>NZ_CP102514.1:0-3502500 GCF_024666385.1 Streptomyces yangpuensis
CGGGGCACAGAGCCTTGGCAGGCCAAGGGCAGACACGGGACGAGGCGCCGCCGCCCAAGGAAATCCGCACCCCCCTCAGCGAGCGCGGTCCCGACCTGAACCCTGCCCCCGGGTACTCCCGAGTGAGGTTTCGGCCAGGTCGCTGACGGCCCCGCCTCCCCATAACCGCACACCGACATCAATGCCCCGCACGGCGCCCAATCCCGCAGGCATGCGCAGCCGCCCTGCCCAACCCGAGTCACGAGAATGCCGAGGCCGATGCGGCTCGAGGCCTGTGCAGGGGGTGGGCCGGGGAACGGAGACAAAGTCGGACCGGGAGAAAGGGCGGGCTCGGGGCCGGAGGTGGGAGGGGCGGGCGTGACGTGTGGCCGTGGACGGGGGCTGGGGAACGGGACGCTGGTGGGGGCTGTGACTCCGGACACCCTCCCTTGACCGGCCAAGGAAGGGCTACCTAACTTCGAGGACATGGCCCCCCACGAACCTGCCGCGTCCGCGCCGGTCGACTTCGCGCTCGACCTCACCCCCCACGAGACACTCCGGCGCGCCCACATGATGGAAGCGCTCGGCCCCGACTGGAACCCGGTCGAGGTCCTCCTCGGCGAAGAAGCCGCTTACGACCTGCTGTACTCCGGGCTCGATCCGGAACAGCAACAGATCCACGACACCCTCGTCGCAGCCGGGATACTCCCCGCTCGCGGAGACCACCGTGCTACCCCTTGACCCGCAGGCCGACCCCGGACGTCGTGCCTGGGTGCCCTGTCCTCGCTGCCGCGACAGCAACCATTGCGAGCCCTGTACTCAGCGGCGGACCTGCCCCACGCACTGGCGCTACCTTCTCGCCAACACCGGCAGCCTCCTCCACCTCCAGTGCTCCAGCTGCAATCACGTGTGGGCACACGAGACCCATTTCGGCGCCACCCGCGCCCACTGGAACCCCCGCTGAGCGCGTAGGGCGCCGCAGGCCCAGGGGTCAGGAGGCGGGGCGGAAGGCAGTGGCGCGGACCACGGTGCCGCACAGGGCGAAGTTTCCGCCGTCGTCCGGTGCGAGCTGGAGACGGGCACCCGCGACACCCAGGACCATCGAGGGCGCGACGAAGGGCTCGGCACCCGAGGCGCAGTAGCCGTCGGCCTCGCCCAGTACCGGCGTGAAGGAAATGCGGGTCTGAGCCGCACCGCCGGGGGGCAGCTCCACCGGACGCGCCGGGCCCAGACGGACGACCGTCAGGGATTTGGCACGGGCAGGCGAGCCCTGGCCGGCCAGGGCGATGGCAGGGTGGCCGCGCAGGACACACGGCGCGGAACCCTCGTTGACGACGGTGATCCGCACCGCGTTCGCCCCCAGACGTTCGGCGCCGTCCGCCGCGACCTGACCGCTGCCGCACGGAGGTACAGGCGCATACACAGGCGCCTGCACAGGCGCTGTAACAGCACCGGGTTCTGTTCCGGCGGCCGGTGCGGCAGCAGCCAGCAAAGCTGCCGCGGCGGCGGCCGCTCCCAGGGCCGTACGCAGCCGGCCGGGGGCCGCAGCGCCGTTCACGGTGTAGGACATGACACTCCTCTGCATGCCGCGCTGTGCCGGTGTGCAGATGGGCCTCCTCCCAGCCTGGCACCCACCTCCCCCGGCCGCCTGGTGTACCGGCGTCCGTCGGTCAGCCTCGGTCTGCCGGCATCGGTCGGTCGGTCAGCCTCGGCGGGTGAGGGCCTCGGGGGCGCCTGCCGACTGGGCTCCTTCCGCTTCCAACGTCAACCGGTCGGACTGCGTCATCGTGAGGACGTAGAGATTGCCCCGGGGGCACTCGAACGTCGCCGAACCATCGGTGGGGTGACTGGTCACCGCCGCGAAGACAGCGGAGGCCTGGCGGATCTGCCGCAGCTCCAACGCCTCGGTACAACCCAGGTTCCGCCCGGTGACCAGCTCTTTGACATCACTGACCTGCCGGCCCACGATCTCGCCGACCGCCCCCGCGTTAAAGGTCACCGTGACCGAGAACGCACCCGCCCTGGCCCGAGTGACACCGTCCGCATCCGGCGTCCCCGGACCGGTGCCGGTCCAGGTTCCCACCCACGCCGCAGGCAGAACCGCCGGCCCCGATACCGACGCAGACGCGACCGGGGTCGGGGTCAGGGTCGAGGTGGGCTTGCCTCCACCGCCGTGGTCACGGTCGCCGTCCATGAGGAGCCGTAGTGGGAAGAAGGCCAGAACTGCCGCCACGGCCACCGCACAGCCCGCCGCCAGCAGCCGGCTCCGACCCGAAAACCGCCCGCCGCCGGACGCCGTGGGCGGTGTGGCAGGTGTGGAGGGTGTGGCAGGTGTGGACGGCGATGGTACAGCCGGTGGGGCCGCGGGTACCGGGGGCACCGCCACCACCGGCGGAGTGAGGAGCCGGGCCAGTTCGGCCTCGCGGCGCGCGACATCAGCCTCCAGGGCAGGCGGTACCGCGGTGCCCCACTCCCCCGGCCCCGCCCCCGGCCCCGGCCCGTCAGCCGTCAGGCGCTGCAGGAGTTCCGCCGCGGTGGGGCGCGCGGCCGGATCCTTGGCCAGGCAGTCCCGCAGCAAGGGCGCCAGATCCCCCGGGACACCGTCCAGCCGGGGCTCCTCGTGCACGATTCGGTAGAGGAGAGCCGGCAGCGTCAGCTCCTCACCCGCTGCCAGAAACGGGCCGCGCCCCGTCGCCGCATGAACCAGCACCGCAGCGAGGGAGAACACGTCCGCCGGAGCCGAGGCGACAGCGCCGGTGGCCTGCTCCGGAGCGAGGTAGCCGGGAGTACCGATGACCGCGCCGGTCTGCGTGTAGCGGGCGTCGCGCACCACGCGGGCGATACCGAAGTCGATGAGGAAGGGACGGTCGCGGCCCAGCAGCACGTTCGCCGGCTTGATGTCGCGATGAACGACCCCGGCTGCCTGCACCGTGACCAGTGCGGCCGTCAGCTCCCCGGCCAGGCACAACAGAGCGGGCAGCGGCAACGGCCCGTGCCGATGGACCCAGTCCGCCAGCGAGGGCGCCGCCACGTACTCCGTCGCGAGCCACTGCAACACGGCCCCCGGCGGACTGAAGTCGACCACCGAGACCATCCAGGCGCCCCGCACCCGGTCGCTCGTACGGATCTCCCGGTCGAAACGCTCGGCGAAACCCGCAT
The DNA here is from genome assembly GCF_024666385.1 of Streptomyces yangpuensis. Taxonomy (NCBI): domain Bacteria; kingdom Bacillati; phylum Actinomycetota; class Actinomycetes; order Kitasatosporales; family Streptomycetaceae; genus Streptomyces; species Streptomyces yangpuensis. The sequence goes on from NZ_CP102514.1 coordinate 3,139, forward strand.
CCGCGCTCAGATCCCGGTGCACCGTCTTCAGCGCGAGAGGCCGCCCCGAGGCCGTCCGGGCCAGAAAGACCTCGCCCATCCCACCCTCACCCAAACGCGCCAGCAGTCGGTACCCACCGACCTCCGACGGGTCACCAGGCCGCAGAGACCCCATCAAGCCCATCCCATCCCACCCCCACCCCACCCAACCGATCCAGCCCCCAGACCCTTGTACAAGGGCAGGGTCAGCGGGCAGCACGCTGGTCGTAGACGGCCAACGACAACGCCCTCACCGCAGCATGCGCACGCTCGGCATCCACACCCTGATCAACCGCCTCCAGCGCCGCAGCCGCCGAGACCCGCACCGCCTGCGGCAGACCCTCATGCGCACAGACACGGTATGCGACGCCCCGCCGCGCGACGCGCTCCTCCTCGCTGACCCCGAAAGCCGTCACGGGGAAAACCGCCGCCTGGTACACCGCAATGCTGACCAGCACCGCATCCGCAATCCCCTCGGCGTACCCACCCGCGCCCGCGACAGTGCCGGGCGCAGGGGCAGGAGCAGGGACAGGGGCAGGGGCGGGAGTAGGAGCAGGAGCAGGAGCAGGGCGGAGGTAAGCGGCCACGTGGCGGCGCGACAGGAATGATCCGATCCCCGCGCCCAGCCCGGCCGCCGTCGCCGCCAGCACCCCCGTCACTCGCCCACCCAGCAACAAGCCGAGGCAGGCCCCACCCGCCACTCCGCACATCACCAACACGAAAGTGATCATCAAGTGGATTCGGGCAACAGGCGAGAACCTCATGCCCAGCAGTATCCACACCCACCCGCCACCCGCCGAATGCCCGTCCGAAGTTCCTCAGGCCTTCGGGGCGGGGGACGAGCGTCTCATCGGTTGGCCGGCCGACCCGCGCGACGGGGACTACTGGCGTGCCGAGGCGGGGCTGCCCGCCCACCTGGCCTCCTGACAAGCGGGCGGTTGCTCGACACCGCCCGTAAACCTGCAGACCGATGTCCTCAGCCCTGCCGAAGTCGAGGTCGGCCCCGGCAGCGTGGCCCCGGGTACTGACCCCGCCCCGCTCCCGCCCGGCAGAAGGTCAGGACCGTACGACGCGGGAGCCATAGGGCGCGCCGGCCGGGGTACGCAGCGTCTCCAGTCGGCGCTCGGCCAGGCGCAGACGGTCCGGATCCAGCGACGGCAGGGCACGCAAGAGACCCACCAGCGCGGGTCCCAGCTCCAGTGCCCCAGCCCGGTCCTTCAGCTGCGTCCAGCAGTACAGGGCGCCCGCTGCCGCATCCTGCACCTCGGCAGCATCCGGGCCCTGCGATGCCAGCCGAGCCTGCCCCGCAGCCGTCCACAAACGGGTCGCCGAGGCGAAATCACCCGCCATCCGCGCAAGGTCCGCCCGGATCTCCCCGCACTGCACCGCCTCTGCCGAGGCATGCCCCGACCGTTCCACCACCCACCGTTCCCACGCCCTCGCCAGTGCGTCCGCCTCCGTATGCCGGCCGCCCACCGCCAGCGCGTGCAAACGTGCCCGCGGGTCCTCCGTCCCCACCACTGCCACGGCACCGGTCACCGCGTCCGCTGCTTCGACAACCCGCGTGGTCCCGGCAAAGGCCACGGACTCCGGAGCAGGAACAAAAACAGGTACAGGTGCAGGTCCAGGTACAGGACCAGGTACAGGACCAAGAACAGGAACAGGAACGGAGCGCGTCTCCAGCTCCCGTGCGGACGGCACCACCAGCGTGCCCGGCGCCAGCCCGGCCGACCCCGCTGCCAGGACGTGCAGTTCCACGTTCGACGGCCGCACCGGAGCGCGCCGCAGTTGGTCGATCCACTGCCGCGTGTACCCGCTGACCCCGCCGACCGCCGCCGGGGCACCCGGCCCGCCCACCACGCCGAACGCCTCCACCCCCGTAAGCCCGGCCAGCCCCGGCAGCGTCCCGGTCTCCTCCACCAGCGGCCACGCCGCCTTGTCCGCCACCAGGTCGACCACCACCGTGGTCTCCCCCGCCGTACGTGAACGCAGCTCCCCCAGCAGCCACTCCCACGGCAACGACGTGTACCGGACGCTGGCCGCCGTCGTCCCCGCCAGCGCCACGAACAGCCCGCGGCCACGACCATGACCCCGGCCACGACGATCCGCTGTCAACCGCCCGGATACGTAGACGAACAGCGGCCCTTCCGCACCGACCGCCACGCGCAGCCGCGCCAACACCGTGTTCGGATCGCGTACTCCCTCCAGGCACACCATGTCGGCCGGCACCCCACACCCCAGCAGCGCATCCGCCGGGACCATCGCCAACGCGGCCACGTTCACGCCGGGAGCCACCAGCACGCCGCCACGGCGCACCGCTGCGTCTCCCGCCAACAGCATTACGTGCCCACGCCGCTGACCACCACTCACACCACCGAAACCCATGATCCGACGTTACCCACATCACACCCTGTACCGCACACGCACCCCCACCGCCCCAACCACCCCCACGCCGGGACCGGCCTGCGCCGTCACACCGCCGACAGCGCGTGGGCGTGGGCGGCAGCCGGCGCCCCGCACCAACGTGCTCATCGGCGGCGCCAAGAGCGCCCGCGGCCGCGGCCGCGCCTGCCGAGCCCTGGTGCGGCTGCCCCTGCGCTACGTCTTCCGCCCCGCACCGGACGGCGCCCGGACCTCCCCCTATGCCGCGACCGTTCCCGATCTGCCCGGACGCGAGCGGCAGACGGGCGGGCTGTCACTGCAGTCCGCCGTAGGCGGCCATGATGATCTCCAGGCCGCGGTTGTCCTCCTGCGTGTCCCGGTCGAGCATCCGGTTCATGACGTAGGCCACCGTCATGCGCGAGCCGGGGTCACTCGCGACCAGTGAGCCGCCCCAGCCGCCCCATCCGAAGGCGGTGCCGAATCTGCCGAAGCCCATGGTCCAGGACACCGGCGTCCGCAGGACCCGGTCCTCGCCGTGGAACACATCCTCCCAGGCGGGCTCACAGCCTCGGGGCGACAGCAGCCGCACACCGCCCGCCGATCCGCGGTTGGCCAGTACCGACTGGACGAGGGCGACGGACCGGGCGTTGCCGAAGCCGTTCACCGCCGGGATCTGCGCCTGGCGCCAGGCCGCTGAGTTGATGTCCCGCACCCGGATCGCCGCACCAGGGGACTCCCGGCGTACGCCGTCCGGCCCGAGGGGCGCCCTGGAGGTGTACGCGTCGGTCAGCGACGGCGGCGGGACGAGCGGTGCGACACGGCGGTCGTGCTCGGCGCCGAGCCCGAAGTGGAAGTCCGCACCCAACGGCCCGGCCACCTCGTCGGCGAAGAACTCACCGAGGCTGCGGCCGGTGACGCGGCGGACGATCTCACCCACCAGGAACCCGAAGGTGAGCGCGTGATAGCCGGCGGCCGTTCCCGCTTCCCACTCGGTCGTCTGCGCGGCCAGCCCCGACGTCACGCTCTCCCAGTCGTAGAGCTCCTCCACGGTCGTCGGCCCCGCCAGGTCCGGGAGTCCTGCGGTATGCGACAGCACATGTCGTACCAGCACGTTCTCCTTGCCCGCGGCCGCGAACTCGGGCCAGTAGGCGGCGACCGGCGCGGCCAGGTCCAGCTCCCCCCGGTCGGCCAGGATCAACGCGCACAGGGCGGTCATGTTCTTGCTCGTCGAGTTCACACAGGTGAGGGTGTCGCGCTCCCATGCGGTGCGGCGCTCAGCGTCCGCGTAACCGCCCCAGATGTCGACCACCGGCTCACCGTCGAGGAAGACGGCCACCGAGGCCCCCACATCGTCCGTGCCGAGGAGACCCGCAAGCACCTCGCGGACCGCGGCGAACCGCGGCTCGCACCGTCCCTCGATCTCCGTATCCGTATCCGTATCGTTCATGGCACAAGGCTGAGTGGCCCCCTCGCGGCCCGCCCGACACTTCCCGCACCGGCTTTGTCGGGCGGGGCACGATCGGGTCGCCCCTACCCTGCAAGGAAGCGCGGCCCCCGCGACGGGACGGCGGGGTGGGCGTCGACAACGAGGAAGGACGCAGGCGCGTGCTGGAGCGGCTGAATCAGGCGCTGGACCACCTCGAGGATCGCCTCGAGGACCGCCTCGGCCAGGACGTCATCGACATGGCCGAGGTGGCCCGGATCGCCGCAGTGCCGGAGTACCACTTCCGGCGGCTGTTCTCCGCCCTGGCCGGAATGCCCCTCCCCACCTACGTGCGGCGGCGGCGCATGACGCTCGCCGGGGCCGAGGTGCTCGCCGGAGACCTGACGCTGCTCGACATCGCGGTGCGCTACGGGTACGGCTCGGGCGAGGCGTTCGCCCGGGCGTTCCGGTCGGTGCACGGCATCGGGCCGGGTGAGGCCCGGCGTACGGGAGCGGTGCTCACGGCGCAACCGCGGATGTCCTTCCGTGTCGTCGTCGAGGGCAGTACGAGCATGCGCTACCGGATCGTGGAGAAGGAGCCGTTCCGGGTCGTCGGCAGGAAGACCACGGTCCCTCTCGTGCACGACGGGGTCAACACGGCCGCCACGGCACATGTGGAGAGCCTGGACGCGCGGACGATCGCACGGATGAAGGAGCTCCGCGGTGTCCCGGAGCCGGAGGGGATCCTGTCGGCGTTCGTGTATCTGACCGGCAGTCGGGAGGAGGGCGCCCACGCGGATTACTGGGTCGGTGTCGCGACCCGCCCCGAAGCGACCACCGGCGAACGCGGCGAACCCCGCGACCTCGACACCCCCGACACCTCCGACGCCGCCCCCGCCCCCGCCCCCGACACCGCCGACGCCGACGCCCTCCGCACTCTCGACGTCCTCGACGTCCCTGCCGGGACCTGGGCGGTCTTCGACCATCACGGTCCCTGTCCGAGCGCCGTCCAGGAACTCTGGCGCGACGTGTTCACCCTGTGGTTCCCCTCCAACCCGTACACGAGCCGACCGGGTCCGGAGCTGCTGCGGACCCGGCCGGTGGAAGTCGGCTCGGCAACCGACTTCCAGCTGTGGATCCCGGTCGAACGGACGCTCCACCCGTCTCGACTACCCTCAAACGCGTGATCGAGCACCTCAACCAACTCGGCCCCAATCCACCCGTCCCAGGCCCCGCGCCCACCCCCACCACACCCGTCGTCTGGGCCCTCAACACCACCATCACCACCGTCGGCGGCCACGCCGTCACCGACGCACACCACATCCTCGACACCGAAGAACGCGAACGGGCCGCCCACTTCCGGGACCCCGGCCACCGACACCGCTACACCACCTCCCACCTCGCCCTGCGTACCCTCCTCGGCACCTACCTCCACCAACCACCGCAGACCATCCACCTCACCCGCGAGAACTGCCCCTGCTGCGGAGCACCCCACGGCCGACCCAACGTCCCCGGGAACCCCCTCCACTTCTCCCTCTCCCACAGCGGCGACCACGCCTACATCGCCCTCGCCACCACCCCCGTCGGCATCGACATCGAACAACACCCCACCCCACGAACCGTCACCGACGTCCTCCACACCCTCCACCCCACCGAAACCCAAGAACTCACCACCCTCCCCACCACCCGACAACCCTCCGCACTCGCCCGCTGCTGGGCCCGCAAGGAAGCCTGTCTCAAAGCCACCGGCGTCGGACTCGCCAACGGCCTCACCCACCCCTACGTCGGCACCCACCCCCAGCCCCCGGCCATCCCCGGCTACCACCTCACCGACCTCCCCGCCCCCACCCATTACCAAGCCGCCCTCGCCACCCTCACCACCACCTCCCTCTGAAACCGCGCCCCGGCGCGACCCTCCCGCGCACGAAAATTTCACAACTCGGCGCCCTGGTACATCGGTAGGCGATCCCCAGCGGCTCCGCGCCGCTCCCCCGCCTCCCGACCGGGTGCCGCAGCCGTCCGCCCAGCGGACCCGGCAGCCGTGATCTGATCCCGTCGCGCACGGCCGGGACGCTCGGCACGGCGCGTCCGCGTGGCGTGAACCCGTCTCTGCCACCACATCGGCGGAGTGCGCTCCTCCGCCAGGGTCGTCCAGGAGGCCGCAGGCGGCAGCCGCAGGCTGCGGCCGCAGGCTGCGGCCGCTACCAGGTCCGCCGCCGCGGGAGGGTTTCCGCGCCGACCCGGACGGGCGTCACACCCGTCCCCGGCTTGAAATCGAGCCCCGGCACCACCACCGCCGTCCGGGCCGCGTCAGCGGTACGGGGACGCGTTCGGCTCGTATACGCCCACCTCGCCGGGCACACCGGCCGTGCCCGCGTCATGTGCGGTGCGTCTTTGCCGAATCATGGCCGGAGCATGGCAAGGATGTTACGCGCCCGCCGGCCTCTTGTGGGCGGGCCGGGGGTGGGTCAACCTTTCGGAGGCGGAGGCGAGTTGACGGGTTGTCATGTACCGGCCATAGGGCACGCATGGCCGCACATGCCGGCGGTTCGCGTCGGCCGTCGCTTCCGCTCCATCCCCGAAGTGCACCGCCCATGAGGAGGACCCCCCACATGTCCGTGATGCGTCACACACGCCGGAAGCTCGCCGGCATCAGCGCGACCGCCGTCGCGGCCCTCGCGCTCGGCGCGGCCGCCGCCCTGCCCGCCTCGGCCGCCGACAGCGGCGCGCAGGGCGTCATCGAGAACGCCGGCGCCGCGGGAACCATCTCCGGCAGCTACATCGTGACCCTGAAGGACTCCGCCGCCCGCTCCACCGCCGACAGCGGCAAGGCCGTGGCGAAGCGGTACGGCGCGACGATCGACCGGACCTACAGCTCGGCCCTCAACGGCTACTCCGTGAAGGTCTCCGAGGCGCAGGCCAGGAAGCTCGCCGCCGACCCCGCCGTCCAGTCGGTCGTGCAGGACCGCGTCTTCACCGTGGACGCCACCCAGCCGAACCCGCCGTCCTGGGGCCTGGACCGGATCGACCAGCGGGCCCTCCCGCTGAACCAGAGCTACACCTACCCGGACAAGGCCGGCGAGGGCGTCACCGCGTACATCATCGACACCGGTGTCCGCATCACGCACCAGGACTTCGGCGGCCGTGCCTCCTACGGCTTCGACGCCATCGACAACGACAACACCGCCCAGGACGGTCACGGCCACGGCACGCACGTCGCCGGTACCGTCGCGGGCGGGGCCTACGGCGTGGCCAAGAAGGCCAAGATCGTCGGCGTCCGCGTCCTCGACAACAACGGCTCCGGCACGACCGCCCAGGTCGTCGCGGGCATCGACTGGGTGACCCGCAACGCCGTCAAGCCGGCCGTCGCCAACATGTCGCTCGGCGGCGGCGCCGACTCCGCGCTCGACACGGCCGTCCGCAACTCCATAGCCTCCGGCATCACCTACGGCGTCGCGGCGGGCAACGAGTCCACCAACGCCTCCACCAAGTCCCCGGCCCGCGTCGCCGAGGCCATCACCGTCGGCGCCACCACGAACACCGACGCCAAGGCGAGCTACTCCAACTACGGCAGCGTCCTGGACCTCTTCGCGCCGGGCTCCTCCATCACCTCCGCGTGGGCCACCGGGGACTCCGCCACCAACACCATCTCCGGCACCTCGATGGCCACGCCGCACGTGGTCGGGGCGGCGGCGCTCCACCTGTCGCAGAACACCTCCAGCACCCCGGCGCAGGTCCGTGACGCCCTGGTGGGCGCCGCGACCCCGAACGTGGTGACCAGCCCCGGTACGGGCTCCCCGAACCTGCTGCTCAACGTCGGTGGGGGTGGCACCGTCCCGCCGGGCAAGCGCTTCGAGAACACCGCCGACTACGCGATCAGCGACAACGCGACCGTCGAATCGCCCGTCACCGTCAGCGGGGTCACCGGTAACGCCCCGGCGGCGCTGAGCGTCGCGATCGACATCAAGCACACCTACATCGGTGACCTCAAGGTCGACCTGGTCGCTCCCGACGGCACCCTGTACAACCTGCACAACCGCTCCGGCGGCAGCGCGGACAACATCATCAAGACCGTCACCGTCAACGCCTCCTCCGAGGTCGCCAACGGCGTGTGGAAGCTCCGGGTGAACGACAACGCCAACCTCGACACCGGCAAGATCGACTCCTGGGCGCTGCAGTTCTGATCCCAGGGACCTGATCACAGGGACCTGCCCACAGGGACCTGCGCGCAGCGAACGGCGCGTGACTTCTGAGCAGTGACGAAAGGCGGGGGCGACCACGGCGGTCGCCCCCGCCGCACGTCCGCGGACGCTGCCCCCTCGACCACCGCGCACGCGGCCGCGTAGGGTCCGCGCATGGCCACGTACGAACGTGAGATCACCCGTCCCGTCGGCCTGTGCCTCCCCGACGGCAGGCTCGATCCCGCCGCGATCGGCTGGTCGCGCCGGCCTGTGCACCGCTCGGCCATCCGGGGCTGGGGCCGTACCAAACGGTGGGAGTACTGGTGCGTGACGACACCGACGCACCTGGTCGCCCTCACCGTCGGCGACCTCGACTACCTGGCGCTGAACTCCGTCTACGTGCTGGAGTTCGGGCCGGGTCGACGGCGGGAGTTCGAGCGGACCGCCATCGTTCCCGGTGGCCGCGGCGTGCGCCTGCCCGACGCCGTCGCCGGCTCCGCGGGGACGCGGCCCCTCGTCGTGGGGCCCGAGCGGCCCGTCCGCGGCCAGGTCCGCATCAGGATCGCCGAAGGGCCGGGCGGCACCCGGTTGGCGGCGCGCTGCCTCGGACCCGGCCGGGTACCCGTCGAGGTCGATCTGTTCGCCGCACTGCCCGACGGGCACGAGACCCTTTCGGTGGTCGTCCCGTGGAGCGACCGCCGCTTTCAGTACACCTCCAAGCACACGGCGCGCCCCGCGACGGGCACCGTCACCGTCGGGGCCGACGTCCTGCCGTTCGGGGACGGTGCCTGGGCCGTACTGGACCACGGGCGCGGGCGGTGGCCCCGGCACGTGCGCTGGAACTGGGGGGCGGCTTCCGGCCGTACGGACGGACACACGGTCGGCCTCCAGCTCGGCGGCGAGTGGACCCGGGGCACGGGCTCGACGGAGAACGCACTGTGCGTCGACGGCAGGATCACCAAGATCGGCACGGAGCTCGACTGGCATTTCGCGCCCGACGACCCGCTGGCGCCGTGGACCGTCCACGACGGCCGGGCCGGTCAGGTCGACCTGCGGTTCACGCCGTTCCACGTACGGCGGGCCCGCACGGACGCCGGGCCGGTCGGCAACCGCACCGACCAGTGCTTCGGCCACTACGCGGGAACCGTCCGCGAGGACGGGGGCCGGCGGATCGCGGTCGACGGCCTGTTGGGATGGGCGGAGAACGTCCGTATGCGGTGGTAGCGGCCGGTCAGTCGCGGCCGCCCCCGGCTCCGTCGAGCGCGGTGACGGTGCCGCCGCCGGCGAGAATGCCCGTCAGGGAGACGGCGCCGTCCGGGCCGGGCCAGGGTGCGGCGAGGGTCCGGTCGGAGCTGCCGGCGCGGACGGCTCCGGTCGCCGTGATCCCGGTGACGTGACGGCTTCCGGCGGCCAGCAGGTACCAGCGGCCGGCCGGGGAGCGCCAGCGGAAGCCCGCGAGGAGGTGCTGGCCGAACCGGCCGCAGGCGGCGGTGGACCGGGCCCGCGTCACGTCCTGCGGGGTTCCGGCTTCGAGGCGCAGCCGGACCGTGGCGTCGCCGGGCCCGGCCCAGCCGGAGGCACGGGTGCAGGACCAGACCGCACGGCCGGCGCCGTCGGGCAGCTGGGCGGCCGCGAAGTCCCAGACGTTGACGGCACGGTACGCGCCCGGGCGCAGTTCGCCGAGCCGACAGGCCTGGGGTGCCCAGGCGGCGCGGGCCTCGGGGCCGGTGGCCTCGCGGGGCTGGCGGGCGGGGGCGGCGGCGGAGCCGTCCGGCAGCGGCGTGTAGGTCAGGTGGACCGGGGACAGCCCGCCGAGGTCGGTGAGGACGAAGGAGTGCTTCTCGACGATGCGGGTGGAGGAGGTGAGTTCGATGACGGGCCAGGACGCGCAGGGTGCGCCGTCCGCGCGAGCGCCGGCGGGGGGAACCGCGGCCGGGGCGGTGACCCCGTCCGCGGCGAAGGCGAGCGGCCGCGCCGCGTCGCCCGCCCGCGTCAGATCCCGTGTGGCGGCTGCGGCGATCCAGGGGGCGAGGAGGTAGCGGGCCGATGCCCCGCCGGGGGCCCGGGACAGGGTGAGGGCGGCGGCCGTGGTGACGCCGGAGTCGTCGGTGCGGGTGATGTCGAGGGTGCGGCCGCCGGAAGCGGTGCCGGCCTCGCCGTAGCGCACGACGCGGTCCCCGTCGCGCAGGAGCACCAGCGTACGGCCGTCCACGTCACCCGCGTACAGCAGTTGCGGCGGCCGTGGCGGCGGTTCGGCGGTGGTGCCGGGCGCCGCCGAGACGCGGGTGGTGCCCGGCGCGGCCCATGTGCGGAGGGCGCGGGCCAGCAGGTCGCGGTCGCCGGTCCGGCCGCCGCGGGCGGGCCAGGCGGTGAAGTCGACGCGGGCGGTGTCGGACCAGGCGTCGGAGGGAACGCGCTGGAGCCGGGCGGGGTCCAGTGCCCCGGAGGGTGCGGGGCCGGCGGCCGGTCCCGGGTCCGGTTCCGGGGACGGGCCGCGGACGGAGAGCACGGTGAGTGTCACCGCCAGGGTGGCGAGACCGGCCCAGCCGGCCCGTGCCCTGCGGCGGCGGCGCAGCAGGTCGGTGGGCCGGGCGCTGACCACGCTGGCGTCGAACTCCGGTCGGCGCAGCGCCCGGAGGAGTTCCTCGGCGACGGGCAGGGCGAGTGCCTCGCGGACGGTACCGGCCGGGTCGGCCGCCCCGGCCAGGCCGAGGAGGCGTACGGTCTCGTCCTCCGTCACATCGTCCAGGTGGTGCAGGACGAACGCCGCCCGCACCGGGGCGGGAGCGCCGCTCAGCGTCTGGGCGGCCTCGTCGATACCGCCGGCGGGTGGCCACAGTCTCAGCCCCCACACGAAGGGCGGGCCGGGCGGCCGGCCGATACGAGCCCACGTGCCGCCCGCGGGACCCGAGGGGGCGAGAGCGGCGCGCAGGACACGGGAGCGGACCAGAGTGAGATGCGTGCCGGATTCGTCCGCTGTGCCCGCCCCGGCCGGGGCGGGTGCTGCCGGTGTGCCGGTGCGGGGCAGCGCCCGCTGCACGGCCTTGTGGGCCAGCAGGACGCGGGTGTGCCGGCCCCGCGTGTCCGGGAGCGTCAGGTAGGCGAGCCGGACCAGTCGGGGGTACTGCTCGACAAGGACCGCCTCGGCGTGCTCGACGGCGGCCGAGCCGAATCTCGGAGAGGTGCTCACGCCCGCGTCAAACGAGTGATTCCTGCGATGGTCACACACCACCGCTCGGGGACGCGGTCTCAGGCGCTCGGCTCCGGGCCGCCGGAGGGAGCGGCGGGAAGGCTGTCCTCGGCGGGACCGCCGCGGGCCGGACCGCCGCGGGCCGGACCGCCGCACGCGCCGCCGCCGGTCCGGCGCAGTGCCTGCGCGCCCGGGCCCGGTGCCGTGAGGTGGCCCAGGGTGCCGGTGATCTCCAGGATGCGGTCCAGCTGCACCGTACGGCCGTCGAGGTGGAGTCCGGCGCCCGCCTTGTCGGTGCGTCGCCGGACCATCAGCAGGGCGGACAGGCCGCTGGAGTCGACGCTGGTCAGTCCGGCGCAGTCCAGCCGCAGGTCCCGGAGCCCGGGATGCGCGGCGAGCAGCCGGTCGACGGCGTCGACGAGGAGGTCGGCGTGGAGGTGGTCGAGGTCGCCGGTCAGCTCGACGCGCACGGCTTCGTGCGAGGAGGAGTACGTCAGGCCGAGCGGGGTGGAGGGCAGGCTCGTCATTCAGCGGTCCCGGCAGCGGTGAGAGGGGTACGGGTCAGGCGGGCGGCTCCGGCCCGCAGGGTGGCGGTGGCGCGGGGGAAGTCCTGCAGTTCCCGCTGCAGCAGTTCCAGCGCGGGCAGCAGGGAGCCGGCCGGGACTCCGCGGGCGTCGAGGACACCGGCGGTCCACTGCAGGAAGCCGCCGAAGAGGTCCTCGTCACCGGTGTAGAGGGCGGCGGCGAGGAACTCGACGATGTGGGAGAGGTCCTCGGCCGTCCGCTCGCGCTGCGCTTCGGTGTAGGCGCGGACGGCCGGATGGGCGTCCTCCAGTCGTCCGAAGACCTCCCGGACCAGTCGCGGACGGCTGCGGGCGACCAGCGTGTACTCCTGGTCGTCGAGGTGGGGCAGGTCGTCGATGGCCTGGTGGCCGGGCCGGGGCCGCGGAAGCGGGCTGCGGGCCAGTTCGTCGGCGGCGGCGCGCGCGTCGGGGGCCCAGAGGTCCGCCCCGAGCAGGCGGGCGTAGCGACCCCCGGGTCCGAAGGCGGCGCCGCCGACCATCACGGGGGTCCCGACGGCCTGGCAGGCGGTGATGGTCGCGTGCGCGGCGGGCAGCCGGGTCGCGAGGGAGCCGGAGAGGGCCACGGCGTCCGGGCCGGTGCGGTGCAGGTGTGCGACCAGGTGTGGGGCGGTCACCTGCGCGCCGAGGTAGTCGACGCGCCAGCCCCGGATGCGCAGTACCTCGGCCAGGAGCCGGGCGGGCAGGGCGTGCCATTCGCCGTCGACGCAGGCCACGGTGACCCTGCCGCGTGTCGGGGCCTGGCGCGCCGAGGGGTGCAGGGCGACGGCGGCGACGGCGCGGTCGTTGATGGCGGTCGCGGCGTGCTCCTGGGCGACGGTGATGCGGTTCGCCGCCCACTCCCGGCCGACCCGTCCCTGTACGGAGGCGATGACGTCGAGCAGGAGGTCCTCCGCCGCCATGCCGTCGTCCAGTGCGCAAAGCACCGCGCCGACCGTGGCGGCTTCGTCGAAGGCCATCACCGACTCCCACACCTGGGCGCGCAGTTGCTCCGGCGCCGCATGGGGGGCCGTGGCGGGGCCCGTGGCGGGGGCCGCCACCGGTGCGGGTGCCGGCGCCGTGGTGCCGTACGGGCTCACGCGGTGAACCTCCCACGCGTGTGGCCGTCCACGGCGCTGAGGTGGTTGGTGCGCGGCGCCGAGATCACCACGACGGCCATGTCGTCGTGGCGGCCGGTGCCCACCCACTGGGCGGTGAGCATCTGAACGTGCTCCACCACCGCCTCGGCGGGCATCGCCGCGCACTGCGACAGGGCGCGGCGCAGCCGCTCTTCCCCGAACATCGCACCGCCCATGGGTCCTCCCCGTGCCTCGCTGATGCCGTCGGTGTACAACACGCATGTGTCCCCGGGGGCCAGGGTCACACGGGCCGTCTCCGAGATGATCTCGGGGAGCGCGCCGACGAGAGTGCCCTTCGTAGGGGCCTCCTCCACCCGGCCGTCGGAGCGCAGGATCAGCGGGGCGGGGTGTCCGGCGCTCGTGAGGCGCAGCCGTACCGTGTTCCCGTCCCGGGCCGCGGAGGCCAGCACCATGGTGGCGAAGCGGGCGTTGTCGGAGTTCAGGAGTGAGGTGTTGAGCAGGCTGAGCATCCGGTGGTGGTCGTCGGCCATCGGCAGGAGGGCGTGCAGGGTGTTGCGGATCTTGCCGGTCATCACCGCCGCTTCCAGGCCCTTGCCGCACACGTCCCCGAGGACGACGAGGGAGGGGGCGCCCTCCTCGGCGGCGGGGTGCACGTCGTAGAAGTCGCCGCCGACCCGCTCGTGGTCCTTCGAGGGCCGGTAGCCGCCGGCGTACTCGACCCCGGAGACCTGGTGCAGGGAGGGCGGCAGGAGTTCGCGCATCAGGGTGTCGGTGATCGAGGCCTGTTCCGCGTAGAGCCGGGCGGCCGACATCGCCGCGCCGGCGCGGGCCGCGAACAGCCGGGCGAAGACCTCCTCGCCCTCGGTGAACGCGCCGGCGCCGTCGGAGCGCAGCAGCACGAGGGCGCCCGCGGGGACACCGTGGCCGGGCAGGGGTGTGATGACGATCGACCCCAGGGTGTCGAGGCCGTCGGGCACCAGCCAGGCCGGTGCGGCGGACGGGTCGAGCCACCGGGAGGGGACGGGTGGGAAGCCCTGGAGCGCCTCGGCCAGCCCCGGCACGTCCTCGGGGTCGACGGCGGCGCGGGACACCGACGGGCCGCCGCCGCGGACGCACGAGACGATCGGGAGTTCGCGGCCGTGTGCGGGGGCGATCACCAGGGCCGCGTCGGCGAGGTGGTCGGCGGCCATCTGCGCCGTGACGTCCATGCACCGGTCGAGGTTCAGCGAGGAGAGCAGGAGGTTGGAGGAGCGGACCAGGAACTCGGTGCGTTCCCGTTCCGCCCGGAGGGCTTCCCGGGCGAGCCGGTGGTCGGTGTCGTCGAGGAGCCACCACACGACCGTGCCGTCGTCACGGGGTGTCGGGTGCGCCTCGTACGAGCGGTCTCCGACGGGTCCCTGGACGGTGCCGGATCCGGCGGGCGGACGCTGCGCGGGCAGGGTGGCGGTGTGGCGGGCGTGGGCGGACGCCAGCCAGCCGGGGACCGCGTCCGCCAGAGCCGATCCGGGGCGGGCGTCCGGGAACAGCAGCCCGGCCGCCTCGTTGGTGTGGACCACGACGGCGCCGGCGTCGGCGACCAGCACGGGGTAGGGGGCCTGACTCCACGACAGGCCCGGGGTGGGCGAGTTCGGTGTCGTCTCGGTGGAAGGAAGCAAACGTTGAAGGCCCGCTGCGCGGACCCCTCACCTCTTCATCGCGTTCATCACGTCGGATGGGCCTCGGGACAAACAGTTGTCCTCCGGCAACTTTCCTCCATGCGCCGTGCACCGTGCAACCGGGCCGCGGGTGGACGCGGTATCGAGGGCTGGTCCCTGAGGGTGACGCAGGGCCGGTCCGCCGGCCCGTACGGGTATCCGGTCACGGGACGGCGCGCAATGTAGGAGGATGTCCCGGTGACCGGAGAGGAAGCGGTCGTCACCACGACCATGGAGAGCGACGCGACCGTCATCAGCCTGTGCGGCGAAGTCGACGAGGAGAACGCGCCGTTCCTGGCCCGTGCCCTGGCGCGGGCCGCGGCGAGCGGCCTGCCGCGGACCGTGGTGGACCTGTCGGGCACCCCGTTCGTGGACTCCTCCGTGCTGCACGCGCTGCTCGACGCCCAGCGGGCCCACGCGGCCGCGGGGCCGGTGCTCGTGCTCGCCGGCCCGCTGCACACCGCCGTCCGGCGATTGTTCGAAGTGACCGGATCGGCACCGGCGTTCCGCATGGCGGACAACCTGGGAACCGCGATGACATGCTGACCGCCGTCCCGCTTCCCGGCACCATCCGTCATCGTACGACTTGTCGTGGTACGACTCGTCACGGTACGACCCGTCACGGTACGACCCTTACAGGTGGGGGCAGGCGATGAACATGGACCCGCCTCCGCCGTCCGACGCCCCGCCCGGCTCCGCGGCCGCGGCCCGTGCACGCGTCCGTGAACTGCTGCTCATGGCGGGCGTCAGCCTCGACAGCGTCATCGCGGCGGACGCACTGCTCGTGACGTCGGAGCTGGTCACCAACGCGATCCGGCACGGTGACGGTGTCATCGCCTTCCGGGCCGACATCACCGGCGACGTCCTGCGGCTGTCCATCGCCGACGCCAATCCGTGCCCGCCCGCCGCCCGTACGGGGACGGTCGACCACCCCGGCGGGTACGGCTGGCCGCTCATCCAGCGCCTGGCGGTGCACGTCGACTGCAGCACCCGCGCCGACGGCAAGACCATCACGACGGCGCTCCGGCTGAGCTGACCGGCACGGGAGGCGGCCGCCGCGCGGGCCTGCGCCCGGATCCACGGACAGGTGCGCGCATGCCGTGAGGAGCGGCCGCAGTGCGGCGCCCCCTTGTGCGGCTGGGGCACCACGCAGCGGTGCCGGTACGGAGTCGTCGGGCCGGTCGGCCAGGTGGTGCCGCAGGGCGGCGTCCACGCGTGCCGGGTCGTCGCTGGTCAGGTCTTCGAGCAAGGTGTCGGTGCTCATGGGGCAGCACCCTGTGCAGGGGGTCGGACAGCCGCTCCCCCGGCCTCCACGCGTGATGTCTCCTCATATGTGGTGCCGCCGGGGATGTTTGGCGGCGGTGTTCCGGGTCAGACGCGTGGCATCGGAAGCGAACGGCTTCCGGTGCGGGCTCGGCCGCACGGCGTCCTCCCCCTGCGCCGTGCGGCAGGCCCGGCTGGACGGCGGGCTGCCGCCGGTCCCGTACGGCACCCGGACACCTCGCGTCCCGGCCGCCTCCCCGCGCGGGAGACCAGCTGTCCGGCGAACCCCCGTCGTCGGCGCTCGTACCGCCGCCCCCGGGCAGCGGGCCACCGGCGGCAGCGGCCCGGCGGGCACCCCTCGCGGCCGGCGTCAGCCCGGCAGGACCACGGTCATCTCGACGGTGACCTCGTCCCCCGGTGCCGCGTCCGCGTCCCCCAGGCGTGATCAAGCCATACTTTCGGCACCCGATCGGCCCATCAGGACATACAGTGTGCGCGTGACCGAGCACAGTCCCGAACTCATCTCCGACCGCTACCAGCTGGTCGAGCGCATCGGCCAAGGCGGTATGGGCCGGGTCTGGCGCGGTGTCGACCAGCATCTTTTCGGGCGCGAGGTCGCCGTCAAGGAAATCCTCTTCCCGCCCGGCATGGAGGACGAGGACCGTGCCGCGCTGCTGCGCCGGTTCACCGGCGAGGCGCGGGCGGCGGTCACTCTCAGCCACCCGGGGATCATCACCATCCATGACGTCGTGGAGCACCGGGGCGCTCCGGTCATCGTCATGGAGCTGATCCGCGGCGAGTCGCTGGCCGCCGCGATCCGCAGCCGGGGCCGGCTGCCCGTGCGGCGCGTGGCGCAGATCGGCGCCGCCATGCTCGACGCGCTGGCCGAGGCACACAAGGCGCGTATCGTGCACCGCGACATCAAGCCGGACAACGTGCTCCTGGCCAAGGACCGTGTGGTCCTCACCGACTTCGGCATCGCCCACCTCGCGGACGCCACGACCAAGCTCAGCCACAGCGGGATCGTCATCGGCACGCCCCAGTACATGCCGCCGGAGCAGTTGGAGGGCAAGCGCCCCACCGCCGCCAACGACCTGTGGGCGCTCGGCGCCACCCTCTACCACGCCGTCGAGGGGCACCCGCCGTTCGAGGCGGAGGGACTGCACGCCCTCGCCGTGGCCGTGTTCACCCGTCCTCACCGGCCACCGGTTCATGCCGGCCCGCTGGCACCCGTACTGGACGCGCTCCTCGCCAAGGATCCGGCGCTGCGTGCGGGCGCCGCGGAAGCGGCCGAGATGCTCGCAGCGGTGCTGGACTCCACGCCCGCCGTGCCCGAGCCCGAACCGGCCGGCGACGACGGGGACGGGCAGCGGAGCGAGCCCGGGGCCGCTCCGGCGCCCGCGCCCGACCCCCGGACGCCCCACGTGGCGGAGCGGGAGCCGGTGGCGGAGGCCGCCTCCGCCTCCGAGGCCGCCTCCGCCTCCGAGGCCGCCTCCGCCTCCGAGGCCGCCTCCGAGCCCGCACCGTCGACGACGCCCCCACCGCGGCCGACCCCCACGATCGCGGACGCCGAGGCCTCCGGCGGCATCCCGCAGCACCCGGTGCCGGACCGGCCGACCCGCCCGACCGTGCCCGCGCCTCCGTCCGAGGCGCCGACGGCGCACGAGACCGCGCCGGAGCGGGAGCAGGGCACGGGGCCCTCCGCGGGGCGGCGCAATCTCACCCGCCGCTCCGTCGTGCTCGGCACGGTGCTGGCCACGCTCGCCGCGGGCTCCGTCCTGACCTGGACCCTCACGCGGGGTGACGAGGCGCGCCACAACGGCGGTTCGGCCGGCAGCGGGGCGGCTCCTTCCTCTTCGTCCGTCACCGTGGTGATCGGGGTGGACGCGCCGCTCAGCGGCGGCTTGGCCGCGATGGGCACGGGGGTCATGAACTCCGCGGAGCTGGCCGTCAGGACCGCCAACGAGACCGGTCACGTGCCCGGCGTGACCTTCGAGATCAAGTCGTTGGACGACGGGGCCGACCCGACGAAGGGTGCATCCAACGCCGCCCGGTTCGTGTCCGACGAGAAGGTGCTGGGAGTGGTGGGCCCGCTCAACTCGGGTGTCGCCAAGACCCTGGTGGCGCCGCTGGCCCAGGCGGACCTGGCCGTCGTGTCACCGGGCAACACCGACCCCGTGCTGACGCTCGGCCCCGACTGGGCGGCGGGCACCCGGACCCGCCCGTACTCCACGTACTTCCGCACCCTCGCCACGGACGTCGACCAGGGGCCGTTCGCCGCCCGGTACCTGTACCGCGAGGCGAAGAAGACCAAGCTCTACGTGGTCGACGACGCGAGCGCCCACGGCACGGCCCTCACCTCCGGGTTCACGGCCGAGTTCACCAAGCTCGGTGGAACCGTCGTCGGTACGGAGCAGGTCGATCCCGAAGAACGCGCCTTCGCCGGTCTCGCCGAGCGGGCGCGCTCCTCGGGTGCCGACGCCGTCTACTTCGGCGGCTACTACGACACCGCGGCGCACCTCTCGCAGCAGCTGAAGCAGGCGGGGGTGACCGTCCCCCTGATGGGTGGCGACGGCATCTTCGACCAGCAGTACCTCACGTCGAACCCGAAGGCCGAGGGCGACCTCGCGACCAACATCGGTGTGCCCGCCGAGGAGTCGGCGGCGGGGCAGGAGTTCCTCGCCCGGTACCGGAAGGCCGGGTACCCGGAGGAGGCCGGCTGGTACGGCCCGTACGCGTACGACGCGGCCTGGACCCTCATCGAAGCGGTGAAGGCCGTCGCGGCGGCCCACGGCGGCACCCTTCCGGACAACGCCCGGGCCGAAGTGCCGCGGGCCGTGTCGCGGCTGGCCTTCGACGGGGTCACGGGCCGTGTCGCCTTCGACAGCCACGGGGACACGGTGAACCGGCGGCTGACGGTGTTCGCCGTGCGGGCCGGCAGCTGGGCGACCGCCACGCGCTGACGGCCGCCGCTGACGCCCGCGCCGGTTCAGGCCGTCCTGGTGGTGAAGGACTCGGAGGACGGCAGCCGGAGCGGATTCGCGACCGCCGCGCAGAAGTCGGCGAGTCCCGTCGCCAGGGCGGCCCGGGACGTTTCCGGCATCGCGGCCATCGCCTCGGCCAGCACCTCCTGCCTGCGGGCCCGCAGTCGTTCGAGGTACGTGCGGCCCGTGGGCGTCAGGCGGAGCAGTACCTCGCGGCGGTCGTCGGCCCCGGGGTGCCGTTCGAGGAAGCCGACGGCCTGCAACCGGTCGCAGAGCCGGGTGACGGACGGCGGGGCGGCCTCCAGCAGCCTGCCGAGCTCGCGCAGGTTGAGTTGGCCGTTCGCTTCGACGAGGAACAGCACCCGGGCCTGTGCGGAGGAGACGGGCGGGGCGCTGGCGGTGTCCCGGCCCCGCTCCCAGACCACCTCCAACAGCTCGATCAGCTCGCTCATCTGCGCCGCCACCGACACGGCGGGCCCCGGGGAGCCGATCGACCGCTGACTCATGTGACACTCCCTACCGGACTACGCGCAGCCCCTCCCCGGCGGACCGGTGGCTTCGTGGTCCCCATTTTGGCAGTTGCGAGAGACAGGTGCGGGGCCGGTGACCGAAGGCGGAAGCGGTGGGAAGTTCGGGGGCGGCGGGAAGGCCGGGGGCGGCGGGGACGTCGAGCGCATGCTGCGTGGTGCCGCCCCGCACGAACTGTTCGAGGTGGTCCGGGGCATCCTGGCCCGCGAGCACGGAGCGGCGGGCGCCGAACTGCTGATGGCGGACTACGCCTCGGCACGGCTCCAGCCCGTCACGGCGCAGCCTTTCACCACCGAGTCCGTGTCGGCGTACAACAGTGCCGAGGGGCGGGCCTTCGGCGCCCAGGAGCCGCATGTGGTCGCCGGCGCGGACGGGGCCGACGGGGCGGTCGTGCACCTTCCGGTGAGCGTGCGCGGCGACCGGCTGGGGGTCCTGAGCGTCCGCTACCCGGCCGGGGTCCCGGTCGCCGGACGCATCGGCCCGCTGCAGGACGTGGCCGACGCGCTGGCCCACGAGATCCTCGTCGCCGACCGCGACACCGACTTCTTCCTGCAGGCGCGGCGGGCCAAGCGGCTCACCCTGGCCGCCGAGATGCAGTGGCAGCTGCTGCCGGGGCGGTCGTGTTCCCGGCCCGAGTACGACCTCGGGGCCCAACTGGAGCCCGCGTACGCCATCTTCGGTGACAGCTTCGACTGGTCGGCCTCCGCCGACCATCTGACGCTGACCGTCAACAACGGCATGGGCGAGGGCATCGACGCGGCGTTGCTGACGAGTCTCGCCGTCAGCGCCCTGCGCAACGCCCGGCGGGCCGGGCTCGACCTCGCCGACCAGGCGGCCCTGGCGGACCAGGCTCTCTACGGCCAGTACCAGGGGCAGCTGCACGTGGCGATGCTGCTGCTCCGCTTCGATTTGGACACCGGGGAGGTGGAGGTGATCGACGCCGGGTCGCCCCGGGTCTGGCGGCTGCGCGGCGGGGTCGTGGAGCCGGTCGGTCTGGAGGCGCAGCTGCCGCTCGGCATGTTCGAGGACACCGTCTACACCTGCCAGCGCTTCCGGGTGCTGCCCGGGGACCGGCTGTTCTTCCTGAGCGACGGCGTGTACGACGTACTCTCCCCCGCCGGAGAGCCGTACGGTCTGCACGCGCTGACCCGGGCGGTCATGAACACGCGGCTGCTGCCTCCCTCGCAGGTGCCGCGGGCGCTGCTGGAGGAGCTGCCGGGGTACCGGGGCGGCGTGGACGCTTCGGACGACGCGATGGTCGTCTGCCTCGACTGGCACGGCCGGACCGGTAAGGACGCGGGCGGCGGCGAGCGGTAGCGGCCGGCGGCAGCCGGGACCGGTCACGGCGGGCGGCCACGGCGGGCGGGCACTCGGGCGGTCACGGCGCGGGGCGCGGCGGCGGGAGCCGACCGCGGCGGACGGTGGCACAGTGGTGGCATGCCCCGTCCCGGCCGCTCCGGCGCGTACGAGGACCCGGCCGCGACCCTCGCCGCCGCGGCGGAACTCCTCGCGGTCCTGCACGCCAGGGGCCAGGACGGTGTGACACCCGCCGTGTCGCCGTCGCAGCTCCGCGCGCTGCTCGCCGTCGAGGCCGCCGAGGGCGTCAACCTGCGGACCCTGGGCGAGGTACTCGGCTCGCGTCCGCCCTCGGTCACCCGGCTCTGCGACCGGCTGGAGGCCATGGGGCTGCTGACCCGCTCGCCCCACCCGTCCCGGCGGCGCGAGGTGGAGGTGCGCCTCACGCCCCAGGGGCGGACCCTGCTCGACGAACGGCGGGCGATCCGGGTGCGCGAGCTGTCGGCGGTGCTCGGCCGGATGGCGCCCGGTTCGGTGGAGGCGCTGATGACGGGGCTGGCCGCGTTCCGGGAGGCGGCCGCGGGCCTGTACCCGGCCGGCGGCCCGCCCGCGGCCGCGGAGGCCTCCGCCCCGCCGGCACGGGAGCCGTCGCCCGCACGGGAGCCGTCGACGGCTCCGGCACAGGTCCCCGACAGCGCCTGACAGCCGCGTTCACCGCGGCCCCTCCCGCCCGGTCTGCGGGGGTGGTGCACGGCCCGTCCCCGGCCGTGGCAGAATCATTGAGTTCGTAAAATATTGCCTGACGGCAAATGATCACTCTAGGCTTGTCCGACGCAACCCGGCGTCCGTCGGGCGTCCGCCGTCCGAGATGAGAAGGGGCAGACGCGACGCCATGGTGAGCATTTCCGGGCTCGGGGCCCAGCGCCCGGCCGCCCGTACGCCGCAGCAGCCGGTGGTCCGGCCCCGGCAGGCGTCCTCCGGGGAATCCGGAGAACCGGACGACTCGCTGGCCCTGTGGAACGGCGTACCGCCGTACGTCCTGCTCATCGAGGACGACGAGGGCGACGCCGTGCTCGTCGAGGAGCTCGTGGAGGACAGCGGGATCGAGGTCCGCCTCGGCCGGGCCCGCTCCCTCACCGGCGCGCTGCACCTGCTGGAGGCCGAGGCCCCCGAGTGCGTCCTGCTCGACCTGCACCTGCCGGACGCCCAGGGGCTGGAGGGGCTGGAGAAGGTCCTCGCCGTGTCCGCCGAGGCCGCGGTCGTCGTCCTGACGGGCCTGTCGGAGGAGCGGGCGGGGCTGAGCGCCGTCGCCGCCGGGGCCCAGGACTACCTGGTCAAGGGCCGCCTGGAGGCCGACGTCTTCATGCGGGCCATCCGTTACGCGATCCAGCGCAAGCGCACCGAGCTGGCGGCCGCCGCCCTCCAGGCGGGCCGGCTGCGCGCCGAGGAGAACGCGCGCCTCGAACGCGGCCTGCTGCCCACCCCGCTGCTGCTCGACGACGTGGCGGACCCCGTCACCGTCTGCGCCCGCTACCACCCCGGACGCGCCCAGACGCTGCTCGGCGGCGACTTCTACGACGTCGTCCAGACTCCCGACGGGTCCACGCACGCTGTCGTCGGCGACGTCTCGGGCCACGGCCCCAGCGAGGCGGCGCTCGGCGTGTGCCTGCGCGTCGCCTGGCGGTCCTTCGTGATGGCGGGCGCCCGTGGCGCCGAACTGGTCGGCCTCCTGGAGCGGATCCTGCTGGCGGAACGCTCCGGCCCGGAGATCTTCGCCACCCTCGTCTCCCTCACCCGCCCCGCGGGCGCCCACGCCGTATCGGTACAGCGCGCCGGCCACCCGGGTTTCCTGATCCGTTCCGCGGCCGGCGTGGAGCTGCGCACCGTCCCCGGAGGACCGGCACTGGGCATCGTGCCCGGCTGGGGCGCGGGCTGGCCCGTCACCGAGGTGGCCGTGGGGGCGGGCGACGCCGTGATGCTCTTCACGGACGGCCTGATCGAGGGGCGCGTCGGCCCCGGCTCCGACCGCCTCGACGAGGAGGGCCTCCTGGAGATCGCCCGCAAGCACGCCGACCTGCCCGCAGAGCCGTTCGTCGACACCCTGATCCAGACGGCCCAGGGCCTCGCCGCGGACTGGGGCGGCCTGGCCGACGATGTCGCCGTCCTCCACCTCGAATGGAACTCCCCCACGTGACCTCCTCCGTACAGCCTCCCCGGACATCCCGAGGACGGGCCGCGCAGCGCCGCGGGCCGAGCCTCCAGGGCTGGCTGACCACCGTGCTGGTCGTGCTCGCCCTGATGGTCGTCGGCACGGGCGCGCTCGGCGCCGCCCTCCTGTCCCACACCACCACGGCGGGGAACCGGCTCGTCGACCGGATCCTGCCCGCCCAGCGGGACGCCCTGCGGCTGGAGACGGCCCTGCTGGACCAGGAGACCGGGGTCCGCGGCTACCTGCTGGCCGACGAGCCCGCGCTGCTGGAGCCGTACGAGCGGGGGCTGGCCGACGAGAGCGCGGCCGCGCAGCGTCTGGCCGCCGTCCTCGACGGCGACGACGACGTGCGCGAGGACCTGGCAGCGGTCCAGGAGGCCGCCCGCGCCTGGCGCGAACAGTTCGCGGTGCCCGCCATCGACTCCGTGGCGAACGGCACCGCCGCACCCTCCCTGCAGGCCGGCAAGGAGCGCTTCGACGAGGTCCGCCGTCGCATCGCCGCCCAGCAGGCCCACCTGGACCGCATCCAGGCCGATGCCCGCACCACCTTCGGTGAAGCGCGCTCGCAGCGCGACCACATCCTGCTGGCGATCGTCGTGGCCTTCCTGCTGGCCGGCTCGGCCCTCGCCGCCCTGCTCCACGTGGGCGTGCTGCGGCCGCTCGCGCTGGTGCGGATCGCCTCCCGGCGCGTCGCGGACGGGGCGTTCGAGGAGGAAATCCCCCTGCGCGGCCCCTCCGACCTGCAGGACCTGGCCCGCGCGGTGGAGGCCATGCGGCACCGGACCGTGGCCGAGCTGAAGGCCTCACGGCGCAATGCCGAGCGGCTCGACCGCATCGCCGTCGAACTGGACGCGCAGGCTGTGGAGCTGCGCCGCTCCAACGCGGAGCTGGAACAGTTCGCGTACGTGGCCTCGCACGACCTCCAGGAGCCGCTGCGCAAGGTGGCCTCCTTCTGCCAGCTGCTGGAGAAGCGCTACGGGGACCGGCTGGACGAGCGCGGGGTGCAGTACATCGGCTTCGCCGTCGACGGCGCCAAGCGGATGCAGGTGCTCATCAACGACCTGCTGACCTTCTCCCGGGTGGGCCGCGTACAGGACGCGCGCGAGACCGTCGCGATGAACGGCCCTCTGGACCGGGCGCTGCGCAATCTGGGCACCGCGGTGGAGGAGAGCGGCGCGGAGATCGCGCGGCCCGAGCGGCTCCCGGACGTGGTGGGCGACCCGACGCTCCTGACGATGCTGTGGCAGAACCTGGTGGGCAACGCCGTCAAGTTCCGCTCGCCCGACCGTGCTCCGCGCGTCGAGGTGGCCCTGGTGGACGGTCCCGGCGCGGAGCCGGGCTTCCACACGTTCACCGTCACGGACAACGGCATCGGCGTGCCGGCCGAGTTCGCCGAGAAGGTCTTCGTCATCTTCCAGCGGCTGCACGGCCGGGAGAGCTATGGCGGCACCGGCATAGGACTCTCGCTCTGCAAGAAGATCGTCGAACACGCGGGCGGGCGCATCCGGATCGACACCGATTACAGCGACGGGACCCGGATCGTCTTCACCCTGCCGGTCGCCGGCACCGATGCCGATGCCGACGCCGATACCGAAGCCGCCGCCGGCACCGATGCCGACACCGATGCCGCGGCGCCCGTCCCCGTACTCGCACCTGCCCCTGCACTCGAACCCACCGAAGGAACCGTCCGATGAGCACCCCCGCAGACCGGCCCCAGGCCACCCCCGCCGAAGTCCTGCTGGTCGAGGACGACGCGGGCGACGAGCTGATGACCCGGGAGGCCTTCGAGGACAACAAGATCGGGAACGTGCTGCACGTCGTGCGGGACGGCCTGGAGGCCCTGGACTTCCTGTACCGCCGCGGCGCGCACGTCGACGCCCCCCGCCCCGACCTGATCCTGCTCGACCTGAACCTGCCCAAGTACGACGGACGGCAGGTCCTCGAACAGATCAAGACGGACCCGGACCTGAGCCACATCCCCGTGGTCGTGCTCACCACCTCGGCCGCCGAGGAGGACATCCTGCGCAGCTACAAGCTGCACGCCAACGCCTATGTGACCAAGCCGGTGGACCTCGACCAGTTCATCCGGGCGATCCAGCAGATCGACGACTTCTTCGTCACCGTGGTCAAGTTGCCCCGTACGCGGTGAGGGCGGTGGCCGGCCCGTGACGGGACGGCCGGAAGGTGGTTTCGGCAATGCGAACGGAAATGTGGGGAAGGCAGACGTGAACAGCATGGACACGCAGAACGCCGAGGCGCGCAGCCACGTCGAGACCCGGTCCGACGGGGACGTGCGCATCGTGGTGATGGCGGGCGAGTTCGACATGGACAACGTGGCCGATCTGCGGACGGCCATGGATCCCGCGGCGCCCGGTGTCGCCCGGTTCGTGCTGGACGTGGCCGGGGTGACCTTCGTCGACTCCACCGCGCTCAGTGTCCTGCTGCAACCGGCGCTGGACAGGCCGGTGGTCCTGGCGGGGACCGTCCCCAGACGGCTGGCCCGGCTGCTGGAACTCACCGGTGCCGAACTGGCCTTCGCCACCGCCCCCAGCGTGGCGGAGGGCACGGTCATGATCGTCCCGCCTCGCCAGGGCTGACCCGGGGCACCGCGACCGGAACCCGTCCCCCACCGGTTTGAGAACCGCAATCCCGGCCATACGGGCGTCGAACAGGCTTCGGCGTCAGCCGCGGCCCGCGCTCCGATCCCGGGCGCGGCCGGGGCCGGTGTGCCGGGGCGGGAGGGGGAACGCTGATGACCACACCTGAGGAGGACGCGCCCGCGTCCGTACGCGGCTCAGGGTCCCTGGGACGCGACGCGGTGCTCGCGCTCGGGCTGCTCGGCATCGCCGTCGCAGGCGTGGCGGCCTTCGTGAAGGCCGCTCCGGGCAGCGGGGGCGGGCTCCCGCTCGCTCCGGTCGCCATCCTGATCGTGCTGGTGGCCGGTTCGCTCATGGCACGGTGGAGCCTGGCTCCCGGCCGGCGCCGGGTCCGTCCCGTACGGCCCTCAAGGCGCGCGGAGCCGCCGGCGGACCTGCCGGACGTCGGGGGTGAGGCCCTCGACCACGCCGCGGTCGACGCCGACGGTTTTGAACACACGGTGGCCGCCCTGTGCGCACGGGACGGCTGCACCTCGGTGGAGGTGGTGGGCGGCGCGGGCGACCTCGGCGCGGACGTCCTCGCGACAACGGCGGACGGGCGCCGGGTGGTGCTCCAGTGCAAGCACTACGCCGAGGACAACCGGGTCGGCTCGCAGGACCTCCAGCGCTTCGGCGGAACCTGCTTCGCGGTCCATGAAGCCGACGTCGCCGTCATCGTGACGACCAGTTCCTTCACCGCGCCGGCCGCCGAGTACGCCGACGCCTGCGGGATCGTCCGCGTGGACGGCGAAGCTCTGGCGGCCTGGACCGACCTCCGGGCGCCTGCCCCGTGGGAGTCCGGCGCCGGCGACCCCGCACCGTCCCCGTCCGCCCCCGCCCGAGGAGCCTCGTCATGACGACCACCGACACCGACGCCACCCCCGCCGAGGGGACCGAGCCTCTCGGCACGGGAACCGATCCGCAGCGCGCGGCCGGCACCGACGACCGGGCCGCGCTCACCGCCGGCGCGGACGAGCGCATTCGGCGTATCCGCCGGCGACTGGAGCGCCTGATCGGCATCGCCGCGACGGAGGGGAACTCCGTACGTCCGCTGCGCAACGGCGACGAGATCTTCACCGCGATGCTGGACGCCGTCTCCTCCGCCCGGCACACCGTCGACATGATGACCTTCGTCTACTGGAAGGGCGACATCGCCCGCCGGTTCGCCGAGGCCCTCGCCGAACGGGCGCGCCACGGCGTACGCGTACGGCTGCTGCTGGACGGCTTCGGCAGCCGTCTGATCGAGCAGGACCTGCTGGACAGGATGAGCACGGCCGGGGTGGACGTGGCGTGGTTCCGCAGACCCGTCTTCCTCTCCCCGCTCAAGCAGAACCACCGCTGTCACCGCAAGGTCCTCGTGGTCGACGAACGGACCGCCTTCACGGGCGGCGTCGGCATCGCGGAGGAGTGGTGCGGGGACGCCCGCAACCCGAACGAGTGGCGGGACACGCACGCCGAGGTCCGCGGGCCGGCGGTCGACGGGATCGCGGCGGCGTTCGCCCAGAACTGGGCGGAGTGCCATCCCGAACTCTTCGACGACCGCGACCGTTTCGTGGATCACGAGCCGGCCGGCTCCGCTGTCGTCCAGGTGGTGCGCGGCTCGGCCGCCTTCGGGTGGCAGGACATGCAGACGCTGATGAGGGTCGTCCTGGAATCGGCGGAGGAGCGCGTACGCCTGGCGACCGCGTACTTCGCCCCCGACGACTACTTCGTCGAGCTCTTGTCCGCCACCGCCCGCCGGGGCGTCGGCGTCGAGATCCTGCTGCCCGGCCCGCACACCGACAAGCGGGTGTGCCAACTGGCGGGCCAGCACCACTACGAGGCCCTGACCGCCGCGGGCGTGCGCATCCACCAGTACCGGCCCACGATGATGCACGCCAAGATCATGACGATGGACGGGGTGGTCTCCCTCATCGGCTCGTCGAATTTCAACCGGCGCTCCCTCGACCACGACGAGGAGGTCATGCTCGCCGTCATGGACCCGGCCGTCACCCGCACCCTCGACGAGCACTACGACCAGGACCTCCGGGCCAGCACCCGCATCGCCCCGGAGCGCTGGCGCCGCCGCTCCGTCCTCCAACGCGCCCGAGAACTCTCGACGCGCCCACTCCGCCGCTTCCTGTGACCGCCGGCGCGCTGCTTCCGAATCGCCGGGGATTCGGGTCACTTACCCTCCTCGCGCCATGCGAACAAGGGGGGACGGGATGAATTCGGGTCGAACGCGTGCGGGAATGTCGCTCATTCTCGGACATGCGTGAGACATCTTCACGACACCGCGCGGAGACTGTCCTTCCGTAGCGGCATGGACTCGGCGCGCGGGGAGATGCAGAAAGTATCGGCTAACACAATACCGCTCCGAGGGGGACGGATATTCGATGTCGGCCGTTCTCCGGAACGCATTTCCGGGAGTAGGGGGCTGTGCGGTCCGGACGGTGACAGTCTGTTACGGGGGCCGTCTCAGTCGGGGCGCTTGAAGCGGTGAGCCGCCCAGAGGAGTGCCAGGGCTCCGGTCGCCAGGAAGGCCGCGGCTTCGAGGGCCAGCGGGGGGCGGCTGCCGAACCACTCGATGCCCGCCGCGGTGGCCCGGTCCGGCAGCCGGAGCGTGATGGAGCGGCGGAGCAGGTCCACCCCGTACGCGATCGGATTCACGGCGGCCAGGGAGCGGGCCCAGCCCGGCAGGCTGTCGAGCGGGAAGAACCCGCCGGACAGGAACAGCAGGGGCATCATCACGACGCCGAGCAACATGTGGAAGACCTCGGCGCGTTGGAGACTCACGGCCAGGGCCAGGGACAGGGCGGTGATGGTGAACGAGGCCAGGATCATGCCGGCCATGAGCAGCGCCAGGAGCAGCGGATCGTAGGGCAGGCCCACGGCTCCGGCCATGGCGAGGAGTACCGCGCCCTGCACCGCGGCGACGGTCGTGCCTCCGGCGCAGCTGCCCAGGAGCAGGGTGGTGCGGCTGACCGGGGCCATGAGGAGCTCGCGCAGGTAGCCGCTCTGCCGGTCGGTGATCAGGCGGATGCCGACCATGATGGCCGGCGTCTGGACCGTCATCATCAGCATGCCGGGGAAGAGGTAGGTCTGATAGCCGACGCCGAGCGTCGAGGTGGGGATCAGAGCGGCCAGCCCGCCGCCGAGGATGAGGAGGTACAGAACCGGCTGGAGCAGCATGAGGGCGGTATGCGTGGGCTGGGCGGACAGGCGCAGCAGGTCGCGGTGGACCAGGGCGTGGACCGCGCGCAGTTCACGCCGCAGCCGGGTCGGCTCGCGGCCGGGGGTGTCAGGGGTCGCGGCGGGGTCCGGGGTCGCGGGGGGCGCGGAAGTGCCCGCTTCCCGGTGCTCGGGGGTTCGCACGGGGGCGGGTTCGGGTGCGGTCATGCGTCCTTCCCGGTTTCCGGCTGCGGGGGCCGTGCCGTGGTGATGCTGCGGCCGGTGTGGTGGAAGAAGACGTCGTCGAGGGTGGGCGGGGTCGCGGACGCGGCCCGTACGGGGATCCCGTGGGCCTCCAGCGCCGCGCACAGGCGGGGGATCCAGGCGCTTCCGTCGGGTACGCGCAGGCAGAGGCCGTCGGCGTCCAGGGTGAGGGCGGTGCCCGGCGGAGCGGTCTCGTGGACGACCTGTCGGGCCGTCGTGTCGTCGCCGGTGCGCAGCACCACCCGGTCGTCGCCGATCGCGGCCCTCAGGGCGAAGGGTGTGCCCTGCGCGACCAGCCGGCCTGCGTCGATGATGGCGAGGCGGTCGCAGTTCTCCGCCTCCTCCAGGTAGTGGGTGGTGACGAAGAGCGTGGTGCCGTGCCGTTCGCGCAGGGTGCGCAGGTGGTCCCAGACCTGGGCGCGGGCGTGCGGGTCGAGTCCGGTGGTCGGCTCGTCCAGGAAGAGGATGCGGGGCTCGTGCAGCAGGCCGCGGGCGATCTCCAGGCGTCGGCGCATGCCGCCCGACAGGGTGCGGACCGGGGAGCGCCGGCGGTCGGTGAGTGCGACCGCCTCCAGCGTCTCGCCGACGCGGCGGCGGGCGTGGCGGCGGCCCATGCCGTAGAGGCGGGTGTGGATGTACAGGTTCTGTTCGGCCGTCAGGTCCGGGTCCAGGGCGCTGTGCTGGAAGAGCATGCCCACGTTTCGGCGCACGCGGTCGGGCCGGGCGACGACGTCGGTGCCGGCCACGACGGCTCGTCCCGCGGTGGGGCGGGCCAGGGCGCACAGCATGGCGATGGTGGTGGACTTGCCGGCGCCGTTCGGGCCGAGGAAGGCGAAGGTCTCGCCCTGGCTGACGTCCAGGTCCAGGCCGCGGACGGCGTGGACGGCGGTGCCGTCCGGGCCCGGGTAGCTCTTGACGAGGTCGCGGGTGCTGATGGCGTACGCCGGTTCGGGCGCGGACCGGTTGCTGTCCGGGTCCTCGGGTGTGGCGGTCAGGAGGAGGGCCCGAGCGGGGGCGTCGTCACCGGCGTGCGGCTTCATGGTCGGTCCTCGTCTGCGGGGTTTCTTCTGCGGACTCGGTGTGTACGTACGGGTGTTCGCCGGGTATGGGTCGGGTGGTGCTCCGGCCGGTGGCTGCTGCGGGGCAGCCACCGGCCGGAGGTTGTCGGGCCCTGCTCGTGTCGGCTCCGGCCCGGTTCCGCAGGGGGAACATCCGGTGTTCCCCCTGCGGTGTCCGGTGCCCGATGGGGGCCCGTGGTAGGGGTCAGGCGCAGCTGATGCCCACACAGACGGTGTTGAGCAGCGTCAGCAGGCCGACGCACTCACAGGTCGCGGCGAACGGGGCTCCGTCGACGCCGACCGGGTCGGTCTCCGGAAGGGCGTGCAGGTGAGCCAGCAGTTCGAGGTCGCGGTTCTCCATGACTTTCTCCTTCTCTGTGACGTGGCAGCAGGGTCCCTGCCGCTCAAACCGGCTGCCGGATCAGATCATCCAGCGCCGGGGTCCTGTGTGGCGGATGCGCAGGAGGAAGGCCAGGATTCCTGCGGATCCGTCGCTCCAGCTCGTCGATACGTCCCCGTACTCGTTGGGGAAGACGACGTGGCGGGATCGGTGGGCCCGTTCGGCGACGACGAGTCGGGCCAGGTGTTCGGCCATGGTGCGGTACGACGGTTCCCCCGTGGCGTCGGCCATGTCGAGGAGGAAGTCGCCGTTGCCGGCGAGTCCGTGGCATTGGGTGAGGGCCGCGCGGGAGGCGCGTTCGACGACGGCGTGCGCCGCGCGGTGGGCGAGGTCGCCGTAGCGGTCGTCCCCGGTGGCCTGCCAGAGCCGTACGAGGAAGGTGCCGATGCCGGCCGAGCCGTGGCACCAGTACGGGGCTGTGGGCGGGTCCGTCGCCTGCGCCGGCCACTGGGCGGCCTCGCCGACGAGCACGGCATGGGCCACCAGGTGTTCGCCCGCCGCGACCGCCAGCTCGGTGTACTCGGGCCGGTCCGCGACGGTCGCGGCGGCGAGGAGGAAGCAGCCGATGCCCGCTGTTCCGTGCGCGAAGCCCAGGTAGCGTTTGCCCGCCTCCTCGGAGACTGCCTCCGCGGGAACCGGCCAGCTCACCCCGGACGGCTCGCGCCGCGCGGCCGAGGCCAGCCGGTCGGCGGCGTCGACGACCAGCTCGGCCAGGCGCGGGTCCTTGGTGCGGTGCCACAGGTGGGCGGCGGCGAGTCCGCCGCCCGCGGAGCCATGGGTGATGTCATGGCTGGGCGTCGGCACCTGTGGCGCGAGGGCGAGGGCCAGGGCGTGGTCCATGAGGGCGCCGTCGCCGAGGGCGTGTCCGGCGTCGTACAGCGCCCAGGCGGTGCCGCGGCCGCCGAAGTGCAGGCCGGAACGTACGGATTCCAGGTCGGTGCGGGCCGCTGTCCAGTGGCCCGCGGTGGCCATCGCCTCCGGCAGGCGCGGGTCACCGGTGGCCTCGAAGTACTGGGTCAGGACGGCCAGTACGCCGGCCGCACCCTGCTGGACGGTGCACGGGTCGGTCTCCCCCGCCATGGTGGAGACGGGCCAGAGCCGCTTGTCGTCGTGCGGGGTCATCGCGTCGACGAGGTGCTCCACGATGCCCGCCACGGCGGTCTGCGTCCCGTCGTCGTCCGAGCCGGTGCGGCGGCCGGTGGCGCCGCGGTGGGGCGGGAGCTCCCGTTCCGTGCGGCGCAGCGCCTCGCCGGCCCTGGCGGGGTCCCACCTCTCGGCGGGGTCGTCCCTCATCAGCCCGAGGATGGTCCCGCGCAGTGCGTCCGGGAGGTCGAGCGTCGCGTCGCAGGCGGCCAGCCATGCGGCGAGCCGCTCCTCCGGGGGCCTGGTGGCGGGCTCCTCCGGCAGCAGGTTGGGGACCTTCCCGGCGAGGACGAAGCACACGGTGGCGCCGAGGCTGTAGTAGTCGGCGGTCGGCGAGACCGGTGCGTCCTGCAGGCGCTCGGGGGCGCTGAAGCCGGGGGTTCCGACCGTCGTCGGGAGGGCGGTGTCGTCGCCCATGACGGCGAGTTCCAGGTCTATGAGGCGCAGTTCGCCGTCCGGCCGGACCATGATGTTGCCGGGGGTGAAGTCCCGCAGGACGCAGCCGTGGGCGTGGGCCGCGGCGACGAGGTCGACCAGGCGGGCCGCCTGGGCCAGGGCGTCGATACGGTACCGCGCGCTCCCGGCGTCGCGGAAGTGCTCCGCGACCCAGTTGCGCAGGGGCACGCCGGGTATCTCCTCCTGGGCCAGGAACAGGTGTCCGGCATGTTCGAACATCGCGAGGGCCTCCGGTGCCAGGCCCGTGCCGGCCAGCTGCTCCAGGGTCCTCGCCTCGGCGCGCAGCCAGTCCCGTACGTCGGATCCGGACGCGTCGGCCTCCACGTGCGGCCGGGCCTCCTTGATGACCACGGGTGCGCCCGTGGTGACGTCCGTACCGCGGTAGACACCGCCCTTGTTGGTGTGGCGGATGGCCTCGCGGACCGAGAAGCGGCCGCCGAGCAGTACCGGCCCGCCCGCCTCCTTCCCCTGGCGGGGCGGTGCGGGGACCGAGGCGGGGAAAGGGCTGACGGCCCAGGAGGGCGGGGAGTACTGGCCGGTGCGCTTGTCCTCGACGGGGTTGCCGTCGGGGTCCTCGATGAACCACACCAGCAGACCGTCGTCCGAGAGCCGCCGGCGGCCGACGAAGGCCCCGTAGCGGTAGTGCACCAGACTGTTCACGGCGTAGGTCTGGTCCGACAGGATCCGGGGACCGGCCAGCCCCGCCGTGGCCTTGTGCAGCTCCAGGGCGATGCGGGCCGCGTCGGTGTCCGAGCGGGGGTAGACGGTGATGAACTTGCCGGAGCTCCCCCGCGGTGTGGCACGGGAGTTGAGCGCTCCCACCTTCTCCAGGGACCGGGCGAACTTGAACGCCGAGTCCTCCTGCAGCAGCACGTCCAAGGATCTGGCGAGGACGGCGGGCGCGGAGGCGGACGTCGCCGACACGTGCAGCTTCCATCCCTGATCGCGTTGCGTGGCGGTCAGGGGGGTGAGGCGGCACCACATCTCGTCCGCGTCGGTGGTCCAGCGCGGGCCCGTACCGGAGGCGTCCAGCGCCCGGCGGAGCAGCTCTTCGAGGTCGACTTCGGTTGCGTGGCTCGTCATGCCTGTCCCTCTCAACGGCGAGGACCGCTGGTTGGAATATGCCTTCGGTAACGAAGAACGTATCGGCCGTGCCGGACGGACGTCACTGGGTGCGACGAAGCGCACGGTGTCATTGCGTCACCGGATGGTGTCAACCGGCGCAGAAAAGAAGCGCACAGGAGCGCGCGGGGTTAGATGTCTTTGTGCGCCTGCCGGTGGGCGCGCCTGGAGGGGCCGGGTCCCGCGAATTCCCAGGCTCCCGAATCAGGATCAGAATCAGAATGAGAAGTGCAGGAATTTCCGCCGGTTTCTCCACCGACCGGCGGCCGTATTTCTTGCGGTCGCCGCGAACACTATCGGTGGGCTGCTGCCGTGCTACAGCTTTCCCGTTGTCCGTCCTGCCGTAAAGGGCCTTATTCCGCCGCGCCGCCGACCAGCGCAAGAATGCGACCCTGCGGCCCGCCCGGGGCGCGGCCACCCGCGCGACCAGCAGCGTCCAGGAGGTTGAGCGGTCAACAACTCCGGTACGGTCGCCGGGCATTGACCGAAAACAACGGCGGGGGTGCGCCTCGGCCTCAAGGGATTCATGCCTGATGAGGTCACCGATACGACAGTGGTTCACGGTGCCCGGTTTATGGCCCGGGGGTCAGAATGGGCACCGGGAGTTCCAGGACCGGGTGCGTAGCAGGGGACGCGTGCCGACGCCGGTACGACGGTGGGTATGGGGTGGCTGGGCGGTGCCTGACGGGCGGGCGCCGCGTTCCCCGCCCGTCAGGAGAAGGGGGTACGGTCCGCGCGGCAGACCGTACCGGGGGGCGGGAGGGTGCCGTCGACGAAGTAGCGGCTCTCGTACGCGCTGATGCACCTGCTGCCGTTGTTGAACAGCGCGGTGTGCCCGTACCCGTCGTTGGTGAGCAGACGGGCGTCGGCCAGCTCGGCGGCCATGGCCTGGGCGCCGGTGTAGGGGGTGGAGGGGTCGTACCGGGTTCCGATCACCAGGACGGGGCGGGCCGTGGGGGTGTTCCACGGGCCGTCGTACCCGGCGGCGGCCCGCGCCGGCCAGGTGGCGCACGGCTCCGCCGCCCACGTCCAGAAGCGTCCCGCGTCGCCCGCCCGGCGGGCGCTGTCCTCCTCCAGGCGCTGGTACGCGGCGGGGTCGCGCGGGTTGGGGCTGTCGGCGCACCACACGGCGGCCGCCTGCTCGTCCCCCAGGTACGGGTTCGGCTCGGCGACCGGGGGTGGCGGCGGGTACACCGGGGGCTCGGGGGCCCGGCCCTGCGACAGCTCCTGGAGCCGGCTCGCGAGAGCGGTCCAGCCGGGGTCGACGATGTAGAGGGAGTTCACCGTGTCGGCGACCGTCCTGGCGTACGTCCACGAGCCGATCGGGCGCTCCCGCAACTGCTGCATCAGCCGGTCGAACTTCTCGCGGGTGGCCTCGGGACTGCCCGCCGAGAAGGCGCAGCGGGCCGTCGGCGCCGATCCGCACAGCGTGAGGAACCGGTCCAGGGTGGCCGCGGCGGTGCGGTCCGAGCCCATGCGCAGGAGGGTCGTGGTGCGGGGATCGTCCTGTGCGGGGTCACCGGTCCAGGCCCGGGGGGCGATGTTGCTGTCGAGGACCATGGCGCGGACGTTGCCGGGGAAGAGGTTGGCGTAGGTGGCGCCGAGGATCGTGCCGTAGGAGACGCCGAGGTAGTTCAGCCGGCGCTCGCCGACCGAGCGGCGGAGCAGGTCGAGGTCCCGGGCGGTGTCGGCGGTCGACACGTGGCGCAGCAGGTCGGGGTCGCGCTTCTCGCAGCGTCGGCCGAGGTCGTCGTAGGCATCGGTCCAGGCCTTGCGCTGCTGGGCGCCGACCGGGAAGCCGGCGGGTGGGCGGGCCGCCCAGGCCCTGGCCTCGTCGGTGGTGTCGAAGCAGTTCACGGCCGTGCTGCTGCCGATCCCGCGCGGGTCCCAGCTGACGATGTCGAACCGTTCCCGCAGTTCCTCGGGGAAGGCATCGTAGTTCTGCGGAACCTGTACGGTCCCGGGGCCTCCGGGACCGCCGGGGTTCACGAACAGGGTGCCGATGCGCCGGGCGGGGTCGGTGGCCTGGCGGCGTACGACGGCCAGGTCGATGGTGCGGCCGGCGGGGGCGGCGTGGTCGAGCGGCACCTTCGCCGTGGCGCAGTCCCACGGGCTGCCGGGTCTGCACGGACTCCAGTCCAGCCGCGGTACGGCCACCGAGGGTGACGGCGAGGGGGGTACGGGTGCCGTGGGCGCGGCCGGCCGGGGCGTCGGCGCGTCGGGCGGGCTGCCTGCCGCGGCGGGGCCGGGCCCGGTGAGCAGTGCCGAGCAGGCCAGCGCCGCGGTCAGGACCGCGGCACGGCGCCGACGGCTGGTGGTGGGACCTGGTGCGGACATGCTCCGCCCTCCTCGGTCACGGCGAGGGCTCGGTCCGGCGGTCGATGCCGCCGCATCGCTGCACACGCCCCTGTCACCACGAAACCGCGATCGGGCGGCCCGCGCGAGCCGGGACGGGGCCCGGTGGGGCCGGGTCCCGGTGGGGGGCTGATCACCGCGACTGAGCCGACGGTGCGGACGAGGGCCAGGAGGGCCTCGGCGAGGACGGCCGACGGCTCCCCGTCGTCGCGGACCCCTTGGGCAGGCGTTCCGCGAGGCCGCGGGCCGGCGGCATGCGCTCGCCTGCCTCCAGGAGGCGCAGTACCTCGTGGAGGGAGGTGTCGGTGAGGCGCGGAGGCCGTTGCCCTGACATGCCGGCGCGTGGAGGTTCCGCGAAGACCGGGGGCGGTGTCTCAGCGGTCGCTGTCCGTGAGGATCGACGGTGACGTCGTGCGCTGGTGGGGGACGGGCGCGGAGGAGGCGGGCGAGGCCGGGAGTTCGTCCCGCTGGAGGGCGATCGTGTGGGTCGGGGCCGGGATCGAGATGCCCTCGGCGCGGAAGCGGCGGTGCAGGCGTTTGATGAACTCGTGTTTGATCCGGTACTGGTCGCTGAACTCGCCGACGCCCAGGATGACGGTGAAGTTGATGCGGGAGTCCGCGAACGTGTGGAAGCGGACGGCGCCTTCGTGGTCGGGGACCGCGCCGTTGATGTCGGCCATCACTCCGTCGACGACCTCCAGGGTCACCCGCTCGACGTGCTCAAGGTCGCTCTCGTAGCCCACTCCCACCTGGACGAGGATCGAGAACTGCGCTTCCGGCTGGGTGAAGTTGGTCATGTTCGTGCGGGCGAGACGCGCGTTGGGGATGATGACCAGGTTGTTGGAGAGGTTGCGCACCACGGTGTTGCGCCAGTTGATGTCGACGACGTATCCCTCCTCGCCGCTGGTGAGCCGGATGTAGTCACCGGGCTGCACGGTCTTGGAGGCGAGGATGTGCACCCCGGCGAAGAGGTTGGCGAGGGTGTCCTGGAGTGCCAGGGCCACCGCCAGGCCGCCCACTCCCAGGGCGGTGACCAGGGGCGCGATGGACACGCCGAGGGTCTCCAGGGCGACGAGGACGCCCATCACGAGGACCACGATGCGCGTGATGTTGACGAAGATGGACGCCGAGGCGGCCACACCGGTGCGCGTTCCCGCCATCGACTGGACGAGGCCGGCGACGACCCGCGCCGTGCTGAGCGTGGCGATGAGGATGAGCAGCGCGGTCAGGGACTGGTTCACGAAGCCCGAGATGCGCGCCGTGAGCGGCAGGGTGCCGGCGGCCACCGCGGCGCCCGCGATGAGGGCGGCGCCCGGGGCGATCGTGCGCAGTGCGTCGACGATGATGTCGTCGCCCCGCCAGCGGGTGCGCTCGGCGTGCCGGGCCAGCCACCGCAGGAGTGTGCGCAGCAGCAGCCCGGCCGCGGCGCCCGCCGCCAGGGCGATACCGGCGACGAGCCAGTCGTGCAGGACGAGGTCCCGGTTCAACGGACCCCCTCCCCTGCGCGGCGCCGGCCCGTGGGGGTGGTGGCGGGTGCCGCCGGCCGTCGTATGAGGTGTGTCGTCACCTTGTCACCTGTCAGTTCGTCGTGCTGTAGGGCGCGTTCGGGCGTGTGCACGCATCCGGAACAGGCTGCCATCCTGCCCCATGGCGGGGTGACGCACCGCAGGCGGGGCGGTGACTACCGTCGTACGGCGGCGTGTTGGAGGACGGCGCGGATCTCTGCCGTGATGGCGCTCTCGTTGCGTTCGAACTCGGGGCCGGTCAGGAGCTGGGGATCGGCCGGCAGTCCGGTGAGCACCGGGGTGTGGAGGTGGCCGCCGGGCAGGTGCGGGGCGAGTTCGGCGCGCAGCCGGTTGGAGCGGTAGGCGACCTCGTTGGACAGGTAGCCGCCTCCGCCGCCGGCCACGGCGCGTGAGCCGGGCGTCGGGCCGTCGGCCCGGTCGACGGGAGCCGTGCCGCCCGCCGGGATCTCGGTCACCTTGCGGTTGAGGAGGACCGGGTACGGGGTCTGTACGGCGGCGGTGACCGCGTCGGCGGGCAGCGTGGTGCGGATGAACTCCGGGCCCGGGCCGAGGCCGGGGGCCGTGACCGGGCGTTCCCGGGTGCCGCCGGAGAGGGCGTCGGCGTTGTCGGGGTACGGGTCGGCGGACCGCGCCCGCCCCGCCCAGTCCTCCAGGGTGAAGATGCCGGGGTAGCCCTGGCTGACGGTGGTGATGATGTCGGCCGCGGCGGGTCCGGCGGCCAGGTGCGGGGCGAAGGCCCGCTCGACCATGCCGGCGTCGAAGTCGGCGTACCGCACGGGCAGGACCACGGCGCGGATCTCGGCCTGACTGCCGTCGGCGAGCGTGACACGCCGTCCGTTGAGCTGGAGGGCGGCCGAGCCGGACGGGTTGGCGCGGCGGATTTCCGCGTCGAGCCCGAAGGGGTCGAAGCCGCTGATGAAGATCCTCCGTACGCCGGGCGCCGTCCGGAAGGCGTTGTCGGTGAGGCCTCGGGAAGCGTCCTCGAAGCGGGATCGGAGCGTCGCCCGGTCCACGGTGAACTGCGGCTGCCAGCGGGCGAGTGCGGCGGTCATGCCGAGTCGCGCCCAGTACAGCGGCCGGTCGTCCCCGGGGGCGAGGTCGCCGCCGGGGCGCTGCCCCTGGGCCCGGCGGACGGAGGCCTGCCAGAGGGCATGGCCCCAGGATGCGAGGAGCCGTTCGGCCTCGGCGCGGCTGCGTGTGGTGCAGAGGGCGGCGGGGAATTTCCGGACGAAGTCCGCGAAACCGGCCCGCTCGACGAGGGCGGTGGTACGGGGGTCCGCGAGCCGCGACTGTTCGGCGTCGAGCGGTACG
Organism: Streptomyces yangpuensis; assembly: GCF_024666385.1. Taxonomy (NCBI): domain Bacteria; kingdom Bacillati; phylum Actinomycetota; class Actinomycetes; order Kitasatosporales; family Streptomycetaceae; genus Streptomyces; species Streptomyces yangpuensis. The sequence goes on from NZ_CP102514.1 coordinate 41,388, forward strand.
GACGCCGGGGGGCGGCAGGCGGACGGGCCGTCGGCGGTGGCGTGCGCGGGCGAGGCGACCGCCACGGGAAGGACGGTGGCGAGGAGGGCTGCGGCCGATGCCGCACGACGTAAGAACATCATGCAATGTGACATTACATAGCGGCCGTGACCCCCACCAGGCACACCGGCCACAGCCGCCATGACTGGCTCAACTCCACCACCGACGCGTCCGGTTAGACCTTCTCCCCCTCTCCACCGGCCCTCACACCCGCCCACCCAAACTGGTGATCGATTTTCAGCCACCGTATGGGTATGATCGCCGACAGCAAGGCCGTAGCGCAGAGGTCGTCGCGCCCAAGCATCAAGCTGGAGGACGTCGGTTCGAATCCGACCGGTCTTGCGTCTTCTTGAGCAATATCTGAGCAGTATTCGTCTCTTCAAGTCGTGATGGACGCCGGGCACCGGCGAAGGAAACCGGTGGAGTGGTGATGACACAGCCGACACCCGTACGGTGCCCCGCGATCGAGCACCCCGATCTGCCACCGGCCGACCCGGCGGGCCTCGACCCGCTGCTCGCCCGGCTCGCCGCGGACCGCCCCGTCGAGACCGACGAGACCTTCCCGCTCGGCACCCTGCGCACCGACGGCCGCGTCGACCTGTGCAAGCAGGGCCTCGGACCGGCCGGCGCCGCACGGCTGCTGCCGGCCGCCGCAGCCTCCCCGCACGCCACCCACCTGCTCCTCGGCACCAACGCCATCGGCGACACGGGCGCCCGCACCCTGGCCGACGCCCTCGCCGCCAACGGCCGCACCACCGGCGGCCACACCACCGGGGGCCACGGGCTGCGCACCCTCTACCTCGGCTGCAACCGGATCGGCCCCGACGGCCTCGGCTCACTCGCCGGAGCGCTCGCCGACGACACCACCGTCCGCGCCCTCTGGCTCAAGCGCAATCCGCTCTTCGCCGACGGCGCCCGCACCCTGGCCGCGCTGCTGCGCCGCAACACCGCCCTGCGCACCCTCGACCTCGTCAACACCGGGATCGGCGCCGACGGCATACGCCTCCTGCTCGACGCCCTGCTGGAGCGCGAACAGCCCCTGGAACGGCTCTTCCTCGGCGGCAACGGCCTCGGCCCCACCGCCGCCCCCTTGCTGGCCGCCCTGATCCGCGATGCCGGCGTCCGCGAGCTGTACGCCCCCGCCAACCACCTCGGCGACGAGGGCACCGCGATCCTCGCCGCCGCCGCGGCCGACGCCGCGCACCCGGTCCGCCTCGGGCTCGGCGGCAACGGCATCGGCGCCGCCGGAGCCCACGCCCTTGCCGCCTCCCTCGGCGGCATCGAGGCCCTCGACCTCGGCCGGACCCTGTCCGAGCGCAGCCTCGGGGCCCCCGGCAACCACCCCGGCGACGAAGGGGCGTACGCCCTGGCCGCCGCCCTCCCCGGCAGCCCCCTGCGGCGGCTGGAACTGCGCCACACCGGTCTGACCGGGCGCGGCGCCAAGGGCCTGCTCGCCGCCGTGCACGACGACAGCCCGTTGGAGTACGTCGGTCTGGGGCCCGGACTCCCCCGCCGGGTGAAGCGCTCCTTCAGCGAACGGCTCCGCCCCGCCCGGGCCGCCCACCCCGACGTGCGGGCCATCGGCAGCGTGTACCGATGAGCCCTGCGAACGCGGAACCGGCCGGCGGCTTCCGGGCGGAGGACGGCCCGGCCTGGCAGCGGATCCGCCGCTACGCCGTACCCGGCTGGATGATCGAGCAGGCCACCGCGCACCGGCTGGCCGGCGACTGGCGGGCGGCCTGCGCGGCCGCCGCCGTGGACGTCGATTTCGAACTGCCCGACATCGAGGCCCGCTACGGAGCGACCGTGGCCGCGGCCGTGGCGGAGGACCTGCGGCACTTCGCCCCGGACCTGCTGCGCTGGCATCTGCCCCGGTTCCTGGGCGGCCGCACCACCATCGCCCCCGACCTGCGGATCGTCCTCGCCGCCTACGACGGGCCCGGCGGGCCGGCCCTGTCGGTCACCACACCCGTCATGACCGAGGCCTCGCAGCGGCTGCGCCTGCACTGCGCGCCCGTCGTCATCAAGCGGAACAAGTACACGGGACGTGGCTTCGTCCCGGAGAACTGGACCGCGATCCGGCCGTTCTGGGACGCCCGCCATACCGGCGAACTCGGCACGCGCTTCGCCGGACCGGACCCGGACGGCCTCGCCGAGCGGATCGCCGGGCTGCGGGCCGCCGGGGACACGGTCGGCGCGTACGCGGCCGCGGGCATCACCTGCGACCTGACCGTTCCTCCCGCCCGGCCGTACCAGCGCCCGGCAGACCCGGAGGCGCTCCTCGCGCAGCTGCCCGTCGACCTCACGCGGATCGCGCCGGAGGTGACCCGGCTCGTGGCGGCCGGAGCGGGCGACCGGTACCGGCTGAGGGCCGACTGGCCCTACTCGGCCGTCCTGGAGCACACCGGTCCGGACGGTCTCCTGATCCGCGTCGTCCCGCAGGCCGAGGCGGCTCCCCTCCCGGCCCTGCCCCGGTACGCCTGGCAGCGCCTCCCCGACCTCGAACTGGTACGAACGGGCCGGATCTCCCCGCGCGAGCTGCACCCCCTGGTGGCCTCCGCCCTGTTCCCCGACGCGGGCCCGGTCGTCGGGCCGCCCGGCCCCGACACGGCCGGCCACCCGGTACGGGTGCGCTGTCGCGGCGGATGGCACGAGGTGCGCTCGCGCGGCGGCGTACTCGACATACCGCACTCCCCCGAGGAACAGCAACGCGAGCGCGCCATGCGGGCGTTCGGCGGCGCCGTCTCGGGTTGTTTCGCCGTGCAGCAGATCTGGACCACGGGCGAGGGACGGCTGCCGCGCGGCCTGCGGGCCCAGCGGCACGAGCTCTTCCTGCGCGCCCAGCACGGCGACACCCCCGGTGTGGTGGCACTGCTGGACGCGGGCGTGGACCCGCGGATCCGGGACGGCCGCCACCGCGGGCTGCTGCACACGCTCCACCTCCTCGACCACGAGGTGCTCCTGCCCCGGCTGTTGGCGGCCGGACTGGACCTGGAGGCGCGGGACAGGGCGTACCGCACCCCGCTGCTGTCCGCGGTGCACTGGGGCGGTTCGGTCGAGCTGGTCAAGGCCCTGCTGGCAGCGGGCTCCCGGATCGACGTCCTGGACGAGATGGACCTGTCGGTGTCCCAGGAGATCCGCCGCTACAAGCGGACCGACCTCGCCTTCCTCCGGGACCGCGTCGAGGAGGAGTTCCCCGGCAACGGCGCCGACTGGTTCGACGAGCACAGCGAGGACTGGGAGGACGACGACGAGGACGAGGACGAGATCGCCGACGAAGCGGACGACGACGCGGACGCCGAGGACGAGGACGAGGCAGAGGACGAGGACGCATGAGTGCCGCCCGGCCGCCGCAGCCCGCCCGGGCCCTGGCCGCCGCCGACGCCCTCGGCGCCCGGCTGGGCGCCACCCGTACCGAACCCGCCACCAACCCTCAGCTTGAGGCACTGGCACTGGCGGTGACGGCCAATCAGCCCGTGCTGCTGTGGGGTGAGCCGGGCATCGGCAAGTCCGCCGGCATGGAGCAGCTCGCGACCGCGCTCGGCGTACCGCTGGAGACCGTCATCGCCAGCGTCCACGAGCCCTCCGACTTCGCGGGGCTCCCCATCGTCGGCGACGACCCGGCCACCACCGGTGTCCCCATGGCCCCGCCGGACTGGGCGGTGCGCCTCGCCCGTACCGGCCACGGGCTGCTGTTCTTCGACGAGTTGTCCTCCGCCCCGCCCGCCGTACAGGCGGCCCTGCTGCGGGTGGTCCTGGAGCGGCGAGTCGGCAGCCTGCAACTTCCGTCGGCGGTACGGATCGTCGCCGCGGCGAATCCACCCGCCAGCGCCGCCGACGGCTGGCACCTCAGCCCGCCGCTCGCCAACCGCTTCGTCCACCTCGACTGGACGCACAGCCCGCGCACCGTGGCCCGCGGCATGGCCGGCACCTGGCCCGAGGTGGCGATCCCCACCGTCGATCCCGCCAAGGCGTCCGGGGCGGTCGCCCGTGCCCGCGGCGCCGTCTCCGGTTTCCTCACCGCCCGGCCGGGCCTGGTCCACCACATGCCGGCCGAGGCCGCCGGACGCGGCCATGGCTGGCCCTCCCCCCGTACCTGGGAGATGGCCCTGCGGCTGCTGGCCACCGGCTACGCGGCGTCGACGGGCCGCGAGGCCCTGGCGGCCGCGCTCACCGGCGCCGTCGGTGAAGCGGCCGGGATCGAGCTGCTGTCCTACCTCGAACACCTCGACCTGCCCGACCCGGACCGGGTGCTGGCCGACCCGGACGCCTTCGCCCTGCCCGAGCGCGGCGACCGACAGCTGGCCTTCCTGATCGCCGTGGTCGCGGCCGTGCAGAGCGAGCTCACCCGTCCCCGGTGGGAGGCGGGCTGGGCGGTCCTCGCCAAGGCCGTGGACGCGGGCGTGCCCGACGTCGCCGCCCGGGCCGCCGCCGACCTCGCGGCGATGCGTGACCTCGACTGGCCGGTGCCCGCCGGCATCGACGCCTTCCTGGAACTGCTCCAGCTGTCCGGCTCGCTGCCGGGCGGCGGCTGATTCCGGTCCGGCCACCGTGCGCCCGGATCAGCATCCGAAGCCGGCTCCGGACCTGGACCGGTCGAAGCTGCTGGCGGCCCGTTACAAGGCGGCCGAGGCCCGTCCGTACCTCGCCTCCGCGCTGTACGCCCTGACCGTGGTCCCCTCGGCCCGCGTGGGCACCATGGGCGTCGACCGGCACTGGCGGTGCTACGTCTCCCCCGCCTTCGTCGAGGCGACCCCGGTCGTCGAGTTGGCCGGAGTGTGGATCCACGAGGTGGCGCACCTGCTGCGCGATCACCACGGCCGGGCCGAGCGGCTGCCCGCCGCCGACCAGCGCGATCACGTACGGGTCAACATCGCCCAGGACTGCGAGATCAACGACGACCTGCTCGCCGACGGGCTCGCGCTGCCCGAGGGCCGGATGGAGCCCCGGCTCTACGGGCTGCCCACCGGCGGCCTGTTCGAGGCGTATCTGCCGGGTATCCCCCCGACCCCGCAGGGGCCGGACTGCGGTTCCGGCGCGCACGGCACCCCGATGCCCTGGGAGCTGGGCGAGGACGGCGGCCCCGCCCGGGTCGGCCCGGTGGAGGCGGAGGCGCTGCGGCGGCAGACCGCCCAGGCCGTACGGGCACACCGGCGCACGCGGGGCCAGGTCCCCGAGGGCTGGGCCCGCTGGGCCGAGGAGCTGCTGGAACCCACGGTCGACTGGCGCCAGGCCCTGGCCGGAGCGGTCCGCGAGGCCGCCGCCTGGGCCGCCGGCGCCGTGGACTACACCTACCGTCGCCCCTCGCGCCGCACACCGGCGCTCGGCGGCAGGGTGGTGCTGCCCAGTCTGCGCAGGCCGCTGCCGCGGGTGGCGATTGTCGTCGACACCTCGGGTTCGATGGGTCCGGACGATCTCGCCGCGGCGCTCGCCGAAGTCACCGGCGTCCTGCGGGAGGTGGGCGTCGGCGGCAACCGGGTGGCGGTGCTGGCCTGCGACGCCGACGTGCATGCCGTGACGCGGGTCCGCAGTGCGGGTGAGGTGACGCTGGCGGGCGGTGGCGGTACGGACATGCGGGTCGGCATCAGCGCCGCGCTGGCCCTGCCGGACCGCCCGAACATCGTGGTCGTGCTGACGGACGGGTACACGCCGTGGCCGGACGAGACGCCTTCCTGCCGCCTGATCGCCGCGCTGGTCGGGGAGGCTCCGCCCGCGCCCCCGTCCTGGGTGGAGACCGTACGCGTACGCGACATCGGCCCGGCGTAGCCTTCGGCCGGCCGGTTCCCGCTCCGGCACGCGGCCAGCCGCGACCTGCCACGGCCTGCTCGACCTGCCACGACCTGCCTCGACCAGCGACGATCAGGCGCGATCAGCCGTGTGCGGGCAGGTGCAGGGCGAAGCGGCGGACGGCCCCGGTGAACGCCTCCGGATCGTCGAAGTTCGCCAAGTGCCCTGCCCGAGGAATCAGTTCGATGCGGGCGTCCGGGTGCGCGCGGGCGAACTCGCGCTCACCGGACCGGAAGACGGTGTCCTTCTCGCCGTTGAGGATGAGCACCGGAGCCGCCACGTGCCGCATCGCATCCGCGTCGAAACGGCCGAGCACCTCTGCCCAGGCGGTCGGCAGGGTGTGGAAGGCGTATCCGGCGCGGATGGTCGCATCCACCACCTCGGGAGGGTGGAGCCGGCGCAGCAGGCGGTCGTTCCACCGGGTCAGCCGGTCCGCCGGGATACGCGGTACGAGACCGGCGACCCACCGGTACGGCTTCGCCCACGCGCCCTTCGTCGAGGCACTGGCCCCCGCGAGGACCAGGCCCCGCAGCAGTTCGGGGCGACGGCGGGCGAACTCCAACGCCGCGTAACCGCCGAGGGAGTGCCCGACGACCAGGGCGGGGCCGCGATCGAGCTGCTCGGTGGCGGCCGCGATGATCTCCGTCGCCGCGTCGAGGCTCCAGGGCTCGGCGGCGCGGGCGCCGTGGCCCGGCAGGTCCACCGCGGCCACCGGGAAGTCGCCTTCCAGGACTCTGAGTTGGGGGCTCCATTGCCCCGCGCTGAACCGCGTCCCGTGAACGAGGACGATGGGCGGTACGTCCGTGGCGGTCATGGGTCCCCCCGATCCGATCTCTGCCCGGACGGCCGACCCTACCGGCGCGGTGTTTGACGGCACCGGGAGGGGCCGCGTCCCGGCGGGTAGGGCATCATCGGGATCATGACGGATCACCCCCACCTGCCGACCACCGAGTCGGCCGTCACCGCGGTACGGGCCGTCGCCGCCGCGCACCGACGGGCCATGACCGTGGCCGAGGACATCGGCGCCGACCGGACGTCGCGGCGGACTTCCGCGCCGCTGTTCTCCGTCACCGATCCCGACGGGTCCCTGCCCCACGAGGCGTACGTGGAGCTGGACGGCAGCCCGGCCATCAGCGTCCGGCTCTTCCCCGAGGGCGACGCGCAGATCACGGTGGACGGCGTGGAGTTCCACGACGTCCCCCGCGACCACGTCCCGCCGTTCCTGACGTCCGTCTACGGCGGACTGGCTTTCGTGAAGGGCCGGTTCTTCCCGCCGGGCTACAAGCTCTGCGTCCCCCTTCCCGGCGACGAGACCTACCAGGAGCACATCCCGGGCGTCTCCCTGACGCCCTGGCTGTCCGGACGGGTCCGCTGACGAACCGCCTCCGGACGGGCCGCTGAGTCGGCGGGGGACGCCCGCGCGGTCCAGCAGCTCGCGCGGCCGTGCGGCCGTGCGGCCGTACCGGGCCCCTCGCTGATTCATCACGGGTGTATCGCGGGTGTATCGAAAAGCTCATACGCCACCGCAACGGCGCCGCGTGTCCCATGGGGGCATGAACCGTGACGCATCCCTGTCCGCACCGCCCCGGCCGCCGCGCCGCACGGGCGCGATCGTGCTCGTCGGCCTGGCGGTCCTGTGCGTGGCGGGCGCCGCGTTCGTCCTGCGGCGGCCGCTGATGATGTCCGTTCCGGCGTGCATGGCCGGGCGGTGGCACGGCTGCTTCGACACCTTCAACGGTGTGGTGCTCATGACGTTGGTCTCGCTGCCGTTGGCGGTGCTGGTGGCGTGGGTCCTGGCGCGCCGACGGCGCGCCGCCGGTGTCCCGTCGGCGTGGCGGATGTCGCTGGCCGAGGTGGGCATGGTGCACGGGACGCTGCCGTGGGTCTGGATGATCCTGATGCCGGGCGCCGGGGCCGGTGTCGTTCCGGGCCGGGTGAGCCTGGTGCCGCTCCGGGACCTGATCACGATGGGGCCGCTCGGGATCGTGGGCAACCTGCTGGTCTTCGCGTCGCTGGGGTTCTTCGCCCCCGTGCGGTTCGCGGCGCTGGCGTCCGTACCGCGGATCCTGGCGCTCGGAACGGGCTGCTCGGTCCTGGTGGAAACCGCGCAGTACGTACTGTGGCTGGACCGGGTGTCCTCCGTCGACGACGTCCTGGTCAACGCGTCCGGTGCCGTGCTGGCCGCGCTGGCGTCGCGCCGCTGGTGGCGCACGGCGGAGCGGACGCCGTCGGACCCGCCCCGCCCGGCACCCGTACCGGCATGAGGGCGGCCTCCCCGGTGCGCACCGGACGGGGCACAGGACGGGGCACGCGGCGGGGCGCAGGTCGGTGCGTACGTCGGTGCGTACGTGGGTGCGTACGTCGGCGACCGGGCGCGCCGCTTAGGCTTCCGGCATGCGCGTACTGATCGTGGAGGACGAGCCCTACCTGGCGGAGGCCGTTCGTGACGGTCTGCGGCTGGAGGCCATTGCCGCCGACATCGCCGGTGACGGTGACTCCGCCCTCGAACTGCTCAGTGTCCACTCCTACGACCTGGCGGTCCTCGACCGTGACATCCCCGGCCCCTCCGGGGACGAGGTGGCCCGTCGCATCGTCGCCTCCGGCAGCGGTATCCCGATCCTCATGCTGACCGCTGCCGACCGGATCGACGACAAGGCCTCCGGGTTCGGGCTGGGCGCCGACGACTATCTGACGAAGCCCTTCGAGCTGCGGGAGCTGGTTTTGCGGCTGAGGGCGCTCGACCGCAGGCGCGCGTACGCCCGGCCGCCTGTCCGCGAGATCGCGGGCCTGCGGGTCGACCCGTTCCGGCGGGAGGTGTTCCGCGACGGGCGGTACGTGGCGCTCACCCGCAAACAGTTCGCCGTGCTGGAAGTCCTCGTCGCCGCCGAGGGCGGGGTCGTCAGCGCGGAGGATCTGCTGGAGCGGGCCTGGGACGAGAACGCCGACCCGCTCACCAACGCCGTGCGGATCACCGTGTCCGCCCTGCGCAAGCGGCTCGGAGAGCCATGGGTCATCGCCACCGTGCCCGGAGTCGGCTACCGGATCGACTCCGGTACGACGAACCCCACCGCTCCCGCGTCCGCGTCCGCGCCCGGTGCCGACGGTGCCACCGGTGCGTAGACGGCCGGGGCCCAGCGCCCGGCTGAAGCTCGCCCTCAGCTACGCCGGATTCCTCTTCGTCGCCGGCGCTCTGCTGCTGGCCGTGGTGTGGATGTTCCTGCTGCGCTACGTACCGGACAACTCCCAGGGCCTCCTCGGGGTCTCACCCAACCGCTACCTCCTCGTACGCACCTTCGCCCCCGCCGCGGCCGCCGCGATGCTCTTCCTGCTCATGTTCGGTCTGCTGGGAGGCTGGGTCCTCGCCGGTCGCATGCTCAGACCGCTCACGCGGATCGCGGACGCGGCGCGTACGGCCGGAAAGGGGTCACTGTCCCACCGGGTCCGGATGGAGGGCCGCCAGGACGAGTTCCGTGAACTGGCCGACACCTTCGACTCGATGCTCGAACAGCTCGAATCCCACGTCGCCGAGCAGCAACGCTTCGCCGCGAACGCCTCCCACGAACTGCGGACCCCACTGGCGATCTCGCGGACGCTCCTCGACGTCGCCCTCAAGGACCCGGCGCGGGACCACCGCGAACTCCTCGAACGCCTGTCCGTCGTGAACGCCCGGGCGATCGACCTCACCGAGGCCCTCCTGCTGCTCTCCCGCGGCGACCGCGGGAACTTCACCCGCGAGAGCGTCGACCTCTCCCTCCTCGCCGAGGAGGCCGCCGAAACACTGCTGCCCCTCGCCGAGCAGCGCCGGATCACACTCGACGTGACCGGTGACGTGACCGGCGGCGCGCCCCGCACCACCGGCTCCCCGGAGCTCCTGCTGCGGATGGTGACGAACCTCGTCCAGAACGCCGTCGTCCACAACCTCCCGGCCGGGGGCACCGTGACCGTCCGCACCGAGGCGTACGGCGACACGAGCGTGCTGCGCGTCGAGAACACGGGCAGCGTGCTCCCCGCGGAACTGGTGGCGACGCTCACCGAGCCGTTCCGGCGCGGGACGGAACGAGTACGCACCGACGAGCACGCCGGCGTCGGCCTCGGTCTGGCCATCGTGCACAGCATCGTCCGCGCGCACGACGGCATCCTCGACCTGACCCCCCGCCCGGCCGGCGGCCTCCGCGTCACGGTCCGTCTACCGGCCGAACCGTAGAAGACCGGCCGCCGGACCGCGGCCGCGGGCAAGCACCCTTGCGGGCAGGCGGCCCGTTCTGCCGTCCTCAGTACTCGCCCAGGTAGGTCTTCGTCTCCGGGCGGCCGCACAGGGTGATGAGGACGGCCGAGAGGAGGAAGGTGATGATGAATCCGGCAAGTTGGGTGAAGGTCCCGTCGCGGTCCCAGTCGGCTCCGGCGACCATGCCGCCGATGGCCAGGCCGGAGACGGTCGCCGGGATCAGGGCCAGTCGGCTCAGGCGGTCGCCCGCGTCGGTCCTGCCGGCGAGCACTCGGCCACCGTTGCGCAGCAGGCCTACACCGAGAGCCAGGACGGGCAGGCCGAAGAGGCCGAAGCCGTTGCCGTCCGTGAGGAGCAGCAGGAGGAGCCCCGCGAAGCCGGCGATGACGGCACCGGCGGCGATGCCCAGGGCGCCCGCGCCGGTCGCCGCCGCCGGCCGCGGCATGTGAGGGGAATCGTTCATGGCTCGTACTCCTTGAGGTGTCGTTCGTGTGGCCCGGCCGCCCCTGCGTGTCTCGATGTGGCCGCGGGGGGCGGTGCCGGGGTGTCTGAGGGCGTAGTGCTCGGCGAGGCGGCCGAGTCCCTCGGGCTCGTCGAGCCAGGGGGTCTTGAAGCTGCACTCGGCGCACCAGCAGCGGTGGGGCACGTGGGCTCCTCGCCTTCCGTCGGGGTGGCGCCGCTCACGATGCTGGCCCGGGCGGTGGCGGCCGGACAGGTCAGGGACCCGGCCATTGGTGACCGGCGGCCACAGGTAGGCTCACCGCCGTTCTTACCGGTGAGTCAGGGGGATGAGGGATGGCAGAGGACGTGGGAACGCTGTTACGACGGCTGCGCGAGCGGGCGGGCCTGACGCAGGAGCAGGTCGCCGAGCGCTCCGGGGTCAGCGTCCGCACCATTCGCCGGCTGGAGAACGACCGGTCCACCAATCACCGGGTGGCAACGCTCAACCTGCTCGCGGACGCGCTCGGCCTGGAGGAGAGGGATCGTCTGCTGCTGGCGGCCACCCTCGCCGGCTCCCCCGCCGCTGCCACCGTCGAGCCGGCCGCCGGTCCCGACGCGGACCCCCGTGCCGGTCGCGGGCCGGCACCGGTGCAGGCGCCGGCGCGGGCGCCGGCGGCCGCCCCGCCCGAGCGAGTACCTGAGCGCGTGCCCGAGCGAGTACCTGAGCGCGTGCCCGGCCGGCTTCCCGTCCACGGGAGGCTGGCCGAGGCGGCGGAGGAACTGGCCGTGGAGGTCCGGCGCCGCTGGCGCCGGGAGGAGGCCCAACGGCGCGTGCACGACCCGTTCCCGCTGCCCGTACGGTGGACGCCGGCGCCCGCCGCACTGACCGACCGGGCGGAGAACATCCAGCGCCTCGGACCGGGTGAGCCGCCGCGTGCGGTGGACCTGGACGGGGATCTGCGCAGCCTTGCCGAGGTGTATCTCAGGATCCCCTCCGGGCGGCTGGTCGTCCTGGGGCGGGCGGGCTCGGGGAAGTCCGTCCTCACCATCAGGCTGGCGCTGGACCTCCTGGAGACCCGGGCGTCGGCCGCGCACCGCCGCGTGCCGGTGGTCTTCAGCGTCGGGTCGTGGGACCCGTCGACGACCGCGCTGCGGGACTGGCTGGTCGGCCGGCTGCTGCGCGACCATCCGCATCTGGCCCGCCGGGGGCCGGGCGGGGCGACCCTGGCCGCCGCGCTGGTCGACGGCGACCTCGTGCTTCCGGTCCTGGACGGGTTCGACGAGATGGGCGAGGGGCTGCGGCGCGACGCCCTGGACGCTCTCAACGCGACAGCCGCGCCGCTCGTACTGACGAGTCGGCGCGACGAGTACGCCGAGGCCGTCCGGGCGGCGCACGCACCGCTGGTCTGGGCGGGCTGCATCGAGCTGGCCGACCTGACGCCCGAGGACCTCGCCGACTACCTGCCCCGCACCGACCGCGGGGCCCCGGCCGCCCGGGCGAGCGACGACGCCGTACCCCGCGGCTCCGCCTGGGACACGGTCCTCGCGGAGCTCCGTACCTGCCCCGGACCCGCGCACCGGAACCTGGCCGCGGTCCTGACCACCCCGCTCATGGTCGTCCTCGCCCGTACGCTCTACAGCGAGTCCGGCGACCGCGATCCGGCCGAACTCCTGGACGGTGAGCGGTTCCCCTCCGTGAGGAGTCTGAGCGAGCACCTGCTGGCGGGCTTCGTGCCCGCGGTCTACCGCCGCCGCGCCCCGGAGCGGGACACGGGCGGTACGCGGTCCGGGGCCCGGTACGCGGACGCCGTCCGCGCCGAGCGCTGGCTCGGCCGCCTCGCCCACCATCTGGTCCGCACGGACCGTGAGCGCCACGACCTCGCGTGGTGGCAGCTGGGCCATGAGCTGTCCCGTACGGCACGGACCGTGGCCCTCGTGCTGGCGACCGCCGTGGTCGTCGCGCTGGCCGACTGGTCGGTGGGTCTGCTGCTCGTGCCGCTGCCGGCCGGGGAACTCCTGTTGCAGGGTGCCCTGATGGGGCCGGCCGCGGGGCTCGGCTTCGGAGCGGTCTACGCGATGGCCGACCGGTCCGGTGGCGCGGCGGCCTTCGAGCCGACCCGGGTCCGGCTGACGCTGCGCGCCTCCCACGCCGGTCTCGGCCGCCGCTCGCTGCGTACCTTCTTCGCGCGGCTCGGGCAGGGCCTGATCGGCGGCACCGTCATGGGCATCGGGTGCGCGTGTGCCCTCACCCTTCAGCGTGCCCTGGCCGCCGGCACGCCGCTGGCCCACCCGGACGTCGTCTTGGGCACCTTGATCAACATGCTGGTCTTCGTGCTGATCTTCGGGCCGGCCGCCGGGCTCGTCTTCGGGCTGATGGCCGCGCTCGAAGCGCCCGTGGATGTCTCGACGGCGGCCACCCCGGTCAGTCTGCTGGCTTCGAACCGTGCGACGGCGGGGCGCCAGTTCCTCGTCCTGGCCGTGGCGCTCACCCTGGCCATCGCCTTCGGCGGGTATCTCGTGGTCGCGATGCTGCGCACGGTGATGGGGCCGCTCAACTGGGGTGTCCAGGACAGCCTGTTCATCGGGACGGTCTGCGGCCTGGGCGGGGCGGCGGCCTATGTGCTCGCCTTCACGGCCTGGGGCCAGTGGATCGTCCTGGCGCGCGTCTGGCTCCCACTGGCCGGGCGGCTGCCCGCGGACCCGGCCGCGTTCCTGGACGACGCCTACCGGCGCGGGGTGCTGCGCCAGACCGGGGCCGTCTACCAGTTCCGTCACGAGCGGCTGCAGCACCACCTCGGCCGTGCCTACCGCGGCACGCACCCGGACTTCACGCCGGCGGCATTCGGGCCGGCCTCCCCCGACGGGCGTCCCGGCGACGGGCGTCCTGGCGACGGACGTCCCGGCGACGGGCGTCCTGCGGCGGGGCTTCCTGGGGCCGGGACTTCTGTGGCCGGGGGTCCTGTCGCCGGGACTCCTGTGGCCGGGACTCCTGTGGCCGGGACTCCTGTCGCCGGGAGTCCTGTCGCCGGGGACGGGGAGAACGGCTGACCGGGGGCGCGCACCTGGCCGCCGGCCCCTCGTCCGGCGGCCGGTCATCGATGGCCGGTCGAATGGCCTGGTGGCCGCGTGGCTCGGGAGGCCAGCATCGGGACTCCGGCTCGCGGCGGGTCGTCCCCGCGGTGCGAGCTTCCGTCCACGATGAAGGGTTCGTCATGACCTCCCGTCGCATCACCACACTCGGCGCGGCCTTCGCGCTCTCCGCGCTGCTCGGCCCCGGCGCCGCACTCGCCGCCGCGGCGCCGAGCCCCGCAGGGTCAATCGCCCCGCCGTCGGTCACCGCCGCCGCTCCTCAAGCCTCCGGCATCCCGGTCTTCACCGACAGCCATGGTCTGAGGCTGGTCCCCGAGGACACGCAGGTGCACAGCCCCACCGACTTCACCCTCACCGTCACCACCCCGCAGGTCTCCGGGAAGCACCGGATCCGCATCCTGCTGCCCTCGGCCTACGGCGCCGGCACCGACCCCGACCGGCGCTGGCCGGTGACGTACTTCCTGCACGGCGGTGGCGGCACCGTGGACGACGTCGCGGCCGCGCCCGCGCTGCGTTCGGACTCGATGATCACGGTGGTGCCGGACGGCGGGCTCAAGGGCTGGTACGCCGACTGGGTCATGCAGAACACCGCGGAAGGGGCCGCGAACTGGCAGACCTTCCACCTCTCCCAGGTCGTACCCTTCATCGACGCGAACCTGCGCACCCGTACCGACCGGGCCCACCGGGCGGTGGTCGGGCTGTCGATGGGGGGCTTCGGCGCACTCCACTACGCAGAGGCCCGCCCCGACCTGTTCGGACACGTGGCCGCCCTCTCGGGAGGCATCGACTTCGGCATGTGGCAGGTCCGCGCGGCCGTCCTGGCCACCGAACTCAACGTCACGGGAGCCTGGTGCGCGAGCACCACTTCCGGTTCGGCCGGCTCCGGCCGGTGCACCGGCTACGGCCCGATCGTGGACAGCGATGCGATCTTCGGCTCCCCGTACCCGGTGTTCGGGGCCGACCGGGTGTGGAACGCGGTCGACCCGGCCGCACCGGCCAACCTCGCCCGGCTCTCGGGCACCGCCATCACGCTCTACACCGGCAACAACGACGTCATCGACGTCCACACCGCAGCCGCCTCGCACACGGTCAAGGGCCGCCTGGACCGGCTGGGCATCCCCAGCCGGCTCGTCGACTACGGCAACGGTACGTCGCTCTCCCCGAGCTGCAACGGCGGCCACAACTACGGCTGTTGGGCCCCCGCGCTCGCCGATTACGTGCCGCGTCTGGAAGGCGCCTTCGCCGCGGCGGGCTGACCGGGGACCAAGGCCTGGGCCTGGGCCCGGGCCCGGGAACGTACGGCGCGAAGTGAGGGGACAACGAGCATGAACGAACGGGACACCTACGAGCAGCCGACCGGCGAGGCAGCCGCGCTGGCGGCGGACCGCGGCCTCGGGCAGTGGCAGCGGACCTTCCGGATGAAGCAGAGCCGCTTGTTCGGCAAGCACAACGCGTCGCGGCTCTACCTCTACGACAGCGGCACGGTGGTGACGGGCCCCGAGGGGTTCGGGGCCGCGTACGCCTGGGACACCGTGCGGGTGCTGCGGTACCTGAGCACCCGCAACGGCGTCCCGTGGGACGCCCGTTACACCTTGCTGGACCAGCAGGGCGCGGCGGTGAACATCGGTCCGGGCACACGGGTGTTCCTCAAGGACGAGAAGCGGGCGCTGGGCATCACCTCGCTGGTGCAGGGTGCCCTCTTCCTGTGGCCGGACGTCTGGGGTGAGCACATCCTGCGGGCGGTCACGCGCGCCCAGCTGCCGAAGGCGCTCGCGGCCCTCGAACGCGGTGGGACCGTGGATTTCGGGGCCTACAAGGTCGACCAGCACGTCCTGGCGGGGCGCAGGCACTCCGCCCCCTGGTCGCAGATCACGGAGATCTCCTCGTACAGCGGCACGCTGATCTTCAACGGGAGCCTGAAGCGCACCACGGTGGACAGCGCGGACCTGCAGAGCATCGCCAATCCGGATCTGTTCCTGCGGCTGTGCCGGCACCTGATGGGATGACGGCGGGCCCGTACTCACCACCGGGGTCCGGCACCGGGTTGGCGGTCCGTGGTGTTCTCCGTGGCCGGCACGGAGGCGGTACGCCGTCTCGCCGGGGCAATCTGTGGTCACGGCGATCGGCCCGGCGGCAGCAGACCGGGCCGAATCGCACGAGCGACTGAAGGAGTGACCATGGCCGGCACCGCCACCACCACCGCCAGCAACAGCACGTACGAGGGTTTCAGCGTCGAGGAACGGGCTGCGATGAAGGCACACGCCCTGGAGCAGAAGAAGGCCGCACGCCGTGGCTCGGCCGCGGAAAAGGCGGCGGAGGCGGAACGGGACGTACTGGCGAAGATCGCCGAAATGCAGGACTCCGACCGGATCCTGGCCGAACACGTCCACGCCATCGTCACCGCCCACGCCCCGGCCCTCGCCCCGAAGCTCTGGTACGGCATGCCCTCCTACGCCCTGGACGGCAAGGTCGTCTGCTTCTTCCAGAGCGCGGAGAAGTTCAAGGCCCGCTACGCCACCCTCGGCTTCAGCGACCTCGCCAAGCTCGACGACGGCCCCATGTGGGCCGCCGGCTTCGCCCTGACCGAAGTAACCCCCGAGGTCGAGGCCCGGATCACCGAACTCGTCAAGCGCGCGGCGTGAGGCGGGCGGCGTGAGACGCGCACCAGCCATGGACGCCGGCCCGGCACAGCCCGGGCCGGCGTGCTCCGCCTGATCGAGGCCGTCACGGGGTTGCAGGGTCGGCCGGTGGGGGGCCGCGGGGTGACGGTGCACCGGGTGGTGGGTCTCGGTCAGGGTCTCGGCGGTCGCGGGCAGCGGGCGGTGGCCGGCTGCCAGGGCCCACTGGTCGAACCGGGTCCAGGCAGGTGGGTCACCGCTTTGCTGGACGCCGAGGCATCAGGAGGGGTCGCCGGGGCACAAGCGGTCCATGTCCGGAGACCACGCACGTTCCACGAGCGCCCTCTTCCGTTCCGCCCCCGGCCCCGAAGCGCCGCATGCTGCGAGGCACAGGCACCGCGGACGACTCGGTAGGTGGTGGCGCCGCAGGATCCTCGCCTACCGCGACATCGAGTTTCTCTCCACCCATATCCCCGGCGACCCCGGGCCCGGCCAGGAGTGCCTCCTGTTGGTCCACGTCCGCAAGATCGTCGGCCAGGTCCACTACCGGATCTGCACGGACTGCGGGCAGGGTCTGATCACCGGCATCGACATCGACGGGAACCTCGTCTCCAGCGGCCTCGGCAACCGTGCACTGTCCCACCTGCGAGCCCGCCACCCAGGCATGTCCTGGCGCAGCACCCTGAGCCTGCGCACCACACGCGACCTGCTGCGGCGCATGCGCATCCCCGCTGCCTCGGCCGATGTCCCTTGTGTCCACGGGCTCACCGCAGCGGACCCGGCAGGAACAGCGGGCTCGCACGGCCGCCGGCCCTAGGTTGGGGAACACCGTGGACTACGACGAGTCACTGACCGGCGAGGGCGACGAGCCTGCGGTGCTCCAGCTGGTCTGACCGTCTGGCCGTGAGGTGGACGTGGACGTCCGGGAAGTACTCCTTCACTGTCCTCGTGGCCGGGGCTCACCTATGGGTCGGCCTTTCACCCCGGGGGCCGTACCAGATCGGGGCCCGCCTCGGGCAGACGACGTAGCCGAGGATGGCGCGTGGGCCGGCGACAGGTCACGGCAGTCGCCATGGTGGTGAGCCCGGCCACGGCACGGCCCCAGGAAGTCCCGCAGGCTCATGGACAGCTTTCGTAGACGGTGGTGATGCCGTCCTGTGCCAGGCCGAGGAGGCATGGCGCTCGGAAACCGGGAGCAATCAGGTCCACTGACCGGCGCGGCAACACGGGAGCGAGGCCGCGGGCCGCCATCGTGCATTCACCGGCCCCGCACGCGAGCAGGCCATCGCCGGGCCAACGCCGACGAGGCCAAGATCAAGGAGTAGCCAGACCATGACCGATCAGCCTCAGGGCGATGAATCCGCGTCCACCCCCGAAGAGCTGCGCGAGCAGGCCGAGCACACCCGCGAGGAACTCGGCCGGACCGCCGAGGCGCCGGCGGCCAAGGCGCGCGTGAGGGCGCAAGCGAAGGAGAAGGCGGCTGAGATCAAGGAGCAGGCCGCCGAGAGGACCACGCATGTCACCGGCCAGGTCCGGGAGAAGGCAGGGCAGGCCGCTCAATTGGTGAAGGACAAGACCCCCGATCCAGTCCTCGACAAGACAGCCCACGCCGCGGCCCAGGTCCGCGACACCGCGACCCGGGCCGGGCACCTCGCTGCCGAGAAGACCCCGGATCCGGTTCGAGACAAGGCCGCAACCGCCGCAACCATGGCGCGGGCGAACCTCACCCCGCTGATCGCCGCGGCTGCCGCGCTCGTCGTCTTCCTGCTGCTGCGCCGCAGCCGGAGGCGCCGCCGGTGAAGGCCGCGAAGATCGCCCACAAGGCGGTCGGCCTGGCCCTGGGCGCCGCAAGCCCGCTTTCGTTCGCTGAACCAGGCCATCCCGGCCGGGTTCAGCGAACGGCCACCGTGCTCGCCTGTGATCCCACCCAGACCGCAGCGGCGTTTCACGTTGTCCTTGTCGACCGTCGACCCTCGACCAGGACCCGGTGACAGAATCCCGGACCTGAAGACAGGTGTGGGGTGGTCGCCGCTGATGTCCCTCCCAGGCGAACGAGGCACCGGAAACGGCCTCTTGGTCGGCCCGCCCGCCTCAGGCCGGGCGCATCGCCGCTCGGTAGCGGGAGGGGGCGATCCCGAACCGCTCCGTGAACGCCTGCCGCAGCGCCTCGGCGCTGCCGAAGCCGCAGCGGGCCGCCACGCCCGCCATCGGCAGAGTAGTCGAGGCGAGGACGTGCGCAGCGGCCTCGGTACGGGCCTGCCGGACGTAGCGGCCCGGTGCCCGGCCCAGTTGCTCCGTGAAGAGACGGGTGAGGTGGCGGGGCGTCACCCCGGCCCGCGCGGCCAGCGCCGCCGTGCTCAGGTCGTCGTCCGGGTGGGCCGCGATGTGCTCGACGAGCGCGCGAACCCCGTCGTCGGGGGCCGACGGGGTCGCGGTGAACAGGCTCATCTGCGCCTGGTTCGCGGGCCGTTGCAGATACACCACGAGGTCCCGGGCTACCTGGCGGGCCAGTTCGGTGCCGTGGTCCTCCTCGACGAACGCGAGGGTGAGGTCCAGCGCGCTCGTCACCCCGGCCGCCGTGTAGACGTGACCGTCGCGGACGTAGATCGGGTCCGGGTCCACTGCCACCTTCGGGTGCCGCTCGGCGAGCAGACGGGCGAAGCGCCAGTGGGTGGTCGCACGACGGCCGTCCAGGAGCCCGGCGGCTGCCAGTACCCCCGCACCCGTGCACACCGAGGCCACCCGCCGGCTCTCCCGAGCCAGTCGGCGCACGTGCCCGACGAGCCGCGTGTCCGACGCCGCCCGCTCGTACCCCGTACCGCCGGAAACAATCAGCGTGTCGAGGGGGCCGGTCAGCCGCTCCAGCGACCGCTCACTGCCCAGGACGAGCCCCGAGCCGCAGACAAGGGGACCGCCGCCCGGACCGGCGAGGAGCACCCGGTACGGAACTTCGGGCGCACCGATCCCATTGGCCATGGCCAGGGTCGTGGTCACGCACGCGATGTCCAGCAACTCGGCCGCCTCGTAGCCGACCACCACCATGAGCCTCTCCGCCATGCGCCGACCCTATGCCGGAAGGACGGGTACCCCAAGGGAAAGGACATGGCGGCCGGACGCCGCTTCCCGTCGGCCCGGACGCCCCGGACAGTGGTGCTCGCCCACATTCATCCGTACGCCCGCACGCGGGAGGCACCCCGATGCACACGATTGCGCACCGCTGGCCCACTCTGATCGCCCTGGCCCTGGCAGCTCTGACCTTCCTCGACGGCCGGCCCGCGCCGGAGTTCCTCGCGGGAGTCCTCGCCGCCATGCCGCTGTTCTACCTACTCTTCGGCATGCTTCGGGGCGAACTGCGCCGCCCGGGCGTCCTCGCCGGACAGCTGGCCGGCCTCGTCGGCTTCGCCGCCGTCGCACTGTTGGCCGTTTTCCTCAACGGCACCCTCGCCCTGCTCGTCCTCGCGGCCGGCTGGCTGGGCCACGCCGTCTGGGACGCCGTCCATTACGCAAGAGCCCGGGTCGTGCCCCGGCAGTGGTCCGAATGGTGCGGTGTCTTCGACGCCTGCGGCGCTCTGGCCCTGCTGCTCGCCGCCGCGGCTGCGGTCACCGGCTAGCAGCAGCACTGCACCACCGTGGCTCCCTCCGTAGTCGGGCTGGTGAGCCACCGCGTCCTGGCCGTGCACAGTCATCTCGCCCTTGGCTGACAGGACCCAGGCCAGCCGGCAGGTCTCCTGCGCCGAGGTGACCTACCAGGGCCTGTGCCGTAGTTGCGCCCGTCCCTGAACGGGGCGGGCCGACCACCCGGGCCGCGGTTGTCGGTTGGCCGACGGGGCGTTACCTCACGCGGTAACCATCGTGAGGGACCGACCGCTCGTTGAAATCGGCGAAGTCCTCGATCCACTGCTCGACTTCGTCGGGCGCATCGTCGAAGAACGACATCAGATCGGAGATCACGTCCATGCTCGCCGCCAGGCGCAAGCGTGATGCGACGAAGCCCGCCTCCTCGCCGCTGACGTGCCAGTTCGAATTCGACAGGAACTTCTCCATGTCCACTGTCTGCTCGGCGGGTTCCAGTCCCGGCGTACGCAACACCTGCTCCAAGCCCTGTCCGGCTGCGGCACCGGCCTCCCGCATGGCTTCCCGGACGAATCCCATCTGCCAGTTGTTCAAGGAGAACGTGTTGCCAGGGGCCGGCCGCTCGAATGTAAACGCATATCCCATGTGCGTAGCGTAATCGTTCACGCCCTTGTCATGGCCGAGTCAGGGCACCTGAATGGATGTCGGTCACGGCGATGGTGTTCGGCTGTCAAGGAGTGGCAGTCCGCGGCCGGGCCGCCGGGAAGCCAGACCTGGGTGTTTCGAGGGAGATGGCGGCCCGGGCGGGCAGCTTTCACCGGGGCGGTCCACTTCGACAGGCGCAACTTCGCTTGGCACAGGTACTCGGGCCAGATCGCCTCCAGCCGGTGCCCCCACGCTGACCGTGGCGTCGGCGAACGCGATCGCTGTCCCGCCGGCAGGCCCCTGGCCTCGAAGCAACCGGCCCGCCGGCACCGGCTGCTGCTCCGTCGCGTCCGCGTCGCGGCGGCGCCGGACCCCCGGGCGTGGGCCTTGGCCCGCCGGGGTTGCGGGCTTCAGCCGAGGTGCCATCGTGGAAGGAGGGGCATTGCTCGGTGAGCAAAATGTCGAGGGCTGAGTCATGGAAGACGAGCAAGCACACGTTACGTACAGCGATGACCAGTTCGACCTGGACATCCGGGTCAAGATGACGACGCGGGAAGTGGACAAGTTCGTCATCCAGGACACCCATAGCTGTGCCAGTACCTGTGGCGATGAGTGCACGAACAGCTGTGCCAGCACCTGTGCGGGCAGTTGCCCGACGCTCGAAGCCTCCGGCGAGACCGACACCTGTGAGACCTGCGGTTCCTGCACTTCGGAGTGCGACCGCAGTCTCTACGAGGATCACTACGTCCTGGAGGTCAGCCAGGTCCGGGCCGACGGGGTCACGCGCAAGGTCGCCGGTGAGCATGTCATCCGCAGAGTCGTCGAGCACCCTCAGCAGGAAGCCTGATGGTCCTTTCCGCCTGGCAGCCGGCCATCGGCGACCCGCGGACCGTCGCCATGGTGCGTGCCGTCTCCGTGGACGTGCTCTCGCGGCTGCGTGACCCCGACGTCGTCGAGGAAGCGGCCCGTGAGGCACCGCTCCAAGGACGTCCTCGATGGACGGCCCACAGCGCCGCCCAAGGAACATGCGGCCTCGCCCTCGCCTTCGGACACCTCGACCGGTGCCTGCCCGGCGAGGGCTGGGACCTCGTGGCCCACCAACACCTCAGCCGCGCCGTCGACGGCACCGCGTCGAACCCGGTGAGCACCCTGGGACTCTTCGCCGGCCTGGCCGGAGTGGCCTTCACCACCTCGTATCTGGCACACGGCGAGCAGAGGTACCGGACCCTCCTCGGGGACATCGACGACAGCCTGTACGCCAGGATTCCCCGACGCCTTCCCGCTGTGACCGGGGAGGGCCTCGCCGTCGGTACGTTCGACCTCGTGTCGGGGTGGACCGGCGTGGCCGCGTACCTCCACTCCCGGCCGGCCGGCCCTGCCCGGGACCGCGCCCTTCACACCGTGCTCGCCTGGCTCGTGGAGCTGTCACGTGCCGTCGAAGGAGTCCCGGCGTGGCACACCCCCCATGCCCTCATCGCGGACGACAGCATCCGCGACCGGTACCGGACCGCGGTCGCCAACTGCGGTCTCGCCCACGGCATCACCGGCCCCCTCGCCCTGCTCGCCCTGGCCCACGCCGACGGCCCGATCGGCGCGGGGCACACCGAGGCGATCCGCCGCACGGCGTCCTGGCTCGCCTCGCACCACGTCGACGACGCCCGAGGAGGGTCGTACCCGTCGGTCGTCCCGCTCGGTGAGGACACCGGAGTACCGTCGGCGGCCCGCGACGCCTGGTGCTACGGCAGCCCCGGTGTGGCGCGCGCCCTCTGGCTGGCCGGCGCCGCTCTCGGCGACCCCGACCTGACCCGTACGGCCGTCGCGGCCATGCGGGCCGTACTGCGGCGACCCGTCGCCCGGCGGCGCATCGACTCGCCCGGCTTCTGCCACGGCATCGCCGGACTTCTGCAGGTCACCCTGCGATTCGCCGTCGACACCGGAGACGAGGAGATCAGCGACGGGGCGCGACGCCTGGTCGACCAGTTGCTCGGCGAATACCAGCCGCAGGCGCCCTTCGGCTACCGCAGTATCGAGCCGGACGGCACCCGGGAGGACCGGTCCGGCCTCCTCGAAGGCGCCGCAGGGGTCGCCCTCACCCTTCTTGCCGCCGTCAGCCTCGAACCACCCGCCTGGGACCGGTTCTTCCTGCTGTCATGAGAGGCGACGCCTTTG
The DNA here is from genome assembly GCF_024666385.1 of Streptomyces yangpuensis. Taxonomy (NCBI): domain Bacteria; kingdom Bacillati; phylum Actinomycetota; class Actinomycetes; order Kitasatosporales; family Streptomycetaceae; genus Streptomyces; species Streptomyces yangpuensis. Next base: position 63,975 of record NZ_CP102514.1, read on the forward strand.
GTGGTCCCGGCACTCGGCGACGAGCCGCGCCCCGGGCGTCGGGGCTGTACCGCTGCCTGGACCACTTCGTGATCCGCACCCCGATCCTCCCCGTCACGGACTACCCCTCGGCCGAGGACCTCGTGCGCGTGCCCCCCACCGCTCGCATCCGGGACAACGAGCACGCCAGGCGTGCCGTTGTCGTGTCGTCCCTGCCCCTCGCCGCCTCCTTGCTGGGGCCGGTACGCTCCGAACGCGACCGGCGGCGAATCGAGTCGAGCATCCTGCGCTATCTCATTCGCCTCACTACCCGGCCCACTCCCTTCGGGCTGAACGCCGGCGTCGCTCTGGGGCGGTGGGGCCCGGTGACCGACGTCCGCCTCGCCGACCAGCCTCCCGAGGTCCACGCCCGTGTCGACATGCACGCCCTCGTGCATTTCGTCACCGACCTCGAATCGCGAACGGAGATCCGGGAGGCGACCACGGTCATCGCCAATCCGGCTGTGCTGCACCGCGCCGGCCGGATCACGTTGAGTGGTGTCGAGGCGGTCCTCGGGGCGAACGGCGGCGAGAATGTCACCCTCCGCGCCACCGGCGCCGTCACTCGCGCCCTCGCCCTCGCCCGTATGCCCATGGCCTACGCCGACCTCGCCGCCGACCTCCTGGAAGCCGTCCCCGGAGCCACCCCCGACAAGGTCCACGATCTGCTGTACCGGTTGTGGCGGCACGCATTCCTCCTGACGGACCTCCGCCCTCCGCTGACCCACCTCGACCCCGCGGGACATGTCCTCGACCACCTCGGCCGGATACCGGCAGCCGGCACCGCCGCCGCGGACCTCGGCGAACTGCTGGCCGCGATCCAGGACTGGGAGCGGCAGCCGGCCTGCACCGGCGGCGCCACTTTCCCCGCGCTCGCCGACCACGCCCGCCGCGTCACGGGCTTCGACACGGCCACACCGCTCCAGGTCGACTCCGTTCAGCCGCTGGCCGCCCGCCAGGTGTCCCGTAAAGTTGCCGACGAAGCGGTCCGGGCGGCCGAACTGCTGCTGAAACTGACCCCGTTCCCCTTCGGTCTGCCGCAGATCAGCGCGTACCGGAGCGCGTTCGAACTCCGCTACGGCCCCGACCGCGACGTATCCGTCCTCGAACTCCTCGATCCCGTCGCGGGCCTCGGCTCACCCTCCCTCCTCCCTCCGGTCATTCCCGCCAGAGCTGCCCGCTCCGACACCCTGCTCCGCCTCGCCACCGGCGCCCTCCATGACCACCTCACCAGCATCGACCTCGACCAGGACACCATCGACCGACTCGCCCTCTGGGATGTGGCTCCCGAGCGGCTGCCGACATCGCTCGACCTCTACGCGATGGTCTCCGCCCCGTCACCCGCCGCCATCGACGCCGGCGACTTCCACCTGGTCGTGGGCCCCAACGTCGGCGCCGGGGGTGCCGGACGCAACCTCGGCCGCTTCGCCGGCATGCTTCCCGGCGCCGTACCCGCCCTCGGCGACATCGCCGCAGCCGAGCAAGCCGTGGACACCGGCCGCATTCTGGCCGAACTGGTCTACCTCCCCGAGAAGACCCGCTCGGCGAACGTCGTCGTCCGGCCCGCGATCCGCGACCACGAGGTCGGTATTCGCACCAGCGCCGAGGACGGGCCCGCACGCTACATCCCCCTGGACCAACTCGCGGTCCGCATCACGAACGGGAGGTTCGCACTGGTCTGGGTCGACGGCACGGGGGAACGCCGGGAGATCAGCGTCTGCTCAGGACACATGCTCAACCACAGCCGAGCCCCCGCAGCCTGCCAGTTCCTCGCCGAGGTGAGCCGCGACGGCAGCGCACAGCTCATCGGCTTCGACTGGGGCCCGGCCCGCGGCTTCCCCTACCTTCCACGCGTCACCTCCGGCCGTGTCATCCTGCACCCGGCCCAGTGGCGCATCGACGACACCGCGGCGCACGAGATGGCCGGACAGCCGGACCGGTTCCCGGCCCGGTTCGACGACTGGCGCCGACAGTGGCGGGTGCCCCGCTACACGTACCTCACCAGCAGCGACACGGCAGCGGACCACCGGCTCCTCATCGACGTCACCGCGCAGTCCCATGCCGACGAGATACGTCGAGCCCTGAGTCGTCTGGGGCCCGGCGGCAGCGTGGTCCTCCAGGAGGCCGTACCCGGCCTCGACGACGCCTGGGTCAGCGGGCCGAACGGCCGCCACACCGTCGAACTCGTGGTGTCCATGACGCGCAGTGCCTCTGCTCCGCGCTCGGTTCCCTCGCCTGCCTCCGGCGCCCGCGCCGCGGTGACGAGGGCAGACCGGCTACGGCCCCCGGGCAGCGACTGGACCTTCGTCAAGCTCTACGGCGACCGGCAGGAAGAGGAATCCCTCCTCGTCGGCCCGATCCGCGAGCTCGTCCGCTCCCTGGACCGCCATTGCGGCCGACGCGTCTTCCTGCGCTACGCGGACCCCGAACCCCACCTGCGGCTACGCCTGCGCGGCGACCCCTCCGTGCTCGTCCCCGCAGTCAGCGACCGGGCCGGCGCCCTCCTCTCCGACGGCCACCTCTCCCGGTTCACCTTCGACGTCTACGATCGTGAGATCGAACGATACGGCGGCCTCATGGGGATGGATGTCGCCGAACAGCTGTACTCGGCCGACAGCGCCGCCGTTCTCGACCTGCTCTCCCTCGACCACGCCGGCACGTCTCAGCTCGACCGGACGGGCCTGGCCCTGCTCACCATCGACGACCTGCTGACCGGGCTCGGTCTCGGCGAAGCCGAGAGGCTCCGCTTCTACCAGCGGGCGACTCCCCGGCGACGGCTGGCAGGCGCGGAGTACCGCACCCGTAAGGCAGAATTCTGTGACCTGCTGCGCGGGCCACCTCCTCGCCTCATCAGCGACATCCTCGCCCGGCGCCGACCTCATCTGGCGGACGCCGCCCGCCGGCTCGCCGAGCTGGATCGCCGCCGGCAACTCGGCAAAACACTGCCCGAGCTGTGCCACAGCTACGTTCACCTGCACTGCAACCGTCTCCTGGGCGCGGACCGTGCTGCTGAGAACACAGCGTTGGAACTGCTCTGCCGCACCCGCCACAGCCTGGCATCAGGAGCCTGAACCCCGTTTCGCGGTGGCTGGACGGAGAGGGGAACCCAGGATCCGCCCGCGTGGAGCCGCCCCCATGTGCTGGCCTTTGACGGCCTTCGCGGGTCACTGGGACAGGCGGTCCCAGAACGAGCATGCGTGTGCGGAACTGGCGTCGACGGGGTGGATGCCGCCCGGGCCCGGAGCCAGCGACTGCACCGACGGCGCGTGCGGGGAGGAGGCGCGCAGCGCGGGCCAGAGCGGGGCCCCGGCGCTGTTCGGGTTGCCGGTGCGCGCGAAGTTCGTCCAGTAGCCGACCATCCGGTCCGACAGGGCGCGCTGGCCGTCGCTCAGCGGTCGTTCGGTGGGGAACGAGGTGAACAGGAACGGGATCTCGAAGCCGTGCGCCGCGCCGTAGGGGAAGCCCGGGTTCGCCGGCAGGCCGGCGAGGACGGGAGCGTCCGGATCGTTGAACTCGTAGCCGTAGAGGGGCAGGCCGGGGGCGTGCGCCGCGATGGCCCGGCCGGCCGCCAGCGTGGTGCACGTGAAGGATCGATCGGTCAGCACCGCCGCCCAGGCCAGCGCGGGAGAGGGGTGGTGCGCCGCCGGATACCGCGCCTCGACGGCCGGGGCGGCAGCCCCGAAGGCCTCCGCCAGACGGGCCCGGTAGTCGTCCTCGGTGCGGATCGGGAACGCGGCGAGCGACAGGCCGACGAACATCCGCATCTCGTCGTGGTTGGTGCCCAGGATGAGCGGCAGGCGGTGGAAACGTCCCGACGCCAACGCCTGGGCGGGTGCCACGGGCAGCAGCGCGTTGCCGAAGGCGGGCCGGTTGAAGGACTGCATCAGCTGTGCGGTGGCGAGTCGGTCCGTGCTCTGCCGGCGCAGGCAGGCCAGGACCTCGTCCCTGCCGCCCTCGGTACAGCCCAGTTGGCGGGCGGCTTCCGCGCCGGCCGCCTGGACATCGGCCTGTGCGGCGAACGGCTCGTACGCCGGTGTACCGGGGGCGAGCGCGCCGCGCGGGAAGGACGTGAGGCAGGAACCACTTTGGAGGACGGCCCGTTGGAAGAGTCCGGCGGCCGTCGGCGAGGTGAGGTGGGCGCAGATACCGAGGGCGCCCGCGGACTCACCGAACAGCGTGACACTGCCCGGATCGCCGCCGAACCGCGCGGCGTTCGCCCGCACCCAGCGCAGGGCGGCCTGCTGGTCCGCCAGGCCGAACGGCGGGGCGGCGCCCAGCCCGGAGTGGCCGAAGTAGCCGAAGATCCCCAACCGGTAATTGACCGTGACGACGATGGCGTCACCCTGGACCGCCAGCCGTTCGGCGCCGTAGTCGCTGCCGGAACCGCCCAGGAACGCACCGCCGTGCATCCACACCAGCACGGGCCGCTTCTTCGCGGTGGCGGCCGGCTTCGTCGCCGGAACGGTGACGTTGAGGTAGAGGCAGTCCTCCGAGCCGACGACCGCGCCCGCACCCCCGCCCCCGCCCGCACCTGGTGTCGGCATCTGCACACAGCGTGAAGCCGGCTTCGTGGCGTCCCGGACACCGTGCCAGGCGGCGGCGGGCACGGGGGCCCGCCAGCGCAGCGGTCCGCTCGGCGGCGCGGCATAGGGAATGCCGTCGAAGGTGGTGTACGAGTCGTGGGCCACGCCCCGTACCAGGCCCTGCTCCGTCCGTACGACCGGGGACGCGGGGCCTGCGCCGGCTGCGGGTACGGCGGTGGCCGACAGCAGTGCCGCCGCACACAGCAAGGGAAGGAACGCCAGGCGCCGGTGTCCGGCTCTTCCGGACGGACGCGGGGCCGTCGTGGTCGGGGGCATGCGTACCACCGTTCTTGGGTCGGGGACGGGAGGGAGGGCGACGAGGGGACGGGACCGAAGCCGTCAGTGGGACCGAACCCGTCAGTGATCAATACGCTAGAACCTCCCGTGCACTGGAGGTTCAAGGGACTGTGACGCAAGACACCTGGAGCATCGGTGAACTCGCGGCCCGAACGGGCCTGCCCGTCAAAACGCTCCGCTACTACTCCGACAGCGGTCTGCTGCCGGTGGCGGCTCGTAGCACCGGTGGTCATCGGCGCTACGGCCCCGAGGCGTGGGAGCGGATCCGGCTCATCAGACGCCTGCGCGCGCTTGACACTCCGATCGCGACGATTACGCAGGTGGTCACAGGCGAGCGCACGCTCGGCGAACTGGTGGCGACCGAGCTCGAATCGGTGCAGGAACGGCTTACCGAACTGCGGTGGCGCGAGGCCACGCTCATGTCACTGAACGACTGCCCGGGCGAGGAACGGCTCCGGCGTCTGGAGATACTCTCCCGCGTGCAGCGGCTCCCGGAGGCGCACCGCACCCTCACCGATCACTGGTACCGCGAGCTGTCCGCGGCCATGCCCAAGCCTCGACTCGACATCATGGTCGCCATGTTGGCCCCCGCCCCGCCGCAGGAGCCCGTCCCCGCCACGGCTCTGGCCTACGGCGAGCTGCATCTGCTCATCTCCACGCCCGGTTTCACCCGCTGGACCCAGGACTACGACGAGGAGATGAGGGAAGGCCCGGCCTTCTACGCGGAGATCGACGAAGCCGCCACGCTGACGGCCGCCGCCCTGGCCCAAGGCCTGCCGCCGGGCGCCGGCGAGGCGGTGGACGCGTTCGTGTCCGCCCACGCGCGAGCCCGGCGGGAGTCGGACACCGCCGCCTTCCGCTCCCACCTGCACGGGCTGGTGTCGCGGTCATCCGGCTTCGACCCCCGCCTGGAGCGGTACTGGACCCTGGTCGGCACCGCCACGGCCGGGCGCGTCCTGAACATGACCGTGGCGCATCGATGGCTCACCGACGGGCTGGCGATGTCGATCGCGGCAACGAACACCTAGGCAGTTGACGATTCAGCGCCCACGCCGTCCGGCGAAGCGGGTCACGGGTGGCCGACTGGCACGGCCGCCCCGACCGTCCGCCAGGGCGACGGCAACCAGAAGTCGCCGGAGCACGCGGGGGCACAGTGCCGTCCGGGCCGACTGGCCGGGGGCGGTGGATCTGCCTCAAAGGGCACCTCGGTTGCACGGCTCGGTGGCCGTCCGGGCAGAGAGCGCACGGCCGGGCGTCGATCGTTGGCTTCGCCTCGGAAGGTGAGCTGATAATGCTTCAGAACCCCTGGTCATGACGGGTGACCGACCTTCGGGGTGTGGCCCTGCAGCCGCGCGAAGCGGCTTCCCCGACGCACTGAAAGGGCGATGCGGTGAGTCCCAAGCACCCCCGGCCGACGCAGAAGACCGACGACCGACTGCTGCTGTCCTCCCGCCGTTCCGCGGCTCCGCAGGAGGAGGCCGCGCCGCCGGTCGGGTTGATGGCGCTGCAGGCCGGTGCGGGCAACGCCGCGGTCGTGCAGATGCTCCGGCGGAGCGGCCACCTCCAGGACCAGGACCAGGGCCAGGGCCGCGAAGAGCACCGGCACACCGACGGATGCGGACACCAGCAGACCGGGCAGCACGCGGTTCAGCGGTCCGCCGTGCACGACGTCCTGCGCGCCCCCGGCCGCCCCCTGGACGACGCCACCCGCACCGACATGGAAACCCGGCTCGGCGCGGACTTCTCCGACGTACGCATCCATGACAACAGCGCCGCGAAGGCCTCAGCCGCCGAGGTGGGGGCCCGCGCCTACACCTCGGGCAGCCATGTCGTCATCGGCGCGGGCGGCAACGACAAGCACACCCTCGCCCACGAGCTCACCCACGTCATCCAGCAGCGCCAGGGGCCGGTCGCCGGTACCGACAACGGTGCCGGGCTGAAGGTCTCCGACCCGTCGGACCGGTTCGAGCGGGAGGCCGAGGCGAACGCCAGCCGGGTCATGGCCCCCGGCCACCGGGCCACCGCGGACGTACAGCGGCAGGCGGCGCCCTCGGCAGCGGGCGGTTCCCACCCGGCGGTGCAGCGCGTGGCGAACCCCCAGGACCTGCTGACGGTGGAGTACTGGGAGGGGAAGGCCGGACTGGGCGAATCCAGCAGCACGGCCGCCAAAGCCAAGGCGGCGCAGATCGCCGACTCCAAGAAGACCGCGAAGAAGTTCAAGGCCAGCAAGGCTCCGCGCCGCATGGAGGACATCATCGCGACCGTCGGCCCCCAGCTGCTGAGCGACCTGTCGAGCATGAAGGAACCCAGCGGACGGATGGAGCTGTACCGCTCCATGAGCTTCGAAGAGGCCTACAGCGCTCTGACCTACTGGGGCGACGAGGCCTCCCGGAACGCGATGACGCAATACATCGCCGCTGGCGGGGGCACGGCGAAGGGGTTCAGGGAGCAGGGGTACTCCGGCATGACGATCGGGGCCCACCTCGGCGACCAGGGCCAGGCAGACGGGTACTACGAGATGCAGGGTGAGCCGTACGCGGTCCAGCTGAGGTTCACGCTGAAGCCCGGCGCCCACACGCTCCTGTTCCACCCGAACCACATGGCGCTCGGGCCGGGTTACAAGAACGACCTGATCCGCAAGGCGAACAAGGACGACGGGACGTACCAGAACGCAAACCCGAACGAGGGCACTCTGGGCGGGTACATCGGCGTGAAGGCCGAGGACAAGGAGCCCTACAGCCTGGGCATCGCGCAGGGCAACAACGGCAAGAGGGGCAGGGAGGTCGGTCCGAGCCAGCTGCTCTTCGAGCTGTTCGTCGAAAACGTCGAGCTCGTGAAGAACAGGTCCGGGAAAGACCTGCCGGGTGCCGCGGCAGCCGAACAGGAACTGGTCGCCTAGCCGCAAGCCCGCCGTGGGCGCCCCGGGGGCCGTCCCGCCCGGGACGTCCGACCCGGGGCCCGTCCGGCCCGGGGCGCCCACGGCTGCCGCGCCGCACTAGATCGAGCCGACGACCTTGCGGGGAACGACCCGCACCACGACGCGCGGGGCGTCGTCGACGGAGGCGGGGTTGAAGTCCCGGTAGGCCTTGCCCGTGTATTTCAGCGAGAGCTCGTTGATCAGCTCCTGGCCGCCCTCCGTGCTCAGCTCGGCCGTCCCCCTCACCTCGGCGTAGGTGTACGGCGCGTCGGGCGGGTTGATCATCACGGTGATGCGCGGGTCCCGGCGCAGGTTCTGTTCCTTCCTGCGGCCCTCGGTCGTGGAGATGAGCAGGGCGTCGCCGTCGCGCATGAGCCAGGTCACGGACAGTTGCGGGCTGCCGTCGGGCTGGATGGTCGCCACCGTCGCGAACAGGGGAGCGTCGTCGATGAGGCGCTTCAGATCATCGGAGAGTTCAGCAGACACGGGTGCAAGCCTTTCCGGAAGGGTGTCCCGTACTCGCGGCACGGAACCCGACAACATCTGACCCTGTGTCACCATAGCCCTGCGACAGCGCCACTGAGGGTGATGGCGCGGCTCCCGAGGGCCGGTGTGGCGGATCAAAGCCGCTCGCCGCTCGCCGGACCCCGGGTCCGGCGGTGGCGGGGCGTGGGCTCCTGGCGCACCTCAGGAACCACCCGCGCACGACATGCCCGGTTGACGCCCGCCGGTTCGCACGGCTGTGGGCGGCCGGGGACCCGGACGTAGCGCAGGCCGGACCTGGTCGTACGGGTTGCCGTGGCCTTCAGCCGGCGCGTCAGCCCCGCGACCCGCGACGGGCTGTCGGGCCTGGTCGAGGCCGAGGGAGGTCCTGCTGGGGCAGGTCCGCGACGGCGGCGACGTCAGGAGGTACGGCGTTCCGGCAAGGCCGTGCCGCAGCCGCTGCAGTAGCGGGCCTCCGCCTCGATCGCGTGCCGGTGGCACCGGACGCACACCAGGTGCAGCGCGCACGGCTCCGGCGGGGCGGCAGGGGTGCTGCGTCCGATGCTCATGCCGCGGCGCCTGTTGTGCACGGTCAGCACGAGGAGACCCTCGGGGCCGGCCAGCAGCGCCCGGGAGGTGCCGCGCGGCAGCAGGCCGAGAAAGCCGGGAGAGAGCCGGGACTTGGTGCCGTCGAGGGTGAGGGTGCCACCGCCCCCGACGACGACCAGCATCACGTCGACCTCGTTCTCGACGTACGCCGCCCCGCCCGTCCCGGGCAGGTGGCGCACCAGGTTGGCGTCCAGCTGCCGGTCGGCGGCCTCCAGCCGCCACAGCGCACCGCTCTCCCCCTGTGCCACCGCCGCGACCAGTCCCGCGACCGTGACGAACTCCGCCTCCCGCACAGCCTGCATATCCTTCGCACCGAGCCGAACCGCAATGCCCTGCACTGCGCCACACCACCGTCATGATCTCGCACGCGTCGCCCCGGCAGCGAGCAGGAAGCCCACAACATCCGCGGGCCCCGGCTGTCGGCTCGGCGCGGTGGGCGCGGGCGCGGGCGCGGGCGGTGGAGCAGGCGTGAAGCGCCGGTCCCGCAACGGGGGCGGGTGGTTCACTGGCTGCCGAGGGTCATCCACCGCTCGGGCGCCTCCAGCGGGGCGAAGCCGAACTTGGCGTAGATCTCGTGGGCGTCCGCGGTGGCCAGCAGGACGCGGCGCAGCTTGTACGGGGCGAGATGGTCGCGCACCGCGGCGACGAGCGCGGTTCCGAGTCCTTTGCCGCGCACCTCCCGGGAGATGTAGACGTCGCACAGCCAGGCGAAGTCGGCCCGGTCGGTCACCACGCGGGCATAGCCGACCTGGAGACCCGACGCCCGTTCGTAGACGCCGAAGTTCAGGGATCCGGCGATGGCCCGGTCCTGCTTCTCCCGGGACCGGTCGTGGGCCCAGTACGCGTCTTCCGACAGCCACTTGTGGACCAGGGCGGGATCGATCCGGGCGGAGTCGGCGGATATCTCGTATTCAGCGGGAAGAACAGTCGTCATGGCTGCATCCAAGCAGTTGCCGCCGCTCCCCCACCGCTGATTTTCGTTCCGCCGCCCGATCCTTTGCATGATCATCGAACGGGGCGGCGTGCGAGGATCCCTCTCATGGATCATGGAATCGTCTGGACGAAGGGAGCGGTGGGATCTCCCGCCGCCGGGCCCGAGGATGTGCTGCGCCTGGTGCGCGGCGCCGTCCGTGGCGAGCCGGGCGGGCGGGTCGAGACCCTGGTCGCCGAGTGCAGGATGTGCGGTGCCGGGGAGGACGAGTTCGAGGTCGCCAAGGGGGAGTGCTTCTGCGTGGGTTGCTGCATACCACTCGGGGTCACGGACGGCGATGTGTGTCGCTCCTCCCGCCGGTGGCGGCTGGAGCCGTCCGAGGTGCCGTTGCCGCCCGCTTCGCCGGGGCCGGGGTTCGAACCGGCGGACCTGCCCCGCTGCCCCGCGGGGCACGACGTCTTCCAGGTCGGGGTCGCGCTCTCCTTCACCGCGGAGGGGGAGGTACGGGGCATCTCGGTCGGCCTGAGGTGCCCGGTGGACGGCGCGGTGTGTCTGTACATCGACGACGCGCGGGTGGTTTCGTACGCGGCGTGACCCGCCGACCCGTCGACCCGCCGACCCGCCGCCCTGCCGTCGGGGCTCGGGGGGGGGGGCGGGGAATCAGGGCTGCGTCGCGGGGGTGTGCGATTCGGGGCCTTCCCAGGCGAATCCGTCGGGGTCGGTGAAGGCGTCGGAGGTGCTGCCGAGGACGACGCGGTGCGAGCCGGTGCCGTCGGCGGGAACGCCGAGGTCCTTGGCCAGGGCGCGGCGCTTGTACAGGGCCAGCTTGACGGAGCCGGCCCCTCCGGCGGCGAACTCGACGTACTTGCCGCCGAAGCTCTTCGCCACGCCCAGACCGCGGCCGACGTAGAACTGCTTGGTGGCCTTGACGTCTTCGACGCCCAGCAGCAGGACGACCTCGTCGATCTCGCGGGTGGCGGGCCCGGTGTCCTTCCTCGCCGAGGTCGCGATCTTCCAGATCGTCCCGTCGGGTGCCTGGACGATGCCGCCGTACCCCCACAGGGACTTCGCGGCGGGCTTCAGGACCGTGGCGCCGGCGTCCACCGCGGCGGCGACGAAGCCGTCGACGGTGGCGGGCCCGGAGACGGTGAGCGCCAGGGTGAAGCCGCGGAAGCCGGTGGAGTGCGCCTCGGAGGCCCGCAGTCGTACGTACGGCTCCACTCCGAAGGCGGCGTAGAAGCGGCGGGCGGCGGCGGGGTCGGCCACCTCGAGGGTGACCGACGTGAGGGACGTGTGGGCTGTTGTGTGCGTGGTGGTTGCCATGGCCAGCACGCTAGGCGCCGCACCGCCGCCGGGGCTTCTCCATTCCTGACCGGTCCCGCCGCCGGCCCAACGGCGGCGGCACCCCTCGGGCGGTCAGGCAACGGTCAGGAAGGCGGGCGCATCGAGCGCAGCCGCTCGGCCACGTCGTACACGTTCAGGCGCAGGGCGCGGATGTCGGTGATCAGGTCGCGCCACGGTTCGAACGCCGTGTCGACGTCCTTGCCGGAGGCCCTGATGTAGGCCACGGCGACGCCGTAGCCGAAGTACTCGTTCCTGGCGGGCAGCGGGCGCAGCAGGACGATCTGCTCCAGCAGTGCCGCCGCCCGCCAGTACGCGTCGGGTGCGTCGGCCACCAGCGCCGGGGTGTTCACGCGGTGCCGGGCGACGGCGGCGACCAGGCCGGAGTAGTCCAGGACGCCCAGGTCCTGGCCCAGGAGTTCCTCCTGCCGGTCCAGGAGCCATCGGATGTCGATGTGCAGGTCCAAGATCAGGCCGCCCGGCCCGGGCGGGCGGGCGCGGGCGGCCCGCCGAACTCACGGTCGAACGCCTCGGCGATGCCCGGTCGGCCGACGACTTCGCGGAACGCGGCGGTCGCCCTGCCCAGAGCGAGCTGGTTCTCCTCCTCGATGGCCAGCTCCGCCAGGTAGGCGCGTACGCTCATGCCGCGGGCGGCCGCCACCGCGGCGAACCGGTCCCGCGTCGCCGAGTCGATCTTCACAGTCGTGTCTGCCATGCCCCGAGTATGCACCGGTGAATACCTTTCTGAATACGGTACGGAGGATCCCGGGGCCCGCACGGGCGACCGCGGGCCGGGACCTCCTACGCCCGGGGAGCCGGGGCCGCAGCCGCCTGGGACGGGACCGGGGCCGCGGAGGTACCGGCGGCCGGGGCGGGGCGGCGTCGGTCGGCGACCAGGACCGCGGTCACTCCGAGCACGGCCCACAGGGACAGGACCAGCGCGGGCCCGGCCGCGCCGGCGCCGTCGAAGAAGGCGACCGAGCGGAGCAGGGAGCCGCCCGCGCCGGGCGGCAGCCACTGGCCGACGAGTCCGGCGGGCTCGGGCAGCAGGTGCGGCGCGCCCGCGGCGCCGGAGAACGGGTTGCCGAGGAGGACGACGAGGAGGACACCGAGGCCGATGCCGGACTTGCCGAGGAGGGCGTGGAGCCCGGCGACGCCGCCGGCGACGGCCGCGACGGTAAGGGCCAGGACCCCCGCTTCGGCCCACCAGTTGCCGGTGAGGACGCCCAGCCAGCTGTGGGCGAGGGCGGCCCCGGTCAGCCCCACGAGGGCGGCGGCGCCGAGGACCGCCGTGACGGCACGGCCGCCGCGCAGACCGCTGAGGGAGACCAGGGCGCCGGCCGCGACCCCGGCAAGGGCGAGGGGCAGGACACTCGCACCGAAGGCGGCGCCGCGGGCGTCGGCGGCGGGTGTGGGCACCACGTCGGTGACGGGGACGGCCGGAGCTCCGGGCGGCGACTGCGCCGCGACGGCCTGTGTCAGCAGTTGCGCGACGACGGGGCTCGCGGCGGACGCGGTGAGCAGGTGCGGGCCCTGTGGGGTGACGACGACCGCGCCGTAGACCTCACGGTCGCGGACGGCCGTGCGAGCGGCCGCCTCGTCGGCGTACCGGTGGATCTCGAAGGCCCCCTCGTGGGAGGCGAGCCGCTGCTCCAGCGGGGCGGCCGCGGCGGCGGGTCCCGCGACGCCGAGGGGCAGGTCGCGCGGGGCCATTCGGGCGGCCGGCCAGGCGAAGGCCCAGAGGGCCAGCGCCGCGAGGAGCGGAACCATGACCATCACGGCCAGGACGCGGCGGGAGGCCGGGACCGTGGGGCCGGAGGCGGATGTCACTGCCATGACGGGACTCGTTTCAAAGAGAAGGATCGTTCGTTTTACGTCCTGGCCCCACTGTGGGACGACCTTCTCGCCTTGTCAAGAATGAATGTTCGTTTTAGCTTGGGGGGCATGGCACGTGTATCCCAGGCGCACCTCGACGCCCGCCGCCGGCAGATCCTCGACGGCGCAACCCGCTGCTTCACGCGCAACGGCTTCCACGCCACGTCCATGCAGGACGTGCTGAAGGAGGCGGACCTGTCCGCCGGAGCCGTCTACCGCTATTTCCGCAGCAAGGAGGAGCTCATCGTCGCGATCGCCGAGGAGACCTTCGTGTCGATCCGCGGCGCGTTCGAGCGGGCGGCGGAGCAGAGCCCGCCGCCCGCCCCGGACCTCCTGATCTCCGAGGTCCTCGGGACGATCCTGGACGTACGGGCCGGCGAGCCCGGAGCCGACGCCCGGGACTTCCCCCGCCTGATGCTCCAGGTCTGGACCGAGACCCTGCGCAACGAGGAACTCGCCGCGCTGCTGCGCCGCGGGTACAAGGAGGTCGTGGGGTCGTGGGTGGGGCTCGTGGAGAGCTACCGCGAGGCGGGCATGCTCCCCTCCGACGTCCCCGCCGAACACATCGCGCGCACCCTGATCGCGGCGGCCCAGGGATACATCACCCAGCAGGCACTGTTCGGCGGGATCGACCCCGCCATGCTCCGCGACGGCCTGCGCGGCCTGATGTCCATGACCGACGCTTCCCCGACAGGACGGTGACCCGGCCCGCGGAGCTCCCGCCCGAGGCCCTGTCGGCCCGCGGGTCCCTCACGTGTCGAGCGGAAGCTCCGGCAGCTCCTCCGGGCGATGCCATCGCCATCGCCGTCGCCTCGCCGTCGCCCTCCCCCTCGCCGTCCGCGCCGTACTGCTCAGGTCGCAGGGCCGGGTACCGGAAATCATCATCAAGGGGCACCGGGCGCGAGCGGGGAGCCGCCAGGATGTTGGTCATGGCACAAGAACTCGGCACCCTCGCCCAGCGGACCGCGGACCGGCTGGCCGAGAAGCACGTCGGCGTGGTCGTGGCCGCGGTTGCGGAAGACACCGTGGAGATCCGCGGCGCCGGGAGCACCGGCGCTGGCGACGGGCGCGTCCCCGGGCCGGACACCCTGTTCGAGATCGGCTCGGTGACGAAGACGTTCACCGCCCTCGCCCTGGCGCGCATGGCAGCCGTCGGCAGGGCGGCGCTGGACGAGCCGCTCGCCGACCTGCTGCCCGCGGGGACGGCCGTACCGTCACGCGACGGCCGGCCCATCTCCCTGGAGCATCTGGCCACCCATACCTCCGGGTTGCCGCGGCTGCCCCGGGGCATCCTGCTGCCGGTCCTCCTGAACCGGTCGAGGTCGGACCCGTACGCCGCCTGCACGGCCGAGGCCCTGCTGTCCGGGCTGGCCAGGACGCGGCTGCGGGCCGTGCCGGGGAAGCGGTTCCGCTACTCGAACCTCGGATCCGGGCTGCTGGGCCTCGCCCTCGCCCGGCGGGCCGGAACGGACTACGAGTCCCTCATCAGCCGCGAGATCTGCGCCCCGTTGGGCATGACCGACACCGTCGTCACGGTGGACGCCGCCCGGTCGGACCGCTGCGCGCGGGGCCACGCCCGACCGGGGCGGCCCGTCACGCCGTGGCATCTCGCCGACCTGGCGGGCGCCGGCGCCCTGCGGTCGACCGCGACCGACCTGGTGGCCTACGTACGGGCCCAGCTGGACGGCGGGCCCGCGGAACTGTCCGAGGCGATCCGCCTGAGTCGTGCGGTGGAGCACCGCAGGAGTTCCTTCGCCCGGGTGCACCTCGGCTGGATGGCCCACCGCCTCCACCCCCGGCAGGGCGCCCACCTTCAGATCTGGCACAACGGCGGGACCGGGGGCTTCTCCTCTTTCGTGGGCTTCGATCCGGAGAAGCGCCTCGCCGTCATCGCCCTCGGCAACACGGCCCGCCGCTCGGTGGACCGCCCCGCCTTCGACCTCCTGCACACACTCCAGCAGCAGTGCGCCTCCGGCACGAACTGAACACACACCTGTACGTGACATCCCGTCAGTGAACCTGCGCCGTGGCCGCGGTGACGAAGGCGTCGAGGGCGTCCTGCAGGTCCCGCTCGCGGTCGGCCAGAACCGTTCGGGTGGGCGCCGCCCGTAGCGGGCCGATGGCGTCGAAGGCCGCGGTGGCGAGGGCGACGAGCGTGGAATCGGCGGCGAGGAGCCGGACGTGGAACAGCGCGTTCTCCGTGGCCGCGCCGAGACGGTCGCACTCCGCGAAGGCCTCCCGCGCCTCGGGGCCGTCGGGGGCCTCCTGGAGCCGGAACCACAGGGTGACGGTGGCCCGTTTCAGTGCGGTGACCGATCCGGCGTACGCGCTGTACGTGGTCAGGCGCTCCTGCCGCAGCTGCTGGGCCCGGGTGAAGACCTCCGCCTGGGCGCTCGCGCGGCGCTGGACGGTCAGGGTGATGAAGGAACCGAGCAGGGTTCCGGTGACGGCTATGAAGCTGGCCAACACGGCTTCCATGTCCGCATCTCACCACGCGGGCCCGCACTTGCCCATCCCCCGCTACCGCTTCAGGTAGGCGAGGACGGCCAGCACGCGCCGGTTGTCGTCCGCGGACGGTTCGATCCGCAGCTTGGTGAAGATGGCCGCGGTGTGCTTGGCGACCGCGCTCTCGCTGATGAACAGGGTTTGTGCCACGGCAGCGTTGGAGCGTCCCTCGGCCATGAGGCGCAGGACGTCCAGCTCGCGCGGTGTCAGTTCCGCCGTGGTGCCGCGGGCGTCGCTGCGGGCCAGCAGCCGGGCGATGACCTGCGGGTCCATCACCGTGCCGCCCGCCGCCACGGTGTGTACCGCGTCGACGAACTGGGTGGTGTGCGTGATCCGGTCCTTGAGGAGGTAGCCGATGGCTCCCTGGCCGCCGGCGAGGAGTTCGTGGGCGTAGAGCTGGTCCACGTACTGGGACAGTACGAGGACGGGCAGCGCCGGCCGGGACCGGCGTGCCGCGAGGGCCGCCTGGAGGCCCTCGTCGGTGAAGGTGGGCGGCAGTCGGATGTCGACGACGGCCACGTCCGGCTCCTCCTCGATGAGGGTTCGGAGCAGGGCGGGGCCGTTGTCGACCGCGGCGATCACGTCGAAGCCGTGGTCCTGGAGGGTTCGCGTCAGCCCGTCCCGGAGGAGGCAGAGGTCTTCGGCAAGGACGACGCGCACGGTATCTCCAAGGTCGCGGTGGTCGGGCCGCCCCGCGGGCTGTGCAGGACGAGGGTTCCGTCGAAGGGTTCCAGGCGGCGGCGCAGACCCCGCAGACCGCTTCCGGCGGGGTCCGCGCCGCCGCGGCCGTCGTCGGCGACCGTGACGCGCAGGGCGCCGCCGGTGTGGCTCAGGTGGATGCGGACCTCGGGTGCACCGGAGTGCTTGGCGGCGTTGGCGAGCAGTTCCGCGACGGCGAAGTAGCCGGCCGATTCGACGGGGGCGGGGAGCCGGCCGGGAAGGGCCGCCTCCACGTGCACGTCGAGGTGGCTGTCGAGGGCGAGCGAGCGCACCGCGTCACCGAGGCCCCGGTCGGCGAGTACGGGCGGCAGTACGCCGTGGACCAGCTCGCGCAGGTCCTGGAGGGCTCGCTGGGAGGTGGCCCGTATCTCCTGCAGCAGGGCGCGGGCGGCCTGCGGGTCGTGGTCGAGGAGGCGGGTGGCCTCGTCCAGCGTCATGCCGAGGGAGACCAGGCGCGCCTGTGCCCCGTCGTGCAGGTCCCGTTCGATGCGCCGCAGTTCGGCGGCCTGGACGTCGAGGACGTCGGCGCGGGAACCGGCGAGGTGCTCGATACGGCGGACGAGTTCGGTGGTGTACGGGGCGGCCAGCAGCCGCCTGCTCCAGCGTGCGTGCAGCCGCAGGACCACGGGGGCCAGCCGCAGTCCGGCGGCGGTGAAGGCGAGGCCGAGGAGGAGCGCGGCGAGCATCGACGGCGTGGAGTCGACGCGGACGAAGGCGTACCAGTTGCCGTCGCCCAGGAGCCGCCACACGAAGGGCTGGACGGCCGCGCCGAAGAGCCCGTACTCGACGAGGGCGAGCGGTAGGGCGGCGAGCAGCGCACCCGTCCAGGGCTCCGCCCAGGCCCAGCGCAGGTCGTGCCAGAACCCGGCGTCGCCGAGGATCGCCAGGGTCCGCCGGCGAAGGCCGCCCCTGCCGGCGTGCCGGGCCGGAAGGGGTTGCGGCGGACTGATGACCGCCCGCTCCCCGGCCCCCGCCCCGGTCCTGGCACCGGCCCCCACCCCGGCCCGCGCCCGGGCCACGGTCCTGGTCTCCGTCCAGGCGGCGGCCCATCGGCGGTAGCGGTCGGACATGTTGCGCAGGGCCGTCGCCGCGGGCGGGAGCAGGAGGAAGCCGGCGCCGACGGGCAGGAGCAGCAGGGCCCCGATCACGAGGCAGCCGGCGCCGGACACCGCGAACGCGGCCAGGGACAGCAGCTGGCAGCGGCCGAGGTCCACCGCGGCACTCCGGATCCGGGCCCGCGTAGCCCTGTTGCCGGGCCGCAAAGTCCCCTGCGCCGCCATACCCACCCGTCGTCCCGTCATGTCAGCGTGCCCCGCGCGCCGTTGCGTCGGTGATCCTATCCGGCGCCGGGTGCTCGGCCCGGCGGGTGGCGGCGAGCCATGGGAGCGCCGCGGCCAGGCAGGCGGCTCCGAGGATCAGCATGGGCGCGGTCGCTGCGGCGGTCTCGTCGGTCACGTACAGCATGCCGAGGTTGACCAGGGTGTGGAAGCCGCCGGCGAGCAGCAGCCGGTTGCTCCGTACGCCCTCCAGGGCCAGGCCGAGGATGACGGACATGGCGGTGGTGGCCAGCAGGAACCCGGCGGCGTAGGCGGGCTCGTGCGTGAAGACCGGTACGTGCCACAGGCCCCAGAGGACTCCGACCAGCGCGGAGGCGGTGACGGGACCGAAGCGGGTGCGCAGCAGCGGCTGGAGGTGGCAGCGCCAGCCGATCTCCTCGGCGCAGGCGCCGAGGAGTTGGGCGGCCACGACCAGGACGACGGGGTGGGTGAAGGCCTGCGGGCCGGTCACGGGGAGCGAGCCGGACGTGAGCAGGCCGCCGCCCGCGCACAGGGCGATGATGAGGACGGGGGTGAGCAGCAGGGCCACCCGGCGACCGGCGGTGCCGGCGGTCCGCTCGCGGGCGGGCAGGGTGCCGGCGAGCCGGTCCCTGATCCGGCCCGGCCACAGCAGAGCCACGGCGGCCACGGCGACGGCGGGCCCGACCTGGGTCAGTTGCACCACCTCGGGCGGGATACCGGTCGCGGGCTGGACGGCGCCGAGCAACCCCGCCGCCACGAAGGCGACGGCGAGGAACACCCCGGCTTCCGCCACCCATCGGGGCCGCCGCCCGCTCGGCCCACTCCCCCCGCTCCCCCCGCTCCCCTCGTTCCGCCCATTCCGCTCGTTCCGCTCGTTCCGACCGCTTCGTCCTGCCCGTCGTGCCTGCTGTTGCACCTGCTCGGTTCCCGGCATGCCGCCCGGCCTCCCCCGTGGGTCGCTCGGGGCGTGCCTGTCACGCCCCTCGTCGATGCTGCCGGTGCGGTGCGGGCCGGTCCTTGCACATGGGTACCGAAGGGGGTGTATCCAGGTACACCTTCGCCCCGGGCAGCAGGGTCCGCGTACCCGGAGGGCGTCCCCGGCCCCGGCGGTCGGCCGGGCCACCGGTTCCGGCCCGGCTCACCCGCCGGTGAGGGCGAGGGTCAGGCGGCGGGCTTCGGTCACGACGGCGGAGGAGCCTCGGCGGGCTGCGGCCGCGGCCACCGCCTCGGGGACCGGGCCCGCGGCGTGGGATCGCTCCGCGCAGTCCGCGGCGACGGCCAGTAGCTCGCCGGCGCCCCGTACGGAGGGCAGCAGGGCCGGCAGTACCTCGGCGAGCACGCGCCAGAGGGTCGCGTGGGCGCCCGCTGCCGCGGCGTCGCGGGCGGCGTCCGCGAGCCGGTTGGGCTTGACCGTGCCCAGGGCCGTCATGGCGGCGAGTTCGCGGCCCAGCAGCGGGGCGTCGAGTTCCCCGCGGGCCGCCAGCACCAGCAGCGCCTCCACCGCCGGGCGCCGGCTCTCCACGTACCGGCCGCCCAGCCCCGCCGCCACGGCGGCGTGCAGGGCCGGCCCCGCGGGCCCGCCCAGCCGGGCGAGGTGCGGCAGCATCCAGGCGCCGCCGTGATCGCCGGCCGTCGCCGCCAGGGTCACGTGCGGCAGGAGCCAGGCGGCCTGGGTCTCGCGGTCCTCGGGCAGCACCGACGCCCGGACGGGGTGGCCTTCGTGCCAGTGATAGCACTGGGTGAACCCTTCGTGCGGACGGCCCAGCCAGTGGAAGGGCTCCGGGAACTCCTTCTGCAGCCGCGGGCGTTCACCCGTACGGAAGGCGACCTGTGCGGCGGTGGCTCCGGTGCGCCGCCAGGCCCGGTGTGCCGCGGGGTCCGGTTCGACGACCCGGCGCAGCGCTGGGGCCGGTTCGCCGTCGGGGCCGAGCCAGGCGGCGAGCCGGGTTCCCTCGGCGGTGCCGAGGCGGGCCGCGGCGTCGGCGGCCGCTCCGGCCGCGGGGTCGTCGCGCCGCACCCGCAGCAGCGCCTGCCCGAAGTCGGCCGGGCCCGGCCGCACACCCGCGCGCCGGTACTCGGCGAGCCGTTCGACCAGTTCGGCCGCCTCCAGTGCGCCCGTGTCCCAGCTGGGCGTGGACAGCAGGAACGGCAGCGGGTCCTTCGACATGAGGGTGTACGCGATCTCCCGCAGCCGGGCGGCGATCACCAGCTCCAGGCCTTCCTGGGAGCACTCCTCGTGTCCCCGATGGCGGCGCACGTACTCGGGCTTGAGGCTGTATCCCGGGACCAGCCACAGCAGCGATGCCACGACGACGTTCACCCCGCCGAGCCGGTGCGCCTCGATCTCCTGCTCCTCGTAGCGGTGCCCCAGCGCGCAGGAGAGGGCCCGAGCGAGCGGGTGGCGGTCCCGGTGTGCCTGCCGTACCAGCCCGGCGAGGGAGCGCTCGAAGTCCGCCACGGTGTGTGCGCGGGAGTCGAGGTGGGCCGCCGTCAACTCGACGGTGTCCACGAGTCCTTCGGGCGCGGCGTCGAGCCGCCGCGCGGGAGGCACGGGCGGGAGGGTGTCCTGAGCGGCGGTCCAGATCATGCCGCAACGCTAGAGGCACCCACTGACACGCCGGTGCGCCCCTGTGGACCCCGCGACAGGGGGTGCCGGGCGGAAGGGGTGACGCGAGGAAGGGGTGACGCGCGAGCGCGTCACCCCCGGGGGTCACTTCGACTGGTAGACACCGAAGACATCGAGCACCAGGTCGGCGTCCTCATGGCCCTGGTTCCAGAAGTTGATGACGCCGTGGTCGCCATCGTTCGCCTGCACCAGGTTCGGCACGGTCGCGCCGACTGTCCAGTTCAGGGTGGAGGAGACGGGACGCGCCGCGGCGGGTGCGGCGGGCTCGCCCGGCGCGGGCAGCGCGGAGGGGCTCGGGGTCACCGAGAGGAATCCGGTGCCGCCGGTCTCGGTGACGGTGGCGTTGAGCACGTACGCCTCGACACCCGCCGGGATGTCGCCCTCAGGGGTGAACCCCTGCGTGATGTACTCCCGGGCCCGGAACCTGCCGCCGGTCCAGCCGTACTGCTCCACGCGCGTGTCGAGCGTCCGGAAGGGGGTGAAGGGCAGGAAGGCGGCCTTGCTCTCCTTGCTGTAGTAGCCGACGACGTCGACCACCACGTGGGTCGGCGACCAGGCCCCGTTGAAAATCTTGATCGTTCCGTCGGAGGCCACCGGCACGATCACGGCGTTGGCCACCGTCTGGCCGGGCACGAAGTTCAGGTTCGACGCGGTCGGAACCGCCCCGGCGCCGGAGAAGGCGGTCAGGTGACCCGGCCCCTGCGGTTCGGTGACCGTGACGTTCAGGGCCACGGCCGTGATGTTCTGCGGCACGCCCTGCCGGCCGCCGACCGGGGTCGTGAAGGCGCTGCGGGCACCCAGCATGCCCGGGGGCGCGCCGACGCCCTCGCGGGTGTCCACGAACCGGGCGGGCGTCATCGAGGTGTACCCGCTGTCCGAGGCCCGGGTGAAGTAGCCGGTGACGTCGGCGATCAGGTCCACGGCGCCCCAGCCGCCGTTGAAGAGCTCCACGTAGCCGTCCTCGCCCACCGGCACGATGACCAGGTTCGGGACGGAGTGTCCTGCCGTGTAGTTCAGGTTGGAGGTGACGGGGCGGTCGTATCCCGCGCCGGGCCAGGCGGTGATGTGGCCGCTGTCGACGGTCTCCGTGACGGTGACGTTGAGGGCGACCGCGGTGACCCCGGCCGGGATGGCCGCGTTCCCGGCCACCTTCACGCGGGCGGAGCCCTGGCCGGGGACCTTGGCCGGGGGCTCGCCGGTGCCGGTGCCGTTGCGGGTGTCGAGGAGCCGGGTCGGGGCGTGCGGGGTGAAGTCGGCGCCCGGGGTGAGGAAGGCTCCGCCGTTGGTGGCCTGGACGGCGTTGGCGGCGTCGGTCACCTTCACCTGCACCTGGTATTCGCCCGACTTGTCGTAGGTGTGCGAGTGGTGCAGTTCGGCGGCGCCCTGGGCGGTGACCGTGTCGGTCTTCCCGTCGCCCCAGTCGATGACGACGTCGAGCGCGAAGTCGGCGCTCGTGATCAGGGTGGTGAGCTGAATCCCGTGCGCGGTGTAGCTGGTGCCGCTGACGTCCACGGCGAGGGCGGGGTTGGCTCCCGCGTCGAGTGCGGCCTGCTCGGTCGACGCGGCCTGGGCGGTCTGCGGTGCTGCGGTTTTGGCGTTCGCCTTGGTTTTCCCCTCGGTGGCGGCGGGCAGAGTGGTACGGACTGTGCGGTCCGCGGGGCTGTGGAAGCCCTGGGACGTGGATGCTTTGGTGATCGCCTCGGCCACGCCGGCCGCGACGGGTACGGGATCAGCCGCCTGCGCGGTGCCCGGGATGATGCCGAGACCGGCCGCCACGAAGGCAGCGGTCATTACGAGTCGGTGATTGCGCACCGGCCCCCCAGTTGTGGTGATGAGCGAAGAGGGGCCACCGTATGGAAGGTTCCGGCCAAGGGTCACGGGCTTCCGGTGCGGTTCACTCCATAGGGGCCAACACCCGCCGGTTGTACGGTTTGTGATCGACAGGCGGCCCCGGTCCCGGCGCCGACGTCGCGCCGCCGGAGCGCCGGTGACCTGGTGGGCGCCGTGAAGAGGAGTCGCGGCGGAGTCGAGACCGCCGGGGCGTTCCCGCTCGGGCGGTGGCTGTCGGACCAGCGGCGTGCGTACCCGGGGAGGGGCGGGGCCCTCGCGGCAACGAAGGCCCCGCGTTGTGCTGCGTACGGCTGCCCCGTCCGGACCAGGACCTGAAGCTGCCTACGAGGAGATGTTCGGCTCCGCGAGGTCGTTGCAGGAGGGGGCATCTGTGGCCGGGACGATCCCGGACGGTGCCGGACAACGGACGGTCCCACCTGCGGCCGCCACAGGCGTTGTCCGGCCGGTCCTGGATGTGCGTGGACAACCCCCTGGGAGCACTGCGGGGACGCTCGCGTGCGGCCGTAACACAGCCGGAAAACACCATCCCCGGACAGGGTGGTCTGCCGCCGAACCGTCGTGCCAGGCTGAAGCAGCGGCACGGGCGGCAACCCGTGACGCTCCCTCATCTCCCGTCCGGACCAAGGACTTCCCCATGAACCCCAACAGCAGCAGTTTCTGTGTCGGGCTGCCCGGCGGCCGATCGTTCACCGTGCCGGCGCTCCTTCCGGTGGCCGTCATCGTCATCGTGCTGGTCGCGCTCGGACACGACCTGTCCGCCGCGGTCGCCGCCCTGGTCGCGATGGTGGCGGCCACCCGTGAGACCGGCCGGAGCCGCTGATGCCCCGGCCCGAGAAGCCGATCGCCCCGGACGCTCCGTTCGGGACGTTCGCCCTGCGGCTGCGCGCCCTGCGCCGGGGCGCCGGCAACCCCACCTACCGGGCGATGGCCGCCCGCGTCGGCCACGCCTTCTCGGTGTCGACGCTGGCCGGCGCCGCGTCCGGTGCGACGATGCCGAGCCTGGACCTGACCCTGGCGTACGCCGAGGCGTGCCGGGGTGACCGGCAGTACTGGACCGAGCAGTGGTTCATCGCCCGCGGTGCGACCGCCTCTGGCCGGACGAACCCTGGGCCGCCACTCCGCCGGATCCGGCCCAGGCCGTCGACGCCGCCGCGTACGTCGCGCTCCTGCGCGAACTGCGGCTGTGGGCGGGCTGCCCCTCCCTGCACAGCCTGGCGCGGCTCACCGGACACGCCCGCAGCAGCCTCGGGGACACCTGTGCCCCGCACCGCACCACGGTCCCGTCCCATGACCTGGTCTCGGCCCTGGTCCGGGGTTGCCTGCTGTACGCCTGCCGCAGCCGGCCGTGGTTGCGGAGGCCGACGGAGGGCCCGCCGGACCGCTGGATCGCAGGTATCGAGGCGGCCTGGCTGCGCACCCGGCACCGGCTGAAGCTGCGCGAGGCCGTCCAGCCGGTGCCGGCGGTGCGGCGGTACGAGGCGGAAGCCGCACGAGACGCTGTCCGCCCTCCTGCGGCCCCGGATCCCCTGGCAGCCCGGCGCCTGTCGGAGGCAGGCACTGGGGCGACCGCTGGGGCGGCCGCCGAGGCGACGGGCAGGCTGACGGCCGAAGCGCCCCCGCCCGTGCCCGTGCCCGGGCCCGTGCCCGCGTCCGCCGGATCCGGCAGGTCCCGCCATCGGAGCGCCCTGCCCGCGAACCTCCCGCCCGAGGTGCACGAGCTGGCCACCGCGCTGCGCGAGCTGTTCGACGTGCTGGACGTCTCCACACGCCGGTTCGCCAGGCGCCAGCAATACGACGCGAGTTCGGTCTCGCGCTACCTCGCCGGCAGCCGCATTCCGCCGGAGCACTTCGTGCACGCGCTTCTGCGGGAGGCGGCCGAGAACGGGCGCCCGGTCTCGGCCGAGGTGACGCACCACCTGCTCGCTCTGCGGGCGGACGCCCTGCGCATCGTCAACCCCCAGATCCACCGGCTGCAGGTGCTGGAAAAGGAGCTCGAAAGGGCGCGCCGCGACCGCCTTGCCCTGGAGGAGCGTGCGCGGCTCACGGAGCACCGTCTCCAGGCGACCCTCGACAGGCTCGAAGCGCTCCGCCGGCAGGCCGGAAGCTCGACCCCCGACGAAGGGTTCGCCGCATGAACAGGCCGCTGGAGCCGGTGCCGCCCCTGCGGGCCCTGATGCGCCGGCCGGCTGGGGTGTCGTCTCGCGGGGCGGCGCGTCGCGGGCCGCGGGCCGGTGTTCGGACGGGGCCGATACGCACGGGCAAGTAACGAGTGTTCGTGACACGACACGCCGTCCGTGGTGGGACGCAATGGACGCACCGGCGGGCACCGCGCCCGCTGTGTCCCTGACGGGCCCACCAGACGAATCGAGGCCTATGTCCATCTGCGACCTCCTCCACACCGACGCCGGCGTCATCGCCCTGATCCCCTACGCGCTGCTCGTGCTGACCGTACTGATCAGCCCCGGCAGCAGCCGGGGGAAGGCGGCCAGGGAACTCCTGAGCCTGCGCCCCTTCGCCGAGAAGACCCCCGAGAGCCAGGACCGCCAGGAGACCGCCTCCGGACCGGGTGGCATCGCTGCCGGGGCCGCTCCCTGGGGGCGGAGGCGCTGTCCGTCGCGCCGTCCGTGCCCCGGGCCCGCGTCCGCCCCGCTGCCTGTGCGGCGCGCGGCGGCCGGCGCGCCGGTGGTCACCCGGGCGGGCCGGGGCCGGGGTGCCGCCCGGCGCTGCGACGCTTCGAAGGAGAGGCGTTCCGCCTTGCCGGTGGGCTGCTCGCCCTGGAGGTGGTGCGCGACAGTCCGCTCGCCCCTGGCCAAGCGGCGGGGCGGCTGTGGAGTCGTTCGTCCCGCGAGATGTCTTTCATACGCTCTGGCACCCGGCGAGTCACGGCGGGTTGAGCAGGCTGGTCATGTCCGCCCCCGGGCGAGCCGGTCGTGGCTGCCCTTCGGCTTGCCGGCCCTGGCACGTCGCGAATGCTGTTGCCTCACCCCTGCGTGAGGCCCCCGGTCAGGGCCGCCACCGACGGTCGGCGTCGAGCCCAGAATGGCAACGACACCCAACGGGCTTCGTCGGCGTAGGCCTGGGCGTGCAGGGCGAGGTAGCGTGCCGCAATCCCGTCGACGAAGGCGCGGTATGCGGCGAGGGCGCCCGCCTCGCCGCGCAGGGAGCCGTCGACGGCCGCGGCCGCCCGGGCGCCGGTGTGCAGAGCCGTGAGGATCCCCTGGGCGGAGAGCGGGTCGCAGGCAAGCGCGGCGTCCCCGACGGCCACCCAGCCCGGCCCGGTCGGCCGGGCGAGACGCTGCCCATGGGCCGGCGCCCATCGCGGTTCCGGGAGCCGCCCGGCGGCGTAGCCGCCCAGCCGGGTCCCGACGTGCCGGGTGCCGGCCGCCTCTTCGAGGAACCCGGCGGCGGTCCGCAGCCGGGGGTCGACCAGGTCGAGGTCGGTGAGGTGGGCGACCAGCCGCCCGGCGGGCACCCGCGCGGTGTACCACCACCCGCGCGGCGCCGACTCGACGAGCGTGCGCAGGTCCTGGTCGGCTGGTACGGGGCCGGCCAGTAGGACGTACGCGGCGACGAGCCGGTCCTGCCGCAGCCGTGCGGCGCACTGTCGGGCGATCGCCGCGCGTCGGCCGGTGGCGTCCACCACCCACCTGCAGGGCAGTTCCCGCTCCACCCCGCGCTCGCGGATCACCAGCCGCCACGCTCCGGGTCGGCCCGTTCGGCGCACTGCGACGCCGCACACGGGCCGAGCCCCGGCGTCCTCGGCCGCGCCGCGCAGGAACGCGTCGAAGCGGACGCGGTCCAAGTGCCAGCCGTGGCCGTGCGGGTCCATGACGTGACCGCGCCCGTGTGGCTGCTCTGAGCCCCAGGCGGCGTCGGTGCCGGTACAGGGCAGGTGCCCGTCGGCGTCGAGCCCGTCCAGCAGACCGAGGTCGCGCAGCAGAGGCCGGGCGGCGGGCGGCAGGGTCTCGCCGATCCGGTACGGGTCCGTTCTCCGCAGCCCAGTCGGGTCCTGCGGCCGAGGAGCGAGGAGCCGAACCCTGCGGCCCGCGCGGGCCAGGCACAGCGCCGCGACCGACCCGGCCGGCCCGGCGCCGGCCACGACCACGTCGCAGCCGCCTGTCACGGGCGGCCCGGGAAGCGGGACATCTTGTTGATGAAGCCGGCCGAGACCTCGTCATCGGGCGGCTCGGCCATCGCTACGACTGCGGCTACGGCCTCAGCCCGTACCTCGGGGTCGGCGGCCTCCGGCACGTGCACGGTGATCAGATTGCGTTCGCGGGGCGGTGCGGGCTCGGGAGCGAAGGTCACTTCGGACTCCACCAGCATGGTCTCGGGGAGCCCGGGGGTGTCCTGCGGTCCGGGCCGGCGTTCGACGATCCCGAGCTTGCCGAAGTCCCGGACCATCTCGTTGATCTGGGCCTGGTAGCCGGTGGGCAGCCAGCGCAGCCATACGGACCTGCGCTCGAAGGCGAGCCTGCGCTCCTCCTGAGGCCGCGCGGGGTCCATCGCGATCGTGTACTCCTCCTCGGCCAGGACGTGATTGGGCACCTTGGCCGGCCAGAATGTGGGCAGGTACGGGTCGTAGCGGGGCCCGAAGCCCTGGTCGTAGCCGGAGCGGCAGCTCGCCGTGTCGGTGTGCCAAGGGACGGCCATCCACCGGGTGAGGTGGCCGGGCCCCTGCGCGTACAGGGGGCCGTCGACCCCGAGCGCGGCCTGCGGCGTGAGGACTCGGCCGTAGCTCTGGTCGGACAGACCCGGATCGCGGTGTTTGATCCGGAAGGGGGCCGAGTACATCGTGGCGTGCCGCATCGGCCAGGTGAGCTCGCAGCCGGGGTGGAAGGCGTCGGCGAGACAGAACGACAGCGCGGCCCGGTCCAGCATCGCGGGGCGCTCGGCGAGCGGAACGTCCTCCAGCCTGGTCACCGGTGTGGTGGCCGGATCGAAATCCTCCACAAAGGCGCCGTCCATCCATCGCGTCAGCAGGTCGTACTGCAGGGGTGAAAGGGCGAGGTGCTGGCGCGGGGAGACCGGCGGCAGATTCACGGCGTCCCCGTACACCGAGGGCCAGGGCACGGGCGACATGCCGTCGCGGTCGAGGTGTCGCAGCGATGCCCAGACCTGGCGCCGCAGCTCCTTGTGGACCGGGTCCTTGCTCGCCAGCCGGGTGAGCCGCTCGGGAGCCAGCAGATGGTCGCGGCCGCCGTGGCCGAACTGGACGGCGAGTCCGTGGTTGACCCACTGCAGGTCGCACAGCCGCCTCAGCACCGGCAACACGTCGTGGGTGAAGGAGACCCGCTGCGGGCGTGGCAGCAGCCCGGCCGTCACGTAGGTGTCGCGGAGCAGGTCGTGAAGCGTGCGGACGGACTTGAGACCGGGCGCGTAGTCGGGGGGCGCGACGACGACCCAGGCGGGCTCGACGGGGATGGTCCGGCCGTCGATCCGGACTTCGGCGCGCACCGGCCCGTCCGCGATGTCGTCGTGCCAGCCGTCGTTGTTGGCGTAGTCGGTGGCGGGGAGGTTGTCCGCCGAGGCCGCCTTGCCGTGGCCGCCGAGGAAGAGGAGCCGGCCGGCCCGATCGGTGCGTAGTTCGCCGAGGTAGACGGGGGTGCCCAGGAACATGCCGGTGTCGAAACGGAGCTCGGGCAGCCCGGCCCGGTCGCGGCCGCGCACGGACCGGGAGCCGGGGTCGATGACAAGCCGGCTCCGAGGGCGGACGGTGGCGTTGCGCAGTCGGCTCTCCGGAGCCTGGGTGGCCTCCGGGATGTCCAGGGCGAGCTGGAACTGGTACCAAGCGGCCTTCTTGTTGGCCACATGCACGGTCCACCGCAGGTCGGCGTTGTCCGCGGTCAACTCGGCGACCGGCTCCCCGGCGGCGTTGAAGCCGTACACCCGGAAGCGGACCGCCTGCCGTTTCAGGGCCCCGGTAGCGTCCTTGTACGACGTCTCGGTGGGCGCGTCGTCGACTTCGGGGGCGAGGAAGAAGCCCTCGGCGCTGTCGCCGACCCGGGCCACGCCGATCGCCGGGTGGATGGCGGCGCGGACGATCCGGGTGTCGCGGCCGGGGGGCTCGGTGGAGGCCGGCCGAGCGGGGCCGGGCTCGGTCGCGGGGATGCCGTTGGCGTCCCGGCGCCGGGCGGCCGAGGCGAGGTACACGACCCGGCGGGCCTCGGCGATGCTGCCGGCCGGGCGGTGCTCGGCCAGGGAATGCCAGGGATTGAAGGCGAGGTTCTCGCCGTACGCGGCCTGCCCGCGGGCCTCGGTGTTCTGCTGATGCAGGGTCAGCCGGGCCACTCGCACCGGAGCGCTCGCCGCCTCCTCCCAGCGGACCGTGGCCCGGTCCAGAGGCATATCGCCCGGGGCGGTGCGCAGCTGTACGAACAGGTCGAAGGCCGCCTCTCCGGCAGACAGCCGGTGCCGGAGGTCACCGCGGAAGAAGGACGGGTCCTCGTCGGGCGGCACGGCCTGCGGGTCGCCATCCGGGCAGCCTGCGGAGACCAGCTTGTACTTGACGTGCCGCTCGTCTCCGAAGCCGTACGGAAGCACGCTCCAGTAGGTGGCCGTCAGCGTGCTCTTCTCGACCTTGGCCATGTCCTGAAGGACGGTCCGGGTGACGGGATGGCTGTCCAGATAGGCCTGGAGAGTGCTGTCGACCAACCCGGCCCGGGTGAATTCGCACATGTCACGGGCGGTGTCGACGAAGAATACGTCGTGGTTCTGGAGCAGCAGGTCCTGGGTGTCCGCAGCTCTGTCGTCCGCCAGGAGCTTTGCGCCGGGCAACCCGAAGAGCTTGATCCCGATGCCGAGGGTGGTGCGCAAGTCGGACCGGGTGGGCACTGTGTCGCTGGAGAATCGCACCCAAGCGGTCAACCCGCCTTGGGCGCGGGCCGCCTCCAGGAAGCCGACGCGCAGCTCCTCGGGCAGGTCGGCGTCGACGGTGAGGAGGCCCCGGGCGGAGCCGTGTGCCTTGAGGAAGACGGGCCGCAGCGCGGGTTCCTGCCCCTGTTCGATCCGCCTGCCCTGCACGAGGTCGACGAACATGGTGCACAGTGCGCCGGTGGGGTCGTCGGCGCAGTCGGGCAGGGATTCCACGGGTCCGGACATGAGTGGCGGGCCTTCCCTGGCGGGGTCTTTCTGCCACTGTCCGTGGTGAAGCGCGAGGGCCGCCAGCCCGCCGGGCCCAGGGGAGTGAGGGGCAGCTTCCGCCGTGCAGCACAAACGAGTTGCCCATACGGTGGAACAGGGGCAAGAAGGAAGATCCAGGCCTGTTCATGGCCGGCTTCCCCGCACCGGCTCCGGTCCTTCCGGCACTTCTGGCCAAAGCCGCTGTGCCGACCCATGCGCTTCAAGGAGACACCATGGCCACGTACACCAAGCCCGCGCTCAATCCGCAAACCTTCGATGAGCTCATCCAGCGACTGACGCAGGACGAGCAGGAACGCCGCAGGGCAATCGGGATCGTCCAGAACGAGGGCGCCCTGGCGTTCGGGGACGAGTACTTTGCGCTGACGGACAAGCAGCGCGAAATGATGGTGGAGGTCACCTCCGACCCCGCGGAGGCCTTCCGGTGGAAGGCGCTGATCGGCCAGGGACTCGCCGACGGCATACCGATCTCCATCATCCCGGTGGAGACGGAGTCGTCCATCGACATCAGCATCCACACGGAGGACGTGGACATCGACATCCACATCGAGTGCCCCATCTGAGCCGCTGCCGTGTGGGGAACCCGATGTCCGAAGAAGGCGAAGGGCCGCCACCCGTGGGGTGACGGCCCTTACTGCGCGAACGCGCGGCGGGCGGGCCGGGTCAGCCCGCCGCTCCGGCGCGACGCATCCGGGCCGCGAGCAGCAGCCCCGCGCCGGCGACGAGCGCGGTGCCCGCGCCGCCCGCGATCATGGTCGTGTTGTCGCCCGCGCCGGTGGTGGCGAGGGCTGCGCCGTTGCCACCCTGGGCGGTGACGGCGGAGTTGCCGGAGCCGGAACCGCTGCCGGTCGACGTACCGTTGCCACCGGAACCGGTACCGGTACCGGAGCCGTTGCCCTGCCCCTGGTCGTCCTTGCCCGTGCCGGGCTTCTCCTTGTCCTTGGCCGCCTGGTCCTTGGCACGGGCCTCGTGCTGGCCCGTCTTCAGGAACTCGGCCCGGTCGGCGGCGGTGCCCGCCAGGGCGGCGCGGCCCGCCTTGACCAGTTCGGGACCGCCACCGTCGATGATCTTGGCGATCGCGACGCGGTTGTCCTGGTCGCGCAGCTCGTGCTGGGTCACCTCCAGGAAGTGGCGCAGTTCGGCCGGGGTGGGCGATCCGTTGAGGAGCTTGCTGATCGCCTCGCTGAGGATCGGGCCCTGCCAGCCCTCGTCGATGCGCGCGAGCTCGACGCGGTCGTCCGAGGCCTGGGCGAGGTACCGACCCGTCTTCAGGAAGGCGGTGCGGTCGGCCGGGGTGCCCTGGAGCGCCTTCTTGCCGGCCTCCTTGACCGCGGTGCCGCCCGTGCTGATGATCCTGGAGATCTCGACCTTGTTGTCCTGGTCGCGCAGCTCGTGCTGGGTCACCTCGTAGAAGTGCTGCAGCTGCTCCAGGGTCTCTCCGCCCCGGAAGAGCTTTTCGATGCCTTCCTTCAGGCCGGGCCCGGCATCGTGGGAGAGGCGGAGGATCGCCACACGATAGTCGTCGATGCGGATCCTGTGCTGGTCGACCTCGATGAACTTCCTCATGGCCTGCGGGCCGTCGGCGATGGCCTTGCGGCCGGCTTCCTTCATGTACTCGCTGGCCATCGGGTGAGCGATGATCGCGAGGATGGTCTTGCGGTCCTCTTCGGCCTGGTCGGGAACGGACTGGTCCGGCGTGGTCGGAGCCGGCTGGTTGCCGGCGGCCGGAGCGTCCGAACCGGCGGCGAACGCCGGTGACGCGATGAGGACGGCCGGAGCGAGAGCGGCGGTGGTGACCGCTGCGGCAATCCGGGACAACTTCACAGACAAAACCCCCTGGAAACGTTTCTTCGCACAGAAGACGTCCGACCTGCGCAGATGGTTGCTCTGATCCATCATTTTCATCACCGTGCCCGGCAGTTTCGGAACGCGGTTCAGTCCTCCCAGGGCACGAACCTGGCGAGCGCAGCCCAGTCCAGTGGACGCAGGATCGCGGCGAGGCGGGCGAAGGGGTCGTCCGCGGCCGTCTGGAACCACATCACCTTGAGCTCCGTGTGCCCGGGCTCCGCAAGGCCCTCGGGTGTCCACCACGACGTCAGCCGCGCATGGGCCGCCTCCCGCGGCAGCCACTCCTCGGACCGCTCGGCGATATCGGCCCGGATCTGCTCGAGGTCGTGCACATACAGGTGCGGGGTCGCCGCCATTGCCTTCTCCACGGCCCGCAGACGGAAGCGGCGGTGCAGGTGTGGAGTCCCCTCCAGCATCCCCTCACGATCGTCGCCCACCGAGAGCGCGCGAAGCTCGGCCCGCACCGCTCCCACCGCTCCCACCTGATAGCCGCGCAACCCGTCGTCACTCATCCGTGTCATGGCCCGGAGCGTACGGGCGGGCTCCGGCGATCATGCCTCGGACCAGCGCTCCGTGATCAGCGCGGCCTGTTCCTGCAGGGCCGCGATCAGTTCCTGGGCGGCGGCGGCCGAGGTGGAACGCAGGAGGGCGACGCTGATCTCCCGCGCCAGGTCGGGGCTGGCCAGGGGGCGCACGGCCAGGTCGGGCCGAGGGTGTACGAGGGCGAGCCGCGGGACGAGGGCCACGCCCGTTCCCGCCGCCACGAGGCCCTGGACCACCGCGTAGTCGTCGGTGCGCATCGCGTGCACGGGCTCGTACCCCTCCTGGGCGCACGCCCACGCGAGCACACGGTCGCACGGGTCGTGCGGGTCGGCGGCGCCCACCCACGTGGCGTCCCGCAGCTCACCGAGGGACACCCGGTCCAGCGCCGCGCACGGATGGTCCTCCGGCATGACGAGGAGGAGCGGGTCCGTCAGCAGCGGATGGACCTCGAAGTCCTCGTCGAGGTCGAGGCGGTCGCCGGGCTGCGAGAAGACGAGGGCGGCGTCGAGCTCGCGCGCCTTCAGCCCCTTCAGCAGCAGCGGGAGTTCGCCCTCGGTGAGCGAAATGTGCACGCCCTGCCGGTGGAGCCGCTTGACCGCGGGCGCCAGCAGCAGGGCCCCCGCCGTGGGGAACGTGCCGATGTGGAGGGTACGTGCGCCCCGCTCGGCGAGGTTGCGCACTTCCAGCTCGGCCCGGCGCAGCCGATCGAGCACGGCCTCGGCGTGGGGCAGCAGAGCCTCGCCGAGTTCGGTCAGCGTGGCGCCGCGCGGTCCGCGCTGGACGAGCCGGGCGTCGAAGTGGGCCTCCAGAGCGGCGAGGTGATGCGTGATCGTGGGCTGGCTGTAGTGCAGCGCACGGCCGGCGGCGGCAAGTGAACCCTCCTGCGCGATGGACCGCAGTACCTGGAGATGCCTGACATCGAGCATATAGACATCGTATGGAGGGCCAACGAAAACTCCACCCTTCTTCGATGGTCCGAGGGCTGTCACGCTCCCGGGGTGAACACAAGAACGACCGGTCATCACGCCCCCTCCGCCCAGCTCCGCGCCCCGTACGCGGAGGCACTACTGCGCCATGCCGGACGGGACTGGCTCAGGCTGAACGTGCCCGGGCACGCCGCGACCCGCGGCTCGGACCTCGACGGCTTCTTCGGCCCGATGGTCACCGCCCTGGACTTCCCGCCGCTGCTCGACGGCATCGACCTCGGCCAGGACACCCCGCTGGACCGGGCCCTGGAGCTGGCGGCCGAAGCCTGGGGCGCGCGCCGGACGTGGTTCCTGACGAACGGCGCCTCGCAGGGCAACCAGATCGCCTCGATGGTCGCGCCCGCGCTGGGACGCACCCTCATCGTGCAGCGCAGCGTGCACTCCAGCGTCATCGACGGACTGGTCCTGTCCGGCATGGGCGCCGTCTTCGTCCATCCGTCCGTCGACCCCGAGCATGGCATCGCCCACGGCGTGACCGCCCCGGATGTGGCAGCGGCGCTTGCGCGGACACCGGACGCGGCCGCCGTGTACATCGTCTCGCCGAGCTACTTCGGGGCGGTGGCCGACGTACGCGCCATCGCGGACACCGCCCATGCCGCCGGGGTCCCGCTGATCGTCGACGAGGCGTGGGGATCGCACTTCGGCTTCCATCCCGACCTCCCCGCGCGTGCGCTCTCCATGGGCGCCGACCTGGTGACCTCCAGTACGCACAAGCTGGCGGGCAGCCTGACCCAGTCGGCCATGCTCCACCTGGCGGAAGGGCCCTTCGCGGACCGGCTCGAACCTCTGGTGGACCGCGCCTTCCGGCTCGTCCAGTCCACCAGCGCGAGTGCCCTGCTGACCGCGTCGCTGGACCTCGCCCGCAGGAGGCTCGCCACCGGCGCCGACGCCACGGGCGGCTGCATCGAGACCGCGGAGCGGGTACGGGACACAGTCCGCGCGCTGGGCCGGTTCACTGTGGTGAGCGACGGCTTCCATGCCTTCCCCGACATCGTCGGCGCCGATCCGCTGCGGATCGCCATCGACACCCGGGCCGGCGGGATCACGGGCCACGAGGCCCGGCGCCGGCTCTTCCGCGACCATCAGGTCATGGTCGAGGTGGCGACCGGCGCGGCGATCGTCGCCGTGATCGGCGCGGGATCCGTCCCCGACACCGACCGGTTCGTCGAGGCACTGCACACCCTGCCCTCCCCACTCACCGCCCCGGCCGGCGCCGCTCACGGTGACAGGCGCCCGAAAACGAACGCGGACTCGGGCGCGGGCTCGGGCGCGGGCTCGGGCTCGGGCACGGGCTCGGACGGCCTGCGGCTGCCGGACCCCGGCGCCACCAAGCTCACGGCTCGTGAGGCATTCCTGAGCCCCACCAGGGTCGTCGCCGCGGAGGATGCCGTCGGGCGGATCTCCGCGGACACGCTGGCCGCGTACCCGCCGGGCATTCCCAACGTCCTGCCGGGCGAGGTCATCACCGCCGAGGTCGTCCGGTTCCTCCGGCAAACCGCGGCCGCGCCGAACGGTCACGTACGCGGCGCGATCGACCGCGGCGTGACGCGGCTGCGCGTCGTCGCCTGAGGACAGCGGATCCCGGCCCGGGGGCAGCCACCGGCTGCCCCCGGACGGCCCAGGGCTTGTCCGCAGGGTGCACGCGGGCGGTTCGGGGACCGGCTTCAGCCCTGGGGGGCGGACGGTTTGGCGTCCTTGGACAGTGGCACCTCTCCGGTGTTGTCGACGTGGCGGGCCGAGACCCATACGGCCTTGTCGCGCAGCAGGTACCAGATGCTGTTGCCGTCGATGGTCTGGGCGTGCACCTTGCTGTGCAGGCCGATCTCGGCGCCGTGGTTGAGGTTGCCCACGACGGAGGAGTCCGTACTCGGGTATTGGCGCAGGTTGACGCCGGCGGTACTGACGACGGTGCCGAACGGCTGGGGCGGACGGGTCATGGTGACCTCCAAGGGAACGCCGGAGTGGCGGGACGGAGTCCGGCATTGGACGGGTTGACGGCACCGTAGGTCCCGATGCCGGCCGGGACGTCGAAGGCGTGCGGGGGCGCAGCACGACTGGCCCACGGGCATCATTCCGATGGTGGTGCCGGTCGGCCGGGCGGTGGCGCCGGGCCGGTACGAGCCGGGCCGGGCCGGGCCGGGCCGGGTGCAGCGGCGGTCGCCGGAAATTGTTCGGGCCGGGATGTCGAGAAGCGGCCTGCCGCTCCGTCCCCGGTGTGAACGCGGCCAGAATGGGTCGCACCAGCACCGAGGAGATGCACCATGGCCAAGTACCTGCTGCTGAAGCACTACCGCGGCGCCCCGGCCCCGATCAACGACGTACCCATGGACCGGTGGACGCCGGAGGAGATCTCGGACCACATGCGGTACATGAACGACTTCGCGGCGCGGCTCGAGACGACCGGCGAGTTCGTCGACGGGCAGGCGCTGGCGCCCGAGGGGGCGTGGGTCCGGTACGACGGTGAGGGACGGCCGCCGGTCACCGACGGGCCGTTCGCCGAGACCAAGGACCTGATCGCCGGATGGATGGTGATCGACGTCGACAGCTACGAACGCGCCCTGGAGCTGGCCGGGGAGCTGTCGGCCGCTCCCGGGGCGGGCGGGAAGCCGATCCACGAGTGGCTGGAGGTGCGCCCGTTCCTGGCCGCGCCGCCCACCATCACGGAGTGATCCTCTGATGGACGAGGTCTTCCTGCGGAGCCTCACGCCCGGCGTGCTCGCCGTTCTCGTCCGCCGCGGAGCCGATTTCGCGGCGGCCGAGGACGCCGTGCAGGACGCCCTGGTGGAGGCGGTCCGTGTCTGGCCGTCCGACCCACCGCGCGACGCGAAGGGCTGGCTGGTCACCGTGGCCTGGCGCCGTTTCCTCGACGCGACGCGTGCGGACGCCTCCCGCCGCCGCCGGGAGGACCTCGTCGATCAGGAACCGCCGCCCGGCCCCGCACCGGGCGTGGACGACACGCTCCGGCTCCACTTCCTGTGCGCGCACCCGTCGCTGACGCCGTCGTCCGCGGTAGCGCTCACCCTGCGGGCCGTCGGGGGGCTCACCACCCGCCAGATCGCCAGGGCCTGTCTGGTGCCCGAGGCGACGATGGCGCAGCGGATCAGCCGGGCCAAGCGCACCGTCTCCGGCGTGCGGTTCGACCGGCCCGGTGATGTCGCCACCGTCCTGCGCGTCCTCTACCTGGTCTTCAACGAGGGTTACTCCGGCGACGTGGACCTGGCGGCCGAGGCGATCCGGCTCACCCGGCAGCTGGCGGCGGGGGTCGACCACCCTGAGGTGGCGGGGCTGCTCGCGCTGATGCTGCTCCACCACGCCCGGCGGGCCGCCCGGACCGCCGCCGACGGCGGTCTGGTGCCGCTCGCCGAGCAGGACCGTGGCCGGTGGGACAAGGCGATGATCTCCGAGGGCGTCGTGGTGCTGCAGGCGGCGCTCGCCCGCGACCGGCTGGGCGAGTTCCAGGCCCAGGCGGCCATCGCGGCGCTCCACGCGGACGCACCCGTCGCCGAGGAGACCGACTGGCCGCAGATCGTCGAGTGGTACGACGAGCTGGCGCGCCTGACCGACAGCCCGGTCGTACGTCTCAACCGTGCCGTGGCCGTCGGCGAGGCCGACGGGCCGCGGGCGGGCCTGGCGGCGCTCGCGGCACTCGACGCTTCGCTCCCCCGCCATACCGCGGTGGCGGCGTACCTCCACGAGCGCGACGGTGACCCGGTGACGGCGGCCCGGTTGTACGCGGAGGCGGCCCGGAAGGCTCCGAACCTCGCCGAACGCGACCATCTGACGCGCCAGGCCGCCCGGATCAACGCCCGGCCGAACGCCCGCCGGTCCGGCTGAGGGCGCGGGGGCCCGGGCGTGGGGGCCCGGGCGTGGGGGCCCGGGCGTGGGGGCCCGGGCGTGGGGGCCCGGGCGTGGGTGTGGGCCCCGGCGTGGGTGTGGGTGTGGGCGTGGTATGGGTGTGGGCGTGGTGTGGGCAAGGGCTTTCAGAAGGTCCACCGTGTGTGGCTGTAGACGCCGTCGTCGCGGCCGAAGCCGTAGGCCGTGGTCGGGGTCACCGCGAACGCCACCGCGGCTCCCTGCCGGAGCGCCTCGTCGATCCCGTGGAAGGTGCCCTCGGACGAGGTGACGTGCGGGCCGTACTTCGCCTCGTACGCCGTGATCACCTCCTCCAGCCGGCCAGGATCG
Organism: Streptomyces yangpuensis; assembly: GCF_024666385.1. NCBI lineage: Bacteria > Bacillati > Actinomycetota > Actinomycetes > Kitasatosporales > Streptomycetaceae > Streptomyces > Streptomyces yangpuensis. The sequence goes on from NZ_CP102514.1 coordinate 100,728, forward strand.
GAGACCCGTTCCGCCCTGCCCTCGATCACGAGGTCGAGGCCTTCGGTGAGCGAGTTCCCTCCGGTGGTCAGGGCGCAGTGGCCGTCGTGGGCCAGGTTCTTCGCCTTCTGCTCGCCCGGTCCCGTGGAGAAGTAGACGGCCCCGTCGTGCCAGGCCGCGATCACCGGGGTGACGTGCAGGCGGCCGTCGGGCCGTACCGTGGACAGCCAGAAGATCTCGGCCGCCTCCAGGAGCCGCCGGGCCTCGGCCCAGTCGGTGGCGGTGACCTCGGAGGCACCGGGGCGGGGGTTGAGCGCGGAGCTGTAGCGGGCGTCGAGTTCGGCCGTGGGCCGCTGCGTGGATCCCTGGGACGGCACCGTGGATCTTCTTCCTCTCCGCCGTTTCTGCTGCCGAGGGGGAACGAGAACGAGTGCGTGCATCCTCCCCCGTGGGCGGGCCCGCCGGCGCCGTACGCGGCCGCCGGCCGGGCAGGGTCACCCGGCCGGTCGCATGCCCGGGTCAGCCGACCGGCCGGGTGCCGGGGTCAGCAGCGGGCGGCGGGCGGCGGGCGGCGGAGGCTTTCAGCCATGTGCAGTCGAGGCGCCGGGTGGCGTCGGCGCACCCGTTGCCTTCCGCCTGCGCGGCCGGCGAGTACGCGTCCCCCAACCGTCCCGTCCTGCGGTGGTGCGGGGCGCGTTCGGGTCGAGGCGCCCTGGCGGCGCGGGTTCGTCAGGGGGTGGGGGGCGGGGTGGGGCACATCGCGGTGCGGTAGAGCGTGGAGAGGGCGTCGTCGATGGGGTGGTGCTGCGGTCGGCCGGAGGCGTCCGCCTCGTTCCACCTCTCCAGGTTGATCCCCACGGACATCTGGCGTCCGCCGTCGGCGCGGGTCAGGGACATCGTTCGGGCTCCCCACACCGTGCCGTCGTGGCCCCAGAAGGTGCCGCAGCCGGGGACGGTGACCTCGTGCAGGCCGAGGCCGTACCGGATGGCCGATCCGTCCAGGGCGCGGACCGGGATCGTGCGCTGCATCTCGGCAAGCGACCTCCGGCCCACGATCCGGCCGTCGAGCAGCTCGGCGTAGAAGCGGTTGAGGTCCTCCATGGTCGATACGAGGGCGGCTCCCGTCCCCGTCCACGACATGTCGTACACGCTGTAGTCGCGCGGCGGTTGGAGCACGCCGTACAGGGACTCGTACATCCGGGAGTGCGGGCCGTCGATGCGGGTCCCGGCCGGGAACTGAGTGTTCCGGAGCCCGGCGCGCCGGATCACGTGGCGGGTGATGTACTCCTCCGCGGCCGTACCGGTCGTGCGCTCGATGAGTTCGCCGAGGAGCAGGTAGTTGGTGTTGGAGTACACCCCGGTGGGGGCGCCGGGTTCGCCGACCGGGGGCGCCGCGAGTCCCAGGGCGATGAGCTCGGCCGGGCGGAAGCGCCTGAACCGGTTGTCTTCCAGGCTCCGCGCCGAGGCCGGCGAGGGGAACGTCTGGAGGGACGGGAACGCGTAGGGGATGTAATCGGGAATGCCGCTGGTGTGGTTGAGCAGCATCCGGACGGTGATCTTCCTGCCGCGTTCTCCCGGTACCAGGTCCGGCAGGTGGTCTCCGATCGGTGCGTCGAGCCGGATCCGGCCCTGTTCGACCTGCTGCATGACTGCGGCGGCTGTGAAGGTCTTGGTGACGCTTCCGACGCGATGCCGCATGTCGGGCCGTACGGGGCGGCCGGTGCCGAGATCCGCGACCCCGGAGGCGCCGCGCCAGCTCCGGCCGGGGCCGCCACCCGTGTCGCGCACCTCCGCGTACAGGCCCGGTACGCCTGCCCGCCGGACCCCGTCCATGGCGGACTTCAGCGCCACCCAGTCCAGGCCAGTCGACGCGGCGGGGGCGGCCGGCGTAATGGGGGCGGCTGCCGCCGACGCGCCCGCACCGACGGTCAGGGCGGTCAGGGCGGTGAGGGCGGTGAGGGCGGCCAGGGTCGTGCACAGTGGCCGTCGAATCCTCATCATGTGCGTCCTTTCGAGATGGATGTGGGTGCCCGGCGGGCGGCTCATTCGGCGAGCGCGCGGCGCAGCGCCGCCACGAGATCGGCGATCTGACGCTGGGACACGGCGGCGGAGAGGATCGCCTGCGAGCCGTGGAAGGTACCGGCGTACTGGTGCAGCTCGACCGGTACGCCGGCCTGCAGCAGCCTCAGCGCGTAGGCGATGCCCTCGTCGCGGTTCGGGTCGAACTCCGCGGTGGCGATGTAGGCGGGCGGCAGGCCGGAGAGGTCGTCGGCCCGGGCCGGAGCGGCGTACGGGGTGGCGGGCCGCGGGCCGAGGTAGTGCCGCCACCCATGGGTGATCTTGCCGCGGTCGAGCCAGGGGGTGTCGGTGAACTGCCGGGCCGACCACGTCTCCTGACGGTCGTCGAGGCCGGCCTCGTTCAGCAGCTGGAAGCGGATCGGCGGCCCCTGCTCGTCGCGTGACCGCAGGGCGACCGCGGCTGCGATCCCCGCGCCGGCGCTGTGGCCCCCGACGGCGATCCGGTCGGGGTCCGTACCGAGCCGCGTGGCGTTCTCGGCCGTCCAGGCCAGTGCGGCGTACGCGTCGTCGAGGGCGGCCGGGAAACGGTGCTCGGGGGCCGTGCGGTAGCCGACCGAGACCACGACCGCGCCGACGCTGTCGGCTATCCGGGCGGCCCACGGGTGCTCGGTCTCCAGGTCACCCATGATGAACCCGCCGCCGTGGAGCCAGACGACGGCTCCACGGGCGTGGCGCGGGCGGTAGATCCGTACGGGCACGGCGGGGTCGCCGGGGACCGTGCGGTCCTCGATCTCCACGTCCGTGAGGTCCGGCGCGGGTCGGGAGGCGGCCAGCTCGGTGTAGATCGCGCGGGCGGCGGCCGGGTCGGCCCAGTCGGTCCTGGGCAGGAACGGGACGAATGCTTCGAGTTCGGGATCCATGACGACCATCCTCACGGCCACGGTGTGACGGGTCAGCCGCCAACTGTCGTGCGTCCGGGGCCGATCGACCGCCGATCGGCGCGTGCGGGTGCGGGTGCGGGTGCGGGTGCGGGGCGAGGCAGCGTGGATGCGGGTGTGTGGGGCGGGCCACAGCGTCCGCACGGAACTCGGGCACCGGTCCCGCCGACCCCTTGCACGAGACGCAGACGCAGACGCAGGCGCACGACCACACCGAGGAGAGCCGCATGAGTCTGAACCGACGGGACCTGCTGCGGGCTTCGACCGCGCTCGGCGCCACCGGCGCGGTCGCGGGAGTCGGCGGGCTCGGCGCCACCGCGCCCGCCGCCCACGCGGCGGAGGGATCCTCTGCCGTTACCGGCAAGTCCCTGAGGGTGCACGTCGTCGGAGGCCGACGTGGTCGTCGTACCGGGCGGTGGCTACGCCCGGCGCGAGGACCCTGGCGTGTGGGCGGAGATCCGGCGCGGCACCCTTCCGCGCGCGCTGGCAGCGGCGCCCCGTCCGGGCCTCACCGTCGCCGCCCTGTGCACGGGCGTGATGCTGCTCGCGGCCGCGGGCCTGACCCGGGGCCGACCGTGCACCACCCACCACAAGGCGCGCCCGGACCTGGAGCGGGAGGGCGGCCTTCTGAAGAACGCGCGCGTGGTCGACGACGGCGATCTCGTGACGGCCGGAGGCATCACCTCCGGCCTGGAGCTCGCGCTGTGGCTCGTACGCCGAGAACTGGGCGCCGACGCGGCGACCGGCCTCGAATCCATGCTGGAGTACGAGTCCCGCGGCACTGTGTGGTCCCGCTAGGGGGCGTCCGGCGATCGAACGACCGGGATACCGGCCGGGCACCCGGTCATCCGGGACCGGTCGACGTCTGCACAGCCCGAGAGGGCGGAGTGGCCGCGGGCTGGGTGCTCCACCTGCGGGTATTCGCGAAGGAAGCGAGCGACGGCGGTCTCCTTGGCCGCCGCGTCCCTCACATGCATCTCTCATGCCTTCCGAGCTCACGCGGCATCCGCAGGACGAAACCGATGCTCACGGGGTGTCCCGCGAGTGGGGTGCGGGTGGTGGGGTGATGGCGCATTCGTGTTCGGTGCGGCTGAGCCAACTCCGGTACCAGTGGGCGAAGGCGTGGCCGGTCGGCTCGATGCCTCGGTCCATCGGTCTCAGGTCCTCCCAGACGGTGCGGAGTTGTTCCTCGTCCATGACGGGGCCGAGGCAGAAGCCGTGTCCTCTCGCCCCGAAGACCGCCTCCGCTGCCGGGTGTTCGGCGAAGCGGAGCACTCGGTCCCGTACTCCCGCCCAGGTGTTCCCGTTCAGGGCACACGCTACCGAGGCGCGCGTCGCGCCGGAATCGGGTTTTCGCGCGGCCGGTCAGGTGGGGTCGGGGGCGGCGCCGTCCAGGAGGAGGCGCTTCTGGGGCTTGCCCATCGCGTTGCGGGGCACCGTCTCGACGAAGCGGACCTCCCGCGGGCGCTTGTGGACCGACAGGTGCGCGGCGACGAAGTCGGTGAGCTCGGCTCCGGTGACTCCCTCTGCGACGACGAACGCGACGATCCGCTGGCCGAGATCCGCGTCGGGCACCCCGACGACGGCAGCCTCCCGCACCCGGGGGTGATCCAGCAGCGCGTTCTCGATCTCGCCCGCGCCGATCCGGTACCCGCCCGACTTGATCAGGTCGGTGGACGCGCGGCCCACGATCCGGTGCACGCCGTCCTTCTCGTCGACGGCCGCGATGTCACCCGTACGGAACCAGCCGTCCTCGGTGTACGCGGCGGCGGTCGCCTCGGGCCGGCCCAGGTAGCCGGAGAAGAGCGTGGGGCCGGTCAGCTGGAGTTCCCCGATCTCCGCACCGTCCTCGGCCGCGATACGGGTGGTGACACCGGGGAGCGGGGTGCCGACGGTGCCCGGGTGGAGGTCGCCGCCGGCCCGGCCGCTCACCGTGATCAGCGTCTCCGTCATCCCGTAGCGCTCGACGATGCGGTGTCCACTCGCCCGCTCGATGTCCCGGAAGGCGGGCGCGGGCAGCGCGGCGCTGCCCGACACCAGGAGCCGGGCCCCCGACAGGGCGGCCGCGGCCCGCGGCTCGCGGGCGATGCGCGACCACACGGTCGGCACGCCGAAGTACAGGCTGCCGCCGGCGGCAGCGTACGCCTCGGGCGTGGGGCGGCCCGTGTGCACGAGGCGGCTGCCGGTGCGAAGCGCACCCAGGACACCGAGGACGAGTCCGTGGACGTGGAACAACGGCAGTCCGTGGACCAGGGTGTCCTCGGCGCTCCACTGCCAGGCCTCGGCGAGCGCGTCCAGGTCGGCGGTGATCGCGGCGCTGCTGAGAACCACGCCCTTCGGGGCGCCTGTGGTGCCGGAGGTGTAGAGGATCAGGGCGGGGTCGTCGGGTGTGCGTACGGCGGCCGGGTCGGGGGTCCGGTCCGAGCGGCGGGCGAAGTCGACCTCGATGGTGCGAGCCCCCGAGTCCCGCAGGATGTGCCCGCGCTCGGCCGGACCGGCGTCCGGCGGCAGGGGAACGCAGGGTACGCCGGCCAGCAGGGCGCCGACCACGGCGGCCACGGTCTCCAGGGTGGGCGTCGCGTTCACCGCGAAGGCCGGCACCCCCGACTCGGCGAGATCGACGGCCACCTGGCGGGCGGCCCCCAGGAGTTCCTCGTAGGAGGCGGTACGGCCGGCGACGGTGACGGCGTCCGCGCGGTCCCCGTGGACACCGGTGAGGGCGGTCAGCATGGCGGGCGACTCCGTTCGGCGGTGACGGTGGTGGTGAGGATGCACGGTGCTGGGAGGTGACGTGCCGGTTCGGTCAGCCTACGCGGGCGCAGGCCCGTTCCCGGCACCCTATGATCGGCGGGACTCGACCGTTCGGAGACACAGTTCTGACCTGCTTCTCGATCCCGGGGGTTCACGTGGAAACGGCACGGTTGGCGACCATGATCGCCGCAACGATCACCATCGGCTGGATGAGCGGCCTCTTCTACGGATTCTCCGTATCCGTCATGCCGGGGCTCCGGGTCGCCGCCGACCGCACCGCCATCGAGACGATGCAGCGGATCAACGTGGCGATCCTCAATGGCTGGTTCCTGCTGGGGTACATCGGCGCGCTCGTCTTCAGCGCGGCCGCGGTCGTCCTCCACGCCGTCGGCAGCGGTGGGCGGGATGCCCTGGGGCCGCTGATCGGCGCGCTCGTCGCGTACCTCGCGGCGATGGCCGTGACGGCTCGGATCAACATCCCGCTGAACAATGCCCTGGAACAGGCCGGGCCCGTCGAGCGGATCGAAGACCCGGCGGAGGTACGCCGCGCCTTCGAAGCGCCGTGGGTGCGGGCGAACGTGTGGCGGGCCGTACTGTGCACGGTCTCCCTCGGCCTCCTCGCCTGGGCGCTGGCCCTGCGCTGACCGACGGAGGAGACGGAGGCGGCGAATTCGACGGCGGGTTACGGGGCCGGCGGGCCCGCCCGGTCGTCCCGTTCAGCGGGTGGTACGGCCGTGGAGGAGCGGGGCGCGGGCGAGGGCCGCCAGGGCGATGGTGCACAGCAACGTGCGGATGATGTCGGTGGTCAGGCGCGCATCGGCGTGACGTACGTCCGTTCGTCTCCGGCCGCGAGCCCCGGCACCGGCGAGCCGGGTGCCCGGCGCGCGCACGACGGGCGGCACGGCGGGTGGCGCGGGCGGCGGGTGCGGGCGGCACGAACGGCGACGGTCCGGCAGGCATGCTGGACGTCCTCTCCCCCAACGGTGGTGCGCTCCGGGCACGAACGCCCGATCCTGACAGCAACCGACCGGCATCGCGGGCGCGTTCGGGAGACGCTTGAGCGAATCTTCAGCCGCCGCTCCGGCCCGCTCTTCAGCCACCACCGAGTCGGTTGGACCCCCGCACTGCGGAACTCCCCCGTGCGGAACTGCGGACGGTCGTGAAGCGCCCCACAATGGGGGGAGGGCGTGCGTGCGGCCGTCGTCGGCCGTGCAGCCGCGATCGCGTCGGCCGAGAGGAACCGCCCCCATGCGCGCTGAGTCTTCGCCGGCCGCGCGGCGGAAGGGGGCCTTCGTCGCGGTCGCCCTGGCCCTGTTCTGCATCCAGCTCGACTTCTTCGCGCTCAACCTCGCCATTCCCGGCATCGCGGCGGAGCTCGGCATCACGGCTTCGGCCGCGCAGTGGACCCTGTCCGCGTACATGCTCGCCATCGGCTGCTTCTTCATCGTCGGCGGCCGGGTGGGGGACGTCTTCGGTCGCCGGGGCACGCTGCTGGCCGGGACGGCCCTGTTCGCCGCCGGTTCCGTGGGCTGCGCGCTGGCTCCCGGGCTCGGACCGCTGGTGGCGGCACGGGTCGCGCAGGGTGTGGGCGCGGCGTTCGTCTTCCCGGTGTCCGTGTCCGTGGTCACGAACACCTTTCCCGAGCCGACCCGCGCCCGGGCCCTGGGCGCGGTGTTCGGCGTCGCGAACATCGGGACCGCGCTCGGTCCCTTCGTGGGCGGAGGGCTCACCGAGGGGCCCGGCTGGCGCTGGATCTTCTGGCTGATGGCGCCGCTGAGCCTGCTCTCGCTGCTGATCGCGCTCGTGTACGTACCGGACTCGCGCGACGCGTCGGCGCCGCGCCAGCTCGACCTCCTCGGGTGCGCCCTGATCGTGTGCTCGCTGGCGACCCTGACGCTGGCCGTGGAGCGCGGGGACGCCTGGGGCTGGGAGAGCGCCCGTACCCTCGTCTGCTTCGCGGTGGCCGTGGGGGCGGGTGCGCTGTTCCTCGTCCGGGAGCGGCGCACCCGGCACCCGCTGGTCGATCTGCGGCTGTTCCGCAACGCCCCGTACGTCCTGGTCACCGGGATGGGCTCGCTCACGAACATGGGCTACGGCGTCACCGTCTTCCTCGCCACGCTCTACCTGCAGGGCGTCCGCGGGCTCTCGCCGCTCCTGGCGGGCACGGTGTTCCTGGCCCCGGCCCTGCTGGTGGCGGTCAGCGGGCCGCTCGGTGTGCGGCTGGGCCGGCGCATGCGGCCGACCGCGGTGATGGCGCTGGCCGGGGCTCTCGCGGGTACGGGGATGTTCGTGCTGGCCGGGGTGGACGCGTGGTGGCTGTACGTGCCGGTGTTCGCGTGGTGCGGCCTCGGGCTGGGGCTGGGCTGGACCTACTCCAGTGTGGCGACGCAGCAGGTCGTCGCACCGGCCAGGGCGGGCGAGGCATCGGGCGTACTGCTGACGTTCCTGGTCACGCTGGGGGCGATCGCCCTGGCGGGGACGGCGGCGGCGATCTCCGCCATGACCCCGCAGCGGCCGCCCGAGGAGGCCTACGACGTGATCCTGCGCCTGGGCGGGGTGGTGATCGCCGCAGGGGCGCTGTCGGTCATGGCCGTACGCCACCGGCTGGTGGCGCCGGCGGGCCGTCGGCCGTGACCACCGGGCCTGCGGGCTGTCCGGCAGGGCGGTCGGCGGCCCGGCCGCCGGGCGCGCCGCGGGTCAGGCGGGACCTCGACGACAGGGCCTGGGCGTGTTGTGAAAGTTGGTCAGGAGTCGTGGTCGGCTCGGGCGGGCGTCTGATCCGACCAGCCTGGCGACAGGGTAAGACAGCTGGATCGGAGCGCGCCGCGCTGTTCGCTCACCCATCTCTCAACCCGGTCTACGGATTCCGCGACGGGTCGGTCCGTGGTGTCGAGCAGGTGGGTGGACCATCGCCGGTCATCGGCGGTCCACCCGGCGACAATTCGGGGCCCGCGGTGCGTTGTCGGGCCCGGCGCGGGCAGGTGCGCTACATGGAGACAGCGAATCGGACACGGTTACTGCAGTTGGGCGCCTTCCGGGAACGGAGGGCCCTGCGATGAATACGAGCTTGGGGGCGGGTGTTGCGAACGCGCCGGGCTGGGTCCATCTGGCCGTGATGGCGGCGGCGATCCTGATTTTGGTCTACAACCTCGCCCGGGACGGCCGGTAACGGCTCATCGCGGCGTGGACGCGGTGCTCGGCGCAGCGGGCCGGGGTCCTCGACAGGCCGAGGCCTGCCCGGTCGTGATCAACCGGACAGGCCCGATTCGGCCACGTCCCGGACTACCAGTAATGGCGCCGGCCGCCGACCGCGTGTCCGACCGATCCCATGATCCACAGCGCCGCGCCCACCACGAGCAGAATGACTCCGAGGGTCCACAGGACCGAGACCCCGGTCAGAAATCCGATGAGCAGCAGGATCAACCCGACGGCAATCATGAGTACCTCATTCGCGTTGGAGTGTCGACGGAAGGGTTGGTTCCGCCGTGGCGCTTCAGACGGCGTGTGCCCGCGAAAGCCGCGCTTATCTGTGCCAGTACGCGATCCGCTGCAACGGATTGGAACGCGTTCGGCAGGGCAGACGCAGGAGCGCGCCGACGGCGCAGCACCGCTCTGGACGACACGGACAGCGAGGTGAGAGCCGTATGGACCGGAAGGCGTCCGAAGAGGAACCCGAGGGCTCCGGGCCCACGCCCAGGAAGCCCGACCCGACCCCACGGGATCCCGCGCACGCGCAGCGCGCACCCCGGCCGGGTGAGCCGCGCCCCCGTCCCGTACCCAGCCCACCGTCATCCGGCAAACGGCCGACGGTGACCGAGCCGCCCGACTAGGGAGACGAGCCGGACGGTCCAGCGTGCGTTGCGGGTCACCCGCGGCGGACGCATGGTGGGCAGTGCATTCCCCCACAGGCAAGGAGCACTTCGTCATGAGCAAGGCAAAGGGCAAGGCCAAGCAGGTCAAGGGCAAGCTCAAGGAGACCGCCGGCGACGCGATGGACGACAAGCGCATGCAGGCGGAAGGCGGCGCCGAGCGGATGACCGGCAAGGCCGAGGAGATGGCCTCGGAGGCCACGGACCGGACCAAGAAGGGCATGCACAGGTCCTGACCGCTGCACCCGCTGCACCGCAGCACGCGCTGCACCGGCGAACGCTGCACCGGCGCAACGCTGCGCCGGTGCGCCACGCGAACCGGCTGAGGAGGGCCGGGACCGTCACACCGACGGTCCCGGCCCTCTCTCTGCTCTCCCTGCCCTCCCCTCCCCCGGCGCCGGGCTCTCCCGGCCCGCCGCGACAACATGGCCGGTACATGACTGGCGCACGGCCGGAACGGAAAATGTTTTCCGTTGACGTCTATCGGACGGCCGTTCGCCGGGAATGCTGCGTGTGATCTCCCGCCCCTCCCCGACGTCCCGGACGCTCCGGCCGGCGTCGCCCGGGCGGGCCTTCCGTTCGGCACTCTCGGGAGGTAACACGCCATGCACTCCACCCCCACCCCGCTCGCGTCCCCCAGCCGCCGCGATCTCCTCACCGGTCTCGGTCTGGCCGCCGCCGCACCGCTGCTCCTCGGCGTCACCGACCGCCCCGCAGCCCCGAGCCTCCCGTCCGCCCGGCCCGCCCCACATGGCAGAACGATTCTGCTGCGCGGGGCCGCCCTCGTACTCACCATGGACCCCGCCCTCGGCAGCGGGCCTCTGGGAGCCGCCGAGAACGCCGACGTCCTGATGCGGAACGGCGCCATCGCCGCCGTCGGCACTGCACTGCAACGACCGCCCGGAGCCCGGGTGGTGGACGCCTCGGGCAAGCTGGTCATGCCGGGGTTCGTCGACACCCACACGCACCTCTGGCAGGCGGTGATCCGTGGCGGCTGCACGGACCGCGACCTGTTCGGGTGGTTCGCGGGGTGTACCGACCCCCAGCGCGCACGGCTCACCCCCGCGGCCCTCCACAGCTTCGTACGGCTCGCGGCCCTCGACGCCATCCAGTCGGGCGTCACCACGCTGGTGGACTGGGTGGACATCTTCGCGTACGACCTCATCGAGAGCTACGTACGGGCCCTGGCCGGCACGGGGGTGCGCTTCACCTACGCGATGTTCCCGCCCGGGCCGGACGCGGCGCTGGTCACGAAGGTGAAGAAGGAACTGGTCGATCCGGTGCCCCTGGGGTCCTTCCAGGTGGCCACGCACGCCGCGCGGGCCGTCCAGGACCTCAACCGCGCGCACTGGGAGGCGGCCCAGGACCTTGGCGTCATGCTCAACTCGCATGTACTGGAGCGCCCCGAGCAGCGCGCGGACGACCCCATCGGGGTCCTCGGCGACATCGGGGCGCTGGGGCCGCGGCTCCTGATCAACCACGCCGTCCACCTGACCGACGCCGAGATCTCGGCCGTCGCCGAACACGACGTACGGGCGGCCCACTGCCCCCTGAGCAATATGCGGCTGGCCTCCGGCATCATGCGGCTGTCCGAGTTTCGCCGTCGGGGCGTGAAGGTCGGGCTCGGTCTCGACGGCGGGACCAACGACAGCTCCGACTTCCACGCGCTGATGAAGACGGCCATCGGCCTGCAACGTGCCCGGGCGACGGACGCCGGCGTCTTCCCGCAGGTGGAGGACGTGTTACGGATGGCCACGCTGGGCGGCGCGGAGGCACTGGGGATCGCCGACCGGGTGGGGTCCCTGACGCCGGGCAAGCGGGCCGACCTGGTCGTCATCGACCCGGCGGCGCTCAACTTCGCACCGCGCTTCGACTGGGTCGGCCAGATCGTCTTCAACGGGCGGCCCGAGAACGTCGACTCGGTCTTCGTGGACGGCCGGGCGCTGAAGCTGGCCGGCCGGCTGGTCGACATCGACACGGCCAGGGTCGTCCGGGAGGCCGAGGCCGCCGCGACCCGCCTCAGAGCAGCCGGCTGAGCCCTGTCGTCAAGGTCCCGGCCGGCACGCGGCGCCCGGCACCGCAGCTCGCCGCGTTGTCGGGGCTCCCGAGTACGTCCCATACTCGTCGCACCCCGCCGCCTTGCAACGCGCCGGACCGGCGCTCCTTCGATGACAGGGCCGAGCCACCGACGGCCGCATCACCGGCGGCAGCACCGCCGGCGGCACCGGTGGCGTCGCCCGACGGGGCTCAGGAGGGCCGCGACCAGTCCGGCCGGTTCAGGAGGTCGCGGCCCGGCGGTTCCTGCGGGCGGTGAGCTGGCCCTGGACGTAGGCGTCGATCTCCGTCGCGTACGGGCCTCCGTGGCCGAAGAGCAGATCGGTGATGCGCCGCCATTCGGCCACCTCGGCACGGGTACCCGAGTCCGCCGCGGCCAGGTCGCCCGCGGACCGCTCCACCGCGTCCTCCGCGGCCTCCAGCTCCTCCGCGGTCTGGTGGTGCGTCATGCCCGTGGCCCGTCGGCGTACCCTGTCGCGGGCCGCGCGCTCCTCGGGAGTCGGCTCGTGCGGTTCGTTCGTCGCGGTCTCGGTGTCATGCGTCATGGCTGACTCGCCTTCCGTCACCGGGCCCGTTCCGGCCCCTCGCTCCCCCTCCCGCCTGCCCGCACCGGCCCGTTTCATCTCCGGTCCCTCCGCTCCGGTACCTCCCTGCTGTCCCAGCCCCGCGGTCCCCGGCCCCCCGGCCGGGGACCGCCCTCCTCCAGGAGTCCTCCATGACACGCACGCCACGCTCGCTCGACGGCCTCGTCTTCGTGCCCGTGGCCGACCAGGCCCCCGGCCAGGTCGGGCGCCTGACCCGGTTCGAGTACCACGAACGCGACGGCCTCGTCTGGGCCGACTACCAGGGCGGGGACGTGGTCAAGGGGCACCTGATCGGCACGCGGGCGGCGGACACCGTCGACTTCCGGTACGTCCAACTCCGCCTCGACGGCACGACCGCCTCCGGACGCTGCACCTCACTCGTGACCGAACTCCCCGACGGCCGCCTGCGCATGGAGGAGAGCTGGACCTGGGAATCCCAGGAGGGCAGCGGCACCAGCACGGTCGAACAGCCGCCAGCCTGACCCCACGACAGGCCGCCGACCAGCGCGTCTCTTCTCCCGAGACGGCCCTGTCCACGATGCGGGCGCCACCTTGTCGAGAGGGCGGGCTTCGGCGAGTATCCCTATCAATCCGATAGGGAAAGTGGGATTGAGTTCGCCGTGCGGCGCCCGCCCGGTCTCCCGCGTTCCACACATCGCCCGGCAACCGGCCGCGGCCACCCGACAACACCCGGAGCAGCCCGCATGATCACCGCCGTCCCGCCCGGCCCGGTCGTCCGCCCAGCCCCCACGTCGCGCCACACCGACCAGGTGTGTCGGTGATGTCCGTGGCGACCGTACCGAGCACGGCAGGCGACCGGCCGGGCGACCGGCCCGGCGGCCGGTCCGCCGACGAGCAGCGCGCTCTCCTGCGTACCGCCCGCGACGTGGCCGACGACCTGGCCGCGGACGCCCTCGTCCGCGAGCAGGCGGGCCGGCCGCCGACCGACGAGCGGACCCGGCTGCGCGAGGCCGGGCTGCTCGCGGCCCTCACCCCGCCCTCCCCCGGCCGCGGCACGGACTGGCGTACTGGATGCGCCGTCATACGGGAGGTCGCCGCGGCGGACAGCTCCGTCGGGGACGTGCTCGCCCGCCACTACGTGCACACCTGGAGCGGCCGCTTCTACGCGAGTCCCCACCAGGCAGCCACCCTTGAGGAGGCGTCGGTACGCGAACAGTGGCTGTGGACCGGGGCGGTCCGCGCGCCCGCACCCGCCGAGAACGGCGACGAGGGTGCGGACCTCACCCTGAGGCACCGCAACACCGGTTACATACTCGACGGGCACCGGGCCGTCGACACGGCGGTGGCCGTCGCCGACCAGATCGTGCTGGACGCCGTCTGCGCCGTGACCGGTGACGTCCTGGTCGTACGCATCTCACCCCGTGCGCGGGGCGTAAGCGTCGAGGCCGCTCACGAGCGCCTCGGGCAGCGCGTCGCCGGCGCGGGCGAGGTCGTTCTGGACCGTGTCACCGTCAGCCCCGGCCAGGTGCTGGGCCGCCGCCCGCACGACGAGGAGTCCACCGCACCCTTCACCGCGCTGGCCGAGCCGGCCCTCCGGCTCGCCCTGTGCCACGTCGTCCTCGGCATCGTCGAGGGCGCGCTCACCGAAGCGCGCGACCTCAGCAGAGGCGGCCGCGCGCACCGGCTGCCCGGCGAGGACCCGGACCTCCTGCTGACGTACGGGGAGCTCGCCTCCGCCGCCCACACTGCCATCGCCGTGGTCGACCGGGCCACCGAGGCGATGGCGCAGGCCCTCGACGCCGGCACGCACCTCGACGCCGAGGAGCCCGCGGGCGTCGCCGCACTGGTGGCCACGGCCGAGACGGTGGTCTCGCGGGCCGCCCTGCACATCACCACGCGGGTGCTGGAGCTCGCCGACGCGCCCGGACTGGACCGCTTCTGGCGCAACGCGCGCGTCCTGACGGCCCACCGGCCCGTCGCGCACCGCCTGCGCTCCATCGGCGAGCACTACCTCAACGGCTCGCACCGCGCGGTGGCGGCGGCCTTTCACTGACGACGTGCGGAGCCGGTGACGACGTGCGGGGCCGGCGCCCGAGGGACCGCGTCGCGCCCGCCGCCGCGATCCCGGGCACCCGCGCCGGCGAACCGGCGGTCGGCCCGCCGCGACCGCCGGCCCGTTCACGCCCCGGCCCGCCGCCCACCCGGACGACGTGGGCCGAAGCCGTGCGGGATAATGTGCACATGCGGATCTCAGCCAGGGCGGACTACGCGGTACGTGCCGCACTGCAGCTCGCAGCGTCACAGGACGACGGGCCCATGAAGGCCGAAGCCATCGCCGACGCCCAGGACATCCCGCACAAGTTCCTCGAGGGCATCCTCAACGACATGCGCCGGGGCGGTCTCGTCCTCAGCCAGCGGGGCGGCAACGGCGGCTACCGGCTGGCCAAGCCCGCCGCGTCGATCAGCATCGCTGATGTCATCCGCGTCGTGGACGGACCGCTGGTCTCGGTGCGCGGGGTCCGTCCCCCGGACCTCTCCTACACCGGCCCCGCCGAGTCGCTGCTCCCCCTGTGGATCGCCCTGCGCTCCAACGTGCGCGAGATCCTCGACGGTGTGAGCATCGCCGATGTGGCGGCATCCGACCTACCGGCCGGCGTGTCCGCGCTCGCCGATGTCCCGGATGCCTGGACCAACCCCTGAACCGGACCGCCCGTCAGACCTTCCACTGACCTAGAGCCAAGACCTCCCACCTGCACTATCTCGCGATCCGAGACAAGCACGTCCACTATATGAGCCACCCCTTGGGATGGATGGCGCTGTTCTGCCAAGATGCCTATCAGCCAGGTAGGAAAACTAGGGATTCAGGGGTGAGGTCACCATGCGCATGCCGCATCACGCGGGCCTCCTGCTGCCCCGTCTCACCACCCGCAGGCACATCGACCTGGCTCGTACCTCCAGCGCCATCTGTCAGCCTGCCTGACACGGTGCGCTCCGCCGTCCGCTCTGCATGCAGCCGGATGGACGCTCTCGGCTGACCTCGCCGCCCGCAGCACCTTCGAGCGCGGCGTGCGACGCACGGCGGCTCGACATCCGCCCTTCGGCATCTGCGACACCTTCTCCGCTCCCCCGCCCACCACGACGGTCCCCGCCGGCCGGCGACGGGCACGCGCGTGCCGGCGACCTCGCGCCGCGCACCTCAGCGACTTCGCATCTCCGCAGCACCAACAGCTCCGTAGCTCTGCAGCTTCCCCAAGACCCTCCCCGTGAAAGGACACCTCCGTGTCTGCCGCCAGACCGCTCATCACCCTGCGCACCATCGCCGTCACCGCAACGCTCCCCCTCCTCCTGACGGCCTGCGGCTACGGCTCCGAGGCGAAGAAGGAAGACGACAAGACCAACGTCGCGGCAACGGACGGCAAGAAGCTGTCGGCGTCCGAGGTGCGGATCGGGTACTTCCCGAACCTGACGCACGCCACCGCCCTGGTGGGTCTGCAGGAAGGCCTGATCCAGCAGGAACTCGGCGGCACCAGGATCAAGCCGCAGTCCTTCAACGCCGGTCCGTCCGAGATCGAGGCCCTCAACGGCGGGTCCCTCGACATCGGTTTCATCGGCCCCTCGCCGTCGATCAACGGTTATGTGAAGTCCAAGGGCTCCAACCTGCGGATCATCTCCGGCTCCGCCTCCGGCGGCGTCAAGCTCGTGGTGAACCCCGACAGGATCAAGACCCTCGACGACCTCAAGGGCAAGAAGATCGCCACCCCGCAGAAGGGCAACACCCAGGACGTCGCGTTCCTGAACTGGATCGCGGAGAAGGGCTGGACGGTCGACCCGGAGTCCGGCAAGGGTGACGTCTCCGTCGTCCGCACCGACAACAAGGTCACCCCCGACGCCTTCAAGCAGGGCTCCATCGACGGTGCCTGGGTCCCGGAGCCCACCGCCTCCAAGCTCGTCACCGACGGCGGTTCGGTCCTCCTCGACGAGACCACCCTGTGGCCCGACAAGAAGTTCGTGATCACGAACATCATCGTGTCGCAGAAGTTCCTCAAGGAACACCCGGACGTCGTCGAGGCCGTCCTCAAGGGCACGGTGAAGACCAACGAGTGGATCAACGCCAACCCCGACAAGGCCAAGGCCTCCGCCAACGCCAAGCTCGCCGCCGAAGGCGGCAAGCCCCTGGACGCGAAGGTCATCGACCCCGCCTGGCAGAGCATCCTGGTCACCGACGACCCGCTCGCCTCCACCCTCAAGGCCCAGGCCGACGACGCCGTCCAGGCCAAGCTCATCGAACAGCCCGAACTGGCCGGCATCTACGACCTGACACTCCTGAACAAGGTCCTCAAGGCCGCCGGCAAGCCCGAGGTCTCCGACGCCGGCCTCGGCACCAAGTAACCCCCGCATCCAGCAAACCCCAGGAGGTGACGACCATGGCCACCACACTCGCCAAGGCTGCCCAAGACACCCTCGACACCACCGCGCACGCCGCCCGGATCGAGCACGTCTCGAAGTCCTTCTCCGGCCCGGCCGGAACGCAGCTCGTCCTGGACGACATCAGCCTCGATGTCGCTCCCGGCGAGTTCGTCACCCTCCTGGGCGCCTCCGGCTGCGGAAAGTCCACCCTGCTCAACCTGGTCGCCGGCCTCGACCGACCCACCGCCGGATCCATCGACACCCCCGGCGGGCGCCCCGCGCTGATGTTCCAGGAACACGCCCTCTTCCCCTGGCTGACCGCCGGCAAGAACATCGAACTCGCCCTCCGGCTGCGCGGCGTCGCCAAAGCCGACCGCAGGCCCGAAGCCGAACGCCTCCTCGAACTCGTCCGCCTCACCGGCGCCCACGGCAAGCGCGTCCACGAACTCTCCGGCGGCATGCGCCAGCGCGTCGCCCTCGCCCGCGCCCTCGCCCAGGACAGCCGCCTGCTCCTGATGGACGAACCCTTCGCCGCCCTCGACGCCATCACCCGCGACGTCCTGCACGGCGAACTCACCCGCATCTGGGAAGAGACCGGCCTGTCGGTCCTCTTCGTCACCCACAACGTCCGCGAAGCCGTCCGCCTCGCCCAGCGCGTGGTCCTGCTCTCCTCCCGACCCGGCCGGGTCGCCAGGCAATGGACCGTGGACATCCCGCAGCCACGCCGCATCGAGGACGCCGACGTCGCCGAACTGTCCCTCGAGATCACTGAACACCTGCGTGGGGAGATCCGCCGCCATGGCCAGCACTGAAACCAAGCCGAAGGCCGATGACCTCGCCGGCCTGGAAGCCGGCCTCGACGCCCTCGACGCCGTCCCCACGCACCGCACCCCGCTCCGTGAGGTCCTGGTCAAGAAGGCCCTGCCGCCGTTCCTCGCCGTCGCTCTGGTCCTGCTGGTCTGGCAGGTCCTGGTCTCCCTGAAGGTCACCGACGAGACCAAACTCCCCGCCCTCTCCGCCGTCTGGCACAGCCTGTCCGACATGTGGCTCAAGGGAACCCTGCTGGAGGTCATCTGGACCTCCGTCTCCCGCGGCCTCCTCGGCTTCCTCCTCGCCCTCGCCATCGGCACCCCCCTCGGCCTCCTCGTCGCCCGCGTCAAGTTCGTCCGCGCCGCGATCGGCCCCATCCTCCAGGGCCTGCAGTCCCTGCCCTCCGTCGCCTGGGTGCCCCCGGCCGTGCTCTGGTTCGGCCTCAACGACGCCATGATGTTCACCGTCATCCTGCTCGGCGCCGTCCCCTCCATCGCCAACGGCCTCGTCTCCGGCATCGACCAGATCCCGCCCCTCTTCCTCCGCGCCGGCCGCACCCTCGGCGCCACCGGCCTGCACGGCGCCCGGCACATCGTCATGCCCGCCGCCCTCCCCGGCTACATCGCCGGCCTCAAACAGGGCTGGGCCTTCTCCTGGCGCTCCCTCATGGCCGCCGAGATCATCGCCTCCTCCCCCGACCTCGGCCTCGGCCTCGGCCAACTCCTCGAAAACGGCCGCAACAACATCGACCTCCCCGGCGTCTTCCTCGCCATCATCCTCATCCTCGTCGTCGGCATCGCCATCGACCTCCTCATCTTCAGCCCCCTCGAACGCCACGTCCTGCGCAACCGCGGCCTCCTGGTGAAGAGCTGACCGCCCGGGGGCCGGCCGACCGGCCCCCTTGACAGCGTCCGAGCGCGGATCGACACTCCAGTCAGCGAATCCTAGTGAAGTGGTAGGAAACTATGGGGTGTTCAGCGCCGGGTCGCGGGACCGACGGCGGGCGTGCCGTCGCCTCCCTGCCGCTGCCGTTGCTGACGTCCCGCCGCCACATCGACCTGCTCCGCGTGTGCAGTGCGGCGGATCCCTTGACCCACAGCGGCCCCGCACGCGTCCGCCGCTGACCGTCACGGGCACGCACCGCACGCGGGAACCGCGGCCATGCACCGCGGCCACGCACCCCCGCGGCCACGCACCGCTCACACCCGCCGGGTCCCGGCCGCGTCGCATCCGTCGCGGCCCGTCGTCGTATGTCCGTGACCGAGCAATCCCCGCGATCCCAGGGAGACTCATGTCCGCCACGCACCCGAACGCCGTGCCGCCCTTCCGGAGCAGGATCGGCCGTGACGCGCGCAGCGGCTTCCCGGCCGTTCCGCACCGCTACCGGCTGCACCTGACGCCGTCCTGTCCGAGCAGCCTGCGGATCGCCGTCACCCACAGCCTGCTCGGCCTGCGGGACGTCCTCCCGGTGACGTCGCTGCCCGCCGTACCCGACGCACCCGACGGCGGGTACGTCGCGCTGCGCCCGCTGTACGAGGCCGGCGCACACCTGTACCCCGGCCCGGCACTGGCACCGGTCCTCAGCGACGACTGGACCGGGCGGATCGTCAGCACGCACACCCCCGACATCGTTCAGGACCTGACCCGGCGGTTCGGAGGCCCCACCGGACCGGATCTCCATCCCCATGGCGCCGACGCGCACATCGAATCGATCGGCAGGCTCTGCGACCGGGGCATCAACGCCGCAGCCCAGCGCGCCGGCCAGGCCGGTGCCGACGTGGCGGCCCGCGACGACGCGCTCGCCACGCTGCTGCGCGGACTGGGTTCCCTGGAGCGGCGGCTGACCTCGGCCGACCACCTGCTGGGCGAGCGCCTCACCGCGGCCGACGTGCAGGTTTGGGTGACACTGGTGCAGCTGGACACGGTGCACCGCTGGCACCTGGACGCCGAGGCGGTGTACCGCATCACCGACCACCCCCGCCTGTGGTCCTACGCGCGGCGGCTGGCGGCCCACCCCGCTTTCGCGGCCCATCTCGACCTCGACGGCATCGCTCTCAGGCACCACGCGCACTGCCGGGGCAGCGAAGCGGCCGGTGCGGCAGTACGGATCGTGGACTGGCCACCGTACGGGGGTCAGGTCCTGTCCGGCGGGTCATGTGCCTGCCGGACTGCCGGCTCGTTGCCCCGGGCAGGGGACGGGGTGACCTGACGCCGCCGTAGGGGGGTCAGGCCGTCACGTGCAGCCAGGGAATCTCGTCGGCGGAGTAGCGGTGGGCGCGGAAGACGGAGTTCTGGGCACCCGCCGAGGACTCCAGGCCCACCCCGTCGCCGAACGAGCGGAACTGCGGGACCACGAACTCCCACACCACGTCGCCGCCGGGCGTGACCTCGAAGAGCCGGCCGAAGGACCCCTCGGCGATGAAGGTGTTGCCGTTGGGCAGGCGCTGGGCGCTCGACATGTACGGGCTGTAGAAGTTCTGCGGCGGGTTGTCCTGGTAGGACCACACCTCCTTGCCGGTACGCGGGTCCAGCTCCAGCACTCGCGAGTAGGGCACGGAGGTGGTGTCGCGGTAGGTGCCGTTGTCGAAGACGAGGATGGTGCCGCCGGGCAGTTCGTGGGGGTGGTGCTGCTGCGCCAGGACTGCGGGGCCGATGTGCCACCGTACGGATCCGTCCGCGCGGTCGACGGCCACGGCGGAGGACGCGCTGCGGAAGCCCAGGACGATGGAGCCGTCGGCGCTCTCGTTGACGGTGTTGGCCATGGGCCAGTGCTCGCGGGCGAAGTGCGGGTTGAGCGGGAAGTCCTCGGGGTCGAGGTGGTCGATGGCGGCCCAGCGCCACACCTCCTGCCCGTCCCACGTCAGTTCGTACACGACGTCGCCGTAGATCACCCCGCCCGGTGCCTCGGAACCGGGGATGCCGCCGCGGATACGGGCCGCGTCGGCCGGGTCGAGGGGTTCGACCACGGTGATGATGAGGTTGCCGTTGCGCAGGAGCGAGGCGTCGTGGTGATGGAAGGGGTGACGGACCTCGCGGAGGACCGTGGAGTCGGGTGCCAGTTCCTGGAAGATGCCGCCGTGGTAGACGTCCCAGATGGGGAAGAGCGTCGGGCTCGTGGTGTCCTTGGCCGCGTAGAAGAGGTTGCCGTTCGGCAGGAGCTGCGCCTGACGGCCCGGCGGGTGCGGGGAGTTCCAGGTGTGGACGGCGCGGCCCTCGATGTCCACGAGGTGGATCTCGCCGGCGCTGGTGATCGGCGTGTAGAGGGTGTAGCCGCCGTGGCTGCGCTCGGGGTCGTGGGCGATCAGGCCGACGCCGCGGCGGCGCAGGGTGTTCTGGTCGACGGTCATGGGTTCGGTCTCCTCGTGGGTCGGGTGGGGTGGGGTGGGGTGGGGTGGGGTGTCAGCGAACGGTGACGGCGGCCGGGTCGACGGCCGTCAGGGGGCCGGGGTTCAGGTACCGCTGCAGTGACGCGCGGTCGGCTGCGCCGGGCAGGCCCTGGGCGGCCTTGGCCCAGGCGGCCTCCTCCGCCAACTGGGCCGGCAGGTCGGGTGAGAGGGTCGCGGCGTAGGTGTAGCGGGGCTGGTACGCGTCGACGTAGCCGGCCTGGAGTACGCCCTTGGACTGGGAGACGACGGCCTTCCGTGCGCGGGCCGGGTCGTCGGCGATCTCGCGCTGGGCGCGCAGTACGGTGCGCAGTACGGCGGCGGAGGTCTCGTCGCTGGTCTTCGGGCCCGCGACCAGCAGGGTGCGTGCGGTGTATCCGGTGAAGGGGAGTTCGGCGTAGCGTTCGCCGAGCGCGGTGCGGGCGGCCTCGTAGAAGCTGGGGAAGGTGAGGCCGGCGTCGATGTCGCCGCGGGCCAGTGCCGAAGTGACCTGGTTCGGGGCGAGATTGACGACGGTCACATCGGCTGCGGTCAGCTGTGCGGAGGCGAGCATCCGCGACAGGGCGTATTCGACGTTCGTGCCCTGAGGGACGCCGACCTTGCGGCCCTTGAGGGCGGCGAAGCCGGTGACCGCCCGGTCGGTCCGGGTGAGCAGGCGCCAGTCGGAGAACCGGGACAGGTCGGCGATGATCCGCAGGTCGCGTCCGCCCAGCGCCGCCGTCACGGCGGGCAGGTCGCCGACGATGCCGAGCTGTGCCTGGCCGCCGAGGACGGCGTTGAGGGCGTCCCGCCCGGTGGGCTGGGTGGTGACGGTGGCGTCGATGCCTTCGGCGGCCCAAAGTCCGTGTTCCTGGGCGATGTGGACGGGGGCTCCGCCGAGGTGGTCGCTGCCGACGATGGAGACGGCCGGACGGCCGCCCCTTCCGCCGTCGTTCGGCAGGCCGTTCACGGGGCCCGAGCCGTCGGCGCAGGCCGCGACGAGGGTGCTGAGCAGGGCCGCCACGAGCAGGGCGACGGCCGCGCGGGGTCTGGGCATCAAGGAATGTCCTTCCGGGGACGGAGACAGGGACGCAGACAGGAACGGAAACAGGCACGAAAGCGGGCAGGCGCGGGTCAGTCGGAGCCGAGGTGGCGTGCGATGAGCGAGCGCAGGTCCGGGTCGGGAGCGCCGTCGGGGACGGTGTGGTCGGCGAGCACCCGTCCTGGGCTGCCGCCGAGGACCACGACCCGCTGGGCGAGGGCCAGGGCCTCGTCGATGTCGTGGGTGACGAACAGGACGGTGGTGCCCCGGCGTTGCCACAGCTCGCGCAGCAGGTGCTGCATGCGGGTCCTGGTGAGGGCGTCCAGCGCACCGAACGGCTCGTCCATGAGCAGCACTTCGGGCTCGGCGGCCAGGGCGCGCGCCAGCGCCACACGCTGCTGCATGCCGCCCGACAACTGCGCCGGGTACTTGTCGGTGCCGTCGGCGAGGCCGACTTCGGCGAGTGCCTCCAGGGCGCGCCGGCGGCGTTCCGCACGCGGCAGCCCGAGCCGTTTGAGGGCGAACTCGACGTTCCCGCGTGCCGTCCGCCAGGGGAAGAGCGCGTAGTGCTGGAAGACCACGCCCCGGTCCGGGCCCGGCCCGCGCACGGGCCGGGAGCCCGCCGTCACCTGCCCGGTGGCGGGATGTACGAAGCCGGCGACGGCGCCGAGGACCGTCGACTTGCCGCATCCGCTCGGCCCGAGCAGGGCGGTGAACGACCCGGCGGGGAGTTCCAGGTCCGTACGGTCCAGGACGGGGGTGGCTCCGTAGCGGACGGACAGTCCTTCCAGGCGTACTGCCAGGCTCATGAGGTGCTCCAGTGCGCGAACCGGCGGCCGGCCGAGGCGAGTACGAGGTCCACGGCCACGCCGAGCAGCCCGAGCACGAGCAGCCCGGCGAACATCCGGTCCACGCGGAGGAACTGGCCGTCGACCTGGAGCCGGTACGCCAGGCCGCTGTCGGCGCCGCCGAGTTCGGCCGCCACCAGGGCGAGCAGGGCCACCGAGGCGCCGTAGCGCAGCGCCGCGAGCACGGCGGGCGCGGCGGCGGGCAGCAGCACCTCGGCGAACCGGCGGTGCAGCGGCGCGCCCAGCGTCCGGGCCGCCCGCAGGTGGGAGACCGGGACCCGGGACACCCCGTCGTGGACGTACAGCCATACGGCGAGGAGTACGGCGTAGGCGATGAGGAGGCGCTTGGCGGTCTCCCCGATGCCGAACCAGGCGGTCGCGAGCGGCACCAGGGCGATGGCGGGGATCGGGCGCAGGAAGGAGACGACGGGGGTCACCGCGGCGGAGAGCTTGGGCAGGTATCCGGTGGCGAAGCCGAGGGCGCTGCCGATGAGCGCGCCGAGGGCGAAGCCCTGTCCGGCGCGGGCCAGGCTGGCGCGGAGGTCGGCCGCCAGGATGCCGCTGCGGGCGCTGTCGGCGAGCGCGGCCAGGGTCCGGGCGGGGGTGGGCAGGAGTGCCGGGGCGACCACGGCGGACCGGGCGAGCAGGTACCAGAGCACGAGCACGGCGGCTGCCGCCGCCAGGGCCGGGCCCAGTCGGCCGAGGGCCCGGCCGGGCGGTGAAGGGGTGGCGTGCACGGAGCGGCTCCTCGGTCGTCGATAAGTGAGGTCAATAATTGACCACGCTTATGACGGCGATGTTGCAGCAGTGCGAAGTCTCGCCGGGGCACCCGGGCCTTGATCGGGGATGGGGTACGTTCACCTGCGTGTCTCGACCCGAACCCACGCCGGAGGCGATCGAGGTCGGACGGGTGATCCGGAGCTGCCGCAAGCGAAGCGGCGTCTCCATGGCCGTCCTCGCCGCCCGTTCAGGCCTCTCGCAGCCGTTCCTCAGCCAGCTCGAACGCGGCCTCACCACGCCCAGCCTCAGCTCGATCTACCGGATCGCGGAGGCCCTGGAGGTCAGCCCGGGCACCTTCCTGAGGCCGCCCGCGCGGCCGGGTGCGGTCAGCCACGAGCGCGACCCGCAGGTCATCCGGGTGGAGGAGTCCGCGGGGCAGGTCGCGCGGGTACTGATCCCGGGCGGGCGCAGCGCGCTGATGGAGGCGTACGAGCACCACTTCGAGCCCGGCCAGGGCGAGCGCGGCTGGTTCGAGCACACCGGCGAGGACTTCCTCTACGTCCTGGAGGGCGAGGTGGTCCTGGAGGTCGAGGGCGAGGAACCGTTGACGCTGCGCGCCGGCCAGAGTGCCCACCACCGGGGTGAAGTCCCGCACCGCTGCCGCCTGTCGGGCCCGGCCCCCGCCCGCACCCTTCTGGTGATCACGAATGCCTGAGCAGGTGGCCGGCGGCGTAACGGTCCTCAGTCGAGGCAGAACTCGTTGCCCTCGACGTCCTGCATCGCGAGGCAGGACTCGTTCATACCGTCCGCGAGGAGCAGCTGCACGCGCGTCGCGCCGAGGGCGACCAGGCGGGCGCATTCGGCCTCCAGAGCGGCCACGCGCTCGTCGCCCACGAGCCCGGTGCCGACGCGGACGTCGATGTGGAGGCGGTTCTTGACGACCTTGCCTTCGGGGACGCGCTGGAAGAACAGCCGCGGGCCGACGCCCGAGGGGTCGACGCAGGCGAACGCCGCGCCCTGGTGCTCGGCCGGCAGCGCGCGGTCGAAGTCGTCCCAACTCCCGTACCCCTCGGGCGGCGGCGGCACGACGTACCCCAGCACCTCGCACCAGAAGCGGGCGACACGTTCGGGTTGTGCGCAGTCGAAGGTGACTTGAAAGTTCTTGATCGACGCCATCGGGCCATCATAGGGACGCCTGCGGCGCGTTGGGCAGGTCGAGCCGAGGACGGCGCAAACCGAGTGGCGGCGGGTGGCGGGCAGCGGGCCGGGCGGTGGGCTCGGGCAGGATGGCCCAGTGACCTTCATATCCGGAAGCCGTGGCAGCGCCGCCGCCCCCGGCGCGCATCGGATCCGGCCGGCGGCGGCCGCCGCGGCCGTGGTGACGGTCGGTGCGGGGCTCGGGCTGCGGGCCGTGGCGGCGGGGAGCGTGGCGAAGTACGGCGGGGACGCGCTGTACACCGTCCTGCTGGTGGCCCTGGTCGTGCTGGTCGCGCCGCGGTGGACGCCCCTGCGGGCCGCCGGGACCGCGCTGGCGGCGAGCTGGGCCATCGAGCTCTTCCAGCTCAGCTCCCTGCCCGCGGAGCTGTCCCGGCACAGTGTGGCGGCCCGCCTGGTGCTCGGCTCCACCTTCAACGCACCGGACCTGTTCTGGTACGTGGTCGGCGCGGCGGGCGGCTGGCTGCTCCACACGGCGATGGTGGCGGAGCGACGGCCGGAGGCCCCGCCGGCCGGTGACTCTCCTCACACGGGGCGGGCCCCCCGGGGGAGCCTGTGAGGGCACGCCCGCCGTCGCGTAGCCGCGATGCCGGCAGGCTCAGGGGGATCTTTCGCGCACCGGGCCCGGAGCCCCGAGGCCGCCCCGACACCGGCCGACAGGCCCGTCGCACGCCTCCCGGGGATCCGCCGTCCGGCCCGCCGGACCGGTCCCGCTCTGGCCCTGTTTCGGCCCCGGTACGCGCCGCGGAACCGGCCGATCGGGCGAAAAGGGCTCCGAACCGGATGACCTAGCCTGGATCGGACACGCGACAAAGGGGGGCTGAGCGCAAAGGAAGAGCGCGTCCATGGGCATCACCAGCAGTTCCGCTCGCCGTCTCAGGCGTGCGGGATCCGCCGCCACCGCGGCCGTCCTCGGTATCCTGGCCGTTTGCGGCACCCAGGCCTTCGCCGCCACGGACGGTTCGGCGGACAAGCCCGTGCCCGGGAACCCCGCCGGGGCCGCCGTGTCAGCCGGAAGCCCGGAGACCGCGCGGAGCGCCTCGGGGATCCCCCTGGCCATCTCCCGGCTCGCGCAGGGCTCGGGCCGGGATGTCGCGATCACCATCGACGACGGCCCGGACCCCCGATGGACGCCCCAGGTCCTCGACGTGCTGCGGAAGAACCACGTCAAGGCCACCTTCTGCCTGATCGGGACGAAGGCGCAGAAGTACCCGGAGCTCGTGCGCTCGGTCGCCGCCGACGGACACCGCCTGTGCAACCACTCCGCGGACCACGACGTGACCATGGACCACAAGCCCGTCGCCTACCAGAAGCAGCAGATACTCCAGGGCAAGGCCATGATCGAGAAGGCCGCTCCCGGAGTCCCGGTCGGCTACTACCGCGCCCCGGGCGGCGCTTTCACCCCCGACAGCCGGGCGATCGCCGCGGCGAGCGGGATGCGTCCGCTGGGCTGGAGCGTGGACCCCAAGGACTGGAGCCGCCCAGGCCTGCCCGCGATCATCTCCGCCGTAGAGGGCAAGCTGCCCCAGCAGCCGACCGTCCTCTTCCACGACGGGGGCGGGGACCGCAGCGAGACCGTCGCGGCGCTCGAGCAGTACCTGCCCTGGCTCACCGCGCAGGGCTACCACTTCACCTTCCCCGCCCGCACCACCCCATAGCCCGCCCCGCGCCGGACCGCGGCGTGAGAGGCTCTACGGCATGGGAGCGGCGGCGGGTGGTGCTCCTGCCGGGGGCGGTCGGTTGAGTCAGGAGGCCGCCATGGCCTTGCGGAGGGTGTGGAGGCACGACGAGAGGGCCGTGTGGCGGGGCGTGCCGTAGTCACGCGCCTGCATCCAGGCCGCGTACAGCAGGGACCACAGCACGTTCTGCAGCCACTCGGCGTCCGCCTCCGCGTCGACCGTGCCTTCGGACTGGCCGCGTTCGATGAGGCGGACCAGGACCCGGTCGGAGTCGGTCTCCTCCTCGAAGCCCGCCCAGCTCAGGAACTGCGGGACGTCGAACAGCAGCATGAGCCGGTCCCCCAGCTCGAAGTACTCCAGGCAGAGCCGTTCCAGCGCTTTCGGGGCCGGGCCCTCCTCGACCCGCGCGCGGACGGTCGCCTCGTGCAGCCGCTCCCGTACGTCCGCTCCGAGCGCCGCCACCAGGTCCGAGCGTTCCGCGAAGTAGCGGTGGACGGTTGTGCGTCCGACGCCGGCGGCCTCGGCCACGTCCGCGAGCGACGCACCGTGGTTGGCCGACAGGACGGTGACGGCGGCGTCGAGGATCGCGCGCCGCGTACGGGCGCGGGTCGCGGTCTCGGTCGTCGCCGATCCGGCCGGCGCCGTCGCCGCTGCCGCCGCCGTCGCGATGTGGTCATGCTCCATGGACGTACGGTAGCGCGCCTCCCGCAATGAAACTCGCTTGACCGTTATGGAACATCCATGTTCCATTTTCACCATGGCTGACTCGACATCCGCGCCCCGTACCGTGCTCGACGCACCCCGGCTGCGCGTCCTCTGGTCCTTCGCCCGCCCGCACCGCCGCACGCTGGCCGCAGGGCTGGTCCTGGCGCTGGCCGGCTCGGCCCTCGGCCTGGGCACGCCCATGATCACGAAGTGGGTGCTGGACGCCCTGAACGACTCCGCCTCCCTCACCGGCCCCGTGACCGCGCTGTTCGTGCTCCTCGTCGTCGGCGCCGCCGTGTCCTACCGGCAGTGGTGCATGCTCGGCACACTCGGCGAACGCGTCGTCCTGGAGGCGCGCGAGTCCATGGTGCGGCGGTTCCTGCAGGCCACCGTGCCCGCGCTCACCCGCCGCCCGACCGGTGAGCTCGTCACCCGCGTCACCTCGGACACCGTCCTGCTCCGCGAGGCGACCGCCCAGTCGTTCGTCGGCCTGGTCAACGGCGCCGTCATGCTGGTGGGCAGCCTGGTCCTGATGGGCGTGCTCGACCTGGTACTCCTCGGCACGACGGTGGCCGCCGTGGCCGTGACCGGCGCGCTCTTCGCGCTCCTCATGCCGGGCATCGGCAAGGCGCAGCAGCGCGCGCAGGAGCACATCGGCCTGCTCGGCGGCCGTCTGGAGGGCACGCTGCGCGCGATCCGCACCGTGAAGGTGAGCCGTGCCGAGGACCGGGCCGCCGAACGGATCGTGGCCGACGCGCGGTCCGCGGCCGAGTACGGCATCCGGGCGGTACGTCAGGAGGCGCTGGCCTGGACGGTCGCCGGGTCCGGCATCCAGCTGGCCATCATCGCGATCCTGGGCGTCGGGGCCTGGCGGGTCGGGGCCGGGGACCTGGAGGTGTCCAGCCTGATCGCCTTCCTGCTGTACGCGTTCACGCTGATGGAGCCGGTCAGCACGCTCAGCCAGAACCTGACCTCCCTTCAGGCCGGGATGGCCGCGGCCGAACGCATCCGGCAGACCACCGATCTGACGGGCGAGGACACGGCGGGCCACCCTGCCCGCGGTACGTCGCCCGCCGGCCCGGCGGACGCCGACGACCGGGCGCACGTGCCCGTGCTCGAACTGCGCGGTGTCAGCGCCGCGTACGGCCCCGACGCCGGGAACGCCGTCACCGATGTGCGGCTGGCCATCCCCCGGCGCGGTCACACCGCGATCGTCGGCCCGTCGGGCGCCGGCAAGACCACCCTGTTCTCGCTGGTCCTGCGGTTCCTGGAGCCCGTCGACGGCGAACTGCTCCTGAACGGACGGCCGTACCGCGACCACAGCCACTCCGAGGTGCGGGCGCGGCTGGCGTACGTCGAGCAGGACACCCCGGTCGTGCCCGGCACCCTCCGCGACAACCTGCTGCTCGCCCGGCCGGACGCCACCGAGGAGGAACTGCGCCGCGTACTGCGGGACGTACGGCTGACGGACAAGGTCGACACCCTCGACAGCGGTCTGGACAGCCCCCTGTCGTCGGCGCACGTGTCCGGTGGCGAACGCCAGCGCATCGCGCTCGCGCGCGCCCTGCTGCGCACTCCCGAGGTGCTGCTGCTGGACGAGGCGACCGCGCAGCTGGACGGTCTGACCGAGGCCGCGGTGCAGGACTGCATCCGCAGCCGCGCGGCGACGGGTGCGGTGGTGACGGTCGCGCACCGCCTGTCGACGGTGGTCGACGCCGATCTGATCGTGGTCATGGAGGCGGGCCGGATCCGCGCCCGCGGCACCCACGAGGAGCTGCTGGAGTCCGACCCGCTCTACCGCGAACTGGTGGCGGCCCTGCGCCTGGCCACCACCTCCGGCGCGGCGGAGGTGGCGTAGCCCACCCGCGCGGTGCGCTGTCGGGCGATCAGGCAGGGTCCTCGGGGGTCGGGGTCGGGGTCGGGGTGGCACGGGCGATCAGGAGCGCTACGTCGTCGTGGACTCCCGGGTGGCGCATCGTGTCCAGCAGCAGGTCGCAGGTCTCGTCCAGGGGGCGGCCGGGGTCGTCGAGAGCGTCGAGGAGGACCTCCAGGCGCTCGTCGATCGGGTCGTCCCGGGTCTCGACCAGGCCGTCGGTGTAGAGGACGAGCTGGTCGCCCGCCTCGACGGAGACGCTGACCGTGCGGAAGGGGACACCGCAGCCGCCGAGGGGCGCTCCGGTGGGCAGGTCGAGGAGTTCGCGCGTGCCGTCCTGCCGCAGGAGGACCGGGGGCAGGTGCCCGGCCAGAGACAGGTGCCACTGCGCCCCGCGTGGGTCGTAGACGGCGTAGACGCAGGTCGCGATGGTCTCGAGGCCCTCGGTGACGTGGTCGAGGTGGTGCAGGACCTGTGCCGGGTCGAGGCCGAGGTCGGCCAGGGTCCGGGTGGCGGTGCGCAGTTGGCCCATGCTGGCCGCGGCGGCGACTCCGCTGCCCATGACGTCGCCGACGACGAGAGCGGTCTTGTCCCCGCTCAGCGGGATCACGTCGAACCAGTCGCCGCCGATCTCCATGGTGGCCTGGGCGGGGCGGTAGCGGGTGGCGACCTCCAGTCCCGGCCGCCGCGGCGGGGTGTGCGGGAGCAGGCTGCGCTGGAGGGTGAGTGCGGTGTGGCGTTGCTCCTCGACCGCCCGGTGCCGCTCGGTGACGTCGACGCTGGCGGTGGCCACGCCCAGCACGGTCCCGTTGGGGGTTTCGAGCCGGTAGAACGAGATCGACCAGGCGTGGTCGTGGTCCGGGTCGGCCGGGGTACGGCCGACGGTGTACTGGTCCACGATGGGGACGCCGGTGGCCAGCACCTCGCGCATCGCGGCCTCGAAGGAGGCGTCCACGGCCGGCAGCACCTCGTGGACGTGCCGGCCGATGTGCTCGGCCGCGGGGACCCCGTTGAGGCGTTCCTCCGCCGGGTTGACCGAGACGTAGCGGAGGTCGGTGTCGAGTACGCCGAGGCCGACGGGTGACTGTTCCACGAGCCGGGCGGACAGGGCCAGATCCCGCTCGACCTGCCGTACCGTCGCCTGGTCCGCGGCCAGGCCCAGGGCGTAGTACTCCTGCTGGGAGTCCAGCAGCCGCATGTTGCGGAACTCGACCATGCGGGTGCTGCCGTCCTTGTGCCGGACGGGGAAGACACCGACCCAGCTGACGCCGGCTTCCATGACCTCGGTGAACATGTCCAGTACGACGGGGACGTGCTCCTCGTGGAGCAGGAGCCGGGCGGCGTACTCGCCGAGGGCCTCGTCGGCGGTGTAACCGAACAGTTGCTCCGCCTGCGGGCTCCACAGGTCGATCCGGCCGTCGGCGTCGAGGAGTACGGCGGCCACGCGCAGCACATCGAGCAGGCCGCCGGGCCCGGTCGCGGCGGGCCGCACCTCTCCGGGACCGCCGTGCGAGGGCTCGATTGCTCCCATCTGCGGGCTCTCCTTCCGGCCACTGCGAGCTGCGGCCCTACGCTCCCAGCCATCTCATCGTCCCCCTCCGCGCGACACGCGTACACGCCGCGCCCCCACCGGACGGCCCACGCCGACACATTCGAACGCCCACGCGACGGGCGGCGCGTCGCGGACATCCCGGGCCCGGACCTGGTCTCGGCGAGGCGTTCAGCGGGCGGGGCGGCTGCTGCGGTGCCCGCCTGCATGCCCCGCGCAGGCCACGCAGATCAGTACGGTGAACGCGACGATCGCGGTACACGTGCGGGCGACGTTGAACGCCTCCCAGCGCTGGAGGATCTCCGCATGGTCCGCCGGCGGCGCGGTGGCGGCCCACTGCTTGATCCGGCCGTTGATCGGAACGTTCCCGAAGCGGGTGATCAGGAACGAGGCGACCGTCAGGAGCCCTGCCGCGGCGGCCAGGGCCCGGGTCCGTCCCTGGGTGAGCGCGGCCAGGGTGAGGGCGCTGAGGGCCGAGACCGCCATCGCCGCCTGCATGGTGATGCCGTTGCTCTTCATCAGCTCGGTGTGGAAGTCGAGTCTCATGTCGATCGGCACCGCGTCGAACGTCGGTACGAGGTTGGCGGCGCCGTAGCCGAAGGCCCCGGCGAGCAGGCCGGTCGACAGCAGGGCCGCACCCAGGAGGAACCGGGTGCGGGGGCGGGTTGTCGCGTTCTCCATGTGATCAAGCCTGTGGCCCACCGGGTGATATCTCCAGTAGATGGTTCTGCTGCTGCCCAGAAGCATCACTTATGCCGGGAGCGGTCAGTAGCGGTCAGTGCGGCCGGCGCCGGGGAGGCGGAAGCCGTTGAAGAGGTCGTCCATGCCGCGCAGGGCCAGCCGTGTGGGCGTGGCACGGACCGCCAGGTCGCGGGCCGTCGCCGCGAGCGGGTTGCGCAGGGCGCCCAGGCGGCCGACGCGGCGGGCGCGGAGGCGGACGGCGTCCGTGCGGTCGCGGCGGGCGGCGGTGTACGCGGCGAGGGCGGCCGGGACGGCCTCCGCACCGCCGGTGTCGCCCCCGGCCGGGAGCAGGTGGGCGAGGACCACAGCGTCCTCGATGGCCTGGCAGCCGCCCTGGCCCAGGTTGGGGGCCATGGCGTGGGCGGCGTCGCCGATCCAGGCGGTCCGGCCGTGGTGCAGCCGGGGAAGCGGGGCGGCCAGGTCGTACAGGTCGTTCTGCAGGACGTCGGCGGGGCCGGAGCGCCCGACCCGGTCCAGCAGGGCCGGAATCGGGTCGTGCCACGCGCCGAAGCGGCGGCGGAGTTCGGCGAGGGGGTCGGCCGAGCGGGTGCCGGCCGGGACCACCGCGGTGGCGTACAGGTAGTACCGGCCGTCGGCGAGCGGTGTCACGCCGAAGCGTTCCCCCCGCCCCCACGTCTCGCTCATGGACGGTATCCGCAGGTCAGGGGCGTCGACGAGGGTCCGCCAGGCCGTCTCGCCGAGGTAGTGCAGGCCGGGGTGCGCGGGGAAGCACGCGCGGCGCAGCGGGCTGTGGATCCCGTCGGCGGCGACGACCAGGTCGGCGGGAAGGTCCGGGCCCTCGGCCGTACGGACGGTCGCGCGGCCGGTGGCATCGTCGACGCCGGTGACGGTGGCGCCGTAACGGAGGGCCTCCGGCGGCAGGGCGGCGGCCAGCGCCGCGGTGAAGGCGGGGCGCGGTACGGCGATCGGGGGCATCCCGTACCGGGCGGCCATGTACGAGGTCTCGGCGCGGGTGAGCCACCGGCCGTCGGAGCGGCGGACGCCCATCGTCGCCGGCACGGCGCTGCCCGTGGCCCGGGCCGCGTCGGCTCCGATGGCGTCGAGGGCGCGCAGGGCGTTGGGAGCGAGTCCGATGCCGGCCCCGGTCACCGGCGGTTCGGGGGCGCGTTCGCAGACGGTGACCTGCCAGCCTCGGCGGTGCAGTGCGAGGGCGGCCGTGAGACCGCCGATCCCGGCCCCGGCCACCACCGCGTGGAGTCTCCGCATGGACACCACTCCGTTCGGTTCCCGCACCTACTCGTCCCTCTCCACGACCCGGTCCGACACGGAGAAGACCGCCTCGCAGTCCGGGCAGACCGCCCGGCCGAAGAGGTGGATCAGCCCGTACGCGACCTTTTCGTGCCCCGCGTCCGTCGCCAGACGGTGCAGGCGGGCCGGCAGTGCGTCGAGGGCGGCCGGCTCCGCGGGCAGCAGTTCCGTCCTGGCCGAGCCTGCGGGGAGCAGTTCCGTCCTGACCGGGGCGAAGGTGCCGTACTCGCCGAAGGCGACGAAGAGCGTCGACGAGCAGGCCGGGCAGTCGACTTCGTACTCCTCCGTGAACAGGCCCTCCAGGCGTCCGACGCTCCACACCCGCTCGCCCTCGAAGGCCAGGAGGGCTTGCAGCAGGTAGACGAAGGTCGGGGCGTCGGCGCCCGCCTCCCCGAGCAGGCGGCGGGCCGTCCCGAGGAGGACGGTCGTCTCGTCCGCGTACTGGGCGGTCTGCTCGTCGTCCGCCGCGGACAGGATGAGGCCTGCCATCGAGACCGCCTCGTCCGGTGCCCCGGGGGCGCGTCCGGCCGCGATGGCCGCCAGGTACGGGAGGGCGAGGTAGCTGTCGGGGTAGACGCAGTTCTGGTGGCACAGGTGGTCCCAGAGGCTGCTCCAGACCTGCCCGTCGTCCTCACCTCCCAGGCGCCCGAAGGAGGCGGCCAGGTCGTCGGTGGGTCTCGCGATCACGTCACGGGATCCTTCCGGACACGACGGCCGTACCGGCCGGCGGCCCCGGCCTTCCAGGCAGTGGTCGGACCCATCACCCGCACCCCCATCACATGCGCCATCACATGCGCCCCCCACGCGGCGCGTCGGTGCCCGCGCTTGGTCGAGCAGGCCCTGCCCACGCTACCGGGAGCCACTGACAACGCCCGCAGCCGGCCGTGTCGGCGCGGTCACCTGCGCGGGCCGGCCACCGCGCAGCCGCGGATCGCCGGGGGCGGTGCCGGTGTCCCGCACCACCGCCCATACCGCCGAGGCGGCGCCCGGTACGGCGGCGAGCGCCGCGGGCTAGGAGTGTTGCGTGTCGTAGCGGACCGGGAGTTCCAGCAGGCCCCGGGCGCGCAGGGAGGGGCGCCAGCGGGGCGCGGGGCCCGCGGCTTCGAGGACGGGATAGCGCTCCAGGAGGGCGGCGAGGGCGATCTCGGTCTCGGCGCGGGCCAGGGGGGCGCCGAGGCAGTAGTGGATGCCGTGGCCGAGCGCGAGGTGGCCGGAGGCGTCGCGGTCCAGGTCGAGGAGGTCGGGCCGGGGGAAGCGGGCCGGGTCGCGGTTGGCCGCGGAGAGCGAGAGCAGGACCGTCTCCCCCGCCGGGACGGTGACTCCCGAGATGGTGATGTCCTCGGTCGGGAAGCGGCGGATGGCGAGGGGCGCGGGGCCCTCGTAGCGCGCGAGTTCCTCTACGGCGGCCGGGAGGGCGGACGGGTCCTTGCGGAGGCGGGCCTGTTCCTCGGGGTGCTCCAGGAGTGTGTGGATCGCGTTGCCGATGAGCTGGACGGTGTTCTCGTACCCGGCGAAGAGGATGAGGAAGGCGAGCGACATCAACTCGTCCTCGCTGAGCCGGTCCCCGTCGCGGGCGTCCGCGCCGTCCGCGCCGTCCGCGGCGTCCCGGACGGCTATCAGGTCGGACAGCAGGTCGTCGGCGGGCCTGGTGCGCTTGTGCGCCATGAGCTCGGTGAAGAAGCCGAGCATGGCCGACACCGCTTCCTTCGCGGCATGGGGACGGCTGGGGTCGGGGGTGATGAGCGCGTCCGTCCAGGTGCGGAAGTCCAGACGGCGGTCCTCCGGAACGCCCAGCAGGTCGCAGATCACGATGATGGGCAGCGGGGCGGCGTACGCGGCCACCATGTCCGCGGTTCCGGCCGGGCCGAGGTCGTCGAGGAGGCGGTCGGCAGTCGCGCGGATGGGGGCGCGCAACTGTTCGGTGCGGCGCGGGGTGAAGGCGCGGCTCACGAGCCTGCGGATGCGGGTGTGGTCCGGGGGATCCATGTTGAGCAGGTTGGCGTCCAGGGCCGGCGGCAGCGCCAGGCCCCGATAACCGCCGCCCTTGGAATGGGACTTGTCGAGGGACAGCCGGCGGTCGGCGAGGGCGGCGCGTACGTCGTCGTACCGCGTCACCAGCCATGCCGGGGTGCCGTCGGTGCCGGTGATGCGGCACACCGGTGCGCTGTCGCGCAGCCGGTCGTAGACGGAGTAGGGGTGTTCGAGCAGTTCGGCCTGGAGATCCATGGGCTCACCTTAGGCTCACCGCGGCCAACTGCCCCGTGTCAGTCCGTGCGTTGGCGGGCGACGGCATCCGTCCAGGTCGCGGTGGTCTGCGGGGTGAGCGGGACGCGGCCGTGGACGGCGTCGAGGAAGACGTGGCGGTCGATGCGCTCGCTGTACCGGGTGGCGAAGATGTGCGCGGCCCCCTCGGTCAGGAAGGGGTCGGCGGGGTAGGCGACGACCGTGCCGTCCGGACCGTAGTCGGCCTCCTGCCGGATGACGGCCTGGGCGCCCTTGGCCAGCGGGCCCTTGAGGGTGTGGGTGACCCGGACGGTGTAGTCGATCCAGGGGATGCCGTCGATGTCCACGGGCGCGGACCGGCTGACCACGGTGGCGGTGACGACGCTGTCGGCACGTCCGGCGAGCACGTGCTCGTCGTCGAGGTCGTGGGCCAGGGACAGTCCGTCGGCGGCGGGAGCAGGCTGGAGGTTTCCGTACCCGGCCCAGGCGGCGGCCGCGAGGGCGAGAGCGGACAGGGCGAGGGCTGCCGTCGTGGTCTTCTTCATGCTCATCCCCACAGGGCGTGGTAGTTCTTGCGGTCCGTGCCGGTGGGCTCGGTGATGCCGTCGATGTTGTCGATGTCCGGGTCGAGGACGGTGAGGTACCAGTTGATGGTCTTGTGGCAGTGGCCGAGCGCGTGCCCCAGTTCGTGGACGGCGACGCTGCGGCGCCACTGCTTGGTGCCGTAGGCCTTGCGGTCGCCCAGCAGGTGGTCGCCCAAGTAGATGTTGTCCGCGCCGGTGTGGGGGGCCCACTGGCCGCCGCGCTTCGCCCACGCGCCGTCCCTCCGGTCGACGTCCCTCCATTGCAGGTCGGCGATGGACGACGCGTCGTCGGGGCGGACCTTGACCCGGTCGAGACCGCCCGACGTCCAGACCTTGTGGGCGTGCTTGAGCGCGTCGTCGTACTTGCTCTCATCCTCCCAGCGGATCTCGCCCGCATCCACCGATGACCGGCCCCGGGAGTCCGCCGAGGGCTCACCGGTCTCGCCCCGATGGCACTTCGCCGGGGCGGCCGCGGCGGCGGCCGGTTGCGGTGGGGTCGCGTAGAAGACGGCGAGCGAGGCGGCTGCGGCCAGAGCCGTGGCGATGCGCATGACTCCTCCGCTCCCCTTGCCCCGTCCGTCCGCCGCCGGACGCCCGTCCGTGCCCGTCGGGTACCGCCCGTAGGTCTGTCCCTGTACACGCCAGGCGGGGCACGGAGAGTAGCAGTCAATCACCTGAGCGTCACATCAAGGGGTGATCTCCGGCCATCCTGGGCCGTCCGCGTCGCCCGATGACGAGGGGCGGGTCAATAGGCCGGCCGCCGGCCCGGAGCCCTGCGCCTCTCCCCCGCGGACACCCGAGGGGTCGGCGAGTGGGCCGACGGGTGGGGCCGCCTCCCAAGGCGGAGCCGGGAGGCGGCCGGGTGTGGCGGGTGACTCAGCGGTGGCTCAGCGGAACAGCATGGACGCGTCCCCGGCCGGGGTGGTCACCGAGCCCGGGCACAGGAAGCTGCCCGAGGTCTTGGTCGCCGTGAAGGCCCGGTTGACGTACTTACGGGTCGTACCGTCGCGGTCCCACGCGATGTTCGTCGCCTTGTAGCGACAGGAGATGAAGCTCTGCCTGCCGGTGATGTCGATCAGGTCGGTCCGGGCCGTGCCGGCCGCGTCGTCGAAGGTGAAGGCGGGGTTGTTGTTGAGGGTGGCGGCAATGCCGCCGCCACAGGCGAGGTTGCCGCCCGGCGCGTTGACCGTGGCACGGTCGACGGTGAGGGCGTTCGGGGCGGCGGCGCTGGTGCTCGCGTTCGTCCAGCTGCAGCTGTTGCCGGCGACGACCATCACGCCGTCGACCTTCTGGTCGGCGGCCGGGGCGGCGGAGCCGTGGGCCAGGGCGGTTCCGGTACCGGCCAGACCTGCCGCGAGGACGAGTGTCGCGATCCCCGCGACGCGGGCGAGTCGTGTGGTGCGGGAGATGTTCGGGGTGTGCCTCATGGGTCGCTCCTCCATGCCACGTGCTGGTGGGGGTGGGCGAGGCGCTGTGCCTCTCAGGGGGTGCGGAGTGCGTGCCGGGAGCGTCCCACAGCCACCTCGAAGTGTCAGGAGCCTGTCAGGTGCATGGCGACAATTGGCTGGAATTACCGGTCGGTACGGCATGGCGCACCGCTGAATGCGCACCGCGAGGCGCCATGAGGTCCGCCGCCCGGATGACGGGCACAATGAGGAGAGACCTCGATCGAAGGGGGGCCTCTGATGCCATCGGACCGGCCAGGGGGTGCGGACGCCGACGCCCCCGGTCCGATCCGGTCCGAGCCGGGGGCCCTGCTGGAGCACGTGCCCGTGGCCGTCTTCGGCCTCGACCACGAGGAGCGGGTCCGCTACTGGGGCCCGGGCGCCCGGCACCTGTTCGGCTACGCACCCGAAGAGGTGCTGTCCCGGCCGGCCTCGATCCTCTTCCCCGACCCGGATCCGGGAACCCCCGGCGGGGCGTCTCAGCTGGTGGAGCGCGGCCTGAGCCTCGGGTACTGGCGGGTCCGGATGCCCGCCCGGCACCGCGACGCCGGGGTCTTCGACTGCGGGTTCCGGGTGTTCCCGGTGACCGGGCCGGCGGGCGACTCCGTCGTCATGGGCCTGGCCAGCCGCGGCGACGAACTCGACCGGGTCAAGACGAACCTCGTCTTCCTCGACGCCCTCTTCGAGACCTGCCCGATCGGCCTCGTCATGCTCGACGAGGAGCTGCGCTACGTGCACCTCAACCAGGTGCTGGCCGACATGGACGGGATCCCCGTACGGGAACACCTCGGGCGGCGCATGACCGACATCATGATCACGTCCGACGGGGGCGAGTACGAACGCATGCTCCGGGCCGTGGCCGAGAAGGGACACCCCCTCGTCGGCGCACTGGTGGGGCTGCGCACCCCCGGCCGGCCCGACCGCGACCAGGTCCGCTCGGTGAGCTTCTTCCCGCTGAGCGGGGCCGGGGACACCCTGCCCGGCGTCGGCGGGCTGCTCGTCGACGTGACCGACCGGGAACAGGCCCTGCTCGAAGCGACGGCCGCCCGGCAGCGACTGGACCTGCTGGACCGCGCATCGGCCCAGGTCGGCACCACCCTGGACCTGGAGGTCACCGCCCGCGAACTCATCGACGCCGTCATGCCCGACTTCTGCGACGGCGCCGTGGTCGAAATCATCGAGTGGATGCACGAGGACGAACGGTTCGACCCCGCACTGCCGCTCACCACGCGCCGGATCGCCTCCGGCACCGTCCTCCCGCCGCCCGTACCGGAGCTGGTCGGCGGCCGGGAACGGGTCACCTACCCACCCGGCTCCGGCATCCACGACATGCTGAGCAGCGGCCGCCCGCTCTCCGTCGTCGTCGACGAGGCCTTCGCGACCCGCACCGCCGACCACCGGGACCGGGCCCGCCTGCTGCTGGACAGCGATCTGGGCGGGATCGTCCTCGCGCCGCTCATCGCACGGGGTACCGTCCAGGGCATCGCCATGTTCGGCCGCTCCACCGCCCGTCCCGCCTTCACCGAACAGGACGTCACCCTCGCCGGTGAGCTGGCCTCACGGGCGGCCCTGTGCCTGGACAACGCGCGCCTGTACGGCCGGGTCCAGGACATCGCGCTGACCCTCCAGCGCGCCCTGCTGCCCAGTGCCGTGGTCTCCGGCGCCCATGTGGACGTCGCCCACCGCTATCTCCCCGGCAGCCGGATCACCGAGGTCGGGGGCGACTGGTACGACGTGATCAACCTGCCCGACGACCGGGTCGCGCTCGTCGTCGGGGACGTCATGGGGCACGGCGTCCCGGCCGCCGCGTCGATGGGCCGGCTGCGCATCACGGCCAAGGCCCTGGCCCCCCACGCCCCCACCCCCGAGGCGCTGCTCACCGAACTCGACTCCTGCGCGCAGGAGTCCGGCATCCAGCTGGCCACGTGCCTCTTCCTCGTGTACGACCCGCACACCGGCCGCACCCGTATCGGGAACGCCGGCCATCCGCCGCCCCTGGTACGCCACCCGGACGGGACGGTCGAGACGGTGGGCGAGGGCCTGGGGGTCCCCCTAGGGGTGGGCGGCGTCCCCTTCCGGTCGTCGGCGCTCGACCTGCCCGAGGGCGCGGTGCTCGCCCTGTACACCGACGGCCTGATCGAGGCGCGGGGCCAGGACATCGGAGCCGGTCTGGAGGCGCTGCGGGAGCAGCTGCGTACGGTGACGGGGCCGCTGGAGGAGGCCGCGGACCGGATCATCGCGAACCTGCTTCCCGCGGAGGCGACCGACGACACGGTCCTGGTACTGGCCCGGATCCACCGCGCGAGGGGCCGGGCCGGCCGTGCGCGTTTGCCTGAGGAGTGACGTCCCCGGTGGCCGGTGGCAGTACGCGCCGACGGACCAGAAGACCCCGACCTCCTCGTCGGACACGGCGATGAGACCCAGTTCTTCGCACAGGTCGAGGCCGTTGATGTACTCACCCGTGATGAAGCGGTGCACCCCCGTCACCGCGAGGCCGGCCCGGACGGCTGCGGCGCCCGCCGCAGCTCCATGAGGGTGCCGCCGACGCCGACAGGTGTTCGAGGTGGGCGTCGAGGAGGTCGAGGGCGATGTGGTCGTCGTCTGCCGTGCTCATGCGCCACCCAGGTGGTGCTACGGAGACGTCGTCGTCTTGCGCAGGACGCCGATCTTGTCGATGCGGTGCTCGGGATTGCCCTGGGCGTCGCTCCAGAAGTTGCCCTCGGCGTGGTCCTCCGGTGTGGCACAGGTCGAGATCGTGATCATGGCCTGGGTGGGGGTCGCTCCGGGTGCGCCGGGCACCGCCGCGCGCTGTTCGTCCAGCGAGCGTTGCTGCCGGAAGGACGTCTTGCGGGTCGCGGTGATCTCGTAGGTGTACTGCACCCCGCCCGCGGTCACCAGGACCGCGTCTCCGTGGTCGACCGCGGGCAGGTCCCGCAGCGGGCCGCCGGCCGACAGGCGGTGTGCTGTGACCAGGAAGTTCCCCACCTGCCCGGGTCCCACCCCGCCCCGCTTCCCGTACGGGCTGGCCGCGACCCCGCGGTCCTGGATTCGGGTGCCGGGTACGTCGTCGGTGGTGCCCTCGTACGGCACGACGCGCAGCCCGGATATACCCGCTGAAGGTATGGACAACGTCGACTCCCGAGTACGGGCGTCGCCGGGATCCGCAGTGGGTGAGTACGCGGCGGTCGCCTGCGCCGGGGCCGGGGCGGAGGGGGTCGTGGCGGCGGTGGCGGGGGGCGCCGGTGCCGCTGCGGAACCGGCGGCGGCCGAGGGCCCGCAGGCGGCCAGCAGGGCGGTCACGGCGCCGGCCAGTACGACGGGTACGGCTCGGAACGGGAACGACAGGGACATGGGCGCATCCGTGGGGGGTCGGTCGCCCGGGTCGAGCGGCAGGTGGGTGACCCGGTTCACGGCCAGGGTGACATACGGAGCAAGCAGTCCATAAGGGTCCAACCCTGTGACCTCCCTCCCCCGCCCGGGGCCGGGAGGGCCTGCGGAGCCAAGGCGGGGCCGCGGCCTGGACCTGGGAGGCCCGAGACCGGGGGCGGGCGCCGAGGCGGGGCCGAAGCGGCGGCATCCCCGACCCGAGGCCCGGGGCCGGGGGGACAGCCGCGAGCGGGGCCAGGGTCAGGACCGGGGATGGGGGCCGGACGGGCGTCGCCGGAGCCAGGCCAGCCTGGGGCCGCTGCCGGGGTGGTTCCTGGGCCCGGGGGCTGGGTCAGAGGTTGTGGCCGGCTCGGAGGTTCAGGCGGTTTCCCGGGAAGCGGTGGCGGAAGCCGCGGTCGTGCGAGACCGCTACCACGGCTCCGCGGTAGGCGGCGAGGGCGGCTTCCAGGTCCTCGATCAGGTCGAGGGCGATGTGGTTCGTCGGCTCGTCGAGGACGAGGAGGTCCGCGGGCCGGGTCACCAGGTTCGCGATCTGCAGCCGCCGCTGCTGCCCCGCGGACAGCGCCGCGACGGGGAGGTGCAGGTCCTCCTCGCGGAACAGGCCCAGCGCCAGCAGCCGCTCCGCGTACTCCTCCGGCGGGCCCGGCCGGCCGACCGCGAAGGCCGTGAGCAGCGGGAGCCGGCTGGACCGGGCCGGCAGTTCCTGCGCGAGGTACCCGATCCGGGCGGAGTGGGAGCGGCGTACGGTCCCCGCGTCGGGCTCCAGATCACCCGCCAGAACGCGCAGCAGGGTCGTCTTGCCGGCTCCGTTCCCGCCGGTGACCAGCAGCCGCTCTCCCGGCCCGATGGTCAGGAGGCCGTCGAGTCGGAGCCGCTCCCCGACGGCCACGCCGTCGAGCTCGGCGAGCGGGGCACCGCCCTGGTGCTCGCGGCCGGCCGTCGGCAGCGCCGCCGTGAACCTCAGGAGTTCGGGCGGCGGCGCCACCGGGTTGCGCCGCAGGTGGTCCAGCCTCTCCCGGACGGCCCGGACCTGTCCGCCGAGCTTGGCCTCGTGCGACCGGCGATGTTTGCCGAAGCCCTGCCGGGGGTCCTTTCCGGTGCCGGCCAGGCGTTTCGTGGCCGCGCCGAGCAGTTCCTCGGTACGGCCGAGTTCGTCGAGCCAGTCCGCGTGGTCCTGCGCCGCGCGCCGTCGGGCAGCCGCCTTCGCGGCGCGGTAGCCGCGCCAGCCGTCCCCGTGGCGGTGCACGGTACGCGCGTCGCGGTCGACCTCCAGGACGGTGGTGGCGATCCGCTCCAGGAAGCCGCGGTCGTGGGTGACGGCGACGACGGTGCCCCGGTGCGCGCGCAGGTGCTCTTCGAGCCAGTGCACGGCGGCCGCGTCGAGGTGGTTCGTCGGCTCGTCCAGGAGCAACAGCTCGGGGGCGGCGGCCAGTACGCACGCGAGCGCGAGGCGCCTCTGCTCGCCGCCGGACAGCGAACCGAGCCTACGGTCGCGGGTGGTCCCGGCGAGCCCGAGGCCGTGCAGGGCGGCGTCGACGCGGGCGTCGGCCTCGTAGCCGCCGCGGTCCTCGTACGCGGTCAGCAGCTCGCCGTACGCGTCGAGTTCGGCCGGGGAAGCGCCGGCCAGGTCCTTCTCGGCCGCGCGCAGCCTGCGTTCCATGTCGCGCAGGTCCGCGAGGGCGAGGTCGACGGCGTCCCGCACGGTGTGGTCGGGGTCGAGGTCGAGGGTCTGGGTGAGGTGGCCGGTGCCGCCCGGGAAGATGACGGTGATCTCGCCGGTGTCGGGCGGCTCGGCCGCGGCGAGGAGCCGCAGCAGGGTGGACTTGCCGGAGCCGTTCTCGCCGATGACGGCGGCCTTCTCGCCGGGACGGACGGTGAAGGAGACCTGGTCGAGGACGGTA
The DNA here is from genome assembly GCF_024666385.1 of Streptomyces yangpuensis. Taxonomy (NCBI): domain Bacteria; kingdom Bacillati; phylum Actinomycetota; class Actinomycetes; order Kitasatosporales; family Streptomycetaceae; genus Streptomyces; species Streptomyces yangpuensis. The sequence continues at coordinate 142,644 of NZ_CP102514.1, forward strand.
CGGGTGCCGTAGGACTTCGTGACGTCCTTGACGGACAGCTGTGCCACGGCGGCGGGCACGGCGGTGTGGGCGCGTTCGCGCATGGGGCTTTCCCTGATGACGTGAAGGGTCTGTGGGCTGCGGAGGCGGTGTGGCCACCGTGCCCGGGCTCAGGGAAAGCAGTGGAAATCCATGCGTCGACCATAACAAGACGATCCGTCTCGCCTCAACCGATTTATGGCGCGCCCACGCGGCCGCGCGGCGGCGCCGCTCCGGGCCGGCCCTCTATTCGACCTTCTCCCAGTCGAGCGTGCGCTCCACCGCCCGCTTCCAGCCGGCGTACCCCTCGGCACGCCGCTCCTCGGACCACTGGGGCTCCCAGCGCTTGGACTCCTGCCAGTGCGTGCGCAGTTCGTCCGTGTCCTGCCAGAAGCCGGTGGCGAGGCCGGCCGCGTAGGCCGCGCCGAGCGCGGTGGTCTCGGCGACGACGGGGCGGCTGACCGGTACGCCGAGGACGTCGGACTGCGTCTGCATGCACAGGTCGTTGGCGGTGACTCCGCCGTCGACCTTGAGCACGTCGAGGTGCACGCCCGAGTCCTGCTCCATGGCTTCCACGACGTCGCGGCTCTGGTAGCAGATCGCCTCCAGCGTGGCCCGCGCCAGGTGGCCGTTGTCGTGGTAGCGGGCGAGTCCGACGATCGCACCGCGGGCGTCGGAGCGCCAGTACGGGGCGAACAGGCCGGAGAAGGCGGGGACGAAGTAGATGCCTCCGCTGTCCTCGACGGTCCGGGCCAGGCGCTCGCTCTCACCGGCATCGGTGATGATCTTCAGCTGGTCGCGCAGCCACTGCACGGCGGAGCCGGTGACCGCGATGGAGCCTTCGAGGGCGTAGACCGCGGGGCTGTCGCCGAACTGGTAGGCCACGGTGGTCAGGAGACCGTGCTGCGAGCGGACGAGTTCCGTACCGGTGTTGAGGACCAGGAAGTTGCCGGTCCCGTACGTGTTCTTCGCCTCGCCGGGTGCGAAGCAGACCTGGCCGACGGTGGCCGCCTGCTGGTCGCCGAGGACGCCCGTGATGGGGATGGCCTCCCGCAACGGCCGGGAGGTGCGGGTCCGCCCGTACGCCTCCGGGTGGGAGGACGGGTTGATGGTGGGCAGCATGGCCCGGGGGATGTTGAAGAAGCCGAGCAGTTCGTCGTCCCAGTCGAGGGTTTCCAGGTCCATGAGCATGGTGCGGCTGGCATTGGTGACGTCGGTGGCGTGGATGCCGCCGTCGGGGCCTCCGGTGAGGTTCCACAGCACCCAGCAGTCGGTGTTGCCGAAGAGGGCGTGGCCCTGCTCGGCGGCCTCCCGCACCCCGTCGACGTTCTCCAGGATCCACTGGATCTTGCCGCCGGAGAAGTAGGTGGCCGGGGGCAGCCCCGCCTTGCGGCGGATGACGTCGCCCTGGCCACCGCGTTCCAGTGCCGCGGCGATGGAGTCCGTACGGGTGTCCTGCCAGACGATCGCGTTGTAGTAGGGGCGCCCGGTACGGGGGTCCCAGACGACGGTCGTCTCGCGCTGGTTGGTGATCCCGACGGCCGCGAGGTCGGAGGCGTCGAGGTTGCCGTGCCGGAGGGCGTTCTGGATCACCGAGTTGGTGCGTTCCCAGATCTCCACGGGGTCGTGTTCGACCCATCCCGAGCGCGGGAGGATCTGGGAGTGCTCCAGTTGGTGCCTCGCCACCTCGTTTCCGGCATGGTCGAAGATCATGAAACGGGTGCTCGTGGTCCCCTGGTCCACTGCGCCGACGAAGTCAGGCATGGGGTGCCGCCTCTCTGCGGGTGCCGTGCGGGGGGCTGCCGCCCGGGACGGAGTGGGCGTGCCGCGAACGTCCGTCCCGGGCGGCGTCGGCTCTGCGCCGTACGTACTGCGTGGCTGTGAGGTCAGCTCTCGTCCGGTGTCGGCATCCGTCCTGGAGGCTCCGGTTCGGCGGTCGGCAGGAACCGGCCGACGAAGAACTTGTACAGAGCCGCTCCGAGCACGCCGCCGATGAAGGGGCCGATGATCGGGACCCAGAAGTAGAAATTCCCGTACTGATCTCGCCAGGCCCCGCCGTAGCCGGTGAAGAAGCTCGCCAGGCGGGGGCCGAAGTCACGGGCCGGGTTGATCGCGTAACCCGCGTTGGTGCCCCACGCCATACCGATCGCCACGACGATCAGGCCGACGATGAACGGGGCGAGGTTGGCGCCGGGGGGTGTGCCCAGCAGGTCCGTGACGGCGAGGATCAGGAAGAGCAGGATCGCGGTGCCGATGATCTGGTCGCGCAGTGCGCCCCACTCGGTCACCGGCAGGTTGGTGTTCCCGTTGGCCGGGAGCGTGGAGAAGACGCCCTGGGTCTTGATGGTGTGCCCGGGGTCGGCCTTGGCCAGTGCCTCGCTGTAGTTCCAGCGGACGATCAGGGCGGCCACGAAGGCGCCGGCCACCTGGGCCAGCGCGTAGGGGGCGACCTTGCTCCACGGGAAACCCTTGAACGCGGCCAGGGCGACGGTCACCGCTGGATTGAGGTGAGCACCGCTCAGCCTCGCGGCGACATAAACGCCCAGGGTTACGCCGAGACCCCAGGCCCAGGCGATGCTGTCGTGGTTCCCGAGACCGCCCGGGGGATCCGTGAGGGCCCCACCGGCAACCACTTGGGCGACCACGCCGCAACCGAAGAGGATAAGGATCATGGTGCCGGCGAATTCAGCGAAGAGTTCGCCCACCAGACCCGATCTATGGAGGCGCTCCGTCATGGGTGCACCGCTTCCCGCCAGGCCGACGGCCGGCTTCGACTGCCCCGAGTCCTCTGCTTGTTCGACCGCAGCACGAAATGCCCCCCGCGCGCGAAAGGCCGATCCGGCCTTACTCAGCGCACAGCCCGTGAGCGGGTACCTCCATACTGCTCCACTCTCCCCTTATCCGCCCCTTATGCGCCTCCGGCTCCTCGGCACGGGGCTGTCGGGGAGGTGACAGGGCCCGGCCGGGGTGACTACTGGCTCCGGCCGGGCCCTGCGTGCGTGGGGTGTTTCTGGAGAGCGCGGATGCTCGAACACTTCGGTTCGAACTCCGTTCCCCCAGACTGACACATTCGATCACTCTTCGCACTATTTCGACTACAGAGCGCAGCTTCCGCAATGGGTGGTGGTCTACGGGGTCAGAGCCGGCGAGCCGGGTAGGTGCCAGCCGTGTCCGGCGGATCGTCCGGGCGCGCGCAGGCAAGGAGCGATCCATGATTTTCGTTCTCGGACTCGTCATTCTGATCGCAGCGATCGTCGTCGGACTCGCCGGCATCTTCGGCAATACCGGCGCCGGGCACGAACTCGGCGCCGGCGGCGATTTCTCGATCCTCGGCTACCACGCCACCGGTTCGACCGGATCCCTCTTCCTGAGCGGGTTCATCGTGGGCGCCGTGGCCCTCCTCGGACTGGCCCTGGTCGTGATCGGCGCCCGTCGCTCCGCCCGGCGCGCCGCGCAGGCCCGTCGGGATCGCGGCGCGGCGCGCCGTGAGGCTGCCGCCCCCGACCGCGGGGCCGCCGCCTCCGACCGCGGCGCCGAAGGCGACGGCCCCCGTGCGGAAACCGGACCCGGGGCCGGGGCCGGCGCCGAGACCTCGCGGGATGCGGCGCGGGACGCGCCGCACGGCCGGAGGAGCCACTGGTTCGGGCATCGGGCAGCGCCCCGCTGACACCCGGGACGACGGGGCTCCGGGCCGCAGGGCCTCGTACAGTCAGGCCGTCGGGCCCCGGCCGCCGGCGTCGCGGTGGGCTGCGAGACCTCGGTGGGAATCATGGCCCGCGCCGACCCCCGTTCACCCGGCCTATGGCCCCGGATGCGGTCACCGGTGCCGACAGCCGCGGCGCACCAGCAGGAAGACCACCAGTGCGGCGCAACCGGCCACGAGCAACGGCTTGCGGTGGCTGCGTGCCGCCGTGACGACCTGGTCCGCCCGGTCGAGCACCGGCTCGGGCGTCGCGTGCTTCACGAGCTCCGCCGTGTGCGCGGCCGTCTCGTGGATCCGGTCGGCGACCTGCGCGGTCTTCCTCCCGGCCTGGGCCTTGAGGTCGGCCTTGCCCGCCAGGGCCTCTATGGTCCGCCCCAGCTCGTCCCGCGAGCGCTCGACCTGTTCGCGCAGCTCGTCGGAGGTGGGGGTGCCGTTGTCGGTTCGGGGTGTGTCGGGTTCGCCGCTCATCGGTGCGCCTTCTCCCGCATCGCGGCCAGGTCGGCCTTGACGCTGTCGATGGCCTGCGCCGGCACGGGGGCGCCGACCTTGGCCACTTGCTTCTTGCCCGCCAGGGCCAGGACCGCGGCACCGATCGCCAGTACCGCCATGACGATCAGGGCCGAGGCCCAGACCGGCAGCACCAGCGCGAGGGCTGCGATACCGGCCACCGTCAGGGCCTGAGCCGCCAGGAATCCGAGCAGACCCGCACCACCGAAGAGGCCGCCGCCCCGCCCGAAGCGCTTCCCTTTCTGCGTCATCTCCGCCCGCGCCAGTTGCATCTCCTCGCGGACCAGCTCCGATATCTGCCGGGACGCGCGCGAGACGAGCACGCTCACAGATTCATCGGCCATGTGGGTCTGCCGCTCTATCGTGCTCATGTGGAGTCTCCCCTTCCGTTGCACACGTTTCTGTCGACGCGCGCCTACCCGGTAAACGCCCCAGCACCCGGCCACCGGGCCGGCGGGTGTGCGGTCAGTGGGTCATGCGGCGGGGGTCCTCCGCGTTCCACGCACGGGTGTCGCGGGGCCGTACGTACGGCTCCTCGCCCCGGGGCATCCCGCCGGCGATCGCGCGCTGCCGCGCCAGTTCCGCGTCGAACTCCAGCCCGAGGAGGACGGCGAGGTTGGTGATCCACAGCCAGACCAGGAAGACGACAACACCGGCGACGCTGCCGTATGTCTTGTTGTAGGAGGCGAAGTTGGCGACGTAGAAGGCGAAACCGGCCGAGGTGATCATCCAGATCAGCAGGGCCAGCAGGCTGCCGGGTGTCACCCACTTGAAGCCCCGGCCCTTGGCGTTCGGCGCCGCCCAGTACAGGAGCGCGATCATGATGGTGACGAGGAGGACGAGGGCCGGCCACTTCGCGATCGACCACACCGCCAGTCCTGTGTCCCCGATGCCCAGGGCGGTTCCCGCCCGGCGGGCCAGGCCGCCGGTGAAGACCACGATCAGCGCGCCGGCGCAGGCGAGGGCCATCAGCGTGACCGTCAGCGCCAGGCGCAGCGGCAGCACCTTCCACACGGGGCGGCCCTCGGGCACGTCGTAGACGGCGTTCGCGGACCGGATGAACGCGGCCACGTAGCCGGAGGCGGACCACAGCGCCACGACGAGTCCGACGACGGCCATCAGCGACCCGACGCCGCTGCGGCCCTGCAGTTGCTCGACCGCGTCCCCGATCACGTCCCGGGCGGAGCCGGGGGCCAGCTGCTGCAGGGTGTCCAGCACCCAACCGGCCGTCGACGCGCCTGCCAGACCCAGCAGCGATACGAGGACCAGGAGCGCCGGGAAGATCGCCAGCACCCCGTAGTAGGTCAGCGCCGCGGCCCGGTCGGCCAGTTCGTCGTCGCCGAACTCCTTGGCTGTGCCGCGCAGTACGGCCTTCCAGGAGCGTGCGGGCAACTCGGTGGGCCCGGCCGGGGCGCGTTCCTCGACCAGCGCGCCCGGGCCCGGGGCGGCGTCCGGCCCGGCGACCGAATCGGCGTCCTGCTCGTCTTCGACACGGGCACGGTCACCGCCGCGGCCCTGATTCGATGGAGGTCTCATGTCCCTCGGCTGTCCGCGATGGCGCCGGTCATGTCAGCCGGGCCGGCACATCCGGATCCGCCGAGGGCCGCGTGCGCCGTCAGGCCTGCGCGGTGGGCCGTACGACGATCTCGCCGCGGCCGGCGCCGAGCAGAGGCCGCGGGCGGACCGCCTGCTCGACCTCACTCTGCACGGCCTCACGGTCCGCCGCTGACGCCGTAGAGATCGGGAGCGGGACGGGAGCGGGAGCGGGAGCGGCGGGTACGGTGCCCGGCCGCGTGATGGCGGGGGGAGAGCCACCACGCGGCCCGGGTCCGTTCGGCAGTCCGCGCCGCTCACCGCTGCGGACTGCCGTGAACACGCTTATGGCCGCTCTCCACGGACTCAAACCTGACGGTGTCCGCACGTACGCACGTACGCATTTACGCACGTGTGTGCGTGCGTACATGCGTCTACCGCTCGCGTACCTCCTCCGCCGCCGCGATGGAGGCGAGGGGCGAGCCCGGGTCCCGTTCGACCTCCAGGTCGCCGAGGGTGACGATGCCGACGATCTCGCCGCTCCCGGTCCGTACGGGCAGGCGCCGCAGCGCGTGCCGGCGCATGAGGTCGACAGCTTCGTCGACGTGGTCGTCCGGCCCGACCGTGAGGGGTTCGGCGCTGCAGACCGCCAGGACGGTCGTCTCGGCCGGGTCGCGACCCTCCGCCAACGCCCGGACGACGAGGTCCCGGTCCGTGAGGATGCCGCAGAGCCGTCCCTCGTCGACGACCAGTACGTCCCCGATGCCCGCGTCACGCATCACCCGCGCCGCTTCCGCCAGCGAGGTCCGGCGCTCCACGGTCACCGGGTTACGCGTCATCACCTCGTGCACTCGTCGGGTCATCGGTCCTCCCGATGGGTCGATCGGTCGCCTTGGCCGGAACACTTCGGAACAGCTCGGACCAGCCCGGAACGGGGCGGACGGTGCCCTGTCGGGCGGTGCCGTCCGCGCGGCGTCTACCCCTCCAGCGGCGGCGTAGGCCCTGAGCCGGTCCGTCCCAGTATCCGGGTATCCGGGTGACGGCGCCGGGCGCGTTGTGTGCGGGCCGCAGAGCCGGGTAGCCGCTGCCCATGCCGACTCTCAAGAACCCCCCTTCCGTGTGGACCGACGGCACCCTTTCGCTGCTGACGCAGGGCTACGCCTGGCTCCCCGACCAAATGCGCACTTCGGCGGACGGCACGGTCCGTACGCGTCTCCTCGGCCGGCGAACGGTCGCGCTGCGCGGCCCGGAAGCCGTCGCCTTCTTCTACGACGAGCAGCACGTCCAGCGGCGCGCGGCCCTCCCGGACCCGGTGCTCGACACCCTGTTCGGGCAGGGGGCGGTGCACACCCTCGACGGCCTCGCCCACCGGGTCCGCAAGGGGATGTTCATGGCCCTGCTGGAGGACGGGAAGGGCGTCGAGGCCCTGCGGGAGCACGTACTGCTGCGCTGGCGGGAGGCCGTGGACCGGTGGCGGGACCACCCGCAGGAGACCGTGGTCCTCTTCGACGAGGCGGCCAGGGTGCTCGCCCTGGCCGTCTGCGACTGGACCGGTGTACCGCTCGTGGACGCGGACGACGGCGGGGAGCTGGCGCGGGACTGCGTGGCCATGGTCGACGGGTTCGCGACGGCCGGGCCGCGCCACCTGCGGGCCCGGCATGCCCGCAAGCGCCGGGAGCAGGCCTTCGCGCGACTGATCGTCCGGGTCCGGGAGCAGCAGGAGGCGGCTCCCGACGGCAGCGCGCTCGACGTGGTCGCCCGGCACCGCGACGCCGACGGCTCCGTCCTGGACCCGCACCTGGCGGCGGTGGAGTTGCTGAACATCATCCGGCCGACCGTGGCGATCGCGTGGTACGTCACGTTCGCCGCGCACGCCCTGCACCGGTGGCCCGAGCATCGCGGTCCGCTGCGCGGTGACGTGTCGGGGCACCTGGCCACCGGTTTCGCCCACGAGGTGCGCCGCTTCTACCCCTTCGCGCCGTTCGTCGGCGGGCTCGCCGCCCGCGATCTGGAGTGGCACGGCGAAACCGTCCCGGCGGGGACCCTGCTCCTGCTGGACCTGTACGGGCAGCATCACGACGCGCAGTGGTGGGACCACCCGTACCGGTTCGATCCGCACCGCTACGGAAGCGACGAGAGCCTGCGCCATCTCGTCCCCCAGGGCGGCGGCGACGCGGCCGTGGGGCATCGGTGCCCGGGTGAGGACATCACCGTCACGCTGCTGGCGGCCCTGGTCACGGAGCTGGCCGGACTCGACGTCACCGTTCCCGACCAGGACCTGACCATTCCGCTGTCCCGGATGCCCACGCTTCCGCGCAGCGGCTTCCGGTTCCGCCTCGCGTAGGCGCGTCGCGGCGTGGGGGGGCGGGACGGGACGGGGGCGGGTGGGGGACGCGGATGGACCGGGATGGACGGAGTGGGCCCCGACCGGCCGGGGGGATGGCCGATCGGGGCGGCCCCAGCCGGCCGGGGGGAGGCGGGCCGGGGCGTTCGGGAGTGGGCGCGAAAAGGGCGTCGCCTCGCGGCGGAGGGCACTGCGGGGCATCGGCCGAACGGTCTTCCCCGCGGGCCATCGGATCGGGTCCGGGGACATCGCCCCTTCCCGCACCCACGCAGAGAGGAACGCTCGACGACGGTGTGGTGTTCCCGTCGCGGCCGGGCTTGGTTCTCGGCCGGGGGATCAGCCATGATCACGCGCATGGTTTCGACAGTGCAGAACGTGGCGATCGATTGTGCGGACGCCTATGAGTTGGCGCGGTTCTGGAGCGGTGTGACGGGCCGCCCTGTGCATCCGGACGTCCGGCCGGGGGATCGGGAGACCCTGGTGCCGATGGCGGAGGGCCCGGTGCTGTACTTCAACCAGGTGCCCGAGGCCAAGACGGTCAAGAACCGGATCCACCTGTGCCTGCGACCCGAGACCTCGCGCGATCAGGAGGTGGAGCGGCTGCTGGCACTCGGCGCCTCCTTCATCGCCGATCACCGGAACCCCGACGGTTCGGGCTGGGCGGTTCTTGCCGACCCGGAGGGCAATGAGTTCTGCGTTCTGCGCAGCGATTCCGACCGGGCGGCCACGGATTCGTAGCCGGCCGCTTACGTCCGGCTTTCACGATCAGCGGCCGATTTCTTAGCATCACAGGCCAACAATTCTCCTGGCCGCAACCCGGACGACTACAAAGGAGCCATCGGACCGAACCCGGCCGCGACGGAGTGATAACCCGTGGCGGCCGGAATGAGGCGAAGGTGGTGGTGTGCATGCGCGAGTGCAGCAGGATCCGGGCGATCACGGTCAGATTACTCACGACAAGCCCGAGCCATGGGCCTCTCCCCTGATGGGCCGGCCATGTTGATGCCTATCCTCTTCTCACCGGCGCAGGCCACGGCCGACGATTACCGGTCCCTGACGTCGACCATCCGGGCGAAGGCGGAAGACGGGCAGGGATTCTTCGGCGGAGCCGGACGCAAGGAGGGCGAAATGCCCTACCTGCCCCTTCACATCCGGCTACGGGGCCTGTTCGTCGAGCTCTTCATCGAGCTCCGCCCGCGCAATACCAGCCTCCGTATCGCCGGGTTCCGGAATATCTTCGAGAACGGCGAGGCCCCGCCGGAAGCGTACGTGCACCACGTGCGGGACTCGGCCGCGCCACAGGAACTCGACAGAACGGAAGCGCTGCCGTTCGGCGGGGCCCGCGCCGACCTGGAGACAGCGGCAGCCGTCCGCCGTGCCGGGATCATGCTGGGACGCCGCCCCTTGAGCCTCGCGGTCATCCGGCTGCACCAGAACCGCGATCCGCGGAGCACCGCCTACGGAATGCTGGTGCTCTCGGAAATGCTCTGCGAGGCCGCCCGGTATCCCGCCCTGGCCGATGCGATGTCACGCCTCTGGATAACGGGCGGACGACTGTAGTCAGCCGGCCGGGAACCACCGAATTCCCGCCCCCTCCTGCCGCCCCATCGGCATGGGGGCACGGATGACGGAAGGAGGAAACAAACCCCCTTCAGGATTTCCAGGAAGCGCTCGCTGCTTCGCGAGATGCCCAGCCGTGTGCCGCCCGGTCCCTGCCCGGGCGGCACACGGCCGCGGAGCCCTCCGGTCCGTCCGGCTCACGCCGCGGTGAGCGCGCGTCGGCGGGAGGGGGGTGGTCAGGACGGCGGGATACGGGACAGGAGCGTGTGGAGCGCGGCGGTGCGGGAGTGCGTGGGATGCAGGTACCGCTCGCAGGCGGCCAGAGCCCGGGCGGCCTCGGCACGGGCTTCCTCGCTGCGGCCGAGGCCGTGCAGTGCGGTGGCCCGGTACAGCTCCAGGTGCCCGACGGCGTGCGGCGGCGGCTCGGGGCGGCCCCGCACCTCCAGCGACTCGGCCAGCGCCTCCTCGTGTCGGCCCAGGCCCGCCAGGCTGCGGACCAGCAGGACGCGGAGAGAGTGCGCGACCTCCCCGTCGTCGGCCCGGGGCAGGTTCGCGCGGGCGATCGTTTCCGGCTCCTCGTACAGGTCCTGCGTGCACAGGGCGTGCCCGAGACAGATCAGGGCGGCCAGTTCGATCTGACGGTACTTGGCGGGATGCGCCCGCCGCGCCAGCACCCGCAGGACGTCCCGGGTTTCCGACTCCGCATCAACCGGCCGCTCGTCGTCGATGAGCACCAACCCGCGGTTCACGCGGGCGGCGAGCAGCAGACCGTGAGGGAGGTCGTTCGTCCGCTCGGCCTCTGCTATCAACTCCTCGACCTCGCCCAGCGACGAGGGGACCCGTCGTCCGTGGGCGCGCGCCGCGACCACGGCGACATGGGTGGCGTACCAGGCGGTGCCCGGTCGGCGGCCCCGGCCCTGCCGGCTCCGCCGGGCCGTTACGAGGGCTCGTGCCCGCGCCTCGGCCTCCTCGAAGCGGCCCTCCCCCATCAGCGCGTAAGCCTCTTCGAGAGCAGCGAAGTGCCACGGGGCCGGGGCTCCGCCCATCCACGCCAACCAGGAGGTCGGCCGGCTCATACGCCTGAGATATGTCATGGCAGTTGACCCTATGCGGCCGCCGCGGAAGCACGACCGGCAGCCGGGGCCGGTGCGGCGTGCGCGCGTCCGGGGGCCCTCGTACCGTGGGGGTGTACTCCGGGAGGCATCGTGGCGTACCGGTTCTGCGAGAACGAACAGTTCGATTTCGAGGTGCTGATGCTCCTCGGGGCGTCCTGGCAGCAGGGTTCCGATCCGGGCGAGGTGCTGGCCACGGCCGCGCGACTGCGCGATGCGGACGGCCCCGCCTGGTTCGCGGGCTGGACGGATCTGGCCCGCCGGGTCCGGTCGGACGGCGAACGGGCGGCCGGGCCCGGGCGGCGGACGAGCGCCCGGAACGCGTGGCTGCGGGCTGCCGGCTACTTCGGGACGGGGCTGGTCGCCGCCGACGCGCTGGGCGACGAGAACCGGCTGCTCGCGGTGTTCCGGGAGCACCGTGAGTGCTTCGACCGGTTCGCGGCGGCGTGGGAGCCGGCCGCGGAGCGGGTGGCGGTGCCGTACGAGGGCACTGCGCTCCCCGGCTACCTCTTCCGGCCGGTCGGGGGCGGCGCGGACGCACCGACGGTGATCGTGAACAACGGCAGCGACGGTCCGGTGAGCACCGCGTGGACGATGCTCGGGGCGCCGGCCGTGGCGCGCGGCTGGAACGCCCTCCTCTTCGACGGGCCGGGGCAGCAGTCGATGCTGTTCGAGCATCGGATGCCGTTCCGCCCGGACTGGGAGAACGTGATCACGCCGGTGGTGGACTTCCTGCTGGCCCGGGACGACATCGCGGCCGGCCGGCTGGTGCTGGCCGGGGTCAGTCAGGCCGGCTACTGGGTGCCCAGGGCCCTCGCCTTCGAGCACCGGATCGTGGCGGGTGTCGCGGACCCGGGTGTGGTGTCCGTCGTGGACAGCTGGTGGAACAACTTCCCGCCGGAGCTCCGCGAGTTGTTCGACTCGGGAGACCGGGACGCGTTCGACGGGGTGATGCGCGCGGGCCTCGCGGAGGACGCGGGTCTCGCCGCCCTCTGGCGGTGGCGGGCCAAGCCGTACGCGATCGACTCCCCCTTCGACCTGCTCACCGAGGTGGCCCGGTACGACCTGACGGGGGTCCTGGGCCGGATCACGGTGCCGCTGCTGGTGACCTCGCCGGAGGGCGAGCACTTCTGGCCCGGCCAGGCACGGCGCCTGTACGAGGCGCTGCCGGGCGAGAAGGCGTTCGTGGAGTTCACGGCGGCGGAGGGCGCGGACATGCACTGCGAGCCCCTGGGCCGGGCCCTGTTCGAGCAGCGGGTGTTCGACTGGCTGGCCGCCCGCCTCGACGCCACGGCCTGACCGCAGCCGGGCGGGCGGCCGCCGCCTACGCCCTGCCGGCCGGCCGCGGCCCCGGCGGCGCGCAATCCGCTGCCGTGGCGTCCTGCGGCGCGCAGTCCGGCACCGTTGCCTCCTGCGGCGCGCAGTCCGGCGCCGTGGCGTCCGTGCGGGACGGGTTCCACAGCCGGTCGGCCTCACCCCGCTCCACGTGGTCCTCGTAGATCCGCACCTTGTGCCGCATCACGCCGAGAGCTTCTCGCAGTTCCCTGATCTGCGCCTCCACGACGGCCTCGTGGCGGCGCAGCAGCTCCAGGCGGTCGGGCTCGTTACCCGGACCCTGCCGGACCAGCTCGATGTACTGCCGGATCATCGCCACCGACATGCCCGAGGAGCGCAGCTTGGTGCAGACCGCCAGCCACTCCACGTCCTCCTCGTGGTAGATCCGGCGGCCGTTGGACAGGCGGCGCACCGGGTTGGCGAACAGGCCCTCCCGCTCGTAGAACCGCAGCGCGTGCACGCTCAGCCCACTGCGCTGCGCCACTTCACCGATGGTCAGGTCCATGAGTGACTCCCGTCACGCCGCTCTTGATCTAGACCGGACTCTAGCTTCTAGCGTTGACGTGACGGCCAGTCGGACGATCGGAATGCGGGAGAACATGAACGTTTGGTTTGTCACCGGTGCATCGCGCGGGCTGGGCGCGGAGATCACACGTGAGGCGCTGGAGCGGGGGCACGGCGTGATCGCCACGGCGCGGGACGCTTCGGCGGTGCTCAAGGCCCACCCGCAGAAGCCGGAGGGGTTGCTGGCCGTGGACGCGGACGTCACCGACGAGGGGCAGCTGGCGGCGGCGGTGGAGGCCGGACTGGCCAGGTTCGGCCGGATCGACACCGTCGTCAACAACGCCGGCTACGGCCTCGTGGGCGCGGTCGAGGAGGTTTCCGACCGCGCTGCCCGGGATCTGTTCGATGTCAACGTGTTCGGCGTACTCAATACGCTCCGGGCGACGCTGCCGACGCTGCGCGCCCAGCGTTCCGGGCACGTCCTGAACATCAGCTCCGTGGGCGGTTTCGCCACCGCTCCGGCGGTGGGCCTGTACGGTGCGTCGAAGTTCGCCCTCGAAGGCATCTCCGAGGCTCTGCACGGTGAGCTCGCCCCTCTCGGGATCCGCGTCACGGTCATCGAACCCGGCGGCTTCCGGACCGACTTCCTGGGCAGCTCCAGCCTCCGGGTCGAGCCGGCCGGCATCGCCGACTACGCCGCCGGTGCGGGGCCGGTGCGCGAGGCGATGAGCACGTTCGACGGTCTCCAGCCGGGCGATCCGGCGAAGGCGGCCCGAGCCATCGTCGACGTCACCGAGACCGACCAGCCGCCGCTGCGCCTGCAGTTGGGCGCGGACGCGGTGGAACGTGTCGAGGCGAAGCTGGATCTGGTACGACGCGAACTCGACCAGTGGCGGCATGTGGCGCTCTCCACCGCGATCTGAGGGACCGTCCACTGCCGTACCCGCTCGTGATCCCCCGGCCTGGGAGGACAGGCCGGACGCGTAGGCGTCGGCTGCGCTCAGAGGTTCAGCATGACGGCGTAGGCCAGGAAGAACAGGGCGCAGGCCAGAGCCACCAGACAGATCACCACGAGGGGGCCCTTGCCCCACCCGCGGGTGAGAGGGCGGTACGGGCCCGCGCCGGAGCCGGTGCTCGACTCGCACGGCGGCGTTTCACCCGGCGGCACCCCGGCGTCGGGCCGGGACGTGTTGCGCGGGTCTCGGTCCGGAACGCTTGCTGACATGTCAGCCTCCCTCGCCTCGAAGGCCGCGCCCGCCCTTCCGGCGGGCCGGCCGGGATGTCCGGCACCTACCCACCACATATCCCGCTATGCCCGGTACGCAATGAATCGAAATTAATACGCATTTTTGTCCCGATATCGGGTAGTAGCCGAGCACCGAACGGTGTCGGAGGTGGTGGGACAGATGGGCGCAGGCAAAAAGATGAAGGACACGGCCAAGACGACCAAGGGAAAGGTGAAGGAAACCACCGGGAAGGTCGTCGGCAACGAGGGGCTGGAGACGAAGGGCCGGCGCGAGCAGATCGCAGGCGATGCCAAGCAGACCGCTCGGAAGGCCAAGGACACACTCAAGCACTGACCCCGTTAGCGGCCTCGGGCGTGGAGATGTATGAGGGCCGGCAGGAGACCTCCTGCCGGCCTTCGGCGAAGGAACGGATATGAGCGCGAGCGAAAAGGCCAAAGCCGGGATCGAGCAGGTCGCGGGCAAGGTCGTGCGGAAAGCCGCCCACGCGATGGGAAAGGAAACCCTGGCGGCCAAGGGCGCAGCCCTGGAGGCCCGGGGTCGGGCCCGTCAGCTCAAGGAGAAGGGCAAGGACACGCTCCCCTGACCAGGGGGGTCGCACCGGATCGGGATCTTGAGAGCACGAGCCGCCCATGGCAGGCTCATGCCGCATGATCGATGAATTCGCGAAGGACCACCTGCACGGGAGACTGCGGCGGGACCGCGAGGCACTGCTGTGGAAACTCGACGGCCTGTCCGAATACGACGCCCGCCGACCTCTGACAGCGACCGGGACCAACCTCCTCGGCCTGGTCAAACACGTAGCCACCGTAGAGGCCAGGTACTTCGGGGAGGTCTTCGACCGCCCTTCTCCGGACCCACTCCCCCGTTGGCAGGACTCCGACGGCAGCGATCTATGGGCGACCGAGGACGAGACCCGCGATCAGATCGTCGCGTTCTACCGGCGCACGTGGGAACACTCGGACGCCACCATCGACGAGCTGCCCCTCGACGCCCCCGGCCACGTTCCGTGGTGGTCGGAGCCTTGCCCCAACACGAACCTGTTCGCCGTCATGGTCCACGTACTCGGCGAAGCCATCCGGCATACCGGGCAGGCCGACATAGTGCGCGAGAGCCTCGACGGCCGGACCGGCCTGCGCGCCGAGCACGAGAAGCAGATCGACGAGGAAGCCCGGGCGGCCCACTCCGCGAGGATCGAGCGGGCCGCCAGGTCAGCCGCCCACCCCACGGCTTGAAGCACATCACGGATGCTCGCGCGGAGGGGCGGGGGGTGTCTCTATGTCCTTCGTCAAGGACGTGGTGCCGGGTATGGGGATGTTTGGGGTGGTCATGCGGCGAGGGTGATGGTGGGGGTTCGGGATTCGTAGAAGGTGCCGTCTCGGAGCATGGCGAACAGGACGCTGATGCGTTGGCGGGCGAGTCGCAGGAGTGCCTGAGTGTGGGTTTTGCCGCGGGCTCGTTGCCGGTCGTAGTAGATGCGGGAGGCCGGGTCGGCGTTCATGCAGGCGAAGGCGGAGAGGAACATCGCGCGTTTGAGCTGCCGGTTTCCGCCTCGTGGCGCGTGTTCGCCGTGGATCGAGGTCCCCGACGATTTCGTGGTGGGGGCGAGGCCGGCGTAGGAGGCGAGGTGGCCGGCGGTGGGAAAGCCGGTGCCGTCGCCGACGGTGACCAGCAGGACGGCCGCGGTCCTGACCCCGACTCCCGGCATCGAGGTCAGGACCGGGCGAAGAGGGTGGGCCTGCAAAAGGGTGCTGATCTGGGCTTCCAGTGCCCGGCGCTGGTCGTGGACCGCGGCGAGCGAGGCGGCCAGTGACGGGATCACGATGTCGAGGGTGCCTGTGCCGGGAACGATGACGGTCTGCTCGTCGAGGGCGTCGAAGACGTCGTCGATCAGCCGGGCCGCCATGCGCGGGGCCTTGGGTCGGATCAGCTCGACGAGCCTGCGTCGGCCGGCCTTGCGCAGTGCAGCCGGGGATCCGTAGCGCTCGAGGAGCCAGGTGACGGCCGGGTGGTCCAGCCGGGGCCCCAGCACACGCTCCAGCGACGGGTGGAACTGGGTCAGCAGGCCGCGTATCCGGTTGCTGGTGCGGGTCGCCTCGGCCGCGAGGTCCTGGTCGAAGCCGGTCAGCACCGTGAGCTCGGCAGTGATCTCGTCGGTCAGCTCCAGCGAACGCAGTGTGTGGGGCATCATCCGGGCCGCGTCCGCGATCACCGCTGCGTCCTTCGCGTCGGTTTTCGCCTCTCCCGGGTAGAGGTCGGCGATCCGCCGCATCGCGAGTCCGGGCAGGTAGGCGACCTCGCAGCCCGCGTCGCGGGCGACGGTCAGGGGCAGGGCGCCGATCGAGGCGGGTTGGTCCACGATCACCAGGACGGTGCCGAACTTGGCCTTGAGCTTGTCGAACACGGCCCGCAGCTTCGGCTCGCTGTTGGGCATCGGCTTGTCGAAGACCTTCTTCCCGGCCGGAGTCAGCCCGTGGCCGTGGTGAGCGGTCTTGCCGACGTCCATCCCGAGGAAGACGCCTATACCTTCGGTGTCTAACATCGCACCCTTCCACAGGTCTTGACCGTGCCGGCCTCGGCGGTGGCACCGTGCTCGCGCATCCACGTTATGCAGACCTGCCGCCCGCGAACTGTCCGGCATTGCACCGGACCGGGCGGTGGCCGGGTCTCTCATCAGCGTCTCCGACGGCACCTGCGGACCCGGCGACACCACCCCCCAGGTCATCCGTTCGACAGAGGGGACACAGTCATACCGGGCCCGGAGGCCAGCGGCCCCATTGCAGGACCGCGAAAAACATAACGGGGGAGGACAGCCCAATCTGTCGGTAGTTCTCAGAGGGCGGTTCGTGAGTCTTTGAGTGGCTCTGCCATCGCCTGATGGTGTGGGTGCGCGGCGGAACCCGCCGGTCCGCAGGCGCTCGCCTGCTGGTGTGATGATGTTCCCAAGACCTACGGGCCTTCGACACTCCAGTGGCATGGCCTCGGACGAGTCGCCGAAGGTGGAGAACCGGTTCCCAAGCGAGGCCACGACTGGCTGGACTACGAAAGATGAGAGAAACCATGACCGCCCTTGAGCGACTTCGACACCTCATGCAGCCGTCGAGTATGGGGACCTTCATCGACTGGGACGACATCGCGGTGGCGTACGGCACCCGATTCCCGTCCGATTACAGGAACTTCCTGTCCGTCTACGGCAGCGGTGAAATCGACGGAATGCTGGCCGTCTTCGCTCCGAGCGTGGATCCTTATGCTCCTTCCCGTCACACCTCAAGGCTTCCGGCGGATGTTCTCGACCTGCCGGAGGTCAACGAGTGGAACGACCCGCTGCACGCCGAGCTCTATGGCCCGGCAGACATCATGGTCTGGGGGGAGACAGCCGAAGCGGACGTACTGGGCTGGATCACGAGCAACCACGAACCCGGCACCTGGCCTGTGGCTGTCTATACGCACGGAGGCGAGTGGACGGTCTACGACTGCACCATGACGGAATTCCTGCTGCAGCTCCTCACTGGAGAATTCGATGGGAACCCGACAGGGCTGACGCGTCTGTACGGAAAGGGTAGCGCGGAGTTCACCACCGGCTGACAGGTCAGGGCACAGGAGTAGGACACTGTCTCCAGAGCTTCTCAGCGGGCGGTTCGTGACTTTTGAGCGACGCTGTCGTCACCTGATGGTGTGGGTGCAGGGCGGAACCCGCCGATCCGCAGGCACTTGTCTGCTGCCTACCCCAGCGACTTATCCCAGGCGCAATGGGCTCTGATCGAGCCGGTGATCACGGCGTGGAAGGACCGGCACCGCTCGGTCAGCGGGCATCAGGGGGGCCTACGCGATGCGGGAGATCGTGAACGCGATCCTCTATCAGGGCCGGACCGGCTGCCAATGGACCTACCTCCCGCACGACCTGCCGCCGAAGAGCGCGACGTACTACTGCTTTGCGGCCTGGCGGGACGACGGAACGGACCAGGTCATCCACGAGCTCCTGCGCTGCCAGGTACGTGAGAAGGCCCGTCGATCAGAGGACCCGACCCTGGTGGTCCTGGACACCCAGAGTATCCACGCTGCCGCGGGGGTCCCCGCCTCCACGACCGGCCGGGATCCGGCGAAGAGGGTCCCGGGCCACAAGCGCGGACTGGCCGTGGACGTGCTCGGCCTGGACATCGCGGTGGTCGTTCTCGCCGCGAGCGCGCACGACAACACCGCGGGCACCGCTTTGCTGGACCAGGTCGCCGAACACACCGGCGGAAGCGTCAACAAGGCCCTGGTCGACCAGGGCTTCAAAAACCAGGTCACCGCGCACGGAGCCGGCCTGGGCATCGACGTCGAGACCGTGCAACGCAATCCGCAGGAGAAGGGGTTCGTTCCGCAGACGAAGCGGTGGAGGGTGGAGCAGACCTACGGGATCCTGATACTGCACCGGCGTCTGGTCCGCGACTACGAACACCGCCCGGCCTCGTCCGCCTCCCGGGCCTACTGGGCCATGACCCACGTCATGGCCCGCCGTCTTACCGGCAAGAACACCCCCACATGGCGCGAACGGCAGACGGTGAGCGCGTGAACCTCCAGCCCCTGCTCGACGCGCTCGACATCCAGGAGAACGCCGTCCGGGGCCTGGCCGACGGCCTCCACACTCGCATCGGCGAACTACAGGCCCGCCTGCGGGAGGCCGCGACCCACCTCGAACACCTCGCGATCACACGGAAAACCATCACCGGTCTTGCCGACCGGCTCCCCGCCGGCCCGCCAGACCTGCCCGAGCACCCGGACTATCCCCGCATCGGGCGTCTTCAACGACGCGACCGGCCCGCTGCGTGCCCGGGACGTCTGCGAAGCTCTGGACCACGAACTGCTGCCGAAGAACATCGAGGGCACCCCGCGCCAAACTGAAACACCTGTCAAGCTCGACATCCTCACCGAAGTCGACACCGGCAGCTTCGCAAGGAAGCAGTAACCGGCCGAGCACCGTGACCAGCAGCCCTGTCCCAGCCTCACCCGGAAACAGACATCAGCACACGAACCGCCCTCTCAGAGCCTCTGAACCCCACGGCCGAGGAATATGGCGCGCAGCAACCGGCGCGCCGCCAGCCGCATGCCCCAGACCGTCGCTCGTGCTCCCCACACGGTGAGGCGCAGGACGATCCGCTGGATGACGGACCGGGGCATCCAACGGTGGAGGGCCCGGCGTCTGCTTCTTCTCTTTCTGAGGCGCCGCAGGCGCCGCCTCCATGGAGACACCATGACCACCTCCTACGAGCTCAGCACCGTGGCCGTGCAAGGACTCCCGAGGCGTCAAGCGGCCTGGCGGACGCGTCGGCGGGGGCGTGAGTCCTCGGGTTCGTCCTCGGGCTCGTCCTCGTACTCGTCGTCGTCGCTCTCGTCGGCCTCTTCCTCTTCCGCCTCTGCCTCGGGCTCGTCGGCGTAGTCGGACTCGTCCTCGTATTCCTCGGGTTCCTCGTCTTCCGCGTAGTCGTCTTCTCCGCCGTCCTGGTCTTCCTCTTCGTACTGCTCTTCGTCGTCCGCGCCCTGCTCTTCCTGTTCTCCTTCTTCCGCTTCCAGGGCCTCTTCGTGGGTCTGCACCACCTCGCCGTCGCGGATCTCCCCGCGCCAGCCCTCCGGTTCCTCCGTGCTCATGGTGACGTAGCGCAGGAAGTGCTTGAGGTCCAGTCGCAGGCGGCGGCCCTGGGCGCGCCACAGGTTTCCGGTCTTCTCGAACAGTCCTGCCGGGTGGTACTCGACCACGACGACGATCCGGGTGAGGGACGGGGCCAGCTCGTGGAAGCTCACACAGCCGCGAGTGGTGCCCTTGGCCCCCTGCGAGCTCCAGACGATGCGGTCATCGGGTATCTGTTCCTGGACGGTCGCCTTCCAACCACGGGTCGACGGGCCGACCTTGACCTTCCAGTCGCTGGTGGTGTCGTCGTTGCGGGAGACGTCGCGTACGCCCTTGGTGAAGCTGCTGAAGTTCTCGTACTGCGTCCAGTGGTCGTACGTCGTGCGCAGGGGCAGTCCGACGTCCATCGCCTCGACGATGTTGACGACGCCGCCGCCTCCTTTACGACCGCGGCCCTTCTTCCCCCCGAAAACCTGCGACGCGGTATCGGTCACCTTGTCCTTCAGGTTTCCCAGGGTCTGGCCGGCCATGGCCTTCAGCGGGGAGTCGCCCTGCAGGAGCCGGGCGCCGATGCCTCCGATGTCGGAGAGCTTGCCGCCGTTGTCGGCCACGTCGTAGAGCTGGTCGGTGAGGTCTCCGAGCTTGTCCGTGGCCTTTCCCGCCAACTGTTCCGCCTGGGCGGTGACGTACTGGGACACCTCGTCGAGCAGTTTGTCCAGTCCGGATGTCGATCGGTTCGCGCTGGGGCGGTCTGCGGGTGCCATGACTACCTCCGCGCCGATTGCTTGCGGGACGCCGTCTTCTTGGCGGTCGTCTTACGTGCCGGACTGCTGCCCGATGCCTTCTTGGCGGCCGTCTTCCGAGGGCTGCTCTGGCCTGCGGACCGTTTCCTCGGTGCGGACGTACTGGTCTTCTTGGCCGCGGGCCTGGCCGACGAGGCGGATGTGGAGGCCTTCTTCCGGGGCGGTGCCGCCTTCGCGGCAGATCCCGAAGACCTGCCACTCGTGGCCTTCTTGGCCGCGGTCTTCTTCGCTGCCGTCTTCTTGGCAGGAGCGGCCTTCTTCGCGGGAGCGGCGGCCTTCTTGGCGGGAGCCGGAGCGGCGGCGGACTTCCTGGACGACGGGGCCTTCTTGGCCGGTGCGGCCTTCTCGCGGGCGCTCGGGCGCTGCTCGGCCCTGCGCGGGCGCGCGGCACCGGACTCCGGAGCACGGCGCCGGGCAGGCCGTCGCGGTGGCGGCGCCGGCTCTTCTTCCTCGTCCTCGTCCTCCTGCTCGTCCTCTTCCGGTCCCTCCTCGACTTCGTCTTCCGGTTGCTCCTCTTCCTCTTCCTCGTCCTCCTCCTCTCCTTCCTCGCCTTCCTCTTCTTCCTCCGGTTCTTCTTCCGCTTCTTCCTCGGGTTCGAGGTAGCCCTCTTCCTCTTCCTCTTCCTCGTCGTAATCGTCCGCCGCGTCCTCATACGGCTCTTCGTCTTCCTCGTCCTCCCGCCGACCGCCGCGCGTCAGTTCGAGCGTGCGCTCGTGCAGGGTGTCCGCGAAGCTGGCGAGCTGGCGGTTGGCCGCAGCGGTCAGGGCCTGCCGGCCGGCGTCGAGGGCTTCGCCCTTCAGCTGGTCGCTCAGGTCGGCGAACTGCGGCATCTCCTTGACCTTGGCGAGGCCTTGCTTCAGCAGTTGCTCCGGCTCGAGGCCGAAGCGACGGCCTGCGACATAGGTCGCCAGGGCGAAGGCCATGCGGCCCTTCTTCGCCCGGCCGAGCACGTAGCCCCCAGCCAGCGCGGCTGCGAGCGCGATCTTGGTTGTGTCTTGCATGATCATCCCCTTTGGCCAGGGGCCGCGGGCCTGTCGGTGACGTGCGCGACAGCGCGGCGGGACGTCCTACTCTCCCGGCCGGCGCGTCGGTCCAGCCTTGGCCGTCCTGACAAGCTCCTGCCCCCCATCCCGGACTTATGCGTAGATTTAGTGACATTCTTGGGGGTGGGAGACCGTCTCCCAGGGGAGTGCTATATGTCCGCATCAGAACCCGCGCGCCCGCGGCGCGTTTCTCCGCGAGCGGCCGACGAAGGTGAGAAGCAGGGCCGGCAGCCGCCGCGGCGCGCCGGCTCCCGCCACCGGTCCGGCGTGCACGGCGCTGCGTCGGCGATGCGGTCGGCGGCCGAGCAACTGGCTCAGCTGCTCGGGCGTCCGCCGGACTCGGTTTCCTCGCTGAAGCCGACCGAGGACGGCTGGGCGGCACAGGTGGAGGTCGTGGAGCTGGAGCGCATCCCGGACACCACCAGCGTCATGGCCAGCTACAAGGTCACGCTGGACGAGGACGGCGAGCTGATCTCCTACGAACGCACCCGCCGCTACACCCGCGGAATGATCGACCGGCCGACCTGAGCGCAGGCCGCCGGGGGAAGGAGGCGCCATGACCATGGTGCCGCAAGGCGGCAGCGCCATCGCCCGTGGGGGCGGGAGCAACAGCAGCAGCCTCTACGACGTACTCGAGCTCATTCTCGACCGCGGACTGGTCATCGACGTGTTCGTCCGCATTTCCGTGGTGGGCATCGAACTCATCAAGATCGACGCGCGCATCGTGGTGGCCAGCGTCGACACCTACCTCCGCTTCGCCGAGGCGTGCAACCGACTCGACCTGGAAGCCGGCCGCAAGGCTCCGGCGCAGCTGCCTGATGTCGTGGGGAAGGTGGTGGAGGGCGGTGCCCGCGGAAAGTCCAAAGGCGCACTGAGCGGTGCCGTCGACGCGGTCACCGACTCCCTGACCGGCAAGTCGTCCCGCAGCGAGGAACCGGAGGAGGAGACAGAGGAAGAGGAAGCTCCCAGGCGCCGACGTCCGGCCCGGCGCCCGGTGCGCCGGGAGAAGGAGTGAGCCATGGCGCTCTACGTGTACTCGATCGCCGCGGAGGACCATCCGCGGGACCTGGACGGTCTGACCGGGGTGGGTTCCAGCCCGTCGCCCTTGCGGTCGGTCACCGCCGGGTCCCTGAGCGCAGTCGTCAGCGACGTCTCCGAGGAGATCCGGCCCAAACGCCGAGACCTGCTGGCCCACCAGGAGGTGCAGGAGCAACTGATGGCCGACGGCCCGATTCTTCCCTTGCAGTTCGGCTACATCGCCGCTGACGACAGCGCGGTCCGGCAGGTACTGGAGACGAACGCCGACGGTTACCTCGACGCCCTCCGGCGACTTGAGGGCTGCGCAGAGTACAACGTGCGGGTCGCCCAGGACGACGAGGAACCGCTGCTGCAGCAGATCCTGCGGGACTTCCCCGAAGCCGCGGAACTCAACGAGCGGATCCGTGCGGGGGACGCCGACCCGCAACTTCCTCTCGCCCTGGGTGAACTGGTCGCTCGCGAGGTAGAAGCACGACAGCAATCGCTTTCCGCCGGACTCGTCCAGGCACTGTTGCCCTTCGCTCGCGACCACGTCACCCACCCGCCGACGGGGAACGACTTCCTCAACCTTTCGCTCCTCGTGCCCGACGAGCAGAAGGAGGACCTGCTGACGGCCCACACGAATCTGAGCCGCGAAATCGGCGGCGGCATCGGCCTCCGCTTCGCCGGCCCTCTGCCCCCGTACAGCTTCGTCTAAGGCCCCACCCGTCCCACCCGCGTGAAGGGACCGGTGCACCACCCAGGTGAAGGGAGGCGAACACCATGGGACTGCTGACCTATCTGCTGACACTTCCCGTCGCGCCGGTGCGCGCCGTCACGTGGGTCGCCGAGCGCGTCGTCGAACAGGCCGAGGAGGAGTATTACGATCCCGCCCCCGTCCGGCGTGAACTCGCGGATCTGGAGCAGATGCTCCTCAACGGGGAAATCGACCAGGAAGAGTTCGAGTTCCGGGAGGACGAGCTGCTCGACAGGCTCGACGAGATCGCAGAATTCCGGCACGGCACGTCGTGACCGGGGAAGCGAGGCCACCACCGTGACTGATCCCCTGCCCGACCGATTCGGCTCCTTCCCCTCACGCGCCCCCGTGCCGTACGGGTCGAATTCTTCGTCGAGCCTGGCCGACATCCTCGAGCGGGTCCTGGACAAGGGCATCGTCATAGCCGGTGACATTCGCATCAACCTGCTCGACATCGAGCTGTTGACCATCAAACTCCGGATTCTGATCGCCTCCGTGGACAAGGCCAAGGAAATGGGAATCGACTGGTGGGAACACGACCCTTCGCTGTCCTCCCGCCACACCGGCAGCCCGCTGGAGCAGGAGAACCGCCGCTTGCGCGCCGAACTGGAGGCTCTGCGGCGGGACCGTACCGGCGAAACCGAGCCCTCGGAACGCGCCGAAGAACACCGTGGTCCGTCCGGCCGCAGGGCTGAGGAGCGTCCCCCGTGAGCACCGAACCGGGACCCCTCACCTACGTCTACGCCGTGGCCCGGCAGACCGAGCGTCTGGCGGACGTCCTCTCCGGCCTCCGTGGCATCGACGCGGCACCCGTCAGTCTGCTGGCCGACACCTCCGACGCCGGTTCCGCCCCGCTCGCCTTCGTCATCAGCCCCGTGGCGCACCGGACCTTCAACGAATCCGCCCTCAAGGCGCACTTCGAAGACCTGCGGTGGCTCGAGCGCGTGGCCCGCGCCCACCACGACGTCGTGCAGGCGGTCGCAGCCGAGGCGACGGTCCTGCCGCTGCGCATGGCGACCGTCTACGAGGACGACACCCGGGCCCGGCAGGCACTCGGCGGACAGCGCCGGTCCTTCACCCGGCGCATGTCCGCCCTGGACGGCCATACCGAGTACGGCGTGAAGATCTACCTACCGCCGCCCGCAGCAGACAAGGCGGCCGAGCTCTCGGGCGGGACGGGGGCGGGTACGCCTCCCACCACGCCGGGCAAGGCGTACCTGCAGCGCCGCAGAGTGCAACGCAACGCCCGCGAGAAGGTCCACGAGCAGGCCCGGCTCGCCGCGACGGCTGTCGAAGCGGTCGCTTCCCGCTTCACCACCCAGCGCGTGCGCCACGCCCCGCAGAGCGGCGCCTTGAGCGGCCCGCAGGAGAACGTGGTCAATGATGCCTACCTGGTCCCCGACGAACGCGCGCGGCGGTTCAGGGCCGACATCGAGGACACCGCTCGGAACTTCCCCGAGGTCCGCATCGAGGTCACCGGACCGTGGGCCCCGTACTCCTTCGCCATGCCACCGGCCGAAGCCGCGGGCCCGGTGGGCAGCGACGAGCGTGCGCCGTGAGCCTCGCGGAGTTCGACGAGCCGCTGCCCGGCCGCCAGGTCGCTCTGGTCGACCTGCTCGACAGGCTGCTGAGCGGCGGCGTGGTCGTCGTCGGCGACATCGTCCTGTCCATCGCGGACATCGACCTGGTCCGCATCTCACTGCGCGCCCTCATCGTGTCCGTCAGGTCCGAAGCGGCTCCCGGCACGGTGCCGGGCGGACAGGACGGACAGAACGAGCAGGACGAGCCCGACGAGCAGGCGCGGGAGGGGGACGGCCGTGACCGCTGAGAACGGCGCGGACCGCGCGCGCCACCCCCGCCCGCCCGGTGAGGGAACGCTCGACGAGGTCGGCGCCACGATGGCGCACGCCTTCCGCCTCGTACAGCCGCCCCCGGCCGCCCGCGAGGAACCCACCGGAGCCGCACACCGTATCCGTGCCGATCGCGAGACCGTCGGGGAAGACCTCCTGAAACTCGTCCTCACCCTCGTCGAACTCCTGCGCCAGCTCATCGAACGGCAGGCACTGCGCCGGGTGGACGCCGGCGACCTGACCGACGAGCAGGAGGAGGAGCTGGGCGCGACCTTGCTCGCCCTCCACGACAGCCTTTCCGATCTCTGTGCCGAACACGGCTACGCACTCGAAGACCTCAACCTCGACCTCGGGCCCCTCGGCCCGCTGCTCCCCCGCGGCGACTAGAGCCCGTCACGGCCGCCCGTCAGCCGTCGGACAGCAGCGGTCCGGGAGCGATCGGTCCGGGTCTCCGGTTCAGTCCCGTGCCCGGGCCACCAGGCGGTACAGGCCGAGGAGGATCAGGGAGCCGACGATGGCGGCGATCCACGTCGACAGCTCGAAGAAGCCGTCGATGGAGTCCACCCCGAAAATGACCTTCCCCAGCCATCCGCCCAGAAGGGCGCCGACTATACCGATCAGTGGTGTGACGATGCAGCCGCCAGGGTCGCGGCCCGGCATCAGGAACTTCGCGATGATCCCGGCGAGCAGCCCCAGCACGATCCAGCTGATGATGCCCATGACATGCCTCTTCTCACATGAATCCTGTGATAGCTGTCTGCCCACGTGCCGCAGCTCAAACCCAAGGAGGCTTGGGGCCATGGAAGACGTCATGGCGACGATCGCCGCGACGCTGTACGAAGCGACGGATTACCGGGGGCGTTCTGTCGCGGTACGGCCCGACGCGGGGAGTGAGGGAGGAGAGGCGATCGTGTACTCGCTCGCCCACCTCGGTCTGGACCGCCTGGGCTCGCTGAGGGCCCCCACCGTGCCGGCCGACCCCGGCTCTCCCTTCAGACAAGAGCTTCGCTGGGTCGTCAACGTCACCGTGTGGCGGGACAGGCCACGGACCGGGGCGCCCCGTGACGACCAGCGCGGCGGCACCTGGCAGGGCTACAGCGCGGACACCGCGGATCTGGGGGTCTGGGCGGGGAGGGCCGCCTACGTGCGCGTCTGGAGGGAGCCGGCGGGCGACCCGGGGCATTCCGCCGTCGCTGCCCCCCAGGCTCCGAAGCCGAGTCCGCCGTTCGTCATCATGGAGTAGCCAATCCCCGCTGGTCAGGCGCGCATGCGGTGCCGGGCGGCCGCCCGCACGACGAGCATCGCCGCAGCCCGGCCGACCCGTCGGCCGGCCGTCCACAGACTGCCCCGACGCACGGCGGCGAGCGGCGGCGCGTGCACCGCATGCAGCGGCCGCGCGTACCGGCCCACGAGCACGCGGCTGCGCGGCCTGACCGCTGTGCGCACGACGGCTCGGGCGACGCACTCGGACGGGCGCGCAGACACCGGCCTCCACGGGGCGCGGCCGGACCGCCTGACCGCAGGACGGACGACGGGGGTGCGGGGACCGCCGGGCAGGACGGTGCAGACGGCGATCCGGTGCTCGCCGACGGACGCCAGCTCCTCCCGGAGCACCTCGTCGAACGTGACGAGTGCGGCCGTGGACATGGCATAGCCGCCCACGAACCGCGCTTCGACGGCCGTACCGAGCAGGGATGCGACGTCGATGACGACGCCCCGGCCCTGCCGCTGCATGATGGGCACCGCGGCGCGAGCGCCGTGCACGGCACCGAGGACATTGACTCCGAGCAACCGCCGGAGGTCCCTCCCGGGAGCCTGTTCGAGCCCTGCCGGGATCCCCATGCCCGCGGCGTTGACCCAGACGTCGATGCCGCCGAACCGGGCCACCGCGGCCATGGCCAGATCCCGGACCGCGCGCTCGTCGGCGACGTCGGTGGGCACGGCGTAGCCCTCACCGCCCCGGCGCCGGCACTCCCGCGCCACCTCGCCCAGCTGAGGGGCGTTGCGGGCGGCCAGCACCACGCGCGCCCCGCGACCCGCGCACTGCAGGGCCGTGGCCCGGCCCACCCCGCTCGAGGCGCCGGTCACCACGACGACAGCATCGCGCAGTCTCACGCCCCGCTTCTTTCCGTGGGCCGCCGACGTATGTGCTCGGGAGCACCGCAATGTGAGCGGAGGTGCTCACGGGGTGCTCATGCCGGCTCCCGGCCTGCGCCTGCGGCGAGTACCGAGTCGTCGAGGGTACCGGTGCCCGGCAGGTGGTGGCGGGCGGCGATCAGGGCGGCGTGCACGTCGGTGGTGCCGGTGGCCACGCACAGTGCGCGCTCGACGGCCTCGATCTCCTTGCGCACGGGGGAGTCGCCCTCCGAGGCGTCGAGCACGGACAGCGCCCAGTAGCGGTCGACGAGACCGGGCAGCACGGCCGGGTGAGCCATCAGCATGGGTGGTTGCCTTTCGCCATGGGATCGATCAAGTGGCCGTCGCCTACCCTGCCGGGCGGTGTTGATTCCCGGTGATGGTGAAGACCTGGTCGAGTCCTACGACGCACCTGAGGGCCGAGGTCGCCGACGACCTTCAGCGCCGGGCCGGACTGCCGGTGACGGTCGGGCGGACGGGCGGACGGGCGGACGGGCGGACGGGCGGACGGGCGTGAGTAGGCGTCAGTCGGCGCGGCCGGTCATCCGTGGCGCTCGTCGGCGCGGCCGCCCGCGCCGAGCAGACCGGTCGCCTCCAGCCGCTGCGTACGTTCCAGACGCGGCAGTTCGGTGCGGGCGACGCACGTGACGACAGCCGGGAGGCAGGCCCGCACCGGTTGCACGGCGCGGAGCCAGGCGGGGACGTAGACCGAGGCCGCACGTCGTTCCGCGGCGGCGGCCAGCCTGTCGGCGACCTGGGCCGCCGGGTACACCTTTCGGGCCGGTGGTGGCATGTGGCCGCGCAGTTCCCGCAGTACGGCGTGGCGGTCGGCGTCACGGATCATGTCGGTGTCGGTCCAGTTGATGTAGGCGATGCCGACGGCGACGCCGCGATGGGCGAGTTCCGCGCGCAGGGCGTGCGCGAAGGACTCGACCCCGGCTTTGGAGGCGCAGTAGGCACTCATGAGCGGCGATGTCCCCATGGCCGCCAGGGAGGCGACCTGCAGGTAGTAGCCGTTCGTGTCGAGGAGGTCGGGCAGGAAGCAGCGGGCCGTGGCCGCACTGCCGATCAGGTTGACCTCGATGACGCGGCGCCAGACCTGCGGGTCCGAGTCGGCGAACGGCCCTCCCTCGGCGATCCCGGCGTTGCCCACGACGACGGAGGCGGGTCCGAGGCGCCCCCGCACCTGTCGGGCGGTGTCGGCCATGGCCGCGTCGTCGGTCACGTCGACCTCCCAGCAGGCCGGTTTGCCGTGCAAGGAGGCGGCCAGCTCCCGCAGGCGCTCTCCTTCGAGGCCCAGCAGGGCCAGCCGCGCGCCCCGGTCGTCGAACGCCCGGGCCAGCGCCGCTCCCAGGCCGCGCGCCGCCCCCGTCACCACCACGGTGCGGCCCTGCAGGGGCCGGTTGTGCGTACGCTTCCTCACTCGCCGGCTCCGTCCGTCGGGGCGTGTCGTCCGGTTCTCCTGCTTCCAGGATGCTCCTGCCGGAAGTCGTGTGCGGACCGGGACCACGTGCGACGGCCCGACGGCAGGCGCGTAGGGAGCCCTCCGGACACCTGGTCCGATTCGCGTGAATATGTGGCCCTATCTGGGTACGCGCACGGTGACCGTGGAATCGCACCGCCGATGAAAGGTTGCGTCATGCCCCGAGGATCCAGCCCCAAGCGCGAACGCCAGTACGAGCACATCAAGGAGTCGGGCGAGAAGCGCGGTATGTCGGAGGAGCGCGCGAAGGAGATGGCCTCCCGGACCGTCAACAAGGAACGCGCTCGTTCGGGAGAGAGCAAAACCGCCAGCCGCAGCTCCACCCAGGGCAAGTCCGCCTCCCAGCGCGGAGGCGAGAAGTCCGGTGGCGGCGGCAGCTCGTCCGGGCCCACCAAGGACGACCTGTACCAGGAGGCGAAGAAGCGCGGCATCGATGGACGCTCGACGATGACCAAGCAGCAGCTCAAGAACGCCCTGGGGCGCTGAGCCGCGGCCAGTGCCGCCGCCGCGGGCGTTCCGTTCGCCGTCGTCGTCGGGAGGAGGCCATCGTGGCCGTCCGTCATCAGCTCATCCACTGTCCCCCGCGCAGGGTGTGGGCCGTGCTCGCCGATCCGAACCTGTACGGGGAATGGGTGGTGGGGCCGTCCGATTCCACACCGCTCGACGACTCCTGGCCCCGGACGGGGGCCCGACTGCGCTACACGCTGCGGCTGGGCCCCTGGTCCGCCGAGGGCACGACGACCGTCCGCCATCAGGAAGTCGGCAAGGAGCTGGAGCTGGAGGCCTCGTTCAAGTCCCTGGGCACGGCGAGGATTTTCCTGCAGCTCAGGCCGTGGGGCGAGGAGACCCTCGTCGTCTGCGACGAGCATCCCTTGCGCGGCCTCGGAGGGACACTGCACAACCCGGTGAGCGAAGCCGCCCTCCAACTCCGGCACCGCGGCATGCTGGCCCGCCTCGCGAAGATCGCGGAGCGGCACCCCGACGAGGTGCACCGTGCCTGACGCGGTGGTGATCGGCGCCGGCCCCAACGGTCTGGTGGCCGCCAACCTGCTGGCCGACGCCGGATGGAGCGTGGAGGTCCTGGAGGCGCAGGAGCAGCCGGGCGGAGCCGTACGCAGCGACCGCG
The DNA here is from genome assembly GCF_024666385.1 of Streptomyces yangpuensis. Taxonomy (NCBI): domain Bacteria; kingdom Bacillati; phylum Actinomycetota; class Actinomycetes; order Kitasatosporales; family Streptomycetaceae; genus Streptomyces; species Streptomyces yangpuensis. The sequence goes on from NZ_CP102514.1 coordinate 172,327, forward strand.
GGGTGCACCCCGACTACGTCTCGGACGTCTTCAGCGCCTTCTATCCGCTCGCCGCCGCCTCCCCGGTCCTCGCCCGCCTGGAGCTTGGCGCCGAGGGCCTGCGCTGGAGCCACGCGCCGTCGGTCCTGGCCCACCCCCTGCCCGACGGCCGGTGTGCGGTGCTGGAGCGCCGGGTGGAGGACACCTGCGCCGGACTGGGGGCGTTCGCCGCGGCCGACGCCGACGCCTGGCAGGGCATGTACCGGACGTGGAGCCTCGTCGGTCCGGATCTGGTCCAGGCCCTGTTCACGCCTTTCCCCCCGGTCCGATCGGGACTCCGGCTGGCTGGGAAACTCCGCGCCTCCGGTGGGCTGAGGCTGGCCCGGAAGCTGGCCCTGCCGGTGCGCCGCCTCGGCGAGGAGGAGTTCGGGGGGGAAGGCGGCCGCCTGCTGCTCGCAGGCAATGCCCTGCACGCCGACCTGGCTCCGGAGGCCGCGGGCAGCGGCGGCTTCGGCTGGCTGATGTCGATGCTCGGCCAGAGCCACGGCTTCCCGGTCCCCGTCGGCGGATCCGGGGCATTGACCGCGGCGCTCGTGAGCCGCCTGCGGCGCCGCGGCGGGGTCCTGCGTTGCGGAGAGCGGGTGGCCTCCGTCGTCGTACGCGGCGGCCGCGCGGTCGGGGTCAGGACCGCGGGCGGGGAGGACGTGCGCGCGCACCGGGCCGTACTGGCCGACACCTCGGCCACCGCCCTGTACCAGGACCTTGTCGGCGAGGAGCACCTGCCGTCCCGCCTGCTGCGGGACCTGGAACGCTTCCAGTGGGACTTCGCCACTTTCAAGGTCGACTGGGCCCTGAGCGGTCCCGTGCCCTGGACGGCGCCGGGAGCGGCTGGTGCGGGGACCGTCCACCTCGCCGACGGCGTCGACGGCCTCACCCGCTTCGCCGCCCAGATCGCCGCGGGGCAGGTGCCCGACGAGCCGTTCACCCTCTTCGGTCAGATGACCACCGCGGATCCGAGCCGCTCGCCGGCCGGTACGGAGTCGGCCTGGGCGTACACGCACCTGCCCCAGCACATCGCCGCCGATGCCGGTCCCGACCGCATCACCGGCCGCTGGGACGTGCGCGAACAGGAAGCCATGGCCGACCGTGTCGAAGCCCAGGTGGAACGCTTCGCACCCGGCTTCCGCCGGCTGGTCCGCGCCCGCCGGATCCTGGCCCCCACCACCCTGCAGGCCATGGACGAGAACCTGCGCAACGGCGCCATCAACAACGGCACCACCGCCCTGCACCAGCAGACCGTCTTCCGCCCCACCCCTGGGACGGGGAGGCCCGAGACGCCCGTCGAAGGTCTGTACCTGGCTTCCGCCGCCGCGCACCCCGGCGGCGGCGTCCACGGCGCGCCGGGCGCGAACGCGGCCCGGGCGGCCCTGCGTTTGCGCGGCGTGGCCCCCCTCCTCCACCGGGCACTCCACCGGGCCCAGCGCGTCTGACGGCCGAGCCGTGCTGTCGCGTGCCGCGCGGGGACGCCCGGTGAGGTGCCGCCGTTCCGGCATCTATTCGGGCATCCCGGCGTCCCCCGTCTTCTCGGCGGCCCGGCGCTGGGCACCGCTGTTGGGCGTCAGCGCGTCTGCGGCCTCGCCTTCGTTCGTGTCGGCGAGTGCCGCTTCGTCCGCCTCCCGGCGGGCCTCCTCATCGCCGCTCTCACCGGGCGCCTGCGACGGAGGGGTGGGGCGCCGGTCCTGCTGCTTCTTCTCGCTCATCATGTGCTCCGATCATCGGCGTCGTTCATCGGCGTGCCTCGCGTCTGCCCCGCCCGGCCCTCGTCTCACACCGGCCCCGACCCGGCGGCCGACGGCTCGATCGTCATCTCCGCACAGCGCGCCACGACGGACGCGAGGCCCTGTCCGTCGGCGTGCAGCCGTCGCTGGACGCGGGCGCCGTTCCCCCGCTCGTGCAGCCGCGCGATGCCTTCGCGGACGCGCTCGTCGTCCTCGTGGTCCTTCAGGGCCTCACGTACGTGCCGGTACAGGGCTTCGACGACGTGCTCGGCGGACGCCTCCCGCATGGTCTCGGGGTGCAGCAGCGGGCCGTCCAGTCCGGAGCGACCGGCCCGCCAGGATGCCAGGCGCAGCAGGCCCGTATCGACCCTGGCCGGAGGCTGCCCGTCCTGCCAGGCGCGGGACGCCGTCTCGACCAGGCCGCGGACGAGAGCGGCGAGCAGGACGGGGGTGGTGGCGTCCAGGCCGACGTCGGCGACCCGGATCTCCACCGTGGGGTAGGCGGCCGAGAGGCGGGCGTCGAAGTAGATCATCCCCTCGTCGCGCAGCACCCCGGTGCCGATCATCGCGTCGACCCGCTCGTGGTAGCGGTCGGCGGAGCCGAAGACGCTGACGGGGCCGGCGGACGGCCACCTGTTCCACACCCGGCTGCGGTAGCTGCCGTAGCCGCTGTCCTCGCCCTGCCAGAAGGGGGAATTCGCACTCATCGCCAGGAGAACGGCCAGCCAGGGCCGGATACGGTCGAGGACCGCGACCCCCTCCTCGTCCGAGTCGACCGACACGTGGACATGGCAGCCGCACGTCAGCTGTTCCTGCGCCGTCAGTCCGAACTGCTCACCCAGCCACCGGTAGCGGCGGCCGACGTTGAGCGATGGCTGCACCGGCAGCGGCGACGTCCCGACCGCCGCCACCACGGCTCCGGCACTCGCCGCGTGGCGGGCCGCCTCGCCGCGGATGCGGACGATCTCCTCCTGGAGCTCTCCCATGTGCGTGATCGGTGCGGTGGCGAACTCCAGTTGCTCCTTCTGCAGTTCTTTCTCGAACTCGTGCTCCGGCCGGCCCCCGGTCCCGGGTTGCAGCCAGGCCGACCGCTCCGCGGCCGCCAGGACCGCCCCGGAGACCGCCAGTGGGGCGCCGCTGCGCCCGTCCACGAGCAACAGCTCCTCTTCCACACCTACGCTTCGCATGTCGCCACCTGCGGTTCGAACGGTCAGGATGCCCCGCGCCTGCCCCACCCTCCCCCACCCATGCCGCCGCCCCGGCGCCGGCCGCACGGACGGATCAAGACCGTCGCAGTCATCCGGGTGGTGCGTCGTCCTCGCGGTACGGTCCATGGCTCTGCGGGGAGAGGGCGAGGTCGGCCCACACCGTCTTCCCCTCCCCCTCGGGCCGTGTCCCCCAGCACTGCGCGAGGCAGTCGACGATGAAGACACCGTGGCCGCCGATGCGCTCGGCACGGTGCTCCCCCAGTCGGGGCGGGTTGGGGCTGCCGTCGGTCACGGCTATGCGCAGCACGCTGCCGCTGTGGTCCACGCTCAGGCGCCGGGGTCCGCCGGCGTGCCGGTGGGCATTGGTGAGCAGTTCCGCCGCGACGAGGACCGCGTCACCGCGGTCGGCGGCGGTCAGCTTCCAGTCGGCCAGGGCCTGGCGCACGCAGGCGATCCCCGCTCCACAGGCTCCCACGTCACCGCGTTCGAAAGTGAGTTCACGGTGGTGCGGGGCAACGCACTGGGGAGGTCCCACGGCAATTCCCGGACTGGCGGGCTACGGTCTTCGGTTGCCCCGCACCTGCCCAGTGTCCGCCGCGGTATACGGCGCGGCTCGGGTCAATGTCCGTGCTGGGCGATCGCTTCCTCGATGCTGTCGTGGACGGCGAAGGAGCCGGCCGCGCCGGTCATCTCCAGCACCTGCCGGACCCCGCGGCTGGGCGACACCAGCACGAGGGGGACACCCGCGGCGTGGGCGCTGTCCCGCAGGGAGAGGAGAAGGTTGAGGCCGTCGGCGGTGAACAGTTCCACGGCGTTCAGGTCGATGGCGAGCAGGTCCGGCACCCGGTCCAGCGCCTCGCGCAGTGTGTGGTCACCGACCGCCGCGGTACCCAGGTACAGGTCACCCGACAACACACAGACCACTGCGCCGCCGACCCGGATCGTGTCCGTCTTCAGCTCGGGTGCAGGCATGGGCAGATCGGAGTGCGACGGGTTGGTGCTCATGGACCGCCTCCTCGCCCGCTGGTTCCGCGCTCTGCCGCCCTGGTGGGCGGCGGCATGACGGCCTGCGGGCTCCGGCAGGTGCCGGGCGGCCCCGGCCGGGCTGGTCTCCACCGTACGCCTCCGGCCCCAGGGGGGGCACGGAGGGGAGCCGGGAGCGCGACCGGCCGCCCCTGCGGCACGGGTGCTGCCTTCGGGGGAAGCGGAGACCGGGAGGGCGTGAGCGGGCGGTCCGGCCGGGCAGTGCCGAAGTATGACGCGACGCGATGACGGACCGGACCCGGCACATCAGCGCCCGGCCGGGGTGGACGACGTGACGGTGGAAGCCCTCGGGTCCCTGTCGAAGGCGCTGGAGACGGTGGAGCGCGCCCGCGGCCACCTGTACGGGTTCCACCAGCTGACGGGGACGGCGGATCTGGAGCTGGACCGCGCGGTTCGGCTGCTCAGGGCGGCCGGACACGACGAGTGGGCCGATCGGGTCCAGCGGGACATCCTGGGCCGCAACGTCATCCCCGGCCACTGGACCTTCCAGATCGTCGAGGCGTACGACCGCACGTACTACGAGCCGTTCCGGGGGCTCGAACGTGGGGCGGTCGCAGCACTGGCCGCCGGGAGGCAGCATCTGTACGAGGCCGAGATGAAGGAGGCGCGCCGGACCGCCGGCCACCCCGATCACAGCGCCTGTCCCGAGGGACCGCACTCCGACGGGGAGGGGCTGCCTGCGCCCTGACCTCGCCCGGGCGGGGCCGCCCCCGCCCGGGGCCGCCCGCCCTCAGCCCGGCGCCGCGACCGGCCGTCACCTGCCGGCGGGGCCCTCGGTACGGTGGTCCTCGGGCCGTATGCCGGTGAAGGCGGAGGCGTCCTTGCTGCCGCTGGGGCGCCGCGACTTCCCCTTCGGACCCTTGTCGTGCATGCCGTCCTCGCCCTTACCGGCCAGTTCCTCGCCCCTCCGGCTGCTGCTCTCGGTCGGCCTGCCGTGGGGGTTTCCCGACTCCTCCTTCGACACCGTCCTGCCGGGGCCCTTCGTGGGGGCGTAGCGGTCCGGGTGGAAGGACCGGTGGGCGCTGGGATTGTCCTGCTGACGCGTCTCGTCGACATCCGGCGACCAGCCGTGCTGGGCTCCCCGGTGCCGGCTCGCCTCGTGCTGCGACGCTTCCCTCTCCGACTTACCACTCATGATCGTTCTCCTGTCTTCCAGGCGGGAGGCACCTCCGCCGATCGCGGCACCGGCTGCTCGCAGATGGCCCGGTCGGCCGCCCGGATGCCGGTACCACACGAGGCGCCTACCCGTCGACCCGCTCGGCACTCCTGGAGCGCGGCCACCCGGGTGACCCGGGCCCGGACCACGGCGCTGTCCTACGGCACCAGCGGTCACCCCCGTGAGGATGGGCGGGCCGCCGCATCCCGGCCTGACAGCCGGCATCCCCTAGCTCGGAGGACGTACATGGACGCGATCGTGCTCCTGCGTGACGACCACAAAACGGTCGAGAAGCTGTTCAAGCAGTTCGAGAAGACCGAGGACGAGGACACCGGCGAACGACGCCGGATCGCGGACCAGGTGATCGAGGAGCTCACCGTCCACGCCTGGATCGAGGAGCAGATCTTCTATCCCGCCGCCCGTGAAGCCGCTCCCGACACCACCGACCACATCCTGGAGAGCATCGAGGAGCACCACGCGGTCGTGTGGATGCTGTCGGAGATCAAGGGCATGGACCCGTCCGACGAACGTTTCAAGGCGAAGATGAGCGTCCTGATGGAAAACGTCCGTCACCACGTGGAGGAAGAGGAGAAGGACTGGTTCCCGGACGTCCGCAAGGCCATGGGCCGCAACCGCCTCACCGAGCTCGGCCGGCAGCTCGAAGCCGAGAAGCCCAAGGCCCCGCGGGATCCGCTGGCCGTGCCCAGCGCCACCAGCTGATGACACGGCACGGCAGCGGGTCCCGATCCCGCCCGGGTCCGGGCGGCCGGTCCGTGCTCGGCGCTGCGGTTTCGGCCGGCCTGGCCGGTCTGGCCGCCGCACTGCTGACGGGCTGCGGGGCCTCTGCCGTACGGGTGGACGGGGCCAGGGACGCCGTCCGCGTATTCGAAGGGGCGCTCGCCTCCCGCGATTACGCCGCGGCGTGCGCGCTGCTGGCTCCGCAAACGCGCGGCCGGCTGGAGCAGGACGAGAAGCAGCGGTGCGCGCAGGCCCTCGGGAGCCAGGAGCTGCCGGTCTCGGCGGCGATCGGCACACCGGAGGTCTACGGGCGGCAGGCCCTCGTCCGTGCCGGGGAGGAGACGCTGTTCCTGTCGCCGTTCACCGGCGGATGGCGGGTGGTCGCGGCCGGGTGCACACCACAGGGCGACGAGCCCTACCGGTGCCTGTTGAAGGGCGGTTGAGATGCGGGGTCTGTTCGCCGCCTGCCTGATCGTGATCGTCGGCGGGCTGGGCTACTTCATCGCGGTCGGGGCGATGCACCGATGAGCCGACAGGGGCAGGACCGGGAACGGCGCGGAAGCTTCTGGAGGGACAACAGCCTCACCCTGGCCTTCGGAGGCGCGTTCCTCATCGTGCTTCTCGGGCAGGCGCTGGCCGGCCACGCGGAGTTCAACGAGGAGCTCACCGTCGACGGCCTCCAGCGGATCAGCCTGGGCCAGTACGTGACGACGTCGGACTTCGCCGTGGACGTCACCGAGAACTGGCAGTCGGAGTTCCTGCAGTTCTCGCTCTATATCTTCGGAACCGTCTGGCTGGTCCAGCGCGGGTCGCCCGAGTCCAAGGAACTCCACAAGATCGGCACGGAGTCCGACCGCGAGCAGCGCGTGGGCGACCACGCCACGCAGGACTCGCCCCGCTGGGCCGCCAGCAAGGACTGGCGGCAGGGCGTGTACGCCCGGTCGCTGGGCCTGGTCATGGGCGGAGTGTTCCTCCTGTCCTGGGCCGCCCAGTCGATCACGGGCATGGCCGCCTACGACGAGCAGCAACTGCGCCGCCTCCAGGCCCCGGTCGGATGGGGTGACTACGTCGTCACGCCGGACTTCTGGAACCGGACCCTGCAGAACTGGCAGTCGGAACTCCTGGCCGTGGCGGCCATGGTCATCCTGTCCGTGTACCTGCGCCAGCGCGGCTCACCGGAATCCAAACCGGTGGGAGCCGCCCACACCTCGACCGGCGTCGAAGGCTGACGACCGCGAGACGCCCCCGTGTGCCTCGTGCCCCCGCCGAAAGGAACCCCTGAGCATGATCGGTCCAATCGACTTCTTCCCGGTCACGGCGGTCGTCACCGGTTCCGACTCGGGCATCGGACGGGCCGTGGCCGTCCGGCTGGCCGCGGCCGGACTGGACGTCGGCATCACGTGGCACCAGGACGAAGCGGGCGCCCGGCGCACGGCCGAGGAGGTCCGGGCGCACGGCCGACGGGCCGTCCTCGCCCGGCTCGACCTGACGGACCTGCCCGCCGCCGCCGACGTCATCGACCGGCTGGCCGGTGAACTCGGCCGCCTGGACGTCCTCGTGAACAATGCGGGCACCGGCACCGCCACACCGTTCCTGGACCTGGACCTGGCGACCGTGCGCCAGGTCCTCGACGTCGACCTGGTGGGTCCCCTGCTGTGCGGACAGCGGGCGGCACGGCACATGATCCGCCAGGGCGGAGGCGGCCGGATCGTGAACGTCACCTCGGTCCACGAGCACCAGCCGCGCGTCGGCTCCGGACCCTACTGCGCCGCCAAGGGCGGACTGGGGCTCCTGACCCAGGTGATGGCACTCGAACTCGCGGAGCACGGCATCACCGTCAACTCCGTGGCTCCCGGGGAGATCGCCACCCCGATGACGGGCCAGGAGGACGGGGACGTGCGCTCCGAGCCCCGGCCGGGCATTCCCGCCGGCCGCCCCGGCGACGCCCGCGAGGTCGCCGCCGTCATCGCCTTCCTGGCGGGCGCCGAGGCCTCGTACGTCACGGGTGCCTCCTGGGCCGTGGACGGGGGCATGCTGCGGATGGGTCCCATGGCCGGATCGCACATGGACCACGACCGGTGGCGCCGCCCGTGAACGAGGACCGGCCTGCACAGCGATCCGGTCGTGTGCCCCGAACCGAGGCGGTCGTGCAGGGGACGGGCCGGCGTCGGCGCTTCGGCGGGGATGCGTCCCGGCCGTCACGTTGCCTGTCGGCCGGGGAGCGCGTTGCTGCCGAGGTGGCGCTCCAACCAGTCCGCGGCGGCGCGCCGGTAGAGCCGCCGGTTGTCCGCCCGCAGGAATTCATGGCCCTCGTCGCGCAGCGTCAGCTGCCGCGCCGGTACTCCGCGACCCCGTGCCGCGCGGATGAACTGCTCCGACTCCGTCGGCGGCACGTTGGTGTCGTGTTCGCCGTGGACGGCCAGCACGGGCGCCCGCAGTTGGTCGATGCGGCTCATCGGGGACAGGGCCCGCAGCAGGTCCCGGTCGTGTTCGGGATGGCCGTACTTGGCGGTGGCGGACTGGGCGATCCACGGTTCGGTGCCGGCGAAGAACGTGGCGAAGTCCGACATCCCGCAGACGGCCACCCCGGCGCGGAAGAGGTCCGGATGCCACACGAGGGACGCCATCGTCAGATAGCCGCCGTACGAGCGGCCCATCACCCCGAGCCGCACGGGGTCGGCATATCCGAGGGAGACCACGTGCGCGGCGCAGTCGGCGACGTCGTCGATCGCCGCGAACCGGCCGGCGCCGAGGTCGGCGTCGACGAAGGAGCGCCCCCAGCCTGAGGAGCCGCGGACGTCCGGTGCGAACACGTCCAGGCCCCTGCCGAGGAGCTCGTGGTAGAGCGGGCTGAACACCGGCCGCTCCTGTTCCTCGGGACCGCCGTGGAGGTGGATGACGCACGGGGCGGGCCGGCCCGGGTCCTGGCCCGGCGCCCGGTAGTACCAGCCGCCCAGCATCAGCCCGTCCCGGGCGCGGCAGCGCAGGGGCACAGGGCGTACGGGGGGCCGGCCGGGCGGTACCGCATCCTCGTCGGAGGCCGACCAGCCGGCGCGCGCCGGTACGAGGCCCTGGTCGAGTTCCCAGATGCCGGGCCTGCGCCGGGAACCTGCCAGCGCGGCGAACAGGCCGCCGCGTTCCAGGGGTGCGATCCGGGTCACGACTTCGTGCGGCAGCACCGGACGGTGTCGCGGTCCGACGTCGCCGTCGGCGTCGGCGTCGGTGAGGGGCAGGCCCGTGCTCTCCAGCTCCGTCGCACCGTGGATGTTCCAGGCGAGGAGGGCCCAGCGGCCGTGATCGGGGACGCTCAGCAGGTCGAGGGCGGCCTCCTGGCGTTCCGCCGCCACCGTCAGGCTTCTGGCCGCGCCCTGGTCATCCAGCCTGACCCGCAGGAGGGCCGCGAACTCGCGGTCCGTGTCGCTGCGCAGCCACACGGTCCGCGCGTCGGCGGAGAAGCGGCCGATCCACGGGTCCCCATCGGCCACGTGCAGGGCGAAGGTGGTGCGGCCGGAGCCGGTGTCGAGCACGAGGGCCTCGCGCCGGCCGCGCGGGCCGCGGCGCACGAGGGCGAAGCGCCCGTCCGGGCTGGTGTCGCACACCCTCAGTGACGCCGCTCCCTGTTCGCCGTACAGCAGGACGGGGGCGTGCGCCCCGTCGGGGTCGATCAGGTACGCCGCGAGGCCGCCACCGCGGACCTGCCCGAGGGCCGGCACCGGGCCCGCCCCCACGTGGACGGACGCCGCCCGGTCGTGGGAGACGGCAGGCCGGTGCGCCGAACCGCCGCCGAGGAGGGTCGCGGTGCCGTCTCGTTCGGACCAGGCCGCGCCGGGGCCCCGCGCCCCGTCCGCCGGCGCGCCGTCGGCGTCCGACGGGAGGTGTCCCGCCCCGGTGTGTTCCGCGCCGGACACGGAGGGCTGGGCGACCGTGACGGCCAGGGCGGTGGCGTCGCGGGTCCAGCAGCCGAGGTGCGCGGAGCTTCCGGGCTCGGCCCCGGCGAGGACCTGCCGTCCGGTTCCGTCCGGGCGCACCACCAGGACGCGGGTGTGCTCGCCGCCGCCCGGTGCCGAGGTGTAGGCGATCCAGCGGCCGTCGGGGGACCAGGAGACCTCGGTCACCGGGTCGGGGTCGCCGTCCAGGACATGGGCTTCGCTGCCCCGGGCGGGGCCGCTCCACAGCTGGGGGACGCCCGCCCGGTCGCAGATGAAGGCGACGTGCTCACCGGTGGGGTCCGCCGACGGGTACCAGCAACCGTGGGCGGTGAGCAGCGTCGGCGGGTCGGCACCGATATGGTCGGGCAGCCGCACCGGTACGGGTGCCGGCGCGGGGGACGCGGCGCCGGTCCCTCCGGATCCGGGGGCCGCCGTAGTACCGCCCGCCGTACCGCGTGCGTGATCCACGAGGTTCGTCCGCTCCAGGGGCATGGCCACCTCTCCCAGGCTTCCGCTTCCTGAGTGTTCCCACCACTCGGTCCGTCACGTCACCGGATGGTCGGGGCATCGGATGGGTCGGGTCATCGGGTGGTCGGGGCCTCGGATGGGGCGGGTCATCGGATGGTCGGGTCATCGGATGCCGTGCGCCTGGAGCCAGATCTCCAGCGTCGCCACCTGCCACAAGGTGTTGGCCCCGCGCCGTGCCCGGTGGCGGTTGGGCTGTGCGAGCAGTTCGCCGACGACCTGGGCGTCGAAGATCCCGCGGCGGCGTGCTTCCGGGGCCGTGAGGGCGTCCCGCACCCGCGTCAGCACGGGCTTGGCCATGTGCCGCACGGCCGGGACGGGGAAGTAGCCCTTGGGGCGGTCGACGACCTGCCGGGGAAGTACGGTGCGCCCGACCTGCTTGAGCACGGCCTTGCCGCCGTCCGCGAGCTTCAGTCCCGGCGGACAGGCGGCTGCCAGCTCGACGAGGTCCTGGTCCAGGAAGGGCACCCGCGCCTCCAGGCCCCAGGCCATGGTCATGTTGTCGACCCGCTTGACGGGGTCGTCCGGCATGAGTGCGTGGATGTCCATGCGCAGGGCGGCGTCGAGCGCGGTGGCGGCCCCCGGGGTGGCCATGTGGCTCCGGACGAAGTCCATCGAGGCGTCGTGGCCGGCCGCGAGGTCCGGGTGGATCATGGCGGTGAGGTCGGCGTGCGTCCGGTCGAAGTACGCGCGGGCGTAGGCGTCGTCCGCCCCCGCCCGGCAGGCCGAGGCGATCTGCGGATACCAGTGGTAGCCGGCGAACACCTCGTCCGCACCCTGGCCGCACAGCACGACCTTGACCTCTTTCGAGACCTGTTCGGACAGCATGTGGAAGGCCACGGCGTCGTGGCTGACCATCGGCTCGCTCATGGCGCCGATGGCGTCCTCCAGCGCCGCGGGAAGCCGGTCGGACGGGATCATGAACTGCTGGTGGGCGGTCGAGAACCGGCGCGCGACCAGGTCCGAGTACACGAACTCGTCGCCGTCCTCACCGTTCTCCTCCTCGAAGCCCATCGCGAAGGTCGGGATGTCCTCGAAACCCTCCTCGGCGAGCATCGCCACCATCAGGCTGGAGTCCAGACCGCCGGACAGGAGCACTCCCACGGGGACGTCGGCGACCGTGCGCCGCCTCACGGCGGTCCGCAGCGCGTCGTGCACGGCCTCCCGCCAGGCCACGGGGTCGTCGCCGAGTTCGGAGTGCCGGGTGTACGTGGGCTGCCAGTAGCAGTGGTCGTGGCGGGTGCCGTCGGGTTCGACGACCCTGACGGTCGCCGGCGGGACCTTCCGTACGCCCGTCAGTACCGTGCGGGGTGCGACCACCGTGCCGTGCCAGCTCAGGTACTGGTGAAGGGCCACCGGGTCGATGGAGGTGTCCACTCCCCCGCCCGCCAGCAGGGCCGGGAGGGAGGAGGCGAAGCGCAGGCGGTCGCAGTCCTCGGTGACGTAGAGCGGTTTGATGCCCAGCCGGTCGCGGCCCAGGACGACGCGCCCCGAGCGGTGCTCGGTGACGGCGAAGGCGAACATGCCGACGAAGAATTCGACGCATTCGCGTCCCCACTCCGCGTACGCCTTGACGACGACCTCGGTGTCGGAGTCGGAGAAGAAGCGGTAGCCGAGCCTCTCGAGGCGCGCCCGCAGCTCGCGGTGGTTGTAGATGCAGCCGTTGAAGACCACCGTGAGGCCGAGCTGGGCGTCGACCATGGGCTGGGCGCCCCGCTCCGACAGGTCGATGATCTGCAGGCGCCGGTGACCCAGGGCGACCGCCGCCTGGGACCAGATCCCTCTGCCATCGGGACCCCGCGGCTCCATCGCATCGGTCATGCGTTCGACGGCGGCGAGGTCGGGGCGTCGGCCGTCGAAACGCACCTCGCCACTCAGACCGCACATGAGGCACCTCCGCGTGCCTCGGCGCCTCGGGACGCCCGGGATACCCCACTTCTGCCGGTGGGCCAGGTCGCATACACCATGCTTCTGCACTCCTGTGCCGGTTCGGCCGGCGCGTGCGAGCCGGCTCGAACGGGCGATCGACATGTTCCGCACCTGCCCGCACCTGGGCCTTTCAAGCGGGCCCCGTCCTGCCCTGCGTGTGGGCGGCACCGCCGCGCCCTGCTCGGGCGGGCTTCCAGTTCATCGAGGAACCAGGTCGGTGCACGGGTTCCCAGTCTGAGGGACCTGAGCTCCACGCGCTCCTCGGGGCCGTGCCACCGGTCCGCCGGCAGACCCGTACCGAAGAACAGAACGGGCGCGTCGCGGGCCCGGGCGAGCCGCACGGCCCGGGGCCGCCACCTCCTCCGGGCCGGGCGTCCCGTCGCCGGGCGAAGCGGCGTACGCGGCGTTCACGGCCGTCGCGGGCGCGCTGTCACCGCAGGCCACCGCCGGCCACGGCGGCACCGCGGGGCGCCGTCTCCGGGGCTTCGGCTCCGTCGTCCGGGTGAACGCCTTCCAGCAGTCCGCGCATCTGGTCGAGCACCCGCCGGAAGTCGCCCCACGGGGTTGCCCGGTCGCCGGTGTCGGCCGTGGTGTCCGCCGGGCCGGTGCCCGCTCGCTCCAAGGTCATGCTCCACCTCTCGGGCCCGTGAGCCGGCTCTCGTACCGGCTCCTCGCGCGCGCCTCACGCGTGCCCGGGTCGTCTTCCCCGATCGCGGAGGATCATGCGGAGCCGCCCGGCGGCGGCCGGCCGGCGCGCCGCAGGCAGGCGGCGCGCCGGCCCCGCCCCGGCCGCGCGCGGAACGCCGAGGGCGCAGGTCAGCCGTCGAACTCGACGTCTTGCACCCTGCAGACGTCGGCGGACATGTTGCGCCTCATCAACTGCAGGGCAGCTTCGGCCAGCTCGGCGTCGATGTGGGCCACCGCGTCGTCCGGCACGACGACGTCGAAGTGCCGGATGTGGGCGTCCAGCGCCGAATAGAGCACGCACTGCTCGGTCACCTGTCCGCACAGGACCAGACGCTCCGCCCCGAGCTGACCGAGCAGGTAGGACAGGGGGGTTTCGAAGAAGATCGAGTGGCGCGCCTTGACCACGAAGAGTGAACTCTCGTCGGGGGCGATCGGCTCCACGAGGCTCTTGTGGCGGCCTGCGAGAGCTGCCTCCAGGATTTCGCCGTGGTGGGAGCGCCATTCCCCGAAGTTGTCGTTCACGTAGACGACGGGGGACTCGCTGGCGCGGGCGTGTGCGAGCAGGGCCGTGATGCCGGGCAGCGCCCGACGGACGGACGGGACCAGGGCTTCGGCGTCCTCGTGCTCGTAGGTGTTGAGCATGTCGATCACGATCAGCACCGTTCGGGGCATCGGAGCCGCCGCCTCTCGTCTCGTTCTCCGTCCGGTCTCCCCAGTCTCTGCCATCCGGGGCCGACGGCCACCGGAGTTTGAGATCGCGCGCAGCGTGCACAAGCGACGTGACAGTTACCTGACACAACACCACGGCGGGAGACGCACATGGGCATCATCGCTTGGATCCTCATCGGCCTGCTGGCAGGACTCGTGGCCAAGGCACTGATGCCGGGCAGGGACCCGGGCGGGATCATCGTCACGACGCTCATCGGGATCGCCGGTGGCCTGCTCGGCGGCTGGCTCGGGAAGGTCATCTTCGGCGTCGACTCCATCGACGGCTTCTTCGACCTCTCCACCTGGATCGCCGCCATCGTCGGCTCGGTCATCCTGCTGGCCCTCTACCGGCTGGTGATCGGGAACCGGCGCTCGCACCGGCACGCGTGACCCCCGGCCACGCGCCACGGCCACGCGCCACGGTTACGGGCCGCACGGCCCACCACAGCGAGCGGTTCCTTCCTCGTCGAGGGAGGAACCGCTCGCTGTGCGGCGCCAGGTGTGGGATCCCCGGCACCGGGCAGACGTACGGCGCAGCCCCGCTCCGGCGGGGCTGACCAGTTCCACGGGCCGCGTCGGAGGAAGAACCGACGGTCGGGCCCACGATGCGCGAGCCCGTGTCGGCGTACGCGCGGCCGGCCGGGGCAGGCGCCGTTGGAGACAAGTGAACGGCGAAGCCCGACGAGAGGGATGCATCATGACGACCGCGCGCGAAATCATGACTCCGGACGCCACCTGTGTGGGCGCCCAGGAGACCGTCGTGGAAGCAGCGAAGAAGATGGCTTCGCTCGGGGTGGGCGCACTTCCGATCTGCGGGGACGACAACAAGCTCAAGGGCATGCTGACGGACCGGGACATCGTGGTGAAGGTGCTCGGTGCGGGAAAGGACCCGGCCGAGACCAAGGCAGGGGACCTGGCCCAGGGCGAGGCCGTCACCATCGGAGCCGACGACGAGGCGGAGGAGATCCTGCGCACCATGACCGAACACAAGGTACGCCGCCTGCCGGTCATCGACGGCCACACGCTCGTCGGCATCGTGGCCCAGGCTGACGTGGCCCGTTCGCTCCCCGACCCGCAGGTCGGCGAGCTGCTGGAGGCCATGTCCTCCTGACGGCGGAACGCTCCCGAGCCGACTGCGGCAGACTTCGGCCGGCGCATGCTTCGGGCCCCGGGAGTTCCCGGGGCCCGAAGCATGCGCCGGCACGTCGTCGGGCAGCCGTCCTTGTCACGGGGTGAAGACCACCTTCACGGCACCGTCCCGCTTCTCCTGGAACATCTCGTACGCGGCCGGGGCCTCCTGCAGCGGCAACCGGTGTGTGGCGAAGTCGTCGACGCCGAGGGGGTCCCCGTCGGTGAGCAGGGGAAGGATGTCGCCGACCCACCGCCAGACGTTGGCCTGGCCCATGCGCAGGGCGAGCTGCTTGTCGAAGACGGTCAGCAGGGGCAGCGGATCGGCCGCGCCCCCGTACACCCCGGACACCGAAACGGTCCCGCCGCGGCGGACGAGGTCGATGGCGGTGTACAGGGCGGACAGCCGGTCGACGCCCGCGCGCTTCATCAGGGCCGCGGCCACGGCATCCGGCAGGAACGTGGTCATCTTCTGCGCGGCGGCTGCGACTCGACTGCCGTGGGCCTCCATCCCGACGGCGTCGATGACGGCGTCCGGGCCGCGCCCACCGGTGAGTTCACGGACGGCGTCCGTGAGGCCCTCGCCCCGTTCCAGGAGGTCCAGGGCGTGATAGCCGCGGCGGCGGGCGCGCTCGAGCCGCTCGGGTACGAGATCAATACCGATGACCGTACCGGCACCGCGGTGGGCGGCGATGCGGCAGCTCATGTCCCCGATGGGGCCCAGGCCCAGTACGGCGACGCTGCCGCCCTGCGGGACGGCGGCGTACTCGACCGCCTGCCAGGCCGTCGGCAGCACATCGGAGAGGTAGACGAAGCGTTCGTCGGACGGTCCGTCGGGCACCCGGATGGGCAGGTGGTTGCCGAAGGGGACCCGCAGGTACTCGGCCTGGCCGCCCGGTACCTGGCCGTAGAGCTTCGTGTATCCGAAGAGCGAGGCCCCCGTCCCGTGCTCGCGCACCTGTGTGGTCTCGCACTGGGACTGCAGACCCCGTTCGCACATGAAGCAGGTGCCGCACGAGACGTTGAACGGGATCACCACCCTGTCCCCCGGCTTCAGCGAGCCGACCTCCGGCCCCACCTCCTGGACGATGCCCATGGGCTCGTGCCCGAGGATGTCGCCGGGGTCGATGAACGCCCCCAGGACCTCGTAGAGGTGCAGGTCCGAACCGCACAGGCCGGTGGTCGTGATCTTCACGATCACGTCGTCGGGGTCGCGGAGCTCGGGATCGGGAACTGATTCGAAGCGGACATCCCGCCTGCCGTGCCATGTGAGTGCCTTCATGACGCCTCCTGCGGAGTGTGCTGCGCAGTGTGGTGCTCGGTGTGTGGCCCCCATGGTGCGCGTGCCCCCTGCCAGGCCGGCGAACCGGAATGTCCCGCAATGCCCTCCGGGCATCCGGGCCGGTTTTCTGGGCAGTCGCCGGATATGAACCGACTTCCGGACACCGGACGCTCCTACTGGATGCAGACGGCGGACCTGCCGTCCTTCCCCCCGTTGTCGGGGGCCGTCGAAGCGGACGTGGCGATCGTCGGCGGCGGCATCGTCGGCCTCAGCACCGCGTGGGAGCTCGCGCGTGCGGGGCGCTCCGTCGTCGTGCTGGAGGCGGACCGGGTGGCCGGCGGGGTGACGGGCCACACCACCGGCAAGGTCACCGCGTTGCACACCGCCGTGTACGACACGATCCGCGAGAAGCACGGGGACGACGCCGCACGCCGGTACGCCACCTCCCAGAGCGCCGCCCTGCGGCACGTCATCGAGGTGTCCGGCGAACTGGGCACCGACTGCGAACTGGAGAGCCGCCCGGCCTTCACCTACTGCCGGGATCCCGAAGGCGTCGATGCCCTCCGTGCGGAGGCCGAGGCGGCGCGAGCGGCCGGTCTCAGCGCGTCATTCGTCACCGCGAGCGGGCTGCCCTTCCCCGTTGCCGGGGCCGTCAGAGTGGAGGACCAGGCGCAGTTCCACCCACTCAAATACCTGCGGGGGCTCGTCGAGGACGTCGCCGCCCGCGGCGGACGCATCCATGAGGGGACCCGGGTCACGCAACTCGACGACGGGGATCCTTGCGTACTCAGCACCGAATCCGGCGCAACCGTGTCCGCGGGACACGTCGTCGTCGCCACCCATCACCCCCTGTTCGACAACGCCCTGCTCGCCACCAGGCTCACCCAGCACCGGGACCTGGTGATCGCGGGGCCCCTGCCCGCCGGCCAGGACCCGGGGGGCATGTACATCTCGCAGGAGGAGGGCAAGCGGTCCGTCCGCACGTCGCCCCTGCCGGACGGCCGACGGCTTCTCATCGTCACGGGGGAAGCGTTCACCCCGGGCACCGGAGAGGACATCGAGGCCGGGTATGCCCGCCTCCTGGCCTGGACCGAGCACCATTTCCCCGGCTTCTCGATCGCCCACCGCTGGGCCGCACAGGACAACAGCTCCACCGACACGCTGCCCCTCATCGGCCGACTGCCCACGAACGGCGACCACGTCTACGTCGCCACCGGCTTCGCCGGCTGGGGCATGACGGGCGGCGTCCTGGCCGCGACGGTCATCGCCTCGCTCGTCCGCGGCGACGAAGACCCCTGGGACGGCCTGTACGACCCCGGCCGGGTCGGCTCGGCACTGCGCTCGGCGCCGACGTACCTGAAGGCCCAGTGGGAGGTCGGAAAGCACTTCGTGCAGGACCGCCTGGAAACGCTCGGCGACGGCATCAACGGCCCGGCCGCGAGCCTGCGGCCGGGTGACGGCACGGTGGTCCGGGCCGCCGGCAGGCCCTGCGCCGTACACCGCGACGATGAGGGAGAACTCCACGCCGTATCGGCAGTCTGCACGCACATGGGGTGCCTGGTCGCGTTCAACAACGCCGAACGGACCTGGGAATGCCCCTGCCACGGCTCCCGCTTCGGCATCGACGGCGAGGTTCTGCAGGGACCGGCGCTCCGCCCGCTGGAACGCCGGGATCCCGGGGAACCGGACGAGCCGGACCACCGGCCGGCCTGAAATGAGGTGAGGGCATGGGCCACTCCGCACGAAGACAAGCCGGGCTGCGCGCCGCCGACCGGCACGGGCGGCAGGCCGCCGCACGGTGGCGGCACGACGGTTCGGAAGCCCAGTGGGCCCGCAGCGACCTGCGCCTGCGTCGCGTCCTGTCCCTGTGGGCGATCCCCGTGTTCGCCGCCGGCAGCGCCCTCCTGGCGTACCTCGCTTCGCAGACCACCGCCGGGGCCGCTCCGCCCCGCAGCGTGTATGTCGTCCTCGCCGCGATCTGCTTCGCCCTGGCGGTACTCGCACTGATCGACCTCCAGGTGATCAAGCGCCGTACCCGCGAGGAAGAACGCTGGCATCGCCCCACCTGACCGTCACGGACTCACGCCCATGAGGGGCAGGTCCCGTATCCGAGCAAGCAGCAGGAAAGGAGAGCCGTCATGGCCGATCCCCGAGAGAGGAAGGACGCCCGGACACCCCTGGAGCGCGTGACCGGCGAGAACGACGTGTCGCCCGAGGAGGAGCGCGAGCGCGGCGCGTCCCCGCCCGACGGCAAGGACGACGGGATCCAGGGCGCCGTGAAGAAGTTGAAGGACGCGGCGCAGGAGGTCATGGGTACCGGGAAGCGGGACTCGTAGCAGTCCGGAGGCCCAGGGCGCCTGAGCGGGCGCATCGCTCGTCACCTTCCGATGCTGCGGCGCGGCCGGTCGGCGCCGTGTCGACCGGGCCGAGACGGGACTCCTTGGCCAAGATGGCTCCATGGGTTCCCGTCTCGAGGAGAAGCAGCTGATGGAGTGCGACGGGGAAGGGCGTTCCCGGTGAGCGAGGGCGACGGCGAGGGGCTGGGGCCGGTCCTGGCTTGGGTGCTCGACCGCTCTCACGAGGCGTCGGCCCTGGACCTCGCGGCACTGATCGATGAGGCCGCGGGCCGCTTGGGGATCGGTTCGACGCGGCTGTTCCTCGCCGACATCCAGCAGGGCCGGCTCAACCTTCTCCCTCAGCCCCAGGGCCCGCAGGTACCGGCCACCCTGGACATCGACGGTTCCCTCGCCGGCCTGGCCTACCGCACCCAGCGGGTCCATCTGAGCAGGGACCGCAGCACCGCCTGGTTCCCGATGATCGACGGCATCGAACGGGTCGGCGTCATGCAGGCCTCGATGTCCGGCCCGGCCGCCGACCGGATGGAGGCGGGCCGGGCGCTGGCGAGCCTGGCAACGCTGCTGGTGGTGTCCCAGTCCTCCCACAACGACCTCCTCGTCCGCCATCAACGGACACGCCCGATGAGCCTCCAGGCCGAACTGCTGTGGGCGTTCCTGCCACCGCGGACCATCGGCACGACCGAGGCGACCTCGGCGGCGATGCTGGAGCCGGCCTACGACATCGGCGGCGACGCCTTCGACCACACCTTCATCGACGGCGTCCTGCACGTGACGATGCTCGACGCGATGGGTCACGACCTGGCCTCCGGCGGAGCGAGCGCCGCAGCCGTCGCGGCCTGCCGCTTCACGCGCCGTTCCGGCGGCTCCCTCCCCGACATCGCCACCACCATCGACCGCACCCTGGCCCGGTGGATCCCCGACCGGCTCATGACCGGGGTCATCGCCGAACTCGACACCCACAGCGGCGACCTCAGCTGGATCAACTGCGGCCACCCGCCACCACTGCTCATCCGCGACGGCCATGTCCTTCCCCGGGCACTCGAACGGGACGCCGAGCTCCCCCTCGGCCTCGGGTTCCACGACCGGGAACCTCCCGCCCGGCACCATGTGCGGCTCCAGCCCGGTGACCGCGTCCTGATCCACAGCGACGGGGTGACCGAAGCCCGCTCCCCCGACGGCGACCTCTACGGCGAGGACCGTCTCACCGACACCGTGATCCGCTCACTCGCGTCCGGACACAGCGGCGCGGAAGCCCTGCGGCGGCTCGTCCAGAAGCTCCTCGCCCACCAGGAACACCGCCTGCGCGACGACGCCACCATCCTCCTGGCCGAATGGCACCCGAACGCCTCGGCCACCCCCGCCTCCCCGGCCACTCCGGCCTCCTCCGACGCACCGCCCGCCGGACGGCATGCCGACGCGTGACCCCGGCCGGGGTCAGGGCTGGGATCAGGACCGGCCCGGTACGTGGATCTCCAGGACGCAGATGTCGTCGCGGTTCCCCGGCCGCCGCGCCGCGAGCGTCTTGGCGAGCGTGCCCGTCCGGCCCTCCCGCACGAGCCTCAGAGCCGTCTCGGAGAGCCGGTCGAGCCCGGCCCAGATGTCCTCCCGGGGCTCCTCCACCAGACCGTCCGTATAGAAGAGCAGATGGTCGCCCGGCCGCAGCTCGGTCACTTCCTGCCCGTACGTCGAGTCCAGCGAGGCTCCGAGGAGGCTGCCCCTGGGCTGCGGGAGGTAGGTCGCCTCACCGTCCCGGATCAGCAGCGGCGGAAGATGGCCCGCCCGCACCCAGGTCAGCCGGCGGTCCCACGGCCGGTAGCACCCCATGACCATGGTGGCGGTGGCGCCGTGGTCGTCCGCGGCCGTGTGGAGCAGGAGATTGTTGAGCCGGCCGAGGACGTCCGGCAGGGGTGAGCCCGTGATGGCCATCCCCTTCGCGGTGAACCGCAGCTGAGCCATCGTGCCCACCGCCGACAACCCGTGACCGGCGACGTCTCCGACCACGAACAGCGCGCTTCTGTCCGGGAGTTCGATCGCGGAATACCAGTCGCCCCCGACGTTCAGGCCGCTCTCGGCGGGCACGTAGGCCACTTCGACCCGCAGCCCCGCCAGTTCCAGCGACTGTTCGGCGATCGGCAGGAGGGTGTCCTGGAGTCTGGCACCCAGCGCACGCTCGGCCTTGAGGATGCCGCGCTGGACGAGGTTGGCGCGTTCGCTCTCCTGCAGGGCCATTTCGGCGCCCCGCTGCGCCGTCAGGTCCTGGAAGAACCCGTGTACTTCGACCGGGCTGCCGTCCGCGTCCCGCTGTGCCTCGGCGACGATCCGCAGGTGCCGCACGCCGTGCGCGGTGCTGATGCGGAAGGGCTGGTCGATCGCGCCACCGTCGCCCAGGAGCCGCTGGACGGCCGCGCCCAGCTCCGGCAGGTCGTCCGCCAGCAGGTGGTCGGGCAGTTCCTCCAGCCGCATGGGCCCCAGGGCCGGGTCACGGTCGAAGACCGTGTACACCTGGTCGGACCAGGTGATGGTGTCCGTCGTGAGGTTCCAGGAGGCCCAGCCGAGGTTGCCCAGGCGCTGCATGTCGTGCAGCCTCCGGGCCTCGCGGTCGCTGGTGTCGTGGCGGATCCACGTCACGATCAGGCGGCCGGCCAGCCTCGACGCCCGGACCGAGTAGACGGACTGCTGCGGAACTCCGGCGGCCACCTCCTCGTAGGTGAAGGGCTCGCCCTCGTAGACCGTCCCCGTCATCAGCGTGTCGAGGTATCCCTCCCACACCTCGCTGCCCGCGACCGTCGGGTACGTCTCGAGGATCTTCCGGCCGATCAGCTCCCTGCCGCGCCGCCCGGCCACGTCCAGCGCCTCCGGCGCCGCGGCGTCGATCCGGTAGTCCTCCACCTGCCCCGTCGGGGAACGGAGGGGGGTCAGCAGGACCGCCGGCCCGGGCAGGGCGTCGAACATCGCCTGGACGGCGTCGACGTCCTGCCCGAGGGGATCGGGCCCGTCTGGTCCCCGGTCCTCGCGCAGACGGCCTCCGCACAGCCTGACGGCCCGCCTGAGGAGGGTCCGGGTACGGGCGTCGAAGGGACCCGGCCGGGTGCGGAAGAATCCGATGACCGCCGTGGCCGGCCGGGTTCCGGGTACGGGGAGCCAGGCGCGGGACGGCCACCGCTCGGGCGGGTCGCCGATCAGCAGGTAGCGGGTCGCGTCGCGTGCCAGGTCTTCGAGCCACACCGCCTGCCCGGCCTCGATGGCCTCCAGTGCCGCGACACCGCTCAGCGGGGGGATGTGGCTCCACTGCTCGGCCGTGGCGCCGTCCACCCCCGCGTGCCCGGTCAGCTCCAGGCTGCCGGCCGTGGCCAGGGTGTAGATCATCACGGCGGCCACGTCCTCCGGCTCGCCCAGCACGGTCTGCAACAGGTCGGCGATCTCGTCGGCGGTACGGGTGCTGGGGGCCGCCAGGCCCTCGGCCAGCCGGGCGAGGAGCGCCCGGTGGTCGACGGGCCGGCCGTCGTCGGCGAGGACGTAGCGACCGGTGTCGAAGGGCGTGTGCCCGGGCACGCGCACGCCGACGACGGGGGCGTTACGGGCCTCGGCCTGCGGCGGGGACACCGCCGGCCCCGCACCTGCCTGTCCCTGGGTGATCCAGCACTCCTCCAGCAGGGTCCGCCGGTGCCGCGCCGCCCTTTCGAGCAGCAGTTCGTAGGCGGCCTCCGGCGTCACGTCCGACCGGGCCATCAGAATGCCCTTGGCGCGCTCGAGGACGGCCGTCACCGCGGCCAGGGCCTCGAGGTCCACGACCTCGGCGCGCAGCCTGGACACAACCTTGGCCAGAGCCAGCGTCTCGGGGCTGGCAGCGCCGCCGACGGCGCCTGGCACGGAGTCGCCCTCCATAGGTCGAGCATGCCACGCCCGCGGCCCGTTGAATCCGGTGCGTCCGGCCGGGGCCTCCGCGGTCCTGGCCATGGTCCGGACCGGGCGTACGGGGCGGCGCGACGGGCAGGCGACCGGTGAGGCCGCCCCGGTGCGCATACGGGTACCCCGGCGCGGCCCCGGCCTCGCGGCAGGAGGGTGGCAGATGGCTTACGGCATCGTGTGGGACGAGGCTGCCGTGTACGGGGCGGCCCGGCACCTCGCGGACGACCCGGGCGGCCTTCGGCAGCTGCTGTACGCCGTCGGGCTCCTGTCCGGCGAGCCCCGCCCGCGGGGTGCCGCGGTCCACGGCCCGGGGCTGTGCCGGATCCACGTCGGCCGCTATCGGGTGCTGTACGCCATCACCCGCGATCCGGGTGCCGTCGTCATCCTGCACGTCGGCCGTCTCGGCTAGGGGGTGTCCGGACGATCTCGGTCGCCCAGGGCCCTGCCTGCCTGTCGTTGCGGGGCGGGCTCCTTTACCGTCGAAGTGAGCGCTGCGCGATCGGCGTGCCGCCCCGGCGGGCGACCTGCATGCACGCGGCTCGGAGAGTCACCTGTCAGCCCACTGGGAGATGCGCCGTGAAGATGCTGATCAACAGTCCTCAGACCGTGGTGGCCGATGCCCTGCGCGGGCTGGCCGCCGCCCATCCGGACCTGGAGGTGGACGTGGAGGCCCGGGTCGTCGTCCGCAAGGGTGCCCGCGAGGGCGGGCGGGTCGGCCTGGTCTCCGGCGGCGGGTCCGGGCACGAGCCGTTGCACGCGGGCTTCGTGGGACCCGGAATGCTGTCGGCCGCCTGTCCGGGCGAGGTGTTCACCTCTCCCGTGCCCGACCAGGTGCTGCGGGCGGCCAAGGCCGTGGACTCCGGCCAGGGGGTGCTGTTCGTCGTCAAGAACTACACGGGGGACGTACTGAACTTCGACATGGCCGCCGAACTCGCCGAGGAGGACGGCGTCCGCGTCCAGCGCGTGCTGGTCGACGACGACGTGGCCGTCACCGACAGCCTGTACACCGCCGGCCGGCGCGGCACGGGAGCCACCCTCTTCGTCGAGAAGATCGCCGGGGCCGCCGCCGAGGAGGGCGCTCCGCTGGAGCAGGTCGCGGCGGTGGCCGAGCGCGTGAACAAGGCCTCCCGCAGCTTCGGTGTGGCCCTGAGCGCCTGCACCACACCCGCCAAGGGCAGCCCCACCTTCGACCTGCCCGACGGCGAGCTCGAACTCGGCATCGGGATCCACGGAGAGCCCGGCCGCGAGCGCCGCCCGATGATGACGGCCCGCGAGATCGCGGAGTTCGCGGTGGGCGCCGTCCTGGACGACCTGGCGAGCGTGGCTCCGGCCGACGGGCCGGTCCTGGCCCTGGTGAACGGGATGGGTGCGACGCCGCTGCTGGAGCTGTACGGGTTCCACGCGGCGGTGGCCCAGGTGCTCGCGGACCGAGGGGTACCGGTGGCTCGGAGCCTGGTGGGCAACTACGTCACGTCGCTGGACATGGCGGGGTGCTCGGTGACCCTCTGCCGGGCCGAAGAGGAGTTCCTGCGGCTGTGGGACGCGCCGGTACAGACCCCCGCGCTGCGCTGGGGCCGCTGAGCCCCGGCCCGTCCGGCGGCCGGCGCGCTCGCGGACACGGCCTCAGGAGGTGGGGTGGGCCCCGACGGCCTGCCGGTAGGCGACGTGGCCGCCGAGCGCCCCGGTGATGCCCACCGCCGCCAGACCGGCCCACCCCCACAGTCGGCCCTTCGCGGGGCGGCCGCCGAGGCGTGCCCCCAGAGAGATCGCGTAGCAGCTGACGGCCGCCGCGTTGGCGACGGCGTGGGCGAGGCCCACCCTGGCCTGTTCGGGCGGCAGGTCGGCCCAGTCCGCCCAGCCGGCGATCGCGGCCGGGGCCACTCCCGCGAGGCCGACGGCCGTCAGGGTGGTGGCCGCCCGCCGCTCGCCGGGGACGACGTCCAGTACTGCGGCGGAGAGCCAGCATCCGACGGGCACCTGTACGAGGACCGGATGGAGGGGATGGCCCAGCGGCCGTCCCCTCAGCAGGTCCCGTACGTCACCCAACGGGAGGGAGCGGATCCCCCGCTGGAGGACACGGATCGCCGGGTCGGCCAGGGAGCTCCGTTCCAAGCGGTCCAGGGCCGTCAGCCACCATCCGGAAGCGGCGTTCAGGGCGGGGACGACGGTCGTGGGGCCGAGGGCTGTGGTGTTCATACAGGGCGCCTACCCGCCATCGGGCCGTGCCCCACGTCGCTGTCGGCCGAATGGGAGGCGCGATACCCGGCGCGTGTACCCGGTCCCCTGGTACGCAGCGCCGTCAGGACGGCAGGTCGAGGTCGGCCCAGACGGTCTTTCCGCGGCCGTTGGGACGGCTTCCCCAATGCCGGGTGAGGCGGTCGACGAGGAACAGGCCGTGACCGCCGACGGAGTCCGGCCGGTGCTCGCGGAGCCGGGGCCGGTCGGGGCTCGGGTCGGTGACGGCGATCTGCAGCACACCGTGATGGTGTGCCAGAGTCAGGCTCCGGACGCCGCCGGCGTGTTCGACGGCGTTGGAGAGCAGTTCCGCCGCGACCAGGACGGCGTCGTCGCCGTGGCCGGCCGGGCCGGCCGGGCTCCAGTCGGCCAGAGCCCGGCGCACCCACGCGATACCGGCACTGCATGCCGCCGGACCCGCTGTCGCGTGGAGGTCGAGTTCGCGGTGATGTGTGGCGGAGGGCGGTGGACCCATGGCCGTTCCTCGGGAGCCGATGGCCTGTAGTGCAACGCGCCTGCCCCCCGGTCCTCCGGCTACACGAGCGCGACGCAGACCGTTTACCCGGCCTCCTGCCGGACGGCCACCCGACAGGGGCGGGCTCACCCGCCCGGGCACCCTGGAACCCGAGGCGCTGTCCGCATCGGCCCTCGTCGAATGGCGCGCGGCCGTCCGTACGTCGCCTACGGCGTACGCGAGTGGCCCGTCCCGCCCCTGAGCGGAGGCGGCCCGTTCTCCGGTGCGGCGGTGTCGCGGTGGCCGCCCTGTCACACAGGTCCCCCGGCCTCGGCGACGGGCCCGGGCCGGCCCGGGCGGATGTCCGTGACCGGCATGCCGTACTCGGCGCACAGGCGCTCGGCCACGAGCGATCGGTGGCACGCCTCCGGGTTCCCCTCGACGCAGAACAGAGCGGTCACCGAGCCGCTCGGGAGTTCGGTGACGAGCGCGCCGAGGTCGAACGGGGCGAGGATCTCGCGGGTGTAGCGTTCGACGTATTCCGGCGCGAGCGCGATCCGGTTGCGCTTGCCCACGCCCTGGCGGTCGTCCTCGCGGTACTGCAGCCGACGCAGTTCGGTCGTCGGCGCCAGCCCTTTCACGTGCCGGTAGCCGACGCCCGCCGCAGCGAGAGCGCGCTGCAGCCGTGCCGCGTTCGCCCAGGCGTATTCGGCGCCCCGAACACCCCGCCGCTGGCGAAGATCGAGCAGTAGGGCCACTCCCCCGCACGCGAGTTCTTCGAGGAAGGCTCCGGCCGTGAATCCGTAGACGCCGATCGTCACGATGCGTCTCATCGCCGTGTCCCCTCGGCTGGTCAGCCACTGCCCTCATTCAAAGCATCGCCCCTGAATGCGTGAACGTCGCCTCGCTCCGTGTCAGCCCCGCGGTGACGGGGGTAGGCGCGTCAGGACGGAGCCGGTCGGTACCTCGCCGCCCGGTGGAGACCGTACGCGCACTGAAAGGGCGAGACATGACCGGTGACGAGCAGCGGAGCAGGGTGGCCGGCGAGATGCGGCAGAAGGCCGAGCAACTGGAACTGCAGGCGCAGCGGGCCGCCGATCCCGCGGAGCGGGAGCGGCTCATGGAGAAGGCCGTGCACCTGCGTGCGAAGTGCGAGGAGGTCGGAGGTCCGGAGAGCGCCACCATGGACCCCATGTAGACGCGGGGCCGGGCCGGGCGTGCCCGGTCAGGCCGCTGATCGTGCCGCGCCGGATCCGGTGACACGGCGCGCCCGGAGGTGCAGAATCGAGTCTGCGACACCGGGCGGGGGGCCCGGGCCGGGGGTGGGGGGACGGATGGGCCGGGCTTGGCGTTGGGGACTGACCCTGCTGGTGGCGGGTTTCGTCGTGTGGTACGCCTCCTACTACACGACGATCCTGGTCTGGGAGCTGCGCAAGCTCTTCGCCTGGTTCGCCCTGCCCCTGCTGGCCGTGGCGTGCTGTATCGGGGCCGGGCTGCTGGCCCGGTGGCTCCGACGGCGCGCGGGGCACCCCGACGCCGGGAACGCGGCCGTCGTCCTGGCGTGGTTGGGCACCGTCTCCGCCGTGGTGCTGGGCGTCGGCTGGCTGGTGTACGGGGCGTACCTCCAGGACCGCGCGTACATGGCCACCGCGCAGATCGTGACCGATCCGGTTCCCGCCCTCTCCGCCCGCTCCCCGTACGTGGTCGGCGAGGCTCAGGCCGCTCCGCACCTCGGCGACGTCACGGGCGAGATCGCCGACATCACCTACCTGCCCGACTCCGACCGCTTCGGCACCCTGGTGGAGCGGCGCGGCTGGCTCTCCGGGTACGAGGTGGGACTCGTCCAGGAGGTCCCGCTGGGCGGCAGCGGCCGGAGCCAGGTGCGCTGCCCCTTCGACCTGGAGGCGGCGGACGCGCGGATCAGCGGCTGGTTCACCCACAACCTGGGCCGCAAAATCTCGGGTTTGCAGCGGTGGGTACGTTTCGAGGCCGGCGACGCCTATGTGACCTGCTCCGACGGCACGCCGGTCGTGGTCGTCCCCCTCAAGCGCCAGACCGGGCTCTTCGTCGTGACGGAACGTCCCGCCGGTGTGGCGCTCTACGACGGCACGACCGGGAAGCTGACGGTGACCACCGACACGTCCGCGGTCCCCGGCCCGTCCTATCCGCTGAGCCTCGCCGCCCGCCAGCGGGAGGGCACGGCGGCGGTGGGCGGCTTCAGTGACTGGTGGTTCGAGCGCAGCGGCTGGGACGCCTCCGAGGACGGCGCCAACGAGGGCAACGAGTCCGAGTTCACCCTGCGGTACGGCGATGCGGCCGCGGGCGGGGCGGGAAGTGCCTACGTCACCCCCCTCACCCCCCAGGGTGAGGCCAGCTCGGTGGTGGCGGTCTCGACGGTGCCCACGCGGCACCGGGGCGGCACGCTCGCGCCGATGACCGTCCACCGTCTCGATCCGGCCTGGTCGTCGCCGAAGGCTCTCGTGGCGCTCATCAAGGCCGAGTACCGGGACGTCTGCTGCTACAACGACGATCAGGTGTTCGAGGTCGTCCCCTCCGGTGGCAGCACGTGGACGGCCACGGTCGGCAGCGAGCAGAACATCCGATTCCGCGTGGAGGGCAGAGGACCGGTCGACGGACGCGAGGCCACCTGCCTCAAGGCGGCGGACGGTGCGCTCATCCGGTGTGCGTACGCGGCGCCCGGATCGCCGGAGGAGCAGGAACTCAAACGCCGGGAACAGCAGAAGCAGCAGGAAGAAGCGACGAAGGGCCCGGGAGGGGCGCCGGGCGATCTCAAGGGACTGAGCGACGATCAACTGGCGGAACTGCAGCGCCGCTTGGGAGATGAGTTCCTCCGCCGCCTGAAGAGCGGCTGAGCCGGCCGGCTCCGCGACCCACCCACCCCGGCCCGTGCGGAGCGGACCCGGCGGGCGCCTCGCACGGGCGGTGTTTCCAGCCGCTTTGCCCGGGCAGGCGCCGACCGTCTCCGGAAAACCGGAAACCGCCCGAAAGGCCGACTCCACGACGGGAGAACCGCCGGGTTAGGAACGATCATGAAAGCGGCAGTGTACGAAGGACCCCGTTCGGTGACGGTCAAGGACGTTCCCGACGCCCGGATCGAGCATCCCTGCGACATCCTGGTCCGGATCACGACCACCAACATCTGCGGTTCCGATCTGCACATGTACGAGGGCAGGACGTCCTTCGAGACGGGCCGGTCCATGGGGCACGAGAACCTCGGCGAGGTCGTGGAGGTGGGCAAGGCCGTCAGCAAGGTCCAGGTGGGTGACTGGGTGGTCCTGCCGTTCAACATCGCCTGCGGCTTCTGCAAGCAGTGCGAGCAGGGCCTCACGAACTACTGCCTCACCATGCAGCCCAAGTCCGACCTGGCGGGCGCCGCCTACGGTTTCGCCGACATGGGCCCCTACCAGGGCGGCCAGGCGGAGCTGCTGCGCGTTCCGTACGGCGACTTCAACACCCTGCGCCTGGGTGAGGACGCCGCGGAGCGCCAGCTGGACTACGTGATGCTGGCCGACATCTTCCCCACCGGCTACCACGCCACGGAGATGGCGCAGGTGAAGCCCGGGGACCAGACGATCATCTACGGCGCCGGGCCGGTCGGCCTCATGGCCGCCTACTCGGCGATCCTCAAGGGAGCGGGCCGGGTGTGGGTGGCCGACCACCAGCCCGACCGGCTGCG
Organism: Streptomyces yangpuensis; assembly: GCF_024666385.1. Classification (NCBI taxonomy): domain Bacteria; kingdom Bacillati; phylum Actinomycetota; class Actinomycetes; order Kitasatosporales; family Streptomycetaceae; genus Streptomyces; species Streptomyces yangpuensis. Next base: position 201,070 of record NZ_CP102514.1, read on the forward strand.
GCTGGCGGAACAGATCGGCGCGATCCCGGTGAACACCGCCGAGCAGGATCCGGCGGAGGTCGTCAAGGAGGCCACCCTGGGGCTGGGTGCCGACAACGGATGCGAGTGCGTCGGCTACCAGGCACACGACCCGCAGGGCGAGGAGGACGCGAGCCTGACCATGAACGGACTGATCGACGCCGTGCGCTTCACCGGCAGCCTCGGGGTCGTCGGTGTGTTCCTTCCCGAGGACCCGGGTGGGGCCGAGGCCCAGGGACAGCTCGAAGCCCAGGGCAAGATCCCGATCGACTTCGGCATGCTGTGGTTCAAGGGGCAGCACATCGGTACCGGTCAGGCACCGGTCAAGCGGTACAACCGAGCCCTGCGCGACCTCGTGGCCGGCGGGAAGGCCGAGCCCGGCTTCGTCGTGTCCCATGAACTCGACCTCGACGAAGCCCCGGCGGCCTACGAGCACTTCGACAACCGCGACGACGGCTGGACCAAGGTCGTGCTGCACCCCGACGGCCGCGACGGATCGGGCGAGCGGCGTCAGGCGCACATGACGCTGGAGGACCTGCGCCGTCAGGCTTCCGAGCGAGGGATAGAGGGCCGTTCGCACATGAACAGGCGGCAGCTCGAAGCAGCCCTCGGACGGTGACGGGTGGCCGCGGTCATCGGCGGCCGCGGTGACCGGTGGCCGCGGTCTCGGTCGCCGAGGGCCGCGGTCTCGGGGGCCGAGGTCACCGGTGGCCGAGGGCTCGGTGGAGGTCGAGGAGGGCGTTGGAGACCACCTCGGTGGGCGCGGGGTGGATCCACAGCGGGGTCCGCGCGAGGTCGCCGGCAGTGATGCCACAGCTCATGGCGACCACCAGGGGCTGGATCAGGCTCGCGGCCTGCGGGCCCATGATGTGGGCGCCCAGCAGCAGTCCCGTACGGCGGTCCGCGAGCACCTTGCAGAAGCCCGTGCTGTCCTCCAGGGCCCAGCCGTAGGCGGTGTCCGCGAAGCGGCGCACGTGGACGGCGTAGTCGAGTCCCTCTTTCCGGCACTGCTGCTCGGTCCGCCCGACCTGCGCGATCTGGGGCCGGGTGAACACGGCGGCGGGGACGGCCCCGTGAGAGGTGCGGATGGGGTCGCCGGGGTGCAGGAGGTTGTGCGCCACCACGTGGGCCTCCCGGTTCGCCACGTGTTTGAGCGGAAAGGGGGTGCACACGTCGCCGAGGGCGAACACTCCCGGGGCGCCGGTCCGCTGAAAGGCGTCGACGGCCACCCGTCCGTCGTCGTGGAGCGGGACCCCCGCCCGGTCGGCGTCGATCAGGTCGCTGTTCGGCGTGCGCCCGACGGCGACGAGCAGGGTGTCCGCCTCGACGGCCGTGTCGTCGTCCAAGACCAGGCGCAGCCGTCCCGGCTCCCCCTCGACACGGGTCAGTGCGGTGCCCGTCCTCAGGTCGTAGCGGTCGGCGGCGATCGCGGTGTAGGCGGCGGCCACCGATTCGTCCTGCGCGGAGAGGAGGCTGTCCTCCTGCTCGATGACGGTGATGCGGCTGCCCGCGGCGTGGAAGACGTGCGCGAGCTCGGCCGCGACGTAGCCGCCGCCGAGCACCGCGAGGTGCCGCGGCGGCCGGTCCAGGCGCATGACCGTATCGGACGTCTCGTACGGCAGCCCGGAATCCCGCACGGGCGCGGGCACGTCCGGGCGGCTGCCGGCGGCGATGACGACCTGCTCGCCGCGGACGGTGACGGCGTCCGCGCCGTCACCGACCAGCAGCGTCCGGTCGCCGGTGAAACGGGCCCGGCCCTTGAGAACGTCGACGTTCGGGGCGTCACGCCGTCCGCGCTCCCCCTCCGCGGCCTCCCGGTCCAGACGTCCGAAGACCCGCTCCCGCACCGCGGGCCAGTCGACTCCGCCCAGCTCGGCCTGCACGCCGAACCGGCCGGCGTCACGGATGCCGTCGGTGAGGTCTGCGACGTGCACGAGCATCTTGCTCGGGATGCACCCGCGGTTCAGGCAGGTACCGCCGAAAGCGGCCTCTTCGACGAGGGCCACGTCCAGGTGGGAGAAGCGTTCGTCCACGATGGTGTTGCCGGATCCGGCCCCGACGATCACGAGGTCATAGGTGCGCATGCGGCGCAACGTACCCCCGGGCGGCCTCTCCACACGCACACGGCACGCGGCCGCCCCGTCCGGCGTCCGCCTCTACGGGACGGGCTTCGTGGTGGTCAGCGGCTCATGGGCAGTCGGGGGCCGTGGCCATGGTGGTGAGAGATGATCAGGACGGCACCGGTCCACGCGATCACCCCGCTCCAGGCCAGGAAATCCGAGCCGGCGAAGCTCCCTGCCAGAAGCATGATGAGCGCGGCCAGTAACAGCAAGGTCATGCCGATCCGACGCCCGGCCGCAGGCCATCTTGCCCCATGGGTCTGCGCGGGGACATCGTCGCAGTTCAGGTCGGCAAGCAACTGGTCCCAGATCGCCGTCTCTTGCGGCGTCAGTTCGTTCCCGGTCACGCCTTCGCCTCCCCTGCACACGGTCCTGGGGCGCACGTGCCCGGCAATCGGCGGACCATGTGCTCCGCGGACCGCGGCGGCGATGCCTTCGCCGGGCGGCGCGCCCGGATCACCCCGGCCAGTGCAGCCGGCCCAGGTGGATCAGACGGAGCTGGCCCAGCGCGGTACGGGTGGCTGCCGCCCAGTCGTCGCCCCGCACATCCCCCCGCATCGAGGCGGCGAGGAACGCCGAGGCCGTCATGAACATGTGGTCCACCAGGAGTCTCGACAGCATCGTCACGTCCGGCCGGGACCACCCCGCGCTGAGGGGATCCGCTCCGAGGGCCGTCTCTATCTCCTCGGCGAACACGTCCAGTTGTCCGGCGATGGCCTCCCGCACCGCCGCGACCCCGCCGTGGCGTTCGCGGACCAGGAAGCGGACGTGAGCCGGCCGCGAGCGCACCAGCTCGGCGACCAGGTGCACCGCGGCCTCTCCGCGGCGCTCGGGGTCACCGGTCGCGGCGAGGATGTCCCGCACCGTCACGTGCAGACTGACCAGCGCCTCCTCGACCAGCGCCGTCCCCAGCTCGTCCATATCCCGGAAGTGCCGGTAGAAGGCGGTGGGAGAGACACCCGCGGCCCGGGTCACCTCTCTGAGCCCGAGGCTCCCCAGACTGCGCTCCTCCAGCACCGACAGGGCCGCGTCGAGCAGGACACGGCGGGTGCGGCGGCGCTGGGTCTCACGGACCCCGGGGGAAGCACTCATGACGGGCAGTCAACCGCGTCACACTCGCGCGCCGCCAGCATGACCCGAACTGAACCGGGTAGTCAGTGAACAACTGTTACCGATTTGGAAGGACATCCCATGCTCTTCCTCGTAGCCGCTCTGCTGGTGCTCGGCGTCCTCCTCGGCGCCGTGGCCCACCTCCCCGTGCCCGTCAGCGCGGCAGCCGGTCTCGCCATCGCCCTGTGGCTCAGCCTCTTCGCCGCCCGCGAACGGCTGTCGGGCCGGCAGCGGGCCGCCCGCCTCCACCACGAGCGCGGAGGCCTGCGATGAGCCCGCACACCGAACCGCGCAATGCCGCCCGCGCCCGTGTCCGTGCCTCCACCCGCGACGCCGACGCGATGGCCGTCACCGGGTTCGTCCTCGGCCTGGTGGGACTGCTCGTGATGAACCTGGTGCTCGGCCCCGTCGCCGTGGTCCTCGGCGCGCTCGCGCTCCACCGCCGCACCACCCGGCCGGGCCGGGCTCAACTGGCCATCGCCCTGGGACTGACCGACGTACTCGTCCTCGCCTGCCTCGTCGCCGCGGACGGTACCTGGTCCTGGAGCCTGACCTGAACCGCCCTCACGGGTACCCGGGATGCGGAAACGGACCGGCGCCGACCCCGCTGTGGGGTCGGCGCCGGTCGTCGTCCGGTCCGGGGCGGCTCAACCGGGCCAGGTACCGGTGAGGCGCCGGGTGGCGACTGCTCCCGCACGGTCGACGGCAGCCTTGACGACGGCGAACACCGCCCCTTGCAGGGCTGCGGCGACCAGGACTTCCTGCCAGGTCCGGTGCTCGTCGGTGGCGTCGGGTGCGTCGTCGTCGTGACCGATCATCTTCCACGCCTGTTTGAAGGCAGCGGCGGCGATCAGGCCGCTGGTGGCGCCGAGCGCCAGGCCGACCGGCTTGTAGGCGATCTTGGAGGCCTTCACCGGCGCCTCCGGATGCGGCGCAGGAGCAGCAGGACGACGATCGCCGTAGCCGCGGCGGTCAGCGGGACGCGGTTGGTCCGCGCCACCGCCGCTGCCTGCTCGGCCTTCTCCAGCACCGGATCCGGTGTCCTCTCCGCGGCGAGCCGTCCGGCCCGGGCAGTTGTGCCGCGTACCCGGTCCGCCGCATGTGCAGCCGTGTCGAGAACCGGATCGGGTGTCCTGTCCTTCACCGTCTCGCCGACCTGCACGGCCTTGTCCCGAAGCTGGTCGGTCAGCCGGACGGCCCTCTCGGCGGCCTGGTCCTTGATCCCGGCCGCCTTCTCCTTCGCCTGCGCCTTGATGTCCGCCTTGGCCGCCAGCGCCTCTACGGTCCGGCCCAGCTCCTCGCGGGTGTGCTCGACCCGCTCGCTCAGCTCCTCGGGCGTGGGCGAGGGCTCCCTGTCGTCCTGGGAAGGGGTGTTCATCGGTGTACTGCCTCCTTGATCTCGGCCACATCGGCCTTGACGCTGTCCATGGCCTGCTGCGGTGCGGGGGCACCGGCCCGGGCCACCTGCTTCCTGCCGGCAGCGGCCATGACGGCCGCGACGGCCGCCGGCGCAGCGGCCGTGCGCATGCTGCGGTCACGGCCCGCCTACCCCGCGGGCAGCCGATCACCCGCGCGACGGCGGCGGGAGGCGCAGACGCAGACGTAGACGCAGACGTACGTAGCGGACGAACAGGCGGGGCACGGCGCGGACGAGCGCGGCAGCGACCATGCCGACGGCCGCGCCGACCGCGACATCGGAGGGGTAGTGCGCGCCGCTGTGGACCCGCTCGACGGCCACCATCACGGCCGGTACGCAGCATGCGGCGCCGGCCCAGGGCCAAGTGGGCGCCACGGCCGAGGTGAACCCCATGGCGGCGGCGGTATGCCCCGAGGGGAAGGAGGAACTGTCGGGACGGTCCTCGACGTCGTCGTGCGGAATCCATTCCCTGGGTGGTCGGCGCCGCTCGACGAGTTGTTTCGCCACACCGTTGGACAGCACCTCCGCGACCGCCATGGCGGTGACCCCGGCGGCGGCCGCCGCACGCCCCCGCCGGCCCCCGCCGACCGCCATGACCAGCGCGACCGCCCACCACAGCTTCGTGTGCTCGACCGCCTCCTCGACCGGCGGCAGGAGCTGCCGTGCCCAGGCGGAGTTCCACGCTGCCATCCGCCGGGTCAGCCGATGGTCGACGTTGCGCAGCGACGCCAGGACGTCCACGCTCCACCGCCTCTCTCCCGACGTGCCTCAGCCCAGCCGTCGGCGGTCCTCGTCACTCCACTTCCGGGTGTCCCGGGGCTCGACATAGGGCTCCTCGTCCTCGGGGTGGCCTCCGGCGATGGCGCGCTGGCGGACCATCTCGGCGTCGAACTCCAGGCCGAGGAGGATGGCCAGGTTGGTGATCCACAGCCAGATCAGGAACACGATGACGCCGGCGAGCGTGCCGTACGTCTTGTTGTACGAGCCGAAGTTCGCCACGTAAAAAGCAAAGCCCGCCGAGGCAATCATCCAGATCACCAGGGCCAGGAAACTCCCCGGCGTGATCCATTTGAATCCGCGGCCCTTGGCGTTCGGTGCCGCCCAGTACAAGATCGCAATCATGATGGTGACGAGCAGCACCAGGACCGGCCACTTCGCGATCGACCACACCGTCATCGCCGTGTCGCCGACCCCGAGAGCGGCACCCGCCTGCCGGGCGAGACCGCCGGTGAACACCACGATCAGGGCGCTGACCACGGCCAGGACCATCAGCGTGAGCGTCAGCGCCAGACGCAGCGGCAGGACCTTCCACGCCGGGCGGCCCTCCGGCATGTCGTAGACGGCGTTCGAGGTCCGGATGAACGCGGCGACGTACCCGGAAGCCGACCAGACGGCGACGGCCAGACCGACGAGCGCCACGAGGGACCCGATGCCGGCGTTGCCCTGCAGCTGCCGGACCGCATCGGTGATCACGTCGCGCGCCGAGCCGGGGGTCAGCTTCTGCAGGTTGTCCAGGACCTGCGCGGTCACCGACTCTCCTGCGATACCGAGCAGGGAGACCAGCACCAGCAGCGCCGGGAAGAGGGCCAGCACACCGTAGTAGGTGAGCGCTGCGGCTCGGTCGGCGAGCTCGTCGTCCTGGAACTCCTTCAGCGTGCCGCGCAGCACCGCTTTCCACGACCGCTTGGGCATCTGCGAGAGCTGGTCCGGGGCCCGCTCCTCGACCTGCCGGTCGGGGCCCACGTCGTCAGGCCCGGCCCTGGTGGGCTCGCGGGCGTCGTGCTGGGGGTTCGGTGTCCGTTTCATACCGGGCGGCTTTCCTCTCACGGCCGTCTCATGCACCACCCCCGGGAAAGCCGGGCCGGGCCGCCTCACCGGCGGGTTTATCCCGGCGACGGGCGGGACAGACGCCCACCAGGAGCCGTCCCGGACCGGCATGCTCCCTGACCGAGGTGAGTCACCGTGAAAGGTCCCATCCGCCTGTCGGAAGCCCTGCTCACCGCCCTGCAGCACCTGCGGGAGAAGCGGGAGATCAACACGGTGACCCTGCGCTGCTCGGATGCGCCGGACGTGCTGATTGCGGAGGCCGAGGGCAACTTGACCCATGAGGAGCTGGTGCAGGCGTTGCCGGTGGACGAGCCGCGCCTGGTCCTGCACGAGCTGGCCTTCGCCAGTCCGGAGGGCACGAGGAAGCACGCGCAGCTCCTGATCTTCTGGATGCCGCCCGCCGCCGGGGAGCAGGAGGACACCTACACGGCCGGGTTCACGGCGCTCAAGGAACATCTCACCGACGTTCGCGTCCACCTGACCGCGAGGCGCGCGAACCAGCTCGAATACCGAAGGCTGGTCTCCCTGGCCGGGTAGGGCTCCTCCTCTTCCTCCCGCCACCGCACTGTGCGCCTCCCGGCCCCGCACGGCCTGCCCCGCTCAGCGCCGTCCGCACATTCATCGCACCACCCGACCAGCGCGCCGACGGGAGCTGGTACCAGATTCCGACTGCCTCGGTTCGAGGGTCATGGACGCGCTGAAGCCGGGCAGGGGCGCTTGCAGGGGAAGGGCTCCCCGGATACGGCCGGGTACTGCCGGCCGGTGAGAGGAAGGACGCTTCATGTCGCAGGTCGAAGAATCGATCGAGGTCGATGTCCCCGTACGGACCGCGTACAACCAGTGGACGCAGTTCGAGTCGTTCCCGCACTTCATGGAGGGCGTGGAGCGCATTGACCAGCGCACCGACACCATGACGCACTGGGTCGCGAAGATCGGCGGGGTGACCAAGGAGTTCGAGGCGGAGATCACCGAGCAGATTCCCGACGAGCGCGTCGCCTGGACCACCCTGGGCGGCGACGTGAAGCAGGCCGGCGTCGTCACCTTCCACCACCTCGCCGACAACAGGACCAAGGTGATGCTGCAACTCGACTACGACCCGGCCGGCTTCGCGGAGAACGTCGGCGACAAGCTGGGCTTCGTCAAGCGGCGGATCACGGGCGACCTGAAGCGGTTCAAGGAGTACATCGAGGACCGCGGCAGTGAGACGGGTGCCTGGCGCGGCCAGGTCTGACGCCCGGATTCGCCTCTGGTTCATCCCCCGCCGCAAAGCCCGCCGTCGGCGTATCGAGGGTGCGATCCCGTGCCCTCCATACGCCGACGGCCACCCGCAGCCCGGTGCAGCAGAGCCCGCCGCTCTAGAAGGGAGGATCGTTGGGGCCCCGGTCGGCCTGCGCGGCCGCATCACGCCGTCGGCTGGCCGCATGCTGTTCGGCGAGGGAGGGCATTCCGGCGATGGCTTCAGCGGCGCGGCCATGCCGGATGAGCAGCTCGGCCACTTCCGACGGCCGCACCTCGGTGTCCGTTCGCAGCAGGGCGAGGGCCTCCTCAACGCGCCCCATCCCACCGAGGATCCACGCCTTGCTGACCGTTAGGCCGTAGATGTCCGGTGGCAGCGTCCCCGCGTAGGCGAGGGCCTCCTCGTACCGGTCGGCTTCGCCCAGCAGCCAGATCCGGTTCGAGCTGAACCAGGACGAGTGCTCCTCAACGAACTCAGCACTGCTCTCGTCGAGGAGCGCAAGTGCATCGTCGAGCCGGCCTGCCTCATGCAGCAGGTGAATGACGCCCTCGAAAAGGCAGCTATCGTGGTAATCGAACGTCGGGCGACCCACCTCAATGGCTTCCTCGAACCGACCTTGGCGGCCCAGCAGTTCGATCAGAGGCCAGCGGAACCGGTCCGGATACTCGGCGGCTGCGATGAAACGCCGCAGCACAGCCTCGGCCTCACCTGCCTGCCCGTCGTCTTCGAGTGCCCGCGCGTAGTACGCGAGCGTCTCGCCCGCACGCTCGCCGGTGCCCAGCACGCGCAGCTCCTCCACACGCCCATGGCGCCGCAGGAGCTCGGCGTAGGCGATCAGCGTGTTCTGAGCGATGAAGTGGCCGGCCGCGATATCCGCCCCAAGCATCCGTACGGCCTCATCGACCCGTCCCGCACGCTCCAGGACCTGGGCTTCGAGGTCCTGCGCGTTACTGAGGCTGAAATTCCATCGCTCCTGGCCGCGGGCGCTGCGGGCCCGCTGAGCTCGCGGCGCGATCAGCTCCAGGACCTGCTCATCACAGCCCTGGCCCTCTGTCAGCTCGACGAGAGTGGACAGAATCCACTCCCTGTCCAGATGCGGCCTGAGTACGATGATCGCTTCGTTCAGCCTGCCCGCCTTGGCCAGCAGTTCTGCGAAGTCGTGGCACACCGACTCCGAGGCGAGGCCTTCCTCGTCTGGACGGACGGCGTCCAGTGCCTGCTGCGCCCTCCCCGCCTTGAGCAGGACCTCGGCCCTCTCCCAGCGCGCCCGGTTCCACCCAGCCTCGATGAACGGCTCCAGCACGCCCAGGGCCCGCTCGACCTCGCCCGCCCGGGACAGCTCGCGAGCCGCCGCCTGGGCACAGAACCACTCCCCCAGCTCCGAAGCGGCAAGAACCAGCAGCTCCACCTCACCCCGCTCCACGAGCATGCTGACCAGGCGGGGAGATATCCCTCCGAGTGTCCGCGACTGCCATTCAAGATCGTCAATGTTCACGGGCCTGAGCGTACGGGCGACTACTGACAGGCATCATCGACAAGCTGCAAGGACGTGGCATGGCAGGGCCCGCCCGAGGGTGCACCACGGGCGGGCCCACTACGCGACGGCGCGCTACAGCACGCCGTCACGCATGTCGTCGTCCATCTCCTGCTCGCGTTCACGCGTGGGGTCCTGGCGGCCGCGCTCGTGGTTCGGGCGGCCCTGCCGGTCCTGCGGTTCGTCCTGGCCCGGGCGCCGGCGCTGCAGGTGCTCCTGCTCCTCGCGGCCCTTGCCCGGCTGCTGACGCTTGTCCTGCATACCGCTCATCACGCACTCCATCGAAAGCTGGGGGATGTTCCACCGCCTACGCTGCCACCAACAGTCACATACCGCACCATTTAGCCACGGAGCGCAATCGGCGGTGGTTCCTCAGCGCTCCGACGTCACGGTCAATGACGGCAGCGTCGACAGCCGGCTCGACGGGACCAGCCGCCTCACGAGCTGACCGCGCACCGAACTTCGCGCTGAGCGGCCTCCTCATGCTGCTGCTCTCACCGACGCACCGCAGCGGCGCACCCACCGCTACGGTGCGTCTGCGGGACCTGGGCTCGGCTGCTCCTGAGACGTGATCAGGCGGGGCCGAACTCACCGACGAGACGGGCCGGTTGCAGGCACTGCTTCAGGCGAGGGGGAGACCACGCGCACGGGTGAGCGCAGCCGTGGCGAGGAAGATGTCGGGCCACGCGGGCGGATGCCGGCGCGTCGCGTCGCGGCCTTCCTCATCAGCGTCTGTGACGTCCCGCCCGGCGGCCCCACCCCCGCAGGACGGCAGCTTCTCGGACCGCGACTTCGCACGGCGAACCGGACTCGTCCGCGTGCGCTGCCGCGGTGTCCGTGCTGAGATCGGTCGGGTGAAAGACCCCTTCGGCTGTGACGATCCGTCCTTGCTGGCGCTTGGCGCGCCGACAGGCCGCGCGGCTGCCCGCCGAGCCGTAGCCGCCCGCGCCACCGATCCTCAGGACTTGGCGCGGCTGCTGGACATACTCGGGCTGCTCCCGGCGCCTACGCCGGAACCGGTGGATGATCGCTTTGACCGATCCGTACGCCGGACGGGCTCACGGAGAGTCCGGGCAGACAGCCAGGTGTCTCTTCCGGATCTTGCCTGATCCGCCGGACACCCCCCTACGCCGTCTCCCGGGCGGCGGGCCGGATGGTGCGTGTGACGCTCACGACGACCCTGACGGTGAGTGGCCGTGCGGCATCGTGTTGGGCCAGGTAGGTGCTGACCGCCGCCTTGACGTCTGCGCGGACCCGTCGGGCCACGTCGACGACACGGTGGTCCTCGTCGAGGATGCAGCGAACCTCCAGGTGCCAAACGCCGTCCGGGGCGATCTCGCAGCGGACACCGGCCCCCACGGGGGCTCTGGCAGCCCCCGATCCGACAGCTTCGAACACGCGGCACGCTGCCAGCGCCAGCCGTTCGGCGAGTGCCGGCTGGAGTGCGACCACATCCCGAACGCCGAGGGCGGCTCGCGCCGCGGTCCGTTGGACACCCTCCCGCTCGGCGGTGGTCATCGGTCCCCCACCCCGGACCGGTCGTCGCTCGGTACGGGCGAGAGGTCCAGCACGGCGTTGATCTCCACGTGGACGGCGGTGACGGCCAGGCCGAGAACGTGCTCGGCACTGTGCAGCACGGCTTCGCGCAGTGCCTCGGCTCGTCCGCGCAGCGGCCGGTCGAGCGTTGCCGCCACCGTGATGGTGACGACGTGCGTCGCTGCGCCGCTCTCCGAGGCGGTGATGCGGCAGCTGGCGGCGCGAATGCCGGGGACGGTGTCGGCGGCCCTGCGCAGCACTTTCGCGGCGGCGCTCTCCGCGATGCGCAGGTCATGGTCGGGGTCGTCGAGGAGCAGCATGGGACCCAGCCGTACTTCGGTCCGTACCGCGTTGATGATGCGGGTGGCGAGGTGGTGGCCGTCGGGCTGTTCCTGCCCGCGCAGGGCGCGGGTGGCCCGGTCCAGGGCCGTGAGCCCTTCGATGGCCCCGCGGCAGTGGGGGCAGTGGCTGCTGTGCGGATCCGGCGCTCCGCCCGCGTCGCGTGCCCGTTGCCAGGCACGGCCGAGCGGACGCCCGCAGGGCAGAAGCTCTGCACCCGCCAGCAGCTCGGCTTCGGCAGGCAGAGGTGTTCCGGCCGGCACGGCGCCGCTGGTCGTGGACTCGTCGTCCGAGGCCGGGCGCGGTTCGTCTAGCGCCATGGACGCATCGCCTCCGTCAAAGCGCGTCGCGCGCGAAAGAGCCTGCCGCGCACGGTCTGTTCGCTGCTGCCCGTCACGTGGGCAATCTCGTCGTAGTGCAGGCCGTGCAGTTCCCGCAGGACCCAGCACACCCGAAGCTCGGGGCTCAGCTTTTGCAGGGCCGCCGTCAGGGCGGCCGTCGCCGCGTCGATCTCGGCCACGTGGGGTGGTGAGCTGTCCGAGCCCGTGGCGGCGGGTTCAGGGATGGCGTCCAAAGGGAGGGGACGTGTACGGCGGCGCAGGGTGCTGAGGCAGCGGTTCGTCACGATGCGGTACATCCAGGTGCCGAACGAAGCCGTGTGCTGGAACTCCGGCAGGCGTCGCCACGCACTGAGGAAGGCGTCCTGTACCGCGTCCTCGGCGTCCGTGCGGCTGCCGAGCAGATGCCGGGCGAGGGCGAGCATTCGGCTGCTGTGCCGGCGGACGAGGACGGCGAAGGCGTCCTCGTCCCCTTCCGCGGCCCGTACCGCCAGCAGGCCGTCATCCAGTGAGTCGGCAGCGTCGGCAGTGTCGGCCGTCTTGGGGGTGTTGGGGGTGTCCTGCTTCACGCCCACATCGCCGGCTCCGCGGATCGGCGGCGGGGCCCGGTGCGGGGGGAGGCCTACGGCGGGCTGGGGCGAGGTGCCCATCCGGTTGCTCATCGGCCGCTCGCTTCCTGCCGGAGGCGCCTGCCGCCGCCTCCGTACGTACTCCTCAAGCGTAGGCCGGTGCGGCGGGCCGCGTGAGGAATGTTCGCGCGGGGTGTCCAACAGATGAGGGCACCGCACCGGCGCCCCGGACGTACACCCTGGGGAGGTCCTCATGTCGGACATCAGCAGCCCCGCCTCGGGCGGGAGCGACTCACCGGCGGTGGGCAGGACCCTCACCGGCCGGACCGGCCCCGGCACGGCGCCCGAGACGCGGGGCCGTACGACCATCGCGGACAGTGTGGTCGAGAAGATCGCCGGCATGGCCACCCGTGAGGTACCGGGCATCCACAGCCTCGGCGGCGGCATGGCCCGCACGCTCGGCGCGGTGACCGACAAGGTCTCCGGCGGCCGCCCCAACGTCTCCCGCGGGGTGAAGGTCGAGGTGGGCGAACGCCAGGCCGCCGTCGACCTCGACGTCGTCGTGGAGTACGGCGTCCCCATCGTGGACATCTCCGCCGACGTCCGCACCAGCGTCATCACAGCCGTGGAAGGCATGACCGGCCTGGAGGTCGTCGAGGTCAACATCGCCGTCGCCGACGTCCACCTGCCCGACGAGGAAGACGACAACGACGAAGACGCAGGACGCGTGCAGTGACCTCCTCCACGCCAACCGACGGAAATTCAGGTGAGTGAAATGAGCGCAGCAACCACGGGCCTGCTGGCTGGAATGGCCCTGGGGTTCGCCGCATTCTTCGGCGGCTTCTGGGCGTTCCTGCTCGTGGCGTTCCTGGGCCTGGTGGGCCTGATCCTCGGCCGTATGCTGCAGGGCGACCTGGAGCTGTCCGACTTCACGCGTTCGCGGAACCGGCAATGACCTCGCACTCCGCAGCCGCCCTCCGTCAAGGCCCGGCCGGCTCAACCCGCCCGGTCCCGCCGGCGGCCGAACGCGGGGCCACGGTCATACCGGACAAGGTCGTCGCCCGCATCGCGGCCCGCGCCGCACAGGAGGCACTGGCCACCCTCCCGGCGGCCCCAGCCGCTCCGGCGGCACTGACGTCACCGCACGCTTCGGCCACCACGGGCGGCGGGGCCGCGCGGCTGCGGCTGGCCTTGGATTTGCCCTACCCGCTCGACCTGGCCGACGCCGCCCGCCACGTACAGCACCACGTCAGGGAGCGGGTGGCCCGTCTGACGGGGATGCACGTCACCGAAGTCACCCTCGCCATCGAGCACCTCGCTGCCGCCGACGGCCCGGAACACCGCCGCGTGCGGTGAGCCGCAGCCACCCGGGCCCGGGAAGGAGAGCCGGCATGGAACGCGACCACCACCCTTCGGCGGAGAAGGACCGAGTCCCAGCGGCGGACGGTGTCACTTCTCGCACGGTGGGACTGCCGACCGAACAGCCTCCGACGGCCGAACAGCCTCCGACGACCGGACCGCAGTCGATCTCCCGGCGGCTGTGGTCCGAGCGCCGGATCCCCGCCGCGCTCACGGCCCTGGCCGTCGCGGTCGCGGCCGGCACCCTTCTGGTCGACGTCATCAGGGTGCGGGCCGGCCAGCCGGCCGCAGCCTGGCGCAGGCACCTGGCCGACGAATTGGCCTCCCGCCCGCTGGACGACACCTTCATACAGGCCGGCGGCGCCGTCCTCGCCGCCCTGGGCCTCTGGCTCATCGTCCTGGCCCTGACCCCCGGCCTGCGCCACCGCCTGCCGCTCAAGACCCCCGGCGCCCAGATGCACGCCGTCCTGGACCGCAAGGCCGCGGAACTACGGATGCGTGATGCTGCGATGCGCGTCCCCGGGGTCAGCGCCGCGAGGGTCCGGTTCTCCCGGAAGCGCGCTACGGCGCGTGCGGACGTACGGTTCCGCGCCCCCGCGGACGTCCGGGCCGATGTGCGCACCTCGCTGCTGGAGGAACTCGACCGGCTCGCCCTCGCCCACCGTCCGTCCCTCCGAGTCCGGGTACGCCCGCGTCGGCCCTGAGCCGCCGTAAGGGCCGAGGGAAGAGGAGACCCCATGCACAGGAAATCCGCCATCAACCGAGTCCTGCTGGCCCTCACGGGCATCCTCATGCTGGGCACGGCTCTCCTGGTACTGGCGGGCGGCTTCGGCCTGTACCGGCACCTGCGCCTGACACCACCCGCGGGCTGGCCCCTCACCACCCCCCAGGACGTCCTGCTCGACGACGCCGACCGCACCCGCTGGACCGAGGAGATCTGGTGGTGGCCCACCGTGATCGCCGTGCTGGCCGTCGCCGTCCTGCTCGCCCTGTGGTGGCTGCTGGCACAACTGCACCGCACCCACCCGGGCGAGCTGTCGGTGGGAGACCCGGCGCTGGACGGCGTGGAACTGCGCGAAGGCGCCCTCAGCGACGCCATGGCCGCCGACGCCGGGCACCTGCCGGGGGTCCGGCGGGCACGGGCGCGCGTGGACGGCTCGTCCCGCCGCCCTGAAGCGCACATCGACCTCACCCTCACCCCCGACGCCGAGCCCGCCCAGGCCCTCCAGGCACTGTGCGACGGGCCGCTGAAACGCGCCCGCCGGACGGTGGGCCGGACCCTCCCCGCCACGACCAGGCTGCGGGCGACCCCGCACCAGCCCCACCGCGCCCAGTAGGAAGTGGCGCCGCCCTGCGGCGACCCAGCCGCGCCACGACCCATCCGGCCCGCGCGCCCCAGCCCGCGCGTCCTGCCGCTCAGGCGCTCTCGAGGCGTCTGAGCGCATGCATGGCCTCGTACTCGATACGTGCCAGATCGCCCATGACCGAGCCGGCCTCGGCGAGGTATTGGGCCTCGCCGGCTTCACCAGCCTCCTTGATCAATGCCGCTGCTTCCGTCCACAGGACGGCTGCCTCGGCGTACAACGTGTGGCCGGTACGCAGGTGGCTGCTGTCGAGCAGACCGGTGCATTCAGCGAGGAAGTCGCGGTAGAGGTTGCGGAACAGGGCACCGCCCGTGCCGGCCTTCTCCATCAGCAGAGCCGTTCGGGGCAGGTCCCGCTGAGGATTCTCGGTGCGCTGAAGCCAGGTACGTACCAGCCTGCCGGCCTTCTCGATGCCTCGGTGGCCCAGATTGGCGATGGGCGGGTTGAGGAAGGCCTCGGCGCAGGCGGCTATGGCCGGGATGATCTGTCCGTGCGGGGCGCGCATGTTCGTCGCGGCGGTGAGGGTGAAGGACCGGTGCTTGGCACTCATGGGACCGCGCGCGGCCCTCGCCCGGGCAAGGCTGGACAGGCTGGTGGAGACCGCTCCGCCTTGCTGCTCGGTGTCCACCAGGTAGGCGGAGCGGTCGTCGTAGCCGTACAGGGCGACGATGTGGCCGCCGAAGTGGACTTTCGAGCCGAAGTAGTCCAGGTGGTAGCTGTCGAGCTGGAGTCCTACGGGGTGGCCGGCGTCGATCGAGGCCGCCACCACGTCCCATGCCTTGCGCGGGGAGGTGGTCTCCTGGACCTGGAGTTGCAACCCGAGCCTGGCGGCCAGGTTTCGAGTGACCTCGAAGGGCCTGACCCGCCCTCCGAGGAAGGGGAACTCCATGTTCTTGCCGTCCCAGTAGAGGAAGGACAGGCCAGAGGCGAGACCGAACAGCATGGGCTCGGACAGGTCGATTCCCTGGTGCCGGAGCAGCAGCCCCAGTGCGGTCGTCTCACAGTGCTGCGTACCGCGGGCATCGATGCCTGTCACGGTGGTCATGCGATGCTCCCCTGGACGAAGGTGGACGGGCGGGCCATCGGTACATTCTTGCGCTGCCATGCTCGTCCACCCGTCGGCCGTGGGCTGCAGCCGGGGCGTGCTCCACCAGTTCCGGGACCATCGGCTCCCCGCCGCGCGAGTGGGTCCTCCGGCGTTCCTGCCCGAGCGCGATGGTCAGCCCAAGTCCGTGCCCGCGCCCCCGGTCGGGGGTTCCCGTACGGAAGCGCTGCGGGCCTTCCCTGAGCAGCGCGGCGGAGAGCCGGGCCCCCGGTCCCGTACGAGTATCCGCGCGCCCGCGGCGGGGTGCGCGCGGCCCGGGCGGGTGGGCGGTGGGGGGGCCGGGCGTCCGGCGAGGTCAACGTCGTTCGCCCTGCTCCCGAGGCGGCAGCGTTACGTGTGCAGGCGGCTGTTCGGGCCGTCCCGGTCGCCGGCTCCCTCGTCGTTGAACCAGTAGTCCCCGGCCGCCAGGTACCGGAAGGCGTAGGTGTTCTCGCCCGGCAGCTCGACGGTCACGGCGCGCTTGCCGTCCTGGCGGTCCTTGAGGGGATGGGCTCCGGGCTGCCAGTCGTTGAAGTCGCCCACCACACTCACCGGACCGGGCGGGACGTCCACGGGCAGGACGAAGGTGACTTCGGTGCGGTCCTTGCGCATCGTGCGTTCGAGCATGGGTGTACTCCTGACAACGAAGAGGATCCGGGATACCCGCTCATAGTGGGCGCCCTGCGCATCTGTCGCACGTCGGCTCCTCCCGCCGTCACTCTTGCACCACCGTGGCCGACGCTTCTCTCCGCACCCTTGTGAGCACCGAACGCACAGCCCCCTGCCTCTGGCCTGGCACGGCTGGCCAGCCGGTGGTACTCCATCAGCCCCCGGGGGACGTGAACACGCGCGGGCCGGGTGGCGAAGGACAGTGAAGAGCCCCGACCAGCCGGGGGGGGGGAGGGCTGGTCGGGGCCGGGCCCCGACCCGGCGGGGGGGTGCCGGGCGAAGCCGTCGAGGTGTGGAGCGGGAAGGGCGGTCGCCCACCCCACAGGTACGTGAACGGTCGACCGAACGGGAAAGTTTCCCCCGATAAGAGGTATACCCGTGTTCTCGGTCAGAAGGCGACGGGAACACGCCGTCCGACAGCGACTTCGCCCTACGCCGGCATCCTGCCCATAGGGCGGACGGCTCCGCCCGCATAGTCGGACCGTTCCGCCATTCGGGGCGCCTCTGCATGACGACGAGCTGCTGGGTAAACGCAGTACATGAACAATGCGATGATCTGGGTATTTCTGCTGGTCGGGGTGGCCATCGTGGCCTTCCTGCTGATCGCGTTCGCCCGGGGGCGGCGCATCCAGGCCCGCGACAGCGGCCCTCTTCACACGGATAAGCCCTCGGGCCGGGAGCCGGGCCCCGAACCGGACCCCGGGCCGGACCCCGGCTCCGGGGGCCGCCTCAAGCCGCACCAGCTCAAGGGGTACGGCAACTTCGACACCCGGCCCGGCCCCGAGGAGGACCGCTGAACGCCTTGCGCAGGGATCAGATACGGGCGACGTTGCCCGAGTAGATCCAGCCGTCCTTCACGCCGTAGGTCCGGTCGACCCAGTACCAGAGGTTGCCCTTCGAGTTGGTGCACTGCTTGGTGAAGTTGAGCCGGTTCGTCCGGTAGACGGTGTCGACGACCCGGCCGGTCTCGTAGTAGGTCGTGCGCACGGGCGCCGAGGACTGGGTGACGTACAGCTCGCCGCCCTGCTCCCGGCAGGTGATGGCGGCGGCCGAGGCCGGGGATGCGGCGCAGAGGGCTGCGGAGAGGGTCAGTCCGGCCGTGACGGCCAGGGCGGAGAGACGGCGTGCGGCGCTGACGCGCATGGTGCTCCTTCGTCTTCGCTTACAGGGAACAGCAAATGATCAAATGAATGGCATGGCTTGGTCAAATCGACTTCTGCGTATGCCTCTTGCCGCCCCATCGGCGACGGGCACGCGGCCGTGGGAACTTCGCCGGCGAGAAGACCGGACCGCGGCCGTCAGGGCAGGATCTCGACGAACCCGTCGGTCCCGTGCACGCGGATCCGCTGACCGTCTCTGATCAGGCGGGTGGCCCCCTCCACTCCGACCACCGTCGGCAGGCCGTACTCCCGGGCGATCACCGCGCCATGGGTCATCAGGCCCCCCACCTCGGTCACCAGGCCCGCGATCCCGACGAAGAGGGGCGACCAGCTGGGGTCGGTGAAGGCTGTGACCAGGATGTCGCCCGCTTCGAGATCGGCCTCCGCGATGTCGAGGACGACACGGGCCCGCCCCTCGACGGTCCCGGCCGAGACCGGTACGCCGACCAGCGCGCCCGGCGGCACGTCGTCCCGGCGGTACTCCCCGGTGAGGGCCTCACCGTCCGAGGTGAGCACCCGGGGCGGGGTGAGCGCGTGGTGCGCCCGGAACGCCTCCTCGCGCTGCTGGACGAGCTGCGGATCGACCGTCCCGTTCGAGCGCACCACCTCGTGGAGCTCCTGGAAGGTGAGGTGGAAGACGTCCTCCCGCTCGCTGAGCAGGCCCGCCCGTACCAGGCGCTCGGCCTCGCCCATAAGGGCCTGCTTGTAGAGGGAGTAGCGGCTGACGATGTCGTACTTGGGGTACTCCCGGTACCCGATGAAGGTGCGGACCCGGTCGATCATCCGCTTGGTCTCTTCGGCCTTCCGGTCCCCGTCCGCCTGGGTGCGCAGGCGTGCCAGCACGTCCTGCTCCTTCTGCCGCGCCCTCTGCCGCCCGAGCTCGAAACGCCGCTCGGCGGCGCCCGGTTCGAAGTTGCGTACGTTGTCCAGGATCGCGGGCACCAGCGCGCCGGGGCGTTCGCGCCAGCGCGGCCTGGTGATGTCGATCTCGCCGACGCAGCGCATGCCGTACCGGTCGAGGTAGGCCTCGATGGCGTCACGCGCCTCGGGCCCGCCGGTGAGCTTCGCGAGCTCCTCCAGGAAGTGGTCGTCGTCCTCGACGCCCCTGAGGAATGCCACGACTTCGGGCAGCGGGCGGACGACGTCCGCGACGTCGAGCAGCGCCAGTCCCATCTCCGAGGTGATGTTGTCGGGGGCGGACAGCGTCAGTGTGTCCGCGGCGTTCTTCTCGCCCAGCCACTCCCCCAGCTTGTCGTTGAGCCACCAGGTGGCCTCCATGCCCGCCGTGATCGCCTGCATGCTCAGTGGATCGCCGACGAAGCGCTTGTGCTCCTCGAACGCCTCCAGCAGGTAGTCGAAGAGCGCCGGTCCGCTCTTCGTCCTGATCTCGCGCTCCAGGGCCGCGAGGGAGGTCCGGCTGCGCTCGATCAGGCGGCCGACGACGGCCCGATCGGTCTCGATCGGGGCGGGCGCCGGGCCGGGCGGCGGCCCTGCGGGGTCCGGGTCGGGGAGCGGCGGTACGAAGTCCCCGCGGTCGAGGACGGTCTCCAGTGCGTCCCTGATCAGCGGATCGCCTTTCCCGAGGGCGTCCAGGAGGGCGGCGCGGCTCGTGGGCGATGCCAGCCGCTGTGTGACGTCCACGAACAGCCTGCCGCCGGCCTCGTGCATCGGCACCAGCGCGGTCAGCTGCCACATGGAGAACCCCAGCGGCTTCATGGGGTCGGTCATCATCTGCCCGTGGCCGACGGAGACATAGACGTGGTTGTCCCGGTCGCCGCTCTCCGGGACGGGGAAGAGCGTGGTGATCGGCCGGCTCTGCACGATCCGGAAGTCACCGTCCACCAGGCACCATTCGATGTCCTGCGGACACCCGAAATGCGCTTCGATCCGCCGCCCGAGCGCCACCAGCCGTACAGCCTGCGCATCCGTCAGTGCCGGCTCCTCCTGCCGCCGCGCTTCGATCGCCACCTCCTGCGTACCGCCTCCCGGCAGGGCGGTCACGGCGCGCTGCTTGGCGGAGATCGCACGCGAGACGACCTCACCGTCGCGCACCGTGAAGACGTCCGGGTTCACCAGGCCGGAGACCAGAGCCTCTCCGAGGCCGAAGCCTGCGTCCACGGTGGCGACCTTCCGGTGACCCGTGACCGGGTCGGCCGTGAAGAGGATGCCGGACGCGTCGGGGAAGACCATCCGCTGGACGACGACGGCCATGTGGACCGTGCGGTGATCGATACCGTGCCGGAGGCGGTAGGTCACGGCACGTTCCGTGAACAGTGAGGCCCAGCAACGGCTGATGTGCCGGAGGACCGCCGCCGGTCCCACGACGTTCAGATAGGTGTCCTGCTGGCCGGCGAAGGAGGCCGTCGGCATGTCCTCCGCCGTGGCGCTGGACCGTACGGCGTAGGCGGCGGCCCCTTCGCCGGACCGGGCGAGTGCTCGGGTGATCTCCGACGCGAGATCGTCCGGGACGGGAGCCGCTTCGACGGCCCGCCTGATCTGCGCGCTCAGCATGCGGATCGTTTCCCGGTCGCCCGGGGTGACGTGCGCCAACCGGTCGAGCAGACCGCCGACCGAGGGTGTCGTATCGATGATCCGCCGGAAGGCCTTCGTGGTCACGCAGAAGCCACCGGGCACGTGCACCCCCTCGATGCGCGACAGCGCACCCAGGTGTGCGGCCTTGCCGCCGACGATCGCGACCTGGGTCTCGTCCACCTGGTGAAAGTCCCACACGTACTGCTCGTTCACTGCGCTGCCTCCAAGGCGGTCAGGGCTCAGGTCGACGATTTTGCGCCCTGCCCCGGCCCTTGCGGCAAGCCCCCGGTCGCGCTATAAGTTGAGAGTGGCAAGGAGAGCGTTCTCCTTGCCTTTGTCGTTTCCGACGCCCCGTCAGCCGTGCGGCACCGGCACGGATCAGCCGGCAGCCTCAGCAGGTATGCGGCTCACGCATGCCTGACCTGCGAGATCTTCGCTTGTCGCAATGCGCGCCGTGCACGAGTGTGGCGGTCATGAACTCACCGCACACCATCGCCGTTCTCGGCCTGGGACGCATGGGCGACGCGATCGCGGCACGACTGGCTGCCGAGGGCTGGGACGTCGTCGGCTGGACACGCTCCGGACGGCCTGCGTCGGGCGCCGCCCGCACGGCCGCCGATCCGCAGGGGGCAGTCGCGAAGGCCGAGGTCGTGCTCCTGGCGCTGTTCGACGGTCCGGCCTGCCGCCAGGTGCTCGAAGACGTCCGCGGCTCGCTGCGCACCGACACGATCGTGCTGAACACCAGCACCATCGCTCCCGCCGAAGCAGCCGAGCTGGCCCGGCAGTTCGGCCCGTACTACGTCCACGCGCCCGTGCTCGGCTCCGTGCCCGCTGCCACCACGGGCACCCTCCGGATCCTGGCCGCTGCGGACCGGGACACGTTCGACCGGGTCCGACCCGTCCTGGAAGCTCTGGGCACCGTGCGGCGCGTCGACGGCGACGCCGCCACAGCCGCTTCGCTCAAGCTGATCGCCAACAGCGGCCTGGCCGGCGCCGTCCTCGTACTGCGCGACGCATTGCAGCAGTCCGACGCCCTCGGCCTGCCCCGCGCTCAGGCGCTGGACGTCCTCGAACTCGGCCACCTCGGCAGGCTCGTCGCCCGCAAACGTCCCTTCCTGACCGTCGAACCGGCCACGGAAACAGGCGTGGCCCCGGCCACGGCCGAGTTCACCGTCGGTGCGCTGGCCAAGGACATGGCTCTGCTGGCCGGCGCGTCCGGCGCCCCGCTGCGCAGCGCGGCCGAGCTGGCCGGCAGCCCGGCCGGCCCCGAGTCCGACATCGCCGCTGCCGCCACGGTCCCCGCCGTGCACGACGCCGTCCTCGAACCGCTCCGCGCCTACGTCCGCGGCCACGCCACCGGCGACCCCGCCCACTTCCGGGACGCGTTCCTGCCCACCGCCCACGTCGAAGGGATCCGGGACGGCGTTTTCGTCTCGTGGCCCCTGGACTCCTACTGCGCGCTCTTCCCGGGCCGGCCGGCCTCCGACGAGCCGGCGCGGTCCCGCCGCATCGACACCGTCGATGTCCACGGCACGGTGGCGACCGCGACCATGACGCTCTCGCACGGCGCGGACACGTTCACCGACGTCTTCCTGCTGGTCCGTGCCGGCGGCGGCTGGCGCATCGCCAACAAGGCCTACCACCGGCATCCCTCCCCCTCCCACCCGCAGGCGGGAGGCCGGGAGTCAGAGGGTTTCGCTGAGTGAGTCCGCCAGGCGGCGCCGGGCCGCCCGGGTGGCCGGGAGCGCCGCCGCCGCGACCGCGCCCAGGACCGCGCCGACGATCACGGTCAGCAGTACCGGCAGCGGCGGCAGCTGGGCGATCCCCGCGCCGATCCCGCTCGACGCGCCCTGGGTGTCCACCAGCCAGGTGCCGGTCAGAACGCCGACCGCCGTGCCCACCAGCGCCGCCGCGAGGGCGGTCAGGCCGGCGGCTGTCACGATCATCGCCCCGATCTGCCGGGGCGTGAGCCCGATCGCCTTCAGTGCGAGCAGGTCGCGGCCCCGGTCGCGCACGCCCGTGCCGATCAGGGTCAGCAGTTCGATCAGGCCGATGAGGGCCAGTACGGCGATCAGGGCGCCGATCACCCCGCGGGCCGGTTCCAGCCGGTCGGCAGGGTTGGGCGTCTCGCGGATCTCCAGGGTGCCGCCGGCCACCGTGGCGAGGGCTCCGCCGACGGCCCGCGGGTCCGCCCCCGCGCGCAGCTCCAGGGCGTGGTAGGCGGGCCGCAGCCGCGGGTCGCGCTCGCGCAGGGCGTCGAGGGTGGTGGTGATCACCCGGCCGCCGGACTCGGGCTCGATGGTGCGGCCGACGAGGTGCAGGATCTGCGGCCGTCCGCCGACCGTCATCCGCACCCAGTCGCCGACCCGTACGCCGAGGAGGTCCAGCAGTCCCTGGCCGGCCACCGCCTCGTCGGGTCCGGCGACCGCGCGTCCCTCCACCACGGCTGAGGGGTAGGGCCGGCGGGCCGTACCGAGCCCGCGCAGGGTGATGGTCCCGGTTTGTCCGGGGACGAGCGCGGCCATCTCGGCGCCGGGATGGACGGCGGCGACGTCCGGGGCCGCGGCGAGGGTCCGCTCCAGTTCCGCGTCCGACGGTCCGGCGGGCTGCCCGGCCCGTACGGTCAGTGCCGCGGCCAGCCCCATCTGTGCGGGGCGGCTGCGGAACTGGTCGAGCGTCGACCAGGTGACGAGGGCGACGGTGATGAGCACCAGCGGCAGCGCGAGCCGGGCCACCGCTACGAGCGTCCGGCCCCGGCGGGGGAATGCCGCGCGCCACCCGAGGACGAGGGCGGGGGGCACGCGGACGCCCAGCGCCCGCTTGCCGAGCGCGGTCATGGGTGCGGCGGAGGGCAGCGCCGCGCGGGCCACCGGCACCGGCGGCACCCGTCCGGCCCGCCAGGCCGAGAGCCCGGTGGAGGCCGCGATCAGCAGCACCGCGCCGACGGGTATGCCGATCATCATCGCCGTGTGGCCGGGCAGCTCCTGCCACACGGCGGCGGCCTCCCCGATCCGCCCGGGTATCCGGGCGCCGAGCAGGGCGATCGCCGCGGTGCCGAGGGCGACACCGAGGAGCGCGAAGGCCAGGTGCTGGAGGAGGAAGCCGCGGGTGACCTGGCCGGGGGTGAAGCCGATCGCCTTGAGGACGGCGATGTCCCGCAGCTGGCCCCGTACGCGGGCGCCGACCGCTCCCGACGCGGCCAGCGCGGCGGCGAGCAGCGCACCGAGGCCGAAGACGCCGAACATCGCGCCCAGCAGCCGGTCGTCGCCGCCCGCGTCGGCGCGTGCCTGCTGCCATTTGGTGACCTCTGCGACCCGGTCGGCCCCCAGTACGGTGACCGCGCGCTGGACGATGAAGTCCGTGTCGTCGGGGTCCTCCAGGCGCAGGCCCACGCTCTGTCCGGTGTCGCCCCGGGCGATCCGGTCGAGCGTGGCGGGGAGCACCCAGCCGATGCCCGCCGCGCCGCCCGGCTGGTAGCGGGGCTCGGCCACGTCGGCCGTCCCGCTGACCCGCAGCAGGTGCGGTGCGCCGTCCGGCCCGGTGACGCGTACGGTGTCGCCCGGCTCCGCCCACAGGGCCCGGGCGACCGAGGTCTCCAGTACGACGGAACCCGCGCCGGAGCCGGAACCGGCGGCGTGGTCGCCGGGCGCTGCGTCGCCGGGCGCGCCGAGCCAGCTGCCGGCGGCGACGACCGGCCGTCCGGTGCGCGGGGGCTCCTCCGGGGCCGCGCGGAGGGTCACCCCGGCCCGGGCCCCGCGGGACTCGACCGTGGTGGCCGCCGTGCGGTAGGGCCCCGACAGGTCCGCGACCCCGTCCACGCCGGACAGGGCGCCCGTGTCCGCACCGGCACGGGTGTGCAGCCAGATGTGCGCGCCGTGGGACTGGTTGAAGACCCGCTGCCAGGGGTTCGCCGCGTAGCCGAACAGCGCGCCGGCCAGCAGCAGCGAGGCGATGACCCCGGCGCTGGCCAGGACGACGAAGAGGGCTTCGCCGCGGTGTGCGCGGAAGTCGGCCTGCGCCCAGCGCAGGGTGGCCCGCACGGTCACTCCTTGAGTTCGAGCACGCCGGAGACGCCGCCGGACGGCCCGGGGCGGGGCCCGCCGCCGAGCTGCGCGTCGTCGGCTATCCGGCCGTCGAAGAAGCTGATGACGCGGTCGGCGGCGCTGGCCATCCGGGCGTCGTGGGTGACCATCATGATCGTCTGGCCGCGCTGGTGGAACCGGGTGAGCAGCCGCAGCACCTCACGGGTGCCCTTGCTGTCGAGGCTGCCGGCCGGTTCGTCGGCGAGCAGCAGCGCGGGGTGGTTGACCAGGGCGCGGGCGAGCGCGACGCGCTGCTGTTCGCCGCCGGACAGTTCTCCGGGCATGGCCCGTTCGCGGCCTTCGAGACCGAGTTCGGCGAGCAGTTCCGCGCGGGAGTCGCGGGCGGCCTTCGGGGAGACGCCGGCGAGCAGGGCGGGCAGTTCGACGTTGTCGGCGACGGTGAGGTTGGAGACGAGGTTGAAGAACTGGAAGACGACGCCGATGCTGCGGCGGCGCAGGACGGCCCAGCGGGCCTCCCGGTATGCGTCGACCCGCTCCCCGTCGATCCACAGCTTGCCGCCGTCGGGCCGCTGGAGGCCGCCGATGAGGTGCAGCAGCGTGGACTTGCCGGCTCCGGACGGGCCGGTGACCGCGACGAACTCGCCGGGCTGGACGGAGAGGTCCACACCGCGGACGGCGGGCACCGGTGCGCCCTCGCCGTGATGGGTCTTGGTCAGTCCCTCGGCGCGGACGATCGGCGTGGCGGGGCGGGCGGTGGGCACGGCTGGAGCGGCGGTGGCGTCGTCGCTCATTCCAGCTCCTCCTGACAGCGTTCCAGCCAGTCGAGGTCGGCCTGCAGGTGCAGCATGGCGCCCTCGATCAGCAGTTGGGAGATCTTGTTGTCGCGGTCCTCGGCCGCGGCCAGCTTCGACAGGTCCCGCATGGTGTTGAGGTACTGGCGGCGCTGCTTGTTGATCAGGGCTATCGGATCGGCCAGTCCCGACTGCGGTGCGAGCGCCAGTTTCATGAAGAACTCGTCCCGTACCCGGGGTTCCTCGGCGGTGTCCTCGAACCACGCCAGTACGGCTTCGCGCCCTGCGTCCGTCAGCTTGTACGTGCGTTTGTTGGGCCGACCCGCCTGTTCGACGTCCTCGCCCTCGATCAGACCGCTCTTCTCCAGCCGGCCGAGGGTGACGTAGATCTGACCCACGTTGGGCTGAGGGTACGCGGCGCCCAGGAGCTTCTCAAGGTCCTGCTTGAGCTCGTAACCGTGCGCAGGGCTACGGGTGAGGAGCGCAAGGAGCGCCAGCCGCACTCGCTCCCCCTCCCTCCCGCTGTGTAGTCAACCGTTCACTGGCGCCGGGACGGATGTCGCCGCCGTCCGTCCCGTCTGCCTGGACGTCTAGTATCGCCCATGCCTAACGGGTATATATAGGCCACGGTGGTCGGCGATGCAGCCGGATCGTGCACTGGGAGGAATCTATGCGGTGGATGCGTGCCGCGGGTAGAGCTCTCCTGGTGGTGGCGGTGGTGCTGACGGGGTACGCCGGTCTCGGTGTCCGGCCCGACGCAGGTGCCGTTTCCGACGCCCGCGGTCCTCTGACGCTCGTGACGGCGGGCGATCTGACCGACTACCTCGGTCCGCTCCTCGACGACTGGAACGAGAGCCGTCCCGACGAGCGCGTCACGCTCGTCGAGCTGCCCGACTCGGCCGACGAGACCCGGGCCCAGATGATCAGCGAACTGCGATCGGGCCGTGACCGGTTCGACGTGCTGAACATCGACGTCGCCTGGACGTCCGAGTTCGCGGCCGCCGGATGGATCTCCCCGCTCGAACGCGGCCGCTTCCCGCTGGACGCCTTCCTGCGGCCGGTCGTGGACACCGCGACCTTCGACGGACGGCTGTACGCGGTGCCGTACGTCACCAACGCGGGCCTGCTGTACTACCGCAAGGACATCCTGGACCTGGAGGGCGAGCAGCCGCCGCGGACCTGGTCCGAACTGGTCCGTCAGGCGCGCACGATCGCCCCGCGGCACGGCCTGGACGGCTATGCCGGCCAGTTCCTCCCGTACGAGGGGCTGACGGTCAACGTCACCGAGGCCGTGCATTCGGCGGGCGGTTCGATCCTGCGCGACGACGGCGCCCGCGTCACCGTGGACTCCGCCGCGGCGCGCACCGGGCTGCGGTTCCTCGCGGACGGGGTGCGGGACGGCTGGATCTCCCGCGAGGCGCTCGGCTACAAGGAGGAGGAGTCCCGGAAGGCCTTCCAGGACGGCCGGCTGCTCTTCCTGCGGAACTGGCCGTATGTGTACGCGGACGCGAGCGCGGCGGGATCGAAGGTCGCGGGCCGGTTCGGCGCGGTGCCGCTGCCCGGGGCCGACGGGCCCGGCACCAGCGTGCTGGGCGGCTCCAACCTCGCCGTCAGCAGTCACGCACGCCATCCGGCGTCGGCGGCCGATCTCATCTCCTACCTGACCAGCGAGCGGGTGCAGCGGCGGGTGCTGACCGAGGGCTCGCTGCCACCGGTGCGCGCCGCGCTGTACGAGGATCCCGAGCTGGTCCGCGCGTATCCGTACCTGCCGACCCTGCGCGAGAGCGTGCTGTCGGCGGTGCCGCGCCCCAAGAGCCCGCGCTACGACCAGGTGAGCCTCGCCGTGCAGGCCGTGGGGCAGGACCTGATGGCGTTGCGGCAGACGCCCGACGAAGCGGTGGCGCGGCTGGCGCGCGAGCTCGGGGCCATTTCCCGCACGGACTGATCGCACTTCTCCACCTCCCCTGAGGGCTCCTACTTACATGTTAAGTAGGAGCCCTCAGTCATGCACGTGGGCATTCAGGGACAAAGCACCCCAGCTTTCGCCTGTTTCTGGACACATCGTTGACACCTTCCAGTCTTCACTACTTAACATGCATGCATAACAGCGCACCTGATCCAGGGCGCTCTCGCATTCAGCAGACAGGTCGACGCGAGATGCTCAGCACCCTTCCGACCGCTACCGGTCACCCCTCCCGCAGCGCCTCCCCTTCCGCCCCCTGGTGGCGCGACGCGGTGATCTACCAGGTCTACGTCCGCAGCTTCCTCGACAGCACCGGGGACGGGGTCGGTGACCTCGCCGGCGTCCGCGCCGGACTTCCCTACCTGCGCAAGCTCGGCGTGGACGGCATCTGGCTCAGCCCCTTCTACCCGTCGCCGCAGCACGACCACGGCTACGACGTCGCCGACTACTGCGGCGTCGACCCGGTCTACGGCGACCTCGCGGAGTTCGACCGCCTCGTGTCCGACGCCCACCGGCTCGGTCTCAAGCTGCTGCTCGACATCGTTCCGAACCACTGCTCCAGCGAGCACCCGTGGTTCCGCGAGGCGCTCGCCGCGGCGCCGGGCAGCGCGCCGCGCTCCCGCTTCCACTTCGCGCCGGGCCGCGGCCCGGACGGCGCGGAGCCGCCCAACAACTGGCACGCCATGTTCGGTGGCCCGGCCTGGAGCCGGACCACCGGGGCCGACGGCACGCCCGGCGACTGGTACCTGCACCTCTTCACCCCCGAGCAGCCCGACCTGAACTGGCGCGACCCCGCTGTGGGCGACGAGTTCGAGCGGGTGCTGCGCTTCTGGCTGGACCGGGGCGTGGACGGTTTCCGCATCGATGTCGCCGCCGGCCTGTTCAAGCACCCCGAGCTGCCCGACTCCGACGACCCGGGCGCCGACGAGCGGGCCCGCGACGCCGTCAACCAGCTGGCCTGGAACCAGCCCGAGGTGCACGGAGTGTGGCGGCGCTGGCGCTCGGTCTGCGAGGAGTACACCGCCCGGGACGGCCACGAGCGGCTGCTGGTGGGCGAGGTGTCCGTGCCCACCGCGCGCGAGCACGCCGAGTACGTGCGCCCCGACGAACTGCACCAGGCGTTCTTCTTCGACCTGCTCAGCGCACCCTGGGACGCCGAGGCCTTCCGCACCACGATCACCGACGCGATGCGCGACATCGCCGGTACCGGGTCCACCGTCACCTGGGTCCTCAACAACCACGACCAGGTCCGTACGGTCACCCGCTACGCGGGCGAGCCGGGGGTGGAGGGGAGCGGACTGGGAGCGGCCCGCGCCCGCGCCGCGGCCCTGCTGATGCTCGCCCTGCCCGGCGCCGCGTACGTGTACCAGGGCGAGGAGCTCGGCCTGCCCGAGGTCCTCGATCTGCCCGACGAGGTCCTCACCGACCCGATCTTCCGCCGTACCGGCAGCCGTCGGCACGTACGGGACGGCTGCCGCGTGCCCCTGCCCTGGTCCGGGCACGCCTCCCCGTTCGGCTTCAGCCAGGAGACCGCCGGCGTCAAGCCGTGGCTCCCGCAGCCCGAGTGGTTCGCCGAACACGCCACCGACCGGGCCCTGGCCGACACCCGCTCCTTCTGGCACCTCTACCGCGACGGCCTCCAGCTGCGGCGCACCCTGCCACAGCTCGGCGACGGAACCCTGCGCTGGCTGGACGCACCCGCGCAGGTCCTGGCCATCGCCCGCGGTGACGGCCTGATCTGCGCGGTGAACTTCGGCACGGAGCCGGTGCCCGCACCGGTCCCCGGTACCCCGCTGCTGGCCAGCGGCCCCTGCCCCGACGGAATCCTCCCCGCGGCGACCGCGGCCTGGTGGGCGGGCGAGTACCCGGCTCCCGGCCCGGCGGCCCCGCAGCCGTAACCCCCAGCCGGCCCCCGGCCGGCCCCCAGCCGGCCCCCAGCCCCCGCACGCGCAGCCCCGCCGCCCGCGCCCCCGTAGCCCGTTCCTTCCTCAGCCCGTGGTCCCGGGCAGGCCCTGCCCCGGCCCCGGACGTCCCCGAAAGGACTCCTCATGCGACGACCCAGCAAGACGACCCGCCGCAGTGCCGCCACCGCGACGGCCGCCCTCGCGCTCGCCCTCGGCACCACCGCCTGCGGCGGCGCCACCGGACCCGCGGGCAGCGGTGAACTCGCCGGCCAGACCGTCACCGTGGCGGGCGTCTGGACCGGCGCCGAGCAGCAGAGCTTCAAGAAGGTCCTCGACGCCTTCACCCAGAAGACCGGCGCCAAGACCGTCTTCGTGCCCTCCGGCGACAACGTCTCCACCTTCGTCGGAAGCAAGATCGAAGGCGGCAACGCACCCGACGTGGTGATGGTGCCGCAGGTCGGCGTGCTCCAGCAGTTCGCGAAGGAGGGCTGGCTCCAGCCGCTGTCCGAGCAGACCGCCCAGACCGCCGGATCCACGCTCGCGCCGGTGTGGAAGAACTACGGCACCGTCGACGGCACGTACTACGGCCTCTACTTCAAGGCCGCCCACAAGTCGACCGTCTGGTACGCCCCGGAGGCCTTCGCCCAGGCCGGCGTCGGCGAGCCCAAGAGCTACAGCGACATGCTGAAAACCGGCCGCACCCTCGCGGACTCCGGCCGCCCGGCCTTCGCCATAGCCGGCGAGGACGGCTGGACCCTCACCGACTGGTTCGAGAACATCTACCTCTCCCAGGCCGGACCGGAGAAGTACGACCAGCTCGCCCAGCACAAGCTGAAGTGGACCGACGAGAGCGTCGTGCGGGCCCTGACCACCCTCGGGGAACTGTTCAAGGACAAGCAGCTCGTGGCCGGCGGCGCCGATGCGGCCCTGGGGACCGACTTCCCCTCCTCGGTCGCGCAGGTCTTCGGCCCGGAACCCAAGGCGGGCATGGTCTACGAGGGCGACTTCGTCGGCGGCGTCGCCAAGGGCCAGTTCGGCAAGAAGCTCGGGCAGGACGCCAAGTTCTTCCCCTTCCCGTCGGTCGACGGCGGCCGGCCGCCGGTGGTCAGCGGCGGTGACGCGGCGGTCGTCCTGAAGGACGGCAAGAACGGCAAGGCCGGCCTGCGGCTGGTCGAGTTCCTGGCGAGTGCCGAGGCGGCCGAGGTCTGGGCCGGCGCGGGCGGCTTCCTGTCCCCGAACAACGAGGTCGACTTCGCCTCGTACAGCGACGACACCACCCGCAGCACCGCCGACTCGCTGATCGCGGCGGGCAACTCGATCCGCTTCGACATGTCGGACCAGGCTCCGGCCGCGTTCGGCGGCACCAAGGGCGCGGGCGAGTGGAAGCTCCTCCAGGACTTCCTGCGCGACCCGTCGGACCCGCAGGGCACCGCCGCGAAGCTCGAGGCCGAGGCCGCCAAGGCCTACGGGAACTGAGGCGACCGCCATGGCTGACACCGTGACCGTCCGCCCCCCGACCGTCCGGCCCCCGACCGTCGGCTCCGCGGCCGACGGCCGGCGCCGGGCCCAGCGCAGGAAGCGCCGCCTCGCGGTCGTCTTCGTCCTGCCGGCCCTGCTGCTGCTCGGCGCGCTGGTCGTCTACCCCGTGCTCTTCTCCTTCGGCCGCAGCCTCTTCGACGCCGAGGGCGACCGGTTCGTCGGCGCCGCGAACTACGCGGCGATCGTGCAGGACCCGGCCACCCTCAAGGCCATCCGCAACAGCGCCATCTGGGTCGTCGTCGCCCCCACCCTGCTCACCGGACTGGGGCTGCTGCTCGCCGTGCTCACCGAGAAGGTGCGCTGGGCCACCGCGTTCAAGCTGGTGCTTTTCCTGCCGATGGCCGTGTCGTTCCTCGCCGCGGGCATCATCTTCCGGCTCGCCTACGAACAGGACCCGGACCGGGGCGTGCTCAACGCCGCCGCCGTCGCCGTCCACGACGGCTTCGACGACGCCGCCGCGTATCCGACGGCCCGGGCCCGGGAGGGCCACGGTCTGACGGGCGGGGCGGGCGGCCCGTACACCACCACGTCGACGGTACGGCCCGGGGGCACGGTCGGTCTCGGGTTCATCGGGGTCGCTCCCGACGCCCTGCCGGCCGGCGCGAAGGCCGCGGCCGGCCCGGCCGACGCGGCGGGGACGGCGGGGAACCCGCCCGCCGCCGGCACCGCAGGCGCCGCGGACGCGATCGGGGGCGTCGTCTACCTCGACTTCGCCCCCGGCGGCACCGGCACACCGGGCCGGGTCGACCCCGGTGAGAAGGGACTGCCCGGCATGACGGTCGAGGCCGTGCGGGACGGCCGCGTGGCCGCGACCGCGACCACGGCCGACGACGGGTCCTTCCGATTCGCCGGCCTGGCCGACGGCGACTACACCGTCCGGCTGCCCGCCGCCAACTTCGAAGCCCCGTACCAGGGCGTGAACTGGCTCGGCCCCGCGCTGGTCACACCCGCCATCATCGGCGCCTACCTCTGGGTCTGGACCGGCTTCTCGATGGTCCTGATCGGCGCCGGCCTCGCGGCCATCCCGCGCGACGCGCTGGAGGCCGCACGCATGGACGGCGCCACCGAGGGCCAGATCTTCCGCAAGATCACGGTGCCGCTCCTCGCGCCGGTGCTCACCGTGGTCTTCGTGACCCTGGTCATCAACGTGATGAAGGTCTTCGACCTCGTCTGGATCATCGCCCCCGGACCGGTCCAGGAGGAGGCGAACGTACTGGCCACCCGCATGTGGCTGGTCTCCTTCGGCGGTGGCAACGACCAGGGGCTGGGCAGCGCGCTCAGTATGGTGCTCCTGCTCCTCGTCGTCCCCGCGATGATCTTCAATGTCCGGCGTTTCCGAAGGAGTGGAGCATGAGCGGCCACAGCATCGTCGAGCGGCGCGGCCCGTCCGGGCGGACGACGGCGCCCGGGCCCGTCGGCCGGTCCGCGCAACCGTCCGCGCAGCCATCCCGGCAGCGGTCCGTACGCGCGTCCCGGCGGATGTCCGCGACGCCGCCCGGATCCGCGCCCGGGCGCCGCCGCGGGGGCCGGATCTCCCGGCTCCTGGGCAGCTCCGTCGTCCAGGGCGTCCTGGTCCTGGTCGCCCTCGTATGGATCACACCGCTGGCGGGCCTGCTCCTGTCCTCCCTGCGTTCCGAGCAGGACAACGCCACCGAGGGCTGGTGGACCGCCCTCACCGACCCCTCGCAGCTGTCCCTGGACAACTACAGCGCCCTGCTGAGGGATTCCGGCATCGGGGCGGCCTTCTGGAACACCGTCCTGATCTCCGTGCCGACCACCGTCCTGGTGGTCGTCATCGCGGCGCTCGCCGGATACGCCTTCGCGTGGCTGGAGTTCCCCGGCCGGGACGCCGTCTTCCTCGTGGTCGTCGGGCTCCTCGTGGTACCCGTGCAGATCGGCCTGCTGCCGGTGGCCAAACTGTTCGGCGCGGTGGGCCTGTTCGGGACGATCGCGGGAGTGGTCCTCTTCCACGTCGCCTACGGACTGCCGTTCGCGATCTTCCTCCTGCGCAACTACTTCGCCGAGATCCCGCGCGAGATGCTGGAGGCCGCCCGGATGGACGGCGGCAGCGAGTGGCGGATCTTCTCCCGGCTCGTGCTGCCGCTCGGCCGCCCGGCCATCGCGAGCCTGGCCATCTTCCAGTTCCTCTGGGTCTGGAACGACATGCTCGTGGCGCTGCTCTTCGCGGACACCGGGTCGCAGCCGCTCACGGTCGCGCTCCAGTCCCAGATGCGGCAGTTCGGCAGCAACATCGGCGTCCTCGCACCCGGGGCGTTCCTGTCGCTGGTGGTTCCGCTGGTCGTTTTCTTCGCCTTCCAACGGCACTTCGTCCAGGGCGTGATGGCCGGCTCGGTGAAGTAGCACCGGCCGGACGGGATCCGCTCCCCGCCTCCGCACGGGTACCCCTACCCGTGCGGAGGCGTCCGCGTGCGGGACGCCGGGAGGGGCCCGTCAGAGGCGGTCAGCGGTCCTCAAAGGCAGTCAGAGAACGTCAGCGGGCAGTGAGCTGCGGGCGGCGCCCGGCCCACGGCCGGGCTTCCTCCAACTGCGCCGCCACCCGCAGTACGGACACCTCGTCGTCGCGGCGGCCCACCAGCTGCACGGCGAGCGGAAGCCCGTCCGTACCGTGGCCCGCGGGCACGGAGGCCGCCGGGTGACCGGTGACGTTCCACAGGGCGGTGTAGGCGACCATCGGGCGGGAACGCGCCAGCGCCGTCAGCAGACCGGCGCCGTCCAGCGCGCCCACCGGGCGCGGGCGGGCGGCGACGACCGGGGTCAGCAGCAGGTCCATGGTCGTGAACATGCGGTCGGCGCGCTCCGCCAGCCGCTCCCCCGCCCTGATCCCGCGTTCCACGGCGGATTCGGGGAACAGGCGGGCGAGCGCGAGCGTGCTCCGGGTACGCGCCTCCAGCAGGTCGGGGCGCTCGACGGCGACGGCCTCCGCGCGCACCCCGCCGCAGAACTGCGCCGCGAACGAAGCCGTCGCGTCCGGGTAGCGGGGGCTGACCTCCCGTACGTCGTGCCCCAGTTCGCGCAGCGCCCGTACGGTCTCCAGCATGGCCTCGACATGCTCGGGATGCGGGCGCACACCGGGTACGGCGGGCTTGGCCGAATAGCCGATGCGCAGTCGGCCGGGCGGGGTCTCCAGGGCTCGCAGCCACCCGGTGGTGACGGGGCGGGCGCTCCAGCGGTCGGCGGGGGTGGTGCCGGCGAGGACGTCGTAGAGCAGGGCGGCGTCGCGGACGCTGCGGGTCAGCGGTCCCACGGTGCCGAGGGCGTACCAGAGGTGCGCGTTCGGGACGGTGGAGACCCGGCCGCGCTGGGGCTTGAGGCCGAACAGCCCGCAGCACGCGGCCGGAATGCGGATGGATCCGCCGCCGTCGCCGCCGAGCGCGGCGCCGACGAGTCCGGCCGCGACCGCGACCGCGCTGCCGCCGCTGGAGCCGCCGGGGGTGCGGGTGATGGCCCAGGGGTTGCGGGCGGTTCCGTGGGTGTCGGACTCGGTGAAGGGCCACTGGCCGAACTCGGGCATCGTCGTCTTGCCGATGACGACGGCTCCGGCGGCGCGCAGCCGGCGTACGGCTTCGGAATCGGCGGCGACGGGAGTGTGGTTGGCGGCGCCGCCGAAGGTGGTGACCTGCCCGGCGACGTCGAGCTCGTCCTTGACGGCGATCGGCACGCCGTGGAGCGGGCCCTGTGCCTGCTCGGGGTTCCGCTCCGTCTCCGCGTCGAGGGCGTCGGCCTCCGCGAGCGCCTGCTCGGCGAGGACGACGCGGAAGGCTCCGAGAGCGGGGTCGAACCGGGCGATGCGGCGCAGCGCGGCCTCGACGAGGGCGCGGGAGGTGACCTTGCCGGTACGCACCGACTCGGCCTGCCGCTCGACCCCTTGGAACATCAACTCCGCGTCGTCCCGGTCCATGCCCACCCACCCCTTCGCCCCGTACCTCTCGGTAACTCCGGGCAAGGCTGTCGCCCCGCCGCCCCCGCGTCAAGCACTCACCCGCAAGATCGGCCACGCCCCGGGGTGCGCAGGGTGCGGCTGCCTGCGGTCGGCGGACTCCCGCCCGGTGCGGGGGCCCGGAACCGTAGGCTGCGGGACATGACAGTGCTGTACGGCGACGCCGTCGAACTCCGGCCCTCCGAACCCCACGACGTCCCCGGGCTGGCCGCGATCCGCGCCACTCCGGAGGTACGGGCCCGCTGGCGCGGCGGCGACGATCTCGTGGCCGAGGTGACGGAGGACCTGGCGGATCCCGACACGCACTGCCTGACGGTCTACCAGCAGGACCGGATCATCGGCCTGCTCCAGTGGCACGCCGAGGAAGACCCCGACTACCGGCACGCCGGCATCGACCTCTTCCT
The DNA here is from genome assembly GCF_024666385.1 of Streptomyces yangpuensis. Lineage (NCBI taxonomy): Bacteria > Bacillati > Actinomycetota > Actinomycetes > Kitasatosporales > Streptomycetaceae > Streptomyces > Streptomyces yangpuensis. The sequence goes on from NZ_CP102514.1 coordinate 235,885, forward strand.
GGACCCTGCGGTACACGGCCGGGGCCTGGGCACCGACGCCGTCGCAACCCTCGCCCGGCACCTCGTCCACGAGGCCGGCTTCCACCGGCTCGTCATCGACCCGGCCGCCGACAACGCCGCCGCCATCCGCTGCTACACGAAGGTCGGTTTCCGGCCCGTCGGCATCATGCGGCAGTACGAACGCGGCGACGACGGCACCTGGCACGACGGCCTGCTGATGGACCTCCTCGCCGAGGAGCTGCCCGACCTGCCGCCGGAGACGGACAGCGGCGCCGGCTGACGGACGGCCGGGAGGGGGTGGGTGGTTGGGTGGGTGGGAGGGGTCGTCAGTCGGTGAGGGTGGCGGCGTGGTCGGGGACGGCGTGCTGGAGGTCCTTGGGCGGGCGCACGTAGCCCGTCGACGCGGGGCGCGGCGGGAGGCTGATCGACGGCAGGGCAACGTCCTCGTACGGGACCGAGGACAGCAGGTGGGCGATCATGTTCAGCCGCGCGCTGCGTTTGTCGTCGCTCTCGACCACGTACCAGGGGCAGTCCTCCGTGTCCGTGTGGACGAGCATCTCGTCCTTCGCCCGGGAGTACGCCTCCCAGCGGGTGAGGGACTCCAGGTCCATCGGGGAGAGCTTCCAGCGCCGGAGCGGGTCCTCGGTCCGGCGGCGGAAGCGTTCCTCCTGGACGGCGTCGCTGACGGAGAACCAGTACTTGCGGAGCAGGATCCCGTCCTCCACCAGCATGCGCTCGAAGACGGGGCACTGGCGCAGGAAGCGCTGGTGCTCCGCGGGGGTGCAGAAGCCCATCACGTGCTCCACTCCGGCGCGGTTGTACCAGCTGCGGTCGAAGAGCACGATCTCGCCGGCGGCCGGCAGGTGCTCCACGTAGCGCTGGAAGTACCACTGGCCGCGTTCGCGCTCCGTCGGCTTCGGCAGGGCGGCGATGCGGGCGATACGGGGGTTGAGGTGCTCGGCGACCCGCTTGATCGTTCCGCCTTTGCCCGCCGCGTCGCGGCCCTCGAAGACGACGACGAGTCGGGCGCCCTCCGTACGGACCCATTCCTGGAGCTTGACCAGCTCCGTCTGCAGCCGCAGCAGCTCCTGCTCGTAGAGCGCCCTCTTGAGACCCATGGTGTCCGCCTCCCCGTCGTGGTCCGTGTTCCGGTGCGTCCTGTCGATCAAGTCGGTCAAGTCAGTCACGGCGGGCATCCGAGCGCAACGACGCCGCCCCGGCTCGGGCGTGTCGGCGGCCATCCGCCGGAGCGCTGTCCGTCGAGCCAGTCGCCGCCGATCAGCTCGCGCAGCCGGTCCGGGGCCGGCGCCGTCCGGCTGCCGGCCAGGAGGCCCGCCCCTCCGTCGTCACGCACGAGGACGTCCGGGCCCGGGAGCCACCGGATCCCTTGTCCCTCCTCCCCGTCGGGGTGGGCCGGGAACGGCAGCCGGACGCACGTCTCCGCCAGCAGCTCGCGCGAGCGACGCCGCGGCAGCCGGCTCGGATCACTCCGCGGCGCCGGCGACGGCGGCCCGGTGCCGGCGGCAGGAGGGCCACAGCCTTCGCTGCCGTGGCGGCTTCACCGAGGCAGTCGCCGTGGGGGGAATCCCGGACGCGGTAGGGGTGCCCGTCGTGCGCCGGGGCGACCGCGATCACGGGAGGGCAGGGCGAGCCGGTGTGGGCGTTGAAGCCGAGCGTCCAGTGGCTGGAGAAGGGGTACAGCTGCCGCAACCGCGGCTCCGCGTACGCCGCCTCGACGAGCAGGCCGAACTCCGGGAACTGCGGCTCGACGGCGGCCTGTTCGCGGATCCGCCGCCACTGCACGTCCACCACCGCCGCCGGCCCGCGTTCATGGGCCTCGGCGAGTTCACCCACGTGCAGGAACGGCAGCAGGGCGGTCAGCTCGGCGAGGCCCTTCCCCGCCCCCCACGCCACGCCGGCGCGCACGACGTCGCGGAGGTCCGGGGTCTCTCCCGTGACCAGTTCGACCCCCGCGCTCCAGCCGGCTACGGCGAACCGGCGCCGGTCGGCCCCGGCCCGCACGGACAGCGGCCTCCGCCCGGGATGCGGGGCGGCGATGCCGGCCGATGTCAGGGGCCCCCAGTCGCCGGGCACCACGGTGATCTCGGCACCGAGTTCGGAGGCGAGGCGCTCCAGGGCGGACGCGAGACCACCCGCGGCGACCAGGTCGGGATAAAGGACGGGATACGAGCCGGAGCGGGAGTTCACCCCCGCAGTGTGCAGTCCCGGAACCGAGGCGCGGAACGGCGGCCGGGAACCGCGGCCGGGAACCGCGGGCCCGCACCTGCGGTGACCGGGCGCGTAGCCTGTGGGCCATGACCCGCCGTACGCCACCCCGGCCCCTGGACGTCGAGCAGTTGTTCCCCGAAGTCGCCCCGTTCCGGCGGCAGGCGGTCCGGCTGCATCCGCGTGCGGGGAGCCCGACGTACCGGGACAGTTCGGTGGGCGGTCCGCTGCTGTGGCCGCAGGAGGAGCCGTGGCCGGTGTGCCCGGAGCACCGCGAGTCCGCGATGGTGCCGGTCGTGCAGGTCCACGCCGCCGACGCCCTGGGCCTCGTACCGTTCCCGACCGGCTGTGACCTCCTGCAAGTGCTGTGGTGTCCGCAGTCGCACGACGGATGCTGGGTGGTCCCGGAGGTGCGCTGGCGGGACGCGGCGGCCGTCACGAACGTTCGCGAAGCACCGGGGGTTCCCGCCGCGGACGTGTACGGCCATGTGCCGAGGCCCTGCGTCGTCCACCCGGAGCTGGTCACGGAGTACCCCAGCTGGGACCTGCCCGACAAGCTGTGGGACACCCTGGAGTCGCGCTTCGAGCAGGTGGAGGCGGAGACCGGCTGGGACTACCACTACCACCTGTCCACCGCTCCGGGGACCAAACTGGGCGGGTACCCCGGCTGGTGCCAGGATCCGCAGTGGCCGGACTGCTCCGTGTGCGGTGAGCGGATGGCCCACCTGCTGACGGTGGAGAGCTGGGAGGCCGACGCGGAGTCCCGGCGGACGTGGACCCCCGTCGAGGACCAGGGTGTCCGCTACGAGGACACGGGCCTGATGCTCGGTGACGCGGGCGGGGTCTACCTCTTCGAGTGCCGGAGCTGCCCCGGGCGCCCGGTCGAGGAACGCTACGACTGCGCCTGAGCCCGGGGCGTCGACCCCATGTGCCCGCGGGTCGTTGTCCCGTCGGGGCTACCGCGCGGACGTGCGCGGCCGAGAGGGAGCAGCGCCGCTCCCCGTACGAAGCCGCCGCACACGCCGTTTCCCCGAACCCACCCGCCGAACCATGAAGATCGCATCCTGCCAGGGTGACGACCGCCGCCCGCCGGCGCACCGCCTTAGGCTGGCGGCCATGTCTGCTCACAGCCCGTCATTCGAGGTCGACGACGATGTCGAGGTGCCCGTTCCCGCGGCGGGCGAGGCCTGGACGGTCGGCGCCGTCATCCTCAACGGTGACGGCGCGGCCTTCGCACAGAAGCGGAGCACGGACCGGCGGCTCTTCCCCGACTGCTGGGACATCGTGGGCGGCCATGTCAAGGCCGACGAGACGGTCCTGGGGGCCGAGCGCCCCGCGACAGGCTAAGCCGTCGGCTGGTCCTCGTAGCTGCGCACCTCGCCGATCAGGCGGCGCAGGAGGTTGCGCGCGGCGGCGATGTCGGCCGCGGGGATGTCGGCGGTCAGGACCTGATGGATCGCGCCGGCGCGGGTGGTGATCCGCTCCAGGGTGGTGCGTCCGAGCGGGGTGAGGGTCAGGAGCGGTGATCCGCGGTGGTCCGGGTTCGGGTGGAAGTCCGCGAGACCCTCGCGGACGAGGTCGTTGGCGACCCGCTGCACTCCCTGGCGGGCGATCCCGAGGCGGCGGGCGGCGCGGGCGACGGTCAGCGGCTCCTCGGAGACCACGCTGAGCAGTTGCCAACGGGCCTGGGTCTGCCCCTCGGCCGCTGCGACGCCCTCCCCCATCCTGCGGAGCAGCCCGGCTGCCTCGTACACGTCCGCGACCAGCAGCGCCAGCTCTTCGGACATGCCACACCCCCCTTCGGATCACTCGAACGACAGCACGATGACAGTTCGGAAACCTGTTGTCATCCTACCGGCGCCGGTACGGCCAGGGCGCGGGCCACGGCCGCGGTGGTGGCCTCGGCGTGGTCGGGGATGTGACGGGACGCCCACGGCCCGACCAGGCGCATGAAGTCCGCGAGGTCACGCTCCGCGTGGGAGAGCTGCCGGCGCAGCTCCGTCACCGGCAGCTCGATCACCGGACTGTCGTCCCGCTCCGCGTCCACGGTCAACCGCACGCGCCCGTCGAGGCGTTCGGCGAACGGTGACGGGTCGTGGCCGAAGGAGGCCGAGCCGGAGCCGTCGACGACGACGGCCCAGTCGGAGCGCTCGTCGATGCCGTTGCAGCAGCCCGGCACGAGCGTCGTGCCGTGCACCGAGTCGGTGACCCGAAGCCCGCCGGATGCGAACAGGTCGTCCATGGTGAGCAGGCCGTGCAGGAAGGCTCCGAGCGGGTCGGCGGGCCGCGGTGGGCGTCCGTCGTCGGGCTCGCAGTCGTTGCACGCGGCGATCGCCATGACCGCTGTCCCCACCTCCGCCGGGGACAGCGCGCCGCTGAGCGGCAGGAAGTCGTACGGCTCCGCCTCGGCCACCGGCCAGAGGGTGAAGCCGCGGCACTGCCCGACCTCCAGGACCGGCTGCAGAATGATCACCTCGCCAGTCTGCCCGACGGCCGGATTGCCATCGGTACCGGCCCACCGGAGCCCAGGGGACGCGAGCCGGGGCGGCCTGGGTGTCAGGCCAGGCGGGTGCTGATCCGGTAGCGCATGTCGCCGGCCGCGCGGCGGATCTCCTCCGGCTGCCCGTCACCTTCCAGCACTCCCAGGAGCACCATCAGCGCCCGCGCCTCGTCCGCGCTGATCAGCTTCAGGCGGGGCTCGGTGACCCCGTCGAGCAGTGCGTCCAGCAGGTCCACCACGTCGTCCATGTCCATGCCCACACCAACGCACGACGTCCCGGGGATGTCACCCGGCGGAAGGTCCACGCCGGTCAGCGGCTCGCGGGCAGCTGCCAGAACAGCCGGTTCTCCAGGACTCCGGTCAGGTACGGGACGCCGTCGGTGTACCCGGATCCGTGCGCGTCGCCGAGCATCCGCGCCGCCAGGCCGCGATGGGCCGACTTCCACCGCTGGTGCCGGCCCTCCAGTCGGCCGAGCGCGGTGTCGAGGCGGTCCCACTCCGCCCGGTCGGGCCCTCCTCCGCGGCGGAGGTCGAGGTAGGCGCGGGTGACGGTGTCGTGTCCGGCGGCCCGCGCCTCGGCCCGTACGGCGGGCACGCTCGTGAAGGCGGCCGAGTGCAGCCGCGGGTCCGGCGGCACTCCGCAGAGGCTCTCGAAGCGTTTGTACTGCTCGGACTGGATGGCGCTGGCGCCCTGGGTGTAGTGGCGGAAGGCGGAGAAGTGTTCCGCGCGCATCGTGGCGACCGTGCGGAACAGTCCGGCGGCCCGCTCGAAGATCGCCGCCGCGTCGTCTATTCTCTCGGCACTTTCTCCGGGAGATCCCGCCCGCAATGCACGAACAGCCGATTTCACATGGTTCGCCATCGCCGTGAAGAGCATTTCATGGGCCTGGAGGATACGGATGAAGAAGTATTCGTCGTGGAGTACGTAGACCGGCTGGACGGTGACGTCGAACCACGCCCAGCCTCCCGTGGCCGGGGGTCCGGGCAGGCGGTCGGCGAGTTCCCGCAGCCGGGACCCGGGAATCCCGTCCAGGCGTGACGGCAGGTCTTCTGCCTCCGGCCCGCCGAGGCCCGCGGCCACGAACCTCAGGGCGTGCCGCAGCCGCGTCCGGACCGTTGCCGGGTCCGGCCGGCCCCGGCCGGGGCCCTCCCGCGACCCGGTCGCGGCCCCGGCCTCGAACCGCACGACATCGGCCATGAGCAGGGTGGCCATCCGCTCCGCGCTCCGTACTGCATTCCGCCCGTCCAGGAGCAGCTCCAGAACCGGCAGCGAAAGGTACGTACGATTCCAGAAGCGGTTCTCGTGTTTGTCCAGCACACAGTCGAGAAAAGCATGGAGGAGCGGGAGGTCCACCGTATCCCGGTCACGGATTTCCCTCAGCCGTATCAGCATGTGTTCCGGCAGGAAGTGTTTTCCCGTCCGTCGCACGTGGTCGTTGACGGACCGGGCCAGGGCGAGGCCGTCGGATTCCACCGGTACGCGGTCGGCGGCCACCCAGCGTCTTGGCGCCCGTAGGGCCGACGCATACCGCTCGTCCTGAGGAGTCATCGCCACTCACCTCTCCCGTGCCGTTGTGCGGCGGCGCTGGCCTCCACCAGACAGGACCGCGGGGCCGCCGGTCATGTCTCGGACATTCGTGTCTTGACAGCGGCGGGAGCAGCACCCCTCCGAAGGGCCTCCTGGGCGGGGGCGGCGGCGGGTGACGCTAAGGGCTGTCCCGTATTCCCCGGCGGGCGCACGACGACGGCTACGGCACCTCGCTGCGTTGTCGGAACGCCCGAATACGCCCAGCATGAGGACGCCCCTCCGCCTTGCGATGCACCGCATCTGACGCCGCGCGCTGACCCACCGGGGATTACGGGACAGCCCTTAGGATGACGTCATGCCCGCCATGATCGTCCCGCCGCAGCGGACCCTGCGACTGGAACCCGTCAGCGCCGACAACTTCGACGCGGTGTGTGCCGTTCAAGTGCGCCCCGATCAGGCGCACTTGGTCTCCCCCGTCGTGAAGTCCCTCGCCGAGGCCTACGTCCACCCCACCTGTGCCTGGCCGCGTGCCGTCGTCGACGGAGACAATGTCGTCGGCTTCGTGATGGCCTTCCACGACATCGTCTGGGACCCGGCGACCGACCCGGCCGACCGGCGCAGCGGCATCTGGCGCCTCAACATCGACGCCGGCCGACAGGGCAAGGGCTACGGCCGCTTCGCCGTGCACTCCGTCATCGACGAGATCCGCCGCCGCGGCACCCACTCGGCGGTCCACGTCAGCTGGCACCTCGGCCCCGGCAGCCCCGAACCCTTCTACCTGGGACTCGGGTTCACCCCCACCGGCGAACTCAGCGGTGACGAACGCGTGGGCGTACTCACCCTCGGCCCGGCCGCACCTCCGGCGGGCTGAGGACCACCGTTCCCCCGGGCCCCGGCGCCAGCCCCGCCTCGGGCCCGGACCCGCCCGCACGGAAGGCCTGGGGGCTCATCCCCCGGACCCGTTTGAAGGCCGCCGACAGGGCGAACGCGCTCCCGTAGCCGACCCGGCGGGCCACCCTCTCCACCGTGGCGTCCGGCTCGCGCAGCATGTCCGCCGCCAGCGCGAGCCGCCAGCCCGTCAGATAGCCGACGGGCGGCTCCCCCATCACCTCCCTGAACCGGCGGGCCAGCGAAGCCCGTGACACCCCGACCCGTACGGCCAGTTCCGCCACGGTCCACGCATGCGCCGGGCTCTCGTGCAGCAGCCGCAGCGCCGGGCCGACCACCGGATCGCTCTGGGCGCGGAACCAGGCGGGCGCGCTCGAACCGGCCGCCGACGGCCACGCCCGCAGGACCCCGATCAGCAACAGGTCCAACAGCCGGTCCAGCACCACCTCCTGGCCCGGCTCCTCGCTGGAGATCTCGGAGGCGAGCAGCTCGATCAGCGTCGCGTCCGCGGCCTTCGCCGGCCTGACCAGGATCTTCGGCAGTGCCCCCAGCAGTCGGCGGCCGATCTCGCTCGGCGCCTGATAGGTGCCGCTGAGCATCACCGCCGAACCGGGGTGCTGGTGGGCGGCTCCCCACGTCCGCACACCCAGCGCCATGGAGTCCGTGACGTCCTCCCCCTCCGGTGTGTTGCACCGCTGGTCCGCTCCCACCGTCACCGTCACCGGTGTGTCCGGGGAGTCGGCCACCGTGTACGGGTCGGGCCCGCGCACCAACGCCACGTCGCCCGGGGCTACCAGTACCGGCTCTCCCCCGTCGGGCAGCAGCCACGCGGAACCGCGCACCATCGTCGCGATCGACAGCGGAGCGCGGTCCTCGATCCGCATGGCCCACGGCGGGTTGAGGACGGACTTGAGCAGGAAGGCCCCCCGGGCCTGGGGGCCTTCGAGCAGGCCGGTCAACATGTCCATGGGTACATCTTCCCCACCGCGGCGCTCCGGGCCGGTCAGGCGGAAGGGACGTCCCAGACGCCGGTGGCCGCCGCCTCGCGGGCGAAGTCCGCGAAGTCCCTGGGCGTGCGGCCCAGGACCTCCTCGACCCCGTGGACGAGGTGCGCGTTGCGCCCGTCCACGATCAGGTTGAACAACTCGGCGAAGTCCTCCGGGACACCGTGCTCCCGCAGTTCCGCGCGGTAGGCCTCGTCCGTGACCGGTACGTAGACGATTTCCCGGCCGGTGACCTCCGACAGCTCGGCCGCGACGTCGGCGAAGCTCATGAGCCGGGGGCCCGACAGCTCGTACGTCCTGCCGATGTGCCGGTCGTCGGTCAGCGCGGCCACCACCACGTCGGCGATGTCCTCGGTGTCGACGAACGCCTCGACCCCGTCCGCGGTCGGCAGGGCGATCACCCCGGCCAGTACCGGCTCCAGGAAGAAGCTCTCGTCGAAGTTCTGGTTGAACCAACTGGCCCGGACGACCGTCCAGTCGGCCCCGGACGCCTTCAGCTTCTCCTCGCTGAGCTGCGCGGCCTCCTCTCCCCGCCCGGACAGCAGCACGAGGCGGCGTGCCCCGGCGGCGACCGCGGCCTCGGCGAAGGCGCCCACCTGCTCCGGGGCGCCGGGGAAGGCGAGGTCGGGGTAGTAGGTCACGTACACCCGGTCGACGCCTTCCAGCGCCGGGAGCCAGGTGGTGGGCTCGTTCCAGTCGAAGGCAGGCGTCCCGCTGCGGGACCCGACCCGGACGGGCCGGCCCTGGGCCGTCAACTTCTCGGCGACCTTGCGGCCGGTCTTGCCGTTCCCCCCGATGACGAGGGTGAGGGCCTGGGTGTCGCTCTTCGTCGTGTTCGTCGCGTTCGTCGTGTTCGTCGTGTTGGTCATGACCTCAGTCAAGTCGAACGGCCCGAGACGCGACATAGCCGAAACGCTCATCTGCATACGCGAGCGTCTACGAGGGCGACGCGGTCACCTCTGCCCAGCACGACTCCAGCTGTTCCCGGAAAGCCGGCACGGTTCCGGCGTCGCAGTACAGGACCAGCACGAGCCTGCCGAGCACGACACCGTCGGGCTTGCGCGTGTACGACCAGCGCCTCCCGGCGCGCAGCAGGGCCCTGAAGAGCACCAGCCGCTCGTCGGGATCGTCCGGGAGTGCCTCGTCGGCGGCCTCCACGATCAGTACGCGGTGGTCCGCGGGCAGCCAGTGCAGGTCGCGCAGGCAGTCGTGCAGGGCGTTCCAGTTCCACCCGAAGTAGTCGGGCAGCCGCAGTCCGTCGTAGAAGCTCTGGAAGACCCCGTCGAGGTCGGCCATCTCCCGGCCGTCGACCCGCGCCACGTACGTCGTGCCCGTCGTGGGCAGCAGAAGATCGACGGGCAGCGCGCCCCCGGCCGCCATCACGTGCAGCCAGGGCGGGTCGTGCACCACGGCTCTCATCCCCTCTTCCTCGGACCGCCGTTGACGGCGGCGAACTGCGCAGTCCGGAGCGTAACCGGCCCGTGGGGCGGTGTGGACGGGGGTGGACAGTGGTGGGCAGTCTCCGGCGCGGTGGGAGCTGGAGAGTGGACAGCGCTTGACGGGACTGTGTGACGGGTGCCGGTCGAACGCGCCGGCGCGTTCGACCGGCACCCGCCTCCGCGCAACCATCCCCTCCTCGAAGGAGTCCCGTCATGACGTCCCGCCAGCTCCGTACCGTCGGCGTGCTGACCGCCGCCGCGGCGCTCTGCGCCACCGCCTCCACCGCCCATGCCGCGCAGGACACAGGCCGGCCTGCGCCGAGGATCGTCACCGCCTGGGCCGACGCCTGGAACGGCACCGATCCCCGGGCCCTCGGCGCCCTGTTCACCGCCGACGGCACGTACACCGACGAGGCCGTGGCCGTCACCTTCCGCGGCCGCAAGGAGATCTCCGGGTGGAAGGCCCGCGCCGACTCCCTCATCGACAACGTCCACGTCACCGTCCGCACCACCCGCGTCGAGGGGCACCGCGTCACCGTCCGGGCCGTGTACTCCGGCCACCTCAAGGGGGCGCCCAAGCCGTTCGCCGTTCCGATGACGACCGTCCTCGACCTCGACAGGAACCGCTGCCGGATCACCTCCGACAAGGACCACTACAGCCTGGCCACCGTCCTCAGCCAGTCGGGCCTCCCCGCCGACTGGGCCCCGCCCGTCGGCTGAGCCCACCTGGGCCACAATGGGCCGTCGGTGGTGGCCGGGGAATGGGCCACGGCTCAAGTCGACCGGGGGGAACGGATCATGCGTGTCGGGGTGTACCTCGCTCATCCGCGGGCGGGCAGTTTCAACCATGCGGTGTTCGACGCCGTCGTGGACGAGTTGGAGGGGCGGGGGTGCCGGGTGGTCGCGCACGATCTGTGCGCCGAAGGCTTTCCGCCCCTGCTGTCCGCCGCGGAGACGGGCACCGTCTCCGCGGCCGCGAGCGCGGACGATCCGCACGTGGCTCTGCACCGGCGGGAGGTGGCCGGACTCGACGCTCTGGTGTTCGTCCACCCGAACTGGTGGGGCATGCCGCCGGCCGTCCTGACGGGCTGGGTGCAGCGCGTCCTCGTACCCGGCGTGGCCTACAAGCTGGGTACCGCCGACGGCGAGCCCGCCGGGCTGCTGTCGGCCGGCCGGGCCCTCGTGCTGAACACCTCCGACACCCCGGGCGCGCGTGAGGAGAGCGAGTTCGGCGACCCGCTCCAGCGGATCTGGGCCGCCTGTGTCCTGCCGTACGTGGGAGTCGCCGACGTGCGCCGGGTGGTCTTCCGTACCGTCACCGACTCCACCGACGAGACCCGCCGGGCCTGGCTTCTGCAGGCCCGGGGGGAGGCCGCCGCGCTGGTGTCCTGACCCCCTGCCGGGGGCCGGGCCGCCGTCAGGCCGCCGGGATCGTCGACGTCGGCGTGTTCCAGCCGGAGATCCGCAGCCGGGGCGCGCTGCCGTGCAGGTCCGCGGTCCGGTACGTCGCCGTCAGCGTGACCGACTCCCCCGGCCAGAGGCTGACCTGGTTGTCGGTCCACCGCACGGGCAGCACCGGTGTCCCCTGCTCCCCCACCAGGTGGACGTCCGTCAGCAGGGCCGGGGTGCCGCCGGTGCCCGCGTGGCGCAGGGTCACGGTCGTCGTGGACGTGCCGGAGGCTTCGGCCGTCGTGGAGGCGTCGGCCGTCGTGGAGGCCGTGGCGGCGACCGCCGTCCGCGGCATCGCGTTCAGCCCGCTCAGGTCTGCGTAGGAGGTGGTGGGCGTGTAGTACCAGTCGCTGCGCTCGTAGTCGAGGACGTCCTCCTCGGTGGAGAGCCAGTAGACGTTGCGGCTCACCTCCCGTCCGGCGGCGTCGGTGAGCAGCAGCCTGGCCAGGTACGTGGTGGGCAGGCCCGGCACCGACTCTGGGACCGTGAGCACGGTGCTGCTCACGCCGCCGCCGGCGACGCTCAGGCCGGTCGCCGTGCGGTCGTACTTCTGTGTGCCGTCGGGGGCGAAGAGCGTCACCCGGGCGGTCAGTCCGGAGGCGGGTGCGGGGCGGTTGTTGACGACCGTCACGGAGCGGTCGTCGTAGCCGTACTGGACGTGCAGGGGTTCGTTCGCCTTCTTCGCGCCGAAGTATGCGCCGCCCTGGTCGAGGTAGCGGTCCACGAGCTGCCAGTGGAGCGAGGTCCAGCCGCTGTTGAACATCCAGTAGACGACGCCCGTCGACGGGTCCGAGGGGTCCTTGGCGTTGCGGGCGTACGCCTCGAACTGTGCGCGTACGTTCTCGTACTGGGCGAGCTGCGCCTTGCGTACGTAGTCCTCCAGGCTCGCAGGGGCTCCGTAGCGGGCGGTGAGGGCGGCGGCGTAGAGCTCCAGTGTGTCGAAGGTGGCGGACGGGGAGCGGTGGTACTGGGGCGCGGTCGGGTCCTTCCACAGCGTTTCGAGTTCGGCCGGGGTCATCATGCGGCGCAGGGTGTCGAGGGTCGGGATGTCGGGGCCGGCGCTGGTCTCGGAGTTGAAACCGCTGGCCCCTCCCTCGCGCTTGTCGTACCAGTAGCCCGGCGGGACCCAGTCGTACGGTCCGGTCATCTTCATGCCGGAGCGGCCGGTGATCGGTGACGAGGTGTCGGAGGCGGCGGGGATCACGGGGGCGGTCCAGTCGGCGGCTTTCAGCGCGTCGAGGTAGCCGCGCTCGATCTCCTCGTTCGGCGCGGCGTCACTGCCGATCAGGAAGGAGATGACGCTGGGGTGGTGGCGCAGCCGGGCGGCCTCGGCGGCCATCGAGGCCCGGGCCACGGAGTGGTCGGCGGTGGTCCACCGTTCGCCGGAGCCGGAGCGGTTGGTCTCGCCCTCCCATTTGGTGCAGCACTCCCAGCCGGGGAGGGTGAGGATGCCGTGCCGGTCGGCGAGGTCGAAGAACTCGTCGGGCTCGATGTGTCCTTCCAGGCGCAGGGTGTTCAGGCCGAGGTCGAGGGCGTACTTCAGGCGGTCCTCGGTGTAGGTCGGGTCCCAGCGGAGGAACGCGTCGGGGGACCAGCCGCCGCCCTTGACGAGGAGGGGGCGGCCGTTGATCTCGTACTGGCGGGCGCCGTCCGCGTTGAGGGGTGCGCGTACGTCGCGGATGCCGAAGGCCTGGTGGGCGGTGTCGGAGGGGGTGGTGTTCACGGTGGCCGTGAGGTCGAGCGCATACATCGGCTGCCCGCCCATGTGGGCCGGCCACCACACGCGGGGCGATTCCAGCCGCAGCGCGGGATGTTCGGCGGGTGCGAAGGCCACCGCCCGGGTCTCGTGGGGGGCGAGCGTGACACTGCGGCCGAAGGGCGCGCCGCCGACGGTGCCGGACAGGGTCGTGGTGACGGTGGCGTCGGAGTCGTTGCGCAGCCGGGCCTTGACGGTGAGGTCGGCGGACGCCATGGACGGCATGGCGAGGGTGGTCACCACGTGGGCGTCGCGCAGGGCGACCGGTCCGGCGCGGCGGACGGTGACGTCGCGGACGATGCCCATGTTCTGGTCCGGGGGCGGTTGCAGCCAGTCGAGCCAGCCCATGGTGAGGTGCTTGCGCGGATTGTTGGGCTGGATCCGGAAGGCGACGGTATTGGTTCCGGGCCGGACGAGGGCGGTGACGTCGAACTCGTGGCGGGTGTAGGCGCCGGTGACCGTGCCGGTGGTGGCGATCCGGTGTCCGTTGACGTAGACGTCGGCGGCGGAGATGACGCCGCTGAGGTCCAGGTGGGTACGGGCCGTCGTGTCGGCGAGGGTGAAGTCGGAGCGGTACCACCAGGGCACGGTGAAGTCCGCGGCGGGGATCAGCTTCTGCCGGGTGGAGTGGAAGGGGTCCGGGTACACGCCGGCGGCGAGCAGCGCGGCGAGGACGGTGGACCGGGGGCCCGCGGAATACCAGCCGGTGGCCGGATAGCCGGGGCTGGACACGGCTTCGGCGGTGTCGGTGACCCTGGCGGTGGACTGCACGGCGTAGCCCGAGAGGGGGGTCGCGCTGCCGGGCGTGTCGGGCACGGCGGTCGTCGGCGCCGTGGCCGACGGCGTACGGGGTGCCGACCCGGGGGCGGGTACGGCGGGGGTCGCCGCGCCGGAGGTGCCCGCGGCGAGGAGGAGCGCCAGGCCGGCCACGGCGAGGGCGACGGCCCGCGTGCGGTGGCGGCGGTGGGGGCCGTGGGGGCGGTGCGGGCGTTGGCGGCAGGGGTGGGCGAGGCGGCGGAGCACGGGGCCTCCCGCGGGACGGGGCCCGGAATCGGGCGCGGCCGGCGGCGGGCGCGGCTGATCCGTGGGCTGCTCATCGGGGTGGGCGTCCCGCCCGCCGCGCGGCGGCCGGGCCGGAGGTGACCGAGTCTGCCACGGGCGCGGCCGCGTGCGGTGGCGACAGCCCGTGGGCGCCGAAGCTTCTCCCGCCGAACCTTCCCCCGCCGAATCTTCTCCGGCCGAACCTGGTCCCGACGGCCCCTCTCCCGCCGTGCCGCTTCCGGTACACCGCTCGCCCCGCGCCCCGCGCCCGGCCCCGCGCGCCGCGGCCCCCGAGCACGCACCCCGGGCCCGCGCCCCGCTCAGGGGAGCACGACGGCCGGATAGTCCTCGGTGTAGGACGCGCCGTCCGCCCCGTAGTAGGTGCAGGTGCGGGCGGCGGTGTCGACGTCGTACCGGACGATGCCCGCAGCCCAGCAGCCGCGGACGAACTCGGGGAACGTCGTCTCCCCGGCCTGGTCCGCCCGCAGCGCCGCGATCAGGCCGGCCCGGTCGAACGGCGGTGCCACGGCGAAGCCGGTGACGAGCGGCTCGCCTTGGACGACAACGTTCCCGTGCCCGGTCAGGTACAGGAAGGCGTTGCTGGGCACGGCCATACGGCAGTGGCTCACACCGGCCTGCCGCAGGCTCTCGGCGAGATAGGGGAAGGGGTTGCCGCGGTACGGCATGCTGAGGTGATCGGGCCTCTCGCCGAGAAGGCCAGGGTGGGGCTGACGGATGCGGATGGAGCCGCCGCGATGCTGGGAATATCCCGGCGTCAGGTGTATGTGCTGGTGGGGCGGTGGCGCGCGGGTGTGGGGGTGGTCTCGGATCTACTGCCGGGCCGTTCCAGTGGTGGCCGCGGGAGTGGGCGGCTGCCGGATGAGGTCGAGGCGATCGTTGCCGAGGTGCTGCGCAGGTGGTACCTGACGCGGCAGCGCCGGAGTGTGGCGGCCGTTCACCGGGAGATCGCACGCCAGTGCCGCCTTGGTGGGCTGCGGGTTCCGTCGCGGGGGTCGGTGGTGCGGCGGATCGCGCGGCTGGAGCCGGTCTCTTCCACGGTCGCGCGGGAGGGGAGCGAGGCGGCCCGCCGGTTGCAGCCACCCGGGGGTGTGCCGCCTGCCGTGGTCGATCTGCTGGAGCAGGTCCAGGTCGACCACACGCCGGTGGACGTGATCGTGGTCGACGAGCAGCACAGGATGCCGATCGGCCGCCCGTATTTGACGGTGGCGATCGATGTGGTCAGCCGGTGCGTGGTGGGCTTGGTGGTGACGCTGGAGGCGCCGTCGGCGAGCCGCCGAAGCCGCCGGCCGACGCATCGGCCGCCCCGTCGCCCACTCCGCCGACAAGATCGAGTACGCCAGACTCCTCAAGCAGCAAGGCACCAGCCTCGGGCAGCTCGCGGCGAAGACCGGAATCCCCAAGACCTCGCTTCACCGCTACCTCGCGGACATGTTCTCGCCATCGCGCCGTCCGGAGACTCACAATGACCCTGGCTCCTGACCCGCAGCAAGTCGAGGTCATCGGACGGAGCGGAAGCCCTGTCGCGAGCGGCAGTCGACAGCCCCATTCCGCAGCCGGGGACCCGTCTGGGATGGGAAGCTGATCCGGATCAGGGTGGCAGTCTTGGCGAAGATCCCTGGCATTCGGCGGGTCTCTGGTATCGGGCGTATCGCCTTCGCGATCACGTCATGATCCCCATCGTGCCGGTTCGCTGACAGGAGGGACAGGAATGTTCGAAACGGGGGAGGCGTAGCGGTGCGAGACCAGCTCCTTGGGAGCCGTTACCGGTTGGTTAAACAGCTCGGCGAGGGCGGAATGGGGCAAGTATGGGAGGCACAGGACGAGACGCTGGGGCGGCCCGTCGCAGTCAAGGTGATCTCCCTGCTCTCCGGTGGTGGAAGCCGCGGTGACGAGGCACGCGCCAGGTTCCTGCGCGAGGCACAGATCACCGCCCAGCTGCAGCACCCCAACATCGTGACCGTCCACGACCTCGGCGAGACCGGCACAGGGGACGCCAAGGCCCCGTTCCTGGTGATGGAGCGAGTGCGAGGCGAGGGCCTGGACGCGAAGCTACGCCGGGACGTCGTCACCTTGCCGGACGCTGCCCGATGGGGCGCGCAGATATGCGACGCGCTTGCCGACGCGCACAGCGCCGGAATCACGCACCGAGACATCAAGCCGTCCAACATCCTCATCACGCCTACCGGCACAGTGAAGGTCCTCGACTTCGGCATCGCGCGGGCGGCCGACCCCTACGCGACTTCGGACCGCCTCACCCAGACCGGCTTCATCGTGGGGACACCCCCCTACATGGCGCCCGAACAAGCACGCGGCTTCCCGGAACCGCGCAGCGACCTGTACGCGCTCGGCTGCCTTCTCTTCGAACTGATCACGGGCCAGCTGCCGTTCCAGGCCCCCGACACCCTGGGCTACCTCACGGCCCACCTCACCCAGGAACCGCCTGCCCCCAGCTCCGTGTCCGCGGGCATCCCATCTACCTGGGACGACCTCGTGCTCAGCCTGCTGCACAAGGACCCCGACCAGCGGTACCCGAACGCTGTCGACGTCGCTCAGGCCCTGCGACAACTCGACCACGCACCCCAGCCCACGCCATCAACAGGCGAGCCCACTCCATCCCCCACCATGTCAGGCACGACTCCGCTCCGGCATGTCTACGGCGACGCCCCGAGGCGCATCGCGCTCGCCATGCGCGCTCTGCTCGCCAAACGCACCGCGGAAACCGTCACCCACCAGGCGACGCTGCTGAACCATCTCCCCAAGGTCGCTTTGCCGACGTCACCGCCCCTGGCGGTCGATGCCGAGAAAACGCCGCCGCAGGGTGCCCGACCGGTTCAGACGCATGCGCGGAAAACCATCGCGAGGTACACACCCGTGGCGGGTCAAGTCCCCCCTCACCCCGATACGGCACCGACCAATAGCCAGAAGCCCCTTGCCAGAACCGCGACTGCTGTGACGGCGTTGGTATGCCTTCTCATGGTTCAGGTCATCCCCTTCGCGACCGCCCAGGCCGTCGACATCGGTCGGATGACGAGCGACGAACGGATGGTGCGGATGACGCTGTTCGGCGTCGAGACAGCCATGCTCGCCATCGGCGTGCTGCTGCTGTTCGCGCGGAACACAGCCGGACGTTGGCTGATCGCGGCAGGCGGCATCGGCTTGGCTCTGCAAGCCGCGGAAGCCATGCTTTTCTCCGACGGGATCGGCCATGCCCTGCGGGGCGCCCTACCCCTGGCCGCCGTCACAGCGGCGCTCTCCGCCACCCTGGCCGTGCGACGTCAACGGCCACGCTAGGGATCTACCAGAGGTCTCCCGCTCGTCGGCGACAGGCTTGTGGCTCACCGCTGGTGCCACCAGCCAGGAGCCCGGGACCCAAGGATCAGGCGAAGCCGGCCGGGGCTCACCACGGTCCTGACCAGCGGAGCCTGCGCCACATCGACTCGCGCCGACCGGAGCGACAGGACCACTCACGCCGGAGTGCATGGGGCTTCGGCCATCCGTGGAGTCGGCTTCGGAACCTGACAAAAAGACCAGTTCAGCATGGCTGTCAAGCGCGAAGGGTCCAGATAACAGCCTGCTCGTCCGTCAGGAACTCGACCGCCACAACAGCTCTCCGAAGATCGACAACATCGACCCTCGAAGGCTCCGACGCTCAATCACCCACGTCATTCATGACATCATGATGACAAGTCGACAACATGTTGTCTAATGTCGTCAAGCCGTAGCCCTGTCCTGCGGGAGCTTTTATGATCTTCGGCATGGCTACGAGACTCGTGCAGATCAACATGAAGGCCCACGACGACTCCGCGCTCGGCCGGTTCTGGGCCGAGGCACTCGGGTGGGGCATCGACAGCGAGGGGCCCGGCGTGACGAACCTCGAACCCGTGGGCTTCACCTACCCCCACCCCAGCGCCGTCTGCATCGACCTCATCGCCCGCCCCGAACCCAAGACGGGGAAGAACCGGGTGCACCTCGATCTGGCCACCACCTCCACGGCCCACCAGGCGGAGCTGGTCGCGCGCCTGCGCGAGCTGGGCGCGACGCTCGCCGACGTGGGGCAGGGCGACGTCCCCTGGACGGTCATGGCCGACCCGGAGGGCAACGAGTTCTGCGTCCTGGAACCCCGTCCGGTCTACGAGGACACCGGGCC
The DNA here is from genome assembly GCF_024666385.1 of Streptomyces yangpuensis. Classification (NCBI taxonomy): domain Bacteria; kingdom Bacillati; phylum Actinomycetota; class Actinomycetes; order Kitasatosporales; family Streptomycetaceae; genus Streptomyces; species Streptomyces yangpuensis. The sequence goes on from NZ_CP102514.1 coordinate 253,884, forward strand.
GATCGCAGCGGTGGTGGTCGACTGTTCCGACCCGCGGGCGATGGCCCGGTTCTGGGACGAGGCGATGGACTGGAAGCTCCACGAGGTCACCGACGAGGGGGCGACCATGCGTTCCGCCCAAGGCGTCGGCCCCTACCTGGAGTTCGTGCGCACCCCCGACACCAAGAGCGGGTGGAACCGCGTGCACCTCGACATCAGTCCCTACCGCGGCGACGACCCGGCAGTGGAGGAGGCCCGGCTGCGCGCCCTGGGCGCCACGGACCCCGGTATCGACCAGTCCGCGATCTCCTGGAGCATTCTGGCCGACCCGGAGGGCAACGAGTTCTGCCTCCTCTCCCCTCGCTGACCCTGCGCAACGGCCGCCCGCCCGACCCGCCCCCGCGCGGCTCGGGCGGCCTATCCTCCAGGCATGGAGGCACTCGCCGCACGACTGTCGCAGTTGGACGCGCATGCGGAAGGGGCGATCCGCGTCGTCACGTTCTACGACACGCTGATGCGCCGGCGGGTGGACCTGCCCGCGCTGGCCCGGTCCTCGGCAGGGCTGGCCGAATGCGTGGCCGGGGTCCGGCTCCACGGTACGGGTCGGGTGGTGCGCGCCTCGCCCGACGGAACGGACGCGTCCGCCCCGCCCGGACCCGCGTCCACCACCGCGCCGATCACCCTGGACGAGGAGGAGATCGGCGCGGTCTGGCTGGAGCGCGCCGGCCCTCCCCACCCCCTCGACGACGTACTGCTCGACCGGCTGGCCATCGCCGCCGCCGCGGTCGTCGAACGGTACGGTCCGGCCAGCACCACCATGGCCGACCCCGCCCTCGTGGAACTGGCCGTCAGCGCCGACTGCGACGAGGCGGGCCGGGCCCGGGCGCTGCGGCTGCTGGGCTTCGCCGCGGACCTGCCCGTCCGCGCCGTCGCCGTACGGTCGGACGTTCCGCTGGACCGGGTCGCCGCCCTGCTCTGCCCGGGCCGGCCCGCGAAGGCGGCACCGCTCGCCGACGCCGGCATCGTCCTGGTCACCGCCACCGACACCGGCACTGCCGCCGGCAGCGCCGCCGATTCCGCCTCGTCGCAGTCGGACCTGCTCCCCGCAGGCGTCCGCGCGGGCGTGGGCGCCGCCGGAGATCCCGTGCGGTCCTGGCGGGAGGCCCGTACGGCCCTCCGCTTCACGGCCGAGCGCCGGCCGGTCGTCCGCTACGCCGACCTGGGCGCGCTGGCCCTGCTGGCCGAGATACCCGAGGACGTCGCGCGCGCCAACCACGACGTGGCCGCGATCGCCCGCCTGGCGCGCCATCCGGAGGACCTGGAGACCCTGGACGCCTTCTGTGCCACGGGCTCCCTGCGCCGCGCCGCCGACCGCCTCCACCTGCACCACAGCAGCGTCGCCCGCAGGATCGAACAGATCACGAAGACCCTGGGCATCGAACTCGCCCACCCCGCAGGCCTCATGCGGGCCGGGCTCGCCCTCACCGCGTGGCGGCTGCTGGACGGCTGACACAGCAAGGGCCGGTGCCGCAAGAATTGTTGAACGTTGCCGCAATGGCCAGGAATATTCGCTCAATTTGGTGACTTGCGCACTGATGTTTCATCATCATGACTGCACGTCAGCTTTCGACGTGCGTCGAGGAGGCGGGGGCGCCGGGGGGTCCCCCGTTCGTACCGGCAGATGCGGCAGGCGAGTCCTTGTGCTCGCCGTGCCCCGCCGTGGCTCCCGTCCCACTTCCGTCACCTAGGCAAAGGCCCATGTCCGCCCAGCAACTCTCGGACCTCATACGTTTCGCCCGTCACAACTCGCCCTTCTACCGGGACCTCTACGCGTCCCTGCCGGCGCACGCCGACCGGCTCACCGACCTTCCGGTGGTCGACCAGGAGGCGTTCTGGGCGGCCAACACCCTGCACGACAGCCGCGTACTGACCGGCCCGCTCAGCGAGGCCACGGTCTACAAGACCGGCGGCACCACCGGGTCCCCGAAGTTCTCCGTCTACACCCGGGACGAGTGGCGCACCTTCGTCACCTCCTTCGGGCAGGGCCTGGTGGACACCGGGCTGCGCCCCGGACACCGCGTCGCCGACCTCTTCTACGCCGGGGAGCTCTACGCCAGCTTCCTGTTCGTCCTCGACTCGCTCGCCCACGCGCCCGTGGACAACGTCCGCCTGCCCATCGGCGGCGGCGCGCCGCTGGAGTCGACGATCCCGACGCTGCGCGATCTCGCGGCGCAGGTGCTCGCCGGCACTCCCACCACCCTGTGCCGGCTCGCCGAACAGGTCGTCGCGTCCGGCGTCCGCCTCGACTCCGTCGAGCTGCTGCTCTTCGGCGGTGAGGCGCTCTTCGACGACCAACGGCGCCTCCTGGCCACGGCGTTCCCCCGCGCCGAGGCCCGGTCCGTCGGCTACGCCAGCGTCGACGCCGGCCTGCTCGGCCGCCCCGTACCGGGCGCCGACGCGCGGGTGCACCGGGCCTTCACCCCGTACTCCGTCGTCGAGATTCTCGACGACACCACGGACGAGCCCGTCACCGAGCCGGGACGCCCCGGCCGGGTCGTCGTCACGAGCCTGTTCCGCCGTCTGATGCCGATCATCCGCTACCCCGCCGGCGACCGGGCCGAATGGACCGGCACCGGACCGGGGCACTTCCGGATCCTCGGACGCGCCGAGGAGGGTGTACGGGTCGGCCCCGTGTCCCTCTACACGCAGGACGCCCAGGACGCCGTGGCCACCGCCGACACCGCCGGTCAGGTGGTCGGCATGCAGCTCGTCGTCCGGCGCTGGGACGGCCGCGACGGGCTCGTCCTGCGGCTGGCCACCGCCCCGGGCGGGGAACGTGGCACCGAAGGCAATGCCGAGCGGGACGCCGAACGGCGGGAGGCACTGGCCCGGGCCGTCGTCGCCGAACTGGAGACCGTACGGCCTCTGTACCCCGACAGCGTGCGCGCCGGGTTCGTGCACCCGGTGTCCGTGGAGTGGGCGCGCCACCGCGACCTCGCCGTCAACCCGCGCTCGGGCAAGCTCGTCCGGGTCCTGGACGAGAGGCCCACGGCATGACCGCCCCCGCACCCGCCTCCGCCCCCAACCCCTCAGCCGCCGCCGAAACCACCATCGCAACTGACTCCGCGACCGCCGCAGCCGCAGCCGCAGGTTCGAACGGCACGGTCCGGCGGACCCCGCTGATCCTGCGCAACCGCGCCTTCGCCGCCGTCTGGCTGGGCCAAGTCCTCACCCAGGCCGCCGTGCGCATGTTCCAGGTCGGCGTGTCCTGGTGGATCGTGGCCTACGCCGTGCGCGACGCCCGCGGTCTGGCCTCCGGACTGTTCATGGCCGCCTGCACACTGCCCGCCGTGGTACTGGCGCCCGTGGTGGCCCGGACCGTGGCCGGGGTCGCCCACCGCTCTGTGCTGCGGACCGCCGCCGGCCTGGCCGCGGCCACGGCCGGCGTCCTCGCGGTGTGGGCGCAGGGCGGCGGACCGCCGCTCGCCGGGGTGTACGCCGCCGGCCTCGCGCTGGCCACCTGCCAGGCGTTCTTCGACCCGTGCCTGACCACGTCGGTGCCGGAACTCGTCGACGACGCCGACATCGAGACGGCGACCGGCTTCGAGCTGTCCACCCAGTCCCTCGCGGGTCTCGGCGGAGCGCTGCTCGGCGCCCTCACCGTCGACCGGGCCGGCATGGCCTGGCTCGCCGCCGGCTGCGCGGCCGCCTACGCGGGCGCCGCCGTCCTCGTCGCGAGTGCCCGCTTCCGCGGCCCGGCGTCGGCCGCGGCCCGCTCGGACGAGGCGCCCGCGCGGCGCCCGCTCCGCCGCATCCTCGGTGAACTGCCGCACATGCGCCGGATCCTGGTCTGCTTCACCGCGGCGAACCTCTTCACCGCCGCCGTGTTCGTCGTCATCCCGCTCTACACCCGCTCCGTCCTCGGCGGCGGTGGCGGCACGGTCGCCCTGCTGGAGGCCTCGCTGGGCACGGGCGCGCTCATCGGCGCCTTCACCGGCACCCGCGTGCCGGGCCGGCCCACGGTCGCCGGCGCGTACTGCCTGGGCCTGATGGCCCTCGCCCTGGCGCTGCCCGGCCTGTTCGCGGACCGCCTGGTCATCGCGGGCTGCCTGGCGGTGGCCGGCTGGTGCGCCGGGGCCGTCAGCGTCCGCTTCGTGGCCCTCTTCCAGCGGCTGGTGCCGACCGCCGACAAGCCCGGCTTCTTCGCGGTGATGCAGGCCGTCCTGGGCGCCTCCCTGCCGGTGGCGTCCCTGCTGTTCGGCTCCGCGGGCGACGTCCTTTCGCCGCAGACGCTGTGTCTGGTCCAGGGCGCCGGCCTGCTGCCCGCCGCCTGCGCGCTGGCCCTGCCGGAGACCCGTACGCCCGAACCCGCGCCCTCGGCGGAGCCGCGAACCCCGGCAGGCGCCCGGTGAACACCCTCGCCACCCCGGTCATCGCCCCTGCCACCCGGGCGGACATCGCCGAACTGCGCCAGCTCTACTACGCCGTCTACGGCCCCCACTACCCGGTGGCGCTCGGGACGGACCCGGCCGAGATGGCCCTGCTCATGGCGGACCCGCACTCCCTGTGGCTCATCGCCCGCTGCGCGGCGACCGGGGCCCTGACCGGGTCCGCCGCCATCCACGGCGAGGCAGGCAGCCGTATCGCCCGGCTGGAGGGCATCGCCGTGCACCCCGAGCACCGCTCCTCCGGGCTGGCCGCCGCCCTGACCGAGGCGCTCTGCGCCGAGATGCTGGACACGGGCCGGCTGGACTCGGTGTACGCGACCGTCCGCACCGTCGGTTCCGGGCCGCAGCGGGTCGTCGCCCGCAACGGCTTCCGTCCGCTGGGCATCCTGCCCAACGCGGTGGATCTCAGCAGCCGCGAGAGCCTCGCCCTCTACGCGCGTCACTCCCCCGGTGTGCTCGACCGCCGGGTGCCCGTGACCGAAGTGCCCGCCGCGCTGCTGCCGTTGCTGCGCACCGCCGGGGATGCCCTCGGCATCGGCTACCCGGAAGTGCGGGCCGCCGCCGGCCGCCCCCGCCCGGCGCCCGGCCACCAACGGGGCGTCGAGCGGCTGGAGATGATCGAGGCGCCCGCGTTCGTACGCCGCCGCTTCCGTGAGCGGTTCCCGGGCGCAGAGGGCTGGTTCTATCCGCTGCACACTCCGAACGTGCTGCTCACGCCCGAGGACGGCCGCTTCGAGGTGTACGCGTACCTCAACCGCGCCGGCGGGTACTGCTCCCTGCTGACCGCCCATCCCGACCCGGCGGCCGCGGCCGCCCATCTCGAACCCGTCACCCGGGCCCTGGCCCGCGCGGGCGCCGGCTACGTCGAGGCGCTGGTGCCGCTCGCCCACGAGGCGGCGCTCTCCGCCTTCCTCGCCCAGGGATTCGTCGCCGGAGCGCTCTACCCGGCGATGCGCGCGGACGGCGACGGCTTCCACGACTACGCCGTCCTGTCCCGCTCCAGCGAGCGGATCGACTTCCGCGGTGTCGCCGTCGAACCGCCCCTCCAGCCGTACCTGGACTGCTACGCGTCGGCCTGGGCGGCGGCGCACCTGCCCACACCATCCGAGGTTGCCCCATGAACCGCATGAACCCCCATCTCGCGCCGGTCGCCGTACCCGACCCGGCCCTCCTGCCGCACGTACAACGGCTGTGCGACCTGACCGACCCGTACGCCCACGGACCCGCGGTGGACGAGCTGTTCGCCGCGGCCATGGCGGAGACCAACGCCTGGCACCGCGAACGCTCCCCGTTCTTCCGCTCCCTGTACGAGGCCACTCCCCCGGCGGAGCCGTACCGTACGCCGCTCGTCCACGCGAACTTCTTCAAGCGCCACGAGGTGCTCTCCATCCCGCGCGAGGACGTCGAACTGCACCTGACCTCGTCGGGCACCACCGGCCAGAAGTCGCAGATGTTCTTCGACCACTGGACCATCCGCTCCGCGCAGCGCATGGTCGCCCGGATCTTCGAACGCAATGGCTGGATCACCCCGGACCAGGAGGTCAACTACCTCCTCTACAGCTACGAGCCGGCCCCGTCCCTGAACCTGGGCACCGCCTTCACCGACAACTACCTCTGCGACTTCGCCCCCGCGCGCAGCGTCGAGTACGCGCTGCGCAACACGGGCGGCGACCACGAGTTCGACCCCTTCGGCTGCATCGCCGCGCTGCGCCGCTTCGAGCGGGAGGACGCCCCGGTCCGCATCCTCGGCTTCCCCGCCTTCCTCTTCTTCACGCTGGAGCGGATGCGGGCCCTGGGGATGGCGCCGCTGCGCCTGCCCGAGGGCTCGCTCGTCGTCCTCGGCGGCGGCTGGAAGGGGCACGCCGACCGGCGCATCGAGAAGGAGGAGCTGTACGCGCGCGTCACCGAGCAGCTCGGCATCCCGGGTGAGCGGATCCGGGACACCTTCGGGTCGGTGGAGCACTGCATCCCGTACATCGAGTGCGACCACCACCGGCTGCACGCCCCGGTCTGGTCCCGGGTGACGATCCGCTCCACCCGGACCCTGGAGCCCCTGCCGTACGGGGAACGCGGCTACCTGCACCTGGTGTCGCCGTACATCACCTCGGTGCCGGCGCAGAGCGTGGTCATGGGCGATCTCGCCTCCCTCCAGCCGGGCGAGGCCTGCGGGTGCGAGCTGGAGACGCCCTGGTTCACCGTGCACGGCCGTGCCGGGGTGAGCCGCAACAAGAGCTGCGCCGTGGCCGCGGCGGAACTGATGAAGGGAATGGCGTGACCATGAGCGTGCACCACCACCATTACTGGCAGGGCTCCTTCGTCGGCGACGAGGAGGCCGGGCGCCGCCTCGTCGAGCTGCCCGCGGCGGTCGAGGCCGCGCTGGCGACGGAGCTGGCGACCGAGACCGTCCTGGCTGCCTGCGACGCCCTGGCCGCCGCGCTGTGCGACCCGGCCCACCCCGTGCACGGCCGGCTCGCCGCGCACCTGCCGGAGGGCGAGGACCCGGCCGTCCTGGCCGAGCTCGGCGCCCTCCTCGGCCGGCGTGAACTGACCCGGAAGCTGCGCCGTGAACTGGGCGGCACGGCTCCGGGCCGGCTGAACCGGGCGGACCCGCGCGAGACGGTCTACGAGGCGTGGGCGCCCGTCGGCCTGGTCGCGCACATCGCCCCGGGCAACGCGGCGACCGTGGCACCGCTGAGCATCGTCGAGGGCCTGCTCGCCGGGAATGTCAACGTGCTGAAGACCAGCAGCGCCGACACCCTGTTCACCCAGCACCTGATGGCCGAGCTGGCGGCCCTTGACCCCAGTGGTGCGCTGGCCGCGCGGATCGTCGTCCTGCGGTTCCCGTCGTCCCGGCAGGAGTGGCTGCGCCTGATGTGCGCGCCCGCGGACGCCGTCGCCGTGTGGGGCGGGGAGGGCGCCGTGGAGGGCGTGGCGGCCCATGTGCCCGCCGGTTGCCGGCTGGTGGAGTGGGGGCACCGGATCTCCTTCGCCTACCTGACGCGTGACGTCTGGTCGGACGCGGTGACGCTCGGCGCCCTCGCGGACGACGTGTGCCTGCACGAGCAGCAGGCCTGCTCCAGCCCCCAGGTGGTCTACCTCGACACCGAGGACGAGGGCGAGGTGTTCGCCTTCGCCGAGCGCTTCGCCGCCGTGCTCGCGGCCCGGCCGCCGGCGGTGGGCGCCGCGCCGAAGGTCGGCGCCGCTTCGGCGGCGGGCGCCGCTTCGGCCCCCGCTCCGGACCCGGCTCCGGACCCGGCGGAGGCGGCCGAGCTGACCACCACCGAGCTGGTGGCCCGGCTGGAGGAACACCTCGGTCTGACCCGGGTGTTCGCCGCCCCCGACGGTTCGTGGCGGGTCATGGCCGACACCCGGTCCCCGCTCACCGCGTCGCCGCTGCACCGCAGCGTGTGGGTCAAGCCGCTGCCGCGGAAGCGGATGATCGCCACCCTGCGCCCGATGCGCCGCTACCTGCAGACCGCGGGCCTCGCGGGCAGCCGGACCGACATCGCCGATCTGTCGCGCACCGCCCTGGCCGCGGGTGTCACCCGGGTGACACCGGTCGGGTCCATGCTGGAGAGCTACGCGGGTGAGCCGCACGACGGTGTGTACGCCCTCCAGCGCTACAGCCGCCGTGTCGCGGTGCAGGCCGACCCGGCCGTCTTCGCCACCACCGCCTGCCTGGACGACCTGGCCCGGCCCGTCGTCCTGCCGCCGCCGGCGGGCCCGCTGCTGGGCAAGGAGGACATACAGGAGCCGGGCCGGCGGGTGGCGCGCGCGGACGCCGAGCTGTACTTCCGCAGCGGCGGCAGCACCGGGGCGCCCGCGCTGTCGATCTTCAGTTACGACGACTACGACACGCAGATGCACGCCGCCGCGCGCGGCCTGCTCGCGGCCGGCTACGACCCGGTCGGGGACCGCACCGCGAACCTCTTCTACTGCGGTGCCATGTACGGCAGCTTCATCAGCTTCTTCTCGGTGCTGGAACGCCTCGGCGGGGTGCAGCTGCCGCTGTCGGCCGGTCCCGACCACCCGGCGACGGCGCAGGCGCTCATCGACCACGGGGCCGACACCCTCTTCGGGATGCCGTCCTACCTGTGGCAGCTGCTGCACGCGGAGGCGGACGCCCTGCGTGCGTACGGCGGCCTGCGCAAGGTCTTCTACGGCGGCGAGCACTTCACCCCGGCGCAGCAGCGCACGCTGAAGGACACCTTCGGCATCGAGGTGATCCGCTCGATCACCTACGGCAGCACCGACCTCGGGCCGCTGGGCTACCAGTGCACCGAGAGCTCCGGCGGTGTCCACCACCTGCACGCCGACCTGCACACCATGGAGATCCTGGACCTGGCCGAGGACCGGCCGGTGACGCCGGGCGAGACCGGCAGGCTGGTCTTCACCACGCACGCCCGGCGCGGCCAGGACCTGGGCCGGTACGTGATCGGCGACCTGGGCCGGGAGATCCCGGGCCGCTGTCCGTGCGGCCGCCTCGCCCCCCGCTTCGAACTCCGGGGCCGCACGGGCGATGTGATGCGGGTGGCGACGTACTTCCTCAACCAGCGCCGCTTCCTGGACCTGGCCGGGGAAAGCGGGGGCCACCGGGGCGAGTTGCAGATCCGGCTCGACGTCACGGATGCGCGCGAGCGGCTGACCGTACGGGTGGAACGCGCCGGGGCGACGGACCCGGAGCGGCTGCGGGAGGTCTTCCTGGCCGGTTACCCGGAGCTCCGGGAGGCGGTGACGGAGCGGCTGCTCGACCTGGTGGTCGAAGCCGTCGACGGCGCGTCGCTGGACCGCAGTCCGACCAGCGGCAAACTGCTGGCCGTGGTGGACGCCCGCAGGTAGGCCCCGTACGGGCCCGGCGGCCCGGCGGCCCGGCGGGTGCTCGCCGGCCCGCCGGGCCGCGTGCTCGAGCCGCCGGGCCGGTCGTCGGCACTGGTCCGACCTGACGTCGTGGGCGGTGGTCGCCCTGGGGCTGCCCGGGCCTGATCCCGCGCGTGCGGGCACGGCCGTGGAGGAGGCCGCCGAGGCGGTGAGCCCGGCCGGCTGGAACTGGACAGGTCCGGGCCTGCCGGACGGCTTCCTCGACGGAGCCTTCGCCGCGCCGGCCCTGTGAGGCAGGCCCTTGACTCTCTCCCCGCACCGTGCGCAGACTCAGCACACTTATTGATCTTCGCCGGGGGGGTACGAAGACCGTGATCTTTTTTTATGCATGCCTGGGGCTTCCCATCGTCGCGCTGGTCGCGTACCTGCTCTGGAGCGACCGGGCCACCCGGACGAGGAACCTCGACGGACTGCAGGCGGAGGAACGGGCCCGGAAGGAGGCCCGCTTCGACAAGCTCTCCCCCGGGCGCAGGTTCTACACCCCGCCGAACGAACTCAACCGCCGCGGCTGACCCCGGCCGGCGGTCGCCCCGACCGTGACGCCGTTCAGCGCGTCGGGTAGTCCGTGTAGCCGCGGGCGTCGCCCCCGAAGAAGGTGGACGGGTCCGGGGTGTTGTACGGGCCTTCGGTGCGCAGGCGGTCCGGCAGGTCGGGGTTGGCGAGGAAGAGCGCGCCGAAGGCGACGAGGTCGGCGGTGCCGTCCTCGACCAGCGCGAGGGCGCGGTGGTCGGTGGGGCCTTCGGTGGCCGGGTTCAGCACGAGGAGTCCGGAGAACTGCTTGCGCAGGGCGAGGGTCGTCTCCCGTACCTCGGGGCCGTACTCCAGCACGTGCAGGTAGGCCAGCCCCAGCCCGTCGATCTCCTTGACCAGCGCCTCGTAGACGGGCTGCGCGTCGGGCTCGGAGATGTCGTTGTACGGGTTCCCGGGCGAGATGCGCAGGGCCGTGCGCTCGGCGCCGATCGCGGCGGCGACCGCCTTGACCACCTCGACCGCGAAGCGGATGCGGTTCTCGGCCGGTCCGCCCCACTCGTCGGTGCGCAGGTTCGAGCCGGGGGCCAGGAACTGGTGGATCAGGTAGCCGTTGGCCCCGTGCAGCTCCACGCCGTCGAAGCCCGCCTCGATGGCGTTCCGGGCGGCCTCGGCGTAGTCGGCGATGGTCGCCCGTACCTCGTCACCGGTCAGCTCGTGGGGGGTCGTGAAGTCCTTCATGCCCTCGCCCGTGAACAGCTGGCCGGCCGGCCTGACCGCCGACGGGGCCACCGGGACCAGCCCGTCGGGCAGCAGCGACGGGTGGCCGATACGGCCGGAGTGCATGAGCTGGGCGAAGATCCGCCCGCCGGCCGCGTGGACGGAGTCGGTGACCTCGCGCCAGGCCGCGACCTGCTCGGCGCTGTGGAGGCCGGGGGTGAAGGGGTAGCCCTGCCCGACCACGGACGGCTGGACGCCCTCGCTGATGATCAGGCCGGCCGAGGCGCGCTGGGTGTAGTACTCGGCGACGAGGGGGGTGGCGACACCGCCCTCACCGGCGCGGCTGCGGGTCATCGGGGCCAGGGCGATGCGGTTGGAGAGGGTGGTCCCCGCGGCCAGGCGAACGGGATCGAAAGCGCTGGTCATCTTTGCCTCCTAGATATTTGGTCGGCCAATCAATGGCTTCGAGAGGCAGCGTACCCCATTAGTTGGCCGACCAAGATAAAATCTGGGCAGCGGGTAAAATCGGCGGAGCGGACGACGGTCCGGGCGGGGCCCCGCCCACCGGATCCCGCCTCAGCCACCCAGGAGGAGCGCCCCCATGACCGCGGAAGCCGCCCAGGAACCGAGCACGCCCACGCCGCAGTGCGCGGCCGTGCCCGGGGCCGTACTGGACGGGCCGGTGAGCCACGCGATCAGCCGGGTGGCCCGGCTCCACCGGATCGCCGCGGGCCGCCTGCTGCGGGACCTCGGCCTGCATCCGGGCCAGGAGTTCCTGATGATGCACCTGTGGGACAGCGGGGCGGTGCGGCAGTCCGAGCTGATCAAGGCGGTCGGGCTCGATCCGTCCACGGTGACCAAGATGCTCCAGCGGCTCGAACAGTCCGGTCACGTACGGCGCCGCCCCGACCCGGCGGACCGGCGCGCCTCGCTGGTGGAGGCGACGGAGGCGAGCTGCGGGCTCCTCATGGCGGTCCGCGGGGCGTGGGGCGAGCTGGAGCGCCAGACCCTCGAAGGCCTGGACGCCGGCGAACGCGCCGAGCTGGCCCGCCTGCTGGCCAAGGTGGAGGGCTCCCTCTGTACGTCGGCGGCCCGAGCCGCCGAAGCCGACTGCGACTCCCCGCACCAGGGCCCACTCCACTGCTGACCGGCCACCCCGCCGCCCGCCCGGCCCTGACACCGAGACGACCTCCCCGAGCCGACCGACGCCGGCCCACAGGGTGCCCGGTCGACTGCGGCCCCGGATCTACGGATGGCTGCCGCCCGAGCGGCCCCTCGGCCGGAGCGGCCCGGCGGTCGGCTCCGGCCGGGGATGCCCGGCCGGCCGCCTCGCCTGGCATGCATGCGGCTCCAGCCTGGAGTGTCCCCGGCCGCCGCCGGCTCGGGATGTGCCTGACCGGCTCGCGCCCCGCCCGCCCCGGCGCGCCGACCATGGCCGCCTCCAGGGCCCGGCCGGAGCGGCCCGGCGGTCGGCTCCGGCCGGGGATGCCCGGCCGGCTCCGGCCTCGGCTGCATGGTTGGGTGCCGCCGGGACGGGCCCGTGCGGCTCCGGCCCGGGTTGCGCCAGCCGACTCCCGAGCCGGGAGGCAACGCCGGCTCGCAGTCGGGATGGGCCCGAACGGCTCATACCTCGCCCCGCCCCGCCAGGCGCCCACGGATTCCGCCCGGTCGGCCCAGCAGGTTCCTCCCGGGTGCCGCCCCGTCCGGCCCGTCCGCGCCCAGCGGATCCGGCCCGGTCGCCCGAGCAGGTCGCGCCCGGAATGAGTCCGGCCGGCTCCCGCCCGGCACGGCGTGTCCGCTGGGTTCCGGCCCGGCCTGCCCACCGGGCCGGCCCGGGGCCGGTCGGCGCGCCTGGCTGCGGTGCTCGCCTTAGCGTGGTTCCGTGCGCCACACCACCGCGGCCGCCGCCGTGACGGCCGCCCTGTGCGCGGCCGCACTGGCCTGCTCCACGCAGGCCGCCCCGTCGCGGGCGCCGGCCGGACCGCCCGACCCGCCGGTCCGGTTCACCTCGCGCGTCACGACCGTGCCGCAGGCGAAGCTGGGCGCCTCCCACCGAACGGGCTGCCCGGTCCCGCCAGACCGGCTCCGGCTCATCCGCATGAACCACTGGGGTTTCGACGGCCGCACCCACGTGGGTGAGATGGTCGTCCACGAGGACGCCGTCCGCCCCGTCCTGCACGTCTTCGAGCGGGCCTTCGAAGCCCGGTTCCCGATCCGCCGGATGCGCGTGATGGCCGAGTACCGCGACGACGCGGAGGCCATGGCCGACGACAACACATCGGCCTTCAACTGCCGTCCGGTCACCGGCGATCCCCGGCGACTGTCCCAGCACGCCTGGGGCGACGCGGTCGACATCAACCCCGTCGAGAATCCGTACGTCGACATCAACGCGGTCGTCCACCCGCCGAACGCGCGCGCCCACCTGCGGCGGTCCCCGGCCCGCCCGGGCCAGATCCACCCGGGCGACGCCGTCGCCGCGGCCTTCCGCGAGGTGGGCTGGCAGTGGGGCGGCCGCTGGACCAACCCGGACTACCAGCACTTCTCCGCCAACGGCGAGTGAGCACCATCTGCCGGCAACACGGCCCGGCGCGCCGCGGCCGCCCGCCGCGCGAGTGACACCGGCGTGTACACGACCGCTCCTCCTCCGACTCCGCCGCCCGCTCCCCCTACAGTCGCGATCCGAGTCCATTTCGTCCCGTCTGGGGGATCCGCGTTGCGCCGCCTCGCCGTTGCTCTCGCCTGCGTGACCGCCCTTTCCTGCGGATCCCTCGTGGGCCCGCAGGCCGTATCGGCCCACATCCCCGCGGCAGCGGCAGCGGGTGGACGGGGCACGAACATCCTGATCGTGGGCATCGACAGCCGCGCGGGGCTCTCCACCGCCGAGAAGAACCGGCTCCATGTGGGAGGGAAAGGCTGTAACTGCACCGACGTGATGATGCTCGTACACCTGTCCGAGGACGAGCACCGCGCGAGCGTCGTCTCCATCCCGCGCGACTCCTACGTCGCATACGCCGGCCCCGTCGTCCCGCCGCGCAGCGGCAAGATCAACGGCGCCTTTGCCCTCGGCGGCGGCCCGCTCACGGTAGCCACCGTCGAGAAGGCCACCGGACTCCACGTCGACCACTACCTGGAGACCGACTTCGCCGGCTTCGAGCGGACCGTCGACAACCTCGGCGGCGCAACGGTGTGCACGGACAGGCCGCTCAAGGACGAGAACTCCGGCCTGGACATCGCGGCCGGCCGCCACCACACCGACGGCAACAGGACCCTGCGCTACGTCCGGGCCCGGCACGTCAATCTCCGGCCCGGGGACCTGGGCCGCGTACGCCGCCAGCAGCGCGTGGTCAACGATCTGCTGGCCCGCCTCACCGTCGAGGGCGCCCTGACCAGCCCCGTGCGCACCGCACGGACCGTCCACACCCTCCTGAAGACCGTGCGCACCGACGCCGGGACGGGCCCGGGCGACCTGATCCGCACCGGCTGGGCGCTCGGCCGTCTGCGTGCGGACCGTACCGAGTTCGCCACCGTCCCCATCCGCCTCTTCGACCACCGTGTGCCGGGCGTGGGGTCCACACTCGTGTGGGACGAGGCCCGGTCCGCCGCACTGTGGGAAGCCCTCGGCGCCGACCGCCCGATCACCGGCGACACCCGGATCCAGCCCGTCGCGGAGACCCCTGCGCCGACCAACCCCGCGGCCATCGGGGTCCGGGTGGACGACGCCACCGTGGCCGCGGCGCTGCGCAGCAACGGCTTCGTCGTCACCGACACCTCCCTGTCCGCATCGCCCGTACGCCCGGCGGGTCCGCCGGTCATCCGCTACGCCCCGGGCCAGGAGGAGCACGCGGCGACCCTCGCCGCGGCCTTGCCGGGCTCCAGGCTGGAAGCCGTTCCCGGTCACGACGCCGTCTTCGACGTCGCCGTCGGCGCGGAACCGGTACGGGTCAAGACGGTCACCTACGACCGCAACATCGCCGACGGCGCCCCGGTGACCGGCGACAGCCTGCGCTGCGCCGAGCCGCCGGGACCGGTCCCGGCGGGCCGGTCGTGACCCGCGCCGCCAGATGGGTGCCGGCCCCGATGTGCGGCGCCGGCGCCCCGGGTGATGGTGGGGGTGGAGGAAGACTCCTGTTGCGGGAGGGACGTGGTGCCGGAGCCGGTGCGCCCCCGCCCCGGCCCGGCCCCAACGGCTCACGCAGGTCACGGTGTTGTCCGTACGTGATGCCCTCCGGCGGATGAGGGCGCGTCCGGGTAGGAGAGGAGCGGCGATGCCCCACCGCGACGAGACCCACCCCGTGCGGCCCGCGCTCCGGCGCTCTCCTCGGCGCTGCGGACGCAGCCCGGGCAAGGACCGGTCCGGCCGGCCGGGGGCCGTTCTGGCGCTGGCCCTGGCCGCCGCCCTCGGCGCGGCCGTCGCCGGCGCCCTCCTGCCCCACGGCCTGCTCCTCGCGGCCGGCCTGATCGCGGCCGCGGTGGCGGTCATCCGCTCCGGCACGGCGGGCCGGGACGGTGAGCGGCTGCCGTGAGGCGGGAGTCCGCGGCACCGACGCGCCTGCGCGGCCCCTTCGGGGGCCGCGCGGCACGGTCCGGCGCGGACGGTTTGACGGCCTGACGGCCTGACGGCCTGACGGCCTAACGCTTCCGGGAGGCCGGTTCCGGCAGGGCCGCGGTGGTTTCCGCGGCCGGGTCGGCGGAGCCGCCGCCCGTCTGCCGGCGCTCGGTGAACCAGGCCGCGAGGGGCTGGGTGTAGCGGGCGGTGAGCGGTCCGATCACCACAAGGATCAGAACGTACGCGGTGGCGAGCGGGCCCAGCTCCGGTTCGATGCCGGCGGTGACGGCGAGGCCGGCGATGACGATGGAGAACTCGCCGCGGGCCACGAGCGTGCCGCCCGCCCGCCAGCGCCCCTTGACCCCGATGCCGGCCCGCTTGGCCGCCCAGTAACCGGTGGCGATCTTCGTACCCGCCGTGACCACGGCGAGCGCGAGGGCGGGCAGCAACACCGGCGGGATGGTCGCGGGGTCGGTGTGCAGGCCGAAGAAGACGAAGAACACGGCGGCGAACAGGTCCCGCAGCGGGCTCAGCAGCGTGTGCGTGCCCTCGGCGACCTCGCCCGACAGGGCGATGCCGACCAGGAACGCGCCGACGGCGGCGGAGACCTGGAGCTGCTGGGCGATGCCCGCGACGAGGAGGGTCAGGCCGAGGACGACGAGGAGGAGCTTCTCCGGGTCGTCGCTGGAGACGAAGCGGGAGATGACCCGGCCGTAGCGGACGGCGACGAACAGCACAGCGCCCGCGACGCCCAGGGCGATGGCCAGCGTAAGGCTGCCGGCCGCCAGGCTCACGCCGGCGAGCAGTGCGGTGATGATCGGCAGGTAAACGGCCATGGCCAGGTCCTCGAGGACCAGGATGGACAGGATGACCGGGGTCTCGCGGTTGCCGAGCCGGCCCAGGTCGCCCATGACCTTGGCGATGACACCGGAGGACGAGATCCAGGTGACGCCTGCGAGAACGACGGCGGCGACCGGCCCCCAGCCCAGCAGCAGGGCTGCGGCGGCGCCGGGCAGGGCGTTGAGGGTGAAGTCGACGATCCCGGCGGGGTACTGGGTCTTGAGGTTGGAGACGAGATCGCTGGCGGTGTACTCCAGACCCAGCATCAGCAGGAGCAGGATGACGCCGATCTCGGCGCCGATCGCGACGAACTCCTCGCTCGCGCCCAGCGGGAGGAGGCCGCCCGTGCCGAAGGCCAGCCCCGCGAGCAGGTACAGGGGTATCGGCGAGAACTTCAGGCGGCCCGCGACCCGGCCCAGAAGGCCCAGTCCGAGGAGGATCGCTCCGAACTCGATGAGGAAGACGGCAGAGTGCACGCGATCACTCCCTGTCGAGGATCGTCGCGGCGGCGTCGACGCCCTCGCGGGTGCCGATCAGGATGAGGGTGTCGCCGCCTGCGAGGCGGAAGTCCGGGGCCGGGGAGGGGCGGGCCTCGGCCCGCCGCAGCACCGCCACGACCGAGACGCCGGTCTCGGTGCGCATCCTGGTCTCGCCCAGCACGCGGCCGTTCCAGTGCGAGTGCGCGGAGAGCTCGACGCGCTCGGCGACCAGGCCCAGGTCGGTGGTGTGCAGGAGGTTCGGGCTGTGGTGCGCCGGCATCAGCGCGTCGATCAGCGAAGCCGTCTCGGCTCCCGTCAGATGCAGCGACTCGGCGCAGGCATCCGGGTCGTCGGCCCGGTACAGGCTGACGGTGCGGGTGCCGTCCCGGTGCGCGATGACCGACAGGTTGCGGTGTTCGCGGGTGGTGAGGTCGTACTGGACGCCGATGCCGGGCAGTGGCGTCGTACGCATCCGTGGAGCAGGCACAGCCCATCCCCCTCGTGTTGTGAGCCTTGTGACAGTGGTGCGGCACGCGACGGATCCGGGAAGTCCTGACGGGTAACCCTGGTGTTCCTGGTGACCCGGACCGTCCAAGCATGCGGAATCCGCGCGGCCGGGTTCATGCTGCCATGTTTCGCATGGCCGGAATATGGGTGTCGGCACGGATGGACAGCGGCCCGGCCCGCTGGCGAGGATCGAGCTGGGGAAGTGGGTTCCACCGCAGGTCAGGGCATGCAGAGGCAGCCCGGGTCGGGGACCATGGACGGGATGGGACGGGGATGGGAGGCAGCAGGCCGGAAAGGGGCGTGGCCATGTCGTTGTACTGGCGGATCTTCCTGCTGAACGCCGCCGTGCTCGTCGTCGCAGTCCTGCTGCTGTTCGGTCCGGTCACCGTGTCGACCCCGGTGCTGTTCGGCGAGGCGATCGTGCTGGTCGCCGGGCTCGTCGCGATGCTCATCGCGAACGCGGTGCTGCTGCGGATCGGGCTGGCCCCGCTCGGACGGCTGAGCCGGGCGATGGCGACGGTCGACCTCCTCAAGCCGGGCGCCAGGCCGCAGGTCACCGGACAAGGGGAGATCGCCGAGCTGACCGGGACGTTCAACACGATGCTGGACCGGCTCGAAGCGGAACGGGCCATCAGCACCGGACGGGTCCTGTCCGCGCTCGAGGACGAACGCCAGCGCATCGCGCAGGAACTCCACGACGAGGTCGGGCAGACCCTGACGGCGGTGCTCCTCCAGATCAAACACGCCGCCGACCGGATCCCCGAGCCGGTGCGCGCCGATCTCCACCAGGCGCAGGAGACCACCCGGGCCAGCCTGGACGAGATCCGGCGCATCGCGCGCCGGCTGCGCCCGGGAGTCCTGGAGGAACTGGGTCTGCACAGTGCCCTGCGCTCACTGGCCGCCGAGTTCACCACGCCCCGGCTGAGCGTCAGTGCCGTCATCACTCCGGGGCTGCCGGCCCTGGACGCGGCCACGGAGCTCGTGCTGTACCGCGTCGCGCAGGAGGGGCTGACCAACGCCGCCCGCCACTCGGGCGCCACCCGTGTGGAGGTCCACCTGCGGCCGGTGCCGGGCGGCGGCACGGCGCTGCTGGTGCGCGACAACGGTCGCGGGCTCGGCGGCGCGCCGGAGGGAGCGGGGATCCGGGGGATGCGCGAACGCGTCCTGCTGATCGGTGCCGAGCTCTTCGTCGGGGCCGGGCCGAGCGGCGGCACCGATGTGCGCCTGAACGTCACTGCACTCCGACACGGGGGATCCAGCTCATGACCGCACCGGCTCGCATCCTGCTCGCCGACGACCACGCCCTCGTCCGTAGCGGCGTACGGCTCATCCTCGACGCGGAGCCGGACCTGGCCGTCGTCGCCGAGGCCGACGACGGTGCGGACGCCGTACTGCGTGCCCGCGAGGACCCCGGCCTGGACCTGGCCATCCTGGACATCGCGATGCCCCGCCAGACGGGGCTGCAGGCCGCCCGCGAGCTGTCCCGGCTGCGGCCGGGGCTGCGGATCCTGATGCTGACCATGTACGACAACGAGCAGTACTTCTTCGAGGCCCTCAGGGCCGGCGCCAGCGGCTACGTCCCGAAGTCCGTCGCCGACCGCGATCTCGTCGAGGCGTGCCGTGCGGCGTTGCGCGACGAGCCGTTCATCTACCCCGGCGCCGAGACCACCCTGATCCGTACCTATCTCGACCGCGCCCGCACCGGTGAGAACCTCCCGGCGCGGCCCATCACCGAACGCGAGGAGGAGATCCTCAAGCTGGTCGCCGAGGGGCACACCTCGAAGGAGATCGGCGACCTCCTCGTGATCAGCGCCAAGACGGTGGAACGCCACCGCGCCAACCTGCTGCAGAAGCTCGGCCTGCGCGACCGGCTGGAACTGACCCGCTACGCCATACGCGTCGGGCTGATCGAACCCTGACCGGCCCTGCCGCGGGGCTCATACGACGGAGGCCCGGTACGGATCCGTGGGCACGATCCCCGCTTCGTCGAACAGCCGCTCCAGCGCCTCGTGCCCGTGGCTCCGGCGGAACTCGATCTCGGCGCTCGTCACCGGCAGGGTCCAGAGCACCCGGGCGTGGCCCCCCGGTGGCCGCCGCAGTGGCCTGCTTCCGGGCCGTGGGTCGTCCTGGCCTCTGGGCCTCCGGCCTCCGGGAGGGCCCCTGACGTGGGGGCAGGGCGGGCTCGGGGGGGGCGGGTCGACCTGGACCGGAGCGTCCAGCACTACCTGCCCGGACTGCTGCCCGAGGAACGGTTCAAGGAGCCCGTCACCGTACGGCAGTTGCTCAACCACAGCAGTGGCCTCCCCCACGACCTGGAGGGCGCCCCCGGTACCTCCCTGGACGACGAGATCGAGCGCCGCCACGCCTACATCACCTTCGACGACGTGATCCGGCAGACGCTGCGCCCCGAGGGCAGGCCGGCTCCCGGTCCGCGGTTCACCCCCGGCACACGCCAGGAGTACAACTCCTTCGGCTATCGCGTCGCGGGCAAGCTCATCGAGGAGATCACCGGGAATTCCTACCAGGACGAGGTGACCACCCGCATCCTGAAGCCGCTGCGGATGTGGGAGACCAAACCCGTCATGCCGGGCCGCAGCAAGCCAGTACCCCGGCCGTACCTGCCCGGCTACCTGCCCCAGGGCGACGGCACTCCCGTCGACGTCAACGTACAGGGCGGGCTGCCCAGCAGCATGACGTCCACCACCCGCGACCTGGACCGCTTCGTCTCCGGCCTGTTCGACGGCCGCCTGCTGCGCCCCGCACAGGCCGCGGAACTGTTCACCGTGCCGACGGGTGCCGACGGCAAGCCGCTGCCGTACGCCAACGACTCCAACTGCAACACCGGCCCCGGCAAGGGCACCGCCTGCTACAGCGTCGGCCTCATGTCCGTGCCGCTGCCCGACGGCACGGTCCTGTGGGGCAAGACGGGCTCCGATCCGGGCTACCGCAGCGGCGTCTTCGCCTCTCGTGACCTCACCCGGCGCGCGGTCTACTCGACGGGAACTTCCGCCCTTCCCGCGGACGGCGCCCCGCCGGTCTCCCTGCGCCTGGCCATGGCCGCCTTCGGCAACTGACGGGCCCGGCCTGCCGCCCCCTCAACTCACCTCGCCGCGCACGCCGTCGTACCTCACAGCGCAGCAGCCCGCCATGCGACAGCGGCCCCAAGAGCACCACAACAGCACGAACGCTTCCCCATTCTCATAAGAAAGTACCTGTCGACTGGTTTTCTTTCAGGTCACCCGATTACATTGACGACACACCGCAGAGGACACCGCACCGCACCAGCAGCGACCGGGGAAGGACACGACCACGTGGCGAGGGCCAGACAGGAACGGGCCGAGATCACCCGTCAGTCCATCCTCAACGGTGCCGCCATCGCGTTCGACGACTGCGGGTTCGAGGGCACCAGCCTCAGTGACGTCGTCAGGCACGCCGGAGTCACCAAGGGAGCCCTCTACTTCCACTTCCCGTCCAAGCAGGCGCTCGCCCGCACGCTGATGGAGGAGCAGTTCCAGGTCTCGGACCACCTTCCGGCGGTCGAGAACCCGGGGCTGCAGACGGTCATCGACCTGACGCACCAGATGGCACACGGGCTGTGTACCAATGTCCGTATTCGCGCCGGCATCCGCCTGGTCATCGAGTTCGGCTCCTTCACCCACCCCGACCCGACCCCCTACGACGCATGGATCGACACCTGCCGTGCCTGCCTGATCCCGGCTCAGCAGGCCGGCGATCTCCACCCGGCGCTGGACGTCAGCGCCCTCTCGGCGCTCCTCGTCGGAGCGTTCACGGGAATCCAGGTCACTTCGCACGTCCGCACGCGCCGTCAGGATCTCCACACCCGCGTCGCGGACCTGTGGAGTTTCCTCCTCCCCAGCATCGTCCCCGCGGACCGGATGGACCGGTTCCGCCCCATGGGCACACCGCAGTCGTACGGCTCCCCCACCGACTGACCGCACCGCGCACAGCACAGCACAGCCCTGTACTGGTCAGCACCGCACCGCACCAGGGCGGCCTCGCACACGCCGTGGCGAACCACGGGGGTGCTCGCCACGGCGTGAGCGAGACCGCCTTGCCCACCCTCTCGAACAGGGGTTCACGGGACAATCCTGTCAGGCCCCTACGGGCGTTTCGGCGTGCGCGACCGGACCGCCATCGGCAACCGTGGACCGCCGCAGGCACCACCGAACCCGTCGACGTCCCCGAGGAGACACCCCGTGAACTGGACCATCGAAGTCGTCCCCGTCCCCGTCACCGACATGGACCGTGCGAAGGAGTTCTACGCCGAGAAGATCGGATTCACCGTCGACCTCGACGACGAGGTCGCCCCCGGGGTGCGCGTCATCCAGCTGACACCGCCCGGCTCCCGGTGCTCCATCGCCCTGCTCCAGGGCATGCCCACACCGCCCGACACGAAGGTGATGGCACCGGGCACCCTGCACGGACTGCAGATCTGCGTCACCGACATCGACGCCGCCCACGCGACCCTGACCGGGCGCGGGGTGGCCGTCTCCCCCGTCCGCCACGTCGGCGAGACGGGCTGGGAGGACGGCAAGGGCGGCACCTGGAACTCCTTCCTGTCCTTCAACGACCCGGACGGCAACAGCTGGGTGGTCCAGGAGGCCCCCTCCGACCTGAGCGAGCGCTGACGTCGACAAGGGGCCGATGAGCCAGAAGGAGATCGATGCGCTGCGGCGGGCCGGGCACGACACCGGTCATTTCCGAGTTCGCCGAACGGTCGAGGCCCTGGAGGCACTGGCACGTACGGGGCAAGGGCCGGCGGCACGGGCCGCGTCGCGCATACTCCGTACGCCCGCCCCGCTCCCCGGCCCCTGCTGCACGCGCCCCGGCCGTCCTCAGGCCCCGACCGTCCTCAGGCCCCGCCGACCGACCACCCGCGTCTCAGTCGGGGGTCGAGTCGGCGGCTGCCGCGGTGAGCAGGGCGGGGAGAGTGCCGGGGAAGGCCGGGAGGAGACGGGCTGCTCGGGTCCAGGCCTCCTGGGACGTGCCGAGGTGGGACCGGGTGAGGGCGCGGGCCTCGCGCAGCAGCGGGCCCCATGAGGCGGCCTCCGCGGTGGGCCAGTGACTGTGGACCCCGGCGAGGAGGGACACGGCCTCGGCGGCCGGTCCGCAGTGCCGGAAGATGTCGTCCGGGGTGAGGCGGCCCGCCTCGATCGCCGCTACCAGCCACGGCGCGTCGTCGAGGCGGCGTACCGGCCCGGCGCCGAGCGCCGCCAGCAGCAGCGGCCTCGGGCAGTCGGGCTGTTGGGCGAGGGCCCGCAGCAGCTGCACGGGCAGTGGATCGGCAGCGTGTGCCTCCAGGAGTTGCGGCCAGGGCAGGGCGGTGCCCTCCTCCGCGAGGTGGCGTACCCGCTCGGCGACGGGGCCGGCGGCGGTGCGGCGCAGCAGTGCGACCACGCGTACGGGGTCCTCCTCGGCGGCCAGCCGGTCGCGGAGGAGGGCGAGCCCGTCGGGCGCGGCCAGGGCCTTTGCCACGCTCTTGTGGGTGGCGGCGGGCAGCGGGTGGCGGGCTCCGCCCGTGCGGCCGGGGAACTCCCCCTCCGCCATCAGCGAGCCGACCGCTTCCGGGCCGTGCCGCTCCCAGAGCCGGATCAGCACGCGCAGACGGCCGGCTTCCGTGTGGGTCCTGATCCGGCCCAGTACCACCCTGAGCACGCGGGGGTCGCCGGAGAGCAGGCCGGCGCTCACCCAGGTGCGGTGGTGTCGCAGGTCGATCCAGCCGAGTGCGCCGAGGAGCCCGTCCGTGACCGGCACGGAGCCGCCGTCCCGGCCCCGGCCGGCGAGGATCCGCTCGCGCTCCTCCCGGGCTATCGCCCCGTAGAGGTAGAGCTTCTCGTTCACCTCGGGGTCGTCGAGGTCCAGGAGTTCCTCGACGATCTCGCCGGGCAGGTCCCAGCGGGAGGCGTGGGCCACCTGTGCGGCCCTGCCGTGGACGGCGGTGATCCGCTCGCGCAGGCGCGGGGAGGGCGTGCCGAAGACGAGCAGGTGCTGAACCGCCCGGAGGTCGAGGTGGGGCACCAGGGCCTCCTGGACATCCTCCTCCGCATACGCGAACAGCCGCTGGAAGAGGGCACGCGCCCCCTCGGGCTCCCGGCAGGGGAAGGCCGGGCCGGTGGCCCGCGGCCATGACGGGGCGGGGCCGCGGCGCCCGGTGGCGTCCGCACGGGCCGCTGCGACGAGCTCCGTGGCCGTCCCCTCGAACCGGTTGATCCGCCGGTAGAGGGCGAGCCAGGCGGCCGGGGCGTCCCCCAGTGGAGCCGTGAGCTCCCGCACCGCCTTGCCCACGAGCTCGTCGCCCTGCGGCAGACAGCCGATGACATCGCCGGCAGGGGCCACCTCGGTGAACAACCGTTCCGCCGACAGCCAGCCCTCACGCAGGCCGCGCTCCAGGGCACGAGGTACGTACGACCGCGCGGGCTCGGCCGCGGGCCCGGTCAGCGCGGACAGCGGCAGCGGACCCGTCCCCTGGACGAGCGCCGTACGGGGATCCCTCCGCAGGCCCTCGACGGCCAGGTCCGGCGGACAGCCGGGCCACCGGTTCAGGTGCGTGAGGTCGCCGGCGGTGAAGGGGTGCCTGGTGTGCTCGGAGCGAACGCGTTCCCAGTCCGGCGGCACATCGGCGGTCATCTCCCCTCCCCCGTGCAGGCGGACGGCGTGGAGAAGCCAGTCCGTGGGCGAGGGATCCCCGGCAAGGAGCGAAGCCACGGAACCGCCACCGGCCCCGGACTCAGCGTCGACGGCGCGGCGCAGGAGGGCGGCGAGTCCGGGGTGACCGAGCCCGCCCTCCTCGTCGACGAGCTCGGCGAGCGCCGTCAGCCGCTCCGGGCCGCCGTGCGCGTGGAGCGTCCGAGCCGCCCAAAGCAGGATCGGAAGCGGCAGGTCACGGCCGCAGTGGCGCAGGGCGTGCAGCGCCAGGTCGGGGAACGGGGCGCGGATCGCCGCGGCGAGTTCCGTGGGGTGGGTCTCGCCGAGGAGCATGGCGACCAGTCCGCCCGGCGCCCGCCAGGCCGGGTCCGCCGGATCGGCCGCGGCCAGTACGGCGGCCCGTATCTCGTCGCGGCAGCCGGTACGGGACCAGCGCTCGGCCGCGTACAGGGCGCGGCCGACATCGGGGACGCCCAGCCGTGCCAGTCGCAGGCGCTGCCGGGGCGTGCAGAGGCCGGCATTGCGCGCCAGCGCCACCTGCAACTCGCGGTCGCCGGAGGCGATCACCGCCTCCACCAGCCGCCGCGGCCGACGGCAACCGCAGACCAGGAGCTCGCGCGTCTCGGCACGCAGGCTCCGGGCCAGGCCCACGGCCGTCGACCGGTCCGCCAGGCGGTACGCGGCTGCCACCGCGGCCGACTCGTTGATCCCCACCCGTTGACTCCTCACGTCGTGTCAGAAAACCGACGTTATAGGGAGGGTCTGACAGTGATACTCGTAGCGGGTTCCGGTGGTCGTGGCTCAGGGTCTGACTGACGTCCTGCTGGACCCTGCGACTGTTCTGTCCGCCTGCCGGGGCCGTTCTCCATGGCTCCGGCCAGGTGGAACATGACCTGATAGGAGCTTGGCCAGCGGCCCCCTCAATGTCCTGTCTGACCCACCCGTCCGGCGTCACCTCCGGCCCGGGAAGGCAGCTGACAGGATGACAGTGACGATCACGCCCGCCGTGGAACTGGATGCGGTGTTCGGCGGAGTGGATTCCCATGCGGACACGATCCACGTTGCTGTCATCACCGACCGGGGCGGCTATGTCGCTGACGCCGAGTTCCCGACCACGGCAGCCGGATACGCTGCGGCGATCGCGTTCCTGAACGCCCACGGCACCGTGACCGCTGTCGAGGTCGAGGGGACTTCCTCCTACGGCCTCGGCTTCACACGCGCGGCCCGCGGCGCGGGCCTCACCGTGATCGAGGTCAACCAGCCCGACACGGCCCAGCGGCGCCGGCTCGGCAAGTCCGATCCCGTCGACGCCTACGCAGCCGCCCGGGCCGCGCTGTCCGGACGGGCATCGGCCATCCTCAGGGACAGCACCGTCAGCGGCATACGCGCACCTCTGCCGCATCGCGCTCGTCCGCATGTCCAGCGACGCCCGCAGCCGCGAGTACGTCGCCCGGCAGACCGCCGCCGGACGCACGAAGAAGGAGATCATCCGCCTGCTCAAGCGGGCGATCGCTCGGGAGATCTTCCGCTACCTCCCCACGCCAGTCACCGTCCCGGACGTCTCCGATCTCCGGCCCGCACGTCAGGCCAAGAACATCACCCTCACCAGCGTCGCCGAGCACTTCGGCGTCTGGCCGGCGGTGATCTCCTGCATCGAACGTGGCACACGCCGCGACGACGACCTCGCCAACTCCTACAGGGACTGGCTCACTGCCGCTTGGCCCCGGCGACCCAACAACTCCTCGATCCCGAGACCTGAGGTCATGGATGATGAGGCGATGTTCGTTCGCACGGAGAGCCTGCCGCGCACCCCGCAGCAGCACATGACAGTTCGGGTTCACACCCCCATCGGAACTGCCGTGGTGCTCTGGCGCGGTGATCCGCGAGAAGCCGATGGCCGGCACCTGATCGAATGGGCCGTCGACGAGGACATCCACTGGGGCCAGAACACCCGGCCAGCCGCTGCCGCCGAGCCGGAACTCCGGCAGGAAGGTGACCGGGTGATCATGAGTGGCCGCCTCCACCTGACCGACGACGGCGCCGCCTACCTCCAGATGGGCCACTGGCCCGTGCTCTTCGATCTGGCATCACCCATCCCCAGCGGCTTGGACGGTTCCTGGGTGCAGATCAGCGTCGGATCGGAGAGCGTCGCCCTGCACCCCTACCAAACCTGACCGGGCCACTCTCAGGTTCTCGGCAGCCCTTGACTGCCAATAGGAGCCTCGGTGAGGACCTACGAGGCTCCGCCCGGACGGCACCTGCCGGCCAGGACTTCCCCGGGGACCTCGCCCTTCAGGGAAAGCGCGGTGCGTCATGACGGCTTCGGCCCCTGCCGCGGGCACCCGCGGTGAAACGAAAGGGAGCAGCGATGCTGCTGATCTGTCGACGGGCAGCCATACACCGGAGATCCGGGCGCACTTGACCAGCCATCCGAGGACCGTGCCGAGGCTGCGCGAATTTCACGCGACAACTGCGGCCGCCCCCGCGATCATGGGCCGATGATCCCGGAAACGGACCTTCTTGGCCTGAGCATCGTCTGCCCGCCGCCCGACAAGGGCGGCCTGGAAGTACGCACGATCGTCAATGGCCGGGATCTGCTGGCCGACCTGTCGTCCCGTGGCGGGCACGGCGGCCGCCGGTATGTGGGCGCAGGCCCTCGTCACCTGTTGGGCCGCGCCAGTCCGTTGCATGCCACTACGACGCCCCACGAGGTTCGTCTCGCCCTGTCGGGGTGCGGCGTGGAGGAGTGCTGTGGCGCTCTGTACGTGGCAGTCACGCGTGACGGGGAGCAGGTGGTCTGGGCAGGCTGGCGCGACCCGTCCCATCAGAACCTGGACCTGCCGGAGCTTCGGTTCGGCGCGGCCCAGTACGAGGCCGAGGTGGCGCGGGCCTGCGAGGAGCGCAGTTGGCAGTGGCCGGCAGGAGAGGTCGCGCAGTTGCTCGAGGAGGGGCTGAGGGAACGCGGGGACTGGCTGGGCAGGTGGGATTGCGAGCTGGAAGCCGTCTGGGCCTCCCGCGCGGAGCCCGATCGAATCCACCTCGTTCTGAGGCACCCTCGTGACCGGGCCGACACGGACCGGCCCTGGATCCAGTTCGGGATGACCCTCCCGATCTCCGCAGACGGCCCACCGGGGCAGGCCGAGCATCTTGAAGCGTGGCTGACCGCGCGCGATCCCCGTGCCGTCGCCGAGGTCTGGGGAGGTACGTTCGACGCCGAGCAACTGGGATACCCGCGGCCGTCGGCGCATCCGCTGTACATGGGTCCGGCAGAAGGCGGCGAGCTGAGGCCTGTCCCACCTTTGAACTCCTACACGCAACCGCCCTCCCCGTGAGAAACGTGACTGTGCGGGGTGGGGAAGCACATGGAGCACAGGGACAGCAGGCCCCCGCGATGACCTGCCCTCCCCTGCCGGCTGCGCACCCGCCCCTCCCCCACCACCGCGCCCACGAAGGTGAGGGCACCGGTGAGAGAGGGGGAGACAACGGCGTCGCACGCCGGTGAGCCGTCCTCCGGCTCTGGTGCCCGGGTCGTCAGCGGCCGGTCCGGTTTCCGGTCGCCCGTCGCCGGTCGCCGGGCGCCGGTCCTGGCCATCCGTCAGTTCGCCCCTGCCGGTCTGGGTCCGCCCTGGGGTTCGGCGGGGTGGGGTTGCAGCCAGCCACGGATGGCGGCCTGGACTCCGGCCTGGAAGCGGGTGTCGGCGTCGAGTTCCTCCAGCATGCGGGTGATGCGGCGGCGGGCGGTGTGCACGTGTACGCCGAGCCGGCGGGCGATGCTTTCGTCTTTCAGGCCGGAAGCGAGCAGGCCGAGAAGTTCCCGCTGCTCCGCGCTGAGGGGGCTGACGGGGCTGCCGACGGGGGTGCCGCGTGCCCACAGGGACTCGAACAGTGGTAGTGCGGCGCGGTGCAGCAGGGAGCCGCCGAAGACCAGGGCCGCTCCTTCGGCTCCTCCGCCGTCCGAGGGCGGTGGGGGCAGCAGGCAGGTGCGCCGGTCCACGAGGACCAGGCCGGTGGGCAGGCGCTGCCCGATCCGGGCCTGGAGGCCGAGTCGGGTGAGGGCGATCAGATCTCGGGCCCGTTCGGGGAAGTCGGTACCGCGCCGGTCGGTGACGGTCCGTACGGCGACGCCGCGGGCCAGCAGACGGCGTATCCGGTCGGCGCCCGCTTCGTCACCCGCCTCGCCGGACTCGACCACTCCCCCGGACCGGGACGTCGTCAGCGCGCCACGGTCGAGGACGAGAACTTCCGTTTCGGCGGAGTCGAGCATGGTGTCCAGGCGGGCTTCGACGGCTTCGGCGCCGGTGAGGACCTCTACGCCGGCCGGGGGCCCGGGGGGTAGGACGGGCGGCGGCGGTAACTCGTGGGCCAGCCGGTCGGCGTAGGTGCGCAGGGACCTCAGTTCGGCGGATTCCCGGTGCAGGAGGTCCTGTCGGCGCTGGATGAGAACGCGCAGCACGGCAGCCGGATCCACGGACGGGTCGACGGCCGGGCCGGGGGCCGGGGTGGCGGCCGGGCCGGGGGCCGTGTGGATCGTCGGCCTGCTGTCTTCCTGCGTACGGGCGGGAGTCCGGTCGTGCGGGTCGGTTTCGATCATGCCGGGGATTTTGACCGCCTTCACAGGGCCCCCACAACTGTGCATGGCCACTTCTGAGGGGGCCCCGGCTCTGGTCGCGAGCCGCCTGCGGCGCTTGCATGGCGGCGACTCACAGCTACGCATCAGGCACTCATGGTTGAGGAGACCCCTTGCCCAAGTTCAGCGCAGGTTCGTCGGCTCCGACCCCGACCGTACGACGGATATGGCGGAAAGAGTTCCGATCCGCCGGAGGAATCGCGGTTCTGCTGGCCGCCGCAATGACCTTGCAGGCGTCGCCGGCGTGGGCCGCGGACCCCGGCCCCTCGAACGTCCTGCCCGGCCAGGACACCGCGACCCCGGTGCTCGTCGAGGGCCTACGGGAGTCCGTGGACGCCAAGGCCGCCCCCGCCGACGCGGCCCGCAAGCACCTCGCGGCGAACAAGAGCCGTTACAAGATCCCGCGGGCGGGCAGCGACCTCGCCACCCTCTCGGCGACGGCCACCGGGGCCAGGGACGAGACCGTCCGGCTGCAGCAGAAGCACCGCGGAGTCGACGTCCTGGGCGGCCAGTACGTCGTGCGCATGCAGAAGCAGGACGGCAAGCGCGTGGTCACCGGCACTTCGGGGCACTACTTCACGGCCCTGAAGACCGACGTCACCCCCCAGGTCGCCGAGGACGTGGCGGTACGCCGAGCGGTCGCCGCCACGGCCCGCCGGCTGGGCGCCGCCCTCCACAAGGGCCAGGCGCCCCGCTCGGAGTCCGGTGACCCGGCGGCCACCGGCATGACCGGTGAGGCCAAGGGGCTCGTCGTCCTGCCCAAGGGCGGCGGCGTACTCGCCTACCGCGTCACCGTGCGCGGCACCGCCCCCGGCACCGGCGCGCCGGTCGTGGACGAGGTGTACGTGGACGCCCGCTCGGGCTACCCGGCGCTGCAGTACAGCGCGTTGAAGACGCTGGCGGCCCCGAAGGCCGCCACGGGGACGGCCGGTCAGGCCGCGGAGGGGGCGACGGCGGACGGGCCTCCCGCCGTTCCCCCGAACCTGGTCCCGGAGACCGGTTCCGGTACCCGGCTCGGTGGTACCCCGGCATCGCTGGACATCGCCTACGACCCTGCGGCGGGGAACTACCTCCTTGCGGACGCGGGCCGGATGCGCGCCACATCGAAGAGCCTGCTGTCCACCTGGGACGCCCGGGGCAAGTCGGTGTCGGAGACGGCGGGCAAGTGGCCCTCGGGCATCACCATGTTCTCCTCCCCGACCACCACCTTCGGCGGGCCGGCGACGGAGTCGGGGGCCGTGGACGCCCACTGGAACGCGGGCCAGGTCTACGACTTCTACAAGAAGAACTTCGGGCGCGACAGCCTCGACGGGGCCGGTGGGGTCGTCAACTCGCTGGTCGGCGTGACCTATTACGGCCTGCCCTACGCCAACGCGTTCTGGGACGGCACCAAGATGGTCTACGGCAACGGCGACGACGAGTTCAAGCCGATGTCCGCCGACACCGACGTCGTGGGCCACGAGATGACCCACGGGGTCATCGAGCACACGGCGAACCTGGTCTACGCGGGCCAGTCCGGCGCCCTGAACGAGGCCCTGGCCGACTACTTCGGCAACGCCATCGACGTCACCGCGAGCGGCACGCCGATGGGCGATCCGGCCGCCGGCCTGATCGGCGAGGACCTGTGCCGCACGAAGGCCGCCGCCGACTGCGCGCTGCGTGACCTCAACGACGGGGCCACCACGTCGAAGAGCTTCCTGGGCGTGTCGTTCGCCACCGACAACGGCGGCGTGCACCTGAACTCCACGATCTTCTCCGGCGCGCTGTGGGACATGCGCGAGGACCTGGGCGGGGAGCTCGCCGACAAGATCGTGTACAAGGCCGTCACCGAGTACATGACGCCGATCGACGGGTTCACCGAGGCCCGGGGCGCGGTGCTCGCCGCTGCCAAGGCGCTGGGCGCGACCTCCTCCCAGCAGAACACCGTCAAGCGGTCCTTCAACGCCCACGGCATCGTCCCGGGCTGGGAGCAGGCCCTCGGTGTCGACAGCGACACCCTCTTCGGGACGCTGAACACCACGGACTCCGGTGTGGGTGCGGGCGGCGGCTGGTGGACGGCCTCGAAGTCCAACGACGACGGCTCCGAGCCCTACTCGGTCTACGCCGGCCGGCTCGACGGCAAGGGCGCGCCGAAGGTGATCAGCCCCAACGACGGCCGCTACCACACCGCCCCGGCGACGGACGGCAAGACGGTGGTGTGGACGGCGTACGGCCCGGCCTCGGTCGACGTGCTCTCCCGTCCGGTGGCGGGCGGGCCGGTCAAGACGCTCTACAGCTCGACGACGGGCGTCGCGGGCCTGCGGGTGGAGAAGAACACGGTCGTGTTCGAGGAGTACGACATCCTCGGCGGCCGGCACGTCGGCTACATGCGGCCCACCGACAAGGCGCCGGTCTTCACCGACGGCAAGAAGTGGAACACCCTGACCGCGCTGCCCTCCATCAGCGACAACAAGATCGCCTACGCGAAGCTGTACGCGCAGGGCGGCTCCTACCGGCTGGGCGTCGAGGTGGTCGACCTGGCCACCGGCAAGGCGGTCCTGACCGAGCAGCTGGACGAGCCGGTGAGCCTGGGCCAGACCGGCATCAACGGCAAGAACGTGTTCTGGCTGGCGGACAGCGACGAGAGCAACGGCGGTCTTGTGTCGGTCGTCAGTTCCGGCCTGGACGGCCGCGGCGCCTTCCTCGTCAGCAGCGAGCACAAGCCGGGTGCTTTCATCGCTTCCGACCTGACGGTCTCGCAGGACGCGCTGACCCTGGTCGCCCGTACGCCGGACACCCGGTTCCGCAACGAGTCGCTGCCGAAGCTGTGGCAGCTGACCACCGATGGCGCCCGCCGCGAGCGGGTGTCCTGCAACCGCGGTGAGCAGAATTACCCGGTGGCCGGCGCGGGCCGCCAGGTCGCCTGGCTGGACGCGACGACCGGCTCAACCGACCTGGTGGTCCGGGAACGCCCGGCCGGCACCTGCTGATCCCCACCGCTGAGTGACGGGGCCGACGGCCGCAGCCGTCGGCCCCGTCCGCGCGCCAGGCATTCGAGCGGGGATCCGGCGGCTGTCATGTCCCCGCCCTGGCTTCCCGACGCGGCGCCGGCGCCCCCCATCCGTACCCGTACACGAGCCCGTACACGAGCCCGTACACGTGCCCGGTCCGGCCGTGCCCGGGCTGTTGTGGTCGTGCTCCAATGGCCGGATGGTGAAGATCGAATCAGAGCTGATACGACGTTGGCTGGGCGGCTGGACCGTTGCCCGCTCCCTGCCCGAGGCCGAGCCGGTCGGGACCGGCGGTGACGGGCTGCGCTCCGAGTGCCATCAACCCGGGCGCGAGGTGGAGGTGTTCGCGCTGCGCGCGGACGAGGAGCCCGAGTCCTTGGCGCGGCTGGCGGCAGCCGTTGCCGCCGCGCGGCAGGTCACCTGGCTCACCGTACCCACGCTGCGCCCGGGCAGGGTCGAGGCCGTCGTCGACGCCGCGGGACTGGAGCTGCTGCGCCGTGCCGAGTGGCTCATGACGACCGATCTGACCGAGCACCCGCGGCACGCGCCCGCCGCGCCGTACGAGCGCGAGGTGCGTACGGATGGACCGGTCACGGTCGTCTCCCTCCGCGGCCCCTCCGGTGAGGTGGCGGCGCGCGGCACCATGGCCGTGGTCGGCGGCGACGCGATCGCCGATCGCATCGAGACGGACGCGGCGCACCGTCGTCGCGGCCTGGGGCGCGCCGTGATGAGCGCCTTGGCGGAGGCAGCCGTGTCCGGGGGCGCCCGTACCGGTCTGCTGATCGCCAGTGAGGAAGGCCGGCACCTGTACTCGTCCCTCGGCTGGCGCCGCGAGGCCGACGTCGTGATCGCCGGGCGGCCGGCGGCTTCCTGACCGGCCAGGAGGGGATCATGTGAGGGTCGGCTGCTGCCTCGTGCCGGTAGACCTCATGCGCCGCGGGAGTCGATGTCCTCCATGAAGGCCAGCATCCGGGCGTTGACCAGGTCGGGGTGGTCGATCTGCGGTCCGTGGCCGGTGGCGGCGACGATCTCGGCGCGGGCTCCGGGGATGAGGCGCGGCACCCGCTCCAGCTGCCTCTGCGGGTGCACGAGCAGGCTGCGCTTGCCCATGATCAGGTAGAACGGCGTCCGGATGGTGCCCAGTTCGGCGTCCGACAGCGGCAGCGGGGCGGGGCGGCGGATCCGGAAGGCCCGTACGCCGGCCTGGATCATCGCGCGGAGCTCAGGGACGACGATCACCGGCTGCTCCAGCCACTCGGCCAGGCGGGGCCGCCACGCCTTGGGGGCGTATGTGGCGAAGAGGCTGGCGAAGATCCAGACGAAGAAGCGCAGTCCCACCTTTTCCAGGCCGCCGGGGTCGAGGGCGGTGACGGAGGCGAGCCGTCCGGGCCGACGGTGGGCCTGGTTGATCACCAGCCAGCCGCCGTAGGAGGAGCCGACCAGGTGGACCTTGTCCAGGCCGAGCGCGTCGAGGGCTTCGTCCAGCCATTGCGCGGCGCGCTCGGGCTGCCACATGGGCTCGCGGTGGACGCTGCGGCCGGGGTCGCCGGGGGTGTCGAGGGCGTAGACGGGGCGTTCGGCGCTGAGGGCGCGGGTGTTGGGGTACCACTGGGCGGAGCAGCCCCCCGAGCCGTGGATCAGGACCACGGGCGTGCGGGTCTCGGCGGCCGGGTCCGTGGGGCCGTAACGGTAGACGTGCGTGGTGCCGAAGCTCGTCTCGACATCGGTCTCGGAGCGGGCGGGTGCGCCCAGCGCGTAGAGGGCGTCGCATGCGGCGAAGTACCGGTCCCGCAGCGTGTCGTTCACGTAGTGGCCGATGTCGCGGCTCACGCGGGGCCGGGTCGTCGGGGTCTGGGGCACGGGCACGGGCACCTCCTGGAAGATCCGTTCTTCGTAATACGAACGTACCATGAAAATGGTACGGCGGTATCATGAAAACGAGCCGGGCGGCCGGACCCCATTCAGCATCGACGGGCGGAGACAGACCACATGCCGAAGCGCGTGGACCACGAGGAGCGGCGGACGCAGATCGCCGAGGCGCTCGTCCGGGTCGCCGGACGGCGCGGACTGCACGCCGTCGGCATGCGGGACGTGGCGGCCGAGGCCGGCGTGTCACTGCGGCTCGTGCAGTACTACTTCCAGACCAAGGAAAAGCTGCTCTTCTACGGGCTCCAGCATCTCACCGACCGCTTCTCCGCCCGTGTGGGGGCGCGCCTGAGCGCCGTCGGCCCGGATCCCGGCCCGCGCGCGACCATCGAGGCGATCCTGCTGGCTTCCCTGCCCACCGACGAGGAGAGCCGCACCTTTCATCTCCTCTACAGCTCCTACTCGATCCTGTCCGTGACGGACGACGCCCTCGCCGCGCAGCCGTTCATCGACAAACCGGATGCCGCCGAGGACGCTCTGGCAGGCCTGATCAGGCAGGCGCAGGAGGCGGGGCTGGCCGATCCGGACGCCGACGCGCGCACGGAGGCGATCAGCCTTCTGGCGATGACGGCGACGATGGGGACCAGCATCCTCGTGGGCCAGCGGCAGCCGGAATCGGCCGTCGCGGTACTCCACCACCACCTGGACCGCATCTTCACCCCCCAGCGGCCCCCCGCACCGGACGAACCGACGACCGCCGCCACCGCCGCCGCCGCCACCACCGCCGCCGGTCGACCAGGCCAGTTCTAGAAGGGCTCGGCAGCCTGCAGCAGGTCCGGTGGAAGGTAGGCGGACTCGACTCGGATGGCCCAGCCACGCCGACGGGCGTGGCAGGCCAGACCCACGATGCCGAGACTGATGGCAGCATCCGCATCGTCGGCGCGGTCGGCGACCTGGTAGTAGGCGCGGTGGGCTTCGAGCGCGTCGGCCAGCGCCAGGTTGAAGCTCTCCTCGTCGCCCTCGATGAGCTGGGACAGCAGCACCGCCGGAGGCATGGCGAAGCCCCAGTCCTTGGCGTTCTCGACCTGCTGGAGCGCTCGCTGCGCGGCCTGTTCGGCGTCCACGCCCCTCAGATAGGCGTGCAGGGCCTCGCGGTACGCGCTGAAGGCGGCGCCGTCCGGGCGGGCGAAGGCAGGACCGGTGAGGACCAGAGGGGCGAGGTCCTCGCGCTCTCCGGTGATCAGGGCGAGGGCGACCGCCCTCTCCCAATTGTGGGCGCCGGCCTCCTCGCCCCGTTCGGCCGGACAGCGCAGTGCGCGGCCGTCAATGGTCACCTCGACCTCGGTTCCCGGCTCGGCGAGAGCGATGCGGAACAGTGCCGCCCCCATCCGGGCGGCCCGTCGCAGGGGCGCGAGTCGGCGATCCGTGAGCTCGCCGGGATCTGCCGAACGCCACTTGAACAGGCGCACCTGGTCGTCCATGATCCAGGCGAGCCGCCAGACCTTCAGGGGTTGTCCCTCGCCCGCGGTGAGCAACTCCTGGACATCCTCCTCGTACATGGCCTCGGTCTGCGGGTGCACGGCCCGCTCGCAGGCCGGTCGTTCCACCACCAGGGGGCCCGCGGCGAGCGCGGCTACCGCGTCGGGCCGCCGGTCACGGCCGAAGCCGGCGACCCTCGGACCCGGGGTCTCGAACCCGGTGATCAGCGCGTGCGGGAGGTAGTCGCTGCGTACGGCGGGTGACCAGCCCAGCGTCCGGTACGCGAGAGCGGCAAGGGCGATCGGGACGAGCGGCAGCAGGGAGCGAGCGGAAGCCGAGGGGCCCTGCCGGGCGCTGTGCTCGACGAGGAGGTCGGCCAGAGCTGCATCGAACGCGGTCCGGTCCTCGGCGGCCAGGGCGCGCAGCGTACGCAGCGCCGCTAGCGTAGGCAGCGCCGCACTCGCACTCTCCGGCCGGTCCCCCACCGCGCCGGCCCCCTGGGCGCGGGTACGGACGCGGTCCAGGGCCGCGTCGACGGCAGCGAGCTTGGCCCGGGCGCTCGGCGGGTATTCCTCGTCGTTGCCGGTGCTGTCGAGAACCACGGCATTCAGGGCGGTGACGAGTTCGCCGGCGGGTGTCCCCTGCGCCTTCTCGACGAACTTGTCCCGCGCGAAGTGGAAGGCCTCACCATGCCACTTCGCCTTGTCCCTCAGGACCGCCAGGCAGAGCGCGTCGATCCACTCGCCGGGAGTGACGCTCTCTTCGGGCGCGTCGTCACCCGGGTCGTAGCTCATCCCGAAGTTCGGGTATTCCAGGAAGACTTGGAAGCTGCAGTGCGGGTGGTAGGCGGCATAGGCGACGGCGCCGGCCGCGGCCTCGGAAGCGTCCTTGAGGGCGGCCTTGGCCTCCGGGGTGTCGAGGTCGGGTGACGTGACGGAGAGCGCGGCGAGGTAGTCGAGGAAGTCGTCGGCGATCAACTGCCATTCGTACGTGGTGATCCGGCCGGCCCTCGACATGGACCGCACCTGCCCCCCGATACGGTTCGTGAAGTCCTCACGGGCTGCCGACACGACGGCCCCGGCCACCTGGTGACGCTCTATTCGCACTGCCCTGCTCCTTGATCGATACCGGCGACAGCCTAGGTGCGAGATCTGACAGCCGACGGCTGCCACTCCGCCTTGGACGGGCGACCTGAGCGTGCTTCTCTGCGGTCGCCGCCGCGAGCGGGAGGGCTGGGGGGGGCGGTGTGGGGCCGCCACCGTTCGGGACGTGTCCAGCCGAGGCGGCCACGCCTTGGGGGTCGCGGTGCGGGCGGGGTGGGGGGAAAGGGCAGGGGCGGGGGCAGGACCGTCTTGTCATATTCGGTGCCGCTCGGGGTAGGCGCGAGACGTGAGTGATCTCGAACCGCGGCGGCAGAATTCCGAGGACCTGCTGGCCGGCCTGAGCGTGGACGCCAGTCGACCGGAGCAGCCTGTTCTGCTCGATGCGCACGGCGCGCCGATCAGAACGTGGAAGGAGAACTACCCGTACGACCGCAAGATCCGGCGGGCCGAGTACGAGCGGACCAAGCGGATCCTCCAGATCGAGCTGCTGAAGCTGCAGCACTGGGCCAAGGAGACCGGTGCCCGGCTGGTGGTGATCTGCGAGGGCCGGGACGCGGCGGGCAAGGGCGGAACGATCCAGCGGTTCACCGAGAGGCTCAACCCCCGCGGAGCACGGATCGTCGCCCTGGACAAGCCGACCGGGCGGGAGGAGGGGCAGTGGTACTTCCAGCGGTACGTCCCTCATCTGCCGTCTGCCGGTGAGATCGTCTTCTTCGACCGGTCCTGGTACAACCGGGCCGGCGTGGAGAAGGTGATGGGTTTCTGCACGCCGGAGCAACACGAGCTGTTCCTGCGGCAGTGTCCCGGTTTCGAGGCGATGCTCGTGGAGGACGGGATCCTCCTGGTGAAGTTCTGGTTCTCGGTCTCCCGCGCCGAGCAACGCACCCGTTTCGCGATCCGGCAGGTCGATCCGGTGCGGCAGTGGAAGCTGTCGCCCACGGACCTCGCCTCCCTGGACCTGTGGGACGCCTACACCACGGCGAAGGTCGAGATGTTCCGTGCGACCGACACCGCTCGCGCGCCGTGGACGGTGGTCAAAAGCAACGACAAGCGGCGCGGGCGCCTGGAAGCCATGCGGAGCCTGTTGTGGCGGATCGACTACGACCGCAAGGACGAAGCCGCGGTGGGCAAGCCCGACAGCCTCATCGTCGGCGCGGCCGACACACTCCTCGAGGCCGGTGAGGAGCCGTCCAACCTCTCCCCCACTCCTCTGGCCGGGCCGCCCGTGGGCCCCGGTCTGCACCCCGACCCGTAGGCGCCGGTCACCCGGTTCATCTGCTGCCGACCTGGACGCCCGCACCCGCGTCGGGAAGACCTTCCAGCAGCCTGTTCGGTGCAGCCATGACTCCTCCATGAGGACCCGGAGCGGCCAGGATGTCCGTCGCCGTCGTACAGTCGGACCTCGCCCGGGGGCCGGGCGCGTCACACACCTTCGTCATCGTGGGCGCCACGGCGGGCGTGGTTCCCCCGCCCCGGCAGCAACTCCTGGATCTTGGCCTTGAGGCCTTGGCGGATCATGCCCGTACGGTCGCTGTCGCCCTTGAGGACCGAGGCGGCCGTGGCTTCGATCTGGTCGAGATCGGCGTGCGGTGGGATCGGCGGGACGGCCGGGTCGGTGCGGAAGTCGATGACGAAGGGACGGTCCGCAGCCAGGGCTTCCTTCCACGCGGAGTCGACCTCGGCCGGCTCCTCCACCCGCAGGCCGCCCAGCCCGATGGAGCGCGCGAAGCCGGCGTAGGGGACGTCCGGCAGCGCCTGGGAGGGAAGGAACTGAGGGGCGCCGGACAGTGCGCGCATCTCCCAGGTGACCTGGTTGAGGTCCTGGTTGTTGAGCACCGCCACGACCAGCCGCGGGTCCGTCCACTCCTGGTAGTACTTCGCGGCGGTGATCAGCTCGGCCAGTCCGTTCATCTGCATGGCTCCGTCGCCGACGATGGCCACCGCCGGGCGTTCGGGGTGGGCGAACTTGGCTCCGATGACGTACGGCACCCCGGGCCCCATGGTGGCCAGGGTCCCCGACAGCGAGCCGCGCATGGTCCCCCTCAGCCGCAGGTGCCGCGCGTACCAGTTCGCCGCCGAGCCGGAGTCGGCGGCGAGCATCACGTCGTCGGGCAGCAGTGCGTCAAGGGCGTGCACGACGTACTCGGGGTTGATGGGGTCGGCTTCCACCCCTGCGCGCCGTTCCATGACCTGCCACCAGCGCGCGGTGTCCTTCTCGATCTTCTTGCGCCAGGATCCGTGCTTCTTGGGCTTCAGCTGCGGCAGCAGCGCCTTCAGCGTCTGTTCGGCGTCCCCGACGAGGTTGACCTCGAAGGGGTAGCGCAGGCCGACCATGAAGGGGTCGATGTCGATCTGTACGGCGCGGGCCTGGTCGAACTCCGGGAGGAACTGGGTGTACGGGAAGCTGGAGCCCACCACGAGGAGGGTGTCGCAGTCCCGCATCATCTCGTAGGAGGGGCGGGTGCCCAGGAGCCCGATCGAGCCGGTGACGTACGGGAGGTCGTCGGGCAGGGCGTCCTTGCCGAGCAGCGCCTTGGCCACTCCGGCGCTCAGCGTGTCCGCCACTGCCTCGACCTCGGGCCGGGCGTGGCGGGCGCCCTGGCCGATCAGGACGGCGACCTTCTTGCCCTCGTTGAGGACGGCGGCGGCCCGTGCCAGGTCGTCGTCGGCGGGGATGGGCGCGTAGGCCGGACTGCCAAGGCTGGAGGGAACCATCTTGAAGGCGTGTGTGGGCGGCGCGTACTCCAGTTCCTGGACGTCGGCGGGCACGATGAGCGCGGTCACGGTGCGTTTGGCGTACGCGGTGCGCATCGCCCGGTCGATGAGGTTCGGCAGCTGTTCGGGGACCGTGATCATTTCGCAGAAGTCCGAGGCCACGTCCTGGTAGAGGCTGAGCAGGTCGACCTCCTGCTGGTAGGAGCCGCCGATGGCGCTGCGGTTGGTCTGGCCCACGATCGCGACGACCGGCACGTGGTCGAGCTTGGCGTCGTACAGGCCGTTGAGCAGATGGATGGCACCCGGGCCGGAGGTCGCCGCGCAGACGCCGACGCGGCCCGAGAACTTGGCGTAGCCGACGGCTTCGAAGGCGGACATCTCCTCGTGGCGCGACTGGACGAACCGAGGCTCGTCGTCCGCTCGGCCCCACGCGGCCAGCAGGCCGTTGATCGCGTCGCCGGGATAGGCGAAGACGTGCTCCACACCCCACTCGCGCAAACGCTGGAGGATGAAGTCGGAGACCTTGATCGACATGCGGCTCCTTCTCGTGGGTGGACGGGTGCGTGAGCGGCCGGGCGGTTCGCCCGCGGCCGAACCGCCGGCGTCCGCCCGGGGAGCGGTGGTCGTGGGGCGCCATTACAGGGGGCGTGCGTCAGTCCGCTCGTCGACAGCTCCGTCTCAGTTCGTCCAGCACGATGCCGGGCTCAACGACGCACGTGCGGCGTTGTGTGTCGTCGCAGCGCCACAGCCGACCCGCCTGACGTGGGTGACCGCAGCACATACACCGCGCCTAACCGCTGGGCAGGAGCAGAAACGTCACTGGCCGGTCAGTGTCCGGGGGGAGAGGTTCTTGATCAGGCCCTTGGTCCAGCGCAGCCGGCGCAGCGCCGGGGGTGAATAAGGAGCCGGCTCCAGCGAGCGCTCGTCCCGGGCCGCCCGTGCGGCCTGAGCGAGCGCTTCCCGGCACAGCGAGTTCCCGGCCGCGTCGCCCAGCTGCAGGACGCGCAGGTCGGGCAGCAGGAACGCCCCGCAGCGAGCCGCACCGGACGGCAGCGACGGCACGCAGGTGTGCGTGCCGTCGCTGCCGTGGGGCGCTGGACACCGTCCGCGGTACGGGGACGGGCCGGTCTTGTGGCCGCGGTCGCCGAGGACGTCGACGGTGGCGTCCTGGACAGGGCCGTCCCCGCCTGCCTCACCTGGGCCGAGGCGTACGCCACGCCGCTGGCGACAGCCGTCGAGATCATCGAGGCCCCCCCTACGCCCTCGGCCGACCCGGGCGATGCTCCGACGCTGCTTCTCGTCCGATGCGTCGATCGTTACGGCCAGCCCTGCTTCACTTTGGCGGGTGCCGTGTTCCAGCTCTTGGGTATGAAGGTGATGACGTAGGTTCCGCGGTCGAAGTCCGTGTATCCGGAGGACCAGCTGCGGAACTTGCTCTCGTACACCTGCATGGGCCCCATTCCGCCTTCCGGCGAGTGGTAGTGGTTGGCGTGGGTCCATATGATGTTGTCAGGGTTCGTTTCTTTCTGGTCCCCGAACCAGCCGTAGTCGAAGTTGACATAGCTTTCGCCGGGCTTGGCGGGGCTGCGTGAGGTGTTCCTGTCCGCCGACATGTCGACGAGGCCTGTGTTCCGGTCGGGGCGGAATGCTTCGGGGTCGCCGTACTTCCTCTTCTCGGAGGAGCTCCGGGGGTCCTGTCCGCTCCAGAAGTGCTTCGAGTAGATGACCGCCTTCATCTTGGACGGGTCGTGGTTGCCCCCGTTCCTGTCCCTGAAGGACGGCGTGTTCCGCAGAGCCGAGTAGAAGTTCGAACGGCTGTCTTCGCCGGCCAGAGCGTCGTTGTTCTTGGTGAGCTCTGCCTTGAGGCCGGTCAGATAGGCACTCTCGTCGTGGGCGTTTTCCAGGGCCTTGTTCATGACGGATGCCACTTCGCGAGCCCGGTTGAAGCCCTTGGCCTCGTCGAAGCTCTGCTTGGCGATGCGCCCCTCGAACTCGGCCCGCGTCTCGCCCGGCCGGGGGCTGGTGGTCGCCAGAGCATCCCTGTGATTTTCCTCGTCGAAGGAGGCGAAGGCCAGTTTGTTCGTCGGGTAGGGGCCCGAGTTGACCCAGGTGACGCCGACACAGCCGTAGGACAGCTGCTCTCGCTGCTGTTCGGTCATCTGCCGTATGTGTCCGTCGCGGTGGCTGTAGGACTGCTGCCACTTGCGTATGTAGTTGCTGATGCCGGTAGTGGCCCTGTCTCCGCGGGCCCGGTAGGCGTCGGGCATGCGGTCCAGGGGCTCGGCCGGCGGAGTCACCCTGCCGTCTGCCGCGGCGGGGGCCCGGAGGGACTCGGTGGCCCTCGGCAGGGCATCACCCACGGGCTTGTCCGGCCGGCCCAGCTCCAAGGCCTTCTCGTTCAGTGTGTTGATGAGCCCGATGTCATCCGCTGTCAGGCCGTTGCTTTCGGCGTAGGAACTCTTTCCGTCGCCGGTGCCGCCGGCTGCCGCGCTGACGGACGGCGCGAGACCAGAGGTGCACAGCACTATGCCCGCTGTGGTCAGGGCCATAATTCCTGAACGTTTGTACATGAAAAACCAACATTCCTTTGCGGTGAAAATTGACATGACGGCACGCGGAACGCCGGTGCGGCGACCGGAGGGAGGCCGGTAAATCCAAGCGCCCCGGGGCGGACTCGGCCCCGTTCGGCCCGTGTCGGCAGCATCAGGCCACGTTGTTCTGCGCCGAGCGCCGGCCGGGTGGACGGATCTCCGTTCTCCGTCTCGCGCAGGAGATTTGCGGCTCATTTCTCGACTCCCGAATGGACCGTCAGGTTGCGCGAGAAGTGATCATGTCCTGACGCGGATTCCCCGACAACACTGCGGCCCCAAAATCGGCCAGCTGCCCGGTGGGGCGGTATTCGGTCATGCGGACCGGGCCTGCCCTGCGTCCCTTACGTTCAACGGCAGCTTCTCCCGCCCCCGGCCCCGCGATCCGCGGCGCGCCCGGCACCGGACGCCTCGAGAGTCCCGTGGAATGGCCTGTGGC
This sequence comes from Streptomyces yangpuensis, assembly GCF_024666385.1. Lineage (NCBI taxonomy): Bacteria > Bacillati > Actinomycetota > Actinomycetes > Kitasatosporales > Streptomycetaceae > Streptomyces > Streptomyces yangpuensis. The sequence continues at coordinate 295,222 of NZ_CP102514.1, forward strand.
CGCGCTCAGCCGGGCCGAGGAATGTCATGCGCCGGCAGTAATACGGGCCTCGGGAACTCCGGCCGACGCCTGCGGAGTTCCCGTTCGGCGTGCCCGGTGCCCGCCGGGAGGACCGCAGAATCCTCGCCACCTCCCCTGCGGTCCTCGGTCGTCTCGCCATCCGGAACCGCTCCGTCATGAGTCGTCGTCTTCCGCAAAACGGCTGACAAAGCCCTCTCCCCTGCAGGCACGGGGGAAGGAGCCGCAGCTGAGGCGGGCGACGCACGGGTCGAGGCGGCAGAGCGCGGGGCCGGCGTGGGAGGGCCCCCGGCCGGCTGCCGGTCGTGGCAGCCCGGACCGGCACCACCGCTGCCGTCACCCTGGCGCTGAGATCGCCGCGCCGCGCCCGCCTGCCGACCGCCTGAGCTGCCACCCGCCCCCGGCGGGCCGGAACCCGGGGCATGGCGTCGGTACGCCAGGGGAGGTTCCGACTCAGGTGGCGGCCGGCCCGCTGCCGGCGCAGTGGAGGGCGCCTGCGGTCATGCAGGCGCTGCGGGACAACCCGTAGCCGATTCGACCGGTCTGTTGACCCTCACGTTCATGATTCCCGCAGAGCGGGATCAGCCACGGTGCGTCATGCGGGATGCACTGCTTCACGCGGGAAGATACCGACGGCCGCCGTGCCGCCGCCGACCTCGGAAGCGGACCGGGTGCATGAAAGCGGGCCGGCCCCCATCGGAAGGAATGATGCGCACCGTGAGATACACCGTCTCCAGCGAGATCGCCCTGCCGCGAGAAAAGGTGGTCCAGCTGCTCGCCGACCCGGCCCACCTGCCGGAATGGCTGCGGGGCCTGGTACTGCATGAGCCGCTGAGTGGGCAGCACGGGCAGGTCGGCACCACGTCGCGGGTCGTGATGCAGATGGGTCAGCGGAAGATCGAGTGCACCGAGACCATCACACGCCGGGAACCGGCAGACCTGCGCAAGATCCCGAAAACGAGCCTCGTTCACTTCGACCGCGAAATCGTCGGAGAGGGCATGTGGAGCGCCGTGCGCGACCGCCTGACCGAAACCGGCCCGGAAACGACGCTCTGGGAGAGCGAGAACGAATACCGGTTCAGCGGCTTCCTGATGAAGCTGGTGGGTTTTCTGATGCCCGGCGCCTTCCGCAAGCAGTCGCAACAGCACATGCAGGACTTCAAGGCGTTCGCCGAGCAGGGAAAGGACGTCCGTGAGGCTACGGACTGATCTTCCGTAACCGGTCCGCTGTCTGACGGCGTTTGGCGTGTTCGTGCGGTCGGGAAGACAGCGCGTCGACCACGCCGGTGCTGTGTCCGACGAGCACCGTGGACGCCCGAACCCGACACCGGCCCGCCCTCCGGCGTCCTGACCGTCTGCGCCACCGCCCTCCGGCCGAGTCGTGGACGCCGTCGGAAGGGTGCTCCGTCACGGCGGCCCCGCCCGCCGCTGCCTGATACTCCGACAGTCGTTTAACACCGTAGGGCGCCCTCGCATACCGTCCCCGGCCCGCCGCCAACGGGCCGGGGACGGTATGCGCCACGGCGGGACCGCAGCGCACTCCTCGTGTGCCGGCAGTCGCCCAGGGCCCCGGCGAGTATTCCGACGAATCAGGAGCCGTAGTGACCGTTCAACACATCGACGTGATTCGCCCTGCCGAGCTGAGCCCGACCGACCTGGAGCTCTGGGGCGAACTGCGTGCCAGTACGGCGCCGGAGGCCAATCCCTTCATGAGCCCGGAGTTCTGCCAGGCGATCGGCCGTGTCCGGCAGGGTGCCAGGGTCGCGGTGGTGCGCCAGGACGGCGAGCCGGCCGGCTTCTTTCCCTTCGAGCGGGGCCGTTGGGGCCGCGGCCGTGCCATCGGCCTGGGTGTGTCCGACAGCCAGGGGGCCGTGCTGCGCCCCGGGGTGGTCGTGGACCCGTACGAGCTGCTGCGTGCCAGTTCCCTGTCCGTCTGGGAATTCAACCACCTCGAGAGCGGCCAGGACCTGTTCCTTCCGTTCGCCACGGGGCGGTTCGCCTCACCCGTCATCGACCTCACCGGCGGGTACGCCGGCTACGAGACCCTGCTCCGAGCCGGTTCCCGCACCTTCCTGAAGGCGACGCGGGCCCAGGAACGCCGTCTGGCCCGACAGGCCGGGCCGCTGCGATTCGTATTCGACGAGCGTAGTCCGGCGGTCCTCGGGACTCTGATGGCGTGGAAGTCCGCCCAGTACCGCCGAACCGGCCGGCGCGACCGGTTCGCCCAGGACTGGATCAACAACCTGGTGCGGATGCTCGCCACCACGCAGACGCCTTCCTGCTCCGGCCTGCTGTCGGTCCTCTACGCGGGCGAGCGGCCCGTCGCCGCACACTTCGGGCTGCGCTCGCGCACCGTGCTGTCGTGCTGGTTCCCCGCCTACGACCGGGACTTCGCCACCTTCAGTCCCGGACGCGTCCTCTACCTCCGCATGATCGAAGCGGCTGCCGCCGCCGGGATCGGCATGCTCGATCTCGGCAGGGGCGACGCCGCCTACAAGGACTCCCTCAAGACACGGGAGCTGACCGTGCACGAGGGTGCCGTGCTCCGGGCCGGGGCCGGGGCGGCCCTGCACTGGCTCAGCCACGAGCCGCCGCGCGCCTTCCGGGGGTTCGTACGTGAGCGACCGCAGCTCAAGGCCGCGGCGCTGCGCACCCTGGCCACGGTCGGCAGGATGCGCGACCGGACACCCCGCCCGTGAGAGCGAAACCGGCAGTACGTGTGGTCGACGAGGCCGAGGGCATGCGGCGGCGGCACCGCCCACGCGCTGAACAGCGACACGCGGGCCCCGGCGCGGGCACCGCCACCGCCCTTGACAGCAGTCCGGTCCGTGCCCGGCGGGTACCTTCCGGGCTGAAGCAGTCATACCGGGCGGCGGGAGCGGGCTGACGGCCCGCACGAGGTTGTCCGCTGCGGGCGGATGAAGTCGGTGGCTGAGTGCGTATGCGCCGTCGTCGCCACCCGCCCCAGCGCGTTTCGGGTGGCGGGCGGGGGCCGGCCGAGCACGCCGGAGGGGCGCGGACCGGGGTGGTCCGCGCCCCTCCGGTGGTGGACGGCCGCAGTGCCGACGGGATTTGAACCCGCGAGACAGTTGGGGGCAGGTCCGCCCCGTCCCCGTCAGTCGCCGTGGGCGGGACCTCGCCCACGGCGATCGCAATGGACCGCTCTGCCACGGCTCCGCGACCTACGGGGACGCGCGCACCCCCGCTGCGCCCAAGAGTAGGGACATCGTCCGCAGCGCACGAATCCTTATCGGCGGGGCGTCACACGCCGCCCTCGATGAGGGTCCAGCCCGAGGAGACCTGGGGCAGCGGGCCGACATTGGTGTAGTTGCCGTTCTCCAGCGTCGAGGTCCAGGCCGTGCCGTCGGTCTTGTAGAAGAACAGGCTGTCGGAGGTCCGGCCCACCTTGTCCCAGATGCCGGAGGTTCCGATCTTCCGGAAGGAGATGCCGGTGCCGTCGGTGGCCTCGGACACCCGGAACTCGAGCTCGCCGCCCGCTCTCGCCCACGACAGCACGGAGTCGCTCGTGGCGGTCAGCTGACCCAGGAAGTCGTCCCTCGGGATGGCGCCCTTGTCCGTGTAGACGCCGCCGGAGAGGGTGCCGTACCCCACGTTGCTCCAAGGGAACTCGACCGAACCGTGCCGGGCCGTCGCGACCAGCGTGTCGCAGGAGGAGGCCATGCTGCCCCAGCCCGAGCTGAAGTTGTCGAACACGCGCACCTGCTGGAACGCGCCGCTCTTGAGGGTGCCGGTCACCCCGCGGCCGCTGGTGTTGTAGAAGATCACCGAGTCGCCGGACGCCTCGATGAAGGTCCAGTCGGGGGCGAAGCCGTAGGTCTTGACGCGGGTGTACACGCCGCCCGTGAAGGTGCCGACCTCCCCGGCCCCGGTGTCCTTGTTGTAGAGCAGCAGCGAGTCGCGGCTCGCCGCTCCGTGCGTGTACCCGGTCGGCAGGCGCAGCATCGCCTTGGCCTGCCAGCGGCCGCCGGAGAGGGTGCCGGTGCCCGCCTGGCCGTTGTCCGACCGGTAGAAGAGCATCGAGGTGTTCGGCGTCGTCTGGTTGCAGTACGGCGAGGCGGCGGTCGCCGGCGTGACCGGTCCGGCCAGCAGGACGGCCGCCGCGGAAGTGACGGTGGCCAGTGCGGCCACCAGGGATCTCCTCATGGATGCGCCCCTTTCTCGCACTCGGACGCGCACGGCCGGTCCGTACGGGACACGCCCCGCCGCGGTGCGGTTGGAAGGAGGACGCCTCTGTGCGCGGACCGGTCGGCCCATGCTCCGCCCCCGCGGGCCCGGCTGTCGCTGCTGCTGGGCGTCCTCGTTCATCCTGCGCTGCGGGCAGCCGCGCCGCATCTCGGCGCGGCTTCCGCGTGAAGAGCCCCAGGTGGACGGGGACGGCGCACGGGAGGCGGTCCGTCGGACGTGCCGACGGGCGGCGGGGGCGCGGACCGGGGCCGGGTGCGCTCCCGCCGCCCGGGGGCGGGGCGGGGCGGAGGGTCAGTCGGTGCCGAACTCCATCGCCGCGCGGTCGAGCATCTGCTCGTCGTCGCCCTCGGCCCGGCCGCGGGAGGCGATGACCTCGGCGCCACCCTCCGGCATCGCGCCGATCAGGCCCGTGGAGGCGGCCTGGGCGGCCCCGATGAGCGTCTCGTGGGTGTTGCCGACGATGCCGAGGGCCGCGTACTGCTCCAGCTTCGCGCGCGAGTCGGCGATGTCGAGGTTGCGCATGGTGAGCTGGCCGATCCGGTCCACCGGGCCGAAGGCCGAGTCCTCGGTGCGCTCCATGGACAGCTTGTCCGGGTGGTAGCTGAACGCCGGGCCCGTGGTGTCCATGATCGAGTAGTCCTCGCCGCGCCGCAGCCGCAGGGTGACCTCGCCGGTGACCGCCGCGCCGACCCAGCGCTGGAGGGACTCGCGGATCATCAGTGCCTGCGGGTCCAGCCAGCGGCCCTCGTACATGAGGCGGCCGAGCCGCCGGCCCTCGTTGTGGTACTGGGCGAGGGTGTCCTCGTTGTGGATCGCGTTGACGAGGCGCTCGTACGCCGCGTGCAGCAGGGCCATGCCGGGGGCCTCGTAGATGCCGCGGCTCTTTGCCTCGATGATCCGGTTCTCGATCTGGTCGGACATGCCGAGGCCGTGCCGGCCGCCGATGGCGTTGGCCTCCATCACCAGGTCCACGGCGGAGGCGAACTCCTTGCCGTTGATCGTCACCGGTCGGCCCTGGTCGAAGCCGATGGTGACGTCCTCGGCGGCGATCTCCACCGACGGGTCCCAGAACCGCACGCCCATGATCGGCTCGACGGTCTCGACACCGGTGTCGAGGTGCTCCAGGGTCTTGGCCTCGTGTGTGGCGCCCCAGATGTTGGCGTCGGTGGAGTACGCCTTCTCGGTGCTGTCGCGGTAGGGGAGGCCGTGGGCGAGCAGCCACTCCGACATCTCCTTGCGGCCGCCGAGCTCGGTGACGAAGTCCGCGTCGAGCCAGGGCTTGTAGATCCGCAGGTGCGGGTTGGCCAGCAGGCCGTAGCGGTAGAACCGCTCGATGTCGTTGCCCTTGAAGGTGGAGCCGTCGCCCCAGATCTGGACGTCGTCCTCGAGCATCGCCCGGACCAGCAGGGTGCCGGTGACGGCGCGGCCGAGCGGTGTGGTGTTGAAGTACGCCCGGCCGCCGGAGCGGATGTGGAAGGCACCGCAGGTCAGGGCGGCCAGCCCCTCCTCGACCAGCGCGGCGCGGCAGTCGACCAGACGGGCGATCTCGGCGCCGTACGCCGTGGCACGGGCGGGTACCGACGCGATGTCGGGCTCGTCGTACTGACCGATGTCGGCGGTGTAGGTGCACGGGACGGCGCCCTTGTCGCGCATCCACGCGACCGCGACGGAGGTGTCGAGTCCGCCGGAGAAGGCGATACCGACGCGCTCGCCGGCGGGAAGGGAGGTGAGGACCTTAGACATAGGAAGAGTATGCAGCCTCACGCATGTTCATGCAATCCGGTGGGCGTGTCGGCCTGCCCTTCCAGGCGCAGCACGACCAGAACCGTGTCGTCGGTGACACCGACGGGCGGTACGAGTTCGGCCAGGAGGGCGTCGGCGAGTACCGCAGGGTCGGCGGCGCGGTGCCGGGCGAGGGCGTCGGCGAGCCGGCCGAGGCCGGTGTCGATGTCCTCGCGGCGACGCTCGACGAGCCCGTCGGTGTAGAGCACGAGGACGGAACCCTCGGTGAATTTCGTACGCGCCTGGGGGCGCGGCCCGTGCTCGGGGCGGGCGCCGAGGGGCGGGTCCGTGGCCTCGTCGAGGAAGACGACGGTGCCATCGGGGCCGCAGAGCGCGGGCGGGAGGTGACCCGCACTGCTGTACGTGAGGGTCCGGCTGTTCCAGTCGATGAAGACCGAGACGGCGGTGGTGGACTCGGCTCCCGCGACGGAGCGGGCGTAGAGGCCGAGGACCTCCAGGGCCTGGGCCGGGCCGTCGGCCACGAGCGAGGCGGCGGAGAGCGCGCTGCGCAGCTGTCCCATGACCCCGGCGGCGCCCAGCCCGTGGCCGACGACGTCCCCGACGGCGACGGCGGTGCAGCCGGGGGCCTCGACGAGGTCGTACCAGTCCCCGCACACGTTCAGGGCCGCGGCGGCGGGGCGGTAGCGCACGGCGGCCTGGTGGTGGGCGAGCGGGCTCGGTTCGGGGAGCATCGACTCCTGGAGGTGGAGTGCCACCTCCCGTTCGCGGGCGTGGGCCTGGCGCAGCCGCTCGTTGAGTTCCTGGAGTTCCCGGGCGCGGGTGTAGAGCTCGGACTCCAGGACCTGGGTGGCGTCCTCGCCGCTGCGGGCGCCGCGGGCCCGGATCAGCTCGGTGACCTCCTCCACGCGGTGCAGTACCAGCGCCACGCTGCCGTCGGAGCTGAGGACGGGGACGTTGACCGGGCTCCAGTACCGCTCGTGCCAGACTCCCGGCTGCCGGGGGTCCTCCACGTCGTAGCGCTGCAGGGCCATGGCGTCACGCTCGCCGGTGGCCACGACCCGCTCCATCGACGCGCGCATGTTCCGCGTGCCGGTCGCGGCGGGGTCGTTGGGGTTGTCGGGGAAGGCGTCGAAGATGTGGCGGCCGAGGAGTTCCTCGCGGGTGCGGCCGGCCACGGAGAGGTAGGCCGCGTTGATGTCCACGTAGACGAGTCCAGGGGTCAACAGCGCGGCCGCGCCCGGCAGCGCGTGGAACACCGCCCGGTAGTCGATCCCGGATCCGTTCACGATCCCCCTGCCCGTGTGCTTCCGTCCCGCTCGTGGGGGTTCCTCCCACGATAGGCGCGGTCGTGGCAGGCGGCCCCGGCACGAGGGTCCGCCTTGGGCCGTTCGGTTTCCGCCCCCGCCGGTCCCGGCGCGGCGCCAGGGCCCGCGAGCGGGGCACCACCGTCCCGAAGCCCGACCGGCGGGCCACCCCAGGACACCCCCTGGCATCTGGGCCATGGCGAAGGCGGAGGCGGAGGCGGGTGACGGCGGCGGGGCGGGCGGTGGCTGGTGCGTCTCCGTGGTGAAGTACCGGCGCAAGGCCGGGCCGGCCGCGGACGACGGGCCCGGTGACGCGGGGCAGCCGCTGGCCCGGCGGGAGGGGCTGCGCGTGCTGGGCGGTACCGGGGAGGTGCGCTGCGTCGACGAAGCCGGCCGTACGCTGTGGGCCACCGCCTGTTCCGGCGTCCCGAACGCCGCCCACATCTCCGGCGGCAGGGTGCTGGTCACCACCGACTCCTTCGACTACACCCCGTGGGGGCACCTCGGTCCGGCCCTGCTGCTGGACCTGGCGGACGGCTCCGCGGTCGCCGTACTGCGCGGTGCGAGCGGCGCGGTGCTGCGCGGCGGCCGGTTCTTCCTCGGCCTGGAGGGCTACGACGTCTTCGACACCTGGGAGTACGACCGCGACGGCGTCCTGGTGGACTCCTGGCGCAGCTACGGCCACTACGTCGCCGGCAGGGGCATCCGCGTCGTCGAGACCGACCGCTGCCTGCCCACCCGCAGCCGGGTGGTACGGCTGCTACCAGGCGGAATCGTCGAGCGCGGGCCCGCGCTCACCGACCCGGTGTGCCCGAAGCCCCTGGTGCTGGCGGACGGCAGCATCCTGGTCCTCGACGCCGGGGTGCTGCGCGCCGTCGACCGCCGGCTGGCGGACACCGTCCTCGCCGAGCTGCTTCCCGTCGGTCCGGACCGGACCTGGCTGTACCGCGGCGCGTTGCGCCGCACCGGCGACCGGCTCACCGTGACCCTCGAGGAACAGCACGAGGACCGGCCCGGCCGGCACGTCCTGCACACCTGGACCCTCGCCCTCCGGCCCGGGCCGGCAGCCGTGTGATCATGTCCGTCTGCACGCCCAGCACCACCAGCACCTCATGGGGGGACCATGCGCACCCGCACCATCACCACCGCCACGACCGGCCTCGTCACCGCGCTCGCGGCGGTGTTCGCCCTGTCGGGCTGCAGCACCGCCCCGGACAAGAACCGGTCCGGGACGGCGGGGCCCACGGCGTCCGCGCCGGCCCCGCAGGGCGGCGGCTCCGGCTCCGGGTTCGAGGGCCCGCGCCCGCAGGACCAGAACCTGCTGGCCTGGACCGGCGACCCCAATGACGCGGGCCACGTCACGGCCCAGTCCTCGGCGGGGGTCGGCGGCCGCATCACGCTGGTGCGGATCGTCCTGCGCGAGCAGATCACCTGGTCGAACATCTGGCTGGGGCTGGCCGGGCTGGACCCGAACGCCCAGCTGGCCAACTGCTACCTCGGTGTGTACGACGCCAAGGGCACGCTGGTCGGGTCCACCGCCGACATCTCACCCCAGCTGATGACCGACGCCATCGCCAAGCCGCTGCCGCTCGCAAAGCCCTTCACCGCCGCCCCCGGCACGTACTTCATCGCCCTGCTGCTCAACGGCAACTGGGCCACCAACGCCCTCACCCTGAAGTCCACGGGCGCCGGCATCTCCGTCAACGCCGGGCTGACGCCGCCGAACCTGCGGTACAGCAGCATCCTGACCGGCCAGACCTCGCTGCCCGCCACCGTGAACCTCGGCGAGCAGTCCCAGGCCACCATCAACACCGGCTGGGCCAGCCAGTGGTACGCCATCTCGTGACCGGGGTGCCCCGCCGGCCCACCTGAGAAGGCCCCCTGCCGGCCGTCATTCGCCCGGGCGCCATATGCCGGTGGGTGACTTACCGTGCGGGCATGAGTGAGCGCGCGATGCAGGAACCGACCCTTCTCCTCCTGACCGCGCTCGCGGACGAGCCGCGCCACGGGTACGCGACCGGCCGCGAGGCCGCCCGCCGGCTGGGCGTCTCCGGGGATGCGACCGAAGGGGCGGGGCGGCTCACCCGGCTGCGGGAGGGCTGCGACGTCGTGGCGCAAGCACTGCGGCTGCGCCTGCGCGTCGCCCTGTGGCGCCGCGGGTACTCCGGGCGGACGGGTCACGCCTGACCCGCCGTCCACTGTCGGCCGACCCCTGCCCGGCCCTGCTGCCCGGCCCTGCTGCCCGGCCGCCCTCAGGCGTCGGCGCCGACGGCGCTGACGCGGATCTTGGACTGTCCGTGGCCGAGCTTCTCCCAGTCCTCCATGAAACGCGCGGCCAGTCCGTGCCGGGCGGCGAGGTCGAGGAGGGTCTGCGTCCGGTAGTAGAAGTCCTCGCGCAGGACCTGGTGTTCGGTGCCGGTGGTGCGGTCGAAGGTGAAGTCGAAGTGACCGCCGGGGGCCAGGACGCGGCCCACGTGGGCGAAGCATTCTTCGATCACCTCGATCGGCGAGTGGGAGAACACGCTGTGGGCGTGGACCACGTCGAAGTAGGCCTCCGGCAGGAAGTCCAGCGTCAGGTTCCTGGTGAGGGTCAGGTGCGGGACCTTGGCCTGGAGTCCCCGCTCGGTGAGCGTCTGCTTGGCGGCGATGAGGATGTCGGGCGAGATGTCGATGCCGTAGTAGTGGCCCGCGTCGAGGTACTCGATGAAGCGCCATCCGGCGCGCAGGTTGCCGCAGCCGATGTCCAGCATGCGGGCGCCGGGGCGCAGTCCGTGGCCGAGCAGGTACTCGAACTGCATCTCGCCGAGGGCGAGCCAGCGTTCGTGGGTCTGGCTGCCGACGGCCGCCTCGGGGTTGCGGCGCGTGTCCGAGGCCATCACCGCCCGGTAGTAGCTCACGTGGTCGGGGTGCTTGAAGGCCAGCCACCGGTCGCGCGCGGCGCGCTTGAGGTACGGGGCGATGCGGTGCGGGCGGCCGGCCGCGTAGCGGAGCTTGTGGACGAGGGATTCCCGGTTGACGGTGAGGTTCTTCCTGGTGGCCATGAGCACTCCGTCTCGGACGCAAGGCGAATTCCCGGCACGGCGGGCGCGACCCGGATGCGGGTTGGTGCGAATGACCGGGGCGGGGGACGTGGTGGATCGCTGTTTTGCGGTGATCTGTCCAAGATTGCCACTCCCCCGGCCGTCCATGTGGCGACGCGCGCACGCTTCGGCGCGCCGGTGGCGTTCGCGGCGTCAGTTCGCCGGGGCCGGGCGCTCTTCCAGGAGGAGGCGGGTGCGGAAGAGGTCGAGGACCGTGTCGAGCGCCTCGCGGGTGGGCCTGCCGGGTTCGTCGATCAGATGCTCCGTCAGGACGGAGTGCGGCGGCAGGGCGCTGTCGGGATTCGCGTCGCCGTCGTCGAGCTCGACGGCGACGAAGGCGTCGCCGAGTTCGCGGCGCAGGTACGCGAAGCGGTCGGCAGGGACCAGCCGGTCGCCCCGGAAGCGCAGCCCGAGGACCTGGAGCCCCTCGCGCTCGCAGCGCCCGCGGACCACCGCAAGGTCCTCCGGACCGATGTCGATGGCGGCGGCGCGACCGGGCGTGCAGGCCAGCGGCAGCGAGGGCTGGGAGAGGACGGGCGCGACCAGGCGTTCGTCCGTGGCCATGGCCAGCGCGAAGCCGCCGGTCAGGCACATGCCGACGGCCCCCACACCGGGGCCGCCGCAGCGCTCGTGCTCGGCGGCGGCCAGGGCCCGCAGCCACCCCACGACGCGGGAGCTGCGGCCCGTGGCCAGCAGGGTGAACTCCCGGCTGACGCAGACCCGCCACATGGTCGACGCCAGGTAGCGGCCGCTGCTCGCCCAGCCGACGGCGCGGGGGTCCGGGTCGCGGCCGGGCTCGCCGAAGAGCACCGGGAGCACGGCGGTGCAGCCGGCCGCGGCCACCCGTCCGGCGAACTCCAGGACCTTGGGGGTGATGCCCGGGATCTCCGCCATGATGATCACGGCGGGGCCCGTGCCCGCCCGCAGCACGCGGCGGGTCGCGCCGTCGTGGGTGAACGAACCCTCGGTGAAGCCGGTCAGGTCGTGGTTCGGCACGTACCCGTTCCTTCCGTCGGCGCTTCTGGACCGCGCTCAAGTTACCGGCAGGTACGGCGTGCTGGTCAACCCTGCGGGGGACGGCCGTCAGCCCACCTGGATGCCGATCACGCAGGTGTCGTCGTCGGTGTCCGACCGGCTTCCGGCGAGGAGGCGGTCCAGCCGGGCGTCCAGGTCCCCGGCTCCGGCGGCGGCCGCGTTCACCAGGTGCCCGAGCGAGTCCTGGACCGAAGAGTCCCGCCGTTCCACCAGTCCGTCCGTGAACATCAGCAGCGTGTCGTCGGGTTCGAGCCGCACCTCGCGCTCGCCGTACACGACATCGGGCAGGGCGCCCAGGAGCAGGCCCTCGATGAGCGGGAAGGCCTCGGCCCCGCCGCCGCGGACCAGCACGGGCGGCAGGTGGCCCGCGCGCGCCCAGCGCAGCACCCTCGTGCACGGGTCGTAGATGCCGCACACAGCGGTGGCGGTCACGTGTTTGGCGAGGTTGTGGGTGACCGTGTTGAGCCAGGACAGCAGCTGGCCCGGGCCCGCGCCGGTGACGGCCAGGCCGCGCAGGGCGTTGCGCAGCACGACCATGCCGGTGGCGGCCTCGATGCCGTGGCCGGCGACGTCGCCCACGGACAGCATGATGAGACCGGAGGGCAGGACCACGGTGTCGTACCAGTCGCCGCCGACGAGCGACTCGGTCTCGGCCGGCCGGTAGCGGACGGCGACCCGCATCCCCGGGGCCTCGACGGCCTGGGGTGTCACCGGCATGATCGCGTGCTGGAGCTGGAGGGCCAGCCGGTTGCGTTCGGCGGACTCGGCCTCGGTGTGGGCGAGCTGGTCCCTGGTCGCGGCCAGCGCCACCTCGGTCCAGTGCTGGGCCGAGATGTCCTGGTAGGCGCCGCGTACGGCGTGCAGCCGCTGGTCCGCGTCGAGGACGGGCTCGGCGACCACCCGGATGTGGCGGGTGATCCCGTCGGGCCGCTGGAGGCGGAAGCTGACGGAGGACGGACGGCGGTGGCGCAGCAGCGCCCGCAGGAAGCGGCCGAGGGCGGCGGAGTCGTCCGGATGGGCGTGGCCGGGCAGTTCCCGCAGCCGTACGGGGGGTGCGGTGGCCGGGAGTCCGTGGAGTGCGTAGAGCTGTGCGTTCCAGGTGGTCTCCCCCGTGGCCAGGTTCTCCTCGAACCCGCCGATGCGGCCCAGGCGCTGGGCGTGCTGGAGGAGATTGGCCAGCCGGGCCGTCTCGTCCTCGATCCGCCAGATCAGGAGGACGGCGGCGCCGTGGCGGCTGACGCTGATGTCGGCGACCGAGGTGAGCGGGATCTGGTCGACCAGCGCGGTCAGGCTCATGCGCTCGGCCCGGAACGGCTCGCCGGTCGCGTGGACGCGCTCGATGATGTCGAACAGCCCGTTCTCGGCGGCGGCCATCGGGTAGGCCTCCAGCAGCAGCGCGCCGTTGACGTCGCCCCGCGGTCGTCCGACCGGGTCGACGAAGCGGCTGCCGGCGTACCGGATCCTGAAGTCGGTGAGGCGGCCCTCGGGGTCGAGGACCGGGGTGAGCACCACGGCGGGGTCCTGGAGTCCCTCGGCGAGGTCGATGAGCTCGGCGACGTCGGGGAGCACCGCGTCGGCGGTCGTCGGGTCGCCGGGCGGCGCTGCGTCCATGGTGCGGGCGCACAGTTCGGCGAGGGCTTCGACCTGGCGTTCGATCTGTGGTGGCTGCGGTGCCAGGGGCTGAGGCCAGCAGATCTCGAGGACGCCGTGGATCCGTCCGCCCGTGCCGGTCGGTACGGCCATCCGTCCGCCTTCGGGCCACTGGAGGTGACCGATGGAGGGCAGGCCCGCCCGCCCCAGCCGGGACAGGGTCACCAGCCGGCGTTCCCGCAGTGCGAGGCCGGCGACGGTGGAGACGCCGGGAGGTACGTGACGCCAGCGGAGAGCCTCCCCGGGAGGGAACCCGGCGTGGCCGGCAAGGGCCAGCGAGCCGTCGGGCACGGCGGTCCAGACGGCGACGGCGACCGCTCCCAGCGGCCCCAGGGCGTTGGTCAGGAGGGACTCGGCCACGGCCTGGGTGTCGGAGGCGGCGGCCAGCATGCCGCTCTCGGCGGTACGCAGCCGGACCGAGACCGTGGCCTGCCCGGCGGGTCCGGCGTCGCGACCGGTACGGGTACCCGCACCGGCGCCCTCGACGAACGCGGCGGCGATCTCGCTGACCTGGTCGCGGGAGGCCTGGTTGACGATGTCGGCGGCGAGTTCGAGGCGGGAGGTGCCGCTTTCCCCGCACAGGACGTCGAGCTGCCGGGCCGCCGCGGCCGGGGTGCAGTTGAGCTGCCCGATGAGGATTCCCTTGGCCAGTTCGACGAGTGCGCGGCCGTCGGCGGCGGCCTGCGCCTCCAGTACTTCCCGGCGGAGCCGTTCGACGGTGGCGACGAGACGGCCCAGCGGGGTCGGGGACTGCTGCGGGATGGCGCAGGCGTTCTGGCCCGCGGCCGGTGCCGACGGCGGGTGGACGGCGCCGTTGCGTGTCGTCTCCCCGCTCATCGGGTGAGCCAGTGCCGGACGCGGGCGATGAGGTCGTCGGCGTCCACGGGCTTGGTCACGTAGTCGCTGGCGCCGGCGGCGAGGCTCTTCTCCCGGTCCCCGGGCATCGCCTTGGCGGTGACCGCGATGATGGGCAGGGCCTCGTACCCGGGCATCCGGCGGATCTCGGCGGTGGCCGCGTAGCCGTCCAGTTCCGGCATCATCACGTCCATCAGGATCAGGTCGACGTCGGTGTTGCCGGTGAGGGCGTCGATGCCCTTGCGGCCGTCCTCGGCGTGCAGGACGCGCATGCCGTGCAGTTCGAGGACCCCGCTGAGGGCGAAGAGGTTGCGTGCGTCGTCGTCGACGACGAGGACGGTCCGTCCGGCGAGGTCGCCGTCGGGTACGTGGGCGTCCTGCGGCCGCCGGGCGTCCGCGTGCACGAGGGGCAGGACGTCACCGGGCTGTTCGGCGGACAGGTGGAGGGCGATGCGTTCGCGCAGCTCGTCCAGGCTGGACAGCAGCTCCACCCGGCGCGATGCGGCCCGCTCGCGCAGGGCCTCTCCCCGGCCGGTCCGGACCCGGGGGTTGTTGTGGGCGAGGACGGGGAGCGAGGAGAGGGCCGGATCGCCGTCGAGCGCGTCGAGGAATCGCAGCGCCTCGCCGTCGGGCATGTCCAGTTCCAGGACGACGCAGTGGAACGCGTCGGACGCCAGGGCGGCCGCCGCCTCCCGCGAGCTCGTGGCGCCCACGACCTGGATGCCGCCGTGCTCCCCCGCCGCGTGGGAATGGGGGGCGAAGTCGCGGTCGGCGCTCTCGGCGACGAGGGAGAGCAGGCCGTTCGGCCGTTCCTCGATCACCAGCAGCCGGCGGGGATGCCGCTGCGCGGGCAGGGCGGGGGTGTCCCGGCGGCCCGGGTCGCCCGCCTCGGACGTGCCCTCGGGGGCGGGCGCCAGGACCGTGTCGCCGTCCGGGGCGTCCTCGTAGTCAGCGCGGCTGACCGGCAGATAGAGGGTGAAGGTGCTGCCCTGGCCGGGCGTGCTCTCCGCGGTGACGGCCCCGCCGAGGAGCTGGGCGATCTCGCGGCTGATGGAGAGGCCGAGGCCGGTGCCGCCGTACTTGCGGCTGGTGGTGCCGTCGGCCTGCTGGAAGGCGCCGAACACGGACTCCAGCTGCTGCTCGGGGATGCCGATGCCGGTGTCCCGTACCCGGAAGGCCAGCATGGGGCCGCGCCGGGAGATCCCGGCGGGGATCTCGGGGGCCGTCGCCGGTTCGATCCGCAGCTCCACGCCGCCGCGTTCGGTGAACTTCACCGCGTTGGACAGCAGGTTGCGCAGGATCTGGCGCAGCCGCGAGTCGTCGGTGAGCAGGTCGTCGGGGGCGTCGGGGGCGGTGGTGACGGTGAAGTCGAGGCTCTTCTGCGTGGTCATGGGGCGGAAGGTGGCGTCGACGTACTCCAGCAGCTGGGGCAGGTGCACCCGCTCGGGGTTGATGTCCATCTTGCCCGCCTCGACCTTCGACAGGTCGAGGATGTCGTTGATCAGCTGGAGCAGGTCGGAGCCGGCCGAGTGGATGATGCCCGCGTACTCGACCTGCTTGGGGGTGAGGTTGCGGGTGGGGTTCTGCGCGAGCAGCTGGGCGAGGATGAGCAGGCTGTTGAGCGGGGTGCGCAGTTCGTGGCTCATGTTGGCCAGGAACTCCGACTTGTAGGTGGAGGCCAGCGACAACTGCTGTGCCCGGGCCTCCAGTTCCTGCCGGGCCTGCTCGATCTCCAGGTTCTTGGCCTCGATGTCGCTGTTCTGGCTGGCGAGGAGGGCGGCCTTCTCCTCCAGTTCGGCGTTGGAGCGCTGGAGTTCCTCCTGCTGGACCTGGAGTTCCTCGGATCGGGCCTGGAGTTCGCCGGTCAGCCGCTGCGACTCGCCGAGGAGTTCGTCCGTACGGGCGTTGGCGACGATGGTGTTGACGTTGCTGCCGATGGTCTCCATCAGCTGGGCGAGGAAGTCCCGGTGGACGGGGGTGAAGGCGCTGAAGGAGGCGAGTTCGATCACGCCGAGGACCTGGTCGTCGACGACGATCGGCAGGATGATCAGGCTGCCGGGCGTGGTGTGGCCGAGCCCGGAGGAGATGATGTAGTCGCCGGGGACCCGGTCGGTCGCGATGATCCGGTGGCTGCGGGCCGCCTGCCCGACGAGGGACTCCCCGAGCGCGAACCGCGTGCCCTCCTCGGTGTCCGCCGGACGGCCGTAGGAGCCGACGAGGGTGAGCACGGTGCCGCGGGGGCTGTCCTCGGCGAGGTAGAAGGCGCCGTACTGGGCGGCGACCAGCGGCGTCAGCTCGTCCATGACGAGTTCGGCCACGGCGGCGAGGTCCCGGTGGCCCTGCATCAGGCCGGAGATGCGGGCCAGGTTGGACTTGAGCCAGTCCTGCTCCTGGTTGGCGCGGGTGCTCTCGCGCAGCGAGCCGACCATGGAGTTGATGTTGTCCTTGAGTTCGGCGACCTCTCCGGAGGCGTCGACGGTGATCGAGCGGGTCAGGTCGCCCTCGGCGACCGCGCTGGCGACCTCGGCGATGGCCCGCACCTGCCGGGTGAGGTTCCCGGCCAGCTCGTTGACGTTCTCGGTCAGCCGCTTCCAGGTGCCGGAGACCCCTTCGACCTCGGCCTGGCCGCCGAGCCTGCCCTCGCTGCCGACCTCGCGGGCGACGCGAGTGACCTCGGCGGCGAAGGAGGAGAGCTGGTCGACCATGGTGTTGATGGTGGTCTTGAGCTCCAGGATCTCGCCGCGGGCGTCCACGTCGATCTTCTTCGACAGGTCGCCGTTGGCGACGGCGGTCGTGACGAGGGCGATGTTACGGACCTGGCCGGTCAGGTTGTTCGCCATGGAGTTGACGTTGTCCGTGAGGTCCTTCCAGGTGCCCGCCACATTGGGGACGCGAGCCTGGCCGCCGAGGCGGCCCTCGGTGCCGACCTCACGGGCCACCCGGGTCACCTCGTCGGCGAACGCGGACAGCGTGTCGACCATCGTGTTGATCACGCCGGCCAGCGCGGCGACCTCGCCCTTCGCCTCCACCGTGATCTTCTGCGACAGGTCGCCGCGCGCGACGGCGGTGGCCACCTGGGCGATCGATCTGACCTGTCCGGTCAGGTTGGACGCCATGACGTTGACGTTGTCGGTGAGGTCCTTCCAGGTGCCGGAGACGCCCCGGACGGTGGCCTGGCCGCCCAGATTGCCCTCGGTGCCCACCTCGCGGGCCACGCGGGTGACCTCGTCGGCGAAGGCGGAGAGCTGGTCGACCATCGTGTTGATGGTCTCCTTCAGCTCCAGGATCTCCCCGCGGGCGTCCACCCGGATCTTCTGCGTCAGGTCGCCCTGGGCCACGGCGGTGGTGACCTCGGCGATCGAACGGACCTGGGCGGTGAGGTTGTCGGCCATGACGTTGACCGATTCCGTCAGGTCCTTCCAGGTGCCGGAGACGCCCTTGACGTCCGCCTGCCCGCCGAGCCGGCCCTCGGTGCCGACCTCGCGGGCCACCCGGGTGACCTCACCGGCGAACCCGGAGAGCTGGTCGACCATCGTGTTGATGGTCTCCTTCAGCTCCAGGATCTCCCCGCGGGCGGTGACGGTGATCTTCTGCGAGAGATCGCCCTTGGCCACGGCCGTCGCGACCTGGGCGATGGAACGCACCTGCGCGGTGAGGTTTCCGGCCATGAAATTGACCGAATCCGTGAGGTCCAACCAGGCGCCTCCGACCCCCGGCACGTCGGCCTGACCGCCCAGGGTCCCCTCGGTGCCCACCTCGCGGGCGACGCGCGTCACCTCGGAGGTGAACAGCGACAGCTGGTTGACCATCCCGTTGAAGACGGTGGCGATCTCCCCGAGCAGCCCGTCCGCCGCGTCGGGCAGCCGAGTACGGAAGTCCCCGTCCCGCACGGCCGTCAGCCCCGCCAGCAACTGGCGCAGCTCCGATTCACCGATCCCGCCGTCACCCGGCAACGCCGGTACGCCGCCCAGTGGATCCGCGCCCACCCGCTCGGCCATCCGTCACCCTCACTCTCGATACCAACCGCGCCGACACGCGGACAGGACAGGCGCCTGGAACCGGGCATGCCGGAGTGCCCGGCTACGCCGGGATCCGTCCTGCCGCGGCACCGGTCCGGTGAAGGCTAACGCCGCCGGAGGTGCGATGGAGCACGGTCGATCACTCCGGGACGCGGCACATCCGGAATCCGGGGGACGGGAGGTGCCGGGATTCCCGACGGTGTCCGGCCCGAACTCACGTTCCCCGCGCGGTGTTTCGGAACCGCTCGGATGCCGACGCCCGCTCCGGGTAGACGAACCGGCAGAGGACGGCACAAAGAAGGAGAAGAGGTGAGGACAGTGGCGGTCAAGGCAGTGGGCTGGGCCCGTTCGTTCCCGATTTCGGAAGGCGTCCGGGCGGCACGGAAGTGGACGTCGGAGCACCTGGCGACCCTGCCGTGGAACGCCTCGGCGGCCGACACCGTGCACTCCGTGCTGCTCTGCGTCTCCGAACTGGTCACCAACGCCCACCTGCACGCGGCATGCACCGCGCACCTGGTGCTGACCTGGGACGGCCGCTGCCTCCACGTCAGCGTCGCCGACGCCGATCCGCGGCTGCCCCACGCCAGGACCCCCGAGGGCGACGGGAGTGCCACCTCCGGCCGCGGGCTGGGCATCGTCACCGCGCTGGCCGACTCCCTGGACGTCCACGCGTGCCACGGCGGCAAGGCGATCACCGCCTGCTTCCGGCCCGCGGGCGGACCGGACCCGCACGGAGGCGCCCCGTGCACCGGCTGAGCCGGTCTCGGGCGGCGGCCCCCCTGCTCGCACGCCGGTGCACGCCGGTTCACGCCGCGAGTGCGTCCTCGACGCTCGTGTGCAGGGAGAGGACGGTGTCGGCGCCGGTCACGGCGAAGAGCCGGCGCAACTGCTCGCCCGGGGCGGCGATGCGCAGCCCGGTGAGGTGGTGCAGCCGCAGCAGCAGGTTCAGGAACGAGGAGTCCCCGAAGGTGATGGAGCCGGCGTCCAGAACCACCCGCGCGTGCCGGCCGGCGGCCGCGACGAGCGCCGCCTCCAGCGGCTTCAGCGTGTCCTGGTCCAACTCCCCGTGGGCCGCCACCACCCAGCCGTCGCCCGCCGGGTAGCCCTCCCCCACCACGCCCGGCTGGTACGCGTCCCCGAAACCGCCCATGTCCGCCTCCACGGATCGCCGTCTGTTCGTCCTCGTCAAGGGAGTATGCCTGCTCACGGCAGTCGCACTGCGCCCCCGGGCCGGCCGGGCACCCCGGCGGCCGTCCGGTACGCGCCACGCGGAACGGTCCGTGGAACGAGCTGCGGAAAACGAAGTCGCACTCGGGTGTGTGGAAACGGAAAGTCGGGGCATGAGCGCCTCGGCAGCCGCAGTCAATCGGGAGGGAGCGGCCAACCATGTCTCGCTCGGCCACCGTTGTAGGCCCCGTTCGTACAACCGACGCGCACGTTCCGGTCCGTGACCGGGAGGACCCGGGAGTACCGGCACGGGACGAGGACCTTTCCCGGGTGGAGAACGCCCGTGAGATGGCGCCCGGCGACGCGCGCGAGCTGTCGCGGCACTTCTTCCGGCGGCTGCAGGCTCTGGAGGAGGGCACGCGCGAGTACCAGTACACACGCAACACCCTGATCGAGATGAACCTCTCCCTCGTGCAGTTCGCCGCACGGCGCTTCCGGGCCCGCGTGCTCGGCGGCGGCCTCGACATGGACGACATCATCCAGGTGGGAACCATCGGCCTGATCAAGGCCATCGACCGCTACGACCTCGACCGCGAGGTCGAGTTCTCCACGCTCGCCCTGCCGTACATCATCGGCGAGATCAAGCGGTACTTCCGTGACACCACCTGGGCCGTGCACGTCCCCCGCCGGCTGCAGGAACTCCGTACGGAACTCGCCAAGGCCCAGGAGACGCTGACCGACGACCTCGGGCGGGCGCCGACGGTCAAGGAGGTCGCCCGGCACCTGGAACTGTCCGAGGACGAGGTCATCGACGGGCTGGTGGCCGCGAACGGCTACACCAGCGGCTCCCTGGACGCGGCGAGCGCCGACGACGACGCGCCGTCCACCTCGAGCCGGACGTCCCGGCCGCTGGCGGAACGCCTGGGCGACGTGGACCCCGCCATGGAACTCTTCGAGGACTTCCACACCCTCGCGCCCCTGCTGGAGCAGCTCGGCGAACGCGACCGGCGCATCCTGCAGATGCGCTTCGGTGAGGACCGGACACAGGCCGAGATCGGCGCCGAGCTGGGCATCTCCCAGATGCAGGTGTCCCGCCTGCTGTCCCGGACCCTGGCACGGCTGCGCACCGGCATGCTGACGGTGTAGGCAGCACACACCATGACGCCGAGTACGGGCGCGCCGGCGCCGCTGACCGCCCTGCCGCTGCCGGGCCGCGCCGGCGCGCGCCTGTGCGGCAGCTGCGACCTCGACACCCGGCAGGCCCTGTCCACCGCCCTCGGCGTCGTGGCCGGGATCCCCGGCCCCGTCGTGCACCTCGACCTGTCCGCCGTCGTCTTCCTCGACCCGACCGCGGTCGCCGCCCTCGTACAGGCGTCGGCGGACCTCGGCGGGCAGGGACGGCGCCTGCTCCTCCACGACGCGCCGTACTCGCTCCGCAAGGTAGTGGAGATGTTCCCGGACGAGTGCGCCGCGCTGGAGGTCGCAGCATGACCGCTGTTCCTGCGCCCGCCGGGCCGGGGGCCTTCATCCATCCCGCCCTGTTCTACCGGGATCTCACCGAGTACCTGTCGGGGGTGGGCGACTTCGTGCGCGCCGCGCTGGCGGCCGACGAGCCGGTGCTCGTCGCCGTACCGGGACCGCGCCTGGACGCCCTGCGCGAGAGCCTCGGTACGGGCGGTGAGGCCGGAATCACCTGGACGGACATGACGGAGCTCGGCCGCAATCCCGGCCGGGTCCTGGCCGCACTCCAGGAGTTCGCCGACCGGCACGCGGGCCGGGCGGCCCGGATCGTCGGCGAACCGATCTGGCCGGGCCGCTCCCCCGCCGAGGTGCTGGAGGCCACCCGCCACGAGGCCCTCGTCAACACCGCCTTCGCCGGCCGGCCCGCCACGGTCCTGTGCCCGTACGACGTGGTCGGGCTGGCGCCCGGCGTGGTGAGCGACGCCCGGCGCACCCACCCCACCTCCATCGAGCGGGGCCGGGATCTGCCGAGCCCGGCCTACGCCGACGCCTCGGCGCTCTCGGCGGACCTGGACCGCCCGCTGCCCGAGCCCGCCGGCCCGGTGGGCCGGCTCGCCTACTCCCACGGAGGACTGGCGGAGGTGCGCGAGTACGCCGAGGAGTGGGCCCGCGGCACCGCCCTGTCCCCGGCCCGGCGCGGCGACCTGATCATGGCGATCAGCGAGGCCGCGGCGAACTCCCTCGCCCACGGCGGCGGGAAGGGCACGCTGCGCCTGTGGACCGTCGGCGGGCCCGCGGCGCAGGAGCCGGGGCCCGTCACGGGAGGCCCTGCGGGGCCCGTCGCCGGAGTCATCGCCGAGATCCACGACGGCGGGCTCCTCGCCGACCCGCTGGCGGGGCGGCGCCGACCCTCACTCGCCTCGTCCGACGGCGGCCGCGGGCTGTGGATGATCCACCAGCTCTGCGACCTGGTGGAGGTCCGCGCCACGGAGGGCGGCTTCACGCTGCGGCTGCATCTGGCCACGCGCTGAGAGCGGCCGTCGCCTACAATGTCACCCGCTTGCCAAGGCGGCCACGAGTCCTCGGCGGTGCGTGGGCGGTCCCGTACATCGATCGTGCCCGCGCCGGGCATACGCCTGTGACAGAGATCAGTGTCAACGCGGGGGTGAGAGAGCTCAGTGGAGACCGTCGGAACGGAAACGGGTGATCCTGTGAGTGTCGGCCTTCCCGCAGCGGGTCAGCGCCGCCGGCTCGCCCTGTCGGGCGTCCGTGGCTCCGTGGCCAAGGGCCGCGACTTCACGCGCCAGGCCCTGCGGGACTGGGGCTGGGACGGAACCGAGACCGCCGAGGACACCCTGCTCCTCGTGTCCGAGCTGCTGACCAACGCGTCACTGCACGCGGACGGCTGCCACGAGCTCGTGCTCACAGCCGGGAAGGTGCTGCGCATCGAGGTGTGGGACGGCACGACGACGCTCCCCCGCCGCGACCCCGCACCGCGGCGCGGTGTCCCGGGCGGCCACGGCCTCCACATAGTGGAGCGCCTCTCCGACCGCTGGGGCACGGATGTCCACGCGGGCGGGAAGGCCGTCTGGGCCGAGATCGAGGTCGCCCGTCTGGTGTCCGGCAGGCCCACGGGACGGTAGCCGGCGCCGGTCCCCGTCGCGCCGCCGCCGGCCGCCCGTGGTGGAGCCGCGTTCACGGGGTATCCGCGGTACATGGAATCCTCTTCGGAACGGCCGGGTCGCTCGCTGCGCCCGATGTGGGGACGGATCGCCGCCGGCCTGGTGGTGATCGTGGTGCTGATCGTGTTGGTGGAACGCTTCAGCCTGGTTCCCGGGTTCGGCGGCATCCTCGGCGAGGACACCCGTGACCGTTCGGGTCCCGCGCTGCTCAAGTCGGTCCAGGACATGGACCGTTACGAGGCGGCCGTCGGCAACTTCCAGGTCGTCGTGGACCTGGAGAAGGACGCGGCCTTCCTGCCGGACGCGATCCGCGGAACCCGCACCCTGTACGTGGGCGCCGGGACGGTCGGCGGGTACGTCGACTTGGGCGGGCTGGACGAGCGCAGCGTCACCGTGAACGAGGACCGTACGGAGGCCTCGCTCCGGCTGCCGCACGCGGTGCTCGGCCAGGCGGCCCTCGACCCGAACCGCTCGTACGCCGTGTCGAAGCAGCGGGGTCTCCTGGACCGGATCGGTGATCTCTTCTCCGACAACCCGGCCGGCGAGCAGGCCGTGCAGAAGCTCGCCGCGCAGCACATCGACGAGGCTGCCCGCGCCAGCGGCCTCGCCGACCGCGCCGAGAAGAACACCACGTCGATGCTGGAAGGCCTGCTGCGTTCCCTGGGCTTCCGCAAGGTGACGATCACCTACGCCTGAACGGCCGCGCGGCTCCGGTCAGATGTCGGACGGTGGGGCCGCCGCGAGGACGAAGGCGTGGCCCGCCGGATCCGCGTAGCGGCGCAGGGTCGTGCGGTTGTCCGGGCGGGTGCCGTCCTCCTCGGCGGCCACCGGGCGCGCGCCGAGGGCGACGGCCTCGCGCTCGGCCTCGTCGAGGGCGTCCTGCGCCACCAGGATCCGCAGGTGGACCGGCTGGGAGCCCTCCGGCAGCGGCCAGCTCGGCGGTGTGTGCAGCGGATCGCGGCGGACGCCGAGCAGCGCGCCGGCGCCGCCCGTGACGAGGAACAGGTCGCCGTCTTCCGCGGCCGGGCCGGCCGTCGCGCCGAGCAGGTCCGCGTAGAAGCGGGCCAGGGGCTCGGGGTCGGCGCAGTCCAGGACGATCACGCTCGTCTTGAGTACGGTCATGCACCCGCGTGTGCCCTGCGTCGTCGGCCGTACACGCGCCGTGCGGGTGGTGCATGGCGCTCCCGGGGCCGGGTAGCCGCGCCTTCGGGACGTCCGGACGGACGCCGCCACCCGCAGCGACAGGAAGGGGTGCGCATGTCGCACGTCGAGGAGTACGTCGAGGTCAACGTTCCGGTACGTACGGCCTACAACCAGTGGACGCAGTTCGAGCAGTTCCCCGCCTTCATGGAGGGCGTCGAGCGCATCGACCAGCGCGGCGACACGCTCACGCACTGGGTGACGAACGTGAACGGGGTGCGGCGCGAGTTCGACGCGCAGATCACCGAGCAGGTCCCGGACCGGCGCGTCGCGTGGATGACGGTCGACGGTGAGGCCCGTCAGGCCGGGCTCGTCACCTTCCAGCCGATCGACGCGACCACCACCAAGGTCGTCCTGCACATGAACTGGGTGCCCGACGGCCTGGCCGAGGCCGCGGCCGACAAGCTCGGCTTCGTCAAACGGCAGGTCACGGGTGACCTGAAGCGGTTCAAGCTGTTCATCGAATCGCGCGGGGTCGAGACGGGCGCCTGGCGCGGCGAGGTCTGATCACGATGAGCGGCGGCGAGGCGGTGAGCAGGGGAACCAGGGCCGCGTCGAGCGGCGGCACGCTCCGCGAGGTCACGGCGCGCACCGGGCTGGTGGCGCGCGGGGTGCTGTACGGGCTGATCGGCGTGCTGGCCGTACGCGTCGCCTTCGGTGGCGACGGCGGCCGGGAGGCCGACCGGCAGGGTGCCCTCCAGGAACTTTCGGACAAGCCCCTCGGCTCCGTCCTCATCTGGGCCGTCGGCATCGGCTTGGTGTGCCTGGTGCTGTGGCAGCTGTCGGAGGCCGTGTTCGGCGCGGCCGGACCGGACGGCGACAAGCCCACCAAACGCCTCGCCTCGGCGGGCCGCTGCGTGTTCTACGCGGTGGCGGCCTTCTCCGTCCTCGTGTTCGCCTCGGGCGGCGGCGGGCGTTCCGGGGACGAGCAGTCCCGGGACATGACGGCGAAGGCCTTGGAGCTGCCCGCCGGCCAGTGGCTGGTGGGCGCCGTCGGGCTCGGGGTCGCCGTCGCGGGCGTGGTCATCGCGGTGCAGGCGGCGCGGTGCCGCTTCCGTAAGCACCTCGCCATGGGCGGTGCCTCGCGCGGGACGCGCAAGGGGGTCGACTTCCTCGGGGTGAGCGGCGGGCTGGCCCGCGGCGCGGTGTTCGCGGCGGCCGGCGGCTTCGCCGTGTACGCGGCACTGCGCTACGACCCGGGTCAGGCCAAGGGGCTCGACGACACCCTGAGGTCGTTCGCCCTCACCCCGGCGGGACCCTGGCTGCTGCTGGCGGTGGCCGTCGGGCTGGTGCTCTTCGGGGCGTTCTCCTGGGCGATGGCCCGGTGGCGCGAGGTGTGATTCGTCCGCTCCGCAAGAGGGACACCAGCCGGAGGACGGACCCCTGGCCCGAGGTCGAGCAACCACTCCTCGACCTCGGGCCAGGGGTCGTGTCACGCCGGGCGGGGGGCGACAGCCACCGCTGTCGACGGTGGGGGTGCGGTACTCGCTCACGAGTCATGAAGGACGGCGGTGCCACCAGTGCCTGCGGCGGGGGTGGACGGCGCGGCCCAGCCGCAGGCCGATCAGGAGATAACCGAGCAGCGCGCCGGCCGTGTTGAGAATGACGTCGTCGATGTCGAAGACACGTCCGGTGACGAGGGCGCCCTGGATCAGTTCCACCAGGGTCATCAGGCACACGGTCACCGCGGCGACGCGCAGCAGTCCGCGGGCGGGGGGCAGCAGGACGGGCAGGAGCACGCCGAAGGGCACGCCGAGCAGCAGGTTGCCGCCCAGTTGGCGGGCCGCTTCGAGGGTCGACGCGTGCTTCAGGTAGGCGTCGATCGAGCGGCCCGGCTGAAGATTGCTGTGTACGAGGGCCGCCGAGGCGGCCGACGGTTCCAGCGTCAGCCGGGCCAGGACCACGCTGAACAGGACGGTTCCGGCGAAGGCGGCCAGCATCGCCAGGGCCCGTACGACCGGGTGGGTCGGGCGGGCGGGGCGGGCCGGGGCGCCCGGGCGGGCCTGG
Source organism: Streptomyces yangpuensis (assembly GCF_024666385.1). Taxonomy (NCBI): domain Bacteria; kingdom Bacillati; phylum Actinomycetota; class Actinomycetes; order Kitasatosporales; family Streptomycetaceae; genus Streptomyces; species Streptomyces yangpuensis. Next base: position 320,649 of record NZ_CP102514.1, read on the forward strand.
GTGCTCGGGCCGGCCGGGCCGCTCTTCGTCCCGGCGGGCCGCCGCACGGCTTTCTGCGGCTCTTCGTCGCGTCGTCGCGCGCAACTCCACGTCATGGGGGCGCGTGTACCCGGCCGACGGACCGGTACGCGGGTGCCTCACGGGCGGATGGGCGCATGGGCACGGCCCCGGGAGGGCACGCGCTCGGGGTGACCGACATTCCCCGCACCGCATCACCTCGAGGCGGTCCGCCCGCCGACAACGCCGACACCACCACCACAGCCACGGCCACGGCCACCGCCAGGGCGGCGGCCCTCGCGGCGCGCACCCGCGCCGAGTTGCGGCGTACGGCGGTCCGCGTCTGGACCGACAACCTGGCCGACCACGCGGCCGCCCTGACCTACTACGCCCTCCTCGCGCTGCTGCCCGCGCTCGTCATCGCCGTGTCCCTCGTGGGGCTGCTGGGCGGGGCCCGGCGGGCCCGGCTCATCGCCGAGCTGACCGCGTACGCTCCCCCGCAGTCGGCCCAGGTGCTCCGCGAGGCGCTGGGCGGCCTGCCCGAGGGGCATTCGTCGATGTGGGCGCTGCTGCTCGGCGGGGTGGTGAGCGCGCTGTGGTCGGCGTGCAGCTACCTGGCGGTGTTCCGCCGCGCCCTGCACACGATGCACGGGGTGCCGGACACGCGGCGTCCGCTGCGTGCCGCGCACACGCTGGTCGTCCATGCGGGGCTGCTGCTGGTCCTGCTCGTCGTCGGTGCGGTGGGGCTGGTGGTGTCCGGGCCACCGGCCCGGTGGTTCGCCCGGGTCGTCGGTGGCGGCGGCCCGGAAGCCGTGGCGCTGCTGCGCTGGCCCGTGCTGCTGGTGGTCGTGACCCTGCTGGTGCTGGTCCTCTTCCGGACGGGCCCGGCGCAGAGCCGGGGCACGCGGCGGGGCCTGCCCGGCGGCGTACTGGCGGCCCTGCTGTGGCTGGCGGCCTCGGGGCTCTTCACGCTGTACACGCAACTGGACACCTACGGGCGGCTGTACGGGTCGCTCGCCGGGATCGTGGTCTTCGTGGTCTGGCTCTGGTTCGCCAACCTGGCGCTGGTCACCGGCGCCCAGTTCAACGCCGAGCGGGCACGGGGGCGGGTGGCCGGGCCGCGGGCCTGAGGCCCCGCGGCCCGACCGCCCCTGAGCATTACTTCGTGCGCCGGGCCCGTCGGGCACGGCGGGCGAGCACGGCCGCGGTCAGTACGCCGACGGCCGTGGTCAGCGCGGTGCGGTTGGCCCGTGCCAGAGTCGCGGCCCGGCCGGCCCCGGCCCGCACGGGGTCGAGCCTGCGGTGCCCGGCGAACCGGCCGGCGCGGGCGGCGGTCTCCCGTACCCGGGTCGCGGTGCGGAGCGCCCCGGCCAGGACCGGATCGGGGGTCTTGTCCTCCACGAGACGACCGACGTGCACAGCCGTGTCCCGGAGCCGGCCGGTCGCGCGGGTGACGTGCCCCCGGAGTACCGCCGGGGCGGGGACGGACTTGTCGTTCGCGTGCGGTATCAGCGTCATGGGGCTGTTCTCTCCTCGGAGTCGTAGGCGTCGGAGTGTCTGCTGCGCGGGTACCCGGCAACAGGCCGATCACGCGCGCGGACCCGGAGAGCCCGAGAAGCCCGGAGAGCCCCAGGAGCCGGAGGAGCCCCCGGGGAGACGGTCCGTCAGCCGGCCGTGCCCGGCAGGATCTCCTTGGCCTTGGCCAGGGCGAAACCCCATGCCTGGCCGACGGTCGGCTTGGCGGGGACGGCGATCTCGTCGGGGTTGGTCAGTACGTCCAGCAGGACGGGCCCCGGCGTCGCGAACGCCTTGCGCACGCCGTCGTGCAGGCTGTCCGGTTCGGTGACGCGAACGCCCGTGAACCCGAGGGCGGTGGCGACGGCGGCGAAGTCGGGATTGTCGAGACCGGTGCCGAACTCGGGCAGCCCGGCCTGTTCCTGTTCGAGTTCGACCATGCCCAGACGGCGGTTGTCGAAGAGGACGATCTTCACGGGCAGCCGGTACGAGGCGATCGTCATGAGGTCGCCCAGCAGCATGCTCAGGCCGCCGTCGCCGCACAGGGCGACGACCTGCCGTTCGGGCGCCCAGAGTTGTGCCCCGAGGGCCTGCGGCATGGCGTTGGCCATGGACCCGAGGTTGTAGGAGCCGATCAGGCGCCGGCCGCCGCTCATGGTGACGAAGCGGGAGAGCCAGACGGTGGCCATGCCGGTGTCGGAGGTGAAGACGGCGTCGTCGGCGGCGTACGTGTCCACAGCGGCGGCCAGGGCTTCGGGGCGGATGGCGTGGTCCCGGTTGTCCAGGGCTGCCCGCAGCCTGCCGGACGGGCGCCGGTCGTGCGCCGGGTCGGCCAGCCGGAGCTGTCCTTCCCGCCACTTCGCGAACCGGTCGCGTGTATCGGCCAGATGGTCCCGGTCGGGCACCTGGTCCAGCAGCGGCAGCAGGGCCCGCAGCGTCGCCCCGACGTCTCCGGCCAGGCCCACGTCCACGGGTACCCGCCGCCCCAGGTGCTCCTCGCGGACGTCGATCTGGACGACCTTGCAGTCCTTCGGGTACCAGTCGCGGTAGGGGAAGTCGGTGCCCAGCATGAGCAGGGCGTCGCCGTGGTCGAGGGCGTGCGCGGCGGCGGGGTTGCCGATCAGGCCGGTCTGGCCGACCTCGTAGGCGTTGTCGTCCTCGAAGCCCTCCTTCGCCTTGAGGGTGAGCACCATGGGCGCGGCGAGCCGCTCCGCGGTGCGGAGCACGTCGCCGCGGGCGTCGCGGGCTCCGCGGCCGACCAGCAGGGTGACGCGCGAGGCGGCGTTCAGGAGGTCGGCGGCCTCGGCGAGGGCCGTGTCGTCCGGGCGGGTGACGGCCCGGCCCAGCGCGAACCGGGCGGGCCGGTCCTCGCCGAGCTCCTGGTCGCCCAGGTCCGCGGGCACGGTGAGCACCGCCACTCCGCCCCGGCCGACGGCCGCGCGGACGGCGGATTCCAGCATGCGGGGCATCTGGTCCGGCGAGGTGACGGTGGCCCGGTAGACGGCCACGTCACGGAAGAGGAGGTCGTTGTCGACCTCCTGGAAGTAGTCGCCCGCCATCTCGGCGAGGGGCACCTGCCCGCAGATCGCGAGGACCGGGGCACGGCTCTTGGCCGCGTCGTACAGCCCGTTGAGAAGGTGTACGGAGCCCGGCCCGACCGTGCCCGCGCACACCCCGAGGACGCCCGAGAGCTGGGACTGGGCACCGGCGGCGAAGGCGGCGGCCTCCTCGTGCCGGCAGCCGACCCAGTCCAGGCCGTCGGTGGTGCGGATCGCGTCGGTCAGTGGGTTCAGGGCGTCTCCGACGACGCCGAAGACGTGCCGGACACCCAGGTCCTTCAGTGCCTCGACGATGACGTGGGCGACGGTGCGTGCCATGGGTCGGTCCTCCGGTGGTGAGGGGGTCAGTGGGCGAAGCGGTCCGGGTCGGCCGCCTCCCAGTCGGATGCCCAGTCGGCCGGTGCGGATGCGAGGAGTTGTCCGGGGGTGAGCCAGGAGTGGAGTTCGGCGTAGGAGCGGACGGTGTGCGGGTCCACGCGTTGGAGCAGCATGTGGGGGCGCAGGCCGCTCGGACCCTCGACCCCCAGCGAGGCCATGATCTGCAGGGCGCTCTTGACGGTGGCCTCCTGGTAGCGCCGTACGCGCTGCGACTTGTCGGGGACGTCGACCGCGCGGGCGCGCCGCTCGTCCTGGGTGGCGACGCCGACGGGACAGGTGTTGGTGTGGCAGCGCTGGGCCTGGATGCAGCCGACCGCGAACATCATGGCGCGGCCGGCGTTGGTGTAGTCGGCTCCCTGGAGGAGCCGTTTGACGAGGTCGCTGCCGGTGGCGACCTTGCCGCTGGCCCCGACCCGGATCCGGTCGCGCAGTCCGGTGCCCACGAGGGCGTTGTGCACGGTCATCAGGCCCTCGCCGAGCGGCAGGCCGACGTTGTCCACGAACTCCAGCGGCGCGGCGCCCGTGCCGCCCTCCGCGCCGTCGACGACGATGAAGTCCGGGGTGCTGCCCTCCTCCAGCATGGCCTTGCAGACGGCGAGGAACTCGCGGCGCGAGCCGAGGCACAGTTTGAAGCCGACGGGTTTGCCGTCGGCGAGCTCGCGCATCCGCGCCAGGAAGCGCACCAGTTCGCGCGGGGTGGAGTACACGCGGTGGTAGGGCGGCGAGATGACGGTCTTGCCCTGCGGGACCCCGCGGACCCGGGCGATCTCCGCGTTGACCTTGGCGGCGGGCAGGACGCCGCCGATGCCCGGCTTCGCGCCCTGACTGATCTTCAGGGATACGCATTTCACCTGCTCTCGGGCGGCTTTTTCGGCGAACTGCCGCTCGTCGAAACCGCCGTCGGCCGTCCTGCAGCCGAAGTACCCGGTGCCGATCTCCCATATGAGGTCCCCGCCGGGGCGCAGGTGGTACGGCGACAGGCCGCCCTCTCCGGTGTCGTGGGCGAAGCCGCCGAGCCGGGCGCCGGTGTTGAGTGCGAGTACGGCCTGGGCCGAGAGCGAGCCGAAGCTCATCGCCGACACGTTCAGCAGGGCCATGTCGTAGGGCCGGGCGCAGTCGGGTCCGCCTACGCGGACGCGGGGCGGGGTGGTGCGTACCGGCCGGGGGGCCATGGACGGGGTGAGGTACTCGCGGCCCGGCTGGTAGAGGTCGAGCTCGCTGCCGAAGGGCTCCTCCGAGTCGGTGCCCTTGGCGCGCTCGTAGACGAGGTCGCGGGTGTCGCGGTCGAAGGGGCGGCCGTCGAAGTTCCGCTCGATGAAGTACTGCTGGAGCTCCGGCCGCAGTTTCTCCAGCGCGAAGCGCAGGTGTCCGAGGACCGGGTAGTTGCGCAGGACGGAGTGCCGCCGCTGGACGACGTCGTGGACCGCCGTCGCCGCGAGCAGGAGCAGCGGGGCGGCCGCGGCCCACCACCAGGGGGAGACGAGGAGGGCGGCGGCGCCGGTGGCCGCCGCGAGCGGGCCGAGGACGGCCACCACAAGTAGTTTCAACACATGGCGCGTGTGTCCCGGAGCCGGTCGGCCATGCGGCCGTACGGCGTTACGGCTCCTGCGCGAGGGGCACGGCACGGCCGTGGGCCCGAACTCGGGGAGTTCGGGCCCACGGCCTGGAAGCGGTCGGACTCCGGCCGGTCAGAGCGGCGGGAGGCCGAGACGGGTGGTGGCGTAGTAGGTGCCGAGTTCCTGGTGGTAGTCCTTGTCGCCGAGGTGCTTCTCCCGGTGGAACTCGGGGGCGTCCTTGATCTGGCCCTTGGTGCGGTCCACGTAGACGACCTTCTCCTCGGGGTCGATGCTGACGACGGTGCTCGCCGGCAGCAGGACCTCCTTGCCGAAGATCCAGACCCCGGTGTCCACGACCAGGTAGGCGTCACCGACCTCGTCGGAGTGCTTGTCCACCTTGCCGATGCCGCCGTCGGTCGCCTCGACCTTGTAGCCGGTCAGATCGGTGCCGGCCAGGTGGCCCGAGGTCGACTTGAAACTCCACACATGCTCAGTCACGCGGAAACAACTCCTCCGGTGGACGGGGGACGGCGGGTGACCTGCCGTCCGTCCTTCTTGGTGCGTCGTGCGCGGGGTGTTCCGTTCTCCCCGTGAACTGCGCCTGCCCCGCCTCCGCCGCCTCATGCACGGACGGAATGTCTCGGTCCGCGGGCTCCGCCGCGGCCCGTCCGGCCCGGACCCTATGCTGCGGGGATGATCAAGCCGATTGAACTCGTCATATTCGACTGCGACGGTGTGCTCGTCGACACCGAACGCATCGCGACGCGCGTGCAGGTGGCCTTGGGGGCGGAGCTGGGGTGGCCGCTCACCGAGCGCGACGTGATCGACCTGTTCATCGGGCGGTCCGACGCCTCCGTGCGCGAGCTGATCGCCGCCCGGCTGGGCGGGACGGCCGCCGACGTCTGGGCGAAGCGGTTCGCGCAGCTCCACCGCGAGGCGGTGGACGCCGGCCTGACCGCCGTCGAGGGACTGCCCGAGGCGCTCGACGCGATCACCCTGCCGACCTGTGTCGCCTCCAGCGGCTCCCACGAGAAGATGCGCCACACCCTGGGCCGCACCGGGCTCCACGCCCGCTTCGCGGGGCGCATCTTCAGCGCCACCGAGGTCGCCCGCGGCAAGCCGGCCCCGGACCTGTTCCTGTACGCGGCGCAGCGCATGGGCGTCGATCCGGCGGCCTGTGCGGTGGTCGAGGACAGCCGTCCGGGGGTGGAGGCGGCCCGCGCCGCCGGGATGCGGGCCTTCGGTTTCGGGGGCGGCATGACCCCGCCCGAGCGGCTCGAAGGTCCGGGAACCCAGGTGTTCCACGACATGCGGGAGCTGCCCGCTCTGCTCGCGGCGGGGTGACGGCGTCCGCCCGGCCGCAGTCCGGCCGGCCTGGCCGGCGCCTGGCCGGCGTACGCCCGTCACGGCCTTTGAGCAGGGCTTCGCGGCCTTTCCTCTAGAGTGCTTCCGGCCCCCTTCGCGCCCGCGGTCCGCCCCGCGGCGCGAGCCGAACTGTCCGCGGGCCCGACCGAGGAGCAATCGTGACCGATCAGGCGTCCATATCGCTGCAGCAGGAGATCGCCCGGGACCTCCAGGTGAGCGCGTCCTTCGACGCCCACGAGGAGATCGAGCGCCGCGTGGCCTTCCTCGCCGACCGGCTGCTCTCGACGGGTCTGCGCTCGCTGGTCCTCGGCATCAGCGGCGGTGTGGACTCCACCACCGCGGGCCGGCTGTGCCAGCTCGCGGTCGAGCGGGTGCGCGCGGCCGGGCAGGAGGCGGCGTTCTTCGCGATGCGGCTGCCGTACGGAGTCCAGGCGGACGAGTCGGACGCGCAGCTGGCGCTGGAGTTCATCCGGCCCGACCAGGTCCTCACCGTCGATGTGAAGGCGTCGAGCGACGCCGCGCTGGAGGCGGTCCTGGCCGGCGGCACGGTCTTCCGTGACGCGCACCACCAGGACTTCGTGCACGGCAACATCAAGGCCCGTCAGCGCATGATCGCCCAGTACGCGGTGGCGGGCGCGCACGCGGGTCTCGTGGTGGGCACGGACCATGCCGCCGAGGCGGTGTCCGGCTTCTTCACGAAGTTCGGCGACGGCGCGGCCGACGTGGTCCCGCTGACGGGCCTGACCAAGCGCCGGGTCCGGGCCACGGCGGAGGCGCTGGGCGCGCCGTCCTCGCTGATCTGGAAGACTCCGACCGCGGACCTGGAGACGCTGAAGCCGGGTCTGGCCGACGAGGAGGCGCTCGGCGTCACCTACGACGACATCGACGACGTCCTGGAGGGCGAGCCCGTCGACCCGGCCGCGCTCGACATCATCGTGGGCCGCTACCGGGCGACCGAGCACAAGCGGCAGCTCCCGATCGCCCCCTGACCGGCCCTCGCGGGGCGGCGGACGGCCGCCCCGCGAGGCACTCAGGCGGAGGTGGACAGGATGGTGTCCTCCGGCCTGCGGACCGTGGGCCGGGTGCTGCCGGCGACGATCAGCGCGAGTAAGACGGCGGCCGCCTCGCTCTGCAGGATCCGTGCCGCCTGCTTCAGCCGGCCCGGATCGGGGACGGGGATGGACAGGGCCACGCATTCCGGATTGGGGCCGGCGGTGATCGGCACCGCCGCGCACACCGTGCCGAGGGCGTACTCCTGGAGGTCGAGCAGGGGCGTGCCGGGCGGGCGCTCGTCGAGTTGCCGGAAGAGCACGTGCCGGCTGGTGAGGGTGTGCGGGGTGAAGGGCGCGAGCCGGTGGCGGGCCAGGTGGTCGCGCCGGTCGTCGTGGTCGAGCTGGGCCAGCAGTGCCTTGCCCACCGCGGAGGCGTGGGCGGCGACCCGGAAATCGACCCACTCCTCGACCACGGGTGCGGCCGGACCGTCCGCGTACTGCGTGATGGCGACCTCGCCGTCGGTGTAGCGGGCGACGTAGACGGCGGCTCCGACCGCGTCCCGCAGCCAGGCCAGTGTCTCGCGCAGATGTCCGCGGCCGTCCGCGCCGTCCGTCTCGCCCAGCAGCAGGGCGTGGCCGGCGACGTAGGCGTCCGGTCCGACCGGCGTGGCCAGGCTCGCGCGGACCAGTTGCTCCACGGCCCGGGCCAGGACCAGTTGCGGCAGCTTCGTCTCACGGGCGATCTGTGTCAGGTTCACACCGCTCGAACAGCGGTTGACGACCTCCAGGACGCGCAGCGCCTGGTGAACGGATTCCAGCGCCGCCGGGGCCGGGCGTCCCTCGGGGGACGTACGGGCCGCGGGCGGCTGCGGCTGTTTCAGCGCTTCGAGCGACCACCCGTTCGCCTGCTCCGTGAGGTGCAGAGGGTTGAGCCGGGCGTTCTGCGCGACGGCCACGGCGACCTGCGGACCGGGGGTGAAGACCTCCCCGAGGTCGGGGTGCTCCTTGCGGGGACGCGCCATGAGGGCCTGCCGCAGTCGTGCCGGGAGCCGCAGGGGCGGCCTGGCCAGGCCCGGTCCGCCGGTCAGGGAGCTGAGGTCCTGGGTTGTGATGGGCGGGGACGTCCAGATGACCGAGGCTGCGAGGGCCTCTTCGAGGTCGTGCGGGACCTGCGGCAGGGGCGGCAGGTGGTCGTCCGGCGGCAGGGCGTCGGCCTGGCACTTCCAGTACTGGGCGGTCGCGACCTCGGCGCGCGCCAGGTGGTGGAGGTAGAGACAGCGGGCGGCGGTCTGCGAGCCCGCCCCGGCCGCGTACTGGAACCAGAACTGCGCGCCCTCCGTCCGGTCGGCGAGGTGCAGCAGGCAGCCGAAGAGCAGCGCCGAGTCCGCGCCGTGCGGCCAGGAGTCGACGGCCAGGGCGAGTTCGGCGAAGTCCCGGCTCTCCACGAGGCACCAGGTCACGTCGTCCAGGCCGCGGGCGGCCCGCACGTGGCAGGCCGCGTCGAGGACCAGGTCGTCGGTCGCGTCCGGATCGGCCGGTCCGCACGCGGGGGCGGCGGGCGTCCCGGAGGGCTCTCCCGGCGGCGCCGAGCGGGCGCGGTCACCGGCGATCCGGCGGGCGATGCGGCGCCGGGCCGCGCCCTCGTCGTATCCGGCGTACTCCTCCGCGAGCACCGTCGCGTCCGCCAGGGACGCGTCCAGTTCACACAGCGGCATGTCGTGGTGGCGTGGCAGGTCGCTCACTGGTCCTTCTCCTCTCCGGGGATCCAGTCCACCCCGAGCTTGCGGGACAGGGTTCGGCGTGCGCCGCGGATGTGCGACCGGACGGTGGCGGGCGAGATCCCCATCATCCGGGCGACCGTGTCGCAGTCGTTTCCCAGCAGGAAGGCCAGCAGCACCACGTCGTACTGCCGCTCGGACAGACCCGCGATCGCCGCGTACAGCCCGAGTTTGGACTCCAGCAGCTCCAGCCGTTCCCGTGAGGAGCGGCGCAGCGCCGCGAACCAGGCCGTCTCCACCATGGCCACCTGCCTGCCCAGCACAGCCAGCCTCCGCTCCACGTGTTCGCGCAGCACCGCCCAGGCGAAACCGTGCAGGCTCGCCTCCTTCAGCGCCTGCCGCCACACCTTGAGCAGGAAGGTGAACACGTCGTCGACGACTTCTTCGGCGTCTTTGGGGTTCCCCAACTGCAGGTGGGCGTAGCGCAGGTAGGCTCGGTGCTGCTGGGAATGGAAAGCGGTGAACTCCACCGGCAGCACACCGGCGAGTTCACTGGAGACCGCCCGGTCTCCTGATGGGTCGAATTCCCCTTCGTTCATACGCTCCCCCACAGCTGTCCCTCGCCGCCCGTCGGAATGGCGGTGAACCGGCGGGGGCGGGGGCGGGCGCCGGTGACTTCGGGGCGGCGGCCGGCGGATGGCTCGCCGGCTTCTCTCTCCGCCCCCGGACCCGGCAGGCGCACGCGTGCCCGGAACACATCGATGGCGACAACGCTGACCACGATGGTGACCAACAACGCAAGGGCGACCGTATCGACGGCATTCACGTCGGAGTGAACCTTCCCGGTGGATGGGACGCAGCCGGCTGCCTGCCCCCGCACCAGCAGCCGCGGAGCGACGGGCGCTCCCACTCATCACCCCATCGGAAACCGGGCCCGATCGTGCAAGCCGGTCCTCGGAAATCCCGGGAACGAAGCGCATTCACTTCCCCGTGCGCCCCTGGCCCCCCGCGCACGCCCCCGGCCGGCGGGCAGCTCATCGCACCGGTCACGGCACCGCGGAATGTCAGTAACGTGGTCGGCCGGGACGGCCCGGCGCGGGGCACGGGCGGTCGTTCGACAGCGGGCGGTCAGGAGGCGGTTGTGCGGGGCGGAACGGTTGCGGTGATCGGCGGGAGCATCGCCGGCTGCGCGGTCGCCACGGCGCTCGCGCGGGCGGGCGCCGGGCAGGTCGTGGTCCTGGAGCGGACCGGAGGCCGGCTGGAGGACCGGGGCGTCGGGCTGTGCGTGCACGACGAACGGGCCGTCGAACTCCGGGCGAGCGGCGCCCTGCCCGAAGGGATCGCCGCACATCCGCTGCGGCGGCGCCGCTGGGTGGTCCGCGACGACGCCGAGGGGCCGGGCGGACGGCTGATCTGGCAGCAGCCGTTCCCCTTCCATTCCTACCACTGGGGACTGCTCTGGCGCGGACTGCGGGAGTCCGTGCCCGCCACGGTGGTCTACCGGCAGGGCGAGGCGGTGACCGCCGTCGAAGCCGCGGGTACGGGTACGGGTACCTCTGCCGCCGAGGGTGACCGCGCCCGGGTGCGGCTCGCGGGCGGTTCCGTGGAGCGGTACGACCTGGTGGTGGGCGCGGACGGCTACCGCTCCGTGGTGCGCGCGGCGCTGTGCGCCGACTCCCGGCCGCATTACGCGGGGTACGTGTGCTGGCGCGGGAACGTCGACGCGGCGCGCCTCGACGAACTCGGCGGCCTCGCCGACCCGTTCCCGGAGGCGGTGACCACGGTCTGTTTCCCCGGCGGCACCTGCGTCGTCTACCGCATCCCCGGGCCCGGCGGCCCCCGGGTGAACTGGGTGCTGTACGCCGCTCCCCCGCCGGACGGGCGGCTGCGCCTCGACGACCCCACGAGCTTCCCCCCGGGTGCGCTGACTCCGGGGCTCGCGGAACACCTCGACGCGTTGCTGGAGCGGGAGTTCCCGCCGTACTGGCGGCGGGCGCTCGCGCTGACGGACCCGGCGGACACCTTCGTCCAGCCCATCTACGACCTGGAGGCTGCCCGCACCGCCGGCGGGCGCCTGCTGCTCGCCGGGGACGCCGCGAGCGTCGTGCGCCCGCACAACACGAGTGGTGCCGCCAAGGCCCTCCAGGACGCGACCGCCCTCGCGGACGGCTGGCGCCGCTCGGACTCCTTCGAGGAGCTGCTGGACGGCTACCACCGGGCCCGCGGGGCCGCCGGCCGGGAGCTGGTCTCGCTGGCCCGCCGGCTGGGCCGGGCCCAGGTGGAGCGGACCCCTGCCTGGGCGGCCATGGACGGCGACGGGATGGCCGCCTGGTGGCGGGGCCAGCTCGACGGGGCCCCCGGGATCGGGGGCCGCGCGATGGCCCCGTAAGCGGTGCCGACGGTGCCGGGGTTATCCGCCGAGGGTGGTGTTGCCGGTGATCGTGCCGTCCGTACCGGACACCGTGACGGCGTGCCGGACCCCGTCGGGGCCGAGGACCACGGCCAGCCAGGCGCCCCCGCCGCCGTCCTGGGCGACCGCGCGCAGGCTCTCCACCTTCCCGCCCTGCACGGCCGCGGCGGCCTTGTCGGCCGCGTCGCCGATGGACAGGGAGGGCAGCGGCGCGGGTGCCTGGGCACGCTTGCCGGGACCGTCGCGCCGCTCGGACCGGCCCGGAAGACCGGGGAGTCCGGGGGCGTCGGGGTGGACCAGCCGCTCCCGCCCCGCGGGGCCGTCCTCCCCGCCGGGTCCCTTCCGCGCACGCTCGCCCCCGGGCGCCCCATGCGGCCCCCGCTCGGCCCACCCCTCGTGGCCGGGTCCGAAGCGGAACATGTGCGCACCCCGGTCGGCGCGCACGTGGTGGTCGTGGTGCTCGGCCACGGCGACCGCCGTGACCCCGGCGCCCACGACCACCACGGCCGCGCCCGCCGCGACCCATCGGGCGCGCCTGCTGCGGGGCACCAGCCGGGACAGCACCACCCGATCGCGCTTGCGGGCGGCGGCCTGCGGCGCGGTCTCGGGCAGCTGCTCGGACGGCGGCGGAACGGATTCAGACATACGGCTACTCCTCCGGGCAGCCGGGCGCGGTGCCCGGCTCGTCCCAGAGCATGCTGAGGGGATGCTGAAGCCCAGCTGAAGGCACCTGAAGACCTCTTCAGCCGGGCGTCGGCCCGGCCTGCGATGCTGTGCGGCATGCGCGTACTGGTGGTGGAGGACGAACGACGGCTCGCCGTGGCCCTGCAACGGGGTCTGCAGTCGGAGGGGTTCTCGGTGGACGTGGCCCACGACGGGGCCCAGGGCCTGTGGATGGCCACCGAGCACGACTACGACCTGATCGTCCTCGACATCATGCTTCCCGGGCTGAACGGCTACCGGGTCTGCGCGAAGCTGCGCGCGGCCGGCAACGAGTCGGGGATCCTGATGCTCACGGCCAAGGACGGCGAGTACGACGAGGCGGAGGCCCTGGACACCGGGGCCGACGACTTCCTGTCCAAGCCGTTCTCCTATCTGGTGCTGGTCGCCCGGCTGCGAGCACTCGGCCGGCGTACGGGTGGTGGCCGGCGCCCGCAGGTGATGCGGTTCGGCGACCTGCTGATCGATCCGGCCCGGCACACGTGCTCCCGCGGCGGTACGGAGATCCGGCTGACCGCCAGGGAGTTCGCGATACTCGAGTACCTGGGCCGCCGCTCCGGCGAGGTGGTCTCCAAGCGGGACATCCTGGAGCAGGTGTGGGACACCGCCTTCGACGGTGACCCCAACGTCGTCGAGGTCCACGTCAGTGCGGTCCGCCGCAAGGTCGACGCCCCCTTCGGCCGGGCCGCGCTGGAGACCGTACGGGGCGCCGGGTACCGGCTGGCGGCCGACGGTGGCTGAATCCGCCGGGCCCTGCCGCCTCTCCGGGCGCCGGGGTGAGCTGCTGCGCCGGCTCCCGGGCGCCGTCCTCGACCGGTGGCCGCTGCTGCGCCGGCTCCGGCCCACCACGGTCCGGGCGCGGGCCACGGTGGGTGCGGGGCTGGTGGTGGCCGCGGCTCTGGCGCTCGCCTCGTTCGCCCTGCTCGGGCTGCTGGAGGCCAATCTGCTGCGCAACGCGGAGAACGACGCCCGCCGGCAGGCCGAGACCGTGGCGGAGCTCGCCGCCACCGGCAGGCTCGGCCGGGCCCGTCCGCCGGGCCGCGCCGTCGAGTTCGTGCAGGTGGTGAGCGCGGACGGGCGGGTGCTGTTCTCCAGCCCGAACCTCATCGGGATGCCCGCCCTCCCGCCGGCCCCGCCCGAGACGCCGGGGCCGCGGCTGCACACCTGGCGGGTCCGTCCGGTCGACGGCGACCACCGGCAGCGGGTCGTGCAGGTCGTCACGCAGACACCGGACGGACCGGCCACCGTCTACGCCGGCGCCTCGCTGCGGGACGCGGACGCGGCTGACGACACCACCACCGCCGCGCTGGTCATCGGCATGCCGCTGCTCCTGGCCACCGTCGTCCTGGTGACCTGGCGGGTGACAGGGCACGCGCTCCGTCCGGTGGAGGCGATCCGCGCCGAGGTCGCCGGGATCTCCGACCGGGACCTGCACCGCCGGGTGCCGGTTCCCGCGACCCGGGACGAGGTCGCCCGGCTCGCGGAGACCATGAACGCCACGCTGGACCGGCTGGAGGCGTCCGGTATCCGCCAGCGGCAGTTCATCGCCGACGCGTCCCACGAACTGCGCAGCCCCATCACCGTCCTGCGCACGCAGTTGGAGGTGGCGCTGGCCGTCCGGGACCCGGAGTTGTGGCCCGAACTGATCGGTGGCGCCCTGGAGGACATCGAGCGGCTCCAGCACCTCGCGGGGGATCTGCTGCTGCTCGCCCGGATCGACGCGGCCCAGCCCGTGGCGGCCGTGCCGCTGGACCTGGGTGCCCTGGTACGCGAGGTGCTGGAGGCCCGGCTCGGCGACCGGGTGCCCGTACGGGCGGACCTGGCCGCCGGTGTCGAGGTCACCGGCGGCGCCCTGTGGCTCGGCCGTGTCGTCACCAACCTGGTCGACAACGCTCAGCGGTACGCCCGGGACGGCGTGGACGTCACGCTGCGGACCACCGGCGGCGGCGCGGTGGAGCCTGCCGCCGTGCTGGAGGTCGTCGACGACGGGCCGGGGATCCCCGCGGGCGACCGGGAGCGGGTCTTCGAACGGTTCGCACGGCTCGACGACTCGCGCAGCCGCGACCACGGCGGGGCCGGCCTGGGCCTGGCCATCGCGCGTGACCTGAGTACGCACCACGGCGGAACGCTGACGGCGGAGGACTGCGCGAGCGGCGCCCGGCTGGTGCTCAGACTGCCGTTGACGCCCCGGGCCTGACGGCCCGGTCCGACGGCCCGGGGCCGCGGGCAGGACGTACGCGGCAAGCGGTGCGGCCGTTCAGCGGGTCTGGCGGTGCCGGCCGTGCTTGTGCGGGTGACCGGTCGTCAGCAGGACGAGGGCCAGGCCGAGGGGCAGCAGGAACAGCAGGAGGAAAGTCATGTGGCGCTTGTGCCCGGCCTGCGGCCTTCGACACGGGTGACCACTCGTCCGGCGGCCCGGCAACCGGGTTCCGCCGGCGGCGGCCGCCCCCTGGCGGACACCACCACGCCTCTTCCGCGGGCCGGTTCCTGACCGGGGCCCCGTTCGGACGAGCTTCCAGGGACCCCTATAGTTAGGTAACCCTAACCGGGGTCTCGTGCGTGCTCCGCACCCGTCGGGCCCCACCGAACAGAAACCGGAACCCGTATGAGACCCGAGTCCACCGTCCTCGCCTCCTCGCGCGCCGACGTCCTGACCGAGACCGTCGAGGGGTTCGGCACGGTCCGCTTCACGCCGGTCGATCCTGTCGCGGACTCCGCCGTGCTGCACTCGTGGGTCGTCGAGGAGCGCGCACAGTTCTGGGGCATGAACGGTGCCAGCCGGGAACTGGTCCAGGAGATCTACGAGGACGTGGACCGCCGCGACACCCACCACGCGTTCATGGTGCGGCTGGACGACGAGCCGGTGGCGCTCTTCCAGACATACCAGCCGTCCGAGGACCGGATCAGCGAGTGCTACCCGGTGCGGGAGGGCGACATCGGCGTGCACCTGATGCTGGCTCCGGCGGCCGGCCGGCCCCGGCCCGGGTTCAGCCGGACCCTGATCGGGTCGCTCATCCGGTTCACCTTCCGCGACCCGGCCGTCCTGCGCGCGGTGGCCGAGCCCGACGCCCTCAACGAGAAGGCCGTCGCCCTGATGGGCCGGCTCGACTTCGTCCGGCAGGGCGAGATCACCCTCCCGGAGATCGACCTGCCCGAGGTGTACCTCCCCGAGAAGCGGGCCGTCCTCGCCTTCCTGGACCGCCCCGCCGTGCTCCCGGCCGCCGTGGCGGTCACCACCTCGTAGGGATGCCGGACCGATCGGGCCGTGCCGGCAGGTCCGGCCCGATCGGCGCCCTGTTCCGGACTCCCGCCGGACGGTGCGGGGACCCGGCCTCCGCCGGACGGCGGGCCGCTACCCGGCGGGCCACTCTCCGGCGGCCACCACCTGGCCGGCCGTGACCTGAGGAGGGTTGGGGAGCAGGGACGCCAGGTGCTCCCGCACGAAGTCCGCAGCCCTCCTGACCGATTCATCGGCCCCGGCCCGGTCCTCGTAGACGCTGGTGGACACCATCACCCCGTCCCCGGCGTCGACCCAGTAGTAGGCCACGAACCCCGGCACCCGACGGAGGAGGGGCACGAACCCCTCGTCCACCAGGCGCCCCGCCTCGGCGGGGTCGGTCACCCCTTCGTAACGCCGGATCACTGCATACATGGCTGGTCTCCGCTACGTGTCGAGGAACGGGATCTGGCCGGAAGGGCGGGGCATTCGCAGGATCTTGCCGCCTGTGTCACTTTCCGTAGCTGTATCTCACTCACCGTAGCACGCGCTTCCCGGAAAATTGCGATGCCCCGGCGCCGTCCTCTCCCTAAACTCGCCGTACGCGCTGCCGCAGGGCACCGCGCGCCTCATGCCGAGTCAGAAGAGAAGGGGAGCAGCGCCATGTGCACGTACCGCACCGCCGCCTTCGCTCCCCCGTCCCGGTACGACGTGATCCCGGTGTCTCGTGACGCCCGGTGCCGGCTGCGCGGCCGTCACCGTATGCCCGTGACGCACCTTTAGGTCCCGTCCCTCCTCCGCCTTTCGTACGCCGCCGCCCGCCCGGGCCCGCTCCGGGCAGGACGGCCGGCCACGGCTGCCGGTCGCGGGCCAGGGGCCGACGTCAGGGAATTCGCGCCGCCCTCTTCATCTCCGCATTCGAAAGGCCTCGGGCCATGCGCGCCAACGGACGCCCCCTCAACACCACTTCCACCGCCCTCACCGCGGTCCGCAACCTGGGCATCCTCGCCCACGTCGACGCCGGCAAGACCACGATCACCGAACGGATCCTGTTCGCGACCGGTGCCATCCACAAGCGCGGCGAGGTGCACCACGGCACGACCGTCACCGACTACGACCCGCAGGAACGTGACCGCGGCATCACCATCTTCGCCGCGGCCGTCAGCTGCGCCTGGGGCGGGCACCACGTCAACCTGATCGACACCCCCGGGCACGTCGACTTCTCCGACGAGGTGGAACGCTCTCTCCGGGTGCTCGACGGAGCGGTCGCCGTCTTCGACGCCGTCGCCGGGGTCGAACCGCAGAGCGAGACGGTGTGGCGGCAGGCCGACCGGCACGGCGTGCCGCGGATCGCGTTCGTCAACAAGCTGGACCGGGCGGGCGCCGACCTCGACACCGCCGTCGCGTCGATCCGCCGACGCCTGGACGTCGTACCCCTGGTGGTACAGCTGCCCATCGGTCAGGAGGACGACTTCACCGGGGTCGTCGACCTCGTGACCATGCGTGCGCTGCGCTGGCGGACCGGTTCCGCCGACTTCGATTCGGGGCCGGTCCCCGAACCGCTGCGGGAGGAGGCAGGCCGGCGGCGCAGACTGCTGGAGGAGACGGTGGCGGAACTCCACGCCGAGGCGCTGGAGGAGTTCTGCGCGGATTCCGCGCTGAGCGACGGAACTCTGGCCCGGGCCCTGCGCGAGCTGACGCTGCGTGGGGACGGCGTCGTGGTGCTGTGCGGCTCGGCGTACCGCAACCGCGGGATCGAACCGCTGCTGGACGCGGTCGTCGCGTACCTGCCCGCGCCCGCCGACATGCCGCCGGTGCGCGGTACGGCGGACGGCGCGGAGCAGGAACGCGCCCCCGACCCGGCGGAGCCGTTCACGGCGCTCGCCTTCAAGGTGACGGCCACGGCGACGGGGCGGCTCACGTACCTGCGGGTCTACGCGGGCACCCTGCGCAAGGGCGCGACGGTACTGGACGCGGCCACGGGCCGTACGGAACGGGTGGGCCGGATCCTGCGGGTCCAGGCCGACCGGCACGAGGACAGGGAGGAGGCGGTGGCCGGTGACATCGTCGCCGTGATCGGGCTCAAGTCCGCCCGGGCGGGCACGACCCTGTGCGCCCCCGGCGCGCCGCTCGTGCTCGAACCGCCGACGGTGGCCGAGCCGGTGGTGTCGGTGGCGGTGGAGGCGCGCGGCAACGCCGACACCGGCCGGCTGGCGACGGCGCTCGCGCGGCTGGCGGAGGAGGACCCCTCGCTGGTGGTGCGGTCCGACCCGGAGTCGGGGCAGACCGTGCTGTCGGGGCTGGGCGAGCTGCACCTGGAGGTGGCGGTGGAGAAGATCCGCCGCGGCCACGGGGTGGACGTCGTCGTGGGCCGCCCGCAGGTCTCGTACCGGGAGACCGTCGTGCGCGGGGTGACCGGCCTGGTCCACCGGCACGTCAAACAGGACGGCGGGGCGGGCCAGTTCGCGCACATCGTGCTGGACGTCGAGCCGCTGGAGGAGCCGGCCTTCGAGTTCCGCTCTACGGTGGTCGGCGGCCGGGTGCCGCAGGAGTACGCGCGCGCCGTGGAGGCCGGCTGCCGGGACGCGCTCGTCGCTGGCCCGCTGGGCGGGTATCCGGTGACGGGGCTGCGCGTCACGCTCACCGACGGGGCGACCCACTCCAAGGACTCCTCGGAGATGGCGTTCCGGGCGGCGGGCCGGTTCGGGCTGCGCGAAGCGCTGCGGCTCAGCACGGTGGAGCTGCTGGAGCCGGTCGTGGAGGTCACGGTGAGCGTTCCGGAGGACGGCGTCGGGGGCGTACTGGGTGACCTGGCGGCCCGTCGCGGCCGGGTCTCCGGCCAGGCCACCGAGGCCGGCAGCGCGGTGATCACGGCGACCGTGCCGCTGGCCGAGCTGTTCGGGTACGCGTCCCGGCTGCGGGGCCGGACCCAGGGCCGGGGCGTCTTCACCACCAGGCCGGCCGGTCTGGCGCCGGTACCGGCCTCGGTGGCGGGTGGCCTGCCGGCCCGGTGACGGGTGACCACTGCCCCGCCCTGCCTCCCGGCTCCGGGAGGCAGGGCGATGCGGGGCGGGGCGTGCGGTGTGCAGGGGCATGACGGGGCGTGCGGCGTGCACGCCCCGGTGCACCGCCTATGCTGCTGCGGGTGAACAGCTTCGAGCCGGTGCGGGACAATCCGTACCCCGACAGCCACGTCCTCGGCGAGGGTCCGGATCCGCATCCGCTGCTCCTGCCCGTACTGCCGCTGCTGGGTCGCTGGCACGGCCGCGGCCGGGGGGGGTACCCGACGCTGGAGCAGGACTTCCGCTACGAGCAGGAGGTCGCCTTCAGCCATGACGGACGCCCCTTCCTGCGCTACGAGGCCAGGGCGTGGCTGATCGACGGGACCGGGGCCCCGGTCCGCCCGGCGGGGCGCGAGGCGGGGTGGTGGCGGGTGACCCCCGACGCCTCGCTGGAGGTCGTACTCGCCCACCCCACCGGCATCGTGGAGACCTATGTGGGGCGGGTGTCCGGCTCGGAGTTCGAGATCGAGACCGAGGACGTGTCGCTGACCCCGCTGGCGAAGGAGGTCACCGGTACGCGCCGCCGGTACACCGTCACCCCGGAGGGGGAGCTGACGGTCGTTCACGACATGGCCGCGGTGGGCCGGCCGCTCCAGCACCACCTGACGACGCACCTGCGCCGACGCGCCTGAGGCGGTTCACCCGGCTGCGCGGCACGGGCTGCGAGGGCTCCGGCACGCGCCGACGCATAGTCGAGGCAGGCCCGGCCCGGTGCCGAGAGGCCGTGCCGACGCGCCGTGCGTGCTGTGCTGTGCTGTGCTGTGCCGGAGGGAGCGATCGTGGTGGACGTGGGACGGCGCGCCGCGCTGGCGGCGCTGCTCGCCGCAGGACTCCTGCCGTGCTCCGGCGCCCGGGCCGCGGCCGGCGCCGCTTCCCCGACCGGTCCGCGCCCTCCGGCCTCGCTGCTCGGCGGTGAGATCCGCCGGCTGCCCACGTCCCGAAAGGTCGTGGCGCTCACCTTCAACGCCGCCTGGGACGAGGCCGGGATCGACACGGTCCTGGCGGAACTGCGGCGGCGCGGGCTGCCCGCCACCTTCTTCCCGACCGGCGCCTTCGCCGACGCGCACCCGGCGGCGGTACGGGCCATCGGTGCCGCGCACGGCCTGGGCAACCACTCGTACGGGCACCCGTACTTCGACGGGCTCAGCACGGCCCGGCGGACGGAGGAGGTACGGCGCGCCGACGCGGCGATCCGGGCGGCCTCGGGCGCCGTGCCCCTGCCGTTCTTCCGTTTCCCCTACAGCTCCACCACTCAGGACTCCGTGGCGGACGTCAACGACCTGGGTTACGCGGCGATCGAGTTCACCGCGGACACCAACGGCTATCTCGGCCCGCGGGGTGGCATGAGCGCGGAGGCCGCCGCCGAGCGGGCCATCGACGCCCTGACCCCCGGGGCGATCATCCAGATGCACGTCGGCAGCAACGGCGACGGCATCGTCCTCGACGCCGAGGCCCTCCCCCTGATCATCGACGCGGCCGAGGCCGAGGGCTACACGATCGTCGACCTGCGCGATTTCCTGGTGCCGTAGCCCGGGGCGCGGCAGTACGGGGGTGAAGCGACCGTGCGCTGCGCCGGGGGCTTGACCTCAAGCGAGGTTCAGGTCGGAGGCTTGTGTGCATGCCGGCGGCCGTACGGCGGCGCGGTACTTCACACGTTGGGGGAAGTCTCATGTCGAGCAGTGCAGTTCCGGACTCCGGTTCTTCCGTCGGGGCCGTGGCCTCGGTCCGCGGTTCCGGATTCGGCTGGTGGAAGGTGCTGGTCACCGGCGCGGTCGGCGCGGCCGTGGTCAATCTGATCGTTTTCGCCGTCGCCAGGCTGGCCGGTGCTTCGCTGGTCGTGGTCGACGGCGGCGCGCAGCACCCGATCACGGTCGGGGGCGTCATCGGCTCCTCGGTCGTCCCGTTGGTCGTCGGGCTGGGTGCCGCTCTGCTGGCGGCCCTGTGGAAGCCGGTCTTTCTGCGGATCGCGCAGTACGTGGGCAGCGGGCTGGCGCTGCTGTCGGTCGCCGGCCCGCTGTCGGCGGACGCCGACGGCGGCACCGTCGCGGCCCTGTCCCTGATGCACATCACCCTCGGCGTGGCGGTCTTCACCACCCTGGAGCTCCGCCGCCGCCACGGCCTCCACCGCCGTCACCCTTGAGCGCATCCCGGCCGCGGACCCGTACGACCGTCCGCGGCCGGACGCCGACGGACGGTCCCGGGGAAACCCGGTGCGCGGTGGGGCGCGGGAGCGCGTAAGGTCTCCCTGTCGATCAGGGGGAAAGGGTGTTCATGCAGGTCAGAAGTAGACGCGGGTTCCTGGGTGCGGCCGCGGCCATCGTCGTTGCGTCGTCCGTCGGTTCCTGCACCGGGCGGGGCCCGCGGGGCGACCACCCGCTCGACGTCTCGGCGGACGCGGACCTGCCCGCCGCCCGGGAGTCGCTGGCCCCGGACGGCACCACCATCGTGATCGGCAACCCGTCCGCTCCCCTCTCGGTCCGGATCTACGAGGACCTGAGCTGCCCGGCCTGCGCCGATTTCGAGCTGGACGGCAACGGGCCCTACCTGAAGCAGGCGGCCCGCAACGACGCGCTGCAGCTCCAGTTCACCTTGGGGTCCTTCCTCGGCCCGGGGTCGAAGTACGCCGCGAACGCGCTGCGCGCCGCCGTGGACCAGGGCAAGTTCGCCGAGTATCACGAACTGCTCTACCGCCACCAGGCGAAGGTGCGCAGGTCGGGCGGCTTCACGCGGGACCGGCTGCTGACCCTGGCGGGGAAGGTCCCGGGCCTGCGCGGCCCGGAGTTCGACGCGGCCGTGCTGGAGACGAAGCACCGGGAGTTCGTGGAGGCCTCCGACGAGGCACTCGACAAGTCCGAGGTCGAGGGCACCCCGACCATGGCGATCAACGGCGCTCTGGTCCGGACGGACAGCCGCGGTCTCTACGACGACCGCGACCGCCTCTACCGCCGTCTCCGGAAGGCATCCGCCACGGCGTAGACCGCCGCGCCCACCACGCCGCGCGCGCTGTCCGTTGGGGTCGTGTGTCGTCCGCCGCCAGTACCCGGGCGACGAAGCCCTCCGGTCGGCGCGCGCCCGGTAGCCGAGGAGCGCACGCCACAACCGTAGGACGGCGGAGCTGTCGAGCGTGACCGGGTCCGCGGCCAGGCCGGGGGAATGCACCGCCTCGAACACCGGCCGGGCCGGTTGAACGCGCTTGCGGGTGCGCCCCGTAGTAGCCGTCCGTGACCGCGCCCAGGCCTACGTACGGTCACCCTCCACCGCCGGCACGGCACTTGGGACGGTGCAAAGCGGCGGGTTTCGGCAACTGGCGGGCCCCGTGGGGAAGCCGGTGGGCAGCGGGGCCGGTTTCGGGGGCGCGGACCCTCACCCCTCGTGACGAAGGGAATTCAGCAGGTAGTAAATAGGTGAATTCCTGACTGAATTCCCGTCAACAAGCTTCCACATCATATCTCGATTTGATAACAACCCGCCCGGAAAGGACTGGACCTTTCCTGCGCAACGCGCGTAACTCCCCTGCTTTTATTGCAAGTTGAGTGTTCGTCAAATCATGCCGACAGGTAACGGAATGATTTCTCGGACCACGCTCCCGTTTGTCCGAATTCTCCGCGGCATTCGTCTGGCAGGCTTCCGCGCACCCCACTAGTACGACAACGATTTGAGGTGCCCATGACAGGACGTCGCAGACGCGCTGCCACCCCCCACCGCCGCAAACCCCGGCGGTTGATACTCGCCACCGCCGCCGTGGCAGCGGGTGCGGTGATAGCCGCAGGCATCGCCTACTCCGGGCTCGGCGACGGTGCCCAGGCAGCCGACACCGTCGAGGCCGCGGCCTCCGCTCCGGCCGCCGCCCCCGCGCGGGACCAGGAGCCGGAACCCCTTTCCGCAGCACCCGCCAATGAGAACGCCCGCGGCATGATCTACGACGGCCTGCAGCCCGCCCCCAAGGGCGACCGCTGCGTGGGCGTCTACCGCACCGCGGACGGTCACTGCACCCACGGTCCCGACGCCCCGCCCAAGGGCGTCGACATCACCAAGGACATCCCGCCGGCCGTCAAGGAGACGGCCCCGGCGGCCGATCCGGCCAAGCCCTCCACCGACGACCCGGCCAGCAAGGAAGGCGGCGGGCGTCCTCAGGACGCGCCTGCGGCCGACGCCGCGGGCACCAAGGACGCCGCGCCTCAGCCTGCCGCAGCGGAGGGCGGTCAGGCCGTCGCCGCGGGCCCCGCGGGCCAGACCGTCCAGTGCGACGGCGACGGCAGCACCGGCAACCGCGTGCAGGTCGTGTACGTCCACGCCCCCGGCAAGGACCGTTACTCCGAGTACGTCGCGTCGTTCCGCAAGTGGGCGGCCGACGCCGACCTCATCTACTCGGCGAGCGCCAAGGAGACCGGCGGCGTCCGGCACATCCGCTACGTCACCGCCGCGGACTGCACCCCCACCGTGCTCAACATCGAGCTCCCGGCCAACGCCCTGGCCGAGTTCAGCGCGACCAACAACGCGCTGGCCGCCAAGGGCCTCGACCGCCGCGACCGCAAGTACATGATCTTCGCCGACAGCCAGGTCTACTGCGGCATCGGCACCTTCGCGGGCGACGAGCGTCCCGGCCAGGCGAACCAGAGCAACTTCGGCCCGTCCTACGGGCGCACGGACTCGGGCTGCTGGGGCGGACACACCGCCGCGCACGAACTCGGCCACAACCTGGGCGCGGTCAACAACAGCGCCCCGAACACCAGCCGCGGCGCGCACTGCACCGACGAGTACGACGTCATGTGCTACTCGGACACCCCGTACTACCCGAAGATGCGCAACATCTGCACCAACCAGGCGTCCGAGAACATCCTGGACTGCAACCACGACGACTACTTCCACACCAGTCCCAAGCCGGGCAGTTACCTGGCCACGCACTGGAACATCGCCGACAACCAGTTCCTGATGAAGAACAAGGGCGGTGGCGGCGGCACGGACCCCGGTCCCAACCCGGACCCGACGCCCACGAAGAAGCCCAGCCCCACGCCGACGAAGCAGCCCACCGGCGGACCGACCGCGACCGCGGCCCAGATCCAGTCCGACTCCGTCGTCGTGAGCTGGCCCAAGGTCGAGGGCACCGCCTGGTACCAGGTGATGCTGAACGGCAAGCACCTGGCCTGGGTCCAGTCGCAGGTGCTGCGCATCTACAACCTCCAGCCCAACACCTCGTACTCGGTGACCGTCTCGGCCCGTGACGCCTCCGGCCGCGACAGCGGTGCCGGCAAGGCCGCGACGTTCCGTACCACCGGGGCCGGCGGCGGGGCGACCACCCCGGGCAGCCGCTACACGCTCGGCAACGGCAGCACCGGCATGGCCGCGGAGGTCTGGGGCGGACGCACCGCCGACGGCACCGTGCTCGTCGGTGGCCGCGCCAACGGCTACGCCCAGCAGCAGTGGTACTTCGACGACGCCGGCAACGGACAGGTTCGCATCAAGTCCGCGGTCTCCGGCAAGTGCCTCCAGCCGGGCGGCTCCCCCGCCCCGGGCATGTGGGTCTCCCAGCAGCCCTGCGACAAGAACAACGGCGCGCAGGCCTGGAAGCTGACGTCCCGCGGCAGCGCGGTCACCGTCACGGACCCGAGCGGCGGCTTCGCCCTCACCGTCAGCAACCGCCCGTACTACGGGAACTGGCTGCTCGACCTCCAGCGCGCGGACGGCCGCGCGGCGCAGGCCTGGACCGTCCAGAAGTCCGGCTGAGCACTGCCGCCACGCCCGGCGCCCGGGCGCAACCCACGCCCGGGCGCCGGGATCACCCCGTGACGCCGTGATCCCGCGCCGGCGGACGGCCGCCCCGTGCGGCCGTCCGCCGGTTTCCCCTCATCTCGACCGGAGCACCCGACGATGCGCATAAGAACCGCTCTCTCCGCCACCCTGGCCGCACTCGGTCTCATGTTCCTGCTCCCCGCTGCGGCCCATGCCCACGGAGACACCCTGAAGGTGGTGGTGACCGGACAACGCGCCGGCCACGTCACCACCGACATCACCTGGGAGAACGACGGGGACGCCGTCGACGAGACCGTCGCCGCCACCGTGAACGCGGTCAGCGTCGACGGCTCCCGCACGATGGGCCCCTGGCGCCTGGTCCGCGACCCGGCGGCCGCGCCCGCCGGCTGGACCACCGCCGAGATCCTGCCACCCGGTACGTGGAAGGTCAGCGTCGAAGTGGGCTTCCCCGCGCTCGGCAAGGGTGAACTCGAAGTCGGTGTACCCGTGGTGGATCCGGCTCCGGCCACCGGCGGAGCGACCACCGGCGCGGGGACCACCGGCGGTGGTGCCACCTCCGCCACCGGCGGCACTCCGGCCGTCTCGGCCCCGACTCCCGGCTCCGCCTCCGGTTCCGATGCCGCCGCGACGGCCGCGGACGCCGCCTCCCCCACTCCGGCTCCTTCCGGGACGCAGGCGGTGTCCGACTCCGAGGGCGACGCCGTCTGGTGGACCACGGCGGGTGTCGCGGTGACCGCGCTGGCCGGAGCGGGCGTCGGCCTGCTGCTGCGCCGGCGCCGGATGCGCGGCGCGTGCCGCACGTCGTAGCCGGTCGGCAACGGGTCGGGCCGGGCTGTGCGAGCCCGGCCCGACCTGTACACGGCGGCTACCGGGCGGTGGGCTCGCGGCCCGGTGCGTAGCGTGCCGTGTCGCCCGCGCCCGCGGCCCCGGACGGCCTGACCACCACCGATGGCCCGTGCGGGAACCCTGGTGGCGGATCACGCGTCGTACCGGGCGACGTCGTGCCCATGGTGCGGGACGGAACGGTCCAGGACGGGTGGGCGGGACAGTGACAAGGCGGACGGGCGGCGCCACGGCCCACGGTGAGGCCCACGGTGAGGCCCGTGGTACGGACAGCGGCGCGGGCGGCGATGTGGGCAGCAATGTGGGCGGCGGTGCGGACGGCGGTGTCGTCGGCACCGTGCGGTGCGCGGGCCGGTGGCGGGTGGCGACCGGGGCCGGGCGCGGGCGCGTCGTCGCCTCGCTCGCGCTGCTGACCGCCGCCGTGCCGGCGTTCCACTCCGCCGTGCCCAACGCGGTGGGCCGCCTCGGAAGCCTGCTGGAGGCGTTCCTGCCCTGGTTCGGCCTGGTGGTCCCGGCGCTGTTCGTGGCGGCGCTGGTACGCAGGTCGGCCGTCGCGCTGGTGGCCCTGCTGCTGCCCGTGCTCACCTGGGTGTGGCTCTTCGGCGGCCTGCTCCTTCCCGCGGAGGGCGGTCCCCACCACCTCACGGTGGTCCAGCACAACGTCAGTGACGAGAACCCGGACCCGGCGGCCACCGCGACCGCCCTGGCGGCGGCCTCGCCGCAGCTCATCGCCCTGGAGGAGCTGACGCCCTCCGCGCTGCCCGTCTACGAGGCGGCCCTGGCGTCGCGGTATCCGTACCACGCGGTCGAGGGCACGGTCGGTCTCTGGTCGGCGTACCCGCTGAGGGGCGTACGGCGGCTGGACATCAGGCCCGCGGGCATCGGGGAGGGCTGGAGCCGCGGCCTCCGCGCCGGGGTGACCACCCCGCAGGGTGAGATCGCCGTGTACGTCGCCCACCTGCCCTCGGTACGGATCCGGCCGTCCGGGTTCGCCTCGCAGCTGCGGGACGAGAGCGCGCTGCTGCTGGGCGCGGCCGTCGCCGCCGAGCCGGTGGACCGGGTGGTCCTGCTCGGAGATCTCAACGGCACCGTGGACGACCGCGGACTCGCCCCCCTGACCTCGCGGATGAAGACTCCCCGACGCGGGTTCGCCCTCAGCTGGCCCGCGTCCTTCCCGGTCTCCCGGATCGACCAGGTCCTGGTGCGTTCGGCGAGCGTCGCCGGGATCCGCACGCTGCCCGCCACCGGCAGCGACCACCTGCCGGTGGCGGCCCGCATCACCTGGAAGCCGGCAACCGGCTCATAGCCGGATCGCGATCATGACGGTGAGCGGACGCAGGCGCTGACCGACGAACGGCGACAGCCAGGTGGACGGCGTTGGCGATCCGGACCGATCTCCTTACTCGGCCGCCGCTGCGGGGTGCGCGGGACCGGCGCGGTCCGGGGGGCTTTCGGCGTCTGCGGGGGCGTCCAGCAACTCCGGCCCGTTGTTGCGCACGTTGTTGACCGCCGTCGACACGGGACGCACGTCGAGGCGGCCGCCCCCGGGTGCGGCGAGCAGGGCGCGCAGGGCGTCCGCGTCCTGGTGCGACGGGTCGAGCCAGGCCTCGTAGTCGGCGGGGGCGAGCGCCAGTGGCATCCGGGGATGGACGCGGCCGGCCGCGTCGGTCGCCTCGGTGGTGATGATCGTGCAGGTCGCCCACCATGCCGCCGGGTCGTCGCCGTCGGCGACACCGGGGTCGCGCCAGAACTCGTAGAGCCCGGCCATCGCCATCACGGCGCCGTCCTCGGGGCGGATGAAGTACGGCTGCTTGTACGCCTTCGTCCCGGCCGAGGCGGGGACGGCCTGCCACTCGTAGAACCCGTCCGCCGGCAGCAGGCAGCGGCGCTTGGCGAAAGCGCGCCGGTACGCGGGCTTCTCGTGCACCGTCTCCACCCGCGCGTTGATCATCTTCGCGCCGCCGGACGGGCTCTTCGACCACGACGGCACCAGGCCCCACCGCAGGGGGCGGAGGCGGCGCTCCAGCAGCCCGCTCTCCCGGTCGGCGCGCTCCAGCACCGCCCAGACCGCGTCGGTGGGGGCGACGTTCCAGCTGGGCTCCAGCGCGTCGCCCGGGTCCGGTGGCGAGGCCCGGAAGAGGCCGGAGAGGTCTTCGGGACCGCGGGTGGAAACGTATCGGCCGCACATGTCTTCCACCCTGCCACCTGTGGCGCCCTTGCGTCGGCCGCCCCGCGAAACCCGCGCCGCGCAGGCTGGTGGACACGCCCTACGCCGGCGGCGGACCGGCATCCTCCGGCCGCTGCACCCGGTGGACACGCAGGGCGAGTTGGAGCTCCAGGGCCCGCTCGGGGCGCTGCCAGTCACGGCCGAGCAGCCGGCCTATCCGGTCCAGGCGCTGCACCACGGTGTTGACGTGCACGTGGAGGGCCTCTGCGGCCCTGGCCTGGCTCGCGCCCTCGTCGAAGTAGGTGGCGAGGGTGTGGAGGAGTTCGGTGCCGCGCTTCGCGTCGTAGTCGAGCACGGGCCCCAGGGTCCCCCGCACGTAGCCGCCGAGGTCGGTCCGGTCGCCGAGCAGCACACCGAGGAAGCCCAGGTCGCCCAGGGCGGCGCCGGAGCCCTCCCGGCCCAGCGCCCGCAGGGCGGTCCGGCAGCGCAGGGCTTCGGCGTGGGCGCCGGGGAACCGTCCCGGCGCCGTGACCGGGCCGGCGGAGCCGACCGTGACGGGGCAGGCGAGGGCCTGGCCCAGTTCGCCCGCGAGGCTCGCGGCGCCGGGTCCGGGGTGCTCGGTGGGGAGGATGAGGACCACGTCGTCGTGGTGCAGCCCGGCGAGGCCCTTGCGGGCGTGCGCGATCCGGGCGGCGGCGGACAGCAGCCGCTGCCGGGGGGCGGCGGCGCAGTGCAGGACGAACACCCCGTGCGGGTGGTCCGGGTTCACGCCGACCCGGCGGGCGCGGGCGGGCAGGCTCGCCGGGTCGGCGGCGCCGGTGAGGAGGTCGCCGAGGAGTTCGCCCCGTACGCGGTCCTCCGTCTCGGCGACCGAGCGGCCCTGGAGCAGCAGCAGGGCCGTGACGACGGCGGCCCGCTCGAAGAGGCGGCGGTCGGCGTCGCCGAGGTCGGGGCGGCCGGTCAGGGCGATGCTGCCGAGCAGTTCGGGGCCCGCGAGGACGGCGCACACCCAGGTGCCCTCGGCGGGCACGGCGCGTCCGCCGGCCCGGGACGCGGTGACGGCCCGGGCGGGCGGCCGTCCGGAATCGGTGCCGGAGCGGGCGAGTTCGGTGCCGTCGGCGTCGTGGATCAGGGTGCCGCCCTGCAGGACGGTGCCGATGGCAGTGGCGACGTCGCCGATGCCGGCGCCGCGCAGCACCAGATCGGTCAGCCGGTCGTGGGCGTCCTCGGCCCGCCGCATGGCGTCGCTGTGCGCCTCGATGGTCCGCGAGGCCTCGTTGAGGTCGACGAGCGCGCTGCGGGTCTCGTCGAGCAGACGGGCGCTGTCGATGGCGATGGCGGCGTGGTCGGCGAGGGAGGACAGGAGGGCCACCTCGTCCGGGGTGAAGGTGCGGGCGGTGCGGTCCGCCGCGTACAGGACGCCGATCACCCGGGTGCCCAGGCGGAGGGGGACCCCGAGAATGGCCCGTAGTCCTTCCTCCGTGACGGCGCCGTCGATCGTCGCGGTGTGCCGGAAGCGCCGGTCGTCGCGGTAGTCGCCGGTGGAGTAGGGGCGGGCCGTCTCCGCGACCAGACCGCCGAGGCCCTCCCCCATACCGAGGCGGACCTGCTGGAAGGCGGCGGAGACCGAGCCGTCGGTCACCCGCATGTAGGTGTCGCCCGCGTCGTCGTCGTTGAGGGACAGATACGTCACGTCCGTGCCGAGAAGCAGCTTGGCGCGGTGGACGATGGCCTTCAGTACGGCGTCCAGGTCCCTGAGCCGGGCCAGGTCCCCGGCGGTGTCGAAGAGCGCGGCGAGTTCGGCCTCGCGGCGGCGGTGCTGGGTGAGCGTACGACGGATGCGGAGCGCGACCCGGGTGGCCTCGGCGACCACGGCCGCGTCGGCGTCTTCGAGATGGGGGCCGCGGGCGGGGGCGGCGGGCGGTGCGAACTGCTCGGCCGGCGCGCCCCGGTCGAGCAGGTCCAGCAGGTGGTGCAGATGCCGCAGCGCTGTCCAGGACGGCCCGATGCCGGTGCCTGTACTTGTGCCAGTGCCGGTGCCGGTGCCGGTGCTCGCGGTGTTTCCGGTGGTGGGCATCGGGTGCTCTCCGTCGTGGTGGTGGACTCGGCCGGGCGTCGCGACAGCGGGAACTGCCGGGCGCCGGCCCCGGCACCGGCAGTTCCCGCTGGGTGTTCAGTTGTCGGCCGGCACCGCTCCGTACCCGGTTCCGCGCGGGGTGGGAACCGTTCCGCCCGCCGGGGCGTGTTCGCGGGCCAGGCTACGCCCGCGGGTCTCCTTGGCGACCAGCACGGTCAGCGTGGTGACCGCTGCCGCCGCGCCCAGGTAGATCGAGACCGGTACGGAGGAGTCGTAGTCCTGGAGCAGGGCAACGGCGACGATCGGGGCGAGCGCGCCGCCGACGACGGACGCGAGCTGGGATCCCATCGAGGCACCCGAGTAGCGGACTTCGGTGGCGAACATCTCCGAGATGAAGGCGGCCTGCGGTCCGTACATCGCGCCGTGCAGGAGCAGCCCGACGGTCACGGCCGCGACGATCACCGGGAAGGACCTGGAGTCGAGCAGGGCGAAGAACGCGAACGCCCAGCCGATCATGCCGACGGAGCCGATGAGGGTGACGGGGCGGCGGCCGATCCGGTCGGAGAGGGCGCCCCACGCCGGGATGGCCGCGAAGTGGACGGCTGAGCCGATCAGGACCGCGTTCAGGCCGTCGCTCTTGGGCAGCCCGAGGTGGCTGGTGACGTAGACGAGGAGGAAGGCGGTGATGACGTAGTACGAGATGTTCTCGCCGAGGCGGGTGCCGATCGCGGTCAGGACGCCGCGCCAGTTCGTACGGAACACTTCGGTCACGGGCGGCTTCGCCTCGACGCCGGCGGCGGCCCGCCGCGCTGCCCTGGCCTGTGCCTCCAGGAAGACCGGGGACTCGGAGACGGATATCCGGATCCACAGGCCGATCATCACCAGCACTCCGGAGAGCAGGAAGGGGATGCGCCAGCCCCAGGCGAGGAAGGCCGCCTCGGACTGCACGGCGGCGAGGAGGGCGAGGACGCCGGTGGCCAGCAGGTTGCCACCGGGTGCCCCCGCCTGGGGCCAGGAGGCCCAGAAGCCGCGGTTCCTGTCGTCACCGTGCTCGGAGACGAGCAGCACCGCGCCGCCCCACTCCCCGCCGAGCGCGAACCCCTGGATCAGGCGCAGGAGGGTGAGCAGGACGGGGGCGCCGACGCCGATGCTCGCGTGGGTGGGCAGCAGGCCCATGGCGAAGGTCGCGCCGCCCATGAGGAGGAGGCTGAGGACGAGGAGCCGCTTGCGGCCGATCTTGTCGCCGTAGTGGCCGAAGACGAGCCCGCCGAGGGGGCGGGCCGCGAAGCCGATCGCGTAGGTGAGGAAGGCGAGGAGGGTGCCGACCAGCGGTTCGCTCTCGGGGAAGAACAGCTGGTTGAAGACCAGCGCGGCGGCCGAACCGTAGAGAAAGAAGTCGTACCACTCGATGGTGGTGCCGATCAGGCTCGCTGCGACGATTCTCCGGATTCCGGTTGACGATGGTGCGGCTGTTGCAGGGGAGGTCATGTGCACCACTTCCGGGGTCTGCGGGGACGCTTGCTGTGGCCACACCGTAGAAGCCCGCAGGTCGGCGGCGTATGTGGCGGGACAGCACATTCAGGCACCACCTTGTGTACGCAACCACCACACCGTCGCCGTGGACCTGCTGAAGGCTTCCGGAACGCCCCGCGAAGACCCGCCGCAAACGCGTGGATCAAGCCGTTTTGCACCCCGGTACTGACTCCCGTGCTGGTTCGGTGCTGACTACGCAGCGTTGAACTCGGTCATCCCGGGCGGATCGGATCGACGCCACCCGCCGGCGACGCGGCCGACCGGACGAAACCGGTCGGCCGCCGGGCGTGAGGCCGCTTGGACCACGGTCTCGAACTCGAGAGGCAGGCTCAGCTCGGTCTCGCGCGTGAAGACCGATTTGATCAGGGCCCTCAGCCGTCCCGGGGCGTCCGGCGTCACGTGCGTACGTCTCATGGGTGATGCGCGGATCCCGGTGCCCGAACCACTCGGCCATGTCCGTTACTGGTACGCCCTTGGACAGTCCCGCCGAGGCGAAGAAGTGGCGCAGCCAATGCGGGGTGATCCTCCTGGTGATGCCCGCGCTCTGCTTGGCCTTAC
Organism: Streptomyces yangpuensis; assembly: GCF_024666385.1. Taxonomy (NCBI): domain Bacteria; kingdom Bacillati; phylum Actinomycetota; class Actinomycetes; order Kitasatosporales; family Streptomycetaceae; genus Streptomyces; species Streptomyces yangpuensis. Next base: position 352,067 of record NZ_CP102514.1, read on the forward strand.
GCCACAAGCGGATGCGGGATGGCCTGGGCGACGACTGTCTTGGGTGTGGCGCTGGTGCCTTCATGCTGTGACTCATGGACCGAAGGCCGACAGCGTGCTCACGTCCCCGTCCCCACAGGCAGACGGCGCATTACCGCCGGAAGCCTGCCTACCAGCGGGCCCCGCCGAGGGTACGGCGGCTCGCCGAACAGCAACCCCGTGCGGCAGCTGTACCAGACACGGGCCTCGTCCAACCTTTGACGGCGGCCGCCACGGCCGCGAACAACGTGTTCCACGAGTGCGGCCAGGGCGCCCTGGCCCCCTCGTCAGGCAGGAGCTGAAGAGCGCACTCGCGCAACGCCGACGTTGACACGAACGACGGATCCTGACCTGCCTACGCCGACTCCAACTCCCGAACTCGAGCACGGAAGATCCGCCACCGGTGCTCGTTGTCATGCACCAGTGTCGCCGACTCCAGCATCAGATCCGCCGCCCGATCCAGCAGCTCGGAAGCCGAATACAGATAGGCGGGAACTTTACGTGCGCCTCGCAGGTCGGCCCGCAGTGCCGCCGGTGCGAAATCGACACGGGCCAGCAGGTCAAGTGCGCGTCGCAGCAGCCGCGCGATCAGAGACTGCAGAGCGGCCGACTGCCAATCATTTGCAATGATCCGGTGCCGCTCCCCCAGCAAGTCGGCCAGCGCGGGGTAGGCGGCCAAGGACCCCGCAAGGTCCCATGCCTGCTCCATCGCGTTGGCGAGCCAGGCCCCCGTCTGCTCCACATCATCGGCCAGCAGCCCGACTTCACGCTTCATCCTCTGCAGTTCTGCTGGTTCGCCCTCCCCTTCCATGAAAAGGACGCCCGACTCCGCGACGAGTCCTGGAGCGTTAAGGTCCTCCGCGCCGGCGGACGCGACCGCCGAGGCTTGCTCACGTACTCCGACCACGCTCCAGCGGTCAGCCAGCGCCTTCAGCACCCGAGACCGCTCCTGCAGACCGCCGGCCTGCTGCAAAGGTGCCTGCGAATAATACTCCTCATGCTGGCGGTGGAACCGCGCGAGGTTGTCGATCAACCGCAGCAGCGACTCAGGAGGGCTGAGCTGCGCCTCGTCCGCGGCCATACCAACAGTGTGCAGCAGACCTCACGAAATGCTCCGCTGGCGCGAGCCACGCGTGCGACCCCTCGCACAATCCCAGCGGAGACGAGCACGGACAAGGCTGTGTCACGCGCGCGTGGTGACCCGTTCGCGCAGGTTATGGAACTGGCGGGTCTGCATGATGAAGTGAGCGGGCTCCCAGAACAGCAGGTCAGCGGACCGGGTGAACGGCCGTGGCCGGCTTCGGCCTCGTCCCCGGACGACGAGGCGGGTTTGGCCTCCGGGAGCCGGTTCGAGGTGAAAGCCCCACAGCGAATCGACGTACGCCCTGGGCAGGGGTTCGGACCGGATATCGAAGCTCCGGCCGGAACGCAGCTCCACGTCTGAGCGGAGCACCAGGGTTCGGTCCGGCACAAGGAGGGCGACGGTGAACCAGGTGTGGCCACTGGACACCGCATTGAGACGTTGCCCCTCTTTCAGGCTCTGCCAGTCGGGGACGATACGGCGTGCGCTCGGCCGTCCGCCGTTGTCCAGCCGGTCCCAGCTGTACCAGCCGCCGCGATTGCAGCCCATCTGGACCAGCCAGGGCCAGACTTCTTCGGGAGGCGCGGGCAGGGTCGTTGCCATGATCGACGAGCTGCCGGTATCGGGGATGAGGTCGTCACCTGGGTAGGTGCGCGCGACTTCGTCGGGGGTGGCGCCCCAGGTCAGCAGCCGTGGCCGTACGAGCAGTACATAACCGGCCAGTGCACAAGTCACCGCACTGAGTCGCCCAGGTTTAAGACCATTCCTGCCCATATGATCGAGCGTCGCTCGCGCGGCTCGGTGCGGCAAGCGGGGGCAGCCGGGCGCTGTGGTAGGGGTGTCTGTCAGGCAGGAGCGCCGCCGCGGGCGAGGCGACACATGGTGCGGGCCAGCGTGTCCGGTCGTCGTCCCTTCAACGGAGCCGGCGCAAATAGGGGTCGTACGCCCGGCTGGGAACCAACCGCAGACGGACGTCGACGATGTCGATGCCGTCGGGTCGGGCGATGACAGGGTTGAGGTCCGCTTCGGCGAGCTGCGGCAGATCACTCGCCATCCGGGACAGCCTCGACAGCATTTGGCCGAGGCCTTCGAGGTCGACCGGTTCGGCGCCGCGGTGCCCGAAGAGCAACGGGGCGCATCGGGGTGCGCTCACCAGGTCGTGGACGTCCTGGTCGGTCAGCGGCGCCAGCCGGGCGGCGTGGTCGGCGAGCACCTCGGTCGCCGTGCCGCCGAGCCCGAACATCACCAGCGGTCCGAAGACCGCGTCCTGCACGACGCCGACGAAGAGCTCCACTCCGCGTCGTGCCATGGGCTGGACGAGGACACCGGCGAGCTTTCCACGGAAGCGCTCGGCGAAGTCTTGGTAGCCCGTCGAAACCTCCGCGTCGTCCGTCAGATCGAGGCGGACGGCGTGTTCTTCGCTCTTGTGGACCAAACCGGGCCAGTAGGCCTTGAGCACTGCGCCGGCGTGCAATTCGCGAAATCGCCGGGCCGCATGCACGGCGTCGGACTCGCTCCGTGCCCACACCCACGGGATCTGCGGGATGCCGTAGCAGCCCAGGAGGTCGGCGCACGTCCGAGGGTCCGCCCAGCCGCCGTCCGGGTGGTCGGAGAGGTAGCTGCTCACCATGACGGACGCACGTTCGAGGTCGATGCCGTCGAGGTCGGCCACCGTCCCCTGGGGGCGGGCGAGCCATTCGGTGCGGTCGACGCCATGGGCCAGTGCATGCGCTGCCGACTGCGGGTCGGCATAGGCAGGTACGGCGGCATCCTGACCATTCAGATAGCGAACGGAGGGTGCCTGATCTGGCAGCACTGCAGCAATGGGAAAGCGGTGCAGCTCCGCGGTGCGAACCACGGACCGCGTGAGGTCGTCCCCGGTGGCAGTGGCGACCGCTGTGGGGACGAGCGCCACGATCAGGGCGTCCACCTCGTCGCTCCCGATCAGCTCCGCCAGGCAGTCGCTCAGCTTGTCCTCGGAGACGGCGGCGGTGGTGTCGACCGGGTTGGCGGCGGCCGCACCACCGGGAAGGGTGGCGAGGAGGCGCCCTGTGAGTTCGGGCGACAGGGGCGGTACCCGTAGCCCGGACTCGATCGCTGCGTCCGCCGCAAGAACGCCGGTGCCGCCCGCGTTGGACACGACCGCGACGCGACGACCGGCCGGAAGCGGCTGGGAGTGCAGGAGCGCCGCCGTATCCAGGAGCTCCGCGATGCTCCGTGCAGCGGTGACCCCGGCCTGCCGGAAGAGGGCTTGGCGGGTCATGGTGGGGGTGGCCGCAGCGGCGGTGTGCGAAGCGGCGGCCCGTCGGCCGGCGGCCGTACGTCCGGCATCGACCGTCAGTACGGGGATGGTGCGGGTCACCCGGCGGGCAGTGCGGGAGAAGGCCCGGGCGTTGCCGAACGACTCCAGGTGCAGCAGCGCCAGGTCCGTCCGGCCGTCGCTCTCCCACCACTGGAGCATGTCGTTGCCGCTGACGTCGTATTTGTCGCCGAGCGAGACGAACGTCGAGACCCCGATGCCCAGACGGGACAGGCCGGCCAGCAGAGCGATGCCCACGCCTCCGGACTGGACGGCGACGCCGGCGGTTCCCGGACTGGGGAGGTCGGCCGCGAAGCTGGCATCCAGGCGAACGTCGTCCTCGGTGTTGGCCAGGCCCAGGCAGTTCGGGCCGACCAGCCGCATCCCGTACCGACGGCAAGCCGACAGCAGACCGCGCCCCTGTTCGCGGTCCAGGCCTGCAGACACCACCAGCAAGGCCCGCACACCATTCCTGCCGCACTCGTCCGCGACGGTCTGCACGGCCGTGGCAGGGACGGCGAGGATGGCTAGATCAAGTGCCTGGGGCACGTCGGACACGGTGCGGTAGGTGGTCACGCCGAGGACGGCGGTCGCCACCGGGTGGACGGCGTACAGGCGACCGTCGAAGCCATCTCGGCGCAGGTTGTGCAGAATGGCGCGTCCGACGGATCCCGGGCGCCTTCCGGGCCCAACCACCGCGACCGACCGCGGCCGGAGCAGCGGCTGAAGACTCGCCACATCAGCCGTCCGGCCGCGCGCCTCGACAGCGGCCAGATACGTCTCGTCCGCCTCCAGCCGGACCAGGCAGTGCACCTCCGGACCCTCGAAGCGCCGCATGATGCTCAGCCCCAGGTCCGCGAACACCTTGAGCACATCACGGTTCTCCGACAGTGCGTCGGCTGCGAACGCCGTGACGCCGTCGCTCCTCGCCGCAGACGCCGCGTGCTCGAGGAGCACCGTGCCCACTCCCTTGTGGTGCCAGCGGTCGGCCACAGCCAGCGCCAAGTCCGCGTGATCGGTGCCGGGCAGCCGCTCGTACTCGACGAGCCCGACCGCCTTCCCGCCCGCCTCGGCAAGCAAGGCTCTGCGCCCCGGGCAGGCCGGGCGGCAGACCCTCTCGGCGGACTGCTCGGCCGAACGACGGTTCGCCGTGAAGAACCGCAGGCGCAGATTCTCCGGTGACATCGCATCGTAGAACGCGGCCACCTCGGCCAAATCATCCGGTCGGACTGGTCGGACGGACACAGTCGCCCCATCCGCGAGAAGTACGTGAACCTCCCGCGGTGCCGCCTCCGTCTGTGCCATGAGCGGCCTCCTCTTCGAAGCATCCGGCAGGCACACACGACCGAGAAGCGTCGCTCCCACGCCGTACGCACCCCCTCCCATCGTGGACCTGGCGTGCCTCCGGGACTCGGCGAACGTATCCGCCTCCTGACCGCGGATTCCCGCGGCATTCGAGCACGGCGCCTACGACACCGCTCCAGCCTGGGCCACTCGGACCTCCCCCTGGCCCGCAGAGCCCATGCGCGCGCACGTGCTCGGGGTGCTCATATGGAAGAAGAGTCCGACCCGACCTGCCATGCACCTTCGGGCGGCGGCAGGATCCACGACCGAACGCGGCGAAGGAGCCGGTCATGCCCGCATCCCGCTACATCGTCAGTGACGTCATGACGCACACCGCCGTCGCCATCGGCCGCGAGGCGTCTTACAAGGAGATCGTCGAACTGATGCACGAATGGAAGGTGAGTGCGGTCCCTGTTCTGGAGGGTGAGGGCCGCGTTGTGGGAGTCGTCTCCGAGGCGGACCTGCTGCCCAAGGAGGAGTTCCGACGCGAGGAGCCCCACCTGCCGGACCAACTGGAGGAAGCCTCCAAAGCCGGCGGCGTGCTCGCCGAGGACTTGATGTCGAGCCCGGCGGTCACCGTCCACCCGGACGCCACCATCGCCGAGGCGGCCCGCATCATGGCCCGCAAGCACGTCAAGCGCCTGCCGGTGGTGAACGGCGTCGGCATGCTGGAAGGGGTGGTCAGCCGCAGCGACCTTCTGAAGGTGTTCCTGCGGCCGGACGAGGAGCTGGAGGAGGAGATTCGCCAGGCCGTGGTGACCGAACTCGTACCCGGCGTGTCCGTGGACTTCTCGGTCCAGGACGGTGTCGTCACCCTTCAGGGACCTCTGCAGGACCGCGCTCTGATTCCCCTCCTGGCACGGGCCATCCGCGCCGTCGAAGGGGTCGTCGACGTCCGGATGGAACTCGACGGAGCAGGCTCAGCCATGGCATAGGCCCACGCGCGGGCGCCGCCCGCCCGCACGGGCCGGCATCGGCGGCCCGCCGGTTCGAGGATGCGTATCGCCCTCCTGTTGAGACAATTCGGGTGGAAGCATGCACAGCATGGTGCGGATCAGGCGGTGAACATGTCCGACGTACCCGCTGCCTCCGCCGAGGCGCCGATCAAAGTGTTCCTCCTCGACGACCACGAGGTTGTCCGACGGGGGCTGCGCGACCTCCTCGACGCCGAGGCGGACATCACCGTCGTAGGCGAGGCGGGCACCGCAGAGCAGGCACTGGCACGCGGCCCGGCGCTGCGCCCGGATGTCGCGGTTCTGGACGTACGGCTGCCCGACGGCGACGGCCGTGGCCATCGACCGTCGGCCAAGCTGCTTCCGTGCGCGGGCGGGGACGTAGCCGCCCTCGGTGTAGTTCTGGGCGAACGCCTCGGCGATCACCGCGGCCTGCTCGCCTATCTACGGCCCGGGCGGCCTCTCGGCTCAGGCCGGCCCGATTTCCGCGTGGATGCGTGCGACCTCGGCCGTGGTGACGCCCTGGGCGGGTCGGCAGCGTGATGTGTTATCGGACGCGGGCGTTCAGCAGCCAGAGGGTACCGTGCTCGATCGTGAACTCGACGGCACCGAGGTGGTAGTGCGCTTCCAGTTCCTCCATGGAGCGGCGCAGATGGTCGAATGCGGCGGGGTGGCGCGTGGCCAGGTCTTGCAGGGGGAGTGTGTCGCGGTCTGCCGAAACGACCTCCCTGCCCTGGGCGTTCGGCAGGTAGTCGCCGTAGAGGCCGCGCCTTCCGGTATCCGGATCTCGGGGATACGCGACGCCGCTGCCGGAATCGGTTCCGAGGTTCCCGAAGACCATGCGCTGGACGGTGAGGGCGACCGCTCCACCGGTGCCGTCCTTGCCGACTTTGCGATGCGGGCCGAGGAGAGTCCGCCCGTCTTTCCAGGCCCTGAACACTGCCAGGATCGCCATCCGCAGCTGCTCGGCCGGGGCCTGCGGGAACTCCGTGCCGCTCTCTTCGCCAATGAGGTCCTTGAACGTTTCCACGACTCGGATGAGGTCGCACGTGTCCAGCCGGGAGTCGTCCGCGACGCGGTGCTGGTCCTTGATACGTCGGAGCACGTCCTCGAACAGTGAACGATCGACGCCCATCACGGTGCTTCCCAGCATCTGCACGAGGCGGCGGTAGGAATCCCAGGCGAACCGCTCACGCTCGGGCACTTTGGCCAGTCCGAGCACGCAGAGGTCGTTCAGTCCGATGTCGAGGATCGTCTCCATCGTGTTCTGCGTCGACGCTGCCGTCCCCGTCCTCACCGACAGCAGCAGCGGATCGTCCACCTGTCCCAGCCTCTTGCCCTCGGCCGATTCGAGTGCGCGCAGATGCTCGCCGACCTGGGTCTCCAGGTCGGCCGGCGGCTCGCCAGTGGCCAGGAAGGCACGGCACGCTTCTGTGGTGATGGTGAAGCCGGGCGGCACGGGCAGACCCATGTGCGCCATCTTCGCGAGGCTCGCGCCCTTGCCTCCGAGGAGATCGTCCCTGTTCCGGTCGCCCTCGACGAAGCCGTGTACGTCGTACACGTACGAAACCATGACCGCCACCGACCTCCTTGGCGCCGCTCTCTCTCGTCCAGGCAGCACTTCCACTGTGTCCTGCCGGGACCGGCTCCGGCAGGGGCCGGACGGCCCTTTCCCCGGGATCCCTGGCCTTGCCCCAGCACGCCGGCGTTCGCACGACTGAACGGTCGATGATTTTCACCTGCCATGGCCCCAGGCCGAGCCACCCTCACAGCGGCATGCGTTCAGGTCTCGCGCGATCCTGGTCTGCCCGGCGCCGGCCCGTGGGCACGCAGGGCGGTCAAACGTTGTTCGTACTCTTCCTCGTCGATCTCGCCGCGGGCGAACCGTTCGGCAAGGACCTGCTTCGCGGAGGGTACGGCTGGGGGCTGCGCCTGCCCCGGGGCGTTCCGATCGACGCTGCGTAGGAGCACAACGACTCCAGCAACGGCCAGAGCGACCACCAAGACCATGCTGAACGACATGGCGACCCAGCCCCATCCCCCCATTCCGTGGTCGTACCAGAACATGGCTCACGCTCCTGATGCGATGGTCTGAGACACGGCCCGCAGGGCGCGTCCCGCGTGTCATCACCATCCGTCTGCCCGAGCCGCGTGGCATGGGCCGGTCGGGGCCGCAGTCAGGGCCGATGGGCCCATGCCCGGGTCCTCCTTCGGAGTGGCCTGGCGGGGGCGGTTGGTGCAGGTCGGCCCTGAAGGGCGCGGCATGTCAGAGTCCCAGCACAGGCCGGCCGAGGCCCAGCGCCCCACGCCCGTCGGCTCTGCCCCGCCACAGGGCCGAGCGGACCTTCGGCGTGGCCCACAGGGCCCTGCCGCGCAAACGCTCCGGGTGCTCTGATGGAAGCGGGGTTCCGAACACGGCGAAGGAGCCGGTCATGCCGCATCTCGGTACACCGTCAGTGACGTCATGACACACACGGCCATCGCCATCGGCCGGGAGGCGTCGTACAAGGAGATCGTCGAGCTTCTGCACGAGTGGAAGGTCAGCGCCGTCCCGGTCCTGGAAGGCGAAGGCCGCGTCGTGGGCGTCGTCTCGGAGGCCGACCTCCTGCCCAAGGAGGAGTTCCGGCGCGAGGAACCGCGCCTCCCGGAGCAGCTGGACGAGGCCTCCAAGGCCGGCGGCGTACTCGCCGAGGACCTGATGTCGGCTCCCGCCATCACCATCCACCCGGACGCCACCACGGCCGAGGCCGCCCGCATCATGGCCCACCAGCACGTGAAGCGCCTGCCGGTCGTGAACCGGCTGGGCATGCTGGAGGGCGTCGTCAGCCGCAGCGACCTGCTGAAGGTCTTCCTCCGGCCCGACGAGGAGCTGGCGGAGGAGATCCGGCAGGCCGTACTGACCGACCTCGCGCCGGGCACGGCGTCCCTCGACTTCTCGGTGCAGGACGGCGTCGTCACGCTCCGGGGCTCCCTGCCCGAACGGGCTCTGCTCCCCCTCCTGGCCCGCGCCATCAGGGCCGTCGAAGGGGTCGTCGACGTCCGGATCGAACTCGACGGAACACTCCAGGTGGCGGCATAGGCCCAGGCGGACGCCGCTGCTTTCGCCCGTCGGCGCTCCTGCCGGCTCAGCCGTACCAGAAGTGCGCCGGGCTGCCCCGCTGAGACAATGTGGGAGGAAGCAGGCGGAGCGCGGTCAAGGTCAGGCGGCGAAGATGTCCGACGCAGCGAGCGCCACCTCGGCGGCGATGATCCGGGTGTTCCTCCTCGACGACCACGAGGTGGTCCGCCGGGGGCTTCGCGACCTCCTCGACTCCGAACCGGACATCACCGTCGTGGGAGAGGCGGGCACGGCTGAGCAGGCGCTGACGCGCTGTCCCGCGCTGCGCCCGGACGTGGCGGTCCTCGACGTACGGCTGCCCGACGGTGACGGAATCACCGTGTGCCGGGAGCTGCGCTCGCGATTGCCGGAGCTGGCCTGCCTGATCCTGACGTCGTTCGACGACGAGGACGCGCTGCTGGACGCGATCATGGCGGGCGCCGCCGGGTACGTACTCAAACAGATCAAGGGATCCGATCTGATCGCTGCTGTACGGACGGTCTCCACCGGCCAGTCCATGCTCGACCCGGCCACCACCGCCCGCCTGATGCACTCCCTGCGCGAGCCCGCGGTCTCCGGGGAGCCGGAGGACGCGCGTCTGGCCGCGCTCTCGGAGCGAGAACTGGCGGTGCTGAGGCTGATCGGCGAGGGCCTCACCAACCGCCGGATCGCCAAGGAGCTGTACCTCTCCGAGAAGACGGTCAAGAACCACATCTCCCGCATTCTGGGAAAGCTCGGGGTCGAGCGTCGGGTGCAGGCAGCCGTGATCGCCGCGCAGGTGCATGACGAGGAGCACGCGGACGCGGCCCACACACCCGGGCATTGACCGGCGCCCGGTACGTCCTGGGGGCGTCCGAGAGGTCCGAGCGGTCCCCGACGAGGACCGTTCGGCCCTCCCCGGGACTCCGGGGCCGGAGGATGGTGGTTGCGGACCAGACTCCACAGACCCGTGGTGGACGAGGAGCCCGTCATGCCCCATCCGATCATCACCAAACAGCGCCGCCCAGCAGCCGCCTTTCGGCTGTCGGACTACGAAGAGACCTGTGCGACGTTCACCTGGGACCAGGCCCGGTCATGGCTGTGCGGCCTCCCCGACGGGGGTCTGAACATCGCTTTCGAAGCGGTGGACCGGCACGTCATGGCCGGTCACGGCGGCTGGGAGGCCCTGCGGTGCGTGGCCTCGGACGACTCCGTGACACATGTCAGCTATGCCGAGCTCGCCGACGGAGCGTCCAGGTTCGCCAACGTCCTCGTGGGGCTGGGAACGGCTCCGGGGGAACGGGTGTTCACGCTCATGGGTCGGTGCAGGGAGCTCTACGCCACGGTGCTGGGCACGCTGCGGGCCCGACGCGTCCTCTGCCCGCTCTTCGCCGCCTTCGGCCCCGAGCCGGTCCGTCAGCGGCTGGCCCTGGGGGATGCCCGGGTCCTTGTCACCACCGAGGCCCTGTACCGGCGCAAGGTCGAGGAGATCCGGCACACGCTGCCGGGCCTGACCCACGTCCTGCTGGCCGGCCGCGTCACCGACCCGCCGCCGGGCACCGAGGTGCTCGACCGCTTGATGGAACACGCCTCGCCGGTTTTTCCGGTACCGCGGACCGACCCCGAGGACATGGCCCTGCTCCACTTCACCAGTGGGACGACGGGCACGCCCAAGGGCGCGGTCCACGTCCACGAAGCGGTCGTGGCGCACCATGCCACGGCGGCGTTCGCGCTGGATCTCGGCCCTGGGGACGTGTACTGGTGCACAGCCGACCCGGGCTGGGTGACCGGTACCTCGTACGGAATCATCGCCCCGCTCACCCACGGCGCCACACTCGTGGTGGACGAGGGAGAATTCGACGTCCACCGGTGGTACCGGATCCTCGACACCCAGAGGGTGGCTGTCTGGTACACGTCGCCGACTGCGATACGGATGCTGATGCGTGCCACGCCCCCGGGCAGCGGCAGAGCCCTCCCCGGCCCGTACGACCTGTCGGCCCTCCGGTTCATCGCCAGCGTCGGCGAACCGCTCAACCCGGAAGCCGTCCTGTGGGGGCAGGAGGTCCTGGGCCTGCCCGTGCACGACAACTGGTGGCAGACCGAGACGGGCGCCATCATGATCGCCAACTACGCCTCCAGCGACATCCGCCCCGGCTCCATGGGGCGGCCACTGCCCGGTGTCCACGCGGCGATTCTCGAACGCGGGCAGGACGGACGGGTGGCCCTGGACGACGGCCACGTACGACCGGTGACCACACCGGGCGCGGAGGGGGAGCTGGCCCTGCGGCCGGGCTGGCCCTCGATGTTCCGTGACTACCTGAACGACCGGGCGCGCTACGACGCCTGCTTCGTCGACGGCTGGTACCTGACCGGCGATCTGGCGAAACGGGACGCGGACGGGTGGTTCTGGTTCGTCGGACGCGCGGACGACGTGATCAAATCCGCCGGGCATCTCATCGGACCGTTCGAGGTGGAAAGCGCCCTCATGGAGCACCCGGCCGTGGCCGAGGCCGGGGTGATCGGCCGCCCCGACCCGGTCGCGGGAGCCGTGGTCAAGGCGTTCGTCTCCCTGCGCCCCGGATACGAGCCGCAGGCGGCACTGAAGCGCGAGCTGTTGGCGTTCGCCCGCCGGCGGCTCGGTCCCGCCGTGGCCCCGCGCGAGATCGAGTTCGACCAGAACCTGCCCAGAACCCGCAGCGGCAAGGTCATGCGCCGCCTGCTGCGCGCCCGCGAGCTCGGGTTGCCCGAGGGTGACCTGTCGACTCTGGAAGGTCCCGTCCGGGACCCGCGAGGAGAGGGACGGCCATGAGCACCACCACCCGGCGGTCCACCGGTGCGAAACACAGCGGCGCCCGGCGAAGGACTCCGGCGCCGCCTACGGGAGGCCGGGGGCCCGGGCGTGACCACCAGCTCGAGCTGCTCCGGCAGATGCTGCTGATCCGACGCTTCGAGGAACGGTGTGTCGAGTTCTACAGCTCGGCGAAGATCCGCGGCTTCGTGCACCTCTACATCGGTGAGGAAGCGGTCGCCGTGGGGGTCGGGCAGGCGCTGCGCGGTGACGACGCCGTGGTCTCCACCTACCGCGAGCACGGCCACGCCCTCGCCCGGGGCGTGCCGGCCGGTGCCGTGATGGCCGAGATGTTCGGCAAGGCAACCGGGTGCAGTCACGGCCGCGGGGGGTCGATGCACCTTTTCGACGCCGGACGACGGTTCTACGGCGGCAATGCGATCGTCGCGGGCGGACTGCCCCTGGCGGCCGGGCTGGCCCTCGCCGACCGGATGCGCGGCACCGAACGGGTGACCTGCTGCTTCTTCGGTGACGGGGCCTACGCGGAGGGAGAGTTCCACGAGACGGCCAACCTCGCCGCGCTGTGGCAGCTGCCCCTGCTGCTGGTCTGCGAGAACAACCTGTACGCCATGGGGACCAGTCTGGCGCGGGAACACGCCCAAACGAACCTTGCGATGCGTGCCGCGTCGTACGGTATGCCCGCGTGGACGGTCGACGGCATGGACGTACTCGCCGTCGAGGCGACCGCGCGTAAAGCGGCCGACTCGGTCAGGGCGGGCGGCGGCCCGCACTTCCTGGAAGCGCGGACGTACCGCTTCCGGGCCCATTCGATGTACGACCCCGACCGATATCGCGAGAAGGACGAAATAGCGCGCTGGAAGGCGCGGGACCCGCTGGCCGGCCTGGAGGAACGGATGCGTGCCGAAGGAGGCCTGGACGACCTTGCGAGCAAGCGGCTGGAGGAGGACGTGAGCGCCGAGATCGACGCGTCCGTACGCGCCGCCGAGGCCGCCCCGTACGAACCCGTCTCGGACCTGTTGCGATTCGTGACAAGCCCGAGCGGGGGTGCGCCATGAACGCGCGCCGGTCCGCGAGCGGCGGTTCGACGGCCTCCACCACGTACCGGGAAGCGCTGCGCGACGGGCTGCGGGAAGCCCTGCGGAGCGACGACCGGGTCTTCCTCATGGGTGAGGACGTCGGCCGGTACGGCGGCTGCTTCGGTGTGAGCCTCGGCCTCCTGGAGGAGTTCGGGCCCGACCGGATCCGCGACACTCCCCTGTCGGAATCCGCCTTCGTCGGCGCGGGCATCGGTGCGGCGCTGGGCGGGCTGCGTCCGGTCGTCGAAATCATGACCGTCAATTTCAGCCTGCTCGCCCTCGACCAGATCCTCAACAACGCCGCGACGCTGCTGCACATGTCCGGCGGACAGCTGAGCGTGCCGATCGTGATCCGTATGACCACCGGCGCGGGCCGTCAGCTCGCTGCCCAGCACTCGCACAGCCTGGAAGGCTGGTACGCCCATATTCCGGGCATCCGGGTGCTCACCCCCGCGACTACGGACGACGCCCGGCACATGCTGGCCGCAGCGCTCGACGACCCCGACCCGGTCGTGATGTTCGAACACGGCAGCCTCTACAACGAAGAGGGGGTGCTGGACGACACGGTCGATTCCGTGGACCTGGATTCCGCCGCGGTACGCCGCCCGGGCACGGACGTCTCCGTCATCACCTACGGCGGGTCGCTTCCCAAGGCCCTGGCGGCCGCCGAAACCCTGGCAGCGGACGGCATCGGCGCCGAGGTGGTCGACTTGCGGTCCCTGCGGCCGCTGGACGACGCGACGGTACTGGCGTCCGTCGCCCGGACCCACCGGGCCGTGATCGTGGACGAGGCCTGGCGCAGCGGCAGCATCTCCGCGGAAGTCGCGGCGCGCATCGCGGAGCGCTCCTTCTACGAACTCGACGCACCGGTCCAGCGGGTGTGCAGCCAGGAGGTGCCGATCCCCTACGCGCGACAACTGGAGGAAGCCGCTCTGCCGCAGCCCGCCTCCATCGTGGCAGCGGTCCGGCAGGCGGTGGCCTGACGTGGGCGAGTTCACCATGCCGTCCCTCGGAGCCGACATGGACGAGGGGACCCTGGTCGAGTGGCTGACCACCGTGGGAGCCGAGGTCGCACGCGGGGAGGTCGTCGCGGTGGTGGAGACGGCCAAGTCGACCATCGAAGTGGAGTGCTTTGAGTCCGGAACGGTGACCGAGCTGCTGGTCGAGCCCGGCACGACCGTCCCTGTGGGGACGCCGCTGGCGATCATCTCGCCCACCGCACCGGTACGGCCGCCCACCGCCCGCGGACCTGTCCCGGCCGGAGATGCGACGGCCACCCCCCTCGTCCGGCACCAGGCGGCAGAAGAGGGAGTGGACCTCACAGCCCTGCACGGCAGCGGGCGCGGCGGCCGGATCACACGGTCGGACGTGTCCCGGGCCGCTCGTCCCGCACCGTCCCGCATCCAGGCATCACCCCTGGCGCGGCGCCTTGCGGAGTCTCTCGGCGTAGACCTCGCCACGGTCCGCGGCTCGGGCCGCCACGGCGCGGTCAAGGCGGACGACGTCCGTGCTGCGGCCGGCTCCCGCACCGGCGAGGATCACGCCCCGGTGGTGGAGGAAGCATTCGTGGCGGCCGGTGCACGGCGCGCCCCGAGAACCTCTCCTTCCGATACCCGCACTGTCGCCTCCACGAGCGATCGCGCAGCCATTGCCCGGCTGATGTCCCGCGCCAAGCGGGAGATCCCGCACTACTACTTGTCCACCACCATCGACCTGGCTGCGGCCCTGGAGTGGATGCTTCGGCAGAACAGCACCCGGTCGGTCGGCGAACGTCTCGTACCGGCTGCGCTGTTGCTGAAGGCAGTGGCGTTGGCCGCGCGCGAGGTGCCCGAACTGAACGGCCACTGGACGGACGGCCGCTTCGTCGCGGCTGCCGGTGTCCGGCTCGGTACCGCCGTGTCCGTACGCGGAGGCGGTCTTGTGGCTCCGGCGCTGGCCGATGCCGACCGCATGCCCCTCACCGATGTGATGGCGACGTTGAAGGACCTCGTCTCCCGGGCCAGGCACGGCAGGCTCCGCGCCTCGGAGACCGCCGACCCGACGATCACCGTCACCAACCTGGGCGACCAGGGGGTCGAGTCGGTGTTCGGCGTGATCTATCCGCCCCAGGTGGCGATGGTCGGCCTCGGCCGGATGACCGACCGCCCCGTGGCCGTCGACGGCATGATCGCCCTCCATCCGACCGTCACCGCCACCCTGTCCGCCGACCACCGGGCCAGTGACGGCGCGACGGGGGCCCGCTTCCTCACCACGCTCGACCGCCTGCTCCAGCATCCGGAGGACTTGTGACCCGCGAAGAGGCCCTCGAAACGATCAAAGCCGTGATCGAGGAGGTCGTGCCCGGCGCCGATCTCTCCGTGGTGTCGTCCAACGGGAACTTCCGCGAACGTCTGGAGATGGACTCACTGGACTTCCTCGCCTTCGTCGAGGCGCTCAGCGGCCGGACGGGGCTGGCCCTGCCGGAACAGGACTATCCCGCGCTGGCCACCCTCGACGGTTGCGCGGACTACGTGGCCGAGCACACCGGAGGCGCGCAGTCCGAGCCCATGTAGACAGTGCCGGACTCGGACTGGTCAGCCCATGACACGGACCCGGTCGGCCCTATCCCGAGCAGCCGTGGAACAGCAGGCTGGAAGGGCGATCCACGGCTGGAGGAGCCATGAAACACATGCGCACCGTGAACGACGTCATGACGCACGCCGTCGTCTCCCTCGACCTCGACGCGCCGGTCCACGACATCGTCCAGGCCATGCGGCGCTGGGGCTTCGGCTCCCTGCCCGTGCTCTCGGCCGAGGGCCGTGTGGCCGGTGTCGTGTCCGAGGCCGACCTGCTGGTGAAGGCGGAGGGCACTGACGAGTCCCACACCGTGACGGCCGCCCAGCTGATGACGGTTCCACCGGTGACGGCCACCAAGGACACCTCGATCGCCGGCGCCGCCCGGCTGATGGCGCGGGGACACTTCAAACGGCTGCCGGTGGTGGACGACGACGGCCGGCTTGTCGGGGTCGTGAGCCGAGGCGACCTGCTGAAGATCTATCTACGCCCCGACGAGGACATAGCCGAAGAACTGCGTGAGCTGTTCTTGACACGGCTGATCCCCTCGGGATCGGCGATCGTGCGAATCCACGTCGAGCACGGCGTCGTAGGGCTGGACGGTGACGTACGCGATCCGGCCCTGGCCGACGTGCTGCCGAGCATCGCGCGATCGGTGCCCGGGGTCGTGGACGTCACAACACGCTTGCGCTCGAAGGCAACAGCCTGAACGCGACTGCGGACGGGCAAGGACGAAGGAGGATGCGGTGAGGCACAGGGAAGTGCGCGAGCTGATGACCCGTGAGGTCGTCACGGTGGCCCGCGACGCCACGTTCAAGGACATCGTGCGCACACTCGGCGAACACGACGTGTCCGCAGTGGCGGTCACCGACACCGTCGGACGCCCTCTCGGTGTGATCTCCGAGGGTGATCTGCTACCGAAACCCGCCGACCAGGGAGACTGGTTCGGCTCGCTGCCGCGCCCCGAACCGTGGGAGAGCGACAAGGCTGCCGGCACGAGCGCGGAGGAACTCATGTCCGCACCGCCCGTCTGCGCCCGCCCCGAGTGGACCGTGGCCGAAGCCGCCCGGCTCATGGAGAGCCAGCGGGTCAAGCGGCTCCTGGTCGTGGACGAATCCGACGTACTCGTGGGCATCGTCACCCGTGGCGACCTGCTGCGGATCTTCCTGCGCGACGACGCCGCCATCCGCCACGAGATCTACGGCGAGGTCCTCGCGCGGACCCTGCGTCTGGATCCCGCCTCCGTCTCCGTCGACGTGACGGACGGGCGGGTGACGCTCCACGGGGTGGTGCGCTTCCGCAGTCTCGTACCGGTCGTGGAGCGCCTATGTCGCACGGTGGACGGCGTCGTACGGGTCGACGCGCACCTCGCGTGGGAGACGGACGACACGGGCATGGGGCCTTGAACAGGCCGGATCTCCCTGCCCAGATCTCCCTATGGCGTGGCGTGCGCCTCCGTCTGATCCGCACGCGGGGGAATCGGAGCAGGGATCGGCCATGGCTCGAAGGGAACCGGACCGCCGGTGCGCACCGCGTCCACCGCACTCTGGTGGACCGAGCGCCCTGCTTCCGGGGACGGGCAGAGGACGGGGCTGCCGGCCAGGGCGTGCCACTCGGACGCGCCCACGTACTGGACGGCGATGTCTGCCTGCTTTGAGGCCCACGTGGTGCGCACCGTCAGTTCTCCGACGAGAGTTCCGCCTTCACCGAGAAGCACACCACCGTGTCCCGTGAACACTCCCGTGGTGGTCCATGTCGACTGCCATGACGGTTCACCTCGGCAACAGGAGTGGGGGCGTTCATGTCCGTGCTGTCAGTCTGCCGTGCACGAGCCGCACGGCGGAGGGGCCATACGGGCCCTTCGTGGGGCTGCACGGCCCTCGCCCGCGCTGCCCTTGAACGGCCTGAAGACGCCCTGTGGAAGGAGACAGGACCGTGAAGGTGTCGGAAGCCATGGCCGCTCCCGCGGTACGGGTCACCGGATCGACGACCGTCAGGGACGCGGCACGGCGCATGGTCGTGCACGGCGTCGGCTGCCTCACCGTGACGGAGGGCCAGGAACTGCTGGGCGTCGTCACCGATCGGGACATCGTGCTGCGCGGGGTGGCCACCGGCCTCGGTCTCGAAAGCCCGGTACGGGAGATCATGACCGCACCGGCCGTCACCGTCGGCGCGGACGATGACATCAGCGCCGCATACCGAATGTTCCGCACCAGCGGTGTCCGGCGTCTGCCGGTCCTGGACGGCGGACGCGTCGTGGGCATGCTGACGGTGGACGATCTCCTGATGGACGTCTTCCAAAGGGTCGCCGACCTGCTCGGTCCCATCGCCTGGAGCGTGCTGGACGAGCCCCCCGGGCCGCGGGACGAGATCGGGCCGCGCGCACCGGAGGACGGAAAGAGTCCACCCGCTTCTCGCGGGTCCTGATCGTGCGGTGCACGGCCGCCGGCCGCTCCTCCGCATCCTCGACGGGCTCTTTCCGCCACCTTCATAGGACCACCTGCCGCAGCCCGCCGCCAGGGCCGAACGGTCCCCCTTCCGCCCCCGATCGGGCACGGCACAGCCCCGCCGACGGCGGGGCTGTGCTTCAGGCGGCTTCGGCGAGTTCACTGCTGATGTGGTGGGCCCACGTCCGAATCCGCTCGGGGTTGCGGAAGTCACCGCCCTTTCCGTGGCGGACCAGGGCCTTCGCGAGAAGTCCCGGTGTGCTCGCGGTGAGGCTGCCGCCGAAGGTGACGTGCTCGCGTGCGCCCAGCCGTTCCATCTGCTCGGCCACGGCTGGAACGGGCGGGATCTCGTGGCGCTCGGCGGAGCTGTCGACCGGTCCGCTGCTGAACAGCCAGACGGGGCGGTGCCTGAGGTAGTTCTGATTGCGTTCCGCGCAGTGCCGGGCCTTGCCGCTCCAGCGGCCGGCGTACAGGGACCCGCCGAGTACAACGGCGTCAAAACTGCGGACGTCGTCCACGTCGTCCGCGGGGAGCACCACGGCGTCGAGTCCGTCCTCGCGAAGGGTCCGGCCGATCTCCGCCGCGATGCCGGCGGTCGCGCCGTGCTTGCTCCCGTAAGCGACCAGGACCCTTTTACCGGTCATGACCCTTCTCCCTGCTGCTCGTTCCCTGGGCGCTTGACGGGGATGGTCCGACGGCCGACGGGGGGTTCGGCCTCCATCGCGACGCGGACGGTCAGGATGCCGTCCTCGTACGCGGCGTCGACCTCATCGGCCGGGATCCGGCCCGGGAGACGGACGCTGCGGCGGAAGAACCCGTAGCGGAATTCGGAGTGGTCCTTGTCCTCCGCACTCTCGGTGTGCTCGGCGCTCACGGTGAGCACGTCGCCGTCCACAGTGATCTCGATGTCTTTCTCGGGGTCCATTCCGGGCAGTTCGGCACGGAGCGTGTACGCGCTGTCGTTGCTGGTCACCTCGATCGGGATGGGGTGGGTACCGAAGGCCGACGACCGCCACATGGAGAAGCGCGGAAAGTCGGCTCCGAACCAGTCGGTGAGGTCGGGGAAGAGGCTGCGCCTCCGCTCCGGCTGCGTGCCTGACATGGGGTGCTCCTGGGTCTCCAGCGCCTTCGACCCGGCGCCTGCGTACGGTTCTGTCATCACTGTCCCCCTGGGGCGATACGTTCCGCTTGGGCCTGTCGGGGCAGCGGCGGGACCATTCGGCCCCGCATACGGGTGTGTGGCGTCTTCACTGGAGGTGTGCGATCCGGCGGCCTGTGAACCGGACCGGTGCGAGCTTCATCCAGCGGGTGCGCTCACCGCCGGCCCAGGGCACGGAATGGGCTGCGCGGGCCATGCGCCGGAGCTCGTCGGGGTGCGTGGCGGTCTCGAGCACCCCCACGGCCAGGACGCTCCACGCCTGTTCCGCGACTTCGTCGATCCGCTCCACCTCGAAGGCGGCATCCGTCCCGGCTGCTCGGGCCAGGACGGTGTCCGCCGCGGTGCGGAAGGCGATGTCCTGGCCGACGACCAGGTAGTTGACCGGAAGGACGGCGGGGCCGTCGGCGGTGAAGACCGCCACTCGTCCGATGCCCCGGACCCCGAGCAGGCGTCGGCACTCCGCTCCGTCGAGAACGGCCGTACCGGCTGCGGGATCCTTTGCCCGTGGACCGGCTTCGGGAACGGGGGTCCTGCCCGCGAGCGCCTCGACGGTGGTGCCGAGGACACCGGCCAGACGGACGAGCGTCCCGATCGAAGGCAGGGCGCCGCGCTCTTCGACAAGAGTGATGTAGTGCGCGTCGAAGCCGGACCGATCCCCCAGGTCCGCGCGGCTCAGGCCGGCCGCGGCCCGCCGGGCGGCGAGCCGGCGTCCCAGGTCGGTGCCCATCGCAGGCGCGTGATCGAGAAGTCCGTGAGGCGCACGGTATCCGGTTCCGCTGATGGTGGTCATGGCGTCATCGCCTCCTCCGGCGGGCGGATCGCAGCTCCGCCGTCCGGCGGTGGATGTGCGTTCTCGCCGCTCGGTCCCCGGTACCGACAGGCTCTGTCATGACGCGGCTGCTCCACCATGGGCCGTTCGGTCCCTTTTGCGGCCCGGGTGGGGACCACAGGGCCCATGCGCGGGGCATACGGGCACGCCGAGACTGGGGGCGGACTCGCATCGGAGGTCGTCGATGAGCACCCCGTCACCCACCCGCTTCGCCATGGCACTGCCCGCGGACTGCCGCACCCGCCTGATGGAGATGGCCCAGGAGGTCAACTTCGACGAAGGGACGCGCCTGTTCCGTGAGGGCGGCCACGCCGACAGGTTCTGGATCGTCCGGTCCGGCACCGTCACTCTGGACGTCCACGTGCCCGGTCGGCGCGCGGCGGTCGTCGAAAGCCTCGGTCCCGGCGAACTCGTCGGCTGTTCCTGGCTGTTCAGGCCGTACGCCTGGCGGCTGGGCGCGGAGGCGATGACTCCTGTGCGCGCGTACGAGTTCGATGCCGGGAGCGTCCGGATGCTGATGGATTCCGATCCCGTCTTCGGTTCCGCCGTCGGCCACTGGGTCGGGCAGGTCCTCGCCCACCGGCTGCAGGCCACCCGGACCCGCCTGCTCGACCTGTACGCGCCGTACGGCAGCGGAAGCTTCCTGTGACACCACCTGCATCGCCGGTGGCGAACTGGCCCCGGACCGTCGCAGTGATCACAGACCCGGCGGGGACAGAGGCACCTCCCACACCAAGCGGGTGCCGCGCGCCCCTGGTTCCCGCCCGCCGACCTCCATCCTGCCTCCGAGTCTTACGGCCCGTTCGGCGAGGTTGCCGAGGCCGCTGCGGCGCCGGTGGCCCTCGGGCATACCGACACCGTCGTCCGTCACGGTGAGCGTCAGTACGCCTTCTGCGGCAACGATGGCGACCTCCGCCCGGCCGGCGCGGGCGTGGCGGGCGACATTGGACAGGGCCTCTCCGAGTACGGCGAGGGCCTCGTCCGCCACGGCCGGCGGTACGTCGGTGTCGATCAGCCCTTCCATGCGCAGCGCGGGCGCGAAGCCCAGCCCGGCCGCTGCCTCGTCCAGGGTCCGGACGGCGCCGGAGCGCAACTGCGAGCCGGTACCCCGGTCCGTGTGCTCCCGGAGCCCGAAGATGGTGGAGCGGATGATCTTGATGGTGGCATCGAGGTCGTCGACGGCGCGGGCGAGCCGTTCGGAGGCCTCTGGATGATCGACGAACCGCTGGGCGCTCTGCAGGGTCATACCGGTGGCGAAGAGACGCTGGATGGCGAGGTCGTGCAGGTCGCGGGCGATGCGATCGTGGTCCTCCAGCATGCTCATCTGCTCGACGTCGCGACGGCGGTCGGCGAGCTCCAGCGCCAGGGCCGCCTGACCGGCGAACCCGGGCAGCGCGGCGACCTCCGGGGTGGTGAAGGCGGGGGCGCCTTGGCGGCGCGCCAGGATGAGAACGCCGCTGAGTTTCTCCTCGGTGCTGACGGTGACGGCGACGGCCGGTCCGAAACCCTTCCATCGCTCCGGCTGCACCGTGACGTGGTCGTCGTGTTCCACGTCCTTGACCATGATCAGGCCGTTCCGGTCCAGAGCCGCCTCGGCGAGGGTGCCTCGGGCACTGGGTAGGACGATCCCGCGGTGCGCCTCGGCCCCCTCCCCCAGCGCAAGGGACCCCTTCAGCTCTCCTCCGGTTCCCAGGAGGTAGAAGACACCCAGATCGGCCCTGGTCAAACACTTCGCGCGCTCCAGCGCACCTTCGAGGACCTCGCGCTCGGGAGCTCCGGAGAGCAAGGCGCTGGTGATGTCGGAGTTGGCAGCCAGCCAGCGTTCGCGCAGGCTGACCTCCTCGTAGAGGCGGGCGTTCTCGATGGCGATGCCGGCGGCGACGGCGAGGGTGGACAGCACCGCCTCGTCCTCGGCGTCGAAGTCCACTCCGCCGCGCTTCTCGGTGAGGTAGAGGTTGCCGAAGACCTCCGCGCGGACCCGGACGGGGACGCCGAGGAAGGAGTGCATCGGCGGGTGGTGCGGAGGGAAGCCGTAGGAGGCGGGGTGCTCCGAGAGCTCTGGCAGACGCAGGGGTTCCGGGTGGCGGATCAGTTCGCCCAGGATGCCGTGGCCCGAGGGGAGGTCGCCGATCTCCGCGCGCAGTTCGTCGGAGATGCCGACCGGGAGGAACTCGGCCAACTTCTCGTCCTCGCCGATGACGCCGAGGGCGCCGTACTCGGCGTCCACCAGCACGACCGCGGCCTCGACGATGCCGTGCAGCACCTGCGGCAGGTCCAGTTCCCGTCCGATGGACATGACGGCTTCCAGAAGCCCGTTCAACCGGTCGCGGGTTCCACGGACCTCGTCGATGCGTGCCTGGAGTTCGTCGAGGAGTTCGTCCAGCCGCAGCCGCGGCAGGCCGCCGCCCGCGAAGCGGTCGTCCACGCTCATGCGCCACCTCCGGCCGAAGGCTACGGTGAGAGGACCACAACTCCACCGTAGCCCCGCCCGGCGGCGGCTTCAGGTACGCCTACGGGCTATCGCGCGGCCCCACCTGCGTCAGCGGAGTGCCCTGGGCCCTCGTGCAGGTGCCTGACGTGGGCGTCCGGGCCGGGGAAGAAGACGGTGGTACGTCCGGTGTCGGACCAGCGGACGTCGTAGGGCGGAGTGCCGTCCGGGTGGTGCAGGGCGACGACCTCGCCGTCCCGGCCGGGCTTGCCGACGCTCGGGCCACCGACGACGATCTGGTCGCCGACGTCGGCATGGACCCCCGGCCCGTAGTGCAGTGCGAACGTGTCCATGATCATGCCCTTCTGCGAAACGCACCCCGTAGGGCGCGGGCGGCCACGAATGCCGCGATAGCCGCGGCCGATGCGAGCCAGAGCCCGGTCCAGCCCACAGGTTGGGTGTCCAGCAGCGAT
Source organism: Streptomyces yangpuensis (assembly GCF_024666385.1). NCBI lineage: Bacteria > Bacillati > Actinomycetota > Actinomycetes > Kitasatosporales > Streptomycetaceae > Streptomyces > Streptomyces yangpuensis. The sequence goes on from NZ_CP102514.1 coordinate 374,612, forward strand.
TGCAGAGCCGGCACGTACAGGGCGGCCATCGCCAGTACGGCCGATCCGGCCACCGAGACGGGCAGGAAGAGGTTCGCCCTGGTCAGCAGACGGGCCCGCAGGCCGAGCGCCACGCCCAGCTGGGCTGCGAGCAGGGCCAGGAAGAGCACACTCTGCCAGGGCAGGTCCAGGGCGCGGGCGGCCACGCCCGCGAGCAGGCTGACCACGGTCACGGCGGAGGCCAGGACGAGGAGGCGCTGCCACACGCCGGCGGCCAGGATGTGCTGTCCGGGCGGCCTCGGCGGCCGTCGCATGGCTTGCGGCGAGACGGGTTCCGCGCCCATGGCCACGCCCGTCAGGCCGTGGGTGAGCAGATTGATCCACAGGATCTGTCCTGCTCGCAGCGGGAGGGGCAGGCCGAGCAGGGGGCCGATCAGCATCACGAGGATCTCGGCGGCGCCCCCGGCCATGGCGTAGACGAGGAAGCGGCGGATGTTGTCGTAGACCCTGCGGCCCTCCTCGACCGCGGTGACGACGGTGGCGAGTTCGTCGTCGGTGAGGACGAGATCGGCGGCCTGGCGGGCCACCTCCGTACCGCGGGCGCCCATGGCGACCCCGATGTCGGCCTGGTGCAGGGCCGGGCCGTCGTTGACGCCGTCCCCGGTCATGGCGGTGACCGCTCCGTGCGCCCTCCAGGCGTGCACGATGTCCAGCTTCTGCTGGGGGTCGGTGCGGGCGAAGACCCTGACGCCGGTGAGGTCGGTGTCGGGCGCGGCGGCCAGTTGGGCGCCGGTGAGGATCTCACCGGCCTCGCCGTCCCGGAGGAGGCCGGTGCGCTCGGCGATGGCGCGTGCCGTAGCCGGATGGTCCCCGGTGATCATCACGGGGGTGATGCCGGCCGCCCGGCAGGCCGCGAGGGTCGCGAAGGCCGCGGCTTTCGGCGGGTCGCTGATCGCGATCAGGCCCTGGAGGCGCAGGTCCCGCTCCGCTTCGGTGGCGGGCAGCGGCTGCCAGAGCCGCTCCGTGCCAGCCACCGCCAGGACGCGGAATCCTTCACGAGCCAGTGCGGCGGCCTGCTCACGGGCCTGTTCCAGCAGCCCGTGCGGTTCGGCGAGCACGGAGGGGGTGAGGACGGCCTCGGGGGCCCCCTTGAGGCAGACCAGCACGTTCCCGTCGGGCAGGTGGTGCAGGGTGGTCATGCGCTTGCGCATGCTGTCGAAGGGTGCTTCCGCGATCCGGGGACAGTCCCGGCGCAACTTGGCCGGGTCGGGGCAGGCGGCCTTGGCGGCGGCGGCCAGCAGCGCAGCCTCCATGGGATCGCCCACCGCCATCCATGTCTCCGCTCCGTCTTCTGGCGGCTTGAGGACGGCGTCGTTGCACAGGGCTGCCGTGGTGAGGAGTTCCCGCAGCGGTCGAAGCTGCGCGGCTGTCAGGGGGCGGCCGTCGCGGGTCAGTTCTCCGTGGGGGTCGTAGCCGCTGCCCGATACGTCGGCGGCCCCGGAAGGGGTCCACAGGTGTTGGACGACCATGCGGCCCTCGGTGAGGGTGCCGGTCTTGTCCGTGGCCAGCACGCTCACCGAGCCCAGCGTCTCGACGGCCGGCAGGCGCCTGACGAGAGCCCCTCTGGCCGCCATCCGTCGGGCGCCGAGGGCCAGGGCGAGGGTGACCACGGCCGGGAGGGATTCGGGCACGGCCGCGACGGCCAGGCTGATGGCGGTGACGGCCATCGTGTCCGGTGCGAGACCGCGTACCAGCCCCAGGGCGAAGAAGAGCACGCACAGGGTGATGGTGACCAGGGCGAGAACGCGGCCGAGGGAGGCCAGCCTGCGCTGCAGCGGGGTCGCCTCATGGCCGTCGCCGTCCAGCAGCGCGGCGATGCGGCCGAGCGCGCTCGCGGGACCTGTGGCCGTGGCGGTGGCGTTCCCACGACCGCGGACAACGACGGTACCGGCGGACACCAGATCCCCCGGCGCCTTGTCGTTGGGCACGGACTCGCCGGTGAGCATGGATTCGTCCACCAGGAGCGCGGATGCCTCGACGAGCTCGGCGTCGGCGGCGACGATGTCGCCCTCGCCCAGCAGCAGGAGATCACCGGGCACCACGAGGGCCGCGGCGACCTCGTGGGCGACGCCGTCCCGCAGCACCCGGGCGTGCGGAGCCGAGAGGGCGGAGAGCGCGGCGACGGCACGGTCCGCCCGGACCTCCTGCACCACTCCCACGGTGGTGTTGACGACGACCACGAGTCCGATCACGAGGGCGTCGGCGTAGTCCCCGATCCCGACGGTGAGCAGGGCGGCACCCAGCAGCACCATGATCAGCGGATCTCGCAGTTGCGCCAGCACCCTGCGGTACAGGGGTGTCGGCCTGGGCGGGGGTACCTCGTTACGGCCGTGGTGGGCCAGCCGGCGTTCGGCCTCGGCCTGCGTCAGCCCCGGGCGGCCCGGGGCGCGGGGGGCCGGTGCGTCGGTCGTGCGGCTGGTCATGTCTGCCTCATCCGGTGGGGACGGTGATGACCGGGCAGTACGCCCGGTGCAGCAGACCGTGCACCGTGGATCCCAGCCGCATGCCGGTGTAGCCGCCTCGGCCGCGGCGGCCCACGACGACCGCCAGAGCGTGCTCGGCCGCCCGCGCCAGTTCCTCGACGGGATGGCCGACCAGCACCTCGTGCGTGAGGAGCACGTCCGGATACTTCTCGGACAACCCGGCGGTGGTCTCGGCCAGCAGGGCTCGCTGCGCCTGGAGGGCTGCTTCTTCGTCGTGCAGCAGGAAGACCGGCGGCTGCCACACGGAGACGGCCCGTACCTGCGCTCCACGCAGGTCCGCCTCGTCGAACGCGAACTCGAGTGCTGCGGCCGAGGCGCTGCTCCCGTCGATGCCGACGACGATGTACAGCGGCCGCTGCGTGATGTGTTCGGCGTCGCCCACGACGACGACGGGGCAGGAAGCCTGCGCCGTCACCGGGAGCACGAGCGATCCGGCGCTGAGCACCTCCGCGACGCGGCCCAGGTGCCGGGAACCGAGGACGACCATACGGGCCTGCCCGGCCATCGCCGCGATGACAGGGGCGGGAAACCCGCCCCGCAGATCGGTGGCCACCGCCAGCTCGGGATGCCGTTCGCCGACCCAGTCCCGGGCCTGCTCCAGTCTCTCGGTGCCCGCGCCCCGCAGAGCGGCCTGCCGTGGGGTGTCGTCGACGTGCTGAGTGTCGTGCTGGGGCGGGACGGCCAGCACGAGGCGGAGGGGAAGCCGACGACGGAATCCCTCGTCGGCCGCCCAGGCCAGGGGAAGATGCCAGTCCCGGTTCGGGTCGATCCCCACGACGATGCCGCGAGCACCGTCCCGCGCCGCGGTCATGACCCGCTCCCCGAGTCGTCCCCGAACCGGGAAATGAGCAGGACGGGGCAGTGGGCGTGGTGCACCAGGCTGTGCGTGACCCTGCCGAGGTCGCGGGAGAGCCCGAGCGGGGTGGGGTTGCGGCGGCCACCCATGACCAGAAGGTCGGCGTGGCGGCTCGCCTCGACCAGGACCGCGGCTACGGAGAAGCTCTTCTCCCCCTCGCTGTCGACGGTCAGGTCCGGGAACTCGGCACGGATCGTGTCGGTGACGGCCCGCATGGCCTCTTCGTGCTCCCCGCCGATGGCGTCGACGGTGTCGAGCATGGGGGCGACGACGCCGACCGACTGGAGGATGTTCCAGACGTGCAGCAGCCTCAGGGACGCCTTGCGCAGCTCGGCCTCGTGGGCGGCGTAGCGGGCACACACGAGGTCATGCTCGTCGCGGACGGCGGCCAGGACGGTTCCCCGTTCCTCCGCCTCGGTGTCGCCGCGGACCACGACGACGGGAGTGTGGGCGACGGCTGCGATGCCCAGTCCGACGGAGCCGAGCATGAGCGAGTCGAAGCCGCCCAGGCCGCGGTTGCCGACGACGATCGTGCTGGAGAGGCCGCCGGCCCGCTTCAGGCTGGTGACGGCGTCCGATCGGCTGAACTCCGTGGTCACTTTCAGACCCGGATACTCGGCGGCCACGGCCTTCGCCGTGTCGTCCAGCAGTTCCCGGCCGGCGGCCCGGACCTTTTCAATCGTCTCCACGGACACGTACAAGGCCCTGCCGTCGGTGTCCGCGCCGTAGACGATGTGGAGCGGACGGCCCCGGCGTACGGCCTCCCCCGCGGCCCACAGGGCGGCGCGGCGCGCCGGCTCGGAACCGTCGACACCGACGGTGACCGAGCTGCTGTCCGGAGTACGGATGGTGCTTTCCACGATGACTCCCAACCGAGAAGCCGATGGGGACACCCACCACACTGGCGGCCACGACACCCTGGCAGGAGGGCCGCCCGGGACCGCCTGCGGGACCAAAGGTCCCCATCGCCGGACGGCGGGACCGGCCCGTGGCGGGTGGCCCGTCCGGTCCCCGGGCGGGGCCGTTCGGCCCTCGCTTCTTCCTCCGCTCCGGCGGAATGTGAAAGGCACCACGCACACAGGGCATCGGCCGCACGCGCTCCGGAACGGCAGGAGGAGCCTCATGAAGCACATCAAGGTGGCAGACCTGATGACCGACGAGGTCGCTTCCGTGACGCCCGACACCCCCTTCAAGGAGGTCGCGAAGCTCCTGGCCCAGTACGACGTCTCGGGTCTGCCGGTGCTGGACGACGAGGACCACGTCGTGGGCGTCGTTTCACAGACCGACCTGCTCGCCCGCAGCGCCGCGGTACCCGGGCCGGGGGCACAGATCGTCGCGCCGCCCTCCCGGCCCCCTACGACGCGCGACCTCATGTCCGCCCCGGCCGTCACCGTCCACGCCGAAGAGACAGTGGGATCAGCCGCCCGGCTGATGACCAGGCGCGGTATCGAAAGGCTGCCCGTCGTCGACGTCGAGGACCGCCTCGTCGGCATCGTCACCCGGCGCGACCTCCTTCGAACGTTCCTGCGCCCGGACGCGGAGATACGCCGACGGGTCCAGGATGCACTCACGGATCTGGCCGACATATCCGCTGAAGCTGTGGAGGTGCACGTCGTGGACGGAATCGTCACCCTGGAGGGCACCGTGCACGATCGGAGCCGGCTCCCCGTGCTCATCGCCCTCGTCGAACGGATCGACGGGGTCGTGGCCGTCGCACCGCGCATCACCGCCCGCCCCGACGATCCGGCAAACACCCGCGCCGGTCACCACGCCATGCCCGGGTAACCGGTCACGCCCGTCACCCGGAAGAACTGCACTCATGAAGAACCACGTCACAGCCGGGGTCGACGGCTCCGACGAGAGCCGTACGGCGGCACGCCGGGCGGCGCGCGGAGCCCTTCTGCGGCAGGTTCCGCTCAGGCTCGTCCACGCCGTCGACTGGCTGCTCGACCCGCTTCTCCCCGGCGTCGGCCCACAGAGTGCGGACACATGGGCGGACCGCGCCGTGACCGAAGCGGCGGAGGAACTGCGCGGGCACCACCCGGACCTGGAGATCACGACCCGATGTCCGACGGGGCGTCCCCCGAAGTGTCCGTGCCCGATCGAGCACCGAGGAGCGTCATGGAGCACCTGCCCACCGTGGCCGACGTCATGAGCAGGGCGGCCGTCTCCGTCGACCGCACAACCGCGTTCAAGGACATCGTGGAGACGATGCGCATGTGGAACATCAGCGTCCTCCCCGTTCTGACCGGAGAGGGACACGTGGCCGGGGTGGTCTCCGAAGCCGACCTGCTGGTCAGCAGCCAGGCATCCGTTCCGGACCGCGCGACCACCGCCGAGCGGCTGATGACCCGCCCCGCCGTGACGGTACCGGCGACTTCCACCATCCGGGCGGCGGCCCGCGTCATGGCGCGCCGCCACCTCAAGCGCCTGCCTGTGGTGGACGGCGACGGCCAGCTGGTCGGCGTCGTCAGCCGCGGCGACCTGTTGAAGGTGTATCTGCGCCCTGACGCGGACATCGGCACCGAGGTCCGTGAGCTGCTGGGGCGCCAGCTGATTCCGCGCGGCTCGGCGGCGGTCCACGTGCACGTCGCCGGCGGCGTCGTCTACCTGCATGGCTCCATCCCGGATCCTGCGATGGAGGACGTCTTGGTCCGCGCGCTGGGCACCGTGCCGGGGGTCGTGGACGTCAAGACCGACTTCACGGTCCCGGCATCCGAATGAAGGGGGCGCGCCCATGAGGCACCGCAGCGTCGCGGAGCTGATGACGCCCACCGCCGTCACGGTCCGTCCCGCCACGGCCTTCAAGGAGATCGCCCGGCTGCTGCGGGAATACGACATCACCGCCGTGCCGGTCGTGGACGGCATGGGGCGCCCGGTCGGAGTCGTATCGGAGGCCGACCTCTTGCGCCGGCGCTCTCCGAGCGGCACGTCGACCGCCGAGCACCTCATGACCAGCCCGGCCGTGACGGCCCGCCCCGGGTGGAGCGTGGTACGCGCCGCCCGGGTGATGCAACGCCACGGGGTCAAACGCCTGCCGGTCGTCGACGCGAATGGGCGGATCACCGGCGTGCTCAGCCGCAGCGATCTGATCCGGCTGTTCCTCCGCCATGACCACGCCATCCAGGAGGAGATCGTGGAAGAGGTCCTCACACGCGTCCTGCGAATAGCGCCTTCTTCGATCACTGTCGGTGTGGAGGACGGGTTGGTGACGCTCAGTGGCACAGTGCACCGCGCGGAACTGCTGCCCGTGATCGTACGGCTGTGCCAGAGCGTCGACGGGGTCGTCGACGTCGACAACAGACTGACCTGTGTCCCGGCCACGGCCCACCGCGCTAGCGGCGCGGCAGCCGCGTCAGGGAGCGAGGTCCCGGCGGCGGAGGAGGACGTGGGCCAGCACCAGACCGACCAGCCCGACTCCCGCCAGGATCCAGAACTGCGGCCACAGGACACCGCCTTCGGCCAGGGCGTCGCCCGGGGTGTAGTAGTGGAACGGGCTCAGGAACCTCAGGGGCGCCGCCGGCGCCCAGGCGAGCGCGATGAAGTTGACGGCGAATCCCACCGCTGCGATGGCGATGGTCGCGCCGATCACCTGTGACCGCCGGCGGCCTGCCGCCGACACGGCCATGGCCGGGCCGATCATGCACAGGGCGAAGCCGATGCCCATGAACCCTGCGGCGAAGACCCCGCTCAGCGGCACCACCCGGTGAATCCCGGGGGACAGCGCCACGCCGGCCGCAACCGTGACTGTCGCAGCCGCGTTCAGGGCCAGCACCACGGCCAGCAGCGCTGCGGTCCTCTCGGCCAGCAACCGGATGCGGCTGACGGGCCGTACCATCACCAGCTCCACCGTTCCCGATTCCACGTCCGCCGCCACAGCGGCTGCGGCGAGCGAACCGATCGCGGTGAGCTGCATGGCGATCCAGAAGGGGTGGGTGAGGCCGGCGCCCAGCAACCCCGGGTAGCTCGCGATCGAAACGCTGCCGCTGGAGCCGCTGAACGCCTGGTAGGCGGACGGCGGGCCCTTTCCCCCGGAGGAGAACAGATCGCCCGGAGCGAGGGCGCCTGCCACCACGACGATGAGCGCCTCGAAGGCGATCATCCCCAGCAGCAGGGCCCCCAGCATCCTGCGCCGCCGATGGAGGGCGAGCCAGAACAGGGGCCACCGTTTCTTCATGCCTCCTCCTCCGGGCCGCCGTCGCGGTAGAGGTCGAGAAACGCCTCGTCGAGTCCCGCTTCCTCGACCGTGACGTCAGCCACGTGCAGGGCGAGCAGTCCACGCAGCGCACCCACCACCTCGCTCGGCGGCACGAGCAGGTCCACCCGGTCGCCCTGCCACTGCGGAGCCCAGAGTTCGGCGGCGCCCAAGGGCCGGGGCCCCTGCCCGTCGTCGAAGGTCAGCCGGATCCGTCGGGCGCGCGCCTCGCGCAGCCCGGCCACGCTTTCCACCGTCACCAGCCGTCCGTCGCGCACGATCGCGACCCGGCCGCAGGTGCGCTGCACCTCCGGCAGGATGTGACTGGACAACAGAACCGTCCGTCCGGCGGCCGACGCGTCCTGCAGCAGGGCGAAGAACGTCTCTTGTACCAATGGGTCGAGGCCTTCGGTCGGTTCGTCCAGCACGACCAGGAGCGGATCGTGCTGGAGGGCCTGCACCAGCCCGAGCTTCTGCTTCATGCCGCGCGAGTAGCCGGAGACGGGGCGGGTGAGAATCGGCGTGGTCAGCCCCAGCCGGTCGCACAACTCGCCGCGACGGGGCACTGGAGCGCCTTGAAGGGCGGACAGCAGGTCGAGGGTCTCCGTTCCGGAGAGTTCGGGGTACAGCCGCAGCTCGCCCGGCAGGTATCCGATCCGGGGTGCGAGACGGAGGCGCTCGCCCAACGGGTCCAGCCCGAGCACCCTGACGCGGCCCGCGGTCGGCCGCAGGAGGCCGGTGAGGCACCGCAGAGTGGTGGTCTTCCCGGCCCCGTTCGGTCCGAGGAAGCCGAAGACCTCCCCGGTCCGCACGGTCAGGCTGAGGCGGTCGACGCCCGTGACGTCTCCGTACTTCTTGGTCAGGCCGGTCACCTCGATCGCCGGCACGTCGTCCGTGCCGGCGCCCCCGGCCTGCGCCCCTGCGGCGGCATGGTCTTCGAGAGACGTGCGCGGTGACGCGGTTCGACGTCGGCCAGACTCGTTCACCGGACTGCCGCGCCGTCCATCCAGCCGCCATAGGGTTTGAGGGAGTCCGCCTGCGGCGGCGCTCCGGAACCGACGATGTCGCGGTGGGCAATGCGCTTCAGTTGGTGGGCGAGGTCCTCCAGGGCGCGGGCGGCGGCGAGTTCGTCACCGATCTCGGGGACGTCCTTGTCCGTGGGGTTGCAGCGGGCGGTTCCGTGCCCGGTGAGCCGGTTTGAGCCGGTGTCGAGTTCGACGCGGACCTTGGTGGTGCCGTCCTCCTCGAAGAGGTAGACGCGGGTCTTCCACTCGGTGGTGTGGGACATGGTGTTCCTCCGGTGCTTCAGGTGTGGTGACGGCGCCGGGCCCAGCGGCGGATTTCGTCCGTTCCCCAGACCAGCGGCGGGAAGAGGGCTATGAGGAGGACGACGTCCAGGGGCAGGGCGGCGGTGCCGAAGATGTGCTGGAGCGGGGGCGCGTAGACGAGCGCCGCGGTGAAGGCCAGTTCGAAGGCGATGCCGGCGAGCAGAAGAGGGTTGGTGAAGAGGCCGATGTCGCGCAGGGCGGCGTGGTCGGTGCGGGCCGCCATCGCCGTTCCGACCTGGCAGGTGACGATGCCGGCGAAGGTGGCGGTGGTGGCGGTGAGGTAGGAGTGGTGGAGCGGGGTGCCCGGACCGGTGGGGTCGCCAGGATGCCAGCCCGCCCGCCACAACACGTAGAAGAAGGCTGTCATCACCAGGATGGCGGACACGGTGCCGAGCCAGCCCCAGCTGCGGACCAGCATGTCTTTGTTGATCACTCCCTGGCTGCTGGGCCGGGGCGGGCGTGCCATGACCCCTGGTTCGGCGCGCTCGCGTCCCAGGGCGAGAGCGGGGAGGGTCTCGGTACCGAGGTCGATGGCGAGGATCTGGAGCACGGTGAGCGGCAGGGGGACGGTGCCGCCGGACAGGGCGAACACCAGGAAGGGAACGACCTCGGGTGTGAGGTGGGCGAAGATGTAGACGATGAACTTGCGGACGTTGTCGTAGACGCGTCGGCCCGATTCGATCGCCGTGACGATGGTGGCGAAGTTGTCGTCGGTCAGGATCATGGTCGAGGCTTCTCGTGCCACGTCCGTACCCGAGCGTCCCATGGCGACGCCGATGTGAGCACGGTGGAGAGCGGGCGCGTCGTTGACCCCGTCGCCGGTCATGGCGACGATCTGCCCGTGAGCCCGCAGGGCGTCGGCCACCTTCAGTTTTGTCTCGGGTGAGGAGCGGGCGAAGACGATCTCCGTGCCGGGTAGCCGCAGCAGGTGGTCGAGTTCGTGGTCGTCGATCGCCTCGGACTGGGCGATCACCCGCAGGTCCGGTACGCCGATGCCTACGGACCGGGCCACGGCGGCGGCTGTGGCTCCGTTGTCGCCGGTGACGATGTGGACGGTCAGCCCTGCCTGGTGGCAGCGTTCGACCGCGGCGGCGACTTCCGGACGCGGCGGGTCGTACAGGCCGACAAGGCCCAGGAGGCGCAGCTCCCGTTCGGCCTGCTGCCGCCGCGACGGGACGTCGGCACCGTCCGGCAGTTCCCGCTCCGCGACGGCCAGTACCCTCATGCCCGCCCCGGCCAGGGCGTCCACTGCGTCCTGCGCCTGCCGGATCGGCTGCCCGCCCGTCAGGAGGGGCAGGACGGCTTCTGGAGCTCCCTTGGTGATGACCCGGAGGCGGCCCGGGTCCGTCGCCCGGACCACCGACATCAGGCGCAGCCGGGGATCGAAGCGGAAGCAGGCGCGGCCATGGGCGTCCCGGTCGGCCGGATCCACCGGGACGGCGCGCTGCGCCGCTCCGTCCACGAGGGCGATTTCGGTCGGGTCGCCGTGCCATTGCCCGTCGGTCTCGCGCGCGACGGTGGTGCACAGGGCCGCCGCCCGGACCAGCGCGGTGTCACCCGGCCCGGGCTCCGTGCCGTGCTCCGGCGTCCATAGCGCGTGCAGGCGCATCTCGTTGCGGGTGAGGGTGCCGGTCTTGTCGGTGCAGATGACGTTGGTGGAACCGAGAGTCTCCACGGCGCTGAGCCGCTTGATCACCGCGCCCTGTCGGGCGAGGACCCGGACGCCGACGGCGAGGGCGAGGGTGATCGTCGGCAGGAGCCCTTCGGGCACGTTGGCGACGAGCAGGCCGATGGCGAACATCAGCGAGTCGGTGAGCGGAAGGCCCACAGCGACGCCGGTCACGAGGAAGACGGCACTCATGGCGACGGCGACCGCCGCGATCAGCCAGGCGACCTTCTTGACCTGCTTCTCCAGCGGGCTGGGTTCGCGCCGGGTGCGCTGGCTGAGGGCGGCGATCCGGCCGAGCTGAGTGTGGTCCCCGGTGGCGAAGACGATCGCCCGGGCCTGCCCTTCGGTGGCGCTGGTGCCGCTGAAGACGAGGTTCGGCTCCTGGAGCACCGGGACCGCCTGCAGGCCGGGACCGGCCAGCCGTTCCACCGGTGTGGACTCCCCCGTCAGCATGGACAGGTCCGCTTCGATTCCGCCTTCGGTCAGTCGGGCGTCGGCGGCGATGCGGTCGCCCTCCTCCAGGACGATGAGGTCGCCGGGGACCAGGTCCCGGGCCGGGACGTGCCGTGGCTCCCCGTCACGGATCACCCGTGCCTGCGCCGGGAGGTAGCGGGCCAGGGTCTCGACGGCCTTCTCGGCCTGCCGTTCCTGGACGAGCGCGAACGCGGCGTTGACGAGGACCACGGCGATGATCGCCCAGCCGAGGACGTCGATGCCGGCGATGAACGCGAGCGCGGCGGCCGCCCACAGCAGCAGCGCCAGCGGGTGGGCCAGCTGGCGCAGGAGTTCGCGAAGGACGCCGGTCTGCGCGGCGGGGCGGACCTCGTTCGGCCCGTAGACCGCAAGCCGCCGCGCCGCTTCCCGGCTCGACAGCCCCGAAGGCCCCGTGTGGAGTTCCCTGCGGAGCAACGGAAGGGGCTCCAGAGGATCGGGCACGAGGTCCGGAGCGAGCCCCCTGTCGGTGAGACCGTCAGCCATCGTCCGCTCCGTGGCCGGGGTGCGGACGGCCGGTCCAGACGGGCTCGACGTCCTCCCATTCGGATTCCCAGGCCCGGGCGCTGCGGGCATCGACGAACCGGATCCCCAGGCGGACGAGAGCTCCTGCGAGAAGCGCGATCCCGGCGAACACCACGGTGCCGAGACCGAAGGCACGCATGGCGAGGTCAGCGGTCACCGGGGGAGCCGTGGCGGCGTCGCCCCGGTCGTCGACCCAGACCCGGACGGTGTCGCCCTTGCGCGTCTGCGCCGGAACGGGGACCGTGTCCGCATGCCTGCGGCCGTCGGGATACTGCCAGGTGACGGGGGCTACCACGATGGGACGCTCGCCCGGGCGCGGACCGGTACGATAGCTGGTTGCGTCGACGGCGGTGGCCGTGACGACGTGCCGGTGCACCGCCAGGATCTCGGCGGCACGGCCGGCGTCGGTCCAGGCTGCCCGGCCGACGGCGATGCCGCAGATCACGGCGAGGAGGCACGTGACGGCGAAGGCCGCATGCAGGCGGGTGCGCGTGCGGTCGGCGCTGCGCCGGAGCGGATTGCCCCCCACCCCGGCAGTCCGATCGTCGTCCATGGCTCACCTCCACGTTGCGCGGGTACCGGTGGCGGACCGCCCTGGTCAGGCGGCTGTGAGTTCGCTGCTGATGTGGTGTGCCCAGGCCTGAATGCGCTCGGGAGCGCGATAGTCCCCGCCCTTTCCCTGGCGGAGCATCGACCGGGCGACGAGCCCGGGGGTACCGGCCGTGACACTGCCGCCGAACGTCTTGTGTTCGCGCGCGCCGATGAGTTGCATCTGCCGGGCGACCGCGGGGACCGGGGGGATGTCTTGTTCCTCCGCCGACCGGTCGAGCGGGCCGCTGCTGAACAGCCATACGGGACGGTGCCGCAGGGACTCGGCGTTGCGTTCGGCGCAGCGCTTGGCCTTGCCGCTCCAGTGGCCGGCGTAGAGGGAGCCGCCGAGGACGACGGCGTCGTAGGCGCGGACGTCGTGGACCTTGCCCGCGGGCAGCACCACGGCATCGAGGCCGTCTTCGCGGAGGGTCCTGCCGATCTGCTCGGCGATCCCCGCGGTGGCTCCGTGTTGGGTCCCGTAGGCGACCAGGACCTTCTTGGCGGTCATGGCGCAGCCTCCTCGTCTCGTCCTTGTGGGCCGATGCCACTGTCACGCTGCCGACGGCGGCTGCGCATGGGCCGGACGGATCCCGGCCGGGGCCGTTCGGTCCCCGCCGTGGCGTCCCTCCTCGGCCGCGGCCACGTGCTGTTTGACGGCGGCGAAGCTGTCCGGGGCCACGGAGACCGAGTCGATCCCGACACCGACGAGGAAGGCGGCGAAGGCGGGGTCATCGCTCGGGCGCTGACCGCACAGGCCCACGGGGCGTCCCGCGGCTTGGGCCCGCGGGACGAGCAGGCCGATCAGGCTGGTGACAGCCGGATCGTTCTCGTCGAAGACGTCGGCGAGCGCTTCGGAGTCCCGGTCCACGCCCAGGGTGAGCTGCGTGAGGTCGTTGCTGCCGATGGAGAAGCCGTCGAAGCGTTCCGCGAAGTCCCCGGCGAGGAGGACGTTGGCGGGGATCTCGGCCATCACGTAGACCTTGAGCCCGTTCTCGCCCCGCCGGAGCCCTTCACCGGCCATCACGTCGAGGACCTTGTCGGCTTCCTTCAGCGTGCGGCAGAAGGGGATCATGACGATGACGTTGGTCAGCCCCATCTCGTCGCGGACCCGGCGCAGGGCCCTGCATTCGAGGGCGAATCCCTCCCGGTAGCCGTCGCTGTAGTAGCGGCTGGCTCCCCGCCATCCGATCATCGGGTTGGCCTCGACCGGCTCGAACGGCCGGCCGCCGAGGAGTTTGGCGTACTCGTTGGTCTTGAAGTCGCTGGTGCGCACGATGACGGGGTCCGGCCACCGGGAGGCGGCGATCCGGGCGATGCCGTACGCAAGGCGGTCCGTGAAGTACCGGGTGCGGTCGAGACGGCCCTCGGTGAGCTGGTCGACGGCGCAGCGGTCGCCCGTGTCCAGCCGCTCGGGGTGCAGCAGGGCCATGGGGTGGACCTTGACCTGGTGGGCGACGATGAACTCCAGGCGGGCGAGGCCGACGCCGTCCGCCGGCAGCCGCCACCAGCGGAAGGCCGCCGACGGGTCCGCCAGGTTGAGCATCACGCGGGTCCGGGTGGCGGGAAGAGCCGCGAGATCGGTCTCGGTCTCCTCGTACGGCACCAGGCCCGCGTACACCTTGCCGCGGCTGCCCTCCGTGCACGAGACGGTGACCTCGGCCCCGTCTTCCAGGACCAGCGTGGCGCTTGCCGTGCCGACGACGGCGGGAACGCCGAGTTCGCGGCTGACGATCGCCGCGTGGGAGGTGCGGCCCCCGTGATCGGTGACGATCGCGGCAGCCCTCTTCATGATCGGTTCCCAGTCCGGGTCCGTGATGGAGGTGACGAGTACGCCGCCCGCCGGGAATCGTTCGAGGTCCACAGGCGTGTCCAGACGGCACACGGGTCCGGCTCCGATCGCCTCGCCGACCGCGGTGCCCTCGACGAGCACCTGTCCGGGCATGCCGGTCAGCCGGCAGCGGCGCAGGGTCGCGGAGCGCCTGCGGGACTGCACGGTTTCCGGCCGGGCCTGGACGATGGCCAGCTCTCCGGTCGTCCCGTCCTTGGCCCACTCCAGGTCCATCGGGCACCCGTAGTGCTCCTCGACCGCCACGGCCCACTCGGCGAGCCGGCGTACCTCGGCGTCGGTCAGGACGCGTCCCGCCCTTTCCTCGGGGGTGGTGTCGACCGTTTCGGTCAGCCCGCCCTGGGCATAAACGGCCTTGCGGCGCTTGGCACCGAGGCGAACATCGATGACGGGGTCGAGGGCGGCGTCCTTCAGGGACGGTTTGAAGACGGTGTACTCGTCGGGGTCCGTCCGTCCGCTGACCACCGTCTCGCCGAGCCCCCACGCCGCGCTGACCACGACGACGTTCGGGAAGCCGCTCTCGGGGTCGAGGGTGAACATCACCCCGGCGCCGGCGAGGTCCGAGCGGACCATCGACTGGACTCCCACGGACAGCGCCACCCGCAGATGGTCGAAGCCCATGCGCTCGCGGTAGTCGATGGCCCGGTCGGTGAAGAGCGAGGCGAAGCAGCGGTGCACGGCGTCCAGCAGCTGTTCGGTGCCGCGCACGTTCAGGTACGTGTCCTGCTGCCCCGCGAAACTGGCCTCGGGCAGGTCCTCGGCGGTCGCACTGCTCCGTACGGCGACCTCCGGGTCGGTCCGGCCCAGCCGACGTCCGAGGTCCGCGTACGCGGCGCCGATCTCGTCGCGCAGCGCCCCGGGCAGGGGTGCGCCCATGACCAGGGATCGGAGGCCCGCACCCACGTCCTCCAACGCGGCGCCGTCGTGGAAACGGTCCAGCTGGTCCTGCATCCGGGCCCGCAGCTCGTTTTCGTCGAGCAGCTCTTCGTAGGCCTCCGCGGTCGTGGCGAAGCCGGGCGGGACGGTCACGCCGGCTGCGGCCAGCCGCACGGTCATTTCACCGAGGGAGGCGTTCTTGCCACCGACGCGGGCGAGGTCACCGCGGCTCAGGCGGGTGAAGGGTATGACGCGTCCTGCGTGTCCCATGACGATCTCCAGGCCTTCCGCGCACGGCGGAGCTCAGTACGGCAGCGGGCGTCCGGAGGGCGTACGCAGGTCCAGCGGGTCGGGCCTGTGGGACTGCTTCGGCCGGGTCCGGATCCGTATGCGCTGCATCGTGGTCACCCTCTTCGGGAAGCGGCGCCGGTTCGGCGTCCGGATTCCACGGTCACTCCGCGGGGCGCGCCGTCCGCAGTGCCGAGGGGGCCCGGTGCCCAGGGCCGACCGGACCCCTTCTGCTGGGACCGATGGTCCCGGCCCCTGGTTTCAGTCCGGTTCCATGTAGGGGCGTCGGAAGACCGGTGCCTGGCTGCTTCCCCACGGGTGCACGGCTGCCAGTGCCTGGACGACTGCTGATTCGAGAGACCCACTCGTATCGATGGTGACGGCTTCGGGCCATGCGGCCTCTCGGGCGGCCATGGCTCTGGCGACGGCCACATCGGCATCGGACGGGCCTGCGGTGCGGCCCGCGATCCGGGCTTCCGCCACCTCGCCGGGAACGTGGCAGTGGAGTGCCACTAGGTCGGCGTCGGCGTTGCCGGCCACGCGGACGGCGGCTTCACGCTGTCCGGCATCGGTCCAGGTGGCGTCGAGCACGACCGATTCGCCGGCGGCCAAGAGCCTCGACGCGCGGTCGAGGAGGGCCGCGTACGCCTGGGCCGTCCGCTCCGGTGTGTACAGGCCCTCGCCGTAGCCGGCCGACGCCGGTTGCTCCGCAGGGATGCCCGCCAGCTCCTTCCGGATCCGGTCGCTGCTGAGCAGGGTCACACCGAGGCGGTCGGCCAGGGCGCCGGAGAGGGTGGACTTCCCGCTGCCCGGAAGCCCTCCGACGAGGGTGAGGCCGACGGCGGAGGTGCGCAGGTGCCGCAGCGCGACCGATGCCAGTCGCCGTGCCGTGGAGAACGCACCCGGCGCCCCCTGCGCGGCCTGGATCAGAGACACTTTGGCCCGCACGAAGGCGCGGTAGGCGACGTAGTGGTGCCTCAGGGAAGGCGGTGCCGGGTCACCGGAGTATTCGCAGTACCGGGAGAGGAAGTACGAAGCGGCCTCCGGAGCCCCGAGATGCTCCAGGTCCATGGCGAGGAACGCGGCGTCGTCGAGTCCGTCGACGTATCGCAGGTGGTCGTCGAATTCGAGGCAGTCGAGGATGCGGGGACCGTCGTCCAGGCAGAAGATGTCGTCGGCGAGCAGGTCTCCGTGGCCGTCGACGATCCGCCCCTGTCCGATGCGGGCGTCGAACAGCGCCTTGCGTCCGCTGAGGTAGCGGCGTACGAGGCGCTCGGTTTCGGCCAGGCCGTCGGGCAGGTGCTCTGCGTCGACCAGCTCACGCACTTGCGCGAAGCCGGCTTCCCAGCGCGCCGACAGCGCGTCCCTGGTGCCCTGGGCGTCCACGTCAGGGCCCCGGGCCGCACCCGCATGGTGCGTGGCCAGCCGACGGGCGACGGCATCGAGGAACCGGTCCACGTCCGCGCCCTCGGCGACCAGCGTCGAGAGGCGGCGCCCGGTCGGCATCCTGCGCATCACGACGACCGGTTCGGGCACCTCTGCTGCGGGGCTGCGGAACTCACCGACTCCGAGGTAGACGTCCGGCGCGAACTGCCGGTTCAGTGTGACTTCCCGTTCGCAGACGCTTCGGCGGGCCGCCACGGTGCTGTAGTCCAGGAAGCCCAGGTCGACGGGCTTCTTGAGCTTGTAGGCGTGGTCTCCCACGAACAGGACCACCGCCGTATGGGTCTCGCACACCTCCGCCCGCGGTGGCGGAGCGGCTTCGTCGCCGTAGCCTGTCCGCAGCCCCGCCCCGTCGGACGGGTGGTCGGTCCGCCGGGACTGCGTGGGGCCGGTGCCGGGCTCAGTCATGGGGCACGACCGCTACGGGGCAGCGTGCGTGGTGGATGGCGGCCTGTGCGACCGAGCCCAGGCGGGGTGCCAGGGCTGGACGGTTCATGCGCCGTCCGACGACCAGCATTCCGGCGCCCTCGGCAGCCCTCGCCACGGCTCTGGCCGGGCTTTCGAGGGTGACGCTGTCGACGACGTCGAGGTCCGGGTACTGCACACGCCACCGTTGGAGGGCCAGATTCAGCCTCGTCCTGGCCTCGCGCTCGATCTCCCGGGTCACTTCGTGGTCCGCGCCCCACGGCATGTGGGCGTGCAGAGGAAGGGTTTCGCCGTGTACAGCCCGTAGGGGCACTCCGCGAGCCGCAGCCGCCTCGAAGGCGAACGCCAGGAGGTCGTCGCAGGGGCCGCCCAGTTTCAACGCCACCACCACGCCCGCCGCACCCGGGAGCCCGCCCTGGTGTGTGGCCGCCCGGACGAGGACCACCGGACGCTCGGCCCGGCCCACGACGGCCGTGCTGATGTCTCCGAGGAAATAGCTCTGGAGGGACTCCAGACCCCGCGAACCGAGCACCGTGATCTCGGACTCGGCTGCTGCACGCAGGAGTGCGTCCTGCGCGTCGTCGGCAACCAGCTCGCCGATGACCGTCAGCCCGGGGTACATGGCCAGGATTTCTGCTCGTGCCGTGTGCACGAGCTTCTTGGCCCAGTAGTTCTGGTCGGGCTCCGAAGAAGCGTGTGCCGGATCCGGCGCCAGCATGGGCCAGGCGTGGAGGAGGCGCAGGGTGAGCCTGCGTCGCTGGGCCTCGTCGGCGGCCCAGCGGGCTGCGGCGAGGCTCTCCGGAGAGCCGTCGAGGCCCACGATCACGACCGGGTCCATGGCGTCAGCTTCCTCTCCACCGGACCGTTGGAATGACACCACGGATGGCCTGTCCCGGCGCGCAGGAGCACCGTGGCGACGACTCTGGTCGAGTCGTGGTGGGTGGATCAGCGGCCCGCGCAGACGGACTCGACAAAGTGACCCACCTGGTCGTCGGACAGGTGCCGGGCGAGATCGGCTTCACTGATCATGCCCACGAGGCGGCGATCGGCGATGACCGGGACCCGCCGGATGTGATGGTCCTGCATCGTGGCCAGGACCTGGTCCGCCCCCGCATCGGCATCGACGGTCACGGGCTTGCCCTGTGCGAGCTGCCCGGCCGTCACATGGCTGGGGTCCTTGCCCTTGGCCAGGCATTTGATCACGATGTCACGGTCGGTGATGATGCCGTGCAGTCTGTCGTCCGGGCCGCAGATGGGAAGTGCTCCGACACCCAGCTCGCTCATTCGGCGCGCGGCGTCCATGAGCGTCTCTGTCTCCTGGACGCAGGAAGCGCCGGCATGCATGATCTCGCGCGCTGTCTTCATGGCCGCCTCCTCGGCTCCCTCTTTCAGTCTGGCGGCGCCGACGCTCCGCCGCGCGTCGGGCGGATGGTCTGGAGGCCGGCACGCCGTACGGTGGCGGTGTGCGCCGTGCAGGAGGCCGCCACGTGCCGAGTGCGGAGTGCGGAAGGGGATCGAGGATCCGATGGAGGCAGGCAGCGGGACGGTGGTCATCGGCTTGGGCAACGAGTTCCGCCGGGATGACGGTGTCGGATGGACCGTGGCCGGTCTGCTGAAGCGCCGGGCCGACGAACGTCGGCTGCCCCCGGGTGTCGTCGTCGCACAGTGTGACGGGGATCCCGGGCGCCTGATCGAATTGTGGGGGAACGCCGGTCTGGCCATCGTCGTGGACGCGTGCTTTCCACCCGCCGCAGAGCCGGGGCGCACGCACCGGTGGGACGATGCCGTGGACGGCCGACCGAGCACGACCGGCTCGGCGAGACACAGCACGCACGGGCTCGGCTTCGCCGAAGCCATGGATCTGGGACGCGCACTCGGCCGCTGTCCCCGTCGCCTGATCGTGTACGCGGTCGAAGGGGCGGAACTTGCGCCGGGGCCGGGCATGACTCCCGCGGTGGCGCGCGTCGTACCGGGACTGATCCGACGCATCACCGCCGACATCGAGCGCCATGGCATGCCCGCCCACGACGCCCGCTCCCCAAAGACCGAGCCACCGACCGGGACTCGCCGAACGACGGTCACCGCCCGCAGGCCACCTGCCTGACACCCTGGTCCGGAGCAGTCGCGCGGTACGGCCCCCGGCGGGCGGTAGACGCCGTCGTACATGCACCCTGCCTCGCGTCGGTGACGGGGCACGGACAGGAGGCAGACCATGACCGGTCCCGCGGAAAACCGCCGGCCCCCCGACGGCATGACCGAGGCGGTGCTCGACCGCAGTGGTCTGGCCGCGCTCGTGACGGTCCTGCAAGGCCGTGGCCGTACGGTGATCGGACCGACCGTACGGGACGGGGCGATCGTTCTCGACGAGCTGGCGTCCGCGACCGCGCTGCCCTACGGGTGGGGGGTGGAGCTGGAAGCGGGTACCTACCGGCTCATTCCGCGTGACGACGGGGCCGCGTTCTCGCACAGTGCGGGCCCCCAGTCGTGGAAGTCGTTCCTGCACCCCGAGCGGGTCCGCCAGTGGTCCGCGGACCGTGAACCCGGTGGCGGCCTGACCGTGCGCGAGGAGAGGCCGGAGGAGGTCTCCTACGCCTTCCTCGGCGTGCGGCCCTGCGACCTTCGGGCCATCCGGATCCTGGACCGGGTCATGGCAGGCGGCCGGTACCGCGATCCGGCCTACCTCTCCCGGCGGACGGGAGCCTTCCTGATCGCCGTCGAGTGCACCGAGCCGGGTGCCACCTGCTTCTGCGTCTCGATGGGTACGGGACCGGCCGCGGACGCCGGGTACGACCTCGCCCTCACCGAGGTGGTGGACGACGACGGCCACCGCTTCCTGTGCCGGAGCGGGACCGAGGAGGGAGCCGCCGTCCTCACGGAACTCCCCCACCGTGCCGCCGACGACGCGACCCGGACCGCTGCCGTCCTCGGGGTGCGCGAGGCGGCCGAACGCATGGGCCGGTCCATGCCGCCGGTGGACCTGCGCACGCTGATGCGGGACACCTTGGAGGCGGATCGCTGGGACGATGTCACGGCTCGGTGCCTGAGCTGCGGCAACTGCACGATGGTCTGTCCGACCTGTTTCTGCACGACCACCGAGGACGTCACCGACCTGACCGGCGACCACGCCGAGCGGTGGCGCCGCTGGGACTCCTGCTACGACCTGGACTTCTCGCTCCTGCACGGTGGTCCCGTGCGAAGCAGCCCCCGTAGCCGGTACCGCCAGTGGCTCACCCACAAACTCGGCACGTGGCACGACCAGTTCGACAGCTCCGGCTGTGTCGGCTGCGGCCGCTGCATCGTCTGGTGCCCCACCGGCATCGACCTCACAGAGGAGGCCCATGCCCTCCACCAGGAAGCCCGGGGAAGCCAGGACGCACCGTGACGACCTCTCCCGACCGTCCCTGCGGCGCACGACTGCTCGCCGCTCTGCCGGCAGGTGAGCGCGAGTCACTGTCCTCCCTCGCCCGCAACGTCGTCCTGCCGGCCGGCACCCGCATCTTCGAGGAGGGCGAGGAAGCGGACCGCTTCTGGATCCTGTGCTCGGGGACCGTCGCACTCGACATCGAAATCCCCGGCCGGGGCCGCGCCGTCGTCGAGACGATCGGCGCGGACGGCCTGCTCGGCTGGTCGTGGCTGTGTCCGCCACGGCAATGGCACCTCGGCGCCGAGACCCGGGACGCCGTCCGCGCCTGGGAGTTCGATGCCACCGCGGTACGCACCTTGTGCGCCGAGCGGCCCGCGCTGGGTCTGGCCCTGGTCACCCTCGTCGCCGAGACCATCGGAGAGCGGCTCAGGGCGACGCGTACCCGGCTGCTCGACCTGTACGGGCCGCCGACGAACGGGCCCGCCTCATGACCCTGGCACCGCTTCCCTACCGCGTGGTCGACCGGCGGGAGGAGACGCGTGACACCGTCACCTTCACGCTCGCACCCTCCGATGAGCCTCTCGCCCCCTTCGCAGCGGGGCAGTTCGCGATGGTGTACGCGTTCGGCGTGGGCGAGATCCCCGTGTCCGTTTCCCGGATCCTCGACAGCGGTCGGCTGGTCCACACAGTTCGGGCCGTCGGCGCGGTCTCGCGAGCGCTCTGCGGCCTCGGGCCCGGCGCCCAGGTCGGAGTGCGCGGCCCGTTCGGCACGGGCTGGGACACGACGGCCGCTCGTAGGCGTGATGTGCTCGTCGTCGCCGGCGGCATCGGTCTCGCCCCGCTCAGGCCCCTGATCGACACGGTGCTGGCCGAGCCGGAGGCGTACGGGCGGCTCAACGTCTGCGTGGGTGCCCGGAGTCCGGGCGACCTGCTGTATCCGGACGAAATCCCCTCCTGGCGCAGCCCGTTCGCGGAGATCACCGTCGACCGGCCCACAGCCGACTGGACGGGCCGGGTCGGAATC
Source organism: Streptomyces yangpuensis (assembly GCF_024666385.1). NCBI lineage: Bacteria > Bacillati > Actinomycetota > Actinomycetes > Kitasatosporales > Streptomycetaceae > Streptomyces > Streptomyces yangpuensis. The sequence continues at coordinate 396,057 of NZ_CP102514.1, forward strand.
GTCACCGGCCTGATCGGCGAAGCCCGCTTCACGCCGTCGGACACGACCGCCTTCGTCTGCGGACCCGAGGTGATGATCCGGGCCACGGCACGCGCTCTGGTGCACCAGGGCGTGGACGCCGCACGCATCCAGGTGTCCCTCGAACGCAACATGCGCTGTGCGACCGGGCACTGCGGGCATTGCCAGCTCGGTCCCCTGCTGCTGTGCCGCGACGGCCCGGTGGTCGGCTACGACCGGGCCGAATCCCTGCTCACCGTGCGGGAGCTGTGAGTTGCACCCTCCTGACCCACCCCCACAGTCCGTCCGTCCACGGCTCGGCGTGTTCAAGTTCGCCTCGTGCGACGGCTGCCAGCTCACCCTGCTCGACTGCGAGGACGAGCTGCTCGCCATCGCCGCCGAACTCGACATCGCCCATTTCACGGAGGCGTCCAGCGATGCGGCTCCGGGGCCGTACGACCTCGCACTCGTCGAAGGCTCGGTCAGTACCCCCGAACACCTCGACCGTATCCGCCGCATCCGCGCCGAATCCCGCCATCTCGTCACCATCGGCGCGTGCGCGACCGCCGGCGGCATCCAGGCACTGCGCAACTACGCCGACGTCGAGGAGTATCTCGCCACCGTCTACGCCCACCCCGAGTACATCGCCACCCTCGCCACGTCCACGCCGATCTCCGCGCACGTGCGCGTCGATTTCGAACTGCGCGGCTGCCCCATCGACCGCGGGCAGCTCGTGGAGGTCATCACGGCTTTCCTCGCCGGGCGCAAGCCGGGCATCCCGAACCACAGCGTCTGCTTCGCCTGCAAACGACGCGGCACCGTCTGCGTCACCGTCGCCCACGGAACCCCCTGCCTGGGACCCGTCACCCACGCCGGCTGCGGGGCCCTGTGCCCCACGTACGGCCGCGGCTGCTACGGCTGCTTCGGTCCGGCCGCCACGACCAACCTGCCCGCGCTCATCCCACTCCTCCACCGCGACGGGATGAGTTCCGAGGACACCGACAGGTTCCTGCACACCTACAACGTGACGGCCTTCACCGCCGTGGAATCACAGGAGCCGGTCGCCACCCGCGAGGAAGGCACGCAGTGACGGACTTTCCCGCGTCCCGGGTCCTGCGGATTCCCGCCGTCAGCCGGGTGGAGGGCGAAACCGCGCTCCGCCTGCTCGTCCAGGACGGCACCGTCACCGAGGCACACCTGGCGATCTACGAACCGCCACGTTTCTTCGAGGCCTTCCTGCGGGGCAGAGCGCACACCGAACCCCCGGACCTCACCTCCCGCATCTGCGGGATCTGCCCCGTCGCCTACCAGATGAGCGCCTGCCGGGCCATCGAGGACGCATGCGGCGTCACCGTCGACGGACAGCTGGCCGCCCTGCGCCGTCTGCTGTACTGCGGCGAGTGGATCGAGAGCCAGACCCTGCACATCCACATGCTGCACGCGCCCGACTTCCTCGGCCACCACGACGTGATCGGGCTGTCCCGCACCCACCGGGAGCACGTCGAACGCGGACTACGCCTGAAGCAGGCCGGCAACGCGGTGGTCGAACTGCTCGGCGGCCGGGCCATCCACCCCGTCAACGTCCGCCTCGGCGGCTTCCACCGTACGCCCACCCGGTCCCGGCTCCTGCCCCTGGCGGAGCGGCTGCGTGCCGCGCTCGACGACGCCTGGGACACGCTGTGCTGGGTGGCCGGGTTCGACTTCCCCGACGCCGAGTGCGACGCCGACCTGTTCGCACTCGCCGAGAGCAGCACCTACGCCATCGAGTCCGGTGTCCCGACGGTGCTGCCGTACGGCGAACCGGTCCGGCCCCGCGGTTTCCCGCTGCGGGAGTTCAACGACCATGTCGCGGAGACCCAGGTCGCGCACTCCTCGGCCCTGCACGCCCGACTGGACGGCCGCAGGCACCTCACCGGCGCGCTCGCCCGCTGGGCCATCAGCGGCCACCTGCTCTCGCCCCTGGCGCTCGAAGCGGCCCGGGAAGCCGGCCTGGACGCACCCCCGGGGCGGCCTGGGGGACCCGGCGTCGCGGTCGGCACGGTCTGCAGGAACCCCTACCGCAGCATCCTCGTACGCGCCGTGGAGGTGCTCTACGCAGTGGAGGAGGCGCTCCGGATCATCGACGCCTACGAGCGGCCGGAGCACCCGTTCGTGGAGGTGCCGCCCTGCGCCGGCACCGGGCACGGCGCCACGGAGGCCCCGCGCGGACTTCTGTACCACCGCTACGTGCTGGACGCCTCCGGTCGCATCGCCGACGCGAGGCTCGTTCCGCCGACCGCGCAGAACCAGGCCGCCATCGAGGAGGATCTGCGCAGGACCGTCCAGGCTTGTCTGGACCGCGGAGAGAGCACCGACGAAGAACTGGCGAGGGTGTGCGAGCGGGCCGTCCGCAACCACGATCCGTGCATCTCCTGCTCCGCCCATTTCCTGGAGCTGGACATCCGCCGCACACATGCGGCGGGGCAGTGAGACGGGATACCGCTTACCCCGCGGAAACATCCGGCCGCACGATGGTGACCGGGCAGGGAGCGTGCAGGGCGACCTGCTGACTCACCGAGCCCAGAAGGGCCCGGCGGAAGCCACCACGGCCCCGGCTGCCGACGACCAGCATCTCGGCCCCTGCGGCCGCGTCCACCAGGACGTCCGCCGGATGTCCGTGCACCAGCCGTTCGTGCACTTGGGACGCGCCGTCCTCGCCGAGTACGTCCCGCACCTCCTCGACCAGTAGCCGCTGCGCCTCTTCCTCGTCGAATTCGGCGTCGACGGCCGGGGCCGACCACGAGGCCTCCCCCGGCACCTCCCAGGCGGTCACCGCCTCGACCCTGCCTCCGACGAGGCCGGCGTACCGCACCGCCCAGCGCAGCGCGGTCTGCGACGAGGGCGAACCGTCGACACCGACCACGATCCGCGGAACCTCAGGCTGCGTGTCCATGCTTCTGATCCCTTCGGTGCTCCCTTTCCAGCGTGTGCGAAGCGCGGACACGCCGCCACGCGAAGGGGGCCGACGGACGTACGCCGGGGTCGGCGTCGGAGGGACGCCAGCGGGCGGCTCATTGGGTCGGTAGCCGGAACCACCGCTCGTGACCTGCGGCGACCTCCTCCCGCCGGTCACCCGGCAGCATCAACGGGACCGGGCCGAGGAGGGAGGCCGGGACACGGACCCCGAGCCTGCCGGGCCGGAACCTGATGCGGATGTTGCGGTGCCCGAGGTAGCAGACCGACAAGGCGGAGCCGGGGATCTCGGAGAGCGGCACGGGGTCGATGTGCAGGCCGTCGGCGCCGGGTTCGAGCCCCACGATGCCGCGTTCGACGAGGTCGAGCGTGCCGGCCATGGCACCGAGGTGGATGCCCTCGCCCGTGGTGCCGCCCTGGACGTCGGTGATGTCGCCGAGGAGGGCCTCCTGGCAGTACCGCCATGCGTCCGGACCCTGCTGGCGGCTGAGCACCCAGCCGTGGACGAGGCTGCTCAGGGTCGAACCGTGGCAGGTCCGGCGCAGGTGGTAGTCCACCGTCCGCGCCCACAGCTCGTCGTCGAGCGGGTAGCCCAGGCGGGAGAACAGACGGGCCAGTTCCACGGGGCGGAAGAGATAGCCGAGCATGAGGGTGTCGGCCTGTTTGGACGCCTGATAGCGGTTGGGGGTGTCGCCCTCGGCCTCCAGGATGCGGTCCAGCCGGCGGATGTCGTGGTAGCGGGCGCGATAGCCGTCCCAGTCGAGTTCGGCGAGATCACCGTAGCCGTGGAACTGGCTGATCACGTCGCGGTGGAAGGGCACGTACATGCGACGCGAGACCTCTTCCCATCTCCGGAGGCCGTCCGCTTCGACACCGAGCTGTGCAAGCAGCTCGGCCCGCCGGAGGGCCGGAAGTTCCTCGTAGAGGTCGAGGGCGCGGGCGAGCACCCAGGCCGCGGTGACGTTGGTGTAGGTGTTGTCGTCGATGCCGGGGGCCTGGGCGTCGGGGTACGCATCGTGGTATTCGTCCGGGCCGACGACGCCGCGGAGCCGGTAGCGGCCGAGATCTGCGTCCCAGGTCGCGGAGCCGGCCCAGAAGTGGGCGATGGCGAGGATGAGTTCGGCGCCCGGACCGTGCATGAAGCCCGTGTCGCCCGTGGCAAGGCCGTACTGCCAGACGTTCCAGGCGACGGCCGAGCCCACATGGCGCTGGAGGTGGGAGTGGTCGGGCAACCAGCGGCCGGAGCGGGGGTTGAGATGGAGCCGCTGTGTCTCCTCGGCGCCCGAACTACCGCTCTGCCAAGGGAACATCGCACCGGTGGCTCCGCCCCGCCGCCGCGCTGCGTCCCGGGCTGCGGGCAGCCGACGGTGCCGGTACATCAGCAGGGCACGGGCGGTTTCGGGGAAGTGGAGGGCGAGGTAGGGCAGGACGAACAACTCGTCCCAGAAGACGTGTCCTCGGTACGCCTCGCCGTGCAGGCCCCGGGCGGGGACGCCCGCATCGAGTTCCACCGTGTGCGGCGAAAGGGTCTGCAGTACGTGGAAGGCGTGCAGCCGCAGAATCCTGCCGCTCTCTCCCTCCGTTCTCAACTCTCCTTCGGACCACAGACGTTGCCACGTCGCACCGTGGGATGCCAGCAGGGCCCGGAAGGCCGGGGCCCGCGCGGCCTGCTCGACACTGCTGTGGACGGGGTCGGACAGGGGGCGGTCGAGCGAGGTGGACAGGGCTGCGGTCTTCACGACGACGACCGGCCGCCCCCGCCTGATCGGCAGGACGCAGACCTGCCGTGCGGCGGTGGCCGTGCAGGTCCGGTCGACGACCGCCAGGGGTTCCACCGAGGTGCGTACGGCGAGCCCGATCCGGATGCGGGACACCGCTGTGGTGCAGTCCAGCCAGGCGATGCCTTCCGCCTCGACCCCTGTCCGGTGCTCCACGAGGTGGCGCCCGGCCAGCGCGCGGTATCGGTCCACGCCCGCGTTGACGACGTCGCCGTCGAGCACGGAGACGACCTCGATCCGGCCTCTCCAGCCGTACGCGCGGAGGACGGTGCGTTGCGCGGCCAGCTGCGGATTCCCCATGTGGACGAGGCGGGTGTGGGTCACGCCCAGGCGGCGGCCCCCGGCGTCGAGGAAGAGCATCCGCCGGATGAGCGTTCCGGTACGGAGATCGAGCGAGACCCGGGAGTGGCGCAGGGTGGGGTGGTCGGGGGTGAGCCAGTCACCCGGCGGCGCGTCGTCGGGCAGGCAGCGGTAGCGCAGGGCGGTCCAGTCCGGCAGCCGGACCATGTCCTCGTTGGAGACCGTGCGTCCGGCCACGGTGGAGGTGAGCCGGTCGTAGCAGCCGGCGAGGTAGGTGGCCGGATAGTGGATGTCGTCGGCCGTGGTTTCGGGGGCCGATCCGCGGGTGGCGAAGCGGCCGTTCCCCAACGTGCACAGGGCCTCGATCAGCCGCTCGGTCTTGGGGTCGTAGTGCTGGTACTCCCAGCGCCATGACTCGTTCACGGCCGGTGTCCGTGCAGTGCGGCCGGAAGGGCGTCGAGGCCCGTGAGGACGAGGTGGGCGCCGTGTGCGAGCAGTGCGTCCGCCATCCGCGGGTCGTCGTCGCGGCACAGGCCGACGACGAGGGCGAAGTGGCCGCGCCGTCCCGCCTCGACGCCGACGAGCGCGTCCTCCACCACGGCGGTGTGCTCGGGGCCGGTGCCGAGGCGGTCCGCTGCTTCGAGGAAGAGAGCGGGGTCGGGTTTGCCGGGGAGCGCGAGCGCGTCCAGGTCCTGGCCGTCCACGAGGGCGTCGAAGCACCCGATGAGGTCTGCGGTCCGGAGGAGGGAGCGGGCGTGTTTCGATGCCGAGACCGCCGCGCATCCGACCCTCATCGCGTGGAGCCGCCGCAGGACGGACCGGACATCGCCAAATGCCTCCACGCCTTCGGTCCGCACCATCCGCGTGAAGATCGCCTCTTTACGGGCGGCCACCGCGTACACCGTGCTGCAGCCCGGCGGGTCATCCGGGGCTCCGGGAGGGAGTTCCATGTGCCGGGCCGTCAGGAAGGCGCGTACACCGTCGAGCCGCGAGCGGCCGTCCACCAGATCCCGGTACTCGCCGACCGCGTCGAACGGCAGCGGGGGTTCACCGGCCTGCGGCCGCCATTCGCCACGACAGCCGTCGAAGGTGTCCTTCCATGCGGCGGCGTGGCGGGCCGCCGTGGCCAGGAGCACCCCGTCCGTGTCGAACACCACCGCACGCACGCCGCTCACCAGTCGTGGGCCACACGACGGCCGGTGACCCGGGCGGGGGTGAGCCGCATCCACTGATCGCGGACCCCGCCGGCCCAGGGGCTGGAACGGGCGGTCGCGTTCAGATGCCGGAGTACGTCCGGGTCGGCGACCCCTTCCAGCGCGCCGACGGCCAGGACGCTCCAGCCGCTCGCGGTCACGTCGTCGATGTGGTCGATCTCGAATGCGGCTTCCGCCCCCGCGGGCCTCCCGACGACGGACACCGCGGAGGTGCGGAAGGCTATGTCGGATCCCGCCATCAAATAATTGACGGGCAGCACCACCGGTCCTTCGGAGGTGAAGACCGCGATGCGGCCCACCCCATGGGTGCCCAGCAGGTCCCGGCACTCGGACTCGCCCAGCGGCACCAGAGCGCTGTCGCGACGGGCCGTGGAACGGCCGGGGGCCCGTCCGGCGCTCGCTCCCGTCAGGTCGTCCACGCTGACGCCGAGGACATCGGCGAGCCGCACCAGGGTGCCGATGGAGGGCGAGGCCGCGTGCTCCTCCAGGTAGGCGATGTAGTTGCCGTCGGCACCGCACCTGCGGCCCAGCTCGGCGCGGCTCAGGCCGAGTGCCTCACGGCGGGCTGCCAGGCGGCGGCCCAGGTCGGTGCGCCGGGACGTCCCCGTGGTGGTCTCGGGCTGGATGGGCGGGGTCCTCTTCATCGTGATCACTGCTCCTGAGCGGGCAGGCAGCTTGTGGTGCTGCACCGCCCTTTACGCCGGGCGTGCGAATGGCGCTGCCGAGCTGCGGGACCGTGTCGGCGGTCCCGTGGCCGGATGGGCATGTCCTGGGACGGTGTGAGGTCTGCACGGCTGAGCCTTCTGTCTGCGCTGCGAAGGCGGCAGTCCCAGGCTGTCTCCGAGCTTCTCCGCCGCGCTTGGGCCGTCCGGGCCCCTCAGGGGTACCGGTCGGACCCTTCCCTGCGTCCCGTCGGCTGCAATGGTGGGAATCGGCGTTCGCCCGGAAGGAGGGTCGTCCGGTGCATCGGCGCGTCCGGGTCTGCTGCGTTTCCTCGGCAGTGTGCGTACGGTTACCGGGAGCAAGTTCCTCGTCGAGAGCGACCACGCCCGGATCCTCGTCGACTGCGGGCTCTTCCAGGGTGTCGCGGACCTGCGCCGCCGCAACTGGGACAAGCCGGCAGGCGGCCCCCGCGACCTGGACCACTGCGGCTACCTGCCGCGCCTGGTCCGGCACGGCTTCCGCGGGCCGATCCTCACCACCGCCCCCACGGCCCGACTCGCCGAGATCGGCCGGGGAGGCCGTCCTGGTCCGCTGAGGTGGGCCGGACGGTCCCGCGGTCTGCACCGCGCGGCCCTCCCCGCCCCCACGTCACACGGCGCACGGTGAGAAGGAAGGGCTGGAGGCACACCATGAGCACCATGCACAGCATCCTCGAACAGATGACTCCGGAAGCCCGCGAGGCCCTGCTCGCCCACTCCCGCCAGGTCACGTTCCCGGCCGGCACCCGCATCTTCATGGAGCGTCAGCGTGCCGAGAAGTTCTGGATCATCGAATGCGGCACCGTCGACCTCGACACCCACGTTCCCGGGCACAAGAACGCCGTGATCGACACTCTCGGCTACGGCGAACTGCTCGGCTGGTCCTGGATGTTCCGCCCCTACACCTGGCACCTGGGCGCCACAGCCACACACGATGTGATCGCCCTCGAATTCGACGCCGCCGCCGTTCGGAACCTGTGCGACGAGAACTCGGCCGTCGGTCGCTCCGTCTCCTGCGCCGTGGCCGCGGTCATCGCCGACCGGCTCGACGCCACCCGTACCCGTCTCCTCGACCTGTTCGCACCCCACGGCAGCGGAACCCCGCTCGCCCACGCACGCTGAGGACACGCCATGACCTCCACCCCCTACACCGTCGCCGACGTCATGACCACCAAAGTCGTCGCCGTCACCCCGGACACCGGCTTCAAGGACATCGCCGCCGCGATGAAACGCTGGAAAGTGACCGCCCTCCCCGTCATCGAGGGCGAGGGCCGCGTCGTCGGCGTGGTCTCCGAAGCCGACCTCCTCCCCAAGGAGGAATTCCACGAACACCGCCCCGGCATGATCGAACAGATGCGCCGCCTCGGCGACACCGCCAAAGCCGGCTCCACCCGCGCCGAGAACCTCATGACCACCCCGGCCGTCACGATCCGGCCTGACGCCACCCTGCCCCGGGCCGCGCGCCTCATGGCCGACCGCCACATCAAACGGCTACCGGTCGTGGACGCCGACAACACGCTCAAGGGCATCGTCAGCCGAGCCGACCTCCTCAAGGTCTTCCTCCGCTCCGACGACGAACTCACCGAAGACATTCGTCAGAGCGTTGTCGAACGCCTCTTCCCGCTCTCCCGCGACGGGGTCACCGTCAACGTCACGCAGGGCATCGCCACCCTGACCGGCAGCGTCCGGGACGGGCACCTCATCCCCATGGCCGACCGCCTCGCCCGGTCCGTGGAGGGCGTCGTCGACGTCCGCTGCCAGCTCGAGGCACGCACCGGACCATGAACCCGGCAGAGCCGGCATACCGACCGTGGCCGCTCCCAAGCAGGCGTGCGTGTGATGCAGAGCTGTTCGAGGATGGAATGCGGGGCAGACGCGCCACTGTCCACGGAGGTGAGCCAGGTGACGCTCCCGTCGCGACGCCGAGCCGGCGAGCCCCGCGCGACCGTCGGGGCACCGCGATGAGCACGGTCGCGACGCCGGACCCCGTCGACGCCAGGACTGCCGACGGCGTAGGGGGACGCCAGGACTGCCGACGGCGTAGGGGGACGGGGATCCGGCCGTACCGCCGGTCCGCCGGTCGTCACCCTGACGATGAATCCCACGATCGATCTCTGCTGGGAGGTCGACCGTCTGGAAGCCATCGGCAAGAACCGTGCGCGGGTCAGGTCGGTGGCCGTCGGGGGCGGAGGGATCAACGTCGCCCGCCACGTCGTACGGTTCGCTGGACGGGCCACCGCCGTCCACACCGCGGGAGGCGAGGCCGGCCTGCGCCTCAACCGGCTGCTGGACGAAGAGGGCATCGACCACCTCGCCGTCGACATCGCCGACGCCACCCTCGGAGCACTGGGCGCGCTGTGCTCGACCGTGCACGGCCACACCGAGCTCCACGCGCCGCCGCTGCCGGGTGAGACCCTGAGCGATGCCGGGGCCGGGCCGGGACTACCCGAAGGGCACGACGGCGACCGGTGCGGCACAGTGGTGGATCACGGCGTGCGCGACGTGACCGATGTGAAAACCTGTCGGCCCCGGGTGCCTGCGGCGCCCGACCACCACGAGTTCCGCACCCTCCGAGGCCTCCACCAGCTGGACTGCGGCCGCTCCGATGACGGCTTCCTCGACAACTTGGACGTCCGGGTAGCTCCTGCGCAAGGGCCGGACCAGTTCCGCCAGAGCGGATGCGACGTGGCCACCGACCGTCTCGCCAATGTCTGGATCGGCCACCATCGCGTAGACGGACGGACCGGGCAGGGTCCAGCCGTGCACGACCCGGACCCTCACGCCCCGACGCGCCGCCTCCAGGAACGCGAAGGCGAGCACGGGCGTGTTCGGGTGCTGGAGGTCGGCGCCCACGACGATCTCGCCGACAGCCGGTCCGGGCCCCTCTCCCGCGGCCGGGGCGTCCGCCCGGTCTGCGCGTACGAGCACGACCGGCTGGTGAGAGCGGCGAACGACGGCCAGAGAAACAGACCCGGCGAGGAACCCCACGAGGCCCCCGAGCCCCCGTGAGCCGAGCACCATCAGATCCGACTCGTCGGCGGCCGCACTCAGCAGGGAGCCGGCGCGACCACGCATCTCTTCGGTCGTCACCTCCAGCCCCGGGTGGTCTTTGCGCAATTGCCCGGCCGTGTCGCGGAGCAGTCCCGTGGACCGCTCGGCATCGTAGGCGGCGATCGGGTAGGGAATCGCCGGCGCGACCGGCCACTCCTCCACGTGGACCAAGCGCAAGGGGGCCTCGCGCCGTACGGCCTCGCGCGCGGCCCAGACGGCCGCGGCGAAACTCTCGGAGGATCCGTCCAGACCCACAGTGACCTGAACCGTCATTTCGTACCTCCTCCTGGACGCGTCGGCCCGGAACGACCGGAAGCGTCAGAGCGACTGCGGTCTCCAGCTTCGCGCTCCGACTTCGGCGGAGTGAGGGGCCGACTGGGCCGGAAAGCTGCCCGAAGGACCCATGTCCGAGGCCGACGGATCGCCCACAGTGGCAGGACCCACCGGAACCGGAGGCACGCCCATGACTGACACTGCACCCGGAAAGTCTGGTACGCGGCTTCCAGGAGATGCCCACCGGCTCGATGTCACCCACGTCGCCGGCGATGTCTACGTGGTCGACGTGCGCGGCCACCGCTTCCGTGTCGACCAGCCCACGGACGCGGGAGGGACGGACACCGCGCCCACGCCGACCGAGCTGTTCGCGGCCTCCTTGGCCACGTGCGTCGCCTTCTACGCGGGGCGCTACCTGCTGCGCCACGGCCTGTCGCGCGAGGACCTGGCCGTACGGGCGGAGTTCGCCATGGCCACCGACCGCCCCGCCCGGGTGGCCGCGGTGCGCCTGGTGATCGTGCCGCCCCCACAGCTACCCGAAGAGCGGCGCGCGGGCCTTCTCGCCGTCGCCTCGCACTGCACCGTCCACAACACGCTCCGGCAGCCGCCGGAGATCGGCATCGACCTCGCGCCGTAGCCGCCGTACAGCGTGAGACGCTGATCCGCGGCCCTATGCATCAGCGGTTACGGGTCCATGTTCGTCACCTCGACGCTGAAGGGGATGGATGGACCCCGATGACGTGATGGTCGATGCCCTCGCGGACAAGATCCTCGGGGGCAGGGTCGGGGGCGCTCTCCACCTTCCGTTCCGGTGGAAGCAGAAGAATGCTCCGCGTCGGCTGTCCGCCCCTGTTCACGTCGAGGCCGACTCTCCTGTGCGGACCGATCTCTCGTGCCGCCTCGACCTCCGCTTCCGAATAGGTCTCGACAAGCCGTGGGAATACAGTCTGATGCTCCTCCATCCCGGGAGCGGCACGATTTTGCGCCGCCTTGACGTGCGGGGCATGCACCTCGACCGCGAAACCGGCGAGCACTTCATCCATCGCACGCACAAACACAAGTGGAGCGAACAGCCCGGCAACAGGGACGTCTACGCCCCCGACGACATCCGTCACACACCGGACCCGATCGCCGATGCGACCCTCACCTCTATGGACGAAGAGTACGACCGCGTTGTGAGGGACTTCGTGCAGGAATGCCGGATGGACATCTCCGCGGGCTACGTTTGGGTTCCGCCCACGCCGCCGTTGCAGGCTCCGACGCTAGAGGGATTCGAGGAGTATCCATGAGCGCCTCTCCCCTCGATCCGCGCCTCACAGAGGATCTGCGCTGTTGGCACGTCGCACCGGCTGGTCGTCCAGGTGCCGTCGCGCTCACAGGACGCTCGTACTTCGCTGACGGAGACGGTGTCACCGTCCTGCTGCGTGTGTCCGGAGACGACGCATTGGCCAGCGACGGAGGCACCATGGTGACCCGCTTGGCCGATGGGCGGAACGGGGCCCGGGATGACGTCGAGGTCGAGGTGCTCCTTGAGCAGGTGGACCAGGTGGGCGCCGTCGAGGAGTTCCAGGCGTCCGTGGTAGTTCGCGAATGCCTCGCTCGCCCGACCGAACCACGAAGTCGTCACCAGGATGCCCTTGGCTGCCCTCTTGTGTTCCACGACGCCGGCAAGGGCGGACACAGACTCGAAGGGGACCACCTTGGTGGTGCGTTTGGCCTGGATGATGCACAAGCCCCGCATGACCGGGTCGGTGTTCATCGCCACCGCGTCCACGCCCTCGTCCTGCGAGGGCCGCGTATTGACGCTGTCCAGGCCGATGGCTTCGAACAACTGCCGCACCAGATGCTCGAATTCCGTGGGCGAGAGGTCCATCAGCACGGGACGGCTGTCCAGGCCCGCCACGACGTCCATGCCATCCATCAGGCGGTACTTGCTCAAGTCGAAGGTGACCAACGGGCGCACCGGCTCCAGCTCGTAGGGATTCGGGGAGATCAACGACCGCAACCGCTTCAGACAAGCCTGCGGATCGACCTGGGTCAGCACCAGTTCACCGAACTCCTCCCGCCCCGCCTGGAGGGTGATCAGACAAGGATGCACCTCGCGGCCCGTGGCACGGTCGATGGTCGCCACGTGGCCGTTCAGTGCCACTGAACTCACCACGCCGTCGGTGTCCGCGGCGAACACCTCGTGGACGGTCCGCAGCGCCGTCTGCGCCAGTACGGACGCATACAGCTCGTGGCGCTCCTTCTCGGGCCTCGGGACCGGCGTGATCTCGTCGCGTGTCTTCACATACCGATAGGCACGGGCCGGAGGGACCACCTCTTCCAGCGGTAGATCGATCTCGACCAGCAGGTCTCCGGTATCTGCCTGGTATGAGACTTGGTGCACCTTGGGGAAGCCGTGGGGATACATGGACGCCGCCAGAACCTGGTCGATGAACCACTCGACCGCCTCGACGTCGCGGTCCCGATAGGCGGCGCGGCGTGCCTCGACCCTGGCATTCCACTCCTCGATACGAGCCGCCTCCAGCTGGTTGCGCTCATCGTGGCGGGCCTGCGCCGCATCCAGCATCCCGACCCGTTTGTGCTCCTCGCGCGCGTGGTCTCGCAGCGCCTCGTCGAACCGCTTGCGCGCGGCCTCTACCTCCGCGTCGTACGAACGGCGCCCGAAGCCGAGCGCTCCCAGCCATCCGCGCGGTGCCTCAGGCTCGTACTCTCCCCACCGTGGGAGCGGAACGGGCTTCGTGCGGCGCTTGGGCGGCGCAAAGGCTGCGGGGACGAAGTGCTGCCTGAGACCATCGAAGTTCAGGGGCCGGCCATCCAGCACCACCGCACGTAACAGTCCCGCCAGCTGCTCGACGTCGTGCTCGGTCACGCTGGTCCTGTCGACGGCCTCCTGCGCACGTGCGGCTTCGTAGGCGGTCCTCTCCTCTCGCGCCTTGCGCTTGGCCTCTGTCTCAGCAGCCTTCCGGCGTCGCTCACGTTCCTTGGCCTCCCTTGCCCGCTCGCGCGCGTACTCGTCGCTCCCACCCGCCACCGCCACCCCCCAGGTCCCTGCACGCCGGTCCGCTCAGAACTTCCCCGACCCGGGGTCGTGCAATCCGCCTGAACAACACGGCCGCCTTCGGCACGACGAACCTCTGACGGTACGGTCCGCGCAACCCGCTGCGCCGAACCCGGGAACCCGACCAACGGTTCCCTCCAAGCCAGGCACCCAGCAACCTGACGGACTGGTGTCGTCGTAGCCCTACGCTTCGCCGAAGCGGGTGCCCCATCCAGTTGAACCAATCGGCGAACGGACACCGAGTCCGGAGGCCCGGGATGGTGGAATTGGCAACGTTCTGTAATCGATCCCGATCGGCGGGTCGGCCCCATGGGGGGCGGCACGAAGCCGCTCCGTCAGCACCGGGAAGGCGGCCCATCGACCCGTGCTGGTTCCGTGCTGACTTCTGTCACCGAGATCTAGGGAAACGGCAGTTCATAGCCTTGATCGGATGAGTTGTCGTACCACTCGATGGTGGTGCCGACGAGGCTCGCCGCGACGACTCTCCTGATGTTGCCGGGGCTCGCTGACGGTGTGGCAGAGGCGGCCATGAATACCACTTCCGGACGGGGGCGGGGACGATTCCGTGTGGCCACACCATAGGAACACGCAGGTCAGCGGCGTATGTGGCAGACCACCACAGTTAGGGGCCCCGACATCCTCCCAACCACCACAAGCGACCCTGCCCGGCCGCTGTACCGCGCATCCGACGGCACCGGCGGCGGCTGACTTCGCCGGCAAGGACAAGGCCGTGGCCGGGTCTCTGAAAACAGGGGGCGCAGGGCTCGGCCAACAGGGTTCGCCCGACATCCTCACGGCAGAAGGCCACCGCCGGAGGGCCGAGGCCGCGGGACCGCCGACCGGTATCCCCGGCACATGGAGCGAGGGATACGGCATGACCATCGGGGTAGCCGGATCACATGGACACCACCACCGAAACCACGCCGCTGCGCGCCGTCGCGCTGGTCTGCACGCTTTCGCCCTCGCCGAAGCGGTCCAGCTCTCAGTTGCTGGCCGAGCAGACCATGGCCGCCCTGGCGGATCACGGCGTCACCGGAAAGGTGATCCGGATCGCCGACCACGACGTCAAAGCGGGCGTCGAGGTCGACATGGGGGACGGTGATGCCTGGCCGGAGATCCGCGACACGATCCTGGGCTGCGACATCCTGATCCTGTCCACGCCGATCTGGCTCGGCCACCCTTCCAGCATCGCCCAGCGGGTCCTGGAACGCCTCGACGCCGAACTTGGCGAGAGCGACGGTGAAGGCCGCATGCTCACCTACGGCAAGGCCGCCGCGGTCTGCGTCGTCGGCAACGAGGACGGCGCCCACCACGTCAGCGCCGAACTCTTCCAGGGCCTCAACGACGTCGGATTCTCCCTCGCTCCGAACGCCGTCACCTACTGGGTCGGCGAGGCCATGCAGGGCACCGACTACCAGGACCTCGAAAAGACTCCCGACAAGACCGCCGCCACCACCGAGACCCTCGCCGCGAACACCGCACACCTGGCGCGCCGCCTCAAGGCCGCGTCGTACCCGCCCTCTGCATGACACCCGCCGTTGACTGTGCCGGAAGGAGACCGCGATGCCGTCCCACGAGCAGGCCCACCTCACCGATCCGGTGGCACTGCACCCCCGGCCCCCATTTCCCGAGCAGGACCAGGACCATCCCGGCTCGACCGAGGCGATGAATCCCCGCCCCGACCACGGCGAGAGCGACTACGAAGGCCACGGGCTGCTGCGTGGCCGCAAGGCGCTGGTCACCGGCGGGGACTCGGGAATCGGCCGGGCCGTCTGCCTGGCCTTCGCGCGGGAAGGCGCCGACGTCGTCTTCACCCATCTGCCCGAGGAAGCCGAGGAGGCCGAGGAGACGTCCCGGCTGATCCACGAAGCCGGCCGCACAGCGGTGGCCGTCGCCTGCGACATCCGGCACGAAGGCGAGTGCACCGCCCTCGTCGACAAGACGGTCGGCGAGCTGGGAGGAATCGACCTGCTCGTCAACAACGCGGCCTATCAGATGGCCCAGCCGGACGGGATCGAGGCGATCACCTCCGAGCAGTTCGACCGGGTGATGAAGACCAACCTGTACGGGATGTTCTGGCTGACCAAGGCCGCGCTCGCCCATATGCCGCGCGGGGGTTCGGTGATCAACACTGCCTCCGTGCAGGGCTACCAGCCCAGCCCCCACCTCCTCGACTACGCGATGACGAAGTCCGCGATCATCTCCTTCACCCACAGCCTGGCCCAGATGCTGGCCGAGCGCGGCATTCGGGCGAACGCCGTGGCGCCGGGACCGGTGTGGACCCCGCTGATTCCGGCGACGATGCCCGATCCGACGAAGTTCGGCGAGCAGTCGCCGCTGGGCCGGCCCGCCCAGCCGTCCGAGATGGCACCCGCGTACGTCTTCCTCGCCTCCGGCCAGGCCTCCTACATCACCGGCGAGATCGTCAACGCCACCGGTGGAACACCCCTGCCGTGACCCCCGACGAAGCCCTACGCCGGATCGCCTTCCTCCTCGAATGGCGCGGGGCGTCCCCGTACCGGGTACGGGCCTTCCACACGGCGGCCGACGCCGTCCGCCACCTGCCACCGGGCACGGTGGACGCCGCGCAGGCCGGACAACTGCACGGGGTCGGCCCGGTCACCGCCGAGGTGATCGCCCAGGCCTCGGCCGGAGCGGTACCGGGCTACCTCGCCCGCCTGCAGGCCGAAGCCGATCCGCAGGCCCGCACCGGCTGGGACCTGGCGGCCGGGAGTACCGGGGACTGCCACCTGCACTCCGACTGGTCGGACGGCGGCAGCCCGCTCGAGGACATGGCCGACGCGGCCCGCGCACTGGGCCACCGCTGGGCGGTTCTGACCGATCACTCGCCACGGCTGACCATCGCCCACGGGCTGAGCCGCGAACGCCTCGAAAGCCAGCTGGAGGCCGTAGCCGCCGTGAATTCCAGGCGGGGGTCGGAGTTCCGGCTGCTCACCGGCATCGAGTGCGACATTCTCGAGGACGGCTCACTCGACCAGGACGAAGAGCTGCTCGGCCGGCTCGACATCGTCGTGGCGTCCGTGCACTCCAAGCTCCGCTCCGAGCCCGGACCGATGACCGCCCGCATGGTGGCCGCGGTGCGCAACCCGCACGTCGACGTCCTGGGCCACTGCACGGGACGGATCATCACCGGCCGGGGGCGCCCGCAGTCCCTCTTCGACGCCGAAGCCGTGTTCGCCGCGTGCGCGCAGGCCGGTACCGCGGTGGAGATCAACTGCCGGCCCGAGCGCCGGGACCCGCCGGACGACCTGCTCGTGCAGGCCGCCGCCGCAGGCTGCCGGTTCGCCGTGGACACCGACGCCCACGCCCCCGAGCAGCTGCACTGGCAGAGCACGGGCTACGCGCGCGCGGCGCGGATCGGCCTGGGAGCGGACCGGCTGATCACGTCCTGGCCACTGGAACGACTGCTGACCAGCAGAACCGGACGGCCGTGAGGCACCCGCGTTCCGTCTCGCCTCGTCTGTCCGGTGACAGGGCGGCCGTCTCCCTCCATACGGGTGAGAGGCCCCGTGCGGCCGGGCGCCTCCAGGCACGGCGGGGAAGCGATCGGATCGGGCCGGAGCGGCCCCACCCCGAAACACGCATGGAGGCAGAGATGGGACACGGCGGGAATGTGATCGCCGAGCTGATGGCCGACCACCGGGAGGTGGAGGAGATGTTCAGCCGTCTCCAGGCCATGACCGGCGGCGGGCAGGGGCTTCGTGATCTCATCGACGAGATCACCATCGAGCTGGTGCGGCACTCGGTCGCCGAGGAGCAGTACCTCTACCCGGCGGTACGCAAGCACGTCCCCGGCGGTGACGAGATGGCGGACAAGGAGATCGAGGATCACGCTCGCGTGGAGAAGATGCTCAAGCAGCTGGAGCGGATGGACACCGACGACGCGCAGATGAGCCCGCTCCTGCAGGAGCTCATGGACGAGGTCGCCGCCCACGTCCAGGACGAGGAGAGCAGTCTCTTCCCGATGCTGGAGCGAGCCTGCACCCCGCAGCAGCTGGACGACCTCGGTGACAAGATCCGCCGCGCGAAGACCATGGCGCCCACCCGCCCGCACCCCGCCGCCCCGAGCAGCCCCACGGCGAGCAAGCTCCTCGCACCGGGCGCCGGCCTGGTGGACCGGGCACGCGACTTCGTGACCGGTCGTGGCAAGTCCTGAGTCCGCCTGAGGGGGCGGGCCCGCATACCCACATCCGGGCCCGCCGCCTGCGGGGAACGGTGACGTGCGTCATGCCGCACGGCTGCCCCTTGCGGCTACGCTGGTCGGCCACGAGCGGAGCGGCGCAGCTTCGCGCCGCAGCTCGCGAACCCCTACGGGACAGGGCGAGCACGCCCCCGAGGAAGCCGCCGTGTCCGCCGATCTCACACCCGTCATAGCCGCCGGCACCCGCTGGCTCCTGACCGCTTTCCCACCTGCTCCGGGCGCGTTCAGCCGCGCCCTGGCCGAGGCTCAGGCCCGGCAGGCCGTCACCCTGGCCGCCACCCTGCGCTACCCGACCCCGCTCGACGTCCAGCTCCTGAACCTCCTCGGGCCGGGCGGTAGCACCCGGCTGGACTGGCTGACCGGCGCCGAGCACAGCCCGGACACCGATGCCGACTGGCGGACCTGGGTGGACGAAACCGTCGTCAGCTGGGCCGCCTGCCTCCTCGCCACCCCCGCCCTGTCCGTCGACGCCCGTCACCTCGTCGATCGCGGCCAGTCCGGCGAGCTCACCCGTCTTACGCATCCCGGGGACCACGAACACGAGGCCGCACCCCTGCTGCGTCACCCGGATTTGCTCGAACCGGTCGCCGCCCTTCACCGGGCACTGCTGCTGGACCTGCTGGACCTGCGGGACAACGAGAACGCCGCTCTGAAGTAGGCCGAAACGCCGGCCGGCGGGCCGGGTGCGCGCCGTCGTCGCCGCTCACACGTTGAGCATGATGGCGTAGGCGAGGAAGAACAGGGCGCAGGCCAGGGCCACGAGGCAGATCACCACCAGGGGCCCCTTGCCCCATCCGCGGGTCAGGGGACGGTACGGGCCCGCGCCGGAGCCCGTGCTCGACTCGCCGGGCGGGGTTTCGCCGGGAGGCACCCCCTCGTAGGGCCGGGACGCGTTGCCCGGCTCCGGGTCCGGAGTACGTGCTGACATGTCTGCCTCCCTCTCCTCGAAGGCCGCGCCCGGCCGGTCTACCCGTCGGCCAGGACTCCCGGCGCCTACCCGCCCCGTGTCTGCTCACCCCTCGTGAGGCCCGACCTGCATGGACAAGGGCGTGGTGACGCCTCGGGCGCGCCTACTCCGACGCCCCGTCGGCGGGACCGGTCCCCCGTCGGGCGCGCCGTATGCGAATGGGACCGCGCGCCGCGGCCGGATCAACCGTGCGTCCGCCCTGCGTGATCTCGACCTCTCCGGCCGTGACCAGCCGGCGGGCAGCGCGGCGCGCCGGTTCCATGAGGTCGCGCCAGCCGTCGCCGTCCCCGTTCCCCGCGTACACCGCTCGCGCAGCGTCGGAGGGGCAGATCGTCGCGGTCGGGCCGCGGTGGTCCAGCAGCTTCAGAATGGCCTGCTCCAAGTGCCGGCCCGTCGTCGTCCCCTTCCGGTCGGCGCTCGTCATCACGGGCTCGTCTCTTCCGGGTGGTCGCCGCCCTCACGCCGGGAGCCGAGGTTCCCGTAGCCCTTCATCTCGTGCGGTGACAGCCTTTCGCCATGACCGGCGAACGACTCGGGGTCGGGCTCACGGTGTTCCTCGACGTGGTGGGGCCGCCGGGCCGTGGGCCGGGAAGGTGCGCCCGGGGGCGGCTCTGCTGCGCGGCGCCGGATGCCCCACCAGACGGCCGCGATGAGGAGCAGGGCAACCACGATGCCCACGGTCAGGAGTCCCGCACCGGCCGCTCCGGCGGAGAGCTGTACGGAAGGGGTGCTGTAGAGGGAGGGGTCCGTCATGGCGATTTCCGCCTCTCGGAAGGCTCGTACTCCGGCTGTGAGCGGCGCCTGCCCCTGCGTAGGCGTTCGAAACGGTTCCCATCCCCGCTTGAGGCCCGCGGTGCCCGGTGCTACCGGTCCGCGGCGCCGCCCGCCGCGGCGGCGAGCGGTGGGGTGTCGAGACCGGTCCCGTGGCGGAGGCCTTCGAGGAAGGCTCCGACGGCGTCCGTGGCCGTGTGGGAAGGAGTCCAGGCCAGTTCCTCACGGGCTCGTCCGGCGTCGAGGAGCGGCAGTCGCAGGACGGCGTCCAGCAGGCCAGGGTGAGCGGGGGCCAGGTGCAGGCTCCATGCCGCGGCCAGGGCGGCCCGTGCCGCTCCGGCAGGCATCGGCACGGTCCGTGCGTCGAGGAGCCGGGCCACGGCCGCGATGTCCAGCACGGGGTCGGCGACCAGGTTGAACGGGCCGCGGACGGGCCGTAGTACCGCTGCCCGGTAGGCCTCGGCGGCGTCATCGGTGTGCAGGGCCTGGAAGCGGAACCCCGTGATGTCCGGCAGTGCCGGGATGAGCCCGGGCCGGACGAGCCGCCACGGCAGGAGCGGGCCGGCGAAGATCCGGCGCTGCTCGGATGCCGCGCCCGTCTTGAACAGGAAGGCGGGCCGCATCCGCACCACCCTCATGCCGGGGTGGTCCCGTTGGAAGCCGTCGAGATACCGCTCCAGATAGGCCTTCTCCCGCGTGTACGGGGCACCGGGCCAGCCGTGTGTCGGCCAGGACTCGTCCACGGGCCGGCCGTCGGCCGGGCCAGGCGAGTACGCGCCGACCGAGGAGGCGTGAACCAGGACGTGCACCCCGGCGGCTGCGCAGGCCTCGAAGACGCGGATGCCGCCGAGCACGTTGGTACGCCAGGTCTCCACCGGGTCGTGCGTGGGCTGGAACTTCCAGGCCAGGTGCACGATCGCGTCCGCGCCGGAGAACAGCTCACTCAGCCGGGCCCCGCCGGGGTCGATGTCTGCCTCTGCCCACCGCACCCCCGGGATATCCAGGCCGGGACGACGGCGTGCGATGCCGAGGACATCCGTCACCTTCGAGTCCGCCGCCAAGGCGCGGACCACGCTCGTCCCTGCGTTGCCGGTGGCTCCGGTCACCACGACCCTCATGACGCCCGCCCCACCCGGCAGTGCGGATGGTGCCGCCGTCCGTGTCGCGTGACGGGCCGCGTGACGGGCCGCACGGTCGGCCGACTCACCGGAGGCTCCACCAGGGGTGGTCGTCGCTCGATGGCTGCGGGGCCGGCAGGGCTGAGCAGCGAGCGACTGAGGCCGGATTCGGAGGACATGTCACCAGCTCCCATCGGGACTCGGGCCCATGCGGCGACGGGACCGCCCCGTCGGTCCGTCACCTGGCCAGCGCCTTCCCCTATCGGCGGTGGAGAAACCGCCGTGAGGACCGGAGCCCGCGCTGTTCGCCGGCCTCGGGTCGCCGCGCAGGCCCGTGATCACCAGGGGACGACGCCGTCGTCCTCGAAGAACGAGCCGGTCGGACCGCCGTCGGGCAGGGTGGCGAGCCGGATCGCCGTGGTCGCGCCCTGTTCAGGGGTGCGGGGCCCTTGGAAGCCTGTGAAGTCGGTCGCGACCAGTCCTGGGCAGGCTGCGTTGATCAGGATGTTCGTACCGGCGAACTGCCGGGCGTACTGCACGGTGAGGGCATTGAGGAACGACTTCGACGGCGCGTAGGCCGCCATGACCGGGCCGATCTCGATGTCCGGGTCCGCCTGCCGGGCCAGGGAACCGACGCTGCTGGAGACGTTGACGATGCGTGGCGAGGCCGAGCGCCGCAGCAGCGGCAGCATCGCGTTGGTCACCCGGACGACACCCATGACGTTGGTGTCCACGACCGTGCGGAGCACCTCCAGATCGAGCACGGTCGGGTCCTGCACCCACCCCGGGGCCATCTCGCCCGAGATACCGGCATTGTTGACCAGGGCGTCCAGGCGCCCCGCCAGCCGTTCGACCAGTTCCGCGGCATCGGTGACGCTCTGGCCGTCGGTCACGTCCAGCGGTACCCCGAACGCGTCCACGCCGGCGGCGCGCAGTTTGCCGACGGCGGTTTCGCGTCGGGTGGCGTCGCGGGCTCCCACACCGACGCGGTAGCCGAGGCTGCCCAGTCCGGCCGCGATCTCGTAGCCGATGCCCTTGTTCGCGCCGGTCACCAGCGCGGTGGTTGTTTCGCTCATGCTGACGATGGTGGCCCGGGGGCGGGTGGTGCGGCCAAGACCGGTACGGTGCCCTGTCATACCCGGCAGGTATCACCGCGTATGCTGCGGCCGTGGACCACCTGGAGACCCGCGAGTTGAGGTACTTCGTGGCTGTCGCCGAGGAACTGCACTTCGGGCGCGCCGCCGAGCGCCTCGGCATGGCTCAGCCGCCACTGTCGCGGGCGATCCAGCAGTTGGAACGGCGCCTCGGGGTGTGCCTGTTGCAGCGCGACCGCCGTGGCGTCCGCCTGACCGGTGCCGGAGAGGTGCTGTTGCACGAGGGCCGGGCGGCCCTCGACGCGACCGCGGCCGCCGTTCGCCGCACCCGACGCGCCGGCGGGGAGGACAGCCCTGGCGGGCCCCGCGGTCGGCTGGTCCTCGCGGTGAAGGCCGCCGCCTCCCACGAACTGCTGCGGAAGCTTCTCGACGCCTATGCGGCCGAGCCCGGCAGTGCCGAGGTCGAGGTGCTGCTGTGCGGTATGTGCGAGCAGGAAGAGCTACTGCGCGACGGACGTGCTGATGTCGCCCTGATGCACACCCCGTGGAACTCCCTCGCCGGGTTCGACAGTGAGGCACTGACGACCGAGGGACAGGTCGCCGTCCTGCCTGCCGGGCACCCGCTCGCCGCCCGCGAGACCTTGTCCCTGGCCGATGTCAGGGACGTCCCCGATCTGCCGCTCGCCCGCTGGCCCACCCACGGCACGTACGCACCCGGCCCGGGCCCCGAGATCCACAACCAGACGCAACTGGCCCAGTTGATCGCCCTCGGACGCACCGTGGCGGTCGTCCCCGACTCCGCCCGCTCCTGGCTGTGGGCCGAGCACACGGCCGTCCCCCTGACCGACGCACCTCCCGTCGTGACCCACATCGCCTGGCCCGCGCACAGCCGTTCCCTCACCCTGGCGGGCCTGGTGCGCACAGCCGCACGGCTATGAGCAGGTCCTGACCCCCTGACCCCGGTCGGCCACCACCCGAACGGCTCGATCGCCTGAGAAGCAGCCGATCGGATCGCGTGGCCGCACCCCGGGCGTGATGGCGCCCCTCGGCATCAGGCCTCCCCGGATCGCTGGAGTCCCTGGAGGAGAAGGGCGATCAGGCGTCGGGGGTCGTAGCGGGGGTCGTCGTCGCGTCCGATGCAGAGGTTGCCGATGCCGCGCATCAGCTCGTAGGGCTGCGTGCCGGGCCTGATGTCGCCGGCCTCGACCGCGGCGTCGAGCAGTTGGGCGCAGACGGGCAGCAGGCGGTCGAGGAAGTAGGCGTGCAGCGCGGCGAAGCGGTCGCTGTCGGATTGCAGTGCGTCGGCGAGGCCGTGCTTGGTGACCAGGAAGTCGACGAAGAGGTCGATCCATCGGCGCAGTGCGTCGAGCGGGGAATCCGCGTCGGCCGCCAGCCTTGGGCCGGCTTCGGCGCATGCCTCGATCTGGTGCTGGTACACGGCGGTGACCAGGTCCGCCCGGGTCGGGAAGTGGCGGTAGATCGTGGCCATCCCGACGCCCGCACGGGCCGCGATCCGGCGGATCGGTGCATCGACGCCGGAGGTGACGAACACCTCGGCTGCGGCAGTGAGCACCGTCTCCCGGTTGCGCTGGGCGTCGGCCCGCTTGCTGCGGGACGGCATATCCGCTGCAGGGTCCTCGGCGGTCATCACGTTCTCCTTCGGCACCGGTTGACAAAACGGAGCAACGCTCCGGATAGTAAATGGAGCAGTGTTCCGTTTCAGCTTAGCCGAGACGGGGCACCCCTGACCGTCTTGTCCGCCCGCCGGCCGCGAGAGTCCGGCGGGCGGCGGGCGCCGCCGAAAGGGAATACACATCGTGAGCACAGCCATCACCGCCGACGCCTTGGGTCCGGCCGTCCCGGTCCTGTCCTTCAGCCCCGTAGTCCTGTCCGTGCCAGGACGTCCTGTGGACCTCCACGTGCGGGTCTCCGCGCCCGCGACCGGAACGAGCCTGCCCGTCATCCTCCTCTCCCACGGCCACGGCCCCTCGCACCACCTCTCCTCGCTCAACGGCTACGCGCCGCTCGCCAACTTCTGGGCGGCACACGGATTCGTCGTCGTCCAGCCCACCCACCTCACCTCCAGGACACTGACCGCCCTGGTCGCGGACGCCCCCGGAGCGCCCGACTTCTGGCGCTCCCGCGCCGAGGACATGACCCACGTCCTCGACCAGCTCGAAGCGATCGAGAACTCCGTGCCACAGCTCGCCGGGCGGATCGACCCCACCAAGGTCGCTGTCGCCGGACACTCGCTCGGCGGCTTCACCGCCGCCCTCCTGCTGGGCGCCGGACTCACCGACCCCGACACCGGCAACCTCGTACACCTCCTCGAGCCGCGGATCAAGGCCGGGGTACTGCTCGCCCCGCCCGGCAGGGGCGGCGATGTCTTCAACGGGCCCATGGCCGAGCAGTGGCCGGTCATCGGGGCCGTCGACTTCTCCACCATGACCGCACCCACGCTGGTCGTCACCGGTGACAAGGACGATCCCCGGCACTTCACCGACATGGGCCCGGACTGGCACGCCGACCCCTACACCCTCGCGCCCGGCCCCAAAACCCTGCTCACCCTGTTCGACGCGGAGCACGGGCTCGGCGGAATCGCCGGATACGACGCCGCCGAGACCACAGACGAAAACCCCGAGCGAGTCGCCGCCCTGGCCCAGCTCACCGCGGCATACCTCCGCAGCCGGCTCGACCCCGGCGACAACGCCTGGCAGGCCGCCCACGAGGCGCTGACCATCGCACCCCACCCGGCAGGACGAGTCGAATCCAAGTAGGCCCCCCGCCGCGTCGCACCGACCCGGGGCGAATGGGGTCATTCGGCGGGCCGGCACTCGTGCACCGCTGGATGCCGTCGGCCCGGGGCGGTGACCGGCGCCGTACGACGGCAGCCGAAGCCCTGCCCGCGGCGGCACCCTCGACCTGCGGCGACCGTCCCCCACGGCTGGTTAGTCTCGGGGCATGCGGATTTCTGTTTCCTCGGACATGGACGAACCCGTGGCTCGGGCACTCCTCGGGCAACTACGCGATCGCGGACACGACGTGATGACGTACGGGGCGCTCAGGGCCGGCGATGATCCGCAGTGGGCAGCCTGCTCGGAGGCGGCGGCCCGCGAGGTGGCCGCCGGGAACGCCGACCAGGCGGTCGTGTGCTGCTGGACCGGTACGGGCGCGTCGATCGCGGCGAACAAGGTTCCCGGCGTACGCGCAGCCCTGTGCACGGACGCCTACACCGCGGACGGTGCGCGCCGCTGGAATGACGCCAACGTGCTCGCGCTCAGCCTGCGCCTGACCTCGGAACCGCTCCTCGGGGAGATCCTCGACGCCTGGTTCGCCGCCGAGGCGAGCACGGACGCCGAGGACCGGGAGAACGTGTCGCGCGTCAACCGGCTCGACGACACCACGAGGGCCACACCCTGAAGCGAAGGCGGAGACGCCGACGGGCACCGGAGGGCTCTTCGGTCGAGGATCGACCGCGGGCAGTTTGAGAGGGGGCTGGCCAGTTCGTCCGGACGGTTGCCGGCCTTCGTGACGAACACCGAGTACGCGCGGTCCGCCAAGACGACGTCCTGGCGGCTCCTCGGTCTTCCGGGTGCGCCTCGCGGAACACGGATGCCGGGGGTGCGAGGGTGCCCCGGCAGCCGAGGAAGGGGCGGGGCGTGACGAGTGGTGTCGTCGCGCCCCGCCCCACTGCTGCCGACCCGGCGCTCCACGACAACCCGGGCCCGACGCAGCTCGGTTGGGGCCGAGAGATCACGGCGCCGCCCCTCACCGGGTGAAACAGCACCTCAGCCAGCCCTGCGATCCACCGTCCCGACCGACCCGGCGCCCGCGTCGCCGGCGACGAGGACGGGCCGGCAGGCTCGGGCGAGGCTGTCGCGACCAGGGGCGGCCTGATATGAGTTGATCATGAATGCTGAAACTCTTGACCCGATGGAGCGCCTGCTCGCGGAGCGGGCTTGTGAGCGGCTGGTCGTCGAGTTCGTCCACCGGCTCGACCTCGGGGACCCGGGCTCGGTGGCGGACCTCTTCACGCAGGACGGCACCTGGGAATGGCCCGCAGGCGACCGCCGCATTGCGGGTCACGACGCCCTGCGCGGCTACTTCGGCAACCGGCCCGCAGACCGGCTCTCCCGCCGGATCTGCACCAACATCCTGGTCACGGTGACCTCTGCGGACACCGCCGCCGCCACCACCTACTTCACCACGTACCGTGTCGACGGCTACAGCGAAGGTCTCGTACCGCCGCGGCCCCCGGTCCAGGTGGGGCACTACGAAGACACGTTCCGCAAGGTGGACGACACCTGGCTGCTCACCACGCGGACTCTCTTCCTCTCGTTCGCAGGTCCCACGGAACGCCTCGACGGGCCCGGCCGGTCATGAGAACGACTCCAAGCCGGCTCAGCGGGTGAGGGAGACGGCGAACGGCTTGAAGCCGTGTCGGCGCAGGATGTGGGGAACCACCAGGATCATGGCCTCGGTGGCGCGGGCCGTGGTGATGCCGCCGAGGTCCTCGATCCATGCGGGCTCCCAGCCCAGGTCGCCGAGCAGGCCGGTGACGGTCCTCTTCGCGTTCTGGTCGTCGCCCGAGAGGTACGCGGTC
Source organism: Streptomyces yangpuensis (assembly GCF_024666385.1). Taxonomy (NCBI): domain Bacteria; kingdom Bacillati; phylum Actinomycetota; class Actinomycetes; order Kitasatosporales; family Streptomycetaceae; genus Streptomyces; species Streptomyces yangpuensis. The sequence continues at coordinate 422,162 of NZ_CP102514.1, forward strand.
GGTGGGGTGGCCAGCGTTTCGGGAGCGGTCATGACCATGAACAGCATGGTGTTGAGGGCCTTGACCACATGGGTCTCCGGGAGGGCTGCCTGGAGTTGCTCGGCGAGGCTGCTGCCGGGATAGCACAGGTCGCCGGGCAGGCCGTCAGCGGCGTCGCGGGTGGCGTTGGAGACGTCGACGAGGAGTTTCCCGGCGAGTTCGGTACGCAGGTCCGCGAGGCGGGCCAGGGAGGTGTCGCCGGGCGTCGCGTTGATCACGATGTCGGCGGTGCGGGCCGTGGTCCGCTGGTCGGCGAAGGCAATCTGCGGGGAGATGCCTGCGGCAAGGGCTGCGGTCCGTTCCGGGTTGCGGACTCCGAGGGTGACATGGTGTCCGGCTGCGGAGAGCTTGCCGGCGAGGTTGGCGCCGACGCGGCCGGCGCCCAGGATGCCGATGCTGGTCATGAGGCGATGTTCCTTGTGAGGTGAGTGAGGCGAGGTGGGCGTGGGGCGGGGGTGTCCGGTCAGGCGATCGGCGACAGGACCTCGAGGGCGGCGGTGTGGATTCCGGGGGCGGCGGCGAGGAAGTCACGGCTGCCCGTGTTCCAGGGCTTGCCCGCCAGGTCGGTGACGGTGCCTCCGGCCTCGGAGACCAGCAGCGCACCGGCGACCAGACCGGAGCGGACGTCGGAGAACTGCCAGAAGGCGTCCGTGCGTCCGGCGGCGACGTGGATGAGCTGCATCGTGGCAGGAACGGACACGCGCACGACCAGGCCGCCCATGAGCATGGCGGTGACCGAGTCGCCGATCCGCCGGAAGGTACGCTCGTCCTCCCCGGGCCTGGCCTGGCCGGTGCCGACGAGCGCTGCGCCCAGCTCGGTCTTGGCGGACACCGTCAGGGGCCGGGCGTTGAGATGGGTGCCGCCGCCCGCGACAGCGGTGTACGTGTCGCCGGTCAGGGGCAGGTGGACGACGGTGAGCACCGGCTGGTTGTCGCGGACCAGGGTGGCGGTCACGGCCCAGTCCTCCATGCCGTGAACGTGGTTGATGTTGCCCTCGGCGGGGTCGACGACCCACCACTCCCCCGACGGGAGCGCACCGCCGGCCAGTTCGTCCTCGGCCCACTGCGATCCGCGCCGCATCCGCAGCAGCGGCTCCCGCAGCACGCTCAGCACCGCGTCGTCGTTGGCGTGGATCTCGGCCACGACCTCCTCCAGACTCACGCCCCGGGCGTGCGGGGTGTGGCGGTCGCGGAGGGTGAGGCCCGCCGTCTTCACCGCGGCGGTCGCCTCGGACAGGAGCGTCGTGTCGGCGGCGAAAGGCATGGCTGTGCTCATGGTGGGCTCCCTGGGTTCGATGCGTGCGCCGATGTGTGCGCCGATGTGTGCGGGCCGCGGGCGGCTTCGTCTCGCGCCTGCTCTTCGAAGGTAGGCTCCCCCGTCATTAACAACAAGTGCATGCTATTCACTTGTAGGTTTACTGCCGTGCAACTGGATCTGAACCTTCTCACGGCCCTTGACGCACTGCTGGAAGAGGGCAGCGTGACCGGCGCCGCGGCACGCCTCCACGTCACCGCCCCGGCGATGAGCCGCTCCCTGGGCCGCATCCGCAAGGCCACCGGTGACCAGATCCTGGTCCGCACCGGCCGCAGCATGGTTCCGACCTCCCGCGCGCTGGCCATGCGTGCCCAGGTTCATGCCCTCGTACAGCAGGCCCACCAACTCCTGTCCGCGCAGCAGGAACTCGACCTGGCAGCCCTGGACCGGGTGTTCACCGTGCGCTGGCACGACGCCCTGACCGCTGCCTGCGGCACCGACCTGATCACCGCCGTGCACCGCCAGGCCCCCGGCGTCCGGCTGCGCCTGTCGGCCGAACCCGGGACGGACGACGCCGAACTCCGCCGGGGTGAGGTCGACCTCGAATCGAGCGCGGGCGCCCCGACGCTCCCCGACATCCGTCATCGCCTCGTCGGCAGCGACCGGCTGGTCGTCGCCGTCCGTCCGGGCCACCCCCTCACCGACGGCCCGCTCACCATCGAGCGCTACGCGGCGGCCGAACACCTCACCGTTTCGCGACGCGGAAGCCTGCGCGACCCGGTCGACGACGCCCTGACCACCCACGGCCTGGAGCGACGCGTCGCCGCCGCCGGGCCCACCGCCGCCTTCGCCCTGCAACTCGTCCTCGACACCGACCTGGTCGTCACCCTCCCGGACGCGGTCACCCGGGCGGCCCGGGACCAGCTCGGCCTGGTCACGCTGCCGCTGCCGCTCCAACTGCCCGAGGTCCCCCTGTACCTGCTGTGGCACCAGCGCTACGACGACGACCTCCCCCACGCCTGGCTGCGAGACCTGGCCACCGAAACCGTCCAGGCGCTGTTCGCGTGAACCAACCGACGCCCGGCGTCATGCCCCGCAGGTCGGGCATGCCGCCAGCATTGCCTTCGCTCTCATTCATTGCAACGCATCGTTGCATTCGATCGCAGACCATTGCATCAATCTTCCGCCTCTCAGCTGGGATTACGCGTTTCTGCAATTGACCACATCCTGAATGCAACGTAGCTTTCGAGAGACATCAAACACGTCATATCGCGAGACGAGGAGCGCTCGATGAAGGAGTCCGTTCACACGGTCGAGGCCATGCCGACGGAGCGCCGGCCGGGCTGCCCGTTCGATCCGCCGACAGGGCTGGCTGACGCCCAACGGCGCGCCCCCATAAGCCGTTTCATCCACCCTGGTGGGAGGCCCGGCTGGCTGATCACCGGGTACGACCTGGTCAGGTCGGTTCTGGCCGACCCGCGGTTCAGCTCGCGCAAAGAGCTGATGAACGTCGTCGACTTCGAGCTCCCGCCGGCGCCGCCCGGCGAGTTCCTCCTCATGGACGATCCCCAGCACAGCCGCTACCGCAAGCCCCTGGTCGGCAAGTTCACCGTGCGGCGGATGCGGATGCTGACCGAGCGCATCGAGCAGATCACCGCCGACTGCCTCGACGCCATGGAGAAGGCCGGGACGTCGGCGGACCTGGTGACCGCGTTCGCCAAACCGATCCCCACCATCGTGATCTGCGAGATCCTGGGCGTGCCCTATGAGGACCGGGCGTTCTTCCAGGAGCAGATCGACGCGTTCATGGGTGGGGAGGTGAGCGACGAGGAGCTGATCGCCGCTTACACCGCGACCCAGGAGTACCTCGCCCGGCTGGTGGCGGCCAAGCGCGCGAACCCCACCGACGACGTGCTGAGCGAGCTCACCGACAGCGATCTCACCGATGAGGAACTGAAAGGGATCAGCCTCATTCTGCTCGCGGCCGGTTTCGACACCACCGCGAACATGCTGTCCCTCGGCACCTTCGCCCTTCTGCAGAACCCGGAGCAACTGGCCGCCCTGCGCGCCGACCCCTCGCTCACCGACGGCGCGGTGGAGGAACTGCTGCGGTACCTGAGTGTCGCCAAGACCTTCCACCGTACGGCGCTGGAGGACGTCGAGGTGGGCGGACAGACGATCGAAGCCGGCACGACGGTCGTCCTGTCGTTCAATACCGCCAACCGCGACCCCGGCCGCTTCACCGACCCCGACGTCCTCGACCTGCGGCGGCCGCACGAAGGGCACCTGGCGTTCAGCCACGGCATCCACCAGTGCCTGGGCCAGCAGTTGGCCCGTACCGAGATGCGGGTGGCGTTCCGCGCCCTGATCGAACGCTTCCCCACGCTGCGCCTGGCCGTACCGGCCGACGAGGTCCGCCTGCGGCCGGAGAGCGCGGACATCTACGGCGTCAAGAGCCTCCCGGTCACCTGGGACGCGAAATGAGCACGGCTCGCCTGAGCATCGACCGCGGGCGGTGCATCGGCGCTGGGATGTGCGCCATGACCGCCCCGGACGTCTTCGACCAGGACACCGAGGACGGCCTGGTGGTCCTGCTCCGGGAAGAGCCGGCCGCGGCCCACGTCACGGCCGCCCGCATGGCCACCGGCATGTGCCCCTCCGGGGCGATCACCCTCAGCGAGCCTTAAGAGTTGTCCCGTCATCCCCGGAGGCTGAGGGTCATGCTGTGTCCGGGTCGGTGCCGACGGCACCGGCCGAGTGAAGCGAACGCCCGAGGTCTCCGGTGAGGATGCGGGGGTGTCGCCGCCACCACCACAGGTCGGGACCGGGCAGCCTGTGGAACTGGTCGAGTGCTTGGCCGTCGTCGTCGATGGTCGCGGCCTTGTACCGGTCGTCCAGAGCTTTGATCTGCGGGCTCCAGAGCTGGACGATGTGGTCGTCCAGCAGGAGCCACGCCTCGTGCAGCCAGTTTCGGCAGTAGAGGTCGTTGGTGAACTCGTAGATGTCGTGGCCGTAGCCGCGCTCGATGGCGCTCACCAGCGCGGCCCACGCGTTCACTTTCTCAGCGACGGTGCATGCCGTCCGCCAGCCGCGCTGGTGCAACAGCTCTCCCACCTCGGTTTCAGTAGCCACAGGCGTGAGGCTCTCATGCCGAGTCAGTGAGGGCGACTGAGATGTGGCCTGCCAGAGGCTGGCGGGCCTCGGAGCGTGATCAAGATGAGACGATCTCGCCGTGGCTGGTGTGATCACGGCGTCGAAGCCGTCCTGGATAGCCCCGTTCACCGGGCTGAGGCCGCGGCAGTTCGGCAAGCTGGTGACGGTTCTGCGTCGTGAGGGTGCGGACGCGGTCCGCAAAGGCCGGCCGTGGAGCCTTCCGCGGGAGGACCGGGCACTGCTGGTCGAGGCGTACTGGCGAACGAACTTGACCATGCGCCAGCTCGCGGCATCGTTCGGGATGTCGAAGTCGGCTGCGGACCGGATCGCCGACCACCTCGGGCCGATGCTCGCCCTCCAGAGACAGGTCCGCGCCCGCGTCGAGCACGTCTTCGCCCGAATGAAGACCTGGAAGATCCTCCGCGACTGCCGCCTCAAGGGCGACGGCGTCCACCACGCCATGCTCGGCATTGCCCGGATGCACAACCTCGCCCTCGCCCGAGGCGACTCGAAGATCCTTGGTCCAGGGTGAGCGAGGCCGCGGCCACCGGGCTCGTACGCCGTCCCAGGTGCCGCCTGGCCACCGCGTGGGTCCGCCGCCGTCCGGGAAGGCCGCGATGGCCTGCCGCTACGAGGCCACCAGTACCGCCGGCAGGGCGGCGATGGCCGGCGTCATGGGAAGGGTGAAGCCGAGCCCGTACGCTCCGGTCGCGGCGAGCACGAGGACGGTCGCCTCGGGACCGTAGGCGACGGATGCCATGGCGTCCGGGAGCAGCGCGGCAAGTCCCTGGAGCGCGGTCAGCCGGCGCCGCTCCCCCGCCTCGTGAACCGTCGTGGCGGCGGTATTTGGGGCTGCTCCCGGCCCGGCCCCTGTCCGGCCGCCGTCGGCGGCCACTCTTCGCGCTTTCCATACGGGGAGGCGGCCGGCGGTACGGGCGGGTTCAGGCTGAGCCGGTCCGCCCGGAAGGGCTGGTCGCAGCGGGTCACAACAGGCGGCGTCAGAGGGGCGTCAAAGCTTCCTCTGCGCCCGTATGGACCTCATCAAGGTCCCTTAACGCGGGGGCCGACGCGCGGTTTGCTCTGTCTCGGCCACTCCGGCCGATTCCATTTCATCACTTCATTCCAGGAGCTCACGATGGCCGATCTGGCCTTCGTCGCCACCACGGTCGCGATCTTCGCGCTGGTGGGCCTCATCGCCAAGGGGGTGGCGAAGCTGTGAACGTCGAGAACATCGTCGGCCTGCTGGTCGCCGTCTCCCTGCTCGGTTACCTCGTCCTCGCCCTCGTGTACCCGGAGAGGTTCTGAGCAGATATGAGTCCCCAGATCGCCGGTGTGCTCCAGCTGCTCGCGCTGATCGCCGCGCTGGCTCTCGCGCACCGGCCACTCGGCGACCACATGGCCCGCGTCTACTCCTCCGAGAAGCACTACGCACCGGAGAAGTGGATCTACAAGGCCATCGGCGCCAACCCCTCGGTCGAGATGCGCTGGCCCGCCTACCTGCGCGCCGTCCTCGCCTTCTCCGCCGTGGGAGTCCTCTTCCTCTACCTCCTGCAGCGTCTGCAGGGCGTCCTGCCGGGCTCGCTCGGCTTCGCGTCGATCGACCCCGACCAGGCCTTCAACACCGCCGCGTCCTTCGTGGCCAACACGAACTGGCAGTCGTACTACGGCGAGCAGGCCATGGGCCACGTCGTACAGACCGGCGGCCTGGCCGTGCAGAACTTCGTCTCCGCGGCCGTCGGCATGGCCGTCGCGGTGGCGCTCGTACGGGGCTTCGCGCGCTCCCGCACCGGTGAGCTCGGCAACTTCTGGGCCGACCTGGTGCGCGGCACCGTCCGCATCCTGCTTCCGATCTCCGTGGTCGGCGCGATCGTCCTGGTCGCGTGCGGGGTCATCCAGAACTTCGCCGGGATCCACGACGTCGGCCAGTTCATGGGCGGAACGCAGCAGTGGAACGGCGGCGCGGTGGCCTCCCAGGAGGTCATCAAGGAGCTGGGCACGAACGGCGGCGGCTACTTCAACGCCAACTCCGCGCACCCCTTCGAGAACCCCACCCCCTTCTCCAACCTCTTCCAGATCTTCCTGATCCTGCTGATCCCCTTCTCGCTGACCCGGACCTTCGGCCGCATGGTCGGCAGCCTCCGCCAGGGCTACGCGATCCTCGCGACGATGGCGGTCATCTGGCTCGGGTTCACCGCACTGATGATGTGGACCGAGTTCGCGGGCCACGGTCCGGCCTTCGAGGTCGCCGGCGGGGCGATGGAGGGGAAGGAGACCCGCTTCGGCATCGGCGGCTCCTCGATCTTCGCGGTGGCCACCACCCTGACCTCGACCGGCGCGGTCAACTCCTTCCACTCCTCCTACACCGGCTTCGGCGGCGGCATCACCATGCTGGGCATGCAGCTCGGCGAGATCGCGCCCGGCGGTGTCGGCTCCGGCCTCTACGGCATGCTGATCATGGCGATCATCGCGGTGTTCATCGCCGGCCTGATGGTCGGCCGCACTCCCGAGTACCTGGGCAAGAAGATCGGCACCCGCGAGATCAAGCTCGCCGCCTGCTACATCCTCATCACCCCCGCCCTGGTGCTCTGCTTCACGGCAGCGGCGATGGCTCTGCCGACGCCCGCGAACTCCATGACGAACGCCGGCGCGCACGGTTTCTCCGAGATCCTCTACGCCTACACCTCCGGCGCCAACAACAACGGCTCGGCCTTCGCGGGCCTGAACGCCGACACCCAGTGGTTCAACTCGACCATCGGCATCGCGATGCTGCTCGGCCGCTTCCTGCCCATGGTCTTCGTCCTCGCACTGGCCGGCTCGCTCGCCGGGCAGAGGCCCGTCCCCGAGACGGCGGGCACCCTGCGCACCGACAAGCCGCTCTACGCCGGCCTGCTCGTCGGCACGATCGTCATCATCACCGGTCTGACCTACTTCCCCGCGCTCGCGCTGGGCCCGCTGGCCGAAGGGCTCGCATCATGACCTCCGACACCAGGAAACAAGAGGACGTCATGTCGACCGTGACTCCGACCCGCGCTCCGCACCAGGACGTACCCACCGGCCACCGGCCGGGCGCCGGGCGCGTCGGCGGAGGGCTGTTCGACCCCCAGCAGTTGGTCAAGTCCTTCCCGGACGCGGTGCGCAAGCTCGACCCCCGCATCATGATCAAGTCCCCGGTCATGTTCGTGGTCCTCATCGGCTCGGTGGTCACCACCGTGCTCGCCCTCACGGACCCGACGGACTGGTTCGGCTGGGCGATCACCGTCTGGCTGTGGCTGACCACGATCTTCGCCAACCTCGCCGAGGCCGTCGCCGAGGGCCGCGGCAAGGCCCAGGCCGACACCCTCCGCAAGGCCAAGACCGACACCGTCGCCCGCCGCCTGACCTCCGCCGGCGAAGAGGAGTCCGTAGCCGGCACGGACCTGCGCATCGGCGACCTGGTCGTCTGCGAGGCCGGTGACACCATCCCCGGCGACGGTGACGTCGTCGAGGGCGTCGCGTCCGTGGACGAGTCGGCGATCACGGGCGAGTCGGCTCCCGTGATCCGCGAGTCGGGCGGCGACCGCTCGGCCGTCACCGGCGGCACCAAGGTCCTCTCCGACCGGATCGTCATCAAGATCACGACCAAGCCCGGCGAGACCTTCATCGACCGCATGATCAACCTGGTCGAGGGCGCGGCCCGGCAGAAGACCCCCAATGAGATCGCCCTCAACATCCTGCTGGCCTCCCTCACGATCGTCTTCCTGCTGGCCGTCGTCACCCTCCAGCCGTTCGCGATCTACGCCGGCGCCGAGCAGTCGATGATCGTGCTGACCGCGCTGCTGGTCTGTCTGATCCCCACCACCATCGGCGCGCTGCTCTCCGCGATCGGCATCGCCGGCATGGACCGCCTGGTCCAGCGCAACGTCCTCGCCATGTCCGGCCGCGCCGTCGAGGCCGCCGGTGACGTCTCCACGCTGCTGCTCGACAAGACCGGCACCATCACCCTCGGCAACCGGCAGGCCTCCGAGTTCGTGCCCGTCAAGGGCGTCACCGCGGCCGAACTCGCCGATGCCGCCCAGCTGTCCTCGCTGGCCGACGAGACCCCCGAGGGCCGATCGATCGTGGTCCTCGCCAAGGAGAAGTACGGGCTTCGCGAACGCCACCAGGACGAGCCGGCGCAGGCCGAGTGGATCGCCTTCACCGCCCAGACCCGTATGTCGGGCGTGGACGTCGACGGCCGGAAGGTCCGCAAGGGCGCGACAGGGTCGGTCCTCGCGTGGGTGAACGAGCGCGGCGGCATCGTTGCGGACGATGCCCGGGCTCTCACCGAAACGATCTCGCAGGCCGGCGGTACCCCGCTCCTGGTCGCCGTCGACGATGAGCGCGGCGCCCGCGTCCTCGGGGTCATCCACCTCAAGGACGTGGTCAAGGAGGGCATGCGTGAGCGGTTCGACGAGCTGCGCCGCATGGGCATCAAGACCGTCATGATCACCGGCGACAACCCGCTCACCGCGAAGGTCATCGCCGAGGAGGCCGGCGTCGACGACTTCCTCGCCGAAGCCACCCCCGAGGACAAGATGGCCCTCATCAAGCGGGAGCAGGCGGGCGGCAAGCTGGTCGCTATGACGGGCGACGGTACGAACGACGCTCCGGCCCTCGCTCAGGCGGATGTCGGCGTGGCGATGAACACGGGCACCTCGGCCGCCAAGGAGGCCGGGAACATGGTCGACCTGGACTCCAACCCGACCAAGCTCATCGAGATCGTCGAGATCGGCAAACAGCTCCTCATCACCCGCGGAGCGCTGACCACCTTCTCCATCGCCAACGACGTCGCGAAGTACTTCGCGATCATCCCGGCCATGTTCGCCGTGGTCCACCCGGGCCTGGACAAGCTCAACATCATGGGCCTGGCCTCCCCCGAGTCGGCGATCCTCTCCGCCGTCATCTTCAACGCGCTGATCATCATCGCCCTGGTGCCGCTCGCCCTCAAGGGCGTCCAGTACAAGCCGACCAGCGCCGACCGGATGCTCCGCCGCAACCTCGGCGTCTACGGTCTCGGCGGCCTCATCGCCCCGTTCGTCGGCATCAAACTCATCGACCTGCTCATCTCCCTCATCCCCGGGCTCGCCTGAAACAGGAGCGTGCTGATCCGCCATGAACAACTCCGTAGCCGGCACGGCGCGTCTGATCGGCGCCGGCCTGCGAGCCCTGCTCGTCCTGACCGTCGTGTGCGGTGTGCTCTACCCGCTCGCCGTGACCGGGATCGCCCAGGCCCTGTTCACCGACAAGGCCAACGGCTCCGAGACCAAGGACAGGAGCGGCGCCGTCGTCGGTTCCTCCCTCATCGGGCAGACCTACGACCTGCCGAAGCAGCATCCCGACGACCCGGAGGAGGCGGCGAAGCCGGACCTGAAGTGGTTCCAGCCGCGCCCCTCCAACGGACTCGGCAGCAACAGCGTCAACACCCAGTACTCCCTCATCCTCTCCGGCGCCACCAACCGGGCCGGCGACAACGAGGAGCTGGTCGGGTGGGTCACCGACGCCAAGGCCGCCGTCGTCGCCGACAACTCCACCGCCGCCCGCAAGGTCAGGCCGCAGGACGTGCCGGCCGAGGCCGTCACCTCCTCCGGCTCCGGACTGGACCCGCACATCTCGCCCGCGTACGCCTATCTCCAGGTCCACCGCGTCGCGGAGAGGAACGGCCTCGACGTCGAGCGGGTCGCGAAGCTGGTGAAGGACCACACCGAGGGACGGCAGCTCGGCTTCATGGGCGAGCCCCGCGTCAACGTGCTGGAGCTCAACACCGCCCTCAGGGACCTGACCGGGAACTGAACGGTTCCTTGCGCATGAACGCCGACGACCACCTCACCGAGCCGTTCGGCATGGACGAGCTCCTGGCCCGGCCGGAGGGCCGCCGCCCGCCGCCAGGCGGAGCCGGGCCGGGGGCCGGCGGGCCGGCGGGCTGCTGGCGGCCGCGGCGCCCCGGCCGGAGGGCGGCCCGGGACCCGCCTGCGGCACCGAAGGTCCCCATCGGCGGACGGCCGGACCGGCGCACGCGGCGGGTGGCCCGTCCGGCCCCGGGACGGGGCCGTTCGGCCCTCGCTTCTCCCTTCGCTCCGGCGGAATGTGAGGGACACACGCCCCGCTGACCGGCCAGGCCCGCCACATGGAGGAACTCCGCTCATGAAGAACCACGTCACGGTCGGGGTCGACGGCTCCGACGAGAGCCGCACGGCGGCACGCTGGGCGGCGCACGAAGCCCTTCTGCGGCAGGTTCCGCTCAGGCTCGTCCACGCCGTCGACTGGCTGCTCGACCCGGTTCTCCCCGGCGTCGGCCCACAGAGTGCGGACACATGGGCGGACCGCGCCGTGACCGAAGCAGCGGAGGAACTGCGCGGGCGCCACCCGAACCTGCAGATCACAACCCGCTGTCCGACGGGACGCCCCGCTGCCGCCCTGGCCGCGGAAGCCGCCGACTCCGCTTTGCTGGTCCTCGGGTCACGCGGCCTCGGCGGGCTGACCGGCTTCCTCGTCGGCTCGGTGGCGCTGTCCGCCGTGGCCGCCACCGACACCCCGGTGGTCCTGGTCCGCAGCACGGACGAACGGCAGGAGGCGGCCTCCGATTCCGCGCCCGGCACCGGCTTCGGAACCGGGGCCGGAACCGGGGCCGGAACCGGGGCCGGGATCGTCGTCGGGGTCGACATCCAGGAGGCCTGCGACCGGGTCCTCACCTTCGCCTTCGAGGAGGCGGAACGACGCGGCTGCCGGCTCCAGGTCGTGCACAGCTGGAAAATGCCTCCCGCGTACGGCTACGTTCCGCTCTTCGATTCCGACAGCGAACGGGACATCGAGCGGAGCGTGACGCGTACGGTCGAGGACATGCTGCTGCCCTGGCGGCACAAGTTCCCCGCTGTGGACGTCACGACCCGCGTGTCCAGGGGATCCGCGGGCGAGCGCCTCCTCCATGCCTCCCGGGGGGCGGCACTGGTCGTGGTGGGGCGCCGCCTGCGCCACTCCCCCCTCGGCCCGCACCTGGGCCCGGTCGCCCACGCGGTGCTGCACCATGCCGCCGCCCCGGTCGCCATCGTCGCCCACCCCTGACGTGTCCGTGCGCGACGAAGGCCCGCGCGGTCCAGGCCGGCGGCTACGCGGTGCCCGCCACGGCCAGGACCGCGACCGGCAGGAGCAGGATCCATTGCGGCAGGCGGAGCAGCGGCTTCCGCCACCCGACCGACAGCGTGATGACGAGGAAGACGGCCGAGTACGCGAGGAAGTGCGCGGCCACGAACCACCCCAGCGGGCGGGTCACCGGCAGGTCGCCCGTGAGGGCGAGGTGGACCAGGACGGCCGCGGAGAGCACCAGGTCGACACTGACCATGTGCCACACGGCATGAAGGACCCGCTTGGGTTCGTCAGCGAGACCGCCGGACAGCAGTGGGCGGACGACGTCCCGATGCCCGGCGGCGATGTGGACCGCTGCCACACCGAACGCGGTGATGCCCGCTGCGAGGAGCCAGCCGTTCATCGGATCTCGATTCCTTTGGCTATGACGGCAGCCAGCCGGCCGGCCAGCTGGGGGTCGGGGCTCTCCCCGACCAGACCGATGTGGAAGAACACCGCTCCGGCCAGCGTGTCCAGGACTAGGTCCACGGGGGTGTCGGACCCGATCTCGCCGCGCTCCGCAGCGCGCTCGAAGACCGCTGCCAGCCGCTGCTTGGAGGGCGCCAGGAAGTGGTCGCGGATACGCGTTCTCAGCACCGGATCGGCGGCGAAGTCGGCCAGCAGCCCCGGAAGTGCCGCTGCGGCTGCCGGTGCCTCGAATTCGTCGACGAGGCCCTGCAACAGGGCGGTCAGATCCCCGGCCAGCGTTCCGGTGTCCGGGGTGGGCGCAAGATCAGTGGTGGTGAACACGGCTTCGAAGACCAGCTCCGGCTTGCCCCGCCACCGACGGTAGACCGTGTCCTTGCCGACACCGGCACGGGCGGCCACTGCCCCGATCGATGTGGCGGCGTAGCCGACCTCGGCCAGCAGTTCGTTGACCGCGCCGACGATCGCCTCGTGCGAGCGGGGGTCCCTGGGACGCCCTCTGGAGGGCGGAGATGAGCTCATGGCAAATAACCATACGGGTCGACCCGTATGCTTATCAAGCGCGACGTACGGCGTGCGGTCTGCTGTACCGGCGCTGCGCCCTGGACGCCTCCGGCCGCATCGCCGAGCGCGGCTCGTACCGCCGACCCCGCAGGGCGGCCGCAGTGCATCCGAACGCGGCGCCAGGAGCGAAGAGGCCATGGCATGACATCCCACGTGCGGCTTTCGTGATCGCAGGGGATGCAACTCGCGCTCGCAGAGGAGTGATCATGACTGAGCCCCTGCATCCGCCCGGTGAGACACCCGCCGCCGAGGGATCGACGGCCGAGGCGCACCGCGAGCGGCCGGACGGCGGCATCTGGGAACATCCCCGCTTCTGGCTGTTGCTGATCATGCTCGGCGCTGTTCTCGTCGCCGCCTTCTTCCTGGTGCGGGTGATCACGTTGTGAGCCGCCGCGCCGGCTCAGCGGCTCGCCCAGGCGGCGGCCTGCCGGAGTACGGCGGCCCGGCCGCGGTCCGGCACCGTCCACAGGGTCTGTCCGCGTAGGCCCCAGCCTTCGAGCAGGACGTTCGCGGCCTGGAAACCGGTCGTGGCGGCCCGCTCCATCAGCGCGACCGGAAGCTCGCAACGGACCCCGTCACCGGCGACCACCAGGCCCGGATCGGAGGTGCGCACGGTGGGGCGTTCGGCGTAGCCGCCCACTTCGAACAGCGGGCAGTCCTCGCGCCATTCATGGCGGACGTCGACGACCCCGGCCGCCCGGGTCTCCGGGTACACGCAGTGGAGCTGCTCGACGAGCCGTCGCTCCTCGGCGGTGCGCCGAGCCCGAGGGTCGACGGCGTAGGCGTGGAGTTCCACGACCGAACCCCCCGTGCGTGCTGCCCACCGGGCGGCCTCGTCCTCCCATCTGTTCAGCACGCTGATGTTGTCGAGGCCGCCGAAGCCGCTGGTGCCCAGGAAGCCGGGCCGGTCAGGAGCGACGGGCCGGTCGAGCCACAGCCGGGTGACCAGGAACGGCGGGGCGTTGCGCAGCCGCGCCACGCGCTCTCGCCAGCCGGGATCGCCCAGCTGTTCCGAGCGGGCGACCAGGGAACGCAGACCGGCGGTGTCCAGGGCGAGGACCGCGGCGTCGTGGTGGCGCTCCTCGCCGTCCGCGGTCACATCGAACCCACCGCCGCGCGCGGGCGTGACCTGCTCCACGGTGCTTCCGGTACGCACCTCGGCGTCATGCTGCCGGAGATACCCGGCCAGAGGGCCCCACAGGGCGGCCGGGTAGGGCGACCTGGGCACGTCGAACAGCAGGCCCTCGGCGGATCCCAGGAAGTAGATGTGGAACATGAGCGCCATCTCGGCCGCCGACAGGCGCCGCGGGTCGGCGAAGAAGCTCCGGGAGAAGACCTCGAAGGCCAGGTGGCGGGCCCGTTCCGGGAAGCGGATGGTCTCCAGGAAGTCGTAGGCGCTGATGTCGTCCAGCCGCCGGTACACGTCGGGCACGCGGACGTCGAGGAGGGGCAGGGCCCGCACCGGGTTCATGAGGCGCAGATCCCGCAGCCGGAAGGACGGGCTCAGCGCCGCGAAGCCGAGCGCACTCCACGGCGGGGTGCGCGGCACGTGCCGGAAGCTGTCGCGCAGCCCGTCCGCGTGCAGCAGGGGGTAGTCGGGCAGTCCGTGCAGCCGGGCCAGGGCGGGGTCCGTACGACGCAGCAGGCCACGCAGGTTGTAGTACTGGCGGAAGAAGGCGTGGAAGCCGCGGCTCATCGTCACGGTACTGCCGTCCCGCAATCGGGTCGGCCAGCCGCCGGCCCGCCCTCCGAGGTAGGGCTCGCGCTCGTGCAGCGTAACCCTCACACCCCGCTCGGCCAGCGCGGTGGCGGCAGCGAGGCCGGCGATCCCGCCGCCGATCACGGCTGCCGTGGGGCGGCCCTGCCCGTGGCGGGCTCCCGGGTGGGCGGGCAGGATGCGTGCCCGCCGGTCCCTGCCGCGGCGCGCGGCAGGCCGCTGGTGCGCGGGGCCGGTCATCCGGCGTCCTGTGTGCGTGCGGCCACGAAGGTGTGGGTGATGCCCGTCTGCCAGCCCGGCAGGGGCAGGGCGCGCACCCTTTCGAAGCCTGCCTCGCGGATTCGGGCGGCGAACCGGTCGGCCCGGTCGAACCGGACGACGCTGTGCCACAGGTGGCGGTACAGCGGCCCGTCCCCCAGCAGGGTCGCGGCGGGCCGGACGATGCCACGGCACACCAGAGTCCACACCGCCCGGTCGGCGCGGCGGCCGCTGAGGCTGTACTCGTGCACGGCGAGCCGGCCACCCGGTCGCAGCACGCTGCGTACGGTGCCGAGGACGGCGTCCGGATCGGTGAGGTTGCGGAAGAGGTAGGCGGCGAACACCGCGTCGATCGGGCCGTCGACGTCCGCGTCCGCCAGGTGCTCGGCCGGGACGTGGACGAAGCGCACGCCGTCGGCCCACGGCTTGACGGCGGCCCGCGCCAGCATGCCCGCCGAGGCGTCCACAGCCGTGATGTCGGCGGCCGGGAGGACGGACCGGAGCGCGGCCGTCGAGGCACCGGTCCCGCAGCCGAGGTCCAGCACCCGCAGTCCCTCCCCGTGTCCGGCCAGGCCGAGGCGGCGCACCGAGCGCCGCAGGTGGGCGTGATAGCCGGGGTTCGCGGCCACCAGCGCGTCATAACTGCGGGACGCGTGGTCGAACGCGGCGGCGAGATCCTCGTCGCGCAGCAGGGTCATACGGTCTCCAAGGGCGGTTGAACCGGGGAACGAGGGGGTCAGGCGAAGGGGTCGGGCGAAGGGCGGCGCGGCAGGACCGGCAGCTCGACCGCGCTGCGGAGCATGGGGCCGACCGGGGCGTGGCGGCCGACCGCGAGGTCCTCGAACAGGCTGGTGTGCCCGTCGAGGAAGCGCAGCAGGCGCGCGCTCGGTACGCGGGCGAACAGCCGGCAGAACAGGTCGGGGCCGTCGACCCGGCCGCTGCCCAGGGCGCGCAGGAGTACCGCGTCCATGGTGCGGGCCCGCAGGGAATGGCCGGCCGGCGGCACCGGCCGGCGCCCCTGTCGCAGCGCGGCGGCGACCGCGCTCGTCTGGCGTTGGAGTCCGGCGAAGGTGTATCCGGTGGACGGGCGGGTCGCACCGCCGGCGGCCCCGATCCGGAACACCGACGCGCCGACGCGTCGCGGCATCGGCGCGTCCGTCATGGGGATCAGACCCGTCTCGGTCGCGGTGATCTCCAGTTCACCGAGGGACAGGATCTCCTCGGTGTAGCGCCGCAGCGCGCTCTCGTAGCCGCTCGCCGTCAGCACCTGCGGGGAGAATTCCGTGTACTCCACGAGGGCTTCGCGCGGGCCGGTGGGCAGGACGTAGCCGAAGGAGAGCCCGTCGGCGGGCTGTACCGTCCGGAAGTCCATCAGTTCCGCGGTCCCGCAGTCGAAGGCGGGCCGGGCCGTGCGGACGAACCAGCCGTGGAAGTGCTGCAGCAACGTGGTGCGGGCGGCCGGAATACTGCCCAGGGGCCGCGAGTCGAACACCCAGCGGGCCCGGAGGGCCCGCTGGTGGCCGCCGGGCGCGGTGATCTGCACCCGGACCCCGTCCGCGCCCTCCTCCACGGTGTCCACGGTCGCCTCCAGGCGCCGGACGTTGGGGCTGCGCGCGAGGTCCCGGGAGACCAGGGACTCGAAGTCGTCGGAGCGGATCATCTTGTACCGCAGCGGTGCGATGTCCCCCCGGATCGCGGGGCCGGCCGGCGGCCGTACCCGCAGGTGTCGCCACTGTGAGCGCACCGCTGCGTCGAAGCGGCCGCGGCCCGATTCCCAGAAGCACCAGGTGCGCGGGCCGGGGCGCAGCGGGCCGGGCGGGGCGTCGACGAGGAGCACGGAGGGGGTTCGGGCCCCGGAGTCGTGTCCGCTCAAACGGTGGGCCAGGGATAGCCCGGCGGCTCCCGCCCCGATGACTGCCACGTCCGCGTCGAGCACGGTTGCCGCCTCCATCCCGAGTCCGTGTGCACGTAACAGGACCGACTTCCCTCCGCGGTGCGCGATCGGATGCAGTCGTTTCTCGCGTATCTCTCGCGGCCACCTGGTCAACCGGTGAGCCGGTCACCCGTCACCCGTCACCCGTCACCCGTCACCCGGTCAGATGCGCCCAGAAGGCGGCAATACGCGATTTTTCAGGCATTCACTTCGCGCCGCATCCGTATCGCGGGAAGAAACCGAAGACCCGTGATGAGCGATCAATACCACGACGAGAGGAACCGGGATGCGCCCGACGCAGGCGAAGGACCACCACTCCACGGCCGAGTCGTCGCGCGGCCCCCGTCCGGCGGCCCCCTCGGGATCCTCGCCGCGGCGCAGGCAGCCGATCCAGGCAGCGGCCGGCGCTCTGCCCCGGGCTGCGGACGCACACGGTGACACCGCGCCGGCACCCCGGCCGGGGGCCGTCGACGCGGACGTGCCCACCGCGATCGGGCACATGCTGGAGCAGGTGCTGGCCGAACGCCTCATCCGAGCCGACGCCCTGGACCCACTGTTCAGCCGTGAACTGGCCGACCGCGTCGCGCGTTTCACCCGGGAGGGCGGCAAGCGCACCCGGTCCCAGCTCCTCTGGTGGTCGATGCGCGCCTGCGGCGGGGACGACGGGGCGACGGCCGTGGCGGCACTGCGCCTGGGGGCGGCGCTCGAGCTGCTCCAGACCTGCGCCCTGGTCCACGACGACGTGATGGACGGATCGACGCTACGACGCGGCCGGCCGGCCCTGCACGCCGACGTCCGGGACCGGTACGGCAGCGCCGCGTCGCCGGCCCGCGCCGCCCGTTTCGGTGAGGCCGCCGCGATCCTGGCCGGGGACCTGGCGCTCGCGTGGGCGGACGACGTGGTGGCGGAGACGGCGCTCGACCCGAGGACGGCGACCGCGGTGCGCAGGCTGTGGAGCGACATGCGCACCGAGATGGTGGCGGGGCAGTTCCTCGACCTCCGAGGTCAGCTGACCGGTACCCGCTCCCGGCCGGAGGCACTGCGCGCGGCTCATCTCAAGAGCGCGCTGTATTCGGTCGAACGACCTCTGGCGCTGGGTGCGGTGGTGGCGGGCGCGGACGATCGCACGATACGCGCACTGTGCTCGACGGGCCGCTGCGTGGGCCTGGCCTTCCAGTTGCGCGACGATCTCGACGACGTCTTCGGTGACCCTCGGCGCACCGGCAAGAGCTGCGGAGGCGACATTCGCGAGGGAAAGCCGACCTATCTGGCCGCGCTCGCCGTGACGCGGGCCGAGGCCACGGGTGACCGTCCGGCTCTGGGGGTGCTCGAACGAGCCCTGGGTGATGCGCACCTGACCGCCGCCGGGCTCGATGAGGTGCGGGAGGTACTGGTGCGGACGGGTGCCCGGCAGGCGGTCGAGACCAAGATCGATCGACTGGCGGCCGAGGGGCTGCGGCACTTCGACGGGGCTTCGCTCCACGCGGAGGCGAAGGACCGGCTGCGCCGGCTGCTGACCGCGGCAACGGTGCCCCGTACCGCGGACGGCCCGCCCGCCCGCTCCCGTCCCGCACCCCAACCGGCGCCCCGTACCGCATCCCATCCGGCGCCCCGTCCCGCCCCGGCGGACTTCGTCACCCCGGAGGCAGGGCGATGACCCGTACGGTGAGCGGCCGCACGGACCACGTGGTCGTGGTCGGGGCGGGTCTGGCCGGCCTGTCGGCGGCTCTCCACCTGCTGGGCGCGGGACGCAGGGTCACCGTCGTCGAACGGGACGGCCTGCCCGGCGGGCGGGCGGGACGCCTCCATCTGAACGGCTACCGGATCGACACCGGCCCGACCGTGCTGACCATGCCCGACCTCGCCGACGAAGCCTTCGCGGCGGTCGGCGACAGCCTGTACCGGCGGGTGGAGCTGATCCCGCTGTGCCCCGCCTACCGGGCGTCGTTCGCGGACGGCAGCACCCTGGACGTGCACACCGACGGCGAGGCGATGGCCGCGGAGGTCGAGCGGTTCGCCGGAGCCGGTGAGGCGGCGGGCTACCGGCGGCTGCGCATCTGGCTGGAGCGGATCTACCGGGCTCAGATGCGCCGCTTCATCGACGCGAACTTCGACTCGCCCCTGGACCTGCTCACCGGTGACCTCGCCCGGCTGGCGGCGCTCGGCGGGTTCGGACGGCTGGACCGGCGCATCGGCCGCTTCCTGAAGGACGAGCGGTTGCAGCGGGTGTTCTCCTTCCAGGCCCTGTACGCGGGCGTGCCTCCGGCCAGAGCCCTCGCCGCCTACGCCGTCATCGCGTACATGGACACGGTCGCCGGGGTGTACTTCCCGCGCGGCGGCATGCACGCGCTGCCGCAGGCCATGGCGGACGCCGCCGCCGACGCGGGCGCCGAGCTGCGGTTCGGCGAGCCGGTGACCCGGCTGGAGCGCTCCGGCGAACGGATCACCGCCGTCGTCACCGCACACGACCGCATCCCCTGCGACGCCGTCGTCCTCACACCGGACCTGCCCGTCACCTACCGGCTCCTGGGCCACCGGCCCCGCAGGCCCGTGAGGCTGCGGCACTCCCCCTCCGCCGTCGTGCTGCACGCGGGCACGGACCGCACCTGGCCCCAGCTGGCCCACCACACGATCTCGTTCGGTGCCGCCTGGCGGTCCACCTTCGACGAACTGACCCGGCAGGGGCGGCTGATGAGCGATCCGTCCCTGCTCATCACCCGGCCCACGACCACCGACCCCACGCTCGCCCCACCCGGCCGTCACCTCCACTACATCCTGGCTCCCTGCCCCAACACGGAGATCGGGCCCGGTGGCGCCGCATGGGGCGAGCTCGGACCCCGCTATCGGGCCGCCCTGCTGTGCGAGCTGGAACGCCGAGGCCTCGACGGGATCGAGGCGGCCATCGAGGACGAATCGCTCGTCACCCCGGCGGACTGGCTCGGCCAGGGGCATGCGGCGGGAACCCCCTTCTCGGCGGCGCACACGTTCCTGCAGACGGGCCCGTTCCGGCCCCGCAATCTGGTCCGGGGCACACAGAACGCCGTCCTGGCCGGCTGCGGCACCACTCCCGGCGTGGGCGTCCCGACGACCCTGGTGTCGGGAAAGCTGGCGGCAGCCAGAGTCACGGGCCGTTCCCGGCGCTCATCCGCCCGAACCGAAGGGGCAGCCCGATGACCGGACGCGAACTCGACGCGGCGGGTATCACCGACCCGGTACTGCGAGCGGCGTACCACCGGTGCCGCGAGCTCAACGCGGCGCACGGAAAGACCTACTTCCTCGCCACCCGCCTGCTGCCGGCGGAACGCAGGCCCGCCGTGCACGCCCTGTACGGGTTCGCCCGGTGGGCGGACGACATCGTCGACTCGCCCGATCCCACCGCGGACGAGAGCCTGCGCGGTGCGCGCCTGGCGGAACTGCAGCGGCATCTGGCCGAAGGGCTGAGGCACGGGCGGGACGCCGAGCCGGTGGTGGCCGCCCTCGCCGACACCGCACGCCGTTACGGCATCGATCACCGCCACTTCCAGGACTTCATGACCGCGATGCGGTCCGACCTGGTCGTGACGGACTACCCCACCTACGCCGACCTGCTCGGCTACATGCACGGCTCGGCCGCCGTGATCGGTCTGCAGATGCTGCCGGTGCTGGGCACGGTGGTGCCGCGCGAGGAGGCCGAGCCGCATGCGGCGGCGCTCGGCGTGGCCTTCCAGCTGACCAACTTCCTGCGGGACGTCGGCGAGGATCTCGATCGCGGGCGCGTGTACCTGCCGGCCGACCTGCTGGCCGCGCACGGGGTCGACCGGGAGCTGCTGCGCCGGTGCCGGGACGCGGGCGGGCAGGACCGCCGTGTGCTGGCCGCTCTGCGGGAGTTCGAGGCGCTCACCCGCCGTGTCTACCAGGAGGCCCGGCCCGGCCTCGCCATGCTCGATCCGGTGTCCCGGCCCTGTATCCGCACCGCGTACATCCTGTACGGGAACATCCTCGACGCCGTCGCCCGGGACGGCCATGCGGTACTGCACCGCCGTGCCGTGGTGCCGCGCCGGAGGCGTGCGACGGTCGCGGTGGGCGGTCTGGTCAGGGTCGCGGCAGCCAGGCTGCGTCACCGCGGCCGGCCCTCGGCAGAGCGTCGGCGGACGCACCCGACGCCACCCGCCGCCCCCGCACGAGCGGTCTCCGAGGAGGTCGTGTGATTCCCGAACCGTTCCGGCGGCCTGCCCTGCCCTTCTCGTTGCGCCGCAGGCCGATCCCGTGGGACCGGCAGCGGCCGACCTGGCGGGAGGCCAGGCCGGCCCTGATCGCGAAAGCGTTGAAACGGGCCCAGGCCCGGCCGTCCGGGAACTGGTACGTCGTCGGGGCGTCCGCCGCGCTGGCGGGCGACCGCCCCCTGGCCCTCGACGTCGCCGGCCGCGAGGTGGTGGTCTGGCGCGGCGCCGACGGGCAGCCGCACGCCGGCCCGGGTGTCTGCCCGCACCTCGGGGCCCCTCTGGCGGAGAGCCCCGTCCGGTGCGGAACCCTGGTGTGTCATTGGCACGGACTCGCCCTCGACGGGACCTCGTTCGCGGGCTGGGAGCCGCTGCCCGCCTTCGACGACGGCGTACTGGTCTGGGTACGGCTCGACGAGGTCGGCGGAGAGGAGCCACTCGATGCCCCGGCGGTACCGGCACGGCCGGACGTCGCTCGCGGGGTGACGGCGGTGTACGAGGGCACGGGGCTCTGCGAACCCGAGGACGTCGTGGCCAATCGGCTGGACCCGTGGCACGGGGCGTGGTTCCACCCGTACTCGTTCGTCGACCTCACCGTCGTCGGCTCCCCCGGCCGGGACGGCACCCATGACGATGCCGAGGACGAGGAGGGCAAGGAGGAGGACGAGGACCGCTTCGCCGTCGATGTCTCCTTCAAGGTGGCCGGACGCCTGGTGGTACCGGTGCGGGCGGTCTTCACCGCTCCTGGACCACGCACCGTCGTCATGCGCATCACCGAGGGGGAAGGCGCGGGATCGGTGGTGGAAACCCACGCCACCCCCCTCGGGCCGGACGAGCTGGGTCGTCCGCGGACGGCAGTGATCGAAGCCGTGGTGGCCGCCTCCGACCGGCCGGGATTCGCCCTCGCCCGCAAGGCCGCCCCGGTCCTCGCCCCCGTGATGCGCATGGCGGCGGCCCGGCTCTGGAGGGACGACCTGTCCTACGCCGAACGCCGCTGGCACTTGCGCTCGACGGGCAGGTTCCCGGGAGGACAGTGACATGGGCGCTCACCTTCGGGTACCGGAGTGCACCCCGTCGCCACGGCAGGCCGCCGGAGGGGCCACGGGCACGGCGTGGCGAGGTCGGAGCGTTCACGTACTGGGTCATGATCGGCTGCGTGAAGACCTCCGGACGTCTGACCGCCTGCGCCGTCGCCGGCCTGCTCGCCGCGCTCCCCGCCTGCTCGGAGTCCGGCGGCCAGGGCAGCAGCGGGGCGGGGGGCCGCTCCGGCGCGGAAGCGAGGGCGGGCGCTCCCCGAGGCACGGACGGCGCTCGGACGAAGGCACCCGGCACGGTGTTCCGGGGTGGGCGCCCCGGTGCCGCGGGCACCGGTGACCCCTACTTCCCGCAGCTGGGCAACGGCGGCTACGACGTCACCCACTACGCCCTGACCCTGGACTACGACCCCGGCAACGGCCGTCTCGAAGGCACCGCGGAGATCACCGCGAAGGCCACCGCGGACCTCAGCACCTTCAATCTCGACCTCCTCGGCATGGAGGTGCTCGGTGCCACGGTCGACGGCGGCACGGCGCAGTACCGCCAGGACGGGCAGGAGCTGACCCTGCGGCCGCGCCACCACCTCAGGAAGGGCGCCGCCTTCCGCGGCGTCGTGCGTTACGCGGGCACGCCGGAGTCGATCACCCATGACCACGGATGGCGCGAGGGCTGGTTGAGGACGGGCAGGGGAGCGGTCGCGTTCGGTGAACCGACCGGCTCGATGTCCTGGTTCCCCGGCAGTCATCACCCCTCGGACAAGGCCTCCTACGACATCACCATCACGGTCCCCAAGGGGGTGCAGGCGATCTCCAACGGGCAGCTTCGCGCCCGGCGGACCAGCGGCGACCGCACCACCTTCCACTGGCACCAGGCCGAGCCCATGGCCAGCCATGTGGCGACGGTGGCCATCGGCAGCTACGACATCAGCACCTCCCGGACCCGATCGGGCGTCCCGGTCGTGTCGGCGATGGACACGACCGCGGACATGGACGAGGAGGACGCAGCGGTCCTCGGCCGGTTCCCCGAGATCATGGAATGGGCCGAGCGGAGGTTCGGTCCCTACCCCTTCGCCTCCGCCGGGCTGATCGTCGATCAGGCGGCCGACGTGCCCTACGCCCTGGAGACGCAGACCCGGCCGACCATTCCGGCCGGCATCTTCCACACGACCAACGTGGTGCACGAACTGGCCCACCAGTGGTTCGGCAACTCCGTGACCCCGCGGACCTGGCGGGACATGTGGCTCAACGAGGGTTTCGCGACCTACGCGGAGTGGCTGTGGACCGAGGACCACGACGGGGCCAGTGCCCAGGACCACTTCGACCGGAACCACGCCAAGGCCGCGGACGACGACGAGTGGGACTTCCCGCCCGCCGATCCGCCGAGCGCTGCGGACATCTCCGGCCAGCCGGTGTACGTACGCGGCGCGATGGTGATCCACAAGGTCCGCCAGGCCCTGGGCGACGAGGGCTTCCGCTCCCTGGTGCGGGGCTGGACCCTGCGCCACCGGCACGGCCACGCCTCGACGGACGACTTCACCGCGTACGTGGAAGCCACGGCCGGCCGTGACCTCGACTCGATCTGGGACTCGTGGCTCCACGGCCACGGCAAGCCCGCGTGACGGGGCCGACGCGGTGTCAGGCCTTGATGCGCCGGCGCGCGGTCCCGACGAGGTTCATGTACTTGTCCCAGTCCCACACGGTCCCGGGGTCGTCGTGCGTGGACAGCGGGACCTCGACGTGACCCAGGATGTGGTCCCGGTCGACCGGGACGTCGTACTTCGCGCAGATCGTGGCCGTGAGGACGGCGGACGCCTCGTACATCCCGTCGGTGTAGACGGGCTGATCGGTCCAGCCTTCGTGCTCGATGCC
Source organism: Streptomyces yangpuensis (assembly GCF_024666385.1). Taxonomy (NCBI): domain Bacteria; kingdom Bacillati; phylum Actinomycetota; class Actinomycetes; order Kitasatosporales; family Streptomycetaceae; genus Streptomyces; species Streptomyces yangpuensis. Next base: position 445,746 of record NZ_CP102514.1, read on the forward strand.
GATGCTCCGGTAGTTGTACCAGACGCTGCCCGAGTGCCAGGCCACGTCGCGCTCGCGCACGCACTGGGCGATCCGCCTGCCGGTCGCGCTGATCATGTAGTGCGCGGACACCCTCTCGGCGTCGTCCCGGAACTTGGCGAACATGACCGGCAGGGTGTCCGTCGTCAGATGAATGACGACGTATTCGATGGGGTACGCCTCGGGGCGGTCGGAGACCGTGTAATTGGACTCGGATGCTTCGACCCAGACCGCAGGGGCGTAGTCCACCGAAGGGTCGGTACGCGGCGCCGCGGGCGGCCCCGCCGCGACGGGAGCCTTGCGTCCGGGGCGCGGCAGCGCAGGTTTCGCCTGCTCCTCGGATCTCATCAGCTGGGGCAGCCCGACCGCGGCCAGGGCCGCACCCGCCGTGCCGGCGGCACCCCACAAAAGCCGTCGACGACTCAGCGGGCTGTCTTCCATGGACACTCCTCATCCGGTCGAGCAGGCAGGCAGAGGACGACGCGCCGCGCATCCCGCAATCACGATGCGGAGGCGGCACGTCCCGTAATCTGATGCTTCACCAGTGCCCACACCCCGGCAACCGGTCCCTCCACCACTCGGCGCACGCCCTCGCGCTGACCAGCCCTGTCCCCGCCGGAGCGCGCTACTCCACGCGCTCGGCGCGTAGGAGTCCGAGCTCGCCGACTCGACCGGGTGGTCCTCTGATCGCGACAGCGAAAAATTGACGGAGCAACCACTGCGGACGTCCCTCGGCCCGACTGGGCGCGGCGCGCACGGCCTGTGCCCATACTGAAATGAGGGGGACGGGGGGAACGGGGGAACGGGGAGGAACTCTGACATCTGAAGAGGAGGGGTGCCGCCGAGGAGGCGAGCCGCAATGACAGTGGAGCAGTTGTCACACGTTGACAAGGGTTTCCTGGAGCAGATGGAGGATGCCGGCCGGCGCTACGCGAGCCGTACGGGAGAACGTGGCGGCCGTATGGCGGCGCTCGAGCAGCAGGGCATCCTCTACGCCGACACCCCGGAACGGGTCAGCAGCAGGCTGAACCGTCTGGGCGTCGACTGGGCGATGGCCACGGCGATCGAGCGGACACCGGCGACCGCCACGACCGGGACCAGCCTGGATCTGGACCGCGAGCTGGTCGGTACCGACCTGTTGATGCTTGAACGGTTCATGGGCCGCAATGATCTCATCGGAATCGACTACCTCGAAGGCGGCTTCCTCGCCGCCCGCTCGATCGGCCGGATAACCGTCCGGAGTCCCGGATCGTCCCACCACGGGACCGGTTTCCTGGTGTCCCCCTCACTGCTGATGACGAACAATCACGTGCTGGGCTCCGCCGAGGAAGCGGCCGCCGGAGTGATCGCGTTCAACTTCCAGGCGGGCCTGGACGGGCAGCCGCTCGTTCCGGTCGTTTTCGAACTCGATCCGCACCGCTTCTTCGTCACCCACCGTGACCTCGATTTCACCGTGGTGGCGGTCGCCGAACACTCCCAGGACGGTCAGCCGCTGGCGGCTTTCGGGAGACTGCCGCTCAAGGAAGCCCCGGGCAAGGCCGTCATCGGGGAGCTCGTCAACATCATCCAGCACCCCAACGGCGAGCCCAAGCAGCTCGCCCTCCGGGACAACCAGATCGTGGACGTGCTGGAGGACTTCGTGCACTACTCGGCCGACACGGCACGCGGCTCCTCGGGTGCTCCGGTCTTCAACGACCAGTGGGAGGTCGTGGCCCTGCACCACGCCGGTGCTCCCCGCAGGGACCACGACGGCAACGTACTGGCCGTCGACGGAACCCGCTGGCATCCGAGCATGGGAGAACACCGGGTGGACTGGATGGCCAACGAGGGCGTGCGGGTCAGCCGCATCCTCGGCACGATCCAGCAGTTCCCCCTGTCCGGCACCGCCGCGGCGCTCCGCGCGGAGCTGTTCGCGTCCGGCTCCTCCCTGCATCCCGTGGAAGCTTCGCCGCCGTCGGTCCCGACGGTCCCGAGGGTCCTGACGGGTCGGACGAACGGCGCCGCGCCGAAGAGCGTGACGCCGGACGGGAGCGGTGTGCAGCACGCCACGACAGGATCGGTCAGCTGGAACGTCCCCTTGCACATCAGCGTCAGCGTCAGCCTCGACGCGGACACCGGCGCCGACGCCCTGCGGCCCCGGGCCGAATCGCCTGCCACGGTTACGGTGCCGGCCGGGGTCGGACGTATCGACGGCCACTCGCCCGCCGAGCGGGACCTGGCGGCCGCCCTGGTCAACCTGGCGGCCTTCAGTGACCGCCCCTACTACGACGAGGCCGCGGACCTGACGGCGCGCGACGCCTATTACGCGGGGATACACGTCGGCAACCCCACCAGCCTGCGCCTCGCACTGACCGAGCACCTGGAGTCCACGCACGAGCGCCGGCCCGCCTACAAGCCGATGCGCCTGCTCTACCCATGGGTGGACCTGCACCCCGACGAGAAGCTACACGGCATCTATTCGGGCACGGGCTTCACTCCACAGGAACTCATGGAGGCCGACGCGGCGGTGGAGGCCGCCCGAATAGGGCGCTGGCAGGAGTTCATGCTGCACGAGAGCGCACCCGGCCCGGAGGCCGTCGAGGCCGAGCTCGACCTCCTGGAGGCGTCGCTGCCCTTCAACTGCGAACACGTCGTACCCCAGTCCTGGTTCGCGAAGAAGGAGCCGATGCGCGGAGACCTGCACCATCTCTTCGCCTGTGAGTCGACGTGCAACAGCTTCCGCGGGAACATCCCCTACTTCGACTTCCCGGACTTCGACGAAGCCGTCCGGCACGACTGCGGGCGCCGGGATCCGGGGAAGTTCGAACCCTCGGAGGGCAAGGGACCGGTCGCCAGGGCGACGCTCTACTTCCTGCTCCGCTACCCCGGCAGGATCGGCGACGAGGCACGCGAACTCCAGCGGTCCGGCCTCGAGATGCTGCTGAACTGGCACAGGGACCACCCGGTGGACGTCTACGAGCAGCACCGCAACGCGGCGATTGCCGAGATGCAAGGCAACCGCAACCCGCTGATAGACCACCCGGAGTGGGCCGAGGAGATCGACTTCGCAGGCGCCTGGACCTGAGCGAGGAGGCCTGCGCCGCCGGTGCGGGGCCGGCCGGTTCGGTGGCGTGATCGTCCCGCCCTCGGCCTGTCGATAGTCTGGCCGTGGACCAGCCCTGCGGTCGGGCGGGCGGGCCGGGCGGGCGGGCGGCTCAGGGAAAGAAGCGAACGGGTGTGGGGGATCAGTTGACGCAGGTGCCGAGGATGCGGCTGGACGAACTGCTGGACGAGCTCCAGGTGCGCATCGACGAGGTGCGCGGCACCCGGGACCGGGTGCACAGCCTGCTGGAGGCCGTCGTGTCGGTGGGGCGGGAGCTGGATCTCGCCCAGGTGCTCCGGCGCATCGTGGAGGCCGCCGCTCTGCTGGTGGACGCCGAGTACGGCGCCCTGGGGGTGATCGGCCCCGACGGGCGGAGCCTCGCGCAGTTCCTGACCGTGGGGCTCAGCGACAAGGAGATCGCGGCCATCGGCCCGCTGCCGGCCGGCCACGGCCTGCTCGGCGAGGTCATCCGCCATCCGGAGCCCCTGCGCCTGACCGATCTCGGGGCGCACCCGTCCTCCCATGGATTTCCGGCCCATCACCCGCCCATGCGCACGTTCCTCGGGGTGCCGATCCGGGTCCGCGACGAGGTGTTCGGGAACCTCTATCTGACCGACAAGCGGGGCGGGGTCGACTTCGACACCGAGGACGAGACGGTGATTTCCACCCTCTCGGTGGCGGCGGGCGTGGCGATCGACAACGCGCGGCTCTACGAGGGGTCGCAGCGCCAGCAGCAGTGGCTGCGGGCCAATGCGGAGATCACCGAGAGCCTGCTGTCCGGGAGTTCGCGCCCGGAGGTGCTGGAACTCATCGCCCGCCGCGCCCAGGAGATCACCGCGGCACGGCTCGCGCACATCGCCGTCCCGGTGGACGGCGTCGACGGTCTGGTCGTGGAGTACGTGGCGGGCACGGACGGAGCCGCGTGGCAAGGCCTCGTCGTTCCCTTCGACGGCACACTCTCCGGAGCCGCGCACCGGGCAGGCAGGCCCGTGACGTCATTGCAGGTCTCGGACGACGGGCGCTGCGCGGCCGAGGCTCCGGCGCCGGAACGCGCCGGAGCGGAACACGACGGAGCGGAACGGGACGCAGCCGGACGGGGCGCCGGGCAACGGGACGCAGCGGGACGGGACGCAATCGGACCGGCCGTGGCGGTCCCGCTGGGCACCGCGGGCGGGGAGGGCCGGGGCGTCCTGCTGCTCTCGCGCTCCGCCGGGGAGCCGGCTTTCGGCGAGGGCGAACTTGAGCCGCTCGTCGCCTTCGCGGGCCAGGCCGCGATCGCTCTGGAGCTGGCGGAGCGGCGTCGGGACGCCGAGCAGATCGCACTGCTGGAGGAACGTGACCGGATCGCCCGCGACCTGCATGACCTGGCCATCCAGCGGCTCTTCGCCACCGGCATGACCCTGCAGAGCGCCGCCCGGCTCGTGGAGCACGAGGGCGCTGCCGAACGGGTCGGCCGGGCCGTCGACGACCTGGACGAGACCATCAAGATCATCCGATCGACGATCTTCGGGCTCCGCACCAAGGACCGTGAGAGCGGGCCCGGGCTGCGGGCCCGCGTCGCCCGGGCCGTCGGCTACGCCGCCACCTCCCTGGGCCATCCGCCGCGGCTGACCATGGAAGGGCTCCTGGACACCGATGTTCCTCCGCAGATCGCCGACCACGTGATCGCGGTACTCGGGGAGCTCCTCAGCAACGCCGCCCGCCACGCACGGTCGACCCGCGTCGACGTGAACCTCAAGGCGGTGGGGGGCGAGGTCGCGCTGACCGTCTCGGACAACGGCACGGGCATTCCGGCGCAGGGGCGCAGGAGCGGTCTGCGCAACCTCGACGAGCGGGCCCAGGTCGTGGGCGGGAGCTTCACCGTCGAGACTCCCGAGGAGGGCGGCAGCCGGCTCGTGTGGCGGGCGCCGCTCCGCAGCGGCTGAGGAAAGCGGTGGCCGGCACGCCCCGGCGGCACGACTCTTCAGCCGGGGCGGGGCGGGGTGGGTCGGGTGGCCTACGGTGCCGCCTCCAGCCGGAAGCCCGTGACCAGATCCGGGCGGATCCGCAGGGTGCCGGTCATCGGCTGTCCCACCCAGGGGCGCAGCAGGTCCGCGTACCGGTCGGTCTCCTCGGCGTCGACCACCGCTCGCGCGTAGCCGGTGACGACGACGCTCCACCCGAGGTGGGTGTCGGGGTCGATGGCATCCGCTTCGTACGCCACCACCACGCCCGGGACGTCGGCGGGTGCCGCCAGCGAGGCCAGTGCTCCGCCCTCGTGGATCCGGATGACGATGTCCTCGCCCTCGACGAGGTGGTTCACCGGCCGGACGGCGGGCAGTGCGTGCTGCGTGAAGACGAGGCGTCCCAGCGACACGGTGGCGAGGAGCCTCAGGGCCTCGGCCCTGTCCACCTCCCGCATGTGGCGGGCGGACATCGCGCCACCGTTCGGGCCGGCGGGTAGCCGTTCGCCGTCCTGATCCATGATCCGTACCTTCATCCGGCCCCGCTCGGTCCTACGGCTTCCGATGTTCCAGCCTCCCTCTCGCTCCACCGCTGAGAACAGGGCCGAACGGTCCCCTTCAGAGCCCCGTGTCCGTGCCCCGTGTCCGTGGCCCGTGTCCGTGCCCCGTTTCCCAGGGCCGTTTTCAGCAGCCCCCGTGATCACGAGACGACGAACTGCAGCTCCCGGTCGGCAGCGAGCACGCGCATGGGTTTGATCACCAGGGGCTGTACGTCGCACAGGAGCAGCTGCGTACCGGCCGCTCGACAGTGGCGGTTGAAGCAGGTGAGGAGGTCGATGCCCGCGCTGTCGCAGAAGGAGAGGCCGCACATGTCCAGGACGATGGTGCGGTGGCCGGATCCGGCGAGTTCGCGCAGGCGGGGCCCCACCTGTTCGGCCGTGTGGAAGTCGAGCTCGCCGGCCAGGGCGATTCTCAGACCGTCATCGTCCCGTGCCACGGTCCTCAGGTCGATCAAGGCGCTCGTCATGGCGTCCTCCGCGCTGCGTGCGTGCGGCTCTGTGGAGTCGCGCCGTCCCCGTCCGCCCTCAGTTCATCCGCTGCCGCGGCCGCCGGGAAAGGCCCGGCAGTCCTTCCGGACAGGGCCGAAGGTCCCTCTCGCGGGGACCGGCCGGTACCTGCCGCAGGCAGCCTCCCCGTCCGATCAGGGCCGATCGGCCCTGTCCGTTCGCCCTGTCTGCGGGCAGGATGCGGTTGTTCGTGCGTCAAGGTACGAGCCCAGGCGAAGGAGTTGCGTCATGACCGGCAGTAGTGCCCCCTCCCCCGCGGTGGAGCCCATCCGGGTCTTCCTGCTCGACGACCACGAGGTCGTGCGCCGGGGCGTGCACGACCTGTTGGACGCCGAGCCCGATCTGACCGTGGTCGGGGAAGCGGGCACGGCGGAACAGGCACTGATCCGCATTCCGGCGCTGCGTCCCCACGTAGCGGTCCTCGACGTACGGCTCCAGGACGGCGACGGGGTGAGCGTGTGCCGTGAGCTGCGCTCCCGGATGCCCGAGCTGGCCTGCCTCATGCTCACGTCGTTCGATGACGAGGAAGCGCTCCTGGACGCCGTGATGGCGGGGGCCTCCGGGTACGTCCTGAAGCAGATCACCGGCACCGACCTGGTGACCGCCGTACGGACGGTGGCCGCGGGCCAGTCGATGCTCGATGCCGGGGCCACCAGCCGGCTGATGGCCCGCATGCGGGGGGAGGTGCCCCAGGACGAGCAGGTCCCTGGGCTTCCGGGCTTCACGGAGCGGGAGAAGGAGATCCTCGTCATGGTCAGCGAGGGGCTCACCAACCGGGAGATCGGCAAGCGGCTCTACCTGGCGGAGAAGACCGTCAAGAACATCATTTCGCGGCTGTTCGTCAAGCTCGGGGTGGAGCGGCGGGTCCAGGCCGCCGTGATCGCCAGCCACGCCCTGGCCCCGCACCCCGGGGGCCGGCACCCCGCCTCCTCCCCGGCCTCGTACCGGGAGTAGGAGCCACCGCAAGGGCCCGCAGGGGTCCGCAGGGCCGGGCAGCAGGCCATGCGGCCCGCTGCCCGACGGGGGTTCGTCGCCGCCTCAGTGGTGCGGCACGACGGCGACGGGGCAGACCGAGTGGTGCAGGACGGCATGGGCCACCGATCCGGTACGCGGTCCCAGTGCCGACTCCCGGATCCGGCGGCCGACGACGAGCAGTAGGGCGTCCGACGCGGCGGACAGCAGCACGTGCCCGGCGCTGCCCTGCTCCACCTGCGCGACGACGTCCACCTCGGGATACTTCGCCTTCCACGGCTCCAGTGCCTGCTCCAGCGCGACCTTCTCGAAGGGTTCCAGCCCGCCGAGCTGCTCGGCGATCCACATCGACCCGAGGCTGTAGGCGTACACCGGGGGCAGGCTCCAGGCGCGGACCGCGCGCAGGGGCACCTTGCGTGCCGCGGCCGCCTCGAAGGCGAAGCGCAGGACGTCGGCGGATTCCTCGACGCTGCCCTGCTGACCGACGACCACCTCGCCTCCGGCGACCGCCTCGCCCTCGGCGGCCTTCTCGTCTCCGGCGGGCTCCGGCCGAGCGACGCCGTCCCTGGCGCGCACGGAGACGACGGGGCACTCGGCGGAGGCGATCAGCTGCTGTCCGTAGGAGCCCAGCAGGAAGCCGGCGAGGGCACTGTGTCCGCGGGTGCCGAGCACCAGCATCTCCGCGTCCTTGGCGGCCCGCAGCAGGGCGGGCACGGGGACGTCCGGCACCACTTCCGCGGTGAGGGAGAGCCGCGGGTGGCGTCGGGTGAGCTCCGCCCGCGTATCGTCCAGGATCTCCTGGGCACGGCGGGCCTCGACGCTGCGGTCCTGGACGACCGGGACGGCCAGCGGTTGCCACAGCCAGGCGTGGACGACGTGCACGTGCAGGTCGCGGCGTACGGCTTCCTCGGCGGCCCAGGCGGCCGCGGCCCGGCTCTCGGGGGAGCCGTCCACGCCGACGACGAGGGTGCGCTTCACGGTGCTGTCCTCCGTACTGATGCGCGAGGCATCGGGGTCGATGGCAGGTACGGGTGGCGCCGGCCGGGGGAAGGACCGGGCGCCACCGGGATTCACCTTCCCCGGGCCGGGCAGGTGCGCGAAAGGGCCGACGGTCCCTCCCCGAGGGCCGGTCCTCCCCTCCCGGGCGCACCCGGGAGGAGCGCACTGTGTCGGCATCGACCCAGTCGACGAACGTCCCTCGCCCCTGTACTCGCCCTCGCCCTCGCCCTCGTCCTCACACTCGCCCTCAGGAGCGGACATGACCGCGTTGACCGCGCACTCCGTCTCGGAGCTGGACGCCCACTGGCGTGCCGCCAACTACCTGGCGGTGGGCCAGATCTACCTCATGGCCAATCCCCTGCTGACCGAACCGCTCAGGCCGGAGCACATCAAGCCGCGGCTGCTCGGCCACTGGGGCACCTCTCCGGGCCTGAACCTGGTGCACACCCACCTCAACCGCGTGATCAAGGAGCGTCCGCTGGAGGCCCTGTGCGTCTGGGGCCCGGGGCACGGCGGCCCCGCCGTACTGGCCAACTCCTGGCTGGAGGGGACGTACAGCGAGTGCTACCCGGACGTGACACGCGACGCGGGCGGCATGGCAGCGCTGTTCCGGCAGTTCTCCTTCCCCGGCGGCGTGCCCAGCCACGTGGCCCCGGAGACGCCCGGTTCCATCCACGAGGGCGGGGAGCTCGGTTACGCCCTCGCCCACGCCTATGGAGCCGCCTTCGACCATCCCGGCCTGCTGGTCGCCTGCGTCATCGGCGACGGCGAGGCGGAGACCGGGCCGCTGGCCGCGTCCTGGCACGCGAACAAGTTCCTCGACCCGGTCCACGACGGTGCGGTCCTGCCGATCCTGCACCTCAACGGGTACAAGATCGCCAACCCTACGGTGCTGTCCCGGATCCCCGAGGCCGAGCTCGACGCGCTGCTGCGCGGCTACGGCCACGAGCCGCTGTACGTCACCGGCAGCGACCCCGCCCAGGTGCACCAGGCCATGGCGCGCGCGATGGACCACGCCCTGGACCGTATCGCCGCCATCCAGCGCGGGGCGCGGGCGGCGGGCACCGGCTCCGGCTCCGGCTCCGGCCGGGAGTACCCCCGCTGGCCGATGATCGTGCTGCGCACGCCGAAGGGCTGGACGGGGCCCGCGAGCGTCGACGGCGACCCGGTCGAGGGCACGTGGCGTTCCCACCAGGTCCCGCTCGCCGCGGTGCGCGAGGATCCGGCGCACCTGAAACAGCTGGAGGACTGGCTGCGCTCGTACCGGCCGGAGGAGCTCTTCGACGCCGAGGGCCGCCCGGTGGACCAGGTCCTGGCCTGCGTCCCGAAGGGCGGCCGCCGGCTGGGCGCCGTACCCTACGCGAACGGTGGCCGGCTGCTGCGGCCGCTCCCCCTGCCCGCGCTCGACGCGCACGCCGTCCCGGTCGACAAGCCGGGACGTACGCTGCACGAACCGACCCGCGTCCTCGGGCACTTCCTCGCGCAGGTCATGCGGGACACCGCCGGACGGAGGGACTTCCGGGTCGTCGGACCGGACGAGACCGCTTCCAACCGGCTTGACGACCTGTACAAGGCCACCGGCAAGGCCTGGCAGGGCATCACCGAGACCACCGACCGGAACCTGTCGCGCGACGGCCGGGTCATGGAGATCCTCTCCGAACACGTCTGCCAGGGCTGGCTGGAGGGCTACCTCCTCACCGGCCGCCACGGCCTGTTCTCCACGTACGAGGCCTTCGCGCACATCGTCGGCTCCATGGTCGGCCAGCACATCAAGTGGCTGAAGACCTCGCGCGAACTGTCCTGGCGCGCGCCGATCGCCTCCCTCAACTACCTGCTCACCTCGCACGTGTGGCGCCAGGACAACAACGGCTTCTCGCACCAGGACCCGGGCTTCGTCGACCACGTCCTCAACAAGAGCCCCGAGGTCGTCCGGGTCTACCTGCCGCCGGACGCCAACACGCTCCTCGCCGTGGCCGATCACGCCCTGCGCAGCCGCGACCAGGTGAACGTGGTCGTCGCCGGCAAGCAGCCCTGCTTCGACTGGCTCGGGCTCGACGAGGCGCGCACGCACGTGGCGCGCGGTGCCGGCACATGGGAGTGGGCCGGCACCGACGACGGCTCCCGCGAGCCCGATGTCGTCCTCGCCTGCGCCGGCGACGTCCCCACCATGGAAGTGCTGGCCGCCGCGGCCCTGCTCCGCGAGCACCTCCCCTCGCTGGCCGTCCGCGTCGTCAACGTGGTCGACATCGCCCGCCTGATGCCCCACGGGGAACACCCGCACGGCATGACGGACTCCGAGTACGACGCCCTGTTCACGACGGACCGGCCGGTGATCTTCGCCTACCACGGCTACCCGTGGCTCGTACACCGCCTCGCCTACCGCCGTAACGGCCATCCGCAACTGCACGTGCGCGGGTACAAGGAGTCCGGCACGACGACGACCCCGTTCGACATGGTGGTCCGCAACGACATGGACCGCTACCGACTGGTGATGGACGTCATCGACCGCGTCCCGGGCCTCACGGTCCGCGCCGAGGGTCTGCGCCGGACCATGGCCGACCAGCGCGTCCGGCACCACGCCTGGATCCGCGAGCACGGCACGGACCTTCCGGAGGTCGCGAACTGGTCCTGGCCGTACTGACCAGGGACCGGCCACCTTCGGCGCGCATGGCAGCGGAGTCAGGACTGCTGTGCCCAGGGCGGAGGCATCGGCCCTGGGCACGGCAGCGAGGCTCGGGAATCGGGGGCTGATCAGGCGAGTCCGAGGCTGACCTGGTCGTTGAAGACCGCCCAGCTCTGCCCGCGGTCGGCGCGGTCGCACGGCTTGGTGGAGACGTTCGGGGTCTCCCAGGCATTGGCGAAGCAGTAGGCCGGGGCGTAGGTGAGGGAGATCTGCTGGCCGGAGATGTTCCAGTACTGCCCCTGGTCGCCCGGGTTGCACGGCTTCACCGAGACCTGCGCGGTGTTCCAGGTGTTGGCGAGGCAGTAGCCGCGCGCGTTGGTGAGGGAGATCTGGTGGCCGGAGACGGTCCAGTGCTGGCCCCGGTCAGCGGCGTCGCACGGCTTGGTGGAGATGTTCGGGGTCTCCCAGGCATTGGCGAGACAGTACCGGCCGGGGATGCGCGCGCTCTGCTGGGTGGTGCTCGCCGCGCCTGCCTGAGCGACCGGCAGAAGGGAGGCGCTCACTGCCAGCGCGGCGAGGGCGACGGTGTTGCGGAGGGCGATGCCCATGGTGCGGATTCCATTCTCTCTACAGGGCTAATCGGCTCGAATCCGAGCGCAAGGGAATTAGTACCAGCACCCATGGACCGGTCGATAAAGTCGAACTACCCATTCACTCGGAACACGCAGTCCCCGGAACATCCGATGATCTCCGAGAAACGATTCACCCCCGGGACGCCGACCGCCACACACATTGAGCATTGACCGAAAAAGCCTCCCCGCATCACCCCCATGGGCGCCAAAAGAAACCACCGCCCACCCGACCTCACTCACCCTCAACGCCAGTCACCCACCCGGCCATCAGCGCATGCGCAGCACAACAAGAGGCCACCCGGACGCAATCCTTCGACCCACCTCGACATATCCCACCAAGACCACCCTATGAGCGAAATCCAGCCGGGACGGCGGTAGGGCGGAAATCAGAATTCGGCACCCGCGACACGCGCCGAGCGGAGGGCGGCCGAGCAAAAACGTCACCGCACCCCGAACCCCAAGACGGATCGTCACGGACGCCGGTCAACACCATCGCAACGCTGTCACCTGTACGTGCGATGCCCCGGCCGCACCCCCTCGGGGAGGATGAGTGATGAATCGCACGTACCGACGGAAAGTGTTCGACATGCCCACCCATCACACCGTCCTGCGACACCTGTCACGCATCGCCGCAATCCTGTGCTGCTCCATGACGCTTGCCGTCACGCAGGTGGCGTCAGCCAGCGCGGCAAGCAGGACTGTCAACTTCGAGTACCAGCACATCTGGCTGACACCCGAGTTCAAGACGGGCATTCGGGGTCGGATTCACTTCACCGTCAAGAAATGCGATCACCCCAACGGGGACATGACCGTTCTTTTGCGGCGGACCGACGGCTACAACTACGTCTCCGGCACCGAGAAGATCAAGTGTCGAGCTGGCCGGACGGCCAGGTTCGAAGACAGTCCGGCGGGTACCTACGAGTTCGAACTCGGCAAACTCGACGACTACAAGTTCTTCAAGGGCACCGCCACCTATTCGTTCAACGCCGCACGATAGCGCCGACCACGCTTCCCCGACGACGAACTCGAACTCGAACTCGGGTACATGAGTTCCGGCATTCCGGGGTCGTGAAGCCTTGGTCTGGTGGTGAACGTACAACGGCTGGACGACCGGTCCGGCCACAGGCCCCTGGGTGTCCGGGGTATCCCGGATACTCCTGAGGTGCTGTTGACATGGATCGCCGAGGTGGCGGACGAACCGCTGGTGCTGGAGCCGACTGATCAGCGGGTGGAGATGGAGACCAACACCTGGTGGCTGAGGGCGGAGGATGAGGACAGGCGCGCCTTGTCCGTGTCGGAGGTGGTGGCCGCTTTTGAGCGGACTGCGGAAGGCATCCGGCTCCGCGTCCGCGAAATGGGCTTCGGAGGGGTGGCGACGTTCTACGTATGGCACGACGAGCAGGCTGGGCAGCTCCGGTGCTCAACCGGATCGGTGGCCGCGGACAAGCTTCCCTTTGGTGGCGCCTATGTGCCTACCGACGATCTCGGTCCTGTTGTCGAGGGCTTCCTTGGTGACCAGGACCCCGGCCTGATCGCCTGGTCGGAACTTGAGGCCGAGGACGGCCCGTCGGAGCAGACCGCTGCCGAGACGGAGGCCGCACCTTTTCCCGTGTGGGTCCGCAGTGTGGGACTGGCCTCGCACTGACCGCTGCGCCCGCCGAAGCGGTCCAGGCGACGGCTGCGGCCAGGATGTTGGGAGGGGGCACTCCGCGCCGGGCGATCAGACGGATTGGGTCCGGCCAGCGGCGCCTTTTGAGGGCGCGGACGCCCACCGACTCATGGCGCACAGCAACCAGTTCAGCTCTCCTCTCCTTCGGTACCGAGCTCGTCCAGGGCCACCCGATGCGCTCCGGCCCAGACCCGGTCCCGCGCCACGGCGGAAGCTGAGTGCATGCCCGGCCGCGCCATCCAACCCCACCGTGAGCGCGGGCTCGGCGGTCAGGCGGTCAGGCGGTTTGCCGGCGCTCGGCCGCCTTGCGTGTCTTCACGCCGCCGGCGACGAGGGCCAGGCCCAGGGCGACGAGGCCGAGGTAGGCGGTGGACGGGAGGTCGACGACCTTGTGCAGCCAGCCCCACTCCGTGCCGAAGAAGGTCTGCGACGCGAAGCTGACGACCCCCTGGGCTCCTATGACGTAGCCGATGCTTTCGACGGTGTATCCAATGGTTGTTCGCACGCATCAACCCTCTCGCGGCGGTGCCGAGAGATCGTCCTCCGCAGGTCCGAAAGCCCAGTAGGCCGAAGGATGCAGTCCGCCCACCGAGGCGATGTGGAATGATCGGCGGATGTCGGGGATCAGCAGTGAGGACGGGCGCGCCATTCGGCGCGAGGCCGAGCGGGTCGTCAACGAAGTCGCCCAGGGTTTGCGCACGTTGGACGACGGGACGGCCTGGTTCTCGGCGCTTTCCCCCGTAGGACGGGAAACCGTCCTACGGGAAGTCGCCGGCTATGCGATGCAGGCCCACATCACGGCGGCGGACGGGCGCGAGGGGGTCGCCCGGTCCGGTGTGAAGCCGAGAGCCAACCCATCGGTGATGATCTGCATGGACCCACCTCGCTACGGCTTCGCGGGCCTCCCCGCCGACGAGCACGTCAAGGCGTTCCGTGTCCTCGTCTCGGTGTTCTCCGTCGCCGACACGCGCCGCAGACTGACGTACTGCAAGGGCACTTGCGGACACGCGTGGCACAACTTGCCCACGTCGCCCGGCGAAATGCCGTAGCCGCTGTACTCCGACCCGGGCGACGAAGGCCTACTCGTCCGGCGACGCGATTCACTGCTGGCAGCGCCCGAAGGTCACGACGTAGGTTCCGGCCTGACTCGCGCCGGCCCCGGCGCGGTCGGCCGCCCCCGGCTGGGCCCAGGCGCCGATCTCCCGCATCGACGGGTCGAGGATCCTCTGGCGGTGGCCCCACGTGCTGACGTTCATCCACCAGTTGACAGCGGCGTTCGGGGTTCCGGAGCCGCCCCAGCCGGTGTACGTGATCTCGGCGAAGGCCCAGGACCTCGGGTTCGGGCAGTAGCCTGCGGCCTTGATCCGGCTTTCCGGTGTCGAGCCGGTCTGCGGATTGCGATGCGAGTCCTGGTTCGGTCCCCACCACTTCAGCTGCACGGCGGCCGCGGAGTGCTGCTGCGCCGCCGTCGTCAGCGCCTGGTTCACCGTGAGGGCGGGCAGCCCCCTCTGCGTGCGCTGGGCGTTGATGAGGCATACCACCGCGTTCCGGACGGCAGTGTCGTTACTGCTGCTCGGCGCCCGGGCCGCGGCCGCCGTGTCGCAGGCGACGGCCGACGCCGGTGCTGCCGATACGGGAACCAGCGCGGCCGACAGGATTGCGGCCGCCGCGAGGCTCCTTGCGGTTCTGGTGTGTGAAGCGTGCCTGGTCAAGGAGGTCCACCTCCTGCGAACACGAACTGTGGTTTCCAGCGGTTGAGGTGCCACGTCGCGCGAGTGGCGGCGCGTGGCACAGGCCTCCGCCCTGGCCTCCCCTCCAGGCTGCCAGCCGTCGTACCGGCCCGCCATCCGGCCCGGAACGGGCCGGCCGACGGGCAAGGGGGCGGACGGACGGCTGGGCCGGCGGATGTACCGCCGCCTGCCCGGCCGCCCTCCGCGAGCCCATGGGCCGCCAACCTCCGGGGCTGGGCCGAGCTACAGGCTGCACGGCGTCAGAACGCATACACGGGATTGGAGTTCAGGTTCGCGGACATCACGCACGTGTTGGAGAAGGTGTGCTTCCAGGCCACGCGCCGGCCGTTCAGTACACCGTCCGCCGTGACCGTCACGGGGTCGAAGTACATCGGGCAGACCAGCGACGGGTCCGGCGCCGCCAGCAGGCGGTTGAGTTCGCCGTCGGTGGCGTTGAGGGCGTCGCACGCGGCCCGCGGGGCGGGGTGTGTGCCTTCGGCCGTATAGGCACAGCTCAGGGTGGTGGCGCGCAGGACGGTGTCCGTGGGCTCCCCGGAGCCCTGGATGACGGTGAAGACCATCGCGGACGGGCCGTGTGCACTGGCGGGTTGAGCCTCCGCGAGACCGGTGCTGCCTGCGAGACAGAGAAGGCTGAGGGCGGATACGGCGATGACGTGGTGACGCATGACAAGTTTCGCCTTCGATTCAAGGGTTGATTGGGGTTCATGGCTGCGATCTTGCGCTCAACTGAGGTTCAGCCTGGCAGGTCCAAAGGGGCGCCGCTAATCGGCGGTCGTTTTACGGACACGTCCTCCGCATACCGGACCGCAGTCGCGGGGCGGTCGCGCATTCACGCAGCTCGCGAGGCACATCCCGGGCCCCGCGCGGGGCGGGATGCGGGGTGTCGGATCCCTCGGCGGCCCCTACCTCCCTGGTGACGGCGTTGCACAGTGCGCCGGTTGGCAGTGAAGGGTGACGGGATGACTGCGGTCGGGCGGGCTCTCAGAGGAGACGGAGGTACGTCACGTCCCGAGGCTCCGGACCCCCGGCGGCCGTATTCACGGGTCGGGAGGAGGTGGACGAGGCGGGCGCCGGAGACGACCGAGGCGGTCGACCAAGCGGCGCCGGGCCAGTTCCCTGCGTGAGTGCACCTCGGTCGTCGTGAGGAACTACGGAGACCGGTGACGGAGGGGGGACCAGTGCCGAGCGGTACCGGGACCGGGGCCCGGGGCCGGGGCCTGGGCCCGGGGCCGGGGCCGGGGGCCGGGGCTGGTCAGTCCTGCGCGTCGCCGCCGCGCATGGTGCGCCATCCTTCGAGTTCTTTCAGCGCCTCCCGCGCCAACTGGGCGTAGTGCACCGGGCATTCCCACAGCTCGCGTGACGAGAGCTCGGCGGGCACGGGGGTGTCGGGGTGGTCGTCCGGCGCGTGCAGGTGGACCACCGCGCGGTACTGGGACTGCACGGTGGATTCGGCGGCGGGCCAGGGGTGCCGGGGGTGCTCGCAGGAGGCGTCCAGGTCGATGGTGGCGAGGGCGGCGGCCAGGTCGCGCGCGTACGAGGGCGGCAGGCCCCCGTACGACTGCGAAATGCCCATCCACAGGCACAGGAACACGGCGATCCGTTCCTCGTCCCGCACCTGCCCGGCGAGCCAGCGGCGGGCGGACCACAGGGCGACCTGGCCGCTGTTGTTCTCCCAGCTGCGGCTGAGCGCCTCCTGCAGGGTGACGACGTCGACGCCGCCGTCCTCCAGAAGGAACTGCGCGTCCAGGTGGGAGACGTCGATGCCGCCGAATAGCTCCTGGTGGGCCTCGTGCAGGCGAGCCAGGGCCTCGTCGGCGAGATCCGCGAGGAACCCATCGCAGTCGAATGCCGCCAGCTCCTCCTCGTCGAGACCGTAGTCCTCGGCGAACACGGCCCGTCCGGCCGCGGTGAGCATGCTCACTCCCGCCTCGACCTCGTACTCCGAGTCCAGGTCCGCGGGGTGGGCGTCGGGCGGGCAGGCGCAGGTGTCCCGGTCGAGCTGGGTACGGATTGCGTCCAGGGCCTGGATGTACGAGGCGAACAGGGACTTGCTGAAGATGCGTGCGGAGACGTACCAGCAGGTGGCGTGCAGGAGGATGGTGTATCCGGTCCGCTCGCGGCGGGCTTCCGGGGTGGCACCGCGGCCGAGGGCTTCCGTCGCGTCGTCGGCGAGGACGACGAGGGTCGATTCGGGATCCGCGTCCGGGTAGTCGCTGACGATCCCGGACAGGTCGGAGATCAGTTCGCGGTGGTCGGCAGACAGGGTGGGCGTCTCCTCATCGGTCTCCGGTGTCTCAGGTGTCTCATGCATCTCAGGCATCTCTTGCGTCTCATGCCTCTCTGGCATCTCTTCCGTCACATCTCTCACCGACGCTCGGGCAGGTCCGGGGGTTCCCCCGAGACGTCGGCGAGCCGCGCGGTGTGGCTCTACGTGCTGGAGGACGGCAGGCTTCGCTCGGCCCGGTTCCGCACCCGGCCGTGGCCCCATCGGCCGCCGCGGGCCGACCCGCGCCGCAGTCGGTGGGGCTGAGCTGCCACGGCCCACGAACCACCTGCCGGCGAAGAATCAGGCGGGCTACTGGAGGGCTACTGGACGCTCCAGCGCGGCGGGTGGGCCGGATCGGCCGGGCAGCCGAAGACGTTCAGTTCGCCCCACCGCCCGACGGTCACGTTCGTCGGTGTGCCCTCCTTGCGCTCCCTGGCGGACGGCCCGTCCTCGAGCGGGATCCAGCTGTACGTACCGCCGTCCCACTCCGAGCTGTCCACGGTGAGGACGAGCGCCATGGCTCGGCCGCAAACGGCGCAGTCCATCGGGTGGGGGTCGGTCAGGTGCCAGGACGCGAAGCCGCCGACCCGCCAGCCCGGCGGGATGGAGAGGTCGTACTGGTAGCGGCGGCGGGCGCCGCGCCGGGGCCCCGGCAGCAGCTCCCAGGCCGTGATGGCGGCCTCCAGTTCTGCGGGAAGCAGGCCCCCGTACTGGTAGGTGGTCACCTGTTCGGGGTGGAGTACGCAGGGCGCGGGCACGTACCCCTCGTAGCCGACGACCTCCGGCTCGGGCTGCTCGGTGAGCGGATCCGGCACCGCGTCCGAGCGCTGCCAGCGCAGTTCCACGTGCATGGCCAGGCCGGTCTCACCGTGCCGGTCGAAGGGGCACCAGAACAGCTGGAGGAGGTCGCAGCCGTCCGGCCCGGCCGGGAGATCGGGGACGTCCCTGCGATGGAACTGGGCCACGCCGAGGAGGGGGATCGGATCGGTGTCCTCCAGCCCGGGCACCTCGTATTCGTCGCGGAGTGTCCTCAGCAGCTCCTGCTTCTCCTCGCCGGCCGGGCGGCCGCCCCCGCTCACCCAGAACTCGGCGAGGAAGCGCTCCAGCCGGATGTCCTGCGGGCGCCGGCCCCGGTCGCGGGGGTGGGGATGCGTACACGCGGGCCACGGTGTGCCTGCGGGCCAGAGCAGGGGCCCGCCCACGTGGCTGTCCGTCACGGCCGGGGTGCCCGGCCGCGGATGGAGCCGGGTGGTGGTACCCCTGTGAGCGGCGAGGGCGGGAAAGAGGGCTTCCGGGTCGTACGGGCGCGGTGGTGTGGTGCGGGCCATGGCCACGACCCTACGGGCCGGCCGCCGACGCCCGGCTGAAGCCGGTCCGGAGCCGAGCGGCGCGGGCAGCCGACGGCCACCGGTCGGGCGGCGGCGCCGCCTCGACGAACGCCGGTTGGAACGGTACGGAGCGAGACTCCTCCGCGAGAATGCACCCACCGTAAGTCAAGGGCGGAAGGGCGTGGCGGAAGGACGTCGCATGGCGGTCATCGAGATGCCCGACGATTCCCAGGGGTGGCTCACGATGTGGCCGGAGCCGCTGGGCGAGGGCCGGTGGCTGGGGCCGGACGAGGTCTTCCGGGTCGGGTCCGACTACAACGGCGACGAGCCGGCCTTCTCCATCAGCTCCTGGACAGGACTGGACAGGACGACCCGTCGGTTCGGAAGGTCCATGTCCGGGTCGAGAACGGGGACTGCGACGCCGAGGTCACGGATCGGTCGGGCGCCGTGCTGGAGTGCGGGCACCAAAGGCCGGAAGGCGTCAACCGGCGCTGGCAGCCCTTTGTAGGGGGACGGTCACACGGAATGGTCCGGTGCGGGGAGGTGTTCTCCAGGACGTACGTCTGCAGGACCCTTTCCGCCCCGGTAGGAGGAGGATGTCGTGGCACTGTCCCGGACCGAGCGTGAGCAGTTCCTCGCCGAACCCCATATCGCCGCCCTCTCCGTGAACGCAGGCGATGACCGCGCGCCACTGACGGTACCGATCTGGTACGAGTACTCCCCCGGCGGCGACATCTGGATCATGACCGGCCGGGACTCCCGCAAGGCCGAACTGATCACTTCCGCGGGGCGGTTCAGCCTGATGGTCGACCGTGTGGAGCCGACGATCCGGTACGTGTCGGTCGAGGGCCCGGTCGTCTCGGCCGTGCCGGCCGCACGCGAGCAGCTGGAGTCGATCTCCGCGCGCTACCTGCCGGCCGACAAGGTGGACGGCTACGTCGACGACGCGTGGAAGAACCACGGCGAACAGGTCGTCTTCCACATGCGTCCGACGCGGTGGCTGAGTTCGGACCTCGGCCAGGTGTGACGCGGGGGCACGGACGCCGTCGGCTGCCCGGGCGACCGAAGAAGGGGTGATCCTGACGGATCCGGCCGTACGGTCGGATCCCGCGCCCACCCCTCTACAACCGGGAGTCGCCAAGTCCATCGGGATGCCCACCGCGATGTCCATCGAGCTGGACGTCCCGGAAAGCACACCCGCCAACGGCCGCTGATATCGGCCCTGTGGGCGGCCGGGCGGGTCCGGGGTGGGTCGTACCTCACTCAGGTCGTCGACCACCTCATGGCCGGGTGGCGGCCGGGGGCGCGGGTCGCCCGGCGGCGATCCCGGACCTCGCCGTCCCTCACCCCTTCGGCCTTGCCCGGCCCCGATCCGTTCCGGTCCCGACCCCTTGATGTCGTCGGTCAGACCTCAGGCCTAAGGTATGCCGGTGATCTTCAAGAGGAAGCGGAAGGCTACAGGCCTCACAGCCGCTGTGTCCGAGCTGCGGGAAGGCGTCGCCGCTCGCGATGGTGACCGTACCGAGCGTGCCTTCGCCGCCGTGATGGAAGGTGTGCCGTCGGCGTCGGACCCCGAGCGTGTGCTGGCGGGACCGCTGCTCGCGGCGCTGATCCCCGCCTTCCCGCCCACCGGTCCGCGGCCGATGCTGGCGATGGCGGCCGGCTACTGTGTCGAGCGCGGGGCGGATCCGGTGGCCTGCGCCGAGCCGATCCTCGGCGGCGTCCACCAGGACCTGCTCGACGCCCTCGAGTTCGCCCGCCGCTGGACCGCCACCGGCGCGGCCGGGGAGGAGCTCCCGGCGGCGGACGAGGAGATCATCGACGACGACCTGCTGGCCCGCCTGGGCGGCGACGCGGAGGAGGCGCTGCGGCTGGTGCTGGCCTGGTGCGCGATCGAGGAATGGCAGCCGCCCGCGCTGGCCGTGCTGTGCCGCAGCGCCGAGGTGCGCCGTGGGTGTTCCGCCGCGCTCCTTGCGGCCTGCCGCGAGCTGGTGGCCCTGCAGCGGCACGATCTCACATGCCTGGCCCACGCGCTGGCCGTGCTGGACGACGAGCCGCTCGTGGTGCTGCACAGGCCCACCGGGACCGGGTTCGAGGTGCGGATCGGCGGTATCGGGGACAACTTCCAGTTGCACACGCTGCTCGCGCACGTCCTTGTCGGCGGCGGACATGTCCCCGGCGAGAAGCCGTCGGCGGAGAGCGTCCGCCTGGCAACGGATCCCGAGCCCGCCCAGGGACGTAGCCAGGCCGTCGCGACCGGAGCCTTCGAGCTCCTCGCCCCGGACGGCGAGCGGATCTGGAACGAGGGGCTGCCGGACGACATACCCGTGGTGGAGGGACGCCGCCTGCTCGTGCTGGACGAGCCGACGTACACGCGCAGCTGGAACGCCGACCGGTTCTTCCCGCACATGCCGGGTGCGGCCGAGCTGGCGCGCGTCCTGACGGCCGACGAGGCACGGACCTGGTTCGCCCGCACGTCGCTCGGCGGCACGGACCACGACCGGCCCTCCTGACCCCCGGTGGTGGGGGGCGGGCGGCGCCCGGCGGTGCGGCGCGTACCGTCACCGTATGCATGATGACGTGTCCGTCGACATCGTGGGCGGTGTGGCAGGGTCAGGAGCCGTGGTCTTCGTGTGCGCGGCGTGCGGGGTGGCCCTGACGGCGCCCCTCGAACGGCTGCCCGCGGTTCCCGACCCTCCGTACTTCCCGTGGTGGGAATCCGGCGAGCGGGGCCCGTCGCCGGCGACCATGCCCGCAGGCCGGTACGCGATCGAGACGGAGCACTATGGTGCGCCCCTGGTCGTCACGGACGTGATCGCGCCCGCCATGCCGCGCCGCGGGACGATGGGCGACGGCCACGGGCGATGGCTCGTGTCGCGGGGGCCGCGGGGCAACATCGTCATCGATCCGGGCGACGCACGCGGGCTGGAACTGCGGCATGCCTCCGCGGCTTGCTGCGGAGCGACTCCGGACGGGGGCATGAACCAGGTGTGTGCCTGCGGAACGCTTGTCGCGACGCTCTGCTCCGACTGCTGTCTGCCCTACGAGCTGCACCTCTCGGCGGCCCATGTCCGCGCCGTACCCGCCCTCCACGCCGGAGCCGAGGAGGTCCGCCCCGGGCCGGCCGGTCAGTAGCGGAACAGCACCCCGCGCCAGGTCCATCCCGCGCGCAGGACCGTGGTGCGCAGGGGATCGCGCACGTCCCGTGTGTCAAAGCGCAGCGTCTCGACCTTGTGCCGGCGGCCGTCGGCGCCGCGCCGGAACTCCCACTGCCGGTACACCTTAAAGCCCCCACGGCCGTACTGCCGGCCGGAGTCGGGCGAGGGCTCCCACCGCTCCTCCAGGACGAGCACCTCGCGCTTGGCCGGCACCAGACGCATGCGGGTCTTGAGCGTCAGCCGCACCTGCGGGATCTCGCAGTCCGCGACCAGGTCGGCCTTCTCCTCGGGGCGGCCGTGGCGCACGTTGAACGGCACGTTCCGGTGGTTGAGCGCGAGGAGCGCTTCGCGGAGTTCCGTCGTGGGCAGGGGTCTGACACCACCGGCGGGGTACTCGGTGCCCGTCCACTTGTCCCAGATGCGTCGTCCCATGTCGGCTCTCCTCCGTGTCCGTGGACGTACCCGGGATCAGTGGGCCGTCCCCGAGCCGTTTCCCGGCCATTCCTCGCGCAGCATTCCGAACAGCACGGTGTCGTGGCGCTCGCCCGCCACCAGCACCGTGGACCTGCGGCGTCCCTCCTCGCGGAAGCCCGCCTTGGTGAAGGCGCGGACGGCGCGTTGGTTGCCGCTCCAGGTGTCGAGCTCGATCCGGTGCAGGCCGAAGGCCCCGAACAGGTGGCCCACCAGCAGGCGCAGTGCGTCGGAGCCGTGCCCGTGGCCCCAGCGGTCCCGTTCGCCGATGGTGATGCCGACCGTGGCCAGCCCGGTGAACGGGTCCAGGTCGCGGTAGTCGGCCATGCCGATCACCGCGCCGTCGGCCATGTCCTCGACAGTGAAGACGGCCGACTCCCTCGGGTTGAGCCGCAGCATGGTCTCGAAGGCGAGGCCGACGGCCTCCTCCGTGACCGGGCCGAAGCACGGGTCGCCGCCGGTGGCCCAGTGGACCACCTCCGGATCGTTGCGCCACCGGAGGTGGTGTTCCGCGTCCTGGGCACGAAGTGCCCGCAGCCGTACCAGTTTTCCTTCGATCATGCACAGATCATAGGACGCGCGCATGACCGATGATCTTGAGGCCTGGCTCCCCTCTGCCTCCGCTGTCAGTGGGGCGTGCCAGGATCGGATCATGAACTTCGTCGTGCCGCTCCCGTCGGACCCCAGCCGTTCCGAAACCGATGCGGACTGGGCCCGTTCGCACGGGCCGGCCGCGCAGGACGCCGCGCGCGGTGTGCTCACCGACGTCCGGGACCGCATCTCCCTGGCGTATCCGAAGGCCGGCCGCGCCCTGGACCAGTTGACCGGGCTCGCCCACCGGCTCCCTGCGGCTCATCTGCCCTGGTACTGGGACACGGTGGCCCACCGGTTCATGTCCTGGGACACGCGTTCCGCAGCTCGGGCCTACACCCGCGCCCGCGCGGCGGAACGGGAGCACGACCTGCCCGTGGACACGGCCTGGCGGCGGCAGAACGTCCTGCTCCTCGCCGGGTCCGGCGCCCTTCCCGTCAAGGAGCTGAGCGGGCACCAGGCCTGGCTGGCCACCGTGTTGGACCCGGCCGCCGCGCACGAGGAGTTCGTACGGGTCCTGGCGGCGTGGGCGGCCTCGCCCGGAGAGCTGCCCGCCGACCTGGCCCGCCGGGTCCGCGCCTCGGCCCGCGCCGCGGGCCTCGGCGGCCCGGAGGAGGCCCGGGTGCTGGCCCGTACGGTCGGCGTGGCGCGCGGGAAGGCCCTGCCGGACACGCTGCTCGACGCGGTCGCGGCGCTGCTCGCCGAGCATCCGCAGGACGACGAGGTCCTCGCCGCCCTGCTGGACGTCTTCCCCGAGTCGAAGAAGGACGCGGCCGCCTGGCTGCGTGTCCTGCTGCGCTCCGGCGCCGCCGGCGCGGCCGCCTCCGGCCGGATCACACCGGAGGGCGGTCTCGCCGCCTGGCTCGGCCACTACACCCGGGCCTACTCGCACTACCGGGTGCCGTACGGGGGCGTGGCCCGGCAGCCCATGCCGGCGGAACTGTTCGACCTGGTCACCCTGTTCGCGCCCCGGCTGCGTGCCGCCGAGGCCCCGGTCACGCTGCACGAGGACCGCTGGCGCTGGCCCGGCCTCGACGCGGACCTCCTCGACCTCTGCCTCGCCGAGGGGCTGACCGTCGTCGATCCGGGCGAGAACATCCGGCTGAGCTTCTGGGGTGACCGCTCGCGCCGCGACCTCAAGGCCCTCGCCGCGGACCCGGTGTTCGGGCCGCGGCTGGAGGGCACCGTGCACGCCGGGCTGCGCGGCGGCGGCACCGCCATCACCCGCCTCCCGGAGAATCCGGGCATCGCCGCCGAGGTGCACAGCCGCGTCGAGAGGCTCCTCGGGGCCCTGGCCGACGGCGGCCTGGCCGCCGCCGACGAGGCCGTGGAGGAACTGGCCGAGCTGCTGGACCGGCCCACGGCCACCGCCCTGGACGGCATCGACGAGGCCCTCGCCGCCCTCGACGCGACCGGCCCGCTCGCCCGGGCGCTGCGCGCCGGCCTCCCCGAGGAACTGGGCTGGCCCGCCCTGGAGGAGGCTCTCGCGGCGCTCGCTCCCGAGGACGTCGCCGGGGTCACGTGCACCTGGCCGGTCCTGACGGTCTACGGCGGCTCGAAGGCCGTGGCCGTCGCACCCGGCGCCGTACGCGCCTCCACCGGCTTCACCCTCCCCGAGGACGCGGCCCACCACGTCGTGCACTACGTGGGCGGGCAGTTCCTGGTCAGCTGGTCCACCGATGCCGAGGACCCCTTCGGTGGGCGGGCCTTCTGGTCCGACCGGCCCGAGGAGGTCTTCGTACCGGCGCGGAGCTACGGTCTGCGCCCGTACGGCGGCAGCATCCAGGGCGGCCTCGGCTACCAGTTCGAGACCCGGGACGGAGGCGGCCGCCACGACGGGGAGCGCGTCCTGCGCCCCGGCGGGCACGAGGGCATCGACCACCACGACTTCCAGATGGGCGACGGCACCCAGGTGTGGAGCTCCAAGGTCTTCGCGGGGCGCAAGGGCTGGGCCCGGGTGGATCCGGTGACGGGCGAGCGCGCCGTCGAGCACACGCTGCCGGCGTTCCACGGCTCGGCCGATCTGCCCGACGGCATGGCCTTCTTCGGTGACCAGTTGACGCTCGCCGCCCTCCCGGCGGACGCCCCGGCGTCTCCCCTGGGCCAGGACGGCGCCCTCACCGGCTGCAGGGTGCTGCACCGCACCCCGTACGCGGGCCCCTCGCCGACCGAGTTCGTGCTCGAAGGCATCGACGGCCGCCGCGCCCGCTACCGCAGTCGGCGCCCGGGCCGCCGGCCCTGGGGCATCATCCGCCTGCCGCAGGGCGGCGAGGACGCCGTGCTGGCGGGCGAGACGGCCATCCGCTGCCATGCCGCCGAGGACAACTCGCTGCTCTGGGAGGTCCACGGATTCCCCGGTCCGGACGCCTCGCGGCGGGTCCGGCCGTCGGGCCACAGCGTGGGCCCGTATCCGCCGCCCGCCTTCTGGCACTTCCTCGCCCCGCGCGACCCGGCTTCCTCCGAGGCTCTGCGTACGCTCGGGGACGAGACCGTGCGCGCCCTCCTCGACGCGGCCGTGCGGAGCGCCGACCACGGCACCCTGCGGGAGCGTGTCGCCCGGCTGCTGCCCGGGGTGCCGGAGCCGAGGGTGGTGGACGGTGTCGTGCGGGCCGCGCAGCTCGCGGCCGACGTGCTGCGGCGGCGCGAGGAGCTCTCCCGCCGTGTCGGCATCATGCGGGCGGGTCCCGCGGTCGAGCTCCGCTCCCCCGTCCCCGACACGGTGCTCGCCCCCGCTCTGAGCGGACTGCTGCCGTATGTCCGCCCGTACGGGGCCTACGTACCGGGAGCGCACCCCGCGACCCTGACCGCCGTCGCGGCCGAGGGGCGCCACCTGCGCGGTGAGATCGACGACGAGGCGAGGCTGCTGGCCCTGCCGGCGACTCCGGCGCCCTGGACCGCGCTGCTGGGCTCCATCGACGCGGTGGCGTGGCGCGCCGTCGTCCATACCACCTCCGACGAGGACCGCACGGCGCTCGCGGCACTGCTGGAGACGTGGGCGGAGCAGCCGTTCGCCGCGCGCGGCGGACGCTGGCGCGCGGGAACCGGGAACGGCGCGAGCGGCCTGCACACGGGTGCCCCGTCCGTGCGGCCTGCCACCGACGGGCTTGCGGACGGCACCGCCGACGGGCCTGCGGACGACGCGGTGCGCAGCGTCGACCGGGACGACGCGGGGCGGCTGCCGGTGCTGCTGGCCCTGGTGAAGGAGCGCGGCCCCCTCGCGCTGTCACCGGAGGCGGTCGAGGTGTTCGTACGGCGTACGGGTGTACGGCGGGCGATCGCCACGCTGGTGCTGGGCGGTCTGCCGCAGCATGGCGACTGCGACGTGCACCTCAAGGCGCTCAGGGCCGCGCCGTACAAGGCGAACAAGGCGATGGCCCAGGAGTACGACGGGCTGTGCCGGCGTCTCGGCGACAACGGCAGCCGGGCGGTGCTCGCCGCGGGCGTCCCGCGGGATCCCGCCGAGCTGTGGGAGCCGGGCGGCATGACCGCGGCCGCCGAGCGGATGGCCGACGCGTGGGCGGGGCTGCTGGGCACCACCGAGTACATCGACGAGGACCTCGTCGCCGCCCTGGAGGCGGATCTGGGGCTGGGGGCCGGCTGGGCCCTCGCCCTGACCGGGGGCCCGGAGGCCGCCGGCCGCTATGTGCCCGGCGCCGCGGGCGTGCTGGTCGGCGCCATCAACGGCGGGCTGGCCCTGCGCCACGCCGAGGCCGACGGCAGCGCCGGCCGCCCCGTCTTCGTGCAGCATCCGGTGCACGCGGCCCCGGCGTCGGCCGTGGCGTGGGCACTGACCGAACTCCCGGTCGGCGATCCGGCCGCCGCCGGCGCCGCCGCGGTGCACGCCGCGCTGCGGGCCCGGATGGACGATCCGAGGACCCTGATCCCGCTCGGCCGGCACTTCGCGCTGGGCCGGGCCGTGCCCGAGGATCCCGCTTTCGGCCCGTACGAGGGCGTCGTTCTCCCCTGCCCGGAACCGCTGTACCGGGAGGACACCGTGCCTTCCACCGCCCATGACGACGGGGTGTTCGTGGTGTCGGTGCCCGGCAGGGACGTGTTCCTGCGGCCGGCCGCGCTCGCCGACCCGGCCGGGGTCGAGCGGGCCGAACGGCTGTGCGCCGAGCTGGGGCTGTCCGATGTGCTGGCCGCCGTCCGCCGGATCCAGGTGGTCCGCGGCGAGGGCCCGGACCGGATGCTCGCCCGCGCCTCCGACACTCCGGTCCCGCCGGGGGGCTACGAGCTGAACCCGGCCCTGAGCGTCCCGGAGCTGGTGGCCGAGGCCGCGTCGGCCCTCGGCGTGGGCGCCGACGCGGCCGCGCTCTACCTGCAGTTGCTGGCGCTGGCCCGGCCCACCGACCAGAACGTGCGCCGCTGGAACGGCTGGAGCCCCGCCCGGCACAAGGCGGCTCAGGCGGAGCTGGTGGCAGCGGGCGTGGTGGAGACCGGACGGCGGGCGCGGGCGGGCCGGACGGCGTTCGTCCCCGGCCCGTGGACCGAGCTCAAGGCCCCGCACCTGCCGCTCGAAACCGCCAAGCTCGGCCCGTACGCGGCCCGCGTCGGACGGTCGGAGCCGGAGATGCCCTTCCTGCGGCTGTTGTCCCCGGTCCCGCCGCACGAACTGTTCGCCGAGGCCTGGCGCGCGGCCCGCTAGCGAAACCGGTGCCCGCCCTCGGGGGGCGGGCACCGGTCCCGTTCACGATCCGGGGATCAGGTCCACTTCTGGTAGCTGCCCGAGTTGCAGCCGTGCGTGTAGACGCTGCGGGCGGCATTGCTGTCCAGGCAGAAGCCGGTCGCGACATTCTGCAGCCGGTAGACACCGCCGCTGTTGGAGATGACCCACTTCTGGTAGCTGCCACCGTTGCAGGAGAGGGTGTAGACGCTCTGGGCGGCGTTGCTGTCCAGACAGAAGCCTGTTGCCTGGTTCTTGAGGGTGTAGCCGCCGCTGACCGAGGTCACGGTCCACTTCTGGTAGGCGCCGGTGTTGCAGCCGTGCGTGTAGACGCTGCGGGCGGCATTGCTGTCCAGGCAGAAGCCGGTCGCGACGTTCTTGAACTGCTCGGTCCCGGGCACGGCCGCCTGCGCCGGCGAGGAGAGGGCCATGACACCGGCACCGGCGAAGACCACGGACGACATGACGGTGGCAAGAGACTTACGGGTGAACACGTCGGTTCCTTTCGTCTGATGATCGGCAGGCCCTTCCCCACGCCGTGTGCGTGCGTCGGTGCGGGTGGGCGGCCTGCACTCAGCATCGGCCTTGGGTGCAGACGACAGCTATCCGCTATCGGCGGCGGTGCGCGCACATTTCCGGATAGCGCGGACCGCGAGGAACGAGCGATCAGTCGGATCCGCGTACGGTGCGCAGGGTCTGCGAGGGGGTCTCCCCGTAGGCCGCCCGGTAGTGGCCGGTGAACCTGCCGAGGTGGGTGAAACCCCACCGCAGCGCCACATCGGTGACGTTGTGAGCCGCCCGGCCGTCGTCCGCGGCCAGCAGGTCGCGCCGTACGAGGCCCAGCCGGACGCCGCGCAGGTACGCGGACGGGGTGGTGTCCAGGTACCGCCGGAAGCCTTCGCGCAGACTGCGCACGCTGACACCGGCCGCCCGCGCCATGTCGGCCGCCGCTATCGGCTCGTGGGCGTGCTCGGAACAGAAGTCCCTGGCGCGGCGGACCGCACGCGGCACGGCGGCGGTTCCCCGGCCGGCCACCGCCTCGCTCAACGTGTGGGGCTGGACATCCAGCAGCCCGTTCACCAGCAGTTGCTCGAAGTGGCCCGTGGCCAGGGGCGACCGGGCCGCCAGGCCGGAGCCGGCGAAGTCGGCGAGCTGCCCCACCAACTCCAGCCAGCCCTGCACCGGGGCCGCCGTGTTGTCCAGAACGGGCTCGAAGGACAGCGGCTCGTACGGCGGCTCGCCCAGCCGGACGGTGAGGGCGTCGTCGACCGCCGCCTTCGGGATGATCAGGATGCGGTTGACGCTGCCCTGGTTCCGGCGCGTCGAGCCCCTCTGCTCCGGTCCCACGACGCCGATTGCGGAGAGGAGTCCCTTGCGGTTCATGGTGACGGCACCGTGACCGGCGATCGGGATGTGCACGTCGTAGAAGTCCAGCGGCTCGGCCGAGGTGAGGTCCACCTCCGCCCCGGGACCCCGTTCGTAGAGCACCACCGATCCTTGATGCACGCAGCGGAAACGGCCCCTACCCCCGCACTTCCTCGCCTCAACCGGCCTGCCTTGAAAGGAATTTGCCATGGTTTCCGGCCCCCCGTCCGATGGCTGCCGCCCCATCCTGGCACGCGTTCGGCGCGGATCCCGGCCGCCGCGGTCCGGCTGGCCGGTAGACCCACCAGACCGGTGAGGCACTCCGGACGGATCGGGTTCCCGCCGAGTTCCAGCCCGGTTCCCGTCCGGTCCCGGTCCGGTTGCGTTCCGGATCGCCGCGAGGGCGGCCGGGGCGAACGGCGGGGTCGGGGCCTCGCCGATGCCGCGTACCCCGTACGGCGCGCGGGTCGGCCAGTGCGAGGTGATCGACGAGACGGCAGGGGTCTCGCCGGTCGAGTGCCGACATTCCGGTTCGACTTCCGCGACCTCGTCTCCCGGCACACCTCCATGACGGTGGGGAGGGCCTCGCCGTCGGCGGCGAGGCCCCTGCCCACCCTCCAGGAAAAGGCCGACGGACGCCCCCGCCGGATACCGGCCGCCGAACCGGTGGCGGCCGGGTGGATGGTCACCTGCTGGACGCCGTCTCGCCGCCCTTGAGGGCCGTCTGCCGGACGGCCCTCAAGGGGCGGGAGTCGTCAGCGCCAGGTCTGCTGGGGGCTCCCGTTGCAGGTCCAGAGCTGGACCTTGCCGCTGTTGTAGTTCTCGTTCACGTCGTGGTCCAGGCACTTGCCGTTGTACTTCAGGCGGATCGTGCCGTCCTCGCCGCGGGTCCAGGTTTGCTGCGGCTGGCCGTTGCAGGTCCACAGCTGGACCCGGCCGCCGTTGTTGTTGATGGTGTTCGTGTCGGCGTCCAGGCACTTGTTGTTGTTGAAGTCGACCTTGAGCGCCCCGGACGGTTCGAGGATCCAGCGCTGATTGGCGGCGAAGTTGCAGTCCCACACCTGCACCTTCCCGGGGTTGTCGTTGATGGTGTTGGTGTCCGCGTCCAGGCATCGGTTGCTGAGCTGGACCCGGTAGGAGACCGCGGCGGCGCGTGCCACCGGGGTCCGGTCTCCGTTCTCCGCGGCGCCCGCGGCTCCTTCGGCCGCGGCCAGGGGCAGGAGCAGGAGGGCCAGGGCGGCCGACAGGTTGCGGGCGGTACGGGTGTCGAAGCGCATGGCTGATGGACCTTTCGTCAGGGAACGGGTCGGCGGCGGGGCGGGGCGGCCGGGCCGGAGCCGCTCGAAGGCGGGGGCCGGAACCGCGGGCTGCACCTCGGAGGGGTGAAACCGCCGACTGGATGCTCCGAGTTTGTGGCGGTCCGTCAGGGTCTCGCAACCTTGTCCCTGTTGCTTCACGTATATCGGGATCCCTACCCTCCTGACCTGCCGGGATGGGTCCGTCCCGGGACCGGGTGAGCCCCCTGTGGGGCAGCCACTGGGAGAGAGGGCAGCCGTGAACCACCTCGATGGCACCGGCCGGCACGTCACGGCCGCCCGACGGCTGGGGGATGCGCTGCGGGCGCGGCAGCAGCGGTCCGGAATGACGCTGAGGGATCTGGAGCAGCGGGCACTCGTCAGTGATTCCTCGCTGTCGCGCTACTTCCGCGGGTCGACGGTGCCGCCCTGGACGGTCGTACGGGACATCTGCCGGGCCATGGACACCGACCCGGACGGCTACCGCGCGCTCTGGGAGGCCGCGGACCGGGCGCAGAGCCGGCCGCCGTCCGGCCCGGCGGCAGACGTAGGTGCGGGTACGGATGGTGAGGCGGCCGCGGCACCGTCCGCCGTCATCCCTTCCCCGGCCCGGGAGGCGCCGGGTGGTACGGCCCAGCCCCTGGCGTCGCCGGAGGCGCCGCTGGTCGCACGGCAGGCTGCCGCTCCCGGCGGCCGGGGCGGCGTCGCGCGCTGGGGGTGGACGGCCGCCGGGTTCGTGGCCGGTCTCGTCGTGGGCGTCGGTGGCACGGTGCTGCTGGAGGAGTCGCCGGCCCCCGGCACGGCCCGCGTCTTCCGGAACAAGGCTGCCGAGACCTGTCTGGACGACAGTGTCGAGGGGCTGCGGAGCTGGCCCTGCAACGGGCTGCACTACCAGGAATGGGAGTTCCGCCCCCACCGCTCCGGGCCCGGAGACCTTCGGAACCGGGCGACCGGGGCCTGCCTGGACGGCGGCGGCACGGCTCCGCGGGCGCGTTCGTGCGACGGCTCGACGCACCAGGACTGGACGGTCACGGGCCGGGAGGACGGCACGCTGCAGCTCCGCAACCTGGCCACCGGCGCCTGTCTGGAGGCGGGGGCCGCGGCCCTGACGGCCCGGACGTGCGACGGGAGCGACCCGCAGCGCTGGACCTGACCGGACGGAACGCGCCGGTCCAAGTCCGTCGATCGACCGTCAGGCAGTCGGGTGATCGGGCAGTCGGATAGTTGGCAGTCGGCAGTCGGGCAGTCAGGCCGGTACCAGCCCGCGGATGCGGAACTGCATCACCCGGTAGGGCCAGCCGGTCGCCGTCCGCCACTGGCTCACCGTCAGGTGCAGGTCGTCGAGGCGCGAGCCCGGGATCACGTATCCGCCGTAGGGCTGGGCGACATGGGCCCCGCCCTCCTGTCCCCAGGCCGCACCGTGGATGAGGGTGCGCCGGTAGGCCGTGGTGAGGTCCGCGG
This sequence comes from Streptomyces yangpuensis, assembly GCF_024666385.1. NCBI lineage: Bacteria > Bacillati > Actinomycetota > Actinomycetes > Kitasatosporales > Streptomycetaceae > Streptomyces > Streptomyces yangpuensis. The sequence goes on from NZ_CP102514.1 coordinate 477,103, forward strand.
TGGGCCGGTCCACGACGAGGGCGTCGATGCGCGCCGCCGCGGCGTCGAAGCAGACGAGCAGCCAGCGCCCCCCGAGCCGGCGCAGGCACAGTTCACCGAAGCCGCCGTCCAGGACCGGTGTCGGCGGGTTGCCCCAGCCCCAGGAGCCCGCGCGGTGCCCCCAGGAGGTGTACGCGGCGGGGTCGGCGATGGCGTCCGCCGGTACACGGTGCAGCAGGAGCGGGCCGCTGCGCCCGTAGCCGGTCGAGTAGAGGTAGACGTATCCGTCCTCGCCGAGTGCCCAGGTCAGCAGCTGGAAGAGTCCGCCGTGGACGTCGCCCGGGAACCGGGCCCCGGTGGACCGCCAGGTCCGGCCCGCGTCCTGCGAGCGCCAGATCTCGCTCCACAGCACGTTGCCCCATCCCCGGTGCACGCTGCAGTGCAGGAAAAGGGTGCCGCCGACGAGGATCACGTCGGACGGCAGTACGGTGCTGAACAGCGGGTTGTCGTGTTCGTAAGCCCACAGTTGCCGGGCGTGCTCGCCCCCGACGGCCCCGCTCCAGGTGATCCCCTCGTCGAGGCGCGAGGTGGTCGAGTACAGGCCGACCGGCGAACGCCACCAGCCGCCTCCCACCCGGGCCTCTTCGAAGGTGTCGCCGAAGACGAAGAAAGTTCGGCCGTCCGGGAGCCGCACCGGAATGCCGAGGTCGGTCGCCTCCATCCGGAAACGCGTCGTGATGCCGGGACCGGTGAGGTCCCGGACCTTCACGACGTGGAGTGCGTCGGCCTCGGCGGCATCGGCCTGGTGGCCGTCGGCCCTGCCGGTTCCGGCGAGGCCCGCCGCGCCGAAGGCCGCCGCAGCGGTCGCCCGCAGGAAGGTCGACCGGCGCACCCCCGGCCCTCGTACACCCGTCACGCCCGGACAACCCGCCGAGCGGCCCGGACGTCACGCCCCCGCACACGAAGGGTCCGAGGGTCGTCACGTGGTGGGGCAGGGCGGGGTGAAGCCGACCGCGGGAAAGTGCTGCGCCCATTGGGCCTTGGTGATGCGGGGATGGGCGCTGTCGCAGATGCGGGTGGTGACCTGGGCCGGGCGGGTCTCCCGCAGCCGGATCGTGAAGTCGTTGCCGCCGGTGGCCAGGGTGTTGCCGTCCGGGGTGAAGGCCACGGCCGGTACGGGGTTCGCGTGGCCGGAGAGGACGGTGGGGGGTGCGGCAGGAGCGCCCGATGTGTCCCACAGGCGGGCGTTCCCGTCCGCGGCTCCGGCGGCCAGGCGGCGGCCGGACGGGTCGAAGGTGAGCGTGTAGAGCCAGGAGTCGGAGGCCGGCAGCTGGGTGGTCTTCGCCGGGTGGTGGATGTCGTGGGCGTCGATCAGCCAGACGGTCCTGTCCGTTCGGTGGAAGGCGGCCAGGGTCCGGTTGTCCGGACTGAACACGCCGCCGGTCAGCGGGTCGGACCGGAAGGGGGACGGGAGTTCCCGGGGGTCGCGTGGTCGGGTGACGTCCCAGAACCGCAGCGAGCCGGACTCGCCGGTGCTGGTGACCAGGGTGCGGCCGTCCGGCCGGAACGAGGCCGTCGTGACGTGGGGTCCGTTCTCGGCGATCCGGCTCAGCGGCCGGGGGTCGGCGGGGTCGGTGAGGTCCCACAGGCCGGCTCCGGCCTGTGCCCAGAGGGCCAGGAGGCGGCCGTCCGGGGAGAGGGCGGCACCGGCGACCTCGCCCCGGTCGGGGGCGATGACCGATGTCAGGCGGGGCTTGCGGGAATCGGTGATGTTCCAGACGCGGGCGGTGCCGTCCTCGCTCGCGGTGACGAGGGTGCGCCCGTCCGGGCTGAAGGTGACGCACCGGACGAACCTGGTGTGTCCGCGCAGGGCCGACAGCGGCCACAGGGCGCGGCCGCCGGTGACCTGCCACAGGCGTGCGGTGCCGTCCCAGCTGGCGCTGGCGAGCAGGTGCCCGCCGGGTGCGAACGCCAGGGAGGTGACGACGTCGTCGTGGGTCGCGAGGGAGAGGTCACGCAGGTCCAGGAGGCGGTCGGAGTTGGCGAACACGCGGCCGTCCGGACTGAACGCGGCCTGGTAGAAGCCGCCCTGGACGGTGCTGGTCCGTTGGGGGTCGGTGGGGGTGGTGACGTCCCAGAAGTGGGTGGCTCCGCCGACCGAGGCGAGGGTGGTGCCGTCCGGGCTGAAGGCGACCGACCAGACGATCGCGGGGTGGACGGGCAGCACGGCCGGTGGTTGCGCGCGCCGGTCGGCGGTGAGGGGCCAGATCCGGGCGGTGCGGTCCCAGCTGCCGGTCGCCACGGTCTTGCCGTCGGGACTGAAGGCGGCCGAGGTCACGGTGTCGGTGTGGCCGCGCAGGACGTCGAGGAGGTGCGGGTCCGCGGGGTCGTGGACGTCCCACAGTCGGGTGGTGGTGTCGCCGGTGGTCGCCGCGGTACGGCTGTCCGGGCTGAACGTCACCGAGGTGACCGTGCCGGTGTGTCCGGGCAGGGTGGCCAGCAGCCGGGGACGGCGGGGGTCGTTCGCGTTCCACAGCCGGGTCGTGCCGTCGGTGTGACCGGTGGCCAGGACACCGTCACCGCCGGGCCGGTACGCCACCCAGCTGGGGGCGGCGGACGGCTGGCCGGGCAGGGTGCCGAGCTCGGTGGGTGCGCGCCGGTCCGTCACGTCCCAGAGCCGTACGGAGCGTTCGTCGGCTGTGGCCAGGACGCAGCCGTCCTCGTCGAAGGCCACGGACATCAGCCGCTCGGGGTGGTCGACGGCGGCCAGCTGTACGGGGTGGTGGGCGTCCCGGACGTCCCACAGTCTGGCCGTGCGGTCCCAGCTCCCGGTGGCGAGGACTCCCCCGCCGGGGGCGACGGCGGTCGAGACCACGTCGGAGGTGTGGCCGGTGAGGCGGCTCGTGTACGGGGTCGCGAAGGTGCTCATGAGCTGATCGCGGACGTCACGGGTGGCTGCCAGCCGGTACGCGGCCAGGTTCAGCTGCGCGGCGAGCGCGGGGTCGTGCCGGCGTACCTCGGACGGTTGCGCTGGCGGATGGCCGAATCGCGTGAGTCGACGGCCAGTCCGCCCGCGGTCGCCGCGACGACCACGAGCACGGTGAGCAGCGTGACGAGCTGGCGCAAGCGGACCGTACGCCGCCTGGCCTGCGCCGTCTCGTCGGCCTGTGCCGCGCGTCCGGCGTCGAGGAAGCGGCGTTCCCTGGAGGTCAGCCGGGTGCCGTCGGTGGCGGCCAGGTCGAGGGCGGCGGCCAGGCGGGCGCCCCGGTAGAGGGCGTGCGGGTCGTGGTCCCGTGCCTCCCAGTCGGCGGCGGCGTCGGTGAGCCGGCGGTGCAGGAGCAGCCGGTCCCGGTCTTCCGTGAGCCAGCCGCGCAGTCTCGGCCAGCAGCGGATGATGGCCTCGTGGGTGATGTCGACGCAGCCGTCGTCGAGGGTGACGAGTCGTTGGCGGGCAAGGGATTCGAGGACATGGGTGGTGTCGGGGCCGGGGTCGAGTTCGTCCGTGGTGATGCGGCGCCTGGTGTCCTCGGTGCCGTCGCCGAGTGCGGTGAGCCGGAGGAACAGTGACCTGGCGAGGTGTTGCTGTGCCGGTGACAGTGCGCCGTAGGCGGCTTCCGCGGTGTGGGCGAGGGCGTGCTGGATGCCGCCTGCCGCCAGGTATCCCTCCAGGGTGAGGCGGTTGCCGCAGCGTCGGCGCCACGTTTCGACCATGGCGTGGGAGACGAGTGGCAGTGCGCCCGGCTGGCCGGTCGCGTCCGCGACCACGGCGGCGAGCAGTGGGCCGGTGACCGTGCAGTCGGCGAGTACGGCGGGGCGGGTGACGGCCTCGCGCAGTTCCTGGCTGCTCATCGGTCCGACGGCGATCTGGGCTTCGCGCATCGCCTCGACGAGCCGGGGGACCTGGACGCAGTGGCCGTAGAAGTCGGCGCGTACGCCGAGGACGACCCGGGTCCGGCTGGTCGGCGCGGTGGCGGCTGTGATCAGTACGGCGATGAAGGCATCTCGTTCGTCCTGGTCCCGGCAGAGGGTGAAGACCTCCTCGAACTGGTCGACGACGATGAGCGTGTCCGCGTCCGTGTCCGCGTCCGTGTCGGCATCGGCGTCGGCGGCTTCGGCAGCGTCGGCGTCGGCGGCTCGGGCCCGGCGGCCGACCGCGTCCTGTCGGATCCGCAGGTGCAACGCCGCGGGATCGTGCAGCAGTTCGGTCAGCAGCGGGCCGGGGGCCTGTCCCGTGGCGGCGGCGAGGTGGACCGCGCATTCCTCCATCGGGTGCGGGCCCGGCGTGAACAGCATGACCGGCGCGCCCGCCGCCCGGGTACGGGCGACGAGTCCGGCCCGCAGCAGCGAGGACTTGCCTGATCCGGACGGTCCGAAGACGGTCAGGAAACGGCGGTCACGGACCTTCGCGAGCAGCTCGGTCGTCAGGTGCTCGCGCCCGAAGAAGCGGTCGGCGTCTTCCGGTTGGAACGGGGACAGCCCGGCGTAGGGCGCGGCCCGCCGGCTCGTCACGTCGGGTTCGCCGCCCCGTCCGGTCGCGGCGGCGGCGATCTCGGCGGCGACCGCGTGCCAGCGGGTCTCCCATGCACGGCGGTCGCCCTGGCACGCCTCGACGTAGGCGAGCGTGACGGCGAGGCTCGGGAAGGTGTCTCCCCCCGCGGCGTCGGAGAGCGTGGTGGACGAGTAGTGCGCCCTTTTCGCCAGTGCCCGGTAGGGCGGCCGCCCCGCTGACTCGCGGAGGGTGCGGAGGTCGGCTGCGAACTGTGTCAGGGGACCGGAGTCCGGGTCGAGCGGGCGTTCGGGGCGTGGCATTGCCTTCCTCTCTGCGGCTTTCCGCATCCGTGTCGGGTGGTGTTTGTCCAGCTTTTGATGTCCGGAACCCACGTTCCGGCGCCGGACATCAACCGGGGGCTAGACAAGGGCCCAGCGCAACCGCGCAACCGTGTTGGGAAGGGGAAACCATGAGGTCTGTACGACGACTGATGCTGCTGGCGGCGGTCACGGGACTGCTGGCCGGGGCTACCGTGACGGGCTCGCCCGCGTCCGCGGCGGCCGCCGCGGCTCCGCTGCTCAGGTCCAACCTGAACGGAAGGTGCGCCGACATCTTCATGTTCCACCAGGAGAACGGCGCCTCCACGGTGACGTGGGACTGCCACGGCGGCGTCAACCAGCAGTGGTACTGGGACGGTGAGCAGATCCGTTCCAACCTGAACGGGAAGTGCCTGGAGATCTACGGCCCGCATCTGGGCGACCAGGGCTCGGTGGCCATGTGGGACTGCCACGGCGGTCTCCACCAGAAGTGGTACCGCAACGGCAGCGAGATCCGGAACCGGGTGAACGGGAAGTGCCTCGACATCCTGGCGGGGCGGCCCGAGATCGGCCAGCTCCTGGTGAGCTGGAGCTGCAACGGCGCGCGGAGCCAGAGCTGGGACTTCTGAACACCTGCCCGGTCCGGTCCGGCGCGGCGCATCGGGCGCCGGGCCGGGCTGGGCCGGGCCGGCCCCAGACCTTGCCCGGTCTATCGAATCTCGATAGATTTCCATCGTAACTCGATGGGAGGACGGGTCATGGGAAAGCTGGCAGTTCGCGCGCTGCGCGTCGTGCTCGCGGTGGTGTTCGTCGGCACCGTGTTCGTGCAGGTGGCGATGGTGTGGGCGCTGGTCACGCGTGAGGTGGAGGGGTCGCTCCCGCTGACCCCGATGCGCGTGATCGTGATCCTGGGCATGGTGTCCGCCCAGGTGGCGCTGGTGTGCGTAGGCCGGCTGACGGCGATGGTGCGGCGCGGAACCGTCTTCTCCCATGCCGCCTTCCGGTACGTGGACGGCGTGATCGGCTCGATCGTGGCGGCCGCCCTGCTGTGGTTCGCCGTCACGGCCGTCAATGCGCCGGGCCAGCGGGAGGACCCGGGCGTTACTGTGATCATGGGAGGGATCGGCGTCGCCATCCTGGGGGTCGCGCTCATCGTGCTCGTGCTGCGAATGCTGCTCGCCCAGGCCGTCGCACGCGACGGTGAGGCGGCGCAGATGAGGGCCGAGCTGGACGAGGTGATCTGATGCCCATCGCCGTCGACATCGACGTGATGCTGGCCAGGCGGAAGATGTCCGTGGGGGAACTCGCGGACCGGGTGGGGATCACGCCCGCCAACCTGGCGGTACTCAAGAACGGCCGCGCCAAGGCGGTCCGCTTCGCGACGCTGGCAGCGCTCTGCGAGGTCCTCGAATGCCAGCCGGGCGACCTGCTGCGCTGGGAGGCCGAGGACGCCGAGGCGGTCGACCTCGCGGAGCTCTGAGCACACCGGCGTCGGCGGCGGGGTCGACGCCGGGACCGCCGGTCGGCCTGCGGTCGTACCTCTCCTCCTCCTCAAGTCCCTTGCTGTGCACGGAACACGGCCAGCACGATGATCGGCATGACTGAATTCCTCGGAACGGACACCAAGCACACCTTCGTACTGCCCATCCGTGACTCGGACACGGTGGTGGCGTCCCTGCGCCGGGCGCTGGCCGAGGCCACCCCCGAAGAGCGCCCGGGCCTGGAACGCGCCGTCGCGGTCGTCGAGGCCGCCGCTGGCGCCGACGAGCCCCGGCTGCGCGCCCGCTGGGTCCGCGCCCGGCTGGCCGCCGCCGGTTTCACCGGGGACATCGGCTCGGTCGCCGCGGTGAAGGCGCTGCGCCGGGCGGAACGGAAGCTGACCCTCCTGGCGGCGGTGGAGCTGCAGAAGGACGCGGTGGCGCATCCCGAGTGACCTCGGGGTCCACGGCGACCGCGGGCTGCACGGCTCCACGGCTCCACGGCTCCACGGCTCCAGGGGGCGGCATCGGGCGGTCGCCCGACGGAGTGGCCGCCGGTTGCGGGCTCCCGCATCCCCGGCTTCAGCCTGGAGGACCTGAACCAGGGCTTCCCGGCGAATTCCCGCCATCCGGTCGGCCGCCCCCAACCGGGCCGGTTCATCGTGCATCTGTCCACATGTCAGCTTGTGACGGACGAGACCCGTCGTCCGCCCCGGAAACCGACATGACGGAGCACGCTCTTGACCACCCACCTCAGGCGCGGGACCGGCCCGCGAACGCTCTTGGTACTGATCGCGGCCCTGTGCGCGGTCATCGGGACCACCGCAATCGGTACGGCCCCGGCGGCAGCGGCAGCGGCAGCGGCCGACCAGCGTCGCCCCGTCTACGCCATCGCCCATCGCGTCAACACGTTGGACGGCGTGGACGCCGCGCTCAAACACGGCTCCAACAGCATCGAGATAGACGTCTGCGCCTGGTGGAACCCGAACGAATGGCGGGCCTACCACGACTGTTCCTCGGCCGGTGACAACCGGCTGGGCCCCAGCTTCGACAGCATGATCGACCGCATCCTCTCCCACGCCCGTGCCGGACGCAGGCTCGCCCTGGTGTGGCTGGACATCAAGGACCCGAACTACTGTGGGGAGAAGGAGAACCGCGGGTGCAGCGTCGCCGGACTCCGTGACAAGGCGCAGCGGTTGACGGCCGCCGGCATCCCGGTGCTCTACGGGTTCTTCGAGTACCACGGCGGCAGCAACCCGGACGTCGGCGGCAGGGGTTGGAAGAGTCTGGAGGGCCGGCTCGGCACCCTGGAGGGGATCACGACGACCGGAACCCGCGACCGGGTGCAGGGCGCCTTCAACCGCTCCGGTTCCGGATTCCCCGCCGGCCGCCGTGTGATGGACTACGGCGACAGCGACATCACCAAGGGGTTCGGCAACTGCACGGAAGCCACGTACTACACGTGCGCGGAGCTGAAGAAGGGCGCTGCGGACCGTGACGCCGGTCGCCTCGCGGCCACACTGTCCTGGACGACCACGTACAACGACCCGTGGTACGTCGACAAGCTGCTGGGCGACGGCCGGGTGGACGGCATCATCGCGGGCTACGGGTCCTTCACCGGGGTGCGCGAGTACGACGACAGCTGGCAGTGCGCCAACTCCATCAGCCTCATCCGCGACTGGGTGAACCGCAACGGCGGAACCCACCGCATGGCCACGTCCGGTGACCGCCTGTTCCGGTAGGTCACGAGGGTGTCCAGGTCATGGGGGGCGGACCGGGCCGCCCCGCTCGCCTTCGGCGGTTCAGAGAGCCTCCACGTTGGCCGCCTGGGGGCCGCGCTGCCCCGCCGGGTGCGAAACGCTCCCGCGGCGGTGTCCGGCTCGCCTCGCGGTCCGGCTCACCTCGCGGTCCCCGCGGGCAGCGCCCATGCTGGGAAGCAGGGCACCTTCGGCCTGAGGGCTGTTCTCCCACCGGGCCGAGTGAGGCGCCCGAGAGGAGGAAGCCATGCGCATCCGCAGAACGCTGGGCCTCGTCCTGGCCGCAGCGACCCTGGCCGGCGCGGGAGCAGCCGTCGGTACCGCCGGCGCCCAGGCGGCCGCGTTCCCGACCATCACCCGGGAGGAATGCACGGACGCCGGCGGGCAGGTCAAGTCGATCCCCTACGGCGGAGAGACCTGCACCCTGCCCGACGGAACCAGCCAGAAGATCACGTGACGGGGCCCACCGCCTCGATGTGATCCGCGGTCACCGCCGGACACGGCGGCGGCCGCGGAGCCGGCGCGGAGGCCGCCGCACGCCTCCCCGGCGAGCCGCCACGAGTGCCGACGTACCGTCAATTTGCGTCACAGCGAGGGGAATCGGCCCTTGACGCGCGCTGCGTGACAGAGGATCCAGAAACCGCCCCGCGCCGAAGTACGCTGACCCGCATGACCGATACCAGCACGAACGACGAACAGGCGTACGCCGATCTGCGTACCCTGACGGACCAGTACATGCAGGCGGTCCGTGCGCGCCTCGCGGAGATCGACTCCCCGCTCACCCGTGAACGCGGCGCCCGGCTGGTCACCGATGACATGCTCACCGGCGCCAAGGAGGCCAAGCTCATACGCAGCGCCGCCATGGGCGAGTTGAGGCAGGGCCGCACCCTGAAGGAGGTTGCGGAACTGACCGGGCTCTCCGTGCCGCGGGTCGACCAGCTGCTCAGGGCGAAGTGAGCGGTGACGGTGGCCACGGCGCCGAATCCCGCCGTCATGAATCCGTCGCGTGAGCGCCAGGACAGTACAGGACCGATCCGACGGACCCGATGGACAGGACCGAGTCCTTGGAGCAGAGCGAGAGGTAGGACCTGCCGTCGCCCCGGCACCACGGCTTCGGCGTCGCATGCGGTGTGATCACGGCACCCATCCTGTGTTCACTCGTCCGAGGGCAGGAGGTCCTGCGCCCTGCGTTCCATCAGTACGGGCAGGTAGGCGCGCACACGGGCGTACCTGAGCTCCTCGTACGCGGTCTGCACCGAGCTGTGCACCAGGCCGGCGTCCACCTGTGGGTACGACTTCATCAGCCGCTCGGCGACAGCGCGTATGGTCAGTGCGTCCTCTGAATCGGCCATCACGCGCCTCAGCCTCCCGGTCGCTCACCCTCTCCCATTTTCGCGGCGAGTCCCTCAACCGGGAAGTCGATCTTCCCCCACTGGAGCCCTCTACCGAAGCTCCCGGCGGCGTCCTCCACCGGAGTCCTCCGGCAGGTCTTTCCGGGACAGCTCACCGCCCCGTGTCCGGCGAGTCCGCCGCGGCCGCCGTATCCGTGCGGCGGCGGGCGGCCTCGATGTGGCCGAGGTGGCGGTGGGTCCAGTCGCACAGCGAGTCGATCGTCACCCGCAGCGCCTGGCCCGGCCCGGTGAGGGCGTACTCCACCCGTGGCGGCACCACCGGGTACACCGTCCGCTCGATCAGACCGTTGCGCTCCAGCATGCGCAGGTTCTGCGTGAGCATCTTGTGGCTGATGCCTTCGACCTCGTCACGCAGCTCGCTGAAGCGCAGGACCCGCTCCCCCAGGGCCTCGATGATCAGGAGCGCCCATTTGTTGGCGACGTCCGAGAAGATCTCCCGCGCCAGGGAGTCCGCGCGCCGCAGATCCGCGTCCTCCGGCGAGCCGGTGAACTGCTTGGTAACCATTGGGTTCCCCAGTCACTGAAAAGTGCGTTCTTCCACGTCAGCGCTCACTCTCCTACGGTTTCTGAGTAACCACAAGAGACCTGAGGAGTAAGCAGCCATGGCCGTCACGCTGATCAACCCCACCGGACTGCCCGCGATCGACGCCTACCGGCAGGTGTCGGTGGCGACCGGATCGAAGCTCGTCTTCATCGCCGGACAGGTGTCCTGGGACGCCGAGGGCGTCACGGTCGGCGAGGGCGACCTCGCCGCGCAGGTCGAGCAGTGCTATCTGAACGTCGGCACCGCCCTGGCCGGAGCCGGCGCAACCTTCGACGACGTGGCGAAACTGAACGTCCACGTCGTCGACTGGACCCCCGACCAGATGCCCCGGCTCCTGGAAGGGATGGACCGGGCGGCAGCGAAGCTGGGGATCACCCCGGTCCCGCCGGCCACGCTGCTGGGTGTGGCGGCCCTGGACGTACCCGAGCACATGGTGGAGGTCGAAGCCATCGCGGTCATCGACTGACCGAAGCACCCGGGCGCGCGACCGGCCGGTCCCCCCGGCGCTCCGGCGTCCGGGCGGACCTCCGGCGGGTGCACCCGAGGGGTGTTCCGCCGGAGGGACGTCCCGCCTCAGCTCCGCCGGGTGACCGGATCCGGTACGGCGGCCGCGCCGGCCGCGGCCGCGGCCGCCTTGCGGGCGTGCAGCACGTGCGCGTCCAGCGGCAGGGGGCTGTGGCCGACGAGTGAGAGGCCGGCGTCGGCGAGCAGGCGTGCGTAGTGGTCGGCGCGGCGTTCGCGGCCTCCGACATTGCACAGCATGTGCAGGTCCCAGGCGCTGGCCAGCGAGGGGGAGCCGTCGGCGGGCAGGAGGCGTTCCACGACGAGCAGGTCCGCGTGGGCGGGCATCGCACGGGCACAGTGGCGGAGGATCTCGCGGCAGCGGTCGTCGTCCCAGTCGTGCAGGACGCGCGAGAGGACGTAGACGTCGCCGCCGGGCGGTACGTCGGCGAAGTCGCCGGGGCGGTAGTCGCAGCGCGCGCCGCAGCCCGCTGCGTCGAGCCGGCGACGGGCGGCCGCGACGGCGTGCGGGCGTTCGAGGAGGATGCCACGCAGGCGCGGGTGTGCGGTGAGGATCCTGCCGAGGAGTTCTCCGTTCCCCCCGGCGACGTCGACGACGGTCGCCGGGGCGTGCGCCCGGGCGGCGGCGGTGATGACCGGATGGCCGGGGAGCGGGTGGAACATCCGTGAACTCGCGGCCATGGACTGGTCGAAGAGCGGGCCGAGTTCGGGGTCGCGGGCGAAGTGGTCGAAGTGGCTCTCGCCGAAGAGGTGGTCGAAGGCCGGCTGTCCGGTGCGCACGGCATGGTCGAGGCCGCCGAAGGAGCGGTAGAAGGGGCCGCCGTACATCAGGGCCAGCGACCGCATCGAACCGGGTACGTCCGCGCGCAGCAGCGCACCGAGCTCCGTCAGGCGGAATCGTTCCTGCTTGCGATGCGACTCCTGGCCCGGCTCCGGCTCCGGCTCTGGCTCCGGCTCTGGCTCCTGGGTCACTGCGCCGAGCATGGCGAGGTAGCGCAGGAGCGTGGCCAGGCTCCTGCGGTCGGTACCGGTCAGCCGGGCGAGGTCCTCGCTCCGGTACGCGGTACGGGTGTCCATGACGTCGGGCAGGCCCAACCGGGCGGAGGCGGCGAGTGCCTGTGTCGTCCACGCGCCGGTGAGGAGGTGGAGGAGCGTTTCGGCCGGCTGTCGCCCGTCGCGGCGGGTGCGGTCGTACGGGTCCTCGGCGTGACCGGAGTGGCCCGGGTGACCGGGGTGGCCCGGGTGGTCGAGATGGGCGGCGAGGGTGTCCCGGTGGTCGCCGCGAGCGTACAGCTCCAGCCGCCCGTAGTCGCAGGCCGCGTCGACGGGAAGGGTGAAGTAAAGGACCGTGCCGTCCTCGTGGGGGTTGTAGCCGCCGCCGTCGGGCCTCGCGCCGTGCCGGACGAGGATCGCGCACAGGCCGCGCAGGGCCAGCGGCTCCGGGTCCTCGATCTCGAAGGCGAGGTGCGCCTCGTGCTGGTGGGCGCGTTCGTGCGCGGCGATCGGTTCCAGGCCCGAGTGCGGTGGCACGGTCAGGGCGAACACCTCGACCGCGCGCCGCTCCCCGTGACGGCCGGGCACCTGTGGGCGCAGGATCCGGACGTCGAGCTCGGCGGGGTCGCGCCCGTGGCGCCGGGCGAGGCGTTCCCGGACCACCACGCTGGGGTGGGAGGGTGTGTCGACGGCCAGTCCGCAGACGGCGAGTTGGGCCCGCAGTACGTCCGCGTCCGGCGGGAAGAGCAGCAACCCCGCGTGGGCGAACCGGCAGTGCCCGGCCAGCGCCTGCAGGTCCGGGCCGACGAGGCCGGGCAGGAGGAGAGGGAGCAGGGCGGCGCTGTCGTGCTCGCGGACGAACCGGGCCGCCGCGCGCAGGCTGGCGGTGTCGTCCGGAAGCAACGTTTTGTCGGGGAAGGTCGTCGTCATCGTGGGGGTGTCCTCAAGCCGGTACGGGGCTGGGCTGGGCAGGGCAGGGCATCGCTTGGCGGGGCGCAGGCATGGCAAGGCGGAGGAAGAGACGAAAGGGGAACAGGGATACGGCGGCTGGGCCGGTGGGTCTGTGGGTCGGTGGGTCTGTGGGTCGGTGGGTCGGTCACACGCCGACGTAGTTCTCGGCGAACCAGTCCTGGTGGATGCGGGAGGTGCGCAGCGAGTTGAGCCGTGAACGCTGCAGCGCGGCGAGGAAGAACGATCCGGCACCGTGGTCGTCACGGTCGGATGTGTCGGATGTCGCGTGCAGCAGGCGGGTCATCCACCCGGTGAACTCCTGTGCACGCCAGATGTGCGCCAGGCACCGGTCCGAGTACGTGTCGAGTCCGGTGGTGTCCCCCCGGACGAGGGCGCCGGTCAGGGCTTCCGCCAGGATCTCGGCCTCCAGCACGGCGAGGTTGGCGCCCTTCGCGGCGGCCGGGGCGAGCAGGCTCGCCGCGTCGCCCGCCAGGAAGAGCGAGCCGTGGCGCAGAGGTTCGACCACGTCGCAGGTCAGGTCGAAGACCGCGCGTTCCAGGAGCCCGCCCCGGCGCAGCGGGCCGTGGTCCTCGGCGCGCATGCGGGCGTCGAGTTCGTCCCAGATCCGTTGCTCGGACCAGGAGTCGGCGGGTGTGCCGCGCTGCCACTGCAGGTAGTAGCGGGTGACGTCCTGGGTGCGGGCCATGTGTCCGGCGAAGCCGCGGGCATGGATGGCGTACCCGACGGCGTCGAGGCTCGGCGGGGCTTCGGCGAGCAGGCCGAGCCAGGTCACGCCGTGGTCGTGCTGGTGGTGGCGGACGGCGCCCGGGGGCAGTGAGCGGCGCGCTGCCCCGTGCCTGCCGTCACAGCCGGCGACGTAGCGAGCGGTCCACCGGGCGGGCCGGCCGTCGGGCTCGCGCGTCGTGACATACGGCTGCGTGCCGTCCGCGTCCCGCACGACGACCGCCTCGGTGTGGAAGCGGATGCGTCCGCCGATGGCGAGGTAGTGGGTCAGGAGGTCCGTGACCAGGTTCTGCTGCGGGTAGACGTGGTGGTGGCCCCCGTTGCCGAGGGCCCCGTAGTCGAGACGGAACCGGCCGTCCTCCGTGCGGAATTCGCAGGTGCCGTGGCGCCGACCGCTGCTGTGCAGGCCGTCGGCGAGGCCGTGACGCTCCAGGATCCGCACGGTGTTCGGGGCGAGGAACCCGGCTCGGGCCCGGGTCTGCACATGGGTGCGGGAGGCGCGTTCCAGGACGACGCAGTCGATTCCGGCGGTGTGCAACAGGACTCCGAGGACGAGTCCGGCGGGGCCTGCGCCGAGGACGACCACATCGGCTGATTCACGTGACGTGTGAGAGTCGTGACTTTGCGTCATAGCGGGTGAAGCATAAGCACGCGAAGATCCACAGACCTACCTGAGCCATCCGAAGGCGGGAATAGAGTGACAATCTGCGCGGGTCCCGCTGCCCGTTGACAACGGGCCGGGACCTGGCTCCGACACCTCTCCGGTGGTGCGCTCCGGGCGTACGGGGACACGCGCGCTCTCCCCGCACGCCCCACCGCGTGCCCGCCCGTTCGGCCTACGAGAACAGGCGGAGCGCGGCACGGCCCACGAGCCGCCGGGAAGCGACCGGCGCCGAAGGTCGGCCGCCGTTGCACCCGCTGAGGCTGGCCGAACTGCTCAGCGCACCACCACCTGGTTCGAGCATCTTTGAGTCCCCCTGAACCCGTTCCGGGCGCCGTACGTGATGTTCGCGTCGGCCGGTGATACGAGGGAGACCGCCCCCATGCACAACAATGAATCCGAGACCCTGGCTGAGACCACCGCGGCACCCGCGGGGACGGCGGCGGGTGCGGCCGGCGCGGACGGGCTGATCGCAGGCCGCTACCGGCTGCTGTCGCGGCTCGGCGAGGGCGGCATGGGCACCGTGTGGCGGGCTCATGACGAAACCCTGCACCGGGAGGTCGCCGTCAAGGAGGTACGGGCCCCGGCCGGTCTGGGGTCCGACGACATCACACGGATGTACGGCAGGCTGGAGCGGGAGGCGTGGGCGGCGGCCCGGATACACGACCGCGGCGTGATCACGGTCCACGACGTGGTCGTGGCGAACGACCGGCCCTGGATCGTGATGGAACTGATCCGCGGCCGGTCGCTGGCCGACCTGCTGCGGGCCGCGGGCCCCCTCCCCCCGCGGCAGGCGGCGCGCATCGGCGCCGAGGTGCTGGGCGCGCTGCGTGCCGCGCACGCCGCCGGGGTGGAACACCGGGACGTGAAACCGGCGAACGTGCTGCTCTCCGACGACGGACGGGTGGTGCTGAGCGACTTCGGGATCGCGATGGTGGAGGGCAGCACCGCCCTGACCATGACCGGTGAGGTGGTCGGCTCGCCCGAGTACCTGCCGCCGGAACGGGCGCTGGGCCGCTCCTCGGGGCCCGAGTCCGACCTGTGGTCCCTCGGAGTGCTGCTGTACGCCGCCGTGGAGGGGATCTCCCCGTTCCGGCACGACACCGCGCTGAGCACCCTGCGGGCCGTGGTGGAACAGGAACCGCCGACGCCGGCCCGGGCCGGCCCGCTCAGCCCGGTCATCGCCGGGCTGCTCCGCAAGGATCCGGCCGAGCGGACCCCCGCCGCCGAAGTCGCGGCAGCCCTGGGCGACATCGCGGGCGGCGCGGACGTCACCACCATGGCCTCCCGCATCCTGCCGGCCCCGGAGGAGGCCGGGCCGGCCGCGGCCACGGCGGCGTCCCCGGCCGGGCGGCCTCCGGGGCCCCGTGCGGCCTCCGCCCCACCGCGCAGGCAGCGGGCGGCGGCGTTCGTCGCGGTCGGCGCGGCCGCCTGCCTGTTGGTCGCCGGCGGGCTCGCCTACGCCTTCGCCGGCAACGGGGACGACAACGCGGGCGGCTCGGACAGTACGGGTGGTTCGGGCGTACGGGTGTCGGTGGCGGGGACGAACACGACCTATACCGGCGGCTGCCCGATACCCGAGGGCCGGGCCCCGGCGTTCACGGCGACGTTCACCGCCACCAGGCCGACGCGGATCTCCTACCGGTGGGTGTCCGGCGACGGCTCGGTGGTGGACCCCCGGTGGCGCACGCTGTCGATCGGGGACAGGGCCAACCCCACCGGCCGCGACACCATCCGGCTGACGGCCTACGCGAAGAGGGGCACCCTGAGCACCGGGATGGCCGTGGAACTCCAGCGCCCGACCCGCGCTCTCTCCCACCCCGTCCCCTTCTCGATCACCTGTACCGGCTGACCCCCGCTCCCGCTCCCGCTCCCCCGGCTCCCCCCGGGGCCCGCAGCTCGCGCAGATCGCGCAGGACCTCACGGGCCGCCCGCGCGCCGGAGGCCAGCGCGCCCTGGACGGAAGCGGTGGCACGGTGATCGCCGCACACGTACCGGCCCGGCGACACCCGCGATGTGCGGGTCAGCGGCTGCGGCGGCGCCATGGCGGGCAGCGCGTCCTCGATGGTGCGCACGGTGAGGAGGTCCCAGCCGTCCGTGCCGGTCCCGTACGCCTCGCCGAGCGCGGCCCGGAGCTCGCGCTCACGCCCCTGCCCGTCCCGCCCGAGGACCGAGGTGGCGACGAGGGAGTGGCCGGGCGGGGCGTAGGCGGGCACGACGTCACTGAGGACACAGGTGTTGAGGAAGCGGCGGCGGGTGTCCACGAGCAGGGTCGGCTCGCCGAGGGGCGATCGCGGAGCGACGTGGTAGTACGTCGTCACGATCCGGTAGGCGGGCAGGGCGACCTCGGGGAGCAGCATCGAGACGGGCCCCGGTCCGGTGGCGACCACGACGGCGCGTGCGGGGATCTCCACTCCCGCCGCCGTCAGCACGCCGTCGTCCGTGAGCCCGGTCACCGGAGTCTCCAGTCGTACGGCACCCTCGGGCAGACCGGCCGCGAGGGCCCGCGGAACCGCCCCGATGCCCTCGGTCGGCAGGCAGATGGTTCCGCGCAGCATGCTCCGCCAGACCAGGTGGAACACCCGGGCTGACGTCTCCAGTTCGTCCTCCAGGAAGACCCCTGACACGAAGGGCCGGAAGAACCTCTCGACGAACTCTTCGGAGATCCCCGCGTCGGCGAAGGCGGTGCGGGCGGTGGTGTCCGGGCGCCGTTTGAGCCGGCCGGGGGGCAGCAGCATGTCGCGGGCGGACATCAGGCCGAGGGCGGCCACGTCACGCGGGCCGGCGAGGCGGCCCGACAGCAGTTCGGGCAGCGCACGCGGTCGGCGGGTGGGATCGCTGAAGGCGAGTCTGCCGGTGGGAGTGTGGACGAGGAAGCCCGGCGTGAAGGGCCTCAGCCGAAGTCCCTTCAGGTCGAACCTGCGCCGGACCTGGGGGTAGGCGGTGTTGAACACCTGGAACCCGCGGTCCACGACGAAGCCCCCGATCCGGTCCGAACGCATCCGGCCGCCGACCGCGTCGCCCGCCTCCACCACCCGTACGCTCACGCCGGCCGCGGCCAGATCCCGGGCACACGCCAGCCCGGCGACACCCGCCCCGACGACCAGCACGTCGGTCCCGTCCGTCCCGTCCGTCCCGCCCGAGGATGCGGACATACGACCACCTCTCTCACCTGTCCGTGCGGCACGTGCCGCACGTCCACTGTGTTCCGCGGATCCCCCCGATACGGATGCGACACCACCCCGACGGCCCGACCGCCGCCCGTCCGGACCCGCCGAAGCGCCCGCCGACAACCGCAGAACCCCTGGTCCGCGGCCCGGCCGGGTGCGATCCTTACCACCATGACGACGACACGACAGAGCCGGGCCGAACGGGACGCGATCACCGTCGAGATCGGCTATGCGCTGGTCAGCGCATGTTTCCTCGGCGCCGTCATGTTCGGTGCGATCGCCGGGCCGACTCTGGTCTGGTCCCTCCCCGCCGCGGTCGAGGAGGTCCTCCGGACGGCGGGGGCCGTGGTCGCCGGTCTCCTCGCGGTGCTGCGCGTGGTCCACGTCCTCTGGCGGTTCGGGCACCCCCGCTAGGGGGTGTCCGGCGGATCGGGGTCGGACAGCCCGGGGCGTCCGGTGCCGTGGGATGCAAGGCGGAGGAGGGAGCCCACGCGGAGCGTCGGCGACCGACGACAACGCGGCAGGCCGCGGTGCCGGACGGCCCGGGCCCGGCCCTGATCCGCCGGACACCCCCTGGGGGGTGCCCGAACCTTTTCCACGGCGGACGGCGGACGGCCCGTCGGCGGGTCAGCGGGCCACGGGTCAGCCCGTGGTGGCCGTGGCGGCGGTCATCTCCGCCAGTACGGTCCGCCGGTCCTCGCCGGGGCGGGGCCGCAGAGGCCGGGCCAGCCGGCTGCTGTCGTAGTGCCAGCGGTGGTCCAGGTCCCGGGGAACCGTCGCCGTCTCGCGGAACTCCGCTTCGGAACCCAGGAGTTCGGTGAGGTCCTGGGCGAGGTCGCGCCAGGACACGTGGCCGCTGCACGCGTTGGCGACGCCGTGAACGGGCCGGTCCAGGCACTCGGCCACCGCGCGGGCCAGGGCGGCCGCGTGCACCCAGGCGGCTCCGTACCAGGCGTGTCCGCCGGTCCCGGGACGCGGCAGTTCGATCGGCCGGCCCTCGCGGGCGGCCTGGTAGAGCGTGCCGATGGCGCCCCAGCGCAGCTGCTCGCGCAGCCGGTCGTGCGCACCCCAGACGATCGGTGACCGCACGGCGCTCGCACCCCCGCGTCCCCCGGTACCCGCGGCACCCAGCACCATGGCCTCGCAGTCGAGCTTGGCCCTGCCGTAGGGGCTGACCGGCTCGTGGGGCGCCGACTCCTCGGCGACCCGCTCCGTACCGGGGTGGCCGTAGGCGTCGACGCTGCTGACGAAGACGAACGGTCCGCGCCGCCAGGCGTCGACCATGGCACGCATCGCCGCCAGGTCCACGTCGTGCCGGGTGAAGGTGCAGGCGGCGTGGACGACCGCGTCCGCCTGCGCGACGGCGTCCCGGAGCCCGTCCGGGTCGGAGAGGTCGCCCTCGATGACGTCGACGCCCTCGACGGCGATCAGATGGGCGGACTCGGGCCTGGCCAGTGCCAGTACGGGACGCCCCTGGGCGGCGAGTTCACGTACGACGAAGGCGCCGACACCACCCGTTGCCCCGGTGACCAGTACCGTGCCCGGGCGGACGTCCCGGGAGCGGGGGGCCGGCCTGCTGACGGCCTTCGCGGCGCTCTGCCGTGCCGCCCGTTCGCCGAGGAGGGCGGTCAGTGCCCGCGGCGTACGGGCCTGGAGCACGTCGAGTCCGGTGAGCGGCAGTCCGAGGTCCGTACGCAGCCGTTCGGCGAGCTGGACGGCCTTGAGGGAGTGGCCGCCGAGGGCGAAGAAGTCGTCGTCCGGTGTCGGAACGGGACCGAGCACGGCGGTGAAGGCCTCCGTGACCGCTGCGGCCCGGGGATCGGCGGGAGCGCTCGGCGCGGAGGGCCCGGACGGCCCGGGCAGCCGTGCGGGATCGAGCGGCCCGGCGGCCGTACGCGGCAGCGCGTCGAGCAGCGTCACGGCGGCGGGTACGTCCTCGGGCGCGAGCGACCGGCGCAGCAGGCCCAGCAGTTCGTGGCCGGACGGGCCGACGCTGTCGCGCAGGACGGCGTAGGCGACGGCCGGCCCCTGCCCGGGCCGGACCACCTCGGCGTCGGCGACGTCCGGGTGCGCCCGCAGGGCCTGCGCGGCCGGGTGGCCGCCGTCGTCCGGGGCGGAGCCGTCCCGGGTGGCCGCGGCGTGCTCCGGGCCGGAGAGGGGCAGCTCGCCCAGGGCCAGACCGGGGTCGGCCGCCACCGCCTGGAGCAGCGCCGCGTAGTCCCGTACGGCCGCCTCCGCGACGGTGTCGTCGAAGGTGTTCGGGTCGTACTGGACGAGTGCCCGGGGCTGCTCGGCGGCGTCCATTGCCAGGCCGTACGACAAGGTGAACTTCGCACCGTCGGAGGGGACGTCGACGTACTCGGCCGACGTGCCGGGGAGCCGGAGCACCGTCGGCTCGCCGAGGACGTCGGAGGTGACGCGGACCAGCGCGGTGCCGTCGGCTCCGCGCGCTCCGGCGCCGAGGCGTTCGAGGACCAGGTCGAAGGGGACGTGCCGGTGGCGCTGGGCCTCCAGGAGTGCCTCGTTCACGCGTCGCAGCAGTTCCGCGAAGGTGGGGGCGCCGGAGGCGTCCACGCGTACCGGCAGGGTGTTGACGCACAGGCCGACCAGACCGCGCATGGCGGTTCCGCTGCGGTGGGTGCCGGCCACGCCGATGACGAGGTCCTCGTCGCCGGTGAGGCGGTGCAGTGCGGCGAAGGCCGCGGTGAGGGTCACGGCGAAGAGCGTGGCGTGCCGCTGTGCGCCGAGCGCCCGCAGTGCGTCGGGCACGGCCGGCGCGAGCGGCACGGTGTGCACGGCCGCGGGCCGCCCGGCCGTCTGCGGTGCGTCCGCCGCCCGCCGGGGCAGGCGCGGTGGGGCGGCGTCGGCCAGCAGGTCGCTCCAGTGCTTCAGTTCCGTATCGAAGCCGGGCAGGCTGTCGTGCTCGCGGCGCGCGTGGTCGGCGTACTGCGGGGCCTCGGCGAGGGCCGGCGCCGTCGCGGCGCCGGTGGCGGACGCGTAGAGCACGGCCAGTTCGGCGGCCACGGTCTCCAGCGACGCGCCGTCCATGGCGATGTGGTGGAACGTCAGCAGCAGGGTGTGGTCCTCCGGTCCGTGGCGCAGGACGAGGGCCCGTACGGCGTCTGCGGCCGTGAGGTCGAACGGCCGGGCGCTCTCGCGCCGCAGCAGTGCGGGGGCCTGCGCCGGGTCGGTGTCGACGACGTGCACGGGGACCGTCCGCGGTGTGGGGAGCGCCTCCTGGTAGGGCTCGCCCTCGTGCTCGGCGTAGCGGGTGCGGAGAATGGAGTGCCGGGCCACCAGGGACGTGAGGGCGGTGGCGAGAGCGGCCACGTCGAACGGGCCGCGCAGCCGGGTGGCGAACGGTACGTGGTACGAGTCGCCCGCGCCGCCGAGCCGTTCCATCAGCCACATGCGGCGCTGGGCGCGGGACAGCGGGACCCTTCCGGTCTGCGGCCCGCTTCCTGCCTCGTCGGCGGTGGCGGCATCCGGGGTAGTGGCGGGCGCCGGGGTAGTGGCGGGCGGCGGGGCGGTGGCGGGTCCGGCCGCCGTGCGCCGGGCCGTTCCGGCGCGGGCCCGGCGCAGCAGTTCCCGCTGGAGTCGCTGACGGTCTTCGTGGGCCGCGGAGTCGGCGTCAGTGGGCATCGCTGTGCTCCGGTGTCTCGGGGTGGAGGTCTCGGTGGGCGTCCAGGAGGGCGCGTTCGACCAGCGCGGCCTGGGCGGCGACGGTCGGGGCGGCGAAGAAGTCGGCGAGGGCGATCTCCACGCCGAGTTCCTCACGCAGGTCCTCGGTGACGACGAGGGCGAGCAGCGAATGGCCGCCGAGGAGGAGGAACTCGGAGTCGGCGCGGGTCACCTCGGTGCCCAGTGCCTGGCTCCACACCTCGGCCACGGCCTGTTCCAGCGGGGTCATCGCGGCCGGCTCGTCGGCGGGGCCGCTCTCGGCGGTGCGTACGCGTCCGGTGAGGGCCCGCCGGTCGACCTTGCCGGCCGGGGTGAGGGGCAGCCGTTCCAGCACGGTGACCGTGTCGGGCACCAGGTGGGCGGGCAGGGCCCCGGTCAGCCGCTCGCGCAGCGCCGCTCCGGTGGGCACCGGGCCGGGCGCGGCGACGACGAAGGCGACGAGGCGTGCCTCGGCGGTGCCCGCGCCGTCGACGGTGACGGCGGCGTCGTCCACGTCCGGCTGCTCACGGAGGGCGTGTTCGACCTCGGCGGGTTCGATGCGGAAGCCGCGTACCTTCACCTGGTCGTCGTTGCGGCCGTGGAACTGCAGGATGCCGTCGGGGCGGAGGGAGACGATGTCGCCCGTACGGTAGAGCCGCCCGCCGGCGGCGGGATGCTCGACGAACCGTTCGGCGGTGAGTTCGGGCAGGCCCGTGTACCCGTGGGCGAGCCTGCTGCCGCCGATCCACAGCTCGCCGCGCCCGCCCTCGGCGACCGGGCGGCCGGCGGCGTCGAGGACGTGCGCCGTGGCCCCGGCGATGGGCCGGCCGATCGGTACCGGCCCTTCGCAGTCCCGCACCGTGACCCGGTGCGCGGTCGCGAAGGTGGTCGTCTCGGTCGGTCCGTAGCCGTTGACGAGCTCCAGCCAGGGGAAGGCGGTGAGCACCTCGCGGGCCTGGGCGGCGGCCATCGCCTCGCCGCCCACGACGACCGAGCGGAGCTGGGCGAAGACCCGGGAGCGGCGGGCGGCGAGCTGGTGGAAGAGGGCGGTGGTGAAGAACGCCACCGTCACGCCGTGCCGTTCGACGTGCCGGGCGAGGTCCTCCAGGGAGGGCCGCTGCTCGGTGCAGACGACGACTGCGGCACCGGCCGCGAGCGCGACCCAGACCTCGAACGTCGAGGCGTCGAAGGTCATGGGCGAGTGGAACAGGACCCGGTCGCGGCTGTTGAGGGTGACGTAGTCGGGCGCGGTGACCAGCTCGGCGATGGCGCCGTGCGGCACGAGGACGCCCTTGGGGCGGCCCGTCGAGCCGGAGGTGAACATGATGAACGCCGGGCTGTCCGGGTCGGACTCGTCGACCGGACGGCCGCTCGTGAGCGGCTCCTCGGGCAGGGTGAGTACGGGGCCGGGGAGTGTGGCGGCGTCCAGCAGCTTCGCATCGCCGAGAGTGAGCGTCACCTCCGCATCGGCGATCATCGCCTCGGTGCGCGGTCTGGGCTGTGCCGGATCGAGGGGCACGCACACGGCTCCGGCCAGCCACAGCCCGAGCTGCGCCACGACGGTCCGGTACGAGCGCGTCGTCAGCAGGGCCACCCGGTCGCCGCGGACCACCTCGTGTTCGCGCAGGCGGGCGGCGAGGGCGTGGCCGGCCTGGATGAGCCGGCCGTAGGTGAGGGTCGTGTCGCCGTCGACGACGGCGAGGGCGTCGGGGGTGAGCTCGGCCTGCCGGGCGACGAGCGCGGGCAGCGTGGTCGCCCTGCCGGGCGCCGGGGCGGCGGCCAGCGGGCTGCCGGCGGTCCTGCCGGGCGCGGTCGTGGTCGCGTCGGGCAGGGTCAGGTCCGGCGCGGTTGTGGCGGGTGCGGTTGTGGCGGGTGCGGTCGGGTGGGGCGCGGTCATGTCAGGCTCCTTCCGGGCGCGGGGTCCGGCGTTGTTCGACGAGGGCGGCGAAGGTGCGCAGGTCGGGGCTGCGCAGCAGCTCGGGGGCGCGCAGGCGTACGCCGGTCTCCGCTTCGACGGCGGCCAGCAGGCGTGCGGCGATGATGGACGTGCCGCCGGCGTCGGTGAAGTTGTCGGCCAGTGCGGTGCCGGGCCGGCCGAGGAGGTCGCGCACGGTCGTCAGCACGAGCCGCTCGGTGGGCGTGGCGCCGGCATCGGTGTCGGCGTCGGCCGGGGCGTCCGCGGTGCCGGTCCGGTGCGTCCCCGGGGCCTCGGACCGGGCCAGGGCCGCGAGGGCCGGCCGGTCCACCTTGCCGTTGGCGTCGAGCGGAAAGCCGTCGACGATCCGTACGCCGGAGGGGACCGCCTGCTCGGGGAGCCAGGCGCGGACCGCGTCGAGGAGTTCCCCGGGCGCCGGGTCGGCGCCGTCGGCGGCCCGTACGTGGGCGACCAGGCGGCCGTGGTCGGAGCTGTCGCGCAGCACGGTGACCACGGCGGTGCGCACGCGGGGGTCCTGCTCGAAGGCTGCTTCCACCTCGACCGGTTCGATCCGTACTCCGCTGATCTTCACCTGGTCGTCGAGGCGGCCGAGGAAGTCGAGGCTGTCGTCGGCGTTCATCCGTACCCGGTCACCGGTGCGGTACAGGCGGTCGACGGCGGGCAGCTCCGCTTCCCGCGGGGGCGCGGTGAAGCGGCGGGCGGTGAGTTCCGGGTCGAGGTAGCCGAGGGCCAGGCAGTGGCCGCCGACGCGCAGTTCGCCTTCCTGTCCGCGGGCGACGGGGCGGCCCTCCTCGTCCGTGACGACGAGGGTGACGCCCGGCAGCGCGGTGCCGATGGGGGGCGGGGCCTGGTCGCCGGCCTCCGGGTCGGTGCCGCGCATGGTGTGGGCGGTGGTGAGGACGGTGGCTTCGGCGGGGCCGTAGGCGTTGTGGACGGTGGCGGTGACGTCGGCGCCGGGCCGGCGGCGCATACGGTCGCCGCCCACGACGAGGTGACGCAGCTTCAGGCCCTGCGGCCACGGCCGGTTCAGGAGCGGCTCGACGGTGGGGGTGGCCGCCACGGCGTGCGTGAGGGCGGTGTCACGCCACCAGTCGGTGAGGACGCGGCTGTCCCAGCGGGTGTCGTCCGGCGCGGGGACGAGGGCGGCTCCCGAGGTCAGGGCGGCCCACAGTTCCAGCAGGTGCGGGTCGAACGCGACGCCGATGAGCAGCGACTGGCGGTCGCCGGGCGCGAGGCCGGTCTCGGCCCGGTACCAGTCCAGGGCGACGGAGAGCGAGGGCTCGGCCACGGCCACCGCCTTGGGGCGGCCGGTGGAGCCGGAGGTGAGGACGGCGTACAGGGAGCCCTCGGGCGCGCGCCGGGTGCCGCGGACGGCTTCGCTGAAGGCGGCGACCGCGGTGGCGGGGGCGTTGACGCCTTCGGTGGGCAGCGGCAGCGGGGCGTGCTCCCCGCCGCGGTGTGCCTCGGGCAGGACGCCGGGGTCGCCGATGAGGCAGGCCACGTCGAGGTCCTCGGTGACGGCCTGGGTGCGGCGTTCCCCGGGGCGGGGGCCGAGCGGCAGGTAGACGGCGCCGATCCGGGCGAGGGCGACGGCGGTCACCACCAGGGCGGCGGAACGGTCGAGACAGACGCCGACGAGGTCGCCGGGCCGGACGCGGTCGCCGAGGGCGGCCGCGACGCGCGCGGCCGCCGCGTCGAGGTCCTGGTACGTCCAGGTCCGGGTGGCGTCGATCACCGCCGGCGCCTGCGGGGTGCGCCGGGCCCAGTCCTCGAAGCGGGTGAGCACACGGGTCGGTTCGGCGGAGGGGCCGTGCGCGATGCTCGGCGCGGCGGCGCTGTCGAGGGGCGCGGTGGGACGGACCACTGCGGTCGGGGACTGGATCATCACGACTCCGTGGAGGTCGAGGCGGCGGCGAGGGCGGTGGCGGTGGCGGCGAGGGCGTCGGCCTGGTCGGCGAGCACCGGGTTGCGGAAGAGCACCTTCAGCGGCGGGCGCGTGCCCAGCCGGGGCTCCAGCCAGGCGGCCAGCTCGGCGGCCAGCAGGGAGTGGCCCCCGCTGTGGAAGAAGTGGGACCGGGCGTCGAACCGGCTGTGGCCGAGGACCTTGCGCCAGCCTTCGGTGAGCAGGGCCGTCATCGGATCGACGGGCGCGGCGGCGGTGGTGGCCGGCTCATGCTCGGTGCCGGTGCCGGTGCCGGTGCCGTTGCCGGTGCCGGTGCCTGCGTCTGCGTCTGCGTCTGCGCGAGACGCGTCCTCGGACCCGGGCGTGGCGGTGCCCTCGGGGTCCAGCTCCGCCGCTCTGCGGGACAGCGCCACACGGTCGGGCTTTCCGCCGGCGAGGGTCGGCATGCTGTCCAGGGGTGCCCACCGGGCGGGCACGAGGGGGCCGGGCAGACGGCGGCTCAGCTCGGCGTGGAGGGCCTTCTCGTCGAAGGCCGGGCCGTCGGCTCCGTTCCCGGCGCCTTCGAGGAAGCCGACGAGCCGGGGCCCGCCCGCGCCCTCCCGGTCCAGGACGACCGCGCAGGAGCGGCCGCCGAGCGCCGCGGACGCCGCCGCCTCGATCTCCTCCAGCTCGATGCGGTGACCGCGCAGCTTGATCTGGTTGTCGCGCCGCCCGAGGAAGTACAGCAGCCCGTCGAGGCCGCGGTAGCCGAGGTCGCCGGTCAGGTAGACGCGCTCTCCGTCGAGCGCGTCTACGGTGACGAACCGGGCGGCGGTCGCGTCCGCGTTGCCGGGGTAGCCCTCGGCGAGGCCGGGCCCGGCGACGGCGAGTTCACCGACCGCCCCCGTTGGCAGCGGGCGGTGGTGGGCGTCCAGTACGTGGATCCGCTCACCCGGGAGCTCGGTGCCCAGGGGGATCTCGACGCCTTCCGCGAGGGCGTCTCGGGAGATCTCGTGAACGGTCGAGCTGATGGCCGCCTCCGTGACCCCGTACACGTTGAGCACGGTGGCGTCGGTGTCGGCGAGGACGCCGCTCAGCGCCTCCGCGGGCAGTCGTTCGCCGCCGAGGACCAGCAGCCTGGGCGCCCAGCTCTCGTCGCGCAGGGCGGGGCGCAGGTCCTCGCGGGTGGCGAGGAAGTAGCTGGTGGGCAGGTTGGCGACGGTCACCCGGGCCGCTGCGAGCAGTTCGGCGAGTTCCGCGCCCGTGGGCACCTCGTGCTCGGGCAGGACCAGGCACGCACCGGCGTGCAGGGTCGGCAGCACCTCCTCCAGCGCCACGTCGAAGGACGGCTGCGCGAACATCAGCACCCGGTCGGAGGTGGTGAGGCCGAACCGGTCGGCGGTCGCCGTCATGTGGTGCACCAGGGCGGCGGGGCCGACGGCGACCGGCTTGGGCGTCCCGGTGGAGCCGGAGGTGTGGATGACGTACGCGGCGGCGGGCAGTACGGCGCCGTCGCGCGCGGGCGGCAGTACCGGGGCGTCGATCCGGGCGGTCGGCAGCCCTTCCGGCAGGTCCGGGGTGCCGTCACCGGTCAGGACCAGCGCGGGGGCGAGCCGCTCCAGCAGCAGGCCGAGCCGGGCCGGCGGGTCGGACGGGGACAGCGGGCAGTGGACGGCGCCGGTCCGCAGGCACGCGAGCAGGGCGACGACCGAGTCGGTCCCCCGCGGCAGCACCGTGGCCACCGGCCGGCCGGCGGTCACGCCCGCGGCCTTCAGCCGCTCGGCGAGCGCGCCGACGCGCTCGTCGAGTTCGCCGTAGGTGAGGCGGCGGGCGCCGCACAGCAGGGCGGGCAGCGACGGGTGGTGCGCGGCCACCGGGTCCAGCGGATCGCGGTCGGCCGGGACGGGCGGGGCCTCGGCGGCCGGTTCGACGGCGGTCGGGGCGAGGTCGGCCAGCGGCGTGACGGGGCTGTCGAGATAGGCGCGCAGCAGGTCGAGGAAGCGGCCGGAGACGAGGCGGGCCACGTCCTCGCCGAAGAGGTCCATGTCGTAGTCCCAGACCAGCGTCATGCCGGGCGCGCCGTGACGCGTGGTGACGCCGCGCCGGTCGTCGGGGAGCAGGACCACATCGAGGTCGAACCGGGTGGTGCCGGTGTTGAAGCCTTCGAAGAGGGTGATGTCGAGGCCGGGAACGTCGATCTCGGGCAGCGGTGCGTCGTGGGCGCTGAACATGACCGAGAAGAGCGGGTTGTCGGCGCCGGAGGTGTGCATGCCCAGGGCCCGGGTCAGCTCCTGGACGGGCACGTCCTGGTGCGGCAGGGCCCGGATGAGGGTGTCGGTGACCTCGTCCATGGTGTCCTGGGCGGGGGCGGCGGCGTCCAGGGCGAGCGGCAGCGGGATGGTGTTGACGAACATGCCCACTGCGTCCTCGTAGCCGAGGGGGCGGTTGCCGACGGCGGTGCCGATGACCATGCGGGAGCGGCCGCTGTGCCGGCGCAGGAGCTCGGCGAACAGCCCGAGGAGCGTGGCGAAGGGGGTGAGGCCGCGCGTACGGGCGTGGGCGCGCAGGCGTTCGGCGAGATCGGCACCGATCGTCTGGCGCAGCTGTCCGCCGTGGTGCCTGCGGCGGGCACCGGGGCGGGTCAGGCCCGGGAGCGGCAGGTCGTGCTGCTGGTCGCGGAGTTCGGCCCGCCAGAAGTCGAGCGACTCGGGGGCGTACGCGGCTTCGGCCCGCTCCCGGACGTGGTCGGCATAGGACGAGGCGGGCGGGAGCTCCAGGCTCTCGCCGAGGACGTGGGCGCGGTAGACGCGGAAGACGTCGTCGAGCAGGATCGCGAAGGAGTGTCCGTCGTGGATCAGGTGGTGCTCGACGTGGACGAGCCGGTGGTGGCGCTCGGCCAGTCGTACGAGCGTCCAGCGGATGAGCGGTGCCTCGAAGGTGTCGAGCGGGGTCTCGGCCTCGGTGCGCAGCAGACGCGCGAAGGCGGCCTCCGGGTCCTCCTCCGTGCTGAGGTCGACGGTGTGCAGCCTCGGCGCGCACTGTGGTGCGACCTGTTGCGCCGGTACGGATCCGCCGGCGGCGACGAGTTCGAGGCGCAGGCCGGGGTGGCGTGCCAGGGTGGCGGCGAGCCCCCGGTGCAGTGCCTCGGTGTCGAGCGTGCCCCACAGGTCGAGTGATGCGGTGAAGTTGTAGGCGCGACTGCCGGGCTGCATCTGCTCGTGCAGCCAGACGATCTCCTGCGAGGAGGAGAGGGCGAACATGGGCGATCCCTGAGGTTGTCGGGTCGGTCTCCGGGCCGGTCACGGTCGTGTCCGGCGGAGGTGCGGGCGGCGCCGCGGGTCGCGCGGTGCCGTTTTCTGCGTGGGGGGATTGCCGTGGGGGGAGGCTGGGGGCGCGGCGGCGGGGGATGCGCCGGGGGCGTCGGGCCGCGCCGGTGAGTGTCGCGCGGCTGCGCGTGAGCGCCGGGCGCGCGGGCCGCGGGTCGGTACGGGGCCCCGGGGCGGCCGGGGTGCGGCGAGGCGTCGGGCCGATCGGGTGACGGGAGCGGCGGCGGGCG
Organism: Streptomyces yangpuensis; assembly: GCF_024666385.1. Classification (NCBI taxonomy): domain Bacteria; kingdom Bacillati; phylum Actinomycetota; class Actinomycetes; order Kitasatosporales; family Streptomycetaceae; genus Streptomyces; species Streptomyces yangpuensis. Next base: position 505,154 of record NZ_CP102514.1, read on the forward strand.
GGCGCGCGCCGTTCCCGGGGCGGGGCGGTGGTGCCGCTGCGGCGCGGGGGCCGTCGGCGGCGACCGGATGTGCGGCAGCGGGGGTTTCAGCGCACGGTGGGGTCCGAGGGGCGCAGCGCGTGGGTGAGCGCGTCGAAGGCCCGGTGTGCGGTCTCGTCGTCGAGGACCGCCCGGTCCCAGACCATCCGCAGACGGATTTCCGCTCCCTGCGTGACGGACAGGGCGAAGGGAGCGCGGACCGGCCTGCCGTCGACGTGGATCTCGCGTCCCTCGGCTCCGGCCAGCTTCAGCGGCGGGCGGCGCGTGTCGTCGTCCACGGTGAGCAGGCCGTCGAGGCCTCCGGTCCAGCGCGAGCCGGCGGAGCGTACGGCGGTGACGACCGCGTCGAACGGTACGTCGGCCCGGTCGAGGTCGTCCCACCAGGCGTCGGCCGTCGCCTCCGAGCCGGTGCCGGTGCCGGTGCTGGGTCCGGGTCCGGGTCCGGGGCCTGAGCCGCGGCCCGTGCCGACCGGGAAGACGAGGGTGTTGAGGAAGCAGCCGATGACCGGTTCCGCTCCGGTGGGGCGGCCGCCCCACGGGTAGCCGAGCGGGACCGTGCGGTCGGTGCCGTACAGCTCGCGGGTCGCGGAGCGGCAGGCGTCGAGCAGTCCGGGGAAGGACACGCCGCCGCCGTCGTGCGCGGGCAGCCGGGCCTGCGCGGCGCCGCTGGGCCGTGCGCCCTCGGGTACGCGGGCCGGGCTGGGTGCCGGGGCGTGGGTGTCGAGCGCGCGCAGCCGGTCCGCCCAGTACGCGGCCGCCTCGGGCGTCTCCGCCCGTTCCTCGGCGGCGAGTTGGCCGAGGACGGCGTCCCGGTAGGCGGCGAGTTCGGCGTGCGTCTCCTCCGGTGCGGCCGTCGCTGCGGGGTCGTCCTCGTCGTAGGCTGCGCCGAGTTCGTCGACGATCCGCGCGAGCGAACGGCCGTCGCAGGCGGCGTGGTCGAGGACGACGGCGAGGATGTCCTCCTCGCGTTCCTCGTCGCTCACGAGGAGGATCCGCATGGCGGGGCCCTGCGCGTCCCAGGAGGCCAGTGCGCGACGGATCGCGTCGGCGGGCGACTCCCCCGGCAGGAGGTCCGGCCGGGTCACCACGGCGTCCGGGTCGGCGGGGACGCTGAGGACGGGGGTGCCGCGCACCACGCCGACGCGCGAGCGCAGGGCGGTGTGCCGGGCGGCGAGTCTTCGGGCGGCGGCCCGCAGCCTTTCGGGGTCGATGGTTCGGTACGGGAACGCGAAGAACATCGGTACGAGGTCGGGGCGTCCCGACGGGTCGAGGGACCGCACCAGCACGAAGCGGCGCTGTGCTCCCGTGACCGGCAGCAGGGTGTCGGACCGGTCGCCGGCGAGGCGTCGGTAGCGGGCCAGGTACTGACTGGTGATGCTGAGCACGTCGTCCTCTTCGTCGTGTCCGCGGTCGGGGGGAACGGTGTGGCGGCGGCGGCTGCCGGCATCAGCCCGTGGGTGCGGGAGCCGGGCGTTCGTCGCCGTCGGTGGCGGCGGCGGTGTCCCGGGGGGTTCCGGGGGCGGCGCCGACGGCGCCGTCGTGGTCGTGGTGCTCGTGGTGCTCGTCGTGCTGCGCGGCGGGCAGGTCCCGCATCCGGCGCAGGGGGGAGAGCAGCAGCGGCAGGGGGACGGCGAGAATGCCGACGGCGCAGCAGGCGAGGGCCGTACGCGACCCGTAGGACTGGGCGAGGGCTCCGCCGAGGAGCGCGCCGAGGGGCAGGGTGCCCCACATGAGGAAGCGCAGGGTGGCGTTCATCCGGCCGAGGAGCCGTGGCGGGCACATCCCCTGGCGGAAGCTGACCTGGGCGACGTTGTAGACGACGGCGCCGAAGGAAACGACCGCCGAACCGGCGGCGAACAGGACCGCGCCGGTGAGACCGTGCCCGGACAGGGGCCACAGCAACGCGAACGGGCCGGTCACCAGGAGGGACAGGAGGATGACCCGGGCCTGTCCCAGCCGGGCGGCGAGACGTCCGGCGCACAAGGCGCCGAGGAGACCTCCCACGGCGGACGCGGAGAGCACCAGACCGAGCCCGCCGGCCTCCAGGCCGACGACGCGGACGAGGTGCACCGTCTGTGTCGCCATCAGGACGGCCGTGCAGAAGTTGGCGAGGCCGGTGGTGAAGGCGATGACGCGGAGCAGGGGGTGCCCGAAGATGAAGCGGACGCCCTCGCCGATCTCCTTGCGCAGGGACCTCCCGGGGGCGCGCTCGGGTGTCTCCTCGGTCTGCTTCACGCGGAGCAGGAACAGGGCGGAGAGCACGTAGCCGACGGCGTCGACGAGGACCGCGAACTGCGCTCCGACGAGCTGGACCAGTCCGCCGCCGATGCCGGGGCCGGTGACGTGGGCGGTGGACCGGACCGTCTCCAGCGCGCCGTTCCCGGCGACGAGTTGGTCACGGGGCAGGATCTGCGGCAGGTAGCTCTGATGGGCGACGTCGAAGAACACGGTCGCCACGCCGGTCACGAGCGCGACGGCGTACAGCTGGACCATGGTCAGGACGTCGGCGAGCGCGGCCGCGGGAATGCTCAGCATGGCCACGGCGCGCACCAGGTCCGCGCGGATCATCAGGGGTCGTTTGCGCATGCGGTCGGTGAGCGCACCGGCGGGCAGCCCGACGAGCAGGAAGGCGGCTGTTTCGGCGGCGGTCAGGAGGCCCACCTGGAAGGCGGGGGCGTCGAGTTCGAGAACGGCCACGAGGGGCAGCGCCACCAGCGTCACCTGAGCGCCGAACTGTCCCGTGGCGGCTCCGGCGAGCAGGAGTCGGAAGTCGCGCAAGCGCATGGGGCCCCCGGTGGAGGCTCCGGATGTGTCGGACATGTGAACGACATTCAGGGATGCATCGATCAGGAGTCAAAATAAACCTGTCACTTTCGGACTCGTTTTGCTGCCCCCTGGACGTCGATCGGGAAATTCTTCGCACTACCCGGGGTAAGGCGGCGTGAATTCCTGTCGGTTGCGTGTGCACCAGGAGGCGGGCAGGGCAAGGGGGAACAGGGGGCGCGAGGGAGGGGCGAGCGGCGCCCCTTACCCTGAGTAACCAGTTCTACCCTGACCGAAAAGGTTCATCTGTGATCACGCTACTGCGGAGGCGCTCATTCCGTCGGTTATGAACGCCTCCCGGGGCAGCCGCAGTTGCCGTAGGACGTGGTAGGCGGCGGTCCGCGGGCTCGCGCAGCGCTCGACGGCGGTCGACGTGGCATGCGGGGCTCGGGCAGCACGGCGGCGCTCGGCCGACACGCGCGGCGCTCAGCTCAGGAAGCGTTCCACGGCCGCGCGGGCCCGGGCGTTCGAGGCCGCGGCCTTCGCCAGGCACCGGGCCAGGACATCGATCCACTCGTCCAGCTCCACCTGGCGCCGGGACAGCACGATGCCCCGCACCTCGTGCAGGACCTCCCCGGCCACCCGCCCACGCTCCGTCCGCAGCGCGAGCCTCTGCTCTCCGAGGGCGACGTCCAGTTCCACGACAGCACCCTCGCGCCCGGCCACCCGTTCCACGAGGGAGCGCCTGCGCCGGACCCGCACGGCGCCGGGCGGCAGCGAATCCGCCAGACCCGCCGACAGCACCTGTGCGTAGAGGTTCAGGTCGGCGCTGTCCCGGCGCAGCGCCGCGGCCAGCAGTCGTACGTCCGTCCCGGGCTCCGCCCCGGGCTCCGTTCCGGGCTTCGGCTCAGGCATCGAGGCTCACCACCATGGCCGGCCGGTCGATGACGTGGTCGTCGTACAGCGGGCGCACCGCCGTCCCGATGGCGAAGAACTCGGTGGTGTGGCTTCCCCAGGTGTGCGAGTGCTGTTTCAGCTGCACCGCCACGATGCCCTCGGCGTCCAGGACCTGGCCCTCTGCCCGCATCCGGCTCATGGCCAGTTCGCGCGCCTCGTACAGGGCCTGGGTGAACGGCTCGATCTCGACATTGCGGCCGGCGTTGCTGAGCACCTGGGTGAAGCGCTGGTGCGCGACGTGGTAGACGCACGACCCCATGACCAGGTCCAGGGGCGCGTACCCGGCCCGGATCAGCGTCCAGAACTCCTGGCCGGACAGGTCCGACGTGAACGGCTTGCCCTTGTTGTTGAGCCACGTCCCGGCCGGTCCCGGGTCGGCGCCGTCCGCCTTCACCGCCGTGCCGACCGCGATGAACTCGGCGATGTCCGACCCGAACTCCTTGAACTCGATGTCCAGCCGCACGCCCACGATCCCGTCCGCCCCCAGAGCGCTCGCCTCGGCCTCCATCCGGCTCATCGCGAACTCGCGCGCCTGGTACATGGCCTGCGACAGCTTGGTCAGCTCCTGGTTCTTCGACCACCGGCCGAGCTGGAGGCCGACGTGATGGACGGAGGAACCGAGGACGAGACCGAGCGGGCGGAAGCCGGCCTCACGCACCAGCAGGAACTCGTTCACCGTCAGGTCCGAGGTGAACATCCCGCGCTTCTCCCCCGGCGAGCCCTTCTCACCCGGCTGGAGCCGTGCGAGCCGGCGCATGGCATCCTCGGCCGCACCCTCGTCCGCCGGCTGCGCGGCTTCCCCGATCATGTCCCGCCCCGTTCGTTCGGTCATCTCAGCGCTCTCGCTCCAGTCTCATGATGGTCAGTGGCGGTCTGGCGCCCGCGGGCCGTCCGGAGCGGCCGAACCGGGCGATCGAGGTGCCGACGAAGACCGCCTCGGCGGTGACGTCGCGCGTCGACCCGTAGGAGGGGCATTCGCTCTCGCCCACGCGCAACTCCACGTCGTCCACCACCACCCCGTCGGCGCCGTGCTGCGCCGTGTCGACGGCCAGTTGCCTGCGCGCCTCCCGGCGGACGTGTCCGATCAGCTGGGTGTAGCCGTCGACTTCCTGGTTCCTGGCGCTGGAGGGGATCCGCAGGGAGGTGCGCCAGTCGTCGTGGCGGATCGCGAAGGCGATGCCGAAGGCGAGTCCGACGGGCACCCACCCCGACCCGATGAGCGCGGCGAAGTCCCGGCCGCCCAGGTGGGAGGTGAACGGCGCACGCGGCCGGATCCGCGACCGGGCCCGGACGGCAGTGCCCCGCACGGTGAACTCCAGCCCGCCTGCCGGGAATTCACCGACGCACAGCTCCACGCCGACGATTCCGTCACCGCCGAGCGCCCCGCATTCGGCCACCGCGCGCGCCAGGGCCGACCTGCGCGCCGCGTACATCGTCCGCACCAGCTGTGACAGGGAGGACGTCCATCTCGACGACGGCACCGTCTTGTTGTCGTCGGTGACCGACCAGTTGCCGGGGCAGCCCCAGACGCCCGTGTACCCGATGTTGTAGACGGCCGTGCCGAGCACCTGCCCGACCGGCTCGAACCCGACCCCGCTGATCGCGGCGAACTCCCCGCCCGACAGCCCCGAGTTCCAGGTGCGGGCCGGCCGCGGCGCTCCGCTGCCTGAGCCGGCTTCACCCGGCACTCCGTCGTTCCCCCGGTATGTCATCCACTCCCGCCATCGATCTGTCTGCTGACCGCGCGGATCGCGCCCCCGTTTCGGCAGATTACGTCATCGGCCGGACAGCGGGGGTGGTGTTGTGTGGATCTTCGAATGTCAGGACGAGCCGTGTGTCCGCCCACCCGGGGCGGATCCAGGCCCGACCGCCCGACCGAAGGAACCCGTGAACCGCAAGCCGATACCGGCCGCCCCACCCCGGGCCCCACCGCCGCCACCCCGCAGCCGGGGCCCTCCCGCAGCGGCTCGCCCGGGGGCGGTACGGGAGGCGGCGCCGGCGATGCGCCTGCGGAGACTCCGCTCGGCCAGAGCGAATCCCGGGCCACATGAACGGATTGCCGCAGGGCGCGCTGGTGGGGTGCTGGGAGCTCACCGGTTCGAGCGTGCGCTGGCGCTCCCGGCGCGTTCCCGCCGCCGCCACCGGCACGCTCGTCTACACCGCCGCCGGCACCGTGACGACGGTGATGGAGCTGCACGTCGAACGCCCCCTCCGCCTGGGCAGGACGTTCGCCTACGCAGGGCTCTTCCGGACCGAGGGCGACGAGGCCGTGCACCGGGTCGTCATCGGCACCTGGCCGTTCAGGCCGGGCCGGGAACTACGCCGCCGCGCCACCCTCGTCGACCCGGACCGCCTGGTGCTCGAACCCCTGCACCCGGGCCACGGCCTCGCCCTGTCCGTGACCTGGAGGCGCACGGGCACCGGCTGACCGGGGCGGCCGAGGCCGCCGGTCCGGGCCGATGCCCGGCGTGCGGACGTTTGCGCGGTGGATTCGAGACAACCGCATGCCTTCCGCTGGACGGTACCGACCGGCCGGTGTTCCGTGGTCCCGGACTTCGCCGGTCGTGGGAGGTCGGACAACCCCGGTTGTCCGCGGACGGATCAGGGGGAAGCATGGCGCGAGCGGGGCGCCCGCAGGGGGCCATGAAGGGTGCGACGCGGGCGGCGGACGAGCTCGCCCGGTTCCTGGTCGAGCTCACCGCGGGGCTCACCGTGCGCGAGATGGCCCAGCGGTACGGCGGAGGCAAGACCAGCTGGGGCGAGTACCGTTCCGGAATCCGGATCATCCCGCTGGGCCGGCTGAACGCGGTGGTACGGGACCGGGTGCGCGACGGGCGTGGCCGCGAGGACATGCTGCGCCGGGCCGGACGGCTGCACGACGCGGCCCTGGTCGCCGGGGTGGAGGCCGAGCCCCCGGCCCGGCTCGACGAGGCGCTGCGGCGCGCCGAGGCGGATCTCGCGGAGTCGGAACGGATCGTGCGGCAGCTGGCTTCGGTCATCGCCACGTTGCTGGCCGAGCAGGAAGGCGCGGCGGCGAGGGATCCCGGGTCGACGCGGTCGAAGGCGACGGCGGCGCCCCGGCCCGCCCCCGAGCCCGCCTCCGCGTCGGCCTCCGAGCCGGTCTCCGAGCCGGTCTCCGCGTCGGCCTCCGAGCCTGTCTTCGCCGGAGCGGGCGGCACCGGGGACGGGTTGCTGAACCGTGCGATGGAGCAGCTCGCCGCGGTGTGGGCCGTCCGCGCGACGGCCCGGCGGATCACCGCGCTCGGGGCCGCCCCGAGCGGGCCGAGGGCACTGCTTCCGGGGAGCGGCAGGCTCGCCCTCGAACTGGCGCGGACGGCGGACGTGTTGGAGTACGTCCAATGGGAGGCGGGCTGCCTGGAACAGGACGCGTACGAGGAGTGCCTCGCCCACCGGGGGCCGATCGAGGGCGTGGTCCTGGAACGCACCGACCGCCCGGCGGCGGCGCCCGTGACCGCCGTGCCCGGCACCCCGGCCGTGCGGTCCCGGACCCCCGGCCCGGGAGGCACGCTCGCCGTGACACCCCCGGCCGTCACCCGGGCCACGCCGGGCCGTGCCGGTTTCGTCGCCGCGGCCGTGCTCGGCGTCGTCACGATCACCGCGGCGGTGCTGGTCGTCCTCGGGGGCCGCCAGCCGCTGGTCGTACCGGTCGGAGCAGGTCCGGTACAGCCGTACGCGCACACCCGGGGCGGTCCGCAGACCGGCCCCGCGGCCGGCACCACGCCCGCGTCCGCCGGACCGTCCGGCTCCGCCCCCGCGTCGGCATCCGCACCCGCCACGGCACCGGCCGGGAGTCCGCCCGGCGCGCCACCGCCGATGCCCGGGCCGGCGACCCCGCCCGCTCCCGCACCGGGCGCCGGCGGGCCCACGCCGCCCTCCCCCACCGCCCCGCGGACGCCCCCGGACGGGGCGGAACCGTCCCTGCCGGCCGCCGGTCTGCTCCGGCTGGCCAACGCCGGCAGCAACCGGTGCCTGAGCGTGCCCCCGGACAGCACCACCCCGGCCGACCCTCTGGCCCTGGCCGACTGCGGTGAGGATCACGAGCAGCTGTGGCACCTCACGAAGGAGTCGGGCGCCGCGGCCGGGACCGTGTACTCGATCCGCAACCGCTTCAGCGGCCTGTGCCTGTCCGTGGACGCGGCCCGGGTCACCAACGACGCCGCGGTCACCCAGTACCTGTGCGGGGACCGTCAGGGGCTGTTCCCCGACCAGTTGTGGACCCTGCGTTTCCACGCCGCCTCCGCCGCGTGGCAGCTGGTCAACGTCAACAGCGGCAAATGCGTGGCGGCCCGGGTCGGCGGCGGGGCGAACGATCCGGCCTTCCAGCAGGACTGCCGTGAGGACCCCTGGCTGTCCTGGCGGGTCTGACCGCGGCGGCGGCAGACCGTGCCGTGGCGCCCGGGCGGGGATCGCTCGGGCACCCGCTCTGGCCCCGCTCGGGCGCCCTGCTGCCTCGTCCGGGTGGATCTTTCCCCCGACCGGGGATCTCCGCTGGTCGTATGGGGTGAAAGACGCGCGCAGGTCGTTGCCCGGCCCTGGGCGGGAGGCGTTGACGGAGACGTGAATACCTCAAGCACCGCCCCGATACTGTCCGTCCCTCGCACGGCCGAGGCGCCGCCCACCGTGCACGACTCGGGCGCGGACACCGCGCCCGGCGTCATACTCATCCACTCCTGCACCACCCTCGGCACCACCCTGGTCGTCCACCTCGCGGGCGAGATCGACCACTTCAGCGCCGCACCGCTGAGGGCGTTCCTGGCCTCGGCCGCCGACAACGGCCATACCGGCCTGGTGCTGGACTGCTCGCGGATCACCTTCTGCGACTCGGGCTTCCTGGCCGCCCTGGACTGGTGGCCCCGGCAGGGACGCCGTCTCAGGCTCACCCATCGCTCCCGGGCCGTGGAACGCCTCCTGCGCGCGGCCGCCGCGGTGACCCGGCCTCCCGACGGCTCCCTGACCCACCGCCCCCAGCCGCCTTCGTACCTGGGCCCCACGGGGTAGACGACGCGCGGGTGGTGGGACCGGGCCGACCCGCGGGCCCACCACCCGTCCCACGGCTTGCGAGGCTTGTCATACTTACCGAGTGGAGATGCGAGCCGAGGAGGCGGCGCGGTGTTGGCTGGCTGATCAGGGCGTCAGCGGGGTGCGCGACGGGTGGGTGACCGACGAGGAACCGGGCATGTTGCTCACCGCCAACCAGGTGGCGCACTCCTGGGCCGGTGATGTGTTCGCCGAAGACCTGGATACAGCCGACCAGGTGCGGTTGGCTTTCGGGCTGCTGGACCTCCTCGAGGAATACTGGGTCACGTGCGAGATCCGGTTCGCGAACGAGGGTCCGGAGGGGCCCCTGCCGGCCGACGTGTTGTGGGACGGCTACCGGGTGAAAGAGCCGACGTACCGCACCGCCATGCGGCTTCCCGCCCTGCACCCGGCCGTCTTCCGCGGCCTCCTGGCGAGTTTCCACGACGTCTACGGCGACCTGGAGCCGACTGCCGCACTGGCCGTCCTCGGCCGGCTCGACCTTCCCACGGACACCCGGCACCTTGCCGAACTGCGCCACGTACTTGCCGCGGGGCACAAGAACCACCACCGCAGCCCTCGTGCCTGGGACGATGCGGTTCGCTCCTGCTCCTGAGCCGGTGGTCTGCCCCCTCGGCCGGGTGACGCCGTCACAGGTGGCTGCGACCACGACCGGCGCCGACCGCCGGCCGGACGGCACTTCGGCCTCAGTGGGTGGCGGTACCGCGCCGCGCCGGTTCGCGGGCGGCGGCGGGGGGTTCGGCGCGGAGCGCGGCCTGCCCGGCCGGTACGGGGCGGGGCAGGCCGGGGCCGGCGAATCAGCCGAAGCTGCGCCGGTGTTCCCTGCTCTGCTGCGGTGGGATGGTGCGCAGTCGGCGGGCAGGAGGTCGCCCCGGGTCGGTCCTGCGCGGGTCGTCGTCATCGGATCGGACTGCGCTCTGGTCGGGTTGCGCGGGTGCCACCGCCGGGAAGAGCGCGATCGCAGCGATGGATGCCGCCACCACGACGAGGATGATTGCAATGCTCACGGACATGAGTCCCGCCTTTCGCCTTGACCTTTACACCCTGTGGCTACTCAGCGTTTCCATTATCAGCCGCTCTAAACACGTTAAGTGACGCCCGATCAGGCCATGTCACTTCTTCTCGTTCATCGTGCGGCCTGCGTGAGAAGAGCCCCGGAGAGGACATCAGGACGGCCGGCGCGGCGGGGAGTCCGGGATCGGCACACGCCGCAGCGGCGAGGGGCAGGGTGGTTCAGTGGATCTCGAGCAGGCTCCGGGCCAGAGCGCGGAGTTCCTCGTCGGGGTGGACGTCCGAGAACGGCGTCGCGGGGAGAAGGCGCAGCGGGGAGACGGCGAAGGCACGCAGCGCGGGGCGGAGTTCCTCGGGAACCCGGCCGATGGCGGCGAGGGCCTTGAGGGCGGAGAGCCCGACCGGGGTGGGGCCGATCAGTCCGGCGAGGATCGGGACGGCCCGCTCCGGGGATCCGGTGGCCGTGTGGTGGGCCTCGGCGGCTGCCATCCGGGTCCACTCGTAGCGTGCGGTCAGCAGCGGCTCGATGAGCGGCAGCAGAGGAGCGGCGGCGCTGCCGAGCGGCGGAAGGCTGCTCAGGTGCCAGTGGACGGGGCCCCGGGCGGCGAGCAGGCCCTCGAAGACGCGCAGCGCGGGGGCGGCGTCGCCGGTCAGGCGGTGGTGGGCCAGGGCGGCGGCGGCCCTGAGCGAGGGGTCGGTGCTGTGCGTGGCCTCGTGGAGCAGGGCGGTGATCTCGGGGGTCACGACGCCGTTGAGCCCGACCTGCCGGGCGGCGACGACGGCGGCGCGGCGGGTGCGGAGGCAGTCGAGCAGTTCCGGCTGCGCCCGGCGCGCGGCGGCGCCCAGTCCCGTCAGGGCGCCGATCAGGTCGATGGCCTCGTTGCCGGTGGCGCCGCAGGCCAGTGCGCGGCGGATCTCCGGCAGCAGCCGGTCGGCCGCCCCGGGGCAGGCCGAGGCGGCGGCTCTGAGCGTGCCGGGGCCGGGAGTGCGCAGTACCAGCTCCAGGGCTCGGGGGTCGCGTGAGCGCGCCAGGGCGAGGAGTGCGGGTGCGGCTTCGCTCTCGTCGGCCGAGCGGGCGTACTGGTGCAGCGTGTCCCTGAGGTCCGCGCCGGGCTCGGGAAGGCGCTCGATCCACTGGCCGATCGTGGTGAGGCATGCGGCCCGGCCGGGGGCGTCCTTCTGGTGCGGGAGGGCGGCGAGCATCAGGCCGAGGACCTCGGGCTCCCGGTCGCGCCAGGTCTCGGCGATCTGCCCGGCGAGCCGGGATCCGCGCGATCCGAGGTCTCCGGCGGCGATCCAGCGGGCGGCCACGGTGAGGCCGGCGTCGACGTCGCGGGTGAGCAGGTGGGTGAGCCGGTCGTCCGGTGAGGTGGTGCCCGCCCAGGCCGAGCCGTCGTCTCCCGGGTCCGGCTCGGCCCCGTCCTCGGCGAAGACGTCCACCAGCCGCTTCTCGTACGGGGGTCCGGACCCTTCGGCGGCGAGCAGGGCCGCCGCCAGCCGGACTTCGGGGAACGGGCTGTCGAGGGCTTCGGTCTCGCGGCCCAGCCGGGCGAGGACGACCAGGGCGTCCGCCCGTACGGCCGGTACGGGATCGCTGGCGTACAGCTCGTCGACGCGGCGTTCGGCCGCGGCCCGGACCTCGGCAGGCAGGAGATCGGCCACGGCGCCGACCACTCGGAGCGCGGCCCTGCGCACCGGGCGCGCGGCGTCCGCCAGGCAGGGCAGCAACTGCGGTAGTACGCAGGCGAGTTCGGCGCAGATCGCGGCGACGGGACGGCCGGGCCAGTGCGGGGATCCGGTGTCCTCCGGGTCGTGGTCGGCGAGGACGGCGAGCAGTGTCAGCAGTTCGTCGCGCCGGCCGGGGACGTGCAGCACGGCGTGCGCGAGGAACGGCACTGCGGGTGCGGAGGCCGGGTAGACGGTGCCCTGGTGGTGGATGTTGCCGTACAGCTCGTGGATCGCCTCGCCGACCGTGTCGGCGTCGTCCTCGTAGAGGGCTCTGATCAGCTCGGGTACGTCCGCGGCCGGTCCGTAGGCATGGGTCAGGTCGTGCCACTGGACCTGGTCCAGTTCGGCCGGAGATCTCATGGTGGGCGCTCCTCAGCTGATCAGGTCCGCCGACCGTACCGATCACCACTGACATCGTCCCGCCAGTGATCGCGACCGGCTTCTGTCGGCCAAACCCGCCAACCTGCCGGGCTCGGAGCCTACTTGGCGTCGCGAAGGCGTGCCGTCGGCGCACCGACCGGTGCTGAACTGCACGGATCCACCGCTGCGGGCAGCGTGTCCGCCGGTCGGAACGCCCGCGTCCGGTGCCGGCTCCCCGGTGTTTTCCGGCAGTCGGGTGATCGCGGGCCCGAACTTTAGCGGATGGAGGTCCATATCCTCCCCGAATACCTGATGTTCGCCACGGCCCCGGTATCCGGCGCGTAGCGTCCCTCCAGTCCAACCCGGCCGGAGGCGCGAAGCCGGCCAGGGTCGTGAGAAACGAGAGGCTGCAACGATGAACGTAGAGACGTCCCTGAAAGAGGCCATGACCTCGATCGAGGGGAGCGTGGGAGCGGCACTGGTCGACTACACGAGCGGCATGGCTCTCGGCACGCTGGGGGGCAGCAAGGATCTCGACCTGACGGTCGCGGCCGCGGGGAACACCGACGTGATCCGGGCGAAGACCCGCACCATGGAAATGCTGGGCCTCAAGGAGGACATCGAGGACGTACTGATCACCCTCGGCAATCAGTACCACCTGATCCGGCTGCTCAAGGGGCGCGGGGGCAACGGCCTGTTCCTCTACATCGTCCTGGACAAGGCCAAGTCGAACCTGGCCATGGCCCGGCACCAGCTCAAGCGCATCGAAGCCGACCTGGAACTTTAGCCGCCTTCCTGTACCCCGTTTCCTTGTGCCCATGAGTTGAAGAAATCTTCAACTCGGCACATCCGAATGCCGTCACCGGTCGTTCGGTCGGGGTCGGGGTACAGGAGAATGGCTGGTCATGGTCACCGGGGGCGGGCCCGGCAGTACCGAACGCCGTCCCCGTCCATTGGTCAGAACCCGGGTAGGAGCGTTGCCACATGCAGGTCCCGCTGTACCAGGCCAAGGCGGAGTTCTTCCGGATGCTCGGACACCCCGTCCGCATCCGCGTACTCGAGCTGCTTCAGAACGGCCCCGTACCCGTGCGCGAGCTGCTGAACGAGATCGAGATCGAACCGTCGAATCTCTCGCAACAACTCGCGGTCCTGCGCCGATCCGGCATCGTGATCTCCATACGCGACGGCTCGACGGTCAGTTATGCCCTCGCCGGTGGCGATGTGGCGGAACTGCTGCGGGCCGCTCGACGCATCCTCACCGAACTGCTGGTCGGGCAGAGCGAGTTGCTCGCCGAGCTGCGGCACGCCGACACGTCGGTCCACACGGGGTCTCCCCCGCTGTAGGCGAAGTCCGTCCGTTGGTGCGTGCCGAGGAAGGGCGCTCCGCCCGGCCCGGGAGGCCGGGACGGAGCGCACGGGTCGGGGTGGTGGGCGGTGGGTCGGGGTGACGCCGGCCCCGTCAGCCCTGGCAGATTCCGCGGGCGTAGTCGTACGTCGCGGTGGCCTGCGAGTAGCGCCACTGCGGATCCAGCAGATCACTCCGCAGCTGTCCGGCCGCGGCCGGGCTCTCGACGATGTAGCCGAAGTCCTGCAGCCACGACGGGTACAGGTTCTTCGAGCCGATGTAGAAGGCCGATCCGTCCACGGAGACCAGCTTGTGGTGCTGGGCGTACGGCTTTCCGTCCGCCCAGGTCGGGCGGTCGGACGCGCGGAACGTGGCCAGCTGCAGGTTCTCGCACAGAGCCGTGCGCGCCCGGCCGCCGTCACCGGTCAGGGCCGTCAGCCGGCCGCGCAGGGCGTCGCTCACCTCGGAGAGCGACTTGATCTGCGAGTAGCCGCCGCTGCCGATGGTGCCGCGGTTCGCCGGGTCGCTCACCACGATGCGGACCTTCACGCCGGAGACGAGCTTCGCGGCGAGGGCGTCGTAGAGGCGTACGTCGTAGCGGGGCAGGGGCGGGCAGGTGGCGTGCACGTCCTGCTGGGAGATCTCGATGTGCGAGGTCGCGCTGGACACGAGGGCGCGCAGGGCGCTCTCCTCCGGGTTGACGGTGTCGTAGTCCCGGTCGTTGTTGGTCTTGTCGGGCACCCCGATGCCGCACTTGGTGTCACCGGCCGTGGGCAGGACGGGGCGGAAGGACGAGGTGGGGTCGTTCTGGCGGATGCCGACACCGAGGCCGCCGACGGCGAGCGCGGGCACGTCCCCGCCGCCCGCGGGAGAGGCGGGCCGCGGCAGGGTGGGCATGCAGTCCGCGCCGGGCGAGGCGGCGAACCAAACCGAGCTCCAGCTGGTCCTGTTGCGGCAGGTCCAGTCCCACAGGGAGTCCAGGTAGCGGCCCGCGGAGCCGGCGGCGGGCCCGGACAGCGCGAGGTCGACGTCGCTGACCGGATGGGTCGTGTCGAGGTAGTCGTCCTTCCAGCTGTTGATACCGCCGGTGATCACCGAACCGCCGTCCACCACGATCAGCTTGGAGTGGTTCCAGGAGAAGGAGGTCTTCGAGGTGGTCATCGAGGCCACGTTGAGGGTGATGTTGGCCGCGGCGGCGGAGCCGAGCTTCGCGAGCAGCTCGTCCCGGTAGGACGAGGGGATGACCGTGGAGTGGTAGATGGGCGCGGCGCCCACCATGATGCGCACCTTCAGCCGGTTGCCCCTCTGGGCGGACTCCTTCAGGCCCGCGACGATCGCGTCCTGGTAGCCGCCGTTGGGGAAGGGGGCCAGCGTCGATATGTCGACGGTCTCCCGGGCGCCGGCGATGTCCTGGCGCATCTTGTCCAGGAGCCGGCGCGATCCGGGCCGGTCGGTGCAGGCGGCGTCGCCCCAGCAGCCGGGGGTCTGGAGCAGCCAGTCGGCGCCGCCGGGTGCGGAGGAGCCGAGGCGGTTTCCGGAGGTGCGCTCCCAGACCGAGCCCTCCAGGCCCGGCGAGACCTGGCGCAGGGTCTGCTCGATCGAGTCCAGGTGGGGTGTGGGTGCCTGCGCCGCGTGGGCGGGGGCGGTGGCGCCGAGGAGGGAGATGCCGAGCGCGAGGGCCGAGGTGGAAACGAGGGCCGTCGTACGGACGGTGCGTGCCAATGTGGTTCCTTGACTGGGGGGTGGCTCGGGCCGGGACGGGCGCGTAGGCCGGCCACGCCTCCGACCTTGATCAACTCGCGCAAGTTACCAGCCCGTAGCCCCCTGTTCACCTTCGCCGGGCGACTTCCGGCCACGGCGCTGCCGCGGCCCGTTCCGTACGCTGGTCGCATGCGTACGCGCCCCACCCTGAGCTGGACACCCACCACCGAGGACCTGCGGCCCGGCAGCACGGATCCCGGGCCGGTCGCCGACGCGCTGCGGGCGGGCGGCGTACTGGTGCTCAGCGGGGCGGGCATCTCCACGGAGTCGGGCATCCCCGACTACCGGGGCGAGGGCGGCAGCCTGCGCCGGCACACCCCGATGACCTACCAGGAGTTCACCGCGAGTGCCCAGGCCCGGCGCCGGTACTGGGCGCGCAGCCACCTCGGCTGGCGCACCTTCGGCCGCGCCAGGCCGAACGCCGGGCACCGCGCCGTCACGGCGTTCGGGCGGCACGGGCTGCTGGCCGGGGTGATCACCCAGAACGTGGACGGGCTGCACCAGGCCGCCGGCAGCGAGGACGTGGTGGAGCTCCACGGAAGCCTGGACCGGGTCGTGTGCCTCTCCTGCGGCGCCTCCGGCTCACGCCGCGACCTCGCGCGACGGCTGGAGGCGGCCAATACGGGCTTCGAGCCCGTGGCCGCCCGGCTGAACCCGGACGGCGACGCCGACCTCACCGACGAACAGGTCGGCGGCTTCTCCGTGGTGCCCTGCGCGCAGTGCGGGGGCGTCCTCAAACCGGACGTGGTGTTCTTCGGCGAGACGGTGCCCGCGTCCCGGGTGGGGCGCTGCCGTGCGCTGGTCGACGGCGCGACCTCGCTGCTGGTCCTCGGCTCCTCACTGACGGTGATGTCGGGCCTCCGGTTCGTCCGGCAGGCGGCGCAGGCCGGCAAGCCCGTGCTCATCGTCAACCGGGACCCCACCCGCGGCGACCGGCACGCCGTGACCCGGGTCGCGCTCCCCCTGGGTACGGCCCTCACCGCCCTGGCCGACCACCTGGACATCCCGGTCGCCGACAGCACCACCGCCTGACCCGCACCGGGGCCCGTGGTGTCGGTGGCCGCCGGGAGATATTCGCTGGTCGTTGCTTGCGGATGGTGTTCATACTGCCGCAATGGATCCGGTGACGATTGAGACCGACCGTCTGCTGCTGCGAGCCTTCACCTCTGCCGACACGGATGCGGTCCACGAAGCCTGTCAGGACGAAGACATCCAGTTCTATACGCCGGTGCCCGTGCCGTACCGGCGTACGGACGCGGAGAAGCTCATCGGCGAGACGCTGCCCACCCAGTGGGCCGAGGACAAGGACTGCACGCTCGGCGCGTTCCGCAAGGACACCGGCGCCCTGGTCGGCTCGTACTGTCTGACCCTTCTCAGCCGCGGCGTCTGGGAGCTGGGCTACTGGGCGGTCAAGGAGCAGCGGGGCCAGGGCTTCTCGGTGGAGGCCGCGCGGGCGCTCTGCGACTGGGGCTGGACCGCGCTCGACGTGCACCGCATCGAGTGGTGGGCCATGGTCGGGAACACCGGGTCGCGTGCCGTCGCCGAGAAACTCGGCTTCACCGTCGAAGGAACTCTGCGCAATCGCAGTGTGGCCAACGACGGCAAGCCGCACGACTGGTGGGTGGGTGGACTGCTGAGGGTCTGAGGCTCGATCGCCGATCGGCGTACACCCTCGGCCCGGTGCATGCGATGCTGCCGGGGCGGAGGGCCGGGCCGGGTGGTTCAGAGGCATCCGCAGCCCGGGCCGTACAGCAGCAGGAAGGCGGCGGTCGCGGCGGTCAGGACGAAGCCGACCGAGGTCACGGCCGCGAGTCCGCGCCGGCCGCGGCCCTTCGCCGGATCGCGGAAGGTCACCCAGGCGCCATGGGCGAGCGCGAGGCTCAGGACACCCGCCCCGGCGAGGGTCGCGCGCGGGCTGAAGGACCATGCCAGGTAGGCGATCAGGGCCAGCAGGCCGAGCAGCGCGCAGGCGAGCACGCTCAGCACGATCTCGGCCACCACTTCGCCGACCGTCTCCACCAGGAAGTCACCGACCCCCTTCACCGCCTTGCGGACTCCCATGGAACTCCCCCGTCGCCACCCCTGCCCCGTGGCAGGAAAGACCTGCGGGGTGCCCGGACGGTTGCCTCGCGCGCGGTGTGCGTCATCATGAGCAGCGCCGTCCCAGGTGCCCGGAGAAGGAGGCATACGCGCCATGTCCGACAGCACACCGGTCGCCGCCGGCGGAATGCTGCACCACGTCGAGATCTGGGTGCCCGACCTCGGCCGGGCCGTCGCCTCGTTCGGCTGGCTGCTCCAGGCGTTGGGCTACACGCCGTTCCAGAGCTGGAGCGACGGACGCAGCTGGCGGCTCGGAGCGACCTACCTGGTGTTCGAGCGGTCCCCGGACCTCACCTCCGACCGGCACGACCGTTGCCGGCCCGGGCTGAACCACCTGGCGTTCCACGTGGAGGACCACGAGACGGTGGAACGGCTGGTCACCGAAGGCCGGGAACACGGCTGGAGTCTGATGTTCCCCGATCGCCATCCGCATGCCGGTGGCGAAGCGAGCTACGCCGCGTACCTGGTGAACTCCGACGGCTTCGAGGTCGAACTCGTCGCCATCGACCGCCCGGACGGGCGCCTCATCAGACGTTCTGCGGCAGGATGACCGGTCGCGCGCCGGGCGTGCCCGTGGGATCGGGCCCGGCTGTGGCGGGTCAGGTGGTCGGGGCGTGCCAGGGGATCTCGGCCCAGACCTGCTTGCCGCCGCTGAGCGGCACGGAGCCCCAGGCCGTCGCCGTCGCCTCGACGATGAGCAGGCCGCGGCCGCCGGTCGACTCCCAGCTCACCGACACGGGCTTGACGGGGCTGCGCGGCGACGCGTCGTTCACGGCGATCCGCAGCCGGTCCGCCGACAGCGTCAGGTCCATCCCCACCTCGCCCTGCGTGTGCGCGATCGCGTTGGTGACCAGCTCGGACACGATCAGCAGAGCCGTGTCGATCTCCTCCACGACACCCCAGGACCGCAGCGTGCGCGCGGTGAAGCGGCGCGCGTGCAGAACGGCCTTGGGCAGGCGCCACACCGTCCAGTGGCCCCGTTTGGGCCGGCCCGCGGTGCCGTCGTAGCGCAGCAGCAGAAGTGCCACATCGTCGTCACGACGGCGCACGCCGGCGACCAACTCGTCGGCGACGCCCCCGACATCATCGGGGTCGGCCTCGGCGAGGTCCTCGCACACCCGCCGCATGCCCTCCTCCAGGGGCAGCCGGGCGGACTCGACCAGGCCGTCCGTCAGCAGGACGAGCAGAGTTCCGGGGAGCAACCCCAGTTCGGTCATGGGGAATTCGGCTTCCGCGAGCACGCCCAGCGGTGGCCCGCCCTCGACCGCCATCTCCTCGGCGACGCCGTCGGGATGGCGCAGGACCGGCGGCAGGTGGCCCGCTCGGACGACCCTGGCGATGCCCTCCTCCATGTCGAGGTCCACGTACGTACACGTGGCGAACAGATCGGTCTCCATGCCGACCAGCAGGCGGTTGGCCCGCGCGACCACCACGTCGGGCGGATGGCCCTCCACCGCGTAGGCCCTGACCGCCGTACGCATCTGACCCATGATCGTGGCGGCGCCGGCGCTGTGGCCCTGTACGTCCCCGATGACGAACGCCACGTGGGCGTCGCCGAGCGGGATGACGTCGTACCAGTCGCCGCCGACCTCGAGGCCCGCCGTCGCGGGCAGGTAGCGGGCGACGGCGACGCCGCCGGGCAGCTCCGGGAGCTTACGGGGCAGCAGGCTGCGCTGGAGCATGGTGGCGAGTTCGTGGCCGGCGTCCAGAGCGTGGGCGCGGACCAGGGCCTGCCCGACCAGCCCCGCGGTCGCGGTCAGCAGCGACCGCTCCTCCGGCGCGAACCGGTGCTCCTCGTCCCACCCCACCAGGCAGACCCCGACCATCCGGCCCTCGGCGGGCAGCGGCAGCACGGCGAGGCCGCCGGGTCCGACGCCGAGGAGGCCCGGTTCGAGCGAAGCGCCCGGCGGCCACAGGCTCATGTGGCCGGCCCGGAGTGCGCTCTGCAGGGTGGGCAGGTCGCCGAGTGACACGTCGGGCCACTCGGACCGCCATTCGGCGCGCCAGGCCTCGGGCCAGGCGTCCGGCTCCGGGGGGTCGAGTGCGGTGACGATGAGCCGTTCGGGTTCCAGCTCGCCGACGGCGACCCGGGAGGCGCCGAGCGGCTCGCGCAGGGCGGCGACCGCCAGCCGGCTGACCTCGCGGATGGTCGCCGCTCCCGCGAGCGTGGCCGACAGCCGCTGTACGAGGGAGACCTCGTCGGCGCTGGGCCGCAGGTAGGAGGCGTCGGCGACCACGCCCAGGACGCGCTGGGGGACGCCGTCGGGGTCCACCTCCACCCGGCAGCGCAGGCCCAGCCAGCGCAGCTCGCCGCCGGGGCGGCGGATACGGAACGCCAGTTGCTGTCCGGTGGCGGCCAG
This sequence comes from Streptomyces yangpuensis, assembly GCF_024666385.1. Lineage (NCBI taxonomy): Bacteria > Bacillati > Actinomycetota > Actinomycetes > Kitasatosporales > Streptomycetaceae > Streptomyces > Streptomyces yangpuensis. The sequence continues at coordinate 524,636 of NZ_CP102514.1, forward strand.
CCGGTCCGGCTCGACGACGGCCATCAGCGCGGGCATGTCGTCCGGGACGGCGCAGGCGAGCAGGGTCTCCACCTGCCCGTCGAACTGCTCGGGGGTCAGGCCGAGCAGTTCGAGCACGTGCGCGTGGGCCTCCATGCGGCCGGTGCCGAGGTCGAGGATGAAGGCGCCGCCCTGGTCGGGGACCAGGGACTGGACGAGATGTGCCTGCGGGGCCCTGCGCCCGGCGAAGCGGGCGGCGACCGATTCGAGTCCGGCGGCCACCTGGTCGGCGTACAGCTCCAGCAGGCTGCGGTCGTCGGCGCTGAAGCCCTCCCCGACATCGCCGGCGACGATCAGGCAGCCGAGTTCCTGGTCGCCGTGGCCCAGGGGCAGGGCGCCCAGCGAGATCCGGGCCGGCGAGGTCGGGTCTCCGTCCCGGACCCGGGTGGGGAAGTGGTGGGGATCCTCCTCGATGAACGTGGCGAGTTCCTTGGGCGTCAGCCACAGCGGGCGGCCGGAGCGGAAGGCGTTGGCGGCGGGCGAATGGCCGGCCACGGCGAGGATCGCCGGCAGTCCGTACAGCACGCCACGGTTTCCGGTCAGTTCGGCCAGATGGAGCTCCCGGTCCTGGTCGGCGGCCACGTAGACGGCGGCGAGCTGCGCACCGCAGAACGCAAAGCGATGTCTGCTCACTGTCCGTGTCGCCTCCTCCCGGAACCGTTCCGCCGAGCGGCCGCTCTCCCTCCATGCTGTCGCCACCGGGACCGATCGGGCGAGTCGGAGGGTGCGGGCGGGAGGCCGGGGCCTGAGTACGCGTACTCAGGCCCCCGTGCCGGTCCGGCGCCGAGCGCGGACACGCCCTATGACGTCGTCCTGCGGGGCGTGGGGAGGGTGAGGCGGGTGGCCGGGTCGGGGGCCGGGAGGGCGGTGGGACTGGCGCCGTCGTGGTCGTGTTCGACGTCCGCGAGCGGGCGGGTGCGTTCGGCCGCGTGGGCGAGCCACGGCCAGATCCGGAACGGGTCGCCGGATTCCGTCGGCGCGGGACCGGTGCCGCTGATCCACGTCGTGAGGGTGAAGCGGTGGTCGGCGAAGTGGCCGCTGGGGCAGGTGGACGGGACGACCTCGTGGAACGCCCCGGCGGGGAAGAACACGATGGTGTCGTGCTCGGGCTCGATCGTGCGGTACGACTCCGCCGGCCGGGCCCCGCCGTCGGCGAGCAGGGTGTCGTACAGCCGCAGCCGGCCGCCGCCGAAGCCGCGCGGCCTGCGGTGGAGGTAGTACACGGCGGAGAGGGCCGTGCCGACGTCGCGGACCCGTGAGGCGTCGGTGTGGATGCCGTAGTGGCCCCCTTCGCCGTGCGACGTCAGGACCGTCAGGGTCTGGGTGAGGGCCCCGCGGTGGCCGAGTATCTCCTGGACGAGCGGCAGGCAGTCCGCCAGGTGGGCGCTGAAGACGGAACTGGTCACGGGGAGGACGAGGGAGCTGCGGCCCTTGTGGGAGACCTGGCCCGAGAGGGGGTCGAGGACCGTCCCCGCGTGGAAGTCGGCCTCCCGGGAGATCGCGTACGACAGCAGGGTTGCGGCGCGTTCGGCGCCGAGGAAGTTCTCGAAGCGGCACACCGGTGCCGGTACCACGGGGGCCGTGGACCACTGATCGGAGGGAGGCAGGGCCTGGGTGTCGATTTCCGCCGGGGTGGCCGATTCCATCGCGTATCCGCTCATGGCCCGGAACCGTACGCGCGGTGGCGGGAGCCGTCGAAGGGGCACATGGGGGCGCACGGGGGAACGGCGGACCGGCGCCATGCGCTTACGCGCGCGGGCGGCTCCGCCCGAGCCGCCACCTGCATGGTGGCGGCGTGGTGATCGAACCGCCCCCGCGGGGCATGGATCCGGGGTTTCCGGCCGTATCGGCGTCGTGGCGGCGCATCGGCGCCTGGCCGGCCCGGCACGCGCCGATGTCGTTGGCCGAACTGTGCTCCGGGGCGGCCCTGCGGTCGCCCGGGTTCGGGGGGACGATGGAGCCGTGACGGGACGCGCGGAAGGAGAGACCATGCTGGGAGACAGCAAGGCATTCAGCGGTTTTTCGGTCGACAGCGTCGACACCGCGAAGGACTTCTACGGCTCGACCCTCGGCCTGCGGGTCTCCGAGGACAACGGGCTGCTGTCCCTGCACCTCGGCGGCGGTACAGACGTCCTGGTGTACCCCAAGGAGAACCACGCCCCGGCGACCTTCACCGTGCTGAACTTCCCGGTGCCCGACATCGAGCGGGCCGTCGACGACCTCGGTTCGCGCGGTGTGGCCTTCGAACGGTACGACGGCTTCCGTCAGGACGCGAAGGGCATCTGCCGCGAGGAGGGCGGACCCCCGATCGCCTGGTTCAAGGACCCGGCCGGGAACATCCTCTCCGTGCTGGAGGCGGACGGGGCGTAGGGGGTGCCCTGCCGGTTCGGGGCTTGGGACCATGGTGCCGGACGGCGACGGCCCGGAGGCGCGGCTGCGCGCGGCGTACGAGGCCGTCGAGCGGATCGGAACCTCGTCCGACGAACGCGCCATCTGGCGGGAGCTGGCCTCGTTCCTGCTCCGGGGCCTGTGCGACGCCGCCGCTGTGGAGCTGACCGGCAGCGGCCCCCTCAGTGGTCGCGTGGCCGCCGCGGGGGACACGGCGGGCCTTCTGGACCGCCCGGGCGGCCGGGCCGCGTCGGGACACGTCGAATCGGTCCCACTGACACGCCCCGCCCACGGCGAGGGCGACAGCGAGGTCGAGGTCGAGGTCTACGGACGGCTGCTCGCGGCCCGCGCGCACGCCCCCTTCAGCCCTGACGAGACGGCGATGCTGCGCTTCACGGCGCGCCTCGCGTGCGGTCACGTCGGGCACGCACGCCGCCTCGCCGACACCGAGAGGGTCGCGCTCGACCTGCAGCGGGCGCTGGTCGCCGAGCCGGGCCGGCCCCATCCGAACCTGGAGATCGCCAGCCGCTACCTGCCGCTGGGCTCCCGCGCCCTCGTCGGCGGCGACTGGTTCGAAACCGTGCGGCTCCACTTCGGCCGCACTCTGCTGGTGGTCGGGGACGTCATGGGCCACGGCCTGGAGGCCGCCGTCGACATGAACGTCTACCGCTCCGTCCTGCGCGACGTGGCCTCCACCGATCTCGCCCCGCACCGCGTCCTGCGACGGCTGGACGCGTCGGCGGCGGAGGAGGACGACCGCCGCCCCGCGACCTGCCTCATCGTCCGGGTCGATCCCGCCCGCGGCACGGCCGCGTACGCGAGCGCGGGGCACCTGCCGCCCGTGGTCTTCACCGCGGACCGCCCCGGAACACTCCTCGACGTGCCCGTCGGGCCGCCGCTGGGCACGGGTGTCGGCGGGTACGAGGCCGTCGCCCTGCCCTTCACGGCGGACCAGACGGTCCTGCTCTACACGGACGGGCTGGTGGAACGCCGCGGCGAGGACATCGACACCTCGCTGGCCCGGCTCGCCGCGCTCCGCATGGGCGTCGGCTGCGCGGTCGCGGACGTGGTGGACGCGGCCTGCGCCGGCCTGGACGCGCAGCACGCCGAGGACGACGTCGCCGTGCTCGCCGCCCGCCTGCGCCTGCGGCCGCCCCCGCAGGAGGCGGCCGGGTGACCCGTACGGCAACTGCGCCGGCTCAGCGAGCGGGGAGCGGCGGGAGGGCCGGAAGGGCCGGAAGGGCCGGCGACAGAGGTGCCGGGGGCTCGACGGAGCCGTGCTGGGGAACCTGCGGTGCCCGCGGCGGCTTCGGCACGGTCCTGCCGCACAGGGCCTGGTCGCGGTAGTCCGTCATGGCGGCGTCGGCCGGGTGCGGGTTCAACGCGGTGCCCGCCTCGTTGATGCGCTGATACTTCATCAGGTTGTACCCGAGGGCGACCTGCCGGGTGCCGTCCGGGCTGGACAGGGCCATGGTGCCGGCGCCCCAGACGCCCCCGTCGTGGCCCCAGGCCGGGCCGCACGGGGTGTCCAGGGAGTAGATGCCGAGGCCGTAGCGCAGGACCACCTCTCCCTTCTCGCTCTTGACCTCGTACGTGGTGCGCATCTGGTCGAGCTGGCGGCGCGGCAGGAGGTCACCGGTGAGCAGGGCCCGGTAGAAGGTGTTCAGGTCCTGCGGGGTGGAGACGAGTGCTCCCGCGGTGCCGCCCCAGGTCATGTTGTAGACGCTGTAGTCGCGCGGCGGGTCGATGATCCCGTAGAAGCTCTCGTACATGCGGGCGTGGGCACCGCGGATGTGGGGGTCGGTGCCGGGGAAGTAGGTGTCGCGCAGGCCTGCGCGCCGGATGACGTCCTTGGCGATGAGCCGCTCCGGGTCCTGGCCGGTCACCTTGCGCAGGATCTCGCCCAGCAGCACGTAGTTGGTGTTGGAGTAGTACCAGTCGGTGCCGGGCTCGAACCGCTGGGGCCGGGCCACGCCGTAACCGATCAGCTCGGCGGGGCGGATCGTCCGGTAGCGGTGGTCGTCCAGGCTGCTGGTGGTGCCTTTCTGCAGGGAGGGGAAGGCGTCCGCGATGTAGTCCTCGATGCCGCTGGTGTGGTTGAGGAGCATGCGCACGGTCACCTTGCGGCCGCGCTCGCCGGGCAGGAGGTCGGGCACGTAGTCGCCGACCGGCCGGTCCAGGTCCATGCGGCCCTTGGCGTTCTGCTGGAGGACGGCGACGGCGGTGAACGTCTTGGTGACGCTGCCGACGCGGTGCCGGAGGTCGGCACGGACCGGGCGCCCGGTGGAGAGGTCGGCGGTGCCGGCGGCGCCGTCGAAGCGCCGGTGGCCGTCACGGGCCGCGGAGAAGATGCCGTACACGCCCGCGTCCCGGATCGCGTCGAGCCCGGCCTGGAGCTCGGCCCGGTCGAGGCGGCGACCGGCGGCCGCCGCCTCGGCGGCCTGCCCGCCGGTGCCCGCGGCACTGGCGACGGGGGCGAGCCCCGCCAGCAGGGCCACGGCGACAGCGGTGGCCGAGGCCGCGCGGCGCAGGCGCCGGGCAGGACGGACGACGGGACGGGGGTGGCTCATGGCGGCTCCTCGACGCGGGCCCGGTGGGGCCGGTGATCGGTACACGTCGATTCTTCGCGCCGGGTCCGCGGCGGCTCTTCCTCCGCCAGGACGAAACAGGCATCAACCTTCGGACGTAGATGCACCTTGACGGACCATTACATTTGTCACGTCGCCGTCCAGCCGCCGTCAAGGGGGAGGGAGGAGCCGGTGAGGTGGCCGGTGTGGGGACCGCAGAGCCAGAGGACGACGGCGGCCACCTCCTCCGGTTCGATCAGCCGTTTGACGGCGGAGCGGCCGAGCATCACCTCGGAGACGACGCGGTCGGCGTCGAGGCCGTGGGCGGCCGCCTGGGCGGCGATCTGCCGCTCGACCAGCGGTGTGCGGACGTAGCCGGGGCTGACGCAGTTGCTGGTGACTCCGTGCGGGGCGCCCTCGACGGCCGCGACCTTGCTCAGCCCTTCGAGGGCGTGCTTCGCGGTCACGTAGCCCGCCTTGTACGCGCTGGCGCGCAGGCCGTGCACGCTGGAGATGTTGACGACGCGGCCCCAGCCCCGGGCGTACATGTACGGCAGGGTCCGGCGGAGCAGCAGGAACGGGGCGTGGACCATCACCCGCTGGAGGAGTTCGAACCGGTCCGGGGGGAAGTCGGTCAGCGGCGCGACGTGCTGGAGCCCGGCGTTGTTGACCAGGATGTCGACCTCTGCGGGGAGTTCCCCGACGGGTGCGGCCTGCGCCAGGTCGACGACGTGGGCCCGGCCGCCGGTCGACGCGGCGACGGACGCGGCCGCCGCGGCGTCGACGTCCACCACGTGCACGTGGGCCCCGGCACCGGCGAGCGCGAGGGCGCACGCCCGCCCGATCCCGCTCCCGGCTCCGGTCACCAGGGCGGTACGGCCCGCCAGGTCGATGCCTGCGGCGGCTGCTGTCCCGTGGAAGCCGGGAGGGATGGCGCTGGCGCTCGTCATGGCGGGAATCATCGGCGACGCCGGTGGCCCGTTCCCATGTGCGCGGGCACCACAGTCCCGCGGCGGGGTGTGTCGGCCGGAGCCGGCCGGAGCCTCCCTCAGGGGGCGTGCGGATGCGGGGCGCGGGCGACCAGCGAGTACATGACGGGGAGGTGGGAGTCACCGAACGGCAGCCGGTACAGGCCGTCCGGACCCTGGGGCAGGATGCCGCGGGGGTCGAACTCCGCGGCGATGTGCTCGCCGAGGTGTTTCACCGTCAGGCCGGCGGTCGCGGCCGCGGTGACGATCTCCCCGAGGGAGTGCGGGTATTCGATCACGTCCTGGGCCGGCAGGCTGAGGCCCGGTTCGGCGTAGGTCCCGGTGACGGTGTCGCGGTGGGGCTCGCCGCCGCCGTAGGGCCAGTCGACGACGAGCGGTTGGAGCGTGGCGACGGTCTGGAAGGCCGGGTGCAGGTCGACCAGAACCAGGCTGCCGCCGGGCCTGAGGGCCATGGCCGCGCCGCGCATCCAGGCGTCGAGGTCGCCGATCCAGCACAGGATCCCGTAGGTGGCGACGGCGAGATCGAAGCGGCCGGCCAGGCTGTCCGGCAGCCGCTGGGTGTCGGCCTCGACGAAGGTGGCGGGCAGGCCGGTCCGTTCGGCCAGCAGGCGGGCCCGTTCGACGGCCGTCGGCGAGAAGTCGACGCCGGTGACGCGGGCTCCCCGCCGGGCCCAGCTCAGGGTGTTCATGCCGAAGTGGCACTGGAGGTGGAGCAGGTCCTTGCCGGCGACGTCGCCGACCAGCTCGCGTTCCAGCAGGTGGAGCGTCTCGCGCCCCGCGACGAAGGACTCGACGTCGTAGAACCGGTCGGTGGCCGTCGAGCCGTGGACCCGGGCCCGGGTCTCCCACATGGCGCGATTGAGTGCGGCCGCGTCGTCGGCGTTCGCCGGGGTGTCGATCATGAAGTCGAGGATGGCACACCGCCCGTTCGAGGGCGCGTCATTTACGGTGTCCCCATGGGCATACGAGGGCGCCCCCACCGGGCCTACCGGTACGTGGGGCCCGCCGGGCCGCTGTCACTGGTCCGACCGGGCAGCGGGGGCTGCGGCATCCGGTCGGCGGCGGATGCCGAGGCGTGGCTCTCCGCGCTGCCCGCGCGGGAGCTCGCCGAGCCGTTCACGTTCGTCGTCGGCACCACCGGTGTGCTGCGGCTCGCGCCGCGGCGCGGCGAGCATGTCGTGTGCGCGGGCGGCGCGGCCGTCCTGGCCGCCGGTGAGATGGGGTTCTCCCGGGCGGCGTCCGGTGCGTGGGTGGTCGACGAGGTCAGCAACCAGTCGACCGGGTACTGCCCCGACGTCGTCTCCTGGGCGGCCGTCGCGGACGCGCTGGGCGCGGCCGGGATCGGGCACCCGGGCGGGTACACGCACGAGGTGGTGTTCCGCCGGTGCCCCGGATGCCGGGAGGTCGGCATCGTGCGCGAGGACGACTTCGTGTGCGTCTTCTGCGACGGGCCGCTGCCGTCCCGGTGGAACGTCGACGGCGACCCGCCGGCTGCGTCTATCCCAGCCGGTCGAGGAGGGGTGTGAGGCCGTGCGGCCGCCGGTCGACAGGCAGGTGGTCGACGAAGTGCACCGGGCAGCCGAGCGCCGCGGCGCCGCCGTCCGCGGTGCGGTCGTCGCCGACCATCAGCACCTCGCCGGGCGGCAGGCCGAGCAGGTCGCAGGAGGTCCGGAACATCAGGGGATCGGGCTTCTGGACGCCCAGCTCGTAGGAGAGCACGTACACGTCGACCAGCTCGTCCAGGCCGTGCGTACGGAAGACCGGCCGCAGGTCCCAGCCGATGTTGCTCACCACGGCCACCGGGACGCCCCGGCGCCGCAGCTCGCGCAGCGTCGGTACGGTGTCCGGGTACGGCCGCCAGGCGGCCGGGCTCATGTGGCGGTCGTAGAGTGCCTGCGCCAGCTCCGGCGCGGGAAGGCCGGCGGCCAGCGCCAGACCGCCGTAGGCGGCCCGGTGCTGATCGGTGCTCACGTCCCGTTCCTGCCATAGGGCTGCGAGGTGCGGGGGTATCCGCCGGGGCGCGGAGCCGCCCGGCAGGGCGCCGTACTCCGTCAGCCGCCCCGCCGTCTCGCGGAACTCCTCGTCGGACAGCCGGATGCCGGTCGCCGCCAGGCCCGCGTCGAGCCACTCCTCCATCGACTCGATGCGCAGCAGCGTGCCGGAGAAGTCGAACATCACTCCTCGGATCATGGGGTGATCGTATGCCAGGGCCGCCCGGACGCCCCGTCAGGTCCGTCAGGTCCGTCAGGTGGTGGGGTGCAGGCGGGACGGGGTGAGCGGGGAGCCGGGCGGGGCTGCGTCGACGTCGGCCAGTGCGCTGCCGGCCAGCCAGCTCCGCCAGTCCACGTTCCAGTCGCCGAACCCGTTGCTGAAGGGGGCCATCTTCTCGCCGCCGCTGTTGACCACCTCCACGATGTCCCCCTCCCGGACGGTGTCGAAGAACCAGGCGGCGTTCTCTGTGCTCATCCCCGTACAGCCGTGGCTGACGTTCTCCTCGCCCTGCGCCTCGACCGACCAGGGCGCGGCGTGGATGTACTCGCCGCTCCAGGTCACCCGGGTCGCGTAGGAGACGGGCAGGTCGTAGAACTCCTTGGTGCCGCGTTTGATGCCGACGGTGTCGCCGCGCATACGGACCTTGGACTCCTTGCGCAGGACCACCTTGATGCCACTGCGGGTCCTGAACCCCTCCTTGCCGGTGGTGACCGGGATGGTCCTGATCACGCGTCCGTTGCGGCGTACGGTCATCCGGTGGGTGGCGGAGTCGGTGACGGCCTCGATCCGGTCCCCGATGGTGAACTGCAGGTCCTCCGAGGGGCCGCCGTAGGCCTGGTCACCGACCTCGACCCCGTCCAGTCCGCTGCGGACGCGGACCACCGTGTGCGCGGGCCAGTACGTACGGGGACGGAAGTGCAGGGTCGATGCGTCGACCCAGTGCCAGGCGCCCTCGACGTGCGGCTCCGAGGTCACCTCCAGCGCCTGTTCCAGCCGGGCGCGCGCCACGGGGTCGTCGGCGGGGACCGGCCGGCTGAGGGCGGCCGTCACGATCTCCCCGGCCCCGTAGGTGCCCGGGCCCGGCCCGAACTCGACGGTCAGCCTGCCCCCGTCCGCGGGGGGCGCGGTACGGAAGGCCATGGTGACGCCGACCGGGCTGCCGGCCGCGTCCTGCGCGCCGACCTGCACGGTGTACGTCTCCCCGGCGCGCAGCGACTCGGTGTTGAGCCAGCGGTCGTTGTGCGGGCCCAGTGCACCGGCCAGGTGGCGGCCGTGTCCGTCCCGCACGGTCACGTCCGTGATCCGGCCCGGTTCGCCGAGGGTGATCTCCAGGGGCCCGCCCGCGTCGGTGGGCCGCACCTCCGCCCAGGCGGCGTCGGCGAAGGCCGGCTCCTTCAGTACGGACCCCACGCCGCGTGCGGTGGCCCGTACCCGCTGCTCCTGCCAGCCGTCGCACAGCCCGGGCTGCAGCACCCGGGCGGCGCACCGCCCTTCGCCGGCCCCGCGGGACCCTTCGAGCACCCTCCCCACCAGCAGGGTGACCGCGGCTTCGCGCGCGTGGCCCGCGGGGGTGGTGTCCGATGAGGTCGCATCGGGGGCCCGGCCCGGCGCTGCGGCGACGACCAGCATGGCCCCCGTCACCGCAGCCACGGCGCCCCACGCCTTCGTCGGTTGTGTCCGTCGCATTCGTGGCATAGCCGTATCAAACAGATGGGGAGCCAACATGATGATCATGCGCTCGGCCCTGGGGCCGAACGGGCACCCGAAGTGAACTCGGACGGAGCACAGACCACCGCGGCCGCGGCGAAAACCGCTGTGCGTCCGGAAGGTTCCGCGCGGACAATGCCCCATGCCTGTACGCGCGGTCCACACTGACGAACTGACGATCCTCCAGAACATCGAGAGGGCGGCCGGACGCTGCTTCCGGGACATCGGAATGCCGGAGATCGCCGACGACGAGCCGCTGACGCTCGGCGAGTTCGCCCCCTACCGGGAGGCGGGGCTGGCCTGGGTGGCGGTGGACGGTGCCGACGCCCCGGTCGGCTACCTCATAGCCGAACGTGTGGAGGGCAACCTCCACGTCGAGCAGGTGTCCGTGCACCCGGACCACGCCCGCCGTGGCATCGGCCGGTCCCTGCTGGACCACCTCGCCGCGGTCGCCGTGGGCGAGGGCGTGCCCGCGCTGACGCTCACCACCTTCACCGAGGTCCCGTGGAACGCCCCGTACTACGTCCGCTGCGGCTTCCGTCCCCTCGCCGCGGAGGCGCTCACTCCGGGCCTGCGGGAGATCCGCGCGCGCGAGGCGGCGCACGGGCTGGACCGGTGGCCCCGCGTCTGCATGCGCCGCGATCTGTGAGGCAGGCGCGGCGCCCACGTCCTTCGCCGACCGCGAACCGGTTCACGGTCGGCGGCCCCGGTGTGCTGGGGTGGACGGATGGAGCTTCTGATACTGGGCGGAACGGCGTGGCTGGGGCGTGAGATCACCCGGCAGGCGGTGGAACGCGGCCATGACGTGACGTGCCTGGCCCGCGGCGAGAGCGGCGAAGTGGCGCCGGGCGCACGGCTGGTGGCGGCGGACCGGCAGGACGGGGCCGTCGCCTACGCCGGTCTCCTGGACCGCGACTGGGACGCCGTACTGGAGGTGTCCTGGCAGCCGGCGTTCGTCCGCGACGCGCTGGTGGCGCTGGCGGAACGGGCCCGGCACTGGACGTACGTCTCGTCCGTCAGCGCCTACGCCGACCACGGCACGGTCGGCGGCGACGAGTCGGCCGCGCTCCTCGCGCCCACGGAGCAGCAGTACGTGGGGCGGGAGGAGTACGGGGAGGCCAAGGTCGCCTGCGAAGCGGCCGTACGCGCGGCGGTCGGGGACCGGCTCGTCGTCGCCCGGGCCGGACTGATCGGCGGCCCGGGAGACCACACCGGGCGGTCGGGGTACTGGGTGGCGCGCGCCGCCCGCACGGTGGACCAGCCGATGCTCGTGCCGCACTCCCCCGGCCTGCCGACGCAGGTGGTGGACGTGCGTGATCTCGCGGGATGGCTGCTGGACCTGGCGCGGGAGGGCACGGTCGGGACCTTCGACGCGGTGGGGCCCGTCGTGCCGTTCGACGAGTGGGTCGGCCTGTCGCGCCGCGTGGCCGGGCACACCGGGGAGGTGGCGACGGCGGACCCGCAGTGGTTCCTGGACCGGAAGGTCGCGCCGTTCATGGGACCGGAGTCGCTGGCCATGTGGATGACCGACCCGCGGTGGGCGGGCTTCTCCGCCCGCAGCGGTGCCGCGGCGCGCGCGGCGGGGCTGCGGCACCGGCCGCGCGCGGAGATGCTCGCGGACCTCCTGGAGTGGGAGCGCGCCGAGGGCCTGGACCGCGTCCGCCGGGCCGGCCTGAGCACCGGCTACGAAAGCGAACTCCTCGCCGAACTCGACGGCGCCGAACTCGACCGCTGAGCCCGGCGGCTGAGCCCGCCCGCTGAGCCCGGCGGCTGAGCCCGGCCGCTGAGCCCGGCCGCGGTCGCGGCCCGCCCCGGTCAGCGCCGCGGCCTGGTGGCGACGGCGGCCCCGATACGGAGGGTCCGGACGTAGGTGCCGCCGGGATCGTGGTCGAGCAGGGCCCGGCGCAGCTCCGTACCGAAGGCTGCCGTGCGGTCGCCCCGCACGGCCGGGCCGGAAGAGGGGAGCGAGAGCTGGAGGCCGACCACCTCGTCCACGGTGCGGCGGACGGTCTGGTCCCACTGGTGGGTCTCGACGCGCGAGAGCGGCGACTTCGCGAGGAGGTCGCCCAGCTCGACCCAGTCCTCGCCGTCATCCCGGATCTCGGCGTCCTCCCGGCCGTCCCCGTCGGCCCCGCCGGTTCCGAGGAAGCGTGCGCGCACCTCGTCGACCACGGTCAGCCAGGCCGGCCGCCGTGCGCCGGGCCGGTGCAGGCCGGCGACGACGGCGAGCCCGCCCCGCGGCGCGAGCACCTCGTCGAGGTCGGTCAGCACCCGCGCCCGGTCCATCCGGCGGAAGGCCCTGCCGATGACGCACAGGTCGATCCGGGGCAGGCACAGCCGGGTGACGGCGGCGTCGTCGCCGCGCAGCCAGGAGATGTTCGTGAGGCCGCGCTCCTCGGCGAGCCGTGTCCCCTCGGCGAGCATCGCCGGCTCCGGGTCCACGGCGTACACGTGGTCGGCCAGCGGGGCCAGGGGCAGAGCGAGCGTGCCGGGGCCGGCGCCGAGATCCAGGACGGTCTGGGAGCCGTCGAGCACGAAGCGGTCCGCGAGCAGGTCGTGGAACTCCCGCGGGTACGGGGGCCGGTAGCGGGCGTAGTAGGGGGCGGCGGACGCGAACGGGGTGCTCATGGGGTCCTCCCTCCGGGGTTGCACCCGCCGATCGTGGAGCACGCAAGCGGCTTCCGCGTGCGCCGGGCGCCCCGAATCCCCCGAACGGATGTCTGCGGGGCGCCCCGGGAGGCCGCTCCCCCGCCATGCGCCGTTCCCATGGCGTTCGCCCGGCGTTCCCCGCCCTACGCCGGAAGGCGTTTCGGGTCGAGGGCCCTGCGGCGCGAGCCGATCGAGCCGGGGTCCCAGCCCGGGCGGGGTACCGACGCCAGGAGCAGCCTGGTGTAGGGGTCGCCGGGCGCGGTGAGGAGTTCGGCGACCGGGCCGTGCTCCCGGGTCCGGCCGCGGTACATGACCAGCGCCTCGTCGCAGACGTAGCGGACCACCGCCAGGTCGTGGCTGACGAAGACCAGCCCGATGCCCGTGTCGCGCCGGATGTCCGACAGCAGGTTGAGGACCTGTGCCTGTACGGACACGTCGAGGGCGGAGACCGCCTCGTCGAGCACCAGGACGGCGGGCCGGACCGCGAGCGCCCGGGCGATGGCGGCGCGCTGGCGCTGCCCGCCCGAGAGGTGGCGGGGCAGGGCGGCCGCCTCCCGGTCGCCCAGGCCCACCTGGGCCAGCAGTTCCCGGACCCGGGCGGACCGGGCGGCCGGGTCGCGGGAGCCGTGGAGCCTCAGTACGCCGTCGATCGTCGCGCCGATGGTCATCCGGGCGTCCAGGGAGAGGTAGGGGTCCTGGAAGACGATCTGGACGGCCTTGGCCCGGGCCAGCCGGGCCGCCTTCCCGCGTACGGAGGCGGCCAACGGCTCGCCCTGTACGAGGATCCGGCCCGCGTCGGGGCGTTCGAGGCCGACGAGCATCCGGGCGGTGGTGGTCTTCCCGGATCCGGATTCGCCGACGATGCCGAGGGCGCCGCCGGGCGGGAGGGTGAAGGTGAGGTCGTCGACCGCGACGACCTCGGTGCCGCCCGTCCGGTAGGTCTTGCGCAGACCGCCGACCTCCAGGAGCGCGGGCGCGGCGGCGGGAGCCGGCACACAAGTGGGAGCGGGCGCGGGGGTGGGAGCGGTGGTCACGTGTCCTCCTTGCGGGACTCGGGGGATGCAGCCGGGTCCGGCGCCGCCGCGGCGAGTTCGGCGGTGCGGTGGCAGGCCACCTCGGCCCGGCCGTGCCGCTCCGGCAGCGGCGCGGACCGGTCGCAGCGGCCCGGCTCGGCGAAGCGGCAGCGGGGTGCGAAGGCGCAGCCGGGGGCGGACTCCAGCAGGCCCAGGGGGGCGCCGGGGATGGGGGTGAGGCGGGCGAGCGGGCCGTGCAGGGGCGGCGTGGAGCCGAGCAGGCCCGCGGTGTACGGGTGGCGGGGCGCGGCGAAGAGCTCCCCGACGGGCGCCGTTTCGACGATCCTGCCCGCGTACAGGACGTGGATCCGGTCGCTGACGGCGGCCGCGAGTTCGATGTCGTGGGTGATCAGGAGGAGGCCGAGGCCGCGTTCGCGCTGGAGCCGGCCCAGCACGGCGAGGATCTCGGCCTGGGTGCTGACGTCGAGGGCGGTGGTGGGTTCGTCGCAGAGCAGGAGCTGTGGTTCGGTGGTGAGGGCGGCGGCGATCACGACGCGCTGGAGCATGCCACCGGAGAGCTCGTGCGGGTACTGCTCCAGGTGCCGGACCGGGTCGGGCAGGCCGACCGCGTCGAGCAGTTCGGCCGCCCGGACCGCGGCCCGGGCCCGGGACCAGCCGTGGGCCAGACGCAGCGGCTCGGTGAGGAAGTCCCCGACACGGCGTACGGGGTTGAGGGCGGCGCGGGGGTCCTGGTAGATCATCGCGGCCTTGTTCGTACGGATGTCGCGCAGGGCTGCGGGGCCGGCGCCGACGACGGCGGTGCCGGCGACGCGGACCTGGCCGGTGATCTCGGCGCCGGCGGGGAAGAGGCCGAGGGCGGCGCGGGCGGTGACCGACTTCCCCGAGCCGGACTCGCCGACGAGGGCGACGACCTCCCCGGCGCCGACCCGCAGGTCGACGCCGTCCAGGACGGGCCGGGCCGCGCCGGGCAGGGTGACGCCGAGCGCGTCGTATGCGAGCAGCGGCATCAGGAGTCCCTCCCGGCGAGCCGGTCGCCGAGGCTCTCCCCGACGACGTTGAAGGCGACGACCACCAGGACGACCGCGACGGCCGGGGCGATCGCGGACAGCGGCCGGCCCTGGAGCACGGCGGCCTGCCCCTGGTTGATCATGGCGCCCCAGTCGGGGGCCGGCGGCTGGACACCGAGCCCCAGGAACGAGAGGGCGGCGAGGTCGAGCAGGGCGTACCCGAAGTTCACCGTCGACTGGGCGAGCAGGGTCGGGGCCAGGGTCGGGAGCATCCTGCGGACCGTCACGAACAGCGCGGAGTGCCCCTGGACCCGGTAGGCGGCGATGTACGGGCGGGCCTTCTCCTGCACCGCGAGGCCGCGCACCAGTCGCGCGGTGTACGGCATGTAGGCGATCGCCATGGCGATGACGGGGGCGGTCATGCCCTTGCCGAAGAGGGCCACGGCGAGGATGGCGAGCAGCAGCGCGGGGAACGCGAACACGATGTCGAGCACACGGGCGGTCAGGGCGTCGATCCAGCCGCCGCGCCAGGCGGTGAACAGGCCCACGGCGGTGCCCAGCACGGTGGAGAAGACCACCACCGCGAGGGGGCCGGCGAGGCTGGTGCGGGTGCCCGCGATCAGTGCCGAGAAGGTGTCGCGGCCGCCCTGGTCGGTGCCCAGCCAGTGGTCCGCGCCGGGGCCGAGGAGGGTGTCGCCCAGGCGGCCGAACGCCGGGTCGTGGGGGGTGAGCCACGGCGCGAGCAGGGCCACCAGGACGAACAGGACCAGCAGGACCAGGCAGGTCTGCCGGAGCCGGCCGCCGCCGAGGACGCGCAGCCGGGTCAGGGGGCCGCGGGCGGCGGCCTTCGGTGCGGTGTGCGTGCTCATCGTGCGCTCCCCGCTGCCGCCAGGCGCGGATCGATCAGCGGGTGCACCAGATCGACGAGGGCGTTGACCACGACGAAGGCGGCCACGACGAGCAGCACGATGGCCTGGACGACCTGGAAGTCGAGCTGGTCCACCGACTGGACGAGCAGGGAGCCCACTCCGGACATCCCGAAGGCGGTCTCGACGATCGCGGTACTGACCAGCATGCCGGACACCAGGAGGGCCGACACCGTCACGATCGGCCCCAGCGCGTTGCGCAGCACGTGGCGCCTGATGACGGTGGCGCGGGGTGTGCCGCGGCTCAGGGCGACCTCCACGTGTTCGCGGCGCAGTTCGTCCAGCATCGCCGAGCGGGTCACCCGGGCCACCAGTGCCATGAAGGTCACGGACAGTGCGGCGGCCGGGAGGACGACGTGGTGGAGCCGGTCGAGGAGGCCGGTGCCGTTGCCGATGGTCGGGAACCAGCCCAGGTGCACACCCAGGACCGATCTGAGCAGGAGGGCCGCGACGAAGGCGGGTGCGGCGGCCCCGACCGTGACCAGCAGCATGAGGGACCGGTCGGTGCGCGATCCGCGGCGCAGAGCGCCGACGATGCCCGAGCCGATACCGAAGACGGCGATCATCAGGGCCGAGACGCCGATGAGCAGCAGGGACGCGGGCAGCCGCGACCAGATGACGGAGGAGACGTCCTGGTGGAGGAGGTACGAGCGGCCCAGGTCGCCGTGGAGGACGCCCTCCAGCCAGTGCCAGTACCGGACGAGGAACGGTTCGTCGAAGCCGTACTGGCGGCGGATCTCGGCGAGTTCCTCCGGGCCGGCGCTGCGCCCCTTCACCAGGAAGGAGGCCGGGTCGCCGGGTGCGAGGAACAGGGAGGAGAAGACGAGGAAGGAGGTGACGAGCAGGGTCGCCGCCATCCCGGCCAGTCTGCGCAGGATCCGTACGGCCCGTGCCGCGGCGGCGGTCATCCGCTCGCCCCGATCTCGGCGGCCCACGGGTAGTACAGGTAGGCGATGGACGGCTGGACGCCGGTGATGCGCTTGCCGAGGAAGACGCTCACGGGCTGGGTGTAGAGAGGCAGCCAGGGCAGCTCACGCAGGGCGATGCGCTGGGCCTCGGCGTTGGCGGCGGTGTGCTCGGCGGGGTCGTGGGCGGCGACGGCCCGGTCGACGGCCGCGTCGAAGGCGGGGTCGGACCAGCCGCCGTAGTTGCTGAACGCGTCGGACCGCAGGACCCCGTACATGTCGAGCGGGTCGGTGATGGAGGTGTTCCAGAAGGTGAGGAAGAGGTCGACGCCCTCGCGTGCGGCGGGGTCGGTGAAGAGGGTGGAGTACTTCTCGGCGGAGACGGAGTCGATCTGCGGCTTGAGGCCGATGGCCGTGGCGGCCTGGGCGACGGCCTGGGTGATGATGGTCGTCTGGGAGTCCAGCGGGCTCGTCGCTATCACGATCTTCTGCCCGTTCACTCCCGCTTCGGCGGCGAGCGCCTTGGCCTTGGCCGGGTCGTAGGGGTAGCGGGGCAGGTCGCGCCGGATCGCCTCGCGGGTCGCGCCGGGGGCGTCGGTCCACAGGTTGTCGGTGACGAGGGAGTGGGCGACCTCGCCGACCCCGCCGACGCCGGCCTTGAGGATGCCCTCGCGGTCGATGGCCATGAGGAGGGCCCGGCGTACGCGGGCGTCGCCGAGCGGGCCCTTGAGGTTGCTGACGACCTCGTCGGCGACGGTGGTGTTGCGGCCGAAGTAGAGGGTTCCGGCCTTGGTGTGGCGCAGCCCGGCGTAGGCGTCGGCCGGGACCATCCAGCCGCCGTCGACCTCGCCGCTCCGGAAGGCGTCGACGCGGGTGGTCGCGTCGGCGAGGAAGACGAACTTCACCTGGCCGGCCCTGGCCCTGAGCGCGGGGTTCCAGTAGTCGTCGAAACGCTTGAGGGTGAGCGACTGGCCGGAGGTCCACGAGCCGAAGGAGAAGGGGCCGGTGCAGTTCACGCCGGTCCGCGGATTGCCGTAGTCGTTGCCGGAGGCGGCGATGGTGGCGGCGGACTCGACGGTGCCGGGGCCCGCGGCGAGGTACTTGTTGAAGGTCGAGTCGGGCCGCGAAAGGATGACGGTGACCTCCAGCGGCCCGGTGCGGTCGACGGACTTGACGTTGCGCAAGGAGTTGGCCCAGACGCTCGCCGTCTGCGGGTCGAGGTTGCGGCGCAGGGAGGCCACCACGTCGTCGGCGGTGAGGGTGGTCCCGTCGTGGAAGCGGACGCCGGGGCGGATCTGGTAGACCCAGGTGGTGGGGGTGGGGTTGGTGTACGAGGTCGCGAGGTTGGGCGAGGTCGTGAGGTCCGGGTTCCAGCGCAGCAGGCTCTCGCAGACGTTGGCGAGGATCTGGTTGGGCGGGAAGTCGTAGGCGTGGGCGTAGTCGAGGGTGGTCGGCTCCGCGTAGATCGACCAGGTGAAGGAGTCGACGTCGCCGGCGGGGGCGGGGGTCCTGTCGGTGAGCTGGAAGGCGGTGGCGGCGTCCTTCCCCCGGCCGGTGGGGCCGGGGCCCGTGCAGGCGGTGGTGACGAGCAGCGCGGCCGCGGCGAGGGCGACCGTCGCGGTGGTGCGGATCCCGCCGCGGCGGCGCGGCGGGGTTCCCGATGTGGCTGGTGACATCGTCTGGCTCCCTGAGGGGTGAGCGTGGTGGGGTGGGTGGCGCGCGGCCGGTGGCGGGGACGGCGGCACGGGCGGTGGCGGGCCGGCCGGTGGCCCGCGGCCGGTGGCGGGTGGCGGGCCGGCGGGTGGCGGGCCGGCGGGTGGCGGGCCGTTCAGTCCTTCGCGGTGAAGACGGCTTCCCCGCCGAGGTACGTTCGCAGGACGCGGGTTTCGGCGATCTCCTCGGCGGGACGGGCGAAGGGGTCGCGGTCGAGGACGACGAGGTCGGCGTACTTGGCCGCCTCGACGGTGCCGGTGACGTCGTCGAGGTGGTTCACCCAGGCGCTGCCCGCGGTGTAGGCCGTCAGCGCCTGCGCGAGGGTGAGGGCCTGCTCCGGGAAGAACGGGGGCATGGGCCCGGAGGTCCGGGCGGGGTCGAGGTCCTCGACGGGCACGGCACGGTTGACGGCCACGTGGATGCCCCAGAGGGGGTTGGGGCTGCTCACCGACCAGTCGCTGCCGGCGACCAGGCGGGTGCCGGCGCGCAGCAGGTCCCCGAAGGGGTATTGGAGGGCGGCCCGTTCGGGTCCGAGGAAGGGGATCGTGAGCTCGTCCATCTGCGGTTCGTGGGCGGCCCACAGCGCCTGGATGTTGGCGGCGGCGCCCAGGGCGGCGAACCGGCCGATGTCGTCGGGGTGGACGAGTTGCAGGTGGGCGAGGTGGTGGCGGTTGTCGTTGGCCCCGTTGGCGGTGCGGGCCGCGGTGAGGGCGTCGAGCACCTCCCGTACGGCGCGGTCGCCGAGCGCGTGGAAGTGGAGCTGGAAGCCGGAGCGGTCGAGCCTGGTCACGGCCTCGGTGAGGAGGCCCGGATCGATGAAGCTGAGGCCGGAGTTGGCCGTGGCGCAGCCGCAGCGGTCGAGGTAGGGCTCCAGCAGGCCGGCGGTGAAGTTCTCCGCGATGCCGTCCTGCATGATCTTGATGCTGGTGGCGTCGAAGCGGCCGACCCGGCCGGCGCGGCGGCGTTCCTCCAGTTCGGGGATCTGCTCCAGGCCGCGTTCGCGGTCCCACCACAGGGCGCCGACGACGCGTGCGCGGAGCGAGCCCTCGCGGGCGGCGCGCAGGTAGACGCCGTAGTTGTCGGGGTTGCCGGGGAAGGCGCCGATCATGGCATCCTGCCAGCCGGTCACGCCGAGGGAGAAGAGGTGCTCCTGGGCGGCGAGGAGACCGGCGTACGCCTCGTCCGGGGTGGCGATCGGCACGTGGCGGGCGACGAGGTCCATGGCGCCCTCCTGGAGGGTGCCGGCGGGGGTGCCGTCGGGCTCCCGTTCGATCCGGCCGTCGACCGGGTCGGGGGTGGTGCGGTCGACGCCGGAGAGTTCGAGGGCGAGGGTGTTGGCCCAGGCGCCGTGGCCGTCGCGGTTGGTGAGCATGACGGGCCGGTCCGGTACCACCGCGTCGAGCATGGCGCGCGTCGGTGTGCCGCCGGGGAAGGCGTCCATGGACCAGCCGCCGCCGCGGATCCACGCGGCTCCGGGGTGCCGCCCCGCGTAGCCGGCCACCACCTCCAGATAGCCGTCGATGGTGCGTTCCGCGCTCAGATCGCAGCCGAGCATCTGCGCTCCGGCCACGACCGGGTGGACGTGCGCGTCCTGGAAGCCGGGGACGAGCAGTCCACCGCGCAGGTCGACCACCTCGGTGTCCGCGTCCGCGAGGGAACGCACCGCGCTCTCGTCGGTGACGGCGAGGATCCGTCCGCCGCCCACGGCGACGGCGGCGTCGACGGGGGCCGGACCGGCCCCGGTGAACACCTTCCCGCCCACGAATACGGTGTCGGCCCGCTGGCTGTTCTTGGACATCGACGCATCCTCCGGCTCGGCGGGCGGACCCGCTCGGCTTGTTGTTGAGGAGGAGTGAACGGGAGCGCAACACTGTTGTCAACGATGTTGCGCCAACTCCGTTCCGCATCGATACACTGGCCGCACCATGCCGAAGCCATCCGACACCCCAGTCCGGTCCAAGCGTGCGGGCAGCCAGCTCACACCGGACGCGATCATCGAGGCGAGCCTGCGCATCGCCGCCCGCGGCAGCGAGGACGCCTTCACCGTCCGCCGCCTCGGCGAGGAGCTCGGCGCCGACCCGACGGCGATCTACCGGCACTTCCGCGACAAGGACGAGCTCCTGCTGTCCGTCGCCGACCGCACGCTGGGCGAGGTCCTCGACCGCATTCCCGAGGGCCTCGACTGGAAGGGCCGGCTGCGG
The DNA here is from genome assembly GCF_024666385.1 of Streptomyces yangpuensis. Classification (NCBI taxonomy): domain Bacteria; kingdom Bacillati; phylum Actinomycetota; class Actinomycetes; order Kitasatosporales; family Streptomycetaceae; genus Streptomyces; species Streptomyces yangpuensis. Next base: position 544,753 of record NZ_CP102514.1, read on the forward strand.
GCGCTCGCGGACGGCTCGCTGGAGGTCGCGCTGAAGTACCCGGTGGTCGGTTCGACCATGGCCAGCCGGACCACCCGGCGGCCGAACGAGTTCCGGGTGGTCGAGCTCATCCTCGGCGCCGTCATGGAGGCCGGGCTGGACGGCGCCGAGGCGGCCGTCCACTACCGCATGGTCGGCGACTCGCTCCTGGCGTACGTCGGCCAGCGCGCCGCCTACCTGCTGTTCGACCCGGACGTCAGGGCGGCCGACGAGGCCTCATGGAGCCGTGAGTACCGCCTGGTCGACGCCCAGGGGTTCCCGAACATCACCCGGCTGAGCACACAGCTGGCCGAGGTGACGGACGACGAGATCTTCCGGGCCCGGGTCGAGGCGCTGATCACCGCGATCGAGCAGCGGGTCGAGACCCTCCGCAGGGGTCAGGGCGCGTCCGCGGGCGTGTAGAAGCTGAGGTTGATGCGGGCCCCGGGAGCCGTCACCGGTTCGGCGAGGCAGGTGGTGAGCCGGCCGGGGCCGTGGACGGCGTGCCGGACGGGGAGTTCGGAACCGTCGTGGTACGGGATGGGGGCACCGGCGTGCTCCCGGTAGAGGGGTCCGGTCACGGGGTCGTCGAGGACGTCGCGCGCGAGGCGGCCGAGCGCCGGGTTCCCCGGGCGCAGCTCCACACTGTGCTTGAGGTGGGGCATCATGGCCGGCGCCCACACGGTCTCCCAGTCCATCAGGACGTCGGTGCGGGCCTCGGGGGTCAGCAGCATCCAGCGCATGATGTTGGAAGGCGCCTGGCCGCGGGGGAAGAAGCGACGGAACTCCTCGTTGTGCACGATGACGTTCCATTCGGCGTCGTTGACGTACGCCAGCGCGCCCCGGATGTGGTCGGTGACCCGCTGCCAGGCCCCGGCGATGGACGTCCCCGCGCTGCCGTGCAGGGGGTGCGGCGGGCTCTCCCTGCGCATGACCAGCCACAGGAACGCCCACTCCGGCTCGTCGAGCCGCAGCGTCCGCGCGACCGCGGTCAGGAGATCGCTGCCGGGGCGGCCGATCTGACCGTTCTCGAACCGGTTGTACGTGCCCGGGGTGCGCGTCAGCAGCACGTCCATCTGTTCCTGGCTCAGACCGGCGGCCCGCCTGCCCGGACCGGGCCGGCGCTGGGGGAACCCCGCCTCCACGGGGTCGATGGCGGCCCGGCGCGCCCGCAGAATCCCCTTGAGGCGGCCTCGTTCACCAGCCGACGGCTTCATCCGGCACCTTCCGCTCGCGCCGCGGCGACGGCTGCGGCCTTCCATTGTCTGCACTCATGGACCCTGGAAAAGATGATCACATTCTGCTGCGCTGGTGCCCGGCGCAAGAACACGTCCCACCGTCCCCGAGCGCCCGTTCCCTGACCGCTTACCGCCCAGGGGCCGACGGACGAACCTCCTGGAGATCACCTTCATGCATCCGAGCCCACGCCGACGTCGCGTGCTCGCCGCCCTTCCCGTGCTGCTGCTCACCGCGCTCCTGGCGCCGGCGGCGAGCGCCTCCCCCGCGGCGCCCGAGACTCCGGAGCCCGCCCGGATCGTCCTGGTCCTGGACCTGTCCGGGTCGATGAACGAGAACGACGCGGGCGGCCGGACCCGCCTCGCCGCCGCCAAGCAGGCGGTCACCCGGATCATCGAGACCGCTCCCGAGCAGGCCCCGCTGGGGCTGCGCGTCTATGGCGCCACCTATCCCGGACAGGACAAGAAGCAGGGCTGCGCCGACACGCAGCAGGTCCTGCCGGTCGCCGCGATGGACCGGGCGGCGCGTGCCGACGCCAAGAAGCGGGTCGAGGGCTTCACGGCGGCCGGGTTCACGCCGATCGGCGTCTACCTCCGCGAAGCCGCCAAGGACCTCGGCACGACCGGCAACCGCCGGATCGTCCTGGTCTCGGACGGGGAGGACACCTGCGCGCCGCCCCCGCCGTGCGACGTGGCCCGCGAACTGAAGGCCCAGGGGGTCGACCTCGCCGTGGACGTCGTCGGTTTCCGCACGCCCTCCTCGGCGCGCACGCAGCTGAAGTGCATCGCCGACGTGACCGGCGGCTCGTACGCGGACGCCCAGGACGCCGACTCGCTGACCGGCAACCTGGGCACCCTGTTCCGCAAGGGGTGGCGGACCTACCAGGCCACCGGAAAGCCGGTCTCCGGCTCCCTGAACGGCTGCCAGGACGCTCCGCTGGTCGCACCCGGCCAGTACCTCGACAAGTTCACCGGGGGACGCGACCTCTACTACAAGGTCAAGAAGCGGACCGACCAGCGGCTCCAGGTCAGTGCCACGGCCGTCGCCGAGCAGGGGTACGGGCGGGGCTCCATGATCACCGTCGCCGCCGGTCCGCCGGGAGACGGGCAACCCCGCGCGTGGCTGCGCGAGTTCGACCAGTCGATGGGGTGGGCGAACGTCATCACCACCGGAGGCCGCAGCAAGCCCGGATCGGGCAACGACGAGCCCGCTCCCGATGACACCGGCTGCATCATCGTCGAGAACGACGTGACGAAGTCCGGCGACAAGCCGATGCCCGTGGAGCTCCTCGTCGGCATCGCCGACGCCACGACCCAGCAGGCCGGAGCACGGACCCCGGAGCCCCGCACCGGTGCCGACGCGGAGGGCGGCTTCTCCTTCAACAGCGCCACCCCCATCGGGCCGGGTACCCACCGGCAGTCGATCGCCGTCGGCGAGGCCCCCTTCTGGCGGGTGGAGCTGAAGGCCGGCCAGAAACTGACGGTCAAGGCCGGCGTGGACATCCCGGCCGACTTCCCGCACGCCACCACCGCCGGGTGGGGCGTCACCGTCTACAACGCCCAGCGGGAAGCGGCACAGTGCAACACGGACCACAACCTGACCGAGCTGATCAGGGGCAGGACCGGGCGCATCGAACGGGTCTGCGGGCCCTGGGAGATCACCGAGGGGGACGACACCAAGAGCTCCGCCTCCAAGGGGTACGACGTGCCCGGCACGTACTACATCCAGGCGCAGGTCGCCGAACCGGGTGACAAGGCGAAGGGCGTCCTCGTACCGATCTCGCTGACCGTGGACGTCTCCGGCACGCCGCGACCCGGAAACGGCCCGGTGTTCTTCTTCGGTGACGACGCCACCCAGGGGAAGGCGCCGTCCGCTGCGAACGGCGACGGCACGCAGAGCGGGACCGGCGGTGCGACGGCCGCCGCGCGGGACGACGGCCGGTCCGTGGGCGAGATCGCGCTGTGGGCCGGTGCCGGCGCCGGAGTCCTCCTGCTCTGCGGCATCGCCGTCCGGGTCCTCCTGCGCCGCAGGGCGGCCTGAAAGGCCCCGGGACCGCCGTGACGGGCTCCGGAATGCGGTGGCCACAGGGCCGGGGCACCCTTGATGTGACGACGCACCGTGGCAGTCCGTGGCACCGCAGACCCCGGTGATCGCGGGCCGGCACGGCTCCCGGTCAGGGGCGTGCAGCGCGCCCGGGCTGCCTGGTCCCCGCAACGGGGTGAGGGAGCCGCTCGTGAACGCCTACCCGCCCATCGCCGATCACGGAATGGTCGGCGACCTGCAGACCGCCGCGCTGGTGTCCTCGCAGGGCACGGTCGACTGGTGGTGCACACCACGGTTCGACTCCCCCAGCGTCTTCGCGTCCCTCCTCGACAGCGAGCGCGGGGGCTACTGCAAACTCTCCGCCGACCTCGCCCACGAGCCCGGCACCGTGGTCCGCCAGCTCTACCAGGCGGACACGGCGGTGCTCGTCACCCGGTACATGGGGCCCGGCGGGGTCGGCGAGGTCGCCGACTTCATGGTCCCCCTGAACACCACCACCCCGACGCGGCGGCACCGGCTGGTCCGCGTGGTGCGCGTGGTCCGGGGCAGTCTGGACTTCGACCTCGCATGCCGGCCGCGATTCGACTACGGGCGCGCCTCCCACACGTTCGAACAGACCGACGAGGCCTCGGTCGTCTTCCACGGTCCGGGCACCCGGCTGTACCTCCAGGTCGCCGGGGCCTCGGGCCCCCTCGGGCTGCGGCGCGACGGCGACGACGCCACCGCCCGTTTCACCCTGACCGCGGGGAACGTGGCCGCCGTGGTGCTGACCAGCGACGCCGACGACAGCGCGGCGCCGCCTCCGCTGTCGGCCGCGGGCATCAGCGAGGAACTGCAGGCCTGCCGCACCTTCTGGCACGGGTGGCTGCGCTCCTGCACCTACCGCGGCCGCTGGCGCGACATCGTCCACCGCTCGGCGATCACCCTCAAGCTGCTCACCTACGCCCCCACCGGCGCGCCGATCGCCGCGCTCACCATGGGACTGCCCGAGCAGGTCGGCGGCGAGCGCAACTGGGACTACCGGTTCACCTGGGTCCGCGACGCCTCCCTGTCGGTCAAGGCCCTGATCGACCTCGGCTTCGCCGAGGAGGCCGCCGCGTTCCGCCGCTGGCTGCTCGACCGGCTCGCCGCCGGCGGCACCGCCTCGGGCGAGCCGCTGCAGATCATGTACCGAGTCGACGGCGAACCCCGGCTGACCGAGGTGGTCCTGGACCACCTGGAGGGCTACGCCGGGTCCAGGCCGGTACGGGCCGGCAACGCGGCCGCCGACCAGATCCAGCTCGACATCTACGGCGAGGCCTCCGACGCCCTGGCCCAGACCCGGGACATGGGCGGGATCAAGGGGTGGCAGGCGTACGCCGGCGTCCTCGACTGGCTCGCCGACCACTGGGACCGCCCCGACGAGGGCATCTGGGAGACCCGGGGCGGCCGCCAGGACTTCACCTTCAGCCGCCTCATGACGTGGGTGGCCTTCGAACGGGGCATCCGCCTGGCCGACGCGTTCTCCCGCCCGGGCCACATCGACCGGTGGCGCGAGGTGCGCGACACGGTCTTCGCGCAGATCGTCGAGCGCGGCTGGAACGCGGAGAAGCAGGCGTTCGCCCAGCACTACGGGACCGACGTGCTGGACGCCTCGCTGCTGCTCATGCCCCGGGTCGGTTTCCTCTCCCCCACCGACCCGCTCTGGCTCAGCACCCTCGCCGCCATGGACCGGGAACTGGTCAGCGACAGCCTGGTCTACCGCTACAACCCGGAAGCCTCCCCGGACGGACTGCGCGGCTCCGAAGGCACCTTCAACCTCTGCAGCTTCCTGTACGTGGAAGCCCTCGCCCGGGCCGGCAAGCCGCAGCAAGCCCGGTACGCCTTCGACAAGATGCTGACCTACGCCAACCATGTCGGCCTGTTCGCCGAGGAGATCGGGCCGTCCGGTGAGCAACTGGGCAACTTCCCGCAGGCCTTCACCCACCTCGCCCTGATCGCGGCGGCCCTCGCCCTGGACGAGCAGCTCGACCGGGCGGAGGCGGCGGGAGGCAGCGATGGGTGACGCGGGGCCGGCCTCCCCGGGCTCCACGGGCGGCGGACCGCCGGGCGGACCGCGGGGCGGGCTGCGCGGAGTCCTGGCCCCGCTCGCCCTCGCGCAGTTCATCTGCAGCTTCGCCGGTTCCAACATGAACGTGATGATCAACGACATCAGCACGGACCTGGACACGACCGTGCAGGGCGTGCAGATCACCATCACGATCTTCCTCCTGGTGATGGCCGCGCTGATGATCCCGGGAGGCAAGCTGACCGACCGCTACGGCCGCAAGCGGTGCTTCCTGGCCGGTCTCACCGTCTACGGCGTCGGCGCCCTGCTGAGCGCGCTCGCCCCGGGCCTGGGCGTCCTCATCCTCGGCAACTCCATCCTGGAGGGCATCGGCACGGCGCTGCTCATCCCTCCCGTGTACATCCTCACCACGCTGCTCTTCACCGATGTGGCCTCGCGCGCCCGCGCGTTCGGGGCCATCATGGCGCTCGGCGGCGTCGGCGCCGCCGCCGGACCGCTGATCGGGGGACTCATCACCTCGGCCATCAGCTGGCGGGCTGCCTTCGTCTTCCAGGTCCTGGTGATCGCCGTGATCATCCTGCTGAGCCGCCGGATCGAGGACCCGCTGCCACCGGATCCCGGCCGCCCCTTCGACACCGCGGGAGCGGTCCTCTCGGCGGTCGGCCTCATCCTCGTCGTCACGGGCATCCTGGCGGCCGACGACAACGTCTGGCTGATGGCGGGTCTGCTCGTCCTCGGTGCGCTGGTGCTGCTGTGGTTCTTCCGGTCGGTACGCGCGAAGGAACGCGCCGGCGAGGAACCGCTGCTGTCGACGAGCCTGTTCCGCGACCGCACCTCCAACCTCGGTCTGGTCACCCAGAACATCCAGTGGCTGCTGCTGATGGGGACCTCGTTCACCGTGGCGGCCTACCTGCAGGTCGTGCGCGGGTACGACGCGATCCGGACCGGCGTGATCTTCACCGCCGCCACGCTCGGCCTGCTCGCCACGTCGCTGGCCGCCGAACGCCTGGCGCAGCGGTACACGCAGCGGGTCCTGGTCATGACGGGCTTCGTCACGACGATCGTCGGCATCGCCCTCCTGCTCGCCCTGGTGGGCGGTTCCCCGAACCCCTGGGCCTTCGCTCCCGGACTGCTGCTGATCGGCCTGGGCCTCGGCGTGATGCTGACCCCGTCGGTCAACGTCGTGCAGTCGAGCTTCCCCGAGGAGCGGCAGGGCGAGATCTCCGGCCTGTCGCGCAGCGTGTCGAACCTGGGCTCCTCGCTCGGCACGGCGGTCGCCGGCACCATCCTCGTCTCCGGTCTCACCACCCGCGCCTACGGAGCCGCCATGGTCACCCTGGCGGTCCTGGGCCTCGGCGGTCTCGCCGCGGCGGCCCTCCTGCCCCGGGGCCGGGTGCCGGCCGCCGCCGCTCGCGCGCCGCAGGGACCCCGGTGACGCCGGGACGGCCGTGGCCGGCTCCCGCACCGTGGGGATCCCCTGACGCGGGGGATCCCTTGACGCGGGGGATCCCTTGACGCGGGGCCGGGCACGCGGTGCGCGCGGGCCCGGCCGGCCGCTCACGTCGCCGGGGTCAGGCGCTCCCACAGGAAGGTGTGCACGAGGGCCTCGTTGAAGGCCGTCTGGCGGTGGTCCGTGGCGCCCGCGTGGCCACCGCCGATGTGCTCGTGGAAGAACACCGGGTGACCGGCCTCGCGCAGCCGGGCGGCCATCTTGCGGGCGTGCCCGGGGTGGACGCGGTCGTCGCGGGTCGAGGTGAGCAGGAGCAGCGGCGGGTACGCGGGCCCGTCCGCCCGGATCCGGTGGTAGGGGGAGATCTCCTCCAGGTGGGGCCGGTCCGCGGGGTCGTCCGGGTCGCCGTACTCGGCGATCCAGCTGGCGCCGGCGAGGAGCTTGTGGAAGCGGAGCATGTCCAGCAGCGGCACGTGCGCGACGACCGCGCCGAACAGTTCCGGTTCGCGGGTGAGCATCGCGCCCATGAGGAGGCCGCCGTTGCTTCCGCCCTCGATGCCCAGCTGGGCCGGGGTGGTGATGTCCCGGGCGACGAGGTCCCGGGCGACGGCCGCGAAGTCCTCGTACGCCCGGACCCGGTTCGCGCCGAGCGCCGCCCGGTGCCAGGCGGGCCCGTACTCGTGCCCGCCCCGGATACCGGCGACGACGTAGGTGCCGCCGCGCGCGAGCCAGGCGCGGCCGGTGACCGCACTGTAGGAGGGGACCATGGAGATCTCGAAGCCCCCGTAGCCGTAGAGCAGGGTGGGTCCGGGACCGGGCCGGTCCTCGGGACCCACGACGAAGTACGGCACCCGGGTGCCGTCCGCGGAGGTCGCGAAGAACTGGCTGACGGTGAGGCCGGTGGTGTCGAAGAGCGCCGGGCTCTGCTTGACGGGCTCGCTGTCGTCCTCGCCCCCCGCCGTGCCCCGGTAGAGCGTGGAGGGCTGGAGGAAGCCGGTGACGAGGTGGAAGTACTCGTCGCCGACGTCCGGGTCGGTGCAGGTGACCGAGGCGGTGGACAGGGCCGGCAGGCCCGGCAGCGGTGCCCGGCTCCAGCCGTCCGGGCCGGGGGTGAGCAGCTCCATGGCGGAGGAGACGTCGGCCCGGGTAGTGAGGATGAGGTGGTTTCGGGTCCAGCTGTACCCGGCGAGGGCGGTGCGCTCGTCGGGGGTGAACAGCACCTCGGCCTCCCGCGCCCCCTCCAGGAACGCGGCGAGGTCGAAGGCGAGGAGGGTGCCCGCCGGGTGCCCGAGCCACGGCGTCCTGGTGGTGACGGTCAGCCATTCCCGGTGGACGGAGGCGCTCGCGTCGTCCGGTACGTCGATCTTCACGGGCGGGCCGTTGCCGTCCTCGGGGAGGAGGAACAGCTCCTGGTTCCAGAAGTCGATCTGCCGGTGGACGAAGTCCCGCTCGAAGCCGGGGGTGTCGTCGTGCCAGCCGGAGGCGGACAGGTCGGACGGGCCGCCCCGGTAGACGAGCTCGGCGGCTTCGAGGGGTGTGCCGCGCAGCCAGCGGCGCACCTGGAGCGGGTAGCCGGACGGGGACATCGAGCCGGGCCCGAAGTCGGTCCCGATCCAGACCCGGTCGTGGTCGATCCACCCGATCCGGGTCTTGGCCTCGGGGACCGTGAACCCGTCCGCGACGAACTCCAGGGTCTCCAGATCGAACTCGCGCACCACGCAGGCGTCGGCGCCGTCCCGGGAGAGCAGGACCAGGGCGTGCCGGTGCTCGGGGGCGAGAACCCTGCTGCCGGCCCAGGCCCACTTCTCCCCCTCGGCCTCGGCCAGCGCGTCGAGGTCCAGGAGCACCTCCCAGTCCGGGCGGTCCGTGCGGTACTCCTCCAGGGTGGTGCGCCGCCACAGGCCGCGTACGTGGTCGGCGTCCTGCCAGAAGTTGTACAGGTGGCGGCCGCGGCGGACGACGTAGGGGATCCGCCCGTCGTCGTCCAGCACCTCGCGCATCTCCTGCTCGAGCACCTTGAAGCCGGGGTCGCCGGTCAGCGCGTCGACGGTCTCGGCGTTGCGCTCCCGGACCCAGGCGAGGGCGGCTTCGCCGGATACGTCTTCCAGCCACAGGTAGGGGTCTTCATCGCTCATCAGGCGATTGTGCAGGAAGCGGGCCGCGGGCGTCGCGCAGGGCCGAGTGGACCGACCAGACGACGGAAACCAGCGGGACCGCGACCACGGCGCCGACCACGCCGGCGGCGATCGCGCCCGCGACCACCGAGATCGCCACGACCAGCGGGTGCAGGCGGACGGCCCGGCTCATCACCAGCGGATGCAGCAGGTGTCCCTCGATCTGGCCGATGACCACGATGAGCGCGACGACGATCCCCGCGACGAGCGGGCCCTTCGCGGCGAGGGCGACCACCGCGGCGACCGCCAGCGCGACCGGTGACCCGATGAGGGGGATGAAGGCGGCGAAGAACTCCAGCAGCGCCAGCGGCACGGCCAGCGGGACCCCGAGGAGGTACAGCGCCAGCCCCACGAGGACCGCGTTCGTCGCCGCGACCACCATGATTCCGTGGGTGTATCCGGTGAAAGTGCGCCAGCCCGCGCGGCCGGCGATCGTCACGCGTTCCCGTGCCGTCTCGGGCAGCTGGTCGCAGAACCACGCCCACTGGCGGTCGCCGCCGTGCAGGAAGAAGAAGGAGCAGAAGACGGCGAGGGCGAGGACGGTGAGGACGTGGACGAGCCGGCCCGCTCCGCTGACCGCCTGGCTGAGGACCGTGGAGCGGTGGCTGGAGAGGTACTCACCGATCCGGGACTGGACGTCGGAGAGGGCCTCCCGGTTCAGCCGGAAGGGCGGCTTCTCCAGCCACGCCTCGATGCTGGCGAGTCCCGCGCGGAACTCCCGGGCCAGGGTCGTGGTCTCTCCCGCCACCGCCTCGCCGACCAGGGTCAGCACGCCCAGCAGGAGCAGCGCACTGCCCAGGAGGCTCACGGCGACGGCGATCGTGCGGGGCACGGCCCGGGCGAGGCGACGGGTGGGCGTCCACAGCAGGGCGGTGACGACGAGGCCGAGGAAGACCGCGACGGCGATCTCGTGGAACTTGCCCAGCAGGGCGAAGACCACGTAGACGGCGGCGCCGACGACGAGCAGGCGCCAGGCGTACGACGCGGCGGTACGCAGGAACGGTGACACCGGCGGCGGCATGGACCATGGGTGCCACGGCGGGCCCGGAAGAAAACCCTTTGCCCCGATCGGGGCGGGCGGCGCACGATGGCCTGCCGTGAGCACCTCCCGACTGACGGCCGTACTGCCCGACCTCGCCCCGTGGCGTTCCAGCCGTGACTTCCGGCTCCTGTTCTACCAGGGGACGGTGACGTACTTCGGCTCCTTCATGGCGATGATCGCGCTGCCGCTGCAGATCAAGCACCTCACCGGCTCACCGCTGGCCGTCGGCGCGATGGGTGCGGTGGAGCTGGTCCCGCTGGTGGTCTTCGGGCTGTACGGGGGCGCGCTCGCGGACGCGGTCGACCGGCGGCGGATGATCCTGCTGACCGAGGCCGGGCTCGGGGTGCTGGCCCTGGTGCTCCTGGTGAACGCGCTGCTGCCCGACCCGCTGCTCTGGCCGCTGTACGTGGTCGCGGCGGGCGTGTCGGCCCTCGCCGGGCTGCAGCGGCCGGCCCTGGACTCGCTGATGACGCGGATCGTGCCGCACGACCAGCTGACGGCCGCCGCGGCGCTCAACGGGCTGCGCTACCAGTTCGGGGCGATCCTCGGTCCGGCGCTGGCCGGCCTGGTCGTCGCCTACGCCGGTCACGCCTCGGCCTATGCCGTCACGGTGGCGGGCTTCCTCGGCTCCGTCGTGCTGTGCTCGCGGCTCGGTCCGGCCCCGCCCGTCGAGGGCGCCGAGCGTCCGTCGCTGCGCGGGATCGCCGAGGGCGCGCGCTACGCCTGGAGCCGGCCGGTGCTGCTGGGGACGTACGCCGTGGACCTCGCGGCGATGCTCTTCGCCTTCCCGAACACGATCTTCCCGTTCCTCGCGGACGAGCTGGACGCGGTGTGGGCGCTGGGTCTGATGTACGCGGCCGGGGCGGTGGGGTCGATGCTGCTGGGGCTGACCAGCGGCTGGGCCTCCCGGGTGCGGCGGCACGGGCTGCTGGTGGTGTTCGGCGCGGCGGTCTGGGGTCTGGCGATCGCCGCGGCCGGTGTGGCGCCCGGCATCTGGCTGGTGCTGGCCTGCCTCGCGGTGGCGGGCGCCGCCGACATGCTGAGCGGGCTGGGCCGCGCCACGATCTGGAACCAGACGATCCCCGAGGAGCTGCGCGGCCGGCTGGCGGGCATCGAGGTGCTCTCGTACAGCGTGGGCCCCCAGCTCGGCCAGGTCCGGGCGGGCACCATGGCGGGCTGGACGGGGACCCGGCCCGCCTTCTGGAGCGGGGGGCTGGCCTGTGTGGCCTCGGTGGCGGTGCTGGCCGCGCTGCTGCCGAAGCTGATCTCGTACGACGCGGACACCGACGAGGACGCACTGCGCCGGCGGGCCGCCCGGGAGGCGGAGCCGCGCGGTGCGGAGGCCGGCACCTCGGCGTGACGCGGCCCGGGTGCGGACCTCAGCTCTCCTGCTCGGCGAGGATGCGGTCGGCGGCGTAGTGCGGGCAGTTCAGGGCGTGCCAGGTCACCGAGAGGGAGCCCGCCCCCGTCCGCAGCGTGCGCACCGCACCGTCGGCGGCGGTCGCCTTGCAGAAGGGGCACATGACGGTCTCCGGGCGCAGTAGATCGAACATGCCCAGTCCTTCCCGCAGGTTTCTCACACCGGACCTGTCCAGAACTATCAAATCCGGCGCCGTTCGGCCGCAGTACCCACAAGTACGGATGGGAATCGGGTACCTCGGCCGTGCGGAACCGCCGCCGGAACGGCTCCACCGCGGCGCCCACGTGCCGTCGCCGTCAGCCCGCTCAGGCCGGCGAAGCCGTACGGGTTGCGCGGCGTCGGCGTGCTGACGGGGCAGCCGGCGTGCGTGTCCGCCGGTCAGGGCAGCGGGACGCCGCGGGCCGTGACCCAGAGCTCGTACCACTCCTCGTGCGTGAGGTCGGGTTCGCGCACGGCCGCGTCGCGGCAGGCGCGGATGCGGTCGGGGCGGGCCGTGCCGATGACGGGGGCGATCCGCGACGGGTGCCGGATCAGCCACCACAGCAGGACCGTCTCGGGCGTCGTGCCCTTGCGCCGGGCCAGCTCGGCCAGCAGCTCGGCGGTGGCCCGCTCGGCCGGCGTCTGCTGGCGGCCGGTGAACCGGCCCTGGGCCAGGGCACCCCACGCCTGGAGACGGATGCCGTGGTCGCGGCAGTGTTCCAGGGTGCCGAAGGGAAAGCCGTCGGCCGTGGCGGCGGGGGTGTTGAGCAGCACCCCGGCCTCCACCCAGTCGCGGTGGTGCAGGCTCATCTCCAGCTGGTTGGCCACGAGCGGCAGCTCCAGCCGGGCCTGGAGGTGGGCGATCTGTGCGGCGCCCATGTTGGACACGCCGAAGCGCCGTACCAGGCCCTGCCGGTGCAGGGAGGTCAGCGCCGCCGCGACGGAGTCCACGTCCGCCAGGGGGTCGGGGCGGTGCAGCAGCAGGACATCGATCACGTCCGTCCTCAGCCGGGTGAGGCTCTCCTCCACCCGGCGGGTGATGGTCTCCCCGCGCAGGTCGTACAGGCCCGGGCGGTCCTCGTCGCCGAGCCGGATCCCGCACTTGGTCTGCAGCGTGATGCGGTCGCGCAGTCCGGGCGTCCGCGCGAGGACTTCGCCGAACACGGCCTCGGACTTGCCGTGCCGGTAGATGTCGGCGTGGTCGAAGGCCGTGATCCCGCTGTCGAGGGCGGCCTCGACGGCCGCCTCGGCGGCGTCGATGTCACCGGGTCCGTACGGTCCCGGCTCCCAGCTCCCGCCGAGGCCCATGCACCCGTACAGCACCCGGTCGTCGTCCATGCCCACACCCTCGTTCGTCACCACGCCACCCTAGAGGGTGCGGTGCGGGTCCGTTCCTGCTGGTGGGCGCCGTTCGTTGGGTGTTCTGCCGAGGGCGCGTCACATCCGTGGTCGGGACGGCGCCTTGTGCGCGGCGGTGCGGCCGGTTTGGCTTCCCTGAGGCCGGCGTCGTGCCGGCCTCCGCACGTCACCGGCACCGAGGGAAGCGCATGACATCCATGCTCGACGGCTGCACGCCCTGGCCCCAGGGGTTCGTCGACCGCTACTGGGCGGCCGGGCACTGGCGCGGCACCACGCTGGACAGCCTGCTGCGGGGCTGGGCCCTGGAGTACGGACCGCGCACCGCGCTGGTGTCCGGCGACGGCACGCGCCTGACGTACGCGGCCCTGAACCGGCGCGTGGACCGCATGGCGGCCGGCTTCCGCCTGCTCGCCCTGCGGCCCGGGCAGCGGGTCGTCGTCCAGCTGCCGAACGTCCCCGAGTTCGTCGTCACCGTCTTCGCGCTGATGCGTGCCGGAGCTATCCCCGTGGTGTGCCCGGTCACGCACCGCGCCCCCGAGGTCTCGCACCTGGTCCACGTCACCCAGGCCGTCGGCTACGTCGGCCCCTCCACGTACGAGGGCTTCGACCACACGGCGATGGCGGCCGGCATCGCGGCCCGGGGGCCGTTCCTGCGGCGGGTGTTCACCCGTGAGCCGCCGGGCACCTCGTCCCCGTACGGCGGTTACACCACCGACCCGTCGGGCTGCCACTACTTCCCGCTGGACTCCGTCGACGCCCCGCCCGCGCCGCCGCCGGCCGTGAGCGCCGGCCAGGTGGCGTTCCTCCTGCCGTCCGCCGGCACCGGCGCCGAATCGCCGTTGCTCGTGCCGCGCACGCACAACGACTACGCCTACCAGGCGGCGGCGTGCGCCGAGGCGGTGTCGCTCACCGAGGACGACGTGTACCTCGCCGCGCTGCCCGCCACGACGTCCTTCGCCCTCGGCAGTCCCGGCATCATCGGCACCCTCTCGGCCGGCGGCACCGTCGTGCTGGCCGAGGACCCGGATCCCGCCGAGTGCCTTGCGGCCATCGCCCGGGAACGGGTCACCGTCACGTCGGTGGTGCCCGATGTCGCCCAGGGCTGGCTCGACGCGCTCGCGGCGGCGCCGCGGGCCGGCCTGAGCAGCCTGCGTCTCGTACAGATCGGCGGCGAGGCGCCCCCGCACCCGGCGACCGCCCAACGGCTCGCCTCCGCGCTGGGCTGCCGCCTGCAACAGGTCTTCTGCAGGGCCGAGGGCCCGCTCACCCTCACCCCGCCCGCGGACCCGACCCCGGCCCCGGTTCCGGACGGGGCCGTGCCCGGCACGCGGGGCCGCCCGCTCTCCCCCGACGACGAGATCCGCGTCGTCGGCGCCGACGGCGAGGACGTGCCCGACGGCGAGCCCGGTGAACTCCACTTCCGCGGCCCGTGCACCGTGCGCGGCTACTACCGGGCGCCCGAGCACGACGCGCGCGCCTTCACCCGGGACGGCTGGTTCCGCAGCGGCCTCCTCGGGCGCCGCACCGCCGCCGGCGACCTCGTCGTGACCTGCCCGGACGGTGTTCCGGAACGGTTCGGAGGGGGGCGGTCCGGCGGCCGGGCTCAGGGGAGGTCATCCGTCGGTGGGTCTGCCTCGTAGACGTGCGGGGTGTCGGACTGCCACTCCACCAGTTCGGCGCCGCCGAGGACGACGTCGTCGGGGTCCGGCATGCCCGCACGCCGCAGGAACTCGATGAGGTCCTCGTCCGAACGGGCCAGGCCGAGGGGCTCCTCCCGGTCGGCGGTCCGCAGGGTCACCTGCCGGCCTCCCGACGGGAAGATCCGGTGCACGACGACGGGCGCATGACGCATACCCCCAGCCTCCCCGGAGCGGCCCGGTCCGGCATCCCGGGAGTCAGCGCTTCCGGCCGACGGAGGCGGCCGCGTCCGCCGAGGCGCGGATGCGGAACGTGGCGGGGTCGGGGTAGGTGGCCTTCTCGGCCAGGACGACCGCCTCGATCTCGTCCTTGAAGGCGGGCTCGAAGAAGTCGATGTCGAGCAGCAGTCGCAGGCCGCGCAGCGTGGGGTCCAGCAGCGGGCGAGCCATCCGGGCCCCGCCGCCGCCGATGCCGGTGAATCCGGCCCGGACCACCGCCGGCCGGGCGGCCACCCGGTCCTCGACGCCCGCCGTCGCGTAGCCGAGGATCAGCGCGAGCTCGGCGAGGAACTTCCGGGTGCCCAGGGCCATCTCCTCGGCGCCCTGGAGCGTCTGCACGCAGCCGCCGGCCACCTTGAAGTCGTCGCTGGTGCGCTTGAGGCCGCGTGACTCGTACGCCGCGAGCGCCTCCTCGAAGAGCCGCCCCGCCTCGTCGACCGCCCGCATGGCGGCCACCAGCTGGTCGATGTCGATGTCGATCTCGCGCTTCACGCTGCCTCCAGGTCCCGGAACTGTGCTGCACGCACCGTAGGAGGCAAAGTCCCGCTGCGGAACACCTCTGCGCGGTCGGATCCGATCCGGCCACGTGGCCGGGACGGGACGGTCGCCGCGAACCGGCCGTCGGGCCGGTCCGAAAAGCCCCACGGCCGGGCCCGCGGCGGGGATACTCGGACGCGTGGAACTGCACATCGATCACCGCTGGCTGCTGGAGCGGCAGGAGGCGCTGTTCAAGGACGTGGCGGTGGCCGACCACTCCGCCCTGGTCGCCGCCGTGGCCCGGCACCGGGTCAACACGCCCAGCCTGGAGGTGGACGACCCCGACGCCTACTGGCGCGCGGCCGCCCTGCTGGACGCGATCGTGCTGCTCCGGCCGCTGCCCACCTCGAACGAGTACTTCGCCTACGGGGTCGCCGTCGCCTATATAGAGGCCTCCGGCAAGGCGGTGGAGGCCTCCTACGAGCAGTGGCGCGACCTGATCACCGACATCCGCATGCTGCGCGTCAGCGTCTTCGACGTCGCCGCCCGGCTGCGCTCGTGGCAGCCGGTCTGAGGCCGGTCAGCGCCGGCGCTGGGCGGGGGTGCCCACCAGGAGCGCGTCCGAGACGAGCCGCGCACCGCGCGAGAGGCGGCCGAGCTGCTCCAGCTCCAGGGCGTACATCCTGATCGAGTTCTCGATGACCGACTCGGCTATGCCCATCGTGGGCAGCTCGGCGCGGCTGGTCTGCAGGGCCGCCCGCACCGCGCGCATCTCGTGCTGCAGCTGGAGCTGGACGTGCCGGGCGAGGAGCGCGTGGTGACGGGTGAGCGTCAGGTAGCCGCCGTAGCGGGCCGGGAGGAGGTCACGCAGCCAGCGCGTCGCCGTGCGCTCCCAGTCGTGCGTACCTGGCGCCTTGACCTGCAGGGGCCAGTCCGGGCTGAGCGTAAACGTGGCCGTCTGGGGCATTCTCGTCACTTCCGAGTGGTGTCGAAGCTCTGATCGAGACGTTCTGAAGGGGCGGCCTCGGCCCAGGGGTTGACCGAGGCCGCCATGGGCGCTCTGCGGGATCCGTAAGCCTGGACTCGTCCCGCGGTCGCGACGTGAGGAGGAGGTTCGTCGTACCGCGGCGCGTTCGAGAGGACGTGGGGTCGTCCTCCTTGGCATCTGGTGGATCAGGAGCGCCGTCGTCAGTAAACATATATACCGTCGAGTAAGCAAGCGTATGAAAAATTTCATGCACTTCGAAGGCTGAATATGGCCTGGTGAAGCCGGAGCGGAGCGGCTAGGAACCGCTACAGGAAAAAGCCGTGCTGGTCGGCCACGTGCTCGTAGTCCTCCAGCCGGGCCTGGGTCCGCTCGGGATCCGCGTCCGCCATCGCCTGCAGCAGGGCCGCCGAGAGCATCCCGGGCGCCGCGTAGGAGTCGAACACCAGGCGGGAGCCGGTCGCCGCCGTCAGGGCCACGTCCGCCTCGTCCACCAGCGGTCCGAGGGTGGGATCGGTGATCAGGACCACCCGCAGCCCCGTACTGCGGGCTGCCCGGATGGCCGACAGGGTCTCCTTGGCGTGCCGCGGCATGGCGAACGCCAGCACCCAGGTCCCGCCGGCCGCGCGGGACTGGAGCAGCGCGTCGAAGGCGACGCTGCCGCCTCGCGTCACGAGGCGCACGTCGGGGTGGATGCGCCGGGCGGCGTACGCGAAGTACTCCGCCAGGGAGACCGAGATACGCAGCCCGAGGATCGTCAGCGGCACCGACGCGGCCAGCTCACGGCCGATGTCCAGCACCTGGTTGGTGTCGGCGAGCAGCCGGCGCACGTTCTCCAGGTTCTCGATCTCCGCGTCGACGGCGGCCTGCAGTTCGTTGCGACGGATCTGCTCTCGGGTGTCCTGGGCGCCGGCCACCGCGCTCAGCGCGATCGGCTGGAGCACGTCGCGCAGCGCCGGGTAGCCGCTGAAGCCCAGGGAGGCCGCGAAGCGGGTCACCGAGGGCTGGCTCACGCCCACCCGCTCGGCGAGCTCGGTGATCGAGAGGAAGGCGGCCTCGGTGAGGTGGTCGATCAGGTACTGCGCGATGCGCCGCTGGCCCGGGGACAGGCGGCGGCCGTCGAAGAGCGCGAGGAGCCGGTCGGCCGGAGGGCGGACCTCAGTGGCCGGCTGACCGCTCGGCGTGATCGCAGCCGCTTGCGCGCGTGCCTGCTGCCCCGATGACACCGGAGGGCCTCCTTCTCACGTCACTCGCGCCAAACATAGCTCACCCCTCGTGGCCGGTGATGATCAGTCCTAGGGGCTGTGCGACCCTGATCCGCCGGACACCCCCTAGTCCTGGGCGCGGGCGGTCACCGGGGCGTCGGTGCGGTCGCCCAGGAACTCGTACCAGCGGCGCTGCAGGCACAGGTAGCGGGTGTCGGCCTCGACGAGGTCGAGGAAGGAGCCGATCGTGGCGGTGAGCCGCTCACCGAGGCCCGGGTCGGTCAGGGCGCCGTCCTCGGCGAAGGCCTGGTGCGCACCGGCCAGGCTGAACATGTCGGGGTAGACGCGGGCGCCGAGGTGTTCGAGGGGGACGCGCAGGGCCCACAGTCCCCGGTTGCCCCCGACCATCGAGGGGGAGGCCGAGACCAGCAGGGTCTGTTTGTCCTTGAAGGGCTGCGGGCGGTAGCGGGAGACCCAGTCCACGGCGTTCTTCAGGACGCCCGGCACGGAGGCGTTGTACTCGGGCGAGGCGATGATCAGCGCGTGCGCGGACTCGATCCGTCTGCACAGGGCGAGGGCCCCCTCCGGCAGTCCGTCGCCGGCCTCGGCGTCGCCGTCGTAGGGCGGCATGGGGAAGTCACGGAGGGTGACGGGTTCCGCGACGGCCCCGGCGTCGCGCACCATCGCGGCGACGAGGGCCGCGAGCCGGACGTTGACGGAGCCGGTGCGCGAGGACCCGGACAGGACGAGCGCGCGCAGCGAGGTGCGCGGGTGCTCGCCGTCGTGCGGGCGGCCCGGATCCGCCGGGAAGTGGTCGGTGTCGGTCGGGTTCATGCCGTCTCCTGCTCCTCTGCTGCTGTCTGCTGTTCTGGCTCGGGCCGCCGGTGGCAGGCCCCGGCGGGCGGCGACGGGGCGGGCGGCCGACGCGCGGCGGGACCCGCACACGCCGGTGTGCGGGTCCCGTCCGGGCCGCCGGGTCACTTCGCGCCGGGGCTCTCCCAGCGGTAGAACTCGTGGGCCATCGCGTCCTTCGGACTGCGCCAGGTCTCCGGGTCGTGCGGGCTGATGTACGCCTGGAGCCGGTCGCTCAGCCTGCGGAACTCGGGGTGTTCCGTGACCTTGGCGATGGCCGGCCCGGGCGGCCGGTCCGCCTCGATGAAGTGCATGTAGACGTCGCCGAACTGGAAGAGGCTCCGGCGTGTGACCCCTACCAGGCGCGGCAGTTCACCGGCGTCGGAGTCCGCGAAGAGCTCGGCGATGTCGGGGCCCGAACCCGGCGCCATGCGGGCGACGATGAGGGCGCGGTGCGTGTCGTTCATCCGGCTGCTTGCCTTTCGTTCTCAGATACGGCTGGCGGCGGGGGCGTGGCTCTCGCGTGCGCGCTGCTCGATCTTGTCCCGGATGAGCGCCATCTGGATCGGGGAGTTGCGGTTGATGTTGTCGGTCATCCAGGCGTCGTCCACGGGTGCTTCCGGCTTCATCGCGAAGTCCTGCGTCCACTTCATCCGGGTGCCGCCGGGCACCTTGAAGTACTGCCAGTGGATGTCCATGTGGGCGAAGGGGCCCGTCTCGACCCGTCGGGCGCGGACCGTGAGGCCCTGGCGGTCGACGGTCCGCTCCGAGACCCAGCTCCACACCTTGCCGTTCTCGTCGGGGTGCATGGTCAGGCGGAACGTGGTCGTGTCGCCCTTCTGGTCGAGGATTTCGAGCGAGGCGTACTCACTGAACAGCTGCGGCCAGCTCGGGAGGTCGTTGGTCATCTCCCAGACGAGCTCCACGGGCGCGTTGACGGTGATCTCGTTCTCGGTGTGTCCTGGCATGTCAGGCTCCGGTCATCAGGCTGTGGTTGACGAGGTCGAGGAATTCCCCGGGGGTCTTGCAGCGGTCGGCGTCGGTGGGCAGGGCCCGCCCGCGCCGGTTCTCCAGTTCACCGACGATGCCCAGCAGGCCCAGCGAATCGAGGCCGTACTCGTCGAACGACGAGTCCGGGCGGCTCGCCATCTCGGCGGGATCGACGGTGATGCCGGCGGTCTTCATCAGGGCCGCCAGTTCCTCCACGGTCAGTCGGTCGGACATGGGGGTGGTCCCTTCCTGTGAGGGGCCGCGCGGGCCCCGGCGGCCTACGAGGCCGCCGGGGAGGCCTTGCGGACGACGAGCGCGGAGTTCGATCCCATCCGGCCGCGGCTGAGCACCAGCGCGGTGCGCAGGTCCGCCTGCCGGGCACTGCCCGTCACCACGTCGAGGTCGTGGCACACGTCGTAGACGTTCGGGGTCGGCGGGACGACGCCGTGCTCCAGCGCCATGACCGCGGCGGCCGTGTCGAGGGCGGGTGCCGCGCAGTACGCCCGTCCCGTACCGGACTTGGGCGCCGTGACCGGCACCTTCCGTCCGTGGTCGCCCAGGGAGCGCAGGATCGCGGCCGCTTCGGCCGCGTCGGCCTCGGGTGTCCCGAGGGCGTCGGCGAAGACCACGTCGATGTCCTCGGGGGCGCATCCGGCTTCCCGGAGCGCGCCGCGGACCGCGTGGGCCAGTCCCTCGCCGGCCTCGTCCGGCCGCCGGGTGCCACTGAAGGTCGCGGCGTGGCCGGCCAGGACGGCGCGGGCGGTGGCGCCGCGCCGGCGGGCCTCGTCCTCGTCCTCGACGACGAACATCGCGCCGCCCTCGGCGGGGACATAGCCGCAGGCCTGGTCCGTGAAGGGGCGGTAGGCGCGTTCCGGGTCGTCCCGCGTGCTCAGGCCCTCGTACTCCAGCTGGCAGACGATGGAGTACGGCGCGAGGGGCGCCTCCGTCGCTCCGACCAGCATGGCCCGGCTGCCCCGGCGGATCGCCCGGTCGGCGTGCGCGAAGGCGTCGAGCCCGCCCGCCTCGTCGCTGCAGACGACCCCGCAGGGTCCCTTCAGTCCGCGGCGGATGGAGATCTGGCCGGTGCTCGCCGCGTAGAACCAGGCGATCGACTGGTACGGGCCGACGAAGCGCGGCCCCTGTTCCCACAGGTGCTGCAGTTCGCGCTGGCCGAACTCACCACCGCCGGAACCGGCGGCGGTGACGACCCCGAAGGCGAAGGGGTCGCCCTCGTAGTCGGCCCGGCCGAGCCGGGCGTCCTCCAGGGCGAGGTCGGCCGCGGCGAGGGCGTGGTGGGTGAACCGGTCGGTCTGGACGAGGAAGCGGTCCTCGACCAGGGCGCCGGGTTCAAAACCCCGGACCTCGCCCGCGACGCGCAGCGGCAGGTGCTCGCAGCCCGCCCTGGTGACCCGGTCCAGGACGCTCTGGCCGGACTGGGTCGCCTTCCAGAAGGCGTCGGCGCCGATGCCGTTGGGGGCGACGACCCCGATGCCGGTGATGACCGTACGGCTGGTCACGAGACCTCCTCCTTCGGCCGGGTCATGACCACGGCGGACTGGAAGCCGCCGAAGCCGCTGCCCACGGAGAGCACGCTGCGCAGTTTCCGGTCCCGGGCGACCTTGGGCACGTAGTCCAGGTCGCACTCGGGGTCCGGGGTCTCGTAGTTGGCGGTCGGCGGCACCACCTGGTGGACCATGGCGAGGACGCAGGCCGCGAGTTCGATGGCCCCGATGGCGCCGAGGGAGTGACCCACCATGGACTTGATGGAGGTCATCGGCGTCCGGTAGGCGTGCTCGCCCAGGACCTTCTTGACCGCCGCGGTCTCGTGGCGGTCGTTCTGCTTGGTGCCCGAACCGTGCGCGTTGACGTAGTCGATCTCGTCGGCGGCGATCCCGGCCTGGGCGAGGGCGGTTTCGATGGCCCGGGCCATCTCCAGGCCCTCGGTGGTCAGCCCGGTCATGTGGTGGGCGTTGCCGAAGGTGGCGTAGCCGCCGATCTCGCAGTAGACGGTCGCACCGCGGGCGCGGGCGTGTTCCAGCTCTTCGAGCACGAGGACGGCGCCGCCTTCGCCGAGGACGAAGCCGTCCCGGTCGGCGTCGAACGGCCGGGAGGCGTGCGCCGGGTCGTCGTTGTTCGGCGAGGTCGCCTTGATGGCGTCGAAGCAGGCCACCGTGATCGGCGATATCGGCGAGTCCGAGGCTCCGGCGATGCACACGTCCATCCGGCCTTCCGCGATGGCGTGCACCGCGTACCCGATGGCGTCGAGTCCCGAGGTGCAGCCGGTGGAGACGGTCTGGACGGGGCCGCGTGCTCCCGTCTCCTCCGCGACGGCGGAGGCGAGGGTGGCCGGTGTGAAAGCCCGGTGCAGGTGCCGGCCGGCCAGCTTGTGGTCCACGTCCCACCAGGAGCCGGACTGGCTCACGGCGACGTAGTCGTGCTCCAGCCGGGTGGTGCCGCCGACGGCGGTGCCGAGGGAGACACCGGTCCGCCAGGCCTCGTCCGAGGTGAGGTCGAGTCCGGCGTCGCGCACCGCCTCGCGGGCGGCGACCAGGGCGAACTGGATGTACCGGTCCGCACGGGCCGCCTCCTCGTCGTCGAGGCCGTGCGCGGCGGGGTCGAAGTCGACCTCGGCGGCTATCCGGGAGCGGAATCCCGTCGGGTCGAAGAGGCTGATGCCCCGTGTCGCCGTACGCCCGTTGGCCAGCAGGTCCCAGAAGTCGCGGACGCCGATGCCGCCGGGCGCGACGACGCCCACTCCGGTGACGGCCACCCGTCGGCGGGTCACGAGACCGCTCCGGTACGGTCCGGCGGCTGCTCCCATGCGGTTCCCTCCGGGTTCGGGGCCTGCTCGGTGTCCACGTGCCCCAGTTCGGGGCGCGGGGCGAGGGGGCCGAGGTGGAAGACCATGCGGGCTTCGGTGTCCCCGACGTTGCGGAAGCGGTGCCGGGTGTTCAGCGGGACCAGGAGTCCCTGGTCGGTGCGCAGCGGGTGGGGCTCCCCGTCGAGGTCGACCTCCAGCCGGCCGCTGACGACGTACACGAACTCCTCGGAGTACGGGTGGTAGTGCTCGGCGATCGACTCTCCGGGGGCCATGATGGCCAGGCCCATGAAGCCGCTGGTCGAACCCACCGACGTCGGGGTGAGTACGGCCCGCAGGTCGCCACCGCGCCGGCGGTTGGGCGGCGTCTCGCTCAGGTCCACGATGCGTGGGCGCTGTTGGGTCATGGTGGGTGCCTCCTGGCGTGTGGGGAGAGCCTCGACGGAGATCGGGTGGGTCGGGGGTCCGGGGGTGGGGGGTCGGGCGGGGCTGGGGCGGGGCCGGAACGGACGGGCCCCGGGAGGGATCAGGACTGCGCGGGTGCCCGGCGGTCGGTGATCAGGTTCATGGTGTGGTGCGCGGCGCGGCCCCGCCCGCCGGGCGCGACCGTCAGGCGGTCGAGCACCGCGGCCTTGCGGGGGCCCGAGATGCCGTAGACGGTCTCGGGGTCGGCCTCCAGCGGGCCGCGCACGTCGATCAGCCGGACGACGATGTCGTCGCGCTGGAAGATGCTGCTGCTCCGGACGGGGCTCTTGGACCGGCGCGCGGCCGTCTCGTCCTGCCGGGCGAGGAACCTGGCGAGCGCCTGGCCGCAGCCGGGCTTGGCCGGGTAGAAGACCGCGTGCCGCTGCACCTCGGCCGACTCGGGTTCGGGTGCGGCGATGTGGTGGACGGCCGGGACGGCGGCGCGCATGAAGAACATGCGGGCCGATTCCGGGTCGCCGAGGTCCCGGTCCTGTTCGAGGTAGGGGTTGATGGCCTCCTCGACGGCGCGTACCTCGGGCTGTTCCGAGACGTGCCGCAGGGCCGCCATCAGGTCGCCCTGGACCTCGACCGTGCGCACCACCCGGTTGCCGTGCATGAACAGCGAGGTGCGGCACAGGCGGGTGTGGTCGTCGACGCGGGCCGTCGGTGAGGCGTAACTGGAGAGGATGGCCGCGACGTCCTTCTCGCTTCCCGGCTTCACCGTGAAGGTGAGGGCGTGGCGCACGATCCCGGCGCCCAGCCGGGGCGTGGCCTGCAGGCGTGCCGTGGACGGGCGGGACGCCTGGTCGTAGCCCCTGCCGGTCTCGCGCAGGACGGTGAACTTCAGCGGGCGCATGGAGCGCGCGCACGCGCCGAGCGGCCGCACCTGTTCGGCGTGGTGCTCGCTGTTCACCCAGGCGAGGTACTGCGGGGCGCTCTCCCACTCGCTCGTGATCAGCCACTGCGAGGGGTCCTCGAAGGACTGGCACAGCTGGTCGCTGATGTGGCCCGGGACCGACGCGATGTCGTTGCGGAGCTTTTCGTACGCCTCGAAGAACCGCTGCTGGGTCCCCTCGTGGAGATCCATCAGAAGGACGACCCGGAGCATGGAGCCGTCGAAGGCTGACTGCGACACCCGTTCGGACAGGGTGGTTGTCATCTACTCACTCCTTCATGAGGGGGTGGAGATCCATCGCGTACGGACCCCTCGTCCGTCACCGGTGGCGTCCGCCCGGGCCGGCGGCCGCCTCACCGGGGAAGGACAGGCCGGCGCGTCCGGGGGGAGCCGCTGTCGCTCATCGTCATCCGGGTAGGGGCGTACCGCTACATGTCGGGATCAAGCGGGTGACAACCGGCGAATCAACTGGGCCTCATCCCGGATCGGGGGCATAAAGAGTCCACTCCCCCACACAGAAAACAGGAGCCCGCAGCTGATGGAAGACAACGCCGATGTTCGCGTACCGGTTCTCGTCGTGGGCGGCTCCCTCGTGGGCCTGTCCACCTCGCTTTTCCTGAGCCGCCACGGAGTGAGGCACCTGCTGGTCGAGAAGCACTCCGGTACCTCCCCGCACCCGCGCGGCCGTGGCATCAACGCCCGGACGATGGAGCTGTACCGCACAGCGGGGGCGGAGCACGCGATCCGCCGGGCGGCGTCCGTACTGGAGGGCATTCAGGGCATTCTGCAGGCGCGGTCGCTGACCGACACCGCCGATCACAACTGGCTGATCAAGTCGATCGACCCGTCCGGCGCGCTGGCGCGTTTCAGCCCGACGCAGTGGTGCCTGTGCAGCCAGAACAACATCGAGCCGGTGCTGGCCGAGCAGAGCCGGGCGCAGGGCGCCGACATCCGTTTCGGCAACGAGCTGATGAGCTTCGACCAGGACCCCACCGGGGTGAACGCCGTGGTGAAGGACCGCACGACGGGCCAGCACATCACGGTGCGGGCGGACTTCCTGATCGCGGCCGACGGGCCGCGCAGCCCCGTCCGCGAACAGCTGCGGATCCCCCAGACGGGTAACGGCGAGCTGTTCCACAACGTCAGCGTCACCTTCCGCTCGGAGCGGCTGGTGAAGGTGCTGGGCGACCTGCGCTTCATCGTCTGCTACCTGATGCGGCCGGGCGCCGACGGGGCGCTGCTGCCGGTGGACAACGACACCCAGTGGGTCTTCCACGCCCCCTGGCACCCCGACCAGGGCGAAACCCTGGAGGACTTCACCGACGAGCGGTGCGTGGACCAGATCCGCGAGGCGGTCGGCGTACCCGACCTGGACGTGGAGATCGGCGGCAAGGCTCCGTGGCACGCGGCCGAACGGGTGGCGGAGCGGTATGCGTCCGGCCGGGTGTTCCTGGCCGGCGACGCCGCCCACGAGATGTCCCCCACCGGGGCCTTCGGCTCCAACACCGGTATCCAGGACGCGCACAACCTGGCGTGGAAGATCGCCGCGGTACTGGACGGGTCGGCGGGCATCGAGCTGCTCGACACCTACCAGGCCGAGCGGCTTCCGGTGGCCAGGGCCACGAGCGAGCGGGCGTCCGCCCGTTCGGCCGAACACAGCCACCCCGGGTACGCGCCTCCGCCCACCATGGGCGGCGGACCGGGCAGCGGTGTCCTCACCACGGCGATGGCCTACTGCTACCCGCAGGGCGCGTTCGTCGGCGGCACCCCGGGACGGCCGGTCATCCCGGAGACGCTCCAGTCGATGGGCGACACCGGGACCCGGGCCCCGCACATGTGGCTGACCAGGGGCAGCGAGCGGATCTCCACCCTTGACCTGTACGAGCGCTCCTTCGTGCTGCTCAGCGGCTCGGGTACGCCGTGGCGGGCGGCCGCGGAACAGGTGGCCCGGGAGCTGAGGGTACGGCTGGAGGCCTACACGATCGGCTCCGCGCCGGGCGCGGACCTGGTCCCGGCGGGCGGCGCCCCCTGGACCGAGGTCCACCGGCTGGCCGCCGACGGCGCCGTGCTCGTACGCCCGGACGGGTTCGTGGCCTGGCGGGCGGAGGGCGCGGTGGCCGATCCCGCGGCGGCGCTGCGCGAGGTCCTCTCGACGGTGCTGCGCCGGGCGTGACCATCCACTCCCCCCGTCCGCCGGCCGTGCGCGCGGCCGGCGGACGGGGTTCAGCGGCAGGTCCAGCACCCTGCCCAGCAGCCGGCGTCGGGCCGGACGGTACGGCGGCGGCCGGAACCGCCGCCGGCCCCCTTCCCGGCGCCGCCCGTCGCGCCGCTGTCACGGTCGCCGTCGAGGGAGGTCCGGTTCGCGTAACACGCGACGACGACCGCGATGGCGGCCAGTTCCTCGGGGGCGGCGACGCCCCTCTCCACACGCAGCAGGCTCGCTATCGGAACATCGTTCGACATCGGCACGGCCTCTCTCACGGGGGCTGCGCGTGCGCCCTGTCGCGTCGCGAGGGCCTGACCGGCTCGGCGTCGACGCGGGCGGCACACGGGTGGCTCGGCGCGCCGACGGGACGTGTTCCGCATGCGCGAACCGGCCTGCGGGGTCCTGGTCCTGTCGGATCCGGGGGACCCCTGTCGCGACCGACGGTACAAGCGCCCGGCGGACGCGGCACGCCGGGACTCCGGCACCCGGCGGGGTGGCCGTGAGCGGCCACCAGCCCCTGCTCTGCCGGGGCTGCGCCGGCCATCTGTACGCCGTCTGCACGACGGACCACACGGGCGGGAACAAGGTCGGCCAGTGGGAGGTCGACCACGAGATGCCCATGTCGTGCCCGCTCGCGGGCCTGCTGCCGCTGACCGGGCGGGGCATCTCCGTCCACGACCTGCCCGGCGCCGAGGAGGTCCTGGGCCCACGGCGCTGAAACAGGGCGCGTTGGGCCGCACGGGTGAAAATCCGTCCGCCGCGGACGGGGCCGCACGGGTGAGGACCCGTCCGCCGCGGGCATCGCCGCGGCGGACGGACGGACCTGCCGCCGCGGCGGTCAGCGGGCGGTGTCCTCCTCGCACCGGGCGGACGGCGTCACTGCTCCGCCCCGGTCAGCAGGGCCACGGTGGAGCCGGTGGTCGTCTTGCGGACGTGGAGGCGGTGGGTGACGCGCCGTCGCAGTTCCGGGACGTGGCTGATGACTCCGACCGTACGGTCGTGCGCACGCAGGTCGTCGAGGACGTCGAGGACCTTGAGAAGGGTGTCCTCGTCGAGGGTGCCGAACCCTTCGTCGATGAACAGGGTGTCGAGGGCCTGGCCGCCCGATTCGGCGGTGACGACGTCGGCCAGGCCGAGAGCGAGGGAGAGGGAGGCGAAGAAGGACTCACCGCCGGAGAGGGTGTCGGTGTCACGCTCCTTGCCCGTCCAGGAGTCGGTGATCTTCAGGCCGAGGCCGGAGCGGGCTCCGTGCGAGGCCCGGACATCGGAGTGGACCAGGGTGTAGCGGTGATCCGACATCCGGGTGAGGCGGGTATTGGCCGCCGCGACGACCTCTTCGAGGCGGGCGGCCAGGACATAGGCCTCCAGCTGCATGCGCAGCCGGTTCCCCGGCGAGGTCCCGTTGATCAGACCGTGCAGGTGGTCGACCGTACGGTGGACGCGTTCGGCCGGTTCGAGGCATTCGACCTGGGTCGTGAGCCGGGCCAGCAGGTCCGCGAGGGCGCGGGCACGCGCGGCGGCGTGTGCGGCCCGGGCGGCGGCAGCGGTGTGGCGGGCGGTGGCCGCGTCGAGCCGCCCGGCGGCTTCCTCCGGGTCGGCGGGCGGCAGCCCGGCGGCCGCCGCGATGCCCGGTTCTTCCAGGCGTGCGGTGGCCACGGCGCGCTGGTCGCGCCACCGGTCGATCTCTTCCTGGAGGGTACGGAGCTCGTCGTCGGAGCGCCGGGCCCGTGCGGCGGCGTCGAGGGAGTCGAAGCCGGCCGCGCGGGCGGCCCGGTCCGCCGCCCCCGCCGACTCCTCGTGCTCGGCAGCCGTGCGTACGGTGGCGCCGCAGTGTTCGGCCGCGGTGGTGAGATGGTCGGCCGTCCGCGTCAGCCGGGCGATGCGCAGAGCGAGCGTGGGGTCCTCGGCGCGGGCGCCGGTGATCCTCCGGTCGAGTTCCTCCATCTGCTGGGCGAGGGCCTCGTAGGCGGCGTCGGCCGCCGCGAGCCTGGTGGCCGCGGCGGTCCGGGCCTCGTCGGTCCGGGCGTGCCGCCGTTCCAGCGCGACGAGTTCCTCGGTCGCCGGGCCACTGTCGGACGCGGCTTCGAGGGCTGCCGCCAAGCGGTCCCGCAGCGCGGTGCGTTCGGCGACGAGATCGGCCAGGGCGGTGTCCCCGCCCGCCTCGCCGCGAGCCGCCGCGGCCTGCTGCTGGAGCTGCTGCAGGCCGCCCCGGAGCTCCCGTTCGGTGTGCTGGGCCTGCGTGTGGCGGGACTCGGCGTCCTTCTCGTCGGCGGCCGTGGGCTGGTCGGGGTGCGGGGCCGCCGGGTCCGGATGGACGGGTGAACCGCAGACCGCGCAGGGTTCCCCGTCGATGAGCCCGAGGGCGAGTTCGGCGGCCATGCCGTCCGTGCGCCTGCGCCGGATGTCGATGTGTTCCCGGGCGGCTCGGCCCGTCGCGTGCTGCGCCTTCGCGAGTTCCGGACCGGCCTCGCCGATCCGCGCGACGTACGCGTCACGGCGTTCCGCCGCGTCGACCCGGGCGTCGAGCAGGTTCAGTGCGAGGGTGTGCCCCCGGCCCGCCTCCTCCGCGGTGCGTGCGGCCTCTATGCGGGCGCGGAGCTGCGTCCGCTGCAGAGGTGCTTGCTCCAGCCACGCCTGGGCGTCACTCAGGTCCTGTACGAGCTCCTGGCGTTCGTCGTCCAGTTTGCGCAGGTCCGTCTGGTGCTGCTGGAGGGCGGCCTCGTCGGGCAGCAGGGCGTGCAGGGCGCCGATGTCGGCGCGCAACCGCTGCCCGGCGCGGGTGAGTCCGGCGGCGTCGAGGGTCGCGTGCTCGGGGCCCAGGGCGGCACGGGCCCTGAGCTCGGCCTCCTGCGCGCCGGCGTGCCGGCCGGCCGCGTTGGCCGCGGCTTCCAGGAGGGGGGCGACCTTCTGCCCCTGCAGCGCCTCCTGCCGCTGCCGGGCGAGGTCGGCCTGCCGCTCCGCCTGCTCGTCCAGGGCCCTGAGCCGTTCGCCCGCCAGGCGGTGGGCCTCCTGCCGGGCGGCGAGTTCGCGTACGGCGTGTTCGCCGTCCCGGAAGGCGGTCAGCTCCTCCTCCGCCCGCCCGGCGGCCGTGGCCGCGTCGCGCTCGTGGGTGACGGCCTTGGCGTGCAGGGCGGTGGCCCAGGCGAGAGCGGGTCCGGTGAGGCCGGCGGGGTCGGAGGCGGACGGAGCGCCCTGGTGCGGTTCGAGCTCCTCCCCGGCCTCCTGCTGGATGCGTTCGGTCAGGTGCACGACGGACGTACGGGCCTCGTCGCGCTGTGCGGCGAGGGCGTTCTTGCGTGCGGCGAGCCAGTTCTCGATGGATCCGAACCGGTGGGTGTGGAAGAGCTTGCCGAGGAGATCCTTGCGGTCGGAGGCGCCGGCACGCAGGAACCTCGTGAACTCGTTCTGCGGCAGCAGGACGACCTGGCAGAACTGCTGCCGGCTCATGCCCAGCAGGGCCTTGATCTCGTCCGCGGCTTCCCGGTGGGACCGGCTCAGCGGTTCCCACTCGCCGTGTCCCGTGGGACCCGGGGACCACTGGCTGAGGTGGGTCTCGGCCGGCTGCTGGGTGGTTCCCTCGCCGCGGACCTTGGGCTTCTGCTGGGCGGGAACGCGCCGGATCCGCAGGCGCTTCCCGGCGAGGGTGACGTCGAGCGTCACCTCGGTGAGCAGGCCGGGGGGCGCGTGGTCGCTGCGCAGCTGCAGCTTGCGGTCGGTGGGCGGCTCTCCGTAGAGAGCGACGCAGATGGCCGCGAAGAGGGTGCTCTTGCCGGCTCCGGTGTCGCCGTGAAGGAGGAACAACCCGTCGCGGGTCAGGGTGTCGAAGTCGACGGTGTGGGTGCCGGCGAAAGGTCCGAACGCCTGCAGGTGCAGGCTGTGCAGGCGCATGTCAGACCGTCTCCTTCACCTGGGCGCCGATGCGGGAGTCGTCGATCGCTTCCTGGAGGAGCGCGCTCTCCTCGTCGGTGGGTCCGGTGCCGCGCACGGTGGTGACGAAGTCGTGGGCGATGTCGAGGTCGCCCCGGCCCCGCAGTCGCTCGCCGTAGGAACCGGTGGCCTGGGCGGGGACGACGGCGGGGGTGTGCTCGATGTGCAGGGTGTGGGGGAAGCGCTGCTTGAGGCGGGCCATCGGCTCGTAGGGGTGGGCGGTGTCCGTGAGCGTGACGTGCAGCCAGGACTCGACCAGGGCCTCCTGGGCCGGGTCGGTCAGCAGGTCCTCCAGGTGGCCCCTCAGGCGGGCCAGTGGGAGCCGCAGGTCCGGAGGTAAGGCCTTGCGGGTGACGGTGGGCACGGCGTTGGGCTGGGCGTTCCCCGGCAGGTCGACGAGCGTCAGTGACTTGTCGTGCCCGGTTTCCGAGAAGGAGTAGGCGAGCGGAGAACCGCTGTAGTGGACCCGGTCGGTGACCCGCTGGGCACGGTGCAGGTGCCCGAGGGCGGTGTAGTCGATGCCGTCGAACACGGCGGCATCGGCGTCGGCGACGCCGCCGACACTGATGTTGCGTTCGCTGCCGGTCTCGCCGGCCGGGGTGCCGCCCGCGGTGATGAAGGCGTGGGCGAGGACGACGGAGCGGGTGCCTTCGGGGCGGGCGCCGAGGTCGGCGCGGATCCGGTCCAGGGCGGAGGTGAGCACGGCCTGGTGGGAGGCGGTCCCGGCGCCGAGCCGGGTGTGTACGAGGGTGGGCTCGAGGTAGGGCACGGCGTAGACGGCGACCGGGCCGTCGGAGTCCTCGAGCAGGACCGGGGTGCCGACGTCGGCCGGGTCGGTCCGCAGGTGCACCCGGGCCCGGGCCAGCAGCCGGGCCCCGACGCCCAGCCGGTGTGCGGAGTCGTGGTTCCCGCTGATCATGACGGTGGGTATCTCGAGATCCGCCAGCTGGTGCAGGGCGTCGCTGAACAGGCGCACGGCGTCGAGGCCGGGGATGGCCCGGTCGTAGATGTCACCCGCGACGAGCAGGGCGTCCACCCGCTCGGCCCGGACGGTTTCGCAGATGTGGTCGAGGACTCGGCGCTGGGCGTCGATCAGGTCTTCTCCGTGGAACCGGCGGCCCAGGTGCCAGTCCGAAGTGTGCAGGAACCTCATGGGCACAGACCGTAACCGCACGGATGCGGTTCACGGACGGTTTTGCCGATAGGCGGAACCGCGCACACCGGTCGGGCGGCGCGTGCGGAAAGGTTTCCCCCCTTGGGCGGGGGCAATGGGGAGCCCTGACAGCCCGAAGGAGACCCGTGACCGGACAAGAACCCACCACCGCCGACGACGGGCCGGGGAGCGTCACCGTCATCGCCCACCGGCACCGTCCGGCCGAGCGGATCCGCGGAGAACGGCGGCGAGCGACTCCGGGCGCTCGGCGTCGGCAGGAAGTGACGGCCGCCCCCGGCCGTCACTTCCTTCCCGGGCCGCCGCTGGTCAGCTCGCCCGACGGGAGGCGGCGGCCCCCGCGGTCCGTGTCCTCCACCGGTCCGCCGTCATGCGCCAGATGACGTCGGTCCCCGACTCGCCCGGGGTGAGCGGGCCTTCAGGTGCCGGCACGCGCTCCACCTCGGTGAATCCCAGGCGCCGCGCCACGGCCCCGCTGGCGTGGTTGGCGACGTCGTGGTGGATCTCCACGCGGTCGGTGCCGGCCAGCCGGAAGCCCTGGTCGACGAGGCCCGCGACGGCCGTGGTGACCAGGCCCCGTCCGGTCCGGGCGGAGTGGAGCCAGTAGCCGATCTCGAGGCCGCCCGGCCCGATGCGGCGCATGAGGCTGCAGCCGCCGATCACTTCGGCGTCCAGGGTGATGGCGTAGGCGTAGGTCCGCCCGGTCTCCCACTCCTCGTCGACCCGGGTGAGGAACGCGGCGGTCTGCCGCCTGCCGGGGTCGGCGGCCCAGGGCATCCACGGCACGAGATGGTCCAGCGACTCGCGGATCGCCCGTTCCAGGGCGTCGAGGTCGCTCATGCGCCACCGGCGCAGATCGACCGGCTCTGCACGGAAACTCTCGGCGGGCTCTTCCATGCACCGGATGCTCCCTCAGTCCGGCTGCCGGCGACAACGTATTAAGGGCTGCCCACCGCGGGGTGACAGAGCGCGTACGCACGGGCGGTGTCGACCGGCTCGTCCCCGGACAGCCGGAGGAAGTGCTCCACCTGCCAGGCCTGCGTAGCGGCGGCCTGACGGCTGGTGGTGGTCACCCACGGCGGATAGACACGGAACGCGCGTTTGCCGCCGACGCCGTTCGTCGACACGATGTTCCGCTCGCGCAGCACCTCCCGGGGGAAGACGAACTGCCCGAACCGATCGCCCTCGCAGGTGCTGATGACGAACAGGTCGACGGGATCCGCGGCGTCGAAGGGCCGGATCGGCCCGCCCGCGGACCTCTTCCACACCGTGACGAACTGACCGGCCTTCGTCGGCGTCGTCCTGGCCACCCGGAACCTGACCGCGAGGCCGTCCAGGGTGAACGCGCACGCCCCGTAGTCGGCACTTTCCGCCTCGGGCTCCGGCCGCGAGCACGTGAATCCACCCGGGTCGTACGCGAGCGCCCTGGCGCGCAGCAGGTCGTCCGGGATCCCTGAAGGGGCTTCACCGGCTCCACTCGCGTCGCCCCGGTCACCCGCTTCGCGAAGTTCGCGTTCCCTCACCATGCCCACATCCTGCCAGATCTCGAACAGGTGAACGAATCGAGCGGGCGGTCCACAGTGTGGGAACTCCTGTGCGACGGATGATCACCGTTGGTATGCTCCGACACGATCGGAGGGGGGCCGATCACGAAGAGTCAGGCCGACCGGCCCGCGAGAGCGGCTGCCCGGGGCCGGCTTCCGAGCGTCCCCCTCCTCCCGTGTTTCACCCAGGAGAGGGTGGTTGTGGACCCCACCGATAGACGAACGTCACGCCCGCACCGAGGGCTCGGAGCCGCCGCGCTGGCCCTGGTCACCGGGGCCGCGCTGCTTGCCGCGGCCCCGCCCGAGGCGGTCGCCGCCCCGGCCCCGGCCCCGGCCGCCACCGCCGCCCCCGCCGAGCTCGTACTGCCCGCCGCCCCGCGCGGCCTGCCCGCCCGGGACCAGCTCTTCGTGGCCGGCGACACCGGCCTGCTGCACGCCCGCGAGGGCGGCGACCAGTTGCTGTGGACCCGGTACGACACCGGCGCCACCGCCGACACCGGGCTCCGCCTGCCCGCCCCCGTCAGCGCAGAGCTGTACCAGGGCAAGCCCTCGGGCGGCTACCGGGGAACGCCCGACCACCGCTACGGAACCTCCTCCGACACCGTGGCCGTCCCCGCGGCGGCCACGGCGCAGGATCCGGCCAGGGTCGACCTGTTCGACCTGACCACCGGCAGGCCGGTCGCGCTGGGCGCCGTCACCATCCCCGCCGGACAGGGCTACTCGGGGACGTACGGAAGGACCGTGCTGACCTTCGAGGGCACCGAATCCGCCGTCACCGGCTGGTTCCTGAACCGGCTGGACGGCGGTTCCACGGTCCGCACCAAGGTGGCGCTGCCGGACGGCGCGGCCCTCGCGCCCGCGGTGCACGACGGCGACCGGACCTCCCTGATCCTGCGTCACCGTCTGGACGGCCTCAGCCACTCCGTCCTCGTGGACGTCGTCACCGGGCAGACCACCGCGCTGCCGGACGAGGGGGAGTTCGAGTTCTCGCACAGCTTCCGGCTGGCCAAGGGCAAGGTGCTGCGCACCCGCGACGGGAACACCGTCGACGCACTCGACCGGGCGCAGCCGCAGACCGTGCTGAGTTCCACGTACCTCAACCCGGTCTCGGGCGAGCTGCGGATGCTCGGGGACTGGCTGGTCGGCACCGAATCCGTCGCGGCATCCTCCGGCGACAACCGGGGCCGTCCGCTGCACTTCACGGCCGTCGGTTCGACCTCCGGCGTCGTCGAGTACCTGCTGGATTTCGCCGACGCCCAGCTGCTGCCCGCACCGGACGGCTCGCTCATCGCGGTCGGCAGCCCGAAGGCTCCCGCGTACGGCACCCAGCCGCAGGTCGCCGTCCACCGGCTCACCGCGGCCGATGCCGCCAAGCCCCAGGCCGGCAAGCTGGCCGACGTACCACCGGCGCCGGCCACCGTCTTCGGTCTGTCGATCGGCGGCGGCGTGCTCACCACCGCCTCGGACACGGTGCACTTCCAGCCGGGAGACATCACCGGCGCGTACCGCAGCTACCGGATCTCGAACGATGCGACCCCGGTGAAGACCTTCGAGTACCTC
The DNA here is from genome assembly GCF_024666385.1 of Streptomyces yangpuensis. Lineage (NCBI taxonomy): Bacteria > Bacillati > Actinomycetota > Actinomycetes > Kitasatosporales > Streptomycetaceae > Streptomyces > Streptomyces yangpuensis. The sequence continues at coordinate 578,532 of NZ_CP102514.1, forward strand.
GACGGAACCCACTCCATCGGCAACTGTTCCAGCCACGACGCCGGCTGCACCGGCATCCGGTCCACCGGGGACGACCGGTACCTGGATCACGAACCGGTGATCAGGAAAGCGGCCGTCATCCGCAAGGCCGGCAACCGCGACTGGGCCGGCAGCGTCCCCACCGGCGACGTCGACGGCCTCCGGACCGCCGACGCCGCGGGCCGCTACGTCGCACTCGCGCAGACCGCGTACGGCAACTGGACGTCCAACCACCAGGTCGTCGTCGGCGATCTCGACGCCCGTGCCCAGGTGTTCACGACGCAGGCGACCGGCGTCGCGCTCCAGGGCGACACGCTCTGGCTCTCCAGGCAGAACCACAACACCGTCTACGCCAGCGACATCAAGGGCGAGCTGGACCGCGGCACCTTCCAGACGCCGTGCCCGGCCACGCTGCTGGAGGCCGTCGGACGCTTCGTCGCCTGGGCCTGCCAGGACGGTCAGGGCACGGTGCGCACCAGCGGGGTGTACGACACGGTGACCCGTCAGACCCTCTCGGTGCCGGTGATGAGCAGGGACTGGACCAACAGCGTCTCGGGCCGGGAGTCGCTGCTCGGAGACGGCTACCTGGTGCGCCAGGACCTGGCCACCGGACGGCTGCTGCTGCTCGACTTCCACGACGGCATCAAGACCTCGGGTGGCGAGAGCACCGTACAGGTCCGCACGCTCGCCCAGGGTGAGGAGTGGAAGCGGCAGCGGCACCCGAACCGGTCCTGGGCCGTGGACCGTACCGGCTCGAACATCGTGTGGACCGACGCCGACGGGCAGCGCATCCACATCGCGAACAACGGCGTCCCGGCCGCGCGGGCCGGCGACCGCTTCACCACGCTGTCCCCGGCACGGCTGCTGGACACCCGGGCGGGCCTCGGCCGTCCCGGAACGGCTCCGGTGGCGGCCGGCGGCGAGGTGTCTCTGCAGGTCGCGGGCCGGGCGGGGGTACCGCAGTCCGGGGCCCGGGCGGTCGTGCTGAACGTGACCGTCACCGACCCGCAGTCCGACGGCCACCTGACCGTCTGGCCCTCGGGCACTGCCCGCCCCGACTCCTCCAACCTCAACTGGACGACCGGGCGTACCGTGCCGAACCAGGTCGTGGTCCCGGTCGGCGAGGACGGCAGGGTCAACCTGCGCAACGCCGGCTGGGGCACGGCGCACCTGATCGCCGATGTCTTCGGCTACTACTCCGCCGACGCCTCCGGGAGCACCTTCACGGCGGCGGGCCCGGCCCGCCTGCTGGACTCCCGTACGGCGGTGGGCCGGCCGGGCACCACCCCGGTGCCGGCCCGCAGTGAGGTGACGCTGCAGGTCGCGGGCCGCGGCGGCGTGCCGCAGTCCGGGGCCAGGGCCGTCGTGCTGAACGTGACCGTCACGGACGCGAAGGACGACGGGCACCTGACGGTCTGGCCGTCGGGCATCGCCCGCCCCGAATCGTCCAGCCTCAACTGGGTGTCGGGCCAGACCGTGCCCAACCACGTGGTGGTCCCGGTCGGTTCGGACGGGACGGTGAAGCTGTTCAACGCGAGCTGGGGCACCACCCACCTGATCGCCGACGTGTTCGGCTACTACTCCGACGACCAGGCCGGTGCCGGTTTCCACGCCGCAGGACCGCTGCGCGTACTGGACACCCGGACCACCGGTGCGGTCCCCGCGCGCGGAAGCACCGTGCTCGACCTCTCGGCAAGCCGTGCACTCGGGCGGGCCAAGGCGGTCGTGCTGAACGTGACCGTGACCGACCCGATGTCCGACGGCCACCTGACCGTGTGGCCGTCCGGCGTCGCCCGCCCCGGCTCCTCCAACCTCAACTGGACGACCGGGCGTACCGTCGCCAACCTGGTCACGGTGCCGGTCGGCGCCGACGGCAAGGTGGAGATCGCCAACCTCGGCTGGGGCTCCGCCCACGTCGTCGTCGACCTCTTCGGCCACCTCGGCTGACCGGCCGCTCTCCCGAATCCCCGTTGCACCGTCTCCCCGCCGAGTCGTACTCGGCGGGGAGACGGCTGTCGCGGCTCTTGACGGTCGCGGGGGCGCGGAGCACAGTGGCCACCGTTCTGAGAGCGCTCTCAGAACGGTGGACCCGGCTCTACGTCCCCCCGCACCCGCGCCGCACCGCGCGCTTCAGAGAGGGCACCCATGCGCGACTCATCCGGCAGGAAACGAGCGACCTTACGACGGGCCGTCCTGGCCGCGATCGGTACGACGGTCCTGGTGGCGGCCGCGGCCACGGGCGTCGTGCTGCCCGCGAGCGCCGCCGCTCCTCCCACCCCCGCAGGCTGGTCCCAGGTGTTCCTGGACGACTTCGACGGGCCCGCCGGCTCGGGTGTGGACATCACCGACTGGCAGTACACCACCGGCACCAGCTACCCCGGCGGCCCCGCCAACTTCGGTACCGGCGAGATCGAGACGATGACCGCCGACCCCGCCAACGTCTCCCTCGACGGCGCCGGCCACCTCCGCATCACCCCCCGGCGGGACTCCGCCGGCCGGTGGACGTCCGGCCGCGTCGAGACCCGGCGCGGCGACTTCCAGCCCCCCGCCGGCGGAACCCTCCGCACCGAGGCCCGCATCCAGATGCCGAACGTCACCGGCCCCGCGGCCAAGGGCTACTGGCCCGCCTTCTGGATGCTCGGCACCCCGTACCGCGGGAACTGGTGGAACTGGCCGGGCATCGGCGAGATCGACATCATGGAGAACGTCCAGGGCCTCAACACCGTCTGGGCCACCGTGCACTGCGGCACGAGCCCCGGCGGCCCCTGCAACGAGACGTCCGGCATCGGCGGCCAGCGCGTGTGCCCCGGGGCCACCTGCCAGGCCGGCTTCCACACCTACGCGGTCGAGTGGGACCGCTCGACCGCCGTCGAGCAGATGCGCTTCTACGTCGACGGGCTCAACTTCCACACCGTGCGCGCCGATCAGGTGGACGCGACGACCTGGACCAACGCGACGAACCACGGCTACTTCATCATCCTGAACGTCGCGATGGGCGGCGGCTTCCCCGACGCCTTCGGGGGCGGGCCCGACGCCGGTACCGAGCCGGGCCACGCCATGGTCGTCGACTACGTGTCGGTCCTGCGGTCGACGGGCGGCACGACGCCGCCCACCACTCCCCCGGCCACGCCGCCCACGACCCCGCCGGCCGGCCACCGCGACGCGTACGCCGCGATCCAGGCCGAGTCGTTCGACGGCCAGTCGGGCACGGCGACGGAAACCTCCACGGACACGGGCGGCGGCCGCAACCTCGCGGCCCTCGGCAACGGCGACTGGGCCCTGTTCCGGGGGGTGGACTTCGGCTCCGCCCCGGCGACGCAGTTCCGCGGCCGGGTCGCGAGCGGCGCCGCCGGCGGGGTGAGCGGGCTCGTCGAGATACGGCTCGACAGCAGGACCTCGCCCCCGGTCGGCAGCTTCTCCGTCGCGAACACCGGCGGCTGGCAGACCTGGCGCACGGTACCGGCGAACATCACCGCGGTCACCGGCACGCACGACGTCTATCTGACCTTCACCAGCGGCCAGCCCGCCGACTTCGTGAACGTCAACTGGTTCGACTTCGGTCACTGAGCACCGCCCCGCCCCCGCAGAGCCGCGGGCGCGCACGACGGTGCGCGCCCGCGTCAGGCGGCCTTCCCGGCCAGGAAGCGGCGCAGTCTCGTCAGCGGCCAGGCGTTGATGACGTCGTCGGCCGTCAGCCAGCCGCGCCGGGCCGTTCCCACCCCGTAGCGCATGTAGGGCAGATGGGTGGTGGCGTGGGCGTCGGAGTTCACCGCGAACTTCACGCCGTACCGCTTCGCCCGCAGGATGTCCTCGTCGCACAGGTCGAGCCGTTCGGGGTGGGCGTTGATCTCCAGGGCGGTGCCGGTCCGCGCACAGGCCTCGAAGACCGCGTCGAAGTCGGCGTCGATGCCCGGGCGTTTGCCGATGCGGCGGGTGGTCGGATGGCCGATCACGGCGACGTGCGGGTTCTCGCAGGCGCGGATGAGACGGTGGGTCAGGTCCTGCCTGCTCTGGTTGAAGTGCGAGTGCACCGAGGCCACGCAGAGGTCGAAGTCCGCGAGGAACTCGTCGGGCCAGTCCAGGGAGCCGTCCGGGCCGATGTTGAGTTCCGTGCCGTGCAACAGCCGCATCCTGCGGTGTCTGCCGTCCAGTTCGCGCACCCGCTCGCGCTGGGCGAGGATCTTCTCGCTGGTCATGCGCTGCATGGAGAGGTCCGGGGCGTGGTCGGTGACCGCGTAGTAGGCGTATCCCCGGGCGGCCGCCGCCGCGACCATGTCCTCCAGCGGGGCGAGTCCGTCCGTGAGGTCGGTGTGGGTGTGCAGGTCGCCGCGGATGTCCTTGTCCTCCAGGAGATCCGGGAGTTCGCCGCGCAGCCCGGCCGCGATCTCGCCGCGGTCCTCACGCAGCGCCGGCGGTATCCAGGGCAGGCCGAGCCGTTCGTAGACGGACTCCTCGGTCTCCGAGGTGATGCTCTCGCCGCTCTCGGCGTCGAAGAGCCCGTACTCGGAGAGCTTCAGGCCCTGGCGCACGGCGAGTTCACGGGTGCGGATGTTGTGCGCCCTCGACCCGGTGAAGTACTGCAGTCCGGCGCCCCAGGAGGCGGGCGGGAGCACGCGCAGGTCGACCTGGAGGCCCGTGGCGGTCCGTACGGAGGTCTTCTTCTCGCCGTGCGCGATGACCTCGGCGACGTACGGGAGGGAGGTGAGGGCTTCCATGAACGGCGCCGGCCTGCGGGCCGCCACCAGGATGTCGATGTCGCCGATGGTCTCCCGCATGCGGCGCAGGGAGCCCGCGTAGGTGCACCGGATACAGCCGCGGACGGCGGACAGTTCGGCGACGAGCTGTTCGGCGGCGTCCATGGCGGCGCCGAGGAGGATCCGGCCCTCGCCGGCCTTCTGCAGCAGTGAGATGCCGTGCAGGATGTTGTCCTCGGTGCGTTCGCCGAAGCCCTTGAGGTCGCGCAGGCGTTCCTGGTGGACGGCTTCGAGGAGCTGGTCGACGGAGGTGATGCCCAGCTCCTCGTACAGCACCATGGCCTTGCGCGGACCGAGGCCGGGGATCGCGATCAGCTCGCGCACTCCGGCCGGTACGGCGGCCCTGGCCTCGTCGACGACGGTCATGCGGCCGGTCCGCAGGTATTCGAGGATCTTGTCGGCGACCGAGCGGCCGACGCCGGGGATCTCGCGCAGGCCCTCGGCATCGAGGGTGGCGACGTCCTGGGGGTGGCCGCCGACGGCCCGGGCGGCCTTTTCGTAGGCGCGGGCCTTGAAGGCTTCCCCGCCCCGGATCGCGATGAGGTCCGCGTACTCCTGGAGCATCGCCTCGACCTGGTCGTTGGCTCGGGCCATGCCTCCAGGGTGCCCCGCGGGTGCGGGGCGGGCACCCGGACGGATGTGCGGTGCGGGGGTGGGCGGGGCATAGCCTGGAGGGGTGGACGGTGCGTTCGTGACGCTGTTCCTCGCCGGTGATGTGATGCTCGGCCGCGGCGTCGACCAGATCCTCCCGCACCCCGGTGACCCCGCGATCCCGGAGGCGTACGTCCGTGATGCCCGCACCTACGTCGAGCTGGCGGAGGCGGCGAGCGGCGCCGTCCCGCGCCGGGTCCCGTACACCTGGCCCTGGGGCGAGGCCCTGCCGGTCCTGGAGGCGGCCGCGCCGGATGCCCGGATCGTCAATCTGGAGACCTCCGTCACCGTGAGCGAGGATGTCGCGCCCGGGAAGGCGGTCCACTACCGGATGCACCCCGCCAACCTTCCCGCGCTGGCCGTCGCCCGTCCGGACGTCTGCGTCCTCGCCAACAACCACGTCATGGACTACGGGCGGCGCGGTCTGACCGAGACCCTCGACGCGCTCGCCGCCGCCGGGCTGCGGACGGCGGGTGCGGGCGGCGACCTGGACGCGGCGCGGCGGCCCGCGGTGGTCCCCCTGCCCGGGGGCCGGCGCGTGCTGGTCTTCGCCCTCGGGTCGGCGTCGAGCGGGATCCCCCACGACTGGGCGGCCGGGGCCGACCGGAGCGGTGTCGACCTCGTCGACGAGTCCTCGGAGGGGGACGCGGCCGAGGTGACGGGCCGTATCCGGCGGGCGAAGCGGTCCGGCGACCTCGCGGTCGTCTCCGTCCACTGGGGTTCCAACTGGGGCTACGCCGTCCCCCGCGAGCAGGTCCGCTTCGCGCACGCCCTCGTCGACGGCGGCGCGGACGTCGTCCACGGGCACTCCTCGCACCATCCGCGCCCGGTCGAGGTCTACCGGGGCCACCCGGTCCTCTACGGCTGCGGGGATCTGATCGACGACTACGAGGGGATCGGCGGCCACGAGCAGTACCGGGACGATCTCCGGCTGCTGTACCTCCTGCGCCTGGAGCCGGACACCGGACTCCTCGACGACGCGTGCCTGGTCCCCCTGCAGGCCCATCGGATGCGGCTGCGCCGCGCCTCGCGCGCGGACGCCGACGGGCTCGGCGAGGCGCTCACCCGCGCCGGCCGTACGTTCGGCACCGCGGTGTCCCGCACCCCGCTGGGCACGCTCTGCGTCCATGCGGCCCGGTGAGCGACCGCGCAGGATACGTCCGGGTTTGACCCAGCGCAGTGCGGGCAGCCGCGTGGCACACAGGCAAAGGCACCGGAATGGAGTGCGGACATGTCCACCACCACACTCGTGCTGCTGATCGTCATCGCGGCGGTCGTGGTACTCGCGATCATCGCGACGCTGTGGCTGTCGGCGCGCCGACGGCACCTGCGCGAACGATTCGGCCCCGAGTACGAGCGCACCGTGCAGGAGGAGGGCGGCGCGAGGGCCGCCGAACGGGACCTGCGCGCCCGCGAACAGCGGCACGAGCAGCTCGACATCAAGGAACTCCCCGCCGGGCGGCGGCGCGAGTACGCCGACGCCTGGAGCGACGTCCAGGAACACTTCGTGGACCGCCCGGAGAGCGCCGTGGCGGAGGCGGACGACCTGGTCGCCAGGCTGATGGACGAGCGCGGCTACCCCACCGCCGGCTACGAGGGCCGGCTGCGCGACCTGTCCGTCGAACACGGGCGCACCCTGGACCACTACCGGGCCGCGCACGACGTCAAGGAGCGCAGCGGCGGGGGCAGGGCGACGACGGAGGAACTGCGCGGGGCGATGGTGCACTACCGCGCCCTGTTCCAAGAGCTTCTGACGGATCAGAGGAGCCGTTGACATGCGGATACACGGAGATCAGGAGGCCCGGGCCGACGAATCCGGTCCGACCACGGAAGACATCATGAACTCGGGTGCGCGCGAAACGGATTCGGGTGCGCGCGACGAGGAGCAGGCGCCCCTCTACCCCGGAGAGGCCACCTCCGAGCGGACGGGCGGCGTACAGGACGAGGAGCCGGCCGGGACCGACGGAGCCGGCACCGACGAGTCGGCCGACCGGGCCGACACCGGCGAACACGTGGCCGCCGATACGGAGGAACCGCTGCTCGGCACGGCGGACACCGAGGAGTACCGCAGGAAGTGGAGTGAGATCCAGGGCCGCTTCGTCGACGACCCGCAGGACGCCGTGCGGTCGGCGGACACCCTGGTGGCGGAAGTCATGCAGGACCTGGCGAGCAGCTTCTCCACGCGCAAGCAGGGCCTGGAGGGCCAGTGGGGACGCGGTGAGCAGGTGGCGACGGAGGATCTGCGGGTCGCGCTGCAGCACTACCGCTCGTTCTTCAACCGTCTCCTCAAGACCTGAACCGCCGGTTCAAAACTGAACCGCCGGTTCGCCCGGGCATCCGCCGGCCCCGCCCCGGTGCCCCTGTGCCGGACGAGGTCACGCCTCGTCCGGCACAGGGATGTCCAGGACGCGGATGCCGGCCCTCCAGGTCCGCGATCTCCGACCGCGGCCCTTGGGGTGGCACGGCGGTACCCGGGTTCATGCCCGGCGGCGGGCCCGGGGCGCCGTGCGCCCCGCGGGAAGGGGGCGGCCCGCGGAGTTACCCTCGGAGCAAGCCGTGAAAGGGATGGTGCGCATGTGTCGGTGGCTCGCCTACTCGGGTACGCCCGTCCTGCTCGACACCGTGCTCTACCGCCCCGAGCACTCGCTGATCAACCAGAGCCTCCGGTCCCGGATGGGTGTGGAGTCGACCAACGGCGACGGCTTCGGGCTCGGCTGGTACAGCGCGGACGGCAACGGGACGCCTGCGGTCTTCCGTGACATCGGCCCGGCCTGGAACAACCGGAACCTCCAGGAGCTCGCGGCGCACGTCCGCTCGCCGCTGTTCTTCGCGCACGTCAGGGCCTCGACCGGCTCGGCCATCCAGCAGACGAACTGCCACCCGTTCCGGCACGGCCGCTGGCTGTGGATGCACAACGGCGCGATCGGGGACTTCAACCGGCTCCAGCGCGATCTGTGCATGGCCGTCGACCCGGCCCTGTTCCCGTGCATCGAGGGGTCCACGGACTCCGAGGTGATGTTCTACCTGGCGGTCACCTACGGGCTCGACCAGGACGTTCCGGGCGCCGTGGCCAGGATGGCGGGGCTGGTGGAGCGGCTGGGCAAGGAGCACGGCGTGGCCGAGCCGCTCCAGATGACGGTGGCGGTCAGCGACGGCGATCGCGTGTGGGCGTTCCGGTACTCCAGCGAGGGCAGGTCCCGCTCGCTCTACTACAGCAGCAGGGCCGACACGGTCCGGCACCTCTACCCGGAGATCGACTATCTGAGGGAGGTCTCCGACGAGACCCGGATCGTGGTCTCCGAGCCGCTGGGCGACCTGCCGGGCGTGTGGAACGAACTCCCGGAGAGCAGCTACGCAGTCGTCCCGTCCGGCCCTGACGACGTGGACTATCTCCCCTTCATTCCGGAGTTCTAGCCCCCGCCGTGCCCTTGAGTGAAGGGCGGTACGGCGGGTAGGTGAAGCTCTGGGGAGGGCCTGGAAGGACGGCACCACCACCGCCTCGGTTTAGCCGGTGTCCACCGGTTGCCGACGGCGCCACCCCCACCGGAAGGACCCCCGATGTCACTGGCCGTGTCCTCGTCGGCGCCCCACCGGGGCGGCCGGACCCTCGCGCCCCTCCGACCGGTGAGCGGCGGCTCCGCCGCGGCCACCGTGCCGACCATGGGCGTGGAGGAGGAGTTCCTGCTCGTCGACCGCCGCACCCGGGCTCCGGTGGGCCGGGCGGCCCGGGTCATCGAGGCGGCGGCGGGCAGACTCGGACCACTGGTCCAGCCCGAGTTCTTCACCGCGCAGGTCGAGTCGTGCACGAGCCCCACGTCGAGCACGGCCGTGCTGCGGGCCGAGCTGGCGTGGCTGCGGGCCGAGCTGGTCCGTGCGGCGGACGCGGCGGACTGCCTGCTCGTCGGGACCGGTACGCCGGTGATCCCGCCGGAGGGGCCGCTGGCCATCACGACGGACGAAAGGTACCAGCGGATGGAGGTCCGCTTCGCCTCCGCCATGGGGGGCTACGACCAGCCCGTGTGCGGCTGCCACGTCCACATCGGTGTGTCCTCCCGGGCGCAGGCCCTGGACCTGGCCAACCGGATCCGGCCCTGGCTGCCCACCCTGCAGGCCCTCAGTGCCAATTCCCCCTTCGACCGGGGCCGGGACACCGGGCATGCCAGCTGGCGGGCGGTCGAGCACGCCCGCTGGCCCACCGTGGGGCCGGCGCCCTTCCTCGACGAGGCCTCTTACGAGCGCATCGCACATGACCTGGTGCAGTGCGGCGCCCTGCTGGACCGGCGGATGATCTACTGGTACGCCCGTCCGTCCGAGCACGTCCCGACGCTGGAGATCCGCGTCGCCGACGTGAACGCGCGCCTCGACACCGTCGTGCTGCTCGCGGCGCTCGTCCGCGGGCTCGCGGGGGTGCTGCTGCCGGAGCGCGAGGAGGGCCGGCCGCCGCCGTTCCTGGAGTGCGGGCGGCTGCGGGAGGCCCACCGGCTCGCGGCCCTGCACGGGCTGTGCGGCGGTGAGGGCCTCGATCCGGTCGCCGGGGCTCACATACCCATGTGGGAGATGGTGGACCGGCTGCGCGAGCGGGCCGCTGCCGGGCTGGCCGCGGCCGGCGATCTGCACCTGGTGGACACCCTGCTCGACCGGCTGCGCGCGGAGGGCGGCGGGGCCGCCCGTCAGCGTGCCGACCATGTCCGGCGCGGGAGGCTGACCGACGTGGTCGACGGCCTGGCGAGGGCGACGGCGTCCGCGTGAGAAGCGGGCCGGGACCGGCCCCTCGCAGAAGGTCTCCCAGGTTTCCGGTCACTCCGGCCGGGCACGCGCCGGGGAAGGGAGGCTCCGGGGTCCCGGGTGGACCGCGGGAAGAGGTGAGAGGACCCGGGGGCACGAAAGGAGCGGTCATGGACGACCAGGGCGGCGCAGGAGGAGTACCGCTGCACCACGACGACGAAGGCCGGCACCGGGCTCCGCACGCCGGGCAACGGGCCGGGAAGCCGAAGGAGGACGACGCGACCACGCGGGCCGCGGACACCGACGAGGCCAGCCGCCTCGACCGGCCGGTGGAATCCGGCGGGCAGGGCCGGGGCACGCGGTGGACGGGCCCGGACGAGGAACGGCCCGCCGGCCCTCGCCGGTCGCACTGAGGGGGCCCGCGTGAACCGGAACCGGAGTCACCGGCCGCCGACGGGCCGCGCCCCCAGCTTCCTGGCCATCTACCTCAACGACCACCTGACCGGTGCGAACGGTGGCGTCGAGGTGCTCCGCCGGGCCGCCGACGCCCACCGGGGCGGGGCCCTCGGCACCTCGCTGGAGTCGCTCGCCGAACAGGTGGCGCAGGACCGGCTGAGCCTGCGCACCCTGATGGCCGATCTCGACGTGCCCGTGATGCGGACCAGGGCCGCTCTGGGCCGGCTCGCCGAGAAGGTGGGCAGGCTCAAGCTCAACGGACGGATCCTGGCCCGCTCCCCGCTCAGCGACGTCCTGGAACTCGAAGCGATGCGCATGGGGGTGGAGGGCAAGGCGGCCTGCTGGCGTTCGCTGCGGAGCCTGGCCCGTACCGACCCCCGTATCGACACCGCCCTGATCGAGGAGCTCCTCCAGCGGGCGGAGCAGCAGATCCGTGCCCTGGAGGCGATGCGCAGCGCCTGCGCATCGCAGCTCTTCGCCCGGGAGGCCCGCGGCCGGGCCGCGACACCCCGTGCCGCGGAGGCCGTACGGCGCCGCGGCCTGCGCGGTCTGCCCAGGCCGGGCCCGACCTGACCTGACCGGCCCGGGCACCCGTACACGTACGCCACGAGAGAGGCGAGAGCCGTGACCGAGAAGGACATCTGGGGATACCACGAGGGTTCCGGCCACCACAGCGGCCTCGATCTCGTCGGCTACAAGGTCGAGGCGACCGACGGCCACATCGGGAAGGTGGACAAGCACTCGGCGGACTTCCAGGCCTCCCACATCGTCGTCGACACGGGCGTCTGGATCTTCGGCAAGCACGTCCTGCTCCCGGCGGGCACCGTCGAACGCATCGACGCGGCCGAGGAGAAGGTCTACCTCAACCTGACCAAGGAGCAGATCAGGAACGCACCCGACTACGACGAGGCCAAGTACGCCGGCGAACCGAACTTCATGGACCGCTTCGGCCACTACTACGGCCAGTCCCATATGTGAGGGGCGCCCATGGGGTATGTGAGTCCCGGCCGGGAGTACACGCGCGACAGCCGGTACCTCACCACGCGGATCACGGCCGACGGACGGGAAGGGTTACCGGTGGAGGCCGGCCGCTACCGGCTGGTGGTGTCCCGGGCCTGCCCGTGGGCGAGCCGGGCCGTCATCGTGCGGCGGCTCCTCGGGCTGGAGGAGGCCCTGCCGATGGCCGTGGCGGGCCCCACCCACGACGACCGCAGCTGGACCTTCGACCTGGACCCGGGCGGCCGCGATCCCGTGCTCGGCATCGAGCGGCTCCAGGAGGCCTACCTGGCCCGCGACCCGGGTTACGACCGGGGTGTCACGGTGCCGGCGGTCGTCGACGTGCCGACCGGCCGGGTCGTCACCAACGACTTCGCGCGGATCACGCTCGACATGTCGACGGAGTGGACGGCGTACCACCGTGCGGGAGCCCCCGACCTGTATCCGCGGGCGCTGCGACCGGAGATCGACGCGGTGAACGAGGTGGTCTACGAGGAGGTGAACAACGGCGTCTACCGCGCCGGGTTCGCCGGGTCGCAGGAGGCCTACGCGTCGGCGTACGAGCGGCTGTTCGCCCGTCTCGACCTGCTCGGCGAGCGGCTCGCGGCGTCCCGCTACCTGGTGGGCGACACCATCACCGAGGCGGACGTGCGGCTGTTCACCACCCTTGTGCGCTTCGATGCCGTCTACCACGGCCACTTCAAGTGCAACCGGCGCAAGCTGTCCGAGTCACCGGTGCTGTGGGCCTACGCGCGGGACCTGTTCCAGACTCCCGGGTTCGGCGACACCGTGGACTTCGAGCACATCAAGAGGCACTACTTCCTCGTCCACGACGACATCAACCCGACCGGGATCGTGCCCGCCGGGCCGGACCTGTCGAACTGGCTCGTACCGCACCGCCGGGAGACGCTCGGCGGCCGTCCGTTCGGCGACGGCACACCGCCCGCGCCGGTCCGCCCGGAGGAGGCCGTACCACCGGATCACAACCCGCTCCCCTCCCGACCTCACACCCTGCGTTGATCACCCGTTACCCTTCTGTTCGGCGAGGCCACCGCCTGTTGATCATGGAGGAAATCACGTGCCCGAACCGCGTTCCGGCAGCCGCCCCACCCTGGAGGCCGTCGCGGCGCTCGCGGGCGTGTCGAGGGCCACGGTCTCCCGTGTGGTCAACGGCGGCGACGGCGTCCGCCCGCATCTGGCGGACCGGGTGCAGACGGCGATCCAGGAACTGGGATACATCCCGAACCACGCGGCGCGGACGCTGGTCACCCGGCGCACCGGCGCCGTCGCGGTGATCATCCCCGAGCCCGAGGCCCGGATCTTCTCGGACCCCTTCTTCTCCCGTCAGATACGCGGCATCAGCAAGGAGCTGACCTCGCACGACACCCAGCTGGTGCTGCTGCTGGTGGAGGACCGCTGCGACTACGACCGCATCGAGCGGTACCTGGCCGGCGGCCATGTCGACGGGGCGCTCGCCTTCTCCCTGCACACGGACGATCCGCTGCCCGCCATCGCCGCCCGCATGGGCATGCCCATGGTCTACGGCGGCCGTCCCGGCTGGACCCCCGGGCCCGGCGAGGACGACCGGGTGACATACGTCGACGCGGACAACCGCGGGGGCGCCCGGGACGCCGTGCGGCATCTGCTGGCGCAGGGCCGGCAGCGGATCGCGCACATCTGCGGCCCGCTCGACCAGACGTCGGCGGCCGATCGGCTGAGCGGCTACCACGACGTGCTCCCGGCCGCCGGGCGCGAGCTGGTCGCCGTGGGGGACTTCACCGCGGCGGGAGGGGCCCACGCGATGGCCGAACTGCTCGACCGGGACCCCTCGATCGACGCGGTCTTCGCCGGCAACGACCTGATGGCGACGGGTGCGCTGCGCGTACTGCGGGAGCGCGGCCGGTCGGTTCCCGGGGAGGTGGCGGTGGTGGGCTTCGACGATGCCGAACCGCTGGCGGAGAGCGCCGACCCGCCTCTCACGACGGTGCGTCAGGACATCGAGGGCATGGGCCGGATGATGGCACGGCTGCTGATGGAACGGCTGGCCGACGGCCGTGAGGGCCGGACCGTCCCGGGCCCGGTGATAACCGAGACCGCTCTGGTGCAGCGCGCGTCGGGCTGACGCGGGACACGGCCGGGCGCGGAACCCGGGCGGGCCCGGGGCCCGTCGTGGGCCCCGGGTCCGGCACCGTCAACGCTGCGGGCACTGCTTCCAGGAGAAGTGGTACACGCTGTTGATGCTGCCGTCCGTCGAGTCGAGGGCCATGAAGCTGGTCCTCGACGGGTCGGAGGTGCCGACCTCCGCGCGCAGTTCGGTGTTGATGTTGAAGTTGCGCTGCTCGCCGCACGGGGACCAGACCAGTGCCTCGATGCCCGTGATGTCGGTGGCCTGCCAGTTGTCGTCGAGCGCGCCGTTGAACCGGTGGGTCCGGTAGGCGGTCTGGCTCATGCCCTGGAAGTAGTAGCTGGCCTTCTGCGTGCCGACCGCGCCCGGCTGGAGGCTGCCGAAGCCCCGGTAGTCGGCCTTGGCGATGGCGTAGGTGTAGCCCTGCGGGACGTGGACGACGAGGGACAGGAGGCAGTTCTTGCGGCCCTCGACGGCGGGGGCGCCGCCGCCGGCCTGGGCCACGTACTCGCTGTAGGTGACGGTGAAGGCCGAGTTGTCGGGTGACACGGCGACGGCGGCGCTGCCGGGACGGCAGCCCGATCCGTTGACCGTGGCGATGTCCACGGTCACGCGGTCGGCGGGGGCGGCGGGGGCGGAGGAGGAGGCCCCGGCGGAGGGGCTGAGCGTGACGAGCGCTGCGGTCACGGCGGCTGCGGTGAATCCGGTACGGAGGGACTTGATCACACCGACATGGATAGCGGTCGGCGGCGGGCGGGTCGGGTCGACGGGTACGCACTCTCACCTTGACGGCCGAAACGGTTCACCGCAGAAACGATAAACCGCCGCATACCGACCCGCCGAACGGCCCCAAGCCACCCCAAGCAGCCCGAAGTGCCCATAAGCGGCCCCAAGGGCGCCAAGTGGCCCCAAGTGACCCCGGGCGCCCGCCGGTCGGGCCGGGTCGCACGCGCTCACCCTTCCGCTTTGTCCTAATATCGCCGAGATCCTTCAGGGCATCAGCAGGTACCGGAGCCGGCTCCGGTACCGGGCCCTTCTGCGGTGAGGAGTCAGTCCCATGTCCCGCGCATCGCGGTCCGCCGTCCTGTCGGTGCTGGCGTTCGCCGCCGCCCTGGCCCTCCCGGTGGCCGGGCCGCCGCCCGCGCCGGCCCGGGCGGCGGTCCACCACACCGGCGACGAGGCCGCCGTGCTGGGCGAGGACCACGCCCGCACCCACGCGCGGCTGCGCCAGGCGGCCAGGAGCACCCAGGGGTATCCGCAGTCGAGGCGGACGGCGAGCCTGGCGGCGCTGGAGGAGTCCCAACGCAGGGCCAACGCCGGTTTCGACGCCGCCCGGTCCGGCCGCTTCACCCGGTTCTTCCCCTCCCCCGACTTCGGGGTCCACGTGGCCCTGCTGCCCACGGGCAAGGTGCTGCTCTTCTCGTTCGAGCGCGTGGAGGCGGACCCCACGAAGGAGACCGGGCCGACGAACACCGTCGGCCGGACCAACGCCGGCCGCGCCTGGCTGTGGGACCCCGCCGCGGGGACCGGGGCGCGGGCCTTCACGAACGTGCCGCCCCCGGTGGTGCTGGTGCCCGACGGCACCTACTCCCCCCGCCCGGCGCCGTTCTTCTGCGCCGGGCACTCCTACCTGCCCAACGGGATGGTCGGGGTGTTCGGCGGCAACGTCGGCGGCAAGGGCGGCAGCGGCGCCCGGCTGTCCTTCGTCTTCGACCCGTGGACCGAGAAGTGGTTCCGCAACCGCGACATGGCGGTCGGCCGCTGGTACCCCTCCGTCGTGACCGGCGCGGACGGCCGGCAGGTCATCATGTCCGGCCAGTCCGAGCGCGGTACGGGCACCCCCACCCCGGTGGTGGAGCGCTTCCCCGCGCTCGGACACCGTGTGCCCTGGCGGCCGTACGACATCCCGGTCGGCGTCCCCGCCGAGCGGCTCCGCTCGGACGCCCCCTTCCGCAACGACTACCCGCACCTCTTCTCGCTGCGCGACGGGATGATCTACGGGCTCGGCCGCGACGCCGACCAGCAGTGGCTCTTCGACCCGGTCGAGGACGTCCGCAGAGACCTGCCGCGACGGCCCGCCGACTTCCGGGGCTACGGCTCGGCCGTCCCGCTTCCGGCCGGGTTCCGGGGCCCGGACTCCGTCCTGGTCCTCGGCGGCGACCCGCGCGACCCGCACACGTACCGGCTGTCCGGCGGACGCTGGACCACCGAGGAGCCGCGCGCCTTCGGCCGCACCCAGGACGGCACCCTGATCCTGCCGGACGGCACGCTGATCACCGTGAACGGGGCCCTGGACACCCGGGACTACGGACACGGCCCGTTCAACCCGAAGGCCGATCCGAAGTACCGCCAGATTGAACTGCGCGACGCGCGCGGCCGGTGGACGCTGGGGCCGGCCCAGCGGCTGCCCCGCGGCTACCACTCCAACGCCCTGATCCTGCCGGACGGCCGGATGATGGTCACCGGCGACGAGCTCCAGCAGATCGCCAACGACCCCGACATCACGGACGGGATGGACGGGAGCATCGAGCTCTACGAGCCCGCCTACCTGCACCGGGGCGCCCGGCCGGCGCTCGACCGGGTCCCGGCGGGCGACCTGCCGTACGACACCGCCTTCGAGGTGTCCAGCTCGACGGCGAAGGACGCACGGCGGGCCGTCCTGCTCGCCCCGACCACCGTCACCCATTCGGTGAACACCAGCCAGCGCCACCTGGATCTGCGGATGACCGGCGTCCGGGGCGAAAGGATCGGGCTGCGGACCCCGCCGGGCGCGGCCGACGCCCCGCCCGGCCACTACATGCTCTTCCTGCTCGACGCGAAGGGCGTGCCGAGCACGGCGAAGTGGATCAAGCTCGGCGCCCGCTGAGCCGCCGTCGTAGTCCCCGGTGGTTCAGCGCGCGGCGTCAATACGGTGCATCGCAAGGCGGCGGGGCGTCCTCGTACTGGGCGTATCCGGGCGTTCCGACGACGCAGCGAGGTTCCGTAGCTGTCGTCGTGCGCCCGCCGGGAATTACGGGACAGCGCTTATCGGAGGCGGACCACGGCCGCGCGGCCGGTGGTCCGTACGAGGCCGGTGAACGGCCCCCGCACCAGGGCCGCGTCGTACCGGCCCAGGGCGTGGCCCGGACCCCATGGGGCTTCGAGCGTCGCCGTGCCGTCCAGGGCGACCACCAGCAGGGTCTCGCCGGTTTCGGCGGTCAGGCCGAGCCGGCCCCGTACGACGGCGGTCTCCGCCGTGGCCGCGCCGCGGCGGTACATCACGTTGAAGTTCACGACGGTGCCGGACAGGAGCCGGCAGTCGGTCGGCTCGTCCCCGGCGAAGTCCTGCGGCGCGAAGCGTTCGTCCACGAGCCGGTGGGCGCCCGCCACCACGAGGTCCATGCCCGCGCCCTCGGCGAGAGTGAGGGTGCGGTCGATCCCGGAGAAGACCGAGAACGGGCCGTCCGCCGCCACCTCGGCCAGGCTCGCCCGCCAGCGGAACGATTCCATGTCCGCGTCCGCGGGCCAGGCGGCGATCTCGCGGGTGACTCCCCCGCCGTTCTTCCACACCGTGGCGGGCCGGTCGGCCGCGCGCAGGACGCGGACGTCGCCGCCGTTCACGCCGAGCCCCGGGTCAGCCGCTCGCGCAGTTCCTCGGTACCGGCGAGGAACCACGTCTGGCGCCCCCGGTTGCACTCGCGGACGAAGTCCCGCAGCGCCGGGCTGGCGGCCGTGTGGCGGGAGATGTCGCCGAGGACGACGATGCCCACCCGGTACTGGACGAACTTCTGGATGATCTCGCCCGCGACCCGGGTGCTCAGCCGGAAGAACGCCTCGTCGAACCGCTCGACGGGGATGACGGCCCACTCGGCGCCCTGGTAGGAGGCGTTTCCGATGAAGTCCAGGGCCTCACGTTCACCCGCGATGGTCCCGCCCTCGGCCGCGCACATCAGAACGGGCACGTCGTTGATCGTCTGAAGGGTGTCCACGGGGTTCGAGACTAGCCCTTCTCCATCGAGGGGCGCAGGCGGGCGAGCAGGGCGTAGAGCGTCGCGCTCTCGTCCTCGTCGAGGGTGTCGAGCGCGCCGTGGGCCGCCTGCATCTCCTCCCGTACGCGCCGGATGACCTGGCGGCCGGCGTCCGTGGCCACGACGTTCTTGACGCGCCGGTCGTTGGGGTCCGGTTCACGGCGTACCAGGTCGCGGGCTTCGAGGCGGTCCACGATGCCCGTCACGTTGGAGGCGTCACAGACCAGCAGGACGGCGAGGCCGCGCATCGGCACGGGGCCCTCCAGCTGGGCGAGGACGCGGGCCTGGGTGGGTGTGAGGCCGTGCTGTGCCGCGGCCGCGGCGAACTCGCGCCACTGGGCGGTGCCGATGGCGGCGAGCAGCTCCAGCAGCTGGACCTTCGTGGGGGCGGGGGTGGCGGTCTCGCTCATACCCGGAGCCTACTCAGAACGCTTGACATTATCAATTGTTTACTTGACTACCTCAAATATCGACCTCTACCTTCGACCAAGTTACTTGATGACATCAAACATCTGGGTTCCGAAGCTCCTCAGCTCCGAAACACGAAGAAGGTCCCCGCAGCTATGAGCACCCCATCCCCCGCAGCCCCGGCCCCCGGGCAGCGGAACGAGACGGTCGTCGTCCTCGCCCTGAGCCTCGCAGCGATGGTCGTGTCGATGATGCAGACCCTGCCGGTCCCCATCCTCGGCCTGATCCGTGACGACCTCGGCGTCTCGACCGCCGACGTCAGCTGGGTGACCACCGCCACCCTGCTGTCGGCAGCGGTCTTCACGCCGCTCCTCGGCCGGTTCGGCGACCAGCACGGCAAGAAGCCCACCCTGGTGGCCGTCCTCGGCGTGATGGTCGCCGGCTCCGTCCTGACGGCGCTGGCCTCCTCGCTCCCGCTGCTGATCCTGGGCCGCGTCCTGCAGGGCGCCGCCACCGCGATCTTCCCGCTCGCTCTCTCGGTACTGCGCGAAGAGATCCGCCCGCAGAAGCTGCCCGGCGCGATGGCACTGGTCAGCGGCACGCTCGCGTTCGGCAGCGGCCTCGCGCTCGTCGCCACCGGCCTGCTCACCTCCGGACCCGGCGCGGACTACCGCGACGCCTTCTGGATGGCCACCGGCCTCGCGGTCCTCGCCCTGCTCGCGGTCCTGGTGCTGGTGCCCGCCACCCGCACCAGGACGGGTGGGCGCACCGACTTCCTCGGCGCCCTGACCCTCGGCGCCGCACTGCTGCTGCTCCTGCTGGCGATCTCGCAGGGCCAGGAGTGGGGCTGGACCTCCGGCCGTACGCTGGGCAGCTTCGCCGGCGCCGCCGTCATGGCCGCCGTGTGGGTGGTGACCGAGCTCAAGGTCCGCGAACCCCTGGTCGACATGAAGATGTTCGTGCACCGCCCGGTGCTCATGGCCAACCTGGCCGGCCTTCTCGTCGGCTTCGGCATGTTCGCGAGCTTCCTCGGCGTCTCGTACCTCGTGCAGATGCCCGAGGCGCTCACCGGCTACGGCTTCGACGCGTCGATCCTGCGCGCCTCCGTGCAGTTCCTGCTGCCCAGCGCGGTCGTCTCGCTGCTGGCCTCGCCCCTCGGCGGCCGGATCGTGCGCCACCGCGGGCCGCGCGCGGCCCTGGGCGTGGCCGCCGCACTGGGCACGGGCGGCTTCGCCTGGCTCGTCGTGGACCACAGCCACGCCTTCTCGGTGATCGGCGCCGGCGTGGTCGTCGGCGCGGCCGTCAGCTTCGGCTATGCCGCCATGCCCGCCGTGATCATGTCCAGCGTCCCGCCGCACCAGAGCGGCATCGCCAACGGCATCAACTCCATCTCCCGCTCGACGGGCAGCGCGATCGGCAGTGCCGTCGTCACGACGATCCTCGCGTCCCGGACCATCGAGCACCTGCCCGCAGGGGTGCCGCCGCTGCCCGCCGAGTCCGGGTTCACCCTCACGTTCGCGATCGGGGCCGCCGCCTTCGCCCTCGTCGCGCTGATCGGACGGTTCGGCCTGCGCGCCGGCCACCGGCCCGCCGCGGCCCCCGCGCGGCCCGCCGCGGCCGGACCGGCCGCGAGCGCCGAACCCGTGAGGGCCGACGCCGCCGGCTGACCCGGCGACCGCCGGTCCGGCGGCCCGCCCCTGCGTGTCGTTCGCTCAGGGCGGGCCGCCGGGCCTTGCATGGTGGGTCCATGAAGGCTACGGACGTCATCGCGGACGGGTTCGGTCGGATCCGGGAGGTCGTGCACGAGGCCGTGGACGGGCTGGCGGTGGAGCTGCTGGACGCCCGGGTCGACCCCGCGGCGAACTCGATCACCTGGCTGGTCTGGCACCTCACCCGGATCCAGGACGACCACCTCGCGGCCGCGGCGGCACGCGAACAGGTGTGGCGGACCGGCGGCTGGGCGGACCGGTTCGGCCTCCCGCTGCCCGCCGCGTCGACCGGCTACGGCCACTCCGCGCGGCAGGCGGGCACGGTCCGGGTCGACTCGGGCGAGCTGCTGCTGGGCTACTTCGACGCGGTGCACGAGCGGACCCTGGCCTTCGTCCGCGGGCTCACGGCCGCCGACCTGGACCGGGTGGTCGACGAGCGCTGGGACCCTCCGGTCACCCTCGGCGTGCGCCTGGTCAGTGTGATCGCCGACGACCTCCAGCACGCCGGCCAAGCGGCCTACGTCCGCGGCGTGCTGGAGCGGGGCCGGGAAACCTGAGCACCCCGCGGGTCCGGCCCGGCCGAACGGAACGCGCGGTACTCGGAACTCGGCACTCAGAACGGGTCGATCGCGGCCCGGCCCGTCGAGGCCGTGCACACGTCCCAGCGGTCCCCGGTCCGGCGCAGTTCCAGGAGCACCGCGACCGGGTCGCCGCCGGCCGGGGTGAGGTCCACATTGACGGCGGCGCTGTCGCCGCTCTCGGTGGACGACACGATGTGGTGCCCGAAGCGGGGCGCGAGGCCGTGCAGGGCGTCCGCGGGGTCCGGGGCGCCGCCGGGGCACCCGCTGCCCGGGCCGGCGGCCGGCGCGGGACCGCCGCCGCCCACCGCGTCGAGGTACTGGTCCACCGTTCGGTGCAGCGGGCTGCGCCCCACGACACCGGTCCCGGTGAACACGACCGCCATGACGGTCGCCGCCACGAGCAGCGGCACCCCTGCCGCGACGGCCACCAGCGCCGCTCCCGCCCCTCTGCGTTCCCGCACAGCCCCGCCCTTTCGCCGTCGTCCGGCCGTCCGGTCCGGCCCGGCCGTATGACCGCACAGACGCAGGCGCACGGCCTGCCGTTCCCGCGGCCGTCAGCCGCGGAAGGCCTCCGGGCGGACCGGGGAGGCTTCGGCGAGGGCCCGGGTGACCCCTTCGATTCCCTCCCGGAGCCCGTAGACGGGGGTGTCGGGCTGCTGCCGCCAGGAGTCGTCGAGGCCGCCCGAGTCGACCGTGTCGAAGCCGAGTTCCTCGATGAGGTCGCGTACGGCCTTCTTCGCCGCCTCGTCGTCACCCGCGACGGGCAGCGCGATCCGGTCGGCGGCACCGGCCGGGCGGTGGCGGTCGAGGATGTCCTCGGCGTAGGTGCCGTTGAAGGCCTTGATCACGGGACGTCCGAGCTGCCGCTCGGTCCAGCGGCTCTCGGTCAGGCCCTCGTCCTCCACGCCGGCGATCCGGCCGTCGCGCCGGCGCGGGTAGTAGTTGCCGGTGTCGATGACGGCGACGCCCGGTGCGGCACCGTCGAAGAGCCCTTCGGGCAGGTCCGGCACGTTCTTGAACGGAATGGCCACGACGACGATCTCGGCGCCCTGCGCCGCCCGGTCCACGGTGACGGGGGTGGCGCCGGTCTCCTGCGCGAGCGCGGTCAGGGTCTCGGGTCCCCGTGAGTTGGCCACCGCGACCTCGTGTCCGAGGGCGGTGAGCCGGCGGGTGAGGTTGCCGCCGATGTTGCCCGCTCCGATGATGCCGATCTTCATGAGCCCTCCAGTGCCTGCGGGGTCGGTGTCGTGCTCGTGTCCAACTCCCTTCGGCGGCGCGGCATTCCGCCCCCGCAGCGGCCGGTCCCCGGACAGGGACGCCGGGGGCGCCGCATGCGCGGGGGGCCGGGACCCGTCCGGGTCCCGGCCCCCCGCCGAGCTCAGGCTCCGCTCGCGTCGAGCATCTCCTCGCGCTCCACGATCTTCACGCGCGCGCGGCCCTGGGGCTCGCCGAGGGCCTTCTCCGCGGCGTCCAGCCGGTACCAGCCCTCCCACGTCGTGTAGCGCACACTGCGCCCGGCGAGGAAGGCCTCGACCGCTTCCGGCTCCGGCGAGGCCGGCGTGCCCAGGCGGCCCTCGGCGTGGTCGGCGAGCAGGTTCGCGACGGTCTCGTTCGCGTCGCCCTTGGTGTGGCCGATGAGGCCGATCGGGCCGCGGCGGATCCAGCCGGTCACGTACGTCGACTGCATGTGGCCGCCCGCGTCGATCACGCGGCCGCCCTCGTCCGGGACGGTACCCGTCGCCACGTCCCAGGGGAGCTTGGGCAGCTCGTCGGAGAGGTAGCCGACCGCACGGTAGACGGACTGGACGTCCCAGTCGGTGAACCGGCCCGTGCCCTTGACGTTGCCGGTGCCGTCGAGCTCGGTGCGCTCGGTGCGCAGCCCGACGACCTTGCCGTCCTCGCCGAGGATCTCCGAGGGCGACTCGAAGAAGTGCAGGTACAGCTTGTGCTGCCGCTCGCCGATGTCGCGGATCGCCCAGTTCTCCAGGGTCTTGGCGACCATGTCGGTCTGCTTGTTCCCGCGCCGCTCGGCGATCGAGCCGTCGTCGTAGTCGATGTCCTCGGGGTTGACGATGACCTCGATGTTGGGCGAGTGGTCCAGCTCGCGCAGCTCCATCGGGCTGAACTTGGCCTGGGCCGGGCCGCGGCGCCCGAAGACGTGCACCTCGAGGGCCTTGTTGGCCTTGAGGCCGTCGTAGACGTTGGCCGGGATCTCGGTGGGCAGCAGTTCGTCGGCCGTCTTCGCGAGGATGCGCGCGACGTCGAGGGCCACATTGCCGACGCCCAGTACGGCGACCTTCTCGGCCTCGAGCGGCCAGGTCCGCGGCACGTCCGGGTGGCCGTCGTACCAGGAGACGAAGTCGGCGGCGCCGTAGGAGCCGTCGAGGTCGACGCCGGGGATGTCCAGCGCGCGGTCGGCCGTGGCGCCGGTCGAGAAGATCACGGCGTCGTAGAAGGACCGCAGCTCGTCGAGGCTGATGTCGCCCGGGTAGTCGACGTTGCCGAAGAGGCGGACCTGCGGCTTGTCGAGCACCTGGTGCAGGGCGGTGATGATGCCCTTGATGCGCGGGTGGTCCGGGGCGACGCCGTAGCGGATCAGGCCGAAGGGCGCGGGCATGCGCTCGAAGATGTCTATGGACACACCGGGATCGACGGCGGCCTCGGACTTCAGCAGCGCGTCGGCGGCATAGATGCCGGCCGGGCCGGCACCGACGATTGCTACCCGCAGAGGGCGAGGCATGGCAGAGGTTCCCTTCGAGCGACGGCAAGGCGGAGCAAGGTGGATCAAAGGGAACCCTAAACGAAGGTAAACCTAACCCAGCACCCGGTGTCGCTTTATGACCCCATAATCGAATCTTATGACCTCCCCAAGCCTCCCTTGGGGCATCCAGGAAGTCGCTGGTCAGCGCGTGCGGCGACTGTCAGACTGGAGCCGCTTGATCACTCCAGGAGGACGAATGGCTGACGAAGCAGGCACCCCGCAGGACGAGTCCCCGGCCGACGCCGCCAAACGCCGCTTCCGGGAGGCCCTGGAGCGCAACGCCGCGAAGGCCCACGCACAGCAGTCCCACCAGAACCGGGCCAAGGTCCAGGGCGCCAGCAGCGCCGCGAGCGGCAAGAACAAGAAGGTCCGCCGCAAGAGCGGCTGACCCACCGGCCACCCGGCCCCCGGCCCGCCGCCACCGCGGCGGACCGGGGGTCCGCAACGGCGGCCCATTGGGCCACTCGGGTGAGGGGGCATAACCCCGGGCACCGTCGGCAGTTGATCAGCGCGTCCCGCCGTGGGCAGCTATCTCATGCGACAGTGCGACCTAAGGATCCCCCAGATGCTCAAGAAGTTCATGGCCACCGCCGCCGCCACCGCCGCCGTACTCGGCGCCGGTGCCGCCGCCGCCTCGCCCGCCATGGCGATCGGCAACGACAACGGCGTCAACACCGTGAACGGCAACGACGCGGCGCAGATCTACGGCAACCAGGAGACCCGCGGCGACCAGAGCCCGCAGCTCGGCGCAATCCAGGGCTCCCTCAACAAGCTCTGCGTCGGCCTGCCGGCCAAGGTCAACGCCCAGTCCCTGCTCGCGGTTCTCGCCAACATCGGCGTCCAGGACGTCAACGTCCTGTCCAACCCGCAGAACCAGCAGTGCGCGGAGAACTCCACCCAGGCCAAGGGTGACGAGTCCCTGTCGCACATCGCCAGCAACATCCCGGTTCTCTCCGGCAACCTCTCCGCCGGCAGCTGATCGGTTCTTCCGCGCCGGTGTCACGCGTCACGCGTGGCACCGGCGCTTTCCTTTGGTCTAGACCTTGACAGGTTCAGACCATTCCGTTTCAGTGGGCGCTGTTGTCCCCACGGCAATTCCCCCCACTGAAGGAGCAGTTACGTGATACGTGCGCTTCGCCGCCGCGCCCTCGGCCTGGTCGCCGCCGCGGCCGTCACGGCCGGTCTCGCCATCGCCCTCCCCTCCTCCCCCGCCTCCGCCGCGGCCCCCTGCGCCTCCCCCTGGGCCTCCTCCGCCGTCTACACGAACGGCATGAGCGCCTCCCACGGCGGCCGCAACTGGCAGGCCAAGTGGTGGACGCAGGGCGAGACGCCCGGCACCACCGGCCAGTGGGGCGTCTGGGCGGACCAGGGCGTCTGCGGCGGCGGTGGCGGTCAGGACCCGGATCCCGACCCGTCCGGTTTCGTGGTCTCCGAGGCCCAGTTCAACCAGATGTTCCCGAACCGGAACCCCTTCTACACGTACAACGGCCTGGTCTCCGCGCTGTCCGCGTACCCGGGCTTCGCGAAGACCGGCGACGACACGGTGAAGCGGCGCGAGGCCGCCGCCTTCCTCGCCAACGTCTCCCACGAAACCGGCGGACTCGTCCACATCGTGGAGCAGAACACAGCCAACTACCCCCACTACTGCGACGCGACCCAGCCCTACGGCTGTCCGGCCGGGCAGGCCGCCTACTACGGCCGCGGGCCCATCCAGCTCAGCTGGAACTTCAACTACAAGGCGGCCGGTGACGCCCTCGGCATCAACCTCCTCGCCAACCCCTACCTGGTGGAGCAGGATCCGGCCGTCGCGATGAAGACCGCGCTCTGGTACTGGAACACCCAGAACGGCCCGGGCACCATGACCGCCCACGCCGCCATGGTGGGCGGCGCCGGTTTCGGCGAGACCATCCGCTCCATCAACGGCGCCCTGGAGTGCAACGGCGGCAACCCGGCCCAGGTCCAGAGCCGGATCTCGAAGTACCAGAGCTTCACGCAGCTGCTGGGCGTCACCCCGGGCAACAACCTGAGCTGCTGACCCGGAGTCCTCGGCGGTCACCGCGTGCGCAGCGCGGTGGCCAGCTGGGCCCGTGAACGTACGTCGAGCTTCTGGTAGATACGGGTCAGCCGGGCCTCGACGGTCTTGACGCTGAGGAACAGCTTCGCCGCGGCCTCCTGGTTGCTGGCGCCCTGGCTGACGAGCAGCGCGAGGCGGGTCTCGGCCTCGGTGAGGGCCGCGGCCGGGGAGGCCAGGGCGCCGCCCGCCGCGTCACCGGGGGCCGGTTCCCGGGCGAGTTCGGTCCACGGGCCGGCCCCGGCCCGCTCGAAGACCTCGGCCGCGGCCCGGAGCGCCGCGCGGGCCGGTGCCCGGCGCCGGCGGCGGCGCTCCACCCGGGCGAGGGCGAGCAGCGTACGGCCCCGCTCCAGCGGCAGCCGGAGCACTTCGAAGCGCTGCGCCGTGTCCTCCAGCAGGCGGACGGCGGCGTCCGCGTCGCCCTGC
This sequence comes from Streptomyces yangpuensis, assembly GCF_024666385.1. Taxonomy (NCBI): domain Bacteria; kingdom Bacillati; phylum Actinomycetota; class Actinomycetes; order Kitasatosporales; family Streptomycetaceae; genus Streptomyces; species Streptomyces yangpuensis. The sequence continues at coordinate 604,220 of NZ_CP102514.1, forward strand.
GCGGACAGGCAGAGGGCGGCGGCCCGGTCGAGGGCGGCGACGACGCCGGTACGGCCGAGCCCGAGGGCGACGTCACGGACGGGGCCGATCAGTTCGGCCGCCTCGCCGGGCGCGTCGGCGGCGATCAGGGCCTCGGCGAGCTCCCCGTGCCAGCGCAGGATCGACGGGTCCACCACCTGCTGGGCGGCCTCCAGTTCGGCGACCTGGCGCAGGGTCGCGACCGCTTTCGCGGCCTCCCCCGTGGCCAGTTCGATCAGCCCGAGTGCGTGCAGGCTGCGGGAGAGGAAGACCTGGTCCTGCTCCTCCTGGGAGGCCTGGATACCGCGGCGCGCGTAACTCTCGGCCCGCGCGAAGCTGCCGCCCATGGTCTCGGCCATGGCCGCCACGTACCAGGCGGGGCCGGGCGAGAGGCCCGCCTCGATGGTCAGTTCCAGGGCCCGCCGGGCGTGCGCCGAGGCCGCTTCGCAGCGGCCGCTGCGCAGTTCGACCTCGGTGAGGCTGCGCAGGACCTCGAAGACGTCCTCTGCGGAACCGGTGCGCCGGACGGCCGGCAGCAGCACCATCAGCTGGCGGCGGGCGTCGTCGAGCCGGTCGTCGAACAGGGCGTGCCGGACGGCGAGGTACTGCGGGGCGTTGCGCATGCCGAGCGGAACCTCGGGCGCGGGGAGGTCCAGCGCCTCGGCGAGGATCTCCTCGGCTCCCGCGTCGCCGAGGATGCGGCCCATGCGGGCCCGTACGGTCAGGGCCATGGCCTCGGCGGTCTGGTCGCCGCCCCGCGCGGCGAGGGCGCCGGCCTCGGCGGCGGCGTCACGGGACCGGACGGGGTCGCCGTCGCTGAGGTTGTGCTTCCAGGCGATCCGCAGCTGGACGGCGGCCTGCAGGGCGGGGTCCCCGGCGGCCTCGTCCATGGCGTACGCGAAGGTCTCGTCGAGCGTGCCGAGGGCCTGGCCCGCGGCGTCGATCACGGCGAGCCGGGCGCGTACCCGGTCGGCGGGCGAGGAGTCGCGGGCCAGGACGGCCCGGGTGGCGCGGCGTGCGAGGTCGGCGCGGCCGGCCCAGCCGGCGTCCTCGGCGGCGGTGACCAGGCGGGCCAGTTCCTCCCCGGCCAGCGAGGACGGGGTGCGTTCGGCGGCGAGCAGGCCCAGTTCGGCGGCGAGGGCGCGCTGGCCGCGGCTGCGGCAGACCGCGGCGGCCTCGGTGATCTCCGCGGCGAGCCACTGGTCGGGGGTGTCGACGGCGAGCGCGCGGTGGCGTACGGCCTGGACCGGGTCGTCGACGGCGGCGGCCAGCGCCGCGTGCCCGGCGGCGCGTTCGGGCCAGCCCGCGTCGGCGGCGAGGGCGGTGGGCAGGGCGCCGGCGGTGAACTCGACGGTGCCGTCCTCGCCGACCCTGACCAGCGCGGCCCGTTCCGCTTCGGCCAGCTCGGCCTCGGCGTCGGGGCGGCCGGCCCGCCGCAGCAGGGAGATGGTGGGGCGGGAGGCGAGGGCTGCCAGCAGCAGGGTCCGCCGGGCCTGGGCGGGGGCTCCGGCGAGGAGGCGGCGGGCGACCTCGCGCGCCTGTCCGGAGACGGGCAGGGGGTCGGCGTGGTGGGCGCTGGAGTCGCGGGCCTCGGCGGCTTCGGCGAGGGAGTGGCCGAGGGCGAGGGCGAGGCGCGGGTTGCCGCCGCTGGCCTGGTGGATGCGGCCGGCGAGGCGGGCGGGGAGGCCGTGGCGCAGGAGGAGTTCGGCGACCTCGTCGGCGCCGAGCGGGGGCACCCGTACGGCGGGGACACCGGGGCCGCAGAGGGGTTCGCCGACCGGGGTTCCGCCCTGGACGCGTTCGGCGACCAGGACGCGTACGAGGGGCGGGGTGAGGCGCAGGGCGAAGCGGAGCAGGTCGGTGCTCTCGGCGTCGAGCCACTGGGCGTTGTCGATGACGAGGAGGACGGGCCGGCGTGCGGCGAGGGTGCGGAGCACCTCGACGACGGCCAGGCGCAGGGCGACGTGGTCGCGGCCGACGCCGGGAGCGTCGGCCTCCCGGCGCAGGAGCGCGATGGCGGTGCGCTGGGGGCCGGAGAGCTGGTCCAGGGCGGCCGCGGGCACGGAGGCCAGGAGGGCCGCGGCCGAGGCCTCGGGTATCCATTGGTCGGCGGCTTCGGGAGTGAGGCGGAGAACGCTCTCGTGGCGTGCCGCGGCCGCGGCCGCGACGGCGCGGACCACTTCGGTCTTGCCCGCGCCGGCGGGTCCGGTCAGGAGCGCCCGGCCGTGCGTGGTCAGCGCGCGGTCGACCGCCTTGATCAGTTCTCCGTGTCCGACACGTGTGTCAGCGTGCCCCGTCGCCGCCACGCACAGCCACCAGCCTTCCGGTCCCCAGCTCCTGTGCCCTTCCTGTGAGAGGCGAGAATACGAGGTCGGACGGCAGGTGGACCCGGATTGTGACGCAGAATTCAGTCACTCGACGCAGAAAACCCGGCGGACCTGCCGATACCCGAAGTATCGGCAGGCCCGGGGATTCGCTTGGTCCGTACTATCGCTCCGTCAGGCGGAGTTGGTACCGGACCCCGAGTCGGTGGGAACCGTCTCAGAAGGTGAGATTCCAGGAGTCGATCTTGCCGGTGTCGCCGCCGGCGTTGTCGTTGACCCGGAGCTTCCAGGTGCCGTTCGCGACCTCGGAGGAGGCGTTGACGGTGTAGACCTGGTTGATGTTGTCGGTGCTGCTGCCGGAGCGGTTGTGGACCGTGTAGACGGAGCCGTCCGGGGCGATCAGGTCGACCTTGAGGTCACCGATGTAGGTGTGGGCGATGTTCACGCCGACCTTGAGGGTGGCCGGGGCGTTGCCGGTCACGCCGCTGACGGCGATGGGGCTCTCCACGGTGGTGTTGTCACCGATGGCGACGTCCGCGGTGTTCTCGAAGTACTTGCCGGCCGGCTGGGTCGAGGTCACGGCGGCGACGGCCGCGGCCGCGTCGGCGAGACCGGTGCCGCAGCCGCCGGTGCAGGTGCCGGCGAGCGGGCGGGCGTTGTTCTTGATCGCCGCCTCGATCTGGGCCGGGGTCAGCGCGGAGTTCGCCGACTTCATCAGCGCGGCGAGGCCCGCGACGTGCGGGGCGGCCATGCTGGTGCCCTGGTAGGGCTTGTAGATCTCGGCGCCCGGGGTGGTGGTGCCCGCGTTCAGGGTGGAGAGGATCGCGTTCTCGGGGGTGGTGACGGTGCCGGGCGTGTCGGTGGCGCGGCGGGTCTCACCGCCCGGGGCGGCGATGTCGATGATCGCGCCGTAGTTGGAGTAGTACGAGCGGTCGCCGGCGCGGTTGCTGGCGGCCACGTTGATCACGTTGTTGCAGCTGGCGGGCGAGAAGCCGGCCGCGTCGGAGTTGCTGTTACCGGCGGCGACGACCACGGTCGTGCCGCGGGCGACGGCCGCGTTGATCGCGTTCTGGTAGCTGGTGCCGCAGGCGCCGGGGCCGCCGAGGCTCATGTTGATGACCTTGGCCGGGGTGGCGTTGGCCGGGACGCCGGCCACGGAGCCGCCGGACGCCCAGGTGATGGCGTCGACGATGTCCGAGGTGGAACCGCCGCACTTGCCGAGCACGCGGACGTGCTGGACCTTCGCGCCGTAGGCGATGCCGGCGACGCCCTTGGAGTTGTTCGTGGACGCGGCGATGGTGCCGGCGACGTGGGTGCCGTGCCAGGACGAGTTGCTGGCCTTGGAGTTGACGCCGCACTCGCCGTCGGTGGCGTTCCAGTCGCCCTCGTCGGCGGGGTTGCTGTCGCGGCCGCCGCCGTCACGGGCGTAGGTGGCGCTGCTGATGAAGTCGTAGCCGGCGACGGTGTTCGCCGCGAGGTCCGAGTGGGCGACGTAGCCGGTGTCGATCACGGCGACGGTGACGCCGGAGCCGGTGGTCTTGTCCCAGGCCGCGGGAACGTTCATGCCGGCGGTGGGCTCGAAGAGGTCCCACTGCTTGGCGTACTCGGTGTCGTTCGGGGTCACGGCCGTGGCGTAGGCACGGGTGTCGGGCTCGACGTAGGCGACGTCCGGGTCGGCGCGGAACTGCGCCATCACGTCGGCGGCCTCGGCCGGCGCGACGGTCCCGCCGAGGTTGACCAGCGCGGCACCGGTGCCCAGGCGGCGGTCGAACTTCGCCTTCTTGCCGGCCTTCTTCCCCTTGGCGGCGGCGTCGTCGGCGGCGGCGGTGTTGGAGCTGGCCTCCGTGGCGGAGGACTTGTATCCGACGATCAGGTTCTCGACAGGCGCCGTGGCGGCGACCGTGGCGGCGGGGGCCGTGGCGGGGTTCTCCACCGCGACGGCCACGGAGGCGGTCGCGGAGCCGGCGAGCAGGGTGACGGACATGGCCACCACGGATATGAGCCTGCGTCTCGTTGCGTGCACGTGATCCCTTTCGAGGGCCGTTTCCGGGCAGGCCGGAGCGGCCGGTCGGTGCAGTGTGGGGGTGGTTCCGGCGGCTGCGGGGCCGGGAGCGAGTTGGTCGGTCTCGCCCCGGCTGCCGCCGCACGCCACGTTGTCCCGGCCGCAACGGCGAGGCAGGGGCAACGGCGGTCCCGGGTCGCTTCCCCCGGTGGGAGGCCTACACGCCATGTGGGGTTGGAGTGTGTACCACCCGGCCTGGGGAAGATCGCCGGTGGGCAGACAGTAGGCAACGCGGGGATGAACTCGATACGGGGAAAACCCTTGTCCGCCCCCCGCGACTCCCCCCGGGAGCCCCTCGGCAGGGGGTGTGATCAGGCCTTTCCCGCGCCACGGCGAGGGCGGGGCGGGAGGGCGTACGGCGGCCCCGCCGGGGGTTCGCCGGCGGACATCGTGCGCCCAGGAGGTGGGGCGCGGCCGGGTCAGGACTCGTCGTGGGCCGCCGGGTGGAGCCTGCGGAAGTACGTCCAGCTCGTCTCGTTCGGTTCGCTCCACTTCTCCGGCGCGTGCGCGAACTCGGGGTGGTGGGCGGCGATGTAGGCGCGGGTGCGTTCGGGGACCTGGGCGTAGGCGTCGAGCTTGCGGCCGCGGCAGTGGAAGGTGAGACCGCCGGGCCGCGCACCCTGTTCCATCCAGGGCAGCCACGGGGACATGCGGGTCCATGACATCGTCGCCGGGACGCTCACCTCGTCGGTGGTGAGGGCCGTCGCGGGTGCGAAGAACTGGAAGAGCTCCAGGGCCCGGTAGGTATCGTCCGCCGAGTTGTCCGGGTACTCCTCGGCCGGCAGCGGCGAGGGGTAGGCGAGCGGGACCTCCAGGCTGAAGCAGATCTGGTCGCCCAGATCGGTCACGGGGACCGGGAAGGGCCGCCACTTCTGGTTGGCGGGGTCGTTCCAGACGTGGACGACGGGCTTGTCCTGCCAGGTCTCCATGATCTCGCGGGTCACCGGGTCCAGATAGAACGCGGCTTCCCGGGACAGCAGCCGGTGGCCGCCCTCCTCCTGGTCCGCCACGAGGCGCGCGACGTTGACCCCTTCGAAGCCGAAGAGCCGCCGGTAGGGCTCGCCCGGCGCCCAGGAGTGGACGTCGCCCGTCCACCAGTACGTGACCTCGCCGCCGTCGAGTCGGGCGCGGGTGCGGGCGAACGCGCGCAGGAGTTCGGCGGGGGTCGCGGCTGGTGTCATGCGCCCACTGTGTCCGGTCACCACCCGGCCGGACAAGCGGCCCCACGGACAACCCTGGTCACTTCCGAGCCGTTGACCCTGCCACTCCTCGACGGGGGCCGCCACCGCCCGGTCGGCCGGTGGCGCGATCCGTCGAACCGGGCACCTCGGAGCCGCCCGGAAAGGGGGCGTACACGGCCCCGGCGGGCCCGCGGCGAAACGCTGCTGATCGAACTGTTCTCAGGGGCAAAGGAGCAACACGACCGCCAGGAGTTCGCGCGGGGCGTCGCGCTCTCCCCGCCCGCCGACGCGGGGCCGGCGACCGCGAGCGGAACCACCCTCGTCTTCCGGCCCGATGCCGAGATCTTCGACACCGTCGAGTACGGGTTCGCCGCGCTCGCGGCCTGGCTGACGGAGCTGGCCTTCCTCAACCCCGGACTGGACCTCGTACTCACCGACGAACGTTCCTCGGACGGCCCTCAGCGGGCGCGGTTGCGGTTCCTGGGCGGCGTACGGGAGTTCGTCGCCCTGCTCGACGCCCAGGCGGGGGAGGATCCGCGGATGGCGGGGAGCATGGAGGTGGCCCTGGCCTGGTCCGGCACCCATGAGGGGGACCACCTCGGCGCGTGGCTGGAGGAGCACCCGCGGGAGGCCGAGGCCGTCGTCGCCCGGATCCTGCGGGCTCCCGTCCGGGATTGACGGGGCGGACGGCACCACGTCACCGGACGCGCCTGTCGGCACCCACGAAAGCGTGCGGCGACCGTTATGCGGATGGCGGGTTGACGACGGGGTCGCCACCGGTAACCGTGACCGCCATGTGGAAAGAACGCCGACTGCTCGCTCTCGTCATCTGCCTGGTCCTGGCCGGTGGGCTGACCGCCGCGGTGGTGGGTGCCTCGCGCTCCGCCGGTCCGCACGCGGGGGCGACGGCCGGCGGCCCGGCGGCCTCCGACTATGTGGACATACGCGACGTTCCTCCTGCCCCACCCGTCGCTCCGGCCACGCCCGCCGACCCCGGCGGCGGATCGCCGGGGTCGATGGTGGTGGACTGCGGCCGCAACGAGCGCATGCACTACAACGAGGACAACCTGGTGGTCTCGCCCGGCCTGCGGTCCGGCGCCCATCACACGCACTCCTACGTCGGCAACCTGTCCACCGACGCGATGTCGACCGACGACTCGCTGGCCGCCGCCGCCACGAGCTGCGCGGGCGGCGACCGGTCGACGTACTACTGGCCCGTCCTGCGCCGCCTGGACCGGCCGGGCACCCGCCCGCACGAGAGGTCCGCGGGGCACGGCAACACCGGCGAGATCGTGCCCGAGACCACGGTCCGGGTCGAGTTCCGGGGCAACCCGGTGAGCAAGGTCGTGGCGATGCCGCCCTTCCTGCGCGCGATGACGGGCGACGCGGTCGCCCGTACCGCGCGCAGCGACGCCCACGTCCGCGCCCGCTGGGGGTGCTCCGGCTCCCCCGACCGCTCCACCACCCGCTATCCGCGCTGCCCGGACGGCGACCGCGTCACCCGCACCCTGACCTTCCCCAGCTGCTGGAACGGCCTCGACACCGCGAGCGCCGGGCACCGCTCGCACCTGCTGTTCCCCGGGGGCAACGGGGTCTGCCCCAGCGACACCTTCCCGGTGCCCGAGTTGCGCGTCTCCCTCGCCTACGCGGTCCCCGCGGGCGTGCCCGTGGCGATCGACTCCTTCCCCGAGCAGCGGCACAGTCCCAGGACGGACCACGCGATGTTCGTCAACGCGATGACCGGGCCACAGATGACCGCGGTCGTCGACTGCCTCAACGAGGGCCGCTCCTGCCGGACTTGAGCCCCCCGCCCCGCACGTGACGCAGGTCACATGAACCGTATCGGCTCCGTCGGCGTGTTCCGACCGCACCACGCAAGCGAGGAAGACGGAGAGGGTGAGATGGCCGGACCACTGTGGCCCCGCACGCGGCGGGGCTCGACCGACGAGGCTCTGATCAAGTCCGTGTACGAGGAGCACGGCCACGCCCTGCTCGCGTACGCCACCCGGCTGACGGGGGACCGGGCCGCGGCCGAGGACGTCGTGCAGGAGACCCTGATACGTGCCTGGCGGCACTCCGAGGTACTCGTGAACGGAAAGGGCTCGGTGCGCGGCTGGCTGCTCACCGTGGCCCGTAACATCATCACCGACCGGTACCGGGCCAGGGCCGCCCGGCCGCCCGAGGTGTCCGGTTCGGCTGCCGCTCCCCCGGTGGAGGCGGACCACGCCGACTCCGTGGTGGACAGCATGACGGTGCTGGGGGCCCTCGACCGGCTGTCCCCGGAACACCGGGACGTGCTGAAGGAGTTGTACTACCGGCAGCTCAGCGTGGCGGAGGCCGCCGACACCCTCGGTATCCCGGCGGGTACCGTCAAGTCGCGCTCGCACTACGCGCTCAAGGCCCTGCGCGACGTCTTCAGGGACGACGGCTTCCGGGAGGGCGGCACAAGAGACGGAAAACGATCGGGCAGGCCGCCCCAGCAGCCGGCCGGACTGCGTGAGGTGGTGGCATGAACCGGCAGCGGCACGAGGAGGAACTGCTCGGCCCGTACGTGCTCGGCGTCCTGGACGACGAGGAGATCCGCCGGATCGAGGGACACATGAGCGGATGCGTGCAGTGCCGGGAGGAGGTGGCCGCGTTGCGCGAGATGGAGGCGGCACTGGGCGAGGTGCCCGAGGAGGCGTTCCTCGACGGACCGCCGCAGGGCGGTGACCTGCTGCTCCAGCGCACCCTGCGGCAGATGCGGGGCGAGCGTGCGGGTGCCGCACGCCGTCGTGCGGGGTTCACGGGCCTGGCGGTGGCCGCTTCGCTGGCCGCCGTGTTCTGGGCCGGTACGCAGCTGGGCGCGGGCGATCCGGACCCCGTCGCACTGCCCGCACCCCCGTCGCCGACCGCTTCGGCGGACCCTTCGCCCCCGCCGAAGGGGACCACGCTGCACTCCGCGACCGATGCGGGCACCGGCGCGCGGATGACCGTTCAGATGACGCCGGCCACCAAGTGGGTACGGCTGCGCGCGGCGGTCACGGGAGTGCCTCAGGGCGAGCGCTGCCGGCTGATCGTGGTCTCCAAGGACGGCAAGCGCACCACCGCGGGCAGCTGGGTCGTGGGCAGCCAGGAGAACGGCGAGGCCAAGGGGGCCGGGCTGGACGGTTCGGCGGCCGTGGACCGGGCCGACGTCAAGGCCGTCCTGGTCGAGAACGAGTCCGGCAGGACCTTCGTGTCCGTCCCCGTGTGACCGCGTGACCGCGTGACCTCGGGGCGGACGTGACGGAGCCCGGGAGCATATCCAGCTCCCGGGCTCCTGTGTGCCACCCAATTGCGCACACCGGCACGTTTAAGAGTCGCGGATCATTCTGAGATCGACGTGTTCTACCTTTGAACTACCGCGCCACGCAAGAGGCGCAGGAGGGACTTGAACCCCCATCCATCGATGGTCGTCCGCGCTCGGTCGATCCGGTGTTCGGCGGCGAATACTGAGACTGGAGCGAGAATCTGAGATTCAAGGGGCCGCCTCTACCAGCTTGGGCCACCCCGGCACGCAATGCCGGGGGAGGGATTCGAACCCCCAACTGACACCCCTGTTTCAGCTTCAACATCAGTTTCAGCTTGCGCTCTCGCGCACCTCCCGCAGACATACGGGAGGGGTTCTTGAGGGCTACCTGAACAGGTAGCCGAACACCGCGTCCCCGACCCGCTGGTCGGTGACCTCGGCGCTGTTGGCCTCCTCACGGGCGTACTTCACGGCCTGCTGGAGCTTCTCGACGCGGTCGAGCAGCTCGTTGACCCGCCGGGCGGGCAGCGCTCCGGAGAACTTGACGGTCGTCCAGTATCCGACCGGCACGTCCTCGTAGTACACCTCGACCTGGGCCGGGTGCTTCTCGGTGGCCTCGGCCTTGACGTGGTTGCGCGGCACCTTCTTGGTACGGATCGTGCGCACCGGGTCCGTCTTCCAGGAGTCCGTGGAGGGGTCCAGGTTCCAGGACTCGGAGGCGTCCAGCACCGGCAGCTTGCGCACGAAGGTGTGCAGGTCCGTGAGCTGCTTCTCCAGGAAGAGCAGATACGGCACGGGTACCTGCGCCAGCAGGACGTTGCCGTCGACGACCACGTCCGCGGCCGCGCTGCGGTTCGCCCAGTCCTTGGTCGCGGTCACGTCGAAGAGCCGCGTGAGCGTCCCGGCCGTCGCGCGCAGCACGTCCTCCGCCTTGACCTGCACCCGGGTGGACTCGGGCGGCAGCTGCTCGCCCTCCTCGTCCTTGGGCTGGTACGTCCGCGAGATACCGGCCAGCAGGGCGGGCTTCTGCACGTCGTGGTGAGCCTGGGTCAGCTCCTGGAGGGACTTGGACTTGACGCCCTTTTCGACTGCGATGATCTGATTCAGCTTCGGCACGTCAGCAACCTATCAGCCGCTTGTCCGATCATTCACCTGGATTTCCGGCACGCCCGCCCGGTCCAGGATCCGGCGCATGTCCTCGGGCGGGAGAGCCGCGTTGGTGGCCGCGGCGGCCGCGGTGTGCTCGTCCGGATCGGCGAGCAGTTCGCGGATCCGCGCCACGGGGAGCCGGGGGTGCCGGGCGGCGGCGTTCCGCGTCCCGGGGTCCCGGCTGAGGCGGTCGAGGAGTTCCGGCTCCAGGCCGGGGTCGCGCAGGGCCAGCATCCGGTGTTCGGGATCCGGCGAGTCACCGAAGCGGGCGGCGAGCCCGGCGAAGGGGAAGCCCGGCCGGGCGGTCAGCATGCCGACGGCGCGGTGGGTGCCGCCCAGGTAGAGGTCGAGGAGCAGCTCCGGCGGCGGTGCCGGGTGGAACTCCGCGAGCAGCAGTCGGACGGCGAAGTCCTCGTCCTCCGCGAGCAGTTCGACGGCGTCGGCCGGCAGGCCCGGGCAGACGGCGGCGCTGCGGCGCAGCCAGGTGTGGGCGGACCGGGCGCACTGCCGCAGACGCGCGGCGTCCTCACGGCGCTCCCACACCCATTCGAGCGTGCCCAGCCGGGCCTCGGGGTCCACGGTGTAGTCGATGGCGGCCCGGTCGGCCTCGCTCAGCTCGGGGCGGGCGGAGACCACCAGCCGGACCGCCGGGTCGGGGTCGACGGCGAGGCGTGCCACCAGGTCGGGCGGGAGCGAGGGGTTGCCCGCGATCGCCGCGAGCCGTTCGCCCTCGGCGACCAGACGTTCGGCCAGTTCCCGGGTGAGCCGGCCGGTCCGCAGGACGTCGGCCTCCCGCCACGAGCCCTCCAGTTCGCCGATGAGCCAGGTGGTGCGTTCCTCGTCCTCGGGGCAGACCTGTTCGGCGGCCGCCAGCCGTACCTCGCGGTCGTCGTCGTGCAGGAGTCGCTGCCGCGCTTCGTCCGGGAGCTCGTGCCAGGCGTCCCGGCAGGCGGCCAGGCGGAACAGCGGGTCCTCGTGGTCCGCGAGGCCGACCAGCACGTGGGCCGGCGGCCGCCCGCCCCAGCCGAACAGCTCCTGGCGCACCAGGGCCTCGGGGTGGTTCAGCAGCCGCTCGTACGCCCAGTCGGGCAACGGGGGCACCGGCTCCCGGTAGGGCATGGGACCGACCGCGAGGCTGAGGTGGACCGACTTGGACGGGTCGTCGACCAGCCGGGCCCGCTGGTCGGGGTCGGCGTGGGCGTTCTCCGCGAAGGCCTTCCGGATCTGGGGGTCCGGGTGGACCAGAATGGCCTCGATCACTTCCTGCGGCAGCACGGCGCGCTGCGGAACCGGGCGTCGCGCGCAGTCGTCCTCCTGGCCGAGCAGCCGCAGCAGCACGTCCGCCGGTGCCGCTCTGTTGACCGCCAGCGCGTACAACTGACGCGTCCACTGGTCGCACATGTTTCGTACTTCCCCCCGTCGAACCGAAACGGGAAGCCTGACAAGGAGGCCGGAGGGTCGCACCGAAGCCCACAGGCGGACCGATCATCACATTGCGGTCCATGACATCCTGTGACGTCACAACTCGCCGGGCGGATTCGGCGGACGTCCGGCAATTTTGGGGAAGGTCGATGAGGCTCTGCTTCCTGGTGGAGGAGCACTACCGCCACGACGGTATGCCGAACGAGGTGATCGGGCAGCTGACCGCGTGGGGGCACCGGGTGGACGTCGTGCGGCCCGGCGGCTCGCTGCTGCGCATGACCGAGGTGGTGGACACGGGTGCGCACGACGCCTGGGTCCTCAAGACGGTGTCGGGCGGCCCGGGGCTGACCCTCCTCGAAGCCGCCGCCGCGACCGGGCTGACCACCGTCAACGACGCCCGCTCGATCCGCGGCGTACGGGACAAGGCGCTGGCCGCCGCCATCGGGCGCGGCCGCGGCCTCCCGCTCCCGCCCACCTACGCCGTCGCCCGCCCCGAGTTGCTCAGGGAGATACCGGCGGCCGAGTACCCGCTCGTGGTCAAGCCCGCCGACGGCAGCTCCGGGCGGGCGGTGCACCTGGTGTCCTCGCCCGAGCGGCTGGAGACACTGCTGCCCGTGCTCGCGGGCGAAGGCATGCTCATCGCCCAGCCGTACGTACCCAACTCGGGCACGGACATCAAGGTGTACGCGGTCGGCGGGGAGCTGTTCGCGACCGAGCGGTGCTCCCCGCTGCACCCCGACCCCTCCGTCCGTGAGCGCCGCGTACCGCTGTCGTCTGAGGTCGCCGCCATCGCCGCCCAGGTGGGGGCGGTCTACGGGCTCGACCTGTACGGGGTGGACGTGCTGCTGGGTCCCGACGGACCGGTGGTCGTCGACGTCAACGACTTCCCGAGCTTCCGGCAGGTGCCGGACGCGGCGGCGCGGGTGGCCCGCGCCGTACTGGGGCTGGCGCGGGCCGGCGGCGGCCCCACGACGGCCGCGCCCGTGCACACGGCCGCGCCCGCGGCACCGGTGCCGGCACCGGCACCCGCGACGGCGGCGCCCGTGTCGCTCCCGTACGTGCTCCCCCTGTCGATCCCGGCCCAGTCGTCTCCGGCGCAGATCTCCGCCGCGGCAGGTGACACCGTATGAGGATCGGCCTGATCACCCCGGAGCCCGGGCACCCGCTGCTGGCGGGCACGACCGCACTCCTCGCCCCGGAGCACGAGGTCGAGGTACTCGACCCGGCCACCGTCGGCGGCGCACCCCCGACACCCCTGCCCCTGGCCGACGTGTACCTGCTGAAGTCGCGCACGCCGCACGCGCTGGAACTCGCACGGCACCTGGAGCGGAGGGGGGCGCCGGTGGTCAACACCGCGGCGGCCACCGCGCTGTGCCAGGACCGCACGGAGATGGCCGGGCTCGCCCTGCGGGCCGGTCTGCCGTTCGCGGCGACCCGTACCGTCGGCGCCCTCGAGGTGTGGGCGAGCACGGCACGGCCGTCCGCCCCCGTGGTGGTCAAGAGCCGGCTCAGCCGGCGCGGTGACCTCGTCGCCCGCGCCGACGACACCGCGGGACTGCGGGAGTTGGCACGGCAATGGCCGCAGGAGCCGGTCGTGGTGCAGCCGTACGCGCCCAACAACGGGTGGGACCACAAGCTGTGGGCCATCGGAGACCGGGTCTTCTCGGCCCTGCGCCGCTCCGAGCTCTCCCCCGGCGGACGCGGCCCCACCCGCCCCCTCGCACCCGGCGAACTCCCCGTCGGCTGGGCCGATCTGGTGCGCCGGGTCGGAGCGGTGTTCGCGCTGGACGTCTACGGCGTGGACATCATCGACACCGGGGGCGGGACGCCCCTGATCGTGGACGTCAACGCCTTCCCCGGCATCCGCGGCCAGTCCGGTGCCCCGGAGGCCCTCGCCGCCCTGGCCCTGCGGCGGGCGGCGGCCGGCCGCACCTGACACGGCTCCCCCGGCAGGTCCGGACGGGGGAATGCGGGCACCGCGGCGCCCGCGGCCCGGTGTCGCGGCGCGGCCGGGCGGCGGGCGCGGTGAGGATCGGGGCATGGGCTTCGTCCTGCCGGTCCTCTTCGCGCTGTTCGCGGCCTTCAGCAACGCGCTGGCCACCGTGCTCCAGCGGCGGGCCGCGCTCACCGTGCCGCAGAGCGAGGGCTTCCGCCCCGGTCTGATCCTGGACCTGCTGCGCCGGCCCGTATGGGTCGCGGGCATCCTGGCCGTGATCGCCGCCGGGGCCGGGCAGGCAGCGGCGCTGGCCACGGGCGCGCTGGCCCTCGTACAGCCGTTGTTCGTGCTGGAGCTGCCGCTCGCGCTGCTGATCGCCTCGCTGCTGTCCCGGCAGCGGCTGCGGGGGGCGCTGTGGCTGGCCGTGGCGGGGGTGGTGGCGGGGCTCGGGGTCGCGCTGGTGGCCGCCTCGCCGGGGGGCAACCGTACCGATGTGCCGGCCGAACGGTGGGTGGTGGCGCTGCCGGCCTGTGCGGTGATCGTCGCGCTGCTCGCCGTCGCCGGCATGCGACGGCCTCCCGGCCGCTCCCGGGCCGCCTGCCTGGGCGCCGCCACCGCCGTCTGCTACGCGCTCACCGCCGCCCTGATGAAGACCTCCGTACACGCCCTCGACGACCACGGCATGGGCGCGTTCTTCACCGCGTGGGAGACGTACGCCTTCGGCGCGAGCGGCATCTGCGCCCTGCTGCTGCTCGAACACGCCATGCAGGGCGGGCCGCTGGTGGCCTCGCAGCCCGCGCTCACCCTCGGGGACGCGAGCATCAGCATCGCGCTGGGGGTGGTCCTGTACGAGGAACACCTGCGGTCGGGCTGGTGGTTGCTCCCCCAGCTCCTGGGCGTGGCCCTCGTGTGCGCCGGCGTGTTCGCCCTGGCCCGGGCGGGCGAGGACGCGCCGTGACTACGGGCCCGGATGCCCCTGCTGCGAGGGCCAGATGTGGTTCTGCGGGCCCGGCGCCGCGGGGTGGGGGCCCCAGGAGGGGTCCGTGGCGTGGCCCCCGTACGGGGCGGCCGGATCGGCCCACGGGTCCGGGGCCCACGGCTCGGCGGCCGGCGGGGCCGGGGCCGGAGGGGCCGCGTACCCGTACAGCGGCTCGGCGCGGGGCGTGGCGGAAGCCCCGGCGAGGGGTTCGGCGGGGGCCTCCGCGAGGGGTTCGGAAGGAGCGACCGGCACCTGGAGACTTCCGTAACGCTCCATCCGCTGCCAGCGCAGCCGGGAGCCTGCGACGGCGGTGAAGACGGACTGGATCACGACCAGGTACATCAGCTGGCGGTAGACGAACTGCTGGAGCGGCAGACTCCACAGCGGCCCGGGGCGCTCACCGTCCAGGCGGAAGGCGTACAACCCCATCAGTACCTGGAGCAGCAGGAAAGCCGTCCACAGGCCGACGATGCGCAAGGGGTCGAGGAAGACCAGGCCGTAGACGGCGAAGACGTCCACGACGGGTGCGAGCAGCGGCAGCAGGACCTGGAACATCAGGAGATAGACCAGGCCCCGCCGGCCGAGCTTGCCGGCCTGTCCCCGCTGGGCGAGGGCGCCGCGGTGCTTCCACATGGCCTGGAGGGTGCCGTAGCACCACCGGTAGCGCTGCTTCCACAGCGCGCCGAGCGAGGCGGGAGCTTCGGTCCAGGCCTTGGCTCGTTCCTCGTAGACCACGCGCCAGCCGTCCCGGCACAGGGCCATGGTGAGATCGGTGTCCTCGGCCAGGGTGGTGTCGCTGACGCCGCCGACCCGCAGCAGGGCCTCGCGGCGGAACGCGCCGACCGCGCCGGGGACGGTGGGCATGCACTCGGCGAGGTCGAACAGCCGGCGGTCGAGGTTGAACCCGACGACGTATTCGATGTGCTGCCAGCGGCCGAGCAGGCCACCCCGGTTGACCACTTTGGCGTTGCCGGAGACCGCACCCACGCGGCGGTGGGCGAAAGGCTGGACGATCATGCGGACCGCGTCGGGTTCGAAGACGGTGTCACCGTCGACCATGACGAGGAGGTTGCACGAGGCCGCGGCGATCCCGGTGTTGAGGGCGGCGGGCTTGCCGGCGTTCTGCTGCCGGATGACCCGTACGCCGGGCAGCCGGAGCGCCTCGACGATGTCGGCCGTGCCGTCCGTGGAGCCGTCGTCGACCACGATGACCTCGACCGGGTGGTCGGACGCGAGCAGGGAGCGGACCGCCGCCTCGATCCCGGCGCTCTCGTTGTACGCGGGGACGATCACGCTCACCGGCTCGGTGACCGGCGCGCCCCAGGGCCTGCGCCGCATCCGCACGTGCCGCCGGGCGGCGACGAACACGGCGACCGCACGGAACAGGCTGATCGCGCCCGCCGCCCACAGCAGCCACGTCAGCAGGTCGAGGAGCCGGCTGCTGGTGCCGATCGCGGTGATCAGCGCCAGGCCCTGCCACCGGTCCGCGGTGCCGGCGTTCTGCATGGGGGCGGGGAGGGAGACCGCGTCGCCCACGGTGGCGAACTTCCAGCCGGACGCCTTCAGCCGTGGCACGAGCTGTTCGAGCGCGGCGATGGTCTGCGTGCGGTCGCCGCCCGCGTCGTGCAGCAGCACGATGTGCCCGGCGGAGTCCGAGGGGGTGGCGGCGGCGACGATCGCTTCGACGCCGGGGCGCCGCCAGTCCTGGCTGTCCAGGGTCGTCAGGACGGTCAGGTATCCCTCCTGCCCGGCTTGGACGACCGCGTTCCAGTCGGCGTCGCCGAGGGCCTTGTTGGTGGAGGAGTAGGGCGGGCGCAGCAGGGGCGTGGTGACCCCGGTGGCGCCGGCGATGACGAGCTGGGTCTCGCGCAGCTCCAGCGACCGGCGCCAGGCGGACGCGGTGCCGAGGTCGGTGTGGGTGAAGCTGTGCAGGCCGATCTGGTGGCCCTCGTCGACGATGCGACGGGCCAGGTCCGGGTTCTCGGCGACGCGGGTGCCGACCGTGAAGAAGGTCGCGTGCACGTCGTTGCGGCGCAGCACGTCGAGGATCTTCGGGGTCCAGACCGGGTCGGGGCCGTCGTCGAAGGTCAGGGCGATCGTGCGGGGCGCCGGGGTGGCGGTGCGGCCGGCCACCCCCTCGATCACCGGGCCGCCGGAGCTGATCGCGGCCTGTACGGACGCCCCGGAGGCCTGCCCGCGGGGAGCCCCGTCGGGGCGCTCGTCGAACAGGTGCTGGGTGTAGCCCTCGAGGAGCAGCGCCGCCGAGAGCGTGAGCACCAGGGTGGTGAGCAGCAGCCAGTGGGTACGCAGGGGGACGTTGCGTACGGAGGTGTGCCTGCCGTACGAGCGGCGACGGCGGTTCTTCGACACGGGGTGGGTATTCCTGCCTGCTGCGTCGGGTGGTGCGGTGCGGGCGTGCGGTGCGGGCGTGCCGTGCATGCGTGACGTACGCGAAGCGTGGGCGTGAGGTGCGGACGGCGTCGGTCGGTCCGCCGGGGTCAGGGGCGGCCGGTGGGCTTTCCGCCACCCTGGCCGGGCGGCGCCGTGAAGCGGCCCCGGCCGCCTCCGGGGGACCGCTGGCCCGGATCCGCCGGGCCGGTGGTGGCCTTCGTCGGAGCCGGTCCCGTGACGGGTGCGGCGGTCCCGGATGTGGCGGCCGGTGCGGGGGCGGTGGGGCGCGCGGCGGCCGGAGTGGCCCGGGGGCCCGCGCCCGCCGTACCGCGGGGGGACGGGCCGGCCGTCGCACCCCTGGCCGGCTCCCCCGGCGCCGGGGTCTGCGGGGCCTGGGACGCGGGGAGGAGGGGCGATCGGAAGGTGGGGCCGCCCATCAGTGTGCTCAGGAGCAGGATGACGTAGGCGGCGGCCGGTATCACCAGCAGGTAGCCCCATCGCCGCACACGCCGCTGCCTGCGCCCCGAGCCGTCCACGAACACGGGGGCCGCGGCAGCCGGGGACGCGGCCTGCGACCCCTGGGCCGCTCCGGTGTCACCGAGGAAGAGCTCCATCGTGTCTTCGTCCGCGGCGCCGGGTGATGGGTGCATGGGTCGGGGCCTCTGGGGATCGGGCGACGGGTGTCGGCGGTCGAACAGTCGAACGGAATGGCGGTCGTCCGGAGGAGGCGACCCGTGCCCTTCAGCGCTGAAGCCGCCGCTGGTGTCACTTCCGGCAGTGCGAATCGGGGCCTTTCCCCACGTTGCGGGTACGGCAGGGGGCGCGCGGCCGGGTCCGGCGCGCCCCTCTGGTCCCGGGACGCTCCGGGCCAGGGGGTCCGCGCGACCGGTGACGGCGGCGACAGCCGGCGGGGGGAGCGTCATTCGGCGGCAGGCTGCCGGAAGGAGTTCCGCGCGGCCCGGAGCGGCGTTAGGGATCCGTATGGATTTCGCGGGGCAGGACGCTGCATGAGGCGCTGTGGTCGCTTCAAGGCAGGCAGGGCACTGGGGGTCACGGCGTCGCGCTGAACGGGGCTTTTCCCGTTACTACGCGGCCTGTTCGGGCCGGGTGGGGCGGGCGGGACGGTGGATGATCCGGTGAGCACGAGGGCAGGGCGGGTGAGAGGACTGGCCCGTGCGGTGCGGGGCCGCGTCGGTGGCGGGCCCATACTCGATGATCGCTGTGAGGCCACACGGTGTGGCCGTGACGTGATGTGAGCAGGCCGGAAAGGGTTGATGGGGGATATGAGGGACGCGGATCACACGGGTATGCCCGAGGTGGTGGACAGCCCTGCCCTTCGGCCCCAGCCGTCGGGCGGGCTCGGGCGGTGGATGCTGCGGCACCAGGTGCAGCCGGTGGGACCGGCGGCCGACGAGGGCCACGCCAAGCCGCACCCGTGGTGGAAGGTGATGTGCCTGACCGGTGTCGACTACTTCTCCAGCCTGGCCTACGTACCCGCCATCGCCGCTCTCGCCGCAGGGGCGGTCTCTCCGCTGGCGACGCTGCTGATCGTGGCGTTGACGCTGCTGGGCATGCTGCCGATGTACCGGCGGGTGGCGAAGGAGAGCCCGCACGGCGCCGGGTCGGTGGCGATGCTGGAGGACCTGCTGCCGTTCTGGTGGGGCAAGCTGTTCGTCCTCGTCCTGCTCGGCTTCGTCGCCACCTCGTGGATCATCACCATCACCCTGTCCACCGCCGACGCCTCCGTCCACGTGGTGGAGAACCCCTTCTTCCCCGAAGTTCTGCACGGCCACGAGGTCGCCCTGACGGTGGCGCTGCTGCTCGTGCTCGGCGGGGTGTTCCTGCTGGGGTTCAGCGAGGCGGTCAGCGTGGCCATCCCCCTGGTCGCGGTCTTCCTCGCGCTGAACGCGGTCGTCATCGGCGTCGGGCTGGTCCACGTGTTCACCACCCCCGGGGCCTGGTCGGCGTGGACCGACGCCCTCGCCG
The DNA here is from genome assembly GCF_024666385.1 of Streptomyces yangpuensis. Taxonomy (NCBI): domain Bacteria; kingdom Bacillati; phylum Actinomycetota; class Actinomycetes; order Kitasatosporales; family Streptomycetaceae; genus Streptomyces; species Streptomyces yangpuensis. The sequence continues at coordinate 622,939 of NZ_CP102514.1, forward strand.
CGGGCGGAGGCGGCTTCGGCGACCTCCTGGGCCCGGCCCTGCTCGCCTTCCCGCTGCTGGTGCTCGGCCTGTCGGGCTTCGAGACCGGCGTGAGCATGATGCCGCTCGTCGCCGCCGAGGGCGCCGACGCCGAGCAGCGGCTGCGCTCGCGGATCCGCAACACCCGCAGGCTGCTGACCACCGCCGCGCTCATCATGAGCGTCTACCTGCTGTCCGCGAGCTTCGTCACCACCCTCCTCATCCCCCACGAGTTGTTCGAACCGGGTGGCGCCGCGAACGGCCGTGCCCTGGCGTGGGTGGCCCACGAGCACGTGGGCGAGGCGTTCGGCACCGTCTACGACATCAGCACCATCCTGATCCTGTGGTTCGCCGGAGCCTCCGCCATGGCGGGACTGGTCAACATCGTGCCCCGCTACCTGCCGGACTACGGCATGGCCCCCGAGTGGGGACGCGCCGTCCGGCCGGTCGTCATCGTCTACACGCTCCTGTGCATCCTCATCACCATCGCCTTCGACGCCGACGTCGACGAGCAGGCCGGCGCCTACGCCACCGGCATCCTCGCCATGATGGTCTCCGGCGCCTTCGCCGTCACCGTCTCCGTCGCGCGCCACCGCCGCCGGACCGCGACCGTCGGTTTCGCGCTGCTCACCGCCGTCCTGCTGTACGCCCTGATCGCCAACATCGTCGACAAGCCCGACGGCATCGTCATCTCCGCCTTCTTCATCGCCGGCATCATCGTCGTGTCGCTGATCTCCCGCGTCTCGCGCACCACCGAACTGCGCGCCGACCGCATCGTCTTCGACGCCGATGCCCGCCGGTTCATCGACGACACCCTCGCCCACGACAACGCGATCAACCTCATCGCCAACCGCCGTCAGGCCGGCGACGTCGCCGAGTACCGCGACAAGGAACGCGAACAGCGCGGCGTCAATCCGGTGCCCGGCCGAGCCGACGTCATCTTCCTGGAGATCGACGTGGTCGACCCCTCCGACTTCAGCGACACCCTGACCGTCCACGGAGCCGAGGTCGGCAGCCACCGGATCCTGCGCGCGGCCGCCCCGGCCGCACCGAACGCCATCGCCGCCATCCTGCTGGCCCTGCGGGACGCCACCGGAGTCCAGCCGCACTGCCACTTCGCCTGGGCCGAGGGCAGCCCACTCGTGCACATGGTCCGCTACTTCCTCCTGGGACGCGGCGACACCGCCCCGGTCACCCGCGAGATCATCCGCAGCCACGAACCCGACCCGGCACGCCGCCCCGGCATCCACGTCGGAGGCTGACGACGCCAGCCGGGGCCGGCCCCGAGCGCAGGAAACGCGGGGCCCGTCCCGGACACCGACGCCCGGGACGGGCACAGACCGCGGTCAGGTGCGGCCGAGCGGCGGCACGCCGCCCGTCACGGGGCTCACTTGCCGAGCATGCCGCCCGTCGCCTGGCCGGCCGCACCCTGCATCAGGGCCTCGTTGCCCATGATCTGGGTGCCCGGGAGGGCTGCCATGCCGATGTCACCGGTCGGCGCGGTGCCGTTGTAGGAGCCGACCGTGTTGTCGCGGCCGACGTTGAAGATGTCGTCGCCCGCGACCTGGGTCTGGTCGCCGAAGACGATCGAGTACGTGTTGCTGATCGGTGCGTAGACGGCGAAGGTGTCGTCGGCGGAGGCGGCGGACGCGCCCGCCAGGAGGATGCCGCCGGCGGCGAGAGCGGTCAGGGCGCAACGGATCGATCGCACGAGTACTGCCTTTCGTGGAGGATGCAGGAAAGGACGCAGAAAGCAGTGCGAACGTAGGGCGCTTCGCGCGGCAGGAGTCCGTACCCGCCGCCGTACGGCCCGAGTCCATCCGTACGGCGCAGCCTCCCGGACCGGCACACGGCCGGTCCGGTGCGCTGCTCAGGCGGTGGGCCCGGCGGCCCGGCGCAGACGGCGGAGGGTCAGCGCGTAGGCGGTCGCCGCGATCGCGGCGACGGCCGCCCCGACCGTCAGGAGCCAGACCGGGATGCCGTCGCCGACCGTGAGCAGCTCGTTGCGGTAGACGGTCCGGCGGTACGGGGTGTCCTTCGGGGTCGCGCGCAGTTCGTGGTCGGCGTCGATGCGGCCCGGCTCGGGGAACTCCTGGTCGATCGCCGTGAGGAACACCGGCTTGCCGTCGGCGAGGTCGGCGAGCGGGCCGGCCTTCGGCTCGATGGTGCCCGCGAAGGTCACCTTCGGTGCGGAGCCGCCGATCCGGGTGGCGGGCTCCATCCGGTGGTCCGCGAGGACGTACAGGCCGAGCGACTGCGGTGTCCTGGCCATGCGGGAGAGCCGCATCGGGTAGACCAGCCGGTCGCTGTCGAAGCGGATCTTCAGCGGGTCGAGGTCGCCGCGGAGCACCTTGCCCTGTCCGCCGCGCGGGGCGAGGCGTACCGCCACGTACTCCCACTGCTGGTCGACGTACGGCTTGACCTCGGTCGCGAGGCGGTCGGGGAGCTGGAAGCCGTTGCTCTCCAGCCAGTTCTTCAGCGCGTCCGGGTCGGAGGCGGTCAGCCGGGCGACGTCGAAGTCGCCGAGCTGCTCCCGGCCGACCACACCGACGGACGGCGCGGCGCCGGCTGCCGGGGCGCCCGCGCCGTCGCTCATACCGGACGAGAAGGGCCAGTCGCCGCTGCGCGGCCAGAAGTGGCTGCGGGTCTTCCGCTCGGGCCGGGTCAGCTCGCGCAGTTCGTCGAACAGGTCGCCGTCGCCCAGCTCCACCGTGGCGCGCCCCGGCACCGGCATGATCCAGGCCGCCCGCTGCGCGTTCCCGCCGACGGTGAAGCGCATGACGATCTGTTCCGTGCGCCCGTCCCAGCGCACGACGGAGGTCTCGCGGTCGACGCCGATACGGGACTGGCCGTCGGGGATCATCGCCCCGCAGCCGCAGGCGTAGGCGGGGCTGATGAGGGAGCCCACCTGGGTCGCGAACAGGGCAAACAGTAGAAATATGATCCTTCGTTTCATCCACACGGGGCTTCAGACGGCCGACCGTGTGTTCCGGTTCCGCCCCCCGTCGCTGCACGATCCGACCTGGCCCATACTGTGGCGCATGAGGGGGAGTGAGAAGCAGGCGCAGGTTCTGCGCAGCCCGATGGTTCCGGACTCCGTGGTGGCGGAGATCGCGCGGCACGACTGGGAGCGCATCGAGTGCGGCTGCGGCCGTTCCGCGGGCCATCTGGTGGACGCCGTACGCGACGCCGCCGAGGGGCATCCCGCGGCGTTCCACGCGTTGGAGGGCCATGCCTTCTTCGCGCAGCACCTGAAGCCGCCGGCTCCGGCGGTGTGCGCCGTGCTGATGGCGGTGTGGTCGGTTCAGCCGCCCCGGCGCGCGACGCGCGAGGCGCTGCTGTGGACGCTGCTGGCCCTGCTGTGCACCGTGGACGACGGCGGGACCCACGAGGCCGGCCTGCACGGGCAGTGCGCCGCCTTCATCCGCACCGGTGTGGACGGGTTCCGCCGGGAGCTGGCCGCCGTGCCGGGATCCGGGACGGCGGCGTACGCGGAGGGCATCCTGGAGATCCTCGGACTGCCGTCGTCCTGAGGCCGCAGGCGCGTGTGAAGGCACGGGTGTGCGGCTGGGTGGCAGCTTGCGGACGGGCGGCGGCGGCCGGCTTGCTCACCCGGTGGCGCGCGCCGTCTCGGTGACCGCGCCGGGCAGCCAGTCGGCGACCCGGCCGAAGGCGAAGCCCAGGGCCGTGGCCCGGCCGTTGTCCATGGCGTAGGCCCGGTCGAAGGAGAAGGGCGACGCGTCGGCGCCCGCCTCGACGACCCGGTGGTGGGGCCGCCGTCCGAGCCGTTCCGCGACCGTGGCGCAGAGGTCGAGGACGTCCGGGGCGCCGTGCGAGGCGGCGTTGACGGGACCGGTGAAGGTCTGCCGTGCCGTCCAGTCGAGGAAGTCGGCCATCTCCAGGTGGTGGATGAACGAGGTGCCGTACGGGGCTGCGTGGACGTCGACCGGGATCCCGGCGGCGATCCGCCGCACGTAGTGCGCGAGACGCCCGGTGAACTCCGCCCGGCCGCCCCCGAGGACGTGCGCGGTCCGGACGCTGACGAACGGGAACGGCGGCCCGGTCGGTTCGAGCGGCTCGTTCGACTCGTGCGGCCCGGTCGGCCCGAGCGGCCCGTGCGGCCCGTGCAGGAAGACGGCCTCGGCCCGTCGCTTCCCCTCCGCGTAGGCCCGGGCCTGCGCCCGGGTGTCACCGGGTGCGGGGGCGGCGGGCTCCTGCCGGTACCGCAACGGCGGCCGCGTGAGGTCCAGGTCCCCCTCGACGACGGGTACGACGGGGGCGGCGGGCAGGCCGGGCGCGGAGCGCGGCCCGGAGCCGGCGGGCAGCGTGGCCGGGTCGTACACCTCCATCGTCGAGGTCATCACATAGCGCCCGGTCCTGTCGGCGAACACCCGCCGGGCGACGGCCGCCTGGAGCGGCGTGTAGCAGACCTGGTCGACGACCACGTCGAAGTCCCGCCGGCCCAGGGCCGTCCGCAGCCCCGCCTCGTCGTCGCGGTCGGCGAGGAGCCGGCCGACGCCGGGGGGCGGGGCGCTGGAGCCCCGGTTGAGGACCATGACGTCGTCCCCCGCGTCACGCAACCGCGTGACCAGGGACTTCCCGAAGTACCGGCTGCCGCCGATGACAAGAATCCGCTTCATGGGTCAGACTCTCGCGCGGTATCGTCCCCAGCGGAACCGACCACCCGCTGAACGGGTCGTAAGGAAAACTGATGATCGATGTGCAGCGGTTGCGTGTCCTGCGGGCGGTGGCCGAGCACGGCAGCTTCAACAAGGCGGCCGGCGCCCTGCTGCTGACCCCCTCGGCCGTCTCCCAGCACATCGCGGCGCTGGAGCGCACGCTGGGCCACCCGGTGGCGGTGCGCAGCACACGTGGTGTCACGCTCACCGAACCGGGACGGCTCCTCGTGGAGGCGGCGGAGACGATCTCCGCCGAACTGGACCAGGTGCGCCGTGCGATCGACCGTCTGTCGCAGGAACGGCCGCGGCTGACCGTGGCCACGTTCACCAGCGGGGGCCGGCACCTGCTGCCCGCGGCCCTTGCCCGGTTCGTGCGGACGCATCCGGAGGTGGAGCTGACGGTGCTGGAGAGCGAACCGGAGGACGCCGTGCCGATGGTGCGCGGCGGCGCGGCGGATCTCGCGCTCGCCTACCACTTCGACGGGCCCCCGCCGGTACGTCCGGGTGGGCGCCCGGGCCTGGCCTGGCGGCCACTGCTGGAGGATCCGCTGCGGCTGGTGCTGCCGGGCGGGCACCGCCTGGCCGGCCGGACCTCGGTGGACCTCGGTGAGCTGTCCGGCGACCGGTGGGTCCTGGGCTGCCTCAAGACGGAGGCCTTCCTGTGCCGGTACGCGGAGCTCGCCGGCTTCGACCTGCGCGTGGCGGCCTCCACCACCGACTACTTCTTCGCGCAGACACTGGTCGCGGCGGGCGTCGGTGTCTCCCTCGTCCCGCAGGTCGCACTGGCCGGGGCCGCCCACACGGCCGTGGTACGTGTCGAACCCCCGCGCCCCGCCCGGCACATCGGCCTGGTCCTGCCGCGCGGGCGCCGTACCAACCCCTCCGCCGAAGCCCTGGCCGAGGCCCTCGCCGCCACCGCCACCGCGACCGCCATCGCGACCGCGGAGCAGTCCGGAGCCCGTCCCCGATCCGGCCCCGCGCCGGCGGCTCGCCTCCTGCCCCGGGGTGGCCTCCGAGGTGGCGCTCAGGCCCCCGAACCGGGTGTCACCAGGCCCGTCTCGTAGGCGAGGACCACGGCCTGGGCCCGGTCGCGCAGCGACAGCTTCGCGAAGATGCGGGCCACGTGGGTCTTCACGGTGGCTTCGCTGAGCGTCAGCTCCGCCGCCAGTTCGGAGTTGGAGCGGCCGTGGCCCATCAGGGTCAGCACTTCGCGTTCGCGCGGGGTCAGCGCGGCCAGCTCCCGGTGGGTGCCGGCCGCCGTGACCCGGTCGCGGGCGGCCGCGCCGGGGGCGCAGCGCTCCACCAGACGGCGGGTGATCGACGGGGCGAGCAGCGCGTCACCGGTGCCGACCAGGCGGACGGCCGCGGCGAGATGCTCGGGGGTGACGTCCTTCAGCAGGAAGCCGCTGGCCCCGGCGGCGAGCGCGGCATACACGTACTGGTCGAGGTCGAAGGTGGTCAGCATGATCACCCGGCAGCCGGGGGTCTCGGCGAGGATGCGCCGGGCGGCCTCCAAGCCGTCCATGACGGGCATGCGGATGTCGAGCAGGACGACGTCGGGGCGCAGTCGGCGCACCTGGGCGACGGCCTCGGTGCCGTCGGCGGCGACGCCGACCACGTCGATCCCGCGGGCCGTCAGGATCAGCCGGAAGCCGGTGCGGACCAGGTCCTGGTCGTCGGCGATCACCACGCGGGGCGCCGGCCCGCCGGCGGCGGTGGGGGTCCCGGGCGCGGTCACGGCCGGTCCAGGGGGAGACGGGCGCGCACCCGGTAGCCACCGCCGAGGCGGCGGCGGGCGTCGAGGTCTCCGCCGTAGACGGCGGCCCGTTCGCGCAGGCCCAGCAGGCCACGCCCGGTCCCTTCGGCCTTCGGCGCGGCCCGGCCCGCGGACCGCGGCCGGGGTCCGGGCGCACCGCCCGCGAGCACGCTCGTCCCGCTGCTCAGCACCTCCACGCGCAGCGCGTGTTCGGCGTACCGTACCGTCACCTGGGTCCGGCCTCCCTCTCCGTGTTTGAGCGCGTTCGTGAGCGCCTCCTGGATGATCCGGTACGCGGTGACGTCGATCCCGGCGGGGAGGGGCCGCGGCTCGCCGGACACACGGACCTCCACCGGCAGGCCCGCGAAGGCGAAGCGGTCGACGAGTGCGCTCAGCCGGGTCAGGCTGGGCTGCGGCGACAGCCTGGTGGCCGCGGCCACCTGCGCCTCGTACGGGGCGTCCGCGCCGTCCTGCGCGGGCGCGAGCAGCCCCAGCAGGTGCCGCAGTTCGGTCATCGTGTTCCGCCCGGCCCGTTCCACGGCGCCCATGGCCGCCGCGGCCTCCTCCGGCATGGTGGCGAGCACCTCGCGGGCGGCTCCGGCCTGGACCACCATCAGGCTGACGTTGTGGCTGACGATGTCGTGGAGTTCGGCCGCGATCCTGGCCCGTTCGGCGTCGACCGCGCCGCGGGCCGCGCTCTCCCGTTCCCGTTCCAGCAGCCAGCCGCGCTCCTCGATCGCCGCCCGGTGGCCGCGCCGGGCGCGCAGCAGGGCCAAGCCCAGTGCGGCGGCCGCGGCCGCCGCGACGCAGGCGACGGCCGTGGCGATGATCTGTCCCACCCTCAACTCCCCACCCCGCAGGCCCGGATGCCATTGTGCCGGACGGCGCGTACATCTCCGGGATGACCTGCACCGGCCTTTACATCCGGGGGCGGACGCCCCGCCCACGGGTCCCGACCTAGGTTCGGGGCATGACAACCGATCATGACACCGGACGGCAGGTCGTCGTACGACTGGAGGACGTGCACAAGGAGTACGGCGACGCGAAGGCCCTGGACGGCCTTTCGCTGGAGATCCGGGCGGGGGACGCGGTGGCCGTGATGGGGCCCTCCGGCTGCGGCAAGTCCACCCTGCTCAACATGGTGGCCGGGCTGGACCGGCCGACGTCGGGCACCGTCGAGGTGCAGGGCCATGACCTGGGGAAGCTCAACGAGACGGGGCTGGCGCTGTTCCGGCGCCGGCACATCGGCATGGTCTTCCAGTTCTTCAACCTCATCGACGATCTGCCCGCTCTAGACAACGTGGCGCTGGCGGCCCAGTTGACCGGCACCTCGGCCCGGCAGGCGCGCCGCCGGGCCCTCGAGCTCCTCGACGAGCTCGGAGTGGCCGACCGCCGGAACAACTACCCGGCGACGCTGAGCGGTGGTGAGCGCCAACGGGTCGCCGTGGCACGTGCGCTGATGAACCGTCCGGCACTGCTGCTCGCGGACGAGCCGACCGGCGCCCTCGACAGCCGTTCGGGCGAACAGGTGATGGACCTGCTCATCGACCTCAACCAGATCGGCCAGACCCTGCTGATCGTCACGCACGACCCCGAGCTGGCCACCCGCTGTGCCAGCCGCCTGGTCGAGGTCGCCGACGGCCGGGTCGCCCGGCAGAGCGTGCTGGAGGCGACCTCATGAGCGCCGTGTGGCGGGCCTCGCGGGCGGCCGTGAAGCGCCGCAGGCTCCAGACCTTCGTCATCGGAATGGTCGTGCTCTGCTCGACCACGACCGTCCTGCTCGCGCTGGCCCTGCTCGACGCCGCCACCAGCCCCTTCGACAAGGCGTACGCGGCCCAGCGCGGCCCGCACACCGTGGCGGCCTTCGACGCGGCGAAGGTCACGCCGGAGCAGCTGGCGCGGACCGCCCGGCGGCCCGGCGTGACCGCCGCGGCGGGGCCCTTCGGGCAGAGCGTTCTGGAGGTACCCAAGGGCTGGCTCTGGATGGCGGGCGGCTCGCTCACGGTGGTCGGCCGAGCCGATCCGGGGGGCCCGGTGGACCGGGTGGAGCTGCTGCGGGGCCGCTGGGCGACCGCGCCCGGCGAGATCGTCGTCGCCTCGCCCTCCGGCGGCTCCCCCAAGCCGGAGCTGCTGGGAACGTCTCTGGCGGTCCCGGGATCCGCGCCGCTGACGGTCGTCGGCTTCGGGACGAGCATGAGCAAGTCCGCCGGCGCCTGGGTCTCACCCGAACAGATGACCGCGCTGCGTCCGTCCGGCCTCCAGATGCTCTACCGCTTCACCGGCCCGGCGACGGACGCGCACCTGGCCTCAGCCCTGACCCGGGCCACCGACGGACTGCCCGAAGGGTCGCTGACCGGTGCGCACACCCACCTCGACCTGAGGAAGGCGTTCTCGTCGCTGGCAGACGCCTACCTCCCCTTCATGACGCTCTTCGGCGTCCTCGGCCTGCTGGTCTCCGTCCTCATCGTCGCAAACGTCGTCAGCGGGGCGGTCGTCTCCGGGTACCGGCACATCGGAGTGCTCAAGGCCCTGGGCTTCACCCCGAACCAGGTGGTCGCCGTCTACCTGACGATGACGGCCGTGCCGGCCCTCGTCGGCTCCGCCCTCGGCACCCTGCTCGGCAACGTCCTGGCCGAGCCCATCCTGAGGGTCGCGTTCTCCGGCATCGAAACCGGCGGCGCCGCCGTCGGCGGCGCCGCCCCGTGGGTGTCGGCCGTCTGCCTGCTGGGCATGCCCGTCCTCGTGCTGCTGGCCGCGCTGGTCCCCGCGCTGCGGGCGCACCGGCTGCCGACAGCCCGGGCGATCAGCGCGGGCAGCGCCTCCCTCACCGGCCGTGGGCTGCGCGTCCAGCGCGTCCTCGCCGGCACCCCGCTGCCGCGCGCGGTCAGCATGGGACTGGGCCGGCCTCTCGCCCGTCCCGGCCGCACGCTGCTGACCCTGGCCGCCATCATCCTCGGCGTCACCACCGTCACCCTGGCGACCGGACTGACCAGCACGATGCTCGCGTACAGCGAGGCCGGACGGGGAGGCGGCGGACCCCTGGTCCGGGTGGAGGCCGGAGGGCCGGCCAACGGCCGGACCGCTCCCCTGCTCGGCGACGCCCGGATCGAGGAACGTCTGCGGTCCCTGCCCGGCGCGGTGCGGGTACGGGCCCGGGCGCTGGCCCAGGTGACACTCGTCGGGCAGAGCCGCCCCGCGTTCGCCGACTTCTACCGCGGGGACGACACCTCGTACGCGGGCCGGATCGCCGACGGCCGGATGCCCCGGGCCGCCGGCGAGGTCGTCGCCGGACCGGCCTTCCTCACCCAACGCGGCCTGCGGCTCGGCGACCGGGTCACCCTGGCGCTGAACGGCAGGCAGACCACCGCGACCGTCGTCGGCAAGCTCGTCGAGGGCAACGCACGAGCGCTGGAGGCCTCCTGGGAGACCCTGCTGCCGCTGACGCCGGACGCGCGCGCCATCGAGTACGACGTGCGGCTGGCCCGCGGAGCCGACGCCCGGGCCTACGCCGAGGCCGCCGAGGCGGCCGACCCCGGGCTGCGCGCATCGGTCTCGGACACGGGGAACACCGCCACCACCACCGTCGTCGCCTTCTCCACGGTGTTCACCGTCCTGTTGAGCGCCGTCGCGTCGCTCGGCGTCTTCAACACCGTCCTCCTGGACACCCGGGAGCGCCGCCGGGACCTCGGCATGCTCAAGTCCATCGGGATGACGCCGCGGCAGGTGGTGGCGATGACCGTGACCTCGGTGGCGGGGGTGGGCGCGGTCGGCGGGCTGCTGGGCATCCCGCTCGGGATCCTCGCGCACCGGCTGGTGGTGGACAACGTCGGAGTGGTCGCCTTCCCGGAGTCGATGAAGGACGTGTGGGACGTACCGCAGCTGTCGGGCCTGCTGCTCGCCGGGGTCGCGATCGCCGTAGTGGGGGCACTGGTCCCGGCCCGGTCCGCGGCCCGAATGACGATCGCCGCGGCCCTGCACACCGAATGAGCCACCTTCGGGGCCGGCGAATCGCGGATGCGGCCGGTGTCCGGGACTTCACAGGCTGCTTCCCCGGCACCCCCGCTGTCCCTGCGCCCCGGGTGCCTCCCTCGCCCGGAGCGAGTCGCTGCTCCTGCACGAACCGGGCACCGTCCGGGCGCTGATGTGCCGGCGAGCCGCCCGCCCCGCAGGCGTGATTGCGTCACCTCCCCGGCCCGGGGGTCGTTAGGGCCTGGGGGTTGACTCGGGGGGCGAAGGGATGGCGGTATGCGGCAGTTTCCTCTGGAGACGCACCACGTGGCACCCGGCAGGGTGGTCGAGTGGCGGCTCAGGTCCACGGCGGCGGAGGCTCACGGGCCGGACGACCCGGCGAGCCGGAAAGCGTCCTTCAACCAGGACAAGCACTTCACCGTCGCCGAGGAGAGCCGGGCCGCGGACGACCCGGTCGCGTCCTGGGTCGCGGTCACCTTCGAGGTGACCGGCCCACTGGACGAACGGGCCCTGGCCCAGTCGCTGCTGTCCTTCGTCCAGCGGCACGAGGTGCTGCGCTGCGCGTTCCGGCGGCTGGCCGGGGAGGTGGCCTGCGAGCCCTTCGCCCCGGCCTCGCTCACCCTCGACCCCGAGCACGTGGGCACGTTCGAGGACGCCGGAGTGCTGAGCGACTTCCTCGTCGAACGGTTCAAGCGGAGCATCGACACACTGTCCTGGCCCCTGTTCATCATGGGCGCGGTGGTCCGCGAGGATTCGACGACCGTCTACCTCGCCTTCGACCACATCGTCTGCGACGGCATGTCGATGCCCATCGTCGCCCGCGAGGTGCTGACGGCGTACGAGGGCCTGTGCCGCGGCGAGGAGGCCGAACTGCCGCCCGCGCCCAGCTATCTCGACTTCGCCGAGGAGCAGCGCCGCCGCTACCTGTCCATCGACGCCCGCGACGCACGGCTGGACTACTGGAAGGCCTTCATGGGGCCGTCCGGCGAGTTCTTCCCGCGTTTCCCCCTCGACCTCGGCGTGGAGCCGGGGCGGATGTACCCCATCGTCAACGAGGCGTCGATGCTGCTGGACGCCGGTGAGGCGGAGGTCTTCGAGAAGAACTGCCTGGCGGTCGGCGGGAAGCCGTTCATGGGGGTGCTGGGCTCGGTGGCCGTGTGTCTGCGGGAGGCCGGCGGGCCGGGCGTCTACCGGGGGTTCATGCCGGTCAGCGAGCGCGGCCGGAGCACCTGGACGAACTCGGTGGGCTGGTTCGTCAACACCCTGCCGATCGAGTTCGACGCCTCACCCGGGCGGGACTTCGCGCAGGTGATGGCCTCCGTGCGGACCGGGTTCGGCGAGATGATGACGCATCTCGACGTTCCGTTCGTGCGGGCGTGGGAGCTGCTGGCGCCCGAGGAGTTCGCCGCCCGCTCCTGGCCGTACCCGGTGAACTTCTTCTCCTACATCGACATGCGCAAGTGCCCGGGTGCCGAGCGCCACGACGACTGGCGGCCCACCACCCATGTGTGGTCGGCGCGGGCCAACGGGGCCTGCTCGTGGTTCCAGCGCGACACGGACGGCCTGCACATGAACTCCATCTACGTCGACACGCCGGCGGCCCGCCGGACCATGGGCGACTTCCAGGAGGCGCTGCGCCGCACGGTCCAGGACGTCGCCCGGTCCGGTGGGTTCCGCCGGCCCGTCGCCCTGACCCCGCAGCGCCGGCCGGTACGGATGACCCCGCTGGACGTGGCCGCGTTCGCGCGCCGCGGCTGAGCCGGGCCCGGGAGCGCGGATCAGAGGCGGGCCGCGCGCCGCAGGAGCAGGGTGCGTTCCTGCTCGTTGCGGGTGAGTGAGGCCGCGCGTTCGAACTCGGCGCGGGCCTCGCGCGGCCGGCCGAGGCGCTCCAGCAGGTCGCCCCGTACGCTCGGCAGCAAGTGGTAGCCGCTCAGGGCCGGTTCCTCCGCCAGGGCGTCGACGAGCGGCAGGGCGGCCGCCGGCCCGTGGGCCATCGAGACCGCGACCGCCCGGTTGAGTTCCACGACCGGCGAGGGGGCCAGCTGGGCCAGCCGGCTGTAGAGGGTGGCGATCCTGGCCCAGTCGGTGTCCTCGTAGCGGACGGCGGCCGCGTGGCAGCCGGCGATCGCGGCCTGGAGGGAGTACGGGCCGCTGCCGGCGCGGCTCATCGCCCGGACGCCCCTGGCGATGAGGAGGCGGTTCCATCGGGCCCGGTTCTGGTCGGCGAGCAGCACCGGTTCGCCGTCGGGGCCGGTGCGGGCGGCCGTCCGCGACGCCTGGAACTCCAGCAGGGCGGCGAGACCGTGCACCTCTCCCTCCTCGGGCATGAGGGCCGCCAGCACACGGGCCAGCCGCAGGGCGTCCTCGCAGAGGGCGGGCCGGACGAGGTCGTCGCCGGAGGTCGCCGAGTAGCCCTCGTTGAAGACCAGGTAGATGACCTCCAGGACCGAGGAGAGCCGGGCGTCGCGTCGGCCCCGTACGGGACCTCGAAGGGCACCCCGGCCTTGGCCAGGGTCCGCTTCGCGCGCACGATGCGCTGGGCGACGGTGCTCTCGGAGGCGAGGAAGGCGCGGGCGATCTCCTGGGTCGTCAGTCCTCCGACGAGGCGCAGGGTGAGGGCGATACGGGCCTCGGTGGCGAGGACGGGGTGGCAGGCGGTGAAGATCAGGCGCAGCAGGTCGTCGTCGATGTCGTCGGGTTCGGCCGGTTCGGCCGGCGGCGGCTCGTCCTCCAGGGTCCGGCCGACCTCGGCGAGCTTGCGGGCGTAGGTCTCCTTGCGGCGGACCAGGTCGATCGCGCGGTGCTTGGCGGTCGCCATGAGCCAGGCGCCCGGACGGTCCGGGACGCCCGACTCGGGCCATTGCTCCAGTGCCGTGACGAGGGCGTCCTGGGCGATCTCCTCGGCGATGCCGACGTCCCGCACGATGCGGGTGACGCCGGCGATGATCCTCGCCGACTCGATCCTGAACACCGCTTCGACCGCCTGGGCCGCGTCCACTGCCGTCACGGCCACTCATGAGAGCAGCCGTGACGCGGCAGGGCAAACGCGGCACGAGCGGGCGGGATCACCTCGGTGCGGTCCTCATCGGCCGGAGCTACATCTCCTGGATCTCGCGGACCTCGGCGCTGACGTTCCATTCCGCCGGGTGGATCTCCAGGAACCGTCGCGTCCACTCGATCGCCTCGGCCTTGTCCTTGCACTGGCAGAGGGAGTAGCCGCCGACGACCTCCTTGGTCTCGGTGAAGGGTCCGTCGGTGTAGCTGATCTTCCCGCCGGACCAGCTGAGGCGGGTCCCCTCGGAGGAGGGGAGCAGCCCGGCGGTGTCGAGCATGACGCCGGCCCTGGTGATCTCCTCCAGCAGGGCGCCCATGCGCTGCTCGAACTCGGGCGGGAACTCGTTGGGGGGCAGGTCCTTCTCGTTGATGCGGATCATCGTCAGGAAGCGCGGCATGGTGGCTCCTCGGTCGTACGGCGGGGTCGTTCCCCGCCTCTCACCCTTGCGTCGAACGGGCGGCACCCGGATCGACAGACCTGCGGAAAATTCTCCGGAGAATTTTCGCGGGGCCCGGGAGCGACCCGAGCCGCAGGCGGGGAACCGCCCGCGTGTCCCGTCCGGTACCGGCCCTCCGGCGTGAGCAGAATCGGGAGCATGAGCCCTGAAGGCCCGGATCCGGCGCGGGCCCATCCGCCGGAGCGGCGGCGTTTCGACGCGGTGCACCTGTGGATCACCACGGGGGCGAGCCTGATCGCGCTGGCCGTCTCCCTCTACAACCTCGTGGTCCTGCACCGGCAACCCGATGTGGACGTGGCGCTGCCGCACGTGGTGCGTCTCGAACCGAGGGGGCCGGAAGGGAACGTGCACCTGTTCCTGCAGCCGACGATTTCCAGCCGGGTCCGCGCCGAGGACGTCGAGATCATCACCGACGCGGAGCTGCGGCTGCTGCCGGGCGATCCGAAACTCGCGCGCCCGGCGTTCTACTGGGACGAATCGGGCACCTACAGCTACGACCACGCGTCCAACCGGCTGAGCTACCAGCGCACCGCCGACCCCACCCCGCTCGTGGTCGCCCAGGACAGCCCCCAGCAACCGACGCTCCTGTTCAACGCGCACGCGTGGACGGTCGGTCCGGGCAGGTACGAGGGCATGCTCGTGCTGCACCGCGCCAGTACCGGCAGCCCGATCGAGAAGCCGTTCTGCCTCACGGTGTCCGCCGCGGCCGTGCGGGCCTTCACCGCAGCTCCCGAACGTACGTTCTTCGAACTGCGCGACGACGTACCGGGCACGCCGGGCGCCTGTTACGCCTTCTGACGCGCCGCGGCGGCTCCCCGCCCATTCGGGGCCTGGTCAGCGGCTGTCGCCGGTCCAGTCCCAGTGGCCCGGGTCGCCCGCGCGGCGGCGGTAGTGGGCGCGGCCGCCCGCCCCGTAGCGTCCTATCTCGGTGGGGAGGCGGGCCTCCTCGTCGAGCTGGGGCGGGCTCCAGCCCGTGATGTCCAGGAGGAGGCCGTCGAGTGGGCCGCCGACCAGTTCGCCGTAGTCGTGGCCGGGGCGCGGGCCGGGGTCGGGGTCCTCGTGGTCGGCGCCGTAGACCCGGCGCCGGAGCATCCTGTCGTCCATGCTGATCAGCTTCACAGGCACTACTGACAACGGCCCGGCGACCGCCGGTGCGGGCGGCGGCGATGATGGGGGCCGCGCACCCTGTGGAGGGGCGCACGAGCGAGGAGCGACACGCATGGCACACGGGGTGCACCGGCCACAGGAGGACGCGGAGTTCGACTTCGTCCTGTCGATGACGAAGGGTCCCGTCCTCGCCTATTTCTGCGGCACCTGGCCCAAGGCGGTGGAGGCCTGCCGCGCGATGGACGCCGTCGTCGGTGAGCTGGTGCGCGAGTACGGGACGCGGTTCACCGCCGTCCGCACGGACATGACCCGCTGCCCCGGGCCGACGAAGCGGTACGGCGTGGCCGGGGCGCCGACCGTCGTGCTCATCGAGGAGGGCGAGGCGGTCGCGAGCCAGGCGGGCCCGATGAGCCGCGAGGAGTTCCGGGCGTTCCTGGACGCCCACCTCTGACTCTCACGCCCGCCTCCGGTTCAGGGGGTGCGACCTGCTCCGAGGAGGGTGACGGCCCGGCGTTCCAGGGCCAGTGCGTGCCCCACCAGGGTGGCGAACTCGTCGAAGAGCGCGCGCCGCGTCGTGGGGTCCGTGTCCCCGTCGGGGCCGGCGTCCCGGGCGGCGGCGCGGGCGAGTTCCGCGAGCCGGGACCAGTGCCCGGCCGATTCGCGGAAGAGGCCGGCCGCCTCGGGCCGTGCGACGAGGTCGAGGTCGAGGAAGTCCGCGTAGAGCGGCCGGGTGGCGCCGGGTGCCGTCCACTCCTCCTCCAGGCAGGCGTACAGCCGACGGGTCCCCGCGAGGAAGGCGTCCGGAGCGGAGAAGCGGCGCTCCCAGCCGGCTTTGGTCCGCGTGTCACGCAGCTGCGCGGCGAGCTTCTCCATGCCGGAGAAGCCGAAGTTGACGTCGAACCTGTTGCCGAGCACCGGCCCGGTGAGGCGTGCGGCGGTGGCGGCGAGGGCTCCCTCGACGTCGGGGGGCCCGGCGGCGGGACCGGTGGGCACGATCATCTCGTGGCGGCCCTTGCGGTGCCCGGACCAGGCGGCGCCGAACACCTCCACGGGGATCCGGTACGGCGTCCGGGCCCCGTCCTCGACGTACAGGGTGTCGCCCTCGTATCCGGCGACGACCACGGTGTACGGATCGGCTCCGGCCATCTCGTCCTGCGGCCCGTGCCATGGGAGCCCGGACCGGTCGACGGTGCAGAACACCGGGCGTCCGGCGTCGAGGGCGGCGTGGACGCGGTCCCAGCGCGGCCCGGCACTGTGGAACACCTCGTGGGGGACGCGGAGCCGGTCGAGGGCGGAACGGACCCAGGGGTCGGGGTGGGCCTGGGCGACGATCGTGAGCAGGGGCGGGCGGCCGCCGTACTCGAACACGAAGTACATGAAGCCGATGCCGCCCGCCAGGCCGGCGACGAGTGCCTCGTCGTGCGTGCTGCCGAGGGCGTGCCGGACGAGGGAGCTCTCGCGGTGGCGCCCGGCGCCGAAGTCGTCGTACAGCAGCATGCACTCAGGGTAGCCACGGGGTCGGACAACAGACTTCCTGTACAGTTGTCCAGGAAATTGCCCTCGTCCCTCATCACCGTCCAAGAAGTGGAGGCGGCCATGCAGACGGTCGCTCAGATCCTCATCGGCCTCGTGGCCGCGCTGCACACGTACTTCCTGGTGCTGGAGATGTTCCTGTGGCAGCGGCCGCCGGGCCGGGCCCTGCACGGCTTCGACCCGGACACCGCCCGCCTGACCGCGCCGCTCGCCGCCAACCAGGGGCTGTACAACGGCTTCCTCGCCGCCGGTCTGGTCTGGGGGCTGGTCACCGGCTCGCTCGCCACGCAGGTCTTCTTCCTCGTCTGCGTGATCGTGGCCGGCGTGTTCGGGGCGGCCACCGCCAACCGTCGGATCCTCTTCGTCCAGGCCCTCCCGGGCGCTCTCGCGCTCGGTGCCGCACTGTTGGCCGCATGAGCCCGCAGGACCGTCCGCAGGCCCGTCCGCAGGCCCGGGCGGAGGACCCCCGCACGGCCCGTACGAAGGCGCGGCTGCGCGAGGGCCTGCTGACCGAGTGCGCCGACCGGCCGCTCGCGGAGGTGAGCGTCTCGGCAGTGGTCCGCCGGGCGGGTGTCGGGCGGGCCACCTTCTACCTGCACTACGAGGACCTCACCGCGCTCGCCCTCGACGCGTGCGCGGACGTCGTGCACGCGGCGGTCGACGCCCTGCACGCCTGGCAGGCCGGTCCCTCGCCGCTCCCTCCGGTACGCCCCCCGGCCGCGCTCGCCGAGTTCCTGACGGGGACGACCGGCCGGGCACCGCTCTACCGCACCCTGCTCCTCCCGGGCGGCGGCGGCCCCCTCGGCGACCGGCTGCACCGGGAGCTGCGCGCCCGGGCCCGTGCCGAACGCGCGGCGGTCGGCGCGCCCCGGCCCGAACTCGTCGCCTCGGCGGTCGCCGCGACCTTCACCGGGGTCCTCGCGGACTGGCTGCACGGGGAGATCCCGGCGGATCCGGGCGATCTGGCGGATCACCTCTGGCCTCTGCTCCTCGCCTTGCACCGGGCCGTCCCGTAGGGGGTGTCCTGTCGATCGGGCCAGGCCCCGCGAGCCCGGCATGAGCGGTATGAGCGGCAAGAGCGGCAAGACACCCCCCTACGGGTCCGCGCCGCGGCCAGGGCGCAGAAAACCCCGCCGGAGGACCGGCGGGGTTCCGTTCACGGCACGGCTCGTGCGTGGCTACCCGATGGGGACCACGTTCTCGGCCTGGGGGCCCTTGGGTCCCTGGGTGACGGTGTAGTCGACCCGTGCGTTCTCCTCCAGCGACTTGAACCCCTGGGTCTGGATCGCGGAGAAGTGCACGAACACATCAGGACCGCCGTCGTCCTGCTGGATGAAGCCGAACCCCTTCTCCGAGTTGAACCACTTCACGACACCTGTTGCCATCTTGCTGATCCTTCACAACGGTCCACTGCGGGCCGCACACGCGGCCGTCTCGATCCTGCCCAACGGTCCCTCAGAGCACACGCCGGACGCGGCCAACCGGGGCGCGTCGCACATTCGAACTTGCGGTCGCCCTGTCGGTGATACGAGGGACCCGGCCTGTCCGTACGGACTCAGGCGCCCTCGTCGGCCGCCGGAAGCGGTACCCCGGCCCGGGGTCCGGCGTCCGCCGCGACGGCCCTTCGGGGGCCGGCCATCCGGCAGCCCAGACAGTCGGCGTGCCCGGTGCGGGCCGCCGCGTCCCGCACGCGCCAGTCCCATTCCGCCTCCGGGCGGGGGCCGCTCGGCTTGCCCCAGCCCGCGAGGTGCAGCAGCCAGGTGACGGCCCCGGCCAGGACGACGACGCCGAGGCCGATCAGGATCCCGGGCGGCCAGGCCGCGCACACGGCGACCCCCGCCCCCGCGAAGCCCAGCAGGGCCACCGTGGTTCCGGTCCAGCCGGCCACCGTGTGGCCGAGATCGACGTGACCGTGCGCGCTCATGGTTCTCCCTGGTCGAAGGGGCGGCAGTAGGCTCGGACAAGGAGATGCTTATTTCGCAAGGTAAGTATCTCAGCAACTAAGTAGCTTAGATACTAAGGAGAATGTGCGTGCAGGGCAAGCCCCGCCCCGCGGCCACGGCCGCGGAGGCGCTTTCGCGCATGGACCAGTTCGTCGCCCTGGGCATCGTCGGCCAGCAGGAGGTGGCGCAGCGGCTCGGGCTCAACGTCACCGACCTGACCTGCCTCGGGCACATCCTGGGCGCCGACGAGCACCCGCTCGCCGCCGGCGACCTGGCCGAGCTGGTGGACCTCACCACCGGCGCCGTGACCGGCGTACTCAACCGTCTGGAGAAGGCCGGCTACGCCCGCCGCCGCCCCGACCCCGCCGACCGGCGCCGGGTGCGGGTCGTGGCGGAGCCGGCCGCGGCGGCCCGCGTCTTCGCCGTCTACCAGCCGTTCTACGACCGGCTGGGCGCGCTGTTCGCCGACTACACCCCCGACGAGACCGCCGTGATCGCCGACTTCTTCGAGCGCGCCGCGGCCGAGGTCCGCGCCCACTGCGCCCAGGTCCGCGCGGGCGAACTGGACGCCCCGGAGGGCCTGCCCCCCGCTGGTACCATGGGCGGTTGACCATCTTCTTTCCTTCTTCTTCCCCCGCTTCGAAAGGTCCTGCATGAGGAACCCGTCAGCTCATGGCCGCTTCGGTGTGAAGGGCGGTGCGAAGGGCGGCGCCAAGTCCGCCGCCAAGGCCCCCCGCAGCATCGGGCCGCAGGGTGAGTTCGCGATGCCCGAGCCGAAGTCGCCGGCGCTGGCGCCGGTGGAGTCGTTCTCCGAGCTCGACCTGCCCGTTGAGCTGGTGGAGACCATGGCCTCCCTGTCGGTGACGCAGCCGTTCCCGATCCAGGCGGCCACCCTTCCGAACGCCCTCGCCGGGCGTGACGTCCTCGGGCGCGGCCGGACCGGCTCCGGCAAGACCCTCGCCTTCGGCCTCGCCCTCCTGGCACGCACCGCGGGACGGCAGGCCGATCCGAAGCGGCCGCTCGCACTGGTCCTCGTACCGACGCGCGAGCTGGCCCAGCAGGTGACCGAGGCCCTGGAGCCGTACGCGAAGGCCCTGCGGCTGCGGATGGCCACGGTGGTCGGCGGGCTGTCCATCGGCCGTCAGGTGAGCGCACTGCGGACCGGCGCGGAGGTCGTCGTGGCCACCCCGGGACGGCTCAGCGACCTGGTCGGGCGGCGCGACGTGCACCTGGAGCGGGTGGCGATCACGGTGCTCGACGAGGCCGACCAGATGTGCGACATGGGGTTCATGCCGCAGGTCACGGAGATCCTGGACCAGGTGCACCACGCGGGTCAGCGGATGCTGTTCTCGGCGACCCTGGACCGCAATGTCGACCAGCTGGTGCGCCGGTACCTCAAGGACCCGGTCTCGTCGTCCGTCGACCCGCAGGCGGGCGCCGTGACGACGATGGACCACCACGTCCTGCACATCCACGCGGCCGACAAGATCTCGGCGGCGACCGAGATCGCGGCCCGCGACAAGCGCGTGCTGATGTTCCTCGACACCAAGCACGGCGTCGACCAGTTCGTGAAGCACCTGCGCGCGATGGGCGTACGGGCCGAGGGACTGCACAGCGGCAAGTCGCAGCCGCAGCGGACCCGCACCCTGGCCCAGTTCAAGTCCGGAGCCGTCACCGTGCTGGTCGCGACGAACGTCGCCGCGCGCGGCATCCACATCGACGACCTCGACCTCGTCGTCAACGTCGACCCGCCGGCCGACCACAAGGACTACCTGCACCGCGGCGGCCGCACCGCCCGGGCCGGCGAGTCCGGCCGGGTCGTCACCCTCGTCACCCCGAACCAGCGCCGGGACATGGTCCGGCTGCTGTCCGACGCCCGGATCCGGCCGACCATCACGCAGGTGCGGTCCGGTGAGGCGGCACTCAGCCGGATCACCGGCGCGAAGGCCCCTTCCGGCGTGCCGCTGTCCGGCGCCGCGCCGACGGACGCCAAGGGCAGGCCGTCGGGGACGGAGCTCGGCTTCCGCGGCATCGGTACGCGGCCGGGCCGGCCCGGGAAGGGCAAGGAGTCCCGCAAGACGCTGGAGGCCCGCCAGCAGGCCGAGGCACGCCGCGCCGCCAGGGTCCGCCGGGGCATCTGACCGCACCCGGGCCCCGCCGCGCAGGCCCTGGTCCCTGGGCCCTGGTCAGGCGCGTTCGAAGACGTGCGAGTGGCCGATGACGCGGAAACCGCGCCGCTCGTACCAGTGGCGCGGCCAGTCCGTGGCGTCGGCGGTCAGGAAGCGGGTGTCGCAGCCCGCGTCGGCGGCCAGGCGCAGGGCGGTGGCCACGACGGCGTCGGCGTGGCCGCGCCGGAAGTGGGCCTCCGCCGTCATCAGGTCCTCGATCTGGGCCAGGCCGGCCCCGGGGTCGAGATACAGGTCGGCCCAGGAGGCGACCTCCCCACCGGCCGTGCGGGAGCCGATGAAGCGGACGTCGTCGGCCCCGCGCAGGCGCGCCTCGCGCCGGTCGACGAGGTGGCGCACGACCTCGTCCTCGACGTCGGGGAGGATGCCGCGCCAGCGGACGGTGAGCGGGCCGCGCAGGGCGGCCAGGCCGACCTCCTCCGCCGCCGCGCGCGTCGCCGGGACCGGTCCGGTGTGCAGCATGACCAGATAGGCGGAGTGCGTGTAGCCGGCCCGGACCAGGGGGCCGGCGCAGGCCCGCGCCGTCCCCTCGTCGAGGACGGAGACCAGCCGGTGCGGCAGGTGGCCGAGGGCCTCCTCCACGATGGCGGGCAGCGCCTCGGGGTCGACGGCCGAGTCGATGACGACCTGGTTGTTCGCACGGGAGTGCGCGAAGTCGTCGTCGTAGGCGGCGAACCCGCCGGGCAGAGCGACGGTACGGGTGGCCTGGCGGCGGGCGAAGTCCGCCATGAAGCCGTTGATCCTGGAGAGGTGCGTGCGGGTCACCCGGGCAGCCTAGGGGGTGTCCGGCGGATCAGGGTCGGACGGCCCGGGTCGTCCGGTGCCATGGGGTCTCCCCAGGCCCGCAGGGCCGAGGGGAAGGGATGCAAGGCGGAGGAGGGAGCCCACGCGGAGCGTCGGCGACCGACGACAACGCGGCAGGCCGCGGTGCCGGGCGGCCCGGGCCCGGCCCTGATCCGCCGGACACCCCCTGGGCCGCGGGGCGGCGGGCGGTCACTCGGATTACGGGGTCCGACGCGTCACGGGGTGTCCGAGGCGACGGGGCGCCTGCGCAGTCGCTCGGCGGCGGCGTTGCGGACGCGGCGGGTGCGGGCGTCGGCGGCGAGGAGTTCCAGGGCCTCGTGGGAGGTGAGCAGCCGGACCGCGGTGCGCTGGCACCAGTCGGAGGCTCCGGTCAGCTCGGCCGGTGACCAGGGCTGGCCGCGGGTGACGGCCGTGAGCAGGCTCCACTCCCGCAGCCTGCGCTCGGGGAAGGCCCGGCCGGTGAGCACGCCGGACATGGCCCGCGCCCAGGCGGTGAACGCGTCGTCGGCGAGCAGACCCGCCGCCCGCCGGTTGAGATGGGTGACCACCGCGCTCTCGGCCATCGCCCGGTCGGGATCGCGCAGTACGGCGGTCACCGCCTCGGCCTCGGCCGCGGTGTCCTCGCCCGGTATCGCGGCCAGGGAGTCGAGGTGGCGGAAGTAGCGCCAGTGCTCGGGGGGCGTGTCGGCGTCGGGAAGGCTCATCGGGCGGCACCCCCGCGGACGTGACCGGCCCGGCCGACGCCGGTGGCCGGCGTCGCGCGGACGCCGGACACCGCTGTCAGGGGCGCTCCCGCCGGTATGACCATGGCCGGTTCCCGCTGCTTCTCGCCTGTCCGCATGGCACCCATTCCACACGACAGCCGCGAACGGGCGGTGGCCAGGGTGCCGTCAGGACGTCTGCCGGGGCGCTCGTCCACCCGGCCCGGCGGTCAGACCTGCTCGAAGTGGAACGATTTGATGAAGCAGTCGCGGGGCTGGCCGATCGCGAAGAAGACGCAGTCGACAAGGGACTGGGCGGTGAGCGGGTCCTTCGCCGTGCGCGGGGCCCCCTCCCAGGATTCCGAGAGCGGGTCGTGGTTGTCGAAGTCCGGCGGGTAGAGCGAGATCACGCGGACGCCCCGGTCGCGGAGCCGGCGGGAGAGGATCTCGGTGAAACCGGCCTGGGCGCTCTTGGCGGCGTAGAAGGCGTCGTGGGCGTCGGACCGGTGGTGGCCGGCCTCTCCGCAGCCGGACACCATGGTGACGATGTCCGGCTTGGCCGACTGCAGCAGCAGCGGGAGGAACGCCTTGGTGGCCAGTACGGTGCCGGTGGCTCCGGAGGCGAGGGTGTCGACGACGTCCTCGTCGGAGGCGGACAGCAGGTCGGTGCCGTGCTGGTAGCGGGAGCCGTTGTTGAGCAGTACGTCTATGTGGTCCGTGCGGGCGGCCACTGCGGCGGCGAACTCCCGTACGGATGCGGGGTCGGTGAGGTCGCAGGCGTAGGCGTGGACGCGGTCGGCGTCGTGGCCCTGGGAAAGGATCTCGTCCCGGACGCGTGTGGCCGCTTCCAGGGTGCGGGCGGAGAGGTGGACCTCGGCTCCCCGGCTCGCGAAACGGAGGGCGAGGGTGCGCCCGAAGTCTCGTCCGGCGGCGGTGATGACGACGCGATGGTGTTCAAGTGGCATGCCTGCGCTCCTGATTCGTGGTCGATACATATGATCTCAGGTGCGGGGCGGGGCGGTTCGGGTGCGGTCCGGGGACGGGTCAGATCCGGCCGGGCAGCGGCGCCCCGGTCTCCAGCAGCGTCTTGAGGCTCGACGCGAGCATCGGCCAGGCCTGCCCGCACATGCCGATCAGGCGGCCGCCCGGCTCGAACCCCTCGTGGCGGATCGTCAGCCGGGCGAGGGTGTCGCCGACCGGCTCGATCTCGTACGTCACCTTCGTGCGAGGCGCCTCGGCCAGCTCGGCCCGCAGCTCCTCGTCGATCCCGGCCGCGGCCGCCCACTGCGGGCTGAAGGTGTGCCAGGTGTAGGACAGCAGGCGGTCCGGGACACAGCCGAGGACCAGCTGGCCGGGGTCGCTGGTGCGGCTCCCCCGTTCGACCCAGTCCATCGCCGAACCCACCGCCCAGTCGGTCTCGAAGCTCAGCCCCCAGTACCGGCGGGTGAGGGCGGGGTCGGTGAGGGCCTGCCAGACCCGCGACGGATCGGCCTGGATGTAGAGGGTGTAGGTGATCGCGCTGTCGCTCATGGCCCCATGCTGCGGGACCGCGGACCGTGGACGGCGGATTTCACGGTCCCGGCGGTGGCGGGAGCCCCCGGGCGCGGGTCACCAGTGCACGCCCTCCTCGGGGACCTCGGTGAGCGGCGTCCGGGCGGGGGCGGGGAGGCCCAGGCGGACGCGGGCCGCGTGGACCGCGGCCAGTTCGTCCTCGCCGGCCGGTCCCCAGTCGCTCAGTTCCCGGACCTGTTCGGGGGTGGCCAGCAGCCGGGCGTACGCCGGGTCCGCCGCCGGCGGGAGGCCGGCGAGGCGGGCGGCGACACGGGCGTGGAGGCCCTCCTCGCCGCAGCGGTAGCCGAGCGGGGCGGACGCGGTGGCGGGTGCGGCGGTCGGGGGCGGGAGCTGGGCGGCGCCGGTGGCCCGGGCGATCCGGAGCAGGACCCGGCCGTCGGGGGCGAACAGCCAGGCGGAACGGTCCCGTACGGGCAGCTGCGCGGGGACCGGGCCGCAGTGCCAGGCACCGCGCTGGGGGACCCGGCGGGCGCGGAGCACCCCGAGCCGGTCGAGGGCGGTCGGCGCGGTGGGGCGGCCGTCCTCCAGCAGGGCGGCGCCGGAGCCGTTGATGCGGGCGCGCAGGGCTGCCAGGGCCCGGCGGGCGTCGCCGGGGTCCATCAGGGCGGGCAGGTCGGCCGGCTCGGCGAAGTGGATACCGGTGATCTCCTGCGCCGGTAGGCGGACGGCGTCGATCCGGTCCGGCGTCCAGGTCCCGCCGTCGTAGACGTGCAGGATCTCGCCGGGGAAGCGCATCTCGGGCGGGAAGCCTGGAGTGTCGGCGGGGATCCAGTCGACGGCCAGGCCGCGCGGGTAGCGGCCGTCCACGCCGAGCTCCTCGCGCAGCTCCCGGGCGGCCGCCGCGGACGGCGCCTCGCCTGCGTCGACCGCCCCGCCGGGGAGCATCCGGTCGGCGCGGTAGTCGACGCTCTGGACGAGGATCCGGCCGTCGGTGTCGGTGACGAGGACCACGGCCGCGGTCCAGACCACGGCGCGCGAGGCACCGTACTCCTCCGGGGTCATCCAGGTCCCCGGGGCGCGCTCACGATCGTCGCGCTCACGATCGTCGCTCGCACTGCGGTCGCTCGCACTGCGGTCGGTCAGCTGCGGCATCGGGACTCCGTTCACCTGGGTGGACCCGCCGCCTGTGCAACAGCGGGCACGGCCCGCGGGTTACGGCGCGCCGCGGGGGCGGAACCCGGCGATTCACTTTGCCGCTCCTATACCTCCTTATTACCGGGTTATGTGGCCGTTGGTACGGTGCGGGAGCGGACTGGCGGCATGAACACCGCCGGTCCGACCAACTTCAGAGGGCGGGACAGGTCCGGCCGGGGCGGGAGCGGGAACGGCAGTGGCGGGGACAGCGGTGGGAGCGGGGACCGGGGCCGGAGCGGGAGCGGCCGGCGGGCGGGGCGGCGGAGCCGGCCGGCTGGCCGGGGTCGACGCCGTGCGCGGCATAGCCGTCCTCGGCATGTTCGCCGTGCACGTGGGCCCCAGCCCGCAGCCCGAGGGCGCCGGCTACCTGCTCGTCGCGGCCGACGGGCGTGCCCCCGCCCTCTTCACGCTCCTCGCGGGCTTCTCCCTGGTCCTCGCGCAGCGCGGCACGGATCCGGCGCGGCGTCCCGAGGGCTGGGCGTCGCGGTGGCGTCCGCTGCTGATCCGCTGCGCGGTCCTGGCCGTGCTCGGCCTGTACCTGGCCTCGCTGTGGCCCGGAATCCTGGTCATCCTCGCCTTCTTCGCCGTGTACTTCCTGGCGGCCGAGCCGTTCACCCGGCTCTCCACCCCGGTGCTCACCGCCGTCGCGGGCGCGTCGGTCGTGGTGGGTCCGCTGCTGTCGTTCCTGCTGGGCCCGCTGTTCGGGTACGGCTCTTCCGGGCGCGGCCTGGTTCCCGAGGCCGCGGACCTGACCAGCTGGCCGGGGCTGGGCGCGGCGGTGTGCGAGCTGCTGCTGACCGGGGCGTATCCGCTGGCCACGTACTTCCCGTACGTCCTGGCCGGAATGGCCCTGGCCCGGCTGTGCGACGTACGGGAGCGGGTCATGGCCCGGCGGATGGCGGTGTGGGGCACGGCGGCCGCGGTCGCCGGGTACGGCTCCGCGTGGCTGGCCACCCATGCGTTCGGTACCCGGCAGCGGCTGCTGGAGGCGATAGCGGTCCACCACCCGGAGGCCATGGCCGCGGCCGACCCCGTCCGTGAGG
The DNA here is from genome assembly GCF_024666385.1 of Streptomyces yangpuensis. Classification (NCBI taxonomy): domain Bacteria; kingdom Bacillati; phylum Actinomycetota; class Actinomycetes; order Kitasatosporales; family Streptomycetaceae; genus Streptomyces; species Streptomyces yangpuensis. Next base: position 648,896 of record NZ_CP102514.1, read on the forward strand.
TGCTGAGCAGCCAGTTCGGCGCCGTGCCGAGCACCTCCTGGGACTGGCTGCTGCTGGCCGATCCTTACAGCCAGACCCCGCTGGAGACGCTGGGCAACGCGGGCGTCGGCTGCGCCCTCATCGGCCTGTGCGCGCTGGCCGCGCGGCACGGGGTCGGTGCCCGCCTGCTGCGGCCGCTCGCGGTGCTGGGGGCGATGGCGCTGAGTGCGTACGTCGTCCACGCACTGGTCCTGGCCGGCCCGGCCCACGGCGCCGCGTCCTGGTCCGCGTGGATCGCCTTCAGCGGCGCGGCGCTGGCCCTGACCTGGGCCTGGCAGCGGATCTGGGCCGACAGCCCGCTGCGCCGCGGCCCGGTGGAGCACGCCCTGCGCCTGGCCACCCGGATGGGGGCCCGGACGTAGTCCCCGCCCGGCCGTCCTCCCGCGCCGGTCCGCCGGGCGGACAGGGGGCGGGAAGCGGGAGGCAGGAAGCGGGGGGTGGCCCCGCGCCTTCGGATTCCGAGCCCCCCACCCCCGTGGGGGGACTCCGATCCGGAAGGGACCTCCCGTACGTCGCCGGGCGCCGGAGCACCCCGCGAGAACGATCACAACGCTAGGGCCGGGCAGCCGACTTGCCCCATGGCAGCAGGCGTCAGCAAGGGGACCGAACGCGCCACGAGGGGACCCGGCACGCCGTATTGAGGACATCAGACCCCAAACTGCGGCAATGAGCTGGCATTTCACGCTGGACTATGCTCACCCCCTGTGGTCTCGCAAGCGCACCTGGGGACAACGTCCTCCGCCCTCACCCGCCTGAACGTCGATGCCGCACGTCTGCTCGGGATCCCCCCGACCGGGTACGTGCACCTGCTGGGCATGGCTCCCGAGCACCTCAACGACGACCTGTGCCGGCCCCCCGCCATCACGAGCATCCGCATCACGGAGCTGGCCACCGTCCATGCTCCCTGGACCGAGGTGGCCCTGCTGATGACACAGCGGTCCGGCGTCGGGAGCCTCGGGGTCTGGGACTACCTGATCACCTCCGCCCCCACCCCCCTCGAAGGGATCCGGGACGCCGCGGCCTATCTCGGCGCCGTGGTCGACACCGGCACGGACCAGCTCCGGATCACCGAGGACGGGGACCGCGTCACCCTCAGCCACGTCAACCGGGGCGATCTGGACCACGAGGCGGCCTGCGCCGTCCGCGCCTGCGCGCTCGGCATATATCTGCGCCGGCTGAGCGAGGCCGCCCGGCGGCCCCTCGTCCCGCTCCGCGTGGCCCTGGCCGCCGAGGCGCCCCGCCGGTACGAGGCGCTGGCCGAGCTCTACGGCACCCGCGACATCACGTTCGGGGCCCCGGTCAGCTCGATCACCCTGCGTACCGCAGACCTGACGGAGCCGGCACCGCACGCCCAGCCCGGGCTGTCGGCCGTGCTCCGAAGACACGCCGACCAGACCCTCGCCACGGCGGTCCCGCTGCGCGACTGGCTGGACCTCTTCCGCAGCGCCCTGGCCTCCGTCCACGACGAAGGCATGCCGTCCCTGGCCACCGTCGCGCACCGCATGGCCGTCAGCCCGCGGACCCTCCAGCGGCGCCTCGACGAGCACGGCACCACATGGAGCGGCGAGGTCGAGGCGGTACGCCGGGACCGTGTCGCGCGGCTGCTCCACACCACCGGGCTGAGCATCGACGCGATCGCCGTGCGCAGTGGCTACGCCGACGCCCGGGCCCTGCGCCGGGCCGTCCAGCGCTGGTACGGAACCACGCCCGCCGCCCTGCGCCGCACCGGCCCCCCGCACGGCGGCCTTCCGAAGTAGCGCCGCTGGGAATCGAGGCGCACGGGTCAGCGGTGGAGCCGGCGGGTCCAGTCCTGCGGCACCCGGCCGGCTGGTCCGGGGGCCGGCTGGTCCGCGGGGTGGTCGCCCGGCGGGGCCAGCGCGGGCCCGGACGCGTACATCTCGCCGCCGTCGTAGTCCCAGAACCACTCCTCGCCCGGTTCGAAGCTCTGCACCAGCGGGTGTCCGGTGGACCTCCAGTGGGCGGTGGCGTGCTGGGCGGGTGACGAGTCGCAGCAGCCGACGTGGCCGCACTGGGCGCAGCGCCGCAGGTGGAACCACCAGCCGCCCACCGCGTCGCAGTCGGCGCAGCCGGTGCCGGTCGGCGGGACGCTCGGGTCGATCCCCTTGATGTCGGTCATGCTGGCTCCTCGGCTGTCTCGGTTCCGGGCGCGGTCCCGGTTCCGGGCGCGGTCTCGGTTCCGGTCTCGGTTCCGGTTCCGGTCCCGGTCCCGGTCTCGGTTCCGGTCTCGGTTCCGGTTCCGGTCCCGGTCCCGGTCTCGGTTCCGGTCCCGGGTTCCGGTCCCGGGTTCCGGCGCGGTCAGGGGCAGCAGCACCTGGAAGCGGGTGTCGCCGGGGACGGACTCGACCTGGAGGCTGCCGTGGTGCTTGTTGACCACGATCCGCCAGGAGATGTCCAGGCCGAGCCCGGTCCCCTCGCCGACCGGCTTGGTGGTGAAGAAGGGATCGAAGATGCGGCCGCGGATATCGGCCGGGATGCCGGGACCGGTGTCGCGGAACTCCACCAGCAGCCGGTCGCCCTCCCGTGCCGTGCGGACCGTCAGGGTGCCGTCGCCCCCGGTGCTGCCGATGGCGAAGACGGCGTTGTCGACGAGGTTGGTCCACACCTGGTTGAGCTCCGCCGGGTAGGCGGGCACCTCCGGCAGGGAGTGGTCGTAGTCCTTGACCACCCGCACCCGGGGGCCGATCTTGCCGGACAGCATCAGCAGGGTGCTGTCGAGGAGTTCGTGGATGTCGACGACCCGGGTCGGTGCCCGGTCGAGCTGCGAGTACTGCTTCGCGGCGTCGACGAGGTGGGAGATACGGGTGGTGGAGTCGGCGATCTCGTCCATCAGCAGTTCGGTCTCGACGGAGTAGTTGAGCCAGCCGATGGCCCCGGGAAGGATGTCGGCGTCCACGGCCGCGGCGACCTGCTCCAGCCAGTCCACGTCCAGTCCGGCCTGCACGAAGGTCGGCGCGATCCGCCAGCCCTCCGTGAAGCCGTGGTCGTCGAGCCAGTCGGCGAGTTCGTCCTCCCGGTCGGAGGCCTCCAGCGGGCTGAGCGCCGTCGCCTTCGCCTTCGCGACGCGTTCCACGGTGCGTTCCTGGACCTCGATGAGGTCGGCGATCGCCTCGCGCGAGTAGTGGCCCTGGGCGATGACGGCCAGCTTGTGCCGCATCTTTGCGACGCGTTCGCGCAAGGTGGCGGTGGCCCGGACGGCGGCCGCTGCCGGGTTGTTGAGCTCGTGGGTCAGACCGGCGGACAACGACCCGAGGGCCAGCAGCCGTTCCCGCTGGCCGATGGCCCGCTGGGTGTTCTTCGCGCCGAAGAACAGCCCCTCCAGCAGGTGTGCGGCCATCGGGAACCACTCCTGCATGAAGTCGGAGAACGCCAGGGCCGGGAGCACGAAGAACCGGGTCGGCTCGGTCACTCGCATCGAGTTGGTGTAGGTCTGGGGCACCCGGTCGCCCAGGTAGGCCTGCATGGCCCCCGCGTACACGCCGCGCTGCGAGGTGCGGCTGACCTCGATGTCGTCGCCGCCGACCCGGCGGGACAGGACGACGGTGCCCTCGATCATCACGTAGAAACAGGAGGCGGGGTCGCCCTCGGTGTAGACGGGCCCCGCGTCGAAGCGTTCCACCCGTCCCTCGGCGCACAACTGGCCGAGTTGCTGCGGGGTGAGCTTCTCGAACAGGAACAGCGAGGCGATCTCCTGCGGGTCGCAGTGCACGTACTGCCCGCTCATGACTGCTCCAGGTAGCGGTGGACGAGCATCACGGCCATGGCTCCCTCTCCGACCGCGGACGCGACGCGCTTGGCGGACTGGGCCCGCGCGTCGCCCGCGACGAACACGCCGGGAATGTTGGTCTCCAGGTGGTAGGGCGGCCGGTCCAGCGGCCACTCGGCGGGCGGTCGCCCGTCGGGGGTGAGGTCGGGGCCGGCCAGGATGAAGCCGCGGTCGTCGCGCAGCACCGTGCCGTCCAGCCAGTCGGTCAGCGGGGCCGCGCCGATGAAGACGAACATCCATTGCGCGTCGACGAGTTCCGTCGCGCCGGTGTCGACGTCGCGCAGGGCCAGCCGCTCCAGGTGCTCCTCGCCCTGCGCCGACTCGACGACGGTCCGGGTCCGCACGGAGATGTTCGGCGCCTCCTCGATCTGCTGGATCAGGTAGTACGACATCGACACCGTCAGGGACTCGCCGCGTACCAGCAGGGTCACCGACTTCGCGCCCCGTGACAGGTACATCGCCGCCTGGCCGGCGGAGTTGGCGCCGCCCACGATGTACACGTCGTGCCCCTGGCAGGAGGCGGCCTCCGTGAGCGATGAGCCGTAGTACACGCCGCGGCCGGTCAGGTCGTCGCAGCCCGGCGCCATGAGCTGCCGGTAGGAGACGCCGGTCGCCAGGATGACGCTGTGCGCGGCGACGGACGAGCCGTCGGAGAAGCGGACGACGCGTGCGGGGCCGTTGACCTCCAGGCCGGTGACCTCCCGCGCGGTGAGGATCTCGGCGCCGAACCGGCCGGCCTGGCGGCGGGCGCGTTCGGTGAGCTGGGCGCCCGACACGCCGTCGGGGAAGCCCAGGTAGTTCTCGATGCGGGAGCTCTGCCCGGCCTGCCCGCCGGTCGCCGACCGCTCGACCAGCACGGTACGCAGGCCCTCGGAGGCCCCGTACACGGCAGCGCCGAGTCCGGCCGGGCCGCCGCCGATGACGACGAGGTCGTAGAAGTCGGCGGCCGGTGTCGTCGCGAGGCCCACGTGGGCGGCGAGGTCGGCCGCCTCGGGCTCGATCAGCACGGTGCACTCGGGGGTGACGACCAGGGGCAGCCGCTGCCCGTCGGCGCCGGCCGCCTCCAGCAGCCGACGGCCCTCGGGCTCGTCGGAGGAGTACCAGCGGTACGGCACCTGGTTGCGGGCCAGGAACTCCCGCACCTGCGAGGAGCGCGCCGACCAGCGGTGCCCGACGACCTTGGTGGCGGGGACGGGGCGGTAGTCGCTGGACCGCCAGGCGCTGAGCAGGTCGTCGACGACCGGGTAGAGCTTCTCCTCCGGCGGGTCCCAGGGCTTGAGGAGGTAGTGGTCGAGGTCGACGACGTTGATCGCGTCGATCGCCGCGTCGGTGTCGGCGTAGGCGGTCAGCAGGACGCGCCGCGCGCCCGGGTACACGTTCAGGGCCTGTTCGAGGAACTCGATGCCGTTCATCTGCGGCATGCGGTAGTCGGCGAGGATGACCGCGACCAAATCACCACGCAGTTTCAGCTCCCGCAGTGCCTCCAGCGCGGACTCACCGGACTCGGCCCGCACGATCCGGTAGCCGGCCCCGTAGTGGCGCCGCAGGTCACGGGCGACGGCACGGGAGACCCCGGGATCGTCGTCCACGGTCAGGATGACGGTCCGCGCTGGTTCGGCAGCCTGCGTCATAGGTCTCCCACGAGCGGCCCGGTCCGGCGGCGCGGCGAGCCGACCGCGCCGGTTCCCGCCCATCGTATGTTCGATCGTCCGGATCCGCTCCGGGCGGCCACGGAGCGTGCGTCCCCGGTGCACGGCTCGCTTCCGCCCGCCGGTCCGGCCGCCGGATGGTTCCGGGTCGGAGGGGAGCAGTCACCCGACCGTGTGACGGGTGCCGGTCCGGGCGGCGCCGGTGCGGCAGGGTGGTCGGATGCAGCTGCGCCGGGCTCTGCCCCTGACACTTGCCGCGCTCGTCATGGCCTCCGGATGCGTGACGGTGCACCCCTCCCCCGTACCGGACGCACCGCGCGCGGCTCCGGGTGCGGCTCCGGCGACGGCCGGGGACCGCGGACTGCCACCGGAACCCACGGCTGCCGCCCGGCCGTTGGTCCGGTTGCCTCCGTCGGAGGCCGCGGAGCCCGCCGCCGTGCCGGACGCGCGGGCGCCCGTACCGGCGTCCGTGCCCGCGGCCGGGCCGGTGTCCGGGCCGGCGTCCGCGCCGCGCCGGCCCCGGGCCGCCGCCCGGGAGCCGCAGCGCCCGCCCCGCAGGGCCAAGCACCCCAGGGCCTGGAAACCGGTGGAACCGGCGCGGCCCGCACCCCGGAAGAAGGCCCGCCGGCAGTCGGCGGCCCCGGTCCGGTCCCGCCCCGCTCCCGTGCGTTCGTACGACATGGCTCCCCTGTGCCGGGCGGCCGAGGGCACGGTGTCACCGGCCATCGTGGCCCTCTGCCGCTGAATTGGGTGGATCCGCCCGCCGCCGGATACCTACAGTGACGGCGGACCTGTCGTCGAGCCGGAGCGGATCATGCGCACCCACTATCCCCGAACGCCTCATCTGCCCTGGTCACCCGGGGCTTCGGCGGACGACGTCCGGTCGCTCGGACTGGCGGGGCTGACCGGACGCGAGGTCGTGGTCACCGAGAAGCTCGACGGGGAGAACACCACCCTGTACGCGGACGGGCTGCACGCCCGCTCGCTCGACTCCGGGCACCATCCCTCCCGGGCCTGGGTCAAGGGCCTGCAGGGGCGGATCGGCCCCCATATCCCCGCCGGGTGGCGGGTGTGCGGGGAGAACCTCTACGCCCGGCACTCGATCCCGTACGAGGACCTGGACAGCTGGTTCTACGGCTTCTCGGTGTGGGACGGGGAGCAGTGCCTGGACTGGGACCGGACCGTACGGTTCCTGCGGGGTCTCGGGGTGCCCGTTCCGCGGGTGCTGTGGCGCGGCACCTTCGACGAGCGGGCGTTGCGCAGGCTCAGGCTCGACACCGCCCGGCAGGAGGGTTACGTCGTGCGGACGGCCGCCGGTTTCTCCCGGGCGGACTTCGGCCGGTGCGTGGCCAAGTGGGTGCGGGTCGGGCACGTGCAGACCGACACGCACTGGATGTACGCGGAGGTCGTGCCCAACGGGCTCGGTCCGGCGGCCCCGTTGTGGGCGGTGCGCTCGGGTGCCGAGCCCGATGTGGCGGCCCTGTCCGCCGCCGTCGGCACGGACGGATCGACAGCCACGGGCACGACCGCCACCGCCACCGCCGAAACCGGCACCGGCACCGACGTGGTCGCCGAGGTCACCGCCCGGATCGACGCCTCGGGGCGGACCGGCGACGACCGGCTGGCCGGAGTGCTCGCCGCCGTGCTGCGCCGCGCACCGCGTGCCCGGACGGCCGCGCGGCTCGCGGCCGGTCCGGCCGGGATGCCGCTCGCACGGCGGGTCGGCGACCTGCTGGGCCTGTACCCGTACCTCCAGCGGCCGTTCTCCGACGCGGACCGGCGGGCCGGACTCGTACGGATGGCCGCGGCGGCCGATCTCGGGGTGCTGCACGCGCTCGCCGGGGCGCTGGCCGACGGGCCGCAGGCGCGGGAGTGCGTGGAGTGGTCCGCGCTGTGGGCCGAGGAGGCGGGGCTGCTGGGAGGCCCGGATCCGCTGGAGGCCCTGCGGACCGCGCTGCGGGAGCCCCTCGCCGGGCTGGGCGCGGCCGCGGCCGACCGCTGCTGGGCGGAGGCCCGGCGGGCGTTCGCGGACGGCAGGATCTCCGGTTCCGTGGTGGAGGAGGCGGTGGCGGCGACGTGGCAGTGGCGTGACGGATCGTTTCCCCGGCTGGTGCAGCTGTGCGGCCCCTCGGGCAGCGGGAAGAGCACCTTCGGCCGCGGCCTGCCCGGCGTGGACGCGTACGTCTCGCTCGACGACCTGCGCGGCGCCCGGGGTTCGCGCACGGACCAGCGGGCCAACGCCGAGGTGCTGAGCGCGGGCCTGGACCGGCTCGACGCCGCCCTGGCGCGCGGCGGGACGGTGGTGTGGGACGCCACGTCACTCACCGACCAGCAGCGCGGGCTGGCCGGTTCGGTGGCGCGCCGGCGCGACGCGCTGGTCACCCATGCCGTGGTGCTGGTCGAGGAGGCGGAGCTGGTGCGCCGCAACGGGGTGCGCCCGCATCCGGTGCCGCCGCAGGTGCTGACCTCGCAGCTGCACCGGTTCAGCCCGCCGTACGCGGGCCGGGCGCACCGTACGTGGTACGTCGGCGCCGGCGGTCGGGTGGAGGACACGGCGGGCACGCTCGCGCCCGGCCCGTCCACGTTCACGTTCACAGCGGGCGGAGGCAGCGATGCGCACCAGTGAGCAGCTCTACCACCAGGTCCGCTGGGACCCCCGGTTCGATCCGGCGCGGTTCGTGCTCGGCCTGCTCCAGCGCGGTGCGGCTCCCAAGCGGGTCCCGCTGCCCTCCTTCGTGCCCGGCGGGGACATCCCCTGGCACCGGGTGCTGTTCGTCGAGGCAGACGGCGAACTGGTGTGGGACCGGGCGACCGGTGTGGACCTGATCGACGTGACCGCGGCGGGCCGGGTCCACGATCCGCGCCTGCTGCGGGCCCCCTTCTTCACCGCCCGCACCCCGTACGCGTGGGATCCCTCGGGCGGCGGCGCGTGGCGTCCCGCGCGGGTGGCTCCGGCGGACGCCGCGGCGGCACCGTCCTCGGTGCGGCTGCTGACCTGGAACACGCTCTGGGACCGCTACGACGCCCCGCGGATCGCCACCGCGCGGCGCAGACCGCTCCTGCTGGACGATCTGGCCGTCGCGGACGCCGACGTCATCGCGCTCCAGGAGGTGGAGCCGGAACTGCTCGGCATGCTGCTGGCGGCGCCGTGGGTGCGGGCCGGGTACACCCTCGGCACGGACCCCGGCGGCCGGGACGTCTCCGCGTGCGGGCTGCTGCTCCTGAGCCGGCTGCCGGTGCGGGAGGCGGGCCTGCACATGTTCCGCCCGCACAAGGCGGTGACCGCCGTGACGGTGGACACCGCGGCCGGGCCGCTGGTGGTCGCCGGCACCCACCTGACCAGCGACCACACCGAGAACGGGCACGAGCGGCGGGAGGCCGAACTGGCCCGCCTGGCGGAGGGCCTGGGCGGCGTCGAGGCCGGCGTGGTCCTGCTGGGCGACTTCAACGACGGCCGCCACGGGACCGAGGGGCCGGCGCCCTCGCTCGGCATGCGCGACGCCTGGAGTGAGGTGCACGGGGCGGCCGACGCGACGCCGACCTTCGACCCGGCGGCCAATCCGCTGGCGGCGGTCGGTTCGCTGACGGGCCGGGCCGGCCGGCTGGACCGGATCCTGCTGGGCTCCGCCCCGGCCCGGGTGACCCGGGCGGCGTTGCGCGGCGACTCCCCCGCCCCCGACGGACTGTTCGTGTCCGACCATTTCGGGGTGGAGGCCACGGTGGAGTTCGGGGCGCACGGCGAGGCGCCGGCGCGGCTCGACGTGCCGGCGACGGTGCGGACCGCGGTGGCGTGGCTGCCGCCGGGCCTTCCGGACGCGGTGGGTGAGGTGCGCCGGGAGCACGACCCGGCGGCCGGCCGCTGGCCCGCGCACGTGAACCTGCTCTTCGGCTTCGTACCGGAGTCCTCCTTCGCCGAGGCCGTCCCGCTGCTGGCCGAAGTGGCCGCGGGGACCGCTGCGTTCGAGGCCCGGCTGGAGGGTGTGCACAGTTTTGGGCACCGTGAGGAGGCCACCGTCTGGCTGGATCCGGCGGCCGGCGGCGAGGCGCCGTGGCAGGAGCTGCGGCGGGCGCTGACGGACCGGTTCCCCGGCTGCCGGGGGCGTTCCGGCGGGCACGGGGGCTACACCCCGCATCTGACGCTCGGGCGCAGCCCTGACCCGCAGCGGGCCGTCGCGGAGTTCGCGGCGCGCCTCGGCGGGGGTCTGTCCGCGCGGGTCGGGGAACTGGCCGTGCTCTCGCGGCGCGGGGAGGGACCGATGCGGGTCCGGGCGACGGTGGCGCTGGGCACGGGCGAGGTGCGCTGGGCACCGGAGCCCCTTCCGGCGCCTCTTCCCGAAGCCCGGCCGGAGCCCGGGAACGATCGGGCCGAGGCGGTCACCGCGCGCATCGGGGCCGCGCTGCCCGGTGCGCGGGTGCACGTGGCCGGCTCCCGCCGGATGGGCTGCGCCCTGCCGGGCGCCGACCTGGACCTGGTGGCGGCGCTGCCGGGGACGGCTGACGTCGCCCGGGTGCGCGAGCAGGTGGCGGCCGCGCTGCCGCAGGCCCGGGGGCTGCGCGAGGTGACGGGGGCCCGGGTGCCGGGGCTGCGCTTCCGTGTCGGGTCGCTGTCCGTGGACCTGGTGGTGGTCTCCACCGGCGGCCTGGATCCGGCGCGTGCGGTGGAGCGGCGGTCCGAGCTGGGCGAGGCGGCCGCTGTCGCGCTGAGCGCGGTGAGCGACGCCGACGCCGTACGGGAGGCGGTGGGGGCGGAACATACCGCGTTCGCCGGGCTCGCGCGGCGGGTGAAGGCGTGGGCGCGGGCCAGGGGCCTGGACTCGGCGCCGTTCGGGGGGCTGCCGGGACTGGCCTGGTCGGTCCTCGCGGCGCACACGGTCCGGGAGGCGGGGGCCCTGCCGCCGGACGTCCTGCTGCGGGAGTTCTTCGGGCGGTGGGCGGCCTGGGACTGGCGCGAGCCGGTCGCGTCGGCGGGTCCGGTCGCCGGGCCGCTGCCGGTCACCTCGGCCGTGCCGGGCCCGGATCCGGTCACGGTCCTCACCCCGTCGGCGCCGGTGCGCAGTTGCACCGCCCAGGTGACACCGGGGCTGCGGGACCTCCTGGTGCAGGAGCTGTACGCGGCGTGGGAACTGCTGGAGTCGGGGGTCGGGGCGGATGCCCTGGCCGTGGCCGCGCCGCCGCCGCACCGCCGGCACGCCGCCTGGGCGGTGGTGACCGTACGGGCGGCCGAGGCGGAGTTCGAGGAGGTACGGGGCCGGGTGCGCGGGCGGTTGCGGGCGCTCCTCGGCGCCCTCGAGGAGGCCGGCGCCACCGGTGCGCACGCCTGGCCGCGCCCCTTCGAGTCCGGGCCGGGCCTCGCCCGGTACGCGATCGGCCTGGGCGCCGCGCCGCCGGACGCGGCGCACCTGGCCGGTCCGGCCGACCGGTGGCGGGCCGGCCTGCGCGGGGTCGAGGTGGCCTGGGCGACGGGCGGTGAGGTGCCGGATCTGGGTACCTGAACCGCGGGCCCTCGGCGGGCGGGATCAGACCTCGATGATGATCTTTCCTGGTGTGTGGCCGCCCTGGCTGAGCTCGAAGGCCGCCGCCAGCTCGGCCAGGGGGAAGGTCCTCGCGACCGGCACCTTCAGCTGTCCGCTGTCGGCGAGCCGGCCCAGTTCGGCCAGATCGCTGCCGACGGGGCGGACCCAGATCCATTCGCCGCCGGAGCCGAGCACGCTGGGGTCGGCGATGGAGGCGTGCCGGCCGTCGTCGTGGAGGACCTCGCGGGTGACGCCGCCGACGCCGCCGACGAAGTCCGCGACGACGGTGGGCCCGTCGGGCACGAGGGCACGGACGCGTTCGGCGAGCCCCTCACCGTATGCGACGGGCTCGGCGCCGAGTGCGCGCACCCGGTCGTGATTGCGGGGGGAGGCGGTACCGATGACGCGGGCGCCCAGCGAGCGGGCGATCTGCACGCCGAAGGAACCGACGCCGCCCGCGGCGCCGTGGATGAGGACGGTGTCGTCCTGGCCGGTGCCGAGGCGGGTGAGCAGCTGGTAGGCGGTGAGTCCGGCGAGCGGTAGCCCGGCGGCCTCGGCCCAGCTCAGCGAGGCGGGCTTGTGCGCGAGGGCGCGTACGGGCACGGTGACGAACTCGGCGAAGGTCCCGCCGTGCACGTAGTCCTTGCGGGCGTAGGCGATGACCTCGTCGCCCTCGGCGTACTCGGGAACGTCGATGCCGACCTTCTCGACCGTGCCGGCGACGTCCCAGCCGGGGACCACCGGGTAGACGACGTCCATGAGGGGGTCCAGCCCACCCGCCATGATCTTCCAGTCGACGGGGTTGACGGCGGCGCACTTCACCCGGACAAGGACCTCGCCGGGGCCGACCTTGGGCAGCGGCAGCCGGGTCTCGGCGAGCACCTCCGTCCCGCCGTACGTCTCGTACGCCATCGCCCGCATGGTTTCCTGGCCGCTCCGGCCCGACTCGGACATGTACCCGACCTCTCCGTGTGCTGGTGGACCCCGCCCCGGCCCATCCCACCACGCACGCCACGGCCCGGCCGGTCGGACACGACCGGCCGGTCAGGCGTACACCGGGAAGGCGGCCTGGAAGGCGAGCCGCCCGTCCGCCTCCTCGGCGATCCGGCCGAGCACCCCGTCGAGGTCCAGGTACGCGGCCCAGCGCTCGGCGCCCGTGGCCTCGGCGAGACGGTCCACCAGGAGGTCCTCCAGGTCCTGGACCCGCTTGCCCTTCCACACCTTGTCGGCGGTGCTGACCAACAGCTCCTCGATGCTCACGGAGCCCCCGTGCCAAGTCGCGTGGGTGGCGGCGAAGCGGGCCAGGTGGGCCGGGAACCCGTGCGCGAGCAGGAGTTCCCGGCCCGTCGGCTCGTGCGCGGAGCCCGGGCCGCTCAGCTCCGCGGTGTGCACCGCCTTGCCGATGTCGTGCGTGGCCGCCCCGAACAGCACGGCCTCCCGGTCGAACTCCAGGCCCGGGCAGTAGCCGGCCAGCCGGTCGGCCAGGTCGTGGGCGACGTCGTGGACGAGCCGCAGGTGCGCGGCCAGCCGGGGCGGGGCGGCGAGCGTGCGCAGCAGTTCGGACACGGCGGGCGGCAGAAGCCGCACGTAGGGGTCCCCGGGGGCGTCGAGTGCCCGGCTCAGTACGTCGGTGGCAGGCATCCGGTCACCCTAAGGGCTGTCCCGGGTGGTGATCACTCGTACTCCGTGCCGCCCTTGCGGGTCAGGTAGGCCGGGCTGACCGCCTTGGCGATGGCGCGGCCGCCCACGACCGGGCTGTACCGTTCGGCCGCCGGGCGGATGACCACGCCCTCCCGCAGGTGCACGGCCCGCCCGGACACCGTCTCGCGGCCGTCGGCGTGCTCCAGCACCGTGTCCAGGTCGTACGGGCCCTCGTACAGCCTTGGCACCAGCGGGAGTTCGCCGCCCGCGAGGACGGCGGCCGGGTCCAGCCAGCGGATCTGTCCGTCGATCTCGGCGGACACGTCGAAGACGGCGTATCCGGGCGGCGTGTCGGCGGTGCGCGCGTCGGTCCCGTACGCCAGGTCCTGGACGCCCGCGCCGTACACCTCGCCGAAGATCCCGATGCGGGTCGCGCCGAGGCGTTCGGCCAGCGCTTCGGCGACGGCGGACACCCCGTGGCCGCGTACGGCGCGCCAGTAGAGGTTGCGCTCGTCCTCCTTGAGGGCGAGTCCCTTGGCGCCGAAGCCCTTGGAGGAGACGATCGAGCGTCCGCCCTCGACGACGTACGTGAACAGGCTCGCCGTTCCGTGCAGCTTCTCGGTGAGGACGACGCTCTCGCCGGGCTCGAAGATGTGCGGGTAGCGCTGGAGGTTCTCGATGTCCACCCACGGCATCAGGTCGGCGGCGGCCTCGACGTCGCCGCTCATGGTGGTGGGGATGGGCGGGGCCCATTTGGTGATGCCGAGCAGTTCGGCGAAGTCGGTGCCCTCCTTGGCCGCCTGGACGAGGTCGACGTCGGCGAGGGCGCGGGGCCGGCACACCAGGCCCTGGGAGAGTTCGCCGCGCAGCCGGACGGCCTTGACCCGGTCGGCGTTGCCGCCGGCGAGCCGCCCGGTGAGGCCCAGTTCCTCGATCAACCCGGCAGGCAGGACGGCCTGTTCGGGTATGTAGAGGGCGAAGTCACCGGTGCGGTAGGCGCCCTTGGCGATCACCGCGCGGTAGAGGCCCACCTGGGCCAGTTCCAACGCGTCGGCGTTCGGATGGTCGTGGACGGTCAGCTCTTCGGCTGTGACGCGCAAGGTCGACATGGGTGGCTCCAACGGGTCGTCATGGACGGTACCGGCGGCCGCACTTGCGGACGGCAGGTGGTGCGGCACATCGGTGACGCCACTCTCCGTCCCGGCATTTTCGCTGGTCCAGCGATTATCACGGTGTTAGCCTGCCGCCCGGTGCGACGCGACGGGCGCCCGCACGCGCCCGCCCCACGATCCGCGTCCCGCTGGAGGCTCACATGTCACCTCGTCCGGTCACCGTCGTCACCGGCGGCAGCAGGGGCATCGGCGCGGCGACCTGTCGGCGGCTGGCCGCGGACGGGCACGACCTGGTGCTGGGTTACGTCCGCGACGTGGCGGCGGCCGAGGCGGTCGCCGCGCGCGTACGGGCCGCCGGGGTCCGCTGCGTGACCGTTCAGGCCGACACGTCCGAGGAATGCGCGGTCGAGCGGCTCTTCGACATCGCCGGCGCCGAGCTGGGCACGGTGACGGGCCTGGTCAACAACGCGGGGGTGACGGGGCCGCTGGGCCGGCTCGCCGACGCCCGCACCGAGGACCTGCGCCGGGTGGTCGAGGTCAACCTCCTCGGGTACCTGCTGTGCTGCCGCCGGGCCGCCCGTGACATGGCGGAGTCCGGGGGCGGGGCGATCGTGAACGTCTCCTCGGCGGCGGCGACCCTGGGCAGCCCCGGGGAGTACGTGCACTACGCGGCGACCAAGGCGGCGACCGACGCGCTGACCGTGGGACTCTCCAAGGAGCTGGGCCCGGACGGGATCCGGGTCAACGCCGTCGCGCCCGGCACCGTCGAGACCGGCATGCACGCCGCGATGGGCGACCCCGGCCGGGCGGCCCGCATCGGGGCCGCGACCCCGCTCGGGCGGCCCGGCCGGCCCGAGGACATCGCCGGGGCGATCGCCTGGCTGCTGTCCCCGGACGCCTCGTACACGACGGGCACGGTGCTGCGGGTCGCGGGCGGCCGCTGACCGGGCGCGTCCGGCGCCGGCACCCCCGCTCACCCCTACCCCCCCATGGCCGCCTGGGTGTTCGGGCCGTAGACGCCCTGAGGGTCGCCCTTGATGGACCGGTCGCGCTGGAGCTGACCGACGCCGCGCTTGGTCTGGCCGTCGTAGACGCCGGTGACGGAGACATAGGTGAAGCCCTGCCCCTGGAGCAGCTCCTGCAGGGCCCGCACCTCGGGCCCGCTGTCGCCCATGCGCAGGGTCGCGTACCCGCTCGACGGCCGTACGGCCGCGCCGGCCGCGGTGGACGGCTTGGCCGCCGGGCCCGTCGTCGTGGCCGACGCCCCGGTGGCCGAGGCGGACGGTGCCGCGGACCGGGCGGACACCGTGGGGTCGGGGGATTCGGCGCCGCCGCCCGGGCCGCCCGGAAGCGCGGGCACGGTCAGGTCGGCCGGCGCCTCGGCCCGGGGCGGCTGCGGGTCGGGGCCGGTCAGCAGGAGCACGAGGCCGCCCACGGCCGCGAGCCCGAGCACGGTGCCCACGGCCAGCGGGAGGCGGCTGCGGCGGGCCGGGCCCGCAGCAGGCCTGGCATGGCGGGCGGCGGCCGCCGGAGGCCTGGTGGGCCCGGTCACCGGTGCCGGAACTCCGTCGTCCGGGCGGTGCCCCCGGCCGCCCGCGAAACCGCCCGCGAAACCGTCCGCGGGGTCGCCTGCGGGGTCGTCCGCGGGGTCGGGGAAGGCGAACGGCCCGGACTGCGGCCAGGCGGGAGCCTCCGCTCGGGCCGGCGGGCCCGAGGGGGCGACGTACGGGCGTACGAACAGGGCGTCGTCGGGGGCGAGCCCGTTCTCTTCAGGATCCTGGGACATGGCTGTCTCCCGGCAGGGTCGGGGGCCGGCGCGGCGGTGCGGCGCCGGCCCCCGTCCGGCCGGTCAGGCTCTGCGCCGCCGGGCGGCGGGAGCCTGGGCCGCGCCGCCGCCGTGGGCGCCGGGCGTGCCGGGTGCCGGAGAACCGCCGATCGCGGGCGGGGCGAGCGGCGGGCGAACCGGTATGGACATCTGAGGTATCTCCGGGGTGCGGCCAGAACTGACGTTCGTGATCGGGCGCACTCTTGCCCTCCGGCACCGGCCGGGTCAAGCCCCATGTCCGATCTGATCCGGTCCACCCGTTCTGTCGGGTCCGATCCGTCAGCCGTTGCGCTCGGGGCGGCGCAGTGCCGAGGCCCGGACGGTGACGGCGGCCATGAGCATCAGGGCGGCCCCGCCGAGCGGAGCGGCGGGGGCGGAGATCCCGTCGACCGCGAGGCCGCCGAAGAGCGCTCCTGCCGCTATGGCGAGGTTGAACATGGCCACCATCAGCGAGGAGGCCGCTTCCGTGGCCGCCGGCGCGGCCTTGGTCATCCAGCCCTGCACGCTCACCGAGACGCCTCCGTAGGCCAGGCCCCAGGCGAGCAGCAGCGCGGTTCCGGCGACAGCTCCCGGCAGGACCGCGATGAGCACGAGAATCACGGCGAGGGCGCCGCTGATCACGAACAGGCTCCGGTAGGCGTCGCGCGACCCGGCCAGGAAGTTGCCCGCGACGCCGGCGACGCCGTAGCCGAGCAGCAGGGTGCTGACGAACCCGGCGTCGATGCCGGAGACGTCCCGCAGGATCGGCCGGACGAAGGTGTAGGCGGCGAACTGCCCGGTGACCACGAGGAAGGTGACGGCGACTCCGGCGCGGACGGCGCGGTTCCCGCGGAACAGGGTGAGGAGTTCGGGGAAGGTGAAGCGCCGGGTGGGCGGGAGCGGGGGCAGCAGGACGACCAGGGCGGTCAGCGTGATGAGGCCGAGGACCCCGACCGCGGCGAACGCGGTGCGCCAGCCCCCGAGTTCGCCGAGCAGGGTGCCGGCGCGGACGCCGAGCACGGAGGCGGTGGGCACGCCCCCGAAGACGAGGGCGGTGGCCCGTCCGATGTGTCGCTCGGGGACGAGCCGGACGGCGATTCCCCCGGCTATGGCCCAGAACCCGCCGACGCTGACCCCGACGAGCAGTCGCGCCGCCAGTACGACCGCGAAGCCCGGGGCGACGGAGGCGGCGAGGTTGGCGGCCGCCGTCAGCGCGATGAGCACGCACAGGACGAGCCGCCGGTCGAGACGGCCGGCTCCGACGGTGACCAGCGGCGCGCAGAACGCGGCGACCAGCCCGGGCACGGTGACCATCAGCCCTGCGGCGCCGTCGGACACCCCGAGGTCGGCCCCGACGGGGGTGAGCAGCCCGACGGGCATCAGCTCGGAGGTGATCAGGCAGAAGATGCCGAGGGCGACCGCGCAGACGGCCGCCCACCCCTTCCAGGGGGCCGGGGCGGGAGCGGGTGGGGCGGGAGCGGGTCCCTGCGAGCCGGGTACGGCCCCGGGGTCGGGCTTCGGTGCGGAGGCGAGGGCGGCCTTCGGTGCGGACGCGGGGGCGGGGTGCGGCGCGGACGCGGCGGGCTCCCCGGGCTCGGGGGACGGTGCGGGACTGCCGGGCGCGGCGGCTGCTGTCATGGACCGGTGCTCCGTACGGGTCGATCTGCGGGCAGGATTCGGCCGCACGGGGCGTCGGAGGTCGCGCCTCCCCCGCCGCCCGTACGTCCGTGCCAATCTCGCACACGCCGCAGCCGCAGCCGTCGCCGCCCGGTGTCACCCGGATGCGTGAGGCGGGGAGCCAGGAGCGACGGGCCGTGCGGCAAGGTGGTCGGATGCAGTTACGCCGGGCCCTGCCCCTCTCCCTCGTCGCGCTCCTGGCGAGCGCCGGCTGTGTCTCCGTCGGCCCGCACGACCCGGCTCCGGCACCGGCTCCCGTACGCGGGTCCGTGCCGTCGGCCGACACGCCCGAGCGGTCCGCGCCGCCGGCCCTGCCCCTGGGGGAACTGCCCCCGGCCGTCCCGCCCGGGCCCGCCCCGGGCACCGCCCGGGAGCCGGTCGCGGAACAGGGACGGGCGTCCGCCGCGACCGCACCCCGCGAGCGGCCGCGCGCGAAGCAGGCGGCCTCGCCCCGGCGGAACCGGCTGCCCGGGTCCGCGACCGCGCACCCGCACCGCCGGCCGGCGCCGCCGCCCCGCATGGACGAGCTGTGCGCGGCCGCCGACGGCGTCGTGCCGCCGTCCGTCGTCGACCTGTGCCTGCGGCAGTACGGCCGCTGAGAACCCCTCAGGGACGGCGGCCGCAGGCGCGGGCGCAGCGCCGGGCCGTGTCGCGGCGGGCGGTGCGCAGCCGGTGCAGGGTGGTGTGGCCGCGGCGCTTCCACTCGCCCCGCGGCAGGGCGGCCCGCTGGCCGCCGCCCGCGATGAGGGCGTTGACCGGGGTCATCGGGTCGGCGGCGATGGCCTTGGCGAACAGGACGCCGATCACGAGCGGGACCAGGGCCACGGCGAGGGCCGAGCCGGCGGTGGTCACGTGCTGCATGCGCGGGCGGGCGGTCGCGCTGCTCGGGGCGTCGTAGGTCATGGCCCCATTCGACCAGCGGCGGCGTTCGGGGGAATCGGGGCGGATACTCAGTCCGTCGGGCGTGAGGTACTCAGAAGGGCCAGTGGTGGGGTGGTGACGGAGGTGACGGATCCGGGGCGGGGCTTCGATCCGGCGACCGGGGACGGTGCGGAGGTGCCGGCCGGGCGGCGGGAGGCGGAGCTGCGCACGGCCTACGAGGGGCTGTTGCAGATCAGGCGTCTGGTCAACGGCCCGGCGGGCGCGGGGGTTCCCGCGCCGTGGGAGGTGGCGCGACCGGCGCGCGCGGTGGCCCTCGTGCTGGAGGCGTCGGGGATCACGCCGTCGGCGGTGGACGGGGAGGGGCGCCGTACGCGGACGGGCTACCGGGTGGCCGCCGTGTCCGGGGCGGGACGGGTGGAGGTGACCTGGGTCGGCCCGCCGGGCGGTGGTGCGGCCGGTGAGGAGCAGGAGCGTCTGACGGCCTGCGCGGCCGTGCTGGGGGAACGGGGCTGGGTGTGCCTGCTGTACCGCGGGCCCCGCGGGCGCCGCTTCCTGGAGGTGGAACCCCCGCGCTGACCGTGCCGGCCGGGGCGTAATCCGGTGGCCGGGAACCCTTGGCGGCGGCGAGACTGGCGCGATGGGCATGCTCGATACGCAGGCGGACCGTGTCGGCCGGGGCGAGACCGTGGAATTCCGGCCGACCGGTGGGTCGATGGTGCCGCTGGTGCACAGCCGGCAGCAGGTCCGGGTCGCTCCGGCGGACCCGGCCCTGGTCGAGGTCGGTGACATCGTGCTGGCCCGAGTGGCGGGCACGGTGTACCTGCACCTCGTGTCCGCGGTGGACGCGTCGCGCCGGCGCGTGCAGATCAGCAACAACCGCGGCCGTGTCAACGGCTGGACCGGGTACGACCGGGTGCTGGGCATCTGTCTGGCCGTGGACGGCGTACCCCGGCCGGGGGCGGCCGCGAAGGTGCGCCGGCCCCCGGTCCGGCCGGTCGCCCTCGCCACCGCACGCCTGGACCTGCTCCCGCTGCTGCCGGAGCACGCCGACGAGATGAGTCTCGTCCTCGCCGATCCCGCGCTGCACGCCTTCACCGGGGGCGCGCCCCTGTCTCGGGAGGCGCTGCGGGCTCGCTACGAGCGGCTCACCGCCGGCTCCCCCGACCCGGTGGTGGTCTGGGCGAACTGGGTGCTG
Organism: Streptomyces yangpuensis; assembly: GCF_024666385.1. Taxonomy (NCBI): domain Bacteria; kingdom Bacillati; phylum Actinomycetota; class Actinomycetes; order Kitasatosporales; family Streptomycetaceae; genus Streptomyces; species Streptomyces yangpuensis. The sequence goes on from NZ_CP102514.1 coordinate 668,192, forward strand.
CGCCTGCGGGGGCCGGGGAGGCTGGTGGGCACCGTCCAGGCCACCATCACCCCGTCGCAGGGCCTCGCCGAAGTGGCCTGGGTCGTCGGTGTCCCCTGGCAGGGCCTCGGTTTCGCCTCGGAGGCCGCCCGCGCGCTCACGGCCTGGCTGGAGCGGCTCCCCGTCGACCGTCTGGTCGCCCACGTCCATCCGGACCACGCCGCGTCGGCGGCGGTCGCGAGGGCCTGCGGCCTCCGCCCGGCCGGTCACCGCCAGGACGGCGAGATCCGCTGGCAGTCCCCCGCCGTCCGGGCCGGCGCTCAGGCGTAGCGGCCGGCGAGGGCGGTCACCGTCTCGGCGAGGGCGCGGCGCAGTTCGGGCGGTCCGAGCACCTCGGCCTCCGTGCCCAGGCGCAGGAGGTCGCCGACGGCGACGGCCTCGGACTCGACGGCGAGGCTGAGCCGGACCCAGCCGTCCGCGTCGGGCGGGCCCGCGTCGGCCAGGGCCCGGGTGCCCGCCGCCCCGAACTGCATGGGCAGCAGCTGCCGGCCGCGCGGGGAGAGGCGCAGCTCGGCGGTCTGCCGGTGAAGGGCGGCGCCGAGTCTGCTGGTGGACTCCTGCCAGTATGTGGCGAGTTCGAATCCGGCGGGCCGTTCGAAGCCCTCCTCGGCGGTGTCCACGGCGAGGAACCGGGCGACGCGGTAGGTCCGTACGGCGCCGTCGTCGACCCCGGCGACCAGGTACCAGATGCCGCTCTTGAGGACGAGGCCCAGCGGGTGGAGCGCGCGCCGTACCTCGCCGCGCCAGCGGCGGTAATGGGCGTGCAGGACCCGCTGGTCCCAGACGGCCTGGGCGATCCGGGCGAGGTGCGGGACGGGATCGGCGTCCCGGAACCAGGCGGTCGCGTCGAGGTGGAAGCGGTCCTGGATCCGCCGGGCCCGTCCGGCGAGCGCGGCGGGGAGCGCGGCCTGGAGCTTCAGCTGGGCGGCGGCCAGGTCGGCGCCGAGTCCGAGGTCCTGTGCGGGTCCGGGGCGCCGGCCAGGAAGAGCGAGCCGGCCTGGGTGTCGGTGAGCCCGGTGAGGCGGGTGCGGTAACCGTCGGCCAGCCGGTAGCCGCCGGCCGGGCCCCGGTCGGCGAGGACGGGGACGCCCGAGGCGCCGAGCGCGTCGATGTCGCGGTAGACGGTGCGCACGGACACCTCCAGCGCGGCCGCGAGTTCGGGTGCGGTCATCCGGCCGCGGTTCTGGAGCAGCAGGAGCAGGGGGAGGAGCCGGTCGGCGCGCATGGCACCCATTCTCGCCGTACCTGACAGAGGGTGTCAGGTACGGCTGCCAGCCTGGGTGCACGCCGGGCGGAGGGACCGTCCGGCCGGCCGGGAGGACCGTCATGCCCACGCCCGTAGAAACCGGTGGCCGCTTCACGTTCGCCGACTGGGAGGAGACTCCGGTCGGGCCGCAGGGGGCCACCCCTCGGCTCGCCCACGCCCGTGTCACCAACGCCTTCACCGGCGGTGTCGAGGCGGCCGGCACCAGCTGTGCGTACACGATCGCCTACGACGGTGAGAACACCGGGAGTTACAGCGGGATGGAGCTGGTGGCGGGCAGTGTCGACGGTCGCAAGGGCAGTTTCGTGCTGGAGGAGCGGGGCACCTTCGACGCGGGCGGCACCGTCTGCCGCTTCGAGGTGGTCCCCGGCTCCGGCACCGGGGACCTCGTGGGCCTGACGGGCTCCGGCGGCTTCACCTACCGCCACGGCGACACCTCCGTCGGGTACGCCTTCACCTACACACTGTCCTGACCTCGGGCCCGGAGGCGCCGAGGGGCGCGGACGTACCGGAGGAGCCCGGACGTGCCAGAGGGGCACGGGACCGGTGCGGTCCGCGCCCCTCCTGTCCGGCCGGCCGTCAGGTCACGGCGCGCCGAAGGTGAGCGTCAGCCGCGGAGTGCCCTCGGCCGCCTGCGCCTCGGAGGACCACAGCCACAGGGCGTCCGTGCCCGGGCTGGTCAGCGCCAGGCCGAGGCTGCCCCCGAGTGCTGCCGCGACGGATCCCGTGGTCAGCGTGGCGGTGTGCGCCGCCGAGCCGTCGGGGATCCCCGGGTAGGCGCCGAGGGCCGGAGCGCCCAGGGAGGGCCGGTTGGTGTACGTCGTCCCACTCTCGCTCCACGCTCCGGTGACCGGGACGACCGAGACGGTGTCCGTGGTACCGGCGCCGCTCATCGTGCTCGTCCTCACCCCGAGCGTGGCCGCCTTCAGCACCGTGCCCGCGGGCGCCGCCGGCAGGTCGAAGCGCAGGTAGCTCGTGTAGAACGAGGTGCCGCGGACGGCGAGCGAGGACGAGGTGCCGTAGTTGGTCCCGGGCGCTCCGGCGTTGGCGTAGGTGTCCTCGGCGGCGGTGACCTGGACCACCGAGTCGGCCGGGGCGGTGGCGAGGGCGTAGTGGTTCTGCACCTGCGCGGCGCTCAGAACGGTCGGGTAGACGGCGCTCTCGTCGAGCTGTCCCGCCCAGTACTCGCTCGTCGGGCGGTCGGGCCAGCCGCCGAGGCTGTCGCCGCCGGCGTGCCAGTAGCCGGAGAAGTTCTCGTGCGTGGTGACGGCGAGGGTGCCCTTCTGGACGCCGTCGACGTAGAGGGTCATGCCGCCGGGGCCCTGGGTCGCGACGACGTGGTGCCACGCGTTGTCGTTGTACGCGGTGGCGGTGGTGACGGTGCGGGTGGCGCCGGTGTAGACGCCGTAGACCAGCCGCCCGTTGTTGGTCATGTAGATGTGCTTGTCGTACTGATTGCTGCCGCGGCTCTGGTTGTTCCCGAAACCGAAGAGCTTGCCGCCGCGGGTGGTGTTCGTGCGGAACCAGGTCTCGATGCTGTAGGTGCTGCCCACGCTCTGCCGGTGGTCCCCGTACACCTGGGTGTCGGTGCCGTTGAAACCGATGGCCGTGCCGGTGCCGGAGACCGCGCCGGGCGTCTGCCGCAGGGCGGGGGCGTTCAGGTGCACGCCGGCCCGGTTGCCGCCGGCCGAGGAGTCCGCGACGAAGGGCAGGGCCGACTCGTCGTAGCGCCAGTACTGGGTGGCTCCGTCGGCCCGGACCTGGTTCGGGTATCCGTCCACCGTGGTCGGGACGGTCACGCTCGCCGTGGCGGACAGGGCGCTGGTGTTGCCTGCCGCGTCGGTGGCCGTCACCCGGTAGGTGTACGACTGGCCCGCCGCGACGGTGGTGTCGGTCCAGGAGGCCTGCGGGCGCTTGAAGAAGAGCGAGTCGGCCGTGACCGTGGCGATCGGCGTGGCCGCGCCGTTGCGGTAGACCTTGTAGGTCAGCGCGCTGTCGTCGAGGTCGAGGCTGGTGCGCCAGCGCACCTGGACCTCACCCGGCCTGAAGCTGACCGCGCTCGCCACGGGCACGGTGGGCGCGCCGGTGTCCCCGGTGGAGGCGAACCGGGTGAGGCTCTGCTGCGCGGCGCCGTTGACGGTGGTGAACTCACCGCCGACCCACAGGTACTCCACCCCGTTCTTCGACCCGACCGTCATCACGCGCGGGCCGATGCCCTCGCCGATGCCGTCGTTGGTGTCGGGGGCCCAGCCGAGCTTGCCGGTGCCCGTGGTGGGCTGGGCGAGCAGGTGGTGGCGCTGGCCGTCGGGGAACTCCCCCACGCTGGAGCAGTCGTGGGCGTGCGAGGCGCTGTAGAGGACCTGCCGGTACGGCAGCACGGCCTGGGTGGCGCCGAGGCAGGTGTCGCGCCAGCGCTGGCCGAAGCCGGGGAGGTCGAGCGCGATCCGGCCGTCGAAGACGCCGCCGCCGGTGCCCTCGTTGGCGGTGTAGAAGCCGGTGTCGTCGGTCGCGACGTCCTTGACGACGGAGTTGGTCTCGATGAAGCCGGGATACGCCTTGGTGAGCGCGCCGCTCGACGCGTCGACGACGGCCAGAGCGTGGGTGTTCGCACCGTTGACGGTGAAGAAGTCCCCGCCGAGGACGACGTTCTGCCCGTCGGGGGTGACCTCGACGGCGCGTCCCGGCTCGTCGGCATCGGCGGTGAAGGGCTTGAGCGCCCCGTCGGTGGCGCCGACGGCGGCGAAGCGCCCGCGCGGCTGGCCGGCGACGGTGAGGAAGTCGCCGCCCGCGTAGACGGTGTCGCCGGTGACGGCGAGGGCGCGGACGGTGGCCGCGAAGGCCGGGCGGAAGGCGGTCTTCACCGTGCAGCTCGCCACGTCGACGGCGACGAGGCTGGAGACGGCCGTGCCGTTGACCGCGCCGAAGTACCCGCCGGCGTAGAGGGTCGACTTGTCCGGGGACAGGGCGAGCGCCCGGACCGTCGCGGTGCCGGAGGCCACGGTGAAGGACAGTTCGCAGGAGGTGGGCGCACCCGTCGCGGCGTCCAGCGCAACGAAGTTCACGGCCTGCCGCTCGCTGCCGCTGCCGCCCGCGGGCGGGCGGACGGTGGAGAAGGTGCCGCCGGCGAAGACCTGGCCGCCTGCCTCGGCGAGGGCCCAGACGACGCCGTTGGGCTGCCACGTCGACAGCGCGTCGGCGGTGAACGCGACGGGCGGGGTGATGGCCGCCGCCTGCGGGGCGAGGGCGAGACCCAGCCCTGCTCCGGTTGCGGTCAGGGACAGGGCGAGCAGGGCCGCCGCCCCTCGGGATCTGCGCATGAACCCCCCAGTTGAGTGTGCGGTGCGGCCGGAAGGCGCCACTGGCGAGGCATGGCCGGAAACCGCCGAACAGGTGTCCGCGACGATGCTTACGGGCGCACCTTAGATCGGTTCGGCGCTCGGTTCACCCCACTTGGCGCATTTCGACGACGACATCGCGCCAGGGCAGCGGCGGTCGGCAGGAGACCGCCTACTGGCCTCGGGGTCTGGCACGGACGTGCATGCGCTCCCCCTGACGTCCGAACAGGCTGAGGATCTCCACAGGCCTCCCCGCGTCCGCGCCGGTGAACCAGTGGGGCAGCCGGGTGTCGAACTCGGCCGCTTCGCCGGGCCCGAGGACCAGGTCGTGCTCCGCGAGGACGAGGCGCAGCCGCCCGTCCAGTACGTACAGCCACTCGTAGCCCTCGTGCGTCCGCGGATCCGGCTCGGCGCCGCGGTAGGGGATCAGCATCTTGAACGCCTGGAGCGGCCCCGGACCCCGGGTGAGGGGGACGGCGGTGCCGCCGCCCGGCAGGGTGCGGGGGGTCAGCCGCACCCGGGGGTCGCCCACCTCGGGAGCGCCGACGAGTTCGTCGAGGGGGACGCGGTAGGCGGCGGCGAGCGGAAGCAGCAGTTCCAGGCTGGGCCGGCGCCCGCCGGACTCCAGCCGGGACAGGGTGCTCTTCGAGATGCCGGTCTCCTCGGAGAGCGCGGCGAGGGTGAGACCGCTCCGGGCGCGCAGCCGCCGCAGGCGGGGGGCGACCTGGTCGAGGACCGCTCGGTGGTTCGGTGGTGCGTCCATGCGGCCATTCCATCCCGCTGTCCCGGTATCGGCAACAACGTTTGCCGTTCGAGCCCGTCCGGCCCGACCCTCCCCGCATGAGTTCACCCAGAGCCTCCGGCCCCGGCGCCGGCGCGGCCCGGCCGGCCGGCGACCACCCGAGTGCCGTGCGCCCGGCTGCGGTCCGCCCCGCGCTCGCCGGGCTGTCCCTGTCCATGCTGCTGTCCGCGTTGGGCACCGGCCTCGCTCCCGCCGTCCTGCCCACCCTGGCGGACGTGTTCTCGGCCCCCTTCCGATCGGTCCAGTGGATCGTCCTCGCCCATCTCCTCGCCGTCACCGCCCTGGTGCTCGGTGCGGGACGGCTCGGCGACCTCTTCGGCCGCCGCCGGCTGCTCCTGGCCGGCCTCTCGCTGTTCACCGTCGCCTCGATGGGGTGCGCGGCCGCGCCCACGGTGGGGCTGCTGATCGCCGCCCGGGCGGTCCAGGGTGTCGGCACGGCCTTCATGCTGGCCCTCACCATGGCGTTCGTCGGCGAGACGGTCCCCCGGGAGGGCGTCGGCCGTGCCATGGGGCTGCTCGGCACGATGTCCGCGGTCGGCACCGCCCTCGGACCCTCCCTGGGCGGTGCGCTGACCGCCGCGTTCGGCTGGCGGGCGGTCTTCCTGGCTCCCGTCCCGCTGGGCATCGCCGCACTGCTGCTCGTCCGGCGTCATCTGCCCGCGGACCGGCAGGCCGCCGGGACCGGCCGGGCCCGGTTCGACACCGCGGGCACACTGCTGCTCGCCCTGGCGCTGACCGCCTACGCCCTCGCCATGACCCTCGGCGGGGGCGACGGATCCGGCCGCCTGCGCGCGGCGCTGCTGTGTGCCGCCGCCCTGGTCGCCGGCCTCTTCGTACGGGCCCAGGCGCGGGCGGCGTCACCGCTGGTCCCGCGCACGGTCCTGAGGACCCCGGGCCTGCGCGCGGGGCTGGCCACGAGCGCGCTGGTCTCCACGGTGATGATGACAACGCTGGTGGTGGGACCCTTCCAGCTCTCCCGTGCGCTCGGGCTCGGACCGGCGCTCACCGGCCTCCTCCTGGCGGTCGGGCCGCTGGTGGCGGCCGTGACCGGGATGCCCGCCGGGCAGCTCTCCGACCGTTTCGGCGCACACCGCACGACCGTCCTCGGCCTCGCGGCCATGGCGGCCGGTGCGCTGGCCCTGTCGGTGGTGCCGACGGGGCTCGGTGCCGTCGGCTACGTGGCCCCGCTCGCCGTGCTGACCGCCGGCTACGCGGTGTTCCAGACGGCGAACAACACGGCCGTCATGGCCGACGTGCCCCCGGACCGGCGGGGAGTCGTCTCCGGTGCACTGGGCCTCGCGCGCAATCTCGGGCTCGTCACCGGCGCCTGCGTCATGGGCGCGGTGTTCGCGCTCGCGGCGGCCACCGATGTCGCGACGGCGTCCCCCGCAGCGGTGGCCACCGGCACCCGGATCACCTTCGCTGTGGCGGCGGCCCTGGTCCTCCTCGCACTCGCGGTCGCGGCGGCCGGGCGCGCCCGGTCCGCCGCGGCCGGCGGGACGGGGCTCAGCTCCCCTCGGGGCCCGGCAGGGGTCGGCACAGCAGTGCGGCCGGGGCCGGACGCGAGGCGAACCGGGTCGTGAAGGCGATGCCCGCCGGGTACTCGGTGGGCAGGCACTGGCCCTTGTAGTGCCCGAGGGCGTATTCGCCGCCGGGGCTGCCGGGCGGCCGGTTGTCGCCGCGGTCGAACCAGAGCGTCCGGCCGCCCGCCGGGAGGGTGGTGCGGGCCGGGGCGCACAGCGCGGCCGAGACCCGGTCGCCGCGCAGGCTGTGGCCGATCATGAACTGACCGGCCGGGCACTGGAACTTCGTGTACCCGGTGGCCCAGTCGCCGCCGGCCGGGACGTACCTCTCGTCCCGGACCACGGTGTGCCCGCCGGCCGGGGCGCGCAGGCCGGAGCCGGTGCACAGGGCGCGGCCGCCGGTGTGGGAGAGGCCGCTGAGGCGGGAGCCGTCGGGGCAGACCGCCTTGCGGGCCCCGCTGTCCCAGTCCCCGCCGGCCCGGGTGAGCAGCGAGGCGTTGTGGTCGCGGTGGTCGGTGGTCAGCTGGTACCAGGCGGTGGTGGCGGGGACGGGCCCGGTGCGGGCGGGGGCGGCGAGGAGCCCGGACCAGCGTGCGGTGCGCCAGTCCCCCGCGTCCAGGACGCCGGTGCGGCGGCCGGCCGCGTCGTAGCGGAGCATCGCCCAGGTGTCGCCGCCGGGGGCGCCCTGGGCGTCGGTGCTCCAGCCGACGAGCGGCCAGTACGCGAAGTCGGCGTCCTTGGCGGCCAGTTGTCCGGTGAGGCGGTCGAACCAGGTGCGCGGGGCGGCGCCGGTCTCGTCCGCCCCGATGCCGAACTCGCTGATCCAGACGGGGGCGGTGAAGTGCGCGCCGGTCTCCGCGGAGACGAAGAAGGCCTGGTCGTGGAGGGTCTGTTCGAGCTGCGCGGCGCTCATGTCCTGGTAGCGCAGGTCGCTGGTCTCGCCGATGCCGGTGGCTCCGCTGTGGTGGGGGCCGGTGTAGCCGTAGAAGTGGGCGGAGTAGACCAGCTTGTTGGAGACGGCCAGGGTGTGCGAGAGGGTCCGTACGGGGGTGAGGGTGGGGCGGCCGTGCGGGAAGCCGTCCACGGGCAGGCCGAACCAGTTGATGCCCTCGACCACGATCAGCAGGTTCGGATTGGCCTCGGTGAGGATGCGGTCGGCGGCCTCCTGGGCGGCGGCGTGCCAGTCGCGGTCGTCGCCGAGTCCCCAGTTGGGGTCGTGGAGGACATCGCGGCGGACCTCGTTGTAGAGGTCGGCGCCTGCCACGCGCGGGTTGTCGCGGTAGCGGCGGGCGAGGAAGACCCAGTCGTCGGCCCACTGGGCCGTGGAACGCCCGCTGTTCCAGCGCTCGTTGCCGTCGAGGCCGCAGCACCAGCGGGTGGTGACGGTGTGGTTGTTGAGGATGACGGCGAAGCCGCCGTCGGTGAGGGCGGCGACCACGGCGTCGAAGACCTGCAGCGGGGTTCGTCCGCGCAGGGCCGGGTTGGCCGCGACGGCCGCGTCCGGGACCGGGGTGGTGGTGCGCAGCATCTCGTTGGAGAAGGGCAGCCGGATGCTGTTGAGGCCGAGCGCGCGGAAGTCGGCGAGGAGGGTGGGCAGCGGGACGCGGTCCAGGCCGAGGGGGATGCCGCTTGCGTTCTGGCCGCTGTGGTGCGTGGCGGGGTCGTTGCGGTCGCCGGAGCCGTTCCAGGAGCCCTGGGCGCCGTCCCAGTTGCCGGAGCGCAGGCGGAACCGGTTGCCCTGCGCGTCGACGATGTACCGGCCACGTGTGGAGAGCGGCGGGGTCCAGGCCTCGGCGGCGTTCGCGACGGGCGCCGGGGCGGCGCTCTGTACCGCTTGCGCGGCCTGCGCGGCCTGCGCGGGGACGGCGCCGGACGCCAGCAGGAGGGCGCACAGGGCGGCGCGTAACAGGCTCTTCATCGTGCTCCTGCCAGGAGGGTCGGCCACCCGGTCGGGCGGTTGCCGCGGGTCAAGTTACCGGCGGGTCGCCGTCGGGGGAAGTCGAACGCCCGCACGCTTTCCGCGGCGCTCCGCCGCGGCCGCGGACCGGCCGGACCCGTCCGGTTCCGGCCGCCCGTACCCCCTCACGCAGGGTCACCCCGCGGAAACGGCCCCGCGTGCGGCCGCGCCCCTCTACGGTGCCCTGAGGGACGGGGCTCGGCAGCGGAGGGCGGGGCGGATGAACGAGGAAGAGGACATGCGGCTGGCGGGGATGACGCCGGAGATATCGCGCCGCACCCTCGTCATGCTGCGCGGCCTCGCCGGCCTGGAGCCGCCCGAGCAGGTGCCCGAGGAGGCCATGGTCGTGGCCGACGCGGTCCTGGCCGAGTTCGGCACCGACGGGCTCCGGGTCCTGGTGATGACGCTCGCCGCCTGGGCCACGGCCCAGATCGAGAACGTGGCCGAGCTGAGCGGGCGCAGTCACGAGGCGGTGCTGGACGCGATGGAACTGGCGTGCATGGAGGCGAACGCGGAGGACACCCCTTAGGGGGTGTCCTGTCGGCGATCGGCGAGACACCCCGTGGAGGAACGCGGCGGAAGAAAGGCGCGGCACGGGCCGGTCCCGTTCGGGGCCGGGTCGGCGACACTGGGAGCAGCAGGAGCGTCGCGGGGGGTCCGATCGGAGGCCGTCGTGAGCACACCTTCCCCCATCCGAATCGCCGCCGTGCTGTCCACGGAGCACCGTGGACGGCTGATGGCGCAGGCCCGTGAGGTCAATTTCCCGGAGAACGCGCGGATCTTCGACGAAGGCCACCGGGCGGACTCCTTCTGGATCGTGCGCTCCGGAACCGTGACCCTGGAGGTGCCGGTGGCCGGCCGCCGGCCCGCGCAGGTGGAGAACCTCGGCCCCGGCGAGCTGGTCGGCTGGTCCTGGCTGTTCCCTCCGTACGTGTGGCAGCTGGGCGCGGAGGCGATGACCCCGGTGCGGGCGTACGAGTTCGACGCGGCGGCCGTGCGGATGCTGATGGACGCCGATCCCGCCTTCGGGTCCGCGGTCGGGCACTGGGTCGGTCGCGTGCTCGCGATGCGGCTCCAGCAGACCCGCACCCGCCTGCTGGACCTGTACGCCCCACGCCTGGGCGCGGCCGGCTGACGCGCGGCCGGCCGTGGCCGCCCGGGCGCGACCGGCCGTGGCCGCGGCTCAGCCCCGTACACCGTACGAGCACGGGCGCGGCGACGGCGGCCGTGCGGCGGACTCCCGCGGTACACCGGGGCCAGGAGCGCGAAGGCGACGACGAGAGGTGTTTCGGGGAGGTCTCCCGGTCGGTGTTCGGCCGATTCGTCGTCCCGCTCCTCCACAGGTCAACCCCTCGACATGGCTGCGGTCTGCTGTCATTCGTACACGATCGGTGACGAAAAATGAGGGTCCGAACGGGCGTTCGCGGCTCCCGTCGGCAAGACTGCGTCCGCTATCCGAAACACCAACCCAAGGGAGTGTTCGCAATGCGGTCCATCGCAAGGGGTCTCGGACTCGGTTCCGCCGCCATGGCGCTCACCGCGCTCACCGCGCTGGTCTGGCCGGGCGCGGCCGGTGCCGCGCCGGCCGGTGCGCAGAGTCTGTACGCGCCGTCCGCGCTGGTGCTCAGCGTGACGGCCGGCCCGGACGCCGACACCGGCACGGTGCTGCGGGCGGTGACGCTCGTCTGCGCGCCCGGGCCCGGCGGGACCCACCCGAACCCGGTCGCCGCGTGCCGCGAGTTACGTGCGGCCGGCGCTCAGCTCGACCCGCTCGCGGCACCGGTCGCCGACGCCGTCTGTACCCGGGAGTGGGACCCGATGACGGTGACGGCCGACGGTGTCTGGGAGGGCCGCCGGCTCAACTACACGTACACCTTCGCCAATCCGTGCGGTCTGCGGAACACCGCGGGCGCCCTTTTCGGCTTCTGATCCCGCGTGACGGAACCGGCCGGGCGGCGCCGTGCGACCGCCGCCCGGCCACCACGCAAGGCCTCGAGTCCCCGTCGGCTCAGCCCAGTTCGAGGCTGGTCACGCCGAACAGCTCGGCCATGGGGAGTTCCGGTGCCGGGCCGGTGTACATCCGGGCCGCCTCGAAGGTCGGGACCAGACCGAGGCCCTTGAACAGGTCCATCGCCTCGGGATTCGCGTCGGGGACGTCCACGGCCACCGGTCCGCCGGACGCGTGCCGCGCCAGCCGCAGCAGCAGGACCTCCGCCACCGCGGGAGTGGCCGCGTACAGGGGTCCGATCCGGTGGGCGGCGCTGCACGGGCGGATCACACCCAGGCCCTCGATCCGGCCGTCGCGAACGGCGGCCAGGGCGGTCCGTCCGGGCAGGGCGGTCCAGGCGGACAGGAAGGCGTCCCGCGGCGCGGGGAAGAACCGCCGGTCGTAGGCGGCGAGCCGGCCGAAGGGCAGCGTGGCGGCGTCCACGATCTCGACACCACCCGTGTCACCATCCGCTCGGCCACCCTCGGGCACGCCTTCGAGACGGACGTTGTTCCAGGCCGAACGGAACCCGGACTTGCGGTAGTTGTCCTGCTGCTCGACCACACCGTCCAGGCCGACGAGCCGGCCGTCGAGCCGTTCCATCCCGGCCCGCCAGAGCCGGATGCCGTAGCCGCGACCCCGTTGGGCGGGGCGGGCGATGTAGAAGCCGATGAATCCGAAGCCGGCTCCGTAACGGACGGCGGAGATGCAGGCCACCGGCTCCCCGTCGAGGCGTCCGACGAGGAACCCCTCAGGATCGGCCACGGCGAAGGCGAAACGGTCCGAGTCCCCCGGATTCCAGCCCTCCTCATCGGCCCAGCCCCGGATCATCTCCATGTCGGCGGCACTCGCCCCGGTGATCTCGAATCCCGTCATAGCGGTGTTGTACCAGATGCCGACGGCGCGCGCAGGGGCGCCTGACCGGCCGCCAGAATCCGGACGAAGACATCCAGATCGACCCCGCTTCGGAGGTCGCTGACCTGCCCGTCGCCCACTTCGACGACGCGCCAGACGCCGTCCTCGCGCAGGGCCATGTCGGTGGTCACGAAGGGGCAGCCGAGCGCTTCGACGGCCGCGCGGACGGGTTCGAGGTCGGGCGCCGCGACTGCGTCGACCGGACTGTCCGGGTGGGCGGTCACCAGCCGTGGCACCCCGTCGCGCCACCATACCCGCACCTCGGCGGCGGCCGCCGTGCCCGCCGGTGTCAGCGGCGCGACGAAGTCCTCGAAGGCCCTCAGGACCACGCCGCCCGCGAGGAACTCCTCCTGGAGTGCGACGAATCGGCCGACCACCCGGTGCAGGGCGGCCGCGTCACCGAGGTCGGGTACGTAACAGGCCTCGTCCCACTCGTGCTTGCGGGACTTCACGTAGTCCTTGACCACTGCGGCACCGGGCGGCAGCCCTGCGGCGAGGGCCGTCAGCCGGTCCGGGTCCGGCATCCGCCCCGGATCCGCCGGCAGCCAGGCGCTGGCCGGGGTGAGAGCGGCGAACACCCCGTACCAGCCGGGAAGTTCATGCGCCCGGCGGTACTCCTCCGGGGTGATGACGAGCCGGCAGCCGCGCCGGCGCAGGGCGGCGTCCAGTGCGCCGTACCGGTCCGCCGGAACCATCCAGCCCCGGTACCACAGCGCTCCCGCGCCGACGGGCACCCGGGCGACGGACCGGTCGGCGTCCCCGGCGAGCAGCGCGTCATGGTCGACGAGCAGGGCCGTGCCGCCGGCGGCGCGCAACCGGCGTGCCTCCGCGGCGAAGTGGGCGTCGGCCCGGCGCTCGTTCAGCGGGTCGTGACAGTACAGGACGGTGGCGGTGGCGTCCTCGGCCGGCGTCGTGGGCATGCACCCACCCTACGGACGGGCGTGCGGATCGCCGAACTCCGGCTCAGCCCGCGCAGATCACGTCGTCGATCCGGATCGGCTTGGAGTCGAGGCGGACGTACACGGTGAAGGTGTCGGTCTTGCCCGAGTCCCAGTGGGTGGTGACGGTGGCCCAGCCGACCCCGGCCGCCTGGGCGACGGTGACCGGGCCGACGCCGATGTCCCGCGGCTCGTTCCGGGCGCAGAGCAGGACGTCCGATTCCGCGGTCCTCAGCTGTCTGTCCTGGAGCACCTGCGAGATGTGGTGCCGCCGGTCGTGGTCGGACGGGCCGTGCGCGCCGTAGAAACGGGTGAGGAAGCGGCCGATCTGGTCGGCGGTATGCCCCTCGGAGGTGGCCGCGGGCGTGGTCACGGGCACCGGCACGGCGGGGACGGGGGCGGGGGCGGGGGCCGGCGGCATGAACGGCAGCGCCGGCAGAGCCAGGAGCAGGGCACCAAGGCCGTAGGACTTCAGCATCATGTCCGGTTTGTACCCGCCCGGCCGGTGCACCGGGAGCGCCCGGCGCGGATCTCACTCCTGTGGGGGCCGGGATTCACCGCAGAAACGCCCCTGCCTCCCCCGTGCGGTCGGCGCGCGGTAAAGGGGTCGCGGGCGGGCGGCGGTCCTACGTAGGGTCGGCGCATGGGGAAGCCGCTCGTCGCAGTGTTCAGTGGGGCCGGGATGTCCACCGACTCCGGTATTCCGGACTATCGGGGGCCACAGGGCCTGTGGCGCAGGGAGCCGGACGCCGAGAAACTCGTGACCTACGAGTACTACATGGCCGATCCGGAGATCCGGCGGCGGTCCTGGCTGATGCGGGCCGAGATCGGCGCGCTCGGAGCGCGGCCCAACGCCGCTCACCTGGCCGTCGCCGAACTGGAACGCGGCGGCACCCCGGTCCGGGTCGTCACCCAGAACGTCGACGGGCTGCACCAGCTCGCCGGGATGCCCGAGCGGAAGGTGTTCGAGCTGCACGGCACCGCGCGGGCGGTGGTGTGCACGGCGTGTCACGTGCGCTCGGGGATGGACGAGGCGCTGGCCCGGGTGGCCGCCGGGGAACCGGATCCCGCCTGCCTGGCGTGCGGCGGGATCCTCAAGGCGGCCACCGTGATGTTCGGCGAGCGGCTCGACCCCGTGGTACTGGGGCAGGCGATGGCCGTGGCCAAGGGGTGCCAGGTGTTCGTCGCCGTCGGCTCGACACTGCAGGTGCAGCCGGCCGCCTCGCTGGCGGGCATGGCCTCGGAGGCGGGCGCCCGGCTGATCATCGTGAACGCGGAGGAGACCCCGTACGACGCCCTCGCCGACGAGGTGATCCGCGAGCCGATCGGAACCGCCCTGCCGGCCCTGCTCACCCGGATCGCCGCGGACACGCACTGAGGGGTCGCCCGCCCGGTGCGTCCACGCGGGCGGGTCCGCCGGACACCCCCTAGCCCGCGTCGGCTGCCCGGCGCATCTCCGCCACATCCAGCTTCTTCATCTTCATCATCGCCGCGGTGGCCCGGGAGGCGCGGCCCGGGTCCGGGTCGCTGATCAGTTCGATGGCACCGGGCGGGGTGACCTGCCAGGACACCCCGAACCTGTCCTTGACCCAGCCGCAGGCCGACTCGTGGCCGCCGTCGCGGGTCAGCGCGTCGTAGTAGTAGTCCGCCTCGGCCTCGTCGGCGCAGTGGATCTGGAAGGAGATCGCCTCGGTGAAGGGGAACTGCGGTCCGCCGTTGAGCCCGATGAACCTCTGCCCGTTGATCTCGAACTCGACGACCATCACCGAGCCCGCCTCGCCGGGTCCCGCGTCCGTGTAGCGGCCGATCCGGCCGAGCCTGCCGTCCTTGAACACGGACAGGTAGTAATCGGCCGCCGCTTCCGCGTCGCCGTCGAACCACAGACACGTGGTGAATCCGTTGCCGCTCATCTCTGCCTCCAGGCCGGTGCGTGGACGGTGGCTACCGCCTCCGCACATACAGACCGGCCCCGGGCCCGAAATTCATCGGTGGGCCCGGGGCCGGTCCTCATGAGGCCGGGAATTCGACCGTACGGCCTACTTCGCGGGCTCGGCACCCATGGCGAGCATCCGGTCGACGACACGCTCGGCGGCGTCGCCGTTGTCCAGGTCGCAGAACTCCTCGCGGAACGCCGCACGTGCCCCGGCGTACTCGGCTCCGACCGCGTCCGCGTTGCGCACGGCCTCGATCAGGCTCGCCGAGTCGGACAGCAGCGGTCCGGGCGCCTTCTCCTCCAGGTCGAAGTTGAAGCCGCGCAGCGTGCCGCGGTAGTGCTCCAGGTCGTACGTGAAGAGCAGGATCGGCCGGTCGGTGAGCGCGAAGTCGAAGATCGCGGAGGAGTAGTCCGAGATCAGCACGTCGGCGACCAGCAGCAGGTCGGCGGCGTCGGGCCAGCGGGACACATCGACGACGAAACCGTCGCGGACGCCCTCGCGGACCTGCTCGGTCACGTGGTGGTGGCCACGGATCAGCAGGACGTGGTCCTCGCCCAGCTCGCGGCGCGCCTGCTCCAGGTCGATCCGCAGGTCGAGCTTGTAACCACCGGACCAGCCCTCGCAGTTCTCGCGCCAGGTCGGCATGTAGAGGACGACCTTCTTGCCCTCGGGCAGGCCGAGCCGGCGCCGGACCTCGGCGATGCGCTCCGCGTCGGGCTTCACCAGCGCATCGGTGCGCGGGCTGCCGGCCTCGATGACCTCGCCCTCGTAACCGAGGGCGCGCTTGAGGAGCGGCGTCGCGTAGGAGCTCGGGGAGGCGAGCAGGGTCCACTGCGCACTGTCGTGCGCGAGGCCCTCCAGGATCTCCGGGCTCGTGTAGTAGTCGTGCACGAAGTCGTGGCCGATCTGCTTGATCGGCGTGCCGTGCCAGGTCTGGACGACGACCTGGCCGGCCCGGCGCTGGAACAGCGTCGGCACGCTGTCGTTGGTCACGAAGTAGCGGGCGCGGGCCATGACCTCCCAGGACTCCACGCTGTCGTACTGCACGGCGCGGGCGGTCGCGGGGACCTCGGCGCGGCCGTCGCGGACGAGCCAGATGTGCTCCAGCTTCTCGCCGCGGCGCAGCAGCTCCTCGTGGATGGCGCGGGGCGCGTCACCGGCACCCTGCCCCTGGAAGGTGTCGTAGACGACGATGTCCTTGACCGGCAGCGCGCGCTGCGCCGGGTAGGTCTCGAAGCGGGCGACGCGCTGGGCGTAACGGGAGCGGTCGTGCGGGCTCAGCAGCGGGTCGGCGACGAGCGCCATACGGTCGTGGAAGCGGGTTTCGATCCGCATCCGGCGGCCGAGCGCGGTGAGGGGGTGCGGGCCGCCGAAGAGGAGGCGGGGGGACATCTGCACGGGGGCGCCGCGGTCCACGCCGAGCAGGCCGGCGGTGGTCCCGCCCTGGGCGGCCGGGCGCAGCGTGGGCCACCAGCGGCCCTCGGGGAGCGTGGTGCGGCCCGCGAACGGCTCCGGGAGCACCGGCTGGAAGGTGGTCTCGAAGCCGTCGCCGTCGCGGGTGACGGGGTAGCTGAACTCCATACCGTGCGCGTTGTGCAGGACGAGCTCGTACGGCTCGTCGGTGGGCGCGACGAACCGGCCCCGCAGGGTCACGGTGCCGTCCGCGGCCTCGACCGCGTCGACGAGCGGCGGCGAGGGCTGGACGGAGAGGGTGAGGTGGCCGGTGTTGCCGCGCTTGACGAACAGGGCGCGCCCCGCGCTCCCGCCGGGCAGCGGCAGGACCAGGCCGTTGAAGCCGCCGCGCTCGTCGTGGGCCAGGCGGTGCTCGGTGCCGTCGGCGCCGACCACGGAGAGACTCCACGGCTCGGGGGCCCACTCGCCGGGCTCGCACTCGGCGTCCGGTACGGCGGCCAGGTCGGCCAGGGCGACCCGGGCGGTGAACGGGGTGCGGCCGGCGGTGACGGCGCCCGTCTCCAGCGGGAATTCGAGGGTGGTGCCGGTGGTGACGTGGACGGCCTTCAGGGCGGTGGCGTCGGCCCCGGCGGAGAGCTCGCCGATGATCTCGACGGCGTCGTCGCCGGCGGGCCGGGCGTCCAGGCCGCGGGCACGGGTGACCTCGACCTGGATGGTGAGGGCGCCGGAGACGGCCGGGACGATCCGGACGTCGGGGGCGACCCAGAACGGAGGCGGGTTCTGACCGGTGTCGTGCTCACCGCCGCGCAGGCGGGCGCGGTGCAGGCCGCCGGCGCCGGTGACGGCGATGGACGTGGTCCATATGCCGTCGTTCCACTTGCCGCCCGACTGGAAGATCGAGGGGTCGACCGCGGCGGTGAAGCCGGCCCAGTCGGCGTGCCGCAGTGCGAGGTGCGGCGACTTCACGGTGGCCATCGGGGACGCGACCGTACGGGTGCTGACGACGGAGCGGCGGCGCTTGCCACCCTCGCGGAAGATCAGCATCTTGCGGGAGCCGAGGCGGCTCTCCGCGCCGAGGTGGCCGGGCAGGGCGTAGCCGCGCAGCATCAGCTTGCCGTCGACCCAGGCGGCCTGCTCCAGACGGCTGACGACGCGGCGCTCGCGCGTGCCGAGGGTGAGGATCTTGGCGGGGACCGGGGGGCGGCCCTGCAGGAAGGGGTAGTCGGCCTGCGGGCGGGCGAGGCCCTTGACCGGGACGCTGTAGTGGTAGTCGCGCTGGTGGTTCAGGAGCGCGATGAAGTCCTCGACCCGGCCTTCGCCCGCGAGGTAGGCCTTGAGGCGGTCCGCGACGGTCAGGTCGGGCCAGGGGCCGGTGCCGATCTCGCGGACGAGGCCGCCGACCTCCTTGACGAACGCGGCGCGGAAGTCGGGGCCGCCCTCGGCGACGTACTTGTAGATGAGCGGGAGTTCCTCGCTCAGCACGTTGTAGTCGTAGTCGCGCAGGTAGCGGACGTACTTGGCGCCCTGCTTGGCCTTGAGGGACTCACGGACCAGGCGGACGGACTTCACGCGGTCGATGAGGGAGATCGGGTCGGTGGAGCGCTGGGTGATGGAGCGCTCGCCGGTCTCGCGGACGCGCCAGTGGTAGACGCAGTCGCTGAGGATGTCGACGCTGGAGGCGAAGTAGTGCGCGGGGATGCTGACCGGGGCGTCCTCGTAGAGGATGCCCTCGGGGTACTGGAAGCCGTGCTCGTCCCAGAAGGTGCGCCGGTAGACCTTGTTCCACGCGGTGCGGTCGGTGACCAGCGCCGGGAACTTGGAGATGTGGGTCTTCAGCTGCGTCTTGGCGAAGGCGGCGCGGTGGCCCCAGGACTGGTTCATGCCGACCGAGCGGAAGCGCTTGACGTTGCCGCCGGCGAAGTCCGAGCCCGTCTCGTCGAGGGCTTCGATCAGCCGCTGGTAGGCGTAGTCCGGCATGGTGTCGTCGCTGTCGACGAAGGCCAGGTACTCGCTGTCCGGGTGGATGTGGCGGGCGCCGGCGTTGCGGGCCGCGCCGAGGCCGGCGTTCTCCTGCATGACGACCCGGAAGCGCTTGTCACGCGCCGCGAAGGCCTTGGCTATGACGGCGCTGGTGTCCGTGGAACCGTCGTCCACGAGGATGGCCTCGAAGTCGCCGAAGGTCTGAGCGGCGATGGATTCCAGGCACTCGTCGAGGTAGAGCTCGACGTTGTAAACAGGGACGACGATACTCAGGCGCGGGGGCATGGGTGGCGGTTTCTCCAGCGTTTTTTGCTTTTTCGATGATCAGCTCACAGCATCTTACTCTGTAACAGAGCTATAAACTCCACCCGAATGGGACATAGGGAACTGATCGCCGGGGCGGACGGCAAAGAATTCAGCCGTCCGCCACTTCGACGCCGTGGTGGGACGCGGTCCGTCCCGGACGGTGACCCGTTCAGATCTCCAGTTCTGCTTCGATCTTCTTCAGCTGATGGCGTGCCATGGCGAGGTTGGCCCGCTTCTTGTCGAGGGCCAGATAGAGGAAGAAGCCCACGGAGCCCCTCCCCTTCATCAGCCGGATCAGGTGGTACTGGCTGCCGAGGGTGATCAGGATGTCCTCGATCTCGTCCTTGAGGCCGAGCAGCTCCATGGTGCGGACCTTGGCGCGCACGACGTCCGTGTTGCCGGCCGCGGCGACCGCCAGGTCCAGGTCCTTGCCGCCGCCGATGGTGCCGAGCGCCATGCCGCTGCCGTAGTCCACCAGGGCCGCGCCGATGGCGCCCTCGATGAGGGTGGTGGCTTCCTTGAGCGCGGTCTCCACGTTGACCATGGGAGGTACCTCTTTCTTCGTTGTGTCGTACGAGTTGTGTCGTACGTGTTGTGTCGTACGTGTTGTGGCGTAGCTGGTTGTGAATCGATATGACTGGCTGTAGTTGTCCTGAATGCGACGGGACCACCCTGGGGGCGGCCCCGTCGGTGCGGGCCCCGTCGGTGCGTCAGGCGGTTCCGCCGCCGGAGCCCCGGCGCGCGAGCGTGTGCTCGATCAGTTCGGCGATCCGCAGGCTGGAACGCCGGGCCTCCAGATGGAGGCGCCCGACGTTGACACGCGGCTCGGCGGTCAGGGTGAGGACGGCCGCCACACCCGCCGCGTACGTGGCCACGTACCCGTCGGCCCCGCGCACGAGCAGTTCGCGGAACGCTCCCTGGCCGGTGCTGTCACTGAGCCGCTGGGCCACGCCGAGGGCGGCCGCGGTCAGTGCCGCGACGGCCTCGGCCTCGGCGGCGGCGCTGTCCTGGGCGAGGACGAAGCCGTCGGCGCTCGCGGCGAGGGCTCCGGTGAGCTGGGGTACGCGGGCACGCAGCCTGCGGAGCTCGGCGAGTATCTCGGCCTCCGCCTCGGGGGGCACCGTACTCATGTCGGCCTTTCTCCTTTCGGGCTGCCTACGCTCGGAGCGGTCGGCACGCAGGGCCGGTCGCAGCGGGAGCCTCACAGACTTGCCTCCAGTGCGTCGCGTAACCGGCGGAGCAGCGCCACGTCCGGGGATTGGGCCTGGGTCATCCAGTCGGGCAGGGGTACCTCGACCGGCGGGGGGGCCGGGCTGTGCGGCGTCTCGACCAGTCCTGCGGCCGCGAGGCGGCGTACGTCGAGCAGCGTGTGGAAGGCGGGCCGGCCCAGGAGCCAGGCCAGGTCCGCGGGGGTGCGTAAACCGTCGGCCCGGTCCAGCAGGGTCCGCTGCCGGGCGGTGACGGTCTGGCCCGGCGCGGCCGCCCGGGGCACCACCGGGGCGGTGTCGAGCAACGGATACGGCCAGACCGCGTCGAGCAGTTCCCGGCGGCGCCGGGTCTCGCGTTCGACGGCGGCTGCCGGGACGGAGCGGACGGAGCCGATCCAGTGGGTGGCTCCGCGGCGGAACCGGGAGGGGCCGCTGCCCGGGGACAGTGCGAAGAAGGCGGCGTCGAAGATGGCGGCGAGGTGGCATATCTCGAGCTCTCCCCCGGCGAGCCCGCCGCTGTCCACGAGGAAGCGGGCGACCTGGCGCCGGGCGCCGGCCCGGTCCACCGCCTCGCGCCAGCGTTCGGGGGCGAGGCCGCCGCCGGTGGTGAGGAGGACGTCGAGGCCGGGAGTGGCGGGGCTCTCCGCGTGGACTATTCGGCCGTCCTCCAGGAAGAGGGTGCCGCGGTCGCGGAGCAGGGCTCCGGTGGCCCGCTCCTCGGCGAGCCGGGTGAGGAGGGGGGAGACGGCCGCGAGGGCGTTCGGGGCCGTGGCCGGGGTGGTCATCTGAGCACCAGCCCCTCGGCCAGGGACCTGAGTTTGAGCCGTGCGAGGGCAAGGTTGCCGTCGGCCCGGTCGAGCCAGACGTGCAGGAAGACGCTGCTGTCGAAGCTCGTCTCGACGAAACGCAGGACGTGGAAGCCGCTGCGGGTCGTGACGATCAGGTCCTCGACCGCGGGGTCGACGGGCCCCGTCTCGCCTCCGTGGGCCGGTCCCGGCTCCGCGCGGGCGAAGGATTCGTACTCCGCGGCCGCGCGGGCCAGCTCGGCGGTCTCGGCGGCGGTGGTCTCGTGGTCTCCGACGGGTGATTCCCCGATGGTGCCGAGAGCCAGTCCGCTGCTCCAGTCGACCAGCGCGGCCCCCCGCGCACCAGGCAGGGCCATGGCTTCGAGCAGGCATTCGTCGATCCCGGGCACGCGGGCTCCCCTCCCGGCCGGACGTGCGGTGTGCACGGTAGTGCGGCGCGACAGGAGGGAACTTACTCAAGTTCCGCAGGGCGAAAGGGCGTTCTGGCATTTTCCGCTGGAACATGCCATTCAGCGTGTAAGAGCTTGGCCGGAACGCGTCGGAATCTGATCACGAAGCCAGCGGAAGATCGTCTGCGAGACGGAACGAGCCGCCCTCCCGTTCCACGTAGCCCTCGTGGGTGAGGGTGCGGAGCAGGTGGTAGACGGTCGGCAGCGGGATCCCGGTGACCCGTGCCAGCCGTTTGGCGGTCACGCCGCCTTCCGCGGACATCGCTTCCAGCAGCCGCAGGGCCCGCTGCACGGAACCGATCAGGGTGGGTGTGCTGTCCTTCTGGATGCGGTCGGTTCCCATGAATGGTCCCCCTGCTCCGGTACGAGGCCTGGCAGACCCATCAAAGTCGCTCCCCGGCTCCAAAACCAGCGGACTCGCGTAAACCCGAGCATAAGATCACCGGACCCGGGCTCGCGGGCCGCACCGCCTAACGGGTGCATGTGACGTACGCCGGGAGCGGGGTGTCCGCGATCAGGTGGCGCGGCAGGGCCAGTCCGAAGCGGTCCTCCAGGACGGCGAGGGTGCGGCGCTCGCGGCCCTCGTCCGGCTCGTCGTCCGGGCCCGGGTTCGAGCCGTCCGGGCCGAGGAGGCCCGCCGCGACCAGCTCGGGAAGCAGGAAGTCCGGCCGGTGGCCGCCGCGCCAGCATTCCTCGCCGAGCCCGAAACAGCACACCAGCTCGCCGTCCCGGGCGTACGCGAACTGCTTGGGCGGGTGGTCGGGCTGCGGGTCGAGGTGGACGGCCTCGACGCCGGCCCGGGAGACCTCGGCGAGGCGTTCCGCCCCGGCCGGCAGGCCGTGCTCGACGGCGAAGGACCAGCCGCCCCAGCTGCCGACCCGGGCCACACCGTCGCCGTCCGCGGTCTCGGTGACCATGCTCCAGGCGGCGGGGGCGCCCAGGGGTCCGGGGCGGACGCCCGGGACCGCGCCGAGCCGTGCGGCGAGCTCTTCGGGACCTATGCCCCGGGCGAAGGTGAGGCCGGCGAACCATTCGCCCCAGTCCGCCAGCCACTGGATCCCGCAGGTCCTGCCCTCGGTGATGTCGGCCATCCTGCACTCCCCACGGTCCGTCCCGCGATGCCGGTGCTTCCCCCACCGGCACGATAGTCAGTCCGCGGACCGCTGGGGGAGGAGTCGCTCGACCATCGTCTCGATGAGCCCCTCCACCGGGTGGGCCTCCAGCAGCCCCGGCACGGTCAGGTCGTCCACGATCAGCCCCAGCATCGCCAGGTAGAGCAGGACCACGCCCTGCCGGTCGCCGGGCAGGCCGGCCCGGAGGTGCCAGTCGATGTTCGCCTCCAGCTCGGCGCCCTGGAAGGCGGCCAGCTCGGCCTGGAGTTCCGGGCGCCGCAGGCCCTCCAGCCGCAGCTCCAGCATCGCGATGTGGACGCTGCGCTCGCGCCGCATGCGTTCCAGGAGCCGGCCGAGCAGCACCTTGGTGTCGAGCGGTCCGGTCAGGTCGGCCGGGTCCGGGACCAGCCGCTCCCGGGTGCGGTGGAGGATCTGTACGAGCAGCTGGGCCCGGTTGGCGAAGTAGTTGGAGGCGGTACCGGTGGGCACCGCCGCCTCCGCGTCCACCGCGCGCAGCGTGAGGCCGCGCGAGCCCTCGCGCGCCAGGACTTCGATGGCGGCGTCGAGCAGCGCGGCACGGCGCTGCGGGTTCTGGCGCATGGGGCGGGTCCCTGGGTCGGTCGGGGCCGGCTGCCCGGCGGGTGGCCGGCGGACTCCCGGCCCGGCGGAGCACTGCAGGCGCAGTGCTTTGCCCACGGTAGCGGAAGCCTGCGATCCGGTCCCCGCCGCCTCCCGCGTCCCCTCCGGTCGTCCTGGCCAGATGCCGGGCGGCGCGGGTCGGGCCAGATCAGGAAGAGACGGCCTGACCGTCCCGCCCGGCCGCCTTGGCGGCCTTGGCCGACTCCAGCAGGTACGGCACGTCGATCACCGCGACCCCCGGCGTGAACAGCAGGCGGGCCTTGAGCCGCAGGGCGTTCTGGTTGTGCAGGGGCTGTTCCCACCAGTGGCCGACGACGTACTCGGGGATCACCACGGACAGCATGTCCGTCGCCGGTTCGGCGGCCAGTTCCTCGACGTGCGCCAGGACCGGGCCCACCACCTCGCGGTAGGGCGAGTGGAGGATCTTCAGCGGCAGGCCCGGATCGTGCTCCTCCCACGCCGCGCGCAGCCGGGCCGCCTCCGCCTCGTCGGCGGCGACGGTCACCGCCGTCAGCGTGTCCGGGCGCAGCCCCTGCGCGTAGCCGATGGCCTTGAGGGTCGGGGCGTGCACGGCGGCGACCAGGACGAGGACGTGGTGGCGGGCGGGCCGGCGCGGTCTGGCGTCGGGGGTGACGCCGACCTGCCGGGCGACCTGGTCGTAGTGGCGGCGCACGCCCTTCATACCGAGGAACAGCAGGGGCATGGCGATGACGACCAGCCAGGCCCCGTGGGTGAACTTGGTGACGAGGACGATGACGAGGACCAGGGCGGTCAGAGCGGCGCCGACGGCGTTGATGGCGAGCCTGCGGTGGACGTGGACCCGCTCCTCGCGCGGGGTGGCGGGCGAGGCGAGCGCCTTGCGCCAGTGCCGGACCATGCCCGACTGGGAGAGGGTGAAGGAGACGAACACACCGATGATGTAGAGCTGGATGAGGCGGGTCAGCTCCGCGTCGAAGGCCACGATGAGGGCGACGGCGGCGAGTGCGAGGAGAACGACGCCGTTGGAGTAGACGAGCCGGTCACCGCGGTTGTAGAGCTGGCGGGGCGCGTACCGGTCCCTGGCCAGGATCGAGGCGAGCATCGGGAAGCCGTTGAAGGCGGTGTTCGCGGCCAGGATCAGCACCCCGGCGGTGACGGCCTGGAGCAGGTAGAAGAGGAAGTGCCAGCTGCCGAAGGTGGCCCGGCCGATCTGGGCGAGGGCGGTGGAGGTCGGGGTTCCCGGGGGCAGGCCCAGTTCGGTGGGGTCGGCGGCGACGTGCACCTCGTAGCTCATGGCGAGGGCGGTGATGCCGGCGAACATCGTCACCGAGAGGAAGCCCATCGCGGCGAGCGTGGTCGCGGCGTTCCTGGCCTTGGGTTTGCGGAAGGCGGGGACTCCGTTGCTGATCGCCTCGACGCCGGTGAGCGCGGTGCAGCCCGAGGCGAAGGCGCGCATCGCGAGGAGCACCAGGGCGAGTCCGGTGTACGTGCCCTCCGCGGTGATCGGCAGGTCGGCGGATTCGGCGCGGATGGTCTGGCCGGTGCCGATGCGTACGGCGGCGACGGCGAACATCAGGTAGATGACGAGGACGAAGCCGTAGGTGGGGATGGCGAAGACCCGGCCCGACTCCCTTACGCCGCGCAGGTTCATCAGGGTCAGCAGTGCCACGAAGCCGACCGACATGACCACTTCGTGGTCGCTGAGCGCGGGAACGGCCGAGGTGATGGCGGAGACCCCGGAGACGACGGAGACCGCGACGGTCATCACGTAGTCCACGAGGAGGGCGCTGGCGGCGGTGAGCGCGGCGGTCTGTCCGAGGTTCTCGGCGCTGACGACGTACGCGCCGCCCCCGCCGGGATAGGCGTGGCAGGTCTGGCGGTAGGAGGCGATGACGACGACGAGCAGGAAGACGATGGCGGCGGCCGCGTACCAGGTGAGGTGGAGCAGGGCGACGCCGCCGAGGGCCAGGATCAGCAGGATCTCCTCGGTGGCGTAGGCCACGGAGGAGAGAGGGTCGCTGCAGAAGATCGGCAGGGCGAGCCGTTTGGGAAGCAGGGTCTCGCCGAGCCGCGCGGTGTCGAGGGGTTCACCGACCAGCACGCGCTTCGCATTGATACGCCTCATTCGGGCATGATCGTGCATTTTTTCCGGTGAGCATCCCCTTTGGGGCTTGTGTCACTCGGCGAGCTCTTCGGCCCTGTGGGCCAGCCACAGGTCGTACCGGCCGCTGGGGGACTGCAGCAGCGAGCGCTCCAGCAGGGCCTCGATCCGGGCCAGTCGCTTGCGGGCCCCGGGGACGGACACCCCGAGCGCGGCGGCGGCCGGAACGAGCCGTGCGTCGTGGGCCAGCCAGGTGCGGACGGTGTCCCGCGCGCCGGCCGGGGCGTCCGGGCCGGTCAGCCGGCTCAGGTGGGCCCGGGCCCAGTCGGTCACCTGCGGATCGCGCAGGACCGCGTCGAGGCCGGGGGCGCCCGCCGGGGCCGCGCCGCTCCCCCGCCCCGCGCCCGGGGTCAGCCGCAGCGCCAGCGAGAGTGCCGCCTGGTCACCGAGGCGGGTGAGGTCCAGTCCGAGCAGCGTCTCGATCAGCCGGAGCCGGGCGGCCAGGGTGTTGCGGTGGACCTTCAGCAGCCGGGTGGCGTGCGAGCCGAAGTTCAGCCAGGCGTGGGCGGTGGCGCGCAGTTCCTGCCCGTCGGGGTCCTGCGGGCGCCGGGGTTCGTACGCGTGCAGGGGCGCGAGCAGGGTGCCCGCCCAGTCCGCCCCGGCCTCGCGGGCGGCGAGCTCCGGCTCCGGGCCGGGGCCGAACCGGGCGTGCCGTTCGCCCCGGCCGCGGGCGACGGCCAGGGCGTGGAAGGCCTGGGTGTAGGCGGCCGGGGCCTGGCTGAGGGGCAGTTCCCCGCTGACCCCGACCGCGCAGTCGGGGGCCACCGCCGTCAGCGCTCCGGCCAGGGTGTCGTGACCGGCGGACACCGCCGGCTCGTCGGCCGGGACCAGCATGATGAGGTGGCGCACGTAGACCGGGCAGCGCACGACCCACGCTCGGCCGCCGGTCAACTCCTGGCACAGTCGCGCCACTTCGGCGAGGCGCCCGGAACGGCACTCGGCGACGTGGATCCGCATCGGGTCGGGCAGTGAGGGCCGCAGCGCCTCGGCGATCTGGTGGGCGATGGGGAGCTGGCCACCCATCAGCAGGCGGAGCACGGCCTCACGGGAGCGCGCCTCGGCGACCGCGGCCCGCGCCTCCCGCCGCTCGGCCTCCTCGGCGCGCAGCACGAGGGCCAGCGGCGCGACGGCGTCCGCCAGCAGCGCGGGTGCCTCGGCAGGGTGGGGCAGCGGCAGGACGGCGGCCAGCGCACGCCGGTCGTCCAGCGCGAACAGCAGGGTGGCGGATCCGGCGTCGTGCAGCACGGCCGACCGCACGCCCCGGGCGCTCATCTCGGCGGCTCCGCGGACGGCGGCCCCGGGCGGCCGCTCCCCCTGCTCCGGACCACCCGGACCGCCCGGGTCAGCCGGGTCACCGGCACCGGCGTGCCGGACCAGACCGGTCCATCCGCCGAGGCGGGTGGCGAGCCATCCCAGCAGCGCGGCCGACCCCCCGCCGTGGGCGAGCCGGTGGAGCTTCAGTACGTCGTCGGACCGTGACACCGGCGCATTCAACCACCCGCCGCACACTGTGCGCTGTGATACCGGTCTCGCCCGGTGACTGGGCAGGACGAACCCTGCGAACGGCCGCTCACGCGCATAGGTTTGCCCACGAGCGGCCGGATCCCGGGGGCGTGCGTACGGACTCGGGGGAGGCCCCGGGATCCGCCGCTCACATCCTCGCGGCCGCGCTGCGGATCGCCTCCCGGATACGGAAGTAGGTGCCGCACCGGCAGATGTTGGCGATGGCGTCGATGTCCTCGTCCGTGGGCTCGCGGGTGCGCTTCAGCAGCGCGACGGCCGCCATGATCTGACCGGGCTGGCAGAAACCGCACTGGGCGACGTCCTGTTCGAGCCAGGCCTCCTGCACGGGGTGGAGATCGTCACCGTCCGCGAGACCCTCGATGGTGGTCACGGCCCGGCCCGCGCACGCCGACACGGGTACCACGCACGGGCGGACGTCCACGCCGTCGAGGTGGCTGGTGCAGGCCTTGCAGACGTCCACCCCGCAGCCGTACTTGGGGCCGTGGACGCCCAGCATGTCGCGGAGCACCCACAGCAGGGGCAGGTCGTCGGGCGCGTCCACGGTGACGCTCCGCCCGTTGACGGTGAAGGTGTGCGAGGGCACGGCGTACTCCTGGCTCGGCGGTCAGCGCGGGTAGGGGGTGAAGTCGACGTCGAAGTCGAGGGGGAAGCTGCGTGGCTTCGAACCGGTGGCCCGGGCCCAGGCGTTGGCGATGGCGCCGACCGCGGCGGGCACGCCGAGCTCGCCCGCGCCGCCGGGTTCCGTACCGGTGGCCGGCAGCACGAGGACCCGTACCTCGCGGGGGGTGTCGCGCTGCTGCGCCCAGTGGAACTGGCTGTAACTGCCTTCCAGCGGAAGCCCCTTGTCGATGTGCAGCCCGGCCCGCAGGGTGGTGGAGATCGCGTCGGTGAGGCCGCCGATCATCTGGGCCTCCAGCCCGCGCGGGTTGACCGGCAGGCCCACGTCCACGGCGATGACGGCCTTGGTGACCCGGACGCGCCGCGGATCGCGGGTGTCGATCTCCACCAGGCACGCGGTACGGGACTTGTACTCCTCGTGGAAGGCGATGCCCTGCGCGCAGCCGGGCTCCATCGCCCGCCCCCAGTTCCCTGCCGTGGCGGCCTTGTCCAGGACGGCACGCTGGGCGTCGGTCTTCAGGAAGGTGCGCCGGAAGCGGTACGGGTCCTTGCCGGTGGCCGCGGCCAGTTCGTCCACCATGATCTCCTCGGCCCCGCGTGTGTTGGCGGAGTACACCGAGCGCCACGAGGCGGTGGGGATCCCGGTCGACACCTCGGTGAGGGCCTGGGTGGTGAGACCGAAGTGGTACGGGGACTTCACGGTGGTGTGGAACAGGGTCTGGGCGAGGGTGGCGTTGCCGATGCCGAGCGGCAGGTGCGCCGCGGTCGCGGTGATGATCTCGCCGAGCCCGTGCCGGAAGTCGGTCTCGGCGGCGGCGACGCGGTGCTCGAAGCTGAGGACCTCGCCCAGCAGGTGCGTCGCGCGGATCCTGTGATGGGTGGCGGGGCGCATCCGGCCGTGGCGCGTGTCGTCCACCCGGGTCCACATGAGCTTGACCGGGCGGCGGCAGGCCCGGGAGATCCGGGCGGCCTCCAGGGCGGCGTCGAAGAAGAGCCGCCGGCCGAAGGAGCCGCCGGCCTGGACCACGTGCACCGTCACCTTGTCCAGGGGCAGGCCGAGTTCGGCGGCGATGGTCTGGCGGGCCACGATGGGGGACTTGAGGCCGGACCAGATCTCGGCCCGGTCGTCCCGTACGTCGGCGACGGCGCAGTTGGTCTCCATCGGGGCGTGGCTGACGAAGGCGAAGTCGAACTCGGCGTCCACGTACGGGGTGAGCAGCGGCGGCACCAGCAGCGGCGGGGTGGCGGCGCGCAGCCTGGTGCGGATCTCCGGATCGGAGAGCTCGTCGGCGGGGCCGGGGCCCCAGGTGACCCGGAGGGCCGACTTGGCGGTGATGGCCTGCCCGAAGGTCTCGGCGACGACGGCGACCCCGGTGGGGACGGTGACCACGTGCAGGACGCCGGGCATGGCCCGGACCTCGGCGAGGTTGGCGACGGTGCGGACGGTGCCGCCGAAGGTGGGCGGGCGGCGCACCACGCAGGGCCTGGCGCCGGGGACGTCGAGGTCGAGGGTGTACCGCTGGGCTCCGGTGACCATGGCGCGGGCGTCGACCCGGCTCGTCGGCCGGCCGACGAGGGTGTGCTGCGCGGTCTTCTTGGGGGTGGCGCCGAGGACGACGAGGCCCGGGTCGGCGGCGGCCGCGGCGAGGTCGCCGTAGCGGGCGGTGCGTCCGTCGGGGGCGCGGACGGTCCCGTCCGCGGTGGTCAGCGACGCCGGGGAGAGGCTCCAGCGGTGGGCGGCGGCCGCGACGAGGCGGGCCCGCGCGGTCGCCGCACACTGGCGGACCGGCCCGTAGAGGGAGCGGATGGAGTTGGAGGAGCCGGTGAGCTGGTTGAACAGCAGCTCGGGCCGTGCGTCGTCCAATTCCACGCGTACGTCGGCCAGGGGCGCGTCGAGTTCCTCGGCGACCAGCATGGCCACCGCGGTGGTCAGTCCCTGGCCGACCTCCTCGCGCGGCAGCCGGAAGCGGATGGTCCCGTCCGGCTCCACCGCGAGGGCGAGCAGGGCCGAGGTGGGCGCTCCGGCCAGGATGAAGAGGTCGCCGAGGTCGATCACGTCGGCGACGGCCGGCAGGGACGGCACCATGGCGCGGGCGGTCTGCGGGGCCAGCGCGTCGGCGCCGGCGCGGGTGACCAGGGCGAGGGTGGGCGCCGCCACGAGGTAGGTGAGGAAGGAACGCCGGCTCCCGCCGGTGGCGTGGTGCTGCCCGCTCATGGTCGTGTCCCCAGCGCTGCGCGGGCCCGCCCGCGCGGACCTCCCCCGGTTTATTACCGCCACGTAGGGTAGCGACCCGGCGCTGTGGTGGGAAGCCTCGATTCCGCCGACGTTCCGGCACGGGTGTCATCCGTTCGGGGGTATCACGGCGTGCGCAGTGAACCGGGAACCGCGTGCGTCCGTCCGCCGCAACGCCTCGTACACATCGGGCGTTTGATCGAGTCACGAGGGGTGGATGGCCGGATTCCGGCCGTCGGCCCCCGCCACACCCCGCGCCCCACCAGTCGGCATGCGTTCCACGCCCGCGAACCGCTGCTGACCGGATTCATTCGCACGTCACGCACGGCCCCGCAGGCCTGCGGCATATACCAGAAGCAAGAACGTAGCGGATGTTGCCAAACGCCTTACACAGTGTCGCCGCCTGTGCAACAGTCGTTACCGGTCCTTCCTTCAGACTTGGCCGTGCCGCGCCTGTATCGGAGTTCTCATGCCGTCCCACCTGTTCGCGGACCGTCCCGCGCAGCCGCCCGAGCCGGGGTCGGTGGACGCACTGATCTCTCAGACCCGGCGCCTCCGGGGAGACGTGGACGCGGTCCGCCGCGACACGGTTGTGGACGACGACGACGCCCAGGGCCGCTGGCAGCGCGCGCTGTGCGACCTCGCCGTGCACCACCTCGACGACCTCCGCGAGCACCTCGGCCAGCTCAAGGAGGGCCTGCCGCCGGTTCCCGAGACCAGCGTGTTCCCGCAGACGGCCCCCGAGACGGCGCCCGAGGCCCAGACGCGGGTCGGCAGCGCCGAGTGGAACCTGCTGACCGACGAGGTCAGCTGGTCCGACGAACTGTTCCAGATCTTCGGCCGGTCCCCCGAGTCGGGCGCCCTCCCCCTCGACGAGCTGGGCTCCACCCTGTTCTCCGAGGATCAGCCGCTGCTCACCGCGTGGGTCACCGCCTGCCTGGTGGACGGCAGGCCGATCGACGGCGAGTTCCGCATCGTCCGGGCCGACGGCCGGGTCCGGACGCTGCACATGAGGGGCGAGCCGGTCCTCGACTCCGACGGCTGCACGGCGTCCATGTGGGCCGTGCTGCGGGACGTGAGTGAACTGCGCCGGAGCCAGCGGGCGGTGCGCGAGTCCCGTGACTCGCTGCAGCGCCAGCGGGAGATCGCGCAGACCGAGCACCGGCTGGCGGTCGAGCTGCAGGAAGCCGTGCTCCCCCCGTGGCGCGGCTCCCTGCGGTTCCCGCACAGCGGTACCGGCACGCTGGACGTGGCCGCGCACTACCTGCCGTCCGCGAGCAGCGCACTGATCGGCGGGGACTGGTACGACGCACTCGAACTCCCCGACGGCTGCTCGATGCTGACGGTCGGCGACCTGACCGGTCACGGTGTGACCGCCACCTCCGGCATGGCGATGATGCTGGGCGCCCTGCGCGGCATGGCCATGGCCGGGATCGCGCCGGGCCCGCTGATGGGCTGGCTCAACCAGCTCCTGGAGACCTCCGTCCAGCCGGCCCTCGGTTCGGCCGTGTGCTGCCGCTACGACCCCGCACGCCGGGTCCTGTCCTGGGCCCAGGCGGGCCACCCCGCCCCCCT
The DNA here is from genome assembly GCF_024666385.1 of Streptomyces yangpuensis. Classification (NCBI taxonomy): domain Bacteria; kingdom Bacillati; phylum Actinomycetota; class Actinomycetes; order Kitasatosporales; family Streptomycetaceae; genus Streptomyces; species Streptomyces yangpuensis. The sequence continues at coordinate 698,889 of NZ_CP102514.1, forward strand.
GCTGTTCCGCCGCGGGTCGGGCCGTGCCCTGACCCCGCCGGACGGCGTCCTGCTGGGCGCGACCTCCGGGGCGGCGTACGGGCAGGCCGAGGAGCACCTCGAAGCGGGCGACGTACTCGTCCTGCACACGGACGGTCTGACGCCGCGCAGCATCGAGTTCAGCCGGGCGGACGGGACCGAGCGGCTGCTGGCCCTCGCCCCGCGGCTCTCGGCGGCACGGTCGGCCCAGGACTGCGTGCGGCTCGTGATCGAGGAGTTCGGGGAGAGCGAGCGGGAGGACGACGCCTGCGTGCTGGTCGCCCGGGTCGGCGGCTAGTCGCACAGTGACCGGCCGGCCGCGGGGTCGGCCGTACGGACCATCAGGGCCGCGCCGGAGGGCGCGGCCTTTCTCGTCCGCGCACCTGCCGCCTGCGAACCTGTCGTCGACGTAGCGGCCGTGGGGGGCCTGGAGGGCGCACGGAAACCGGGGCACGCGGTGGCGCGGGGGGCGTGGGGTGTCGTACGCCTGAGCCTTGAGATGCGCTGGTGCCCGGCCTACACCCCGGCGGCCGGCCGGCCGCTCGGCGCCGGCGAGTCGGGGAGGGCCAGCTGGATCTCCTGGCGCAGGTCCTCGATGCGCCCGTACCCGGCGTACTGCGCGGTGAGCCGGTACATCTCGCGCAGCCGGTCCCATGTCCGGTGCGAGGAGGTCTCGTTCATCGAGACGAGGGCCAGGCGCGCGTAGCGGTCGGCCTGTTCCGGCTCGTCGGCGATGAAGCAGGCGGAGGCCATGGAGATGTAGTCGAAGATCTGCGAGCGCTGGTAACCCTCACCGCGCAGCCGAAGGGCTTCCCTGGCGTGGCGCGCGGCGATCGGCGCCGCCGTGGCGTCGTGGTCGGCGAGGGTCCGGTAGGCGAGGGCCTGCATGCCGTGCAGGTCCGCCTCGTCGAAGTGCTGCATCCAACTCGGCGGCGGTACATCGCCCTTGTCGGAGACGAAGAGTTCCTCCGCCTCGCCCAGGGTGCGGCGCATGGCCTGGCCCTTGCCCATGGCGGCCTGCGCCCAGGCCTCGATGGTGTGCAGCATGGCGCGGGTGCGCGGGAGGGTCTGCTCACCGGAACCGGACTGGGCGAGCTTCATCAGGTCCAGGGCCTCGTTCGGCTTGCCCAGGTGGACCATCTGGCGGGCGGCGCGGGACAGCGCCTCACCCGCGCGGGGGCGGTCGCCGCCCTCGCGGGCCGCGTGCGCGGCGATGACGAAGTACTTCTGCGCGGTGGGTTCGAGGCCCACGTCGTGCGACATCCAGCCCGCGAGGACCGCCAGGTTGGCCGCCACCCCCCAGAGCCGCCGCTGGAGGTGGTCGGGGTGGTGGTAGGCGAGCATCCCGCCCACCTCGTTGAGCTGGCCGACGACGGCCTTCCGCTGCAGCCCGCCGCCTCTGGACGCGTCCCAGGCGCGGAACACCTCGACGGAGCGCTCCAGCGCCTCGATCTCCTGGGAGCCGATCGGGGCGGCCTCGTAGCGGTCGTATCCCGCTGGGTCGGCCTGGAAGGAGTCGCCGAATCGCCCGGGGGTCTGCTTCGCCCGGGCGGGGTCGGTGTGCAGCCAGTCGTACATGGCGTTGGTGAGGGCGGAGCCGGCGGTGAGCACGGCGCCCGCGCCCATCAGACCGCGACGGTTGAGCATGAGGTCCATTCCCGTGAATTCGGTGAGGACCGCGGCTGTGCGTTCGGGCGCCCAGGGCATACCGTCCGGGTTCTCGCGAACCCCGTCCGGCTGCCGTCTGGAGGTGCGCCGCTGCCGTACGAACCCGAGGTCCTCGATGGTCACGACACGACCGAGCCGCTCGGTGAACAGTGCTGCCAGTACCGTGGGCACCGGTTCGCGGGGGCTCTCCCCCATGTCGATCCAGCGCCGCACCCGCGAGGTGTCGGTGGCCAGCTGCGGGTGGCCCATGGCCGCCGCCTGCCGGTTCACCATCCTCGCCAGTTCGCCCTTCGACCAGCCGGCCAGGCCGAACAGGTCGTTCAAGCGGGTGTTTGGACCTTTGCTCACGTCAAGCCCCCAGGTTCTCGGCTGAGTTGACAGTAGCCCGCCGTCAGATGCCCAGCGACTATTCGCCAGGCTTCGCCAGGGCGCGCCCGATGGTTCGCCACCTTGCGCCGGGTGTCAGGTAGGAATGCGCCTCCCCGCCCCGGTCACCGGCGGAACTCCCCAGGGTGAAGCACGGGATCGGCGGGGTGGCGTACGCAACTCGTCGGCGCACGAAGGGATCCGTATCACCATGTACGCAGCAACGTCCTCCGTGTCCGCACCGGTCCGGTCGCACCGCACGCTCCCGGCGGGCGGCGGCTCCTACCTCGAACCCGGCCGCCCGTCGGTACCGGTGCAGGGCGCCGTCCGCGCGCGGCGCATGCCGGGTACGGGATCGCAGCCCGTCAGCGGAAGAATCGACCTCTCGGGGCCGCAAGGGGCGCAACTGCGCACCGCGCTGGCCTCGGTGCAGCGGATCTGTCCGGAGTTCGCGCCGGTGCAGGTGCTGCGGCGCAGCGGCCGCTCGGTCCTGCTGGTGGGCACCACCGGACGCATGACGGCCGTGGCGAAGGTTTTACTGGACCACTCGCCGGAATGGCGTGAGCGCTACCGCCACGAAATAGCGGCGTACCGGGCGTTCGTCCGGCACCGCCCGCCGGTCCGGGTGCCGCGGCTGATCGCCGCCGACCCGGAGAACTGCACGCTGGTGGTGGAACGGATGGCGGGCCGGGTCGCGGCGCTCCAGCGGCACCCGGTGGAGCCGCCGCCGCGGGTGGACCTCCGGGCGGCCCTGGGTGCGGTCTGCCGGGTCAACCAGTGGCAGCCGCCGGCCGAGCTGTTCGGGACCCCGATGAACTACGCACGGCGGATCGCCCGCGACTACGAGTTGGGGCTCCTCACCGACCGGGATCTCGGGGACCTGCAGAAGCTGCTGCACGGGGTCAAGATGTCGGGGACGGCGCTGCAGTTCAACCACGGCGACGCACTGCTGTCGAACCTGCTGCTGTCCCCCGCCGGTCCGGTGCTGCTCGACTGGGAGCACGCGGGCTGGTACCTGCCGGGCTACGACCTCGCCACCCTGTGGACGGTGCTCGGGGACGCCCCCGCCGCCCGGGCGCAGATCAGCCGGCTGGCCCAGTCGGCCGGTCCGGCGGCCCGGGACGCCTTCCTGATCAACCTGATGCTGGTCCTGACCCGGGAGATCCGGATGTCCGAGACGGCGGTGCAGCGCTCCATGCTGGCGACCGCCCCGACGCAGCCGCTGCCGGCGGGCGCCCTGTCCTCCGGGGAGGAGCAGCGGCTGCTGCTCCGTCGCCTGCACGACGACGCGGGGATGGCCCGCAGGGCGGTCCGCGCGGCGGTGGGCACCCGCTGACCCTTCCTCCCCCCTGACGCGAAGTCCCGTGGCTCCCACCGCCACGGGACTTCGCTCGTTCGCACTCCGGAAGCGCGGTGCGGAAGTCCGGCGCTGTCACAGGACTCCGCTAGCGTGGGAGCTCTGGGGGAACGGACGATCGACGGGAGGCGCTGATGACGTCCGGAGTGCGCAAGTGGGAGGCGGTACGGGAGTTCGCCCTCGGCCTCCCGGAGGCCTTCGAGGACCATCCCTGGGGTCCCGAGGACTGCGTGGTGAAGGTGAACAAGAAGATCTTCGTCTTCCTGGGCAACACCGACGGCCCGGGCCGGCCCGGGCTGTCGGTCAAGCTCAAGGACGAGGCGCTGCACGGGCACGCGATGTCCGCGCCGGGGGCGGAGCCCACCGGGTACGGGCTGGGCCGGTCCGGCTGGGTGTCCGTACCGCTGGCGGACAAGGGTGCGCCGTCCGTGCAGGTGCTGTGCGAGTGGGTGGAGGAGAGCTACCGCACCGTGGCCCTCAAGCGTCACGTGCGGGAGCTGGACGCCCGGATCCGGACGGAGGACTGAGCGGAGGGCACGGCGGAGGACCGGGTTGAGGACCGAGCGGAGGGCCGGGTCCCGGGGCGCCGGATGGCTTGACATCACATGATCCCCCGAACACCTTTTCTGACTCAGCATCAGACATGCTGGAGTCACTCTCTCCTCCCCACTCCGCTGGAGCCTGCCCATGTCCGCAAGCGCTTCACGCACGTCCCCCGCCCCCCTCCCGTCCAGACGCGCCGTCCTCGCCGGCACGGGGGCCGGGGTGCTCGCCGCCGCCGTGCTGCCGTCCGGCGCGGCCCGGGCCGACGGGGTCCAGGCGGGGCCGCCGCTCGGTGAGTACGACGTGGTCGTGGTCGGTTCGGGGGCTGCCGGGATGACGGCCGCGCTCACCGCCGCGAAACGCGGGCTGAGCGTCCTGGTGATCGAGAAGGCCCCCACCTTCGGTGGGTCGGCCGCACGTTCCGGGGCCGGCATCTGGCTGCCGAACAATTCGGTGATCCTGGCCGCCGGGGTGCCCGACACCCCGCAGAAGGCGGCGACGTACCTGTCCGCCGTCGTCGGGCCCGAGGTTCCGGCCGACCGCCAGGCCGCGTTCCTCGCGAACGGCCCCCGCATGCTGGACTTCGTGATGGCCCACAGCCCGCTGCGGTTCCGCTTCATGGAGGGGTACAGCGACTACTACCCCAACCTTCCGGGCGGTCTGCCGAACGGCCGGTCCATCGAACCGGACCAGATCGACGGGAACATCCTGGGTACCGAACTGGCCCGCCTGAACCCGGCGTACATGCCGGTGCCGGCCGGGATGGTGGTCTTCAGCCAGGACTACAAGTGGCTGAACCTGGCGGCGGTGAGCGCCAGGGGCCTGGCCGTGTCCACCGAATGCCTGGCGCGCGGCACCAAGGCGGCGCTGCGCGGCGAGAAGCCGCTGACGATGGGTCAGGCCCTGGCGGCCGGACTGCGGGCGGGGCTCCAGCGGGCCGGGGTGCCGTTGTGGCTGAACAGTCCCCTGGTGGACCTGGTCCGGGAAGGCGGCGCCGTCACCGGTGTGGTGGTGGACAAGGAGGGTGCACGAGGCGTCGTACGGGCCCGCAAGGGGGTGATCGTCGGCTCGGGCGGTTTCGAGCACAACGCGGCAATGCGGGTGCAGTACCAGCAGCAGCCCATCGGCACCCAGTGGTCGGTGGGCGCCAAGGAGAACACCGGTGACGGCATCCTGGCCGGTCAGCGAGCCGGGGCCGCGCTGGCCCTGATGGACGACGCGTGGTGGGGGCCGTCGATCCCGCTGCCCGGGGAGCCGTACTTCTGCCTGGCCGAACGCACCCTGCCGGGCGGGCTGATCGTGAACGCGAACGGCACCCGGTTCGTCAACGAGGCGGCGCCGTACAGCGATGTGGTGCACGTGATGTACGAGAAGGACCGCGGCGCGGCCGGTACGCACATTCCGGCGTGGCTGATCGTCGATCAGAACTACCGCAACAAGTACCTGTTCAAGGACATCCTGCCGACGCTGCCCTTCCCGGACGCGTGGTACGAGGCGGGCGCGGCGAAGAAGGCGTGGACGTGGGACGCGCTGGCGGGGCAGATCGGCGTACCGGCGGGCGCGCTGCGGTCGTCGCTGAGCCGGTTCAACGCGCAGGCGTGGAGCGGTACCGACTCCGACTTCCACCGGGGCGCCACTGCGTACGACCACTACTACACGGACCCGAACGTGCTGCCGAACTCGTGCCTGGCGCCGATCTGGGTGCCGCCGTTCTACGCGTTCAAGATCGTGCCGGGGGATCTCGGGACGAAGGGCGGCATCGTCACGGACGCACGGGCCCGGGCGCTGCGGGCGGACGGCTCGGTGATCCGCGGCCTGTACGCGGCGGGCAACGCCAGTGCCGCCGTGATGGGCCACAGCTACGCGGGGGCCGGGTCGACGATCGGTCCCGCGATGACGTTCGGCTACGTGGCGGCGAACGACATCGCGGACGCGTGATCGGGCGGGACCGGCCGCGCGGGGTGGTACGGGCCCCGCGGGTCGGTCCCGGTGACCGGGAGGGGTCAGCCCTGCTGGAAGAGCTCGGCGGGGAGCGGCTTCAGGAGGGCGTAGAGGTCGTCTGTGATCGGGCGGTCCCAGCTGGCGATGGTGACCAGGACATTGTCGCTGCGGTCGAACTGGACGCAGGAGATGCGGGACTCCGAAAGCTTGATCTTCCGGACGATGAGGAGGTTGTCGCCCTGCATGACGGGGCAGTCCTCGACGCCCGTGACCTCGACGTCCTCGTCGTTCTCCAGCGCGTCGAGGAGCTGGGCCACCTCGAAGGGGACCTGGCCGTCGGCGAGGTCCCGGGCCGGGGAGCCCTCGGGGAGGTTTCCGATGATCATCGCGGGGCCGCGTCCGCCGAACAGGTCGTAGCGGAGGAAGACCCCCTGGCAGCTGCCGTCGGGCGCGGGCAGCAGCCCGGCCCCGAGATTGCCCGGCCAGTCCCCCGGGTCCATGGCCAGGACATCGAAGTCCGGGCCGGCGGGTGTGGCGGCGCGGTGGCGGCGGAGGAAGGACATGCGGCCATGGTACGTGGCCGCGGGAGTTTCACGGCCCGGGGGCCCTTCATCCCGCCCCCGCGCGCGACCGGGCCCGTCAGACGGGTGGGACCGGGGTGAACCGGTGCGCCGGCAGGGCTGTGCCGCCCGTGACGTGCGGGGCTGTGGGCGGGACGCGGCGCCGGAGGGAGCGGGCCGGGCCCCAGGTGGAGCCGGCGGCCCCGCCGGTCACCGGCGCGGGGGAACCCGGCTCCAGCAGCACCTGGTCACCCGAGAAGAGGACGGTCCAGGATTCCGGGCCGCCCGTACGCCGGAAGCGGTACCTCTCCCCCGTACCCGGCGGTGCCTGCTGCCAGGTGCGGCGGGCCGGTGCCCCGACCTCGACGCTCCGGGTGGCGGCGACGACGGCGACGGACGGGTCGCGGGGCGGAGGGTTCTGTCGATGTGGTCCATGGGGGCGCTCCTGACCGCCCGGCGGCGGCCGGCGATCACGCTGAGCTACGGGCGAAGGCTTCCAGGGCGGCGCGCAGCCCGGACCTGTCGGTGCCGAGTTTGCGGCAGGCGGCGGACAGCACCCAGTCCGGGGACGCCGGCTCGGGCTCCTTCTCGGTGCGCACGGCGAGGTCGGCGGCCCGGATCTCCTCCTCGGTGACCCAGTCCGCCCGGGGCGGCGCGGGCGGCAGGGCGCCGCCCAGGCCCGTCAGGGTCTCGGTCGCCGCCTCCACCAGCCAGTCGGCGCCGCACTCCCGGGCCGTGACCACCGCTGTCGTCAGCAGGTCCGCGTCGCGCAGCCCGTAGCCGAGCGCGGCCAGGGCGCGGGCCAGTTCGTAGCCGGCGGGTGAGGCCGAGAGCAGGGTGACCGCCTCCCGGAGGAGCTCGGTCCGGTCCTGTGGCGCGGCGACCTCCGCCGCCACCCGGAGGGCCTGGCCGACGGCGGAGGGGGCGCCGAAGGCCCTGGCGCGCCGGACCGCGTCGGCGGCGAGGGCTCGGGCGCGCTGCGGATCGTCCGGGGCGACGGCCCGCGCGAGGTGCAGCTGCCACGGGCACCAGGCCGGGTTCTGGATGCCGCGCGGGGTCAGCCGCCGGTCCACGGCCTCCAGTTCGGCGACGGCCTCCCGCACCTCGCCCCGGGCGAGCAGCAGTTCGGCGTAGACGGTCTGGGAGTCGGGGAAGACCACGGCGGCCGGGAAGGGGGCGCCGAACTCGTGCTCCTGTGCCAGCTCCCAGGCCTCGTCGACCCGGCCCCGGGCGAGCAGTGTCGTGAGGAGGATCGCGATGGCGTACCAGTGCACAGGGGTGCGCCGGCCGACGCGTTCGGCGAGCCGGAGGCCGGACCGGGCCAGTTCCTCGGCCTCCACGAGCCGTCCGCGCCGGTAGCGGATGTAGGCGCGCAGGCTGTAGGCGAAGGACAGGTGGGCGCCGCGCCAGCCCTGGCGCTCGAACTCGGCGGTGCCCTCCTCGAACAGTTCCTCCGCCCGGCCGGGCCGGTCGGCGTACATGTGGACCATGGCGGCCAGTACCGGGACCTCGAAGCCGCGGTCCTCGTGGGCCCAGCTGAAGGGCCGTTCCAGTACCCGGGCGGCGTGGTGCAGCACCACGTCCACCGGTTCGCCCCGCAGGCAGGCGTCCCAGGCGCGCAGGGCGATGACGTACCGCTCGGTGAGGTCGCGGCCCGTGAGGCGGTCGGCGAGCCGGGTGAGGCGCCGGGAGCGGGCCGGGGAGTCGGTCTCGGCGGCGTTGAAGGCGTCCCACATGAACTGTTCGGACTGCAGGCGCAGCCGGGCCCGTACGTCCGGGGTCCGCGCGATCTCGCGGGCGAGTGATTCCGAGGCCTCGGCGAGGCGGTCGCTGTGCGCGAGGACCTGGGCGAGCCGGATGACGATGCCCTGGCGCAGGGCCGGGTCGTCGAAGGGCTCGGCGAGCGCCGCCCGGAGGTGGTTGACGGTGTTGGCGGGCTCGGTCAGCAGGGAGGCGCAGCCCAGTTCGTACAGTACGGCGGCGCGTTCGTCGAAGTCGGGTGGCTCGCGCAGGGCGCGGGCGAGCTGGCGGCGGGCGGCGTCGGGGGCTCCGGCGCGGAGGTTCTCCGCGGCGGCCTCGCGCAGGGTGCGCACCACCCAGGGGTCGTTCTCGGGATGGGTCTCCAGCAGGTGGCGGGCCGCGGCGGAGGAGCCGAGGCCCGCGTCGACGACTGCGGCCGCGGCCTTCCCGTGCAGGGCGACGCGCAGCGCGTCGGGGATGGCGCGGTAGATGGCGGTGGCGATGAGGGGGTGGACGAACTCCAGTCCGGCCTCGCCCTCCTGGTTCGCCGTGGATCCGGCGGCGGACAGGATGCGCGCGTCGCGCAGGCGGGTGGTGGCGCTGACGGCCTCCTCGCTGCCGAGGGCGGCGACCCGGGCGGCTATGTCCTGCGGGATGGCGGTGCCGAGGACGGCGCAGGCCCAGGCGAAGCGGACGGTGGAGGGGCCGAGGCGTTCGAGGCGGGCGACGAGGCCGCTGCCGCGCTGTGCGGCGGCGAGGTCGGCCAGCTGGGCGGCGTTCTCCTCGACGGGCCGCAGTCCCCTGCCCCGGACCTTGGCGGTGAGTTCGACCGCTTCGAAGGGGTTGCCGGTGGTGACGGCCCACGCCTCCTGGCAGAAGGCGTCGTCGGCGTGGTCCCCGAGGGCCTCGCGGACGAGGGCCGCGACGGCGGCCGGGGTGAGCGGGGCGAGGGGCAGCGGGCGCTGTCCCGCCCGGCCCGGCAGCGTACGGAAGGCGTCGGCGTGCGCGGGCAGTTCGTCGGGGCGGTAGGCGACGACGAGGAGCAGCGGGAGGTGTTCGGCGCGGGGGGCGAAGGCGGCGAGCCAGCTCAGGGATTCGGGGTCGGCCCAGTGGGCGTCGTCGAGGACGAGGGTGACGGGGGCGCGTTTGACGACGAGGTGGGTGAGGACCCAGTCGAGGCCGTCGCGCAGGCCCTGCGGGTCGGGCGGGGCGCCCTGTTCGGGGGCGCAGAGTCCGAGGGCGGGGCCGACGATGGAGTACCAGCCGCCGAGGGCCGCGCGCAGTTCCTGCTCGGAGTGGCCGGCCAGTTGCGGCTGGATGAGCTGGCGGGCGACGTGGAAGGGCTGGCTCTGCTCCTGTTCGCCGCCGCGGGCGGCGAGGACGGTGCAGGAGCGGGCGTGTGCGCGGCGGCGCAGCTCGGCGAGCAGCGTGGTCTTGCCGAGTCCGGCGGGCCCGGAGAAGGCCAGCAGCGCGCCGCCGGCGGCCGGCCCGGGACCGGTGAGCTGGTCCAGGGCCTCTTCGACGATGGCGAGTTCGGCTTCGCGTTCGACCATGGTGCGCCGTGTGCGCGTCCGGTGGTCCGTCATGGCTGGTACCCCCCAGGCCTGTTCTGGGAGATCAGCGTACGCCCGCGCACATCGCGGGGGATCCCACTGTCGGAAAGAATCCGATCTTCTTTTCCGACGGGGCTACGGCGGGGATCCGGCGGGGATCCGGTGGGGATCCGGCAGGGTTCCGAGCGGGTTTCGAAGAGTGTTCGAGAGGGCTCTCAAGCCGATCGTTCCTGTCCGGAACGTACCGCCAGGTCTTCCAGGAGGGCCACGGCCTCGGCGGCCCTGTCCGCGGCCACGAAGAGGTGGTCGTGGTGGTGTCCGGCGATGACGTTGCAGCTCAGGCCGTGGGCGCCGAGTTCGGTGGCGAAGGCGGCGGTGAGGCCGACGGCGTCGAGGGCGGAATGGACGCGCAGGGTGATCCAGCCGGCCGGGTAGTCGTAGGCGAGTCCGGCGGCGTCGGCCTCCTCCTGGCGCAGGACGAGGGTGAGGCCCTCGGGCTCCAGGACGGTGGCGACGGGCGCGGTTCCGGCGGGGACGGCCGTGCCGGGGACGGTGCAGAAGACGTACACACCCTCGTTCAGCTCGGGGCGCATACCGCTCAGCAGTTTCCGCAGGTCGCTCTCGCCGCTCATGCCCGCCACCCTACCGACCGGCCGGGTCGGTCCAGGGTACGCAGCACGTACGCCGGCCCCGTCCTGCCGGGTCCACCGCCCCGGCGGGGGCGGGGCGGTGGTGTCGGTCAGGTGAGGTCGAACTCCCCGCCCCGGGCGTTGCGTACGAACGTGTGCCACTCGTCCGGCGAGAAGATCAGGGAGGGGCTCTCGGGGCGCTCGCTGTTGCGCATCGCGATGAAGCCCTCGACGAAGGCGATCTGGACGTCACCCGCTCCCCGGCTGCTCGACTGCCAGTCCGCCCCGGTGAGATCGAGGTCCGGCTTCCCCCAGCCGGCGAGGGGTTGTGAAGTCATGCTCTCGGCCACGTGCGTGCTCCTCCCGGTACGTCGTCCGGGGGCCAGGTTAGCCATCGCGGCGGGTGCCGCACAGGCCACGGTGAGTCACTCGTGACCGGTCCGGCACCCGGGCGGGACGGACGACTGCGTTCAGCCGGTCGGTTCCTGCGCCCCCACCAGCCACATCGCGAAGAACTGCGCGCCGCCGCCGTACGCGTGCCCCATGGCCCGGCGGGCGCCGGGGACCTGGTGTTCCCCGGCCTGGCCGCGTACCTGCAGGGCGGCCTCGGCGAAGCGGATCATGCCGGACGCGCCGATCGGGTTGGTGGACAGCACCCCGCCGGACGGGTTGACCGGAAGGTCGCCGTCGAGCTCGGTGACGCCGGCCTCGGTGAGCTTCCAGCCCTCGCCCTCCTCGGCGAAGCCCAGATTCTCCAGCCACATCGGCTCGTACCAGGAGAACGGCACATACATCTCGACCGCGTCGATCTCCCGGCGCGGGTCGGTGATCCCGGCCTGCCGGTAGACGTCGGCCGCGCAGTCCTTGCCGGCCTGCGGCGAGACGAAGTCCTTGCCGGCGAAGAGGGTGGGTTCGCTGCGCATCGCCCCGCCGTGCACCCAGGCGGGCGGCTTCGGCGAACGGGCCGCGCCCGCCCGGTCGGTGAGGACCATGGCGCACGCGCCGTCGGAGGACGGGCAGGTCTCGGAGTACCGGATCGGGTCCCACAGCATCGGCGATGCCTGGACCTTCTCCAGGGTGATGTCGTGCTCGTGCAGATGGGCGTAGGGATTCTTCAGCGCGTTGCGCCGGTCCTTGTACGCCACGAGTGAGCCGACCGCGTCCGGCGCGCCGGTGCGCCGCATGTACGCGCGCACGTGCGGGGCGAAGAAGCCGCCGGCGCCGGCGAGCAGGGGCTGCTGGAAGGGGACGGGGAGGGAGAGCCCCCACATGGCGTTCGATTCGGACTGTTTCTCGAAGGCGAGGGTGAGGACCGTGCGGTGGACGCGGGCGGCGACGAGGTTGGCGGCGACGAGCGCGGTGGACCCGCCGACCGAACCGGCCGTGTGCACGCGCAGCATCGGCTTGCCGACCGCGCCGAGCGCGTCCGCCAGGTACAGCTCCGGCATCATCACCCCCTCGAAGAAGTCGGGGGCCTTGCCGATGACGACCGCGTCGATGTCGGCCCAGGTCAGCTCGGCGTCGGCGAGGGCGCGCACGGCGGCCTCGCGGACCAGTCCGGCGATGGAGACGTCGTGGCGGGCCGCGACGTGCTTGGTCTGGCCGATGCCGACGACGGCGACGGGCTCCTTGTTCACCTTGGGTCCCCTTCCAGGACGGCGACCAGGTTCTGCTGGAGGCAGGGGCCGGAGGTGGCGTGGGCGACGGCCCGGTCGGATGCGCCCCGGTGGATGCGCGCGGCCGCCTCGCCGATGCGGATCAGGCCGGCGGCCATCATCGGATTGGCGGCGAGCGCCCCGCCGGACGGATTGACGGCCACCGTGCCGGGGCCGGTTTCGGTGCCGGGGCCGGTGCCGGGGTCCGTGCCGGTATCTGTGCCGGTGTCTGCACCGGTGTCTGTGCCGATGCCGCCGAGCCCGAGGGCCTTGCGGAGCACCACCTCCTGGGAGGAGAACGGCGCGTGCAGTTCCGCCGTGTCCACCGGCGCGTCGAAGACGCCCGCGTGCCGCGCGGCGATCCGGGTGGACGGCGAGTCGGTGAGGTCGCGCAGGCCCGGGCCGTGCGCCTCGATGCGGTGGTCGATGCCGGTGATCCAGGCGGGGCGCTCGCACAGCTGCCGCGCGAGGTCGCCGGCGGCGAGGACCACGGCGGCCGCGCCGTCGCCGACGGGCGGGCAGTCCCCGGTCCGCAGCGGCCGCACCTGGTAGTCGCCCTGCGGGACGGCGCCGCGCAGCTGGGCGTGCGGGTTGGCCGCGGCGTCGGCCCGGCTGCGCGCCGCGATGGCGGCCAGGGCGGACTCGTCGGTCTCACCCGCGTCGATGAGGGCCTGGGCCTGGAGGGCGGCCAGGGCCACCGCGTCGGGCCAGAGCGGGGCGAGGTAGTACGGGTCGAGCTGGCGGGTGAGGACGTCGCGCAGGGAGCCGGGCGAGGACTTCCCGTACGAGTAGACGAGCGCGGTGTCCGCCTCGCCGGTCTGGATCTTGACCCAGGCCTCGTAGAGGGCCCAGGCGCCGTCCATCTCGACGTGGGACTCGGAGATCGGCGGCCAGGCGCCGACCCCGTCGAGGGTCATGGTGAAGGAGAACGCACGGCCGGCCAGGTAGTCGCTGGATCCGGAACAGGTGAAGCCGATCTCCCCGGCCTTCAGTCCGGTGGCGGCCAGCACCTCGTGGAGGACCGGCATGACCATCTCGACTTCGCTGAGCTCGTCGGTGCGGCGCAGGTGGTCGCTCTGCGCGAAGGCGACGACGGCCACGTCGCGCGCGTACCTGCTCGTCCTGGGCGCGGTCATCAGATGAGCTCCTTGTACGCCTCGTAGTCCGCGTCCGGCTCGCCGGTGGGGCGGTAGTGGTCGGGGTAGCGGCCGCCCTCCGTCCAGACGGGCTCGACGCGCAGGCCCATGCGGACCTGGTCGTACGGAATGCCGCCGATCCGGCCGTGGAGGGCGAGGCCGGCGCCGTCGAGGGCGATGTGGGCGTAGACGTAGGGAACGTCGATGTCGAGGTTCTTGGCCTTTATGTTGACGATGCAGAAGGTGGTGACCGTGCCGGCCGGACCGACCTCGACCCGGTCGGTGGTGGCGACCCCGCAGGTGGGGCAGGCGCCGCGCGGCGGGACGTACACCTTGCGGCAGGAGGGGCAGCGCTCGCCGACGGTCCGCCGCTCGGAGAGGGCGTTGATGTAGGCGGTCTGGGCGCGGCCGGGGCTGTAGACGTAGTCGAGGCGGGCCTCGGCGACGATGCCGGTGACGGCGTCCTGGAAGACGCCGTCGTGGGGGGTGGCCCCGGTCGCGGCGGCGGGGGTTTCGTCCGGTTCGAAGCAGGCGATGTCGGTGATGGCGCCGGTGCGTTCGGCGGCCCAGCGGACGCGGACGCGCATGCCGGTGTGCACGGCGTCGGGGCCGGGGGCGTCGAGGGCGTGCAGGAGCGCGGTGTCGGCGCCGTCGAGCTTGACCAGGGCCCAGGCGAAGGGGGTGCCGAGGGGCTGGTTCGGGCGGGGCCGGTCGTTCCAGGCCCAGGTGGTGACAGTGCCGGTGGCGGCGACCTCGACGAGTTCGCGGACCTCCTCGGAGGTGACGGGGTCGTACTCGACGGGCGGGACCACCACCTTGCCGTCGGAGGTCTTCACGCCGAGCACGACCCGCTCGCGCAGGCCGGTGAGGAACGCGCCCTGAACCGGCCCGAGGGACCGGGTGAAGGGGAACTCGACGACGAGAGGCGCGCGGAGCACCTCCGGTGGGGAGGCTGCTGTCATGGTGAGTCTCCGATGCGATTGATTCCGGGTACGGCGTACGGCAAAAGCCGGCCCCGCCGGCGTCCGACGTGCGGGGGTTCGGGGGCGGAGCCCGACCTTCCAGCCCCGCCGACTTCGAGGCGCGGGGGTCCGGGGGCGGAACCCGACCTTCCCGCCCCGCCAGCGTCCGAGGACCGGTGTAGGGGCGGAGCCCCGACTTTCCAGCCCCGCCGGCGTTTGAGGCGCGGGGGTCCAGCGCGGAGCCCCCGGCAGCGGCGCCGCACCCGGGCACGGACACGGCCACGGCCACGGGTGGCCACGGGCACAAACACGGGCACGGGCCCGGCCAGGCCCGAGCTACTCCCGCCGGTACACCGGGGCCCGTTTCTCGGCAAAGGCCCGCGCCCCCTCCTTCGCGTCCGCCGTGTCGAAGACCGGCCAGCCTCGCAGGAGTTCGGAGGCCAGCCCCTCCGCCTCCGTCAGCCCGGCGGTCTCGTAGACCGACGCCTTGACCGCCTCGACCGCCAGCGGCCCGCACGCGTTGATCCGCTCGGCGATCTCCAGGGCCGCCTCGAGCGCCGTACCGTCGGGGACGACCCGCCCGACGAGCCCGATCCGCGCGGCCTCCTCGGCCGAGTACGGGCGCCCGGTCAGCAGCATCTCCAGCGCGTGCGTGCGCGGGATCTGCCGGGGCAGCCGCACCGTGGAGCCGCCGATCGGGAAGAGTCCCCGTTTGACCTCGAAGAGGCCGAAGGTGGCGCCCTCGGCCGCCACCCGGATGTCGGTGCCCTGGAGGATCTCGGTGCCGCCGGCCACGCAGTAGCCCTCCACCGCCGCGATCACCGGCTTGCGCGGCCGATGGTGCCGGAGCATCGCCTTCCAGTGCAGGTCGGGATCGGCCTTGAGGCGGTCCCGGTACTGGTCGCCGGCCATGCCCTTGCCGGCCAGTGCCTTGAGGTCCATGCCGGCGCAGAAGTCCCCGCCCGCACCGGTCAGGACCACCGAGCGGATCTCGTGGTCGGCGTCCGCCTCCAGCCAGCCGTCGTACAGCCCCACCAGCAGCGGCAGCGAGAGCGCGTTCTTCGCCTCGGGCCTGTTCATGGTGAGCACCAGCGTGGCGCCACGGCGTTCCACGGTCAGGTGTTCCGTCCCACCCATTGCCGTCCTCCCATCTCAAGACCTAGAACAGGTTGCAGTAGGGGAGGGTGCAGTTCAATAGTTTTCTGACACTCAGTCAGATTTCTTGGGCGGTTCCCTTCCCAGTTGCCGGCCACGGCGCTCTAATGACCGCCTGAGCAGCCGGCCACGGGGGCCAGTCATCGGGAGCAACGGGGTCAGGAGGAACGGTGGAGTACAACCTTGCCGACCTGTTCGAGTCGGTCGTGGACGTGGTCCCGGACCGCGAGGCCCTCGTGTACGTGGACCACCCCGGGACCGGCGCCGAGCGCCGCCTCACGTACGCGGAACTGGACGCGGCGGCGAACCGGATCGCACACCACCTGCTGGACAGCGGTCTGGTGGCCGGCGAGCACCTGGGGCTGCACCTCTACAACGGGATCGAGTACCTCCAGACCGTCCTGGCCTGCCTGAAGGCCCGGCTGGTCCCGGTGAACGTCAACTACCGGTACGTGGAGGAGGAACTGGTCTACCTCTACAACGACGCCGACCTCGCCGCGCTCGTCTTCGAGGGCGAGTTCACCGGGCGGGTGGCGGCCGCGCTGCCGAAGACGCCGCGGCTGCGGCACCTGATCCGGGTCGGCGAGACTCCCGAGGGGGCTCCGGAGCCGTCGATCGCACCGGTCGCTTTCCCGGACGCGGAGGCGGCCGGCTCGCCCGCGCGCGGGTTCCCGCCGCGCAGCGCCGACGACCTGTTCATCATCTACACCGGCGGCACCACGGGCATGCCCAAGGGCGTGATGTGGCGGGCGGAGGACCTGTTCTTCGCGGGGCTCTTCGGCGGTGAGCCCTCGGGCGAACCGGTGAAACGGCCGGAGGAGCTGGCCGAGCGGGTGGCGGCGCGCGGCGCCGGGCTCACCTTCTTCCCCGCTCCCCCGCTGATGCACGGGACGTCGACACTGACCTCGTTCATCGCCTTCAACTACGGCCAGCGGGTGGTCATCCACCGCAAGTACGTCCCCGAGGAGGTGCTGCGCACGATCGAGAAGGAGAAGGTGTCGAGCGTGTCGCTGGTCGGCGACGCGATGCTCAGGCCGCTCATCGACGCCCTGAACGGTCCGCTGCGGGGCACGGACCTGTCCTCGCTGTTCAGCGTCTCCTCGTCCGGGGCGATCATGTCCGAGACGGTGCGCGCCGAATTCCAGAGCCTGGTGCCGAACGTCCTGCTCCTGAACAACTTCGGGTCCTCCGAGTCCGGTTCCAACGGCCGCGCGACGGACGACTCCGGCCCGGAGAAGGGCTTCCGCCTGGAGGTCAACGACCGTACGCAGGTGGTGGATCCGGTGACGCACGAGCCGGTGGCGGTCGGCGAGCCGGGGCGCCTGGCGCAGCGCGGCCACGTACCGCTCGGCTACTACAACGACCCGGAGAAAACCGCCGACACCTTCTTCCAGAAGGGCGGGGAGCGGTGGGTGCTGCTCGGTGACATGGCGACCGTCGACGAGCAGGGCATCGTGACGGTCCTCGGGCGCGGCTCGCAGTGCATCAACACGGGCGGTGAGAAGGTCTATCCGGAAGAGGTCGAGCAGGCGCTGAAGTCGCACCCCGACGTGTACGACGCCCTGGTGGCGGGGGTCTCCGACGCGACCTGGGGCAGCCATGTGGCCGCGGTGGTCCAGGTACGGCCGGGAGCCGCGGCGCCGACGCTGGACGAGATCCAGAGCCACTGCCGCACCAGGCTCGCGGGCTACAAGATTCCGCGGCAGCTGGTCATCGCGCCGGCCATACAGCGTTCCCCGAGCGGCAAGGCGGACTACCGCTGGGCGAAGGCGGTCGCGACGGAGGCGGACACCGGCAGCGCGAGCTGAGGGAACCGGCGGGTACGGGCCGGAGGGCGCCCCACCACGTGCGGTGCCCCCGACCGCGCCAGCCTGACCGTGCCACCCGAACACGCCGCCCGACCGCGCCGGCCGACCGCCTCGCCCGAACGCACCGGCCGACCGCGCCCGTCGCAGCGCCTGTCGCCCGGGTCAGGCCCCGGTGGCCAGGAAACGCTCGACGCGCTCCGCGAAGCCGTCGGGGTCGTCCAGCCACGGGAAGTGCGCGGCGCCCGGCCGGACGTCGAGGATCCCGGCGGGGAACGCCGCCGCGATCCGCTCGGCGAGGCCGGGCGGCGGGTTGCCGTCCAGTGCGCCCGCCAGCACCAGCACCTCCCCCGCGAGCTGTCGCAGGGCCTCCCGGACCGCCGCCGGGTCGCAGGCGCCGGGGCCGACGTAGGCCGCGGCCGCCTTCTCGTTCTGCTCGTGCTCGCCCGCGGCATCGTGCGCCTGAGCGACGTCGTCCCAGCGGCCGTAGAAGAGGGGCGCCGCGCGGTCCCACTCCTCGGCCGTGTCGGCGCCGCCGAGGATGCGGCCGTACGCCTCGACGGCCGTGTCGTACAGCTCGGTCCCGGCCCTGAGGCGGGCCGCCGCCAGCCGGTCCTCCGCGGTGCTCACGAGGTCCAGCACCCATGCGGTGGGGGTGACCAGGACGGTCCGGCCCAGCCGCTGCGGGTGCGCGGCCGCGTACAGCATCGCGAGGTTGCCGGCCGCCGAGTGGGCCAGCACGTCCATGCGTTCCAGGCCCAGGTGGACGCGGAGCGCCTCGACGTCGGCGACCTCGTGGTCCACGCGGTACGTCGACTCGTCGGCCGGCATCGCGGAGTCGCCGGTGCCGCGCAGGTCGAGGAGGATCAGCGTGCGCCCGGCGGCCAGTCCACCGAGGTCGCCCAGGTAGCGCGAGGCGCGCATGGCGCCGCCCGGGAGGCAGACCAGGGGCGGCCCTTCGCCCAGGGTGCGGTAGACCAGTTCGGTTCCGTCGTACGTGGTGAAAATCGGCATGGAGGCCATCAGACCAGACGATCACTCGTTCGAGTCATTGATTTACCCTGCGGAGTCCTGGCAATCTACCGAATGATCGGTCGGGTTCTCGGGGGCCCACTCACGATGAGGTGACGACATGGCGGTGCGGGCGGGATTCCACGACGAGGGTGAGCGGCTGGACCACGACGAGCTGGCCGCCCTCCAGCTCAGACGACTGCGGGAGACCCTGCACCGCGCGTACGAGCGGGTGCCGTTCTACCGGCAGGCGTTCGACAAGGCGGGGGTGCATCCCGACGACTGCCGCTCCCTGGCCGATCTCGCCCTGTTCCCCCTGACCACCAAGGCCGATCTGCGCGACCAGTACCCCTTCGGGATGTTCGCGGTGCCGCGTTCCGAGGTGCGCCGCATCCACGCCTCCAGCGGCACCACAGGCCGGCCGACCGTCGTGGGCTACACCGAGCGGGACCTCTCCACCTGGGCCGATGTCGTGGCCCGTTCGATACGGGCGGCGGGCGGGCGGCCGGGCCAGATCGTCCACATCGCCTACGGCTACGGCCTGTTCACGGGCGGGCTGGGCGCGCACTACGGCGCCGAACGCCTCGGCTGTACGGTCGTGCCCGCCTCGGGCGGGATGACGGACCGCCAGGTCCGGCTCATCGAGGACTTCCGGCCGGAGGTCATCATGGTGACCCCGTCCTACATGCTGACCCTGCTGGACGAGATGGAGCGTCAGGGCATCGACCCGCGCGCCACCTCGCTGCGGACGGGGATCTTCGGTGCGGAGCCGTGGACCGAGGAGATGCGCCGCGAGATCGAAGAGCGCCTCGACATGAACGCGGTGGACATCTACGGCCTGTCCGAGGTCATCGGGCCGGGCGTGGCGCAGGAGTGCGTCGAGACCAAGGACGGGTTGCACATCTGGGAGGACCACTTCTATCCGGAGGTGGTGGATCCGCTGACGGGTGCGGTGCTGCCGGAGGGTGAGCTCGGGGAGCTGGTGTTCACCTCCCTCACCAAGGAGGCCATGCCGGTCATCCGCTACCGCACCCGGGACCTGACGCGACTGCTCCCCGGCACGGCCCGTCCGGCCTTCCGCCGGATGGAGAAGGTCACGGGCCGCAGCGACGACATGATCATCCTGCGGGGGGTGAATCTGTACCCGACCCAGATCGAGGAAATCCTGCTGCGGACGCCGGGGCTCGCGCCCCACTTCCAGCTGAGACTGGCCCGGGAGGGCCGGATGGACACCCTGACGGTCCGGGTGGAGGCGCGCCGGGAATCGGACACCGCCCTGCGGGAGAGCGCGGCGACGGCCGTGGTCCAGGCGGTCAAGGCGGGGATCGGGGTGTCCGTCCGGGTCGAGGTGGTCGACCCGGAGACGCTGGAACGCTCGGTGGGCAAGATCAAGAGACTCGTCGACCTGCGCACCGCCGGCCGGCCTCCGGCCTCCTGACGCGGACTTCCGCAGGTCACAGGGCTGTCACCACGGCCCCGCAGGCTCCCGGCTCCGGCCCACATGGCGCGATGCGCCCACTACTGATCTTGAAGGCGGGTTGTCGTAGGGGCTGACGATCGGCGATCGTCGCGGTCTGCCGGGTGTATGAGGTATCCGCAGGGTGGGGGTCTGACCGCGGAGAGGCAAGCGTTTCGTGAGCGGATCCGGATGGAAGCAGCGGCGATGTTCGCCGCCGGGTGGGGCAGTACGGACATCGCGAAGGAGTTACGGGTCAGCATCCGCTCGGTCCAGCGATGGCGGCGGGCCTGGAAGCCGGCCGGTCGGAACGGGGTTCGATCCCGCGGACCGGCGTCCAGGCCGAAACTGAGCGACGCACTGTTCGCCGTGCTCGAGGAGGAGCTGGCCCGGGGCCCGGTCGCGCACGGCTGGTCGGACCAGCGATGGACGCTGGCCAGGATCAAAACCCTGATCGGCCGCAGGTTCCACAAGTCCATGACGCTGTCGGGGATCTCGCAGATGCTGCGCAGACACGGCTGGAGCCATCAGGTTCCGGCCCGCCGCGCGGTCGAACGCGACGAGGCGGCGGTGGCCGGCTGGATGAAGGACGTGTGGCCGCACGTGGAAACACCGCGGCGGCGCTCGGGGCCTGGATCGTCTTCGAGGACGAAGCCGGATTCTCGATGACGCCGCCGACCGCCCGCACCTGGAGCAAACGCGGCACCACACCCGTCATCCGGGTCCGCGGCCGTTCCCAGCGCCGCTTCTCCATCGCCGCCCTGTGCTGCTACAAACCCGGCGAACGCTCCCGCCTGATCTACCGGCCCAGACAGCATGACGATCACAAAAGCGGCGGTCGCAAGAGCTTCGCCTGGACCGAATACTGCGACCTCCTCATCGCCGCCCACCAGCAGCTCGGCGCACCCATCGTCCTGGTCTGGGACAACTTGAACACCCACAAAGACCGCCGCATGAGGGCTTTCATTGACGCGCAGGACTGGCTCACCGCCTATCACTTGCCGTCTTACGCGCCCGACCTCAACCCCGTGGAAGGCATCTGGTCGATCCTCCGCCGGACCACCCAGGCCAACGCGGCCTTCACTGACCCGAGCCACCTCATACGCCGGCTCCGACGCGGCCTCCGCCAGCTCCAATACCGCGGCGCCATCATCGACGGATGCCTCACCGGAACAGGGCTCACCCGGCCGACACGGCTACAGACTCAGTAACGGTCACTTTTGGTTTTCCGCTACGAGCTCGTAGCAGGATCTCGGTGAGATGTCCTGATCGGGCGTGACCGGTGTGACGATTCCGCCGTTCGGGATGGTGTGAGTACTCGACCATGGATCGTGGACGACGACTTGTGGGCACGTATCGAGCCGCTGTTGCCGCCCCGGCCGACGAGGTCGCCGGGGCCTCGACCGGTAGGTGACCGACTGTGCCTGCAAGGCGTCTTGTACGTGCTCTGCAACGATATCGCCTGGCAACTCCTGCCGCCTGAGCTGGGATTCGGGTCCGAACAGACCTGCTGGCGGCGCCTTGAGCGTTGGCAGCAAGCCGGGGTCTTCGACCAGCTGCACCGGATTCTCCTCGCCGAGCTGAACGGCCGGCCGGCTCCACTGGTCCAGGGCATGCGTGGACGGCTCCCACATCCGCGCGAAAGAGCACCGAAACCGGTCCGTCGCTGGTCGACCGGCGGAAGACGGGCAGCAAAAACCACCTGATCTGCGACGGACGCGGCACACCGCTCAAGGTCATCACGACTGCGGCGAATGTCAACGACGTCACCCAGACCCTTGCCCTGGTCGACGGCATCCCACCGGTGACAGGCCGCCCCCCGCCGTCGTCCCAAGGCCCTGTTCGGAGACAAGGGTTACGACTCCAGCCCGAACCGCGACGAGCTGCGCAAACGCCGGATGCTGCCCGTCATCTCCCGCAAGGGATCCCCGAACATCAAGGGCATGGGCAAGCTCCGCTACGTCGTGGAACAGACCTTCGCCCTGCTCCACCAGTTCAAACGACTCGCCGTCCGATGGGAACGCCGCACCGAACTCCACGACGCGTTCGTCTCCCGCGACTGCAGCCTCATCTGCTGGCGACGCCTCAACAAGCCCGACTCGTGATCGTGTTACGAGCTCTACGGGTCACGTAGTGTGCGTGGTCTCTGAGCGTCTGACCTTGCACGACCAGTCGATCGGCGTCGCCGCGATGCCGGTAACGCGCACACGCCCCGTGCTCCCGATGTTGTCGATTGTCACGTCGCAACCGGCGAAAGCAGCCTCCTCGTCGGTCCACGTCGTGTCGACGGTGCCAACGGTAACCGCGCCACCGTCTCGTTTGACGCGCACTCGACGGATATAGGACGCGGTCGCGCTCCCGTCGGTCTTGATGGCCTCTACCTCGGCCGTGATCGTGGACACGGCTTCATCTGGAATCGCCCATGTGAACAGACTCGTGACTGTCGCGGCCGACGTCTGGATGTTGGCGATGTTCTCGTATTCTTTTCGACGGGCGTTGCCAACATGCGACCAGCTGGTCGCCGACGTAGTGGGGCCCAAGTCTTCCCACGAGTTCGGGTTGCCACTACTCGTGCCAACGCACTTCCAATTGATTGCGCCGGTGCTGTACGTAGCACCTGGTGTCGACGTCAGCGCAAGGAAGGTGGTTTGGGATGCATTGGGGTCGCGCCCTTGGTTGAGTGCGACCCATACACCACCGTCAGTTACCCCGCAGACAAGGCCGGCCCAGAAGTGTCTGGAGGCCTGAAACAGGCCTTGCGCTCCCGCCATGCGGACGCCGCAATCCTCTTTGGCAATCCACCCAATGGGGCCGTTCGTCGGATAGTCCTTGTTGAAGAGGATCGAGCCGGACGGGAAGTATCCGCGGCCTGCTAGGCTCGCGTTGGCGAAGTATGGTTTCCCTGCTTGCGAGTGCACCGCGCCGATCCGCGTCTCGTGTGTCGGCCCCATCTGGTTGCCGATCCAAAGAGATGGGACAATGAATGCCGCGGGCTGAAGCTGCGCTCCCCGTGTACCGTTAATCTGGTATGAGTGCCATGTTTGGAAGCCCGGGGCCTTGTCCAATTCTGTTCGCCATCGCTGCTCATATCGATAGATGCCGTCGGCGACCTTGCCGCGATACCTGAACTCGTGTTCCAAGAAATCTCCGAGCCATACCCCGGCATCGTCGTTCGGAGTCGACGGAAGTTTGTTAGCGCCCCATCGGAAGATGACGTCAGGATCGATACCGACTGGCGTACGATTGCCGAAGGCCCACCTCCCCAGGCCGACGAACGTGTGACTTTTAGTGGCGTCTAGATGGTTGCCGACCGCGTACGGGTTCTGAATCTCGATCGGCATATTCGTTGCCGAAGCTCGCTTCGGCGGCGCGCTTCGCGCGTCGAGTCGATACGGACTCGACTCAGGGACTCGCGCGGGTGTAGCGAGATACACCTGGTTTTGGTCACCCTCAGTGTAGATGCTTCCGTACTCGGTCAGGTTATTGGAGAGCAGGGTCCCCGGAGACGTACTTCTCGCGCCATTGCTGACAGCACCACCGAGCTCGCGCCAACAAGTCCACTCGATGCCACCGTCGGGAACGACAGCGCCGATCGTTTTAGGCCAGGTAGGTTCTAGCGTCGGATGTGTTCTGTTATTGGTCGGATCGACATGCGTTGCGCGGTAGAGAAACCAAGTGTTCCTCGACCACGTCGGGATGCAGAGCTCCCCACGCGTGATCTCACTATTCGGCTGCCAGATCGGCTTCGAGCTGGAAGGGATGGGTCCATTATGTCCGTTTGGGACGTCGTCCATATAGATGAGAGCCGCAGCGTCACATAGCCACTTGTCCCCGTGCGGGGTCACAACTGCGTCCGCATGCCATATCCCGTTGCCGATCGTGTGGATCGCCGCGTAGTAGTTGCCGAGGAAGCTATCCTCGTAGACGCCGTACCCGCCATTGCCACGCGCATCGATGAGGCCGACGCTCGCGCCCGCGCTGGAGTCTTCGCCATGTGTATAGAGGCCGTGGCCGACGTTAGATGAAAGCCGAATTTGACCAGAAAGCAGCCACGAGTCCGCATTCCTGTCGATGCGGGGGACATCGGTTACGGAACTCGTAATCTCGATCCCGTGCCCCTGGATCTGGGACACCATGACGTTGTGCAACTGCACGAACGGGGCATTGATCAAGATCCCGGCAACCGTCATCAGCTTGTCTCGCGCAGCGGTCCGTCCCTGCACGACCGCAATGTCTGAAATCGTTAGAAACCCGCCAGTCTTACCACCAGTCCTCGAGGTGCCCATCTTGACGCGGACGAGTCCGTTTTGAGGAACGGTGAGGTTCTCATCAAAGAGCAAGGTGACGGCTGGATATGCCCCCTCCCCCTTTGCCCCCTGAAGCGATACGGATCCGTCGATCAGGATCTGGCCGGCGCACCGGTACCTACCGGGGGGAAAATAGACTCTGCCACCAGCGGTATGGTCTCCATTCCACGTTACGAGGTTCTTGGCCGCTCGGATGGCAGCGTTGATCGCGGCGGTGTCGTCCCATTGCCCGTCGCCCGTCGCACCATAGTCCGTGACGTCGTACCATCCGCCGAGCGGCTCTAGGGTTCCTAGGGACGATCCTCGTTTCTCAACGAGCGACATCCCGGCGAGCTCAAGCCGCGTGGAGGCGCCCGCCGCGGCGGCGCCGATCTCGGCGTGGGCGTAGAGGAAGGCTGTGTTCGCCGGCAGGCTGCTCGAGTAGGCGACGTTGTTGAGGACTACCGTGCCCGTCGAGAGGTTCATCAACGAAACCACTATCTGCGTTCCGTAGGGCGCGGCGCTGATCGTGAGATCGTAGACATCGCTGATATTCCTCCAGGCCGCCGAAGCGGTGACCATTCCGCCCGCCGACATTGTGCCCGTACCCCCCGCGCATCCCATGAACGACGTTCCCGTCGTGCCCGTGTAGGTGACGACCTGGTTGCCGTTGCTCGTCGTGACGTAGACGATTCCCGAAGAGGCGAAGCCGGCGGTCGAGGCGACGTTGATCGTCGTCGCCAAGGGTAGGGACTGTCCGGCCGAGCCTGCGGCAATCTGCGTGCTGGCAAGGGCAACCGCGCCACCCGCCGACATCGCTCCCGTACCGCCGGTGCACTTGGTGAAAGAGGTAGCGGTGACACCCGCGTAATACACAGTTTCCACGCCAGCACTGGTCGTGACGGAAATGGTGCCCACCGGCGGAAATCCCGAGGTCGACACGACGTTAATGGTCTCCTGCGGAAGCGAGAGGCCACTCGAGGCGCTGGCGATCGTAGTAGCACCGAGTGCCTCTTTGACGCGCATCGAAGCATTTTTGCGAATGAGGATCCAGTTTCCACCGGAAGGATCAGTCGAATCGAACCCGATGCCGAACGCATCCACCGAGGCTACGCTCGGTTCGGTACTCATGAGTGAGGACGAACTCGAAGACAGCCCAACGAAGGCCCGGCTCTTCTCCACGTTGCTCGACATGCTGAAGCGCGCCGCGAAGACAAAACCGCCCAGACTGGCAGCATTTCCTCGCCAGCAGAGCGCATCGCTGCTGATGAGCCCGGCGCTCGCGTTCGCGCCGGACTTGCTCGCGAAGCGTGTCCTTCGCATCTGCGTTTGCAGATTGGTCGACGTCAGGGCCGGATGCGAGACCGTGCCATCCGCTATCACCGACCACCCAAGCGCAGTCCCAGCCGCCATACCAGTCGCTGGAGCCCATTCGAGATTCAGTGTCTGCTTCATGACCGTAATTCCGTTTCTCTGCCATAATTCGTTTTGAGACTACGCAGAGTCGCACTTTGCATCCATGCAGGGGGTGATCGGCGTCTGTGATCGTGTAACTCGGGGTGGACGCGCAAGATCGGTCTGAGGGCTTCATGCCTGTGGGATTAATTATGGCCCTTGTGTGAAACGGCGTCTCGTCAAGGCGGCATCGGCCAAGCGGGGAAGGCTTGTCGTGGGTGTCTGTGTCGTGGTCGTGGGGCTTCAAGGAAGCCGCATGACATGAAGCCAAGGTCGGGGGCGAGCGTACGAGTCGAGCAGGACGCGGACACGGTCGTCTCTCAGCCAGGTGCGGTTAGGCCGTTTCCTGAGGATCATCTGATGGTTGGTTGGATATGCGCCGTTTAATCACGCCGAGCGGGCACCCATTGAGCCCTTGCTGCTGGGCCGGATGCCCAAGCGGGATGGGCGATGAAGTGACCGCCGTCAGGTGATCGACGTGATCGCGTTCAAGTGCCGGATCGGCACACCGTGGATGGACCTGTCCGAGCGGTTCAGCTCGTGTCAGCGCCTCCACGACCGGCTGCCAGTCTGGGTCACCGACGGCACCTGGGAGTAGGTCTTCACCGTGCACCACCGGTGTCCGGTCGCGACACCACGAGTACAAGCTCAGTAACCGCTCCCCGAAGGCTACGTCTGGGCGGACCACCAACTCGACGCCGAACAGCCTCTGTCGGCGGCGATGGCGCGTGGTGGAGTGTGGCCAGGCGGGTCCTGCGCGAGGCCGGCGGACCGGAAGGCTCCCGGGAAGGGTCATAATCTCGCCATGAACATGCTTGCCGCGCGGGCGTTGTTGGCGGCCGTGCTCGTGGGAACCGGCCTGAGCGGATGTTCCCTCCTCCCCCCGTTCGAAGACTGTGGGGGAACGGAGGCGGCCGTGGCCGAGCTCGACCAGCTGCCCGCCCTGGAACTGCGCCCGAAGGGCGCCGTGTCCATCGCCGGCGACCCGTGGGCCGGGGCCCGCTGCGTGGACGACACCGGGGGCGCCTGGCTCACCGCGACGCGGTTCTACGCGTACGGCGGGACCAGGAAGGAAGTCCTGGAGTACTACCGGCGGGAGGCGGCCGCGGCAGGATGGCACCCGGCCGGCAACCTGGACACGGCGTTCGGCGCCGGCTTCGTCGTCTTCTGCTTCCAATCCGCCGACCGTCCGAGCATCACCCTCGACTTCGCCTCCCCCGAGCAGCTCCGCGAGTACTACGGCACGGAACCGCACCCGGCGTCCCTGCTCGGCGTGGACGCCCGCACCTGGTTCTCCTGGTCCACCGAGGCGATGCCCGACGGTTCAGGCATCAGCTGCTGATCCGGTCGCCGGTCGCGTCGCGCACCGGCGACGGTGTCCGCCGGGCCGGAGACCCTGCGAAGCCGGCCGGGCGGCAGCTGCCGAGCGCCGATGCCGCGCACGGTCGCCGTGACCGTCCGCGGTGCGCAGGAGCGTCCGGGGTCACGCGGCCCTCCCTGCTCGGGGACCACGCCACCCGGCGGTTTCGGCTGCGGTTCAGCCGGCCGGCCAGAAGTCCTGCCGGACGAGGTCGTCCATGGCGTCCAGGGCCAGTTCCCACGGGTACGGCTCCATACCGCCCAGGCCCGGCGGGTGGGGGATGAAGCCGCCTTCGCCGTACAGCACCCGCACACCCGCGTCGCGCAGGACGGCGATGCTCTGCTCGAACTGCGGGTGCCGTTCGTACGCCGTGTTCACGCACGGCATGACCGCCAGCGGGGTGCCCTTCCCGATGGCCTCGGCGGCCACGCCGACGACGAACCGGTCCGTGAGCCCGAGCGCCCAGCCGTTGACCGTGTTGAACGTCGCCGGGGCGACGAGGATCGCGTCCGCCTCCGGCCACACGTCCGGGTCCGCCGGCATCTTGTACCGGCTGCGGACCGGGTGCCCGGTGAGTGCGGCCAGGCCGTCGGTGCCCTCCGCCAGCCAGTGGGCCGCCGTCGGGGTCAGACCGAGACACACGTCCCAGCCGCGTGCCTGGGCGTCCTCGATCACGCGGGCGACGTCGAAGACCGGCGGGGCGGCCGAACAGAGCAGGTACAGGGTGCGCGTCATGCGCCACAGTTGACCAGACGGCGGATACGGCACGTCAGCGGGGGCCCTGGAGCCACGGGGCGAACACACCCGCGCACCGGGCGTGAGGCCGACGCCGGAGGGATCGGAGCGAACGAAACCACCCCTTCGGGCCCATTTCGGTCCGGCTCCCGGGAGCCGACGGACACGTCCGGGTAGTGCATGAGGCGTGATCTCGACCCTCCGGCAGCTCCACGACCGGCTCCAGGGCTCCTACGTCGGGCTGGCCTGGAGCCGCGGCCGGGAGATGGAGCTGATGCATCGGGCGATGGGCTTCGCGGCCCTCGGATTCCTCACCCTGGTGCCGCTGCTGGTGGTCGTGGCGGCCGCGGCGCCCGGCAGCGGATCCGGGTTCGGCCGGTGGCTCGGCCAGGCCCTCGGGGTGACGGCGTACTCGCGTACCAGGATCGAGATGGTCTTCGGCGCCGCGGACCTGGCGCTGGAGCGGACCACCGCCTTCGGGCTGGCCGCCCTCGCCGCGTTCGGCCTGACCTTCGGCTCGGCCGTGCAGACCGGCTACGAGAAGGTGTGGGACCTGCCGACCGCCCGCTGGCACACCATGTGGCGGCACGTCGTCTGGCTCGCCCTGCTGGTCTGCTACCTCGGGCTGCTCGTGGTGATCCCCGCGCCGTCGGACGACGTCTTCGGCACGATCCTCGGCGCACTGGGCGACCTCTTCGGCACCTGCCTGTTCTTCATCGCCTCGCAGCGTCTGCTGCTCGGCGGACGGGTCCGCTGGCGGGCCCTGGTCCCGGGAGCGGTGGCGACCAGTATCGGACTGCTGGGACTGCGGATCTTCTCGCAGCTGGTGTTCTCCCCGCTCATCGCCTCCAACGCCGTGACGTACGGCCCGTTCGGCACGCTGCTGGTCGTCCAGTCCTGGCTCGTCGGTGTCGGTTTCGTGGTCTACGGCGGAGCGCTCGTCGGCCGCCTCGTGCACGAGCACCTCACCCTGCGGCGGCTGCGGCGCAGCGGCGTCCTGCCCGGGGACGGGGCCCGGCACCACCATCTGGGCCCGGGCTGACCCCGCGCGCCCGTACGGGAGTCAGCCGTACGGGAGTCAGCGGTGCGGGGGCAGCGGTGCGGGTGTCAGCCGCCCTGCCCCCGGAGCCGGTCCCGCAGCTCCCGCTTGAGGATCTTGCCGCTGGCGTTGCGCGGGAGCGCGTCCACGAACAGCACCCGCTTCGGGGCCTTGAAGTGGGCGAGCCTGTCGCGGGCGTAGTCCAGCAGCTCTGCCTCCGTCACCGCGCCGCGCGGCACCACCACCGCCGTGACGGCCTCGATCCACCGCTCGTCGGGCAGTCCGACCACCGCCGCCTCGGCCACGTCCGGGTGGGCGTAGAGCACGTCCTCCACCTGCCGCGAGGCGACCAGGACCCCGCCCGAGTTGATGACGTCCTTCACCCGGTCCACGACCGTGAAGTAGCCCTCGGCGTCCCGCACCGCGAGGTCGCCCGAGCGGAACCAGCCGTCACGGAAGGCCTTCTCCGTCGCCCCGGGGTCGTTCCAGTAGCCCAGGCAGAGCTGCGGCGAACGGTAGACCACCTCGCCCGCGGTGCCGTCCGGTACGTCCTTGCCCTCCTCATCGACGACCCTGGCCTCCACGTGGCGCACCGGGCGTCCGCAGGATTCCATCCGTCCCTCGTGCTTCCGGGGGCCGAGCACCGTGGCCAGCGGGCCGATCTCGCTCTGTCCGAAGCAGTTGTAGAAGGCGAGCCCGGGCAGCCGCCGGCGCAGCCGCTCCAGGACCGGCACCGGCATGATCGAGGCCCCGTAGTACGCCTTCCGCAGCGCGCCCAGCTCGCGCTCGCCGAACTGCGGGTGACCGGCCAGGCCGATCCACACGGTCGGCGGGGCGAAGAGGCTGTCCGCCTCGCCCACCTCGACGAGGTCGAAGAGCTGCTCGGCGACCGGCGCGTCCAGGATGATGTTCACGGCGCCCACCGCGAGGTAGGGCAGCAGGAAGACGTGCATCTGCGCCGAGTGGTACAGCGGCAGCGAGTGGACCGGCCGGTCCTCCTCGGCCAGGTCCAGCGCCTCGATCGCGCTCTCGTACTCGTGGGCGAGGGCCCGGTGGGTCATCATCGCGCCCTTCGGCAGGGCGGTGGTCCCCGAGGTGTAGAGGAGCTGCACCAAACCGCCCGGGTCGCCGCAGGGCTCGGGCTCGGGTTCGAAGGGGAGCGGCTCGGCGAGCCCGTCGAGGAAGGAGTCGGGGGCGTCACGCAGGGCCCGTACGGGATACCGGTCGGGAATCCGCCCGGCGAGAGCGGGATCGGCGAGAACGAGGGTGCTCCCGGAGTCGTCCAGGATGTACGCGAGGTCCTCGCCGGTGAGGTTCTGGTTGACCGGCACATGGGTGAGCCCGGCCCGGGCGCAGGCGAGGAAGGCCAGCAGGTACGCGTCGGAGTTGTGGGCGTAGGTGGCGACCCGGTCGCCGGCGGCCAGCCCGTACCGGCCCCGCAGGAGGGCGGCCCCGGTGGTGACGGCCGCGTCGAGTTCCGCGTACGACCAGCTCCGCCCGGCGTAGCGGACGGCGGGTCGGTCGGGGACCCGCCGTGCACTGTCGCGCACCAGGCCGTCGACCGTGTTGTCCCGCACGGCACCTGCCGCCCGCCGTGACTGCCCCGCTCGCGCTGACGTCATGACGCGATCCTCGTCGCCGCGCAGGCCGAGGTCAATGACCGCATACCGAACGAAATGTTGACAGGCCGTCGGCGCGACTGAACGAGTGCGGGGCACGAGACACCGCCGGTCCATCGGGTAACAACGGCCAGGCCACTCGGGAGGTACGCAGCACCGCAGCACGCGTTCGACGCACCGCCGCGTCGCCCTCGCCGGCGCGGCCCCGCTCGCCTCGACGGCCGTGGTCCCCCCGGCCCACGCACAGGGCCCGCCGGCGTCCGGCGAGCGGATACCGGCCGGCGGCGGCCTGCCCGCCGCCATCCGCTACACAGAAAACGCGGCCGCGACTACGCGCAGGTCGGCTTCGGTACCGGCTGGGCGCAGGCGGCGGACAAGGTCTGCGTCCTCGCGGACGGGTTCGTGACGGTCGCGGGCGAGCGTTCGCGCTGGTTCGGCCAGGAGGCCACGACCGACGGGTCCCTCTCTTCTGTGACCCGAAACCTCTCCAGCGACCTGTACCTCAAGGGCCTCCGCGAGTCCGGCACGGTGAACAGGCTGCTGGCGACGCCCGCACCGGCGCCCATCCGCTCGCGCCGCGGGCGGCGACGCCGCAAGTCCGCCAAGCCCCACGCGGACGAGGGCTGCGACTACGCTCACCTGCGGCGATGGTTACGGTGATGCGGCATCAAGCACCGAATAGCCCGTAGGGGCATCGAGTCCTCGCAGCGACTGGGCCGCCACCGCTGGACCATCGAACGGACCCCGGCCTGTCTGGCCAAATGAGATGACGTCTGAGTTCCCGTACGCCGAGCAGGGCAGACGTCGATTTGACCATTTCTGGGGGCTCAGATGATCCTAGAGGAGAGTCCTACGCGCTGGGTGTCAGCGGTCGCAATCCTCCACGAACTGCATGATCAGCTCCACGCTTCTCCCCGCCTGAGCTGGGGCCGTGACGGGCCTCCCGACCGCTGAATATGCGGCCGGTTCGGTCAGTCAAGGGCGCCTTCGTCGGCGTTCTGCGCTGGCCTTACGGCCACCGGATAGTTCCTGACCAGCCTGAACGAGACGGTCTTGCTATCGGGCGGCCCGGAAACCTGTGGCGCCAAGTGTATCTCGACACACCGGCACCGTCCCCATGTCCACAGGGGGCGTAACGCCGACGTCCCACTGGCCATTACTTGGCGCTCGAGATGGGGAATTGGCTGACCGTCGACATTGGGGTGATCTCCGTGGCGTTTCCCAACGGCATTCGTTCGCAGGACCCCCTCACGGGGCAGCCCAAGGTGTGGCCATCCGTCCTCCAAAGCAGTATTGCGGGGCCGTATGCCGTCAACGAGAGCGAGTTGCTGAAGGAAGCGCTGACCGCTGTCCGTGCCCGGCCGGAGATAGACGAACAGCTGTCGGTACTTCAGGAACCACCGCAGCTCGAACCTCTGCTGGACGAGCAGCGTGGCGTCATCAAGATGAGCCTGGCGGAACAGCTCGAGCGAACAAGCCAGTTGGGAGTCCGCCTCCATGAGCTGCTGGTATCGGAGATAGCGTCGGACCCGGGTCGCTATGCCGCGTTCCTGGAGCTCTCCGAGGCGGCGGACGGTCTTCGCGACGTATCGCAGGCGCTGTTCGACGTGAGTCTGGAGCCGCCAGGAGGAGTCGATCACGGCACGGATGTGCGCGTCCTTCTGACCGCAGCGTGGGAGCGACGCACAGCGGCCGCTCATCTCCTGTCGGCCCGAACCGGTCCGGCTGTCGGCTGGGGGCGGCAAGCCCAAGAAGGGAACAGGGCCGGACCACCGAAGTGGCCGGACCCTCCCCAAGTTGCCGTAATGGACGAGATCGTCAACGTGACGCATGAACTTCTACAAATCCAGGCAAGCCTGGAGCGCCAAATGACCGAGCAGATTGACCAGGCGATTGAGCGGCCGGATTTCCGGAACCTGGAAACAGAATGGAAGGCGGCCCGGGCCGATCTAGGGTCTATGGCGGAATCAACCATTCATGGGCTGGTTCTCACCGTGCTCAACAGTGCCGTCGCAGCGCACTTTGCCCTGAGTATGCAGATCCGCTCCCTCAAAGGGCTGCGTGAGACTATCACGAACGAGAAGGTGGTAATCACCCCGTCCTTCGAGCGGCTGGAGTCGATGATCGACCGGCATGGCGAGGGAAGCTTCGGCATCGCGGGCCCGCGTGGTGTCGGCAAGTCGGCGCTCATCAAGTTCTTCACGACATCTGACCACTCGGTGGCTCTTGGGGAGTCTACGCCGCAGCCACCGGAACGATCGCGACTTGGTGCTTCGGTGGCGGCCCCAGTCGCCTACGACTCGCGTGAGTTCGTCCTGCACCTGCACGCGGAGGTCTGCCGGGCGCTGCTCGGCCCCAACGCGGACCGGATGCTCGAGGTCGAGGTGGAGAAGACTCCGAGACGCGCTGCCAGTGTCCTCACGGCAGTGGGCGTCGCATCGACCGGTGTCGTGTGCCTCGCCGGGGGCGCCATTCTTGTCGCCGTGGCCGCCCGGCGCCTCAGCGCACCCGATGACGCATGGACCTATGCGGGCTTGGTGATGACCGCCATTGCGGTCGGACTGCTGTTGCTCCTCCTCCTCTGTACCGTTTGGCTGGCAGTGCCCGGCCGCCGGACCAGATTCATCACGAGGGATCCGATTGATGCGACGACAGTCGAGGATTGGCGCTATTACAAAATCGTGCGGAAAGTCAGCTGGGGTTGGCCAATCCTCGCACTCACCACAGCGATCGGCTTGTCTCTGCTTACGGTGTCCGGCGGGTTGGGGCGAGGCACCTGGGTGCTGTTGGGCGGCGCGGCTGCGGTCGTTCTTGGTGCGGCTCTGCTCTCCCCGGGAAGAAAGCACTACGCACGGGTCTTGCGGAACCTCTGGCACCTTTCTCCTGCGAGGGCTACTGAAACCACGACGTACTCCAGAAAGGCCGGGCTCCACGAACTCGCGCTCGACCAGCTCCGGCAGATCCGCTACCAGCAGACCCTCAGCAACGAGCACTCCATGACGCTCAGGCTCGGTGGCGCGCGGCAACTTCCCGTCGGCGTCGACGTCGGGTCCAAGCAAGGTACGACGCTGGCGGAACGGACGAAGACCTACCCCGAGATCGTTTCCGGTCTCCGGGTCTTCCTGGAGACCGTCAGCCAGAACCACCAGCTCATCATCGCCGTCGACGAGCTGGACAAGCTGCGAAGTGCGGAGGACGTAGAGAACTTCCTCAACGACATCAAGGGCGTGTTCGGTGCCAGCCGCTGCTTCTTCCTCGTCTCCGTCTCGGAGGAGGCCGCCGCTAGCTTCGAACGGCGCGGCATACCCTTCCGCGACGTATTCGACAGTTGCTTCGACGATGTCCTCACCCTCCAGCGCCTGGGGCTCGAGACCGGGCGGAAGATCCTCTACGGCCTGCTGCTCGGGTGGAGGGAGCCCTTCGTCGCCCTGTGCTACGTACTTTCCGGCGGCCTCCCTCGGGAACTGCAGCGCAGCGCGCGCAAACTGGTAGGCAAGCACGGCGAGAAGAGCACCATCGACCTGTTGCAAGCCGTGCCGGAGCTGATGCAGCACGAGGCCGCCGCTCGACTCGGAGCCGTCCGCCACGGTCTGCTCCGGGAAGCATGCGGACCGGCTGGCCTCGCCCTCGTCAGCCGCATCGAACTCATCGACCCCACGGACGCCTCCGCGGACCAGTTCCGAGAGTGGTACAAGGAGCTGGCTGAGTGGTGCCTGCGGCAATTCGCAGGACGCCCCGATCCGGACGGGTCGTCAATGCCGGCAACCACGCGGATGGGGTGCGAACTCGCCGCTTTCATGCTCTTCGCCGCGACAGTGATGGAGTTTTTCGGGAGCACATTGACTGCGGATCGTCTCCAGCAGGCAGCAAAGCCAGAGGCGGGCGGCAAGTCTCTCGCCAAGCTCGCGGACGCCCGCCATGCACTCTCCCTCAGCCCCTGGTCCTCAGTCGGCTGCCTCACATCCTTCCGCGACGCTTGGGGCCTCTGACCACGGTGTCAGCTGGGCGTGGTATGTCCGTGCAACGGGCTTTGGGGCGAACCTCGCCGGGCCGTCCCTGGTTCCTCGCGAATTCCCCTATGCTCGCACGGCAGTTGGTATGAACAGTCCATTTTAGGGGGCGCGGAGCCGCATGGCCGACGAGATCAGGTACGAGTACAAGACCGTGCAGACAGTTCGCGGCACGGACGGTTTGGTGATCTCGAAGATGCAGAAGGACGGCTGGGAGCTCGTGGAACAGGCCCACGACATGCTGCGCTCCACCCTCGGCTTTCGCCGGCCGAAGAGGCCCCTGCCACGGCTCTTGATCGGAACTGCGTTCGGCGGCCTCGTGATCCTGGCCATCGTCATCGGCGTAGCCGCAGCACTCGAGGACGAAGGTGAGAAGAAGGACGAGTCGAACAAGCCAACGGCGGCCACTGCGAGCGCAGAGCCCTCCGCCACGTCGATTCCGACCACGCCCGGGTCGGCTGCCGCTGAGGTGATCACGCCTCAGAACAACCGAGAGTTCGCGGCGCTGCTGAAGACGTCGGACTCCTGCGACAGCGCGAACCCGGACTTCGCCACCAAGTACAAGGGCAAGACGGTCGCCTTCGACGGCTCGATCGTGCACATGGCGCACCACGGTGACTACGACGCCCGCTACGACTTCCTCCTCGGCCCAGGCGACAAGGGACCGAACACGGGGATCGGCCCGGCCTTCAAGTACGAGGACGTCAACATCCTCGACCTGAAACTGACCGGCACGGAGATCCCCACCACCGTCCGCGCGGGCGATAGGTTCCGCTTCGTCGCCGAGGTGGGCGAATTCAACGCGAAGCAGTGCCTCTTCTTCCTTGACCCGGTCGTGACGGAAATCCGGTAGTCAAGAGGGGCAGCTGCGTCACATCACGGATCAGCAGGCCCGGCTTGCGCGGCCGTACCTGTCATGGCTACGGAGTATGCGACCAACACTGCTACGGATGTCTGGCCTGCCGAGGTGCATGGAGGCGTGGGGCGACCGACCGAGAGCCGGATGTCGAACTTGGCTGCCAGGATGGCGAATTCACGCTGGTGTACTGGCAGCCGCGATCCGAGTGGAAGATCACCGGACCGGCCGGGCGACGGGTGCGCGGGCGGCTCGCAGGGCGTCCGCGACCAGCTCGGTTCGCAGGTGGTCGGTGATGGACCGGCCCACGACGCGGCGGGAGGCGATGTCGATGACGATGGCCAGGTAGAGCCAGCCCTCGTCGGTGGCGATGTAGGTGATATCGCCGCACCAGCGGGTGGCGACCGCTTCCGCGTCGGGCTGGAAGTAGCGGAGGACGAGGTCGGGACAGGTGGCCGCGTGCGGGTCGCTGGCGGCCGAACGGCGCCACCGCGCCGACCGCATCCCGCGCCCGACCCGCAGCCCCGGCGCGGTCGCGGCTCCGGTCAGGCGTCGCGGCGGCCCAGTGCGTGGAGTGCCTTGCTGCGGTGGGTCAGGGCCAGGTCCATCGCCCGGGTCCTGCCCTCGGCGCGGAAGTGACTGGCTGCCTGGTCGTTGACGGTCACGGCTTCCTCATACCGTCCCACGTCCACGAGGAGGCCGCCGAGGATGAGCAGGGCGGTACCCTCGCCCTGCCCGTCGGCGGTTTCCCGGCAGAGCGCCAGGTACCGCTCGAGGGCGGGGACGGCGTCCCCGTACTGCCGGAGCTCCACGGCCAGGACGCTGTAGCGGTACAGGGTCCGGCCTTCGTTGGTGCGGTCCTGTGCGGCGCGGAACAGCTCCGCGGCACGTCCGTATGAGAGGAGGGCGTCGGCGCGCCGGCCCAGCTTCTCCAGCGTCATGCCGAGGTGGAGGTGGAGCTGGTTCTCCCGCGCCCGGTCCTCGGTCCGGGGGTAGACGGCCACGGCCCGCCGG
Organism: Streptomyces yangpuensis; assembly: GCF_024666385.1. Lineage (NCBI taxonomy): Bacteria > Bacillati > Actinomycetota > Actinomycetes > Kitasatosporales > Streptomycetaceae > Streptomyces > Streptomyces yangpuensis. Next base: position 734,818 of record NZ_CP102514.1, read on the forward strand.
TAAACGGCGACGGCCTCCTCGTCTCGGCCCAGCACCCGCAGATCGCGGGCCAGGTTGAGGAGTGCGGACCCTTCGGTGTCCGGGCGGTCCAGTTCACGGAACACGGTGGCGGCGCGCCGATGGACCACGACGGCCTCTTCGAGCCGGCCGGCGTTGGTCAGTTTCTCACCCAGGTGGTAGAGGGCCATGGCCTCGCCCTCCTGGTCGCCGGCGCCCCGGGAGACGGCCACGGCCTGTTGCAGGACGGTCATGGCCTGCGTGTCCCGGCCCGCCGCATCGAGGGCGCCGCCGAGTCGGCGCAGAGCCGTGGCCTCGGCGGGGGCGTCGCCGATCTCGCGGGACAGCTCCGCCGCCCGGGTGTAGGCGGGGATGGCCTTCTTCGGTTTCCCCTGATGCTCCAGGCCATGGCCGACGACGACGAGGGCATGGGCCTCGCGGGCGCGGTCACCGGCCCGCCGGTGCAGCTCGGCGGCGTGCCGGCCCGCGTCGGCGGCCTGCTCGTAGCGTCCCAATCGGTTGAGCGCGACGCCGAGTTCGGCTGAGGCCGCGGCCTCGCCCGCCCGGTCGTCGGCGGCCCGGTGCACGGCGACGGCACCTTCCCGGGCGGCGGCCGACTCCTCCACGCGGCCCAGTGCTCCCAGAGCTTCGCCGAGCCGGTCCAGGAGTTCCCCCTCGTGCTCGCGGTCGCCGGCCGCGCGGCAGCAGACGAGTCCCTGCTGACAGGCGGGCACGGCCTCCTCGTACCGTCCCTCGTAAACCAGGACGAGGGAGAGGCTGCGCAGGGCGGTCAGCTCGCCCCGGCGGTCGCCGGTGTCCCGGTGGACCGCGAGCTCCTGCCGGTAGGCGGCGATGGCTTCGTCGGAGCGATGGGCCTGGGCGAGGCGGATGGCGAGGTTGCGCAGCATCACGGCCTCCCGCGCCCGATTGCCGGCCCGGCGGTACGCGGCCACGGCCTCTTCGCAGGCGGCGGCAGCCTCGTCGTGGCGTCCCGCCCGGGCAAGTGCCTCGCTGCGGTTGGACAGCGCATTGCCCTCGCGCTCGTGGTCGCCGGTCTCCCGCAGCAGGGCGGCCGCCTTCCCGCAAGCGGTGGCCGCCTCAGCGTAACGGCCCCCCTGGCCGGCGGCGTTGCCGAGGTTGATGAGGGCGGACGCCTCACCCGTACGGTCGCCCAGGTCACGGTAGAGGGTGGCGGACCGCTGCGCGGCGTCGACGGCCGCTTCGTAGCGTTCCGCTTCGATCAGGGCCGGGATGAGACCGTCGAGCACCCAGCACTCCTTGCCGCGTTCGCCGGTTTCTCCGAAGAGCTCGGCCGAGCGCTGGTAGGTGGCGATCGCCTCGTCGAGTCGACCCGTACGGTGCAGGGCGACGGCGAGGTTGGCGAGGGAATCGGCTTCACGGCCTCGATCGCCGTCCTGCCGGTAGAGGGCGGCGGCCTGCCGGACGGGCGGGATGGCTTCCTCGAACCGGCCCTCGTTGATCAGGGCGTTGCCCAGGTTGTGGAGCGGCGCGCCGCCGAAGCGGTCACGGCCGCCGCCGGCGCTCAGGGCTGCGGCCCGCCGGCTGACTTCGGCGGCTTCGGTGTACCGCTTGGCGGCTGTGAGGGCATTGCTCAGGTTGGTGAGCGCGGCGATCTCCAGAGGGCCCGGGTCACCGGCCGCGTCACCACCGGCGCTACCGCCGCCCGGACCGCCGCTCCGGAAGATGGCCGCGGCCCGTTCGCAGGCGGTGACGGCTTCGTCGGTGCGGCCGTCGGCTGCCAGGGAGGTGCCGAGGTTGGTGAGGGTGGCTCCCAGCAGAGCCCGTTCACCCAGCCGGTCGAAGTGCTGAACGGCCTGTTCGAACAGGCCGATCGCCTCCGTCTGCCGCCGTATGCCTGCCAGGGCGCTGCCCGACTGGAGGAGCAGCTCGGCCGCCCGGCGCCGGTCGCCGATGTCGAGGTGGACGGCCGCGGCCCGCTCCACGGCCGTGAGGGCCTCCTCGAAACGCCCGAGCCCGATCAGCGTCTCACCGACCCTGCCCAAACGCGCCGCCTGCGTGCTGAGGTCGGTGAGGTCGGCGCCGGTCGGCGGGTCGGCGAGCAGCCGGTACAGCTCGGTCGCCTCGCGCGTGGCCGCCAGCGCCTCCTCCCGGATCCGGTCCGGCTCCCGGGCCAACCGGTCCTGTACGGCGGCGTGTTCGGGGAGGTCGACGGTGGGATGTGCGCGAGCCAGCCGCCGGTACAGGTCGTCGGCCTCCCTCGTCACCGCCAATGCCCGCTCCTCGTGCCCCAGGGCCAGCAGCCGGGTCCCGAGGTCGTTCAACACCCGGGCCAGATCGAGGCTGTGGGCGGCGGGGTCGGACTCCGCGAGCCGGCGCTGGATCGCCACGGCCTCCTCGACCGGGGCCAGGGCCTCCTCGCCCCGGTCCATCTCCGCGAGGAACCCCCCGAGGCTGACCAGCGCGGCCGTCAGATCGGGCTGGTGGGCGGCGGGGTTGGCCGCCGCGAGCCGACGGTACAGGTCGCCGGCCACCTCCGTGACCTCCAGGCCCTCCTCCAGCCTGCCGACGGCGCGCAGCGCGGCCCCCAGGTTGATGAGGGAGCGCGCGAAGTGGTGCCGCTCGCCGCCGGGGTCGGCTGCGGACAGCCGCCGGTACAGGCCGGCAGCCTCCTCACTGGCGGCCAGGCCCTCCTCGGTGCGGCCGGCGTCGAGGAGCCGCAGGCCCAGGTGGGTGAGGAGCGCGGCCCGGTCGGGACCGTACACGGGGTCGGTTTCGGACAGCCTCCGGTACAGCTCGGCGGCCTCCTCGGTGACGGCCAGGGCCTCCGCCCGCCTGCCGTGCCGCGACAGACTGCTGCCGAGTCCGGTCAGCGCGCCCGCCAGGCGGTCCTGGTGGGCGGCGGGGTCAAGGGCGGTCAGGCGCCGGCCGATCGCGACGGACTCCTCGGCGGTGAACAGCGCCTCCTCCCAGCGGCCGGCGGCGGAGAGCCGCTCGCCGAGCACACCGAGGGAGTTCGCGAGGAAGGGGAGGTGCTCGGGGTTTTCGGAGGCGAGCCCCCGGTGCAGCCGTACGGCCTCCTGTGCGGGGAGGACGGCCTGCTCGCGGCGGCCGGCGTTGGCCCGGCGCCACGCCAGCGTCCCGTACAGCACGGCCCGCCGGGCGGGGTCCTCGGTGGTGGCCAGCCGGTGCGCGGTCAGCGCCTCGGCGACGGCGAGGATTCCGTTGTCCAGGTCCACGTGGCGGCCCGGGGGCAGCACGGCTTCCACGGCCTCCAGTACCGCCACCAGATCGGCGTCGAGTGGCGGCGCGGCTTCGCTTCCGGTGCCCGCGCCGCCCGCATCACCCTCGCCGCCGGCGTCGCCCGGCGCGGCGAGGGCGGCGAGCGTGGTCAGGGCGGGGCTGCCCGCGGTGACCGCGAGGTGGGGCGAGGACCGCAGCAGCGGGTACAGCACCCGACGGCCGACGTGTGCCCAGCGGGCAGCCGCGGACGCCAGGAACGTCACGGCCCGCGGGGCCACCGCCGGCCCCAGGTCCCCGCCCATCAGGGCCGCCGGGACATCGCCCGCCCAGGGGTCCGGGTCATACGCGGTGATGTCGTGTCCCGGGGTGAACAGCCCGAGGAAGTCCTCGGCGAGCCGGTCGGGGTACAGGGGCTCCAGGAACAGGTCGCGCTCGACGGGCGGATAGCAGAACCGGTGGTCGAGGAGGAGGTCCTGCGGATGGCCCGGCAGGTCGAGGGCGCGCAGCGCCCGGGCGCCGGTGCCGTGGCTGACCGCCCCGGTCAGGGCGGCGGTGAACACCGTCCTGGCCATGACGGCGGGCCGGGTCTTGTAGTCCAGTCCGGACCCGCCGGCCTCGAACAGCCGCTGCCACGCCCGGTATTCACGGTCCAGGAGGTACGCCGACAGCTCGTGCGGTTCGGTCAGGGACGGCCGGCGCCCGCGCGCGTGGGCATCGACGGCGACCAGGGCCGCCATCTGCAGGGTCAGCGTCAGTCCGAAGTCGGGCCGGTCCAGAAGGGCGGGCGGTGCGACCTCGGAGGTGTTCGGCAGGTCGTAGAGGTCGCTCGCACCGTAGCGGTCGCGGGCGGCGGTGAACATCCGCAGCCGGTCCGCGTCCAAGGAGGGCAGCAGCATGTCGTCGATCTCGGCGCGCCGGTCGTGGAGTTCACCGCGCAGGGCCGCGAACCAGCGCACCGTACGGCCGATCAGGAGGACACGGGTGGGCCGCTGCCGGTGCAGGACAGGATCGGACAGCAGCCGCTCCAGCTGGCTGTACGCCCAGCGGTCCGCGTAGTCCACGACGAGCAGGACGCCGGCGCCGTCCTCGGCCGGTCGGGTGCCGGGGTCCTGGGCGGGGCCGCCGTCGCGGACCACGGCGTGCAGCACCTGCCAGCGTTCCGCCGCCGGTCGGCCGGGGTCTCGGGACCGCTCGGCGAACTCCATGGCGAGGCGGGTCTTGCCCTCCCCACCGGGAGCGTGGAGCAGCAGTACCGACAGGCGGGCATTCCGGGTGTCACGCCAGCGCCGCAGCCGCTCCAGTTCGGCCTCCCGGCCGATGAAGGGCACCACACGGCTGCGCGCGTCGAGAAGCCTGCTGGGTTGCGCCATCAGCCAGTCGGTGGCCGGGGCCGACGGCACCGGCAGCGCCTCGATGCCGGGCCCGGGAGACCCGTGGTAGTGGTTGACGGTGGCCCTTGCGCCCGGGCCCTGCGCTGCGGCCGAACCGGGGGCGAGGTACTGCTCGTAGCGTGGCTCGGTCAAGACTCTCCGCGGGGAGTCCCGGCCTGGGCCGCGCCGGGCCCGTTGTGGTGGTGGTTGTTCACGGTCACGCTGGCCCCCGGGCCCTGAGCGCCCGCGCCGCCGCTCTGGATCACTTGGCTGTAGACCGCGTGCGCCCCCGACCTGCGCAGGGCCGCCCCGAGGGCGCGGATCTCGCCGTCGGCGCCGGGCTGCCCGGCGATCAGTTCGCGCAGCAGCCGCTCGCACTCGGCCGAGCGGTGGGCATTCGCCTCCAGCGCCGCCCCGAGCCGCGCCGCCCAGTTCTCATGGGCCTCGCCCAGGGCCGCCGCGTCGCCGCGCTCGTACGCGGTGAGCACGGTCTCGCGCGCCTGCTCCAGCTCCGCCTCGGCATCCACCCCGACGGCGCCGCCTTCCCCGGCCCGCCCGCCGAGCCCGAGCAGTCGGCCGAAGCCGCGCCGGGTGTGGTCCCACGCGTCCGTCGTCATCGCGGTGACGAGCGTGGTCGCGGCGGTGGCCGCGACAGCTGCGACAGCAGGGTCCACGACGCTGTTCCCCTCCGAAGGCAGTCGAAACACTTCTCCATCCTCAGTGGCAAGTCTGCACCGCAGCAACCTGGTTGACCTGGATCACTTCAAGCCGTTCTTGTCGCAGGGCGGAGCGGAGAGCCCCCGGGTCCGCGAAACCGCCGCGAAGGGCGGACTGACGGTGGCCGGTCCGGAGCGGCCGCAGTTCGCGAACCGGGCTCCGGCCGGTGACCTGGCGGGGGCGGACGTGGCGAAGGCCTGCTCCGCGCTGCCCGGTGGCACGGCCACGGCGGGCGACGGCTCGGTGGTGGACGTCTCGGCGGCGTGCGGCGCGCCGGGACGCCGGGACCGTACGACCGACACCGGCAGCCGTGGAGCGCTGCTCCTCGACCGGTTCCGGCGCAGGCTGACGGCCTCGAACCCGGCCGCGGACCTGTGGCTGGTGCCGTTCTCGGCCGCCGACCCCGTACGTACGCCGCGGACGGTCAACCGGGCGGCGCCCGGCATCGGGCGTGCGCTCGCGGACACCGTGGCGGGGCTGCGGGCGGCCGGGATCGCGCTGGACGCCCCACTGGGCGAGCATCGGTTCGTGTTCCGGGACGGCCGGAAACTGCCGGTCGGGGGCGGTACGGAGGTGCTCGGAGTCCGGAACCGGACCGAGGCGCGGTGGAACGCGGCGGCCGGTGGCCATCCGGACGTCGCGCACGGGTCCAGCCACATCCAGGCGGTCGGCCCGGGGCGGCAGTTCCTGCCCGGTGGCCCGCACGCCGCTGTGCCGGTCCGGCGCCGGTCCTCACGGGCTGACGGCCAGGAAGAGGTACGCGGCCAGCACCACGATGTGTACCCCGCCCTGCAGCAGCGTGGCGCGGCCGGGGGCGAGGGTGAGCGTGCTGACCACCACGGTCAGCGCGAGCAGCACCATGTGGACCGGGCCGAGGCCGAGCAGGAGCGGGCCGGACAGCCAGACCGAGGCCAGCGCGATCGCCGGGATGGTCAGTCCGATGCTGGCGATGGCGGATCCGTAGGCGAGGTTGAGGCTGGTCTGCACGCGGTCGCGGCGGGCGGCTCGGACGGCGGCCAGGGTCTCCGGCAGCAGGACGAGCAGGGCGATGATCACACCGACGACGGCCTGAGGCAGACCGGCCTTGGCCACCGCCGCCTCGATGGTCGGGGAGACGGCCTTGGCGTCGCCGACCACCGCGACGAGCGCGACCAGCAGCAGCCCGAGGCTGAGCCGGGCGGCGGCCGCGGTGGGCGGCGCCGCGTGGTCGTCCACCTGGTACGTGTCGGCGTCCCGGCCGGTGTCCGCGTCCCCGCCGGTGTCCACGGGCAGGAAGTAATTGCGGTGGCGGACCGTCTGGACGGCGATGAACAGCCCGTACAGGGCGAGCGAGGCGACCGCGGCGAAGGTCAGCTGCCCCGTGGAGAACTCCGGACCGGGCTTGCTCGTGGTGAAGGTCGGCAGGACCAGGCTGAGGGTTGCCAGGGTGGCGACGGTGGCCAGGGCCGCGCCCGAGCCCTCGGGGTTGAAGACGGCGACCCGGTTGCGCAGGGCCCCGACGAGCAGGGACACGCCGACGATCCCGTTGCAGGTGATCATGACGGCGGCGAAGACGGTGTCCCGGGCGAGCGAGGCGGACTTGTCCCCGCCGTCGGCCATCAGGGTGACGATGAGCGCCACTTCGATGACCGTGACGGCGACGGCGAGGATCAGGGATCCGAAGGGTTCGCCGACCCGGTGGGCCACGACCTCGGCATGGTGGACGGCTGCCAGGACCGCACCGGCCAGGCACAGGGCGACCAACACCACGGCGAAGCCGGGTAGCTCCCGCCCCCAGCTGAACACCAGCGCGACCAGCGCCACCACGGGGACCAGGACGGTCCAGTCGGTCAGGGGGGATCTGCGCTTCGTCGTACCCATATAAGCCAACTTGCCAGAAGTGTCCCTCCGGCGCGTCGCACGGCACGCTCCCCTGGCCCTGACGTGGCATTTCTCACGGTTCTCCCGGCGTGCCCGCCCCCGGTCCCCCACCGGCCTCCGCAATCCGTCGCGGCCGCCCGTCCGGACGGGACGACGGACGGGACGACGGACGGAACCCGCGCTCACATGGCGCGTTCGCGACCCTCCCAGTACGGGTCCCGCAGCCGCCGCTTGTAGAGCTTGCCGTTCGGGTCGCGCGGCATCGTCTCGATGAAGTCGACGGTCCTGGGCCGCTTGTACCCGGCGAGCCGGCGCTCACAGTGGTGCAGGATCTCCGCGGCCAGGGCGTCGCCGGCCGCGAAGCCTTCGGCCGGTTCGATGACCGCCTTGACCTCCTCGCCCCAGTCGGCGTGCGGGATGCCGAAGGCGGCGGCGTCCGCGACGGCCGGGTGGGTGAGCAGGGCGGACTCGATCTCGGCCGGGTAGATGTTGACCCCGCCGGAGATGATCATGTCGATCTTGCGGTCGCGGAGGAAGAGGTAGCCGTCCTCGTCCATCAGCCCGAGGTCACCGACGGTGAAGAAGTCGCCGATGCGGTTCTTCCTCGTCTTGCCCTCGTCCTTGTGGTAGCTGAAGCCGCCGGTGTTCATCTTCATGTAGACGGTGCCCAGTTCGCCCGGGGGCAGCCGGTTGCCGTCGTCGTCGAAGACTGCCAGCTCGCTGATCGGCCAGGCCTTGCCCACCGTGCCCGGCTTCTTCAGCCAGTCCTCGGCCGTCGCGAAGGCGCCGCCGCCCTCGCTCGCCGCGTAGTACTCCTCCACGCAGCCGCCCCACCAGTCGATCATCGCCCGCTTGACGTGGTCCGGGCAGGGCGCGGCGCCGTGGATGGCGTGCCGCATCGAGGAGACGTCGTAGGCGTCCTTCGTCTCCTGCGGGAGGGCGAGGAGCCGGTGGAACTGGGTCGGCACCATGTGGGTGTGGGTGCAGGCGTGGCCGTCGATCAGGCGCAGCATCTCCTGCGGGGTCCACTTGTCCATGAGGACGAGCGGGTGCCCGATGTGCAGGGCGGCGCCCGCGAACTGGAGGACGGCCGTGTGGTAGAGCGGCGAGCAGACCAGGTGGACGTTGCCGTCGAAGGGCCGGATCCCGAAGATGCCGAGGAAGCCGCCGAGGTAGGTCTCCTCCGGGAGCTTGCCGGGCAGGGGGCGGCGGATGCCGCGCGGGCGGCCGGTGGTGCCGGAGGTGTAGTTCATGACCCAGCCGAGGGTGCGGTCCGCGGGGGGTGTGGCGGGCCGGCCGTCGAGGAGTTCGCCGTACGGGCGGAAGCCGGGGACCGTTCCGACGGCGTAGCGGTGGCTTCCGGGCAGGGCCGCCTCGTCGGCCGCGGCGGTGGCGGCCTCGGCGAAACGCTCGTGGGCGATGAGGACCTTGGCGCCGGAGTCGGAGACGATCCAGGCGATCTCGGGGCCCACCAGGTGGTGGTTGACGGGCACGAGGTAGAGGCCGGCCTGGGAGGCGGCGAGGTAGGCGGTGAGGAACTCGACGCCGTTGGGGAGGACGACGGCGAAGACGTCGCCCCGCTCCAGCCCGGCGGCGCGCAGCCCGTGGACGAGCCGGTTGACGTCGGCGTGCAGCCGGCCCGCGCTCCACTCCTCGCCGTCGGGGGCGGTCAGGACGGTGCGGCCGGGGTCGGCGGTGGCCTGGGCCCAGAAGCCGTTGGGTGGCTGCCGGTCGGCGGCGGGAGCCGTGGTGGACGTGCTGGCGGTCATGGCGGTCACGCCTCTCGGACTCGGCCGGCGATGCGGTTGATGCGGTCGATCGCCTTCTCGAAGCCGCTGGTGAGCTCGTCGAAGACGGCCTGGACGCTGCGTTCGCTGTTCATCCGGCCGACGATCTGGCCGACGGGGGTGCCCAGCAGGGGCTGGACCTCGTACTTCTGGATGCGGGAGACGGCCTCGGCGACGAGGAGGCCCTGGAGCGGCATGGGGAGCGCGCCCGGCCCCTCCGGGTCGTCCCAGGCGTCGGTCCACTCGGTGCGCAGCTGGCGGGCGGGTTTGCCGGTGAGGGCGCGGGAGCGGACGGTGTCGCCGGAGCCTGCGGCGAGGAGCTTCTCGGTGAGGGCGCGGGAGTGGAGGTCGGCCTCGGTGGTGGTGAGCCAGAGGGAGCCGAGCCAGGCGCCCTGGGCGCCGAGGGCGAGGCCGGCGGCGATCTGCTCGCCGCTGCCGATGCCTCCGGCTGCGAGGACCGGGAGCGGTGCGACAGCCTCGACGATCTCCGGGACCAGGACCATGGTGGCTATGTCGCCGGTGTGGCCGCCGGCCTCGTAGCCCTGGGCGACGACGACGTCGATGCCGGCTTCGGCGTGGCGGCGGGCGTGCTTGGCGCTGCCGGCGAGGGCGGCGACGAGGATGCCGTGGTCGTGGGCGCGGGCGATGACGTCGGCGGGCGGGGAACCGAGGGCGTTCGCCAGGAGTTTGACGGGATAGTCGAAGGCGACGTCGAGCTGGCCCCGGGCGACCTGCTCCATCCAGCCGGTGATGCGCCATCCGGAGGCCTCTCCCTCGGCGAGCTCGGGCACGTGGTGTTTGGCCAGGGTGTCGCGGACGAAGGCGCGGTGCGCGGCCGGGATCATCGCCTCGATCTCGGCTTCGCCGATGCCGTCGACGGCCTTCTTGGCGGGCATGACGACGTCCAGGCCGTAGGGCTTGCCGTCGGTGTGCGCCTGCATCCAGTCGAGGTCGCGTTCGAGGTCGTCGGGCGCGGTGTAGCGGACCGCGCCGAGTACGCCGAAACCGCCCGCCCGGGTGATCGCGGCGGCGACCGCGGGGAAGGGCGTGAAGCCGAAGATGGCGTGCTCGACTCCCAGTTTCCTGCTCAGCTCCGTCTCCATGGGCGGCAGGATGCCGCAGCCCGGCGGCCGAGGGAAGAGATTTTCTGATGCAGTGTCAGATTCTTTACGGCCCGGTCGGTGGGGAGGGTGACCGAGGGGCGGGCAGATACCCATTAGCCTGCGGCTCGCTCGGCGGATCCGGGAGCCGGGAGGTCCGGGCCTGCTCGCCTGCGGCGGGCTCCTCCCCCGCCGGCGCGGGCCGGGAGGTCCGGGCATCCGGCGGGCACTGCGGTCGCGAAGTGCGGGCTGCGGGTTGCGGGTTGCGGGTTGCGGGTTGCGGGTTGCGGGTTGCGGGCGAACGAGGAGGGCCGGAGATGGCAGTGGACACGGGGGCCGAGGCGGTCGCGGAGGCCGGTACGGAACGGACGGGCGGCACAGGCCGCGAGCAACCGCCCGAGCGCGGGAAGGCCCCGGTGGCCGCACCCCGGCAGGACCCCGGACCGCCGTCGGGGCGGGAGCGGGACCGGCGGCGGACGCGACGGCAGGAGCCGGAGCCGGCGCAAAGGCGGGAGCCGGAGCGGTGGCCGGAGCGGGCGCGGGGCCATGGGGCGCGCCCGGAACCGGGGCGGGAGGGGGAGCAGCATCCCGGACCGCGGCCGGAACCGGGGCTCGGGCCGGAACCGGGGCGGGACGGGGAGCGGGGCCGCGACGGCGCCTCCGGGGCCCGGCGTGTGCTGAGTCGGCGGCGGCTCGGGGCCCGGCTGCTCGCGCTCGGCGGGGTGCTCGTGCTGCACGCGGCGCTCCCGGGCCCGGCGGGTGCGGCCGAACGGCGCGCCCTGCAGGGGCTGCGCCTGCGGTACGGGTCCGCACGCCAGGCCGGACTGCTGGAGCGGCACCTGGAGGCGGTGGCGGACGAGGCCCGGCGGTTCCTGGGCCCCTCCCCCGAGCACCCGTACTACGCGGGGGCGGTGGTGCTCGCCGGGCGGGGCCGTACCGTCGCCCTGCACCGGGCCATGGGCCATGCCGTCCGGTACGCGGACTACGACGGACGGACCGACCGGGTAAGGGAGTTCCCCGCGGCCGAGCGGATCGCGATGGCCGAGGACACCGTCTTCGACCTGGCCTCGCTGACCAAGCTGTTCACCTCGATCCTGGCCGTGCAGCAGATGGAGCGCGGGCGACTGGAGCTGGAGGCCCCGGTGCGCCGCTACCTGCCGGAGTTCACCGGCGGCGGCAAGGAGATCATCACGGTCCGTCAGCTGCTCACGCACACCTCGGGACTGCGCTCGTGGGCGCCCTTCTACCAGGAGCCGACGCGCGAGGGACGACTGCGGCTGCTGTGGTCGGTCAGGCCGCAGGAGACCCCGGGGAGCGTCTACCGCTACTCCGACCTCAACCTCATCGCGCTGCAACTGCTCCTGGAACGGATCACCGGTCGCACTCTGGATGTCCTGCTCCACGACGAGATCACCGCTCCGCTCGGTATGCACCGCACGCGATACAACCCGCCGCTCTCCTGGCGCCGGATCACCGCCGCCACCGAGGTGCAGCGACCGCCCTGGTCCGGCCTGGACCGCGGCCTGGTGTGGGGCGAGGTCCACGACGAGAACGCGTACGCCCTCGGCGGGGTCGCGGGCCACGCCGGGGTCTTCGGCACCGCCTGGGACCTGGCCGTCCTGGCCCGCACCCTGCTCGACGGCGGGGCCTACGCGGGCCGGCGGATCCTGCGCCCGGCCTCCGTCGAACTGCTCTTCACCGACTACAACACCGCCTTCCCCGGCGACGACCACGGCCTCGGCTTCGAGCTCTACCAGCACTGGTACATGGGCGCCATGGCCACCCCGCACTCGGCCGGCCACACCGGGTTCACCGGCACCTCCCTCGTCCTCGATCCCTCCACCGACTCGTTCCTGATCCTGCTGGGCAACTCCGTCCACCCCGTGCGCACCTGGCGGGCCGGCAGCGCCCCACGGGTCGCCGTCGGCAACCGCTTCGCCCGCGCCGTCCCGGTCCGTACCCGGCACGGCGGCGCCGCCTGGTTCTCCGGGAACGTCCCCGGCGGCTCGGGCACCCTCACCCTGCCCCCGCTCACCCCGGCCACGGCCGCCGCCCGGCTGCGCTGCGCCGTGTGGTGGGACACGGTGCCCGGGGAGGGCGCCCTGCACCTGGAGGTCTCGCCGGACGGGGTGGACTGGGCGCCGCTGCCGTTCACCACCCTGCGCTCCACCGGCGGCGTCGCCGAGGAGTGGCCGCTGGGCTCCGTCGGCGGCTGGTCCGGGCGCATCTGGCACCGGCTGGAGGCCCCCCTCACGGCCGCCTGGGCGGGCCGTGAGGTGCGGCTGCGGTTCCGCCACACCGCCACGGGCCGCTATGTCGGGCGTGGGGTGTACGTGGACGTCGTACGCGTGGCCGAACCGGCCCGGCTGCTGTTCGCGGAGGACCGGCCCGACGACGCGGCCCGCGTCGAGGCCGTCGGCTGGAGCCGGTCCGCGGACTGACCGGCGGAAGGGTCCGCGGACCGAGCGGCGGGGCGGGTCACTCGCGGACCAGGCAGAAGGGGTGCCCCGCCGGGTCCGCGTACACGCGCCAGCCGCGCCCGTCCGCGCCGTCGAGCAGGGTCCCGCCGGCCGCGAGCACCTCCTCCTGCGCCTGGTCCAGGTCCGCGACGCCGAGGTCCAGGTGGAACTGCTGCGGCCGGCTGGGGTCGGGCCAGCGCGGCGGCTGATGGTCCGTCGCCCGCTGGAAGGCGAGTACCAGGCCCGACGGGGTGTGGAGCGTCGCCCAGGTCTCGTCGAGGGACCAACGCCGGTCCTGCTGGTTGACGTTGCCGCCCAGCAGCGCCCGGTAGAAATCGGCGAGCGTCTGCGGCTCGGGACAGTCGAGGACCACGCACTGCAGTTCAGCGATCATGACCGGATCCTAGAGGCGCCCGAACAGAAAATCCTGACCCTCCGGGGCTTACGAATCAAGCCATGCGAAGGGGTGTATTTTCAGCCACGCCGGGCGTAGCGTAAGCGCACTCCACCAGGAGGAACGCACCGGCCCTCCCGCCTTGATCCCGCCGGCGCGTACCGATGGAAGAGCCCCGCCGCCACATCCCCCGGTGCGGCGGGGCTCTTCCGTGTTCAGGCCGGGTCCGCCAGGGCCGCGGCGAGCATCCGGCGCGCCACCGCGGTCAGTTCGGCGAGGTCCGGGGCCGGCCGGGAGCGGGCCAGGGCACCGGCCAGCCGGTCGTAGAGGAGCCCTTCGGTCCAGGCGACGAGCAGTTCCGCGGCCTCTTCGGGCCGGTCGGCGCCAAGGGCGGCGACGATGCCCGCGGCCCGGACCCGCGGCTCCCGCCCCGCCCGCCGGAGGTCCGCCTCCAGCTCCGGATTGCGCGCGGCCTCCAGGCTCAGTTCGAAGCGGGCCAGCTGGCGCTCGCGTCCCACCGTCAGCCAGTGGTACAGCAGCCCCGCCAGCGCCGCCGCGGCCGCCTCCCGGTCGACCGGACCCCGGTCGGCCGGACCCCGGCCGGACGTCCCGGGGAGGGCCGGCGGGGCGGTCCCGAAGGGGCTGCCGCCGTCCACGTCCGCGAGGTCCAGTTCGGCCAGCCGCTGGTAGCAGGCCCCGATCAGCGCCGTCCTCGTGCGGAGGTAGTACGAGGTGCTGCCCGCGGGCAGCCCCGCGGCTGCGTCGACCGCACGGTGGGTCAGGCCCCGGAGCCCGGCGGCGGCCACGAGCCCGATCGCGGTGTCGGCGATCAGTGTTCTGCGATCAGCAGGAGGAGAGGTGGACATCAGGTCACTCTACAGCTGTAGAGTGACACCATCATCCTCTACATTTGTAGAGGGCCGGGAGAAGGCAGGGATCCGTCATGTCCGCAGTTCAGCGTCACGCGGTCGTCGCCGGCGCCGGGATCGGCGGGCTCACCGCGGCCCTGGCCCTGCACCGCAAGGGCTGGCGGGTGACCGTCTGCGAGCGGGCGCCCGGCCCGGCCGCCGCAGGCGCCGGGATCGTCCTCGCGCCCAACGCCCTGCGCGCCCTCGACGCCATCGGCTTCGACCTCACCCGCACGGCGGGCCGTACCCTCCCGGCCGCGATGGGCCTGCGCCGCCCCGACGGCCGCTGGCTGAGCCGCGCCGACACCGCGGCCCTGGCCGCCCGCTACGGCGGGCCGCCGCTCGCCCTGCACCGCTCGGCGCTCGCCGACGCCCTGGCCGGCGCGCTCCCCGGGGGGACGGTCCGCTACGGCGTCACGGTCACCTCCGTGGACGGCGCCGACGGCTTCCCCGTGGTCCGCACCTCGGCCGGCGACCTCGACGGCTCCGCCGATCTCGTGGTCGCCGCGGACGGCATCCACAGCCCGCTGCGCCGCCGGTACTTCCCGGACCACCCGGGCCTGCGCCACAGCGGGGAGACCGCCTGGCGCACCGTCCTGCCCGCCTCCGCCGGCCCGAAAGGGGCGGCGACCGCGGAGACCTGGGGCCGCGGCGAGCGCTTCGGTGTGGTGCCGCTCGCCGACGGAAGGACGTACGTCTACGCCACCGCCGTCGTCCCCGAGGGGTACCGGCCCGCCGATGTCCGCGCCGAACTCCTGCACCGCTACGGGGCCTGGCACGACCCGATCCCGGCCCTGCTGCAGCGGATCGACCCGGCGGCCGTGCTCCAGCACGACCTGTACGACCTTGCGGCCCCGCTCCCCCGCTTCCACCACGGGCGCCTGGCCTGGCTCGGCGACGCCGCCCACGCCATGACGCCCAACCTCGGCCAGGGCGGCTGCCAGGCCGTCGAGGACGCCGTGGTCCTTGCCCACCTGCTGGACGGGGCCGGGGCCGGGGGTGTCCCGGCGGCCCTCGCCGCCTACAGCGCGGCCCGCTGCGCCCGCACCGACGCCATCCGCGTCCGGGCCCGCCGCGCGGGCCGGATCGCCGCCCTGAGCCACCCCCTCGCCGCGGCCCTGCGCGACCTCGCCGTCCGCGTCACGCCGGACCGGGCCGCGCACCGGGCGATGGACGGCCTCTTCGACGGATTCACCCTTCCGGCCGGAATCACCACCGCCTCCGGGGGCGTTGGCACTCGTTGGTGAGGTTCGTTGACCGCTCGACACGAAGGCAGGCGAAACCGCATGACGACCGGAATCGACTGGGACCACCCGACCGACCCGCGGGACGGGAGCTGGCAGCTGGAGCACGTCAAGCAGTACGTGGGCTCCGGCGGCACCGAGGGGCAGTACTGGAACGGCACCCAGACCCTCCTGCTCACCACCGTCGGCCGGATCTCCGGCCACCCCGTACGCACCCCCCTCATCTACGGCGAGGCCGACGGCCGTTATCTGCTCGTCGCCTCCAAGGGCGGCGCCGACGAGCACCCCCTGTGGTTCCGCAACCTGAGCGCGCACCCCGAGGTCCGCATCCAGGTCGGTACCCGGATCCTCCAGGGCACGGCGCGCACCGCGAACGCCGAGGAGCGCGCCGCCTACTGGCCGGTGATGGTGAAGCACTGGCCCGCCTACGACGAGTACCAGGCCAGGACGGACCGGGAGATCCCGATCGTGGTGATCGAGCCCGCCGCGTAGGCACGTCGGCGGGCCCCGCACCAGGAGCCGCCTCAGCGGCAGGTGCGCGCCACGCGCTCCAGCTCGTCCGCCCACACGGCCGCGTCCCTCGGACCGACGTGCGGGGCGTCCAGCGACCGCACGCGGAAGCGGTTGTGCGGCGTGGTCGCGTCCGCCTCGCGGATCATCAGGTCCTGGAGGGCGGGCGGGATCGCCCGGTCCGCGCCGAACCGCAGGTACGTGCGCGGCACCCGCCCCCACCGGCCGGGCAACCCCCGGGCGTCGGCGGCGCCGATCGCCGCCGACTCGTCCGGTTCGAGGATGTTCAGGAGCGCCCGCACCTCCGCGTCCGGCCAGTCCGCCGCCAGTGCCTCCTTCGCCGCCGCGAAGAAAGCGGGGTCGCCGGAACGCCAGTTGACCCGGTTGACGCCCAGCTCCGGCGGGGTCTTGAAGGCGGGGATCCGGAACAGGGCGCTGGAGGCGGCCTCCGGAGTCGTCATCAGCTCCATCACCGAGCCGTGCCGCGTCGGGCAGAAGGCGGACGCGTACACCAAGTGGGAGATCAGCTGCGGCACTTGGTTGGCGACCGCGTTCAGCGTCACCCCGCCGAGGCTCTGGCCGACCAGGACGACCGGACCGGACCGATGCGCGGTGCGCACCGTCTCGACCACGTGGGCCGCGAAGTCCGCCAGTGTCACCGCCGAGATCGGCGACGGTTCCGCGGCCAGCCGTTCCAGGTCCTGCGGGGTCTGGTAGGAGACGGGGAAGTAGGCACCGGGCCCGTGGCCGGGCAGGTCCACCGCGATCGACCGGTGGCCGCGCAGGCCCAGCTCCCGCAGGACCGGGCCCCAGCCGTAGGAGTTGCTTCCGGAGCCGTGGACGAGCACGAAGACGGGGGCGCCCCGCCTCCGGGTGTCCGCGTGTGCGGCGGTGGCCCCCGCGCCCACCGCCGCGACCGTCCCGGCCCCGGCAGCGGCCGCCTTCAGGAGCCCGCGCCGGGTCCGCCCGCCGGGGCGCCCCGCGCCGCCGCTGCCACTCGTACCGTTCGCGCCATTCAGGTTACTCATGAGTAACACCCTAGTTCAGGGGCTCAGTTGACCGAAGGATTTCGGCCAGGCCGCCTGGGGCCGGGCCCGGCGGGGACCCAGGCCGGGCCGGCACCCGGGCCCGGCGGGCACCCGGGCCGGGCCGCCCGACGGCTCCTACCGCCCCAGCACCGCCATCGCCGCGTTGTGGCCGGGGACCCCGCTGACGCCGCCGCCGCGCACCGCGCCCGCGCCGCACAGCAGGACGTTGCGGTGTGCCGTCTCCACGCCCCACCGGCCGACGCCCGCACCCTCTTCCTCGCCCTCGTCCGCGAACGGCCAGGACAGGTCGCGGTGGAAGATGTGGCCGCCGGGCAGCCGCAGTTCGCGCTCCAGGTCCAAAGGCGTCTTCGCCTCGATGCAGGGGCGGCTGTCCGCGTCGAAGGCGAGGCAGTCGGTGAGCGGCTCGGCCAGGTGCGCGTCGAGCTGCGCGAGGGTGGCGGTCAGCAGCACCTCCCGGGCCTGCTGGTTGTCGTGCCCGAACAGCCGGGCCGGGGTGTGCAGGCCGAAGAGGGTGAGCGTCTGGTAACCCTGCTCGACCAGTTCCGGCCCGAGGATCGTCGGATCGGCCAGCGAGTGGCAGTAGATCTCCGAGGGCGGAACGGACGGCAGCTCCCCCGCCGCCGCCTCCGCGTAGGCCCGGGCGAGCTGGGTGTATCCCTCGGCGATGTGGAAGGTCCCGCCGAAGGCCTCGCGGGGGTCCACGGTGGTGTCGCGGAGCCGGGGCAGCCGGCGCAGCAGCATGTTGACCTTGAGCTGGGCGCCCTCGGGGGCTGTCGCCGGGTCCTGGGCCGGTGTCTGGCCGAGGAGTTCGGCCAGGGCCCGCGGGGAGGCGTTCACCAGCACCGTACGGCCCACGACCCGGCCCTCGCCGGTCGCCGTACGGAACACCACCTCGGCCGGAGCGGCGCCGTCCGTGTCGATCCGCAGCACCTCGTGGCCGGTGACGATCTCCGCTCCGGCCTTGACCGCGGCGGCCGCGAGGGCGTCCGTCAGGGCGCCCATGCCGCCGACCGGCACGTCCCAGTTCCCGGTCTCGCCGCCGATGACGTGGTAGAGGAAGCACCGGTTCTGGGCCAGCGAGGGGTCGTGCGCGTCGGCGAACGTGCCGATGAGGCCGTCCGTCAGGACCACCCCGCGGACCAGGTCGTCGGTGAAGTGCCGCTCCACCGCGACGCCCAGCGGCTCCTCGAACAGCATCCGCCAGGCGGCCTCGTCGTCGATCCGCCGGCGCAGCTCGGCCCGGGTGGGCAGCGGCTCGGTCAGGGTCGGGAACACCGTGCGGGCCACCCGTCCGGTGGTCTCGTAGAAGGCGCGCCAGCTCTCGTACTCCCGGTCCGAGCCGGTGAGCCGGGCGAAGGACTCCCGGGTGCGCTCCTCGCCGCCGCCGACGAGCAGTCCGCCCGGCCGCCCGTCGCGCTCGGCCGGGGTGTACGAGGAGACCGTGCGCCGGCGTACGGCGAAGCTCAGCTCCAGGTCGCGCACGATCTTGTCGGGCAGCAGGGAGACGAGGTACGAGTAGCGCGAGAGGCGGGCGTCGACGCCCACGAAGGGTCTGCTGGAGATCGCCGCGCCGCCGGTGTTCCCGAGCCGTTCCAGGACCAGCACCGAGCGGCCCGCCCGGGCCAGGTACGCGGCGGCCACCAGCCCGTTGTGCCCGCCGCCCACGATCACGTCGTCGTACACGTCCCGCCCGAAGGTCGTCATGGCTCTTGGTAGCACACCTGGCCGAGCCGCTCCAGACAGTGGGCCTCGTCGGCGTGGGCCAGCACCGTCTCGGGATGCTCGTCGCCCAGGGACCGTTCGCGGATGCCGGACAGGTCCCGGTAGATCGGGAGGGCCTCGTCCCAGCGGCCCAGCCGGCCCAGGCCGACGGCCAGTTCCCGACGGCTGACCAGGGTGTCCGCGTGTTCGGCGCCGAGCACCCGGGCCCGGGCGGCGGCCACCTGGCGGGCCTCGGCCACCGCCTCCTCCCAGCGGTCCAGGCGGCCCAGGTTGACCCCGAGGACGTGCCGGGCGCGCAGCGTCTCGGGGTCGGTGGCCCCGTAGGCGCGGGTGCGGTCGCGGACCAGGGCCCGGAAGACGTCGAGGGCCCGGGCGCTGCCGCCGGTGCGGCCGAGCGCGATGCCGACCTCGTAGCGGGCGGCCAGGGTGTCGGGGTGGTCGCGGCCGAGGACCCGTTCCCGCGCGGCGGCGACGTCACGGAAGCCGGCCAGCGCCTCGTGCCAGCGGTCGAGGCGGCCGAGCACGTAGGCCGCCTCGTACCGGGTCAGCAGGGTGTCCGGGTGGTCGGCGCCCAGGACGGCCGCCCGGTCCGCGGCGACCGCGACGGCCGTGGTGTGGGCGTCCGCGTACCGGCCCAGCGCACGCAGGGCGCAGGCCAGGTTGTGGCGGCAGCGCAGCGTGTCGGGGTGGAGCTGTCCCATGCTGCGCTCACGGGCGACGAGCACCGCGCGGTAGACGTCGTACGCCTCCTGGTGGCGGCCGAGCCGGCCCATCTCGTACGCCGCCTCCTGGCGGGCCGCAAGGGTGTCGGCGTGGTCCGGGCCGAGGACCCGGGCGCGCCCGTCGGCGACGGCCGTGTACACGGAGAGCGCCTCCTCGGGCCGGCCGGCGCGGCTGAGGGTGTAGGCGCGGGCGTGGCCGGCCGCGAGGGCGTCCGGGCCGGTCTCGCGCGGGCCGACGGGACGGGGGAAGCCGTAGGCCACGGTGAGGCGCGGGTCCTCGGCGGGGGCGGGGCGCCCGATCGTGGCGTACCGGTCGCCGGCGGGGCGCGGGACGGGCTGTTCGCCGCTGGGACGCACGGCCGTCCAGGACCCGGTGAGCACGGCCCATGCGCCGCTCGCGGGCCGCGCCTCGATGCCCGCCTTACGACCGGCGGTCATCCCGCGGGCCCAGGCCGGGAGCGGGGCGAGGGCGCCGGACGGCCCGCCGTGGCCGAGCCGGGACTCCACGAGCCTGCGGTGCACGTGGCGGGCGTCCTGCGGACGGTCGTCGGGGCATTTGGCGAGCAGGTCGAGAACCACCTGCTCGAAGTAGTCGGGCAGCTCGGGGCGGTGCCTGCGCAGCGGCACGGGCGCGGCGTCGCGGTGGCCGATGAGCACCGACCAGGAGTCGCCGAGGTCGAAGGGCGGGGCGCCGGTGGCGATCTCGTACAGGACGCAGCCGAGGGAGTAGAGGTCGCTGCGGTGGTCGACCTCGCCGCCCGCGATCTGCTCGGGCGACATGTAGTGCGGGGTGCCCATGGCCATGGCGCCGCCGGTGAGCTTGGCGGTGAAGCCGATGTCGTGCGCGAGCCGGGCGATGCCGAAGTCGCAGATCTTCACGGTGCCGTCGACGAGCCGCATGATGTTGGCCGGTTTCAGGTCGCGGTGGACGACGCCCTGGTCGTGGGTGTAGCCGAGGGCGGCGGCCATCTGCTCGGCGATGTCTACGACCACGTCCACGGGGAGCGGGCGGGTCTCGTTGTCCTCCATGAGCTGGCTGAGGTTGCGCCCTTCGAGCAGCTCCATGACGAGGTAGAGGGGGCCGCCGGCGGCACTGTCGTCGCCGAAGTCGTGGACGACGGTGACACCGCGGTGCTGGAGGGAGGCCGCCACGCGCGCCTCGCGCCGGAAGCGCTCGCGCAGCACCTGCGTGAAGTGGGCGTCCTGGTCGGCGCCGATCGGCTTGAGGCACTTCACGGCGACGTGCCGGCCCAGCGATTCGTCCCGGGCGCGCCATACCTCGCCCATGCCGCCGCGCCCGATCAGATCGAGCGACCGGTACCGGCCCTGGATCAGTCTGGACTCCGCCATGTCTTGAAATCGCCCCCGTCGTCGCGCTACGCCCTCCCCGGCCGGTCCAGTATGGCCGCTGATGTACGCAGTGTGTACGGAGAGGGGCGGCTCCCGGGGCCCATGCGACGCATCGCTTTCAAGATGTGACCTGGCGGCAGCTTCCAGCGCAGACCTGCGGGAATGCTGCGCAGGACGCGTCCGGTGAGACGCAGGCGCCGGGTGACGCTGCGCGGGGCCGGGGCGGGCCGGCCGTACAGCTGGTGCGCCCAGCCGGGGAGGGAACCGTACGCGAGACCGGCGAGCGGGCGCCACAGCAGGTTTCGGCCAGGCACCAGAAGGGCAGGGACGGGCGGGCCGCGCAGGAAGTCGTCCACGGCGAGGGCGTCGGGGCCGGCGGCGAGCTCCGGGCGGACCTTGTCGAAGTAGGCGGCGAGGCCTGCGGTGTCGGCGGGTACGTCCGCCGGGTCGAGTCCGACGAGCCGTGCGTTGACGCGGTTCTCGTCCACGTATCGGTCGGCCTGGGCGGCGGTGAGCGTGATGCCCGATCGGCGCAGGACGTGCAGGAAGCTGTCGATCTGCGCGCAGTGGATCCACAGCAGCAGGTCGGGATCGTCGACGGGGAAGGTACGCCCGGTGGCCGGGTCGGTGGCGGAGAGCCTGCGGTGGATGGCCCGGACGCGGCGGCCGGCGTCCTCGGCGGCCTCGGTGGTGCCGTAGGTGAGCGTGCCGACGAAGTCGGCGGTGCGCAGCAGCCGGCCCCAGGCGTCGCGCCGGAAGTCGGAGTTCTCCATGACGCCCCGTACGGCGCGGGGGTGGAGGGCCTGGAGGTAGAGGGCGCGGACCCCGGCGATCCACATCATCGGGTCGCCGTGGCACTGCCAGGTGACGGAGCCGGGGCCGTAGAGCCCCGGATCGGCGCCGTATCCCGCCCCGGGCGCGGCTCCCGCCCCGGGTCCCGGGCGGGGTTCGGGGCCGGGTCCGGGGCGGGGTCCCGGTTCGGGTCCGGTCGCGGTGTTCCCCATCCCGTACCTCCCCGTCGCAGGCGCCCGGCGGCTCCAGCCTACCGAGGGAGGCGTCCTCGGGGCAGCGGCCGGACCGGCCGGACGCATAGAGTTGCCGGGTGCAGCTCTACACCATCGGCGAGGCCGCCCAACTCCTCCGCGTCAGCCCCGACACCGCTCGCCGCTGGGCCGATGCCGGCCGCTTCCCGACCCGGCGGGACGGCACCAGGCGGATGGTGGAAGGCGTCCATCTGGCCGCCTTCTGCGCGGAGCTCGCCCGGGAGGCCGCCGAGGACGCGGGCGAGGCCTCGACGTCCGCCCGCAACGCGCTGCCCGGCATCGTGACCGCGGTGACGCTCGGCGAGGTCGCCGCCCAGGTCGAGATCCAGGCGGGTCCGCACCGGGTGGTCTCCCTGCTGACGCGCGAGGCGGTCGAGGAGCTCGGGCTCGCGGTCGGCGTCCGGGCCGTCGCCCGCGTGAAGTCCACCAGCGTCCACATCGACGTGGACTGAGCCGTACCGCGAGGCGGTCAGGGGCGGGTCACCCGGGTCACCGCCCTGTCGGTGTTGTTGTTCCGCTTCGGGTCCGGTGTACGGGAGTGCACCTCGGCCGTCGCGATGACGACGGGACGCCGGTCGGCCCGCACCGTGACGTGGAGGACCCGCAGCTGTCCGGCCCCGAGGGCCTCGATCCGCCGGCTCACCCGGTGGGCGCCGCCCCGGACGGTGGCCGGATCCGTACCCGTGACCCGCGCCCCGCGCGGCAGGTTCAGGGTGACCACCGTGCCGGCCGCGGCGAAGGGCCCGTTGTTGGTCACCGTGACGGTGTAGGTGTACTGATAGCCCTCCCGTACGGTGGCCGGCGCGCTCAGGCGGACCGCCAGGTCGGCGCTGGGCCGGCCGGCGCCGGTGTCGATGCGGCCGACGCGGTCGCCGACGATCTCGGTGAACCACATGGCGCCGTCGGGCCCCGCGGTGATGCGTGTCGGGAAGGAGTCCGCGGCGGGCAGCGGGTAGTGCGTGAACCGCCCTGCCGGGGTGATCCGGCCGATGCCGTTACCGAGCTGCGCGGTGAACCACAGATTGCCGTCGGGGCCGGCGGCGATCCCGTCCGGGCCGCTGTCGGCCGCGGGCACGTCGTACTCGGTGACCGTCCCGTCGGTGGTGATCCTCCCGATCCGGTTGCCGAAGAGTTCCGTGAACCAGAGCCGGCCGTCGGGACCGGCGGTGATGACGTCGGGTCCGCTGTCGGGGTGGGGCAGGTCGTACTCGGTGACGACTCCGCCCGTGGTGATCCTGCCGATCCGGTTGCCGAGGATCTCGGTGAACCACAGGTTCCCGTCGGGGCCGGTCACGATGCTCTCCGGCCCGCTGCCCGGGTGGGGCAGGGCGTAGCGGGTGATGACGCCCGCCGTGGTGATCCTGCCGATGCTGTCTCCGGGGTCCTCGGTGAACCACAGGTTCCCGTCCGGGCCGGTGGTGATGGCGAACGGCTGTCCGCTGCCCGGCGGCAGGGTGTACTCGGTGACGACGCCGGCCGTGGTGATCTTCCCGATCCGGCCGGTGATGTCGGTGAACCACAGATTGCCGTCGGGGCCCGCGGTGATCCCGAGCGCGTCGTTGGCGGTGCCGGGCAGCGGGAACTCGGTCAGCTTCCCGGCGGGGGTGAGCCGGCCGATCTTCCTGGTGCCGGTCTCGGTGAACCAGAGGTTGCCGTCGGATCCGGTGGTGATGCCGCCCGGCGCGCTGCCGGCGGCCAGCGGGTACTCGGCGATGTCCCCGACCGCGGCACGTACGGGAGCGGGTACGGGGGCCGGGGCGGCGGCGGGTACGGGGGCCGGGGCGGCGGCGGTGGGCGGGCCGGCGAGGCCGAGGAGGAACGCGGCGGCCAGTGGGAGGGCCCAGCGCGCGCGGCGGCGTCGGGCGGTGCGGGGGGTCATCGGCGGCAGACCTTTCGGCCGGGGTGCGGGGGCGGGCCCGTCATCGGGCGAGCCCTCGCCGGCGGGTCCGGGCGCTGTCGGGCGGCGCGTGAGGTCGCGACAGCGGCGCCCTCCGGCCTGCCGGAGGCGTGCGCACTGCAGCGTAGGGGTCCGCATGACGACCTGTCAGTCCACGGTGGGCCAACAGGCTGACGCCCGGCCGAGTGCTCCCGTCACGCCGCCGCTCCGGCGAACGCCCGCCGGGTACCGGTCTAGGAAGCGCGGTCCGGGCGGAGTTCGATGTGGTCCGCCGCCAGGTCGACCGCCACCCGGTGTTCCATGCCGAGGGCCTCCAGGAACTTCGCGGGGAGCTGGACGCGTCCCGAACGGTCCAGGACGACGTACTCCCGTTCGCTGATCGACTCCTCGCCGTGCTCGTCGGTGACCAGGCGGCGCAGGACCTCGCTGCTGGTGCGGCCGTCGCGGATCGCGACGGTGCGGCGGACCTCGCCCGCCACCATGGGGTCGTGCGTCACGATGACCACCGTCACGCCCAGTTCCTTGTTGACCGTGCGGAAGGCCTCGAAGACGGCCGCGGCGGTCTCGGAGTCGAGTTCGCCGGTGGGTTCGTCGGCCAGCAGCACCTTGGGGTCGTTGGCCATCGCCACCGCGATCGCGACGCGCTGCTGCTGGCCGCCGGACAGTTCCGCCGGGAGCCGGTGCGCCAGGTCGCCGATCCCGAGGGCGTCCAGGATCTCCGCCACCCGGGCCGAGCGGCGGGCGCTCCCGCCGCGACGGGAGCCGCCGCCCTTCAACTGCATCGGCAGCGCCACGTTCTGGGCGGCCGTCAGGAACGGCAGCAGATTGCGGGCCGTCTGCTGGAAGACGAACCCGACCGCTTCGCGCCGGTAGCGCAGCCGGTCCCGCGCCGTCAGTTCCAGCAGGTCGTAGCCGGCGACGGCGGCGCTGCCCGCCGTCGGGACGTCCAGTCCCGCCAGGATGTTCAGGAGGGTGGACTTGCCGCTGCCCGAGGCGCCGACGAGGGCCACCAGGTCGCCCTGTTCGACCGTCAGCTCCAGCCCCTGGAGGGCCTGTACCTCGATGCCGTCCGTGCTGAAGATCCGTACCAGGCGGTCGCAGGCGATCGCGGCGTCCACCGCCCGGGCGCGGGGCTCCGCGGCTGCCGTCGCCCGGCGGCGCAGTTCCTCGTACGTCGGCTGGTCGCTGTTCAACGCTGGTCTCCCGCTCTCAACTCGGTGGTGATCTGTCGTCGCCCGGATGTCGCCGCCTCGACCAGTACGGCCGCGGCGACCAGGGCGGCCAGGCCCAGGGCCAGGGTCAGGACGGGCGCCGCCGTGAGCCGAACGCCGGTCGGCACGCTCGCGCCGACCAGGGTGGACAGGTCCATCGCCGGGCCCAGCAGCGCCACCGCGGCGGCCGCCACCAGGGCCCCGCCCAGGGCCGCCGCCAGGGTCTGCGGCAGGGTCTCGGCGAGGATCAGTGCGACGCCCTGCCGGCGGCGCAGGCCCATCGTGCGCAGCCGGGCGAGCAGGGCCGCGCGTTCGGGGACGGTCCGCATCAGCGTCAGCAGTACGGCCAGCAGGGCGAAGCCGGCCGCTCCGGCGACGGACGCCCAGAAGAGGCGCTCGGCCGACCGCTGCAGCGGATCGGCGCCCAGCGCGGCGACGGCGTCGGCGCTGGTGCGTACGGGATATGCCTCGTCGTCCGGCGGTGTCCCCGGGGCCGGGGCCCGCCCCGCGACGGGGGTCGTGGGCGTCGGGGACGCGGACCCGGGCGCCGACGGGGACGCGGACCCGGGCGCCGACGGGGACGCCGGCCCGGGTGCCGACGGGGACGCGGACTCCGCCGGCAGCGCGGACCGGACCAGCGCGCGCAGCCGGTCCCCGTCGACGGGGCCGAGGCCGATCCACCGGTTCGGGCGGTCGGAGCCGCCGATCAGGGCCGTCGCGCGGCCCGCGGGCAGGACGACGGTCGCGGCGTCGGCGGCCGGGACCGCCGGGGTGCAGTCGATCACGGCGGCGCCCCGGACCCGCACCTCTCCGCCGTTGCCGGGCTGGACGGTGAAGGTGCCCGAGCCGCCCAGGCGTGCCACGCCGGAGGTGAACAGCGCGGGCACCGGCGCGTCCGCGGGCTCCCCGCCGCCCGTGGCGAGCAGGGCGGGGTCGAAGCGGCCGCAGTCCAGGACGCGGGACAGTTCGGCGTAGGCGGCCGGGTCGACGACGATCAGGTTGACCTGGCTGGAGCGCCGGACGGTGCCCACGAGGGACGAGTCGTGGTCGACCCACAGCGGTACGGAGGTCCGTACGCCCGGCAGTTCACCGGCGGCCTGCGCGAGGCCGTCCGGGAGGTTCCCCTTGCCGAAGGCGGAGATGGACGCGTCGCCCCCGACCGTCAGCCGGGCGACCCCGAGACGGTTCGACTCGACGGACTGCAGGACGGTGGCCCCGAACCCCCCGGTGGTGATGGCGAGGAGCAAGGCGACCATCGGCAGCACGGAGGGGCCGGAGCGGCCCGCGCCGCGGGCTCCGGTGCCGCGGGCGGCCCGGGCCAGTCCGAGGAAGCCGACCAGTCCGGAGCGGCGGCCGGCCAGCCGGGCGAACCACCCCGTCACCACCGGCTGGACCCGGGCCAGCAGCAGCGCGCCGCACAGGGCGAGCAGCAGCGGGGACGCGACGAGCAGCGGGTCCGGGTCGCTGCCGGCCGGGGCGACCCCGCGGCGGCGGACCTCCAGCACGGCGGCGGCCGTGGCGGCGAGGACGAGCAGTTCGGCCACGGGCCGGCGCCAGCGCCCGGCCGGGCGCGGCGGACTCAGCAGCACGGCCGCCCGTACCGGGAAGGTCAGCAGTGCGAGCAGCGCGACGGCCGCGGCGGAGAGCACCGCGGGGGCGAGCCGGGGTGTGGGCAGCAGGAGTACGGCCAGTGCGGTGGCGGCCGCGGCCGCCGGGAGGACGGTGACGGCGCCCTCCCGGAGGAGGCGGCCGACGATGGCGGAGCGCGAGCCGCCGCGTGCCAGCAGCAGCCGCAGTTCGGCGTCCCGCCGGTCCGCGGCGAGCGCGCCGGCGAGGCACAGGACGACGAAGGCGACCCCGCCGACCCCGGCGGGTCCGATCAGCGCGAGGGGTTCCGCCGCCTGCCTGCGTTCGTGGGCCTGCTCGAACAGCTCGGGCAGCCAGGAGGTGGTCCGCAGCCCCTCGCGGCGGGTCTCGAACGCGAGGCGGGCGGCGGTGGGTCCGGCCACGTAGGAGGCGATCTCCTTCTTCGTGGCGTCGAGCCGGTCGGCCCGCAGGCGGCCGACGTCCACCGGGAGGCGCCAGAAGTCCTCGGCGTCGTGGCCCCAGAGGTCCATCCGTTCGAGGTCGCCGGCGCCGATCAGGGCGTCGGCCTCCCACAGGTAGCTGTCCCCGGCGAAGGTCTTGCAGGCCCGCGGGAGGCAGTCCAGGTCCACCCAGAAGTCCTCGGTCTCGTCCGGGACCGAGTAGAGGCCCACGACCTCCACGGACGGGGTGCCGTCGACCAGGGGCGCGCTCCGCAGGACGGATCCCACGCGGGCGCCGATGGTCCGGGCGGCCTGCTGCGACATGGCGACCTGCAGCGGCGGCTCGTACGCGGCGGCCTCCGTGGCCCCGGCGGCCCCGGCGGACCGGGGGGTGTCATCCGGCCAGTGCCCCTCCACCAGCTTCATGTGGTCCCGCGCCTGCTGGATGTACAGCAGGGACATCATGGGCGGTATGCCGTGCGGTCGGGACAGTTCCGGATTGAGCAGCGGCTGCCGCTTCACGGTCCGTGTGCCGTGGACGACCCGGTCGGTGTCGACGTGGAAGGTGTTCCCGGTCTGGGCGAGCAGGCTCTTCAGCGTCCGGTCCAGGGCCTCGGCGCTCTGCCCGGTCCCGGGGGCCGGCGCGGTCGCCTGCAGGCTGGTGCGGGTCGACCCGCTGTCGGTCAGGAAGGACCGCAGTGCCTGGTCGGCGCCCCGGTCCTGGGCCCGTGGCAGTGCGGCGGCGAAGAGGACGGCGACGAACGCCAGCGCGGCGGCGAGCAGCGTGCCGAGCGGAGCCGCGCGCAGCCGGGTCCGGACCCACGGCGCGGGCCGCGTCCCGGCCCGCGGGGCGGCGGGCGGCCGGGGGGCGGACCTCCGCGGCGGGGCCGGCGACGGCGGGGTGGCGGACGGCGGCGGGGTGGTCACATCTCCTCCACGGGGCGCAGCCGGGCGGCGATGTCGCGGCCCCGGGGGCCGCTGAAGACGGCCGACAGCAGGGGAACGGCGGCGATGGCGGCGGCCGTCAGCAGGATCTGCCAGAGCGGCATGTCCACCTGTACGGGCGGGAACGGCCGCCCGGCCGACGGGGTCAGCACGATCAGGGGCGCCATCAGATGGACGAGGGCGACGCCCAGGCCGGTGCCGACGGCGGTCCCGATGAGGATCAGCACTCCGCCCTCGGCGGCGGCCGCCCTGGCGAGGGCCCGGCGCGGGGTGCCGAGTGCGAGCAGGACGGAGAACTCCCGGCCGCGCACCCGTCGTTCGGCGGCCGTGGAGGTCGCGAAGCCGATGGCCGCGAGCACCGCGCAGGCGACGGCGAGGGCGGCGAGCGCGCTCTGCGGGCCGGCGCTCAGCGGGTCGTCCAGCAGACGGTCCGTGATCTCCTCGCGGAGCTGGACGCGCTCGGTCCTGACTCCCGCGCGCAGTTCGGCGGCGGCGCGGGCCGGGACGGGGTCGGCCGCCGAGGTGGCGGGCAGCCACCACTCGGTGGGCGGGGCCGGCTGCCGGCCGGCGGATTCCACGAGGAAGCGGCCGAGCACGCGGAGGTCCGCGGCGAGGGCCGTCCGGCCGGCCACGGGGAGGGAGTCCACGGCGGCGGTGATCCGCAGGGGGACGGCCGCTCCGTCCATCGGGACGCGGACGGTGTCTCCGACGGAGGCGCCCACGGTCCGCAGGTAGCGGGTGGTGGCGACGGCCGGGACGGCGTCGGCGGGCGGCGCGGCGGGCGCCGGGAACAGTACGGCGGTGACGCCGCTGTCGGTGCCGAAGCCGCCCCAGTAGCGCAGGCGTGCCAGGTCCGTGGATCCGGCCGGGAGCGGGGAGAGTTCGGGGGCCCGCTGGACGCGCTGCTCCGGCGAGGACGAGGTGCGCCAGCCGGCCTGACCGGTGGCGGCGGGTGCGGGGACCGCCGTCGCGGAGCCGTCGGCGGTGTCGGAGACGGCGATCCGGCGCAGGGTCAGTTCGCTGCCGTCGCCGGGTGGGCTGCCGTCGCCGGCGTACGAGAGTCGCAGGCCGGCAAGGGTCAGCGGGGTGGCGGCGGTCCCGACCGGGGCGCCGGTGAGGGTGTCCAGCGGGAAGGCGAGGGTGGTGTCGCCCCCGGCGGGCAGGGTGACCGACTGTGTGCCGTGGAGGGCCCCGAACCGGTCGCGCAGCAGCATGCTGACGGCGGCCCAGCCGGTGCCGGCGGACCGTACGGACATGTCGAGGTCGATCCGGCGGGGGGTGCCGGGCAGGGCGATGCCGGGGGCCTGCGCGGCGGTGTCGGCGAGCGGGGCGAAGAGCTCGCGCATGTCGCGGCCGCCGCGCAGGTCGGCGCGCAGCGGTATGTGCGCGGCCGTTTTGGCGGCGTCCAGCGCCATGACGTCGGCGACGATGCCGCCGGGCAGTTGCTGCTCCCGGCGGACCACCGGGCTCAGGCGGTCGCCGCCCGGCAGTGCCCCGTAGCGGCCGCCCTGTCCCATCGCGGGCATGCTGCTCGCCGAGATCCGCAGGCCGCCCGCGGTCGCGAAGTCGGCCTGGTCGCGCTGGGACGCGGACCAGGCGGAGTCCTGGCCGAGGGCCAGGATGCCGCTGGAGACGGCGAGTACGAGGAGCAGTACGGGGCCGGTGGCCCGGCCGGGGCGGCGGGCGAGCTGCCAGCCGAAGAGGGCCGGGGCGAGGCTGCGGCCGCGGGCGGCCAGCCGTCCCCCGGCGCGCGCCGCGTACGGCAGCAGCCGCAGGACGAGCAGTGTGCCTCCGCACAGGGCGAGGGCGGGCGCGGCGACGAGGACGGGGTCCACGCCGAGTCCCTCGCCGAAGCCGGTGGTGGCCGGCGGGGTGTCGGTGTCGCCGGACTTCGAGAGCTGCTGGTAGCCGAGAACGGCGAGAACCACGACGGCCAGGTCCAGGCCGGAGCGGGCCGCCCCGGTCACCATGGCCTGCCGGCTGCCGGCGCGTCGCAGGACGGCGGCCGAGGCGCCGCGCAGGACGGCGGGCAGGGTCGTCAGCAGGACGCAGGCCAGGGCGCAGCCGGCGGCGACGGGCCAGACCAGCCAGGTGTCCGGGATCCGCAGGTGGACCCGCTCCAGTGGTCCGAACCGGCTGAACAGGCCCAGCAGGGGCGGGGTCAGCAGCGGTGCCAGGACGGCTGCGGGCAGGGCCAGCAGCAGGGACTCGGCCGCGCTCAGGGCGCCGAGGCGTCGGCGGGAGGCGCCGCGCGCGGTGAGCAGGACGCGCTCCGGTTCCTGGCGGACCGCGACGATGTGGGAGACGAGGAGCAGGGCGGCGGTGGCGAGGACGGCGAGCTGGAGGGCGCCCATCATCAGGGTCGAACGGGCGACGCGCATCCCGGAGTCGAGCTCGGTGAGGACCTTCGGCAGCTCGGTGGCGGCGCGCAGGGAGGTGGCGCCCTCCAGGGCCGCCGCGGCGGGGTCCGCCGCGGTGCGGACGGTCGCGGCCTCGGCCGTGCGGAGGGTGCGCAGGTCCGGAGTGAGCAGCGTGAGGCGGTAGTTCTGGAGGAGCGTGCCCGTGGTGAAGGCGCTGTCGTCCACCAGGAGCGGACCGTAGGTGGCCAGGGTGCTGGAGTGGACCTCGCGGCCGCCGAGCGGGTCGAGTTTCCAGTATCCGGCGTCCGGGTCGGCGGCCCGGTACACGCCGGTGACCAGCACGGTCAGCTGGGGGCCGCCGAACCGGTCGTCGAGCCGGACGGGTGCGGGCAGCGCGGCCTCGGTGAGGCCGAGGCGGGCCAGGGCGGCGCGCGGCACGGCGACCTGGGTCGGCGCCGGGGCGGTGGCGGCTCCGGCAGTGGAGGCCGGGGCGGCGGTGGCGGCGGCAGTGGAGGCCGGGGCGGCAGCGGTGACCGGCTCGGGCCACCGGCCGGCGAGCAGTTGTACGCGGTCCCGGGCGAGGGCGGCGAGCAGGGTGAGGTCGGCGTCCTGACCCGAGGCGGCGGCGCCCGGGAGTCCGTACGAGCGGCTGCGGGCGACGCTCTCGGCGGTGACGGGAAGCCGTCCGAACACTTCGTCCGCGTAGGACCGGACGGACTCGTCGTCCTTGGCGCGGTCGGCGGCGGGATGGCCGCTGGTGATCACGACGGTGGTCCGCGGCTGTTCCGGGCCGGTCAGGGCCCGCCGCAGTCCCTCCTCCCCCACGCCACGGGTGAAAGCCGTCAGCGCGGTCAGAGCGGTCGCGGTGATCAGTACGGTGAGCAGCACGGCGACGGCGAGCGGCCAACGCCCGCGCAGCCGGCGCACGACGAAGCCGAGCACGTGGTGAATTCCTCCCCCATCCGGACCCCTGGTACCGGATAGCGGACGATGCTGTCAGATTCGAGCCAGGGACGGAAGGGGCTTGCGTGATTGGTGCAACAGATGCGCAAATGCGAGCAGAATGTTGCAGCGGCAGCGGGACCGGGGCGGGAGATACGGAGCCGGACGCTCCGCCCGGACGACCCAACGGGGGGTACAGGCGATGACGGACCACCAGGAAACGGCCACGGTCCCGGCGGCACGGAAGGACGACGGCACGCCCATCGTGGTCGTGGACGACGTACGCCACAGCTTCGGCAGCGGTGCGCAGGCCGTCCACGCCCTGCGCGGCGTGTCCTTCGAGGTGCGCCGGGGCGAACTCACCGCGCTCAAGGGCCGGTCGGGCTCCGGCAAGACCACCCTGCTGAACCTCGTCGGCGGCCTCGACACCCCGACCGGTGGCCGGATCAGCGTCGACGGCACCGACCTGGCGACCCTGGGCGAGCCGGACCTGCTCGCCCTGCGCCGCGACCGCATCGGCTTCGTCTTCCAGTCCTTCGGCCTGATTCCCGTCCTCACCGCCGCCGAGAACGTCGGGGTACCGATGCGGCTGCGCCGCGTCCCGGCCCAGGAGCGCGAGGAACGCGCCCGGACCCTGCTCGCCCTGGTCGGCCTCGCGGACCACGCCGAGCAGCGCCCGGGCGAACTCTCCGGCGGTCAGCAGCAGCGCGTGGCGGTGGCCCGCGCCCTCGCCAACGACCCCGATCTGATCATCGCCGACGAGCCGACGGGCCAGCTCGACTCGGAGACCGGCCGGTCGATCATGGAGCTGCTGCGCGCGGTGGTGCGCAGCGAGGCGGTCACCATCCTGGTCGCCACCCACGACCCCAATCTCATCGAACTCGCCGACCGGGTCGTGGAACTCCGCGACGGCCGCATCGTCGACGCGTCCACGCCGACGCCGACGCCGTAGGGGGGTGTCCGCGGGCCCCGCCCGCCCTCCGGGCGGCCGGGCCGGCAGGCCCGGGTTGCTCGAACCGATGGGCGTCCACCGGGAACACCGGAAACCGGGCTCGTCGAGCGCGATCGACTGCACCCCGGGCTCCCACGCCGCCGCCGTCGCCGCCTACCGGTCGGCCGGGTTCCGGCCGTGCCCGGATGTACGGGACCTGTGCCGGCCGGCCTGAACCGCGGCTGCGGGCCGCGGCCTTGATCCCGCTCCCGGCTCCGGTTCTGGTTCCGGTTCTGGTTCCGGTTCCGGTCCGGTGAATCCTTTCCCCAGTACGACTGATCCCCCCGCACGAGTGGTCCGACCTGCGGCCCGCGGCCCGGCAGCGGGACAACACCCCTATAAACGGGGTGCTCCCTCCCTCACCACCTCGACTGATGGGTCGCCACATCATGCTGAAGGCCGCTCTGCGGGTCCTCGCCGCCACCTTCCTGCTCTCCGTCGTCGTCACCCCGGCCGCCACGGCGGCACCCGTGGCACCGACGGCACCTACGGCACCGGTGGCGGAGGACGACACCACCGCGCCCTGCGGCCCGGTCGTCGAGTACCGGGCCGCGGACTGGTGGCGCACCACGACGGTCACGCACATCGCCCCCACCGTCGCCGCCACCGCCTCCAGCGAGCGCTGGCAGTGGCGGGAGGACGTCAACACCCTGTGGCGCGGCGACACGAGGGAGAACGTCGAGGAGATCTTCCGGACCGGCTTCACCCCGCGCGGCGACCAGCTGATCCCGCTCGCCGAGTACATCGTCAAGGGTGGCGGCCAGCTCAGCGCCCACCTCAGCACGAGTTGCGACCAGTCGGTGGCCAAGAGGTTCGCGACCTACGGCACGGAGAAGACCGGCTGGGTGTACGAGATCTACGCGCCCGGCGGCATCGACGTCAACGCGACGGCCCGCGTGAACAACTACCAGTCGCCGTACCTGTGGAACAAGGAGATCGACTTCCCCGGGGGTGTGCAGGGCAACTTCATCAAGGGTGCGTGCAAGTACCGGCTGACGGGTACCGACCCGGTCACCAACGACAAGACCTGGGAGCAGCTCGGCTGCAAGGACAACGCCGGCTTCGCCCCCTACCAGGCCGCTCCGACCGCCGCCGCAGTCGCCGGCGCCGCCGCACACTGACCGGTTCCGGCGGTGACACCGGGGCCGCACCGAAAACGCGGTGCCGGGGGCGCCGCCGCCTTGTGATACTGGTCCGGTGATCAACTTGCCCGTCCCCGCACTCGACTCGCTCTCCGGGCTCGCCTTCGGCGATGCCTTCGGTGAGCGCTGGTTCGGCATCCTGCGTCGCGAGGGTGAAGCGGCCCTGGAGGCACGGACCGTGCCCCCGGAGCCGCTGTGGGAGTGGACCGACGACACCACCCAGGCCCTCGTCCTGGTACGGGAACTCACCGAGGGCGGGGGCGCGATCGACCAGGACCGCCTGGCCCGCCGCCTCGCCGAGGCCTACGCCGACGACACGCACCGCGGCTACGGAGCCTCGATGCACGATGTGCTCCGCCGGATCGGCGAGGGCGAGCCCTGGCGGGAGGTGGTGGCCGGGCAGTTCGAAGGCCAGGGCTCCTGGGGCAACGGCGCGGCCATGCGCGTGGCCCCGCTCGGCGCCTGGCACTGCGCGGACCTCGACGCCGCCGCCGGGCTGGCCGCCGAGCAGAGCGTCGTCTCGCACCACCATCCGGAGGCGGTGGCCGGAGCGGTGGCCGTGGCCGTCGCCGCAGCGCTGGCGGCGCGCAGCCGGGGCGGGCCCGCGCCGGCCCGGCCGGACTTCCTCCACGAGGTCGCCGCACGGCTGCCCGACGGCGACGTCCGCTCGGGGATACGGATCGCGGCCCGGATGTCGCCGCGCGCCTCGGTCCGGCACGCCGCGGAGGTCCTGGGCTCCGGATACCGGATGTCCGGGCCCGACACCGTCCCCTACGCCCTCTGGTGCGCGGCGGGACACCTCGACGACCTGCACGAGGGCCTGTGGTCCACCGTCGCCGGGCGCGGGGACATCGACACCACCTGCGCCATCGCGGGCGGGGTGATCGCCGCTCGGACGGGGGTCGCCGCGCTCCCGCCCGCCTGGCACGCGGCCCGCGAACCGCTGCCCGGGCACGGCTGACACTGCGGCCACCGCGGTGGCCGGATCGCGCGTTGCGCCGCACCCGCGTGGGCCGGCCCCACGGGTGCGGCGCACGCCTCCCTGAGACAATACGGACGGAAGGTCACAGCAGGGTCCGAATCAGGGGCGACCATGTCCGACGATCCGAACGTCTCTCCCCGGACACCGATCAAGGTGTTCCTCCTCGACGATCACGAGGTGGTCCGGCGAGGGCTGCGGGACCTCCTCGACGCCGAACCGGACATCAGCGTCGTGGGTGAGGCGGGTACGGCCGAGCAGGCCCTCGCCCGCGGCCCGGCGCTGCGTCCGGACGTGGCCGTGCTCGACGTCCGGCTGCCCGACGGCGACGGCATCACCGTCTGCCGGGAGTTGCGCTCCCACATGCCCGCCCTGGCCTGCCTGATGCTGACGTCCTTCGACGACGAGGACGCCCTGCTGGACTCGATCATGGCGGGCGCGGCCGGATACGTACTGAAGCAGATCAAGGGCTCCGACCTGGTCTCCGCCGTACGCACCGTCGCCACCGGTCAGTCCATGCTCGATCCGGCCACCACCGCCCGGCTGATGCACTCCCTGCGGGCCCCGGAGGCTCCGAAGGAGCCGGAGGACGCCCGCCTGGCGGCTCTGACGGAACGGGAACGGGCCGTGCTGGAACTCATCGGCGAGGGACTCACCAACCGGCAGATCGCCAAGCGGCTCTACCTGTCGGAGAAGACCGTCAAGAACCACATCTCGCGGCTGCTGGGCAAGCTCGGCGTCGAACGCCGGGTGCAGGCGGCCGTGATCGCCGCACAGGTCCACGATCACGATCACGGTCACGACCGTGATCACGGCGACAGCCACGGCCTCGGCCACAACCCCGGGCACGGCGGCCCGTACGGTCCCTAGCCACGGCATCGCTCCCTGCGGCCCGTCCGGCCGTCGCTCACCCGGGCGGCGGCGTCGGTCCGGTCCCCGCTGGGGCCAGCGGCACCAGCCAGCGCAGGCGGGTGCCGTGCTCGCCCCGGCCCCGCGGGGCGACCGTCATCCGGCCCCCGAGACCCTCGGCGCGCTCGGCGATGTTGCGCAGCCCACTGCGCCGGCCGCCGCCTTCGGGCAGGCCGACGCCGTCGTCCACCACCTCCAGGGTCAGGATCCCGTCGCTCGCGGCGATCGACACGTCGACGCGGGTGGCGCGGGCGTGCCGGGCGACGTTGCTGAGGGCTTCGCCGATGACGGCGAGGACCTCGTCGGCCACGAGCGGCGGTACGTCGGTGTCGATCAGCCCCTCCATACGCAGGGCCGGGGCGAAGCCGAGGCATGCGGCGGCCTCGTCCAGAGCCTGCACGGCGCGCGCACGCAGCTTGGAGCCCACGGCCGGGGAGTCGTGCGCGCGGAGCCCGAAAATGGTGGACCGGATGATTTTGATGGTGGCGTCGAGGTCGTCGACCGCCCGGGCGAGCCGTTCGGAAGCCTCGGGGTGGTCGACGAAACGCCGGGCGCTCTGCAGGGTCATGCCGGTGGCGAAGAGTCGCTGGATGGCCAGATCGTGGAGGTCCCGGGCGATACGGTCGTGATCCTCCAGCATGCTCATCTGCTCGGCGTCCCTGCGCCGGTCCGCCAGCTCCAGGGCCAGAGCCGCCTGGCCCGCGAAGCCGGGCAGCGCGGCGACCTCCGCGGTGGCGAACCCCGCCCGCCCGCGGCGGCGGGCGAGCACCAGCACCCCGCTGAGTTTCTCCTTCGTGCCGACGGTGACGGCGACGGCCGGGCCGATGCCCTTCCAGCGTCCGGGCTGCACGGTGATCTGCCGGTCGTTCTCGACGTCCGCGACGGTGAGCGGGCCGTCCCGGTCCAGGGCGGCCCCGGCCAAGGTGCCCCGCGTACCGGGCAGCACGAGCCCACGGTGTGCTGCCGCTCCCTCCCCGCGGGCGAGGGAGCCGCGCAGGTCGCCGGCGGGGCCGAGGAGGTAGAAGACGCCCAGGTCGGCGCCGGTGATGTCCCTGGCCCGGTCCAGCATGCCGTCGAGGACCTCGTCGCGGGGCGTTCCGGAGAGCAGCGCGCTGGTGATGTCGGCGCTCGCCGTCAGCCAGCGTTCGCGCAGGCGGGCCTCCTCGTAGAGGCGGGCGTTCTCGATGGCGATGCCGGCGGCGACCGCGAGGGTGGACAGGACGGACTCGTCCTCGGCGTCGAAGTGGGCGCCTCCGCGCTTCTCGGTCAGGTAGAGGTTGCCGAAGACCGCCTCGCCGACGCGGATGGGGACGCCGAGGAAGGAGTGCATCGGGGGGTGGTGGGGCGGGAACCCGTACGAGGCGGGGTGCTCGGACAGCTCCGCGAGGCGCAGGGGTGCGGGGTGGCGGATCAGTTCGCCGAGGATGCCGTGGCCGGAGGGCAGGTCACCGATACGCGCGCGGAGTTCGTCGCTGATGCCGACGGGGAGGAACTCGGCGAGCTTCTTGCCGTCGCCGACGACTCCCAGAGCCCCGTACTCGGCGTCCACGAGGACGACGGCGGCCTCGACGATGCCGCGCAGCACCTGCGGCAGATCCAGCTTCCGGCCGACCGACATGACGGCTTCCAGGAGGCCGTTCAGCCGGTCACGGGCGCCTCTGACCTCGTCTATACGTACCTGGAGCTCGTCCTGGAGTTCGTCGAGCAGCTCGTCCAGCCGCAGTCGCGGCACCCCGCCGCCGGTGGGCCTGCCGCCTTCGCTCATGCCCCACCTCCGGCCGGGGACAGCGGTGAGAGGACCACGTTGTCCACAGTAGTCCCGGCCGGAGGCGGTTTCCCGTCCAGTGCGGACGTGTCACCCCCCGGTCCGGCCGGCGGAGGGGTTGTGGGAGGGGGTGTCGGAGCGGGGGATGAGGAGGACCGGGCAGTGGGCGTGGTGCAGCACGCCGTGGGTGGCCCGGCCCAGGTTGCGGCCGAGTCCGAGCGGGGTGGGGGCGCGGCGGCCGCCCATGACCAGCAGGTCGGCGTGGCGGGAGGCCTCGACCAGGGCCCCGGCGACCGAACGGTTCTTCTCGGCGTCGCCCTCGACGGTCAGTTCGGGGAACTCCTCGTGGATCGTGTCGGTGACCAGGCGCAGGGTCTGCTCGTGTCCGCCGGCGATCTCGTCGACGCCGTCGAGCATGGTCACCACGTCGCCGACGGACCGGAGGATGTTCCACACGTGCAGCAGGCGCAGGGACGCCTTGCGCAGCTCGGCCTCCCGCGCCGCGTAGCGGGCGCACACCAGGTCCTGCTCGTCACGGACGGCGGCGAGAACGGTACCGCGCTCCTCGCCCGTGCCGATGTCGCGGACCACGACGACGGGGGTCTCGGCGACGGCCGCGATGCCGAGGCCGACGGAGCCGAGCAGGAGTGAGGTGAAGCCGCCCAGGCCGCGGTTGCCGACGACGACGGTGCCGTGCGCGCCGCCGGCCCGGTGCAGGGTGGTGACGGCGTCCGTGCGGCTGAACTCGGTGGACACGTCGAGGCCGGGGTACTCGGCGGTCACGGCCTTCGCCGTCGCGTCCAGCAGTTCACGGCCCTCGGCACGAACCTCTTCGACGGTCTCCGCCGGCAGGTACAGCGCCCTGCCGTCGGTGGCGGCGCCGAAGACGATGTGCAGGGGGCGGTCGCGGCGTACTGCCTCACCGGCGGCCCACAGGGCGGCAGCGCGCGCCTGCTCCGAGCCGTCCACGCCGACGACGACCGAGCTGGTGTCCGGGGTGCGGATGGTGCTTTCCACGATGACTCCCAACCGAGGGGCCGATGGATGACACCTCTCACGCTGGCACCGGAAGCGGGTGGGGAGGAGGGCCTCCCGGGACCCTTCCGGGACCGAAGGTTCCCCCTCCTTCCCTCCCCTCCCCTCCCCTCCCCCTCTCCCGCCCGCGCCCCGGCCCCGTACCACCGGGGCCGGGGCCGGGACCGGGGCCGGGGCCGGTCCCGGGGGCCCTTCCGGTCCCCGGACGGGACCGTTCGGCCCCTCGCTCCCCCGTCGGCTCCGGCGGATGCTGGGTGACGCATGCACCCCGCACAGCCGCTCGCGGCCGAACGGCACGCAAGACCCGGCACGCACGACACGACACCACACGACACGACACGGCAGAGCAGGAGAGCCCCATGCAAAGCCTCAAGGTGACGGACCTGATGAGCGACGAGGTCGTCTCCGTCGTTCCGGGAACCGCCTTCAAGGACGTCGCGAAGCTGCTCGCCCAGTACGACATCAGCGGTGTCCCCGTCCTGGACGACGAGGACCGTGTGGTGGGTGTCGTCTCGCAGACCGACGTACTGGCCCACGCCGGACCCGATCCGTACGCGTCGCCGGACGAGAGGCCCGCGGCCCGGCCGACCACGGCGGGCGAGATCATGTCCGCCCCGGCGATCACCGTCCTCGCCGACGGGACGGCGGCCGACGCGGCCCGGCTGATGACCCGCCGCGGCATCGAGCGGCTGCCCGTCGTGGACGAGGAGGACCGGCTGGTCGGCATCATCACCCGCCGGGACCTGCTCCGCATGTTCCTGCGCCCGGACTCCGAGATACGCCGACGGGTCCAGGAGGTCCTGAGGGACGTGGCGGACGTACCGACCGCCGACGTCGAAGTGCACGTGGTGGACGGCATCGTCACCCTCGACGGCACCGTTCCGCGCCGCAGCCGGCTGCCCGTGATCCTCTCTCTCGTCGAACGGATCGACGGCGTCGTGGCCGTGGCGTCACGCCTGACGGCCCGCACCGACGACGAGGAGAGCACCGGCGTCGGCAACGTCCGCCACGCGATGCCGTGGTGACCTCCGGCCGCCGGCCGGACACCCGAAGGAACGCACGGACAGGACGATTCCCATGAGCGCATCCCACGTCGACGCGGACACCGCCGCCCGGCTCGTGGCGGACGCCGTCACGGCCCCCTCGATGCACAACGCGCAGCCCTGGCGGTTCCTCCTGCACTCGGCGGCCGGCACCCTCGAACTGCGCGGCGATCCGGAGCGTGCCATGACACGGACGGACCCCGATCACCGCGCCCTCCACCTGGGCTGCGCCGCGGCCCTGTTCAACCTGCGCGTGTCGGCGGCGTGGAACGGGCTCGGTGCCCACGTGGCCCTGCTGCCCGACCCCGCCGACCCGTGGCTGCTGGCCACCGTCGCCCTCGGGCCGCCCACGGAGGAGAACCACGAGCTCGCCGCGCTGCACGACGTGCTCCGGCGCCGGCACACCAGCCGCCATCCGTTCGGCGACGAGCGCGTTGCGCCCGCGCTGCTGGACGGCTTGCGGGCAGCCGCCCGTCTGGAGGGCTGCCGGCTGACCGTCCCCGACAGCTGGCACACCGAGACCGTGCTGGCACTCGTACGGGACGCGGAGCACCACGAGGAGATGGACCCGCTCGCCCGGGCGGAGACGGCCTCGTGGACCACCGGGGCGCCGGACGCGTCTCCCACGACCCCGACGACGCGGGACGACGGGATTCCCGCCGCGGCGTTCGGTCCCCGGAGCTCCGGTGCGGCGACGGCGCCCGTACGCGACTTCGGCCGGGCCCACCCGGTCCCGGACCGCGGCTGGGCCGTCTTCGAGAAGCACCCGCAGCTCGCCCTGCTCGGCACGCCGGGCGACACCCCGGCCGACTGGCTGCGGGCCGGCCAGGCACTCGAGCGCGTACTCCTGCGGGCCACCGCCGACGGCCTCGCCACGTCGATGACCTCGCAGCCCCTCGAATGGCCGGAACTCCGCTGGACGGTCCGCGATCCGCTGGCCTCCGTGGGCCACGTCCAGATGGTGGTGCGGCTCGGCTACGGCCCGTCGGGAGCGGCCACGCCGCGTCGCCCGGTGAAGGAGGTCCTGGAGATCCGGTGACGCACCGGGCACCCGGCTCATCGGCCGTCGTGCGACGAGCGGTGAGCCGGGCGGGGCGGGGCGGGGGTTCTACGGTGAGCCTGCTCCTGAGCACGATCAGTGCTCCTGAGGGCGATCAGCGGTCCTGAGCCCGATCAGTGCTCGGGAAGGTGATCAGTGCTCCTGATGGTGATCACTGTTCTTGGGGCGGTACGGCGACCGTGTCGTGCCGTGCTGCGCCGAGGACGACCTTGAGGGCGCCGGTGTCACCGGCCCGGGAGAAGACGTCGTACGCCTCCGCCATCTTGTCCAGCTCGAACCGGTGGGTGACCATCGCCGCCCCCGGCAGCCGGCCCGCGGCCATCATGCGGAGCAGGACGGGCGTCGAGTGGGTGTCGACGAGGCCGGTGGTGATGGTGACGTCCTTGATCCACAGGTCTTCGAGGTGGAGGGTCGCGGGCTTGCCGTGGACGCCGATGTTGGCGACGCGGCCGCCGGGCCGGACCATGCGGGTGCACATCTCGAAGGCCTCCGGCACGCCGACGGCCTCGACGACCACGTCCGCGCCGAGCCCGTCGGTCAGGTCCTCCACCAGCTTCTCGGGCCCCTCCTCGGCGCCGACGGTGGCGTCGGCACCGAGGTCGCGGGCGGCGGCGAGCCGGGAGGCGGCCAGGTCGACGGCGATGACCCGGTACGGGCTGCAGAGCGAGGCGGTGGCGATGACCGCGAGGCCGATGGGGCCCGCGCCCACCACGACGACGGTGTCGCCGGGGCGTACGTTGCCGTTGAGGACGCCCACCTCGTAGGCGGTCGGGAAGATGTCCGCGAGCAGCACCGCCTCGTCGCTCGGCAGGGTGCTGGGCAGGGGGTGCACGGACAGGTCGGCGAAGGGGACGCGTACGTACTCGGCCTGGGTGCCGTCCATGGTGTGGCCCAGGACCCAGCCGCCGCCCTCGCGGCACTGTCCGTAGCGGGCCTCGCGGCAGAAGCGGCAGCGGCCGCATGCCGAGATGCAGGAGATCAGCACCCGGTCGCCCGGGCGTACGGTGCGGACGTCGCCGCCCGTCTCGACGACGGTGCCCACGGCCTCGTGGCCGAGGACGCGGCCCGGGCTGACCTCGGGGACGTCGCCCTTGACGATGTGCAGGTCGGTGCCGCAGATCGTGACGGCGTCGACGCGGACGATCGCGTCGGCGGCGTCCTTGATCGCGGGGTCCGGGACGTCCTGCCAGGAGGTCTGTCCGGGCCCGTGGAAGACGAGTGCCTTCATGGCGCGGCCTTCTCTCTGTGTGCGGTACGAAAAGGGGTTCACGGCCAGGCTGTTCCCGTGCGCCCCCGCCCCGCTTGGGCCGGTCGGCCCTTTGCCTGGCCCGGTCGGACCCCTCCCGCGGAGCCGGGCCGGTGCCACGCTGGACAGCGGCACCCGTCCCGAAAGGAGGGCCGCTGCCGTGTCCCAGTCACCCATGTCCCAGTCACCCACGCCCCAGTCACCCACGTCACCCACGCCGCAGTCACCCCTGTCCCGGCCGTCTTTGCCCCGGCCATCGGCGACCCGGCCATCGGCGTCCCCCTCGGCCCACGCCCGCGCGGCGGCCCCGCGCCCGGCCCTGCTGTCCTTCCTCGGCGGCGTGCGTACGGTCACCGGGAGCAAGTTCCTCGTCGAGAGCGACCACGCCCGGATCCTCGTCGACTGCGGGCTCTTCCAGGGTGTCGCGGACCTGCGCCGCCGGAACTGGCGCACGCTTCCGTGCGACGCGTCCGACATCCACGCCGTCGTCGTCACCCACGCCCACCTGGACCACTGCGGCTACCTGCCGCGCCTGGTCCGGCACGGCTTCCGCGGGCCCATCCTGACCAGCGCCGCCACCGCCCGGCTGGCCGAGATCGTGCTCCGGGACAGCGCGCGCCTGCAGATGGAGGCCGCCGAGCACGCCAACCGGCACGGCTGGTCCAAGCACCGGCCCGCCAGGCCGCTCTACGACGATGACGACGTCGACCACACGGTGAAGTTCTTCGACCCGGTCCCCGTGGGCAGCGAAGTGGAGATCATGGCCGGGACGCGACTCACGCTCCACCACGGAGGCCACATCCTCGGCTCCGCCTGGGCCCATCTGACCCTGGAGGACGGCCACACCCTCGCCGTCAGTGGGGACCTCGGCCGCCCTGGGCACCCGCTCCTCCTGCCGCCCGAACCGTTCACCGGCGCCGACGTCCTGCTCATGGAGTCGACGTACGGCGACCGGCACCACGACCACGAAACCGCGCGACGCGAATTCGCCTCGGTGATCACCCGGACGCTGTCCCGTGGCGGCACGGTCGTCATCCCGGCCTTCGCCATCGACCGCACCGAAGTCGTTCTGCACGAACTGGCCGCCCTGCGCGCCGACGGCACGCTGCCCCGCCACGCCCCCGTCTACGTCGACAGCCCCATGGCGCTGGCGGCCCTCGACGTCTACCGCAACGCCGTCCGGTCGCACTCCCCCGAGCTCCGGCCGGGGATCGTCGCCGCCGGCGAGGCCGCGATCAGCCCGGAGCCCTTCCTGGCGGCCCGGACGGTGCAGGAGTCGATCGACATCAACAACACCACCGGCCCGGCGGTCATCGTCTCCTCCGCCGGGATGGCCACCGGCGGCCGCGTCCTGCACCACCTCCACCGGGTCCTGCCCGACCCGCGCAACGCCGTCGTCATCGTCGGCTTCGCCGCGGCGGGCACCCGTGCCCGTGACCTGGTGGACGGTGCCCGCGCGCTCAAGATGTTCGGCGAGTACGTCCCCGTACGCGCCGAGGTCGCCGACGTACCGCACTTCTCCGCCCACGCCGACGCCGGACAGATCATCGACTGGCTGCGCACCGCCCCTCCCCCGCACACCACCTACCTCGTGCACGGCGAGGAGACCGCCTCCGAGACCCTGCGGGAGCGCATCGAGGCCGAGCTGGGCTGGACGGCCGTCGTCCCCAAGTCCGGCGAAGCAGTCCTGGTCCGCTGAAGCTCGCTACCCGCGGGGGGGGGGGGGAGGGGGGGGGGGGGGGGGAGGGGGGGGGGGGGGGGGGGGGGGGGGGGGGGGGGGGGGGGGGGGGGGGGGGGGGGGGGGGCGGGGTGGGGGGGGGGGGGGGGGGGGGGGGGGGGGGGGGGGGGGGGGGGGGGGGGGGGGAAAAAAGAATAAATATGGTGGGTTAATATGGAAGAAGAATAAAAGAATAAGTAGAAAGGTAGGAATGGTAATAAAAGGGGAGGAGATGGATAAAAGGAGTAAAGGGGGGGATGTATGCGAAGAAGAGTGGGTGAGATGGTTTGGGTAGAGAGAAAAGGATGAGGTGGAGTGGAAGGTAAGGGAGGAGGGGGATAAGTGAAGGTAAGGAGAAATTGTGGTGGGAATAGTGGATAGGGGAAAGATGGAGAGTTATGGTGGAAAGGAGGAGGAGGTATTAATAATTTAAGGAGAATAAGAAAAGGTGGGTAAGATTGTAATAAAGAGGGATATGAAGGAAAAAGTAGAATAAAGAAAAAGGAAGAAAAAGATGGGAAGTAAGGAGTTGAATTTTAAAGAAAGGAGAAGTAGGAGTTACTGACACATTGGGGGGGAGTGGGGGGGGTAATAAGGGAGTAGAAGATTTGGGAGGAAGAAGGATGAGTAGTGGTATGGTAAGAATGTTGAAGAAGGTGAGGAGGATAAATAAGGGGGAAAGAGAGAATAGGGAAGGATATGAGAATGGAGAAATAGTGGAGAATTAAAGGTAGTATGTGGTAAGGTAAGGTGAAAGGGGGGAAGGTTAGGAAGATAAAGAGAAGAGTTGATGAGGTAGGAATAAGGAATAAGGATGGAGTATTTGTAGGAAAAGGAAGATGTAGGAAGAAGGAGGATTAGTAGAATGGGGAATGTATAGTATGAAGTCGGAGAGGAGTTATACTTAGGTAAAAGGGAAGTAGAGGAGTAAAAATATAAAGAAAGAGCAATCCATGCCAAGGTGCAGGAGTATACCGAACTGCAAAGTAGATCCGGCAAGAACGATGCAGTTGAAAGAAGAACAAATCGATGGTAAGAGAGGAGTAAGGTTAGAGGATACGGAGGAGGAAAACTCAAAGTACATAGAGTTACTGATAAGGTATTGCGACCTAGGAAAGAGAGAAGATAATAATGGGCTACTCAATCCAGGATAATTGACCGAGTATAAGATTGCAATATGCTCGGTCCGCGCTGCCCTCGATGAACCGCAGGACATCGATCAA
Source organism: Streptomyces yangpuensis (assembly GCF_024666385.1). Lineage (NCBI taxonomy): Bacteria > Bacillati > Actinomycetota > Actinomycetes > Kitasatosporales > Streptomycetaceae > Streptomyces > Streptomyces yangpuensis. The sequence goes on from NZ_CP102514.1 coordinate 778,764, forward strand.
CGCCTCGGCCAAGGCACGAGTCAGCGACGGGTACGAGGACATCACGAAGGCTCCAGGAGATCGACGGCAAGTCCGGCCATCCCACCACGCACCACGGACCTCACAGCCGTGCGCGCACCAGGCCGTCCGGGCTGAGACCGCCGGACGTCAGGTCCCGATGCAGCCTCTCCGGCGGTGATCCGTACGGTGATGCATCCAGAGCACCACATCGCAGACCCGCAACGCGCTGACGGTCTCGGGGAGGCCGGCGGACTGCCGCAGGGATATCAGGGCGCGGTGCAGCTCATGCTCGTCGGCGCGCAGCGCTCCGTGCAGGGCAAGCCAGAGTGACTTCGGCCGACCAAGAACGCAGCGAACGACCTGGTCGTAGACGGGCAGCAGCCGCGGCCGCTTCCGGGCCAGGAGCTTGCCCGCCGTCACCCACCCGACTCCGGGCTGGTCACGGAGAAGGCACCAAGCCGTATGTGCCGACGACCCTTCGGCCAAGTCGGCAGCCTCGGCCTCGACCATGTCGATGTCGAAGCGAACGCTGCGCAACAACTCGGACAACCGGGCTCCAAGGGAGCCTTCAAGGAGGTCGAGGGCGACCTGCGCGGGAATCCTGACCGACAGCGTCTGCACAGCGATCAGGTCCTCCGCGGTCACTGTGTTCGCAACCGCCGGACGGTCCCCGCCGCCAGCCAGATGCTCGAAACGGCTACCCGTGAACGGCGCTGTCACATCGGGCAGGCCGGTGCCGAAGTAGCGTCGGAGATCCGGTTTGGCCTGATCAGAGGCGACGAGGCCGGCGAGTCGGTGACTGAACGACGCTTGACTCAACGCCGCAACCAGTCGGCGAGGCCCTCGGTAGTTGTCCAGCATGATTCCCTTCAGGAAGGGTTCCCGTCAGGGAGAAGACCACAGGCACCGTGCCGTCGTGAGCCGAAAACCGCCAGTACGACCGTCGTCGGCGTCAGCCCGACGTTCTCCCCTTTTACGCAACGACCCCGCTTGCACCCTCGCCGCGGCGACCGTGGGCCCAGACAGGTCAGCGGCGGACTCGGGGCATGCCCAGGCCTATCCAGGAGATGATCTCGCGCTGGATCTCGTTGTTGCCGCCGCCGAAGGTGAAGATGACCGCGCTGCGGTAGCCGCGTTCTAGTTCGCCGTGGAGGACCGCACCGGCCGAGCCGTCCTTGAGCGGGCCGGCCGCGCCCACGATCTCCATCAGCCAGGCGTACGCGTCGCGGCGTGCCTCGGAGCCGTACACCTTGACCGCTGAGGCGTCCTGCGGGGTGAGGGTGCCGGACTCGACCGCGTTGACCATCTGCCAGTTGAGCAGCTTCATCGCGTCGAGGCGGGCGTGGGTGCGGGCGAGGCGGCCGCGGACCCAGGACAGGTCGATGACCCGGCGGCCGTCCGCGAGCTTCGTCGAGGCGGCCCAGCGCTGCACGTCGTGGAGCGCCCGGATCGCCATCGTGCCGTGCGCGGCCAGGGTGACGCGCTCGTGGTTGAGCTGGTTGGTGATCAGCCGCCACCCCTTGTTCTCCTGGCCGACGCGGCGGGCCGCGGGGACACGGATGTCCTCGTAGTAGCTGGCCGTGGTGTCGTGGGAGGCGAGGGTGTTGATGAGGGTGCAGGAGTAGCCGGGGTCCGAGGTCGGGACGAGGAGCATGGTGATGCCCTTGTGGGCGGGGGCGTCCGGGTCGGTGCGTACGGCGAGCCAGACCCAGTCGGCGGTGTCGCCGTTGGTGGTCCAGATCTTCTGCCCGTTGACGACGTAGGTGCCGGTCTCCTCGTCGCCCTTGCGCACGGCCTTGCACGTGAGTGCGGCGAGGTCGGTGCCCGCGTCGGGCTCGCTGTAGCCGATGGCGAAGTCGATCTCCCCGGAGAGGATCCTGGGCAGGAAGTAGGCCTTCTGCTCGTCGGTGCCGAACTGCATGATGGTCGGCCCGACCGTGTTGAGCGCCATCAGGGGAAGCGGTACGACGGCCTGCGCGGCCTCGTCGAAGAAGATGAACTGGTCCATCGGGGTCATCCCGCGGCCGCCGTACTCCTTCGGCCAGCCGACGCCGAGCCAGCCGTCGGCTCCGAGCCTGCGGATGGTCTCCCGGTAGAACCGCTTCTGGGCGGCCGGGTCCTCGTAGCGGGCGTAGACGTCCTCGGGGACCAGCTCGGCGAAGTAGGCACGCAGCTCGGTGCGCAACCGCTGCTGCTCAGGCGTGTATTCGAGGTGCACGGCTCCTCCGGGAATCTCGCGGTCCAAGCCGGTCCAGCCGGTTCGCCGTGGTGGCGTAGTGGCGTGATGGCATGTGGCGTGTGGCATGCGGCCTGTGGCGGCGGTCAGATTAGAACCTGTTACAAGAATTGGGAAGGACCCGCGTGCCCGCCGTTCGACTCCGGCGGCCATACTCGCCACCATGACGATCCCACGGAGCAGAGCGGAATTCTTCGTCGAACCCGAACGCGACAGCCGCTTCACCGGGCCCGCGACCGGCGGCGAACGGCCCATGCTGGCCGCCTTCCTGACGGACCACCGGGCGACCCTGGAGCTGAAGTGCGCAGGACTTGGGCCCGAATTGGCGCGCCGCTCGGTGGAGCCGTCCACGCTTTCGCTGCTCGGACTGGTCCGGCACATGGCGGACGTGGAGCGCCGCTGGTTCCGGCAGGTCCTGGCCGGTCAGGACGCCCCGCCCCGCTTCTCCTCGCAGGGCGATCCCGACGGCGACTTCAACGGGGCGCGGCCCGACGATCCCGCCGCCGTCGAGGAGGCATGGGAGGCCTGGCGTGACGAAGTGGCCTTCGCGACACGCTTCGTGGCCGAGGCCCCGGACCTCGACGTCGAGGCCGACGACGTGTGGCGCGGCCGGGTGTCCCTGCGCTGGGTGCTGATCCACATGGTCGAGGAGTACGCCCGGCACAACGGCCACGCCGACCTGCTCCGGGAGCGGATCGACGGGGCCGTGGGCATCTGACCCCCGGGCATCGGCCCGTCAGGTGTAGACGTACAGGAGGTCGAAGCGGACGAGGTCCCGGGCCGTGTCGAAGAGGTACTCGCCCGACCGGTTCCCGTCGGCGCCCCCCTGGTTGGCGTGGGCGTCGAACTGCGGGCTGTGCTGCCAGGCCGCACCGGCGGGGAGGTACGGGGCCAGCGGGGCGGGCGGTTCGGAGGGCGCGGCAGCGGCCGTGGGTGTGGGCGTGAAGGCGTACTCCGCCCGGCCCGTGACCGCCGCCGCGCCACCGGCCGTCAGACGGGCGACGCCGACCAGCCGGATCCTCGAGTCGGGGCCCGGGATGGTGCGGCTGCCACCGGGCGGCTCGTCGATGTCGTAGCCGAGCCAGTGCGCCTCGACGAGGGTCCCCATGTACGGGCCGAAGCGCGCGTTCAGGGGTTTCAGGTCGGTGCGGACCTGTGGCCCGGGCCGGGCCGGTCCGGGCCGCACGGCGTAGGCCGTACCCGCGCCCACCGCCAGCAGCGGCACCCCTGCGATCAGCAGGAAGCGCCTGCGGTCGACCCGTCCCCGCCGTACCTGCTCTCCCCGCTCGCCCCGCTGCCCGGGCTGTCGCGGCTGCCCCAGCTGCCCCAGCTGTCCCCGCCGTACGTCCACGCCCGCCCCCGATGCCGGCTCAGTTCAGGGCGCCGATCATAGCTCTGGCCGTCGCCGTCATCGCCGTGCGGGCCGCCGTCAGGTACGGCCTGGGGTCCGCCGGGGTGAGGTGGGTGCGGATGGCATCCGTCATGGCGAGGTTCAGCGCGGTGCCGATGTTGACCTTGCGGATGCCGCCCGCGACGGCCGCCGCGAGTTCGGAGTCCGGCAGCCCGGACGAGCCGTGCAGGACGAGCGGCACCTCCACCGTCTTGGCCAGCCTGGCCAGCAGCGCATGGTCGAGGGCGGCGGTCCGGCTGGTCATCGCGTGGCTGCTGCCGATGGCGACGGCCAGGGCGTCGACCCCGGAGTCGGCGACGAACCGCCGCGCCTCGTCCGGGTCCGTACGGGCGCCGGGCGCGTGCGGGTCCGGCGGGGCGGCGCCGTCCTTGCCGCCGACCTCGCCGAGTTCGGCCTCGATCCACAGCCCGTTGGCGTGCGCCCAGTCGGCGGCCGAGCGGGTGGCCTCCAGGTTCTCGGCGTACGGGAGCTGCGCCGCGTCGTACATCACCGAGCTGTACCCCGCGTCGCAGGCCCGCCGCAGCAGCTCGGGGCTCTTGACGTGGTCGAGGTGCAGCCCGACGGGGACCCCGGCGGCCTCCGCGCAGGCGGCCGCGGCACGGGAGATGGGCAGCAGCTGCCCGCCGCGGAACTTCACGGCGTTCTCGCTCAGTTGGAGGATGACCGGCAGTCCGGCCGCCTCCGCGCCGGCCACGACGGCTTCGGCGTGCTCCAGCGTGATGATGTTGAAGGCGGCGACGGCGCGGCCCGCGCCGGCCGCCTCCCTGACCAGGGTGCCCGCGCAGACGAGGCTCATCGGACCGCCTCCTCGCCGGTGCTGAGGATGACCGAGCGGGTCAGATTGCGCGGCGCGTCGGGGTCCAGCCCGCGTTCGGCGGCCACGGCCAGGGCGAGGCGGTGTACGCGGACCAGTTCGGCGAGCGGGTCGAGCCGGCCGGCGACCCAGTGGCCGCCGGTCCGGCGGACCTGATCGGCGAGCCCGTCGGGGGCTTCGTCGAGCGACCAGGTGACGGTGCCGGGTCCGGAGATGCTGACCGGCCCGTGCCGGTACTCCATCGCCGGATAGGACTCGGCCCACGACAGCGAGGCCTCACGCATTTTCAGGGCCGCCTCGTGGGCGAGTCCTACGCTCCAGCCGCGGCCGAGGAAGGTGAACTGGCCCCGGCCCGCCAGTCCCGCGGGGAGCGGTTCCTCGAGGGCGGTGCGGGCGTCGGCGACGGCCGCGGGGCCGTGCAGCCCGAGGTGGGCGCGCAGCAGGGTGAGGGCGGTGGTCGCGAAGCGGGTCTGTACGACGGACCGTTCGTCGGCGAAGTCGAGGACGACGAGCTCGTCCGCGAGCGTCATCACCGGGGTCGCCGGATCGCCGATGACGGCGGTCGTGGGCACGCCCGTGTCCCGCAGCGCGGCCAGCAGGTCCAGCACCTCGGTGGTGGTGCCGGAGCGGGTGAGCGCCACGACCCTGTCGTAGCGGCGGTGGCGCGGGAACTCCGATGCGGGGAAGGCGTCGGTCTCCCCCTCCCCCGCCTCCTCGCGCAGTACGGCGGCAGCCTGTGCCATGTAGTACGAGGTGCCGCACCCGACGATCGCGGTGCGCTCCCCCGGCTGCGGGAGTACCGCCCGCCGGGCCGGGGCCAGTTCGGCGGCCCGCTCCCAGCATGCGGGCTGCGTGCCCAACTCGTACGCGACGTGACTCATACAGGCTCCCTCGTGCGACAGACGGATCTGAATGCGCTGAATGCGTTTTCCTGCAAGGTAGCGGGCCATTTCGCGCAACTTCAAGCAACCACGGGGTGTTCTGCCGGGTTAGTGTCGCCGGGAGCCCGACGGAGGCCACGGGACGAGCACGGAGCGAGCACGGGAGGGGGCGGCCGATGACCCGCAAGGAGCGCTGGCAGACACTGCTGGACCTGCTGGTGGAACGGGGCGAGGTGGAAGTGGAACCGGCGGCCGAGGCCCTCGGGGTGTCCGCCGCGACGATCCGCCGTGACCTCGACCAGCTCGCCGAGCAGCAGCTGCTGGTCCGCACGCGCGGCGGCGCGGTGCTCCACGGCGTGTCGTACGAACTCCCCCTGCGCTACCGGACGTCACGGCGCGCGGCGGAGAAGGGCCGCATCAGCGAGGCCGTCGCGGCGCTGGTCTCTCCGGGCGAGGTGATCGGCCTGACGGGCGGCACCACGACCACGGAGGTGGCGCGTGCCCTGGCCGGACGGCCGGACCTGGCACAGGGCTCGCCCGCGCTGACCGTGGTCACGAACGCGCTCAACATCGCGGGCGAGCTGGTGATCCGGCCGCAGTTCAAGATCGTGCTGACGGGCGGCGTGGCGCGGCCCCAGTCGTACGAACTGACGGGGCCGCTCGCCGAGCAGGTCCTCGGGCAGCTCGCCGTGGACACGGCGGTCCTCGGCGTGGACGGCTTCGATCCGCGCGACGGTGCGGCGACCCGGCACGAGGACGAGGCCTCGGTCAACCGCCTGCTGTGCGAACGCGCCCGCCGGGTGGTCGTCGCGGCCGACTCCAGCAAACTGGGCGTCCGCGCCTTCGCCCGCATCTGCGCCACCTCGGCCGTGGACGTCCTGGTGACGGACACCGGCCTCGCCCCGGCGGTGGCCGGGGCCTTCACCGCGGCGGGCGTCGAGGTGGTCACGGTGTGAGGGGCGGGGCGGAGACGGGGCGGGGTGGGGCAGGCGGAGGCGAGCGCAGGCGGGCACGGCACCCAGGCGGCCAGGGGCGGGTGCCGGCCTCACCGCCTCGCCACCACCCCCTCAGTGGGCCGGCAGGCGCTCGGATTCGCGGACCAGGGCCGCCAGGACGGGGGCGATCAGCGGGTGGGTCTCGGCTCCGCGGCGGGTGGCGGCGAAGACCCGGCGGGTGGCGGCCGGGCCGGCGACCGGGCGTACCTGGACCTCCTTGAGGTCCATGCCCCGCAGCGCGGAGCGCGGTACGAGGGCCACCCCGGCCCCGGCCCCGACCAGCGCCGTCACGGCGCGGAAGTCGTCGGAGGAGTGCGCGAACCGCGGCTGGAAGCCGGCCAGTTCGCAGGCGAGCAGCGTCACGTCGTGGCACGGGTTGCCCGGGTACTGGCCCACCCAGTCCGAGTCGGACAGGTCCGCCAGCGACACCGCGGGCAGGTCGGCCAGCGGGTGCCCCGAAGGCAGCACCGCGTCGAAGGGTTCCGCGTAGAGCGGGAGGACGGAGAGCCGGCCGTCGTCGGCGCCCGGCGCGCCCCGGTACTCGACCGCGAGCGCGAGGTCCGCCTCGCCGTCCAGCAGCAGCGGCAGGCTCTGGTCGCCCTCGGCGTCACGCACCCGCAGCCTGATACCCGGCCGCTCCAGGGCGAGCCGGGCGATGGCCGGGGCGAGCACCTCGGCGATCCCCGTGGCGAAGGCGGCCACGGTGACCTCGCCGGCCGAGCCGCCCGCGTACGCCGCGAGCTCGGCCTCCGCCCGCTCCAGCTGCGCCAGCACCTCATGGGCGTGGCCGAGCAGGATCTCCCCCGCCGCGGTCAGCCGTACGCCCCGGCCGCTGCGGGTGAGGAGCGCGTGTCCGGTCTCCTGTTCCAGCGCCGCGAGCTGCTGGGAGACGGCGGAGGGGGTGAGGTAGAGGGCTGCGGCCGCGGCGGTCACCGTACGGTGGTCCGCCACGGCCCGCAGGATGCGCAGCCGGCGGGGGTCGATCACCCCACCATTGTCTCAGGATGCGGAGGTCACTCAGGCCCCGGCGGTCTCCAGCGCCGCACGGGCGTCGACGAACGCTGCCACCGCGCGCTCGACGTCGGCCGTGGAGTGGGCCGCCGACAGCTGGACCCGGATGCGGGCCGCGCCCATGGGCACCACCGGGTAGGAGAAGCCGATCACGTAGACCCCGCGCTCCAGGAGCAGCTCGGCCATCCGGCCGGCCTCCGCCGCGTCGCCGATCATCACGGGGGCGATGGCGTGGTCGCCGGGCAGGATCTCGAAGCCGGCCTCCGTCATCTTGGTGCGGAAGAGCGCGGTGTTGGCGGCGAGGCGCTCGCGCAGGTCGCCCGCCGACTCCAGCAGGTCGAGGACCTTGAGGGAGGCCGCCGCGATGACCGGGGCGAGGGAGTTGGAGAAGAGGTACGGGCGCGAGCGCTGGCGCAGCAGCTCGACGATCTCGGCGCGCGCGGCGACGTAGCCGCCGGAGGCGCCGCCGAGGGCCTTGCCGAGGGTGCCGGTGATGATGTCGACGCGGTCCATGACGCCGTGCAGCTCGGGGGTGCCGCGGCCGCCGGGGCCGACGAAGCCGACGGCGTGGGAGTCGTCGACCATGACCATGGCGTCGTAGCGCTCGGCGAGGTCGCAGATCTCCTGGAGGGGGGCGACGTAGCCGTCCATGGAGAAAACGCCGTCGGTGACGATCAGCTTGCGGCGGGCGCCGCCCTCGGTCGCCTCCTTCAGGCGCGTCTCCAGCTCGGCCATGTCGCGGTTGGCGTAGCGGAAGCGGCGGGCCTTGGACAGCCGGATGCCGTCGATGATGGAGGCGTGGTTCAGGGCGTCGGAGATGACCGCGTCCTCGGCGCCGAGGAGGGTCTCGAAGACGCCGCCGTTGGCGTCGAAGCAGGAGGAGTAGAGGATCGTGTCCTCCTGGCCGAGGAAGGCCGAGAGGCGTGCCTCCAGCTCCTTGTGCACCTCCTGGGTGCCGCAGATGAAGCGGACGGAGGCCATGCCGTAGCCCCAGCGGTCCAGCGCGTCCTTGGCTGCGGCGACGACCTCGGGGTGGTCGGCCAGGCCCAGGTAGTTGTTGGCGCAGAAGTTGAGGACCTCGCCCGCGGTGCCGCCCGAGGTGACGGCGACGGCCGCGCTCTGCGGGGTGCCGATGACGCGCTCGGGCTTGTGCAGACCGGCGGAGCGGATCTCGTCGAGGGTGGTGCGGAGGTCGTCTCGGACGGTCTCGAACATGCTGCGTTCTCCTTGTGCGGCGGAGTGGGGCCGGGCCCCGCGGAGGGGGGAGGGTTGCGGGGCCCGGCCTCGGGGAGATGGTTCGTGGGTGGAAGGGGGCGTTCGGGCGGCGAGCCCCTACGCCGTCCAGTCCAGGATGATCTTGCCGCTGCGGGCGGTCGACGCCTCGTCGAAGGCGGCCTCGAAGTCGCGGTGCGAGTAGCGGCCGGTGATGACGGGGCTGAGGTCGAGCCCGCCCTCCAGGAGCACCGTCATCGCGTACCAGGTCTCGAACATCTCCCGGCCGTAGATGCCCTTGATCGTGATCATCGAGGTGACGACCTTCGCCCAGTCGACGGGGAACTCCGTCGCCGGCAGGCCCAGCATGGCGATCCGGCCGCCGTGCGTCATGTTGTCGATCATGTCGCGCATCGCCTCGGCGCGCCCGGACATCTCCAGGCCGATGTCGAAGCCCTCGCGCAGGCCGAGCTGCGTCTGGGCGTCGGCGATCGAGGACTCGGCGACGTTCACGGCGAGGGTGGCGCCCGCCTTGCGGGCGATCTCGAGCCGCTCGGGGCTGACGTCGGTGATGACGACGTTGCGCGCGCCGGCGTGCTTGGCGACGGCGGCCGCCATGATGCCGATCGGGCCGGCGCCGGTGATCAGTACGTCCTCGCCGACCAGCGGGAAGGAGAGCGCCGTGTGCACGGCGTTGCCGAAGGGGTCGAAGATCGCGGCGACGTCGAGGTCCACGGCGGTGCGGTGCACCCAGACGTTCTGCGCGGGCAGGACCACGTACTCGGCGAAGGCGCCGTCGCGGCCCACGCCGAGCCCGACCGTGCTGCGGCACAGGTGGCGGCGGCCGGCGAGACAGTTGCGGCACTTGCCGCACACCAGGTGGCCCTCGCCGCTGACCAGCGCGCCGAGCTCGATGTCGCGCACGTCCGCGCCGACCGCCGCGACCTCGCCGACGAACTCGTGGCCGAGGACGAGCGGGGTCCTGACCGCGCCCTGCGCCCAGCCGTCCCAGGAGCGGATGTGCAGGTCGGTTCCGCAGATGCCGGTGCGCAGCACCTTGATCAGCACGTCGCCGGGGCCGTACTCGGGCTCCGGAACGTCCATGAGCCACAGGCCGGGTTCGGCTTTGTGCTTGACGAGTGCCTTCATGGGTGGCTCCAGGCATGCGGAAGGGGGCGCCGGGAGCGTGCGGGGCTCCGGCGTCGGTGACGGGCACCAATCTGCCGATCACCGTGGTGATCAGTCCATCGAGACTTTCTTAAACAGGCCGACAGCGCAGCTTCACGAGCGTGTCTTCACGCCTATGCTCCTCCCTTGACGGGGCAGGGAAAAGGGGAGGTGAGGGGCGTGCCGAGTCTGCGCAGCAGGGCGCTTTCGGTCGCCATGGCCGTGGTGGGGCGGCGAAGACGGTCCGCGAGCGCCGAGGCGGTGCGCGACCGGGTGGCCTCGGCCGCCCGCCGGCCCGCGTCGCATCTGCCGCCGCGGCGGCTGGGCCGGGTCGCCGACATCTCCCGGACGTTCGTGGGTGCCTGGCCGGTGTACGACGTGTCCCCGCTCGGGGTGGAGCCGTCGGTGCAGGTGCTGTACGTGCACGGCGGGGACTACGTGGGCGAACTGGAGCGCCGGGACTGGGAGCTGGTGCGGACCCTGGTGACGCGGGCGCGGGCGCGGGTCGTCGTACCGGCGTACGTCCTGGCTCCGCGCGGGACCGCGGACCGGACCGTCCCGGTCGCCACCGATCTGCTGAGCGGGCTGATCGCGGGCGGCGGTGACGGCGGGACGGTGCTCATCGGCGATTCGGCCGGGGCGGGGCTCGCACTGGCGGCCGCGCAGCGGCTGCGTGACCGTGACGGCGAGCAGCCCTCGCGGATCGTGCTGCTCTCGCCCTGGCTGGACGTGACGATGAGCCATCCGGACCAGGCGGTGATCGAGGCGGCCGATCCGGTGCTGTCCCGTGCGGGGCTGATGGAGGCCGGGCGGCTGTACGCGGGGACGCTGGCCGTCGAGGATCCGCTGGTCAGCCCGCTGCGCGGGACGTTCGGGGGGCTGGCCCCGCTGACGGTGTTCAGCGGCACCCGGGACGTGCTGGCGACGGACAGCCGGGAGCTGGTGCGCCGGGCCCGCGCGGAGGGCGTCGTGGTGGAGTTCCATGAGGCGGCGGGGCTGCCACACGGGTACCCGCTGCTGCCGGTGCCCGAGGGGCGGGCGGCGCGCGACCGGATCGTCGAGCTGGTCCGGTCGGCTGCGGACCTGTGACGGCCGGGGCCGGGCGGGGCGTTCCCCAGCCGACCGGGCGGGGCGTTCCTGTGCCGGCCGGGGCCGGACGCCGCGTTCCCCAGCCGACCGGAGGCGGGCGCGGCGTTCCCGTGCCGGCCTGGCGTTGCGGACCGGGCCCCGGCCCGGGCCGGGTCGGCCCTGTTCCGGAGGGCGCCCGCGGTACATGCCTCAGGCCGTGCAGGTCATCAGCGAGCTGATCGGCCAGGCGCGGTAGGCCGTCCAGTAGGCCTCGTCGCGCACGGCGTCGGCGGGCGGGGTCCGGTTCGGCTGCCAGCCGACGGTGACGAAGCCCGCCTCGACGGCCGCTTCGGCGAGGTCCGCGTGGGCCCATTCGCGGAACTCGAAGGGCACCGGCGGCTCGGTCAGGAAGTGGGCCTTCAGCAGCGGTGCGTCGCCGTCGGGGACCCGGTCGAGGATCCGGACCCCGTACGGCGACCAGTCCACCCGCGGGAACGCCCCGGCATTGGGCACGATGGCGAGCAGCCGGCCGCCCGCACGCAGGTTGGCGCGAACGGAACGGAACATCGCGTGGAGGGCGCGGCGGTCGGGTGCGTAGCTGAAGACGTAGGCGGCGGTGGCGACGTCGAAGGGGCCGAGGTCGGGCAGGCCGGCGGCATCGGCGACGAGGTACTCGACGTCGGTGCGGTCCTTGGTCGCCTCGTGCGCGCGGGCCTGCCGGATCATCTCCTCCGAGACGTCCACGCCGACGGTCCGCCGGGCCCCGCCGCGGGCCAGCAGCCGGGTGTTGTAGCCGTATCCGCAGGCCAGGTCGAGGGCGTCGAGGCCGCGCAGGCCGCCCAGCGCGTCGAGGGCCCCGTGCAGGGTGTAGGTGTCGGCCGCGGAGAAGGCCGCCGTGGTCGTGGACTCCGCGTAGCGCTCGCCGATGGTGTCGTACTGGAACCGCATGCTCTGCCTTCCGGTGACCTGCCGCGGGGTGGGGGTGGGACGCGTGCGTATCGTGCCCCGCGGCGCGCGCGGGTGGCCGCCCGCACACCCGTGCGTCCCCCGGACGAGGGAAGCGGTCGGCCTATCGCTGCGCCTCCGCCTCCGCCCGCCCCTCCCCGCCCCCGGTCATCGGCTCGCGGGCGCGGGCGCGGGCGCGGAGCCAGCCGTGCGCCGGGTCGGCGTCGTGGCGCGGGTGCCGGGCCATGCCGAAGGGCAGGTTCGGCAGGTCGAGGGGGATTTCGAAGGTCTCTCCAGTCCGAGCGTGGCCGCAACGGCGCCCTGCTCGCCGGGCTCGGTCTGTTCGCGGCGGGCGCGGCCGTCGGCGCGCTCGCCGCGGCCCCGGCCGTGCTGATCGCCGACGCGGCCTGTCCGGGGCCGGATGAGGCCCCGGCACCGACGGCTGCGGACCGGGTCCGCGCGGCTGCGGCGGGCCGGGGCCCGCACAGCCTCGGCGCCGGTCCGTGCGGCTGCGGCGCCGCGGTCCGCACGGCCTGGAACCCGGTCCGTGCGGCCTCGGTGCCGGGATGCCGATGGCGTCGCCGATGGCGCATCCTGACTGTGTGAGGGCGAGAGCGGACAGCGTCGGCGCCGCCACCGACGCCGTGGTCCAGGCGCTCGCGCGGGCCGCCGTGAGCGCCGTGGAGGCCGTGGGCGGGTACGCGGGCGGGGTCTACCTGCGCTCGCGCTCCGGCGAGCTCCTGCTGCTGGCCCTGTTCACGGGGCTGCCGCTGCCGCTGTTCCGGCCCTGGTGGCGGATGCAGGTCAACCGGCCCTTTCCGGTGGCCGAGGCCTACCGCTCGGGGCAGGCCGTGCACCTCCCTGACGCCGCGTCGGCCATGAGCCGCTTCCCGCAGCTGGTCGCCGGACTGCCCTTCCCGTTCGCCTCGCTGTACGAGCCGGTGGCCGCCGGGCCGGAGCGGTTCGGCGTCCTGCTGGTGCTGCGCCCGCCCACCCCCGGTGTCCCGGTCGGTGCCGGGGACCGCAAACGGCTCCGGGAGGCCGCGGAGGAGCTGGCGCGCGAGCTGTCCGCCCTGGCCGCGGCCGGGGTGCCGGTGGAGTGGGAGGGGGATCCGGTCAGCGTGCCGGCCGAGGCGCCCGAGGCCGGGGCCTCGGGGGCCCGGGGCGCCGTGGAGCGGCTCACGCAGGCGGTGCTCTCCCTGGACCGGCAGGGCCGGATCGGCTTCGTCAACTCCGCGGCGGAGCACCTGGTGGGTGTCGGCGCCGGGCACCTGCACGGGCGGCTGCTGTGGGAGGCGCTGCCGTGGCTGGGTCATCCCTCGCACGACGACCACTTCCGGGCCGTCTTCATGTCCTCGGAGCCGGTGCACTTCTCCGCCCGGCGCGGGCGGCATCCGCCGGGCGCATGGCTGTCGGTGGGCCTCTACCCGGCGTCCGACGGCGTGACCGTCACGATCGGCACGGCCGACCCGCCCGCCTACGCGCCCGCGTCGCCGGCGGACCCCGCCACGGGCCTGGGTTCGCCGGCCGACCAGGCGTCCGCGCTGTACCGGCCGGTGGCCCTCGCCATCGCGCTGACGGAGGCGGACACGGCACGGCAGGTGTCGGCGGTGGTCACCGAGGAGCTGCTGCCCGCTTTCGGCGGCCGCCAGCTCGCGATCTACCTGCTCGACCAGCGGCATCTGCACCTGGCCTGGGAGACCGGTTTCCCGCAGGGCTTCCTCAACCGGTTCGACGGGGTCGCTCTCGATGTCCGGCTGCCGGGCGTGGAGACGCTGACCACGGGCCGGCCGTTGTTCTTCGAGTCGATGCAGCGCCTGGCCGCCGCGTATCCGGGGATCCCCCTGGACGCCGACGTCGGCGCCCGGGCCTTCCTCCCGCTGATCGCGTCCGGGCGGCCGGTCGGCTCCTGCATCCTCGGCTTCGACGCACCCCGCGGGTTCAGCCCCGAGGAGCGTACGGTGCTGACCGCGCTGGCCGGGCTGATCGCGCAGGCCCTGGCGCGGGCACGGCGCTACGACAGCGAGGCGGCGCTGGCCCACGGGCTCCAGGCGGCGCTGCTGCCGCACCGGCTGCCGGTACGGGAGCACGTGGACACGGTCGGGCGCTATCTGCCCGGCTCCGCGGGCATGGACGTGGGCGGCGACTGGTACGACGTCGTGGAGACCGGCTCGGGCCGGCTGGCCCTGGTCATCGGCGACGTCCAGGGCCACGGGGTGGCGGCCGCCGCGACCATGGGCCAGCTCCGGAGCGCGGTACGGGCCTTCGCGCTGGCCGGCAGCACGCCGGAGCAGGTGGTGCGCGGCACCAACCGGCTGCTCATCGACCTCGATCCGGGTCAGTTCGCCAGCTGCTGCTACGTGGTGCTCGACCCGGCGTCGGGTTCCGCCCTGGCCGTCAGGGCGGGGCACCCGCAGCCGCTGCTGCGCCATCCCGACGGCCGGACGGAGGTGCTGGACCTGGCGGGCGGGGTGGTGCTCGGCGTGGACCCGGAGGCCTCGTACCCGGTCACGGAACTGCGGCTGGAGCCGGGCGCGGTCCTCGCCCTGTACACGGACGGGCTGGTGGAGCGGCCCGGCGTGGACATCGACGAGGGGGTGGAGCGGCTGCGGCTGGCCCTGGCCTCGGCGTTGCCGGTTCCGCTGACCGAGACCGCCGACCGGCTGATCGGCAGCACCGCCGACCGGCCGGACGACATCGCCCTCCTCCTGGCGTCCCTGACGAACGGCCGCGAGCGGGCCACACCCGAGGCCTAGAGGACGAGGCCTAGAGGCCAGGAGGCCAAGAGGCTCAGGGTCGTTCGAAGGCCTGGAGCACGCCGCCGACGCAGAAGCAGAGGGCTCCGCACAGCGTCCCCCAGTTGGCGACGGCCGTGCTGACCAGGTTTCCGGTGGCGGGCAGGGTGAAGGCCGCCAGGGCGGAGATCATGAACAGCACCGATCCGAACTGGTTCACCGCGACGACCCACCAGCCGAGGCTGCGCGAGCGCAGGCAGGGCCAGGGGCGGTGGCAGATCTCGAGGAACGCCAGGTGGCCGGAGAGCAGGAAGAGCAGGCATCCGATCACGTCGGGCGTCCAGATCAGCCGGTTGGTCTGCTGGACGGTGAGACCCTGGATGAAGGAGTCCAGGAGGTTGATGCCGAAGACGAGCGTCCCGACGAACAGCACGAACGTGCTCAGCCAGTCCAGGCGCATCGGTTCGTACCCCCACCACTTCCACGCACCCGTGACCAGCCGGCCGCCGCCTTCCGGGGTGTGGCGGGGCCCGTTCAGTACCTGGAGGAGGGAGACGTAGCCGCCCGTGTTGAAGAACAGGCCTCCCGCGAAGTAGATGACGGCGCTCTCGGCGGTGTCCCCCCAGCCGAACTGCGAGACCGCGGCGCCGAGGGCGAAGAGCGCACCGCCGACGACGAACGCGGCGGAGGCGATGCCGCCCAGGAGGCGCAGTCTGCGCAGGGCTGCGGTGTCCGCGGTGGCGGTCCTGACGGCGGGCCCGCCGGGGCTGCGGACCGCGAGCGTTCCTCGCCGGCGCGCGGGCCGCGACTCCCACACGACCGTCTCCCCTGCGGGGCGCTGCCAGGTGAGTCGGGTGGTGAAGGGGCCCGCGCCCTCGGCGCGCTGCTGGGGCAGGTCCACGGTGTCAGCCCGCCTCTGTCGTCCGCTTTTCCATGCCGGCCAGGGTGAGCGCGGTGTTGACCAGGCCGACGTGGCTGAACGCCTGGGGGAAGTTGCCGAGTTGGCGCCCGGAGACGGGGTCGTACTCCTCGGCGAGCAGTCCCACGTCGTTGCGTACGCTCAGCAGCCGTTCGAAGAGGGCGCGGGCCTCGTCCTCGCGGCCGGTCAGGTACAGGGCGTCGGCCAGCCAGAACGAGCAGGCGAGGAAGGCGCCTTCGTCGCCGGGCAGTCCGTCGTCGGTGTCGGCGGTGCTGTAGCGGCGGACGAGTCCGCTGCGGCCGAGTTCGGCGCGCACCGCGTCGACGGTGCCGATGACCCGGGGGTCGTCGGGCGGCAGGAATCCGACTCTGGGGATGAGCAGGGTCGCCGCGTCGAGTTCGCGGGAGCCGTAGTACTGGGTGAAGGTGCCCCGCTCGGGGTCGAAGCCGTTGGCGCAGACGTCGCGGTGGACGGCGTCCCGCATGGCGCGCCAGCGGTCCGGCTCGCCGGGCAGCGAGGGGTCGTCCTCCAGGGTCCGCACGGCCCGGTCCGCGGCCACCCAGGCCATCACCTTGGAGTGCACGAAGTGCCGGCGGGGGCCGCGGACCTCCCACAGGCCCTCGTCGGGCCGGTTCCAGTTCTGCTCCAGGAAGTCGAGGAGCGCGAGCTGGATCCGCCAGGAATGGGCCTCGGCGGGCAGTCCGGCGGACCTGGCCAGGTGCAGGGAGTCCATGACCTCCCCGTACACGTCGAGCTGGAGCTGGTCGACGGCGGCGTTGCCGACGCGGACGGGCGCGGAGGAGGCGTAGCCGCGCAGCCAGGGCAGTTCGCTCTCGGGGATCCGGCGTTCGCCCGCGATCCCGTACATGATCTGGAGGTCGGCGGGGGCGCCGGCGACGGCGCGCAGGAGCCACTCGCGCCAGGCGCGGGCCTCGTCGAGGAATCCGGTGGTGAGGAGGGAGCCGAGGGTGAGGGTGGCGTCGCGCAGCCAGCAGTAGCGGTAGTCCCAGTTGCGGACGCCGCCGAGTTCCTCGGGCAGCGAGGTGGTCGCGGCGGCGACGATGCCGCCGGTCGGGGCGTAGGTGAGGGCTTTGAGGGTGATCAGGGAGCGGGTGACCGCTTCCCGGTAGGGGCCCTCGTAGCGGCAGGGGGCGCTCCACTCGCGCCAGTCGGAGAGGCTGCTCTCCAGGGCCTCGAAGGGGTCGGTGGGTTCGGGGCGCGGTTCGTGCGAGGGGTGCCAGGTCAGGACGAAGGCGACGCGGCGGCCGGCGGTGACGGGGAACTGGGAGCGGGTGCTGTTGTCCTCGCCCCAGGTGCGGACGGGGGGTTCGCTGCGGAACCAGGCGGAGTCGGGCCCGGCCACGGCGACCCGGTCGCCGTCGCTGCGCCGCACCCAGGGCACGACGTGGCCGTAGTCGAAGCGCAGGCGCAGGGTGCTGAGCATTCTGACGGTGCCGCTGATGCCCTCGACGATGCGGACGACGTCGGGGGCGACGTCGCGCTGGGGCATGAAGTCGATGACCTTGACGGTGCCGGTCTCGGTCTCCCAGTACGACTCCAGGACCAGCGAGCCGTCGATGTAGGCGCGGCGGGTGCAGCGTTCGCCGTCGGCGGCGCCGAGGGGGGCGATGCGCCAGTGGCCGTTCTCCTCGTCGCCGAGGAGCTTGGCGAAGCAGGCCGCCGAGTCGAAGCGCGGCAGGCACAGCCAGTCGATGGACCCGTCGCGGCCGACGAGCCCGCTGGTCATGAGGTCGCCGATGAGTGCGTAGTCTTCGATGGGTTGTGTCATTTGTGCGCTCTTCCCCTGAATGTCCGGGGCCAATCAGCCGAGGCCCCGGACACCCCCGAGCGCGGCACCAGGGGGTGTCTTGCCCGACCGGCAGGACACCCCCTCAGTTGCGCACGAGGAGGGTCACCTAGAACTAGTTGCGCACGAGGAGGGTCGCCGCCGCGAGGACGATGCCGAGGGTGAGGGCCAGGGCTCCGTGGGTCAGGCGGTGGGCGCGCAGGACGGGGAGGAAGCGGTCGGCGGCGTACGCGCCGGGGCCGGTGAGGGTGAGGGCCGCCGCGCCCGCGGTCAGGAGCAGTTCGTACTCGATGCCGGCGGGGGCGAAGAAGGAGCCGGCGCCGTGCACGGCGATCGCGTTGATCATGGTGCCGACGACGGCGGCGCCGGCGAGCGGGGTGAGCAGGCCGGCGGCGAGACCGAGGCCGCCGAGGGTCTCGGTGAGGCCGGCGAGGACGGCCATGGCGTCGCCGGCGGGGTAGCCGCTGGCGGTGAAGAACGTGCCGGTGCCGCCGATGCCCCCGCCGCCGAACCAGCCGAAGAGCTTCTGTGCGCCGTGTGCGGCCATGGTCAGGCCGAGGACGATACGCAGGAGCAGCAGGCCGGTGTCCTGGCCGGCGGTGGGGAGGGCGGCGGGCCGGGGCTGTGCGGCCGGTGCGGTGGCCTGCGGCTTCGTCGTGGTGACGGAGGGGCTGGTCATCGTGGGGGTCCTTCCGGTCGTGCGGCCCGGGGAGGCAGGTGAAGAGTTGTTCAAATTCGAACCGCAGTCCGGACCCTAGCGGGTGATTCAAATTCGAACAACCCGTGTAGGGTGGGGCCATGGCTGAACCGAGATGGCTGGACGACCGCGAGATGCGGGCCTGGAGCGGCTTCCTGGCCGCCTCGGCCCTGGTGAACCGGCGCCTCGACCAGCAGCTCAAGGACGACTCCGGGCTGTCGCACCCGCAGTACGAGATCCTCGTGCGGCTCGCCGCCGCGCCCGGCCGGGAGCTGCGGATGACCGAGCTCGCCAACGGCCTCATCAACTCCAAGAGCGGGCTGACGTACCAGGTCACCCAGATGGAGAAGGCCGGACTGGTCCGCCGCCGCAGCTGCCCCTCGGACGTGCGCGGGGTCTTCGCCGTGCTCACCGACGCCGGCTTCGCCAAGCTGGAGGAGGCCGCACCGGGGCACGTGGCCACGGTCCGGGAGGTCCTGGTGGACGTGCTCACCCCGGAGCAGCTCGACGCGCTCGCCGACGGCCTGGGCGAGGTCGGGCGCCGCCTGCGCGGACCGGGTGCCTGAGCCGCTCGGGCGGCCGTGCGGGTACCAAAGCCCCGAACGGGGTATATGGGCGCCATGGACGGAACGGTCTGGCTCATCGTGACCGCCGTCGTCATGGCGGGCCTCGCCGTGGTGGCGGCGGTGATGTTCGTACGCGTGCTCAGGGCGCGGAAGCTGCTGGTCGACGCGGGTGTCCCGCTGCACGACAAGGCCCTGTTCTGGGCCGCCCTGATCTACACCGTCTCGCCCGTGGACCTCGTCCCGGACCCGGTGTACCTCGACGACATCGGGATCCTGATGCTGGCGCTGCGTTCCCTGCACGCGGCGGCCTCGGCGGCGCGCACGCCGAAGGAGACCGGCGTCGACGTCCGCACCCGCGTCTGATCGGACGGGGCCGGCGGACGGGGGCCGGCCAGGCGCGGGCCGGTCAGACGTGCTGGTCGACCAGGACCGGATTGCCGTCCGGGTCGACGACGAGGAAGCTGCCCGGCCCCGACGCCGACTCGTCGGCCTCCATCAGGAACGCCAGGCCGAGCGCTCTCAGCTCCCGCTGGATCTCGCGGACGTCCGTGAACGCCTCGACGGGGTCCGCGTTCTGGTCCCAGCCCGGGTTGAAGGTCAGCATGTTCTTCTCGAACACGCCCTGGAACAGCCCGATCACGTGCTGGCCGTTCTTGAGGATCAGCCAGTTCTGCGCGGGGTCCCCGCCGAAGGCGGTGAAGCCGAGCTTCTCGTAGAACGCCCTGGAGGCCTCGATGTCCCGCACGGACAGACTCACGGAGAACGCGCCCAGATCCATGCGCACCAGCCTGTACGCCCCGCGACGGGGCCGCAACCGCGGGGCCGGCGCGCGCCCCGGCCGCAGGGTCAGCGCACGCCGCGGGTCCGGAACTGGATGCTGATGCGGGGCCCGACGGCCCGGGCGGACTTCGGAACGGCGTGCTCCATCGTGCGCTGACAGGAGCCGCCCATCACCACCAGGTCGCCGTGGCCCAGCGGCAGCCGCAGCAGGGTGGGCCCGCCGTCACGCGGGCGGAGGGCCAGGTCGCGCGGGTCTCCGACGCTGACGATGGCGACCATGGTGTCCTCGGTGGAGGAGCGGCCGGTGCGGTCGCCGTGCCAGGCCACGCTGTCGCGCCCGTCGCGGTACAGACACAGTCCGGCGGTGGTGAACGGCTCACCCAGCTCGGCGGCGTAGTGGCGGCTCAGCACATCGCGGGCCTCGACGAGCGAAGGGTGCGGCAGGGCCTCGTCCTCCGCGTAGAAGGCGAGCAGCCGGGGCACCTCGACCTCCCGCTCGTACATCTGCCGCCGCTCGGCGCGCCAGGGCACGTCGGCGGCCAGCCGCTCGAAGAGCGCGTCGGCGCCGCTCAGCCAGCCGGGCAGGTGGTCGACCCAGGCCCCGGCGCCCAGCTCCGTCCGGCGCAGCCCGTCGAGGGGGCCGAGGCGGATCTCGTCGCCCTGGTCGAAGAGGGAACCTTGAAGACCTTGGACCGCGTGCATGACCTCAGCCTAGACCCATAACCGAACATGCGCACGAATACTTGCTGTGCGGCCGGCCCCGGCCGCACAGCGGGTCACCCCCGTGCCCGACGGGACCACCGGGCGAGGAGGGTGACGGCGAGCGAGGCCGCCGCGGCGAGGGCGATCGCCGGGCCGGGGCCGAGGCCCTGCGCCAGGCCGCCGGCGATCATGGCGCCCAGGCCCTGCCAAGTCATCCGGCCCGCCGATTCGACCCCCTGGACCTGCCCGCGGACGGCCTCCGGCGTGAGTTCGAGAAGCTGCTCCTGGAGCGGCAGGGTGGCCGCGAACCCGGCGCCCGCGACGAACACCGCGACCGCCAGGACCGGAGCGGGCGGGTGGACCGCGAAGAGCAGGAAGGGGGCGGCGAGCAGCAGCCGCAGGGCGAAGGCGTGGCGGCGGCGCTGTCCGGCGGTGAGCAGCCTGCCGACGATCAGGTCGCCGAGGAGCATGCCCGCGGATCCGGCGGCCAGGTAGGTCCCGGCGTGACCGGGGTCGTAGGAGATGAAGAGGGCCTCGCAGCCGACGACCAGACCGCCCGGGACCCACAGGGCCAGCAGCAGGGCGCGCCGGCCCGGGTGGGAGAACAGTTCGGCGTTGGTCCGCCAGGTCTGCCGCAGGCCCGGACGGCGCGTGGGCCGGACCGAGTGCTCCCGGACGGTGGCCGCCACCACGGCGGCCCCGAGGGCGGTGAGGGAGGCGGCGGCGGCGAAGACCCCCTGGGGGCCCGTGTCGCGCAGCAGTACGGCGCCGGCGGCGTAGCCGAGGATCGCCGTGCCGCCCGAGGTGATGTTCATCAGGGAACGGGCCGGCGCGTAGGCGGAGACCGGCACGACCTCGGCGAGCAGGCCGAGCCGGGCGCCGGTCCCGAGGGACTGGAAAAGGCCGAGGAACAGCAGGAGGGCGAACCGGGCCGCGAGCGGCAGTCCGGGGACCGCCTGGGCGCAGACGCCCGCGAGGGAGGCGAGTTGCAGCAGGAGCAGGGTCCGGCGGGGCCGCTTCCCGTCCGCGACCGACATGAGCGTCAGGGCGCCGAGGACGGTCGCGAAGGTGGCGCCGTACATGCTGACGGCGGTCAGGAACGGCGAACCGGTCTGCCGGTCGACGAGGGTGCCGAGCGCGATGCCGGACAGCGCACCGGCGGCCGCGGTGAGGGTGAAACTGACGCAGAGGCCGCTGAACTCCCTGATGCGAAGCAGGTCCCGGTAGCCGGCGGCGGGCGGGGCGGCTTGGTTGTTGGTGCTGGTGGTCAGGTGTGAAGGCATGAAAAAAGCCTCCGGACGCATGCACGGGCACGCACGCCGAAGGCCAACGCCGGGCATTCTAGCCGTACTCGGGGCTGGTTCGCCGGGAATCGCGGGATCCGCACCCTCCGGCCCGCCTCACGGACGGCATTACCGCAGGGTAGGCGTGTGATCAGGAACTCACGGTCTTGGCCGGAAGCCTGCTACGCGGTAGCGTCAACGCGACATAAAGAAATAGCGACGACGGCGAGACGGAAGTCCGGTGTGAATCCGGCATGGTCGCGCCACTGTGTGCTGCGGTGACCGCCCCTTGGGGGGGTTGTCGCGGCGAGTCAGACCCGAGGACCGTCGTCTGCACCACCGTATGGGACGCGTGTTCCCCGAGGAGGTTCCATCATGGCCGAGGCCGTCGCTTCCGCTGCCGTTTCCGCCCCCGCCGTCTCGCCGTCGGCTCCGCTGCCCGTCAAGGCCGTTCTGCCCTGGGCGCTGTTCGTCGGTCTTCTGATGCTCGTCGCGCTGTACTTCGTCGGTGCGGAGCAGGGTGCCACCGCCGTGTTCGCCGGTGAGGGTGTGCACGAGTGGGTGCACGACGGCCGTCACCTGCTCGGCTTCCCCTGCCACTGAGAGGCCGCGCACATGTACGCCTCCACTGTCAGAGGTCTGCTGGTCCGCGGGATGCTCGCGGGCCTGATCGCCGGACTCTTCGCCTTCGCCGTCGCCTACGTCGTCGGTGAGCCCCCGGTACGGGGCTCCATCGCCGTCGAGGAAGCCGCCGCCGCCCAGGAAGCCGGCGCGGCTTCCGGCCACGCCGGACACGGCGGTGACGCCGCGTCGGGCGGAGCCGCCGAGGAAGAGGAGGAGCTCGTCAGCCGGCCCGTCCAGTCCACCGTCGGCCTCGCCACCGGTGTCCTGGTCTACGGGGTCGCGCTCGGCGGTATCGCCTCCCTCGCGTTCTCCTTCGCGCTCGGCCGCATCGGCGGGTTCAGCCCCCGGGCCACGGCCGCGCTCACCGGGGCGGGCGCGTTCGCCCTCGTCTACCTGGTGCCGTTCCTCAAGTACCCGGCCACCCCGCCCGCGGTCGGCAACCCCGACACCATCGGACAGCGCACCACGCTGTTCTTCCTGATGATCCTGCTCAGCGTGCTCCTCGGCGTCGGCGCGATCATCCTCGGACGCCGGCTCGCACCCCGCCTGGGCAACTGGAACGCCACCCTGGCCGCGGCCGGCGGCTTCATCGCCGCCACCACCCTGGCCTTCGTGTTCCTGCCGGACAACAGCGACGCCGTCCAGCCCGGCTTCCCCGCAGCCCTGCTCTGGGAATTCCGGATCGCCTCACTGGCCGTCCAGCTCGTCCTGTGGGCCGCATTCGCCATCGTCTTCGGCATCCTCGCCCAGCGACTCCTGGACGCACGCACCGACGGGGCGGAAGTGACGGCCCGGCAGCAGGCACCCGCCGTGGGCTGATCCGACCCGCCATGCCCGCCTGCACGGGCCCCGCACCCCCAGGGGTGCGGGGCCCGTGTGCGTAGGCGACCGTGGACGTGGGCATGCGTGCGCAGCAGCGCACACTTCGCGCCCCGGCCGCCCTACGATGTCCGTATGAGCACAGGCACACGAACGGCACGTGCACAGGATGCGCAGGAGCGGACCGACCGGCTGGAGGTCGCCGCGTCCGTACTGGCCCTCCTCGCGGACCGCACCCGCCTGGCACTGATGGAGCGGCTCGGACGGGGCGAGGCGGACGTCACCACGCTCACCGAGGCGTGCGGGGCGGCCCGTCCCTCCGTCAGCCAGCACCTGGCCAAGCTCCGTCTCGCCGGGCTGGTCACCACCCGCAAGGACGGGCGCCGCGTCGTCTACGCCCTGCGCCACGGGCATCTGCGCAGGCTGGTGGACGAGGCCATGAACGTCGCCGACCACCAGATCGGCTCCCTCCCGCCTCACGACTGAGCCGCCGGCCCTGGCGAGGCGGCGCCGGCCGGACCGCCACACCCCACACCACTCACCACGCGCCGCCCACCAATACGTGCACAGGTGCGCACATGTTGGCTACGCTGGACGGGTCGTCGATCCGCCGACCGGAACGGGGCCGACCTTGCCCTCCTCTGCGTCCGTGCCGCCGCGGCCCTCCCGGCCGCCCGTGCTGCGCAACGGCACCTACCGCCGCCTGTTCACCGCCCAGGTCGTCGCCCTGACCGGCACCGGGCTCGCGACCGTCGCCCTCAGTCTGCTCGCGTACGATATCGCCGGCGACGACGCCCCGGCGGTCCTCGGTACCGCCCTCGCGATCAAGATGATCGCCTACGTGACGGTCGCGCCGCTGGTCACGGCAGTCGCCGACCGGGTCCCCCGGCGGATCCTCATGGCGGCGGCGGACCTCACCCGGGCCGGCGCGGCGCTGACCCTCCCCCTCGTCACCGAGGTGTGGCAGGTCCACGTCCTGATCTTCCTGCTCCAGGCGGCCTCGGCAGCCTTCACCCCGGCCTTCCAGGCGACGATCCCCCAGGTCCTGCCCGACGAACAGGACTACACGCGGGCCCTGTCGATGAGCCGGCTCGCCTACGACCTGGAGAGCCTGCTGAGCCCGATGCTGGCCGCGGCGCTGCTCACCGTCGTCTCCTACGACCGGCTGTTCACCGGCACCGTCGTCGGCTTCCTCGCCTCGGCCGCGCTCGTGACCGCGACGGCGCTGCCCGCGCCCGCTCCCGTCGAGCGGACCGGCGGCGTCCGCACCAGGGCGGCCCTCGGCGCCCGCCTGTTCGCCGCCACTCCACGGCTGCGGGCGCTGCTCGCCCTCGACCTGGCGGTCGCCGCCGCCGGTTCCGTCGTCCTCGTGGACACCGTCGCCGTCGTCCGCGGCCTGGACCGCCCGGCCGGAGCCGTCCCGGTCGCCCTCGGCGCGTACGGCGCCGGGTCCGTACTCGCCGCGCTCGCCCTGCCGCGGCTCCTGCGGCACGCCACCGACCGCACCGTGTTGCTCTCGGCCGCCTCCGTGCTCCCCGTGGTCCTCGCCGCCGTGGCCGTGCTCACCTCGGCCGCCCCGGCCGCCTGGTCCTGGCCCGTACTCCTGGGGGCGTGGGCGGCGATCGGGGCCGCCTGCTCCGCCGTCCTGACCCCCGGGGGCCGCGTGGTCCGCCGCTCCACCGCGGACGCGGACCTGCCCGCCGCCTTCGCCGCCCGGTTCTCCCTCTCGCACGGATGCTGGCTGATCACCTACCCGCTGGCCGGGTGGCTCGCCCCGTGGGCGGGGCTGCCGCTGACGGTCGCGGCCCTGGGAGCGCTCGCCCTGGCCGCCACCGCCGCCGCGGCCGCGAGCTGGCCGGCCCATGACCCGTACCGGCTGGAACACCTGCACCCGGACCTGCCGCCCGGGCACCCGCACCTCGCCGACGCCCGTCCCTCCGGGCACGGCTGGCTGCACGGCCACCACTACGTCATCGACCGGCACCACCACCGCTGGCCCGGGCGGGACGGCACCCGCCTGAAAACCCGTGGCCGGTCGCGACCGGGGTCGCTACGATCACCGCGATGACCACTCAATCCACTCACGGATCGGAGGTCCCCACCGCGCAAGGTGAGCGCTGATGCTCACTCCGACCGCGAACAGGGACTCCCGCCTCGCCCTCTGGCTCCGCGTACGCGAGTACGCCGTGCCGGCTTCCATGATCGAGACTGCGACCGCCCGCCGGCACGCCGGCGACTGGGCCGGGGCGTGCGCCGCCGCAGGCATCGACGTCGACTTCAACCTGCGTTCTCTCGCCCGCTCCCACGGCCGCGACCTCGCGGACCGGATCCGGGCCGATCTGCGCCACCTGGCTCCCGACCTGCTCCGCTGGCACATGCCGCGCGTGGCTCCCGACGGGCTGCTTCGCCCGGGGCTGACCCTCACTCTGGCACGGTACCCCGCCGCCGCGCCTCCGGCCCGGTCCGCCACCGCGCCGCACGGGAGCGCGCCCCCGGTGCACCTCGTGGCCCGTACCCCGCCCGCCTGGGCGGACGGCGGTCAGCGGATCAGCCTCGCGCTGTGGGACGGCTCCCGATCCGAGACCGGGGTGGCCGCCGGTGACCCGCGCCGACGGACCCGCCCCGACCGGCGGTTCCGCCTCGACCTGCACCGCCACCTGTGGGACGCCCGCAGGACGGACGAACTGCGCGCCCGCTCCGGCGCCGACCGGCCGCCCTGCGACGGCCCGCCCGGGCCGGACCCGGGCCTCGCCGCCATGCTGCCGGCCGGACACGCCTGCGCCGTCGGCCGATGGGGCGATGAGACCGCGATCGTGCTCCGGGCCGAGGGACGGACCACCGGCAGTGTCACCGTCCGGCTCGGGGCCGGCCGGCGCCTGGTCCTCGCCCTGGACCCGGGCGGGGAGCCGGACGGGGACGGCCTCGGACCGCCCGCGCTCCGGATCGGCGCCGCACCGGCGGACGGCAGCGCCCACGCGCTGCCGGTCCTGCCCGAGGCTGCGGTCCGGCTGCTGCCCGACCTGGAACTGCTCCGCGCCGGCTCCATCGACGCGGGACGGCTGCACCCGCTCGTCGCCGACGCCCTGGCCCCGGGGTGCGCGCCGGCCCGGCCGTCGCGGACCGCGGACCCGGACGGCCCGCGCTACGTCGACTGCCGCGGCTCCCGGCACCGCATCGGCCTCGTCGACGGGGTGCTGACCGCGCTGGACCACGATGCGGCCGAACTCCGGCGCGAGGAACTGCTGGTGGCCCTGTCCGGGACTCCCCTGCCCTGCCTCCGGGCCATCGACACGGCCCACCGCCGCCCTGACTGCCTCACCGGCGTCCGCGAACGCCTGGACCACGGCGACATCACCGGGGCACTGGCCGTCGTCGAGGATCTCCTGGGGCCCGGCGCACTGCTGCGCCCCGGCCCACTGCGGGACGAACTGGAGGCGGCCGCCCGACGGCGGATCACCTACGGGCTGTTCCGCGCGGGCCTCGCCGGACCGGGACCCGGACGCCTCCCCGCACCGGTACACCGCTCACGCAACCCCCGCCGCGGCCGCCGGGCCGCCTGAGTCCTTCGGGACCCCGGCTCCGCCCGGGGCCCGCCCCCTGCGTACCCGCACACCTCCGAAACCACACAGGTGATCACCCATGCCCCTGAACATGCCCGTAAATGTGCCCGTGAACGTGCCCGTGAACGTCCGCGTGGACGTGCCCGTGGACGTCCCCGTGAACATGCCCGCCGCCTCGCAGCTCGACGTCGCCGGCGACCTGCTGGCCCTGCTCGGCGAGACCACCACCGAGCCGCGCCCCGACAACCAGCTCGAAGCCCTCACCCTGGCCGTCGCCGCCGACCTGCCCGTCCTCCTGTGGGGCGAGCCGGGGATCGGCAAGACCGCCGCCCTGACCCAGCTCGCCGCCTCCCTGGACCTGCCGCTCACCACCGTGATCGCCAGCGTGCACGAACCGTCCGACTTCTCCGGGCTCCCCGTGGTCGGCGACGACCCCGCGCAGCAGGGCGTCCCCATGGCCCCGCCGGACTGGGCGGTGCGCCTGGTACGCGCCGGCCGCGGCCTGCTCTTCCTGGACGAGCTGTCCACCGCGCCGCCGGCCGTCCAGGCCGCGCTGCTCCGCCTCGTACTGGAACGGAGGGTCGGCGCCCTGCAACTGCCCCCCGGGGTACGGATCGTGGCGGCCGCCAACCCGCGGTCGTCGGCGGCCGACGGCTGGGAACTGAGCCCGCCGTTGGCGAACCGGTTCGTCCACCTCCAGTGGACCCACGACCACGAAGTCGTCGTACGCGGTCTCGGCGGGACCTGGCCGCGGGCCACCCTGCCGCGCCTCGACGCGCAGGCGCTGCCCGCCGCCGTGGACTTCGCCCGCCGCGCGGTGTGCGGGTTCCTCACCACCCGCCCCCCGCTCGTACACCGCCTGCCTTCCGGTGAGACGCGGCGCGGCGGCGCCTGGCCGTCGCCCCGCAGCTGGGACATGACGCTGCGTCTGATCGCCTTCGCCACCGCGGCGGGCTCCTCCCGGGAGGTGCTGTCCATGCTCGTCAGGGGGACCGTGGGGGACGGACCGGCGCTGGAACTGCTGGCCGCCCTGGACCGGATGGAGCTCCCCGACCCCGAGGTGCTGCTCGCCGACCCGGCCACCGCCGACCTGCCCGAACGCGGCGACCAGCGCCAGGCCGTCCTGGAGGGGATCGTGTCCGCGGTGTGCCGGCGCCCGGAGAAGGCCCGCTGGGACGCGGCGTGGGCCATCATGGTGCGGGCTCTGGAGACGGGTGCTCCGGACCTGGTGGTCGTCCCCGCGACCTCGCTCGCCGCCCTGCGCCGCGAGGAGTGGGACGTACCCGCCGAGATCGAGCGGCTCGCCGGGGCGGTGTCCCTCTCCCGGCGCGCGGACGAGGCCGCGGAGCGGAGCGCGGGCCGTACGGCGGTCCCCGCGGGTGCCCGCCGGTGAGCGCGGGGGCACAGGGAGCGCCGGGAGCACGGGCGGCACAGAGAGCACCGGGGGCACCGGGGGCGCTGGACCTCGACAAGCTCTACGCCGCACGGCTGCATGCCGCGCGGGTCCGGCCGTACCTCGCGACGGCGCTGTTCGC
Organism: Streptomyces yangpuensis; assembly: GCF_024666385.1. NCBI lineage: Bacteria > Bacillati > Actinomycetota > Actinomycetes > Kitasatosporales > Streptomycetaceae > Streptomyces > Streptomyces yangpuensis. Next base: position 806,531 of record NZ_CP102514.1, read on the forward strand.
CCTGCACACCGTGGAGTCGCACCGGGTGCCCACGATGGCCGTCGACAAGCACTGGCGCTGCTATGTCTCACCGGGCTTCGTGGACCGGACTCCGGTGGAGGAACTCGCCGGGGTCTGGGTCCACGAGGTGTCGCACCTGTTGCGCGACCACCACGGGCGCGGTGACCGGGCCGCGCGGCTCCAGGGGTTGGAAGGGCCGGGGGCGCGGCTGCGCATGAACATCGCCGCGGACTGTGAGATCAACGACGACGTGTTCGGCGACGGACTGGTCGCGCCCGCGGGCGCCGTCACCCCGGAGCTACTGGGCCTGTCCGGCGGCGAGTTGATGGAGGACTACCTGCGCTGGTTCGGGCTCGGGCCGCGGACCCAGGGCCTGGTCTGGCTGGACTGCGGCAGCGGCGCCGACGGGATGGACCGCGAGTGGGACCTCGGGCCGGACGGCGCGCACGGCCTCAGCGAGCAGGAGCAGGACGCGGTCCGGTTCCGGGTGGCGCAGGGCATCAACGGGCGCCCGGGCGACGCCCCGAAGGGGTGGAAGCGGTGGGCGGAGGATGCCTTCCACCCGCCGCAGCCGTGGCGGGAGCTGCTGGGGGCGGCGGTCCGGTCGGCGGCCTCCGGCGCGGGCGCCGGCGAGGACTACAGCTACGGCCGGCCCTCGCGGCGCTCGGCCGGGCTGCCGGGTGTCGTCCTGCCGAGCCTGCGGCGCAGGCCGCCGCGGGTCTCCGTGGTGATCGACACCTCCGGTTCGGTCAGCGACGCCGAACTGGGCACTGCGCTCCTGGAGGTCGCCGCGATCTCGCAGGCCGTGGGCGGCCGCCGCGACCTGGTCACCGTGGTGCCGTGCGACGCGGCGGCGCGGATCGTGCACCCGCTGTGCGAGGGCGAGGGGATTCCGCTGCTGGGCGGTGGCGGCACGGACCTGCGCGCGGGTTTCGCCAGGGCTCTGCGGTCGGGGCCCCGGCCCGACGTCATCGTGGTCCTGACGGACGGGCAGACCGCTTGGCCCGCCGTCCGGCCGGCGTGCCGGACGGTGGTGGGCCTGTTCTCCCGCCCGGAGAGAGCGCGGTGGGACGAGAACGATCCGGACTACGTACCGGACCCGACACCGTCCTGGGCCCGGGTGGTGAGCATCGGATCGGCCGCCGCCGCGCGGTGAGCCGCCGCCGTGCGCCGCTGCCCGGCGCCGCTGCCGACGAGCCGCATCACCGCCTCCCCGCAGCCCGGCAGGCTTGCGGGGGAGGCGGCAGCGGGTCAGGCCGACGTCGGCCGGCCCGCGGGGTCGGTGGGGTTGGCGGGACCGGGGGGGACCGTGGGACTCGTAGGGTCCGTGGGGTTGGCCGAGTCGGCGGGGTCCGCCGGGGCCTTCCCGCTGACGCGTCGTACCCCATGGGTGCCCGCGAGCCGCGCGATCAGCAGGCAGTACGCCGGGGCGGCGACGAGTTCGAGGACGAGCGCCTGCCACGGGGCGTCGGCCGCGTTCCCCGATTCGGCCAGCTGCCCCAGGGCGACGGTGACGGCGTAGGCGGTCATGTTGTTCGCCACGTGCACGGCGATGACGGCTTCGAGGCCGCCGGTGCGGACGGTCAGCCACCCCCACCACAGGGCGGAGTAGAAGAGCAGGGCGAATCCCGACCACTCGCCGATGCCGTGCGCGAGGGCGAACAGGGCGGACGCGATGACGATGCCGGGCCAGGGGGACTTGAGGAACCCGCCGAAGAACTGGGCGAGCCAGCCCCGGAACACGAACTCCTCGGCGGCGGCCTGACAGGGGATCAGCGCCCACAGCACGACCAGCCCGAGCACGAACCCGGACCAGCCGGGGAAGTCGCCCGCGACGGCCTCCTCGCCGTCGCCGAGGTAGCTCCACAGCGCCAGCCCGCCCATCTGGAGCACGATCAGGGGGAAGGCCACCGCCGCGCACCGGGCCAGCCAGCCCCAGCGCAGCCGGCCCATGACGGAGACCACGGTGCCCGCGGGGCGCCTGCCGCACCAGCGCACGGCGAGCAGCACCACGGGTATGCCGGTGGCTATGGAGAGCAGGGCGAGTGCCTCGTCGGCGAGCGGATCCCCCAGGATCCGGTCGCCGTCCCCGGGTGCGAAGTCCAGCCCCAGTACGTACCAGGCGAGGGCGCCGAACGCGATCACCACCAGTGGTACGGCCAGGTTCCCGACGGCGACCAGGAGGAACTCCCCGATGCGCTGCGGGACCTGCTGACGGCCGTTGCGGGCCTGTTCGTGGTAGGCGCTGCCGTCCGGCGCGGTTTGGGTCGGCGGTTGCGGGGGGAGGGGCGGGACGCCGAAGGGCGGGCCGCCGTGACCGGGGGACGGCCACCCCTGGGCCGGGGCCGGCCATTGCGGAGCGCCTGCGGGCGGCGGGGCCCAGACGTTCGGCGGGGGCGTATCTGACACAGCGGGACCCTTTCCGTCACGGCCGTTCACACGCCCATTCGATCACGCCGCCGCCCCGGGGCTCAGCCCGCCGTCGTACGGGAGTCCGCCGGAGCCCTGCCCGGCACGCACCCGGCGGGCGGGTCGTACGTCGGGGCTGACGGCGGGTCGGCGGGAGGAGCCGAGGGCGGAACCGAGGGAGTAGCCGAGGGCGGAGCGGCACGCGGGGCCGGCAGCGGCAGCGAGAACCAGACGGCTTTGCCCTCGGCCGTCGGGAGGGTGCCCCAGGAGGAGGCGAGGGAGTCGACGAGGAGCAGGCCCCGGCCGGATTCCGCGTCGGGGGCGGCGAACCGGGCCTGCGGCAGGACGGGGCTGCCGTCGCAGACCTCGACGCTGAGTTCCCGGCCGGCCTGGCGCAGGCGGAGCCGGACCGGGCCGCGGCTGTGGTTCACGGCGTTGGAGAGCAGCTCGGAGGTGAGCAGGCAGGCGGTGTCGCGGAGGTGCTCGTCGTCCTTGCCCCACAGGGCGAGGGTGGAGCGCAGGAAGCGGCGCCCGGCGCCGACGCTGCTCGGGTCCGCGGCGAGCAGCATGCTCTGCGAGGTCACCGGTGTGTCGGGAATGCGGACGAGCAGGAGGGTCACGTCGTCGGGGTTGTCGTCAGCCTCCGGCAGCAGTTCGGTCAGGAGCCGGTCGGCGGCCGCCTCCAGGCTGTCCGTTGTCGCGACGGCCTTCTCCAGCGCGGCCGCGAGCCCGTCGACCTGGCCCTCGATGTCGCTGTCCGGCGTCTCGACCAGGCCGTCCGTGTACAGCGCGAGCACCGAACCGGGCTCGACGGTGTGCCGGGTCTCGTGGTGGGGCACCTCCCCCACCCCCAGCGGCACGCTCACCTCCACGGGCAGCCGGGTGACCTCGCCGCCCGGGGCGACGAGCAGGACCGGGAGGTGTCCGGCCGAGCACATGGTGATCTCGGCGGAATCGGCGTCGACGACCAGATAGCAGCAGGTGACGAACTGGTCCGGCAGTTCACTGACGACCGCGTCGAGGGCGCGCATGAGCTGCCAGGGCGGCATGCCGGTCTTGGCGAGCGCGTGGGAGGCGGATCTGAGCTGGCCCATGACGGCGGCGGCGTCCAGGCCGCGCCCCATCACGTCGCCGACCATCACACCGACCCGGCCGCCGCCCAGCGGGATCAGGTCGAACCAGTCGCCGCCGACCCCGGCGCCCTGCCGGGCCGGGAAGTAGCGGCTCGCCGTGGGCATCCCCGGTACGTCCGGCGGGGAGCCCATGAGGCTGCGCTGGAGGGTGAGCGCGACGTGGCGCTGCTGCTCGTAGAGCTTCGCGAGCATCTCCTCGGCCGACTTGCGTTCGGTGACGTCGCGGATGGCGGCGGAGACCAGGGTGCCGTCGGGGGTCTCCAGCGGGCTCAGGCTGATCTCCACCGGGAACTCGCCGCCGTCGCGGCGCAGTCCGTACAGCTCCAGGCCCGCGCCCATCGGGCGGGTCTTGCGGTTGACGAAGTAGCCGTGCCGGAAGCCGGAGTGGTGCCCGCGGAATCGTTCCGGGACGAGCACCTCGACCGGTCTTCCCAGCAGATCCTCCCGGGCGTAGCCGAAGAGGGCCTCGGTCTGCGCGTTGACGAGCTGGATCGCGCCCCGCTCGTCGACGATCACCATCGCGTCGGGGGCCGCCTCCAGCAGGGCCCGGAAGCGTTCCTCGGCGGCCCTGCGGTCGCTCACGTCGCGTACGGCCGCCGAGATCAGCAGGCCCTCCGGGGTCTCCAGCGGGCTCAGGCTGATCTCCACCGGGAACTCACGGCCGTCGCGGCGCAGGCCGTACAGCTCCAAGCCCGCGCCCATCGGGCGGACCTGGCGGCTGGCCGCGTAGCCGAGCCGGTGGCCCGGGTGCTGTCCGCGGAACCGCTCGGGCACCAGGACCTCGATGTGACGGCCCAGGAGTTCCCGGCGGGGGTGGCCGAAAAGGGCCTCGGTCTGCGCGTTCACCAGCCGGATCACACCGGCGTCGTCCACGATCACCATCGCGTCCGGTGCCGCTTCCAACAGAGCCCTGAACGGCTCTTCAGTCGTCGCTGCCACGCTGCGCCTCGCACTCGTCGAATCCCGCAGAAGCTGACATACGACCACGTGGCCGAATCTCGCGCTTCCGGTTGACCGCATGCGGCGCCAATTGACCGATTCTGCGCACCGGCGACGGGATCGGGGTCAACGCGGGTTGACGCGCCCGCCGGACGGCGGCGCCGCGGCGGGGTCGCTGATCTATGGTGGCGGGAGGACTGGCCGGGCGGACGCGAGGCGAGGAGATCCGGTGCGTGACGCAGAGTTCTTCCGGAGCTGGATGACGGCCGCGGCGGCCGCCGTGGAGCGTGAGGCGGACCGGCTCACCGAGCTCGACTCCCCCATCGGCGACGCCGACCACGGGAGCAATCTGCTGCGGGGCTTCACGGCGGTGCGCACGGCCCTGGAGGCGGAGCCCCCCGCGGCGCCGGGCGCGGTGCTCCAGCTCGCCGGGCGGACGCTGATCTCGACGGTCGGCGGCGCGTCGGGACCGCTGTACGGGATGCTGCTGCGGCGGACGGGCAAGGAGCTCGGGGAGGCGCCCGAGGTGTCGGACGCGGAGCTGGCCGCGGCCCTGGACAAGGGGGTCGGCGCGGTGGCGCAGCTGGGCGGCGCGGCGGCGGGCGACAAGACGATGCTGGACGCGCTGCTGCCGGGCGTGGCCGCACTGGGCACGTCGTACCGCGCGGCGGCGGACGCGGCGGAGAACGGGGCGCTGGCCACCGTACCGATGCAGGCGCGCAAGGGGCGGGCCAGCTACCTGGGCGAGCGGAGCATCGGCCACCAGGATCCGGGAGCGACCTCGTCGGCGCTGCTGCTGGGCGCGCTCGCGGACGTGGCCGAGCGGGAAGCGGCCGAGCGGACGGAGGACGGGCGATGACGGACGAGGCCCTGGTCGGGGTCGTGCTCGTCTCGCACAGCGCGGCGGTCGCCGAGTCGGTGGCGGAGCTGGCGCGGGGCCTGGCGGCTGGCGGGGCGGTGGCCCCGGTGGCCACGGCGGGCGGCACGTCCGCCGGCGGGCTCGGCACGAGCGCGGACCTGATCGTGGCGGCCGCGCGGGAGGTGGACCGGGGCGCCGGGGTGGCCCTGCTGGTGGACCTCGGCAGCTCGGTCCTGACGGTGAAAACGCTGCTGCTGGAGGGCGAACTGCCGCCGGACTCACGGCTGGTGGACGCCCCCTTCGTCGAGGGCGCGGTGGCGGCCCTGGTCGCCGCCTCCGCCGGCGCCCCCCTCACCCAGGTGGCCGAGGCCGCCACGGAGGCCTACGCCTACCGCAAAGCCTGAACCGCTCCCCCCGCGGGCGGAGCGCTCAGCCACTCGGCTCCCGCCGCGGACGGCTGCCCCGGCGGCGCGGCGACGACAGCGCCCACGGGTTCCGCGGGGTGCCAGCCCGCACGGAGGCGCCGCGAACGCCCGGGCCCACCCACCTGTCTCGGCCCGCCTGGGGCAGCCCGCACCCCGACGACCACGCACCGCCCGGACCCGGCGAAGCCGCAGAGCGCCACGCGGCCCGCCCGTAGCCCGCCCCGGCCCGGGCCGCGCACCCCGGCCCTCGCCGACCTGCCCGGCACGGCGGCCCGCCTGCCCGGCACGGGCCCCGCGCGGGCGTCCGGGTTCGGCCGGCTTCCCGGAGGGGCGCCGCACCGGGGGGCTTGGGTGCGCGACAGGGGCACCCGGCCGAAGGGCAGGTCGGGGTACTGGGTGGCAGGAGGGGTGCGCTTCGGCAGGTGCCCCAATGACGCGGGCACGGTGAACACCCCGGCGCACGCGCCGCCGCAGTACGCCGCGACGCGGACGCGGCGGCCCGCCGCAGGCGGCTGGGGGCGGCGGACCCGCCGTTCGCCCGAAGCGCGGTGGCGTGGGCGCGCACTCGCGCCCGGCCGACGGGGCGGTCCGGGTGCCGCGCGCGGGTCCAAGGGGTCGCCGCCGCGGGCGCTCGATCGCACGGGCACGGTGTGAATGCCCAGGCGTACGCGGCGCCGCGGTGGCGGCAGGGGCTACCGCCGCCGCGAGTGGCCCCGATCGCACGGGCGCGGTGTCAGCGGCCGCGAAGGGTTTGGATCTCGCGGCGGTCGCGCTTCGTCGGGCGGCCCGTGCCGCGGTCGCGGATGCCGACGACCGCGGCCTCCACCGGGGTCGGCGGCGGCGGGCTCTTGTCGATCAGGCACTGGGCGGCCACGGGCGCGCCGACCCGCTTGGACACCGGCCGCTTGACCACGACGATCCGCTCGCGCCCCGCGTGGAAGAGCCGGACCTCGTCGCCCGCACGGATCGGCTGCGCCGGCTTCGCACGCTCCCCGTTGACCTTCACATGGCCCGCCCGGCAGGCCGTCGCCGCGATCGAGCGGGTCTTCGTCAGCCGCACGGACCAGATCCACGCGTCGACCCGTACCGTGCCCGTTTCCGTTCCCGAAACCTCATCAGCCATGCCCCGACTCTAGCCATCCGGGCCCACCAGGACGGAACGACTTTTCCGCGACTTTTGGCAGATGCACCAATACCCCTGGCACCTACCATGGCAATGCCACCAAGAGAATTGCAAATGCGCCATAAGTGCGCCTACCTTGTCGCACATGCAGTCCTACACCATCGGACAGGCCGCGCGACTGCTGGGCGTCAGCCCGGACACCGCGCGGCGCTGGGCCGACGCCGGCCGGGTCGTGACCCATCGCGACGAGGTCGGCCGGCGGCTGATCAACGGCCGCGATCTGGCCGCCTTCTCCGTGGAGGTGGGCCAGGGCGCCCACGCCGAGGACGGGGAGCCGTACACCTCGGCACGCAACGCCTTTCCCGGCATCGTCACCGCCGTCCGGCTCGGGGATGTGTCCGCCCAGGTCGACATCCAGGCGGGTCCGCACCGCCTGGTCTCCCTGCTCACCCGCGAGGCCGTCGAGGAGCTCGGGCTGGAGGTCGGCATGCGAGCCACCGCCCGTGTGAAGTCCACGAGCGTGCACATCGACCGCGCCTGAACCCCTCGGCGCGTCTTCCCGGGGGCCGCACGCCCACCCACGGCCCAGTCCCGGCCCCCCCTCCCGGCCCCCCTCCCGGTCCCGCACCACCGCTCAGCATGCTCGCACCGCTCGCACCACACCTAACCGTTCCCACCCGCTCCGCCCGTCACCGGCGCGGGTCACCACCGCGCGGACCCGGCACCCGGCCGGCCGCCGACCCGACCGAGGAGCCTGCGCCCATGTCCCCGACCCCCGCCTCGACCCGTCGCCGCACCACCACCGCCGCCGCTGCCGTCCTGTCCGCCGCCCTGCTCACCGGGCTCACCGCCTGCGGCAGCGGTGAGGACAAGCCCGCCGCCTCCAACACCGGCTCCGCCGCGCCGTCGGCCGCCGCACCGCAGGCGAACCTCACCGTCCTGGCCGCCTCCTCCCTCACCTACGTCTTCAAGGCCGCGGGCGAGGCGTACGAGAAGTCCCACCCCGGTACGAAGGTCACCTTCTCCTTCGCCGGTTCGCAGGAACTCGCGGCGCAGGTCAAGCAGGGCGCCCCGGCCGACGCACTGGTCACCGCCGACACCAAGACCATGGACGGGCTGAAGGCCGAGACCGGCGAAGCCAAGATCATCGCGAAGAACCGCCTGGTCATCGCGGCAGGCAAGGGCAACCCGTTCAAGATCGACGAGCTCAAGGACCTCGGCGACACCCAGCTCAAGGTCGTGCTCGCCGCGCCCGAGGTGCCGGTCGGCCGCTACAGCAGGCAGATCCTCGACGCCCAGAAGGTCGAGGTGAAGCCGGTCTCCCAGGAGCCCAACGTCCGCGCCGTCCTGGGCAAGGTCGAGATGGGTGAGGCCGACGCCGGCCTCGTCTACAAGACGGACTCCGCCAAGTCGGGCGACAAGGTCGTCACCGTGGACATCCCCGACGCCCAGAACGCCCTGGCCTCCTACCCGGCCGCCACGCTGAAGCAGTCCAAGAACAGCGAGGCCGCGGTCGCGTTCGTGGCCTGGCTGAGCACCCCTGAGGCGCAGAAGATCCTCCAGGACGCGGGCTTCCAGCAGCCGTAGGCGGCGCCGCGCTCTCGCCCGGGGCACGGGGGCTGTCCGGTCCGGGGGGACGGGCAGCCCCTCTTGGCGTCCCCGCCCGTGCCCCGGGCCGCCCGTGCCCGCCTTGCCCGCCCGTGGCCGCCTTGCCCGCACATGCCCGCGTCCGCCTCTCGGACCGGCATACGCTGCACCCCTGAGCCGCCCGCCCCTTGCCCCGCCCCGCCCCACGCCGTCCCAGCCAGGAAGTCCCGTGAGCAGACTCCGTTCCCGCACCACCCGGCCCCCGGTGGCCCTGGCGCTCCCCGCGCTGCTCGCCGTCGCCTTCCTGCTGATGCCGCTGATCGGCATCCTCGTCCGCACTCCGTGGCGCGACCTCGGGGAACACCTCGGCAGTCCCGGCGTGGTCGAGGCCCTGAAGCTCTCGCTCGTGGTGTCCCTGTGGGCGCTGGCCCTCTCGCTCCTCCTCGGTGTGCCGCTGGCCTGGCTGCTGGCCCGCGTGGAGTTCAAGGGCAAGGCCCTGGTGCGCTCGCTGGTGCTGCTCCCCATGGTGCTGCCGCCGACCGTGGGCGGCGTGGCCCTGCTCCTCGGATTCGGGCGGCGCGGACTGCTCGGGCCGTGGCTGGAGGACTCCTTCGGGATCACCCTGCCCTTCCACACCTCGGGGGCCGTCGTCGCGGCGACCTTCGTCGCCATGCCGTTCCTGGTCATCAGCCTGGAGGGCGCCCTCGGCGGTCTCAGGCAGAGCTACGAGGAGACCGCGGCCTCCCTCGGCGCGTCGCCGGTCCGGGTGTTCTTCACAGTGACCCTGCCGATGGTGGCGCCCGGTCTGGTCGCCGGCGCCGCCCTCACCTGGGCCCGGGCGCTGGGCGAGTTCGGCGCGACCATCACCTTCGCCGGGAACCTGCCCGGCACCACCCAGACGCTGCCGCTCCAGGTGTATCTGCTGCTCCAGGACCAGCCCGCGGCGGCCACCTCGGTCTCGCTGCTGCTGCTGGCGATCGCCATGGCCGTACTGATCGCACTGCGCGGCCGCTGGACGGGCACCCCGATCGAGCGCGGGGCGGTCACCGCGCCCCGGCCGGCCGCGGAGGAAGCCCCCGCACCCGCCGCCACGGGACCGGGCGCGGAAACGTACCCGGACGCGAAGACGGATACGGAGACGGAGATGCGGACGGGGACGGAGACGGAGACGGGGACGGGGACGGGGACGGAGCACTGGCCTCTGCACGCCACCGTCACCGGTTTCAACCGCCTCACCCTCCGGGCCGAACCCGGCACCACCATCGCCGTCGTCGGCGAGAACGGGGCCGGTAAGACCACCCTGCTGCGCGCCCTCCTCGGCCTGACCCCGCGGGCCCACGCCGAGCTGCGGCTCGGCGATGCCGATGTCACCGCCCTGCCCCCGCACAAGCGGCAGGTGGCCTGGGTCCCACAGGACGGAGCGCTGTTCCCGCACCTGAACGCCCTGGCGAACACCGCGTACGGGCTGCGCGCCCGCCGCGTGCCGCGCTCCGACGCCCGTCGCGAGGCGCAGGCCTGGCTGGACCGGCTGGGCGTCGGTCACCTCGCGCACCGCAAGCCGTCCCAGCTCTCCGGCGGCCAGGCCCAGCGAGTCGCCCTCGCCCGCGCCCTGGCCGCCCGCCCGCGGCTCCTGCTGCTCGACGAGCCGCTCGCGGCCCTCGACCAGACCACGCGGGCCCGCGTCCGGCACACCCTGCGCACGCACCTGGCCGGCTTCGGCGGGGTCTGCCTCATCGTGACCCACGATCCCGTCGAGGCCGTGTCGCTGGCCGACCGGGTCCTCGTACTGGCCGACGGCCGGGCCCTGCAGGACGCGCCGCCGGCCGAGGTCTCACGGCACCCGCGCTCCCCCTGGGTGGCCCGCATGCTGGGGCGCAACGCCTGGCCGGGCATCGCCTCGGCGGACGGCCTCGCGCTCGCTGAGGGCGGCCGCCTGGTGGTCGCCGAGGCCCTGCCCGAGGGGGCCCAGGCCCTGGCGATCATCGCCCCGGAGGCGGTGTCGGTGCACCGGGACCGCCCGGGCGGCAGCCCCCGGAACGTGTGGCCCGGCACGGTACGGGAGATCACGGCGGTGGGCAGCCGGCTGCGCGTGCTGATCGGGTCGGCCGAGGCGCCCGACCTGGTCGCCGAGATCACCCCGGACGCGGCGGCCGAACTGGGCCTGGCCGACGGTTCCGAGGTGTGGACGAGCGTGAAGGCCACCGAGGTCACCCTGGTGGGCCTGTAGGCCACAGGGCGGCGGCCACGCCGCCCCGGCCCCCGACGATGACCCCCACCGAGCCCATGACGGGCGGCACGGCCGGTCCGGCCGAGCCTCTCCGTAGTCCTGCCGCAGCGGTGATGGCATGACCTGTCCGAGCCGCGCGACCGGGGCTGCCGCGCTCTCGCCCCGCCCGAGCGAGGGCGCCCGGTCAGCCGCCGATCCGCGACGACATGCTGAGCCGCGCGGGGGTGTCCAGCGCGGTCTCCGGACAGAGCACGAGGGATGAGGCACGACGCCAGGCCCCGCGAGCCCGGCCCCGACCGGCGCAGACACCCCGGGGCATGTCGGCGGCCCCACCCACCCCGCGGCCGCCGGGATGTCCGGCGAGGCGCCGCTGGGCCCGGGGGCGTGTCTGCCGGAGTCCCGCCCGCCCCGCGGCGCCCGGAATGACCGGCCCGACTCCCCACGGCCCGCCCCGTAGCGCCCCGGTCGAAACCCGCACAGGCACCCCGGGAGCGTGTCAGCGAACTTCCACCCGCCCCGCCACGCCCGGTATGCCCGCCCAGACGCCCCACGGCCCGCCTCGTACCGCCCCGGTCGAAACCCGCATAGACGCTCCAGGGGCGTGTGGGCCGAGTCCGGCCTGCCCCGCGCCGCCCGGGATGCCCGGCGAGACGCCGCGCCGCGTGGCGGAGCGCCCGCCTGCGTCCACGGACCGGGGCGCTCCTCCGCCCTGCCGGCCTGGGAGCACCCATGGCACCGGACGCCGCGCAGCCCGCCCCCTCCGGGCAGCCGGCGCCGATACCGCTCAGCCCGCCCCGTCCGCACCCGCGCCCGCACCCGCACCCGCACCCGCACCCGCACCCGGTGGGGCGTTCACCTCGAATTCGCACCAGACGCACTTGCCGCCGCCCCGCGGTTCCACGCCCCATGCGTCCGCGAGCTGATCCACCAGCATCAGGCCGCGCCCCGACACCGCCCAGTCCCCCGCCTCGCGCCGCCGCGGCAGGGCGCTGCTGGAGTCCTCCACCTCGACGCGGATCCGCCCCTGCGGCGTGATCCGCATGCTGATGTGGCCGCCGCCCTCCGTGTGGACCAGGGCGTTCGTCATCAGTTCGTCCGCCGCCAGTTCGATCTCGTCGGCCCGCTCCCTCGCACCCCAGGCGGCCACCGCCGCCCGGATGAGGTGCCGGGCCAGGGCCGGGGCGTCGGCGTCCCCCGGCGCCAGGCGCTGGTGCAGCGGCCCGCCGCCGCGCCCGGTCGGCGTACCGCGGCGGCGCAGGACGAGCAGGGCCATGTCGTCCCCGCCGCCCGAATCCCCGACCAGGTCGCACAGGACGTCGGCGAGTTCCTCGACGTCCGCGGGGCCGGTCTGGATCGTCGCCATGAGGTCGCGCATGCCTGCGTCGGGGTCCTCACCGGGTCGTTCGACCAGCCCGTCCGTGCACAGCACCAGGGTGTCGCCGGGGTGGAGTTCCACGCTGGTGACGGGGTAGCCGGAGTCCGGCGCCGAGGACGGTTCGCGGGGCGGCAGTCCGAGCGGCAGGCCGCCCGCGACCTGGATCCGGTGGCAGCTGCCGTCGCCGCGCCGCACGACCGGGTCGAGATGGCCGGCGCGGACCAGCTGGAGCATCCCGCTGGTCAGGTCGACCTCGGCGTACGTACAGGTGGCGAAGCGTTCCGTCTCCAGTTCCCGCAGGAACGCGGAGGCCCGGGACATCGCCGCGCCGGGCGTGTGCCCCTCGACGACGTAGGCGCGCATCACGATGCGCAGCTGTCCCATGACGGCGGCCGCGTCCGTGTCGTGGCCCTCGACGTCGCCGATCATCACGCCGACCCGGCCGCCGCCGAGCGGGACCACGTCGTACCAGTCGCCGCCGATGTCCCTGCCCATCCGGGCGGAGCGGTACCGTACGGCGATCAGCGCGCCCGGCACCGTGGGGATCCGGCGCGGCAGCATGGCCCGCTGGAGGCCCTCGGCGAGGTCGTGCTCCTGCTCGAAGAGGATGGCGCGCTGGAGGCTCTGGGCGACTCCGCTGCCGAGTGCCATCAGGAGGTTGCGTTCCTCGGCGGTGAAGTCGCCCTCCCGCTTGTAGAGCAGCCCGAGGGCGCCGACGGGCCGGCCCTGGGCGATCAGCGGCAGGTAGACCCCGCTGTGGACGGGCAGCGGCTCGATGTAGGGCCACAGTTCCGGGTAGGTCTGCTGGAACTCCTGGCGCGAGAGGATGAAGACCGGCTGCATGGTGCGTACGGCGACGCTCATCGGGAACTGCGCGTCGATCCGGGTGTATTCGATCTCGGGGACGTACGTACCGAGCTGGCCCTCCGCGACGAGGTGGATGCGGCCTCCGTCGACGACGCCCAGCATCACGCTGACGGCACCGAGGTGCCCGAGGGCCTGCGGGTCCTTGAGGATGTCGGTCACGTCGTTGACGGTTCGGGCGTGGGCGAGGATGGCGGTGGTCCGCTCGACGACGCCGGTCATCCGGCGGCGCCCCTCGTCCTGTTCCCCGCCGGCTCCGGGCTCGCCCGGGTCGTGGGCGGCGTCGCGGAGGATGCCGATGACGCGGTACGGGCGGCCGGCCGGGTCCCGCAGGATGTGGCCCTGGATGTGGGTCCAGGCGGGCGACCCGTCGCGGCGGCGGCTGCGGACGTAGGCCCCGTAGTGGCTGCGGCCGTCCTTGATGGCCTGGGCGACCCGGGAGTCGAGCCGGGCCTCCTCGGCGGGCGCGATGCGCGAGCGGAGCCCGGCGGGGGTGCCGCTGTACTCCTCCGGGCGCAGGTCGAGGACCTCGAGGGCGGTGGGATCCAGGTGCATCCGCCCGCTGTCGAGGTCCCAGTCGAACGTGCCCATGCGGTTGAGCGCAAGGCTCGTGTCCGGCCGCGCGGGCCAGCCGACCTCGGGAACGTCTCCCCTACGGGCCATGCTGCCAGCGTCTCACTGTCCCCGGCCGGTGTCCCTGCGGGACGGCCGGCGGCGGGGGTGCCGCGGGCGGGGACACGGCACTGTGCGGCCCGTCGCGCGGGCCGCACAGCGTGTGGTGCTCGTATCAGTGGTGCTCGTGTCAGCAGCCGTGACCCTTGCCTCCGCCACGGTAGTCGTCGTCGTCATCGTCGTACCAGCCGTGGTGGTGGCCGCCCTTGTCATGGTCCCAGCCGCCGCCGCTCACGTACGTGACGGACTGGGAGGGGGTGGCCGCCGAGGCGGTACCTGCGGCTCCCAGGGCACCGCCGGCCATCAGAACGCCGATGGCGGACACCGCGAAGAGACGCTTGACTCTCGTTGCTCGCATGGTTGAGAACCCTTCTCGTTGCTATTGCAGGAAAATTTGTTCTTCCTCCTCAGCAAAGGACGCACAAGGCTGCACCTGTGGCAGTACAGATGTGTGTGCGCACATCCCCCGTCAACGCGGCCTCATCGGGCCGCGGACCTCGTGGGCCGGTGCGATATGTCGCACGCCTCGCGCTCTGGCGTTTGCACCGCGGGCAAAGGGTTTCAGTCCCGCGATGGCCACAGTTGCCTACGGATGATATTAGTCACCGCCCCGTCGATCGGCATCTCGGGCACCGGCCGGGATTCCCCTCACGTTCCGCACAATTCCGTTGCATCACCCAACCATTCGGGGAGCCCGCCGCCTCACTCGGACGGACCAGCGGGTGTCTTGCCGATCAGGCGCGACGACCACGGTGTGAACCTCGGCAAGCCGCACGCGCTCGCGGAGCGGCTGAAGACGCAGCAGGAACTGGCGCGTGGGCGCTGGGCCACCGGTGACACGGCGGCGAGACCGCCGTCGCTCCTGACCTGCCGTCCGAAGGCGTTCGGGCGGGGAGAGTTGGACGTCATGCTGCGCGAGGCCCGGGCGCCCAGGGCGCCGGCCGGAGGGTCTCGACCTGCCGGCGGAACTGGTCCGCCGCCGATCGGTCACCCGGCTACCGGTTCCCGCCGTTGTCGTTGCCGCCCTCGTACTCACGGGGCTGTTCGGCCGTACGGGCCGGTTCCGGCTCCGGCCGCTGCTGCGGCGCGACCGGTGACGGCGGAGCCGCGGACCTGGTCGGCAGCGAAGGCAGGCGGTCCGTCGGCCGCGTCCGCGTCGGCAGCGGGGGCGTACGGTCGGTCGGCGGCAGCGAACGCAGCTCAGAGGGCGACAGGGACGGCCTGGGCGAGAGCGATGCCGCCGGGGACCACGAGGGGGAGCCCGACGGCGACGGAGGTTCCGACGGGGACACCGAGGGCGACGTGAGCGGGGACGGCGAAGCCGACCGCGTCGGCGAACCCGAGGGGGACGCCGTCGGCGAGGTCGGGTGTGAGAGCGTCGGCGAGGGCGTCGGCGAGACCGACGGGCTCCCCGAGGGCGACTTCGACGGAGACGGCGAAGGGGACGGAGACGGGGACGGCGAACCGGATGGCGTCGGGGACCCCGAGGGCGACTTCGAAGGCGCCTTCGACGGCGACTTCGAGGGCGACTTCGAGGGAGACTTCGAGGGCGTGGGCGAACCCGACGGCGACGTGGACGGCGATTTCGTCGGCGATTTCGTCGGCGATTTCGTCGGCGGTCCGGGCGGCTTCGGCCCGGTCTGTGTCGGCAGGGACGTCGGCGTGGCCGGCGGCGTCGGAATCACGGGCGGCGGGATGGGGCGGTCGGGCCTGGGGTCCCGGTGGTGTCCCTTGTCCCGCTCGAACCAGTGCCGGTTCTGGTGGTCGTAGATCACGATCTTCTTCACCGGCTGCACGGCCGGTGCGATGACGACCACCTTCGCCGGCTGGTAGGAGGGCCACGTCTGTCCGTAGCGCTTCGGGGCAGCCTTGAGCGGAACCGGCGGACCGAGCGGGTTCCCACAGGCGCAGCGCACCCGCGGCACGCCCCGGTCGTCCACGAGCACGGCCGTTCCGGCCTGCAGCACGGCCTGGTAGCTGGTGACCTTGCCGTCCTGGAAGCCGTGGTTCGTCACCCGGGTGTCCAGCCGCAGCTGTACCGGGGTGAGCGAGCGCAGGTAGGTGGGGACGGCCGCCGGCCGGATGCCGAGCGTGGTGGCGAAGGCCTCGTTCTTGGCCGGCTCCGCGGCCAGCACCTTGATCTGCTTCTCGACGTCGCAGCTCGCCACGTCCTGGGTGCCGCCGTACACGCCCGGGGCGGAGCCGCTGACGCTCCTGGTGCCGGTGGCGGTGCCCTGGGTGGTGGGGGCGGCGCCGGTCGCGGTGGGGGACGGCGCCGGGCTCTCCGGCGGCGGCGCGTCCTCCTTCACCACGGTGGACTCGGTGAAGGGGTCGGGGCCGGCCGCGGCGGCCGGCTGGAGGAACACCTCGGCCCCGGCGCTGGGAGTACCCGTGGGCCGGGTGAGCACCACCGCCAGGGCCACGACCGCCACCACCGCGACGAGCGCGGTGGCGAGCCGTGGAACGGACCGCCACCAATGATCCTTGCCCGGCCCCGGCCCCGGACCGCCGGGACCGGCGGGCCCGCCCGGCGGCCCCGAGGGCGGCCCGGTCGGCGGCGGGGGCGGCGGCACCTGCTGTCCGCCCGACAGCGGCCCGGAAGGCGGCCCTGTGGGCCGCTCTGACGACGGCTGCCCGCCGGAGGGATGTGTGCTCACGGGCTCTTCTTCCCAGGAGGAGGGAGTTACCCCATCGGACCATTGTGTGCGCCGTCCGGGTGGTGGCCGCAAGCCGGGAGTGCCACCGTTGCAGGGTGAGCCAGACACCGAGATCGTCATCGTCCGGGGGCTCCGCGAGGGCCTGGCGCGACGCCCTCGTCACCGTCGTCGCGGGCTTCGCGGCGATGACCGCGGTGGCCGCGGCCGGCCTGGCGTGCGCGGGCGCGGGCGCCCTCCCGGAGGGGGCGTTCCCGCACGTGCTCGCGGCGGTTGTCGTGATGGCGGCCGGCGGCACGGTGGAGGTGTCCGGCGACGCCGGTCTCCTGGCCGGCGCGCACGCGAACCTGTCCGTGCTCCCGCTCTCGGTGAGCCTGGCGGGTGCCCTCGCGGCCGGTTTCTGTTTCCTGCGCCCGCTGCGCAACCGGGCCGTGGCCGGGCCCCGTGAACTCCTGGGCCGGATCGTGCCGTTGGTCGTACTGTGGCTGCTCGCCCTGGCCGGTGCCGCGCTCGTGGCCCGGCAGGAGTTCGGCATCTCCGTGGGCGACTCGCCCCTCGGGGAGATCGGCGAACTCCTCGACTCCTCGCCGAAGGTCGGCTTCCGTGCCGACCTGCCCGCCACGCTCCTGTTCGCACTGGTGTGGATCCTGGGCCTGTTGCTGATCGCCCTGCTGGTGTCGCGCCGAGCCCCGCTCCCGGCCGGGCTGGTCCGCTTCCACACGGCGGTGCGTCCGGCCGCCTCCGCCACGGCCGTGCTGCTCCTCGTCTACGTCGCGATCGGCGTCGTCGTCGGCGTGGTGGTGGCCGCGACCCAGGGACACGCCGACCGGACCCTCGCGGTCGTCCTGCTCGGGCTGCCGAACCTCGTGTGGGTCGCGCTCACCCTGGGCTTCGGCGGAGCCTGGGAGGCCCGGGTCGAAGGAGCCTTCGGGCTGCCGATGCCGCCCCTGCTGGACGAGGTGCTGCGCGACGCCGACGGGGCCCCGGTCGACGTGGCGTCGTTCGCCGCGCGGGATGGGCGGGCGTGGTGGCTGGTGGCGGTGGCCGCCGTCCTGCTGCTCGGTACGGGCGTACTGGCGGCCGTACGGTCCCCCGCGCACGTCCGGCCCTGGCAGCACGCGCTCCACCTGGGCGCGGCGCTGGCCCTGGCCACCCTCGCGGTCTGCCTGCTGGCCCGGGTCCACGCCGTGTACGGACTGTCCCTCCTGGGCATCGGCGAGGTGGACGCCCTCGGCGGGGAGGTCCTGCTGGACCCCGTGCTGTGGCGGACGGTCGGCCTCGGCCTGCTGTGGGGTGCGGTGGCCGGCTTCGTCGGCGGCGTCCTGGCCCGCCCGCTGCACCGCCGCGGGCGGGTCGACGAACCCGCCGCCGCGCCGCACGTCTGAACGTCTGAAAGGGCCCGCCGCTCCGGCCGCGCCGGGCTGTGGGCGGGCTGCTCCGGCCGACCGGGCATCCGCCGGAGTCGCAGGGCACCCTCATTCCGTTCCGGGGTCGTGCGTGTCCACGATCCGGGTCGCGGTGGCCTCCCGGTCGCGCCTGCCCGCCTGCGGGCCTGCGGGCGGCGCGTCCGGGCCCGCGTCGGCCCCGCCGCCCGGCTCCGCCGGCGGCGATGTGGGCCGGTGGGCGGTCCCCGGCCCTTCGGTCACGGCGTAGGCCGCCAGGCGGGTCCCGTCGCCGTACATCCACCGCTGCGAACCCTCGTCGTAGATCCAGACCGACTCACCGTCGACGACGACGCCCGCCCGCAGTCCGCGCAGGGCCCGGCGGAAGCCGTCGGTGTCGGCCCGGCCGGAGGCGAGTTCGTCCACGGCGTGCCGGTAGCGGGCCAGGGCTTCGGCGGCGTGCGCGAGGAGCGGCTTCGGGTCCTCGGCGCGTACCGACGGCCGCTCCCCCGTGGTCGGCGGCGGCTGCGGGACCGCGACGAGCAGCCGCCCGTCGACCCAGGCGCTCCATCCGTTGGCGCACAGGATCTCCCCCCACTCCCCGCGCCGGGACAGCAGCTGTACGGGCAGGAAGGCGTCCAGGGCCGCGGTCGGCCGGGAGACGTCGGGGGCCTCCCAGGCGGGCAGCCCCGGCGGCGGCACCACATGGGTGGGCCGGAAGTCCGCCACGGCGATCCCGGGATCCATCGAGCTGCTCATGAGGCCTACTTCCGCATGATCGCGGGCTCGTGCCGGCGCAGCAGCCTCGCGACCAGCACCCCGAAGAGGACGGACAGGACCACCAGCATGCCCAGGTTCAGCAGCCACACCCCGGGGGTGTGGGCGAACAGCGGGTCGTCGGCGAGGGTGCCGGGCACGATCGCGCCGAGGTCGATGGTGCCCGCCATCGCGCCGAGGGCCCAGCGCGAGGGGACCAGCCAGGCCAGCTGTTCGATCACCGGCACACCGTCCAGTTGCAGGAGCGCGCCGCAGAACACCACCTGCACGATGGCGAGGAGGACCAGCAGCGGCATGGTGACCTCCTCCTTGCGGACCAGCGCGGAGACCAGCAGCCCGAGCATCATGGCGGTGAACGCCAGGAGCGCCACCGCGATGGTGATCTCGAGGAGCGGGTTCATGATCACGCCGTGGCCGCCCGGGGCGTTGAGGTCCACGCCGTAGAGGGCGACCAGGGTCAGTACGACCGCCTGGGCGACGGTGACGGCGCCCAGGACCACGACCTTCGACATCAGATAGGCGGAGCGTGACAGCCCCACCGCCCGCTCCCGCCTGTAGATGACCCGTTCCTTGACCAGTTCGCGCACGGCGTTCGCGGCGCCGGTGAGGACGGCGCCGACGGACAGGATGAGCAGGGCGTTGATCGCGGTCTCCTGGGTGAGCCTGCCGCCGGCCAGGGCGCGGGCCATCGCGCCCATGACGAAGGGCAGCGCGATCATGATGGCGAGGAAGGTCCGGTCCGCGGCGAGTGCGGCCGCGTAGCGGCGGACGAGGGTGGACAGCTGCGAGCCCCAGCTCTGCGCCTTGGGCGGCGGGGGGACGGAGTCGGCCCCGGCGGCCGCTCCGGCCGCCCCGTGTCGGCCGCCGTGCCACGGCTGGCGGGCCCCGCCCCGGACGTACGTGCGGTGGGCCGTCGAGGCGGCGTACTCCCCGGCCCAGTCGCGGTCGCGCTGGTTCTCGAAGGCCTCGAAGGCCTCGGGCCACTGGGAGGCGCCGAAGAAGCCGAGGGTCTCGGCCGGTGGCCCGTAGTAGGCGATGCGCCCGCCCGGGGCGAGGACCAGCAGCCGGTCGCAGACGTCGAGGCTGAGGACGCTGTGGGTGACCACGATGACGGTGCGGCCGTCGTCGGCGAGGCCGCGCAGCATGTGCATCACCGAACGGTCCATCCCCGGGTCGAGGCCGGACGTGGGCTCGTCGAGGAAGAGCAGGGAGGGTTTGGTGAGCAGTTCCAGGGCGACGGAGACGCGTTTGCGCTGGCCGCCGGAGAGGCTGTGGATGGGCTGGGCCGCGCGCTCTTCGAGGCCGAGTTCGCCGATCACCTCGTCGACCCGCCGCTGCCGTTCGGGCCTGGCGGTGTCCTGGGGGAAGCGGAGTTCGGCGGCATAGGTGAGGGCGCGCCGGACGGTGAGCTGGGAGTGCAGGATGTCGTCCTGGGGCACGAGTCCGATGCGGCTGCGCAGTTCGGCGTAGTCGCGGTAGAGGTCGCGGCCGTCGTAGAGGACGGTGCCCCGGTCGGCGGGGCGCAGGCCGGTGAGGGCGCCGAGCAGGGTGGACTTGCCGGCTCCGCTGGGGCCGATGACGGCGAGCAGGCATTTGGCGCCGACGGGGAAGGACACCTGGTCGAGGAGGATTTTGCGGCCGCGGTCGACGGCCACGGTGAGGCCCTGGACGTCGAGGGTGACCTCGCCGGTGTCCTCGTACTCCTGGAGCCGGTCGCCGACGAGGCAGAAGACCAGGTGGCCGATGCCGACGAGGTCGCCCTCGGCGAGGGGGGCCGCGCCGACGACGCGGCTGCCGTTGAGGTAGGTGCCGTTGTGGCTGCCGAGGTCCGCGATCTCGTAGCCGCCGTCGGGGAGGGCCCGCAGTTCGGCGTGCCGGCGCGATACGTCGAGTTCGTCGATGACGAGGTCGTTGTCGGTGGCGCGGCCGATGCGCACGGCGGTGCGGGCGGGCAGTGGGAGGACGGCGCTCGGCCGGCGGAAGGTGGTGGTCATCGACGGGTTGGAGACCCGGGCCGGGCCGGCCGCGGCCGCCCCGGGACCGGGTGCGGGGGCCGGGGCGGGACCGGGTGAGGGGGCAGGGGCGGGACCGGGTGAGGGGGCAGGGGCGGTGAGGACGGCCCGGGGGCCGTCCTGCGCGTCGCCGAAGCGCAGTTCGCTGCCGGCGCCGACGCTCCACTCGTGGACGCGGTGGCCGTCGGCCCAGGTGCCGTTGGTGCTGTCCTCGTCCTCGACCGTCCAGTGGTCGCCGTCGGGGCGCAGGAGCGCGTGGTGCCAGGAGACGCGGGCGTCCTCGAAGCAGATCTCGCAGAGCGGGTCCCGGCCGACGTGGTACGTCCGGCCCGGGCTCATCGGTGTGGAGCCCGTGTCGGTCTCCAGGACGAGCTCGGGCGCGGTCGGCACACCGGGGCGCTGGACCATGAACAGATTTTCCCACGATCACACCGGCCTGCCAGCGGTCCGGCAAAACCGCAGGTCAGAGGCCTCTTATGGGTAATGACAACGGTCCCCGTTGCAGCCTTTGCCGATCTCGCCGGGGTGCGCTTCACTTCACGCGACGGAACCGAACAAACGGCTGCCGCGACCAGACGGGGGATGCCATGAGCGGGCACGACCACGGGCACGACGACCACGGCCACGACCACGGGCCCGGGGGCCACAGCCACGGCGTGGCCGCCGACGCGGACCGCCGCTGGCTGGCCATCGCGCTCGCCCTGATCGGCGGGTTCATGGCCGTCGAAGTGGTCATCGGCATCATGGCCCACTCCCTGGCCCTGATCTCCGACGCGGCCCACATGCTGACGGACGCCGTCTCGATCGTCCTCGCGCTGATCGCGATGCGGCTGGCGGCCCGCCCCGCCCGTGGCGGTTTCACGTACGGCCTCAAGCGGGCGGAGATACTGTCCGCCCAGGCCAACGGCCTGACGCTGCTGCTGCTTGGCGCGTGGCTGGCGTACGAGGCGGTGCGCCGGCTGATGGACCCGCCGCCGGTGGAGGGCGGGCTGGTCCTGGTGACGGCGCTCGCGGGCATCGTCGTCAATGTGGCCGCGGCCTGGTGCATCTCGCGGGCGAACCGGTCCTCGCTGGCGGTCGAGGGTGCCTACCAGCACGTCCTGAACGACCTGTACGCCTTCATCGGGACGGCCGTCGCCGGCCTGGTCGTGATGACGACCGGCTTCCGGCAGGCCGACGCGATCGCCACGCTCGTGGTCGTGGTCCTGATGGTCAAGGCGGGCTACGGACTGGTCCGCGACTCCGGACGGATCTTCCTGGAGGCCGCCCCCGCGCACCTGGACCCGGACGCGGTCGGCGACCGGCTCGTGGGGCACCCGCCGGTCACCGAGGTGCACGACCTGCACATCTGGACGATCACCTCGGGGCAGGCCGCGCTCTCCGCGCACGTGCTGGTGGAGCCGGCGGGCGACTGCCACGCCGTACGGCGGGAGCTGGAGCGGCTGCTGGAGAAGGAGTACGGGATCACCCACACCACCCTCCAGGTGGACCACGCCCAGGACTCCCTCCTCTCGGTCGGCCGGCGCGGCGAGGCCGCGTACGACCCGCACTGCGCGGACGCGCACGGACCGGTCCACCGCGAGGGCCCGCACGACCACTGACCGCCGGCTCCTGACCGCCGGCTCCTGACCGGACCACCGGCCGGGACCACTGACCGGTGCCGGTGCGGGGCATGTATGGGCCCATGACGTACAAGCGCAGCGCCGGACTGCTCCTCTTCCGGCGGACGGACACCGGTACGGGTCCGGAGCCCGGGGTCGAGATCCTGCTCGGGCACATGGGCGGCCCCCTGTGGTCGGGGCGGACCTCCGGGGACTGGGCCATCCCCAAGGGCGAGTACGGGCCGGAGGAGACTCCGCGCGACGCCGCCCGGCGGGAGTTCACCGAGGAGATCGGGCTGCCCCCGCCGGACGGCGAGTACCTGCCGCTGGGCGAGGTACGGCTCTCCAGCGGGAAGCTCGTGACCATCTGGGCGGTGGAGGCGGACCTCGATCCGGCGCTCATGGTGCCGGGGACCTTCACCATGGAGTGGCCCCCGCGCTCGGGGAACGTACAGGAGTTCCCGGAGCTGGACCGGGTGGCCTGGTGCACGCCCGAGATGGCCCAGAACATGCTCATCCCCGGGCAACTACCTTTTGTGGAGAGGCTGTTGGGGCTCCTGAAGGCTTGACCAGAGCGCGTACTTGCCAACCTCCCCACCTGCCTGGACATTGCACACATGACGAACGTCGTGCTGGTGGGAACCCTGGACACCAAGGGTGTGGAGTACGGCTGGCTGCGCGAGAAGCTGCTGCGCACCGGCGTCGAAGTGGTACTGGTCGACACAGGAATCATGGGTGAGCCCCGGGTGGCCGCGGACGTGCCGCGCGCCGCGGTGGCCCGGGCCGCCGGAACCGAACTGTCCCTCCTTCGATCGGCCGCCGACCGGGGCGCGGCCGTGACCACGATGGCCCGGGGCGCCGAGGCGACCCTGCTGCGCCTGCACGCCGAGGGCCGGCTGCACGGAGTCCTCGCGATCGGCGGCAGCGGCGGCACCTCGATGGCCACCCGGGCGATGCGCGCCCTGCCGCTGGGCGTGCCGAAGCTGATGGTCTCGTCCATGGCGTCCGGGGACACCGCCCCGTATGTGGGCTCCTCTGACATCACGATGATGTACAGCGTGGTGGACATCGCGGGGATCAACAGCGTCTCCGCGCCGATCCTGTCGAACGCGGTGGCGGCGATCGCCGGGATGGCCGGGGCCTTCGCCCGCGCCTCGGGTGAGCGCGCGCCCCGGCTGGGGGCGGGCCCCCGGCCGCTGGTCGCGGCGAGCATGGCGGGCGTGACCACGTCCGGGGTGGACGCGGCGCGCGAACGGCTGACCGAGCTCGGTTACGAGGTGCTGGTCTTCCACGTCAGCGGCACCGGCGGCCGCACGCTGGAGACCCTGGCCGGGCAGGGGGTCTTCGCCGGGGTCCTCGACCTGACCCTCAGCGAGCTCGCCGACGACCTGTGCGGGGGGATCCTGACCGCGGGTCCCGACCGGCTCAGCGCGGCCGGGCGGGCCGGCGTCCCGCAGGTGGTGAGCCTGGGCGCGCTGGACATGGTGAAGTTCGGGCCGCTGGAGTCCCTGCCCCGGCGGGTGCTGGAGCGGGGCGTCCATGTCCACAACCCGTCGATCACGGTGATCCGCACGAGCGAGGCGGAGTGCGCGGAGCTCGGCCGGCGGGTCGCCGCCAAACTCCGTGCGGCGAACGGGCCCACGGCCGTCTGCGTCCCGCTCCGCGGACTGTCCACGCTCGGCGCGCCCGGCGGGCCGTACCATGACCCCCGCGCGGACCGGGCGCTGTTCTCGGCGCTGCGCGAGGGCTTGCGGGGCAGTGCCGCGCGGCTCTACGACTACGACACGCACATCAACGACCCGGCCTTCGGGCGTTCGGCCGCGGACCGGCTTCATGCGATGATCTGCGCGCAGCGCGCCGCCGCCTGACACACAACCGGACCGCCGGGAACCGGCCACGGCGCAAACCGTGTCCCTGAGGGTGGCCGGCCGACAGGAGGACCGGTCCGCACAGCCAGGGGCACGGTGACGTCATGGACGGGGGAAGACGATGAAGAACGCGTGGGCGGTGCCCGGCTACGCGGAGGTGCGCGAGCTGGGCTCGGGGGCCAGCGGACGCGTGGTGCTCGCCGTGCACGAGGCGACGGGCACGGCGGTCGCCGTGAAGTACCTGAGCGACCGGCTGCGCGAGGACCCGGCCTTCATCGGGGAGTTCCGGGCCGAGGCCCGGCTCCTCGGCGGGCTGGAGTCCCCCTACGTCGTGCGGCTCTACGAGTACGTGGAGGCCCCGGGCGGCGCCGCCATCGTGATGGAGCTGATCGACGGGATCTCCCTGCAGGCCCTGCTCAAGGAGGCCGGACAGACCGACCCCGAGGCCGCGCTGGTGGTGCTGAAGGGCTCGCTGCTGGGTCTGGCGCACGCGCACCGCGCGGGTGTCGTCCACCGTGACTACAAGCCGGCGAACGTGCTGGTGGCGGCGGACGGCTCCTCGCGACTGGTGGACTTCGGGATCGCCGCCCGCCGCGGCACCACCCCCGGTGTCGCCGGCACCCCCGCCTACATGGCGCCGGAGCAGTGGCAGGGCCGGCCGGCGTCACCCGCCGCCGACGTGTACGCGGCGACGGCGACCTTCTTCGAGTGCCTCACCGGGCGCAAGCCGTACGCCGGGGAGAACTTCGCGGAGCTCGCGGTCCAGCACATCGAGGCTCCGGTTCCGGAGACCGAGGCCCCCGAGACCGTACGGCCGCTGATCCGGCGCGGCCTCGCCAAGGCGCCCGAACAGCGGCCGGAGAACGCCGAGGCGTTCGTGGCCGAACTGGAGGACGTGGCACTGGCCGCGTACGGGCCCGAGTGGGAGGAGCGCGGACAGCGCAAGCTGGCGGCGTTGGCCGCGCTGCTGCCGCTGCTGTTCCCCTCGGCGGGCGCGTCGGCGGCCGGGACCACCGCGGTGGCGACGACCACCCTGGCACCGCCGCCCCGCAGCTGGCTGCCCGACCGGCGCGGAGCGGTGGCGGCCGGTGTGGCCCTGGTGCTCGGCGCGATGATCGTGTTCTCGGCGCAGGCGGTGGGTGAACAGCGGGGCGGCGCATCGGCGCTGAGCGCGTTCGCGACGACCAGCGCGGCGCCGGGCGGCGGCTTCCCCTCCCCGGTGGTCACCGCGTCGGCTTCGCCGTCGGCCTCGGCGTCCACGTCCGCGTCGGCATCGGCGTCCGCGTCGCCGTCCGCGTCCGCGTCGCCGTCGCTGTCGCCGTCCGCGAGCCCCGGAGCCTCGGCGAGCCCGACCGCGACGCCCACCACGACGACGACCACGCCGACCACCGCACCGACGACCAGCCGGCCGCCGTCGCCGCCGCCGCCGCCGCCGACGGTGGTGGTCGGGGCGATCCGGGTGGATCTGCGGCAGGTGGACTTCACGACGGGTGAGGCCGCCATCTCCGTCGACGCGAAGGGCACGGCCCCGGTGAGCGTCACGGTGGAGTGGTTCAACAGCAACCAGTCCGGTGTCCTCGGTACCGCCGACGGCCGGGCGGAGACGCTGACGTACCAGCCGGGCAGCGGCGCGGTCGTCCGGCGACACGTCTTCTCCGGGCAGGGCTGCTACTGGGGCGTGCGGGTCACCACGAAGCCCGCCGCGGGCAACGGTTCCCAGACCGACCAGGTCTGGCTGACGAGGTGCATGATCCGATGAGCGACGAAGAGTACAGCGCGACCGTCCTCGGCAGCCATTGGTTCAGTGGCCCACCGCAGCCGCAGGAGGCCGTGCCCGACCGTGTCGAGGGGTCGGTCATGCGGTTCGGGCCCGGCGTGACGGCCGCCATGCCCGCGCCGTTCCCGGTGGTCGTCCCCGTGGTCGTGCCGCCGCGGCGGCGGGGCGCCGGGCTGCGCCGGTACACGCTCGCCGCGGTCGTGCTGGCGGCGGTCCTCGCGTACCTGGGATGGCAGCGGTTCGGGCCCGGGATCGAGGTCCGCGACGTGGCCGTGACCACCGATCCGGCCGGCCCGGCCTGCGACGCGGCCGCGGACGTGGTGGCCGTCGTGGGCACCAACGGCCGGCCGGGGACGCTCACCTACCGCTGGGTCCGCAGTGACGGCACCACGTCCGAGGCGCTGACCGAACGGGTGCCGCGCGGCCAGCGCGAGGCCCGGCTGCACCTGCTGTGGACGTTCCAGGGCACCGGCAGCTACCAGGCGAAGGCCGAACTCCAGCTGCTGTCGCCCGGACAGCGCACGGCCGCGGTGAACTTCACGTACCGCTGCAACCCGTAGCGGGCATCCGGATGGCGGCGCCCGGCCGAGGTTCAGAACCGCGCGTGCGCGGTGATGTCCGCCTCGAACTCGCCCGTCATCGCCGGGGTCACCGTCGGCCGGCACTGCCGGACGGCCTCCAGGTAGTCCCGCGTGGTCGCGCCGAGCTGCGCGGCCGCCGCACCGCGCGCGCCCACCGCCTCCAGGTCCCGTTCGAAGGACACCTGTGCCGCGATCCGCGCCGCGTGCTCGATGTCGGCGGGTGTGAAGAGTTCGGACGCCTCCACGAGGGCACTGACGTCGACATCGGCGCGCCCCGCGGTGTAGCGGCCCCAGATCGCGGCGCGGGCGCCGGCGTCCGGAGTGCCGATCGGGATCAGGTAGTCGAAGCGCCCGGGCCGCAGGAAGGCCGGGTCGAGGGAGCGGATGGAGTTGGTGGCGCACACCAGGAGGCGTTCGTCGCCCTCCCGGAAGCCCGGTATCAGCTTCAGCAGTTCGTTCGTGACGCCGTGGATGCCGCCGGGCTGGGCGGGCTCGGTGCGCACCGGGGCGATCTCCTCCACCTCGTCGATGAAGACGAGTACGCGCTCCAGTTCCGCGATCCGGGCGAAGGCGTCGCGCAGGGCCGCGGCCAGGTTGCCCTCGTCGGCGAGGCGTGAGGGCAGCAGTTCCACGAAGGGCCAGCCGAGCCGGGAGGCGATGGCCCGCGCGAAGGTGGTCTTCCCGGTGCCGGGCGGGCCGAAGAGGGTGATGGCGCGCGGTGGCCGCACTCCGTGCGCGGCGGCCCGTTCGGGCTCGGCGAGCGGCAGCACCACGCGCCGCTCGATGAGGTCCTTCTCCTTCTCCATGCCGGCGACCTTGGACCACAGGTCGTTCGGCAGGAACCGGCCGCCGAGGTCGTCGAGGAGGCCGGCGGCCGGTCCGTGGAGCGGCTCGGTCTTCTCGAAGTAGGCGACGGCGGGCTGCCGGGTGTAGCCGGCGTTGAGAAGGCCTTCGCCGAGCAGGTCCTCCTCGGGCAGGACGTAGGCGATGCGGCCGACGCGGGCGGCGATGAGCCGTCGTTCCAGCTCGACGAGAAGGGCGCTGGCGAGGCCCCGGCCGCGCCAGCCGGCGGCGATCGCGATGCGCATGACCCAGG
This sequence comes from Streptomyces yangpuensis, assembly GCF_024666385.1. Classification (NCBI taxonomy): domain Bacteria; kingdom Bacillati; phylum Actinomycetota; class Actinomycetes; order Kitasatosporales; family Streptomycetaceae; genus Streptomyces; species Streptomyces yangpuensis. The sequence goes on from NZ_CP102514.1 coordinate 833,892, forward strand.
CGCGCTCCCCGGTGACGCAGGCGAGGGCCGCGCCGATGGGGACGCCCTGATGGACGGCGACGACGCAGGGCTGTCGGCCGGTCAGTGCGCTGATGCACTCGGCGAGTGAGAAGACGGACTCCTGGCCGAGTTCGGCCGTGGTGTCGATCAGGTGGACCACCGCTGCGAGATCGCTCTCGCGGTAGTCGTGGATGAGCCAGTTCACCGGGTACCGCCCCTCGTTCGTGCTCGTTGCGGCGAGGCTAGGGGCGAGTGGGCCCGGCGATCTCGCTCCGCGGTGCACAACAGGCGGTCGGGAAACCGTCCGTGGCGTCCATAGACTGGTGGCTTCCGCCCGAACGCCAGAGCGAGGATCCCACCGACTTCATGCTTTGCCACATACCCGCGGCCCGGCGCGGGCGCCTCCTCTGCCTCGTCCCCTTCCTCTGGACCCTGGCCCTCGGCCTGTGGGGGCTCTCCCGGCAGGACAGCGTGTGGCGCGACGAGGCAGCGACCTGGCAGGTGGCCGGGCGGCCGGCGGCCGAGATCTGGCGGATGCTCGGGAACGTCGACGCCGTGCACGGTCTCTACTACCTGCTGATGCACGGCCTCTTCGAGGTGTTCGGGGCGAGTACGACGACCCTGCGGCTGCCGTCCGTGCTGGCGGTCGCGTGTGCCGCCGCGTGCGTGGCCGCGATCGGCGGGCGCCTGGCCGGTTTCCGGGCGGGGCTGGGAGGCGGGCTGGCGCTCGGGCTGCTCCCGGCCGTGCAGTTCTACCTCCAGGAGGGCCGGCCGTACGCGTTGGTCGCGGCGGGGGCGGGGTGGTCGACGCTGCTGCTGGTGTCGCTGCTGGAGGACCGGCCCGGGCTGCGGACATGGCCGCGCTGGACGGCGTACGGGGCGGCCGTGCTGGTGTGCGCGCTGCTGAACTGGCTGTCGCTGCTGGTCCTTCCCGCGCACGCGGCGACCTTGTGGTGGGTGCGGGCGGGACGCGGCGTGTGGCTGCGCTGGGCGGCGTACGGCGCCGGGGCGGTGGCGGGGGCGCTGCCGCTGGTCCTGTTCAGCCGCGGACAGTCCGATCAGGTGTCCTGGATACCGCCGCTGACCTGGCACATGCTGATCGGCCCGGGGATCCTGCTGGCGATCGGCGCGCTGGGGGCGTGGGCGGACCGGCCGGACCGGTCTCGGCTGTCGGTGGCGGCGGTGGGGCTGCCGCTGCTGGCGGTGCCTCAGCTGGGGCTGATCGGGCTGTCGCTGGTCCAGCCGCTGTTCCTGGACCGGTACGTGCTGTTCAGCATGGTGGGGCTGGCGCTGCTGATCGGCGCGGCCCTGGGTGCTGCCGTACGGGCCTGCGCGCCCCGGTTCCCGAGGGCGTCGGCCCTGCTGGTGCCGGGGGTGGTGGGGGTCTCGGTGCTGGCGCTGCTGCCGGTGGAGCTGGGCAAGCGGGTCCCGGCCAGCCGGGTCGACGATGTGCTGGCGGTGGCCGGCGAGGTGGCCCTGCTGAAGCGGGACGGGGACGGGGTGCTGTTCGTACCGGCGGCGCGGCGGGACACCGCGCTGGTCTCCCCCGGCGCCTTCACGGGCCTGACCGACCTGGCGCTGGCCGAGAGCCCGGTGGCGTCGGCCACCCTCAAGGGTGAGGAGGCGCAGCCGGCGCGGATCCGGGAGGCCCTGCTGGAGCGGCGGCGGGTGCTGCTGGTGACGGACTCGGCGAAGGTCGCGAAGGCACCGTCGGCGGAGCGGGACAAGGTGAAGACCGCGGTGCTGCGGGAGCGGTTCACGGTGGTGGCGGACCGGCAGGTGCGGGGGCGCCGGGTGACGGTGTACGAGCGCCGCGACTGACCGGTGGCGGGGCGGACCGGGCGAGGCGCCGGCGGGGTGTCTCGTCCGGGGCTGTGCCGGTCGGAACCGTCTCGTCCGGTCATGGCCCGGCCTTCACGTCGTGTTCACAGGATTCACAGGGGATTCATACGGAACACCGTCCTCCGGTCATAGGTTCGGGGGGCAGGGTGGAAAACATGATCCAGGACACGCTCCCCCGATCGGCCCGGCGCTCCCGTGCGCGGCGGGCGTCACGGATCCTGCTCGCGCTGACGGCGATGGCCGCGCTGATCGGCGTGGACCTGCCCGATGCGGCGTCCGGACCGCCGCTGGGCGTCACGGCGTGGGCCCGGCCGGGCGCCGACGCCGACCGCGTGGGCGCCCTCTTCGCAGACGGCCTCGAAGGCGGGCACTTCTGCACCGCCGCGGTGGTGCGCAGCGACGACCGCGACGTGATCGCCACCGCGGCGCACTGCCTGGCGACCACCGGCACCATCGTCTTCGCGCCCGGATACCGGGACGGGGAGGCTCCGTACGGTCTGTGGAAGATCACCGGCGTGCACGTGGCGCCGGAGTGGACCGCCGGGCAGGACCCGGACGCCGACATCGCCTTCGCGACGGTGGCGCCGGTGGACGGCGGACAGACCCGCCGCGTCGAGGACGTCGTGGGCGGCTTCCCGGTCGCGGCCGAGCAGCCCGCCGGAGCCAGGGTGACGGTCATCGGCTATCCGCGGACGCTGGAGGCGCCGCTGCGCTGCGCCAACACCGCCGGCCTGTTCTCCCCGACCCAGCGCCGGATCGGCTGCCCGGACCTCAGCGGCGGCACCAGCGGCAGCCCCTGGCTGGTGAACGGGGCGCTGGCGGGGGTGCTCGGGGGCCACGAGGGCGGCGGGACCGTGCCGGAGATCTCGTACAGCGCGGTGATGGGTGATCAGGCGGTCGAGCTGTACCGGGAGGCCGCGGTCGACGGCTGACCGGCGGCAGGCGCGGTACCGGCCCGCCGGGCGCTACCGGCGGTACGGGAGGGAGCGGGCGGCGCGGGCAGCGCCGACAGGCCGGGCAGGAGCGGGCAGCGCGGGCACGCTCTCAGGAGCGGGCGGCCGGGATCCGTTCCGCGCCGGGCGCGGCGGGCTGCGCGGGAACCCTGCCGAGCACCGCCGGCCGCGGGGTGCCCGAGCGGATGTCCTGCACCCCGCGCCGCAGGCCGTCCCGCAGGACACGGCCCAGCGGGCGCTCGACGAACCGGTGGATCAGCCAGGCCAGGGCCACCATGAGCGCGGTCACGCCGAGGGCCAGCGGGACGGGCGGGACGTCGTCGCGGAAGTGGTGGATCAGGGTCAGCCCGGCCATCATGTGGATCAGATAGAGCGGGTAGGTGACCGCTCCGGCCTGCGGGAGCCAGCGCCACCGGACGCGGTCGAGGGCGCCGAGCGCTATGGCCGCCATGACGGCGAACCCGAGCACGATGACGGCATGCGCCGGCCAGGCCGGTGTCTGCTCGGTCGCCCGCCGGCCAAGGCTGGAGATCATGCGGGCGTGCACGTGGTGCTGCGCGAGCAGGAACTGCACGCCGACCACGCCCCACAGGACGGCGTTCGGCCGGAAGCGGCGCATCAGGTGGAAGGCGATGCCCGCGATGAAGTACGGGGAGGCGGACGACACCGCGAAGAAGGACAGCAGGTCGTTGTCCACGGTCGGGGCGACGACGCCGGCCAGGGTCCAGATCCCGCAGAAGAGGACACAGTTGCGGTAGGTCAGGCCGCGCATCACGACGAGCGCGAACAGTACGTAGAACTTGAGCTCCACGAAGAGCGTCCAGTACGCGTCGTCCACGTGGGGGACGCCGATCCCGGCCTGGAGCATCGAGAGGTTCACCACGACATCGCTGAACGACTCGACCTTGCGCACCTCGGGCCAGGTGAACAGCACGAGCGAGGTGAAGGCAACGGCCGCCCAGTAGGCGGGGAAGAGCCGGGAGATCCGGGAGACCGCGAAGTCACCCACGGTGCGCCCCCAGGCGCTCATGCAGATGACGAAACCACTGACCAGGAAGAAGATCTCGACGCCGAGCCAGCCGTAGGCGGCCAGCGCGTGCGCGGCCGGGAAGACGCCCGCGGCCGGCTCGCCCCAGGCGCTGTCGAGGGCCGTGTAGTGGTAGAAGAGCACGGAGAACGCGGCGAGGACCCGGACACCGTCGAGGGCCGCGAGGCGCGGGCCCGGTGCCCCGCCGCCCGGCGCGCCGCCCCTCGGGCACCCGCCCGTCCTCGGTATGCCGGCGGTTCCGCCTGCGCTCATTGCCTGACCCCCGTGCGTCGGTGACGGTCCCCGTCGGACCGGTCGGATCTGCGGAACCCTACAGCGCACCCGCGGCAGGTCCGGACGGCCGCCCACCAGGACCGACGGCGCGTACCCGGGCCCGGCACGACCGGTGCGAGGCCCGCTACGGTGCGTCCGCGACCGGGGCCGGGATCTCGAACCAGGTGGGCTCGTCCCGCAGGGCCCGGTGGATCCGGTCCAGGGCGAAGGACTCCAGCGGCGGCAGCGCGTCCACGTCGAACCAGTCCACGTCGAGGGACTCGTGGTCGTTGACCCGGGCCTCGCCGCCGGTGGCGCGGCAGCGGAAGGTGATGTCCTGGAACTGGCAGACGTCGCCGTTGGGGTAGGTGATCGGCTCCAGCATCTGGACCAGGACCACGCGTTCGGGTACGCAGTGCACGGCCGTCTCCTCGTACACCTCGCGCACGACGGTCTCGGCGGGCTGCTCGCCCGGCTCGGCGATGCCGCCGACCACGGACCACCGCCCGGTGTCGGAGCGCCGGCCGAGCAGCACCCTGCCCCGGTCGTCGAGGACGATGGCCGTGACCCCGGGCAGCAGGAGCAGTTGGTGCCCGGCGGACTCACGGATCCGCCGGATGAAATCAGGTGTGGTCATCCCCCGACCCTACGAGGCCGGAGCCGCTGCCGGCTCAGGCGTCGCGGCGGGAGCGGATCCGGCGGGCGGCGAGTACGCCGAGGCCACCGGCGGCGAGCAGCAGCAGGGCGTACTCGGGGAGCGGTCCGAGGACGGTGGCCGGGGTGCGGCCGGAGCGGAGCGGGATCTCGGCGACGAGCGCGTCCGCGGTGAACATCTTCGTCTCGGCGACGATCCGCCCGTCGGGCCGGATGACGGCGCTGACGCCGCTGGTGACGGGGACGAGGACGGTGCGGCTGTGCTCGACCGCGCGGATCCGGTCCATGGCGAGCTGCTGGTAGGTCATCTGTGTGCGGCCGAAGGTGGCGTTGTTGCTCGGTACGGCGATCACCTGGGCGCCGTCCTGGACGGTCGAGCGGACGGCGTCGTCGAAGGCGGCCTCGAAGCAGGTGACCATGCCGACACCGCTGCCGGCCATGTCGAAGACGCCGGGGTCCTTGCCGGGGCCGAAGTCGCGGCGCACCCGGTCCACGTCGGAGCTGAAGAGCCGGACGAAGGAGCGCATCGGGATGCGCTCGCCGAAGGGCTGGATCTTGCGCTTGTCGTAGGTCTCGGTGGGGCCGGTGACGGGGTCCCAGAGGATCATCGTGTTGCGCAGCGGGCCCGTCTCCGGGGCGACGACCGCGCCGATCGCCACGGGTACGCCGATGGCCTTGACCGCCTCGTCGATGACGGCGTGGGCGTCGGGTTCGGCGTACGGGTCGAGGTCGGAGGAGTTCTCGGGCCAGACGACGAAGTCGGGCCTGGGGGTCCGGCCGGCCTTGACCTCCTCGGCGAGCTGGATGGTCCGCTTGACGTGGTTGTCGAGGACGGCCCGGCGCTGGGCGTTGAAGTCGAGGCCGAGGCGGGGCACGTTGCCCTGGATGACGGCGGCCACGACGGTGCCGTCCTCGGCGGCGTCGGAGACCAGCGGGCGGGCGGCGAGTCCGGCGCCGATCGGGGCGGCGACGGTGAGGGCGGTCAGCGCGGCGGTGGTGCGGCCGGGGTGGCGGCGGGCGATGCGCAGGGCCTCGTACAGGCCGAATCCGCAGAGGGCCACGCCGAAGGAGAGCAGGGGTGTGCCGCCGAGCGCGACGAGCGGGGTGAAGACGCCGTCGGCCTGTCCGAAGGCGAGCTTGCCCCAGGGGAAGCCGCCGAAGGGTGCCCGGGCGCGCAGGGCCTCGCCCGCGACCCACACGGCGGCGGCGAACAGCGGCCAGGCCGGGAGCCGGCTGACGAGGGCGATGCCGAGGCCGGTGAGACCGATGAAGAGGGCTTCGAGGGTGGCCAGCGCCAGCCAGGGCACGGGGCCGACCTCCTCCCCGGTCCACACGAGGAGCGGCAGCAGGTAGCCGAGCCCGGCCAGGGTGGCGAGCCCGAAGCCGGCCCGTGGACGGCGGTGGTACAGGCAGCCGGCGAGCAGGGCGAGGGCCAGCGGGGCGAGCCACCACAGGGGGCGGGGCGGGAAGCTGAGGTAGAGCAGTACGCCGGACAGTGCGGCGAGCACGGGCCGGACCAGCCGGGCCCCCCTGCGGACCGGCCCGGCCGGGGTGGCCGGGGTGGCGGGGGGCGTCACGGAGGGCGTCCTGGGCTCGGCCGGTCCGTCGGCGGGCCGCGAGGGCTCGTTCGAGGCGGCCTCGCGCGTCACACTGCTGCTCATCTGGCGGAGTGTACGTCCCCGGGCTGTCGGATCCGGTAAGCGCCTCGGTGCGTGCGGCGTGCGCGGCGGGACCTCAGCCGGCGAGGCTGCGCAGGTGGGCGCGGATGACGCGGACGGCGTTCTCGGCGTCGTCGACGGTCACCGTGAAGAGTTTGCCGTCGACCAGTGTCAGCTCGAAGCCCTCGCCGCGCCGGACGATCACCGCGGTGCCCTTCTCGGGGCGCCAGCGGCAGCCCCAGCCGCCCCAGTGCTGCGGGGTGATCCGGGGGAGGAACTCGGCCGAGGCCACGTCGGCCAGCTCGATCCTGCGGCGCGGGAAGCCGATGTGGCCGCAGCGCACCACGAGGGCCTGCGTGTCGATGGTGACGGCGACGTACACGAAGGCGACCGTGCCGTAGACCATGAGCAGCCCGGCGGCGAGGCAGCCGGTCACCGCCATGAGGAGCGGGACGAAGCCGGAGGTCCACGCGTTGTCGACGGCCAGCTCGATGCCGAGCGCCACGCAGGCCGCACCGGCCGCCGCGAGCAGCCACTGCAGGGGGTTGTTGGCCCTGCCCGTCCAGAGCGGACCAGGGGGGTGACCCGTCATACGTAGCAGCGTACCCACGTTCCGGAAGGACACCACCGTCGCGCGTCCGGCCGCCCGGTGGACGTTCCTAGGTGGCCTGGCGGGCCACGCGGTAGCGGAGGTGCACGACCTTCGAGCCGAAGGTGCGGGTCTCGACGAGTTGGAGATCCACCCGGCGGCCGTGCTGGGGGAAGAAGGGGATGCCGCCGCCGACCAGCACCGGGTAGACCATGACCCGGTACTCGTCGATCAGGTCCATCTCGGCCGCCTCGGCGGCGAGCGTCGCGCCGCCGAGGGCGATGTCGCCGTCCCCCGGCTCGGCCCGCAACCGCTCGATCTCCTCGGCGAGGCCGGCCGAGGCCAGGCGGGCGTTGCCCTGCACCGTCGACAGGGTGCTGGAGAACACCACCTTCGGAAGCGGGTTCCAGACCTCGACCCATTCGAGTGATGCGGGGTCGAGTGTCTCCTTGTCGACGGTCTCCCAGTAGAGCATCGTCTCGTACAGTCGCCGCCCCAACAGGTGGACGCCGAGTTCACGGGTCCCGTCGATCCAGAAGCGGAAGATCTCGTCGTCGGGTTCCGTCCACTCGAAGTCGCCGTCCGGCCCGACGATGTAGCCGTCGAGTGAGACACCCATCGCATAGGTCACGCTTCGCATAAGAAGTCCTCCTCGGTCAGGATCCGACAGTACGGCTGCCGGACGGGGCGGAACTCGTCGCGACGCGCGCGAGCCTCCGCGCCGGGCGTTTCAGCCCGGGAGGAGGGCCACGAGCGCGTCGCGCAGGGCGGGGCGGCGACCGGTCATGAACCGGTGCAGGGTCCGGGAACAGAGGGCGACGCGCTGGGCGCTGCGGCGGCGCTCCGCGTCGTACGCGCGCAGGGCGCCGGGCAGCCCGCCCGGCCCGGCGGCGGCGACGGCGCGGGTCAGGGCCTCGGCGTCGAGCAGGGCGGTGCAGGCGCCCTGGCCGAGGTTGGGCGTCATGGCGTGGGCGGCGTCACCGACGAGGGCGACGCGGCCGTCGGCGACGAAGGAGGGGAGTGCGGGGTGGAGGTGGCGGATCTCGTAGCGGATCCAGGTCGCGGGGTCGGTTTCGGCCAGGATCCGCGGGACGGGGTCGTGCCAGCCGGCGAAGGCCTCCCGTACTTCTCGTACGGTGGTGGCCGCGGGCACGGTGGCGTACCAGTTGGTGCGGCCGGGCTCGACGGGGGTCATGCCGAAGAAGCGGCCGTCGCCCCAGGTCTCGCCGTGGACCGCGGTCTCGAATCCGGCGGTGCCGATCCAGGCGACCGTACCGACCGGGCGGGGCCCGCTGCGCGTGCCGAAGTACGCCGTCCGCACCACGCTGTTGATGCCGTCCGCGCCGACGACCAGGTCTGCGTCGAGTGCACGGGAGTCGGTCAGGGGCCGCCCGTACCCGATCCGCACGCCGCCGAGGCGGTCGAGCTCGGCGAGCAGGGCGTCGATCAGATACGGACGGGAGATGAGCAGCTCCGGCCGGCCCGCCCTGCGTTCGATCCGTTCGAGCGGCAGGGCGGCCAGGACCGTGCCGTCGGGGCGGCGGATGCGGGCGTCGCGGTACGGGACCGCGCGGGCCCGCAGGGCGTCGCCGAGGCCGAGGCGGTCGAGTGCGGTCTGGGCGGTGGGGTGGAGGCCGAAGGCGGTTCCGTAGCGTTCGAGGGCGGCCCGCCGCTCCAGGACGGTCACCGTCCAGCCCGCACGGCGCAGGCCGATGGCGGTGGCGAGCCCGCCGACCCCGGCTCCGGCCACGAGGGCCGCGCCCACGCCGGGCCGGGCGGGCCCGGGCGGAGCACCGGTCCTGGTGCCGGTCTCGCTCCCGGTCCTGGCCCCGGCCCCGGCCCCGGATTTGGCCCCGGTGCGGCTCCCGTCCGCGGTCTCACCGTTCATGGGTCGTCCCTCCCGTGCGCGCCGACCACCGCCACCACAGCCGTGGTACTACACCTGTGGTACCACGGCTGTGGTTATGCTGGCAACGTGAATCAGGACCGAAGGGACCGGCTGCGGGACGCGGCCGTCGTCGTACTGGCGGAGTCGGGCGGGCGCGGGCTGACCCACCGGGCCGTCGACGCGGCAGCGGACGTACCGACGGGCACGGCCAAGAACTACTTCCCCACGCGCGACGCCCTGCTCCGGGCGGTGGCCGAACGCTGCGTGGAGCAGTACCGGGCACTGGCCGCGTCCCTGGCGGGGGCCGGGCCGGGTCCGGCCGACGCCGGGCAACTGGCTGCGCTGCTCGCCGGATTGCTGCGGGACGTGGCGGGGCCGGGCCGCCCCCGCGTCCTGGCCTATCTGGAGCTGCAGACCGAGGGGACGCGGCGGCCATGGCTGGCCGCACTGCTGGACCCGATCGCCGCGGCGGACTTCGCCGCGCACGCGCACCTGTTGCGGACGGCCGGGCTGCCGGCGGGGCCGGAGCGGGCCCGGGCGCTGACCCTCGCCCTCCACGGCGCCATCCCCCACCTGCTGAGCGGAGCCCCGGCGACGCTGGCGGCCGCCGGCCTGGACGACCTGGACCGGTTCGCCCGCGGGCTGCTGGCCTCCGTACTCCCCGAGGAGCCACGATGACCGCGCCCAGCCGGCTCGACCGGGCCGTGGGAGCCGTGCTCGGCTCCGCCGCGGGCGACGCCCTCGGCGCCCCGTACGAGTTCGGTCCGGCAGGGCAGTTGAGCGCGCGGGGCGAGGAGATGCGCGGGGGCGGCGGCTGGGATCCGGGCGAAGCGACGGACGACACACAGATGGCCGTCCTGATCGCCGAATCGCTGCTGGAACACGACGGCCTCGAACTCCCCGACGTCTTCGCCCGGTTCCAGCGGTGGGCCGCCGGGCACCCCAAGGACATCGGCCTGCAGACCGAGGACGTGCTCACCAGCGGCGAGCCATGGGACCTCGCGGCGGCGCTGCACTTCCAGATCAACGCCCGGGCGGCGGGCAATGGTTCCCTGATGCGGGCCGCCACCCCGGCCGTGTACTTCGCCGCCGCCGGACGGGAGGCGACCATGGACGCAGCGCGCCGGATCGCCGCGCTCACCCACGGCGATCCGGCCGCCTGGGAGGGGACCGCGATCCTGCACGAGCTCGTCCGGGTCGCCCTGGACGGCGCCGATCCGCTCACCGCCCTCCCGGCCGCCCTCGACGCGGTGCACCCGGACCACCGCGAGCGCTACGGCCGGGTGCTCGCCCCCGACTGGCACCCCGGCCTGGCCACCGAGTTCAACGGGGCGGTGTGGCCCTGCCTGGGCTCGGCGGTGTGGGCACTGCGCACCACCACCGGGTTCGCCGAGGCCGTACGGGCCGCCGTGGACCTGGGCGGGGACACGGACACGGTGGCCGCGGTGACGGGCGCCCTGGCCGGCGCGCGGTACGGGCAGGGCGCGGTGCCCGCCCCCTGGACGGCCGCGCTCCACGTGCCGTTGCCCGGGTTCGGCGAACGGGTCCTGGACGCCGACGACCTGCGCGCACTGGCTCAGCGGCTCGCGGTGGCCGGCTCCCGCTGAAGTTCCAGGCGGCGGCCCCGGAATCCGGCGCGCAACCGCCGGTCGTGCGTGACCACCACCAGGGTTCCGCCGAAGTGGGCCAGGGCCGCCTCCAGTTCCTCCACCACGGCCGGGGCCAGGTGGTTCGTGGGTTCGTCCAGCAGGAGCAGGTCGAGGGGCCGCGCCACCAGCCGGGCCAGTTCCAGCTTCCGGCGCTGACCGGCCGAGAGGGTGCGCACCGGCCGGGTCACGTCGGCCGGGGCCAGCAGGCCGAGCCCGGCGACGAACCGGTCGGCGTGCTCCGGTCCGAACAGCTCGACGACGGAGCGGTGTTCGCCCGCCCAGGGGTCGTCCTGCCGCAGCAGCCCCACGCGCGCGGGTGTCCGTACCAGGCCCCGCTCGGGACGCAGTTCGCCCGCCAAAAGGTGCAACAGGGTCGACTTCCCTACTCCGTTGGGGCCGGTGACCAGGAGTCGCTCCCCCGGTGCAAGGTGGAGTGTGACCGGGTCGAGCCGTCCCGGCAGCGCCGCGCCGGCCAGTTCCACGGCCCCGGCGGCGCCTTCGGTGAACCGCCCGGTGAAGACGAGCGGCCGCGGGGGCGGCGGTACCGGGTTCTCGGTCAGCCGGTGCAGGCGTTCGCGGGCCGTGCGGATGCGGCTCGCGGCGCCGTGGGTGCGCGAGCGGGCGCGGAAGGCTCCGGCTCCGCTGAAGCCGCGCGGCAGCTTGCGCGGGATGGCGGCGAACCGCCCGATGTTGGTCTCGGCGAGCCGTTCGGCGCTGCGCACCTCCTCGCGCCACTCCTCGTACTCCCGCTCCCGGCGGGCCCGTTCGGCGGCGCGGCCGGCCAGGAACCCGCCGTATCCGTTGCCGAAGCGGCGTACCGTGCGTCGGTCCGCGTCGACCTCCAGGACGGCGGTGGTGACCCGGTCGAGGAAGAGCCGGTCGTGGGTGACGGCCACGAGGGTTCCGCGGCGGGCCAGCAGATGGTCCTCCAGCCAGGCGACGGCCTCGTCGTCGAGGTCGTTGGTGGGCTCGTCGAGCAGGAGCAGTTCCGGCTCGGCGGCCAGCGCGGCCGCGAGGGCGAGCCGGGAGCGCTGGCCGCCGGACAGGGTGCCGAGCCGGCGGTCGGGGTCGAGGCCGGCGCGTTCGCCGAGGCGTCGCAGGGTGGTCGCGACCCGCCGCCGGGCGTCGCGGCCGCCGCGCGCGTCGTAGGCGGCGAGGAGGTCCCCGTACGCGGCGAGCTCCTCGGGGCCGGCCCGGTGCAGGAGGGCCTCGGCGGCGCGGATCCGGCGTTCGAGGGCGCGCAGGTCGGCGAGGGCGAGGTCGACGGCCTCGCCGACCCGGGCGTCCGGGGGAAGGTCGAGGGTCTGCGCGAGATGCGCGGTGCCGCCGGGGGCGGTGACGGTGATCTCGCCGTGGTCGGGGCGTTCCCGCCCGGCAAGGAGCCGGAGCAGGGTGGACTTGCCGGAGCCGTTGTCGCCGACGACACCGACCCGCTCGCCGGGCCGGACCGTGCAGCTGACCCGGTCCAGGACGACGCGGGTGTCGTAGCTCTTGGTGACCTCGGACAGGACGATCTGGGTGGAGGCGAGTGGAGCGCGCAAGGGCGGTTCCTTCCGAAGGGGACACTGCAGTTCGAGACGAAACGTTGCGTCTCGTCGCGCGGAGAAACATAACCCAGCCGCGGAAAGTCCGCAAGACGCTCCGTCTCGCCTATCGGTGGAACCGCCCTCGGCCCCCGTGCGGTGGGCGGCCGCGAACGCGACAGCCCCCCGGGGGGGGGTCAGCCCACGGGCGCGCCCTGGCCGGCCAGCAGCCGGCCTTCGGCGTAGGCGAACGCGGCGGCGGGCAGGGCTGCCACGCGACCGCTGTGCAGGACGGTCAGGCCGCCCGTGCGGGGCAGGCCCGGCTCGGGGGTGACGCCGATACGGCGCAGAGCCTGGACGGCGACCGGCTCGGCGGAGCCGTGGAAGACCAGCTCCGCTCCCCCGGTCCGCGCGGCGAGCGCGGCCCGGATGGGGCCCTCGGTCAGCTCGTAGTGGGTGCACCCGAGCACGACGTCGGTGACGTCGGCCGGGGTCAGCGCGGCGGCCGCGGCGACGGCCGCGGTCACAGCGGCGTCGTCGGCGGCCTCCACGGCGTCGGCGAGCCCCGGGCAGGGCACCTCGGTGACCCGGGCGCCGGTGGCGAAGTCGCGGATGAGCCCGCGCTGGTAGGTGCTGCCGGTGGTGGCGGGGGTGGCCCAGATGGCCACCCGGCCGCCGGCCGCGGCGGCCGGCTTGATCGCGGGCACGGTCCCGATGACCGGGATGGCCGGCTCCAGCTCGGCCCGCAGCGCGTTCAGGGCGTGCACGCTGGCGGTGTTGCAGGCCACGATCAGCGCGTCGGGACGGAGCTCGGCGGCGGCCCGGGCCACGGCCAGGGCCCGGCCGGCGAGGTCGTCGGGGGTACGCGGGCCCCAGGGCATCCCCTCGGGGTCGGAGGAGACGACCAGATCCGCGTCCGGCCGCAGCCGCCGCACCGCTGCGGCCGCCGCGAGGAGGCCGATTCCGGAGTCCATGAGCGCGATCTTCACCCGCCCACCTTAGTCGACCCCACCCCGCCCGACCCCACGCACTCGTACACCCGCCCCAGTCCCCCACCCCCACCGGCCCCCGTACGGCCCGCCCCACCAAGGCCCCCACAGACCCAGCCCCGGCGCCGCCTCAGCCATCCCACGTGACCCGGCCCAGGCCGAAGCCGCCCACCGGCGTACCCGTCCGCGCCCGCCTGCGGCAGCCCGCACCCCGACGACCACGCACCTCCCGGACCCGGCGAAGCCGCAGCGCCACGCCGGCCCGCCCGGCACGGGCCGCACACCCGGGCCCTCGCCGACCTGCCCGGCCCGGGGGCCCGCCTGCCCGGCACGGGCCCCGCGCGGGCGTCCGGGTTCGGCCGGCTTCCCGGAGGGGCGCCGCACCGGGGGCTCGGGTGCGCGACAGGGGCGCCGGGGCGCGGGACACTGCCGCCATGGGTCTTCCCACCGTCGCCACCCTCGCCGTCGCCGCGTCCTGGGCCTCCCTCGCCGCCTGGCTCTGGCTGACCTTCGCCCAGGGCATGTTCTGGCGCACCGACGTCCGGCTCCCCCCGCGCACCGCCCCCGCCCGCTGGCCGTCCGTCGCGATCGTCGTCCCCGCCCGGGACGAGGCCGGGGTGCTGCCCCTGAGCCTGCCCTCGCTCATCGCACAGGACTATCCCGGCGAGGCCGAGGTCATCCTCGTCGACGACGGCAGCACGGACGGCACCGGCCGCCTCGCACTGCGGATCGCCGCCGAACAGCCCGGCCTCCCGCTGACCGTCGTCTCGCCCGGCGACCCCGCCCCCGGCTGGACCGGCAAGCTCTGGGCACTGCGCCACGGCATCGCGCTCGCCCGCACCGCCCACCCCACCGAGCCCGATTTCCTCCTGCTCACCGACGCCGACATCGCCCACGAACCCGACAGTCTGCGCGAACTGGTCTCGGCCGCGACCTCCGCCGAGCTCGACCTCGTCTCGCAGATGGCCCGCCTGCGCGTCGCCGGCGCCTGGGAGCGGCTCGTCGTACCGGCCTTCGTGTACTTCTTCGCCCAGCTCTACCCCTTCCGGTGGGTCAACCGGCCCGGCGCCCGCACCGCCGCGGCCGCGGGCGGCTGCGTACTGCTGCGCACCGGCGCCGCCGTCCGCGCCGGGATCCCCGACCGGATCCGGCAGGCCGTCATCGACGACGTCTCCCTGGCCCGCGCGGTCCAGGACTCCGGCGGCCGCATCTGGCTGGGGCTCGCCGAGCGGGTGGACAGCATCCGCCCCTACCCGGCCCTCGCGGACCTGTGGCGGATGGTCTCGCGCAGCGCCTACGCGCAACTGCGCCACCAGCCCCTGCTGCTGGCCGGGACGGTCGCCGGGCTGACGCTCGTCTACCTGGTGCCCCCGGCCGCCCTCCTGGCGGGCCTCGCCGCCGGGCACCCCGCGGCCGCATGGGCCGGCGGCCTCGCCTGGCTGCTCATGGCCGGCACCTACCTGCCGATGCTGCGCTACTACCGCCGGTCGCCGGCACTCGCGCCGCTGCTTCCGTTCACCGCGCTGCTGTACCTCCTGATGACCGTCGGCTCGGCCGTCCAGCACTACCGCGGACGCGGCGCCGCGTGGAAGGGCCGCACCTATGCCCGGCCGAGCGACGCCTGAACCGGCGGACCACCCGTCCGGACCCGCGTCATCCGAGGTCACCGCATTGTGACGCTGCGTCAGCAAGAAGTCGGTGCAACGCACAACCGGTGGGTACGAGTTGGAGCAAGGCGGGACGGAAGTGACCAAAACGTGCACGTGGACGCCAAGTGAAAGGTGGGGCTCTGACCTGCGAATATGCAGGTCAGCGCGGTGTTGACGTCGCCTCGCTATGGACCCGGTGAATTCGTGGGCTTAACTTATGTCTCATGACCTCCCCCCGCTCCACTTATGGCGGCGGTTACTACTCCGCGCCCTCTTTCCCGGACACCCCCATCTACGACTCCCTCGTCGCAGAACGGGGCACTCCGCAGATCGCCCCGATCCGCGTCCCGGCCGCCTACGAGTCCCCGAGCGCGGGTTATTCGAGCGGCGGGTACCTGCCGGCCCTCCCCTCGGCCCTGCCCGCACTGCCGCCTGCCGCCCCTCAGCAGCAGGCCCCGGCATACGGCTATCCGTACCAGCAGCAGGCCGCTCCGCAGCCGATGCCGCTGCAGAACGCGCCCGCCCCCTACATTCCGCAGCAGCAGCCGGTCGCGGCCCGCGCCGGGTACATGCCGCAGCCCCAGCCGCAGCAGCCCCGCCCGGCGGCCATGGCCACCGGCTACGAGGCGATGCGTCCGGCCGCGCCGCGCCCCATGCAGGTGCCGGCTCCGGTCGCGGGCGCCTCGTACGAGGACCCCTACGGCCGCTCCTACCAGGGACGCGGCTACTGACGGGGCCCCTCGCGCGCGCCGGGACGGCGGGGCGGGCTGGCACTATGCCCCCATGTCGAAGTTGCACGTTCAGGCGCTCCACGTCCACCCCGTCAAGTCGCTGGCGGGGACCGCTCCCGATGCGGTGGCCGTGGAGCCCTGGGGTCTGTCCGGGGACCGTCGCTGGGCCCTGATCGACCCGGAAGGCACGGTTCTCACCCAACGCCGCCATCCCCGGCTGGCGTTGGCCTCGGCGCGCCCGCTGGGCGGCGACCGGATCGCGGTGACCGCTCCCGGCCTGGCGGAGCTGGTCGTGGAGGTGCCCGAGCCCGGTCCGCTGGAGCCGGTCTCCCTGTTCGGGAAGAAGGTCGAGACCGTGGTCGCGGCGGGGGCCGCGGCCGACTGGTTCAGCGCGTACCTAGGGGTTCCGGTCCGGCTGGTGCACCTGGACGACCCGGCCGTACGGCGTCCGGTGGACCCGGACTACGCACTGCCGGGCGAGACGGTGAGCCTGGCCGACGGCTATCCGCTGCTGCTGACCACACTCGCCTCGCTCGACGCCCTGAACGCGCTGATCGCGCGGGGGGATCATCCCGAGGAGGGGCCGCTGCCCATGGACCGCTTCCGTCCGAACGTGGTGGTGGCGGGGGCCGAGGCCTGGGCGGAGGACGGCTGGCAGCGCGTCGCGATCGGTGACGCCCTCTTCCGCGGGGCGCGCGAATGCGGCCGGTGCGTCGTCACCACCACCGACCAGCGGACGGCCGAGCGGGGCAGGGAGCCGCTGAAGACACTGGCCCGGCACCGGCGGATCGGGAAGTCGCTGGCCTTCGGGCGGCTGCTGGTTCCGCTCCGGCCGGGCACCCTGCACATCGGCGACGAGGTCCGCGTCCTCGCCTGACGGGCCGCTTCCGGGTGGCGGCCGGAGCACAGGAATGACACCTTCGAGGGGCTCTGCCCCCGAGCTGGAACCAACCGGCGTGACCAGGCCGTTGGAGCAGTCGGAACGGGAGACAGGCGGAGACTGGCGCAAGGAGGGGGAGCCGGACCGTGCGGACAGCCATGGGTGTGTGGCGCTGGCGGCGCAATCCGCTGCGCCGGCCGACCGATCTCTTCGAGGCGTGGGTGGCCTTCGCCGCGCTGGTGTGCGTCGTGGTGGTGGCTCCGGCCGTCGGCTGGGTCGCGGGCCTGCGGGTGGACGGCACGCTCCAGCAGGCGGTGCACGCGCAGCGGCAGGAGCGTCATCTCGTGCCGGCCGTGGTGGTCCGCCCCGCCCCTGAAGCGGAGCCGTCCGGGGACCCCGCGGTGCAGCGGACGGCCCCGCGGCGTACGCAGATCGTCGCCTCCTGGACCGCGCCCGACGGCAGCAGCCACGAGGGCACGGTGCCGGCCGCGGAGGAACCGCCGCACCCCGGCGACCGGTTCCGCATATGGACCGACGCGCGGGGCCGGCTGGTGGGACGGCCGCTGGACCCGTCCGCCGCCTCCTTCCACGCGGGGACGGCGGGCCTGGCGGCCGCGGCGGGGGTGGCCGTCCTGGCCGTGACGGTCCGCCGCCTGGTCGTACGCCGGCTCATGCATCGTCGGTACATACGGCTGGACCGGGCGTGGGCGGCCGCCGGGCCGGACTGGGGCCGGGCGGGCGCCGGTGGCTGACCTGGCAGCCCTACTGCTCCGCGCGCGCTACGGTGGAGCGGCCGGACAGGTCGCTCCAGGGGCAGCAGTTGCCCGAGTGGCCTCGGAGATCAGCGGCTCCGGCCGCATCGGCAGCATGAGCACGAGGGTGGGGGCACGACAGCACCATGGTTCAGGGCACGGTCCAGGTGACGCACGGCGGCTCTTCGCGGTGGCGGCGCCGCTCCGGTGAATATCCGACACTGACCGCCGCGCTCGCCGCCGCGGGCGACGGCGACGTGCTGTCCATCGCCCCGGGCACCTACCGGGAGAACCTGGTGCTGGAGCACGCCGTCACCCTGCGCGGGCCGGAGGACGGTTCTGGGTCGGTGCGGATCGCGCCCCTCGACGGCGTCGCGCTGACGCTGCGCGCCTCGGCCGTGGTGCAGGACCTGTACCTGGAGGGCCAGGACCGGGCGGCGCCGGCGCTGCTGGTGGAGGACGGCTCCCCCGAGCTCACCGACCTGCGCGTGAGCACCCACTCGGCGGCCGGCATCGAGGTGCGCGGCACCGGAGCCCGGCCCCTGGTGCGCCGCTGCACCGTGGAGAATCCGGCCGGCGTCGGGATCGCCGTCCTGGACGGCGGTGGCGGGGTGTTCGAGGAGTGCGAGGTCGTCGCCTCGGGACAGACCGGGTTCTCGGTCCGCGGCGGCGGCCGGCCCCGGCTGGAGCGCTGCCGCATCCACCACACCACGGGTGCGGGCATCGCGGTGACCGGCGAGGGCTCGGGCCTGGAGGCCCTGGGCTGCGAGGTGTACGAGGTCCGGGGCACCGGCGTGCAGATCGCCGCGCGCGCCGCCGCCCGCCTCACCGACTGCGCGGTGCACCGCACCTCCGCGGACGGGGTCACGCTCGACACCGACGCCGTGCTCACCCTGACCGGGTGCGACATCCACGACATCCCGGAGAACGCGGTCGACCTCCGGTCCCGTTCGGTCCTCACCCTCGGCCGGACCACGGTGCGCCGGTTCGGGCGCAACGGCCTGTCCGTGTGGGACCCGGGCACCCGGGTGGACGCCGACTCCTGCGAGATCCACGACAGCACCGGCGACTATCCGGCGGTATGGGTCAGCGACGGGGCCACCGCCTCCCTGGCCTCGTGCCGGGTGCACGACGTGCCGGACGCGGTCTTCGTACTGGACCGGGGGTCGAGCGTCGACGTCACCGACAGCGACCTGTCGCAGGTCCGCAACACCGCGGTCTCGGTGAGCGACGGCGCCACGGCGCAGCTCGGCGACTGCCGCATCCGCGAGGCGGCCACGGGTGCCTGGTTCCGCGACCACGGCAGCGGCGGCGTCCTCGCCGACTGCACCATCGACGCCGTGCAGACCGGTGTGATCGTCACCAAGGGCGCCGACCCGGCCCTGGAGCGGTGCACGGTCACCTCCCCCACCGAGGCCGGTTTCTACGTGTCGGCGGGCGGCCGCGGCACTTTCACGGCCTGCCGGGTGACGGACAGTTCCGGTTTCGGATTCCACGTCCTCGACGGCTGCCGCACCACGCTGACGCGCTGCCACACCGAGCGCTGCTCCCGCGGCGGCTACGAGTTCGCCGAGGACGGTCCCGTCGCCGAGCAGTGCACCGGCGACGGGTCGGTCCTGCGGTCGGCGGCCCAGTCGGCTCCGGGCGGCGGCCTCACCGGCACGCAGTCCGGGGTGCGTACGGTCGGTGCGGCGCGCGGCCCCGAGGCGCAGCCGGTCCCGGCGGGCCGGGTGTCCGTACCGCGGCCCGCGGATCCGGGCGCGGACGGGCCGTCGGGGGCGGAGGCCGGGCGGGCGTCGGGCGCCGTGCTGGGGCAGCTCGACTCGCTCGTCGGTCTGGACAGTGTCAAACGCGAGGTGCGGGCCCTCACCGACATGATCGAGGTGGGCCGCCGGCGGCAGCAGGCGGGCCTGAAGGCGGCCTCGGTGCGCCGGCACCTGGTCTTCACCGGTTCCCCCGGCACCGGGAAGACCACGGTCGCCCGGCTGTACGGGGAGATCCTCGCCTCCCTGGGGGTGCTGGAGCGCGGGCACCTGGTGGAGGTGTCGCGCGTGGACCTGGTGGGCGAGCACATCGGCTCCACGGCGATCCGTACGCAGGAGGCCTTCGAGCGGGCGCGCGGCGGGGTGCTGTTCATCGACGAGGCGTATGCGCTGGCCCCGGAGGACTCGGGCAGGGACTTCGGGCGCGAGGCGATCGACACCCTGGTGAAGCTGATGGAGGACCACCGGGACGCGGTGGTGGTGATCGTCGCCGGGTACACGGCGGAGATGGAACGCTTCCTGACCGTCAACCCGGGTGTGGCCTCGCGGTTCTCCCGGACCATCGCCTTCGGCGACTACGGCCCGGGGGAACTGCTGCGGATCGTGGAGCAGCAGGCGGAGGAGCACGAGTACCACCTCGGGGAGGGCACGAAGGAAGCCCTGCTGAGGTACTTCACGGAGCTGCCGAAGGGGCCCGCCTTCGGCAACGGCCGCACCGCGCGCCAGACCTTCGAGTCGATGGTCGAGCGGCATGCGGGGCGGGTGGCCCAGCTGTCCGAGCCGAGCACGGACGACCTCACCCTGCTGTTCCCGGCGGATCTGCCGACGCTGCCCACCCCTTGCTGATGCCGGGGCGCTGAGCCGGGACCTCGGCCCGTGCGGCCCGCTCCAGCCGGGCGAGCAGGGCGGCGCGTTCGGCGGCGAAGGCGGGGTCCGCCTGATAGTCGGCGTGGCCGAGGATCGGCGCGGGCAGCGGATGCCGGGCGCTGCGCCCGTAGGCGAGCGGGTCGGCGAGCGGGCCGCGGTCCACCTCCGGCGACTCGGGGCCGGGGAGCGCGGGCCCGCCGATGGGGTCGGTGGCCCGCCAGAGGTTGCGCCAGCAGTCGATGTCGCGGTGCAGGGCGGCGAGGGGCCCGGGGCCGAAGTAGGCGGGGAACCAGCGGCCGTAGAGGCGGGCGAGCGGGGATCCGTACGTGAGCAGCGCGACGCGGCGGCGGACGGGCGGGGGCAGTTGCCAGACGGCCGCCGCGGCGAGCACGCTGCCCTGCGAGTGGCCGGAGATCACCAGCCGGCCGCCGGTACGGCCGGTCCAGCCGGCCATCCGCCAGGTCAGGTCGGGGACCGCCCGCTCGGCGTAGCAGGGCGGTGCGAAGGGATGGGCGGCACGCGGCCAGAAGGTGCCGACGTCCCACAGGATCCCTATGGTCCGCCGGGCGGCGGGGTCCCGGTAGGCGCGGCGGCCCCAGGCGGCGAAGAGGGCGATGCCGAGGCCGATGAGCCAGGAACCGGCGTCCTGGGCGGTGCGGGCGGCGGCCTCCAGCAGCGGCGGGGCCGAGCGGGCGGCCTCGCCCGGGACCTGCCCGGTGAACCAGGCTCCGGCCAGGGCGCCGGCGCCGAGCACCAGGGTGATCCCGGAGACGGCCGCGACGAACCAGGGCGCCGAGTCGGTCAGCGCGGCGGCCGTACGCGCCCCGGCGATGCGGCGGCTGCGCGGCACGTCCGGGCTCTCCCCCGGGTACTCCGCCGCGACGGTCGCGGCGAGGCGGCGCCGGGTCCGGGTCGCGCGTGCCGCGAACCAGGCGGCGAGCAGCGCCAGTACGAGGAGCAGCGGGGGCAGCACGGAGGCCTGCCAGGACAGGAGGACGGGTGGCCCGGGCAGTGGTGCGCCCGCCATGCCGGGGGTGGCTCCTCCGTCCATCCAGTCGGCGACGCGCTGGGCGACCCCGCCGGACATCACGCCGCCGAGGGCGCAGCCGAGCATGGCGACGGCGGGACCGCCGAGGCCGCGCAGGGCGGCCGCCGGATCGGGGGCCCGGCGGTGGAGGTACCGGGCGACGGCGGCGAGGACGAGCACGCAGAGACCCTGACCGAGCATGATCACCCCGAAGGCGAAGTCCCCGGGAAGGCGTCCCGCGGAGGTCCAGTCCGGGCGTGAGAGGCAGGCGTGCACGAGGACGGCGGCGAGCAGGGCGAGGGCGGCGCCGGGCAGCAGGCTGACCACGGCCCGGTCGAGGCGGTGGTCGGGGCGGTCCTCGGTGCGGCCGCGGCGGCAGACGACCCAGGCCACGGTGACGGCGCCGGAGGCGAGGAGGGCCTGGGTGATCCAGCCGACGGTTTCGAGGCCGGGTGCGGTCGCCGCGGTCCGGCGGTCGTGGGCGGCGGTGGGCGCGGAGACGGCCACCGCGACGGTGAGCAGGCCGGCCGCGGTGTGCGCGGCCCGCAGCCGGGCCACGATGCGGCGCCCGTACCAGAATCCGGGGCGGCCGAGGGCGGGCGCGGGGTCGGAGGCGGTGTCCGGGTCGGCGGCTCCGGCGGGCGGCGGCTGGGATTCGTAGGCGCTCCAGGTCCGGTTCGACAGGAACCAGAGCAGCCCGGTCAGCGCGGTGGGGACCAGCGCACCGAGGGCGAGGCGGCGCCCCGGCTGGGACCACCAGCCGCCGCCGTCGGGTGCGAGGAAACCGAGCCGCGAGCCGGTGCCGGTGCAGGTCGCGGAGCCCGCGCACTGCCAGGCGACGAGGTCGAGTGCGACCTCGCAGGCGGCCGCGATCAGCAGGACGGTCAGGCTGAGCGCGAGGATCCGTACGAGGACCCCGTACGTGCGCACCGCGCGCGGCGCGGGGTCGGCGGCGAGGCCGGTGGGGGCGGCGGGCCGGGCCCAGTGGGCGAGGTTGACCACCATGAAGGGCAGGAGCAGCAGCCACAGGGCGCGGGCCCCGTTGCCGGAGGTGAGCCGGGACCAGCAGTAGGCCTCGGGGACGGGCAGCCCCGCGTACCGCTCGGGGTGGGCTTCGGCGTCGGCGTCGTCGGTGCGGCGGAACACGGCCGCGGTGGAGTCGCCGGTGACGCGGACGGTGCGCGGGTCGCCGAGCAGTTCGGCCGGGGAGGCGCCGGCGACGCCGTGGACGAGGAGTTCGAGGGCGAGGGGCGGGTCGGGCTGGGGGCGGTCGGGCACGCAGGCCTCCGCTCGCGGGGGAATCGGCGCGTCTCCAGCATCCCGCGCGGCGGGGGCGCTGCCCAGGCCCCGTACGGGGGAACCCGCCGATCGTGGGTGCGGGCGGCGACCGGCGTGGAAATCGCGGGCGGTGGCAGCGGACATCTCGGGGGCGCACGGCTATGGTGACCGCGCACGTCCCCCCGGATCCGCCCTCAGGAGGTAACGCCATGGTTCGCCGACTCCGCCCGGTGGGGCTGGACTTCATCGATGTGGCACCGGTCCGGCTGGTGTTCGCCGCCGATGCGGCGGCGCCGCCCGAGGCGGTGTACCAGGCGCTCGCCGAGGAGGTGGAGGGCTGGCCGCGCTGGTTCGGGGCGGTGACGCTGGCCCGCCCCACGTACGGCGGGGCGGGCCGTGAGATCGGGCTGCTGGGCGGGGTGCGCATGCAGGAGACGATCATGGCCGCGGATCCCGAACGGCGTTACGCGTACCGGGTGGACACGACCAACGCTCCCGGTGTCCGGGCTCTGCTGGAGGAGTGGAGGCTGACTCCGGCCGGCTCCGGTACGCACATCCGCTGGACCTTCGCCGCGGACGGGCCGGCCGCGTTCCGCCTGGCCCTGACGGCCGCCCGGCCGGGGCTGGGCCATTCCTTCCGCACGGCGGTCCGCACCCTGGACGCCCGCCTCACCGTCCGGCGCGCGTCGGGCCGTTGACCGCGGCGGGAGGTGTCAGGCGGTGGGTTCGCGCCAGACGCCGGTCGTCAGCAGCGTGTCGAGGGTCTTGGCGTACGGGGCGATGTCGAGCCCCTGCGCCGCCAGCCACTCGTCGGAGTAGTACTTGTCCAGGTAGCGGTCGCCCGGGTCGCACAGCAGGGTGACGACGCTGCCGGTGCGGCCCTCCGCCACCATCTCCGAGACGATCTTCAGGGCGCTCCACAGGCCGGTGCCGGTGGAGCCGCCCGCCTTGCGCCCTATGGCAGTCTCCAGTGCGCGGCAGGCGGCGACGCTCGCCGCGTCGGGGACCTTCATCATCCGGTCGATGGCGCCGGGTACGAAGCTCGGCTCCATCCGCGGGCGGCCGATGCCCTCGATGCGCGAGCCGCAATCGCTGCTCGCGTCCGGGTCGTTGCGGGTCCAGCCCTCGAAGAAGCAGGAGTTCTCCGGGTCGGGGACGCAGATGCGGGTGTCGTGCTGCATGTAGTGCACGTAGCGCGCGATGGTCGCCGACGTACCGCCGGTGCCGGCGGTCGCGACGATCCAGGCGGGCTCGGGGAAACGTTCCAGCTTGAGCTGCTGGTACATCGACTCCGCGATGTTGTTGTTCCCGCGCCAGTCGGTGGCCCGCTCCGCGTAGGTGAACTGGTCCATGTAGTGCCCGCCGGTGCGGGCGGCGAGCTCCGCCGACTCCTCGTACATCTTCATCGGGTCGTCCACGAAGTGGCACGCGCCGCCGTGGAATTCGATGAGGCGGCACTTCTCCGGGCTGGTCGTGCGCGGCATGACGGCGATGAACGGGACACCGATCAGCTTGGCGAAGTACGCCTCGGAGACGGCGGTCGAGCCGGACGAGGCCTCGATGACGGGGCGGCCCGGCCGGACCCAGCCGTTGCAGAGGGCGTAGAGGAACAGCGAGCGCGCGAGGCGGTGCTTGAGGGAGCCCGTCGGGTGCGTGGACTCGTCCTTGAGGTAGAGGTCGATGCCCCACGCCTCGGGGAGCGGGAACTTCAGCAGGTGCGTGTCTGCCGAGCGGTTGGCGTCGGCCTGGACCTTGCGCACCGCCTCTTTCAGCCAGGCACGGTAGTCCGCGTCGCTGCGGTCGACATCGACGGTCGTGGCCGTCGTACCGGTGGTGGTTCCCGGGCCGGTGGTGCCGGTGGTGCCCGTAGTGCCGGTGGTGCTCATGCGGCGCGCTCCTTCGTGGGTCTGCTTCGCCCCCTGCCTTTCGCAATGTACCTCTCTCACCTGCACAAACAGTCACTTTGGGTATCTATGCGGATCGCTTTCGATCGCGTTCGGTTGCACTGCGCGGCACCGTGGGTGACCCTGGTGGAGCATTACCGAGGGTGCAGCACCCGTAACACTCATGTCGGGGAGTCGCAGCCGTGATCAGTCATTCCCGCAGGCACTGCGTCGTCGAACTGCAGGCCTTGCCGTCGCGGATCGGCCAAATCCGCAGAATCGTCTCGGCCCAACTGCGCCACTGGCAGCTCGATCCGCTCATAGACCGGGCTGCGCTCGGCGTGACGGAGCTGCTCAGCAACGTCCACCGCCACGCGCAGCCGGACAAGACCTGCGTCGTCGAGATCGAGCTCCGGCTCGGACGGCTGACGGTCTCGGTCATCGACAGCGATCCGCGGCTCCCGGTCCTGCGCACGACGCGGGCGGGGCCACTGGAGACCTGCGGACGCGGGCTCGCCCTCGTGGAGGCGCTCAGCGAGGCCTGGGGGGTGCGCGAACGGCCCGACGGGCCGGGCAAGGTCGTCTGGTTCTCCCTGACGGCGGCTCCCGCCCCGGTGGCTCCGACGCACCCGGTCCCGGTCGCGACCAGGCCCGTACGGGAACCCACGCGCACCGTGGTCGTGGCCGTCGAGCCGGACACCGTCCCCGCGACGCTGCCGGTGCCGGACACCGTCCCCGCGACTTTGCCGGTACCGGACACCGTCCCCGCGGCGCTGCCGGTACCGGCCTCCTCCCCGGTGGCAGTCCGCCCCGGGTGACCGCCGATCCGGGCCTGAGCTCCCCCGGGCCGTTCCTAGGCGAGGGCTCCCAGCGGGTCGTCGAGCACCGGCTGCCAGGCCAGTTCCGCCGCCCCGACCAGGCTGTTGTGGTCGAGGGTGCACGGCAGGATGGGCACGCCTCCGCTGCGCCCCCACAGGCTGCGGTCCGCGACGACCGCCCGCAGCCGCTCCGGGTCCGCGTACAGCAGCTCCCGGTGCAGCCCGCCCAGGATGATCCGGTCCGGATTCAGGATGTTCACCAGGCCGGCGAGGCCCAGACCGAGCCGGTCGATCAGCTCCTGCGTGGCCGCCCGTACCGCAGGCTCCTCGGGTTCCTCGCGCAGCAGGTCGCGGGCCTGCTGGAGCAGCGACACCTCGGGGCCGGGGCTGCGGCCCGCCGCGGTGAGGAAGGCCAGCGGGTCCGCCTCCACGTCCAGGCAGCCGCGGCCGCCGCAGTGGCAGGCGCGCCCCTCGGGGTTCACGGTGAGGTGGCCGACCTCGAGGGCCAGGCCCGAACTGCCGCTGTGCAGGCGGCCGTCCAGCACCAGGGCGCCGCCGACCCCGCGGTGCCCGGTGGCCACGCACAGCAGGTGCTGCGCGCTGCGACCCGCACCGTGCCGGTGCTCGGCGAGCGCAGCGAGGTTGACGTCGTTGCCGGTCAGGGCGGGGCCGTCGATCCCGGCGTCCTTCACGCACTCCGCGAAGATCTCCCGTACGGGCGAGCCCGCCGGCCAGGCCAGGTGCAGCGGGTTCAGCGCCGTGCCGTCCGGCTCGGCCACCGCCGACGGGACCGCGAGCCCGGCGCCGACGCAGCGGCGGCCGCTGTCCGCGAGCAGCTCCGCGCCCGCCCGGACGACCGCGCCGAGCACCTGGGCCGGGTCGGCGGAGACGGTGACCTTGCCGGGGGCGGTGGCGACGATCCGGCCGCCGAGGCCCACCAGGGCGGCCCGGAAGCCGTCCGAGTGCACCTGCGCGGCGAGCGCCACCGGCCCGTCCTCGGCCACCGACAGGCGGTGCGAGGGACGGCCCTGGCCGCCGCCCGTGCCCCCGGCGCCGCCCGAGCCGCCGGGGCGCGAGTCCACCCGGATCAGCCCGAGCGCCTCCAGCTCGGCCGCGACCGCCCCGGCGGTGGCGCGGGTGACGCCCAGCTCGGCCGTCAGGACGGCACGGGTCGGGGCGCGGCCGGTGTGGACGAGCTCCAGCGCCGGTCCGAGCGCGCCGCGACCCCGTTCCAGCTTGGTCCGCGTGCCCGCGCTCGACACCGATGGCGTGGTCGCATCCCCCACCCGCGGCGGGGCCCCGTTGCCGTTCATGGCATCGATCCTCGCATGATCGGACGGTGCCGGACGCCGCCCCTCAGCCCAGCCCGCCGACCCGGAGTGTGATGTTGAGCCGCCCGGTCAGCCCGAGCGCGCGCGGGCCCGTGCCCGGCAGGACCTTCGGCACCCCGTGGTAGGCCGACCGGCTCGGGCCGCCGAAGACGAAGAGGTCCCCGCTGCGCAGCTCGACGTCGCGGTACGGGCGCCCGCGGGAGCCGGTGTTCCCGAAGCGGAAGAGACAGCTGTCGCCGAGGCTGAGCGAGACCACGGGCGCCGGGGACTTCTCCTCCGCGTCACGGTGCATGCCCATCCGGGAGTCCCCGTCGTAGAAGTTGATCAGCGCGATGTCGTAGGCGGCCGCGCCGGGGTCGGGGGGCGTCCCGTACGCGGCGGCCACCGCCTCCCGCCCGAGCCCGGCGAGCCAGTCCGGCATCGGCTTGACCGGCGCCCCGTCCCCGTCGACGGCGGTGCGGGCGTATCCGTACGGGTACCAGTGCAGCCCCAGGCACACCTGCCGGGCGGTCATCACTCCGCCGCCCGGGGTACGCACGGTGCGCAGGCCGGCGGGCGGCCGGGCCCACACGCGGCAGGCCGCCAGCAGCTCTCCCTGCCGGTCGGCCCCGAGCCAGTCGGGCACGTGCACCGCGCCGGGGGCGATCACCGTCCGCTCGCGCGGGAAGAGTTCGCCGTCCATGCCTCCATTGTCGGTGCCGGGGCTGCAAGACTCCCGGTATGGAGATCACCGAGTACGTGAAGACCCTCGCCCGGGAGGGCGAACTGCTCGCCGACGTGGCCGAGCGGGCCGGTACGGATGCCTTCGTGCCGTCCTGTCCGGGCTGGCACGTCACCGACCTGTTGCGGCACACCGGGTCGGTGCACCGCTGGGCGGCCGCCTACGTCGCGGAGGGGCGGCTGGAGCCCACGGGCTTCCCGGAGGCGCCGGAACTGGTCGACGGCGAGCTCCTGGCGTGGTTCCGGGAGGGTCACGCGGACCTGGTGCGGACGCTGACCGAGGCCCCGGCGGACGTGCAGTGCTGGACCTTCCTGCCGACCGCCCCGCCGTCGCCGACGGCGTTCTGGGCGCGCCGCCAGGCACACGAGACCACCGTGCACCGGATGGACGCCGAGTCCGCGCTGGGCGTCGTCCTCTCACCGGTGGCTCCGGACTTCGCGGAGGACGGGGTGGACGAGCTGCTCACCGGCTTCCACGCGCGGCCGCGGAGCCGGGTGCGGACCCCGGAGCCGCGGACGATGCGGATCCGCGCCGCCGACACGGCAGCGGTGTGGACCGTACACCTGTCGCCGGCGCCGGCGCGGACGGTGCTGGGGGACACCGGCGATCCGGTCGACTGCGAGGTCACCGGTGAGGCGGCCTGGCTGTACGCGGCGCTGTGGAACCGGCTGCCGCTGGCGGGTCCGGGGGTGACGGGCGACCTGTCGCTCGCCGCGCTGTGGGCGGACACGGCCGGGATCTGAGGTCCGTGCGGGGGGGGCCGTTCCTTGCGCCCCGCCCGATGACCTGCGGGGACGAGCGGTTATGGTCACCTCCTCAACGATCTCGGGGGTGGCAGGTGTTCGGTTCCACGGTGCGCGGCACGGCGGTGGCCGCGGTGGTCCTGGCGGGGTTCGCGGTCTCCTGCGGCGCGGATCCGGCCACGCCCGTCGCCGCGCCGACCGCGTCGGCATCGGTGCCCGTGTCGGTGTCGGTGCCGCCGTCGGCGTCCGCGGTGCCGGGCCCGTCTGGTCCGGGTCCGGCCGCGCCTCGGGCCTCCGGCGGGCCGGGCGCCCTCCCCGGCGCCGCGCCGGAGAAGGTCCGGGACGCCTTCGCGGGGCTTCAGGCGACGCTGAACGATGCGTGCACGCCGGCCGAATGCGCCCACTTCCTGGGGCGGGTCCACGACGAACTCCACGGCTTGGACGCGGCGATGAAGGCGGACCCCAAGGGCCCCGGGCACTTCCCCGAACCGATCGCGCTCATCGCGGAACTCGACGCGCAGCTCGCCGGTGACCGCAGCTTCACGAACCTGAAGAAGCACCAGACGCTGCTGATCGGCACCCGCGACAGGATCAACACCTGGATGCAGGGACACCCGGACGACTACCGCTGACCGGGCGGGGCGGTCCCACTCCGCGAGAGGCCCGCGCGGGTGATCATTCCGGCTGCGATGCTGGCCCGTATGACCGATACCGGCACCGGCCGTGCCATCGACACCGCCCCCGCCTCCGACCCCGCGTTCGCCTACGACCGCGCGTCCGACCCTGCGTTCGCCTACGACCCCACCTCCGGCCCGGCGTCCGACGCTGCGTCCGACCTCGCGGCCGTCCCGGGTGCGTCCGGGGGTGCCGAACCCCTGTGGGACGCCCGCGAGCTGCTGGAGCGCGGAGCGCGGGTCGTCGTCCTCAGCCTCGGCATGGACGAGCGGCTCGCGGTCGCACCGCCGACCCTGGAACTGCTCCGGCAGGCGGGCGCGGAGGTGCACGTGAAGGAGACCCGGGCGGCCGTCGCGCTCTACAACACCCTGGCGGCCGCGGGCCGGCCCGTGGGCGGCCTCTTCCACTCGACGTGCTGACCCGCAAGCGGGGCGACACCGGCTGGACCTGCCGGGCTGCACCGCCGAGGAGGTGATCAACTGGCCGGGACAGACCCGCCGGAGGACCCTTGACCACAGGGAGGAAGGTGGTCGCCAGTGCACCGGACGGGGTCGTCGCGCACGGCAGGGTGCGCTCTGGTCCTGGCCCTGCTGTCCGGCGTCTCCGGGCCGCAGGCGTACGCGGCGGCCGGTGACGACGACCGCGAGAGGCGCAGCGCGGAGGTACTCCGGGAGCTGGTGCCCTCCCCCGACGGCCCTGGCTGCGCGGCGGCGGTCGGCAGACGCGGCGCCGTCGTCTGGGAGGCGGGGAAGGGCAGAGCCGACCTCGCGACCGGGCGGGCCATCACCCCGAAGACGGTCTTCGACATGGCCTCCAACTCCAAGCAGTTCACTGCCGATGCCGTTCTCCTGCTGGCAGCACGGCACCGGCTCTCGCTGGACGACCCCTTGTCCGACTACCTCGACGACCCGCCCGCCTGGGCCCGGGACATCACCGTGGGCGACCTGATGCGCCACACCAGCGGCATTCCCGACTACCAGGACCTGCTGGAGGCCAAGGGCATCGGGCTGTCCGATCCGGCCGGCCAGCGGGAGGCGATCGCGGCGATCCGGGCGTCACGGCCTGCGGATCTTCCGGGCAAGCGCTTCTCCTACTCCAACTCCAACTACGTCCTGCTGGCCCACGTCGTCGAGAAGGTCACCGGTCAGTCCTTCCCGGCCTTCCTCCAGCAGGAGTTCTTCGCCCCGCTCCAGCTGCGCATGGCCCTGTCCCCGGCGGTGGACGTCCCCGGCAAGGCGAAGTCGTACGACGAGAAGGACGGCTCCTTCACCCCCGAATCCTCCCCCTGGAAACAGTACGGAGACGGGTCGGTCCAGACCACCCCCGGCGAAATGGTCCGCTGGGCCGACAACTACCGCACCGGCCGCGTCGGCGGTCCGGAACTCCTCACCGGAGTCACTCGGGACGCGGTGGACGTGGGCGACGTCCTGCGCGGGCGCGGCATCGAGGAGGGCCGGTACGGGGCGGGGATGCTGCTGCTCCCCGACAACAGCCTGGTGCACCGCGGCGACTGGGAGCAGTTCCACAGCACCTTCAAGGTCGCCCCGGACCGGAACACGGCCGTCACCGTGGTGTGCAACGCGGATGCACCCGACCACTTCCGCGCCGCGAACCGCCTGCTGGACATCTGGTCCCGCTGACGGAACCCGACGGGACAGGGCCCGGCCCGGTGGGCCGTCGCCCTGACCTCACACGCAGCGGCGGGCGTTCGCGACGAAGGCGTCGATCAGCTCGCGGGTCGCGTCCCGCCGGGTGGCGAGCTCGGGAAGGTCCTGCGCACGGTCGATGGCACCGACCGCGGTGAAGGCGTCGACCGCGGCGGTACCGAGAGCGGCGTCGTCGGTGATCAGCTGGAGCCGGAAAAGTGCCTGCTGCGCGGTGGAGCGTGTCTCGAACGAGCGCCCTCGGAGGGCGACTTCGTCCTCGGCGTCACGGCCCTGGTGCACGCAGAACCAGTGGTGCAGCATGGCCTGCCGGAACTCCACCAGCAGGCCCGCGTACGCGCCGTAGGCGTCGAGCCGCTCCTGACGCAGCTGCGCGTCAAGGGCGTTGCGCTCCGTGCGCTTCGCGGAGCGCTGCTGGAACGCATGCGTCACCACCGATCCGAGCAGCGTCCCGAGTACGGCGATGAGGCTGGTGATCACGGCGTTCACCGGACCATGGAATCAGACGGCCGCGCGCCGGGACAGGGGCGGGCCCCGGGCCTGTGGCCTGTGGCCTGTGGGGAGGTGCCGGTCGCAGACGCTAGCCGAGGGTGGCCGCGTAGGCGGTCTGGGAGGTGTACTTCCACGTCGGGCCCGCGTTCCAGGGGTTGGGCATGACCGTGTCCGTGGCGTACGCGTAGCCCGCGCCACGGTCGAAGGAGGTGCGGAGGGTGGCGCGCATCGCCTCGGCGTCGGGGACGTCGTGGACCAGGTGCCAGAAGGCCGTTCCGCTCGGGTCCAGTTCGGTACCGGGCCGGTAGCCGGAGTCGTGGTCGAAGACGTTGCCGCCGAGCCAGCCGGCCCCGGTGTACGCGGCGTAGGTGTCCTCGTAGGTGACGAAGACGTCCGCGGTCCGGCGGCCGGTGTCCAGGTAGCAGTCGGCTATGGCGGTGCCGGGGTTGTTGACGACCAGGTCGGGGACGGTGGGATCCACGGCGTTCATGGTGTCCTGGACGTAGCGGCGCAGCTCCGCGTAGTGGTCCCGGGTGGCGTTGGCGGGGCCGCAGTCGCGGCTGACGACGTCGAAGAAGATGCCGTCGACGTGCAGGCGGCCGTCCGGGGTCCTGAGGTAGTTGTCGACGGAGGCCTTGACGGCGGCCGGGTCGCGGTTGCCGTGGTCGGTGTGGACGTAGCCGAGCACCTTGGTCCGCTCGCCGGTGGAGGTGGTGCGGGCGCGGAGCGCGTCGGCGCGGGACCTCCAGGGGGCGCTGAAGGGCGCGTCGCCGTTGCCCGGGTTCAGTACGACCACCGACGGGGCGGGGCCGGTGGCGGTGAGCTCGGTCAACATGCGGTCGTCCGCCATCACGTAGGCGGGTACGCCGATCTCCAGGCCCCGTACGCCCGGCAGCCGCGGCGTGGGCGGCGGGGCCGGGGCCGGGGACGGGGAGGCGGCAGTGGCGGACCGGGCGGATGCCTCACGCGGCGGCGTGGCGACGGAGGGCGCCGGCGCGGCCAGCAGGACGGTGGCCAGGACGGCGTACAAGGCCTTCTTGGCGCGAGGCATGAACGTTTCCTCCGGCGGAGGCGGGGTGGGGGACCCGAGGAACACTAGACGGACGGCCCGTCGTTCAAGGCTGAACCTCCTGCATTGCACCGAGGAACAGGAGAGCGAGCCATCGCCCCATCATGTGAATTCCCGGAAGGACGGCCACCCCTCCCCCGCCCTCGTGTCATACGGCGGGCAGTCCGACCCCGTGCGCCAGTTGCCCTGCCGCGTGCGCGAAGAACGCGGACCGCTCCTCGACCACACCCTTGAACTGTCCGAACAGTTCGAAGGAGACCAGGCCGGCCAGCTGCGCCCACGCGGCGACGAGGGCCGGGACGACCGCCGGGGGCAGGCCCTCGGCGAAATCGGCGGCCATCCGGTCCGCCTCGGGGCCCAGGGCTGGCGGCAGCGGCGGCAGGGCGAGGCCGCGCCCCTCGTAGGCGGCGCGGACGATGCCGATGAGGACGTTGCCGACCCGGGAGGCGGGCCCGATGGTGTCGGCGGGGGCGCTGTAGCCGGGCACCGGGGAGCCGTAGACGAGGGCGTATTCATGGGGGTGCCGCAGCGCCCATGTGCGGACGGACTCGCAGACGGCGATCCAGCGGGCGCGGGGCGGGGCTCCGGCGGCGAGGGCACGGGCGTCCGCCTCCTCGGCGGCGGCGCCGAGGCTGTCGTAGGCGTCGATGATGAGCGCCGTCAGCAGATCGTCGCGGCTCGGGAAGTAGCGGTACAGGGCCGAGGAGACCATGCCCAGCTCGCGGGCGACGGCGCGCAGGGACAGTTTGGCGGCGCCCTCGGCCGCGAGGCGGCGGCGGGCCTCGTCCTTGATGGCGGCGGTGACCTCGATGCGGGCCCGTTCCCTGGCCCCTCGCACGGTGTTCATGCGGGCCAGTGTGCCACGCGGGCGGAGCACTGCCCAGGAATCGGATCGGCGCTCTAATTCGAGAGCGGTGCTCTTGCTTTGGTGCACCGGTCAATGCACACTGGACTCAAGCGAGAGCAGTGCTCTCGAAATAGAGCACACAGAGAAGACGCCCGGAGGTCCTCGTGAACGCGCCCACCCCGTACTACGTCCAGGCCGGTCCGCTGGTCACCCGGTTCAACGCGTTCCTCGGCAAGCTGGCCCGCCACGGGATCAGCCTGGCCGGCAGCGCCGAGCTCTCGGTGCGCGGCCGCACGTCGGGCCGGATGCAGCGGATCCCGGTCAATCCGCACACGTACGAGGGTGCGGAGTACCTCGTGTCGGCCCGAGGTCACTCCCAGTGGGTCCGCAACATGCGGGTCGCGGGCGGCGGCGAGCTGCGCGTGGGACGGAAGGTGCGCGCCTTCACCGTCGTCGAGATCACCGACCCGGCCGAGAAGACCGCGATCCTGCGCACCTACCTGGAGAAGTGGGGCTGGGAGGTGAACCAGTTCTTCCGCGGCGTCGACGCCAAGGCCTCGGACGCGGAGATCCGGGCGATCGCCGACGACCACCCGGTCTTCCGCATCGTCCCGGCATCGAGCTGACACCGCCGTACCGGCACCGCAGCCCCGGCGCGGGGAGTCGGCGCCGCAGACCAGCCGGCGCAAGCCCGGCGCCGTCGGCCCGGGAGCCCGTCCGAAGTACGCCACCACCGGCCGCAATCCCGCGACGCACCTTGCGCACCCGCGGCCCGCGCGACCACCCACGACCCGGGAGCCCGGCCGCGCAAACCCGGCACCGCGGACCGGCCCCGTGGCCCGGGAGCCCCGTCCCGTAGTACGCCACCGCCCACCGAGAGCCCGGCGCCGCCAGCCCGGCGCCGCTTGCCCGGCCGCGCAAACCCAGCACCGCGGACCGGCACCGTCGGCCCGGGAGCACCGTCCGGAGCACGCCACCGCCCACCGACAGCCCGCCGCATACCCAGCACACCCCAACCCACGCGACCGCCCACGACCCGGAAGCCCAGCGGAACCACACCCGACGCGGCGAGCCCGGCGCCGCCAGCCCGGCCGCGCAAACCCGGCACCGCGGACCGACGCCATCGGCCCGGGAGCCCCGTCCGGAGCACGCCACTGCCCACCGACAGCCCGCCGCACACCCAGCACACCCAAGCCCACGCGACCGCCCACGACCCGGA
Source organism: Streptomyces yangpuensis (assembly GCF_024666385.1). Lineage (NCBI taxonomy): Bacteria > Bacillati > Actinomycetota > Actinomycetes > Kitasatosporales > Streptomycetaceae > Streptomyces > Streptomyces yangpuensis. The sequence goes on from NZ_CP102514.1 coordinate 867,346, forward strand.
AGCCCAGCGGCGCAAGCCCGACGCGGCGAGCCCGGCACCGTCGGCCCGGGGGTCCGAAGTACGCCACCGCCCGCCGACGACCCGCCGCACACCCAGCACACCGCGGCCCGCGCGGCCGCCCACGGCCCACGAGCCCAGCGGCGCAAGCCCGACGCGGCGAGCCCGGCACCGCGGACCGGCACCCTCGGCCCAGGAGCCCCATCCGTAGTACGTCACCGCCCACCGACAGCCCGCCGCACACCCAGCACACCCCAACCCACGCGACCGCCCACGACCCGGAAGCCCAGCGGCGCAAGCCCGACGCGGCGAGCCCGGCACCGTCGGCCCGGGGGTCCGAAGTACGCCACCGCCCGCCGACGACCCGCCGCACACCCAGCACACCGCGGCCCGCGCGGCCGCCCACGGCCCACGAGCCAGCGGAAGCACGCCCGGCGCCGCGAGCCCGTCCGAACGCCCGCCGGGAGCCCGCCGCACACCCGGCACACAGCGGCCCGCGCGACGACCCGCCACGCTCACACCGCGCACCTCAGCCCGCGAGACCAGCCGACCGCCCCAGCCGTCGGCAGCCCGCCACGCCCCCCTCACCCACGCGCACCGCGCGGCCCGCAGTGCGGACGGGGCCCCGGCCGATGGCCGGGGCCCCGCACACACTTGCCTTCCCTAGCCCCGGTCGCCGCCGCGCGCCGCCGCCGCCTGCCGCGCGTCCAGCGCGTGCAGCGCCTTGCGCGCGAGCGGGTACGTACGCACCATGTCGGCCAGCGTCGTCGCGCCCCGCGTGATGCGGGCGAAAGCCCGCCACGCCGGACGGAACCCGGTGATCGCCGCGTGCAGCAGCCCCGGCCGGGCCTCGAAGACGGTCAGCATCCGCTTGCCGACCCCCATCTCCACGCCCAGCCCGGCCTTGACCGCGAAGGCGTAGTTGAGGGCCTGACGGCGCGCGTCCACCGCGTCCTGCGCTTCGGCGATCTTCACCGCCCACTCCCCCGCGAGCCGCCCCGAGCGCAGCGCGAAGGAGATGCCCTCGCGGGTCCACGGCTCCAACAGTCCGGCCGCGTCGCCCGCGACCAGGACCCGGCCGCGCGAGAGCGGCGAGTCGGGCTTGCGGCAGCGGGTCAGGTGCCCGGAGGAGACGGACGGTTCGAAACCGGCGAGTCCGAGCCGGGCGATGAAGTCGTCCAGGTACCGCTTGGTCGCGGCCCCCTCGCCCTTGGCCGAGATCACCCCGACCGTGAGGGTGTCGCCCTTGGGGAAGACCCAGCCGTAACTGCCGGGCAGCGGGCCCCAGTCGATCAGTACCCGCCCCTTCCAGTCCTCCGCCACCGTCGCGGGAACGGGGATCTCCGCCTCCAGGCCCAGGTCCACCTGGTCCATCTCGACGCCCACGTGCGCGCCGATCCGGCTGGCGCTGCCGTCCGCGCCGACCACCGCGCGCGCCAGGACGGTCTCGCCGTCGGCCAGTACCACGGCGACGGTGCGCCGGTCGGGCACGGCCGCCCCGTGCTGCTCCACGCGGGTCACGGCGGTCCCCGTCCGGACGGTGGCGCCCGCCTTCTCCGCCTCCGCGACCAGGCCGGCGTCGAACTCGGGCCGGTTGATGAGCCCGAACAGCATGTGCTTCGAACGCCGGGTCCGGGTCAGCTTGCCGTCCATCGAGAAGGTGACCGCGTGGATGCGGTCCTTCAGGGGCAGGACGAAGCCCGGCGGGAGGGCGTCGCGGGAGGGGCCGATGATGCCGCCGCCACAGGTCTTGTACCGGGGCAGTTCGGCCTTCTCCAGCAGCAGGACGCGCCGCCCCGCCGTGGCCGCCGCGTACGCGGCCGAGGACCCGGCCGGTCCGGCTCCGACCACGACCACGTCCCACACCTCGCCGGACCCCCCGGCCACCTCGTCGCCCGCCACCTGCTCGGCCGGGACACCGCCCCCGCCCCCGCTCGCGCCCGTGCCTGCGTCCGCGCCCGTGCCTGCGTCCGCGCCCGCCGTGGCGTCCCTGCCTGCCGCACCCGCACCCGCATCCGCATCCGCATCCGCACCTGCGTCGCGTACGTCGTCGTCGCTGCTCACGATGTGTTGCCGCTCCTGATCACCCGTTGCTCCGATGCCGGGGAAATCCTACGGCGAGACACCGCCCGGCTCCGCTGTGCGAAGATCGGGACTGTCTCTCGCCGTACCCGGCATACGCCCACCCCGCGCATGCGCGAGCGGCGTACACGGATACAACGTCGCACCCAAAAGGAGCGTGCCCATGTCCCAGAATCCGATCGCCGAGACCATCGCCTCGCTGATGCCCCGCGCCAAGCAGGAGCTGACGGAGCTGGTGGCCTTCCAGTCGGTGGCGGACTGGGCGCAGTTCCCGAAGAGCGAGAGCGAGGCCGCGGCGAACTGGGTGGCCGACGCCCTGCGTGTCGAGGGATTCCAGGACGTGGCGCTGCTCGACACCCCCGACGGCACCCAGTCGGTGTACGGCTTCCTGCCCGGCCCCGAGGGCGCGCCGACCGTGCTGCTCTACGCGCACTACGACGTGCAGCCGCCGCTGGACGACAGCGCCTGGGTCTCTCCCGCCTTCGAACTGACCGAGCGTGACGGCCGCTGGTACGGGCGCGGTGCGGCGGACTGCAAGGGCGGGTTCATCATGCACCTGCTGGCGCTGCGGGCCCTGAAGGCCAACGGGGGTGTGCCGGTGAGCGTGAAGGTCATCGTCGAGGGCTCCGAGGAGCAGGGCACGGGCGGTCTCCAGCAGTACGCGGAGGCGCACCCGGAGCTGCTGGCCGCCGACACCATCGTCATCGGCGACGCGGGCAACTTCCGCCTCGGCCTGCCGACGGTGACCGCCACCCTCCGCGGCATGTGCCTGCTCAAGGTGAAGATCGACACGCTGGGCGGGAACCTGCACTCCGGCATGTTCGGCGGGGCCGCGCCCGACGCGCTGGCCGCGCTGATCCGCGTACTGGACTCGCTGCGCGCCGCCGACGGTTCGACGACCGTGGACGGGCTCGCCGCGGACGCGGTGTGGGAGGGCCTGCAGTACCCGGAGGCGGATTTCCGCGCCGACGCGAAGGTCCTGGACGGCGTCGAGCTGATCGGCGACGGCACCGTCGCCGACCGGCTGTGGGCCCGTCCGGCCGTCACCGTTCTCGGCATCGACTGCCCGCCGGTGGTCGGCGCGACGCCGTCGGTGCACGCGAGCGCGGGCGCGCTGGTCAGCCTGCGTGTCCCGCCGGGCGTGGACATCGCCGCGGCCGTCAAGCTGCTCCAGGCCCACCTGGAGGCGCACACGCCGTGGAAGGCGCGTCTCGAACTGGAGCTGGTCGGCCAGGGCCAGCCGTTCCAGGCGGACACCGACAGCCCGGCGTACGCGTCGATGCGCGCGGCCCTGGAGACCGCGTACCCCGGCCAGGAGATGCAGATCAGCGGCATGGGCGGGTCGATCCCGCTGTGCAACACGCTGACGTCGCTGTACCCGCGGGCGGAGATGCTGCTGATCGGGCTGAGCGAGCCGGAGGCGCAGATCCACGCGGTCAACGAGAGCGTGTCGCCGGAGGAGCTGGAGCGCCTGTCGGTGGCCGAGGCCCTCTTCCTCGTCAACTACGCGGAGTCCAAGCGCGTCTGATCCGGGCCGCCGCCCGCCGCTCCGGGTACGCCCGGTGCGCAGTGCCCAGTGGGCAGTGCGCCCTGGGCGTACTCCGCTCACGGTGAAGTCCCGAGCGTGCGGCGGCGGGCCGCCCGTACGTTCGCCGTATGGATCTTGTCGAAGTACTCCCGAACCGGCTCCACATGCTCCGCTTCCCCATCGGCCAGGCCTATCTCTGGCAGGACGGTGAAGCCCTGACCCTCGTCGACGCGGGCCATGCCGAAGCCGCCGCGGAGATCGAAGGGGCGATACGTTCGCTCGGGCTGCGGCCCGGGCGCCTGGAGCGGATCGTGCTCACGCACTGCCACCGCGACCACGTGGGCGCGGCCGGGGAGCTCGCGTCCCGCTGGGGCGCGCGGGTGCTCGCGCACCGGCTGGACGCTCCGGTGATCCGGGGTGAGCGGCCCGTGCCCGAACCGGTGCTCCTGGACTGGGAGATCCCGCTGTACGAGCACGGCCTGACCGTGCCCGGGGCGCCGCCCACCCGGGTGGACCGCGAGCTGGAGGACGGGGACGCGCTGGGCTTCGGGGACGGGGCGTACGTCGTGCACGCCCCGGGCCACACCCACGGCAGCATCGGCATCCATCTCCCGCACCACGGCGTGCTGTTCGCGGGGGACTGCATCGCCGCCGTCGGTCCGCTGATGCTGGGCGTCTTCAACGTCGACCGCGGCCGGGCGGTCGAGTCCTTCCGCCGGCTGGCCGGGCTCGGGCCGTCGGTCGCCTGCTTCGGCCACGGCGATCCCCTGACGGTGGACACCGCGCCCGCCCTGGCGAAGGCCGCCGCCGAGACGCCCGCCTGAGACCGGGCGAGTGAGCCGAAGGGGCGCGCCGGGGGGTGGGGGCGAACGGAGCGCGCGACAGGAGAGCCCCCTCAGCCGGTGGGGACGCCCGCCTCCAGGTAGAGGGGGCGGGCGCGCTCCCGGGCGCGCAGCGCCCAGCGCAGCCGTTCGTATCGGTGCTGCGGCAGCAGCTCGGCGGCCTCGGCCTCCGTCACGAAGCGCCAGGCCCGCAGCTCGGGGCCCGGCAGCCGGAGGCGGGCGGCCGCCTCGCCCGAGAGCCGGCCGCCGTCGAAGAGCAGGCGCAGGCCTCCGTAGCCGGGGGGCTGCGGGCGTTCCCAGTCGATCACGAGGAGTCCGGGGGTCCGGTCCAGTACGAGGCCCAGTTCCTCCGCCACTTCCCGTACGGCGGCGCCGGCCGGGGCCTCGCCCGTTTCGACGACGCCGCCCGGGAACTCCCAGCCCGCCTTGTACGTCGGGTCCACCAGCAGCACCCGGTCCTGCTCGTCGAAGAGCAGCACCCCGGCGGCCACCGTCTCCCGCGTGGGCTCCGGGGTCTGCACGATGTCGCAGACCCGGGCGGTCTCGGAGCGGACGGCTTCGGCGATCCTCTCGGCGGTCTCCCGTACGGTCAGGAGCCCGTTGTCGATGACGTGCGCGTCGCCGGTGAGCCAGCCGAGGGCCTCCTGGTAGACGGGGATGTGGTCGTAGGCCCACTGCCGGACGCGCAGGTCCACGTCCTCCGGTGCGCCGGGCTCGACGCGGGTCGCGATCCGCTCCCGAAGGATCGTTTCAGCAGGAGCGAGCAGGACGTGCCGCACCGGTATCCGCCGCGCCGCCAGCCCGCCGAAGATCTCGTCCCGGTAGTCCTGGCGCAGCAGCGTCATCGGGACGACGAGCACCCCGCCCACCTCGGCGAGCATCGCCGCGGCCGTGTCCACGACCAGCCGCCGCCAACTCGGCAGGTCCTGGTAGTCGGTGACCTCCGCCAGCCGTTTGGGCGGCAGCAGCACCCGCAGCGCGTCGCCGACGAGTTCCGGGTCGAACAGGGTGCTGTCCGGAAGGATTCCGGTCAGTTCACGGGCCGTGCTGGTCTTCCCGGCGCTGAACGTGCCGTTGATCCAGACAATCACGTCTACCCCTCTCCCCATGGCTCGTCCGGAGCCCCCAGTGGCCTGCCCGCCCCACCCTGCCACGAAAACCTCACTATCCGGCCGAGTGCTTATGCTCGAGGTCCCGAGCCCGCACGCTCGCCCGAGTACCAGGGAGGATTCACGACCGTGCCCCACAACCGCCGCACGTCCGACCCCCGCTACGGCAACCGGCCGACCATGAAGGACGTGGCGGCCCAGGCGGGCGTCGGCCTGAAGACGGTGTCCCGCGTGGTCAACGGCGAGCCGGGCGTCACCCCGGAGACGGAGAGGCGGGTCCGGGCGGCCATCGAGGCCCTGGGCTTCCGCCGCAACGACAGTGCCCGCGTGCTGCGCAAAGGCCGCACCGCCACCGTCGGTCTGGTGCTGGAGGACCTCGCCGACCCCTTCTACGGACCGCTGAACCGGGCCGTGGAGGAGGTGGCCCGCGCGCACGGGGCACTGCTCATCAACGGCTCCAGCGCCGAGGACCCCGACCGGGAGAGGGAGTTGGCACTCGCGCTGTGCGCCCGCCGGGTGGACGGGCTGATCGTGATCCCGGCCGGGAACGACCACCGCTATCTGGAGCCGGAGATGCGGGCGGGCGTGGCCACGGTGTTCGTGGACCGGCCGGCCGGCCGGATCGACGCCGACGTGGTGCTGTCGGACAACTTCGGCGGGGCCCGCGGCGGTGTCGCGCACCTGATCGCGGGCGGCCACCGCCGGATCGGCTTCATCGGGGACCACCCCCGCATCCACACGGCGACGGAACGCCTGCGCGGCTACCGCGCGGCCATGGCGGAGGCGGGCCTGCCGGTGGCCGGATCCTGGGTCTCGCTCGGCTCGACGGAACCGGGCCGGGTCGCGCCGGCGGCGAGGGCGATGGTCACGGGCCCGGAGCCGGTGACCGCCGTCTTCGCCGGCAACAACCGCGTGACGGTCACCGTGGTGCGGGTCCTTGCCTCCCTCCGGCGCCCGGTGGCCCTGGTCGGCTTCGACGACTTCGAACTGGCGGACCTGCTGCGGCCCGGTGTCACGGTGGTCGCCCAGGATCCGGCGGCCCTGGGCCGGGTGGCCACGGACCGCCTCTTCCAGCGTCTGGCGGGAAGCGTGCTCACCCCGACCCGTACCGAACTCCCCACCCGCCTCGTCCCCCGCGGGTCGGGCGAACTCCCTCCGGCGGACTGACCCTCACCGCCCGCGAGAGCGGCGGCCCGGGTGGTTCACCCGGGCCGCGCTCGCGCCGTGCGTCAGGCGGTGGCCGTCAGGGTGGCCGAGCGGCGCGGGATCGCGAAGGCGTCGAGTTCGGCGCGGGTCAGGCCGGTCAGGGCGGTGACCTCGTCGGCGCCGACGGCGCCGCAGTCGAGGCCGCGGACCAGGTAGCCGGCGAGGGCCTTGGCGGTGGCGGGCTCGTCCATCACGTCGCCCTCGATCTTGGCCACGTACGCCTTCAGGCGGGCGGCGGCGGCTTCGAGGCCCTCGCGGTAGAAGGTGAAGACGGCCGCGTAGCGGGTCGGCAGGTGCGCCGGGTGCATGTCCCAGCCCTGGTAGTAGGCGCGGGCCAGGGCGCGGCGGGTCAGGCCGTAGTGGAGCTTCCAGCCCTCGTGGACCTTCTCGGTGGTGCCGATCGGCAGCACGTTGGTGGAGCCGTCGGACACCCGTACACCGGTGCCCGCGGCCGCGACCTGCATGATCGCCTTCGCGTGGTCGGCGGCGGGGTGGTCGCTGGCCTGGTAGGCGGCGGAGACACCGACGCAGGCGCTGTAGTCGAAGGTGCCGTAGTGCAGGCCGGTGGCGCGGCCCTTGGAGGCCTCGATCATCCGGGCGACGGTGGCGGTGCCGTCGGAGGCCAGGATGGACTGGCTGGTCTCGATCTGGATCTCGAAGCCGATCCGGCCCGGGCGCAGGCCGCGGGTGGTCTCGAAGGCCTCCAGCAGTTTGACGAAGGCGCTGACCTGCTCGGCGTAGGTGACCTTCGGGAGGGTCAGGACGAGGCCCTCGGGCAGGCCGCCGTGCTCCAGCAGACCGGAGAGGAAGATGTCGGTGGTGCGGATACCGCGGTCGCGGACGTTGGACTCCATGCACTTCATGCGGATGCCCATGTACGGCGCGTTGGTGCCGTTGGAGAAGGCTTCCGAGACGAGGCGGGCGGCACGAGCCGCGGCCTGGTCCTCCTCCTCGTCGGAGCGGACGCCGAAGCCGTCCTCGAAGTCGACGCGGAGGTCCTCGACGGGCTCGCGCAGCAGCTTGGCGCGGACGCGGTCGTAGACCGGTACGGCGAGTTCGTCGGAGATGCCGAGGATCTCGGCGAAGGTGGCGGCGTCCGGGGCGTGCTCGTCGAGTGCGGCCAGGGCCTGGTCGCCCCAGGAGCGGATGGTGCCGGCGGCGAAGACGTCACCGGGTACGTAGACCGTGTGGATGGGCTGCCGGGTGCCTGGGTCGCCCGGGTAGTGGCGCGCGAGCTCCGCGTCCACCGGCGCGAGGGAGGCGCTGATGCCCTCGCTGACCGCGCCGGCGAGGCTCGTCGCCACCTTCTCCTGCTGACCCATCGTGCACTCTCCTTTTTCCGCTTCACGGAAGCTTAGATCCGCATAGCAGAATTTAGTCACGCGGTTCCGCTCCGTCAATGGTCCCCCGGCCGCCTGGGGCAAACGACTCGGGGCCGTGCGGTGAGAATCACCACACGGCCCCGAGGAAGCGGCGCTACGGAGAGAAGCGCAGGTCAGGCGGTCAGCCCTTGCGCGCCTTGATCTCCGCGGTCAGCTGCGGGACGACCGCGAAGAGGTCGCCGACCACGCCGTAGTCGACGAGGTCGAAGATCGGGGCCTCGGCGTCCTTGTTGATGGCCACGATGGTCTTCGAGGTCTGCATGCCGGCCCGGTGCTGGATCGCGCCCGAGATGCCGGAGGCGATGTAGAGCTGCGGGGAGACCGACTTGCCGGTCTGGCCGACCTGGTTGGTGTGCGGGTACCAGCCGGCGTCGACGGCGGCACGCGAGGCACCGACGGCCGCGCCGAGGGAGTCCGCGAGCTCCTCGATGATGCCGAAGTTCTCGGCACCGTTGACACCACGGCCGCCGGAGACGACGATCGCGGCCTCGGTCAGCTCGGGGCGTCCGGTCGACTCGCGCGGGGTACGGCCGGTGACCTTGGTGCCGGTCGCCAGGGCGCCGAAGGTGACGGCGAGCGCCTCGACGGCGCCGGCGGCCGGGGCGGCCTCGACCGGGGCCGAGTTCGGCTTCACGGTGATGACCGGGGTGCCCTTGGAGACACGGGACTTGGTGGTGAACGAGGCGGCGAAGGCCGACTGCGTCGCGACCGGACCCTCGTCACCCGCCTCCAGGTCGACGGCGTCGGTGATGATGCCGGAGCCGATGCGGACGGCCAGGCGCGCGGCGATCTCCTTGCCCTCGGCGGAGGACGGGACGAGCACGGCGGCCGGGGAAACGGCGTCGTAGGCGGCCTGCAGCGCGTCCACCTTCGGTACGACGAGGTACTCGGCGAACTCGGGGGCGTCGGCGGTGAGGACCTTGACCGCACCGTGCTCGGCGAGCACGGCGGCGGTGGCGTCGCCGCCGGCGCCCAGGGCGACGGCGACGGGCTCGCCGATGCGGCGGGCGAGCGTCAGCAGCTCGAGGGTGGGCTTGCGGACGGCGCCGTCCACGTGGTCGACGTAGACGAGAACTTCAGCCATGGGACTGCTCTCCTGCGATTGCGAAGTGTCTGGGGGCTACTGAGGGGTGGCCGAAGCTCTTAGATGAACTTCTGGCCGGCCAGGAACTCGGCCAGCTGCTTGCCGCCCTCGCCCTCGTCCTTGACGATCGTGCCGGCGGTGCGGGCCGGGCGCTGCGCCGCGGAGTCGACCGCGGTCCAGGAGCCTTCCAGGCCGACCTCGTCGGCCTCGATCTCCAGGTCCTCCAGGTCCCAGGACTCGACCGGCTTCTTCTTCGCGGCCATGATGCCCTTGAAGGACGGGTAGCGGGCCTCGCCCGACTGGTCCGTCACCGAGACGAGCGCGGGCAGGGAGGCCTGCAGCTGCTCGCTCGCGCTGTCGCCGTCACGGCGGCCGGTCACGGTGCCGTCCTCGACCTTGACCTCGGAGAGCAGGGTGGCCTGCGGAACGCCCAGGCGCTCGGCCAGGATCGCCGGGAGGACACCCATGGTGCCGTCGGTGGACGCCATGCCCGTGATGACCAGGTCGTAGCCGGCCTTCTCGATGGCCTTGGCGAGCACCAGCGAGGTGCCCATGACGTCCGTGCCGTGCAGGTCGTCGTCCTCGACGTGGATGGCCTTGTCGGCGCCCATCGACAGCGCCTTGCGCAGCGCGTCCTTGGCGTCCTCGGGGCCCACCGTCAGCACGGTGATCTCGACGTCGTCGTCCGAATTCTCTGAGATCTGCAGCGCCTGCTCGACGGCGTACTCGTCGAGCTCCGACAGCAGGCCGTCGACGTCGTCACGGTTGACGGTCAAGTCCTCGGTGAACTGCCGGTCGCCGGTGGCGTCGGGCACGTACTTCACACAGACAACGATCCTCAGGCTCACGCCGGCTCTCCTACCGCATCGTCTTTTCGTGTACCGCCTTATGCAGGCAGCATAGGCGCCTTCTCGGGCGGATCCCGATCGGGGCGGGCCACGCTCCGAAGGGAATGTTACTCGTCAGTACACCTTGGGTCCCACCCTGTCGCAAGGTCGGCGAACTGTGATCTGCCCAACGCCGCCCGACCCGCCCCAGCAGGGACGATTCAGTCACGCAGCGCGTTGAAGCGCCCCTGGTGGTACAGCAGGGGACGGCCCTCTCCGGCCGGATCACCCACGACCGCCTGAGCGATGATCACACGGTGCTCCCCGGCGGGCACCCTCGCCACCACCCGGCAGACCAGCCACGCCAGCACGCCGTCCAGCACCGGGACCCCGTGCGGGCCGGCGGCCCAGCCGGTGTCCGGCCCGAACCGGTCGGCCCCGCTGCGTGCGAACAGGCCCGCCAGCTCCCGTTGGTGCTCGCCGAGTATGTGCACGCCGAGGTACTCGCTGTCGCGCACCGCGGGCCAGCTGGAGGCCCCGGTGCCGATGGTGAAGGACAGCAGCGGCGGGTCCGCGGAGACGGAGTTCAGTGAGGTGGCGGTGAAGCCCACCGGGCGGCCGCCGTCCCGGGAGGTGATCACGGCGACTCCGGCGGCGTGCTGCCGGAAGACGGAGCGCAGCAGGTCGGGCGAGCCGGGACGGCCGGCGCCGGCGAAGGGGGGAACGGCCGTCGGGACCGTCGGGACCGTCGGGACGGTCGGAGCACTCATCGGGGTTCTGCCTTCTGCCTCAGGACACGCGGGCACAGTCGGGATCAGGGCCGGGGCGTTCGGTGATCCGGACAGCGCGCGCTCGCGTGGCGGACGAGGTCCACATGGACCCGTCCGTGGAGCAGGAGTTCATACCGCATACGGTCAGCGTGGCGATCTCCCGTGGACCCAGTCAAGCGGGATCGGGCAGATGTCAGACGCGTCACGCGGTGTGCGGGCGTGCACACCGGCGCGTGCGGCCCTCCGGCCACGGCCCGGGGGCCGCCGCCGGACCCACCGCTCGTCGTACGGCGGCGCCGCGTCCCTGGCAGGCTCCTCGTCATACGGCGGCGCCGAGCGCGGCGATCACGTCGACCTTCCGGGGCATGCCGGCCGCCCGCCGCACGATCCGGCCGGCCGCGTCCAGTACGAGCACGGTCGGGGTCTTCTCGATCCCCAGCGCCCGCACCAGGTCGAGCCGCTCCTCGGCGTCGATCTCGACGTGCGCGACGCCCTCGACCATCCCCGCGACCTCGGCGAGGATCCGCCGCGTGGCCCGGCAGGGCTGGCAGAAGGCGCTGGAGAACTGCACCAGGGTGGCCCGGCGGCCCGGCCGCGCGCCCAGTTCCGAGAGATCCAGGAACCGCGGCACCCCGCGGCCCGCGTCGGCCTGTCCGCGGTCCGGCCCGTCTTCCCGCCCGTCTTCCCGCCCGAGCACCCGCACTCCCCTCACACCGCCGCCTTCGTCCAGGCACATGATCGTCGTACGCTCGTACGTGGATGGGACACCCGACGGGGCCCGGACATTCCCGGCGTGACGAGAATCTCCCCGGGCAGGGGCGTCTGGACTGGCCAGCGGCCCTCGTTTGGGGCACCATCCCCAATGGTCGCGTACCTACGCTTCCGTAACTTCCGGCCGGGAGCACCTCCCCAGGCAGAAAGCGGGTCTCCCGATGGCTGAGTTCGTCTACCCCCCGGTGATCGGCGCCGCGCACGGGCTGTTCCGCGCGCTGGACATCCGCATCGACATGAAGGGCACCGAGAACATCCCCCGCAAGGGCGGTGCGGTCCTGGTGTCGAACCACATCGGCTACCTCGACTTCATCTTCGCCGGCCTGACCGCGCGGCCGCAGAAGCGCCTGGTGCGCTTCATGGCGAAGGAGTCGGTGTTCCGGCACAAGGTGTCCGGTCCGCTGATGCGCGCGATGAAGCACATCCCGGTGGACCGCCAGCAGGGCGAGACGGCGTACCAGCACGCGCTGGACTCGCTGCGCTCCGGTGAGATCATCGGCGTCTTCCCCGAGGCGACGATCTCCCAGTCCTTCACCCTGAAGAGCTTCAAGTCGGGTGCGGCGCGTATGGCGCAGGAGGCCGGCGTTCCGCTGATCCCGGTGGCGCTTTGGGGTACGCAGCGCCTGTGGACCAAGGGCCGTCCGAAGAACCTCAAGCGCAGCCACATCCCCGTGACGCTGCGGGTCGGCGAGCCGATCGAGGCCCCCACCGACCAGTACGCGGGGGCGATCACGCGGCGGCTGCGCGAGCGCGTGCAGGAGCTGCTGGACGCGGCCCAGCGCGCCTACCCGGAGAAGCCGCGGAGCCCCGAGGACAGCTGGTGGCTGCCGGCCCACCTGGGCGGTACGGCGCCGACCGCGGCCCAGGTCCGCGAAGCGGGCTGAGCCGGCCTGTCCCACCGGCCCGTCCCACCGTCCCCGGCCGCGGCTCAGGCCGGGTGGGTCCGGCCGCCGTCGGCCGCGGCGCGGGGCGGTCCGCAGGGAGCGTTGACACACTGCCACCGCGGCTCCTCCGGGCGGTGCTTCCCGTGGTCGGAGCCGCCCTTGCCGGGGGGACCGCACGGGGCGGTGACGCACTGCCACCGCGGCTCCTGGGGACCGTGCTTCCCGTCGTGCGAGCCGCCCTTGCCCGGACGCTTCTTGCCCCACGTGCCGTCCTTCTGCCCGGCGCCGCGGTGGTTCCCGCCCGGTGTCTCCTTCTCCGCCACGACAGCGTGCGGGGCCGCCTGCGGCGCGGCGAACGCGGTCGTGGGGACCACGGCTCCGGCGGCCAGGGCGGTGGTGGCCGCGAACAGGGCCAGGCGCAGCGTGCGGAGGGGTTGGGTCATGACGGTTCTCCTCGGACGAGGGAGCGAAGCGGACACCTCCAGTACGCCCCGCCGCTCGCCGCCCGTCACGCCCCCGCATCCCGTGGCTTGACACCCCCTACAGCGCGGTCGGCAGCCTGCGCCACAGGTCCTCGCGGTCGGCGGACTCCTTCAGCGCCGCGAGCACGGCCGGGTGCGGGGCCGCGTACAGCTCGGGGTGGTCGGCCTCGCCCAGCTCCGGGCGGACGGGGAAGGCCAGGCGTTCCTCGACGAGGTCGAAGCGCGCGTCCACCCCGGGCCTGTTGCCGCGCGGGTCGAGCCGGCTCCAGCGTGCGGCTCCGGGCAGGCGCAGGGCGATCAGCCCGTGGACGAGCGGGTGCGAGCCGTCGTCGTCGGCGAGGCGCTGGTAGCACAGCCCGGCCGGGATCCCCTGGGCGCGCAGCAGGGCCACCAGGGCGTGGGACTTCGCGTGGCAGATGCCGTTGCGCGTGCCCAGCACGTCGGAGGCCCGCCAGGCGACCCGCGGGTCGCCGGAGTCGGCCGAGTGCGGGATGTCGTCGCGAACGAACTCGAAGGCGGCCCGGGCGTATGAGTATGCGTCGCCGGTGGTGGACCAGAGGCGATCCGCCGCTTCCAGCACCACGGGATGCCAGTGGTCGATGGCCTCGTCGGAGGCCAAGTACGTGAAAAGGTCGGGGCTTTGCGGGATCAGCTGCATGGCCCGGAGCATAGGTGTGCCACCCCTCGCGAATCAATCATTTTGCGATGGGTGGCATACCTATGCGGTTGCGTGGAGGGGCTTGCGACTAGCGGGCCAGCTCCTCCTTCAGGGCCTGGAGGAAGCCGTCGACGTCCTCCTCCTGGGTGTCGAAGCCGCACATCCAGCGGACGTCGCCCGCTGCCTCGTCCCAGAAGTAGAAGCGGTAGCGCTTCTGCAGACGCCGGGACACCTCGTGCGGCAGCCGTGCGAACACCGCGTTCGCCTGCACCGGGTAGAGGATCTCCACGCCGTCGGTCTCACGGACGCCGGCTTCGAGCCGCCGAGCCATCTCGTTGGCGTGGCGGGCGTTGCGCAGCCACAGGTCCTTGGCGAGCAGCGCTTCCAGCTGCACCGACACGAAGCGCATCTTCGACGCGAGCTGCATCGACATCTTGCGGATGTGCTTCATCTGCCGGGCCGCGTCCGGATTGAGCACGACGATCGCCTCGCCGAACATCATCCCGTTCTTGGTGCCGCCGTAGGACAGCACGTCGACGCCGACGGTGTTGGTGAAGGTGCGCATCGGCACGTCGAGCGAGGCCGCGGCGTTGGCTATCCGGGCGCCGTCGAGGTGGACCTTCATGCCGAGCCCGTGGGCGTGCTCGCAGATGGCCTTGATCTCGTCCGGCGTGTAGACCGTGCCGAGCTCGGTGTTCTGGGTGATCGAGACGACCTGCGGCATCGCGCGGTGCTCGTCCTCGAAGCCCCAGGCCTCCTGGTCGATCAGCTCGGGCGTGAGCTTGCCGTCCCGGGTGGGTACGGCGAGCAGCTTGAGGCCGGCCATCCGCTCCGGCGCGCCGCCCTCGTCCACGTTGATGTGGGCACTCTTGGCGCAGATCACGGCGCCCCAGCGGTCGGTCATCGCCTGGAGGGCGGTGACGTTCGCGCCGGTGCCGTTGAAGACCGGGAAGGCCTCCGCGTACGCACCGAAGTGGCTGCGGATGATCTTCTGCAGGTGCTCAGTGTACTCGTCCTCGCCGTAGGCGACCTGGTGGCCGCCGTTGGCCAGGGCAAGGGCCTCCAGGATCTCCGGGTGGACCCCTGCGTAGTTGTCGCTCGCGAAACCGCGTACCGCCGGATCGTGGTGGCGGCGGGCATCGGTCTTCACGGTTGCGGAGTGAGCCACAGACGCTGTCCGTTCACATCGATGGCGGGCCGCTCCCACACGCCGGCGATGGCCTCGGCCAGCTCCTTCACGTCGGTGAAGCCCGCGAACTTCGCATTGGGACGCTCGGCGCGCATCGCGTCGTGCACCAGTGCCTTGATGACCAGGATCGCAGCTGCCGCGCCGGGACCCTCGTCACCCCCCGCCTTGCGGAAGGAGTCCGCCATGGCGAGCGTCCAGGCCTCGGCGGCCGCCTTGCCCGCGTTGTACGCGGCGTTGTTGGCGACCGGCTTGTGCGCGCCGGACTGGCTCACCAGGACGTAGCGCCCGCGCTCGCTGCGCAGCAGCCCGTCGTGGAAGGCGAGCGAGGTGTGCTGGACGGTGCGGATGAGGAGCTTCTCCAGGAAGGCCCAGTCGGCGAGGTCGACGTCGGTGAACGTCTTGCTGCCGCGCCAGCCTCCGACGAGGTGGACCAGTCCGTCGACCCGCCCGAACTCCTTCTCGGTCTGCTCGGCCCAGGCCTTGGTGGCGTCCAGGTCGAGCAGGTCCACGGTGTCACCGGTGATGGTGGCGCCGCCGTGGGCGTAGCGGGCCGCGTCCACGGCCTCCGCGAGCCGGGCCGGATCGGCGTCGGACGCGACGACCACCGCTCCCGCCTCGGCGAGGCGGAGCAGGGCGGCGCGGCCTGCGGGCCCGCCGGCCCCGGCCACCGCCACCACCGCTCCGCTCAGCTTTCCGTTGCCGTTCCCGGAGCCGTTCATCTGTGCAGCCTCCTGTGGGCGAGAGCTCACGCGGCGACTCGCTCGGCCTGCTCCGCGTTCTGGGCGGTGATGCCCTTGGTTGCCGCGATCGTGCTCTTGAGCTTCTTGGCGAGCGCCTCAAAGAACATGCTGAGCGGAAACTCGTCCGGAAGCACGTCGTCGACGAGCTTGCGCGGCGGCTGCGTCAGGTCGAGGGCGTCGGCGCCCTTGGCCCACTTGGACCCCGGGTGCGGGGCGAGGTAGGTGGAGACGAGCTCGTAGGCCTTGAACCAGTGGACCAGCTTCGGGCGGTCGATGCCGGCCCGGTAGAGGTCCTCGATCTCGGCGCAGAGCTGGTTGGTGACCTGCGGGGCGCGCATCCAGTCGATCTTCAGCTTGTTGTCCGTCCAGCGCACGACGTCGTGCTTGTGGAGGTACGCGAAGAGCAGCTGGCCGCCGAGACCGTCGTAGTTGCGGTTGCGGTCGCCGGAGACCGGGAAGCGGAACATCCGGTCGAAGAGGACGGCGTACTGCACGTCACGGCCGTGCTCGTTGCCCTCGGACTCCAGCTTCACGGCCTCCTTGAAGGCGGTGAGGTCACAGCGCAGCTCCTCCAGGCCGTACATCCAGAACGGCTGGCGCTGCTTGATCATGAAGGGGTCGAACGGCAGGTCGCCGTGGCTGTGGGTGCGGTCGTGGACCATGTCCCACAGGACGAAGGCCTTCTCGCAGCGCTCCTGGTCGTCGACCATGCGGGCGATGTCCTCGGGCAGGTCGATGCCCAGGATGTCGACGGCGGCCGCGGTCACCTTGCGGTAGCGGGCAGCCTCACGGTCGCAGAAGATGCCGCCCCAGGTGAAGCGCTCGGGGGCCTCGCGGACGGCGATGGTCTCCGGGAACAGCACGGCGGAGTGCGTGTCGTAGCCGGGGGTGAAGTCCTCGAAGGTGATGCCGAGGAAGAGCGGGTTGTCGTAGCGCGTGCGCTCCAGCTCGGAGAGCCACTCGGGCCACACCATCTTCAGCACGACGGCCTCGAGGTTGCGGTCCGGGTTGCCGTTCTGCGTGTACATCGGGAAGACGACGAGGTGCTGCAGGCCGTCGGCGCGCTCGGCGGCCGGGTGGAAGGCCATGAGGGAGTCGAGGAAGTCCGGCACACGGAAGTCGTCCGCGACCCACTTGCGCAGGTCGGCGACGAGCGCCTCGTGGTACGCGGTGGCGTGCGGGAGCAGCGGGGACAGCGTCTCGACGGCGCCGATCACGCGCTCGACCGCGGCCAGGACGGTGGCGCGGGCGTGCTCGCCCTCCGCCTCGAAGTCGATGGAACCGTCAGCCGCCTGCCAGGGGCGGATCTCCTCCACGGCGGCCTTGAGCTCGGGCCACGCAGGGTGGTCGACCACCCGCGCCCCAGCGGATATCACGGCACCGCCGACGCCCGGCACAAGAGTTTCCGTCATGTCACTTCCTCCACAGGAGAACCTCACGTCCGCACAGCGTATGCGCGCGAGGCTCTCCTACTCAAGAGGCGATTCGGGAAATTATCCTGCGCCACCCCCCGCTTCACCGAAAGTCTTCCCGTTCTTCAGGGTGGAACTGATAGCTCCGCCCAGTCGCGCCAAGGCTTCACATGCCTGGGGCAGTACCCCCGCCAGTCCCAGGAAGCCGTGGAACATGCCGGGGTGGCTGTCCAGAACCGACCGGATCCCGCTCCGTGTCAGCCGACGGTGGTAGCCGCGGCCGTCGTCCAGCAGCGGATCGCAGCCGGCGACCACCAGGTGAGCGGGCGGCAGCCCGGCGGGGTCCGCGCGCAGCGGGGAGGCCAGCGGGTGCCGGCCGTCAGCGCCGGGGCCGAGGTACTGCTCCCAGAACCAGCGCATGTGCGCGGCGGTCAGGAAGCAGCCCTCGGCGGCGCTCCGGTACGACCCGCTGTCCTGGGCGGCGTCCAGCGCGGGGTAGGCCAGTGCCTGGAGCGCGACGGCCGGTCCCCCGCGCTCCCGGGCCAGCAGCAGCGAGGCGGCCGCCAGGTTGCCGCCCGAGCTGTCCCCGGCCACGACCAGGGCGCCCGGATCGCCGCCCAGCTCGGCCACGTGGGCGCCGGCCCAGCACAACGCGGCGTGGGCGTCCTCCACGGCTGCCGGGAAGCGGTGCTCGGGGGCCCTGCGGTAGTCCACGGAGACCACGACCGCGCCGGCCGCCCGGGTCAGGTGGCGCGCGAGGGTGTCGTGGGTGTCCAGGTCGCACAGGACCCATCCCCCGCCGTGGCAGAACACGACGGTCGGCCGGGGCCCGGGCCACCGCCCGGGACCGGGCCGGTAGATCCGTACGGGTACGGGCGGGGCGCCGGGCGGCCCGGGGACGGTCCGGTCCGCCACGGCCCCGACGCGCGGCGGGCCGGCGGACGGGCGCGGCGCGGCCGCGAGGATCCGCCGGGCCTCGTCGGCCCGGGTGACACCGCGGCCGAGGTCCGGGAAGGCGGCCGCGAGGGCGTCGGCGTACGGCAGCGCGGCCGGGTCCAGACGGTTGCGGGCGGCGGACGGCCCGGGCTCCGGACGGGCGGCCATCACAGGCTCCGGAAGTGCGGGATGACCTTCTCGCCCCACTGGCGCAGGGTCTCCATACACGCTTCCTGCTCGACCGTGCCCATCTGGATCAGGCACATGATCTCGTCGGCCCCGGCCGCGCGGAGCCGCTCCACGTACGCGATGGCGTCGTCGGCGGTCCCGTAGGCGTGGTCGGCGTTGAAGGTGGCCGTCGAGGCCGGCCGGACCGGGATGTCCAGCTCGTGGAGGCGTGCCACCACCTGCTCGGCGGCCCTTCGCATCTCCCCCACCTCGTCGGCGCCCGCGACCACGGCCTCGTCCGGGACGCCCGCACCGCCGTACCAGTGGCCGATGGACTGGGCGAAGAAGCGCTGGCCCCGGATCCCGATCCGCCGTGCCTGCTCGCCGTCGTCGAGCACGATGGTCGGGCACAGGACGCCGAAGTGGTCGTTCACCACCGTGGACACGAAACGGCTCCCGTCGCGTCCGGCGATCGCGGCGTCGTAGACGGACCGCATCTGCGCGATCGAACCGGGTCCGGCGAAGCCCATCACCAGCGCCCCGATGCCCAGTTCGGCCGCCTGGACCAGGGTCTCGCTCCGGCTGCACGCCAGGAACAGCGGCGGGTGCGGGGTCTGCCGCGGCCGCGGCAGGATGGGGTGGGGGTCGATGTCGATCAGTTCACCGTGGTACTCCAGCTCCTCCTCCTGCCATGCCCTGCCGATGATCCGCAGGGCCTCCTCGACCTCTGCCGCGGTCCGCTCCTTGTCCACTCCGCACAGCGAGGTCTCCTGTGCGGTGCCGCCGCGCCCGGCGCCGAGGTCGAGGCGCCCGCCGGAGAGCAGGTCGAGCATGGCGGCCCGCTCGGCCACCCGCACCGGGTGGTTGAAGTTGAAGGGCATGCACACCACGCCGTGCCCGATGCGTATGGTGCGCGTCCTGGCCGCGACGAAGCTCAGGAACACCTCCGGGGCCGACATGTGGGCGTACCACTTCAGTGAGTGGTGCTCCACGGCCCAGATCCGGTCGAATCCCATGCGCTCGGCGAACACGGCCTGCTCGACGCAGTCGTGGATGAGCCGGTGTTCCCGTTCGACGGTCGGGTCGGCCAGCTGGGCCTCGAAGATGACGGAGAATTTCACGGTGCCTCCAGGGTTGCGTCCCGTGCCCGGTCCTACTTCAATGCGCAATATGACTAGTAGTCATATGTCGAAGAAGCAAGACCTTCCGCCGACCGCGTGGGCCGTCCTCGGCCTGCTGTCCTTCCCCGGTGAGCGGACCGGCTACGAGCTGAAGAAGTGGGCGGACTCCTCACTGCGCTTCTTCTACTGGTCGCCCGCCATCAGCCAGATCTACGCGGAACTGCGCCGTCTGGAGGAACTCGGGTACGCGTCCTCCGCGCGCTCGGGACCCGAGGAGGCACGGGCCAAACGCCGCTACGCCATCACCGCGGCCGGACGCGAGGCCCTGTCCGGCTGGGCCGCCGACACCACGGAGGCCGGCCCCCCGGTGCTCAAGCACGGGCTGCTGCTGCGGGTCTGGCTCGGCCATCTGGCCGAACCGGCGCGGCTGCGCGCGATGGTCGGCGAGCACCTGGAGCGCACCCGGCAGGAGCTGGCCGCCGTACGGGATGCGGCGCAGGAGGCGGCCGGGGTGCCGGAATGGGCCTTCCCGGCCCTGGCGCTGCGCTGGAGCGAGCGCCAGCACCTGGCTGAACTGGAGCTGGGCGAGGCCCTGTTGGCCGACCTGGCGGAACTCTCCCCGCAGGGCGGGACGGCGGGGCGTCAAGCCGGTGGGGACGCGCCCACGCCCGGGTGACGCGGCAGGGCCGCGGGAGGCCGTCCGGGGGCGCACAACCCTGGCGGGAAGCGGTCGGTGACGCTTCGGCAGGGCCGTGCACGCACGGTCCCTATCCACGAGCGGCGCACTAGCATGCGACCTCATCGCGCGCGGCCGGTCGGGACACCGCGACCGCGCGGGGAGCCGCCGTCGACGGAAGCGAGAGAACCTTGACTTTCCTCACCATCGGTCACCGCGGGGTCATGGGTGTCGAACCGGAGAACACCCTGCGGTCGTATCTCCGGGCGGAACGCTCCGGCATGGACGCCATCGCCCTGGACCTCCGGCTGAGCAAGGACGGCGTCCTCGTCGCCGTGCACGACCCCGAGGTGGACCGGACCACCGACGGCTCGGGAGCCGTGGCCGACCTGACCCTGGCCGAGCTGCGCGGACTGGACGCCGGTCAGGGCGAGCGCGTGCCGGTGTTCGAGGAGGTGCTGGACGCGGTCCGGTCGCCGCTGCAGGTGTCGGTGGAGGACCGGGCGGCGGCCGGGGCGCTCGCGGAGCTGGTCCTGCGCCGCGACCTGGTCTCCCGGGTGGAGATCGCCTCCGCGGACGAGGCGGTGCTCGCCGAGGCGGCCCGCCGGGTGCCGGGCGTGCGGACCGCCCTGTTCGTGGAGTCCTTCGGCGGCGGCACCGAGGCCGTCGTGGGCCGCGCGCTGGCCGCGGGCGCGGCGACGGTCGCCCTGGACATCCACCGGATCTCACTGGAAGGGGTGGAGGCGGCGCACGCGGCGGGCCTGCGGGTGACCGGCCTGGCGGTCAACACGCTGGACCAGCTGCGGCTGGCGCGGGCGCTCGGACTTGACGGCGTGACCACGGACTTCCCGGAGATCCGCAGCACGGGCCGCTTCACCGCCTGAGCGGCGGAAGGACCTCAGAGCGGCTTGACGAGGAGCTCGAAGGCGAGGTCGTCGCGGAGCGGGATGCCGAAGCGCTCGTCGCCGTACGGGAAGGGGCTCAGCTCGCCGGTGCGCCGGTAACCGCGGCGCACGTAGTAGGCGATGAGCTCCTCCCGCACGTTCACCACCGTCATCCGCATCTCCGCGGCGCCCCATGTGTCGCGGGCGCGGCGCTCCGCCTCGGCGAGGATCTCCTTGCCGAGGCCGGCGCCCTGGAGTCCGGGGCGGACGGCGAACATCCCGAAGTAGGCGTGGTCGCCGCGGTGTTCGATGTGGCAGCAGGCGACGAGCTCGCCCGCGCGCTCGACGACGAGGAGGACGCCGTCCCGGCCGGCGATGACGGCGCGGACCCCGTCCGGGTCGGTGCGCTGCCCGTCCAGGTAGTCGGCCTCGGTGGTCCATCCCGCCCGGCTGGCGTCCCCCCGGTACGCGGACTCCACGAGCGCCACCAGTTCCGGTACGTCCGCCTCGACGGCGCTGCGGAAGCTGAGGGCTGCGGGCTGGGCGGTCGACATGGGCGCTCCGTTCGGTGCGGTGGCATATGACATGCCTGGGACGGCGGGGAGAGCCTATCCCGGGGCCGCGTGAGCACTGTGTGAGGAGGGCATCTTTCCCGGTGACGCCGACGAACCGGGAGGTTCCGCCGTGCACGGATCCGCCGCGTCCCTGTCCGCCGTCCTCTCCTCCTGGCTGCTGGTGCTCCTGTGCGCGGTGAGCGGCGCGTACTGCCTGCGGCGGGCGCACGGGTGGGGCGGGGCCGCCGCCGGGGAAGCGGTGATGGGGTTCGGCATGGCGCTGATGGCGGTACCCCTCGGGGGCGGCGGTGCGTGGCGGCAGCCCGTGCTCGGCGTGGTCTTCTGCGCCGCGGCTCTGCACGCCCTGTGGCTGCTGCGGGGCGGGGCGCACCACGCCCACCACCTCGTGGGGTCGCTGGCGATGGTCTACATGACCGCCGCGACGGTCTCCGGGGGCGGCCACGGGCGCGGCGCGGGGCTGCCGCTGCTGACCGGGAGCCTCCTGCTCTACTACGCCGGCTACGTGGTGCTCGGCGGGACGCGGCTGCTCACCGCGGGCGGTCCGGTCCCCGCGCACGGCGGGTCCACGGAGCTCGTCAGGGCCTGCCGACTCGCCATGGGAATGGGGATGTTGGCCATGCTGCTGTCGATGTGACGGCGCCCGCGAAACGTGTCCTGCGTCACCAATGCCCCCCTCTCATACCCGCAGGTAGCCGCTCGCTCATAGGCTGGTGGCCATGATGGTCCCCGCCGCCCTCCTTGTGCTCGGCGCCCTGACCGCGCTGCTCGCTCCCCGTCTGCTGGCCCGGGCCCAGTGGCCCGAACGGGAGCCGGTCGTGGCCCTGTGGGTGTGGCAGTGCGTCGTCGGCGCGGTGCTGCTGTGCTTCGGACTGTCCATGCTGCTGAGCGCCGCCGCGGCCTGGCAGGCGGTCCGGGGCCGGCTCTTCGCCGCCGCCCCGCACGGGGTGGTCGACGCCTACGCCCTCGGCACCTCCGAGGGCCCCTGGCCCGCCGTCACCGCCCTCGCCCTCGCGGGCGGCGCCCTGTGGACGGCGGCGATGCTGACCGGCGAGGTGCTGCGGGCGCGGGCCCGGCGGCGCGCGCAGGGCAGCGAACTGCTGGAGCGGGCCCCGCTGCTGCCCGGGGAGGATCCCGCGGCCGCACGGCTCGTCGTACTGGAGGGTCCGCGGCCGGACGCCTGGTGGCTGCCGGGCGCGGCTCCGCAGCTGGTGGTCACGACGGCGGCGCTGGGCCGGCTCAAGGGCAGCCAGCTGGACGCCGTGATGGCCCACGAGCAGGGCCACGCGACGGCCCGGCACGACTGGCTGCTGCACTGTTCGCGGGCGCTGTCCCGGGGCTTCCCGCAGGTGCCGGTCTTCGCCGCCTTCGAGGCGGAGATGCACCGGCTGGTGGAGCTGGCCGCCGACGACATGGCCTCGCGGCGGTTCGGCCGGCTGACGGTCGCGCTGGCGCTCGTCGGACTCAACGAGGACCGCGGGGTGTTCGCGGCCTCCTCGGCGCCGGAGGCGCACGTCCCGCAGCGGGTGCGCAGGCTGCTGTCGGCACCGCCCAGGCTCTCGCCGGGCCGCCGGCTGCGGCTGACGGCACTGGCCACGCTGGTGCCCGCGATCCCCCTGCTCGTGGCCTTCGTACCGGGGCTGAGCGCGCTGACGTAGTGCGCGCGGCGCCGTCCGCCCGGCGCCGGATGCAAGGATCGCCCTATGCGGAACGATCTATTTCGTTGGGTGGGGATCGGCTGCGCACTGCTCGTGGCGGTACTGACCGCCCTGGTGGTGGCGGGCTGGCAGCCCCTCCTGACCTACGACGAACGGGTGGCGCGGGACCTGCACGCCCACGCCGTCACCCATGCCGGGGTCACACGCTCCATGCGGGTGCTGTCCGACTGGGTCTGGGACCCGTGGACCATGCGGGTGCTGGCCGCCGTGGCCTTCTTCCTGCTGTGGCGGCGCGACGAGCGCGAGCGGGCCCTGCGGGTGGCGCTGGCCGTGGTGGCGGCGGCAGTGGTGCAGCAGGGGCTGAAGGCGGCGGTGGGGCGGGAACGTCCGGTGTGGACGGACCCGGTGGACTCGGCGCACTTCGCGGCCTACCCGTCCGGCCACGCGATGACGGCGACGGTGGTGTGCGGGATGCTGCTGTGGCTGATGCCCCGCCCGGCCCCGGGGTGGGCCCCGGCCGCCTGGGCCGCGGCGGCCGTCACGGTGCCCGGTGTCGGCTTCACCCGGCTCTACCTCGGCGTGCACTGGTTCTCGGACGTGCTGGGTGGCTGGCTGCTGGGCACCGCCATGGTGGTCCTCGCGGCATCGGTGTGCGTCGGCGGCCGCAGACCCGTCCGGCGGCCGCAGGAACGCTGAGGGTCCCGGGGCCGGCCGCCCCGGGGCCGATCGGCGTACCCGCCTCATCGTTTCTGCGGTGAACCCCGTCGGCCGACCGAGCGAGCGGGCCGCCGCGCGGGCGGGCCCGCGCCGCTGCCGACGCCCATCGTGGAGCCGCGATCCGAGCGAGGGAGGCCCGATGGCGGACGCGAAGGGTGAGCCACCGGCCGGGAAGGGATGGCTGGGGCAGGCGAAGGGCTGGCTCCGCGTCCGGATGCCGTTCAGCGCGTCCCGCGTGGAGATGGGCCCGTGGGAGCAGAAGGAAGGACTGCGGGCGAGGATCTCCGAGCTGGAGGCCATCCTGGACGCCCTGTTGACACGGGCGTCGGCCGACCCCGACCGGCGCGATCTGGCACCCGCCTACGCCGAGAAGGCCGTCGAGGGGCTCCGTCAGGCCCGGTCGGTGCTCGAGCACCACTCGCATCCGCGCGTACGGCGGGCCGCGCACCTCGGGGTCGCCCAGTCGCACCTCGACACGACCTTGAACCTCATGGTCTGGATGGCGTCCGGCGACGACATCAAGGCGCTGCTCCCGCAGATGCTGGCGCTGATCGACGAGCACTTCGCGGCCGACGACCCGCGGCGCATCCGGGCGGCTGAACTGGCACGGAAGATCCAGCACGACGAGCTGGATCCGAACACGCCCGCCGCCGCCCTCACCCCGAGCGAGCGTGCTTTCCTCGCCGAGACGGTCAGCCACGCCAGACGGCTCCTGCGCAGGGAGACCCTCCGCGTGCGCAGCTTCGTGTGGATCACCGCCTCCGTGACCGGAGCCCTGTTCCTGGCCGCGACCGCGGTCGCGGTGATGACCTTCGCCTGGAAGAACGCGATCCCGCTGTGCTTCACACCTGAGAGCGGGGGCGAGTACGAGGTGGTGTGCCCGACGTTCAGCGCCGACACCGGCAGGACGCCGCCGACCACCGCCATGATCGCCGACACGGCACGGAAGTACGACTACATCGCGGTCGAGACCGTGGGCATCGTGGCCGCGGCCATCGCGTCCGCCGCGAGCCTGCGCCGGATCAGGGGGACCGCCCTGCCCTACAACGTGCCGGTCGTCCTCGCCCTGCTGAAGCTGCCGACCGGAGCCCTCACCGCTCCGCTGGGCCTGCTCCTCATGCGCGGCGGTTTCGTTCCGGGCCTCAGTGCGCTGGACTCCACGGCCCAGATCATCGCGTGGGCCATCATCTTCGGCTACTCCCAGCAGCTGTTCACCAAATTCGTGGACAGCCAGGGGCAGGCCGTTCTGGACGCCGTCCGCGGTCCGAACGGCGTGGCGACGACCCCGCAGTCCTGAGGCCGGGACCCGGATTCCGGCGCACTTCCGGGCCCTTGGAGCCGGGGCGGGCCGGTGAGTGGCGTGGCCTGCCCTGGATGATCCCCCGTGTCACCCAGAGCAGGCGACCCCGTGCGCTGAGTATATTGGCCGTGAGCCAGTCAACGCAGGAGTAAGCATGTCCCCGCGCAGCGCATCGGTCAATGAAGAATTGCGCAGACGTTCCCGGGAGCGGCTGCTGCGGTCCACGGTGGAACTCGTCGCCGAGCGCGGCTACGAGGCGACGACCCTCGGCGACATCGCCGACCGGGCGGGCGCGGCCCGCGGCCTGGTCTCGTACTACTTCCCGGGCAAACGGCAGTTGCTGCAGTCGGCCGTGCACCGGCTGCTGCACCTCACCCTGTACGCCGCGCTGGAACGGGAGCCCCGCAGCGAGGACGGGCGCGAGCGGCTGGCGCGGGCCATCGACGCGATCCTGGGCCTCGCCCGGGACGAACCGCTGCTGATGCGGACGCACATGGCGGGCATCCTCACGGCCGAGGGCTTCGTGCAGTGCCCGGAGCAGCAGCGGCTGGCCGAGCTGCTCCGGGACACCCTCGCCCGGTACGGCTCGCGGGACGTGGACGCGGACTACCCGCTGCTGCGCGCCCTGCTGATGGGCGCGGTGGTGGCGGTGCTGCTGCCCGGGGCCCCGATGCCGGCCGCCCGGCTGCGGGCGGAGCTGTTCCAGCGCTACGGGCTGGACTGGAACCTCGGTGTTCCGCCGGACGGCGGGCCGCCCGGCGGAACGTTCCCCTCACACCTCTGACCTCACGCGGTTCAGCGGTACTCGGGCTGGGTCTGTACGTTCAGCCGGTCCAGGCGGACCCGCTTGGCGCTGTCGGTGCGCTTGTCGTCGAGCCGCAGCACGTCGAGGCCCTTGGCGATGTCGTTCGAGTAGATGTGCCCGTTGTAGTAGTACGCCGACCAGGACCCGCCGAGGCCCAGCCGGTCCGTCGTCAGCGGTCCCCGCTCGAAGTAGGCGATCTCCCTGGGGCGGGACGAGTCGGTGAACTCCCACACCGAGACGCCGCCCTGGTACCAGGCCTGCACCATGATGTCGCGGCCGCCGCCGACCGGGATCAGCGAGCCGTTGTGGGCCACGCAGTTCTCGGTGTCGGCCTGGTGGCGCGGGATCTTGAAGTAGCTGCGGAAGACCAGCTTGCGCTGGTCGCCGCGGCCGGTGATGTCGTAGATCCCGTCGGCGCCCCGGTCGGGGCCGGTGGCCTCGTTGCAGGTGGCGCCGCCACCGCCGCCGAGTTCGTCGGTGAACACCACCTTGTTCGCACGCTCGTTGAAGGTGGCCGAGTGCCAGAACGCGAAGTTCACGTTGTCCTGCACCCGGTCGATGACGCGTGGCTGCTCGGGCCTGCTGATGTCGAAGAGGATGCCGTCGCCCATGCAGGCTCCGGCGGCCAGATCCTTCGAGGGCAGCACGGTGATGTCGTGGCAGCCGGTGGTCTTGGAGACTCCGGGGTTGGTGGGCGCGCCCGGGTTGCCGCCGTCGGGGAAGAGCACCGGGAAGGCGACGACCGCCGCCTCGGTCGGGTTCTTCTTCGGGACCTTCACCACGGAGATGCCGTCGTGCGGCGGCTTGCAGTCGGGGAAGGCCTCGTTCGGCGAGTAGGAGGCGACGTAGAGGTAGATGTCCTTGCGGCCCGGGACGAGGGTGTGGGTGTGGGAGCCGCAGGCCGTCTCGACGGACTTGATGTACCTGGGATTCTTCTTGTCCTTGATGTCGAAGATCTTGATGCCCTCCCACGAGGACTTCTCCGTGGCGGGCTGCGAGACGCTGTTGCAGGAGTCGTCGCTGCGCGAGGAGTCGGTGGAGAGGAAGAGCAGGTCGCCGTCGACGGAGATGTCGTTCTGCCCGCCGGGGCAGAGCACCTCGGTGATCTTCTTGGGCGCCTTGGGGTCGGCGATGTCGTAGATCGTGAAGCCGTTGTAGTTGCCCGCGTAGGCGTACCGGCCCTGGAACGCGAGGTCCGAGTTGATCACGGTGGGATCGGTGGAGGGGATGTTGGCCAGGGGCTTGATGTTGGCGCTGTGCACGATCTCGTCCTGGCCGGGGATGTCGCCCGGGGCGAGTTCCGGGCCGTCGAGGGTGCTCGCGCCCTGGTGGTTGCCGTGGCCGGGGTGTAAATCGCCGGGGTCGGGGGTGGCCGCCGCCGGTCCGGCCGCGAGGAGGGTGGTGAGGAGACCGGCCGCGACGACGGCCACCCCCACCCTCCTGCTGCCCGCTCTCCTGGTGCGAAGTGAGGTCACTGTGCCTCCCATGGGAGCCCGATCGGTTCCGTCCGCAGGGGAACGGAACCAGGACCCCGGCAGTATCTTCCCTTCATGGACATGGCAAAAGACCTCCGGGGCCGCGAGACCTTGTCCGTGCGGCCCCTCCGGTTCGCCGCGGTGATGGCGACCGCCTGCCTCCTGCTGACGCTCACCGCCTGCCAGGACGACGGAGCGGACCGGGCCGAAGACGGGCGGCCCGCGATCGTCGCGCCGGGCAGACCCGGCGAGACCTCACGCACCCTCACCCCCGAACAGGCCGCCCGGGCGAAGCCCGACGACAGCCCCAACGCCGCCGACCACGCCTACGTGCGGCGGATGATCGAACACCACCGGCAGGCCCTGACGATGAGCGCACTGGCCCCCGAACGGGCCGCGGCGGAGCCGGTCAAACGGCTGGCGGAACGGATCACGGCCGCCCAGAAGCCCGAAATCGGCGCCATGCAGAAGTGGTTGGACCGTCATCCGGCACCGCCGGCGGGCTCCGGCACGGCCGCCTCCGGGCACGGACACGACCACGACCACGGCTCGATGCCGGGCATGGCGACCGCGCAGCAGCTCGACGAGCTGACCGCGGCCCGGGGCGCCGACTTCGACCGGCTCTTCCTGAAGCTGATGACCACCCACCACGAAGGGGCCCTGACGATGGCGGGCGAGGCGCTGGCCGGCGGGAACAACGTCGCCGTCGAGGAGATGGCCAACGAGGTGGTGGCCACCCAGAGCGCCGAGATCCACCGGATGCGCACGATGGGCTGACCGGCGGGCGGGCCGGTGCCATGCTGGAACCACCTGCGGGAGGAGCTCCGCCGTGCTTCGTGTCGCCGTCGTCGGATCGGGCCCCAGCGGGGTCTACGCGGCCCAGACGCTGGTCCAGCAGCGCGAGGTGCCCGGGGTGCTGGTCGACGTACTGGACCGGCTGCCCGCCCCGTACGGGCTGGTGCGGTACGGGGTCGCACCGGACCACGAGAAGATCAAGTCGCTGCAGGGCAGCCTGCGCACCGTGCTGGAGGACGAGCGGATCCGCTTCCTCGGGAACGTCGAGGTCGGCGGGACCGCCCTGCCCGCGCAGCGGCTGCTGGAGCTGTACCACGCGGTCGTGTACTGCGTGGGTGCGGCGCGGGACCGGATGCTGGGCATCCCCGGCGAGGAACTGGCCGGGGTGCACTCCGCGACGGCCTTCGTGTCGTGGTACAGCGGGCACCCGGACGCCGCCGCCGAGGCCTTCGGCCTGCCCGGGGCCGACGCGGCGGTGGTGGTCGGGGCGGGCAACGTCGCGGTGGACGTGACCCGGATCCTGGCCCGCGGCACGGCGGAGCTGGCGCCGACGGACATGCCGCAGCCGGCACTCGGCGCGCTCGCGGACAGCGGGGTGCGCAGGGTGTCCATGGTGGCCCGGCGCGGGCCCTCCCAGGGCAAATTCACCACGAAGGAACTGCGCGAACTGGGCACGCTGCCGGGCGTGGAGACCTGGGCGGACCCGGCGGAGCTGGCGCTGGACCCGATGTACGCCGATCCGGGCGCGGCCGCAGCACTGCCGGCGGTGGCGCGCCGCAACCTGGAAGTGCTGCGCGGCTGGGCCGGCAAGGAGCCCGGCGAGGCCCCCGACGGGGAACCGCGCCGCATCGCGCTGCGGTTCTATCTGCGCCCGGTGGAGATCCTCGGCGGGCCCGGCGGCCGGGTCGCCGGGGTGCGCTTCGAGCGGACCGCCCCGGACGGGCACGGCGGGGTGACCGGGACGGGCGTCCACGAGGACGTCGAGGCGCAGCTGGTGCTGCGCTCGGTGGGGTACATGGGCGTGCCGCTGACCGGGCTGCCCTTCGACCCGGCGAGGGGCACGGTTCCGCACGCCGCGGGGCGGGTGCTGCGCGCGGGCCGGGCCTCGGTCGGCGAGTACGTGGCGGGCTGGATCAAGCGGGGCCCGACCGGGGTGATCGGCACGAACCGGCCGTGCGCGAAGGAGACCGTGTCCTCACTGCTCCAGGACGCGGGTGCGCTGGCCCGGCGCGAGCTGCCGGGCGACCCGCTGGCCGCCTTCCGGGCGGCGGGCCTGCACCCGGTGGAGTGGCCCGGCTGGCTGGCCATCGAGTCGGCGGAGGAGGATCTGGGCCGTTCGCTGGGCCGGCGCACCGTCAAGATCCCGGACTGGCGGGGCCTGTTGGACGCGGCGGGAGCGGATCCGGCCTAAGGGCTGTCCCGTAGTCCCCGGTGGATCAGCGTGCGGCGTCAGATGCGGTGCACCGCAAGGCGGAGGGGCGCCCGAGTGCTGGACGAACCTGGGCGCCGCGGGCCGGGCGGGACGTGGACGACAGAGCCTTGAGCGGCCTCCTCGGTCTCGGGCTCGTGGCCCCTCCACGGATTTGGGTCCGGGGAAGTGGGCCACGAACATGCGTCCGGGTGGTCATCTCGGCCGGAACGGCCCCGTCCGGGGAGTGTCGCCGTGCCGCCCCGGGCGCGCGGGCCGATCATGGCTACGACCTGCCGGTGAACCCGGTGTCCGACGCCCTGCTCCTCAGCGAGGAGACCATCGCCGAAGGTGTGACGGTGACCGTCGACCACGTGCCGACGGCCGTGGTCACCGGTGGGGTCGCCTGACCCGCGGTCACGTGGACGCGAGCCGCTCCGCCTCGGCGGCGGCCGCCGTCAGGACGCTGTCGAGGAGGCCCGGGAACAGTGCCTCCAGGTCGTCGCGGCGCAGGGCGTTCAGCTTGGTGGTGCCGCGGTAGGCCTGGCGTACGACACCGCTCTCGCGCAGGACGCGGAAGTGGTGCGTGGTCGTGGACTTGGTGACCGGCAGATCGAAGTGCGAGCAGGCCAGGTCGTCCGCCGAGGCGGCGAGGTCCAGGACGATGGAGAGCCGCACCGGGTCGGAGAGTGCGTGCAGCACACCCTCCAGGCGGATCTCGGCCGCCTCCGGGTGGGCCAGGGTGCGGGAGGTGTCCCGATCCGTCATGTCCCTGCTCCGCTCACTCGGCTTGGTCCGGCCCCCATGGTACGAGAGGTGTCGAAGGAGTCGCGCTGGTCGCGGGAACCGGTGGGAGCCGCCGGTGCGGCCGCGGCCCGGGGCCGCGGCCGCACCGCCGTCACCAGGACCGGTGGTACTGCTCGGGCGTCCGGATCGGGGCGCCGAGCTCTTCGGCCGCGCGGCGGGCCCAGAACGGGTCGCGCAGCAGTTCGCGGCCCAGCAGGACCGCGTCGGCCTCTCCGTTGGCCAGGATCTTCTCGGCCTGCCCCGGTTCGGTGATCAGGCCGACCGCGGCCACGGGGAGGGTCGTCTCGGCCTTGACCCGGGCGGCGAACGGCACCTGGTAGCCGGGGCCGACCGGGATGGTCACCCCGGGAGCGAGGCCACCGGTGGAGACGTCGAGGAGGTCCACGCCGTGCTCCTGGAGGAGCCGGGCCAGGCGCACGGTCTCGTCGGCGGTCCAGCCCTCCTCCTCCAGCCAGTCGGTGGCGGAGATCCGGAAGAGGAGCGGGAGTTCCTCGGGCCATACCGCGCGGACGGCGTCGACGACCTCCAGGGCGAAGCGGGTCCGGTTCTCGAAGGATCCGCCGTAGGCGTCGGTGCGCCTGTTGCTGTGCGGGGAGAGGAACTCCCCGATGAGGTAGCCGTGGGCGCCGTGGATCTCGACGACCTCGTAGCCCGCCGCGAGGGCCCGCTCGGCCGCGGCCGCGAACTGGCCGGTGACCTCGGCGATCTCATCGATCGTCAGCTCGTCGGGCACCGGGTGGCCCTCGGCGAACGGCACGGCGCTGGGGGCGACCGGCTGCCAGCCGTGCGCGTCGGGGCCGACCGGCGCGCCGCCCTTCCAGGTCCGGTCCGTGGACGCCTTGCGGCCGGCGTGCGCGATCTGGATGCCGGGGACGGTCCCCCGGGCCTTGAGGAAGCCGGTGATCCGGCGCAGGGCCTCGACCTGGGTGTCGTTCCAGATGCCGAGGTCGTACGGGGAGATGCGGCCCTCCGGGGAGACCGCGGTGGCCTCCTGGATGATCAGGCCGGTCCCGCCGGTCGCGCGGGCGGCGTAGTGGGCGAAGTGCCAGTCGCCGGCGACGCCCGCGTTCGGCCCGAAGGCCTCGGCGCTGTACTGGCACATCGCGGCCATCCACACGCGGTTCGGGACGGTGACCGATCGCAGGGTGTAGGGCTCGAACAGGGCGGCGAAAGCGGCGGGTACGGCGGGGGCAGCACTCATCGGGGCTCTCCAGAGGTCACCGGGCGCGCCGGGATCGGCGGCTAAGTACGAGACTCACCATACTACGAACCTCCTCGTACTACGAGACCTCTCGTACAAGTGTGTCGAGCTCGGCCCGCAGCGCCCCGGTCAGCGCCGCCAGGTCCGGAACCGCGGCCGCGTCGGCGACCAGGCCGTAGTGGACCGTCCCCTTGTAGGTGGAGACCGCGACCGCGAGCGACTGGCCGCGGGCCAGCGGGGCGAGCGGGTAGACCTCGTGGACCCGGCTGCCGCCCAGGGAGAAGGTGAGGCCGGGCAGCGGAACGCTGGTGACGAGGATGTCGTAGAGCAGTCGGGCCGCCTGGGCGACCAGGGGCCCGCCGAGCCGGTGGCCGAGCGGGTGGACGTGGTCCGCGAGCAGGGCGACCGCCCCGGCGCCCCGGGCGGGCCCGGCGTCCTTGTTGCGGTCCATGCCGACGCGGACGCGGTCCAGGCGCCGCAGCGGATCGGGCTCCGCGAGCGGCAGCCGGAGCAGGTAGCCGGAGAGCCGGTTCCCCGCGCCTTCGCCGTCCCGGGGTCCGCGGCGGCGGGACACGGGGATCAGGGCCCGCGGTCCGGCGCCCAGGGGTTCGGGGTCGCCGCGCCCGGCCAGCCAGCGCCGCAGGGCGCCCGCGACCAGGGTGATCAGCACGTCGTTGACGGTGCCGCCGGCTCCCTTGCGGATCAGGTTGACCTCGTCGAGGTCGAGCGCGAGACCGGCGACGGTACGGCTGCCCGCGCCCGCGGGACCGGCCGTGAGCGCGGCGGGGACCCCGAGCGGCAGCCCCTCGCGGGCCATGGCGGCGCCGATCTCCAGAGCCTGACCGACGCCCTGGACCCGGGCGGCCAGGACTCCCGGAAGCCGGCTCAGCACGGACCCGCCCCGCTGCCCGGGAACCGGGCGCACGGGCGCCCGCGGCCCGGGGACCTCGTCGAACAGCGCGGCCGCGAGGGCGAGCGCGCCGAGGCCGTCGGCGAGGGCGTGGTGGAACTTGAACAGCACCGCGAAGGAGTCCGGATCCGGCCCGGCCAGTACGTGCGCCTCCCACGGCGGCAGCTCCCGGTCCAGCGGGCGGGCCATCAGGGGGCCGGCGGCCTCGTGCGGGCAGCGGAGGTCCGTGCGGACGAGGAAGACGTGCCGCGCCGGATCGAAGCCGGGGTCCGGCGACCAGGCCGCGGCGCCGAGGGGCAGCAGCACGTCGCGGATCCGGCGGCGCAGGCCCGGCACGGCCGCACAGCGCGCCGTGAGGAGCGCGGCGGCGCGCTCGGCGGCGTCCCCGTCGCCCGGCCCCGGGGGTCCGGGGGTGCGGAAGACGGCGAGGGCACCGAGGTGCATGGGATGGTCGGCGGATTCCATCCGCCAGAAAGCGAGGTCGAGCGGAGACAGGTACTCGGTGGCCACGTACGTCCTCTCACGCGCGGCAGCAGTGGCTTGAAGTCAACCCAGTGCGAACACCCCCATGCAAGGCGCAATCATTTCCGAGCGGTAAATGATCGGTATAGATCATCCGATGCGAGGTGCGCGGCGCCCGCCGGGCTCCTGTCGGTGGGCGGGTGCAGACTGGCCGGAAAGACGCTCCGTGAGGAACGATCCGCCCGCAAGGACGACGAGGTCCGGAGGTGCCGGCCATGGCCGACGTACTGCTGCTCGTGGGGACCCGCAAGGGACTGTTCATCGGCCGTCGCAGGGGCGACGGGCCGTGGGAGTTCGACGGGCCCCACTTCAACGCCCAGGCCGTGTACGCGGCCGCCATCGACCGGCGCGGCCCGGCCCCCCGGCTGCTGGTCGGCGGGGACAGCACCCACTGGGGTCCGTCCGTCTTCAGCTCCGACGACCTCGGGGCGACCTGGCGGGAACCGGCCAGGGCAGCCGTGAAGTTCCCCCAGGACACCGGCGCCTCGCTGGAGCGGGTCTGGCAGCTCCAGCCGGCCGGGGCCGAGGCCCCCGACGTGGTGTACGCGGGGACGGAGCCGGCGGCCCTGTTCCGCTCGACGGACCGGGGCGAGTCCTTCGAGCTGGTCCGCCCGCTGTGGGAGCACCCGAGCCGCGGCAAGTGGGTCCCGGGCGGCGGCGGCGAGGGCCTGCACACGGTGATCACCGATCCGGGCGACCCGGACGCGGTGACGGTGGCGGTCTCCACCGCCGGGGTGTTCCGGACCAAGGACGGCGGGGCCAGCTGGGAGCCGTCCAACCAGGGGGTCTCGGCGGTGTTCCTGCCGGATCCGAACCCCGAGTTCGGCCAGTGCGTGCACAAGATCGCCCAGGACGCCGGCGACACGGACCGGCTGTACCTGCAGAACCACTGGGGCGTCTACCGCAGCGACGACGCGGGCGCCCGCTGGACCGACATCGGCGGCGGGCTGCCCTCCGACT
Organism: Streptomyces yangpuensis; assembly: GCF_024666385.1. NCBI lineage: Bacteria > Bacillati > Actinomycetota > Actinomycetes > Kitasatosporales > Streptomycetaceae > Streptomyces > Streptomyces yangpuensis. The sequence goes on from NZ_CP102514.1 coordinate 901,224, forward strand.
TCGGCTTCGCGGTGGCGGCCCATCCGCACCGGCCGGACACCGCCTACGTGTTCCCGCTCAACGCCGACTCGGACCGGGTCCCGGCCGAGCACCGGTGCCGGGTCTTCCGCACCGAGGACGCGGGCGCCACCTGGGAACCGCTCACGCGCGGACTGCCGGACTCCGACCACTACGGCACGGTGCTCCGGGACGCGCTCTGCACCGACGACGCGGACCCGGCGGGGATCTACTTCGGCAACCGCAACGGCGAGCTGTACGCCAGCCACGACGACGGCGACAGCTGGCAGTTGCTGGCCGAGCACCTTCCCGACGTCCTGTGCGTGCGGGCGGCGACGATCGGCCAGTAGAGTGATCCACCGTGGCAGCACGACCGTTGAACGAGATCGTCGAGCCGGGCTGGGCCCGGGCTCTGGAGCCGGTGGCGACGCAGATCGCCGCGATGGGCGACTTCCTGCGAGCCGAGATCGCGGCGGGCAGGACGTACGTCCCCGCCGGGGCCCATGTGCTGCGCGCCTTCCAGCAGCCCTTCGACGAGGTCAAGGTCCTCATCGTCGGCCAGGACCCGTACCCCACCCCGGGGCACGCGGTGGGGCTGTCCTTCTCGGTGGCCCCGGACGTACGGCCGGTTCCGCCGAGCCTGGACAACATCTTCCTGGAGATGCACCGGGACATAGGGACCGGCCGGCCCGCCAACGGTGACCTCACCCCGTGGACCCGGCAGGGCGTGCTGCTGCTCAACCGCTCGCTCACGACCGCGCCCCGCCGGTCCAACGCACACCAGGGCAAGGGCTGGGAGGCCGTCACCGACCAGGCCATCCGCGCGCTGGCCGCGCGGGGCAAGCCGCTGGTGTCCATCCTGTGGGGCCGTGCGGCCCGCAACCTGCGGCCGCTGCTCGGTGACCTGCCGGTGGTGGAGTCCTCGCACCCCTCCCCGAAATCGGCGGATTACGGGTTCTTCGGCTCCCGGCCCTTCAGCAGGACGAACGAACTGCTGGTGGGCCAGGGGTCACAGCCTGTGGACTGGCGCTTGCCGTCCGTCAGTTGAACGTATCTGCAATTCACCGGATAAATACGGACAGATGCGGCACGAGAAGGCCCTGCCCGAACACCTTCTTCCGATAAGCCAGTAGCATGCGGCGCCATGAGCTCCCCCACTGGCCCCGCAAATGGCCTGCCCGTACGAATGCCGCGACCCCGCCCGACCGGACGGCACCGCCGGCCCGAGCCCGCGGCTGCGCCCGAGGGCGCGCCCGCGCTGGTGCTCGCCGTGCCCGGTGCGCCCTCGGCCGCCTCGCGGGGGCTCGCGGAAGAGATCATCAGCATCGGCCGCTCCGAGCTGCCGGGCCTCGACGCCCGCATCGGTTTCCTCGAGGGGGACGACGCCTCCGAGTTCCCGTCCCTGTCCGGCGTGCTGAACGCCGTCGCGGCCGACCGGACCGCTCGCGCCGAGTTCGCCCGCGCCGCCGGCCACGAGGTGCCCGAGCAGACCGGCCCGGACGCCGTGGTCGTCCCGCTGCTGGCCGGCCCGGACAGCGACCTGCTGCGCCGGATGCGCCAGGCCCTGATGGACTCCACCGCCGCCGCCGAGCTGGCCGACGTCCTCGGCCCGCACCCGCTGCTGGCCGAGGGTCTGCACGTGCGCCTCTCGGAGGCCGGGCTGGCCCGCGCCGACCGCGCTCGCCTCTTCACCGTGACCACCGCCGCCGACGGCATCGTCCTGGCCACCACCGGTGGCGAGGAGGCCGTGCAGGCCGCCGGGATCACGGGCATGCTGCTCGCCGCCCGCCTCGCGGTGCCCGTCCAGGCGGCCGCCCTGGACCAGGAGGGCTCGGTGGCCGCGGTCGCCGACCAGCTGCGCCGCGAGGGTTCCACCCAGCTCGCGCTCGCCCCGTACCTGATCGGCCCGGAGGCCGCCGACGGGCTGCTGGACACCGCCTGCAAGGAAGCCGACTGCGCCACCGCCGAGGTGCTCGGCGCCTACCCGGCACTCGGCAAGCTGGCCGTCGCGCAGTACACCGCGGCTCTGGGCATCCCCCAGGGCTCGCCCGCGCACTGACCCGCCCGACCCGCGCGAAGGCCCCCGCCGACCGGATCTCCCGGCCGGGCGGGGGCCTTCGCGCGTCCGGTCCGCGTACGGCCCGCGTACGGGACTCAGTCGAGGACCACGCAGGTGGCGGCGGGCACGGCCAGCGAACCGGCCCGGTGCGGCTGCCCGGTCAGCGGGTCCACGTCGAACCAGGTGACGTCACCCGAGTGCTCGTTGGCCGCGTAGAGGCGGCGTCCCGCGGCGTCCGCGGCGAGGTCCCGCGGCCACGCGCCGCCGCAGTCCACGGTGCCGGTCAGCCGCGGTTTCCCGGGCCCGTCGGCGAGCGACAGGGTGACGATCACGTCGGCGCCGCGGACGGCCGCCCACACGAACCGCCCGTCGGGGGAGGCCACGACCGCCGAGGGATACGCCCGCACGGCCCCTGAGGCGCCCACGGAGGCCACCGGAACCTCACCGACCGGTTGCAGGTGCCCCGATGCACCGTTCCACCGGCAGACGGTCACCTGCGGCTCCAGCTCGTGCAGGACGTAGACCGCGGCGCCCTCCGGGTGGAAGACCAGGTGGCGGGGCCCCGTTCCGGCGCGCAGCGCCGTCTCGGTGTGCACCCGCAGTTCGCCCGTGACCGCGTCCGGCGCGCAGACCCGTACCGAATCGGTGCCCAGGTCGACGCCGAGCACCCAGCGGCCGGTCGGGTCGGGCAGCACCTGATGGGCGTGCGGCCCCTCCTGCCGGGCGGTGTCGGGGCCGGAGCCCCGGTGCGCGAGGACCCGGGCCGGTCCGCCCGGGCGGCCGTCGGCGGCCAGCGCGAGGCTGCTGACGCTGCCCGAGGTGTAGTTGGCGGTGAACAGGCGCCGCCCGGACACGCTGACATGGGTGGGGCCGGAGCCGCCGACGCGCACGGGCGCGCCCAGCGCCGCGAGACCCCCGGCAGTGGGCCGGAAGGCCGCCACCTCGCCCCGCTCGGTCTCGCTCACCGCGTAGAGGACGCCGGTGTCCCGAGCGAGGGCGAGGTACGACGGATCCTCGGCGGTGGCGACCGAGAGCGGGGTCAGCGCCCCGGTCTTCGGATCCACGGCCGCGATGGTCACACCGCGGCCGCCCCCCGAGGTGAAGGAGCCGATGTAGGCCCGGTGTTCGCCGCTTCGGTCCGTGCTGTCCGCGCCGCCCACAGGAAACCCCTCTCACCGCCGCCGGATCCGTCCGGAGCCGACGGTAACAGAAGGTCTAGACCAAATCCCGTCCGCGGGCCCGCTCCTGCGCGCCGGGGTGGTGGACGTACGCCGTGCTGCTGGGGCGGTCCTCGTAGGTGCGGTGGAAGACGGGGGTCGCCGCGCCGGACATCGGCGGCACGATCCAGGACCAGTCCGCGCCCACCTCGCGGCCCTTGCGCTCCTCCCGTTCCATGTGGGAGAGGAAGCGGCGGGACTCGGAGTGGTGGTCGGCGATGGTGACGCCCGCGCGGTCGAAGGAGTGCAGGACCGCCCGGTTGAGCTCGACGAGGGCTCGGTCCTTCCACAGCGAGCGGTCGCTGGAGGTGTCCAGGCCCAGGCGGCGGGCGACGGCGGGCAGGAGGTTGTAGCGGTCGGTGTCGGCGAGATTGCGCGCGCCGATCTCGGTGCCCATGTACCAGCCGTTGAACGGCGCGGCCGGGTAGTGGATGCCGCCGATCTCCAGGCACATGTTGGAGATGGCGGGGACGGCGTGCCAGCGCAGGCCCCAGTCCGCCCAGTCGTCGCCCTCGGGGTGGGCGATCGGGACCTCCAGGACGGCGTCCGCGGGGGTGTCGAACCACCGCGGCTTGTCGTCGACGCCCTGGACCACCAGCGGGAGGAGGTCGAAGGGGGTACCGGCGCCGCCGGACCAGCCGAGCCGGAGCAGGGCCTCGGTGAGCGGGGCGTTGCGGGCGTCGCCGACGGTTATGGACGGGTGGTCGCCGTACCCGGCGTACCGCACCAGCTGCTCGCTCCAGATCACCGGGCCGGGACGGTCGGGGGTCTCCGGGGCGAAGACCGTGATGGTGGGCCTCACCCGGCCGCCGTTGGTCGCCTCGCGCAGGTGGTCGAAGCACTCGGCGGCGATGGCGTCGGCGTCGGTGAGTCCGCGGCGGTCACGGACCCGCAGCGAGTTCCAGTAGAGCCTGCCTATGCAGCGGTTGCTGTTGCGCCAGGCCACGCGCGCCCCGTGGACCAGCTCTTCCGGGGTGTGCGCATAGGTACCGGTGTCCGCGAGTTCCGCCCTCACGGCGGCGAGCCGGGCGCGCGGATCACCCGCGCCGGCGTTCTCCCTGTGGAAGAGTCGGATGAACTCCTCGGCCGCCTGCCACACCTGTGCGGTGGTGGAGCGCTGTTGAAGAATTTCCATTCCGGCGGGTTACCCCCTGTCCGACCAGATCCACCCTGTACGTGCCGCATGAATGTGCAGTAATCAATTACCCGTTGTACCTGCCGCAGGTCAGCGGCGTACGGCATGGGCTTTTGGAACACTCCTCCGGGTGATCCTGGAGGATTGGGCTGCGGACAGGGGGCACGGAGACGTAAGATCCGGCGCGCCGAGGGAGTTGACGGCTCGCCGGCCGTTCGGCGCGTGTCGGGTCAGCGGCAGGGGCGGCTCATGAACAGTGCCTGTTCGCCCGCGGAGGGCGTGCCCCCGTACAGGGCGGTGTCGAGGCCGCAGAAGGCGAACCCCATGCGCCGGTAGGCGCGCACGGCGGGGGCGTTGACCGAGCTGACCTCGAGCCAGAGGTGCTCCGCGCCCCGCTCGCGGGCGAACTCCGCGGCGTGCTCCATCAGTGCGCTGCCGATCCCGCGGCCCCGGTGACCGGGCGCGACCTCGATGTCCTCGATCGTCAGCCGCCGGTTCCACGCGGCGTAGCCGACGGCGGCGAATCCGCAGAGCTCGCCGCCGTCGAGGGCCACGAAGGTGCGGTTGTCCGCGTCCACGTCGGGCCCCCGCGAACCGGCGAACCCCTGCTCGTCGTGCTCCTCGGGCGGGAACGCCTTGTGCACGGGCGGGTCCACCGGGACCTCGCGGAGCAGGAAGCCGGAGCCGTCGCCCGAGGCGGCGACCTCGAAGACGGTGGAGGTGGTGAAGGAGCTGTCCAGGGCCTCGATGGCGCCCGCGTCCTCAGGGCGGGCGAGGCGGTAGACGATTCCGTCGGCCGGGGCGTGTGCGGTGGTCATGAGATCCACCGTACGCAAAAAATCCCCCGGCCGAATTCGCTGCCGAGGGAGAAGGAGGCGTATATTGAATAGTTCGCGACTTCGCTTCGAGCGAGGACGCAAAAAGACTTACGAGGACATTGTATCGCGGCGGGAGTGCAATTGTCAACCGAGGAATTCCGGAAAGAGCAGCAATTCGTCGACGACCTCTATCGGCGCCTCGACGACCTGCGCGACCAGGCCGAACAGGCGGTCGAAGGGGCATTGCGCGACGTCGGAACGGGCTTTCAGGCGCGCCTGGAACGCGATGTCCTGGTGGCCGAGCAGTCGGGTCTGCTGTCCGCTCTGAATGCCGGTGAGAACGGCCTGTGTTTCGGGCGTCTGGAGTTCTCCGACGGCCGCGACCACCACATCGGACGCATCGGGATCCGCGCCGACGACACGGAACGGACCCCGCTGGTCCTGGACTGGCGGGCCGAGGTCGCCCGCCCCTTCTACCTCGCCACCGGCCACACGCCCATGGGCCTGCGCCGCCGCCGTCACATCAGCAGCCGGGGCCGGGTCGTCACCGCCCTGCACGACGAGATCCTCGACCTGACCGACGCGGAGCGCACCGGCCACGAGGGGGCCGACGCCGACGCGGTCCTGCTGGCGGCGCTCGATGCCGCCCGCACCGGCCGCATGCACGACATCGTGCGGACCATCCAGGCCGAGCAGGACCGGATCATCCGCTCCACGCACCGCGGGGTGCTGGTGGTCGAGGGCGGACCCGGCACCGGCAAGACCGCGGTTGCGCTGCACCGTGCCGCGTACCTGCTGTACGCCCGCCGCGAGCTGCTCGCCCGGCGCGGTGTGCTGATCGTGGGGCCGGGGCCGGCCTTCCTGGGCTACATCGGCGGGGTGCTCCCGGCGCTCGGCGAGACCGGTGTGCTGCTGTCCACGCCGGGCGAGCTGTTCCCGGGGGTCCACGCCACCGGCACCGACCGTCCCGGGGCCGCCGCGGTGAAGGGCCGCGCCGCGATGGCACAGGTCCTCGCCCGGGTCGTGGCCGACCGGCAGTGCCTGCCGGAGCACGTGCCGGCCGGCAGCGGCGAGGAGTACGACACGGTGCCCGAGGCCGCGCTGGAGATCGACCACGACGACTACGGAACCCTGCTGCTGGACCGCACGATGGCCCACGAGGCGCGGGACCGGGCCCGGGCCACCGGTCTGCCGCACAACCGGGCACGGCCGGCCTTCGCCTTCCGGATCATCGACGCGCTCACCGCGCAGCTCGCCGACCGGCTGGGGGCCGATCCGTACGGCGGTCCGAACCTGCTCGGCGCGGACGACGTGGCCCAGCTCGGCAAGGAGATCGCGACGAGCGCCGCCGTGCACGCGGCGATCGACTCGCTGTGGCCGTCGCTCACCCCGCAGCAGCTGATCACCGACTTCCTGGCGGAGCCCACGCACCTGCCCGCGCAGGAGGCCCGGCTCATCCGCCGCGCGCCCTCGGCGCGGCCCGACTGGACCCCGGCCGACGTACCGCTCCTGGACGAGGCGGCCGAGCTGCTCGGGGAGGACGACAGTGCGCTGCGCGCCGCCGAGGAGCGGCAGAGGCAGCTGCGCATCGCGTACGCGCAAGGGGTGCTGGACGTGTCCGCGGGCTCGCAGTCGTACGAGTTCGAGGACGAGGAGAACGAATACCTCGCGGCGCACGACATCATCGACGCCGAGCGGATGGCGGAGCGCCACGAGGAGGCCGACCACCGCAGCACCGCCGAGCGTGCCGCGGCGGACCGCACCTGGGCCTTCGGGCACGTCATCGTGGACGAGGCGCAGGAGCTGTCTGAGATGGCGTGGCGGCTGCTGATGCGGCGCTGCCCGACCCGTTCGATGACGCTGGTCGGCGATCCGGCGCAGACCGGTGACGAGGCGGGCTGCGGGTCCTGGGAACGGATCCTGTCGCCGTACGTCGGCGACCGCTGGGAGCTGGTCCGGCTCGGGGTCAACTACCGCACGCCGGCCGAGATCATGGAGGTGGCGGCGGCCGTGCTGCGCGAGCGCGATCCCGGCTTCGAGCCGCCGCGTTCGGTACGGGCCACCGGGGTCCGGCCGTGGGCGCGCGCGGCCGGCGACCTGGCCGGGGCCGTCGGGGAGGCGGTGCAGCGGGAGCGGCCGGCCGAGGGGCGTCTCGCGGTGATCGCCCAGCGGGAGCTCCACGGGGCGCTGGCGGCCGTACTGCCGCAGGTACGGGAGGGCGCGGAGCCCGATCTGACCCGGGAGGTCGTCCTGCTGGATCCGCGCCAGGCCAAGGGGCTGGAGTTCGACACGGTGATCGTGGTGGAGCCGGCCGACTTCGGGCCGAGCGACCTGTACGTGGCGCTGACCCGGGCCACCCAGGCCCTGGGGGTGGTGCACACCCCCGGCCGGCTGCCCGCGGAGCGGACGCCGGCCTGGGGCGCTCTGCTCAGGCGCTGATGACGAACGGCGCCTTGGGGTCGCTGCCCAGGGGGGTGGCCAGTTCGGTCAGGGCCCGCTCCAGGCCCTGGAGGTGGGCGAGCGCTGGTTCGGTGGTGGCGGCGGGCGGGGCGGTGGGGCCGGTGGCCGCGGGCCCTTCGAGCTCCCGCTCGCCGGCGGTCAGCGCCTGCACGGCCGACTCGACGCGCCAGCAGGCGGCGGCGAGGCGGGCGTCGTGGCCGGCGTCGGGGTCGGCGGCGACGGTCACCAGGCCGCGCACCTCGCGGGCGCACTCGTCGAGCAGGGCGATGACCTGGCCTGCGCGGGCCTTGCGGGCGCGGAACGGGCTGAGCGGGTGGACCAGCGGGGCGAGCGCCATCCGGACCCGGGCGAGCAGGGTCTCCAGCTCCGCGGCGTGCGGGGCGGGGTCCGCCGTCGGGGAGCCGGCGAGGCGGGCGGCGGCCTGGGCGGTGGCGGCGTGCACGCAGTGCAGGGCGCGCTGGATCCACGCGTCGTTCGTCGCGTGGGTCGTGACCGGCAGGACGAGGACCACGGCCAGCGCGGCGCACACGGCGCCCACGGCCGTCTCCTCCAGGCGGAGTACGAGCAGGCCGGGGTCCAGCACGCCGAGGAGACCGTAGAGCAGCCCGGCCATCAGCGTGACCGCGAGGATCATCCAGCTGTAGGAGACGGCGGCCGTGTAGAAGATCCCGAAGACGCAGGCCGCGACGAGGAGGGCGGTGGGCAGGGGCGCGCCGTCCAGCGGGATGGCGATCAGTACCCCCGCGGCCACGCCGACGACGGTGCCGAGCACCCGGCGGAAGCCGCGGACCAGGGTCTCGCCGCGGGAGGCGGTGTTGACGAAGATCCACCAGGCGGTGCCGACGGCCCAGTACCAGCGGTCCTCGGAGAGCACCTGGCCGACGGCGAGGGCGACGGCGCACGCGACGGTCGCCTGGAGGGCCTGGCGGGTCGTGTGCCGGGCCAGGCCGCTGCCGGGCAGCGGCGCGGGGGCGGCGGGCGGCGGGGTGCGCCGTTCGATCGGCCAGAGCAGGAACCGTACGGCCGCGGCGGCGCCCAGGGCCAGGCCCACGGCGGCGTACAGCTCGGGGAGCTGGGCGGGCAGGGCGTGCAGGAACTGCGTGATGAAGAAGTTCATGAACGCGAAGATCCCGAGCGCGTGCCCGCGCGGGCCCCAGCGGCGGGCGTAGACCCCGCAGAAGACGACGAGCACGAAGGCGGCGTCCCGCAGGGGGGTCACCCCGTGCAGGGCGGTGGCGAGGGCCAGGACGGGGAATCCGGCGGCGGGCAGCAGGGCGGTGGTGACCGACTGGCGGCGCACGGTGGCGTCGGTGACGGTGAAGAGCGCGAGCAGGGCCGCCAGTCCGCCGGTGATGGACGCGGTCAGGGACAGACCGCACAGTTCGGCGAGGGCGACGGCGGCGGCGACGCCGATCACGGCGCGGGCCGACGTCCTGAGTCTCAGGCGCCCCGGATCCGGAGCTACGAACATCCTCTTCACAGCGGCTTGCCGCCCCCCTGCAGTGGTGCGCGCCGGTCCCGCGCCGCCCGGGGGTGGTGGGCGGCGGACGGGCACGGCGAAGGCGCCGCGCTCCGGAGCCGGCCTCGTTGCCGTCCGGCGCTGCGCGGCGCCGTAAGTACATGGATACGCCACAGATAAGCACCTGGAGGCCCACTGGCTCAACTCGGGCCGAATGGAGTGGACCATTGGCCCGGTTACTGACGGGTTTGATCGGCCATGGGGCTGCCAACGGACCAGTCGGGGCCGGTGTCGGCGGAGCGTGGCCGCACGACTCTCGTCCGTGCGACCACGCACTGTTATCGTGCAGCGACCCGGAGGACGTACGGAAGGGGACCGGCGTTGACGCGTACAGCGGAGTCCGGGGAGGCCGAGGCGTTCAGCCGGGCCGCCGTGGCGGTCTTCCGGTTGAACGGGCGGTTCACCGCGGCCGTCGACCGGCTGGCCCTGTCGGCCGGTCTCAGTGCGGCACGCTGGCAGGTCCTCAGCACGGTGACGGAGGAGTCCCTGTCGGTCTCCGAGGTGGCCCGGCGGGTGGGGACCACCCGGCAGAGCGTGCAGCGCATAGCGGACCTGCTCGTCCGCCAGGGGCTCGCGGTCTATCTGGACAATCCGGCGCACCGCCGGGCGAAGCTGCTCGCCGCCACCGAGCGGGGCGCGGTGGCGAAGGGGGAGATCGACTCCTGCCTGGACGGGCTCGCCCGGCACCTGTGCGAGAGCCTGGGCGGTGAGGAGGAGGTGCACCGAACGGCCGAAATGCTTCGGGGGCTGTCGGGCGTACTGGCCTCGGTCGGCGCCGGCGACTCTCCGTGAGGGCCATTCCCCGCTCTGCCGCTATACGGACAAGATGGCCTGAAACAGCTGGTGTTTTTCCCAAGAGTTGACTGCACCGAGGAATCGTCTTTGCGGTACCGTTCGCGCCTGACGCGGGGTTTCAAAGGCGGGGGACCTGTTGAATCGGTTTGTCTTCAGACTGTTGGGGCCACTGCTCGTCCAGGCCGACGACGGCCCCTTGCGCATCAACGGCCGGCGCCAGGCGGCGGTCCTCGCGATGCTGGTGCTCTATGCCGACCGGGTCGTCTCGGTGGACACCCTGGTGGACGCCGTCTGGCCGGATTCCCCTCCCGCGACGGCACGGAACCAGATCGCCATCTGCGTGGCCACCCTGCGCAAGACCTTCAAGCAGGCCGGTGTGACCGATCTGCTGATCACCTCTCCCCCGGGCTATCTGCTGGCCAAGGGCGAGCACCGCGTCGACGTCCAGGAATTCCTGGAGCGGGCCGACCAGGGCCGCGACGCCGCCCGGCACGGCCGCACCGAGGAGGCCTGCACGCTGTTCGAGGAGGCGCTGAGCATCTGGCGGGGCTCGGCGCTCGACGAGACGCCCGGCTCCCGGCTGGAGGCCGAGGCGACGCGCCTGGAACAGATGCGGCTCACGCTGATCGAGGAGCGCGCGGGGCTGATGCTTCAGCTGGGCAGGCACCGCGCGCTCATCGGTGAGCTCACCGACCTGGTGGCCCGGCACCCGCTGCGCGAGCAGTGCCGCGAGCACCTCATGCTCGCCCTGTACCGGTCGGGCCAGCGCGCCGAGGCACTCGACGTCTTCCTGCACGGCCGCCGGTTACTCACCGAGCAGCTCGGGATCGAACCCGGCCCGGGGCTGCGGCAGTTGCACGAGCTGATCCTGCGGGACTCGCCGGAACTGACCCGCCCCCCGGCCGTACTCACCCCCGCGCCGGCCGCCGTGCACACGATCCCGGCGCAACTCCCCGCCGGGGTCATGGCGTTCACCGGCCGGCAGCACGAGATGGCCTCGCTGGACCGGCTGCTGAAGGAGCCCTACAACCCCCACACCCCGGCCCTGGCGACGATCGTGGGCGTGGGCGGGGTGGGCAAGACGGCGCTGGCGGTCCACTGGGCGAGCCAGGTCGCCGACCAGTTCCCCGACGGCCAGCTCTTCGCCGATCTGCGCGGCTACGACGAGGAGCAGGCGCCGGTGTCCCCCGCCGCCGTGCTCGACCGCTTCCTGCGCGCCCTCGGGATCGCCGCACCCCAGGTCCCGGCGGATCCCGACGAACGGGCCTCGCTGCTGCGGAGTCTGCTCAGCACCCGCAAGACGCTGATCGTCCTGGACAACGTACGGTCCTTCCACCAGCTCAGACCCTTGCTGCCGGGCGGCGGACGCAGTGTGGTGCTGGCCACCAGCCGGGAGAACCTGGGCGACCTGACAGGGGACTACACGGCGCTCAGCATCCGGCTGCGGATGCTGGAGCCGACCGAGGCGACGGCCCTGCTGATCAAACTGGCCGGAGCGGACCGGTTCGGCAGCGACCCGGTGGCGGTGGAGCAGCTCGGTGCGCTGTGCGACTGCCTGCCGCTGGCGCTGCGGATCGCCGGCGCCCGGCTGGCGGCCAAGCCCAACCTGAGCGTCCGGAGCCTGGTGGAGCGGCTGCGCGACCACCGGTCCCGGCTCGACGTGCTGAGCCCGGGCGAGGGCGGGGTGCGCGCCGGTTTCCGGCTCACCTACCGGGACCTGCCGCCCGAGGCGGCCCGGATGTACCGGCGGCTCGGGCTGCTGCGCACGGCGGACTTCGCCGCCTGGGCGGGGGCGGCCGTACTGGACACCAGCGTGTGGCACGCGGAGGAGCTGATCGACCACCTGGTCGACGCCCAGCTCCTGGAGGTCGCGGAGGCGGCCCCGGGCCGGGCGGCCCGCTACCGGTTCCAGGACCTGCTGCGGCTGTTCGCCCGGGAGCGGGCGGAGTCGGACGAGCCGGAGGAGGAGGCGGACGCCGCGCTGGAGCGGGCCTTCGGAGCATGGCTCTGGCTGGCCGAGGAAGCGCACCGGCGGATCGACGGACGGGAGTTCCCGGTGGGCCGGCCGGCTGCGCCCGCCCCCGGCTTCCTGGGCGAGATCGCCGACGAGCTGCTGGCTTCGCCGATGGACTGGTTCGAGTCGGAGCGCACCGCCGTCACGGACGTGGTGGCACAGGCGGCGGAGACGGGCCGGGCCGGTCACGCCTGGATGCTGACCGAGAGCGCGGTGCCGCACTTCGAGACCAAGAACTACCTGGAGGACTGGCAGCGCAGCGCCGAGCAGGCGCTGGCCTCCGCCCGGCGGGCCGGGGACGAGCCCGGCGAGGCGACGATGCTGCGGCTCCTGGGGTCGCTGGCGATCTACCAGCGGCGCTACGAGCAGGCCGAGGGCTGGACCATGGCCGCGCTGCGGCTGCTGCGCAACACCGGCGACCTCGGCGGGGCGGCGCTCGCCCAGCGGAACCTGGCCATGTGCGCGCGGTTCCAGGGCGACTGGGAGCGGGCGCTGGAGTACTGCGAGGCGGCGCTCAGCGGTTTCCACGACTCCGGGGACATCGGGAACGAGGCCCATCTGCTGGGTTTCCAGGCGCAGATCGAGCTGGACCGGGGCAACGTGGGCGGCGCGCTGCCGCTGGCGGAGCAGGCGGTGGCGCTGAGCCGGCGCACCGGATCGGTGCGGGCGGAGGCCCAGAGCGTGTACCGGCTGGCCGAGGTGCGGCTGCGTGCGGGGGATCTCGGGGAGGCCGCCGAGGCGTTCGGCGCCGTGCTGCGGCTGACCCGCGGCGAGGGCGACCGGGTCGGTGAGGCCCACGCGCTGCGGGGCCTCGGCCAGACGCGGTGGAGCCAGGGCCTGCTGCAGGCGGCGGGGGAGACGCTGCAGCAGGCCCTGGAGATCACTGATGAGCTGGCGGACCGGTTCCTGTACGCCCGGGTGGAGACGGACCTCGGGTGCGTGGACGCGCTCGGGGGCCGCTGTGCGGAGGCGGCGGAGAGGTTCCGGCGGGCCTGTGCCGCCTTCGGCGAGGTCGGCGCGCAGCCCTGGCGGATACAGGCGGGGCGGCTGCTGACGGCCGTGCAGGGTGCGGGGGGCGAGCCGGGCGGTGGGGGGCCCGGAGGGCTGCCGCATCGTTCCTTCACTCCGGAGGAACTGACGGCCCTGCTGGCGCATCCGGCGAACTGAGACCCGTCCGGTACGGAGCGGGCCGCCGCGGCGGCGGAATGCGCGGACCTGCGGTGCTGCGGAAGAACGGTTCTGCGGTGGTTCGGTGCTGCGGTGGTTCGGTGTTGCCGTGGTTCGGTGCTGCGGCGGTTCGGTGCTGCGGGACCCAAGCCGTACGGGGCGGCCGCGTCGGGCGGTCAGCCCCAGGGCATGTCGCCGTTGGTGCCGGCGGAGCCCGGGTACGAGGGGTGCACCGGCTTGACGACGCCCCAGGGCATGTCGTCCGCCTGGACGCTGGTGCCCGCCTGCGCCGTGACGGCCGTGGCGGCCCCCGTGCCCACGAACATCCCCGCAAGAACGACCAGGCAAGCGGCCGTCGTCTTCGCCGTCCGGGTGCTGCGCATCTCGGATTCCCCTCTCGGTGGATCATCACTGCCGCTCGCTGCGGCACGAATGGAACAGTAGGGACGGCTCCTTTCTCTTCCGTGTTCCATCGATTTCATGACCCGAGCCCCCCGCGAAATCGCCACGATATCGAGGGGACAACGCGCTCATCTAGCTTCGTTCGAAGATTCTTCTCAGGAATCACGGATGGGGCGGTACATGGAATTCCGAGTGCTCGGGCCAGTAGAGGTACGGCGGGACGGCCACCGGGTCGCGTTCTCCGGGGCGAAGCTGCACACCGTGCTCGCGGCGCTCCTCCTGGCCCGCGAAGAGGTGGTGTCGGACGACCGGCTGTGCCGGCTGCTGTGGGGCTGGGCGCCCCCGGCCACCGTCAGCGCACAGCTCTACACCTATATTTCACGCCTGCGCAAGATTCTCGGCGACGATGTCGTGATCGATCGCAGACCGCCGGGATATGCCATGAGCATCGGTAATGCGACCGTCGACCTCAACGAATTCGAGAAGCTGGCGCTCGCCGGCCGCGAGGCATTGATCAAAGAGGACTTCGAGAGCGCCGGTGAGCTGCTGCGCGACGCCCTGGCCCGGTGGAACGGCCAGCCGTTCGCGAACGCCACGGAATACCTCGCCGACGCCGAGGCCCCGCGGCTGAGTGAGGCGCGCGCCGTGACCCTGGAGCACCGTATCGCCGCGGACCTCGCCCTCGGCCGGCACGAGCAGATCACCGGGGAGCTCACCGGGCTGGTCTCCGAGTTCCCGTTGCGCGAGCGCATCCGGTGCCAGTTGATGACCGCCCTGTGCCGGTCCGGGCGGCAGGCGGACGCCATCCACCTCTATCACCACGGCCGGGCGGTGCTCGCGGACGAGCTCGGGGTCAACCCGGGCGAGGAGCTGCAGGCCACCTACCGGGCGCTGCTGGACGGCACGCTCGACCGGCGGCCGGCCTCCGTCCCGGCCGTACGGGCGGACGCCCGGCCGCGGGTGTCCGGCCCGGCGGCCGGGGCACCGGCGATGCTGCCCCCGGACACCGTCGACTTCACGGGCCGGGGGCCGGAGCTGGACCTGGTGTGCCGCGCCCTGGCACCCGACGGGCAGGGCGCCGGCCGGCCCCGCCGGGTCCTGGTCACCGGCATGGCGGGGCTGGGCAAGACCGCCCTGGCCGTCCACGCCGCCCACCGCTGTCAGCGGCACTTCCCCGACGGGCAGTTGTACGCCGACCTGCGCGCCGCGGACGGCACCCCGCGGCACCCGGCCCGGGTGCTGCGCCGGCTGCTGCGGGCACTGGGGCCGATGGACGACGTACCGGCCGCCGACGACCAGGACCAGCTGGTCCGCCTCTACCGTGAGCGGACCCGGGGCCGGCAGCTGCTCATCGTGCTGGACAACGCCTCGGGAGCGGCCCAGTTGGGGCCGCTGCTGCCCAACACCCCGGAGCCGGCGGTGCTGGTGACCGGGCGTACGGCCCTGCCCACCGTGGCCGGGGCGCACACCGTGGCCCTCGCGCCCCTGGAGCCCCGGGACTCGCTGGAACTGCTCGCCGCGGCGGCCGGTCCCGCCCGGGTGGCGGCCGCGCCGTGCGCGGCGTCCGCGATCGTCGAGCACTGCGCCGGCCTGCCGCTGGCGCTGCGGATCGTCGGCACCCGGATCGCGGCCCGGCCGCACTGCACCCCCGACCGGCTCGCCCACCGGCTGGCGGATCCTCTCACCCGGCTGCGGGAGCTGCACTCGGGCGACCTGGACGTGCACAGCTCCCTGCTGCCGTCCTGGCGTGCGCTGGATCCCGAGGTGCGGGCGGTGTTCCCGGCGCTGGCCGCGCTGGGACACGGCCCCGGGCCCCGGCCGTTCCCCGCCGCCGAGGCGGCGACGGCGCTGGATGTGCCGGAGGCCGAGGCCGAGCGGCTGCTGGAGGCGCTCGCCGACGCGGCCCTGCTGGAGGTCAGCGGCGCGGACGAGTGGGGCCAGCCCTGCTACCTGTTCCACCCGCTCGTACGGCTCTTCGCACTCTCCCTCGAGGAGGGGCGGCCGCCGTTGCCCGGCGGGCCGGCCGGCCGCGCGGGGCATAACCGGCGGCTAACTCACCGCCCCTAGCCTCGCCCTGCCCCGCAGCAGGGCGTCCCGGCCCGTATCCACCCAGGCACGCACAAGCCAACGGCCCGTAACACCGAATGGAGTTGGACCATGACCGAGCTCCTGCCCGCTCGCGCGGACAGTGCCGCGTCCTTCCCGATGACCGAGACGCAGCAGGCACTGATGATCGGGCGAGGCGAAGCCGTCGAGATGGGCGGCATCGGCTGCTACGGATACTTCGAGTGGGAGCGCCCCGACCTCGACCCGGAGCGGTTCGCCGCCGCCTGGCGCACGGTGGTCGCCCGTCACGACATGCTCCGCGCGATCGGCGGCACGGACGGCACCCAGTGGGTGCCGTCCGACCCGCTGCCCTTCGACATACCGGTCGTCGACCTGCGCCACCTGTCCGCCGACGCGGCCCGGGAACACCTGGCCGCGCTGCGCGAGGAGATGAGCCACGTGGTGTTCCCGGTCGGCAGCTGGCCGCTGTTCGACCTGCGGATCTTCCGGCTGGGCGGTCCGGAGAACCTGGGCCGGGTCCACCTGGGGATCGACCTGCAGGTGCTGGACGCCTCCAGCGCCTTCCAGGTCCTCTTCCCCGAGCTGGTCGACCTGTACGAGGACCCCGACGCGGACCTCCCGGAGCCCGGCATCTCCTTCGCCGAGTACGCCCGCTGGCGCGCCGACGCCCTGCCGCACACCGAGGCCTTCCGCGCCGCCCGCGACTACTGGGTGCAGCGCGTGCCCACCCTGCCACCGGCCCCGTCGCTGCCCACCGGCGGCTCCGGCGGGGACACCGGCGAGGTCCGCTTCGACCGCCGCGAGCACCGCCTCTCCCCCGCCGACTGGCAGCGCTTCCAGGAGCGGGCGCGCGGAGCGGGCCTCACCCCGTCGGTGCTGCTCACCGCGGCCTTCGCCGAGGTGGTCCGGGCCTGGGCGGAGGAGTCCGACTTCACCATCAACTATCCGGTCTTCCAGCGCCCGGCGGTGCACCCGGACATCACCGGCGTGCTCGGCGACTTCACCAACGCGGTGATGCTCGCCGCCGACGGTTCGGGCGCGACCTTCCTGGACCGGGCGCACGCGCTGCGCGACCAGCTCGCCCGCGACGTGGAGCACGGCTCCTTCAACGGCGTGCGCGTGCTGCGGGAGCTGACGCGGCTGCACGGCGTGGGCGCCCAGGCCGGAATGCCCGTGGTCGTCACCAGCCTGCTCGACTACCCGGTGCGCCGGCCCGTCACGGACCTGGGCCACGAGGTGTACTCGATCTCGCAGACCCCGCAGGTGACCCTCGACGTGCAGCTGCGCGAGCTGGCCGGCGAGCTGCGCGTCATCTGGGACTTCGTCGACGGGGCCTTCGCGCCCGGGTTCGTCGACGCCGCCTTCGGCGTGTACGTGGACCTCCTGACCCGGCTCACCGAGGACCCGGAGAGCCTGCACACCGCGCGCTTCGACCTGATCCCGCCGGCCGAGCGGGAGCTGCGCCGACGGGTCAACGACACCGCCGGGCAGATCCCCTACACCACCCTGCACGAGCTGTTCGCCCGGCAGGCCGGGCTCACCCCCGACGCCGAGGCCGTGGTCGACGCCTCCGGGCGGCGGCTCAGCTACGCCGAACTGGCCACATACGCCTGGCGGATCGGCCGCACCCTGCGCGAGCACGGGGCGGCGCCCGGCGAGCTGGTCGCGGTCGTGATGGAGAAGGGCTGGGAGCAGTACGCCGCGGTGTACGGCATCCTCGCCTCCGGCGCCGCCTACCTGCCGCTGGACGCGTCCGTGCCGCCCGAGCGGCTGCGCCGGCTGCTGGCCGAGGCCAAGGTCGACCGGATCCTCACCCAGTCCTCGCTGGACTCCCGGATCAGCTGGCCCCCGACGGCCCGCCGCTACCGGGTGGACAAGGACTTCGAGTCCGGCACCGCCACCCGGCCGGACACCGCGCAGACCCCGGCGGACCTCGCGTACACGATCTTCACCTCGGGCTCCACGGGCGAGCCGAAGGGCGTGATGGTCGACCACATCGGTGTGGTCAACCTGATCCGCGACGTCGCGGCGCGCTTCGAGGTCGGGGCCCGGGACCGGCTGCTGGCGATCTCGGGGCTGCACTTCGACGCCTCGATCTACGACGTCTTCGGGGTACTGACGCAGGGCGGGACCGTGGTGGTGCCGCCGCCGTTCGAGCACGCCGAGCCCGACGTCTGGGCCGATCTGGTACAGGCCGAGCAGGTCACGCTGTGGAACTCCGTACCCGTGCTGATGGAGCTGCTCGTCGGCGAGGCCGAGGTGCGCGAGCGGCGCGGCGGCGGCCGGCCGCTGGAGTCCCTGCGGCTGTCGGTGCTCTCCGGCGACTGGATCCCGCTGACGCTGCCGGACCGGCTGCGGGCGCAGAGCCCGAAGATCCAGGTGGTCGGCTCGGGCGGGCCCACCGAGACGATCTGCTGGTCGCTGTTCCAGCCGATCGGCGAGGTCGACCCGTCCTGGACGAGCATCCCGTACGGCAAGCCGATCACCAACCAGCGCTACTACATCGTCGACGGGGCGGCGTACGAGCGCCCGCTCGGGGTCGTCGGTGAGATGGCCGTGGCCAGCGACGTCGGCCTCGCGCTCGGCTACTGGAACGACCCCGGGCGCACCGACAGCCGCTTCGTGCGCCTGCCGGAGACCGGCGAAC
Source organism: Streptomyces yangpuensis (assembly GCF_024666385.1). Classification (NCBI taxonomy): domain Bacteria; kingdom Bacillati; phylum Actinomycetota; class Actinomycetes; order Kitasatosporales; family Streptomycetaceae; genus Streptomyces; species Streptomyces yangpuensis. The sequence goes on from NZ_CP102514.1 coordinate 919,521, forward strand.
GCGCCTATCTGACCGGTGACCTGGGCCGGTACCTGCCGGACGGCAGCATCGAGATCCTGGGCCGGGACGACTTCCAGGTGAAGATCCAGGGCCACCGGATCGAGCTGGGCGAGATCGAGGCCGTCCTGCGCCAGGACGACGAGGTCGAGGCGGCCGTGGTGGTGGCGCCCGCCAGCGCCCACGGGGTGCGGCGGCTGCACGCCTTCGTGGTGGCCGCAGCCGGCTCCGGCGCCGGCACGGGAGACCGGGTGCTGGAGCGGCTCGCCGCGCAGCTGCCCGACTACATGGTGCCGGCCGCGCTGACCGTGCTGGACGAGCTGCCGCTGACCCGCAACGGCAAGGTCGACCGGCTGCTGCTGGCCTCCTCGGCCGGACGTCAGCAGTCCGCCGACGACGCGGCCGTGCGGGAGGGCGGGGACGGACCGGGCAGCGCGCTGGAGCTCGTGCTGTGCGCGGCCGTCGCCGACATCCTCGGCCTGGACGGGGTGGCGCCCGGCGACAACTTCTTCTCCCTGGGCGGCGATTCGCTCAGCGGGACCCGGCTCGCCGGGCTGCTGGGGGAACTGCTCGGGGTGCCGGTGCCGGTCAAAACCGTGTTCCAGAACCCGGTGGTCTCCGAGCTCGCCGCGAAGATCGCCGCCGACGAGCAGCACGGCGCGGAGGCGGTCGCGGCCGCCGAGGCCTTCGGTGAGCTGGAGGCCGACGAGACGGACACCGCCGATGCGGACGGCTGAGCACACGACCCGGTTCCGCACGGCCACCACGGACGATTCCGAGAGGGGACAGTCATGAGCCTCACCCTGCCCGCGCCCGTCACCGATCCGCTGGACGAGGACGGTCTCCGGGGCGCCGCGCCCGCGGCGCCCGCCCCGGACCTGGTCGATTTCGCCGCGCACGCCAACACCCGGCTGAGAGAACGCGATTCCGTCCTGTACGAGCTGCTGGCCCGGGAGTCGGCGCGCCAGCGCGACACCCTGATGATGGTCGCGGCGTCCAGCGTCGCGGACCCGTCCGTGCTGGCCTGCGAGGGCAGCGCGCTCGGGAACCTGACCGCCGAGGGGTATCCGGGCAACCGCTACCACGCGGGCTGCGGCGTCGCCGACGAGATCGAGCGGCTCGCGATCGAGCGGGCGTGCGCGGCCTTCGGGGCGCAGGACGCGATCGTGCAGCCGCACTCCGGGTCCTCCGCGAACCTCGCCGTGATCACGGCGCTGCTGAGTCCCGGCGACTCCCTGCTCGGTCTCGACCTGGACTGCGGCGGCCACCTCACCCACGGCTCCCCCGCCTCGGTGACCGGCCGGTACTACCGCGCCCACGGCTACCGGGTGACGCCGGAGGGGCTGCTCGACTACGACCAGATCCGCGAACTGGCGCTGGAGCACCGGCCGAAGCTGATCGTGTGCGGGGCGAGCGCCTACCCCCGCAGCATCGACTTCGCGCGGTTCCGGGAGATCGCCGACGAGGCCAACGCCTACCTCCTGGCCGACATCTCGCACATCGCGGGACTGGTCGCGGCCGGCCTCCACCAGAGCCCCGTCGACCACGCCCACGTGACCACCACCAGCACCTACAAGCAGCTGTACGGTCCGCGGGGCGGGCTGATCCTGCTGGGCCGCGATGCCCGCAGGGCCGGTCCGGACCGCGGCACCCTGGCCGCTACCCTGCGCCGAGCGGTGTTCCCGTTCACCCAGGGCACCCCCGACCTGGCGTCCGTGGCGGCCAAGGCGCGCGCGCTGGACTTCGTGGCGAGCCCGGACTTCGCGGAGGTCGCCAAGCGGCTGGCCGACGGCGCGCAGGCGATCGCGGAGCGGCTCCTGGACCGGGGCTTCCGGCTGGTCACGGGCGGTACGGACACCCACATGGTGCTGCTCGACCTGCGCGGCACCGGCGTCACCGGGGACGTGGCGGAGGAGGCCCTGGAGTCCTGCGGGATCGTCGTCAACCGCAACCGCGTCCCCGGGGACACCACCGGGGTCCGGGTGACGGGCGGCCTGCGGCTGGGCACCAACACGCTGGCCGCGCGCGGGATGGACCGTACGGTCGCCGCGGAGTGCGCGGACCTGGTCGCGGACGTCCTGACGGCGCTCGCCGCCACCGGCGGCGTGCTGCCGGAGGCACTGCGCGACCGGGTCCGCACCCGGGTCTCCGAGCTGTGCGCCGCCCACCCCCTGCCGGGGTACCTGACGTGACCTTCAGCGGCTTCCCGCCCTCGGCACTGCGCCTGTACGAGGACCTCGCGGCCGACAACAGCAAGGAGGCGTGGCGGCTGCGCCACCGCGAGCGGTACGAGCGCGATGTGCGTGCGCCGATGGACGAGCTGGCCGCTGACCTGGGCACGTTCTTCGAGGAGTGGGCCGGGCCGGGCGCCGTGCAGGTGCTCGGCCCGGTACGGGACACCCGGATGTCCCACGACAAGTCCCCGTACAAGACCTATCAGGGCGCCTACCTGGACCTGCTGCCCTGCCTGGGCCTGTGGGTGCACCTGGACCGGGACGGGCTGTACGCCTCGGGCCGCTGGTATCCGTACGCCGGGGCCGAGGTCACCCGCTACCGTGCCGCCGTCGAGGAGGAGGACGGCGGCACGGAGCTGGCGGCGATCACCGGCCGGCTGGCGGAGCAGGGCTTCGTCCTCGGCGGGGACCGGCTCAGGTCCCGGCCCCGGGGGGTACCGGCGGACCACCCGCGGCTGGACCTGCTGCGCCACCGCAAGATCGACGCGGGGCGCCGCCAGGGTCCGGCCGCGGGCCTGCACACGGCGCGCGCCGGGGAGTTCGTCCGGGAGACCTGGCTGCTGGTACGGCCGCTGCTGGACTGGATGGCGGCGCGCGAACTGACCCCGAAGCCCCGCGAACGAGGAGTTGACGACCCGTCATGACCACAGGTGGTTCCGGCATCGCCGATCTGCGCAGCGACACGGTGACCCGGCCGGGTCCCGGGATGCGGGCCGCGATGGCCGGCGCGGAGGTCGGCGACGACCTCTTCGGGGAGGATCCGACCGTGCGCGCCCTGGAGGAGCGTCTCGCCGGGCTCTTCGGTTTCCCCGCGGCCCTGTTCACCCCGTCCGGGGTGATGGCCAACCAGATCGCGCTGCAGCTCCTCCTCGCGCCGGGCGAGGAGCTGGTGTGCGACGCGGAGGCGCACGTCCTGGCCCACGAGGAGGCCTCCCCGGCCCGCTACGGCGGAATCCAGACCCGTACCGTCGCGGCGGAGCGCGGGATGGTCACCCCGGAGCTGCTGGCCGGGGTGGTCCGGCGGGGGAACGCCTACACGCTGGGCACCCGCGCGGTGGAGGTGGAGCAGACCCACACCCGGGCCGGCGGTACGGTGCACCCGCTGGCGACGCTGCGCGCGGTGCGCGAGCTGACGGCCGGCGCGGGCGTGGCCGTGCACATGGACGGCGCCCGGATCTGGAACGCGATGGCCGCGACCGGGACCTCGGCGGCCCAGTACGGGGAGACGGCGGACTCGCTGTCCGTGTGCCTGTCGAAGGGGCTGGGCGCGCCGGTCGGTTCGGTGCTCCTGCTGCGGTCCGAACACCTGCCCAGGGCGCGGAAGCTGCGGCACGGCCTGGGCGGCGGCATGCGGCAGTCGGGCATCCTGGCCGCTGCGGGGCTGTACGCCCTGGACCACCACGTGGAGCGGATCGCCGAGGACCACGACCACGCCGGGCTGCTGGCGGCGGGGCTGCGGGACGCGGGCTTCCCCGTGCGCCCGCCCGAGACCAACATCGTCCTCGTCGGGGTGCCGGGCGCCGACGAGGTCGTTTCACGGGCCGCGCAGGAAGGAGTGCTGGTGACCGCGCCGGACCCGGAGACCGTCCGGCTGGTCACCCATCTGGACGCAGGAGACAAGGTGTGTCGGCGCGCCCTCGAGGTGCTGACCGCCGTGATGACCGATGTCGTCGCCGGGGCGCGCAGGAACGCGCCCGCGGGACGCCCGTAAGAAGCGGAAGAGAGCGAAGTAGCAACATGAGTTTAGAAGTCCGGCCCGCCACGGCGGATCTGTGGGACGACGTCCGCAAGGTGCTCCAGCCGAAGCAGAGCGCGCACACGTGCTGGTGCATGGCGTGGCGGCTGAGCACCGGTGACTACGGGCGGATGACCGCGCAGGAGCGGGGCGAGCACCTGCGCAACCTCACCGAGAAGGCCGATCCGCCGCCGGGGGTGCTCGGGTTCCTGGACGGCGACGTGGCCGGCTGGTGCAACGTGGCCCCGCGCCGCCAGCTCGACCGGCTCACGTCCTCGAAGACGATCACCCCGGTGGACGACGTGCCCGTGTGGTCGGTGACCTGTTTCGTCGTGCGCAAGGAGTTCCGCGGCAAGGGGGTCGCCTCGGGTCTGCTGGAGGGTGCCGTCGAGCACGCGCGGGCGAACGGCGCGCCCGCCGTGGAGGGTTACCCGGTGGACCCCGAGGGCGGCCGGGTGAACCCGACCCTCGCCTATGTCGGGACGATGGACATGTTCGAGCGGGCCGGCTTCCGCCGGCTCCGGCGGACCGAGGCGAAGAGCGACAAGCGGCACCGTTGGATCATGCGCCGCGACCTGGTCTGACGGCCGGGCCGCCGGTATCCGGGGAAGGGGCTCCCGCAGTGCGGGGGCCCCTTCCTCGTGCGGGCGGGGGCCTCGTGGGGCCGGGTCAGGGGGTGTGCGCCGCGGTGTCCCACAGCTGGGTGGGACGTCCGCAGCGCAGTGCCTCCCACGCCGCGCGCCGGTAGCAGCCGGCCACCAGGCCGTCCCGTACCAGCCCGGAGGCGCCGTGCAGGTGCACCGCGTCACGTGTCACGTCGAGGGTGGTCTCCGCCGTGAGGGCGATGAGCCCGGCGGCCTCCCCCGCGGTGAGCCGGCCCTCGTCGAGGTCTCGGGCGGCGTCGCCGACGGCCCAGCGCACGGCGTCGAGCCGGGCCAGGAGCCCGGCCACCCGCAGCCGGGGGCCCTGGTGCTTGACCAGGGCCTGGCCGAACTGCTGGCGGCCGCGGATCCGGGAGACGACCGCGGTCAGGGCGGCCGCGGTGATGCCGGCCAGCAGGGAGGCCTGGTGGACGGCGGCACGCAGGCCGACGCGGGCCAGGGCCTGTTCGGCGGCGAGTCCCCGCAGCAGTACCGAACCGCCCGGGATCCGTGCCTCGTCGAAGACGGCTCCGGCGACCGCTCCCCCGCCGTGGTCGCGCAGCGGGCGTACGGTGACGCCCGGCGCGGGCAGGTCCACGAGGGCGACGCAGGGGCCGTCGGGACCGCTCGCCAGGACCAGCAGGGCGTCCGGCCCGACGCCGGCGGCGAACGGGCCTCCGGTGCCGGTGAGGACCACGCCGGCGCCGTCGCCGTCCGGTTTCCAGGCGATGCCGGGCGGTACGGCGCCGCGCGGATCGGGCAGCCGGCCCGGGACGGCGAGCTGGAGCTCCCCGGCGCGCACCCGGTCCAGCAGGTCGTCGGTGCCCTCGGGGGCGAGGGGGCCGAGGGCTGAGAGCACGTCGAGCGCGAGGAGGGTGTCGGCGAGCGGGACGGGCTGCATCGCGTTGCCGGCCTCCTCGCAGACCATGGCGAGGACGGCCTGGCCGAGGTCGAGGCCCTCCTTCTCGATGGGGAGGGCGAACTCCCAGGCTCCGACCTGGGTCAGCGCCTCCCAGGCGCCGGCGGGGGTGTCCCCGTCGACCTCCAGGCCCTGCCGCACGGTGAGCCGGAGCTGCCGGAAGAGCGAGTCCTCGTCCTCCCTCTCCCGCCACCGCTCGGGCGCCTCGCCGGCTGCCCCCTGCGTACCGCTCCCGTTGACCGCCTGGGTCGTCATGGCCGTACCTCCGCCCCTGAGTCGAGACGCAGCCGGGCCAGCGTCTCCAGCATCATTTCGGCGGTGCCGCCGGATATCCGCATCCCCGGGGCCTCACGCATCGCCGAATCCAGTGGGTGTGCCACCCCGTCGACCTCCGGGTCGTCGAGGGTCATGCTCGTGTCACCGTCGAGTTCGGCGGCCCACCAGGCCACCTCCGCGGCGAGTTCGGTGGTGTACCACTTCGCGGCGGCGGCCTCGTCCTCGTTGAGCTCGCCCCGGTCGAGGCGGGTGAGGACACGGCGGACCAGGGTGCCTGCCGCGAGCAGCCGGGCGTTCAGCTTGGCCAGGCCGATCTGGTCGTGCTGGCCGGCTTCCAGCCGGTCGGTGTGGGCCTCCAGCCGTTCGACGGCGGCCCGGTACCAGCGCAGCGCCTTGACGTAGTAGTCGAGGCCGGTGCGTTCGAAGGCCAGGGTTTTGACGACGATCGCCCAGCCCTGTCCGATCGTGCCGACGACGTCGTCGGCGGTGACGGCCACGCCGTCGAGGGCGACCTCGTGGAAGGCGTCGTCGCCGATGCCCGGGATCTGCCGGATCGTGACGCCGGGCTGGGCCAGGGGCACGAGGAAGAGGCTGAAGGCGTCGTCCTCGCCGCGGGCCAGGCACAGGCCGTAGTCCGCGAAGCGGGCGAAGAGCGAGTGGACCTTGGTGCCGTAGAGCTTGTAGCCGCCCTTGCCGTCGGAGACGGCGCGGGTGGAGAGGATGTTGAGGTCGGATCCGGCCTGCGGTTCGCTGAAGAGCACGCAGCCGAAGGAGGTGCCCGCGGCGAAGCCGGGCAGGTGGCGTGCCTTCATCTGCGGGCTCGCGACGTTGAGCAGGGTGGAGCCGACGATCTGCACGGTGAGGGTGTGCAGCAGGTCGGGGACGTCGTGCATGGCGAGTTCCTCGACCAGCACGGCGGCCGCGACCTGGCTGACGCCGCGGCCTCCGTACTCCTCGGGCCACTGGGGCGCGAGCAGGCCGTGCTCGCCCAGGGCCCGGTGGATGGGCCGGGGGTCGCGGGTGCGCCGGGCCTCGGCGACGGGGGCGGACACCAGGATGTCGTGGATGTCCTCGCGCAGGGCCCGCATGGGGGTGCGGGGCACGTCGGCCCCGCTCCGTACGAGCCCGCAGTCCGCGGGCGCGCGGTAGAACTCGGTGGTGAGCACGGGCAACTCCCTAGGCGGGTCTGGTGGGTCCGGGTGGGTCCGGTGGGGATCGGGGCGGGGGCCGGGGCGCGGACGGCCCCGGCCCCCGCTCAGTGCCGGGCGGTGACGAGCGGGGACCCGGGCGCGGCGACGGCCCGGTCCAGCACCTCCTCGATCCCGGTGAGCAGGCCGCGCACGTCCTCGGGCGTGGCCGCGTGCCGGTTGTACTCGGCGGTGCCGCCGATCTCGCCGTCCCGCTCCACCAGGCCCACGCAGGCCAGGGCGGCGGCCGGGTCCGGGCTGTAGAGCTCCAGGTGGCGGGCGGGCGGGCCGGGCAGCTGGCCGACCTCGATGCCGGGCAGGTCCAGCGGTACGGCCGGGTAGTTGTGGAGGGCGAACAGGACGTTGTACGGCGGGGGCGTGCCGTCGCCGAACAGCACGTCCACGGGCAGCCGCTGGTGGGCCAGGGCGTCGGCCACCGCGGTGCGGGTGCGGTGCAGGAGTTCGCGGAAGGCCGGGCCGCCCGCGAGGTCGAGCCGGATCGGCACGACGGTGGTGTACTGCCCGACGGCTCCTTCCAGCGGTGCGGCGAACCGGCCGGCGGCCGGGGTGCCGATCACCACGGAGGTACGGCCGTCCCTGCGGGCGAGCACCACGGCGAGCGCGGCGAGCAGGGTCATGAAGGGGGTGGCCCCCTCTGCCGCGCCCAGTTCCAGGCCGGCGTCGACGGGACCGCGGGCGAGCCGTACGGGCAGGTGTCCGCGCTCGAAACCGCCGCGAGCCCGGGGTGCGGGCGGGTCGGCCGCGAACACCGCCCGGCGGCGGGCGAGTTCGGCGGTGCCGTCCGGTCCGGCGAGCCAGCGGTGCTGCCAGTCGGCGTAGTCGGGGAACTGGAGTTCGGGCGGGGTGAGCGCATCGGGGCCCTCGCGGTAGCCGGCGGCGAGGTCCGCGAGGAAGACCCCGGAGGACCAGCCGTCGAAGACCGCGAGGTGGGAGGCGAGAATCAGGACGTGCTCGTCGGGGGCGGTCCGCAGCAGCCGGAACGCGCTGGTGCGGCCGGTCTCCAGGTCCAGGACGGTGGAGGCGCTCTCGGTGAGCTGCAGGGCGGTCCGCTCGGCCACGGCCTGCGCCGTGAAACCCGTCAGGTCGGCCCGGGTGAGCCGCAGCACCGGTTCCTCGTCCACGTGCAGCCGGGGCTGGTCCGCGGTGGAGCGGACCAGCCGGGTGCGCAGGGCCTCGTGCCGGCGCAGCACCCCGGTGAGGGCCCGGTCGAGCCGCCGCGGGTCGAGGGGGCCGGTCAGCCGGAGCGCGTGCGAGCCGGTGGCGACGGCCGGGTGGGTGCGTTCCCGGCGCCACAGCCGGGTCTGCAGGGCGGTCGGGGGGACCGGCCCCGCGCCGGAGCGCGGGGCCGGGTGTGCGGGTACGGGCCGCCGGGCGGCCAGCATCAGGCGGGCGAGCTCGCGCTTGGCCTCGGGGAGCGCGGCGAGTGCTCCCTCCAGCCCGGCCGGACCGGCCATCAGGGCCCCTCCGGCTGCTGGAGGGAGCCGAGGAGGGCGGCGGCCTCTTCGTCGCTCATGTTCTCGATCTGCTCGAAGACCGCGAGCAGCCGGTCCTGCTCGCCGGCGGCCTCGGCCTTCGCGGTGCGGACCAGTTCGGCGAGGCCCGCGACGGTGGGACGGCCGAAGAAGTCGGCGAGGGCGATGTCGATGCCGAAGAGGGCCCGGACCCGGGAGACGACGATGGTGGCCTGCAGGGAGCTGCCGCCCAGGGCGAAGAAGTCGCCCTCCACGTCCGGGTTCTGCCATTCCAGGAGCGGGGTGAGGATGTCGCGGCAGATCTGTTCCTCGACGGCGTCGCGCGGCGGGGTCCCGCCCTGGGCCGACTGCTCGGTGGGCAGCGGCAGGGCTGCGGTGTCGACCTTGCCGTGCGGGGTCAGCGGCAGCTCGTCGAGGACGACGACGACCGGGACCATGTAGCCGGGGAGCCGGCCGGCGGCGTAGGCGCGCAGGCCCTCGGCGTCGGCGACCTCGGAGGCGTAGGAGCCGACCTGTTCGACGGTGACGTAGGCGGCCAGCATGCGCTCGCCGCCCGCGGCGGGCTGGGCCACCACGACGGCCTGCTGCACGGAGGGGTGCCCGGTCAGCACGGCCTCGACCTCGCCGGGCTCGATGCGGTGGCCGCGCACCTTGAGCTGGCGGTCGGTGCGGCCGAGGAAGTCGAGGTTCCCGCCGGGCAGCCAGCGGACCAGGTCACCGGTGCGGTAGAGGCGTGCGGTCTCGGGGCCGTCGGCGTACGGGTTGTCCGCGAAGCGTTCGGCGGTGAGGTCGGGGCGGCCCAGGTAGCCGCGGGCCACGCCGGGGCCGGCCACGCACAGTTCGCCGGGGACGCCGGGCGGGACCGGGCGGAGCCGCTCGTCGAGCACGAAGGCCTGGTGGCCCGGCATGGGGCGGCCGATGGGCGGGTTGCGGTCGTAGCTGCCGGTGCAGTCCATCAGCGTCACGGCGACGGTGGCCTCGGTCGGGCCGTAGCCGTTGACGAAGCGGCGCTCCCCCGCGGTCCATTCGGCGACGAGCCGGCCGGGGAAGGCCTCGCCGCCCACCGAGACCAGGCGGAGGTCCGGCAGGGCCGCCTGGTCGAGCAGCGGCAGGAGTGCGGGCGGGAGTTCGGCGACGGTCACCGCGTCCTCGCGCATCCGGGCCTGGAGCAGGGCGGGGTCGCGGCGTTCCTCGTCGGTGGCGATGACGAGCGAGCCGCCCGCGAGCAGCGTGGTGAAGATCTCGAAGACGGAGACGTCGAAGGTGAGGGGCGCGAACTGCAGGACCCGGTCCTCGGCCTTGATCTCGTAGGCCTTGGCGATGGTGCGGGAGAAGTGGGTGACCGAGCGGTGCTCGATCATGACCCCCTTCGGGGTTCCGCTGCTGCCGGAGGTGTAGAGCACGTAGGCGAGATCGGCGGGGGTGGAGCTGAGGGCGAGGGAGGGGACCTCGCGGACGGGTGCCGCCGTCCCGGTGTTCACGAGTTCCAGCGGTACGGGAAGTTCCGCGTTCTCGTCGACGAGCGCGTGGCGGACCTTGGCGTCGGCCAGGACGGTACGGGTCCGCTCGGCCGGGGCGGCCGGGTCGACCGGTATGTAGTGGGCGCCCGCCTTGAGGACGCCGAGGACGCCGGCGACGGCGGCCGGGCCGCGGGCCACGCACACGGCGACCGGGTCGCCGTGTCCGACGCCGCGGTCGCGCAGCCGGTGGGCGATGGCCTCGGACCAGCGGTCGAGCGCCGCGTAGTCCAGCCGCGTGGTGCCGCAGCGGACGGCGGTCGCGTCGGGGTGGATGGTGGCGCGCTCCCGGAAGGCGCGGTCGAGGGTGGTGGTCCAGGCGGCCTCGTCGACGGGGCCGCCGCGGGACAGCTCGCGGGCGTGCCGGGAGGCGGCGGGCTCCTCGACCAGGCTGATGTCGCCGACCTTGAGGTCGGGGTTCTCGGCGACCTGCTCCAGGACCTGCCGGAAGGCGGTGAGGAGGGCACTGGCCGTGCCGTGCCGGTAGAGGGAGGTGTTGTATTCGAGGGAGAGTTCCAGGCCGTCGTTCTCGCCGACGAGGAAGCTCATGTCGAACTTGGCCGCGCCGTCGTGCAGTTGGTCCATGGTGAACTCGACGTCCGCGGCCTGCGCGCGGTGGGTGCCCCAGCGGCCCAGCGAGGTGAACTCGATCTGGAACAGCGGGTGGCGCAGCGGGTCGCGGACCGGCCGGACGGCCTCCACGACCTGCTCGAAGGGCAGCTCGCTGCTGGTGAAGGAGTCCATCACGGAGGCGGCGGTGCGCGTGACGAGCTCGCGGAAGGTCAGCCCGTCGGTGACCTCGGTCCGCAGGGTGATCATCTGGACGAAGCAGCCGATGACCTGTTCCAGGTCGGGGTGCGGGCGGGAGGCGCTGGCGGTGCCGACGACGACGTCCTCGGTCCGGGTCCAGTGCCGCAGCAGGGCGTTGAAGGCGGCCAGCAGCGTGGTGAAGACGGTGGTGCTGCTCGCGTCGGAGAGTTCGGTGAGCCGGTCCAGCAGCTTCTGGTCGAGGGTCAGTTTCAGGCCGCGGCCGTCGCCCTTGGTCTCGGGGCCGCGCGGGTGGTCGGGCATGACCTCGGTGGCGACGGCGCCGGCGAGGATCTGGCGCCACTTGGCGGCGAGTGCCCGGCCGTGCTCGTCGTTCTCCAGCTTGGCCCGCTGCCAGGCCGCGAAGTCGGCGTACTCGACGGCGAGTCTCGGCGCCTCGGGGCGCCTGCCCGCGGCGGCCGCGGCATAGCTGCTGGTCAGTTCCTCTGTGAAGATCCGGGTCGAGCCGGGGTCCCAGGCGATGTGGTGGACGACCCAGAGCAGGACGTGCCGGTCCGCGGTGAGGCGCACGAGGTGGGCGCGCACGGGCGGGGCGGCGGCCAGGTCGAAGGGGGCGGCGGCGGTGGCCGCGGTGAGCTCGGCGAGTTCGCGGTCGGCGTCCTCGCTGCCCGACAGGTCGGTGCTCTGGATGCCGAGCACGAAGGAGGGGACGGGCTCCTGCCAGGGGACGCCGTCGATCTCGACGAGTTTGCTGTGGAGCACCTGGTGGCGGGCGACGACGGCGTTGAGGGCCTCGTGCAGGGCGGCCCGGTCCAGGGGACCGGAGAGGGCTATGGACAGGGCTATGTTGTTGCGGGCCTTGCCGGCGCCGAGCTTGTCGACGAACCACATCTGCTCCTGCTGGAAGGAGGAGCGGGAACGCGGTCCGTGGTCGGCACGCTTGAGCTCGACGCGGCGGCCCACGCCGGCCGTCATCTGGTTGCGCATCCTGCCCAGCAGCCGGGAGCGCTGTCCCTGGGGCAGGCGGCCGAGCCGTTCGGCGAGATCAGACATGGTTTCCTCCGTTGCGGTGCAGGTCTGCGAGCAGGGCGGCGAGCCGGTCGGGCAGGTGCTTGGCGAAGTAGTGGCGGCCACCGGGGATCACGGCGAGCGACACGTCGGCGGCGTACCGGCCCCAGGCGCGGTAGCCGTCCTCGTAGCCCTCGGTGGCGTCGTCGGCGTCGCCGATGATGCAGGTGAGCGGGGTGGTCAGGGGTTGTTCGTAGCCGCCGGGGGTCCGGGCGAAGAAGCGGGCGGCCTCGGTCATGTCGTGGCGGACCATCCGCAGGACGGCGGTGAGGTCGCGGTCGTCGAGGACGCCGTCGAAGCCGTCCATGGTGGTCAGGTAGGCGACGAGGTCGTCGTCGCCGGAGACCCGCTCCATCTCCAGGGCGTACTCGGGGTCCTCCTCGGGGAGGGCGGCGGCGAGGTCCAGGGCGATCGGCCGCTGTCCCAGCCGTTCGAGGACGTGGGTGGTCTCCAGCGCGGTGACGACTCCGGCGCAGTGGCCGTAGACCGCGTACGGGCCCCGCACGGTGCGGGCGATCTCCTGGGCGGCGAGTTCGGCGAAGTCGGGAACGGGCAGCATCGGGCCGGGGCGCAGCGGGTCGTGTCCGGGCGGGGAGACGGCCAGGAGCTCGATGTGCGGCGGGAGCTGGGCCGCGAGGGGCTGGTAGGCGATGGCATCGCCGCCGCCGTGCGGGAAGCAGACCAGGGTCAGGGCGGTGGTGCCGGCGGGGCGTTCGGGGGTGAGCCGGTGCAGCAGGCGGTGCGCCTGCGCCCCGCTGCCGCCGAGTTCGGCGCTGCGGGCGGCGAGGCCGGCCGGGGTCGGGTTGCTGAAGAGGTCGACGACGCGCAGGGCGGCGGCCCCGCCGTCCGGCAGCGCGGCGGCGACGGCCCGGACGGCGCGCACGGCGGCGAAGGAGTCCCCGCCGAGGGCGAAGAAGTCTGCGTCGGGAGCCACTTCGGCCACGCCGAGGACCTCGGCCCAGACGGCGGCGATCCGCAGGGCGACGGGGTCCGCGCCGGCCGGTGCGACGGCGGCGGGCCGGTCCGGGGCCGGGGCGGCGGGGCGCGGGTCGGGCAGGGCGCCCCGGTCCACCTTGCCGTTGGGGCTCAGCGGCAGCCGTTCCAGCAGGACCAGTTCCGCGGGCACGCAGTGCGGGGGCAGGACCGCGCCGAGCGCGGTCCGCAGGGCGGCGGTGTCGAGGTCGGCGCCGTCCTCGGGGACGACGTAGCCGACGAGGCGGTCGGAGCCGGCGGCGGTCCGGCGGGCGGCGACGACGGCCTCGCGGACGCCGGGGCGGTCGCGCAGCGCGCTCTCCACCTCGCCCGGTTCTATGCGGAGCCCGTTGAGCTTGATCCGGAAGTCGGTGCGGCCGAGGAGTTCGATGGTGCCGTCCGTGCCGTAGCGGGCCAGGTCGCCGGTGCGGTAGAGGCGTTCGGTGCGGCCGGGTTCGAGCTCGACGTGGACGAACTTCTCCTCGGTGAGCTCGGGCCGGTTCAGGTAGCCGCGGGCCAGTCCGACGCCGCCGAGGTGGAGTTCGCCGGGTACGCCGACGGGGACGAGGCGGTCGTGCGGGTCGAGGATGTAGGTGTGCTGGTTGGCCATGGGGCGCCCGTACGGGAGCTTCGTCCACTGCGGGTCGACCCGGCCGACCCGGTGCTCCACCGAGTGGATGGAGGCCTCGGTCGCCCCGCCGAGTGCCGCGAAGGACAGCTCCGGCGCGAAGGCGCGGATCCGGTCGGGCTGGGTGACGGGGATCCAGTCGCCGCCGAGGAACGCGGTGCGCAGCTTCGGCAGTCGCGGGCCGCCGGCGTGTTCGAGCTGGTCGACGAGGAGGCCGAGGAGGGCGGGGGCGGAGTTCCAGACGGTGACGCCGTGCCGTTCGGCGAGGTCGGCCCAGTGGGCCGGGTCCTTGGCGGCGGCGGGGTCGGGCAGGACGAGCGTGCCGCCCGCGGCCAGGATGCCGAGGGTTTCGTAGACGCTCATGTCGAAGCTGGGCGAGGACAGGGCGAGGACGCGGTCCCCGGGGCCGATGCCGTAGGAGCGGTTGAGGTCGAGGAGGTTGTTGACGACGCCGCGGTGTTCCAGGGCGATGCCCTTGGGGGTGCCGGTGGAGCCCGAGGTGAAGATGACGTAGGCGAGGTCCCGGGCGGTGACGGGGACCTCGGGCCGGGTCGCGGGCAGCTCGGCGAGGGCGGCGCGGTCGGTGTCCAGGAGCACCCGGGCGGTGCCGGCGGGGACGGGCAGCCGGCCGATGAGTTCGGCGTCGGAGACGACGATGGGCGGCGCGGCGTCCTTCAGCAGCAGGGCGAGGCGTTCGGCGGGGTAGTCCGGGTCGAGGGGTACGTAGGCCCCGCCCGCCTTGAGGACGGCGAGGATCGCGGTGACCAGTCCGGGGCCGCGGCGCAGGCACAGGGCCACGGTCCGGTCGGGGCCGGCCCCGGCCTCGACGAGCCGGTGCGCGAGCCGGTTGGCGCGCTCCTCCAGCTCCCGGTAGGTGACGCTCCAGCCGCCGAGTCCGCCGAGGACCACGGCGGGGGCGTCGGGGCGTCGGTCGGCGTGCTGTTCGAAGAGGTGGTGCAGGCAGGCGTCCTGGGGGAAGGGGGCGCGGGTGGCGTTCCAGTCGTCCAGGGCGGCGCGCCGCTCGGTGTCGGTGAGCAGCGGCAGCGCCGACAGCGGGGTGTCGGGGCGGTCGACGGCGCCTTCGAGGGTGGTGAGGAAGTGACCGAGGAGCCGGTCCACGGTCGAGGCGTCGAACAGGTCGGTGGGGTATTCCACGAGGGCCCGGACCGCGGTGCCGGTGTCGTGGACGCTGATCATGAGGTCGTACTTGGTGGCGTGCGAGGAGAAGTCGATCGGCTCGGTGGCCAGGCCCGCGAGGCCGGGCGCCGTGTCCGGGGTCTCGTCGAGGAGGAACATCACGGAGGTGAGCGGCGGCCGGCTCGGGTCCCGGGGCAGGCCGAGCGTGTCGACGATCAGGTCGAAGGGCAGTTCCTGGTGCGCGTACGCCTGGAGGGTGGTGTGCCGGGTGGCGCGGACCAGTTCGGCGAAGCCGGGGTCGCCGCCGGTTCTGATGCGCAGCGGCAGGGTGTTGACGAAGAAGCCGATGAGTTCGCTGAAGGCCGGGTGGTCGCGGCCGGAGACGGAGGTGCCGACGACGATGTCCTCCTGGCCGGTCCAGCGGCGCAGGGTGGCGGCGAAGCCCGCCAGCATCGTCATGTAGAGGGTGGCGCCCTCGGCCTTGCCGAACTCCCTGAGCCGGGCGATGAGCCGGGGCGGCAGGTCGATGTAGCGGGAGGCTCCGGCGTGTCCGAAGACGGGGGGCCGGGGCCGGTCGGTGGGCAGGTCCACGGGGGCGGCACCGCCGAGCTCCTCCCGCCAGAAGGAGGTGAGCCCGTCCAGCCGGTCGCCGCTGACGCGGCGGCGCTGCCAGGTCGCGAAGTCGGCGTACTGCAGGGCGAGCGGGGCGTTCGGTTCGGCGGGGGCCCCGGTCCGGGCGGCGTAGGCGCGCTCCAGTTCGGTGTAGAGGATCCGCATCGACCAGCCGTCGGTGACGATGTGGTGGAGGTTGAGGACGAGGACGTGGTCCTCGGCGCCCAGGCGGCCGAGCCGGGCCCGCAGCGGGACGGCGCCGGCCAGGTCGAAGGGGGCGCCCGCGTCCGCGTCGTAGAACGGCCGGACGGATTCCTCGTCGGGCAGCTCGGTCAGCGGCAGGGGCAGCCGGAAGCCGTCCACCACCCGGGGCAGGGCCTCGGTGGCGCCCTCCTGGTAGGTGTAGACGGTGCGCAGGACCTCGTGGCGGTCGACGATGTCCTGGAGCGCCGCGTGCAGGGCGGGGACGTCGAGCGGGCCGCGGATGCGGGTGGCCACCGGCACGTTGTAGGCGGGACTGCCCGGCTGGAGCTGGTCGATGAACCACAGCCGGCGCTGTGCGAAGGAGAGCACCGGCGGGTCCGCGGGGTCACGGGGTGCCGGCTCGGGGTCCTCCCGTACGGCGGCGCGCCCGCCGGTGCGGCCCGTCAGGGCCTGGAACAGTGCCCTGCGGGACTTCGGCAGTGCGGCTATGCGTTCGGCGAGGGACTCGCTCACCTTGAGCCTCCGTGCGTCTTCGGGAGAGGGAGTACGGCAGGGCGCGCCGCGGGACGGCGGCGCGGGCGTGCGGGTGCGGAGTGCGGGTGCGGGCGTGCGGGCGCTGCGGGGTACGGGTGGGCCCGTGCGGGCGCGGGTGCGGGTGTCGGGAGCGGGTGCCGCTGGGCGGGCACCCGCTCCCGTGGGACCGGACCGTCAGGCGGTGACCTTGGCCTCGTCCGAGGCCGGAGATCCCTCCTCGGCGGTGTCGTCGCCGCCCGGCATTTCCTTGATCTTGGCGACCGGGCCGGTGAGGAGGGTCAGACCGCCGATGATGGTGACGGCACCGGCCACCGCGAGGCCGCCGGTCAGGCCGATCGCCTCGCCGAGCGCGCCGCCGGCGAAGTAGCCGAGGGACAGGGCGCCGTACACCGCGGAGAGCGCGGTGCCGCTGACGCGGCCCATCTGCTCATTCGGGGTGACACCCTGCACGAGGCTGAGGACGTGGATGTCGAACATCGGGGAGACGAAGCCGATGATGGCCTGGACCACGATCAGTCCGACGAAGCCGCCGACCGCGCCGCCCGTCGGCACCAGGATGTAGCCGGCGCCGAGCACGACCGCGGTGATCACCAGGAGGCGGCCGACCGAGAGGCTCTTGGAGACGACCTCGGAGAGGACCGCGCCGACGATGACGAAGACCGACATGACGGCGAAGGCCGCACCGACCTGGCCGGGGCTGAGGTTCAGCTCCTTGTAGGCGTAGACGATGAGGATGGCGTCGCCCATCGCGGCACCGAGGTTGACCACGACGTTGGCGGTGAACAGGCCGCGCAGGACCGGGTTGCCGAAGAGGGTCTTCATGCCCTCCTTCATCTCCGCCTTCGCGGAGGCCTTCCGCTCCTCGGTCCGCTCGCGGACGTCCCGGTGGCGGATGACCAGCAGGGCGATGAGCGAGATGAGGAAGGTGAACGCGTCGGCGGTGATGGCGCGTGCGGCGCCGAGCAGCTGGATGAGCGCGCCACCGGCGCCCGCGCCGACCGCCTCGGCGACACTGCGGCTGATCTGGAGCTTGGTATTGCCCTCGATGAGGTTCTCGGTACCGATGAGCTGGGGCAGCCAGGACTGGTACGAGACCTCGAAGAAGGTCGTGAGGCAGCCGGTGATGCCGGCCACGATGAAGATGTGCGTCATGGTGACGGAGTCGAGCGCGAACGCCAGCGGAATCGTGGCCAGGGCCAGGAAACGGCCCAGGTCGGCGACGATCATGACGGTGCGCCTGGAGACCCGGTCGGCCACCAGCCCGGCGATCGGGGCGAGCAGCAGGAAGGGGAGGAAGCGCAGCGCGCCGAGCACGCCGACCTCCAAGGCTCCACCGTCCAGCACCACGACCGCGAGGGTCGGCAGTGCCAGAAGGGAGATCTTGTCGCCGAAGTTGCTGACGGTCTGCCCGAACCACAGGCGATTGAAATCGGAATGCCGACCGAGTGCCATGTCGACGCCCTTTTCTGATTGGGTACGGAATTGTCGGACGGCACTGAGGCTATGGACCCCGGGTTGGGCCCCGGTTATGAATTCCGGGACTATAGACCGCTTGTAGACATGCGATGAGCTCAGGTGGAGAAGCGTGCGATGTCGGCGCTCTCACGGGCGATCCCGGCGGCCACGGCGGGGCTGAAGGGCCCGTTCCCGGGGAAGGGCTCGACCTTGACCGGCGCCCCGCGGCGGCCGCCGGACCAGGTGCCGACGGCCAGGCCGTCGACCAGCACGGTGGCCCGGATCTGCCCGCCGCCGGGCCACACCCGGCGCTCGTGCTCCGCGGGCACCGACAGGTCCCGGCTGCGGTAGCCGACCAGGTAGTTGTCGTAGGCCGGCAGCAGCCGTACGTCGGGTTCTCCGGGGACGGGCGGGTCCTCGGGACCGGTGTCCCGTACGGCGGCCCAGGCGTTCCTGCCCGTCGTGGTCTTCAGCCCCGACCAGTGGACGAAGTCCGCCGCGTCGGCGGGTCCGTGGGCCGCGCGGTAGCGCCGCGCGAGTTCCCGTACGGCCGCTTCCCCGGTGCAGGGGAGCGGTCCGGTGGCGGGGAGCCAGTCGTCGAGGAGGACGAAGGTGGCCTCGCCGTCCCGTTGCGGTCCGTGGCAGATGAGGCCGGCGAGGGCGGCTCGGCGGATGAGGTGGAAGGCTGACTGCCCCTTCGGCTCGACGCCGAGGGTGGTGAGCCGTCGCGTGAGCCCGGCGCGGGTCTGGGGGCCCTCCGCCGCGATCGCGTCGGTGATGACCCGCTCCGAGCGGGTGCACAGGGCCTCGTCCAGGCCCAGTTCACGCAGGCGCCGTGCGGCGAGCGCCAGGTGCACGGGGCCGAAGAGGGCCAGCAGCCAGCGGGCGTCGGCGGCGGGCACCAGCTGGAGGGTGCCGCGCATGAACCAGCCGCGGACGGCGGTGCGTTCGGTGTCGGTGGCCCGGCGCACCGCCTCCTGTGTCAGCCCGCGGGCCCGCACCCGCAGCCCGAGCTCCGCCGCGGGCAGGTCCTGGGCCTGGACGGCCAGCACCCGGTCCAGGACGGCGGCGACGGAGTCCTCCCGGACCCCGTCCCCGATCGCCTGTGCGCGCGCCCTGAGCAGCCGTTCGGTCGTACGTCGTTCCACGTGATCCAGTCTTTCAGCCGAGCAGCCGCAGCCGCATCTCCTCGCGGGCCGCCACGCATCCGACGGCCTCCGCGCCGCCCCAGTCCAGCAGCCGCCAGCCGTGCCAGCGCGGCGGCTCCTGCCCGTACACGGGAAGGTCGAGGCGGGCCGGTTCGTCGAGCGTGCCCGCCCCGACCTTGACCAGGGACTCCTTTCGTACCCACTGGCGCAGGAAGGCGCGCCGGGGGTGGGTGTCCGACCGCAGGGCGGCCAGTTCCTTCTCCGTGCAGACGGACGAGGCCGTCCGCCAGTCCAGGGGGCCGTCGTCGGCGGCCTCCACGTCCACGCCGACGGGGCCGGCGGCCGCGGCGGCCGCGACCCAGCCCCGGGTGTGCGCGAGGCTGACGCCGGTGCCGGGCGCCTCGGCCAGCCGCGGCCTGCCGTGCGGCCGGTCGCAGGAGCCGCAGCTCTGAACGACGGTGAGGCTCTGCGCCGGGCGGCCCAGGAGCCGCCCGGCGCAGAGCCGGACCAGTGCGTGCGCGGCCAGGAAGTCGTCCCGGTCGGCGGCCGACCGGAGGGCGCCGGCGCGGTCCAGTTCGGTACGGGTCAGCAGCTCCCGTACGTCCCCTGCCGCGGCCAGCACCGCTCCGGTCGGCCCGGCCAGTGCGAGACCGGCCATCAGCGCCTGCGGCGCAGCACCGCGTAGTAGCCGGGCAGCCGCAGCGCGTCGGAGTCCGAGCGGGGGTCGATGGCGTGCAGTTCGATCGCCTCGTCCTCGACGATCTCCCAGCCCTCGGCGCCGAACGCCTCGGCCAGTTCGGGCCGGGTGAAGCGGTGCGAGTGCCGGACGCCGGCCGCCTCCAGCGGGCCGACCAGGTCCTCGGCGCGGCCCCGCTTGCCGCCGACGAAGCCGAGGTAGCCGAAGGAGTTGCTGGAGTAGTCGGGCTCGTGCACGATCAGCGTGCCCTCGTCGCCCAGCAGCCGGTCGGCGATCGCGGCGAGCCGGGCCCGGGCCTCGGTGTCCAGGACGTGGAAGACGCCGCGGACGAAGATGTTGTAGGGCCCCTCCCCCAGGACCGCGGCCTGTTCGGCGTCGGTCATGTCGATCGCCAGGTAGTCGACGTTCGGCACGCCCTCCGCCTCGCGCTTGGCGTGGTCGATGGCGCTGACGGACACGTCGACGCCGACGACCTTCGGGTAGTGCGGGGCGAGTTCGCGGCTGTAGCGGCCGTTGCCGCAGCCGAGGTCGATGAGCGGCAGGCCGGCGCGGAAGTGGCGCTGCGCCTGGTCGAGGAGCCACTGGAACTCCTCGCCGCTGTCGGCGTCCCAGATGACGTCGCCGCCGCGGCCGGTGCGCCGGATGCCGGCCCAGTAGCGCTCCCAGGCGTCGCCGGTGTCGCGCTCCTCGGCCCTGGCCGCGTCGGCGTCCTCCTCGCCGGGCGGCGGGGAGTACCGCTCCCAGACCTCGTCCTCGCCGAGGGCCTCCAGCAGCGCGGTGAACTCCTCGAACATGGAGTCGATGAGCCCGTCGGGGTAGACGGCGGGCAGGAAGTCCCAGTTGAAGGTGAGTCCTTCGGGCTTCTCGAAGACCTGGAAGTCGAGGGAGACCTGGGGGGTCTGGGAGATCCCGTAGACCGGGGCGCCCAGTTCGGTCTCCTCGTACTGCGGCGGGTGGCCGGCGAGGCTGGTCATCACCACGGGCATGGCCGGGGCGAGGGAGCCGCGCAGCTTGGTCAGCTCGCGCAGGACCTGCACCCCGCTGAAGTAGCGGTGCTCCAGGTCGGCCCACAGGCGGCGCTGGACGGCCTGCGCGCGTCCGGCGAAGGTGGAGTCCTGCTGTTCGACGGCGAGCAGCAGGGTGGTGGTGGTGTCCGCGAGCAGGGCGTTGACCTGCGGGTGCAGCGGGAGCCGGTTGAAGAGCGGGAAGTTGATCGTGAAGCGGGCCTGTCCGCAGGCCCTGCCGAGGATCTCGGCGTAGGCGGCGGCGAGCACTCCGGAGGGGGTCACCTCGCGGGCGTGCGCCCGTTCCTGGATCCGGGTCCACTGCTCCGGGGAGACGACGTGGCTGCGCCGTTCGAACCGGACCGGCAGCTCGGGGGCGTCGGCCGGGCGCTCGGGCAGCGCGGGGGCGGGCGGGAGGGTGGCGAGGCGGTCGCGCCAGTACCACTCGGAGCGCCGGTAGATCTCGCTGTCGCGCAGCGAGTTCCCGACGGCGAGCACGTAGTCGCGGAAGGTCAGCTCCAGCGGCGCGAGTTCGGCGTCCGGTTCCACGTAGTAGGTGACCAGGTCGGGGATGAGGACCTGGAAGTAGCTCCAGGCGTCGGCGACGAGGAAGTCCAGCGAGAGGTGGATCCGGGCCCGGCCGCCGCCGAGGAGGCTGATGCGCACGTCGAACAGCGGCCAGGCGTCGGCGTCGAGCACCTGGTGGGACAGCCGCTCGCGCAGGGCGGCCAGTTCGGCCGCGCGGGTCTCCTCGTCGAGGCCGCCGAAGTCGGTGACGGGGATCTCGTAGTCCGGGATCTCCTCGAAGACCTGCTGGGTGCCGTCGGGCAGGACGCGGGTGCGCAGGGCGTCGTGGCGTTCGACGAGCCGGCGCCAGGCGCCCTCGAAGCGCTCGACGTCGAGCTTCTCGCTCTCCCACTCGAAGTAGCCGTGGCAGCCGACGTTGCCCAGTTCGACGAGGCCGCCCCGGCCGATCCACAGGGCCTGCTGGCTCTCGGTCAGCGGGAAGGGCTCGAAGCGCGCGGCCGGGTCCGGGACGATCGCCGGGAGGCCGCCGAAGGAGCCGCGTCCGCCGGCGCGTTCGGTGGTGACCAGGGTGGCGAGTTCGGCGACGGTGGGGCAGGTGGACAGGTCGGAGAGGCTCAGCTCGACGCCGTAGCGGCGGCGGATCTCGTCGATGAGCTGGAAGGCCAGCAGCGAATGCCCGCCCAGCTCGAAGAAGTTGTCGTGGATGCCGACGCCGTCGGTGCGGAACGCGTCGGCCCACAGCCGGCTCAGGCCGTCCTCGACCTCGTTGCGCGGTGCCTCGTAGCCGGCGCCGACGCCGTCCCGGCCCTCGGGGGGCTCGGGCAGGCTGCGGCGGTCGACCTTGCCGTTGGGCAACCGCGGGAGGGAGGGCAGCACGACGACGGAGGCGGGGACCATGTAGTACGGCAGGGTACGGGCGACCTCGGCGCGGACCGTGGCCGAGTCGGGTTCGGCCCCGCCGGCCGGGGACACGTAGGCGATGAGGCGCTTGTCACCCGGGCCGCGCTCCTGGGTGACGACGACGGCCTCGGCGACGCCGTCGAGGCGCGCGATGTGCGTCTCGACCTCGCCGAGCTCGACGCGGAAGCCGCGGATCTTGACCTGGGAGTCGGAGCGGCCGAGGAGCTCGACGGCGCCGTCCTCGCGGCGGCGGGCGAGGTCACCGGTGTCGTAGAGCACCGGGTGCGGGTCGTCGGGCAGGAAGTTGGGGAGGAACTTCGCGGCGGTGAGCTCGGGACGGCCGTGGTAGCCGGCCGCGACCCCGGCCCCGGAGACGTGCAGCCGGCCGACCTCGCCCTCGGGGACCGGGCGGCCGTCCTCGTCCAGGAGGTGGACGCGCAGGTTGGCGATGGGTACGCCGACCGGGACCTGGCGGGTGGCGCGGACCTCGTCGGAGGTGGCCTGGCTGGTGAAGTCGGTGCCGGCGCCGAGGTCGAGGCAGGACAGGACGTTGGTGGTCTCGGTGGTGCCGTACGTCATCACCACGTGGAAGGGGGTGTCGACGGGCGGCCAGCTGTGCACGCGCTCGGCCGTGGTCACCAGGATCCGCAGCGCGGTCTCCGCCGGCCAGTCAAGCCCCCACACGGGCTCGGCCAGCGCGGCCACCAGCATGGTGTGGGTGATGCCCTCGCCGGCCAGCCAGTCGCGGATCTGCTCGGGGGTCTGCGCCTGCCCCGCCTCGGGGATGTGGATCGCGGCGCCGGCCGGGAGGTAGGCGAGCCACTCCATGATCTGGACGGCGAACCCGGGGGTGGACATCCAGGAGGCGCGGTCGCCGGGCCGGACCCCGTAGGCGCGGGTGGTCCAGTGGACCAGGTTGGTGAGCGCGCCGTGCCGCTCCAGGACGGCCTTGGGGGTGCCGGTGGAGCCGGAGGTGTAGATGAGGTGGCTGACGGTGTCGGGTCCGGTCACGGACGCGGGTGCGGTGTCCGGCATGCCCTGTCCGGCGGTGGCGACCTCGGCCCGCGCGACGTCCTCGGGTATCCGGCGGGCGAGTTCGGCCGGGGTGAGCACCAGCAGCGGGTCCGCGTCGCGGATCATCGCGGCGAGCCGGTCGTCGGGGTTGACCGGGTCGAGGGCGACGATCGCCGCGCCCGTCTTGAGGATCGCCAGGGAGCCGAGGACGTACTCGGCGCTGCGCGGATAGCAGAGCCCGATCCGGGTGCCGGGCGCGGCGCCGCGGGCGATCAGCGCGTGCGCCAGGCGGTTGGTGGCGGCCTCCAGTTCGGCGTAGGTCCAGGAGCGGTCGCCGTGCGCGAGGGCGGTGGCCGTCGGGGTGCGGGCGGCCTGCCCGGCGAGGAGTTCGGGATACCCGGTCGCGGGGAACGCGGCGTCCGAACGGTTGAAGTCGACGAGTGCGGTGGTCACAGTACGGGCCCTTTCTTACTTCGCGAAGGCTGGGCTGCGCAGCAGCCGCACGGGGAGACTGTTGATCCCCCAGGTGAAGTTGGACGAGTTGAAGGTGGCGGGACCGGTCAGTTCGAACCCGTCCAGTACGGCGAGCATCTCGGTGAGCAGGGCGCCGAGTTCGAAGCGGGCGAGGCGGGCGCCGAGGCAGAGGTGGCGGCCGTGGCCGAAGGCGACGTGCCGGTTGGGGCGGCGGTCGACCCGGAAGGAGTGCGGGTCGGCGAAGACATCCTCGTCCCGGTTGGCCGAGACGTTCCACAGCGTGACGCGGGCGCCGGCGGCGATGGGCGTCCCGGCGATCTCGGTGTCGTGGGCGGCGGTGCGCAGGGCGTGCACCCCGGGTGTGGTCCAGCGCAGGATCTCCTCGACCGCGGGGGCGATGCCGTCCGGGCCGAGGCGGCGCAGCAGCCGCCACTGGTCGGGGTGTTCGGCGAACATGTGGACCGCGCCGGCCGCCGAGTAGCGGGTGGTCTCGTTGGCGCCGGAGAGGACGCCGTTGAGGTTGAAGACGATCTCGTGGTCGCTGAGCGGCCGTTCGCTGCCGTCGCCCTCGTCCACGAGGGTGTCGTGGGCGATCTGGCTGACCAGGTCCTCGCCGGGGCGGGCCCGGCGCTCGGCGAGCAGCTCGATGAAGTAGAGGAAGATCTCCGAGTGGGCGTTGCTGCGCACCGCCTCGTCCGGGGAGTCGAAGGCGTCGGTGGTCAGGGCGCCGATCCAGGCCCAGTCGGCGCGCGGGATGCCCAGGATGGCGCACACCACCCGGTTGGGCAGCTGTTTGGCCAGGTCGATGAAGTCCAGTTCGTCGGCTTCGGCGGCCTCGGTGACCAGGTCGGCGACGACCTGCTCGACGAGGGCTTCCAGGCGCGGCATCTGCTGGGGTCCGAAGGCCTGGCCCAGGGCCCGCTTGAGGCGGGTGTGGTGCGGGACGTCGGAGACGATGAGCATGCGCTGGGCGACGGCGGCGACGGCTGCCGGGTCGCTGCCCAGGCGCATCCCGCGGCCCGAGGTGAAGGTGTCGCTGTCGGCGTACACCTTCATGATGTCGCGGTGCCGGCTCAGCGCCCAGAAGCCGCCGTCGTCGCTGCCGGGCTCGGGGTGCCAGTGGACCGGCGAGTTGGCGCGCAGCCAGGTGAACGTCGGCCAGAAGTCGTTGCGGCCGAAGGGGCCCGGGTCGAGCAGGTCGATCTCCATCTCAGGCTCCTCGCAGGCTGAGCGGGCGGATGTCGGGCCAGTGGGCGTCGACGAAGGCGGCGCATTCGTCCTCGGTGCCGTCGAAGCCGGCCGGCGTCCAGCCGTCGGGCGTCTCGCGCGTGGCGGGGTACAGCGCGTACTGCCCCTCGTGGTTCACGAGGACCTGGTGGGTGGTGGGCACGGTGTCCTCCGGGCTCGGGCCGATGGGTTGCGGGCGGGCTGTCAGGCGGTCGCGGTCGGGGCGAGGGATGCTCCCTCGCCGCGCAGCAGGGCGCTCAGGTGGTCCAGTACGGGCTCGGGGCGGCGCAGTACGGCGTGGTGGCCGCCGGTGGTGGTGTGCCGGGTGAAGCCGCCGGTGGTGACCGCGGCCCAGCCGTCGAGGTCGGCCGCGCTGACGGTCTCGTCGCCGTCGGCGCCCCAGGCGTGCACGGGTACGGAGAGGCGGACGCCGGGCCGGTGGACGTAGCTGAGGGACAGCTGGGCGTCCTTGCGGAGCATGGCGACCATCAGCGCCCGGGTGTCCTCGTCGAGCAGCTCGGGATCGAGGCCGGCGGTGTCGAAGAGCTTGTCCAGCTCCTCCCCGTCGTCGACGATGCCGCGGCCGGCTCCGGTCCAGTGGCCGGGGGCCCGGCAGCCGCTGACCACCAGGGCGCGCGGGGTGACGCGGCGGGAGACCTCGTAGCCGAGGAGGCCGCCGAAGCTGTGGCCGAAGACGATCAGCGGCCGGCTCCCGACGGTGGACACCAGTTCGGCCGCGATGGCGTCGACGGCCTCGTCGAAGGTGTCCGGCATGGGCTCCCGCCAGCGGTTCTCCCGGCCCGGCAGCTGTACGCCGTACACCTGCGCGGTGCCCTCCAGCGCGGGCTGCCAGGCGCGGAACTGCTGGCAGCCGGCCCCGGCGGGGGGCAGGCACAGCAGCACGGGCAGGGCCGGGTCGGCGGGGTCCGCCGTCCAGGTGGAGATCCAGGTGCCCATGGCCTACGCCCCCTCGGCGGCGTCGGCCGCGCCGGTGGCGGGCGCGGCCTGCTCGGCGGCGAGCCGGTCGATCTCGGCGGCCACGTCGGCGACCGTCGGCCGGGCCAGCAGCGCGCCGAGGCCGACGCGCAGACCGGTGGTGCGGCGCAGCTCCGACACCACGCGGGCGGCGGCCAGGGAGTGGCCGCCCAGGTCGAAGAAGTCCGCGTCGGGGCCGGGGACCTCGGTGGCGAGCACCTCGGCCCACACGGCCATCACGGTGCGCTCGCTGGGGCTCACCGGGCCGCCCCCGGACGTGCCGGGCGCGGCGCCCTCCGGCTCGGCCAGGGCCCGGGCGAGTGCCGCGCGGTCGGCCTTGCCGGTGGTCAGGGTCGGGATCCGGTCCAGTACGCGCACCGTGGCGGGTACCGCGGCCGCGGGCAGCTGCTTGCGGCAGCGCTCCACGACCCGGGTGGCGAGTCCGGCCGGGTCGTCGACGCCGGGCGCCGCGACGACGGCGAGGCCGAGGGTCTGGCCCGGGGGCAGCGGGCAGCAGGCGGCGGCCACGACCTCGGGGAGTTCGGCGGCGACGCGTTCCACCTCGCCGAGTTCGATGCGGTGGCCGCGGATCTTCACCTGGTCGTCCCGGCGCCCCCGGTACTCCAGTTCGCCCCCGTCGCGGCGGATCACCACGTCGCCGGTGCGGTACATGCGGGTGCCGCCGCCCTGGAACGGGTCGGGCAGGAAGCGGCTCGCGGTGAGTCCGGGGCGGCCGCGGTAGCCGCGGGCGACGGCGGGCCCGCCGAGGTAGAGCTCGCCCTCGGTGCCCGCGGGCACCGGCCGCAGTTCCTCGTCCAGCACGTACGCCCGGTAGCCGGGCAGCGGTCGTCCGATGGTGGTCACGTCGTCCCCTCGTCGGCTGTCGGCCCAGGTGGCGGCGATGGTCACCTCCGTCGGCCCGTACACGTTGAGCAGCCTGCGGCCGTCGGCGAACCGCTCGGCGAGTGCGGCCGGGCAGGCCTCCCCCGCGACGACGACGACCTCGGCGGAGTCGAGTCCCGCGCCGTGGGCGGCGAGCAGCGACGGGGTGAGGGAGACCGTGCGCAGTCCGGCGGGGAGCGGTTCGCGGCCCTCCGCGGCGGCCTGCCGCAGTCCGTCGAGGGAGAGGTCGGTGAGGGCCACCCCCTGGCCGTGGACGAGGTAGAGCAGGGTGCACCAGAGCCAGCCGTCGAAGGCGGGCGAGACGGCGTTGAGTCCGAGTCCGCCGGGGGGCAGGCCGAGCCCGGCGAGGGCCTCGACGAAGGTGTCCAGGCCGCGGTAGGTGACCTCGACGCCCTTGGGGCGGCCGGTGGTTCCGGAGGTGTAGATGAGGTAGGCGCAGGTGTCGGCGGCGGGCAGGGTCACGCCGAGGGCCCCCGGGGCGCCGCGGCGGACCTCACGGGGGGTCAGCAGGAGGGTCCCGCCGGTCTCCAGGCCGGCGGGCACACCGGTGGCGACCAGGACGGCGGCCCCGGCGTCGCGCAGGACGCCGCCGAGCCGCTCCACCGGGTGGCCGGGGTCGAGCGGTACGGCGGTCCCGCCCAGGCTCCAGACGGCGAGCAGGGCGGGCACGCTCTCGCGGGAGCGGCCCAGCAGGAGCCCGACCGTGCTCTCCGGGCCGACTCCGGCGCGGGCGAGGGCGGCGGCGTACCGGGCGGTGCGGGCGGTGAGCGCCGCGTAGGTGAGGTTGCCGTCCACGGCCTTGACCGCGGTCTCGTTCGGCTGTTCGCGGGTCCACCGTTCCAGGCGGGCGAACAGCGGCGGGAGCCCGCCCGGGGTGTCCGCCCCGGCCGGCCCGGCGTGGGGCTCGGTCATCCGTCGTTCCTCTCGGTGTCCGCGGGGCGGGCGGCCTCGGTGGCGCGCAGCCGCGGGCCGACCACCTGGCCGCCCTCGCCCTGCGGGAGCTGCATCGACTTGGTCTCCAGGAAGGACTCCAGTCCGGCCGTGCCGCACTCGCGTCCGATCCCGGACTGCTTGAACCCGCCGAACGGCGCGGCCGGGTTGAACTGGCCGCCGTTGACGTCGACCAGGCCGGAGCGGAAGCGGCGTGCGACCCGCTGGGCGCGGGCGTCGTCGCCGGACCAGACCGCGCCGTGCAGGCCGTAGCGGGTGCCGTTGACGATCCGGACGGCCTGCTCCTCGTCGTCGTAGGGGATGACGGACAGCACCGGCCCGAAGATCTCCTCCTGGGCGATGGTGGTGAGCGGATCGACGTCGGCGAAGACCGTCGGCCGGACGTAGTAGCCGGTGTCCAGGCCGGCGGGCCGGTCGGGGCCGCCGTGGACCAGGCGGGCTCCGCCCTCCTCGGCGCCGCGCCGGATGTATCCGGTGACGCGGGCGTGCGCGGCCGCGGACACCAGCGGGCCGAGGTCGGTCGCGGGATCGCGCGGATCGCCGGTGACGTAGCCGTCCATGGCCCGGACGGCGAGCTCCACCGCCTCGTCCTGGCGCTCGCGCGGCACCAGCAGCCTGCTCCACTGCAGGCAGGTCTGGCCGGTGTTGAAGAGCATCTGGTCGACGGTGGCGGCGACGGCCGGGGCCAGGTCGGCGTCGTCGAGGACGAGGCTGGCGTTCTTGCCGCCCAGTTCGAGGTGGACGCGCTTGATCCGGTCGGCGCCGAGCGCGGAGACCTCGCGCCCGGCCCGGGTGGAGCCGGTCAGGGAGACCACGTCGACCAGCGGGTGGGTGATCAGTGCCGTGCCGACGGTGTCGCCGGTGCCGACGACCATGTTGAAGACGCCGGGGGGCAGGTCGGCCTCGGCGATCGCCTCGGCGAGCAGCCGGGCGTGCAGCGGGGTGATCTCGCTCGGTTTGTGCACGACGGTGCAGCCGGCGGCCAGCGCCGGGAGGATCTTCTGCACGGTGAGCAGCAGCGGGGTGTTCCAGGGGGTGATGCAGGCGGCCACGCCGGCGGCCTCGCGCACGACGAGCGAGTGGCCCACCCGCTCCTCGAAGGCGTAGGAGGCGGCGGTCTCGACGCAGTGCGCGGCCATGCCGAGGGAGAGTCCGACATGGGTGTGGCGGGCCATCCGGGCGGGCGCCCCGACCTCGGCGGTGATGACCTCGGCGAAGCGGTCGGCCCGTACCTCCATGGCCTGGACGACCCGGCGCAGCAGGGCGGCCCGCTCGCGCAGCGGGGTGGCCGCCCAGCCGTCGAAGGCCGCGGCGGCGGCGCGGGCCGCGAGGTCGGCGTCCCGGGCGGTGCCGGCGGGGACGGTGGCCAGGGGGCGCTCGGTGGCGGGGTCGGTCACGACGAGGCGGCCGTCGGCCTCGGAGGCGACCCAGGCACCCCCGATCCACTGGTCGGTGTGGCGGGGCGGCAGGGCCGCGTCGGATTCGCCGCCGGGCGGTCTGGAGTCCTGCGGCACGGGCGGCACGGTCAGCACGGTCACGGTGGGGTCCTCACTCGGTCACGGATTTCACGGGCTCGCTGAACAGCTGTGTCGGTCACAGGTCACGGGGGCGCAGTGTCACGGGGGCGCAGTGTTTACGGGGGCGCAGTGTTCACGGGGCGTACGGTCACGGTCGCGGGCCGGCTCGTCAGGCGGTCGCGATACCGGTCACGGTCACGGTCGCGGTCGCGGTCGCGCGGTCACGCGGTCGCGGGGTCGGCGGTGCGGGCCAGCAGGCCCGGCGCCCGGCTGTCGGGCCTGGCCCTGCGCACGGGGCGGGCCAGGGCGGGAGTGCGGACCTCGACGCTCCATGGGGGTGTTCCGGGCTGGCGCCCGGCGGGCCGCAGCGCGCGGACCGTGGCGGGTGCGCCGCCGACGGACGCCGGGGCGGGCGCGGCCGCACGGGCGGCGGCCGGGATCAGGGCGCGCAGCAGCCGCTGGGTCTCCTGGCCCGGGGCCACGGCCAGTTCGTCGCGCATCCGGCGCGCGCACAGCTCGTACCAGCGGCGTACGCAGGCCAGTTCGCCGCGCCGGCCGTGCGCGGCCATCAGCGCCCGGTAGGTCTCCTCGTGGTGGCGGTCGATCTCCAGCGTGCGCTTGCAGAGCTCGATCAGTTCCACGAAGTCCTCGCGGTCCTCGGCGTCGGTGCGCAGCACGCCCAGGGCCCGCAGGACCAGCGCCCTGAGGTACTCGCGCTGTTCGACGACCCAGTCGGCGCTCTCGCCGCGCAGGAACTCACCCCCGTAGAGGGCGATGGCCGCCCGCAGTCGGGTCCTGGCCAGGGCGGTGTCGCCCGCGGTGGCGGCCCGCAGGCCGGTGTGCACGAGCTCCTGGAAGCGGTCCAGGTCGGACCACAGGCCGGTGACGTGCAGGACGTAGCCGAAGTCGCGGTAGACCAGCTGGATCCCGGAGTCGCCGGGGCGGTCGGGGTGGGCGTCGAGCACCCGGCGCAGGGCGTGGGCGGCGACCTTGAGCGAGCTGCCCGCGGTGCTGTCGGCGCCGGGCCACAGCGACTCGTAGAGCCGGTCGCGGGTCAGCATCTGGCCGCGGTGGACCACGAGGTACTGGAAGAGGCCGCGGGCCTTGCCGGCCCGCCAGCGCCGTACGGGGGTGCCGTTCACGGTCAGCTCGAAATCGCCCAGGAAGCGGACGCGTACCGCCGGCCCCGCTGTCTCGGTCGCTGCGGTGGTCATCGCGTCCTCCCGGTCGTGTCGTCCGCCCTGCCGCTGTGCCTGCGAAGAGTCTGTTCGTAGGGCCTATATCGGGCCTACAACGGCCGGATCTTTGCGGTGTAGGGCGGTGATAGGGCGTTTTTCGACACTGATGAGCACGACCACCCGTACCGCCGACTCCGAAATGAGGGCTGTTTCATGACCAGCACCGACACCCGGCTTCAGAAGGTCGTCATCCTGGGAGGCGGCACGGCCGGCTGGATGACGGCCGCGTATCTCGGCAAGGCGCTGCAGGGAACGGTCGACATCACCGTGCTCGAGGCGCCGACGATCCCGCGCATCGGCGTCGGCGAGGCCACCGTGCCCAACCTGCAGCGTTCCTTCTTCGACTACCTGGGGATCGCCGAGGACGAGTGGATGCGGGAGTGCAACGCCAGCTTCAAGATGGCCGTGCGCTTCGTGAACTGGCGGACCGACGGACAGGGCGAGTCGACGGCCCGCGAGCTGCCGGGCGGCGGGCCGGACCACTTCTACCACCCGTTCGGGCTGCTTCCCGACTACGACCAGACGCCCCTGTCGCACTACTGGTTCAAGCGCAAGTACGAGGGCCGCACCACCGAGCCGTTCGACTACGCCTGCTTCCGCGAGCCCCCCGTGATGGACGCGATGAAGGCGCCGCGCTGGCTCGACGGCCGGCCGGCCACCCGGTACGCCTGGCACTTCGACGCCCAGCTGGTGGCCGACTTCCTGCGCCGGTTCGCCACCGAGAAGCAGGGCGTGAACCACGTACAGGACGAGATGGTCCGGGTCGAGCAGGACTCCCGCGGCTACGTGACGACGCTGCACACCAAGGGCGGACTGGCCCTGGACGCCGACCTGTTCGTGGACTGCTCGGGCTTCCGCGGGCTGCTGATCAACCAGGCGATGCAGGAACCGTTCATCGACATGAGCGACCACCTGCTGTGCGACAGCGCGGTGGCCACGGCCGTCCCGCACGACGACGAGGCGAACGGGGTCGAGCCCTACACCTCGGCGATCGCCATGTCCTCGGGCTGGGCCTGGAAGATCCCCATGCTGGGGCGCTTCGGCACCGGCTACGTGTACTCCAGCACGTTCGCCGACCAGGACACCGCCACCCGCGAGTTCGCCGACATGTGGGGCCTGGACGTCGACTCGACGAAGTTCAACCACATCCGCTTCCGGGTCGGCCGCAACCGCCGCGCGTGGGTGAAGAATGTCGTCAGCATCGGCCTGTCGTCCTGCTTCCTGGAGCCGCTGGAGTCGACCGGCATCTACTTCATCACGGCCGCGATCTACCAGCTGGCGAAGCACTTCCCGGACAAGACCTTCAACAAGGGTCTGATCGACAGCTTCAACAACGAGATCGAGGTGATGTTCGACGACACCCGCGACTTCATCCAGGCGCACTTCTTCTACGCGCCGCGCAACGACACGCCGTTCTGGCAGGCCAACAAGAAGCTGGTCCTCCCCGACAACATCAAGCAGAAGATCTCCGCCTACAAGGCCGGCCTGCCCATCAACTCCCCGATCACCGACGAGTCCACGTACTACGGCAACTTCGAGGCGGAGTTCCGCAACTTCTGGACCAACGGCAGCTACTACTGCATCTTCGCCGGCCTCGGTCTGGAGCCGGACGCCCCGCTGCCCACCCTCGCGCACCGGCCCGAGTCGGTGGCCGGCGCCGAGCCCCTCTTCGACACCGTCAAGCGCCAGCAGCAGAACCTGCTGGAGACCCTCCCCAGCGCGTACGACTACCTGCGCCAACTCCACGGCGCGTAAGGCCCTCCGCCCCTGTGGCCCGGCAGCACGGCACTTCGCCGGCTGCCGGGCCGCAGTCGCTTCCAGCCACCTCAGGAGTCAGACATGCCCCACCGCTCCGCGCCCCATCCCGCCGCGCCGGACGATTCGGCAAGAGACCGCCGCGCGGACCTCCGGCCCTTCATGGCCGCCTTCCCCACCGGGGTGTCCATCGTCACCACCCTGGACCAGGACGCCGTTCCCCACGGCCTGACCTGCAGTTCCGTTGCGAGCGTCGCACTGGACCCGCCCACCGTCGTGGTGTGCGTACGGTCGGCGAGCCCGACGCTCGCGGTGGTCCTCGGCCAGGGTGCCTTCGCCCTGAACCTGCTGCACGAACGCGCCCGCGGTGCCTCCGACCTGTTCGCCTCCGGCGCAGCCGACCGCTTCGACCGCGTCGAGTGGCGGCTGCCGCTGGGCGCCGGCGGACCGCACCTGACCGCGGACGCCCACGCCGTAGCGGACTGCGCCGTGGTCAGGACCCTCGGCTTCGGGGACCACACGGCCGTGTTCGCCGAGGTCCACCGGGTGACCCTGCGGGAGGATCCGCAGCCCCTGCTGTACGGCCTGCGCCGCTACGCCCGGTGGTCGGACGCGGCCGCGGCCCCGCCGCCGGCCGCCCTCCTCGACCCGTCCGCCGCGCTGCGCCCCGGCGCCCCCGAAGGAGGCACCCGTGTCGTCCGCTGATCCGCTGCCCGCCCTGCTGGTCGCCGTCCCGGCGGTGATCCTCGCCTGCCAGGTGGGAGCCGCCGTCTGCCGCCGGTTCGGCCAGCCCCCGGTGGTGGGCGAGATCGCCACCGGCATCCTGCTGGGCCCGTCGCTGCTGGGCTGGATCTGGCCACAGGCCCAGCACGCGCTGTTCCCGGCGTCCGTCCTGCCGTACACCTCGGTGCTCGGGCAACTCGGCCTGCTCGCCTTCATGTTCCTGGTCGGGCTGGAGCTCGACCTGAAGAACCTGCGCGGCCACACCCGGGTCGCGGTCGCGGTGAGTCAGGCCGGGATGCTCCTGCCGCTGGCCCTCGGCGCGCTCCTCGCCGTCACGATGTACGGCGACTTCGCCCCGGACGGCGTGGACCGGACACCGTTCATCCTGTTCATGGCGGTGGCCATGAGCATCACGGCCTTCCCCGTCCTGGCCCGGATCCTCATCGACCGGGGCCTGTACGGGACGCCGCTCGGGGCGCTCGCCATGGCCTGCGCGGCCGTCGACGACGTGGTCGCATGGTGCCTGCTGGCGCTGGTGGTGGCCCTCTCCTCGGCCGGTTCCCCGGTGGAGGCGGCCACCACGGCCGGGCTCGCCGTCGCGTTCACGCTCTTCATGCTGTACGCCGTACGGCCGCTGCTGGCCCGCTGGGCGGCCCGCGCCGACCGGGCCGGCGACGCGGTGGTCCTGGTGACGCTCTTCAGCGGGCTGAGCCTGTCCGCGCTGGCCACCGACCGGATCGGCGTGCACGCGCTGTTCGGGGCGTTCCTCTTCGGTGTGATCACCCCGCGCACCGGGGGGCGCATCGAGGTCGCCGCGGCCCGGCTGCGCGCCTTCACGGTGCCCGTGCTGCTGCCGCTGTTCTTCGTGCACACCGGCCTGCGCACCGACATCGGCGGGCTGACGGCCTCGCCCGAGCTGTGGCTCTGGACGGCCGCCGTCCTGGCGGTGGCCTTCCTCGGCAAGTGGGGCGGCGCCACGGGCGCGGCACGCGCCTGCGGAAGACCCTGGCGGGAGGCCCTCTCGATCGGCGCCCTGATGAACTGCCGGGGGCTGACGGAGCTGGTGGTACTCAACGTCGGTCTGGAACTCGGCGTCATCGGGCCGCAGTTGTTCACCATACTGGTGCTGATGGCACTGGTGACGACAGCGATCACCAGCCCGGCGCTGACCCGGCTGCGCGCCAAGGAGGCGCGCTCTGCGGACGAGGCACCGGCCGCACCCGAGAACGCGCTCGCCCGCCCCTGACGGCCGACCCCGGCCGGCGGATGCCCGACGACTTTCAGGCGCCCGCCGGCCGTTGCCGTCCGATCGGCAGATCCCGGGCGTAACTGATCGCGGGACGGCCGTCCAGCACCGTTTCCCCCACCGGCAGGAACCCCGTGCGCTGCAGGACCGTGCGCGATCCGGTGTTGTCGACGGCCGCCGCGGCGCGCAGGGTCCGCAGCCCGTACGTGTCCGCGGCGAGCACCAGGACCTGCCGGACCGCGCTGGTGGCCAGGCCCCGGCCGGCCGCCGTCTGCGCCACGCGGAAGCCCAGTTCGGCGGAGCCGTCCTCGACGTCGATCAGGTTGACCCGCCCCAGGACCTCCCCGTCGCCGCCGATGATCAGGTGGAGGTGGTCACGGCCGGCGGCCTGCCCGGCGAGGAGTTCACCGTGCCGGGCGTCGAAGTCGGCGAAGTAGGCGTCTCCGCGGTCGGGCACCGACGCGGCGAAGTAGGCACGGTTGGCCTGTTCGAACGCGAGGAGGGCGGGGGCGTGTTCGGCTCGGAGCCGCTGGAGTTCGGTCATCGGGGCATCGTAGGCGCGTCGGCGGCCTGCGCGCCCGCTTCACCGCTGCGGCGCGCTCTCGGTCGGTACGCACAGCACGGGGATCGGCGAGAGGTGCAGGAGCTTGTGCGGGGTGGAGCCGAGCAGGGCGCCGCGCAGGGGGCTGTCGCCCCAGCTGCCGACGATGATGACCCGCGCGCCGTGGCGCGCCGCGGCGTCCAGCAGCGCCTGGGCGGGCTTCTCGTCCGCCACCTCGACCGTCGACGGCACACCGGCGGCGTCCGCCTCCTCGACGGCGTGCGCGAGGGCGCTGCGGCCCGCCTGGCGGACGGCTTCGCGGTGGGCGCGGGACTCCTCGCCGGTGGGGCCCGGGGCGGCCGCCCCGTAGACGAGGACGAGGGGTTCGCCGAAGGCGGTGGCCACCTCCAGAGCGACCTGGAGGGCCCGCTCGGCGCCGGGTGATTCGTCGTAACCGAGGACCACTGACATCGCCGGGCCGCCTATCGCTTCCTGGTGTGGACGAGGGCGGGGTCGACGACTCCTCGCCGCTCCTGCCAGAACCGGCCGTCCCGTACCCGCCAGAACAGCATGACGAGCACGCCGACGACGGCGATGGCGAGCCCGATGACGAGCGGCGGGCCGAGGCCGAACCAGGAGACTCCGCTGGCCGAGTTCGCCGGGTCGGACATGTCGCCGATCGACTCCACCAGGAGCCAGATCAGCAGGCCGGCGCCGATCACCGGGCCGATCCCGATGAGCAGCAGGTTGTGGGGGCTCTCCAGCAGGTGGCGCCGGTAGTAGACGGCGCAGGCCAGGCCGGTGAGCGCGTAGTAGAAGGCGATGAGCAGGGACAGCGCGGTGAGCGAGTCCAGGAGGGCGTTCTCGCTGATCTGGTTGACGATCAGGTACCAGCCGATGGCGATGCCGGCCACCCACCAGGTGCTCACGTCCGGGGTCCTGAACCTCGGGTGGATGTGGGCGAGGTGTGGGGGCAGGGCGTGCCGGCGGGCCATGGACAGGGCGGTCCGCGAGGCGGGGATGATCGTGGTCTGCGTCGAGGCGAGCGCGGAGGTGCAGACGGCGAGGAGCACCACCCAGTCCCAGCCGCCCATGACCTCGTGGGCGAGCACGGCGAAGATGGCCTCCTCCTCGGCGGCGTTCTCGGCGAGGAAGACGGTGCCCGCGTAGCCGACGACCGCGATGCACACCGACAGGTAGGTGACCAGGAGGATGACCGTCGACCAGATGCCGGCCTTGCCGGGCGCCGTCGCGGAGTTCTCGACCTCCTCGGTGAGGTTGACCGCGGACTCCCAGCCCCAGTACATGAACACGCCGAGCAGCAGTCCGCCGGTGAGGGCGGCGCCGCCGGCGCCGAAGGGGTTGAGCCAGCCGATGCTCGGCTCGATCTCCTCCAGGCTGCTGGTGCCGGCGTAGATGCGGTAGAGGGCGACCACCGCGAACGTGAGGAGGAAGAAGACCTGGGCGAGGATGAGGATGTCCTGGAGGTGGGCCGACAGCTCGGTGCCGATGACACAGATCGCGGTCATGGCCAGGATCACGGCGACGGTCAGGCCCTGCCGGATCCAGGCGTTCGCGGCCCAGTCGTCCAGTCCGAAGGCGAGCAGTCCGAAGTTGACGGCGACGTCGGCGAGCGAGCCGATGACGAGCACGCCGGTCATGGCGATCGCCCAGCCGCCGAGCCAGCCCGCCCACGGGCCCATGGCCCGGGTCACCCAGGAGAACGTCGTCCCGCAGTCCTGGTCCACCTTGTTCAGGTAGTAGAAGGCGGCGGCGATCATCAGCATCGGCACGAAGGAGGCCAGGATGACGCCGGGCGCGTAGATCCCTACCAGGGCCACGATCGGCCCGAGGACGGCGGCCAGGGAGTAGGCGGGCGAGGTCGAGTTCAGGCCGATGACGAGCGCGTCGAGGAACCCGATCGCGTTGGGCTTGAGCCCCGCTTCCCGGGTGGGCGTCCCGGCGCCGTCACCCGCACCTTCATGGCTCATGTACGCATGTTCACGCAGGCGGCCCCGGCGCGCGAGGCGAGAGCGCCCGTCTCAGGGGCGGGTGTTCCAGCCCGCGATCACCGGGAGGCCGTGTTCCGTCGAGAGGGTGCTGACGGTGCCCGTGCGCAGCAGGAAGAGCCGTCCGTGCTCGGGCTCCAGGCGCAGGTAGCGGGCGGTCAGGACGCGCAGGAAGTGGCCGTGGGCGACGAGCACCACGTCGCCGTCGTCCGCGCGGAGCACGGGGGCCACCCGGGCCAGGACCCGGTCCGCGCGTACGCCCACCTGGGCGGAGCTCTCGCCGGGGTGCTCGGCGTCGCCGGGCGGGACGCCGTGGGTCCACAGGGACCAGTCGGGCGTGGCCTTGTGGATCTCCGCGGTGGTGATGCCCTCGTAGCCGCCGTAGTCCCACTCGTACAGGTCGGAGTCGGTGCCGGCGCCCGGGAGCCCGGCCAGCTCGGCGGTGGCCACGGCCCGGCGCAGCGGGCTGGTCAGCACCAGGGCGGGCCGCCGGCCCCGGAAGTAGGGGGCCAGGGAGATGGCCTCCTCGACCCCGCGCGCGGTCAGCGGGATGTCGGTGCGCCCGGTGTGCCGTCCGTCGGCGCTCCAGGCGGTCTCGCCGTGCCTCACCAGCAACAGGTCGCTCACCCTTGGGACCCTATGCCTTCCGGCATGTCGGCGCGGGAGGATCCGGCGGGCGTGTCACTGTCGGGCGTCATGGACGAGGACCGGAGGGCCGCGCGGACGGCCGGTGCGCTGCTCCCGCCGCACATGCCGGCGCTGATGGTCGCGCTGACCGCGGTGACCGGGGTGATCGAGGCGGTCAGCCTGCTCGCGCTCGGGCCCGCCTTCACGGCGATGCAGACCGGGAACGTGCTGTTCCTGGCCTTCGGCGCGGCGCAGGCGGGCAACCTGCCGACGCTCCCCGCCGGGATCTCGCTGGCCGCGTTCGTCCTCGGGGTGGTCTGCGGCTCTCATCTGGAGGCCGTGTCGGAGGCCCGGGGCCGGCGCTGGTTCATCATGGGCCTCCTCGTCGAGGCCGGGCTGCTCCTGGCCGCCGCGGCCGCGGCGTGGGGGCTGGCGCCGCAGTACGGGGCACCGACGCCGCGGCACCTGGCGGTGACGGCGGTTCTGGCGCTGGCGATGGGCCTGCGCAACACCACGATCATGCGGGCGAACGTGCCCGGTGTGCCGACGACACTGGTCACCCGGTCGATGACGGCCTTCCTCGGCGGCTCCGCCATGGGGCGTGTCGCCGTCTACGGGTACCGGACGGCCGGCTGGCGGCTGCGCGGCCTGTCGATCCTCGCCATGTTCGCCGGCGGGTTCGCCGGGGCCCTGCTGATCCGGGCCGGGTGCCCGGTGGGCTGGCTCCTGCTGCCGCCCGCCGCCGCGGTGCTGGTCGTGGGCCTGGTGTACCGGGGGCAGCCCCCGCTGCACACCGGGCCGGCGGGCGGCCGGGATCGATCGCCGTGAACTATGCCGTTGGTAAAGTCCGGGCATGGCGGTGGACGAGCTCGACACCAGAATCCTGCGCCTGCTGATCGAGCAGCCGCGCACCAGCGTCCGTGAGTACGCCCGGATCCTCGGGGTCGCGCGCGGCACCCTCCAGGCCCGGCTGGACCGGCTGGAGCGCACGGGTGTGATCACCGGGACCGGGCCGGTGCTCT
This sequence comes from Streptomyces yangpuensis, assembly GCF_024666385.1. Classification (NCBI taxonomy): domain Bacteria; kingdom Bacillati; phylum Actinomycetota; class Actinomycetes; order Kitasatosporales; family Streptomycetaceae; genus Streptomyces; species Streptomyces yangpuensis. Next base: position 957,397 of record NZ_CP102514.1, read on the forward strand.
CCCCCGCCGCGCTGGGCCATCCGGTGCTGGCCTTCGTGCACATCGAGGTCACCCAGGGCCATCTGGACGACGTGGGCGACGCCCTGGCCGCCGTACCGGAGATCATCGAGGCCTTCTCCATCACGGGTGGCGGGGACCTGCTGACGCGGGTGGCGGCCCGGGACAACGAGCACCTGGAGGACGTGATCCAGCGGCTGATCCGGCTCCCGGGCGTGGTCCGCACCCGGACGGAGGTGGCCCTGCGCGAGCGGGTCCCGCACCGGCTGTTGCCGCTGGTCGAATCCGTGGGCCGCAATGCCCGCAAAACCTGACAGGATCATCGGAACGGGACGCGACAGGCAGGACGGGCACAGCGGATGATTTCCGTCATATTCGATCTCGACGGCACTCTCGTGGACAGCGAGCCGAACTACTACGAGTCCGGGCGCCGCACACTGGAGCGGCACGGCGTCCCCGATTTCACGTGGGAACAGCACTCGCGCTTCATCGGCATCGGCACGCTGGAGACCCTGGAGATCCTCAAGGACCGCTACGGGATCCCGGCCCCCGTCGAGCAGCTGCTCGCCGAGCAGAACGCCGCCTACCTCGAACTCGCGCGCACCCGGACCGAGGTCTTCCCGCAGATGCGGGGGCTCGTCGAGCGGCTGTACGCCGAGGGGGTGCCGATGGCCGTGGCCTCCGGTTCCTCCCGCGAGGCGATCGACGCCGTGCTGGCGGGCACCGGGCTGGACGCGTCGCTGACCACGGTGGTGTCCGCCGAGGAGGTCGCGCGGGGCAAGCCCGCCCCGGACGTGTTCCTGGAGGCGGCCCGCCGGCTGGGCGCCGAGCCGGCCGACTGCGTGGTCGTGGAGGACGCGGCGCCGGGGGCGCGGGCCGCGCACGCCGCGGGCATGGGCTGCGTGGTGGTGCCGTACGCGGCGGACATCGCGGACGACCCGGCCTTCGCGTCCGCCGGGCTCCTCTTCCGGGGCGGGCAGCCGGAGTTCAGCGCGGACGCCGCGTACGCGTGGCTGAGCGCACGCGCGGCGTCGCGGGCCGCGCGCGGGACCGTCTGACGGACCACCGGAACGGTCCTGTCCCGGGAGAGGCGGGTCCCAGGCGGGCGGGTCCGGGCTCCCGTGGGCCCGGGACGGGCGGGTCCGGGCTCCGGTGGCCCCGGGACGGGCGGGCGGGTCCGGGACGGGCTCTGGTGCCCTGCGGGCCCGGCTGTCACCATGCCTGCGTGACCGCGACCCTGCACCCGGGCACCCGCGGCGGCGGCCCGCGCCCGTGGCCCCTGCTCGGCAACCTGCCCGCCTTCGCCCGTGATCCGCTGGCCTTCTTCGAATCCCTGCGCGACGGCCACGGGGACTGGGTGCCCTGGTCCCTCGGCCCGAAGCGCAACATCCTCGTCTCCCTGCCCGAGCACGCCGGTGAACTGCTCGGTGCCGTCGAATCCACCTTCAGGCCGACGGAACTGGGCTGGGCCTTCCACCAGTTGCTCGGCGACGGGGTGGTCGTGGCCACCGGGGACGACTGGCGGCGCAAACGGGCCCTGGTCCAGCCCGCCGTGCGGCCGCGCCAGGTCCGCTCGTACGCCGCGACCATGGTGGAGTGCGCGGACGCGCTGGCCCGCGGCTGGCACGAGGGCGCGCGGATCGACGTGCACCGGGAGATGGCCGGCCTGACCCAGCGGATCGCCGTGCGCACGCTGTTCGGCAGCGACGCCGCGGGCCGGGAGGCGCCCATCAGCGCGGCGATGGCCACGGCGCAGCGCGAACTCGGCGCGGAGTTCCGCGGGCTGACGCTGTTCCTGCCGCCGTGGGTGCGCACCCCCGGCCGGCGCCGCATGCGGGAGGCGGTGGCGGTCCTCGACCGGGAGATCGAGCACGTCATACGGGAGCACGAGGCGGCGTCGGCGGCCGGCGCGGAGCGGGACGACCTGCTGAGCCGGCTGCTCGCGGCGCGCGACGAACACGGCGGCCCGCTGTCCCGCAAGGAGCTGCGGGACGAATCGATCACCCTGTACATCGGCGGGCACGAGACCACCTCGACCACCCTGACCTGGGCCTGGCAGCTGCTGTCGGGGGCGCCGGAGGCGCGGGCCCGGCTGACGGAGGAGCTGGACCGGGTGCTCGGCGGACGCCTGCCGACGTACGACGACTACGCACGGCTGCCGTGGACCCGGCAGGTGGTCAAGGAGACGCTGCGGATCTATCCGCCGATCTGGCTGATCTCGGCGGTGGCCACCGAGGGCGCGACCCTCGGCGGGCGCCCCGTGCCGGCGGGGACGTCGGTGTGGACCAGCCCCTGGTCGGTGCACCGCGACCGGCGGTGGTTCCCGGAGCCGGAGGCCTTCCGCCCCGAGCGGTGGGACGACGACGCCCCGCACCGGGTGCCCGAGCACGCCTGGTTCCCCTTCGGCGGCGGCCCGCGGGCCTGCCTGGGCGCGCGGTTCGCGCTGGTGGAGGCCGCGCTCGTACTGGCCGTCCTGGGGCAGCGGTTCCATCTGGACAGTGGGAGCGAGCGGGCCGGGGTCTTCCCCGGGCTCACCCTTCAGCCCGACCGGCCGGTCCTGGCCACACTGCGCGCGCCCGCCGGAGCCCGGGGGGCGTAACGGCGGGAAGATCCCGCGGCCTCCGCGAGTTGGTAGAACCGTGAACGATCTGATGCGGAGCACGGGCGGCGGGTACGCGGGCACGGACCGGGACAGCGACGGAGCCGTGGACGTGGTGGTCGTCGGGGCCGGGCAGGCGGGCCTGTCCAGCGCGTACCACCTGGCGCGGGCGGGGCTCGACCACGTGGTCCTCGACCACGCGCCGCGCCCGGGCGGCGCCTGGCAGTTCCGCTGGCCCTCGCTCACCTACGGCAGGGTCCACGGCATGCACGCCCTGCCCGGCATGGAGCTGACCGGCGCCGACCCGCTGCGGCCCTCGTCGGAGGTGATCGGGGAGTACTTCGCCGCCTACGAGGACCGCTTCGGCCTGCGGGTACGGCGCCCGGTGGACGTGGCGGCCGTACGCGAGGGGGACGGCGGTCGGCTGCGTGTGGAGACCACGGCCGGTGTCTGGTCGGCACGGGCCCTGATCAATGCCACCGGGACCTGGGACCGCCCCTTCTGGCCGCGCTACCCGGGGCAGGAGACGTTCCGCGGCCGGCAGCTGCACACCGCGAACTACCCGGGACCGCAGGAGTTCGCCGGCCTGCGGGTGATCGTCGTGGGCGGCGGCACGTCGGCGGTCCAGCACCTGCTGGAGATCTCCGAGGTGGCGGCGCGCACCACATGGGTGACGCGGCGGCCCCCGGTCTTCCGCGACGGGGGCTTCGGCGAGGCCGAGGGGCGGGCGGCGGTGGCCCTGGTGGACGAGCGGGTACGCCGGGGGCTCCCGCCGCAGAGCGTGGTCAGCGTGACGGGCCTCCCGCTGAACGAGGCCGTCCGGGCCGGTCTGGCCTCGGGCGTCCTGAACCGCCTGCCCGTGTTCGACCGGATCACCCCCGCCGGCGCCGCCTGGGCCGACGGCAGCCGGGTGGACGCGGACGTCATCCTGTGGGCCACCGGATTCCGCGCGGCCGTCGACCACCTGGCGCCGCTGCGCCTGCGCGAGCCGGGCGGCGGCATCCGCGTCGAGGGGACCCGGGCGGTACGGGACGAGCGGATCCACCTGGTCGGCTACGGCCCGTCGGCATCGACCATCGGCGCCAACCGCGCGGGAGGGGCGGCGGTCCGCGAGATCCGCCGGCTGCTGTCCCGCGACCGGACCGCCACGCCGGTGCTCTGACCGGCGGGCGGCCCTGCTTGCGGGCGGACCTGTGGCCGGGCGACGTCAGCCCGCGCGCGGGCCCGCGTGGGCGGCGCGGTGCTTGTTGAACTCCGCCACGTGCTTCTTGTGCTCCTCGTACGTCGCCGAGAAGCGGGTGTCCCCCGGCTTGACGGTGACGAAGTACAGCCAGTTGCCCGGTGTCGGTGCGACGGCAGCCGCCATCGCCTCCAGGCCCGGATTGTCGATCGGGGTGGGCGGGAGGCCCTGGCGTTCGTACGTGTTGAAGGGGCTGTCGATCCGGGTGTCGCTCAGCGTGGTGTCGACGGTGCTGCGGTTGAGCGCGTAGTTGATGGTGGAGTCCATCTGGAGCGGCATCGACTTCGCCAGCCGGTTGTGCACCACCCGGGCGACCTTGCCCATGTCGGCGCGGTTCTCGGCCTCCGCTTCGATCACGCTGGCCATCGTCGCCGTCTGGTACGGGGTCATCCCGTGGGACCTGCCGCCGTCGGCCACCGCCTTGGTGGCGAGCTTCTCGTGGGCCGTGCGCACCATGTGGGCGAGCAGCGTGGCCGGGGTCGTCTTCGAAGTCACCGGGTAGGTCGCCGGGAAGAGGTACCCCTCAGGGTTCCCCTTGGCCTCTGCGGGCAGTGCCGGGGCCACGGCGAGCGCCGCCGCCTTCGCGGATCCCGGAGGGAGCTTCAGTTCGCGGTCCACCGCGGCGTACACCTGCGAGGCGCGCCAGCCCTCGGGGATCGTCAGGCGGCGCGGCTGCTCCGGCCCGTACCCACCCCGCAGGACCGGGACCAGGACCACCGCGCCGGTCGCGATCAGTATGCCGAGGAAGAGGGCCAGTCGGCCCCGGCGGGTGAGCCGGGATCGGCGCAGGGGCGGCCGGTACGCATGACTCATGCCGGAACGCTAACCCGCATACCATCCTTTTTCCGTCATCCGACCCGTGCGCCGGTCATACGGTCACACATTCACCGGAGCCAGCTGTGCGTCCTCCGGCGGCTCGGGGGCGAGCGCGGCGTCCCGGTCCCGGCGGACCAGGGCCGCGTACCGGCCGTCCGCCTTCAGGAGCTCCTCATGGGTGCCGCGCTCGGCTATGCGCCCCCCGTCGAGGACCACGATCTGGTCGGCGTCGCGCACGGTCGACAGCCGGTGCGCGATGGTGATGGTGGTGCGCCCCGCGGACAGGCGGTCGATGGCCTGCTGGACGGCATGCTCCGTACGGGTGTCGAGGGCACTGGTGGCCTCGTCGAGGATGAGCACCGGAGGGTCCCTCAGGATGGTGCGGGCGATGGCGAGCCGCTGCTTCTCGCCCCCGGAGAAGCGGTAGCCGCGCTCGCCGACCAGGGTGTCGTAGCCGTCGGGCAGGGACGCGATGTGGTCGTGGATCTGGGCGGCGCGGGCCGCCTCGGTGATCTCCTCGTCGGTGGCGTCCGGCTTGGCGAAGCGCAGGTTGTCCGCGACGGAGGCGTGGAAGAGGTAGGTCTCCTGGGAGACCACTCCGATGGAGCGGGCCAGCGAGTCGAAGTCGAGGTCGCGCACGTCCACGCCGTCGATGGCGACCCGTCCGCCGGTGACGTCGTAGAGCCGGGGCACGAGGTAGCTGAGGGTGCTCTTCCCGGAGCCCGTCGGGCCGACCACGGCGAGCGAGCCGCCGGCCGGGACGGTGATGTCGATCCCCGTGAGGGTCGGGCCGTTCTCCGAGTCGTAGGTGAAGTGCACGTCCTCCAGGGCGACCTCGCCCTTGGCGCGGTCCAGGCGGACCGGGTCGGCGCGCTCCGTGATGTCCACCGGCAGGTCGAGGTACTCGAAGATGCGGGCGAACAGCGCGAGCGAGGTCTGGATCTGCACACCGGTCGACAGCAGGCTCACGGCGGGCCGGAAGAGTCCCTGCTGGAGGGTGACGAAGGCGACGAGGGTACCGACGGAGAGGGAGGGGGCGCCGGTCTGGAGGGCGACGCCGGCGGCCCAGTAGATCAGCGCGGGCATGGCGGCCATGACGATGCCGATGGTGGACATGCGCCAGCGCCCGGCCATGCTGGAGCGCACCTCGAGGTCGACGAGCTTCTCGGACTCGGCGGAGAAGGCGGCGGTGAGGGACTCGGAACGGCCCATGGTGCGGCCGAGCAGGATGCCGCTGACCGAGAGCGACTCGGTGACCGTCGCGGCCATGGCGGCCATCTGCTTCTGGCGCTTCGTCGTGATCTTCTTGCGCTCGTGCCCGACCCGCCGGCTGATCCACACGAAGACGGGCAGCAGGAGCAGCGAGACCAGGGTGAGCCGCCAGTCGAGCGCGAGCATGGCGACCACGGTGGCGATGACGGCCGTCAGGTTGGAGACGAGCGAGGTCGCGGTCGAGGTGACGGTGGCCTGCATGCCGCCGATGTCGTTGGCGATGCGGGACTGCACCTCTCCGGTGCGGGTCCGGGTGAAGAAGGCCAGCGGCATCCGCTGGAGCTGCGCGTAGACGGCGGTGCGCAGGTCGTGCATGACGCGCTGGCCCACGGTGGTGGATATCAGGGTCTGCAGTACGCCGAAGACGCTGGTGACGACGGCGGTGAGGATCATGCCGAGCGCGAGCAGGCTCAGCAGTCCGGTGCGGCCCTGCGGGATCGCGACGTCGAGGATCTCCTTGAGCAGGAACGGCGAAGCGACGCCGACCAGCGAGGAGGCGCAGACGAGCAGGCCGACGACAGCCAGCCGGCCGCGGTAGGGCCGGAACAGCGCGACGATCCGGCGCAGCTCCCGGGGCTGCTCCGCCGGGGCGGGCCGGGTCGGATCGAGGGGGTCTTTCGATGGGGTCCACTTCGGTTCGTCGTGTGGCATGGGCGCCCTCTCGGGGGTCGGGGGACAGGAGGCTCCGACGGAGCCGGCACCATAGGAGCATAGGTCATTGTTACCTATGCTCACAATGAACGGGGTCCTGATATCGTTCCCGCATGAGCTCCGCCTCCGACACCGATCGCCTCCTCGCCGAACAGCTCCTGCGTCTGACGCGCAGGCTCCACCGGATCCAGAAGCGCCACATGGAGCCGCTCGGGATCACTCCCGCCCAGAGTCGGCTGCTGCGCCTCGTCTCGCATTACGAGGGCGAGCAGCCGCCCCGGATGGCGGACCTCGCCGCCCGGCTGGAGGTCGTCCCCCGCGCGGTGACCACCCTGGTCGACGGTCTGGAGGCGGCCGGGTGCGTACGGCGCGTGCCCGACCCGGCGAACCGCCGCGTCATCAGGATCGAGCTCACCGACACCGGCCGCGCCACGCTGCGCCGTCTGCGCAACGCGCGGACCGACGCCGCAGAGGAGATCCTGGCTCCGTTGACCGCCGACCAGCGCGAGGTGCTCGGCGGTCTGCTGAACGCCCTGTCGGACGCCCCGGCGGAGCGCACCTGCTGAATGGGCCACTCGAGGGCCGCGCCGAGGCGAGGGGTCGCACATGCCGCCGCACATGCCGCTGCTGGAACCGGAGCCGGGGGCCCTGCACCCGCGCGACCTCGGCGGCCCCTCCCCCGACCGGGTCCCCCCGCACCGGGCGGCGGGCACGCCGGAGCCGCTCCGTGGCGAGCTGACGGAGCTGCTGGGCGCCGAGAAGGTGCTGTGGAAGGTGTCCGACCTGGTCCGCTACGCCTCCGACGCCTCCCCCTACCGCTTCGTGCCGCAGGTCGTGGTGATCGCCGAGGACATCGACGACATCTCCGCGGTGCTCTCCTACGCCCGCGGCCGGCAGCGGGAGGTCGTCTTCCGCGCCGCCGGGACCTCGCTCAACGGGCAGGCCCAGGGAGAGGACATCCTGGTCGACGTACGCCGGCACTGGGCGGGCGTCGAGGTGCTGGAGGAGGGCCGGCGGGCCCGCATCCGGCCCGGCACCACCGTGCTGCGGGCGAACGCCGCACTGGCCCGCCACGGCCGGGTCCTCGGCCCCGACCCGGCCAGCGCGATCGCCTGCACCGTCGGGGGTGTCGTCGCCAACAACGCGTCCGGCATGACGGCGGGCACCACGAGGAACTCCTACCGCACCCTGTCCTCCCTCACCTTCGTCCTGCCCGGCGGCACCGTCGTGGACACCGCGGACCCGCTGGCCGACGAGGAACTGGCGCGCGCCGAACCGGCCCTCTGCCGCGGGCTGATGGCGATCAAGCGGGAGATCGAGGCGGATCCCGCGCTGACCGCGCGGATCCGCGCCAAGTACGAGATCAAGAACACCACCGGCTACCGGCTCGACGCCTACCTGGACGGCAACACCCCCGTCGAGATCCTGCGGGGGCTCATGGTCGGTTCGGAGGGCACCCTCGGCTTCATCTCCGAGGTCGTCCTCGACACCCTCCCCCTCGACCGCGAGCTGTGCACCGCACTGCTCTTCTTCCCCACACTGCCCGCCGCGGCCGCGGCCGTGCCCCGCTTCAACGAGGCGGGCGCCCTCGCCGTCGAGCTGATGGACGGGAACACCCTGCGGGCCTCGGTCGGCGTCGAGGGGGTGCCCGCCGACTGGGCCGGGCTGCCCCGGACGACCACGGCCCTGCTCGTGGAGTTCCGGGCTCCGGACGCGGCCGGCCGGGACGCGTGCGCACGCCGCGCGGCGGCGGCCCTCGAAGGCCTCGACCTGGTCGCCCCGGTGCCGTCGGTCACCAACCGGTTCACCGGCGACCCGGGGACCATCAGCGGCTACTGGAAGGCCCGCAAGGCCTTCGTCACCGCCGTCGGCGGCGCCCGCGCCCGCGGCACCACCCTGATCACCGAGGACTTCGCGGTGCCGCCGTCCCGGCTGGCCGAGGCCTGCGCGGCCCTCCTCGAACTCCAGGCGGAGCACGGCTTCGACGCCGCCGTCGCCGGTCACGCCGCCCACGGCAACCTGCACTTCCTGCTCGCCTTCGACGCCGCCGACCCCGCCGACGTCGAGCGGTACGGCGCCTTCATGGAGGCCTTCTGCCGGCTCACCGTGGAACGCTTCGACGGCTCCCTGAAGGCCGAGCACTCGACCGGCCGCAACATGGCCCCCTTCCTGGAACTGGAGTGGGGCCCCGGGGCCGCTGGCCTGATGTGGCGCACCAAGCGGCTCGTCGACCCGGACGGGGTGCTCGCCCCGCGGATCCTCCTCGACCGCGACCCGCGAGCACACCTGCGCGGCCTGAAGACCATTCCCCGGGTGGAGGCGGAGGCCGATCCCTGCATCGAGTGCGGGTTCTGCGAACCGGCCTGCCCGAGCGCGGACCTGACGACCACTCCGCGCCAGCGCATCGTGCTGCGCCGCGAAACGGTCCGCCAGCAGCCCGGCTCGCCGCTGCTGGACGGGCTGCTCGGCGCCTACGGCTACGACGCGGTGGACACCTGCGCGGGCGATTCGACCTGCCGGCTCGCCTGCCCGGTGGGGATCGACACCGGGGCGCTGATGCGGGACTTCCGCCACCGGCGGCACAGCGGGCGCGAGGAGGCTGCCGCCGCGCTGGCCGCACGGCACTTCGGCGCCGTCGAGACCGCCGCCCGGGCGGCCCTCGCCGCCGCCGGCCGGGTCCCCGACCGGGTCCGGAACCGCGTGCTGGAAGCGGCCACCGGGGCCGCGCGCAGGGCCGTACGACCGGACCTGGTACCGCGGTGGCTGCCGCAGATCCCCGGCGCCGCCGGGAAACCGCCCGCGACCCGGCGGCCTGGCGCCGAGGCCGTCTACTACCCGGCCTGCGTCAACCGGATCTTCGGCGGGCCGGCCGACAGGCCCGGTCCGCCACTGCCGCAGGCCCTGGTGGCCGTGTCGGAACGGGCCGGGAAACCGGTCTGGATCCCCCGCGACGTGAGGGGCACCTGCTGCGCGACGATCTGGCACTCCAAGGGCTACGAGGAGGGCAACCGGGTGATGGCCAACCGGATCGTCGAGGCGGCCTGGGGCTGGACGGCCGGCGGGCGCCTGCCGCTGGTCGTCGACGCCTCGTCCTGCACCCTGGGCATCGCCCGTGAGGTGGTCCCGTACCTGACGCCGGACAACCGGTCGCTGCACGAGGAGCTGCGGATCGTCGACTCGGTCGTGTGGGCCGCGGAGGAGCTGCTGCCGTACCTGCAGGTCCGGCGCACGGTGGGCTCGGCCGTCCTCCACCCCACCTGCTCCACGCGTCACCTGGGCCACGAACCACAGCTGCGGGCGGTGGCCGAGGCCTGCGCCGACGAGGTGGTGGTCCCGGACGACGCGGGCTGCTGCGCGTTCGCCGGCGACCGGGGCCTGCTGCACCCGCAACTGACGGCCGCCGCGACGGCCAGGGAGGCCGCGGAGGTGACCGCGCGGACCTTCGACGCACACCTGTCGTCGAACCGGATGTGCGAGGTGGGCATGGAGCGGGCCACCGGCCGGAGCTACCACTCGGCCCTGATCGAACTGGAGCGCGCCACCCGCCCGTGAGCGCCGGTGCGCGCTCCCCCCGTGACCAGGCATCGTGCGGGCCGCCGCGTGCGCAAACCTCTTTCCCCGCGGTCCCCGGCGGACGGAAAATCAATTGCCCGCGCCCGGTCCGGAAGGCGAACCTGGCACGGTTTGGAACACTCGACCAGTCATGGGGCGTCATGCAGATCAGCGATCTTCCGTATCCGGATCCGGGAGTACCAGACGCTCGTTCGGGCCCCCGTTTCCTCCTGTGGCTGGGGCGGGGTCAGCTCGGCGGACAGCTCAAGAGCCTGTGCTGGGGCATGCTGCACTTCGGCGGCGTCGCCGGACTGCCGTACGCCGTGGGCCTGGGGGTCGACGCGGTCGTCGACCGCGAGCCGAACCGGCTGCTGCTGGTCGGCGGCCTGCTCGTCCTGATCGGCGTCGCCATCTCGGTCGGCGACGCGATGCTCCACCGCACCGCCGTCACCAACTGGATCACCGCCGCCGCCCGCGTGCAGCAGCTCCTCGCCCGCAAGACCGCCGAGCTGGGCTCCGCCCTGACCCGCCGGGTCGCCGCCGGCGAGGTGGTCGCGGTGTCCACCGGTGACGTGGAGAAGATCGGATGGTTCGTCGAGGCGGTCTCCCGCTTCCTCGCCGCCGTCTTCGCCATCGTCCTGGTCTGCGTCGGCCTGGTTTTCTACGCCCCCGAGCTCGGCGTGGTCGTGGCCGTCGGAGTGCCGGTGATCGCCGTGGCCGCGCTGCCGCTGCTGCCGCGTGCCACCCGACGCGCCGACGTCCAGCGGGAGAAGGCGGGCCGGGCGACCGAGCTGGCCTCGGACACCGTCGCCGGCCTGCGCGTGCTGCGCGGCATCGGCGGGGAGGAGCTGTTCCTCGGCCGGTACCGCGAGGCTTCGCAGGAGGTCCGCAAGGCGGCTGTGCGCAGTGCCCGGATGTGGGCGCTGATCTCCGCGATCCAGGTGGTGCTCCCGGGCCTGCTGCTGATCACGGTCGTCTGGTACGGCGCTTCGCTGGCTCTGGACGGGCGTATCGCGGTGGGCGAACTCGTCGCGGCCTTCAGTGCGGTGGCCACCCTGCTCTACCCGCTGCGGCACTTCGAGGAGATCGCGATGGCGTACTCCTTCTCGCGGCCCTCCGCGCAGCGGGCGGCGCGGGTGCTGTCGTTGACCCGGACGGATCCGGCGGAGCGTTCCGTGCGGGCCGAGCCGGCCGTGGAGCCCGCCGCGGGCGGGGACCTGTACGACCCGCGGACCGGACTGCTGGCGCCCGCCGGCCGGTTCACCGCCGTCGTCTGCGGCGACCCGGACCTGGCGGGCCGGCTGGCGGAACGCCTCGGCGGCCACCCCATGGACGAGCAGGGCGGGGACCGGGACGGGGACGACGCAGCGGGCGGGGAGGCGACGGACGCTCCGTCGGTGCTCCTCGGCGGGGTCGCGCTGGACGACCTCGAACTGGACACCGCGCGCAGGCTGGTCCTCGTACAGGACAAGGATCCGGTGCTGCTGTCGGGAACGCTGCGCGAGCTGTTCGACGTACCGGCGTCCGGGGCGGTCGACTCGGCCGCGGCACTGGCCGCCGCCCAGTGCGCGGACGTACTGGACGCGCTGCTGCAGTCCGCGCCGGACGGGGTGGACGACCCGATGGACGCCCGGATCACCGAGCGCGGCCGGTCGCTGTCCGGCGGTCAGCGCCAGCGCCTCGCGCTGGCCCGGTCGCTGGTCACCGACCCGGAGGTGCTCGTGCTCGACGAGCCGACCTCCGCGGTCGACTCGCACACCGAGGCACGGATCGCGGACGGGATCGCGGCCCTGCGGGCCGGGCGGACCACGGTCGTGCTGGCGTCCTCGCCGCTGCTGCTGGATCGCGCGGACCGGGTCGTGCTCGTCGACGGCGGCACGGTGGCGGCGGTCGGCACGCACCGCGAACTGCTGCACCGCGAGCCGCGTTACCGGGCGGTCGTCACCCGTGAGACGGACGAGGAGCAGCGGCTCGCCGGGCTCGGAATGACAGAGCTGGAAGAAGTACTCACAGAGATCGAGGAATCCGCATGATCGGCGTGGCGCCGCCGGAGTACGATCCGGCGGCCCCCGAGACGGCCGCGACCCTGCCCGTGGGCACGCCGGCGACCGTACGGGGTTATGTGCACGGCCTGTTGCGGCGTCACCGGCGGGCCTTCCTGCTGCTGGTCGGCGTCAACGCGGTCGCGGTGATCGCCTCCATGGTGGGGCCGTACCTGCTGGGCCGGGTCGTGGACGATCTCGCGGCCGGGGCGCGCGAGCTGCATCTGGAGCGGATGGCGGTGCTGTTCGCGCTGGCGCTCGCCGTACAGACCTGCTTCGTGCGGCTGGTGCGGCTGCGCGGGGCGATGCTGGGCGAGGAGATGCTCGCCGACCTGCGCGAGGACTTCCTGGTGCGGTCCGTGGGGCTGCCGCCGGGCGTGCTGGAGCGGGCCGGTACCGGCGATCTGCTGTCGCGGATCACCACCGACATCGACCGGCTGGCGAACGCGATGCGGGAGGCCGTGCCGCAGCTGGCCATCGGCGTGGTGTGGGCGGGGCTGCTGTTCGGCGCCCTCGCGGTGACCGCGCCGCCGCTGGCGCTGGCCGCGCTCGTCGCGCTGCCGGTGCTGGTGATCGGCTGCCGCTGGTACTTCCGGCGGGCGCCGTCGGCGTACCGCTCGGAGGCGGCGGGCTACGCCGCGGTCGCGGCCGTGCTCACCGAGACGGTCGACGCGGGCCGCACGGTCGAGGCGCACCGGCTGGGGCCGGAGCGGATCGCCCGGTCGGAGCGCAGGATCAAGGAGTGGACGGCGTGGGAGCGGTACACGCTGTTCCTGCGGACCGTCCTGTTCCCCGTCGTCAACGTCACCTTCGTGACGATCCTCGGCTCGGTGTTGCTGATCGGCGGTTACTGCGTGATGCAGGGCTGGATGTCGGTGGGTCAGCTGACCACGGGCGCGTTGCTGGCGCAGATGCTGGTCGATCCGATCGGCCTGATCCTGCGCTGGTACGACGAGCTGCAGATCGCCCAGGTGTCGCTGGGCCGTCTGGTGGGTGTGCGGGAGATCGAACCGGCCGCGGGGGACGCGAAGGTGGCGCCCGACGGCCGGGACGTGCGGGCCCAGGACGTCCGCTTCGGCTACCGGGAGGGCGTGGACGTGCTGCACCAGGTGTCGATGGCGGTGCCGCCGGGCACCCGGATGGCGCTCGTCGGCCCCTCGGGCGCGGGCAAGTCCACCCTGGGACGGCTGCTCGCGGGCATCTACGAGCCCCGCACGGGCGCGGTCACCCTCGGCGGGGCCCGGCTTTCGCGGATGCCCGCGGAGCGGGTCCGCGAGCACGTGGCCCTGGTCAACCAGGAGCACCACGTCTTCGTGGGATCGCTGCGCGACAACCTGCGTCTGGCGCGGACGGGTGCCGAGGACGCCGAGCTGTGGGCCGCGCTGGGCGCGGTCGACGCGGACGGCTGGGCGCGGGCCCTGGAGGACGGCCTGGACACCGAGGTCGGCTCCGGCGGCACGGCGCTCACCCCGGCGCAGGCCCAGCAGGTGGCACTGGCCCGGCTGGTGCTGGCGGATCCGCACACCCTGGTGCTGGACGAGGCGACGTCGCTGCTGGACCCGCGGGCGGCGCGGCACCTGGAGCGCTCCCTGGCCCGGGTGCTGGACGGCCGTACGGTCATCGCCATCGCTCACCGGCTGCACACGGCTCACGACGCGGACGTGATCGCGGTGGTCGAGGGCGGCCGGATCAGCGAACTCGGCTCGCACGACGAGCTGGTCGCGGCGGACGGGGCGTACGCGGCGCTGTGGCGGTCCTGGCACGGCTGAGCCTGCGGCCCGACCGCTCCGGGACCGGCTGCCGGCCCCGGCCACCGGGTAGGAGCATCGCTCCACCCGGCTGGCCGGGGCTTCCGCATGACGGTGAGCCGCTGCCAGGAGAGGTCTGCGGCGGCCCGGTGCCCGGCCCTGATCCGCCGGACAGCCCTTAGACGAAGCCGAGGGCGGAGGCGCCTCCGAAGCCGCCCAACAGGATGAAGACCGGCATGAGGACCTTCAGCTCCACCCAGCTGCCGGCGCGGAAGCGCATCGCCTTCGGCGGGCCGATCGGATACCAGCGCTTCCCGGCGATCGGCAGGGGCCACAGAACCGGGCAGCCGGAGACGGTCAGCGCGTCGCCGATGTCGTGGACCAGGGCTCCGAGCACGATGGGCAGGCCCAGCCAGAGGTATTCCTGCCCCGGCTCGGTGAACAGCCAGTTCGCGCCGTTGCCGGGCTGGTCGAGGACCCCCGCCATGATCCACGCGCTGGTCGCGCCGAGCAGCCAGACCAGGACGTCGCTGGACACCCGGGCGGCCCGCCACAGGAGGCCCTCGACCGCGAGCACCAGGTGCACGAAGAGCAGCGCGAGCACGCCCCAGCGGTCGGCGGTGACGGCGAGCACGGAGGCTCCGCCGCCGATCAGCACGGCCCAGAGCCAGGTGTGCGTCAGGGTGCGGTGGCCGCCGGAGCGGCGGGCGTCCTTCGGGGAGCGGGTGGCCTTGTAGACGGCGTAGGAGATCTTGTCGACGACCTCGCACAGCCCTTTGGACAGCGGACCGAAGGCGCGGGAGATCGTCGCCGACTTGTGGTCGAGGTCCGGGGCGAGGGCGGCGCCGGCGCAGATCAGCGCGCCGACGACGAGGACCGGCCAGGGCATGGGGTGGCCGGCGGCCGCAGTGGCCGCGCCCACCCCCAGCCAGGCCGCCGCCCCGGACAGTGAGTGCGCCGGACCCATCATGGTCGTTCCCCGCCCCGCTGGTGTGTGTCGGGCCCCGTTGACCAGTTCGTTCGGGCCGCATCGACGGCACAGCGTACAGTCGGTGATCTTCCTCCTGTCCTCCGGTTCCCTGATACGGGGGGAAGCCAGGCAAGATGGGGGCGTGACCCTCATTGATCAGCTCCCGCCGACCGCCGACCCCGACGCCCTCTTCGAGGCTTTCTCCTCGTGGGCCGAGGAGCAGGGCATCACCCTGTACCCGGCTCAGGAGGAGGCACTGATCGAGGTCGTCTCCGGGGCGAACGTGATCCTGTCCACCCCGACCGGCTCCGGCAAAAGCCTGGTCGCGGCCGGTGCGCACTTCACCGCCCTGGCGCAGGACAAGGTGACCTTCTACACCGCCCCGATCAAGGCGCTGGTGTCGGAGAAGTTCTTCGACCTGTGCAAGCTCTTCGGCACCGAGAACGTCGGCATGCTGACCGGCGACGCCTCGGTGAACGCGGACGCCCCGGTGATCTGCTGCACCGCCGAGGTGCTGGCCTCCATCGCGCTGCGCGACGGCAAGCACGCCGACATCGGCCAGGTCGTGATGGACGAGTTCCATTTCTATGCCGAGCCGGACCGCGGCTGGGCCTGGCAGATCCCGCTGCTGGAGCTGCCGCAGGCGCAGTTCGTCCTGATGTCGGCCACCCTCGGCGACGTGAAGCGGTTCGAGGAGGACCTGACCCGGCGCACCGGCCGGCCCACGTCGGTGGTCCGCTCCGCGACCCGTCCCGTCCCGCTGTCGTACGAGTACGTCACCACGCCGATCACCGACACGATCACCGAGCTGCTGGAGACCCGGCAGGCACCCGTCTACATCGTGCACTTCACGCAGGCCCAGGCGGTCGAGCGGGCGCAGTCGCTCATGAGCATCAACATGTGTACGCGCGAGGAGAAGGACAAGATCCAGGAGCTGATCGGCAACTTCCGCTTCACCACCAAGTTCGGCCAGAACCTCTCGCGTTACGTGCGGCACGGCATCGGTGTGCACCACGCCGGCATGCTGCCCAAGTACCGGCGCCTGGTGGAGAAGCTCGCACAGGCCGGTCTGCTGAAGGTCATCTGCGGTACGGACACGCTCGGGGTCGGCGTCAACGTCCCGATCCGCACGGTGCTGTTCACCGCGCTCACCAAGTACGACGGGAACCGGGTCCGTACGCTGCGCGCCCGGGAGTTCCACCAGATCGCCGGACGGGCCGGACGGGCCGGCTTCGACACGGCGGGCTTCGTGGTCGCCCAGGCGCCCGAGCACGTCATCGAGAACGAGAAGGCCCTCGCCAAGGCGGGCGACGATCCGAAGAAGCGCCGCAAGGTGGTCCGCAAGAAGGCGCCCGAGGGTTTCGTCGCCTGGTCGGACACCACCTTCGAGAAGCTCATCGCCGCCGACCCGGAGCCGCTGACCTCGCGCTTCAAGGTCACCAACATCATGCTGCTGTCCGTGATCGCCCGGCCCGGCGACGCCTTCCAGGCGATGCGCCACCTCCTGGAGGACAACCACGAGCCGCGCAAGGCCCAGCTGCGCCACATCCGGCGGGCCATCGCGATCTACCGCTCGCTGCTGGACGGCGGCGTGGTGGAGAAGCTCGACACCCCGGACGCGGAGGGCCGCACCATCCGGCTCACGGTCGATCTCCAGCAGGACTTCGCGCTCAACCAGCCGCTGTCCACCTTCGCGCTGGCCTCCTTCGACCTGCTGGACCCGGAGTCCCCCTCCTACGCGCTGGACATGGTGTCCGTCGTGGAGTCCACCCTGGACGACCCTCGCCAGATCCTGGCCGCCCAGCAGAACAAGGAGCGCGGCATGGCGGTCGGCCGGATGAAGGCCGACGGGATCGAGTACGAGGAGCGGATGGAGCGGCTCCAGGACGTCACCTATCCCAAGCCGCTGGAAGAGCTCCTCTCCCACGCCTACGACGTCTACGCCAAGAGCCACCCCTGGGTGCGCGACCACCCCGTCTCCCCGAAGTCGATCATCCGCGACATGTACGAACGCGCGATGACCTTCACCGAGTTCACCTCCTTCTACGAGCTGGCCCGCACCGAGGGCATCGTGCTGCGCTACCTGGCCGGCGCGTTCAAGGCGCTGGACCACACCATCCCCGACGACCTCAAGTCCGAGGACCTCGAGGACCTGATCGCCTGGCTGGGCGAGCTGGTCCGCCAGGTCGACTCCAGCCTGCTCGACGAGTGGGAGCAGCTGGCGAACCCGGAGGTGGAGACGGCGGAGCAGGCGCAGGAGAAGGCCGACCAGGTCAAGCCGGTCACCGCGAACGCGCGCGCCTTCCGCGTCCTGGTCCGCAACGCCATGTTCCGCCGGGTGGAGCTGGCCGCCCTCGACAACGTCGACGCGCTGGGCGAGCTGGACGCCGAGTCGGGCTGGGACGCCGACGCCTGGGGCGAGGCCATGGACGCGTACTGGGACGAGTACGACGACCTGGGCACCGGCCCCGACGCCCGCGGCCCGAAGCTCCTGCAGATCGAGGAGGACCCGGCGCACGGTCTGTGGCGCGTCCGCCAGACCTTCGCCGACCCGAACGGCGACCATGGCTGGGGCATCAGCGCCGAGGTCGACCTGGCCGCGTCCGACGAGGAGGGCCGCGCGGTCGTCCGCGTCACCTCGGTCGGCGAGCTCGGCGCCCTGTGACCTGATCCGGCAGGCCGCCGGACCGCCCGGACCCGACAGTGGAGATCCTCTGATGACGAACCCCGCCGAGAGGCTGGTCGATCTGCTCGATCTGGAGCAGATCGAGGTCAACATCTTCCGCGGTGCCAGCCCGCAGGAGTCCCTCCAGCGCGTCTTCGGCGGCCAGGTCGCCGGCCAGGCGCTGGTGGCCGCGGGCCGCACCGTCGAGAGCGACCGTCCGGTCCACTCGCTGCACTCGTACTTCCTGCGCCCCGGCAGCCCCGGGGTGCCGATCGTGTACCAGGTGGAGCGGGTGCGCGACGGGCGGTCCTTCACCACGCGCCGGGTCACCGCGGTCCAGCAGGGCAAGACGATCTTCAATCTCACCGCCTCCTTCCATCATCCGGAGGAGGGCAGCATCGAGCACCAGCTGCCTCCTCACCACGTCCCCCATCCCGACACGCTCCCCAAGGTCGCGGACGAGATCCGCGAGCACCTCGGGGCGCTGCCGGAGGCACTGGAGCGGATGGCCCGCCGCCAGCCCTTCGACATCCGCTATGTGAACCGGCTCCGCTGGACTCCCGAGGAGCTCAAGGGTGCCGATCCGCGCAGTGCGGTGTGGATGCGGGCGGTCGGCCCGCTGGGCGACGACCCGCTCGTGCACACCTGCGCCCTCACCTACGCCAGTGACATGACCCTCCTCGACGCCGTGCGCATCCCCGTGGAGCCCCTGTGGGGCATGCGCGGTTTCGACATGGCCTCGCTCGACCACGCCATGTGGTTCCACCGGCCGTTCCGGGCCGACGAGTGGTTCCTGTACGACCAGGAGTCGCCCATCGCGCACGGCGGCCGTGGCCTGGCCAGGGGCCGCATCTACGACCTGGAGGGCAGACTGCTGGTCTCCGTGGTCCAGGAGGGCCTCTTCCGCCCGTACCCCGCCCAGCAGCCGCGCCCGGAGCAGCCGGGCCGGCCGTCCGATCCCGCACCGAAGAACTGAGCAGACCGATGCCCACCCCCGCCCTGCCGTGCCCCTGCGGGCTGCCCGCCGCCTATCCGGAGTGCTGCGGCCGCTTCCACTCCGGTGACCGGCAGGCACCCACCGCCGAGCTGCTGATGCGCTCCCGCTTCAGCGCCTTCGCGGTCGGTGACACCGCCTACCTGCTGCGTTCCTGGCATTCCTCGACCCGCCCGGCCGCCCTGGACCTGGATCCGGGGCAGCGCTGGGAGCGGCTGGAGATCCTCGCCACGGAGCGCGGCGGGATGTTCGAGACGGAGGGCTCGGTGGAGTTCCGCGCGCACTACCGGGAGGGTCGGCACACCGGCTCGCTGCACGAGCACAGCGCGTTCGCCCGCGAGACCGGGGCCTGGGTCTACGTCGGCCCCCTCTCCCCCGTCGACTTCGACTGACCACGTGCTCCGGTCAGGGCGAACTCCAGGCTGGTGCGGTACCAGTGGACCTCGTCCGGCGGCCCGGCCCGCAGCAGCCCCTCCGCCACCGCGGCGGCGGCCGGGACCTGCGGATGCCCGTACGGCGGGGGCGGGGCCAGCGCGGCCAGGACGGTCCGCTCCGCCGGATCGGGCACGGCCGCGCGCAGCTCGTCCTCGGGGAGCACACCGGCCAGTACGGCCGCCCGGGCCCATGGGTCGGCGGTCCGTCTCAGCAGGAGTCCCACATGCCGCCCGCGCCATGCGCGGGGGCGCAGGTCCCCCTTGGCCGCCAGCAGGTCGCGGTCCTCGGCGGGTGCCCTCCCGCGCAGCATGTCCGGCTCCCGCTCGGCGAACTCCCTCAGCTCGGCGGTCAGATAGAGCCATACGACGGCACGGTAGCGGTTGATCCGGTAGCCGACGGGGGTGAAGTGCCCGCAGCGCGCGAGCCGGGTGAACCGGCTCGGGCCGACCCCCAGCACCTCGGCCGCCGCCTGGGCCCCGGCCACGGTCTCGACCCGGCGGCGCAGCGCCTCCGGCGGGCCGTCGGCCGCGGCCCGCACCCGCGCCAGCTCCGCCCGGGCGAAGCGTGCGGCCCCGCCGGTCGTCGGCGGCCCGGCCCTCACGATGCCCAGCTGGACGGCTCTGGCCAACTCCCCGCGCGTCAGCCCCAGTTCCCCCGCGGCCTGCGCACTGCCCACCAGCGGGTGCGCGGCACCACCGGCACGGTCAGCACGGACAGCACGGACAGCACGGACAGCACGGACGGCTGCCGGGTCCCCCTCGCGCACGGCCTGGTCCTGCGGCGGCGCGGTCACCATGTACGTCATCACGATCCTCCCCCACGAGCAGTGATTACTCTGTGTGAAGACCGTAACTCGCTGCGACGACATCCCGCGAGGCCTGTGGACAACTCCACGCGCCCGCTCGGAGCCGCCGTCGGCTCAGCCGCCGGTGATGCGGCGCTCCGCGACTCCCAGGTGCTCGCCCACCCTGTTGACCAGCAGCGTCATCTCGTAGGCGACCTGACCGATGTCCGCCTCGGCCGCGCTGAGCACGCACAAGGAGCTGCCCGCGCCGGCCGCCATGACGAAGAGCGCCCCGTCGTCGTACTCGACCATCGTCTGGCGGACCTCACCGGCCCTGAAGTGCCGTCCCGAACCCTTCGCCAGACTCTGCAGCCCGGCCGCGACGGCCGCCAGGTGCTCCGCGTCCTCCCGCGGCAGCCCCGCGCTCGCCCCGGTCACCAGGCCGTCGTTGGACAGGACCACCGCGTGCCGCACCTGCGGGACCCTGCGCGTCAGGTCGTCCAGCAGCCAGTCCAGTTGCTTGTCCAGTGCCATTCCAGGCCCCTCCCCGTCGACGCGCCCCGTTCGGCCGCGCCCCACCCCGTGTACTCGTGCCGCAAGCCTTCCCCACCAGCGCCTTTCCGGCAAGGAGGATGTGCCCATGGCGAAGAAGATGACTCAAGAGGAATGGCGGGCATTCGTCTCCCGTTCCACCCGTACCGGAAAGCTCTGCACCGTCCGCGAGGACGGAAGTCCGCACGTCGCGCCCATCTGGTTCCTGCTCGACGGGGACTCCTTCGTCTTCAACACCGGGAAGGACACGGTCAAGGGACGCAATCTGGCCAGGGACGGGCGCGTCGCGCTGTGCGTGGACGACGACCGGCCGCCGTTCTCCTACGTGGTCCTCCAGGGCCGCGCGGAGATCAGCGGATACACCGACGACGCGGACGGGATGCTGTCCTGGGCGACCCGGATCGCCGCCCGCTACATGGGCGAGGAGGAGGCCGAGGCGTACGGCCGCCGCAACGCCGTCCCGGGCGAACTCCTGGTCCGCGTCCCGATCGACAAGGTGATCGCCGTCGCCGGGGTGGCCGACTGATCCACCCCCGCGACCCGGCCGGTCCACCCGGACCCCGCCGAGCCCACGGCTCACACGGAACCGGCCTGCGGCCCCACCGATTCCAGCAGCCGGGCGGTGTGCACCCGCCCGGCATACTCGACCAGCCTGATCAGCACTTCCTTGCCCGAGTCCTTGTCACGTGCGTCGCACAGCACCACCGGAGTGCCCTGCTCCAGGTCCAGCGCGCGCGACACGTCGTGCGCGCCGTAGCGCCGTGCCTGCGTGAAGCAGTTGACGGCGACGACGAACGGGATGCGCCGGTGCTCGAAGTAGTCGACCGCCGGGAAGCAGTCCTCCAGTCGCCGCGTGTCGGCGAGCACCACCGCGCCGAGCGCCCCCTGCGACAGCTCGTCCCACAGGAACCAGAACCGGTCCTGCCCCGGGGTGCCGAACAGGTACAGGGACAGCCCGGAGCGGATGGTGATCCGACCGAAGTCCATGGCCACGGTCGTGGTCGTCTTCTGGTCCACGCCCCCCGTGTCGTCGATCAGTTCGCCCGCCTCGCTCAGCTGCTCCTCCGTGCGCAGCGGCCGGATCTCGCTGACCGCACCGACCAGCGTGGTCTTGCCCACCCCGAAGCCGCCCGCGACGAGGATCTTCAGTGCCAGGGCGGCCAGTTCGCCGTCCTCCTCCACCGTTTCCGGATCCGTGTCCAGGGCTTCTCCGGGCTGTCCGGAGGTCCGGTTGTCGTGGTGTTCCATCAAAGCGCTCTCAATCCCTCGATGACTTCACGCAGAATCCGCTCGTCCGGCAGTCGGGCGGGCGGTACCGGGCGGCTGACCTTGACGTGCCCGCCCTCCAGCAGGTCCCCGAGGAGCACCCGTACGACTCCCACGGGCAGGTCGGCGTCGGCGGCGAGTTCCGCCACCGACTGGGTCTCGGACCGGCAGAGCCCCAGCAGTGCCTGGTGTTCGGGGCCGAGCAGCGACTCTGCGGTCTCGTCCGCGCCGCCCTCCGGATCCACCGCGACCAGGGCGATCAGGTCGAAGCGGACCCCGTGCGGCCCCGGCTTGGTACGCCCTCCGGTCATGGCGTACGGGCGGACGAGCGGACCCGCTTCGGCGTCGTACCACTGGCCGTTCATGGGCCGGACCGCCGCCCTCAGCCGGCGGCCGGCGGCCGTGCCGCGAACCGGGCCGGGGTGTAGAGGTGTTCGCCGACCCGCTTCACCAGCCGGGCCATCTCGTAGGCGATCAGTCCGATGTCGGCTGCGGCGGCGCTGAGCACGGCCAGGCAGGAGCCGTCCCCGGCCGCAGCGACGATGAGGAAACCCTCGTCCATCTCGACCATCGTCTGGCGCACGCCCCCGGCGTGGAAGTGCCGGCCCGCGCCCTTGGCCAGGCTGTGGAAGCCGGAGGCCACCGCGGCCAGGTGCTCGGCGTCCTCCCGGCTGAGCGCGCTGGAGGCGCCGACCGCCAGGCCGTCGTTGGAGAGGACCACGGCGTGCCGGACCTCGATGACCCGGTGCACCAGGTCGTCCAGGAGCCAGTCGAGTTCACCCGCCCGGCGGATGCCGTCGTGGCCGATCCTCTGGTGTTCGATCATCACACGTCTCCTTCGCTGCCTGCGTGGGGGGAGTTCTCCTCGGCTCCGCGGACCCATCCGGCCCGGTAGGCCGCCATCCGGTCCCGGGCCTGCTCCGGGCTGCGCCCCGGCGGGTCCTCGGGCAGCCGGACACCGACGGGCTCCTGGGGTGTGGGGACCTCCCGGAGCTGCGGGACGAGGCTGGCCTGGCGCACCCGGCGGGGCAGTTCCGTCACGGGGCCCGGGGAGGCCGAGGAGGCCGGGAAGCCCGGGGAGGCGGCGGACGGCGCGGACGGCACTGCCGGCGTCGCGGAGGACTCCGTACGGGTGCCCGCACCGCCCGCGGGGCGCGGCCGCAGCGGCGCCACCGGTGCCGGGCGCTGTTCCCCGGCGGTCGTGGAGGCCGCGCCGCTACGGGCCGGGGCATCGGGCGCGCCGTCCCGCACGAGGGCGGCCGGGCCGCGCGCGTCGTCCCGTACGACGGTCACGGTGGGGGGCTGGTGCGCCGCCGCTGCCGGTTCCCGCGACGGGCCGGGCGACGAGGACCCGGACGGAGCCCGGTCGGCGGTGGCCGGCTGCTCCTCCCGGTGCCCCCGGCCCGGGGCGGTGCCGACACCGGAACCGGAACCGGCACCGGCCTCGGCCTCGGCCTCGGCATCGGTGTTCGTGTCGGCGGGGCCGGCGCCGGGGTGCCCGGCTCCGACGGCGTCCTGGAGCATGGAGTGGGGCAGGAGCACCACGGCGGTGGTGCCGCCGTAGGGCGAGGTGCGCAGGTGCACCTTGACTCCGTGCCGGGCGGAGAGGCGGCTGACCACGAAGAGGCCGAGCCGGTCGCTGTCGAAGAGGTCGAGGTCCTCGGACTGCTCGATGCGCCGGTTGGCATCGCTCAGGGCTTCGCGGCCCATGCCCAGGCCGCGGTCCTCGACCTCCAGGACGTAACCGGTGCCGACCGGTTCACCGCTGACCCGGACCTTGGTGTGCGGGGGCGAGAACTGGGCCGCGTTCTCGATGAGTTCGGCGAGCAGGTGGGTGAGGTCGGCGACGGCTCCGCCGACCACCGCGGCCTCGGCGAGCCGGCGGACCTCGACCCGCGGGTAGTCCTCGATCTCCGAGACGGCGGCCCGGACGACGTTCGTGAGCGGAACCGGCATCCGCCAGGCCCGGCCGGGGGCCGCACCCGAGAGGATGATGAGGCTCTCCGCGTGCCGGCGCATCCGGGTCGTCAGGTGGTCGAGGCGGAAGAGGTCGCCCAGCTCGTTCGGGTCGTCGGCGCGCCGCTCCATCGAGTCGAGCAGCGTGAGCTGCTTGTGCACGAGGACCTGGCTGCGGCGGGCGAGGTTGACGAAGACGCCGGAGACCCCGCTGGCAAGTTCCGCCCGCTCGACGGCGGCGCTGAGCGCGGCCCGGTGGACCGTGCCCAGGGCCTCGCCGACCTGGGTGATCTCGTCGTCCGCGCGCGGGCCGGGCGGGGTCTCGCCGACGACGTCGATCTCCTCGCCGGCGCGCAGCCGCTCCATCGCGTCCGGGAGCTTGCGGTGGGCGATCTCCAGGGCGGTGTTGCGCAGCGAGACCAGCTCGACGACGAGAGCGCGGCCGATCCGGACGGAGATGACGAGGGACGCGGCGACGGCCGCCAGGCCGAGCAGCACGGCGGCGCCCGCAGGGCTGAACGCCCCCTCGGCGACGGGGTCGGCCCGGTCCGCGGCCGCGGCGCGGGCGGCCTCCCCGATCTCCCGCATCGAGGTGCTGATGCCGCTGTGCGCGGTCTCCCACCCGGTGGGTGCCCCGCGGCCGTCCCGGGAGGTTCCGGCGGCCAGCGCCCGGTCCTCGGCACCGGTGAGGTCGGCGTAGGCGGAGCTCTTGGCGACGGACTGCCAGACGTCCTGCTGGGCGGCGGGCAGGTCCCGCGCCGCGCTCTCGGTGAGCGTGCGGCGGGACTCGATGGTGCCGGTCAGCTGCCGAAGCGTTTCGGCGCTACGCTGCCCCGGCAGTGCGAGCAGGGCGTCCTCACGTGACAGCAGTTCCGCGGCGCGGGCGAATTCGAGCAGGACCCGTGCGTCGGGGCCGAGTTCGGCGTTCTCACCCCCGGTCAGGGAGCCGCCCACGGCGAAAGCGGCGTCGACCACCCGGCTGTAGATGGCGAAGGCGGCCTCGGGGGTGGCCCGGCGGTCGGTGATGTCCTTGCGGGCCGAGCCCAGCGCCTCGGCGGCGACGACGAACGCGTCCAGGCTGACCACGATCTCCGAGCGGTAGCCGCCGGATTCGGCGACGGTGTGGCGGTCGCCGAGGCGCAGGGCCCGGACGGCGGTGTCGGTACGGCGGGCCTGCTGGCCCAGGGTGCCCGGGTCGGCGGCGGGGTCGGCCAGGAGGCGGACGGCCGCCCGTCGTTCGGCCTGGATCTCGGTGACGGCGGCTGCGACGGGGCCGCCTATCTCGGAGTCGACCTGCTGGATCCGGCCCAACCGGGCTATGTCCTGTGCGGTGTCGACGGTGGCGAAGGCCCAGAGCGCGAGGAGCGAGACGACCGGCACCATCAGCAGGGAGACGATCTTCGCTCGGACGGTGGCGGGGCGCAGTGGTATCCGGGGGCTTCGCCGGGGCGGGACGGCCGGCCGGGGCGTGCGTCCGTCGTCGGAGTGGCCCGGCTGCTGCCGCGCCCGGTCCCGCGCCGGTTCCTCGGCCGGTGGCCCGGCATGGGCCCGGCGGCCGCGTGCCGGGGGCGCGGGCAGCCCCGGCACCGCTGCTTCCGGTCTTCTGCGGGGTGTGCGCATGGGCTCCTCGTTCCGGGCGGTGCCTACGGGTGCGGTCGGCCGGCGGGTCGTGGCGCCGGTCTGCGGTCTACAGGGCGTGGGGGCGGGTCAGTGCGCGGCCGCGGCGTGCTCCCCCAGGTGCCGGGCGGAGGCGGAGGCGGCGCGCTCGTCGGCCGTCGGGGAGAGTGCGACGAAGGCGGCGGTGATGAACAGGTAGGAGCCCAGTCCGACGGCCAGCGGGAAGATGAACTGCATCGCGGTGGCCCCGGGCAGGGCCGCGTCCGAGGGGCTGACGCTGACGGCGACGGCCATCATCCCCGTGTAGTGCATGCTGCTGACGGCCGCGCCCATCACGAGCGAGGCCGCCGCCACGGCCACGGGCGACTTGATGTTGAGCGCGGCCCAGAGGGCGGCGGTGGCCGCAACCACGGCGATGACGACGGAGAGGCCGACGACCAGCGGGTCGTAGGAGACCTCGCCGTGCAGGCGCAGGGCGGCCATGCCCAGGTAGTGCATGCTGGCGACGCCGAGTCCGGTGGTCAGGCCGCCCAGTACGAGGGAACGGCCCCGCGCCCTGCCGTAGCCGACGGCGAAGACTCCGGCGCCGACGACCAGCACGGCCACGAGCAGGCTCAGGATGGTGAGCGGCACGTTGTAGTGGATCTCGGTACCGGTGACCTCGAAGCCGAGCATCGCGACGAAGTGCATGGTCCAGATGCCGGTGCCGATGGCGGAGGCCGCGGTGAGGAGCCAGTTGCGGCGGACGGCTCCGGTCGCGGCGAGCGCGCGGACCGTGCAGCGCAGCCCGAGAGCGGCGCCGATCGATGCCATCACATATGACAGCACGGGTGTCAGCCAGCCGTAAGCGGCGTGGTCCAGATGTCCCAGGTGTCCCATGGCCACCGGACGCTAGTCCGGGTGAGGGCGCGAACAGGGGGCGCATTTCGAAAGCAGCTGGAAGTGCTGGAATATGACAGAGCTACGTTCACCTTCGATCACCCCACGCGCCACCTTGCGCACGGTCCACGGACATCCGGGCGTGCGGTGGTGGGGGATCATGGGCCCATGAGCGAAGACCACACGCACGTGCAGGAGTTCTTCGGGGCGCGGGCAGCCGACTGGGACCGCAAGTTCCCGGAGGACGGGCCCGCCTTCGCCACCGCCGTGGCGGAGTGCGGGCTGCGGCCCGGGGACCGCGTGCTCGACGCGGGCTGCGGCACCGGGCGCGCCCTGGGCGCACTGCGGGCGGCCGTCGGCCCCGCGGGGACCGTGCTCGGCGTGGACCTCACCCCGCAGATGCTGGCCGCCGCGCAGCGGGCCGGGCGGGCCGCCGAGGGCGCGCTGGTGCTCGCCGACGTGGCCCGGCTGCCGCTGCGCGACGAGGCGCTGGACGCGGTGTTCGCCTCCGGTCTCATCGCCCATCTGCCCGATCCCGCGGCGAACCTGAGCGAGCTGTCGCGTGTGGTCCGCCCCGGCGGCCGGCTCGCGCTCTTCCATCCGATCGGGCGGGCGGCGCTCGCCGCGCGCCAGGGCCGCGAGCTGACCGGGCAGGACCTGCGGGCCGAGCACAACCTCGGCCCGCTGCTGGCCGCCGCGGGCTGGGATCTGACCTCGTACGCGGACGAGGACCACCGCTTCCTGGCCCTGGCGGCGCGCCGGTCCTGATCCGCGCGCCCCGAGACGCGGGTGCCGGGCAGGACGCCTGCCCGGCACGCCCGTAGGCCGGCACCGGCGCGCTTGTACGTCGGCACCGGCACACCCGTACGCCGGCACCGGCGCTTGTACGTCCGCACCGCACCCGGCGCCGGCGGAGGTACCCGGGATCAGGCCGGGGGCTGGGCCTCGGCTCCGGCGGGCCGGCGCGGGTGGGGCACGGGGCAGCCGCCCGAGCCGGGCCCGGGGAACGTGCCGAGTTCACCCACGTCGTAGCCACCGGGGTAGCCCTTGATCTCCGGGTTCTGGCGGGCGTAGTGCGGGGTCCGGCGCGGGGGCAGCAGCCGGACCGCGCGGCCCCGCAGCCTGAGCGCACCCCGCACCAGCTTCCGGACTCCGGAGCGCGGGGCCTCGTAGCGGAAGGCGTCGATCAGCGAGTCGTCGAGCAGGGCGATGCCCCCGCGGCGCACGGCGGGTGCGAGCGGCGCCGGGTACCAGGAGGCCATCAGGTCGAGGGTGGCGTCGGCGACCGCACGGGCGCCCTCGTCCCAGCCGAAGTGGGCCGCTTCGTAGGCGTCGAGGGTGGCTTCGAACTCCTCGTAGGAGCCCGGGATGTCCGTGATGCCCATGTGCCGGCCGAGCGTGGCGTAGTAGTTGGCGCTTGCCCGGCGCTCGTGGTGGGTCATCGGACGCCAGCCGTAGGCGTCGAGCCAGCGTGCCGGAATCACCACGAACGTGCACAGGACGTAGCGCATGTCGTCGTTGGAGATGTCGTAGCTGCGGTGCATCTGGTTGACGCGACGGATCGCCGTGCGGGCGGTGTCGCTGTCGAAGCCGTGCTCGACGACCGCGTCGAGGAGCAGTGCGGTGTCGTCGTAGCGCTTCTGGGTGCGTTCGGTGAACTCGGCGGTCTCGGCCAGCAGGCCGCCGATGCCGGGGACGGCATAGGTCCGGAACAGCGCGAGCTCCAGGGCGCGGGTGAAGTCCCAGGGGAACTCGTAGGTGGCGGTGAGCCGGTAGATGGCGAGGAAGTCCTTGTCGGGGTCGAGCCGGAGGATCTCCTTCAGCCGGTCGTAACGCTGCACCGGGTGTCCCTTTCTGTGGCGGGTCCCCAACTCTACGTGCAGGTAGCAGCCTTGGAAATCGTGGCCCGCAGCTCTCGACGCACGGGTTACCGAGTAGTTAAGGTGCGCCGACGAGAGAGCAAGCTGGAGGCCAGGTGTCCGACGACGAGGGTGGCGGCTCGCTGTACGTGCTGACCGCCGTGCTCCTGACCCCCGCGCAGTTCCCCGGCTTCCTGGGGGACGACTTCCCCGAGGCCTGCTCCCTGCTGGGCGTGGCGCCCAACCGGGAGGGGTACGGGCTGGTGCTGGGCCAGGACGAGGAGGGGGCGCGCTGGACGGTCGTCGTCGACGACGTCTCGCTCGTGGCCGCGGCCATCGCCTCGTGGGACTGCGGCATGGAGTACGACCTGTCGCCCGACGAGCGGACGATCGTGGTCTCGCTGGCGGGCTGGCCGGTGGAATTGTCCGTGGCCGCACCCGGGGTCCCGGAACCGCACGATCCGGAGCAGGGCGCGGACGGTACGGGGCGGGTGCCGCTGGCGCCGCCGTCGGCCGAGGCCTGGGGCCCGGTGCAGCGACGGCTGGGCGCGGACCAGATCGCCCGGGAATGGGCCGACTGGCGCGGGCGCGTGGCGACGGACGGCGGGGCCGCGGCCGCGGCGCACCCCGGACTGGCGCGTGCGCTGGAGGAGGCAGCGGAGTACACGCGGACCCCGCCTCCGGCCGGCCGCGTACGGTCCTCCTTCGCCGGCGAGGGGGTCCGGACCCTGCGCGTGGACGGGCCCGGCTGGTCGCTGGTGGCCCGTACCGGCGAGGCGGCCTTCGTCCTCCTGGACGAGGAGCCGGGCGAGGTGCTCACGGTCCCCCGGGAGGGGGATCCCGACCTGCCGGAGCTGCTGGCGGCGCTCGACGGCGTCGCGGTGCGGCCGGTGTGACCCGCGGCCGGACCGGGCCGGGGACACGGACGAGCGGCTGAGCGCTGACACGAGCGAACGGCGGAGCGCGGACACCGGTGAACGGCGGCGCGCAGGGACGAACGACCGAGGGGGACACGTTGGTGGAGTCGGAGCCGGTGGCTGTGGTCGTGGGCGGTCGCGCCGACGTCGTGGACGACGACTGGGGGCGGGAAACGGCGGTGATCCGCCTGGACGGCGACCGGTTCGGTCCGGAAGCCCTCTACGGGCTGGAGGACTTCTCGCACGTCGAGGTCGTCTACCACTTCGACCGGGTGCCGGCCGAGCGGATCGAGACGGGGGCGCGGCACCCGCGCAACAACCCGGACTGGCCGCTGGTCGGCATCTTCGCGCAGCGCGGCAAGAACCGCCCCAACCGGCTGGGCGTGTCGAGGTGCCGGGTGGTGAAGGTCGAGGGGCTGGACGTCCATGTGGAGGGCCTCGACGCCGTGGACGGCACACCCGTACTCGACCTGAAGCCCTACATGGTCGAATTCGGGCCACGCGGCGAACTGCGGCAGCCGGAGTGGGCGACCACCTTGATGGATGGCTATTACTGATCTATTCAATGGCGTGAAATATTTGTTACCGGCGGTAGTTTAACGAGTCAACTAATGGGATCCGGCCACATCGGCTGAAAATTGCTCTGGATCCCCCTCCTCCGGAATGATCGAATCGGCCAGTCACACGGCTCAAAGGGTGCGCACCTCACCCCCACGCTCATTCCACGATGGAGGCCACTCTTGAATTCCATGTCGTACCTCGACCTGCACCGGAGAGTTGCGCAGGATATCGATGCGGAGATCGAAACCGCTCTGGACCGACTCGGCCCGGTCGCCGCGACCACGAGGAACTGCGTGGCCAAGCTCTTGGAGCAGCGGAAACTGAGACATCCCCTGTCGGTGCTCCCGTTGCTCACGCACGCGATAGAGACGGGGAATCCCGGGCCGGCCGTCCCGCTGTCGGCGGTCCACCTGCTGTGGTGGACCTCGGCCTGCTATCTCGACGACCTGGCCGACGCCGACGGCGCGTCCATCTCCGGGGCCCTCACCGAGGACGAAGCACTGCTCGCCTCCGTCATCACGGGCAATGCGCTCCCCCTTCAGATCGTCCTGGCGCAAGATCTCCCGGAAGCGACGCACGGCGCCCTGATAAACGAGGTGCTGAACGGCTGGATCATAGGCGTCGACGGCCAGATAGACGACATGCGCGGGGACATATGCAATGCTTCCCGAAAATCGGTGGTGGAGACGTACCGCGGCAAATCCGGCGCCCCCTTCGGAATGATCACCGCGATGGCCGCCCTGTTCTCGGGAACCACGGACGAGAGAGTCGAACTCTGGCGTGAATTCGGCTACGTCTTCGGGATCCTCTGGCAGATCTTCAACGACCAGGAAGACATCCTGTCCGGGCGCGACGAGGACCTGGCCAACGGCACGGTGACCTACCTGCTCGCCTCCGTTCTGGAGGACGCGTCACCCCTCTCCCGGGAGCACATTCTGGGGCTGTGCGCCGCCGCGAGCCGGTCGCACCAAGCCAGGAGGGAACTCGCGAGCCTGCTGCGTACGCCACTCGCCCTCGACCGCTACCGTGCCGAGATCGACGGCTTCCGCGCGGAGGCCTACCGGATCCTGGACGAACTGGGCGGCGACGAGGCCTACCAGCCGGTCCTCCGCAACCTCGTCGACCACGCCTCCCAGATGCTGCTCGAAGCGGAGCTTCCTCCGGTCGTCGTGAGCGGCGCGGCCTGAGCCGGCCGGCCGTGCGTACGGTGGGCGCACGGGCACTCCGCACCCGCCGCGCACCCCACTCCCCACTCCCTACGGCCATGCCCGCCGGGCTCCGCACACCAGCCGGAGCCCGGCCACTCCTCGGACCGGCCCACGCCGGCACCACATCGGCCGCGCGCAGCGCGCCCTGCGCCACGCGCCGCCGTCAGCCACCGAGCTGCTTCCGGGACAGACCGCGCACCCGACGCCGCTGGGACGAATCGAGCAGAAGGTAGGCCGCGGCGGGCACCCCGATCAGGACCAGCAGGCCCGCCCAGAAACCCACGGCCCAGAACAACACGATGGCTGCCGCGACTCCGGCAACCGCGACCTTTCCGCGACTGGACATCTACGGACACCTCCATGTGACGTCGACCACTACCCCCCTCAACGCACCGTCACGACCACGCGTTCCCGGTCAGCCGGGCGGAATGGGAGACGGGGCCGGGCTCCGTGGCCGACGTACCGCTTGCCGGGGTGCGGTGCCGCGACGACGATGGGGCGCTCCGGGCAGGTACCGCGGCAGCACGGGAGGGTGACATGGGCGACCGGGATCCGTCGGTGGCACTGCCGGACGGGGCCGATCCTGCGGCCCGCACGCGCGAACTGCGGCGGGCGCACGCGGCGTTCACCCGGGACGGGCGGGTGGCCACACCGGTCCGGGCGGTCATCGCGCGGTCCTGGCGGCGGTGCGCGCGGGCCCGGCTGAGCCCCGAGTGCGCGCCGCGGGTGGAGCTGACGGGGGCGGATCTGCGTGCGTACCGGGAGGAGCACCCGCTGGCCCGGGTGATGCCGCTGTTCCGGGATCTCGTCGGCGCGTTCGCCGCGCACGGGGCGCACCTGCTCGCGGTGTGCGACGCACGGGGCAGCCTGCTGTGGGTGGAGGGCGCACCGGCCACCCTGCGGCGGGCCGAGGGCCTCGGCTTCGTCCCGGGGACGCGCTGGGCGGAGAGCGCGATGGGGACGAACGCCCCCGGTACGGCGGTCGCGGTGGGCGAGCCCGTACAGGTCTTCGGCGCCGAGCACTTCAGCCGTCGGGTGCACCCGTGGACCTGCGCGGCCGCGCCGGTGCGGGATCCGCGGACGGGCGGGCTGCTGGGCGCGGTGGACATCACCGGCGGCGACGGCCTCGCGCACCCGCACTCCCTGGCGTTCGTACGGGCGGTGGCCCGGGCGGCGGAGGACCGGCTGGCCCTGCTCGACGAGGGGCCGCCCGCCGCGCGGGACGCCCTCACGGCTCTCGGCCGGGACGAGGCGCTGCTGGTGACCGGGGGGCGGCGGGTGCGGCTGGGCCGTCGGCACAGCGAGATCATGGCCCTGCTGGCGGCGCACCCGGAGGGCCTCTCGGGCGAGGAACTGGCGATCGCCCTGTACGAGGACGAGTCGGTGTCACCGGTGACACTGCGCGCCGAAATGGCGCGGCTGCGCGCGCTGCTGGGGCCGGCGGCGCCGCAGTCGCGCCCCTATCGCCCGGCCCGGCCGCTGGACGCGGACTTCACCGCCCTGACGAGGCGGCTGGCCGTCGGCGCCGTCTCCGCGGCCCTCCACCCCTATCCGGGCCCGTTGCTGCCGGCCTCCACGGCGCCCGGCGTGGTCCGGCTGCGCCGGCGGATCGATGACCAGGCGCGGGCGGCCCTGATCGCCCGGGCGGACGCGGGGCTGCTGGCCGACTGGGTGTGCAGTGCGTGGGGCGCGGACGACCCGGAGGTGTGGCGGGCGCTGGCGGCGGCGCTGCCGCCCGAGGGCAGGCCGGCCGCGCTGGCCCGGGTACGCGCCCTGGACCGCGAGCTGAGCGCACGGCCGGACGGCGGACGCGGGCGGCCCGCAACGTATCCGCAACCTGCCCGCTCCTAGCCTCCACCCGAGCGCTGTCCGACGGCGGCCGGCGCCCGGCAAGGGGAGGACACCATGGCCCGTTACGCTGCGCCCGGCACCGAGGGGGCACTCATGTCGTACGCGTCCCGCTACGACCACTTCATCGGCGGCGAGTACGTCGCGCCCGTCCGCGGCCGGTACTTCGCGAACCCCTCCCCCGTCAACGGCCAGACCTTCACCGAGGTCGCCCGGGGCACCTCCGAGGACGTGGAGCGGGCGCTGGACGCGGCGCACGCGGCGGCGCCCGCCTGGGGCCGGACATCGGTCGCCGACCGGGCATCGGTCCTGCTGCGCATCGCGGACCGGATGGAGCAGAACCTGGAGGCCCTCGCGGTCGCGGAGACCTGGGAGAACGGCAAGCCGGTGCGCGAGACCCTGGCGGCCGACCTGCCCCTGGCCATCGACCAGTTCCGCTACTTCGCGGGCGCGCTGCGGGCGCAGGAGGGCGCGCTCAGCCAGATCGACGACGACACGGTGGCCTACCACTTCCACGAACCGCTGGGGGTGGTCGGTCAGATCATCCCGTGGAACTTCCCGATCCTGATGGCGGTGTGGAAGCTGGCCCCGGCGCTGGCGGCGGGCAACACCGTGGTCCTCAAACCGGCCGAGCAGACCCCGGCCTCCGTCCACTACTGGCTCGGTCTGGTGGCGGACCTGCTGCCGCCGGGCGTGGTGAACATCGTCAACGGCTTCGGCGAGGAGGCGGGCAAGCCGCTCGCGTCGAGCCCGCGCGTGGCGAAGATCGCCTTCACCGGGGAGACGGCGACGGGCCGGCTGATCATGCAGTACGCGGCCGAGCACCTGAAGCCGGTCACGCTGGAACTCGGCGGCAAGAGCCCGAACCTCTTCTTCGACGACATCTGGTCGCAGGACGACGACCTGCGCGACAAGGCCCTGGAGGGCTTCACCATGTTCGCGCTCAACCAGGGCGAGGTGTGCACGAACCCCTCGCGGGCCCTGATCGAGCGCGGCCGGTACGGGGACTTCCTCGACGCGGCCGTGGCGCGCACCGAACTGATCGTGCCGGGGCACCCGCTGGACACGGACACGATGATCGGGGCCCAGGCCTCGGAGGAGCAGCTGAAGAAGGTCCTGTCGTACGTGGAGATCGGCCGGCGTGAGGGCGCGAAGCTCCTCACGGGCGGACGGCGTCAGGAACTGGAGGGCGAGCTCGCCGGCGGCTTCTACGTCGAGCCGACCGTCTTCGAGGGCGACAACCACATGCGGATCTTCCAGGAGGAGATCTTCGGACCGGTGGTGTCGGTGACCTCCTTCGAGGACTTCGAGGACGCCGTGCGCATCGCCAACGACACGTCGTACGGTCTGGGCGCGGGCGTCTGGACCCGGGACGTCAACACGGCCTACCGCGCGGGCCGGGCCATCCAGGCGGGCCGCGTCTGGACGAACTGCTACCACGCCTACCCCGCCCACAGTGCTTTCGGAGGCTATAAGCAGTCGGGCATCGGCCGAGAGACCCACAAGATGATGCTGGAGCACTACCAGCAGACGAAGAACGTTTTGGTCAGCTATTCCCCCAAGAAGCTGGGCCTCTTCTAGAGCAGGAAGTCAGTTGCCTGGAGGGGGTGTTGCCAACCTCCGGGCAACACTCACTCCATCACTCAAGGCGAACGGACGGCAGCATTGAGCGATCGCCATCGTGTTTCACGCGTCGCTTCCGGACCAGTCGCGGACCGAGAGCCGGCCCTCTCCCGCTGCGGCTGATCAGCGGCGGCGGTCCGTAAGGCGCCGTGATTCCCGCACCCAGCCGTGCTGGAGGGTGTCGGCCGAGGATCCCTGCTGGTAGGTGACGGGCCCGACCCCGGCAGGCATCCGGTCGCCGGCACGCCATTCGCATCCCTCTTGGTCCCGGGACGGAACGTCCGGCCGCGCCCGTGCCCTGGGCAGACGGCCGATCAGCCCTGGAGCATGGGGCGGATGAGGCAGCGCCGCCGGTCGGGGTGGGGATGGTCCGTGTAGGCGGTGCGGCCATGGAGGACGCGGCCTCAGCCGTTCGCCCATCACGTGGACCATGAGGGAGGAACACGCGGATCGGGGACGTAGACGCAGTAGGTTCCCGTGCGGATCGTCCGGTCGAGGTGGTCACCGAGGGCCGGCAACACGTCGCGGAGACGGCCGATGGCCTTGCGTACGGCCTGGGTGACGGCGGCCCGGGCCCGTTCGGAGGCTGCGCCGGCGTGCCGGTCGCGCCCGCCGAGCCCGACGGCCCGGGTGAGTTCGTTGATCAGGAATCCACGTTCGAGTTCGGTCTGTTCCTGCCTGGCGATGTCGTGGTCGGCGCGGGCCTCCTCCATGTCCTCGTCGATCTCCTCCAGCCTCCGGCGGTACATCTGCTTGGCGCGGGCGTCCAGGAGGGGACCGGCGTCGCCGGCGCGGGCGAGCCTGGCTGCGGCGTCAGGGTCGGCCGCGTCGGCGGCGGCGAGGTCGAGGACGTGGAACTCCCGGCCCGGCGCGGCGAGCAAGCGGGCGAGGTGGTGCATGCCCTTGCTGTCGCGTGCGGTCACCCGCCGACCGTCGAAGACGACCCTCCAGTAGTCGCCCTCCCGGACGAAGGAGTCCAGCTCGGCCGTGTCCGTCCGCGGCTCCTCGGCCGTGGGAGCGTGGGCGATTCGATCGAGCTCGCTGCGCGCCGCCTCCCGCTCCAAGGTCTCGGCCCGGAAGTTGCCCAGGGCCCGCTGGGCGTCCGCGAGCCGGAGCCGGCACTCGGCCGTCTCGTAGGGGGCGCCGACCTCGTTCCAGGCCCGGACGGCATCGGTGAAGGACGCGGACGCGCCGGCCGCATCGCCCTCGGCGAGCAGGACTTCCCCCCGGGCTCGCAGTGCCGATGCGGCGAGCGCGTTGCTTTCGAAGGCGACGGCCACCTCTTCGAGCTCGCGGGCCGCGACCCGCGCCGTCTCCAGGTCGGCGCCGGCGATGGCGATCCTGACCTGTGCGTCCAGCAACGGTGCCCGCCGCAGCTCGGAGGTGGGGGGCAGCTCCTTCGACGGCACCGGCAGCGGCCGCGCCAGTGCCTCCCGGATTGCGGCGGCTGCGGTGTCGACGTCGCCGTCGGCGAGCCGGACGAGCGAGAGCCCCGGTTCGGGATCCCACCCGAGGCGATGGGCGGCGAGCAACGCCTCTTCCGCGCCGGTGCGGTTGCCGCGGCGCAGCCGGATCCGGCCCAGCTCCGTCAGCGGCCAGCCCAGTTCGCGCCGCACATAGGGGCGCAGTTCCTCGCACGCGAGCAACACCTGCTGCTCTGCGCTCGCGCACTGGCCCCGCAGACGCAGGATCTCGGCCCGGTGCACCCGGCACCGGCCGTGCAGGCTGCCGATCGCGTTCGTGCGCGCCCACCGCTCCATCGCCTCGGTCCACTGTTCGGCCAGGTCGTACTGGGCCAGGCCCTGCAGTGCGCACACCAGCTCGCAGTAGACGACCCCGGTCGACAGCGCATCGAGGTCCCCGGCCATCGCCGCCGTACCGGCGTCGTCGAGGAGTTCCAGGCCCCGTGCGACGTCACCGTCGAGGATCACCAGTCTCGCCTGGGCCACTCGCCCGATCGCCGCCGCCGCCGGATCGGTGTGCGAGCCCGTCTCGATCGCCCGCTCGGCCCAGCCCCGCGCGGCTTCCAAGTCGCCGCTTAGGAGGCGCTCGAAGGTGCACACCGCCGCGAACCACGCGTGCGCGCCGGTCAGAGGTGGTGGGCCGTCGAGCAGATGGTCCGCTCGGCGTAGCCATCCTCGTACGGGTGCCATGAGCGCTGTGTCGAACAGCAGGTGCATGGCCACCCTTACGGCGGCTCCGGCCGCGGCGTTGTCCTCGCCGAGCCGGGACAGTTCGCCGTGGAGCCGCTCCCAGGTCTCGATCGTGACGTCGAGGTGTCCGGCGGCATACGCGACGTCGGCGAATTCGGCGAGCGCGTTCGGGTCGAGGTCGCCCGCTTCCCTGGCCGCCAGGAACCCGGCGTAGGCGTCCGACCACGCTCCGCGGGCCGCTGCGTTCCGCGCCCGCTCCAGGCCGGTTCCCTCCCCAGCGGCGTGGGTCACGGGCATTCCCCTCGATCCCGGGTCCGGTCGGTTACCGCGGTAAGCGTCCTGCTTACGCCTCCATGGTGAGCCACAACCGCATCGGAGGACATCATGGACACCGCCACAGTGAACGGCATCCGGCTGGAACACGAGATCCGCGGGACCGGGGAGCCGGTCCTGCTGATCAGCCCGGTCCTCGCCGACGGGTTCGCCCCGCTCCTCGCCGAACCGGCACTCACCGACCGCTACCGGCTCGTCCGCTACCACAAGCGCGGCTGGGGCGGCAGCACCCACAGCCCCGGGCCGGTCGCCGTCGCCGACCACGCCGCCGATGCCTTCGCGCTGCTCGACCATCTCGGCATCGACCGCACCCACGTGGCCGGGCACTCGAGCGGCGCGGCGGTCGCCGCCCAGATGGCCCAGGACCGCCCCGACCGGATCGTGACGGTCGCCCTGCTGGAGCTCTCCCTGCTGTCCGTGCCGGCGGGCGAGGCGTTCTTCACACAGGCGGCGCCGGCATTCGGGGCGTACGCGGACGGAGACGCCGAACGCGCCATCGAGCTGTTCCTGTCCCACGTCAGCGGCATGGACGGGGAACGCTGCCGGGCCCTGCTGGAGGACCGTATGCCGGGCAGCGTCGAGCAGGCGGTCAAGGATGCCGACACGTTCTTCGGGATCGAGCTCCCCGCCCTGGCCGAGTGGCGGTTCAGCCCGGAAAACGCTGCGGCGATCCACCAACCGGTGCTGTCCCTGCTGGGAAGCGGCACCCTACAACTGTGGGTCGAGGTCGCCGAGTTCCTCCGCTCGACACTGCCCGACATCGAGGAGTGCGTCATCGACGACGTCGGCCACCTGCTCCACATCGAACGGCCCCGGCCCATCGCCGAGGCCCTGGCCCGGTTCCTGGAGCAGCACCCGATCACATCCTGACCACGGGCGCCACGCCCGGGCTCGCTCACGACGTGCCGCGGGCGTGGGACGACGCTTGGCCCCTGCCCCTCGCCGGCGCTCTGACCGCATCCCTGATCGGCAGGAGCACCTGATGCGTGTCTGAACGTCGCACAAGACCCCGCGGCCCGTGCTGGAAGGGTCCACGGTCTGCGCGGTCACCTCCGCATGTTCCACGGCAGCGGGATCATCCGTGCTCCGACGACGGGGTGCCGACGGGGCGTCGCGGGGGTTCCGCCATCGGTCTCCCGGGCATCCTCGCCCCTTCGCGCATTTCGGATGCGGAGGCCGTTCGCGGCTTCGTCGGTCATCAGGGTGCCGACGGCCCGGACGTTGCCGGGGAGGGCGGCGGCGGTCATGAGCCGGTCTGCTGCGGTCGGCTCGGTCTCGGGCGGGATCACCAGCAGGTCGCAGCGGCCGACGGCGTAGGAGAGCAGGATCAGCTTGTCGGAATCCTGTTCCGTGAACCAGCCCACGTGCACGATGTGCCCCGCGACGAAAACCTTGTGCGGGACGACGGGCCAGCAGGTGGGGTTCACCACGACGCGTGTGATGCGTCCGAAGCGGCCCTCCAGCGCCTCGACCAGCGACGGAAGCTCAGCTGCGAGATCGCGGGACCTGGGCCACCACGCGCCGTCCAACAGGCCGGCGAGGGCGGTCTTCGGTGTCAGGGTCAAACGTGCAGAGAACAGGGAAGCGGTAGTGGTCATGATCGCGGACTCGTTCCCGGACCGCCCTGCCGGGCGGCGCATTGTCTTGATCGCCGGAAACGACGTCCGCGTGGGCGCGGGTGCACGAGTTACTCCCGGTAACCCCAGCCTACTCCGCGGCGGGGTCGGACGGGAGGTTTCGAGAGTCGGCTTGGACGGCGACGCCTGGGGACGAAGTGCCCACGCGCTCCGTCATCCGCGCCACTCGACCAGGACGAGGGTGGCGTCGTCCGAGGTGACTTCGCCTCGTGCCCGCTTGAGCGTGTGAGACAGGTCCCGTGCCACCGTGCGGATCCCGTGGTCGGCCTGCTCCAGTTGGTTCACCCAGTCGATCAGCTGCTCTTCGCCGAACTGCTCCTGCCCGCTTTTATGTTCTTCGATCAGGCCGTCGGTGAAGCAGAGGACGCGGTCGCCGGGCTCCAGCGCCACCGCGCTGACCTGTGGCTGAGCCCCTCCGAAGCCGACAGGGAGGGTCGTGGGGCTGTCCAAACGGCGTACGACGCGGTGCGCGCGGATCAGCATGGGCGCGGGATGCCCCGCGTTGACCCACTGGAGGCGCCCCGTGTCCGTGTCCAGCCGCATCATCTGGGCGGTCACGAAGTGGTCCGGGTCGAACTGCTCCGCGACCGCCCGGTCCATGAAGAGGTAGATCTCGGACAGCTCGATGCTGATCCGGCGGGCGTGGCGGTAGGCGCCGATGGCTACCGTGGCCATCGTGGCCGCGTCCAGGCCGTGCCCCATGGCGTCGACCATGGCGAGATGGAGGACGTCACCGTTCAGGGCGTAGTCGAAGCTGTCTCCCGCCACGGCGTAGGCGGGCTCCAGGACTCCGGCGACCGCGACGTGCGGCATCACCATCGACAGCGGGGGCAGCAGGGACCACTGGATCTCCGCGGCCACGCTCATCGGTTCTCTGCGGCGGGTCCGGAAGAAGAGGTCCGTGTAACCGTTCTTGGTCTGCAGCAGGTCGGCAACCAGGCCCGCGATCCTGCGCAGGAGGCGGCGGGTGTCGTCGTCGATCCCGTCCAGGGTGACCGCGAGGACCCCCACCTGGTCGCCGCCGTCCAGCAGGGGCAGGTGGACCCGTATGCCGTCGGGCGTCAGGACTTCGACGGGGCGTGACTCCAGGAAACACCGGCCGGCTTCGGACCCGTCGATGGGCTGCGGTTCACCGGCGGCCACGCCGCCGGCGGGCAGGGAGACCAGCTGTTGCTGTCCATAGTCCTGGAGCAGGATCTGCGTTCCGCGGCCCCCCATCCGGGCCACCGTCTCGGCGACGAGCGGGCCGACCAGATGGGGCGGCAGCTCGTGCGCCCCGTCCAGGAGCAGCCCGAGCAGTTCCTCCCCGAAGCTCTCCGAGCGATCCGGGTCCGCGCGGCCTCCGACGGTCATCCTGTTGCCTCCAACCGGGCGGCGGGCCGGCGTCCGGGCTGCACGGGCGGCGTGGCTTCCAGGATGCTCCCCGGCGACCGGGCACGCCACACGGCTTCCGTGCCCGGCGGCCTTCACGACCTGGATTCCCCGGCGGGCCGGTTCACGCAGGGCTTGCACGGCCGGGTTTCGTCGCACGTCGGCGGAGCCTGACCGATTGCAACCAGGCATTTCCGGCCCGCGGTGGTGAGAAGCGAGCCGCCTGGCGACAAACCACCCCGTCGCTGACCTGGGGCTTCCTCAGGGAGCGGAGGACGGCAGCCGAGGCGGGGCTCCGCCCCCCGTGAGGTGCCGCTGTGCCGTCCAGTGCCGCCGGCCTGAAGGCCGATGGGCGCGTCCCGCGCACATCGGCTGATGATGGGAGTACGGCCGAACACGCGGAGCTGATCATGACGGGTTGGCGTGTCAGGGACTACGCCCAGGACGATCTCGAATCGGTGCTCCGAGTCGACGCCGAGAGCGGCACGGCCGAAGAGCCACCGCTCTTTCCGCTCTCGGACGCCGTGGCGGCCCTCCAGGCCCTCCACCCGGCGGTGGTGGCCACCGCGGACGACGTGGTGGTCGGTGCCGCGGTGAGCAGGGTGGACGGTGACCGGGCGTGGATCCTGCGCATCAGCATGGCGCCCGCCTGGCGGCACCAGGGTCTGGGCAGCGACCTGATCACGGCCCTGGAGCACCGGCTTTTCGCCGGTGGCGTCCGAACGGTGCACGCGGCCTTGCCCGACGGCGAGACCGGTGCCGCCGCCCTGTACAACTGCGGCTTCGGAGCCCGTCAGGGCCTGGTCTTCTTCGAGAAGCGCGGGCGAGTGACCCCTCAGGCGGTCAGCATGCTCGCGTCGCTGGGAGCGGAGCTGCCGCCCGGGAATCTGTGGCAGAAGGTCGCCGGCATGCAGAAGGAGAAGGAGCTCATCGAGCGGCGCCTGGTCCTGCCACTGGCCCATCCCGAAATGGCCGCCCAGCACGGCGTGGAGCTGCCACGGGCGGTGATGCTGTTCGGTCCGCCCGGGACGGGGAAGAGCACGTTCGCGCACGCGATCGCCGGCCGCCTGCAGTGGCCGTTCCTCGAACTGTTCCCCGCCCGGCTGGCCGCCGAGTACGGGCTGGCGAGCGGGCTGAACCGGCGCTTCGACGAGATCGCCGGGCTCGAC
The DNA here is from genome assembly GCF_024666385.1 of Streptomyces yangpuensis. NCBI lineage: Bacteria > Bacillati > Actinomycetota > Actinomycetes > Kitasatosporales > Streptomycetaceae > Streptomyces > Streptomyces yangpuensis. Next base: position 998,111 of record NZ_CP102514.1, read on the forward strand.
CACGTCCTGGTCTTCATCGACGAGGTCGAGGAGATCGCCGGGACCCGGAGCGGCGCGGACGCGACCGCGGTCGGCGTCGTCAACGAACTACTCAAGGCGATCGTCCGGTTCCGGGGCCAGGACGGGCGGCTGCTCGTCTGCGCCACGAACGACGTGACCACCCTCGACTCCGCGTTCCTGCGGCACGGCCGGTTCGACTACGTGCTGCCGATCGGCCCCCCGGACCACCGCGCGAGGACCGCGCTGTGGGAGAGCTACCTGGCCCGGGCGGGCGCGGAGGCCGACAGCGCGGCGCTGGCGGACGCCAGCGAGGGGTTCACCCCCGCCGACATCGCCCATGTGGCGCGCACCGTCTCCCAAGTCCAGTTCGAGCACACCTTCGACACCGGGACCCGGGCCCGCCCCACCACCGAGGACTACCTGCGCACGATCGGCGAAACCAGGCCCACGGTCAGCGCGGCCATGGCCCAGGAGTTCGCCCAGCAGACCGAGAAGTTCGCCCGCATCTAGGTGTGCTGCCCGGATCAGGCCGGCCCCGTGGCCGTCCCTTCCTCCTCGGCCTCCATGTGCCGGATTCCCTCGTGGGTGAGGGTGACCATCGCCGGGGTATTGCCGGGTTCCCAGTCGACGGTGATCAGACCTTCGCCCGCCAGGTAGGTGCAGGCGGCGGCCAGGTCCTGTTCCGGTACGTGGAGGTCGCGCCGCAGCTGTGCTCCGGTGATGCCGAGGAGGCGGTTGCCTTCGACGGCTTCGTACAGGACCCGGAGCACCTGGTCGCGGTAGGTCTTGCGTTCGCGCAGTGTGGCCATGACCGCGTCCTTTCGTGTGTGGGTGGGGTGGGATCCGGGGCCGGTCGGGGCTTCTCAGATCTCGTCGGAGTGTGCGCCGGTGCCGGCGGAGGGCCTGATGGCGGCAGGCCGGGAGCGGTCGAGGCCCGCGGGTGTCGCCGTGTCCACGGTGAGGTGGAGGCGGGTGTTGCCGTCGAGGGCGGGGTAGCTGCGCTGTTCCGCGCCTGCGAAACATCGGCGGAGCGCCTCCGCGACCGCTCGGGCGGCTTCGGGCGTGTGCGCGATGATCCGGACCTCGGGGTGCCCGAGTGAGGGCAGTGTCTGGGTCTCGATGTACTTCACGTAGGCGTGTTCCCTTTCTGAGTGGGTGAGGAGGCCGGCGGATGCGGGGCGCCGAGGCGTCCCGCCCGCTGCCCCCGGTCGGAAGAAGGTCTGTTCCTCACCGGTCGGCACCCGTGTGGTGGGCTCGACGACCGGTGTCGTCCGGCAGGCCGGGAGGCCTCGGCAGGGGGTCACTGAAGCGGCAGGCCTCGATCCGCGCATCGTGCTGGGCGTTCATCACGTAGATCCAGCGCATTCCGATGCCGATCACGATGATGATCACCGCGATGAGGACGACGGTCTCCACGGAGCTCACCTCCACCCGTTTCCGGACAGCGGCAGGGCAGTTCGTCCCATCGGGTTCCCGAAGGGGGAGATGCAGGCCCCGCCTTCGCCCTCCCAGGTGGCTTCCCGGCGGCTGGCGTCGCGGATGCCGCGCCCGATGGCGGCTTCGTTGGCCATCAGGACGCCTGCGGCCAGGACGCTGCCCGGGATCGCGGCGGCGGCCATCAGGCGGGCCGCGGCCGCGGGCTCCGTCTCGGGCGGGATCACCAGGAGGTCCCAGCGGCCGACGGTGTAGGAGAGCAGGATCAGCTTGTCGGGGTCCTGTTCGGTGAACCAGCCCACGTGCAACAGATGCCCGGCCACGGCAACCGTGCGCGGGACGACCGGCCAGCGGCTGGGGGTCACGCTGACGCGCGTGATGCGCCCCCAGGTCTCGTCCAGAGCGGCGGCGAGAGCGGGGAGCTCGGCTTCGAGGTCACGTGAGTGGGGCCACCAGGCACCGTCCAGCCGGCCTGCCAGAGCGGTCTTCGGCGTAAGGGACAGGCGGGCCGGGCGCAGGACAACAGTCGGTTGTGTAGCGCGGTCGAGGGTCGTGGTCATGTCGCGGACCCGTCCCCGGGCCGTTCGTGAACGGCCCGGTGCAGTGATCGCCGGAAACGACGTCCGCGTGGGAGCGGGTGTGCGTAATACTCCCGGTCTCTTCACCGTACTCCGGTTCGCGATCCAGAAAGCCGCTTCTGACCAGGTATTTTCCGGCGCAGACGGCGAGAGCGGCGCAGTCGGTTGCCCTCACCGCACCGCGAGGGTGGCCGGAGTACCGTGAAACGAAGGAGCGTTCCCAGCTCAACAGCCTTTTCGACGCCACTGCGGGCCGTCGAACGGGGTGCCGTCGCACCGCGAGACAGGCGGAATCACCATGGCCGAATCCGACAAGCCCGCCCCTTTGAAGCTCCTCCCGGACGCGATCCACCAAGCGGTCGAGCCGGGCGCCGCCCTGCTGCGGCTGGAGACCACGCGGTCCCGCCAAGGGCTCTTGGACGGCGCCTGGTGGCCGCGCTCCAGGGACGTCACGATCGAGCTGCCCGCACTGATCACGGCACTGACCGCGCACCTCGGGCCCATCACGCGGGTCGGCCTGGACACCTCCGCCTGGCGGGACATCCCGACCCGTCTGGTCATCGACGGCCAGGTCGTGCACCTCGACGCCGACCCCGTCGGCGACGACACCGTCCTCGTCACTCGCGGCCACAACGACCACTTCGCCCTGCTGGTGGTCCCCCCGGACACCACCGCCGACGCCGCCCACGAGGCGATGGCCCGCGCCGTCCGCGCCGACAACATCACGCAGGCCACTCAGATCCTCATCGCCACCACACCCGTACCTGAGAACGGCGCCGCCGACGCGGCGGGCTGACCCCGAACCCTCAGCGGCCGAGTGGTCTAGTGGTGCGCCGATCAGAGCCCCTCGTCGTGCAGGTCCTCCTCGCGCAGAAGATCGTCCTCGCGGCGGCGCGAGGCCTCCTTCTGAACGGGCTTGTGTCCCTTCTCGCCCTTCTCGCGGGACGACCGGCCGGGCTGGGGCTGCGCGGGATCTCCGGGGCGACGGTGTTCCTGCGCCTCGCTCCCCTTGCCCGGCTCCTGACGCTTCTCCTGCCTACCGTCCATGACGGCGACTCCTCTCGATGCGTGGGGTACGGATTGCTCTCCGATCACGCTGACACGCACCGCGACGGCCTGCATCATGTCGACCGCGCAGCGACGCACACGGATGACGCCCCAGCCCGCCCGTCGGCCCCACCAGGAAGGGCGACTGACGGCAGTCACCCGACATCGAGTAGCCCCGGGGCTCAACCCGACTCCCCGCGAGAAAACTTGTGGCACGCGCATGGCATGAGAGCCCAGAAAGTTCTGGACAACGAAGGGCCCAGGCCTGTGGCCTGGGGCTTTGTCATGGAAACGGATGACGAAAATCTAACCCACGCTACAAGCCTGGGAACTACTCGGCACCTGGGCCCGTGTGTGGTTTCTGACCTGCGCGAATGGCCGCTGATTACCGCCTGCCGGCACGTTGTGGCCCGGCCTTCCGGGAAGCCTGGGCATCGGACTCGTTCCGCATGGAGTAGCGCAGTCCGCTAGGGGGTGTCCGGTCGATCATGTGACTACTTCGCCGTCGTGTCGTTGATGTGGACATGGGGCGGGGAGATCTGAGTGATGCCGAGTGGGAACGGCTGCGGCCGTTCCTGCCGGTCAGTAACAGGCGTTGCGGCAGGTGGCGGGATCACCGGCAGGTGATCGACGGGATCCTGCACCGGGTGCGGACCGGGGTTCAGTGGCGTGACCTGCCCGAACGGTTCGGCCCGTGGAAGACGGTCTACGAACGCCACCGCCTGTGGTCGGCCGACGGAACCTGGGAACGCCTGCTCCAGCAGGTCCAGGCCGAGGCCGACGCGGCCGGGGAGATCGACTGGGACATCTCGGTCGACTCCACCATCGTGCGGGCACATCAGCACGCCGCCGGGGCCCGCACCGAACCACCGCCGGCGCCCGCCTCAAAGGGGGAAGCAGCGGCAGAACACCAGGGCGAAACGCCGTGGCAGAGCCTCGTCGCCCGCCTGGTGGAGGTGGTGCAGGAGGTGAGGGCCTGGGCCGCTCGCGCGGCGGGTTCACCACCAAGCTCCACCTGAGCGCGGACGGCCGCTGCCGCCCGCTGTCCCTGATCGTCACACCCGGACAGCGGGCGGACTGCACACAGTTCACGCCCGTGCTGGAGAAGATCCGCGTCCCGCGGACCGGTCCGGGCAGGCCCCGGAAGAAGCCGGACAGCCTCGCGGCGGACAAGGCCTACAGCAACGGCCCGTGCCGCGAATATCTGCGGCGCCGGGGCATCCGGCACACGATCCCGGAGAAGACCGACAGCCAGGCCGCCCGCCTACGCAAAGGCTCACGCGGCGGACGGCCACCCGGCTTCGACGAAGAGCGCTACAAGAAACGCAACACCGTCGAACGGGCGATCAACCGGCTCAAACACGCCAGAGCCGTGGCCACCCGCTACGACAAGCGCGGCTACGTCTTCCTCGGAACCGCGACCGCCGCAGCCCTCGCCATCTGGCTCCGCACATGATCGACCGGACAAGTCCTAATCGGTTGATCTGCGTGACGGGTCGCGGATCCGCGCTCCGGGTGGGCTGGGACGCCCCCGCCATGCCGTCAAGGACAGGTACTGCCGAAAGTTCTACAACAGCGCGGATCGTCCTGCTGACGCTCTCGGCCGAGCTCGGTCATGAACGTCTCGATCGCGACGGTGGCCGAGGACGTGGGCACGACCGTGTCGGGTATCCAGGGTGCGATCACCGCCTATACCCTCGTGATGGCGATGTTCATGATTCCCGGCGGCAAGGCCGGCAACTCATCGCGGAACGCCGCCCCGCCGCCTACGGGCTGGTCGCGGCGGCGGGGGCCGTGGCGATCGCGGTCGGGCCGCTCATCGGCGGTGTCGCGACGACGTACTCGGCCGCGTCCCGGCACACCCCCGTGCCCGTACCGCGGCGCCGACCCGGTGGGGCGTGGCTGCTCGACGACCGCACCCACGGACAGCCGACCACCGTCCAGGCCGAGGGCTGCCCCAGCGCCACCGACCGCGCGCATCCGCTGGGCACCATGCAGGCACTCGACGTGCTCGCGCGGCCCAGCACGACGGCCACGGCCTGCACCGTGTGCGACGCCGCCGAGGCGCAGATGCCGATCCTCACGCACGGCCAGGACGACGACGTGCCCCACCCCCAGCGACTGACCACAGGACAATGCCTGTCGGGTGCAGCCCTGTCCACGCCTCGGCGTCCCGGGCGGCGACGTCTACACCGCCCCAGGCCTCAGGCCGTGATGTTGTGGTTGTTCAGGGCTGTGGCGTTGAACGGTGGCGGCGAGCCCTGAGGGGGCCTCCCAGCTCTGCGCGCGAAGCCTGCCCTCCTGAGCTCCACGCGCGCCAAGATCCGGACCATTTCCGGACCAGCGCCCTCCAAAGAGTCGTCCGTACCATCGTTTTCACTGGTCAGGGCGGGTGCAGGTGCTGTACCACCAGCAGACCAAGAACCTGCTGGTCAGCTACTCCCCGAAGAAGCTCGGTCTGTTCTGAGCGATCGCAGCGGGTGATGCGCGCGGGCTCCGAGGGCCGTGACAGCAGCGGTGACCGCCAGCGCGGCGAGCAGGGCGAAGAGCGCGGGGTATCCGCCGAGGGGTCCGGCCAGGAGGGCGCCGGCGAAGGGAGCGAGGGCTGCCGCGGCGTGGGCGGGTGCGGCGAGGAGTCCGGAGAGGCGGCCGTAGTGGGTGGTGCCCCAGCGGTCGGTGACGGCTGTGGCCTGGAGGAGGGTGAGGTTTCCTCGGATCACCCCGGCCAGGACGGACACGGCGACCAGGAGGGCGTAGGGGCCCGCAACGGCGGCGAGGGCAGCGGTGGTGAGGGCGCCGAGCGCGATCAGGACGACGGTGCGGGCGGTGACATCCAGGCAGCGGGCGAGCGTCGCGTACAGGGTCCGTCCGAGCGTTTGGCCCGCGCCGCCGAGGCCGAGGGCCCATGCCGCTTGGGTGGTGGTGTAGCCGCGTTCGAGCAGGAGCGGGACAAGGCTGATGACGACCGCGTACATCGCGAACGCGGACAAGGTGAAGGTGACGGCCAGCATCCAGAACGCCCTGCTGCGCACGACCTGCTCGTGTCCGCCGCTGACGTGCGGCGGGCTCGGAGGAGCCGGCGGCCAGGGGGCCCGCAGGGCGAAGGCGTGCGCCGGGACGGTCAGCACCGCGAGGATCCCGGCGAGGACCATGTAGGTGGCGCGCCAGGACATGTGGTCGGCGAGTATCGCGGTCAGGGGTGCGAAGACGGTGGAGGCGAGGCCGCCTGCGAGGGTGACGACGGTGAGGGCGCGGACGTGGTCGGGGGCCCACCAGCGGGTGAGGGCGGCGAAGGCGGGCTGGTAGAAGATGGCCGCCATGGCCGCTCCGGCGAGCAGCCATCCGGCATGGAAGACGGCCAGGTTGGGGGCCGCTGCGATGACCAGCAGGCTCAGGGAGCCGAGGAGGGAGCCTGCGGTCATGACCAGGCGGGGGCCGCGGTGGTCCAGGACACGGCCGACGTAGATCCCGGCGACGGCGGAGACGACGAGGGCGGCGGAGAACGCCGCGGTGGTCGCGCCCGCACTCCAGCCTGTGTCCGCGGTGATGGAGGGATTGAGGACCGGGAAGGCGTAGTAGACGATGCCCCAGCTGGTGATCTGGGTGAGGCAGAAGGCGGGCAGGACGGCGCGTGGCCGCGACCGGACCCCCGTCCCGGCCGCGGCCACGCCGCTTTGCAGGCCGCTCACCTCAGCAGCCGCCGGAGGGTGCGGGAGCGGCGCCGACGGTGAGGGTGGCGGGGGCCGCGCAGCAGCCGCCACCGGTCTCCTCCGCGGCTGCGGGCTCGTCGAAGAGGCCCGCGCCGCCGCACACGCCGGTCTCGGGGAGGGTGAGTTCGACGCGCTCGGCGGCGTCCCGGTCGCCGGCGAGGTGGGCGGCGATGGAGCGGACCTGCTCGTAGCCGGTCATGGCGAGGAAGGTCGGGGCGCGGCCGTAGGACTTCATGCCGACGAGGTAGACGTCCCTCTCCGGGTGGGACAGCTCGTTCACGCCGTGCGGGTAGACGGTGCCGCACGAGTGCTGGTTCGGGTCGATCAGCGGCGCCAGCTCGACCGGCGCCTGGAGGCGCTCGTCGAGGCCGAGGCGCAGCTCGTCCAGGAAGGACAGGTCGGGGCGGAAGCCGGTCAGGACGATGATCTCGTCCACCGCGTCCAGCCGACGGCCGTCCTCCCCGACGAGGACCGCGCGGCCGTCACCGTCACGCTCGAAGGCGTCGGTACGGAAGCCGGTGACCGCGTCCGCGTACCCGCCGTCGACCGCCGCCTTCGCCGCCAGGCCCAGGGCGCCGCGGGCGGGCAGCTGGTCGGCCTCGCCGCCGCCGAAGGTCGAGCCCGAGATACCCCGGCGCAGGATCCAGGTGGCGTGGGTGCCGGTGCCGTCCTCGGACTTGGCGAGGTCGGCGAGGTAGGCGAGGGCGGTGAAGGCGGAGGCGCCCGAGCCGATGACCGCGGTGCGCTTGCCCGCGTACCGGCCTCGGACGGCGGGGTCCTTCAGGTCCGGGACGCGGTAGCTGATCCGGTCGGCGGCGGCCTTCTCCCCGAGCGCGGCGAGGCCGCTGCCGCCGGCGGGGCTGGGGGTGGACCAGGTACCGGAGGCGTCGATGACGGCGCGGGCCAGGACCCGCTGCTCGCGACCGTCGGCGCTCTCGTAGTGGACGACGAAGGGCTGGGCCTCGCGGTCGGCGTCGACGATGCGGTCGCGGCCGGTGCGGGAGACGCCGGTGACGCGCGCTCCGTAGCGGACCTGCTCCCCGAGCACGTCGGCCAGCGGCTGGAGGTAGAGGTCGGCCCAGTCCCCGCCGGAGGGGTAGGTGTCCTCGGCGGGCTTGACCCAGCCGGTGGGGGCGAGGAGCTTCTCGGCGGCCGGGTCGACGACCTCGCCCCATCGGGAGAACAGCCGCACGTGGGCCCATTCGCGGACGGCGGATCCGGCGACGGGTCCGGCTTCCAGGACGAGGGGTTCCAGGCCGCGGCCGACGAGGTGGGCGGCGGCCGCGAGTCCGGCGGGGCCGGCCCCGATGACGACGACGGGCAGCTCGGTGGTGTTCTCGCTCATGACAGGTCTCCGGTTCTTCGTACAGGCAGGCGGGGTGGGCGGGGACTTCAGGTGGTCAGCAGCAGCCGGCACCGGTAGCGACGGCCTCGCGCTTGGACTGGGGGTCGCAGCAGGCTCCGGCGGCTTCCGCGCCCTCGCTGGTGCCGCAGCACGTTGAGGAAGCGGCGGGAGCCACCTCCGCAGCGGGTGCGGCCGGGGCCGCGCTACAGCAGGAAGCCGCAGTCCCGGCGTGGTTCGGGCTGGGGTTGACCGACTCGTTCATGACGACTCCTTGGTGTTTCGAAGTTTGTCGATGGCTTGCGCGATCAGCATGGCACCTGTATCGATAGACGTCAACATAGACGTTCATCTATTTCTTGGAGGTCGCCGTGGAGCACGTGGAAGTCGCCGTCATCGGGGGCGGGCAGTCGGGGCTGGCAGCCGCACATGCACTGGTCAGGGCAGGGCTGAAGCCATTGGTACTGGAGGCGTCGCATCAGGCCGCAGGCTCGTGGCCGCACTACTACGACAGCCTGACCCTCTTCTCCCCGGCCCGGTTCAGCGCACTGCCCGGCGTGCCGTTCGGTGGGGATCCCGACCGCTACCCGCGCCGGGACGAAGTCGTCGCCTACCTGACACCTACGCCGACCGCCTGCAGACCGACATCGGCACCGGGCAGCGCGTGACCGCGGTCCGGGCCGACGGCGGCGGGTTCACCGTCGAGCTGGAGGGTGGCGGGCGACTGGCGGCGCGGGCGGTGGTCGCGGCCTCGGGCAGCTTCGGCCGCCCCCACCACCCCGGCCTGCCGGGCCTGGAGACCTTCGGCGGGCAGGTCCTGCACGCGGCCGGCTACCGCAGCCCGGCCGCGTTCGCCGGTCAGCGGGTCGTGGTGGTCGGGGCGGGAAACTCCGCGGTGCAGATAGCCGCCGAACTCGCCCGCGAAAGCCGGACCACGCTGGCCACGCGGGCGCCTGTGAAGTTCGCCCGCCAGCGCCTGCTGGGGAGGAATCTGCACTTCTGGCTGACCCGCACCGGGCTCGACACCGCACCGCTGGGGCGCCTGCTGCGGATGCCGCCCGGCCAGCCGGTTCTGGACGACGGCCGCTACCGCGCCGCCCTGGCGGCCGGCAGCCCCGACCGGCGTCCGATGTTCCAGCGCCTGGACGGAGACAGGGTCATCTGGGCGAACGGCGCCACCGAGAGGGTGGATGCGCTGATCCTGGCCACCGGCTATCGCCCGGACCTGCCCTACCTGGCCGGTCTCGGCGGCGCCCTCGACGCCTCCGGCCGGCCCCGGCACCGGGACGGCGCCTCCTCCGCACACCCGGGCCTGGCCTTCGTCGGTCTGGAGTGGCAGCGCAGCCTGTCCTCGAACTCCCTGCGAGGCGTCGGCCGGGACGCCGAGCGGGCGGCCCGCCGCCTGGCCGGCCACCTGGCCCGCGCGTGAGACCCCTGCCACTCTAGTTCGACGTGTGTCAACATAGACGTATGTCGAATGCGAAGGTACTGCCGCTCCTGGAGCCCGAGGCCGTCGCGCCCTGCTGCCCCCCGCTGAACGAGCGCCCCATGTCAGCGGACGAGGCAGAGGTCGCGGCGAAGATGTTCAAGGCCCTCGGCGACCCCGTCCGCCTGCGCCTGTTCTCCGCCGTCGCCTCCCACGAGGGCGGCGAGGCCTGCGTGTGCGACATCTCCGACGTCGGCGTCTCCCAGCCCACCGTCTCCCACCACCTCAAGAAGCTCAAGGAAGCCGGACTGCTGTCCTCCGAGCGGCGCGGCACGTGGGTGTACTACCGGGTCGAGCCGTCCGTGCTCGCCGCCATGGGCGCGCTGCTGGCCGGCGCCGCGAAGGCCGCGTGACCGGCGTGCGGGTCAAGACGCTGCTGCCCCAGCACGCCGAGCAGGTGCTGGCCATCTACCAGGCGGGGATCGACGAGGGCAACGCGACCTTCGAGACGCAGGCCCCGGAGTGGGCCGCGTTCGACAAGGCCAGGCTCCCCGGCCACCGCTTCGTCGCCCTCGACGACGACGGCGGCCGGGTGCTGGGCTGGGTCGCGGCGAGCGCGGTCTCCGACCGGTGTGCGTACGCGGGCGTGGTCGAGCACTCCGTCTACGTCCACCCCGACGCCCGCGGCCGTGGTGTCGCCGGGCGCCTCCTGGCGGCCCTGGTGGAGTCGACCGAGGCGGCGGGGATCTGGACGATCCAGTCCGGGATCTTCCCCGAGAACACCGCCAGCCTCGCTGTCCACGCGCGGGCGGGATTCCGGGTGATCGGCACCCGTGAGCGCATCGGCCGACACCTCGGGGTGTGGCGTGATGTAGTGCTGCTGGAGCGCCGCAGCCCGCAGATCAGCTGACCGTCTCGGCCGCGTAGAGGGCCCCGACGCCGACGGCCAGCATGCCCAGGAGCAGGCGCAGCGCCTTGTCCGGGAGGTAGGGCTGGAGGCGGGCGCCGAGGTAACCGCCGATGAGGCCGCCCAGGCCGCAGGCCAGACCGAGGAACCAGTGGGGCGCGATGCTGCCGGATCCGCCCAGCGCGAGCAGCGCGTACGTGGCGGCGCCGACCACGGAGGTGGCGAAGGTCGCGGCCAGGGCCGCGGGCGCGACCTTCGCCACCGGCATGCCGCGGCCGACGAGTACCGGCCCGAGGAGCGAGCCGCCGCCGATGCCGTAGATCCCGCCCACGATGCCCACGATCACGGCGAGGCCGGTCACCGCGCGCGGCGGCGGCCCGGCCTCGCCGGACCTCCTCGGCCGCCGCGGCGGCAGGAGCGTGCGGGTGATCAGCCACAGGCCCAGAGGCAGCAGGAAGACGGCCACCAAGGCCTTGAAGACGGCCGGGCCGGGGATGGCGAACACGCGGATGACCGCGCCGATGACGACCCCGGGCAGAGTGCCGAGCACCAGGCGGCGTACGAGCGGGCCGTGCAGCGCGCCGCTTCGGCGGTAGCGCAGGAGCGCGCCGGGGCCGGCGACGACGTTGTAGAGGAGATTGGTCGGGGTGACCGCCGGGCTGGGCACGGCGAACACGCTCAGCTGCACCGGCAGCAGGAACACCGCGCCCGAGACGCCCACCGGCGCGGTGACGACGGCTATCCACAGGCCCGCGGCAAAACCCGCCAGCCCCGCCCCCCAGTCCACGTGCGTCAGCCTCGGTCGATGGGGCTGGTGGACCTCACCCGCGCGGTGACCCGTACGCCGGGCCCGTCGGCCATGCGTCCCCTGCCTTCGCGCCGGGTGGGGAACCGGTCGGCGTCCGCCCATCGGCGCGCAGTGTCGGTGCTCACGCCGAGCAGGTCGGCCGCCTGGCCGATGGTGTAGGTCTCCATGCGCTCACCCTAAGGGGGCCCCGCCACACGCTCGTCCGGGCCGAAACCAGCTCAGGCGCGGAGGAGTTCGGCGATTTCGCGGGCGGCGTCGCGCGCCGGGCGGCCCACCCCGATGAGGGTGGCGGAGGCCGGGCCGGTCCAGTCGCCGTAGCCGAGGAGGTGCAGGCGCGGTTCGTCCACGGCCCGGGTGCCGGTGGTGGCGATATGCCCACGGGTGCCGCGCAGGCGCAGGGCCGCGAGGTGGGCGAGTGCGGGGCGGAAGCCGGTGCACCAGATGATCGCGTCGACTTCCGCGGCAGTACCGTCAAACCCCTCCACGCCGGTGGTGGTGAGTCGGCTGAACATCGGCTTCGCGGTCAGGAGTCCGGCGTCGCGGGCAGCGCGGACGGGCGGCACGGCGACGATGTCGCCGAGGGAGGCGACGCCGCCGGTGTCGGTGCGGCCCTCGTCGAGGGCGCGGCGCCGGGCGGTGGCGTGGTCGAAGAGGGCGCGGCCGTCGATGGCGTCGGCCAGGTAGCGGGGCGGCCGCCGGGTGACCCAGGTCAGGCCGATTCCGGCGTGGGCGAGGTCGGCAGCGATCTGGGCGCCGGAGTTACCGCCTCCTACGACGACTACCCGCTGTCCTACGAACTGTGCGGGGCTCTGGTACTGGACGGTGTGGAGCCGGCGGCCGGTGTACTCGCGGCGGCCGGGGACTGCCGGGAGGAAGGGGCGGGTCCAGGTGCCGGTGGCGCTGACGACCGCGCGGGCCCGCCAGTCGCCGCTGGCCGTCGCGACGCGCAGGAAGGCGCCGTCGCGGTGGACCGCTTCCACCCGCACCCCGCGCTGCACGGGCAGGTCGTACCGCTTCTCGTAGTCGGCGAGGTAGTCGACGACATGTTGCGCGTCGGGGTAGGTCTGGCCGGGCTGGACCGGCATGAGCCGCCCGGGCAGGGACGAGTACTGCGCCGGGGAGAACAGGCGCAGGGAGTCCCAGGCGTGCTGCCAGGCTCCGCCGGGCGCCGTCCGGGCGTCGAGGATGACGTGCTCGATGCCCAGGCGGCGCAGGTGGTAGCCGGCGGCGAGCCCGGACTGGCCGCCGCCGATCACCACCACATCCGTGCGCTGCGTCATGCGGCGGGCTGGTCCAGTTCGGTCTTGCCGCGCATGAAGATGACCGCCACCAGGGCCAGGCCCACGACCGCGCCGATCAGCTGCATGGCGATGAAGCCGGCGACCGAAGCCGGGGCGATGCCCGCGAAGGTGTCCGTGAAGGCACGGCCGATCGTGACGGCGGGGTTGGCGAAGGAGGTGGAGGAGGTGAACCAGTACGCGGCGCCGATGTACGAGGCAACGGCCACCGGCGCGAAGCGCAGCCGGTCCGACTTCGCCAGGCCGAAGATCAGCAGGATCAGGCCCGCGGTGGCGACGACCTCGCCGAGCAGGAGGTTGCCGGCGGAGCGGTCGTGGGTGGACCACTTCACCAGCGGCTCGCCGAACATCGCGTCCGCCAGGATCGCGCCTGCGATGGCGCCGGCGATCTGCGCGGGTACGTAGACGGCGAGTTCGCGGGCGGTGACGCCGGCGCCGCCGCGGCGGGCGGTCCACCACTCGGCCAGGGTGACGGCGGGGTTGAAGTGGGCGCCGGAGACCGGGCCGAGGAGGGTGATCAGGACGCCGAGGCCGAAGACGGTGGCGGTGGAGTTGGCCAGCAGTTGGAGGGCGACGTCGTCGGTGAGCTCGGTGGCCTGGATGCCGGAGCCGACCACGACCGCGACCAGGGCGGCGGTGCCGACCAGCTCGGCGGCCGCGCGGGCGATCAGCGGGGTACGGGGCGGGGTCGCGCCGGGCGCGGGCTGCGGCACCATGTCGGCAACTATGGCGTCGCTCGCGGCGGGCTCGGTGGCGGTCACGGCAGGTTCTCCTCGGGCAGGTGAGGCAGGCGGACAAGGCCGGGAGGGCCTATGGGCAGGACCGCTTGAGGTTCGCTTCGGCGGTGGCTCGCGCGGTCTGGGCGAGGTCGGCGAACTGACCGGCGAGGGCTTCGACGACTTCCGGGCGCAGGCGGTAGTAGATGTACCTCCCGCATGGCTCCGTATCCACGACCCCGGCCTCGCGCAGCACCTTCAGGTGGTTGGAGAGGTTCGTCTGCTTGGCACCCGTCTCCTCCACGAGGTGGGTGGTGCAAAGCGTCTCGCGGGCGAGGAGGGTCACGATCTGGAGCCTGAGCGGGTCGGCCAGAACCCGGATCAGATCAGTGTCGACTGACGTCATCATGGGCTGATACTGTCACATCAGTTGGAGCTGACACCAGCCTGAGCTGATCCCATTGGCTCCTCTGAACGGGAACGCCATGCCATCGCCTTCCTCGCCCCTCCCGCCGGACGAACGCCTGGCCGCCGGGGCCGCCCGTCTCGCCACCGATCCCAGACGGCCGCCGCCCTCCTGGCCCGCCGGGCAGGCGAGAGGGTGACGATCTCCTCCGCGGGCACCGAGCCCGCCGACGAGGTGGCGACGGAACGCCGATCGCCGTCGTCCGCGACATCCGCGACGCCATCGACGCCCGCATCACCGAGCTCCGCACCCAGCTCGCCCCCTGAAGCCCCACACATCCCCACCGCAGTCGCCTCACCCCAAGGAAGAACATGCCCTCCGCTCCTGCCGCCTCCGTCCTGTTCGTCTGCATCCACAACGCGGGCCGTTCCCAGATGGCGGCCGGGTTCCTGCGCCACCTCGCCGGCGACCGCGTCGAGGTCCGCTCCGCCGGCTCCATGCCCGGCGAGCAGATCAACCCCTCCGCGGTCGCCGCCATGGCCGAGCTGGGCATCGACATCTCCGACCAGAAGCCGAAGGTCCTCACCCCCGAGGCCGCTCAGGCCTCCGACTACATCATCACCATGGGCTGCGGCGACGCCTGCCCGTACTTTCCCGGCAAGACCTACCTCGACTGGCAGCTCGAGGACCCGGCCGGCCAGGGCGTCGAGGCCGTCCGCCCCATCCGCGACGAGATCAAGGGCCTCATCGAGGGCCTGATCGCCGAGATCGACGCCAAGTCGAAGGCCTGAGGCACCCCCGGACGACCCCGGCCGACGACGTACGCGACTTCTTGTCAGGCGCGGTCGGTGCGACCCGCTGGTACGCGTCAGCCGGCGCGAAGACCGACCGCCAGCGTCAGCTCGAGGACCCGGTGCGGCGATGCGAGATCCGGAAACAGCTCCCGCAGCTGCGACATCCGGTACCGGACGGTCTGGGGATGGACGAACAACGCCGCCGCCACCTCGTCCCGCCTGCCCTGGTGCAGCAGCCACTCCCGCAACGTCTCCTCCAGCCGCCGTGCGGTCGCGACGGGCAGGGTCCGCAAAGGTGCGAGGGCTCGGGCGCGCAGGTCCGCGAACGCGTCCACGTCGGCGCTCAGCACCAGCTCGGGCAGGTGCTCCTCGGTGTCGCGGATGTCGGAGGAGAGGGAGCGCGCGCGTGCGGCTCGTGCGTACGAGGCGGACGCACGGGTCCATGGCCTGGCGGGACCGGCCACGGCGGTGCGGTCGGTCAGCTGCCGCAGGAGATGTGACCGGTCGGCATCGGGGACGAGCAGCACGCCGAGGGCGTCCGGCAGATCGTCGAGGACGAGGGTGCCCGGGTCGAGCGCGCGATAGGCGGGCCGGGCCTGGGCGGCGGGCAGCAGGACCGCGGTCAGCGAAACGGGAGGCTGCCACCCGGCCCGTTGCGCGGAGGCCAGCAGCACGTCCGGGCTCTCGCCGGCCAGGAGGTCACGGGCCAGGTGTTCCAGGTGGCGCTCGTGGTCCCGGCCCCGGGCGGCCAGTTCGTCGGCGTGGCCGGCGGCGCTCGCGGCGGAGAGCTCGTCGATGTAGGCGAAGGTCAGCTCGGCGAACTTGGCGACCTCGGCGGCGGGCAGGCCGGCGGGTACGGCACCCGCTGCCAGGCATCGCCAGGCCACGCGGGCGCCGACGCGGTAGGCGCTGAGCAGGGCGTCCATCGAACGGCCGTCGCGCACCTCGCCGCGGCCCAGCTCGTAGGCCGCGTCACTGGCGTCGCCGCCCGTGGCATTTCCGCTCGCGCGGTCCAGGTAGTGCCCCAGGGCGGTGCGGACGGCTCGCCGGATGGTGACGCCCATGCGGCCCGAAAGGGCGTTGGCGTAGGGCGGGACCTCGTCGAGGATCGCCTGGACGATCTCGTCGGCGGTGGTCCTCAGCGCGGCCCGGAGTGCGGTGACCGTTGTCCGATCCAGGGCCAGTTCGGTGACCCTCCGAATGGGATGGCTCATGTTTTATTCCCTGCGAACAATTCGGTCGGCCAGATTTACGTCTTGCGGTCAGGACTTTACGCCTTGAGGCGCATCAAGCTGGGGTCATGACGAGTGCAGCCCTCCGCAGTAGGGCGTGGAAACTGCTGGAGATGATCACGACGCCGCTGCTGCCGTCGGACTACCTCGACCTGGTCAGCCCGCTGCGTGCGGGCGCCGACCTGCGTGGGCGCATCGAGGCCGTGCACCCCGAGACGGGTGACGCCGCGACCATCGTGATCAGGCCGGGAAGGGGCTGGCGTGGTCACACGGCCGGTCAGTACGTGCGGATCGGGGTCGACGTCGACGGGAGGCGCCTGTGGCGCGCCTACTCCCTCACCTCGCCGACCGACCGCCGGGACGGCCGCGTCACGATCACCGTGAAGGCGATCCCGGACGGCAAGGTCAGCAACCATCTGGTCCGCAGGGCGAAGCCCGGCACGCTGGTCCAGCTCGACCAGGCAACCGGTGACTTCGTGCTGCCGGAGACCAAGCCCGCCAAGGTGCTCTACCTGACGGCCGGCAGCGGCATCACGCCTGTGATGGGCATGCTGCGTGACATCGAGTTCGACGACGCCGTCATGGTCCACTGCGCGCCACAGCCGCAGGACGTGATCTTCCGCAAGGAACTGCACGACCTGGTCGCGGACAAGAAGCTGCGGCTCACCGAGGTGCACACGGACACGGACGGCATGCTCGACATCGCCCGTCTCGGCGAACTGGTACCCGACTGGGCCGAGCGCGAGACCTGGGCCTGCGGGCCCGCGGGCCTGCTCGACGCCGCCGAGGAGTTCTGGAGCGAACACGGCGTCCGAGAGCACCTGCACACCGAACGCTTCCGCCCCGGCATCGTCGTCGCCGGTGACGGCGGCGAGGTCGTGTTCAGCGCCACCGGCAAGACCGTCGACGCGGACGGCGCCACGCCCTTGTTGGACGTCGGCGAGGAGGCCGGCGTGCTCATGCCGTCCGGGTGCCGCATGGGCATCTGCTTCGGCTGCGTCACACCGCTCAAGGCGGGCGCCGTCCGCGACCTGCGCACCGGCGAGATCACCGAGGCCGAGCCGGGCGTCCTCATCCAGACCTGCGTGTCCGCCGCGGCGGGCCCCTGCGACATCGAACGGTAGGAGCACCTTGACCGCCATCGACCCCACCGCCCACCTGACCGCGGAGCAGATCGAGGAGCTCGGCCGCGAGCTGGACGCGATCCGCGACGAGGTGATCGCCAGCCGGGGCGAGAAGGACGCCGCCTACATCCGCAAGGTCATCTCGGCGCAGCGCAAGCTCGAGCTGGTCAGCAGGGGCGTGCTGCTGTTCTCGTTCTTCCCGCCCGCGTGGCTGATCGGCACCGCCGGGCTGTCCGTGGCGAAGATCATGGACAACATGGAGATCGGCCACAACGTCCTGCACGGCCAGTGGGACTGGATGCGGGACCCGAAGATCCACTCCACCACCTGGGAGTGGGATCACGTCTCGCCGTCAGACCAGTGGAAGCACTCGCACAACGAACTGCACCACACGTACACCAACGTGATCGGCAAGGACAACGACCTCGGCTACGGCATCATGCGCGTCGACGAGGACCAGAGGTGGCACCCGTTCCACCTCGGCCAGCCGCTGTGGAACTTCATCAACGCCTGCTTCTTCGAGTACGGCATCGCGGCGTACGACCTGGAGCTCGGCCGGAACCTGAGCAAGCGCCGCCGCAAGAACCCGGAGTTCCGCGCGCGGGCCAAGGCCGTCGGCCGCAAGATCCGCAAGCAGGTGCTCAAGGACTACGTGATCCACCCGCTGCTCTCGGGCCCGTCGTTCCTCACCACGCTCGCCGCCACGTTCACCGCGAACCTGGTCCGCAACCTCTGGTCCCACTCGGTGATCATGTGCGGGCACTTCCCCGAGGGCGTGCAGGTCTTCGAGCGCCGGTCGATCAAGGGCGAGACGCGCGGCCAGTGGTACCTGCGCCAGATGATGGGCTCGGCGAACATCAGCGGCAGCAGGGCCATGCACTTCATGACCGGCAACCTGTCGCACCAGATCGAGCACCACCTGTTTCCGGACCTGCCGAGCAACCGGTACGCCGAGGTCGCGGTGAAGGTGCGCGCGCTGTTCGAGAAGTACGAGCTGGAGTACGTCACCGGGCCGCTGCCGAAGCAGGTGTTCTCCGCGTGGCGCAAGGTCTTCCGGCTCTCGCTGCCGAACAAGAAGCCCAGGACCGGGACGCCGGGCCGCGAGAAGGAGCTCGTCGCGGCCTGATTCCCGGTACCGGTTCAGATCGTGCGGCCGTACCGCCGGCGCGGCCGTGCCGGCGGCGCCGGCCGACGGGATTTCCCCGGCCGGCGGCGTCAGGTGGGCGTGGGGGCGGTTTTGCTCGTCTCGGTGCCGCCTTCGTCCTGGGTCTCCGGCACCGGAGGCTGTGGCGGTGTGGCCGGGGTACGGATCAGCAGAGCGACCAGCACGGCCAGGGCGCCGAGCACGGCGCCGACGCCGAATCCCCACCGGATGCCCACGGCGAGGGCGCCGGTGCTGTCGGCGCCCTCGGCTGCTGCCGTTGCCGCGTGGCCCGACATGACGCTGATGACCAGGGCCGTGCCGGCCGCCGCGGCGACCTGCTGGAGCGAGCCCAGGATGGCGGAGCCGTGGGGGTAGAGGTGCGGCGGCAGTACGGACAGACCCGAGGTGAAGACGGGGGTGAAGACGAACGCCATGCCCGCGCTCAGAGCCACGTGAAGGGCCAGCACCAGCCACGGCGAGGTCCGTTCGGCCGTGAGGGCGAACAGCGCAAGGCAGAGCGCCGTGAGAGCGGCTCCGGGTACGACCAGGCGCGGTGCGCCGAATCGGTCGTACAGCTTGCCGACCTGGGGTCCGAGCAGGCCCATGGTCAGGCCGCCCGGGATGAGGAGCAGCCCGGTCTGCAGCGAGGTCAGGCCGCACACCTCCTGCAGGTATATCGGCAGCAGGATGAAGGCGCCCATGAGGGCCATGAAGGACAGGCACATCAGCCCCAGTGCCATGGAGAAGTGGCGCGACGACAGCGCCCGCAGGTCCAGCAGCGGGGTGGAGGAGCGCTGCAGGGCCAGCTGGCGCCATACGAACAGTCCTACGAGCGCGGCGCCGGCCAGAGTGACGGGCACCGGGGGCAGGGCGGCCTGCGCCGCGTTCTCGGCACCGAGCCCGCTCAGGCCGTACACCAGGGCGCCGAAGCCCGCTGCCGCCAGCGGGACGGACAACCAGTCGATCGGGGCGGCCTGCGGCTCGCCGATGTTGATCAGTTCACGCCGGCCGAACAGGGCCATGGCTCCGGCGACGGGGATCACGGCCAGGAACAGCAGGCGCCATGACCCCAGCTGCAGCAGCACACCGGAGACGGCGGGGCCGAGGGCGGGTGCGACGGAGATGACGAGGGTGATGTTGCCCATGACACGGCCGCGGTCGCGCGGGGGCACGAGGGTCATCAGCGTCGTCATGAGCAGCGGCATCATGACGGCGGTGCCACTGGCCTGGATGACGCGGGCAGCGAGCAGTACGGGGAAGGCGGGCGCGGCCGCGGCCAGAGTCGTGCCGGCGAGGAACAGTGCCATGGCGAGACCGAAGGCGGTCCGGGTCGTCACGCGCTGGAGGAACCATCCGGTCACCGGGATGACGACGGCCATGGTGAGCATGAATGCCGTCGACAGCCACCCTGCGGCGGCTGCGGTGACATCGAACTCGCGCATGAGCCGCGGAATCGCGTTGACCATGATCGTCTCGTTGAGGAGGACGACGAACGTGGACAGCACGAGAATCCGCAGCACGGCGGTGACTCGGTCGGGCGAGAGGGTGGGTGTTTCGTGTGGTGCGGCCATGACGCCTTCCGTCTTGTGAGTGTCCTCCGCGCGTGGCGGTCACACTGACAGACTGCGGCGCCGGGAAGAACTCATCGGTCTTCTCCGATCCTGTCGGTACCGCCGCCCGAGCTCAAACCATTTTGCAGTGCCGGGACGGCCAGGACACGGCTTCCGGGGCAGGCCGACGGGATGTCCGGATCTGACAGAACATGGTCATTGCGGCCCTCGGGGCGGGGCGCCATGATCGGGGCATGCTTTCACCGCACAGGGTCGTCATCGCCGCCTTTCCCGGGGTCGAGCCGCTCAACGTCACGGGGCCGGCCGAGGTGTTCTCGGTCGCCACCCGGGTCGCGGGCGCCGCCCGGCCCGGGTACAGCGTCCGCGTCGCGACCCCCGGGGGTGAGCCGGTGGCCACCGCCGGCGGGATCCGGCTGATGGCCGACCTGACGCTGGACGAGGTGCCCGGCAATGTGGACACCCTCCTGGTCTCGGGTGCGGTCCGGGTCACCGGCCACGGGGTGGAGCCGGTGGTCGACGGCGCAATCGTCGACTGGCTGCGTACGGCGGCACCCGGTGACCACCGGCTGGCCTCCGTCTGTTCGGGCGCGCACCTGCTGGCCGCGGCGGGCCTGCTGGACGGCCTGTCCGCCACCACGCACTGGCGGACGGCCGCGCGGCTGGCCGCCGACCATCCGCAGGTCACCGTCGACCCGGACCCGATCTTCATCCGGGAGGGCCGGCTGTGGACCTGCGCCGGCATCGCCTCGGGGATGGACATGGCACTGGCCATGGTCACCGAGGACCACGGCCCCGAACTCGCCCTGGCCACCGCACGCACGATGGTCATGTACGTCAAACGTGCGGGCGGCCAGAGCCAGTTCAGCGTGCCGCTCGCGCTTCCGGCCGATCCCGGCGACCGGATCGACGACCTGCGCGTATGGATCGGTGATCATCTCGCCGAAGACCTGTCCGCCGACGCTCTGGCCGCGCGGCTGCACCTGAGCGTGCGCCACTTCGCCCGGCTGTTCCGCCGGCGCACCGGGATCACACCGGCCGCCTACGTCGAGTCCGTACGGCTGGAGGCCGCCCGACGGCTGCTCCAGGACAGCAGCCACACCCTGCCCGAGATCGCCGCCCTCAGCGGCCTCGGCTCCGTGGAGAGCCTGCACCGTGTCTTCCGCGGCCGCCTCGGCACCACTCCCGCCGAATACCGGCGCCGCTTCCGCTAGCCCTGTCGCGGAATTTCCGTCCCGACCGCCCGCGGATCACCGTGCGGCGGGGAACAGTCATGCCCGAGGAGAGAACCGTGTCCCGAACCAAGGTCGTCCCGATCCCTGTCATGGGCCGGCACAACATCAACGCGTACCTGCTGCTGGGCCGTCGGCCCGTCATCGTCGACGCGGGAACGCCCGGCAGCGGCCGGAAGATCTACGAGCAGGTCGCCGCCCTCGGTGTCGACCCCGCGGACGTGTCGCTGATCGTCGTCACGCACGGCCACATCGACCACTTCGGATCCGCCGCCGAACTGAGCCGTCTCACCGGGGCGCCGGTCGCGGGGCACGTCGCGGACCTCGGTCCGTTCCGTGCCGGCCGGGCCCGGGAGCCGTACCTGCCCACCGGCCCGATGGGCCGCCTCATGGCCCGGAACAAGCACCTGCACATGCGGGTCGAACCGTTCGAACCCGACGTGCTCGTGACCGGCGAGACCGATCTGGAGGACTTCGGGGTCACCGCACGCATCATGCCGACGCCCGGTCACACCGCGGGATCGGTCTCCGTTCTCACCGACCGGGGAGACCTCGTCGCGGGCGACCTGATCGCCAACTCCTTCTTCGGTCTGGTCGGCGGCCGGCCGGCCAATCCGCCTTTCCATGACGACCCCCTGCTCAACCTGGCCAGTCTGCGCAGGATGCTCGCGCTGAACCCCACCCGCCTCCACGTCGGCCACGGCACCCCTCTCGAACCCGACCGGGTCCGGCGCTGGGCCTCCCGGGAACACCGGCGGCTGTCCCGCCTCGAAGCAGCCGGCCGTATCCGTGCCCGTACGGCGGACGCAACAACCTGACAGTGTTCATCGGCCGGCGAACCCGGATCCTTCGAGGGCACGCTGCGGGCCCGGACCGCCCGGACCGCCCGGAGCGATGATCTGTCGCCCCGTCATGTGAGACGTGCGGGTGGGGTCTGATGTACTTCGGTCGTCCGGCGGAGAGCAATGCGGAAAGACATGAGGCTGCGATGAGTGAACCGACGAGGCCTGTCATCGAGCGTCCGGAGGGGGACGCTCCCGAGGAGCTGACGGTCCGCGACCTCGTGGTGGGGGACGGGCCCGAGGCGAAGCCGGGCAGGGTCGTCCGGGTCCACTATGTCGGGGTCACCTTCGCGTCCGGGCGGGAGTTCGACGCCTCCTGGGACCGGGGCGAGCCGTTCAAGTTCGCCGTGGGCGGCGGCAGGGTCATCAAGGGCTGGGACCGGGGCATCCGGGGGATGAAGGTCGGCGGCCGGCGCGAGATCATCGTGCCCCCGCGCCTCGGCTACGGCAAGCAGTCCCCCTCGCCGTTGATCCCGGCGGGTTCCACCCTCGTCTTCGTGGTCGACCTCCTCTCCGTGGTCTGAGAAGGGCCCTCACGACCGTTCTGACCGTGGGTGGTTCCGGTTCCGGAGCGCGGCTGCGGTGTCAGTCGGCTGAAGTATTCTTCCGGCCACCGCACACCGACTCGGAGGACCCAGAGAATTGACCGGCCTGTCTGCTTTCCCGCTGCCCTTTCACGCTTCCCGTTCCATAGCGTTCGCGACACCCCGGACGCTGCGGGAACTCGAGATGATCGAGTGCAGCGCACACATTCGGGCGAAGCCGGGGTGGTTCGAGAAGATGAACGATGCCGGCATCGTCGCCAAGTGGACGCAGGAGGCGGTCGCCCAGGGCCTCACCGAGGCGCAGGTCCGGTACGTGCTGGCCGAACTCGCGCACTACGCCGCGCTGCGGGACGAGCGGACCGGCATCGAGGTGTCGGCCGTCGACGGAGTCTGGCAGTCGGACACGCTGGTCGACGACAAGCTCCGGTCCCGGCTGCGCGAGGCGGTCCGGGTCCTGGAGGACGTCCCCGAAGCCGAGCAGGACTGGCACCCCGGATCGGACGGCCAGGTGCTGGATCTGGTGCATCCGTCGATGTTCTGCCTGGTGAAGGAGGCGAGCGGCGCCCCTGAGGAGGCCTGGCGGAATCCGACCGACCGCTACTCGAAGTACGAGTTCTCGGAGAAGTTCCAGTGGCTGCCCACGGACGTCGACGTCAGTGAGGACGGCGATGTCGCCTTCCGCTCCTACGTCAACAACGTCCACCCCGAGACGCACCACGAGCTGGTCGCCGTCCTGCCGGACCTGTTCGGGCGGATGCTGCCGCTGTGGGAGAACGTGCTCACCGATCTGCGTCATCCCCGGCCCCTGCGGATCGAGGCCGACCCGTACGGGTGGTACGAGCCCAGGCCGACGTACCCGAGGAAGTCCGACTACAGCGATCCCGAGGCCCACAGGGCGGCCATGCGCGAGTGGGACGAGGCGTACGACGCATGGCGGGAGAACCGCAGCCCGGTCGTCCCCGATGCCCCCGACTTCACCCCGCCCGGGTCGCCCGAGGCCTCCGCCCGGGTCGGCCTGCGCGGCCGCCGTCTGCAGGTCATCGTCAAGCTCGCCACCATCCACCTGACGCCGGAGAAGCCCGAGTACGCCGGCGGTTCCTGGCACGTCGAGGGGATGCTCAACGAGCGGATCGTCTCGACGGGGATCTACTACTGGGACAGCGAGAACATCACCGACAGCAGCCTGAGCTTCCGGGCGGCGCTCGACGACCCGGACTACGAGCAGAACGACGACGACGGGCTGCGTGAGGTCTACGGCCTGGAGAACGAGGACTCGCTGAACCAGCTCCTGGGATCGGCGCCGACCCCGGCGGGCCGCTGCCTGGCGTTCCCGAACATCCTGCAGCACCGCGTCGGCTCGTTCCGCCTCGCGGACGCCACCCGCCCAGGGCACCGCAAGATCCTCGCGTTCTTCCTGGTCGACCCCTCGGAGACGATCGTTTCCACCTCCGACGTGCCGCCGCAGCAGCCGTGGGCCGAGACCACGACCATGACGCTCGCTCAGGCGCAGGAGTTCCGCGAACAGCTCATGCAGGAACGCAAGTTCTTCGTCGACGAGCACAACGAGCAGCTCTACGAACGGGAGTTCTCCCTCTGTGAGCACTGAATGACGCGGCGGGGCGGGGGCGGCATCGCCCCCGCCCCCGTCCGCTGACGGTCAGGTACAGGCCGGTCGGAGGTCAGGCGGCGGGTTTCGTGAGGAACCGGTCGATCGCCTGGGCGACTTCGGGGTGGGCGAGGTATTCCTCGATGCTGTGGGCCCGGTCGCTCGCGTTCACCACCGCGTGTTCCTCGGTCAGCTTGCCCCAGACGCGCTCCAGCGGGCAGCCGATGGCCACCGCGTCGGTCGGGCACCAGGCGTTGACCCACTCGGTGACCGTACCGGGGCGGTTCGTTCCCGGCGGGGCGAGCCTGCTGGTCACCGCGTTCATCCCCAGGGGACTGCCCGCCGTGACGAGAAGGGTGACCTTCATACCGGGGAGGAGCCGGTTGGCGACGAGGTCCATGCCGACCACCGTGCCGAGGCTGTGGGTCACCAGGACCAGTTCGCCCTCGTGCGGGATCTCTTCGAGCACCCGGTCCAGGACTTCCTTGCGGACCCTCGGGTCACCGAGGTAGGCGTCCACGTCGCGGAAGATCGTCGCAATGGCCAGCGCGTCCACGTCGGTCTTGGCCGACAGCCAGCTCAGGGCGCCCTGGAGGGATCCGATGAGCGCGCTGCCGATGTTCTCGGCGGCGTCCTGTCCGTTCGGCGGCATGCCGGCCAGGACCGCCGCCTCCATGACCAGCTGCTCGTACGTCCCCTCCGCCGACCGGGCGGCGAAGGCCTCCAGCGCCGCCGCGGCGGGCGCGTCGGCGTAGGAGGCGGGAAGCGCCTCGTGCTGCCCGATGACTTCGACGATCCGGTCGCCGTAGAACGGGAACCAGACGTGCTCCGGGTCGACGGTACGGAGCCCGGCGCGGGTGAGGCCGTGGTTGAGTCCCCCCGTCCAGCCGCGGCGGAGCAGCTCGGGGTCCTTGCCCTGCTGGCTGCGGCCGTGCAGGAACACCAGGTGCCGTTGGCCCGCGCCCCAGAGCGCGTTCGGCGCGCCCTTCAGACCGCGGACACCGCCGGCCGCGGGGGCCGTCGCCGCCTCCTGCGGCGCGGGAGCGGACACGGGTGCCGGGGACGGGGCCACGGCCGGTGCGACGGGGACGGCCGGGGCCGCGGTTGCGGCGGTTGCGGCGGCTGCGGCGGGAACGGCCGGTGCGACCGGTGCGACCGGTGTCTCCACCGGACCGGCGACGGCATCCTGCCGGAGCCCGGACTCCGGGCCCATCTCCGCCAGCAGCGCACGCCGCCCGGGGTCCAGCGGCAACGCGGCGAGGTGCTTGAGGACCGAGCTGATGCGGGCGCCCTCGTTCGAGACGTAGTCGACGGTGTCGTCGCTGTCGATGCCCCTGCGCCACAGCTGGCCGTCCTTGCGCAGGATGCGGCCCTGGGCGTCCGTGTTCGGCACGCCCATGTGGTGCAGCGCCACCACCTCCCACTGGTCGTTGTAGACCGGGGAGCCGGAATTGCCGGGCTCGGTGTCGGTCCGGTAGTGGAGGAAGTCGTCCAGCCGCTGCACGAGGGCGTTGTCGCGGAGCGCGATCTCCTTGAGCCGGCCCATCGGGTGGCCGATGACGTTGACCGGCTCGTTCTGGACCAGTTTGCCTTGCTGGATGCTCAGCCGGTTCCAGCCGAACCGCTCGCCGGCGAGGCTGCCGTCGGCGGCGGGAGTGACCGCGACCAGCGCGTAGTCGAGATGGCTGTCCGCCGCGAAGAACGTGTCGGGGTCGAGCGCGAACCGGATCGCGGCGTCGGGGGCGTTGTCGATGGTCACCTGGGCGTTGAACTCCAGGAAGCAGCGGCGTGCCGTCGCCGCGTCCGGCAGCACGTGGTGGTTGGTGAGCAGCAGCCGGGGGGAAACCAGGAAGCCGGTTCCTTGGGGCCGTTCGAGGCCGCCCCGGAGGATCGAGATCCGGGCGACGGTGGCGGCCGCGCGGGCACCCCGGGGCAGGAAGCTCCAGGGCTGGAGGTCCTTGGTGAGGCCGATGACCCGCTCCAGGGTCTCGGGCACGTCCAGCGCCTCCGCGTGGACGCTGTCCACGGCGGCCGTCGGAGGCACCCCGCCCCGTTCGAGCAGCCGGTTGGCCCGGGAGGCGATCCGCTCCGGGGTGTCCGGGTAGCGCACGCCCGCCGCGAGCTGCTTCTCGATCTCCTTCCGTTCCGCGGCCGCCTCTCGGTACCGCCGCGCCGCCGCGGCCTGCTGGTCCTGCTCTTCCGGGGATTCGCTGGATGGGAGCATGTGCCTCACCGTTCCTGTTGCCGTGGGTCTGCCGACGCCTTCCAGAAGGCGCACACGCTCCTCGTGCCGCAACAACAGCGGGTCCGGTCACGACTCCAACCGGGCGGAGCCGACCGCCCCCGCGGAACCGGCTTCCTGGGGCGATGCTGCGACGCAGAAGATTCCTGGGCGCTGCGCCGGACAGGTGGGCGGGCCCAGTTGCACTGTGGTGCCCCACAACCCGCCTTTCACCTGGGCGTTCGCCTGTCTGCTCCGCTCCGCACGACAGCGGCTCGGGGCTGGTGCAGCGTCGGGAGGAGTACACGGGAACCCCCTCCGGGAAGAGGCTCGAATGGACGAGGTCGAACAGTACGAGCGCTACGCCGGCGGCAGCCCGGAGGCAGAGCGGCTGCTCTTCGAACGGCTGGCGCGCGAGCTGATGCGGGTACAGGTGAAGGTGAGGAAACGCAGCGGCGCGGCGGCGGTCGATCGGACCTTCCACGCCAAGGCGGTCCTCGGTGTGGAGAACGCCCGGCTGCGGTTCCACGAGGACCTTCCGGAGGCCCTGCGGACGGGCTTCGCCGTGCCCGGAGCCGAGTATCCGGTCACGGTCCGGCTCTCCAACGCGAGCGGGGTCCGCCAGCCCGACTTCGCGCCCGATCTGCGCGGGGCGGCGCTGCGCGTCGAGGTGGGCCCGGGCGAGGTCCACGATCTGCTGATGACGAGCTTCCCGGTCTCCCACGCCCGCGACGCGGGCGAGTTCGTCGCCTTCGCCAAGGCCATGGCGGGTGCCGACTCGCGGCTGCGGAAGGGGTTCGCCCTGTTCGTCGCGCTGCCGCTGATGGTCGGCCGGCCGGCGGCCACCCGGATGCGGCGCAACGTCGTCGCGGGAACCCGGCGCACGGTGCACAGCCTGGCCCTGGAGACGTACTGGAGCCGGGGCGCGATCCTGTGGGGCGACCGCGGACCGGTGCGCTACCAGCTGCGGCCCGCCGCGGGCGCCCCGCCGGCCCCGGCGGCGTCGGGCACCGATCCGGATCACCTGCGGCGCGAGCTGGCCCAGCGGCTGCGCCGGGGGGACGTCACCTTCGAGCTGTGCGTGCAGCGGTACGTGGACGCCCGGCGCACGCCGATCGAGGACGGGGCGGCCGAGTGGCACGAGGATGTCGCGCCCGTCGTGCCGGTGGCGACGCTGACCGTCCCGCGCCAGGACGTCGACACCGCCGAGGCCCGGGCGAGCGCCGCGCGGGTCGATCTGCTGGCGTTCAACCCGTGGCACACCTCGGAGGACTTCCACCCCCTGGGCAACCTCAACCGGGCCCGCAAGGCCGCCTACGAGGCCTCCAGCGCCCACCGTCTGGGCCGGCGCTTCGTGACGGTCGAGCCGCGGCGCAACACCCTGCTCGGGGCACCGCTGCGGGCCGGTTTCCGCGCGGTCAACCGCTTCGTCCCGTGGCACCGGCTGCCCACGCCGCTCGGCCTGCTGAACCTGATGGCCTTCCGGCAGACGCTGCGGCGGCACAACCTCATCGACACCGAGCCCCGGGAGGCTCTGCCCGCAGCCGGTCCGGTGCCGCCGCCGCCCGACGAGGAGCTGCTGGTCAGGCGTAGTTACGACGGTTCGTACAACGACCTGTCGGCGCCGCGGATGGGTGCTGTGGGGGCCACGTTCGGCCGGACCATGCCGCCCGTATACCGCCCGGACGACTTCGACTCGCCCAATCCGGTCACCGTCAGCCGGGAACTGCTGCGGCGTGAGCAGTTCATCCCCGCGACGTCGCTGAACATCCTCGCCGCCGCGTGGATCCAGTTCCAGGTGCACGACTGGGTCAAGCACCGCAGGTTCCCGGTCTCCGCCCGGAGCGTCGAGGTTCCGATGCCGCCCGGCGAGACCTGGCGGAACACGCCGGGCGGCCCGCGGGAGGCGGTGATGCGCTTCGGTGAGGACGAGGCGGTGCCGTCGGCCGGTGACGGCCGGCCGCCGATCGTGTTCGCGAGCGACGTGTCGCACTGGTGGGACGGCGCAGAGGTGTACGGCGGTGACCGGTCCGCCGCGACGTCGCTGCGCGAGCCCGACGGCGGCGCCGGTCTGCGGCTGGAGGACGGGCACCTGCCGGGCGGCACGAACGGCTCCCCGCTCACCGGGTTCACCGACAACTGGTGGCTGGGCCTCAGCGCGATGCACACCCTGTTCGCCCGGGAGCACAACACGGTGTGCGAAGCCCTGCGGCACGAGTATCCGCGGATGGACGAGGACCGGATCTACCACACGGCCCGCCTCGTCGTGTCCGCCCTGATCGCGAAGATCCACACGGTCGAGTGGACGCCGGCGATCCTCGCCACCGAGACGCTCGACGTCGGCATGAGGACCAACTGGCAGGGGCCGCCGAAGAAGTGGCTCGACCAGCTGGGCGTGTGGCTGTTGGAGGCGAACGGCCGGCAGGGCATCCCGAAGAGCCTGCCCGACCACCACGGGGCGCCGTACTCCCTCACGGAGGAGTTCGTCACCGTCTACCGGATGCACCCGCTGATGCCGGACGACTACGAGCTCGTCGACCACCGGTTCGGGCGCCGGCTCGACAGCCTGGACTTCACCGCCCTCCAGGGCGCCGCCACGGAGCCGCTCATCCGCAAGACGGGGCTGGTGAACACCCTGTACTCGCTGGGCATCGCGCACCCGGGCGCGATCACCCTGCACAACTTCCCCCGTACCCTGCAGGCGTTCGAGCGGGACGGCGAGGTGATCGACCTCTCGGTGGTCGACCTGGTGCGCACCCGGCGCCGCGGGGTCCCGCGCTACAACGACTTCCGGGCGGGGCTGCACAAGCCGCGGATCCGGCGGTTCGAGGACCTGTCGGCCGATCCGGGGACGGTCGCCCGGCTGCGTGACGTCTACCGCTCGGTGGACGACATCGACACGATGGTGGGGCTGTTCGCCGAGAATCCGCCCGCGGGCTTCGGCTTCAGCGACACCGCCTTCCGCGTGTTCATCCTGATGGCCAGCAGGCGCCTGCAGAGCGACCGTTTCCTCACGGTCGACTTCCGGCCGGAGGTCTACACGCCTCTCGGCATGGACTGGGTCGAACGCAACGGGATGACCAGCGTCGTCCTGCGGCACTGCCCCGAGCTGGCGGGGATCCTGCCGCGCGGGGCGAGTGCCTTCGCGCCGTGGCGCCCGGTCGTACCGGTCCGCAACGGCGGCGGCCACGTCTGAGCGCAGGGGAAGCGGCCGGCGCCCGGGCCTCACACCCGGGCGCCGGCCATGACGGTGTTCAGGACGGCGATGCGGGGGCCGGTGAGGGAGTGATCTCGAACTGGGGGGCTTTCAAGGTCTTCAGGCACGCGGTGTCCGGTGCGTCCGGGTTGTCGAAGAAGGAGGCGGTGATGTCCTGGGCGCACTTCGACGTCGCGAACACCACGTGCGGCTCGTACGGGACCGTGACGACCTTGGCGTCGGTCAGCGTACGGGCGACGTACGGGCCGTTGTCCGCGCCGGTCTGGGAGTCGAAGCCGCCGGACAGGGCGAGGGTGGGGATGTCGCCGCGCGTGGCGTCCCGGATGGAGGGCGGCGCGGCGGGGACGTTCCACGCGTCGCAGTCGCTGTGGAGGAAGGTGAGTTGCGGCGCCTGCGCCTGCACGGGGCGGGGGAAGGACGGGAACGCCGCCTGTCCGCCCCGGAGCGCCGCCTGCTCGCTCTCGTACGGGGTCCATTCGCTGCAGAAGACGCCGTAGACGAGGCCGTGCGCGACCCTGCCCATGGCCTGGGGGCTGAGCTTGCCGCCCGCCCACTGCTGGGCGATGCGCTGCGGCTTGCCGTGCGCCAGCTCGTCGAGGGCGGCGGGCACCTGGGGTGCCACGTGGGTGGCCGAGGTCATCCAGTTCACCAGGGCTCCGCCGTCGAGCACGACCTTCACGGGCTTGTCGCTGCCGGGGAGCGTGACGGTGGTGGTGACCGGATCGGCCTCCAGCCGGCGGACGAGTCCGTCGAAGGTGGCCGAGAGGTTCGGGTAGCGCTTGTTGCAGGCGGGCTGCTGCTCGCAGGCCTTGAAGAGGCCGTCGAAGCCCTGCCGGGCGCTGCTCCAGGTCGCCGCCGAGCCGGCCCTGGACGGCGGCAGGATGCCGTCGAGGCCCACCGAGCGGAGCCCCTCGGGGTGCAGGCGCATGTAGGCCAGCGCGAGGTGGGTGCCGTAGGAGATGCCGTAGAGGTTCCATTCGGGGATGCCGAGTGCCTTGCGCAGGTCCTCGTAGTCGGCGGCGCTCTCGATGTCGTTGTAGGTGCTGAGGTCGAGCCCCGCGGCCGCGAGCTTGTCGCGGCAGGCCTTGGTGGCCTCGACGTGCAGGCGCTCGGTGGCGGGGTCGTTCTGGACCAGGCCCACGGCACGGGCGTTGAACGCGTCGATGTTGGGGCAGAGGGCGTTCGGCTGCGCCGAGTAGGTGCCGCGCTGGGACATGAAGATGACATCGCGGTCGCGGTTCAGGCCGCCGTCGATCGCCATCTGCGCCTCCCCCACCGCGTCGTCCCCGGGTCCGCCGGCGAGCCAGACGATCGGGTCGGCCTTGGGCGTGCCGGTGGCCGCGGGCACGATCGCGACGCCGAGTTCGATCGTGCGGCCGCCCGGCTTCCCCCGGTTCTCGGGCACGGTGAGCGTTCCGCAGCGGGCGCCGTCGAGTGCCTCGATCGGTTCCGGTGTCTTCGGGCAGGGGCCCGGTGCGTAGGTGGCGTCGCCCGCGGTCCGGGCGACCGTGCCGATCGGCGCTCCCGGGGTGGGGTCGGTGGCGGTACGGGTCTGCGCGCGGGCGGGCGCCGAGATCAGCCCGGCGACGAGGAGGGCGGCTGCCAGGCCGGCCGATGACGGGGCCAGGAGTCTTCCGGCGTGGTGGTGACGGCGGGGCGCTCGGGCGAAGGTCATCTGCCCTCCCGGTCATTCGGGGATGATCGTGAACGGTTTGGGCTCCACGTCGTCCACGCAGCCGGTGTCGGGCGCGGTCGGGCGAGCGAAGAACGAGGCCAGTACGCTCTGCGCGCACGGCGACTGCGGGACCACCCAGTGGCCGATGCCGGGGACCAGTACGGAGGTCGAGCGGGACAGGTTGCGGGCCACGTCCTTCGCCCAGCTCGCCCCGGTCTTCACGTCGAACGTGCCGGAGATGACCAGCGCCGGGACCGTGCTCACGGTCGGCAGCCGCTGGGCGGCCGCGCGGTCCCGGACGTTCCAGATTCCGCACGCCGGGTACTGGAAGGGCAGCTGCGGCACCTCGGCGAGGACGGTGTCCGGCCACGCGGGGTAGACCTTGCGCCCGGCGTTCAGCACATCGGCCGGCGTGTGTCCCGGTGCCCACTCGCCGCACACCACCGACTGGGTCAGGCCGTGCGCGAACTCGCCGGTTTTCTGCACCGATCCGGCCGCGCGGGCCTTCGCGAAGCGCTCCGGGTTCCCCCGGCTCAGCTCGTCGAGCGCCGCCGGAAGGTCCTCGGGCCGGGGGGTGAAGGCGACGATCAGGTTCAGCAGCGCGCCGCCGTCGAGGACGACCTTCACCGGCTTGCCTCCGCCGGGGGGCGCGACGTCCAGGGTCAGGGGCTGGGCCTCCAGCCGGCGTACCTGTTCCGTCAGCGTCCGGCGGAAGTCCGGGTAGCGGTTCTTGCAGGCGGGCTGCGCCGCGCAGGCCTCGATGATGTTGTCGATCCCCTCGGCCGTGCTGGCCCAGGTCCACGGCAGGGTCACGTGCTGGGGTGGCGTGATCGAGTCGATGGCGAAGGCGCGGATGCCCTCGGGGTGCAGGCGCAGGTAGGTGAGGGCCAGGTTGCTGCCGTAGGAGTACCCGTAGACGTTCCACTGCCGGATGTTCAGCGCCTTGCGCAGGTCGGCGAAGTCGGCCGCGTTCTCGGTGGTGTTGTAGGCGTCGAGGTCCACGCCCGCGGCCGTCAGGCGGCCGCGGCAGTCCTTGACCGCCTTCAGTATGAGCTGTTCGGCCTCGTCCGAGTCGTAGCCGAGGCCCACGGCCTGCCCGTTGAACCGGTCGATCTCCGGGCAGGCGAGGTTGGGCTCGTCGTAGAGGTTGCCGCGCTGGGCCATGATGATCAGCTCGCGGTCCTTGTTCAGGCCGGAGTCGACGAGGAAGGGGATGTCGTCGAAGGTGTCGGCGCCGGGGCCGCCGGCCATGAACACCACCGGTTCCCGTGCGGGCTTGGCGGGGTCCACGGCCGGGATGACCGCGACGGACAGCTTGATGGTCCGCCCGCCGGGGCGGGAGCGGTTCTCGGGGACTTCGAGCCGGCCGCAGCGTGCGCCGTCCAGTGCCTCGATGGGTTCGGGCGGCTTCGGGCAGGGTCCGGGCACGAAGCGGGCGGCGGGGGTGGTGGCGCCCGGTGGGGGCGTGCCGGGCGTCGGGGTGCCGGGGGTGGGGCCGGCCGCGGTCAGGCAGACCAGAGCGGCCGCGGCGGTCACCGCGTGGATGCTGTGCTGTGGCATGGGCTTCGTTCCTCTGCCGACATCGGCGGCGGACCTGCCGGGCCCCGATCCGCCGGACACCCCGTGGGGCGGAACGCTCTTCATCGACGCTACCGGCCGGACCCCACGAGCGCACGCGGAGCCGATCAGCGGCCCGGGCCCGTGCCGACACACCCGCCCGGGTGCGGTGGATCGCCCGCCCGCTCGACGAGGATCGTACGGCGGCGGGCGTCGAGCCGAACGAGCCCGTCACCCTTCCCACCTCGCCGGAGTGACCATGGCCGCACCCCCGGAACCCTCCCGCCCGCGCCGCCGCCGGGCCTCGCTCCTGCCGGTCCTGCTGCCCATCGCGGTGCTGATCGTGGTGGCGGTGGCCGTGGGGTCGTGGCTGCAGTTCACCGAACGGGAGGCGATGGACACGGTCCACACGGCGGGCTCGCGAGCGGCCGACCGGGTGGACGTGGAGGCGGTCGTCCAGCGCGTGGACGCCGCGGCCAGGGAAATGGTGCTGCGGGTCCGGGTGACTCCGCGCGGGAGTCTCGGTGAGGCCGACGGGACCGCCCCGGTCGACGACCTCAGCATCCAGACCTCGGAGGCGACGCTGGGCGACCTGTCGTTCAGGGCGCACGAGCGACTCGCGGTCAAGGACGTGAAGGTTGTCCTGACGGGCGGATCGATCGGCGACTACCCGTTCGACTCCTACGGGACCGAGATCGGGTTCTGGGCGGAGTCGGGCGGCGAGGAGGTGCCGGTGCGCTTGCTGTTCGCCAACAACGACACGCTCTTCGCGCTCTCCGTGACCCCCTCGCCACTCCCGCAGGAGGCCGTCATGGAGCTGAGGGCGGTCCGGTCGGGGAGCCTGCTCGTGTTCGCGGTCTTCATGATGGTCGTGATGTGGGCGCTGGCGGCGTCCGTGCTCATCGGGACCTGGTACCTGACGACCCGCGGCGAGGGCCTGGTGTGGCCGGCCCTCGCCTGGATGGCGGCCACGCTGTTCGCCCTCTCGGCGTTCCGCAACACCGCCCCCGGCTCGCCCCCGATCGGCAGTGTGCTGGACTGGTTCGCCTTCCTGTGGGCCGAGACCGTCATCGCCCTCTGTGTGATCGCCGTGGTCCTCGCCGGTGTCCGCACCGCCCTGCGGGCGGACGGCGGCCCGGACGGCGAAGCGGCGGACGTGCCCGGTCCCGGCGGGACGGGCGATCTTGGCCCGGCGAGCAGACAATGAGCACGAGGCGCCCGGGGCGGTGACGGCCCGGGTCCGGCGAAGGGCTGATGGTCATGTCGGACGAGAGAGCCGAGCGCATCGCGGATTTCATCGAGCCGTTGCGGGTGGCACCGGGGTCCGAGGTGCGCCTGGAACGGGACTTCGATCCCCGCTACAAGGCCGGGCTGAAGAAACGGGACGGCGCCGAGCTGCTGCGTACCGGGGTGTCGCTGCTGGCCGAGTACCAGGACCGGCTGGCCGCCCAGGACACGTACGGCGTGCTGCTGTGCCTCCAGGCCATCGACGCCGGGGGCAAGGACGGGACGATCCGTCACGTGATGAGCGGGGTCAATCCCCAGGGCGTGCGGGTCAGCAGCTTCAAGGTCCCCTCGGCCGAGGAACTCGACCACGACTACCTGTGGCGGTACGCCCGCCGGCTGCCGGCGCGCGGCGAGATCGCCATCTTCAACCGCTCGCACTACGAGGAGGTCCTCGTCGTACGGGTGCACCCCGAGAACCTCGTCCGGCAGAAGCTGCCGCCGGAGGCGTGCGGGCCGGATGTGTGGGACCGGCGCTACCGCGAGATCAACCGGTGGGAGCGCTACCTCACGGACAACGGGTTCAAGGTGGTGAAGATCTTCCTCAATCTGTCCAAGGAGGAGCAGCGCGTCCGCTTCCTCAAGCGCATCGACCAGCCGGAGAAGAACTGGAAGTTCTCCGCTGCCGACGTCCGTGAGCGGGCCCGGTGGGACGACTACCAGAACGCCTTCTCCGCGATGCTGTCGGCCACGAGCACGGCAT
Source organism: Streptomyces yangpuensis (assembly GCF_024666385.1). Taxonomy (NCBI): domain Bacteria; kingdom Bacillati; phylum Actinomycetota; class Actinomycetes; order Kitasatosporales; family Streptomycetaceae; genus Streptomyces; species Streptomyces yangpuensis. The sequence goes on from NZ_CP102514.1 coordinate 1,032,527, forward strand.
GGGCGCCGTGGTACGTCGTCCCCGCGGACCGGAAGTGGTTCGCGCGGATCTGCTCGGCGGCCGTCCTCGCGCACACCCTGATGGACATCGACCCCCAGTATCCCGACGTGGGGGAAGAGGCGCGCAAGGCCCTGCTCGTCATCCGGCGGGAGCTGGAACGGGAGGCCCTGGACGGAGCGCCGGCCGACCCCTACGCCGCCTCCCGGCGGCACGGGAAGAAGCGCGGGTGAAGCCGGAGGCACGACGATGACGGTGCGGGCGGAATCGGCGGGAGAGGGGCCCCGGGCTCCGGGGGACGACTGGTACGCGCGCCCCGCGGAGGAGGTCGCGGCGGCGTTCGGCGTCGACCCGGCGGTCGGCCTGTCCGCGGCCCGGGCCGCGGAACTCCTGGCCGCGCACGGGCCGAACGCGCTGCCCGCGGAGGAACCGGTCCCGGCCTGGCGCCGGTTCCTCGCCCAGTACCGCAGCTACATGCAGATCGTCCTGCTGGCCGCGGCGGCCGTATCGCTGCTGATCCGGGAGTGGACCACCGCGATCCTGCTGATCGTGCTGACCCTGCTGAACGCGGTGGTGGGCCTGCGTCAGGAGGGCAAGGCCGAGAGCGCGATGAACGCCTTGCAGTCGATGATGAAGGCGACGTCGCGGGTGCGCAGGGACGGGACGGAGGCCGAGATCCCCGCGGAGCGGCTCGTCGTCGGCGACGTGGTCCTCATCGCCGCCGGGGACCAGGTGGGGGCGGACGGGCGGATCGTCGAGGCCAGTGCCCTGCAGATCGACGAGTCGGCGCTGACCGGCGAGAGCGTGCCCGCGGCGAAGGACTCCGGCACGCTGGCGGGCTCGCTGCCGGCGCCCGGCGACCGGACGAACATGGCGTTCATGAACACGCCGGTCACCCACGGCAGCGGCGTGCTCGTGGTCACGGCGACCGGCGCCGGGACGGAACTCGGGAAGATCTCCGGGATGCTGGCGGTCACCGAGAAGGAGGTGCCGCCGCTCACCAAGGAGCTCGACACCCTGACGCTGTGGATCACGGCCGCCGCGGGCCTGACCATGATCGTGATGTTCGCCCTGGGGCGGCAGCGCGACCAGGCCTGGGACGTGCTGTTCGTCAGCGCGGTCTCGCTGGCCATCGCCGCGATCCCCGAGGCCCTGCCGACGGTGACGCAGGCGATCCTGTCCGTCGGCAGCCTCAACCTGGCGCAGCGCAACGCCATCGTCAAGGAGCTGCCGTCGGTGGAGACCCTGGCGTTCACGTCGGCGATCAACTCCGACAAGACCGGCACCCTGACGATGAACCAGATGACCGCCGTCGAGGTGCTCAGTCCCACCGACCGGTACACGGTATCGGGCACGGGGTACGGACTGGAGGGGCGGGTCCACCATGCGGCGGGCTCCGCCGCCGGCATCGAGGACGCGATCCTGCCGTACGTGGTGGCCAGCGACGCGAAGCTGGTGGACGGCGCGGTGGTGGGCGATCCCACCGAGGGCGCTCTGCTGGTCCTCGCGCACAAGGCCGGGCTGGACGTCGACGCCACCAGGGCGGGACTGCCGCGGCTCGCCACGCTGCCCTTCGACCCCGGCTACAAGCTGATGGCCACCTTCAACGAGGCCCGCGACGAGTCCGGCCGGCGGGTGGTGCGCTGCTTCGTCAAGGGTGCGGTCCCGGCGGTGGTGGCACGGGCCGCCACCGCGCTCGCGGCGGGCAGGACCGTCCCGTGGGTCGGCGAGCTGGCGGCGCGCGCCGAGGAGCAGACCGAGCGGATGGGCGGTGAGGGACGCCGGGTGATGGCGTCGGCGACCCGGGACCTGGACCCGGCCGCCTTCGATCCGGAGGGCGATCTCCTCGCGTACGTCACGGACCTGCGGATGACCAGCCTCGTCGGGATGGTCGACCCGCCGCGCGAGGAGGCCAGGGCCGCCGTGGCCGCGGCCCGGGCGGGCCACATCCGGGTCCGCATGGTGACGGGTGACGACGTCACCACCGGTGCGGCGATCGCCCGGCAGCTCGGCATCCCGGGCGAGGCGATCCTCGGCGCCGACTTCGCCGCCCTGAGCGAGGAGGAGCAGGTCGCCCGGATCGACGGCATCGGTGTGGTGGGACGGGTCGCGCCGGAGCACAAGGTGCTGCTCGCCGACACCCTCAAGAAGAGGGGCGACGTCGTCGCGATGACGGGGGACGGCGTCAACGACGCTCCCGCGATCAAGGCCGCGGACATCGGCATCGCCATGGGCAGCGGCACGGACGTCGCGAAGAACGCCGGACGCATGATCCTCTCCGACGACAACTTCGCGACGATCGTCTATGCCGTGGAGCAGGGCCGGAGGATCTACGACAACCTCACCAAGTACATCCGGTTCGTCCTGCTCCTGCTGGTCACCTTCGTCCTGACCTTCCTGGGGGCGACGGTGTTCAACATCGCCGCCGGGGAGCCCTTCACCCCGCCGCAGGTGCTGTGGATCCACTTCGTGGTCAATGCCTCCTTCGGCTTCGCGCTGGGCTTCGACCGGGAGAGCCCGGGGCTGATGGAGCGCAGGCCGCGTCCGCGCGGGGAGTCGGTGCTCACCCGGCCCGTGCTGATCACGGTGGGGCTGGGCGGGCTGGCGATCACCGTGGTCCTGCTCGGGCTCATCACGCTCGGCACGTCCCGCTTCGACGGGGCCGGGACCGGTCAGTCCATCGCGTTCACCGCCTTCGCGCTCTGTCTGATCGTGGCCGCGTTCGAGTGCCGCAGCGAGACGGAGTCGGTGCTGACCCCGTCGACCTTCGACAGCCGGCAGATGAACTGGGTGGCGCTGGCCCAGTTCGTGCTGGCGGTGCTGGTCACCCAGATGGACGGCTTCCGCCGCCTCCTGGGGACGACGGAGATCGATGCCCGGCAGTTCGGCTGGGCGCTGCTGGCCGCCGTCGCACTCCTGATCCTGTGGGAGCTGGGCAAGCTCGTGGCCCGCCGGTCACGGGGCCGCTGATGGGCGGGAAGCCCGCGCCGGCCCACCACCGGGACCGCAGGCTCCTCCCCCGGCTGGAGGCGGCCGTGCCCGGGATCCGGGCGGTCTCGACCTACCGGCGGGAGTGGCTGGTCAAGGACCTGGTGGCGGGGGTCGTGCTGACCACCCTGCTGGTGCCGCAGGGCATGGCGTACGCCGAGCTGGCGGGCCTGCCGGCCATCACCGGCCTGTACACGACAGTGCTCTGTCTGCTCGGCTACGCCGTGTGCGGGCCGTCCCGGATCCTGGTGCTGGGCCCGGACTCCGCGCTGGGGCCGATGATCGCGGCGACCGTCCTGCCGCTGGTGGCCGCCGACGGGGATCCCGACCGGGCCGTGGCGCTGGCGTCGGTGCTCGCGCTGATGGTCGGGGCGATCATGATCCTGGCCTCGGTGGCCAAGCTCGGCTTCATCGCCGACCTGATCTCCAAGCCGACGATGATCGGCTACATGAACGGTCTGGCGCTGACCATTCTGATCGGCCAGCTGCCCAAGCTGTTCGGCTTCAAGGTCGAGGCGGACAGCCTGATCGGCGAGTTCACCGGTTTTGTCACGGGCCTCGCCGACGGGGCGGCGGTACCCGCCGCCGCCGCGGTCGGCCTCGGTGGGATCGTCGTCGTGCTGGTGCTGCAGCGCTTCCTGCCGAAGGTGCCGGCGGTCCTCGTGATGGTGGTCCTGGCCATGACCGCGGCCGTTCTCCTCGACCTGGGCGACCGCGGTGTGTCCCTGGTGGGGCAACTGCCCGAGGGCTTCCCGCCCTTCACCGTTCCCGACGTGCGGCTCTCCGACCTGCCGCTGCTGCTGGGCGGCGCGCTGGGCATCGCCCTGGTGTCGCTGGCCGACACGATCTCCAACGCGTCCGCCTTCGCGGCCCGTACGGGTCAGGAGGTCCACGGCAACCAGGAGATGACCGGCGTCGGCGTGGCCAACCTGGCGGCCGGCCTCTTCCAGGGCTTCCCCGTCAGCACCAGCGGATCCCGTACGGCGGTCGCGGAACGCGCGGGGGCCAGGACCCAGCTCACCGGGGTCGTCGGGGCGGCGCTGATCGTCCTGATGCTCGTGCTGGTTCCGGGGCTGTTCCGCGACCTCCCGCAGCCGGCGCTCGCCGCCGTCGTCATCACGGCCTCGCTGTCCCTGGCCGACGTCCCCGGAGCCGTGCGGCTGTGGCGGCAGAGCCGTACGGAGTTCCTGCTGTGCTGCGCGGCCTTCCTCGGCGTGGCCCTGCTCGGCGTGCTGCCCGGGATCGCCATCGCCGTGGCGCTCTCCGTCCTCAACGTCTTCCGGCGGGCGTGGTGGCCGTACCGCACCGTGCTCGGCCGGGTGCCGGACCTGGAGGGATATCACGACGTCCGCTCCTACCCGCAGGCCCGGCAACTGCCGGGCCTGGTGGTCTACCGGTTCGACGCGCCGCTCTTCTTCGCCAACGCCAAGACCTTCCGCGACGAGATCAGGCGGCTGGCCGCCGCGGATCCGCCGCCGACCTGGATCGTGGTCGCGGCCGAGCCGATGACCGACGTGGACACCACCGCGGCCGATGTCCTGGAGGACCTCGACGAGGAACTCAACGCGCGCGGCGTGCACCTGGTGTTCGCCGAGCTGAAGGATCCGGTGCGGCGGAAGATCGAGCGGTTCGAGCTCACCCGCACCATCGACCCCGGTCACTTCTTCCCCACGGTGGGGGCCGCCGTCACCGCGTTCCGCCGGCTCACCGGGGCCGACTGGACGGACCGGGACGGCTGACCGGACGGCCGCGCACCGGCCCGGTACGCGGGGCCCCGCGGCCCAAATGGCAGGTACGGCCGCGTCGCGGGACCATGGCCTCCGGAGGACAGCGATGACCATTGATCCGCCGGTGTCCGAGGCAGACGAACCGGCCGAACAGGGCGAGCGGCCGGAACAGGCCGAACGGACCGAACAGGCCGAAGAGGCCAGCGCGTCCGGGAAGCGACGTCGCCGGGTGCGTGTCACACTGCCGGGGTGCTGGGGCGCGCTCGTCCTCGCCTGTCTGTCCTTCACCCCGTCGCTGCTGCCCCGGGGCGGTGTGCTCCAGGGGCTGATCTGCGGCATCAGCGCGGCCATCGGCTACGGGCTCGGCCTGGTCGCCGCCTTCGTGTGGCGCGCCTTCGCCGACCGGGACGCCCGCAGCCCCTCGCGCCGGTCCTGGCTCGTCCTGCTGGGCTGCGCGGTCGTGCTGTTCGGCCTGGCGTTCGCGCTGGGGCAGTACTGGCAGCAGCGGATCCGCGGGCTCATGGGGGTCACCGACCACAGCGCACTCGCCACCGCCGCCTCCCCGTTCGTCGCGCTGCTCGTCTTCTACCTGCTGCTGATGGCCGGGCGCGGCCTGCGGCGGCTGTACCACTGGGCGGCGCGGCTGCTCGGGCGCCGGATCGGGCCGCGGGCGGCCCGGGTGGTCGGCTGGGTCCTGGTGGCGGGGGTGGCGTGGTCGCTGGTCAGCGGGGTGCTGCTGGGCGGCTTCGTGAACGCGGCGAACGAGGCGTTCGGCGTACGCGACACGCAGACGCCCGAAGGGGTGCAGCGGCCGACGTCCGTCCTGCGCTCGGGCGGGCCCGGCTCTCTCGTGCCGTGGGACTCGCTGGGCCGGCAGGGCCGGGCCTTCACCGGCAGCGGCCCGACGGCCGCGGAGATCGGCGCGTTCACCCGCCGTACGGCGCAGGAGCCGGTACGCGCCTACGCCGGGCTGTCGACCGCCGAGGACGCGGAGACCCGGGCGGAGCGGGCCGTCGCGGACCTCCGGCGGGCGGGCGGCTTCGAGCGGGAGAACCTGCTGGTGATGACCACCACGGGAAGCGGCTGGGTCGATCCCGCCGCCGTGGACTCCTTCGAGTACCTCGGCAACGGCGACTCCGCCACCGTGGCGATGCAGTACTCGTACCTGCCGTCGTGGCTCTCGTACCTCGTCGACCAGTCCAAGGCGCGCGAGGCCGGCCGCGAGCTCTTCGACGCGGTGTACGACGTGTGGTCCAAGCTGCCCCAGGACGAGCGGCCGCGGCTGTTCGTGGCGGGTGAGAGCCTGGGGTCGTTCGGCGGCGAGGCGGCCTTCAGCGGGGAGTACGACCTGCGCAACCGCACTGCCGGCACCCTGTTCGCCGGTCCGCCCAACTTCAACACGCTCTTCCGCGAGTTCAGCGACCACCGCGACGCAGGCACCCCGGAGATCGAACCCGTGTACAAGGAGGGGCGCACGGTCCGGTTCACCGACGATCCGGTCACCGGGATCCCTCCGGCGGACCGCGCATGGGACGGCACGCGGGTGCTCTACCTGATGCACCCTTCCGACCCGATCGTCTGGTGGAGTCCCGCCCTGGCCCTGTCCGAACCCGACTGGATCGGCGAGGCGCCCGGCAAGGACGTGCTGGAGGAGATGGTCTGGATGCCCTTCGTGACCTTCTGGCAGGTCACCGCCGACCTGCCGTTCTCGACGGGCGTGCCGGACGGGCACGGTCACACCTACAAGGCGGCCTATGTCGACGGCTGGAACGCCGCGATGCGGCCGGAGGGGTTCACGGCGCAGGACCTGGAGAAACTGCGGGGCATCGTCAGTCCGCCGCAGGACTGAGCCCGGCCGCCGCCCGGTCAGGGCAGCAGGAAGGCGGCCACGTAACCGAACGCGTTGACCGCCCAGTGCAGGCCCATGGGGGCCAGCAGACTGCCGCTGCGGCGGCGCAGTTCGCAGAACAGGACCCCCGCCGCCGCGGTGAACAGCACGGCCCCGCCGACGGCCAGGGCGGCGCCGGCCGCGGAGTCGCCGACGACCGCGGTCAGGGCGGGTTTCGCGGTCGCCAGGTGCAGTGAGGGCAGGACGTGCCACAGGCCGAAGAGCAGGCTCGACACGGCCGTCGCCCGCAGCACGCCGTGGGTGCGGCACACCAGGCCGTGGAGCACGCCGCGGAAGGCGACCTCTTCCAGCAGGACGGTCCCGACGGGGACCAGCACCAGGACGCGCAGGGCGAGCTCGCCCGCGCCCATCCCGTCGTGGCGCCGGTCCTCGAAGAGGGTCCTGGTGGCCGGCAGCAGGGCGCCGGCCAGGTAGACGACCGCGACGAGGCCGATCAGGACGAGTGCCCAGCGGGCGCCGCGGCCGAACGTGCCGGGGCCCAGGCCCGCGTCCGCCCACGTACCGCCCGCCCCGCGGAGCACGCCGAGCAGCAGGACACTCGCCACGACGGCCGTGACCAGGCCGGAGGGGCCATTCCCATGGTGCACGGCCAGATTGGCGGCGACGAGGACGGCCAGGGTGAGTCCCACGGCCGGCCAGGTGCCGAGGGGGCCGCGCCGTCGGGGCCCCGGCGCCTCGCGGGGCTCGGCGTCACCGGGGTCGCCGCTGGGCATGACGTCCACGCTACGCCGAGGAGCGGCCCCCCGCTGTGCGGAGAGCCGCTCCCTACCGGCCTGCCGAAACGTTACGGCGCAATCTTCAGCAGCTTGTTCGCGGTGCCGGAGGACGGGTTCTTGATGGCTCCCTTCGTCGCGGCCCCGGTCAGCGCGGCGGCCGTGTCGGCCGGCGTCGCGGACGGGTTGGCCGCCAGGTACAGGGCGGCGGCGCCCGCCACGTGCGGGGCGGCCATCGAGGTCCCGGAGATCGTCTTGACCCCGGTGTCACTGTCGTTCCAGGCGGACGTGATCTCCGAGCCCGGGGCGTAGAGGTCCACGACCGAGCCGAAGTTCGAGAAGTCGGACTGCTGGTCGCCCTCGGTGCTGGACGCGACCGTGAGGGCTTCGGGCACCCGGGAGGGGGAGCCCTGGCCCGCGTCGGAGGACTCGTTGCCGGCCGCCACGGCGAAGCTGATGCCGGCGTCGATCGCCCGCTTGACCGCCGCGTCCAGTGCCTGGTCGACGCCGCCGCCGAGGCTCATGTTGGCGACCGACGGACCCGAGTGGTTCTTCGTCACCCAGTCGATGCCCGCCACGACCTGCTCGGTGGTGCCGGAGCCGTTGTCGTCCAGCACCCGCACGGCGACGATCTTGGCCTTCTTGGCGACGCCGTGCGCGGTGCCGGCGATGGTTCCGGCCACGTGCGTTCCGTGCCCGTTGCCGTCGTCGGCGCTCTCGTCGTTGTCGATCGCGTCGAAGCCGCTGGTGGCCCGGCCGCCGAAGTCCTTGTGTGTGATGCGGACCCCGGTGTCGATGACGTAGGCCGTGACCCCCTCGCCGCCGCCGTCGGGGTAGGTGTACTTCTGGTCGCCGGCCGTGGCGGCCTGGTCGATCCGGTCCAGGCCCCAGGACGGAGGCTTCTCCTGGGTCTCGTTGATGGTGAAGCGCTTGTTCTGCACGACCGTGCCGACAGCGGGGTCGGCGGCGAGCCGCTTGGCCTCCTTCTCCGTCAGGCCGGAGGCCGAGAAGCCGTTGACCTTGGAGCCGTAGGAGCGCTCCAGCTTGCCGCCGTACTTCTTCGCCAGGTCCTCCTTGTTCGCAGATGCGTCGAGGATGACGACGAAGCTGCCGTCCACGGAGCCAGGGGCACCGAGGCCGTGCACAGTCCCTTCGGCCGGAGTGGCCGCCCCCGCGATGGGGCTCGCAAACAGGGCCGCGGCGACCGCTGTCGCGGCCCCCGCTCCTATGGCCGTGTTGCGAACAGCTTTGGACCGCTTGTGAGTTGCCATGTAGAAGGTTCTCCTCGTGTTGACGTGTGGGGCGTCAAACGCTCTGAAGAACCCTGTTCCGATTGACAGGAGCAAATCAAGGGCGAACCGGGGGTAAGGACTTGTTCAACAAGGTTTCTGAATAGGCTCTCCACACCTCCTCCACCTCGCACACGCGTTCTCACGAACTCCTGCGTGTAATAGGCACGTTCTTTCGGCGGCGGTGCCGGCGGCCTCAGCGGGCGATGCCCGCCGCGTAGGAGGCGAGCCCTTCCGCGCAGACGCCGGCCCACCCGACGTGGCCGTCGGGGCGGATCAGGAACACCCCGTCCCCGTAGGCCCCGTACGAGGGGATCCGGACGGTACGGACCGCGCCGAGCCCGGGGAGTCCGGACAGGTCGGGCAGTTCGGAGCCGTCACCGGCACCCGTGCCGACGGCGAGCAGCGTCCAGTGGACCCCTCGGAACTCCTCGAACAGCCGGACCCCGCCCCGGATCCCGTCCGGCGCCCGGTCGCCGGCCCGCAGCGCCTCCTCCGCCAGGCCCGTACGGGTCTCCACGGCGAGGGCCGAGTCCCGGTAGCCGAGGCCGAGTTGCCGGGTGGCGGCGCCACGCCGGGCCTCGCCGCGGTGGATGCGGGTGGACAGGCCGAGCATCTCGGCGGCGACCGGCAGCCGTTCCTCCTCGTAGGTGTCGAGCAGTGACTCGCGGGCTCCGCCGCGCAGTACGGCCGCCAGCTTCCAGCCCAGGTTGTAGGCGTCCTGGACGCTGGTGTTCAGTCCCTGCCCGCCGGCCGGCGAGTGCACGTGCGCGCTGTCGCCGGCGAGGAAGACCCGGCCGTCGCGGAACCGGTCGGCCATGGCGGCCCTCGGCCGGAAGTCCGAGGCCCAGCGCACCTCGGTCACATCGTCGGGCGCGAGGTGGGAGCGAGCGGCGACCACCGCGCGGATCCCGTCGAGCGAGAGGTCCGGCCGGGCGCCCTCCGGGAACTGTGCGACCGCCTGGAAGTCCTCCGTTCCGGCCAGCGGGCAGATCGCGAGGAAGCCCGCGTCGCCGGCCGGGGGGAAGATGTGCCAGTTGTCGCGGTCGAGGCCCGTGATCCGGAGGTCCGCGACGAGCATCGGGCCCGGGTCGACCGTCTCGCCGGTCATGCCGATGCCCAGCGCGCGCCGCACGGTGGACCGGCCGCCGTCGGCCGCCACGGCGTAGCGGGCACGGACCGGCGCCCCGGCGACGAAGGTGACCGTGACCCCTTCCGCGTCCTGTTCGACACCGGCGGCCTCCCGGCCGAAGGCGATCTCGCCGCCCAGCTCCGCGAGCCGCGCCGCGAGGATCTCCTGCGTCCGCCACTGCGCCACCATCCAGGGTCCCGCGTACGGGGCGCTCTCGTCCGGTGCGATGTCGTCGAACATCCGGTGCTCGCCGGCGCGGACGCCGTCCTGCCAGACCATCCCGACGGGGTAGGGAGCACCGGCCGCCCGGATCTCCTCGTACACGCCGAGGTCGTCGAGCACCTCCAGGGTGCGCGGCTGGAGCCCCTTGCCGCGCGACCCCGGAAAGAGGGAGCCGGACCGCTCGACGACGAGGGCGGCAACTCCGTTGCGGGCGAGGTCGACGGCCAGGGCGAGCCCGGTGGGACCGGCGCCGACGATGAGCACCTCGGTGTCCCGCGTCTGGTGCTGCAGACCCATGACACTCTCCTTAACGTTGTTAAATTCAGCCGCCGGCAGCATGCATTTAACGCTGTTAAACTGTCAAGCGTGGCAACCCGGAGACCCCCCAAGCTGGACAAGAAGCAGGCCGTCGACACCGCGCTGCGGCTGCTGAACGAGGTCGGCCTCGACGGGCTGACCCTGCGCGCGATCGCCAAGGAGCTGGACGTCCAGGCGCCCGCGCTCTACTGGCACTTCAAGAACAAGCAGGAACTGCTGGACGAGATGGCCACCGAGATGTACCAGCGGATGGTCGCCGGGCAGCGGATCCCGGCGGACGCCACCTGGCAGGAGCGGCTCACGATCGCCAGTACGGGGCTGCGCGCCGCGCTGCTCGGCTACCGCGACGGCGCCAAGGTCTACAGCGGCTCCCGCTTCACCGGCACCGAACACGCGGTACAGATGGAGGAGAACCTCCGCGCGCTCACCGAGGCGGGCTTCGGCCTCCCCCAGGCCGTCCGCGCGCTCACCACGGCCTACTACTTCACGCTGGGCTTCGTCACCGAGGAACAGGGGGTCGAGCCCCTCCCGGGCGACCGCCGCGAGGGCTACGACCCGGACGAACGCGCCGCGCGCATGGCGGAGTTCCCCCTGGCGGCGGCCGCGGGGGCCGAACTCTTCCAGGACTTCGCCGCGGGCTTCGAGGAGAGCCTGCGCCTGCTCGTCGCGGGCATCGAGGCGCGCTACGGCGTCTCCTGAGCCGCCGGCTCCGGCGCCCTGCCGGGCCGGATCGTGGTCACCACGGGGATGAGGCTCTTGGCCAGGAGCTTGGCCGGCGGGTCGAGCCAGACGAGAGTACGGATCCGGCCATCGCGGCCATCGCGGCCGCCACGGCGCCGTCGGCGTCCCGCGGGTCCGCAGCGGTCCGGGAGCCGCGTCCCGGACCGCTGCGCCGGGGCTCCGGCGCGGCGCGGCCGTCGGGTCAGATGACGCCCTGGGCCAGCATCGCGTCCGCGACCCGCTCGAAGCCGGCGATGTTGGCGCCGGTGACGTAGTCGCCCGGGGCGCCGTACCGCTCGGCGGTCTCGTGGGCGACGGCGTGGATCGAACGCATGATGGCGGCGAGCTCCTCCTCCACCCGCTGCGCGCTCCACGCCACCCGGCCGGCGTTCTGGCTCATCTCCAGCGCGCTGACCGCGACGCCGCCCGCGTTGGCGGCCTTGCCGGGCCCGAAGGCGACCCCGGCCTGCTGCAGGATCCGTACGGCTTCGGGCGTGGTCGGCATGTTGGCGCCCTCGGAGACCGCCTTGACCCCGGCCGCCACGAGCGTACGGGCGTCCTGCGCGTCCAGTTCGTTCTGCGTGGCGGAGGGGAAGGCGATGTCCGCCGGCACCTCCCAGACCCGCCTGGCGGGCACGAACCGCGCCGAGGCCCCGCGTCGTTCCGCGTACTGCATCACGCGTCCGCGCTCGACCTCCTTGACCTGCTGGAGCAGGGCCAGGTCGATGCCCTTCTCGTCGACGACGTAGCCCTGGGAGTCGGAGCAGGTCAACGGGTTGGCGCCGAGCTGCTGGAGCTTCTCGATCGTGTACTGCGCGACGTTGCCGGAGCCGGAGACCACCGCGGTCAGCCCGTCCAGCGACTCGCCCCGGACCTTCAGCATCTCGGCGGCGAACAGCACGCTGCCGTAGCCGGTCGCCTGCGGCCGGATCGCGGAGCCGCCCCAGCCCTGGCCCTTGCCGGTCAGGACGCCCGCCTCCCAGCGGTTGGTGATGCGCCGGTACTGGCCGAAGAGGTAGCCGATCTCGCGGCCGCCGACGCCGATGTCCCCTGCGGGCACGTCGGTGTGCTCACCGATGTGCCGGTGCAGCTCGGTCATGAAGGACTGGCAGAAGCGCATGACCTCGGCGTCCGACCGGCCGCGCGGGTCGAAGTCGCTGCCGCCCTTGCCGCCGCCGATCCCGAGGCCGGTCAGGGCGTTCTTGAAGATCTGCTCGAAGCCGAGGAACTTCACCACGCCGATGTCCACCGACGGGTGGAAGCGCAGGCCGCCCTTGTAGGGGCCGAGGGCGCTGTTGAACTCGACGCGGTAGCCGCGGTTGACGTGGACCCGGCCCCGGTCGTCCTGCCACGGGACACGGAAGACGATCTGCCGCTCCGGCTCGGTGAGCCGCTCGACCAGGGCCACGGCCGGGTCGGCGTACTCGGGCCGGGCGGTGAAGACGGGAGCCAGGGTCTCGAGGACCTCCCGTACCGCCTGGTGGAACTCGGGCTGCGCGGGGTTGCGGCGCTCGATCTCGGCCCGCAGTGCTTCCAGCCTGTCCTTCGAGTCCTTCACGTGTGTCCTTCCAGGAGTGCGGCGCGCGGACGACGGCAGGTGCGTGGTCCGCGCGGTCCGCGAATGCCGGTCGCTTCCGAGCGCAGTGCAGCACGCTGCGCACACGCGCTTTCGGAAGAGTTCTTCCGGAGGGCGGCCCCCTTCGCGGAGGCTACCCCCCGCGATGCCGATCCGGGCAAGGCTTCTGCCCTGCGGACAAAAAAGCGCGTCAGCCGTCGCTGCCGGTCCCCCGGCCGGGTGCGCTCATGTCCCCCGTCGCGGGTATGCCTTCGGCGAGCCCGTAGCGCAGGAACACGGTGCCCTTCGGACCGGCCGCCGGGGGTTCGAGGAGCGTGAGGCCGGTGGGCACCTCGCCTCCGTCGAACGCCTTCTTCCCGACCAGGCGGCGAAGATGTCGTAGGTGCGCCGGCCGAGCAGGAGGGCGTCGGTGCCCTCGTACGCGGCGCCGACCTGCGCCCCGGCGGTCTCGTCCAGGAGGGGTGCCTGCCAGCCGCCGAACGGGAACCCGGCCGGGTCCTCGTCGGGCCCGCCGGGTGCCCGCCGACTCATCGGCGCGACGGAAGTCCGGCGCGTGCCATTGCGGCCGGGGCGGTCACCGGCGGGTCATGAGTCCGATGCCGTGTTCGAACCGCTCGTCGAAGGAGGCGTCGGCGAGGTGGGCGCCGACGCGGCTCAGGGCCGGGTATCCGCCGGGCGCCAGGGCCGCGGCCAGGGCCTCGCCCTGGGCCCGGTCGGCGGTCTGCTCCTCCTGGGCCAGTCCCAGGGCGAAGTAGACGATCGACCAGCAGGTCCAGGCGGCCTCCCGTTCGCCGAGTCCGCCGGCCAGCAGCGCCTCGACCATGCGGTCGGCGAAGCGGAGCGTGCCCGGTTCGGCGACGTGCGTGCCGGCCACGATCACCGCGCCGTCGCGGTGGGACAGCAGCGCCCGCCGGTAGCGCCGGGCCAGCTCGTGGACGCGCTCCCGCCAGTCCTCGGGCAGTCCGTCCGGGGCGACCTCGTCGACGATGGCGTCGGCCATCAGCTCCAGCAGGCGGGCCTTGGACTTGGCGTGCCAGAGCACGGTGTTCATCCGCACGCCGAGCCGGTCGGCGACACCGCGGACCGAGACTCCCTCCGCCCCGCGCTCGTCCAGGAGTTCCAGCGCCGCCCGCACCACGCCCTCTTGCTTTTTGGTCACTGACCAAGTCTACTTCTTGGTCAGTGACCAAGAAAGAGGTGATTCGATGATCGTCATCGTCGGAGCCGGACCCGTCGGCCTGTGGCTGGCGGCGGAACTGCGGCTGGGCGGGGCCGACGTCACCGTGCTGGAGGACCGGGCGGAGCCGGATCCGCATTCCAAGGCCCTCACCGTGCATCCCCGCACCCTGGAACTGCTGGCCTGCCGCGGCGTCGTGGACCGGTTCCTGGACGAGGGGCGCCGCCTCCCGGACGGCCACTTCGGCGGCCTGGACGACCGCATGGACTTCGGCGTGCTCGACACCCCCTTCCCCTTCACGCTGGCCCTGCCGCAGGCCCGTACGGAGGCGCTGCTGGAGGAGCACGCGCGCGCCGCCGGAGCGCGGATCCTGCGGGGCCACCGCGTGACCGGGCTGACCCGGGACGCGGAGGGCGTCACGGTCGAGGTCGCCGGAAGGCCGCCGGTACGGGGTACGCACGTCGTCGGCTGCGACGGCACGCGGAGCGTCGTACGGGACGCCGCGGGCATCGCCTTCCCCGGTACGGAGGCCACCACCTGGGGCTGGCTGGGTGACGTCGTCCTGGACGACCCGCCGCCGGGCCCGGTCAGCGTCTCGGGTCCGGCCGGCGGCCTGATGGTGGTGCCGCTGCCGGACGGTGTGCACCGGATCGTCGGCGGGGACCCCGACGGAAGCCGCCCCGGCCGGCCCGGAGCCCTCACCCTGGACGAGCTGCGCACGAAGGTCGTGGCGATCTCGGGCGCCGACTACGGCCTGCGCGACCCGCGCTGGCTCTCCCGCTTCGGCAACGCCACCCGGCAGGCGGAGCGTTACCGCTGCGGCCGGGTGCTGCTCGCCGGGGACGCCGCGCACATGCACTTCCCGACCGGTGGAGTCGGCCTCAACGTCGGCCTCCAGGACGCCGCCAACCTCGGCTGGAAGCTGGCCGCCGTGGTCCGGGGCGAGGCCCCGGACAGCCTGCTCGACACCTACCACGACGAACGCCATCCGGTCGGCGCCGACCTGCTGGCCTCGACCCGTGCGCAGACCGCGCTGATGACCGGCCACTCCCCCGAAGGGCAGGCGCTGAGAGCGCTGCTGAGCGGCCTGATCGCCGATCTGCCGGAGCTGTCGCGCACCCTGGCGGAGCGGGTGTCGGCGCTGTCGGTCGCCTATCCGGCCGGGGGCGGGCACCGGCTGGCCGGCACCCGCGCCCCCGACCTCGCCCTCGGCAGCACCCGGCTGTTCGGTCTACTGCGGGCCGGCCGCCACGTGCTGCTGGACCTGGCGGGCGGCACCCGGCCCGCCGAGGGCGTCATCCGGCACCGCGGGCCGCTCTCCGTACCGCACGCGCACTGGGCGGGGGTGACGGCCGCGCTGATCCGCCCCGACGGCCATGTGGCCTGGGCCAGTGACGACCCGGACGCCGACCCCCGGCCGGCCGTGGCCGGGCGGTGGGGGTGACACGCTCCGCGCCCGTCAGGCGTAGCGGAAGGTGGTGACCACCGCCGCGTGGTCGGAGGGCCAGTCGTTGGCCGCGACGCGCGGCCTGGGGTCGATGCGGCCCGTGGCCAGCGTGGTCGAGTCCAGGACGGTGAGGCGGTCGCCGGCGTGGAGCACGAAGTCGATGCGGTCCTGGGGTTCCGGGCGGCCGCTGCCGTCCTCGTGCCGCGGGTGGACGGGAGACCAGGTGGTTCCGGGGTCCGTCACCGGGTCCGGGTGGGCCTCCCGGTAGGAGTCGCGCAGCCCGGCGCCTTCAACGGCGCGGGAGACCGGCCAGTCCACGGGGCCGAGCCCGCCGTGCAGCGGGGCCGCCCCGGCCGTCCAGTCCAGGTGCGAGGGGGCGTTGAAGTCGCCGACGAGCAGGACGGGGGTACGGTCGGCAGCGGCCAGGTCCGGGGCCATCCGGGCCAGGATCTCCCCGATCTGGCGGACCCGTCCCGATTCCCTTTCGCGGTCGGCCAGTTCGGGTGCGCGGAGGCCGTCGAAGCAGGCGTCGTAGGGGCCGTACGGCGTGTGGTTGAGGTGGGCGGTCCACAGCACCATTTCGTGCGGGGTGCCGTCTGGGTGCTCGTCGAGCCGGATCCGGGCGCCCGCGGCCCCGTAGAAGCCGACGCGGGGGTCGCCGAGGGTCTCCACGACGGGGTGGCGGCTGAGGATCGCGAGATTCTCCCCGGCGCTGTGGTGGAACCAGCCGAGTGCGTCGGCGAGTTCGGGCGCGGCGTGCACGGCGGTCTCCTGCAGGCCGACGACGTCCACGTCGGCGGCGAGGAGCACGGCCAGTTGCTTGTCACGGTGGCCGTCGACGGGAGCGCCGCCCAGCCACAGGTTCCAGCTCATCACCCGGACCCGGTCGAGCGCGGGCGCGTCCGCGGCCACCACGGGGATACGGACGGTGAGGTGGGCGGTGGCGCCGTGCGCGTCGACCGCGGTGACCTTGGCGACGGCGACGGGGACGGCGGTGTCCGGGCCCGGCAGCGGCGAGGGGGTTCCGCTCAGGGTGCCGTCCGCGTGGACGGTGAGCCAGTCGGGGCGGTCGGCGGCGACGAACGTCACGGGACGGGCCGCGCCGCGGACGAGACCCGAGACGCGGGCGGTGAAGGGCTGCCCGGCGCGGGCGCGGCGGGTGGTGAGCACGGGGACGAGGAACCGCGGCGCCGGCGCATCGGAGACCAGTGCCCGCAGCCGGTCCGGGGTGGCTTCCTCCAGGCTGCCCAGCACCGTACGGCCGGGGGCCGGGTCGATCCGGACGGCGGACGGTACGGCGAGGACCTGGCAGCCGGCGGCTTCGGCGGAGGCGACGCCGGTGGGGGTGTCCTCGACGGCCACGCAGGCGGCGGGCGGAACCCGCAGGGCGCGGCAGGCCGCGAGGTAGGGGTCGGGGTTGGGCTTGGTGAGGGCGGTGTCGTCGGCCGTGACGGTGACCGTGAAACCGCCGTGGCCGGCCTCCGCCAGAGCGGCCACGACGGTCTCCGCGACCTCCCGGGGGGAGGCGGTGACGAGCGCGGTGGGGACGCCCTCGTCACGCAGCGCGCCGAGCAGGGCCAGAGCGCCGGGCAGGGGCACGACCCGGGTGCGGACCCGCTCGGCGAAGGCCCGGTGGAGTGCGGCGGCGATCTCGGCGGCGGGTGCGCCGCTCCGGGCGGCGAGGAATCCGGCGGTGTGCGCCACGGGCCGGCCGAGCACGTCGGGCCGGTCGGCCTCGACGAGGACGTGCCCGAGCCGCTCGGCCGCCTCGGCCACGGTGTCCCACCAGAGCTGTTCGGTGTCGACGAGGGTGCCGTCCATGTCGAAGAGGACGGCTTGCAGCGTCGGCGGGGCGGGCGGGTGCGGGGACGTCACGAACGGTGTCTCTTTCCGGTACGGGGTGGCGGGAAGGCGGGCCGGGGCCGGCCCTACGGCCGGGGCCTGGGCAGTGGGGGCCGGACAGAGCGCGAGACGCCCGCCGGCCGCCGCCGCGCCGGGCGTCCACGCGCGAACGCGCGGACGCGGACTTCGGGCACGGACTCGGGTTCGGGCACGCGCGCGGACGCGTGTGCGGGCACGGACAGGGGCTTCGGGCGCGGACGCGGGCAGAGTGCGGACCCGACCCGGGCCCGGCCACGAGCACAGGCACGGGCACAGACCGGACCCTGGCACGGACCTGGACCGGGACCTGGACCCGGAGGCGGGTGCGGACCCGACCCGTATCCGTATCCGGGTCCGGACCCGGAGGCGGATACGGGCGCGGGCACGCGCGGGGCGCGGCCTCCGCAGCCTTGGCACCGTGCCGGCCGCAGGCCCGTGGCACCGGGCCGGCCCGCGCGAGCCCGTGGCCGCCCCGGTGTCAGGGCGTGCGCGGAGCGACCAGGACCGGGCGCAGACCCGGGCCCGGACCCCGGCGCGCGCACGGGCACGAACGCGGACCCGGGCGCAAGCACGGACCCAGCCCCGGACCCGGAACCGGCCGCAGGCCCGTGGCACCGGGCCGGGCCGCGCAAGCCCGTGGCCGCCCCGGCGTCAGGGCGTGCGTGGAGCGACCAGGACGGGGCGGTCCGGGAGGGACAGGTGGACGGGTGTGCCCGGGGCGAGCCGCCCCGCGTCGTGCGCGGGGACGTCGGCCTTGACCCGGGTGCCGTCGGCCAGGGCGACGGTCACGCGGACGGTGGCGCCCAGGAACGAGGTGCCGACGACCCGGCCTTCCCCGTCCTCGGCGATGGTGACGCCGAGCGACTCCGGCCGTACGAGGACGTCGACGTCGGCCGCACCCCCGATGCTCGGCGGGGCGCCGTCGACGGCGAGGTGCCGGCCCAGGACCGCGACGGTCGCGTCGGAGGCGCGCAGCCGGCCCGGGATGCGGCTCATGGTGCCCACGAACTCCGCGACGAAGGCCGTGGCGGGACGCGCGTACAGCTCCGCCGGGGCGGCGCACTGCTCCAGGCGGCCGGCGCGCATGACCGCCACGCGGTCGGCCATGGAGAGCGCCTCCTCCTGGTCGTGGGTGATGAAGAGGGTGGTGATGCCGAGCTCCTGCTGGAGGCGGCGGATCTCCTCGCGCAGCGTCAGCCGCACCTTGGCGTCGAGGGCGGACAGCGGCTCGTCCAGGAGCAGGACCCGCGGGCGCAGGGCGAGGGCGCGGGCCAGTGCGACGCGCTGCTGCTGACCGCCGGAGAGCTGGTGGGGGTAGCGGTCGCCCCGGTCGGCGAGGCCGACGAGTTCGAGCAGTTCCGCGGCGCGGGTGCGTCGCTCGGAGGTGCGGATCCGACGCATCCGCAGTCCGAAGGCGACGTTGTCGAGGGCGTTCAGGTGCGGAAAGAGGCTGTAGGACTGGAAGACCATGCCGGCGTCGCGACGGTGTGCGGGGACCGCGGTGACGTCCTCGCCGTCGACGAGGATCTCGCCCGAGTCCGGGTGTTCGAAGCCGGCCAGCATGCGCAGGGCTGTGGTCTTGCCGCAGCCCGACGGGCCGAGCAGGGCGAGGAGTTCGCCGGGGCGCACGGTCAGGTCGAGTCCGTCGAGGGCGGTGGTGGTGCCGAAGGACCGGCGCAGACCGCGCAGTTCGACGGTGGCCGCGTCGGCCGGTGCGGGCGCGCCGTTCGCGGTCGGCGCGGATGCGGTGAGGCTCATGGGGTCCGTCATTTCCGGTCGGTGGTCGAGGAGGGGGTGCTACGGCCGCCCAGGCCGGCGAGGAGCAGGAGCAGCAGCCAGGTGACCAGCAGGCTCATGACGGAGACGGCCACGGACATCTGGGCCTGCGAGCCGCTGATGTTGACGATCCAGACGGCGAACGGCCGGAAGCCGAGGAGCTGGGCGGTGGTGAACTCTCCGAGCACCAGGGCGAAGGTGAGGAAGGAGGCGCTCAGGAGGGCACCGCGCAGGTTCGGCAGGACGGCGCGCAGCAGGGCGTGCGGCAGGCTCGCGCCGCAGGAGCGGGCCGCCTCGACGAGGGTGCGGACGTCGATGGCGCGCAGTCCCGCGTCCAGGGCCCGGTACACGAACGGCAGGGCCATCACGGCGTTGGCGAGGACCAGGACGAGGGGGAAGTCCGGGTTCTGGACGGCGACGAAGGTCTGGAAGAGCGGGGTGCGGGAGAGGTGCTCGGGTCCCCACTTCAGGACGGTGCCGATGCCGGCGACGAAGGCGATGGGCGGCACGACCAGCGGCAGCGCACACACGACCTCGACGACGGGCCGCAGCTTCGGCGCGCTCAGCCGCAGCGCCACCGTGGCGGGGACCATGAGCAGCAGGACGACCGCGATGGTGGCGGCGGCGAGTCCGAGGGAGAGCAGCAGGCTGGTCAGGAAGCCCTCGGTTTCCAGGATGCGGGTGTAGGCGCCGAGGTGGATGCCCTGGCCGGGCACGTCGACGGTGAAGACGACGGAGGCGGCGAGCGGGAAAAGGAAGTACAGGGCCGCGGCGGCCAGGACGAGGGCGCGCCAGGGGGTGGTGGCCCGGGCCGGACGGGCGGCCGGGCGGGCGGTCAGGCGGGCGGCCGGGCGGGCGGTCAGGCGAGCCATCGTGCGCTCCGTCGTTGCAGGGGCAGGTAGACCGCCATCACCAGGCCCGCGACGAGGACCATGTCGAGGCTGAGGGCGAGGGCCACGTTCTCCTGTCCGATGAGCACGTTGCCGGAGATCGCGTCGGCGATCTGAAGTGTGACCAGCGGGACCGAGCTGCCGACCATGGCCGCGGCGGTGGCGTACGCGGCGAAGGCGCTGCCGAAGAGGAGCACGAGTCCGCCGAGGAGGGAGGGGGCGAGGACGGGCAGGGCGACGTGCTGCCAGTACTGGCGGTGGGTGGCGCCGTTGTTCTGGGCGGCCTCCCGCCACTGGGTGCGCAGCCCGTCCAGGGCGGGGGTGATGGTGAGGACCATGAGGGGGACGAGGAAGTAGAGGTAGACGAGGACGAGGCCCCAGAAGCTGTAGAGGCTCCAGCCGGTGTCGGTCAGGCCCAGCTCGCGGGTGAGGACGCCGGAGTTGCCGAGGGTGGCGACGAAGGCGAAGGCGAGCGGGACGCCGCCGAAGTTGGCGAGGACGCCGGAGGCGGTCAGTACGGCCTCGCGCAGGGCGCGCAGCGGGGAGGTGACGACGGCCTGGGCGAGGAGAAGGCCGAGGACGGCGGCGAGGACCGCCGAGGTGGCGGACAGTTTCACGCTGCCGAGGAGGGCGGTGAGGTAGGCGCCCTGCCAGGAGGCGGTCAGGTTGCCGAGGCCGTACGAGGCGGCGCCGGTGACCGGGTCCCCGACCGTGAAGGCGCCGTCGAGCATGGCGACGGCGGGCAGGCCGAAGGCGACCGCGGTGAACAGCAGCAGGGGGACGACGGCGAGGGCGCCGGAGCGGAGGGCCCGCCGCCCGGTCCGGGCGGCGGGGGCGGCGGGGGCGGGCGGGGCCGCCGGGGCGGCAGCCGCGGGTGACGCGGCCGCCGTGCGGGGTGCGGTCATGTCGGTGGTCATGTCGGTGGTCATGAACTCGTGTCGATGTCGGTACTGGTACCGGTGGCCGGGCCGGCGGTCAGCCGGCGACCGCCTTGGCCCAGCTCTGGGCGAGGACGCCCTTGGCCTTGGTCTGCTGGGCCTCCGTGGGGAAGGCCGGAGTTCCGCTGACCTGGGGGAGCTTGGCGGCGGCGGCCTTGTCGAGGGTGCCGGCGCCTTCCATCGCGGCCATGAGCACCGGGCGGGCGTACCCCTTGAGCCACAGGTTCTGGCCCTCGGCGCTGTAGAGCCACTCCTGCCAGAGCCGGGCGGCCGCGGGGTGCGGGGCGTCCTTGTTGATGGCTTGGGCGTAGTACTGCGCGTACTTGCCGTCCTCGGGGACGGCGACCTTCCAGTCGACGCCCTTGCCCTTGAACTGGTCGGCGTAGCCGGCGTTCAGGTAGTCCCAGTCGATGCTGATGGGCGTCTCGCCCTTCTCGACGGTGGCCGGGGTGGACTCGACGGGCGTGTAGTTGCCGTTCTTCTTCAGCTGGCCGAAGAAGTCGACGCCGGGCTGGATGTCGTCGAGGGAGCCGCCGTTCGCGAGCGCGGCGGCGTAGACGCCGCCGAAGGCCGAGCCGGACTTGGTGGGGTTGCCGTTGAGGGCGACCTGGCCCTTGTACTCGGGCTTGAGGAGGTCCTTGAAGGTGGTGGGGCAGTTCTTGACCCGGCCGGCGTCGCAGCCGATGGAGATGTAGCCGCCGTAGTCGTTGTACCAGCGGGCCTGGTCGTCCCGCTGCGCCGAGGGGATGTCGCCGAAGGAGGCGACCCTGTAAGGGGCGAACAGGTCCTGCTGGGCGCCGCTGACGGCGAAGGAGGTGCCGAGGTCCAGGACGTCGGGGGCGCGGTCCTGGCCCTTGCGGCCGGTGACGGCGTTGATCTCGTCCTGGCTGCTGCCGTCGGGGTTCTCCACCTCGACCTTGATCCCGTACTTCTGGGTGAAGCCGTCGATGAGGGCGCCGTAGTTGGCCCAGTCGCGGGGCAGGGCCATCGCGTGCAGGACGCCCTCCTTCTTGGCGGCCTCGACGAGGGCCTCCATCCCGCCGAAGTCCGCCGCGGAGGTCGCGGTGGCGGCGTCCTTGCCGGTGGCGGTCTTGTTGTCGGCCTTCTCGGGAGCGGCGCCGCAGGCGGTGAGGGTGAGGGCGGCGACGACGGCAAGGCAGCCGGCGAGGCAGGCGTTTCTCGGCAGGGACACGGTCTCTCCTGGGAGGTTGCGCGGGGAAGGCGCGGGGAGGGGTGGGAGCGGTACGGCGGACTCGGTGGGTCCGAGCCCAACTTGTCTGAACAAGTCGGCCTCAGTAGGCCCGGCATCCGTGACCTTCCGGTGAACGGAGGGCGACGGATTCCGGCCAATAACCTGGACACTCTCCTCTCGTTTCGGTCCGAGCGACCCTGCGCATACGCTGTACGCGTCAAACACACTGCGCACATTCGGCGTTCACGACGAGGGACGGAGCACCACCGATGACGGCCCGGCACGAGGAGATCGCCGAGGAACTGCGCCGGGCGATCGACCGCGAGGAGTACGCGGTGGGGGCGCTCCTGCCCGCGGAGACCGAGCTGGCCGCGCGCTTCGGGGTCTCCCGCGGCACCGTCCGCCAGGCGGTGTCCGCCCTGACCGCCGAGGGTCTGATCGGGTCCCGGCAGGGCGCCCGGCGCGTGGTACTGGCCAGCCGCCGCAGCCAGAGCTTCGCCGAGCTGCGCAGTTTCGCCCAGTGGGCCGCGGCCATGGGCCGCACGGCGACCGGCCGGGTGGTGTCGTCGGAGTACCGGCCGGCCACCGACCGGGACGCCATGTGGCTCCAGGTGGAGCCGGGCGCGCGCGTGCTGCACGTCCTGCGCGTGCGCGGGCTGGACGGCGAACCGGTCCTGCTGGAACGCACGGTGTACGCGGGCTGGATCGCCCCCGCCGTCGAAGGCATCGAGCCGGACTGCCCGTCGGTGACGCAGCGTCTGCTGGAGGACCTGGGGCTGGTGTTCGCGTACGGGGAGCACCTCATCGACGCGGTCGCCGCCGGGGCCCGGGACGCCGAACTCCTCGAAGTACGGCGCACCAGCCCGTTGTTGCGGGTGCGCCGGATGACGACCACGCGGGACGGCCGGCCGGTCGAGTGGTCCGACGACCGCTACCGCTCGGACGCGGTGGGCTTCAGCGTCCACAACTCCATCGGCAGCAACGCCCTGGCGCGCCGCACGGGCCCGGCATTCACCGGCACCTGAGCGCGCCGGCGGTCCGGCTCAGGCCGGGGTGAGGGCGGCCGCGCCGAAGGAGACGTCGAAGCGGTCGCACCAGATGCTGACGCTGGTGTAGTCGGACAGGTTCACGTCCGCCGGGATCGGGTAGTTCTGGTCCCCCTTGTTGCCCTTGAGCTCGCCCAGGCTGACGTGCTCGCCGTCGTCGAAGACGCGCCAGCCCGCCACGCCCTCCTTCACGGGGGCGTCGGTCAGCCACACCCTCAGGTCCGGTCCGTTACTGGTCTCCAGCCCCTCCAGGCGCAGGAACCGGGAGCCGTCCTGCGCCTGGATGATCCTCACCTCGCCACGGGTGGTGTGCTCGTGGCTGATGAGGTCGCCCGTGGCGAGCGTCCGGAGCGCGGCGGGCCCGGCGGAACCCGAGGGCCGTGCGCTCGGCGCCGTACTGGGCAGGGCCTCGCGCACCGTCTGCTCCTGCCAGAGCTTCCACGGCTCGAACCAGTACAGCCCCACGCCCACCAGTACGGCCACCACGGCCGCCGCGGCGATCAGCAGCGGCCGGCGCCGCCCGCCCTCACGTCCCACGTCGCACTCCTCGTTCGTTCGACACGCGGTTCGGCCGGCTACAGGACGGCGAACCCTACGATGTCCGTTATGCCCCGTACGGTCGCCGTCGATCCGCACGTCCCGTCCGCCGGCCCAAGGCTGCGGTCCGGCGCCCGGCTGGTGATCTGCGCCGCGGTGCCCTGGTACCTCTGTCTGTGGTGGGGCACGAGCACGGCACCTGTGCCCGCCGCCCTGCCGGCCGTCCTGATCCTCCGTGAGGACGTGTACGCGGCGCCGCGCCTGGCGTGGGAGCGGCTCCTGGGCGTCTTCGTGGGCGTGCTGCTCAGCACGCTCCTCCTGGACCGGCTGCCGCCCTCGTCACTGGCCTTCCTCGCCGTGCTGGTCTGCGGGTGCGCCGGCATGTATGTCCTGGGCCGGCCCGGTTCCCCCAACCAGCAGGTCCTGATCACCGCGCTGATGATCTACGCAACCGCCCTCCCCGGGTACCCGCTGGCCCGCCTGGCGGAGACCCTGGTCGGCATCGCCGTGGTGGTGCTGCTCGGACCGCTGCTGTGGCCGCCGGACCCCTACCGGTCGGCTGCGGCGGGCCTCGACGCCTACCGCGACGGTGTCGGGCGCCTCCTCGACGGGGTGGCCGGCCGGCTCGGCCGCGGCGGGCCGCCCGCCGCCCCGGATCCGCTGCCCGAGGGGGAGCAGCTGTGGCTACGGCCGCAGGCCTGCCGGGCCGCCTTCGACCGGGCCGTCCGGCGCCGGCGGACCCGGACGCCGCCCGCCGGGCTCGACGGGCGGCTGGGCCTGGCCGTCCGGAGCGCCGTCACCCTGCAGTGCTTCACTCAGGAGCTCCGGGAGCGGGCCCGCTGCGGCCCGTCCCCGGATCCCGATCCTGCGCTGCGTGACATCGCCCCGCTGGTCCGGGCCACCGCCCTGGCCCTGGACGCCGCCCTGCGCGGGGACGAGTTCGCCGCCGAGCTCGACCGGGCCCGTGGTCTCGACCTCGCCCACCGCTCGGCCCACCCCACCCGGCACGACGCGGTCCTGCGGACCGGTCTGCACCTGACCCACGAGGCCCTCGGCGACCACCTCGCGGCCCGCGGCTGAGTGCGGTGCGGTCCGCCGGGACCGACCGGGGCAGCAGCAGCGGGGTGGCCAGGGCGAGGGCCCCGGCGACCGCGATCGCCGTGCGCGGTCCGGTGACAGCGGCCGGCGGTCCCCACAGGCCGGCCGGCGCGGCGATGGCGGCCCCGCCGGAGACCGACCAAGCCCGGCGGGGCGGGTTACGCGACCGGCTGCTGCTGGGTGACGCAGTGGATACCGCCGCCGCCGGTGCCGAGGCGGTCGATGTTGAGCTGCTCGACGACGCGGCCGGGGAAGAGGCGGGTCAGCGTGGCCCTGGCCGCCTGGTCGGCCCGGGTGTCGCCGAACTGGCCGCTGATGACGGCGCCGTTGCACACGTAGTAGTTGGCGTAGGAGGCGAGGAAGTCGGGGTTGGCGGAGCGGATCTTGTTGTAGTCGGGGCCCTGGAGCTTCTCCACGGTCATCCGGGCGCCGCCCGCGGTCGTGGCGCCGGTCAGGATCTGGTGCTGCTGGCGCGCGTCCTTGGCGTAGACGTCGTTGTCCGAGGCGAGGGGCATCTGGACGAGGGCCTTCCCCGGGGCGAGGAAGCGGGAGGTCGCGTCGACGTGGTCGTCGGTGATGTCCTGGCCGACCACGCCGTCGAACCAGATGACCTTGGTCGCACCGTAGGCGGCGCACAGCGCGGCCTCGATCTGCGACTGCGACCTGCCGGGGTTGCGGTTGCGGTTCACGAGGCTGCTGCGGGTGGCCATCAGGGTGCCGGCGCCGTCCTGCTCGACGGCGCCGCCCTCCCCCACCAGTCCGGCGACGGTGAACGGGACGCCGACGTGCGCGGCGATCCGGCCCGCCACCAGGGCGTCCCTGGAGTGGGCCTGTTTGTTGCCCCAGCCGTTGAAGTTGAGGCCGACGGCGTCCAGGCCGCCCACCCCGTCGGTGCGGAAGACCGGTCCGGAGTCGCGCATCCAGCAGTCGTCCACGGGGATGGTGGTGATGACGGTGACGGTGGGACCGCACAGGGAACGGGCCCTGGCCGCGCCGGCGGAGTTGGCACAGAGGTACACCGGCTCGTACTTGGCGATGGTGCGGGCGATGAGGGCGATGTCCGACTGGACGCCGGTGAGCTTGCCGCCCCAGATGGAGCTGCTGTCCGGCCAGGCCATCCAGGTGCGGGTGTGGCGGACGTCCTCGATCGGTACGCGGAAGGCGCCGGCCGCCGCCGCGGCGGCGGGGCGGGCCGCGGCCCGGGCCCGTCCCTCGGCCACCGCCAGGGTGGCGGCCGCGGCGGTGACGCCGGCGGCCGTCAGGAACCGGCGCCTGTCCATGCCCGCGCGGGGCGGGTTCCCTGCGTGATCGTTCATGAGGGGTCTCCTTGTGGGGTGAACTCCGTGAACTCCCCCCGCCGACTGCGGGGTTGACCGGAAAACTAAAACTGGCCAAGCGCTCGGTCAATACTTTGGACGGGGGCGTTCCGGAGGATCGGGGAAAGCCCCAGGTGGCGGCGCACGGGCTCGTTAGAGTGACGTCATGGCAGCTTCCGCACAGGACTCCCCCGGCCCGTCCGCAACCCCCGCCCGCACGGGCCGGCCCCGGCCTTCGGCCAAGGGCGAACAGACGCGGGCCCGGCTGATCGCCGCCGCGCGGACCCTGCTCGCGGGCGGCCTCGCCGAACGCTTCACCACGCGCAACGTGGCGGCGCTGTCGGGTGTTTCGCACGGGATGTGCCACTACCACTTCCAGGACCGCACGGATCTCGTCCTGGCCGTCGTCACGGACATCCGCCCGGAGTGGATCCTCCCGCTGGAGGAGGCGGTGTCCGCCCCCGGGTCGTTCGCCGAGCGGGCCGACCAGGTGGTCGAGCTGCTCTCCCGGCCCGAGGGCGCGGAACTCTCCCACCTCCACTCCGCGTTGCACTGGCACGCCCTGAACGACGAGCGGGTGCGGGAGAGCCTGGAGGCGGAGTACCGCCGCTGGCGCGGGTGCTTCGTCACGCTCTTCCAGGTCCTGGCCGACGAACGGGACGACGAACGGGACGGCTCCCGGGCCGGAGCCGGAGGCGTCGACCCGCTCGCGCTGGGCGAGGCCGTCGCCGCCGCCGTGGACGGCCTGGCCGCCGCGGAGTCGCTCGGCTCCGAGGTCGATTCCGGGCCGGTGCTGCACACCCTCATCCGTACGCTCGCCGCCGGCACCCGCCCCGGAGCCTGACCCCTGCGGGGCGTCCTGCGGATCAGCCCGGACCGGGCGCGGCCCGGGACGCGACGAGGCTCCCCGGACCCCCGGTGCCGAGGGGAAGCATCGCCGGCCTGCCCGGCACGACCTGCGGGCCCGCGCGGAGGCCGGGGCGCGGGGCCGCGGCGCCAGGCCCCGCGAGCCCGGCCCGGATCCGCCGGCCCCCTACAGGGCGCGCCGGGCGGCGGCGATCGCCCGCGGGTCCCACCCGGGGCGGGGCACCGACTCCAGCAGCAGCCGGGTGTACGGGTGGGCGGGCGCGGCGAGGACCTCGTCGGTGCGGCCCTGCTCGACGACCGCCCCGTGGCGCATCACCACGATCTCGTCGGTCACGCACCGCACGACTCCGAGGTCGTGGGTGATGAAGAGGTACCCGATCCCGGTCTGCTCCCTGATGTCGGCGAGCAGGTTGAGGATCTGCGCCTGTACGGAGACGTCGAGGGCGGCGACCGCCTCGTCCAGGACGAGGACGGCCGGCTCGACGGCGAGGGCCCGGGCGATGGCGACGCGCTGGCGCTGGCCGCCGGAGAGCTGCCGGGGCAGGGCGTCGGCGGCCCGGGTGCCCAGGCCGACCTGGTCGAGGAGTTCGCGGACCCGCCGCGCGTGGTCGCGGCCGGGGAAGTGCAGCCGGAGGGTCTCCCGCAGGGCCGCTTCGACACCGGTGCGCGGGTCCAGGGAGAGGTAGGGGTCCTGGAAGACCATCTGGACCTCCCGGGCGCGGGCGAGCCGCGCGGCCCGCCCTCCGGTGCGGGCGGGCCCGGTGCGGGACCGGCCGCGTACCAGGACCTCGCCCTCGTCGGCCCGCTCCAGGCCGACGACGATGCGGGCGGTGGTCGTCTTCCCGGAGCCGGACTCCCCCACGACGCCCAGCGATCCGCCCTCGGGCAGCGTGAAGGACACGTCGTCCACCGCGTGGACGGCCCCGAAGGTGCGGTGCAGTCCCCTGACCTCCAGTACGTTCTCAGGCATCGACGGCGCTCCCTTCGAGCAGGTCGCCGTGGTGGCAGGCGGCCCGGTGGTCCGGCCGGTCCGGGGCCGCGGCCGGCAGCGGGGCCCGCTGGTCGCAGACCTCCGTGGCCAGTGGGCAGCGGCTGGCGAAGGCGCAGCCGTGCAGGGGCTCGCGCAGGTCCGGCGGTTGGCCCTCGATCGCGGCGAGCCGGCCCCGGGGGCCCTCCATCCGGGGGGTGGAGGCGAGCAGGGCGGCCGTGTACGGGTGGCGGGGGCGGGCGAAGAGAGCCTCGGCGGGGCCGGTCTCCACGATCCGCCCGGCGTACATGACGTAGACGCGGTCGCTGATGGCGGCGGCGAGGTCGAGGTCGTGGGTGACGAAGAGCAGGCCGGTGCCGAAGCGTTCGCGCAGTGCGGCCAGGAGGGCGACGGCCTCGGCCTGGCTGGTGACGTCCAGGGCCGTGGTGGGCTCGTCGGCGAGCAGGAGCGCGGGGTCTCCCATGAGCGCCGCCGCGATCACGACGCGCTGGAGCATCCCGCCGGAGACCTGGCCGGGGAACCTGTCCAGGACCGCTTCGTCCAGGCCCACCGCCCGCAGGAGTCCGACGGCCCGGGCGGTGGCGTCCGCCCTGCTCATGGTCCCGGTGAGGGTGACGCTCTCGGTGAGAAAGTCGCCGATGCGGCGCAGCGGGTTGACGGCGGCGCGCGGGTCCTGGAAGACCATGGCCACCGAGCCCGCCCGTACGCCGCGCAGCCGGCCGGTGTCCATGGTGAGCACGTCCTCGCCGGCGATCCGTACGGCGCCCTCGACGCTCGCGCCGGGCGGCAGCAGGCGCAGCGCGCTGCGGGAGGTGAGGCTCTTGCCGGAGCCGGACTCGCCGACGAGGGCGACGGTCTCGCCGGCGCCGACGGTGAGGTCGACGCCGTCGAGGACGGGCCGGGCGGTGCCCGGCAGGGTGACCCTCAGGCCTCGGATGTCGAGGGTGGGCACCGGTCGGGTGGGGTTCATCGGTCTCTCCTGGCGACACGGTCGGCCCACCGCTCGCCCACCACGTTGAAGGCGACGACGGTCAGCACCATGAAGGCGCAGGGCAGGATCGCGGACAGCGGGTAGCCGTGCTGGACGGCCGTCTGCCCGTCGAAGACCATGCGGCCCCAGTCGGGGGTGAGCGCGGGCACGCCGAGTCCGAGGAAGGACAGCCCGGCGAGGTCCATCAGGGCGTAGCCGAAGTTGATGGTGGACTGGGCGAGGACGACGGGGGCGATGTTGGGAAGGACGTGGCGCAGGCAGATCTGCCCGGCCGAGTGGCCCTGCACCTGGTAGGCGCTGACGTACGGGCGGGCGCGTTCGGCCAGGACCAGCGAGCGGGTGAGGCGGCTGACGTAGGGCAGGTAGGCGACGGCGAGCGCGATGACGGGGGCGAGCAGTCCTTCGCCGTACACGGAGACGATCAGGATGGCGAGCAGCATGCCGGGGAAGGCGAAGACCAGCTCGGTGCTGCGGGAGAGGACGGAGTCGAGCCAGCCGCCCCGCCAGGCGGCGGCCATGCCGACGGCGATGCCGGCGACGGTGGAGAAGGCGACGACGCCCAGCGGGCCGAGCAGGGAGGTACGCGCGCCGAGCAGCAGCCGGGAGAGGGTGTCCCGGCCGGCGGCGTCCACGCCGAGCGGGTGGGCCGCGGAGGGTCCGGCGAGGGCGTTGCCCAGGTCGACGGCGTTGGGGTCGTAGGGCGCCAGGAGGGGCGCGAGCAGGGCCGCGAGGACGACGACGGCGACGAGGGCCAGGCAGACGAGGTGGAGGGCGGACCCGGTGGCGCGGATCCGGGCCAGGCCGGGGCGGCGGGTGAGGACGGCGGTCATGCGGCGGCCCTCCTGGATCCGAGGGTGACCCGGGGGTCGGCCAGGGGCAGCAGCAGGTCCACGATCAGGTTCACGGCCATGAAGAGGGCGACGATGATCAGGGAGACGGCCTGGACGGTCGGGAAGTCCTTGGTGGTCGTGGACAGTTCCAGGAGCTGGCCGATGCCGCCGATGCCGAACGCGGTCTCCACGAGGACGGTGCACACCAGCAGGGTCGAGACGATCAGCCCGCCGGTGGTCAGGACCGTCCCGAGGGAGTTGCGCAGCACGTGCCGGCGGATGACCTGTCGTTCGGGTACTCCGCGGCTGCGGGCGACGGTGACGTGCTCGCTGTCGAGGGCTTCGAGCATGGCGGAGCGGGTCACCCGGGCGAGCATGCCGGTCAGGTAGAGCGCCAGGGCGATCGCGGGGAGGGTGAGGTGCCACAGCATGTCGCCGAGGCCATCGCCGGCCCCGCTGCTGGGGAACCAGCCGAGCCGGACGGCGAACAGGCCCTGGAGCAGGACGGCCGCGACGAAGGACGGGGTGCCGACGGCGAACGTCGTGGTGACGAGGACGGCCGAATCGGCGGCCCCGCCGCGGACGGCGGCGATCCGGCCCAGGAGCAGGCCGAGCGCGACGACCAGGACGAGGGCCATGGTGATCAGCAGCAGGGTCACGGGGAGCCGGTCCGCGAGGAGGCGGGAGACGTCGGTGCGGTAGGTGATCGACCGGCCGAAGTCGCCCTGGAGCACGCCGCCGAGCCAGCGCAGGTAGCGCACGAGGAAGGGGTCGTCCAGGTGGTATTGGGCGTTGATCGCGGCCAGCGCCTCCGGGGAGGCCGACCGGCCGGCGAGGAGGAAGCTCGCCGGGCTGCCCGGTGCCAGGTACATGGCACCGAAGACGACGAACGAGGCGGTGAGGAGGGTGGCGGCCATCTCCGCCACCCTTCGCACGGCGAATCTGGCGAAGCTCACTGCGCGGCCCCCACGTCGGCGGCCCACGGGTGGTACATGTACGAGATGGTGGTGGGCGCGCCGGTGATCCGCTCGTTCATGAAGAGCGCGGTGGGCCATTCGGCGACGGGGATCCACAACAGCTGCTCGGCCGCCCGGCGTTGGAGCTTCGCCTCGATGTCCATGCGCTGTTCGGTCGGGTAGGTGGCGGTGGCCTGGTCGACGAGCCGGTCGTACTCGGGGTCGCTGTGTCCGGCGAAGTTCATGTAGGCGCCGGTCTTGAAGTTCTGCAGCAGGTCGAGCGGGTCGGTGATCGAGTCGTAGTAGGTGAGCGGGAACATGTCGATGCCCTCGCGCGCCTGCGGGTCGGTGAACAGCGCGGTGAACGCGTTCGGGGCGATGGTCTTCAGCCGGATGTCCAGGCCGATCTGCGTGCCGGCGGCCTGGACGGCGGTGGCGAGGAGGGAGACGTCCTGGCCGATGGAGCTGGTGGCCACGGTGAGGGTCTTGCCGGTGGCGCCGGCCTCCTCGACGAGGGCCTTGGCCTTCGCGATGTCCTGGCCGGTGGGCGGGAGTCCGTCGAACGCGGTCTTCAGGGTGCGTTCGGGTGCGGCGGCCCAGGCGGCGCGGGTGGTCAGGGAGTTGGTGACGGTGCCGGCGCCGCCGAGTCCGGCCTTGACGAAGCCGGTGCGGTCGAGGGCCAGGGACAGGGCACGGCGGACGCGGACGTCACCGAGGGGGCCCTTCATATGGGTGATGTTGACGTTGACGGTGCTGAGTCCCTCCCCGAAGTAGAGGGTGCCGGCGCCGGAGGCCCGCAGGCGGGCGTAGCTCTCGGTGGGGATCAGGTAGCCGCCGTCGACCTCGCCGCTGAGCATGGCGTTGGTCCGGGCGGAGGGGTCGGTCATGAAGCGGAAGACGGCCTTCTTCGACTTGGCCTTGGTGCCCCAGTAGCCGTCGAACCGGTCCAGTTCGATCGACTGGCCCTTGTTCCAGGTGCCGAGTGTGAAGGGGCCGGTGCAGGCGAGCCCCCCGGTGGTGCCGTAGTCCTTGCCCGCGGCCTCCACGCCGGCCCTGGAGGCGACCACTCCGGCGGCGGTGGCCATGTACTGCGGGAACTGCGAGTCGGGCTTCTTCAGTTCGACGGTGACCTGGAGCGGCCCGGTCCTGGTCACGGAGGCGACGTTCTGGAAGACCTGGGCCCAGGCCGCCGCGTTGTCGGGGTCCATCTGGCGGCCGAGGCTGAAGACCACGTCGTCCGCGGTCATCTCCTTGCCGTCGTGGAAGCGCACGCCGGGACGGAGGTCGTAGACCCAGGTGGTGGGTGTGGGGTTGGACGCCTTCTGGGCGAGACCGGGCTCGGTGGTGAGGGCCGGGGTCCAGCGCATGAGGCTTTCGCACACGTTGGACAGGATGGTGTTCTGCGGGTAGTCGAAGGCCACCGTGTGGTCGAGGGTGGGCGGTTCGGCGTACACGGCCCAGCTGAAGGAGTCGATCTCGCCGCGCGCGGGGGGCGTGGTGGCGGAGAGGTGGACGTCGGTGACGTTGCCGCCTTCGTTCCTGGGCGGGCCCGAGCAGGCCGCGAGCAGGGAGACGGAGGTCAAGGCCGCGGCGGTGACGGCCGCTGCACGGCGGCCTGACCGGCGGTGGGGGCGTCTGCTCGTGCGGGATGTGGAGAAGGTCATCGTCGCGCTCTCTTTGCCGTGAGGGGTGCGGGAGGGAGGAGCGGGCGGACCGCCGGGGCCGGTCCGCCGGTTACGGCGGGGTACCCCGGGTCAGCCGGAGCTGGTCGCGCGCCCGCCCGCGGCGGGGATCTGCTGGGTGATGCAGTGCACGCCCCCGCCGCCGAACGCGATCGCGAGCGCGCGTACGCCGACGACCTTGCGGCCCGGGTAGGCGGTGGCGAGCACGGCGAGGGCGTCCTCGTCCTGGTGCAGGCCGGCCACGGGGACGACGACGCCGCCGTTGGCGACGTAGTGGTTCAGGTAGGACACCTCGATCCGGCCGTCGGCGAGGTCCGCGAAGGCAGTCTGCGGTACGTCGACGATCTCCAGCCGGCGGCCGCGGGCGTCGGTGGCGGCCTCCAGCACCGCGCGGTTGGCGCGCATCCGGGCGTAGTCGGGGTGGGTGGGGTCGGACGGCAGCGAGACGACGACCGTGCCGGGCGCGGCGAAGGCGCACACGCCGTCGACGTGGCCGTCGGTCTCGGTGTCGAGGAGGCCGCCGTACGGGAGCCAGATGACCTTGGTGACGCCGAGCCGGGCCTTCAGCTCGGCCTCGATCTCGTCCCGGCCGAGGCCGGGGTTGCGGTTGGGGTGCAGGAGGCACTGCTCCGTGGTGATCAGCGTGCCCTCACCGTCGACGGTGATCGCTCCGCCTTCGAGGATCATGCCGGAGGCGATGCGGTCGACCCCGAGGTGGTCCAGCAGCAGAGCGCTGATCCGGTCGTCGGCGTCGTACGGGTGGTGCTTGCCGCCCCAGGCGTTGAAGCGGAAGTCCACGCCGGCGCGGTTGCCGTCGCCGTCGAGGACGAAGAGCGGGCCGGAGTCCCGGAACCAGGAGTCGTCGACCGGCAGCTCGATGACGGTGATGCCGACGGTGTCGGGCCCACAGTGGGCACGGGCGTCCTCGCCGTGGCCGGGCGGGGCGACCATCGTCACGGGCTCGAAGGCGGCGATGGCGCGGGCGACGTTCGCGTACTCCTCCTTCACCTCGGCCAGCACGCTCCCCCACAGGTCCGCGCGGGTCGGCCAGGCCATCAGGCAGCCCTCGTGCTCGGCCCACTCGGCAGGCATACGGTATTCAGACATCAGGTGTCTCATTTCTTTCGTTGACAGAGTCTTTCACTCGACTGAAATTTCAGTCAATGGCTAGGGCGGCCTCGAGTGAAACCAAGGGGAAGTGGGGAGCGTGCGCGACGGGCGCGGGCCCTTCCTGGAGAGGGCCGGGCGGAGCGGCCGCAGGGTGGCGGGCAGCTCTGGCTTCGGCTCACTCTGGCATTGACTGAAAATTCAGTCAATAGAAGGGCCAGTGAAAGGTGCAGGGCATCCCGGGCAGGGCCGGGCCCCGCCACGGGGCCGGGGCCGTCGGACGGGCGGGTCAGCCCTGGCGGAGGCCGGCCAGTTCGGCGTCGATGGCGCCGCTCATCAGCTCCCGCGCGTGGCCGATCCTGATGCCGCCGCTGAGCCAGCGCATGCTGAGCCCTTCGAGCAGCGCGGTGAGCCGTTCGGCGGCGGCGGCCAGCGACGAGGCGGGGGCCATCGGGTGGACCTGGCCGAGCAGCGCGGCGACCTCCTGGACCCAGACCAGGGTGGCCCTGGCCAGGTCCTCGCGCAGCACCTCGTCGAAGACGGCGCTCGCCCGCAGTTCGCCCCAGGCCGAGCTGTTCTCCCGTACCTCCACCGTGTCCTGGAGCTCCAGGAGCAGGGTCTCCTCCAGCTCCTCCCGGGGGGAGAGCGGCGGGGCGTCCGGGGCGCGGTCGGTGGTGTAGCGCTCGGCCCGGTCGTTGATGAACTCCAGGGTCTGGCGCAGGACCCCCGTGCGGTCCTTGAAGTGGTAGTAGATCAGGGCGGTGGACACGCCCGCCTCGGCCGCGAGTTCCTCCACGCGCAGCCCGCGGACCCCGCGCCGGGCGATCACCCGGGCGGCCGCTTCCAGGATCTGAGTGCTGCGAGACGCCATGGACCGCACCTTACCGGGGCGTTCGGGTGCGGGCGTACGCGGCCCGGCGCGGGGCCCGCGGGCCGGTGCGGGCGCGGCGGTCATCGGAGGGCGGGCGGCACGGCCGGGTGGGACTGGGTGGCGCAGTGGATGCCGCCGCCCCCGGCGGCGACGTTGTCGATGGCGATCTGGACCACCTGCCGGTCGGGGTAGGCGGCCTGGAGGATCGCGTACGCCAGGCCGTCGGCGTGGCCGTCGCCGAACTGCGGTGCGAGGACCGCACCGTTCACGGTGTAGTAGTTGGTGTAACTGGACAGGAACTCGGGCCCCTTGCCGCGGATGCGGGCGCGGTCGGGGCCGGGGAGTTCCGTGATGGCGAGGCGGCGGCCGCGGGCGTCGGTGGCGCTCTCCAGGATCCGCCTGGTCTCCTCGTGGACGGCGACCCATTTGCGGTCCGCGCCCACGCCCGGCTTGTCCAGGATGACGCGCCCGGGGGCGGTGAACCGGGCCAGGCAGTC
Source organism: Streptomyces yangpuensis (assembly GCF_024666385.1). Classification (NCBI taxonomy): domain Bacteria; kingdom Bacillati; phylum Actinomycetota; class Actinomycetes; order Kitasatosporales; family Streptomycetaceae; genus Streptomyces; species Streptomyces yangpuensis. The sequence continues at coordinate 1,067,205 of NZ_CP102514.1, forward strand.
GATGTGGCAGTCGGTGATGTCCTGGCCCGCCAGGCCCGGCACCCAGACGACCTTGTCGATGCCGAGGGCGGTCTTCAGTTCCTGTTCGACCTGCTCCTGGTTCATGCCCGGGTTGCGGTTGGGGTTCACGAGCGAGCTGACGGTGGCCAGCAGGGTTCCCTCGCCGTCGGTCTCCAGCGAGCCGCCCTCGCCGACGAATCCGGCCCGGATCCGGCGCACTCCGTACTCGCCGAGGAGGATGCCGGCGGCGGCCGCGTCGTTGGCGAACGGCTGGGCGTAGGTGGTGCCGGTCTTGCCCCAGCCGTTGAAGTTGGTGTCCACACCGGCGATCGCTCCGGGACCCACGACGAAGGTGGGGCCGAAGTCGCGGATCCACAGGTCGTCGTTGGCGATCTCGATGACGTCGATGGCGTGGCGGGCGCCTCGGCCGCAGCGGTACCGGGCGTCGGCCGCCTGGCCGGGGCGGGCCAGCATCACGACCGGCTCGAAGCGCGATATCTCGTACGCGATGTCGGCGATGTCGCCGCGCACCGCGTCGAGCCTGCCCTCCCACACGGCGGTCAGGGCGGGCCAGGCCATGTACGTACGGAGGTGGCGCTCGCTCTCCTCGGGCATCCGCAGGGCCGCGGAACCGGAGCCGGGGGCGAGGACGGCGTGTGCGGCGGCGGGGAGGGCCGACCCGAGTGCGGCGAGCGGCAGGGCCGCCGCCCCGAACTGGAGCAGTCGGCGGCGGGTGGTGCGGGACGTGTCCATGGGGTCCTCCTGAGGGGAAGAGGCGGAATGACTCGGCATCCTTGCGTTAACTGAAAATTCAGTCAAGAGGAGTGGGAGGGATGGGCGGGGCGTCAGGTGCGGCGGTACTGATCCGCGACGATCGTGACGGAGCCGTCCGCGCCCGCTTCGACCAGGCGCACGATCGCGATCTCGCCGCGGTCCGGACTGCGCACACAGAACGGCCGCGCCTTGGCGAGAGCACCGAAGGGCAGAGTGGCGGCCGGCCGTGTCTCGATGCCGCGCAGGCAGTCGGCGACCGTCAGCCCCCCGGCCTCGGCCACGAAGGCGTCCGAGTCCTCGGACGGCAGGAACGCCTGGCCGTCGCGCGCCAGGTACCAGGCGGCCGTCTCCGCGGCCACGACCTTCCCGGCCTTCAGGTCGAACTCGTAGCCGGCGTCGGGGGCGGTGAGCTCGGCCCGGGCGTAGCCGGGCACGTAGCCGGAGCCCGCGGCCGGGGCAGGGGCGGAGGCCGCGGGCGGACCGGACGGGATGGCGGAGCTCCCGCCGGGTCTCGCCTCGCCCGCCTCACCCACCTCCGGGCCCTCCAGGTAATACACGGCTGCGGCGCAGGCCAGCAGGGTCGTGGCCACCGCCGCGGCGACCGCCGGCAGCCGGCCCCGCCCGCGCCCGGTCGCCCGGCCCCCGGGCGCGGACCCGCTTGCCGGTGCGGGCGGCTCCGCCGCCACCGCCCATGCGGGAACCTGCGGGGCGCCCTGGGCGCGGCCGGCCCCGGCCGCCTCCGCGAGGGTCGGCGCGTGCGCCCCGGGGGCGGCCCGGACGGGCGCCGCCCCCGTGGCGTGGACGTGGACCGGCGCGGACGGCGCGGACGGCCCGGACGGCGCGGACGGCCAGGCACCGGGCCGGTCCCCGACCTCGTCCCGGACCGGGGCGGGAAGCCAGCCGTCGGTGAACTCCGGCCGGGGGCCCACCTCGGGATGCGCGTGCACGGCCGCGATCAGCTCGACGGTCGTGGGGCGGTCCTCCGGGCGCTTGACCAGGCACCACGAGATCAGGTCGTGCAGGTCGGGGGGTACGCGGGTGAGGTCGGGGTACTCGTGGACCACCCGGTACAGCGCGCCGGACCCGGGGCCGTTCCCGAAGGGCGGCACGCCGCCCGCCACGTACCCGGCGAGCGCCCCGAGCGCGAAGACGTCGGTGGCCGGTGTCACCCGGTGCCCCAGCGCCTGCTCGGGGGCCATGAAGGCGGCGGTGCCGATCCGCAGCCCCGTTCCCGTGAGCGCGGCCGCGTCGGCCGCCCTCGCGATACCGAAGTCGATCACGCGCGGCCCGTCCCCGGCCACCAGCACATTGGCCGGCTTGAGGTCGCGGTGGACCACGCCCGCCCGGTGGATGGCCTGGAGCGCCTCGGCGATGCCCGCGACGAGCAGCAGGACGGTGCGGGCGGGCAGCGGCCCGTGCCGTCGTACCACCTCGTGCAGCGACGGGCCGGGCACGTAGGCGGTGGCCAGCCAGGGGGTGCGGTCGTCGACACCGGAGTCGACGACCTGGGCCGTGAACAGGCCGTGGATCCGGCGGGCACTGGCCACCTCCTGGGCGAACCGCTCCCGGAACTCGGGATCCGCGGCGAACTCGCTGCGCACGGCCTTCAGCGCGATGGGGCGGCCCCCGGGCGTGTACGCCAGGTAGACCACCCCCATGCCGCCGGCGCCGAGGCGGGCGTGGAGGCGGTAGCCGCCGATCTCGTACGGGTCGTCTGCGGCCAGCGCCGCGGGTGCCGGTGCGGGGCCGGGTGCGGGGGCGAGGGCGAGGGCGGGGGCGGGCTGCGCTCCGGGATGGTGCTCGGACATGCGGTTGCTCTTTCAACGATGCGGCAATGACCTGGCCGCATCGTGCCGCTAACTAAAGTTTCAGTCAATGTGTGACAATGCGAGACGCACCCGGCCAGGAGGGATCACGCAGTGACCGACCGAAGAACAGAAATCCTCACCGGCGCCGCGCGGGTCATCGCACGTCAGGGCGTCCGGGGGTTGCGGATGGCGGACCTGGCGGCCGAGGCCGGCGTGTCCACCGCCCTGATCTACTACCACTTCGAGGACCGGGCCGGCATCCTGCGGCACGCGCTGGCGTTCATCGGTGACCGGGCCGACCGCTACACCGCCACGGCGCGGGAAACCGGCCCGGACGTCCTGCCGCCGGGCCCGCGGCAGTTGCTGGAGCGGACTCTGCTGCTGGAGTTCCAGGACCTGCCCGAGGTCCGCGAGAACAGTACGGCCTGGGGCGAGCTGCGGGCCCACTCGGTCTTCGACCCGGAGCTGCGCGAGGAGCTCGCCGCCGCGGGCGCGGCCTGGGCCGCGGAGATCGCGGGCCACCTCGCCGAGCTCTGCCCGGCCGCTCCGCGCGGCGCCGTCACCGCGGCCGCGGAGCGGCTGACGGCTCTGCTGGAGGGGCTCAGCGTCCGCTGGCTCAGCGGCCTGCTCCCCCTGCGGCACGCCCGCGACCTGGTGCGCGAGGCCATCGGAGTGGAAACGGGCCGGCTGGGTTCCCCTGCTCCGCGAATTGACTGAATTTCCAGTCAGTGCCACAGTGGCGACACGAGGCCGCATCACTTCTCCCTGCAGAGCGGCCGTTCGCGGTGCGGAGCGCGCACTCTTGTCCATAGGGCCCGGTTTGTCGGCCTATGTGACACCTCGCGCCCGCCCTGGCCGGATGCACCCCTTCCGCCAGCCCACGATCGGAGTTCCCCGTGTCCTTCCTTCCCCCCACCCGCCGGACCGTCCTGCGCACCCTCGCCGGAATCGGCGCGGTCGTCGCCGGTGCCTCGGCCTGCGGCCCGTCCGCCGCCGGAGTGCAGCCAGAGGCCACGAAGGGGTCCGCCCCCGCGGCCGACGGGCGCCGCCTCGGCGCCGAGTGGGAGAGCCACACCCGTACCTTCATGTCCTGGCCGGCCCTGGCCGCCGGAGTGTGGGAGGAGGACCTGCGCCACGTGCGCGAGGACATCGCGCGGATCGCGCGGGCGGTCGGGCAGTACGAGGCCGTCGTCATGATGGCGCGGCCCGACCAGGTGGCGGCGGCCCAGCGGGCCTGTGGCAACGACGTCGAGGTCATCCCGCTCGCGGTGGACGACCTGTGGGCCCGTGACACCGTCCCCGTCTTCGTCGAGGAGGGCGGCAAGGTCCTCGGTGTCGACTTCAACTTCAACGGGTGGGGCAACAAGCAGGAGCACAAGAACGACGGGTCGGTCGCCCGGACCCTGCTCCAGAAGTACGGGATCCCCCGGGTCCAGGCGCCGCTGGTCGCCGAGGGCGGTTCCTTCGAGACGGACGGCGAGGGCACCCTGCTGGTCACCGAGAGCTCGATCGTCAACGACAACCGCAACCGGGGCAAGAACCGGGAGGTGATCGAGGCGGAGCTGCGGCAGACCCTGGGCGTCCAGAAGGTCGTCTGGCTGGCCGGCGTACGCGGCGAGGACATCACCGACGCCCACGTGGACAGCCTTGTGCGGTTCACCGCCCCCGGTGTCGTACTCCTGGACCGCGCCCACCCCAGCACCCCGGCCGACTCGTGGTCCCGCTCCGCCGACCAGGCGAAGTCCGTCCTGTCGAAGGCGACGGACGCCCGCGGGCGGCGTTTCGAGGTCATCGACCTGCCGCAGCCCGACCTGAACAGGATCACGGGCGAGGGCGACGACTTCGTGTCGACCTACGCCAACTTCTACATCGCCAACGATGCGGTCTTCATGCCGAAGTTCGGCGACCGCAAGGCCGACGACAAGGCCCGCGGCATCCTCCAGGAGCATTTCCCCGATCGGGACATCGTTCCCGTCGCCATCGACACGATCGCCTCGGGCGGCGGCGGCATCCACTGCTCGACCCACGACCAGCCGGGCAAACCCGCCGCCTGAGCGGATCCCCCGCCCGGCCGTTACGGTGGCGGCATGGAACAGCGGATCAGCCTGGTCACCCTGGGGGTCGCGGACCTCGCCCGCGCCAAGAGCTTCTACACGGCGCTCGGCTGGCGCGGCACCGAGGTCGAGGAGACGGTCTTCCACCAGGCGGGCGGTCTGGCCCTGGTCCTCTGGGACCGCGGGAAACTGGCCGCGGACTGCGGTCTTCCCGACGCCCCGCCGGGCGGCTTCGGCGGCATCGCCCTCGCCCACAACGTACGCGCCGACGCCGAGGTGGACGCCGTCCTCGACGCGGCGGCGGCGGCCGGCGGGACCGTCACCCGGCCGGCCGCCGTCAACGCGATCGGCTTCTACTCGGGCGTCTTCACCGACCCCGACGGCCACGCCTGGGAGATCGCCCACAACCCCGGTTTCACCCTGACCGAGGACGGCTCCCTCGTCCTGCCCGACTTCGGGGGTTAGCAGAAGAGCGGAACGGGCAGGGAGTCACCTACGTGCCCGCCCCGGGACGGCAACGCCGGCCCCGGGGCACGTTCCTGTGCCGGGCGGGGACCTCTCCGGCCGCCGCCGGGACAGGTCACCACCCCTGCTGCCAGGCCGAGTTGGGACGATTGCCCGACTCGTCCCTGTGTTGATCCTGCGGGCTTCCTTAAGGGAACTTGAAGAACGCCTCCAGGGGGATCTTTTCGCTGGTCACCGGCCTAGGCTCGGGCGGAGTCCCCTCCTCCCCTTCTCTTGCGAGGTGTTACCGGCATGAGCCGCAGCCGAACTCCCCAAACGCAGACCCGCGTCGAGGCCCGACGGAAGAAGACGATGCGCACGCGCGTCGTACTGTCCGTCACCACGGCCGCCGCGGTGGTGGCGGTGGGGGTCGCGGTGGCCGACTCCGGCGATGACGCACGTACCGACCGGCGTACCGACGCCACCGGAACGTCCTCCGGGACGGCGACTCCCACCCCCGACGCCGCCTCGCCCACCACCGACGCCGCGGCCACCGCGAGTGCCAGTGCGTCCCCGACGCCCGACGCATCCGCCTCCGCCTCGGCGTCCGCCACCCCCACGGACCCCGCGACGACGCAGGACGCAGAGACCAAGTCGGAGCCCTCCCCGGCCACCAAGCCCACGCGCAAGCCCGCCACCACCACGGGCGGCGGCTCCGGCGGCACGGGCGGCGGCGGGAGCACCGGCGGGGGCGGCAGCACGGGCGGGGGCGGCGGCACCGTCGACACCGACGCCGAGTCCGCCGTGCTCTCCCTGGTCAACAAGGAGCGGGCGGCCGCCGGGTGCGGTGCCCTGACCTCCAACGCCAAGCTGAGCGCCGCCGCACGCGGATACAGCGACACCATGGCCCGTGCCGGCGTCATGTCGCACACCGGGCCGGACGGGTCCACCATGACCAGCCGGGTGGAGGCCGCCGGCTACAAGTGGTCCAACCTGGGCGAGAACATAGCCCGCGGGCAGGCCGACGCGGACGCCGTCATGAAGGCGTGGATGAACAGCTCCGGCCATCGGGCCAACATCCTCAACTGCGCCTTCAAGGAGATCGGCATCGGCGTCCACAAGGGCGACGGCGGCCCGTGGTGGACGCAGAACTTCGGCGCCCCGAGGTAACCACCCGCCGCACAAGGGACTTACCGGGCGAACACCCCTGTTCCCCCTGCTCCCCCCTGAACCACCCCCCACAGCCACGTCCTCCCACCCGCACCCGGGTGGGAGGACGTCGGCGTTCGCCCCCGCCCCCGCACCGGTCCGGGCCTTTTCAGGGGGAGCCGGTGACAGACCGGCCGGAGCGTCGGACACTATGGGGCCGTGCCCCGAACTCCGCGCTACCTGCTCATATGGCTGTCCTGCACGGCCGCCAGCGTGACCGCCGTGCTCGCGACGGTCCAGTTCGTGGTCGGCACGACCCGGCACACGCCGCCGGTCGCACGGTCCGCCCCGACGGTCATCGACACGCCTCCCGCCTGGCAGGCGGGCAGCCCGCCCGCGGACACGCCGTCCCCGACCGCGTCGTCCAGCCCCTCGCCCACGGCCTCGCAGAGCCCCTCCCCCACGACGGCCGCCCCCACCCCCGTCAAGGCCACGTCCAGCGCGCCCAGGACCGCCGCCCCGAGGAAGGTCGACTGCGAGGAGGGCGGGGCGGGCCTGTACACCGTTCCCGCGCAGGGCGGAAAGGTGACGGTGCGGTACGGGAGCCGGGGCGTGTGCCTGATCTCCGCGGTCCCCAGCCGCGGCTTCAAGACCACCACGTCGCAGACCTCGGACAGCACCCTCACGGTCACGTTCACCAGCGCCGACCACCGGTCCGTCATCACCGCGACGATCGATCCGAGCGCGAAGGCGAGCGTGCGCGAATCCTCCTTCTGAGGGCCCGGCATGCCGTCGCGGGCGTTCTGTCCCGCTCGGCCGTTCCAGGGGGTGTCCAGCCCCTTTCGCGGTGATCGGCACCTTGTGTGCGCCCATGGGCCGGGGCCCGGCGAAGCGGAAGGTGAGCTCTTCCTTAGGGCAAGCTCAAGATCGCCCCCGACCGGGTTCCACGGGCTCCGCGCGGTCCTATGCTCGCGTCAGCCGAGCGGCCCTCGGCTCCGGGGTGTGACATCCGGGAGCAGCGTCGGGCCGCCGTCTTCACCGAGCCGGGGGGCTTCCCGCCCGTCCCGCAGTCCGAACCGTGCCTTGGGGTGTCTCCGCCATGAGTTCTCGCATGCTCCGACCCGTCCGCGCCGACCGCCGTACGACGTCGCCCCGCTCCGCCGCGGCCCTGGGAAGGCGGCTGCCGCTGGTGGCCGCGGCCGTCGTCGCGGCGGGCCTGACCGCGGCCTGCGGACCGTCCTCGGAGCCCGCCGGCTCCGCCGCGGCGGCCACCGCCGGCCAGTCCGCGCAGGCCCTCTCCGGGTCGCAGTCCGCGACGCCCACCGCCGAGACGTCCCCGACGGCGTCGGCCTCGCCGTCCGCGTCCGCCTCGGCCTCGGCCTCCGCCTCGGCGACCGCCTCGCGGGCGCCGTCCTCTTCCGCCTCGTCCGGCGGCGGCTCCGCCAAGCCGGCCCGTACGTCCGCCGCCCCCGCGCCGGCCAAGGTCCCCGGCCCCGGCTACGACAGTTCCGCCGACGCGCAGCAGCAGATCGACGCGGCACTGCGCGCGGCCAAGGCGGACGGGCGGATGGTCCTGCTCGACTTCGGCGCCAACTGGTGCGGCAACTGCAAGGCCGCCGACAAGGTGTTCGCGCAGTCGCAGACCGCCGGGATCCTCGGTGCCTCGTACCACATGGTCAAGGTGGACATCGGCGGGAACAGCTCCGCCAACTCCGCTCTCCTGCGCAAGTACAGCCCCTCGGGCGGCACCTACAAGATGCCCGTCCTGGTCGTGGTCTCGCCGTCGGGCACGGTGCGCACCGACACCCACGTCACGGGCAACCCTTCGCTGACCGCGGACGGCATCAACGCCTTCCTGCGCAAGTGGGCGTCATGAGAAGACCGGTCCGGGCGTCCGTCCTCGTCCCGGCCGCCACCGGCCTGGCGGTGGCGGCCGTGCTGGCCGTCGCCGGCCTGTGGACGGACGACGGCGCCGCCGCGGGGTCCCGGGCCGGACGGCCGGACGCGATCGCCGCGGCGGCCGGGGCGAAGGTCATGGACCCCGGCGCCCGGCAGGAGGCGCCGGCCCTGGCCGGCGCCGACCTGGACGGGAAGCAGGTCGCGCTCGGCGACTTCCGGGGCCAGGTCGTCGTCCTGAACGCGTGGGGCTCCTGGTGCGGCCCCTGCCGTGCGGAGGCGGACGACCTGGAGCGGCTCAGCCGGCAGACCCGGGCCGACGGGGTCCGCTTCCTCGGGATCAACACCCGGGACCGGGACCGGGCCGCGGCACGGTCCTTCGTACGGGCCCACGACATGACCTTCCCCAGCCTCCACGACCCCGACGGCGCGCTCCTGCTGCGCTTCCCTCCCGCTCTGGTCAACCCGCAGGCGATCCCTTCGACCCTCGTCATCGACCGCCGCGGACGCGTCGCCGCCGCCATCGGGGGCGCCGTCACCGACGAGCAGCTGCGGCCCCTGCTCGCACGAATCCTGGAGGAGGAGTCGTGACGGCCGCCGCGCAGTGGACGCTCGCCGTCACGGACACCTCCTCCCTCGTGAACGGAACCCTCGCGATCGCGGCGCCCGTGGCGTTCCTGGCGGGACTCGTCTCCTTCCTCTCGCCGTGCGTGCTGCCCCTCGTACCGGGCTACCTGAGCTACGTGACCAGCCTGTCGGTCGCCGACCTGGCGGAGGCGGGCGGCGGGCGCCGCAGCCGGATGGCGACCGGCGCGCTGCTGTTCGTCCTGGGCTTCACCGCGGTCCTCGTGTCCGGTGGCGCGCTGTTCGGCTACTTCGGCCGGAGCCTGCTGGCCCACCAGGAGGTGATCACCCAGGTGCTCGGTGTCCTCACCGTGCTCATGGGGCTGTCCTTCATGGGGTTCCTGCCGGGCTTCACCCAGCGGGAGTTCCGCAGCCACCGGCGTCCCGCCCTGGGCCTCGCCGGAGCCCCCGCCCTCGGGGCGGTGTTCGCGGTCGGCTGGACGCCGTGCATCGGGCCGACGCTGGCCGCCGTGCAGGCGCTGGCCTGGACCGAGGCGAGCGCGGCCCGCGGGGCCCTGCTGATGGCCGCGTACTGTCTGGGGCTGGGGCTGCCCTTCATCCTGGCCGCGCTGGCCTTCCGCCGGGCGCTGGGCGCCTTCGGGCTGGTCAAGCGCCACTACCCGTGGGTCCTGCGGATCGGCGGGGGGATGCTCGTACTCGTCGGTCTGCTGCTGGCCACCGGCGTGTGGAACGACATGGTCTACAGCCTGCAGTTGTGGAGCGCGACCTTCACCACCGCCTTCTAGCCGGGCCGTTCGCCCCGTTCGCCCCGTTCGCCCCGAGAACCAAGACCGATCCGACCCGATCGCGTGACGAGCGCAAGCGCGCGCACGCGACACGCACCACAGAGGCACAGATGAACGTTTCCACGCAGGTGAGGCACTCCCGCAAGGTCCGCGTCGCGGCCGCGCTCCTCTCCCTGACCGCGCTGTCGGCGTGCGGCGGACAGCCCGCCGCGGACGCCGCCGGCTCCGCTCCCACGACGCGCTTCTCCGAGAACGGTGTCACCGTCACCCTGTCGGTGACCGACTGGAAGGCCTCGGGGGGCACCCTCACCGCGGTCTTCACGCCCGAGGCGAAAGGCTTCCACCTCTACAGCACCGAGCTGCCCGCCACCGGCATCGAGGGGGTCGGCCGGCCGACCACCGTGGCGGTCACCGGGGCGCTCAAGGCCCGGGGCGGTCTGAAGGCGGCCGGGGAGGTGAAGTCGATCACCGTGCCCGGTGTCGACGCCCAGGTCCCCGTCTACCCCGACGGCCCGGTCACCACGACGCTGCCCGTCCGCGCCGACGGGAACGGGGACGCGACGGTACTGGTCGGCTACGCGAGCTGCAGCACGCGGGACGGCTGCACCATCCCGGTGTCCGACCGCCCGGTGCGGCTGCGCATCACCGGTGACGGGCCGACGTTCGACGCTTCCTGACGGCGGACCGGGCGGCGCGCGCCGACCCGGCGACTGCCCGGTTCGGGAGGGTTCGTATGATCCAGGGGGTTCGCGGCCGCCCCCACCCCGGGCCGCCGCACCCCCGGGCCACAGCCCCCGGCCCCGCCGACCGCCGACCCGCCGGTCGCACGGGTTGCCGAGGGGACGGGCCCGCTCCTCCCGCCGTTCACCGCCGTACGGACGTATGCCCCCGGCCCTGCCCCGAAGACGTCATCCCCCTTGAGTACCGACCAGATCGCCCCCGAACGGGCGCGTCCCGGCCCGTCCGCGGCCCCGCGCGCCCGCGTACTGCCGCGCCTCGCGGGACGCGCCCCCGCTCCGGCGCCGGGCACCGTCCTGCACAGCGTCAGCGGTGCCACCGCCGTCATGCTGGTCCTGGTGGCCATCGGCGCGGCCATCCACGAACCCGTCCTCATACCCCCGCTGGCCGCGTCCGCGGCGATCGTGCACAGCGTGCCCGCCCTGCCGCTGGCCCAGCCGCGCAGCGTGATCGGCGGTCACCTGCTCTGCGCCGCCGTCGGATACGCGGGACTCGCCGCCTTCGGCAGCTCGCCCTGGGTGGCGGCCGTCGCGGCGGGCCTCGCGCTCGCCGTGATGACCCTGGCCCGGACCCCGCACTCCCCCGCCTGCGCCACCGCCGTCGTGATCGTCCTGCGTACGCCGGACCCGCGCACGTTCGTCCCGCTGCTGGCCGGAGCCGCCGTGCTCGTCGTCCTCGCGGGCTGCGCCCTCTCCCGCGCCCGCCGCACCGGCACCCGCTACCCCCAGTACTGGTGGTGAGCCCCGGCCGGCCGAGCCCCTAAGGTGTCCGCATGCCGAGCGTCCTGGTCGTGGAAGACGACCCCAGCATCCGCCAGTCACTGATCGAGGTCCTGACGGAACACGGGTATGCCGTACGCAGCGCCGCCGACGGGTTCGGCGCTCTGCGCGAGGTCACCCAGACGCCGGTCGACGCCGTGGTCCTCGACCTCGGGCTGCCCGATCTGGACGGAGGGGACGCCCTGCGCATGATCCGGGGCATATCCTCCGTGCCCGTGCTGGTGGCCACCGCGCGGGACGACGAGTCGGAAATCATCAAGATCCTCAACGCGGGCGCGGACGATTACCTGGTCAAGCCCTTCTCCGGCGGTCAGCTCGTCGCCCGGCTGTCCGCCGTCCTGCGGCGCACCAGCCACGTCCCGCCCGCCGGGGCCGCCGCCGCGGGCGCACCGGTCGCGGCGGCCGCCGAGCCGCTGCGGGCCACCGTCGTGGGCGAGCTGGCGGTGGACCCGGGGGCGCGTACCGCGTACCTGGCCGGGCGGGAGCTGCGCCTCACGCGCCGGGAGTTCGACCTGCTGGCGTTCCTCGCCCACCATTCGGGACAGGTCGTCTCCAAGCGCCGGCTGCTGACCGAGGTCTGGCGGGAGCCGTACGTGGACGACCAGACCGTCGACGTGCACCTGTCCTCCCTGCGGCGCAAGCTCGGCGAACGCGCCGCGGCCCCGCGCTACCTGCTGACCGTCCGCGGCGTCGGCATCAAACTGGTGGCCCCGCGTTGAGGCGCTCCCTGGCCGGAGTGGCCCTCGCCGTGACCTCCATGGTCGCCCTCTCCTTCCTCATACCGCTGGCCGCGCTGGTGCTGTCGCTGGTCAAGGAGCAGGGCGTCAACGCGGCCGAACAGCGCGCCGCCGCCCTGGCACCCGTCCTCACCCTCACCACGGACCCGAACGCGCTGCGGGAGTCCGCGGCGAGCCTGGACGCGTCCGACTACCTGGTGGTGCACCTGCCGGGCTCCGGGCCCCTCGGCACCTCCAAGGCCCCGGCAGCCCTGCTCGAACGGGCCCAGGAGGGACGCGAGTCCATCTCCCGGGAGATCCCGGACGGCTGGATCTGCCTCCAGCCGGTGGTGCTGCCCGGCGATCAGGTCGCCGTCATCGAGAACTTCGTCCCCGAGGCGGAACTGACCCGCGGGGTCAAGGAATCGTGGGCGGTGATGCTCTTCCTCGCGGTGGGGCTGGTCGGTGGTTCCGTCCTGGTCGCCGACCGCCTCGGCGCGAAGGTCGTCCGGTCCTCGAAGAGGCTGGCGCAGGCGTCGCACGCGCTGGGCCGGGGCGATCTGGACACCCGCGTGGACCCCATGGGCCCCAAGGAGCTGCGGGACGCGGGCCTCGCCTTCAACGCGATGGCGCACCGGATGACCGAGCTGCTCGCTGTCGAACGCGAGCTCGTCGCCGACCTGTCCCACCGGCTGCGGACCCCGCTCACCGCCCTGCACCTCGCGTCGGAACGGATGGCCGGCACACCGGAGTCGGCCAGGGTCGAGGCGGCGGTCGGCGAGCTGGAGACGGAGCTCCAGGCCATCATCGCCGCGGCGCGCACCCCGCTCGCCGTGGGCCCCATGGGCCAGGGCCTGCTCGGTGCGGAACCGGCCGCGGCCCGGCCCGCGGCCGGTGCGGGGGCCGCCGCCGGCCCGCGCTGCGAGGCGGCCGACGTCGTACGCCGCCGCACCTCCTTCTGGACGGTCCTGGCGGAACAGCAGAACCGGTCCTGCACCGTGGACCTGACCCAGGAGCCGACGACCGTCAGCCTCTCCGACGACGACATCGCCGCCGTGGTGGACGCGCTGATCGGCAACATCTTCCGGCACACGGCGCCGGGGACCCCCTTCGGCGTCCAGGTCGTCCGCACGGCCCAGGCCGTGGAACTGGTCGTGGAGGACGGCGGCCCCGGCATCCCCGATCCGGACCGGGCCCTCTCCCGCGGGAGCAGCACCGGATCCACCGGGCTGGGCCTCGACATCGCGCAGCGCGCGGCGAGCGCCACGGGCGGCTCCATGCGCATCGCCCGGGGCCCGCTCGGGGGTGCGCGCATCACGGTGACCTTCGCGCTGGCCCCCTCGGCGCCCTCCGGCCGCAGGCTGCGCCGGCCGCGTACGTCCTCCCGCCGCCGCCCGGTCTGGCCCCGCAGCAGGTAGCCGCCGACGCCGCCCGACCCGTCCGGACGCTTCTCTAATCGGTCTGTGCGGCCTTGGCCGCCTTGAGCTTGCGCCACACCCTGCCGAGGGCCTCCAGGTCCTCGGTGTCGAGGAGGCCAGTGAAGACGGGCGCCAGGGCCTCGCGCCGCGTGGTGTCCGCGGCGGCGAACAGGGTGCGTCCGGCCGGGGTGAGGGCGACCTCCACCGAGCGCGCGTCGCGCGCCGACGGCGTACGCGTCACCAGGCCGCGGCTCTGCAGCGCGTCCACGACCCGGGAGACCTGGCTGCGGCTGAGCAGGGTGCTGTTCCCGAGGACCGAGGCGGGCACCGGCTCGGGGCTGGACGCCAGCCACAGCATGACCTCGAACCAGGACACGGGCAGGTCGTGGGCCTTGACCAGGGCCTTGTCCACGCGGTCCGTCATCGTCGTGCCGGCCCAGACCAGCCCGTAGAAGGCGTAGTCGGCCGCCGGCATCTCGGCTTCTGTGAGCTTCTTCGGCATGTCGCTCAGTCTAGAGGTTGCGTGCACACGCACATAACTTTAAAGTGTGTGTGCACGCACATAAATCCGAGTTTCCAGAGGAACGCCATGTCCACGCCCCCCACCGCCCCCGCCACCACCGCCCCCGACGCCTCCCTCCGTACCGTCCTGATCACCGGCACCTCCTCCGGCATCGGGCTGGCCGCGGCCGTCGCTGCGGCCCGCGCCGGATGGCGCACCGTCGCCACGCTGCGCGACACCGGACGGGCCGGCGCCCTGCGCGAGGCCGCCGCCGAGGCGGGCGTCGAGATCGACATCCGCCGTCTCGACGTCGTCGACGAGGAGTCCGTCACCGCGGCGGTGGAGGGCGTGATCGCCGACTACGGCCGTCTGGACGCGGTCGTGAACAACGCCGGCGCCGGACACCTCGGCACCCTGGAACTGGAAACCGTGGCCGACGTCCGCGAGGTCATGGAGGTCAACTTCTTCGGCGTGCTGAACGTCTCCAAGGCGGCACTCCCTCACCTCCGGGCCACCGGCGGCCGCCTGATCACCGTCACGAGCGTCGGCGGCGTGATCGGCCAGCCCTTCAACGAGGCCTACTGCGCGGCGAAGTTCGCGGTGGAGGGGTACATGGAGAGCCTGGCGCCCGTCGCGAGCACCCTCGGCGTGACCGTGTCCGTCATCGAGCCGGGCGCGGTGGCGACCGAGTTCGTCAACAACATCGGGCTCGACCTCGACGCCCGGATCGCCGCGGCCGGACCGTACGCCGGCGCGCTGCGCACCTACATCGACCGTACGGTGAGCCAGTTCACGGAGGGCTCGGCCCAGACCCCGGCCGGCGCGGCCGAGGCCGTGATGGAGGCACTGACCGCCGACCGTCCCGCCTTCCGCATCCAGACCTCGCAGTGGGCCCGCGACTTCACCGGGACCAAGCTGACGGACCAGGACGGCGCGGCCGTGCTCGGCATGACGGGCACCTGGGTGGCCTGACGGCTCCGGCCCCGCCGCCCGGGGCCCGTGGCCGACCTGCGGTTCGCGGGCCGGGGGGTCAGCATGGAAGGAGGCCGGACGCAGCGCCGTCCGGCCTGCGGAGCGCCGCGCGGCGGCGCGTCCCCGTCGGGAGGTGACCCGCGCCCATGGACGAATCGCAGAAGGCCTGGATCGGGATCGGCATCGTCGTCACGGTCATCCTCCTGAACCTGGCGGCCATCATCCTGATGAACACGGTCGGCCTGTGACCGTGTGACGGCGCCCGGCCGACGCCCCGGTCCGCCCCCTGCTCGCAGGGGGCGGACCTTTCGTGCGTACGGGGCCGCTCCCGGTCCCGGCGCGCGCGCCGGGACCCGTGGCGCCATTTCTGACATATCCTCAACTCTCCTGTTCTGACGGGTAGTTCGATCCTGCGCGGGCGCAGAAGAAGCTGCGCGGACCCTTGCCGTGCCGAGCCGGTTCGCGAATGATGCTCCGGGCGTGTCGGTCGACGGTGGCCGTCGCCGGCCCGCGACCCCCGAACCCGACCGGCCAGGAGGCCTGTTGTGCGGACCGACCGTCACGTCCGGAGATCCCTCGTCGTCGTCGGCGCCGCCCTCGCGCTCGTCGTCGGCGTCCCGCAGGTGGCCTTCGCAGCTCCGCCCGCGGCGCTGCCCGGCCAGGCCGAGGCGATCGAGCGGACCTTCCAGCCCGCCTACGACTACGACACCGACGGCTGCTATCCGACACCCGCCATCGGCCCCACCGGGGTGCTGAACGGCGGACTCAAGCCCACCGGGGCCCTCGACGGCAACTGCCGGGACGCCTCGGACCTCGCCAACACCAACGGGTACTCCCGCTGGAAGTGCAACAACGGCTGGTGCGCCGTGGTCTACGCGCTCTACTTCGAGAAGGACCAGGCGATCCCCGGCATCAGCCTCGGCGGCCACCGCCACGACTGGGAGCACGTGGTGGTGTGGATCCAGGGCGACGAGGCGAAATACGTCGCCACATCCGCGCACGGTGACTTCGTGGTCCACGCGCGCGACCGGATCCGCTGGGACGGCACCCACCCCAAGATCGTCTATCACAAGGACGGCGTCGGCACGCACTGCTTCCGGGCGGCGAACAGCAACGACGAGCCGCCGGAGAACCACCGCGGCACCTGGCAGTACCCCCCGCTGGTCGGCTGGTCGGGATACCCGGCGACGCTGCGGGACACGCTCAGCCAGGCAGACTTCGGCAGCGCGCACTTCGGCCTGAAGGACGCCTCCTTCGCCTCCCACCTGGCGAAGGCCAAGCCGGCGGGCATCCCCTTCGACCCGTACCTGTAGCCCCGTAGCGGTGGGCCCGCAGCTGCCCGGAGGAGCGGCTGCTCGCGCGGTCACAGGCGCAGGAGGAGCAGGGCGATGTCGTCCGTGTGGCCGGAGGGCGCCCCGATTCCGCGCAGCAGGGCCTCGACGATGTCGTCCAGGTCCGCCCCGTCGTGTTCGGCGAGCACGGCGGCGACGTCGTCGGTACCGCGCTCGGCGTCGATGCCGGCCGCGGTGGGCTTCTCGACCAGCCCGTCCGTGTAGAGGGTGAGGAGGGTCCCCGGCGCCAGCTCCAGCCGGGTGACGGGGCACGGCGTGCCGGTGTCGATGCCGAGGAGCGGCCAGGGATCGACCTCCACCCGCTGCGGCCGGGAGCCGGGGGCGTGCACCAGCGGTGGTGGGTGCCCGGCGCTGGACAGGGTCGCGCACCGGCTCGCGAGGTCGATGTGGACGTAGAGGCAGGACACGAGCAGATCGGTGTCCAGTCCCGACAGGAGACGGCCGGTGCGGGCCAGGACCGCGCCGGGCGGGCCGCCCGCGGCGGCCCGGATGGCGGTGCGGACCTGGCCCATGAGCGCGGCCGCGGCCACGTTGTGCCCCTGGACGTCGCCGATGACGGCCGCGACGTTGGTGGCGTCCAGCGCGATCACGTCGTAGAAGTCGCCGCCGATGTCCATGCCGTGGCCCGCGGGCAGGTACCGGGCGGTGGCCTCCAGACCCGGCATCACGGGCAGGGTGTGCGGGAGCAGGGCCTGCTGGAGGCCGTGGGCGAGGTCGTGCGCGGCGTCGTGCAGCCGGGCCCGGTCCAGGGCCTGGGCGATCAGTCCGGCCAGGGAGGTGAGGACGGCGCGCTCGTCGGCGGTGAAGGTGTGCGGCCGCTCGTAGGAAAGGATGCAGCACCCGACCGGGCGGCCGGAGATGGTGAGCGGCAGGAACGCCCAGGCCTCCTTGCCGCTGACCTGCGTGGCGCCGGGGTGCGCGCGGGCCATCGCGGCACGGTCGCCGAAGAAGGCGGGGACGCCGTCGGCCAGTACTTGCCCGGCGGGGGTCAGCCCGGTGTCCAGGGGCAGGCCGTCGAGCCGCTCGATGATCCGCGGGTCGTACCCGTGGTACCCGGTGATCCTGAGGCGGCCCGCGTCGGCGGCGGACAGGACGAGGGCGTCGGCTCCGAACGCGGGCAGCACCTGGTGGGCGACCAGTTCGACGACGTCGCGGACGGTGACAGTCTCCGTCATGGCGGCGGCGAGGTGCAGGAGCTGGTGGATCCGGCCCGTGTGCGGGACGGAGGGACCCGTCGGCCCGCCGGACGGCGGGGTCTCCTCGTGCCGGGCGGCGCGGGTGACGCGGACGCTGATGCCGCTGGAGTCCGGATAGAGCTGGAAGCGCAGCGGGACGTCCGGCGGGCGCAGGGCGGTGAACTCGACCGGCTCGCGGCTGAGGACGGCGGAGCGGTAGCGGTCCTCGACCAGGGGTGCGTCCAGCCACGGCAGCGACTGCCAGGGCCAGGTGCCCAGCAGCTCGCCGGAGGTGCGGCCGAGCAGGGCGGCTGCGGTCCCGTCCACGAAGGTGATCCGGCCTTCCAGGTCCAGGGCCAGGGCGCCCTCCGGCAGGCGCTCGGCCCAGTCGGCGGCCGCCTGGGCCGGCCGGCCCGCGTACGCCCGGAAGGACGTGGCGGGGATGACGCGGGGCCGTTCGGGGACCGCGGGCAGGCCGGCGGGCTCGTCCAGTGTCCGGGCGATACGGCGGGCGGCCGCGACGATGTGGCGCTGTTCGCGCGGGGTCGGGGTGCGCTCCCGGCCGGCGGGCCAGACCAGGAGCAGGGCGCCGTGGGAGCCGCGCCGGCCCCTCAGCGGCGCCGCGGCCAGGCAGAACTCGTAGGGCAGTCTGACGGCGGCCTGCGGGTAGTCGTGGGCGAGGTCCTCCTGCGAGCCGATCCAGACCAGCCGGTCCTCGCGCACGGCGTCGCTCACCGGGTTGGAGTCGGCCGGGGAGATCCGGTGCCACGGCCACGCCACCTCGGTCGGTACGCCGCACAGCACCACGAGCGCCAGCCGGGTGTGCTCCGGGCCGGCCCAGAGGTGGACCCCGCCGGCGGACGCCCCGGTCCGGCGGATCGTCCCGGTCAGCGCCTCGTCCAACGCGTCGTCCGCGTCGCGGAATGCCTCGTGCGCGTCGTCCCACGCCTCGTGCGCCTCGTCCGGCGCGTCGGCCACCTCGCCCGGCCCTTCGCCCTCGCCCGGGCCCTCGTGCGCGTCGTCCCGCGCCTCGTGGACCTCGTCCGGCGCCTCGTGCACCTCGTGCAGCGGGTCGTCCGCCCCGTCCCGGGGCCGGAGGTCCTCGGGGCGCGAGCCCGCATCCGCCAGGCCGCCCTCACCGCCGCCGCTCACTGCCCACCTCCGGTCTCGGCTCCACCGCAGGGTTTCCGTACACCCGCGGCCGTCAGGGCCGGGTCGGGCCGGCGGCGGCCGGACCGGCGCCGAACTCCTCGACGAAGGCGGCGCAGAAGGCGTCGAGGTCGTCGGGCCTGCGGCTGGTGATCAGCGTGCCGGGCGCCGCACGGCAGACCCGTACCTCCTCGTCGACCCAGGTGGCGCCGGCGTTGCGCAGGTCGGTGGCGAGGCTGGGCCAGGACGTCAGGGTCCGGCCCCGGACCGTGCCCGCCTCGACGAGCGTCCACGGGGCGTGGCAGATCGCCGCCACCGGCCGGCCGCTGCGGAAGAAGCCCTGGACGAAGGCGACCGCGCGCCCGTCCATGCGCAGGGCGTCGGGGTTGGCGACGCCGCCCGGCAGCACCAGGGCGTCGTATTCGTCCGGTCCGGCCGCGCCGACCACGTCGTCGACGGGGAAGGTGTCCGCCTTGTCGAGGTGGTGGAACGCCTGGACCTCGCCGTTCCCGGTCGAGACGAGGCGTGGCTGCCAGCCCTGGTCCTGCACGGCCTGCCAGGGCTTCTCCAGCTCGACCTGCTCCACGCCTTCCGGCGCCACGAGAAACGCCACCTTCATCGCCGTCACGTCCCTTCCACGGTGGTACGCCCTCCGGACCGCCCCGTCCGCGCTGTGCGCCTGCCCCTTCGGGCGGCGGACAAACGGCCGCGCGGTCCGGGCCGCGCGCCCTCGGATGATCCATTCACCGGGACGGCCGTATGATCGCCGGACGCGCCGGCCCCGGCCGTCACCCCGACGAGACAGGCGAGGACGTGCCCGTGCACAGGACCGTCACCGAACTCGCGGACGGCCGCGAGCTCATCTACTACGACAGCCGCCCCGGCCGGGACCGCGGGGCCGAGGACCGGCGCCCGCCGGACCGGGTCGAGAGCGCCCCGGAGCTGCGCCGGGACCCCACCACCGGCGACTGGGTCACCATCGCCGCGCATCGCCAGTCCCGTACGCACCTCCCGCCGGCGGACGCCTGCCCGCTCTGCCCGTCGAGGGACGGCCGGCCGAGCGAGATCCCGGCCGCCGACTACGAGGTGGCCGTCTTCGAGAACCGCTTCCCGTCCCTGGCCGGCGAGGCCGGGCGCTGCGAGGTGGTGTGCTTCACCCCGGAGCACGACGCCGGATTCGCCGGCCTCACCCCCCAGCGGGCCCGGCTGGTCCTGGACGCCTGGACCGACCGCACCGCCGAACTGTCCGCCCGCCCCGGCGTGCGGCAGGTGTACTGCTTCGAGAACCGGGGCGCGGAGATCGGTGTGACGCTCGCCCACCCGCACGGCCAGATCTACGCCTTCTCCACCACCACCCCGCGCACCGCCAAGCACATCGCCGCCGCGGCCGCGCACCGCGCCCGCACCGGGCGCAACCTCTTCGAGGACGTCCTCGAAGAGGCCCGCGCGGCCACCGAACGCGTGGTCCTCGCCGGGGAGCACTGGACGGCCTTCGTCCCGTACGCCGCGCGCTGGCCGTACGAGGTCCACCTGTACCCGCACCGCAGGGTCCCCGACCTGACCCGGCTCGGCGAGGCGGAACGCGCCGAATTCCCCGGCCTGTACCTGGACCTGCTGCGCCGCTTCGACCGGCTCTTCGGGTCGGCGGCGCCCACGCCCTACATCGCGGCCTGGCACCAGGCGCCGCTCGTCGGGGGCGGGGAACTGGCGCTGCACCTGGAGCTGTTCACGGTCCGGCGGAGCGCCGACAAGCTCAAGTACACGGCAGGGACCGAAGCCGGCATGGACGCCTTCATGAACGACGTCGCGCCCGAGGCGGCGGCACGGCGGCTGCGGGAGGCCCTGTGACCGGGGCCGCGGCCGAAGCCGCCACCGTACGCCGGGAGTTCGCGCGCATCCACGGCCGCTCTCCCGACGGGGTCTGGGCGGCTCCGGGCCGGGTCAACCTCATCGGTGAGCACACCGACTACAACGACGGCTTCGCCCTGCCGATGGCATTGCCGCAGACCACCGTGCTGGCGGCCCGCCGCCGCGCGGACGGGCTGCTGCGCCTGCACAGCGCCCAGGGCGACGGCGCGATCACCGAGCTCACGGTGGCGGACCTCGTCCCCGGCGCGGTCGCCGGCTGGGCGCGCTACCCCGCCGGGGTGGTCTGGGCGCTGCGGGACCGGGGCCTGCCCGTCGGCGGCGCCGATGTGCACCTGGACAGCACGGTGCCCACGGGCGCCGGACTGTCCTCCTCCGCGGCCCTGGAGTGCGCGGTGGCCGTCGCCTACGACGAGCTGTACGGGCTGCGGCTGTCACGGCCGGAGCTGGCCCGCGTGGCGCAGTACGCCGAGAACGCCTTCGCCGGCGTGCCCTGCGGGGTCATGGACCAGATGGCGTCGGTCTGCTGCGCCGAGGGCGCCGCCCTGCACCTCGACAGCCGCAGCCTGGAGGTCCGGCAGGTCCCCTTCGACCTCACCGGGCACGGGCTGCGCCTGCTGGTGCTCGACACCGGTGTCGCGCACGACCTCGCCGACGGGGCGTACGCGGCGCTGCGCGCGGGGTGCGAGCGGGCGGCGGCGCTGCTGGGCCTCGCCGCCCTGCGGGACCTCGCGGAGGCGGAGCTGCCGGGCGCCCTCGCGGAGCTGCCCGACGGGCTGGCGCCGCTGGTCCGGCACGTGGTCACCGAGAACGCCCGTGTGGGCCGGGCCGTCGCCGCTCTGGCGGCGGGCGAGCCGGAGGCGCTGGGGCCGCTGCTGACGGCGGGCCACGCCTCCCTCCGGGACGACTACCGGGTCTCCTGCCCGGAGACGGACCTGGCCGTGGCGGCCGCGGTGGCCGCCGGCGCCCTGGGTGCCCGGATGACCGGCGGCGGCTTCGGCGGCTCCGTGATCGCGCTGGTCCCGGCCGCGGCGGCCGGGAGCGTGGCGCGAGCCGTCACGGACGCCTTCGCGGCGGCGGGCTTCGCAGCACCGGCCGTGCTGGAGGCCCTCCCGTCGCCGGGAGCCCGCCGCATCGGCTGACCGGCTTCGTTGTCGGCGGCGTCGGACGGGGGCCTGGGTGAGCCCGCCGAGGGCCGCGGGGGGCCGGGTCGGCGGAGCGGGGCGTCAGCGTCGGCAGAGGTGGGCGTTCCCGTCCTTCTCGGCGGCGACGGCGGAGGCGGACAGCAGCGTCGCACCGGCCAGGCCGCCCCACAGGGCGGTCGGGCCGTGGGGTGCGAGAGCGGTGATGACCGCCGGGGAGACGGCGAGGCCGAAGCCCGTGGAGAGTTCGAAGCGGGCGAGTACGCGGCCGAGGGTGTGGGCCGGGGCGAGGGCGGTGACCAGCGCCGTGGCACTGCCGGCGTAGACGATCTCCCCGAGGGTGCAGACCACCGACACGGCGGCGACGGCCGGGGCGCCCCAGCCGCCGCGCAGTGAGGTCGCCGCGAGGAAGCCGAGGTAGGACACGGCGAGCAGCACACCGGCGAGGGCCAGCACGTTGCGCCGGGGGAACCGCGACAGCAGGACGGTGACCGGCAGCTGGAGGGTGACGACGAGCACCGTGTTGGCGACGAACACGGCCGCCGGCCACACCGGGGAGGCGTGCAGCTGCGTCACCAGCACCAGGGGGAGCGCGATTTCGGGGACGTTCAGGCAGAAGACGTAGACCACGTTGGCCGCGAGCAGTCCGCGCATCCGGGGTGCGGGCCCCGCGGCCGCGTCCCCCTCCGGGTCGACGGCCGGACGCGCCCGCAGGCGCACCGACCACGCCAGGGCCGCCGCGGTGAGGTAGGCGATCCCGGTGGCGACGGCCATCGCCCGCAGGGCCGTGGCCCCGCCGGCCAGGCAGGCGGTGGCGAGGAGCGCGCCCACGCCCAGGCCCGCGTTGCGCAGGGCTCGGCCCGCCGCGAGGGCGGTGTCGCGTTCCCGGCCGTGGGCGACCGTGGCCACGAGGGCCGCGTGGGCGGCCGGCCAGGCCTGGTTGCCGATGCCGAGGAGGAGCGCCGCCGCCGCGAACGGCCACACGTGCCCGGCCGGGGTGGCCAGCAGCAGCGCCACGCCCAGCGCCCGCACGAGCATCGACGCCGCCACGACCGTGCTGCGTGCGCCCCGGTCCAGCCATCGGCCCACCGCGGGCATGCACACCAGCCCGACGACGATCCCGGCCGTCATGGCGATGCCGGTGGCGGGCGCGGACAGCCGCAGCACCATCACCCCGTAGAGCAGCAGGAACGGCCGCAGCAGGCCGGTGCCGAGCGCGTCCACGGCGAGGGCGACGGCGTAGCGGGGACCCCCGGAGGCCCGGACGAGGGCGCGGGGCCGGATCGTGGTGACGGTTTCCATGGCGTCACCGTGCGGTCGACCTGCCGGGCCGGGCACATGGGTTGACGGACATCGTCAACCCGGTGACGTCGCGGGCGGCCTGGTCGGGGATGCTTGGGCGGGTGACGTTGAGGATCGACATCGGCGGACTGCCGTCCGGACGGCTGCGGTTCGCCGCCTCCCCGCTGGCCGAGCTGACCGCGATGCTGCACGTACTGGCCGAGCCGGGGCACCATCCGCGGTTCGCCGGCCGGGCCCGGGAGGTCTGGGCCGGGATGCCGCCGGAGCTGGCCGAACGCCTGCACGAGGCGGACTTCCTCTGGCGTTCCTCGCAGGCCGACTTCCTGCTCCCCGCCCGGCCCCGGCCGACCCTCGCGGAGGAGCTGGACGACGTGGACCGGATCGACGACGAGGCGTACGTGACAGCGGCGCTCGTCACCACGTGCGGCAGCAACCGGGTCCGCTTCGGGGCGCCTTCGCCGCTGACGGACGCGGTCGCGCGGGAGCGCGCCCTGGACCTGGCGCAGGCCCGCGGCGTACGGCAGGAGGCCTTCGCGGCACGGCTGCTCGCGGACCCGGCGGCCGTCCGGGCACGCGTGCGCGGCACCCTTGAGCAGTGCGCCGCGGCCTTCTTCGACGCCGCCTGGGCGGATGTCGCCGTACGGCTCGCCACCGACCTGCGCGTGAAGAACGACCTGCTCAGGCGGCACGGCCTGGGGGCGGCCCTCGCGGCGGTCTCCGGCGCGGTCTCCCTGGCACCGGACGGCGACCGCATCGTCGTGGACAAGCTGCCGGACAAGGCGACCACCGCCCACGGCACCGGAGTCACCTTCATCCCCAGCGTGTTCGGCAGCCCGCACCTCGCGGTGGTGCACGCGCCCGGCTGGCAGCCGGTGGTGCAGTACCCGGTGGCCGAGCCCGGTCCGTCGGAGCCGGTGTCGCTGGAGACGGTCACCCTCCGGCTGGAGGCACTCGCGCACCCGGTACGGCTGCGGCTACTGCGCACCCTGGCCCGCGGCCCGCACACCACCCGTGAACTGGCCCACGCCTGGGAGCTCTCGCCTCCGGAGGTGTCCCGTCATCTCGCCGTCCTGCGCCGCGCCGGCCTGCTCACGGCCCGGCGGCGCGGCCGGTACGTCCGCTACACCCTCAACCTGCCCGACCTCACGGCTCTCGGGGCGGACCTGCTGGCGGCCGTACTGCGCTGAGACGCGGTGCGGCGCCACGGCGTGGTGCGGGCGCCGGCGGGGCAGCGGCCGTCACCGTCCGGGCCGGGCCCCGGGGTCCCCCTTCAGCCGCTCCTCGAAGCCGGGCTGCTGCACGGTCACGGCGGAGTGGCCCGTGTGCACGGCGTTGCCGTCCTGGGGCAGGAGCAGCACCGCCGGCCGGGGCGCGGGGGCGGCGGGCACACCCATCGAGGTCGCCAGCAGGCCGATGCCGATGCCCACCAGCAGCACGGAGGCCGCTGCCAGCACGACACCGCGGATCCACGAGAACTCGGACACGGCGTTTCTCCTCCTCTCCCTCCGGCTCTGCACGCGGAGGCGCACTCCCACTGGACCCCGGCGCGGGGGTGGCCGTCACGCCCCGTGAACGCGTGACTTGACACCCGTGGCAGCACTGCGTTGGTGCTCCTTGCCCCGCCGGATGATGCTTGTCAGTGGGGCCCCTGGCCGTGCAGGTCCCGTGGGACAGCAGGGACGGATCTAGCGAGGGCGAGATGAGCGGCGATGGAGCAACTTTCCACCCCTCCCGGAGAGCGGCCGGAGCAGACCGATGCCTTCCAGCACCCCGCGTACACGGCGACGGCAGCCGTCGACGAGCAGGGCATCGTCACCGAGTGGGGCGAAGGCGCCGCTCGGCTGCTCGGTTACGCGTCCGCCGAGGTGGTGGGGCGGTCCGCCGCGTTCCTGCTGGCCGGTCCCGTCGGCGACGAGGCGCGCCGGATCCCGCCCGAGCAGGAGCGGTGGAGCGGCACCGTGGCGCTGCGGCACCGGGACGGCAGCCGCATCGAGCAGTCGCTGCTCGCGCACCGCTGGACCTCCGCCGGCGGCGGCACCCTGTGGTACGTGGTGTCCGCGGTGGCGGGCGTACGGGGCGGTGACGGCTCCTCGTGGGGCGATCCGCTGCACGAGCGGGCCTTCTCCCAGTCCCCGTGCTTTCTGGCGGTCTTCGACGCGGACCTGCGGCTGGTCCGGGCGAACGCGGGCATGGAACGCACTCTGTCCCTCACGGAATCCGAGATGTTCGGGCTGCGCCTGCCGGAGATCGCCCCAGACCCGGTGAGCGAGGAGACCGAGCGCCGGATGCGCCTGGCGCTGGAGGCCGGCGAGCCGCAGCACATGGAGGCCTTCGTACGCACCACGGGCGTCAGCGCCGAGCACGGCTGGGCGACGTCGGTGGCCCCGCTGCGGGATCCGGACGGCGTGGTGCGCGCCGTGTGCCTCGCCGCGCACGACCGGACGGGGGCCGAGGTCGAGACGCAACAGATGTTCGTGCCGGACGCCGCCGGCGCGCGCATCGGCACCACCGGGGACAGCACCCGCACCGCGCAGGAACTCGCGGACGTGGTCGTCCCGAGGCTCGCCGATTTCGCCGTCGTCGACCTGCTCGAACCCCTTCCGCGCGGCAACAACCACTCCTCCGGCCCGCCGTCGGGGCCGGTCACCGTCTGCCGTACGGCGGTGCGCTCGGCCGTCGAGGGGAGTTCCGAGGGCCGGGTCGCGGTCGGCGAGACGACCGTCTATCCCCCGCTGTCGCCGCCCGCGGAGTGCCTGGCCTCGGGGCATGGCGCCGTGTACGCGTCGACCGCACCGGCGGTCGCCCAGTGGATGGCCCAGGACCCGGCGGCCGCCTGGCTCGGTGCGCACGGAAGCCATTCGATGCTGGTGGTGCCGCTGCACGCCGACGGCGTCAGCCTCGGCGTGGCCGTCTTCGGCCGCCGCCGCAGCCGGGAGCCGTTCCTGCCGGAGGACCTGGCGCTGGCCGAGGAGCTCACGGGCCGGGCGGCCGCGAGCATCCACGCCGCGCACCGGTCCTCCCGGGAGCACACCAGCACCATGACGCTCCAGCGGAGCCTGCTCCCGCAGACGCTGCCCGACCACCCGGCGCTGGAGACGGCCTCCCGCTACCTTCCGGCCGGCACCGAGGCGGGTGTGGGCGGCGACTGGTTCGATGTGATCCCGCTGTCCGGCGCGCGGGTGGCCCTGGTCGTGGGCGATGTCGTCGGCCACGGCATCCGGGCCTCCGCGACGATGGGCCGGCTGCGCACCGCGGTGCGCACGCTGGCCGACGTCGACCTGCCGCCCGACGAGCTGCTGACCCACCTCGACGACCTCATCATCCACCTGTCCGCGGACGAGGGCGGCCGGGAGGCCGTCGACGAGAGTGCCGGGGGCATCGGTACGACCTGCCTGTACGTGGTCTACGACCCGGTCACCCGGCACTGCACGCTCGCCCGGGCCGGGCACCCGCCGCCGGCGGTGGTCTCCCCGGAGGGCTCCGTCTACCTCCTCGACGTCCCGGCCGGGCCGCCGCTGGGACTGGGGGGCCTGCCCTTCGAGACGCTGGACGTCGACCTTCCCGAGGGCAGCGTGCTGACCCTCTACACCGACGGGCTGCTCCAGCCCCGCGAGCGGGACATCGACGAGGCGCTGGACAGCATGTTCGCCGCGCTCGCCCAGCCCGCGTCGACGCTGGACACGGTCTGCGACCGGGTGCTGACGGCCCTGCTGACCCACCGCCCCGACGACGACGTGGCCCTGCTCGTCGCGCGGACGCGGGCCCTGCACGCCGACAAGGTCGTCGTGTGGGACCTGACGTCCGATCCCTCGAACGTCTCCCAGGCCCGTCGGCAGACCACCGACCAGCTGACGGAGTGGGGGCTGGAGGAGGCCTCGTTCGTCACCGAGCTGCTGGTCAGCGAGCTGGTCACCAATGCCATCAGGTACGGCGAGCCGCCCATCCAGCTGCGGCTGATCCACGAGAAGGACACCCTGATCTGCGAGGTGTCCGACGCGAGCAGCACCGCCCCGCACATGCGGCGGGCCCGGACCTTCGACGAGGGCGGCCGGGGCCTGCTGCTGGTGGCCCAGCTCGCCCAGCGGTGGGGCACCCGGCACGCGCCCGTCGGCAAGACGATCTGGGCCGAGCAGTCGCTCCTGGGGTTCTGAGGGCTCCGGCCTCGGAGGAGGGGTCTAGCCGGCCGGGGGGCGGAAGACGGGCAGGGCCCACTCCGGTGGCTCCGGTGGCGCCGCGGTCTCCTCCTGGACGCGGCGCGGCCGCTGCTCCGTCGGGGGGCCCTTCTCGGTGGCGCGCCGCAGGGCCGCCACGAACTCCAGGCAGGATCCGTAGCGGTCCTCGGGCACCTTCGCCAGGGCCTTCGCGAAGACCTTGTCGGCGGTGGGTGCGATGTCGGGCCGCCGCTCGGTCAGCGGAGGCGGCGGATCGTACTGGTGCGCCCACAGCAGGGCCGCGTCCTCCTCGCGCACGAACGGCGGTCCGCCGGCGAGGCTCTCGTAGACGACGCAGGCGAGGCTGTACAGGTCGCACCTGCCGTCCACCGGGCGGCCGGCGATCTGCTCGGGCGCCATGTAGTCGAGCGTGCCGACGAACTCCCCCGCCGTGGTGAAACCGCTCAGCGACAGGGACTTCTTCGTCAGGCCGAAGTCCGTGAGGTAGATGTGCTCCGGATGGTCCCGGTCGGGCCCGGCCGCGACGAGGATGTTGCCGGGCTTGACGTCCCGGTGCACCAGTTCGTGCTCGTGGGCGGCGTCCAGGGCGGACGCCACCTGGGCGGCGATCCGCAGGGCGGTCGGCACGGGCAGCGGGCCCTCCCGGTCCAGCAGTCCCCGCAGGTCCAGCCCGGGTACGTACCGCATCGCGATGTAGAGGACGCCGTCCGTCTCGCCCGCCTCGAAGATCGGCACGATGTGCGGGTGCTCGATCGAGGCGGCCACTCTGGACTCGTGGGTGAAGCGGCGCCGGAAGGTGTCGTCGCGGGCCCGCTCCGGGGCGATCAGCTTGATCGCGACCGTGCGGTCCAGGCGCAGGTCCTTGGCGCAGTAGACGACGGCCATGCCGCCCCGGCCGATCATGCGTTCGACCTTGTAGCCGGCTATCTGCTTCCCGACCAGCCCGGAGGGCCGGCCCGTGTACTGACTCAGGTCCGCGCCCATCCGGCGCCCCCTTCCTCAGCAGGAATTCTACCGAGCGGCCCCTGCGCACGCTCCCGCTACCACATCCGGGGCGGTGGCGGGAGGGGGCGGAGCACCACCATTCAGGGTGCGGCGGGGCGGTGCCGGGATGGGTGGTGCGGGCGGGAAATATACGTGGTCGGCGCCCATGTGCGGGCGGCGCGGATGGCGTTGAGTGGGAGGTGCCGATCGGCAGGCACCCGTCCTGATCCAGCCGCGCGTCCCGCGCATTCGACTTTCTAGGAGGTGCACCGGGTGAGCGTACTCAAGCCCCAGAACACGGCGGCCCGCAGGACGCAGCGCGGCCCGGGATACCTGAACTGACCCGACGGGATCCGGTCGGGGGTGCTCCCCCGTGCCCCCGCCCGGATCCCGTCGTTCCCACCCCTTCGGCGCGGGGACCGGCGCGCGGTGCGTCCGCGTCGCTCTCGACCCCACCGTCTTCCGGAACCGCCGGCCGCCGTCGGCTTCCCGTCACCCACTGGACGTACCGGGCGCCCCGACAACGCGGCGAGGTGCGATGCCGACCGGCGCTCAGGCCGGGGCGGTGAGGTCGCGGGCGGCGGTGGCGAAGGCCCTGCGGTTCGGATGGCCGGTCTTGTGCAGGACGTTCGCCACGTGCTTCTCGACCGTGCGCGGCGAGATGTGCAGCCGCCCGGCGATGTCCTTGTTGCTGATCCGTTCCGCCACCAGCCGGGCCACTTCGAATTCGCGGACGGTGATGCCGGACCTGCGCAGGTGCGGCGGTACCTGCTCGGTTCCCGTGCGCCGTTGCCGGACGGGGGCGCCCATGCCGCGCAGCAGGGCCCGGCTCGCGGCGGCGACCGGGTGGAGGCCGGCTCCGTGGAAGTACTCCTCGGCCTCGCGCAGCCACTCGACCGGCGTACCCCAGCCGTCCTCGTACGCGGGCCCCGCCACCAGTCGCAGGCACAGGCGGCGGGCCAGGGGGTACGGGCCGGCCGCGGCCAGCGCCCGGTCCGCGGCGGCCGTCGCCCGCTCGCGGTGCCCCTCCCGGCCGAGCAGCACGGCGTGGGCGAGGCCCGCGAACTGGCGGTTCCAGCGGGTGCCTTCGGCGCCGGCCTCGGCGATGCCCGCACAGTGCCCGCGGCCCAGGCGTCCGGCCAGGACGCCGAGCAGCAGGGCGAGGCCTTGCCGGCCGAAGTCGTCGGCGGCCGGGTTCTCGGTGTCGTGGGCGAGTGCCTGGGCGAGTTCCTGTCCGGCGGCGTCGTGGCGTTCCTCCAGCAGGGAGCAGAAGGCCCGGGCGAGCCCGTACGACAGGGGGCGCAGGCCGGGTGCGGCGTCGAGGTGCGGCTCCAGCCGTTCGAGCGCCGCGCGCATCTCGGTGCGGCGTCCCTGGTGGGCGTACCGTACGGCGTCGGCGAGCCGGAGCAGGGCGAGGGGCCGGCCCAGTCCCAGCCGGGACGCCTCGGCCGTGCCGTCGATGATCCCGTCGCGGGCGTCGTCGTAGGCGCCCCGCCGGATCCGCTCGATGGCGAGGGCGAAGCCGGCCTCGTGCGCCAGCGGCAGCAGGCCCCTGCGGCGGGCCTCCTGCCGGGCCTGCTCCAGGCGGCCCGGCCGGTCGTCGTGTCCGGCTTCGGTGAGGGCCAGCTGCACCTCGGCGGCCGTGCGCGGTACGGGGAGCCGGTGGGCGAGGGCGATGGCGCGGGCCCGCTCGAAGTGGGCCGTCGCCGCGGGCTCGTCCTGCTGCCGGGCGAGCCGGCCGAGCAGCAGCAGGGCTTCGCAGGCGGTGTCCGGCCGGTCGTCGCCGCGGGCGGCGTCCACGGCCCGGCGGGCGAGGCGGGCGGCGGTGCGCAGCCGGTCGGGGGCGGGCCGGCTCAGCTCGGCGTGGGCCGCGGCGAGGTCCACGAGGGCGGTGCGGCCGTCGGCGGGGTGGTCGGGGAGGAGGGCGCGGGCGGTGTCGAGGTGGTGCAGGGCTTCGGCGGGGCGGCCGGCCAGGGTGGCGATGCCGCTGAGCCGGGCGTGGATCCCGGCGCGTCGTGCGGCGGGTACGGCGTGGCCGGCGGCGGGCGGGGTGGGCAGCCGGTCGAGGCGGCCCGAGCGGGCGGCGGCGTCGAGCAGCAGCTCCAGGACCGTGGCGTGCAGTTCGGGTGCGGTGCCGGGTTCGAGGAGGGGGTGGGCGCGGGTGAGCAGTTGCAGGGCTCGTTCGAGGGCGCCCTCGTCCATCGCCCGCTGCGCCGCCTCGCAGTACAGGCGGACGGCTTCACGGGTTTCGCCGGCGTGCTCGTGCAGCCGGGCGGCGTGCGCGCGCCAGGCTCCGGGCAGTCCCGGGTGGAGCCGGGCGAGTGCGTGTGCCGCGCGTCGGGCGTGCCGGGCGCGCTGGCCCGGGCCGAGGTCGGCCAGGAGCGCCTCGGCGGCCAGCGGGTAGTGGAAGGCGTACCACTGGGTGCCGGGCCCGTCCGGGGTGATCAGGCTGGAGGCGAGGGCGGCGCGCAGGACCTCGGACAGGGCCGTGGGGTCGGTGCCGATGGCGTGCTCGAGTACGGGCAGGGGGAAGCGTCGGCCGAACAGGGCGGCCGTGCCCAGGAATTCCGTGCCGAGCGGCCCGAGCGAGGTGGTACGGCGCCGGATGTCGTCGGCGACGGTGGCGGGTACGGGCGGGGTCCGGTCGCCGTGGTGGACGGGGTGGTCGGCGTGGTCGTGGACGAGTTCCTTGACCACGAACGGAATGCCGGCGCCGCCGGTGAGCGCCCGGTGCAGGAGTTCGGGGCAGACCTCCGCCGGTGCGGCGTCCAGTTCGGCCGCGACGAGGAGGCGTACGTCGGTGTGGCTGAGGGGGGTCAGGTCGAGGATCTGCGCCGCTTCCCGCTGACGGGCGCGCCGGGCCAGCTCGCCCGCCGCGCGGGGGGCGCGGCCGGCGACGAGCAGGAGTACGGCGGGCTGTTGTCCGATGTTGTCGAGGAGGTACTCGACGACGGCCAGGGTGCCGGCGTCGGCGTCGTGCAGGTCGTCGAGGACGAGCAGGCAGCCCCGCTGCCGGCCGACGGCGGTGAGCAGGCGCAGCATCGTTTCAGCGACGGTGATGTGCGAGGTGTCGGGGGTGCCGCCGAGCAGGCGGGTCATGACGGGGCCGTAGCCGTCCAGTTCCTCCGGGGCGGGCAGCAGGCCGGCGCGGGCGAGCAGGAGCAGCGCCTCGACGAGTGGGCGGTAGGGGACGGGCGGGCCGACGGTGCTGGCCCGCCCGCGTACGGTGACCATGTCGGCCGAGGCGGCCGCGGCGAGGGCCGCGGTGGCGAGCCGGGTCTTGCCGATGCCGGGCTCGCCGGTGACGAAGAGGGCTCCGCCCTGCCCGGACCGGGCGGCGGCGAGGGCGGCCGTGATCCGCCCCATCTCGGCGCCGCGTCCGACGAGGCGTCCCCGTCCCCGGTGGGGTCCGCAGATGTGTCCTGCGGCGGTGCGGTGTTCGGCAGGCCGTGCAGACCGTGCCGGCCAGAGTGCGGTCACCGGCTCGCCCCCTTCCCGGCGGGCCGTCCGGGGCGCCGCCGGGTCGACGATATGGGGGGTGCGGTGCCCCCTGTAGCCGTCCGTTTGGGGGGCTTGCGGCGGGGTCATCCGCCGTCGAGGCTGTCCTCCCGTACGCGGAGGGCGAGGTCGAGTTTGGTGTAGGTGGGGCGGCCGGCCTGCTGGTACTTGGCCTTGACGCGGTCGAGGTAGTCCTTGGCCGTGTGGATGGTGATGCCCGCGCGCCGGGCGGCGGACTTGAGGGTCATGCCGGAGGCGTAGTCGAGCAGGATCTGCCGTTCCCGGGGGGAGAGCCGGGGGCGGGCGGGGCTGTCGTCGTAGGCGCAGGCGAAGGCGAGTTCCATGGAGTGGGCGCCCCGGCCCTCCGCGAGGTCCTTGACCGCGGCGACCAGGGTCGGCAGGTCGTGGTCCTTGGTCAGGTATCCGTCGGCGCCGGCCCGGATCGCCTCGATGATCCGGGAGCGGTCCGGCACGGTGCTGATCATGAGGATGCGGCTGCCGGTGCGCAGGAGCCTGCGGATGTTGTCGGCGGGGTCCGAGCCGTCCCGCAGGACGAGGTCGAGGAGGATGACGTCGGCCGGGGGGCCGCCCGTCCCGTCGGGGCCGTGGGAGCGGTGGGGGCCCGGGCCGCAGACGGGGTCGGCGAGGAGTTCCGCGACGGTGCCGGCGGTCGCGACGAGCCGCAGGTCGGGGACGTCGCCGAGCCAGGCGCGCAGTCCGTCGCGCAGCATCCGGTCGTCGTCGACCACCGCGACGGTGATCACCCGGGCCATCTCAGCTCCACCCGTACTCCCTCGCCGGGGGCGGTGTCCACGGTCGCGCGGCCGCCGGCCTCGGTCATCCGGCCGTGGACCGAGCCGCGCAGGCCGAGGCCGGCCTCGCACTGTTCCGGGTCGAAGCCCGGGCCGCGGTCGACGACGGTGACGACGGCTCCGCCGCTGCCGTCAGGGTCGCCGGTGGCGGTGAGGTAGGCGTGGCCGGTGCCGGCGTGCCGCCGTACGTTGTTGAGGGCCTCCCGCACGGCGTGGCCGAGTGCGGCGGCGACCTCGGGCGGGACCTGCGGCAGGGCGTGGTACTGGGCGGTGACCCGCAGTCCGAGGCTCTCCACGGATCGGACGGCCTCCTCCAGGGCGGCGCCGATCTCCCGGTGGGGGACCTCGTCGGCGGTCTGCTGGATCAGGCGGCGCAGGTAGGCGGCCTCGTGGGCGCACCGTTGCCGGACCTCGGGTGCGTTGGCGTCGACGGAGCCGGCCGCCAGGGTGGTCAGGGTGGCGAGGACGGTGTCGTGGAGGGCCCGGTGGTGTTCGAGGCGTTCGGCGTAGCGCGCCTTGTGCGCCTCGGCGGCCAGCGCGCGGGCGTTGGCCTCGTCGAGGAGACGGCCCTGGCGCAGCAGGTACCAGCGGAAGACCCAGGTCATCACGGCGGACGACACCAGCGAGTTGAGATGGCCGACGACGACGGCGGGGGTCGCGTCCACAGCCTGGTAGCCGATGAAGTGGGTGACGACGAGCAGCGCGACCGCGGTGATGGCGTGGAGGCGGTCGAGGGTGATGGCCGCGGCGGCGCTCGCCGATCCGCCGAGGAGCATCGCCCAGGCGATGGTGGGAGGTTCGCGTACGCCTCCCCAGGCGCACAGGGCCAGGGGCAGGACGCATCCGGTGACGAGGATGTCGGCCCAGATGTGCCGGGGGTCGAACCAGCCGCGGCGCAGGGCCGTTCCGTAGGTCAGCACGCTGAGTCCCAGGGCGGCGGCGAATCCCAGGTGTTGCAGCGGGAGGTGCCATGGGCGGTGGACGACGGCCATGACGGCGACCGTGAGGTGGCTGCCCCGGTAGAGCAGGGTGGCCACGATCAGGAAGGACTGTGCCCGGTGCGTCCCCGACCGCACGGAGGCCGTTCCGCGCAGCGCTCGTATGCGGCGCATCTGTAAGGACTGCAACGCCAGGACCACTCCTCCCCAAGTCGAGGGCGCCGGGGTCCCGGGGGCGCACCGAGGGGGACGGATGCGCCACGAAGCCCGCAATTGCCGGTGACACCAGGCATTTTGCCCGAGCGGGTGCACACCAGGAAGGCACGTCCCGGACGGTCGGTACCCGCCCGAGGCCGATTTCGCACGCGGCCGGCGGGGTGGCCGCGCTCCCGTCCGGGCCCCGCCCCCGATTGACATCGTTGCACTCCGAGTGCAAGCGTAAAGCTGCACGCTGAGTGCAATATATTGTCTGCGGATCTTGGAGGGCCCGGATGTTCCTGACGATGGGGCGCTGGTGCGCCCGTCGGCCGAGACGGGTGGTGGGGGCCTGGCTGGTGCTGCTCCTCGTGCTCGGCGGCGCCGTCATGGCGTACGGCCGTGCGACCAGCGAGGCGGTGACCATCCCGGGCAGTGACAGCCAGGCCGCCCTCGACACGGCGGCGACAGCCTTCCCCGGACCCGCCTCCGGCCGGCAGCCGCTCGTCCTGCACACCGGACCCGACGGCCCGGCACTGACCGGCGGGAGCGCCCGGGACGCCGTCGAGCGCAGTGCCCGGGCCATCGCCGGGCTGCCGCACGTCGTGAGCGTCACCCCGCCCTACGACCGGGCCGGCGCCACCGCGATGAGCCGCGACGGGCACACCGCCTACCTTTCCGTCGGCCTCGACGTGACCGGCCGCGACATCACCCCCGAGCTGTCGGAGCGGATCACCGACGCGGCCGGGCCGGCCGAGGAGGCCGGGATCCGGGTCACCCCGGGCGGCGACCTCGCGGCCGCCGTGGACCGGCCGGACACCGGGCACAGCGAACTCATCGGGCTCGGGGCCGCCGCCGTGATCCTCTTCATCGGCTTCCGGAAGGCGGCCGCGGCCGGGCTCCCGCTGGTCGTCGGCGTCGCCGGGCTGGTCGTGTCGCTGGCCGCCGTCGGCCTGGCCGGGCACCTGATGGACATGCCGTCCTCCGCCACCACCATCGCAGCGATGATCGGCCTCGGCGTGGGGATCGACTACACCCTGTTCTGCCTCACCCGGTTCCGGGAGTTCCGCGGCCGGGGCGTGGCGGCCCCCGAGGCCGCCGCCCTGGCCACGGCCACCGCCGGGAAGGCCTCCGCGTTCGCCGGGTGCGCGGTGATCGCGGCGCTGGCCGGGCTGGCGCTGGGCGGGCTGCCGCTGCTGCGCGCCCTGGCGCTGGCGCCCGCGATCGCGGTGCTCGTCGCGGTGGCCGCGACCCTCACCCTGCTGCCCGCCCTGCTGAGCCTGCTGGCCCGGTTCCTCGGCGCCGCCCGGGAGGAGGGCGCCACCGAGCCGGACGGGCAGGACGCGCCCGCCCCCGCCCGCGGCTGGCAGCGGATCGCCGAGCGCGTCACGGCCCGCCCGTGGCGCCACCTCCTGGCCGGCCTCGCCCTGCTCCTGCTGCTCGCCGCGCCCGCCACCCAGCTGGCTTTCGGGCAGCTCGACGCCGGCGACAAACCCGTCGGCTCGGCCAGCCGGACCGCCTACGAGCAGCTCTCGGACGCCTTCGGGCCCGGCGTCAACGGCCCGCTCCAGGTGACCGACACCCTGGCGACGCCCGCCGCCGGCCCGCAGGACACCCGTGTCAGCACGGTCTCCACCGCCCTGGCCGGCACCCCCGGCGTGGCCTCGGTCGGTCCGGCGCAGCTCACCGCCGACGGCCGTACCGTCCGCTGGCAGGTCACGCCCGCCACCGCCCCCGGCGACCCGGCGACCGCCCGCCTGGTCGACACCCTGCGCACGGACACCCTGCCGGCGGCCACCGCCGACGGCGCGGGGACCGCACATGTCGGCGGGGCCGCGGCCACGGTCGCCGACCTCAACGACCGCCTCGCGGACCGGCTGCCCGCCGTGATCGGGACCGTCGTGCTCGTGGCCGGGCTGCTGCTGCTGGCGGCCTTCCGCTCGCCGCTGCTCGCGCTCAAGGCCGCCGTGCTCAACCTCCTGTCGGTGGCCGCCGCGTACGGGGTGCTCACCGCGGTGTTCCAGTGGGGCTGGGGCGCGCGGCTCATCGGGCTGGAAGGGCCGGTGCCCGTGCCCGGCTACGTACCGCTGCTGATGTTCGCCGTCCTCTTCGGCCTCTCCATGGACTACGAGGTGTTCCTCCTGTCCTCGGTGCGCGAGAAGTGGCTGGCGAGCGGGGACAGCCGGCACGCGGTGGTCGCGGGCCTCGCCTCGACCGGCCGGATCATCACCTCCGCCGCACTGATCATGGTGAGCGTCTTCCTCGCGTACCTGCTCTCGGACGACCCCGTCGTGAAGATGTTCGGCACCGGGCTCGCCGCGGCCGTCGCCCTCGACGTCACCGTGGTACGCGGGCTGCTGGTCCCCACCACCATGGCGCTGCTCGGGGACCGCGGCTGGTGGCTGCCCCGTCGTCTCGACCGGGTCCTGCCCGAACTCGACATCGAGGGCGGCTCCCTCGCCCTGCCGGCCGGACGGCCCGCCGGCCTCCCCGCACCCGGAACCGGCGGGACCACCGCCACCGACCCCCTTCCCACCCGATGAGGTACCGCATGCTCCCCCGCACCACCCCGCGCCCCGGCGCCACCGCGGGCGGCCGCCCGGCCCGGCCCGCCGCCCGGCCGCCCCGCTCCCGGCGCCGCCGCACCCTGATCGGGGCCGGCCTGGCCGGCGTCCTGCTGCTCGCATTGCCCGTCGCCGACTCGGTGGCCCGCGGCCTGGCCGAAGGGCGGCTCGCCGACCGGATCGGCCGGCGGCAGACCAACCTCGTGGGACGCCCGGACGTCTCCATCGAGGGGCTGCCCTTCCTGCTCCGGGCCGCCCGCGAGAGCTACCCCGAGGTACGGGTCCGGGCCGACGCGACGACCGACCGCGGCAGCCGGATCAAGGCCGACGTCACCTTCGGCAACGTCTCCCGCGAGGGCGACGGCTACCGGGCGGACACGGCGTCGGCCCGCTTCACCGCCCCGTACTCCGCGCTGGGCGACGGACCGGAGGGCGACACCCGGATCTCCGACGCCGGCAACGGCCAACTGCTCATCCGGCGCAGCGTGCTGGGCGCGCCCGTGGTACTGACGGCGGGTGTCGAACTCCACGACGGCGTCGTCTCGCTGCGTCCTACGGCCGCCTCGGTGGCCGGCCGGTCCCTGGACCCGGACAGCCCGCTCGTCGCGCAGGCGCTCGCCCGGCAGACCCGGACCCTGCCCGAACTGCCGTTGGGCCTGCGGCCCGCGGGCGTGTCGGTGGGCGCGGACGGCGTGACGGTGACCGCGCGGGCCGAGGACGTCAGGACGGCCTGAGCAACAGCCAGGGCCACAGCCCGGGCCCGGGGACGCCGGCCCCGTGGACGGGGACGGCGCCCGCCCCGGCGCTCATCCGTGCGGAAGATCGCCCGCCGCCAGCAGGTTCAGCACGGTGGCCTCCATCGCCGCACGTGCCTCCCGGGGGCTCTTCCCGCCGGTGCGCCAGTGGTTCCACGCACCCCACGTGGTGACGGCGTCCAGACCGTCGAGGAGTTCGGCCGCCCGGCTCTCGTCCAGGCGGCCCAGCTCCTCCGCGAAGATCTCCGCGACGCGGCGCCGGGCGTCCGCGAACGCCTCGTCCGTCACCTGCTGGATGCGCGGCGAGGGGTGGTCGATCCGCATCAGTGTCAGCCGTGCCGGAGTGATCCACTCCAGGATCCGGGCCCGCTGTTCGGCCAGGGCGGCCACCCGGACCCGGCGGGGCCCGGTCACCGGCAACGGCCGGATCTGCTCGGCCAGTTGCTCCAGCCGCCGGGTGATGGCGAGGTCCACCAGCTCGGACATGTCGGCGAAGTGGTGGAAGACCAGCCGGCGGGAGACGCCCGCGCGTTCGGCGACGCGCTCGGCCGGGAACTCCACGACGCCCTCGTCGAGCAGGTCGAGCAGGGCGTCCACGATCCTGTCCCGGGTCCGGCGTCCTCGCTCGGTCCGCCCGTCCACCCGTACCGGCGCCGGGCCGGGCACCCGGTCGTCCGCCTCCGCCACCGCTGCTCCCTCCGCCGCACGCCTCGCGGTCATCTTCGCACCCCCGGCACGGCTCACGCGTACCCCGGCACGGCTCACGCGTACCCCGCCACGGCCGGGTCCGCGGCCGCGGTCCCGGCGGCGAAGCGGTGGCGCATCCGGTGCAGGCCCCGCCGGGTGTGGCTCTTCACCGTCCCGAGCGGCATGCCGGTGCGCTCGGCGATCTGGATCTGGGTGAGGTCCCCGTAGAAGGCCATGGCCAGCACCTCCCGCTGCGGGCGGGGCAGTCGCGCCAGCTCGCCGGTGACGACCAGCCGGTCCAGCACCGCTTCGGGGCCCGCACCGGGCTCGTCCGGCGGGGGCAGGGCGGCGCCGGCCGCGGCGACCAGGGCGAGCCGCCGGGTGCGCTCCGCGAGCGCGTCGGCGATCTTCCGCCGGGTGATGCCGATGAGCCAGCCGGGGAAGGCGCCGCGCTCCGGCCGGTAGCCGGCCCGACCCCGCCAGGCGGCCAGGAACACCTGCTGGCTGACGTCCTCGGCCTCCCGGGGGTCTCCGAGGGTACGGGCCGCCAGCGCGTGGACGAGGCCGCCCCAGCGCCGGTACGCGGCGGTCAGGCACTGCTCGTCGCCGCGCACGAAGCCCTCGGCGACCTCGTGGTCGGTGAGGAGGCCCCCGGTCGCGGGGGTCGGCTGGACGGTGGCGCTCCGGGCGGTCATGGCGGCTGCTCCTCGGGCCGGGACCGGAACCGGCCGGTCGGCCGGACGGGCGCGCCCCTGGCCGGGGCCGGGGCGGGCCCCTCCAGATTCCGGCCCGCGCACCCTTCGGCACCACTCGCGTCGGTTGTGCGTCGCATCATGGAGGCATGACGCAGTCCGAGCCCCTACCGACCGAGTCCGCACCGTCCGAACAGTCCGCATCGTCCGCGCACGGCCTGACCACCGGAGCGGTGGCCCGCCGGCTGGGCGTGGCGCCCACGACCCTGCGTTCCTGGGACCGGCGCTACGGCATCGGACCGGCCGCCCGCGAGGACGGCCGGCACCGCCGGTGGACCCCCGAGGACCTCGCCGTCCTGCACGAGATGTGCCGGCTGACCTCGTCGGGGATCCCGCCCGCGGAGGCCGCGCGGGCCGCCCTGGCCGGCCCGGCGTCCGCGGAGGCCGCTCCGCCCGCCGCACCGGGCCCCCTCCCCCCGCCGGGCCGCCGGCCCGGTTCGGGCAACGGCCTGCGCCTGGGCGCCGTACGGCAGGAGTGCCGTGGGCTGGGGCGGGCCGCGGTACGCCTCGACGCCTGGGCCGTGGACGACCTGCTGGGCTCGGTGATCGCCCAGTACGGCCTGGTCACCGCCTGGGAGGAGGTGATGGCGCCGACCCTGCACGCCGTGGGCCGCAAGTGGGAGACCTCCGGCGACCGGTACGTCGAGGTCGAGCACTTGCTGTCCTGGCACGTCTCGAGCGCGCTGCGCCGCGCCGCCGGGCCCCCGCCCGTCGTGTCCCGCTCGGCCGCGCCCCCGGTGCTGCTGGCCTGCGTACCGGGCGAGCAGCACACCCTCGCGCTGGAGGCGCTGGCGGCGGGACTGGCCGAAGTCGGCCTGTCCACCCTCATGTTCGGGGCGGCCGTGCCGCCCGAGGCCCTCGACCAGGCCGTACGCCGGACCGGCCCCGCCGCGGTCGTGCTGTGGTCCCAGGGCCGGTCCACCGCGAGCCCCGCACTGGCCCGGCACGTCGCCGACACGGCGTGGGGCGTCAAGGGCGCCCGCGCCCGGCCGGCGGTGGTGCCGGCGGGCCCGGGCTGGGCCGGACAGCCCCTTGCCCCGGGCACGGTGCGACCCGGCGGGCTGCGGGAGGCGCTGACCCTGTTGCGCGGGCTCTGCGACGCGGCGGCGGGAGCGGGCACGGGACCGGGATCGGGGTCGGGGCGGCCCGGCGTACGGGATCAGTCCTGACCGCGGGCCCGGCGGAAGCGGGCCAGCCCGTCGGGAAGGTTGACCAGCGGCTCGGGATAGCCGTCGTACCGGCTGCGCTCGGGGCCGGCCAGCTTCCACGGCTCGTGGACCCCGGCGCCCCGCAGCCCGGCGAGTTCCGGCACCCACCGGCGTACGTACGCGCCCTCGGGGTCGTAACGCTTGCCCTGGATCACCGGGTTGAGGACCCGGTTGGGGCGGCTGTCCGTGCCGGTGCCGGCCATCCACTGCCAGTTGAGCTGGTTGTTGGCGACGTCCCCGTCGACCAGCAGGTCGAGGAAGTGGCGGGCTCCGGCGCGCCAGTCGATGTAGAGGGTCTTGGTCAGGAACGAGGCGGTGAGCAGCCGGCCGCGGCCGGGCATCCAGCCCTCGTGGGCGAGCTGGCGCATCGCCGCGTCCACGACGGGATAGCCGGTGCGGCCCTCCTGCCATGCCCGCAGGTCGGCCTCGGCCTGCCGGCCGCTCCGCCAGCGGTCGCCCCGGGTGCGGTAGTCGGCGTCGGAAACCGCGGGGCGCGCGGCGAGCAGCTGGTGGTGGAAGTCGCGCCAGCAGAGCTGCCGTACGAAGGCCTCGGCGCCCGCTCCGCCCCGGGCGCGGGCCCGGTGCACGGCCTCGGCCGCCGACAGCGCGCCGAAGTGGAAGTACGGGGAGAGGCGGGAGGTGGTGTCCGCGGCGAGGTCGTCGTGCCCTTCCTCGTAGGCGTCGGCGTACCGGTCGAGCCAGTACGCGAGCCGCTTGCGGCCCTCCTCCTCGCCGCCGGTGGCCAGGCCCGCCGAGACCTCCCCGGCGGCCGGCCGCGCCGGCAGGCCCTCGGAGCGGATGCGGGAGGGCACCCTGACGACGCGCGGGGCGGCGAGGGGCGCGCGCAGGCGCTCGGCCGACCAGCGTCTGAAGTACGGGGTGAACACGGCGAAGTGATCGGATCCGCTCGGTGTCACGGCACCCGCCGGGAGTGCGGTGACGACCCCGTCGTGGACGTACAGGCGCCGTCCGTCGGCCTCCAGGGCCCGGCGAAGCCGCTGCTCGCGCCGCAGGGCGAAGGCGCTGCACCCGGCGGCCATGTGCACCTCGTCGGCGTCGGCCTCCCGTACCACGGCGCACACTTCGGCGATGGGGTCGCCGGAGCGGACGACGAGCCGGCCGCCCCGGTCGCGC
This sequence comes from Streptomyces yangpuensis, assembly GCF_024666385.1. Classification (NCBI taxonomy): domain Bacteria; kingdom Bacillati; phylum Actinomycetota; class Actinomycetes; order Kitasatosporales; family Streptomycetaceae; genus Streptomyces; species Streptomyces yangpuensis. The sequence goes on from NZ_CP102514.1 coordinate 1,107,510, forward strand.
AGGCCACGGTCGAGGTCGGCGAGGCAGTCGGCGAGGAAGGCGAGGCGGTTGGGCGCCGCGAAACCGGCGTGGTCCACCGCCGGATCGCGCACGAAGAGCGGCACGGTCTCGTTGCGGGGGCCCTGGGCGGCGCGCAGCGGCGGATGGTCGTGGACCCGCAGGTCGGAGGTGAACAGGACGACCGAGGCGTTCATGACCGTGCTCCCTGGGTGGTGCCGCCGGCGGCCGCCTCCGCCGTGCGGGCGATGTTGCGCGCCATGCCGCCGAAGACGAGGGCGTGGAAGGGCGAGACGCTCCACCAGTAGGCGTGGCCGGCCAGGCCGCGCGGGTGGAAGAGGGCCCGCTGCCGGTACCGTGTGCGCCCCTCGTCGTCGTGTTCGGCGTACATCTCCAGCCAGGCTAGGCCGGGGAGCCGCATCTCGGCGCGGAGTCTGAGCAGCCGCCCCCGTTCGATCTCCTCGACGCGCCAGAAGTCCAGGGAATCGCCGATCCGCAGGAGCGTGGCGTCGCGCCGGCCGCGGCGCAGGCCGACCCCGCCGATGAGGCGGTCGAGCCAGCCGCGGACGGCCCAGGCGAGCGGGAAGGAGTACCAGCCGTTCTCGCCGCCGATGCCCTCCACGACCCGCCACAGCGCCTGGGGCGGGGCGTCGACGGTGCGCTCGCGGACGTCGCTGTAGAGGCTGCCGCCGGCCCAGTCGGGGTCGGTGGGCAGCGGGTCGCTGGGCGCGCCGGGCACGGAGGCGGAGGACCAGCGGGTGACGACCTGGGCGTCGCGGACCTTCTGGAGGGCGAGCGCGAGCGCCCGGTCGAAGGTGATGGGCGTGCCGGGCGGGTCGGGCACCCAGTCGGCGATGTCGTGCTCGTCGCAGACGACCTCGTACTTGAGGGATTCCGCGAGCGGGCGGGCGATGGACCGGGGTACCGGGGTGACCAGGCCGACCCAGTGGCTGGACAGGCGCGGTGTGAGGACGGGCACGGGGAAGATCAGGCGCTGGGGCAGGCCGTCGACGGTGGCGTAGCGGCGCATCATGTCGAGGTAGGTGAGGACGTCGGGGCCGCCGATGTCGAAGGCGCGGCTGACGTGGTCGGGCATCTGGGCGCTGCCGACCAGGTAGCGCAGCACGTCGCGGACGGCGATGGGCTGGATCCGGGTGCGCACCCAGCTCGGGGTGACCATCACGGGCAGCCGCTCGGTGAGGTAGCGGAGCATCTCGAAGGAAGCCGAGCCGGAGCCGATGATGACGGCGGCGCGGAGCACGGTGGTGGGGACCCCGGAGTCGAGGAGGATGCGTCCGACCTCGGCGCGGGAGCGCAGGTGGGGCGAGAGGTCGCGGTCGGGGACCCCGGTGGGCGTGAGTCCGCCCAGGTAGACGATGCGGCGCACGCCGGCGGCGCGGGCCTGGTCCGCGAAGGTGCGGGCGGCCCGGCGGTCGGTCTCCTCGAAGTCGCGGCCGGTGCCCAGGGCGTGCACGAGGTAGTAGGCGACGTCGACGCCCCGCATGGCCGCGCCGAGGGAGGCGGCGTCGGTGACGTCGCCGCGGATGGTCTCGGCCTGCCCCGCCCAGGGGTGGTCGCGCAGTTTCGCCGGGGTACGTGCGAGGCACCGGACGCGGTGTCCGGCCCGCAGCAGCTCGGGGACGAGCCGGCCGCCGATGTATCCGGTGGCGCCGGTGACCAGGCACAGCGGTCCCGAGGGCCGGGCCGGGTGCCCTGGGGTGTCGGTCATGGAGGTGCTCCGTTCCGCCGTCGACCGTGGTGGGTTCCCTCATGTCTTCCGCGGTCGCGGGCGGGACGGATGCACAGGGGGCCGACTAGCGGGGAGCCGTCACCCGGACGGTGGAGCGGAAGCGGTTGCGGTACTCCGTGGGGGTCGTGTCGAGAGTGCGGCGGAAGGCCCGGATCAGGGTGTCGGTGGTGTTGAAACCGCAGGCGGAGGCGATCCGGTCGAGGGTGGCGTCGGTGGTTTCGAGCTGGTGGCGCGCCACCTCGACGCGGGCCGATTCGATGTAGGCGGCCGGGGTGGTGCCGAGTTCCGTCTTGAAGATCCGGGTGAGCTGCCTCTCGCTGACGTGGGCGTGCTCGGCGAGGTCGGCGACGGTGAGCGGCCCGGTGATGTGGCGCGTGATGTGGTGGCGGAGGTCCTCCGTCCGCCGGGTGGTGGACAGGGGTTCGAGCGGGACGCTGAACTGGCTCTGTCCGCCGGGCCGTTTGAGGTACATGACGAGTTGGCGGGCGACGCGCAGGGCGGCGGCCTCGCCGAAGTCCTCCGCGACCAGGGCCAGGGAGAGGTCGAGGCAGGCGCTGATGCCCGCGCCGGTCCACACGTCGCCGTCGCGGATGAAGATCGGGTCGGCGTCGACGTGGACGGCGGGGTGCTCGGCGGCGAGCTGCGCCGCGGTCGACCAGTGGGTGGTGGCGCGCCTGCCGTCCAGCAGCCCGGCCTCGGCGAGGATGTGGGCGCCCACGCAGACGGACGCGACGCGCCGGGAGCGGGCGGCGAGGGTCCGTACCCGGTCGACGACGGCGGGGTCGGCGACGGCACGGGTGCGGCCGGTGTCGTCGGCCTCCACCGAGCCCGGGACGAGCAGGGTGTCGACCCTCCTGCCGGCCAGCGCCGCGAAGGTGGTGTCGGGCAGGATCCGGACGCCGGCGGAGGTGGTCACCGGGTCCATGGTCCCCGCGGCGAGGACGACGCGGTAGCCCTCGCCGTCGGCCGCCTCGCGGCGCAGGAGGGCGAAGACCTCCGGGGGGCCGGTGACGTCCAGCAGGTCCACACCGTCGAAGAGGACGATGACGACGAGCCGTTCGGCGCTGCTCACGGGGGTCTCCGTTCGGTCGGTCAGTCGACGGCCGGGGCGGGGAGGGGCGTCCGGCGATGTCTGTTTCTGCAACTCGGATGACATTGCCGACATTCCCCGGGGGGTCATAGCGTTCTGAGCACCGCCACCACCGTTGGGTGGGGCCGGACTTCGACGACACGACGCCCGAGGAGGGCCCTTCCATGACCACACCCATGCCCATGCCCGCGACCACCCTGCGTGAGCTCAACGGCGCCGACCAGACCCCGGCCTCCCTGGCCGACGCCACGCTCGTCCTGGTCGACTATCAGAACACCTACACGCGGGGCGTGCTGGAGCTGACGGGCTGGGAGCCCGCCCTCGACGCCGCCGCCGATCTGCTGGCGCGGGCCCGGGCCGCCGGCACGACGGTCGTCCACGTGCAGCACGACGGCGGCCCGGGGACCCCGTACGACGTCCGGGAGGACATCGGGCGGATCCACCCCCGGGTGGCACCCGTCGACGGCGAGAGTGTCGTCGTCAAGACGGCCGCCCCGAACGCGTTCGTCGGCACCGGCCTCGGCGACCTCCTCGACGCCGCGGGCAACGAGCACGTCATCGTCATCGGCTTCATGACCAACATGTGCGTGACCTTCACGGTGGAGGGCGCTTTCCTGCGCGGCAACCGGCCCACCGTGGTCGCCGAGGCCTGCGCGACCCGGCCGTTGCGGTCGGTGGGCGCCGAGCTGTCCGCCGGGCAGATCCACCACGCCGCCCTCGCGACCGTCGCCGACCTGTACGGGGTGGTCGTACCGACCGCCTCGGACCTCGGCTGAGGCGCGGGGGGCGCCCCGCCGATCACGCCGGGCTGGCGACGCCCGCCACCCGCCCCGCCGCGCCGTCCGCGGTCGACGACGCTCCGCGTCACCTCCCCCGTCCCCCGACCCCCGACGGGGGACGGCGGGCGGGACACCCCTGGTCCCGGGGCGGCCGGGTGCGGCGTCAGAGTTCCTCGCCGAGCGGCAGCCGGTGGATGCCCGGCAGGTATGCGTCGAGCTCCCCCGGTGCGAACCGGGACATGCCCACCACGTGCCAGAACTCGCCATCGACGTCGCCCTCGTACTTGTAGCCGCCGGCCGGGGTCAGCGCCGCCCAGCCGCCCGCCATGCCCATCAGTGTGGCGCGCAGCGAGGGCGGCTCCCCGTCCGCCGGGATGTTCCAGAGCCGTACGGTGCCGTCCTCGGCGCCGCTCGCCAGCAGACCGCCGTCCGGGGAGAAGGCGAGGGAGAGCACCCGGCCGGTGTGGCCGACGAGGTCGGTGACCCGCTCGCCGGTCCCGGCGTGCCACAGGGCGACCGCCCGGTCGTCGCCCGCGGCGGCCAGCAGCGGCCGGTCCGGATGGGCGGCCACGGCCCACAGCCGTCCGCCCCGGCCGCGCAGCCGCAGCCGGGCCTCCCCGTCGCGCCAGACGACGGCGCTGCCGTCCCAGCTCGCGCTCGCCAGCCACGCGCTGCCCTGGCCGTACGCGACGCCGTACACCCGGTCCGCGTGGCCGGCGGCGCCGCCGAGTTCCTCCACCAGGCGGCCGCTCCTGGCCTCCCACACCCGGACGACGCTGTCGTCGCAGCCGGTGGCCAGGACGTCGCCGTCGGAGCGGAAGGCGATGGACCGGACCCGGCCCCGGTGCGCGGCCAGGTTCGACACGGGTGAGCCGGTCGGGCGGAACCAGACGCGGACGGAGTCGTCGTCGTTGGCGGTGGCGAGCAGGGTCCCGTCGGCGTTGAAGGCCTCCGCCCACACGTGCTCGGTCTCGGCGTCCAGCTCGCGCAGGTAGTGGCCGCCCTGCGGGTCCCACAGGTACATGTCGCCGTCGTTGCTGGCCGTGACCAGGAGGGGTTCGACGGGGCTGAACACCGCCGAGACCAGCCGGTCGCCGCGGCCGGACAGTTCCTCGGCACACCGTCCGGTGCGGGTGTCCCAGAGCCGTACGACGCCGTCGTTGCCGGCGGTCGCCAGGTGGGAGCCGTCCGCGCTGAAGGCGACGGTGCTGATCCTGCGGCCGTGCCCGCGCAGGATGCGTTTGCCCTGGCCGGTGGCGGTGTCCCAGATCTGGGCACCGCCGTCGTTGCCGACGGTGAGCAGCTGGGTGTCGCCGGGGCGGAAGGCGCACGCCCAGGCGGTGCCGCGGTGGTCGGCGGGCTGCTGGGCGTGGAGGGCGATCGAGTGGCCGTGGGGGCCGCCGGTGACCGTCCACAGCCGGACGGCGCCGTTGCTGTCACAGGCGGTGAGGAGCCTGCCGTCGTCGCCGAACAGCACCTGGTAGACGGCGCCCGTTCCCCGTTCGAGCACGCCGGCGGGGGTGCCGACGACCGGGTCCCAGAGCCGGACCTGGCCGTCGGTGCAGCCGCTGGCGAGGAGGCTGCCGTCGGGGTGGAAGTCGAGGACGTAGACCCGGCCGGTGTGACCGGTGAACTCGTGCAGCAGGCGGGCGTCCGAGGTCCGCCAGATCCGTACCGTGCCGCCCTGTCCGCCCGCGCCCCGGTCCGCGGTGGCGAAGAGGGTGCCGTCGGGGCTGAACCGGGCCCGGTAGACGGCCCCTTGGTGCCCGTCGAGCTCCTGGACGCACGTTCCGGTGCTCAGGTCCCAGAGCCGTGCCTTCGCGGCCGCGTCGCCGGTGAGCAGATGGCCGTCGCGGCTGTGGACGGCGGTGTAGACGGGTGCGGTGTGGCCGGGCAGCCGGTGGACGGGGCGGCCGGTGGCCACGTCCCAGATCGTGACCAGGCCTTCGCTGTCGCCGGTGGCGAGGATCGTGCCGGCCTCGTCGAAGGAGACCGGCCACACCCCGTCGGGGTGGACCGGCAGGCTGTGGCGGCACGCGCCGGTGACCGGGTCCCAGAGGCGTACGGTGCCGTCGGATCCGCCGGTGGCGATGACGTCGGGGCGGAACTTCACCGCGTAGACGCGTCCTTCGTGTCCCTGGAGGGTGCGCACCGCCCGGCCGTCGTCGGCGCCGCAGACAAGGACGGAGCCGTCCTCGCTGCCGACCGCGAGGAGTTCACCGTCGGCGCTGTAGGCGATGGGCTCGGGCAGCCGGCCGGTGCGCATGCCGAACCCGTACGGGACGCCGACCGCCGACGGCCGGAATCCGGCGTCCACCGGCATGCCGGGGGCGATCGCGGCGGTCGCGAGTTCGGGGGCCGCCCGTACCGCGTCGTCCAGGCGGACGTCGATGAGCGCGGCCCGGTGCCAGCGGCTGCCGGTCAGCACGGCGCCCCGCAGGTCGGCCCGGATCAGGCGGGCCCGGCTGAGGTTCGCGCCGGTCAGGTCGGCTCCGCCGAGGTCGGCCCGGTCCAGGCGGGCGCCGGTCAGCCGGGTGCCGCGCAGCCGGGCCCCGGAGAGGTTGGCGCCGATGAGCCGGGTGTCCGTCAGATCGGCGTCGGAGAGGTCGACCCCGCAGAAGTCGCGGTGCGAGAGGTCCTCACCGGCCAGCCTGGCGCCGCGCAGGTCGGCGTTGGCCGGCACGCGCAGGCGGTCGCTGATGCGGACGGCGTTGGCGCGGGCGGCGTCGCTGACCCCGCGGCCGGGGGCGTCGAGGACCTCGCGCACCCACCGGGCGCACAGCTCGTGGTCGGCGAGGTCGCAGAAGAACTCGACGGCGAGCTGGCTGAGGGGGCGGGCGACGAGGAGGGCATGGCTGCCGCGGCCCAGCTGGTGGGCGGCCTCGCGCGCCACGAGCCATTCGACGACGGAGCCGTGGATGAACTGGAAGACGCCGTCGGAGCTGCGGACGAGCAGGCTGCCGGCGCCGACCGCCTGGGCCCGTTCGGACGGGGTGAGCGGGGACTCGGTGAGCTCGCTGAGGGTGGCGGCGACGGTCTCGGTGAGCTCGTCCAGGCGCAGGGCGCTGCGGCCGCTCTCCCACAGCCGCCAGGCCAGAGCGGTCACGGCCGCCCAGAGCTCGTCGACGGTGAGTCCGGGCGGGGCGCCGGGGCCGCCCTGGCCGCGTGCCTCCTCGTGGCCGAGCCAGGAGGTGAAGACGTCCTCGTACAGCCGGGCCGGGCTGAGCGCGCGGCCCGCTCCGGCGACCGCGCGGAGCTGGTCCTGGCTCAGGTCCGCGACGAAGGACAGCAGCCGCGGGTTGCGGCAGAGCATCAGCAGGTCGGGGATGTTGCGCAGGAGCTGGTAGCGGCGGTCGGCGGCGGCTTCGTCGCCGTAGCTTCGCACGAGGTAGGAGCGGATCTGTGCCGGGGTGAAGCCCTCCACGGACAGGACGCGGCGCTGCGGGAGGAGTCCGACGCGCTCGCCGAGCGCGGTGAGGACCTGGGCGTGCGACTTGAAGTGCTGGGTGCGGCTGCTGACGACGATCTTGGCGTTGTCGACGGCGGCGTCGAGGAGGACCTGGAGGTGGTCGGCGGCCCGGTCGTAGCTGACCCGGTGGACCAGTTCGTCGAAGCCGTCGAAGAGCAGGACGACGCGGCCCTGGGCGAGCATGTAGCGCAGGGCCCGCAGGTCGATGGTGTCGACGCCGTGGCCGGCGAGGTGGGCGGCGACGAGGCCTTCGAGGCTGTGCGCCCGGTCGAGGGTGTTGAGCGGGATCAGCAGCGGCGTGAGGTGCGGGAGCTGTTCGGGGATGCGGCGGGCCAGCTCGCGCAGCGCGAAGGTCTTGCCGTGTCCGAAGTCGCCGAGGAGCAGGACGAAGCGGCCGTGGTCGGATTCGAGGAGCTCCAGCAGTTCCTCGACGAGGCCGTCGTGCTCCTGTCCGTCGGGGCGGTCGGCGTCGCGGTAGCGCTGGGGCAGGTACAGGCCGGGGGCGTACTGTTCGCTGCTGCTGAGCCGGGCCGTCTGTGCGGCGACGTAGCCGCGCAGGTCGAGCAGGCCCTGGAATTCGATGAAGCTGCGCACCCGGACCCGTACGCCGTGGGCGGCCGCCCGGTGCCGCAGTACGCCGGCCGGTGCGTCACCTCCGTGGACGAGGACGGCCTCGGAGCCGGAGTCGGTGGCGTGCACCTGGCCGACGAACCGGTCGAGTTCCTCCTCGGTGGGCGTCCCGGGGTGGACGGCGATGCGCTGCTGCTGGACGACGTCGTCCTCCTGCTCCTGCCAGGTGGCCATGATCTGGACCATGTCGCCCGGCTCGCGGCGCGGGACGTCGCGCAGCCGTACGCCCTGCCTGCGCACCCGGCAGATCTCCTTGACCCGTTCGGCGAGCGCGGCGGCGGGGTCGTCGAGGGGGGCCCGGCCCTGGGCGTGCTCGACGTTGATCACGGGGGGCAGTTCGGGGACGGGGAACACGCGGCGGGTGTGCCGCCATTCGCCGGGGAACCGCTCGGCGTCCGACGTGATCCGGTCGTCCCAGCGGGTGACGGCGTCCGCGGTGACACGGAGGAGCTGGAAGCGGGCGGGGGCCGCGGAGCCGAAGAGCGGCAGCCCGCCGGCGGGTCCGGTGAGCCGGCTGTGGGCGGGGGTGGCGGAGAGGGTGCGGGGGCCGCCGGTCGGGCCGTGGAGGAGCAGGTGCAGCCGTGGGGCGGCCAGCCGGGCGAAGGTGTCGGCGTCGCGCAGTCCGCCGGGGCCGCCGACCGCGTCGCCGGGGCGGCGGCCGTCGGTGAGCGGGTGGCGCAGGGCGCCGATGCGCAGCCAGCCCTCGTCCTCGTAGCGGCGCATGGCCTCGGCGAACCAGGCGGCCTGGTCACGGCCGATGAAGCCGTACTGCTCCTCCTGGCGGTGGCTGTAGGCGATGGAGGAGTTGAATCCGGCGACGACCGTGCTCAGTTCGGGCACCGGGAAGAGGGTCCAGGGCTGATCGCTGTCGAAGACGGTGTCCAGTCCCTGATAGAGGCCGCGGAACAGGCGTGTGTAGTGGCGCCACTTGGGCCAGTACGGCGGCTGCGGTGCCACCTCGTCGGCCTCGCAGGTGTGGAAGTAGGCCTGGGAGGCGGCCTGGTTCACGTCCTGCGCGCCGGGTACGACCATCACCCGCTGCGGCGACAGGTCGAGCTGGGAGCGCAGGGTGGTGAGGAAGCTGAGGGCCTGGTCGCATTCGCGGGGGCTGCCGGAGGCGGTGAGGTCGCCGGTGACCACCATCAGGTCCGGGGACGGCGCTCCAGCGTCCCTGAGCATGATGAGGTCGCCGCGGATCTGGCGGCTGAGCGCGTCGGGCTCGCGGCCCCGCCCGAAGTCGGGCCCGGCCAGGTGCAGGACGGTCACGGCCTCCTGGGCGCGGCCGGGGAGGCCTCCCGGGGAGGCCTGCGGGTAGAGGGGCGCGCGGGCCGGCCGGCGGCGGCCCGCCCAGCCGGGGCCGGCGAGCGCGCTCGGCCGGAGTCCGCCGGGGTGGGCCTGCGCGGGGAGGCGGGGGATGCCCGGTGCGCCGCCCTGGGTACCGGCCGGTGCGCTGCCGGGGTAGCCGGGCCGCCGGCCGGGGCGGGCGTGTCCGTCGACGGCCTGTTCGACCCGGGTGAGCAGCAGGGAGCGGGCGGTGTCGGTGTCGGCGACGCCCACCAGGTCGACGTAGGTGATGGTGGCGAGGAGCCCCTCGATGGGCATCTCGTCCACCCGGACGGTCAGCAGACGTCGTTCGGGTGACTCGGGGGAGGCGCGGAGCGCGGCCTGCCACTCCATGCGCCCGTACGTGGAGCGTTCGTAGTGGCGCGACAGGACGGCGATCACCGCGACGGACTCGCTGACCCCGCGGTCCATGAAGTCGATGAAGTTGGTTCCCGGTACGAAGTCCCAGGCCTGGACGACCGTGCGGTAGCCGGCTTCCTCCAGGGTCCAGGCGATCCACGCCGCCCATGGCTCGTCCGCCGGCGAATAGCTGATGAAGAAGTCGAACTCCCGTACTGACGCCCCGAATTGCCCGTCCGTCATCATGAGGACCATGGTAGGGCGGGGGCTCCGGCCGCGCCCCGGTCCGTGCGGGGCGGCGTCGCGGAGCGTGCGGGTCCGCTCACCCCGGCCCCGCGGGGGTGTCCGGTTCCGGCCGGGACCGTCTGCCGCCGGGGCGCGTGCGTGTGCGACTCTGTTCGCCGTGTCTCTCCTCAGGCGTCTGCATCCACTGGACTGGCTGGCCGGCGGGCTGCTCGCACTCGGGGTGCTCTGCGTCGCCACCGGCCTGCTGCCGCGCGAACCCGCCGGGGACGTCCTGGAACGCATCGGGCCCCTGGTGGTCTTCCTGGCCACCGTCATCGTCCTCGCCGAGCTGACGGGCAAGGCCGAGGTCTTCGACGTGGTCGCCACCTGGGTGGCACGGGTGGGCCGCGGCAACTACGCCCTGCTCTTCTGCCTCTGCGTCGCGTTCGCGTCCGTCACGACGATCACCCTGAACCTGGACACGACGGCGGTCCTGCTGACCCCGGTGATGCTGGCGCTGGCGACGCGGGTGGGCATCGCGGCCGTACCGCTGGCGATGACCACGGTGTGGCTGGCCAACACGGCGAGCCTGCTGCTTCCCGTGTCGAACCTGACGAACCTGCTGGCCGCCGACCGGGTCGCGCTGGCCCCGTCGGAGATGGCCGCCACCATGTGGGCGCCGCAGCTGGCCGCCATAGCCGTGACGATGGCCTGCCTGTGGGGCTTCTACTGGCGTCCGGGGCGGCGCGGCGCGGTCAGCTACGCGCCGCCGGCGCCGCCGAGTCCGAAGGACCGTGTCCTGTTCCGGGTGTGCGCGGTGGCGTGCGGCGGGTTCCTGGTGGCGCTGCTCCTCGCCGACGTGCCGCTGTGGTCGGCGTCGATGACGGCGGCCCTGGTCGTGGTCGCGGCCTTCGCGATCCGCGACCGCGGGGCGCTGCGCCTGTCCCTGGTGCCGTGGCGGCTGCTCGTGCTGGTGCCGGGCATGTTCCTGGTCGTGGAGACCGTCAACGCACACGGGCTGCACGACCTCCTGGCCGCGGCGATGGGGTCGGACAACGGCCTCGTCGGGATGCTGCGGTCGGCGGCGGTCGGCGCGGGCTTCTCCAACGTGCTCAACAACCTGCCGGCGTACCTGGCGGGCGAGGCGGCCATCCCGGAGGCCAACCACCAGCAGCTGCTGGCGCAGCTCATCGGCGTCAACGTCGGCCCGGTCATCACACCGTGGGCGTCCCTGGCCACCCTGCTGTGGTTCGAGCGGTGCCGCTGGCACGGCACCCGCATCGACCTGCGCCGTTTCCTCGGTACGGGACTCGTCCTCTCGGTGGCCGGCACCCTGTCGGCGACGCTGGCGCTGGCCGCCACCACCTGAGCCGGCCGGACAGCCTTCAGGTGACGGCGCCGACCTCCCGCAGCAGGTACGCCAGGGTCTCGCCGCGCGCCGCGACGAAGCTGCGCCCGGAGTCGTCCCCGGCGAAACCGGGGGTGAACGGCGCCCCGGCCAGGGTGCGCAGCTCCACCCCGGCCTCGGCCGCGAGCAGCGCCCCCGTCGGCAGGTCCACGCCCTCGGCGCGGTAGCCCACGAAGGCGTCGATGGTGCCGCGCGCCAGCAGGCTCCAGCCGAGCAGCGGCGCCCACAGCTGCAGGACCCGCCGGCAGTGCAGCTCCAGTACGCCGCGCAGCGCGACCGCGGTCGCGTCCCCGCGCCGTACGGCGTATCCCTGGGTCCAGGCGACGACGGGTCCGGCGGACGGCAGCCCGGGAGCGGGCCCGGCCAGCGCCCCGCCGGAGCCGTGGGCGCCGTGGCCCCTCACCGCGTGCCAGGTCTCCGCCGTGACCGGCTCGTGCACCACGCCCAGCACCGGGACACCGGCCAGGCACAGCCCGATGCCGACCGCGTAGGCGGGCAGTCCGATCACGACGTTGTTGCTGCCGTCCAGCGGGTCGACCAGCCAGGTGCGTTCGCCGTCGGCGTCCAGGAGTCCGGCCTCCTCGGACAGGATCCGGTCGTCCGGGAAGTGCCGCCGGATCCGGCCGAGGACGAGTTGCTCGGCGGCGAGGTCGAGGTCGACCTGTACGTCGCCGTACTCGTCCTTCGTCCGCAGGCAGTGCACCGCGCCGAAGCGCCTGCGCAGCAGACCGCCCGCCTCCTCCGCCGCGGCGACGGCGATCTGCCGCTCCCGGGCGAAATCAGGCCCGTTGTTGGGCATCGATCCTCCTGAGGACGGTGTGGACGCTGTGCACGGTCTGCGCCCTGTCGCACAGCCGGCGGGTCGTGCGGCGCGGCCGGCCGTCGAGCGGGCCGAGCGAGAGGTCCCGCCGGCCGGGGACCGACAGGCCGTGCACGAGGGTGGCCGCCGGTTCCGGGCCCTCCAGGGCGGTGGCGTGGAACTCGCCCGCGGGCAAGGTGTAGGTCTCGCCGCCGGTGCTGATGCGGGCGGGCCCCGGCTCGCTGCGCACCAGCAGGGGCGTGGGGCGGATCTCGTCCACGCCGTCGCTGTGGCTGTGCACCTCGAACACCCGGTGGGTGGCGCCCTCCTCACCGTCGGGCACCGCCCGCGTGCGGACGGGCAGGTTCGCGACCCGGCCGTACAGCACGCGGCTGCGCAGTTCCCAGCTGTGGGCGTGCATCGGGGAGGCGTCGGGCTCGGCGCGGTTGCCTGCCTCGAAGAGGTGTACGCAGATACCGCGCAGGCCCTCTCTCAGCAGGGGCAGGCACAGGAACCCGAGGGGATGGCGGACGGCCCGTAACTCGCGTTCCCCGGAGGCGATCTCCTCCAGGGAGACAAGGGTCCTTTCGAGCTCGTGGTCCATGGCACGCGCGCCGGAGCGCCTCACCTCCTGTAGGGGTCCTCCGCGTGCAGGGCCTTCTCGATGATCCTGCCGATGTCGCTGTCGGTGAAGACGCGCGGCAGCGGGAGCCCCAGGTCGTCGAAGAGCGTCCGCACTTCGTCGACGGTGGGTTCCTGGCCGAGGGGCGACGCGACGCGCAGATCGAGCACGGTGGCCTGCTCGCGGCTCTGGTGCAACTCGGTGACGTAGTAGTCGTAGAGCGGTTGTCCACGCTCCACCAGCAGGTTCACCCGGGACCGGTCGTCCTGGGTGATGACGAGGCAGGTTTCGGAGAGGTCGAAGCGCAGGGTGGGCACGGCGGACGAGAGGTGCACGCTGATCTCGAGGGTGGTCAGCTGCCGCTGGTACCAGCAGGCGGCGAGGACGGTCGCGTACGACTCCCGGCGGACCCGGTCGGTGGTCCACACCTCGTCGCCCCCGCGCTGCCCGCCGAACATCTGCCGGAACCGGGCGTAGGCGGCGCAGGCGCGCTCGTCGGCCGGATTGACGATGTCGATCTTCACGTTGAGCTGGGAGCGCTGCTCCTTGGCGGCGGCCACGCACAGCGGCAGTGTGACCGCCCTGAGGTAGGTGCCCGTACCGCCTTTGAAGTACCAGAGGTTGGTGTGCTGCCTGGCCTTGCGCAGTGCCTCGCCGACCTCGTTGCCGGAGAGCGAGCGGACCATGGCGAGGTCCTCCAGGGCCTGGCGGGTCCCGCTCAGTGCCTCGTGGATGACGGCGGGCCGGCGGACACGTTCGACGATCGAGCCGGTCGCGAGGAGGCCGAGGACGACGAGGGTGGCACCGGAGGAGACGTCGTCACTGACGACGTCACCGAAGATCTCCAGGAAGCCGATGCCCATCGCCACACAGAGGGCGACGACGACATCGGCGTTGCGCAGCACCCAGGCCACGAAGCGCTCCAGCCGCCCGACCTGCGCTGCCATCAACGCACCCCCTCCCCCGCCCCTGCTCCGATGGTAGGGATCCTCCGGCGGCGCCACCAGAGCGACTTCGCGTCGCAGGGCAGCGCTCTCGCGCACGCCGGTTCACGCTTCGCGGTGTCGGCGCGGCCGGCCGCGTGGCGGGGCGGTCAGTTCTCGGCAGCGGTCAGCAGCCGGGCGCGCAGCCGCTCCGCGGTCCGCTCCGGCAGTCCCACCCGGTCCTGGAGGTAGCCGTGCACCGAACCGTGGCGGGCCTGGAGGTCCGCCAGCACCAGCTCCATGACCACCGCGGGGGCGCGGCCGTAGCTCGGCCACTTCATGACCCGGTCGGGGTTGGCGGCCCGCCAGTCGGCGGCGAGGCGTTCGGTGGCCAGCTCGGTGAGCGCGAAGTCGGCGAGGACCTGTTCCTCGGGGACGCCGAGCAGGGTGAGGACGAACGCGGCGATCAGACCGGTCCGGTCCTTGCCCGAGGTGCAGTGGAAGACCACCGGCCCGGGCGCGTCGGCGATGGTCTCCAGGACCTGCCGGATCTCCTCGGCGCCGTCCTCGGTGACTTCCGCGAACCGGTCGGCGAGGTAGCGCCAGGGGTCGAGGCCGGGGTCGATCTCGGCCTGGTCGTAGGGCCGGTGCTCGATGCTCAGGTTGACGTACCGGAACCGCTCCGCCTCCGGCACGCGGCCCTTGGCCTCGATCTCCCACGGGTAGCGCAGGTCGATCACGGTGCCGATGCCCAGCTCCAGGAACCTGTCCCAGTCGGCGCCGGTCAGCTTGCCCAGGGAGTCGGCGCGGTACAGGGTCCGCCACCGGACGGTCCCGCCGTCACGGCTCCCGTAGCCGCCCAGGTCGCGGAAGTTGTGCAGCCGCTCGAATGCGACGTGCCGGTCCATCGGTGCTCCCCCTCGTCCTCGGTCGCCGTCCGGCCGACGGCACCCCGGCCGCTCACCGTAGATCATCCGGCCCGCGCCCGCGGCGCCCGGTGCGGGCGTCGCGGGCCTCGCGGGCGCCGCGGGCGCGGCGGGAACGGGGGGTCACGGCCTCAGCCGGCGGCCGTCACGGCCGCCTCCCGCCGGGCCGCCGGGAGGGCGAAGGCCTCGGCCAGCAGCTCGTAGGAGCGCTGCCGGTCGGCGGGGTCGGCCGTCAGGGTGTTGACGATCAGCTCGTCGACCCCGTGGGTGGCGGCGAGCCCGGTCAGTACGGCGTGCACCTGCTCGGGCGCCCCGGAGACGAGGGCCGTGCGGTGCACCTTGGCCCGCTCCAGCTCCGCGCCCGTCCAGCGGTGCCGGCGCGTGGTCTCGTACGACGGCAGCGGAGCGTCCTGGCCGAGGTCCTTGCGGGCGCGCCACAGCAGCAGGCTCTGGGCCAGTTCCTCGGCACGGCCGGCGCTGTCGGCCGTGACCACGCGTACCGCGAGGGCGCCGCCCGCGGGCCGGCCGGTGGCCCTGCGGAACTGGGCGCGGTAGTCGTCGAACGCCTCCGTGCCGCCGGCCGGGGAGAAGAAGTGCCCGAACGCGAACTCGGTGCCCAGCAGCCCGGCGAGCCGCGCCGATTCGCGCCCCGCGCCCAGGAGCCACATCTGCGGCGGGACCGGCGGATGGGGTACGACGCCGCCCTCGCCCAGCAGTGCGGTCAGCTGCGCCAGCCGCTGCGGGAAGTCGCGGGCGGGGCCGCCGGCCCGGCCGATGCCGAGGTCGACGCGGCCCGGGTGGAGGGAGGCGAGCACTCCGAAGACCTCGGCGACCTTCGCCGGGTCGTAGCGGGGCAGCAGCACCCCGCCGGTGCCGATCCGCATGTGCGAGGTGTGGGCGAGGAGGGCTCCCGCGAGGATCTCCGGGGCGCTGCTCGCGAAGCCCGGGGAGCCGTGGTGCTCGGCGGCCCAGTAGCGGGTGTACCCGAGGGTCTCGGCGGCCCGGGCGAGGTCCACGGAGGCACGCAGCGCCTGGTCCGGGGTGTGGTCCTCGCCGACGGGGGTCTGGTCCAGTACGGACAGTCGCGGCTTCTTCATGACGGACCGCCTTTCAGTGCTGGGGTACGGGGAGGCCGGTGGCGCCCGCCACGGTCGCCGGGACGATCCTGAAGTCCCGCTCGAAGACCAGGTTGTGCAGGTCCGCCGCGGCGATGGCGCGCATCGTGGGCAGTTCGGCGGCGGCCTGTGCGTCGTCGAAGACGTTCAGCGGCCATTCGGAGACGGTGGCGCCACGCAGGTGGGGGTGGTGGAAGCCCGCTCCGTAGTGGGCGTAGAGCGTCACCGGCGGAATGTCCGCGGTCGACTGCTCGTCCCACCACAGGGTCCAGGCGTGGAAGAGGCTGCCGTCGTCGGCGCGCTGTACGCCGCTCGCGTCGACGACACCCTGTCCCAGGAGGAGTTCGTCGTTGAGCTCGGTGAGTGCCTGGCGGGCGTACGGGTCGAGCAGCCGTGCGGCGGTGCGGAAGTGCTCCTCCTTGTCGGGGCGGGTGACGGCGCCGCCGTGGTGGCCGTCGCGGAGGTCGGCGAAGTGCCGTAACAGGGCGTCGAGGTTGGGGGCGCCCAGGCCGGGAGCGTCGGGGGTGGAGGCTTCGGGGTCGGGGTCGGGGGCGTTGAAGGTGGGGGCTTGGGGGCTCATGTCGGCTCCATGTGTGGTGGGTTGACGAACGGTCGGGAGGCGTGGCCGGAGGGGTGGGGTGCGCCTCAGGCGGCGGGACCCGCCGGTGAGGTGAGCAGGCGCAGGGCCACGCCCAGCCAGCCGCGCAGGGAGGCCGTGTCAGGTCCGCCGCCGGTGGCGGGGCACGGCTGGAGGAACACCCCGTGGCCGGTCTGCCCGAACTCCCGCAGGGTGACCTCCACTCCGGCCGCGTGCAGCAGGCGTGCGTAGCGGTGCACGTCGTCACTGACGGGGTCGAGGTCGCCGGTGGCCAGGACGGCCCGCGCCACGCCGCGCAGGTCGGCCGCCTCGAAGGGGGTGCTGTGGAGCGGGGTGCCGTCGGCGGCGGTAGGCCGGCCCGGGTCCCGGTAGTCCTGCCAGGCCGCCCTCAGGTAGGAGGCCGTGGGGAACATGTCGGGGAAGCGGTGGTACGAGGCGGCCGTGCAGCCGGGGTCCAGCGGCGGGTAGGCGAGCAGCTGGGCGGCCAGCGGGAGGCCGCGGTCCCGGCAGGCGAGGGCGGCACAGGCGGCCAGGGTGGCTCCCGCGCTGTCGCCGCCGACCGCGACGGGAGCGGATTGCCCGGCCTGTTCCCGGGCCCAGGCCAGCGCTGCCAGTACGTCCTCGACCATGGCCGGGTGGCGTACCTCGGGGACCAGCCGGTAGTCGACGCCGACGACGGCGAAGCCGGAGGACCGGGCGAGGTCGGCGGTGGCGCCGTGCCAGTCCTGGGCGGATCCGGCGCGCCAGGAGCCACCGTGCGCCCAGACCAGCCAGCCCTGAGGTGCGGTTGCCGCCGGCCGGTACACCCTCGCGGGGAGGGGACCTGACGGGGAGGGGATGCTCGCGTGCTCCCAGCGGATCTGGGCACGGCTCTTTCCGGCGGCCGAGTGGGTGGGTGTTGCCATCGGGGTTCCTTCCCTCCGTGCCTGGGGCCTACGTTCGCCGCCTCGGCAGGTGTGTCACAAGGCGGAGTTGCCTTAGTTGCCGGGCTGCTTCTTGGTGCGGAGGAAGAGGACGGTGGTGAGGACCCCGAGGACCACGATCGCGGTGTTCACGATGACGGCCGTGGTGATACCCGCGTGGATGTCGCTGTTCGCCGCGGCCACCGCCGACATGATCGGCGTACCCATCGTGATACCGATCTGCTGCGTCATCGTCGCCAGACCCGTCGCCATACCCTGCTCACGATCCGGCAGCCCCGTCGTCGCCGTCACCATGAACCCGACGATCACCAGCATGTTCCCGACACCACCCACGAACGTCGCGACCAGCAACAGCCACATCGACGCCGACGTCTCACCCAGAGCCACCAGACTCACCGTCGCCACCGCCTGCAGCACACCACCGACGATCAACGTCGACCGCGTCCCCACCGCACCGATCACCCGAGGCGCGACCGAACCACCGATCACCGTGCCCACACCCAGCACACCGAACGACAGACCAGCCGTCAAAGGCGAGAAGTCCAGCACCTCCTGAAGGTAGAGAGTCATCAGGAACACCAGACTCGTCTCCGTCAGGAACGCGATCAGACCCGCGATGTTCCCCCACGCCACCGTCTTCTTCTTCAACACCGAAACCGGCACCAGCGGGGCCGAACTCTTCGACTCGATCACATAGAAGACAACCAGCAGCACCACACCGGCAGCCAGCCAGCCCAACGCCGACGGCGCACCCCAACCATGCTCACCCGCCTGCGTCAGCCCATAGATCAGAGCCAGCAGACCCAACGTCACCGCCGTCGCACCCGGAACATCCAGCCGCGGACGCACCTCCGGACGAGACTCCTTGATCACCGTGGGAGCGATCAGCAGTACGGCCAGAGCGACGGGAACGTTGATGAAGAACGCCCACCGCCACGACAGCAGATCCGTCAGAACACCACCCAGAATCGCACCCGTGGTGAACCCCGCCGACATCAACGCACCGTTCAGACCCAGCGCCTTCTCACGCAGCGGACCCTCCGGGAACGACGTCGTCAGCAGCGACAGACCCGCCGGCGTCACCGCGGCCGTCGCCAGACCCTGGAAGACACGCGCCGCGATCAGCATCTCCGGCGACGTCGCCAGACCACCCACCAACGACGACAGACCCAGCACCGCCAGACCCACCAGGAACAACCGCCGACGCCCGAACAGATCCGCGACCCGCCCGAACAACAACGTGAAACCCGCCGCACACAACGCGAACGACGTCGCGATCCACTGCAGACTCGACAACGAGAACCCGAGCCCGTCACCGATCACCGGCAACGCCACATTCAGGATCGAGAAATCCACCGCCAGCATGAACTGCGCCACCAGCAGCACCACAAGAACCAACCTCAAACGCCCGTCCAACCGGACCGGCCCCACCTCCCCCACACCCGCATCAACCCTCGCACCCTCGACAACCGACATCGCCAGACTCCCTTTCGATGACGCAACGGTGTGTTGCGTCATCGACTCTGGACCGGTCGGAAGGGGTTACCCAGCCCACTGGTTGTGCTGGCGCCGCGCAAGCTAGCACTCCCAGGGCCACCTTCCGGGGCAGCGTACGGCGGCCTCCCCCGGCACACTGGAACGCATGGACACACCGACCGCTCTGGGCGAGTTCCTCCGTACCCGTCGCGCGCAGCTCCAGCCCGAGGACGTCGGCCTGCCGTCCCACGGCACCCGGCGGCGCGTGCCTGGGCTGCGGCGCGAGGAACTCGCCCTGCTGGCCGGTGTGAGCATCACGTACTACACGCACCTGGAGCAGGGGCAGAGCACGAACGCCTCGGACAGCGTCCTCGACGCGCTGGCCCGTGCGCTGCGCCTGACCCCGGACGAGCACGCCCACCTGCACAACCTGGCCCGCCCGCCGCGCGCCAAGCGCGCCCCGTCACCCCGCCCCGAGT
Source organism: Streptomyces yangpuensis (assembly GCF_024666385.1). Taxonomy (NCBI): domain Bacteria; kingdom Bacillati; phylum Actinomycetota; class Actinomycetes; order Kitasatosporales; family Streptomycetaceae; genus Streptomyces; species Streptomyces yangpuensis. The sequence continues at coordinate 1,126,402 of NZ_CP102514.1, forward strand.
ACGCCCGCGACACCACGCGCCGGCTGATCGGCGCGATGCCGCAGGTCCCCGCCGTGGTCCTGGACGGCCGCAACAACGTGCTCGCCTGGAACCGGCTGGGCCACGCACTGCTCGCCGGGCATCTGGACTTCGCGAGCCCCGACGATCCCGCCGTACGGCCGAACCTCACGCGGATGCTGTTCCTCGACCCGCACACGCGGGAGCTGTACACGGACTGGAAGAGCGAGGCCCGGGTCGCACTGGCGGCGCTGCGCCTGGTCGCGGGGCGCAATCCCGAGGACCGTGCGCTGGCCGAGCTCATCGGCTCGCTCATGCTGCAGAGCCCGGACTTCGCCTCGCTGTGGTCCAAGCACCCGGTGCGGGACTGCACGGTCGGTACGAAGACCCTGCACCACCCGGTGGTGGGCCCGCTGACCCTGGACTTCGAGAACCTGCACCTCACCGACGGCACCAACCACCGGATGCTGCTCTACAGCGCCCCCGAGTCCTCCCCCTCCGACGCGGGGCTGCGCATGCTGTCGAGCCTGACCGCCGGGGAGGCGGGTACGGGCCGGGGTACGCCGGAGCCCGCGCCGGCGGAGGCCGACGCGGGCGGTGAGCGGTAGGACGGTGGGCTGCCGGGCGGTGGGGCGGTGGGGCGGTCGGGTCAGTCGCGGGCGGCCGCGCTGACCGGGGTGCGCTCACCGGACGGCTCGCCGGCCGAAACCGGACCCGACGCCCCGGCGGGAGCCGGGGCCGGCGCGGATGCGGAGTGCGTACGGGGCCTGGCGCGGCCGAAGCGGCGCATGGCGGGCATCTCCACGAAGCGGTAGAGGAGCCAGCCGCCGAGCAGGGAGGCGGCGAAGAAGCCGGCACCCGGTGCGCGTCGTGGCCCGGCAGAACGGCGAGGACGTCTTCACCGCCACGGCGACGATCACCACCACGGCGGCCGCGCCCCTGCGCGCGGACTCCACGCCCTGACCGTCCCCCGGGGAGGCCCGGCACCGTTCCCCACGCGTACGACGAAGGCGCCTGCCCGGCTCTGCCCGGCAGGCGCCTTCCGTTGTCCCGTCAGACCTTGCGGACCACACTGGACTTGAGCTGCATCTGCCCGAAGCCCTCGATCCTGCAGTCGATGTCGTGGCCGTCCACACCGTCGACGAGGCGGATGTTGCGCACCTTGGTGCCCGCCTTGATCCCCGTCGGGCTGCCCTTGACCTTCAGTCCCTTGACCACCGTCACGGTGTCACCGTCGGCCAGGATGTTGCCCACGGCGTCCTTGATCACCCGCTCCTCGGGGGCCTCGTCCGGTCCGGCGGCGGCGAGCGGCCACTCGTGCCCGCACTCGGGGCAGATCAGCAGCGAGCCCATCTCGTAGGCGTAGGCACCCGCGCACTCGGGGCAGGCTGGCAAGGGGTTCTCAGTCACCCCACCAGTATATTTCAGGCGCCATCGCCCCAGATCGCCCCCGCGCCCGCATGCCCGTGAGCCCGCACGTCCGCCAGTCCGCCCCTCCAGGAGGTCCATGTGTCTGCCGCATCGAGTTACGCGTCCGGGGTCGGCGGCGTGCCACTGCTCGGTGACACCATCGGCGAGAACCTCGACCGCACGGTGCACAGGTTCCCCGACCGTGACGCCCTCGTCGACCTGGCCGCCGGCCGCAGGTGGACGTACGCGGAGCTGGCCGCCGATGTCGACGCGCTCGCCCTCGGCCTGCTGGCCCTGGGCATCGCGAAGGGCGACCGCGTCGGGATCTGGGCCCCCAACCGCGCGGAGTGGACGCTCGTGCAGTACGCCACGGCGAAGATCGGGGCGGTCCTCGTCACCGTGAACCCCGCCTACCGCTCCCACGAACTGGAGTACGTACTGCGGCAGTCCGGCATCCGGCTGCTGGCCGCGGCGGACCGCTTCAAGAGCTCCGACTACGCCGCCATGATCGAGGAGGTGCGCCCGCGATGTCCGGACCTGGAGTTCGTGGCCCTGCTCGAGGGCCCCCTGTGGAACTCCCTGCTGGAGCGCGGCCGCGAGGGCGACCCGGCCGACCTGGCCCGCGCGCAGGCGGCGCTCAGTCCGGACGACGCCGTCAACATCCAGTACACATCCGGGACCACCGGATTCCCCAAGGGCGCGACCCTCTCGCACCACAACATCCTCAACAACGGTTTCTTCGTCGGCGAGCTGTGCCACTACACCGAGCAGGACCGGGTCTGCATCCCGGTGCCCTTCTACCACTGCTTCGGCATGGTCATGGGCAATCTCGCCTGCACCAGCCACGGCGCGGCCATGGTGATCCCCGCGCCGTCGTTCGACCCGGCGGCCACCCTGGCCGCAGTGGAGTCGGAGAGGTGCACCTCCCTCTACGGCGTCCCCACGATGTTCATCGCCGAGCTGGCCGAGCCCGGCTTCGACGCGTACGACCTGTCCAGCCTCCGCACGGGGATCATGGCGGGCTCGCCCTGCCCGGTCGAGGTCATGCGGGAGGTCATCGAGCGGATGGGCATGACCGAGGTGTCCATCTGCTACGGGATGACGGAGACCTCACCGGTGTCGACGCAGACCCGCGCCGACGACTCCGTCGAGCGCCGGGTGTCCACCGTCGGCCGCGTCGGGCCCCATCTGGAGGTCAAGGTGGTGGACCCGGGGACGGGGCGGACGGTGCCCCGCGGCGAACCGGGCGAACTGTGCACCCGTGGCTACTCGGTGATGCTCGGCTACTGGGAGGAACCGGAGCGCACCGCGGAGGCCGTCGACGCCGCCCGCTGGATGCACACGGGCGACCTGGCCGTCATGGACGAGGACGGGTACCTGAGCATCACCGGCCGGATCAAGGACATGGTGATCCGCGGCGGGGAGAACCTCTACCCGCGCGAGATCGAGGAGTTCCTCCACACACATCCGGACGTCCTCGACGTCCAGGTCATCGGGGTGCCCGACGCCAAGTACGGGGAGGAGCTGATGGCCTGGGTGCGGATGCGCGACGGCGCCGAGCCGCTGACCCCGGACACGGTCCGCGCCTACTGCGCGGGCCGGCTGGCCCACTTCAAGATCCCGCGCTACGTGCACGTCGTGGAGGAGTTCCCCATGACCGTCACCGGGAAGGTCCGCAAGGTGGAAATGCGCCAGGAAGCCCTGCGTCTGCTGGAACTACCCTCGTAGAACGGCGCGTTGCGGCTCACGCCGTCGCGCCTCCTGCCCGATGATCTTTCTGGGTGCGTCGCGGTCGCGCCGGTCGACCGACCGGCCGGCCGGCCGCGGCGTCCCGTCGCTCCCTGCCGACTGACCACCGACCAGAGGAACCCAGCACCGTGCCGCTGCCCCTGAACCGACGCCTCGCCCTGACCGCCGCCCTGCTCGCCGTGACCGCCGCGGTCGCCCCGGCGACCACCGCCCGGGCCGCCGGAACCACCCCCGACCTCGAAGCGCTGACCCAGGCGCTGCGCAACACCACGGCCGCCGGAGCGCCCGGTGCCATGGCCCGCTTCAGCGGCCCCGACGGGGTCAGCACGCGCGCCGTCGGCGTGCGCGACAGGACCACGGGCGCCGCCATGGACCCGAAGGCCCGCTTCCGGGTCGGCAGTGTCAGCAAGACCTTCTCCTCCGTGGTCCTGCTCCAGCTGGTCGGTGAGAAGAAGATCGACCTGGACAGCCCCGTCAACCGCCACCTGCCCGGCCTGCTGCCCGACGACCGGATCACCGTGCGCCACCTGCTGACCCACCGCAGCGGTCTCGCGGACTACACCGACGCCATGTTCGAGCAGACCGTCCCCGGCTTCGAGGCCGTGCGCAACCGGGTGTTCAGCTACCAGGAACTGCTCGACCTCTCACTGCGCGAGCCCAGGACGACCGAGCCGGGCGTAGCGTACAAGTACTCGAACACCAACTTCGTCGTCGTCGGCATGCTGATCGAGAAGGTCACCGGCAACCGGGTGGGCAAGGAGTACGAGCGGCGCATCTTCAAGCCGCTGGGCCTGCGCGACACCACGTACGTGCACCCCGACACCAGGATCAAGGGACTGCACGCCCGCGGCTACCTCCACCCCGACGAGGCCGGCGCACCGCTGGTCGATTCCACCGAGCAGACGGTGTCGTGGGCCCAGTCCGCCGGAGCGGTGATCTCCAGCCCCGCCGATCTGAACACCTTCACCTCGGCACTGCTCGGGGGCCGGCTGCTGTCCCCGAAGCTGCTGGACGCCATGGTGACCGCCACCCCGACGGACACCACGAACACCCGCTTCTACGGCCTGGGCCTGCGCCGCTACGACCTCTCCTGCGGCACGTCGGTCTACGGGCACACGGGCACCGTGCAGGGCTTCTACACCTATGCCTTCTCCACGCGCGACGGCCGGCGCAGTCTCTCCGCGATGGCGAACACCTCGAACCGGGGTGCGGCCAACACGGCGCTCGGCGGCACCCTCGAAGCGGCGTTCTGCGGCAAGCAGACCGAGAAGAAGGGTGCCCGCGGCTTCGGCTTCACCCCGGCCGAGAGTGACCTGCCCGAGCACAACGCGCGCTGACGCCAGCGCGGCCGGTGCCGCCCCGGTCCTTCAGCCGGTGCACCCCGGCCCCACGGCCGCTGCCACTCCGGTCCCTCAGCCGGTGCCCACCGCGTCGTCGCAGGCGGGGCAGACCCGGTCCGCGTACTCGGCGTCGTACCACGCCGGGCCGGGCTGCCCCGCGGGCTGCCGCGGGGCGGCCCGCATCGCGAAGGTGTCCCTGCCGCAGAACGTCCGCGGGCCGGGGACACCGGGCCTGCCGGGTGCCACGGGCGCCGCGTGCACCCGTACGACGGTCACCTCGGCGCCGCCTCCCGCGGTCCCGCCGGCGTGTGCCGTCACCGGGTCCTTCACCTCGTACACCACGGCCATCGCGCTCATACCCCGACGGTAGGCCGTCCCGGCGCCTCCCGCCGTCCGGCCACGCCGGGCCGTCCGACGCATACCGCTCCCGCAAAAAGGCGGCCTGACGAATCATCAGGTCATCCGTCCCGGACTCTTGACTCCGTCGGCGCCAGTGGCGATTCTCGGTGCACCGTTTGCGGGTTCATGACAAGTCAGCACCCCTGTGGCCGTCGCGTCCCCGAACGGATCCGACCCCTCCATCGCGGCATCCGCTGACCGAAGACGTGAGTGATGACCCCTTCCCGACACACGCACCACAGGCGCAGTCCCCTCGCGGTCCTGTCATTGCTCCTCGCCGTCGTCGCGATGGTGCTCGGCCCCGTGCCGAGCTCCGCCGCCGACCCCGGTTGGTGGAATCCGGTGGCGCGGCCCGCACCCGACTCCGACATCAACATCACCGGTGAGCCCTTCAAGGGCACCGACTCCCAGGGCAGGGTCCGCGGTTTCGTCGACGCCCACGACCACCTGATGTCCAACGAGGGCTTCGGCGGGCGTCTCATCTGCGGCAAGCCCTTCTCCGACATGGGCGTGGCCGACGCGCTCAAGGACTGCCCCGAGCACTACCCCGACGGCACCCTGGCGATCTTCGACTTCATCACCAAGGGCGGCGACGGCAAGCACGACCCCAACGGCTGGCCCACCTTCAAGGACTGGCCCGCCCATGACTCGCTCACCCACCAGCAGAACTACTACGCCTGGGTCGAACGGGCCTGGCGCGGCGGCCAGCGCGTCCTCGTCAACGACCTCGTCACCAACGGCGTGATCTGCTCGGTCTACTTCTTCAAGGACCGCACCTGCGACGAGATGACCGCCATCCGGCTCGAGGCGCAGAAGACGTACGACATGCAGGCCTTCATCGACAGGATGTACGGCGGCCCCGGAAAGGGCTGGTTCCGTATCGTCACCGACTCCGCCCAGGCCCGAGAGGTCATCAAGCAGGGCAAGCTGGCGGTCGTCCTCGGAGTCGAGACCTCCGAGCCGTTCGGCTGCAAGCAGATCCTGGACTTCGCGCAGTGCAGCAAGGAGGACATCGACCGGGGCCTCGACGAACTGCACCGGCTGGGCGTGCGCAGCATGTTCCTCTGCCACAAGTTCGACAACGCCCTGTGCGGTGTCCGCTTCGACCAGGGTGCGCTCGGCACCGCGATCAACGTCGGCCAGTTCCTGTCGACCGGCACCTTCTGGAAGACGGAGAAGTGCACCGGCCCGCAGCACGACAACCCCATCGGGCTCGCGGCCGCTCCCGCGGCGCAGAAGGAGCTCCCGGCGGGCGTGTCCGTGCCCTCGTACGCGGCGGACGCGCAGTGCAACACCCGCGGTCTGACGGACCTCGGTGAGTACGCGGTGCGCGGCATGATGAAACGCAAGATGATGCTGGAGATCGACCACATGAGCGTCAAGGCCGCCGGCCGGGCCTTCGACATCCTGGAGTCCGAGTCCTACCCGGGCATCATCTCCTCGCACAGCTGGATGGACGACAACTGGACCGAGCGGCTCTACAAGCTCGGCGGGTTCGTCGCCCAGTACATGGGCGGAGCCGAGGGCTTCAGCGCCGAGGCCAAGGCCAAGAACGCCCTGCGCGACAAGTACAACGTCGGTTACGGCTACGGCACCGACATGAACGGCGTCGGCGGCTGGCCGGCCCCGCGCGGCGCCGACACCCCGAACCCGGTGCGCTACCCGTTCCGCAGCGTCGACGGCGGCTCCGTGATCGACAAGCAGACCACCGGACAGCGCACCTGGGACCTCAACACCGACGGTGCCTCGCACTACGGCCTGGTCCCGGACTGGATCGAGGACCTCCGGATCGTCGGCGGCCAGGACGTGGTCGACGACCTCTTCCGCGGGGCCGAGTCCTACCTCACCACCTGGGGTTCGTCCGAGAAGCACAAGGCCGGGGTGAACCTCGCCGCGGGCGCACCGGCCACGGCCAGCTCGTCGGAGTGGAACCCGTTCACCAGCTACGCCCCGTCCCGGGCCGTCGACGGGAACACGGGCACGCGCTGGGCGAGCGACTGGAGCGACGACCAGTGGATCCAGATCGACCTCGGCGCCGCGAACCTGGTCAAGCGCGTCACCCTCGACTGGGAGCGGGCGCACGGGCAGGCCTACCGCATCGAGCTGTCGGGCGACGGCACGAACTGGCAGTCCGCATGGTCCACCACCACCGGTGACGGCGGCCTGGACACGGCCCTGTTCACCGGCACCACCGCCCGTTACGTACGCGTCCACGGGGTGCAGCGCGGCACCAAGTGGGGCTACTCGCTCCACGAGGTCGGCGTCTACAGCAGCTGACGCCGCTCGCGTGACCGCGGCCGGGGCAGGCCGGATCCGCCGATCCGGCCGGCCCCGGCCGCAGCCTTTGCCGCCTCTGCCGCCTTTGCCCGACAGCGCGTCGCAGCACACGCACGGAACGAACTGCACGGAACGAACCGCACGGAACGAAGGGACCGAACGCCCATGGCACGGATGCCGTCGGCCGAGCGACGCCGGCAGCTGACCGAGGCGGCGATCCGCGTGATGGCCCGCGACGGTGTCGGCCGGGCGACGACGCGCTCGATCTGCGCCGAGGCGGGCGTGTCCCTGAGCGTCTTCCACTACTGCTTCGACTCCAAGCAGGCCCTGCTGGAGTCGGTCATCGTGGCGATCACCGAGCACGGCATCACCGTGGCGAGGGAGGCCATCCGGCCCAGGGCCACCCTCCGGGAGACCATCCGGGCCGGTTTCCAGGCGTACTGGGACCACGTGGCCGCCAACCCGGGCGAACACATGCTCACCTACGAGCTCACGCAGTACGCCCTGCGCCGGCCCGGGTTCGAGCACCTCGCGCGACGCCAGTACGAGCTGTACTCCGACACCTACACCGAGCTCATCGAGCAGCTCCGCCTGCTCATGCCCTTCGAACTGCGCGTGCCGGTGCCCGTACTGGCCCGCTACCTGGCCGCCATGACGGACGGGCTCACCCTCAACCACCTCGTGCTCGGCGACGCCGCGGTATCGGCGGCCATCCTCGACATGATCACCGACCATGTCGCGGGGCTCACCCACACCGCAGCAGACACCCCCGAGCGGGACGGGGACCGGCCCCCCGCACAGGAGTACGCCGGTCCGCCGCTGTCCGTCTGAGGAGCTTCCCGCCCGCCCCGCCGAGGGGTGCGGTTGTCCGGCATCCGGAAACCGTCATGAGACGCGCGAGGGTCCTGCCCGGTCGGGGCGCTACGTTGCTCCCCTCCTGCCCCGAACACCGGGCGCTCGCATAAGGACCGAGGAAGTATGACTGCGCGATTCCCCGCGGCACGACGTCGTGGGAGAGGACCCCGGTGCGTTTTCGCCGCCGCTGTGGTCCTCGGGGTGCTGACCGGCTGCTCGCCGGAGTACGACGCCGCCGAGTTGGAGTACGCCGGGGACTACAGCAGCCACCCGCCGCTCGCCGTGGTCGGGTACCCCTCCACCGGCACGTTGGAGATCACCCAGCAGGTGGTGTGGCGGATCGCCGACGGGAAGGCCGGCGTGCTGGCGGCCCTGACCGCCGACGAGGAGGAGCGGGCCGATGCGCAGAAGACCGCCGAGAACTGGATCGCCGCCTTCCGGAAGGGCGCGGGCGGGAAGGTCACCGCCGAGTTCTACGACGAGGGCTCGTACCGCCAGACCGTCGTGCTCTACCTGCACGACACCGGTCAGATCAAACAGATCTACGTCCTGCCCGCCTCGGCGAACGCCAGGGACGGCTGGGGGGTGCACATGAGGGAGCCGGACCCCGCCGAGGCCACCGCTGTGGCGCCCTGGATACCGAAGAAGCCCGGTGAGCTCGGTTCGACGGTGATCCCGTGAACCGGTCCGGCTGTTCCGGCTGTTCCGGCCGATCCGGCCGATCCGGCCGATCCGGCCGATCCGGCCGATCCGGCCGATCCGGCCGATCCGGCCGATCCGGCCGATCCGGCCGATCCGGCCGATCCGGCCGATCCGGCCGATCCGGCCGATCCGGCCGATCCGGCCCGAAGGCGCCGGACGGGCGCCTTCGGGCCGGGTGTCAGTGGCGGTGCAGCACGGTCGTGAGGACCTTGTAGAGGACCGATTCCGGGTCCGCCACGGCCCCCGCCGAGCGCCAGGCCACGAAGCCGTCCGGGCGGACGAGGACCGCTCCGGCCTCGGTGGTGCCGTGTGCCTCGGCCCAGTCGCCGCCGTCCTCCGGGATCAGGTCGGCCTCCGGGCCGGTGCCGATCGCGTAGGCGTCCAGGCGTACGTTCATCCGCTTGGCGACCGGGCCGGCCGCTCCGCTCCACGGGGTGCCCTCAGAGCTGAGCAGGACGAAGGACCGTTCGTAGAGGTCGACGGTGGACTTCCGCTCCCCCGCCGCCGGGTCACGGAGCCACAGGTGCGGGGCGCGCGTGCCCGGGTCCCCGCACAGCCGCATCCGTTCGGGCACGACCGGCAGTTCCGGGTCGGCTCCCACGACCGCGCCCTGGCCGTACCCGTACCCCATGGCCACGGAGAGGACGCCGCTCTGGGGGCCGCGCGCCGGTGTCCCGGCGGCGGAATCGGGGTCCGGCTCGTACCCCGGGTGGCTGTGCTCGGCGGAACGGGCCGAGGCCCGCTCGCTCGTCGCCCGCGCCACCGGGAGCCGCTCGGCCTCGTAGGTCTCCAGCAGCCCCGGGCCCGCGGCGCCGCCCAGCACGGCGGCGATCTTCCAGGCGAGGTTGTGCGCGTCCTGGATGCCGGTGTTGGAGCCGAACGCCCCGGTGGGCGACATCTCGTGGGCGGAGTCCCCGGCGAGGAAGACCCGGCCGGCCGCGTACCGCTGGGCGACGCGCTCGGCGGCGTGCCACGGCGCCTTCCCGGTGATCTCGACGTCCAGATCGGGCGCGCCGACGGCCCGCCGGATGTGCTCCACGCAGCGTTCGTCGGTGAAGTCCTCCAGCGTCTCGCCCCGGTCGGGGTGCCACGGCGCGTGGAAGACCCACCGCTCGCGGTTGTCGACGGGCAGCAGGGCGCCGTCGGCGTCGGGCTTGGTCAGGTAGCAGACGATGAAGCGCTTGTCGCCGATCACGTCCGCGAGGGCGCGGGACCGGAAGGTGATGCTCACGTTGTGGAACAGGTCGCCGGGGCCGCTCTGGCCGATCCGGAGCTGTTCGCGCACGGGGCTGCGCGGCCCGTCGGCGGCGACCAGGTAGTCCGCGCGCACCGTGCTGTGCTCCCCGGTCTCCCGGTTCTTCACCAGCGCGGTCACCCCGCTCTCGTCCTGTTCGAAGGAGAGCAGTTCGGTGGAGAACCGCAGGTCCGCCCCGAGCGTCGGGGTCACGGACATCAGGACCGGCTCGATGTCGTTCTGGCTGCACAGGCACCAGGTCGAAGGGCTGAACCGCGCCAGCGCGCCACCCGGGTCGATCTGTTCGAACAGCCACTCCTGGTCGTCGCCGGTCAGCGAGCCGCCCTGCAGGATGCCGTGGTTGTCCGCCAGGACCGAGGCGGCCTCACGGATCCGGTCCTCGACCCGGGCGACCCGGAACAGCTCCATCGTCCGTACGTTGATACCGCGTCCACGCGGGTGCAGCGAGGTTCCCGCGTGCTTCTCGACCAGCATGTGCGTGATGCCATGACGGCCGAGGAACAGCGAGGTGCACAGGCCCACCAGCGAGCCGCCCACGATGAGGACCGGGACGCGGTGGTCGACGTTTTCCTTCATGGGTCTTCCATGCCCTGTACGAGGGGGGTTCCCTCGCCCGTTCACCCGCTTGGTTCTCTCCTCTCGCGCCGACGGCGCTATCGGACCACGATCGGTTCGGGTGGCGCCGCCCGTGGCGACCGTGTGGTCTCGAAGGAGTGTGAACGATGACAACCTTGTCGGAACGGATATCCCAGTCCGCCTTCGACGACTCGAGACTTCGGGTCGTGCTGCTGCTGGATCTGTACGACGGTGCGCAGAACCAGTTCCTGGAGGTCTACGAGGACCTCCACAAACAGGTCTCCTCCGTCCCCGGGCACATCCGGGACGAGCTGTGCCAGTCGATCGAGAATCCGTCTCAGTGGCTGATCACCAGCGAGTGGGAGAGCGCGCCGCGGTTCCTGGCCTGGGTCAACAGCGAGGAGCACGTCGCGTCGGTCCAGCCCCTGCACGGCTGCGTACGGGACACCCGCTCGCTGCGGTTCAGCGTGCTGCGGGAGACCGGCCGGGACCACGGTCCCGGCGCCGCCGCCGCGGCCTTCTCCTCCGGCCCGCCCGTCGGCTCCGCCTTCGCCCCCGCTTCCGCGGACGGCCCGGACCGGTCCAGGGGCCGACTCCAGGTCGCCCCGCGGCGCGGTGACGGTGTGGTCCGCCACGCGCTGACCTTCACGGTCAAGCCGGGCAGCGAGGCCGTCGTGGCGGAGCTGCTGAGCGGGTACGCGTCCCCGCAGGCGCAGGTGGACGAGCACACCCGGCTGCGCCGCACCTCGCTCTTCATGCACGGCAACCGGGTCGTACGGGCCGTGGAGGTCGAGGGCGACCTGCTCGCGGCGCTGCGCCACGTGGCCCTGCAGCCCGAGGTCAGGGCACTGGAGGAGGCCATCAACCCGTACCTGGAGCAGGACCGCGATCTCAGCGACCCCGGTTCGGCCCGGACCTTCTTCACCCGTGCGGCGCTGCCCGCGGTGCACCATGTGGCGGCCGGCGGCGGTGAGGGCGCGGAACTCGAACGGCACGCGCTGTTCTATCCCGCCAAGAAGGGCTGCGGCACGGAGCTCGCCCGGCTGCTCGCCGCACAGGACGAGGCGGCCGTGGACGACGCGTCGAGCCCGATCGAGGCGAGCACCGTCTTCCAGCGCGACGACGTCGTCGTGCGTCTCCTCGACCTGCGCGGGCCGCACGACGCCCGGCCGGCTCTGACGCTCGGCGTCGAGGGCGGCCACAAGGCGGCGGTGCTCGCGCGGCTGCTCGACAGCGCCAAGGACGGCGTCCCCACCACCCACCAGGAGATCTCGCGCTTCCTGGAGCGTTCCGAGATGCGCCTGATCACCGACCGGCGTTCGCCGGCCCGAGCCTAGGAGAAGCCCGCCATGACCGACCGACTGACCGTGGAAGAACTGGCCGCGCTGATGAAGAAGGGTGCGGGCATCGCCGTCGACCCCGCCGTGATGGCGAACCGGCCCGACGCGCGGTTCGACGAATGGGGGCTCGACTCCCTGGGACTGCTCGGCATCGTCGGCGAACTGGAGAACCGGCACGGCCGGCCCCTCCCCGCCGGGGCGGACCAGTGCAAGTCGCCGCGCGAGTTCCTCGACCTCGTCAACGAGGCCCTGACCGCCGGAACCTGAGGCGTCCGGGCGGACGGGCGCCGCAGCCCGGCACGCATGACGACGCCCCGGAACCGGCCCACCGCCGGTCCCGGGGCGTCGTGGCGCGTGCCGGGCGGGAGGGTCACCCGGGCACGGTGCACTCGAAGGCGTGCAGGTACGCGTTGACGGGACGGATGTCGCCGAGCACCAGTCCGGCGTCCGTCAGCCGGGTGCGCAGGCTTTCCTTGGTGTGCTTCGCACCGCCGACGTTGAGCAGGAGCATCAGGTCCATGGCCGTCGTGAACCGCATCGACGGGGTGTCGTCGACGAGGTTCTCGATGACGACGACCCTGGCTCCGGGGCGGGCGGCGGCGAGGACGTTGCGCAGGCACCGGCGGGTGCTCTCGTCGTCCCATTCGAGGATGTTCTTGATGATGTAGAGGTCGGCCTGGACCGGGACGGCCTCGCGGCAGTCGCCGGGGACGATGCCGGTCCGGTCGGCGAGGGGACCGCCGTCGCGCAGCCGGGGATCGGCCTTGGCGACCACGCCGGGCAGGTCGAGCAGGTGGCCGCGCACGGTCGGGTGCTTCTCCAGCAGGCTTGCCAGCACGTGCCCCTGGCCACCGCCGATGTCCGCGACCACCGAGACTCCGGTGAGGTCGAGGAGGTCCGCGACGTCCAGCGCCGACTGGACACTGGAGGTGGTCATGGCGCGGTTGAAGACCTGCGCCGACTCGTGGGCGTCCTCGTGCAGGTATGTGAAGAACCCCTTGCCGAACAGCTCGTGGAAGATGTTCGCGCCGTCGCCGGTGCGCACGGCGTCGTCGAGCCGCGGCCACGCCTGCCAGGTCCAGGGTTCCGTGCACCACAGGCAGATGTCACGCAGGCTGTGCGGGTCGTCCTCGCGCAGCAGTCGCGACATCTCCGTGTGGACGAAGCTCCCGTCCTCGGTCTCGGCGAAGATCCCGTAGCAGGACAGGGCCCGGAGCAGGCGTTGCAGGGGCTTCGGCTCCGCGTGCACGGCGGCCGCCAGCTCGGCGGGGGTGGCGGGGGACTCACCGAGGGCGTCGGCGACCCCCAGGCGGGCGGCGGCCCGTACGGCGGCGGCGACGGCCGCGCCGAAGGCGAGCTCCCGCAGGCGCATGGCCGGCGGGGGCGTGTGCGGGGGGCCCGCGTTCGGGGCCGGGACGGGAACGGGGGCTGGGGTGGCGGCAGGGGTGGAACTCACCGTGGTCATACGGCCTCGATTCTCCTGATGAGGGGGGACACCGGTCAGCACATGCCGGCGGGCACGGAGGTGTCGCACCGGTTGTTGAGGAAGCGGTTGCCCGACCCGGCGCCCTGGTTGGCCAGGTCGGCCGGCTGGTTGTCCCTCACCACGTTGCCCTCGATGACGTTGTCGGTGTTCGTCGCGCCCACGAAGCTCTTGAACAGCAGGATGCCGCCCGACAGGGGGGAAGATCCGACGTTGCCGCGAATGGAGTTCGAACGCACGATCGTCTCTTCGGCGCCGGTGAGGACGATGCCGACGCCCTGGATGTCGGGGAGGCGGCTGTTGCCCTTGCAGAACTTGTTGTTCTCGTGGATGCGGTTGCCGCGGATGGTCAGGTCGCCGGCGCCGGGCTCGCCCTCGTCGCCCACGACGAACACGCCGCCGCAGTTGCCGGTGACGCTGTTGCCGCTGACGGTGAGGTTCCGCACCCGCCTGACCGTGACGCCGATCCGGTTGCCGGTCAGCCGGTTGCCGCGGATCACGGCGCCCTGGGTGTCGGTGGCGCCGCCCTCGCGCGCGACGGTGTTGGCGATGAAGATGCCCGACTCGGCGTTGTCGCGGGCGATGTTGTCGCGGAAGAACCCGCGGGTGGAGCGCTCCTGGGCGATGCCCCAGGTGCTGTTGTTCTCGGAGATCACGCGTTCGACGCTCAGCCGGTCGGTGTACGAGGCCCAGATACCGTTCCGCTTGAAGCCCGAGACGGTCAGCGCGCGGATCTCGACCCCGTCGACGGGCTGCTCCTCGGTACCCATGACGCAGATGCCGGTATCGGCCTGTGAGCAGGCGAGGGCGGCCCGTCCGGACGTCTTCGGCTTGGCCGGCAGGGTCTTCGCGGCCGGCGGCCTGATGACCGTCCGCTCCCCCCAGCCGCGCAGCGTCAGCCTCTTCGTGATCAGCACGTTCTCGTAGTAGGTGCCGGGCATCACGGTGATGATGTCGCCCGGCCGCGCGGAGTCCACCGCGTCCTGGATCGAGTCGCCCGGGTGCACTCGGTGTCCGGCCGCGGACGCGGGTGGCGCGAACACGCCGAAACCGGCGGCCATGACGACGGCGATGCACGTGAGGGACTTCAGTTGTCGGTTCGTCACCCTGGAGAAGTTATGGGCGATTTGGACATATCGCCACATTGGGTCAGGGTATCGAGGCATGCCGTGGGCAAACGGCCGCATTTCGACGTCTGGAGAGTGGATCGTCATACCGGAGCCGCAGCGCCGCCCACCGCGCCACCCGCTGTTGCCCACCGGCCGGCAACGGCACAGGCCCGGGCGGGTTTCCCGGTCGCCCCCGGGACGGGCAACGGGCAACCCGTCGACCCCGCCGTGCCGGCGGCGCCAGCCTGGAGCCGTCAGCACGAGGCACGAACCGCAAGGGGAAACCATGCGCAAGCTGTTCCGCGGCGCCGCCGCCCTCGCCACCTCCGTCGTCGCCGTGGTCGCGCTCAGCGGCTCGGTGGAGGCCAAGCCGGTCGACACCTGGGCCGGCTGCCCGGACGGGGCCGTCTGCATCTACCCCCAGAACGAGAACCCGGCCGTCAGGCCGACTCACGTCTTCTACCGGTACGGGGCCCACAACCTCACCAACCAGTTCGGCAGGCACTGGGTGCTGAACAACCAGTACGGCGGTGCGACCGCAAACCTGTGCACCGGCTCCAACGGCGCGGGCTGCGGCAGCCCCATCGCCGCCAAGACCGGCGTGTACGCCGACCTCACGCCGATCAACTCCATCCGCCTCAACCGGTAGGACCCCCACGAGGAGGGCTTCCGGAGCCGTCGACTTCGGCTCCGGAAGCTCGTGTTCTCGTCATACCGGCCGGAAGATCTCCGCTTCCGGTTCCCCCTCGCGGTAGCCTGGGCAGTGCCGTCTCACTGCCTGGGCGCACTGCCATGGGGGATGTCGTGGGGGATCCGGACCGCCGGCGGAAGACCGACCAGCTGCGGGAGTCCGACGACGCCGCACAACCCTTCCCTGCCCAGCTGAGACGTCTGCGGTTGCAACGCGGCCTGTCCCTCGCGGACCTCGCGCGCGAGACGCACTACAGCAAGGGCTATCTGAGCAAGATCGAGACCGGCTCGAAGCGCGTCACCGCCGATGTGGCGCGCCGCTGCGACGACGTGCTGCGGGCAGGGGGTGAACTGCTGCGGATGGCCAGGGAGGCGGAGTCGTCCGAGGGCGTGGCCGCCGGCGATCCGGGCACCGTGGCCGGGCCGCGGACGGAGGCCGAGTGCCCCTATCGCGGCCTGCCCGCCTTCACCGAGCGGGACGCCCGGTGGTTCTTCGGCCGGGAGAGGGCCACCGCCGAGCTCGCCGAACGGGTCTTCGAGCGGATCGGCAGCGGGCCCCTGATGCTCGTCGCCCCGTCGGGCGCCGGCAAGTCCTCCCTGCTCAACGCCGGCCTCGTACCGGCCCTGCGGAGCGGCGGCCTCCCGATGCCGGGCGCCGACAGCTGGCCGGTGGTCGGGCTCACGCCCACCGCGCACCCGCTGGAGGAACTGCTCGGCCGCACCGCGAAGGTGCTGGGCGGCGATCTCGGCATCACACCGGCCGAGCTGCGGGAACGTCCGCACGTCCTGCTCGACGCGGTCCACCGGCTGTCGGTCCCCCGCCCGGCGGCCGCGCCGGACCTGCCGCCGCCCCTGCGTCCCGTACTGCTCGTCGACCAGTTCGAGGAGCTGTTCACCCTGTGCGCCGACGAGGACGAGCGGCGCGCCTTCGTACGGGTGCTGTGCGCCCTGGCCGTCCCGGGACCGCCGCACGTCCCGCACGACCCGGCCGTCGTGGTGCTCGGCGTGCGGGCCGACTTCTCCGGGAACTGCCTGGACCTCCCCGAGCTCGCCCCCGTCTTCACCGGCGGCCTGTTCGTCCTGCCGCCGATGTCGCCCGAGGAACTGCTGGAGTCCATCACCCGCCCGGCCCGGCTCGCGGGTCTCGGCCTCGAACCGGGTCTGGTACCGCTGCTGCTGCGCGACGTCGGCCTGCGCGACGATCCGCCCGGCGGGGCGACGCCCTCCGGCGCGCTGCCCCTGGTCTCCCACGCGCTGATGGCCACCTGGCGCCAGCGCGAGGGCGCCACGCTGACCGTCGCCGGATACGAGCGCACCGGCGGCATCCAGGGGGCCGTCGCCCGGACCGCCGAGGAGGTCTTCGCCCGCCTCTATCCCGCCGAGCAGAACACGCTCCGGCGCATCCTGGTACGGCTGGTGCACGTCGCCGACGGTACGGGCGCCACCCGGCGCCGGATGGCCCGGACGGCCCTCATGGAGCAACTGGCCGACGCGGGCCCGGCGTCGGCCGCGCTCGACAGCTTCGTCCGGGCCCGCCTGATCACCATGGACAGCGACACCGTGGAGATCACCCACGAGGCCCTGCTGCACGCCTGGCCCCGGCTGCGCGGCTGGATCGGCGCCGACCGGGCGGGGCTCCTGATCCACCAGCAACTGGCCCACGCCGCGGCCGAGTGGGAGCGCGAGGGCCGTGATCCGTCGGCGCTCTACCGCGGGACCCGGCTGGACACCGCCCGCGCCTGGGCGGACGAACTCGACGGCAGCAGCCGGCTCGCCCCCGGGGAGGCGGCCTTCCTCCGCGAGAGCCGGGCGGCCCAGGCCGGCCGCGAGCGGCAGGCCGCCCGCCAGGCACGGCTGCGCCAGCGGATGCTGGCCACGCTCGTGGTCCTGCTGGTCCTCGCCGTGGGCGCCGGCGGGCTGGCGTACCAGCAGCGTTCGGGCGCGCTCGGCCAGGAACGGATCGCCCGTTCCCGGGCGCTCGCCCTGCAGTCGGCGGCCCTGGCCGCGGGGCAGCCGGAGGCGTCGATGCTGCTCGCCGGCGACGCGTACCGGACGGCGCGGACCAGCGAGGCGCGCGGGGCCCTGCTCAGCACCCAGTCACAGCCGTTCGTCGCCCGGCTGGGCGGACACGGCGGACCGGTCAACACGGTGGCCTTCGGCCCGGACAACGGGATGCTCGCGACGGGCAGTTCCGACGGGACGGTGACCCTGCGGCGGGTGTCCGACCGGCGCACGACCGCGACCTTCGCCCTGGCCGGACGGGTCCGCTCGGTCGCCGTGAGCCCCGACGGCCGCACGCTCGCCGCGGCCTCCACGGACGGGCCGGCGCGGCTCTGGGACACCACCGGCGGCCGTCCGGGCGCGGCGCTCCCGGCGAGTACGACGGGCTCGCGTGCCGTCGCCTTCGCGCCGGACGGGCGGACCGTGGCCACCGGCTGCCCGGACGGGACGATCCGGTTGTGGGAGACCACTGGGGAGCATCGCGCCGTCGCGTCCCTGGCCGGGCACACCGGGCAGGTCAACGCCCTGTCCTTCGCCGCGGACGGCCGGACGCTGGTCTCGGCCGGCGTCGACCGGTCCGTGCGGCTGTGGGACCCGGCGGGGGCCGCCGAACTCGCCGTGCTGTCCGGGCACACGGACGAGGTGCTCGGCGCGGCGTTCGCCCCGGACGGCCGTACGGTCGCCACGGGGGGCGTCGACCGGACCGTACGGCTGTGGGACGTGGCGGGGCGCCGGACGACGGCCACCCTCACCGGGCACAGTGACGACATCAACGGCGTCGCCTTCACGCCGGACGGGACGACGGTGGTCAGCGCGGGCGGCGACGGTACGACCCGGCTGTGGGACGTGGCCGGTGGCCGGCTGACGGCGACGCTCGCCGGGCACACCGACTACGTGCTCGGGGTGGCCGTGGACAGCCGGGGCGCGATGCTGGCCACCGCGGGCTTCGACCAGTCGGTGGTGCTCTGGGACCTGCGGGGCGCGGTGCTGGCCTCGCGGCCGTTCACGGAGGTCTGGCACGCCGCGTACAGCCCGGACGGGAAGCTGCTGGCCACGGCGGAGGCCGATCACGCGGTGCGGCTGTGGGACGTGGCCGGGCGCAGGGTCGTGGCCACCTTCGAGGGGCACACCGAGACGGTGTTCGCGGTCGGCTTCTCGCCGGACGGGCGGACGCTGGCCTCGGCCGGATCCGACGGCACGATCCAGTTGTGGGACGTCGCGGCGGGCGGCCCGTCGGCCACGCTGGCCGGCCAGGACGGGACCGTGTTCTCGGTGGACTTCTCGCCGGACGGGCGGACGCTCGCCTCGGCCGGATCGGACGGCACGGTCCGGCTGTGGGACGTCCCCTCGCGCCGCCCGGTCGCCACGCTCCGCGGGCACACGGACTTCGCCAACGACGTGGCGTTCAGCCCCGACGGGCACACCCTGGCCAGCGCCGGTGACGATCTGACGGTCCGCCTCTGGGACGTGCCCGGCGGCCGCCCGCTGGCCACGCTCACCGGTCATACGGGTGCGGTGCGGGGCGTGGCCTTCTCCCCCGACGGCCGTACGCTCGCCAGCAGCGGCAACGACGGGACCGTACGGCTGTGGGACGCGCGCCGCCACCGCTTCGAGTCGGCCCTGTCCGGTCACACCGGGTCGGCTCGGGGCATCGCCTTCTCCCCCGACGGCCGCACGCTCGCCAGCAGCGGCAACGACCGCACGGTGCGGCTGTGGGACGTGGTCGGCCGGCGCACGCTGGCGGCGCTCTCGGGACACACGAACGCCGTGTGGGGCGTCGCCTTCGCCCCGGACGGGGGGACGGTGGCGAGCAGCAGCACGGACGGCACCGTACGGCTGTGGGACCTCGACGTGGGAGCGCGGCTGGAGGCGATCGACCGGCTGCGGGCCGGCCAGGCCGGCCCGTCGTCCCGGAACGCCGGGACGGCCCGATGAGGGGCCGGCCCGGCGTCCGGGTCCGAGGGCGGGGGTCAGCGGTCACGGACCGCCACGATGCCGTTGACGACGCCGACGTACGCGGTGCCGTCGGGGCCGAGCGTGATGGGAGCCCAGTTGTTGTCGTAGAGCGGGCCGGTGCCGGTCAGCTGCCGCCAGCGCCGCTCACCGGTGCGGAAGTCCACGGCGGTGAGGTACCAGCCGTCGATCCCCCAGGCGTTGGGCTCCTTCTCGTAGAAGTAGATCAGCCCGTTCGCGGTGGAGAGCTTGGGGACCACGGATGGTGCGCGCACGGCGCTCTCCCACACCGTGTCGCAGCCGCTGCCGTCGGGGCGGACGTCGATGCGGGTCACCCCGCCCACGACGGACTTGCCCAGCAGCAGGCTGGTGGGGTTCTCGTAGCCGTAGTTGTTCTCGACGATGATGCTGTTGCCCCAGGTGATCAGGGAGTTGTCGGTGGTCGAGGCGCCGGAGCCGAAGACGGGCACCTTGCAGACCAGCCGCCGGTCCTCGGCGACGTCCGTGCCCCGCCGGTGGACGAGGACGTTCATCCGGTCGTCGGCGTTGTCGGTGATGGCGACGTAGCCGTCGCCGAAGAGGTCCGGTGTGGTGCCCGATCCCTGGTTGACGGAACCGGGCTTGGTGCCGGTGCCGCGGTCGTAGGTCTGGCGCCACTGCACATGGGGGGTGCCGTCGGCGGCGGCCCGGAAGCTGTACAGCGCGTGGTCGGAGACGATGGAGACACCGTCCTCGGCCACGGAGAAGGAGTTCTGGATCTCCTCGCCGTCCAGCCGCAGGGAGCGGATCTGCGCGGTCTGCGGGTCCACCGTGCCGACCCGGCCCTGGCGGGTCACCCACCAGATGCGGCCCTCCCAGTCCGGCATCACGGAGGTGACGGGGTCGCAGGTGCCGCTGGGCCGCAGGTTGGTCCAGGTCACACAGTCGTGCGGGACGTGGCCGGTGAGGTCCCAGTCGTCGTCGACGGTGAACTTCCAGGTGCCGTCGGGGTTCTGGGAGTGGGCGAGGCGCAGGATGTGCTGGCGGGAGTCGGCGAGGACGGCGCGGTCCTGGTTGTCCAGGTAGAAGTAGGCGCCGCCGGAGGTGTCCTTGAAGATCTTCGCGAAGTCGAGCGAGGTGATCGCCTCGACGGTGGAGGGGCGCTGCGGGAGCCGGTACTCGGCGAGCGTGGCGAGCGTACGGGGCTCCAGGAGCTTGACCGTGAAGCCCGAGAAGGTGCCGCACACCGTGACGAGGCGGCCGCCCGAGTCGAAGGTTGCGGTGGCGCACTCGCCGCCGAGCGCCGCGATCCTCTCGCTGGTCACCTGCAGGTTCCTGCCGAGCGGCCCCGCCCAGGGGGAGGTGGCGCTGCCGGCCGCGTCGGAGTGCATGCCGCTGCGGCCGTTGGGTGCGAGGTACGGGTGCTGCGGCGGGGCCTCGCCCGGCAGTGGCGCGGCGGTGGCGGGGCCGCCTTCGTAGTGGGTGATCAGCCGGTGGCCCGGTGCCTTGGGTATCTCCTCGGCCTGGGCCGGGGAGCCGCCGTGGAGCACCGTGAAAACGGCCACGACGGGCAGGACGGCGCAGTTCAGCGCTCTTCGGAACATCCGGACTTCCTCCGTGTCGCAACAGGTCTGTTGACATTGCGTCTGACATCGCGCCGCCGCCAGACGCTAGATCGCGGTGCCCGAGGAGTCCATGCACGCGCCGGATGATTCACGAAGGCGCAACAGTCGGTCAGGGGTTGAGGCTGGAGACCACGTTCGCGGTGGCCGTCAGGCCGTTGTGGATGGTCGCGGCCATGCTGCTGCTGGCGAGGTAGAAGCCGAGCAGGACGCAGACGAGGGCGTGCGAGAACTTCAGCCCGCCGCTGCGCAGGAAGATCCAGGCGAGGATGAGGAGCAGGACGACCACGGAGAGGGAAAGCACCATCGAGACCTCCTGAGTCACCGTCATGGTCGCGCAGAGCGGGGTGCTTCCGGGCGAACGACGTGTCCGCCGTACGGGTGTTGACCGTCCGTGACGGGCGGTCAGTGCTTGACGATCTCGTTCCAGTGGACCGTGCGTCCGCACCAGCGGTCGAGGAGCACCGGGTCGTGGCCCACCGCGAGCAGTCCGGCCCCCGTCTCGGCGCGGTAGTCCTCGACGACCGCGACCAGCGCGGCCGTGGTGGAGGCGTCCAGCATCGCGGTCATCTCGTCGCAGACCAGCCAGCGCGGCCGCAGCACCAAGGCCCTGGCCAGACAGGCACGTTGCAGCTGGCCGTCGCTGACCTCGTGGGGGCGGCGGGACAGCAGGTCCGCGCCGAGTCCCACCCGCTCCGCCAACTCGGCGACGCGCGGGCCCGCTTCCGTACGCCGGCCGGTCGCCCGGAGGGGTTCCGCGACGAGGTCGCGCAGCCTGAGGCGGGGGTCGGCGGCCGGACGCGGCTGCTGGAAGACCACGCCGACCGCGGTGCGCAGGGAGCGGGGGGCCCGGTGGAAGAAGCCGGTGACGGTGTGGCCGTCGAGGGTGACGGTCCCCCGGTCCGGCCGGTGCAGCAGCGCGGCGACGCGGGCCAGGGTGGACTTGCCGCAGCCGCTCGGCCCGAGCAGGCCGAGGGACTCCCCCGGGCGCAGGCTCAGGTGGGCGCCGCGGACCGCGGGGGCGCGGCGGTCGTAGCCGGCGGTGATGTCGTCGAGCTCAAGCATGGTGGCAGGCCACCCCTTCGGTGAGCATGGGCCGCCGGGTACGGCAGAGCGGGTCGGCGGCGGCGCAGCGGGCGGCGAAGGCGCAGCCCGGCGGGAGCGCGCCGAGCTCGGGCGGGGCCCCGGGGACGGGGGTGAAGGCACGTTCGGGGAGGGCGTCGAGGAGGCCCCGTGCGTAGGGGTGGCGGGGTCCGGGGCTGCCGAAGAAGGCTCCGGCCGGGGCGATCTCGACGATCCGTCCCGCGTACATGACGGCGACGGTGTCGGCGATCCGCTCGGCCGCGGCCAGGTCGTGCGTGATCACCAGCAGCGCCCGGCCGTCGGCGCGGGTGTGGGCGCGGAGTTCGTCGACGGTGCGCTCGACGAGGTCGCGGTCGAGGCCGGTGGTCGGTTCGTCGGCCAGGAGCAGCGGGGCGTCGCCCACGAGGGCGAGGGCGGTGGCCGCGCGCTGGGCGAGGCCGCCGGAGAGCTCGTGGGGGTGGCGGTCGAGGTGGGAGGCGGGGAAGGCGGCGCGCCCGGCCGCCGCCCGGGCGGCCGCGCGCAGGGCGGCGAGCCGGTGCCGGCGGCCGCGGCGGGCAGGGCGGTCGGACGCGCCGGAGGACGGGCCCCGTCCCCCGGCGGCCGGGCCGGTGCCCGCCTCCGGGGCCTCCGTGGTGTGGCCGGCGTATGCGGTGCCGGCCAGTTCGCGCACGGTCTCCTCCAGCTGGGCGCCGACGGTGCGGACCGGGGTGAGGTGCGCGGCCGGACTCTGCGGGACCAGGCCGACGCGTCGGCCGCGTACGGTCCGGGCGAGGGTGCGCTCGTCGGCGGCCAGCAGGTCGAGGCCGTCGGCGAGCCGGGCCGATCCGGCGGTCTCGGCGTTGCCGGGGAGCAGGCCGAGAAGGGCGGATGCCAGTACGGACTTCCCGCAGCCGCTCTCCCCGACGAGGGCGAGGCTCTCGCCGGGGCCGAGGGCGAAGGTGGCGCCGGTGACGGCCTCCACGTACCGGCCCGCGGGCATGCGGAAGCGGACGGAGAGGTCCTCGACGTGCAGGACGGGTCCGGTCTCGCCGGGGCGGGGTGTGCCGGCTCCGGCGCGGGTGGCGGGGGGCGAGGGGGTCACAGGGTCAGCTCCGAGCGGCGGCGCGGGTTGAGGCGGTCGCGCCAGGTGCCCGCGAGACCGGCGATGGCCAGGGTCGGGAGGATCAGGAGGAGGCCGGGGAAGAGGGTGGGCCACCAAGCGCCGGCGAGCAGTGAACCGCGCGCGGTCTGCACGAGGTTGCCCAGGCTCGCCTGGTGGGCCGGCAGTCCGAGGCCGAGGAAGGAGAGGGCGGACTCGTGCCACATCGCGTGCGGGATCATCAGCACGGCGGCGAGGCCCGCCTGCGGGAGGACGCCGGGCACCAGGTGCCGTACGGCGACCCGCCACCGCGAGGCTCCGCCGGAGACGGCGGCGTCCACGTAGGCCCGGGCGCGAAGGGACATGACCTCCGCGCGGACGATCCGGGCCGTCGAGAGCCAGTGGGTGACCGCGACGGAGGCCACGACGGGCCAGACGCCCGGGCGGAACACCGCCACGACGAAGATGCCCAGGAGCAGGTGCGGGACGGAGGAGAGGGTGTCCACCGCGCGCATCGCCACCCGGTCGGTCCAGCCGCCGAGCGCGCCCGCGGCCGCGCCTACCGCGGTGCCGATCACGGTGGCGACGAGTGCGGCCACCAGTCCGACGAAGAGGGAGACGCGCAGTCCGTAGACGCAGCGCAGCAGCAGGTCGCGTCCGAGGTCGTCGGTGCCGAAGGGGTGGTCCCACGAGGGGGGTTGCAGTTTCGCCGCCAGGTCGACCGCCTGCTGGTCCAGGTGCGCCAGCGGGGGCACGAGCAGGACGGCCGCCGCGATCACGGCCATGACGGCTACGCAGGCGCGGACCCGCAGGGTGCGGGTGGAGCGCCGGGTACGCCCCTGCGGGCGCCAGACCTGCTCAGCCATCGAAGCCCACCCTCGGGTCGGCCAGCCCGTACAGCAGGTCGGAGAGGAGGTTCCCGGCGAGTACGGCGGCGGTGGCCAGCACCGTCAGGGCGGCCAGGAGCGGGAAGTCGACGGAGGTGGCCGCCTGTACGGTCGCCGCGGCGACGCCGGGCCAGCTGAAGACCGTCTCCACCAGGAGGGCGCCGGTGATCAGTTCGGGTACCCGGGAGCCTACGAGCGTCAGCATCGGCAGCATGCCGGAGCGCAAAGCGTGCCCGAGCAGGACCCTGCGCTCGGCCAGACCGCGTGCGCGGGCCCCGCGTACGGGGTCCTCCGCCAGTGCGTCGGCCACGCCCTGGCGGACGTAGAGGAAGAACCAGGGCAGTTGGGTGACGCCCAGGACCAGTGCGGGGAGCACCACGTGGGAGGCGACCTGCCCGGGGGTGACGGTGTCGCTGCCCGCGTCGGTGAGGCCGCCCGAGGGCAGCGCTCCGAGCCGGACCGAGAAGAACCAGATGGCGAGCAGGGCCAGCCAGAAGGCCGGGGCCGCCTCCAGGGTGTAGGCGAGTGCGGACACGGCGCGGTCCAGCGGGCCGCCCGCCCGGCGTGCGGCGAGCACCCCGAGCGCGGTGCCCGCGAGGACGGCCAGGGTGAAGGCGCAGGCCGCGAGCAGCGCCGACCAGCCCACCCGCTCCGCGATGACGTCGGCGACGGGCTGGCGCATGACGGCGGAGGTCCCGAGGTCGCCGGTGAGCGCCGAGGTCAGCCAGTCCCACCAGCGGACGGCCAGGGGCCGGTCGACGCCGAGGTTGATCCGCAACTGGTCGAGTTCGGCCTGCGAGGCGGTGAGTCCGGCGGTGCCGGCGTAGGCCTTGACGGGGTCGAAGGGGGACAGTGCGGCGAGGGCGAAGACGCCGAAGGTGACGGCGAGCAGGACGGGGGCGGCGGACAGGGTCCGCCGCCCCGCCATGCGCGCCATCGGCCTCCAGGGGAGGCGGACGGAGCGGGTGGTCACTGGGGGCGGCTCACTTCTGCTTCGGCTCGGGCTTCCAGCTCTCGACGTTCCACCAGGGGCCGGCGCCGAGACCGTGGTCGTGCGGCTCCACCTGGGTGCCGAGCCCGGCCCACCGGTCGTTCACGACGTAGAGGTGGTCGATGTGGGTGAGGAAGACATAGCCCGGGTTGTCGGCGAGGCGCCGCTGCACCGTGTCGTAGGCGGCCTTGCGGACGGCCGGGTCGGCGCTGCGGCGGCCTTCGGCGAGGGCCGCGTCCACGGCCGGATCGTCGTACCGGGCCATGTTGTTGAAACCGTCGCCGCCCAGCGACGAGGTGAGCAGCAGGTACTGGTCGAAGTCCGGGTCGGCCGGTGAGCCGCCGCCCGCGAGGACGGCCTCGGTCTTCATCCGCGGTTCGATGACCTCCCAGGTCCCGGCCTCTGCCGTGACCTCGATACCGGCCTTCTTGGCGTCGGAGGCGAAGGCGAGGGCGTGGTCCTGGCGGATCTTGTCGCCGGAGGTGTACCAGAGCGGGAAGGCGGCGCGGACCCCGTCCTTGACGCGGATCCCGTCCTCGCCCGCCTTCCAGCCTGCGTCGTCGAGGATCCTGCGGGCCCGGTCGAGGTCGTGGCGGCGCTCGGTGCCGGCCGTGAACCACGGGCTGTCGGTCGGCACCGGGCCGAAGGCGGGCTTGCCCGCGCCTTCGAGCAGCTTGTCGACCATGGCCGTGCGGTCCACGGCGATGTCGAGTGCCTGCCGGACGGCGAGGTCGCCGGTGACCTTGTGGTGCGTGGGGAGGGTGACGTTGCGGTAGTCGAAGGTCTTGGCGGCGTAGGTGCGGCGCGAGGCGTCCTTGGCGAAGCCCTCGGCCAGGTTCGGCGGCAGGACGGCGCCGTCCAGTTCGCCGGAGCGCAGCCGGGTGGCACGGACGTCGTCGTCCTTGATCACGGCCATGGTGAACTTCTTGACCGCGGGCTCGCCGCCCCAGTATCGGGGGTTGGCCCTGAAGCTGAGCTTCTCGCCCTTGGACCAGCCGACGAGCACGTAGGGGCCGGTGCCGACGGGCCGCGTCGTGAAGTCGCCGCTGTTGACGTCCTGCGCGCCCGCGATGTGCTCGGGGGCGATGGGCAGCACGGTCCGCTCGGCGAAGGGCGCGTAGGGGTACTTGAGGGTGAAGACGACGGTGTCCTCGCCCTTCGCCTCGACGCTCTCGATCGCGTCCAGCTCGGTCTTGGAGGCGTTGTTCGTCCCCGTGTCGAGGATGGTCCGGTAGGTGAAGACGACGTCCTTGGCGGAGAAGGGGGCGCCGTCGCTGAAGGTGACGCCGCGGCGCAGGGTGAAGGTGTAGGTGCGTCCGTCCGCGGAGACCCCGGGGAGGTGCTCGGCCAGGGCGGGCTTCAGCTTCATGTCCGCGTCGTGCGTGAGCAGACCGTCGAAGACCTTGGAGTTGCCGTCCTTGCCGTAGCCCAGGAGCGGGCTGAGGCTCTCCGGCTCGGTGGCGATGCCGACCACGACCGAGTCGGCGGCGGCCGCGCCGCCGGGTCCGGCTCCGGGGGCGGAGCAGGCTGCCACGCCCGTGATGAGTGCGGCGGCCACCGTCGCCCTGGCCGCTCCCCGTACTGTCCGGGCCGTCATGCTCTGCACATCCCTGTTCGCGTTCATCCGTTATTGCAAAGAGCTGGCAATAATGCCAGAGGTGATCAGAAGTCGACGAATCGGGTCACATCGCCGGTCATCCACGCGCAGGTCTTGTCGCCCTCCGGCCTTCCGTGCCATATATGTCTAGACCTTTACGGAAGCCGAGGAAGGCACCCCGTGCGACGCAGCGCCCCCACGCTCGCCCTCTTCCTGACCCTCGCCGGCATCGCGGGCCTGACCGGGCTCACCGGCCTCACCGCGTGCACCGCCCCGGACACCGAGCCGCCGTCCGCCCCCACCGGACTGACCGCCCAGGCCGGCAGCGCCACCTCCGTGCACGTCATGTGGAACGCGGCGCCGGACCGGGACGGAGTGACGCGCTATCAGGTCTTCGAGGCCGGAAAGCCGGTGCGGGAACTCCCCGCCGAGAAGACCATGGTCGACATCACCGGCCTCACCCCGCAGACCGGCTATTCCTTCACGGTGCGGGCCCTGGACTCCGCCGGCAACCTCTCCGAGGCCGGACCGGCCGCGGCCGTGACCACCCCGGCGGCGAAGGCCGAGGACCGCACGGCACCCACCGCCCCCGCCACCACCGAGGCCGGCGCGACCGGCCCCCGCTCCGCCCGGATCTCGTGGGCCCCCTCGACGGACGACACAGGTGTCACCGCGTACGACGTCCACCAGGGCGGCGTACGCATCCACACCGCCGGGCCCGGCGAGAACACGACCGTGCTGACCGGCCTCCGGCCCGACACCGTCTACACCTTCACGGTCCGCGCCCGGGACGGCGCGGACAACTCCTCCCCCGACGGCCCGGCCGTGGACGTGAGCACGCCGCCCGCCTCCGGCGACGGCCCGGGCACCGCGCCCGCCGACCTCACCGCGACCGCCTCACCGGGCGCCGTCACGCTCACCTGGACCGCCCCGGACACCGGGCGCCCGACCGCCGAGTACGAGCTGTACGTCAACGGACGGCCCACCACGGTCATCCAGTTCGGCGCGGGCGCCGTACCCACCGGACGGGTGGAACACCGCCTCATGGTGACGGAGCCCGCCGGCACCGAATGGACCGTCACACTGCGAGCCAGGCTCCCCGACGGCAACTGGGGGGCCTTCTCGGCGGAACGGCGGATCTCCCTCGCGGGGTGACCCCGCGGCACCGTTCCCGCTCCGACGGCCCGGTGGGGCAGGAGATCACGCACAATACTCCCGTGTTCGGTGAGTACTCGGTCAATGACAATCAGCCAGATCCCACGGCCGGCGTCCCCGCCCCGGGCGCCGGGACACCACTGGGAAACCTGCCGCCGGAACCGGCGAGCTTCATCGGCAGACAGCCCGAACTGAACCTGATCCGGCAGCTGTTGCGCGAGCGCAGACTGATCACGCTGACCGGGGTGGGGGGCGTCGGCAAATCCCGGCTCGCCCTGCGCGCGGTCGCCGAAACCGGCCAGACCCGGCCGGACGGCGTCTGGTGGGTCGACCTGTCCCCACTGCGCGATCCCGCCCTGCTGACCGCGACGGTCGCGCATGCCGTCGGCCTCGCCGACCACACCCCGCGCCCGCTCGACGAGGAGCTGTGCGCGTGGATGGCCGACCGGGAGCTCCTGCTCGTCCTGGACACCTGCGAGCACCTGGTCTCCGACTGCCGCCACCTGGCGGGCGAACTGCTGCAGTCCGCCCCCGGGTTGACCATCCTGATCACCTCCCGGGAGCCACTGCGCTGTGCGACCGAGGAGGTCGTCGAGGTCCGCCCGCTGCCCTGCGAGGGTCCCGACAGCGACGCCCTGGCCCTCTTCCGGGCCCGCGCCCTCACCGCGACCCCGCGCGCCGCCGCCGTCTTCGCCGACCCGGAGCGGACCGCGGTCGCCACCGAGGTGTGCCGGCGCCTGGACGGGATCCCCCTCGCCCTGGAACTCGCGGGCGCCCGGCTGCGGTTGTGGACCGTGGAGCAGATGGCCGAGCGGATCGGCGAGCGCTTCGAGATGCTGTCGGACGTCCGCGTCCCCCGGCCGCCCCGGCACCAGACGATGCGGACCACGATCGGCTGGAGCCACGAACTGTGCGAGCCGCTGGAACGGCTGCTGTGGGCCCGGCTCTCGGTGTTCACCGGCGACTTCGACATCGCCGCGGCACGCGCCGTGTGCGCGGGCGGACCGCTGCCCGCCGCCCGGGTGGAACGCGTACTGGCCGGTCTCGCCGCCAAGTCCGTGGTCCTGCGCACCGAGGAGCGGGGCGCCGGCGCCCGCTACCGGCTGCTGGACACGATCCGCGAGTACGGGCACGACTGGCTGGCCGAGCTCGGCGAGACACAACTGGTCACCGCCCGGCACGCCCACTGGTACGCGGCACTCTCGCACGCCGCCGACCGGGGCTGGATGGGGCCGGGACAGGTGGACTGGTACCGCAGGATCACCGCCGAGCACGCACAGTTGCGCACCGCCCTGGAGCACCTGCTCACCGCCGACCCGACGGCGGCGCTGGAGATGGCCGGCGCCCTGTGGTTCTACTGGTTCGCGTGCGGGCACGTGCACGAGGGCCGCGCCTTCCTGGAACGGGCCCTGGAGATCGCCCCGCGCACGGAGGTCGCGTACAACCAGGCCCTGTGGTCCCTGGGGCTCACGATGGTGCTCCAGGGCGACATGGACGAGGCCCGGCGCGTCGGCGAGCAGTGCGCGCGGGACGCCGCCCACCTCGCCGACCCCGAACGGGAGCTGCGCGCCGCCTACCTGCACGCGGCGTCCGTCCTCATGCCGGGCGACCCGGTACGCGCCCTGGAACTGGCCGGCCCGCAGGCCCGGGCCGCGCACGGCGGACGGACCACCGGGCCGGGCTGGCTCCTGTGCAAGCTGTCGACCAGCTACTCGCTGTGCGCCCTGGGGCGCTTCGGGGAGGCGACCGAGGAGGCGAGGTCGCTGCGCGAGGCGTGTGCGGAGCTGGGCGAACGGTGGATGCGGGGCTACGCGGACTACATCCTGGCGGTGGCCGCGCTGAGCCTGGGCGACCACGGGGAGGCCGCCCGCCACGTACGGGCGATGCTGTCCGGGAAGCGGCTCCTCGGCGACCGGCTGGGCATCGCACTGGGCCTGGACCTGCTGGCCGCGGCGGTGGCCGGGCTGGGCGACGGCGAACTGGCGGCGCGCCTGCTGGGCACCGGCCACGCGTGGTGGCGGACCGTGGGCCGGCCGCAGATGGGCTCACCGTCCCTGAGGGCCGTACGCGACCAGGGCGAACGGCAGGCCAGGGCGGCGATCGGGGACGCGGCCTTCGAGGCGGCGTTCCGCGGCGGGGCGGCGGCGCCCACGGGCTGAGTCCGGCCCGTGGACGGCGCGCTGCGTAACTTCGCCGGGGCTCCCGTCAGTACGGGAGGGGTCTGCCCGACGGTGTGCGCAGATCCAGGTCTCGGGGGGCGGGCTTGGGGACGGGCTTGCGGATCAGCTGCTGGCGCATGCTGCCTCCTCGCTCAGACCAGGGCCGGGCGGCGGGGTTCCACCGTGCGGCTGTCGGGGAGCAGTTCACCGGTGTCGTCGAAGATCACGACTCCGTTGCACAGCAGGCTCCATCCCTGTTCGGGATGGGAGGCCACACTGCGGGCGGCGTCGTGGTCGGCGCTGTCGGCGGCTGGGCAGGGGGGCTGGTGGGAGCACATGGCGCACCTCCTCGCGATGTGGGGCGGGAGGGCCGGTGGTCACCCGGTCGAATCCGCGATCCACGGTGGCGGCGAGTATTACTGATCGCCACCCCCGGACGGAACCCATATTCGCCGTCCAGTTCACGGTGTGTATGCCCGATTACCATGCGCTCATGCCCGTTATCCGGATCGTTCACCGTACGTCCGCGCCGGCCGCCGAGGCGTGGTCGAGGCTCACCGACTGGGAGCGCCACGGGGCGCAGGTCCCTCTCACGCGGACGATCATCGAGACGGCGCCGCCGACGCGGGTGGGGACGATCTTCACCGCCCGCACGGGTGTGGGCAGGATCACATTCGACGACCGCATGGAGGTCGTCGTCTGGCAGCCCCCCGCGGCGGACTCGCCGGGGCTGGTCCGGCTGGAGAAGCGCGGCCGTCCCGTGACGGGCTGGGCGGAGATCGAGATCCGCCCCCTCCCCACGGGCGGTGCGGAGATCCACTGGCGCGAGGACCTCCGCCTGCGCGGCCTCCCCCGCGCCCTGGACCCTCTGGTGGCGAAGGCCGCCCACCTCGTCTTCACCCGCGCCCTCACCCGCCTCCTGCACACCTGAGCCCGAAGGCAAACCCTGCCCGGAGCGCGAAATTGCGGGGCCGCAAAGCCCCCCGGGGGGGACCGCAGGGCAGCGCGAAGTAGCGGAGCCGCAGGGCCCGGCGGCCACGGCGCAGAGCAAGACCGCAGTGCCCCACGCGGTCGGGTAGCGGGACCGCAGCCCCGCCGGGCGCGGGCACGGGACCGCAGCACCCCGCAGGGTGCGGGGCCGCAGCGCCCCGCAGGGAGGGGTAGCGGGGCCGCAGGGCCCCGTGGGGTGGGGTTGCGGGGCCGCAGGGCCCCGGGGGGTGGCTCGGCTCCGCGCTAGCGGATCGGCATGCCGGAGATCGTCCGCGCGATCACCAGCCGCTGGATCTCGCTGGTGCCCTCGAAGATCGTGTAGATCGCACTGTCCCGGTGCATCCGCTCGACCGGGTACTCGCGGGTGAAGCCGTTGCCGCCGAGGATCTGGACGGCCTGGGCGGTGACCTTCTGGGCGACCTCGCTCGCGAAGAGCTTGGACATCGACCCCTCGGCCGATTCGAAGGGCCGCCCCGCGACCGCCATCCACGACGCCCGCCACACCAGCAGCCGCGCGGCGTCGATCTGCGTGCGCATGTCGGCGAGCTGGAAGGCCACGCCCTGGTTGTCGATGATCGGGCGGCCGAACTGCGTACGGGTCTTCGCGTAGTCGAGGGCCACCTCGTACGCGGCGCGCGCGGTGCCCACCGCCATCGCCCCGACGGCCGGCCGCGAGGCCTCGAAGGTCGCCATGGCCGCGTTCTTGACCCGCTCGCCCCCGCCGCTGCGGGCCCGCTCGCGGGCCCGGGCGAGCCGCTCGTCCAGCTTCTCCTTGCCGCCGAGCAGGCAGTTGCCGGGGATCCGTACGTCCTCCAGGACCACCTCGGCGGTGTGGGAGGCGCGGATGCCGTGCTTCTTGAACTTCTGCCCCTGCGACAGCCCGGGCGTGCCCGGCGGCACGATGAAGGAGGCGTGCCCCTTGGTGCCCAGCTCCGGGTCGACGACGGCCACGACGATGTGGACGTTGGCGATACCGCCGTTGGTGGCCCAGGTCTTGGTGCCGTTGAGCACCCACTCGTCCTTGGCCTGGTCGTAGACGGCCCGGGTGCGCATCGAACCGACGTCCGAGCCGGCGTCCGGCTCCGAGGAGCAGAAGGCGGCGACCTTCACGTCGTCGGGGGTGCCGTACATCTGGGGGATCCAGGTGCCGATCTGCTCCTCGGTGCCGTTGGCCACGACGCCGATCGCCGCGAGCCCGGTACCGACGATGGACAGCGCGATGCCGGCGTCGCCCCAGAAGAGCTCCTCCATGGCCATCGGGATGCCGAGCCCGGTCGGGTCGAAGAACTGCTGGGCGTAGAAGTCCAGCGAGTAGATGCCGACCTTGGCGGCCTCCTGGATGACGGGCCACGGAGTCTCTTCGCGCTCGTCCCATTCCGCGGCGGCGGGTCGCATCACATCGGCCGCGAAGCCGTGGATCCAGTCCCGCACCTGCTTCTGGTCGTCGTTCAGCTCCATGGTGAACTCCGCCATGTCCCCTCCACCTGTCGTACGCGTTCGGTCCGGAAGTTACCAGCGGTAACCTGCCTGGGGGCCACAGTCTGTTACCGACGAGTAAGCACTGTCAAGCACGAGCGATGCCGTCGGCGGCCGTCAGGTAGGGTCCGCCGATTCGATCGCCGGGGTGCCTCGGGTGTTACGTTGCGTGGGCGTCACGCACATCGCAAGGGCGGGGAGAGAACACGTCATGGAGACCACGCAGCAGACCGGCGAACCGGGAGCGGCCGAACGCCGTCGGCGCGAGCTGCTCGAAGCCGCCGACCGGGTCGTGCTCAGGGACGGCCCCAAGGCCTCCATGAACGCCATCGCGGCCGAGGCCGGCATCACCAAGCCCATCCTCTACCGGCATTTCGGGGACAAGGCGGGCCTCTACCAGGCACTCGCCGTCCGGCACACCGACGCGCTGCTCGACTCGCTGCGGGCGGCGCTCGACGCCCCCGCCGAGCGCCGCCGGCGGGTGGAGTCGACCCTCGACACCTACCTGGCCGCCATCGAGGCCCGCCCGCAGGTGTACCGCTTCCTGATGCACCCGGCCGAGGACTCCCACACCGCCGAACGGGGCTTCGACGTCGGCCTGCACTCGGCGCCGCTGCTGCGCCGGCTGGGCGAGGAGCTGGCCCAGGTGATCAGCGAGCGCGTCGACCTCGGCCCCGGCGGAGAACAGCTGGCGCGGGTCTGGGGCCACGGCATCGTCGGCATGATGCACGCGGCCGGCGACTGGTGGCTGGGCGAACGCCCCTGCGAGCGCGCGGACCTGGTCGCGGGCCTCACCGATCTCCTCTGGGGCCGCCTGGCCACCGCTGGCAACCGCGAGGACGGCCCGGGCTTCTGACGATTTCCGGGCTGCGCCGGGGCAACTCCGGCCTCGCCGGCGTTCGAGGCGCGGGCCCGGGCAGAGCCCGGTTCCCGGCGGAGCCGGGTTCCCGGGCCGCCCCGGGAGTGATCCGCCTGGCCGCGCTAGCCGCGCGGCGACTCGGCTCCCCAGGGCGTCTTCGCGATCGCCCGCCGCAGCCGGCGGGCCCGCATCCCCGTCACACGGTCCGCGTACACGGTCCCGTCGAGGTGGTCGCACTCGTGCTGGAGGCAGCGCGCGAAGAAACCCGTCCCGGAGATCCGTACCGCCGCGCCGTCCGAGGTGACCCCCTCCACGACCGCGTGGTCGAAGCGGACGGTGCCCGCTTCCAGCCCCGGCAGGGACAGGCAGCCCTCGGGCCCCAGGAACTCGTCCCCGTCGGCCGTCACCAGGCGCGGGTTGACGATGTGCCCGACGTGCCGTACGTCTTCGTCATCGGGACAGTCGTAGACGAACACCCGCTGGGCGACACCGATCTGGTTCGCGGCGAGGCCGACGCCCTCGGCGGCGTACATCGTCGCGAACATGTCCTCGATGAGGCGGTCGAGGGCCGGGCCGAACTCGGTGACCTCCGGGCAGGGCGAGTGGAGCACCGGATCACCCAGCAGGCTCATGGTGCGGACGAGTCCGGTGGTACCGGGGATGAGGCGCTGTCGCATGGCCGTAAGCCTACGACGGGCGACTATATGAGGAGATCCGCGGCGGGGCGGGGGCGCCGCGGTCAAGGCTCCGGCCGGTACTGGATAGGCTGGGGCCGACCGACGCTAGGAGGACAAGGGACGATGGCAGGCAACACGGAGCCGCTTTCGCCGCGGGCCAAGCTGGCCGTGACGGCGGGCAAGGCCGCGGCGGCGGTGTCGCGGGCCGCGGGACGCGGAAGCGGATCGGTGATCGGCGGCAAGGTCGCACTCAGGCTCGACCCCGATCTTCTCGGCGCGCTGGCGCAACACCTCGACGTCGTCCTCGTATCAGCGACGAACGGCAAGACCACGACGACCCGGCTGATCGCCGAAGCCCTGCGGGCCAGCGGTCCGGTCGTCTCCAACGCCCTCGGCGCCAACATGCCGGCGGGCATCACCTCGGCGCTCGCCGGCGGCTCGGACGCCAAGTACGGCGTCATCGAGGTCGACGAGAAGTACCTGGCCGGAGTGGCCCGGGACGTCACCCCCAAGGTGATCGCCCTGCTCAACCTCTCCCGCGACCAGCTGGACCGCGCCGCCGAGACCCGTATGCTCGCGGAGAAGTGGCGCGAGGGCCTCCAGGGTTCCAAGGCCGTCATCGTCGCCAACTGCGACGACCCGCTGATCGTCTGGTCCGCCTCCTCCTCCCAGAACGTGGTGTGGGTGGCGGCCGGCCAGGAGTGGAAGGACGACGCCTGGTCGTGCCCCTCCTGCGGCGGTGTCATGCAGCGCCCGGGCGACGACTGGTTCTGCGGCGAGTGCGGCTTCCGCCGCCCGACCCCGACCTGGGTGCTCTCCGGCGACCACGTGCTGGACCCGCACGGCTCGGCCTGGCCGATCCACCTCCAGCTGCCCGGCCGCGCCAACAAGGCCAACGCCGCGACCTCGGCCGCCGTGGCCGCCGTCTTCGGCGTCCCGCCGCAGGTCGCGCTGGAGCGGATGTACCAGGTACAGGCCGTCGCCGGACGCTACGACGTCGTCCACTTCCAGGGCCGTGAGCTGCGGCTGCTGCTCGCGAAGAACCCTGCGGGCTGGCTCGAAACGTTTTCGCTGATCGACCCGCCGCCGACCCCGGTGATCCTCTCCGTGAACGCGCGCGGCGCCGACGGGACCGACACCTCCTGGCTGTGGGACGTCGACTACCCGCGCCTGGCCGGCCACCCGATCTTCGTGATCGGCGACCGCAAGCTGGACCTCGCGGTCCGCCTGGAGGTCGCGGGCCTGGACTTCCGGGTGTGCGAGACCCTCGACGAGGCCGTGCAGCTCGCGCCGCCCGGACAGATCGAGCTGATCGCCAACTACACCGCCTTCCAGGACGTGCGCCGCCGCGTCGGCAACTAGTACTCATACCTCCAGAGGACACAAGAGCA
Organism: Streptomyces yangpuensis; assembly: GCF_024666385.1. Classification (NCBI taxonomy): domain Bacteria; kingdom Bacillati; phylum Actinomycetota; class Actinomycetes; order Kitasatosporales; family Streptomycetaceae; genus Streptomyces; species Streptomyces yangpuensis. Next base: position 1,161,482 of record NZ_CP102514.1, read on the forward strand.
TGAGCGACAACAGCCTGCGTCTGGTGTGGGTCTACCCCGACCTGCTCAGCACGTACGGAGACCAGGGCAACGCCCTCGTCGTGGAGCGCCGGGCCCGCCAGCGCGGCCTGGACGTGCAGCGCGTGGACGTGCGCAGCGACCAGCCCATCCCCACGTCGGGTGACATCTACCTGATCGGCGGCGGCGAGGACCGTCCGCAGCGCCTGGCCGCGGAGCGGCTGCTGCGCGACGGCGGTCTGGAGCGGGCCGTCTCGAACGGGGCGATCGTCTTCTCCGTCTGCGCCGGCTACCAGATCCTGGGCAAAGAGTTCGTCAACGACCAGGGCCAGCGCCAGGAGGGCCTCGGCCTGCTGGACGTCGTCACCGTGCGCGGTGAGGGCGAGCGGTGCGTCGGCGACGTCCTCGCCGACATCGACCCGCGGCTGGGCCTGCCGCAGCTGACGGGCTTCGAGAACCACCAGGGTGTCACCCACCTCGGCCCGACGGCGAAGCCGTTCGCCCGGGTGACCATGGGCCGCGGCAACGGCACCGGCGACGGCACCGAAGGCGCGTACAACGACACCGTGTTCGGCACCTACATGCACGGGCCCGTGATGGCGCGCAACCCGCAGATCGCGGACCTGCTGCTGAAGCTGGCGCTCGACGTGAACGCCCTGCCGGCCATAGACGACCGGTGGTACGAGGCGCTGCGCGCGGAGCGGATCGCGGCTGCGACGCAGCCCGCCTAGCACCCTCGCGGAGCGCTCATCAGGGCGGCCCCCGCATCATGTGTTCGGCCCGGTTTTCCCTAGGGAGAACCGGGCCGACGTCGTTTCGCACGACGATCACGACCACCATGTGGAGGATGGTTCAGCACACCTCCAAACCGCTTGTAGGGTGGCCGTAGTTCCAACCGGACGACGTGGTCCGGTCGCCGGCCCACGTTGCAAAGGTCTCTTCTGCCATGCGCATAGGTGTGCTCACTTCCGGTGGCGACTGCCCCGGCCTCAACGCCGTCATCCGCTCCGTCGTGCACCGCGCCGTCGTCGACCACGGCGACGAGGTGATCGGCTTCCACGACGGCTGGAAGGGCCTGCTGGAGGCGGACTACCGCAAGCTCGACCTCGATGCCGTCGCCGGCATCCTCGCCCGCGGCGGCACCATCCTCGGCTCCTCCCGGGTCCAGCCCGCGCACCTGCGCGACGGTGTCGAGCGTGCCCGCGGACACGTCGCCGACCTCGGCCTCGACGCGATCATCCCGATCGGCGGCGAAGGCACCCTGAAGGCCGCGAACCTGCTCTCGCAGGCCGGTCTGCCGATCGTCGGCGTCCCGAAGACCATCGACAACGACATCGCCTCCACCGACGTCACCTTCGGCTTCGACACCGCCGTCGGGGTCGCCACGGAGGCGCTCGACCGTCTGAAGACCACCGCCGAGTCCCACCAGCGCGTGATGGTCGTCGAGGTCATGGGCCGCCACACCGGCTGGATCGCCCTGCACTCGGGCATGGCGGCCGGCGCGCACGCGATCGTCGTACCGGAGCGCCCCTTCGACATAGACGAGCTGACGGCGATCGTCGGCGAGCGCTTCTCCGCGGGCAAGCGCTTCGCGATCGTCGTGGTCGCCGAGGGCGCCAAGCCCAGGCCCGGCTCGATGGCCTTCGAGGAGCGTGGCAAGGACATCTACGGCCACGAGCGGTTCGCCGGCATCGGCAACCTGCTGGCCGTCGAGCTGGAGAACCGTCTGGGCAAGGAGGCCCGGCCGGTGATCCTGGGTCACGTCCAGCGCGGCGGCACGCCCACCGCGTACGACCGGGTCCTCGCGACCCGGTTCGGCTGGCACGCGGTGGAGGCGGCGCACCGGGGCGAGTTCGGCATGCTGACCGCGCTGCGCGGCACGGAGATCGAGATGGTCCCGCTCGCCGAGGCGACCTCGACCCTGAAGACCGTCCCGGCCGAGCGCTACGAAGAGGCCCAGACGGTTCTCTGACCGCTCCCCGGCGTCCCATTTGTGGCAGACCGCCCCCGCGCGCACGAGCGTACGGGGGCGGCACTACTGTGGTGGGGCAGCACAGTCGAGGGAGTGAACAGATGGACCACAGCGGGCACGGCATGGACATGCACATGGACTTGCCGCCGTTCACTCTCGGGCGCGGGCTGGAGTTCTCCTTCGACGCGTTCTTCCTGTTCGGCTCCCTGCTGGCGCTCGCCCTGTACGGGTGGGGCGTGCTGCGGCTGCGCCGTCGCGGCGACTCCTGGCCGCTGGGCCGGACGATCGCGTTCACCCTCGGCGTGCTCACCGTGATCCTGGTGATGTGCACCAAGCTGAACGACTACGGCATGGTCATGTTCAGCGTGCACATGGTCCAGCACATGGTGATCAGCATGATCACCCCGATCCTGGTCCTGCTGGGCGCCCCGGTGACGCTGGCGCTGCGCGCGCTGCCGCCCGCGGGCCGCGGCCGCAAGGGTCCGCGCGAGCTCCTGCTGGCGCTCCTGCACAGCCGGTACATGCGGGTGATCACCCATCCGGCCTTCACGATCCCGATGTTCATCGCGAGCCTCTACGCGCTGTACTTCACGCCGCTCTTCGACTTCCTGATGGAGAGCCGCACCGGGCACATCTCGATGATGGTGCACTTCTTCGCGGTCGGCATGATCTTCTTCTGGCCGATCATGGGCATCGACCCCGGTCCGCACCGTCCGGGCTACGTCATGCGGATGCTGGAGCTCTTCGCGGGCATGCCCTTCCACGCGTTCTTCGGCATCGCCCTGATGATGGCGAGCCAGCCGATGATCAAGACGTACGCGAACCCGCCGGCCTCCCTCGGCATCGATCCGCTGCTCGATCAGCAGTGGGGCGGCGGCATCGCCTGGGCGTTCAGCGAGATCCCCTCGGTGCTGGTGCTGATCGCCCTGATCTACCAGTGGTACCACTCCGAGCAGCGGGCCGCGAAGCGCTCCGACCGGGCCGCGGACCGCAACGGCGACCAGGAGCTGGAGGCGTACAACGCGTATCTCGCCTCGCTCCGAGCGCGTGGCCAGTAGCGCGATCCCGTTCCGGCGCGCCACCATGGGGCATGACCGGATCCGTTAAGGCGATGGCAGTCATGACCTTCGCCGCACTGGTGGCCGTCGCCACGTACTCGGTGGTCCTCGGCAGCAACGGCTGGCTGTGGTTCGGCTGGGTGGTGCTGGGGCTGCTGACCGCGGGGATGGCCGCCTCGCGCAATGCCTGAGGAAGGTCACCGCCGCCCCCTCCATCCCGGGACTCACCGTCCGTAAAATGGCCGTGACGACGGGATACCGACAGGAGCGGCCTGGTGTTCTACCACTTGCTCAAGCACGTGTTCCTCGGCCCACTGCTGCGGCTGCTGTTCCGGCCGCGGATCGAGGGCCTGGAGAACATCCCGGCGGAGGGCGCCGCGATCGTCGCGGGCAATCACCTGTCGTTCTCCGACCACTTCCTGATGCCCGCGATCCTGGCGCGGCGGATCACCTTCCTGGCGAAGGCCGAATACTTCACCGGTCCCGGACTCAAGGGCAGGCTCACCGCGGCGTTCTTCCGCAGCGCCGGCCAGATCCCGGTGGACCGGTCCGGCAAGGACGCCGGCCGGGCCGCCCTGCGCGAGGGGCTGGGGGTGCTGAGCAAGGGCGAGCTGCTGGGCATCTACCCGGAGGGCACGCGCTCGCACGACGGCCGGCTCTACAAGGGCAAGGTGGGCGTGGCCGCGATGGCCCTGGGCGCCGGGGTGCCCGTCATCCCCTGCGCGATGGTGGGGACCTTCGAGATCCAGCCGCCCGGGCAGAAGATCCCGAAGATCCGGCGGGTCACGATCCGCTTCGGCGAGCCGCTCGACTTCTCCCGGTACGCCGGCCTGGAGGGCGAGCGCGCCGTCCTGCGGGCGGTCACCGACGAGATCATGTACGCGATCCTCGGCCTGTCCGGGCAGGAGTACGTCGACCGGTACGCGGCCGAGGTGAAGGCCGAGGAGGAGCAGGCGCGGAAGAAGGCCCGGCGCACGACGCGCTGAGCCTTCTCCCGCTTCACCGCTCACCCGGCGGCTGCCCGCCCTCCCGTCCTTCCGTCATCGACGGACGGCGGGGAGCTCCTCGCGTTGCGGCCAGCCGGCACCGGTGCCGTGGTCGAGCGAGAGCGCGCCGGCGGCCGCGGCCGGCGCCGGGGCGACCGGAGCGGCGTGCGGGGCGCACGTCACGTCCTTGGCGTCGACCTTGCCGGTCAGCAGGTAGGTGTCCACCCGGGTGTTGACGCACGGGTTCGTCAGGCTGGTGACACCGTGCGAGCCGGCGTTCTGCTCGGTGATCAGCCGCGAGCCGGCGAGACGGCGGTGCAGTTCGACCGCGCCCTTGTAGGGGGTGGCCGCGTCCCGCTCGGACTGGACGATCAGGACGGGCGGCAGGCCGCGCCCGGCACCGACCTCGACCGGGGTGTGCTGCTTGGACCTCCAGGTGGCGCAGGGCAGGTTCATCCACGCGTTCGACCAGGTCAGGAACGGGTACTTCTCGTGCAGCCGGGTGTTGTCCCGGTCCCACTTCGTCCAGCTGGTGGGCCACTTCGCGTCGGCGCACTCGACGGCGGTGTAGACGGCGTTGCTGTTCTCCGCCGCCGCGTTGGCCTTGGTGTCCGACATGTCCGGGGCGATGGCGTCGATGAGCGCCTGCTCGTCACCGGCGGCCCATGCCGCGAAGGTCTGGGCGACGGGCACCCAGGAGGAGTCGTAGTACGGGGCGCTCTGGAAGAAGCCGATGAGCTCGGCCGGGCCGACGATCCCGCCGAGCGGGTCGGCCTTGGCCTTGCCGCGCAGCTCCTGCCACTTGGCTTCGACCTTCGCGCGGGTGTCGCCGAGGTGGAAGACGGCGTCGTTCTTGGCGACCCAGTCCTGCCAGTCGTTCCAGCGCATCTGGAAGGCGACGTCCTGGCCGAGGTTGGCCTCGTACCAGATGTTGTCCCGTGACGGGTCCACCACACTGTCGACGATCATGCGGCGCACATGGGTCGGGAAGAGGGTCGCGTAGACCCCGCCCAGGTAGGTGCCGTAGGAGACGCCGAGGTAGTTCAGCTTCTTCTCGCCGAGGGCGGCCCGGATGACGTCGAGGTCGCGCGCGGTGTTCGGCGTGGTCATGTGCGGCAGCATCTCACCGCTGCGCTCCTTGCAGCCGTCCGCGTACTCGGCGGCGAGTTTGCGCTGGGCGCGCTTGTCGGCCTCGGTGTCCGGGACCGGGTCGGCCTTGGGTGCCTTCACGAACTCCTGCGGGTCGATGCAGGAGATGGGCGCGGAGTGGCCGACCCCGCGCGGGTCGAAGCCCACGAAGTCGTACGCCTTCGCGGTGTTGACCCACAGCGGGCTCCGGGAGGTGGAGCGGCGCGGGAAGCGCATGCCGGAGCCGCCGGGGCCGCCGGGGTTGTAGACGAGGGCGCCCTGGCGCTCCTCCTTCGTACCCGTGCTGACGGCGCGGTCGACGGCGATGTCGATCGTCCTGCCGTACGGCTTGGCGTAGTCCAGCGGGACCTTGACCCTGCCGCACTGGATGGGGGCGGCGAGGCCCCAGTCCGCGGGACAGTCCTTCCAGTCGATCCCGCTGCGGGCGGCGCGGGCGGCGGCGATCTGCACGCCCAGCGTCTCCGGGAGGCGGATGTCCCGGTCGGCCGGGGCCGCGGCCGCCGGCGGTGCGAGCAACAGGCCCGCGGCCAGTGCGCCGGTGAGGAGTGTGGCGGCGCTCCCCAGCGCCGCGTTGCGTATCACGTGGTTGTTCCCCCTGCGTCAGATGCCGCCGTGGGCGGCCTGGTTGGCTGCTCTCGGTCGTCGGCGTGCAGGGGGATCCTGTCGTCCGGGCCCGTCCCGGCGACAGGGTGGTGCCGGCTTCTTTGCCAACCCGATAACCGGAGAGCCGTGTACCGCTCAGCGGTGCCCGATTCGTCCCGCGGTCAGCGGTGGTGGATCCGGCAGGCCTTGTCGAGGACCTCGCGCAGCCGGAGGGCGTCCGCGGCCAGGGCCGTCACGAGGACGGCCGGACCGGCCAGCGGAGTGACCGCGGCGTACTCCCCCAGCACCGCGGGCAGCGGCGGGTCGGTCTCGAACACCGGATCAACGAGAAGGAGTTGACCGACGGCCCGGTGTCCGGCGAGGCCGGCCGGGCCGTCCCAGCCGCTGGGGGCGCCGGGGCCGCAGGCGAGCTCCTGGTCCAGCAACGGCCGGCCGCCGCGGGTCACGGTGAGGCGGCTGCGCAGCAGACCGGACGGCTCCCCGTGCCGTCCGAGGACCTGTTCCTCCCGCAGCAGCAGGCGCGCGGTCGGCGCCAGCCGGACGCGGGTGTGCACCCGCAGGTCGCTGCCGCGGACCGAGACGAGGGGCTCCGGCAGCCACCGCACCGAGGCGCCGTCCTCCAGGTCCAGCTCCACGTCGTAGCGCGCGGGCTCGCCCGCCCGGCCGGGCAGGGCCAGGGTGGCCGCCGCCGAGGCCAGGGCCAGCCGGGCCCCGGGCCCGGCGGTGGCACGGACGGTGAGGTGGTCGCCGCCGAGCGGGGCGCTCATCGCGCCGACGAGCACGACGCCGGCCTCGGCCTCCCCGCCACGGGTGCGGCGCAGGGCGAGCGGACCCTCGCCGGCCAGCAGGGGCAGTGCGGTTCCGCCCCGGCCGTCGGCCACGGCGTGGATGCGGGCGGTGGCCCGCACCCCCGTGGCGGGCGGGGCGGCGGGGGGCGCGGTGGTCACCGTACGGTCCAGGCGGCGATCCGCGCGCGGACCCAGTCGGCCACCGGGGCCACGCCCTCGGGGCCGCGCAGCGACTGGAAGGCGACGGGCAGTTCGCCGCGCTGCTCGGCGGCGTCGCGGGCCATCCGGCCGAGGTCGGAGCCGACGTGCGGGGCGAGGTCGGTCTTGTTGACGATGAGCAGGTCGGCGGTGGTGACGCCGGGGCCGCCCTTGCGCGGGATGTCGTCCCCGCCGGCGACGTCGATGACGAAGATCTGGGCGTCGACGAGTCCCCGGGAGAAGGTGGCGGTGAGGTTGTCCCCGCCGGACTCGACGAGGATCAGATCGAGCGGGGCGTGCTCACGGAAGGCCTCCTCCAGCTCTTCGACGGCCTCCAGGTTGGCGGAGATGTCGTCGCGGATGGCGGTGTGCGGGCAGGCTCCGGTCTCGACGGCGGTGATCCGCTCCGGCGGCAGGACCGCCTCGCGGAGCAGGAACTCGGCGTCCTCGCGGGTGTAGATGTCGTTGGTGACCACCGCCATGGACAGGTCGGTGCGCAGGGCGCGGCAGAGGGCGGCGACGGTGGCGGTCTTGCCGGAGCCGACGGGTCCGCCGAGGCCGATGCGCAGGGCGCGCCGGGTGCCGTCGGCGCGCAGCGGTTCGGCGCTGTGGGTGTGGCGGTGGGTGTGGGCGACGGCGTGGTCGAGGTGCATGGGGATGCTCCCGGGGTCGAAGGGGTGCGCCGGCGCGGTCGGGCGCCGGGCAGAGGGCGGAAGGCGCCGACCGGCGGTCGTCGTGCGGCGGGCGGCGGTCGTCGTGCGGGCGAGGGCGGCGGGCGGTCAGGGGCGGCGGGCGGCGGGCGGTCAGGAGGCGAACAGGCGTACCGGCCAGCCGGCATGTACCTCGGCCGCGATCTCCAGCAGCGGCGAGGAGGCCGCGGGCAGGGCCTCGGGGCCGTCCAGCAGCGCCCGGCGTCCGGCCTCGGCGGCCCGGGCCGCGACGGCGTCGAGCTCGGGGGCGAGCCGGGCCAGGACCCCGCTCGCCTCGAAGGGGTCCAGGCCCAGCAGCCGCACGGTGGCGGTCGCCGGTCCGCCGACGCTCTCGTACGCCGCCACGTGCGCGGCGTCGAGCGGCCCGAGCCCGGCCGCCCGGGCGGTGAGGCCGAGCACGACGGGCTGGTGGGCGCCGCGCGGGAACGCGGCGGCGAGCCGCTCCAGCCCGGGGTCGGGCCAGGTCGCCCGCGCGGCCCGCAGCAGCTGGCGGCCCAGCCGCCGGGCCGCGGTGCGCAGCGCGGGCGACGGGGTGCGGGCGTCGGCCGCGGCGTCGAGCACGGCCGGGTCGAGCCCGAGGGCCGCCGCGGCGGCGAGTGCCGCCGCGGTGAGCCCGGCGGTGTGCAGCCTGCCCCGGCAGAAGTCCTCCAGGGTGGCGGCGTCGTGGATCCGGCCCGCCTTGCAGGCGGCCTCGGCCCCGCCGGAGTGGGCGTGCCCCCCGGCGGGGAACCGGCCGTCCGCGAGGACGAGCAGGGCGGCGAGACTCATGCGAGGAGGCCCATCAGAAGAGGAAGTAGCGTTGGGCCATAGGCAGTTCCGCCGCGGGTGCGGGCTCCACCGGCTCGCCGTCGATGGTGACGGTGAAGGTGTCGGCGTCGACCTCGACCCGGGGCATGGCGTCGTTGTTGCGCATGTCCGCCTTGGTCACCTTGCGGGTGGTCTCTATGGCGGTGAACTGCTTGCCGAGTCCGAGCCGTTCGGGCAGGCCGTCGTCGAGCGCGGCCTGGGCGGTGAAGTTCAGCGAGTTCAGGCCGGGCGCGTGGCCGTGGCTGCCGAACATCGGGCGGGGCAGGACGGGCTGGGGGGTGGGGATGGAGGCGTTGGCGTCGCCCATCTGCGCGTAGGCGATCTGGCCGCCCTTGATGACGACCTCGGGCTTGACGCCGAAGAAGGCCGGGTTCCACAGCACCAGGTCGGCGAGCTTGCCGGTCTCGACCGAGCCGACGTCGCGGGCGATCCCCTGGGCCACGGCGGGGTTGATCGTGTACTTGGCGACGTAGCGGCGGGCCCGGTGGTTGTCGGCGGGTCCGTCGCCGGGGAGGAAGCCGCGGCGGCGCTTCATCACATGGGCGGTCTGCCAGGTGCGCAGCACGACCTCGCCGACGCGGCCCATGGCCTGGGAGTCGGAGGAGATGATGGAGATCGCTCCGAGGTCGTGCAGGACGTCCTCGGCGGCGATCGTCGAGGGCCGGATGCGGGACTCGGCGAAGGCGAGGTCCTCGGGGACGGCGGGGTTGAGGTGGTGGCAGACCATCAGCATGTCGAGGTGTTCCTCGACGGTGTTGACGGTGTGCGGCCGGGTGGGGTTGGTGGAGCTGGGCAGGACGTTCGGCTCGGACACCACGGTGATGATGTCGGGTGCGTGCCCGCCGCCCGCGCCCTCGGTGTGGTACGAGTGGATGGTCCGGCCGGCGATGGCCGCGAGGGTGTCGGCGACGAAGCCGGCCTCGTTGAGCGTGTCGGTGTGGATGGCGACCTGGGCGCCGGTCTCGTCGCAGACGCTCAGACAGGCGTCGATGGCGGCGGGGGTGGCCCCCCAGTCCTCGTGGATCTTGAACCCTAGGGCTCCGCCGCGCAGTTGGGAGTGCATGGCCTCGCGGGAGGTGGTGTTCCCCTTGCCGAGGAGGCCGATGTTGACCGGGTAGGCCTCCAGCGCCGCGAACATCCGGGCCAGGTGCCAGGGCCCGGGGGTGACGGTGGTGGCCTTGGTGCCCTCGGCCGGTCCGGTGCCGCCGCCGACCAGGGTGGTGATCCCGGAGGCGAGGGCCTCGTCGACGACCGTCGGGGAGATGAAGTGCACGTGGGCGTCGATGGCGCCGGCGGTGACGATCTTCCCGTTGCCCGCGATGATCTCGGTCTCGGGGCCGATGACCAGGGCGGGGTCGACGCCGTCCATGGTGTCGGGGTTGCCGGCCTTGCCGATGCCGCAGATGCGGCCGTCACGGATGCCGAGGTCGGCCTTGACGATGCCCCAGTGGTCGAGGATCACGACTCCGGTGATGACGGTGTCGGCCGCTCCCTCGGCCCGGGTGGTGCGGGCCTGGCCCATGGATTCGCGGATCACCTTGCCGCCGCCGAAAACGGCTTCGTCGCCCGACCGGCCGGGGCCGCCGGCGAGGTCCTGCTCGATCTCGACGAAGAGGTCGGTGTCCGCGAGCCGGATCCGGTCGCCGGCCGTCGGGCCGAAGAGGTCGGCGTACACCCGGCGGGAGATCTCAGCCATCGAGCGGCCCTCCGGTCTCGCCGCGCAGTCCGGGTACGGTCCGCGAGCCCGCCAGCGGAACGAGTTCCACCGACGCCGGGATGCCCGGCTCGAAGCGGACGGCCGTACCGGCGGCGATGTTGAGCCGCAGCCCGTGGGCGGCCGCGCGGTCGAAGTCGAGGCCGGGGTTGGCCTCGGCGAAGTGGTAGTGGGAGCCGACCTGGACGGGCCGGTCGGCGGCGTTGAGCACGGTGAGACGGGTGACGGGGCGGCCCTCGTTGAGGAGCACCGGGCCCTCCCCGAAGGCGATTTCGCCGGGGATCATGCGGTGGTGCTCCTTGTCAGACGATGGGGTCGTGGACCGTGACGAGCTTGGTGCCGTCCGGGAAGGTCGCCTCGACCTGCACGTCGTGGATCATCTCGGGGATCCCCTCCATGACGTCCGCGCGGCTCAGCACGGTGCGGCCGGAGGCCATCAGCTCGGCCACCGTGCGGCCGTCGCGGGCCCCTTCGAGGATGTGCGAAGTGATCAGCGCCACCGCCTCGGGGTGGTTGAGGCGCACTCCGCGCGCCTTCCGTCTCTCGGCCACGTCCGCGGCCACGTGGATGAGCAGTCGCTCCTGTTCGTGCGGTGTCAGTTGCACTCGTATCACCAAGCTTCCGGGACAAGATCGACTTCGTGCCGAGGTGACCTTAGCGGCGTTCAACACTCTGTTGACCTGCGCATTTCCGACCCAAGCGTCTCTTGCCCAACGCAGGGGAAGGCTTTCCGTTCCGCCCACCGCAGCTTTACCGGCTCATGGGTGATCATTGGTGGCCGTACGTGACCGCCACGCTAAGGTCCGCTCTTTTCCACCGGGTTAACCCACGTTTCGGGAAGCCTCCCGGTTCGGCTGCGCGGCGATGCGACCGCGACTTCCGTATACGGGTCACCGAAACACGAGGACACGAGGACACGAGGATCGAGGACATGGGGACACCCGCACATGAGGACATCGGGACATGGGCCCCGGACCCTTCGGCGCCGGGTCGGGCGGTCAGCAGCCGCCGGCCGCCGCGGCGGGTGTGCCCGCGGTCCAGGGCAGGGCGATCCAGACCGTCTTGCCACCCTCCTCGGTGGGGGTGACCGAGAGCCGGCCGCCCGCCTCCGCGGCGAGCCAGCGGATGATGACCATCCCCCTGCCGTTGTCCTGCTGGACGGCGGCGGGCAGCCGCCTGGGCCAGCGCGGGTGGCTGTCGGTCACCCCGACCCGGAGCCATTCCTCGCGCTCCAGACGGATGTCGACGGTGAAGGTGGGCGACTGGCCGAAAGTGTGCTGCACGGCGTTGGTGGCCAGCTCCGAGACGATCAGCCGGACGCTGTCCGCGGTCTCGGCGTCATCGGGCAGTCCCCATTCGCACAGCACCTCCGCGACGTAGCGCCGGGCAGCGGCCACCGAGGCGGGATCGCTCGGCAGAGTGACGGATGCTTCCTGGTGGTCTGCCATGGCGACGTCCCTTTCCCACCGGGTCGGAAACTCCCCGGATCTGTGCTGGACGCCAGAGTGCCACCCATCGTGGCGCCGCACCTGCCTTTCCCCAAAGATGTGCATATATCTGTCGCCCGTTGCGGTGAACTCTGCTACGGAAGAGCGTATTTGGACGGCAGACTGGTGCGACCTGTGCCGGTGGAAGGAGGCGGGTGTGCAGCACGGTCCCGCGGTGCGCCGGCGCAAGCTCGGCGAGGAACTGCGTGCCCTGCGTGACCGGTCCGGACTCACCAGTGGTGAGGCCGCCCGGATCATGGGATGGCACCAGTCGAAAATCAGCCGCATCGAGACAGGCCGCAGCGGCGTGAAACCGGAGGACATCCGGCTGCTTCTCGATGCCTACGGAGAGCTCGTGAGCCCGGAGCAGCGGGCGCTGCTGGAGGCCCTCGCCGTCTCGGCCGCCGGCCCCGGACCGGGTGGCGGCACCGGGCGGGGGCGCCAGTGGTGGCACGACTACCGGGGGCTGCTGCCCCAGGAGTACCGGGACTTCATCAGCCTGGAGGCGGGGGCCCGGTCCGCCCGTACGGTGGAACTGTCCGTGGTGCCGGGACTGCTGCAGACCCCCGACTACGCACGCGCCGTGACCCGGGCCGCCCTCGGCGGGCTTCCGGAACCGAAGGTGGACGCGCTGGTCGACGTACGGCTCGCCCGCCAGGAGGTGCTGAGGGCGGATCCGCCGCTGGAGCTGAGCGCGGTGCTGGACGAGGCGGTGCTGCGCCGGCAGATCGGCGGGCCCGGGGTGATGGGCGAGCAACTGCGGCACCTGGTCCGGGTGGCACGGCTCCCCCAAGTGACCCTACAGGTACTGCCGTTCAGCGTGGGTGGTCATCTCGGCCTGACAGGACCGTTCGTCATTTTCTCATTTACGAACATCGCCGATCTCGATGTGGTGGTACTCGACCATTTGACGAGTAGCCTCTATCTGGAGCGGAAGGAAGACCTTGAGGCGTACGGCGCCGCGTTCCGCACCATCCAGGCGCACGCCCTCCCGCCCCAGGACTCGTCTGAACTCATCAGCTCACTCGCTGACGACGCGTAGAGGAGGCACCCCCGTGTCCGCAACCCCCTTAAGCCCCGGCGGACTTCTGATCAGAGCTGCGCGGTGGCGGCGGAGCAGCCGCAGCACCGGAATGAACAACTGCGTGGAAACGGCCGTCCTCGGCGACGGTCTGCTGGCCGTCCGCGACTCCAAGCGGACGGACGGCCCGGCCGTGCTCTTCACCGGGCCGGCCTGGAACGGCTTCCTCGCCTCCGTACGCGCGGACGACCGCGTGCCCGTCTAGCAGTCCACGGCCCCGGCGGGCGCGGCCCGGACGATCGTCGTGACCGCCCGGTCGATCTCGTCCCCCGTGAGATCGGCCCGGGCGGTCAGCCGCAGCCGGGAGATGCCGTCCGGCACCGACGGCGGGCGGAAGCATCCCACGGACAGACCTGCCTCGCGGCAGTCGGCGGCCCAGCGCAGTGCCGCCGAGGCCGACGGGGCCCGTACCGACACCACGGCCGCGTCCGGCCGGGCCGCGGTCAGGCCGGACGCGGTGAGCCGCCCGTACAGCCGGCCGGCCACCTCGCGGGCGCGGTCGGCGCGTTCCGGTTCCCGCCGGAGCAGGCGCAGGCTCGCCAGGGCCGCGCCCGCGGCGGCCGGGGCCAGCCCGGTGTCGAAGATGAAGGTGCGCGCGGTGTTGACGAGGTGCCGGATCACCTTGGCGGGGCCGAGCACGGCGCCGCCCTGGCTGCCCAGTGACTTCGAGAGGGTCAGGGTGGCGACCACGTGGGGGGCGCCGGCCAGTCCGGCGGCGTGCAGGGCGCCCCGGCCGCCCTCCCCCAGCACGCCCAGTCCGTGGGCGTCGTCCACGAGCAGGGCCGCGCCCTCCTCGCGGCACACCGCGTCGTACCCGGCGAGCGGTGCGGCGTCCCCGTCGACGGAGAACACCGAGTCGCTGACCAGCAGGGTCCGGCCCTCGTGCGCGGCGAGCGCCTTGCGCGCGGCGTCCGGGTCGGAGTGCGGGACCACCGCGGTCGCGGCGCGCGAGAGGCGGCAGCCGTCGACGATGGAGGCGTGGTTGCCGGCGTCGGAGACGACGAGCGTGCCCCGGTCGCTGAGCGCCGTGACGGCGGCGAGGTTGGCCGCGTATCCGGAGGACAGGACGAGCGCGGCCTCGAAACCGCAGAAGGCGGCGAGCTCCCGCTCCAGTTCCGCGTGCAGTTCGGTGGTGCCGGTGACGAGACGGGATCCGGTGGCTCCGGCTCCCCAGCACTCGGCCGCCTCGCGGGCCCCCCGGACGGTCTCGGGGTGCCGGGACAGGCCGAGGTAGTCGTTGCTCGCGAGGTCCAGCAGCGGCGACACCGGCGGCCGGGGGCGCAGGGTGCGGACCAGTCCGGCCCGCTCCCGCACGCTCTCCGCGGCGTCGATCCAGGCGAAGACGTCCGCGGGGTCGGCAGGGTGCTGGGGCATCGGCGAGTCCTCGTGTTTTGTCGGCAGTCCACAGACCTGCCCGACCCTAACCGCCGCGGCCGGTCCGTCAGGTGTGGTGATACACACACACCCATCCGGCCATGTTGTGCGATCTCTCCTTGGCCGGGGGCGGTGGTGTGGGACAGGATCTGGTCCATGGACCTGCTGAACACCCTGGTGGACAAGGGGCTGCGGCGCGAGCTGCCGACCCGCGAAGAAGCACTCGCCGTACTGGCGACTTCTGACGACGAACTGCTCGACGTGGTGGCCGCGGCCGGCAAGGTGCGCCGCCAGTGGTTCGGGCGTCGGGTCAAGCTGAACTACCTGGTCAATCTGAAGTCGGGCCTGTGCCCGGAGGACTGCTCCTACTGTTCCCAGCGCCTGGGCTCGAAGGCCGAGATCCTCAAGTACACGTGGCTCAAGCCGGAGGAGGCCTCCCAGGCCGCCGCCGCGGGCGTCGCGGGCGGGGCGAAGCGGGTCTGCCTGGTGGCGAGCGGCCGCGGTCCGACGGACCGTGACGTCGAGCGCGTCGGCAGGACGATCGAGGCGATCAAGGAGCAGAACGAGGGCATCGAGGTGTGCGCCTGCCTCGGTCTGCTCTCGGACGGCCAGGCGGAGAAGCTGCGCGAGGCGGGCGCGGACGCCTACAACCACAACCTGAACACCTCCGAGGCCACCTACGGCCAGATCACCAAGACCCACACCTACGCCGACCGCGTGGACACCGTGGAGAAGGCGCACGCGGCGGGCCTGTCGGCCTGCTCCGGCCTGATCGCGGGCATGGGCGAGACCGACGAGGACCTCGTCGACGTGGTCTTCTCGCTGCGTGAGCTGGACGCCGACTCCGTCCCGGTCAACTTCCTGATCCCCTTCGAGGGAACTCCGCTGGCCAAGGAGTGGAACCTCACCCCGCAGCGCTGCCTTCGGATCCTGGCGATGGCGCGGTTCGTCTGCCCCGACGTCGAGGTCCGGCTGGCGGGCGGACGCGAGGTGCACCTGCGCTCGCTGCAGCCGCTGGCCCTGAACATCGTCAACTCGATCTTCCTGGGTGACTACCTCACCAGCGAGGGCCAGGCCGGCCAGGCCGACCTCGACATGATCGCGGACGCCGGTTTCGAGGTGGAGGGCGCCGGTACGACCACCCTCCCCGCGCACCGCTCCGACGCGGCGGCCCCCGCCGGTGGCGGCTGCGGCTCCGGCGGCGGCGCCTCGCTGTGCGGTTCGGGCGCGGGTGCGGCGTCGGACACGGACGCGGACGCCGCGGGCTGCGGTTCGGCCTGCGGCGGCTGCTCCGGGCACGCGCACGCGGAGGCCGCCCCGGTGGCGGCGCAGCCGGCCCAGGCCGAGCCCGGCGCGCTCCGGTCGGACCTGGTGGCGGTACGCCGCCGCGGCGCGGGGACGGACATCGCCCCCAATGCCTGAGCAGACGCTCCCGCCGTCGGCCGGCGCGGACCTGCTCGCGCTGGACCGGCAGCACGTCTGGCACCCGTACGGCCCGATGCCCGGACGGCAGGAGCCGCTGGTCATCGCGTCCGCGTCGGGGGTGCGGCTGAGACTCGCCGAACCGTCCCAGGGGGAGGGCCACGAAGAGCTGGTCGACGGCATGTCCTCCTGGTGGTCGGCCATCCACGGCTACAACCACCCGGTGCTCAACGAGGCCGTGACCGCGCAGCTCGGCCGGATGTCGCACGTGATGTTCGGCGGTCTCACCCATGAGCCCGCCGTCCGTCTCGCCGCGAAGCTCGTCGAGATCACCCCGCCGGGCCTGGAGCACGTCTTCCTCGCCGACTCCGGTTCGGTCTCCGTCGAGGTCGCCGTCAAGATGTGCCTCCAGTACTGGCGTTCGCTGGGGCACACGGGCAAGACCAGGCTGATGACCTGGCGCGGCGGCTACCACGGTGACACCTGGCAGCCCATGGCCGTCTGCGACCCCGAGGGTGGCATGCACGAGCTGTGGCAGGGTCACCTGCCGCGGCAGGTCTTCGCGGACGCGCCGCCCGGCGGCTTCGACACGCCCGTGGATCCCGCGTACGCCGACCACCTGCGCGACGTGATCGCCGCGCACGCGAACGAGCTGGCCGCCGTGATCGTGGAGCCGGTGGTGCAGGGTGCGGGCGGCATGCGCTTCCACAACCCCGGCTACCTGAGGGTCCTGCGGGAACTGTGCGACGAGTACGGGGTCCTGCTGATCCTGGACGAGATCGCCACGGGCTTCGGCCGCACGGGCGCGCTCTTCGCGGCCGACCACGCGGGGATCACCCCGGACGTGATCTGCCTGGGCAAGTCCCTGACCGGTGGTTACCTCACGCTCGCGGCGACCCTGTGCACGGCACGGGTGGCCGACGGGATCTCGCAGGGCGAGGTCCCGGTGCTGGCGCACGGACCGACCTTCATGGGGAACCCGCTGGCCACGGCGGTGGCGCTGGCCTCCGTGGAGCTGCTGCTCGGCCAGGACTGGGCGCTGGAGGTCAAGCGGATCGAGGCGGGGCTGCGCGCGGGCCTGTCCGCCGCGGCCGACGTCCCCGGTGTGCGGGACATACGCGTGCTGGGCGCCATCGGCGTGGTCCAGCTGGACCACGAGGTCGACGTGGCGGCGGCCACCCGGGCCGCGGTGCGCGAGGGCGTGTGGCTGCGGCCGTTCCGGGACCTGCTCTACGTGATGCCGCCGTTCGTCTCGGGCGACGCGGACGTGGCTCGTATCTGCCGCGCGGTGTGCGCGGCGGCCCAGGAAGGCTGAGGGGGCCGGGATGACCGTACTGATCGTGTCCGGGACGGGCACGGAGATCGGCAAGACCGTGGTCACGGCGGCCGTCGCGGCGGCGGCCGTGGCGGCGGGCCGCTCGGTGGCGGTGCTCAAGCCGGCGCAGACCGGCGTCGGCCCGCACGAGCCGGGGGACGCGGCGGAGGTGGTACGGCTGGCCGGTTCCGCCGTCACGGCGATGGAACTGGCCCGCTATCCGGAGCCCTTGGCTCCGGACACGGCCGCCCGGCGCGCGGGGCTGCCGACGCTGGCCCCGGCGCAGATCGCGGAGGCCGCCCGGCGGCTGGCCGAGGACCACGACCTGGTCCTGGTGGAGGGCGCGGGCGGGCTGCTCGTGCGGTTCGACGAGGCGGGCAACACCCTGGCCGACGCGGCGCGGCTGCTGGACGCCCCGACGCTGATCGTCGCCCAGGCGGGCCTGGGGACCCTCAACTCCACGACCCTCACGGCGGAGGGCCTGCGGGCCCGGGGCCTGACCCCGCTGGGCGTGGTGGTCGGGAGCTGGCCGCACTCCGCGGACCTGGCGGCCCGCTGCAACCTGGCGGACCTCCCGAAGTCCTCGCGGGTACCGCTGCTGGGCGCGGTCCCGGAGAACTCGGGCACGCTGCCCCCGGAGCGCTTCCGCGCGGCGGCCCCGTCCTGGCTGGCCCCGTCCCTGTCGGGCACCTGGTCGCCGGAAACCTTCCTCACCACCTGGTCCCCCCCGCCCTACGCCCCCGCCGACGCCTGAGGCACGGTTCCAGCCCCGCCCGCGTTTGAGGCGCGGGGTCCAGGGGCGGAGCCCCAGCACCACTCAGCCCCGCCGCGCCTCCAGCGCTGGAGGCTCGGGGCCCGCCCGGGCGGAGCCCCGGCAATACCAGCCTCGCCGGCGTTTGAGGCGCGGGGTCCGGGGCGGAGCCCCGATCTTTCAGGCCCGCCGTCCCGGCCCCACGTTCACGCGGGGCCGGGGCGCCCACCCCCGGAACTCTGCGGCCCCGCCGGCGAGGCGAGCGGCTTCACCCAGCGACTCCACTCCTCCTGCGCCCCATACCCGGCCGCCTCCCACGCCGCGTGCGCCCGCTCGTTGCGGTTGAGCACCATCGCGTCGGCCCGCCGCCCGCCGAGTCCGGCGAACCGCTCCTCGGCTGCGGCCAGCAGCGCCGCGCCTATCCCCTGCCGCCGGTGCCCGGGGTGCACGGCGAGCCGGTAGAGGTGGCAGCGCCAGCCGTCGAACCCGGCGATCACGGTCCCGACGAGCTCACCGTCGCGGCGCGCGAGCAGCAGCGCCTGCGGGTCCCGCTCGTGGAGTCGCTCGACGCCCGCGAGGTCGTCGCTGATGCTCGTCCCCTCGGCAGCGGTCTTCCAGAAGTCCAGTACGTCACCGAGGTCGCCTGCCGCCGCGGGGCCGATATGAAGATCACTCATGCCGCGATCCCATCATCCGGCCGCGCTCCACCGAATGGATGATCCGCCCGCTTTGCTTGTCCTTTACCATGTGGGGACACATCCCTCTTGAGTGAAAGGTGTGAGCGTCCGCCCATGGGCGAGCCTCCCAGTCCACGACACAGCACTCCGCCACCCTCGCGACGTCTGCGTTCGCGACACCGCGCGATCCCCCTCCTCCTGGCCGATCATGGGACGGAGGTGATCGACCGATGACCGAGGTGCTCCTGCTCGTCGTGGCACTGCTGCTCTGCCTTGCCTGCGGAGTCTTCGTCGCGGCCGAGTTCTCCCTCACGACCGTCGAGCGCAGCGAGCTCGAGCGGGCCGCCGAGCGCGGTGAGCGCGGCGCCGACAGCGCTCTGTCGGCCGTCCGTACCCTGACGTTCCAGCTCTCCGGCGCCCAGCTCGGCATCACGGTGACCGGCCTGGTCATCGGCATGATCTCCAAGCCCTCGATCGCCGCCCTGCTCCAGGGGCCGTTCGAGGCCATGGGGCTGTCGGCGGGCGCCGCGTCCTCCACCGCCCTGGTTCTCGGGACGGTCCTGTCCACCGTCGTCCTGATGGTCGTCGGCGAGCTGGTGCCGAAGAACTGGGCCATCTCCTCGCCGCTGGCGATCGCCAAGCGGGTGGCGACCTTCCAACGGGTCTTCAGCCGGGTGTTCCGGCCGCTGATCAGCCACCTCAACACCACCGCGAACCACCTGGTGCGCCGCTTCGGCATGGAGCCGACCGAGGAGCTGGCCTCCGCGCGCACCCCGCAGGAGCTGGTCGCCCTGGCCCGGCACTCCGCCAAGGAGGGCGCCCTGGAGAAGGACACGGCCGAGCTGTTCGTCCGGACCCTGAACCTGGCCGATCTGACCGCGGAGAACGTGATGACCCCGCGCGTCCAGGTCACCGCCCTCGACGTGCAGACCACCGCCGAGGACGTCGCGAACGCCACGATGGCCACCGGCCTGTCCCGCTTCCCGGTCTACCGCGGGAGCCTCGACACCGTCGTCGGCACCGTCCACATCAAGGACGTGCTGGCGCTGCCCGCCGAGGAGCGGCGCCGCCGTCCGGTGTCGCAGCTGCTGCGCGAGCCCCTCCTCGTACCGGAGTCCCTGACCGTGGACCGGCTGCTGGACCGGCTGTCCGGCAAGCAGACCATGGCCGTGGTCATCGACGAGTACGGCGGCACGGCGGGCGTGGCCACGCTGGAGGACATCGTCGAGGAGGTCGTCGGCGAGGTGCGCGACGAGCACGACCCGCACGAGACCCCCGACCTCGCCCCGGCCGGCACGGACGCCTCCGGGCGTCAGCTCTACTCCGCCGACGGTGCCGCGCGCACCGACCAGCTCCGGCGGATCGGGCTGCGCGTGCCGGACGGCCCGTACGAGACCCTGGCCGGCCTGATAGCGACCGAGCTGGGCCGGATCCCGGCGGTCGGCGACAGCCTGGAGCTGGACGGCTGGCGGCTGGACGTGGTGGACGACATCGGGCGCCGGGCGGCGCGGGTGCTGCTGCACGCGCCCGTCGGGGCCGCCGGGTCCGCAGGTTCGGCCGACGGGACGGAGGACGCGCGATGACCGTGATCCAGTTGGTGATCGGCCTGGCGACCCTGGTCGTGAACGCCTTCTTCGTCGGCGCGGAGTTCGCGCTGATCTCGGTCCGGCGCAGCCAGATCGAGCCGTACGCCGAGCAGGGCGACCGGCGCGGCCGCGCCGTCCTGTGGGGCCTGGAGCACGTGTCGGCGCTCATGGCGGCGGCGCAGCTCGGCATCACCCTGTGCACGCTGGTGCTGGGTGTGGTGGCCGAACCGGCCATCGCCCATCTGCTGACCCCGCTCTTCGAGCTGGTCGGGGTCCCGTCCGGGCTGACGCACGCCATCTCCTTCGTGGTGGCGCTGGCACTGGCGACGTACCTGCACATGCTCTTCGGCGAGATGCTCCCGAAGAACGTCGCGCTGTCCGAGCCGGTGCGCACGGCGCTGCTGCTGGGGCCGCCGCTGGTGACCCTCACCCGGGCGCTGCGGCCGGTGATCTTCGCGATCAACGCCTTCGCCAACGCCCTGCTGCGGCTGCTGCGGGTGGAGGTCAAGGACGAGGTCTCGGCGACGTTCTCGGACGACGAGCTGGCCCGGATGGTGAAGGACTCCAGCGACGCCGGGCTCCTCGACGGCCGGGCGAGCGAGCGCCTGCACGACGCCCTGGAACTGGGCCGGCGACCCGTGAACGACGTGGTGCTGCCCGCGGAGCGGGTGATCTCGGCCCGCGAGGGCATCACTCCGGCCGGGCTGGAGCGGCTGTCGGCGGAGAGCGGGTACTCCCGCTTCCCCGTGGTCGACGCTCAGCGCGGCATCCTGGGCTACCTGCATGTGAAGGACGCCCTGGACGCGGACGCCGAATCGCGCGACGAGCCGTTCCCGGCGTCGGCGCTGCGCCCGATCGCGCAGGTCCGGGCGGAGACCCCGCTGGACGACGTGCTGACCGCCATGCGGCGCAGCCGTACCCACCTGGCGGCGGTCCTGGGCGCGGAGGACGCCATGACGGGTCTGGTGACGATGGAGGACGTCCTGCGGGAGCTGTTCGGGAGGCCGGCCTCGGCGTAGTGCTGAGGGGCGTGGGTCCCCGGCCCTGCGGGGCCGGGGTACCGCGCGGTAACATCACTCCGCCATGGAGATGAATGCGTCTTACACCAGTTTCGTCGCGGTCGGTGACTCCTTCACCGAGGGCATGTCCGACCTCCTGCCGGACGGCTCCTACCGCGGCTGGGCCGATCTGCTGGCGGCCCGTCTCGCCGCGCGCGAGCCGGGCTTCCGTTACGCGAACCTCGCGGTCCGCGGGAAGCTGATCGGCCAGATCGCCGAGGACCAGGCCCCGGTGGCAGCCGCCATGGGTGCGGACGTGGTGACCCTGGTGGGCGGGCTGAACGACACCCTGCGCCCCAAGGTCGACATGGGCCGGGTGCGCGCCCACCTGGAGTCGGCCGTGGAGCTGCTCGCGCCTTCGTGCAGGCAGCTCGTGCTGATGCGCTCCCCGGGGCGCAACGGGCCGGTGATGGAACGCTTCCGTCCCCGGATGGAGCAGCTCTTCGCCACCATCGACGAGCTCGCAGCCCGGCACGGCGCCCGGGTGGTGGACCTCTACGGCGCTCCCGTCCTCGCGGACCCGCGGATGTGGGACGTCGACCGGCTGCACCTGACACCCGAGGGCCACCGCCGGGTGGCGGAGGCCGTCTGGCAGACGCTGGGCCTGCCCGCCGAGCTGGACTGGCGCACCGAACTGCCGGTCGCCGAGCCGCCCGGCTGGACGGCGCGCCGCTCCCAGGACCTGAGCTTCGCCCGGCAGCACCTGCTGCCCTGGATCGGCCGCCGCCTCACGGGCCGCTCCTCCGGGGACGGCCGCCCGGCCAAGCGCCCCGAACTACAGCCCTACGGGGACGCACCGCTCTCGTAGCAAGGCACAATCACGAGCGGTGGCCCGACCTGCGTAAACACACAGCTGCGGCCCAAGTAGAATCCCTACACGTGACTGCCAAGCCCCGCATCCCCAATGTCCTGGCCGGCCGCTACGCCTCTGCGGAGCTCGCCGTCCTGTGGTCCCCCGAGTACAAGGTGACGCTGGAGCGGCGGCTGTGGCTCGCCGTGCTGCGCGCCCAGAAGGACCTCGGTATCGAGGTCCCGGACGCGGCCCTCGCCGACTACGAGCGCGTCCTGGAAGACGTGGACCTCGCCTCCATCGCCGAGCGCGAGAAGGTCACCCGGCACGACGTGAAGGCCCGGATCGAGGAGTTCAACGACCTCGCCGGCCACGAGCACGTCCACAAGGGCATGACCTCCCGCGACCTGACCGAGAACGTCGAGCAGCTCCAGATCCGCCTCTCGCTGGAGCTGGCCCGCGACCGTACGGTCGCCGTGCTCGCCCGCCTCGGCAAGCTGGCCGGCGAGCACGCCGAGCTGGTCATGGCCGGCCGCTCCCACAACGTGGCCGCGCAGGCGACGACCCTGGGCAAGCGGTTCGCGACGGCGGCCGACGAGCTGCTGGTGGCCTACGACCGCCTGGAGAACCTCCTCGAGCGCTACCCGCTGCGCGGCATCAAGGGCCCTGTCGGCACCGCCCAGGACATGCTCGACCTGCTCGGCGGCGACGCCGCCAAGCTCGCCGACCTGGAGCAGCGCATCGCCGCCCACCTCGGCTTCGCGCAGGCCTTCACCTCGGTCGGCCAGGTCTACCCGCGCTCCCTCGACTACGACGTGGTCACCGCGCTGGTCCAGCTGGCCGCCGCCCCGTCGTCGATCGCCAAGACGATCCGCCTGATGGCCGGCCACGAGCTGGTCACCGAGGGCTTCAAGCCCGGCCAGGTCGGCTCCTCCGCGATGCCGCACAAGATGAACACCCGCTCCTGCGAGCGCGTGAACGGCCTGATGGTCATCCTGCGCGGCTACGCCTCGATGACGGGCGAGCTGGCCGGCGACCAGTGGAACGAGGGCGACGTCTCCTGCTCCGTGGTCCGCCGCGTGGCCCTGCCGGACGCCTTCTTCGCCTTCGACGGCCTGCTGGAGACCTTCCTGACGGTCCTCGACGAGTTCGGCGCCTTCCCCGCGGTCGTCGCCCGCGAGCTGGACCGCTACCTGCCCTTCCTCGCGACCACCAAGGTCCTGATGGGCGCGGTGCGTGCGGGCGTGGGCCGCGAGGCCGCCCACGAGGTCATCAAGGAGCACGCGGTGGCCTCCGCGCTCGCCATGCGCGAGCAGGGAGCCGAGCGCAACGAGCTGCTCGACAAGCTGGCCGCGGACGAGCGGATGCCGCTGGACCGCGCCCAGCTCGACGCGCTGATGGCGGACAAGCTCTCCTTCACCGGCGCCGCGGGCGACCAGGTCTCGACCGTGGTCTCCCGTATCGAGGCGATCGCCAAGCAGCACCCGGAGGCCGCCGGGTACGCGCCAGGGTCGATCCTCTGACCCCCGAAGAGCTGGCCGCCGCCCGCGACCGCGTCCTCCCGGACGTGGTCGCGGGCGGTCTGCGTGTGCTGTTCTGCGGGATCAATCCCGGTCTCCTCTCCGCCGCGACGGGCCACCACTTCGCCCGCCCCGGCAACCGCTTCTGGCCGGTCCTGCACCTCTCGGGCTTCACCCCGCGCCGCCTGGCTCCCGCGGAGCAGGAGGAACTCCTGACCGACCGCCTCGGCATCACCAACGTCGTGGCCCGCGCCACGGCCCGCGCGGACGAGCTGAGCGCCGAGGAGTTCCGCGAGGGCGGCCGCATTCTGACGGCCAAGGTGGAACGGCTGCGCCCCCAGTGGCTGGCGGTGGTCGGCGTCACGGCCTACCGCACCGCTTTCGGCGAGCGGACCGCGCAGATCGGCCCCCAGGAGCGCACGATCGGCGCCACCCGCATCTGGGCCCTCCCCAACCCCAGCGGCCTGAACGCCCACTGGACCGCCGAGTCCATGGCCCAGGAGTACGCCCGCCTCCGCGAGGCCGCGCATTCCTCCGACGACCGGCTCCCCTGAACGCTCGCACCGCCCCTGGATCCGGCCGTGAGCAGGGTGACAGCACCCCGGCGGGCGCTCAGGCCGGCCAGCCGACCTGCCCGCTCTCGACCCGGAGCACCGCGGGGATCTCGTCCTCATGGAACCTGAGGAATCCGATACCGACCGCACCGTCCTCCCGGAGGTGCGTCGGGTGGGCCCTTGCCGCCAGCCAGCGGAGCAGCTCACCGACCTGGTCGAATTCATCGGGGTGGATCTCCTGCCGGGACATCAGCGCCCAGCCCCTCACCGGCAGGTCCGCACGACTCGCCAGGGCCGAACAGAGCACGCCGCCCACCCGCCATGCCGCGCCGCGCCCGGCGAG
The DNA here is from genome assembly GCF_024666385.1 of Streptomyces yangpuensis. Taxonomy (NCBI): domain Bacteria; kingdom Bacillati; phylum Actinomycetota; class Actinomycetes; order Kitasatosporales; family Streptomycetaceae; genus Streptomyces; species Streptomyces yangpuensis. The sequence goes on from NZ_CP102514.1 coordinate 1,185,422, forward strand.
CAGTGGACGGGGATCGTCCTCCACGTGCGGGATCCCCGAGTCGTCCGTCACCACGACCGGGAACCGCGTGACGATGGACAGCCGTTCCGGTTGCTGACCGACCCCCAGATGCCAGCTCAGCTCGGCGAGTTCCGCCTCGGAGATCTCGTCCCGCAGGTCGACGGCAATCATCAGCTCGTACATGTCACTCACCCGCGGAACTCTAGTGCGGGCCACCGACACGCCCCTCCGGGCCGGTGCCGCGATGCCCGCCCCCTACGGCGGGTCCACGACGGTGACCCCTGCGGTCAGCAGATAGGGCGCCTCACGGTCCCACTGCGCCACACACACCACCAGCCAGCGCTCTCCGGCCCGCCACAGATGGACGTGGTCGGTGCAGCTGCTCAGCTCGCTCCACGGCTCCTCTATCGCCTCCCCCTCGAATCCCCGCTCCAGCACCGTCCCCAGGCTGAAGACCTGCGGCTCCCCCCACCGCTCGGTCACGGCCTGGGTGATCGCCCCGTACTCGGCACTGATCTGGTCGGCCGCCTCGATCCGGCCCGAGCCGTCGTCGTCCCAGAAGTGCCGTGTCCGGGAGAGATGCACCAGGTGGAAGCCCGGACCGCTGCTGCTGTCGACGGTCCGGACCGGCTCCTTCGGGAACTCCTGCGCCAGGAGCCGGTCGATCGTGTCGAGGTGCTCTGCCGTGGTCATGCCGTCAGTATCCCGAGCGGCACTGACAACTGGCCTGCTGTCACGCGTCCCTGCGGCGCACCGCCAGCCAGCCGCCGAACACCGCGGCCGCGGCCCACAGGGCCATCACACCCAGCCCGGCCCAGGGGCCGAGATCACCCTGCGTCCGGGCGTGCAGCACCAACTGCCCGGCCCGGTCCGGCAGGTACTGGGCGGCGCCACCCGCGGCCTCGCCGACGACGAAGGAAACGAGCAGCACGAAGGGTATGAGCAGGCTCAGGACGACCGTCCCGCTGCGCAGTACGGCGGTCAGCCCGGCCGCGAGCAGCGCCATCAGGGTGAGGTAGAGCCCGCTGCCGACAACAGCACGGTAGGTACCCGGGTCGCCGAGGTCGAGGGCGTACTGGCCCATGAACGCCTGACCCGCGACGAAGGTGACCAGCCCGGTGACCTGACCCACCAGCAGGGCGAGCACACCCACTGTGGCGATCTTCGACAGGTAGAAACGGGTGCGGTTCGGAACCGCCGCCAGCGAGGTGCGCAGCGCCCCGTTGTGGAACTCTCCGGCCACAGCGCCGACGCCGAAGACCATGGCTGCGATCTGCCCGAAGGAGACGCCGTAGTAGGCCGCGAAGAGCGGATCGTCTCCCATGCTGCCCTCCTCGGACCGGCCGATGGCGGCTGCCGTCAGCGCCTGGATGCCCGCGGTGGCGACGAGGACGGCTATCAGGCCCCCGAGGGTGCCGCGCAGGGACCGTATCTTGATCCATTCCGAGTGCAGGGTGGGGACGGTGGGCAGGGCGGCGCGCATGGCGGGGCCTCCTGAAGGTTCGGGGAAGTCAGCGGGTAGCGGTGAACTGCGCGTGATCGGCGGTGAGATCGAGGTAGGCCTGTTCGAGCGAGGCGCGCTCGTCGGACAGTTCCAGCATGGGGATGCCCTCACGGGCGGCCAGATTGCCGAGCTGCTCGGCCTGTATGCCCTCGACGGTCCATCGCCCGTCCTCCGCGGCGGCGAGTTCGAAGCCGTCCCGGGCCAGGGCGGACCGCAGCCGGCCCGGATCGGAGGTGCGAAGGCGCACCCGCCGGGTGCTGCGAGCGTCGATGAAGTCCGCCATCGACGTGTCGGCCAGAAGCCGGCCGTTGCCGAGCACGATCAGGTGGTCGGCGAGGGCGGAGGTCTCGGACATCAGGTGGCTGGAGACCAGCACGGTGCGTCCTTCGGCGGCGAGGCCGCGCATCAGCTCGCGGATCCAGATGATGCCCTCGGGGTCGAGGCCGTTGGTCGGCTCGTCCAGGAGCAGCACCCCGGGGTCGCCCAGCAGCGCGGCGGCTATGCCGAGGCGCTGGCGCATGCCGAGTGAGAAGGACTTGATGCGCCGCTTGGCCGCGGACGCCATCCCGGCCTGCTCCAGGACCTCGTCCACCCGTCGCACCGGAATGCCGCCGGCGGCGGCGAGGAAGCGCAGGTGGTCGCGGGCGGTTCGCCCGCCGTGGGCCGACTGCGCGTCCAGGAGGGCGCCGACCCGGTGCAGCGGGTCCGGCAGGTCCAAGTAGCGCCGGCCGCCGATGGTGGCCGTGCCGGAGGTGGGCCGGTCCAGGCCCAGCAACAGGCGCATGGTGGTGGACTTCCCGGCGCCGTTGGGGCCGAGGAATCCGGTGACCCGCCCGGGCAGGACATCGAAGGTGAGGCCGTCCACCGCACGGTGGGCGCCGTATGCCTTGGTCAGTTCTCGGATCTCGATGCTGTTCATGGCTCAAGATTCGCCGCCGGCCCCACCGCCTTCCCTCCCCCGTGCGAGGGTGCCGTCTCCCCCACATGGGGGAGACGGACCCGAGCGGGGCGCTGACACGATGGGGGCATGTACCGACTGCTGCGGGCTCCGTTCCGACCAGTGACCTATTCACGCTGGTTGCACCTCTGCGTGCCCCTGCTGCTGCTGGCCATATGGATGTTCGTGATGCCGGAGTGGCCGTGGGGGCCGATGCTCCTCGTCCTGCCCTTCGGCCTGGTGCCGTGGGTGCGGCTCGCGGAGGGCCTGCAGGCGCAGTTCCTGCTCACGCCGTATGACCGCGGCTCGGCGGACGGCGCCATAAGTCTGGCTCCTTCGGCGCGTTGGGGAGACCGCTGGCGGACGGTGCTGTGGCTGGAGACGCGGATGGTCATCGCGTTCGGCGCGGTGGCCGCCACCGTCTGGATGCCCGCTTTGACGGTCGATCTCATCGCGAGCGCGCTCGGCTATTCCCTTGATCCGGGTCCGATGGCGCCGTTGATACCCGAGCGTCGCTGGGTCGCCGCGCTGCTGGCACCCGTTCCCCTCCTGGTCCTGATGGTCGTCGTGGTCCTGCTCGGCGAGTTGATCACCGCTGCCGCCACCCGGCTGCTCGGTCCCTCGGCCGCCGAGCGGCTGAGCGCACTGGAAGCGCGTACGGAGCAGTTGCTGGAGCGGACCCGGATCGCGCGGGAACTGCACGACTCGATCGGGCACGCGCTGACCGTGGCCGTCGTGCAGGCGGGGGCGGCGCGCGCCGCGGGCGACGCCGCCTTCACCGACCGGGCGCTGTGCGCCATCGAGGAGACGGGCAGGGCCGCGCTGGAAGACCTGGAGCGAGTGCTGGGAGTGCTGCGGGAGACCGGTCAGCCGCCGTCGCAGCGGCCGACGCTGGCGGAGGCCGACCGGCTGCTGGAGTCGGCCCGGGCCTCCGGCTCGGAAGTGGACGCGCAACTGACCGGACCGCTGGAGAAGTTGCCCGGGCCGGTCACCCGGGAGGGGTACCGGATCCTGCAGGAGTCGCTCACCAATGTGCTGCGCCACTGCGGGCCCGTACCGGTCCGGGTGCGGGTGGAGATGGCTGCGGACCGATTGGAACTGGAGGTGACGAACTCGCTGCCGGAACGGCCCGGTGTGACACCGGGCAGCGGCAGTGGACTGCGCGGGATGAGGGAAAGGGCCGCGCTGCTGGGCGGGGAGGCCGAGACCGGACCGTACGAGGGTGGCTGGAGGGTGCGCGCACGGCTTCCGCTGGAGCGAATACGCTGACCGGATGCCGGTTACCGTACTGCTCGTCGACGACGAACCCCTGGTCCGCGCGGGTCTGCGCGCCGTCCTGGACTCCCAGCCCGACATCGAGGTGGTGGGTGAGGCGGCCGACGGCGCCTCGGTGATCCCGCTCGTGCGGCAGCTGCGGCCGGACGTGGTGGCCATGGACGTACGGATGCCGCTGCTCGACGGGATCGAGGCGACCCGCGCGGTGCTGCGGACGGTGGACTCCCCGCCGAAGATCCTCGTGGTGACCACCTTCGAGAACGACGAGTACGTCTACCAGGCGCTGCGGGCCGGGGCCGACGGGTTCCTCCTGAAGCGGGCCCGGCCCTCGGAGATCGTGCACGCGGTACGGCTGGTCGCGGAGGGCGAGACGCTGCTCTTCCCGGCGGCAGTGCGGGCCCTGGCCGCCGAGTACGGCAACCGGCAGGCGCGGGCGGTGCTGGAACGGGCCGCCCTGACCGAGCGGGAGGAGGCGGTCCTGCGGCTGATGGCGCGGGGGCTCACCAACGTGGAGATCGCGTCCGAGCTGATCATCGGCACGGAGACGGTCAAGTCCCACGTCAGTGCGATCCTGGCGAAGCTGGGGGCGCGGGACCGCACCCAGGCGGTGATCACGGCGTACGAGTCGGGCTTCGTCTCCCCCGCCTGACAGGAAGGGCCCGCTCCGGCCGATGGGGGGCTGCTTCTCGCCGCCGTACCCGGCGCGCAGTACGATCCGGCTGACAAGCTCGCTAGCTGGGAGGACACACGTTGGGGCAGCTGACCGGCGGGGACCCCTCTCTGCTCCGGCGGATCAATTCCGCGGTGGTGCTGCGAGCACTGCGCACGGCCGGGTCGCCGACCCTGACCGACCTCACCCGGCTGACCGGGCTCTCCCGGCCGACCGTCGAAGGGGTCGTGGAAGGGCTGATCGGGACCGGGCTCGTCGTCGAGGCCGAGGCCGAGGAGGGCACGCGGCGCCAGGGGCGGCCGGCCAGGCGGTTCCGGTTCCGGGCCGAGGCCGGCCACCTGCTCGGCATCGAGATCGGCTCGCACCGCGTCGCGGTGCTGCTGTCCGGGCTGGACGGCAGGATCATCGGCGCCGGAACCAAGGAGGTGGCGGAGACGGCTTCGGCCGACGAGCGGCTGGAGCGGGTGCGCGCGGCCGTCGCCGATCTGCTGCGCCGGGCCGGTGTGCCGCGGGACTCCTTGCGGGCGGTCGGGGTCGGCAGCCCCGGGATCGTGGAGGCGGACGGCACGGTGCGCCTCGGCACCGCCCTGCCCGGGTGGACCGGGCTGCCGCTCGGGGACCGGCTGCGGCGCTCGTTCCGCTGCCCGGTGCAGGTGGAGAACGACGCCAACGCGGCGGCGGTCGCCGAGCACTGGAAGGGTGCCGCCCGGGACACCGGGGACATGGTCTTCGTGATGGCGGGCCTCAGTCCCGGCGCGGGCTCGCTCATCGGCGGCCGGCTGCACCGGGGCTTCGGCGGAGCCGCCGGGGAGATCGGCGCCCTGCACCTGCTGGGCCGTGAGGCGACGCCCGAGCGGCTGCTGTCGACGACGGGCGAGCCGCTGCACCCGCTGGACGAGCCAGCCGTCGCGGAGGTCTTCGCGATGGCCAAGCGGGGCGACGAGCAGGCGGTCGCCGCCGTGGACCGCTTCCTGCAGCGTCTGGTCCACGATGTGGCGGCGCTGGTCCTGGCGATGGATCCGGAGCTGGTGGTCGTCGGCGGCTGGGCGGCCGGGCTGGACGGGGTCCTGGATCCCCTGCGCCAGGAGTTGGAGCGCTACTGCCTGCGCCCTCCGCGAGTGGCCCTGTCGCTGCTCGGCGAGGCGGCGGTGGCGACCGGTGCCCTCCGGCTCGCGCTCGACCATGTCGAGGAGGAGCTCTTCGCCGTGGAGAAGACCGTCACGGCCCGCCGCCGCTGACGCTCCCCGTCTCCTCCTGTCCCCTCCGGCACCCGGACCGGAACACCCGGCCCCCGAAAAGCCCGAGAGCCGGTACGGCGTGGCAGACCACGGCCGTACCGGCTCGGACGGTTCAGGAGGAGTCGGACCGGGCGGGACCGCTCAGGAGGCGACGGGCTCGTGCGTGATCTCCACGCCGCCCGAGTCGCCGAAGGTGAGACGGCAGGTGTCGGCGCGGTAGGTGGCCACCGAGACCGCCGCCGTGCCCGCCGCGGTGAAGTACCGGGTGGTGACCAGGAGCACCGGTGCGCCGGGCAGCCGGTCCAGTTCCTTGGCGTCGTCGGCCCGGGCGGAGCCGAGCTCCACCGAGCGGTCCTGACCGTCGAGGACCAGCCGCTGCAGCTCGCGCAGGACGGCACGGGCGCGGGCCGGTCCCGACGGGGCCTCGATGGCGGGCAGACCGGGCACCGAGGCGGCCGGGACGTACAACAGCTCCGCGGCGACGGCCTGACCGTTCGTCATCCTGGTCCGGCGCACGGTGTGGACCGGCTGGTCGGCGGCGAACGCCCCGCCGGCGCCGAGGACCTTCACCACAGCGGCGGGCGGCAGGGACTCCGAGGCGTCCTGCGGCTCCCAGCCGTCGGCGGACTCCCCGGGCCAGCTGTGCTGTGCGCTGCCGACGGCGACGCCCACGCGCGGCGGGGCGACGGTGGTACCGACACCGCGGCGGCGCTGCAGCCGGCCTTCGAGCTCCAGCTGCTCCAGCGCCTGACGCAGGGTCGCGCGGGCGACTCCGAAGCGGGCCGCGAGTTCACGCTCGTTGGGCAGCACCTCGCCGACGGCGAAGTCCTGGTCGAGCGCCTCGCTGAGGACGGTCTTGAGGTGCCAGTACTTCGGCTCCGGCACCGTTTCGAGCTGCGTGGTCCCCACCCTGACTCCTCCTGCCATCGCTGCACTCGCCGTGTGTTCCAGCGGCAGTTCCGCGCCTTTGTTTATTAAAGGTTCCTGCACTATCCCTGCGACGATAGGACGGCGCACCCCCTTGGTCAAGACCAATGCTCGTACCTTTGCCGGGCAGATCGGGCATATGTATCAGGCCGTTCACGGGATGCTCTCGTGGCTTCCTGGCACACAAAGGCTTGTAGTCAAGGGCTACCCGACGGTAATCATGCGGTGGGCACTCCTGACAGCCTGTCTCGCAGCAGTCCAACCGACGAGGAGCAGCATGACCGCCACGGTCTCCTTCACGATCGATTCGCCGCTCGGCCCCCGCGCCGCCACCGTCGCCTATGAACGCAAGGGATCGGGCGAACCGCTCCTCCTGCTGCACGGCATAGGCCATCACCTCCAGGCCTGGCACCCGGTGACCGACATCCTGGCCGCCGAACACGACGTGATCGCCGTCGACCTGCCCGGCTTCGGCGCCTCGGAGCCGCTGCCCCAGGGGTTGCCGTACTCCCTGGACACCGTGGCCCCGGCGCTCGGAGCGCTCTGCACGGCCCTCGGCGTCGAGCGCCCGCACGTCGCGGGCAACTCCCTCGGCGGCCTGCTCGCTCTCGCAATGGGCCGGAGCAGTCTCGTCCGCTCCGTCACGGCCCTCTCCCCCGCCGGGTTCTGGACCGAGGGCGAACGCCGCTACGCCTTCGCCGCACTGCTCGCCCTGCGGGCCGGTGCCAGGGCGCTGCCCCTGCCCGCCGTCCACCGGCTCTCGCGCAGCGTCGCCGGCCGGACCGCGCTCACCGGCATCATCTACGCCCGTCCGGCGCGCCGTTCGCCCGAGGCCGTGGTCGCCGAGACCCTCGCCCTGCGGCACGCCACCGGGTTCGAGGACACCCTGGCCGCGGGTGGCTCCGTACGCTTCACCGACGACGTGCCGGGGCTGCCGGTCACCATCGCGTGGGGCACCCGCGACCACCTGCTGCTGCGCCGCCAGGGCGTCCGCGCCAAGCACACCGTCCCCGGCGCCCGGCTGGTCCGCCTCCCCGGCTGCGGCCACGTCCCGATGAGCGACGATCCGGCGCTCGTCGCCCGCGTGGTGCTCGACACGGCTCGCAGGGCCGCAGTCCCGGTCGTCGCCTGAGCGCGGCCAAACCGCTGCGCCACTCGGACCGGCCGGTACACGGGACCGGTGAACACGCCGGACCGTGAGCGTGCGGAGCCGGTCCGGGTCAAGAGGTGGAACGTCTGAACGGATGAGCGGCTGGCGGCTGTTCATCCGCGGTTCGCGTGGGCGACGCGGCCGGGCCGGTGCGCGACGGCACGCTGGTCCGACCCGTCCTCGCCGCCCCCCTGGAGACGCACCGATGGCTTCGACCCCGCACACCCGACGGTCCCTTATCGGCGGTTCCCTCGCCCTGTCCTCCGCGCTGCTCGCCGCGCCGGCGCTCGCCGCCCCCGCCTTCGCCCGCTCCGGCCGGCCGAACGCGCACTGGGGCGTCCAGTCCGGCGAGATCACCGCGCACTCGGCCACCGTGTGGGCCCGTTCCGACCGCCTTGCGCGGATGTACGTCGAGACCTCGCCGAGCGAGGCGTTCCGCTACGCCGTACGCCGCCACCGCGGCCCGCTGCTCGGCCCGTCGAGCGACTTCACCGGGACCACCGTCCTGCGCGACCTCCCGCCGGGGCAGCAGATCCACTACCGGGTCGTCCTGGCCGACCCAGACGACCCCCGCCGCACCGCCGAGCCCGTCCACGGCACCTTCCGCACCACCCCGGCCTCCCGCCGCCGCGACGTGCGCTTCCTGTGGTCCGGGGACCTGGCGGGCCAGGGCTGGGGCATCAACCCGGACGTCGGCGGCTACCGCGTCTTCGACGAGATGCGGCAGCGCGATCCCGACTTCTTCCTCTTCAGCGGGGACACGATCTACGCCGACGGCCCGATCAAGGCGGCCGTGCCCCTGCGCGACGGCACCGTCTGGCGCAACATCACCACCTCGGAGAAGTCGAAGGTCGCCGAGACACTCGACGAGTTCCGCGGGAACTTCCGCTACAACCTGCTCGACCGGAACCTGCTCGGCTTCAACGCCCAGGTCCCCGTCCTCGCCCAGTGGGACGACCACGAGGTGCGCAACAACTGGTACCCGGGCCAGCTGATCGACGACCCCCGCTACACCGTCAGGGAGGCCGACGTCCTCGCCGCCCGCGCCCGCCGGGCCTTCGGCGAGTACTTCCCGGTCACCGACCTGCGTGGCGGCCGCACCGAGGGCCGGATGTACCGCGTGATGCGGTACGGCCCGCTCCTCGACGTCTTCGTCCTCGACATGCGCACCTACCGGGGCGCCAACTCCCCCGGCGGCCGGACCGAGGACCCCATCGGCATCCTCGGCACCGAACAGCTGGCCTGGATCAAGCGCGAACTCGCCCGCTCCCGGGCCACCTGGAAGGTCATCGCCGCCGACATGCCCCTGGGCATCGTCGTCCCCGACGGGCCGGCGAACTTCGAGGCCGTCGCCCAGGGAGACCCGGGCGCCCCGCTGGGCCGGGAACTGCAGATCGCCGAGCTGCTGCGGCACATCAAACACCGGCGCATCACCGGCACCCTCTGGCTCACCGCCGACGTGCACTACACCGCCGCGAACCACTACGCGCCCGAGCGGGCCGCCTTCACCGACTTCGCTCCGTTCTGGGAGTTCGTCTCCGGCCCCATCGGGGCGGGCGGCTTCCCGGCCGGGCGGCTCGACGCCACCTTCGGCCCCGAGACGGCTTTCGTCCGGTCGGCTCCCTTCGCCAACATGTCGCCGTCCGAGAACCCGCCGTACTACGGGGAGGTCGACATCGACGGCGGCAGCGGGGACCTCACCGTCCGGCTGCGGCGCCAGGGAGGGGGCGTCCTCTTCACCAAAACCCTGCAGCCCGGCCGGGTGGGCCAGTAGAGCCTCCGGAAAACAGCCCGAAAACTGGGTGAAATCGGCCAGATGGACACTTAACCAGTCGGTCACAGACCGTTCGTGATCACGCAACACCCTTGAGCAACAGTGGTGTGCATGACTGACCGTATCCACGCCTCCGCCCAGCGTCCCCACCGTCACCACTGGCGCCGCGACGTCGTCGAACTCGCCGCACTGTTCTGCGCCGTCGCGGTCGCCGACGCCATCGCCAATCTCGTCGTGCACGGCCCCAGGGGCCCGGTCCTGCTGGTCGCCTCGGCCATCGCGCTGCTGGTGACCGCCGCCTTCCACACCTGGTGGGCGCGGCGCCACAGCCATGCGCCGCCGCCCAGCACACCGCCGCCCGGCGAGCCGGCGGCCTCGGAGCCCGCCGCCCCCGGCGAGGCCGGGGCCACCGCCCTGTGGCGGATGCGCACGACCGTACGCGACCAGCCCGGCTCCCTGGCCGTCCTCTGCACCGCCCTCGCCCGCAACGGCGTGGACATCCTGACGCTGCAGACGCACCCGCTGCCCGAGGGCGGCACGGTGGACGAGTTCCTGCTGCGCGCCCCGCAGCGGCTGCCCTCCGCCGACCTCAGCCGGGCGGTCTCCCGGGCCGGCGGCCACAGCACCTGGATCGAGCGCGCCGACGCCCACGACCTCGTCGACACCCCGACCCGGCTGCTGGGCCTGGCCACCCGCACCGCGCTGGACGCCGCCGAGCTCCCCCTCGCCCTGCGCCAGCTCCTCGGCCGCTGCACGATCCACTCGATCCCGGCGACCACGCTCTCCGGCCGCCCGAACGCCGGCGCGGACGCCCCGGTCGAGGGGGTCCTGGAGGCCACGGTCATGCGGCTGCGCGACCCCTCGGGCGGCGCGATCACCGTGGAACGGCCCTACCTGCCCTTCACCCCCACCGAATTCGCCCGGGCCCGCGCCCTGGTCGAGCTCGACGCCCGGCTCGGCCCGCGCGTCCCGCGCAGCCAGGACGTACTGACCCTGCCCGAGGGCAACGAGATCACCGTGCGCCGCGCCGACGGCTCCGACCTGCCCGCGGCCCGCGCCATGCACGACCGCTGCTCCGAGCGGACCCTCGGCCTGCGCTACCACGGCCCCGTCGCCGACGCCGACCGCTACCTGGGTCACCTGCTCAGCCCCCGTTTCGGCCGCACCCTCGCCGCCACCACCGCGTCCGGGAAGCTCGTCGCCCTCGGCCACCTGCTGTGGGACGGGGACGAGACCGAGGTCGCCCTGCTCATCGAGGACGACTGGCAGCGCCGCGGCATCGGCTCCGAACTGCTGCGCCGGCTCCTCGCCATGGCCGTCGAGGCCGGGTGCGACAGCGTGTACGCCGTCACCCAGGCCGCCAACACCGGCATGGTCGCCGCCATGCGCGGCCTCGGCCTCCCCCTCGACTACCAGATCGAGGAGGGCACCCTGGTGATCACGGCCCGGCTGGACGCCACGCCCGTCGGCTCGCGGCTCCCGTACGAGGTCCCCGTCGGGCTCCCGCACGGGCACGGGGCTCCGCGACGCCCGCACTGAGCCCCGGCCGGCCGCGGCACGCACGGGCGCCCGCTCCCCCGGAGCGGGCGCCTCCGTTCGGATCCGGCCAAACTCGGATCCGCGCCGCCGGCCACAGCTCCCCCTCCCATCCGTGAAGTCGCTTGTGCGCGAGGGTGGTTGGCCGTGACCGACCGAGTCCGACAGCCGTGCTCCAGCCCGTGTCAGGAGGCTGACGCCAATCGGTGATGACGGGAGGACGGGTCGCATACGAAGATGGCCGCATGTCAGAGACCCTCCACACCGGCAGCGCCCCCCGGCTGCCCCGCCAGGTGGCCGACGATTACGTCGACGGCCTCATCGCCCTCGATCCGATCACCGGCACCTACCTGGGTGTAGCCGAGAGCTCCGCCAAGCTCCCCGACTTCTCCCCGGCGGGCCGCGCGGCCGTCGCCGGCCTCGCCCGTGAGACCCTCGCCCGTCTCGACGCCGCCGAGGCGCTCCCCGGTGCCGACATCGACGCCGAACGGCGCTGCGGCCGTCTGCTCCGCGAGCGGCTCACCGCCGAACTCGCGGTCCACGAGGCCGACGAGGACCTGCGCGCGGTCAGCAACATCCACAGCCCCGTGCACTCGGTCCGCGAGGTCTTCTCCCTGACTCCGGCCGACACCGACGAGGACTGGGCGGCGATCGCCGAGCGGCTGCGCGCCGTCCCGGCCGCCTTCGCCGGCTACCGCGAGAGCCTCGAACTCGGCCTGGAGCGCGGCCTGTACGGCGGCCCGCGCGCCACCGAGACCATGATCGGCCAGCTGACCACCTGGGCCGGCCAGGACGGCACCGCCCCGGCCTTCTTCGAGGACTTCGCCTCCGGCGGCCCCGAGGCCCTGCGCACCGAGCTGGACGCGGCGGCCGCCGGCGCGACCTCCGCCGTCGTCGAACTGCGCGACTGGATGACCGCGGTGTACGCCCCCGCGGTCGAGGGCCGGCCCGACACCGTGGGCCGCGAGCGCTACGCCCGCTGGTCACGGTACTTCAACGGCACCGACCTCGACCTGGACGAGGCGTACGCCTACGGCTGGTCGGAGTACCACCGGCTGCTCGCCGAGATGAAGACCGAGGCGGCCAAGATCCTCCCGGGCGCCGGCCCCTGGGAGGCCCTGGCGCACCTGGACGAGCACGGCACCCACATCGAGGGTGTGGACGAGGTGCAGGCCTGGCTGCAGGGCCTGATGGACGAGGCCATCGAGAACCTCGACGGCACCCACTTCGAACTCGCCGAGCGCGTCCGCAAGGTGGAGTCCCGGATCGCCCCTCCGGGCGGCCCCGCGGCCCCGTACTACACCTCCCCGTCGGAGGACTTCTCCCGGCCGGGCCGCACCTGGCTGCCCACGATGGGGCAGACCCGCTTCCCGGTCTACGACCTGGTGTCCACCTGGTACCACGAGGGCGTTCCGGGCCACCACCTGCAGCTCGCGCAGTGGACGCACGTGGCCGACCAGCTCTCCCGCTACCAGGCCACCGTCGGCTGGGTCAGCGCCAACTGCGAGGGCTGGGCGCTCTACGCGGAGCGGCTGATGGACGAACTGGGTTACCTCAAGGACGCCGAGCAGCGTCTGGGCTACCTGGACTGCCAGATGATGCGCGCCGCGCGGGTCATCGTCGACATCGGCATGCACCTGGGCCTGGAGATCCCGGCGGACTCGCCGTTCCACCCGGGCGAGACGTGGACCGTGGACCTGGCGCAGGAGTTCTTCGGCCTGCACAGCGGCCGGCCGGCGGAGTTCGTGGAGAGCGAGCTGACCCGCTACCTGTCGATGCCGGGGCAGGCGATCGGATACAAGCTGGGCGAGCGCACCTGGCTGATGGGCCGGGACAACGCACGTGCGGCGCACGGCGAGTCCTTCGACCTGAAGGCCTGGCACATGGCGGCGCTGTCGCAGGGTTCGCTGGGGCTGGACGACCTGCTGGACGAGCTCTCGAAGCTCTGACGGCACCGCGGAGCCGTGGTGCCGTGATGTCGTGGCACCACGGCCGCACGTCGTATGCCGTACGTACGGGCCGCTCGTCTCCCCCGGGGGCGAGCGGCCCGTACGCGTGCGGCGGGCACGTCAGCAGCCGCAGTCGTCCGAGCCGGTCGGCGCGGTCAGCGGGTCGGCCTCGTCGCGCCGCCGGGTGCCCTGCCAGGTCTCGACCTCGAAGCCCTCGCGGATCCAGTACTCGATGCCGCCGAGCATCTCCTTGACCTGGAAGCCGAGTTCGGCCAGGGCGAGGGCGGAGCGGGCACCGCCGTTGCAGCCGGGGCCCCAGCAGTACGTCACCACCGGGACGTTCTTGTCCAGGAGCCGCTCGGCCTGCTCGGGTACGAGGGCGGTGGGCAGGTGGATCGCGCCGGGCACGTGCGCCTGGTCCCAGGAGGGCGTGGAACGGGAGTCGACGAGCTGGAAGCCCAGCTCGGCGCCCGAGGCGCGGTGGGCCCGGAAGGCGCTCGCGACGTCCGAGACGTCCGCGTGGAAGGCGAGGCTCGCGGCGAAGTAGGCGGCGGCCGCGGCCGGGGAGGCCGGGGGCACACGGAGCACGGGGTTGCCGGCGGCCGGGGCGGAGGAGGCGTTCTGCGGTGTCGTCATGGCCAGAAATCTATGATCCGTCGATCTTCACTGGAAGTCACTTTCCCCGGCGCATTCCTTGTCCTGCCGGGGAATCCCCTGCTAGACCTGCCTCATGACCGACTATTCCCCTGACGCCACGGACTGGCGGATCCTCGAAGCGCTCCAGCGGGACGGCCGCGCCAGCTTCACCGAGCTCGCCCGCTGCGTGTCCATGTCCGCGAGCGCCGTCACCGAGCGGGTCCGCCGGCTGGAGGAGGCCGGGGTGATCACCGGCTACACGGCCGTGGTGGACCCGGAGAAGCTCGGCAAGTCGATCCTCGCGCTGGTGCGGCTGCGCTACCCGCACGGCAACTACAAGCCGTTCCACGACTTCCTGGAGGCCGCTCCCGAGATCCTGGAGGCCCATCACGTCACGGGCGACGACTGCTTCGTCCTCAAGGTCGCGGCCCGCTCGATGCGGCACCTGGAGGAGGTCACCGGCCGGATCGCGGGACTCGGCTCGGTGACGACGAGCGTCGTCTACTCCTCGCCGCTGCCCCGCCGCCCGCTCAGTCCGTGAGCGCAGCCGTGCGGTGCCGCACGACGGAACCGCCGCGCTGCTTGACGATCTCCAGCTGGGCCTGGACCCGGGTCCGCAGGTCGGCGACGTGGCTGACGATGCCGACGCTGCGGTCCCGCTCGCGCAGGGAGTCCAGCACGTCGAGCACCTCGTCCAGCGCCTGGTCGTCGAGGCTGCCGAAGCCCTCGTCGATGAAGAGGGTGTCGAGGCGGGTGCCGCCCGCCTCGTCGGTGACCACGTCGGCGAGGCCCAGCGCGAGGGCGAGCGAGGCGAAGAAGGTCTCGCCGCCGGACAGGGTGGCGGTGTCCCGCTCGCTGCCGGTCCAGGCATCGACCACGTGCAGCCCGAGGCCGGAACGCCCGCGTCCGCTCGCTCGTGCGTCGGAGTGCACCAGGGTGTAGCGGCCGCCGGACATGCGCAGCAGCCGTACCGTCGCGGCCGCGGCCACCTGCTCCAGGCGGGCGGCCAGCACGTACGCCTCCAGCCGCATCCTGCGCTCGTTGTCGGCGGAGGTGCCCGCGGTCAGGCCGGCCAGCCGGGCCACCCGGTCGTAGGCCTCCCGCAACGGGCCGAGCGCGCGCAGTTCCTGCTCCATCTGCCGCGAGAGCCGGTCCAGCTCCGCGCAGCGGACCCGGGCCGCGTCACAGGCGGAGCCCGCCGTACGGAGCTTCGCCGCCGCCTGGGCCGCGTACGCCTCGGCGGCCTCCGGTGCGGCCGGGGGCAGCGCCGCCGCCTCGGCGGCGCCGGTCTCGCCGAGGCGGTCCGCGAGGAGTGCCTCCTCCGCCTGCCAGGCGTCCAGCCGGTGCTGGAGCGCGGTGCGTTCGTATTCCGGGAGGACGGCGTCGGCGGCGGCCTCGATCGTGTCGAAGCCGGCCTTGAAGGCGGCGTCGGCGAGCTGGTCGTCGGCCTCCTTCAGCCGGGCGGCGGCCGTCTCCGCCCGGCGCAGGGCGGTGGCGGCCCCGGCGACGATCCGGACCCGGTCCTCCAGGGTCCGGGCGCGGGCCGCGACGGTGGGCGCGTCCCGCCGTACGAGGGCGAGTTCGGCCTCCAGCGAGGCCTGTTCCCGGTCCAGGGCCTCACGGCGGGAGGCCCGGGCGGCGGCCCGGGTCTCGGCGTCGAGGCGGTCGGCGCTGCGCACGGAGTGCTCGCGCTCGGCCCGGGCGAGCTGCTCCCGGGCGGCGTGCAGGCCGGCGGCCGCGGCGTGGGCGGCGGCGTGCCGGGCACTCAGGTCGGCGGTCAGGGCAAGGAGTTCGTCGGTCGTGGCGTCCCCGGCGGCGGACGCGGCCTCGGCGCGGGCCTCCCGGGCGGCGGCGAGGCCGCGCTCGACGGCCGCCCGGGCCTGGTCGGCCCGTTCGAAGGCGGCGTGGGCGGCGCCCTCCGCGGCCCGGTCCACATGGCCGGGGGCCGGGCGGGCCGGAGCCGGGTGGTCCGCCGATCCGCACACGGTGCAGGCTTCCCCGGCCACCAGCGCCTCGGCGAGTTCGGCGGCGATGCCGCGCAGCCGGGCCTCCTTGAGCTCCAGCCAGCGTTCGCGCGCGGCGGCCGACTCCTCGCGCAGGTCGAGCAGTTCGCGCTCGGCGCGCTCGGCGTCGGCGGCGAACTCGTCGCGCCGGCGGGCGGCGTTGAGGTTCATCCGGGCCGGCTCCAGCCGGCCCGCGAGCTGCTCGGCCAGGGTGGCGGCCTGCTGGGCGGCGTCCACCCGCTCCTGCAGGGCGCTGCGGGTCTCCTCCCAGCGCTCCAGCCACTCGGCGGACTCCTGGCGCTGCTCCTCGGCGGCGCGGGACTCCCGTTCCAGGTCGGCGCGTTCGCGGCCGATCTCGGCGCTGCGCTGCTCGGTGCGGTGGGCGGCGCCGAGCGCGCCCAGCTCCTCGCGCAGCCGCTGCTCGACGGTGGCCAGCTGTTCGGCGCCGGCCTCCCGCAGCGGGGGCGGCAGCTCCGCGCGCGCCGTCGTCTCGGCGTGGGCCGCGGCGAGGTGGGCCGAGCCGGCCGCGCCGCGCAGTTCCAGGGCGGGCGCCACCAGGGCTCCCCGCCGGGCCCCGTCCAGCAGGCCGCGTACCCGCTCGCGCTCGGGCTCCGCCTCGGCGAGCAGGGCGGCCCGGCGGGTGGTCTCCGCGTGCCGGCGCTGGAGCCGGTCGAGCTCCCGCGCGTCCTCGGCGGCCCGCCGGGCGGCGGCGTACCGGCTCTCGACCGCGGCCAGCGCGTATGCGGCGACGTCCAGCCGTTCCCGCGCCGAGCACCGGGCGACGGCCGCCCAGGCCCGGACCGCCCCGGCGAGCCCGGGGTCTCCCGGCTGGTGCCCGGGCAGCGGCCAGGCCCGCAGGTCCGCGCTGTCGCCGGCGGCCTGGGCGAGCCGCTGCGCGGTGTGGAGTACCTTCTCGTCGCCGGCCCGGACCCTGGCCTCGGCGGCCCGCCGCCGTTCCCCGAGGAGGGTCTCGACGGCGGCGAAGCGGCGGGTGTCGAAGAGCCGGCCGAGGAGCCGGCCGCGGGCCGCCTCGTCGGCGCGCAGGAACCGCGCGAACTCCCCCTGGGGCAGCAGCACGACCTGGCAGAACTGCTCGCGGCTCATGCCGAGCAGCTGCTCGATCTCCTCGCCGATCTCCTGGTGGGAGCGGCTGAGCGGCTCCCAGCCCTCGCCGGTGTGCTCGCGCAGCCGGCTCTGCGCCTTGTCCTTGGTGGTGCCCGTCCCCCGCTTCTTCGGTCGCTCCTGTTCGGGGCGTCGGGTGATCTCCAGACGGCGGCCGCCCGCGGTGAGTTCGAGGGTGACCTCGGTCGGGGTGCCGGCGGCGGCGTGATCGCTGCGCAGGGTGGTGCCGGGGGCCTGGCGGGCGCCGGGCACGGAGCCGTAGAGGGCGTAGCAGACGGCGTCGAGGACGGAGGTCTTGCCCGCACCGGTGGGGCCGTGCAGCAGGAAGATGCCGGCCCCGGAGAGTGCGTCGAAGTCGATCTTCTGGGGTTCGGCGAAGGGGCCGAAGGCGGTCACGGCCAGCCGGTGGAGCCTCATCGGTGGTTCTCCCGGACGCTGTCGTCGGCGCGTACCTCGTCGAAGGCGCCCTGGAGGACGGCCCGTTCGGCCTCGTCCGGGAGGCCGCCGCCGCGTACATGGGCGACGAAGTCCTCGGCGATCTGCTGGTCGGTCCGGCCGCGCAGCCGCTGGGCGTAGGAGGCGCCGGTCTCCTCCCGGCGGCCCTCGGGGTCGAAGGCCAGGGTGAGGGTGTACGGGAAGCGGGTGGCGAGGCGGGCCATGGGGTCGTCGGGGCGGACCGGGTCGGTGAGGGTGGCCTCCACCCACGCGTCCTCGTGCACGGCGTGGGCGGGGTCCGAGAGCAGGTCGTCGAGGCGACCGCGCAGCCTGGCGAGGGCGCGGGGTACGGGGGTGTCGATGCGCTCGGCGGTGACGATCTCTCCCCGCGCGCCGAGTTCGATCAGCCACATGGTCTTGCGGTGGTCGGCTTCGGAGAAGGAGTAGGCGAGCGGGGAACCGGAGTAGCGGACCCGTTCGTTGATCGTCTGGCAGCCGTGGAGGTGGCCGAGGGCGGCGTAGTCCACTCCGTCGAAGACGGAGGCGGGGACCGCCTCCACGCCGCCGACGCTGATGTCGCGTTCGCTGTCGCTGGCCTGCCCGCCGGTGACGAAGGCATGGGCCAGGACGACGGAGCGGGTGCCGGGCGGGCGGGTGGCGAGGTCGGCCCGGATCCGGTCCATGGCCGCGCCCAGGACCGCTTCGTGGCTGACCCGCTGCGTGCTGAACTGGTCCTTGACCAGGGCGGGCTCCAGGTACGGCAGCCCGTACAGCGCCACGTCACCGTGTACGTCGGCCAGTACGACGGGGTCGGCGCAGCCGGCCGGATCGGTCCGCAGGTGGATCCCGGCGCGGCCGATCAGCCCGGCCCCGACGCCGAGCCGGCGGGCGGAGTCGTGGTTGCCGGAGATCATGACGGTGGGCACCCGGAGCTCGGCGAGCCGGTGCAGGGCCCGGTCGTACAGCTCGACGGCGGGCAGCGGGGGCACGGCACGGTCGTAGACGTCGCCGGCGACGAGGACGGCGTCGACCTCGTGCGCGCGGACCGTCTCGACGAGATGGTCGACGAAGGCGGCCTGGGCACCGAGCAGGTTCACGCGGTGGAAGGCGCGGCCGAGGTGCCAGTCGGAGGTGTGCAGGAACTTCACTCGCCGGCCCCGCCGCACATGCCGTCTCCCCCTGGTCGTCTCCCGCTCGCTGAACCCCACTACGCTAACCCGTCCCCGGGGGCGCTCAGGGCGCGTACGTCTCCCCGCCCAGGGTGAGACCGGCCGTGCCGGCCGTGCTGTCGGCGAGCCAGGCCTCGAAGGCGGGCAGGTCCGCCTCCGGGAGGGCGACCTCGATCTCCACGGCGGCCCCGTAGCGCAGGTCCACCACGGTCCGCCCGGTGGAGCGCAGGTCGTTCTGCGTCTTGCCGGCCCGCTGGTGGTCGACGGTGACGGTGGCGAGCCGGTAGCGCCGCCGGGTGACGGTGCCGAGTTCGTCGAGTGCCTCGCCGACGACGCCTCCGTAGGCCCGGATCAGCCCGCCGGCGCCGAGCTTCACGCCGCCGTAGTAGCGGGTGACCACGGCGACCGCGTAGCGGACGTCGCGGCGCATGAGCATCTGCAGCATGGGCACCCCGGCGGTGCCGCCGGGCTCCCCGTCGTCGCTGGCCTTCTGGACGGCGGCGTCGGCGCCGATGACGTAGGCGTAGCAGTTGTGCGTGGCGGTGGGGTGCTCCTTGCGGATGCGCGCGATGAATTCCTGCGCCTCTTGCTCGGTCGCGGCGGGCGCGAGTGAGCACAGGAAGCGCGAGCGGTTGATCTCCGACTCGTGCACGCCCTCACGGGCCACCGTCACATACTGGTCTGCCTTCACCGCTCCACCCTAAGCCGTACCGCAGAAAGCCCCGGCGCTCCCGGACGCCGCGGGAATCGGCGGTGCGGCTGTGCGGTTGATGCGGCTGAACAGCACTTGACGACGGCAGTCAGCAGCAGGAGGCGGCACGCGTGTACGGCGATCCGGCAACCATTCGCAAGATCCTCACCGAGCTCGGCGACACCTGGGCCGTGGTGGGCCTCTCGAACAACCGGGACCGGGCGGCCTACGGGGTGGCCCGGGTGCTCCAGCAGTACGGCAAGCGCGTGGTCCCCGTGCACCCGAAGGCCGAGACCGTGCACGGCGAGCCCGGTTTCGCCTCGCTGGAGGAGATCCCGTTCAAGGTGGACGTGGTGGACGTCTTCGTGAACAGCGAGCTGGCCGGCACGGTCGCCGACCAGGCGGCCGCCGTCGGCGCCGAGGCCGTGTGGTTCCAGCTCGGCGTGATCGACGAGGCCGCCTACGACCGGACCCGGGAGGCCGGGCTGACGATGGTCATGGACCGCTGCCCGGCGATCGAGATCCCCGCCCTCTAGGGGTGTCCGACCCTGATCCGCCGGACACCCCCTGGCCCTCCGCCGCCGTCGCACCGCCGTGCGTGTGGGCGGTGGCGGCCGCGGGGACCGGCGCGGACACCGGGGGGACGGACACCGCGAGGGTCATCTCCATCGGTTCGGTGCCCTCGTTGCGGTAGGAGTGCGGGAGGTTGGCCTCGAAGGCGGCCGCGGCCCCGGCGGGGACGCGGAACCGGTCCTCGCCGACCACCAGCGTCAGCTCCCCCGCCGTGACGTGCAGCATCTCGATCGTGCCGGAGGGGTGCGGGACGGAGTCCGTGCCCTCCCCCGGCACCAGGTGCCAGGTCCACAGCTCCATCGGCCCGCGCTCGTCGGTGCCGATCAGCATGGTCGTCGAACTGCCCGCCTCGCTCGACCAGATCCGTACCACCTGGTCCGGCGGGACCACCCGGACCTGTGGGCCGCGGTCGTAGTCGAGGAGCGCGGAGATGCTGACGCCCAGCGCGTCGGCCAGTCTGACCGTCGTACCCACGCTGGGGTTCGTACGGGCCTGCTCGATCTGGATGATCATCCCCCGGCTCACGCCGGCGCGGGCCGCCAGCGCGTCCAGCGTGAAGCCGCGCTCCCCACGCCACCTCTTGAGGTTCCGGGCGAGCGCCTGGGTGAGCTGTTCGAGATCCGACACCATTCCGTCCAATATTCTGGATGACGCAGTCCAACAGGGTGCACTAACGTGTTCCGTATCCGATGCTGCACTCCGACGTTCACCGCACTGTACTGCGAGGCCCCCGATGACCGCCTTCTTCGCCCTGGCCACAGCTGTGCTGTGGGGCCTCGCCGACTTCGGCGGCGGCCTGCTGACGCGCCGGATTCCGGCTCTCACGGTGGTCGTCGTCTCGCAGATCGTCGCCGTCGTCGTGCTCGGCGCCGTGGTCCTCGGCACCGGCGCCTGGCACGAGGCCGGTCCGCAGCTGTGGTTCGCGGTCGCCGCCGGTCTGGTGGGACCGGTCGCCATGCTCAGCTTCTACAAGGCACTGGCTCTCGGCCCGATGGGCGTGGTCTCCCCGCTCGGCTCCCTCGGCGTGGTCGTCCCCGTCGGTGCCGGGCTGATCCTGGGTGAGCGGCCCGGCCCCGGCCAGTTCGCCGGCATCGCCGTGGCCGTCGTCGGCATCGTCCTCGCGGGCGGCCCCGAGCTGCGCGGCGCCCCCGTCCAGCGGCAGGCCGTGGTCCTCACCCTGGTCGCGGCCTTCGGCTTCGGCGCGGTGATGGCCCTGATCGCCGAGGCCTCGACCACCGTCACCGGACTCTTCCTCGCCCTGTTCGTCCAGCGGGTCACCAACGTCGCCGTCGGCGGCGCCGCGCTGTGGGCGCAGACCCGGCGCGGGGTCCGCGCCCTGCCGGAGGGCACCGGGCCGCGGATCCTGTGGGGGCTGCTGCCCGCCCTGGCCTTCGTCGGCCTGGCGGACGTCGCGGCGAACGGCACGTACTCCGTCGCCGCCCAGAACGGCCCGGTCACCATGGCGGCCGTGGTGTCCTCGCTCTACCCGGTGATCACCGCGCTCGCCGCCTTCGCCGTCCTCAAGGAACGGCTGCGCACCGTCCAGGCGGCGGGCGCCGGCCTGGCCCTCGCCGGAACGGTCCTGCTGGCCGCGGGCTGAACGGCGCGGCGGGCGCTACTTGTCGGCCTCCGCGAGCCCGGCCTCCGCCAGTTCGCCCTCCGCCAGTTCGACCTCTGCCAGTTCGGCCTCGGTGAGCTCGGCCAGCCCCCGCAGCTGCTCCGACGTCATGCCGTCCGGGATCGGCACGGGCGCCGGGGTCCGCAGCGGCGGCTGCCATCCCGCCTCCGGAGTCCAGCGCCGTACGATGCGCGCCGGCGCCCCCGCCACCACGGCGTGGTCGGGCACCTCGCCCCGTACGACGGAACCCGCGGCCACCACCACGTTGCGGCCCAGCCGTGCGCCCGGCAGGATCACCGCACCCGTGCCGAGCCAGCATCCGGGGCCGATCTCCACCGGCGCGCTGCGCGGCCACTGGCGGCCGATGGGCTCGTGCGGGTCGTCGTAGCTGTGGTTCGTGGACGTGATGTACACACCGGGACCGCAGAAGGTGTTCGAACCGATCTCGATGCGGGCGTCGGCGATGACGTGGCTGTCCCGCCCGATGACGACCCCGTCGCCGAGCACCAGCATCGGCTCCGCGCCCAGGTCGAGGCCGGGCATCATGCCGGCGGTGAGGGTGACCTGCTCGCCGATGATGCAGTGCCCGCCGAGCCGGATCCACCGCTCGCCGAAGACGGTCCCCTGCGGGAAGGCGAGCCGGGTGCCGTCCCCGATCGCGCCGAACCGCAGCCGGCCCGGCGTCTGCGCGGTCACCGCGCCGGCCTGCTGCATCCAGCGCCAGCCGGTGTGGACCACGCGGCTCGCCAGCCTGCGGCGCAGGACCGCCACAGATGAGAACGTGTTCTGTTTCTTCGGCACCCGGCCACGGTAATGCGCCGGGCCCCGGTCGTCCGGACGACGATCCTGTGATCTTCACCCCATCGCGGGCACGGGGGCCCGCGTGCCCTACGGTGCTGTTGGCGCGGCGACGATGGCAGACAGACCACTGACGACAGAGGAACAGACATGACGCACCAGGCGGCCCGGGCCGCGGCACTCGTGGCGGGTGTCGGCGGAAAGCACCCGGACATCGACCCCACGGCCTTCACCGCTCCCACCTCGGTGGTGATCGGGGATGTCACCCTCGCCGCCGGCGCCGGCGTCTGGTATTCGGCGGTGCTTCGCGCCGACTGCGGCCCGATCACGCTCGGCGCCGACAGCAACGTGCAGGACAACTGCACGCTCCACACGGATCCGGGCTTCCCCGTCTCCATCGGCGAGCGCGTCTCCATCGGCCACAACGCCGTCGTGCACGGCTGCACCGTGGAGGACGACTGCCTGATCGGCATGGGCGCCACCGTCCTGAACGGCGCGGTGATCGGCGCCGGTTCCCTGGTCGCCGCGCAGGCGCTGGTCCCTCAGGGCATGGTCGTCCCGCCCGGCTCGCTCGTGGCCGGCGTCCCCGCGAAGGTGCGCCGCGAGCTGACCGACGAGGAGCGCGAGGGCATCAAGGTCAACGCCCTGATGTACGTGGAGCTGGCCAAACAGCACCGCGCCGCGGTCACCCCCGAGGGCTAGAAGTACCGCGCCGCCCGGGAAGCCGTCCCGCCGGAACCCGGGCGCGCCACCGTCACTCGGCGACGGTGGCGCGGGCGGCCGGCTGCGCGGGGATGTCCGCTTCGGCCGTGGCCGCCGTGCCGGCGGCTTCGGCCGCCTTCTTCATCCGGCTGCGCACCACCAGGGTCACGACGAGGCCGAACGCCACCGCGAGGCCCAGGGCCAGCCAGGAGAACCGCTTCAGCCAGGGCTCCGCGACGATGCCGACGGAGTAGATGACGGCGGTGGTCCCGCCCGCCCAGAGGATCCCGCCGAGGACGTTGGCGACGAGGAAGCGCCAGTACGGCATGTGCAGCACGCCGGCCAGCGGCCCGGCGAAGATCCGCAGCAGGGCCACGAACCGGCCGAAGAACACGGCCCACATGCCCCACTTCTCGAAGGAGCGTTCCGCCAGCGCGACCTGCTGGGGCCCGAAGTGCTTCGGGAAGCGCCGGCCCAGCCGCTCCAGCAGCGGCTTGCCGCCCCTGCGCCCGATGGCGTAGCCGATGGAGTCGCCGACGATCGCACCGGTGATGGCGCACAGCCCCAGGACGACGGGGTCGACCTCCCCGTGCTGGGAGGCCAGAAGTGCGGAGCTGACCAGGATGATCTCGCCGGGCAGCGGGATGCCGAGGCTCTCCAGGCCGATGACCAGACCCACCAGGAGGTAGATGCTGACCGCCGGAATCGTCTCCAGCCATTCCTGGATGTGCACCGGTGCGTCCTCCCGAATCGTCCCCGGCGCGCCCCCTGTGGCACGCCGAACGGGCAGCCTATCGGCTCTCCAGCACGACCTTTGACCTCAGCGGCAGCTCGCGCGAGGAACGGCCCGCGAACACCTCGCGGCGGCCGTGGCCCAGCACCCAGGCGTGTTTCTCCGGGTCCCAGGACGACAGCGTCCGGGTGTCGATGTCGACGGTGACGCGCTGCGCCGTGCCCGGCGCCAGGGTGATCCGCCGGTAGCCGGCGAGCGCCCGCACCGGCTGGTCGAGCCGGAGCTCCGCGGAGGGGCCCACGTACACCTGGGCCACGTCGGTGCCCTTGCGCCGGCCGGTGTTGCGCACGGTGAACTCCACGCGCAGCCCGCCGCGCTGCGGCCGGACCGTGAGCTTCTCGTACTGCCAGGTCGTGTACGACAGGCCGTGCCCGAAGGGGAAGAGCGGGGTCTCCCGCTGGGCGTCGTACCAGCGGTGGCCCACGTGGACGCCCTCGGAGTACTCCTGCCGGCCGCCCACCCCCGGGTAGCGCGAGCGGCCCGCGCCGACCGGGGTCCTGCGTTCGTCGGCCGGGAAGGTCTGGGTGAGGCGGCCCCCGGGATCCACGTCGCCGAAGAGGACGTCGGCGGTGGCTCCGGCGCCTTCCTGCCCCGGGTAGTACATCTGGAGGACCGCTCCGGTGGGGGAGAGCCACGGCATCGTCGTACCGGAGGGGGTGTTCAGCACGACGGTCGTACGGGGGTTCGCGGCGGCCACGGCCTCGATCAGCCGCTCCTGCCCGCCGGGGAGGGCCAGGGAGGTCCGGTCCCGGCCCTCGGTGGAGTCCTCGTAGGCGAACAGGATCACGCTGCGGGCCGCCTTCGCGGTCCGCACCGCCTCGGCGAGGTCCGCCGCCCGGATCGCCCCGGTGATGTGGCGCAGCCGCAGGCGCTGTCCCTTGTTCCCGCCGTCGGCCGTCACGGCGAGCCGGTGGGTGCCCGCCGCGAGGGCGAGCGTGTGGCGGCGGACGGCCATGCCGTCGGGGGCGGAGCCGAGCAGTCCGCCCTCGTGGTGCTCGGCCGTGCCCGGCCGGACGGGGAAGAGTTCCGCCCCGTCGAGACGTACGCCGGGCCGCTCCCCGGTGTAGTGGACCAGGAGGGTCCACTCGTCGTCCGCCGCGAGGCGGAACTCCCCCTCGTACGTCCAGGTGCGTCCCGGTCCGACCTCCCGGTCCTCCAGGTCCGCGGCCGGGGTCAGCAGCTTCGCCGGGAGCGGCCGCCCGTACAGGTCCTCGCCGAGGGCGTGGCGCACGGCCGCGCCCTTCCCGGCCCGCCGCCGGATGGCGGTGAGCGGGGCGGTCGCACTGTCGGGGACCACGTGCGAGCTGCCCCCGCCGCCGGTGAACGGCACCTGGGCGGTGGGTCCGATCACCGCGATCGAGCGGGCCGCCGCCCCGGTCAGCGGCAGCGTGCCGCGCTCGTTGCGCAGCAGCACCGCCCCGGCGGTGGCCACCTTGCGGGCGACCCGGGCGCCGGCCGCGGCGTCGCGCGGGGGCCGGGCGGGCTGCCGCGCGGCCAGCAGCCCGAAGCGGTCCATGGTGGTCAGGATCCGGTGCACGGCCTGGTCCACGGCGGCCTCCGGTACGGAGCCGCCGCGCACGGCCTCGCGCAGCGGCCCGCCGAAGTGGGTGCCGTCGGGCATCTCCATGTCGAGGCCGGCCCGGACGGCGGCGACGGTGCCGTGGGCGGCGCCCCGGTCGGAGACCACCCAGCCGTCGAACCCCCAGTTCCCGCGGAGCAGTTCGTCGAGCAGCGGTCCGCTCTCGCAGGCGTGGACGCCGTTGATCTTGCGGGAGGCGCCCATCACGGCGCCCGCGCCGGCGGTCACGGCGGCCTCGAAGCCCCGTAGCTCGGTCTCACGCAGGGTCTGTTCGCCGACGGTCACGTCGACGGTGTCGCGGCCCGCTTCCTGATGGTGCAGGGCGAAGTGCTTGACGGTGGCGATGAGTCCCTCGTCCTGGATGCCGCGGACCAGTTCGCCGACCAGGTCCGCGGTCAGGCGCGGGTCCTCGGCGAAGGTCTCGAAGTTCCGGCCGGCGTAGGGGGTTCGGATGAGGTTGGCCATGGGGGCCAGTACGACGTCCTGGCCGAGGGCGCGGCCCTCGCGGCCGATGACGCGTCCGTACTCGCGCGCCAGCGCCGGGTCGAAGGCGGAGGCGAGGAGCACCGGCGCGGGGAGGGCGGTGGCGGGCCGGTCGACCCGTACCCCGGCGGGCCCGTCGGCGAGGCGCAGGGCCGGGATGCCCAGTCGCGGTACGCCGGGTACGTAGCCGGTCTGGCCGCGGGAGGCGGGGTCGGGGGCCCCGTGCAGGAGGGCGGTCTTCTCTTCGAGGGTGAGCCGCTGCACGAGCGCGTCGATGCGGGCGGCTCCGCCCGTACCGGTGCCGGTCCCGCTCCCGGCGGCGGGTGCGCCCGGTGCGCCGGGCGCGGGCCCGCGCGGGACGGCGCCGGGCGGCGGGACGGCGGGGACGCAGCCGGCGGCTCCGAGGGCTCCCGCCGCCGTGCCCGCGGCCGCGATCAGCCGCATCGCCGAACGTCTGGACACGTCCTGGCTCATGGCTGCTCCCTGCGACGCGGTCGGCGGGAGCGGCCCGCGCCGGACCGCTCCCCGGGCCACTGTGCGCCGCGGGTGCGCGGGCCCGGCCGAGACGCGCCACCGGGGGCGCCCAGGTTCAGCCCTCCGGCAGGGGCGGCCGGCTGTCGGTGGTGCGCCGCGGCTCGTCCTGGCTCTGGACGCGGGCCTCGGTGCGGTGTCCGCGCGCGATGTAGTCCCGTACGACGGCCTCCACCGCGTCCTGCGGGGAGCCGACCCCGGCGAGCACCATCACCTCCACCACGAGTTCGGCGTCGAGGCTGATGTTGACCTTGGCCACGGGTACCCCCTCCATCGTCGTGCGAGGACTCTAGACCGTCCGGGCGGGCTCGCGCGGTCCGACGGCGCGGCCCGCGCACCGGGAGACGGAACGTGCCCGCCGCCCCATGGGGCGGCGGGCACGTTCCGGGCCGGGCGTCAGGGCGTCAGGCGTTGGGGCGCAGCGTCCAGACGACGGTCATCTCGCCGGTCACGGCCTCGTCCTCGCGCTGGATGGCGATGGTGACCGGGAACTCGGGGCGGCCGCCCGCGTCGAGTTCGGCCACGACCTCGGCGGCCGGGCGGCCGAGGGTGGCGGTGGCGGTGACGACGCCCTTGGCGAGCTTCTTGTAGCCGATCTCGGCCTTCACGGCGAGGGGCACGGCCCGGGAGAGCTGGTCGCCGAAGGCGGCCAGGACGATCGCGCCGCTCGCGGACTCGGCGAGGGTGAACATGGCGCCGGCGTGCGGGCCGCCGACGTGGTTGTGGTAGTCGGGCTGGTCCGGGAGCCGGACGACCGCGCGCTCGGGGGTGGTCTCCAGGAACTGGAGGTTGAGGGTCCGGGCCATGGGCACGGTCGCGGCGAGCAGTTCGCCCACGTTCATCTGATCTGCGCTCATGGACCGCGATGTTACCCACGAGTAGACAGGATTGGCCAGAGCTCTTCAGGGGGCGGCCGTGGCTCCTCCGGACCGCTCCCACTATCGTTACCGGCCATGTGGCCAGGACAGCAGCAGCCGCCCGGGGGCGAGCAGAACCCCCAGGACGCGCATCAGAACCCGTACGCGCAGCCGCCGGGACAGCCGGCTCAGCCGAACCCGTACCAGCAGCAGGCGGGTTACGGATACCCGCAGCAG
This sequence comes from Streptomyces yangpuensis, assembly GCF_024666385.1. Taxonomy (NCBI): domain Bacteria; kingdom Bacillati; phylum Actinomycetota; class Actinomycetes; order Kitasatosporales; family Streptomycetaceae; genus Streptomyces; species Streptomyces yangpuensis. Next base: position 1,212,609 of record NZ_CP102514.1, read on the forward strand.
CCCGGCTACCCCCAGCAGCCGGGCTACCAGCAGCCGGGCGCCCCGGGCCAGCCCTGGAGCCAGCCCCAGGCGCCACAGGCGCCCCAGCAGCCCCAGCCCTCCGGCGGGAGCCCCTATTCGACCAGAACCGTGGCCATCGTCGCGGCCGCCGCGGTCGTCGTGGCGGCCGCCGCGACCGGCGCGTACGTCCTGACCCGGGACGACAAGAACACCGAGGCCGACGGCAAGCCGCCGGCCGCGAGCCCCTCCGCCCCGGTCGAGGCGCCCGCCCCGGCGGGCAGCAGCGCGAACCCGCGGGCCGGCGGCGCCATGCAGCCAGTCGTCCCGGGCTGGAAGGTCGTCGTCAACACGAAGTACAACGTGGCCTACGACGTCCCCCCGGAGTGGAACGTCAACGACCCCGGCGTCTCCCTCTTCTACGACGACGAGGTCAAGAACGACGGCAAGCCGGTCATCACGATGTCCGGCACCGCCACCCTCAAGCAGGAGTGGTGCACGGTCGACAAGGACGCCGACGGCAACCTCGAGAAGTTCTCGATCGCGGACGCCGGCGTCAAGGGGGCCCAGGGCGCCAAGGACACCGCGCAGGCCGCGACCGACAACACCGGCACGTGGGTGTGGGCGGGCTTCGCGCAGAAGGAGCCCAAGGGAACGGTCAAGGTGACCGAGCCCAAGGAGTTCACGACCTCCTCCGGGATCAAGGGCCACATGGTCGTCGCGACCGCGCCGAACGTGAAGAAGGAGCACAAGTGCTCCACCGACGGCAAGGCGGTCGGCTTCGCCTTCCGGAACGCCGCGGGTGACTTCGCCAGCTTCGCCCTGGTCTCCGCGGCCGGTGTGAAGGAAGAGGTCTCGACGGAGATCTCCGACAAGATCCTCGGCTCGATCCGGCTCGCCACCGGATGATCTCCGGCTGAACCCGTCCCGCCCCGGACCGGTATTCCGTTTGGATTCTGGGCCCGGGGCGGGGATAGTCCGGGGGTGAGTTCTCCCCCCGGCACACCGCCCCGCACGCCCGCGCCCCGCACCCGCCCCGCCCGGCCGGAGTGGGCCGGCCGCAACTACACCCTGCTCACGGGTGCGGCGGTGGTCACCAACCTCGGCAGTCACGGGGCGCTCATCGCCTCCGCCTTCGCCGTGATGGAGGCCGGCGGTTCGGGCGGCGACGTGGGCCTGGTCGCGGCCGCCCGCACCCTGCCGCTCGTCCTCTTTCTCCTCGTCGGCGGCGCGGTGGCCGACCGGCTGCCGCGCCACCGCGTGATGGTCGCGGCGAACGCCCTGAACTGCGTCTCGCAGGCCGTCTTCGCGCTGCTCGTCCTCACCGGCGACCCGCAGCTGTGGCAGATGATGCTGCTGACGGCGCTGTGCGGCACCGGTACGGCCTTCTTCAACCCGGCGGCCGAGGGCATGCTGCTCTCCACGGTCTCCGGCGAACACGCCAACCGCGCCTTCGCCCTCTTCCGCATGGCGATGAACGGCGCCGGCATCGGTGGTGCGGCCCTCGGCGGCGCGATGATCGCCGCGATGGGCCCGGGGTGGGTGCTGGCCGTGGACGCCGCGGCGTTCGCGATCGCCGGGGCACTGCGTGCCTTCCTCGATGTCGGTTCCTCGCCCGACCGGGCTCCCGGCGGTGGCCTGCTGGCCGACCTGCGGGAGGGCTGGGTGGAGTTCCACACCCGGCCCTGGCTGTGGAGCATCGTGCTGCAGTTCTCCGTCGTGGTCGCCGTCGTCGGCGCCGCGGAGGCGGTCTACGGTCCGCTGGTCGCCCGGGACCGACTGGGCGGGCCGGCGCCCTGGGGCCTGGCCCTCGCCCTGTTCGGGGTCGGCACCATCGCCGGGGCCGTCCTGATGATGGTGTGGAAGCCCCGGCGGCTGCTGCTGGTCGGCACTCTGTGCGTGTTCCCGCTGGCGCTCCCGTCGGCCGGGCTGGCCGTGCCGCTGCCGGTGTGGGGGCTGTGCGCGGTGATGTTCGTCAGCGGGGCCGCGATCGAGGTCTTCGGCGTGAACTGGATGACGACGATGCACCAGGAGATCCCCGAGGAGAAGTTCTCCCGGGTCTCCGCCTACGACTGGTTCGGCTCGGTCTCGATGCTCCCGTTGGCCACCGCCCTGGCCGGGCCGGTCGAATCGGCCTTCGGCCGCACCGAGGCCCTGTGGGGCTGCGCGAGCCTGGTCGTCCTGGTCACGGCCCTGGTCCTGCTGGTCCCGGACGTGCGGCGCATGACGCGCCGGCCGTCCGTCCACAGGACCGGAGGCCCCGCCGCCGACAAGGACGCCGACACGGACGCGGACCCGAACGGGGACACGGACGCCGGCGCCCCCGCCACCGCCCCCGCCGCCCCGTCCGGCCTCACCCCAGGCTGAACGCACCCTCCGGCGGAGCCGGTGAGGGAGCCGCGTCCGCGTCGGTGACGGGCGCCGCGCCCCTGACGAAGCGGGCCAGGCCGTCGCCGTACTCCACCCGGGCGGGAAAGGCGTCGGAGGCGCACCGCCGGGCCAGGGCGCGCACCTCCAGGGGCGCGTCGGAGGCGAGCAGCACGGCGTTGCCGAAGCGCCGCCCGCGCAGCACCGCCGGTTCGGCGACGAGCGCGAGTTCCGCGAAGGCGGTGGCGAAGTTGGCCAGCTGCGTCCGCAGGAAGCCGAAGGGCGCCCCGTCCGCCAGGTTCGCCGCGTACAGCCCGCCGGGCCGCAGCACCCGTGCCGCCTCCCGCGCGTACTCCAGCGAGGTCAGCTGGGCGGGGACCCGCGAACCGCCGAACACGTCGGCCACGACCACGTCGGCGCTTCCCGTCGGCGCCGCCTCCAGCCAGGCCCGGGCGTCGGCGGTGTGCAGGGTGATCCCGGACCCGTCCGGCAGCGGCAGGTGCTCGGTGACCAGTTCGACCAGGCCGGCGTCGAACTCCACCACCGACTGCCGGGATCCGGGCCGGGTGGCCGCGGCGTAGCGGGGCAGGGTGAGCGCGCCGCCGCCCAGGTGCAGGAGGTCCAGTGGGAGCCCCGGCTCCGCCGCGCAGTCCAGGACGTGCGCGAGGCGGCGTACGTACTCGAACTCCAGGTGCTGCGGATCGTCCAGGTCCACATAGGACTGGGGTGCCCCGTCGACGGTCAGCAGCCAGGCCCGTTCCCCGTCGACGTCCGGCATCAGCTTGGCGGTGCCCTGGCCCACGTCCCGTATCACCGGGATCCGTTCGTCGCTCACGGCTCCATTGTCCGGCAGGCCCCGGGACACCGGAGCGGGGGCCTCAGGCCTTCCCGTCCGACCAGACGGCCGCCGCGTCGGCGGCGTGCTCCGCGGCCTGCGCCAGGCCGGCGCGGGCCGCCGGGTCCCGCCGGCCCGGGTCCAGGAGGTTGCGCCCGAAGGCCTTGCGGGCGGTGGCCGACGGGGTGATGAGCAGCACCTTCGCCCCCGCCTCGCGCAACCGGGCCGCCTGCGCGGCCGGGGCGGGGACGAGCCCCGAGCCGAGTGCGATCGGGGCGATGATCACCACGCGCGCGTGGCCGGCGGCGAGGTCGGCGTTGGCGGCGGAGCGGACGCCCCCGTCGATGAAACGGCGTGCGCCGACCGTGACCGGGGGCCATACTCCGGGCACGGCGCAGCTCGCCGCAACGGCGTCGACCAGTCCGCTGCCGCTCTCCCGGTCGAAGGCCTCGAGCTCACCGCTGAGCGCGTCCACCGCGGTGACCACGAGCCGCCGCTCGGGCCATTCGTGTGAGACCAGCCGGGCCGCCAGCACCTTGCGGCGCTCCGCTTCGGGGCCGGTGTCCGCGACCAGGGCCATCGCGCCCACCCGCCGGCGGTAGGCGGCCGCGTCGCGGCGCGAGCGCGCCATCGCCAGCGCGTACCGGGCGATGACGCCCGCTCCCAGCTTCGCGACGGCCTCCCCCGAGGCGTCGCCGAGCTGGCGTTCGTACAGCTCCTGGGGGCTGAGCCGGCCGGAGGTGAGCTGGGCGCCGACCACCGAGCCGGCCGAGGTGCCGACGACCAGGTCCGCGGTGGTGAGGTCCACGCCCGCGCGGGCGAGCCCGTAGAGGATGCCGCACTCCCAGCCGATGCCGGTCAGTCCGCCGCCGCCGAGCACCAGTGCCGTGTCGCCGCTCATCTCCGCCCGCCCCCTCCGTCGCGTCCGCCGTGTCCGCGCGTGCCTGTGGTGACGGCAGTCTGGCGCAGCCTTCCTGCCGTCACCACAGCGGGATCACGATCGGGCGGGTCAGCCCAGGACGGCCGTCACCGTCCCGGCGCCGACGGTCCGGCCGCCCTCACGGATGGCGAAGCCGAGCCCCGCCTCCAGCGGGACGTCCCGGCCGAGCTCGACGGTCATCGTGACCGTCTCGCCGGGCCGGGCGACACCCGCGACTCCCAGGTCCACGTCCCCCACCACGTCGGCGGTGCGGATGTAGAACTGCGGCCGGTAGCCGCTGGCCACCGGGGTCGTACGGCCGCCCTCGCGTCCGGAGAGCACGTACACCCGCGCGGTGAAGCGCCGCCTGGGCGTCACGCTGCCGGGGGCGGCCACCACGTGCCCGCGGCGCACGCCGTCGCGCGGGACGCCGCGCAGCAGCAGCGCGACGTTGTCCCCGGCCTCGGCGGACTCCATCGGCCTCCCGAAGGTCTCCAGGCCGGTGACGACCGTCTCGAGCGGCTCGCCGTCGCCGCCCAGGACGGTGACGCGGTCGCCCGGGCGTACGCCGCCGCGCTCGACGGCGCCGGTCACGACCGTCCCGCGGCCGGTGATCGTCAGCACGTTCTCGACGGGCAGCAGGAACGGCGCCTGCGTGTACCGCACGGGTGTCGGCACGTAGGTGTCCACGGCGTCCAGCAGTGCCTCGATCGCCCCGGTCCACCGCGGGTCGCCCTCCAGCGCCCCGAGCCCGGAGACCCGTACGACGGGTGCGGTGTCACCGCCGTAGCCGTGCGCGGTGAGCAGCTCGCGGACCTCCAGCTCGACCAGGTCGGTCAGCTCGGGGTCCCCGGCGTCGGCCTTGTTGAGCGCGACCACGATGTGGTCGACGCCGACCTGGCGGGCGAGGAGCACGTGCTCGGCGGTTTGTGGCATGACCCCGTCGAGCGCGGAGACGACGAGGATCGCGCCGTCGAGCTGCGCGGCTCCCGTGACCATGTTCTTGATGTAGTCCGCGTGACCGGGCATGTCGACGTGGGCGTAGTGACGGGTGTCGGTCTCGTACTCGACGTGCGTGAGGTTGATGGTGATGCCGCGGCGGGCCTCCTCGGGGGCCCGGTCGATGCGGTCGAAGGGCACGAAGGAGGCGCCCCCGCGCCCGGCGAGGACCTTGGTGATGGCGGCGGTGAGGGTGGTCTTGCCGTGGTCGACGTGGCCCATGGTGCCGATGTTGAGGTGCGGCTTGGTCCGCACGAAGGCCGTCTTGGCCATGATCTCTTCCCGTTTGCTCGAAGCGTGGACGGGACCCCTGAACCGAGCCGACCCTCCCCCTGCGGGGTCCGCCGGACGATCCGGGAAGGGTCAGCTTCGTGCGCCGTCGAATGCGGCGAAGACGGGTGCGGCGACGACGGGTGCGTCCGCGCATTCGGCAGCCTTCGGCGCGCCCGCGACTGCGGATGGCGCTGCGGGGAAGGCGTACCGGGACATGCCACTGATCCTGCCGGACCCTCCCGCGCCCGTCGAACGATTTATCGGGCGAACCGGCGGGCGTTCAGAGGTTCTTGAGCGCTTCGCGCACGGACAGCGGGGACAGGGCGTCGCGTTCGGCGTCGACGAAGGCGCGCACCGCGTCGGGGTCCGTCCTGGCGTACTCGCGCAGGGCCCAGCCGATGGCTTTGCGAAGGAAGAAGTCCGGGTCGCCGGCCCGGCGGCGGCAGTGGGCGAAGAGCCGTCCGGTGTCGGTGGAGTCCTTGCGGCCGAGCTGGTGGAGGAGGGCGGCGCGGGCGAGCCACAGGTCCTCGCTCTCGATCCACTCGTCCATCACGGGGGCCAGCCGGTCCGGGTCGGCGGCCACCAGCGGGCCGACCGTGTGCGCGGCGAGCAGGTCGACGGTGTCCCACCAGGGGACGGTGGTGATCAGGTGCCGGACGACCGGGAGGATGCCGGAGGAGCACCGGGCGACGTGGCGGCGCAGGTGGTCCACGGCGAAGTAGTGGTACTCCCGCTCCGGGAGCCGCCAGCAGCGCAGCGCGAGCGCCACGCAGTCCGTCTCCGACGGCCGGGAAGTGTTCTTCGTCACTGTCTTCGACAGGTCCCGGCGCAGTGGTGCGGGGATGCCGAGGAAGGGTGCGACGTGTTTCATGTACGCGGCCATGGCGTCGGCGCGCACCGGGTCGGCCGCGGCCGGGTAGGTCCCGGTGAGCCGCTCCAGCAGGGTGTCCGCGAGGTCACTGCGGGGAACCCTGGGAGGTCCTCCGTCGTTCGACAGCATGAGGCCCAGATTACGGCGCGATGCCGCACACCTCGGCTAGTCTCCCGGGATGTCCCTCCTCCTCACGCCGTGGACCCGGCTGGCGCTGCTCGTCGTGCTGCTCGCGGCGGCAGGCGCGTGTGTGCTGGTCTACGAACCCCAGCGGATCCTCTCGGAGGGCTGGCCCCCCGGTCTCCCGGTGGGCACGGCCGTTGTGTTGTTCGCAGCCGTGTACGGCGTGTGCTCGGCCGCGTTCGTGCCGCGCCCGCTGCTCAACCTGGCCGCGGGAGCCGTCTTCGGCACGCAGTTCGGCCTCGTCGCGGCGGTCGGAGGCACCGTGCTGGGTGCGGGCATCGCCTTCGGGCTGGGCCGGGTCATGGGTCAGGAGGCTTTGCGTCCGTTCCTGCGCGGACGTCTGCTGGAGGCGGCCGACGGGCAGCTCAGCCGGCACGGATTCCGCTCGATGCTGGCGGTGCGGCTGTTCCCCGGGGTGCCCTTCGTGGTGGCCAACTACGGCGCCGCGGTGTCCCGCTGCGGCTGGGCGCCGTTCCTGCTCGCGACGGCACTCGGCGTGGTCCCGAACACCACGGCGTACGTGATCGCGGGGGCCAGCGCGTCCTCCCCCGGGTCCCCCGCCTTCCTCGTCTCGTTCGGCTTCATCGTGGTCTCTGTGGTGGCCGCGGGAGTCGTCGGCTGGCGCAAAAGGCACCGTCTGGCAGCCCCTCGGAACGACGGTCCGGCGTACGAACTGACGCCGCAGCACCCCCCTGTGGTCAGCGGCGCTTCACACGGGCCCTAGCATCGGGGGCGAACTGCCCGACGATCACAAGGACGAGCGCACCCCGACATGAGCTGGTTCGAATCCCTAATCCTCGGTCTCGTCCAGGGGCTTACGGAGTTCCTCCCGATCTCCTCCAGCGCCCACCTGCGGCTGACCGCGGCATTCGCCGGCTGGCACGACCCAGGAGCGGCCTTCACGGCCATCACCCAGATCGGCACCGAGGCCGCCGTGCTGATCTACTTCCGCAAGGACATCGCACGGATCGTCTCCACCTGGTTCCGGTCCCTGTACACCAAGGCCCTGCGCTCCGAACAGGACGCGAAGATGGGCTGGCTGGTGATCGTCGGATCGCTCCCGATCGGCGTCCTCGGCCTCGTCTTCAAGGACGCGATCGTCGGTCCGGCCCGCGACCTGCGGCTGACGGCCACGACCCTGATCGTGATGGGCATCGTGCTGGGCGTCGCCGACCGGCTGGCCGCGCGCGACGAGGAGGGCGGCCGGCACCGGGCGATCCGTGAGCGCAAGACGCTCCAGCAGCTGGGCGTCAAGGACGGCCTGATCTTCGGCTTCTGCCAGGCGATGGCGCTGATCCCGGGTGTCTCCCGGTCCGGCGCGACGATCTCCGGCGGTCTGCTGCTGGGCTTCACCCGCGAGGCGGCGGCCCGATACTCCTTCCTCCTGGCCATCCCGGCGGTGCTGGCCTCGGGCGCCTTCGAGATCAAGGACGTGATGGAGGACCCGGGCCACATCTCCTGGGGTCCCACGATCTTCGCGACGGTCATCGCCTTCTTCGTGGGTTACGCCGTGATCGCGTGGTTCATGAAGTTCATCACCACCAAGAGCTTCATGCCGTTCGTGATCTACCGGATCCTGCTGGGCATCCTGCTGTTCGTGCTGATCGGCATGGGCGTGCTGAGCCCGCACGCCGGCGAGTCCGGCTCGTAGCGGGGTCCGCACCACCACTTCGCGTGAATCGGAGGCCGCCCGGGAACGTTCCCGGGCGGCCTCCGCGTCGTTGTTGACGAAGAGAGCGCAGGGCAAGGAGCAGGGGGTGTCCCATGGGTCGCGTGGTACTGGAGCGTTTTCCGGCCGGAAGTCCGCGGGGAAGCTGGCCCGCCGAGGAGTACGCGGCGCAGCGGATGCGCGAGGGCGTGCCGGCCGAGGTGGTCATGGATCTCGCCAGCGACGCGTTCCTCGTCGTGGTCCGGCAGCGGGAGGCGCGTTCCGGTCACTGACGGACCGCGCGGAGATCCTGTCGGCGCACGCCCCTTGGCCTCGCGCCCGCGCAGCCCCACACTGACCCGATGACTCAGCGTGTGGATCTCGCGACGGTGATGGACCGGCTGGCGATCGACGACGTGGTCACGGGCTACGCGATGGCCGTCGACGACGGCGACTGGGCCGCCTACCGGGCCCTGTTCACGACCGGCGGGCGGGCCGACTACCGCTCGGCGGGCGGGATCGAGGGTCCGGTGGCGCAGGTCGCGGACTGGCTCGCGGAGACCATGAAGCTCTTCCCCGTGCGTCAGCACCTGATCGTCAACCGGCTGATCCGGCTGGAGGACGTCGCCGGGGCACCCGGGGACGGCGCCGAGGTCCGGGCCGACTTCCTGAACCCGATGCGGCTGGCGGGGCCGGAGGACGACGGCACGGTCACCTCGCCCGATTTCGTGGCCGCCGGGCGCTACACCTTCGCCCTGGCGCGCACCCGGGACGGCTGGCGGCTCACCCGGGTCACCGTGCACGAGAAGTGGCGGCACATGACCGCGTGAGCCGGTCCGGCCCGGGCCGGACGCGCGGCCCGGAGGGCGGTTCCGCCCTGCACTGCCACACTGGAAGCGGAGGCGCGCCATGATCGTCACGCACAACGGGTGGTCCCGCCGCTGGCGCGGGCCCGCCGCGGTGGCCGCCGGCGCGCTGCCCGCCCTCGCGTTCCCCGCTCCCGCGCTCTGGTGGTTCGCCTACGTGGCCCTGGTGCCCTGGATGCTGCTGCTGAGGTCGGCCCCCGGCGGGCGGCGGGCGGCCCTGGAGGGCTGGCTGGGCGGCGCCGGGTTCATCCTGGCCGTGCACCACTGGCTGCTGCCGAGCCTGCACGTGTTCCTGGTCCCGGTGGCGGCGCTGCTGGGGGTGCTGTGGATCCCCTGGGCGCTGCTGGTGCGGGAGCTGCTCGGCGGCCGTCCCTCGGCGGGCCGGGCGGCCGGGGCGCTGGTCCTCGTGCCGGCGGGGTGGCTGTTGTCGGAGCTGGTCCGGTCCTGGCAGGGGCTGGGCGGGCCGTGGGGGCTGCTGGGGGCCAGTCAGTGGCAGGTGGCGCCCGCGCTGCGGCTGGCCTCGGTGGGCGGGGTGTGGCTGATCAGTCTGCTGGTGGTGGCGGTGAACTGCGCCGGGGTGCTGCTGGTCGCCGTGCCGGGGGCGCGGGTCCCGGCGGTGGCCGGGCTCACGGGCTGTGCGCTGCTGACGGGTGCGGTGTGGGTGTGGGCGGGCCGGCCGGCGGAGTCGGGCGGGCTGCGCGTGGCCGTCGTACAGCCGGGTCCGGTGCCCGACGGCCCGGACAGCGTGGAGCGGCGGTTCACGGCCGGTGAGCGGCTGACCCGGCCGCTGGCCGGGCAGCGGGTGGACCTGGTGGTGTGGGGCGAGAGCAGCGTGGGCGAGGACCTGTCGGCCCGCCCGGACCTGGCCCGCCGGCTCGCCGCGCTGTCGGCGGAGGTCGGGGCTCCGCTGCTGGTGAACGTGGACGCGCGGCGGGCGGACCGGCCCGGGATCTACAAGAGCGCGGTGCTGGTCGGCCCCGGCGGCCCGACGGGTGACCGGTACGACAAGATGCGGCTGGTCCCCTTCGGGGAGTACGTGCCGGCCCGGTCGCTGCTGGGCTGGGCGACCTCGGTCGGCAGGGCGGCCGGCGAGGACCGCATGCGCGGGGGCGCTCCGGTCGTCATGGACCTGCCGGGACAGCGGGACGGGGAGGCGGTCGTCCGGCTCGGCCCGCTGGTCTGCTTCGAGTCCGCGTTCCCCGACATGAGCCGGCGCCTGACCCGCGACGGCGCCTCCCTGCTGATCGCCCAGTCGGCGACCTCCACCTTCCAGGAGAGCTGGGCGCCGGCCCAGCACGCCTCGCTGGCGGCCCTGCGGGCGGCCGAGAACGGCCGGCCGATGGTGCATGCCACCCTGACGGGGGTCAGCGTCGTGAACGGCCCCTCCGGCGAGCGGATCGGCGCCGCCCTGCCGACGTCGGCGCGGACCGCGCAGGTGTACGAGGTGCCGCTCGCCCGGGGCTCGACCCTCTACGTCCGTTTCGGGGACTGGCCGGTATCCGCCGCCCTCGCCGCCCTGGCCCTCTACTGCGGTGCGGCGGGCGGCCGTCGGCTCACAAGGCCTTCTGCTCCTGCGCAAGAGCCGAGTTCACCACCAGCTCGCACAGCTCGTGGGTGAGCAGGGCGTCGCGCGCACTGAGCGTCCGGCCCGCCGCGACCGCCTCCAGGAAGTGGTCCACCACCTGCTCGATGCCGCGCTGGCGGGCGACGGACACCCAGTCCCCGCGCCGCCGCACGGTCGGCTGGCCCTTGTGGTCGATGACCTCGGCGAGGTTGACGACCTGCCGCTTGGTGTCCCGGCCCGACACCTCCAGGACCTCCTCGTTGGATCCGGACAGGCGGTTCATGATGCCGAGCGCGCTGAAGCCGGCGCCGGAGAGATGGAGCACCACCTGGTGCATCCGGCCGTCGCGCACCACGGCGCGCACGTCGGTGTGCTCGGCCTCGCCCGGCAGCAGGAAGCGCAGGGTGTCGACGACGTGGATGAAGTCGTCGAGCACGAGGGTGCGCGGGTCCTCGGGCAGCCCGATCCGGTTCTTCTGCATGACGATCAGCTCGCGCGGGTGGTCGGCGCACTGCGCGTAGCCGGGCGCGTAACGGCGGTTGAAGCCGACGGCGAGCGACACCCCGCGCTCCTCGGCCAGTTCGACCAGGTGCCGTGACGCCGTCAGCTCGTAGGCGAGCGGCTTGTCCACGTACGTCGGTACGCCGGCTTCCAGCAGCCGGGTGACGATCTCGGGGTGGGAGGCGGTCGGCGCGTGCACGAAGGCCGCGTCCAGCCCCTCGGCGAGCAGGGCGTCGAGCTCGGTGTGCCGGTACGCAGCCGGGACGCGGTGGAGCGCGCCGACCCGTTCCAGGGTCCCGGGGGTGCGGGTCTGCAGGTGCAGCTCGATGTCCGGGCGGGTGGTGAGGACGGGCAGGTACGCCTTCTGCGCGATGTCGCCGAGTCCGATGCAGCCGACCTTCACCGGGGCCTCCAAATTCGGTCCTTGTGGGATCTCGGCAGCTTAATCCCTGGTGGCCGGGGGCTCGGTTCGCCGAGGATGATCCTCATGACCACCAGTTCAGGATCACACCGCACCGAACCCGCCACCACCGCCGCCGAGCGGGAGATGCTCGACGGCTGGCTCGACTACCACCGTCAAACCCTTCTGTGGAAGTGCGAGGGGCTGCGGGACGAGGAACTGCGCAGCACCCCGCTCGCCCCTTCCGAGTTGAGCCTCCTGGGCCTCGTACGGCACATGGCGGAGGTGGAGCGGTACTGGTTCCGGGAGATCATGCTGGGCGAGGACCTTCCCGAGCTGTACGTCACGGACGAAGACCGGGACGGGGACTTCCACTTCACCGAGGCGGCCACCTGGGCCGAGACCGAGCGGGAGTGGCGGGCCGAGGTCGAACTCGCGCGCCGGGCCGCCGCGGGCCGCTCGCTCGACCTGCGCTCGCGGGCCGAGAGCCACCACCGCGGCGAGGTGTTCAGCCTGCGCTGGGTCTACACGCACATGATCGAGGAGTACGCGCGCCACAACGGGCACGCGGACCTGCTGCGCGAGCACATAGACGGCGCCACCGGCGAGTGAGCCGCGGCGCGGCCCGGGGGGCGGGTGTCCGCCGGTCACCCCGCCGCGCGTCACCCGTGCGGGGTGAATATGGGCTCCCGGTTTTCACAACGGGGTCCTCGCACAGCAGAGTTGCGCGGGTGCATCCAACGCGAACCACGACAAAGCTGCTCCTGGGAGTCGCCTGCGCCGTTTCGGCGGTGTCGGGCTGTGTTCAAGTGAGCCCCGGACCCGTGCAGCCCGCGGCGGCCCCCGCCGCGGGGCCGCCCCGGCACGAGCCGCGCAGCGGGCCGGGGGCCGCCCCGGTGGCCGTCCGGGCGCCCGCCCTGGAGGCGCTGGAGGCGGTCGAGGCGGCCCCGGAGCAGCCCGCGAGCCCGGCGGTCGCGGCCCCCGCCGTGCGGGCCGCCGGGCGGCCCGCACAGGAAGCCTCCGGCGGGCCCGTGCAGGGCTCTCCGCCGGTACCCGACATCCCGGAGCCCCGGCGGGCCGCCGAAGCCGCTCAGGGGCATCCTGACGGCCCCCGTCGCCGTGCCCGGCCCGACACCGGGGCGGAGCGTGAGCTCGTGCGGAAGCTGCCGGTGCGGCCGGCCGACGTCTGCGCGCTGGGCCGCCGCCACGGCCGCTGGCATCCCGACAGTCCGGAGGCCCGGATCTGCGCGGGCGTCCACGGCGGCTGACCGAAGGCGGCCGGAGGCGGAACCAGGACCTGTCGTCGACGTAGCGCCGGTCAGGCCCGCGGCGCCCGGCATCGCACGGCGGAGGGCGCCCGAGCAGTGGACGTACTCGGGCGCTCCGACAACGCGGCGAGGTGCCGTGCCGGGCGCCCCGGGCCGGGCGGGACACCCCCTAGCCCTGTTCGGGGAAGGGGCGGGGGCCGGGGCCCGGCCCCGCTTCCCCGGCGAGGCGGCGCTCCAGCCGTGCGATGCCCGCCCGTACGCCGTTGCCGTAGCCGTCGTCCGCCAGCGCCCCGGAGGCCGCGCGGGCCCGCGCCAGGTGGACCCGGGCGGCATCCGGCCGCTGCAGCTTCAGGTAGTCGGCGGCCAGGCTGAGGTGCAGGGACGGGTAGAAGACGCGCATCGCGGGGCGCGGTTCCCGCTGCACCGCGCGCCCGTCCCCGCAGCCGGTGCCGGGCCCGTCGCGCGAGGCGTCGGCGGCGGTCAGGGCCCGCAGGTCCCAGGCCAGCTCGTCGGCGGGATCGTCCTGGGCGTCGGCCATGTAGTGGGCGAGGGTGCACCGGTGCAGGCAGTCGCCCTCCTCGCCGATCTCCTGCCAGATCTCGCCGAGCCGGTTGCGTGCCTCCTCGCGGTCCCCTGCGTGCAGCAGGATGACCGCCTGGCCGATCCTCGTCATGACGGCGTCCTCCGACGCCGACGCCTCCTGCTGCTCGGTCACCGCGGCCTCCGGCTCGCTCTGCCAGACCTGCGCCGGTCTGATCATCAAGAAGCTAGCCGGAGGCACCGGCGATGGCGCCGAGGCGCGGTGGGACGTCAGCCGAGGTCCGGGATCCGCCAGTCGATCGGCTCATGTCCCTGGGCGGCGATGGCCTCGTTGATCTGGGTGAAGGGCCGGGAGCCGAAGAACTTCTTGGCCGACAGCGGCGAGGGGTGGGCGCCCTTGACGATCACGTGCCGCTCCTCGTCGATGAGCGGGATCTTCTTCTGGGCGTAGGCGCCCCATAGGACGAACACGGCCGGGTCGGGGCGCTCGGAGACCGCGCGGATCACGGCGTCGGTGAACTTCTCCCAGCCCTTGCCCTTGTGCGAGTTCGGCTCGGCCTCGCGGACGGTGAGCACCGCGTTGAGCAGCAGGACGCCCTGCTGGGCCCACGGCATCAGATACCCGTTGTCCGGGACCTCCAGGCCGAGCTCCTCCTTCATCTCCTTGTAGATGTTGCGCAGCGAGGGCGGGGTCTTGACCCCGGGCTGCACGGAGAAGCACAGGCCGTGGCCCTGGCCGGCGCCGTGGTAGGGGTCCTGGCCGAGGACGAGGACCTTTACCTTCTCGAAGGGCGTGGCGTCCAGAGCCGCGAACACCTGCTCGCGGGGCGGGTAGACCGGCCCGTTCGCCCGCTCCTTCTCGACGAACTCGGTGAGCTCTTTGAAGTAGGGCTGGTCCAGCTCCCCGCCGAGGACGGGGAGCCAGGACTCGGGCAGCATCTGGGTCACGGCGACAACCTCCGGTACAAGTTCGTGCAACTGCTCCTGAACCTACCGGGGGCCACTGACAACGCGTCGGCCGCCCGGGAGATCACCCGGGCGGCCCGGCGGCTACCAGCTGGTCTTGCGGTACAGCTCCCACATCTGCATGGCGGTCTGGGGGTCGAGGGCGCGCTCGGCGCCCGCGATGTCCTCGCGTGCGGCGACGTAGAGCTTGCCCTGCCACAGGGGCAGCAGGCGGACGTCCTCGGCGAAGATCTGCTGGGCCTTCTCGAACTGCTGGACCCCGGTGGAGCGGTCGCTGTCGCGGCGGGACTTGGGCAGCAGTTCGGTGAGGATCTCGTTCTGCTCGTACGGGGTGCCGACCGCGTTCTCCTTGCCGACGAACGGCGCGATGAAGTTGTCCGGGTCCGGGAAGTCGGGGAACCAGCCTCGGCCGAAGACCGGGTACTCCTGGCCCTTGTAGCCCTCCTGGAAGGCCTTCCAGGGCTGGCTGCGCAGGGTGATCCGGAACAGGCCGCTCTCGTCCAGCTGCCGCTTGAGCTCGGTGAACTCCTCGGCGGTGGAGGAGCCGTAGCGGTCGGTGGTGTACCAGAAGGTCAGGTCGACCGGCTGGTTGATCCCGGCCTCCTTGAGGATCTTCTTGGCCTTGCCGACGTCCGCGGCGCCGTACTTGTCGTAGAACGGCGTCTTGTGGCCGACGACGCCCTTGGGAACCATCGAGTACAGCGGCTCCGCGGTGCCCTGGTAGACCTTGGAGACGAGGGTGCCGCGGTCGACGATCTGGGCGATCGCCTGGCGGACGGCCAGCTTGTTGACCGCCGGGTCCTTGGGGTTGAAGACCAGGTAGCGGATCTCGGCGCCGACGTTCTCGACGACCTGGACGCCCACCGCGTGCGCGTCGGGGCTCTGGAGGTCGGTGACCTGCGGGGCCGACAGGCCTCGGTAGGTGGCGTCCAGCTCCTTGGCCTTGAGGTCCGCGACCATCTTCTGGGAGTCCGCGTAGTAGCGGATGGTCACGGCCTTGTTCTGGCGGTTCGCGAAACCGGCATAGCCCTTGTTCTCGGACAGGACGGCCTCGCCGCCGTCCTTGTAGGAGTCCAGCAGGTAGGGGCCCGAGCCGGTGATCTTGCCGTCCTCCCGCACCTTGTCGGCGGGGTAGTCCTTGGGCGCGACCAGCGAGGCGGCGGGCGAGCCGAGGACGTACGGGAAGGTGGCGTCCGAGGTCTTCAGGTGGAAGACGACCGTCAGCGCGTCGGGGGTCTCGATCTTGTCGAGGCTGCCGAAGAGGTCCTTCGGGCCGACCTTGGAACCGATCGTCCGGATCCGGTCGAGGGAGTGCTTGACGGCCTTGGAGTCGAGGGGCTCGCCGTTGGAGAACTTCAGGCCCTTGCGCAGGGTGCACCGGTAGGCCTGGCTCGCGCCGTCGGTGAACTCGCAGTTCTGGGCGGCGTCCGGCTGGGGCTTGGTGGAGCCCGTGGGGAACGCCAGGAGGGTCTGGTAGACGTTCCGGTACAGCTCCCAGGAGCCGTCCCACGCCGCGGCGGGATCGAGGGTGCTGGGCGCGCTCGTGGTCCCTACGACGATCCGCTTCGCCTCGTCGCCGTCGTCATCCGACAGCAGGCCGCAACCGGCGAGCAGGGATATGGACGCAAGGGCCGCAGTGATCTGCAGGCATCTGGTCCGGTTGAACACGTGCACGCTCCTCGATCAGCCAGGGGTGCGGCAGACCCTACCGCAGTGCCCCACGAATCCAATGGGTTGGTTTCGTGAGGCACTTGACCGGTTCCGTGCATATTCGATACGTATTTGCCTCCCTTTCGGAGGCAAATACGTCCGATTATCGGTCAGTGAACCCCGGCATTGAGGAACATCCCACCGTCGACGACCAGAGTTTGGCCCGTGATCCATTCCGCTTGTGCAGATGTAAGAAACGCCGCGGCCCCGCCGATGTCCTCCGGGAGACCGAGCCGGCCGAGCGGATAGGCCGCCGCGGCCTCCTGTTCCCGGCCCTCGTAGAGCGCCTGGGCGAACTTGGTCTTGACCACCGCGGGGGCGATGGCGTTCACGCGGACCCCCGGCGCCATCTCGTGGGCGAGCTGGAGGGTGAGGTTGACCATGGCGGCCTTGCTCATCCCGTACGCGCCGATGAAGGGCGAGGCGGAGACGCCGGCGATCGACGCGATGTTCACGATCGCGCCGCCGTTCTCCTTCTGCCAGGCGTGCCAGGTCCGCTGGGCGAAGCCGAGCGCGGAGATCACATTGGTCTCGAAGACCTTCCGGGCGACCCCGAGGTCGAGGTCCGCGATCGGGCCGAAGACCGGATTGGTGCCCGCGTTGTTCACCAGGAAGTCGACCCGGCCGAAGGCCTCCATCGTGCGCTCGACGGCGTGGGCCTGGTGGGCCTCGTCGTGCGCCTTCCCGGTCACCCCGATCACCCGGTCGGCGCCGAGGCGCTCCACGGCCTCCTTGAGGGCCTCCTCGTTGCGTCCGGTGATGCAGAGCCGGTCGCCCCGGGCGACCAGCGTCTCGGCGATGCCGTAGCCGATGCCCCGGCTCGCCCCGGTGATCAGCGCGACCTTGCCGCTGTCGGTACCGCTGTAGGTCATGACGTGCGCCCTGCCTCTCGTTCGGTGCGTCAGTTGAGGGGGCCGCCGGCCACGTACATGACCTGGCCGGAGACGAAGCCGGCGGCCTCACCGGTGAAGAAGGCGATGGCGTTGGCGATGTCGTCCGGCCGGCCGACGCGCTGGACCGGGATCTGGGTGGCCGCGGCCGCCTGGAAGTCCTCGAAGCCCATGCCGACGCGGGCGGCCGTCTGCGCGGTCATCTCGGTGACGATGAAGCCGGGGGCGACGGCGTTGGCGGTGACGCCGAACTTGCCGAGCTCGATGGCGAGGGTCTTGGTGAAGCCCTGCAGACCGGCCTTGGCGGCCGAGTAGTTGACCTGGCCGCGGTTGCCGAGGGCCGAGCTGCTGGAGAGGTTCACGATCCGGCCGAACTTCGCCTCCACCATGTACTTCTGACACGCCTTCGACATCAGGAAGGCGCCGCGCAGGTGCACGTTCATGACGGTGTCCCAGTCGGTCTCGCTCATCTTGAAGAGCAGATTGTCGCGCAGCACGCCCGCGTTGTTGACCAGGATGGTGGGAGCGCCGAGTTCGGCGGCGACGCGCTCGACGGCCGCCTCCACCTGGGCCCCGTCCGAGACGTCGCAGCCGACCGCCAGCGCCCGGCCGCCGGCCGCCGTGATGGCCTCGACGGTGTCCTTGCAGGCCGCCTCGTCGAGGTCGAGTACGGCGACGGCGCGGCCCTCGGCGGCCAGGCGCACGGCGGTGGCCGCGCCGATGCCCCGGGCCGCCCCGGTCACGATGGCGACGCGCTGCTCGGTGGTGGACATGCTGGTTCTCCTCGCCCTTGAGAGACGGCCGCCCAGAGGTGAGCAACCGCTTAGTAGCTTCAGCTGAGGAGACGCTAGGAGCCCTGGCACCCCGTGTCAACGGCCGCCGGTACGATACCGGCCGGGGACCCGCCCTCAGCGGACGAGGAGGTCCAGGAGCCGTTCCACCTCCGCCGCGGGGTCGGCCGTCAGGCCGGTGTGCACCGGCCCCGGCTGCACCACCGTGCTGCGCGGGGCGATCAGCCAGCGGAACCGGCGGCCCGCGTCGTCACCCGCCGCCTGCCCGGCCGCCTCGCCGCCGCCGCACACGCCCTCGACCCCGCGCAGGGCGGCCCGTACGCCGGCCACGTCGGCCCCCGGGTCCAGCGCGAGGAGCTTCGCCTCGTCGAGGTGGGTGCGGGCGGCCACGTAGGAATGCGCCCGGCAGTAGACGATCACGCCGGCGTTGAAACACTCGCCGCGTTCCATCCGGGGCACCACGCGCACCAGTGCGTACTCGAACACGTCCCGCTCGGTCACTCGTCGCCGCTCTTCTTCTTGTCGGTCTTGTGGGGCCATTCCGGCAGGTGGTCGGTGAGCCAGCCGGGAGGTCCGGCCGACGCCTTCACCTCGGCCTCCAGCGAGATCCTCTCGTGGATCGTGGCCGCGCGCGGCAGCAGCGCCTCCACGTAGGCGCGGCGCAGCGCGTCGGTGGAGTCGAATCCCGGCTCGTCGACCAGCCACTCGTCCGGGACCTCGGCGGTGACCTCGGTGAGCAGTTCCTCGGTGACCAGCGGGGCGAGTGCGGCGGCCGCCGCCCCGATGTCCGGGCCCGCGGGGGCCAGTACGTGGTCGGAGGCGTTGTACGGCTTGGCGGCGGCCGCCTGGGCCGTGGGCCAGTTGTGGTGCCAGATCATGGTGGCGCCGTGGTCGATGAGCCAGAGGTCCCCGTGCCAGACCAGCATGTTCGGGTTGCGCCAGGACCGGTCGACGTTGTTGATCAGGGCGTCGAACCAGACCACGCGCCCGGCCTCGACCGGGTCCACCCGGTAGGCGAGCGGGTCGAAGCCGATGGAGCCCGGCAGGTAGTCCATGCCGAGGTTGAGGCCGCCGCTGGCCTTGAGCAGCTCCTGGACCTCCTGGTCGGGCTCGGCGAGCCCGATCACGGGGTCGAGCTGCATCTGCACCAGCGTGGGGACCCTGAGTCCCAGCCGCTGGGCCAGGCGGCCGCAGATGACCTCGGCGACCAGGGTCTTGCGGCCCTGGCCGGCTCCGGTGAACTTCATGACGTAGGTGCCGAGGTCGTCGGCCTCGACGATGCCGGGAAGCGAGCCGCCTTCACGCAGGGGCGTCACATAGCGGGTCGCGATCACTTCTGTGAGCATTTTCCCAGGCTATAGGGCGAACAAGGTGCACGATCAAAGGATTTTCCCGCTCGGGGCGAATAGGGGCGAACCGTCCCCGCCGGCTCACCCCGACGGGGTGTCCGCGGCCTTGCCGGAGGGCTGGACCGCCGGGATGCGCTGGGTGAAGAAGAGCGCGATGAGCGCGGCGAAGGCCAGGACGGAGAGCGCCGCGCACAGGCCGTCGACCCGGGCCTCCTCGTTCGCTTCCAGGGCGGCGTCGGTCACCTCGGGGCTGACGCCGGCCTCGGCGAGCGCGCTCTCCAGCTGGGCGTCCGAGAGGAAGGGCGCCCCGCTCGCGAGCCGGACGGTCGCCTGGCTCTTGACCGAGCTGGGGACGGCCGGGTTCTCCGTGACGCTGGTCAGGAAGGAGGACGTGAGCGTCGCGATCATGATGGATCCGGCGAGGGCCGTACCGATGGACGAGCCGAGGTTGGTGACGGCGTTCTGGACGCCTCCGACCTCCGCGGACTGTGCCTGCGGCACCGCGGACACGGTGACCGCGCCCAGCTGGGACGCGAGGGCGCCCATGCCGAACCCGATCAGCAGCAGCGGGACGGTGACCACCTCCGCTCCCGCGTCCACGTCGAGCGCGCCCAGCAGGACCACCGCTCCGACGAGCAGGGCGAGGGTCCCGAGCCGGACCACGCGCCGCGGTGAGACGTGCGGGAGGAAGCGCGGGATCAGGGTCGCGGCCGCCAGCAGCGTGATCGACAGGGGCAGCAGCCGGGCACCGGTCGCCAGGGCGGACAGGCCCAGCGCGACCGACAGGTAGAGCGGGACGACGAAGAAGACGCCCATCATCACGAGGTACTGGAAGAAGAACATGGTCAGCCCGCCGGTGAGCTGCTTGTTCTGCAGCATGGCCGGGTCGACGAGCGGCTCCTTCCGCCGCTGCACCAGCCGGCCCTCCCAGCGCAGGAAGAGCCAGACCAGGAAGAGCCCCAGCAGCATCAGCCACACGGTCGGCGACACCCCGAACCAGGCGGGCCCGCCCTCCTTCGGCCTGAACCAGCCCCACTCGTCCGACCGGAGCACTCCGTAGACGAAGGTCCCGAGCCCGAGCGCCGACAGGACGACGCCGACGAGGTCGATGCGCGGGCGTTCCTCGCTCACGGCGTCCGCGATGGGGCGGGCGAGCACGAGGATGCCGGCCACCATCAGCACCTCGCCGGCGAAGACCCACCGCCAGGAGAAGTAGGTCGTGGCGATCCCGCCGATGAGGGGCCCCAGCGCGATGGCGATGGCACCGGCCGCCGCCACGAGGCCGTAGGCGGCGGGGCGGCGTTCGGCGGGGAAGTTCCCGGCGACGAGGGCCACGATCGCGGGCAGGATGAGCGCCGCCCCGACCCCTTCCAGAAACGACCAGCCGATCAGCAGCACGGTGAGGTTCGGTGCGATCGAGGTGACGAGGGAGCCGCAGCCGTAGATCACGCAGCCGATCAGGAAGGCGCGTTTGCGGCCGATCAGCACCCCGACCTTGCCACCGGGGATCATGAGCATGGCCATCACGAGGGTGTAGGCGGTGATGGCGCCCTGGATGCCGGTCACGGTCGTGCCGAGGTCCCCGGCGACGGTGGCGATGGAGACGTTCATGACGGAGCTGTCGAGCGCCATCAGGAACTGGCCCGCCGCGAGCGTCATCAGGACGAGTCGCGCCTTCGCGGGGTTGCCGGTCGCCGTCCCTGCCCTGGATGCCATGGCTGCATGCTTCCAGCCGTCCGCGGGAGCGGCCGGACGACCCGCCCGGGAGTCAGCCGGACGGACAGTCGGCGACCGGATCGTCGTGGACGAGGGCGCAGACCATCCGGTCGCCGCGCCGGTTCTCGGGGTAGGCGGCGCGGAGCTCCTCCTCGAAGGCCTTCCACTGCCGGGTGATCTCGGCCGTGGCCCCCGCGGTGGCGCGGCGGAAGTTGTCGCCCGTCTGCGCCCGGGCGGACGCGGGCGTGTCCTTGTTCAGGTCCCGGTTGTGGGCCACGCGGCCGGCGCAGCCGGCGGGCTTGACCCCGGTGGAGTCGAAGTCCGGATAGCAGCCGCTCGCGAGGTCCTCGGGGACGACCGCCCGGACCTCCCGGCTCCAGTCGGCGTCCTTCATCCCGCTGTAGCGGCGGATGTCGAAGAACGGGACGGCCCCGGTACGTCCCAGCCCCGGCGGGTTGGCGACCCCGGCCGGGCCGGGTGCGGCCTCGTCGGTCCAGTTGGAGTGCGAGTAGAAGTCCTCGAGCTGGTGCCAGCCTCGGCCGAGCTGTTCCAGGACGGCGCACTTGGCCGGTGCGGGCCGCTCGTCCCAGGTGCAGTGCGCGGACAGGTCGGTCTGGTCGGCGCGCACCCTGCCGCCGGCGTCGACGAGGCCGTCGGCCGCCCGTACGGCCTTGCGGAACCGCGCCACGGAGGTGCCGACGCAGGCGACGAGCTCGGTGGTGGCCTCGTCCCGGGTACGGGGGTAGCCGGGGGCGTGGCGCGGCGAGAGGTAGTCGGCGTTGTCGCAGTGCAGCGGGCCGAGCTCGAAGTACGGGGGCCGGTCGTTGGCGTTGACCGCCCCCTCGCGGGCGTCGGCCATCTCGGTGAGCGTGGCGGGCTGCCACGGCAGGGCGCGCCGGGTGATGTCCTCGTGGTTGTCGCCCGTGAAGGCATGGGCCGGACCGCTCGGCAGGACGACGAGGGCGGCGAGAGTGGCGAGCGCGGTGAGAGCGGTGAGCGCGGCCGCCGGGAGGACCGCGGCGGCGCGGGCCGGTGGTGCGGGGCTCGGTCTCTTCACGGCAGGCTCCCGGCTCGGTTCCGGCGAGGGTGCTTCCATGCTGCGCACCGCCGACCGTCCCCGCACCCCCGGCCGTACGCGGGCTCCCCGGCGGCACCGCGTAGGGCGTCCGTCTCCGTCCCGCACGGTGGCCGCCGGGCGCCCTCGCGCGCCCGGCGGGCGGCAGCCCTAGAGTTGAGGGCGAGGTGGCGTGCCGGGACTCGGGGCGGCCGCTCCCTTGGCCCAGTCCCCGCGCCAGGGCGCGACAACCCCAGGAGGGCATGCGACATGTCCACTGCATCTGAAACCCCGGTTCTGGACACCCTCGCCGCCATGACGGTCGATTCCCTCGAGCGGTGCGGGCTGGACCCGTCCATGCTCCTCATGACCCGGATCGCGGCGCTCGCCGCCTCGGACGCTCCCCCGATCTCCTACCTCGCCCACATCGACCCCGCGCTCAAGGCCGGCCTGACGGCGGAGCAGTTGCAGGACGTCCTGGTCGCCATCGCGCCCATCGTCGGCACCGCCCGTGTGATGACGGCGGCGGGCAACATCACCAGGGCGCTCGGCGTGGCGATCGCCGTCGCCGAGGCGGAGGCTCAGGCCGAGATGGACGCCATGGGCTGACCCGGAACGACAGCCGGACCGGTCGGGTGACCGACCGGTCCGGCCCGGTCCGGCCCCGGCCGGGCGGTCCGTGAGCCGTCACCGCCGTCCGTCGGGCGGGGCGGTCACGCCGACAGGCAACAGACAGGCGCACAGACAGGCACGCAGGCGGCACGCAGCAGCAGACAGCAGGCAGCAGGCAGCAGGCAGATCAGTCAGGCCAGGCACGATCAGGAGGGCCTCCATGTCCCGGAGTGCGATCACCGCGATGCGCGCGGTGCCCGGCGCCACGCCCGAGGAGCGCGCGGCCATGGGCAAGGACGCCCGCCGCCGGTGCCCCCGGTCGGGGCACGCCGTGTACCAGCCGTCCCCCGACCGGCCGGACCCCCTGAGCATCCTGGAGGCGCAGTCGGCGACACGGGTGCCCGAGCTGGTCCCGATCCGCTACGCCCGGATGACGGAGTCCCCGTTCCGCTTCTACCGGGGAGCCGCCGCGATCATGGCGTCCGACCTGGCCGGAACCCCGGCCTCGGGCATCGCCGCGCAGCTCTGCGGTGACGCGCATCTGCTGAACTTCCGCCTCCTGGCCTCGCCGGAGCGGCGGCTGATGTTCGACATCAACGACTTCGACGAGACGCTGCCCGGCCCCTGGGAGTGGGACGTCAAGCGGCTGTCCACGAGTCTCGTCATCGCCGCCCGGGCCAACGGCTTCGACGAGGCCGAACGCGCCCGCATCGTGAACTCGGCGGTGCGCTCGTACCGCGAGGCGATGACCGGTTTCGCCGGGATGGGGAATCTCGACGTCTGGTACGCGAAGACCGACGCGGAGGGTCTGCAGGCCCTCGTCACCGAACAGCTCGACAAGCGCGGCCGCAAGAAGCTGGCCACGGCGATGGCGAAGGCCCGGTCGCGCGACAGCCTGCAGGTCTTCGACAAGCTCACCGAGGTGGTCGACGGCCACCCCAGGATCGCGGCGGACCCCCCGCTGCTGGTGCCGCTCGCCGACCTGCTGCCGGACGACGAGCGCGACGAGCTGGTCGACCGGCTGGGCGCTCTGGTCGGCCACTACGGCCGCACGCTGGAGAGCAACCGCCGGGCACTGCTGGAGGACTACCGTCTGGTGGACGTCGCCCGCAAGGTGGTCGGCGTCGGCAGCGTCGGCACCCGCTGCTGGATCCTGCTCCTGCTCGGCAGGGACGGCCGCGACCCGTTGTTCCTCCAGGCCAAGGAGGCCGACACCTCTGTGCTCGCCGACCATGTCGGCACCAGCCAGTACGCGAACCAGGGCGAACGCGTGGTGTCGGGACAGCGGTTGATGCAGGCGGCGAGCGACATCTTCCTCGGCTGGGAGCGGGTGGACGGCATCGACGGCCGGAAGCGGGACTTCTACGTCCGCCAACTACGCGACTGGAAGGGCATCGCGATGCCGGAGACGATGTCGCCCGCGCAGCTGGAGACTTTCGGCAACGCGTGCGGGATGACCCTGGCCCGGGCGCACGCCCGCTCCGGCGACCGGGTGGCCATCGCCTCCTACCTCGGCCGGAGCGATGTCTTCGACCGGGCGCTCGCCGGGTTCGCGGAGGCGTACGCCGACCAGAACGAACGCGACCACCAGGCCCTGGTGGACGCGGTACGGGCCGGCCGTCTGCCCGCGCGGGAACTCCCGGCGGACTGACGGCGGGGCCGCGGACCCGCGGGGCCGGACGGCGCCATCCCCTCCTGCGGCGCCGGCCGGCGGGGGCTCCGGATCAGAACGCGAAGACGGCGTTGCCGTTGAGGGTCGCGGCCATGGTGCAGGAGTTGGCGAACGTGTGGTCCCAGGCCACGCGGCGGCCCTCCCACACGCCGACCGCGGACACGGTGACGGGGGCGTAGTGCATGGGGCACGCCCGGTCCGGGTTCGGCGTGGAGAGCAGCCGGTCGAACGTGCCGCCGGTGGACTTCAGGGCCGCGCACGCGGCCTTGGGGTCGGGGTGTGTCCCCTGGGCACCCGGCGCGCAGCTGACGGTGGTGGCGCGCAGGACGGTGGGTGCGGTCGCGTCGTCCCCCTGGGCGACGCTGAAGACCATGGCCGACGGGGCGTACAGGCTCTCGGGCTGGGCCTGCGCGATGCCGGCGGCCCCGGCCAGACAGAGGAGCGCGGCAGCGGAGACGGCGGCGGAGCGACGGTAACGCACGGGAAGACTCACTTTCGATTCTTTGGTTGAGCGCGATAATTTCTGTCGGTATCGCGCTCCGTTGCATCAAAGGCTCTCGGAGTCGAAGGCGCATTGCACATCGGCGACCGATTTACGGACACCTCGTCCGCATAGCGGTGATCGAATGACCGTTCGGGCAGCTCAGACGCGGTGCGACCATGCCGTCACCGTGCGCCACCATCGCAGGCCCCCGGCGATGACGTGCGGCGTTGCGGGCGCCGCACCGCCCCGGGGCGCCCCGGGTTCACCCGACGGCTACCCAGCTTGTCCGGATGTGTGCGCTCCGCGGCCACCCTCGGGGGCCCACCGACCGAGCAGTTCCTCGCTCGTGGTGATGGAGGCCACCAGCGCGAGCGAGTTGCGGATGACCTCGGCGGTGCAGGTGGCGGGCACTCCGGCGATGGCGTCGGCGGGCACCACGACCCGGTAGCCGAGGTTCACGGCGTCGAAGACGGTGTTCGGGATGGCGATGTTGGAGGAGACCCCGGTGACCACGAGGGTGCGGATTCCGAGGTTGCGCAGGAGCGCGTCCAGGTCGGTGCCGGCCAGGGGGGAGAGACCGTGCAGGCGGCGCACGACGAGGTCCCGCTCGGCGACGGTGAGGGGCGCGGCGACCTCCACCGCATGGCTCCCGGTCAGCTGTCGCACGGGGAGCCGGCCGGCGGCCCGGAAGAGCCGCGCGTTGGTGTTCGCTCCGAGGCCGTCCGGCCGCCGCTCGGCGACCGCGTGCAGCACCTGTACGCCGGCTCCGCGCGCGGCCTCGACCAGTGCGGCGACCCGTCCCAGCATCCCGGAGTCCCGTGCCTCCTTGGCGAGTTCGGGCAGTGCGCTCTCCTCGCCCACGACGCCGTTCTGGCACTCGACGGTCAGCAGCGCGGTCGTGGCGGGATCGAGGTCCGGCATGACTCCCCCTGGCGTGGCGTCGGAAGAGCCCTCATGCTTCCTGACACACAGTCAGATGTGAAGGGGTGCGGTACCGATGGACGAGACTCAGCGGCGGGGCCGCCGCATCATGATGAGCGCGGCGGAGGTGGACGCGTTCCTGCGGGAGCGGAGGACCTGCCGGGTGGCGACGGTCTCCCCCGACGGACGCCCGCACGTGGGCGCCCTGTGGTTCGCGTGGGACGGCAGCTCGCTGTGGCTGTATTCGATCACGCGCAGCCGCCGCTGGGCGGACCTGCGCAAGGACCCGCGGATCTCGGTGGTCGTGGACGCGGGCGAGTCGTACGACGAGCTGCGCGGCGTGGAACTGTCCGGCAGCGCGGTCTTCGTGGGCGAGGCCCCGCGCACGGGCGAGCCCTGCCCCGAACTGGCCGAGGCCGAGCGGATCTTCCCGGTCAAGAACTTCGGGATCGAGGAGATGCCGCACGACGGACGGCACGCGTGGATCCGCCTGACCCCGGACACGGTCGTCTCCTGGGATTTCCGCAAGATCTGACGGCGCCTACGCGTGCCGGAGTTCGGCAGCCGCGGTCCGCAGGGCGTCGACCGCGGCCCGGATGGAGGGCCGGCGGTCGGCGTCCGCGCGCCAGACGGCGTACACGTGACGGCGCACGACGTCGCAGACGGGCAGCAGCCGCACGCCCGCCGGCACCGGGCCGCGGCCCAGTTTCGGCGCGACGCACACCCCGAGCCCGGCCTCGACGAAGGCCAGCTGGGTGTGGTGCTCCTCGGCGATGTGCGCGATGCGCGGCTCCATCCCGGTACCGCGCAGGGTGAACACCAGCCATTCGTGGCAGAACTGGCCCTCGTTCCAGGAGATCCATTCGTCGTCCGCGAACTCGGCGAGGGAGATCGAGGGCCGGTCCGCCAGCCGGTGGCCGGCCGGGACGGCGATGTCGACGGAGTCGTCCAGCAGGTGGGTCCGGGTGAGCTCGGGGGGCACCGGCATCCGCTTGTTGTGCCAGTCGATGGCGAGGGCCATGTCGAGGTCGCCCCGCACGACGGCGGCCATGCTCTCCTCGGGCTCCTGCTCGCGCACCCGGACCCGCAGGTCAGGGTGGCCGGTGCGGAGCGCGGACAGGGCCTGGGGCAGCAGTCCTCGCATGGCGGTGGGGAAGGCGCCGACGCGTAGCTCGCCGACGGCGCACCCGCGCTGCGCCTCGACGTCGGCCTGGGCCTGCTCGACCTGGGAGATGATCCGGGCCGCATGGGCGGCGAGCAGCCGGCCGGCGTCGGTGAGGCGGACCCCGCGGCCGTTCTTCGCCAGCAGCGGCTGGCCGACCTCGCGCTCCAGCTTGGCCATCTGCTGGGACACGGCGGAGGTGGTGACATGGAGTCCGTCGGCGGCGCCGCTGACCGAGCCGTGGCGGGCGAGGGCATCGAGGGTGCGCAGGCGTTCCAGGTTCAACATGTAAGCAATGCTACGCCGTCACCAGGAGAAACATTCGCTTGTCCTACGAAGTTGATACGAGCACAGTATGGGTCATGAGCGCACCCGCAGCCCCTCGGCCGAGCCTTCCGACGCCTTCACCGACCGACGCCGAAGCCGCCGCCACCGCGACCGCGCCGGCTTCGGCGTCGGCGGCGGTCACGACGGCGGCCACCCGTCGCCGCGGCCTGCTCGACTGGCGGGTGCGGTTCGCGATCCTCTCGGTGATCTGGGGCTTCAGCTTCCTGCTGATCAAGGTCGGCACCGAGGCGTACGCGCCCTTCCAGGTGGCCCTGGGCCGGGTCCTGTTCGGCGCGCTCGCGCTCGTCGCCGTACTCATGGTCCGCCGGGAGCCGCTCCCCCGCGGCCTGCGCACCTGGGGGCACCTCACCGTGGCGGCGCTGCTGCTCAACACCGCTCCGTTCTCGCTCTTCGCCTACGCCGAGCTGAGCATCCCCTCCAGTCTGGCCGGCATCTGCAACGCCACGTCCCCGCTCTGGGGCATGGCACTGTCGCTGGTCGCCCTCTCCGAGGACCGTCCGACGCGCCGCCGCTTCGCCGGTCTGGGCCTCGGCTTCCTCGGCGTGCTGACCGTGCTCGGCGCCTGGCACGGCTTCTCCGGCGTGGACGCCAAGGGCACCGCCTTCGCCCTGCTGGCCTCGCTCTGCTACCCCGTCGGCTGGATCTACGTCCGCCGTACGCTGGCCGGCACCCCCGGCTCTCCGGTGGCCCTGACCGGCGGCCAGCTCCTGGTCTCCACGTTCCAGCTCGCGCTGGTCAGTGCCCTGTTCACGTCGGCCCCGGCCTCGTTCCCGCTGTGGCCGACCCTCTCGGTGATCGCCCTGGGCGCCCTCGGCACCGGTATGGCCCTGCAGATGCAGTACGGCCTGGTGACGGAGGTCGGGCCGACCACCGCCCAGATGGTCACCTATTTCATCCCCGTCATCGCCACCACGGCGGGCGTCCTGGTCCTCGGCGAGCAGCTGAGCTGGAACACCCCGGTCGGCGCCGCGATCGTCCTGGCGGGCGCCGCCCTCACCCAGACCCGGCCGGCCCCCGGCAAGCCGGCCTGACGGCGCCCGCCCCGGTGGTCCCGTCGGCCGGGACCGCCGGGCGGGTGCGTCCGGCTCAGGTCGCACGGACCGCGCCGAGCGCGCCTCCGCCCGGCGACGGGACCCGCGGTCAGTCGTTCCGGCCGCCCGTCGTGCCCGGCCGGACCGCCGCGGCCACGGCGTCGGCCAGGACCGGCACCTCCGCCACCGCCAGCCGGGACACCGTCAGCCGCACGCCGGGCCCCGACTCGACCCGGAACACGGCCCCGGCGGCGACCCCCCACCCCGCCGCGAGCAGCCTCGTGACCACCACCGTCTCGTCGGCCACCGGTACCCACACGTTCAGCCCGGTCCGCCCGTGCGCCGGCACACCCCGCTCCCGCAGCGCCTCGACCAGGGCGTCCCGCCGCTCCCCGTAGGCCCGCGCGACGGCCGCCCGGTCCACCGCCCGCGAGGTCCACAGCTCCACCACCGTGTGCTGGAGCAGCCGGCTCACCCACCCCGGGCCCAGCCGCTGGCGTCCCCGCACCCGGTCCAGGGTCACCTCGTCGCCCGTCAGGACGGCGAGCCGCAGGTCCGGCCCGTACGCCTTGGCCGTGGAGCGGATCAGTACCCAGTGCCGGGTCACCCCGCCCAGCGGGTGCAGCGGCAGGTCGACGATCCCGTGGCCGTGATCGTCCTCGATCAGCAGCACCCCGGGGTACTGCGCGAGCAGTTCCCGCAGCTCCGCCGCTCGCTGCGGGCCCACCGCCGCGCCGGTCGGATTCTGCGCCCGGGAGGTCACCACCAGCGCCCGCGCCCCTGCCGCGAGGGCCCGGGCCACCGTCTCGGTCCGGGGCCCGTCGTCGTCCACCGCGACCGGCAGCAGCCTCAGCCCGAGTGCGGGCACCAGGTCGAGCGCGCCGCCCCACCCCGGGTCCTCGACCGCCACGCCGTCCCCGGGCCGCAGGTGGGCTGCCAGGACCCGTTCGATCGCGTCCAGCGCTCCCGAGGTCACCGCCACCGGCCCGGCGGGCACCGCGTCCGCGTCGAGTTCGGCGCGGGCGATCCGCGCCAGATCGGGGGCGACCGGGTCCGCCCCGTAGAGGGTGGGCGCCTGCGCGTGACGGCGGGCGGCGGCCGCCAGGGCCCCGTCCAGCGAGGGCAGCAGCGACACGTCCGGGTTGCCCTCGGCGATGTCCCGTACACCGGCCGGCACCACCATCCGCAGCGCGTCCCGCGGGGTGCTCGACGGCCGGGCGCGCACCCGGCTGCCGCGCCGCCCGTCCGTTTCGATGACGCCCCGCTCACGCAGCGTCCGGTAGGCCGCCGCCACGGTGTTCGGGTTGACGCCGAGCACACCCGCCAGCTCCCGCATCGGCGGCAGCAGCGATCCGGGCGGCAGCTCGCCCGACGCCACGCCCGCCTCGACGCTGGCCGCGATATCAGATGTGCGACGACCTGTGATCCGATACTCTCCTAGCACAAACAATATTATGCACTAGTGCAATGGAGTCCGCACCATGACCGCCACGCCTGCCACGGAGACCACGGAGAGCACCGGGACGACCGGCGCGTACGAGCCGACCGGCCGCACGGTCCCCAGCCGCTCACGCGACCGGGCACGCTACGACCGCGAGACGGTGCACTCGATACTCGACGGGGCCTACATCTGCCACCTGGGCTTCGTCCGCGACGGCGCGCCGGTGGTCCTGCCGACGCTGTTCGCCCGGGTCGGGGAGTCGCTCTACCTGCACGGTTCCACCGGATCCCGCCCGCTGCTCGCGGCCGGCCGCACCGACCCGGGCCTGCCCGTCTGCGTCACCGTCACCCACGTCGACGGGCTGGTGCTGGCCCGCTCGGCCTTCCACCACTCGCTCAACTACCGCTCGGTGGTCGTGCACGGCACCGCCCGCCAGGTCACCGACGAGGCGGAGTGCCGCACGGCCCTGGACGCCATGGTCGACGCCGTGGCCCCGGGCCGTTCCGGCGACGTCCGGCCGGCCAACGCCAAGGAGCTCGCCGCCACCGCGGTGATCCGGGTGGACCTGGACGAGGTGTCCGCGAAGCTCCGTACCGGACCGGTGAACGACGACGCCGAGGACCTGGGCCTGCCGCACTGGGCGGGCGTGGTCCCGGTCGCCACGACGTACGGGACCCCCGTGCCCGCCGCGGACCTGGCCCCCGGCGTCGCCGTCCCGGACTACCTCACCGCGCTCTGACGGGTCGGCCGCGCGGCGGCGGGCGCCGCGGCCGATCCCGCCGGACGGCGGGACTCCGCCACGATCAGCGCAGCGACCGCCGCCAGCAGTAGTACGGTCCCCAGCACCACGGCGCCGGTCAGCCGCTCCCCGAGGACGAGTACGGCGATCGCCGCCGCGCTCACCGGCTCGATCAGCATGATCACCGAGACGGTCGCGGCGCGCACGGCGGCGGCGCCGGTGAAGTAGAGGGCGTACGCCAGCGCAGTCGGCACGGTGGCGACGTACAGCAGCAGCCAGAGCACCCGCCCCAGGTCCGCGGTGTGCGGCAGCAGCCCCTCGGCCGCGGCGAGCGGCAGCAGGCACACCGCGCCCACCGCGACGGACCAGGCGGTGGTCACCAGCGGGTCTCCGGCCGCGCCCCGCTGACCGAGCCGGCGGGCCCGCAGGGTCATCCCGGCGTATCCGGCGGCCGACAGCAGCGCCCAGCCGACACCGAGCGGGCGCACCTCGGCCCCGCCGCTGCCCAGGACCAGGACGGCCAGCCCCGCGAGCGCCCCCACGACGGCGACCGTGCCGCCGCGGCCGAGGCGTTCGCCCATCCAGGAGCGCGCTCCGAGCGCGATGAGCACGGGGCCCGCGCCGAGGGTGACCACGGTGCCCACGGCCAGCCCGGTGTCGCGCACGGCGGCGAAGTAGGCGGCCTGGAAGACGGTGAAGAGCAGCCCGGTCACGATCAGGGAGCCCGTCGAGGGCGAGACCGCGGACGGCCGCGCCCGGCCCCGCCCGGGACGGGCCCGCCGGACGGCGAGCACCCCGAGCAGCACGACGAGTCCGCCCGCGCACCGCCAGAACGACAGGGCGAGCGGGCCGAGGTCACTGGCCAGGAAGAGGAGGGAGGCGGCCGCCCCGGCGGTGCCCCAGGCGGCTCCGGCGACGACGAGGTACAGCAGACTGCGCCCGGCAGCGGGCGAGTGGTTCGACACGTGAGTTCTCCGCGCGTGAAGGATGAGTGGATCGAGGTCATCGCTTCGCGGGCAGCACCGACCCGCCCGGGGACTGCCCGGGCCGGATCGTCATCGTGGGGCGCCGCCCGCTAGGAGGCCGGCGGCGAAAGCACGGTCGAGTACATGTCGGTCACCTTACAGGGGGCTTTCGTGGTTACAGGGGTGCTTTCGTGGGTTCGCGGTCCACCGGAACCGGTTCGGCCGCTGCCTGCGGGGCCGGCCGGGAGGACTGCGCGATGAAGGCACCGCCCAGCACCAGGGCGCCGCCGGCGATCTGCCAGGTCGAGAGGTGTTCGCCGAGCAGGATCCAGGCCAGCACGGTGGCCACGACGGCCTCCAGGAAGGCCACCACACCCGCGACCTGGGGCGAGAGCCTGCGCACCGAGACCACACCGGTCACGTAGGCGAAGACGGTCGCGACGAGCACGACCCAGCCGAGCAGCGCCGGCGCGGGCACCAGGGTGCCGCCCACGGACGCGTCCCCGCCCAGCACCGCCCAGTCGATCTCCCACGGCCGGGCGAGGACCGTCATCACCAGGGCGCCGATGAGCATCCCGTACGCGATCACCCCGAGCGGGTCGGGGGCGTCCTCCCCCTCGGAGCCCTGGTCGGCGAAGACGAAGTAGAAGGCCTGGCAGCAGGCAGCGGCGAGGCCGAAGAGCACGCCGAGCAGGTCCAGGCTGAGTCCGGCCCAGATCTCGACGACGCAGGCCAGGCCGACGACGGCCACGGCCGCGCCGGCGGCGGCCCCGCGCGTCACCGGCTTGCGCTGCACGAAGCGGATGTAGCCGAGCAGCAGCGCCGGGCCCAGGTACTCCAGCAGGAGGGCCACGCCGACGGGGATCCGGGACAGCGAGGCGAAGTAGAAGGCCTGCACACCCGCGACGGCCACGAGACCGAAGCCGGCGAGCAGGGCGGGCCTGCGCAGCAGGAGGTCGCGGTGGCGCCAGGCGAGCGGGGACAGCACGAGCGCTGCGCCGGCCACCCTGAGCCAGACCATGTGGAGGGGGTCCAGACCCGCCTCGATCAGCGGCTTCGCAGCCACTCCGGAACCACCGAACGCGAACGCCGAGACGAGGGCGAGGCCCAGTCCGGCGTTTTTCCCTGACGCTTGCATCCGGCCATCATGACAGGCCGAGTCAGGAGCGTCACGGCCGTGACACCTGTTGAGACAGACCTGAGATCACGACCCGCCGGACCCCCTCGGATCTGACAGGTCGTCAGTATTGAATGTTCCGGCCGCCGGGGCTACCTTCCGCCGCACGTACCCGACGAGAAGGGGTGGTCGCATGGCCGAAGTCACCGCGGAATCACGCATCGAGGCGTCCGCCGCGCAGCTCTGGTCCCAGCTGACGGACTGGGACGCGTACGGGCAGTGGAGCATGACCCACACCAACTTCCCGCAGGGCGGTCCGCAGACCCTGGCCGTCGGATCGACCTTCGCCGAGAACATGAAGATGATGGGATTCCCGGCCGAGGTCCTGTGGACCGTCTCCGAGCTGGAGGACGAACGCCTCTTCGCCATCACCGGCAAGGGCCCGATGGGCGTCGCCGTCCTCACCCGGTACACCCTCACCCCGGACGGCGGGGCCACCACCGTCCGTATCGACGGCGAGTTCACCGGGGCCGCCGTCTCCCTGATGGCGGGCAAGCTGAAGGACTCGGCCACCGCCGCCCTGAACGAGTCGCTGCGCAAGCTCGCCGGCCTGGTCGTCTGACCCCGGCCGCGCCCACCCGCGTACGAAGACGGCGCGCCGCGCGACGAGAGATCGCGGGGCGCGCCGCCGCCTGTCCGGGCTGGGCACTCAGTGCTCGTCGGCCAGGATCAGGTAGAGCTTCTTGCGGGCGTCGACGAGGACCGCGAGCGCCTTCTCCCGCTGCTCCGGCGAGCCGGTCCTGAAGACCTGCCCGAACGCCTCCATCAGACCGGCCCCGGCCTGCCGGGCCTCGTGCATCGCCTCGAAGTCGAAGCCCCGCCCGGCGTCCGCCCAGGGGGCGTCCGGTCCCGCCTCGGCCTCGGCGCGGCCGGCCTCGGTGAGCGTGAACAGCTTCTTGCCGCCCTCGCTCTGGCTGCTGATGAGGCCTTCGTCCTCCAGCAGGTTCAGGGTCGGGTAGACCGAGCCCGGGCTGGGCTTCCACGCCCCGCCGCTGCGCTCGCCGATCTCCTGGATCATCTCGTAGCCGTGCATCGGCCGGTCGGCGAGCAGCGCGAGGATCGAGGCCCTCACGTCGCCGCGCCGGGCCCGCCCGCGCGGTCCCCCGCGGCCGCCGCGCCCACCGAAGGGCCCCGCGCCGAAGGGCGGTCCGAACGGGCCGAAGGCCGCGCGGAATCCCTGGAATCCCTCCCGGCGGTCCGGCCCGCAGTGGCCGTGGCCCCGGCCGTGCTCGTGGCCGTGCTGTCCGTGCTGTCCGTGTGAACGCATGACTGCGCTCCTTTCCTCACGTCGTGTCCGTGTCATCGGTTCTCCGATGCATCCACTATCGATGAGCGGTCGCGATGCGTCAACGATATATCGGAAACTATTTCACCGAACAGCACGGAAGGAGGCCAGTCACCCCGGATTGGCCTTTGTCGATGATCAAGAAACCGCCCTACCGTCGGTCCATGCGCATCCGAATCGTCGACGCCTTCACCGACCGCCCCTTCCAGGGCAACCCCGCCGGGGTCCTGCTCCTCGACGGCGGTTTCCCCCCGGACACCTGGCTCCAGCAGGTGGCGTCCGAGGTGAACCTCTCCGAGACCGCCTTCGCCCACCCCCTCCCGCCCGGCGGGGACGCCGACTGGGCGCTGCGCTGGTTCACCCCGGCCGCCGAGGTCGACATGTGCGGCCACGCCACGCTCGCCACGGCCCATGTGCTGGCCACCGGCGGACTCGCCGAGGGGCTGATCCGCTTCTCCGCCCGCTGCGGCGTCCTCACCGCGGAGACCGCCGAGGACGGCACGATCACGATGGACTTCCCCACGTCCTCCCTGACCCCGGTCCCGGCGCCGCCCTCCGTCGACCACGCGCTCGGCGGTGCGCCGATCCTCTCCGTCCACGACACCGCCGCGCACATCGGCGACCTCGTCGTCGAGCTCGCCGACGAGAAGACCGTCCGTGAGCTGGAGCCGGACCACGGCGCCCTGCGTGCCTTCGCCAAGCGGGGCGTGATCGTCACCGCTGCCGCCGAGGACCCCTCCCGCGGGTACGACTTCGTCTCCCGCGGCTTCTTCCCGGCCTTCGGGATCGACGAGGACCCGGTCACCGGCAGCGCCCACACCGCGCTCGCCCCGTTCTGGGCACAGCGCCTGGGCCGCACCCAACTGACCGGCCTCCAGGGCGGCGCCCGGCAGGGACTGGTACGGGTCACCCTGGCGGGCGATCGCACCCTGCTGACCGGACACGCCGTGACCGTCCTCGACGGGGAGCTGCTCACCGCCCCGTGACCGGCCGGAGGAGGGCGGCCGGGCCTCGGCGGGGCACCGGCGGGGCGGGTCAGCCCGCCGGCCCGCCCCGCCGCCCGCGGGCCGCCTTCGGCCGCTCCTTCGCCTCCGCCTTCGCGCGCGCGGCGGCGCGCCACTCCCGCTCGCTGTCTTCCCAGGCCTCCGAGTCGATGCGCTTGCGGTAGACCTGCCCCGGCTCGGCGGCGCCCAGGTGCACCGTCCACCACCACAGGACGGCCGACACCACGAACAGGCAGAACGCCGTCAGCAGATACGAGGCGACCTCCTCGGATTCCGGTACGCCCTCGTCGTGCATGAAGCCGGGTACGCCGGAGACGAGCGCGTTCACCCACCACGCGAGCGCCAGGTTGAACAGGGCCAGGGAGATCCAGTAGGCGACCCGCACGCTCCTCGCCGCGCCCGTCACCTCGCCCAGCAGCAGCAGGCGCCGCAACGAGACGGGCCCCGTCCGGTGCCGGCTGCCGGTGTCCGCCTTGGCGCGGCGCACCGACGCGTAGAGGTCGTCGAGCCAGCGGCCCGGCTCCGGATCGGGGGCCGGGCCGTCGGTCGGAGCCAGCTTTTTGGCCTGGATCCACCCGGAGATGAACTGGATCTCCAGCTGGGCCTTCTCCAGCCGCCGGCGGTAGTGGTGGTCCGCGCTGCGCGCCTCGCGGCGGTCCCGGATGAGGAGGCTCGCCCCGCCCACCAGGCCGCTGACCACGGGCACCAGGAACGGGGCGAACGACACCAGGGAGTCCATGACAGCCACCGCGCGCGCCTCCTCACTCCCCCCAGCCTCGCACCGGCGCGGCCCGCGGCCACGTCCTGCGGGGCCGATCGGGTGCGCCGCGCCGCCGCGTCACGGCGTCGGCAGCCAGCCCACCTTGCCCGCGAGCAGGGCGTACCCGCCGAAGGCCACGATGTCGAGCAGCGCGTGCGCGACGACGAGCGGCCCCACCCGTCCCCAGCGGCGGTAGGCCAGCACGAAGACGATGCCCATCACCACGTTGCCGATGAAGCCGCCGATGCCCTGGTAGAGGTGGTAGGAGCCGCGCAGCAGCGAACTGGCCGCCAGTGCCGCCATCGGCGACCAGCCCAGCCGGTCCAGCCGGCGCAACAGGTAGGCCAGCACGATGACCTCCTCCACGACCGCGTTCTGGATCGCGGAGAGGATCAGCACGGGGAACTTCCACCACACGTCGGGCAGGGCCTCCGGCACCACCGTGAGGTTGAAGCCGGCGGCCCGCGTCCCCAGGTAGAAGGCCAGCCCCGCGCTGCCGATCCCCGCCGCGACGAGGGCGCCGCGGCCCAGGTCCCACAGCGGCCGGGTCCGGTCGAACCCGAGCACCCGCAGCCCGGGGGCGCCCTCGCGGGTCAGCAGGTGCGCCACCAGCAGTACGGGGACCAGCGCGCTGGCGATCCCGAACAGCTGCCAGGCCAGGTCGAGCCAGGGCCGGCCGGGGGCGTAGGAGCCGTTGAGCGTGGCGGCCTGGTCCTTCAGGCCGCCCGGCTTGGTCAGCGAGCCCAGGAAGCTGATCAGCGCGGAGACCCCGCTCGCGCCCAGCGACAGCGCCAGGACGAGCAGGGTCTCGGTGCGCAGGAGGTTCCGCCGCCCCTCCTCGCCCAGCTCCACGAACACCGGCTCCGGCTCAGCCCGCACGACCGACTCCCGTCCTGCCATCTTGTTGCGACCACCCCATACTGCCTCGTCGGCCGGGCGGGTGGATCACCGAGGGAGGATCGCGGGAACCGGCAGAGGCCGCCGGGCGCGGCACGGTGGCGGCGGGGCGGCTCAGCGCCGGGCGGGCACCGCCGCGCTCACCTCCTCCGTGAGCCCCACGGGCCAGGTGTGCACGGGGTCGCCCCGGTGCATCAGTTCGCTGTAGCGCCGGGTGGTGGCCGCCAGCGCCGCGTCCCGGTCCAGGCCCGCCGCGAGCGCCCGGTGGTAGGTGTCCACCTGCCAGGTCGCACCGTTCACCCGACGCCGGCAGCGCTCCTCGATGATGCCGAGGTAGTGGTCGCGGTCCGCGGGTTCGATGCCCCAGGCGTCCAGGCCCGCCGCGGCCATCGGCAGCAGTTCGTCCAGGACCAGCCGTACCGCCGGCACGCTGACCAGACCGCCGGCCCGGCCCCGGCGGGGCCACCGCAGCCGGGCGTCGATCCCGTACCGGCAGGCCGCGTCGAAGTTCGCCTCGGCCTCGGCGAAGGGCAGCCGGGTCCACACCGGGCGCGGCTCGTCCGCGAGGGTGCGCACGAGCCCGTAGTAGAAGGCGGCGTTCGCGACGACGTCGGTGACCGTCGGCCCGGCCGGCAGCACCCTGTTCTCCACGCGCAGGTGCGGCACCCCGTCCGCCACCCCGTACACGGGCCGGTTCCAGCGGTAGACGGTGCCGTTGTGCAGGACCAGCTCCTGCAGGCGCGGCACCCCGCCCTCGGCCAGCACCCGCAGCGGCTCCTCCTCGTCGCAGATGGGCAGCAGGGAGGGGAAGTAGCGGACGTTCTCGGCGAAGAGCTCGTACGCCGAGTCCACCCACCGCTCCCCGAACCAGGTGCGCGGCCGCACGCCCTGGGCCTGCAGCTCCGGCGGCCGGGTGTCGGTGGCCTGGGTGAACAGCGGCGGCCGCGACTCCCGCCACAGCTCACGCCCGAACAGGAAGGGCGAGTTGGCGCCGACGGCTATCTGTGCGGCGGTCACCGCCTGCGCCGCGTTCCATACGGCAGAGAAGCGGGCCGGCGTCACCTGGAGGTGCAGCTGTACGGACGTGCAGGCGGCCTCGGGCACGATCGACCCGGAGGTCCAGATCAGCCGCTCGACGCCGTCGATGTCGAGTGTGAAGTCCTCGCCACGCATCATCAGGATCTGTTCGTTCAGCAGGGAGTAGCGGTCCACCGCGGAGAGGTTCGCGGTGACCAGGTCCGCGCGGGAGATCGTCGGCAGGATGCCGATCATCACCACCCCGGCGTCGATCTCCGCGGCCTGCCGGTGGGCGTATCCGAGTCCCGCGCTGAGTTCTTCGGCGAGCCGGTCGAATACCCGCCCGCCGAGCCGGTGCGGCAGAACGTTCACCTCCAGATTGAACATTCCCAGTTCGGTCTGGAAATCGGGGCTGGCAATCCGCTCCAGCACCTGGGCATTCACCATGCGCGGCATCCCGTCGGTTCCCGCGAGATTCAGCTCGATCTCCAGCCCCATCATGTTCTTCGGGCGATCGAACCTCTTCTCCGCCAGAAGTCGCTCCAGTCCCTCCAGACACTCGTGGAGTTTCCTTCGATACCGCTGCCGATCGGACAGGTCGAATCCTCCCGCCACGACCTTCTCCCCCATCGAAGCGTCCCTCCTCGAGTGGGCCTGGCCCCGGGGCACCCAGGCGCGCGTTACGGTCGATGATGCCCCGGCATCGTGATCCATAACGCGGAGGGGGCGTGCGTGGCGAGGAGCGCGCGCCGGGTTGGCCGAAGGGCGCTTCGGCACATTCACCTGGCAAGTCGCTTCACGCAAATTCATCTTGGCATTTGCCCGCCTCAGGAAACAGGTTCTTTCCAGCCGAGCCCCCTTCCGGTAACCTCCGAGGTCAGCGCGGCACGTTCGCGCTCATCCGGCATGAATGCCATGTCAGCGGGACCGGTAAGCGCCTTGTCGGCAATAGGCGGGACAGCTAGCCGAAACACTGCGTGAACACATGTCGTATAAACTCCGCAAACGAGGCAGAGAGTTGGCGCGCGGCCATTGCCCCTCGGCCCCCCTCTGGCCCCAGAATGCGACAGCGCCGTCCCGCACCTGCCCCCGTTCCACCGGTCTCCCAAGTGAGAGGCGACCCACCATGCCGCTGCATGTCCCCCCGGCTCCCGCACCCGCCCTGCGCAGCGTCCTCGCGGCACTCGGTTCCCCCACCGCCGTCCATGAGGCGCACACCCCGGCCCTGCGCGCGATCCAGGGGCCGCTGACCGCCGAACTGCCCCTTCCGGTCCACGTCCTCGACCGGCTGACGCTCTCGGACCTCGCGTCCGCCGGCCGGCCGCCCCGGACCCGGCTCGTGGGCTGGCGGTTCCTGATCCGCAGCGGGGACCGCCACGTCGCGGCGGCGGACACCCGGCTGACGCCCGACGGCTGGGCCTTCTCCCACTTCTTCGAGGGCCCCTACGTGGCCGCCACCGAGCGCGCCCTGCGCCAGGCCGAGCTGCTCGCCACCGGCTACCAGCCCCGGCTGCTCTCCGTACCGGAGCTCTACATGCTGACGCTGTGGCTGCACGGGGCGGTGGGCGCCGACGCCGCCGCCGGACTGCCCGCCGGCGAGGACCTGCTGGTGCCGCTGGCCCCGGCCCCGCCCGGCATCGCCGCGTACCGGCCGCATCCGGTCTCGGAACTGCTGCCCGTGCTGACCCACCGGCTCACGCCCGCGACCGCGCCGGTCCCGCCGTCGCTGGCCGCGCCCGCCGCCTGACCCGATTCACCCATCCGGCCTAGTCCGCCCGGGCCACCTGTGAACCATCCGAAATGACAGGGGAGTTGGCCTGAACCGCCCGCACGAGTGATGCGTCATCAATCCATGAGGACAGCTGCAGGGAAATCCCTGCGAAGCGGCTGTCGTGGGGGAACACTGATGACAAGCGCCCCGCGGCTGCGGGGATGACCCAGGGGGACGGCCATGAATCAGGTATCGAGCCGTAGCACACAGACCACACCGCAGCGAAAGAACGCATCCATGTGCCAGCACCAGCCAGCCTGCCCGTCTGCCGAATCCGCCGACCGGGAGGCCGCGCGCCCCGTGGCCAACCACCCGGAACAGGGCTGGAGCCTGCTGTGCAACGGCGTCCTGCTCTTCGAGGACACCGGTGAGCTGCTCCCGGACGGGCAGATCATCGCCCCGCACCGCCCGCTCGCTGCGGCGTAGAGGACGACCCGGACGACGAAGGGGCCGGCCCGGAAGGATCTTCCGGGCCGGCCCCTTCGTCATGTCGTACGACGGCCGTCAGAGGCGGGGGCGCCTCAGTTGTCGTACTCGTCCAGCGGCGGGCAGGAGCACACGAGGTTGCGGTCGCCGAACGCACCGTCGATGCGGCGCACCGGCGGCCAGTACTTCTCGGCGGCCACGACGCCGCCGGGGAAGACGGC
This sequence comes from Streptomyces yangpuensis, assembly GCF_024666385.1. NCBI lineage: Bacteria > Bacillati > Actinomycetota > Actinomycetes > Kitasatosporales > Streptomycetaceae > Streptomyces > Streptomyces yangpuensis. The sequence goes on from NZ_CP102514.1 coordinate 1,252,249, forward strand.
CTCGTCCCGGGTGTACGGGTGGTTCCACTCGCCGCCCAGCGCGGCGGCCGTGTGCGGGGCGTTGGCCAGCGGGTTGTCGTCCGCCGGCCACTCGCCGCCCGCGACCCGCTCGATCTCGCCGCGGATGGCGATCATCGCGTCGCAGAACCGGTCGATCTCAGTGAGGTCCTCGGACTCCGTGGGCTCGATCATCAGCGTGCCGGCGACCGGGAAGGACATCGTCGGCGCGTGGAAGCCGTAGTCGATCAGACGCTTGGCGATGTCGTCCACGCTGACGCCCGTGGACTTCGACAGCGGACGCAGGTCGATGATGCACTCGTGCGCGACCAGGTTGCCCGGGCCGGTGTAGAGCACCGGGTAGTGCGGCTCCAGGCGCTTGGCGATGTAGTTGGCGCCGAGCACCGCGACCTGGGTGGCGCGCTTGAGGCCCTCGCCGCCCATGAGGCGCACGTACGACCAGGAGATCGGCAGGATGCCGGCCGAGCCCCACGGAGCGGCCGAGATCGGGCCGACGCCCGTCTCCGGGCCGGCGGTCGGCTGGAGCGGGTGGTTCGGCAGGTACGGGGCGAGGTGCGCCCGGACGCCGACCGGGCCGACGCCCGGGCCGCCGCCGCCGTGCGGGATGCAGAAGGTCTTGTGCAGGTTCAGGTGCGAGACGTCGCCGCCGAAGTGACCCGGCTTGGCCAGGCCCACCAGGGCGTTGAGGTTGGCACCGTCGACGTAGACCTGGCCGCCGGCGTCGTGCACCTGGGCGCAGATGTCGGCGACGTGCTCCTCGAACACACCGTGCGTGGACGGGTAGGTGATCATCAGCACGGCGAGCTCGTCGCGGTGCTGCTCGATCTTGGCGCGCAGGTCGTCCGCGTCCACCTCGCCGTCGTCGGCGGTCTTGACGACGACGACCTTCATGCCGGCCATCACGGCGCTGGCGGCGTTGGTGCCGTGCGCGGAGGACGGGATGAGGCAGATGGTGCGCTGCTCGTCGCCGTTGGCGCGGTGGTAGGCGCGCACGGCCAGCAGGCCGGCGAGCTCACCCTGGGAGCCGGCGTTCGGCTGGATGGAGACCTTGTCGTAGCCGGTGACCTCGCAGAGACGTTCCTCCAGCTCGGTGATGAGCGTGAGGTAACCCTCGGCCTGTTCCACCGGGGCGAAGGGGTGCAGCTGGCCGAACTCGGGCCAGGTCACCGGCTCCATCTCGGTGGTCGCGTTGAGCTTCATCGTGCAGGAGCCCAGCGGGATCATGCCGCGGTCCAGCGCGTAGTCCTTGTCCGAGAGCTTGCGCAGGTAGCGCAGCATCGCGGTCTCGGAACGGTGCTGGTGGAAGACGGGGTGCGTCAGGTAGGCGTCCGAGCGCAGCAGGCCCTCGGGCAGCGTGTCGTCCGCGGCCTCGTCGAGGGCCTCGATGTCGGCGGTGACGCCGAAGGCTGCCCAGACGGCCTCGATGTCGGCGCGCAGGGTGGTCTCGTCGCAGCTGATCGAGACGAGGTCGGCGTCGACCCGGTGCAGGTTGACCCCGCCCTCGCGGGCGGCGGCGACGACCTCGGCCGCTCGGCCGGGAACCCGGGCGGTGACCGTGTCGAAGTAGGCACCGTGCACGGTCTCCACCCCGCCGGCCTGCAGGCCCGCGGCGAGCAGCGTGGCGTAGCGGTGGGTCCGGCGGGCGATCGTCCGCAGGCCGTCCGGGCCGTGGTAGACGGCGTACATGCCGGCCATGACGGCGAGCAGCACCTGCGCGGTGCAGATGTTGCTGGTGGCCTTCTCGCGGCGGATGTGCTGCTCGCGGGTCTGCAGGGCCAGGCGGTAGGCCTTGTTGCCGTCCGCGTCCACCGAGACGCCGACGAGGCGGCCGGGCAGCGAGCGGGCGTGCTTGTCCTGGACGGCCATGTAGCCGGCGTGCGGTCCGCCGAAGCCCATCGGGACACCGAAGCGCTGGGTGGTGCCGACCGCGATGTCCGCGCCGAGGGCGCCCGGGGACTTCAGCAGGGTCAGGGCGAGCAGGTCGGCCGAGACGGTGACGATGGCACCGAGCTCGTGGGCCTGGTCGATGACCGGCTTGATGTCCCGGACGGCACCGGAGGCACCGGGGTACTGGAGCAGGACGCCGTAGACGCCACGCTCGGCGATCTCGGCGGGGATGCCGTCGGAGAGGTCGGCGACGACGACCTCGATGCCGATCGGCTCGGCGCGCGTCTCGATGACGGCGACGGTCTGCGGCAGGGCGTCGGCGTCGACCAGGAAGACGTTGCCCTTGACCTTGCCCACGCGGCGGGCCAGGGTCATGGCCTCGGCGGCAGCGGTGCCCTCGTCGAGCAGCGAGGCGCCGGAGGTCGGCAGGCCGGTGAGGTCGGCGACGACGGTCTGGAAGTTCAGGAGGGCCTCGAGGCGGCCCTGCGAGATCTCCGGCTGGTAGGGCGTGTACGCCGTGTACCAGGCCGGGTTCTCCATCACGTTGCGGAGGATCACCGGCGGGGTGAAGGTCCCGTAGTAGCCGAGACCGATCATGGAGGAGAGGACCTGGTTGCGGTCGGCGAGCGAACGCAGCTCGGCGAGCACCTCGGCCTCGGTCCGCGCCTCGGGCAGGGCAAGGGCGTCAGCGGTCTTGATCACATCCGGTACCGCGGCGGCGGTCAGTTCGTCCAGGGAGCCGTAGCCCACCTGGGCGAGCATCTTCGCCTGCGCCTCGGCATCCGGGCCGATGTGGCGCTGTTCGAAGGGGATGCCTCGCTCCAGCTGGGAGAGCGGAATGCGGTTGGCGGTCATGTACGGAGGCCTCCTGGTCATATGACCTGCGAGGGGCACCACGGCGCGGGCACCCGGACGGCCTCCCCCTCTGTCATCTGCACCTGAGAGTTTCACCGGAGTCACGGGGGTCTCCCGCGGGATCCGGCTTTCACCGTCGGTGAGGAGGGGGACCGGCACTGCGCCCGGTACCCGCCCTGCTTTCCAGAGTGGCCTCGTCCGTGCGGTACGTATGCCTGAGAGATTCCGGGGAGGATTTGCTCCTTCGGCGCCTCCGTCTTGCTCACTCGGAGGACTCTCCCGCACAGGGTCGACAGCCGTCACCCAGACTACCAGCGGGGTTCAAGAGGCTCCCCGAGTGGCCTCCGCTGCAGAAATGCACTTCTGTAGTCGTTGGGGAGCAGATGCGACCATTTGGAGGGACCGTGCAGACCGACATCGATCCGCGCAGCCTGATCGGCCGCAAGGCGTTCGACCGCAACGGTGCCAAGATCGGCACCATCGACGAGGTGTACCTCGACGATGCCACGGGTGTCCCGGAATGGGCCGCCGTCCGGACCGGCCTGTTCAGCCGGGACGCCTTCGTCCCGCTGGAGCCGAGCGAGATGGTCGGCGAGACCCTGCGGGTGCCCTTCGAACGCTCCCTCATCAAGGACGCACCCGACTTCGGCGTCGGCCGCCACCTCTCTCCCGAGCAGGAACTCCAGCTCTACCACCACTACGGCCTGGACACGACCCTCCCGTCCGACTTCCACCGCGACTTCGGCCGCCTGGCGGGCGACGAGGGCTGAGCCCGCCCGGGCGCTCTCACCCGGTCGGGTCCCCCACCAGCGGCAGCGGGTCGGACGGCTCCAGTTCCGGGTCGTCCACCCGGAAGGTCCGCACCCGGCCGGGCTCCGATCCGGGCTGCTCGAACCGCACGGTCACCCGCCCGACCCCGCTGCCCTGCACCCATCCCGGCCCGTACAGGACGTGCCGTACGTCGCTCCCGGCCGCCCAGCGGCGCTCCGGAGGCTCAGGGGCCCCCTGGGGCACCCCGGGCGGCTCCGGCGCCTCAGGAGCCCCGGCGGCCCCGTCCGCCGCCTCCGGCCCTGCTCTCCCGGCCGCAGCTCCCGTACTGTCGGCACCACCGGCACCTCCCGTACCGCCGGCACCTCCCGTACCGTCCGCCGCGTCCGCCGCGTCGGGCGCTTCCGGTCCGGCGGCGAGGGACTGCGCGAAGAGGTCCTCCTGCGTGTAGTCCGCGAGCCCCGTCACCCCCACTCCCAGCAGTCGCACCCCGCCCGTGGTGTCCACCGCCTCCAGCAGCCGCGCCGCCGCCTCCCGCACCACCGCCGGATCGTCCGTGGGCCCGCGCAATGTCTCGGACCGCGTCAGTGTGGAGAAGTCGTAGCGCCGCACCTTGAGCACGATCGTGCGCCCCGAGTGCCCGGAGCCCCGCAGCCGCGTCACGCACCGGTCGGCGAGCCGCTGCACCTCGCCCCGGATCCGCACCCGGTCGTGCAGGTCCACATCGAAGGTGTCCTCGACCGACACCGACTTCGCGTCCCGCTCCGCGACCACCGCCCGGTCGTCCAGCCCCAGCGCCATCCGGTACAGCCCCGCCCCGTGGGCGCGCCCGAGCATCCGGACCAGCTCGTCCTCCCCGGCCTCCACCAGCTCCCCCACCGTGGTGATCCCGGCGCGGCGCAGGTGCTCCCCCGTGGCCGGCCCCACCCCGGGCAGGGTCCGTACGGACATCGGCGCGAGCAGCTCGCGCTCCGTCCCCGGCTCGATCAGCAGCAGCCCGGCGGGCTTGGCCTCCTCGGAGGCCACCTTGGCCAGCATCTTCGACCCGGCCAGCCCCACGGACCCGCTGAGCCCCGTGGCGGCCCTGATGTCGGCCCGCAGCCGCTCGCCCGTCGCCCGCGCGGAGTCCGAGTCGAAGGCGACCCCGCCCGCCTCCAGGTCCACGAAGGCCTCGTCCAGGCTGAGCGGCTCCACCAGCGGCGACAGCTCCCGCAGCATGGCCATCACCACATCGCTGACCTGCCGGTAGAGGGTGAAACGCGGGATCAGATAGGCCCCGTTCGGGCAGAGCCGCCTGGCCTGCGCCGTCGGCATCGCCGAGTGCACCCCGAACCGCCTGGCCTCGTACGAGGCCGTGGCGACGACCCCGCGCGGCCCGAGCCCGCCGACGATGACGGCCTTGCCGCGCAGGCTCGGCTTGGACGCCTGCTCCACGGAGGCGTAGAAGGCGTCCATGTCCAGATGCAGGATGGTCGGAGCGGCTCTCACAGCACCGATGCTGCCCTACGCCGCTGACAATCCCGTGGCCCGGTCCGCCCGCTCAGACGGCGCGGTTGCGACGGGCGGCCAGCTCGTCCGTCGGGTTGTGCCCGACCAGGGTCTCGCCGGTGTCCACCCGCTCGCCGTGCAGCTGCGACAGCGCGCTCTGCACGTCGCGCCACACCACGCCCACGGCGATGCCGAAGACGCCCTGCCCGCCCTGGAGCAGGCTGACGACCTGATCGGTCGAGGTGCACTCGTACACGGTGGCGCCGTCGCTCATCAGCGTCATCCGCTCGAGGTCCGAAAGCTCGCGATCGTGCAGGTGCTGCACGGCCGTGCGGATGTTCTGCAGGGCCACACCGGTGTCCAGGAACCGCTTGACGATCTTGAGGACGACGACGTCACGGAAGCTGTAGAGGCGCTGGGTCCCCGACCCGTACGCGGCCCGCACGCTGGGCTCCACCAGCCCGGTGCGCGCCCAGTAGTCGAGCTGTCGGTAGGTGATGCCGGCCGCGGCACAGGCCGTCGGTCCGCGGTAGCCGATCTGCCCGGGCGCCGGGTCGTCGCCCACCGGTCCGACCGGCGTCGACTCCGGCTGACGGCGCGCGGATCCTACCGCACCACCGTGCAGCGGGTACGGCCCAGCGTCACTCCGTACGGGGGTGCCCCCGGTCGTACCGTCGCCCGTGATCCTCACGCCGACCCTCCGTCCTTGACCTGCCCACCTCGAAGGTAGGCAGTCACCAGGGGTGCGTCAACGATCGCCACACTCGGCACGCCGAGTGATAATCACCCTGAGAGTGGTTTCCCGTGTCCATATCCGGGGAAAGGCTACTCGAATGGGCCGGAGCGCCACCGTGAACGACGGGATGGGCGCCTCACTGCGGGCCGGTACCGAAGTCCTCGGGTGAGATCTGGTCGAGGAACTCGCGGAACTTCTCGACCTCGTCCTCCTGCTCGTCCGGGATGGCGATTCCCGCGTCGTCCAGGACCCCGTCACTGCCGTAGATCGGCGTCCCCGTCCGCAGGGCGAGGGCTATGGCGTCGGAAGGCCGCGCACTCACCTCGACCCCGCTGGCGAAGACGAGCTCCGCGTAGAAGACGCCCTCCCGCAGATCCGTGATCCGGACCTCGGTGAGCTCCTCTCCGACCGCCTCCAGCACGTCCTTGAACAGGTCGTGCGTCAGCGGCCGGGCAGGGGCCATCCCCTGCTGGGCGAAGGCAATGGCCGTCGCCTCCCCCGGACCGATCCAGATGGGGAGGTACCGGTCGCCTCCCACTTCACGCAGGAGCACGATCGGTTGGTTGGAGGGCATTTCCACCCGGACACCCACAACGTCGAGCTCGTTCACACAGCAACCCTAGGACCTGCTCGGCAGGTTTGGGTAGTCGGGGCTCCACCTCGACCGGCGCGGTCAGCGCAACCGGACGCCGAGAGCCGTCTGCACCAAGGCCTCGTGCAGCCGGACGGAGAGCCCCGCGAGTTCCTTCATGGTGGCTTCGGCGTGGGCCCTCGTCTGCGGGTTGCGGTGCCTGCGCAGCGGTGCCACGACCTGCTCCACCAGGCCCGCCTCGCGGTCGGCGGCGGCCTTCATGGCGCGCAGGTGCCGCGGCTCCAGACCGAACCGCCCCAGGTCGGCCACGAGCCGGGCCACGGTGACCGCGTCGGCGTCGAACCCGCCGCCCGGCACCTCGGCGAGGAGCCCGTACGACTCCCACTCGACCAGCTGTTCCTCGTCCACACCGACGGCCGCGAGGAGCTCGGCGCGCCCCACCCGGGCCGCGGGGGGCCGCTCCTGCACCGGATCGCCGTAGACGGCGGCAGCGCCGGCCGGATCGGACCGATCCGCGGCATCGCCGTGCGCCGTGGGCGCCGGGATGCGGATCTGCTCCCCGCGTGCGAGCGCGTCGAGCTGCTCACGGATGACCTTCAGCGGCAGGTAGTGATCACGCTGGAGGCGCAGGATGCGGGCGAGGCGCTCCACGTCCTCCGTGCTGAACTTGCGGTACCCGGAAGGTGTGCGCCGGGGCTCGACCAGCCCCTCCGCCTCCAGGAAACGGATCTTCGAGATCGTGACTTCGGGGAACTCGTCACGCAGCGTGGTGAGCACCGTGCCGATGCTCACCAGCCGCCCGGCCGAGCCGGCGGTGCCGTTCCCGGCGCCGCCCGTCGGATTGCGCAGCATGGGACCTTCCCTCGGGTCCCCCCGGACCGGGTCCGGGGGAGGGTCAGACGCCCCGCAGGCTCGCGTAGAAGACCATCCGGTACTTGCCGATCTGCACCTCGTCGCCGTTGTGCAGGGGGACGGAGTCGATCGGTTCACGGTTGACGTACGTGCCGTTGAGGCTGCCGACATCGGCGACGGTGAAGCCGCCGTCCTGGCTCCTGCGGAACTCGACATGGCGCCGGGAGACGGTGACGTCGTCCAGGAAGATGTCGCTCTGCGGGTGCCGGCCGGCTGTGGTCAGTTCGCCGTCCAGCAGGAAGCGGCTGCCGGAGTTGGGTCCGCGCCGCACGATGAGCAGGGCGGAACCGGGCGGCAGTGCCTCCACCGCGGCCTGGGCCTCGGGGGACAGCGAGGACGACACGTGCGTCTGGCCCGTCACCTCGGCCTCGTAGGCCTCCAGGCCCGAGATCGAGATGGTGGACGTGGTCTCCGAGGCACGCTCCGGCGTCAGACCCGCCCGCAGCGGCGCTCCGCAGTTGGAGCAGAATCGGCTGGCCGCATCGCTGCGGTGTCCGCACCTGCTGCAAACCTGCTCGGCCGACATGGACGGCTCCTCGCGCCGCGGCTGCCCCGCGGAGGCATTGGTGGCATACGGGTCGGGGGCAAACCCTCCACCCGCACTTGAGGTTGATGGATCTCCGAAACCTATGCGGCCGGTACCGGCAGGGTCAACAGACGACGCGCCGTGCGCGCCCGGCTCACCCGCGCCGGGGACCTCGTCACGGAACAGCGGGCGGTCACCCTGCCCTTCCGCGCCGCCGGCACGGTGCCGCGCCGCACCGCTCTCCTCGCGGTTCTTCTTGCCGAACAACTTCTCAAACAACTTCACGGGCGATTCCCCTTGACTGAAACAGACCCGCCCGTGGGGCAGGACGAACTCCGAATGCAGACACCTGCCGACCCGGACATTCTCTCAACGTCCGTAACCATCAGACAGTTTCCACCACGCACCGCAACTTCGGTGCGGCGACCCCCCGCAGGCTTCAGCCCGCGTGAGCCGCTCCACCCTCCACTCCGCTTCATCCCGATGACGACCGAGCGTAGTCAGGCTGCTTCGCAGCCCGCAAGGCATCCACAACGATCTTCGCCGACCGTGTGACGGCCACCGTGGCCTGCTCCTTCTCCAGCGTCTGGACGACACCGCCCGGGATGTTCAGCGCGGGCTCCAGATCCTGCGGCTTGCCGATCACCTTGAACTCGTAGGGTTGTGTGATCTTCTTGCCGTCGATCCCAACCCCGCCGTTCTCGTCGGAGAAGTACGAGCCTGCCACGATGCGCACCCCGTTGATCTGGATCGCCTCGGCCCCGGCGGCCCGCAGCTCCTGGAGCGTGTCCAGCAGCTGATCGGACTGCACCTGGCCGGTGGGATCGGTGATCTTGAGCGTGATGCCCGGTCCCTGTGCTGCCACCGTACCGGCGAGGATGCCCAGTTGACGCTCCTTCTCCACGGTCTGCCTGCGGGCCTCCTCGGCCTGGTTGGAGCTGCTCTCCAGCTCCCGGCGCTGGTCCTCCAGCCGCTGTTTCTCGTCCTCCAGCCGTTTGGTCCGCCCGTCGAGCTCGTCGAGGATCCGTACGAGGTCCTCCTGGCGTGCCCCGCGCAGCGCGCTGGAGTCGCTGTTCGAGCGCACCTGGATCGCCAGGCCCAGGCCCAGGACGAACAGCAGCAGCGCCACGATCAGTTGGGCCCGGCTGACCCTCGGCGGCCACAGACCGGCGGCGAGCCGCTGCCGGCCGGTCTCCTCGGTGACCGGCTCCGCCTGGACCCTTCCTTCTGCCTTTCCCGCTGTCTTTCCCTCTGCCTGTCCCTCTTCAAGAGGCCGTTCCGGGACGTTCGGTTCCTCGGCCGGGGTGTCGTTCGCGCCGCTCATCGCCATCACGCCCGGAAAACGTGGCGGCGGATGGCCGCGGCGTTGGAGAAGATGCGGATGCCGAGGACGACCACCACGCCGGTGGACAGCTGAGAGCCGACGCCCAGCTTGTCGCCGAGGAAGACGATCAGCGCGGCCACGACGACGTTCGACAGGAACGACACCACGAAGACCTTGTCGACGAAGATGCCGTCCAGCATGGCGCGCAAGCCCCCGAACACCGCGTCCAGCGCCGCCACCACGGCGATCGGCAGATAAGGCTCCACCACGGCCGGTACCTCGGGCCGGACCAGAAGTCCGACCACCACTCCGGCCAAGAGGCCCAGTACCGCGATCACGATGCACCCTTCTGCTGCTCTGCTGCTGTGGCTGTACGTACGATCAGGCTGGAAGCGGCCGGCAGCCGGAGCTCGTCGGCCGCGGACAGGGTGGAGCGGATCCCGTAGCTCTCCTGCAGCACGTGCAGGTACTGGCCGTCCGCCGAATCCTGGAAGGCCGGGCCGAGCCGCTTCTTGTCCCCCACCGCCAGCACCTCGTACGGCGGCACCAGCGGCCGGTTGTCGACCAGTATCGCGTCACCCGCGGCCCTGATCGCCGACAGCTCCGTCAGCCGCTGTCCGTTGATCGAGATCGCCTCGGCGCCTGACTGCCACAGTCCGTTGACGATCTTCTGCATGTCGCGGTCACGGAGCCGTCCGGTGTCCGAGAAGCCGCTGCTCTCGCGCGGCTTCCCGCCGTCGCCGGTGGTGGAGCCCTTCGCGTCGTCCACCACCAGCCTGATCCCCGGTCCGCGGACCTCGGTGGCACCGGCCAGCTGGGAGACGAGCTCGCCCTGGCTGTTCCCGGGCTGCTTGAGGGCCGCGCGCTGACGTGCGGCGACATCGGTCCTCAGCCGGTCGATGTTCTGCTCCAGGGCGTCCGCGCGCTCATCGGCGCGCTGCACCCGGTCGATCAGTTCCTGGCGCTCTTTGGCCAGCACCGGCGCGTCCAGGCGTGCCTCGGCTGCACCGAGCGTGACGACCATCGCGGCGGCCACGAGTCCGGCGGCGAGCCCCAGTTTCGCCTTGAGCGTGCGGGGCAGGCCGGCCGTGCCGTCCGCCTCGCGCCGGGCCGTCGCCTCCGCGTAGCCCTCGTCGAGGCTGTGGTCCATCACGTGCGTCAGCAGCGACATGGAGGCGTCGGGGCGCGCTGGCACAGAAGACGCCGGAGTCCGGTTGTGGGGCGGCTGCGACATGCCGCACATCGTCGCATGTCGGCGCCGCACACACCCAATGCGTCCATCCGGTGGGCCGGGCCGGTCATCCCGCCCCGGCCCACCGGACTTCCGCCCTACGTCATCGGCCGCCCGGCACTCAGTGCCCGGCGCCGTCCACCACGGCCGCCCACTCGTCGAGCAGTGCCTGCGCGGAGGCGTCGTCGGGGCCTTCGGCCCACAGGTGCGTCACGGCCTCCGCCGGGTCCGGGAGGACCAGCGCCCACCGGCCGTCGGCCTCGACCACCCGCACCCCGTCGGTGGTGTCCACCTGCCGGTCTCCGGCGGCTTCGACGACCCGCCGCATGACGAGCCCCTTCACCGCCCACGGCGTCGGCACGTCACGCTTGAGCACGTGCGCCCGCGGGATCCGGGCGTCGATCTGGCTCAGGGTGAGCTGGGTACGCGCCACCAGCCCCAGCAGCTGTACGAACGCAGCCGACCCGTCGAAGACGCTGCTGAACTCCGGAACGATGAAGCCGCCCCGGCCGTCCCCGCCGAAGATCGTGTTCTCGGCCCGCCCGACCCTGGTCAGGTCGTCGGGCGAGGTCGTGGTCCACTCCACCTGGGTGCCGTGGTAGGCCGCCACCTGCTCGGCGACACGCGTCGTGGTGACCGGCAGCGCGACCTTGCCGCTGCGCTTCTCCGCGGCCACCAGGTCGAGCATGACGAGCAGCGCCCGGTCGTCCTCGATGATCCGCCCGCGCTCGTCCACCAGCGAGATGCGCTCGCCCACCGGGTCGAACCGCACGCCGAAGGCCGCCCGCGCCGACGCCACGATCTCGCCCAGCCGCACCAGGCCGGCCCGCCGGGACTCGGCACTCTCCGTCGGCCTGGACTCGTCGAGCCCGGGATTGATGGTCAGGGCGTCCACGCCGAGCCGGCCCAGGAGGCTCGGCATGACCAGTCCGGCGCTGCCGTTGGTGGCGTCGACGACCACCTTGAGCCCCGCGTCACCGATCCCCGTGGTGTCCACGCGCCGCAGCAGCGAGCCGGTGTAGGCGTCGTAGACGCTGCCCGGGAACTGCAGGTCGCCGATCTCGCCGGGGAAGGCCCGCCGGTACTCCTGGCGCGCGTACACGCGGTCCAGCTTGCGCTGCTGCTGGAGCGACAGGTCCGCGCCGCGTTCGTCGAGGAACATGATGTCGACGGAGTCCGGCACTCCGGGCGAGGTCCGCAGGACGATCCCGCCGGCGCTGCCTCTCGCGGTCTGCTGCCGCGCCACGGGCAGCGGTACGTTCTCCAGGTCCCGTACGTTGATCGCGCTGGCCTGCAGTGCCGAGATCACGGCCCGCTTGAGCGCTCGGGCGCCGCGGGAGTGGTCACGGGCCGTCGTGACGATCGCGCCCTTCTTCAGGGTCGTGGCGTAGGCGCCGGCGAGCCGGACCACCAGTTCCGGGGTGATCTCGACGTTGAGGATCCCGGAGACTCCGCGCGCACCGAAGAGGTGGGCCTGTCCGCGGGACTCCCAGATGACGGACGTGTTGACGAAGGCACCGGCCTCGATCGTCTTGAAGGGGTAGACGCGTACGTTCCCCTGGACGATCGATTCCTCACCGACGAGGCACTCGTCGCCGATGACGGCCCCGTCCTCGATGCGGGCGGCGCGCATGATGTCGGTGTTCTTGCCGATGACGCAGCCGCGGAGGTTGCTGTGCGGCCCGATGTACACGTTGTCGTGGACGACGGCCCGGTGCAGGAAGGCGCCGCTCTTGACGACGACGTTCGACCCGATGACGGTGTGCTCGCGGATCTCCACACCGGCTTCGATCTTGGCGTAGTCACCGATGTAGAGCGGTCCTCGGAGCACGGCGTCCGGGCTGACCTCGGCGCCTTCGGCGACCCAGACCCCCGGGGAGATCTCGAAGCCGTCCATCTCGACCTCGACCTTGCCCTCGAGCACGTCGGCCTGCGCCTTGACGTAGCTCTCATGGGTGCCCACGTCCTCCCAGTAGCCCTCGGCCACGTAGCCGTAGATCGGCCGGCCTTCCTTCATCAGCTGGGGGAAGACATCGCTGGACCAGTCGACCGAGACGTCGGCTTCGACGTAGTCGAAGACCTCGGGCTCCATGACGTAGATGCCGGTGTTGACGGTGTCCGAGAACACCTGGCCCCAGGTGGGCTTCTCCAGGAAGCGCTCCACCTTGCCTTCCTCGTCCACGATGGTGATGCCGAATTCGAGTGGGTTCGGCACCCGGGTCAGGCACACCGTGACGAGCGCGCCCTTCTCCTTGTGGAAGCGGATCAGGTCGGTGAGGTCGAAGTCGGTCAGCGCATCGCCGGAAATGACGACGAAGGCGTCATCCTTCAAGGCCTCCTCGGCATTCTTCACGCTGCCGGCGGTCCCGAGTGGCTTTTCCTCGTTGGCATAGGTGAGCTCCATACCGAGCTCTTCGCCGTCCCCGAAGTAGTTCTTGACGAGCGAGGCCAGGAACTGGACGGTCACCACGGTCTCGCTGAGACCGTGCCGCTTGAGCAGCCTGAGCACGTGCTCCATGATCGGGCGGTTCGCCACCGGCAGGAGCGGCTTGGGCATGCTCGAGGTCATGGGGCGAAGGCGTGTGCCCTCGCCGCCGGCCATCACGACGGCCTTCATGTCGGAAGAGTCCTCCTTGAGAGATGACAGTCGTGCCGACTCTCACCCGCCTCGTTCGGTGACTTCGCGACTCCTCCGCGTCATCCGGCGTCGGGCGGGCTTCAATCGGCCGTGGCGTCAGCCTTCACCAGTCGGCGGACTTGAACCACGTAAAGGATTCCTGCCCACCAATAGAGGGTTGTACCCCATCCCGCGAACGCCCATCCGAAAACTGACGCCAACCAGGCCAACCAGCCGCTTCCGTCACTGAGCAGGAGCAACGGGAAGGCGTACATCAGGTTGAAGGTCGCGGCCTTGCCGAGGAAGTTGACCTGCGGCGGCGGATATCCGTGACGGCGCAGGATCCACACCATGACCAGCAACATCAGCTCTCGTGCGAGGAGAGCGCCGGTGAGCCACAGCGGAAGGATCTCGCGATAGGTCAGACCGAACAGCGTCGACAGGATGTAGAGACGGTCCGCGGCGGGATCCAGCAGCCGGCCGAGCTTGCTGATCTGATTCCAGCGCCGGGCGAGCTTCCCGTCGAGGTAGTCACTGACCCCGCTGAGCATGAGGACGGCCAGGGCCCACCCGTCGTACTCCGCGAGGATCAGCCACAGGAACAGGGGCACGCCGGCCAGGCGAGCCATGCTCAGGATGTTCGGAATGGTGAAAATTCGGTCAGTCTGAACCCGAGTCTCCTGGACCTCCACCCGGGGGCCTCCACTGTGACGGTAGAAATGGTCGTTCGATGCACACTGACCCTACAGGAGACCACACAGGTGTCCGGAACGCAGAAAAGCCCCGCACCATGACTGGTGCGGGGCTTTCCCACAATGATTGTTCGGCGGCGTCCTACTCTCCCACAGGGTCCCCCCTGCAGTACCATCGGCGCTGAAAGGCTTAGCTTCCGGGTTCGGAATGTAACCGGGCGTTTCCCTAACGCTATGACCACCGAAACACTATGAAATTCGAACGCTGGTGTGTAATCACAGCTGTTCGTTATTTCAGAACTAACACAGTGGACGCGAGCAACTGAGGACAAGCCCTCGGCCTATTAGTACCAGTCAGCTTCACCCGTTACCGGGCTTCCACATCTGGCCTATCAACCCAGTCGTCTACTGGGAGCCTTACCCTCTCAAGGAGGTGGGAATACTCATCTTGAAGCAGGCTTCCCGCTTAGATGCTTTCAGCGGTTATCCCTCCCGAACGTAGCCAACCAGCCATGCCCTTGGCAGGACAACTGGCACACCAGAGGTTCGTCCGTCCCGGTCCTCTCGTACTAGGGACAGCCCTTCTCAATATTCCTACGCGCACAGCGGATAGGGACCGAACTGTCTCACGACGTTCTAAACCCAGCTCGCGTACCGCTTTAATGGGCGAACAGCCCAACCCTTGGGACCGACTCCAGCCCCAGGATGCGACGAGCCGACATCGAGGTGCCAAACCATCCCGTCGATATGGACTCTTGGGGAAGATCAGCCTGTTATCCCCGGGGTACCTTTTATCCGTTGAGCGACGGCGCTTCCACAAGCCACCGCCGGATCACTAGTCCCGACTTTCGTCCCTGCTCGACCCGTCGGTCTCACAGTCAAGCTCCCTTGTGCACTTACACTCAACACCTGATTGCCAACCAGGCTGAGGGAACCTTTGGGCGCCTCCGTTACCCTTTGGGAGGCAACCGCCCCAGTTAAACTACCCATCAGACACTGTCCCTGATCCGGATCACGGACCGAGGTTAGACATCCAGCACGACCAGAGTGGTATTTCAACGGCGACTCCACACCAACTGGCGTTGATGCTTCAAAGTCTCCCACCTATCCTACACAAGCCGAACCGAACACCAATATCAAACTGTAGTAAAGGTCCCGGGGTCTTTCCGTCCTGCTGCGCGAAACGAGCATCTTTACTCGTAGTGCAATTTCACCGGGCCTATGGTTGAGACAGTCGAGAAGTCGTTACGCCATTCGTGCAGGTCGGAACTTACCCGACAAGGAATTTCGCTACCTTAGGATGGTTATAGTTACCACCGCCGTTTACTGGCGCTTAAGTTCTCAGCTTCGCAACCCCGAAAGGTCACTAACCGGTCCCCTTAACGTTCCAGCACCGGGCAGGCGTCAGTCCGTATACATCGCCTTACGGCTTCGCACGGACCTGTGTTTTTAGTAAACAGTCGCTTCTCGCTGGTCTCTGCGGCCACCCCCAGCTCACCAAGCAAGTTGGATCACCAGTGATGGCCCCCCTTCTCCCGAAGTTACGGGGGCATTTTGCCGAGTTCCTTAACCATAGTTCACCCGAACGCCTCGGTATTCTCTACCTGACCACCTGAGTCGGTTTAGGGTACGGGCCGCCATGAAACTCGCTAGAGGCTTTTCTCGACAGCATAGGATCATCCACTTCACCACAATCGGCTCGGCATCAGGTCTCAGCCTTGTATGAGGGACGGATTTGCCTACCCCTCGGCCTACACCCTTACCCCGGGACAACCACCGCCCGGGCTGGACTACCTTCCTGCGTCACCCCATCGCTTACCTACTACAAGTCTGGTTCGTCGGCTCCACCACTTTCCTTTCCCCGAAGGGTCCGGAACGGCTTCACGGACTTAGCATCGCCTGATTCGATATTGGGCGTTTCAAAGCGGGTACCGGAATATCAACCGGTTGTCCATCGACTACGCCTGTCGGCCTCGCCTTAGGTCCCGACTTACCCTGGGCAGATCAGCTTGACCCAGGAACCCTTAGTCAATCGGCGCACACGTTTCTCACGTGTGTATCGCTACTCATGCCTGCATTCTCACTCGTGAACCGTCCACAACTAGCTTCCGCTGCTGCTTCACCCGGCACACGACGCTCCCCTACCCATCACAGCGGGCGTTGGCCCTATTGCTGCAATGACACGACTTCGGCGGTACGCTTGAGCCCCGCTACATTGTCGGCGCGGAATCACTTGACCAGTGAGCTATTACGCACTCTTTCAAGGGTGGCTGCTTCTAAGCCAACCTCCTGGTTGTCTCTGCGACTCCACATCCTTTCCCACTTAGCGTACGCTTAGGGGCCTTAGTCGATGCTCTGGGCTGTTTCCCTCTCGACCATGGAGCTTATCCCCCACAGTCTCACTGCCGTGCTCTCACTTACCGGCATTCGGAGTTTGGCTAAGGTCAGTAACCCGGTAGGGCCCATCGCCTATCCAGTGCTCTACCTCCGGCAAGAAACACACGACGCTGCACCTAAATGCATTTCGGGGAGAACCAGCTATCACGGAGTTTGATTGGCCTTTCACCCCTAACCACAGGTCATCCCCCAGGTTTTCAACCCTGGTGGGTTCGGTCCTCCACGAAGTCTTACCTCCGCTTCAACCTGCCCATGGCTAGATCACTCCGCTTCGGGTCTAGAGCGTGCAACTCAATCGCCCTGTTCGGACTCGCTTTCGCTACGGCTTCCCCACACGGGTTAACCTCGCTACACACCGCTAACTCGCAGGCTCATTCTTCAAAAGGCACGCAGTCACGAGATGCAGCAAGCTGCATCCGACGCTCCCACGGCTTGTAGGCACACGGTTTCAGGTACTATTTCACTCCGCTCCCGCGGTACTTTTCACCATTCCCTCACGGTACTATCCGCTATCGGTCACCAGGGAATATTTAGGCTTAGCGGGTGGTCCCGCCAGATTCACACGGGATTTCTCGGGCCCCGTGCTACTTGGGAAATGAGCAAGCAAGCCGTACAGATTTCAGCTACGGGGGTCTTACCCTCTACGCCGGACCTTTCGCATGTCCTTCGCCTATCCATACGGTTTCTGACTCGCCTCACAGCCGGCAGACTGTGAAAGCTCACTCCCACAACCCCGCATGCGCAACCCCTGCCGGGTATCACACGCATACGGTTTGGCCTCATCCGGTTTCGCTCGCCACTACTCCCGGAATCACGGTTGTTTTCTCTTCCTGAGGGTACTGAGATGTTTCACTTCCCCTCGTTCCCTCCACACTGCCTATGTGTTCAGCAGTGGGTGACAGCCCATGACGACTGCCGGGTTTCCCCATTCGGACACCCCCGGATCAAAGCTCAGTTGGCAGCTCCCCGGGGCCTATCGCGGCCTCTCACGTCCTTCATCGGTTCCTGGTGCCAAGGCATCCACCGTGCGCCCTTAAAAACTTGGCCACAGATGCTCGCGTCCACTGTGTAGTTCTCAAACAACGACCAGCCACCCATCACCCCACCAGACAAGCTGGCGAGTTCACTGGGGCCGGCACTGAAGACATGACCAAACGGCCGTACCTTCAGGACCCAACAACGTGCCAAGCACGATCCCGTCGACTTTCGCTGTGTTCCACGCCGAAGCAGTACTTACAGGAAGTGTCAGAAACCGTGCCAACTAATCAACGTTCCACCCATGAGCTGACCGTGCAGAACGTTTGTCTGCAATCGGTACTGTGCTCCTTAGAAAGGAGGTGATCCAGCCGCACCTTCCGGTACGGCTACCTTGTTACGACTTCGTCCCAATCGCCAGTCCCACCTTCGACAGCTCCCTCCACAAGGGTTGGGCCACCGGCTTCGGGTGTTACCGACTTTCGTGACGTGACGGGCGGTGTGTACAAGGCCCGGGAACGTATTCACCGCAGCAATGCTGATCTGCGATTACTAGCGACTCCGACTTCATGGGGTCGAGTTGCAGACCCCAATCCGAACTGAGACCGGCTTTTTGAGATTCGCTCCACCTCACGGTATCGCAGCTCATTGTACCGGCCATTGTAGCACGTGTGCAGCCCAAGACATAAGGGGCATGATGACTTGACGTCGTCCCCACCTTCCTCCGAGTTGACCCCGGCGGTCTCCTGTGAGTCCCCATCACCCCGAAGGGCATGCTGGCAACACAGGACAAGGGTTGCGCTCGTTGCGGGACTTAACCCAACATCTCACGACACGAGCTGACGACAGCCATGCACCACCTGTATACCGACCACAAGGGGGGCACTATCTCTAATGCTTTCCGGTATATGTCAAGCCTTGGTAAGGTTCTTCGCGTTGCGTCGAATTAAGCCACATGCTCCGCCGCTTGTGCGGGCCCCCGTCAATTCCTTTGAGTTTTAGCCTTGCGGCCGTACTCCCCAGGCGGGGAACTTAATGCGTTAGCTGCGGCACCGACGACGTGGAATGTCGCCAACACCTAGTTCCCAACGTTTACGGCGTGGACTACCAGGGTATCTAATCCTGTTCGCTCCCCACGCTTTCGCTCCTCAGCGTCAGTAATGGCCCAGAGATCCGCCTTCGCCACCGGTGTTCCTCCTGATATCTGCGCATTTCACCGCTACACCAGGAATTCCGATCTCCCCTACCACACTCTAGCTAGCCCGTATCGAATGCAGACCCGAGGTTAAGCCTCGGGCTTTCACATCCGACGTGACAAGCCGCCTACGAGCTCTTTACGCCCAATAATTCCGGACAACGCTTGCGCCCTACGTATTACCGCGGCTGCTGGCACGTAGTTAGCCGGCGCTTCTTCTGCAGGTACCGTCACTTTCGCTTCTTCCCTGCTGAAAGAGGTTTACAACCCGAAGGCCGTCATCCCTCACGCGGCGTCGCTGCATCAGGCTTTCGCCCATTGTGCAATATTCCCCACTGCTGCCTCCCGTAGGAGTCTGGGCCGTGTCTCAGTCCCAGTGTGGCCGGTCGCCCTCTCAGGCCGGCTACCCGTCGTCGCCTTGGTAGGCCATTACCCCACCAACAAGCTGATAGGCCGCGGGCTCATCCTTCACCGCCGGAGCTTTCCACCGCAGAAGATGCCTTCCGCAGTCGTATCCGGTATTAGACCCCGTTTCCAGGGCTTGTCCCAGAGTGAAGGGCAGATTGCCCACGTGTTACTCACCCGTTCGCCACTAATCCACCCCGAAGGGCTTCATCGTTCGACTTGCATGTGTTAAGCACGCCGCCAGCGTTCGTCCTGAGCCAGGATCAAACTCTCCATGAATGTTTACCCGTGATCGGGTGCACACGCACGAAAGAGCGGGCGCATCATGTCGGAATATGACCGACGCGCCACAACGTCCTCGCTGTGTTTGTCGCCTGCAAGCACCTCACGAGGAGGCCCTACAGGACTTTTTCAAAGGAACCTCATCCACCGAAGTGGACGGGGTATCAACTTCTGGCGTTGATTTTTGGCACGCTGTTGAGTTCTCAAGGAACGGACGCTTCCTTCGTACTCACCCTCAGCAACATCGGCTGGGGCTTTCCTCCGGGCTTTCGTTCTACTGTCTTGCGTTTCCGACTCTATCAGACTCTTTCGTGTCCGATTTCCTCGGCGCTTTCCAGGTTTTCGCTTTCGCGTTTCCCTTTCCGGCTATCCCGACTCTATCAGCGAATTTCCTTCTCCCCGACCACTCGCCGCATTCCCGAAAGGGCATACGAAGGAGCGATGGAGATTGAGATCAAAGCTGAAGAGGAAGGTTCCCGTCCAGCTGCCGTTCGCGAGATGTTCACGCGGGGGCGTCCTGGCGGGAGTCACGACAGTACAGGCCGGGGGGTGCCCAAGCAAATCGATTCAGGCGTATGGTCTAGTCCACCGGTCTAGTCCACTAGTCTCCGTGCCGAAGGGACCAGTCCGGATCGGGACCTACATCGGACTAACCCGAACATCTAGTGACTTATCCTTCTCAAGAGTACGCCGTTCGCGACAGTCAGTGACGGCGAAACCAAGAGCCCCACCCCTGGGAGGCCCCTCATGACCAGCGTGACGTCCCCACTTGCAGGTCGCGCCATCGGACTCGCGGCAGTGCCGGATCCGGTGTTCTCCGGCGCGATGGTGGGCCCTGGCACCGCCATCGATCCCGTGCGCGAGCCCTCGGAGGCGGTGTCCCCCGTCGATGGTGTGGTCGTCTCCCTGCACCCGCACGCGTACGTAGTCGTCGACGGCGAGGGCCATGGCGTACTCACGCACCTCGGCATCGACACCGTCCAGCTCAACGGCGAGGGCTTCGAGCTGCTCGTCAACAAGGGCGACACCGTGACCCGCGGCCAGGCGGTCATCCGTTGGAACCCCGCTGCCGTCGAAGAGCTCGGCAAGTCCCCGATCTGTCCCGTCGTGGCACTCGAGGCGACCGCCGACTCCCTGTCCGACGTCGTGGAGTCCGGCGACGTGAAGGCTGACGACATGCTCTTCAGCTGGCAGTGAGCCTTCCGCCCGCACGGGCGTGACGGAAATCCATCGCGGCGGCCGGGGCCGCCGCCCAATCGGAGACGGGTGAAATGGAGACAACGCTGCGAGGCGTCGGCGTGAGCCACGGGGTGGCGATCGGCGAGGTGCGGCACATGGGCACGGCGGTCCTCGAACCGCCGGCCAGGCAGATCACCGCCGATGAGGCGGCGCGCGAACAGGGGCGCGCCCGCCAGGCCGTGAAAGCCGTGGCGGCCGACCTGATCGCGCGTGGCCAGCTGGCCGGTGGCGAGGCCCAGCACGTGCTCGAGGCCCAGGCGATGATCGCCGAGGACCCCGAGCTGATGGCGGACGTCGACCGGCGGATCGCCGTCGGCAGCACCGCCGAGCGCGGTGTGTACGACGCCTTCGCCGCCTACCGCGACCTGCTCGCTGGGGCCGGCGAGTACATGGCCGGCCGGGTGGCCGACCTGGACGACGTGCGCAACCGCATCGTGGCGCGGCTGCTCGGTGTGCCGATGCCGGGTGTGCCCGACAGCGACGAGCCGTACGTGCTGATCGCGCGGGACCTGGCGCCCGCCGACACCGCCCTGCTCGACCCGGCTCTCGTCCTCGGCTTCGTGACCGAGGAGGGCGGGCCGACCAGCCACAGCGCGATCCTTGCGCGCGCCCTGGGTGTGCCGGCGATCGTGGCCCTGCCGGGGGCCTGCGAGATCGCCGAGGGCACCATGATCGCGGTGGACGGCAGCACGGGTGACCTGTTCGTCGACCCGTCCGCGGAGAAACGGGCCGAGCTGGAGGCGGCTGCCGCCGAGCGCAAGGCGGCGCTGGCCGCCTCGTCCGGTCCGGGTGCGACCTCCGACGGTCACAAGGTGCCGCTGCTGGCCAACGTCGGCGGTCCCGGGGACGTGCCGGCGGCCGTCGAGGCCGGGGCCGAGGGCGTGGGCCTGTTCCGCACCGAGTTCCTCTTCCTGGACGACAGCAAGAAGGCGCCGTCCGAGGAGAAGCAGGTCGACTCCTACCGCAAGGTGCTCGAAGCCTTTCCCGAGGGACGGGTCGTCGTGCGTGTGCTCGACGCGGGCGCCGACAAGCCGCTGGACTTCCTGACGCCTGCCGACGAGCCGAACCCGGCTCTGGGCGTGCGGGGGCTGCGCTCGCTCCTGGACCACCCGGAGGTGCTGCGGACACAGCTCACCGCGCTGGCGAAGGCTGCGCGGGGGCTGCCGGTCCACCTGGAGGTCATGGCTCCGATGGTGGCCGACCGCGCCGACGCGAAGGCCTTCGCCGACGCGTGCCGCGAGGCCGGGCTCCAGGCGAAGTTCGGCGCGATGGTGGAGATCCCCTCCGCCGCGCTCCGTGCGCGCTCGATCCTCCAGGAGGTCGAGTTCCTCTCGCTGGGCACGAACGACCTGGCGCAGTACGCCTTCGCCGCCGACCGGCAGGTCGGCGCCGTGTCCCGGCTCCAGGACCCGTGGCAGCCCGCGCTGCTCGACCTGATCGCGATGGCGGCCGGGGCGGCCAAGGCGGAGGGCAAGAGCTGCGGTGTGTGCGGCGAGGCCGCCTCCGACCCGCTGCTGGCCTGCGTGCTGACCGGTCTGGGTGTCACCTCCTTGTCGATGGGAGCCGCGTCGATCCCGTACGTCCGGGCGACGCTCGCCAAGCACACGCTGGCGCAGTGCGAGCGGGCCGCGGCGGCGGCCCGTGCGGCGGACAGCGCCGAGGAGGCCCGCGTGGCCGCCCAGGCGGTGCTCTCCGGCGAGTAGCCGGACGGTTGTAGTGCGGAACGAGGGGCCCTCGCCGGTGGCGGGGGCCCCTCGGGCTTCTCAGTGATGGGGGCCGGGGTCGTCGACCTCGTAGCCCGGGCAGTATTCGACGCCGGGTTCGGGGGCGACGATGTCTCCGGTGTCGGCGTCGGTGCAGTACGCGTTGAACACGGCCGCCGCCGAGAGGGCCGTGAGGCGGCCGCGGTCCAGGCGCCAGCCGTGGACCCGGTCCCGATGGCCCTCGGTGGTGCTGCGTACGACGAGTCCCCCGGGGCCGCCGAGGGCGAGGCCCGCGGCGAGGACCGTCACGAAGTCGAGGCTCTCGCGGCCGTCGATCCGCGGCGGGGTGTCCGGGTCGCCGGTGGTGTCGGCGTGCAAGACGGCGACGAGCTGCTCGTCCTCGGTCGGGACGCTGCAGACGAAGTGGTGGTGGCCGGGGCCCGCGCCGGCCAGGAGGCGTTTCAGCGCATCGGTGGCGCGGTCGAAGGAGGCGTGGCCGATGTCCTCGCCGCAGTCGGCGCAGCGGCCCACTCCGGCGAGGACCCCGGTGGCGTACTCCCAGGTGGCCTGGCGGACGGCCTCGTCGACGAGGAGCGGCACGAGTTCGTCGATGGGCTGGCCGGTGTAGGGCAGGACGGTCCCGCGGCCGGCGAGTTCGGCGGTGAAGCGGGTGCGGGTCCGGGACGTGTCCGGGTCCAGGCCGTGTTCCCCGCAGTACTCGGCGTACTCGTCGGGGTCGAAGAGTGCGACGGTGGTGTGGATGCCCCGGGCCGCGAAGGACCGGAGCAAACCGTCGACGTGGTGGAGGTAGTCGGCGTAGTCGGCCTGGCGGTCGAAGCCGAAGGTGCGGTAGCCGCACATGGCCGCGAAGTCCCCGGCGTCGGCCAGGAGGCCGACGGTGCCGGGGACCTCGCGGCGCAGCGCGCGGCGCCGGTGGGTACCGGTGTCGTTCTTGCGTGGCATGGCTGGCTCCCCCTGAGTGCGATCACTCCAGTGCGATCACTTGCTCACTCAGCGTAACCATCACCACTGACAGTGACAGTGCCAGTGGCGGTGGCGGTGGCGGTAGCGGTGGCAGCCGTAGGAGCCGGGGCGGACCTCAGGCGCGGCTGCTGCTGCGGGTGCGGGCCAATTCCTCGTAGAAGCCGAGGAGGTCGATGTTGTCGACGGACCCCGGGTTGACCGCCTTCGCCAGCGGCGTGCCCTGCAGGAGCCGCTTGACCGGGACCTCGATCCGCTTGCCGGTGAGGGTGTGCGGGATCGCCGGCACCTCGATGATCTCGTCGGGGACGTGGCGCGGGGAGAGTTCCTCGCGGATCGTCGCCTTGATCCGGGCGCGCAGCTCGTCGTCCAGGGCCGCGCCGGGGGCCAGGTGGACGAAGAGCGGCATCCAGTAGCCGCCGTTCGGCTCCTCCAGGCCGATGACCAGGGACTCCTTGATCTCCGGGAGTCGTTCGACGGCCTCGTAGATATCGGCGGATCCCATCCGGACGCCCTGGCGGTTGAGCGTGGAGTCGGAACGGCCGTGGATGATCACCGAACCGTGGTCGGTGAGCGTGATCCAGTCGCCGTGGCGCCAGACGCCCGGGAACATCTCGAAGTAGCTGTCGCGGTAACGGCTGCCGTCGGGGTCGTTCCAGAAGTGGATCGGCATGGACGGCATGGGGTTGGTGACGACGAGTTCGCCCACCTCGCCGACGACCGGCTTGCCGGACGGGTCCCAGGACTGGAGGTCCGTGCCAAGGCAGGCCGCCTGGAGCTCGCCGATGTGGACGGGCAGGGTGGGGACGGCGCCCGCGAAGCAGCTGCAGACGTCGGTGCCGCCACTGACGGAGGCGATCCACAGGTCCTCGGCGACCTCGTCGTGAAGCCAGCGGAAGCCGTCGGGCGGCAACGGGGACCCGGTGGTCGCCACGCACTTCACCGCGGAGAGGTCGAAGTCGCGGGACGGGTGGACCTCGGCCTTGCGGCAGGCCATGACGTAGGCGGCGGAGGTGCCGTAGAGCGTGGCGCGGGTGCGCTCGGCGATGCGCCACTGCGCGCCCGTGTCCGGGTAGCCGGGGCTGCCGTCGTAGAGGACGACCGTCGTACCGGTGAGGAGTCCGGAGACGAGGAAGTTCCACATCATCCAGCCGGTGGAGGTGTACCAGAAGAACCGGTCCTCCGGGCCGAGGTCGCAGTGCAGGCCGAGCTGCTTGAGATGTTCGAGGAGGATGCCGCCCTGGGACTGGACGATGGCCTTGGGCAGACCGGTGGTACCGGAGGAGTAGAGCACCCAGAGCGGGTGGTCGAAGGGGACCGGCTCGAAGACGGGCTCGGTGTCCGCGGCGGTGAGCGCCGACCATTCCAGGGCGCCTTCGGGGGCGGGCGTGCCGAGGAGCGGGATGTGGACGACGGCGCGCAGGGAGGGGAGCTCGGCGCGGAGCTCGGCCACGGCTTCGCGGCGGTCGTGCTCCTTGCCGCCGTAGCGGTACCCGTCCACGGTGAACAGGACGACCGGCTCGACCTGCTGGAAGCGGTCGAGGACGCTGCGGGCACCGAAGTCGGGGGCGCAGGAGGTCCACACGCCGCCGACCGCGGCGGTGGCGAGGAGGGCCACGGCCGCCTCGGGGATGTTGGGGAGGTAGCCGCTGACCCGGTCACCGGGGCGTACGCCGAGGGCGCGCAGCTCGGCGGCGAGGGAGCCGACCTGGCGGCGGAGTTCGGCCCAGGTGACGGGGACGGGCTCGTGGGTCTCGTCCACGTACAGCAGGGCGGGGTCGTCGGCGCGGGCCGGGTCCTCGGCGGCGCGCAGCGCGTGCTCGGCGTAGTTGAGGGTGGCTCCGGTGAACCACTGGGCCCCGGGCATGGAGCGGTCGGCGAGGACGGACTCGTACGGGGTGGTGAAGCGGACGTCGAACCATTCGGCGACGGCCTGCCAGAAGATGTCGAGCTCGTCGACGGACCAGCGGTGCAGAGCGGGGTAGCCGCCGTCCGCGGGGGCTCCGAAGCGCGTCGCGGCCCAGGCCTGGAAGGCGGTGATCCGGGCCGCGGCGATCCGGTCGGGGCCCGGCGCCCAGAGGGGTTCCGGCTGGGTGGCTGAGGTCATGGGTCGGCTCCCGGTCAAGTCTGCGGCTCGCGCTTCGTGTGCGTGTGCGGTGTACGTGTACGTGTGCATGTACGTGTGCATGTATGTGTACGTGTACGTGTGCGTACGGTGCCGTCGCGCGCGGGGGTGCGTGCGCGGCGGCTCACAGGGACGATGCCATGTGATCGACGGCTGCACCAGGGCCGACCTGGCCGGTCGGGTGACCGGCGGAGGACGCCGCCGGTGGGTGAACGGCAGTTGAACGCCGTCCCCTCGGTCGGGGGCCGGTGGCAGGGTGAGCGGCATGGACGGTCGTGATCTGGTGCGTGCGGTGAAGGACATCGGTACGGAGCGCGGTCGGCGGACCTGGCTCTCGGCGTGGCGTCGGCGGCGCGCGGACGCGGTGGGGCTCCCGCGCCGGGGCGCGGAACGGGCGCGGGTGCCGGGGCTGCTGGTCGGTACGGAGCCGAGGCCGGGCGGGGGCGTACTGCGGTTCGCGCGCTCGGAGCTGGTGGTGCGGGTGATGGCGGGCGGGGTGGTGTTCTGGGCCTGGGACGGGGCCGCGGCGACGCCGTCGTACGCGGTGGTGGGGAGCGGGCCGGAGCCGGATCTGCGGGCCGTGCTGGAGCCGGACACCGGAGGCGGCTGGCGGGTGGTGTCGGAGCGGGTGACGGTGGCCGTGTCCCGGTACGGGGCGCTGGAGGTGCGCACCCCCGGCGGGACGGTGCTGCGGCGGGAGTCGCCGCCGCGATGGTGGGAACCGGTACCCCTCGCCGGGGAGGCCGCAGAGGGGGTGGCCTCGTCCGGGGCCCGCCCCGCGGATGCCACGGCGGCACGCTCCGACGGGTCCGGGTCCGGGTTCGCCGGACCGGGCGGAACGGGAGCCCTCTCCGGCGGGGCCGGGGCGAGTACGGACGGGCCGGAGCCCGACGGGACGGGGTCGGGATCCGGCCACGCAGCGGCGGGCGCCGGCGGGGCAGGGACGGGCTCCGGCGGGACGGGAGCGAGGTCCGGCCGGGACGGGGCGGGCGGCCGGGGGAACGAGGTGGCCTCGGCTGCGGCGGGCGCCGCTGGGACGGGGGCGGGCACCGGCGAGACGAGGTCGGGTTCGGACCGGACGGCGTCACCGGACGGGGCGCGCGGCCGGGGGGACGAGGTGGCCTCGGCAGCGGCGGGCGCCGCTGGGACGGAGGCGGGCACCGGCGAGACGAGGTCGGGTTCGGACCGGACGGCGTCGCCGGACGGGGCGGGCGGCCGGGGGGACGAGGTGGCCTCCGCGGCGGTGGGCGGCGGGGGGCGGTGGGGGCTGCGGAGTGAGGTGCCGGCGGATGCGCGGTTCTTCGGGCTGGGTGGGCGGGCCTCGGGGCCGCGGCTGCGCGACGGGGCGTACCGGCTGTGGAACACGGACCCCAAGGGCGGCTTCGGGCCGGGCGTCGATCCGCTCTACCTCACCATGCCGGTGCAGATGGTCGTGGCGGACGCGGGGACCCATCTGGTCTTCCACGACAACTGCTGGGACGGCCGGGTGGTGCTGCGCGAGGGTGAGGAGGGCGTCGGATCGGGGCCGGACCGTCCCGGGGCGAGCGAACTGCGCATGGAGGGCGGGCCGCTGCGGTGCTGGGTGCTGGTGGGGACGCCGGCCCGGGTGCTCCAGGGCTGGTCGGCGCTGACGGGCGGGGCCGCGGTGCCGCCCGAGTGGGCGCTGGGGTACCAGCACGCACGGTGGGGGTTCGGGAGTGCGGCGGAGGTGCGGCGGGTGGTCGCGGGGTACGCGGCGCGCGGGCTCGCGCTGTCGGCCGTACACCTGGACATCGACCACTACGACGGGCACCGGGTGTTCACCGTGGACGAGGAACGGTTCCCGGATCTGCCGGGGCTGGCCCGGGAGTTGCGCGAGCAGGGGGTGCGGCTCGTGTCGATCGTGGACCCGGCGGTGAAGGCGGGTGACGCACTGCACGCGGCCGGGCTGACGGTGGGGTCGGGGGGCGCCTTCGTACGGGACGCGCGCGGGCGGGAGGTGCGCGGGGAGGTGTGGCCGGGCGAGTGCGCCTATCCGGACTTCACGGATCCGGAGGTGCGGGAGTGGTGGGGCGGACTGTACGAGGAGCGGCTCGGGCAGGGCTTCTCCGGCTTCTGGCACGACATGAACGAGCCGGTGTCCTTCGCGGCGTTCGGGGACGCCACGCTGCCGCGGTCGGCGCGGCACGCGATGGACGGGGCGGGCGGTGACCATCGTGAGGGCCACAACGTGTACGCGTTGGGGATGGCGCGGGCGGGATGGGAGGGTCTGGTCCGGCTGCGGCCCGAGGAGCGGCCGTTCATGTTCTCCCGGTCGGGGTGGGCGGGCATGCAACGGTACGGGGGCACCTGGTCGGGCGATGTGGAGACCAGCTGGGAGGGGCTGCGGGCCTCGCTGGCGCTGGTGATCGGGCTCGGGTTGTGCGGGGTGCCGTATTCAGGGCCGGACGTGGGCGGGTTCGGCGGTTCGCCGTCGCCGGAGTTGTACGTGCGGTGGCTGCAACTGGGCGCCTACATGCCGTTGTTCCGTACGCATTCGGCGATCTGGGCGGGGCGGCGGGAGCCGTGGGAGTTCGGGCCGGAGGTGGAGGAGCAGGCGCGGGCGGTGATGGCGGAACGGGAGCGGCTGCGGCCGTACTTCGTGACGCTCGCCCATATGGCGCGCCGGACCGGCGCTCCGTACGTGCGGCCGGTGTGGTGGGGCGCGCCGGAGGACCGGCGGTTGCGGGACTGCGAGGACGCGTTCCTGCTGGGTGACGCGCTGCTGGTCGCGCCGGTGCTGGAGCGCGGGGCGGACCGGCGGGCGGTACGGCTGCCACGGGGCCGGTGGTACGACACCGCGACGGGGGCGGCGTACGAGGGACCGGGCCAGATCCTGCTGGACGCGCCGCAGGGCCGGATCCCGGTGCTGGCGCGGGCGGGTGCGGTGCTGCCGGTGCGGTCCGCGGGGGGCGGTGGGGTGGAGCTGGAGGTCTGGGCGCCGGCCCGGGGGCGTACGGGCGGCGGGGTGGTGGTCCGGGACCCGGGGCCGGGGTTCGGGGCGGGCCGGGTCGAGCGGTACACCTCGCGGTGGGCCGGGGAGGCGGTGGTGGTGGAGGACGAGACGGGGGCGCCGGTGGAGAGCGTGGTGGTGCGGGGGTTGTAGCGGGCGGTGCGGTGCGGGTGACTGCGGCTTCAGGAACGGGGCTCCGCCCCGGACCCCGCGCCTGGAAACGCCGGCGAGGCTGGGAGCGGGGGGCGGATGGGGCCGCGCGCGCCTCGGACGTCGGCGAGGCCGGAAGGGCACGCGCCTCCAACACCGGCGGGCGGGACGTGACCCCGGACGCCGGCGAGGCTGGCAGTGGGGGCGGAAGGGGCGAACTCCGGCGGGGCCGGAGGGTCAGGCGTAGTGGCCCGCGAACCAGGATGCCGCCGCTTGGGTGTGGAGGGGGAAGGCCAGGGGGGTGGGGGTGCGCAGGATGTGCCAGCCCGTGGTTTCGTCCGTCGGCTTCGAGGCGGGGAGGGTGTCGGCGGGGCGCGGCGGCAGGAGGCCGAAGAGGAGGAGGTGGCCGGCCGGGGAGCTCAGGGCGTCGGCCAGGGTGACGTCCGCGGCGGAGGCGGTGATGCCGGTCTCCTCGCGCAGCTCGCGGACGACGGCGTCGCGCCAGTCCTCGCCGAAGTCGATGAAGCCGCCGGGGAGGGCGATACCGCCGAGGGCCGGTTCGATGGTGCGGGTGATGACCACCAGGCCGGTGCCGTCCGCGTCCTCGACGGGGAGGAGGGTGACGGCCACGGGGAGCGGGTTGCGGTAGGCGGTGGCACCGCAGGACGGGCAGGTGCGGGGCCAGGTGGTCGTACCGTACGGCGCTCCGCAGGTGGAGCAGTGCGAGTCCCTCAGGTGTGCCGGCATGCGGTGATGGTATGCCAAGGGGTATGCGGATGACGGCTGTTGCGGGGCTGGTCGGGGTGCTGGCGGGCGGGGCCGCGGCGCCGCCGGGGTTCACTGCGCTGCGGGAGGTGGATCCGAGCATCCGGCAGGACATGCGGTACGCGGGTGGGCGGAACTTCACCGGCGCGGTGGTCGACGGGTACGAGGAGCCGGAGTGCCTGCTGGCCCGGCCGGCCGCGGAGGCGCTGCGGCGGGCGCAGCGGGTGCTGCTGCGGCGGGGCTACTCGCTGCGGGTGTACGACTGTTACCGGCCGCAGCGGGCGGTGGACCGGTTCGTACGGTGGGCGCGGGAGGAGGACGGTCCCGAGGACCTGGCGCGCAAGGCGGAGTTCTATCCGCGGGTGGAGCGCGGCCGGCTGATCGCCGACGGGTACATCGCGGAGCGGTCCGGGCACAGCCGTGGGAGCACGGTCGACGTGACGCTGGAGGAACTCCCGGGCCGGGAGGTCGACATGGGGACGGCGTTCGACTTCTTCGATCCGCTGTCGCACACGGACGATCCGCGGGTGACCGGCGCCGCCCGCGCCAACCGGCAGGTGCTGAAGCGGGTGCTGGGCGCGCAGGGGTTCGTGAACCTTCCCGAGGAGTGGTGGCACTTCACCTACAAGCCGGAGGCGTACCCGGACACGTATTTCGACTTCCCCGTCGCTGTCGCCGAGGTCCGGCCCTGAGTACGTTGCCCGCATGACGTATCGCTCATACGAGGAATTCTGGCCGTACTACGTCGCGATGCACTCCCGGGCCGCCACCCGCTGGGTGCATCTGACCGGCACGCTCACCGGTCTGGCGCTGACCGCCTACGGGGTGGCGCGGGGCCGCGGGCGCTGGCTCGCCGCTCTTCCCCTGATCGGGTACGGGACCGCCTGGCCGGCGCACTTCCTGATCGAGGGGAACAATCCGGCCACGTTCGGGCATCCGGTGTGGTCGCTGCGCGGGGACGCGCAGATGATCCGGATGATGCTGGCCGGGCGGGACGCGGAGCTGGACGAGATCGCGGGCAAGTGGCTCGCCGAGAACCGGTGACCCGGGCCGGGCGGCCGTGGCAGACTCCTTACTTCTGACGGTACGTCAGTTCGTCGGCACGGCATGGGAGGGGTCTTGGCACGCACGCGCACACCCGTCGTGAGCGGGTGGTTCACCGAGAACGCGCCGGGCGGGGGCGGCTTCCGGCTGCTCGGCACCCGGTGCTCGGCCTGCACCGCGGTGTTCTTCCCCCGCGAGGACACCTACTGCCGCAACCCGCGGTGTCCCGGCGGCGGGGAGCTCGCCGAGGTGCCGCTCTCGGCCCGGGGCCGCGTCTGGTCCTGCACCGACGGGCGCTACCGGCCGCCCGCGCCCTACGTGTCCGACCCGGCCGAGCCGTGGGAGCCGTACACCCTGGTCGCGGTGGAGCTGGAGGCCGAGGGGATGGTCGTGCTGGGGCAGGCCGCGCCCGGGATCGGGGTCGCCGACCTGGCGGTGGGCACGGAGGTCGAGGTGGTGGGCGGCGTGCTGGACGAGGACGCCGAAACGACCTGGGTGACCTGGCGGTTCAGGCCGGTGGGAGGGAGCTCGTGAGCGCCGACGTCGCCGTCCTGGGGGCCGGCATGCACCCGTGGGGCAAATGGGGCCGCAGCTTCGTGGAGTACGGGCGGACCGCGGCGCGGGCGGCGCTCGCGGACGCCGGACTGGACTGGACGGACGTGGGGTCGGTCGTCGGCGCCGACACCGTGCGTTCCGGCTACCCCGGCTACGTGGCCGGAGCCACCTTCGCCCGGGCCCTCGGCTGGCAGGGCGCCCGCGTGACCAGCGTGTACGCGGCCTGCGCGTCCGGGGCGCAGGCCATCGGGACGGCCCGCGCGCAGATCCTGGCGGGGCTGGCCGACGTGGTGCTCGTGGTCGGCGCGGACGCGGCGCCCAAGGGGTTCTTCGCACCGGCCGGCGGGGACCGGCCGGACGATCCGGACTGGCTGCGGTTCCGGGTGCTGGGTGCGACCAACCCGGCGTACTTCGCGCTGTACGCCCGTCGGCGGATGGCGGTCCACGGGGACACCCTGGAGGACTTCGCCCGGGTGAAGGTGAAGAACGCGGCGGCGGGGCGGCTCAACCCGCACGCCCGCTACCGTACGGCCGTCACCGCCGAGGAGGTCGCCGCCTCCGCGGTGGTCGCCGATCCGCTCCGGCTGCTCGACATCTGCGCGACCTCCGACGGGGGCGCGGCGCTGGTGCTGACCAGCATGGACTTCGCGCGCTCGCGCGGGGTGGCCGATCCGGTGCGGGTCCGGGCCGTGTCGACGGTGACGCCCACCTATCCACGGACGGTGCTGGACCTGCCGGACATCGCCACCGACTCGACGACGGCCGTGGAGCCGGTGGCCGGATCCTTCCGGTCCTCGATCGCGCGCGCCGCCTACGAGGAGGCCGGGCTGGGCCCGCAGGACCTCTCGCTCGCCGAGGTGTACGACCTGTCCACCGCCCTGGAGCTGCAGTGGTACGAGGACATCGGGCTGTGCGCGGAGGGTGAGGGGGCGAAGCTGCTGCGGGAGGGCGCGACGGCCCTGGGCGGGCGGATCCCCGTCAACACCAGTGGTGGGCTGGCCTCGTTCGGGGAGGCCGTGCCGGCCCAGGCCATCGCGCAGGTGTGCGAGCTGACGTGGCAGTTGCGCGGTACGGCCGGGGAGCGGCAGGTGCCCGGGGCGCGGGTGGGGATCACCGCCAACCAGGGTCTGTTCGGGCACGGTTCGGCCGTCGTCGCCGTGCGCTGAGCAGCTCGTGCCGTCGCAACGCTTGACGACCCCGGGCGGCAGGTTCACACTCGCTCCACAGTCCCGCGCCGCGACGGGACCGTGAACCCCCCGTGAGAGCTGCGGCCCGTACCCCAGTCGGCGGGGGTACGGGTCGCGCCCGTGCGTCCGTCGGCGGATCAGGCTCCCGCGGACAGGCTCCGGCGCCGCTCGCGCGCCAGGGACATCGCGTGCTCCACGACCCCCACCAGCACGTCCTTCACGGACTCCCTGTCCCGTGCGTCGCACAGCAGCACCGGCACCCCGGGGTCGAGGTCGAGTGCCGTCCGTACGGTCACCACGGGGTGGCGGTCGGCCCCGTCGAAGCAGTTGACCGCGACGACGAACGGGATCCCGCGCCGCTCGAAGTAGTCGATGGCGGCGAAACAGTCGGCCAGGCGGCGGGTGTCCGCGAGGACCACCGCGCCCAGGGAGCCCTGGGCCAGCTCGTCCCACAGGAACCAGAAGCGGTCCTGTCCGGGCGTGCCGAACAGGTACAGCACCAGGTCCTCGCGGAGCGTGATGCGCCCGAAGTCCATGGCCACGGTCGTGGTGCTCTTGCCCTCCACTCCCCCGGTGTCGTCGACGCCGACGCCGGGCTCGGAGAGCCGTTCCTCGGTCCGGAGCGGTCTGATCTCGCTGACCGCGCTGACCAGGGTGGTCTTGCCCACCCCGAAGCCGCCCGCGACCAGGATCTTCAAGGTCAGCGGCTCGACCGGCGACACCGCGTGCATGGCACCGGTGCGGCTAAAGCGCCCGAAGGCCATCGATCACCTCACGCAGAATGGATTCATCAGGCAGTTCTGCCGGGGGTACCGGCCTGGTCACGTGGACCAGTTCCTCATCGACCAGGTCGCCGATCAGGACGCGCACGACCCCGACCGCGAGGTCGAGGTCGGCCGCGAGTTCGGCGACCGACTGGGGCCGTTCCCGGCACAGCCCGAGGATGTGGGCGTGTTCCGGGGAGAGGGTCATGTCCCAGACCGGATCGTCCGCCGCCGGTTCGGCGACGACGAGGGCGATCAGGTCGAGGCGGTGCTGGCCCGCGTGGCTGGTGCGGCCGCGGGTCATGGCGTAGGGGCGTACGACGGGACCCGCGTCGTCGTCGAACCAGTGCGCGTGGTCTAAGGCGGACGGGTCGAAGGGCATGCCGACGGGAGCGTCGGCGAGATGGTCCTGGCCTGGGTCGCTCATGCCTTCCGACTCACCCTCCGGCTGGCAGCCCGGTGCGCGGGGCGGTCGCCAGGTGGTCGCCCACCCGCTTGACCATCAGCGTCATCTCGTACGCGACCTGCCCGACGTCGGAGTCGGCGTCGGCCAGTACGGCCAGGCAGCTGCCGTCGCCGGCGGCCATGACGAAGAGGAAGGCCTCGTCGAGCTCGACGACGGTCTGGCGGACCCGGCCGGAGTCGAAGTGCCGGCCGACGCCCTTGGCCAGGCTGTGGAACCCGGAGGCGACCGCCGCCAGGTGCTCGCTGTCCTCGCGGGTCAGGTCCTTGGAGCTGCCCGTGGGCAGGCCGTCGCCGGAGAGGACCACCGCCTTGCGGATGGACCCGACCCGGTCGACGAGCTCGTCGAGGAGCCAGTTGAGCGGGCCGGAGCCGCGGCCCCTGCTGTCGTTGCCGGTCTGCGGTGCGGTCATCGACCGTCCCCTTCGTTCTCGTTCGCGGGACCGCCGGCGGAGGATGTGCCCGCCTCGGTCTCGGACTGCTGCTGTGCGTGCCGGTTGCGGCCCGCCGTCCAGCCACGCTGGAGTGCGGACATGCGCGTGCGTACGTCCTCCGCGTCGCGGTCTGCCACCTGGTCGGGGGCGGCTTCGGCGGGCGCGGACGACGCGGACTTCTTGAGCTGCGGGGCCAGGCTGGCCTGACGGATCCGGCGGGGCAGCCCGCCGGTGTCCGGGCCTGCGGCGGGTTCCGTGTCGTCGGATCCGGCCGCGGGGGCGTTCTGCGGGACCGCGGAGACCGGGCGGGGGTCCACCCGGCGGCCGTGTTCGGCGACCAGGGTCGGCGTGGGACGCCGGCGCGGCAGCGGCACGGCTCCCGCGGAGCGGGGGCCGTCGGGACGGGGCGCCTCCAAGCGCTGGGTGTCCAGCCGGACCGGTCCGGTGGGGGCGAGCGGCTCGCGTTCCCGCTCGCGCTCGCCCGGGCGGGTGCCGCTGCGGGCACCGCCCCGGGCGGTTCCGTTGCGCTCGGCGTGCCGGTCGGTGTGCGGGCGGTCCGCCGGGCGCAGGCCCAGCAGGGCGCTGCGCGGGGTGCCGTTCGGCGGGGTCTCGTCGTCGAGGGTCGCCATGGCCGGGCGGCCGGAGCCGGGGCGGCCCGCGCCGACGGCCGGGTCGTCGCCCAGGGCGGCCGGGTCGTCGAGCGTGTCCAGGCCGTCCAGGCCGCGGCCGGCGAGCGGGGCCTCCAGCTCGACCGGGCCGCGCAGTTCGGCGGTGGCCAGCGGGCGGCCGACGGCGGGGCGCTCCGCGGTGGAGGTCACCGGCCGCTCGGAGTGCGTACGGCCGATCTGGCCGGCCTTCGCGGCCCTGCCGGTCTTGCCGGGCCGGGGCCCGTCCAGCCGTACGCCGGTACCGCTGGTCTCCGGGGCGTCGGTCAGCAGGGCCGACGGGAGGAAGACCACCGCGGTGGTGCCCCCGTACGGGCTGGGCTGGAGGACGACCTTGACGCTGTGGCGCTGGGCGAGGCGGCTGACGACGAACAGGCCGAGGCGGTCGGTGTCGGAGAGCTCGAACTCGGGGGTCTCGGCGAGGCGGAGGTTGGCGTCGAGCAGCGCCTCCGGGGTCATGCCGAGGCCGCGGTCGTGGATCTCCAGGGTGAAGCCGTTGGCGACGCGCTCGCCGTGCACCTGGACCGCGGTGTGCGGCGGCGAGAAGACGGTGGCGTTCTCGAGGAGTTCGGCGATGAGGTGGGTGACGTCGGCGACGGCGGGACCGACGATGCCCAGGCGGGTGAGGCGGCGCACCTCTATGCGCTCGTAGTCCTCGACCTCGGCGACGGCGGCCCGTACGACGTCCATGAGCTGGACGGGCTTGCGCCACTGGCGGGAGGGGGCGGCTCCGGAGAGGATCACCAGGCCTTCGGCGTGGCGGCGCATGCGGGTGGTCATGTGGTCGAGGCGGAAGAGGTCGGCGAGCTCCTCGGTGTCCTCGGTGCGGCGCTCCATCGTGTCGAGGAGGGTCAGCTGGCGGTGCAGCAGGACCTGGTTGCGGCGGGCGAGGTTGACGAACACCTCGGAGACGCCGCGCCGCAGGTCGGCCTGCTTGACGGCCGCCTCGACGGCGGCGCGCTGGAGGGTGTTGAGGGCCTGGCCGACCTGGCCGACCTCGTCCTTCTCGTATTCGAGGTGGGGCGCCTCGGTCTCGACGTCCACGTGCTCGCCGGCGGCGAGGCGGCGCATGACGCTGGGCAGGCGGACGCCGGAGGCCTCGTGGGCCTCCTTGCGCAGCCGGGAGAGGTCGCGGACCAGGTCGCGGCCGATGCGCACGGAGAGGACGAGGGACACGATCAGGGCGAAGAGGCCGAGGATGCCGGCGCCTGCGGCCTGGATCATGACGTCCGCGGCCACGGGCTCGATGCGCCGCTGGTAGCGGTCGCCGGCGTCGGTGTTCATGCTCGCCAGGTCGTCGAGGACCTTGGAGGACGCCTCGTCCCACTGTGCGGCGGTGAGGTTGCGCGGCTTGTTGACCGCGCCGCCGGAGATGAAGCGTTCCTCGGCCTCGCGCAGCGGGTGGGTCTGGGGGTCCTTCCAGTACCGCTCGAAACGCTCCCGGTCGTCGGCGGGCAGGGTCACGAGGTTGAACTCGTAGAGCAGCGATCGGTTGGCGGCGAAGTCGGAGACGCGGCGGACGTCGCCGGCGGTGATGTTGCGCGCGGCCAGGGCGGAGGCGATGACCGCGTCCTCGCGGGAGAGCAGCTCGCGGGCGCGGCTGATGCCGACGAGGGCGCGGCCCTCCTTGTCGACCTCGACGTTGTCCAGGCCGTGGAGGTTCATCAGGAAGTCGTAGCAGGGGTCGACCAGCCGGTTGTAGAGCTCCAGGGCCTGGCCGGGGTCGAGGGCGTTCTGGTCGACGGAGCGGCGCATGGAGCCGATGCCGTGGAAGGCGGAGACGATCGAGCGCAGGCGCTGGGCGCTCTGCGGGCTGAGCTCGTCGACGACCTTGGGGTCGCGGGCGCTCACGCCGATCTTCTCGACGGCCTGGTCGGTCTCGGTGCGGCGCTTGGCGAGTTCGGCGGTGGCGGTGGCCGCGCGGGGGTCGCCGAGGACGACGAGGGTCTGGCGCCGCTCCTTCTGGATGACGCGGGCGACGTCCTCGATCGGGTAGCCGACCTTGTCGATGACGTAGGCCACGTCGAAGAGTTGGATCGCCTGACGGCCCGTGATGACCGTGGCGAAGCCCCACAGGGCCGTCAGGGAGACGAGCGGCACAAGGAGCAACGCCACGATCTTCCGGCGGATGGACTTCCCGCGAAAGCGCATGGCCTCCCCAGCCTCCCCCAGGTCAACCCCGTTGCCGGGGGTCGGTGTTCCGTCATTTAAACGGCGTGAGCCTACTACTGCTGGGGAGCAGGTTCGAAGGCGTGTCCGGACGTTTTCGGCCTGACCCCTGGACGAAGATCACCAGTTGTCCGATACTTCCGGTCAAGTCAGGCCCGATATGTGGCAGATGACACTTGGTGGGGCGTCAGTTCCCGCACCCTGATGGATGGCTGGAATTATTCGTTCCGCGATCTACGGGGCCGGGGGGACATCGGTCCGGGAATCTCCGGGCCCCGTCGGACGTCTGTCAGTTACGAGGAGCACGTCGGGGTAGACGTGTGGGGGTAGGCATGGCGGACCGCGGGTGGGGAGTGAGCGGACCATGAGCAGTGACGAGGGCGGTGGCGCCCGTGCGGCGAGGCGCGGCCTGTGGGTCGAGGAGCCGGCCCGCCGGCGCCGGATGCCGGACCCGGTGCGGGTCTCGGCGGTCCGGGCGGTGCTGGTGGTGGCCGTGACCCTGACCCAGGCGACGATCACGTTCTTCCTGAGCCTGACCGGTTCCTGGCTGGCCTTCCCGATGGTGCTCGGCGCGGTCGCCGCGACCGTCATGGCCACCTGGGCCGTGCTGGACGTGTGGATCACCCGGCAGACGTGGCACCAGCGGTACGGGGTCGTGTCGGAGCCGAGCAGCACGGCGCGGCTGCGCCGCCGTGAGGCCCGCAGGGCGGCCCGGGCCGCGCGGGCGGCGCGCAAGCTCGCGGGCACGGCCCGAATAGTCCGCGAGGACGGGCCCCTCGCGGGGTTCGGCCGGAACTGAGCGGAGGCCCGGAGGCCGGACGGGACCTGTCGGTCCCCGCGCCGGACCGACGCAGGGACGCGCCCGTGCCCCGGCCCGGGCCGAAGCCTGTGCCGGGGCGCGGGCCGGGCGTGCGTGGGCGTCAGGCGGTCGGGGCGGCGGCGCCGCGGCGGAACATCCTGGTGGCCGTGATCTCGCCGTGGATGGTCTCCCCTTCCGGGGACTGCTGCGGCAGGCCCGGGCGCAGGTGCTCCTCGACGCTGATGTACTTCAGGCCCGCCCGCAGGTCCGCGTCGTTGCGCAGGCGGATCACCAGCGGGAACTCGGCGAGGGCGGTCGTGTCGAACAGTCCGGTCGTGTAGAGCAGCTGGACGCCGAGTGCGTCCGACACGGCCCGCTGGAGCTCCAGCAGGTAGGTGGCGTTGGCACGGCCGATCGGGTTGTCGAGGAACAGCGTGCCCGCGTGCCGGTGCTTGTCGCGGCCCCGGTCGTTGCTGCGCAGCGCCGCCATCGTGCAGTACAGCGCGATCGCTGCGGTCAGCAGCTGCCCGCCGGAGAACACGTCGCCCATCTGCCCCACCGGCACCCGCTCGGCGCGCAGCACCGCGTCCGGCTTGAGGATCTCCACGGAGATCCCCTTGGGTTCGAGGGCCGCCTGGACGCCCCTCAGCAGCAGGGACATGCCGTCGCGGCGGCCCTCGCCGAAGGAGGCGCTGCTGTTCTTCTTCACGGCCGTACGGGTCGCCTCGTCGATGACCTCGCCGAGCCGCTCCGTGAGGGTGGCCTGGTCGGGCTCCTCGAAGCGGATCCGCAGGAACTCCTGCCCGGACCATTCGCCGAGGCCTTCGGGGAGCTGGGAGAGGCGCTGCGCGGAGCGGAGGGTGGCCAGGGCGGATTCGACCAGGCCTCGCAGCCGGTCGACGATGCTGTCGCGGTTGCGTTCCAGCTGGGCCAGCTCGTCGGTGAGGACGCGCAGCCGGGGGGCGAAGGCAGCCGCCCAGGCCGCCGCGTGCTCGGGCAGCGCGGAGGCGGGCAGTTCCCGGATCTGCTGGCGCGCGGGGGTGCGTACCTGCTCGTAGCGGGTGGCGTTGGCGTGCCGGACCAGGATGTCGCTCGCCTCGCGCACCGCGGACTCGGCGGCCGACAGGTCGGCGGCGCAGCCGCGCAGGGAGCGGCGGGCCTCGGTGGCCGACTGGCGGGCCTCCTCCAGGGTGCCGGGGTGGGCCACCGACTCCTGCTCGTCGTCCTGGTGGGTGTGGTCGCGCAGCAGGTCCCGCAGGAGCGCCGCGGTCTCGTCGAAGCCCCCTGCGGCGTCCTCGGCGGTGCGGTGGGCGCGCAGCAGGTCGGTGTGGGCGGCGCGGGCGCCCTCGACGGCCGCGGTGTGGGCGGCGAGCTGTGCGGTGGCTGTACGCAGCAGGGCCTGCGCCTGGTCGACGTCCCCGGGGACCAGCTCCTCGGGCAGGTCGGTGTGTGCCTCGCCCTCGGCGGGGGCGTGCCGTTCGGCCTCGCCGCGCAGCCGGCCGAGCTGCTCGCTGGCGGCCGACGCCCGGGTCTCCAGCATCTGTACGAGGGACTCGGCGCGGGCGGCCGCGGCCTGGCGGGACGGGCCGTCGGCGCCGTCGGTGCCCTCCAGGAGCTGGGCGGCGCGGGTGCGGACCTTGTTGGTGAGGCGGTCGAGTTCGGCGAGGGCGGCGCTCTCGTCGCTCTCGGCGCGGGCCTGTTCGGCCCGCAGGTCGGCGCCGACGCCGACCTTCTCGTAGAGCTGGGACGCGGCGCGGTAGGCCTCGCGGAGGTCGGGCAGCGGCACACGCGGACCGTCGGCGGCGTCGGGCAGCTGGTCGGGGGCGCCGGCGATCTCGGCGCGTTCGGCGCGCAGGGCGCGGGCGGTGCGCCGGGCGTCGTCGGCGGCGCGCTGGGCGGCCCGGCGGTCCTCGTCGGCGGCGCGGGCCCGGTCCAGGCAGACCTCGGCGCGAGCCTCGGACTCGGCGGCCTCGTCGGCGAGTTCGCGTACGCGGGCCTGCCAGCCGGCGCGCTCGCGCAGGCGGAAGGCGAGGCCCGCGAGGGCGTCGGCGGCGCGGCGGGCGCGCTGGGCGGTGTCCTGGCGCTCCTCGCGGACACGGGCGGCGTCGGCGGCGGCCTCGTCGGCCTCGGCGCGTACGGTACGGGCCTCCGCGAGCTCGGCGTCGGTCTCCTCGGCGAACATCCGGGCGGCCGCGGCCTGTTCGGCGAGCTCGGTGAGGCGGCCGGGCGGGCAGCCGGTGCGCCAGGAGGCGAGCCGGGCGGAGAGCTCACGGTCGCCCGCGAGGCGGGCGGCGAGGTCGCGGATCTCGGTGTCGCGGGCGCCGGCGCGGGTGCGCAGCGCCTGCCGCTCCTCGTCGGCGGCGTGCTCGTCGTGCATGGCCGGGTTCGGCGTGACGATGAAGATGCCGGTGACGGCGTCGTCCGGACCGGCCGGGGGTACGGGGGCGAGCAGGGCGGCGGCCGTGCCCACGGCGACGGTGGAGCGGGGCAGCAGGGCCGCGCCGGAGAGCACCTCGCGGGCCCGGCCGTGGGTGTCGGGGTCGGTGATGACGACACCGTCGACGAGTTCGGGGCGGGCCGCGAGGACGGCGGCGTGGTCGGCGGGGTCCACGGCCTGGGCGAGGTAGCGCCAGCCGGGGAGTGCGGGGATGCCGTGCTCGCCGAGGTACTCGACGGTGGCGAGGACGTCCGGGCCGGGCGGCAGCAGGCCGCCGTCTCCGAGCGCGCCGAGGATGCGGGCGTCGTCGGCGGCGGCGGTGCGCAGCTCGAACAGCTGGCGTTCGGCCGAGGCGACGCCTTCGGACAGCAGTTCGCGCAGGTCCTCGGCGTTCCGGTCGAGGTCCTCGGCGGTGAGCAGGCCGACGGCGGTGGCCGGCGCGGCACGTCCGGTGCCCTGTGCCTCGCCGTGCGGGCCGCCGGGGGTGCCCAGGGCCGCGGCGGCCGGGCCGGTGCTGCCGTCGCCCGTACGGGGCGAGGGGACCGACACCTCGGCGGTGTCCGCCGCCGAGGGCAGCCCGAGGAGCTCGGCGAGGCGGGGGGACGCGGCGAGGGAGGCGGCGGCGCGGTGCTCGGCGTCGTGGGCGGCCTCGGCTGCTTCGGCGGCGTCCGCGGCGCGGGCGGCGGTCAGCTCGGCCCGGGATTCCGCGGCGGCGGCCTCACGGGCGGCCTCGGCGGCGGCGCGGGCGGCCTCGCGGGACTCGTCCCAGGCGGCCACGGCGGCCTTCTCGGCGTCGGCGGCGGCGAGGGCGGCCCGGGCCGGGTCGGCGTCGGGCGCGGAGTCGTCGAGCCAGCCGGCCCGGACGGCCTCGGCGGTCTCCTGCTGGACCTCGCTGAGCCGGGTCCGCAGGTGTTCGGCCTCGCTGCGGGCCCGCTGCGCGGCCGTGGCAGCGGCGGTGGCGTCGCGGTGGGAGTCCTCACCGGTGGCCTGGAGGGCGGCGGAGCGCTCCTCCTCCTCGTTGGCGAGCCGCTCGCCGTCCTCGGCGGCCGTGTGCAGGGCCCGTACGAGCTCACCGGCGGCCGTGGCGCGGGCGGCGAGCGCCGGGGCGGCGTCCCGCTCGGCCTCCCGGATCGCGGCGGCGACGCGGGCGGAGCGGTCGGCGGCGGCGCGGTGGCGCAGCACGGTCTCGGCGGCCTGCCAGGCGGAGTGCAGGGTGCGGGCCTCGAGGAGTTCGCGGCGCTGGGCGGCGGCGGCCTTGTCGGCGACGGTCAGGGCCAGGGAGGCGTGCCGGTAGGCGAGTTCGGCGGAAACGGCCGCGCTGCGGGTACGGGCGGACTCGGCGGCGGTGACGTCGTGGGCGGCGGCGGTGACGCGCTGGGCGAGGTCGGCGGCCCGGCCGCGTTCCTCGGCGGCGCGGGCGGACAGCCGGCGGGCGAGGGTGCGCGTGCGGCGTTCGGCGCCCGCGTGGACGTCGCGCAGCCGGGAGCGGGTCGCGGCGGCTTCGACGATCTTGGTGAGGAGGTCCACCGAGCCGGCGGTGAAGTCGCGTTCGGCCATCAGCTCGGCGCGGCGGCCGAGCTTGTTGCCGAAGCCGTGGACGAGGTCGGCGAGGCCGTCCGTGTCGCGGGTGTCGGTGACGGCGCGCAGCAGCAGGTCGGTGAAGTCGGAGTCCTTCTTGACCGCGAAGAGACCGGCCGCCTCGCCCTCGTCGGCGTTCATCTCGCGCTGGTAGCGGAAGAGTTCGGGGTCGAGACCGAGCTCGGTGAGGTGCTCGTTCCAGCGGTCGTGGATCTCCTCGAAGTACACCTCCAGGTGCGGGTAGGCCTTGCCTGCCTCGGTGAGCGCGTCGCGGAAGCCCTTCATGGTGCGGCGGCGGCCCTGGGCGCCGGAGGCGCCCTCGACGGGCGGACGCACGGCCGTGGACTCGGCGACGGGCAGGCTGTCGAGGCTCAGGCCGGGGCCGGGGCGGAAGGAGTACCAGGCCTCGGCGAACTTGCGGGGGTCGTTGGAGACCTGGCGGCCGCGCCATTCGCTGACCTTGCCGACGACCACGCACTCGCCGGTCTGGGTGTGCTGCCACTCCAGGGCCACGTGTCCGCAGTCGTCGGCGAGCAGGAACTTGCGCAGGACGCCGGAGCTGGCGCCGCCGAGGGTGTTGCGGTGGCCGGGGAGCATCACCGAGAAGATCAGCTTGAGCAGGACGGACTTGCCGCCGCCGTTCTCCAGGAAGAGCACGCCGGCGGGCGCGGGGCGGCGCGGCGGCCCGGTCGGCTCGTCCTCGAAGAACTCCGCCTGGGTCGGCGCCGGGTGGGGCACCGGCTCGCCGACTCCGCGCAGGTCGAGCACGGTGTCGGCGTAGCGTGCGCCGGCGGGCCCGATGGAGTAGAGGCGGATCCGGGACAGCTCGTACATGGCGGCGGACTCTCGTGGTGTCTGGGTGAGGCAGGGTCTACGGGGATCGGGACTCAGGCGTGGAAGGGCAGCCCGGCGTCGGCGGCGAGCTCCAGGTCGTCGCCCTCGGGCGGCGGCAGCAGGGTGGCGGTGCCGTCGCTGACGGGGACCACGCCGAGTTCCAGGAGCTCGGCCATGGCCGAGCTGCCCGCCATGTCGCGGACCTGGAGCTGGTAGCGGGGGGTGGTGCGGTAGGTGCCGCCGGCCTCGTCCCCGGTGCGCTGGAGGAAGCCGGAGTCGGTGAGGAAGGCGGCTGCCTTGCCGACGATGCCGGTGGTGGAGCCGGCGAGGCGGCGGGCGTCCTTGGTGGCGCCCGTCGCGCTGCGGCGGGCGTAGACGCGCCAGGCGGCCTCCAGGCCGGGGGCGTCGGAGGCCGGGTCGGTGTTCTCGCCGAGTTCCTCGGCGCGTTCCTCCAGGCGGCGGCAGGTCTGCCGGACGAAGGCGTCGACGCCGTTGACGGTGACGCGGCCGATGTAGCCGTCGTCGGCGAGGTCTTCGGGGCGGGGGAAGGCGAGGGCGGCGACGGCGAGGTGGGCGAGGCCGTGCAGGAACCGGTCGGCGGAGTCGGCGGCGGTGCGGCGGGCGTAGTCGCCCATCCGGACGGCGAAGACGGAGTCCTCGTCGGCGGCCACGGCCATACCGGCGCGCGGGGACACCTCCAGGACGACCAGGCCGAGGCCGGTCGCGACGGCGTCGGCGAGGCGGCCGAAGGCGGGCTCCTCGCGGTAGCGGCGCAGCAGTTCGGCGTATTCGGCGTCGCGGGCGGGCGCCAGCTTGGGCTGGAGCCCGAAGGCGACGAGCCGGGCCGCGTCGGCGGCGTCCGCCGGGGTCACGGACCCTCCGGTGGCGGGCGCGACGGGAGCCGACGGCGTGTCGGGCTCGCTCCACGCGGGGTGCTCGGCGTGGTGGTCGCTCACGGGCGGGTCTCCTCGGCGGTACGGGTGGTACGGGGCGTACGGGTCGTTCGGGTGATGCGGTTCGGCTCCGCGGGCCTGCGGTTCGGGCCCGCGGCCATGCGGTTCGGGCCCGCGGCCATGCGGTTCGGCTCCGCGGCCATGCGGTTCGGCTCCGCGGGCGTGCGGGGTCCGAGGTGCGGGGCTGTGCTCCGGACACCCCGGCTCCGCCGGGCACCGGGCTCCGCCCGGACCCGCGCCTCGAACGCCGGCGGGGCCGGATGCAGCGCCGCCAGGGCCGGATGTGGCGCAGGGCGAGCCGGGTTCGCCGCGGGCGGCGGGGCGGCAGCCGCCGCGCGTCCGGCCGGAGCAAGGGCACGGCGGTCACGGCGGGTCACGACGCCTCCGCGCGGTCGGCGGCCATGCCGGCGGCGTCGAGGAGGGCGGTGCCGACGATGAGGTCGGCGCCGCCGAACTCGGGGTCGTCGAGCTGCGTGCCGTCGTCGACGGCGAAGAGCAGCCGCTCCTCGCCCTGGCGGTACGCCGTGCCGACGGCCGGACTCGCGGCGTGGACGGCCAGCAGGGCCACCAGGTACGGCAGGTCGGGATCGCTGCGGCGGGCCTCGGCGAGCAGGCCGGACAGCCGGCGCGGGGCGTCGTGCGGCAGGTCCAGGAGCTGCGTGGCGGCGGCGAGCTGCTCCTCGCTGAAGCGGCTGTCGTCCGGGGTGGCGATCAGGTCGGGCTCGGGCATCTCCGCGCCGAGGTGCTCGCGCTCCACCGGCGGGGTGAGCAGGATCTCGACGAGGTCGGCCACCCGCACCGAGACGGGGGTGCGCAGCCCGGTACCGGCGGCGAAGAAGGCGTCGG
The DNA here is from genome assembly GCF_024666385.1 of Streptomyces yangpuensis. Lineage (NCBI taxonomy): Bacteria > Bacillati > Actinomycetota > Actinomycetes > Kitasatosporales > Streptomycetaceae > Streptomyces > Streptomyces yangpuensis. The sequence continues at coordinate 1,295,810 of NZ_CP102514.1, forward strand.
TGACCCGGCGCGCCTGTTCGACGGGCAGCGGCAGGATCGGGGCGACGAGCTGGCCGTACAGGTCGATGCCGGTCCGCGGTGCCGGGGCGGCGAAGGCCTGGCGGTCCTGTTCGGCACGGAACAGCGGGCCCGCGTCCAGCAGCCGGGACTGCAGCTGGGTGTGGCGGCGGATGCAGTCCTTGACGATGTCGACGAGTTCGGCGGCGCGGCGCTTGTTCTCCGGCTCCTCCGCCTCGTCGCGCGCCCTGCGGATGTTGGTCAGGATCGCGTTCTCGTGGCGGTAGCGGTCGGCGACGTGTTCCAGCGCCTCGGCGATCATGTCGGGGACGGCCTGGAGCCAGTCCACCGCCCGGACGTTGCGCCGGGTGGCGTCCAGGGTCCGGCGCAGGGTCTCCGCGTACTGCACGGTCCGGTAGCGGGCCTGTTCGGCGGCCAGCTGGGCGTCGGCCAGCCGCCCGCGGCTGATCAGCACCTCCAGCTTGACCTCGGCGGCGATCTGGGCGCTGGTGACGTCGGTGTCGAGGGCGCCGACCAGAACGTTGACGGCCTCGTCGGTGGTGCGCAGGTAGACGGCGCCGCCGTAGGGGACCTCTTCGATCAGCTTGAAGTCGTAGTCGCGGCGCACGTAGACGCCGTCGGGTCCGAACGTGCCGTAGATCGCGCGGAAGCCGCGGTCCACGCTGCCGACGTTGATCAGGTTCTCCAGCACCCAGCGGGCCACCCGCTCGTGCTCCGCGGCCGGGCGGGCCGGGGCCTGGGCCGCGACGCGCGGCAGCAGCCTGGCCACTATCTGCTCGTGGTCGGCACCCGTGTCGAAGTCCATGTTGAGGGTGACCAGGTCGATCGCCGCAAGGGCGACCTCCGCCATCGCGTAGACCCCGTACTCGCCCGCCAGATTGGCCTTGCGTACGTCGAGGTCGTGCAGCGGGGCGGTACAGGCGAGGGCGCGCAGCCGCCGGGCCAGGCCCTCGTCGGCGGCCGGGCCCGGCGCCGGGGAGGGAAGGGTCTTCGCCGGGGCTGGGAGAGTCACGGACAAAGACTAGGCGCTGACAGTGACAACATCCCAAACGGCATGGTTCGGCCGGATCGTCCCCCGGCTCGCTGCTCTACGCTCGGCGCATGGATTCCATGATCGCATCCACTCCGGTGATCGACCTCAACGCCGATCTCGGCGAGGGGTTCGGGCGCTGGACGCTCACCGACGACGAGGCCCTGCTCTCGGTCGTCACGAGCGCCAACGTCGCCTGCGGCTTCCACGCCGGCGACCCGTCCATCATGCGCCGGGTCTGCGAAGGGGCCGCCGAGCGCGGCGTGCGGATCGGCGCCCAGGTCTCCTACCGCGATCTGGCGGGCTTCGGCCGGCGCTCCATGGACGTGCCTCCCGGGGAACTCGCCGACGAGGTGGCCTACCAGATCGGTGCGCTGGAGGTCTTCGCGCGGGCGGCCGGCTCACGGGTGTCCTACGTGAAACCGCACGGCGCGCTCTACAACCGGACCGTGCACGACGCCGGCCAGGCCGCCGCCGTCGTCGCGGGCGTCCGGCTGGCCGCGGGCGCCGGGGCGACCGGCGGCCTGCCTGTCCTCGGCCTGCCCGGCTCGCTCCTGCTGGCCGCCGCCGAGGAGGCCGGGCTCGCCGCCGTACCCGAGGCATTCGCCGACCGCGCCTACACACCGGCCGGGACGCTGGTGCCGCGCGGCGAGCCCGGCTCGGTGCTGCACGACCCGGACGCGGTGGTGGCGAGGGCCGTCGGGATGGCGGCCGGCGGCACCGTGACGGCCGCCGACGGCTCCGCCGTCCCCGTGGCCGCCCGCTCGCTCTGCCTGCACGGGGACACCCCGGGCGCCGCGGGGCTCGCCCTGCGCGTCCGGGAGGCGCTGGGCGCGGCCGGGGTGCGGGTGGAGGCCTTCACGTGAGGACGCTGAGGACACCGAGGACGCTGGTGGTGGGCACGCAGGCGCTGCTGATCGAGCTGGACTCGGCGGAGCAGGTCGCCGCGTTCCACGCCGAGCTGCTGCGCCGCCGGGACGCGGGCGACCTGGGGCCCGTACGGGACCTCGTACCGGCGGCCCGGACCGTCCTGCTGGACGGGGTACCGGATCCGGCCGCGCTCGGGGCGCGGATCGCCTCCTGGGAGGTGCCGCCGCTCACCCGCCGGGAGGGCCCGCTGGTCACGGTCGCGGTCCGCTTCGACGGGCCCGACCTGGCGGAGGTGGCCCGGCTGTGGGGCGTGGCCGCCGGGGAGGTGCCGGGCATCGTCGCCGCGACCGAGTTCCGGGTGGCCTTCTGCGGTTTCGCGCCGGGCTTCGGCTATCTGACGGGGCTGCCGGAGCGGCTCCACGTACCGCGCCGGGACACCCCGCGCACGGCCGTCCCGGCGGGTTCGCTGGCACTGGCGGGCGAGTACGCCGGGGTGTACCCGCGCTCCTCCCCCGGCGGCTGGCAGCTGATCGGCTCCACCGACGCCGTGCTCTGGGACCCGGAGCGGGAACCGGCGGCGCTGTTCGCCCCGGGCGTCCGGGTGCGGTTCGCGCAGGAGGAGCGGGCGTGACCGGGCTGCTGGTGGTGCGGGCGGGGGCGCTGACGACGGTCCAGGACCGGGGCCGCCCCGGGTACGCGCACCTGGGGGTCCCCCGCTCGGGGGCGCTGGACACGGCGGCGTACGCACTGGCGAACCGGCTGCTCGGCAACCCGCCGGACGCGGCGGTGCTGGAGACCACGCTGGACGGGGTGACCCTGCGGGCCCTGGCCGCGACGGTCGTGGCGGTCACGGGCGCGCCCTGTCCGGTACGGGTCTCCGGGCGCCCGGTGGCCTGGGGAGCACCGGTCGGGCTGCCGGCCGGGGCGGAGCTGGAGGTGGGCCGGGCGGAGTCCGGGGTGCGCGGCTACGTCGCGGTCCGGGGCGGCCTGGCCGTCGCGCCGGTGCTGGGCAGCCGCTCGACGGACCTGCTGTCGGGCCTGGGGCCGGCGGTCCTGACGGCCGGGACGACGCTTCCGGTGGGACCCGCCGGGCCGGACCCGGTGCCCGGCGCGGACGCGTACGGGCTGCCCGCGGCGCCGTCGGAGCTGGTGCTGCCGCTGCGGCTCGGGCCGCGGGCGGACTGGTTCACCGGGGCGTCCCTCGCCGGGCTGTGGCGCTCGGCGTTCCGGGTGTCGCCGAGCTCCAACCGGATCGGGCTGCGCACGGAGGGCGGGTCCGCGCTGGTGCGCGCGCGGGCCGGGGAGCTGCCCAGCGAGGGCATGGTGCTGGGCGCGGTCCAGGTGCCCCCGGACGGCCTGCCGGTGGTGTTCCTGGCCGACCATCCGGTGACCGGCGGCTATCCGGTGGTCGGGGTGGTCGGTCCAGGCCCGGCGCTGGACGCGGCGGCGCAGGCCCGGCCGGGCACGCCGGTCAGGTTCGTACGGGCCCGGTGAAACGCCTTCGGGGGCTGCGGCCAAGTACGGAGTGAGGGGGCCGACGGGGTCCCCTGTGCAGGGGAGGAACCGGGTGCGCAGCCCACGACACGAGACCGGCCCGCCGGATCTCACCACGCCCGAGGGATTCGGGGCGTTCTACGAGGAACACATCGACGCCGTGCTCGGCTTCGTCACCCGCCGGGTCGCCGACCCGCACCTGGCGGCGGACCTGACGGCGGACATCTTCCTCGCGGCGATGGGATCGGCCGGCGCCTACCGGGGTCACAGGGGAGCCCCGGTCGCCTGGTTGTTCGGCATAGCCCGCAACGTCCTCTCGGGGCACGCCCGCGGACGAGCCCGCGAGAGCGGCGCCCTGGCGCGGTTGAGCGGCCGCCGCCTCCTCGACGACGAGGACGTGGCGGCACTGGAGGAGCGGATCGACGCCCAGCGGGCCTTCAGGGACGTGGCCGAGCGCCACGCCGCCCTGTCCGAGCCGCTGCGCGCCGCGCTCGACCTGGTCGTCGTGGACGAACTCACCCCGGCCGAGGCCGCGCAGGCTCTCGGCGTCACCCAGGCGACGATCCGCGTACGCCTGCACCGGGCGCGCCGTGCCCTGCGTGGAGCCTCGGGCTCCGTCACCGAACACCGACTGGAGGCAGCCCGATGAGCACCCGGCCCAGCGGTTTCGAGGACCGCCTGAAGGCGGCCCTCCTGGCCCGCCTCCCGGAGACCCCGCCCCCGACGCCGGCCCGCTCCTTCGCCCGGCGGTACGGCATACCGGTCGCGGTGGGCGTCGCCACGGCCACCGTGGTCGCCGTCATGACCCTCACGGGCAGCACCCGCACCGGGTCCCCCCCGGCCGGCACGCCGAGCCGGTCGGCCTCGGACGCGCCCGAGATCACGAGGGAGCCGGACGGGTCGCTGCGGTTCGCTCCGCCCCGGCAGGCACAGCTCCCGGCTCTGGCCGACCGGTTGAAGGAACTGGGGGTCCGGGCCTTCGCGGTCCCGCAGCTGCTGCCGGAACGCCAGTGCACGGCGATCAAGGGCTGGGTCCGCGGCCCGCAGGACGATCCCGCGGCCGGTCTGTCGCGCGGCGATGACGGACACACCCTCAAGGTCAACCCGAAGGCGGTCCCCCCGGGACGCACACTCGTTTTGACGTGGACGTACTACCAGCCGTGGTGGGAGGGGAGGCAAGGACTCGCCTTCGGAATCCTGCGGGACGAACACGTCCCGTACTGCTCGGTCGACTTCCGGGAAGCCGCCGAGGAGGCGCAGCGGTTGGGGCCCCCCACCCTGCCCCCCGGCGTATCGGTCCCCACCGGCGCACCGGCCCCCGTTTCGCCCTGATCGCGTTCCGCTGCCGCACGCCGTCACAGCACTCGGCCCGGCCCCTCTTGTCGGGGGCCGGGCCGAGGCGTGTCGTGGTACGGACCGGCGGCGCTACACGGCCGACTCCGGGGCGATGCGGCTGCGGACCGCGGACTGTACGTCCTCCTCCTCCGCCGGGTCCGACGCCAGGCGGCGCAGGCGCGGGGCGACCCGGGCGTCGGCGGTCTCGGCGTGGCGGGCGGCCACCTCGCGGGTGGTCTCCTCGCAGTCCCAGAGGCATTCGACGGCGAAGCCGGCCGCGAAGGACGGGTCGGTGCTGGCGAGGGCGCGCGCGGCCCGGCCGCGCAGGTGGGACGAGGACGTCTCGCGGTAGACGTGGCGCAGTACGGGCGCCGCGCAGCCGATGGCGAGCCGGCCGGCGCCGTCGACCAGGGCGAACAGCCGCTGGGTGTCGGGGCCCGAGCCGCGGACGGTGGACCTCAGGGCGCTCAGGACCAAAGGTGCGTCCTCGGCCCCGCCCCGGGCGGCCAGGACGGCCGCGGCGGCCTCGCCGAGGGCGTCGGGCCGGTGGACCCAGCGCCGGGCGCGTTCGACGGCCTCGGGGCCGCACATGCGCTCGTACGCGGCCACGGCGGGTTCGTCGGCGGCGGCTTCGATCAGGTCCAGCACGGCCGGGTTGTCCGGCTCGGCGAGGACCAGGTGGTGCAGGGCGGTGGCGCGGGCGGCCTCACCGTCGGCGCCGGCGGCGGCCGCGAGGATGGCGGAGCGGTCCTCGGGCTGGGCCACGGCGGCCAGGCAGCGGGCGGCGGGCACGTGCAGCGGGGTGCCGCGGCGCAGGCCGTCGGCGGCCCAGTCGAACACGGCCTGGACGCCCCAGCCGGGCCGGGGCCCGCTCGGGGTCAGCTGCCGCTGCCAGCGGTCGAAGGAGCCCTGCCGACGGGCGGCGCTCAAGCGCTCCCCGTACAGCGGGGACTCCTCCCACAGGGACCACGGCCGGGGCTCGTAGGCGTCGCGGACGGCGGCGGCCAGCCGCGCCTCACCCTCCGCGGTGGCGGGGAAGCGGGCGAGCACGGGCGCGGCCAGTGACCGCAGTCCCTCGTCGTCGTCGCGCAGCGCGAGCTCGTCGAGGGCCCATGCCCAGTTGGCTCCGGACGCGGCGTAGCGGCGCAGCAGCATGAGCGCGTCGTCGCGTCCGTACGAGGCCAGGTGGCCCAGGACGGACAGGGCGAGGCCCGTGCGGTGGTCCGTGTCGTCGACGAGGTCGTCGGCGCCGAAGAGGTGGCTCTCGATCTCGCCGAGGGGGCCGTCGAGGTCCAGGTAGAGCCTGGCGTAGTACAGCGAGCGGTTCTCGACCTGCCAGTCCTGGCGCGGATCACGGAGCACGCACTGGTTGAGGGCCGCGAGGGCCTCCGCCCTGGGCGCCGCGAGTGCGTGCAGCGTGCCGTCGCCACGGCCCCGCTGGAGGAGGCCGAGCAGGGTACCGCTCGGCGCTATGACTGGTTCGAACATGGGAATGGCCTCAAATCAAGCTGGGGACGCAACCGGGAATCGGGATTCACAGGGCCGCGTAACAGCATGTGAGGACGTCCGCCGTCTTGTTCCGCTCGATGTAGACCATTGCCTTCTCACTCTCGTCGGTGGTTCGTGACCAGGGGTGGCCGGACCGGGGCCGGACACTCCGTGTGTCCTGCCCGTCTGCCCGTCCCCCGTGCTCGCGAATCGAATCCGACGCCATGATGACCCAGCCGGTTTGTGCGCCGCGACCACATTTACGGCCGCCGTGACCAACCTGTGAGCTCTGCGCCGGTCGTGGCCCGGCAAAAAGCGGACTACTGGGCTCCGAAGAGTTCCAGCAGGTCGGCCTTGGCGAACATGCGCGCCGTGTCCACCGCGGAGGGCGTTCCGGCGTTCGGGTCGGCCCCTCCGGCGAGCAGGGCGCGGATCACCGCCCCCTCCCCCTTGAAGACCGCACCGGCGAGCGGGGTCTGGCCGCGGTCGTTGGCCCGGTCGGCCTCGGCGCCGCGGGCCAGCAGCGCCGTGACGGTGTCGGCGTGGCCGTGGTAGGCGGCGAGCATGACGAGGGTGTCGCCGCGGTCGTTGGTGAGGTTCGCCGGGACCCCGGCGTCGAGGTACGCGGCGAGCTGCGCGCTCTCGCCCTGGCGGGCGAGGTCGAAGATCTTGGTCGCCAGTTCGATGACGTCCTCGTCGGGACCTTCCGGGGAGGCGCCTTCGGTGTGCTCGCTCATCGTGCGTACCGCCTTTCACTCGCTGCTGGCATGGAGCTTCCCCGGGCCGTGCGGGCAGGGGTGCACGGCACTGCGGCCGTACGGGTGAATCGCCAGGGTAGCGCCCTGGCCTGCGCATGTCCGGGCCGGTCCGAGGGACGGATCACCCCGGACCCCCTGCGCGGCGGGCGCGCCACCCGGGCTGAGCCGGTCAAGTGAAAAACCCACAGATTCACCCGTATGCACCTTTTTTCGCATTGATACTTCCTGTGAGCCTGGAACAACTGATGGTGACTGTCCCCACCAACCAGGAGAACCTCCCATGGTCCTGTCCATCTCAGGCGTGGTCCTGCTCGGCATCATCTGCTTCCTGTTCTTCAAGAAGGACGGGATGAAGCTGACCCACGCGTTCGTCTGCTCGCTCTTCGGCTTCTTCCTCGCCGGCTCCGCCATCGCCCCGAGCATCACGGCGAGCACCGCGAGCCTCGCGAGCCTGCTCGGCGGGATCAAGCTCTAGCCGCCCCCCGAGCAGGAACCCCAGCCCCACCCGGAACAACGCTCACGACCACAACTCCAGGAGACGCCCGTGGCCCGGCGCCCACTTCCCCGCATTCTCAGCAGCGGCACCGCGTCGCTGGCCCGGGGCCGCGACTTCGCTCGCACGGCCGCCGACAGTGCCACGGACGTCCTCCATCCGCTCCTCGTCATCGGACGCGGCCTGCGCGTCCTGGCCGCGGCCGGGCGGCGCAAATGGTCCGAGACCCCCAAGGACAAGCGCGGTCCCGCCCTGTTCCTGGGCGCCGCCTGCGTCCTCGTGGTCGCACTCGTCCCCTACGGGCCGCTGCTCGCCCTGATCACCCTCATGGCGGCCGCGGCCTGGCACGGGCGGGACCGCACCCCCGCGAAGACCGGACCCAGCGACACCGAGGCCGAACGGCTCGGCTCCCTCTACGAAGCCCTCGTGCCGTACTTCTCCATCCCGGACGACCCCAGTCCGCTCTTCGCCCACGGCGGGGAGTGGGACAAGGCCTTCAGTGGCTACGAGTTCGACGAGGCGGGCCGGATCACCCGGCTCCACATCCGCTACCCGGCGTACTTCACCGACGGCGAGGCCGCCTCACGGGCCCGGATCGAGGCACTGCTGCACGCCAAGTCCGGACGCGGCCGGGAGTACCTCTTCGACTGGGACGAGGAGGGCAACCGGCTCGACCTCAGCGTGCTGCCGGCGCTGCCGACGGGCATCGCCGCCCAGCCGTTCGTCACCTCCCCCGGCGAGAGCGTGCTCGGCTTCACCGACTCGGGCACCGTGCAGCGCACCCTGCCCGTACTGGAGGGCGATCGGCCCCGCGACGTCCCGCCGGTCGTCTGGCGCACCGGCCCCCGCTCCACCGAACCCCACCTGCTCGCCGTCGGCCAGCCGGGCAGCGGCACCTCCACCCTGCTCCGCTCCCTCGCCCTGCAGGCCCTGCGGCACGGCGGCGACGTCCTGATCGTCGACGGCGGCGGCACCGGCGAATACGCCTGCCTGACCGGCCGCAGCGGGGTCCTCGCCGTGGAGTGCGGGCCGGTCGGCGCGGTCGCCACGCTGGAGTGGGCCGCGCAGGAGACCGAACGCCGGCTCATCGCCATCCACCGGGCCCGCGAGGCCGGCCGGCCCGCACCGGAGGACACCCGGCGCCCGCTGTGGATCCTGCTGGACCAGCCGAGCGTGCTGGCGCACCTCGCGGTGGCCGAGGGCGGGCCCGATCCCATGAACCATCTCCAGGTGCCGCTGCGGCACGGCCGGCCGGCGCACGTCACGGTGGCGGTGGCCGAACAGTTCGACCACCTGGAGGTGCTGCACGACGCCGTGTGGCAGCACACCCGTGCGCGGATCGTGCTCGGGCCGGCCGCGATCCAGCAGATCACCGACGTGCTGGGGCTGCCGCCGCACACCACGCCCACGGCGCAGGTGCCACCGGGGCGCGGGTACGCCCGGCTGGGCACCGGGCCGGTGCACCGGCTCCAGGTGCCGGCCACCCCGGACCCCTACGACGAGGGCACGCATCCGGCGCACCGGCAGGCCGTGCTCGGTCTCCTGCCGGAGCGGCAGCAGGGGCCCGCGCCGGGGGCGGCGCTGGCGAAGGCGTTCCAGGGACAGGCGCCGGAGGCGTAGCCCTTGCCCTGGCCGGGCGGGGCCGGGGCGGGGCCGGGATGGGGCCTTGCCCTGGCCGGGCGGGGGTGGAGCGGTGGGGCCGGTGCCAGGGCGGGGTGTCGTCCGGCCCGCCTGCGCCGCACTACGCGACGAACGTGCGGGGCGGTTCCGTGCCGCTGTCGCCTGCGCCTGTGGCGACCAGGCGGGCTGCCGCCGCCAGGCGGGTGGCGGCTTCTTCGGCCACCGGGCCGCCCACGGTGAACGGCAGCCGGACGTAGCCCTCGAAGGCTCCGTCGACGCCGAACCTGGGACCCGAGGGGACCCGTACGCCGACCCGTTCGCCCACCTGGGCCAGGCGGGAGCCGGACAGGCCGCCCGCGCGGGCCCACAGGGTCAGGCCGCCGGCGGGGACCTCGAACTCCCAGTCCGGGAGCTCCCGGCGGACCGCCGCGACGAGCGCGTCCCGGTTCTCCCGGGCCTGCTGCCTGCGGACCTCCACCGCTTCCTGCCAGCCGCCGGTCCGCATCAGCCAGTTCACCGCCAGCTGCTCCAGCACCGGCGTGCCCAGGTCGGCGTAGGCGCGGGCCGCCACCAGGCTGCGGATCACGTCGGGGGCCGCGCGGACCCAGCCGATCCGCATGCCCGCCCAGAAGGCCTTGCTGGCGGAGCCCACAGTGATCACCGTGCTGCCGGCCGGGTCGAAGGAGCAGACCGGTCGGGGCATCTCCAGGTCCGGATCCAGCTGGAGTTCCAGCATGGTCTCGTCGGCGACGAGGACCGTGCCCGCGGAGCGGGCCGCCTCGACCATGGCGCGGCGCTGGTCCTCGGAGGCGAGGGCCCCGGTGGGGTTGTGGAAGTCGGCGACGACATAGGCGAGGCGCGGGGCGGAGTCGCGCAGGACCTGCCGCCAGACGTCCATGTCCCAGCCCGTCAGTCCGTCGCCCATCGCGACCGGTACGAGGCGGACGCCGGCGGCGCGCATCAGCTGGAGGATGTTGGCGTAGGAGGGGGACTCGACGGCGATCCGCTCACCGCGGCCGGCGAAGAGGCTGCAGATGGCGTCGATGGCGCCCATCGCCCCGGTGGTCACCATGATCTGCTCGGGCATGGTGGGGATGCCCTGATCGGTGTAGCGGTCGGCGAGCATCCGGCGCAGCGCCGGCAGGCCCGCCGGGTAGTCCCCGTGCGTGTGCGCGTACGGGGGCAGTTCCTCCAGGGCGCCCTGGACGGCCCGGGTCAGCCACGGTTCGGGGGCGGGGAGGGCGGCGCAGCCGAGGTCGATCATCGAGCCGAGGGACTCGGGCGGCAGCGGCTCCAGGCCGCGGGCGGGCAGCGGATTCCCGGCCGGGACGGAGGTCCAGCTGCCGGCGCCCCGGCGGGACTCCAGGAAGCCTTCGCCGCGCAGAGCCTCGTAGGCGGCGGCGACGGTGGTGCGGCTGAGGGACAGGGCGACGGCGAGCTCGCGCTCGGCGGGCAGCCGGGCGGCGACGGGGACGCGGCCCTCCAGGACCAGCAGCCGGATCCCGTCGGCGAGGGTGCGGTAGGCGGGCGGCTTGCGGGCCCCCGGTACGGCGGTCCGCTCCTGCTGGGAGGTGATGAGACGGGCCAGCTGTGCGGCACCGACCGCTGAGGTCCATTCGGCCATGGCGTGCGGTCCACTTTCGTCCGATTGGCCTCGGAGGAGGCCTGGATTGGATTGCTGTCCGGGGCACAGCGTGCCACGAGTCAGTCCACTTGCACCAGGCCGTACGCGACCCCCTGCATCCCGTTCACCTCGCGTACCACCGGTCCCGGCCGCCACGGGGGATACTGCCGCCGTGACGCACGTACGCCTTCGCCATCCGTATCTGGACCACCCGGCTCCGATTCCCTTCGCGCACCGGGGAGGTGCCGCGGACGGGCTGGAGAACACCGCCGCCGCCTTCCGCCGAGCCGCCGGGGCCGGCTACCGGTACTTCGAGACCGATGTGCACGCCACGGCCGACGGCAAGCTCGTCGCCTTCCACGACTCCACGCTGGACCGGGTCACCGACGGCCGGGGCCGGATCGCCGAGCTGCCGTGGAAACAGGTGCGCGAGGCCCGGGTCGGGGGCACCGAGCCCCTGCCGCTCTTCGAGGAGCTGCTGGAGGAGTTCCCGGACGCCCGCTGGAACATCGACATCAAGGCGGAGTCGGCGCTGCACCCGCTGGTCAACCTGATCGCGCGGGCCGGGCTCTGGGACCGGGTCTGCGTGGGCTCCTTCTCGGAGAGCCGGGTGGCGCGCGCCCAGCGGATCGCCGGCCCCCGGCTGGCGACCTCGTACGGCGTGCGCGGTGTGGTCGGGCTGCGGCTGCGCTCGTACGCGATCCCGGCGGCGCTGCGCGTCGGGGCGGTGGCCGCCCAGGTCCCGGAGACCCAGGCGGGCATCCGGGTGGTCGACGAACGCTTCGTACGGACCGCGCACGCGCGCGGCCTGCAGGTCCACGTGTGGACCGTGAACGAACCGGAACGTATGGAGGCTCTCCTCGACCTGGGTGTCGATGGCATCATGACCGACCACATCGACTTGTTGCGCACGGTGCTGGACCGGCGCGGCGCCTGGGTCTGACCCTCTCCCGGCCGCCGCGGCGGATGCGGCGGCCGGTGCGGTAGAGGACCACCGAGGGGGACGACGCGTGAGCGCGGACAAGAGCAGCAGGACCGAGGAAGCGGAACCGGGGGCGGAGGACGACAGAGCCGCCGCCGCGTCCCGCAGGCGCGAGCAGCGCGGCTGGTACTTCTACGACTTCGCCGTGTCGGTGTATTCGGCGAGCGTGCTGACGGTGTTCCTCGGGCCGTACCTGACCGAGCTGGCCAAGGCCGCCGCGGACGCCCAGGGCTTCGTGCACCCGCTGGGCATACCGGTGCGGGCCGGGTCCTTCTTCGCCTACTCGGTCTCGGCCTCGGTGATCCTGGCCGTGCTGCTGATGCCGCTCGCGGGCGCGGTGGCGGACCGGACGGGCCGCAAGAAGCCGCTGCTGGCCGTGGCCGCGTACACCGGGGCCGCGGCGACGACCGCGATGTTCTTCCTGGGCGGCGAGCGGTACCTGCTGGGCGGGTTCCTGCTGGTCGTGGCGAACGCCTCGCTGTCGGTGTCGATGGTGCTCTACAACGCCTACCTGCCGCAGATCTCCACTCCGGACGAGCGGGACACGGTGTCCTCGCGCGGCTGGGCCTTCGGCTACACCGCCGGTTCGGTGATGCTCGTCATGAACCTGGCCCTCTACCTGGGGCACGACACCTTCGGCGTCTCGGAGGGCACGGCCGTCCGGATCTGCCTGGCCTCCGCGGGCCTGTGGTGGGGCGCCTTCGCGCTGATCCCGCTGCGGCGGCTGCGGGACCGGGCCGTGGTCCGGGAGCCGGGGGCGGCGCCGGCCGTCAGCGGCTGGAAGCAGCTGGTCGCCACCCTCAAGGACATGCGGCGCTACCCGCTGACCCTGTCGTTCCTGCTGGCGTACCTGATCTACAACGACGGCGTGCAGACGGTGATCTCCCAGGCCTCCATCTACGGCTCGGAGGAGCTGCAGCTGGAGCAGTCCACCCTCATCGGGGCGGTGCTGCTGGTGCAGGTCCTGGCGGTCGGCGGCGCGCTGGGCATGGGCCGGCTGGCCCGGATCTACGGCGCCAAGCGGACGATCCTGGGCTCACTGGCCGCCTGGGCGGTGACGCTGGGGGTCGGCTACTTCCTGCCCGCGCGGACGCCGGTGTGGTTCTTCGCCCTCGCCGCCATGATCGGCCTGGTGCTGGGCGGCAGCCAGGCGCTGTCGCGCTCGCTCTTCTCGCACCTGGTACCGGCGGGCAAGGAGGCCGAGTACTTCTCGGCGTACGAGATGAGCGACCGGGGCCTGAGCTGGGTGGGTCCGCTCGTCTTCGGCCTGACCTACCAGGTGACGGGCAGCTACCGGGACGCGATCATCTCGCTGGTGGCGTTCTTCGCACTGGGGTTCCTGCTGCTCGCGCGAGTGCCGGTGCGGCGCGCGGTGGAGGCGGCGGGCAATCCTGTACCGGAGCGGCTCTGAGACCGGGTCCGCGCCCGCGCCCGGTCCGGATCCACGAACGAATTCCGAACGGATTTAGACGTTGCGGCGAAGGGCCGGTAGTGTACGCCTTTGGCCTGCCAGGCGGACCGTTACTGCGCGCCAAAGAAGTCTAGACGTTGGGTGACATCTGCTGCCAGATGTGACAAAACGGGCACTGGTGGGTACAACAAGGGGCGGTACGACGGGCGACGCACGACCCGGAGCGGGAATCTATACCGCCGACCGGACGTTGACCGGATGACGACGACAGCGACACCTGTCCTGTGGGCGACAAGCCCGGGAGGCACGATTCATGAGTGAGCGAGCTCTCCGCGGTACGCGCCTCGTGGTTACCAGCTACGAGACGGACCGCGGCATCGATCTGGCCCCGCGCCAGGCGGTGGAGTACGCATGCCAGAACGGACATCGATTTGAGATGCCGTTCTCGGTTGAGGCAGAGATTCCGCCGGAGTGGGAGTGCAAGGCGTGCGGCGCCATGGCACTCCTGGTGGACGGGGACGGGCCCGAAGAGAAGAAGGGCAAGCCTGCGCGAACGCACTGGGACATGCTCATGGAGCGACGCACTCGCGAGGAGCTGGAGGAAGTGCTGGCCGAACGGCTGGCGGTCCTGCGCTCCGGCGCCATGAACATTGCCGTGCATCCGCGGGACAGCCGCAAGTCCGCCTGACAGCCGGACGAACGCACAAGCCGAGGGGCCCCGCCGCACAGTGTGCGGCGGGGCCCCTCGGCGTTCCCGTGCCCTGCGGCGCGGCCGTTACGGCGTCAGCGGCGGGCGATAGGTGGTGTCCGGGCCGTCCTGCGGGCCCGGGCGGTCCTCACGGATGACCTCACCCTGGACGACCTTGCCGTCGGGGTAGTGGATACGGGCCTGCTGGAAGGCGTCGCCGAAGCTGCCGGCGGGGGCCGAAGCCATCTTCCGCTCCAGGGAACGGGTGGCCCTGCGGCCGGCCCACGCCCGGACGGGCGGGAGCAGCAGGAGCAGGCCCGCCACGTCGGAGAGCAGGCCCGGCAGCATGAGGAGCAGGCCCGCCAGCATGGTCAGGCCGTTGCCCCGGCCGGGCTGCTGCGGGGTGGGCTGCACGCCCTGCTGCGCCTGCTGGAAGGTGTCCGTCAGGTTCTTGAAGGCCCGGCGCCCGGCGCGCTTGATGACCACCCCGCCCAGGACCAGTCCGCCGGCGATCAGCGCGGCCACGGCGAGCCCGCCGGCCGCGTCGGCGACCATCCCGAGCAGCCAGATCTCCAGGATCAGCCAGGCGGCTATGGCCAGGGGGAGGAAGGTTCGGGCGGGCGAGCGCCGACGGGGGGCCGTCGGGGTGCCCGTTCGCAGGGATCCAGTGCCGGTCGTCATGGCACCCAGTGTGCCTGGGTCCGGATAAAAGTGTCCTCAGCCGGAGGTACGGGGCACCCCCTAAGGGGCGTGCCCCGCCGGTCGGGCCGCATCAGGCACTGCCGTCCCGCTTGCCGGTGCCCTCGCCGCTGTCCTTGCCGGTGTCCTTGCCGCTGTCCTTGCCGAGCAGCTTGGCGGCCTGGGCCTTGAGGCCCCACTGGGTGACCCGCCACAGGGCCTCCACGACGATGTCCTTGCTCATCTTGCTGTCGCCGAACTCACGCTCGACGAACGTGATGGGGACCTCCACCACGCGGAACCCCTTCTTCACGGCCCTGCGGGCCAGGTCCACCTGGAAGCAGTAGCCCGCGGAGGCCACCTCCTCCAGGCCCAGACCCTCCAGCGTCTCCCGCCGGAAGGCCCGGTAGCCGCCGGTCACGTCCCGGATCGGGACGTCCAGCATCAGCCGGGAGTACGTCGAACCGCCGCGCGAGAGGAACTCCCGGGTCTTGGGCCAGTTGACGACGCGGCCGCCCGGCACCCAGCGCGAGCCCAGGACCAGATCGGCCCCGGCCAGCGCGGTCAGCAGGCGGGGCAGCTCCTCGGGCTGGTGGGATCCGTCGGCGTCCATCTCGACGATCACGCCGTAGCCCTCGTCCAGGCCCCAGACGAAGCCCGCGAGGTAGGCGGCGCCCAGCCCCTCCTTGCCCTTGCGGTGCAGGACGTGCACGTGGTCGTCGCCGGCCGCGAGCTCGTCGGCGAGCTTGCCGGTGCCGTCGGGGCTGTTGTCGTCGGTGACCAGGATGTGGGCCTCGGGAACCGCCGCCCGGACACGGCCGACGATCAGCCCGATGTTCTCCGCCTCGTTGTAGGTCGGAATGATCACCAAGGCTGTACCGAGCGGGCCATGGGTCCGCTGTCCGCCGTCGCTCACTGAGTCCCCTTTTGTGCGCTTGCACGTCCTGTACGTCCGGTCGCAGAGGATGACTCTAGAACATCGGCCACGGCCCGCCCCGGCGGTGCCGACACCCGGGCCGCCCCGGCGGTGCCGTAACGGGTGATCGGGGCCCGCGGTCCTTCGGGCCGATCAGACTCCCGCTGGCTGCGGGCCGCCGTGACCGTTGTCTACTGGACCGCCGGACCCCGACCCGGGGCCACCCGCCGCCCGGCGAAACCTTCCCTCGCCCCCGAGGCGCGGGCGCGCTGAGCAGACGGATCCGTCCGGCACGACGTCCTGTGGTGGACCCGGCCGAACCTATCCGGGTCCGGCCGCCCGCACCGAACCGAGGCCGACCGGATCACCCCTGTGGGCGTACGAATACCTCCCGGCCCCCGACGACGGTGGCCAGGCACACCGGCAGTTCGGAGCCGGGGGTCAGATCGGGCAGTCCGGGGGTGCCCGAGCGGGGGTCGGTGGACCAGCGGGCGACCCGGTCGTCCGGGGCCTGGACGATCAGCTCGCCGGTCTGCCAGACCGCGTAGTCGGCCGGGGCGCCGGGGACGAGGATTCCCGCGTCGTCACGGCCCAGGGCCCGCCAGCCGCCCCGGGTGTGCGCGGTGAAGGCGGCCCGCACCGACACCCGGTGCCCGGGCGTCCGGTGGAAGGCGGCCGCGCGCACGGTGCCCCACGGGTCGAGCGGGGTGACCGGCGCGTCCGAACCGAAGGCCAGCGGCACCCCGGCCTTCAGCATGGCCGCGTACGGGTTGAGGGTGCGGGCGCGGTCGGCCCCGAGCCGGTCGGCGTACATCCCGTCCTCGCCGCCCCACGCCGCGTCGAAGGCGGGCTGCACCGACGCCGTGAGCCCCAGCTCCGCGAAGGCGGCGATGGTGGCCGGGGTCATCATCTCGGCGTGCTCGACCCGGTGCCGGGCCGCACGGATCCTGGCCAGGCCCACCTTCTCGGCCGCCGCCCGGACACCCTCGACCACCGCGGTGATCGCCGCGTCGCCGATGGCGTGGAAGCCGGCCTGCAGCCCCTCCTCCGTACACGCCGCCACGTGCTCGGCGACGGCGACCGCGTCCAGGTACTCCGTCCCCGTGTGCGAGGCGTCGGCGTACGGAGCGTGCAGACAGGCGGTGTGCGAACCCAGGGCGCCGTCCACGAAGAGGTCGCCCGCCGCCCCCACGGCCCCCAGCTCCCTGGCCAGGCCCAGGTCCCGGTCGGCCCAGTACCCGAACACACGCGGCCCGGGCCGCTCCGCCGCCAGCGCGAGCAGAGCGGTGAAGTCCTCGGCGGAGGAGATGTCGGGCCCGCCGCACTCGTGCAGGGAACCGATGCCGAGGGAGGCCGCCCGGTCCAGCGCGGCCCGCTGCGCCTCGGCGCGCTGGGCCGGGGTGACGGCGGCGAGCGCGGCCCGCCGGACGGCGTGGTGGTCCTCGGCGGTCAGCGGCAGGTCCCCGTCGGGGCGCACCCCGGGGACCAGGTCGAGCAGGGCCGTGGTGACCACGGCCGAGTGCACGTCGATACGGCTCAGATAGAGAGGACGGCCGCCGGCGGCCTCGTCGAGCTCGGCACGGCGCGGCGCGCGCCGCTCGGGCCAGCGGGCGGCGTCCCATCCGTGCCCGAGGAGCACCCGGTCGGCGGGCCGGCTCGCGGCGTACGCGCGGACCAGGTCCAGCGCGGCGGCCAGCGACCGCGCTCCCGTCAGGTCCAGCCCGGTCAGGGCCAGACCCGCGGAGGTCGTGTGGACGTGCGCGTCGGTGAAGGCGGGGGTCACGAGCGCGCCGCCGAGATCGACGACCTCGTCGACGCCCTGGGCGAACGCGTCGGCCGCGCCCTCGGAACCGACCCAGGCGATATGGCCGCGTTCGACGACCATCGCCGTGGCGAAGGGGTCGGCGGGGCTGTGTACCTCGCCCCCGCGGAGGAGGACGGTCCTGGTCGGCGCTCCGGCGGCGTCGGCGGAGTGGGCGGTGCGGTCAGTCATGCCGACCAGTGTCCCGCGTCGCCCCACCCCTTCCGACCGCCGGGTCCCCCCGCGGCACCGTCCCCGGTGTCACACGCGGGGCGGGCGTGCCTCGTAGGGGGTGGAGAGGACCACGGTCGTACGGGTCGCGACATGGGCGAGGGCGCGCAGCCGGCCCAGGAGGTCCTCCAGCTCCAGCGGGGTGGCGACGCGTACCTTGAGGATGTAGTTCTCGTCGCCCGCGACGCTGTGGCAGGCCTCGATCTCGGGTACGCCGGACAGCCGGTCGGCGATGTCGTCCGGGGCGCTCGGGTCGAAGGGCTTGACCGAAATGAAGGCGGTCAGCGGCAGGCCGACGGCCTCCGGGTCGACCACGGCCGCGTAACCGCGGATCACCCCGCGCTGCTCGAGACGGCGTACCCGCTGATGGACCGCCGACGTGGACAGTCCTGTGGCCTTGCCCAGATCCGTGTAGCTCATCCGCCCGTCCCGCACGAGCAGATCCACGATCTGGCGGTCCAGCTCCTCCATTGCACTCATAGCCGCTCAACTTACGGCCAAAGGCACTCCAGGCCCAGTGCTGTCCGCCCACTGGAGGCATCTGCGCCGGGCATGTGACCAAGGCCACACGGGTATGCAGGTGGAGGCCGGTCCGTTGTGGTTACTCGTGACGCACGGCGGGAAGTGGTTGCTGTGGCCGAGGCCGAAGAACCTGCCCGGCCCACCCAAGGGGGAGTACATCCATGCCGAACAACCAGCGCGCCGGTCGCACCGAACCGGAGCCTCTCGAACCGCTCGACTCCGGGGACCACACCTACCCCGAGGACGGCGAATACCTCGACGACACCGAGGGGTTCGAGATCCACCACGCGATCTGCCCCGACTGCGGCCAGTCCATCGCCCTCGTCGCGGACGAGGAGTACCTGCCGCAGCACGCGCTCTGCCTGACCCCGTGGAACCCCTTCGGGCTCACCGTGTGCGCCGGCACCGGCCGGCCCGCCGGCGACGCCCTGCCCGGCCTGGGCACGAACCAGCCGGCGCCGGCGCCGGAGGCCGACTCCTTCACCCGGCCGGCCCTGCCCCAGGGTCTGGACTGGCGGACGCAGCCGTTCTCGCACGTCGGCGGCCCGGGCTCGCGCCCGATCCGCGTCGTGCGCCCGGTGCTGGCGCAGCCGCAGGCGCAGACGCGCCAGCAGCACGCCCAGGCGGCCTGAGGGCCACCGGGGCGCGCCGCCCGTCCTTTTCCGCTCCTCCCGCTCCCCCGATCCGCTACCAGTACGTCCCCTGCACCATGGCGGCCAGGCTGGCGTGGTGCAGGATCAGGCCGTCCGGGTCCGCCGGGACCTCGACCTCGCCGAAGTGGGCCTGCCGGTAGGCGATGCGCAGCATCACGATCGCGTGCCGCAAGGCGGCGTACAGGGTGTGGAACTCCATGTCGCGCGGCGTGTGGCCGGTGAGTTCGGCGTAGCGGCGCTCCAGGTCCGCACGGCGCAGGAAGTCCGGCAGGCCGGGCTGGCCGAAGCTCACGGTGAGGTCCTGGAAGAACCGGTGGAGGTACACGGTCCAGCCGAGGTCCACCTCGCGCGGGGCGTACGCCGCCATCTCCCAGTCCAGGACGGCCACCGGCGTGAAACCGTCGTAGACGACGTTGCCGATGCGGGCGTCACCCCAGTTCAGGACGGCGGGACCCTCGTCGGCCGGCCACAGCTCCTCGAGCCGGGCGAAGGCCCGCTCGATCAGCGGGGAGGGCGCGAGCCCGCCCACCACCCAGGTGTAGTAGGCGCGTTGGGCGTCCACGTGCCGGCGCAGCGGGCTGCCCTCGCCCTCGGGCAGGAGGAACTCGGCCTCCTTCGCGGGGAACTGGTCGTGCAGCCGGGCCAGCAGCGAGATGCTCGCCTCCTGGAGCGCTCCGCGCTCGGCGTCCGTCGCCGCGTGCAGCCAGTTGCCCTCGTAGGTGTAGGGCATGACGTCGGGCGGGACCCGGCCCTCCGCGCGGGCCATCACGAAGAACGGCGCCCCCAGCGGCCCGGCGTCCTCCTCCAGCCACTGCACGCGCGGGACGGGCAGGTCGGTGTGCTCGGCGACCAGGCTCATCACCCGGTGCTGGCGCGGCATGTCGTAGGTCGGGAAGACGGTGTAGGCCGCCGGGTCGGCGGCGAGGCGCAGCGCGCAGGCGCGCAGCGGGGTGTCGGGGTGCTCTATGTCGAAGAGCAGGGTCTCGCTGGACATGCCGTTCGAGCCGGGGACGGAGATGTTGGTGATCTTCGCCCCGGGGAGCCTGCCGTCGAGCCAGGCGCCGAGGCGGCGGCCGAGCTCCTCGGGTTCGCGGGTGGAGGTGCGCGGACGTGGTGCGGTTGCCATGGGTACCCCTCTTCTCACGCTCGGGTCCTGGATCGGGAGGTCGGGCTTACGGTGCGACGGAGGAGTAGTCGGCGAAGCCGCTCGGATCGTGGCGCCCGAAGCTGCCGTGCTCGAAGATGCCGTGACCGGTCCGCCCGTCGAGGGTGAAGCGGGCCGAGTGGTCGGTGACCCCGAAGGCGGCCATGGGGTGGGCGGCGGGGTGGGAGAGGTCGTAGACGCGGCGGTCGCTCCAGCCGCGGCCCTGCCAGGTGCCGTGCTGCCAGTCGCTTGCGGGCGGGTAGCCGGCGCCGACGGCGAGCGGGGAGGAGTTCAGTATCTCCACGCCCAGTTCCAGGGGTTTCCGGGACGGGTCGGTGAGGTGGACCGTGGCGCTCTCGGGGTGCCGGGTGCCGGGGCGGTAGCGGATCTCGGAGTGCGGCCAGCCGAGCTGGACGTCCGCGCGGCCGCTGCCCTCGGGGAAGACTTGCACGGCCTCGTTCAGGGTGCGGTGGCCGTCGGCGTCCTCCTGGGCGATGACCATGACGAAACGGTCGGCGAAGCGAACCGGGATCCAGAGCCAGTGGAAGCCGTCGGGGCGGTACTCCTCGGCCGCCCGGCCGCCCTCCTCTCCGGGGATCGGGCGCACGCCCCAACTCCGGTCGCGCGTACCGGTCCACTCCCCCGCCGTGAGGGTGAACTCCTCCCCCTTGGCGCGGATCGTGCCCGTCACGTTGCCGGCCTGGACGAAGCGCCGGCCTTCCAGCATGAGCCGGTCGCCGCGCCGCTGGATGTGGTGCGGCTCCCAGACGGCGGGGAACTCCGCGGTCCAGGTGATGTCGTACGAGAGCCCGTGCGGGTCGTCCGCGTCGGGGGCGCAGCGCAGTGTGAGCCGCTGGAGCGGCACGTCGACGGTGATGGACAGGGGACCCACGGAGAGGTTCATCCGGTCGTCGGTGAGGGCGTCGGAGGCCCGGACCGCCAGGAGTTCGTCGCCGAGGCGGAGGGTGGCGTAGGCGTCGATGACCCCGGCGTTGGGGTAGACGCCGAGGCCGAGGATCAGGACGGCGCGGCCGGCGTGGTCGAAGACGTGGAAGATGCACCGGTCGTAGGCGTTCCGGTCGCCGCTCACGAGGTGCTTCATCGACAAGGGGGCCTGGTGGATGGGGTACTCGTCGAGGGCGACGGGCCGGTCTGCGGGCATGACGGACCTCCGGGGCGGGTGACGGCGGGGGGCGGCGCGAGCGAATATGACGGTACGTCAGAAACCCATCCGTCGACCACCCTTCTGGCACGCCCTGACAGCAGGGCACGAAGTGGCGGGGGTGGGCGGGGGTGGGCGGGGGCACGGTCCGGCGGGCGCGGAAGGCGCGACGGCAACGCGAGGGCGGCAGCACAGCGCGGCGGGACACGAAACGACGGGCGGCGGCACTGGGTGGGGGCACGACGAGGCGGGGGTGGAAGGCACGACGGCGACGCGGGGGCGGCAGCACAGCGCGGCGGGACACGAAACGACGGGCGGCGACACGGGGCGGAGGCACGACGAGGCGGAGGCCAGAGGCGCGGGGCGGCTTCCGGGGAGCGAACCACGGCGGGACGGAGGCCAGAGGCGCGGCGGCGGTGTGAGGGCGAACCACAGCGAGGCGGGAGCCAGAGGCGCGGCGGCGGTGTGAGGGCGAACCACAGCGAGGCGGGAGCCAGAGGCGCGGCGGCGGTGTGAGGGCGAACCACAGCGAGGCGGGAGCCAGAGGCGCGGCGGTGGTGTGGGGGCGGGAGCCGCCCGAGCCTTGGTCAGTGACGCGTATGGGGGTTTTCCGTCAGTCCCATCGTCTCTCCGTGTCGTGCCGGTCCCTCAAGGGCGCTCCTTCGTCGCGTCGCTTCGCGAGGGCCTTCGGCCCCCCTTGACCGACCGTCCCGCCCCGGAAATCCGAAAGACTGCCGGGAAACCCCCAAAAGGACGGGCCGGGGGGAGTAAAGACACAGACGAGGCGGTGCCCTGCGCGGGCGAAGCCCGGTGCGCGTCCGATCGCTACGCGCTCCTGTCGGAGGGCGTCTGCAAGCCTCTTGGGCTGGACATAGGCCGCCATCGATCGCTACGCGCTCCTGCCTGACGGCGACTGCGAGCCCCTTGGGCTGGACATAGGCCGCCATCAATCGCTACGCGCTCCTGCCTGACGGCGACTGCGAGCCTCTGTTGCTGGTCATAGGCCGCGACAGATCACTGGGTGCTTCTCGAAGACGGCGAGTGCGGGCCCCGGGGGTCGGGCAGGGGCCGCCATCGATCGCTACGCGCTCCTGCGAGACGGCGTCCGCCGCCAGTTGGGGGCTGATCGGGGCGAATGGGAGGCCCGAAGGGCGGATCCATCGGCTCAGCCGAACTCAATCCCCGTCAGGGTGACCGTGAGATCCCATCCACACGCACAGAAAGGGGCAATTGGGGCACATTGAAGCCTCTTTGAGGTGCCCACCCTCCCAGACCCGGATGGGATTCGCCTCAGCCGTCATCTGCCGCTTTTCCAGTCCCCGACAGCCCGCAGGCGCCGTCTGTGGGAGCCCATTCCGGCCCCTGCGGCTTGTGAGCCACCCCTGACGGTCTGCGGACGCGTGATCGAGAAGCGCGTAGCGATCGATGGCGGCCTATGACCGACCCAAGAGGCTCGCAGACGCCGTCAGGCAGGAGCGCGTAGCGATTGATGGCGGCCTATGACCAGCCACAGAGGTTCGCAGTCGCCGTCGGGCAGGAGCGCGTAGCGATCTGTGGCGGCCTATGTCCAGCCCAAGGGGCTCGCAGACGCCTTCCGGTAGGAGCGCGTAGCGATTGGGGGCGCATCGGGCTTCGCCCGCGCCCCTCCGGTCGCCCCGTCTGTGTCTTTCTGCCCCCGGCCCGTTCCTTTGGGGGTTTCCCGGCAGTCTTTCGGATTTCCGGGGCGGGACGGTCGGTCAAGGGTGGAGCGCAGCGACATCGCGAAGCGACGCGACGAAGGAGCGCCCTTGAGGGACCGGCACGACACGGAGAGACGATGGGACTGACGGGAGACCCCCATACCCTCTCTGGCCGCCGCCCGGGTGGATCCCGCCCCCTGCCCGCCTGCGTGCCGTGCCCGCCTGTGCTCGCCCCCGCCCCGCCCCCGCCCCCGTGACCCGTCGAACGGATACGCGTACCGCGGGGGCGATTACCCGTGGCTTCGGTACGGCGTTGGCCCGGTATGAGCACGCTTCAGTCTTCAGCGGGCCGAAGGCGCCGTCCGATGTCCTCGGGTTTCGAAGAATCGGTTCAGCGCCCCCTTCGGCGTGAGCCGCAACGTGAGCAGCAGGTGCCCGATCCGCCGATCTACCGCGACCTGCTGGCCCGCTGGGCGGACGCCGGCCGGACTCTGCCCGGCCGGCGGGACCCGGAGTGGTCGCGCCTCACGTCCTCTCCGGTCTGGCCTTCCACCAGCAGCGGGCTGTACTGACCCGTCCCGCGTCGGACGCGGCGGACCGCGTCAGCGGGTCTCGGGCCCGGCCAGGTGGCGGGCGATGACCATGCGCTGGATCTGGTTGGTGCCCTCGACGATCTGGAGCACCTTCGCCTCGCGCATCAGCCGCTCGACGGGGAAGTCCGCGGTGTAGCCGTAGCCGCCGAGGACCTGCACCGCGTCCGTGGTGACGGCCATCGCCGCGTCCGTGCAGAACAGCTTGGCCATGGCCGCCTGCCGGGAGAACGGCTTGCCCGCGTCCCGCAGCCGCGCGGCGGCGAGGTACAGCGCCCGGCCCGCCTCGATCTTGGTGGCCATGTCGGCCAGCATGAAGCGCAGCCCCTGGAAGTCCGCGATGGGGTGACCGAACTGCTTGCGGTCCAGCGCGTAGGCGAGGGCCTCGTCCAGTGCCGCCTGGGCGACGCCGATGGCGCAGGCAGCGATGCCCAGCCGGCCCGCGTCGAGCGCGGCCAGGGCGATGGAGAACCCCTGCCCCTCCTCGCCGATGCGGCGGGAGTCCGGTACGCGTACGCCGTCGAAGTGCAGCTGGGCGGTGGGCGAGCCCTTCATGCCCATCTTCTTCTCGGGCACGGCCGCCGTCAGGCCCTCCGAGTCCCCCGGGACCAGGAAGGCGGTGATGCCCTTGGGGCCCTCGAGGCCGGTGCGGGCGAGGACGGTGTAGAAGTCGGCGACGCCGCCATGGGTGATCCAGGCCTTGGTGCCGGTGATGATCCAGTCGTCGCCGTCGCGGACCGCCTTGGTGCTCAGCGAGGCGGCGTCGGAGCCGGCGGCCGGCTCGGAGAGGCAGTAGGCGCCCAGGAGGCCGCCGCCGAGCATGGCGGGCAGGTGGGCGGCCTGCTGCTCCTTGGTGCCGTAGCCGCCGAGGCCGTGGCAGGCGAGGGAGTGCACGCTGACGCCGAGACCGACGGTCAGACGGGCCGCGGCCAGCTCCTCCAGGACCTGGAGGTAGACCTCGTACGGCTGCTCGCCGCCGCCGTACTCACCGGGGTACGGGAGGCCGAGCAGCCCGGCCTCGGAGAGCAGCGTGAAGACCTCTCGGGGGAACCGCCCGGAGTCCTCCTCCTCGGCGGCCCGGGGACGGATCTCGCGCTGGGCGATCTCGCGTACGAGGGCGAGGAGGTCGCGGGACTCCTCGGTGGGCAGCTGTCGGTCCACCGGCTGCGGGGCGCGGTCTGTCATGGCGGCGCTCTCCTCCCTGGTCGGGCACGGCGGCGGCGCGTGAGGTGTGGGACGCGCCGCCGGATGTCGGGCTCTGCGCAGCCGGTGCTGCCCTCCCGGGTCACGGAAGAGGCTGTTCAGCGGCTGCGGCGGCTTGAGTATGCCCGATCAGGGGCTTCCCGTCACCGGGGCAAGATCACCGACCGTTTCGAACGGCTCTTCGGCAGGGGGAGGTGCCGGACACTCCGGGGCGAACTCCTCGATCACCGCCAATGTCGCGCGCAGCTGGCGTACCAGCAGGGCTCCGAGCCGGGCGCGTCCGGGCCGGTCCGGGGCGCTCGGCCCGCCGATCCATTCCAGGGTGGTCCCTTCGACCGCGGAGAGCCAGCCCACGAGGGCGAGACGGGCGATCGGCGGGAGGGTGCGGCGCCCGTACGCGCCTTCGGCGATGGCGGCGAGCAGTTCCTCGCGTACGGTGTCGCGGATGGCGAGGACCTCGGCGTCGCAGCCGACACCTCCGGTGACGATGGTGCGGTAGGCGGCGTGGTGGTGCTCGGCGTACTCGAGGTAGCCGTCGAGGGTCCGGTGGAGCCGCTCGGCGTTCGGGAGGCCGGTGTCGCCGCCGGCGCGCGCGACGAGCCCGGCCATGGAGTCCTCGACGATGGCGAGGTAGTAGCCGCGCTTGCTCTGGAAGTAGTAGTAGATCAGCCCTTTGGCGACGCCGGCCTGTTTGGCGATGTCGTCCATGCAGAGCGTGTCGTAGGAGGTGTCGGCGAACAACTTGCGGCCGATGGCTATGAGTTCGGCCCTGCGCACCTGCGAGCGCCCGGTCACTCCACGCTGTTGACTATTGTTCAAATTCGGCCCCAGCCTCGAACTGCCACAGGATGGCCGAAGTATGGCAGACCGGGGCGTCAGGCCCGCCCCCCGCTCGGGAAGGCGCCAGAAGGCGTCAGAGCCAGCCCACCTGGGTGACGAACATGGCCACGACGACCACGAGGGTCCAGCCGAGTACGTGCTCCAGCCAGCTGGAGTCCTCATCGGGGCCCCCGGTGCGGGCGAGGCTCCCGGAGGATGCGGTCGGGGCGGCGGTGTCTGCGGTCATGGTGTCCAATGTGCCAGCGTTCGCGGCATTCGCGGTAGCCAGGACCAGGGAGACGAGGGTCACTGGTGGCGCACGTCACGCCGCCGGGCCCCGGCCGCTCCGGCTGGTGCGCGGTGCGGTCGGGGCCCGGCTGCCGGTTCCTTCCGGTGTCGGTTTCCGACGGTTCTTGTTTGCGTATCGGACGGTTTCGTGCCGGACGCCGTCCCCTTCCGGGCGGTTTCCGTGTCGGACGGCTTCCGCGTCAGACCCGGGTTTCACCCCTGCGGCCGGCCATGGCCGCCATCGCGAGGCCGAGGCACAGGGCGACGGCGCCGGTGATCACGTTGCTGACCACCGCGCGCGTGGCGTCCATCTCACCGGCGATGGCCCACGGGGCGATGATCGTCCAGGCGCCCAGGGCGACCGCGGTCCACGCCATCGCGTGGGTGCGCTCGTAGGCGGAGCCCAGGCCGCCCATGCACAGGCAGTACGCCAGGCCGACGATCAGGTTGTTGATCGCCAACGGGAGCAGGATGCCGAATCCCGCGATCCACGGAGAGGCGGCCAGGTATATGCCGGTTATCAGGGCCAGCGCTTCGACGGCCTGCGCACGGGGAGTGGTGGTCACCCGCTCGAACCGGGTGCGCATCTCGGCGAGGTCGGGGTGGTGCTCGATGCTGGGGTGGGTGGTCATGGCGGGCCGCCTCCTATGAGAAGCCTTTATGTGCCATTTACCCCATAATGTTCCGCCCTACCGCCTGCCCGGTCAACGGGCAATTTCGCGCTTCCTCACAGCACGCCGACCGCCCGCAGGGCCCGGACCTGACCCGGTCCCGGCAGGGCGGGCGCGTAGAGGTAGCAGACCCCGCCGCTCCCGGAGGCGATCTTCCCTGCGGCGGCCGTGCGCTTGGTGCGCAGCCAGATGTTCTCCCATTGGGCACGCCGGTAGACCCGGCGCACGGACGGGTTGTCGGGGGCGTGGGGGTCGTTGACGACCACGTCCCCGGCGGCGGTGAAGCCGACGACGGTCATCAGGTGGCCGGCCGTGCCGTAGCCGGCGCCCGTGAGCTCCTCGGCGCGGAAGGACGTGGAGGTGATGGCGGGAATGCCGGCCCTCACCACGGTCTCCAGGTCGGTCAGGGAGGCGAGGCGGGTGACGACCCCGGCGAGGCCGCTGTAGGTGGCGGCGTAGGCGGCGTTGAAGGACCAGTTGCCGCAGCCCTTGTAGGCGGCGTCGTAGGTGGAGCGGGCGGCGTGGCAGACCTGCGGGTCGGAGTAGGCGGGGTCCACCCAGGCCAGGGCGGCGGGGTCGGCCTTGCGGCCGAAGTGCTCGATGACCATCTGGGAGGAGGTGGGGCTGCACCAGGCCTCGCCGCCGTTGTCGTACTCGGGATAGCGCCCGGAGTGGGTCTGCTGCGAGTAGCGCGGGACGGCGAGCTCGTGGGCGGTGCCGGAGGGGCGGGAGGCGGGGACCGTGAACCGGTCGGGGACGTCGGAGGCCATCGCGCCCGCCAGCCACACCGTCGGGCCGGTGCCGGCGCCGGGCCGGCGGTGGAGGGTCAGGCGCAGCTGCCAGCCGGCGATGCGCAGGCCGCCGGCCGCGGCGGGCGCGTCGACCGCGAGGGTGTCGGTCCAGACGGTGGACCTGCCGTCGGTCTGGCCGTCCACCGAGGTGCGCCGGATGTCCGCGTCGCCGGAGGCCCACCGGCCCATCACGTACCAGGGGCCGGTGACGCCGTCGGTGTAGGCGGCGCGCAGCTCGACCTGGATCCAGGTGCCGGCCGGGGTGCGGGCGTTCCAGGAGGTGACGACCTCGGTGGCGGGCACCGTGGAGCCGTGCACCGGGGAGGTCCACGTGGCGTACTCCCAGGTGCTCTTGCGCCCGGTGTGCGGGTCGGCGTACTCGGTGCGGCCGACGGCCGTACGGATCTCCAGGCCGGGGCGGGCGCCGGCGACGGCGGTGGTGCCGCGGTGGGCGCCGGCCCGCCAGTGGCCGTACGAGAACCAGAAGCGGTTGTCGACGGTGGGGCCCTGCGCGCGGGGGGCCCCGGCGGCGGCCGCCGGGGTGCCGCCGCCCGGGACGGAGGCGGCGGTGGCCGCGGTGGCGACCGCGAGCGCGGCGACGAGTACGGCCCTGCGTGGCGTGGGTGCGGTCATCGCGTGGTCCCCCGGGGTGGGTCGGCGCTTCGGTGGTGTCACCCTTCCAGGTTCCCGGCGGGCGAGGGCCCAAGCCACGGGTCGTGTCGGGCTTGTCTACGCTGGTCGGGTGGAGCCGCACCAGTCACTTGAGCCACTCGCCCGGGAGCTCGCCGTCCTGCCCGCCTCGCTCGGGCCGGTGCGCCTGATCGGGATCGACGGGCACGCCGGATCCGGTAAGAGCACCTTCGCGGGGCGGCTCGCCGAGGCGCTGGGCGGGGCGCCCGTGCTGCACCTGGACGACGTGGCCAGCCACGCGGAGCTGTTCGGCTGGGAGGAGCGGCTGCGCGTCCAGGTGCTGGAGCCGCTCGCCGGCGGCCGGCCCGCGCACTGGGCGCCGTACGACTGGGTGGAGCGCCGTTGGGGACCGGAGCGGGTGCTGGAGCCGGCGCCGGTGCTGCTGGTGGAGGGGGTCGGCGCGGGGCGGCGGGCGCTGCGCCCGCACCTGGCACGGCTGGTGTGGATGGAGACCCCGCGGGCGGAGTCCTGGCTGCGGGGGCGTGAGCGGGACGGGCGTGAACTCGCCGGTTTCTGGGACGGATGGGAGCGCGCGGAGCGTGCGCACTTCTCCAGTGATCCTTCGCGCCCCTTCGCCGACACTCTGGTACGCCAGAGCAGTACGGGATACGAGTGGTCTTCAGGGACCGGAGCGACGGCGGGAAACCCTGCTTCCCTCACCGACCGTGACGAACTCCCCCGGGCCTGATCGGCCTGGGATTTCCGCCCGGCCGGGCCTGCGCCGACCTCCTTGACCCGGGGACCGCGGCGGCCTTACGTTCTCAATGCGGGGCCTTCACCGGCCGCCGCGCACACGAAGCCCCCGGTTGTTCCCCCGTGACCGGGGGCTTCGTTCTGCCCGCGAGCCCCCTCGGCAGGGGTGCCGTGTGCGGCACACGCACCCCCGACGTTCACTCTGTGTCACCTCGGGCGTGCCGGGTCCGCTCCCGAACCGGGCCCGCCGCACCCTACGTAAGGTGCGAAAGCGCAGGTACGATGCAGCCCTGATTTCAGCGACGTCAGGCGGGGGCACCGGTACAACTCGCGCGCTCTGAGCGGGGGTTGCCGCGCACCACGGGCAGGCTTGTGGGGGACGTGATGGATTTCGCCACGCCGGGCAGCATGCACGCCCCGGCCGAACTCGCCTGGCTGCGGGGGGTCGACGCCTGCACCATGGGCGCCTACCCGCAGGCCGAGGAGGAGTTCCGGACGGCCGTGCGGCTCGACCCCTCGATGGCCGACGCGTGGCTGGGCCTGCACGCGCTGCGGGTCGACACGGGCAACGCGTTATTGCGCATGTACGCGCACCGGGACCGCTTCGGCGAGCAGCGGGCCCGCCACCGCAGGACCCTCAACTCCTGGTACTGGCTGGGCTGGTGGGTGCAGCCGGTGCTGGAGAACCGGCGGGACCTGCTGCTCGCCCACGCCTCGCACTGGCTGGACGGCCGCCACGTGCCCGAGCTGGACCAGGCCCTCGCCGCGCTGCCACCGGTCGACACCGACGCGCAGGTGCGGTTCCTGCACGCCTGCCGGGCCTACCTGGTCAAGGACTGGGAGCAGTTGGTCCGGCACACCGAGCCGCTGGTGAACGATCCGCTGCTGGGGATCGAGGCGGGCCTGTTCGGCGGGATGGCTCGGGTCCGGCTGGAGATGTACGGGCAGGCGGAGCCGCTGCTGTCGGCGGCGCTGATGCGCTGCCGCAGTGAGCAGCCGCAGCGCAAGGAGCTGCGGTACTGGCTGGCGCGGGCGCACGAGGGGACGGGCCGCAGCGCGGCGGCGCTGCCGCTGTACCGGGCGGTGCACCGGGTGGATCCCTCGTTCATGGACACGGCGGCCCGGCTGACGGCCATCGAGGACGGTGACGACACCGACGGCATGGCCGATCTGGCGGGCCTGGCCGGGTACTCCGGGTACGGCGGCTACGCGGCGCACGGCCCGTCCCCGGCCGGCGGGGACTTCGCGGGGGTCGCCCTGGGGGGCGTCCCGCTGGGCGGCGGGCCCGTCCAGGATCTCGCCGCGGACGGTCCGGCGGGGCTGGATCCACTGGCTCCGCCCCCTCCCCCGCCCGGCCGGATGGAGGGCGTACGGCGCAAGGCGTCCGTCCCGCCGCAGGGCTCGGCGGACGGGCTTCCGGCCGGGCCGCCGGACCCGGCGGCGCTGGCGGAGGCGCTGGCGGAGCTGGAGCGGATGGTGGGCCTGGAGCCGGTCAAGCGACAGGTGAAGGCGCTCTCCGCGCAGCTGCACATGGCGCGGCTGCGGGCGGGGCAGGGGCTGCCGGTGCAGCCGCCGAAACGGCACTTCGTGTTCTCCGGCCCGTCCGGCACCGGCAAGACCACGGTGGCGCGGATCCTGGGCCGGGTGTTCTACGCGCTGGGCCTGCTCGGCGGGGACCATCTCGTCGAGGCGCAGCGGGCCGATCTGGTGGGCGAGTTCCTCGGGCAGACCGCGGTGAAGGCCAACGAGCTGATCGATTCGGCGATCGGCGGGGTGCTGTTCGTGGACGAGGCGTATTCGCTGTCGAACACGGGCTACAGCAAGGGTGACGCGTACGGCGACGAGGCCCTGCAGGTGCTCCTCAAGCGGGCCGAGGACAACCGGGACCACCTGGTGGTGATCCTGGCCGGGTATCCGGCCGGGATGGACCGGCTGCTGGCGGCCAATCCGGGGCTGTCGTCGCGGTTCACCACGCGGGTGGACTTCCCCAGCTACCGGCCCCCCGAGCTGACCGCGATCGGCGGCGTCCTGGCGGACGCCAACGGCGACCGGTGGGACGAGGAGGCCCTGGAGGAGCTGCGCAGCATCAGCGGCCACGTGGTGGAGCAGGGCTGGATCGACGAGCTCGGCAACGGCCGCTTCCTGCGCACCCTGTACGAGAAGAGCTGTGCCTACCGGGACCTGCGGCTGGCGGGCTTCGCGGGCGAGCCGTCGCGTGACGACCTGGCGACCCTGCGGCTGCCGGACCTGATGCAGGCGTACGGGGAGGTCCTGTCGGGCCGCGGCCCGCAGGAGCGCCCGGAGCCGCCGGCCCTGTAGGGGACCGGCGGCTGACGGGAACGGACGGCGGGGCCGGAACGGCGGTGTGCGGTCGCTGCGGCCCGCCGGGCTACGAACGGCCCGCCGGGACCCGGTGCGCCGGGTCGCGGACCTCACCGACCAGCATTTCCAGGACGTCCTCCAGGGTGACCAGGCCGAGCACCCGCCCACTCTGGTCGGCGACCTGGGCCAGGTGGGTGGCGTCGCGACGCATGACGCCGAGGGCGTCGTCCAGCGGGACGGTGGCGCACAGGGTGGTCATGCGCCGCCAGACCCGCTGCGGCACGGCCCGTTCCCGGTCCTCCAGGTCCAGTACGTCCTTGACGTGCAGGTAGCCCATGAAGGCGCCGCTGTCGGCACGGACGGGGAACCGGGAGTAGCCCGTACGTACGGTCAGCTGTTCGATCTGCCGCGGGGTGACGGCCGGGCCGACGGTGACCAGGCGGTCGGGGTCGAGGAGGACGTCGGTGACGGGGCGGCTGCCCAGTTCCAGGGCGTCCTCCAGCCGTTCCTGCTCGACCGGCTCCAGGAGCCCGGCCTGCCGGGAGTCCTTGAGGAGCCGGCCCAGCTGGGTGGAGGTGTAGGCGGCCTCGACCTCGTCCTTGGGCTCGACCTTGAAGAGCTTCAGGACGACCTTGGCGCAGGCGCCGAGCGCGGTGGTGACCGGCCCGCACAGGCGGGCGAAGGCGACCAGGCCGGGGCTGAACCACAGGGCGGTCTTCTCGGGGGCGGCCATGGCGAGGTTCTTGGGGACCATCTCGCCGATGACCAGGTGCAGGAAGACCACGGCGGCGAGCGCGAGGGCGTAGCCGAGAGGGTGGATCAGGCCCTGCGGGACGTGGACGGCGTGGAAGACGGGCTCCAGCAGCCGGGCCACGGTGGGTTCGGCGACGGCGCCCAGGGTGAGCGAGCAGATGGTGATGCCGAACTGCGCGGCGGCCATCATGCGGGGCAGGTTCTCCAGGCCGTGGAGCACCTGGCGGGCCCGTTTGGACTCGGCCGCGAGGGGCTCGATCTGGCTGCGCCGGACGGAGACGAGTGCGAACTCGGCGCCGACGAAGAAGCCGTTGGCGAGGACCAGGAGCAGTGCGAAGACGAGCTGGAGCGCGTTCACCGGGCGGCGCCTTCCAGCGCGGCCGGCTGCGGGGCGGCGTCGCCGTGGCGGCCGGAGCCGGGCACGGAGGCGCCGGTATGGTCCGCGGCCTGCCGGTCGGCCTGCCGGTGGGAGCCCGCGACGGGTACGGCCGGATGGGGGCCCGCGGCGGGTACGGCTGTCAGCCGGACCAGCCGGACGCGTTCCGCCCGGTTGCGGCCGACCCTGCGGACGGACAGCTTCCAGCCGGGGAGGTCGGCGCGGTCCCCGGGGGCGGGGATCCGGCCGAGGAGGTCGGCGACGAGGCCGGCGACGGTCTCGTAGGGGCCCTCGGGGACCTCCAGGCCTATCCGGCGCAGGGT
Organism: Streptomyces yangpuensis; assembly: GCF_024666385.1. Taxonomy (NCBI): domain Bacteria; kingdom Bacillati; phylum Actinomycetota; class Actinomycetes; order Kitasatosporales; family Streptomycetaceae; genus Streptomyces; species Streptomyces yangpuensis. Next base: position 1,327,926 of record NZ_CP102514.1, read on the forward strand.
CTGCACGCGGCAGCTGCCGTCGGCCTCCCAGGAGGGGCGGCCGTCCTCGGCGGGCACGGCGGCGAGTTCGGGGGTCTCGTCCTCGGCGAGGTCGTGCTCGTCGCGGACCTCCCCGACCAGTTCCTCCACGATGTCCTCCAGGGTGACGACGCCGGCGGTGCCGCCGTACTCGTCGACGACCACGGCCATCGGCTGCTCGCTGCGCAGCCGCTCCAGCAGCGGCTGCACGGGCAGGGAGCCGGGCACCAGCAGCGGGGGGACGCAGATCCGGCCGACGCTGATGCGGTCGCGCTCGGACTCGGCGACGGCGAGGGCGTCCTTGAGGTGGACCACGCCGGTGATCTCGTCGATGCGTTCGCGGTAGACCGGGAAGCGGGACAGGCCCGTGGCGCGGGTCAGGTTCAGCACGTCGGCCGCGGTGGCCGTCTGCTGGAGGGCGCTGACCTTCACCCGTGGGGTCATGACGTGCTGGGCCGTCAGCTCGCCCAGCGACAGGGTCCGCACGAAGAGGTCCGCGGTGTCCTGTTCGAGGGCGCCGGCCTGGGCCGAATGGCGGACCAGGGAGACGAGCTCGCCCGGGGTGCGGGCGGAGGCCATCTCCTCGGTGGGCTCCACGCCGAGGGCCCGTACGAGCCGGTTGGCGACGGCGTTGAGGCCGGCGATGACGGGCCGGAAGACCCGTGAGAAGGCGTTCTGGGGGCCGGCGACGAAGCGGGCCACCTGGAGGGGCCGGGAGACCGCCCAGTTCTTCGGGACGAGCTCGCCGACGACCATCTGGACGGCGGAGGCGAGCAGCATGCCGATGACGACGGCGACGCCGGATGCGGCTCCCTTGGGGAGGCCGGTCGCGGAGAGCGGCCCGGCCAGCAGTGCGGCGAGGGCGGGCTCGGCGAGCATGCCGACCACGAGGGAGGTGATGGTGATGCCGAGCTGGGTGCCGGAGAGCTGGAAGGACAGCTCCCGCAGGGCCTTGACGACCGTGCGGGCACGGCGGTCCCCGTCGGCTGCGGCGCGCTCGGCCTCGGGGCGTTCCACGGTGACGAGGCCGAACTCGGCCGCCACGAAGAATCCGTTGGCGAGGATCAGGGCGAATGCCGCCGCGAGCAGGAGTAGCGGGATGGTCATGCCGCCGCCTCCGGGGGGAGGGCGGCGCGGGTATTACCGGACGATCCGTCCATTGCTGGAGGGAGTCACTCCTCGAGTTGCAGGTGCCCGCGGGCCTCGGGGTCCCGGGGCCGGTGGGAGGGCGCACGGCTGCGCCCCGCCACCAGGGTAGTCATTGGGATCGCGGCCGCAACGGTACGCAGCGACGAGGTTCGGTGCTGTCAGTGGTCGTTCGTGCCGGTTCCGCGGATTTCGGCGAGGGCGCGCAGGGCGCGCGCGTCGTTGATGGCCTGCTGCCTGGCCACGCCCGGCTGGATGCCGAGTACGGGCAGGCTGGTGCCGTCGCTGAGGTCCAGGAACACCCACGGGTCGCCGGGGCGGAGGTTGACCCGGAGGATCTCGGCCCACGCCAGACGGCGGGTGTTGGTGAGGTTGACGACGGTGACGCCTTCCTCGTCGGCGACCACCTTGGGGCGGCTGAGCAGGACGAGGACGGAGGTCAGCAGGACGGCGGTGAAGACGAAGCTGATGCGCTCACCCGGCTGGAGGCGTTCCAGCAGTACGGCGATGGCCGTGATGGTGGCGAACATGGCGAGCCCGACGCCCAGCAGGACAACCCGGGTGCGGGTCGGCCGGAAGGTGACCGGCAGGGTGGGCGGTGCGGGCGGGGCGGCGGACTCGGCCATGGTGCGTTGCCTTCTGGGGTGGCGTACGGGTGAGGGGGCGGCGTGCCGGTCGGGCACGCGGGGCCTCAGAGGCGGCAGGCGTGGATCGAGGTGGTGAGGATCGCGCGTGCGCCGAGTTCGTACAGGTCGTCCATGATGCGCTGGGCCTCCTTGGCGGGGACCATGGCGCGGACGGCGACCCAGCCCTCGTTGTGCAGCGGGGAGACGGTCGGCGACTCCAGGCCCGGGGTGAGGGCGACCGCGCGCTCCAGGTGCTCGGCGCGGCAGTCGTAGTCCATCATCACGTAGCTGCGGGCCACGAGGACGCCCTGCAGGCGGCGCAGGAACTGCTGGACCTGCGGGTCTGCGGCGTCGGCGCCGTTGCCGCGGATGACGACGGCCTCGGAGGTGAGGATCGGCTCGCCGATGACCTCCAGGCCGGCGTTGCGCAGGCTGGTGCCGGTCTCGACGACGTCCGCGATGATCTGGGCGACGCCGAGCTGGATGGCCGTCTCGACCGCGCCGTCGAGGTGCACGACGGAGGCGTCGATGCCCTGGTCGGCGAGGTGCTTGGCGACGATTCCCTCGTAGGAGGTGGCGATCGTCATCCCGGTGAAGTCCTCGGGGCCCTTCGCCGTGCCGGGGGTGGTGGCGTAACGGAAGGTGGAGCGGCCGAAGTTCAGCGGGAGGATCTCCTCGGCGCTGGCGCCGGAGTCGAGCAGCAGGTCGCGGCCGGTGATGCCGATGTCGAGCTTGCCGGAGGAGACGTAGATCGCGATGTCCTTGGGGCGGAGGTAGAAGAACTCCACCTCGTTCTCGGGGTCGACGACCACGAGCTCCTTGGACTCCTTGCGCATCCGGTAGCCGGCCTCATGGAGCATCGCCGACGCCGGTCCGGAGAGTGAACCCTTGTTGGGGACGGCGATGCGCAGCATGGGGCTTCCTTTGAGGCGTGGTGTGCGGGATGTGCGTGGGTGTGACCGGGCGGGTGGGCGGCCCGTGCTCAGAGGTGCGCGTAGACGTCGTCGAGGGAGATCCCGCGCGCGACCATCATCACCTGGACGTGGTACAGCAGCTGGGAGATCTCCTCGGCGGCGGCTTCCTTGCCCTCGTACTCGGCGGCCATCCAGACCTCGGCGGCCTCCTCGACGACCTTCTTGCCGATGGCATGGACGCCCTTGTGGACGAGCTCGGCGGTGCGGGAGGTGCTGGGGTCGCCTTCGGCGGCCTTGTGCTGGAGCTCGGTGAAGAGCTCCTCGAAGGTCTTGGAGGGTTTGTTCGCCATGATGTCCTTAGAGTACGGGCTCACCCGGGTGTCCCGGTGCCGGGGTTCACTCCTCGGACACTCAGCGCCAGGGTTCACTGACGGTGCGCAGGGTCATGGCGGTGGAGACGGCGGCGGTGACCGCTTCGTGGCCCTTGTCCTCGTTCGATCCTTCGAGCCCGGCGCGGTCCAGCGCCTGCTCGTCGTTGTCGCAGGTCAGAACGCCGAAGCCGACGGGGACCCCGGTGTCGATCGACACCTGGACCAGGCCCTGGGTGACGCCCTGGCAGACGTAGTCGAAGTGCGGGGTGCCGCCGCGGATGACCACGCCGAGGGCGACGATGGCGTCGTAGCCGCGGCCGGCCAGCACCTTCGCCACGACCGGGAGCTCGAAGCTGCCGGGGACGCGCAGCAGGGTGGGCTCGTCGATGCCCAGCTCGTGCAGGGCCCGCAGGGCGCCGTCGACCAGTCCGTCCATGACCTTTTCGTGCCACTGCGCCGCGATCACGGCGACGCGCAGGTCGCCGCAGTTCTTCACGCTCAGTTCGGGTGCGCCCTTGCCGCTCACAGCTCTGCTCCTCGGTGGTTCGTGGATGTACGTACGGGTGGGGTGGTGCGTGCTTACTGGTTGCCGCAGGCGGAGGTGGTCACGGCACCGTCCAGCCAGGGCAGGTCGTGGCCCATCCGGTCCCGCTTGGTGCGCAGGTACCGCAGATTGTGCTCGCCCGCCTCGACGGGCATCGACTCCCGGCTGGTGACCGTGATGCCGTGTTGTTCCAGGGCGGCGGACTTGTCGGGGTTGTTCGTCAGCAGCCGGACGCTGCGCACGCCGAGGTCGGCGAGGATCCGTGCGCCGGCCGCGTAGTCGCGGGCGTCGGCGGGCAGGCCCAGCTCCAGGTTGGCGTCGAGGGTGTCGCGGCCGCGCTCCTGGAGCTCGTACGCGCGCAGCTTGGACAGCAGTCCGATGCCGCGGCCCTCGTGGCCGCGCAGGTAGACGACGACGCCGCGGCCCTCGTTCTTGATGCGTTCCATGGAGGCGTGCAGCTGGGGGCCGCAGTCGCAGCGCTGGGAGGCGAAGATGTCGCCGGTCAGGCACTCGGAGTGCATCCGGACCAGGATGTCGGAGCCGTCGCCGATCTCGCCGTGGACGAGGGCGACGTGCTCGACGCCGTCGACGGTGGAGCGGTAGCCGTGCGCGGTGAAGTCGCCGAAGGCGGTCGGCAGGTGGACCTCGGCCTCGCGGCGCACGGTGGGCTCGGCGGAGCGCCGGTAGGCGATCAGGTCCTCGATGGAGATGATCGTCAGGCCGTGCTTGCGGGCGAAGGGGATCAGCTCGGGCAGGCGCAGCATGACACCGTCCTCGCCGGCGATCTCCACGATGGCACCGGCCGGGCGCAGGCCCGCGAGGCGGGCGAGGTCGACGGCGGCCTCGGTGTGGCCGTTGCGGACCAGGACGCCGCCGGGCTTGGCGCGCAGCGGGAAGATGTGGCCGGGGCGGACGAAGTCGCCGGGGCCGCTGACGCCGTCGGCGAGGAGGCGCAGGGTGGTGGCGCGGTCGGCGGCGGAGATGCCGGTGGTGACGCCGTGGGCGGCGCTCGCGTCGACGGAGACGGTGAAGGCGGTCTTCATCGACTCGGTGTTGTTCTGGACCATCTGCGGGAGTTCGAGCCGGTCCAGCTCCGGGCCCTCCATGGGGGCGCAGATCAGGCCGCGGCACTCGCTCATCATGAAGGCGATGATCTCGGGGGTGGCCTTCTCGGCGGCGATGACGAGGTCGCCCTCGTTCTCGCGTTCCTCGTCGTCGACGACGACGACGGGGCGGCCCGCCGCGATGTCGCGGATCGCCTGCTCGACGGGGTCGAGGCGGAAGGTCTCTTCGGGAATGTCGGGCACGGGCTTGAGGGTGGTCATGCCGCTGCTCCTTCGAGGGCCGGGGCGGGGTTGGTGCGGGAGCGCTGGTACCAGTCGTAGGCGCCCCACACCACGAGGGCGAAGTAGACGACGTAGACCAGTCCGGAGAAGGCGAGGCCGCCGGTGAAGGCGAGGGGGACGCCGACCAGGTCGACGAGGAGCCAGGCGAACCAGAACTCGACGAGTCCGCGGGCCTGGGCGACCATCGCGACGATGGTGCCGACGAAGATGTAGGCGTCGGCCCAGGGGCTCCAGGACAGCGACGGGTAGAGGGTGAAGAGGCCGCCGACGGCGAGGGTGCCGAGGGCCGCTCCGCCGAGGAGGAGTCCGCGTTCGGTCCAGGTGGCGGTGCGTACGGCGATGGAGCCGTCCTGGGCCTGCTGCTTGCCGCGCTGCCAGGAGATCCAGCCGAAGACGGCGACGCCGATGACCAGGAGCTGCTTGCCGACGCCGCCGGCGAGGTGTGCGGAGGCGTAGGCGGCGATGAGGATGAGCCCGGAGAGCAGCTGGGCGGGCCAGGTCCAGATGGAGCGGCGCCAGCCGAGGGCGAGGGCGGCCAGGCCCATCAGGTTGCCGATCATGTCGGACCAGATGACCTTCTGGCCGAAGACCGTGAAGGCCTCCGTGTTGAGCCAGGTCAGGGCGCTCACCGGGGCTCTCCCGCCGGGTTCGCGCGCAGCGGGTCCACGCCGGCGGCCAGGAGGCGCTCGACGTACTTCGCGAGGACGTCGACCTCGAGGTTGACCGGGTCGCCGGGCTGCTTGATGCCGAGGGTGGTCAGCGCGAGGGTGGTGGGGATGAGGCTGATGGTGAACCAGTCGGCGGCGGCCTCGACGACGGTGAGGCTGACGCCGTCGACGGTGATGGAGCCCTTCTCGACGACGTAGCGGGCGAGGTTCTCCGGGAGGGCGACCTTGACGATCTCCCAGTGCTCGGACGGGGTCCGGGAGAGGATCTCGCCGGTGCCGTCGACGTGGCCCTGGACCAGGTGGCCGCCGAGCCGTCCGCCGAGGGCCATGGGGCGTTCCAGGTTGACCCGGGAGCCCTCGGTCAGGGCGCCGAGGCTGGAGCGGTTGAGGGTCTCCTGCATGACGTCGGCGGTGAACTCGCCGTCGGCGGTCTCCACGACGGTCAGGCAGACGCCGTTGACGGCGATGGAGTCGCCGTGCTTGGCGTCCTGGGTGACGAGGGGGCCGCGCAGCCGGAAGCGGGAGGCTTCCTGGAGCTGCTCGACGGCGGTGACCTCGCCCAGTTCTTCGACGATTCCGGTGAACACTCAGTGCTCCTTGGGGGCGGTGGCGGGAAGGGCGGTGATGCGCAGATCGGGGCCCACGCGGACGGCCTCGGTGATGTCGAGGCGCAGGGCGTGGGTGATGGTGGTGATGCCCGCGTCGCCGAGGGCGGCGGGGCCGGCGCCGAGCAGGGCGGGGGCGAGGTAGCCGACGACGCGGTCGACGGCTCCGGCTTCGAGGAAGGCGCCCGCGAGGGTGGGGCCGCCTTCCAGGAGCAGGGAGCGCACGCCGCGGGCGTACAGCTGCGTCAGGAGTTGGTCGAGGGGGATCCGGCCGTCGCGCAGGGGCAGCCGGAGCAGGTCGACGCCGGGCAGGTGGCGGGTGTCGGCGTCCTCGGCGACGACGAGCAGCGTGGGCGCGGCGTCGTCGAGGATGCGGGCGGCCGGCGGGAGGCCGGCGCGGGTGTCGAGGGCCACGCGCAGGGGCTGGGTGGCGCCGTCGATGCCGCGGACGGCCAGGTGCGGGTCGTCGGCGCGCAGGGTGCCGCCACCGACGAGGACGGCGTCGGCCTCGGCGCGCAGCCGGTGGACGTCGGCACGGGACTCGGCGGAGCTGATCCAGCGGCTGCTGCCGTCAGCGGCGGCGCTGCGGCCGTCGAGGGTGGCGGCGTACTTCCAGGTCACGTGGGGCCGGCCGAGGCGTACGGAGGTCAGCCAAGCGGTGTTGCCGGCCTCGGCCTCGGCTCGGAGCAGCCCGGCCTCCGTGTCGATCCCGGCGGCGCGCAGGGTGGCGGCGCCGCCGCTGGCCTGCGGGTTCGGGTCGGGGACGGCGTAGACGACGCGGGTGACGCCGGCGTCGAGGAGGGCCTGGGCGCAGGGTCCGGTGCGGCCGGTGTGGTTGCAGGGTTCGAGGGTGACGTAGGCGGTGCCGCCGCGGGCGGCGGTGCCTGCGGCGCGCAGGGCGTGGACCTCGGCGTGCGGGCCGCCGGCCCGCTGGTGCCAGCCCTCGCCGACGACGGTGCCGGAGGTGTCGGTGATGACGCAGCCGACGACCGGGTTGGGGCTGGTGGAGCCGAGTCCGCGGGCGGCGAGCTCGATGGCCCGTCGCATGGCACGGGTGCCCGCGTCGGGTGCGGGTGCTGCGTGCGCGGCGTCTGTCGCCACCGGGTCCTCCTGCCTCATCGGGCACGGACTCCGGGGCCTGTCGGGATACGACAGATGAAGCGGAACAGCTCACGCGGGGACGCCGAGGCCGGAGAAACGGTTCGACCGGGCACATCCACGGGGATATGCCGATGAACCGCCGACGGCGGCGTACCGGTGACTGGCCCGCCGCGCACTGCCTCCCATCCGGACTTTAACCGTCGGTCCAGGAATTTCACCTGGTCAACCGGCCGCTGGCTGCGGACGGGTCGCGGACTATACCGCCGGTTCGGAATTACACCGACCCCGGAGTGCGCTGCTACTGGTACTCCAGCCAGTCTGCCACGGCCTGTCGCCCGCCATGCGGGTGATGCGGTGTGGCCTGGCTCACAGAGGGTGACGCCGGGGCCACGGCGGTGCGGACCCGGTCGAGTGGGGACGCGGTTGGTCCAGACCTATTGACGGGTTGGTCTAGTCCTCTTAACGTTCCCTTCAACTTCCGGGAGCAGCCCGCCAGATGTACGCGTGTCACGGGCCAACAGGCTTCCGCACCAGTCACGTTGCTTCATGTTGTGTCCATTTGTGTCCTGCATCCTCCCCTCCCCAGGAGGCACAATGCTGTCCCCCACACGTACGAGAGCGATGCTCCTGGCATCCGGCGCCGCGATCGCCGGACTGCTGGTCGGCGGGCTCTCGACGGGCGTCTCGCACGCGGCAGACAACGAGAGCTGTCGCCCGGACGGCCTCTACAAGACGGCCGGCGTCGACGTCCCGTACTGCTCGGTCTACGACACCGAGGGCCGCGAGAAGATGGGCGCCGACCACCAGCGCCGCGTCATCGGCTACTTCACCGGCTGGCGCACCGGCAAGAACGGCCAGCCCTCGTACCTCGTCAACAACATCCCGTGGGACAAGATCACCCACATCAACTACGCCTTCGCGCACGTCGGCAGCGACAACAAGATCTCCGTCGGCGCCGACAGCCCCACCAACGAGGCCACCGGGATGACCTGGCCGGGCGTCGCCGGAGCCGAGATGGACCCGGCGCTCCCCTACAAGGGCCACTTCAACCTGCTCACGAAGTACAAGAAGCAGCACCCCGACGTGAAGACCCTGATCTCCGTCGGAGGCTGGGCCGAGACCGGCGGCTACTTCGGCGCGGACGGCAAGCGCGTCGCCTCCGGCGGCTTCTACAGCATGGCCACCAACGCCGACGGATCCGTCAACCAGGCGGGCATCGACACCTTCGCCCAGTCCTCGGTCGACTTCATCCGCACGTACGGCTTCAACGGCGTCGACATCGACTACGAGTACCCGACCACGATGAAGGACGCCGGCAACCCGCTGGACTGGCAGATCGCCAACGCCCGCCGCGCCGGCCTGGTCAAGGGCTACGACGCCCTCATGAAGAGCCTGCGCCAGAAGCTGGACGCGGCCGGCGCCGCCGACGGCAAGCACTACATGCTGACCGTCGCCGCCCCCTCCTCCGGCTACCTGCTGCGCGGCATGGAGACGTTCCAGATGCAGCAGTACCTGGACTACGTCAACATCATGTCCTACGACCTGCACGGCGCCTGGAACGAGTACGTCGGACCCAACGCCTCCCTCTTCGACGACGGCAAGGACGGCGAGCTCGCCGCGGCCGGCGTCTACGGCTCCCAGCAGTACGGCGGCATCGGCTACCTCAACACCGACTGGGCCTACCACTACTTCCGCGGCTCCATGCCGGCCGGCCGGATCAACATCGGCCTGCCGTACTACACCCGCGGCCACAAGAACGTGCAGGGCGGCACCGACGGCCTGTGGGGCAAGGCGGCGGCGACCGGCTGCCCGGCCGGCTCGGGACTGACCAAGTGCGGTGACGGCGCGGTCGGCATCGACAACCTGTGGCACGACAAGGACGACAACGGCAACGAGTCCCCGGCGGGCTCGAACCCGATGTGGCACGCCAAGAACCTGGAGAAGGGAATCGTCGGGGACTACGTCACCCAGTACGGCTTCCCGGCGAACACCTCGCTGACCGGCACCTACGCCCGCAAGTACGACTCGACCCTGGTCGCACCGTGGCTGTGGAACGCGCAGAAGAAGGTCTTCCTCTCCACCGAGGACGAGCAGTCGGTGGCCGCCAAGGCCGACTACGTGGTCAACCGCGGCATCGGCGGCACCATGGTCTGGGAGATGGCCGGCGACTACGGCTGGAACGCGGCCAAGGGCCAGTACGAGATGGGCTCCACCCTCACCTCGCTGATGTACGACAAGTTCAAGGCGGCCTCCCCGTACGGGGCGAAGAAGGCGGGCACCACCGTGCCGCCGGCCCAGGCGGTCGACATCAGGACCGAGTTCACCGAATTCAAGCTCGGCGACTCGAACTACCCGATCACCCCGAAGATCAAGATCACGAACAACACGAAGACAGCCCTCCCGGGCGGCACCGAGTTCCAGTTCGACTACTCGACCTCGGCCCCGAACAACGCCTCCGACCAGTCCGGCTTCGGCACGAAGGTCATCAGCAGCGGCCACACGGGCAGCAACGTGGGCGGCCTGAAGGGCGACTTCCACCGGGTGTCGCTGAAGCTCCCGGCCTGGCAGTCGCTGGCCCCCGGCGCCTCCGTCGACCTGGCTTTCAACTACTACCTGCCGGTGTCCACCCCCTCCAACTGGACGGTGAACATCTCCGGCACGACGTACGCCCTCGCCGGTGACCTGGCGCGCGGCACCACGGTCGGCGAGCCGGGCGGCGGCACCACCCCGCCCACCACGCCCCCGACCACCCCGCCGACCACCCCGCCGACCACCCCGCCGGGCGGCACCTGCACCAGCCCGGCGTACGTGGCGGGCACGGTCTACAACAGCGGGAACCTCGTCTCCCACAAGGGCCGCACCTGGAAGGCCCAGTGGTGGACGCAGAACGAGGAGCCCGGCACCACCGGCGAGTGGGGCGTCTGGAAGGACCAGGGCGCCTGCTGACCGGACCGCCCTGACGGGTGACCGCACGTGAGGACCCGGTGGCCCGGCGGCCACCGGGTCCTCGCACGTCGCCGCCCGGCCGGCCCTCGTAGGCTGGCCGGGTGATCACACATGTCACCGCCCCCGCAGCGGACTTCGAGCAACACCGGCCCCGGATGTTCGGCATCGCCTACCGCATGCTCGGCTCCGCCGCGGAGGCCGAGGACATCGTGCAGGACGCCTACCTGCGCTGGGACGGCGCGGACCGGTCCGGCATCGAGAACCCGGGGGCCTGGCTGGCCAAGGTCGTCACCAACCTCTGCCTCAACAGCCTCACCTCGGCGCGCGCCAGGCGCGAGAGCTACGTCGGCCCCTGGCTCCCCGAACCCGTCCTCACCGGGGACGGCGCCCTGGGCCCGCTGGAGACCGCGGAGCAGCGCGACAGCGTGTCCCTGGCCCTGCTCCTGCTGCTGGAACGGCTCACCCCGGTCGAGCGCGCCGTGTACGTGCTGCGCGAGGCCTTCGCCTACAGCCACCGGGAGATCTCCGGCCTCCTGGACCTCACCGAGGCCAACTGCCGCCAGATCTACCGGCGGGCGGCGGGTCGGGTGGAGGCCGACCGGGCGGACACGCAGGCGAAGCGGTTCTCCGCCGACCCCGAACGGTGGCAGGGCCTCGTGGAGAGCTTCCTGACGGCGGCGCGCAGCGGGGACCTGGCCCAGCTGGAGGGGGTGCTGGCGGCCGACGTGCGGTACGTGTCGGACGGTGGCGGCGTGGTCAGCGCGGCGCGGCGGCCGATCCTGGGCCGCGACGCCGTCGCCCGGTTCGCGCTGGGCGCCATGGCGAAGTACGTGGCCGGTGTGCCGGTCAGTGTCGCGGAGGTCAACGGAACGCCCGCGCTGCTCTTCGGCGAGGTGGCGGTCCTGCTGGTCGAATTCGAGAATGGGCTGGTCAGCGGCATCAGCACGGTGGTCAACCCGGAGAAGCTGGAATTCCTCCGGCGGCAGCTGTCACATTCCTGACGGCTGTCCGGTCCTTCCCTGGTGCACGCACCCTCACCGCACCAGGGAAGGACCGACACCATGGGCACGTCAGGCACCTCGGGCACCTCAGGCACCTCGGGCGCTGCGGGCGCTGCGGGCGCTGCGGGCGCTGCGGGCGCTGCGGGCGCTGCGGGCGCTGCGGGCGCTGCGGGCGCTGCGGGCACCATCGTCGTCACCGGAGGCACCGGAACGCTCGGCTCACTCGTCGCCGAACGGCTGCGGGCGGCCGGGCACGAGGTCCGCGTGCTGAGCCGGCACGCCCCGGACCATCCCGTCGACCTCCGGGACGGCACCGGGCTGGACGCGGCGCTGGCGGGCGCGGAGGTGATCGTGCACTGCGCGAGCAACACGCGCGGGGCGGGCAGGGGCGACGACGTGGCCGCCGGGCACCTCATCGAGGCTGCCCGGCGGGCCGGCACCGTCAGGAACATCGTCTACATCTCGATCGTCGGGGTGGACGTGGTCCCGCTCGGCTACTACCGGCGCAAGCTCCGGGTGGAGCGGTTGCTGGAGACGTCCGGGCTGGGCGTGACGATCCTGCGTACGACGCAGTTCCACGACCTCGTGGCGATGCTGACGGACGCCATGGCGAAGCTGCCGGTCGTGCCGGTCCCGAAGGGCGTACCCGTGCAGCCGATCGCGGTCGGCGAGGTCGCGGACCGCATGGCGGAGCTGGCCGTCCCGACCCCGTCGGGCCGGGTCCCGGACATGGGCGGCCCGCAGATCCGCAGCCTGCCGGACCTGGCCCGCGTCCACCTCCGGGCGACAGGCCGCAACCGCCGCGTCCTCCCCCTCCCCCTGCCGGGCAAGGCCTACGCGGCCTTCCGCCGCGGCGGCCACCTCACCCCGTCCCACGCGGTCGGCCACGAAACGTTCGACCAGTTCTCGGCACGCCGGGGGCGGTAGGGGCGGTTGCGAGGCGGGGCGGGGGCGAGGCGGGGCGGGGGCGAGGCGGGGCGGGGGACGGTAGGGAGCGGTAGAGGCGGGGCGGGGGTGTAGAGGCGGTGGTGTCGCTGAGCCTTGGCCAGTGACGCGTATGGGGGTTTCCCGGCAGTCCCATCGTCTCTCCGTGTCGTGCCGGTCCCTCAAGGGCGCTCCTTCGTCGCGTCGCTTCGCGATGTCGCTGCGCTCCACCCTTGACCGACCGTCCCGCCCCGGAAATCCGAAAGACTGCCGGGAAACCCCCAAAAGGACGGGCCGGGGGGAGTAAAGACACAGACGAGGCGGTGCCCTGCGCGGGCGAAGCCCGGTGCGCCACCAATCGCTACGCGCTCCTGTCGGAAGGCGTCTGCAAGTCCCTGTGGCTGGTCATAAGCCGCCACCAATCGCTACGCGCTTCTCCAAGACGGCGTCTGCGAGCCTCTTGGGCTGGTCATGAGCCGCCATCGATCGCTACGCGCTTCTCGATCACGCGCCCGCAGACCGCCCGGGGCTGGGCAGAAGCCGCAGTACCTTCCTTCACCCACCACGGACGGCGTCCGAAGGCGGTCGTGGGCTGGAAATCCGGCAGATGACGGCTGAGACGAAGTCAATCCGGGTCTGGGAGGGTGCGAGCCTCAAAGAGCCTGAAATATGCCCCAATTGCCCTCTTCTGGGCGGGCGGATGGGATCTCGCAGTGGCCCTGACGGGGATTGAGTTCGGCTGGGCCGATGGATAGGCCTTTCGGACCTCCCATTCGCCCCGATCAGCCCCCAACTGGGGGCGGACGCCGTCTCGGAGAAGCGCGTAGCGATCGATGGCGGCCTATGGCCGGCCCACGGGGCTCGCAGACGCCTTCCGACAGGAGCGCGTAGCGATTAGTGGCGGCTTATGACCAGCCCAAGAGACTCGCAGACGCCCTCCGACAGGAGCGCGTAGCGATTGTGGGCGCTCCGGGCTTCGCCCGCGCAGGCACCGCCCCCGTAAGTGTCTTGCTCCCCCGGCTCGTTCCTTTGGGGGTTTCCCGGCAGTCTTTCGGATTTCCGGGGCGGGACGGTCGGTCAAGGGTGGCCGAAGGCCATCGCGAAGCGACGCGACGAAGGAGCGCCCTTGACGGACCGGCACGACACGGAGAGACGATGGGACTGACGGAAAACCCCCATACCCACTCTGATGCCGCCCGGCTGGATCAAGCTCCCACACCACCCCCGCGCCTCCCCACCCCCGCCCCGCCGCACCTCCGCTCCCCCACACCACCGCCCCGCCTCACACCCCCGCCCCGCCACCGCCACCGCCGCCCCGCCCGCCCCGCCTCACACCCCGCCCGCTCCGGAAATGCTCGGGGCCCCGCAGCGCCGTTCTCGGTACGCTGCCCCGCCACATGGTCAGTTGAGAGTTGCGAGTGGAGAGAGGTGCCGTGGTGAGCCAGTACTTCGACCTGGGTGGCGAGACCCTGTGGAACCCTTCCAACGGCGCCTCGCGCATGTTCCGGCGCCACGTCGCGCTCTTCGAGGCGGAGCTCGAACTGCCCTCCGGCATCGGGCCGATGGAGAACGACGAGTGCCAGATCGATCCCGTCGCACTTGAGGCCTTCGTCAACGCTCTGTTGGCGCGGCACCGAAGAACGGGCCACGCCATCATCCTCGCCCTTTCCGAAGGCTTCACCGCGACCATGGTGGTACTCGCGGAGCGCGCCGGCATCAGCCTGGACTGGGCGCGGCTCGGATCCGCTCCTGCGGCCCCTTTCGCGGACGTGCAGGTTTGCGCGGGCGCGGGGTGGCCGGTCGCCGCGGACGGCGGAGCCTGGAGTGCGGGACTGCGCGAGAAGGCCCGGGAGCTGGGAGGGCGCATGCCTCGCTGACCGGTCACGGTCGGCGAGCAGAGCCGGCCAGCAGAGCCGGCAGGCAGAGCCGGCCATTCGGCCTGGCTTTCGCCTCAGCCTCCGAACAGCACCCGCTGGGCCGCTTCGCGGGCTGCCAGGCGGGCGCCCGCGAGGACCGCCGGGTCGCCCAGGGTCGTGGCGCGGATCTCCGTCGGGACCGGGGTCAGCTTCGCCAGGCGGTGGGAGACCCGGGCGGCCAGGGCGGGGCCGCCCGCGCGGCCGAGTTCTCCGGCGAGAACCACGCAGCCCGGGTCGAGGAGGGCCGCGGCGGCCGCCGCGCCGAGGGCGAGGCGTTCGGCGAGGGCTTCGAGGAAGGGTTCGCCGGCGGCCCCCGTGACGGCCTGTTCCGCGGAGCCCGCGAAGCCGTGTTCGCGCGCCAGTGCGGTCACGGCGTCCCGGCCGGCCAGGGCGTGGAAGCCGCCCGCGCAGTCGGCGGCCGAGGGCAGCCCGCCGGTGCCCGGTACGGGGAGGAAGCCGATCTCGCCCGCCCCGCCGGAGGCGCCCCGGCGCAGCCTGCCGTCCAGGACCACGGCCGCGCCGACCCCGGCGCCGAGCCACAGCAGGACGAAGGAGTCCAGGTCGCGGGCCACGCCCAGGCGCTGCTCGGCGAGGGCGGCGAGGTTGGTCTCGTTCTCGACGGCCACGTCGGCGGGCAGGGTCCGCTGCAGGGCGGTCACCAGGTCCCGGTGCCAGGCCGGGAGGCCGATGGTGTCGCGGAGTTCGCCCGTGGCGGGGGTGACCAGGCCCGGGGCGCCGACGACGACGGTGTGCAGTGTGTCGGCGCCGGCCTCGCGGGCGGTGCGCAGCAGGGCGGCGACCGCGTCCTCGGGTGCGCCGACGGGCAGGGCGGCCTCGGCGAGGGTGTGGCCGAGCAGGTCGGTGACGGCGGCGGTGACCCGGTCGGTGCGGACGTCGAGGGCGGCCAGGTGGGCGCGGCCGGCGACGATCCCGTAGAGCTTGGCGTTGGGGCCGCGGCGTTGTGCGCCGGATTCGCCGACGACCTCGATGAGGCCCGCGTCGGTGAGCCGGTCGACGAGGTCGGCGACGGACGGGCGGGAGAGGCCGGTCATGGTCTTGAGCTGGGTCGCCGTCAGCGGCCCGGAGTCCTGGAGGAGTCGCAGGGCGAGGCGGTCGTTGATGGCCCGGGCCGTGCTGGGTGAGGCCGGGGACGGTAGCGGGGCGTGGGCTGGAGTCACGGCGCCCATCCTAGGGAGTCGGGGCCATTATCTATCAGGCAGGTTCCCTGATAGTTTATGCGTCATGACCGGGGACACCGACCTCAGCCCGGCGCGCCTGCGCCATGCCCGTATCGCCATCGCCGCCGTCTTCTGCGCCCACGGCGCCGTCACCGGCTCCTTCGCCACCCGCATCCCGTGGATCCAGAACCACGCCCAGCTCGGCGCGGGCACCCTGGGGCTCGCGCTCGCCTTCCCCGCCCTGGGCGCGGCGCTCGCGATGCCGCTGGCCGGGCGGATCAACCACCGGTTCGGGGCGCGTACCGCGCTGCGCGGGCTGCTGGTGCTGTGGACCCTCTCGCTGATCCTGCCGAGCCTCGCCCCGAACCTGCCGGTGCTGTGCCTCGCCCTCTTCGTGTACGGGGCCACCGCGGGCATGTCGGACGTGGCGATGAACGCGCTGGGCGTGGAGACCGAGAACCGGCTGGGCCGCTCGATCATGTCCTCCCTGCACGGCATGTGGAGCGTGGGCGCGCTCCTGGGGTCGGCCGCCGGTACGGTCGCCGCGCACGCCGGGACCGACGCCCGGCTGCACCACCTGGTCGCCGCGCTCGTGCTGACCGCGGCCGCTCTGATCGCCGTACAGGGCGTACTGGACCTGCGGAGCGCGGAGGGCGCCGAGGCGCCACCGCACTTCGCGCTGCCGCCGAAGTCCGCGCTGCTCATCGGCGCGATCGGCTTCTGCGCGGTGTTCGCCGAGGGCGCGAGCCTGGACTGGTCGGCGGTCTACCTGCGGGACGTCCTGCACACGGACGCGGGCCTCGCGGCCGCCTCCACCACCGCCTTCGCGCTGACGATGGCCGTGGCCCGGCTCGTCGGCGACCGGGTGGTGGACCGCTTCGGTGCGGTGCGCACGGTCCGGGCGGGCGGTGTGCTGGCCACCCTCGGCGGGCTGCTCGTCGTCGGCGTCCGCACTCCGGCGGGCGCGCTGACCGGGTTCGCCCTGATCGGGCTCGGTATCGCGGTGGTGGTCCCGCTGGCCTTCGCCGCGGCGGGGCGCAGCGGGCCGGCGCCGGCGCAGGCGATCGCCGGTGTCGCGACGATCACGTACACGTCGGGGCTCATCGCGCCGTCGGCGATCGGGGCGGTGGCCGACGCGACCTCGCTGGTGGTGTCGTTCGGGCTGGTGACGGTGCTGGCGTTCGCGCTGGTGGTGGGTGCGTCGGTGCTGCGCCCGAAGCCGCGGGCCGGGCGGTCCGGGAGCCGGTTCGCCGGGCAGGCCGGTCCGGCGGCCGATCTCGACGAACCTGCCGATATACGGCCGTAATATGTCGACTGGCCGCAGCGGCACGCACCCGTGCGCTGCGGCTTCGATGTGTGCGCGGCTGTGTGGGCGGCCGCTGCCGCGCTCGTCCGCATGACCAGGAATACCGGGAAGCATGACCAGGAATACCGGGAAGACCGGGAAGACCGGGAAAGAGGAGTGGAACATGGGCCTCGGCGTGGGGTGGACCCTGCACGGAGACGGGCGGACCCCGGCACCCGGCGCCGTGGTGCGGCCCGAGGAGCGGCTGTCGTGGCCGCGGACCGCCGGGCTGGGCGCCCAGCACGTCGTGGCGATGTTCGGCGCGAGTTTCGTCGCACCGGTCCTGATGGGCCTGGATCCGAACCTGGCCATCATGATGTCCGGTATCGCGACGGTGATCTTCCTGCTGGCGACGCGCGGCCGGGTGCCGTCGTACCTGGGCTGTTCGCTGTCCTTCGTCGGTGTCGCGGCGGCGATCCGGGCCGGGGGCGGGGACAGTGCGGTCGTCACGGGTGCCGTGTTCGTCGTCGGCGTGGCGCTGTTCCTGGCCGGTCTCGCGGTGCAGCGGTTCGGCGCGCGCATCATCCACACGGCGATGCCGCCGATCGTGACGGGCGCGGTGGTGATGCTGATCGGCTTCAACCTGGCGCCGGTGACGGCGTCGACGTACTGGCCGCAGGACCAGTGGACGGCGCTGCTGACCATGCTGTTCACCGGGTTCGCCGTGGTGTGCCTGCGCGGTTTCTGGTCACGTATCGCGATCTTCCTGGGGCTGGTCTTCGGGTACGCGATCTCCTGGCTCTTCGACCTGCTCTTCGGCAAGATCCACTCGACGGTGGGCGGGGAGGCGGCCGTGGACCACTGGCGTCTGGACCTCTCCGCCGTCGCGAAGGCCGACTGGATCGGGCTGCCGTCCTTCCACGGGCCGTCCTTCGAGTGGTCGGCGATCCTGATCGCCCTGCCCGTGGTGATCGCGCTGATCGCCGAGAACGCGGGGCACATCAAGGCCGTGGGCGAGATGACCGGTGATCCCCTCGACGACAAGCTGGGCACGGCGATCGCGGCGGACGGCGCCGCGTCGATGCTGTCCACGGCGGTCGGCGGCCCGCCGAACACCACGTACTCCGAGAACATCGGCGTCATGGCGGCCACCCGGGTCTACTCCACGGCGGCCTACTGGGCGGCTGCGGGCTTCGCGCTGCTCTTCGGCCTGTGCCCCAAGTTCGGCGCGGTCGTCGCCGCGATCCCGGGCGGGGTGCTCGGCGGGATCACGGTCATCCTGTACGGGATGATCGGCCTGCTCGGCGCCCAGATCTGGGTCAACGGCCGGGTGGACCTGCGCAATCCGCTGAACCTGGTGCCGGCCGCGGCGGGCATCATCATCGGCGTCGGCGGTGTGAAGCTGCAGATCACGGACAGTTTCGAGCTGGGCGGTATCGCGCTGGGCACGATCGTGGTCATCGGCGGCTACCACGCGCTGCGGTATTTCGCCCCCGCGCACCTGAAGCCACAGGAGCCCCTGCTCGACGCGGGCACGTCCGCCTACGACGACGGCGGTGCGGCGGAGGACAAGCCCCGTTGACGGGGTTTCGCCCGAACCGGGGAAGCGTACGGCCAAGTTCCCCGGATCCGTGCCGGCGCCTGCGACCCTGCCTCCCATGGAAGCGGTGCTGGCGCGGATGCGCGCCCTGGAGGAGCGGCTACCGGCGCAGGACGGTGTCGCCGTCTTCAACCGGGTCTACCTGACGGTGACGGAGGCCCTGCACCGGCGGATCGAGCACGGGGGCTTCCCGGCGCCCCGGCGGGCGGCGACCCTGAGCGTGCGGTTCGCGGAGCGGTACCTGACGGCGGTGGAGGCGGACCGGGCCCCGGCCTGCTGGCGCCCGCTGCTGCAGTACCGCCGGCATCCCGGGATCCGGCCGCTGCAGCACGCGCTGGCCGGGATCAACGCGCACATCGGGCACGACCTGGCGCTCGCGGTGGTGTCCACGTGCGGGGAGCTGGACTGCGAACCGCGGGCCCTGGAGGCGGACTTCGACCGGGTCGGCGACACGCTGGTCGCGCTGGAGGAGCACATCCGGGAGGACCTGATGCCGGGTCCGGACCTGCTGGAGATCGCCGACCCGCTGACCCACCTGGTCGGCTCGTGGAGTCTGGAGCGGGCCCGCGCCGGGGCCTGGTCGGCGGCCCGGCTGCTGTGGACGCTGCGCCGGGCGCCGGACCTGGCCGAGGAGTTCACGGACTCCCTGGACGCGGGCGTCGGCCTGGTGGGCCGCTGCCTGCTGACCCCGCGGGGCTGACGCCGGGCTCCCGGCTCCGGGCGCCGTACGCCCCGGCCCGGACCGCTGTGGCCACGGTCAGGGCCGCGTCGGGGCGCTGCCGGGCCCGCTGTCGGGGCCGGCCGATAGATTCCGGCCATGACGACACTTCTCCTCGACGGCGGTCCGGTCGCCCCGGACGCCCCGGTCAGTCGGACCGGTGGCGTGCCGCTGGGTCCCGCCGGGATGGTCTGGCCCGTGTGCCGCACATGCGCGGGCCCACTGCAGTTCCTCGCCCAGCTCGTGCTCGGCGCGGGTGTGCTGGCCCTGTTCATGTGCGCGCACCGGCCCGGCGAGTGCGAGCAGTGGAGCCCCTCCGCGGGCGGGAACCTGGCCCTGCTGATGCCCACCGAGGGGCTGATGCCCGTACCCCTGCCGCGCGGTGCAGATCCGGAGGTGCTGGGGCTGGGCGCCGTACGGGCGGTCGTGCCCGCGGGGGCCGCGGCGGACGGGCGGGCGGTGCTGGGCTCGCTCGGCGGCGAGCCCGACTGGCTGCAGTACGACGAGACCCCCGACTGCCCCGCGTGCGCCCGGCCGATGGGGTTCGTGGCGGGCCTGGCGGAGGGGCCGGACCCGGTCACGGCCATGAACTTCGGGTCCGGGGAGGCGTACGCCCACGTGTGCGGCGGGTGCGGCCGAGCCGCCCTGCTGTGGCAGTGCTGAGCGGGCCGGGCGCCCGGGGCGGCGTCGCGGGCATGACCGACGCGGCGCAGGGACGCGGGCATGACCGACGCGGCGCAGGGACGCGGGCATGACCGACGCGGCGCAGGGACGCGGGCATGACCGACGCGGCGCAGGGACGCGGGTATGAGAACGGGCCGCCTCCCCGCGTGCTGACGGCGCGGGGCGGCGGCCCGTGATCATGGGGCCCTGTCGGAGGGCCGGGAGGGTCAGTCCTCCGGGAGTTCGACCGGGGCGATCTCGTCGTAGACGTCGCCCGGGCCCGGGTTGGTGGAGTCCGTGGACCCGCCGAGGTGGTGCATGACGCCCCAGACGGCGTTGAGGGCGGTCTGGACCGCGCCCTCGGCCCAGCCGGCCGTCCAGGAGATGTCGTCGCCCGCGAGGAAGATGCCGCGCTTGTCCTCGGGGAGGCGGTCCTGCATGAAGTGGGTGTACAGGCGGCGCTGGTAGCGGTAGTGGCCGGGGAGGTTGGCCTTGAACGCGCCCATGAAGTAGGGCTCGTCCTCCCAGGAGACGGTGACCGGGTTGCCGATGATGTGGCGGCGGATGTCGACCTTGGGGTAGATCTCGCCGAGGGACTTCAGCATGACCTCCATCCGCTCGTTCGCGGACAGCGGCAGCCACTTCAGGCTGTCGTCGCACCAGGTGTACGAGAGGCAGATGACGGCGGGCTTGTCCGGGCCGTTGTCCAGCAGGTAGGTGCCGCGGGTCATCCGGTCGGTCAGCGTCATCGACATGACGTCGCGGCCGGTCTCCTCGTCCTTGTCCAGCCAGAACGGCCGGTCGACGGGGACGAACAGCTTCGACGACTCCATGTAGTGGGTGCGCTCGATCGCCGTCCAGTGGTCGATCGGGAACAGCGTGTCGTCGCACTCGATCTTCGACAGCAGCATCCAGGACTGGGCCGTGAAGATCGCGGCGCGGTACGTGCGGATGTCGCCGGAGGAGTCGGTGACGGTGATGCGGTTGCCGGCGGTGCGGTGCAGGCGGGTCACGGCGGGGCGCGGGGTGCCGCCGTGCAGGGTGGCCAGCGAGGTGCCCTGGGCCCAGTGGACGATCTTCTCGGGCTCGCGCTCCCACAGGCGCAGCGGCAGCTGCTGCGAGCCGCCGACGATGCCGCGGTGGTGGTCGTCGGCCTCGGTGTAGACCACGCGCAGGATCTCGAGGATAGAGTTCGGGAAGTCGGTGTCCCAGCCGCCGGTGCCGAAGCCGACCTGGCCGAAGATCTCGCGCTTGCGGAAGGACTTGAAGGCCTCCGACTTGCACAGGAAGCCGTAGAAGGTCTCGTCGTCGAGCTTCTCGACGAGCTTGGCCCAGATCTCGCGGATGCGCGGGACGTCCCGCTCGCGCATCGCGGTGTTCATGTCGGAGAAGTCGGCGCCCTCGTCGAGGCAGGCGTTCCAGGCCTCGGCGACATCGCGGTAGATCTGCGGGAGGTCGGCGATGGTCTCCGCGTAGTGGGACTCGCCCTTGAGGTCGACGACCGTGGAGGGGGTGGCCTCGGCGAGCGGGTTCGGGAAGGGCTCGGTGACCAGGCCGACGAGGTCGATGTAGTGCTGCAGGGCCGTGGAGGAGGGCGGGAAGCGCATGGCGCCCATCTCCGCGGTGAGGCCCTCGGTCTCGGCGCCCTCGAAGCCGACGGTGCGCAGGCGGCCGCCGATCTGGTCGGCCTCGTAGACGACGGGCTTGAGGCCCATCTTCATGAGCTCGTAGGCCGAGATGATGCCGGAGAGTCCGCCGCCGATGACGGCGACCTCGGTGCCGAACTCGGTCGCGGGTATCTGGCCGAGGCCCGCCGGGTGGGCGAGGAAGTCGTCGTAGGCGTACGGGAAGTCCGGACCGAACATGGTGATCGGCGGCTGTCCGTCGCTGTGCGGGACGGCGGTGGTGGGCACCGTGGACGTCATGGGGTACGACTCCTTGCGGGCGGGGCTCGGGGGGTGGAGCGGCGGGGGCGGGGTGGGGCGGGGAGTGCTGGTGCGGGTCAGACGAGCGAGGCGTAGAGCCCGGGCCGGCGGTCGCGCAGGTAGGGGTTGTTCTCGCGCGAGGCGCCGAGCAGCTCGGGGTCGACCTCGCCGAACACCATTTCCTCGCCGCGGCCGGCGCGGGTACGGGTGGTGCCGTCGGGGCTCGCCAGGCAGCTGAGGCCGACGAACTCGAACTCGCCCTCGGGGCCGGTGCGGTTGACGTACGCGACGTACATCTGGTTCTCGAAGGCCCGGACGGGGACGAGGTGCTCGGCGACGAACTGGAAGGGGTGCATCTGGGCGGTCGGCACCAGGAGGAGGTCGGTGCCGGCGAGCGCGTGGGCGCGGACGTTCTCGGGGAACTCCACGTCGTAGCAGATCATGATGCCGATGCGGATGCCGCCGAGGTCGGCCTGGACGACGGGGGTGTCGCCGGGGGTGAAGGCGTCCTGCTCGAAGCAGCCGAAGAGGTGGGTCTTGCGGTAGTTCGCGAGGGCGGCGCCGTCGGGGCCGATGAGCTGGGCGGAGTTGTAGACCGTGTCGCCGTCGCGCTCGGGGTAGCCGTAGAGGACCGCGAGGCCGTGGCGGCGGGCGATCTCGCCGATGGTGCGGGCGGAGTCGCCGTCGCTCGCCTCGGCGAGGCCGGGGACGGCCTCGAGGTCGAGCGCGTAGCCGGTCAGGAACATCTCGGAGGTGACCAGCAGCCCGGCCCCCGCCTGTGCGGCGCGCTCGGCGGCCTCGTCGAGAGCCTTGAGGTTCTCGGCGATGTCGCCGAGGACTCCGGAGCTCTGGAGGAGGGCGGTGCGCAGCGGGGGCATGGGCTACCTCTGTGGCAGGAGGGGTGGGTGCGGTCCTATGAACGGTACGTTTCGCCCTCCCGGCGCAACAAGGCGCCGATGTTGCGCGCTGGTGTGCGATTCGTTGCGCGTTGAGGGGCTCTGGCGGCGATTCGTTGCGCGACGCGCCCGGTGAGGCCGGTCAGTCGGCGGTCCGGCGCAGCAGGAGGGTGGCGAAACCCCAGGTGGCACGGTATCCGCGAAGCCATTCGGTGCGGTGACCATGCGCTGCGTCGAGGGCTTCGGCGCTGTCGGGGTGGTCGGGGTGGTCGAGGGCCCAGGCGGCCAGGGAGCCGGTCCAGGACCACTCGTAGTCGTCGAGTTCCTCGCGGGTGCTGAGGTGACCGTACACCGGGGTCCAGCCGGCCGCTGTGACCTGGTCGACGAGGGTGGGCAGGTCGGCGAGGGGGCCGAAGTCCTGGAGGTCGGCGGGGGTGGGCGGGTGCTCCCAGTAGCCGTCTCCCACGAGGACGTGGCCCCCGGGGGCGAGGTGGGTGCGGGCCGCGTCGAGGGTGGGCAGGAGCCCGCCGAAGGCGTGCGCCGCGCCGACGCTGAGGACGAGGTCGTAGGGGTGCGGGTCGGTGTGGTCCGCGGCGGGCCGCAGGTGCAGAGACAGCCGGTCGGCGACGCCGAGGGCCTGGGCGGCGGCCGCGGCCCGGTCGAGGGCGGTCCGGGAGACGTCGATGCCGACGCCGTGCACGGCGGGGCGGTCGCGCAGGGACCGCAGCAGCCATTCACCGGGGCCGCAGCCGAGGTCGAGGACGCGTTCGGTACCGCGGGGCAGGGCGCGGTCCAGGAGCCGGGCCACGGCGGTGTCGCTCAGCGGGGCGGCGACGGGGTGGTGGGCGTGGGCCAGGTGGGAGATCGTTTCTCGGTTCACCGGGACACCTTCCCGTTCGGCGGGTGCTCCGGGCATCCGGTTTTCCGGTCGCGCCCCGGGGCCGGCACGGGCCCCCGCCCGGGTTTCGCCGTGGCCCCGCGAGGAGGATCATGGGAGGCGCACCGTCCGGCGTCGGCGCCGGCGGACACCCGTCCCGGGAGGCTCGTCATGCGCAAGGTCATGGACTGCAGGGACTACCCCAGCGAGATGAACTGCACCCTCGCGATCTCGGGCGAGGAGGAAGAGGTCATTGCGGCGGCGGCCCAGCACGCCGCGACCGTGCACGGCCACGAGGACACTCCGGAGTTCCGGGCCTCGCTGCGCGGGATGATCAAGGACGAGGCGTCGCAGCACGCCTGAGGCCGCGCGGCACCGGTGCGCTCCCGGCCCGCGCGGGCGGGTCTATGCGGGGGCGCCCGAGGTGAAGCGGCGCAGGAGCGGGGACAGGACGAGGACGGACTTCGTGCGTTCGACGAAGGGCTCGCCCGCGATGCGTTCCAGGACCCGCTCGAAGTGCCGCATGTCGGAGGCGAAGATCTGGACGAGGGCGTCCGCGTCGCCGGTGACGGTCGACGCGGACACCACCTCGGGGTATCTCTCCAGTCCTCGCCGGATGTCGTCCGGCGAGGTGTTGTGGCGACAGTAGATCTCGATGAAGCCCTCGGTCTCCCAGCCCATGGCGGCCGGGTCGACGCGGACGGTGAATCCGGTGATGGCGCCTTCGGCGCGCAGCCGGTCCACGCGCCGCTTGACGGCGGGGGCGGAGAGCCCGACCTCGGAGCCGATGTCCGCGTAGGAGCGGCGGGCGTCCTCGGCGAGGGCGTGCACGATGCGTTCGTCGAGATCGTTCAGTCGCACGGGGGGTGAATCACTTCTGTTCAGCGACCTCCGCGGCCGAGGCGGCCACGGCGGCCACGGTGGCCAGGCTGGAGCGGCGCATGCCGTAGAAGAAGTAGATCACGAGCCCGACCGCCATCCAGCCACCGAAGCACAGCCACGTGGCCATCGGCAGCTCGATCATGAGGTACGCGCAGAAGAGGAAGCCCAGGATCGGGGTGACCGGGAAGAGGGCGACCTTGAAGGTGCGGGGCATGTCGGGGCGGGTGTAGCGCAGGATGACGACGGCCACGTTGACCAGGCCGAAGGCGAAGAGCGTGCCGATGCTGGTGGCGTTGGCCAGCTCACCCAGCGGGATGAACGCGGCGAGCAGTCCGCAGAAGAGGCAGACGATGATCGTGTTGACCTTCGGGGTGCCGGTCTTCTCGTCGACCTTGGCGAAGGCCTTCGGCATCAGGCCGTCGCGGGACATGGCGAAGAGGATGCGGGTCTGGCCGTAGAGCACGGCGAAGACGACGCTGGCGATGGCGACGACCGCACCGGCGGCCAGGATGACGCTCCAGAAGGAGTGGCCGGTGACGTTCTCCATGATCTGGGCCAGGGCGGCCTCGCTGCCCTCGAACTCCTGCCACGGCATGGCGCCGACGGCGACCAGGGCGACGAGGCAGTAGATCGCGGTGACGATCAGCAGCGAGAGCATGATCGCGCGGGGCAGGTCCTTCTTCGGGTTCTTGGCTTCCTCACCGGCGGTGGAGGCCGCGTCGAAACCGATGTAGGAGAAGAAGAGCATGGAGGCGGCGGTGCTGATGGCGGTGATGCCGAGCGGGGCCAGCGGGGTGTAGTTGCCGGCCTTGATGCCCATGAAGCCGATGACGATGAACAGCGCCAGCGTCACGATCTTGACGACGACCATGATCGTGTTGATCCGGGCGCTCTCCTTGGCCCCGCGGAGCAGGAAGACCATGCACAGGAGCACCACGACGAGGGCGGGGAGGTTGATGTAGCCGCCCTCGCCCAGCGGGGCGGAGAAGCCCTCGGGGATGGTGAAGCCGAGCGTGCCGTCGAGCAGCTCGTTGAGGTACTGGCCCCAGCCGACGGCGACGGCCGCGACGGAGACGCCGTACTCCAGGATCAGGCACCAGCCGCAGATCCAGGCTATGAGCTCGCCCATGGTGGCGTAGGCGTAGGAGTACGAGGAGCCCGAGACCGGGATGGAGCCCGCGAGCTCGGCGTAGGAGAGCGCCGAGAACAGCGCGGTGAGGCCCGCGACGATGAAGGCGATGAAGACGGCCGGGCCGGCGACCGGGGTGGCCTCGCCGAGGACGACGAAGATGCCGGTGCCCAGGGTCGCGCCGATGCTGATCATGGTCAGCTGCCACATGGTGAGCGAACGCTTGAGCGCGCCGCCCTCACCCTGGCCGCCTTCGGCGACCAGCAGCTCGACCGGCTTGCGGCGGAGCAGCGGGTGGGCGGGCCTGCGGGGCTCGGAAGCGAGCGGTGGCGCCTGGCCGTGGTCGAGCACGAGGGGACTCCTTGTCACTGCGGATCGACAGAGGTCGGGGATGAGGCGTCGACCGCGACGGTCCGGAGCAGGACAGGGCCCGACGGGGGAAGGGCCTGGCATGGGGGACCGCCGAGCAGGCGATCCGCGCCACTCCACGTACAGCGAGTGAGCCTACGAGCTGAGTGATACCGCCCGTAATGGACCATCCTTGCACATTGGCGCACGATCATTGCGCGGATCGGTCACTGACAGTCGTTTGTTGCGTAGGGATGATCGATCGCTGCGCAGACCGCCGGAAACCCCCTCCCTTGACACTCCGTCAGATCTGTCGCAGCGTGCCGCCCTGGATCCGCACGCCCGCGGGGGAACCGGGCCCGTGCGGGGTAGGGGCGAACGCCGCGGGGTACGGGTGAACGCGGTGGCCCCGGGGCCGCCCGGGCCGGCATGGAGTTCCCGTATCCGACGATCGGAGGCGAAGGGTGAGCGCACCGGTGCACGACGAGGGCCGGCCCGGACCAGGGCAGGAGCGGACCGGCCGGTGGGGACAAGGAGCCTGGCCGGAACAGGGCGCGTGGCCGCAACGGCGGCAGGGCGGCGGGGAACGGGACGAGGTCCCCGGCGGGTGGCAGGACCCGCAGCCCTTCCTGCGCGGGGTCGCCTGGCTGGACAAGGGCCGTCCGGTGCGCGCCGACCCGGCGGACACGATGCGGCTGCCCTGGGACACCGGTGAGCGGGCCACCCTGCCCATCGGGGTGCGCCTGGAGTTCACCACCGAGACCGCGCGGGCCGTCGAGATCCGCTACCGGGCCACCGTGCCCGGCCCCACGGACTCCCTGCGCGACCTCGCCCACGGCTTCGCGCTGTGGGACCGCCACGGAGTGGTCACCGAGGTGTTCACCGAACCGGCCGCGGAGGCCGTCGTACGCATCGGGCTCGGGGCCGGCGACGGCCCCTTCCGCGGCCCCTTCACCATCCACCCGCCCGAGAACCAGTCGCCCCTCGTCCTCGGCCTGCGCGGGATCGGCGGCGCCCTGGCCCCCGCGCCGCCGGCGCCGCGCTGGGTGGTCCACGGCGACTCGATCACCGAGGGCTGGTGGTCCACCCGCCCCGCCCACGGCTGGCCCGCCGTCGCCGGCCGGGCCCTCGGCTGGGACACCGTCAACCTCGGCTACGCGGGCGCCGCGCGCGGCGAACTGGCCACCGCCGAACAGCTCGCGGGCCTGCCGGCGGACGCCCTCACCCTCGCCTTCGGCACCAACTGCTGGTCCCGGGTGCCCTTCTCGGCGCCCCTGCTGTACGAGACCACGCGGGCCTTCCTCGAACTGGTCCGCCAGGGGCACCCGCGGACCCCCCTGCTGCTGGTCTCCCCCGTGCTGCGGCCCGACGCCGAGCGCACCCCGAACAAGCTCGGCGCCACCCTGGGCGCCCTGCGCGACGCGATGGAGCGCGCCGCCCGGGACCGGATCGCCGCCGGCGACGACCGGCTCGCCGTCCTCCCCGGCCGTGACCTGCTCGGACCCGAGCACCTCGCGGACGGGCTGCACCCCAACGACTCCGGACACCAGGTGCTCGGCCTCGCTGTGGCCACGGCCCTGCGGCGCACCGGGTTCGGCGCGGGGTGAGTGAAACAGCCCACACCGGACGCGGTGAACAGATCCCGCCCACCGGGGCGTGTCCTGTGCACAGTTGCCGCCGCTGGGGGCGACGGCACGACAGACACGATGTGGGAGAGATCAACATGGGCATGAAGCGCGCAACCACCTTCGCCGCGGCCGCAGTAGCCGTCGTCCTGGCGGCCAGCGCCTGCGGCCCGTCGGATTACAAGGCATCGGACACGGCCCAGCCGGCCGGCGCCGCAGCTCCGGCGGCGGCATCGGGCCCGGGCAACCAGCCCGGCGGACAACTGGCCGTCTCCAACACCGAGAAGGCGGGCCCCGTCCTCACCGACAGCGCGGGCCTGACGCTCTACCGCTTCGACAAGGACACGGCCGAGCCGCCGAAGTCGAACTGCGAGGGCGACTGCGCCAAGACCTGGCCGGTGGTCGCGGCCGGTGACGTCACCGCCGCCGCGGGCATGAACCCGTCGCTGCTCGGCGAGGTGGTGCGCGCCGACGGCACGAAGCAGCTGACGGTGGCGGGCTGGCCCGCCTACCGCTTCAACAAGGACGCCAAGCCGGGTGACGTCAACGGGCAGGGCGTCGGCGGGGTGTGGTTCGCGTTCGGCCCGGACGGCAGGAAGGCGGCGAAGGGCGCCCCGGCCGAGGCCGCGCCCTCGGAGGCTCCCGCCGCCTCGCCCGCACCGGGCGGGGCGGCCCCCGCGGCGGCGGCGCCCGGCCTGTCCGTGGCGAAGGACCCGAAGCTCGGCGAGTACATCGTCGACGGCAAGGGCATGACCGTCTACCGCTTCAAGAAGGACACCGCCTGGCCGATGGTCTCCAACTGCGTCGGCGACTGCCTGACCAAGTGGCCGGTCGTGCCCCCGGTGGACAAGGCGAACGCCAAGGGCATCACCGAGAAGAACTACCGGGTCATGGACCGCCCGGACGGCAAGCAGCAGCAGACCGTCGACTGCTGGCCGATCTACACCTTCTCCGGCGACAAGAAGCCCGGTGACACCAACGGGCAGGGCGTGGGCGGCACCTGGTACGCCGTCTCCCCCGACGGCAAGCTGATCACCGTCCAGTAGCCGCTCCGGTCCTCCGGCCCCCCACCACGGTCCGCGCGGCCCCTGCCCCACCTCCCCCCGGGCAGGGGCCGCGCCCTGTTCCCGCGCCCCGGGAGTACGCGGGGTCAGGTCATAGACTCGGGCGCATGCTGCGTGTGCTCGCTGTCGACGACGAGAAGCCGCTCCTGGAGGAACTCCTCTACCTGCTGCGCTCGGACCCCCGGGTGCACAGCGCCGAGGGCGCCTCGGACGCCACCGAGGCCCTGCGCCGGGTCACCCGGGCGCTGGAGTCCGGTCCGGACGGGCCCGACGGCATCGACGTGGTCTTCCTCGACATCCACATGGCCGGTCTGACCGGGCTGGACATCGCCCGGCTGCTGGCCGGTTTCGCACGGCCGCCGCTGATCGTCTTCGTCACCGCCCACGAGGGTTTCGCCGTGCAGGCCTTCGACCTCAAGGCCGTGGACTACGTACTCAAGCCGGTGCGGCCGGAGCGGCTGGCCGAGGCCGTACGGCGGGCCTGCGCGCAGCTGGGCCGGGCCGAGGAGGTGCCGGTGGCCGCCGCGCCGCCGGCGGTCCCGCCGGCCGTGGTGGCGGCGCCCCGGCCGGCCCCGGAGGCGGCCGTACCCGACCGGGGCCCGGAGCAGATCGCGGTCGAACTGGGCGGCGTCACCCGCTTCGTGGCGATCGCCGACATCGCCTACGTCGAGGCGCAGGGCGACTACGCGCGCCTGCACACCGACGAGGGCAGCCATCTGGTGCGGATCCCGCTGTCCACGCTGGAGGAGCGGTGGGCGGCGCGCGGGTTCGTACGGATCCACCGCCGCCATCTGGTGGCGCTGGCCCGGATCGACGAGCTCCGGCTGGACTCGGGCACCACCACCGTCCGGGTCGGGTCGGCGGTGCTCCAGGTGAGCCGCAGGCACGCGCGGGAGCTGCGGGACCTCCTGATGCGGCACGCGACCGGCTGAAACCGGCCGCCGACGGCCGCCGACGGCCACCGCCGGACTCGGCCGGGCGACCGCCGGGCGCGCGCGGATGCCGTTCACCGCACCGGGAGGGGCGTACGGCGATCCGCGGGAGCCGCCTGCCGCACCGGTGGTGTGAACGACCGGCCGAGGCGGTCGCCGCTGCGTATCGTGGATCTTCCCGGCGCGGGAGGAGCGAGATGTCCGAGGTCCAGGCGCTGGTCGACGCCCTGAGCGGGCTGCCGCGGAGGCGGCCGGCGGGGCCCGCCGAGGCCGAGGCGCTGCTCGCCCTGCTGCGCAGTGCGGCCGCCCGCTGGGCGGACATCCTCTACGAGTCCTGCGAGGGCGCCCGCGACCAGGTCCCGCCGCGCGCGGAGGCGGCGCTGACGCTGGCGTTCCGGCGGGCCGAGGAGTCGTACGTGGAGCTGGAGATCGCCCTGCGGGACTGCGCCGAGCACCGCGACCCGGCCGTCTGAGCGGGGGACCGGCAGGGTCCGAATCGTGTCTGTCGCCCGGTCGGGGGCGTGCGTAGACTCCGGTCACCCCTCCCCGTCCGAAGGACCGCCCCGGTGAACCAGACGTACGCGCTGACCGCGGTCGCCGTCGTCGTGCTGGTCACGCTGCTGCTCGGCGCGCTGGGCCTGCGGATATCCCGGACCACCTCGGACTTCTACGTGGCCTCACGGACGGTGGGGCCGCGGCTGAACGCGGCGGCGATCAGCGGGGAGTACCTCTCCGCCGCGTCGTTCCTCGGCGTGGCGGGTCTGGTGCTGCTCCAGGGGCCGGGGATGCTCTGGTACCCGGTGGGCTACACCGCCGGGTATGTGGTGCTGCTGGCCCTGGTCGCGGCGCCGCTGCGCCGCTCCGGCGCGTACACGCTGCCCGACTTCGCGGAGGCGCGGCTGGAGTCCCGGACGGTGCGCCGGATCGCGGTGCTGTTCGTGGTCGGGGTGGGCTGGCTGTACCTGCTGCCGCAGTTGCAGGGGGCCGGGCTGACCCTGGAGATCCTCACCGGGGCCCCGCACTGGGCCGGCGGGCTGGTCGTGGCCGGTGTGGTCAGCGTCGCGGTGGCCGCCGGGGGGATGCGCAGCATCACCTTCGTGCAGGCCTTCCAGTACTGGCTCAAGCTCACCGCTCTGCTGGTCCCGGCGTTCTTCCTGATCGCCGCGTGGGCCGGGGACGGCGCGCCGCGGGCCACCTTCGACGCCCCGGCGGTCTTCCGCGAGGCCACGTCGGTGACGCTCGCGCAGGACGTGCGGCTGTCGGTGAAGGAGCCGCTCGCGGTGACGGTGACGGGGCAGGTGGACGGGCGCTCCCATGTGGCGGAGCCGCTGGTGCTGGCCGCCGGCGAGCATGCCGTGCGGGCCCACGCGCGGCTGGAGTTCGCCCCGGACACGCCGGTGCCGGACGCGCGGGAGGAACCGGGTTCCGGGGCGGGCACCTGGTCGGAGCCGCCGTCCGGGGAGCTGCGGGAGTACCGGCTGTACGCCACGTACGGGCTGATCCTGGCCACGTTCCTGGGGACGATGGGGCTGCCGCACGTGGCGGTGCGGTTCTACACCAGCCCCAACGGGCGGGCGGCGCGGCGCACGACGCTGGCGGTGCTGGGGCTGGTCGGCGCCTTCTACCTGCTGCCGCCGGTGTACGGGGCGCTGGGCCGGATCTACGCCCCGGAGCTGGCGCTGACCGGTGACGCGGACGCGGCGGTGCTGGTGCTGCCCGAGCGGATGCTGGGCGGCGTGCTGGGGGAACTGCTGGGGGCGCTGCTGGCCGGGGGCGCGTTCGCGGCGTTCCTGTCGACGGCGTCGGGGCTGACGATGGCGGTGGCCGGGGTGCTGCACCAGGACGTGCTGCCGACGCGCGGGGTGCGCAGTTTCCGCTCGGCGGCGCTGCTGGCGATCCTGGTGCCGCTGGGGGTGAGCGTGGCGGCCACGGAGGTGCCGGTGGCGGATGCGGTGGGGCTGGCGTTCGCCGTGTCGGCCTCGTCGTTCTGTCCGCTGCTGGTGCTGGGCATCTGGTGGCGGGGGCTGACGCCGCCGGGGGCGGTGGCGGGGCTGGTCACGGGTGGCGGGGCGGCGCTGAGCGCGGTCCTGGCGACGCGGGCCGGGCTGGCTCCGACAGGCTGGACGCACACGATGCTGGCCTGGCCGGCGGCGTGGTCGGTGCCGCTCGGGTTCCTGACGATGGTGGCGGTGTCGCTGGCCACCCGGTCGCGGATCCCGGCCGGTACGGCGGCCACCCTGGCCCGGCTGCACCTGCCGGAGGTCGTGGCCGGGGACGGGGCGGGGGGACGGCGGTGACCGGGGCGGGACAGGCCCTGCTCGCCGTGCTGGCGGTGGCGGGCGCGGCCCTGATGCTGGGCGTCGGCTGGGCGGCGGGGCGCTGGCACGCGCGCCGCGGGGAGCGTCTGGCGGGCCTGGATCTGGGGACGCCGGTGGAGCGGGCCACTTTTCACACACTGCACACGGCTTCGCTGGCCGCTCCCCCGCTGCGGGCGGGGCTGACCGAGGACGCGGCCCGCAAGGCGGCCCGGCGGCTGCGGTCGCTGCTGGGTACGGAGGCGCTGTGCCTGACGGACCGGGAGGCGGTGCTGGCGTGGGACGGCCCGGGGGCCGACCACCACCAGCGGCGGGCGATGGCCCGGGTGGCGGTGATGCTGGAGTCGGGGCGCAGCCAGAGCGTGCGGACCGAGTGCCAGCGGCCCGACTGTCCGTTGAAGTGGGCCGTGTTCGCCCCGCTGACCGGCGAGGACGGGGTGCTGGGGGCGCTGGTGGCGTATGGGTCGCGGGAGTCGGCGGTTCTGGTGCGGGCCGCGACGGAGCTGGCCCGGTGGGTGTCGGTGCAGTTGGAGCTGTCGGAGCTGGACCGCTCACGCACCCGGCTGATGGAGGCGGAGATCAAGGCGCTGCGGGCTCAGATCTCCCCGCATTTCATCTTCAACTCGCTGGCGGCGATCGCCTCGTTCGTGCGGACCGATCCGGAGCGGGCGCGGGAACTTCTGCTGGAGTTCGCGGACTTCACGCGGTACTCCTTCCGGCGGCACGGGGATTTCACCACGCTGGCCGAGGAGTTGCGTTCCATCCAGCAGTATCTGGCGCTGGCGGGGGCCCGGTTCGGTGACCGGCTGAAGGTGACGTTGCAGGTGGCGCCGGAGGTGCTGCCGGTGGCGCTGCCGTTCCTGTGTCTGCAGCCGCTGGTGGAGAACGCCGTCAAGCACGGGCTGGAGGACTCCACCGAGGAGTGCCGGATCACGATCACGGCGCAGGACGCGGGCCCCGACGCGGTGATCACCGTCGAGGACAACGGGGTGGGGATGGATCCGGAGCTGCTGCGCCGGATCCTGGCCGGGGAGCGGGCGGGTTCCTCGTCGGGGGTGGGACTGCCCAACGTCGACGAGCGGATCCGGCAGGTGTACGGGGACGCGTACGGCCCGGTGATGGAGACGGGGGTCGGCGCCGGCATGAAGGTGACGGTACGCATCCCCAAGTACCGGGCGGGCGTGCACAGTTCCCCGTCGGTTCAGGCCCTGCCACCCCGGACCTGAACCGCCCCGGACCCGCCCCGGACCCGCCCCGGGCCTGAACGCCCGTGGCCCGACCGGCCCGTCCGCGCAGGACAGGCCCGTCGGGCCACGGCGAGGTACGGAAACTAGCTCCAGCTGGCGTGCAGCGGCTTGCCCTCGGCGTAGCCGGCGGCGGACTGGATGCCGACCACGGCCTTCTCCTCGAACTCCGCGAGGGAGCCGGCACCGGCGTAGGTGCAGGAGGAGCGGACGCCCGCGATGATCGAGTCGATCAGGTCCTCGACGCCCGGGCGGGCCGGGTCGAGGAACATGCGCGAGGTGGAGATGCCCTCCTCGAACAGGCCCTTGCGGGCGCGGTCGTAGGCCGACTCCTCGCTCGTGCGGTTCTGCACCGCGCGGGCGGAGGCCATACCGAAGGACTCCTTGTACAGGCGGCCCTCGGCGGACTGCTGGAGGTCGCCCGGGGACTCGTACGTACCGGCGAACCAGGAGCCGATCATGACGTTGGAGGCGCCGGCGGCCAGCGCCATCGCCACGTCGCGCGGGTGGCGGACGCCGCCGTCGGCCCAGACGTGCTTGCCGTACTTCTTGGCCTCGGCCGCGCACTCCAGCACCGCGGAGAACTGCGGGCGGCCCACGCCGGTCATCATGCGGGTGGTGCACATGGCGCCGGGGCCCACACCGACCTTGATGATGTCCGCGCCGGCGTCGATGAGGTCCTTGACGCCCTCGGCGGCGACGATGTTGCCGGCCACGATCGGGACCTGCGGGTCCAGGGCGCGGACGGCCTTGATCGCGTTGATCATCGACTCCTGGTGGCCGTGCGCCGTGTCGATGACGAGCGTGTCCACGCCCGCGTCGAGCAGCTGCTTGGCCTTGGCCACGAAGTCGCCGTTGATGCCGATGGCGGCCGCGATGCGCAGCTTGCCGTTGGCGTCGGTGGCCGGGGTGTAAAGGGTCGCGCGCAGGGCGCCCTTGCGGGTGAGGATGCCGACGAGCCTGCCGTCCTTGTCGACGGCCGGGGCCAGCTTGCGGTGGCCGGCGTCGAGCTGGTTGAAGGCCTCGCGCGGGTCGATGTCGGCGTCGATGAGCAGCAGCTCCTTCGACATGACCTCGGAGAGCTGGGTGAAGCGGTCGACGCCGCTCAGGTCGTGCTCGGTGACGACGCCGACCGGGCGGCCCTCGCCGTCGACGACGACACCGGCGCCGTGGGCGCGCTTGGGCAGCAGGGACAGTGCGTCCGCGACGGTCTGGGTGGGCGCCAGTGTGATCGGGGTGTCGAGCACGAGGTGGCGGGTCTTCACCCAGGAGATGACGTCGGTGACGACCTCGATCGGGATGTCCTGCGGGATGACGACGATGCCGCCGCGGCGGGCGACGGTCTCGGCCATCCGGCGGCCGGCGATCGCGGTCATGTTCGCCACGACCAGGGGAATGGTGGTGCCGGTCCCGTCGGGCGAGGAGAGGTCGACGGCCTGGCGGGAACCGACCGCGGAGCGGCTCGGCACCATGAACACATCGTCGTACGTGAGGTCGTACGGCGGCTTCAGGTCATTGAGGAAACGCACGTGCTGAACATCCCAGTCAATCGGAGGTACCTCGACAGGGTGCAGCCGAGGAAACGCACGTACTTCATTCTCCCACGGCCTCGGGTTCATGCCGCCCGGGCCGATCGTCCAAGGCGTCGCGGACCGTGTGGTGTCTTCCTACGGGACCCTGGTCCCGTAGGGGTGCGGCGGCCCGCCCCCGCAGGGGCAGGATGCACCGGTCCGGGTCACAGTGGAAGGGCAAGGACGGTCCCGGGACGTCCGGGCCGAACGGCCGGGTGGAGGATCCATGACGGCGACGACGCGGGAAGAGGCACCCATCGCGGTGGAGGGCGGCGGACTGGAGGTGCGGGTGCGGGAGATCGGCGGCGATCTCACCGTCGGGTTCTTCCGGCTCCCGCAGGGCACCGACTTCACGGAGGCCCTCAAGGGGCTTCCGGACGACATGTGCCCGTGCCCGCACTGGGGGTACCTCCTCAAGGGCCGGCTGCTGATGCGCACCCGGGACGGGGAGCAGGTGTACGAGGAGGGGCAGGCCTTCTACTGGGGTCCGGGGCACGTCCCCGTGGCGCTCGCCGACACGGAGTACGTCGATTTCTCCCCGTCGGCGGAGTTCCACCGGGTCGTGGAGCACGTCAGGGGCGGGGCGGGCTGAGGGCGGCCACGGCGCGGGGTGCGGGTGCCGGTCTGCGGTGGACGGGGCCGGTGGTGGCGGTCAGGGGGGCGGCCGATCCGCCGTGCCGGAGGGCCGTGAACTCGGCGGCGATGGCCAGCGCGGTCTCCTCGGGGGTGGCGCCGCCGAGGTCGAGGCCGATGGGTGAGCGCAGCCGGGCCAGGGCGCCGTCCGTGACCCCTTCCTCGCGCAGCCGCCCGACGCGTTCGGTGTGGGTGCGCCGCGATCCCATGGCGCCGACGTAGCCGAGCGGCAGCCGCAGGGCCAGCTCCAGCAGCGGTACGTCGAATTTCGCGTCGTGGGTGAGGACGCAGACGGCGGTACGGGAGTCCAGCCGGCCCGCTTCCCACTCCGCGGCGAGATGGCGGTGGGGCCAGTCGACGACCACCTCGTCGGCGGCGGGGAAGCGCGCCGGGGTCGCGAAGACGGGCCGGGCGTCGCACACGGTGACCCGGTGGCCCAGGAAGGCGCCGATCCGGGCCAGGGCGGCGGCGAAGTCGATGGCCCCGTAGACGATCAGCCGGGGCGGTTCGGCGGCGGACTCGACGAGCAGGGTCAGGGGCTCCCCGCACAGCCCGCCGGCGGTGCCGAGCTCGGCGGTGCCGGTGTGTCCGGCGAGGAGCAGGGCACGGGCCCGGACGGCGGCGGCCCGGTCGAGGGCGGCGCCGCCGGCGAGTCCGCCCTCGTAGGAGCCGTCGGCGTGGACGGCGAGGGCCCGGCCGAGCTGGCGCGGCGGGCCGGACACGACGCGGGCGAGCGCGGCCCGGGCCCCGTCCGCGGCGGCGTCGAGGACCGAGCCGAGGACGGGCCGTACCGGGTCGCGGCCGCGCACCGGGGTGACCAGGATGTCGAGGACTCCGCCGCAGGTCAGGCCCACGGCGAAGGCGTCGTCGTCGCTGTAGCCGAAGCGGTGCAGGCCGCCGCGGCCGGTGCTGATCGCGTCGAGGCACAGGTCGTGGACGGCGGATTCGACGCAGCCCCCGGACACGGAGCCGAGCGCGGTGCCGCGGTCGTCGACGGCGAGCGAGGCGCCGGGGCCGCGCGGCGCGCTGCCGCTGACGGCGACCACGGTGGCCAGGGCGAATTCCCGGCGCGCGGCGCACCAGGCGCGCAGCTCCGCGGCGATGTCGAGCATCAGCGGATGTATTCGCGGCGTGGGGTCTGTCCGGGCAGGTGCGGCGGCAGCACGGCGGGGGTGGCCGGGTGTGCTGCGGCGGGCCGGGGCAGGGTGGTGGTCTGCCTGAGGGCGGCGGGGCGCGCGGGGCCGGGGTACGGGTCACGGGCGTGGGGGCGTGCGGAGAGCAGTTTCGCGGCGTGGGCGACGCTCGCCAGGGTGGCGTGGTGGTGCCAGCCGCGGAAGGAGCGGCCCTCGAAGTCGCGGATGCCGACCGGTTCGCAGGTCTCGGTGAAGTCGAGGGAGACCCGGTCGGTGAGTTTGGCGAGCAGGAAGAGCTGGGCGAGCGGCCGGTCCCCGATGTTGGTGATCCAGAACTCGGAGGGGAGCAGGGCCGTTTCGGTCCAGGCCCCGACCAGCAGCAGCGGGATGGGCGGGGCGGACGCGGGGCGGTCCTCGCAGGGGGCGGCGAAGATCGGGGCCGAGGTCAGCAGGGTCACCGCTCCTTCGGCCCGGCCGTGCCGGGTCCATTCGACGACGCGGCGCTGGGAGCGCAGGGAGTCGATGAGTTCGCGTGCGGGGGCGGTGTGCGGGCCGGGTTTGTGCCGGCCCGCACCGCCGAAGGAGACGGGCAGCGAGCCGTCGACCTTGAAGACGAAGGGGATGTCCTGGAGGGCGAACGAGTCGATGCTCTGCGGAAGGTCGCCGTTGGCGACCTCCATCACCACGGGCCGGCGCTGGAGTTGCCAGGTGGCGGCCATCCGCTGGACGGCGTGTACGGCGTCCTGGGCGGGGGTGAGGGAGCGGGCGGTGTCGGGGATGCCGGCCCGGCGGCGGCGCATGAGTTCGCTGGTCCAGGGTCCGGGGAGGGTGAGGGTCCATTCGACGGGGAAGCTGGCCTCGCTGGAGGCGAGCCAGATCCCGCTGGCCTGCTGGCAGTTGGCGGTGCGGCCGAGCTGGGGGACGAACTGCCGGCCGACGCCGACCGAGCGGTCGCCGGCCTTTTCGATGACCATGGGCTGGAGCACCCAGGCCAGCGGGCGCTGTGCGGTGCGTTCGAGGTGCTGGGCGAGGGAGCGCCGTACGGGCGTCCAGTCCCAGGGGGACTTGCTGATGAACTGCTGCAGGCTCTGCTCGACGGAGCTCGCTCCGGTTCCGGCGATGTTACGGATTGTTTTCTTCCCGTTGGTCCGCACGAGGCCGTTCAGATAAACGCGGGCCCAGTTTCGCTGGTCCCGCCGGGGTAAGGACTCAAAGAGAAGAGAGATCATGACATCGATCAATTCGGGGACTTCCTTGGCGGAATCCTCCGGCAGGACTGCGCGAGCCATCTGGTGCCTCCCCCGCGACCAGCTAGATCCGATACCCTACTTGACCGCGGAGAACGGCCGTAGGCCCCTGCGGCTACTTCCTGAGGTCGCTGGCAGATTGGAGCCGCTCTTCCTCTACCACGAGGGGGATGGGGATCTGGTTCGCCGCATAGTAGATCGCGATCAGGAAGTGCGCGACAAGGGTGAGCGGTGCGGAGAAGAAGGCCAGGACGACCGTGCAGGGGTAGGCGATGGCGCCGAGGCCGAAACGCACTCGCGTGGCTCGTGCGCCGTCCTTGTCCACCTGCTCGTGGAAGAGGTGCCCCACCCGGGTGACGTACCACCAGAAGAGCAGGAACGCCAAGGCGTAGGCCACGGTGACGAGGCTGTAGAGCACGGCGGCCGGGCCGGCGGAGCCGCCTTCGGTGAGGTGTTCGGCGAGCACGTTGGTGGTGTACGGGATCACCGAGACCACCATCAGCACCATGAGGTTCAGGAACAACAGCGGACGGTCGACCCGCTTCAGGTGACTGAAGATGGTGTGGTGGTTCACCCACATCACACCAATGATGAGGAAGCTCACCACATAGGCGGCGTAATGGGGCCATTGTTCGCGGACGCCGTGCCAGAAGTCGGCCCCGGTTTCTTCCGGAACCTTTAATTCCAGGACGAGGATCGTAATGATGATGGCGAATACGCCGTCACTGAATGCCTCGACCCGCCCGGTTTCATTTTCCATGACCTCCCCTTTACCGTTTCTCTACGCGGGCCGTGGGCCGCGCATACGGGGAGAGCGCGTTCTGCCGCCCCTCCCCGCACACGCTACCCAGATTTCCGGTCTCAGCCGCCGAAGCCGGCCGTCTGGCGCCAGATTCGGCCATCGCGGACCACGAGTGTCCCGAACGCGTGCTCCGGTTCGCCGTTCAGGTTCATGATCGCCCGGTAGAAGATGGTGTCCTCGGTCTCGATGTACTCCTGGAGTTCCACCAGCGTGGGCTTCACCGTGAGATAGCCGGTGAAGGTCTCACGGACCGCCTCGATGCCCACCGAGACGCCCTCGAAGCGCAGCAGCACGGCGTCGTCGGTGTAGTTCTTCATCACCGCCTCGATGTCCAGGGCGGCCAGCGCCTCCATCTGGCGGACGAACACCGGGTGCAGCGTGGAGATGTCGTACTTGGCCATGTCGACTCCGTTTCAACTGGGAAGGGCGCCCGGGGCGCGCGAGGATGCGGTTTCCTGTGCGGTATCGGGTGTGTGCGCAGGTGGGAGGCAGGATTCGGCGCTGCCCGCGAAGGGCAGCCGCACGACCATCCGGGTCTCGCCGGGGCGTGAGCGGGCCGTGAGCGACCCGCGGTGGCGCTGGGTCACGATGCGGTAGCTGAGGTGCAGCCCCAGGCCCGTTCCCTTGCCCACGTCCTTGGTCGTGTAGAAGGGTTCGAAGATCCGCGGCAGGGACTCCGCCGGGATGCCCCGGCCGGTGTCGGTGATCTCCACGACCATGCAGACGCCCTCGGCCCGGGCGCTCAGTGTCAGTACGCCGGCGCCCTCCATGGCCTCGACGGCGTTGTCGACGAGGTTGGTCCACACCTGGTTCAACTCGCTCGGATAGCCCGTCAGTTCGGGCAGGTGCGGCTCGTACGCACGGACGATGCTGATGCCGTCGAGCTTGGCACGCAGCACGACCAGCGTGTTCTCCAGTCCCTCGGTCACCGGGAAGCGCTGCTCGGGCGCCCGGTCGAGATTGGCGTAATCCCGGGTGGCCGAGACGAGTTGGGAGATCCTCGGGCCCGCGGCCCGCAGCTCGGCGGCGAGCGAGCGGACCTCCAGCAGCGCCGCCAGGTGGTCGAGGGCCCGGGCGAGGGCCTCCTTGCCGACGCCCTCCGTCCGCTCCAGCAGCCGGCCCAGGTCGAGTCCGAGGTCGGAGACGCCCGAGCCGAGCAGGCCGGAGCGTTCGGCGCCGGCCCTCTCCGCCCAGTCGGCGATCTCCTCCTCGGCGTCGGCCTGGGCCAGCGGGTCGGTGGTGACCGGCGGCGGCAGCGCGTCCAGTTCCCCGGTGAGCCGGTCGAGGACGGCCCGCTCGGCGGGGGTGGCGGCCGCGCCCCATTCCTGGGCGGTCCTGGTGAGCCGCTCCAGGGCGGGGGCCAGTTCCTGCGCGGCCCGGGCGACCGCGGCCGCCGGGTTGTTCAGCTCGTGCGCGAGCCCCGCCGCGAGGGTGCCCAGCGCCTCCACGGTGGCCCGTTTGCGGGCCTGGACCTCGGAGGACTTGATGCGCCAGGCCAGGACGGGGATCAGTACGGCGGCCACCCCGTGGCAGCGCGTGAGCATCTCGAAGAAGACCGCCCTGGGGTAGGCCACGACCGTGGTCGACGGCCCGCTCGCGGCGGCGGTGGCCACGTACGCGCCGTCCGTCAGCAGCGGCAGTTCGCCGGTGAAGCGGTGGGCGGCCGGGGGCTTGCCGTCGTGGTCCTCGGCCGCGGCGCCCTCCTCCTCGGTGGAGTGCCGGGTGAGCACCTCCTCCCGGCCGTCGACGACCTTGGTGACGACGAGCCCGCCCGAGAGC
The DNA here is from genome assembly GCF_024666385.1 of Streptomyces yangpuensis. Taxonomy (NCBI): domain Bacteria; kingdom Bacillati; phylum Actinomycetota; class Actinomycetes; order Kitasatosporales; family Streptomycetaceae; genus Streptomyces; species Streptomyces yangpuensis. Next base: position 1,367,898 of record NZ_CP102514.1, read on the forward strand.
AGCACGTGGAAGCTGGTGGCCTCCTCCCCGTCCCGGAAGAGCACCTCCCCGTCGGCGAGGACCTGCGGCCGGGACACCGAGACCAGCCAGTCCAGCTGTTCCTCGGTGATCCCCGCGAAGACCTCCAGGGCCCGTAGGGCGGAGCGCAGCTCCCGCGTGTTCATGCCGCGCTCCCCTCTGCCCGGGTCCGGGCGGCCAGCCGTACGGTGGCCAGCAGGGCCACCGCGCACATCGCGGCGACGGCGGCCATGAAGCCGACCGAGGTCCGGTGCAGCCCGTGGATGTTGGTGAGCATCCCGGCGAGCACGGCCGGCACGCTCATCGCGAGGTACGCGAAGACGTAGACCGCGGCGGTCAGTTCACCGCGGTGTGCCGGATCCGCCAGTCCGCTCAGCGCCCGGAAGGCGCCGAGGAAGGCGGCCCCCCAGCCGCCGCCGAGGACGGCCGTGGCCACCAGGAACACGGGAGCCGAGCCGAGGCCCAGCGCGAGCAGCACCGCCCCGAGACCGGTGAGCATGCCGAGCAGCCCGAGGACGGCGGTGCGCAGCGCCGCGGTGCGGCCGAGCATCAGCTGGGCGACGGTGGCGGCGCCGGCGAGCAGGGCGACCGTGGCCCCGCCGACGAGGTAGTTCGTGGACCGGAGCAGGGACAGGGCCAGGTGCGGGCCGAGCGAGAGGTAGAAGCCGCCCACGGACCAGACGGCCACGATGGTCAGGACGAGGACCAGGAAGCGGCCCCGGGCGCCCGCCGGTACGTGGATCCGGTGCGGGACCACCCGCGGCCGGCCGCCGGCGCCGGGAGCGCTCTCCGGCATGCGCACGACACCCACCAGGGTGACGGCGAAGGCCCCGATGAGCAGCAGATAGCTGAGGACGGTCGGTGCGGGCGCGTACTGGACGAGCAGTCCGGCGCCGATCCCGCCGAGCCCGATCCCGATGGTCGGTCCGGCGCTGTTGACCTGGGCTCCCAGGGCCGGGCGGGAGGCGGGGGCCAGTTCCAGCAGGGCCGCGCCCATCGCGCCGGTGGCGAGGCCCACGGCGAGCCCCTGCACGGCGCGGGCGGCGAGGAGCGGTCCGAGCCCCTGGGCTCCGGCGAACAGGGCCATGGAGACGATCGCCAGGACCAGTCCGGTGCCCAGGACCGGGCGCCGGCCCAGGGTGTCGGAGAGGGAGCCGAAGAGCAGGAGCCCGGCCAGCACGGTGACGGCGTACAGGGCGAAGACCACCGTGATCGTGCCGGAGGACAGGTCCCACTTCTGCTGGTAGAGCACGTAGAGGGCGGAGGGTACGGAGGAGGAGAGCATCAGCAGCACGAGGACGGCGCCCACCACCCAGAAGCCGGAGCCTCTGGGCGGGCCGGCCGCGCGGGCGGCTGGGGACACGGATGTCTCCGTGGTCGATCGGGACGGTTCGGCCACTGCTTCACTCAACTCCCCCGTGATGGGCCCCGGGAGGGCCCGTGGTCGGTCGGTCAGGCGAGGGCCCGCGCGGCCCTCTGCAGTGCTCGGGCGGTGAGGACCCCCGCGAGGTGGCCGAGGTACTCGGCCGAGGTGCCGCGGCCGGGGACGAACAGCTCCCGGGGTTCGGCGCGGAAGGCGGTGAGTACGGCGTCCGTGTCGTACGGGCCCCCGCGCAGCCGGTCCTCGACCCCGCGCAGGCGCAGCGGCCGGGGGGTGGCTCCGGTGACGGCGATGCGCGGCCCGTCGGGGGTGATCCGTACGGCGGTGGCGCAGACGGGGTAGCGGGTGGCGCGGTCGGCGGACTTCTCGAAGGCGGCGGCCGGCCCGGCGGCGGGCACGAGCAGGGCGGTGAGGATCTGGCCGGCGGGTGCGCCGGCGGCGGCGAACTCCTCGGCCGGGAGGGTGGTGCGGCCGCCCGGCCCGGCCAGTTCGACGACGGCGTCGGCGGCGAGGGCGGCGACCGGCAGGTCGGTGGGCCGCCCGGCGGCGGCCAGGTTGCCGCCGACCGTGCCGAGGTTGCGGACCTGCGGGTCGCCGTTGGCGCGGGCCGCGGCGGCCAGTTCCGGTGCTCCGGCGAGCACCAGCGGGTCGGCGGCCAGGCCGGCGAGTGTGGTGAGGGCCCCGACGCGCAGCAGGCGGCCGTCCGGGGTGCGGGTGGTTCCGCGCAGCTCGGCCAGCTGCCGGATGTCGACGAGCAGGCGGGCCTCGTCGGCTCCGGTACGCAGGTCGGGCAGCAGGCTCTGGCCGCCGGCCAGCACCCGGGCGCCGCGGGTCCCCGCCAGCAGGGCGAGCGCCTCGTCGAGGCCGGCGGGGCGGGCGTAGTCGAACTCGGTGAGGATCACTGGGATTCCCCTCTCAGGCGGCGCCAGACCTTCTCGGGGGTGAGCGGCATGTCGATGTGCCGGACGCCCAGGTCGGAGAGGGCGTCGACGACGGCGTTGACCACGGCGGCGGCGGGTGGGACGGTGGCGATCTCGCCCGCTCCCTTGGCCCCGAGCGGGTTGTGCGGGCTGGGCGTGACGGTCTTGTCGAGCGCGAAGAACGGCACGTCGGCCGCGCGCGGCAGGGCGTAGTGGCCGAGGTCGGCGCTGAGCAGCCGGCCGTTCTCGTCGTATTCGGCTGCCTCCATCAGGGCCTGGCCCAGGCCGTGCACGATGCTGCCCTCGATCTGCCCCTGGACGATCTTCGGGTTGCCGATGTGGCCGGCGTCGTCGACGGCGGTGTAGGCGACCACCTCGGTCTCGCCGGTCAGTTCGTCGATCTCGACGACGGCGACGTGCGTGCCGAAAGGGTAGTTGAAGTCCGGCGGGTCGAAGTGGGTGGTCTCGTCCAGCGCCGGCTCGATCTCGGGGGGCAGTCCCCACCCGTACCACATGGCCATGGCCAGTTCGGCGAAGGTCTTGGCGTTCTGCGGGTTCCCCTCTTCGTGGACGCCGCCGCCCTCGTAGACGACCCTGTCCTCGGGCACGCCCAGGAAGACGGCGCCGGCCCGGACCAGTTTGGCCTTGAGCTTGCGGGCGGTGAGGGCCACGGCGGGCGCGGCCATGCTGTAGGAGCGGGAGCCGTAGGTGCCCTGTCCGTACGGGGCCTTCTGCGTGTCGCCCTCGTGGACCTGGACGGTCGCGGGGTCGATGCCCAGCTCGTCCGCGGCGACCTGCGCGAAGACGGTGCCGTGGCTCTGGCCGGTGGAGGCGGAGCCGACGGTGACGGTGACCTCGCCGGTGGGGTGGACGCGGATGTTGGCGCTCTCCCAGGTGCCGCCGAGCATGCCCTCCTGCGACATCCGGGTCGAGGGGCCGACGCCGCAGATCGCGACGTAGGTGGCGATGCCGACGCCGAGGCGCTTGCCGCGGGTACGGGCCTCGGCCTTGCGGGCGGGCATGTCGGCGTAGCCGGACAGTTCGACGGCCTTGTCGAAGTTCAGCCGGTAGTCCCCGGAGTCGTAGGTCCAGCCGAGACCGTTGTCGTAGGGGAACTTCTCCTTCGGCACCAGGTTCCTGCGCCGCACCTCCGCCGGGTCCATGCCGATCTCGGAGGCGTACCGGTCAACGAGCCGCTCCATGAGGAAGGCGGCCTCGGCGCGTCCGCTGCCGCGCTGCGCGCCGAGCGGGACGGTGTTGGTGAAGGCGGCGTACACCTCGCAGAAGGCGGCGTCGATGGCGTACATGCCGCTGATGGAGCGGCCCATCAGGGCGGTGGCGACGCCGGGGCCGATCGTCGAGGGGTACGCGCCGAGGTTGGCGTGGCTGGTGCAGCGCACCGCGGTGATGCGGCCGTCGCGGGTGCCGGCGAGGGTGACGTGCTGGCGGTGGTCGCGGCCCTGGACGGTGGAGTTCATCAGCCCGGTACGGGTGTCCACCCATTTCACGGGCCGGCCGAGCGCCTTGGAGAGCAGCAGGACCAGGGGCATGTCGGGATACAGGTAGCCCTTGGTGCCGAAGCTGCCGCCGACGGTCGGGGCGATCACCCGGAGCTTGTTGAAGGGGATGCCGAGGACCAGCGCGGAGAGCAGGAAGCGGTGGTTGTGCGGGCCCTGGGTGGAGGCGTAGAGGGTGTACTCGCCGGTGGCCGGGTCGTAGTCGCCGACGGCTCCGCGCGGTTCGATGGGGCTGTTGATGGTGCGCTGGTTGACCAGGTCGAGTTCGACGGTGACCTCGGCGGCGGCGATAGCGGCGTCGGTGCGGTCCTTGTCGCCGCAGGTCCAGTACGCGTTGAGGTTGCCCGGGACGGCCTCGTGGAGCTGGGGCGCGCCGTCGGCGAGGGCCTCGTCGGCGCGGGTGACGACGGGCAGCGGCTCGTACTCGACGGCGATGGCGGCCAGGGCCGCGGCGGCCTGCCGCGGGGTCTCGGCGACGACCGCGGCGATGGGGTCGCCGACGTGGCGGACGGTGTCGCCGGTGAGGACCGGGCGGGCGCCGGGCAGTCCGTAGGGGTGCGGCGGGAAGTGGCTCTCGACGCCGCCGGGGATCCAGATGCAGGGCAGCGGCATGACGTCGGTGAAGTCGGCCGCGGTGGCCACCTTCAGCACTCCGGGCAGCTGCTCGGCGGCCTTGGTCTCGATGGACAGGATCCGCGCGTGGGCCACCGGGCTGCCCAGGATGGCCATGTGCGCGGTGCCCGGCAGGTCGATGTCCGCCACGTACGTGGCCTCGCCGCGCAGCAGCTGCGGATCCTCGCGGCTGTCCAGCGGCTGCCCGAGTACGCCGCCCCGGTCGGCCGGGGGCTCCCCCGTCACGGTGGTCATGTCCCTCACACCTCCGGTGCGGCTGCGGTGGATGCGGCGGTGCCGGCGGGCACCTCGTCGCGGCCGGCCGCGCAGGCGCGCTGCACTCCCCGTACGACGCTGTGGTAGCCGGTGCAGCGGCACAGGTTGCCGGTGAGCCACTCGCGGATCTCGGGCTCGGTGGGGGCCGGGCCGTCGGCGGTGGCGTCGACGAGCTCGCCGAGGGCCATGACCATGCCGGGGGTGCAGAAGCCGCACTGGGTGCCGTGTTCCCGGCGCAGGGCCTCCTGGAGGCCGGACAGTTCCCCGCCGCGGGTGGTGACGCCTTCGATGGTGGCGACCTCGGCGCCGGCGGCGGAGGCGGTGAGGACCAGGCAGCTCTTGACGGAGCGGCCGTCGAGGCGGACCACGCAGGAGCCGCACTGGCCGGTGTCGCAGCCGACCTTGGTGCCGGTCAGGCCGAGGCCGTCGCGGAGCCGTTCCACGAGCAGTTCGTTCGGTGGCGCCGAGAACCGCTCGGGTCTTCCGTTCACGTTCAGTGTGATATCCATGCCAGCGCCTGCGCTTTCGTGAGGGGCCGGTTGAAGAGGGGCCCGCCGGGCTGTTGGAGAATTCCACCGGAGTGCAGCGGACCGGTGTCCACGGGGGCGAATCCGAGATCCGTGATGATTCCCGCGACGATTTCCTTCGCTTTCGCGTCGTCGCCCGCGGTGAAATGCGCCAGGCGCTCTCCGGGTGCGGTTCCCGCGACGGCGAGTGTTTCGAAATGCATGGTGTTCAGTGATTTCACGACCTGGGCGTCCGGATACCACTCGGCGACCAGGTCGCTGGAGGCGCGCCCGCCGAGGTCGGCGGGGGCGCCGGGGCCGCCGAACGCGTTCGTCGCGTCCACCAGCACCTTGTCCTGCACGACGCGCGGCGGGAGCAGTCCCCTCACGCGCTCGAAGGGCACCATCAGCACCAGGAGTTCCGCCTGGGCGGCGGCCTCGGCGGGGTGCGCCGCCGAGGCCGCCGGTCCCAGCTCGGCCACGAGCGGGCCGAGGGCCTGCGGGCCCCGGGAGCCCGCGAGGACCACCTGGTGGCCCGCCGCCACGAGGATCCTCGCGAGGACCGTGCCGATCCGCCCGGTGCCGATGATGCCTGTCCGCATAGCCGCTCCTCGGGAAGGGGATCCGCCGCTGTCAGTCCATGCCGATCCAGACCGACTTGGTCTGGGTGTAGCTCTCCAGGGATTCGGGACCGCACTCGCGGCCGAAGCCGGAGGCCTTGTAGCCGCCGTAGGGCACCGCGGGGTCGTACTGGTTGTAGCAGTTGACCCAGACCGTGCCGGCCTTGATCTGGGAGGCGACGCGGTGGGCCCGGCGCAGGTCCTTGGTGTGGACGCCGGCGGCGAGGCCGTACGCGCTGTCGTTGGCGATGCGGACGGCGTCCTCCTCGGTGTCGAAGGGGATGACCGACAGGACCGGGCCGAAGATCTCCTCCTGGGCGATGCGCATCCCGTTGTCGACGCCGGTGAAGACGGTCGGGAGGAAGTACAGGCCTTCGCTGGAGGCTCCCTCGGGGGTCCAGCCGGTGCCGCCGGTCCGCAGGACCGCGCCCTCCTTCTCGCCGATCTCGATGTACGAGCTGACCTTGTCGAACTGGCCGCGGTGGGCGAGGGGCCCGAAGAGGGTGGCGGGGTCGCGCGGGTCGCCGGGTTTGAGGGCGGCGGCCCGGCGCACGAGGCGTTCGACCAGCTCGTCGTGGATGGGACGCTGGAGCAGCAGCCGGGAGCCGGCGGTGCAGATCTCGCCCTTGTTGTAGTAGATGCCGAAGAAGGCCAGTTCCTCGGCGGCGTCGAGGTCGGCGTCGGCGAAGACGATGTTGGCGGACTTGCCGCCGAGTTCCATCGTCACCTTCTTCAGGGTGCCGGCCGCCCTGCGGATGATCGACTGGCCGACCACGGTGGAGCCGGTGAAGGCGATCTTGTCGATGCCGGGGTGGTCGGTGAGGGTCTCGCCCAGCTCCACGCCGGGGCCGGTGACCACGTTGAGCACCCCGTCGGGGATCTCCGCCTCCTGGAAGAGCTCGGCGATCTTCAGTGCGGTGAGCGGGGTGGCCGGGGAGGGCTTGTGGACGACCGTGTTGCCCGCCGCCAGAGCCGGTGCGATCTTCGTCATCGACAGCAGCAGCGGGAAGTTGAACGGGGTGATCGCGCAGACCACGCCCAGCGGTTCGCGCAGGGTGTAGGCGAGCTGTCCGCCGGCCGGGGCGCGCGAGGAGCCGTCGACGCGGGTCACGGCCCCGGCGTAGTAGTGCATGAGCTGGGCGGCCATGGGGGCGTCGACCGTGCTGGAGAACGCGAACGGCTTGCCCATGTCCACGGTCTCCAGCAGGGCGATCTCCTCCAGGTCGCGCTCGATGAGCTCACCGACCCGGTTCAGCCGCAGCGCCCGCTCCTGGGCGGACAGTCTGCTCCACGGCCCTTCCTCGTACGCCGTTCGGGCGGCGGCCACGGCCGCGTCCGCGTCGGCCGCGGCGGCCTGGGCCACCGGAACGATCTCCCGTCCGTCCACGGGGCTGACGTCCGGCTCGGTACGGCCGTCCCGGGCCGGGACCCATCTGCCGCCGATGAACAGTTTCCCGGGGTTGGCGAGGGGCGGGCCGCTCAGCTCACGCTTGGTCATGGCTGCCTTCCGGTGTCGGTTGCGAATCGGGCGGGGTCAGCCCTTCGCGAGCTGGGCTAGGAACGTCTCCGCGAGGGCCTTTGAGGAGTACGGGTTCTGGCCGGTCGTCAGCTTGCGGTCGACGACGACATGCGAGTCCCAGATCGCGTCGGCCTTCTCGTAGCGGGCGCCGAGCCGGGTGAGCTCGACCTCCAGGATCAGCGGGAGCCGGCCGGCCATGTTGGTGACCAGTTCCTCGTCGTGGGAGAAGGCCGTCATCCGGTAGCCCTCGAACGGCCAGCGGCCTTCGCCGTCGCGCAGCGCGAGCAGCGAGGTGTGGCCGTGGCAGACGGTGGCGAGGGGCTTGTCCTGGGCGATGACCCAGCGCAGGATCTGGGCGAGTTCGTCGGACTTGGGCAGGTCGCCGATCGCGCCGTGGCCGCCGCTGACGTAGACGCCGTCGTAGTCGGCGACGTCCTTCTCGGTGAGGGACTCCAGGGCCAGGGGCGCCTTCAGCTGCGGGGTGTTCTCGATGACCCGGACGTACTCGGCGGCGTTGACCGCGTCCTCGTCGGGGGAACCCTGGGGCCGGACCCACCGGAGGAACTGGGGGTCGATGCTCGTCAGGTCGACCGTGGGCGCGCGGCCGCCGATCGTCGCCACGTCCACGTCGTGTCCGGCCGCCTTGAAGAGCGAGAAGGGAACGACGAATTCCTCCGCCCAGAATCCCGAGGGATGCTGTTCACCGTCCAGCAGGTGCAGGGTCGCCTTGGCCGTCATGACGACGAGAATCTTCATGATTCTCTCCTTGTTCTGGATTCGCTGCCGATTCAACACGCCCCCAGCAGGGGGCGTAAGGGGGTGACGTCAGGCCCGCGATACTTCGTCACGTGCGTCCAACGCCGAGATGATGGTGCGGAATTCACCGACCAGAGGGTGGTCGGGATGGGCTTCTGCAAATATGCGCTCGCCGTACAAGGAGGCCATTTCCGGCGAGTAGGGCAGGATCCCCGCCACGGGCGCGCCGTAGACCTCCTCGGAGCGCCGCCGGGCCGCCTCCCGGTCGATGCCGGCGGGTGCCATGCTCAGCACCAGGGTCCGGCGGCAGGCCAGGCGCCCGGCGAGGGCGATGGTCTCCTCGACCCCGGAGAGGTCGATCCGGTCCGCCCGGGCCATGATCATCAGTACGTCGGCGCTCGCCATCGCGGTCACCGACTCGTTGTTGAGCCCGGCGTGGGTGTCGAGCAGCAGCACGTCCAGCGCGTAGTGGCCGGCGAGCCGGTCGAAGCCCTCCGGGAGCAGGCCCACGTCGTAGCCGCCGGCCATCAGCTCCCGCAGTGCCGCCGTCCCGGTCCGGGCCGGTACGACGTACAGCCCGGGCACGCCGGCCCGCTGGGCGGTGGCCTCGATCTCGCAGCGGCCGAGCAGGTAGTCGGCCAGCGAGGGGCCGGGGCCGAGCCGGAACAGCAGGTCCAGGGTGGGTGACTGGATGTCGGTGTCCACGACCCCCACCCGGCGTCCCCCGGCCGCGATGAGCAGCGCGAGGTTGGCCAGTACGGAGGACTTGCCCGTGCCGCCGCGGTGCGAGTGCACCACGATGGTGCGGGCCATCTAGGCCACCACCCGGTGGCCGGGGCCGGCCGCGTACGGCCCCCGCGCCGTACGCGGCCGGTGCAGGGCGAGCATGGTGACGTCGTCGTGCTGTTCGGCGGTGCCGGTGTGCTCGCGCACCGCCAGGTCCATCCGGTCGACCACCTCCGCGCCGCTGGCCGGTGGGCCTGCGAGCAGTTCCAGCATCCGTTCGTCGCCGAGGAAGCTGCCGTTCGGGCAGCGTGCCTCGGGCACTCCGTCGGTGAACACGAAGAGGGTGTCGCCCGGGTCGAGCTGGGCGTAGCCGAGCGTGTAGACGCAGTCGGGCAGGACGCCGACGGCCGGTCCGGTGATGTCCAGGGGTGCGGGCGGGCTGCCGTCGGAGGGCAGCAGCAGGGGCGGGTTGTGGCCGCCGTTGATGTAGACGAGGCTGCCGGTGAGCGGGTCGAGGACCCCGAAGAACAGGGTGGCGAAGTACCCCTGCCGCAGGTGGTTGCTGGTGAGGTAGCCGTTGGTGGCGGTGACCGCGGTGAGCAGGGGGGTGGCACCGACGACCGGGATCCGCCGGCTGCCGCCGGCCCGTCCGGCGGCGACCAGGTGCTGCAGTCCGCTGTTCTGCGCGGTGTGCCGGAGCAGGGAGCGGATGAGTGCCATGAAGAGGGCGGCGCCGACCCCCTTGTCGCAGACGTCGGCGACGACGAAGGCCAGCCGGCGGCCGCGGGAGATCTCGAAGACGTCGTAGAAGTCCCCGGCGACCTGCCGGGCGGGCCGGAAGCGTACGTCGATCTCCCAGCCGTCGGGGACGGGCAGTGATTCGGGCAGGAAGCCCGCCTGGATCTCCCGGCCGATCTCCAGTTCCTTCTCGTAGCCCATGAGTTCGGCGCGGGCGTCGGCCTCCCGCAGGGTGCGGCCGAGTCCGGCGCGCTCCGAGCAGCTGTGCAGCCGGGCCCCGACGAGGGCGGGCAGGAAGGGCGGTACGAGGTAGTCGTGCCCGATCCGGACGTGCTCCTCCAGGGCGGCGAACTCCGTCACGGTCCAGACGACCACGATGGGGGCCCCGGCCCAGCGGCGCAGCCGGCGTACGGCCGTCCGTACGGCGTCGCCGTCGGACTCGGCCGGGGCGAGCAGCACGTCGGCGACGGGCAGCAGCTCCAGCGGGCCCTCGCGCAGCTCCGTCAGCGTGCGGGTGACGAGTGAGGCGTCCATCGTCCGCAGCGCGTCGAGCAGTTCGGGCGGTGGTGCCGGGTACGCGTCGAGGATGATCACGGTCGTGGAGGGCATGGGTCCGTCCCCTCAGCCTTCACAGTCAGCGTGCTGATGTTGCGGCCGTCCCTGTGCACGTAGGCGAACGCGTCCACGCTGGTCAGCGCCAGGTGGATGCCGAGGCCGCCGATCCGCCGGTCCTGCGGGGGGACCCCGGGGCAGGGCGGCAGGCGGCCCGCGACGGGGTCGAAGGCGGGGGCGGAGTCCTCGAGGGTGATCTGCACCCCGCCGGGGCCGGAGCGGCCGCGGACGGTGATCCGTCCGTCGCCGCCCCGGTATCCGTGCATCACGATGTTCGTGGCCAGTTCGTCGACGGCCAGGCGGAGCCGGTAGGCGGCGCGCCGGTCCAGCCCCGCCCGTCCGGCCAGCCGCAGGACGAACGCGGCGACGTCGCCCAGTGCCCCCACGGTGGCGGGCACCTCCAGTACGACAGGCGTCCTCGCCAGCTCGACCATGTCACTCACGGTCGTCACTCATCGGAGAGGACGATGCTGCGGTCGAGGCCGGCCGTCCGGATGGTCCGGGAGACGGGCTCGATGGCACCGACCACCTTGATGGTGACGTCGTCGGCGACCTTCTGCTGGGCGAAGACCAGGGAGCGCAGTCCGGCGCTGGCCATGTAGCCGACGCCGGCCATCCTGATCTCGACGGTGGTGGTGCCGTGTCCGGCGGCCTTCTCGATGGTCCGGTGGAAGTCCGGCGCGGTCTTGGCGTCGAGCTCGCCCGACAGTTCGATCACGGTGGTGTCGCCCTCGATGCTCAGGGACACGGAAAGCGGCATGTCAGGTCTCCTTCGGTCAGGGCGTGTCGAATGGGTCGGGGTCGTTCGTGCGGCCCACCAGGATCACCACCGACCGCGGGCCGATCAGGTACTTGCCGGCGTTGTCGAGCTCCGGCTCGGCCCCCGGGGTGTGGATGTCGTACGGTGCCTCGGCCCCGGTGTCGGCGAACAGGTGCCAGCTGCGTCCGCCGGGCAGGGCCGGGAGTTCCAGGTCGTGCGATTCCCAGTGCGCGTTCATGGCGACGTACACCACGTCGTCGTCACCGGCGCCGCAGCGGGCGACCGCCACCAGCCGGCTGTCGGCCGACCAGTCGGGCTGCCAGGCCCGTTCCCCGTGCCAGCTGATGTCGGGCAGGCCGAGGTGTTCGCGGACCCGTCCGGTGGGGTGGCACGTGGAGCGCAGCTCGCGGTGGCGCCCCCGGAAGGCGATCATCTGGCGGGTGAAGCGGAGCAGTTCGGCGTTGTCGTCGACCTGGTCCCAGTCGAACCAGGACAGTTCGTTGTCCTGGCAGTAGGTGTTGTTGTTGCCCTGCTGGGTCCGGCCGACCTCGTCGCCGGAGAGCAGCATCGGGATGCCCTGGCTGGTGAGGAGGATGGCGAGGGCGTTCTTCATCTGCCGGGTGCGCAGTGCGTTGATCTCCGGGTCGTCGGTGGGACCCTCGGCGCCGCAGTTCCAGCTGTTGTTGTCGTTGGCGCCGTCGTTGTTGCCTTCGCCGTTGGCCTCGTTGTGCTTGTCGTTGTAGGAGACCAGGTCGGCGAGGGAGAAGCCGTCGTGTGCGGTCAGGAAGTTGACCGAGGCGGCGGTGCCGCGGCTGGAGTAGAGGTCGGGCGAGCCGGCGATGCGGGTGGCCAGTTCGCCGGTGACTCCGGGGTCGCCCTTGAGGAAGCGGCGCACGGTGTCGCGGTACTTGCCGTTCCATTCCGCCCAGCGGCCGTAGGCCGGGAAGTTGCCGACCTCGTAGAGGCCGCCGGCGTCCCAGGCCTCGGCGATGAGCTTGGTGTGCCGCAGGACCGGGTCGTAGGCGAGCAGTTCCAGGAGCGGCGGGTTGGGCAGCGGGGTGCCGTCCAGGGACCGGCCGAGGATGGCGGCGAGGTCGAAGCGGAACCCGTCGATGTGGTAGTCGGCGACCCAGTGGCGCAGGCAGTCGAGGACGAAGTTGCGTACGACGGGGTGGTTGCAGTTGACCGTGTTGCCGGTGCCGCTGAAGTTGAAGTAGTAGCCCTCGGGCGTGAGCATGTAGTAGGTGGCGTTGTCGAGCCCCTTGAAGGAGATCGTCGGCCCCTGCTCGTTGCCCTCGGCGGTGTGGTTGAAGACGACGTCGAGGATGACCTCGATGCCGGCCGCGTGCAGGTCCTTGATCAGGGTGCGGAACTCGTCGCCCTGCATGCCGTAGCGTCCGGTGGCCGCGTAGCCGGCCTTGGGCGCGAAGAAGGAGACGGTGTTGTAGCCCCAGTAGTCGAAGAGCTTCTCGCCCGTCTCCGGGTTGGAGCGCGGGTTGTCGCTCTCGTCGAACTCGAACACGGGCAGCAGTTCGATGCAGTTGATCCCGAGTTCCTTCAGGTACGGGATCTTCTCGCGCAGCCCGGCGAACGTGCCGGGCGCGGTGACGCCCGAGTTGGGGTGCCGGGTGAAGCCGCGCACGTGGGCCTCGTAGACGACGAGGTCCTCGGCGGGGATGCCGAGCGGGGTGTCGTCGCCCCAGTCGAAGTCCTGGAGGCAGACGCGGGAGCGGTACTGGTAGCCGCGGCTGTAGTCCGGTTCCACGCCCCACACGTCACGGCCGGCGATCAGCCGGGCGTAGGGGTCGGAGAGGACCTGCCGGGCGTCGAAGCGGTGGCCGGTGACCGGGTCGTAGGGGCCGTCGGCCCGGTACCCGTACTCGATGTTCTCGTGGTCGAGGCCGAAGACCGTCATGGCGAACACGCTGCCGGTGCGGAATTCCTCGGGGAACTCCAGTTCGGCCATCGGCTCGGGCTCTCCGCGCCGGTAGATGACCAGGGTCATGGAGGTGGCCTGGTCGGAGAAGACGGAGAAGCTGACGCCGCCGGGGACCACGTTGGCCCCGAAGGGGAACGGTTTGCCGGCGCGGACGCGGTACCCGCCCACCTCGTGGGTCGGGTACGCGTCGACGCGCAGGACCTGCTCGGACCGGGTCTCGCTCATCGCGCGGCCTTGGCCCGGGCGGCGGCCGCGGCGGCCTCGCCGGTCTCGAAGAAGTCGAGGAAGCCGGTGGCCGACATGACGAACCGGACTTCCTCGCTCACCCCGTAGAGGGTGACGGCCACGCCGGCGTGCTGGGCCTCGCGGTAGACGACGAGCAGGGTGCGCAGGCCCGCGCTGGAGACGTAGGTCACCGCCGTGAGGTCGATCCGCAGCGGCTTGCCCTCGCGGACCAGCGGCAGCAGGGCCTGGAGCAGTGTGCCGGACGTCTCGCTGTTGATCTCGCCGGTGGCGACGAGCACGGTGCCCGTCTTGTTCCGGCGTTCCTTGACGTTGAGAGTCATTGCCTTCCCCTCTGGTTGGGGCGCCCCCCGTTGAGCGCTACTTCTTGGCCGTCGGCCGCAGCCGGACCTTGACCCTGACGCGGCTCTGGACATCGGGCAGGCGCACGGTGAGCGCCTCCGCGTCGAAGTCGGTGTACGGCTTCTCGTCGATCTCCACGGACGCGATCCGCACCGCGCCGGCGGGCAGCAGGTCGGGCGAGACGCGCAGGATCCGGTCGGGCAGGCCGGTCGGGTCGGGCTGGAAGTGGAAGTCCATCTCCCGGCCGTTGATGAGCAGGTTGTTGTAGACGGCGGCGAGGTAGCAGAGCTCCGCCGAGTGGTACATGGACATCGAGTGGCTGCCCTTGAGCCGCTCGGTGCCGAGCAGGTACGGCGTCCCGCCGGCGAGGACGTTGAAGTAGACGGCGCCCTCGTCGTGGTCGAGGAAGAAGGTGTTGTAGAAGGCCTGCGCCTGCCGGGCCTCACGCAGGTTCGCCTCGCCGCCGACCGTGCCGTTCAGGATGAGGTAGGCGAGGATCGCCTGCTCCTGCTGCCACCAGGCCTTGCGGTCGTGCCAGGCGAAACGATACGTCTCCTGGTCCCCCTGCTTCACGCGCTCCACGACGTCGTACCAGCCGCCGCGCTGCACGTCGCTGCCGACGGCCGGCATGATCTCGCCGATCTTCCTGGCGAGCTCCTCGTACGCCGGCTTGGCCTTCAGCGAGTTCATCCGCATCAGGTTCCAGGCGATCTTCAGGTTGTGGCCGACGACGGCGCGGTCCTGCTGCCAGCTGTGCGCCTTGTCGTGCGACCAGTCGCGCATGAAGCGCTCCTGGACGAACGGGCTGTTCTTGTAGTCCGGGAACTTGTCCGCGATCGTGTCGAAGGTGTACTCGAGGAAGTCGGCGTACTTCTGCTCGCCCGTCGCCAGGTACAGGTTGATCAGGTAGGCGGGGGCGTGGTCGCCGACCGAGTTCCAGTTCTTGCGCTCGGCGTTCTCGCCGAGGGACTCGTGGTCCGCGCTGAACAGGATCGGGTCGATGTGGGAGTAGTAGCCGCCCTGCTCGGGGTCGAAGAAGAACTTGTCGAACAGCCGGATGGTGGCGTCCGCGTCGTTCTTGATCCGGACGTCACCGGTGACCCGGTAGGTCTGGACGGGGCCGGCCAGCGCGTAGATCTGCTCGTACATCGGGATCGCGTCGTAGTCGTCGGAGAACTCCGAGGTGAACAGCTTGCGTTCGCTGTCCCCGTCGACGCTGATGCCGTGGTACCAGAAGACCACGTCCTCCTCGCCGTCCACGACCCGCATGTGCTTGCGCAGGTACTCGGTGCCGCGCTCGGCGACCTCCAGGTACTCGTCCTTGCCGGTCAGCAGGTAGGCCGAGGCCATGCCGTAGACCAGGCGGGAGATCGTGTCGGTCTCCTGGACGTGGCTGGCGGTCTTGTCACCGCCGAGCCGGATCTCGGTGCGGTACTCGGTGAAGTCCACCGGCCCGTCGCCGAACTGCGCCCGCTTGTAGAAGTCGGCCAGCGACTCGATCTGCTTGATCCACCAGCTGCCCTCCTCGAAGCGGTAGTCCTCGGCGCCGCGGCCCAGGAACACCAGGCGCTTGGCGTCGAAACGGCCGCCGTGCTCCGGGTAGTGGATGCCCTGGACGAAGAGGAACCGGCCCGGCGAGAGCATCTCGTCGATGTGCCCGGACGCGTCGATGTAGGGCTCGTCCAGGTTGCGGACCAGCTCGGCGCTGGGGTCACCGGCCAGCGAGACGTCGAACTCGCGGCCGTCCGAGGTCTTCAGCCGCAGCAGGCGCGTACCGGAGTCGAAGCGGACGACGTAGCCCGCGATGGTGTCGGAGAAGGAGAAGCTCACGGCGTCCGCCATGTCATGCACCGTCCTTGTCGTGAGTGCTGTCGTCCTCGTATCCCTGGCTCACTTCGACGATCACGCCGTCGGGGTCGCGGACCCACACGGTCCGCCAGCCGCAGATGAAGTCGTCGAAGTCCAGCGGGCCCAGGGTCACTTCCGCCGCGTCGCCCAGGCCGGCCAGGAACGCGTCCACGCTGTCGGTCTGGAAGGCCAGGTGGCGCATCCGGCCGGGGGCCTGCGGCCCGTCGTCGTCCGCCCTGCGGGCCGGTGCGGTCCCCCCGGCCGCGAAGAGCTCCAGGTACGCGTCCCCCTTGCGCAGGAACACGATCTGCGCCTCCCCGAGGTCGACGACCCGGGCCCGGGAGAAGCCGAAGTACCGGGTGTAGAACTCCTCGGTGGTCTTCTGGTCCACGCAGTTCAGGCCCACGTGGGACCAGCGCAGCCCGGCGGCCATCAGCCGGCCCCCCGGCCCCGGCCGGCCGCGATCAGCTCGATGATCCGGCGGGCGAACAGGTGGTGGTGCGCGCCGGTGCGGCCGGTGACCAGGTCGCCGTCGACCACCACGTCCTCGTCGACGTACTCCCCGCCCATGTTGCGGACGTCGCCGATCAGGTTGTTGTGGCAGACCACCTTGCGGCCGCGGATCTTCCCGGGGATCGAGGACGCCAGCCACATGCCGTGGCAGATGATCCCCTTGAGGACCGTCGGCTCCTCGAAGGCCCGGCGCAGCAGCTCGGTCGCCGGGGCGAGGACGTCCACGTCCTCGGTGTAGCGCAGCCGGTCGGCCACCATGCCCGAGGGCACGATGATCGCCGCGTACCGGCGCAGCTCCTCGTCGCCCAGCCCCTCCAGGGACCGGTTCACGGTGAAGGGTGCCCGGTACTCGTGCCCGGTGAAGGTGAGGGAGTCGTTGCCCCACAGCCGGGTCAGGAAGTCGACCTCGGCGCCCTCCTCGGCGAACCGGTTCCGGTAGTAGAAGATCTCCGGCTCGTAGAAGTCGCTCTCGACCAGGACCGCGATCCGGGTCCCGGACAGGGCGCCCTCACGCAGGACGGCATCAGACACGGGAGGTCCCCCTCAGGAAGTCCGCCGCGCGCTCGGCGATCATCGCGATGGCGGTGTGGCAGTTGCCGGACGGGACCGCGGGCATCACGCTCGCGTCGACCACGCGCAGGTTCCGTACGCCGTGCACCCGCAGCTGCGGGTCGACGACGGCGAGGTCGTCATTGCCCATGCGGCAGGAGCCGGCCTGGTGGTGGTAGCTCTCCGACTTCTGCTGCACGAAGGTCCGCAGGTCGGCGTCGCTGACGTATCCGGGTCCGGGCTGCAGCTCCTGCTTGTACCAGGGCGAGAACGCCGAGGTCGCGAAGATCTCCCGGGCGATCCTGACGCCCTGCACCATGCGTTCCAGGTCCCAGCGGTCACCCAGGTAGTTCGGGTTGATCAGCGGGTGAGCCAGCGGATCGGCGCTCGCGAGCCGGATCCAGCCACGCGAGACCGGGCGCACGACCCCGGGCAGGATGGACACGGTGTTCGGGTGGTCCTTGCCGACGATCACGTCGAAGGGCACGTGGACGAAGGCGATCTGCAGGTCGGGGGCGGGCAGTCCCGGCTGCGAGGACAGGAACAGAGCGCTCTCGGAGAGGTTCTGCGCGGGCGCCGGGAGCTCCTGGGTGACCTCGGCCATCAGCCCGGTCAGGACGTGGTTGTGGAAGTTCTCGCCGACCCCGGGCAGGGCCGCGGTGACCTCGATGCCGTGCTCGCGCAGCTGCTCGGGGCGGCCGATGCCGGAGAGCAGCAGCAGCTTCGGCGACTCGATCGCCCCGGCGGCGACGAGCACCTCGCGCCGGGCCCGTACGGTGTGCAGGCCGGGCGCGGCGGCACGGCTGTGGCCGTCGCGGACGGTCCGGCCGGGGACGTCGCCGCCCGGAGGTGTCGCGGGGGGCCGGAGCTGGACGTACTCGACGCCCGTGCAGGTGTCCCCGTCGAGGAGGAGCCGGGTGCTCTGCGCGTTGGTGCGCAGGGTCAGGTTCGGCCGGTCGAGCGCCGGCTCCAGATAGGCGGCGAGGGCTCCCTGGCGGCGGCCGTCGGCCACGTCGATGTGGTGCCAGCCGGTGCCGAACAGGCCGCGCCGGGGCCCGTCGGTGTTGAAGTCGGCGATCTCCTCGTGGCCCAGTTCGACGGCCGCGTCGATGAAGGCGCGGGAGACCGGGTTGGGGCCGTGCAGCCCGGCGTTGGTGATCCGCTGCGGGCCGCGGGTGCCGGTGGTGGCGGCGGTGACGTCCTCCTGGCCCTCCAGCAGGGCGAAGTACGGGAGCACGTCCTCGTACGCCCAGCCTGCCGCCCCCTGGTAGGCCCAGTTGTCGAAGTCCGAGGCGTGGCCGCGGATGTGCATCATGATGTAGAGGTTGCTGCTGCCGCCGGGGGCCTTGCCGCGCGGCTCGTAGGTGCGGCGGCCGTCGAGCCCGGGCTGTGGGGTGCTGGTGTAGCCCCAGTCCACGGGGCCGCCGAGGAGCTTGTACCAGGAGGACGGGTCGTCCACCTCGGGCGGGATCCGGGAGCCGCCCGCCTCCAGGACGAGGACGGTGACGTCCGGGTCCTCGGAGAGCCGGCCCGCCAGCACGCTGCCGGCGGTGCCCGATCCCACGACGATGTAGTCGTACTCTTCCACGCTCACCTGTGCCCCCTCAGTCCTGGCTCAGCACCTGGAAGGGGACCGTGTCGTGGTAGTTCGCCATGTAGGCGATCTTTCCGTCCACGATCCGGAAGAAGTTCATGACCTCGGCCTCGATGGGCTCGCCCGAGGCGCTGACCGCGGTCAGGTGGGAGACGGCCGCGGCCTTCTCCCCGTCGACGAGGAAGTGCACGGGCTCGTTGCGGAAGACCCGGTACATGGTCCCCATGCCCTTCATCATCGAGCGGAGCACCTCCAGGCCCTCGATGTGGCCGGCCAGCTGCTCGTCCATGACCTGGTCCTCGGCGAACAGGTCGCACCAGCGGTCCCAGTCCCCGGCGTTGGCGTACTCGTAGTACTTCTGCAGGATCTGTCGTGCGTCCATCGCGCTCATCCCCCTCTATCGGTCCCTGCGGGTTCCGTCCGGCGCGAACGGCGCCCAGAACTGGCTGAAGGCGGTCGCCGAGTCCCCGAAGAGCCCGTCGCGGCCCTCGACGATCCGGCCGTCCCGCCACCGCATGAAGTGGAAGACCGGGTAGTCCATCCGCTCGTACGGGGACCCGCTCGCGTCGGCCGCGCCGGCCCGCAGGGCGACGTTGCGGCACACGTCCGCCGAGCAGTCCTCGCCGACCAGCACCGCCTCCAGGTCCATCCGGAAGGTGCCGCCCGTGAGCTTGTGGGTCTGGCCCATCAGCTCCAGGAAGGCGTCCAGGCTCTCGTACCAGCCGGCCAGGGGGTGGTTGCCCGGCACCAGCCAGCGCAGGTCCTCGGAGTAGTACTCCAGGATCCGTGCCCGGTCGCCGGAGCCGAGGGCCGCGTAGGCCTCCCGGACCCGCTCCCGCGTCACTTCGGTCATGGTCGCTCCTCCTTCACCGCGGTCGCGGTCACGGTCACCGTCACGGTCGCGGTCGCGGTCGCGGTCACAGGGAGGCGGAACCGGGCATCGGGGCCAGGTCGTTGACGGTGTACTGCTGGATCAGCGGTCCGTCCGGGCCGGCGACCACGGTCCAGGTCTGGTCGGCGTCGAAGCCGAGCCACTGGCTGCGGGCGGCCGGCGGGTCCCAGATCCTGGCCTGCCAGTTGACGAGCACCCGGACGACCGCACGGTCGCCCTCGATGACGGGCTCCACCTTCGTGACGGTGTGCACCTCGTCGAAGAAGCGGTGGGTGACGGCCTCGTACCAGCGGCCGAAGCCCTCGTGCCCGAGGAAGGTGTCCTCGGGGACCTTGAACTCCAGGTCCTCGGTGATCAGGGCGAGCACATCGGCCGGGCCCACGTGCTGGTCCAGCGCCACGTACCAGTTCTCGGCGAAGGTGCGGATCGCGTCCTCGGTCAGCTGCCGCTCGGCGGGCATGCGGTCTCCTCCTGTTCCGTCTGTTGCGCGGTTACATCTCCGTCTGTTCCGTCTGTTCCGTCTGCGGGAGGGAGCGGTCAGATCTGCACGTCGACGAGGAACGGCCCGGGGTGGGACAGCATCCGGCCCACCGCGGCGACCGCCTCGTCCGGCTTCTCCACCCGCATCCCGCCGGCGCCGAGCGAGCGGGCCAGTCCGGCGAAGTCGATCTCGGGATGCGAGAGGTCGAAGGAGCCCGGGAAGCCGTGCTCCGGGATGTCCCGCTCCCGCCAGTACTGGGCGATGTTGTCGTCCAGCAGCCGGTACTTGCGGTTGTTGCAGACGACGAACTTCGCGTCGATGCCGTGCCGGGCCGCGGTCCACAGCGCCTGGTAGGTGTACATGGACCCGCCGTCGCCCGCGAACCCCACGACGAGCCGGTCCGGGCGGGCCAGCTTCGCGCCGACCGCTCCCGGGAAGCCCACGCCGAGCGATCCGCCCCGGGTGAGGTGGTAGTCGCCGGGGCGCTCCGCCGGCAGGTACCGGGTGACCAGCGGCGAGGTGGTCAGCGCCTCGTCGAAGACGATCAGGTCCCCGCCGGTGCGCTCGGCCAGGGTCCGCAGGAAGACGGCCATCGGCGTGCCGTCGTCCTCGGCGGCCGCGCCCGCCGCCCGGGCCCGCTCCCGGGACCGTACGTCGAGCCGGGCGGCCGCGGCGGCCCGGCGCTGCGGGGTCAGCTGCCGCTCCAGTACCCCGGCCAGCGCGTGCAGCGCCTGCCGGGGGTCGGCGGCGAGCCCCAGGTCGACCGGGTGGTTCTTGGCGATCTCGTAGGCGTTGAGGTCGATGTGGACGACCTTCGCACCCGCCCGGAAGGGGCTCTCCAGCTCGGGGAACACCTCCGGGAAGACGTAGGTGCCCACGATCAGCACCCCGTCGGCGTCGCCGACCAGCTCCTTGCTGTGCGGGCCGAACATGTGGCCCGTCTGGCCGCGCCGCAGCGGGTGCGAGGCCGCGATGTTCACCTCGGAGGAGTCGACCTCGTACACGTCGGCGCCCAGCAGCTCGGCGACGGCGACGAGCTCGCGCTGCGCCCCGGAGAGCGCCACCCCGTCCCCGACCAGCACGACCGGCCGCTCGGCGGAGGCGAGCAGTTCGGCCGCCCGGCCCACCGACGCCGGTGACGGCGCCACGTCCGTGAGCGGGACGGTGGCCGGCAGCACGGGCTCGGAGTTGAGCTCGTCCAGCACGTCCATCGGCAGCGCGACGAACACGGGCCCGCGGGGCGGGGTGAGCGCGATCTTCACGGCCCGCCGGACGGTGCGCAGCACCGAGCGGGGATCGGTGACGCGCGTCGCGTACTTGGTGACGGGCCTGGCCATCGCGACCAGGTCGGACGCCATCTGCGCGTCCATGGCGTCGTAGCGCACCCCGGCGTCGCCGGCGACGACGACGAGCGGGGTGTGGCCGCGCAGCGACTGGTAGAGCATCCCGATGCCGTTGCCGAGGCCCACCCCGGCGTGGAGCTGGAGGAGGGCCGCGCCGCCGGTCGCCCGGGCGTACCCGTCGGCGATGCCGGCGGCGACGGTCTCCTGGAGGGCGAGGACGTAACCGAAGTCCTCCGCCGCGTCCACCGCGTCGAGGAATCCCTGTTCCACCGTCCCCGGATTTCCGAACATCACCTTCAGGCCGTCGGCCTTGAACTGCTCGATCAGCCTTTCCCGTCCGGGAGTGGCTTCCATGAATTCCCCCTCGACCATTCGATTTCCCGTTGCCTTCCGGGACTACCAGCCGTATCGGGTGAGCCCGTCCTCCAGGACCTCTACGATCTTCTGTCCCGTCAGATAGGAGTCGGGGGTGGAACGTCCGGTGACGAAGGGGAAGTCGACGATCACCGAGACGGGTTTGCCGAAGTTCCCGTGATACGCGCCGCGCGGCCCCGTCGCGTCGCGCAGGATGTACTCCAGCGGATACGGCGGCGGGCCCATGTTGAAGTCGGTACCGAGGAATCCGGTGCCGTCCTTGTAGTCGTACTCCTTGCAGTGGCCGGTCACGTGCTTGCCCCAGATGATGCTCCTGCGGTCGTCCCAGTCCCGGGCGAAGGCCAGGCAGGCGACCCCGTAGCACTCGGCGGCCACGACCTTGCCGGCCTTCCGGAAGGCCAGGATCAGGGCGTGCACGCGCTCGTTGTTGGCGAGGTCGGCGATCGGGCCGCTGCCGCCGACGATGAGGACCGCGTCGTATCCGGCGATGTCGGCGTCAAGTTTGTCGAGGTCGCGGTGGTACTGCTCCAGCTTGGGCAGGTAGGCCGCGTCGCTCGTGTACGGGCGCTCGGGCACCCACGCCTCGATGTCGAGCGGTGAGTCCAGCCGGCTCGACTGTTCGAACTCCCGCCCGAGCCTGGCGTTCTCCTCGGTGGTCACCGAGCGTCCGAGGGGCGGGTCGATGTACTTCGCGTCGAGGCTCGGCGGAAGAGCGTGTGCACGCTTCCCGGTCGGCGTGGCGAATATGACCTCGTAGCCCCGCTCGTCGAACTTCGAGACGGGCCCTATCAGTTCTTCGGCCCAGTAACCGTGTTCGGAGACAATGACCAGAATCTTTCTGCTCACGTATTCCTCCAGCGCCGCCTGTTGTCGTTGGCGTTCCCCACACTGGCCGGGCCCCGGGCCTTCGTCAAAGCGCCGGCATGCGACTTCGTGAGGTAGCGGTACGGGCGACGGCAGCACTTCAGGAAGTCGTTCGCGGAGGTCATGAAGTACCTCCAGGACTACCTGACTTCGGCCGAATCGGTGAACCATTTCGCGGGCCCCGACCTAAGGTCTGGACGCGCCGTGAATCGCGGGCGCGCGAGCCGTGTTGCTGTGACGAGCATGAGCACGAGGAGAGGGACGGCGACGATGACGACGGATCTGCTGTGCACACACATCGATCGGATACGCCCGGTGGAGCCCACCGCGGCGGGCTGTGAGGAGTGCCTCCTCGCCGGCGACACCTGGGTGCACCTGAGGCTGTGCCTGACCTGCGGACACGTCGGGTGCTGCGACTCGTCGAAGAACCGTCACGCCACCCGGCACTACCGGCGCACCGAGCACCCGATCGCGGCCTCGCACGAGCCGGGCGAGGACTGGGCCTGGTGCTACGCCGACAAGCTGATGCTGGACCCCGCATGAGCACGGCCCGGGAGAGTTCCCCCGCGCCCGCCGCTCCCGCCACGCCCGCCACGCCCGCCGCGTCCCCGGGCGCCGCCGAGCGCGCGGAGAGCCGCAAGCCGGTGATCCTGGCCGTCGACGACGACCCGCAGGTGCTGCGCGCCGTCCGCCGGGACCTGCGCAGCGCCTACGGCGACCGCTACCGGGTCCTCGGCGCCTCCTCGGCCGCCGACGCCCTGAAGATCCTGGACTCCCTCGACGAGCGGGGCCACGACCCGGCCCTGTTCCTCGTGGACCAGCGCATGCCGGACGTGACCGGCGTCGAGTTCCTGCTGGAGGCGGTCAGCCGCTTCCCGGACGCCCGCCGGGTGCTGCTGACCGCGTACGCCGAGACCGACGCGGCGATCACCGCGATCAACCGGGTCCGGCTGGACTACTACCTGCTCAAACCGTGGGACCCGCCGCACGAGCGGCTCTTCCCCGTCCTGGACGACCTGCTCTCGGACTGGCTGGCGACCTACCGGCCCGCCTACGACGGGATCATCGTCGTCGGCCACCTGGTCTCCCCCGGCACCCACGCCGTGCGGGACTTCTTCACCCGCAACGGCCAGCCGTTCCGCTTCCTCAACGTCGAACGGGACCCCGAGGCGCTGACGCTGATCGCCGCCCAGCCCGACGGCGCCCTGCCCCTGGTCCGCTTCCCGGACGGGTCGGTGCTCTCGGCGCCGACCGACACCCAGCTCGCCCAGCGCCTGGGCCTGGCCACCACCGCCTCCCGCCCGCACTACGAGTGCGTCATCGTCGGCGCGGGCCCCGCGGGCCTGGCGGCCGGCGTCTACTCGGCCTCCGAGGGCCTGTCCACGCTGATGCTGGACTCCCGCGCCCCGGGCGGCCAGGCCGGCACCTCCAGCCTGATCGAGAACTACCTCGGCTTCCCCTCGGGCCTCTCGGGCGGCGACCTGACCCGCCGGGCGACCATCCAGGCCTCCCGGTTCGGCGCCGAGATCCTGCACCCGGTGGAGGTGGTCTCACTGACCCGCGACGACCCGGCGAAGATCCTCACCCTCGCCGACGGCACGGAGATCTCCGCGGAGACGGTCCTGCTCGCGACCGGCGTCTCGTACAACCGGCTCGACGCGCCGGGCGCCGACCGCTTCGAGGGGGCCGGCCTCTACTACGGCGCGGCGACCACCGAGAGCTCGGCCTGCATCTCCCAGCACGTGTTCATCGTGGGCGGGGCCAACTCGGCGGGGCAGGCCGCCGTGCACTTCGCCAAGTACGCCGCCCGCGTGACGATCCTGGTGCGCGCGTCCTCCCTGGACGCGAGCATGTCCCGCTACCTGATCGACGAGATCGGACGCACCCCGAACATCGAGGTCAGGGTCCGCACCACAGTGGTCCGGCTGGACGGCGAGGAGCACCTCGAACGGCTGACCCTCCACGACGCGCAGACGGTGCGCGACACCGAGATCCCGGCGCGCTTCATGTTCACCTTCATCGGGGCCCGCCCGCACACCGACTGGCTCGCGGGCGTCGTCGATCGGGACGAGTACGGCTTCGTCCTCACCGGTTCGGACCTGATCGCGAACGGCGGCGAGCTCCCGGCCGAGTGGAGCCTGGAGCGCGCGCCCTACCCCCTGGAGACGAGCGTGCCCGGCGTCTTCGCGGCGGGCGACGTCCGCGCCCACTCGGTCAAACGCGTCGCCTCGGGCGTGGGCGAGGGGGCGATGGCCGTCTCGCTGATCCACCGCTACCGCTCGATGGGCTGAGAGCGAACACCCCGGTCCTTGCGATCAAGACCCGGGCGGATGCAACGTTGATTACATGATTACAGCCGAACAGAGCGAACAGCTCCGCGCATGGTTCGCCGAGCGCCTGCCGGTCGACGTGTACGAGTCCCTCGACTCGGTCACCGCCGACCGCGAGGAGATCACGGTCGTCGGCAGCATCCCGGCGACCGAGTCGGTACGGGAGTTCCGCGAACGCACCCGCGAACAGCGCATCGAGGTGGCCCGCGAGGCCGAGGAGCTCTACCGCCGCAAGGTCGCCTGGGGCGTACGGGTGGGTGAGGAGACGACGCTCTTCACCCACCTCGCCGTCCCCGTCATGACCCGGCTGCGCCAGTCCGAACGCCAGGTCCTCGACACCCTGGTCGCCGGCGGCGTCGCCCGCAGCCGGGCCGACGCGCTGGCCTGGTGCGTCCGCCTCGTAGGGCGCAACACCGACAGCTGGCTGACGGAACTGCGCGACTCCCTGGACCAGGTCGGCCGGGTCCGCGCCCAGGGTCCCGACGTCTCCGGCACGACCGACTCCATGAAGTCCGGGTCCGAATGACGAATCCGGCCCATGACGCCGCGTGATCGCGTAAGGCTGGCCAGGACCTACACCCAGGGAGAGGTACGCACCATGACGACCACCGTCGAATACATCCGCTACCGGATCGCATTGGACGACCAGCAGGCCTTCGAGGACGCGTACGCCCGGGCGGCCGAGTCCCTGGCCGCCTCGCCCGAGTGCATCGACTACGAACTCGCCCGGTGCGAGGAGGAGAAGGAGCGCTACATCCTCCGGATCCGCTGGACCTCGATCGAGGCGCACCTGGGCGGCTTCCGCAAGGGGGAGCACTTCCCGGCCTTCTTCAGCGCGATCCGCCCCTACGTGACGGCCATCGAGGAGATGCAGCACTACCTCGTGACGGGCGTCGTGGGCACGGGAAAGGGCGCCGGACAGCGATGAGCACCACACCCACCATCTACGAGTGGATGGGCGGGGCGGAGGCGATGAACCGCCTCACCGACGCCTTCTACGCCCACGCCCTCCAGGACGAGATCCTGGCCCCGGTCTTCGCGGGCATGGACTCGGAGCACCCCCAGCACGTCGCGGTGTGGCTGTCGGAGGTCTTCGGCGGCCCGGCGGACTACACCGCCCACCACGGCGGCCACCAACACATGGCCACCAAGCACCTGGGCCGGGCGATCACCGAGCGGCAGCGCCGCCGCTGGGTGGACCTGCTGATGGACACGGCCGACGAGGTCGGCCTCCCGACGGACCCGGAGTTCCGCGGGGTGTTCGCCTACTACATCGAGTGGGGCACCCGCATGGCCCTGATCTACTCGGGCCCCAACCCCCCACCGGTCGACGCGGCCGAGATCCCGGTCTGGTCCTGGGGCCAGACCCCGCCCTGGATCCCGAAGACGGACTGAGAACGCCGGCACCGGGTGGCTCCACCCCACCCGGTGCCCCGGCCGCCCGAGGCACTCTCCCGGCCGAGCTGCACCGTCCAGCCCCGCCGGCGATCGAGACGCGGGGCCGGGGGCGGAGCCGCGGTCTTTCACTCGGCCGGCACCATCCAGCCCCGCCGCACCCTCCAGCCCCGCCGGCGATCGAGACGCGGGGCAAGGGGCGGAGCGCCGGTCTTTCACTCGGCCGGCACCATCCAGCCCCGCCGCACCCTCCAGCCCCGCCGGCGATCGAGGCGCGGGGCCGGGGGCGGAGCCGCAGTCTTTCAGTCCCGCCGGCGATCGAGGCGCGGGCCCCCGTCACGAGCCCCCGCCTCCGGCCCGGCCAGTACAACCGCGAACCCCGGCTCGCCGTCCCCACTCCCCCGCCAGAAATCCACCGCCTCCTCCAGCACCTCCACGAACGTCTCCCACTCCCCCGGCCGCGCCCCCGCGTACCCGCGCCACGAGGTCACCGCCACCAGCCGCCCCGCGGCCCCCGGCAACCAGGACAGATCCCGCAACGCATCCGCGAGCGCGTCCCAGTTCCCGCCGACCCACTCCGGCAGCCGCAAGGCCTCCCCGCACCGCCCCATCAGCCCGGCCTTGCTCCGTACGCCGTCCAGGTCCAGCCGCAGGGTCGTCCAGCCCGCCTCCTCGGCGGCTGCGAGCGCCGGGGCGAGCGGCTGCGGTTCAAGGGTCATCGGAGAACCGCCTTGAAGGTCTCGTAGTGGTCGTCCGTGTAGTAGAACTCCCCGCCCTCACCCGTCACGATCCGCCGGGCACCGCGGTCCCGCTCCCCCGGCGTGCGCACCGTGAACTCGTGGTAGTAGCCGCGCTTCTGGCGCGGCAGGACCTTCTCGAAGTTCCCGAAGACGGTGCCGTCCTGCCGGTACGGGTACGGGCCGCCCTTGTCGATCAGCGCGAGGACGTCCCGCGCCTGCCGCGGCAGCGCGTCGGCCCGTACGACGGCCATCCCCCGCGCCCAGCCGGGAACGGCGTCAGGAACGCCGGCGGGGTCCGTACGGGCGGCGGCCCCGCTGGGAGTCGCACCGCGGTCGGCACTGCCACTGGCGACGGCGGGGCCGGGTCCCCGCGCGCCACAGCCCGCCACGGCGACGAGCACGACACAGAGGAACACGGCCCCCAGCGAACGCAGCAACCATCGGGGCACGTTCCGGAAGATCATGCGCCGATCGTGTCAAATATCCGATTCGCCCGCGAATCGCTCGGTCGCGTCAGAGAGCGGCCATCTTGCTGTAGGGACTCAGGATGCGCTTCTGGACCGAACCGAAGTCGACGAGAACGGCGATCCCCTCCTCGATTCCGACGACACGGCCGAGACCGTGCTCGTCGTGGGTGACCCGGTCGCCGACGTTGAACTGCCGGATGGGCTGTTCCACGGGGGCTTTGAACGGGCTGGACGGCAAATGGCGGCGAGGCACTGCTGATTTTGTCATCGGAGCCAGTATGCGCCCAGCGGGCCGCCTCGCGGCCGCCCTTCAGGTCTCGATCCCGGCACCATCCGCACCATCCACCCCGTCGGCGCCTCCGACGTGGTGTCCCTCGGGATGCCCGTCGGGGCGTCCGCCGGCGGCGCCCCGTACGCCCTACAGGTCGTCGGGGTCGGCCCGGTCCAGCGCCGGCCGCAGCCCCGGAGCCGACTCGGTCAGCAGGTAGTCGGCGACCGCCGTGTCCGTGACCAGGCTGGTCACCAGCCCCGACCGCAGCACCGCGCCGATCGCGGAGGCCTTGCGCAGCCCGCCCGCGATCGCCACGACCTCGGGGATCCGCCGCAGCCGGTCCGCCTCGACCGTGATGCACCGCTCGCCGAGGTCCCGGCCGACCCGCCGGCCCTCGGCGTCGAAGAGGTGGGCGGACATCTCGGCCGCGACACCCAGCGAGGCGTAGTGCGCCCGCTCCTCGTCCGTCAGCATGTCGTGGACGGTCGAGATGCCCGGCTCCCACGAACCGATGGAGACGGCCGCGACCGTCACCTTGTCGAAGTAGTCGAAGGCGCGGGCGATCCCGGTCTGGCTGCGCAGCGCGGCCGCCGTCGCCGGGTCGGGGAGCAGCATGGGCGCGTAGATCGGGTGCGCGTCGCCGCCCGAGACCTGAGCGGCCCTGCGTACGGCCTCCACCGAGCCGCGCTCCGCCGTCCCCGCGTCGTACACGCCGGTCAGCTGGACCACGGTGCACTGCGGGAGGCGGTGCAGGGACGCCGCCATGTGGATGGTCGACCGGCCCCACGCGAGGCCCAGTACGTCGCCCTCGCTGACCAGTTCGCCCAGCAGGTCGGCGGCGACCGCGCCCAGGTTCTCCGGGTCCGGGGCGTCCTCGGTGGTGTCGGCGGGCGACTCCACCACGACGGCGTGCCGGAGCCCGTACCGGGCCCGGAGCGCGTCCGACCGCTCGGCGTCGAGCTCGGCCGGCACCCGGATCTCGATGCGTACGAGGTCGCGTTCGAGGGCGGTCTCCAGCACCCTGGCCACCTTGAAGCGGCTCACGCCGAACTCCTCGGCGATCTGGATCTTGGACTTGCCCTCCAGGTAGAAGCGGCGCGCCATGGCCGCCGCCTGCACCAGCTCCGCGGGTCCCATCCGCAGGGCTGACCGTCCCGCCGACATTGCAGACACCGCGTTCTCCTCACTGCTGTTCACACTCTCGTGTTCACACTCTCGACTCGTCGTTCATCCTGTCAGATCCGACGGCCGTTGATCAGCCTGGACAGCTCCCGTTCACCGAGCTGTTCATCAACGCTCGGCTCAGTGGTCACAAGCCCACGGCGCCGCTGCGATCGCCGCACCCGCCTGGTCACGCAGCGTGCGGACGGCGGCCGCCGGATCGACCGCCCCGTAGACCGCGCTGCCCGCCACGAAGACGTCCGCGCCGGCCTCGGCGCAGCGCTCGATGGTGGAGGCCGACACCCCGCCGTCGACCTGGAGCCACAGCTCCAGACCGTGCTTGGCGATCAGCTCCCGGGTACGGCGGATCTTGGGGAGCATGATGTCGAGAAAGGGCTGGCCGCCGAAGCCGGGCTCGACCGTCATGATCAGCAGCATGTCGAGCTCGGGAAGGATGTCCTCGTACTGCTCGATCGGCGTCGCGGGCTTGAGCGCCATGGAGGCCCGCGCCCCCTTGGCCCGGATCTCGCGCGCGAGGCGTACGGGCGCCGCCGCGGCCTCGGCGTGGAAGGTGACCGAGCCCGCGCCCGCCTCCACGTACTGCGGAGCCCAGCGGTCCGGGTTCTCGATCATCAGGTGCAGGTCCAGCGGGATGTCCGTGGCCCGGCTCAAGGACTCCACGACCGGCACGCCGAGGGTGAGGTTCGGGACGAAATGGTTGTCCATGACGTCGACATGCAGCCAGTCGGCCCCCTCGACGGCCTTCGCCTCCTCGGCGAGACGGGCGAAGTCGGCGGACAGGATGCTGGGATAAATCTGAGCGGCCATGCCCCAAGCCTGCCATGCCTCCGGCCTCTTCCGGCCACGACCCCGCAAGTCGGGACGCACACAGCGACGCTAAAGGAAGACCGGAATACCCTTAAGCCACCCTTACAGATCCCCTTCAGCCCGAGCCGAGCACGACCCCGAGCCAGGACGGGGCGGAGCGGTGGTGTAGGGGCGGGAGCCCCCCGAGCCTTGCCAGAGTGGGTATGAGGGTTTTCCGTCAGTCCCATCGTCTCTCCGTGTCGTGCCGGCCCGTCAAGGGCGCTCCTTCGTCGCGTCGCTTCGCGATGTCGCTGCGCTCCACCCTTGACCGACCGTCCCGCCCCGGAAATCCGAAAGACTGCCGGGAAACCCCCAATGGAACGGGCCGGGGGAGCAAGACACCTAAGGGACGGTGCCCTGCGCGGGCGAAGCCCGGTACGCCCACAATCGCTACGCGCTCCTGCCCGACGGCGACTGCGAGCCCCTGGCTGGACATAGGCCGCCACTAATCGCTACGCGCTCCTGCCTGACGGCGAGTGCGAGCCCCGTGGGCTGGGCATAGGCCGCCCACATTCGCTACGCGCTCCTGTCGGAAGGCGTCTGCGAGTCCCTGTGGCTGGTCATAGGCCGCCATCGATCGCTACGCGCTTCTCGATCACGCGTCCGCAGACCGTCAGGGGTGGCTCACAGGCCGCAGGGGCCGGAATGGGCTCCCACAGATGGCGCCTGCGGGCTGTCGGGGACTGGAAAAGCGGCAGATGACGGCTGAGGCGAATCCCATCCGGGTCTGAGAGGGTAGGCACCTCAAAGAGGCTTCAATATGCCCCAATTGCCCGTGTCTGTGCGCGTGGATGGGATCTCACGGTCACCCTGACGGGGATTGAGTTCGGCTGAGCCGATGGATCCGCCCTTCGAGCCTCCCATTCGCCCCGATCAGCCCCCAACTGGCGGCGACGCCCTCTCGGAGGAGCGCGTAGCGATCGATGGCGGCCCCTGCCCGACCCCTGGGGCTCGCACTCGCCGTCTTCGAGAAGCACCCAGTGATCTGTCGCGGCCTATGACCGGCCCAAGGGGCTCGCAGACGCCTCCCGGCAGGAGCACGTAGCGAATGTGGGCGGCCTATGACCAGCCACAGAGGCCCGCAGACGCCGTCTTCGAGGAGCGCGTAGCGATTGCAGGCGGCCTATGTCCAGCCCAAGAGGCTTGCAGACGCCCTCCGACAGGAGCGCGTAGCGATTGGGGGCGCACCGGGCTTCGCCCGGGCCTTCCGGCCTCCCCGTCTGTCTCTGTCTCCCCCCGGCCCGTTCCTTTGGGGGTTTCCCGGCAGTCTTTCGGATTTCCGGGGCGGGACGGTCGGTCAAGGCACATCAACAGGTGGGCCGAGGTTCCTCCGTTGGTTCAGCTGCGGTCCCGGCCGTCTGACCGGACCAATCGTCCGCCGAGGCTTGGGCGCGACCGGAACCCACGGCCTCGACGAACGCTTCACCGCAGTGCCGGCTCAGGCCCTGATCAGGGCCTTCGCCCGGAGGAAGATGTCGTCGTCGTCCAACTGCACGGACTCCGCCTCGATATCGGCCACGATCCGCCGCAGTACCTTCGCCCACTCGCTCGCGAATACCTGCGCGTCGACCACCACATCACCCCGCTCGGCGAGCAGGGATTCATAGTTGCCCAGCGTGCTGTGCCAGCATGCTTGAATCCTCAGGGAATCACCTTCCCGGGCAATCTTCCATTCGGCCGAGAATGTGTCGGACCCCCAGAAGACTCCCGTCTCCGCAAAATCCGTCTGCTGAATTTCCTCAAGAAGCGGCACCAAGTCGTCCAGAAGGGCCGCGAGGTCATAGCCGTACGGCACGCGGACCGGCACCATATTCCACACAAGAATGGCGTCCTCGGCCTCGGAGGAGTACATCTCACCGACCGCGTCAGCCATGTCGGCAGCGGATTCACACTTCCGAACGGCCGGGCAGCCTGCCTGAATCGAGAAACTCATCGTGATTCCTGTCTCGTGGTCGGGGAGCCGTGGACCTTGCCGTTGGGGTACACCTTGACAAAAGAGAGCATTGGGCATGCGCGTCGTACCGTCGGGCATGTACTCGATGCAGCCATGACCTTCGTGAAGCAGAGGCGCTTCCGGATTGCATTTCTGACCGTTTACCTCGATCCCGCGGCCAACCGCGCCTATTTTCTTCTTCCTGCTGATCCCGTCGAGTTCACTCTGGCTCTTCATGAAGTCGGCCTGCTGGACATCGGCCACCGGGTGGGAGTTCTCCGGCGTACCCAGGGGGTGTTTGTTGACGGGAGTCTCGTTCCCGCCTCCTACGTTTCCGGCACTCTCGTCGCCGCCGTGTCCCGGCGTACCACCGGCGCCGCCGTCGCGGGACGGTAGTTCGCCCGGGCCGGTGGGAGTGCGGGGTGCGTCCGAACCAGGCCCGTGGCCCAAGCCTGGCGGCTCGTGGTGCCCACCCGTCGCGTGCCCTGCGCCGTCGTGTGCGCCTCCGCCGCGCCCACCGACGGGCGAGGTCGGTGCATGAGAGCCGCCGCCCGACGGATCGTGCCCGGCGTGCGGTGCCGGGGGACCACCGGTGTGCCGGCTGTCACCCGTCGGGTGGCCCGTGGAGCTCTCCGCTCGGCTGGGGCCGCCTGCGCCTTCGAGGATGCGTTCTCTGGCCGGGGCGGGCTCGTGGGTGCTGGGCAAATCGTCCTTGTGCGGCTCCCGGACGGGCTCGGTGTCGGGGACGACGTTGCCGTGCTCGTCGCGGATGGTGCCGTCGTGGCCGACGACACGCTTGTTGCCCTGCGGGTCGGCGTACTCGTAGCCGGGGGCCGCTCGGGGCGGACGTCAGGGCTGGGCGGTCACGCCCCGAGATAGTCGCGGATTCCGGCAAGCGGATCGAGACCGTACTCCGCGACGTACTCGCGGCGTCGCGAGTCGGCCTTCTGAGGATTCGCCACGCAGCAGTAGTCCCAGAAGTCGACCAGCACGCGGAAGGCATCGTCGAGCGTGTATTCGCCCTGAACGTGCTCGACGAAATAGTTCTCCACCCTCACGCCCTGCGGGCTGATGGTGACGGTGTGCGCGTTGCCGTCCAGGTCCTCCGGCGTGAATCGCGGATTGGCCTTGGCCTCGGCGACCAGGTCGATCGCCTCCAGGACGGACAACGGCGAGAGCTGGATGTCGGCCGTGACCCACTGCCCCAGGATGTTCAGCTCCGCAGGGCCCGAGAAGGACGGGACCCCGAAGGCGTCCTCGACGTAGTACTTGGTGCGGATCACTGCTCTGTTTCTCCTTCTTGCCTACTTCGGCATGAGCGAGTAAATGGTCTTCGCGTCACCGGTGATCGGGTCGAAATACCCTTCGAACCCGTGGTCAGTCCCGTCCTGGAAGGGTGCCCCAGACGCCGTCGACGAAGAAGCCCTCCAAGTCGCTGCCGACGTTGTCCTTCGTCCACTCCCGCCGTGCGCAGACCCGTGTACTCGCGCTCGTCGGCCGTACCCCAAGACCAGGGTGGTGATCTTGTTGGCGGCGTCGCACTCGACGCCATGGAACGCCACCCACGTCACACCGACCTCGCGCACCAGCGTTCTCGTCGATCTTGCCCTGGTCCTGCTGGCAGTCCTCGTCGTTCTTGTGGTCGGCGACGAACTTCTCCGCATCCACGCGAAGTTGCTTCATCTTGGCGACCAGCGGCCGGGCGCTCGTCGCGAAGCTCGTCAGCGCACCGCTGACGGACTCCAGGGCGTCCAGCGCCTGGAAGGCGCTGTGCACGTCCTTGCCCGTGCCGCGGATGCCGGAGGCGGTCGTCTTCAGTGCGGCCGCGTGCGTCTCCAGGGTCCCCAGGTTGCCGGTGAAGGTCGGTATCTTCCCGACGTCGATCACTTCTTGGGGCCCTTCAGCTCTTCCGCGGTCGGAGCCTTGGCGTACTCCTCCTGCTTGTTCTTCGCCATCTGCAGGTCGCCCTTGACGTACTCCTCGGTGGCCAGGCGCGCACCGGTGGTGGACCCGTCCGGCGGGGAAGGAACTGGCTGTCTGCAAAGTGAATGTGGGTCGTTCCGGCCTCGGGCCGGCCGCTGTCACGGAGTTGCGACAGAGCACGGACCGGCTCCCTGGCCGTTTCACCCCGCAGGTATGCGAAACCCCCCGCGGCGGAGGTCGTCGCGGGGGGCTTCGGGGCGTGGTGCCCGGGTCGTGCGCTACGCCGTGCGGCGCAGCAGGGCCAGGTACATCGCGTCCGTGCCGTGCAGGTGGGGCCAGAGCTGGACGTCCGGGCCGTCGCCCAGGGCGGGGACGCCCGCCATGAACGGCCGGGCGTCGATGAGTTCGGCGGACACCGGTGCGTTGCCGGCGCCGCGGCCCTTGAGGACGTCGTCCACCACGACCCGGGTCTCCGCCAGGTGCGGGGAGCACGTCGCGTAGCCGACGACCCCGCCGACCCGCACCGCCGTCAGGGCCTGCCGCAGCAGCCCGCGCTGGAGCGGCGCGAAGCCCTCCAGGTCCTCGGGGCGACGCCGCCAGCGGGCCTCCGGGCGGCGGCGCAGTGCGCCGAGGCCGGAGCACGGCACGTCCATCAGGACGCGGTCGAAGGAACCCGGCCGCCACGCCGGGCGGGTGCCGTCCGCCGTGATGACCTGGTACGGGCCCGGGTTGCCCGCGAGGGCCCGCTCCACCAGCCGGGCCCGGTGCGGCTGCTTCTCCGAGGCCAGCAGGAAAGCCCCGCGCTCGGCCGCGAGCGCGCCGAGCAGGGCCGCCTTGCCGCCCGGGCCGGCGCAGCCGTCGAGCCAGCGCTCGTCACGGCCCTCGACGGGTACGGCCGCGAGGGCCATCGCCACCAGCTGGCTGCCCTCGTCCTGGACGCCGGCGCGGCCCTCCCGCACCGCCTCCAGCGCGCCCGGTTCGCCGCCCTCGGCCATCCGGACGGCGTACGGCGACCAGCGGCCGGGGAGCGCCGACTCCTCGCCGACGGCCTCCAGCAGTTCCTGCGGGGTGGACCGGCCCGGCCGGGCGACCAGGGTCACCTCGGGCCGCTCGTTGTCGGCCTCCAGCAGGTCCTCGATCCCGGCGCGTCCGCCGCCCAGCGCGTCCCACAGGGCGCTGACGACCCATCTGGGGTGCGAGTGGTAGACGGCGAGGTGCTCCTCGGCGTCCTCCTCGTACGGCGGCGCGACCCGCTCCAGCCAGCCGTCCAGGTCGTGCGCGGCGATCTTCCGCAGTACGGCGTTGACGAACTTGGCGCGCCCGTCCCCGAGCACCACCCGGGCCAGCTCCACGCTCGCCGAGACGGCCGCGTGGGTGGGGATCCGGGTGCCCAGGAGCTGGTGGGCACCGAGGGATAGGACGTCCAGGACCGGCGGGTCCACCTCGCGCAGGGGGCGGTCGATGCAGGCCTTGATGACCGCGTCGTAGGTGCCCTGGCGGCGCAGCGTCCCATAGACCAGTTCGGTGGCCAGCGCCGCGTCGCGCGCCTGGAACTTCTCGTCCTGGCGGGCCTTCCTGAGCAGCGGCGGCAGGACGAGGTTGGCGTAGGCGTCGCGTTCGTCCACCGCCCGCAGCACCTCGAAGGCCAGCATCCGGACGGGGTCCTTCTGGGGCCGGCGGTACGGCTTGGCCTGCTTGCCGCCCGCTCCTGCGGGGGCGGGCCTGCGGCGGGGCTGACGGGGCTGTTCGCTCACGTGAAAGGTGCTCCGGATGTACGAGTGCTACGAAATGCTGCGAGGTGTT
Organism: Streptomyces yangpuensis; assembly: GCF_024666385.1. Classification (NCBI taxonomy): domain Bacteria; kingdom Bacillati; phylum Actinomycetota; class Actinomycetes; order Kitasatosporales; family Streptomycetaceae; genus Streptomyces; species Streptomyces yangpuensis. The sequence continues at coordinate 1,402,732 of NZ_CP102514.1, forward strand.
TGCGAGGTGCTACGAGGTGCCCGCGAGGTGCTACGAGTGGTGCGGCCGCCGGGAGGGCGGGGGTCGGGGGTGCGCAGGTGCGGAGGCAGGCGTGTCGCGGGCGGCACGGCACGGCGCACCGTGCCGCACTGTTCAGCCTACGTCGGCCCCGCCGAGCCGCTCGCCGGGGGCGATCCGCACCCCGCGCGCCCAGTCGGCCGCCCGCATCGGCTTCTTGCCCTGCGGCTGGACCCAGAGCAGCTCGACGGCGTGCGAGCCGGTGCCGACGTGGACGTTGTTCTTGGTGGCGGACAGCGCACCCGGCTCCAGGTCGGTGCGGTCGGCGACCATGCCCAGCGAGATCAGCTTGAGCCGCTCCCCACGGAAGACGGTCCACGCGCCCGGGGCCGGCGTGCAGCCGCGCACGACGCGATCGGCGCGCAGGGCGGGGGCCGTCCAGTCGATCCGGGCGTCCTCCACCGTGATCTTGGGTGCGAGGGAGATCCCGTCGCCGGGCTGGGCGACGGCGCGCAGGGTGCCGTCCTCGATGCCGTCCATGGTGGCGGCGAGGAGTCCGGCGCCGGCGAACGCGAGCCGCGTCAGCAGGTCGCCGCTGTTGTCGGTGGGCCGGATCTCCTCGGTGAGGACGCCGTAGACCGGACCCGAGTCCAGGCCTTCCTCGATCTGGAAGGTGGAGGCGCCGGTGAGCTGGTCGCCCGCCATGATCGAGTGCTGGACGGGGGCGGCTCCGCGCCAGGAGGGCAGCAGGGAGAAGTGCAGGTTGACCCAGCCGTGGCGCGGGATGTCGAGGGCGCTCTTGGGGAGGATGGCCCCGTAGGCGACGACCGGGCAGCAGTCGGGGGCGATGTCGCGCAGCCGGGCCTGGAACTCGGGGTCGCGCGGCCGGGTGGGCTTGAGGACCTCGATGCCGGCCTCTTCGGCGCGTTCGGCGACCGGGCTGGCGACGAGCCGCCGGCCGCGGCCGGCCGGTGCGTCGGGCCGGGTGACGACGGCCGCGACCTCGTGCCGCCCGGAGGCGATCAGGGCGTCCAGGGCGGGTACGGCGACCTCGGGGGTGCCTGCGAAGACGAGCTTCACTGGGGGTCCTACCTCGCTATGTCGGCTGTCAGCAGCGCACCAGTCTATGGGGCGTCAGCCGGACGCCCCACCCGTGGTCCGGAGGGGGCGTGCGTACACGCGCGCGCCACTCGCATATGCCGACACGCCCCCACAGCGTGACCTGCACGACGGGTGGCGCGTTGGTCAAGAGAGATTGACCGAAACGGGCCGCGTGCGAACGATGTCTGCGGCCCGGTCCGCCCTTCAGCACCGGTTCGAGAGGCTTCTTCATGGCCGACCACGCCACCCACGACGCCCAAGCCCGGGCCAGCCTGCACCTCCTGGTACGGGACATCGAGCGGGTTCGCCGGCAGGTGGATGCCCTGCGTACGCTCACCGCCCAGCTCGGCAACGTGTACCGCCCGCGTCGCTCGGGCCCCTCCACGGGCTTCGTCGTCTACGGCCGGGCGCCCGCGCCCACCGTCCGCCTCGCCCAGGAGCTGCGGGACAGCGTGGAGACGCTGGTCACCGCCGCGGTGGACTTCGACCGCTCGCTCGGCTTCTCGTGGGACGCGGTCGGCTCGGCGCTCGGTGTCACCAAGCAGGCGGTGCACCGCCGCTACGGTGCCCGCCGGGCGCAGTCCGCGGAGGCCGCCGAGCCGCTGGCCGAGGGGACGACCACCCGGACCCTCGGGCCGCTGCCCACCGTCCCGGCCGCCCGTTCGGTGCCGCCGCAGCCGGTGCGCGAGGAGGCCCAGGCCGCCACCGCCACCGCTACCGCCACCGCCACCGCCACTGCCGGAGGTCCTCCCGTACGCGGCCTCGGGGAGGTTCCGCGGTCCCCTGCCTTCCCGGGGCCGCGCAGCGGCTGACGCCGTCCCGCCGCCGGGACGCCGACCCCCGACGGCCGGCTCCGGGCCGCCCCGCATGCGATGGCCCCGGCCGGGACGCCCTCACGGGCTCCCCGCCGGGGCTTCGGCGTTCGGGCCCACCGGTATCCGCCGGGGTCTACCGGGGCCCACCGGGGTCCACCCGGGTACGCCGGGGTCCACCGGGGCGCTGTCAGCCGACGGGCGACGTCTGCCCGTGTCAGCCGATGTCCGCCGGGTCGATCCGGACCCGTACCGCGTCCGCCACGGGAACACCGCGGGCCAGGCGCGCCGCCTGCGCGGACTTCAGAGCCGCCGCCAGGGCGGCTCCGCTGCCCGGCGGGACCCGGACCAGGGCCCGCTCCCCCGGCGACGGCTCCCCGCGCCGTCCGGGCAGCGGCACCGGGCCGAGGATCTCGGCGTCGGGCGGCAGCCCGGCCCCGGCGAGGAAGGTCTCCACGGCTTCGCCCCGCCCGGCGACCGCGGCCATCCGGGAGACGGGCGGGAAGCCGAGCTGGGCCCGCTCCGCGAGCTCCCGTACGGCGTGGCCCACCGGGTCCCACCGGACGAGCGCCTGTACGGGGCGCAGTGTCGGCTCGGCGACCACCACGACCTGGCCGTCCGCGCGGACGAGGGAGGCGGCGGCGATCCAGCGCCGCAGGGCGTCCTCGCCGGCCCGCAGGTCGGGGCGGGTCAGCATGGCCCAGCCGTCGAGGAGCAGGGCGGCGGCGTATCCGGTGCCCGCCGCGACGGGTTCGGCGCCGGGGGTGCTCACGACGAGCGCGGGCCGGTCCGGCACCTCGTCGAGGACGTGGTCGCGGCCGGAGGTCCGCACGGGCACGGCCGGGAAGGCCCGGCCCAGTTCCTCGGCGGTGCGCCGGGCGCCGACGACCTGGGCGCGCAGTCGGAAGGACCCGCATTCCTCGCAGTGCCAGGACGGCTCGTCGCGGCCGCACCAGCCGCAGGTGAGGTCCCGTTCGTCGGGGGCCTCCAGCGGTCCGGCGCAGACGGTGCAGCGGGCGGGTGTCCGGCAGCGCTCGCATGCCAGCCGTGGCACGTAGCCCCGGCGGGGCACCTGGACGAGGACGGGCCCGGTCTTCAGTCCCTCCCGTACGGTCTCCCACGCCAGGCTGGGCAGCCGGGCGGCGCGGGCCGCCTCGTCGCGGGCCAGCAGCTCGTCGCCGACGGTGCGGATCCGGGGCGCGTGGGCCCGTACGGTCTCGCGGGCGGCGACGATCGGGCGGGCCCAGCCGGACTCGACGAGCTGCGCGGCCTCCACGGTGCAGCTGGTGCTGCCGGCGAGGAAGGCGCAGCCGTCGCTGACGGCGCGCAGTTCGAGTACTTCGCGGACGTGCGGGAAGGGGGCGCGGTCCTCGCTGTGGCTGGAGTCGCCGTCGTCCCAGATCGCGACCAGTCCGAGGTCGCGGACGGGAGCGAACATCGTGGCCCGGGTGCCGATGACGGCGCGGACGGAGCCCCGGTGGACGGCGAGCCACTGGCGGTAGCGCTTCTCGGGTCCGGACTCGGCGGTCAGCAGGGCGTGCCGTCCTTCGCCGAGCAGGGCGGTCAGGGCGGCGTCCACCCGGCCGGCGGTCCGCCCGTCGGGGAGCACGGCGAGGGCGCCGCGTCCGGAGGCGAGGGTGGCGGCCATGGCGCGGGCGAGTTCGTCGGCCCAGCCGGGGCCGGGCAGGGCGGTCCACACGGCGCGCGGTGTGCCGCCGGTGGCGAGGGCGCGCAGGAAGCCGGGGCCGGCCGCGTACCGTTCCCAGCCGCCGGGCTCGGGGGCGGCGGGCGGCGGCAGTGGCTGCGGGGAGGGTTTGGCCTCGGCGCGGGCGTTGCGCGGGGGCAGGGCGAGCTGGAGCACGTCGGCGAGGCTGCCGGCGTAGCGGTCGGCGACGGCGCGGGCGAGGGCGAGCATGCGGGGGCTGAGCACGACCTCGGGCGAGACGACCTGGGCGAGGGCGGCGAGGGCGCCGTTGTAGTCGGACTCGGCGCGGCGTTCGACGATGAAGCCGTCGATGAGGCCGCCGCCCTCGCGTCTGCCTCCGTGGACCTGGTGGGAGCCGGCGCCGAAGCGGACGCGGACGCGGACACCGGGCCGGGCGGCTTCGGAGAGCTCGGCGGGCACGGCGTAGTCGAAGGTGCGGTCGAGATGGAGCACGCCCTTGTTCACCAGGACGCGGGCGACGGGCAGTTCCTCGGCCAGGGCGGCTCCCCGCCAGGTACGCGGCTTCGCCTTGGGCGCCTTGGCCTTCGCCTCGGCGACCATCTCCCGGATCAGTGCGAGCTGCTCCGGCGGGGAATCATTCGCGCTGCTCACATCAGCATTCTTACCAAATCGCTCTGACATGCGGGCCTGCGCGACAAGGCCCCGGACCGTGGGGTCCGGGGCCTTGTCGCGGATGGTCCTGCGTGGTGCCTACAGGCCGGCGGCGGCGCGCAGCGCTTCGACGCGGTCGGTGCGCTCCCAGGTGAAGTCCGGCAGCTCGCGGCCGAAGTGGCCGTAGGCGGCGGTCTGGGCGTAGATCGGGCGCAGCAGGTCGAGGTCGCGGATGATCGCGGCCGGGCGCAGGTCGAAGACCTCGCCGATCGCGTCCTCGATCTTCTGCGTCTCGATCTTGGCGGTGCCGAAGGTCTCGACGAAGAGGCCGACGGGCTCGGCCTTGCCGATGGCGTACGCGACCTGGACCTCGCAGCGCGAGGCGAGGCCGGCGGCGACCACGTTCTTGGCGACCCAGCGCATGGCGTAGGCGGCGGAGCGGTCGACCTTGGACGGGTCCTTGCCGGAGAAGGCGCCGCCACCGTGGCGGGCCATGCCGCCGTAGGTGTCGATGATGATCTTGCGGCCGGTGAGGCCGGCGTCACCCATGGGGCCGCCGATCTCGAAGCGGCCGGTCGGGTTCACCAGGAGGCGGTAGCCGTCGGTGTCGAGCTTGATGCCGTCCTCGACGAGCTGGGCCAGGACGTGCTCGACGACGAACTCGCGGATGTCGGGTGCGAGCAGCGAGTCGAGGTCGATGTCGGAGGCGTGCTGCGAGGAGACCACGACGGTGTCGAGGCGGACGGCCTTGTCGCCGTCGTACTCGATGGTGACCTGGGTCTTGCCGTCGGGGCGCAGGTACGGGATGGTGCCGTTCTTGCGGACCTCGGACAGGCGGCGCGAGAGCCGGTGCGCGATGTGGATCGGCAGCGGCATGAGCTCGGGAGTCTCGTCGCAGGCGTAGCCGAACATCAGGCCCTGGTCGCCGGCACCCTGCTTGTCGAGCTCGTCCTCGTCGCCCTCGACCCGCTTCTCGTAGGCGGTGTCGACGCCCTGCGCGATGTCCGGGGACTGGGCGCCGATGGACACCGACACGCCGCAGGAGGCGCCGTCGAAGCCCTTCTTCGAGGAGTCGTAGCCGATTTCGAGGATCTTGTCCCGGACGAGCTGCGCGATCGGCGCGTAGGCCTTCGTCGTCACCTCACCCGCGATGTGCACGAGACCCGTGGTGATGAGGGTCTCGACGGCGACGCGCGAGGTCGGGTCCTCGGTGAGGAGTGCGTCGAGGATCGTGTCGCTGATCTGGTCAGCGATCTTGTCGGGGTGGCCCTCGGTAACGGACTCCGAGGTGAAGAGACGACGGGACACAACGCTCCCTGGGGTTGCAGCGGCTGCTGGCTGATCATTTGGCGGGACCACATCGGGGGCTGCGCCCGATCACGTTCCGGATGCAGTTTATCGGTCGTCACCGTTGCCCGGACCATCCGTCTCGCCTTGTGGGAGCCGTGTGACCTGCGGCACTGACATTCTTGCGCACAGAGATGACCGAGTGAAGGGGAATCGGCTCAGGCGCGTCGTGATGTGAACCGCCGCGTAACCTGGTCCCAAATCACCTCGGCGAGGGCTTCCTTGGGACCGTAGGGCACCGGGATTTCCGACCCGTCGGTGGCCAGGATGATCGCCTCGTTCTCCTCGGATCCAAAGGTGCGCGCCTCACCGACCTCGTTCACGACGAGAAGATCACATCCCTTGCGGCGGAGCTTGGCGCGGCCGTTGTCGAGCACGTCGTCGGTCTCGGCCGCGAAGCCGACGACCACCTGGCCCTCCCTCGCCCGGTCGGCGGAGACCTCGGCGAGGACGTCCGGGTTACGCACGAGTGCCACCGGGGCGGGGTCCTCCCCGTCCTTCTTCTTGATCTTGCCGCCGGCGTACTCGGCGGGCCGGAAGTCGGCCACGGCCGCGGCCATGACCACGGCGTCGGCGTCCCCCGCCGCCTTGAGCACGGCCTCCCGCAGCTGTACGGCCGTCCCGACGCGTACGACGTCCACCCCGGCGGGGTCGGCCAGGGCGGTGTTGGCCGCCACCAGGGTGACGCGCGCCCCGCGGGCGACGGCGGTGCGGGCGAGCGCGTAGCCCTGCTTGCCGGAGGAGCGGTTGCCGAGGAAGCGCACCGGGTCGAGCGGCTCGCGGGTGCCGCCGGCGCTGATCACGACGTGGCGGCCGACGAGGTCCGGCTCGGCCACCCCGCGGCGCAGGACCTGCCGGCACACCTCGAAGATCTCCTCGGGGTCGGGCAGCCGCCCCTTGCCGGTGTCCTTGCCGGTGAGCCGGCCCACGGCGGGCTCGATGACGAGGGCCCCGCGGCGGCGCAGGGTGGCCACGTTCTCCTGGGTGGCGGGGTGCTCCCACATCTCGGTGTGCATCGCGGGGGCGAAGACCACCGGACAGCGGGCCGTGAGGAGCGTGTTCGTGAGCAGGTCGTCGGCGAGCCCGTGGGCGGCCTTGGCCAGCATGTCGGCGGTGGCGGGGGCGACGACGACGAGGTCGGCGCCCTGGCCGATGCGCACGTGGGGCACCTCGTGGACGGTCTCCCACACCTCGGTGGAGGCCGGGTTCCCGGACAGGGCGGCCCAGGTGGCCTCGCCGACGAAGTTCAGGGAGGACTCCGTGGGCACCACCCGCACGTCGTGCCCGGACTCGGTCAGCCGGCGCAGCAACTCGCACGCCTTGTAGGCGGCGATCCCGCCGCTGACGCCCAGCACGACCTTCGGCTTACCCATCCGCGCACACCCCTTTTGACACTCTCGACACGTCCGCCGCGTTCGGCTCTGTTCGTCGTACCCACCCATGACACACCACAGGCCCGGCAGATGTTCTGCCGGGCCTGTGGTGAAGGAATTTCTCGGTGCCTTACTGGGCCGGGGCCTCGATGGCCTCGGAGGTCAGCAGACCCGCGTTGATCTCGCGCAGCGCGATCGAAAGCGGCTTCTCGTGGACGTGGGTGTCCACCAGCGGGCCGACGTACTCGAGCAGGCCCTCACCGAGCTGCGAGTAGTACGCGTTGATCTGACGCGCGCGCTTGGCCGCGTAGATCACGAGGCTGTACTTCGAGTCCGTGGCCTCGAGCAGCTCGTCGATCGGCGGGTTGATGATGCCCTCGGGCGCAGTGATGGAAGAGGACACGCTCTACCTTCCGAAGATGGATGAAAGATGGGGCCGTCCGGGTCGGGCGACTTCTGTGAAGATCGATCGACGATTCAGACAACGTCCATCAAGGCTAGCAGCTCACGTGCCACGTCCTCGACGGAGGTGTTGACCAGGGTGACGTCGAACTCCGACTCGGCAGCGAGTTCGATCTTGGCGGCGGCGAGCCGGCGCTCGATCACCTCGGCCGATTCGGTGCCCCGGCCGGTCAGCCGGCGGACCAGTTCCTCCCAGCTCGGCGGGGCCAGGAAGACCAGCTGGGCCTCGGGCATCGACTCGCGGACGAGCCGTGCGCCCTGGAGGTCGATCTCCAGCAGTACGGGTTCGCCGCTTTCCAGGCGCTCCTGCACCGCGCCGCGCGGTGTGCCGTAGCGGTTGCCCGCGAACTCGGCCCACTCCAGCAGCTCGCCGTTGGCGATCAGCTTGTCGAACTCGTCGTCGTTGACGAAGAAGTACTGGACTCCGTGTCGCTCACCGGGCCGCGGCTTGCGGGTGGTGGCCGACACCGAGAGCCATACCTCGGGGTGAACCTTGCGCATATGCGCGACGACCGTGCTCTTGCCGACCCCTGAGGGGCCGGAGAGCACGGTCAGCCGCGGACGAACCTCTGCTGCCATAGAGCGATTATCCAGGTTCCCAGGACTGCCTGAGAACACCGGGAGAACGCCAGGCGACGCCTCAGGCGCCGGTGCTGCCGAACTCGCGCTCCAGAGAGGCGATCTGGTTGGAGCCGAGACCTCGGACACGCCGGGACTCGGAGATGCCGAGACGCTCCATGATCTGCTTGGCGCGCACCTTGCCCACGCCAGGCAGGGACTCCAGCAGGGCGGAGACCTTCATCTTGCCGATGACGTCGTTCTCCTGGCCCGTCTTGATGACCTCTTGGAGCGAGGCGCCGGAGTGCTTGAGTCGATTCTTCACCTCGGCCCGCTCCCGGCGAGCCGCGGCGGCCTTTTCGAGCGCGGCTGCGCGCTGTTCAGGGGTAAGGGGCGGAAGAGCCACGCCTACGTCACCTCGGATGTCGAACTGTCGGATACGGACCGGTGGGGAACCCAAGGGCACCACACCAGGCGAGCTCCCGAACAGCGATGGAACTCGTTCGCTGCGCGTTCACTCTGCTCGGAGACTAGCGGCCAACACCGCTCCAGTCAGCGAGAACGAACGAAAAGTCCTGGTCAGCCTCTGCTGAACCGTACATCACGGACAAAATACCCCTGTTTTGTCCGATGAAGAGCGTTCGATTTTCGTCAGAAAGTGCGAGACCCCGCTCCGAGCGGCGGCGGAGCGGGGTCCCGGGAGGACATCCCGGAGGGGATCCGGGAGGTCCCTGCGGGCATTTCCCTATGCGGAAACGGCCTCGCGGATCTCGTCGGCGAAGCGCCGCGCCGAGTCGCGCAGGGCGTTCACGTCCGGGCCGTGTTTCAGGACACCGCGCGAGACGTTCGGGACCACGTTGCGCACGGCCTTGCCGAAGACCGTCGGCAGGTCCGCGGCGGTCGCGCCCTGCGCGCCGATGCCGGGGGCCAGCAGCGGCCCGTTGATGTCCAGGTCGAAGGAGGACAGGTCGCCCAGGGTGGCACCGACCACCGCGCCGAAGGATCCCATCGGGGCGGCGTCCGCGTTCTCCGCGGCCAGGTGCGCCAGCATCGTGGCCCCGATGGTGCGGCCGTCCTCGCGGACCGCCCGCTGGACCTCGGCGCCCTCCGGGTTCGACGTCAGGGCCAGGACGAACAGGCCCGCGCCCGACTCCCGGGCCAGGTCGACAGCGGGCCCCAGGGAGCCGTAGCCCAGGTACGGGGACACCGTCAGCGCGTCCGAGAACAGCGGCGAGGCCGGGTCCAGGAAGGCCGAGGCGTACGCGGCCATCGTCGAGCCGATGTCGCCGCGCTTGGCGTCCATGACGACCAGGGTCCCGGCGGCGCGGGCGTCCGCGACGGTCCGCTCCAGGACGGCGACGCCCTTGGAGCCGAACCGCTCGAAGAAGGCGGCCTGCGGCTTGAAGACCGCCACCGACTCCGCGAGCGCCTCGACGACCGCGCGGGAGAAGCGCTCCAGGCCCGCGATGTCGTCCTTCAGGCCCCACTGCGCCAGCAGGGCGGCGTGCGGGTCGATGCCCACGCACAGCGGGCCGCGGGAGTCCATCGCGGCGCGCAGACGGGTGCCGAACGGGGTCAGGGTCACTGTGCGGCCTTTCGGGTCTCGGCGCCCACCGCGTCGGCGAGCGTCGCGTACGGGCTGGCGGCCAGGCGCGCGGCCAGGCCCTTGTGAATGGCACGGGCGTAGCACGGGCCCTCGTAGATGAAGGCGCTGTAGCCCTGGATCAGCGTGGCGCCGGCCAGGATCCGCTGCCAGGCGTCCTCGGCGTTCTCGATGCCGCCGACACCGACCAGCACCAGGCGGTCGCCCACGCGGGCGTACAGCCGGCGCAGGACCTCCAGGGAGCGCTCCTTGACGGGTGCGCCGGAGAGCCCGCCGGTCTCCTTGACCAGGGACGGCGAGGACTTCAGGCCGAGGCCGTCGCGCGCGATGGTGGTGTTCGTGGCGATGATGCCGTCCAGGCCGAGCTCCAGGGCCAGGTCGGCGACGGCGTCGACGTCCTCGTCCGCGAGGTCGGGGGCGATCTTGACCAGCAGCGGGACCCGGCGGTCGGTGACGACCCGGTCCGCGGCCTCCCGCACGGCCGTCAGCAGGGGGCGCAGCGACTCGGTGGCCTGGAGGTTGCGCAGCCCGGGCGTGTTGGGCGAGGAGACGTTGACGACGAGGTAGTCGGCGTGGCGGGCGAGGCGCTCGGTGGAGGTGACGTAGTCCCCCACGGCCTCCTCCTCGGGCACGACCTTCGTCTTGCCGATGTTGACGCCGACGACGGTCCGGAAGACCGCCTGGCGGGCCGCGAGGCGGTCGGCGACCGCCGCCGAGCCCTCGTTGTTGAAGCCCATGCGGTTGATCAGGGCACGGTCCGGCACGAGCCGGAACAGCCGCTTCTTGGGGTTGCCGGGCTGCGCCTCGGCGGTGACCGTGCCGATCTCGATGTGGTCGAAGCCGAGCATCGACATGCCGTCGATGGCGACGGCGTTCTTGTCGAAGCCGGCCGCGAGCCCGAAGGGGCCGTGCATGCGCAGGCCGAGAGCCTCGGTGCGCAGCTCCTCGTACCGCGGGGCCAGGGCGGCCGCCACGAAGGTGCGCAGCACGGGGGTGCGGGCCGCGAGGCGGATCCACCGGAAGGCCATGTAGTGGGCGGCTTCCGGGTCCATCCGCTTGAAGACCAGGTTGAAGAAGATCTTGTACATCGTCGAGAGGATCCCTCTGCGCTCGTGAAGAGGGGGACACCCGTCGTGAAAACCGGTGTCCCCCTCCCCCATTCCGGGCTGTACGGGTGTCAGTCGCGGGCCGCGGTCAGGTGCTCCGCGTGCTCCTGGAGGGAGCGGACGCCCACGTCGCCGCGGTTGAGCGCGTCGATGCCCTGGACGGCCGCGGCGAGCGCCTGGACCGTGGTCAGGCACGGGACGCCGCGCGCCACGGCGGCCGTGCGGATCTCGTAGCCGTCGAGGCGGCCGCCGGTGCCGTACGGGGTGTTGACGATCAGGTCGACCTGGCCGTCGTGGATCAGCTGGACGATGGTCTTCTCGCCGTTCGGGCCCTCGCCCTCGCTGAGCTTGCGCACGACGGTGACGTTGATGCCGTTGCGGCGCAGGACCTCGGCGGTGCCGGAGGTGGCCATCAGCTCGAAGCCGTGGGCGACGAGCTCGCGGGCCGGGAAGATCATCGAGCGCTTGTCGCGGTTGGCGACGGAGATGAAGGCGCGGCCCTTGGTGGGCAGCGGGCCGTAGGCGCCGGCCTGCGACTTGGCGTAGGCGGTGCCGAAGACGGCGTCGATGCCCATGACCTCGCCGGTGGAGCGCATCTCCGGGCCGAGGACGGTGTCCACGCCGCGGCCGTGGATGTCGCGGAAGCGCGACCACGGCATGACGGCCTCCTTGACGGAGATCGGCGCGTCGATCGGCAGGGTGCCGCCGTCGCCGTTCTTCGGGAGCAGGCCCTCCTCGCGCAGCTCGGCGATGGTGGCGCCGAGCGAGATGCGGGCGGCGGCCTTGGCGAGCGGGACGGCGGTGGCCTTCGAGGTGAAGGGGACGGTCCGGGAGGCGCGGGGGTTGGCCTCCAGGACGTAGAGGATGTCGCCGGCCATCGCGAACTGGATGTTGATCAGGCCGCGGACGCCGACGCCCTTGGCGATGCCCTCGGTGGAGGCGCGCAGGCGCTTGATGTCGTAGCCGCCGAGGGTGATCGGGGGCAGGGCGCAGGCCGAGTCGCCGGAGTGGATGCCGGCTTCCTCGATGTGCTCCATGACGCCGCCGAGGTAGAGCTCGTTGCCGTCGTAGAGGGCGTCGACGTCGATCTCGATGGCGTCGTCGAGGAAGCGGTCGACCAGCACGGGGCGGGTCGGGGAGATCTCGGTGGACTCCGCGATGTACGACTCCAGGCGGGTCTCGTCGTAGACGATCTCCATGCCGCGGCCGCCGAGCACGTAGGACGGGCGCACCAGGACCGGGTAGCCGATCTCGTCGGCGATCGCCTTGGCGCCGGCGAAGGTGGTGGCGGTGCCGTGCTTGGGGGCGGGCAGGCCGGCCTCCGCCAGGACGCGGCCGAAGGCGCCGCGGTCCTCGGCGGCGTGGATGGCCTCGGGCGAGGTGCCGACGACGGGGACGCCGTTGTCCTTGAGGGCCTGGGCGAGGCCCAGGGGGGTCTGGCCGCCGAGCTGGACGACGACGCCGGCGATGGGGCCGGCGAGCGACTCCGCGTGGACGATCTCCAGCACGTCCTCGAGCGTCAGCGGCTCGAAGTACAGGCGGTCGGAGGTGTCGTAGTCGGTGGAGACGGTCTCCGGGTTGCAGTTGACCATCACGGTCTCGTAGCCGGCGTCGCTGAGGGCGAAGGAGGCGTGGACGCAGGAGTAGTCGAACTCGATGCCCTGGCCGATGCGGTTCGGGCCGGAGCCCAGGATGATGACCGCGGGCTTGGTGCGCGGGGCGACCTCGGACTCCTCGTCGTAGGAGGAGTAGAAGTACGGGGTCTTGGCGGCGAACTCGGCGGCGCAGGTGTCGACCGTCTTGTAGACCGGGCGGACGCCGAGGGCGTGGCGGACCTCGCGGACCACGTCCTCGCGCAGGCCGCGGATCTCGGCGATCTGGGCGTCGGAGAAGCCGTGGCGCTTGGCCTCGGCGAGGAGCTCGGGCTCCAGCTTCTCGGCGCCGGCGAGTTCGTCGGCGATCTCCTTGATCAGGAAGAGCTGGTCGACGAACCAGGGGTCGATCTTCGTGGACGCGAAGACCTCTTCCTGGGTGGCGCCGGCGCGGATGGCCTGCATGACGGTGTTGATGCGGCCGTCGGTGGGGCGGACCGCGGTGGCCAGCAGCTCGTCCTTGTCGCCGGGCTCGCCGACGAAGGTGAACTGCGAGCCCTTCTTCTCCAGGGAGCGCAGGGCCTTCTGGAGGGCCTCGGTGAAGTTGCGGCCGATGGCCATGGCCTCGCCGACCGACTTCATGGTGGTGGTGAGGGTGGCGTCGGCGACCGGGAACTTCTCGAATGCGAACCGCGGGGCCTTGACGACGACGTAGTCGAGGGTCGGCTCGAAGGAGGCCGGCGTCTTCTCGGTGATGTCGTTGGGGACCTCGTCGAGGGTGTAGCCGATGGCCAGCTTGGCGGCGATCTTGGCGATCGGGAAGCCGGTGGCCTTCGACGCGAGCGCCGAGGAGCGCGAGACGCGGGGGTTCATCTCGATGACGATGACGCGGCCGTCGACCGGGTCGATCGCGAACTGGATGTTGCAGCCGCCGGTGTCGACGCCGACCTCGCGGATGATCGCGATGCCGATGTCGCGCAGCCGCTGGTACTCGCGGTCGGTGAGCGTCATCGCGGGGGCGACGGTGATGGAGTCGCCGGTGTGGACGCCCATCGGGTCGAAGTTCTCGATGGAGCAGACGACGACCACGTTGTCCTTGGTGTCGCGCATCAGCTCCAGCTCGTACTCCTTCCAGCCGAGGATGGACTCCTCCAGGAGCACCTCGGTGGTCGGGGAGAGCGTGAGGCCCTGGCCGGCGATGCGGCGCAGCTCGTCCTCGTCGTGGGCGAAGCCGGAGCCGGCGCCGCCCATGGTGAAGGAGGGGCGGACGACGACGGGGTAGCCGCCGAGGGTCTCGACGCCCTTGAGGACGTCGTCCATCGAGTGGCAGATGACCGAGCGGGCGGACTCGCCGTAGCCGATCTTGGCCTTGACGGCCTCGACGACGCCCTTGAAGAGGTCGCGGTCCTCGCCCTTGTTGATGGCCTCGACGTTGGCGCCGATGAGCTCGACGCCGTACTTCTCCAGCACACCCTGCTCGTGCATGGAGATGGCGGTGTTCAGGGCCGTCTGGCCGCCGAGGGTCGGGAGCAGCGCGTCGGGGCGCTCCTTCGCGATGATCTTCTCGACGAACTCGGGGGTGATCGGCTCGACGTACGTGGCGTCGGCGATCTCCGGGTCGGTCATGATCGTCGCCGGGTTGGAGTTCACCAGGATGACGCGCAGGCCCTCGGCCTTGAGCACGCGGCAGGCCTGGGTCCCGGAGTAGTCGAACTCCGCGGCCTGGCCGATGACGATCGGGCCGGAGCCGATGACCAGGACGGACTGGATATCGGTGCGCTTAGGCACGCTCGGCCTCCATCAGGGATACGAAGCGGTCGAAGAGGTAGGCGGCGTCGTGCGGGCCGGCGGCCGCTTCGGGGTGGTACTGGACGGAGAAGGCCGGCTGGTCGAGCAGCTGGAGGCCTTCCACGACGTTGTCGTTCAGGCAGACGTGGGAGACCTCGGCGCGGCCGTAGGGGGTCTCGGAGACCTTGTCGAGGGGCGCGTCGACGGCGAAGCCGTGGTTGTGCGCGGTGACCTCGACCTTGCCGGTGGTGCGGTCCTGGACCGGCTGGTTGATGCCGCGGTGGCCGTACTTCAGTTTGTAGGTGCCGAAGCCGAGGGCGCGTCCGAGGATCTGGTTGCCGAAGCAGATGCCGAAGAGCGGGGTCCTGCGCTCCAGGACGCCCCGCATGACGGCGACGGGGCCGTCGGCGGTGGCCGGGTCGCCCGGGCCGTTGGAGAAGAACACGCCGTCCGGGTTCACCGCGTACACGTCCTCGACGGTGGCGGTGGCGGGCAGGACGTGGACCTCGATGCCGCGCTCGGCCATGCGGTGCGGGGTCATGCCCTTGATGCCGAGGTCGACGGCGGCGACGGTGAAGCGCTTCTCGCCGATCGCGGGGACGACGTACGTCTCCTTGGTGGCGACCTCGGCGGAGAGGTTCGCGCCTTTCATCTCGGGCTGGGAGCGGACCTTGGCCAGCAGGGCCTCGTCATGGATGCCGGCCCAGGCGTCGCCGGAGAAGATACCGACGCGCATGGCGCCGCGCTCGCGCAGGTGGCGGGTCAGGGCGCGGGTGTCGATGCCGCAGATGCCGACGACGCCCTGCCGGACGAGCTCCTCGTCCAGGGTGCGCCGGGAGCGCCAGTTGGAGGGGACGCGTGCGGGGTCGCGCACGACGTAGCCGGAGACCCAGATGCGGGAGGACTCGGGGTCCTCGTCGTTGACGCCGGTGTTGCCCACGTGGGGGGCGGTCATGACGACGACCTGGCGGTGGTACGACGGGTCGGTGAGGGTCTCCTGGTATCCGGTCATGCCGGTGGAGAACACGGCCTCGCCGAAGGTCTCCCCCACTGCGCCGTAGGCGCGGCCGCGGAAGATGCGGCCGTCCTCCAGGACGAGTACGGCGGGAGCTTTGGCTGCTCCCCTGGTGGAGGTCGTCATCGTTCGGCGCCTTCCGTCGTGATGGATGAGTTCATGAGGTTGATCGCTTCGACCCATGCGGCGTGTTCGGCCGCGCGGTCGGAGCGGAATCCGGAGTCGATCAGCTTGTCGCCGTGCGCCCAGGTGACGACGAGCAGACCGCCCTCGGTGAGTACCTTGCCCGCGATTCCCTTGTCGAGGCGGGCGCCGCGCAGCTGCGCGGCCGGTACGAAGAAGTCGCCTGCACCCGGTCGGACCACGTCGAGGCCCGCGTCGGTGAGCGTGAGCTCGACCCGGCTGCGGACGCCCAGGCCGTGGGCGACGATCCGGTCGAGCCACTGCCCGGCGGTGGTGGACCCGTGGTACCGGCCGGTGAGTGCCAGCCGGTGTTCGGGGAGACCGTCGGGGGCGGCGGGGAGCTCGGGCAGATCGTTCTGCAGGGCCCCTCGCCATTTCCAGCCCTGCCGCATCAGCCAGTACACGAACGCGATGAAGACGACCAGGCCGATCACCCATGCGATGCGGGCGCCGACTTCGGTCACCTCCGCCGACTGTCGTTCGGCGGCCTCGGCGGCCAGTTGGATTACTGCAGGTGTCACGCCAGTGTCCCGTCCACGACCGTTGCCCGGCCCCGCAGGAAGGTGTAAGTGACGCGTCCCGGCAGCTCGCGGCCCTCGTAAGGCGTGTTGCGGCTGCGGGAGGCGAAATGTGCGGGGTCCACGACACCACGGTACGAGGTGTCGACCAGAGTCAGGTTCGCGGGTTCACCTGCCGAGACGGGACGGCCGTGGTTCTCGAGACCGCCGATGCGGGCCGGGGCGAAGCTCATCCGCTCGGCGACGCCCGCCCAGTCGATCAGCCCGGTCTCCACCATCGTCTGCTGGACGACGGAGAGCGCGGTCTCCAGGCCGACCATGCCCATGGCGGCGGCGGCCCACTCGCAGTCCTTGTCCTCGTGCGGGTGCGGGGCGTGGTCGGTGGCTACGATGTCGATCGTGCCGTCGGCGAGCGCCTCGCGCAGGGCCATGACGTCGCGCTCGGTGCGCAGCGGCGGGTTGACCTTGTAGACCGCGTTGTACGAGCGGACGAGCTCGTCGGTGAGGAGCAGGTGGTGCGGGGTGACCTCGGCGGTGACGTCGATGCCGCGGGACTTGGCCCAGCGGACGATCTCGACGGAGCCGGCGGTGGAGAGGTGGCAGATGTGGACGCGGGAGCCGACGTGCTCGGCGAGGAGGACGTCGCGGGCGATGATCGACTCCTCGGCGACGGCGGGCCAGCCGCCGAGGCCGAGCTCGGCGGAGACGACGCCCTCGTTCATCTGGGCGCCCTCGGTGAGGCGGGGCTCTTGGGCGTGCTGGGCGACGACGCCGCCGAAGGCCTTCACGTACTCCAGGGCGCGGCGCATGATCACGGCGTCGTCGACGCACTTGCCGTCGTCGGAGAAGACGGTGACGCGGGCGGCGGACTCGTGCATGGCGCCCAGTTCGGAGAGCTGCTTGCCCTCCAGGCCGACGGTGACGGCGCCGATGGGCTGCACGTCGCAGTAGCCGGACTCCTTGCCCAGGCGCCAGACCTGCTCGACGACGCCGGCGGTGTCGGCGACCGGGAAGGTGTTCGCCATGGCGAAGACGGCGGTGTAGCCACCGGAGGCGGCGGCGCGGGTGCCGGTCAGGACGGTCTCGGAGTCCTCGCGGCCGGGCTCGCGCAGGTGAGTGTGCAGGTCGACGAGGCCGGGGAGGAGGACCTGGCCGGCGGCCTCGATGACGGTCGCGCCGTCGGCGGACAGGCCGGTGCCGACCTCCGCGATGGTCTCGCCGTCGATCAGGACGTCCTGCGCCTCGCCGCCGAGTACCTTCGCGCCACGGATAAGGATCTTGCTCATGGTTACTTGCTCTCCTCGGTGCGGGCGGCGGGGGTGGTGGTGACGGCGGGCTCGGAGCCTCCGAGCAGCAGGTAGAGGACGGCCATCCGGGTGGAGACGCCGTTGGCGACCTGCTCGACGGCCGTGCAGCGGTCGGAGTCGGCGACCTGGGCGGTGATCTCCATGCCGCGGTTCATCGGGCCGGGGTGCATCACGATGGCGTGCTCGGGCATCCTGGCCATGCGGTCGCCGTCGAGGCCGTAGCGGCGGGAGTACTCGCGCTCGGTCGGGAAGAAGGCGGCGTTCATGCGTTCGCGCTGCACACGGAGCATCATCACCGCATCGGACTTCGGCAGCACGTCGTCGAGGCTGTACGAGACCTCGCACGGCCAGGTCTCGACACCGATCGGGACCAGGGTGGGCGGGGCCACCAGGGTGACCTCGGCGCCGAGGGTGTGCAGCAGGTGGACGTTGGAGCGGGCCACGCGGCTGTGCAGGACGTCGCCGACGATGGTGATGCGGCGGCCGGAGAGGTCCTTGCCGAGGCCGGCGTCGCGGCCGACCAGGCGGCGGCGCATGGTGAAGGCGTCCAGCAGGGCCTGGGTGGGGTGCTCGTGGGTGCCGTCGCCGGCGTTGACGACGGCGGAGTCGATCCAGCCGGAGGTCGCGAGCCGGTAGGGGGCGCCGGAGGCGTGGTGGCGGATGACGACCGCGTCGGCGCCCATGGCCTCCAGGGTCAGCGCGGTGTCCTTGAGGGATTCGCCCTTGGAAACGGACGAACCTTTCGCGGAGAAGTTGATGACGTCGGCGGAGAGCCGCTTGGCGGCCGCCTCGAAGGAGATCCGGGTGCGGGTCGAGTCCTCGAAGAAGAGGTTGACGACGGTGAGACCGCGCAGGGTGGGCAGCTTCTTGATCGGCCGGTCCGCGACGCGGGCCATCTCCTCGGCGGTGTCGAGGATCAGGACGGCGTCGTCGCGCGTGAGATCGGCGGCCGAGATGAGGTGGCGCTTCATCTGGATGGCTCCGTAGGTCGGGAGGGCGTGGTGCAGGCGGACTGACGTGCAGCGGACTGACGTGCAGGCGTGCGGGCGGGCAGGGCAGGGCTCTGCGCGGACCCCGCCGGGGTCCGTCGTCGGGGTGGGCTACTGCCCTGCTGCCTGGGCGGTCCGCTGGCCGAGCAGCACGGCGTCACGGCCGTCCTCCTCCTGGAGCTGGACCTTGACGGTCTCCCGCAGCGACGTGGGGAGGTTCTTGCCGACGTAGTCGGCGCGGATCGGCAGCTCGCGGTGGCCGCGGTCGACGAGCACGGCGAGCTGCACGGCGCGGGGGCGGCCGAGGTCGCCGAGGGCGTCGAGTGCGGCGCGGATGGTGCGCCCGGAGAAGAGGACGTCGTCGACGAGGACGACGAGGCGGCCGTCGAGGTCGTCACCGGGGATCTCGGTGCGGCCGATGGCGCGGGCGGGCTTCATCCGCAGGTCGTCGCGGTACATGGTGATGTCGAGGGAGCCGACCGGGATCTTCGTGCCGGTGATCTCTTCGAGCTTGGCCGCCAGCCGGCGGGCCAGGTACACACCGCGGGTGGGGATGCCGAGGAGCACCACGTCGTCGGCGCCCTTCGCGCGTTCGACGATCTCGTGGGCGATACGGGTCAGGACCCGTGCGATGTCCTGCGCTTCCAGTACGGGGCGCGCGGAATCGGAATTCTGCTGGGCGTCCATGAAAAGGACCTCCTTCTCCGCCTCACGGGACGGACCTTAAAGGACGTCTGATGTACGTCTCCCACGGTACCAGGGCGGCGGCGGTGGCCCGGCACCCGGGGGTGGCCCGGGGGCGCCCACGGGGCTGCTGGCGCCGCCCTCGCGGGGGGATGAAGACCATTCGGCTTGACGCACCCAAGTAACGCTGCGTAACCTCACAGTGAGTTACCAGCCGCGCGGCGGAGCCGCACGTAGTTATGTAGTCGCAGTGTCCATGCAGTCACAGCGTCACAGCGTCCGGGAGCGTTATGTCCAGCGAATACGCCAAACAGCTCGGGGCCAAGCTCCGCGCCATCCGCACCCAGCAGGGCCTTTCCCTCCACGGTGTCGAGGAGAAGTCGCAGGGCCGGTGGAAGGCCGTGGTGGTCGGGTCGTACGAGCGCGGGGACCGCGCCGTGACCGTCCAGCGCCTGGCCGAACTGGCGGACTTCTACGGGGTTCCGGTGCAGGAACTGCTGCCGGGTACCACTCCCGGCGGAGCGGCCGAGCCGCCGCCGAAGCTGCGCCTCGACCTGGAGCGTCTGGCGGGCGTGCCCGCCGAGAAGGCCGGCCCGCTGCAGCGTTACGCGGCCACGATCCAGAGCCAGCGCGGCGACTACAACGGCAAGGTGCTGTCGATCCGCCAGGACGACCTGCGCACCCTGGCCGTCATCTACGACCAGTCGCCCTCGGTTCTGACCGAGCAGCTCATCAGCTGGGGCGTGCTGGACGCGGACGCCCGCCGGGCGGTGGCGCACGAGGACGTCTGATCCTCGGGCTTGACACCAGCAGAAACGTTTACCGGTGGGTGCCGGACCCTTGTGGGGGTCCGGCACCCACCGGTTTTTCGTGCCCTTTTCGCTCCCGCGGCGCCCGCAGCGGGAGCGGGGCGACGGAAGGGCCCGCAGCGCGTGCGCTGCGGGCCCTTCCGTACGGCGGTGCCGGTGCTGCTGCGGGGCGGCGTGCGGTCAGCTCTCGCTGCGCCGCAGGCTCGGCTTCAGGTCCTTGAAACGGGCCAGCAGCCCGTTCACGAACGAGGGGGACTCGTCCGTCGAGAACTCCTTGGCCAGCTGGACGGCCTCGTCGATGGCCACGGCGTCCGGGGTGTCGTCCACCCAGATCAGCTCGTAGGCACCGAGTCGCACGATGTTCCGGTCCGCGGCCGGCATGCGGTCGAGGTCCCAGTCCACGGCGTAGGTGACGATCAGGTCGTCGATGCGGTTCACCTTGTCGGCGTAACCCTCGACGAGATCCATCGTGAAGGCGCTGACCGGCGGCTGCCGGTCGTCCGACCGCGCGTGGCGGATCCAGTCCGCGAGGACCTCGCGGACGGACACCCCGCGCTGGTCGGCCTCGAAGAGGATCTGGAAGGCGCGCTTGCGCGCGTTGCTCCGGGCAGCCACGGTTAGCTGTTCACCCGGCCGAGGTAGTCGCTGGTGCGGGTGTCGACCTTGACCTTCTCGCC
Organism: Streptomyces yangpuensis; assembly: GCF_024666385.1. Classification (NCBI taxonomy): domain Bacteria; kingdom Bacillati; phylum Actinomycetota; class Actinomycetes; order Kitasatosporales; family Streptomycetaceae; genus Streptomyces; species Streptomyces yangpuensis. The sequence goes on from NZ_CP102514.1 coordinate 1,422,970, forward strand.
CGTGTTGACGAACAGCGGGACCTGGATCTCGTGGCCGGTCTCCAGCTTCGCCGGCTTGGTGCCACCGGTGGAGCGGTCGCCCTGGACGCCCGGGTCGGTGTGCTCGATGGTGAGCTCGACGGCGGCGGGGAGCTCGACGTAGAGCACCGAGCCCTCGTGCTGCGCGACCGAGGCGGTGAAGCCCTCGATGAGGAAGTTGGCGGCGTCGCCGACGGCCTTGGGGTCGACCATCAGCTGGTCGTAGGTCTGCATGTCCATGAAGACGAAGTACTCGCCGTCCATGTACGAGAACTGCATGTCACGGCGGTCGATGGTGGCGGTCTCGACCTTCGTGCCGGCGTTGAAGGTCTTGTCGACGACCTTGCCGGAAAGCACGTGCTTGAGCTTGGTGCGCACGAAGGCCGGGCCCTTGCCGGGCTTGACGTGCTGGAACTCGACGACGGACCAGAGCTGGTCACCGTCGAGCTTGAGCACCATGCCGTTCTTGAGGTCGTTCGTGGAAGCCACGGTTGCGGAATCTCCTGCACTGGAAGACCACGGGTGCACGCACCACCCGGCAGTGCGGGCTAGAGCGCGAGCAGCTCCTTGGTCGTAATGGTGAGTAGCTCGGGACCGCCGTCCGCCTCGGGGCGTACGACGAGCGTGTCATCGATCCGGACACCTCCCCGGCCGGGGAGGTGAACCCCCGGTTCGACGGTGACCGGCACGCAAGCGTCCAGTTTACCCATTGCCGTAGGTGCAAGCTGCGGGTCCTCGTCGATTTCGAGGCCGACGCCGTGTCCGGTCCATGGCGCGAGGGCCTCCGCGTGGCCCGCGGAGTCCAGTACGGAGCGGGCCGCGTGGTCCACCTCCCGGTAGGCGGCCCCCGGCAGCAGTGCCTCCCGTCCGGCCCGCTGGGCGGTGAAGACGCAGTCGTACAGCTCGATCTGCCAGTCGGCGGGGGTGGTGCCGATGACGAAGGTCCGGCCGATCTCGCACCGGTAGCCGCGGTAGTTGGCGCCCAGGCAGACGGAGAGGAAGTCCCCCTCCTCCACCCTGCGGTCGGAGGGCCGGTGCCGGGAGCGGCCGGAGTGCGGTCCGGTGCCGACGGAGGTCGGGAAGGCCGGGCCGTCCGCGCCGTGGTCGACGAGGCGCCGCTCCAGTTCCAGGGCGAGGTGGCGTTCGGTGCGTCCGACGAGGATGGACTCCAGCAGCTCGCCCAGGGCCTGGTCGGCGATCTCGGCGGCGATCCGCAGGCAGGCGATCTCCCCCTCGTCCTTGACGAGGCGCTGCTGCTCCACCGCGGTTCCGAGGTCGGCGAGGCGCACTTTGGGCGCGACGGACCGCAGCGCCCGGTGCCGGGCGACGGTGAGGTGGTGCTCCTCCACGGCGAGGGAGTCGGCGCGTACGGAGGAGGCGGCGTCGGCCGCCGCGACGGCGGGGTCCCCACCGCGGCCGGCCAGCACGGTGACCCGGAGGTGTTCGTCGAGGCGGCCCTCGTCGGCCTCGCCGGTGGGTGCGCCGGCGCAGAACAGGGCGTCCTCGGACGGTCCGACGAGGAGGACGGCGCCGAGCGGTGACGCCCCGGTGAGGTAGCGGACGTTCGCCGGACGCGTGATCAGCGCGGCGGCGTTCCCCGCGGCGGCGCATCGGTCGCGAAGCAGGCCCCGACGGGCGGCGTACACGTCTGACATGTCTTCGAGCGTACGAGCGCCCCGCGGATCCGGCCCGGTGAGCGCGTCCGGACGGGGCCCGGCAGGACACGGCGGGCCGGATCGGCGGGCAGGATCGGCGGGCCGGATCGGCGGACCGGCCCTGTTCTCCCCTGCCCCGGCCGGCTACCAGCCGCCGGGGGCCGGGAGGGCCCTGGCCAGGGCCTCGTCGAGGGCGCGGGCGGTGCCTTCGACGTCGAGCTGGGAATTGTCGATGATCGGCAGCCCGGATCCGTACCAGCCGGCCATCCGGCCGTGGATGCGGGCCACCTCCTCGTCGGAGAGCCTGCGGTTGCCGGAGCGCTCGGCGTTGCGCTCCAGGACGATCTCCAGGCCGGGCAGGAGCACGACCGGCAGCAGCGTCGGCCCCACGTGCCGCTTCCAGCCGCCCAGGCCCACCACGGGCCGGTCGGGGAAGACGGCGTCGTCGAGGATGCAGGAGATGCCGTTGGCCAGGTAGTTGCGGGCCGCGAAACCGCAGGTGCGGCGGGCGAGGCGGTACTGCGCCTCGGAGTGCTCGTTCCAGCCGGCCTGCGGGTCGGCGAAGCCGGAGCACACCCATTCACGCACGTCGTCGAGGCTGATGTGGGCGGTCGGCACGGGCCGGGTGCTGGCCCAGTGCCGGGCCACGGTGGTCTTGCCCGCGCCGGCGGGCCCGATCAGCAGGACGGCGAGCACGGCGCCGCCCGTTCCCGACACCGCGGGCGGCAGCGGGATGTGCCCGGTGGGCTCCGGCACGGGCGCCACCTGGGGCGGCGGCGGGGCCGGGTGCTGGGACGGCGGCGCCGGCGGGTGCGCGCCCGGCCAGCCCTGGGCCGGGGGTATGGGCGGCTGCGGGGGCGCAGAAGGACGCTGCCCCGGCTGCCCCCAGCCCCCGCCACCCACTCCTTGGTGCATCCGCTGCCACTTTCGTCTCGTTCCTGCCACTGATGCGAGAACGTTATATGACCGCGGGGGCCCGGCCGTCCACCAGGCCACCGGGCGGGAGTGTCAGACGTCGGTCTCGTCCGCCAGCGCCCGCAGCGCCAGCCGGTAGGAACCGATCCCGAAGCCCGCGACGGTCCCGGTCGCCACGGCCGCGATGACCGAGGTGTGCCGGAACTCCTCGCGGGCGTACGGGTTCGAGATGTGCACCTCGATCAGCGGCGCCGTGCGCTGCGCGGCCGCGTCCCGCATGCCGTACGAGTAGTGGGTGAAGGCCCCGGGGTTGATGACCACCGGGATCTTCCCGTCCGCCGCCTCGTGCAGCCAGCGGATCATCTCGCCCTCGTCGTTGGTCTCACGGACCTCGACGTCGAAGCCGAGCTCCTCCCCCAGCGAGCGGCAGCTGTCCACCAGCCCGGCGTACGAGGTGGCCCCGTACACGTCGGGCTCGCGCGAGCCGAGCCGGCCCAGGTTCGGGCCGTTCAGCACGAGGACGCGGCGGCTCACGCCGACACCTCGCCGTAGGCGGCGATCAGGTGCGCCGGGTCGGGGCCCTCCAGGACGGTCGGCTTGGCCAGTCCGTCGAGGACGATGAAGCGCAGCAGGTTGCCGCGGGACTTCTTGTCGACCTGCATGGTCTGGAGCAGCTTGGGCCACTGGTCGCCGCGGTAGGTCAGCGGCAGGCCGACGGAGGCGAGGACCTCCTTGTGCCGGTCGGCGGTGGCGTCGTCGAGGCGGCCGGCGAGCCGGCCGAGCTCGGCGGCGAAGACCATGCCGACCGACACGGCCGCGCCGTGCCGCCACTTGTAGCGCTCGTTCTTCTCGATGGCGTGCGCGAGGGTGTGGCCGTAGTTGAGGATCTCCCGCAGCCCCGATTCCTTGAGGTCGCTGGAGACCACGTCGGCCTTGACCTGGATGGAGCGCACGATCAGCTCGGCGGTGTGCGGGCCGTCGGGCGTGCGGGCGGCCTGCGGGTCCTCCTCGATCAGGTCGAGGATCACCGGGTCGGAGATGAAGCCGGCCTTGATGATCTCGGCGAGGCCGCTGACGTAGTCGTTGACCGGCAGCGACTCCAGTGCCGCCAGGTCGCAGAGCACGCCGGCAGGCGGGTGGAAGGCGCCGACGAGGTTCTTGCCCTCGGCGGTGTTGATGCCGGTCTTGCCGCCCACGGCCGCGTCCACCATCGCGAGGACGGTGGTGGGTACGGCGACCCAGCGCACGCCGCGCAGCCAGCTGGCGGCGACGAAGCCGGCGAGGTCGGTGGTGGCTCCCCCGCCGACGCCGACGATGACGTCGGTGCGGGTGAAGCCGGACTGGCCGAGTGCCTTCCAGCAGTACGCGGCGACCTCGACCGTCTTGGCCTCTTCGGCGTTCGGCACCTGGATGGCGATCGCCTCGTAGCCCTGGCCCGCGAGGTCGTCGCGCAGCGCCTCACCGGTCGAGGCGAGGGCCTCGGGGTGGATCACGGCGACCCGCTGGGCCTTCGTACCGATCAGGGAGCCGAGCTCGCCGAGCAGCTGCCGCCCGACCAGCACGTCGTACGCGTCGTGTCCGGCGCTCGCGCCGACGTGGATCCGCGTCACCTGGTCTGTCATACGTCCTTCAACTCCAGAGCGTCGAGGACCGCCTGGGCGACCTCTTCGGGGGTTCGGTCGTCGGTGGCCACGACGACGCGTGCGACTTCGGTGTAGAGGGGGCGCCGGGCGTCCATCAGCTCGCGCCACTGGCGGCGCGGGTTGACGGCGAGCAGCGGGCGCGCGGCACCGAGGCCCACGCGCCGTACGGCTTCTTCGACGTCCATCGAGAGGTAGGCGACGGGCAGGCCGGTCAGCAGCGTGCGGGTGCCCTCGTCGAGGACGGCGCCGCCGCCGAGGGCGAGGACTCCGGTGTGCTCGGCGACGGCGGCCGCGACGGCCTGCCGCTCCAGCTCACGGAAGTACGGCTCGCCCTCGTCGACGAAGATGTCGGAGATCGGCCGGCCCTGGGCCGTGACGATGTCCGCGTCGGTGTCCCGGTAGGGGACGCCGAGCCGCTCGGCGAGCAGCGCCCCCACCGTGGACTTGCCGGACCCCATGGGCCCGACGAGGACGACGAGCGGTCCGGCCGTCACCGGATCTGCAGGTTGTCGAGGTAGGCGCGGACGTTGCGGCGGGTCTCGGGGACCGAGTCGCCGCCGAACTTCTCGACGACGGCGTCGGCGAGCACGAGGGCGACCATCGCCTCGGCGACGATGCCGGCTGCGGGGACGGCGCACACGTCGGAGCGCTGGTGGTGGGCCACCGCCGCCTCGCCGGTGGCCACGTCGACGGTGGCCAGGGCACGCGGGACGGTCGCGATGGGCTTCATCGCGGCGCGGACGCGCAGCAGTTCGCCGGTGGTCAGGCCGCCCTCGGTGCCGCCGGAGCGGCCGGAGGTGCGCTTGATGCCCTCGGGGGTGGAGACGATCTCGTCGTGCGCCTTGGAGCCGGGCACGCGGGCGAGTTCGAAGCCGTCGCCGACCTCGACGCCCTTGATGGCCTGGATGCCCATGAGGGCGGCAGCGAGGCGGGCGTCGAGCCGGCGGTCCCAGTGGACGTGCGAGCCGAGGCCCACCGGGACGCCGTAGGCGAGGACCTCGACAACGCCGCCGAGGGTGTCGCCGTCCTTGTGGGCCTGGTCGATCTCCGCGACCATCGCCTTCGACGCGTCGGCGTCGAGGCAGCGCACCGGGTCGGCGTCGAGCTTGTCGACGTCGGCGGGGGTCGGGTAGACGCCGTAGGGCGCCTTGGCCGAGGCCAGTTCCACCACGTGGGAGACGATCTCGATGCCCGCGACCTCCTTGACGAAGGAGCGGGCGACGGCGCCGAGGGCGACGCGGGCGGCGGTCTCACGGGCGCTGGCGCGCTCCAGGATCGGCCGGGCCTCGTCGAAGCCGTACTTCTGCATGCCCGCGAGGTCGGCGTGGCCGGGGCGGGGGCGGGTCAGCGGCGCGTTGCGGCCGGTGTCCTTGAGCAGCGAGGGGTCGACCGGGTCGGCCGACATGACGGTCTCCCACTTGGGCCACTCGGTGTTGCCGATCATGACCGCTACCGGGCCGCCCTGGGACAGCCCGTGGCGGACGCCGCCGAGGAAGGTGATCTCGTCCTGCTCGAACTTCATGCGGGCACCGCGGCCATAGCCGAGCCGGCGCCGGGCCAGGTGATCGGCCACCAGCTCGGTGGTGACCGGGACGCCGGCGGGAAGGCCCTCCAGCGTCGCGACCAGTGCCGGTCCGTGCGACTCTCCTGCGGTCAGCCAACGCAACCTGCTCAACGATGCTCCTCATGCTCGCGCCTGGTACTGCGACGGCGCGATCGGGTGCGCGGCCCGGACCCGCCTCACCCGAATCCTCCCACGTCCGGAGTGGTTTCACGGGCCCCGGTCCAGCTATCGGACGCCCCGCTGGTCAGCGGACCCGGCCGCGGCGCCCGCGGAGCCAGCTGACGGCCGTCCACACGCCGACGGAACCGAGGAGTCCGAAGACCAGGGCCTTGGCCCAGATCGGCAGGTCGCCGAAGGCGACCCTGAGCATGGCGAACAACGCGAAGGGGAGGTCCCACTTCGACGCGAGTAGCTGTTCCGGGTCGGTCCCGTCCATCCCATCCCCCTGTAAAGGTGCAGGTGAACAGGGTAATGCGTGACATTACCGGCGAGTAGGCCAGATCCTGCCAAGATCGTCCGGGACGGTGGACCGGCCCGGCGGCGCGGAGCGTCAGTGGGCTCCGGAGAGGGCCGCGAGGCCCGCCCGCCGCATCACTTCGAGCGGCGCCGGGGAGCGGCCGGTCATCTGCTCGACCTGGAGGACCGCCTGGTGCACCAGCAGGTCCAGCCCGCCGAGGAGGTTGCCCCCGCGCCCGGACCAGGCGGCGGCCAGGGCCGTGGGCCACGGGTCGTAGAGGACGTCGAAGAGGGTGCCCGGAGCGTCCGGTACCGCCGCGGCCAGTTCGTCGGTGGCTCCGGCCGGGGTGGTCGCGATGACCAGCGGCGCTTCGAGCGCCGCGGCCGCCCGCGACCAGTCGGCCGTGCGGACGGCCACGCCGAGCCGCTCGCCCCACTGCCGCATCTCGTCGGCACGGGCCCGCGAGCGGACGTACGCCGTGACCTCACCGGTGCAGATCCGCGAGAGCGCGGCGAGCGCCGAGGAGGCGGTGGCCCCGGCGCCGAGGATGGCCGCCGAGGCCACCTTCTCCACCCCGCGCTCGTGCAGCGCGGCGACGATGCCCGGGATGTCGGTGTTGTCGCCCAGGAGCCGGCCGTCCTCGGTGCGGACGACCGTGTTGACCGCCTCGACCGAGGCCGCCGTGTCGCTGACCCCGTCCAGCAGCGGGATGACCGCCCGCTTGAGCGGCATGGTCAGCGACAGCCCGGCCCACTCGGGGCCGAGCCCGGACACGAACCCCGGGAGCGCGGCCTCGTCGATCTCGAACCGGTCGTACGACCAGTCGACGAGGCCCAGCTCCCGGTACGCGGCACGGTGGAGCACCGGTGAGAGCGAGTGCTCGATGGGTGAACCCAGCACCGCGGCCCGTATCCGTGTCATGTCCTGCTACCCGCCGTTCTTCTGCTTCTGCCGTTCCTGGAACTCGGCGACGAGCTTGAGGTGCTCGTCGTAGGTCTTGGTGAAGGTCGTCGTGTTGCCGTCGACCGACACGAAGAACATCCAGCCGCCGTGATCCGGGTTGAGCGTAGCGGTAAGCGCGTCCATGCCCGGGTTCCCGATCGGGCCGACCGGCAGGCCCTTGATGAAGTGGGTGTTGTACGGGTTGTTGAACGCCTGGGCTTCCTTCAGGTTGAAGTTGATCTCGCTCTGGTTCTTGACGTAGTTGTACGTCGAGTCGAACTCGATCTTCTGGTTCGTGACGTCGTTGGTCTTCTTCATGCGGTTGTAGACAACCTCGGACATCTTGCGGAAGTCGTCGTGGTTCTTGCCCTCGGCGTTGACGAGGCTGGCGACCGTGACGACCTGCAGCGGGTTCTCCAGCCCCAGCTCCTTGGCCTTGGCCTCGATGCCCAGCTCCGCGTACTTGTCGGAGGCGTTCTTGACCATCTGCTTGAGCAGCGACTCGGGGGTGCTGTCCTTGCTGAGGTCGTAGCGGGTGGGGAACAGGAAGCCTTCGAGCGGGTCGATGAGCTTGGGGTTGTTGCCGGCCCAGGCCGGCAGCCCCAGATTCTTGGCCTCGCGCTGGGCGATCTCCTTGGTGGTGCCGTCGGGCTTGCCCAGCTTCTTGTCGATCGCCTCGTACACCTTGGAGTTGCGCATGCCCTCGGTGACGGTGATCACGTTCAGCTTGGTGGGGTCGATCATCAGCGCGACGGCGGCCGCACCCGACATCTTCTTGTTCATCGGGTAGACGCCGGGCTGGATGGACTTGCCCTTGGGGTTGGCGTTCGCCGCGTCGACGAAGGCCTGGGCGCTGGCGACGACGCCGGCCTCCTTGAGGATGCGGCCCATCTGCCCCAGGCCCGCGCCCTTGGGGATCTCGACGTCGACCACCTCGCCGGCGCCCTCGCCCGCGAAGTCCTCGGCGGGCGCGAACCTCGCCTTGATGTAGCTGTAGCCGTAGTAGCCGCCACCGCCGACCACGCCGAGGATGACGACGGCCGCGATCAGGCAGGCCATGCCGCTGCGCTTCTTGGGCTTGCCGCCCTTCGTACGGCCGCCGCGACGGCCGTCGGGCTCGTCGTCGTCACCGTCGTCGTCGCCGTCCCGGCCGGCGTCGCCGACGCGGAGGTCGCCCTCGGGCTCCTCCTCCTCGACCGCTTCCGGCTCCAGGTGACGCCGGCCCGGGGGCTGCGGCGGCGGGAAGGCCTCGTCGGTGCCGTAGAGGTCCGGGGTCTCCCCCGGGTAGCCGGCCGACGGGTGCTGGGCGTAGTCCGCACCCGCGTACGGGTCGGTCTGCACCGCGGCCGTGTACTGGCCCTGGCCGGTGTCCCAGCCCTGGCTGTCGTAGACCGGCTGCTGGGGCTGCGGCTGCTGCGCGTACTGCTGGTGCTGCGGCTGCTGAGCCTGCTGAGCCTGCTGAGCCTGCTGCGGGGCGTACCCCTGCTGAGGCTGGGGGTAGTGCTGCTGCGCGTACTGCTGCTGCTGTGGGTACCCGGGGTACTGCTGGTACTCCTGGTACTCCTGGTACTGAGGCTGCTGGGGGTACGGCTGCTGGTACTGGGGCTCCTGCTGGTACTCCTGCTGCGGCGCACCGGCGTACGGCACCGGGCCCTGCTGGGTCTGGTGCCCGGTCCACCCCTGGTCCCCGTACAGGGGGTCCTCAGGGTGCCAGGGTTCGGGGCCACGGCCCCGGCCATAGTCAGTCATCGGTCCCCTAGAGCCGCGAGACGGAGGCCACGGACTCCGTCATCCGTGGCAACCGGTTCCGCCTCTTTGACGGTGATCGACGGCTGTTCGAATGCCGCCTCATCGCGCGGAACGTTACCGTATCGCGATCAGACAACCACTTCGACGCACTCACCAGGCGGATTACCCGATACCCGTTCGGTCTCAAGAGCGTTCTGGAGGATCACCACAGCGGCGGCCTGATCGATGACCGACCGGCCCTTCTTCGCGTTCCTTCCGGAGGCCCGCAGGCCCTGGGCGGCGGTGACCGTGGTCATCCGCTCGTCGACCAGACGGACCGTCACCGGCTTGATGCCCTTGGCCAGTTCGGTCGCGAAGGCGCGCACCTTGGCCGCGGCCGGCCCCTCCCGCCCGCTGAGCGAGCGAGGGAGGCCGACCACGACTTCGAGGGGCTCGTACTCCTCGACGAGCTGCCGCAGCCGCCGGTGGGCGAAGGGGATGTCCCGGCCCGGAACCGTCTCCACCGGTGTGGCCAACACCCCATCGGGATCGCAGGACGCGACCCCGATCCGGGCGTCCCCGACGTCGATGGCCAGTCGGCGGCCGCGGCGCAGTGTCATCGTCAGACCGTCTCGACGACGAGGCGCTCGACGGCGCTGATGGCCTCCGGGACGGCTGCCGGGTTCTGGCCGCCGCCCTGGGCGACGTCCGGCTTGCCGCCACCGCCGCCACCGAGGGTCTTGGCAGCCGTACGGACCAGGTCGCCGGCCTTCAGGCCCCGCTCGCGGGCGGCCTCGTTGGTGGCGATGACGGTCAGCGGGCGGTCGTTCGCCACGGTGAACAGGGCCACGACGGCCGGGCGGTCGCCGGGGATGCGGCCGCGGACGTCGAGGACCAGCTTGCGCAGGTCGTCGGCGCCGACGCCGTCCGCCACCTGGCCCACGACCAGGGCGACGCCCTTGATGTCCTGGGCGTTCTGGGCGAGCCCGGCGGCGGCCTGGAGGACCTTCTCCGCGCGGAACTTCTCGATCTCCTTCTCGGCGTCCTTCAGCTTGCCGAGCATGGCGGAGATCTTCTCCGGCAGCTCCTCCGGACGGCCCTTGACCAGCTCCTGGAGCTGGGCGACGACCGTGTGCTCCTTGGCGAGGAAGTTGTACGCGTCCACGCCGACGAGGGCCTCGACGCGGCGCACACCGGAGCCGATGGAGGACTCGCCGAGCAGCTTCACCAGACCCAGCTGGGCGGTGTTGCCGACGTGCGTGCCGCCGCACAGCTCCTTGGAGAAGTCACCGATGGTCACGACGCGGACCCGCTCGCCGTACTTCTCGCCGAACTCGGCGATGGCGCCCTGCTTCTTCGCCTCGTCGATGCTCATGATCTCGGCGGTCACTTCGAGCTCGCGCGAGAGCACGTCGTTGATCTTCTGCTCGACGTCGGTGAGGACCGAGCCGGGGACGGCGTTCGGCGAGCCGAAGTCGAAGCGGAAGCGGCCGGGGCTGTTCTCCGAACCGGCCTGGGCGGCGGTCGGGCCGAGCGCGTCGCGCAGCGCCTGGTGGGTCAGGTGCGTGGCCGAGTGGGCGCGGGCGATGGCCCGGCGGCGCCTGACGTCGATGGCGGCGTACGCGGAGGCGCCCACCGTCACCTCGCCGACCTGGACGGATCCCTTGTGCACGGAGACGCCGGGAACCGGCTGCTGGACGTCGCGGACCTCGATCACGGCGCCGGTGTCGAGCTTGATCCGGCCCTGGTCGGCGAGCTGGCCGCCGCCCTCGGCGTAGAAGGGGGTGCGGTCGAGGACGACCTCGACCTCGTCGCCCTCGGAGGCGGCGGGCGCGGAGACGCCGTTGACCAGGAGGCCGACGATGGTGGACTCGCCCTGGTTGGTGGCGTAGCCGGTGAACTCGGTGGCGCCGGCCGCGTCGGCGATCTCGCGGTAGGCGGCGACGTCGGCGTGGCCGGTCTTCTTGGCCTTGGCGTCGGCCTTGGCGCGGTCGCGCTGCTCCTGCATCAGGCGGCGGAAGCCCGGCTCGTCCACGGAGAGGCCCTGTTCGGCGGCCATCTCCAGGGTGAGGTCGATCGGGAAGCCCCAGGTGTCGTGGAGCAGGAACGCCTTGTCGCCGGAGAGGACCGTGCCGCCGGCGGCCTTGGTCTCGGTCACGGCGGTGTCGAGGATGTTCGTGCCGCCCTTGAGGGCCTTGAGGAAGGCGGCCTCTTCGGCGAGGGCGACGGTCTCGATGCGCTTGCGGTCGGTGACGAGCTCCGGGTACTGCTGGCCCATCGTGTCGATCACGACGTCGACGAGGTCCTGCACGACGGGGCCCGTGGCGCCCATGAGGCGCATGTTGCGGATGGCGCGGCGCATGATGCGGCGCAGCACGTAGCCGCGGCCCTCGTTGCCGGGGGTGACGCCGTCGCCGATGAGCATGACGGAGGTGCGCATGTGGTCGGCGACCACGCGCATCGAGACGTCGGTGCCCTGGGCGGCGCCGTAGCGCACGCCGGTCAGCTCGGTGGCCTTGTCCATGACCACGCGCAGGGTGTCGGTCTCGTACATGTTCTGCACGCCCTGCAGGATCATGGCGAGGCGCTCGAGGCCGAGGCCGGTGTCGATGTTCTTCGACGGCAGGTCGCCGAGGATCGGGAAGTCCTCCTTGCCCTCGCCGGCGCCGCGCTCGTACTGCATGAAGACCAGGTTCCAGATCTCCACGTAGCGCTCGTCGTTGACGGCGGGGCCGCCCTCGACGCCGAACTCCGGACCGCGGTCGTAGTTGATCTCGGAGCACGGGCCGCAGGGGCCCGGGACGCCCATGGACCAGAAGTTGTCCTTCTTGCCCAGGCGCTGGATGCGCTCGGCGGGCACGCCGATCTTCTCGCGCCAGATCTGCTCGGCCTCGTCGTCGTCGAGGTAGACCGTGATCCAGAGCTTCTCGGGCTCCAGGCCGTAGCCGCCGTCCGCCACGGAACTGGTGAGCAGCTCCCAGGCGTACTTGATGGCGCCTTCCTTGAAGTAGTCACCGAAGGAGAAGTTGCCGCACATCTGGAAGAACGTGCCGTGGCGGGTGGTCTTGCCGACCTCTTCGATGTCCGGCGTACGGACGCACTTCTGCACGCTGGTGGCCCGGGGGGCCGGGGGCTTGGTCTCACCGAGGAAGTACGGCTTGAAGGGGACCATGCCCGCGTTGACCAGCAGCAGAGTCGGGTCGTCCGCGATGAGCGACGCCGAAGGGACAACGGCGTGACCGCGCTCCTCGAAGAAGCTCAGCCAGCGGCGGCGGATTTCAGCCGACTCCATCAGTGGTCCTCATTCCGGTTGTACGAAAGCTTTGGTCGGTGGTTGGTCTGGTCGTTCTGGATGGCCCGCAGCCGCCGCGGCCCGGGGAGGGCGGTGACGTTGTCGGGCCGGTCGGGGTCCTGGTGGAGCCCCAGCGCATCGTTCAGCTCGTCCTCGCGCTGCGTCATTCCCGCGCGGACGTCGAGGGCGAAGTCCTTGAGGCGGTGACCCGCCTCGACGGCCTTGTCCGCCGCCTGGGCTGCGAGACTCTCCGGGGTCAGCTTCTTGAGCTGCCGGTTGACCTTGGTGGTGGCCCACACGCCGGCGGCTGCGCCGGCGGTGAACCAGAAGGCTCGGCGGAACATCGGCGGTCTCAGCCCTTCTGCTTCCGGCGCCGGGCGGCCGGCACCGTTCGGCCAACGATCACAGTACGGCGGGATCCCTTCGGCGGCACGCCGCCCGGGGCCGCGTCCCCCTTGCCCAGTGCCTTGCGGACGCCGTAGCCGAAGGCGGCGACCTTCACGAGCGGGCCGCCGAAGGCGGTGGCCACGGTGGAGGACAGCGCGGAGGCGTTCGAGGTGACCTCCTGGACGTCGCTCGCGATCGCGTCGACCCGGTCGAGCTGGGTGCGCGCGGAGCGCACGGTGTCGGCGGCGTCGGCCAGGAGCGGTACGGCCTGGTCGGTGACCTCGGACACCAGTCTGGTGGTCGCCCTGAGCACCTGCGCCAGCCGCACCAGGGCGACGGCGAGGAAGGAGATCAGGATGGCCCAGAAGACGGCCACGATGATCCCGGCCACCTCTACACCGGACACGTCACACCGCTCTCTGTCTCTACCCGGATCGCCGGCAGTGGCGATTCCTACGAACGACCCTCCGACCCTATCGCGCCGGGGATACCCGGCCGTACCCGAATTCGGGGTCGGGGGCACCTGCTTGGACGCAACGCATCCGGGCCAGTACGCTCCGTGTCCCATGCGACACAGACCCCTTCGACATACCGGCCGGGGCAATCTTCCCTCGGAGCTGAGCGGGTTCATCGGGCGGGGTGCCGAACTCGCCGCGCTGGGGCGCCTGCTGGAGGACTCGCGGCTGGTGACCGTGACGGGTGTGGGCGGGGTCGGCAAGTCCCGGCTGGTGCTGGCGGCGGCCCGGGCGGCCGCCGAAGGGGCGCGGGAAGCCGCGGAGGGAGCGCCCCAGGCACAGGAAGCGCAGGAAGCACAGGGGGCACGAGGGGCGCGTGCGCCGGGGCGGGTACGCCACCGCGACGGCGTCCGGCTGGCCGAGCTGGCCTGCGTACGGGATCCGGGGCTGCTGGAGCTGACGCTCGCCGAGGCGCTCGGGCTGACCGACCACACCACCCGGCCGCCCCGGACGGTAATGGCCGAGCATCTGGCCGGCCAGGACCTGCTGCTGGTCGTGGACGGCTTCGAGCATCTGGTGGAGGAGACCGCCGCTCTGGTGCGGGAGCTGCTGCTGCGCTGCCCCGGCCTGCGGGTGCTCGCGGCCGGCCGGCGCCCGCTGGAGCTGGAGGGGGAGCACGTGTTCCCGCTCGCCCCGCCGGCCCCGGCGGAGGCGCTGGAGCTGCTGGCGGTCCGCGCGGCCGCCGCCGACCCGGCGTTCACGGTGACCGCGGCCAACCGGGCCGATCTCGTGGAGCTGTGCGCGCGCCTCGACGGGATCCCGCTCGCCCTGGAGCTGGCGGCGGGCCGGCTGCGGACGCTGTCCCCGGCCCAGGTGCTCGCCCGGCTGGAGGACCTCTTCGGGCTGCTGACGGGCGGTGCGCGCGGGGGGCTCCCCCGGCACCGGGCGCTGCGTACGGCCATCGGCTGGAGCCATGAGCTGTGCACTCCGGCGGAGCGGCTGCTGTGGGCGCGGCTGTCGGTGTTCGCGGGGCAGTTCGACCTGGACGCCGCCGAGTACGTGTGCGCCGGTCCGGACCTGCCGGTGGAGGGCGTGCTGGACCTGGTGGGCGAGCTCCTCGCCCAGTCCCTGCTGGTCCGGGAGGAGACGGCCGCGGGGGTCCGCTTCCGGATGCTGGAGACCGTACGGCTGTACGGGGCGGGCTGGCTGGAGTCGCTGGGCGACGCGGTGCGGCTGCGGCGGCGGCACCGGGACTGGTACATGGGGCTGGCGACCTGGTGCGAGCTGGACTGGTTCAGCCCGCGTCAGTACGAGGTGGCCGCGCTGGTGGAGGTGGAGCTGCCGAACCTGCGGCTGGCCCTGGAGTGCTGCCTGGACGCGCCGGACGAGCTGCACCTGGGCCAGTACCTGGCGGGCACCCTGTGGTTCTTCTGGGCCGGCTGCGGCCGCCTGACGGAGGGCCGGCACTGGCTGGACCGGACCCTGGACGCTCCGGGCGGGGCCGCGACGGAGTACGAGAGCTCGCGGCTGAAGGCCCTGTGGGTGCTGGGTTACGTCGCGGCCCTGCAGGGGGACGCGACGGCCTCGATGTGCGCCCTGCACGAGTGCCGGGACGCGGCGGCGCGCAGCGGGAACCGGGTGGCGGCGGCGTACGCGGTGCACCGGCTGGGCTGTCTGGCCCTGGTGTCGGACGACATGGCCCGGGCCCGGGAGCTGCTGGGCGAGGCGCTGGAGCAGTACCGGGCGGCCGGGGAGCTGAACAGCAACGTCCTGATGTGCCAGGTGGAGCTGGGGATGGCGCTGGCGTTCCTCGGGGACCTGCCGGGGGCGCTCGCGCTGTGCGGGGAGGTCCGGGAGATCTGCGAGGAGCGCGGGGAGCTCTGGACGAAGGCGTACGCCCTGTACGTGCTGGCGTACGCGGCCCTGGAGGCGGGCGGTGCGCGGGAGGCCAGGCGGCTGCTGACCGAGTGCGTGGAGGTCAACCACGCCTTCAACGACCTGGTCGGGCTGGTGCTGGCGCTGGAGCTGCTCGCGCTGGTGACCGTCGCGGAGGGCGAGCCGGCCGAGGCCGCGGTGCTCCAGGGCGCCGCGGAGCCGCTGTGGGGCGGGGTGGGGCTGCAGCTGTTCGGCTCGGGGTACTTCAACGCCCCGCGGCTGCTCTGCCGGGAGCGGGCGGGCGAGCTGCTGGGCGCGGAGCGGTACGCGGCGTACGAGGCCGAGGGGCGGGAGCTGAGCCGGGAGTCGCTGGTGGTGCGGGCGCTGCGCGGGGCGGCGTCGGCGCCGCGGACGGCCGGCGCACCGGGCGCGATGCCCGGTCCCCGTCTCCCGCGCAGTACGGCGCCGGCCGACCAGCCGTAGGGAAGCGGAAAACCCGCCGCCCCCCGGAGGGGACGGCGGGTTTCCACCAGCCTGTGAGGGCTACGCCTGCCGGAAGATCAGCGGGCGTAGTACTCGACGACGAGCTGCTCGTCGCAGATGACCGGGATTTCCTTGCGGTTCGGGTCGCGGTCCAGGCGGAAGGCCAGGGCCTTCAGGTTGACCTGCAGGTAGCGCGGGGTCTCGCCCTCGCCTGCGTAGCCACCCTCACGGGCGACCTGGAACGGAACCTTCTCGCGGCTGCGCTCGCGCACGGTGATGACGTCGTCCGGGCGGACACGGAACGACGGCTTGTCGACCTTGGCGCCGTTGACCTCGATGTGGCCGTGGACGACCATCTGGCGGGCCTGGTAGATCGTGCGGGCGATGCCCGAACGCAGGACCAGGGCGTCCAGACGACGCTCGAGCTCGACGACCAGCGCCTCGCCCGTCTTGCCCTCGGCCTTCTTGGCGCGGTCGTACGCGCGGGCCATCTGGCGCTCGGAGATGTCGTACTGAGCGCGCAGACGCTGCTTCTCCAGCAGACGGACCTTGTAGTCCGAGTTCTGCTTGCGGCCACGGCCGTGCTCGCCCGGCGGGTAGGGGCGGGCCTCGAAGTACTTGACGGCCTTCGGCGTCAGGGCGATGCCGAGGGCGCGAGACTTCTTGACCTTGGGTCGCTTCTGGTTCACGGGGAACCTACCTCCATGTAAGTTAGGTGAGGCTTACCTTAGCGAGGAGGACGTAATGTCTCGACCACATGGGATCCCCCTGCCCAGTGCGCAACGCAGTTCGGATTCCAACGAAACAGAAACCGCTTGCGCCGACGATAAGCAAGGTCAGCCGCGTCCCAGGGAAGGCGTTCGGCAGCTCACCGGAGCCGAACGCGTACGAACCCTCGTAGAGTCCAACGCCTCAGTATCCCTCACGCTGATCGGTGCTCGTGACAGTCACGGTGCCGAGGAGTTCGGGACAGGGATGCCGGTCGCGCGGACCGTCACCCCGGACGGGGACGTGATTCTCCTTGTTTCCGGGGAATCCGCGGCTGCCAGGGCAGCCGCTCACGCCCAGGACGACGACCTCACCGCCGTGATCGAGATCACGGATGTGGCGCCGGTGTCCGTCCCACATCGTATCCGAGGCCGTGCGTGGCTGGCCGGGTGGCTGACTCCGGTGCGCGGGGACGACCGCGCGGCCTGCGCCGCACTGCTCGCCGAGCGCCACCCGGTGGGCGAGCTGCTGGGCCTCGGCGAATCCCTCGACACCCCCGCAGATCTTCTCCGGGGCGGCGGCCGCCCGGCCTGGATGATGCTGCGGCTGGAGGTCGGCGAGATCACGGTGGACGACCTGTGGGGCGCCGAGCAGGTGGACCCCGAGGACCTGGCCTCGGCGGAGCCGGACCCGGTGTCCCCGCACGAGGCGGAGCTGCTCCAGCACCTGCACTCCTCCCACGGCGACCGGATCGCCGAGCTGTGCGGCCTGCTCGGCGACCGCGGGGCGCGGGGCATGACCGCCGTCCCGCTCGCCCTGGACCGCGTGGGCCTGCGCGTCCGCTTCACCGGCGGCGCCGCCGGCGGCTCCTTCGACGCCCGCTTCGACTTCCCGGATCCGGTGACGGACATCTGCGGCCTGCGCCGTGCCATGCGCGCCCTCTTCTCGGCCGCCGCCCACTGAGAGCCCGCAGGCCCGGCCCGGCCGGCGAGACACCGCGCTAGGGGGTGTTCACGGCGTGGTCGAGGGAGCGCCAGATCGTCCGGGCCCAGGCCAGGCCGGCGGCGTCCTCGTAGGTGCAGAAGATCCCGGCGGCGATCCCGGGCGCCACGGCCATGCCGTAGAACTCGTGGCGCGGCCGCCCGTGGTCCTGCGGGGTCAGCCAGAACGCGTACCGCACGCCCCGGCCCAGCGGCTCGCTCAGGCGCTGCGCGGGCCGGGTGTCGGGTGCGCCGGACAGCAGCGCCGTGAGGAAGTCCGCTGGGGCGCGGCCGGGGACCTCGTCCCGCATCAGGTTGACGGAGGCACTGCGGTCCCCGGCGGTGAAGTGGTCGGTCCCGTCGGCGAAGGAGGCGGTGAGACCGGCGGTGCGCACGACCGACCAGCGGCCGCCGAGGTCGGTGCGCACGTCCACGGGCAGCGGGTACGGGAAGCGGCTGAGGACGTGGTCGCGGTCCCAGGTCCGGGTCAGGACCCGGGCGGCCACCGGGTGGCGCACCTCGACGACGCAGGGCAGCTCCTCCGGGTCGGCGACCTTCGCGGTGACCGGCGCCCCGAGCAGATCGTCGCCCCAGGGCTGGACCCGGTTGGCGAAGGTGCCCTCGACGGACAGGTCCGCGTAGCCGGGCTGTTCCCACAGCTCGTGGGCGCGCCGCAGGGTGGCCTCGTCCACCTCGACCCAGGCGCCGAGGACCAGCTCGGTGTCCTGGGTCAGCCGGACGGGCAGCAGGCAGCGGATGAAGCAGCCGACCCCGTCCACCCGGAGCAGGGCGCGCCCGCCGAACCGGTGGAGGGTCTCCTCGGGAGCGCCGAGGGCGGCGTCGGGCAGGTTGAAGCCGAAGTCGATGCGGCGCTCGTCGGCGAGCGGGTCGCCGCAGCAGGCGCAGGCGGGGAGATGCGTGGTCACGCGGGCAGCTTAGACACCCCCGGCGGGGAGGCCTCAGCCGCGGTCGGTGCCGCGCAGGCGCTCGCGGACCTTCTCCACCACGTCCGCGTAGCGGGCTTCGGCTCCGTAGCGGGTCGGCTCGTAGTACCGCTTCCCGTGGATCTCGTCCGGGGCGTACTGCTGGGCCGCGATGGCGCCGGGCACGTCGTGCGGGTACACATATCCCACCGCGTGCCCCAGCTTCGCCGCGCCCTTGTAGTGCCCGTCCCGCAGGTGCGTCGGGACCGAGCCGGCCAGGCCCGCCCGTACGTCGGCCAGTGCCGCGCCGATCGCGGTCGTGGCGGTGTTCGACTTCGGGGCGAGGGCCAGGGCGATCGTGGCGTGCGAGAGGGTCAGCGCGGCCTCCGGGAAGCCGATCATCGCCACCGCCTGGGCCGCGGCGACCGCGATCGGCAGGGCCGTGGGGTCGGCCAGGCCGATGTCCTCGCTCGCGGAGATCATCAGGCGGCGCGCGATGAACCGGGGGTCCTCGCCGGCCTCGATCATCCGCGCCAGGTAGTGCAGCGCGGCGTCCACGTCCGAGCCGCGGATCGACTTGATCAGCGCGCTCGCCACGTCGTAGTGCTGGTCGCCGTCGCGGTCGTAGCGGACCGCCGCCCGGTCGACCGCCTCCTCCAGCGTCCGGAGGGTGATCTCGTCCTCGCCCTGGGCGATGGCCGAACCGGCCCCCGCCTCCAGCGCCGTCAGGGCCCGCCGGGCGTCGCCGCCGGCGATCCTCAGCAGGTGGGCCTCGGCGTCCGCGGGCAGGGTCACCGCCCCGGCCAGGCCCCGCTCCTCCGTGAGGGCGCGCCGCATGAGCGCGCTCAGGTCGTCGTCGGTCAGCGGTTCCAGCGTCAGCAGCAGCGATCGCGACAACAGCGGGGAGATGATCGAGAAGTACGGGTTCTCCGTGGTGGCGGCGATCAGCGTGACCCAGCGGTTCTCGACGGCCGGCAGCAGGGAGTCCTGCTGGGCCTTGCTGAAGCGGTGGATCTCGTCGAGGAAGAGGACGGTCTCCTTGCCGTAGCCCCCGGCCGCGCGCTTGGCGCCCTCGATGACGGCCCGTACCTCCTTGACGCCGGCCGTGATCGCGGAGAGTTCCACGAAGCGCTTCTGCGTGGCCTGGCTGACCACGTAGGCGAGGGTCGTCTTCCCGATGCCGGGCGGGCCCCAGAGGATCACCGAGGAGGCGCCGGCCGGGCCGCCGCTCCCTTCCCCGACCAGCCGCCGCAGCGGTGATCCGGGCTTCAGCAGGTGCTGCTGGCCGACGACCTCGTCCAGGGTGCGCGGGCGCATCCGCACGGCGAGCGGCGAGCTGGCGGGGTCCTTCTCCTGGCGCTCTTCGGCGGCGGCGGTGAACAGGTCTGGTTCCACACGGGAAGCCTAAGCGAGTCCACCGACAGGGCGGCCGCCCGCCGCCGGTCGGCGGGGCCGCGGGGCCGCAGGTCGGCGCGTCGGCGGGGGCCGCGGGTCAGCGGGTCACCGGGGCCGCGGGGCCGCGGGTCAGGAGGTCCAGAAGTCCCACCAGCGGGTCAGGATCAGCATGCCGATGATGCCGATGTGCAGCACCGGCAGCACCCAGGTGAACTCCTCGAAGAAGCTCCTGAGCCAGCCCGGCGCCGGCAGCAGCCCGGCACGGACGTTGTGCGAGGTGACGTACCAGAACATCAGGATCGTGGCGACCCAGGCCAGGCAGCACCACAGGCACAGCGCGTTGATGTTGTAGAGCGACTGGTAGGTCAGCCAGGCACAGAAGACGACGCCGAAGAGGGTGCCGGCGTTGAAGGTGAGCCAGTACCAGCGGCGGAACCGGGCGCCGGCCAGGATGCTCATGCCGACGCAGATCACGATGCCGTAGGCGACGAGGCCGAGCATGGGGTTCGGGAAGCCGAAGACGGCCGCCTGGTCGCTCTTCATGATGTTGCCGCAGGAGACGACCGGGTTGAGGCTGCAGCCCGGCGTGAAGTTCGGGTCCTCCAGCAGCTTGAACTTGTCGATCGTGATCACCCAGGCGGCGAGGAGGCCCGCGGCCCCGGTGATCACCAGCAGCAGGGCCAGCGCCCGGCTCGCCCCGAAGGTCGTCCCCCCGGCGGTGTCCGCGTCCGTGCTTCGTGTCGTCATACCGCCCGCTCCACATCTGCGAGGTGATCAAGGCCCGGGCCATTGTGCCGTACGAGCCTGTGAACGGACGGGGCCGGGGAAGGATCCCCGGCCCCGTCCGCCACGCCGCCCGCTCAGGCCAGGCGCGCCCTGACCGTGTCGATCAGCTCGCCGACGGGCACGGCCGTCTGGTCGCCGGACTCCATGTCCTTGAGCTGGACGACGCCCTCGGCGAGGTCGCGGTCGCCCGCGACGATCGCGAAGCGGGCGCCGCTGCGGTTCGCGTCCTTCATGGCGCCCTTGAGGCCCTTGCCGCCGTACGACATGTCCGCGGCGATGCCCGCCTTGCGCAGCTGCGTCACGAGGCCGAACACGGTCGGCTTGGCCTCGCCCAGCGCCACGGCGAACACCGAGGTCGACGCCGGGATGTCCAGTTCGACGCCCTCGGCCTGGAGCGCGAGGACCGTGCGGTCCACGCCGAGCGCCCAGCCCACCGACGGCAGCGCCGGTCCGCCGATCATCTCGGACAGGCCGTCGTAGCGGCCGCCGCCGCCGACCGCCGACTGCGAGCCCAGACCGTCGTGGACGAACTCGAAGGTGGTGCGGGTGTAGTAGTCCAGCCCGCGCACCAGCTTCTCGTCGTCCTCGAAGGCGACGCCGGCCGCCGTCACCAGCGCCCGTACGTCCTCGTGGTACGCCTTGCACGCGTCGCACAGGTAGTCGCGCAGCACCGGAGCGCCGACGAGCTGCTTCTGGACGTCGGCCCGCTTGTCGTCGAGGACGCGCAGCGGGTTGATCTCGGCCCGGCGTACGGTCTCCTCGTCGAGGTCGAGGCCGCGCAGGAAGGACTGCAGCGCCTCCCGGTACACCGGGCGGCACTCCTTGTCGCCCAGCGAGTTCAGCAGGATCCGGAAGTTGCGCAGGCCGAGCGAGCGGTACGCCTGGTCGGCCAGGATGATCAGCTCGGCGTCCAGCGCCGGGTCCTCGGCACCGATCGCCTCGGCGCCGACCTGCGAGAAGTGGCGGTAGCGGCCCGCCTGCGGCTTCTCGTAACGGTAGTAGGAGCCGGAGTACCAGAGCTTGACCGGCAGGTTGCCCTTCTTGTGCAGGCTCGCCTCCAGGGCGGCGCGCAGCACGGAGGCGGTGCCCTCGGGGCGCAGGGCCAGCTGGTCGCCGCCCTTGGTCTCGAAGGCGTACATCTCCTTGGAGACGATGTCGGTGGACTCGCCGACGCCGCGGGCGAAGAGGCCCACGTCCTCGAAGCCGGGGGTCTCGATGTAGCCGTAGCCGGAGTTGCGCAGCGGGGCCGCGATGGCCTCGCGTACCGCCAGGTACTTCACGGAGACCGGCGGGATCAGGTCGTACGTGCCCTTGGGGGCCTGGAAAGTAGCCACGAAGCTTTCGTCACATTCCTCGTCGTGGAGCGGCGGTGCCGTCTCCGAGCCCGGCGGCGACCTCCCGAAGGTACGGGTTGGTCGCGCGCTCGCGGCCGATGGTGGTCTGGGGACCGTGGCCGGACAGCACCACGGTCGAGTCGTCGAGCGGCAGGCACACACGGGCCAGCGAATCGAGCATCTCGGCGTGGGAGCCGCCCGGCAGGTCGGTTCGTCCGATGGAGCCGGCGAAGAGCAGGTCGCCCGAGAAGAAGACCGGCGGGATGGCGGCCAGCTCGGGCATCCGGAAGGTCACCGACCCCTTGGTATGGCCCGGCGCGTGCGCCACGGAGAAGTCCATTCCGGCCAATTTCAGGGCGGCTCCGTCGGCCAGCTCGCGGACGTCGTCCGGCTCGCCCACGGTCAGCTCGCCCATGAGGGGCATCCCGATGGAGCGGCCGAGGGCCTTCTCCGGGTCGCTCATCATGTAGCGGTCCTCGGGGTGGATCCAGGCCGGTACGTCGTGTGCTCCGCACACCGGGACCACCGAGGCCACATGATCGATGTGGCCGTGGGTCAGAACGACCGCGACGGGCTTGAGCCGGTGCTTCTTCAGCGTCTCCTCGACGCCCTGGGCGGCCTGGTGGCCCGGGTCGATGATGACGCACTCCTCACCGGCGGCGGGGGCGACCACGTAGCAGTTGGTACCCCAAGCACCTGCGGGGAACCCGGCAATCAGCACGTTCGTCCTCAATCGTCGTCGGCGGGAGGCCGCAGGCCGTCAATCCTGCTGCTCAGAGCCTACCGGCGCCGCTCATTACACAGCGAACCCATATACGGTACGGCCTATCCCAGCCCGGACAGCAGTATCAGACACGTACAAGGAGACGACCCGGTGGTCACGAGCGATCAGCGGCGGCGACAGCTCGCCAGGGAGAAGTACGAGCGCCAGCAGAAGCGCCGCGCCGAGGCCCGGAAGAAGAACCGGCAGCGGGCGGCGGTGATCGGCGCGGCGGTGGCCGTGGTGGTCGCGACGCTGGTCGGCCTGATCGTGGGCGGTGTCTTCGACTCGGACAAGGACACGAAGGACACGGCGGCGGACCCGTCGGCCTCGGCGACCCCGCCGGAGCCGAAGCAGTCCCCCTCGCCGGAGATGGCCATCGACCAGAAGGGGAAGTACACCTTCGCACTGAAGACCAGCGCCGGCGACATCACCTTCGCGATGGACGCGGCGAAGACCCCGCAGACCGTCAACTCGTTCAAGTCGCTCGCCGACAAGGGCTACTTCGACAACACCAAGTGCCACCGGCTGACGGCCGGCGGGATCTTCGTGCTCCAGTGCGGCGACCCGGAGGGCACCGGCCGGGGCGGCCCGGGCTACAACATCCCCGACGAGAACCTGGACTCCCTGGGCAAGCCGAACGAGCAGGGCCAGGTGATCTACCCGGCCGGCACCGTGGCGATGGCCAACACCGGCCAGCCCGGCTCGGGCGGCAGCCAGTTCTTCCTGGTCTACAAGGACAGCCCGCTGACGCCGACGTACACGCCGTTCGGCAAGATCGACGCGGCGGGCCTGAAGGTCCTGGAGGAGATCGCCAAGGCCGGTACGGTCGACGGCGGCCAGGACGGTGCGCCGAAGACCGAGATCAAGATCGAGAAGGGCTCGGTCACCCAGAACTGACGGGTGCTGCGGCCCCGGGGCCGGCCGGCCCGCCCCCGTGCGCCGATATTCCGTCGTGCGGGATGCGGACAGCCGGCCCGGCGGTCGCCTATGTTGGCGTTGTGCAGGGCGGGCGCTGCCCGCCCCAGGAAACTGTGGACGATGCCCAGGGGGTGAACCCCCCTCGCAGGCATCAGGTGGAGGAGGCGCTGTGAGCAGCGACCCGTGGGGCCGAGTCGACGAGACGGGCACCGTGTACGTGCGTACTTCCGATGGCGAGCAGGTCGTCGGATCGTGGCAGGCCGGCACCCCTGAGGAGGCTCTGGCCTACTTCGAGCGCAAGTACGAGGGCCTGGTGGTCGAGATCGGCCTCCTCGAAAAGCGGGTGCGGACCACTGATCTGTCCGCCAAGGACGCCCAGACGGCGATCGACCACCTGCGCACGCAGGTCGACGAGCACCACGCCGTGGGGGACCTGGACGCCCTGCGCGTGCGGCTGGACAAGCTGGTCGAGACCGTGGAGTCCCGGCGCGAGGAGCGCAAGGTCGCCAAGGCCAAGCAGGCGGACGAGGCACGGGCGGCCAAGGACGCGCTGGTCACCGAGGCCGAGCAGCTGGCGCAGAGCGACCAGTGGCGCAGCGCGGGTGAGCGGCTGCGCGCCCTGGTGGACATCTGGAAGGGCCTGCCGCGCCTGGACCGCAAGTCGGACGACGAGCTGTGGCACCGGTTCTCGCACGCCCGTTCCGCCTTCTCCAAGCGCCGCAAGGCGCACTTCGCCTCGCTGGACGCGCAGCGCGAGGACGCCCGCAAGGCCAAGGAGAAGCTGGTCTCGGAGGCCGAGTCGCTGTCGAAGTCGACCGACTGGGGTCCGACGGCCGCCCGCTACCGCGAGCTGATGGCGGACTGGAAGGCGGCGGGCCGGGCGCAGCGCGAGGCCGAGGACGACCTGTGGAACCGCTTCCGCGGTGCGCAGGACGTGTTCTTCGCGGCCCGCAGCGAGGTGTTCGCCGAGCGTGACGCCGAGCAGATCGAGAACCTGAAGCTCAAGGAGGAGCTGGCCGAGGAGGCCGAGAAGCTCGTCCCCGTGACGGACCTGAAGGCGGCCCGGGCCGCGTTCCGCTCCCTCAACGAGCGCTGGGAGGGCATCGGCCACGTGCCGCGCGATGCCCGGCCGAAGGTCGAGGGCCGGATGCACGCCGTGGAGCGGGCCATCCAGGAGGCCGAGGAGGGCGAGTGGCGCCGTACGAACCCGGAGGCGCGGGCCCGTGCGGCCGGTCTGACCGGGCAGCTGCAGGCGGCGGTCGACAAGCTGCGTGAGCAGATCGACGCGGCGCGTGCGGCGGGCAACAACGCCAAGGCCGACAAGCTGGCGCGTGAGCTGGAGGGCCGCCAGGCCCTGCTGGACCAGGCGCTGAAGGGCCTGGAGGAGTTCGGCGGCTGATCCGGCCGCCACCACGGCGAGGGCCCCGGTACGGATTCCGTACCGGGGCCCTCGTCGTGTCGCCGTGGCCGCCGGCTACGGCCGGCGGGCCGAGGTGACGCGGTAGACGTCGTAGACGCCCTCCACGCCCCGGACGGCCTTCAGGACGTGGCCCAGGTGCTTGGGGTCGCCCATCTCGAAGGTGAAGCGCGAGGTGGCCACCCGGTCGCGGGAGGTCTGGACGGCCGCCGACAGGATGTTGACGTGCTGGTCGGACAGGACGCGGGTGACGTCCGACAGCAGCCGGGACCGGTCCAGCGCCTCGACCTGGATGGCGACGAGGAAGACCGAGGACTGGGTGGGCGCCCACTCGACCTCAAGCATCCGCTCGGGCTGCTGGGAGAGGGAGTCGACGTTGACGCAGTCCGCGCGGTGAACCGATACGCCACTGCCGCGCGTGACGAACCCGATGATCGGGTCGCCCGGTACCGGGGTGCAGCAGCGGGCCAGCTTGACCCACACGTCGTCGACGCCCTTGACGACGACGCCGGGGTCGGCGTTGCTGCGCCGCTTGCTGCGGGCCCGTGCGGGCGGGATCGATTCCTCGATGTCCTCGTTGGCCGCCTCCTCGCCGCCGAGGGCCGCCACCAGCTTCTGCACGACGCCCTGCGCGGCCACGTGGCCCTCGCCGATCGCCGCGTACAGGGAGGAGATGTCCGGGTAGCGCATCTCGTGCGCGAGGGTCACGAGCGAGTCGCCGGTCAGGATGCGCTGGATCGGCAGGTTCTGCTTGCGCATGGCCCGTGCGATGGCGTCCTTGCCGTGCTCGATGGCCTCGTCGCGGCGTTCCTTGGAGAACCATGCGCGGATCTTGTTCCGGGCCCGCGGGGACTTGACGAAGCCCAGCCAGTCGCGGGAGGGGCCGGCTCCCTCGGCCTTGGAGGTGAAGACCTCGACCAGGTCGCCGTTGTCGAGGGTCGACTCCAGCGGGACCAGCCGGCCGTTGACCCGGGCCCCTATCGTGCGGTGGCCGACCTCGGTGTGGACGGCGTAGGCGAAGTCCACCGGGGTGGCGCCGGCGGGCAGCGCTATGACGTCGCCCTTGGGGGTGAAGACGAAGACCTCGTTGCGCGAGAGGTCGAAGCGCAGCGAGTCGAGGAACTCGCCCGGGTCCTCGGTCTCCTTCTGCCAGTCCAGCAGCTGGCGCAGCCAGGCCATGTCGTTGACCGTGTCCTGGCCGGCACTGCCCTTGGCGGCCTGCGGGACGTCGGTGCGGACCTTGGAGGTGCCCGCCACGGTCTGCTGCTTGTACTTCCAGTGCGCGGCGATGCCGTACTCGGCGCGGCGGTGCATGTCGAAGGTGCGGATCTGCAGTTCGACGGGCTTGCCGCTGGGCCCGATGACCGTCGTGTGGAGCGACTGGTACATGTTGAACTTGGGCATCGCGATGTAGTCCTTGAACCGGCCGGGGACCGGGTTCCAGCGCGCGTGCACGGTGCCGAGGGCCGCGTAGCAGTCCCGGACGGTGTCGACGAGGACGCGGATGCCCACCAGGTCGTAGATCTCCGCGAAGTCGCGGCCGCGGACGATCATCTTCTGGTAGACGCTGTAGTAGTGCTTGGGGCGGCCCGTCACGGTGGCCTTGATCCGGGCGGCTCTGAGGTCCACCTGGACCTCGTCCGTGACGAGGGCGAGGTACTCGTCGCGCTTGGGTGCCCGCTCGGCGACCAGGCGCACGATCTCGTCGTACATCTTGGGGTAGAGGATCGCGAAGGAGAGGTCCTCCAGCTCCCACTTGATCGTGTTCATGCCCAGCCGGTGCGCCAGCGGGGCGTAGATCTCCAGGGTTTCGCGGGCCTTCTTCTCCTGCTTCTCCCGCTTGAGGTAGCGCATCGTGCGCATGTTGTGCAGCCGGTCGGCCAGCTTGATGACCAGGACGCGCGGGTCCTTCGCCATCGCCACGACCATCTTGCGGACGGTCTCGGCCTGGGCGGCCTCGCCGAACTTCACCCGGTCGAGCTTGGTGACACCGTCGACGAGCAGCGCCACGGCGTCGCCGAAGTCGCGGCGCAGGTCCTCCAGGCCGTACTCGGTGTCCTCGACGGTGTCGTGCAGCAGACCGGCCATGAGGGTGGCCGGGTCCATGCCGAGCTCGGCGAGGATGGTGGTGACCGCGAGCGGGTGGGTGATGTACGGGTCGCCGCTCTTGCGCTTCTGGCCGCGGTGCCAGCGCTCGGCCACCTGGTAGGCCTGTTCGAGCTGGCGCAGCGTCGACGTCTCGATCTTCGGGTCGTTGCTGCGGACGATGCGGAGCAGAGGCTCCAGCACCGGGTTGTACGGGTTCGAGCGCTGTACACCGAGCCGGGCCAGGCGGGCGCGCACCCGGTTGGAGGACGCGGCCGACTTCGCCGGCGCGGGCTTGGCCGGCGCCGGCTTGGCCGGGGCGGGCTTGACCGGCGGGGCCGGCGGGGGCGTGGCGGCGGCCGCCGGGGCCCGCTCGGCCTGCGGGTCGGGCTGCGCGGCGGAGATTGGCTGGACCTCGTCTGGCAAGAGCGCTCCTCACGGGGGTCCCCCGGACGGAGTCCGGGAGAGGATCCGGTGCCCGTGTCCGGTCCGGATAACCCATCGTAGCGAGGGTTCGGTCACCCCGTTCGCCGAGCCCGTCGAGGCGGCCCGGGCACACGAACGGCGGGCACCCGGAGGATTCCGGATACCCGCCGCCGTACGCCGGTGGGCGCGGTCAGACCACGATCAGCGCGTCCAGCGGGGCTCCCGCCAGGGACCCGGCCAGCTTGGCCCGGCCCGGGAGGAACGACAGCTCCATCAGGACGGCCACGCCGGCGACCTCGGCCCCGGCCCGCCGGATCAGCGAGAGGGATGCCTCCGCCGTACCGCCGGTGGCCAGCACGTCGTCGATGACCATGACCCGGTCACCGGTCGCCAGATCCTCGGCGTGGACCTCGATCTCCGCCGTGCCGTACTCCAGCTCGTAGGACTGGGCGAGGGTCGCGCCCGGGAGCTTGCCGGCCTTGCGGACCGGTACGAAGCCGATCCCGGCCTGCACCGCCACCGGGGCGGCGAGGATGAACCCGCGCGCCTCCAGCCCGACGATCTTCGTGGCGCCGTACCGCCCGGCCAGCTCGACGAGCGCGCCGGTCAGCGCGCCGAACGCCTCGGGGTCCGCCAGCAGCGGGGTGATGTCCTTGAACATCACGCCCGGCTTCGGATAGTCCGCCACGTCCTTGATCCGGCTGAGCAGGAGGGACCGGACGTCCTCGGGCAGCTGCGCGGTCAACGTCGCCGTCCCGGCTGCCGGCCCTGCGAGACGACCTGCGGCTCGTCGTCGGAGCCGTGGACGGCGTCCGCGGACTCGCCCTTGGCCGCCCCGGCCGCGCGCTTGGCGAGCACCCGCTTCTTCAGCGCCTTCATCGCCGGCTCGCGCTCCTTGAGGTCCACGACCAGCGGGGTCGCGATGAAGATCGAGGAGTACGCACCGGCCGCGAGACCGACGAACAGCGACAGCGAGATGTCGTTCAGCATGCCGGCGCCCAGGAAGCCGCCACCGATGAACAGCAGGGCAGCGACCGGGAGCAGCGCCACGACCGTGGTGTTGATCGAGCGGACCAGCGTGCCGTTGATGCTGCGGTTGGCGACCTCGCTGAAGGTGAAGCGGGTCTGCTTGGTGATGTCCTTCGAGCCCTCCTTCAGACCGTCGAAGACGACGACGGTGTCGTAGAGGGAGTAACCGAGGATGGTCAGCAGACCGATGACGGTGCCCGGGGTGACCTCGAAGCCGACGAGCGCGTACACGCCGACGGTGATCGTGAGGTCGTGGATCAGGGCGATCAGCGCGGCGACGGCCATGCGCCATTCGAAGGCGATGGCGAGGTAGATCACCACGAGGATCATGAAGACGCCGAGGCCGGTCCAGGCCTTGTTCGCGATCTGCTCGCCCCAGCTGGGGCCGACCAGGTCGGCGTTGATGTCGGCCTCGGTGACCTTGAGGTCGGTGGCCAGTTCCTTCTTCACGTCGGTCGCGGCGTCGGTGTCCAGACCGGAGATCTGGATGCGCATACCGCCGGTGCCGAGCTCCTGGACGATCGCGTCGTGGCCGGAGGCCTCCTCCGCGGCCTCCGTGACCTTGGCGACCGACAGGGCCGTCTTCGGGGTGGTGAAGACGGCACCGCCCTTGAACTCGATGCCCATGTTGAGGCCCTGGACGGCCAGGGCGACGATCGCCGTGATGGTGATCAGGATGGAAACGCCGTACCAGAGAAAGCGCTTGCCGACGAAGTCGTAGCCGACCTCACCGCGGTACAGCTTGGCGCCGAGATCTCCCAGCTTCGACATCTCTCACGCCTCCTTTGCTTCGACGGGGGCGGGTGCGGCGGTGCGCCGGGAGCTGCGCAGCGGGGGCTTGGCGCCCAGCCGCTTCGGGTCCAGCCCGGACCACGGGTGACCGCTGGCGAAGAACTTCGTGCGGGCCAGCAGCGTCATGACGGGCTTGGTGAAGAGGAACACCACGACCACGTCGAGCAGGGTGGTCAGACCCAGCGTGAAGGCGAAGCCCTGCACCTTGCCGACGGTGACGATGAACAGCACCGCGGCGGCCAGGAACGACACGAAGTCGGAGACCAGGATCGTGCGGCGGGCACGCGGCCAGGCGCGCTCGACGGCCGGGCGCAGCGTGCGGCCCTCGCGGATCTCGTCGCGGATGCGCTCGAAGTACACGATGAACGAGTCCGCGGTGATACCGATGGCGACGATCGCACCGCAGACGGCCGGCAGGTTCAGCGCGAAGCCGATGCCCTTACCGAGCAGCGCCATGATCGTGTAGGTCAGGATCGCGGAGACCAGGAGGCTGACGATCGCGATGAAGGCCAGACCGCGGTAGTAGACCAGCAGGTAGACGACCACGAGGAGGAGGCCGATCGCACCGGCGATCAGGCCGGCGCGCAGCTGCTCGCCGCCGAGCGCGGCGGTGACGGTGGTGACGCTGTCCTCCTGGAAGGACAGCGGCAGGGCGCCGTACGACAGCATGTTGCCCAGGTCCTGCGCGGACTGCTGGTTGAAGCCACCGGAGATCTGTGCGTTGCCGCCGGTGATCGCGGTGCTGACGGACGGGTCCGAGATGACGTCGCCGTCGAGGACGATCGCGAACTGGTTCTGCGGCATCTGCTTGGCCGCCAGTTCACCGGTGACCTTCGCGAAGGCGTCGGCGCCGTGGTCGTTGAAGTTCATCGTGACGATCCACTGACCCGACTGCGGGTCGATCTCGCCCTTGGCGCTCTTCACGTCCTTGCCCTCGACCGCGGCCGGGCCCAGGATCCACTTGCCCCACTGGTCGCCGCGCTGGCCGCAGGCGAGCGTCGGGTCGCTGGGCTTGATGCCCTTGTCGACGTTGGTGCGCTGCTCCTCGTTGGTGCAGTCGAGTGCGGCGAACTTGGCCTGGAGGTCCGCGGCGGCCGGGTCGGGCGCGGGGGCGCTCGCGGACGGCGACGGGGCCGCCTTGTCGTCTGCCTTCTTCGACTCGCTCGCCGACGGCGTGGGAGTGGGCGCGTTCGGGGCCTTGAGGCCCTCGCTGAGCGCGCGGCCCTGGGAAGTGGCGCTGGACGACGGGGTGGCGGACGGGCTGGTCTTGTTCCCGTCCTGGGCCTTCGGAGCGCCGGAGCCGCTCGCGGAGGGGTTCGGGCTCGGGCTGCCCTCGGGAGCGGCGGGGGCGCCGTCCGCGAACGCGATGACCGGGCGGAAGTAGAGCTGGGCGGTGGTGCCGACCTGCTCGCGCGCCTGCTTCTCGTTCATCCCCTTGGGGATGTTGACGATGATGTGGTCGCGGCCCTGCGTCTGGACCTCGGCCTCGGAGACACCGAGACCGTTGACACGGCGCTCGATGATGCCGACCGCCGTGTTCATGTTGGTCTCGTTGACGGCGTTCTCTTTGCCGGGTTCGCTCTTGGCCTTGAGCGTGATGCTCGTGCCGCCGGCGAGGTCGATGCCCAACCGGGGAGTCGTCTGCTTGGAGATGAACATCCCCGCGGTGAGCGCCACCATCGCGATCAGGATGATCGCCAGGGCACGCCCCGGCCTCCCCTGAGCCCCCGTGGGCCGCCGGCCCTTCTTCGGTGCTGCCACCTTGTCGTTTCTCCCTGTCCAACCGTCCCGCGCCGGGTCAGCGCGCGGACGGCCACGAAATGTGTGGTGGGGACCCCTGCCCCCCGCAGAAGTGTCACTGACGGGGACCGCGCCGGCCGCCGGTCGGGCGCCCGCACGGTCCCCGGCCGCGCGCTACTTCGCGCCGGCCTCGCCGTCGTTCTTGCCGTCCTCGGGCTTGTCGTCGCCCTTGGGCTCGTCCTTCTTGCCCAGGTCCAGCTTCGGGGCCTCGGCCTCGTCCTTGGTGAGGGAGGAGGCGTCGTCCGGGACGACGGGCGTGTCCGTCGTCACGTCGTCGAAGCCGTGGACGATGCGGTTGTACTCCGCGTCCTCCAGTACGGCGCCGATGGCGTTCTTCGCGTAGATCGCGTGGACGCCGGGAGCCACCTCGAGGGTGACCGTGTCGTCACCGATCTCCTTCACCGTGGCGTACATGCCGCCGATGGTGCGGACGCCGGTGCCGGGCGTCATCTGGTCGCGCA
This sequence comes from Streptomyces yangpuensis, assembly GCF_024666385.1. NCBI lineage: Bacteria > Bacillati > Actinomycetota > Actinomycetes > Kitasatosporales > Streptomycetaceae > Streptomyces > Streptomyces yangpuensis. The sequence continues at coordinate 1,454,201 of NZ_CP102514.1, forward strand.
TCTGCGCGGCCTGCTGCTGCTTCTTCTTCGCGGAGCGGGTCATCAGGAACATCGCCCCGATGAGCACGATGAACGGGAGGAGTGTCACGAGATTCACGGGACGGAAATCCTTCGCACGACCGCACGCGGACGGCGGCCTTTTCTACGGGGGTGGGCACACCGACCCGAAGGGTCGGCATCGGCGGAGTCTAGGCGAGTCCGCACCGATGGAACAACGCCCAGCATGGCACCGGCGTTCCCGACCGGGCGAACCTCCGCGCCGTCAGGCCCCGAACAGGCCCTGTTGCCCGGTTGATCCACCGGCGCCGTGCTGTGGTGCGACAAGCCCCAGGTGAGCCCATGCGGCGGGGGTCGCGACCCGGCCCCGGGGGGTGCGCGCGAGCAGGCCCTCGCGGACCAGGAAGGGTTCCGCGACCTCCTCCACGGTCTCCCGCTCCTCCCCCACCGCCACGGCGAGGGTCGACAGCCCCACGGGGCCGCCGCCGAACAGCTTCAGGAGGGCCTCCAGAACGGCTCGATCCAGTCGGTCGAGGCCTCGGGCGTCCACCTCGTACACCTGCAGGGCGGTGGCGGCCACTTCCCGGTCGATCACCCCGTCCGCCCGGACCTGGGCGTAGTCGCGCACGCGGCGCAGCAGGCGGTTGGCGATGCGCGGGGTGCCGCGGGAGCGCCCGGCGATCTCGGCCGCGCCGGCGGTGTCGATCTCCACGTCGAGGAGGCGGGCGGAGCGGTGGACGACGCGCTCCAGCTCCTCGGGGGCGTAGAACTCCATGTGGCCGGTGAAGCCGAAACGGTCCCGCAGCGGCGGGGGCAGCAGTCCGGCCCGGGTGGTGGCACCCACGAGGGTGAAGGGCGGCAGCTCCAGCGGGATCGCGGTGGCTCCGGGACCCTTGCCGACGATCACGTCGACGCGGAAGTCCTCCATGGCCATGTAGAGCATCTCCTCGGCGGGCCGGGACATGCGGTGGATCTCGTCGAGGAAGAGGACCTCGCCCTCCTGGAGGGAGGAGAGGATCGCGGCGAGGTCGCCGGCGTGCTGGATGGCGGGGCCGGAGGTGATCCGGATGGGTGCCCCCATCTCGGCGGCGATGATCATGGAGAGGGTGGTCTTGCCCAGTCCGGGCGCGCCCGACAGCAGGACGTGGTCGGCGGTGGCCCCGCGCTGCCTGGCCGCCTTCAGCACCAGGTCCAGCTGCTGGCGGACCTTCTCCTGGCCGACGAACTCGCCGAGGTCCTTGGGGCGCAGGGCCGCCTCGACGGCGGTGTCCTCACCGTCGGCTGCCGCCGCTACGAGCCGGTCCGGCTCGGTGGTGTCGGTCTCGTCGTCCCAGTTCACGGTGTCAGTCTGCCTTCTGCGTCGTGCGGTGGTCTGTGCGGGGGCTGTGGCTGCGCGTGGGCCGCCGGGCGGCGGGGCCGGGCGGCGGGCCCGGCCCGCGCGGCGTTCGGCCCGCGCGGGGTCCGAGCGCACCGGTGCGCGGCGTCCGGACCCGCGCGGCGGCGAAACGGTCAGCGGGCGCGGTTCAGGGACTGCAGGGCCGCGCGCAGCAGCTGGGGCACCGGGGCCGAGCCGCCGGCGGCGATGGCCGCCTCCGCCTGCGGGGTCACCGCCACCACGGCCTCATCCGCCTCCCGCGACGCATAGCCGAGGCCGATCAGGGCGGCAGTGAGCTGCTCGGTCCAGGGGGCGGGCCCCGAGGCCACCGCGCGCTGGGCGCCCACCACGGGGGCCGGGGCGCCCAGCTTGCCCTTGAGCTCCAGCAACAGCTTCTGTGCGCCCTTCGGGCCGATGCCGGGCACCGCGGTCAGCGCCTTCGCGTCACCCGAGGCGAAGGCCACCCGCAGGGCGTCGGGGGTGTGCACGCCGAGCATGGCCTGCGCCACCCGGGGCCCGACCCCGCTCGCGGTCTGGAGCAGCTCGAACACCTGGCGCTCGTCGTCGTCGGCGAAGCCGTACAGGGTCAGCGAGTCCTCCCGGACGACCAGGGAGGTCGCCAGCCGGGCCTGCTGCCCGACGCGCAGGCCGGCGATGGTGTTCGGCGTGCAGTGCACGGCCATCCCCACTCCGCCGACCTCGATCACGGCGAGGTTGGGGGTGAGCGCGGCGACCGCGCCGTTGACGAAGGCGATCATCGGGTACGGCCTTTCGAGGCGTGCTGGGCGACCGCCCGCTGGAGGCGGTTCTGGGCGGGGGCCCGCCAGATGTGGCAGATGGCGAGGGCGAGGGCGTCGGCGGCGTCGGCGGGCCTGGGCGGCTCGGCCAGCCGCAGCAGCCGGGTGACCATCGCGCCGACCTGGGCCTTGTCGGCCCGGCCGCTGCCGGTGACGGCGGCCTTGACCTCGCTGGGGGTGTGCAGCGCGACCGGTATCCCGCGGCGGGCGGCACACAGCATCGCGACGGCGCTGGCCTGGGCGGTGCCCATCACGGTGCTGACGTTGTGCTGGCTGAAGACCCGCTCCACGGCGACGACGTCGGGCCGGTGCGTGTCGAGCCACTCCTCGATCCCCTGCTCGACGGCGACGAGCCGGTGGCCCAGCTCCGCGTCCGCGGGCGTCCGTACGACCCCCACCCCGAGCATGGTGAGGGGACGGCCCGCGACGCCCTCCACGACGCCGACGCCGCATCGCGTCAGCCCCGGGTCCACGCCCAGTACACGCACCGCGCCCCCTTGTGCGGCTGAACCGCCGCCGCTCGCGCGGAGGTGGCCGAGCAGCGTCGTGGCTGCTCCATCGATGGTTGCGGTCCGAAAACGGGCGCACACCCGGTTGACGCCGTCAGGCTATCCGCCCGCACTGACAATGCGACGGCGGGCCGACAGGGTGTGTCCTGTCGGCCCGCCGGTTGCGCTCGGCTCGCGCCGGCGTTACGCGTCGACCTTCTCCATGACCTCGTCCGAGACGTCGAAGTTGGCGAAGACGTTCTGCACGTCGTCGCTGTCCTCCAGCGCGTCGATGAGCTTGAAGATCTTGCGGGCGCCCTCTTCGTCGAGCTCGACCTGCATGGTCGGGACGAAGCTGGAGTCCGCCGAGTCGTAGTCGATGCCGGCTTCCTGGAGCGCGGTGCGGACCGCGACCAGGTCGGTGGCCTCGCTGATGATCTCGAAGGTGTCGCCGTTGTCGTTGACCTCTTCGGCACCGGCCTCCAGGACCGCGCCGAGGACGTCGTCCTCGCTCAGCTCGGCCTTGGGCAGGACGATGACGCCCTTGCGGTTGAACAGGTACGAGACCGAGCCCGGGTCGGCCATCGAACCGCCGTTGCGGGTCATGGCGACGCGGACGTCGGAGGCGGCGCGGTTGCGGTTGTCGGTGAGGCACTCGATGAGCACCGCGACACCGTTGGGGCCGTAACCCTCGTACATGATCGTCTCGTAGTCGGCGCCGCCGGCCTCGAGGCCGCCGCCGCGCTTGACCGCGGAGTCGATGTTCTTGTTCGGGACCGACTGCTTCTTGGCCTTCTGGACCGCGTCGAAGAGCGTCGGGTTGCCGTCGATGTCGGCGCCGCCCATGCGGGCCGCGACCTCGATGTTCTTGATCAGCTTCGCGAAGAGCTTGCCGCGCTTGGCATCGATCACGGCCTTCTTGTGCTTCGTCGTAGCCCATTTAGAGTGGCCGGACATCCGCCTGTCTCCTTCGCGTCACCAACAGTGTTCGTCTTCGATCCTACCGGGAGCTCGTCACAGCCCGGCGCGCACCATCTCGACGAAGTACGCGTGGACGCGGTCGTCGCCGGTCAGTTCGGGGTGGAACGAGGTCGCGAGGACGTTGCCCTGGCGCACGGCGACCGTGTGGCCGTCGTAGGTGGCGAGCACCTCGGCGGCGCCGCCGACGGACTCGACCCACGGGGCGCGGATGAAGACGCCCTCGACCGGTCCGCCCTCGATGCCCGCGAAGTCGATCTTCGCCTCGAAGGACTCGTTCTGCCGGCCGAAGGCGTTGCGGCGCACGATCATGTCGATGCCGCCCAGGGTCTCCTGGTCGTCCCGGCCGTCGAGGAGCTTGTCCGCCAGCATGATCATGCCGGCGCAGGTGCCGTACACGGGCATGCCGGCGGCCACGCGCTCGCGCAGCGGCTCCAGCATGCCGAAGAGCACGGCGAGCTTCGACATGGTGGTGGACTCGCCGCCGGGGATCACCAGGGCGTCGACCTCGGCGAGCTCCTCGGGGCGCCGGACCGGCCTGGCCACGGCGTCCGCCGCGGCCAGGGCGATCAGGTGCTCCCGTACGTCGCCCTGGAGGGCCAGGACACCGATCACGGGGGTGTTCGTCATATCGGGACTACCAGCCGCGGTTGGCGTAGCGCTCGGCCTCGGGGAGGGTGTCGCAGTTGATGCCGACCATGGCCTCGCCCAGGTTGCGGGAGGCGTCCGCGATGATCTTCGGGTCGTCGAAGAAGGTGGTGGCCTTCACGATGGCGGCGGCGCGCTTGGCCGGGTCGCCCGACTTGAAGATGCCGGAGCCGACGAAGACACCCTCGGCGCCGAGCTGGCGCATCAGGGCGGCGTCGGCGGGGGTGGCGACACCACCGGCGGAGAACAGCACGACGGGGAGCTTGCCGAGCTCGGCGACCTCCTTGACGAGCTCGTACGGGGCGCGCAGCTCCTTGGCGGCGGCGTACAGCTCGTTGTTGTCGAAGCCGCGCAGCTTGGCGATCTCGTTCTTGATCTGGCGCAGGTGGCGGACGGCCTCGACGACGTTGCCGGTGCCGGCCTCGCCCTTCGAGCGGATCATGGCCGCGCCCTCGGCGATGCGGCGCAGGGCCTCGCCCAGGTTGGTGGCACCACAGACGAAGGGGGTGGTGAACGCCCACTTGTCGGAGTGGTTGACCTCGTCGGCCGGGGTCAGGACCTCGGACTCGTCGATGTAGTCGACGCCGAGGGACTGCAGGACCTGGGCCTCGACGAAGTGACCGATGCGGGACTTGGCCATCACGGGGATGGACACGGCCTCGATGATCTCTTCGATCATGTTCGGGTCGGACATGCGCGCGACGCCGCCGTCCTTGCGGATGTCGGCCGGGACCCGCTCCAGGGCCATGACGGCCACGGCGCCCGCGTCCTCGGCGATCTTCGCCTGCTCGGCGTTGACCACGTCCATGATCACGCCGCCCTTGAGCTGCTCGGCCATGCCGCGCTTGACGCGCGAGGTGCCGATCGCCGACTCGGCGGACTGGGGGGAGGTGGGAAGCGTGCTCACGGATTGACCTCACTCGAAAGGAAGACGGGTACTGCGCGTACTACTCGGCCGAGGAAACCCCAGGGGATCAGTCCACTACAAGGGCCAATATGGAGCCAGTGGCTCTTTCATTTGTCCCCCGTGGCCCTAGGAGGTCTCTCCGAGGGGTCAGGTCGGCCGGTCCGCGAGGTCCGCCGGAGGCTCGTCGTCCATTTCGAAGGCCAGCGGGAACGGCGCGTGTCCGGCCAGTCTGAACCAGCGGACCTTGCGATGGCGGCGCAGCGCGCGGGCGGCCCGTACGGCGTCGTTGTGGAAGCGGCGGGCCATCGGCACCCGGCGGACGGCCGCCGCCAGCTCCTCGGTGGCCTGCGCCCCGCCGGGAGCGGCCTTCAGCACCTCGACCTGGTCCGCGTCGGCGAAGACCGCCCGCAGCGCCTGGCTCAGCTCGCTCTCGGCGACCTCACGGTGGTCCTCCGCGGCCTGCCGGGCGGCGTGCGCGGCCTCGTACAGCACGAGCGAGGAGGCGGGGTCGAGCGCCCCGGAGGTGGCCACCTCCAGCGCCACGGAGGCGCGCCGGACGAGCTGTGCGTCGAGCGCCGCCCGCGCGGCGTCCATCCGCGAGTGCAGCCGGTCCAGCCGACCGGCGGTCCAGCTGAGGTACACGCCGATGACCGCCAGGGCCAGGGCGATCCAGACAAGGGTTTCGATCACGCTGCGCGACCCTACCGCTCCACGACCCCCCACCCCCCACCGGCCCTGGGCGCGGGCCGTGGCCCGTAGGGTGCGTGATCACCGAAGACCCGGGGGGGACGAGACACATGGCGCCGTACCGCAGACCACTGGCTTGTGTACTGATCGCACTGGCGGTCGTCCTCGTGGCGACCGTCCTGGCCGCCTTCCGCTGGGGCGGCCCGGACGGCGGCCTCGTCGTGCTGGACCAGGTGGGCCGGCACTTCGTCGCCCTCGGCTGGCTGTCCCTGGCCGCCCTGTGCGGGGCGGTCCTGCTGGGGGTGCGCAGGCCCATGACGCGCGTCACGGTCGGCGTGCCGGTGCTCGCCCTCGGCGCCCCGGTCATGTGCATCGTCAGCCTCCTGGCCATGCTGGACGGCGGGCAGGAGCGGGCGGAGAGCCTGCCGGCCCCCGGCAGGGACGACCGGCGGCTGGTCGTCGAGACGGGCTCGGCCATGATCGACCCGCTGTGGTTCGTGTACGTCCACCAGGGCACCTGGCCCCGCGAGCGCCGCTGGGCCGTCGGCTACTTCAACGGCGACGCGACCGACAACGAGCTTCGCGAGGCCGTCTGGACGGGCCCGGACCGGATCCGGCTGACCACCTCGGGCGGCGTGCTCCACGAGGTGACCGTGGCACCCGGCGGACGGCCGGACCGGACCGTGAGCGCGGGCTGGTAGGCCGTCGGCGCCCGCCCCCGCCGGGGGCCGAGGGGGCGTGGGTGGGGTCAGGAGTCGGAGGCCTCGCGGGAGAAGCCCAGGCGGGTGCGGAGGGGGACGCGTTCGTCGGCGCCGACCGCCGCCGCGCCGTCCGTGACCGTTTCGTAGACGGCCAGGATGTCCGCGCCGACCGTGGACCAGTCGAAGCGGCGCACGTGGGCCGAGCCCCGCGCGCTGAGCTCCGCGCGGCGCTCCGGGTCGCGCAGGAGGGCGATCGCGCCGGCCGCCAGGGCGTCCGCGTTCTCGTTGGCGAAGAGGTCGCCCGCCCCGCCCTGGTCCAGGACCTGCGCGAAGGCGTCCAGGTCGGACGCCAGCACCGCGGCGCCCGCCGACAGGGCCTCGACCAGGATGATGCCGAAGCTCTCGCCGCCGGTGTTCGGGGCCACGTACACGTCGACGCTGCGCAGCAGCCGCGCCTTGTCCTCGTCCGAGACCATCCCGAGGAACTCCACGCGCGAGCGCAGGCCGGCGGGGAGCGAGGCCACCGCCTCCTCCTCGTCACCGCGGCCCGCGACCAGCAGGCGTACGTCCGGGCAGGCCTCCACGATCTTCGGGAAGGCCGCCATCAGCACCGGCAGGCCCTTGCGCGGTTCGTCGATGCGGCCGATGAAGCCGAGCGTCCCGCCGCCCCATTCCGCCTTGGACTCGGCCTTCGCGAAGAAGTCCACGTCCACGCCGTTCGGGATCACGACCGCGTCCCCGCCGAGGTGCTCCACCAGCGTGCGCCGCGCGTACTCGCTCACCGCGATCCGCGCGCTGATCTTCTCCAGGGCGGGCTGCAGGATCGGGTACGCGGCGATCATCGCCCGGGAGCGCGGGTTCGAGGTGTGGAAGGTGGCCACGATCGGCCCCTGCGCCGCCCAGCAGGAGAGCAGCCCCAGCGAGGGCGAGGCCGGCTCGTGGATGTGGATCACGTCGAAGGTGCCGTCGTGCAGCCAGCGCCGTACCCGGGCCGCCGACAGGAAGCCGAAGTTCAGCCGGGCCACGGATCCGTTGTACGGGACCGGCACGGCCCGCCCGGCGGAGACCACGTACGGCGGCAGCGGGGTCTCGTCGTCGGCCGGGGCCAGCACCGACACCTCGTGGCCGAGACCGATCAGGTGCTCGGCCAGGTCCCGGATGTGGAACTGGACGCCGCCCGGCACGTCCCAGGAGTAGGGGCACACGATGCCGATCTTCACTGCGTGCGCTCCTCCAGGTCGTCCAGCCAGAGCCGCTGGAGCATGTGCCAGTCCTGGGGGTGCTCGGCGATCCCCCACGCGAAGGCGTCCGCGACCGCCTGGGTCATGGCGGTGGTCTTCTCGGCCCGGGTCCCGGCCTTGGGGACCTCCACCTCGGGGTGGATCCGGCCGTACATCTTGGGCGTGTCGCCGTAGTGCAGGGTGGCGGGGAGCAGCACCGCTCCCGTCTGCTGGGCCAGCAGCGCCGGCCCGGCCGGCATGCGCGCCGTCGAGCCGAAGAAGTCCACCTCGACGCCGGAGGCCGACAGGTCCCGGTCGGCGACCAGGCAGACCAGGCCGCCGGAGCGCAGCCGCCGGGCGAGGGTGCCGAAGGCGGCGCCGCCGCTGTGCGGCAGGACCTCCATGCCCAGGCTCTCGCGGTAGGCCACGAAGCGGTCGTAGAGGCTCTCGGGCTTGAGGCGCTCGGCGACCGTGGTGAACGGCGAGCCGATGTGGCCGATGGCCCAGGCCCCGGCGAGGTCCCAGTTGGCCAGGTGCGGCAGGGCGACGACGACCCCGCGCCCGGAGGCGAGGGCCTCGCGCAGGAGGTGCTCGTCCTTGAACTCGACGTCCGTGCTGAACCGCTTCGGGTCCATGGTCGGCAGCCGGAAGGACTCCATCCAGTACCGCATGTACGAGCGCATGCCGGCCCGGGAGAGCTCGCGCAGCCGCTCCGGGCCCGCGTCCGGCACCACCCGGGCCAGGTTCGACTCCAGCCGCAGCACGCTCTTGCCGCGGCGCTTCCACGCGAAGTCCGCGATCCGCCGGCCGAGGGCCACGGCGGCCGGCTCGGGCAGCTTCCTGACCCCGGCCCAGCCGAGTCCGTACAGCCCGTCGACCAGCTTGTCCTGTGCGGCGCCCATCAGGCCGCGCCCCCCTCGGCAGCGGCGGCCGCGGCGTCGGCCTCGGCGGCCTCGCGGCGTACGGTGACCACGCGCTGGATCAGCGTGACGAGCGAGCCGGCCGCGACCGCCCACAGGGCGACCGGCAGGAGGACGCCGAGCCAGGACGGCGCCCCGAAGGTCTGCAGTCCGGACAGACCGGCCGCGACCAGCGAGATCACCAGGCGCTCGGCGCGTTCGACGAGCCCGTTGACGGCCACCGGAAGGCCGATCGACTCGCCCCGTGCCTTGGTGTACGAGACCACCTGGCCGCTGGCCAGGCAGAAGATCGCCACCGCGCACAGTGCGTTGTCGTCGCCGGAGCCGGCGTACCAGAGGGCGAGGCCGCCGAAGATCGCCGCGTCGGCCACCCGGTCGAGGGTGGAGTCGAGGAAGGCGCCCCACCTGCTGGAGATCCCCGCCTGGCGGGCCATGTTCCCGTCGACGAGGTCGGAGAAGACGAAGAGGGTGATCGTGATGGTGCCCCAGAAGAACTCCCCGCGGGGGAAGAAGACCAGCGCGCCCGCCACCACTCCGGCCGTGCCGATCAGGGTGACCGCGTCCGGGCTCACCCCCCGCCGGAGCAGAAATGCGGCGAATGGCGTGAGAACACGCGTGAAGAATGCACGCGCGTACTTGTTCAGCATGGCCTTCCCGGAGGGTCGCTGGGCCGCACGGCCACCACGGCCACCGGCTGGCCCATCGTAGCCAGCACGCCGCCGCCGGAACGCCGCGCACCCACCGGTTCTCGCTCCGTAAGGCGTACTTCGTGCCGCGGCCGGTCCGCGGCGCGTCCCGGGCGCGCGCCCCGTACGCCCCCTGTACGCCGCCGGTACGTCCGCGGTACGACGTATGGACGCCGCGTGACAGCGGTGCAAAGCTCGTAGAACCGCGCATTCCTCATGCGCGGGGACAAGGAACCCACCCTCCTCACCGTCACCACCGGGAGGCACGAGCACCATGGGAGCCACATCACACCAAGCCGGAGCCGCCGGCAGGGCACTGACGGCCGACCGCCCGTCCTCCATACGGAACGTCGTGCTGGTCGGCCCCAGCGGATCCGGCAAGACCACACTGGTCGAAGCCCTCGCCCTGACCGCCGGAGCGGTCAACCGGGCCGGCCGGGTCGAGGACGGCGCCACCGTCTCCGACTACGACGAGATCGAACACCGGCGCGGGCGCTCCATCCAGCTCTCCCTCGTCCCCGTCGAATGGGACGGGATCAAGATCAATATCTTGGACACCCCCGGATACGCCGACTTCGTCGGGGAACTCAGGGCCGGTCTGCGCGCGGCGGACGCGGCCCTTTTCGTCGTCTCGGCCTCGGACGGGATCGACGGCGCCACCCGCATGGTCTGGGACGAGTGCGAGGCCGTCGGCATGCCGCGCGCGATCGTCGTGACCCACCTGGAGGCCGCCCGCTCCGACTACACGCAGATGACCGCGGTCTGCGGCGAGATCTTCGGCGCCGACGACCCCGACGCGGTCATCCCCCTCCACCTCCCCCTGCACGGCCCCGCCGGCCCGGACGGGCACGCCCCCGTCACCGGCCTGCTCGGCCTGCTCTCCCAGCGCGTGTACGAGTACACCTCCGGCGAGCGCGTGGAGCGCGACCCGGACCCGGCCGAGCTGGACCTCATCACCGAGGCCCGCTCCCGCCTGATCGAGGGGATCATCGCCGAGAGCGAGGACGAGACCCTCATGGACCGCTACCTCGGCGGCGAGGACATCGACCTGAAGACGCTCGTCGAGGACCTGGAGCGGGCCGTGGCCCGCGGCACCTTCCATCCTGTCCTGATGGCCGCTCCCGCCGCCGACGGCGCCCGCCAGGGCCTCGGCACCGTGGAACTCCTCGAACTGATCACGGGCGGTTTCCCGACGCCCCTGGAGCGCCCCGCCGTCACCGTCACCCGTCCCGACGGCACCGCCCGCCCCGACGTCACCTGCGATCCCGCCGGCCCCCTGGTCGCCGAGGTCGTCAAGACCTCGTCCGACCCCTACGTCGGCCGCGTCTCCCTCGTACGCCTCTTCTCCGGCACCCTGAACCCCGAGGAGACCGTCCACGTCAGCGGGCACGGCCTGTCCGACCGCGGACACGAGGACCACGACGTCGACGAGCGGATCGGCACCCTCACCGCCCCCTTCGGCAAGCAGCAGCGCGTCCTCGGCCGGTGCATCGCCGGCGACCTGGCCTGCGTGGCCAAACTCAGCCGGGCCGAGACCGGCGACACCCTCTCCGCCAAGGACGACCCGCTCCTGATGGCGCCCTGGACCATGCCCGACCCGCTGCTCCCCCTCGCCATCGAGGCCCACAGCAAGGCCGACGAGGACAAGCTCTCGCAGGGCCTGGCCCGGCTCGTCGCCGAGGACCCGACCATGCGGCTGGAGCAGAACCCGCACACCCACCAGGTCGTCCTGTGGAGCCTCGGCGAGGCCCACCAGGACGTCGCCCTGGAGCGGCTGCGCACCCGCTTCGGCGTCCAGGTCGATCCCGTCCCGCACAAGGTGAGCCTGCGCGAGACCTTCGGCGGCAAGGCGGCCGGCCGCGGCCGGCACGTCAAACAGTCCGGCGGACACGGCCAGTTCGCCATCTGCGAGATCGAGGTGGAACCGCTCCCGCCGGGCAGCGGCATCGAGTTCGTCGACAAGGTCGTCGGCGGCGCGGTGCCCCGCCAGTTCATCCCGTCCGTGGAGAAGGGCGTCCGCAGCCAGGCCGCCCGCGGGGTCGCGGCCGGCTACCCGCTGGTCGACATCCGCATCACCCTCCTGGACGGCAAGGCGCACTCGGTGGACTCCTCGGACGCCGCCTTCCAGACCGCCGGCGCGCTCGCCCTGCGCGAGGCCGCCGCCGAGGCCCGGATCGACCTGCTCGAACCGGTCGCCGAGCTCGACGTCCTGATCCCCGACGAGTACGTCGGGCCCGTCATGAGCGATCTCGCGGGCCGCCGCGGCCGCGTCGTCGGCACCGACCAGGCCGGGTCCGGGCGCACCCGGGTCCGTGCCGAGATCCCCGAGATCGAGATCGGCCGCTACGCCGTCGAGCTGCGCTCGGTCTCGCACGGCACCGGCCGCTTCGCCCGCGCCTACGCCCGGCACGAGCCCATGCCGCCCCAGATCGCGGAAAAGGTGCGTGAACAGGCAGAGAAGGGAACTTAGTTGAGGTAGCCCCGGGGTGTGCCGCCCGTCCAACCAGCTTGCGATGGGCGGCATTTCCCTGTCCCATGACCACGGGGCGGGATCCGCCGATAGGCTCTTCGGCGCATCAGAACAGCAGGAACACAGCAGGAACGCACAGCGATGGGGTGGGGGCAGCGGTGGCGGACGACGGATTCGACTTCAGGCCCGGCGCGCAGATTCCTCTGCAGAACGGCGGAGGGCAGACGGCGGCGACCAACGCCCTCGCCTCGGCCGCGTACCGCGATGGCGGCAAGGACACCCGGCTCGACGCGATACTCGGGGCCAACAGCGAGAACCACCCGGCCACGGTGAAGCCCCCGAAGCTCTCGCTCTTCGAGCCCAGCCTCGGCGAGGCCTTCTGCCGGGCCGTCGAGGCCCGCACCCTGGGGGCCGGCCGCAAGCCGCTCATCCAGTCCTTCGGCGCCGACCCGCAGACGGTCGTGGAGCACTGCCTGGCCGCGTCCCGCATCCGCAAGGAGCGCGACCGCAGGCTCCGCGTGATCATGCTGGTCTGCGGTGTGCTGTTCCTGCCCGGGCTGCTGCTGTGGCTGGGGCTCTTCCAGCTCCGCAAGTCCCTCGCCTCCAAGGAGGGCAAGCACTCCTGGCTGGGCACCGCGCTCCTGGTGGGCGTGGGCGTCGTGGTTGCCGTCCTGATGTTCAGGCTGCCGCTCACCGGCTTCCTCGGCCTCTACGCACGCGGCATGGTCATCGCGCCCGCGCTGGGCTGGCTGCTGGCCCGCCGCACCTGCGAGTCCACCGCCCGTGATCTGCGCGAACGCTGGGACGGGCTGCTGTCCGGCGGCGGTGTCGCCGCCAAGATCCCGGAGGCCGTGCCCGGCAACCCCGACGAGAAGGCCCGCGAGGACCTGCGCCACCAGCTCGCCAAGCTCACCGCCGAGGACCGCAGCAACCAGGTCTTCTACGCCGGCCCCAAGGGCATCCTCGGGATGGGCACCCGCTGGGGCAACTGGCAGATGGCCGAGGAGCTCGCCCCGAAGGACGAGGGCAAGGAGATCCACCCCTTCCGGGCCTGGGACGTCATCCGCGCGATCGACGCCCAGCTGCGCAAGCTGGAGCGGGGCCCGCTGCACACCGGCGGCTTCCCGCCGGCCGCGATCCAGCACTGGATCGTCACTCCGGTCGGCGAGGGCGCCGCCGAGGTGGCCCGCCCCACCGGGGAGAACGTCGACGCCTTCCTCGTCAAGCCGCACGAGGTCACCCGGATCTGCAACGAGCAGCAGTTCAACTCCGGCAACCGGCACTACCTGGGCATCCAGTACCCGCTCTGGGACGGCCAGCTGATCATCAACATGCTGGTCACGGTCACCGTGCTCTACAAGACCCTGCGCGTGGACGTCACCGCGCACGCCCTGGGCCCCGTGCACGGCCTCTTCACCACCAAGTCCAAGGCACCGGTGGTGGAGGTGCCCAAGAGCATTCGCTTCTGGGAGACCGTGGAGAAGCCGCTGGCGCTGGTCGACACCCAGGAGGTGGTGCGCCTGGCCGTGCGCGCGCCGCTGACCTGGTACCCGCCGATCCTCGACTTCTTCGGCGGCAAGCTGGTGCTGCCCGAGCCCTTCGGCCTGCGGCACGTCTGGGCGAGCTCGATGTGGCGCCACCGGTTCATGGCCGACGACGCCCTGCGCACGGTCGCCCCGGTCCTGAGGTCGATCCACACGGCGACCTTCAAGGTCCTCGAGGAGAACGGCGTGGACACCGAGCGCTTCACCAACCGCTCCTCGATCATGAGCGGACTCATCCAGGAGCCGGCACCGCGCAAGGCGGACGTCTACGACGCCTAGGTCGTCTCTTCCGGATCTTGCCGATTGAGCCCGCGTCGTCCGGTGCCGTGCATCGCAAGGCGGAGAGGCTCCCGTGTACTGGACGTACTCGGGTGCCTCGACAACGCGGCGAGGCGCGGTGCAGGGCGGCGCGGGTCAGGCAAGATCCGGAAGAGGCGGCCTAGGATCCGGTGGCTAGGGTGGAGGGACGAGGAGACGGGCCGAGGAGGCGACCGTGACCGAGCGCAAACCGCCGGGCGTGGACTTCGAGTCCTTCGTGGACCGGCAGATCAGGCAGGCCACCGCACGCGGCGACTTCAAGGAGCTGCCGGGCTTCGGCAAACCGTTGGCCTCGCTCGACGCCCCGTACGACGAGCTGTGGTGGATCCGGGACAAGATGCACCGGGAGGGCTTCGCCGCCCTCCCGCCGGCGCTCGCGCTGCGCAAGGAGGCCGAGGACGCCCGTGAGGCGGCCGCGGCGGCGCGTACGGAACGCGAGGCGCGGGCCCTGCTCACCGAGGTGAACGAGAAGATCCGCTCGGCCCTGCGGATGCCCCCGCCGGGCCCTCCCCTCAACCTGAAGGAGTTCGACGTCGAGGCCGAGCTGCGGGCCCGGCGCGAGCGGCACGCCTCGTAGCGGGCGTCCGGCACGGCTGGTGGGGGCCGGAGCCCCGGGGGTCAGCCCTGGGGCCAGGCGTCGGCGAGCATCTGGCGCGTGTCCGCGAGGAGTTGGGGCAGCACCTTGGTGTGACCGACGACGGGCATGAAGTTGGTGTCCCCGCCCCAGCGGGGCACGATGTGCTGGTGCAGGTGCGCGGCGATACCGGCGCCGGCCGCCGCGCCCTGGTTCATGCCGATGTTGAAACCGTGGGCACCCGAGGCCTTGCGGAGCGCCACCATCGCCCGCTTCGTGAGGTCGGCCAGTTCGGCCGTCTCCGGACCGTCGAGCTCGGTGTAGTCGGCGACGTGCCGGTACGGGACCACCATCAGGTGGCCGCCGTTGTAGGGGTAGAGGTTCAGCACGGCATAGACGTGCTTGCCCCGCGCCACGACCAGGCCGTCCTGGTCGGACATCTCCGGAATCCCGCAGAAGGGGCAGCCGTCCCCGGCCTCCGGGCCGGTCGGCTTGTTCTCCCCTTGGATGTAGGCCATCCGGTGGGGCGTCCACAGCCGCTGGAACGCGTCCTGCGTGCCGACCCCGATCTGCTGCTCCGGCTCAGTCGTCATGCCATGCAGCATATGACCTTGCCCGTGCGGACGAGGAAGGCCCCCGGAAAGTGATCACTTTCCGGGGGCCCGCGCCGTACGGATCAGACCTGGACGCGGTCCGCGACGACCTTCGCCAGCTTGGCCAGCGCCTCGTCCTTCGGGATGCCGTTCTCCTGCGAACCGTCGCGGTAGCGGAAGGAGACGGTGCCCGCCGCCATGTCCTCGTCACCAACGATGATCATGAACGGGACCTTGAGCTTCTGATGGTTGCGGATCTTCTTCTGCATGCGGTCGGAAGAGGCGTCCACCTCCACGCGCAGGCCCTGCTTCTTCGCCGCAGCGGCGAACTCCTGCAGGTACTCGACGTGTCCGTCGCCGATCGGGATACCGACGGCCTGGACCGGGGCCAGCCACGGCGGCATGGCACCCGCGTAGTGCTCCAGCAGCACGGCGAAGAACCGCTCGATCGAGCCGAACAGGGCGCGGTGGATCATGACCGGACGCTGGCGGGAGCCGTCCGGGGCGGTGTACTCCAGGTTGAAGCGCTCCGGCAGGTTGAAGTCCAGCTGCACGGTCGACATCTGCCAGGTGCGGCCGATGGCGTCGCGCGCCTGCACGGAGATCTTCGGACCGTAGAAGGCGGCGCCGCCCGGGTCGGGGGTCAGCGGGAGGCCCTGCTTCTCGGCGACCTGCTGGAGGACCGCGGTGGCCTCCTCCCAGACCTCGTCCGAGCCGACGAACTTCTCCGGGTCCTTGGTGGACAGCTCCAGGTAGAAGTCGGTCAGACCGTAGTCGCGCAGCAGGTTCAGCACGAAGGTGAGGGTGCGGTCGAGCTCCTCGGCCATCTGCTCACGGGTGCAGTAGATGTGCGCGTCGTCCTGGGTGAAGCCCCGGGCGCGGGTCAGGCCGTGCACCACGCCCGACTTCTCGTACCGGTACACGGTGCCGAACTCGAACAGGCGCAGCGGCAGTTCGCGGTAGGAGCGGCCGCGCGCGTCGAAGATCAGGTTGTGCATCGGGCAGTTCATGGGCTTGAGGTAGTAGTCGGTACCACCGTCGAGCTGCATGGGGGGGTACATGCCCTCCGCGTACCAGTCCAGGTGGCCGCTCTTCTCGAAGAGGGCGCCCTTGGTGGCGTGCGGGGAGTAGACGAACTCGTAGCCCTCCTCCTCGTGCCGGCGGCGCGAGTAGTCCTCCATGACCCGGCGGATGATGCCGCCGCGCGGGTGGAAGACGGCGAGGCCGGAGCCGATCTCGTCCGGGATGGAGAAGAGGTCGAGCTCGTTGCCGAGCTTGCGGTGGTCGCGCTTCTCGGCCTCGGCGAGGAAGTCGAGGTGGGCCTTCAGCTCCTCCTTCGACGGCCACGCGGTGCCGTAGATGCGCTGGAGCATCGGGTTCTTCTCGCTGCCGCGCCAGTACGCGGCGGCGTTGCGCATGAGCTTGAACGCCGGGATGTTGCGGGTGGTGGGCAGGTGGGGACCGCGGCAGAGGTCCTTCCAGCACAGCTCGCCGGTCTTGGCGTCCAGGTTGTCGTAGATGGTCAGCTCGCCGCCGCCCACCTCGACGTTCGCGCCGTCGTCGGTGGACGCGGAACCCTTGATGCCGATGAGCTCCAGCTTGTACGGCTCGTCGGCGAGCTCCTCGCGCGCCGCCTCGTCGGTGACGACACGGCGGGAGAAGCGCTGGCCGCGCTTCTGGATCTCCTGCATCTTCTTCTCGACGGCCTTGAGGTCCTCCGGCGTGAAGGGCCGGGCCACGTCGAAGTCGTAGTAGAAGCCGTCACGGACCGGCGGGCCGATGCCGAGCTTGGCCTCGGGGAACAGCTCCTGCACGGCCTGCGCCATGACGTGCGCGGTGGAGTGGCGCAGGATGTTGAGGCCGTCCTCGGAGGAGATCTCCACCGGCTCGACGGTCTCGCCGTCCTGCACCTCGTAGGCGAGGTCCTTGAGCTCGCCCGCGACGCGGGCGGCGACGATGGTGCGCTCGCCGGCGAAGAGCTCCGCCGCCGTAGTGCCCGTGGCCACCACGCGCTCGTCCCGCTCGGAATCGCGTTGGATGATCACACGGACGTCTGACACCGGTCACTCCTGACTCAGGGGATGCGCGAGCGAACGCTGCGCGCGTGAATCGTACCGAGCCGAGTGGCTGCGCCGCTAAACGGTTACTCCCGGGCTCCGCCCGCCCCCGCCCGTATCCCCTGGACAGCCGCAGGCGGCACGTGCGGCTGTGCCGGGGCTCCGGCCGGGCACGGGGGGAACAGGGCCCCGAAGCTCCGGCCCGGCACGAGACGGCGCAGGCGGGGCGTGGGGCGGGGTCACCCCGGGACCTCTCCTCGGCTCGCGAACACCGAACCAGACCGGCCCGCCGCCCAGCGGTGCGTTCGCTCGACCTGCGGGGAGATCCCGGCGCGCCCCCACCCCACCGCAAACCTCGGCCCGGCACGGGCAGGCGCAGGCGGGTGTGGGGTCCCCCGAAACCCCGGCAGGGCCCGGGCTCCGGCCGGGTACGGGGGGGAACAGGGCCCCGAAGCTCCGGCCGGGCACGAGACGGCGCAGGCGGGGCGTGGGGCGGGGCCACCCCGGGACCTCTCCTCGGCTCGCGAACACCGAACCAGACCGGCCCGCCGCCCAGCGGTGCGTTCGCTCGACCCGCGGGGAGATCCCGGCGCGCCCCCACCCCACCGGAAAGAGCGGCCGTGGGGTGGGGACACTCCGGGGCGTCCCCGCAGGTCGAGCGAACCCACCACCGGGTCACAGGGCGGTCCCGCTCAGGGTTCGCGAGCCGAGGAGACGCCCCGGAGGGGCACCGCCCCACACCGAAGCCACCGCCGGGCCCCGGCAGGTGCGGGCCGCACCTCCGAAGCCCCGGCTCCGGCGAAAGCAGGCCGCGCCACCAAGCCCGCGCCCCCGGCCACGGCCCGGACCCCGCCCCGCCCGCCCCGGCCCGCCCCGCCCCGCCCCGGCCCGCCGGGAAATTCGGTCGCGCCGCCGGGCGGCGCCGGTAGCGTGAGGGGTTGCCTCAGCCCCCGGAGGGACCCGTATGCCGAGCCTGCACGTCCGTTCACTCGACCTGACCGACGACGCCACCGCCGCCGCCGTGCACCGGATCGGCCGGGCCGCGTACACCGTCGAGGCGGAGCTCATCGGCTTCGACGGGATCCCCGCCCTGCGCGAGAGCCTCGCCGAGATGCGCGCGCAGGCACTGCACTGGGTCGGGGCCGTCTCCGAGGACGGGGAGCCGGCCGGGTTCCTCGCCTGGGGGGAGGAGCCCAACGGCCCCGCCACCGGGATCGACCGGCTCTGCGTCGCCCCCGCCTTCTTCCGCCGCGGCATCGCCTCCCTGCTGCTGCGCCACGCGCTGGCCGAGCTGGCCGAGCTCTTCCCCGGCCGCCCGGTCCAGGTGACCACCGGAGCCGCGAACACCCCGGCCGTCCGCCTCTACGAGGCCTTCGGTTTCAGCCGCGGCCCGGACTTCTCCCCCGCCCCGGGTCTGGTGATGGCCTCCTTCAGTCGTCCGACGGCAGGACATCCGCAGGGTCCAGGGACTCGTCCAGGGACTTCATGAGGCGGTCCCGCTCGACCTCGTCCAGCGGGACGGGGGTCACGTCCGTGGCGTCCGTGAGCCGGCGGAAGCCGCCCCGCCGCTGCAGCCGCCCGCTGATCCGGATCGGCAGGCCCACCAGGTGCGCGTGGCCGGCCACCTGGTACGCCTCCTCGTCGAGCGCGGCACGTACGTACGGGACCTCCGCCCCGGCCAGCACCCGCAGCCGCACCGTGCCCCCGCCGCCCGGGGCCGAGCGCCGCATCCGGACCACCGCCCCCGCGACGCGCACCCGCACGGCCGGCTCGTCGCGGGTGTAGCGCGCGGCCGCCTCCCGCAGGACCGGCAGGTCGCCCGGGGAGAACTCCACCGGCTCCGGCCGGGCCGCGCAGCCCGCCGGGACCCCCGCCGCCGGCGCCCAGGCGAGGGCGACACGGGCCCCCTCCGAGCCCCGCACCAGCGCGATCAGTGCCTCGGTGAGCTCCCGGCTGACCCCTGCCGCGACGGCGGCGTCGAAGGCTTCCATCCCGCCGGTGGCCCGCTGGTAGTCCACGGCCTCGCGGGCCGCGTGCAGCGCGTGGTGCAGCCGGGTCACGGTGCCCCGACCGCCGTCCACCGGCACGTACGCGCTCAGCCGCCGCCCGCCCGGCTGCGGCCCCACCAGCACCGCGTCCAGCACCCGTTCGGCCTGCGCGCGGTGCCGGGCGCCGTAGTAGCCGGCCCGCGCCCGCGCCGCGAGCGCCCCCGCCAGCAGCAGCTGCCGGGCGGCCGAGCGCAGCTGCTCCTGCACCGTCCAGGCCGCTTCGCCGCCCAGCCCGTACGCCCCCGGCGGGACCTCCCGCTCCCAGCGGATCTCGTCGCTGGGCACGCTCAGCCCGTAGAGCACCTCCCGCGCCGACGGGAGCGTGCTGCGCGACAGCGCGGTCAGCGCCTCCTCCAGCAGGTCGGTGCAGTCGGGAAAGGCCCGGTTCTCGGGGACGAGCACGCTGGTGCCGTCGTGCCCGGGCGGTGTCCAGCGCCCGTACCGCCCGGCGGCGCCGCCCCGGCGCAGCCAGCCGTGCCGGTGCAGCAGCGCACCGAGCACGGCGGGGTCGACCTGCCCGGGATCGGGCGCGGCGGAGCGCGGGAAGCCGGGGAAGTCCGGGAAGTGCCCGTGACTCCCGTGGTCCGGGGGCAGCAGCGGTTCGAGGTTCGGCGGGTGCCAGTGCATCAGGGTGTCCCTCCCGACCCGACCCGGGTCATGATCTCGCACAGCGCCCGGTCGTCGAAGATCCGCGCGGTGGGGATCCTCACGGTGGTCCGGCGCCGGCCGGTCACGGGGTGTCCGGCGAGGTTGGTCCAGTAGCAGCAGTGCCGCAGGTCGAGCCGGTCGTGTCCGGCGGCGAGCCACTGGTCGCGCTCCCGCGGAACGAGCATCACGACGAGGATCTTGTGGACGGCGACCGGGGTGCGGGCCAGCTTCACCAGGTGCTCGTTGTCGAGGGTGAAGGCGAAGGTCGGCCCGGGCGGCCGGGGCGGTACCTGGTAGGTCGCCTTCAACTGCACCTTGACGGTGACCTCGTCGTCGACGACGTGCTCGGGGGCGCCGTGGCTGACGTGCCAGTCGACGCCGTTGTCGGGGAAGGGCTGGGACAGCGAGCAGCCGGCCGCGGCGGCGACGGCGTGCAGGTATCCCACCTGGAGGGTCTCCATGCATGCGGTGGTGGCGAGTGTGCCGCGCAGCGGTACGGCCCGCGTCCCGTCCGGCGCGCCTGCGCCGCTCCCGGTCCGCGGATCGATCTGCCCCGCCAGCACCCCGCCCGGTTCGGGCTGTGCGAGCGCCATGGCCGGCTCCCCATGCCTTCCGGGCTCTGCTCTCGGTGGTGGGTGGGGTGACGACCGGTCATGTGTACGGTCCCCCATGGTTGTTGTCTCCGCACCCGGGTCGCCGCAAACGGCGTACGGAACAAACAGCCCGGGTATCACCGATTCGGGCAGGGGCGGCACGTTCCGAGGCGGCGGCGCCCGGCTGCACCCCAACTGCCGACCGGGGACGAGGAGTTCGCCATGACACGCTGGTACGAGGGCCCGCTGGCCGCATTCGACACGGAGACCACCGGGGTGGACGTGGAGCAGGACCGGATCGTGTCCGCCGCGCTCATCGTGCAGGAGTGCGCGGGCGGCCGGGTCCGCACGACGCGCTGGCTGGTCAATCCCGGTGTTCCGGTGCCCCCGGGTGCGACGGAAGTGCACGGCCTCACCGACGAGCACCTGCAGCGTCACGGGCGCTGGCCGGCGCCGGTGGTGGAGGAGATAGCCCGTGCGCTCGGGGAGCAGCAGATCGCGGGCCGGCCGGTGGTGGTGATGAACGCGCCGTTCGACCTGACGCTGCTGGACCGGGAGTTGCGTCGGCACCGGGCGTCGTCGTTGTCGCGGTACCTGGACAACCGGCCGTTGACGGTGCTGGATCCGCGGGTGCTGGACAAGCATCTGGACCGGTACCGCAAGGGCCGCCGGACGCTGACGGACCTGTGCGCGCACTACGGCATCGATCTGGAGGGCGCGCACGACGCGGCGGCGGACGCCATGGCCTCGCTGGAGCTCGTACGGGCGGTGGGCCGCCGGTTCGCCTCGCGGCTGGAGCGGCTGACGCCGGCCGAACTGCACACGCTCCAGGCGGTGTGGCACGCGGCGCAGGCGCGCGGCCTCCAGGCGTGGTTCGCGCGGCAGGGGACCCCGGAGGCGGTGGACCCGCACTGGCCGCTGCGGCCGGATCTGTCGGCGGCCGCGTAGGACGGCACGGCCCGGACATGCGGAAGGCCGGTCCGTCATCGACGGACCGGCCTGACCCGGTGGGCGATACTGGGATCGAACCAGTGACCCCTTCGGTGTGAACGAAGTGCTCTCCCGCTGAGCTAATCGCCCGGGAACGCACTGAACAATACAGAAGCCTCGGGGCTGGTTCAAACCGCTTCCCCCGCCGGGCTCCGGCCTGGGGTACTCAGTACGTACTTGAGTACCCCCGCCCATGTCCTGACCGGGTGACGGGGGCCACACTCCGCTTATGAACTCGCCTCTGCCGCCGGCCGAAGAGCTGGCGCTCATCGACCGTGAGCTGGCCCAACTCGATGCCCGGCGCCTGTACTTGCTGGGCCGGCGGGACTGGCTGCTGCGTCTGCTGCAGCAGTCCACGGCCGCACCGGCTCCGCTGCGCTGGGGTGCGCCCGCGCCCGCCGGGCCCGCGAAGGAGGCTTCGGCCCCGGGCGCCCAGAACGTTCTGCTGACCCTGGGCGCGGTGCTGCTGGCCGTGGCCGCGCTGGCGTTCACGCTGATCAGCTGGGGGTCCATGGGGATCGCCGGACGCTCGGCGGTGCTGGGTGCGGTGACGGCGGCGGCGCTGGCCGCGCCCGTGGTGCTGCTGCGCCGCGGGCTGCGGTCGACGGCTGAGTCGGTGGCCGCGGTGGGGCTGCTGCTGACGGTGCTGGACGCGTACGCGCTGTACGCGCTCGGCATGCCGGACACGGACGGCACCGGGTACGCGGCCGGCGCGGCGGCGGTGCTGGCGGCGGTGTGGGCCGGGTACGGGTCGGCGCTGCGCACGCTGCGGCTCCCGCTGCCGGCGGCGGTGGTCGCGGCGCAGCTGCCGCTGCCGCTGGCGGCGGTCGCCGGGGAGGCGGGCCCGCTGGGGCTCGGCTGGGCGTTGCTGGTGACGGCGGCGCTGGACGCGGCGCTGGCGCTGCGGGTCCGCGCGGCGGCGGTCCCGGCGGCCGTGCTGGGCTCGGCGGCGCTGCTCGTCGGGGCGGCCCGGTCGTGGTCGGCGGATTCGGCGGCGCAGGCCCTGGCTCCGGCGGCGCTGCTGCTGGCGGGTGCGGCGCTGGGTACGGCGGCGGCCTGGCGGGAGCCGCGCGCCCGGGCGGCGGCGCCGGTGGGTGCCTTGGCGGCGGTGGTGGCGGTGGCCGGTGTGGCCCGGCCGGAGCTCGAGCCGGGCTGGGCGCTGGTGGCGCACCTGCTGGTGGGTCTGCCGTTGCTGGTGGCGCTGCGGGTGCCCGCGCTGCCGGAGGCGGTCCGGCGCGGGTCGGTCGTGGCCGGTGTCGTGGTGGGCGCCCTGGGGGCGCTGGCGGCGGGTGCGGCGGTGGTGCCGGTGCTGGTGGCCCGGCTGCGGGTGCTCGACGAGGTGTGGGCGGCGACCGCCCCGGTGGCGGATCCGTACGGCCCGGGGGCGTCGGCCACGGTCGCGCTGCTGATGACGGCGGGGGCGTCCTGGTGGCTGTGGCGGGTGTCGGCGCGGCCGGAGCCCGTCGTGGTGGCGGTGGTGCCGGCCTGGGCGGCGCTGTTCACGGCGCCGGTGCTGCTGGGGTTCCCGGTGGCGGTGGTCTTCGCCGTGCAGCTCGCGGTGACGGGGGCCGCGGGGGCGCTGGCCCTGCGCCCCCCTGCGCGGGGGGCCGGGATCGCCGCGGCGGTGTGCGCGCTGGCGGGGGCCGCGAACGTGTCCCTGGGCGCGCTGGACGGCCGCGTGGCGACCTTCGCGGTGTGGGGGCTGCTGGGGGCCGGCTGCGCCGCGGGAGCGGCGTACGGGCCCGCGGCCCGGTGGGTCCGGTCGGGGGCGGCCGTGTGCGCGGTCGGCTACGGGACGGGGCTGCTGGTGGCCGCGGCCGCGGTGTCGGACCTGGCTGTGGTCTGGTGGGCGCTGCCGGTGCTCGCGGCGCCGGCGTCGGTGGCGGCGCTCGGGCCGCGGCTGGGCGCCGTACGGCTGCCGGCGGAGATCGCGGCGGGGGTGTCGGGGGTCCTGGCGCTGGCCCTGGCAGCGGGGCGGCCGGGGACGCTGGCGCTGACCCTGGCTCTGGCCGGGGTGGTGTGCGCGGGCGCCGCGGTGCGGCCGGAGCGGCGGGTGCTGGGCTGGGCGGCGGGCGCGCTGTTCGTGGCGGCGACGTGGGTACGGCTGGCGGAGGCCGGGGTGACGGCGCCGGAGGCGTACACCCTGCCGGTCACGCTGCCGGCTCTCGCGGTGGGCTTCCTGCGGCGGCGCCGGGACGCGCAGGCCTCGTCGTGGACGGCGTACGCACCGGGGCTGGCGGCGACGCTGGTGCCGAGCCTGCTGGCGGCCTGGGGGGACACCGGCTGGGTGCGCCCGCTGGTGCTGGGTGCGGCGGCGCTGGCGGTGGCCCTGGCGGGTGCGCACCGGCGGCTGCAGGCACCGCTCCTGCTGGGCGGCGCGGTGCTGGCGGCGGTGGCGGTGCACGAGCTGGCGCCGTATGTGGTGCAGGTCGCCGGGGCGCTGCCGCGCTGGGTGCCGCCGGCACTGGCGGGCGTGCTGCTGCTGGCGGTGGGGGCGACGTACGAGAAGCGCCTGCGGGACGCCCGTCGGCTGCGGGCCGCGATCGGCCGGCTGCGGTAGGCCGGGCACGCGGCGGAGAACGCCAGAGGCCCGGAGACGGTTAATGTCTCCGGGCCTCTGGTCCGGGTGGGCGATACTGGGTTCGAACCAGTGACCCCTTCGGTGTGAACGAAGTGCTCTCCCACTGAGCTAATCGCCCGGACGCACCGCAAACATTACCCCATGTCAGCGGTGCTCTTTGACCATCACTGGTCCTTGAGGTCCCAGGGCAGGACGAACCCGTACTTCCACAGGTAGAAGCCGATCAGGGCGCCCGCGATGACGAGGCCCGTGGTGGTCAGGATGATGTTGCGGCGGCGTACCTTCGGGTCGAGCGCCTTCTGGGCGGCCTCGCTGACCTTGCGCTTCGTCCAGCGCAGCACGAAGTGGGCCCAGGCGAACTCGGTGGCCCAGATCGCCAGGCCCGCGAAGATCGCCACCCAGCCGGGGCCGGGCAGGACGAGCATGGCGACGCCCGCGGCGATCACCGCGAGGCCGACGACGAAGACGCCGACCTGCCAGCTGAGGTGCAGGGTCCTGCGGGCCTTGATGAAGGCGGGCGCCTTCGAGACGTGCTGCGTCTCCTCCGCGGTCTCGGCGGTCTCCGCAGTGGTGTCTGCGGAGGTCGGCGCGGTGGTTCCCGTGGTGTCGCCGGCAGCGGACTCGTTCGTTCCGCGGTCACTCCCCGTATTCATGGTCCCGAATCTACCCGAGCTCGAAGCACACGGGAACGATGGTTTGGATCCGCCGTCCGAGGGACCCAGAGGTCCGCAAAACGGTCAGAGGGGTTTACAACGACACCGTAGGTGGCATGTCGATTTCGCCGACGTGCGAATCCCCGAGCGCACACTGAGCGAAAGGCCCTGGCGCTTATGAACACCACGGTCAGCTGCGAGCTGCACCTGCGCCTCGTTGTGTCGAGCGAGTCCTCACTGCCTGTTCCCGCGGGCCTGCGGTATGACACGGCCGATCCCTACGCCGTGCACGCCACCTTCCACACCGGCGCCGAGGAGACGGTCGAATGGGTGTTCGCCCGCGACCTCCTCGCGGAGGGCCTCCACCGGCCCACCGGTACCGGCGACGTCCGCGTCTGGCCCTCCCGCAGTCACGGTCAGGGCGTCGTCTGCATCGCCCTGAGCTCACCGGAGGGAGAAGCGCTTCTCGAAGCACCCGCCCGAGCCCTGGAGTCGTTCCTCAAGCGG
Organism: Streptomyces yangpuensis; assembly: GCF_024666385.1. Classification (NCBI taxonomy): domain Bacteria; kingdom Bacillati; phylum Actinomycetota; class Actinomycetes; order Kitasatosporales; family Streptomycetaceae; genus Streptomyces; species Streptomyces yangpuensis. Next base: position 1,479,181 of record NZ_CP102514.1, read on the forward strand.
ACGGACGCCGCGGTTCCACCCGGGACCGAGCACCGGCACTTCGACCTCGACAAGGAGCTCTCCCACATCCTGGCCGAGAGCTGAGCCAGGCTCCCGGCCGCTCGACACCGTCCGACTCGGGGCGACGGTGCGGAGCGGACAACCACATACGCCTGCGCCGGCGCTGTTCCCGCGGAAGCCACCCGCGAGGACGGCGCCTGTGTGCTGCGCGGGGACCGGCTATTGTCGGGCGGCATCGGCGGCACGCCCGTCGCCGCAGGCCCGGCCCCCGAGGGAGACACCGTGCAGATCCCACACGACACCCGTCGCGCGCTCGACGTCGTCGTCGCGCTGGTGAACACCGCGGCCGAACCGGACCAGCCGGACGGGCTCTCGGACATCGGCGCGCTGCGCGGCTTCGTCCAGGAGTACTCGATCAGCGACGTCGGCGAGCTCGGCGCCCGTGATCTGGCCGGCGTCCGGACCGTGCGCTCGAAGTTCGCCCAGGTCTTCGCGGCGCCCACCGCCCGCGCCGCGTCCGTGCTGATCAACGAGCTCGTGGCGACCGCGGGCACCACCCCGCAGCTGACCGACCATGACGGTTACGACTGGCACGTGCACTACTTCGCGCCCGGCGCGTCGGTGGGCGACCACCTGGCGGCCGACGGCGGCATGGCGCTGGCCTTCATCGTGGTCTCCGGCGAGCAGGAGCGGTTGCGCCGCTGCGAGGCCCCCGACTGCAGGCGGGCCTTCGTGGACCTCTCGCGAAACCGCTCCCGGCGCTACTGCGACAGCCGGACCTGCGGGAACCGGCTGCACGTGGCGGCGTACCGGGCCCGTCGCAAGGAGGCCGACGCGGGAGCGTCAGAGCAGGAAGAGATCGTGCACGGCGGCGAGCAGCAGCAGGATCCCGATCACCGCTAGGAAGATCATCAGGGGCGGCTGGGAAAGCGCGAACAGACAGCCTCGCGGCTCGTCGGCAACGGGGTCGGGTACCGCGACGGGCACCGCGGGGTCACTCTGCGATGTCTCGAACATGTCGCGCCGATGATGGCGCAGCGAACCGCCCCGCACTCCACAACACGCCAACACTCGCGCGGCAGTTCGCTCGATCTCGTGGACGTATCACGATCCCGCACCCCCCACCCCGCCCGCCGTGCTTCCTGCCGCTGGACACCGCGCGCCGACACTGGCGTGACCCGCCGCGGGCGCGGTGGTCAGATGCCGTGCTTCCTGAGGATGGCCTCGATGTCGGAGAAGTCGTCCGCGGGGGTGGTGGACGGCTGGTCGCGGCGGGGCGGGGCGGCCGCGCCCAGGGAGGGCTTGGAGGCGGCGGGGGCGACGGCGTCCGCGGAGGCGCGCGCCTTCGCCTGCTTCTTCGCGGGCTTCCCGGACCCGCCCGGGCTGCGCCGCTCGACGGCTCGCGTGGTGAAGAGGATCAGCCAGGCCAGCCCCAGCAGCCCGAAGCCGATCCAGACGGTCGGGTTGAAGACGATGCCGGTCAGCCACTCCACGACACCCGTCATCACGAGGCCGACGGGCACGAGCGAGTACGCGGCGATCCGCGCGGCGGCCAGGAACCGCCTGCGGTAGGCGGTCACCACGGCGATGCCCAGGCCCGCCGCGGACACCGCGGAGCAAATGGTCTCGGCAAGCATGCGGTCCTCCGGACTCTCGGCGGCGGAGAGGTGTGTCCCGTCCGTCCATCCATCGTGCACCGCCCGCCGCCGCAGCGGCCAGGCTCTGCGCCCGCCCCGCCCGGATCTCCGGGAGATCTGGGGCGTCTGCGGGCCACCCCTTAGGGGTCGGCCTCCTTCCGAGGTGGCGGTCGGTGGGGCGGGCGGGGGCTGGGAGACTGTCCGTATGACCGATTCCGTGATCCTCGACGTCTGGTGCGAACTGCAGTGCTCGGACTGCCACCGCGCCCTGGACGACGTCCGCGCCCTGCGGGCCCGCTACGGCGACCGGCTGGACATCCGGCTGCGCCACTTCCCCCTGGAGAAGCACAAGCACGCCTTCGCCGCCGCGCAGGCCGCCGAGGAGGCCGCCGAGCAGGGGCAGGGCTGGCCGTACGCGGAGGCCCTGCTGGCCCGCACGGTGGAGCTGGCCGAGCGCGGTGAGCCGGTGCTGCTGGACGTGGCCCGCGGCCTGGGCCTCGACGTCGAGGAGTTCGACACGGCCCTGATCGACGGACGGCACATCCTGATCGTCGACGCCGACCAGGCCGAGGGCAAGGCCATCGGCGTGACCGGCACCCCGACGTACGTGATCGACGGCGAGCGCCTGGACGGCGGCAAGAGCCAGGAGGGCCTGCGTGCCCGCATCGAGGAGATCGTCGACCGCCTCCTCGCCGCCTGACCGGTCCGCTCCCCCGCCGGGACGCCCGAGCCGCCGGACAACCGCCTAGATCAGTTCCTTCGCGGCGTTCACGGCGATGTCCCGGTACCCGAGCGACTCGTACAGCCGCCGGGCCGGGGTGTTGCCCTCGACGACGTGCAGGCCCAGCCGGCTCCCTCCGGCGGCCAGGACGGTCCGCTCGGCGAGGAGCATGAGGCTGCGCCCGTGACCCTGCCCGCGGTGTTCGGGCGCGACCTTCACGTCGTACACGTACGGGACGGTGCCGGGGCCGGGCAGCTCGCACAACCCCACCCACAGCGTGCCCAGGGCCTCCCCCGCCGCGGTCTCCAGCAGGAGGACGTGCGTCCCGGGGGTTTCCGGGCCGTCGGGCAGCATCCTGGCGTGTTCGGCGCGGGAGGCCGCCACGCCCTGCTCGTCGGTCATGCCGGGGGCGACGAGCCGGCGGCCGTACTCCACGATGCCCGGCTCCAGCCAGGCGTCGTACTCGGCCCGGGTCATCGGCCGCCCGACGCTGCCCGCCGGGAGGACCGGCGGCTGCGCCGGCAGGTCCTTGACCATGATCCGGCCGGTCTCCCGGTAGCCGAGGGCCGCGGCCATCCGCAGCGCCGGCCCGGCGTCGGCGGGCACCGACACGGCGACCCCGGTGCAGCGCCAGGAGCGCAGCACTTCCTCGGCGGCGAGCGCGGCCACCGTGCCGCGACCGCGCCGCCGGTCTTCCTCGTCGATCCACAGCCCGCGGATCACGCCGATGCCGGGTTGGGCCGCGGAGCGGGTGGCCAGTTCGAGCGTGCCGACGCGACGGCTGTTGACCCGGACCTCGTAGGTCCGCCGCCGGGTGCCGTCGCTGTTTCGCTGAAGCGGCTGCGCGGGCCGCAGGGTGGTGGTCATCACTTGGAGTTCTACCTGCCCCACGGCTCCGCGTCACCGGTGCTCACGGATCGATGTCGTCGCCGGCCTTCAGCTCGAAGATCCGCATGACCTCGGCCGTGACCGGTCCGGGCTCCGTGGCGATGTCCCGGCCGTCGAGGCGGACGACCGCCTGGGCGTCGCGCAGCGAGGACGTCAGGAAGACCTCCTCGGCCTGTTCGAGCGCCTCCAGCGGCAGGTCGGTCTCCTTGGCGCCGGCCCAGTCGACGACGAGGGCCCGGGTGATGCCGGGGAGGCAGCCGGAATCCAGGGGCGGGGTGTGCAGTTCCCCGTCGAGCACGACGAAGACGTTGGACCCGGTGCCCTCGCAGAGCCGTCCGACCGTGTTGGCCAGGAGCGCCTCGGAGGCGCCCGCCCGGTGGGCCGCGGCGAGCGCGACGACGTTCTCCGCGTACGAGGTGGTCTTCAGGCCGGCCACGGCGGAGCGCTCGTTGCGCACGAAGGGGACCGTGATCACGGCGGTGGTGTCCGGGCGGCGGGGGGAGGCGGCGACGGCGGCGATCAGGGTGGTGCCGGCGTCGCCGCGGTCGGAGCCGAGTGGGGCGAGGCCGCCGGTGTAGGTGATGCGCAGGCGGCCGTGTTCGACCGGTTCGGCGTCCAGGACGGCGGCGCAGGCCCGGCGCACCTCGTCGAGGTCGGGGTCGGGGAGGCCGAGGCCGCGGGCCGAGCGGGTCAGCCGCTCCAGGTGGCGGGTGAGTGCAAAGGCCCGGCCGCGCTCGGCCTTGAGCGTCTCGAAGACGCCGTCGCCCACGGTGAGCCCGTGGTCGAGGACGGACACCGTGGCGTCGTCGAGGTCCCTGAGGGATCCGTCGAGCCAGATTCTCATGGTGCGGTCCTTCCACTGGTGTGGTTGGCCCCCTGGGGGGCGATGGGCTCCCGGCCGGCCGCGACCCGGAGCAGGCGGGCGGCCTTGAGTTCGGTCTCCGCCCATTCGCGGTCGGGGTCGGACCCCCAAGTGATGCCGGCTCCGGTGCCGAAGAGGAGCCGGGGGCCGCCGGGGGCTTCCCGGTCGATCCAGAAGGTACGGATCCCGACGGCGAGCTCGCCGGTGCCGCGGTCCGCGTCGACCCAGCCGATGCCGCCGCAGTAGGGGCCGCGCGGGGCGGTCTCCAGGGCCTCGATGATCCGCAGGGCGGAGGACTTGGGTGCGCCGGTGACCGATCCGGGCGGGAAGGTCGCGGCGAGGAGTTCGGGCCAGCCGGCGCCGTCGGCGAGTTCGCCGCTCACGGTGGAGACGAGGTGGACGAGGCCGGGGTGCTCCTCGACGGCGCACAGCTCGGGAACGGTCACGGAGCCCGTGGCGCAGACCCGGCCGAGGTCGTTGCGCACGAGGTCCACGATCATCACGTTCTCGGCGTGGTCCTTGGGCAGGAGGTCCGCGGCGGTGCGGCCCGTTCCCTTGATGGGCCCGGACTCGACCCGGCGGCCGTCGCGGCGCAGGAACAGCTCGGGGGAGGCGGTGGCGATCTCCACGCCGTGCGCGGCGAGCCGAATCGTTCCTGCAAAGGGCGCGGGGTTGCCGCGCGCGAGAAGCGCGGTGAGGGCGTCGACGTCGGCGAGGTCCGGGCGCGGCAGCGGCGCGGACATCACCCGGCAGAGGTTGGCCTGGTAGACCTCGCCGGCCGCGATGTGCTCGCGGATGCGGCGCACCCCGGCGACGTACGCGGCGCGGTCGAGGGAGGAGGTCCACTGGTCGGCGTCGGGACCGGCCCAGGCACCGGGGACGGGCGCGGGGACGGGGTCGGGCCGTACGTCCCCGAAGCGCGCGCAGACGAGGCGCCCTTCGAAGTCGGCGGCCACCGCCCAGAAGCCGGTGGAGTCGAGGGCGGCGGGATCACTGGTGACATCCCGCAGGTCGGTCGCGAGGAGGCCGCCGAAGCGGGCCATGGGTGGCAGGTCGTGCACGGCTGCGAGTCTATGACCGGCGACGCGGGAGCGCCGGTGCGGTGACGGCCGGGTGACCTGTGGTGATCGTGCGGCAGCACGCTGCGGAAACGCGTTTTTGAGCTGGCCCGGTAATCCGCTAGAGTTCAACACGTCGCCAGGGAGCGAAGGGGAAAAACCCCGGAGCGAACAAGGTGACCTGCGGACGTAGCTCAGTTGGTAGAGCACCACCTTGCCAAGGTGGATGTCGCGAGTTCGAGTCTCGTCGTCCGCTCGAAGTGGGGGATCTTCCCGAGAACCCCTGCAGCTCCATGGTGGAGTGGCCGAGAGGCGAGGCAACGGCCTGCAAAGCCGTCTACACGGGTTCAAATCCCGTCTCCACCTCCAAGGACGATTAGCTCAGCGGGAGAGCGCTTCCCTGACACGGAAGAGGTCACTGGTTCAATCCCAGTATCGTCCACTGATCCGCAAGGATCCCCGCGCGATTAGCTCAGCGGGAGAGCGCTTCCCTGACACGGAAGAGGTCACTGGTTCAATCCCAGTATCGCGCACGCAGTACACGCACCATCTGCGGTTTCATACCGCGGTCCCGCGCGATTAGCTCAGCGGGAGAGCGCTTCCCTGACACGGAAGAGGTCACTGGTTCAATCCCAGTATCGCGCACCACCGGAAAGCCCCGGCCGTCTCCACGGCCGGGGCTTTCGCGTTCCGCCACACGGGTACGCGGCCTCCCGCCGGCTCCGGCGGGCCTCCGCCGGCTCCTGCGGGAACGTCAAAAAGGGTGCTGCCCGTACGACTCCCCAGTCGTACGGGCAGCACCCTTCACCTGCCGTCCGTCGCGCCCCCGTCCCCACGGGGTACGACAGGCCGATGTCCCGGCCCGGGCCGCTCTCCCGGGCCCGGGGCGCCGCTCAGCGCCCCGGCATCATGCCCACGGACGACGCCTGTGCCGCCAGCTGGTCGAATCCTCCGAAGAGGAAGAGCAGCAGGGCGGCCAGGGGGAGCACCATGGCCGCGGCCACCAGCGGGTGGCGGGTACCGGACTCATGGCCGTTGAACGCGAATGCCTTGCGTCCCTGCCGTGCGATGCCCGCCATGGCCCTCTCCCTGTCGTCTGGCAGCGGCGGGCTCTTGACCTCGGGGGACGAGTGCATCACCCGCCGCTTGACTTCAACACTAGGCGGGCGGAAGGCCGCAGGCCTCATGCCCTCGTACCCATTTCCGGGCCTCCGGGAGGATGAGGACGGCCCTCCCGTGTACTCCCCTGGGTGGAGACCGTCCCCCTCACGTCGGGGTCATCCCGGAGGGGATGACCGGAGGGCAGTGACTTCCCTCACTTCCGTCACTCGCTGGCCCCGCGTGTCCGCCGACCGGGCATCCGCAAGATCGACTCGGCTCGCGGCGGCGCCGGCGCGCACTCCGGCGCGCTCCGGCCTGCAGCGGGGCGCCAATCCCCTTGGCCGAAGGGCCGTTTGGAGCTGCCGTGCGCCCCCGCGGCAAAGGCCGGCCGGATCCCTGAAGCTCCCTCAAGTGTGCTGTGCCGCACTGACAATCGAATCTCCCGACGAGGGCGCGGCCTCTGAGCACGCATGCCGGATGGTCCGTAAGCTGTGGCTCGTCAACAGGACGACCGGTCAGCGGGGTGGACATGGCGATGATGCGGCTCCGGCGCGAGGACCCGCGTGTCGTCGGCTCGTTCAGACTGCACCGGCGGCTCGGGGCCGGCGGCATGGGCGTGGTCTACCTGGGATCGGACCGGCGCGGGCAGCGCGTCGCGCTCAAGGTCATCCGGCCGGATCTGGCCGAGGACCAGGAGTTCCGCTCGCGGTTCGCCCGCGAGGTGTCCGCGGCCCGGCGGATCCGGGGCGGGTGCACGGCACGCCTGGTCGCCGCGGACCTGGAGGCCGAGCGGCCCTGGTTCGCCACCCAGTACGTACCCGGGCCCTCGCTGCACGACAAGGTGGCCGAGGAGGGCCCCCTGACGGCCGCGCAGATCGCCGCCGTCGGCGCCGCGCTCTCCGAGGGTCTGGTGGCCGTCCACGAGGCGGGGGTCGTCCACCGCGACCTCAAGCCCTCGAACATCCTCCTGTCCCCCAAGGGCCCCCGGATCATCGACTTCGGGATCGCGTGGGCGACCGGGGCGAGCACCCTCACCCATGTGGGTACGGCCGTCGGCTCCCCCGGCTTCCTCGCCCCCGAGCAGGTGCGCGGCGCCGCCGTCACCCCGGCCACGGACGTCTTCGCCCTCGGCGCCACCCTCGCCTACGCGGCGACCGCCGACTCGCCCTTCGGGCACGGCAGTTCCGAGGTCATGCTGTACCGCGTGGTGCACGAGGAACCGCACCTGCAGGGCGTCCCGGACGCGCTGGCGCCCCTCGTACGGGCCTGCCTGGCCAAGGACCCCGAGGAGCGCCCCAGCACGCTCCAGCTGTCGATGCGGCTCAAGGAGATCGCGGCCCGCGAGGCGCAGGGGCTGCCGGACGGCCGCCCGCCGGCCCAGCGGGCCCGTGTCGAACGGCCGACGGGACGACTGCCCGAGGGGTCCGCGGACCACGCGGAACTGCGTACGGAGCGCCGTACGGGCGGCAGCGCGCCCAGGCCGCAGGGCGGCGCGCCCGGCGGCCCGCACTCGCGGCCCTCCTCCCCGCGCCACCCGCGCAGTCCCGGCGGCCCGTCCTCCCGGCCGACCGCGGGGCGTACGGGCGGCCGTCCGGCGCCCAGGACCACGGGTGCGGGGCGGCGGCCCTCGCGGCCGGACCCGAAGCTGATGCGCCAGCGCCTGATCGTGTTCATCGTGGTCACGCTGATCGTGGCGCTGGGCATCGCGGCGGCGCAGAAGCTGTAGCGCCGCCCCGCGGGCCGCTACGGGCGGCCCTGGGCCACCGCGTAGAAGGCGACCGCGGCGGCGGCGCCCACGTTCAGGGAGTCCACGCCGTGGGCCATGGGGATGCGCACCCACTCGTCGGCGGCGACGAGCGCCTGCGTGGACAGGCCGTCGCCCTCGGCGCCGAGCATCAGCGCGACCCGCTCCAGGGACTGCGGGGCCGCCACGTCGATCGGGGTCGCCTTCTCGTGCGGGGTCAGCGCCAGCAGCTTGAAGCCGGCCTCGCGCACCGGGTCCAGGCTCTTGGGCCAGGCCTCCAGCCGGGCGTAGGGCACGGAGAACACCGCGCCCATGGAGACCTTGACCGAGCGCCGGTAGAGCGGGTCGGCGCAGTCGGGCGACAGCAGCACGGCGTCCATGCCGAGGGCGGCGGCGCTGCGGAAGATGGCACCGATGTTGGTGTGGTCGTTGACCGCCTCCATGACGACCACGCGGCGGGTCGTGGCGAGGAGTTCCTCGGCCGTGGGCAGCGGCTTGCGCTGCATGGAGGCGAGGGCGCCGCGGTGCACGTGGTAGCCGGTGACGCGTTCGGCGAGGTCGGGGCTGACGGCGTAGACCGGGGCCGGGATCTCGTCGATCACGTCGCGCATGACGTCGACCCACTTGGCGGAGAGCAGCATCGAGCGCATCTCGTACCCGGCGTCCTTGGCCCGTCTGATGACCTTCTCGCCCTCGGCGATGAAGAGGCCTTCCGCGGGTTCGCGCCTGCGCCGCAGTTCGACATCGGTCAGGCCCGTGTAGTCGCGCAGGCGGGGGTCGTCGGGGTCGGTGATGGTGATGAGATCAGCCACAGGGTGATACTGCCTTGTCCTGGGTGTGGTGCCAACGGCCTTGTCAGGCGCTGGTGGTGGGAACGTCCGGGCTTCCGACGCGGACGACCTCGCCGATGACGATGACGGCCGGCGGGCGGACCTCCTCGGCGCGGACCGTCTCGCCGACCGTGGCGAGGGTGGCGTCCACCCGGCGCTGGGTGGCGGTGGTGCCCTCCTGGACGACCGCGACGGGGGTGTCGGCGGAGCGGCCGTGCCGGACGAGCGCCTCGGCGATCAGGCCGATCTTGTCGACGCCCATGAGGATCACCAGGGTGCCGGTGAGCTTGGCGAGGGAGGCCCAGTCCACGAGGGAGCGCGGGTCGTCGGGGCCGACGTGGCCGCTGACCACGGTGAACTCGTGGGCGACTCCGCGGTGGGTGACCGGGATGCCGACGGCGCCGGGCACGGAGATGGAGCTGGAGATGCCGGGGACGACGGTGCAGGCGATACCGGCCTCGGCGAGGGCCTGGAGCTCCTCCATGCCGCGGCCGAAGACGTACGGGTCCCCGCCCTTGAGCCGGACCACGGCCTTGCCGGCCTTGGCGTGCTCGATCAGCGCGTTGTTGATGGCCTCCTGGGCCATGAACCGGCCGTACGGGATCTTCGCGGCGTCGATGACCTCGACGTGCGGGGGGAGCTCGTCGAGCAGGTCGCGGGGGCCGAGCCGGTCGGCGATGACCACGTCGGCCTCGGCGAGGAGGCGGCGGCCGCGCACGGTGATCAGGTCCGGGTCGCCGGGGCCGCCGCCGACGAGGGCGACGCCGGGGGTGGACCTGTGGCGGTGGCCGGGGGCGGCGAGGCTGCCGTCGCGCAGGCCCTCGACCACGGCGTCCCGGACGGCGGCGGACCGGCGCGGGTCGTTGCCGGTCAGCACGGCGACGGTGACACCCTCGATGCGGCCGGTGGCCGGGGTCCAGGCGGTGGCCGCGGCGGCGTCGTCGGCGCGCACACACCAGACGCGCTCGCGCTCGGCCTCGGCGGAGGCCCGCTCGTTGACGTCGCGGTGCTGCGTGGCGATGAGGGCGTACCAGGCGCCGGCGAGGTCGCCGTCCTGGTAGCGGCGGCGCTCCCAGCGGATCTCGCCGGTCTCGGCCATGGCGTCCACGGAGGGGGTGGCGGAGGGCGAGACGAGGAGGACGTCGGCGCCGGCCGCGATGAGCGCGGGGAGGCGGCGCTGGGCGACCTGGCCACCGCCGATGACGACGACGCGGCGGCCGGCGAGGCGGAGGCCTACGGGGTAGGCGGGGGTGTCGGCCATGGCAGTGCGGCTCCTGGTGCGGCAGTCGTTCTGTCGTGCCGCTGCGGCTCTGGAGCGGCGGGATTGCTGACGTGCGGTGATGCGGTGCGGGTCCACCATACGGCGCGGACCGTCCCGAGGTACGGACGGGGGCTGCGCCCCGGCTTCCCCCGGGGCTCCGCCCCGCGCACCCCGCACGCCGCGGTGGAGCGGCTCCGCCGTGCGGCGGCGGCCGTACGGCCCGCCGGGGGCGGCGGCCCGGTCCGGGCGGGGCTTCGCGGTGGGGCGGTGCCCCTCCGGCAGGTCTCCTCGGCTCGCGAACCCCGAGCGAACCGGCTCGCCGGTCGGCGGTGGGTTCGCTCGGCCTGCGGGGACCTCCCGGAGTGTCCCCGCCCCACGGCAGCCCGTACCGCAGAACCGGCCCCGCCTGCGTGCGAGGGGCGGGGCGGAGGCTCTGCCAGGGACGGGTTACTTCTCCGTGACGCCCGCCGAGTCGAAGGTGGCGACCTCGTGCATCGCGCGGGCCGCGCTCTGGACCAGCGGAAGGGCGAGCAGGGCGCCGGTGCCCTCGCCGAGACGGAGGTCCAGGTCGACCAGGGGGCGCAGGCCCAGCTTGTTCAGGGCGGCCACGTGACCGGGCTCCGCGCTGCGGTGGCCCGCGATGCAGGCCGAGAGGGATTCGGGCGCGATGGCACGGGCCACCAGGGCGGCCGCGCCCGCGCTGACGCCGTCCAGGATCACCGGCGTACGCAGGGACGCGCCGCCCAGCAGGAGGCCCACGATCGCCGCGTGCTCCAGGCCGCCGATCGCCGCGAGGACGCCGACCGGGTCCGCCGGGTCCGGCTGGTGCAGTTCCAGGGCGCGGCGGACGACGTCGACCTTGCGGGCGTGGGTCTCGTCGTTGATGCCCGTGCCGCGGCCGGTGACCTCGGACGGGTCGACGCCCGTGAAGACGGAGATGAGGGCGGCGGAGACCGTGGTGTTCGCGATGCCCATCTCGCCCGTGAGGAGCGCCTTGTTGCCCGCCGCGACCAGGTCGCGGGCCGTCTCGATGCCTACCTCGATGGCCGCGATCGCCTCCTCGCGGGTCATCGCCGGGCCCGTGGACAGGTCGGCGGTGCCCGGGCGGACCTTGCGCGGGAGCAGGCCGGGGGTGGCCGGGAGGTCGCCCGCGACACCGACGTCGATCACGCAGACCTCGGCGCCGACCTGGTTGGCGAAGGCGTTGCAGACCGCGCCGCCGCCCAGGAAGTTGGCGACCATCTGCGTGGTGACCTCCTGCGGCCACGGGGTGACGCCCTGGGCGTGGACCCCGTGGTCGCCCGCGAAGATCGCGACCGCGGCCGGCTCGGGGATCGGCGGCGGGCAGACCCGGGACAGGCCCGCGAGCTGGGCGGAGATGATCTCCAGCATGCCCAGGGCCCCGGCGGGCTTGGTCATGCGCTTCTGGCGCTCCCAGGCTTCGCCGAGCGCCTTCGCGTCCAGCGGGCGGATGCCGGCGACCGTCTCGGAGAGGAGGTCGTGCGGCTCCTCGCCGGGCAGCGCGCGACGGCCGTAGGTCTCCTCGTGGACCACCCAGGAGAGCGGTCGGCGCTGCGACCAGCCGGCCTGGGCGAGCTCGGGCTCCTCCGGGAACTCGTCGACGTAGCCGACGCACAGGTAGGCGACGACCTCGAGGTGCTCGGGCAGGCCGAGCTCGCGGACCATCTCGCGCTCGTCGAAGAAGCTGACCCAGCCGACGCCGAGGCCTTCGGCGCGCGCGGCGAGCCAGAGGTTCTCGACGGCGAGGGCCGAGGAGTACGGGGCCATCTGCGGCTGGGTGTGCCGGCCGAGGGTGTGGCGGCCGCCGCGGGTGGGGTCGGCGGTGACCACGATGTTCACCGGGGTGTCGAGGATGGCCTCGATCTTCAGTTCCTTGAACTGCTTCGCGCGGCCCTTCGGCAGCGACTTCGCGTAGGCCTCGCGCTGGCGCTGGGCGAGCTCGTGCATCGTCCGGCGGGTGTCCGCGGAACGGATGACGACGAAGTCCCAGGGCTGGGAGTGGCCGACGCTGGGCGCGGTGTGGGCCGCCTCCAGGACGCGGAGCAGCACCTCGTGCGGGATCGGGTCGGTGCGGAAGCCCTTGCGGATGTCGCGGCGCTCGCGCATGACGCGCAGGACGGCCTCGCGCTCGGCGTCGTCGTAGCCGGGGGCCGGCTCGCCCGCGGCGGGCTCGGCCTGCTCGGCCTCGGTCTGCTCGGCCTCGGCCTGCTCCGGCCCGTCGGCGTCCTGGGCCTCGGCGGGCTCCGGCTGGACGGGCTCCACGGCGACGGCCTCGGCGAGCGGCTGGGCGGCTTCCCCGGGGCCGGTCACAACGGGCGGGGCCGGGTCGGCCACCGGCTGGGCCGGGACGGCGGCGACGGCCTCGGCGGGCACCGGCTGGACGGGCTCCACGACAACGGCAGCGACGGCCGGCTCGGCGGGCTCCACGGCGACGGCCACGGGCTCCGGGTGGACCGGCTCGGGCACGACGGGCACGACGGGCGCGGCGGGCTCGACCGCCTCGACCGGCTCCGCGACCTCCGCGGGGGCGACCGCCACGGGCTGCGGCGGGGCGTCCACGGGCTGGACCGGGACGGGAGCGACGGCCTCGGCCGGCACCGGCTGGACCGGCTCCGCGACGACGGCCTCGACAACCGGCTCCGCGGGCTCCACGGGTGCGGCCGTCCCGGGGGCGGCGACGGGTGCCTCGGCGGCCACCGGCTCGGGGGTCTCCGCAGTCGGGGCGGGCACCTCGGCCGGTACGGCGTCGGGCTGCTGCGGGACCTGGGCCGCCACCGGCTCGGCGGGTGCGGCCGGAGCCTCGGGCTCCGCGGCGGCCTGTACGGGCTCGGCGGCCTGGGCCGGCTCGGGGGCTGCGACCGGCTCGGGGGCCTGGGCTGCCTCGGCCGCCGGCGGCTCCGGCGCGGCGACGGGCTCCGGCGTCCAGGGCGCCCCGGCCTGCGGCGGGACCTCGCCGAGCTGTGGGGCGGGCTCCTGGGCGGCCTCCGCGCGGGGCACGTCCAGGTACTCGGGCCCCATGGTCGGGGGGCCGGCCTGGTGGAGCGGGGTGGCCCCCGTGGCGGTGTTCGGGGCGGAGGCGATCGGGGCGGCCTGCGCGGGCGCGGCGGCCGGGCCGCGGTCGGCGAGGGACCGTACGACTCCGCCGGTGGCGTCGGGCATGGGCGGGCCCATGTGCAGCGGGCGCCGGACGGGAGTCGCGGGGGCCGTCGGGGCGGCGGGGGCCGCGGGCGGCGGGACAACGAGTCCGCCGAGGTCGAGCGCGCCGGAGTCCCGGCCGCCCGTCTCGTGGGCGCCCGCGCTGTAGGAGCCGTCGGGGAAGACGGGCTGGGGGAACTCGGTGTACGCGCCGGGCTCGGGGTACGCCGCCGGGGCGCCGGGGTAGGCGGCGTCGGTGCCGTAGGACGGGTCGGCGTACAGCTGCGGCTCGACGGCCTGGGGCTCCACCGGGAAGGCCGGGACCTGCGGAACGACCTGCGGGTCGCTCCAGGAGCCCTGGGCGCTCGGCATGAGCAGGAGTTCCTCGTCCTCCGGCTCGGCCGGGTCCATGAGGTCCTGGAAGGCGTAGCCGGGCATCGGTGCCGGCATCTGGACCGGGGCGGGGATGCCCTGCTGATCCACCATGCCCGTGTTGTCCGGGAGACCCTCGCCCGGGACCTGGCCGGTGTCAGTCATGCTTACCCCTCGCCCATCGGTGTTGCCTCTTCGATCACCCGGTCGCCCACGAGGCCTCCGAGCGGAGTTGCCGTGCGGTGTCGCGGGTGCGACGAGTCCGTCTCACGTGCGCCTGCGCGACAACCAGTAAGCATTGTCGCGCCCGTTAGCGATCGTGGCGGCCATAACCACCACGGTCCTCTGTGGACTGCGCCACGTCGCGCGTCCAGGCCGTGTCGCGATGCCCGAAACGTCCGCGCAGTACGACGATCGGCCAGCCTACCCCGGCCCTCGTCTCAGCGGGTGACAGGGCGCTGAGCTGCCAGGAGGAACACCACGGAACGGTCCTGTTCGGCCCAGGTGCGGGGGTCCAGGCCGACGGACTGCAGGAGCGCGCACTCGACGTCGTAACCGTGTTCGGTGAGGACCCGGCCGATGGCCTCCGCCTCGTCGCGGGTGGAGGCGTGGCTGACGATCCGTCCGGGGCGCCGGTCGGCGACGGCCGCGACGACCTCGGCGCCGCCGCCGCCGACACGGACGACGTCGGGCTCGGGCAGGTTCTCCAGGACGTGCGGTGCCCGCCCGTCGACGAACTGCAGTTGTACTCCGCGGGCGCGGGCGGCGGCGGTCACACGGTCGCGGGCCGCGGGGTCGGCGTCCACGGCGATGACGGCCGCGCCGAGGGCGGCCGCGTCCACGGCCACGCCGCCGGACCCGGTGCCGATGTCCCAGACGAGGTCGCCGGTGCGCGGGCCGAGCCGGGCGAGTTGGGCGGCGTGCAGCAGTCCCGACTCCCCCTCCCCCGCGCCGGGCCGCGCCCGGGCCCAGCCGCGTTCGGCGGAGTGCGCGGGGGTCTGGCCGAGCAGCCAGCCGGGCTCGGCGGCGGGCGCCTGTCCCGCGCCGCCGATGACGATGACGACGTTCGGGTCGCGCCAGCTGTGGTCGGCGGCCTTGTCGGAGGTGAGGACGCTCACCTGCTCGCGGTCCGTGCCGAGTTCCTCGCAGACCACGAAGGTGCGGTGGACCCCGTCGAGGAGCAGGGCGAGTTCGGCGGGGCCGGCGCCGGGCGAGGTGAGGACGGCGACCTTGGGGTGCGCGCGGCAGACGTTGACGGCGCGCCGCAGGGTGCGGGGGTGGGCGACGACGACCTGTGCGTCGTCCCAGGGCATGCCGGCGCGGGCGAAGGCGGCCGCGACGGAGGAGACGGCGGGGACGACCTCGACCTCCAGGCCGTGCTCGGGGGCGCGCAGGGTGCGTACGACGCCGAAGAAGCCGGGGTCGCCGTCGGCGAGGACCACCGCGGTGCCGCGGTGGCCGGCGATGCGGCGGGCGGCCAGGCCCGGGCTGCCCAGGCGGATGCGTTCGGCGGTGGGCGGGACTTCGGGGAGCGCGAGGTGGTGGGCGGCTCCGGCCACGAGGGTGGCGGCGGAGAGCGCGGACCGGGCGGCCGAGGTCAGGGGCGAACCGTCCCAGCCGATCACCGTGACCCGGTCGGCCATCGTCGTCTGTCTCCTGATGTGGGGGGGCGGGAGGGAGGGGCGGGCACGGTGAGACTACCCGGTCATCGGTTCATTTCCGGTCGGCGCCGACGGGGTGGCCGCTCGCGTCGGACCGCTGTCCGGGGACGATGTGGCCCGGGTACGCACCCCGGCCGCCGCCGTGGGTGTCGTGGGTGTCGTAGCTCTCGTAGCCGTCGTATCCGTCGAGGCCGTCGCCCTCGTCGAGGTCCTCGGGCAGGAGGCTCCAGACGATCAGGTCGGTGCGGGTGTCGGCCCAGCCGCCGTCGGCCGTCTGCGTGCGCACGGTCCACGCGTTGCGCAGGACGCCCTCGCTGATGCAGCCGATCTTCTGGGCGACCTGCTGGGAGGCGGTGTTGTCGGCGGCGGTGCGCAGTTCCAGGCGCTCGAACGCCTGCTCGCGGAAGAGCCATTGGGCGACGGCCAGGACGGACTCGCAGGCGTAGCCCTCGCCGCGGGCCCAGGGCGCGGTGACGTAGCCGACCTCGGTGGCGCGGGTGCGCCAGTCGGTGTTGCGGAGGTGGACGATGCCGACGAGGCGCTGGGTGAGGAACTCGGTGACGGCGAAGACGATGCCGCGGCCCTCGGCGCGTTCGGCGTGGGAGTCCCGGGTGGCCCATGCCCGCGCGTCGGCGTGGGTGTAGGGGTGCGGTACGGAGGTCCAGGCGGTGATGTTCTCGTCGTTCATCATCTCGGCGAGCGCGGTGACGTCCTCCTCCTCGAACGGGCGCAGCACCAGCCGGTCCGTGCTGATGGTGACGTCCGGAAAGGTGGTAGTCATGCGCAGCTCCATGCCTGAGAACGTGGTGCGACCGTGGTGCGATGCGACCGTGGGCGGGGGCAGTTGGTGCGCAACCGGGTCCACGGGCCGTAGGCCACAGCATGCAGCATCGGCGGGGGGATGTGCAGGGCCGGGTTGCCCGGGAGCGGGCAGGACTCGGCCCCGCGCGCCGACAGGGGCGTACGGGGCCGAGATGCATGACCGTCCGGGGCCGACGGGGTCGGGCGGTGGGGTGCAGGGACGGGGTCAGGAGGCGGGGGTGCCGAAGGCCGGGACGACCGAGCCCTGGTACTTCTCCTCGATGAACTTCTTGACGTCGTCGGAGTTCAGGAGCTTGGCGAGCTTCTGGATCCGCGGGTCGTTCTGGTTGCCGTCCTTGACCGCGAGGAAGTTGGCGTAGGGGTTGCCCTCGGCCTTCTCCAGGGCGAGCGCGTCCTTGGCGGGCGCCAGGTCGGCTTCCAGGGCGTAGTTGCCGTTGATGACCGCGGCGTCCACGTCGCTCAGGGCGCGCGGGACCGTGGCGGCCTCCAGCTCCTTGAACTCCAGGCCCTTCTTGTCGGTGATGTCGGACAGCTTGGCGCCGGTGCCGACACCCTCCTTGAGGGTGATCAGGTTGTTCGCGGCCAGCAGCTGGAGCGCGCGGCCCTCGTTGGTGGTGTCGTTGGGGACGGCGATGGTCTGGCCGGCCTTGATGTCGGCGAGCGACTTGACCTTCTTGGAGTAGAGGCCGAGGGGCTCCAGGTGCACGTTCACGACGGGGACGACGTGGGTGTTGTTCTTCTTGTTGAAGTCGTCGAGGTACGGCTTGTGCTGGAAGTAGTTGCCGTCGACCTGGCCCTGCTCGGTGGCGGTGTTGGGCAGGACGTAGTCCGTGAACTCCTTGACCTCCAGCTTGAGGCCTTCCTTGGCCGCGAGCTTGTCCTTGACGAAGTTCAGGACGTCGGCGTGGGGGGTCGGGGAGGCCGCGATGACGAGCGGCTTGCTCTCGTCGGCCTTGCCGCCGTCGGCCTTCGCGGAGGACGGGTCCGAGGAGCTGCCGCAGGCGGTGAGGCCGAGGGTCAGCGCGGTGGCGGTGGCGGCGAGGGCGGTGAGCTTGATGTTCTTACGCACGAAGAGTGCCTTTCTTGCTGAACAAGTACCGATGACTTGCTGGTGGTGGCCCAAGCACGACAAGTGCGGGCTCTATGGCGGAAATCGGTGGGGGCGGCTGCCCTGGGTGCCGGTCAGGCGGTCAGGCGGTGCGGCCGCGGCGGGCCAGGAGGCGTACGACGCCGTCGCCGATCAGCTGGACGACCGTGACGAGGACGATGAGGACCACGACGGTGGCGACCATGAAGCCGGTCTCGAAGCGCTGGAAGCCGTACGTGATGGCCTTGGAGCCGAGGCCTTCGCCGCCGACGGCGCCCGCCATGGCGGAGTAGCCGACGAGGGTGATGACGGTGGTGGTGACGCCGGCGACCAGGGAGGGCAGGGCCTGCGGCAGGAGCACCTTGCCGACCAGGGTCGTAATGCCGCCGCCCATGGACTCGACGGCCTCGATCAGGCCGTGGTCCACCTCGCGGACGGCGGTCTCGACGAGCCGGGCGAAGAAGGGGATGGCGCCGATCGCGAGCGGGACGATCATGGCGGTGGGGCCGATGAAGGTGCCGACGACCGCGGTGGTGACCGGGATGAGGAAGATCAGCAGGATGATGAACGGCAGCGAGCGGCCTATGTTCACGATCACGCCGAGGACCTTGTTGAGCGGCTGGTTCTGCAGCAGGCCGCCCTTGTCGGTGAGGACCAGCAGGATGCCGATGGGCAGTCCGCCGAGCACGGTGACCAGGGTGGACCACAGCACCATGTAGAGGGTGTCGTAGGTGCCCTGGGTGAGCAGGGGCTGCATCTCGGACCAGGTCACTTGGCACCATCCTTGACCAGTGCGGCCAGTTCGGCCAGTTCGTTGTCGATCCCGTCGGCGCCGTCGGCCGCGTCGGCCTCCTCGGTGACGACATCGACCTGGAGGCCCTGCTCGCGCAGGAAGCCGACGGGCACGACGTTGTCCTCGTAGCGGCCGGGCAGTTCGATGCGCATACGGCCGATCAGCCGGCCGGCGACGGTGTCCATCGCGGCACCGAGGATCGAGATGTCGATGTTGTAGGTGCGCGCGAGCTGCGAGATGACGGGCTGGGCGGCGGCCTCGCCGTGGAAGGTGACGTCGACGACCGTGCGGTCGGGGCCGGAGGCGGCGCCGGTGACCGGGAACAGCTCGCCGGCGAGCTCGGAGCCGGGGGTGGCGAGCAGTTCGGCGACGGTGCCGGACTCCACGATCCGGCCCTTCTTCATGAGGGCGGCCGAGTCGCAGACGGTCTTGACGACGTCCATCTCGTGCGTGATGAGCAGCACGGTGAGGCCGAGCTGCTCGTTGAGGTCGCGCAGCAGCTTCAGGATGGAGCGGGTGGTCTCGGGGTCGAGGGCGCTGGTCGCCTCGTCGGAGAGCAGCACCTTGGGGTCGCCGGCCAGGGCGCGGGCGATGCCGACGCGCTGCTTCTGGCCGCCGGAGAGCTGGGTGGGGTAGGCCTTGGCCTTGTCGCCGAGGCCGACCAGGTCGAGCAGTTCGAGGGCCTTGCGGGAGCGCTCGCGGCCGGAGACGCCGAGGATCTCCAGGGGCAGCTCGATGTTGGCCTGGACGGTGCGCGAGGACAGCAGGTTGAAGTGCTGGAAGACCATGCCGATGCGGCTGCGGGCCTCGCGCAGTTCCTTGCCTGCGCGCCGGCCGCGGCCGGCGAGCGCCGTGAGGTCGACGCCGTCGACGTGCACGGTGCCGGTGGTGGGGCGCTCCAGCAGGTTCACGCAGCGGATCAGGGAGGACTTGCCGGCGCCGCTCTGGCCGATGACTCCGTAGACCTCGCCCTCGCGGACGTGGAGGTCGACGCCGTCCAGGGCGGTGACCTCGCGGCCACGGGACTGGTAGACCTTCGTGAGGCCCGATGTGGTGATCACAGGAATTCCGTCGCTGTCGAGTGCGCGGCGCAGCGGAGTGCCGGGCACGGGGCATACATCTGGGACGCGATACGGGACGAACCGTCAGAAATCGATGGCTTCGACGCGTGCGCGGGGCATGAGTGGGCCGTGCTGTCCATCAGGTGGTGACGTACTGGCGCGGCCGGTCTCGCTTCGGGGCGCGAGGCTCAGGAAGGGGCCCTCAGAAGGCGCACATTCGACACATACAGCGAGCACCGGGCGTCATCGTCGCCTCGGTCGCAAGGGTGCGGCTGCTCGTCGTGGTCATGGGCCCCAGTAAAGCAGACGTATCCCCTCACCGATCAAAGTTGTCCGGATAGCGGACGGGATTCGGCCGCACAGCGGACAGGACAGGTCGGTCCCGACCATCCGTCCCCTCCCCCGGGCTTCCCCTCTGACCTGCGCCGACGCCGTCCCGCGGGCCCACGCCCCGAGGTCGCCGCGGGGCCCGCCCGCAAGGGCCTCTGTGGTCAAGACCACGGCCTCGGGGCGGGCCGGGAGCGGGGCGCGCGCATCGGGTCTTTCGGCCCGTAATACCCTCGCTGCATGCTCGACGCCCTGACGGTCGCCATCGGCGTGGCCGCACTCGCCCTCGCCGCCTGGTGCGGTTACGCCGCGCTGCGGGACCAGCCGACCAAGGACTGGCACTTCATCGGCATGGCCGTGGTGACCGTGCTGGTCCTGGCCCAGCTGGTGATCGGCCTGGTCCAGCTGGCCAGGGGCGAGAAGCCCGACGAGGGCTCGGTGATCTTCGTGGCCTACCTGCTCGGCGCGTTCGCCGCGGTACCGGCCGCCGGGCTGCTCTCGCTGACCGAGCGGACCAAGTGGGGATCGGTGACCGTGGCCGCCGGCGCGGTGGTCCTCGCCGTCCTCGAAGTACGGCTCTACGACATCTGGGGAACCACCGGTGCCTGACGCTGACACGACGACCGCCACTCCCGCCGGGCGCAAGCGGCTGGTCTCCGGGCCCGGGCTGCTGCTGGTGTGGCTGTACGGGGTGATGGTGGTGGGCGCGGTCTCCCGCTCGGCCTTCCAGATCTCGACCGAGTTCGACCGGGCGCCGCTGGCCTACTCGCTGTCCGCGGTGGCGGCGCTGGCCTACGCGTTCATCACGTACTCCCTGGTGCGCGGCGGTGAGGCGGCGCGCAGGGCGGCGCTGGTGTGCTGCGCCGTGGAACTCGCGGGCGTGCTGACGGTGGGTACGTGGACCCTGCTGCGCCCGGAGTCCTTCCCCGACACGACCGTCTGGTCGCAGTTCGGGCTGGGCTACCTGTTCATCCCGGTGATCCTGCCGGTCACCGGGATGCTCTGGCTGCGCAGGCGCTGAGCCCGACGCCGGTTCAGGGTCGCCCTCAGGCGCTGACCGCGAAGTCGGTCGGGTCCTTGGCTTCCTTCTCCAGGATCACCAGCTGCACGCCGTCGGACGCCGTGCGCCCGCCGACCCTGACGTAGCCGGCCTTGCGGTAGAGGCGCAGGTTGGACTCGCTCTTGTGACCGGTGTGCAGACGGAAGCGGGTGGCGGTGCCGGGGCCCGCGAGGGCTTCCTCCACGGCGCGCAGCAGGCGCGCGCCGAGCCCGTGGCCCTGCAGGCGCGGGTGGACGCAGAGCTTGGCGATCTTGGCGGTGCCCTCCTCGTCCACGCTGCCGCGGACGGTGCCGACGATCTCGTCGCCGAGCCGGGCCACCAGGACGGTGTCCGTCGCCAGCTCGCCCTTCAGGGAGTCCAGGGACTGGGTGAGCGGCTGGATGAGGTAGTTGCCGTACAGCTCGGCCTCGCGCTGGAAGGCCAGGTACTGCAGTTTGAAGATCTGCTCGGCGTCCTCGGCGACCGCCGCCGAAATGGTCACGCTCATGCCCATGTGCGCATGCCTCCAGCTCACCTGGTAGCCCGTTGGTCTACCGCTCCCTTCCCCGAAGGCCAGGAGCCGCAACCTCTGCCGCGAGCATTCTGCGCAGACATCCCAGGCAACGGGAACGTACAGGCCCTAAACTTCCTTGTGAGATACCCAACTCTCCTGCGATTTCACGGTATGTGAGGTCTCTGGGCGAAAGAAGTGCCCGCATCAGCTCGGGACAGCGCCCGGGCAACCGGGCGACGGCCGATCGGAGTGCGCGGTTCTCCTCCCCGTGCAGCAGGGCGTCTTCGGGCGCCGGCCCGGAGACGGCGCCGGTCCGCGGGCCGGTGTCCGTGAAGCGGCGCCGGCGGGCGTCCGCGGGGGTGCGGCGGTGGTCGTAGGGGATCTCGCGCTGCGCCCGGCGCCGGGCGAGCCGGGCCTCGGCCCGTACCGCACGGCGCAGCCAGCGGGCCGGCTCGGCCGGGTCGGCGGGATCGGGGGCGCGCCGGCCGCTCTCCAGCAGCCTGACCCAGACGGCCTGTTCGAGGTCGGCCGCGTCCATTCCGGCGGCCGGGGCCTCCGCCGCAGCCTCGGCGGAGAGCAGCGGGCCCAGTTCGTTCACGAGGTCGGGGTCCTTCAGCAGGTCCATGCCGAGCGGGACGAGTGGGCCGGGCCCGGCGGTTTCCCCGCCCGGCGCGGCCCACTCGTTCGGGAAGCGGTGCTCAGCGGTTGACGGGGCGCCGGCCCGGGCGGAAGGCCTCGGCGGCCAGCAGTCCGGTGTCCGGGTTGTCGGTGAAGATCCCGTCGATGCCCTGCTCGAAGTAGGTACGGAAGGCGCCGAGGGCGTCCCCGTAGGCGGCCGGGTCCGTTCCCCTGCGGTATTCGGCGGGCAGGAAGCTGTTCTCGTTGCGTGCGGTGTAGGGGTGCAGCAGCAGGCCGCGGGCGTGGGCGTCCTTCACCAGGGTGGTGGGGGTGCCGAGCCGGCCGGCCGCGTCGCGCGGGATGATCAGGTCCATGGTGGGGCCGATGCCCTGGGCGAAGCCGGCGATCCACTTGAGGCCCTCGGGCTTGACCAGGTCGGCGACGGTGCGCGGGTCTCCCGCCTGTTCGAAGTCCCAGGGGCGGGTGCCCGCGGCGGAGAGCAGGACCACGCGGGGCGCGGAGACCAGCCGGGAGAGCCGCTGGATGCTGGAGGGCTCGAAGGACTGGAGGAAGACGGCGGCGTCCCGCCCGTCGCGGCGGTACCGG
This sequence comes from Streptomyces yangpuensis, assembly GCF_024666385.1. Classification (NCBI taxonomy): domain Bacteria; kingdom Bacillati; phylum Actinomycetota; class Actinomycetes; order Kitasatosporales; family Streptomycetaceae; genus Streptomyces; species Streptomyces yangpuensis. The sequence continues at coordinate 1,501,339 of NZ_CP102514.1, forward strand.
CGCAGCAGCCGGGCGAGGGGCTCCTCCAGGCCGAGGCCCAGGTCCCGGAAGTAGCTGGGGTGCTTGGTCTCGACGTGCAGCCAGATCCGCTGGCCGCGCCGCCTGCCCTCGCGGTCGGCCCAGCGGAGCACCTCCTCGAAGGTGGGGACCGCCCACTGGCCGTCGTAGAGCGTGTTGCGCTGGCGGACGGCGGGGATACGTTCCTTCGCGCGCAGGGTCTTCAGCTCGGCGAGGGTGAAGTCCTCGGTGAACCAGCCGGTGACCTGGACCCCGTCGACGGACTTGGTGGTGCGCCGGGAGGCGAACTCGCGGTGGTCGGCGACGTCGGTGGTGCCGCCGATCTCGTTCTCGTGGCGGCACACCAGGTGGCCGTCCCGGGTGGGGACCAGGTCCTGCTCGATAACGTCCGCGCCCAGGTCGAGGGCCAGCTGGTACGAGCCGAGCGTGTGCTCCGGCCGGTAGCCGCTGGCGCCGCGGTGGCCTATGACCGTGGGGTACGGCAGGCCCCGGAAGCCGCCCGCGCCGTCAGCGGCGGACGCGGCCGACGGCGAAGACTCCGGGGACGCCCCCGCCGCGGAGGCCGGTCCCGCCGCGAGGCCGGTGATCCCCGTCCCCGCCGCCAGGACCGCCGCTCCCAGGACCGTGCGCCGCGCTGCCCCACCCTGCGTCATGCTGCCACTCCTCGTCGTGAAGGCCGTGAGGCCGTAGCCGTGAAGGCCGTGATCGGGGTGCCGATGGTAGGCAAAGGGGGGTGACCGCAGGGGGTGCCTCTCGGGCCCAGCCGGGGAACTTGGCGAAAACGCGCGTCAACATTACGTATCCGACACGTGAACCCGATGTGCGCTCGGAGCTGACCCACGAGTATCGTCCTCACCTGCGCTACCGCCGAGTGGTGGGAGCGCGAGCCGCTTTTCGATGCCGGAGGGGCCCACGTTGTTCCGTACGAAGCTCATCAAAGCCACTGTCGGACCGGTCATGCGCACGATGTTCCGCACCCGCGTGGAGGGCGTCGAGAACATCCCCGGCTCCGGGCCGGTGATTCTGGCGGGCAACCACCTCACCTTCATCGACTCCATGATCCTGCCGCTGGTGTGCGACCGCACGGTCCACTTCATCGGCAAGGACGAGTACGTGACCGGCAAGGGGCTCAAGGGCCGGCTCATGGCGTGGTTCTTCACCGGCGCCGGCATGATCCCCGTCGACCGTGACGGTGCCAACGGCGGGGTCGCGGCCCTGATGACCGGCCGCAGGATCCTCGAAGAGGGCAAGATCTTCGGCATCTACCCCGAGGGCACCCGCTCCCCCGACGGCCGGCTCTACCGCGGCCGCACCGGCATCGCCCGCCTCACCCTGATGACCGGCGCCCCCGTGGTGCCGTTCGCGATGATCGGCACCGACAAGCTCCAGCCCGGCGGCGCCGGCATGCCGCGTCCGGGCCGGGTCACCGTCCGCTTCGGCGAGCCGATGGAGTTCTCCCGCTACGAGGGCATGGACCGCGACCGCTACGTGCTGCGTGCCGTCACGGACTCGGTGATGGCCGAGGTCATGCGGCTCTCGGGCCAGGAGTATGTCGACATGTACGCGACCAAGGCGAAGGCCGCGTAGTACCTGCGGTCCACCGGGGTCCTTCGGGTCCTCACGGTCTCACTGCCGCCTCAGTGACCGGCTGACGCCCGCCGCCGTCGTGGTGGCCAGGATCCAGCCGGTCACGATCAGCAGGTACGACAGCCACTGGTGCCAGCCGCTCGGCGCGAAGGCCTGTTCCTGGCCGAAACCGATGATCGGCAGCATCAGGTCGATGGTGTAGAAGACGGCGTTGAAGTCCGGCGCCTCGCCCTGCTTGAGCGGGCGCGGGGGCTGGAGCGCGAACGCGATCGCCCCGGTGAGCAGCAGCGCCGTCAGCCAGCCCGCCGCGCGCAGCGGCCGGAAGCCGTAGCCGACGGTCGCGTCCTGGAGGAGCCCCCACAGGCGTGCGTGCCGGGGCAGTGTGCGGCGGTGCCTGCGCAGTTTGGCGAGCATGACCGTACGGGCCGCCTCCTCGTCGCCCGCCGTACGGTAGGCCGCGGCCAGCTGCTCGTACGGGTACGGGAGGTATCCGGGCTCACCGGTCTCCAGCGCGGCCAGCCGCTCCTGCGCGGGCAGGTGGGGGCCCAGTGCGCGGTAGGTCAGGCCGTCCAGGCGCAGCGGGTCCCGCCAGGTCCCCGGTCGCATGTTCAGCAGGTCGAACTGTGAACGCCGCAGGTTCACCGTGCCCCGTACGTCCTCGCAGGCGGGCAGCCACATCTCGCCGACCGTGCAGCTGGAGGCGCGCAGGGCGATGCCGCCCGGGTTGTCGAGGACGGCGTGGGCGAGGTTGAGGCGGCCGGGTATCCGGGAGCCGGTGAGGTTGAGGCGGCCCTGGGTCCGGGCGCGGGCGGCGTGGAGGTTGGTGCCGACCGTGAGGGTCTCTGCCTGGAGGGCGGTGCCGTCCGGGGCGAGCAGCTGGGCGTTCTCCAGGTTGATCTGCCCGCCGACGACGGCGCCGTTGAGGCGGAGTTGGCCGTGGACGGTCAGGTCGTTGGCGATGATGTCGGTGCCGATCTCCACGTGGTTGAGCTGGAGCGGCGGCTCGTCCGCCTCCTCACCCGTCACGGGTCCGACGACCGCGCCCTGCAGGAAGAGGCCGCCGGATATCTTGGCGCCCTGGAGCCGGACGGGGCCGCTGATGCGGCAGCAGGAGAGCCGCAGGACGACGTCGACGCGCAGGGTGGCCGCGGTGAGGCCGGGCAGGGTGGAGTAGCCGAGGACGAGGGCCTTGAGCTGGGCGCCGTACAGGAGCGGTGTGCGTTCGAACCAGCAGTCGCGCATCCGGATGGGGTGGTCGACCACCGCGTAGCGGAGGTCGAGTTTGCCGACGATCCTCGCGCCCTTGATCTTGAGCCCGGCGACCCGGCCCTCCACGGCGGGTGCGGCGCCCAGCAGGAGGGCGCGCAGCACCTCGGCCCGCAGGGTGCGTCCGGGTCCCCAGCCGGCTCCGTCCACGGAGCTGTCCTCGGGGTGCTCCCGGAAGTCGACTCCGTCGCCGCGCGGGAAGGCCTCCCATACGCGGCGCTCGGCCGGGGTCAGATCGTTGATCTCCATCGCGGGGATGGTGTCCCGGAGTTCGACGGGCTGTCAACTCGTCCCGGGACACCGGCCCTTGACGCGGAGGTGCGGCCGGCGGGCTCGTCAGGCGACGGATCGGGCGGATGTCCGAGTGTCAGTGCTCGACGCTCTCCTGGAGCCGCTGGCCCCGGAGCAGGAACCAGGCGGCCGCGGCGGTGGCCAGGAGTACGGCCGCGCCGACGCCGGAGGCGAGGCGCAGACCGTCGACGAAGGCCTCCTGGGCGGCGCCGACCATGTGGGCGGCGGTCTCCGGGTCCAGCGTCCTGGCGGCCTCCACGGCTCCGCCGAGGGATTCGTGCGCGGCGTCGGCCACCGGCCCGCCGACGGAGGCCGGGGCGGTGAAGCCCTGGTAGACGCCGGTGACGATGGAGCCGAGCAGTGCGATACCGAGGGCGGCGCCGAGTTCGTACGCCGTCTCGGAGACGGCGGAGGCCGATCCGGCCTGCTCCTTGGGCACGCTGGAGAGGATCACGTCGGCGGTGACGGTGAAGGAGAAGCCGGCGCCGAGGCCGACGACGAGGAGGGCGGCGCCGAGCAGCGGGTAGCCGCTCTCCTTGTGGACCACGGTCAGGACGGCCAGCGCGGCACCGATGGCGGCGAGGCCGCCGGTCACGACGGAGCGCACCGAGTACCTGCGGGCGTACCGGCCCGCTACCAGGCCGGTGGCCACCGCGCCGATGGCGGCGGGCAGTTCGGCCAGGCCGGCCTCCAGCGGGCCGCGGCCCTGGACGAGCTGGAGGAACTGGGAGAGGAAGAAGACCAGTCCGGAGAGTCCGAAGACGGTGAGCAGGTCGGCGAGGACCGCGCCGGAGAAGCCGCGGTGGCGGAAGAGCCGCATGTCGAGCAGGGGGGACGGCAGGGTGAACTGGCGGCGGACGAAGCCGTACAGCGCGGCCGCGCCGAGGACCGCGGCGAGCGCGACCTCCCAGGTCATGCCGTGCGTGGCGGCTTCCTTGACGGCGTAGACCACACCGATGACCCCGACGAGGGAGAGGCCGACGCTGAGCAGGTCCCAGGGGCCGGCGACCGGGTTCTTGGACTCGGGAAGGAGCTTGCTGCCGACGAGGACCAGGGCGATCATGACGGGGAGGTTGATCAGGAAGACCGAGCCCCACCAGAAGTGCTGGAGCAGGGCTCCGCCGACGACCGGGCCGACGGCCGCGCCGGCCGAGGCGGTGGCGCCCCAGATGCCGATGGCGAGGCTGCGCTCCCGGGGGTCGGTGAAGATGTTGCGGATCAGCGCGAGGGTGGACGGCATGAGGGTGGCGCCGGCCACGCCGAGCAGGGCGCGGGCGACGATCATCATCTCGGGGCTGGTGGCGTAGGCGTTGAGGACCGAGACGGCGCCGAAGGCGGTGGCTCCGACGAGGAGCAGCTTCTTGCGGCCGATCCGGTCGCCGAGGGAGCCCATGGACACCAGGAGTCCGGCGATGACGAAGGAGTAGATGTCGCCGATCCACAGCAGCTGGGTGCCGGACGGCTTGAGGTCTTCGCTGAGGGAGGGCGTGGCAAGGCCGAGGACCGTGGCGTCGACCGCGACGAGCAGCACGGCCAGGACGAGCACGGAGAGCGCGAGCCAGCGTCCGCGGCTCTTCTCCTCCACCCCCGTCGGACGTATCAGCTGTTCGGTACGGCTCATTTCTCCACACTCCGTCGGGCGCCACCGAGCAGCAGCTCGGTGATCATGTATTGGAAGTCCTTGGCGGCGACCCGGCCGTCCATGACGGCCCAGGCGCAGCTGCCGATGAGGCCGTAGAGGGCCTCGGTGAGCCAGGCGGGGCTGAGGTCGATCCGGATGTCGCCCTCTTCCTGGCCGCGCCGGAACAGGGCGATGACGCGGGCGTCGAGCCGGGCCCAGCCCTCGTTGACCTCGTCACCCTCGAACAGCTGGTTCTCGGTGACGAGGAAGGCCAGCAGCTGGGCGTTGGGTTCGGCCTCGGCGACGAGGCGCCGGAGCGCCTCCACCGCGGTGCCCTGGTCGAGGCGGGCACGGTCGAACGCCACCTCGAATGCGCGGATGCCGAGGTCTTCGAGGGCGCGCACGAGGGCGTCGCGGCCGGCGAAGTGCCGGTGGAGGGTCGCGCGGCCGATTCCGGCGGCACGGGCGACCTCGTCCATCGTGGCGGTCGATTTACGGGAGAGCAGGGCGGCCGCGTCGCGGAGCACCTGGTCACGATCCATGGCCATGAGACAAGCATACCCCGAATGAGACACCCACGTCTCATTCCTGCGAAAAATGGCCTGCCCCCGGGCGGCCGGAACGGAATCCTGCCGAGATGAAGCCACTGCTGCTGATCGACGTCGACGGACCGCTGAACCCCTACGCGGCCCAGCCGCAGCGCCGCCCCGCGGGCTACTCCACCCACCGGATGCGGCCGGCCGGCTGGACGGAGAAGGAGAGCGCGAAGCCGCTGCGGGTCTGGCTGAATCACGGCCACGGCGCGGAGCTGCTCGCGCTCGCGGACGCGTACGAGCTGGTCTGGGCGACCACCTGGAAGGACGAGGCCAACGACTGGATAGGCCCGCACCTGGGGCTGCCCCGGCTCCCGTTCATCGACTGGCCGGTGATGCACGGCCGGGCACCGCGCGGCACCTTCTGGAAGACCCAGTACATCCTGGAGTACGCCGGCGAGCGGCCCTTCGCCTGGATCGACGACGACATCACGGCGATGGACCGCGAGTACGTCGACCAGCGCCACCCCGCGCGGACCCTGCTGCTGCGCATCGACGAGCGGATCGGGCTGGTCCGCGGGGACTTCGACGCGCTGGCGGACTGGGCGGCGTGACGTGCGGCGGCGAACGGCCGCCGCGGACCGGTTTTTTGATCACGCTCCGGCCGCGACTTAGCATGCACATGCCCCCCCAGACCCGTACCGACGAAAGCCACCCATGCGCCTTCAGCGGATCCTCGCCGCGACCGCCGCCCTCGGATGCCTCGCCCCACTCGCCGCGTGCGAGGAGGGTGGGCAGCCGGCCACACCGGCCGCCGCGTCCTCCTCGGCCACGGCCACCGACACGGGCCCGCTCACCACGGCCCAGCAGTACCTGCGCCAGTTCGCCAACTGCGACGACTTGAGCGATCGGCCCGACGACCCCCGGATACCGGCGGCCGACTTCCCCAAGGCCGGACAGTGGTCGGTGAAGGAGCTGGGCGTCTGCAGCGACAAGGTCCGGCAGGGCGAGATCGTCATCGCCGTTCCCACGGACATGAAGCAGTTCCAGGAGGGCTACAAGAAGTACGTCCTGGACAGGATGGACGGCGGTGATGGCTCGTACGGGCTGGAGAGCCGGGTCCTGATCGGCAAGGGCTTCGTCGCGTTCCCGACGAGCACCAAGACGGCCCTCGCACTGGTCCGCTCCGACCTGCGGGTCCTGACGTGCAACCCGGGTGCCCCCGTCCCCAAGGGCTACAAGCGGGAGAAGCCGCTGGTCGAGCACTGCAACCTCAGCGACTTCGTCGGATCCGAGGACGGATCGGGCAGCCCCAATCTCGAAACCCCCCAGGACCCGGCGGGCGGGGGCGAGAAGGCGGGGCAGCCGAAGACGGGCAGCCTCGGGCTCCCGCGCGCCGGCAGCATCGCCGAGCTGCGCACGCTCGTGGGCAACAGCCTCGACTGCGAGAAGCACTTCTCGACCGACCCCGAAGCCGTCGCGATCGAGTCGATCGACTACGCGCCGGTGGTGACGGGCAGCGCGCTGGAGTGGGGTGTGACGGGCCGGGCCCTGTGCGGGGAGCCCGCCGGGGCGCAGCGCGCCCGGAACCTGAGCTGGCTCGACACCGTCGGGGACATGAAGCTGCTCCAGACCAGGGCGAAGGCCGCCCAGCTGGCCGACTACAAGGACGACGGCAAGCTCCGGCAGACCGCGAGCCGGCTGCTCGTCGGGCAGAACATCGCCGTCGAGACCAACAGCCCGTCCTCCCGTCACGGCCTCTACCAGCTGCAGTTCCTGTACCTGAACTGCATTCCCGGCTTCTCTGCCCCGTCGGGCTACCGGCTGGAGAAGTCCCTGGTCGAGGGCTGCGTGCTGACCAACTACGAGCCGGACCACCCGCTCGGCTGAGCCGGGGGCGGACGCGCCGGAGGGGCGGCCGGAGCACAGTGCTCCGGCCGCCCCTCCGGGCATTCCGCCGCGTGCGGACGTACAGGCCCCGACCCGCGTCCGGCGGGCGTGCGGGCCGCAGGGCGGCGGTGACTGTGGGGACGGCTACTGCTTGTGGACCGCCCAGGCGTGCTGGATGACCAGATCGGCCTTCAGCTCGGTCAGCTGGACCGCGACGGCCGAGGGGGCGGTGCCGCCGCGGCCCTTGCGGGAGGCGAGCGCGCCCTTGACGTTGAGGACGGTGCGGACCTCGGGGGTCAGATGCTCCGAGATCTTCGCGAACTGCTCGTCCGTCAGCTCGTCCAGCTCGATACCGAGCCCCTCGCACTCCTTCACGCACTCGCCGGCCACCTCGTGCGCCACCCGGAACGGGACGCCCTGCTTGACCAGCCACTCCGCGATGTCGGTGGCGAGGGAGAAACCGGCCGGGGCCAGCTCCTCCATCCGCTCACGGTTGACGGTGAGCGTGGCCATCATGCCGGTGAAGGCCGGCAGCAGGACCTCGAGGGTGTCGCAGGAGTCGAAGACCGGCTCCTTGTCCTCCTGGAGGTCCCGGTTGTAGGCCAGCGGCAGCGCCTTGAGCGTGGCGAGCAGGCCCGTCAGGTTGCCGATCAGCCGGCCGGACTTGCCGCGCGCCAGCTCCGCGATGTCCGGGTTCTTCTTCTGCGGCATGATCGACGAGCCGGTGGAGAAGGCGTCGTGCAGCGTCACGAAGGAGAACTCCTTCGTGTTCCAGATGATGATCTCCTCGGCGATCCGGGACAGGTTGATCCCGATCATCGCGGTGACGAAGGCGAACTCGGCGACGAAGTCGCGCGAGGCCGTGCCGTCGATCGAGTTGCCCACCGAGCCCCGCTCGAAGCCCAGCTCCGCGGCGACCGCCTCCGGGTCCAGGCCCAGCGAGGAACCGGCCAGCGCGCCGGAGCCGTACGGCGAGACCGCCGTCCGCGTGTCCCACTGCCGCAGCCGCTCGGCGTCCCGGGACAGGGACTGCACGTGCGCCAGTACGTGGTGCGCGAAGAGCACCGGCTGCGCGTGCTGCAGGTGGGTGCGGCCCGGCATGGCCACGTCGGCGTGGCTCTCCGCGAGGCCGACCAGCGCGTCCTGCAGGTCGGCGATCAGGCCGCCGATGATCCGGGCGTGGTCGCGCAGGTACATCCGGAAGAGGGTGGCCACCTGGTCGTTGCGGGACCGGCCGGCGCGCAGCTTGCCGCCGAGCTCGGCGCCGAGCCGCTCCAGCAGGCCCCGCTCCAGCGCGGTGTGCACGTCCTCGTCGGCGATGGTGCCGGTGAAGGAGCCGTCGGCGACGTCGGCCTCCAGCCGGTCCAGGCCGTCGATCATGCGCTCCAGCTCGTCGGAGGTGAGCAGCCCCGCCGTGTGCAGCACGCGGGCGTGGGCGCGCGAGCCGGCGATGTCGTACGGCGCGAGGCGCCAGTCGAAGTGGACCGACGCGGACAGCTTCGCGAGGGCCTCGGCGGGGCCGTCGGCGAACCGGCCGCCCCAGAGCCGGACGTCACCAGCGTTGTTGCTGCTCACAGCTACTGCTCCTCATGACTGCATGTATGGATGTGCAACGGCCTCCCCGCCGCGGAGGTAACGGGGAGGCCGTCTTCGTGCGGGCCGACGTTCAGCGATAGGCATAACTATGCATCGGTCCGTATGTTTCGTCAATCGATGGCGGCGCGTACCCCTGCGGGCGCGGCGGATATTGCGGGCCCGCGACCTCGGCCGCCGCCTACGATCAGGGTCGAACGGCCTTGGGGAGAGGTGGCGCCAGATGAACCGCAGGGGACCCGGCACGGAACCCGGCACCGATGCCGCGACGGGGCGGGCCCTGGCCGACGGGCTGATGGACGGGTCCGCCACCTCGGTGCCGCCGCCGGGTGCGGGTCCGGACGTCTGGCTGGCCTTCGCTGAGCAGATCCGCAGCACGGGCCACGGCGGGCGGCGGTTCCCGGTGCCCGCGCCCCCGGCGCTACGGCTCTGCCACCCGCGGGGGTGGGTCCGCGAGGCGGCCCTCGCCGAGCCGGACGCCCCCGTGGAGCTGGTCGCGGTCCTGACCACCGACTGGGCCGCTCCCGTACGGGACCGGGCCCGCGCCCTCGTCGAACGCACCCTCCACGCCCGCCCGGAATCCACCCTCCGGGCGGTGACCCCGCTCGCGCTGCGGCTCGGACGGCGTGACAGGGGCGGATGGATCCTGGACCTGTTCGAGGGGACCCTGCGCCGGCAGGCCGAGGCCGCCGCGCCGTCCTGGTGGCACCTGCCCGGGCCGTCGGCCGGTCCGGCCGGTCCGGCCGGCCCGGCCGACGCCGTCCTCACCGGACTGCTGGATAGCCCCGACCGGCGGGCCCGGCAGTTCGCCGTCCGGCTCGCCCTCACCGGCCCCGGCCGGGCCGACGCCCTGGCATGCGCCCGTCGGGCCGCCGCCGAACCCGACCCGGCGACGGCCGCGCTGTGGACCGACGCCGCCATGGCCGCGCCCGGGTCCGGGGACGACGCGGTGATCGACCTCCTGACCGGCGCCAGGATCCCCGCCGTGCGCGCCGCCGGGGTCACCGCGCTGCGCCGGGCCGGCCGCGCCGCCGAGGGCGCCGGGCACCTCGCCGACCGTTCCGGCTTCGTACGGGCGTGCGCCCGCTGGCTGGTCGCCCAGGACGGCGGAGACGCCCACGCGCACTACCGCTGGCTGGTCTGCGACCCCGCCGGGCCGTCCCCGTACGCGGTGACCGGACTCGCCGAGTGCGGCCGCGGCGAGGACACGGAACTGCTGCGCGGGCTCGTGGCACACCCCGCCGGGCCGGTCCGGGCCGCCGCGCTGGCCGGGCTGCGGCGCCGCGAGGCCGTCGTGGCGGACTCCGTCCTGCTGGCGCTGCTCGACGACCCGGCGCCGTCCGTGGCCCGCGAGGCGAGCCTGGCCCTGCTGCCGGCGGTCCGGCGCCTGGACCCCGCGTACCTCGCCGAGCGGCTGGGCGTACGGGGCCCGCTGCACGTCCGGCGCGCCGCCTTCCGGCTGCTGCGCGCCCGCGGCGGGATCCACGCGCTCCGGGCGTCCGTCGCGCTGATCGACGACTGGCACCCCAGGACGCGCGAGACGGCACGGGCCGCGGTGCGCGCCTGCGCGTGGCACCCGGCGCAGTTCGCAGGGGAGGCGGACACCGCGGAACTGGCGGCCCTGCTCGAACGGTCGGCGAAGCTCTTCCACGACCACGACCTCGGCCTGCGCCGCAACCGGCTGGGCGTCAGGAGGTGAATTCCCCCGCCCGGGCGCATCGCGACGAGCCCGCGCGGCCTGCCTGCACCGCCGCCGCCCCTTCCGACACGTACCGTCGGGGACGTGCTGCGTACCGCTCTTGTCACGGGCTCACTGATCGCCACCATCCTGCTCCCGCAGGGCGCCGGGGCCGCGCCCGGGCCGCTGCCCGCCCGGCTCGCCGACACCGGCGGCGGCAGTCAGCTGATCACCGCCGTGGCGCCCGCGCCGGGCTCCACGACCGGCCGCCTGACCTGGTGGGACCGGCGGGCCGGGCGCTGGTACCAGGCCGGGAGCGCGCCCGCCCGGTTCGGGGCGGGCGGCCTCACGGAGGGCTCGACCCGTACGCAGGGCACCGGCACCACCCCGGCGGGCCTGTACGCCCTGCCGTACGCCTTCGGGATCCGGCGGGCGCCGGCCGGGACGGAGTACGGCTACCGGCGGGTGACCGCGGACTCCTGGTGGTGCCAGGACAACGCGTCGGCCGCCTACAACCGCTGGGTGGAGCCGCTGCCCGCGGACTGCGCGCCCGGCGAGGCCGAGCACCTGGTCACCTACGACAAGCAGTACGCGCACGCGCTGCTGATCGCCTTCAACTACGACCGGCCGGTGCGCGGCCGGGGCGCCGGGATCTTCCTGCACGTCAACGGCAAGGGCGCGACGGCCGGTTGTGTCTCGGTGCCCGAGCGGGACATGCGGGCGATCCTGCGCTGGGCGGACCCGGACCGGCGCCCGCACATCGCGATCGGCACGCAGGACGGACCGCTCGCGATCACCCGCTACTAGCGGGCCGGGGAGGTGTGGCGTCGGGCTCGTCCTCGTCGGAGGCCCGGTACTCGTACGCGTCCTCCCACCAGACCTTGTCGTCCAGCCACTCGTCGTCGCCCTCGTGGCCCTCGTCGTCCTCATCGCCCTCGTCGTCCGCTTCCTCGTGGACGATCGTGTCGACGCCGCGCCACCTGTCCCGCTCGCCGAGGCTCCGCAGCACGAGCGTGCGCTGCTCCTCGTCCAGCGCCGCGAGGGCCGGGTGCGGCTCGGCGCGGACCCGGTCGCCCAGCGGGTCGCCGGGCTCCGTACGCTCTCGGACCGTCCGGGAGGCCTTCTCGGCGAGCAGCAGCGCCGCCAGACCGAAGGCGGCCACCGCGGTCCAGCCCCATTCCCGCAGGCCCTGCGGGCGACCGGTCACCAGGAGCGCGCCCGCCAGCAGCCAGAACAGCATCACCAGGGCGACAGCCGCACAACCACAGCAGGCCAGCAGCGGGTTCCGCTCGCCTCCGGGCATCCGTGGGATGACGGGCAGCAGGGCGTCCCGTTCGCGCCGGTACGCGCGCAGGCGCGCCGGGTAGTCCTCGTCCCACCAGTGGATCCAGCCGATCGAAACGGGCTCGGGATCGTGCCGGCGGACGGCCTCCAGCAGGGCGGCGGGCAGCGGATGGACGGGCGTACGGGCGGGGTCGCGGCCGTGCTCGGTCAGGAACGCCGCCCCCTCCCCGTCGATCCGGAGGTATCCGCCGAGGACGAGTTCGGCGGCGGCCGCCTCGGTGGCCTCACCGCGCAGCACGGCCGCGTGGTACGACTCCGGCTCGACGGCGGCGACGAGCCGGAGCGTCCGGCCGCGGACCCGCGCACGGCGCCACCACAGCAGGGCGATGGGCGCGTAGACGGCGGCGGTCACGGCGGACACCAGGACGGCGAGGGCGAATTGGCGCACGTCGCGAGGCTATGCGGGCGGGCTCCGGTCCGGCACCGGGATTTCTCGCGCACCGGACCGCAGCCGACCGCACCGGACCTGACGGCCCCTGACCCGCCCCCCTGCTCAGCCTTCTTTCTGCGCCAGCCGCAGGAGGTGGTCGGCGAGGGCCTGGCCGCCCACCGGGTCCCGGCTGATCAGCATCAGGGTGTCGTCGCCGGCGATCGTGCCGAGGATCTCACGCAGCTCGGCCTGGTCGATGGCCGAGGCGAGGAACTGCGCGGCGCCCGGCGGGGTGCGCAGGACCACGAGGTTCGCGGAGGCCTCCGCCGAGATGAGCAGTTCACCGGAGAGGCGCCGCATGCGCTCCTCCTTCGCGGACTCGCCGAGCGGGGCCTGCGGGGTGCGGAAACCGCCCTCGCTGGGCACCGCGTAGATCAGCTCGCCGCCGGTGTTGCGGATCTTCACCGCGCCCAGCTCGTCGAGGTCGCGGGAGAGCGTCGCCTGGGTGACGCTCAGCCCGTCGTCCGCGAGCAGCTTCGCCAGCTGGCTCTGCGAGCGGACCGGCTGCCGGTTGAGGATGTCCACGATCCGGCGGTGACGCGCCGTGCGGGTCTGCGGGACGGCCTGCCCGCCGTGCTCGTTGTCCTGCGCCTGGCTCATCGTCGTCTCATTCTCCGGATCCGTCCCCGCCTGCTGCGTCGAGAATGCCGGGCAGTGCCCGGACGAACGCGTCCGCCTCGGCCTCGGTGAGTACGTACGGGGGCATGAGCCGTACGACGTCCGGGGCGGGCGCGTTGACCAGGAAGCCGGCGTCCTGGGCCGCCTGCTGCACCTGGGCTGCGAGCGGCTGGGTCAGCACGATACCCAGGAGCAGTCCGGCGCCCCTGACGTGGGATACCAGTGGGTGTCCGGAGGACTCGATTCCGGAGCGCAGCCGCTCGCCCCGCACCTTGACCCGGTCGAGCAGGTCCTCGGCGGCGATGGTGTCGATGACGGCGAGTCCGGCGGCGCAGGCGACGGGGTTCCCGCCGAAGGTGGTGCCGTGCTGGCCGGGCTTCAGAAGGTCGGCGGTGGGCCCGAAGGCGACCACGGCGCCGATCGGCAGGCCGCCGCCCAGTCCCTTCGCCAGGGTGACGATGTCGGGCTCGACGCCTTCGTGCGCCTGGTGCTCGAACCACTGGCCGCAGCGGCCGATGCCGGTCTGGACCTCGTCGAGGACCAGCAGCGTGCCGGTGGCCCGGGTGATCTCGCGGGCGGCCGTCAGGTACCCGGCGGGGGGTACGACGACACCGTTCTCGCCCTGGATCGGCTCGATGACGACGAGCGCGGTCTCCTCGGTGACGGCGGCCCGCAGGGCCTCGACGTCGCCGTACGGGACGTGGGTGACATCGCCCGGCAGGGGCAGGAAGGGCTCCTGCTTCTTCGGCTGGCCGGTGAGCGCGAGGGCGCCCATGGTCCGGCCGTGGAAGCCGCCGTCGGTGGCGACCATGTGGGTCCGCCCGGTCAGCCGGCCGATCTTGAAGGCGGCCTCGACCGACTCGGCGCCGGAGTTGCAGAAGAAGACCTTGCCGGGGCGGCCGAAGAGCTGGAGCAGCCGCTCGCCGAGCGCGACGACCGGCTCGGAGGCGAAGAGGTTGGAGACGTGGCCGAGCGTGGAGACCTGCTCGGTCACGGCCGTGACGATCGCCGGGTGGGCGTGGCCGAGGGCGTTGACGGCGATGCCGCCGACGAAGTCGGTGTACTGCTTGCCGTCGGCGTCCCACACCTGGGCGCCGCGGCCGCGTACGAGGGCGACGGCGGGCGTGCCGTAGTTGTCGGTCAGCGCGCCCCGCCAGCGTGCGCCGTACTCCTGGTTGCCGGTGCCCTGCGTCATGCTGCTCCCCCTGGCTGCTGGTCGGGCACGACCATCGTGCCGATGCCGGAGTCCGTGAAGATCTCCAGCAGGATCGAGTGCGGGATCCGCCCGTCGAGGACGCGGGCGGTGCCGACGCCTCCGCGCACGGCGTGCAGGCAGCCCTCCATCTTGGGGACCATGCCGCTGGACAGCTCGGGCAGCAGCTTCTCCAGCTCGCCGACGGTGAGCCGGCTGATGACCTCGTCGCTGTGCGGCCAGTCGGCGTAGAGGCCCTCGACGTCGGTGAGGACCATCAGCGTCTCGGCGCCGAGGGAGGCCGCGAGGGCCGCGGCCGCGGTGTCGGCGTTGACGTTGTAGACGTGGTGGTCGTCGGCGCTGCGGGCGATGGAGGAGATGACCGGGATCCGGCCGTCGGCCAGCAGCGCCTCGATGGCGCCGGTGTCGACGTCGGTGATCTCGCCGACCCTGCCGATGTCGATGATCTCGCCGTCGATCTCCGGGCTGTGCTTGGTCGCGGTGATGGTGCGGGCGTCCTCGCCGGTCATGCCGACGGCGAGCGGCCCGTGCTGGTTGAGCAGCCCGACCAGTTCGCGCTGGACCTGGCCCGCCAGGACCATCCGTACGACGTCCATGGCCTCCGGGGTCGTCACGCGCAGGCCGGCCTTGAACTCGCTGACCAGGCCCTGCTTGTCGAGCTGGGCATTGATCTGCGGGCCGCCGCCGTGCACGACGACCGGCTTGAGCCCGGCCTGGTGCAGGAAGACCACGTCCTGGGCGAAGGCGGCCTTGAGGTCCTCGTCGATCATGGCGTTGCCGCCGAACTTGATGACGACGACCTTGCCGTTGTGGCGCCGGAGCCAGGGCAGGGCCTCGATGAGGATCTGCGCCTTGGGCAGGGCGGTGTGCTTGCGGGCGGTGCCGGGCTGGCCGGCCTTCTCGTCGCTCATGAGGAGTAGGCGCTGTTCTCGTGGACGTACTCGGCGGTCAGGTCGTTGGCCCAGATGACGGCGGATTCGCCGCCGTTGGACAGGTCCGCGGTGATGCGGACCTCGCGGTCCTTCATGGAGACCAGGTCGCGGTCCTCGCCGACCGCGCCGTTCCTGCAGACCCACACGCCGTTGATGGCGACGCCCAGCCGGTCCGGGTCGAAGGCGGCCCGGGTGGTGCCGATCGCGGACAGCACACGGCCCCAGTTGGGGTCCTCGCCGTGGATGGCGCACTTGAGCAGGTTGTTGCGGGCGATGGAGCGGCCGACCTCGACCGCGTCGTCCTCGCTGGCCGCGCCGATGACCTCGATGCGGATGTCCTTGCTGGCGCCCTCGGCGTCGCCGATCAGCTGGCGGGCCAGGTCGTCGCAGACCTTGCGGACCGCCTCGGCGAAGTCCGCGTACGCGGGGACCTCGCCGGACGCCCCGGAGGCGAGCAGCAGCACCGTGTCGTTGGTGGACATGCAGCCGTCGGAGTCGACCCGGTCGAAGGTGGTGCGGGTGGCGGAGCGCAGCGCCTTGTCGAGGACGGCGGCGTCCACGTCGGCGTCGGTGGTGAGGACGACGAGCATGGTGGCCAGGCCCGGGGCGAGCATGCCGGCGCCCTTGGCCATGCCGCCGACCGTCCATCCGTCCTGGGAGACGGTGGCCGTCTTGTGCACGGTGTCGGTGGTCTTGATGGCGATGGCGGCGGCCTCGCCGCCGTTCTCCGACAGGGCCGCGGCGGCGGTCTCGATGCCGGGGAGCAGCTTGTCCATGGGGAGCAGGACGCCGATCAGGCCGGTGGAGGCGACGGCGATCTCGCCGGCGTTGTGTTCTTCGCCGGGGCCGTTCTCGTTGAGCACGGCCGCGACCTTCTCGGCGGTGGCGTGGGTGTCCTGGAAGCCCTTGGGTCCGGTGCAGGCGTTGGCGCCGCCGGAGTTGAGGACGACGGCGCTGACGGTGCCGCCGCGCAGGACCTGCTCGGACCAGTGGACGGGCGCGGCCTTGACGCGGTTGGAGGTGAAGACGCCCGCGGCGGCGAGGCGCGGCCCGTGGTTGACCACGAGGGCCAGGTCCGGATTGCCGTTGGCCTTGATTCCGGCGGCGATGCCCGCCGCCGTGAATCCCTGTGCAGCCGTAACCGTCACGGCGCGACTCCAATCGTGGAAAGCCCGAGCTGCTCGGGCAGCCCGAGGGCGATGTTCATGCTCTGCACCGCACCGCCGGCGGTGCCCTTGGTGAGGTTGTCGATGGCGCTGACGGCGATGATCCGCCGGGCGGACTCGTCGTAGGCGACCTGGACGTGGACGGCGTTGGAGCCGTGGACGGA
Source organism: Streptomyces yangpuensis (assembly GCF_024666385.1). NCBI lineage: Bacteria > Bacillati > Actinomycetota > Actinomycetes > Kitasatosporales > Streptomycetaceae > Streptomyces > Streptomyces yangpuensis. The sequence goes on from NZ_CP102514.1 coordinate 1,517,683, forward strand.
CTTGGTGGACGGCATCCGGCCCTCGGGCAGCAGGTGGACGAAGGGCTCGTCGGCGTACGCCTTCTCGTAGGCGGCGCGCAGCGATTCCGCGGTGGTGCCGGGCCGTGCCTTGGCCGAGCAGGTGGCGAGGATGCCGCGGGCCATGGGTACGAGGGTCGGCGTGAAGGAGACCGAGACGCGCTCGCCCGCGAGCGGGCTGAGGTTCTGCACCATCTCGGGCGTGTGCCGGTGGCCGCCGCCCACCCCGTACGGGGTCACGTTGCCCATGACCTCGGCGCCGAGCAGGTGCGCCTTGAGCGCCTTGCCCGCGCCGGAGGTGCCGGTGGCGGCGACGACCACGGCCTCGGGTTCGGCGAGCTGCGCCTGGTAGGCCGGGTAGAGCGCGAGGGAGACGGCGGTGGGGAAGCAGCCGGGGACCGCGATCCGCTTGGCGCCCTCCAGTCCGGCGCGGCCGCCGGGCAGTTCGGGGAGGCCGTAGGGCCAGGTCCCGGCGTGCGGGGCGCCGTAGAACCGGTCCCAGTCCGCGGCGTCCTTCAGACGGTGGTCGGCGCCCATGTCGACCACGAGGACGTCGTCGCCGAGCTGGGCGGCGACGGCGGCGGACTGGCCGTGCGGGAGGGCGAGGAAGACGACGTCGTGGCCGGCGAGTACCTCCGGGGTGGTCGCCTCCAGGGTGCGTCCGGCGAGCGGCACGAGGTGCGGCTGCAGGGAGCCGAGGAACTGTCCGGCGTTGGAGTTGGCGGTCAGCGCGCCGATCTCCACCTCGGGGTGCGAGAGCAGCAGGCGCAGGACTTCTCCGCCCGCGTACCCGCTCGCTCCGGCCACCGCTGCACGTACCACCATCGGACCCTCCTCATCGATGGCATGACTATACGTACTTCCGCACGTTTATGCAATGTCTTCGATCTCGGCGGGAGGGTCACGCACGGGACGGGGCGCGGCAGACGCCCTACGGAAGATGTCTAGCAGGAAAGGCCCCGGCCCGGCGGCGAATCAGCCGGTGGCGCCGGGAGCCGGCCTTGGAGCCGGACCGCACTGGACGCCCGGTGCGGCACCGGGCGCCGGGCCGTTCGCGAGGGGCCGTTCGGGGCCGTTCGCGAGCGGGGCGTTCGGAGCCGTTCGCGAGGGGCCGTTCGCGAGGGGGCCGGTCAGGCCGGGGCCTGGAGGCAGAGGTGCCACTGGCCGGGGCAGCCCGTGAGGGTCATCGTCGACAGCGGCCGGACGTCCACGTTCCAGTAGGTCAGCGGGGGTGCCTGCAGGGCGTAGACGAGGGCGGCGCGGACCACCGAGGGCTCCGCCACCGCCACGATCGCGCCGCCGTCCTCGGCCGGCCGGGTGTCGAGCCACCCCCCGATCCGCGCGATGAAGGCGAGCAGCGACTCCCCGCCGTGCGGGGCAGCCAGCGGGTCGCTGAGCCACTGGTCGACCGCGTCGGGCTCCTGCGAGGCCACCTCGCCGAGGGTCAGCCCCCGCCAGCGGCCCATGTCGCACTCGCGCAGCGCCGGCTGGGCCAGGGGCGCGTACCCGAGGGCCTCGCCGGTGGCCCGGCTGCGCGGCGTGGGTGAGCAGTAGCGCAACTCGGCCGCCGCCAGGGGGACCAGGCCCCGCGCGGCGGACTCCACCGACCGCCAGCCGGCTCCGTCCAGCGGACGGTCGTCGTCGAAGCGCTCGGCGAGCAGCGAGGAACTGCGGGCTGCGGCGACGAGCGAGACCCGAACATGCATCTGGTGATGGTGGGCCGCGCGGTGGCGGTGGGTCAAGCATCGGAGGTGAGGCCGCCGCCCGGCTCCTCGCCCAGGCCCGCCCTCAGCCGCTGGACGGCCTCCACCAGCTCGCCCGGGCCGGAGACTCCGGCGAAGCTCAGCCGGACGTACGGGGCGGGCGGTTCGGCGCAGAAGTAGGGGCGTCCGGGAGCCACCGCGACACCGGCGCGCAGGGCCGCGGCCGCGAAGGACGCGTCGTCGCCGCCCCCGGTCATCCTGGCCCACAGCTGGTAACCGCCGGTGGGCGGATGGGGCACGGTCAGGCCGGGCAGCTCCCGCCGCAGCGCGCCGGCGAGCACGTCGCGGCGGTGGCGCAGTTCGGCGGCCACCGTGCGCAGGTGGCGCGGCCAGGCGGGCGCGCCGACCAGTTCCAGGGCCGCCTCCTGGAGCGGGCGGGGTACGAAGAAGCTGTCCACGACCTGGACGGCGCGCAGCCGCTCCACCACCGGGCCCCGGCCGGCCAGTGCGCCGACCCGCAGGCTGGGCGAGGTGGCTTTGGTCAGGGACCTGACATGCACGACGACGCCGTCGTGGTCCTCGGCGGCCAGGGTCGCGGGCAGCGGCCCGGAGTCGTCGTGGGCCAGCGCGCGGGCGTAGTCGTCCTCGACCACGAAGGCCCCGGCGGCCCGCGCGATCCGCAGCACCTCCGGGCGCCGCCCGGGAGCCAGGACGGCGCCGGTGGGGTTCTGGAAGAGCGGCTGGCAGACGAACACCCGCGCCCCGGTCGCCTCGAAGGCGGCGGCCAGCAGTTCCGGCCGGACCCCGTCGGCGTCCACCGGCACGGGCACCGGCCGGCACCCGGAGGCGCGGGCGATGGCCAGCAGCCCGGGGTAGGTCGGGGACTCCACCAGGACCGGCGCCCCGGGCGGGGCCAGCGCCCGCAGGGCGGTGGTCAGCGCGCTCTGCCCGCCCGCGGTCACCAGGACGTCGGCGGCCGCGACCGCGCCGCCGATCTCGCGGGCGAACCAGTCGCGCAGCTCCGGCAGCCCTTCCATGGGCGGCCGGTCCCAGGCCCCGGGGCGCCGCCCGGCCCGGGCGAGCGCGGCGGCCATGGCCCGCTCGGGCTGGATGGAGGAGTGCAGGTATCCGCTGTTGAGGGCGATCACCGAGGGCGGCGGCGCGGCCAGGCAGGCCAGCACCCCGGAGGCGTCCACCGAGCGCGGGACGATGTCACCGGCCCCCTCGGCGCTGAGGGCGACCTCCTGCCAGGAGGTGTCCCCGGCCGCCGGCAGCGGCGTACGCGGCGCGGCGCGGAAGACGCCGGCTCCGGGCCTGGTGACGACGAGACCTTCGGCGGCGAGCTGGGCGAGAGCCCGGGAGACGGTGACAGGGCTGACCCGGTGGCGCTCGACCAGGGCCCGGCTCGACGGCAGCTTTCCACCTATCGAGTAGCGATTCAGTTCGGACCGCAGTGAATCTGCCAGCTCCGCGACACTGCTACGCTCATACATGACAGCACAGAATAGCGCTACTCTCCCGAACGCGATAGCGGTGAAGAATCCGCTGCTGCGGGGTACGGCTCTCGCCTCGCTCGGCGTCGTCGCCTTCTCGCTGACCTTCCCCGCCACCGCGTGGGGCCTGGAGAGCTTCGGCCCGTGGTCCCTCGTGGCCCTGCGCAGCGTCTTGGCGGCCGCTGTCGCGGGCGTCTTCCTGCTGGCCCGCCGGGTGGCGCCGCCGGCCCGTGAGCACTGGGCGGGGCTCGCCGTCGTCGCCGGCGGGGTGGTCGTCGGCTTCCCGCTGCTGACGACCCTGGCGCTGCGGACGTCCACCACCTCGCACGCCGCCGTCGTGGTCGGCCTGCTTCCGCTGACCACGGCCGCACTGTCCGCGCTGCGCACCGGTACCCGGCCCCCGCGGGCCTTCTGGGCCGCCGCCGTGGCCGGGGCCGTGGTGGTGCTCGGCTTCACCCTGGCGCAGAGCGGCGGCTCCCTCTCCGCCGGCGACGGGTACCTGTTCGCCGCGCTGCTGGTGTGTGCGGCCGGTTACACCGAGGGCGGCCGGCTGGCCCGTGTCCTGCCGGGCTGGCAGGTGATCGGCTGGGCCCTGGTGCTGTGCCTGCCGCTCAGCGTGGCCGGCTCGGCGCTCGGGCTCGCGTACGAACCGGTGCACCTCACCGGCCACGGTCTGGCCGGGCTGGTCTGGGCGGCGGCCGGCTCGACCTTCCTCGGCCTGTACGTCTGGTACCGGGGCATGGCCGAGATCGGAGCGCCCCGGGCCAGCCAGCTCCAGCTCGCGCAGCCGCTGCTGACCCTGGTCTGGTCCGTGGCGCTCCTCGGGGAGCACCTCGCCCCCGCCGCACCGGCCGCGGCCTGCGCGGTTCTCGTCTGCATCGTGGTGACCCAACGGGTCAAACAACCCCGGAACGACCTAAACTGCTAGCACCGGATCGGAGCGCCACCGAGGAGGTCAGACATGCGAGCTACCGAGGGCGACCAGCTGGTGCAGCACGGCAGGATCGTCGGACAACCCGACAAAGTAGGCGAGATCACCCAGGTGCTCGGCGAGAACGGGACGCCCCCGTACCGGGTCCGCTTCCAGGACGGACACGAAGCGCTGATGGCTCCCGGACCCGACTGCGTGGTCCGCCACCCCGCAGAGCCCAGGCACTGACACTCTGACGGGCACCGACAGGCACTGAGTCACCGCGGCGGCACGGCCGAGCCGTAATGGTCGGCGACCACACGTGCCATCGCCCCGTTGGGGTCCGCGGCCACCTGCTTCGCCGAGAAGTAGACGTGGCCGCGGACCTCCGGGTATCCGCGGGCGAACCGCACGTGCTCGGACAGCTCCGCCGGATCCCGCCAGGCCGCGGTGGGGCTGTTCGCGTCGCAGCGGTACAGCCCCTCCCCCACGTACAGGTCCACACCGGTGCCCGCGACGGTCCGGGCCCACCAGGGGACGAGCGCCGCGTAGTCGGCCGTCGGATGTCCGATGTGCCAGTAGGCCTGCGGCACGACGTAGTCGATCCAGCCCTGGCGGACCCACTTGCGGGTGTCCGCGTACAGGTCGTCGTACGCCGAGAGGCCACGGGTCTTCGAGCCGGCCGGGTCCCGGTCGGAGTTGCGCCAGATCCCGAAGGGGCTGATGCCGAACCTGACCGCGGGCCGCAGGGCGCGCAGCCGCTGCGACATCTCGCGGACCAGGGTGTCGGTGTTGCCGCGGCGCCAGGCCGCCCGCGAGGAGAAGCCGCCGCCGTACTCCTCGTAGGCGGCGTCGTCGTCGAAGTACTCGCCCTCGACCGGATAGGGGTAGAAGTAGTCGTCCCAGTGGACCGCGTCCAGCGGGTAGCGGGTCACCGCGTCGAGCATGGCCTCCTGCACGAACCGGCGCACCTCGGGCACCCCGGGGTTGTAGTAGAGCTTCCCGCCGTACTCGACCGTCCAGCCGTCCTGCCGCGCCGGGTGCTCGGGCACCAGCCGGTCGAAGTCGGTGTGGTTGGCCACCCGGTACGGGTTGAACCACGCGTGCAGCTCCAGACCGCGGGCGTGCGCCTCGGCGACGGCCGTGCCGAGGGGGTCCCAGCCCGGATCGACCCCCTGCTGTCCGGTCAGCCACTGCGACCAGGGCTCGAACGGGGACGGCCACAGCGCGTCGGCGGCCGGCCGGACCTGGAGGATCACGGCGTTGAGCCGGCGGCGGACGGCGGTGTCGAGCAGGGCGAGCAGCTCCCTGCGCTGGGTCGCCGCGGACAGCCCGCTGCGCGAGGGCCAGTCCACGTTCGAGACGGTCGCGATCCACATCCCCCGGAACTCGGGGGTGCCGGCTCCCCCCGCGGGGAGCGGGCCGGACCTGCGCGGCCCGGCGAACACCGGTCCCCCCGTCGCGGCGGCGATCACCCCCGCCGCTCCTGCCAGCAGTGCCCGTCGGCCGATGTGCGCCATGTGACGCCTCCGTTTCGCTGAGTGACGATGCGCGGTGCCCGCCCAGCATGCCCGCCCCGGCCCGCCGTGCCGCGCAAGGTCGGGAGTAACGTCGGGGGGCGTGGCGGGCGCCGGAATCGTACGGGGGACCCGCCGACGGATGAGCTGCGAAAGGCACGAAGTGACTGACCTCCCTTCCGACATCACACGCGTCGGCGTAGTGGGCTGTGGCCAGATGGGCGCGGGTATCGCCGAGGTGTGCGCCCGAAGCGGCCTTGAGGTCAAGGTCGCCGAGACCACCGGCGAAGCCCTGGAGATCGGCCGTACCCGGCTTCAGAACTCCCTGACCAAGGCCGCCGAGCGCGGCAAGATCACCGAAGAGGAGCGGGACGCCACCCTGGCCCGCCTCACCTTCACCACCGACCTCGGCGAGTTCGCCGACCGCGACCTCGTCATCGAGGCGGTCGTCGAGAACGAGCAGGTCAAGACGGAGATCTTCCAGGTCCTGGACCAGGTGATCACCCGGCCGGACGCGATCCTCGCCTCCAACACCTCCTCGATCCCGCTGGTCAAGCTGGCCGTCGCGACCTCGCGGCCCGACCAGGTCATCGGCATCCACTTCTTCAACCCGGCCCCCGTGCAGAAGCTCGTCGAGCTGATCCCGGCGCTGACCACGGGCGAGGAGACCATCAAGCGGGCGGAGGCCCTGGTGCGGGACGTGCTCGGCAAGCACGCGGTCCGCGCCCAGGACCGCTCCGGCTTCGTCGTCAACGCCCTCCTCGTCCCCTACCTGCTGTCCGCGATCCGGATGTTCGAGTCGGGCATCGCGAGCCGCGAGGACATCGACAACGGCATGGAGCTGGGCTGCGCCCACCCGATGGGCCCGCTGAAGCTGTCCGACCTCATCGGTCTGGACACCATCGCCTCGATCGCCGACTCGATGTACGCGGAGTACAAGGAGCCGCTGTACGCCGCTCCTCCGCTGCTCCAGCGGATGGTCGACGCCGGCCGCCTGGGCCGCAAGACGGGCGCGGGCTTCTACCCGTACGGCTGACCGCCCGGGTGAGCCGCAGCTACCTGCCGAGCCGCAGGTGGTGCAGCAGGAGCAGCCCGGCCGCCATGTTGGCGGCCGGGATCTCCCCGTCCGCGATCATGTCCGGCACGAGCTTGAGGGGGACCCACTCCCGGCGCGAGGACTCGAAGTCGTCCTCGGGGTGGCCGGTGTAGGTGGCCCCGTCCGCCCAGTACAGGTGATGCCGGGCGTCGGTCAGACCGTTGGACGGCTCGACGGTCATCAGGTGGTGGAGGGGGCCGGGCCGCCAGCCCGACTCCTCCTCCATCTCGCGGGCCGCCGCGGCGGCGATGTCCTCGCCGTCCTCGACCACCCCGGCGGGCAGTTCCCAGCCCCAGCTGTCGGTGATGAAGCGGTGCCGCCAGAGCAGCAGCACCTCGTTGGCCTCGTTGACGGCCGTGGCCACGGCCACCGGGCGCAGCCGGATCACGAAGTGGTCCAGGTGCCGGCCGTCGGGAAGTTCCACATCGGCGAGATTCACATCGAACCAGCGGTTCTTGTACACAGTCTGCTCACTCAGGTTCGTCCACTGCACGGCTGTGCCACCTTCCGTTCGAGTAGGTGGCAAACATCGCAGCAGTTGCCCTGTCACAGCGGAACGCGCAATGCCCCGTCGATGAGCCGCACGGTCTCCTGGGCGTCCGAACAACCGCTGGTCAGCAGCTGTTCACGGACCGCGTACAGCCGGTCGCGCAGCCGCAGCGACTCCATCCCCCGGGCCCGCTCGGCCATCTCGGCCGCACCCGCCGCGGCCCGGTCCGCTTCCCCCTGCCGTAGCTGGATCTCGCAGAGCATCGCCAGCCGGTGCACCCGGCCGCGGTCGTGCGCGGGGGTACCGACGGCTGCGGCCGCCTGGACCCGCGCGGCTTCCAGATCCCCCAGACTGAGCAGTGCCTCGGCGACCTGCACGTTGACGAGGCCGGGCTGCACGTAGCCGGTCTCGTCCGGTTCGCTGCCCGGCCGGATCCGCGCGGCGGCCGCCTCGGCGCCCCGGATGCACGCCAGCGCGGCCTGCGCGTCGCCGAGTTGGGCGTACGCCTTGGCCTGCATGGCGTGCAGGTCGGCGGCGAGCGCCGGGGTGGTGTGCCGGCCCGCGGCCCGCAGGGCGGCCTCGGCGAAGGCGACGGCCTGGCGGTACTCCCTCAGGTGCAGGGACTGGTTGACGATCAGGGCGATCACATACGCCCCGAGCCCCCGGTCGCCGCTCGCCTTGGCCAGCCGCAGCGCCTGGTGGAAGTAGCGCTGGGCCAGCCCGTGCGCGTCCGAGTCGTACGCGCAGATCCCCGCCACCGCCACCAGCGAGCCGGTGGCCCGGTGCAGCCGCCGGCCGAGGTCGTCGGGGTAACTCCCGCGCAGCATCGGCGCGGTCTCGGTGCCGAGGAAGCGGACGATCCGGTCACGGGTGGCCATGCCGCCGGCCCGGCGGTACATCAGCTCGTAGTGGACGCGGGCGGCCTTCAGCATCTCGACGTGCTCCGGACCGATCCGCAGGGGCCCGTCGCGGGAGACGTCGGCGTCCTCGGGCGGATTCTCCCATTCCCAGACCGGGATGACGGCCGGGGTGCCGGTGACCGCCTCGGCGGTGAGCAGTTGGGGCCGGGCCTGGCCGTCGGAGCGCCACAGGGCGGCGGCCCGGTCCACGAACCCGCTGAGCGGGGACGCATGCAGGGAGACCGGCTGGTCCGGCACGCCGAGGCCGATGTCGTCCAGCCCGAGGGGCCGCCGCAGCCGGCCGCCGAGCACCTCGCAGATCAGGTCGGGGACCTGGCCGCGCGGCCGCTGCCCCTTCAGCCACCGGGTCACGGCGGTGTGTTCGTAGCGCAGGGCCAGCCCGCGGATACGCCCCGCCTGGTTCACGTGCGCGGCGAGCCCGGCGTGGGACATGCCCGCCTCGGCGAGGAGGGCGTCGAGCAGGACATTGGGCTGCATGGGCCGCTCCCGGAGCTCGTCGGTATCAGGCTAGTGGGTGCAGGGTTCACACGGGGTGTACTGCATTCGATTCACACGGGGTGTGAAGTAAGTACGCGCATAAATGCGTTCCGCACTCTGCCGCACGGCCCCCCGGAGGCGCTTGACTGAAGACCCTCGCCAAGAGGAGCTCGGGTCGTCGGCTCCCCCTCGAACAGTGCGACGACCCGTCACCGCGCCGCCCGTCCTGCTGTCTGCCCGACACTCCATGGCAGGCGGGCGGCGCCTTCCGGTTCCGCCGGCGCCCGGTTGGTCGCCGGGCCCCGGCGGCGGACCGGACCGGACGCGCGCCGGGCCCATCCACCGGGCCCGGCGTGCGTGGCCGGTGCCGGTGGTCGTGCCGCTGGTCGGTGCGGTGGTCGGTGCCGGTGGTCAGTGCCGGTCGTTGCGGAGCACCAGCAGGGCGACATCGTCGGCGAGTCTCCCGCCGGTGTGCCGCAGCAGGGCCGCGTGCACGCCTGCGACCAGCCGCGCGGGCGTGAGCGGCGCCTCGGCGAGGACGCTCCGCAGCGGGAAGAACCGCCCGGCGGCGTCCCGCGCGTCCTCGGCCCCGTCGGTGTGCAGGAACAGCGTCTCCCCGGGCCGCAGTTCCCCGCACGCCTGCGGCCGCGGATCCGGCGGTAAGGGCACCACGCCGAGCGGCGGCAGGGTCTCCCCGGCGAGCCATGCGAGCCCCGCCGGCGACCGGGGCGACGACCGGGAGGCGGGGTCCGGGGCCGAGCCACCGCTGCGCACCGCGCAGGGCTCCGGGGCCGGTCTGATCACATACGGCCACGGGTGGCCGCAGTTCAGGGCGGTCAGGGTGTCGTCCGGGGCGATCTGGAGCAGCAGGACCGTCACGAACTCCTCGGCCGCCGGGGACTCCGGCTCACCGGCGCACACGGCCGGATGCTCCGCGCGGGCCCGGTCCCGTACGTGCCGGCCCAGGGCCCGTTCCATCCGCAGCAGGACACCGCCGAGCGACGGCTCGTCGTACGCGGCCTCGCGGAAGGCCCCGAGGACGGCCGCCGCCGCACCCAGCGCCGGCAGCCCGTGGCCGCGTACGTCCCCGATGACCACCCGGATCCCGTGCGCCGTCGGCACGGCCTCGTACAGATCGCCGCCCACCGCGGCGCCCCGGCTCGCGGAGAGCTGCGCCGCGGCCAGGGTCACACCGTCGACGCGGCCCGGCAGCGGCCGCAGCAGGGCCCGCTGCGCGGCGCCCGCGATCTCCTGCGACCGGCGCAGCTCGGCCAGCAGCCCGCGCCGGATGTGCAGCGCGCACCCGGTGGCCAGCAGCAGGAACGCCGCACACGTGGCCAGGCTCGGCACCAGCGGCCCCGGCGTGGCCAGCTCCCAGGACACCGCGGCACCACCCCAGGCGGCGACGCACACCCGGCGCACCCGGGTCATCTCCCTGCGCGTGATCATCCGTAGGACTCCCCTCCGGCCGGGTCGATTGTGTCGACCGGACGGCGGCCCCCGACATGGGCCGCGGAGCTTCTCACCCGAATGAGTGAGGGGCCTGTCCGATGGCGGACAGGCCCCTCACCAGGCCTCGAACGGGTCCGAGGACCGTACGGCTACGCGCCCCGGAGCACCGCCCCGGTCCGCTCCCCGGCGAGCGCCACCGCCGCGTCGCGCGCGGCCGTGGACTCCTCGGCGGTCAGGGTCCGGTCGGTCGCGCGGAAGCGCAGCGCGTACGCCAGGGACTTCTTGCCCTCGCCGACCTGCTCACCGGTGAACACGTCGAACAGGCGCAGCGACTCCAGGAGTTCGCCCGCGCCCTTGCGCAGCGCGGCCTCCACCGAGGACGCCGGGACGGACGCGTCCACGATCAGCGCGACGTCCTGGGTCGCCACCGGGAAGGAGGAGATCCGGGGCGCCTGGACGGCCTCTCCGCCGGCCGCGGCGAGGCGGTCCAGGTCGAGCTCCATCGCGCTGGTGCGGGCCGGCAGGCCCATGGCCTTGACCACACGCGGGTGCAGCTCGCCGGCGTGGCCGATGACCTGCTCCACACCGTCGATGGTGACGACCAGCTCGGCGCAGCGGCCCGGGTGCCAGGGGCCGTACTGGCCCTGGCGGACGACGAGCTCGGCGCCGGCCTCGACGGCCAGCGCACGGGCCGCCTGGACGGCGTCCGCCCAGTCGGCCGGGCGGCCCTTGCCCCACCAGCCGGCCTGCTCGCGGGCACCGGCCAGCACGACCGCGGCGTACCGCGGCTGCGCGGGCAGCGCCGCGTCCAGGGTGGCGATCTCCTCGTCGGTGGGACGCCGGTCGACGGGCAGCCGTACGGCGACACCCGGCTGCGCGGCGGCCCGGAAGACCGAACCGGTCTCGAAGAGCGCGAGGTCGTGGCTGCCCCGGCTGTCGTTGCGGCGCAGCGCGCCGAGCAGACCCGGCAGCAGCGTGGTGCGCAGCGCCGGCTCCTCGTCGGAGAGCGGGTTGACCAGCGTGACGACCTGGCGGGCGGCGTCGTGCGCCGGCAGCTGGAGCTGGTCGAAGACGCCCTCCCCGAGGAAGGGGTAGCTGAGCGCCTCGACGTAGCCGGCGCCGGCCAGCGCGCGGCCGACCCGGCGGTGCAGCTGCTGGCGGGCGGTCAGGCCGCGGCCGGAGGGCACCTGCGGCAGGGTCGACGGGAGGTTCCCGTAGCCCTCCAGCCGGATGACCTCTTCGGCGAGGTCGTTGGGTGCGGCGAGGTCGGGCCGCCACGAGGGCAGCGTGACGACGAGCTCGTCCTGGCCGTAGACGTCGCAGCCGATCTCCTGGAGGCGGCGTACGACGGTCTCACGGCCGTAGTCCATGCCCGCGACCCGGTCCGGGTGGTCGGCGGCCATCGCGATGGTGCGCGGCGCGCCGGGGGCGATGACCTCGGTGACCCCGGCCTCGGCGGTGCCGCCCGCGAGAAGTACGAGCAGGTCGACGGTGCGCTGTGCGGCCGCGGCGGCGGCCAGCGGGTCGACGCCCCGCTCGAAGCGCTTGGAGGCCTCGGAGGAGAGCTTCATGCGGCGGGCGGTGCGCGAGATCGACACGGAGTCGAAGTGCGCGGCCTCGATGACCACGTCGGTGGTGCCGGTGACGGCGCCGGTCTCCGGGTCGGTGACGGAGTCGGCGATCTCGGTGTTGGCGCCGCCCATGACACCGGCGAGACCGATCGGCCCGCTGTTGTCGGTGATCACCAGGTCCTCGGCGTCGAGCGTGCGCTTGACACCGTCGAGGGTGGTGAACTTCTCGCCCTGCTCGGCGCGGCGGACGCCGATGGTGCCGTCGATCCGCGAGCGGTCGTAGGCGTGCAGCGGCTGGCCCAGTTCGAGCATCACGTAGTTGGTGATGTCGACGGCGAGCGAGATCGGGCGCATGCCGGCCTTCTGCAGGCGGCGCTGGAGCCAGATCGGGGAGCGGGCCTCGGGGTCGAGACCGGTGACGGTGCGGGCGGTGAAGCGGTCGCAGCCGGCCGGGTCGTCGATCCTGACCGGGTAGCCGTACGAGTTCGGTCCGGGCACGTCGAGCAGGGCCGGGTCGCGCAGCGGCAGGCCGTAGGCGGTGGCCACCTCGCGGGCGATGCCGCGCAGGGACATGCAGTAGCCGCGGTCCGGGGTGACGTCGATGTGCAGCACCTCGTCGACGAGCTGGAGCAGCTCGATCGCGTCGGTGCCGGTCTCGTGCTCCGGCGGCAGCACGATGATGCCGTGCGTGCCGTCGTCGCCCATGCCGAGCTCCTCGCCGGAGCAGATCATGCCGTGCGAGGTCCTGCCGTACGTCTTGCGCGCGGCGATCGCGAAGTCGCCGGGCAGGACGGCGCCGGGCAGGACCACGACGACCTTGTCGCCGACGGAGAAGTTCCGGGCGCCGCAGACGATCTCCTGCGGCTCACCGGTGCCGTTGGCGGAGCCGACGTCGACGGTGCAGAACCGGATCGGCTTGCGGAAGCCCTCGAGCTCCTCGATGGTCAGCACCTGGCCGACGACGAGGGGGCCCTTGAGGCCGGCGCCGAGCTGCTCGACCGTCTCGACCTCCAGGCCGGCGTCGACGAGCTTGGCCGCGACGTCGCGACCGGATTCACCGGCGGGGAGGTCGACGTACTCCCGCAGCCACGAAAGCGGGACCCGCATCAGATCTCCATCCCGAAAGGCCGGGTGAAACGAACGTCACCCTCGACCATGTCTCGCATGTCTTCAACGTTGTGACGGAACATCAGCATCCGCTCGATGCCGAAGCCGAAGGCGAACCCGCTGTACTTCTCCGGGTCCACACCGCAGGCGGTCAGCACCTTGGGGTTGACCATGCCGCAGCCGCCGAGCTCGATCCAGCCCTCGCTGGAACACGTGCGGCAGGGACGGTCGGGGTTGCCCACCGACTCGCCGCGGCACACGTAGCACTGCATGTCCATCTCGGCGGACGGCTCGGTGAAGGGGAAGAAGTGCGGGCGCAGCCGGGTGGTGGTCTCCTCGCCGAACAGCTCCTTGACCATGTGGTCGATGGTGCCGCGCAGGTCAGCCATGGTCAGGCCCTCGTCCACGGCGAGCAGCTCGACCTGGTGGAAGACCGGGGTGTGCGTCGCGTCGAGCTCGTCGGTGCGGTACACGCGGCCCGGGCAGACGATGTAGACGGGGGGCTTGCGCTCCAGCAGCGAGCGCGCCTGCACCGGGGAGGTGTGGGTGCGCAGCACGACACCGGACTCGTCGCCCTCGGTGCCCTCGGGCCCCTTGACGAAGAAGGTGTCCTGCATCTGGCGCGCCGGGTGGTCGGGCGTGAAGTTGAGGGCGTCGAAGTTGAACCACTCCGCCTCGACCTCGGGGCCCTCCGCGACCTCGTAGCCCATGGCGACGAAGATGTCCGCGACGCGGTCCATCAGCGTGGTCAGGGGGTGGCGGGCGCCGGCGGGCGTGCGGTCGTACGGCAGCGTGACGTCCACCGCCTCCTCGACCAGCACCCGCTCGTCGCGCTCGGCCTCGAGCTCGACGGTACGGGCCCCGAAGGCCTTGTTCACGGCGCCGCGGGCCTGGCCGACGCGCTTGCCCGCATCGGCCTTGGCCTGCGGGGGCAGGGCGCCGATCTCGCGGTTGGCGAGCGCCAGGGGCGAGCGGTCGCCCATGTGCGCGGTCTTCGCCTCGCGCAGCGCGTCGAGGTCGCCGGCGGACGCGAAGGCGGCGAGCGCCTCGTCCCGCATGCGCTCGATCTCTTCCGGTTTCAGTGCCTCGACCTCGACAGGGTCGTACGACTTGTTCGGTGCCGACATCTCTTCCCGTACTTCCGATGGCTGGCTGGTGGGTCCCCCGCGCGACGCGCAGGACGCGCTCGGCACAAGGACACAAAGGTGCCAAAGGACGAGTCTAAAGGTCGCTGGGGGTGAAGGAGCCCGTGGGCCGCCCGGCGAGACCCTCCGCAGGACTACTGCGTGAGATAGGCCGGGGCGCTCACGGGCAGGATAAATCGGAACTCGGCGCCCCCTCCGGGGCCGCGGCCGACCGTGATGGTGCCGCCGTGCGCCTCCACGATGCCCTTGACGATGTACAGGCCCAGGCCGGTGCCGCCGCGCTTGCTTCCCCGCCAGAAGCGGGTGAAGACGCGGGCCATCGACTCCTCGGGGATCCCGGGGCCTTCGTCGGACACGGTGACGGCGGTTCCCTTCTCATGCGGCGACACCCCGATGGTGACCGTTCCTTCGCCGTGGCGCACCGCATTTTCGAGGAGGTTGCCCAGGATCTGGTCGATCTTGTCCGGATCGGCCCACAGGTCGGGCAGCGGGCGGCTGACGCTGACGAGGAAGCGTGCGGGGTCCTGGCCGTTCGCGGTGAGCGCCTGGACGTGCCGGCCCACGGCGGTGGCGATGTCCACCGGCTGGCGGCGCACCTCCAGCCGGCCGGAGTCGATGCGCGAGATGTCCAGGAGCTCCGCGATGAGGCGGGTGACGCGGTTGGCGTCGGCGTCGACGGTCTCCAGCATCAGCCGCTTCTGGTCGTCCGTGAACCGTTCCCACTTGGCGAGCAGGGTCGCGGTGAACCCCTTGACGGAGGTCAGCGGGGAGCGCAGCTCGTGGGCGACGGTGGCGATCAGTTCGGCGTGGCTGCGCTCGGTGCGGCGGCGGGCCTCGGTGCCGCGCAGGGTGACCACGAGGCGGCGCACCGGGCCGGTGGGGTGGGTGCGGACGTAGCTCGCGGAGACGAGCACCTCGCGGCCCCCGGGGAGCAGCAGGTTCCGCTCGGGCTGCCCGCGGCGGGTGGCGAGGCCCCCGTACGGGTCCGTCAGCGCCCACCAGCGGCGGCCTTCGAGGTCCTCCAGCGGAAGGGCCCGGTCGATGGGGGCGCCGAGCGCCCGCTCCGGCGCGAGCTGGGTGATCCGGGCGGCGGCCGCGTTGAAGCAGACCACCCGGCCGCGCTCGTCGGCGACGACGAGCCCGTCGGGCAGGCAGTCGGGGTCCATCGCGAAGCCGAGGCCGCCGGCCGGGGCCTCGCCGGCCGCCCGGCCGGTCCGGACCGGCGGCCGGGCGCCTCGCGCGCGGCCCGAGTCCACGGCCTGCGGCGGCACGCCGCACAGCCCATCCACGGCCGCGGCCGGGGCTGCGGGGGCGTCCCGGAACCGCTCCTCGGCCGCGTCAGCGGCTCCGGGTGAGCTGTTCGTACCGACGGTCATGTCCCCGTACCCCACATCTCCGAGTAGCGCAGTGGGCCCCTCCGGGCCGCCACACTACTAGCTGGGGGTCACGGAGCGGCACCCTCCGGGCGCCCGCTGTGCACGCGCGGATGCGTAGAGGCACACGGCGGCGGCCGTCGCCAGGTTCAGGCTCTCCGCCTTCCCGTGGATCGGGACCCGCACGACGGCGTCCGCGAGGGCCCGGGTCTCCTCCGGCAGGCCCCAGGCCTCGTTGCCGAAGACCCAGGCGGAGGGGCCGCCCATGGTGCCCGCGTCCAGTTCGGCGTCGAGGTCGTCCTCACCGGCTCCGTCGGCCGCCAGGATCCGTACGCCGGCCGCGCGCAGCCCCTCCACGGCCTGTTCCACCGGGACGCCGACCGCGACCGGGAGGTGGAAGAGGGAGCCCACGGAGGCCCGTACGGACTTGGGGTTGTAGAGGTCGACCGAGGCGTCGGTCAGCACCACCGCGTCGGCGCCGGCGGCGTCCGCGCAGCGCAGCACCGTACCGGCGTTGCCGGGGTCGCGGACGTGCGCGAGGACCGCGACGAGCTTGGGCCCGGCCTTGAGGATCTCCTCGAAGGGCGAGTCGAGGAAGTGGCAGACACCGACGAGTCCCTGCGGGGTGACGGTCTGGGAGACCTCGGCGAGCACCTCGTCGGAGGCGTGGTGCACGCGGGCGCCCGCATCCAGGGCCGCACCGATGATCTCGGAGTAGCGCTCGGCGGCCTCGACCGTGGCGAACAGCTCGATCAGGGTCGGGGCGCCCGTGGGGCCGCGGTGCTCGACGGCCTCGCGGACCGCCTGGGGGCCCTCGGCGATGAACCGGCGCTCCTTGGTGCGGAAGTTGCGCCGCGCCAGCCGCCTGGCGGCGGCCACCCGCGGGGATCGGGGGGAGATCAGCTCGGCGGGGTGACCCAGGTCAGCCATGGTCTCTGCGGTTCTCTCTCGGGGTGCGGGCGCCCAGGGCGCGGTGGTGCGGAGCCCGGTGGTGCGGGGCGCGCGCAACGCGCGGAGCGCGGGCGGTGCGCCCCCTGCGGGGCGGGGAAAGCACTCGGACCCGCAGGCGGTTCGCCTGCGGGTCCGAGGGTGCCGGCCGATCGAGCGGCCGGCCAGGCCTTACGCGGCGGCCTTGGGGGCGTTGACGTCGGCCGGGAGGGCCTTCTGCGCGACCTCGACGAGCGCGGCGAACGCGTTGGCGTCGTTGACGGCCAGCTCCGCGAGGATCTTGCGGTCCACCTCGATGTTGGCGGCCTTCAGACCCTGGATGAGGCGGTTGTACGTCATGCCGTTCTGGCGGGCAGCGGCGTTGATGCGCTGGATCCACAGCTGACGGAAGTCGCCCTTGCGCTTCTTGCGGTCGTTGAAGTTGTAGACCAGCGAGTGGGTGACCTGCTCCTTGGCCTTGCGGTACAGGCGCGAACGCTGACCGCGGTAGCCGGAGGCCGCCTCGAGGATCGCCCGGCGCTTCTTGTGGGCGTTTACTGCCCGCTTGACGCGTGCCACTTTTTAACTCCTTGTAGCGGGGCCGTGGGTGTCTTCACACGACCCGGAAATTCGATGGGGTCCCGGTCTCGACATGCATCCGCTCCCGGCAGGGGAGCGGTGGATGTCAGATGCCGAGAAGCTTCTTGATCTTCGCGGCGTCGCCGGGAGCCATCTCCGCGTTGCCGGTGAGGCGGCGGGTGACACGGGACGACTTGTGCTCGAGCAGGTGGCGCTTGCCGGCGCGCTCGCGGAGCACCTTGCCGGAGCCGGTGACCTTGAAGCGCTTCTTGGTACCGCTGTGCGTCTTGTTCTTCGGCATGGCGCCGTTATCTCCTCGTCGGTGGCGCTCCCTCGCCGGTCCGGACCGGACCGGCTGGTGGGAGCGTCATGGTGTGTAGGTGATTCGAGACAGGTGCCTCGGAATCAGGCCTCGGCGTTCGCCTCACCGGCGTCGGCCTCGGTGACCTCGGCATCCTTGGTGTCCGTCGCCTCGACCGGGGCGGCCTCCTTGGAAGGAGTCGCCTCGTCGGCAGCGGCGGCACCCTGGCGCTCGGCCTTGCGGGCGGCCTGCGCCTCGCGGGCTTCGGCCATCGCCTCGGTCTTCTTCTTGTGCGGACCGAGGACCATGATCATGTTTCGGCCGTCCTGCTTCGGGTTCGACTCGATGAAGCCGAGCTCCTCGACGTCCGAAGCGAGACGCTGCAGCAGTCGGTAGCCGAGTTCCGGCCGGGACTGCTCGCGACCACGGAACATGATCGTGATCTTGACCTTGTCGCCCTGCTTGAGGAACCGAACGACGTGACCCTTCTTGGTGTCATAGTCGTGCGGGTCGATCTTCGGCCGGAGCTTCATTTCCTTGATGACCGTGTGCGCCTGGTTCTTGCGCGCCTCACGGGCCTTCATGGCCGACTCGTACTTGAACTTGCCGTAGTCCATGAGCTTGCAGACCGGCGGGCGTGCGGACGCCGCGACCTCGACCAGGTCGAGGTCGTACTCCTGCGCGAGCTCAAGCGCCTTGGCAAGCGGCACGATGCCGACCTGCTCGCCGCTGGGACCGACGAGTCGTACCTCGGGAACGCGAATCCGGTCGTTGATGCGGGGCTCGGTGCTGATGGATCCTCCTCGGTAGCACCACACGACTGCCTGGCAGACAGCCGCTGACGTGTATTTCCGTCAGACCGACCACAGCGGGAGAATGAAAAAAGCCCCGCCGGGCACAGGCAGGGGCTCCAATACGACCGGAGCACCGCCGCATGCGAGACGCGGGGCGCAGACTCGGGCGGCTTTCCATCGTCCGTACGGAACGATGGATGCCGCCTGACCGGTGACCCGCCGCCCCGGAAGGCGGTCAGGTGGGAGAACGGAGCCTCCACTTGTGGGCCGGACACCACAGCATCCGGCCGGTCGATGTACATACTAGCACCCGCGTTGCAAGCCCGCCGCACGGCATATCGTGGGGCGCATGACTGACGCGACACCCTCCACCCCCACCGATTCCGCTGCCGACGGCGCCCCCGACTACGACGCCATGACCCGCGACATCGCGGACGTGCCCGCCGTCGAGGTGATCACCACGGTGGCCGTGCACCTGCTGAGCGCCGCGGCGGTCAACCTGGGCCTGGACAAGCCGGACTCCGAGCACAAGGACCTCGACGAGGCCCGCAAGCTGATCACGGCCCTCGCCGGCCTGGTCACCGCGAGCGCCACCGAGATCAGCTCCTTCCACGCCGCCCCGCTGCGCGACGGCCTGAAGTCGCTGCAGCTGGCCTTCCGCGAGGCCTCGATCGTGCCGGACGAGCCGGGCCAGGGCCCGGGCGAGAAGTTCACCGGTCCGGTCTTCGGCTGATCACCGGCCGGTCCCGTACCGGGAACGGCGAAGGAGGGGCGGGCCGTGATCCACGGCCCGCCCCTCCTTCGTCGTTCAGCGGGTGAAGAGCGGCTCGCCGGGCGGGACCGGGGCGTCCGCCGGCAGCAGCGCCAGGTTCAGGCCGCGCACCAGGCGGGCCCGCAGGGTGGTGTCCGCCGCCAGGGCCTCGGCGACGCGGCGGGCCGCGGCGGGCGCCTGCGCGTCGTCGGCGGCGAGCACGATCGCGAGGATTCCGTCGGCGTCGGGCCCGCCCGGGCCGAGGTGGGCGCGCAGTACGGCCGGCTCGCCGGACACGGCGGCCCGTACGGCCTCCCGCACCGCCGGGTCGGCCAGCGGGTCGGTGTCCGTGCGGCCCTCGGCGAGCGCGAGCAGCGCGGGACCGGTCAGCTGGTAGGCGACCGGGCCGGCCAGGTCCACCACGATGGTGTCGGCCTTCTCGTGTGCGGCGGCCGCCAGTGCCTGGTGCAGCGGGACGGCCACCGGCCGGGCGGCCGGGTCCCACAGCGCGAGCGAGGCGATCGAGGTGAAGGCGGGCAGGGCCCGGCGGTCGCCCGCCCGCAGGGTCGGGACGGCCATGTCGCTGGTCTTCTCCCGCTTGAGGCCGGTCTCCGGGTCGGTCTCCACCTCGCCGAGCATCGCGACCACCGGGACCAGCAGCCGGGCGCCCTTGAGCGCGGCCAGCACCCGCGGCTCCTGGGTGCGGTCCTCGGCCCACGCGGCGAGGGCCGCGGTCAGCTCGGGATCGGCGGAGCCGTCGTCGTCGGAGAAGCCCGGGTCGGGAATGTTCTTGTTCGCCATGTTCGCCACAGTTACCCGACCCTACTGTGCCGGGTGCGCGTCGCCGCCCCGGGTACCCCGTCGCGGCCTCCGGGCCAGTACGGCGGCCAGGACGAGCAGTGCCGCTCCGGCGACCGCGGCGGCCGGGGCGCCGAGCCGGGCGGACCGCTCGGGCGGGCGGACCGGCTCGGGACCCGGGCCGAAGTACGTGCTCCCGGCCGCGGCCGGGGCGGGCACCGCGGCCTCCGGCCGCATCGCCTCCGCGACCTGCAGGGCGGCGGCGGGATCCACCATGCCGTGGCCGCGGGCGTCGTCGCGGCCGCCCGCCGGGGAGTCGGAGGCGGTGTCTTCCAGCAGCTTCTTGACCTGGGCCGGGGACAGGTCGGGGTGCGCGGCCTTGACGAGGGCCGCCGCCCCGGAGACGAAGGCCGCCGCTGCGCTGGTGCCCCAGCCCTCGTAGTAGGAGCGGTCGGGGTCGGCGATGACGACGTCGACGCCGGGGGCGCTCACGGTGGCGTACCAGTTGCGCGTGGAGAACTTGGCCTTACGGCCGCGGCGGTCGACGGCGGTCACGGCGATGACTCCCGGATAGGCGGCCGGGTAGGAGACGCGGTCGCCGGACTCGCCGCCGTTGCCCGCCGAGGCGACGACGACCACGCCCTTGGAGAGGGCGTACTGGACGGCCTCGTCCTCGCCCGCCTCGTGGTGGGCGGAGTCGCTGTCGTCGCCGAGGGACAGGTTGATGACGTCGGCCCCGTGGTCCACGGCCCAGCGGATCCCTTCGGCCAGGGCGCCGCCCTTGCTCTCGCGGGCCTTGGCGCGGCCCGGGTCCCCCTCTTCGAGAATCACCCGTACCGGCAGGATCCGCGCCTGGGGGGCGATGCCGAGGACGCCCTGGCTCCGGCTGGGGCCGTGGCCGTGCCCGGCGATGATGCTCGCCATGGCCGTCCCGTGGCGGGCCCAGGCGCGGTCGCCGGGGCCCGCGCCCATGCCGATGAGGTCGGTGCCGGCGAGGACCTGCCCGGACAGGTCCGGGTGGGACTCGTCGACGCCGGTGTCGAGGACGGCGACGGTCACGCCGTCGCCGCGGGTGGTCCCCCAGGCCTCCTCGGCGCGCAGGGCCAGGAGGCCCCACTGGCGGTCGCGGATGGTGTCGGCGGCGGCCGGGGCGGCGGTGGCGGTCGCGAGCAGCGCGACGGCGGCGAGCACGGCCGCGGCGCGGGCGGGGGCGGGGGCGGAGGTTTGTGCGCGGGCGGGGGCGGGGGTCATCGTGCGGCCTTCGAGGCGGGTGTGGCGCGCGCGGTGGCGTCCGTTGCGTCCGTTGCGGGTGGTGCGGCGAGGGTCGCCAGGCCGTGCCCCAGGCGTTCGGCGAGGGCCTTGGCGTCGTGGCCGAGGCCGGCCTGGGCGGCCGCGCCCGTGGCGTCCTTCTTGACGAGGTCCTCGGCGGGGCGGGGGGCGTCCTGGGTACGGCCGTCGGCGAAGGCGGAGACGGCGTACACGACGACGGGGGCCTCCGTGCGTACGGAGGCCGCCCAGGCGGCCCGCCGGCTGTCGTCGAACCCGTAGCCGGGCGGGGCGGGGAGGCGGCCGTCGAGCGTCTTCATCGTGGGTCCGTCGGCGGGGGTGAAGACCATGCCGACGGCGATCAGGGAGCTGCGGGTGGCGTCGGTGTAGGTGGCGCGCAGGACGCGGGTGCAGCCGGTGGGGGCCAGCAGGGCCTGCCAGTCCGCCGCGAGGGCGGCCGGACAGTCGGCGTCGGGGGCGAGGGCGATGCGGGTCCAGGTGCGGTCGGCGCCGCCGGGGCCGGCCGAGGGGCCGGCGAGGACGGGCGGGAGGAGGCTGTCCACGGGGGCCGAGCGCCAGAGCGAGCCGGCCTTGCGGTGAGCGGCGTCGGCGGGCAGGGGGCTGTGCGCGGCGCGGTGTTCGGACCAGGTGGTGACGGCGGCGCCGCCGAGGAGGCCGCCGCCGAGGAGGAGGCAGAGGGTGGCGGCCGCGACGCGGCCGGGGTGGCGGCGCGGTGGTGCGTGGGCGGGCTGGGGCGGCGGGGACCAGGGGTCGGGCTCGCCCGGGATCGTGGTCCGCGGTGTCGTCGTGGTCATCCGGCGGCTCCGCCCCCCGTTCCGTACGGCTGCCTGTCCGTACTCTACGTGGTCCCCGAGAACGCCCCGCCGCTCCCCGCGGGGCGGGAGGCCGGGCCCCGGGCCGACGCAGCCTTTGCGGGGCGGGGGCGGGGCCCAGGGCCGACGCAGCCTTTGCGGGGCCGCGCGCGGTGGGGACGAACTCGGCGCAGGGGCCGGTCCGGGCCCTGCCGAGGCGGGGCCGGGCGGGAGTGGCAGGGGGGCGGCGCCGGGGCCGGGCCTTGGCGGTGCCGGGCGGGAGCGGAAGCGGGGATCGGTGCCGGGGCCGGGCCTTGGCGGGGCCGGGGGGCGGGAGTGGCAGCGGGGGTCGGCGCCGGGGCCCGGCCTTGGCGGGGCCGGGCGGGAGTGGAAGGGGGGTCGGTGCCGGGGCCGGGGTGGGATGTCGTCCGGGACTGCATGATTTATGGCGCCTCGGCCGGGCCTGCCCGTACGGGCTCCCAACGCGCCAACAAATCACGTTTTACGTCCCGGCCAACACCCCACCCCACCCCCACCCCCGCCCCTGCGAGCCCCCACAGCCACCCGTTCTCCCCTACCTGCTCCCTTTTCAGCCCCCGCCGACCCCCATCCATCCCCCGTTGGCCCGCTTCAAGCCCCGGCCGCTTCTCTCTCAGCCCCGCTGGCGTTCGAGGCGCGGAGGCCGGGGCGGAGCCCAGGCCTTGACCCGCACCCGACCTCCCGGCCCCCGCCAACCCCCTTCCCGCCTCCGCCGGTCCACTTTCAGCTCCGCCGGCTCCCTTGCAGCCCGCCAGCCGCATTTCAGCCCCGCCGGCGACTGAGGCGCGGGGCCCGGGGCGGAGCCCCAAGCCTTGACCCACACCCAACCTCCCGGCCCCCGCCAACCCCCTTCCCGCCTCCGCCGGTCCACCCTCAGCCCCGCCAGTCCCCGTCCACCGCCGCTGGCCCCCCTCTCAGCCCCGCCCGGCTGCATTTCAGCCCCGCCGGCGTTTGAGGCGCGGGGCCCGGGGCGGAGCCCCAAGCCTTGACCCGCACCCGACCTCCCGGCCCCCGCCAAACCCCATCTCGCCTCCGCCGGTCCACCCTCAGCCCCGCCAGTCCCCGTCCACCGCCGCTGGCCCCCCTCTCAGCCCCGCCCGGCTGCATTTCAGCCCCGCCGGCGATTGAGGCGCGGGGACCAGGGCGGAACCGCAGGGCCTTGACCCCGCACCCGACCTCCCGGCTCCCGGCAAGGCCGGGGCGGGGCGGAGCTTCGGGGTGGATGCCGGGACCCCTACCCACCGGTACAGACCTCTGGCAAGCTGCCGCCCATGAACTCCCCCGCCGCCGACCGCGCCCGGTACGACCGGGCGACCGCGCACCTGGACGCGCCGCTGGCCATCGTGGATCTCGAGGCCTTCGACGCCAACGCCGACGACCTCGTGCGCCGGGCCGGCGGCAAGCCGGTCAGGGTCGCCAGCAAGTCGGTCCGGTGCCGCGCCCTGCTGGAACGGGTGCTGGCCCGGCCCGGGTTCGCCGGGATCATGTCGTACACGCTCGCCGAGTCGCTGTGGCTGGCCCGGTCCGGGTTCGAGGACGTGCTCCTCGCGTACCCCTCCGCCGACCGGGCCGGTTTCGCCGAGCTGGCCGGCGACGCCAAGCTGGCCGGCGCCGTGACCGTACTCGTGGACGACCCCGCGCAACTGGAGCTGATCGACGCGGCCCGGGACGGCGGGGCCGAGGAGATCCGGGTCTGCCTGGAACTGGACACCGCCCTGCACCTGATGGGCGGCCGGATCCGGGTCGGGGCGCGCCGCTCTCCGCTGCGCGAGCCCGCACAGCTGGCCGCGCTGGCCCGTACGGTCGCCGCCCGGCCCGGCTTCCGGGTGGTGGGGCTGATGGCGTACGAGGGCCATGTCGCCGGGGTCGGGGACGCGCTGGCGGGGCGCCCGCTGCGGTCCCGGGCCATCCGGCTGATGCAGGGTGCGGCCCGCAGGGAGCTGGCGGCGCGGCGGGCCGAGGTGGTGGCGGCCGTGCGGGCCGTCGTACCGGAGCTGGAGTTCGTCAACGGCGGCGGTACCGGCAGCGTGCAGCAGACCGCGGCCGAGGACGCGGTGACGGAGATCGCCGCCGGGTCTGGGCTGTACGTACCGCGGCTCTTCGACAACTACACCTCGTTCCGCGGGCGTCCGGCGGCGCTGTTCGCGCAGCCTGTGGTGCGCAGGCCCGGTGTC
Source organism: Streptomyces yangpuensis (assembly GCF_024666385.1). NCBI lineage: Bacteria > Bacillati > Actinomycetota > Actinomycetes > Kitasatosporales > Streptomycetaceae > Streptomyces > Streptomyces yangpuensis. Next base: position 1,541,396 of record NZ_CP102514.1, read on the forward strand.
GGGGTGGTGACGGTGCTCGGCGGCGGCTATCCGGCCTCCGGTGCGGCGGGGCCGGACCGGCTGCCGGTGCCGTACCTGCCGCAGGGGCTGCGCTACGACCCGCAGGAGGGTGCCGGCGAGGTGCAGACCCCGCTGCTGGGGGGCCCGGCCGACGATCTGCTGATCGGCGACCGGGTCTGGTTCCGCCATGCCAAGGCGGGCGAGCTGTGCGAACGGTTCGACACCCTGCACCTCGTCGAGGGCGACCGGGTCACGGACAGCGTGCCGACGTACCGGGGTGAGGGCCGCACCTTCCTCTAGTGGACGGTGTCCGTCTGGTCCGGGATGACGGTGCTGTCGCCGCGGCGGACCGGGCCGGCCGTGCCGTCGTGGTCGACGTAGCCGGTGGTGGAGCAGGGGTAGGGGCTGGTCCGCTGTTTCTTCGGCTCGATGAACATCGGGTTCACGATCCACTTGCCGTCGCTGTTGTCGTAGGCCCGGCACATCAGTTCGTTCTTGTTCCGGTTCACGACGAGCCGCAGGGCGGTGGCGTCCCGCAGGAACGAGATGTCGGTGTCGGAGTCGCCCGCCGCGAACACCTGGCGGCGGGCGGCCGGCTGGATCTTCTCGGCGGCGGGGCCGCGCACTCCGAAGACCTCCTTGTTGATCCAGCAGCGTTTGCCGTCGATGTAGTTGATCATCGTGTCGGCGCCGTCCGCGACGGATCCGCAGCCCTGGAGGTGGCTGGTGTACGCCCCGCCGCGGGTCGTGGTGTTGCGGATGCCGATGACGTGGCCTGCGTCGATTCCGACGCTCTCGGCCCAGACCTCGACGACCGGTTGGGGGGAGGCGGAGCTGATCCAGACGTCGAAGCCGGCCTTCCGGAGGCTGTCGATCAGGTCCCGCTGCTGGTCGTAGTAGCGGACCCAGCCGGTGGCCCGGCCGGTGCCGACCTGCTGGGTGGCGCCGATGGGCGCGGCAAGGTTCTCGGTGCGGGCGGCGGCGGCGAAGCCGCGGATCTCGCGGGCGGTCCAGCCGTGCATGAGCTGGGCCAGCCAGGCGTATCCGGGTTCCATGGTGCGGCGGTCCCAGCCGGTGAAGGCGGCGGCTCCGGTGCGGGTCGCGGCGGTGCCGTAGACGGCGTGGATCTCGTCCGCGCAGCCGGCTCCGGCGGGTGTTGCGGTGGGCAGCGGGGTGCCGGGGCGGGCGAGGGCTCCGCACGCGTCGGTGAGGGCGTCGGCCGCGGCGGGGCTGAGGAAGCGGCTGGTGGTGCTCCAGTCGCCGTGGGCGGGCTGGCGGATCCGGGAGTTGCGGAGCAGCCAGAACATGGTGGCGTCGCCGACGTCGTTCTTGACGACGGTGTTGTCCCAGTCGAAGACGGCGACGGGTCGGGTGCGGGCGGGCCGGTACGGGGTGCAGCGGCCGTAGCGGTCGATGAGCTGCTGGAGGCGCGCCCGGTTGTCGCCGTACCAGCCGGTCTTCAGCTGCGGGGTGGTACAGGGTGCTCCGGGGTGTGCGGCTTCCGCGGTGGGTGCGACGGCGACGAGGGCCGCGACGGTGATCGCGGCGGCGGCGAGCGCCTGGAGGCGGCGGGTGGTGGCGCGTGGGGACATGGGTGAGCGCTCCTTGGCGGTGAAGGCGTCACGGGTGTGGTGGAGCACGACAGCCGGGCGTCGTGCTGACGCCCGGCTGTCGGGTGGGGGGAGCTGGGGGGGGTGGTGCGTGTCCGGTGCCGGTCGGGCCCGCGGTGTCCGGCACCGCGGGCCGGGCGGGACTCTGACGACAGGGCTCTAGAGGGGGGTGACGTACGCGCCGGAGATGCCGCCGTCGACGAGGAAGTCGGTGGCGTTGATGAAGGAGGAGTCGTCGCTGGCGAGGAAGGCGACGGCGGCGGCGATCTCGGTGGGCTCCGCGAACCGGCCCAGCGGGATGTGCACGAGCCGGCGGGCGGCGCGCTCGGGGTCCTTGGCGAACAGCTCCTGCAGGAGCGGGGTGTTGACGGGCCCGGGGCACAGGGCGTTGACGCGGATGCCCTCGCGGGCGAACTGGACGCCGAGCTCGCGGGACATGGCCAGGACGCCGCCCTTGGAGGCGGTGTAGGAGATCTGGGAGGTGGCGGCGCCCATGATGGCGACGAAGGAGGCGGTGTTGATGATGGAGCCGCGGCCCTGGCGCTGCATGTAGGGCAGGGCGGCCTTGCAGCAGAGGTAGACGGAGGTGAGGTTGACGTCCTGGACGCGGCGCCAGGCGTCGAGTTCGGTGGTGAGGATGGAGTCGTCGTCCGGGGGCGAGATGCCCGCGTTGTTGAAGGCGATGTCGACGGAGCCGTAGGTGTCGAAGGCCGTCTTGAAGAGGGCGTCGACGTCCTCCTTGTCGGTGACGTCGACCTTGACGAAGAGGCCTCCGACCTCCTCGGCGGCGGCCTTGCCGGCCGTCTCGTCGATGTCGGCGCAGACGACGTGGGCGCCTTCGGAGGCGAGGCGGCGGGCGGTGGCGAGGCCGATGCCGCTGCCGGCTCCCGTGATGACGGCGGTGCGGCCGACGAGGCGGCGGCAGATGATCTCGGTGGGCTCTACGGACATGTGGTTCAGGCCTCCGTGCTGATGAAGACGTTCTTGGTCTCGGTGAAAGCGGTGAGGGCGTCGGGTCCGAGCTCGCGGCCGAGTCCGGACTGCTTGTAGCCGCCGAAGGGGGTCCAGTAGCGGACGCTGCTGTGGGAGTTGACGGACAGATTGCCGGCGGCGACGGCGCGCGAGACGCGCAGGGCTCGGCCGATGTCGCGGGTCCACAGGGAGCCGGAGAGGCCGTATTCGGTGGCGTTGGCCAGGCGTACGGCGTCCTCCTCGTCGTCGAAGGGCAGGACGACGGCGACGGGGCCGAAGACCTCCTCGGCGGCGACGGGCGCGGTGGGGGCGACGTCCGTGACGAGGGTCGGCGGGTACCAGAAGCCGGGGCCTTCGGGGGCGGTGCCGCGCACGGTGGTGAGGTCGTCGGTGACGAAGGACCGTACGCGGTCCAGCTGGGCCCGTGAGATCAGCGGGCCTACTTGCGTCTTCTCGTCGAGCGGGTCGCCGACGGCGACGGCCGCGATGCCGGGGGCGACGAGGTCGAGGAAGCGGTCGTAGGCGGAGCGCTGTACGAGGATGCGGGTGCGGGCGCAGCAGTCCTGGCCGGTGTTGTCGAGGAAGGCCATGGGGGCGGCGGCCGCGGCGGCCTCCAGGTCGGCGTCGGCGAAGACGATGTTGGGGCTCTTGCCGCCGAGTTCGAGGGTGACGCGCTTCACCCGGTCGGCGCACTTGGCCATGATCTGCTTGCCGACGCGTGTGGAGCCGGTGAAGACGATCTTCGCGACGCCGGGGTGTTCGACGAGCGCGTCGCCGGCGGTGTCCCCGCGCCCGGGGAGCACCTGGAAGAGGTGCTCGGGGATCCCGGCTTCGAGGGCGAGTTCGGCGAGGCGCAGCGCGGTGAGCGGGGTGGTCTCGGCGGGCTTGAGGATGACGGCGTTGCCGGCGGCGAGTGCCGGGGCGAGGCCCCAGGCGGCGATCGGCATGGGGAAGTTCCAGGGGGCGATCACGCCGATGACGCCGAGGGGTTCGAGGAAGGTGACGTCGATGCCGCCGGCGACGGGGATCTGGCGGCCGGAGAGCCGCTCCACTCCCCCGGCGGCGAAGTCGAGGAGGTCGCGTACGTTGCCGGCTTCCCAGCGGGCGTTGCCGATGGTGTGGCCGGCTTCGCGGACCTCCAGCAGGGCCAGTTCCTCGATGTGCCCGTCGACGACCGCGGCGAAGCGGCGCAGCAGGCGGGCCCGGTCGGCGGGGGCGGCCGCCGCCCAGGCGCGCTGGGCCGCCGCGGCCCGGGCGACGGCGGTGTCGACGTCGTCCCGTGTGGCGGCCGGGACGACGGCGACGAGTTCCTCGGTGGCCGGATTCAGCACACTCAGTTGAGAAAGGGCCTTCGCATCGGACACGTGGTGCCTCACAGTTTCGGTTCGGTGGTGTGCGGGGCTACAGGCGTTCGAAGGAGCGGCGCAGCTCCCAGTCGGTGACCGCGGAGTCGTAGGCGTCCAGTTCCACGCGGGCCATGTTGCGGTAGTGGGCGACGACCTCGGGGCCGAAGGCGGCCTTGGCGATCTCGCTGTTCTCCCAGAGTTCGGCGGCCTCGCGCAGGGTGGCGGGGACGTGGGCGTAGTCGCCGGTGTAGGCGTTGCCGGTGCAGATCGGCGGCAGTTCCAGGCGGTTCTCGATGCCGTAGAGCCCGGCCGCGACCAGGCCGGCGACGGCGAGATAGGGGTTGACGTCGCCGCCGGGGAGGCGGTTCTCGAAGCGCATGGAGCGGCCGTGGCCGACGACCCGCAGGGCGCAGGTGCGGTTGTCGAGGCCCCAGGCGACGGCGGTCGGTGCGAAGGATCCCGGCCGGAAACGCTTGTACGAGTTGACGTTCGGGGCGTAGAGAAGGGAGAAGTCGCGCAGCGCGGCGAGCTGGCCGGCCAGGAAGTGCCGCATCACGGGGGACATGCCGTGTTCCTCGTGGCCCTCTCCGGCCATCACGTTGCGTCCGTCGGTGTCGGTGAGTGAGAGGTGGATGTGACAGGAGTTGCCCTCGCGCTCGTCGTACTTGGCCATGAAGGTGAGCGAGACGCCTTCCTGGGCGGCGATCTCCTTGGCGCCGGTCTTGTAGACGGAGTGCTGGTCGCAGGTGGTGAGCGCCTCGTCGTAGCGGAAGGCGATCTCGTGCTGGCCGAGGTTGCACTCGCCCTTGGCCGACTCGACGGTCAGCCCGGCGGTCTGCATCTCGTTGCGGATCCGGCGCAGCAGGGGTTCGATGCGGCCGGTCCCGAGGACCGAGTAGTCGATGTTGTACTGGTTGGCGGGGGTCAGGCCGCGGTAGTTGGCGTTCCAGGCCTGTTCGTAGGTGTCCTGGAAGACCATGAACTCCAGCTCGGTGCCGACCATCGCGGTGTATCCGTGCTCGGCGAGGCGGTCCAGCTGGCGGCGCAGGATCTGCCGGGGGGCGGCCACGACGGGGGTGCCGTCGTTCCAGGCCAGGTCGGCCAGGATGAAGGCGCTGCCGGGGTTCCAGGGGATGCGGCGCAGGGTGGCGGTGTCGGGGTGCATGGCGAAGTCGCCGTAGCCCCGGTCCCAGGAGGACATCTCGTAGCCGTCGACGGTGTTCATGTCGGTGTCGACGGCGAGGAGGTAGTTGCAGCCCTCGGTGCCGTGCGCGAGGACCTCGTCCAGGAAGAACTGTGCGGCGAACCGCTTGCCCTGGAGCCGCCCCTGCATGTCGGGGAAGGCCAGGACGACTGTGTCGATCTCACCGCTGGCGACGAGGGCGCGGAGCTCCTCGGGCGCGAGCGGCGGCTTGCGGTCTACCACGGGATTCTCTCCTTCGGTGAGCCGAGGAGGCCTAAGGTATTGAATAGAACCATTGCTTGGGAAGGGGAGGAGCCGAGATGACCGATACGGCGAGCGAAGGCGACGCCGCCCGGCGCCTGAACCCGGTGCTGCGCCAGGTGCGGGCGGGCAACGGGTTCGAGGAGGCGCTGGAGCAGATCCTCCAGGTGGTCCGCCTGGGCCTGGTGCCCGGCGGCGAACGGCTGCCGCCCGAGCGCGAGCTGGCGGAGCGGATGGGAATCAGCCGGGTCACCCTGCGCGAGGTCCTGAAGGTGCTGCAGGACCAGGGGCTCGTGGAGGCGCGGCGCGGGCGGTACGGCGGGACGTTCGTACGCCCCCGCCCCGACACCCCGGCCGGCGGCACCGAGGAGGAGCTGCGCCGGCGGGTGGCGGGCGTGGACATCGAGGACGTCCTGCGCTTCCGCGAGGTGCTGGAGGTGGGGGCGGCCGGGCTGTGCGCCTCGCAGGGGCTGACCGAGGAGGGCACCGAACGGCTGCTGGCCGCGCTGGGGGCCACCCACGACGCACCGCTCGCCGACTACCGCCGCCAGGACACGCTCTTCCACCTCACCCTGTGCGAGCTCGCCGGGTCCGCCACCCTGACCGCCCAGTACGCGGCCGTCCGGGCCACCGTCAACGACCTGCTCGACTGCATACCGCTGCTGGTCCGCAACCTGGAGCACTCGCAGCAGCAGCACACCGCGCTGGTGGAGTCGGTGCTGGAACGGGACGCGGCCGGGGCGCGCGAGACCATGCGCGAGCACTGCTGCGGCACGGCGGCGCTGCTGCGCGGATTCCTCGCCTGAGGCGGACGGGGACGGCGGGCCGGGGGGTGTCCGAGAGGTTTTCGTAACTTCTGTTTTACGCAGAGGTCTTGCGCGCTCCGCTCCACTAGGACAAAGGTACGCCCCACAACCATTGCCCTGAGGCAGGAGCGCACGATGGCCGACGACATCGAGGCACGGCTGAGCGCCGTGCCCGCACCCACCACGTCACCCGCCGGCGGGGACGGCCCGGACGACTACCTGGAGCGCCGCACCCTGCGCCGCGGCAGCGCCGGCTGGCTGCTGCTGACCGGACTCGGCGTCGCCTACGTCGTCTCCGGGGACTTCTCCGGCTGGAACGTCGGCCTCGACAAGGGCGGCTTCGGCGGTCTCGCCATCGCCACCGTCCTCATGGGCGCCATGTACGCCTGCCTGGTCTTCTCCCTCGCCGAACTGTCCACCATCCTGCCGACGGCGGGCGGCGGCTACGGCTTCGCCCGCCGCGCACTGGGCCCCTGGGGCGGCTTCCTCACCGGCACCGCCATCCTCATCGAGTACATCCTGGCCCCGGCGGCGATCGTCATCTTCATCGGCGACTACGTGGAGTCCCTCGGCCTCTTCGGCCTGACCTCCAGCTGGCCCGTCTACCTCGGCTGCTTCGTGATCTTCATCGGGGTGCACCTGTGGGGCGTCGGCGAGGCCCTGCGCTTCAGCCTCGTCGTCACCGCGGTGGCCGTCGCCGCGCTGCTGATCTTCGCGGTGGGCGCCTTCACCGAATTCAGCGCCGACGGCCTGAACGACATCCCGGTCGACCCGGACGCCTTCGGCTCGAACTCCTGGCTGCCGCTGGGCCTGCTCGGCATCTGGGCCGCCTTCCCCTTCGGCATGTGGTTCTTCCTCGGTGTGGAAGGCGTACCGCTGGCGGCCGAAGAGGCCAAGGACCCGGTCCGCTCCATGCCGAAGGCCCTGGCCATCTCCATGGGCATCCTCGCCCTGCTCGCCCTGATCACCTTCTTCGCGGCGACCGGCGCGCAGGGCGCCGAAGCCGTCAAGTCGGCCGGCAACCCGCTGGTCGTGGCGCTGGAGGGGGACGGCGGCCCGACCGCCCTGAGCCGTTTCGTGAACTACGCGGGCCTGGCCGGCCTCGTCGCCTCCTTCTTCTCCCTCATCTACGCGGGCTCCCGCCAGCTCTTCGCCCTCTCCCGCGCCGGCTACCTGCCCCGCTTCCTGTCCCTGACCTCGAAGCGCAAGGCCCCGTACCTGGGGCTGATCATCCCCGGCGCGATCGGCTTCGCCCTGGCCGCGGCCACCGGCAACGGCGCCCGCATGCTCAACATCGCGGTCTTCGGCGCCACCATCTCCTACGCCCTGATGGCGCTCTCCCACATCGTGCTGCGCCGCCGGGAGCCGCAGCTGGAGCGCCCGTACCGCACCCCGGGCGGCATCCTGACCTCCTCGGTGGCCTTCGTCCTCGCCCTCTCGGCCCTGGTCGCCACCTTCCTGGTGGACAAGGACGCGGCGTTCATCGCGCTGGCCGTGTACGCCGTCGCCCTGGCCTACTTCGCCTTCTACAGCCGGCACCACCTCGTGGCCTCGGCCCCCGAGGAGGAGTTCGCGGCCCTCGCGGAAGCCGAGGCGGAACTGGCCCGCGACTGAAACCCTGTCACCGTCCGTCCCCGCCCCCTTCCGGAGGTATCGAACGTGCCCAGGCCGCTCATCGGCATCACCACCTACGTCGAGGAATCCACCCGCTACGGCGTGTGGGACGTCCCGACGTCCCTCGTACCGACCGGGTACCACGAACTCGTCCAGGCGGCGGGCGGCGCGGCCGTACTGCTGCCCCCGGACGAGCCCGGTGCGGCGGCGGAGGTGCTGAGCAGGGTGGACGGCCTGGTCGTCGCGGGCGGCCCGGACGTGGACCCGGTCCACTACGGCGCCGCGCGCGACCCCCGTACGGGCGCCCCCGCGACGGTCCGTGACCAGTGGGAGCTGGCCCTGATCGGCGCCGCGCTGGAGGCTGACGTGCCCGTACTCGGCATCTGCAGGGGCATGCAGGCGCTGAACGTGGCCCTGGGCGGCACGCTGATCCAGCACATCGACGGCCACGTCGACACCCCGGGCGTCATGTCCTGGCACCCGGTCCGCCCGGTCCCGGGCACCCGGTACGCGGACCTGGTCCCGGAGGAGGCACAGGTCCCGACCTACCACCACCAGGCGGTCGAACGCCTGGGCCGCGGCCTGGTCGTCTCGGCGCACGCGCTCGACGGCACGGTGGAGGCGATCGAGATCCCCGACCCGGCGCGCTGGGTGCTGGGCGTCCAGTGGCACCCGGAGCGGGACGAGGACACCCGGGTGATGGCGTCCCTGATCGAGGCGGCCACGGCACGCAGCGCGGTACCGGTGGCCTGACCGGCCGCCGGGCGCCGGGCTCCGGCACCTTCCCCGGCGCCGGAGCCCCGCGCCCGGCCCCGCCGCCTTCCCCTCGCTCCGCACGAATGGTCCTGCGGCCCCAGGACGTGCAGGCTGAAAAGATGAGCGCACAGGCACATGGCAAGGCGACCGGTCCGATGGCCGGGTTCCTGGACAACCCGGTCGTGGGCATGGCGCCGTGGATCATCTTCTCGCTGCTGGTCGGCCCGGGACGCTTCGAACTCGCGGTCGGACTGGCCCTGGCCGTGTCGGTCGCCCTGACCGTGCTGAGCCACCTGGTCGATCGCGACAGTTCCTGGAAGATTCTGGAACTGGCCGACATCGTCTTCTTCGCCGCGATGGCCGTGATCGGCGCCCTGGCGAGCGAGGGCACCCTGAACTGGCTGGAGACGTACGCGGGCGAAGTCGCCAACATCGCGCTGGCGGTGATCGCCTTCGGCTCGATGGCGGTCCGGATGCCGTTCACCCTCCAGTACGCCCGCGAGCAGGTCGATCCGTCGCTCTGGCACACCCGCGGCTTCCTGCGGACCAACTACATGATCACTGGGGCCTGGGGCATCGCCTTCCTCGTGGCGGCCGCCGCGGGGGCCTACGGGGACCTGGTCCTGCACAACCCGAGCAACATGTGGACCGGCTGGATCATCCAGATCCTGGCGATCGTCGCCGCGGTGAAGTTCACCGTCTGGTACCCGGACGTGGCCCGCGCCCGGGCGGTCCGCGAGGCCGCCGGCCTGCCTCCCGAGCCCACGCCGTGGGCGGGGTTTCTGGTGCCGCTGGCGGGCACGCTCGTACCGGTCGGCATCGCCGTCCTGATCTTCGACAACATGTGGTGGCTGGGAGCCGCGTTGATCGTCGTGGGCTCGCTCCTGACGAAAACCCTCCAGTCCCGGGCCGATCAGGAACCCGCCTGACGGCGGGCTCCCGCCCCCCTCCCACCCGTCAGCGGCTGAAGACGACCGAGCGGAGCGTCAGGCGCTCCGAGCCCCGGCCCGTGAGGGGCCGCAGGGTGAAGTGGTCGCCCTCGCCTCGTATCTCGCGCTCGTGGACACCGCGAACGGCGTCGCGGTCCAGCAGGACCCCACCGCGTGGATGTTCCCGAACCTCGACCTGACCATCCATCTGCACCGGCAGCCGCGCGGCCCCTGGACCGGCCTGGACACCACCGTCACCTTCGGCCCGTCGGGGCAGGGGCTCACCAGCAGCGTCCTGCACGACCTCGACGGCCCGGTCGGCCACGCCGAACAGATCCTCACGGTCCGCCCGCTCTCCTAGGGGGTCCCGCGGGTCAGGGACAGCAGGTCCCGGGCCGGGCCCGCCGGGCGGGCGCCCGCCGGCCAGACCGCCCGCAGGGCCCGGCCCAGCTCGGCGCCCGTCACCGGCACCTCCACCAGACGGCGCGCCGCCAGCTCGTCCACCACCGCCAGCTCCGACAGCACGCACGGCCCCGCGCCGCCCAGCGCGGCCGCCTTCACCGCCGTCGTCGACGCCAGCTCCAGCAGCGGCGCGGCCAGCCCGCCGTGCCCGGCCAGCGCCGCGTCCAGCACCTGGCGCGTGCCCGACCCCCGCTCCCGCAGGATCAGCGGCGTCGCGGCCAGCTCCGCCGCCTCCACCCCCCGCGAACGCCGTGCCCACGGATGGACCGGCGCCACCGCCACGACCAGCCGGTCCTGCGCGATCACCGCCGAGTCCAGCCCCTCGGGCACCGACAGCCCCTCCACGAAGCCCAGGTCGGCCTCGTGCGTGAGCACCCGCTGCACGACCACCGCCGAATTACCCGCGTGCAGCGACACCGCCGTGTCCGGCCGCTGCCCGCGCAGCGCGATCAGCCACCCCGGCATCAGGTACTCGGCGATGGTCATACTGGCCGCCACCCGCAGCCGCGAGTCCCGCCGCCCCCGCAGCGCCTGCGCCCCCGCGTCGAAGGCCTCCGCAGCCTCCACCACCCGCCGGGCCCAGTCGGTGACCAGCGCCCCCTCGGCCGTCAGCGTCGACCCCCGCGGGGACCGGTCCACCAGCGCCACACCGAGCCGGGTCTCCATCGCCCGGATCCGGCTGCTCGCCGCGGGCTGGGTGATGCCCAGCCGCCGGGCGGCCCCGCTCAGACTCCCGACCCGGGCCACCGCCAGCAGCAGCTCCAGCGCCCCCAGGTCCGGTACGCGGTGCGCCAGCGGAACCAAGTTCTCCTCACCCATAACATCAGTTTATGGCCTTATAGACAGATGATCCCTGCCGTTCGGCCCACCCCGGCATGACGCTGGACCCATGGCCACCACCCTCGTGCGACCCCGCACCCTCACCGAACCCGCACCCACCGCCCACAAGGCACCGGCGCTGCGACACCTCGGCCCCAACTGGTACGCCTCCGTCATGGGCACCGCGATCGTCGCCACCGCCGGCGCGACCCTCCCGTACCAGCTCCCCGGCCAGCGCGTGGCCTGCCGGCTCGTCTGGGCGCTGTCCGCCGTCGCCCTCGCCGTCCTGCTCACCGCCCGCGCCGGGCACTGGCTCCACCACCGCGACCAGGCCCGCGCCCACCTGCTCGACCCCGCCGTCGCCCCGTTCTACGGCTGCCTGCCGATGGCGCTGCTGGCCGTCGGCGGCGGCACCCTCGTCGTCGGCAAGGACCTCATCGGCACCGGCGCCGCCGTGGCCGTGGACGCCGTGCTGTTCACCGCGGGCACCGCGATCGGCCTGGTCGCGGCCGTGGCCGTGCCGTACCTGATGGTGGTGCGCCACAAGGTCGACCCCCGGCAGGCCACCCCCGTGTGGCTGCTGCCCCTCGTCGCCCCCATGGTCTCCGCCGCCCTCGGCCCGCTGCTGATACCCCACCTGTCCCCCGGCCAGCCCCGCGAGGCCATGCTGCTGGCCTGCTACGCCATGTTCGGGATCAGCCTGCTCGCCACCCTGCTGATGCTCCCCCTGATCCTCGGCCGGCTGATCGTGGCCGGCCCGCTGCCCCTGGCCCTGACCCCGACCCTGTTCCTCGTCCTCGGCCCGCTCGGGCAGTCCACCACCGCCGTGAACCAGCTCGCCGACATGGCCCCCCAGGCGATCGGCGCCCCCTATGCCGGCGCGCTCGGCGCCTTCGCGGTCGTCTACGGGGTGCCCGTGATGGGCTTCGCCCTGCTGTGGCTGGCGCTCGCCGTGTGCCTGCTGGTCCGGGCGGCCCGGGAGGGCATGGGCTTCGCGATGACCTGGTGGGCGCTGACCTTCCCCGTCGGCACGTGCGTCACCGGCGCCGCCGGCCTGGCCCGCCACACCGGCCTCACCGCCCTCGCCTGGCTCGCCGCGGCCCTCTTCCTCGCCCTCCTGACCGCCTGGCTCCTGGCCACCCTCCACACCCTCCGAGGCCTCCTGACGGGCCGCCTCCTCCCTACGGGGCCGCCCGGCGGTCTGGTCAGGTCGGAGTGCTCGGCTGAGCCGGGGTACCGGCGCGGTGCGTGACCCCTGCGGGGTTGCTCGGCGGTCCGGTCAGGCCGGAGTGCGCGGCTGGACCGGGGTACGGGCACGGTCCGGGTCGGTCGGGGTGCGCCGGACCCCTGCGGGGCTGCTCGGCGGTCCGGTCAGGCCTGAGTGCGCGGCTGGACCGGGGTACGGGCACGGTCCGGGTCGGTCGGGGTGCCGGGCAGGGGTATCTCCTCGGCTCGGCGCGTGCTGCCTTGGCCCGGCCAGGCGGCTCTGGTCGCGCCTCGTCCTGCGGGGACACCCCTGCCCGTCCCCCCTCCAGCAGCGCGAGCCGGCTCCGGGAACCATGGTGTTGCCCAGGCGGAGCCGTGCCGTGGGGCGGGGACACGGCGGAGTGTCCCCGCAGGACGAGGCGCGACCAAGGCCGCCTGGCCCGGGACGAACAGTCCGCGCCGAGCCGAGGAGACATTCCGCCGGGGCACCGCCCCACCCTGTGCACTCCTGGCCGGCGAAATCCAGCCCCGCCGGCGTTTGAGGCGCGGGGTCTGGGGCGGAGCCCCAGCACCCCCGGCGGGAGCCGAAGCGCACCGCCCCGCACCGCACACCACCGCCCAGCAGGACCAGTGGCCACCCCGGCGGGAGCCGATCAGCGCGCCGCCCGCAGGGCCTGCGCCAGTACCGTCGGCGCCTCCGCCAGCGATGGCCCGTACCAGGTCAGGTGGCGGCCACTGACGAGCGCCGCCGGCAGGCCGGGGAAGGCCTCCGGCCCGTCGCCCGCCGCGAAGGCGTACGGCTCGTCCGGCAGCACCACCAGATCACAGCCCGCCGCGGCCAGCTCCTCCACCGAAACCCGCGGGTACCGCTCCGCATGCCCCGCATAAACGTTCCGCACGCCCAGCCGCCCCAGCAGATCCCCCGCGAAGGTGTCCCGGCCCAGCACCATCCACGGCCGCCGCCACACCGGCACGAAGGCCGTGAGCTCTTCCACCGGCACCGCGCGGGCCCACGCCGCCTCCGCGTCCACCAGCCACCCGGGCCTCGCCAGCCCCAGCGCCCCCACCAGTACCCGGTCCAGTTCTCGCAGCGCCTGCGGAAGGTCGCGGATCTCGGTGACGAGCACCTCCACGCCCGCCGCGCGCAGCGCGTCCAGGTCCGGTGCCCGGTTCTCCTCCTCGTTGGCGATCACCAGATCCGGGCGGAGTGCCGCGATCCTGCCCACGTCGGGGTTCTTCGTCCCGCCGATCCGCTCCGCGCCCCCGAGGTCCGCGGGGTGCGTGCACCAGTCGGTCGCCCCGACCAGCAGACCCGGCGCGCTCACGGCCACCGCCTCCGTCAGCGACGGCACCAGCGACACGACGCGCCGCACGCCGCTCACTGCCCGGGGGACGGGGGCTCGGACGTCGCGTGGATGTGGTCGCCCACCGCGACCACCAGGATCCGGGTGTCCTCGCTGACGGCCCGCCAGCGGTGGCGCACGCCCCCGGAGAGGAACAGCGCGTCCCCGCTCTCCAGCCGGTACGCCCGGCCCTCGGCCTCGACCTGGCAGGCGCCCTCGACCACGTACATGAGTTCGTCGTTGCGGTGCTGGTACTCGCGCCCGGCGTCCTGGTCCCCGGTGAACTCCAGGGCGTGCAGCTGGTGGTGGCCGCGGACGAGGGGCCGTACGCCCGGCACGGGGGTCAGCCCGGACTCGTCCCCGGCCCGTACGAGGTCCACCGTGCGCGCGGTGTCGGAGGCGGCCAGCAGCTCGACGGCCGTGGTCTCCAGGGCGTCCGCGACGCGCTCCAGGGAGCGCATGCTGGGCCGGGCCCGCTCGTTCTCTATCTGACTCAGGAAGGGCACCGACAGACCGCTCCGCGCCGACACGGCGGCCAGCGTCAGGTGGAGCGCACGGCGGCGCTTGCGCACGGCCACTCCCACCCGCAGCGGTTCCTTGCCGTCCTTGTCCTTGCTCTTGTCGTCCCTGTCGTCCAGCTTGCCGCTCAGGCCGTCCGTGCCGTCCCTGTCGTTCATCTCGGGGCTGCCCTCCCCATGTCCGTCGCACATCGGTGTGCTGTAAGCACCTTACGCAGCAACCGCCCCCGGTTTCGCCCGCACCGGTCTTCCCGTACCCACCCGCTCACGGTGCGTGGTGTTCAGGGGGGCGGTCGGGTGCGCGTGGGGGCGCCCGGTGACAGGAAGGGCGCCATGGCGCATTGCGGCATCATCGTCTCCGTGACGACACGACGCCTGATGCTCCTGGACACCGCCTCCCTCTACTACCGCGCCTACTTCGGGGTGCCGGACTCCGTGAAGGCCCCGGACGGCACCCCGGTCAACGCCGTGCGCGGGCTCCTCGACTTCATCGCCCGGCTCGTTCAGGACCACCGGCCGGACGACCTGGTCGCGTGCATGGACGCCGACTGGCGGCCGCACTGGCGGGTGGAGCTGATCCCCTCATACAAGGCGCACCGGGTCGCCGTCGAGACAGAGACGGGCCCCGATGTGGAGGAGACCCCGGACACGCTCGCCCCGCAGGTACCGATCATCGAGGCCGCCCTGGACGCCTTCGGCATCGCCCGGGTCGGCGTCGCCGGGTACGAGGCGGACGACGTGATCGGGACGCTCACCTCCCGCGCGACGGGCCCGGTCGACATCGTCACCGGCGACCGGGACCTGTACCAGCTCGTGGACGACGCCCGGCAGCGGCGGGTGCTGTACCCGCTCAAGGGCGTGGGCACCCTGCAGGTGACCGACGAGGCGTGGCTGCGGGAGAAGTACGGGGTGGACGGCCCCGGTTACGCGGACCTCGCCCTGCTGCGCGGCGACCCGAGCGACGGCCTGCCGGGCGTCCCCGGCATCGGTGAGAAGACGGCGGCGAAGCTGCTCGACGCCTACGGGAACCTGGCCGGGATCGTCGCGGCCGTCGACGACCCGAAGTCGAAGCTGACCCCCACCCAGCGCAAGCGGCTGGACGAGTCACGGCCGTATCTGGCGGTGGCCCCGAAGGTGGTCAAGGTGGCCTCCGACGTGCCGCTTCCGCAGTTCGACGCGGTCCTTCCGGCGGCCCCGGCGCAGCCCGAGCTGGTCGACGCACTAGCCCATCGGTGGGGATTGGGTGGGGCTGTGTCCCGTCTGAGCGGCGCCCTGCGCTTCTGAGGTGCTAACTTAGGTAAGGCTAAGTTTCATGGGAGTCAGGGGATACCGTGGCAGAAGGACGCGGCCGCTCTGTCGGCACCGCCGTTGTCGTACGCACCGAGCGGCTCTCGCCGCACATGGTGCGGCTCGTGCTGGGTGGTGAGGGCCTGGCCGACTTCGGCGCGGGCGAGTACACCGACCATTACGTGAAACTCCTCTTCGCTCCCGAGGGTGTCGCCTACCCTGCTCCGTGGGACCTGGAACGTATCCGCGGCGACTTTCCGCGGGCGCAGTGGCCGCGCCAGCGCGCCTACACCGTGCGGAACTGGGACCCGGTCCGCAACGAGGTGACCCTCGACTTCGTCGTCCACGGCGACGAGGGCCTGGCCGGCCCGTGGGCCGCCCGTGCCCGGCCGGGCGAGATCGTGCACTTCCTCGGCCCGGGCGGCGCCTACGCCCCGGACCCGACAGCGGGCTGGCACCTCCTGGTCGGTGACGAGAGCGCGCTGCCGGCGATCGCCGCGGCCATGGAGCGGATGCCGGCGGGCGCGCGGGTCCACGCCATCGTGGAGATCGACGGCCCGGCCGACGAGCTGAAGGTCGCCACCCCCGACGGCGTCGCACCGGTCTGGCTCCACCGCGGCGACCGCCCGGTCGGCGCGGCCCTCGTCGAGGCGGTCCAGGCCATGGAGTTCCCCTCGACGGACGTCCACGCCTTCGTCCACGGCGAAGCCGGCTTCGTCAAGGACCTGCGCCGCCACCTCCGCCTGGAGCGCGGCATCGCCCGCGAACGCCTGTCGATCTCGGGCTACTGGCGCCTGGGCGAGACGGACGAGGGCTGGCGCGCGATCAAGCGCGACTGGAACGCAACCGTCGAAGCCGAACAGGAACACCGCGCCGCCGCCTGACCCTCCGGGGCGGTCAGCGGTCCGTCCCCCGGGCCCCGCGGGGGCGGCACCCCGCACGCTCCAGCCCCGCCGGCGTTCGAGGCGCGGGGGCACGGGCGCGGCGCCCCCGCAACGGCGTCGCACCGCGCACCCCCGGCCGCGGCGCGCGCCAACCGGCGTACGGCGGGAGAATGTCCCCATGCGTACGCTTCGCACCCTCGGAGCGGCAGGGGCCGCGGTCCTCCTCACCGCCTCGGCGGCCACGGCGGCACCGAGCCCGCCCCCCGCTCCGCGCCCCCAACTGACCGACGCCGCCGTCGGCAGGGCCGTCGCCGCCCTAGACGGCTCCATCGCGGAAAAGATGCGCCGCACCGGCGTCCCGGGCGTCGCGGTCGCCGTCGTCCACAACGGCGAGGTGGTCTACCTCAAAGGCTTCGGCCTGCGTCGCACCGGCGAGAGTGCCAAGGTCGACCCCGACAGCGTCTTCCAGCTGGCCTCCGTCTCCAAGCCCGTGTCCTCCACCGTCATCGCCGGCGCCCTGGCCGATCCCGGTGCCTGGGACAAGCCCCTTGCCGGCTCCCTCGCCGGTTTCGCCCTCAAGGACCCCTGGGTCACCTCCCACGTCACCCCCGCCGACCTGTTCTCGCACCGCAGCGGCCTCCCCGACCACGCCGGGGACCTCCTCGAGGATCTCGGCTACGACCGGGCCTACATCCTCGACCACCTGCGCGAGGAGCCGTTGACCCCCTTCCGTGCGAGCTACGCCTACACCAACTTCGGGCTCACCGCCGCCGCCGAGGCCGTCGCCCGTGGCCAGGGCGTGAGCTGGCAGAAGCTCAGCGAGGACACGCTCTTCAAGCCCGCCGGGATGACCCGCACCAGTACCGAGTTCGACGCCTACGCCAAAGCCCCGGACCGGGCGTGGGGCCACGTCCGCAACCCGGACGGCACCTGGAGCCCCCGCTACGTCCGCGACGCCGACGCCCAGACCCCTGCGGGCGGGGCCAGCTCCACCGCCCGCGACATGTCCCGCTGGCTGCGGCTCCACCTGGACACCGGCAGCCTGGACGGGAAGCGGATCGTCCCGGCCGACGCCCTCGCCCGCACCTACCAGCCCGAGATCGTGTCCCAGGCCGTGACCGGCCGCGGCACCCCGCAGTTCTACGGGCTCGGCTGGAACGTCTCCTACGACGACGCGGGCCGGCTGCGCCTGAGCCACTCCGGGGGCTTCGCCCTCGGCGTGAACTCCAACGTCACGATGCTCCCGCTGGAGCGGCTCGGCATCGTCGTCCTGACCAACGGCGCCCCGGTCGGGCTGGCCGACTCCGTCGCCCTGGACTTCTTCGACACGGCCCAGTACGGCAAGCCCACCACCGACTGGTTGCCGCTGGTGGCCGCGAGCTACGCCCAGACGTTCTCAGTCGGCCGGTCCGAGACCGACTACGCCCACCCGCCCGCCGGTGCGAAGCCGGCCCGCGACAGCGCCGCGTACACCGGCACCTACGACAACCCCTACTACGGCAAGGCCACCGTCACCGCCGCCGGCGACGGCGCGCTCACCCTCTCCCTCGGCCCGAAGCCGATGCGCTTCCCGCTGACCCACTACGACGGCGACACCTTCAGCTTCGAGACCACCGGCGAGAACGCCGTCGGCCGCACCGGCGTGTTCTTCACGGACGGCAAACTCCGCGTCGAGTACCTCGACGAGAACCACCTGGGCACCTTCACCCGGCAGTAGCCGCATAGCCTGTCCCCGATGAGACGCAGAACCCAGCCGCCCCCCTCGCCCCTCCCCCAGCGGGCCGGCATCGACCCGGTCCGGCTCCGGCTGCCGCCCGACCCCGGCGGGACCTGGCCGGACCTCGGCAGCTACCTCACCGCCCGCTACGCCGGCACCCGCGGCGAGGAGTCCATGGCGCGGCTGCTGGCCGCCGGCCGGGTCCTGGGCCCGGGCGGCCGGGTGCTGCGCGCGCGGGACCCGTACGAGCCCGGCGGCTACCTGTGGTTCCACCGGGACACGGAACCGGAGCCCCGGGTGCCGTTCGCGGTCCGCGTGGTCCACCGGGACGAGCACCTCCTCGTCGTGGACAAGCCGCATTTCCTGGCGACCACCCCGCGCGGCAGCCACATCACCGAGACCGCCCTGGCCCGGCTGCGCGAGGAGCTGGACCTGCCCGGGCTCAGCCCGGCACACCGGCTGGACCGGCTCACCGCGGGCCTGGTGATGTTCAGCGTCCGGCCCGAGGACCGCGGCGCCTACCAGCTCCTCTTCCAGCGGCGCGAGGTGCACAAGGAGTACGAGGCCCTCGCGCCCCGCGACGCGGCGCTGGCCTTCCCGCGCACGGTCCGCAGCCGGATCGAGAAGGTCCGCGGGGTGATCGCCGCGACCGAGGTCCCCGGCCCGCCCAACGCCGAGAGCCTGATCGAACTCGTCGACGTCCGCGGCGGCCTGGGCCGCTACCGGCTGACCCCGCACACCGGCCGCACCCACCAGCTGCGGGTGCACATGAACGGCCTGGGCCTGCCCATCCTGGGCGATCCGGTCTACCCGCAGGTCACCGACCCGGCTCCGGACGACTACCGGCGGCCCCTGCAACTCCTCGCCCGGGTACTGGCGTTCACCGACCCGGTCACCGGCACCGCACACCGCTTCGACAGCACCCGCACCCTCCAGGCCTGGCACGACCGCCCCGGCTGGGAGGCGGGCACCTCCCAGCCGGCGACGCCCCGGTACGGCTAGCCGACGGAGCTGTAGGCCACCACGCCCCGCAGGAGCGCGTCGACGGCCTTGCGGGCGTTCTTCGCGACCGTGCTGCCGCTGTCGCCGGCGGCCGACGGGGCCGCCGCCGCGATCTGCCCGAGCACGTCGATGACCTGCTTGCACCAGCGCACGAAGTCACCGGCCGGCATCTCCGCCTCGCGCAGCACCTCGTCCAGGCTCTTGTCGGAGGCCCACTGGTACGCCGCCCACGCGAAGCCGAGGTCCGGCTCGCGCTGGCCCACGCCCTCCGCCTGGTTGATGCGGTACTCCTCCTCCAGCGCGTCGAGCCGCCCCCAGATGCGGACCATCTCGCCGAGCGCCGCCTTCGCCGCGCCGCCCGGTACCTTCGGCGCGACCGCGTCGTCGGACTGCCGGGCCTCGAAGACCAACGCCGAGACGCAGGCGGCCAGTTCGGCAGGGTTCAGGCCCTCCCAGATCCTGGCGCGCAGGCATTCGGACGCCAGCAGGTCGAGCTCGCCGTACAGCCGGGCGAGCCGCTTGCCGTGCACGGTGACCTCGTCCTCGCGCAGGTAGTCCAGCTCGGTCAGCAGGGCGTGGATCCGGTCGAAGGTACGGGCGATGGTGTTCGTCCGGCCCTCGATCCGCCGCTCCAGCGCTTGCGTGTCCCGCTTGAGCCGGTGGTAGCGCTCCGCCCAGCGGGCGTGGTCCTCGCGCTCGTCGCAGCCGTGGCAGGGGTGCGCCCGCAGCTCGGTGCGCAGCCTGGCGATCTCACGGTCGTCGGCGGCCGCGGCCCGGCCGCGGGAGCGCCGCTCCGGGGTGATGTGCCCGGCCTTGCTGCGCAGCTGGGACGCCAGGTCCCGACGGGACTGCGGCGAGCGGGCGTTGAAGGTCTTGGGGATCCGCATCCGGTCGAGCGCCTCGACCGGGACCGGGAAGTCGATCGCGGCGAGCCGCTTGACCTGCCGCTCGGCGGTGAGCACCAGCGGGCGCGGGCCCTCGGCGTACTCGTAGCCGCGGCTGCCGTGGACCCGTCCGGCCGGTACGCCCGGGTCCAGGACCAGCGCGAGTCCGGCGAACTTGCCCGTCGGCACGTGGATGATGTCGCCCGGCTTGAGCTTCTCCAGTGAACTGGCCGCCTGCACCCGCCGCTGGGCCGCGCCCTGCTTGGCCAGCTCCGTCTCGCGGTCCTTGAGGTCGCGGCGCAGCTGCGCGTACTCCTCGAAGTTCCCCAGGTGGCAGGTCATGCCCTCGCGGTAGCCCTCCAGTCCCTCCTCGTTGCGCTGGACCTGCCGGGAGATCCCGACGACCGAGCGGTCGGCCTGGAACTGTGCGAAGGAGGTCTCCAGCAGCTCGCGCGAGCGGTGCCGCCCGAACTGGCTGACCAGGTTGACGGCCATGTTGTACGAGGGCTTGAAGCTGGAGCGCAGCGGATACGTACGGGTGCCGGCGAGGCCGGCGAGTCCGGCCGGGTCCATGCCCCGCTGCCAGAGCACGACGGCGTGGCCCTCGACGTCGATGCCGCGCCGGCCGGCCCGGCCGGTCAGCTGCGTGTACTCGCCGGGGGTGATGTCGGCGTGCTGCTCGCCGTTCCACTTGACCAGCTTCTCCAGGATCACCGTGCGCGCGGGCATGTTGATGCCGAGCGCCAGGGTCTCGGTGGCGAAGACGGCCTTGACCAGGCCGCGGACGAAGAGCTCCTCCACGACCTCCTTGAAGGTCGGGAGCATGCCGGCGTGGTGCGCGGCGATGCCCCGCTCCAGGCCTTCGAGCCACTCGTAGTAGCCCAGGACGTGCAGGTCCTCGGTGGGGATGGCGGCGGTGCGGGCCTCGACCAGCTCACGGACCTTCAGCCGCGCGGCCTCGTCGTTGAGCCGCAGGCCCGCGAACAGGCACTGCTGGACGGCGGCCTCGCAGCCGGCCCGGCTGAAGATGAAGTTGATGGCGGGCAGCAGCCCGTCGTTGTCGAGGCGGGCGATGACCTCGGGGCGGGACGGGGTCCAGATCCGGCCGCGGGAGCGCCGCTCGCGCTCGCGGTCGGCCTCGCGGATCATCTTGCCGCGCCGCCGGTCCTTGGGGCTGTAGCTGCGGCTGTTCTCCTCGCGGGCCATGCGCAGCAGGTCGGGGTTGACCTCCCGGCGCGCGGAGCCGCGGCCGCCGTGGTCGGACTCCTCCTCGAAGAGGTCGTGGATCCGGCGGCCGGCCATGACGTGCTGCCACAGCGGCACGGGCCGCTCCTCGGAGACGATCACCTCGGTGTCGCCGCGCACGGTGTCGAGCCAGTCGCCGAACTCCTCGGCGTTGGACACGGTGGCGGAGAGGGAGACCAGGGTCACCGACTCGGGGAGGTGGATGATCACTTCCTCCCAGACGGCTCCGCGGAACCGGTCGGAGAGGTAGTGGACCTCGTCCATCACGACGTAGCCGAGGCCGAGGAGGGACTGGGAGCCCGCATACAGCATGTTGCGGAGCACCTCGGTGGTCATCACGACCACCGGCGCCTCGGAGTTGACGCTGTTATCGCCGGTCAGCAGGCCGACCCTGTCGGCGCCGTAGCGCTTGACGAGGTCGGCGTACTTCTGGTTCGAGAGCGCCTTGATCGGCGTCGTGTAGAAGCACTTGCGGCCCTGGGCGAGGGCCAGGTGCACGGCGAACTCGCCGACAATGGTCTTGCCCGAGCCGGTCGGGGCGGCGACGAGGACGCCCTTGCCGGCCTCCAGCGCCTTGCATGCCTCCACCTGGTACGGGTCCAGGTCGAAGTCGTACATCTCGCGGAAGGGGGCCAGGGCGGTGGCCTCTTCGGCGGCGCGGATCCGGGCAGCGGCGTACCGCTCGGCGGGTGAGAGTTCTTCGGTCATCTTGCTGTCGAGCCTACCCGCCGGGTCTGACAACAGTCTCGATCATTTATGTGAGGAGCCGGACCGCCCCGGGCACACACTCGGCGGTCACCGGGAGGGGCCCGAGGGGCTCCCCGTCGACGTACGCGGTCAGTCCGGGCGACTCCAGGGTGATCTTCCGGGCGCGGTGGACGCTCACCTTGGGGTGGGAGACGTGTCCGCCCCGGTAGACCCGCGGGAACACCGTCAGCAGGGTGGCCCGGCCGCAGTCGCCGACGACCGTGACGTCGAAGAGGCCGTCGTCGGGTGCGGCGTCCGGGCAGATGCGCATGCCGCCGCCGTAGGAGGAGCCGTTGCCGACGGCCACCAGCGTGGCCTCGGTCTCGATCACCGGGCCGTCGTCGAGGGTGATGCGGTAGGGGAAGGGCCGGAAGGCGGCCAGTTCCGCGATCATCGCCAGGTCGTACTTGAAGCGGCCGGCCGGCAGCCGCATCCGGTTGCCGCGGTCGTTGACCTTCGAGTCGAAGCCGGAGCACAGCACGGTCCCGTACCAGGTGCTGCCCACGCGCCCGAGGTCGACGTCGCGGATCCGGCTCTCCTTGAGCGCCTCGGCGGCCAGCCGGCCGGCCCGCGCGGGATCGCGTACGGGCAGGCCCGTGGCCCGGGCGAAGTCGTTGCCGGTGCCGACCGCGACCACGCCGAGCGGCACCGGGGTGCCGGCGAGCGCCTGGAGCGCCAGGGAGACCATGCCGTCGCCGCCCACCGCGACCACGGCGCCGGTGCCCTCGCGGACCGCGCCGGTCAGCCGGGCCAGCGCGTCGGGTGCGTCGGCGCCCACCAGGGTCCGTACGGAGAAGCCTGCCGCCCGCAGAGCGGAAGCGGCCGGCTGCGCGGCGTGCGCGCCCCGGCCGCGTCCCGCGGTGGGATTGACGAAGAGAGTGACCTCGTAGCTCACTCCCGGGAATGTACCGGAGCCCGTCCGCGGGCCCGGGCGCCCCGGGGACCCCCGGCAGTGCCGGGGGCGTACCCGTCAGGTGGCGTCGTCGTACCCGTTGATCCGCTGGCGTCCGCCGTCGGCCTGTCCGGGCAGCGCGGCGGGGGCCTGGACGGTTTCCATCCGGCCGATCGGCTCGGGGGTGAGGTCGAGCTGCGAGGCCTCGTCGTCACTCAGGCCCGCGTCGGGGTCGTTGCGGCGGCGCCGGCGGTCGTTGAGGAGGCAGAGGCCGACGGCCGCGAAGTAGAGGGCCACGATGGGCAGGGCCAGCGCGAGCATGGTCGGCGGGTCACCGGTGGGCGTCGCGAAGGCGGCGAAGACCGTGATGCCGAGGACCATGCCCCGCCACCAGCCGGCGAGGCGCTTGCCGGTGAGCACGCCGGTGAAGTTCAGCAGGATCAGCAGCAGCGGCAGCTCGAAGGCGAGACCGAAGACGATCACCATGCGGGTGACCAGGTCGAGGTAGTCGTCGACCGGCAGCAGGTTGCGCGCGTGGTCGGGCGTGAACTCCAGCATGATCATCGCGGTCTGCGGGAGGATCTTGTACGCGAGCACGGCGCCGGCCATGAACAGGGGCGCTCCGACCGCGACGAAGCTGCGCGCGTACTTCTTCTCGTGGCTGTGCAGCCCGGGCGCGGCGAACGCCCACAGCTGGTAGAGCCACACCGGTGCGGAGAGCACGACACCGGCCATCAGCGAGACCTTGAGGGCGATCGAGAACGCCGAGATCAGGCCGTTCACGGTCATGTCGGCACAGGGGCGCCCGTTGCGCTGGGTCACCACCCCGTTGGTGCAGCCGACGGAGTCCAGCATCGGCTTCAACAGGAAGTTGATGATGTCCCGGTAGAAGAAGGCCGCGATGATCGTGATGACGAGGATCGCCAGGACCGACTTCAGCAGGCGGTTACGCAGTTCGCGCAGGTGCTCGACGAGAGGCATGCGCCCTTCGGCGTCCTTTGCCTTTCGTTCTTGCTTCTCCTGCTTGCGGGCAGACTTGAGCAACCCACGTCCCTTGTCTCGTTGCAGATGACTGGCGTGACGGGCGTCCGTCAGCCCTGGGCGGTGCGGTTCGGCTCGCTGACCGGCCGGGAGCTGGTGACGTCACCGGGCGCCGCCTGGATGGTGCGCGGGGCGACCGGCTGCTGCGCGGAGGCGTCGGCGGCCGGGGCGGCGGCCGCGTCGTCGGACTCGCCGTCCTTCTTCATGGCCTTGGCCTCGCTCTTGAGGATGCGGGCCGACTTGCCGAGGGAGCGGGCCATGTCGGGGAGCTTCTTGGCGCCGAACAGCAGGATGATGACTCCGAGAATGACGAAGATTTCCCAACCCCTGAGGTTGCCGAACATAGGTATCTTCCTTTTCTCCGAGGTTCACAGCACACCGGACACGGGCGCCTGGGACTGTCTCTACCGAGGATCGTAACCCCAGGGGGTAAACGCCCGGCAATCCCCCGGCATACCCCGGCTTGCGTCCTGGCCGGTTGTCAATCCCCCGGTCACACGGCTGTCTCGTTCGTTACGGCCGTACGTCGTGGCCCGCTCGCGCCAGCCCCGCCGCCTCCCGCTCCAGGTCGGCCGACGCGGCGCCGATCCGCCGGCCGGCCAGCGCCACCTCCGCGGAGAGCCGTCGCACCTCCGTGTACACGCGCACGGCGAGCACGGCGAGCACGGCCACTCCGAGGAAGCCCAGGACAATTGCGAACATCGGCCACAGCATGGGGCCGAGCCTAGGCCACCGGCCGCCTCAGATGCTGCGCAGGGTGCTGACGCCGCCGCCGGTCAGCAGCTCCACGATGCGGTCGCCGGCCGGCTTGCGGACGGCGGCACCGCATGCAGGACACGTGAAGGAGTAGAACGTGGCCCTGCGGCTGCCGCCGATGGCCAGCCGCAGGGCGCCCGCGTCCAGCTCGAAGCGGGCGCGGCACTCGGGACAGGAGGCCTTGAAGGCGACCGGCCCGGACGTTGGAGACATCGACCGCGCTCCCCTCAGACCTGTTCCCCGTACCCCGCGAGGGCCTCCCGGGCGGCGCTGCGCGCGCTGTCCGCCAGTTCGGCGGGGGCCACGATCCGCCCCTCCCGGCCCAGCCGCAGCGCGAGACGGCGCAGCGAGCCCGGGTCGGGGGTGCGCAGCGTGATGCGCAGGCCACCGTCCGCGAGCTCCTCGGCGCTGTCGTGCGGGTAGTACTCGGCGACCCAGCGTCCGCCGGGGCCGACCTCGACGACGACCTCCGGGTCCTCGGCGGACGGCTGGACGAGGCCCTCGGACAGGTCGCGCGGCTCGATGGCGGGCGGTTCCGCCCGCTCGTCCAGCAGCCGGATTTCGGCCACCCGGTCGAGCCGGAAGGTGCGCCGGGCCTCGGAGAGGTGGCACCAGCCCTCCATGTAGGTGTGTCCCACCGCGAAGAGCCGGATGGGGTCGACCTCGCGCTCGGTGAGCTCGTCACGGGCCGGCGAGTAGTAGCGCAGCCACAGCCGCCGACGTTCGGCGATGGCCCGGTCGACGTCCGCGAAGACCCCGCCCTCGGACTCGAAGGTCACCGACAGCCGGGAGCTGGCCCCGGCCGCCTCGCCGGCGGCCGCCTCCAGCTTCGCGGTGGCCCGCAGCAGGGCGTCCCGGTCGCTTTCGCGCAGCCCCGGCAGCGTCGCCACCGCGCGCGCGGCGACGAGCAGCGCGGTCGCCTCGTCGGCGGCCAGCCGCAGCGGTTCGGCGGTGGACTCTCCCGAGGCGTCGGGATTGCGCCACCAGATGCGCTCCCCGTCGGTGTCGATGTCGAGCAGGTCCCCGCCCCGGAAGCTGGTGCCGCACATGGGCAGCACGTCGAGGTCCGAGATCAGCTCGTCCTCGGTGATGCCGAAGGCGCGGGCGACGTCGGCGACGTGCGCACCCGGGCGCTCGCGCAGGTACGTCACCAGGGACAGCATCCGGCGGGTCTGGTCGATGGCGTTGGCAGCCATGCTGGTACGTCTCCCCCTCAGGGCACGTCTGTGGATGTCGCGGTGATGAATGGTGCGGCGGCGGGCGGACCGGCCCGGCACCGGGGGCGGTACCCGGAAAGCGTGTCAGGCCCCGGCCACTGCCCGCAGCCGGTCGACCACGTCCGCGCGCAGATCGGCGGGCCCGACCACGACGACGTCGGGGCCGAACTCCACCAGCCAGGCGTCGAGCCCGTGCCCGTAGGGGATCTCCAGCTCGTCCCAGCCGTCCGCGCCCTCGCGGACCGCCGTGGCCTTGGCCCGCAGCGGGTAGCCGGCCCCGGCCCGCAGCCGGATCAGCGCGGACCGGTCCGCGCTCTCCCCGGCCCAGCTCGCCACGGTCTCCCGTACGGTCACCACGTCCGGTACCTCCGCGGTGTACTTCGCCGCGCGCGAGCGGACCTTCCCGGTGATCCGCGAGAGCCGGAACACCCGCTCCGCCCCGCGGTCGCGGTCGAAGCCGGCCAGGTACCAGTGGCCGCGCCAGCACTCCAGCGCCCAGGGCTCCACCTGACGGGTCTCGGGCCGGGCCGCGGTCGACTTGCGGTAGTCGAAGACCACCGGCCGGCGGTCCCGGCAGGCCAGCATCAGCGGCTCGAAGGCCGCCTCGTGGACCGGGATCCGCGGTTCGATGGCGCTGGACTGGCCCTCGTACGGGTTGTCGGCCTCCGGCATCCCGCCCGCCCGCAGCTTCTGCAGGGCGCCACTGGCGGCTCCCGCGAGGCGGGCCTGCTGCCAGACCTTGGCCGCCAGCCCCAGGGCCGCGGCCTCCTCCGCGTCGAGGGAGACCGGGGGCAGCCGGTTGCTGTCCCGGCGGGCCAGGTAGCCCGTCTCCCCCTCCAGGTTCTCCACCGTCTCGATCACCAGACCGAGTTCACGCAGGTCGTCCTTGTCCCGCTCGAACATGCGGTTGAAGGACTCGTCGTTGCCGGCTTCCATGTAGGCCTCGATCGAACCGCGCAACTCGCGCTTGCTCAGCGGCCGGCGGGTCCCCAGCAGACACAGCGCCAGATTCATCAGACGCTCGGCCTTGGCAATCGCCATCGACGCCCTTCCCCCCGTTCTCGACACACACTCGTGACCGTTGACCGTACCGCCCCGGCGGTCCCGGACAAAAAGCGAGGGCCCCCGCCTCACGGCGGGGCCCCTGCACTGCTCACGGATGTTCCGTTCAGCCGACCTTGACCAGGTCGCAGACGAAGATCAGCGTCTCGCCCGGGGCGATCGCACCGCCCGCGCCACGGTCGCCGTAGGCCAGGTCGGCCGGGATGACCAGCTTGCGGCGGCCGCCGACCTTCATGCCCTGGACACCCTGGTCCCAGCCGGCGATGACCTGACCGACGCCGAGCTGGAACTGGAGCGCGGAACCGCGGTTCCAGGAAGCGTCGAACTCCTCACCGGTGGAGAAGGCCACACCCACGTAGTGGACGGAGACACGGTCGCCGGCCTTGGCCTCGGCACCGTCGCCCAGCCAGATGTCCTCCTTGACCAGCGTGGTCGGGGCCGGGCCCTCGGGGAAGTCGATCTCGGGCTTTTCGAGCTTGTCGCTCACGGAACTGCTCCTCAAACTATGTGGACAACCGGGACAGTCTTACATCACCGCGAGGATGTCGAGACTGAAGACCAGCGTCGAGTTGGCCGGGATGGTCCCCTGCTCCTTGTCCCCGAAGCCCATGTCCGGCGGGATCACCAGCAGGATGCGGCTGCCGACCTTCTTGCCGACGATGCCGTCCTTCAGGCCCTTCACCTGCAGCTGCTCCAGCGGCCAGGTCACCGACTGCCCGGAGGTGTAGGTGCTCTCGAACGTCTTGTCGTCCTTCCAGGTCTTGCCGTGGAACTTGACGACGACGCTGTTCGTGTCCGTCACCGCCGGACCGTCGCCCTCCAGGACGTAGTTCGACACCAGCTTCGCCGGCGGGGTGACGTCCTTCGGGACGGCCACGGAGACTTCCTTGCCGTCCGTGTTCGTACCGACCTTCGGCAGGTCCTTGTTGTCCTGCGCGACTTCCTTGCCCGTGGCCGAGGCCGGGACCGTGGCACCCTTGACGATGTCCACGACGAACACCAGCGTGGCGTTCCCCTTGATCTTCGGGGGCGAGCCCTGGGCTCCGTAGCCGAGGTCCGGCGGGATCACCAGCACGACACGGCTGCCGACCTTCTGACCCTCCAGGCCCTGGTCCCAGCCCTTGATGACGGCGCCCGCGCCGATCGTCACGTCGAACGGCTTGCCCTTGCCGAAGCTCTGGTCGAAGGGCTCGGCACCGTCCCACACCTGGCCGTAGTAGTTGACCTGGGCGATGTCGCCCTTCTTCAGCACCTGGCCGGTGCCCTCCTTGACGGTCACCACCTTCAGCTCCTTGGGCGGCTCGCCCTTCCCCTTGGCCAGGGTGGGCGTCTCCCCGAACTCGGCGCCCTTCGTGATCGCGGGCGCTCCGTTCTTCATCTGGGCGGAGTCGGAGCCGCTGTCGTCGCCACAGGCCGCTGTCGACAGCAGCAGAAGGGGTACGACAAGCAGGCCGGCAAGTCGGCGCACGTGTTCCTCAGATCTCAGACGGCAAGGCGGTCGCCCGCCACTCTAAGCCGTGCACAGGGCCCCGTACGAGAGACGTACGGGGCCCCGGCGAGAAGTGAGGCGTCACACCACCCGCTACATCCCGGCGATCAGCTTCTCCACCCGGTCGTCCACCGACCGGAACGGGTCCTTGCACAGCACCGTCCGCTGCGCCTGGTCATTGAGCTTCAGGTGCACCCAGTCGACCGTGAAGTCCCGCCGCTGCTCCTGCGCCCGGCGGATGAAGTCGCCGCGCAGCCGCGCCCTCGTGGTCTGCGGGGGCACCGACTTGCCCTCGAAGATCTTGAGGTCGTTGCAGATCCGCGCCGCCTGCCCCTTGCGCTCCAGCAGGTAGTACAGCCCCCGCCGGCGGTGGATGTCGTGGTAGGCGAGGTCTATCTGAGCCACCCTCGGATTCGACATGGTCATGTTGTGCTTGCCGCGGTACCGCTCGATCAGCTGGTACTTCATCACCCAGTCGATCTCGGTGCCGATCCGGTCCAGGTCCTCCGCCTCGATCGCGTCCAGCGTGCGGCCCCACAGCTCCAGCACCTGGTCCACCACACCGGTACGGATGCCCCGGCGCTCGGCGAAGTCCACCGCCTTGTCGTAGTACTCCCGCTGGATCTCCAGCGCGGAGGCCTCCCGGCCGCTCGCCAGGCGCACCTTGCGCTGGCCCGTGATGTCATGGCTGACCTCGCGGATCGCCCGGATCGGGTTCTCCAGGGTCAGGTCCCGCATCACCGTGCCCGCCTCGATCATGCGCAGCACCAGGTCGGTCGCCCCGACCTTCAGCAGCATGGTCGTCTCGGACATGTTCGAGTCGCCGACGATGACGTGGAGGCGGCGGTACCGCTCCGCGTCCGCGTGCGGCTCGTCGCGCGTGTTGATGATCGGCCGCGAACGCGTCGTGGCGGAGCTGACGCCCTCCCAGATGTGCTCGGCCCGCTGACTCACGCAGTAGACCGCGCCCCGGGGGGTCTGCAGCACCTTGCCCGCGCCGCAGATCAGCTGACGCGTCACGAGGAACGGAATGAGAATGTCCGCCAGGCGGGAGAATTCCCCGTGCCGGGCCACCAGGTAGTTCTCGTGGCAGCCGTACGAGTTGCCCGCCGAGTCGGTGTTGTTCTTGAAGAGATAGACGTCGCCCGCGATTCCCTCCTCGTGCAGGCGGCGTTCGGCGTCGACGAGCAGGCCTTCAAGAATGCGCTCGCCTGCTTTGTCGTGCGTGACCAACTCGGTCACGTTGTCGCATTCGGGAGTTGCGTATTCCGGATGCGAACCCACGTCGAGGTAGAGGCGGGCACCGTTCCGCAGGAACACATTGCTGCTGCGGCCCCATGACACGACACGGCGGAAGAGGTAGCGCGCCACTTCGTCAGGAGACAGTCGGCGCTGTCCCCTGAACGTGCACGTGACGCCGTACTCGTTCTCCAGCCCGAAAATGCGGCGGTCCATGACTGAACATTACGCCTTCTGCCCTCTTCTGAAACCGGGTTCGCAGCCGCCGTTTCGATCAGTTCCCCCGAGCAGGCCGCCGAACGGGCCGCCGAACGCCCGCCGCACGGGCCGTGACCACCACGGGCGCGCCGCACCGGCGCGCCCGGACCTCACTGCGCCGACCGGGCCTGCGGAGCCACCTCGCCCGAGCCGTCCGGCACTGCCCGCGGAGAACCCGCCACCGCACGGCTGCGCCCCGCAGTTGCCAGCGCCCCCTGAGTCACCATCAGCACCAGCAGCGCCGCACCGCCCGCGGCGCACGCCACGCCGAAGCCCCACGCGGTGCCGCCCAGCTCCACCGCCGGACCGGCGGCCGCCGTACCGATCGCCGCACCCACCCCGAAGAAGGTCACCAGCCACGAGAAGGCCTCGGTCACCGTGCCCGTCGGCGCGTGCCGGTCCACCACGATGAACGCGCACGCCAGAGCCGGCGCCAGGAACACGCCCGACAGCGCCGCCAGCGCCGTCATCGCCACCGGCCCCGGGGTCAGCAGCAACGGCAGGTAGCAGACCGCGAGCAGCGCGACCAGCAGCCGCAGCCGCCGCTCGGGCGCACCCGCCCACTGACGGGCGCCGTAGAACACCCCGCCGATCAGCGCGCCCAGCCCGAGCGCCGCCATCAGCCAGCCGTACACCGCCTGGCCACCGTTGCCGTCCGCGTACGCCACACCGGCCACCGTGATCGAACCCAGCGCCATACCCACGAAGAAGAACGCACCCAGCAGCGCCAGCAGCCCCCGCGAGCGCAGGGCCCCCAGCCAGTGGGCCTCCCGCGGCTCCGAGCGCCACGTCCGCGACGGCTCGCTGGCCACGACCGACAGCGCGCCCAGCACCCCGATCGCGTTCAGGGCCAGCAGCGCCCCGGCCGGCGACCACACCGCCACGAACAGCGTCACCAGCAGCGGACCGACGGTGAACATGATCTCCTGGGCCACCGCGTCCATCGCGTACGCCGCGTGGACCTTCTCCTCACGGCCCCCCAGCACGCTCGGCCACAGAGCCCGCAGCCCGCCCTCCAGCGGCGGCGTGAACAGCCCGCCGACCACCACCGCGGCGTACGCCGCGACCGCCGAGCCCGTGCCCGCGAGCGCCAGCCACACCATCCCGAGCGCGGACAGGAGCGCCGCCGGCAGCTGCACCCGCGGCTGCCCGAACAGGTCCACGGCCCGCCCCAGCAACGGCTGGCCCACCGCGTTCGCCAGCCCGTACACCGCG
Source organism: Streptomyces yangpuensis (assembly GCF_024666385.1). NCBI lineage: Bacteria > Bacillati > Actinomycetota > Actinomycetes > Kitasatosporales > Streptomycetaceae > Streptomyces > Streptomyces yangpuensis. The sequence continues at coordinate 1,572,156 of NZ_CP102514.1, forward strand.
GCCAGCGCCCCCGCCAGGCTGTAGCTGCCGCCCTCCGCGCGCGTGAACAGCACGATCGCGATCGGCGCGGTGGCGTTCGGCAGCCTGCCCACGAGCGTCCCCGCCAGCAGCCTCGCGGCGTGCCGGGTCCTCAGCAGCTCCGCGTATCCCGCGGCCATGACGGCCCCCTTCTGCCCGGCCCAGCCGGGGTAATACGTATAACGTGACTCGTCATACGTACCATGGCCACAGTCCACGGGTCCACCCCGCAGACCGCGAAACCACCCCCGACCCCGCCCCGCAGGAGCCCCGTGTGACGAGACCCACCAGCCGGGACGTGGCCACCGCCGCCGGGGTCTCCCAGGCCACCGTCTCCCTCGTCCTCGGCGACAAATGGCCCGGCCGCGTCTCCGAACGCACCGCCGCCCTCGTCCGCGAGACCGCCACCCGCCTCGGCTACCGGCCCAACCTCGCCGCCCGCAACCTCCGCCTCGGCTCCACCCGCACCGCCCTCCTCGTCGTCCCCGCCCTCACCAACGAGTTCTTCGCCCGCGTCTACACCGGCGCCGCCCGCGTCGCCGCCGAACACGGATTCGGCGTCGTCCTCTACCCCTCCCCCGACGGCACCGGCCCCGCCCGCGACCCCTTCGCCTCCGCCCGCGCCGCCCTCGACGGCGTCATCGCCTCCTCCATGGCCGCCCACGCCCTCCAGGCCATCGGCGGCGACACCCTCCCCCTCGTCATGCTCGACAGCGACCCCCGCGCCGGAGGCGCCGCCGCCCACGTCAACCTCGCCATGGCCGACGGCATGCGCCAGGTCACCCAGCACCTCCTCGGCCTCGGCCACCGACGCTTCCTCCACCTCGCCTCCGCCGTCGACTCCTGGACCTTCGACACCCGCGCCGAAGCCCTCACGACCCTCCTGGGCCCCGGCACCGAGCTGCGCACCGTACGGTCCCCCCTCACCGCCGACGGCGCCCGTACGGCCATGGAAGCCGCCCTCGCGGCCCCCCTGGGCCGGCCGACCGCCGTCGTCTGCGACGACGACATCCTCGCCGCCGGCGCCTGCAAGGCCGCCCGCCGCCTCGGCCTGCGCGTCCCCGAGGACCTCTCCGTCACCGGCTTCGACGACCTCGCCCTCGCCACCGCCGTCGAACCCGAGCTCACCACGGTCCACCTCCCCGCCGAACGCGTCGGCGAACAGGGCATGACCGCCCTCCTCGCCGTCCTCGAAGGCACCCCCTGGACCGCCCCCGACATCCCCGTCACCCTCGTCGTCCGCGACTCCACCGCCCCCGCCCCCGCCCCCGCCTCCTGAGCCGGACACGACGAAGCCCCGGCCACCCCCGAAGGGGCGACCGGAGCCACACACCCGGGTCCTGGTCCTACTCGGCGTCGTCCTCCGGCGCCTCGTCGTTCGACACCGCGTCCGCCTGCGCCGCGGCCGGCACGTCCGCCTCCAGCAGCCGCGACAGCTGCCGGCCACGGATCCGCTTGAACTTGCGCTGCTGCGACCGCGTCCGGTCCAGCACCGCCACCTCCAGCCGCTCCGCGGGAATCGCCTTGTCGGCACCGTTGGCCTGGCTGGACAGCGCCGCCACGGCCAGCTTCAGCGCCTCCGACAGCGTCATCCCGTCCTGGTGGCGCTGATCCAGGTAGGTGCTGATCTGCTCGGCGTTGCCGCCGACCGCGACCGAGCCGTGCTCGTCCACGATCGACCCGTCGTGCGGCAGCCGGTAGATCTGGTCACCGGCGGCCGTCGCACCGACCTCGGCCACCACCAGCTCCACCTCGTACGGCTTCTCACCGGCACTGGAGAAGATCGTGCCGAGGGTCTGCGCGTACACGTTGGCCAGCCCACGGGCCGTCACATCGTCACGGTCGTAGGTGTATCCGCGCAGATCCGCGTAGCGCACACCGCCGATCCGCAGGTTCTCGTACTCGTTGTACTTACCGGCGGCCGCGAAGCCGATCCGGTCGTAGATCTCGCTGAACTTGTGCAGCGCGCGGGACGGGTTCTCGCCGACGAACACGATGCCGTCGGCGTACTGCAGCACGACAAGGCTGCGACCGCGGGCGATGCCCTTCCGGGCGTATTCCGCCCGGTCGGCCATGGCCTGCTGGGGTGACACATAGAACGGAGTCGACACCGGCTTTCCGTCCCTTTCTTCTGGGCGACGAGGTGACGGGCGGTCAGAGCAGGGCGGCGCGCGGGCCGTCGGGCTGCTCGAGACGACGATCGGTGACCGAGCGGGCGAGCGCCTGCGACTCGTCCTCGGTCAGCCGGCGGAAGCCCTCGTCGGTGATGACGGTGACGATCGGGTAGATGTGGCGGTACAGGTCCGGCCCGCCGGTCGCCGAGTCGTCGTCGGCGGCGTCGTACAGCGCCTGCACCACCAGCGTGGTGGCCTGCTCCTCGGTCAGGTCCGGGCGGTAGAGCTTCTTCATGGAGCCCCGCGCGAAGATCGAACCGGAACCGGTCGCCGCGTAGCCGTGCTCCTCGGAGCGGCCGCCGGTGACGTCGTAGGAGAAGATCCGGCCCTTCTCCTTGGCCTCGTCGTAGCCGGCGAAGAGCGGCACCACCGCCAGGCCCTGCATCGCCATGCCGAGGTTGCTCCGGATCATGGTGGAGAGCCGGTTGGCCTTGCCCTCCAGGGAGAGGGTCGTCCCCTCCACCTTCTCGAAGTGCTCCAGCTCCAGCTGGAACAGCTTGACCATCTCCACGGCCAGGCCCGCCGTACCGGCGATGCCGACCGCGGAGTACTCGTCGGCCGGGAACACCTTCTCGATGTCCCGCTGCGCGATCATGTTCCCCATGGTGGCCCGCCGGTCACCGGCGAGCACGACCCCGCCGGGGAAGGTGACGGCCACGATGGTCGTCCCGTGCGGCGCCTCGACGACACCCTCCGGCAGCTTGCGGTTGCCGGGCAGCATCTCGGGCGAGTGCGCGCCCAGGAAGTCCATGAAGGACGAAGACCCCGGCGTCAGGAAGGCTGCCGGTAGACGCCCTGTGCCACGATTGTTGGCTTCCACGCGTGTCCCTCCAAGTATGAGACGACCCGACGGGCTGCGTCGGGGTCGTCACCCAACTTGCCGATGGCCGTGTTGCAGTTGAAGCACAGTACGCCTCGGACCCTACCCGTCTTGTGGCAGTGATCCACATGTATGGCCGGAGCCTTGAGACAGATGCAGCAGAGCCCGTCCTGAGCTGCGATCATCTCGTCCCGATCGGCCTCGGTCATGCCGTAGGAGCGTTTGAGATGCCCCGCCCGGCCCTGGATGGCTCGGCACGCCTTGCACCGAGTGGATAAGCCGTCAGACGCCGAAGCGTTCTTGTGCCACTCGCTGTGCGGCTTGACCTCACCGCACTGCCGGCAGAGCTTGTGGCCGGACGGGACATCCACTTTCTCCCTGACGACCTTGCCTCTGGCCGCCTGGCGGCGCCGGTAGTGCGCGGCACTGTACTCAGCCACGCACTCGCGACACCTCGGCTGCAGGCCGTCACCACGGTTCCGGTCCAGGGCGAACCCGCTCAGCGGCACGTCCCGGCTGCAGCCGCGACACCACTTCGTTCCATTGAACATGGAGCCAATGCTGGCGAGCTCACCTTAGATTCGAAGGCTATTCGCCGCCTTTTTGTACGAAACTCCGAACGAAGTCCTCGGCATTCTCCTCGAGTACATCGTCAATCTCGTCAAGTACGGAGTCGACGTCGTCGGAGAGCTTCTCCTGGCGCTCCTTGAGGTCGGTCGATTCCTCGACCGCCGCCTCCTCGACCTCCTCGGTCGAGCGCGTCGCCTTCTGCTGTCCGCCGCCGGTGTCCTTGGTCGCCATGTCTACCTCACCCCGCTCGGTTCGCACGCTCATGTCGAGAGACCCCGGGATTTCGGGATCTCTCAAGATCAGACCCTACGTCGGACCCTATAGGGAGGGCCCGGCATTCGTCCCCGGACTTTCACAACGTCCGGTTCTCCTCATGATTCCCGGACCGGCCGCATTTCAGCCGCGCTCACTGCCCCGAAAGCACCCGGACCAGGTCCTCCGCCGTGCGGCAGCGGTCCAGGAGCTCCTTGACGTGGTTGCGGGTCCCCCGCAGGGGTTCGAGGGTCGGGACGCGCTGGAGCGAGTCCCGGCCCGGGAGGTCGAAGATCACCGAGTCCCAGGAGGCCGCCGCCACGTCGTCCGCGTACTGCTCCAGGCAGCGTCCGCGGAAGTACGCCCTGGTGTCCTCCGGAGGCTTGCTCTGGGCCCGTTCCACGGCCGCCTCGTCCACCAGCCGCTTCATCTTGCCGCGGGCCACCAGACGGTTGTACAGGCCCTTCTCGGGCCGTACGTCCGAGTACTGGAGGTCCACCAGGTGCAGCCGCGCCGCGTCCCAGTCGAGGCCGTCCCGGCGCCGGTAGCCCTCCAGGATCTCCCGCTTGGCGATCCAGTCCAGCTCGCCCGACAGGCTCATCGGGTCGCTCTCCAGCCGGCCCAGCACGTCCTCCCAGCGGGACAGCACGTCCTTGGTCTGCTCGTCCGCGTCCGAGCCGAAACGCTCGTCCACGTACTTCCTGGCCAGCTCGAAGTACTCCATCTGGAGCTGCACGGCGGTCAGTGTCCGGCCGCTGCGCAGCGTGATCAGGTACTTCAGCGAGGGGTCGTGGGAGACGTGGTGGAGCGTGCGTACGGGCTGGTCGACGGCCAGGTCGACGCCGATGAACCCGTCCTCGATCATGGACAGGACGAGGGCTGTGGTGCCGAGCTTGAGGTAGGTGGAGATCTCCGAGAGGTTCGCGTCGCCGATGATCACGTGGAGCCGGCGGTACTTCTCGGCGTCGGAGTGCGGCTCGTCCCGGGTGTTGATGATGGGCCGCTTCAGGGTGGTCTCCAGGCCGACCTCGACCTCGAAGTAGTCCGCGCGCTGGCTGATCTGGAAGCCGTGCTCGCGGCCGTCCTGGCCGATGCCCACGCGTCCCGCTCCGGTCACGACCTGTCGCGAGACGAAGAAGGGGGTCAGGTGGCGCACGATCTCCGAGAAGGGGGTCTCCCGCTTCATCAGGTAGTTCTCGTGCGTGCCGTAGGAGGCGCCCTTGTTGTCGGTGTTGTTCTTGTAGAGGTGGATCGGCTGGGCCCCGGGCAGCTGGGCGGCCCGGACGGCGGCCTCGGCCATGATCCGTTCGCCGGCCTTGTCCCAGAGTACGGCGTCCAGCGGGTTGGTGATCTCCGGGGAGCTGTACTCGGGGTGCGCGTGGTCGACGTAGAGCCGTGCGCCGTTCGTCAGGATGACGTTGGCGAGGCCGATGTCCTCGTCGGTCAGCTGGCTGCTGTCGGCGGCCTCGCGGGCGAGGTCGAAGCCGCGGGCGTCCCGCAGCGGGTTCTCCTCCTCGAAGTCCCAGCGGGCGCGTCGCGCCCGGTGCATCGCCGCCGCGTAGGCGTTGACGATCTGGGACGAGGTGAGCATGGCATTGGCGTTCGGGTGACCGGGGACGGAGATCCCGTACTCCGTCTCGATCCCCATTACTCGCCGTACGGTCATGCGGCCCTCCTTGCCCGGCGGCGCCCCCCTTACGGGGGCGGCGCTCAAGTACCGCTGGTGCTCCGGTGCGTGTGACTGTGCGGTGCCCGTCCCCGCACTGCGCGACCGGCGGTACGGAAGAGCCTAGAACCACTGCGCGCTCGTGGGGAGATCATTTCCGTCATTGAATCTGCCCTGTCACCGGCTGGAATACGGCCGGTCGGTCGGTCGGGTAAAGCAGGCGGCTGCGGATGCCCGGGGAGGGCATCCGCAGCCGCTCCGCATCAGAGGTACTGACCGGTGTTGGCCACCGTGTCGATGGAGCGTCCGGTGTCCGCCCCTTGCTTTCCGGTGACGAGGGTGCGGATGAATACGATCCGCTCGCCCTTCTTACCGGAGATTCGGGCCCAGTCGTCCGGGTTGGTGGTGTTGGGCAGGTCCTCGTTCTCCTTGAACTCGTCCACGCATGCCTGGAGGAGGTGGGAGACCCGGAGGCCCTTCTGGTTGTGTTCGAGGAAGGCCTTGATGGCCATCTTCTTGGCACGGTCGACGATGTTCTGGATCATCGCGCCCGAGTTGAAGTCCTTGAAGTAAAGGACTTCCTTGTCGCCGTTGGCGTACGTGACCTCGAGGAAGCGGTTCTCCTCGGTTTCGGCGTACATCTGCTCGACGACGGTCTGGATCATGCTGTGGACGGTGCCGGCCGTGGAGCCCTGGTGTTCGGACAGGTCGTCCGTGTGCAGGGGCAGCGAGGCCTTGAGGTACTTCGCGAAGATGTCCTTCGCGGCCTCGGCGTCCGGACGCTCGATCTTGATCTTCACGTCGAGGCGGCCGGGGCGCAGGATGGCCGGGTCGATCATGTCCTCGCGGTTGGAGGCGCCGATGACGATGACGTTCTCCAGGCCCTCCACGCCGTCGATCTCGGCGAGGAGCTGCGGGACGATGGTGTTCTCCACGTCCGAGCTGACGCCGGATCCGCGGGTGCGGAAGAGGGATTCCATCTCGTCGAAGAAGACGATGACGGGGGTGCCCTCGCTGGCCTTCTCGCGGGCCCTCTGGAAGACCAGGCGGATGTGCCGCTCGGTCTCGCCGACGTACTTGTTGAGGAGTTCGGGGCCCTTGATGTTCAGGAAGTACGACTTCCCCTGGGCCTGTCCGGTCACCTCGGCGACCTTCTTGGCAAGGGAGTTGGCGACGGCCTTGGCGATGAGCGTCTTGCCGCAGCCGGGCGGGCCGTAGAGCAGGATGCCCTTCGGGGGCCGCAGTTCGTGTTCCTTGAACAGGTCGGGGTAGAGGTACGGGAGCTCGACCGCGTCGCGGATCAGCTCGATCTGGTCGCCCAGGCCGCCGATCTTGTCGTAGTCGATGTCGGGGACCTCTTCGAGGACCAGGTCCTCGACCTCGCTCTTGGGGACGACCTCGTAGACGTAGCCGGAGCGGGGTTCGAGCAGGAGGGCGTCGCCGGGGCGGATGGTGATGTCCAGGAGCGGCTCGGCGAGCCTCACCACCCGTTCCTCGTCGGTGTGCCCGACCACCAGGGCGCGCTCGCCGTCCTCGAGGATCTCCTTGAGGGTGACGATGTCCCCGGCCCGCTCGAACTCCATGGCCTCGACCACGTTGAGGGCCTCGTTGAGCATGACTTCCTGGCCGCGCCGGAGGTCCTCCGGGTCGACGCTGGGGCTGACGTTCACGCGGAGCTTTCGGCCTCCGGTGAAGATGTCGACGGTGCCGTCCTCGTTCGCCTGGAGGAAGACACCGAAGCCTGCCGGCGGCTGTGCGAGCCGGTCGACTTCTTCCTTGAGGGCCACGATCTGGTCGCGGGCCTCACGGAGGGTATTCGCGAGTCGTTCGTTCTGTGCGGAGACGCCGGCCAGATTTGTCTGGAGCTCGACGATCCGCTCTTCGAGAATCCTCGTGTGTCGCGGAGAGTCGGCGAGCTTACGTCGCAGGACGGCGATTTCCTGCTCGAGATAGGCAACCTGGCCGGCGGGGTCCTCGGACCCTCGCGCGGGCCGGATGCCGCGGTTGATGTCGTCGTCGTGGGCTGCCACGGTCCTCACCTCCTCCAAGGGGAGCTGGACGCTTCCTGACCCTACCTGGGCTGGTGGTGATTGAAACCCCTAGATCACAAAGACGATAGAGGTGTGTCCGATCTTCACCCTTGCGTACTCCCTCACGCCAAGGAAATACCCACCCCTCAAACTCGGGATGCCGCCGGTTGTAAGGTCGAAGTGTTCAACACCCGTCAGGGCCCGCGCGACTTGCTGCGGGTTGTGACCGGGATGGATCACTCACCGCAGGGAACGGCAGGAGATATGACCGTGCAGCAGGACGCTCCGACGGGCGGCGCCGGTGGGGCCGGCGAGCCGCTAGAGGTCTGGATCGACCAGGACCTCTGCACCGGGGACGGCATCTGCGCGCAGTACGCGCCCGAGGTGTTCGAGCTGGACATCGACGGTCTGGCGTACGTGAAGAGCGCGGACGACGAGCTCCTGCAGGAGGTGGGGGCGACCACTCCGGTGCCGCTGCCGCTGCTCCAGGACGTGGTGGACTCGGCGAAGGAATGCCCGGGCGACTGCATTCACGTACGGCGCGTTTCGGACGGGGTGGAGGTCTTCGGCCCGGACGCGGAGTGACGCTTCAAACACTCCTGGCGGCCGAGTCCGTCAGCTCCTGGCGGAATTTTCCGTCGGCCCAGCGCCACTTGGCGAGCTGCTTCTTGTCGGGGCAGCAGCGCGGGACCTCGGGTCCGGAGTAGCCGAGGAGGCTCGCGGTGACGGTCCGGTCGCGCACGGTCAGTTCCGTGGCGGTCCGGCGCTGCGGGGTGTCCAGGAGGGTGGCGACGACGCGGGGGCGGGCGTCCTCGGCCGGGTCCTGGGTGAGTACGTAGATCGCATGGGGCGGGGTGCCGGAGCCCGCGTCGCAGCGGACGGCCGCCACGGTCTCGGGGCGGCCGTCGCCGTCGAGGTCGCCCTGGGCGGTGGCGGTGATGGCCCGGGGCGCGCCCTTGCAGTCGAGGGGGTAGGTGGCCGCCGCCGGGTCGGGTGCGGTGGCCTGGGGGCCCTTCGCGGCGGGCTCGTCGGTGGCCGCGGGGGTGCCGGTGGCCGGCTGTACGAGTCCCGCGGCGGCTATGACGGCGGCCATGGCGGTGGCCGTGGCGAGCCAGTGGAGGGGCCTGGTCCGGGTGTGGGCCAGGGTGTCCGGGGTTGCCAGCGTGGCGGGGGTGTGCAGCACGCGGGGTGTCTCCTGTGCGAAGGGTGACGGGGAGCCAGCATCGTGCCACACCTCACACGGGGGCGGAACGGCAGGGGCCGGGTCGGCACGGGGACAACGAAAAGGCGCTGTGGCGTAGTTCCCCCGGGGTCGGGGGAACTACGCCACAGCGCCGTCGTGTTGGGTGGGCCGGGGGTTACGCGGAGCGGTCGCTGCCGGGTCCCTCGTAGTCCTCGCCGTAGGCGCCCTTGGCGGGGCGGCGGCGGCGCATGGGGGGCTCGACGCCGTCCGCGAGGCGGCGGGCGGTGACGAGGAAGCCGGTGTGGCCGATCATGCGGTGGTCCGGCCGGACGGCGAGGCCTTCGACGTGCCAGTTGCGGATCATCGATTCCCAGGGCTGCGGCTCGGCGAAGCAGCCGATCTCGCGGATGGACTCGACGGTCTTGGACAGCTGGGTGGTGGTGGCCACGTAGCAGCAGAGGATGCCGCCGGGGACGAGGGCCTTGGAGACGGCCTCCAGGCATTCCCAGGGGGCGAGCATGTCCAGGATGACGCGGTCGACGTCGGTGTCGGACAGGTTGTCCTGGAGGTCGCCCACGGTGAGCTGCCAGGCCGGGTGGGGGCCGCCGAAGTAGCGTTCCACGTTGGCGGTGGCGATCTCGGCGAAGTCCGCGCGGCGCTCGTAGCTGTGGAGCATGCCCTGGTCGCCGATGGCGCGCAGCAGGAAGCTGCTCAGGGAGCCGGAGCCCACGCCCGCTTCCACGACGCGGGCGCCGGGGAAGATGTCGGCGAAGGCCAGGATCTGACCCGCGTCCTTGGGGTAGACCACGGCGGCGCCGCGGGGCATGGACAGGACGTAGTCGGGGAGCAGGGGGCGCAGCGCGAGGTACGCGACGTTCCCCGTGGTACGGACAACACTGCCTTCGGGAGCACCGATCAGCTCGTCGTGGGGGAAGGAACCCTTGTGGGTGTGGAAATTCTTCCCGGCTTCGAGCGTGAACGTGTAGTGGCGGCCCTTGGGGTCGGTGAGCTGAACCTGGTCCCCGACCTTGAAGGGCCCGCGTCGGCGGGCGGCACCGGTCGGTTCGGACATGTGACCAGTGTATTGGCTTCAGGACTGGGGCCGTGCCACGGCCCGGGGCGGGGGCCGTGGCCGGACATCCTCTAGGTCTGGGGCCGGGCCATGGCCTTTACGAAGGCCTTCTCGACGTCGAGGGTGGACAGGACGCCGTAGATGGCGCCGCCGGGTTCGAGGACGAGGTATTCGGTGGCGGGGGTGGCGCGGAGGTGGTCGAGGAGTTCTTCGCCGGTGAGTTCCGCGGAAACCTTCATGCCGTCGGTGAGGTCCTGGGCGAGGGTGCTGACGGCGACCCAGGGGCGGCGGTGTTCGGGGACGGAGGCGATGGCGCTCTCGCGGACGATGGCGGTGGGGTCTCCTTGGCCGTCGACGACGACGAGGGCGCGGGCTCCGGCTTCGTTGGCGCGGCGGAGGGCTTCGGAGAGGGGGGTGGTGTTTTCGACGGGGATGGCGCGGCGGGTGAGGCTGCGGGCGCGCAGTTCGGGGAGGTGTTCGCGCAGGCGGGCCATGCGGAGGCTGTTGCCGGCTCCGGTCCAGATGATGGCGGCCAGGATGGCGGCGAGGAGGGCGTCCATGACGGTGTCCATGCCGCCGATCTCCTCGGTGCGGTTGCCGAGGAGTCCGGTGTGGGTGAGCAGGGGCAGGCCGAGGAGGACGGCGACGGCGAGGGCGCGGCCGACCCAGGCGGCGGCGACGGTGCCGGCCATGGGTTTGCCGGTGATGCCCCAGATGACGGCGCGGAGCATGCGGCCGCCGTCGAGGGGGAGGCCGGGGAGCAGGTTGAAGGCCGCGACGAGCAGGTTGGAGATCATGAGGCCGGCGAGGAGGACACCGGGGACGGTCGCGGGGTCGACGGCCTTCATGCCGAGGTAGAAGCCGCCGGCGAGGAGGAGGGAGAGCAGGGGGCCGACGAAGGCGAGGACGAATTCGCGGCCGGGGGTCTCGGATTCCTTCTCGATCTCGGAGACTCCGCCGAAGAACTGGAGCTGGATGCGGCGGACGGGGAGTTTGAAGCGGAGGGCGGCGACGGTGTGGGCGAGTTCGTGGACGAGGACCGAGGCGTAGAAGGCGACGGCGAAGAAGAGGGAGACCAGGTAGCGGACGGGTCCGAGGTGGGGCAGGACGCGGTCGAGCTGGTCCCCGAAGACCCAGGTGATGAGGGCGGCGACGAGGAACCAGCTGGGTGAGACGTAGACGGGCACGCCGAAGGGGCGGCCCATGAGGAGTCCGCCGCCCGGTCCTGAGCGCCGTTTGTCGCGCTCGCCGGTCTGGTCGGTGTCTGCCACGTCTGTCCTTCGTTCGGTGCTGGGGGTTCTCGTGCGGTTCTCGTGCGGTTCTCGTGTGGTTCCGGGGGGATTCTCGCGGTGTGGGGCGCGGTGTGCGTGGCGCCGGGTGATGCTCCGATCATGCAGTGCGAGGGGGCCCGGCGTCGATGGTATGCGCGTGCTGTCGGTCGCGGGTCGTAGGGTTTTGTCCATGACGACGAGCCCCGGTGCCGTGCCCGGTGCGGCCGAAGCCGCAAGCCCGGGCGCTGTGGCGCCCTCTTCGCTCTCTCCTTCCCGGGCGAGCGATTTCATGCAGTGCCCGCTGCTGTACCGGTTCCGGGTGATCGACAAGCTGCCGGAGAAGCCGAGTGCGGCGGCCACGCGGGGGACGCTGGTGCACGCGGTGCTGGAGCGGCTCTTCGACCATCCCGCGCAGGAGCGGACGGCGCCGCGGGCGAAGGAGCTGATTCCGGGGCAGTGGGACCGGTTGCTGGAGTCGCGGCCGGAGCTGTCGGAGCTGTTCCCGGAGGGTGACGAGGGGGCGGGGCTGGCGCGCTGGCTGACGGAGGCCGAGGCGCTGGTCGAGCGCTGGTTCACGCTGGAGGACCCGACGCGGCTGGAGCCGGTGGAGCGGGAGTTCTTCGTGGAGACGGAGCTGGAGTCGGGGCTTCGGCTGCGCGGGATCATCGACCGGGTGGACGTGGCGCCGACGGGTGAGGTGCGGATCGTCGACTACAAGACGGGCAAGGCGCCGCGGCCGGAGTATGCCGAGGGTGCGCTGTTCCAGATGAAGTTCTACGCGCTGGTGGTGTGGCGGCTGAAGCAGGTCGTGCCGCGGCGGCTGCAGCTGGTGTATCTGGGCAGCGGGGATGTGCTGACGTACGACCCGGTGGTGGCGGACCTGGAGCGGGTGGAGCGCAAGCTGCTCGCGCTGTGGGAGGCGATCCGGGAGGCGACGGAGTCGGGTGAGTGGCGGCCGCGTCCGACGAAGCTGTGCGGCTGGTGCGATCACCAGGCGTCGTGTCCGGAGTTCGGTGGTACTCCCCCGGTGTATCCGCTGCCGGTCGTGCCGAGGCCGGCGCGGAGCCCGGAGGCCTAGAGGGTGTCCTCGGCCGGGGGCGGGATTTCTTGATCGTCGGGTCAGGGCAGAATGGGCGTGTCCGCCCGAGCCGTCCGAGCTGTCCGACGAATACGAGGTATCGCCCGTGGCCATCCGCGTTCTCCTGGTCGACGACCAGCCCCTGTTGCGCACCGGATTCCGGATGATCCTGGAGGCGGAGGAGGACCTGGCGGTGGTCGGCGAGGCCGGGGACGGTCTGCAGGCGCTGGACCAGGTGCGGGCGCTGCAGCCGGACGTGGTGCTGATGGACATCCGGATGCCGCGGATGGACGGGGTCGAGGCGACGCGCCGGATCACCGGTCCGGGGCGGGACGGTCCGGCGAAGGTGCTGGTGCTGACCACGTTCGATCTGGACGAGTACGTGGTGGAGGCGCTGCGGGCGGGGGCGAGCGGCTTCCTGCTGAAGGACGCGCCGGCGGGCGAGCTGGTGCAGGCGATCCGGGTGGTGGCGGCGGGTGAGGCAATGCTCGCGCCGAGTATCACGCGCCGGCTGCTGGACAAGTACGCGGGGCACCTGCCGTCGGGTGAGGAGCGTCTGCCGGACACGCTGGGGACGCTGACCGAGCGCGAGGTGGAGGTCCTGAAGCTGGTGGCGCGGGGCCTGTCGAACGCGGAGATCGCCGCGGACCTGTTCGTGAGCGAGACGACGGTCAAGACGCATGTGGGGCACGTCCTGACGAAGCTGGGGCTGCGTGACCGGGTCCAGGCGGCGGTGTACGCGTACGAGAGCGGTCTGGTCCGGCCCGGGGCGCAGTAGCCAGGTCCGGTCCGGGGCGCCGTAGCCGGGTCCGGGAGGTTCGGGAACACGCCCGGGAACGGGCACGGGGCCGCACGCGCGAGGGAAGGTCGCGCGTGCGGCCCCGTGGTGTGTCCGGGGAGGGCCGGAGGGTCAGCCCTTGCTGATCTCCCAGAAGCGGAAGACCGTGGAGGCGTCCAGGGACCACTGCAGGCCGTTCACGTTCTGGCGGGTGACGGCGTACTGCTTGCCCTGCCAGAGCGGGAGGAGCGGGAGCTCGTCGGCGACGATGTCCTGGAGCCGGTTGTAGTCGGTGTTGGCCGCGGTGCGGTCGGACTTCGCGGAGGTCGACGGGATGATCGTCCCGGTGATCTCCTTGTTGTCGTAGTTGTTGTTCAGGACGTTGCCCGGGCCGAAGAACGGCTGGGTGAAGTTGTCGGCGTCCGGGTAGTCGGGGACCCAGCCCTTGACGTAGATGCCGTACTTGCCGGCCTGGATGTCCTTCTCGTACTGCTCGTACTCGACGGACTTGACGTCGGCCTCGAAGAGGCCGCTGTCGTTGAGCTGCTTGGCGATGACCTCGAACTGCTGGTCGGTGGAGGGGCCGTAGCGGGACGGGGTCGAGTACAGGGTGACCTTGACCTTGCCGTTGATGTTCGCGGCCTTGAGGACGGCCTTGGCCTTCTCGGGCTGCGGGGTGCCGCCGTAGCGGTCGAAGAACGGCGTGGTGTGGCCGGCGATGCCGGTCGGCACGATGGAGTAGAGCGCGGTGGCGGTGCCGGCGTACACGTCCTTGACGAGGGCCTCGCGGTCCACGAGGTAGGCGATGGCCTTGCGCACGGGGAGCTTGCCGACGACGGGGTCGTTGACGTTGAAGACCATGTGCTCGACCTCGGCGCCCGTGCCCTGGACGACGTCGACCTTGTTGTCGCCGGTCTTGGAGGAGGCGAGGGCGGCGATGTCCTTGGCGGCGAGGCCGCGGAAGGCGAAGTCGACGTCTCCGCTTTCGAGGGTGGTCTTGAGGCCGGCCTGGTCGCCGTTGAAGAACTTCAGGGTGACGCCGGTGTTCTTGGGCTTGGCCTTGCCCGTGTAGGACTCGTTGACCGAGAAGGTGGCGCTCTTCTCGCTGAAGGAGTCGAGCTTGTAGACGCCGGAGCCGTCGGCCTTGTTGTCGGTGCGGAGCTTGTCGGCCGGGTACTCACGGTGGTCGACGATGGAGCCCGCACCCGAGGCGATCTTGCTCGGGAAGGTGGCGTCGGAGTTCTTCAGCCGGAAGATGACGGTCTGCTCGTCGGGGGCGTCGATGCCCGCGATCGAGGAGAGCATGACGGCGGGACCGTTCTCGTCGTTGATCTTCAGGGTGCGCTCGAAGGAGTACTTGACGTCCTTCGAGGTGAGGTCGTGGCCGTTGCTGAACTTCAGGTCGGGCTTCAGCGTGCACTTGTAGAGCTTGCTGTCGCCGCCCTCGAAGGCGCAGCTCTGCGCGGCGTCGGGCTCGGGGGTGGTGCCGCCCTTGGGGAAGCTCAGCAGCGACTGGAAGACGTTGTTGAAGAGCAGCCAGGAGCCCGGGTCGTAGCCGGACGCCGGGTCGGTGGACTTCACCTTGTCGGATATGCCCATGACCACGCCCTTGCCGCTGCCGGCATTGGAGCCATCGGTCGAACCGCAACCGCTGAGCAGCGCGGCGGCGGTGGCCGCGCCGAGCGGGGCCGCGAGCCACTGGTTACGTCGATTCACGCGAACGTCCTTCACAGTCGAACTGTTTCGTTGCTCCGGCCCGCGACACCCGCTGCCGGTCTTTACCTCGCTCAGCCGCTTACGCCGCGGCCGAGCTCCCACAACTGGAGGTCGGAGATGGCGTTGACCGACCACTCCACTCCGGTGATCCCGTCGCGTGCGGCGACGTACTGCTTGCCCTGCCACAGGGGCAGGACGGGTACGTCCTCGGCGACGATGTCCTGCATCTCCGTGATCGCGGGGGCGGCGACGTTACGGTCGACCGCGCGCCGGGATTCGGGGAGGAGCCTGGTGCGCACCGCGTTGTTGGCGTACGGCGTGCCCAGGAAGTTGTCCTGCTCCAGGAACGGGGCGAGGAAGTTGTCGGCGTCCGGGTAGTCGGGGAACCAGCCGAGCCCGTAGGCGGCGTGGTCGCCCTTCTTCTGGGCGGGGCGGAAGTCGCCCCATTCGCTGCCCTGGACGGTGATGTCGAAGAGCTGGGTGGAGTTGAGCTGCGCCTTGAGGGCCTCGAACTCCGCCGCCGTGCCGTCGCCGTAGTGGTCGCTGGTGTAGTGCAGCGTCAGCTTGACCGGGGTCTTGATCCCGGCCTCCTTCAGGAGTGCGGCGGCCTTGGGCGTGTTGCCGTCGCCGTACTTGTTGTAGAAGGAGTTGACGTGGCCGGTCACGGAGGTGGGGACCAGCGAGTAGAGCGGCTGGGCGGACTTGCCGTAGACCTTGGAGATGAGCGCGCCGCGGTCGACGGCGGCGGCGAGCGCCTGGCGTACGGCCTTGTCCTTGACGACGGGGGCGTCGGTGTTGAAGCCGAGGTAGCGGATCTCCAGGCCGGGCATCGGGACCAGCTTGACGCCCTTGGGCGGGTTGGCGCTGAGCTCGGTGATCTGGGCGGGCGACAGGGTGCGGGAGACCATGTGGATCTTCCCGTCGGTGAGGGCCTTGCCCATGGCCGTGGAGTCGGGATAGGTGCGCAGCTCGACCTTGTCGTTCTGCAGCTTGATGTCGCCCTTGTAGTGGGGGTTCTTGCTGAAGACGGCGCGGACGAGGCGGTTCTCCCTGACCTCGGCCTTCATGGTGTAGGGCCCGGAGCCGTCCACTTCGAAGCCCTCGCGGAGCTTCTTGGCGTCGTAGTCCTTCTCGCTGACGATGCCGGCGGCGGGGGTGGAGAGCTTGAAGGGGAAGGTCGCGTCCGGGGTCTTCAGGTGGAAGATCACGGTGTCCTCGCCCTTGGTCTCGACGTTGTCGAGGGTGGAGAGCAGCGAGGAGGGGCCGTTCTCGTCCTTGATGGCGAGGACCCGGTCGATGGAGAACTTGACGTCCTTGGCGGTGAGCGGGTCGCCGCTGGCGAACTTGAGCCCGGGGCGCAGGGTGCAGCGGTAGCTCTCGTTGCCGGAGTCGGTGAAGCGGCAGGCGGAGGCTGCCTCGGGGACGGGCTGGCCGCCGCCCCGCGGGGTGTGCATCAGCGTCTGGACGGTCTGGCGCAGGATGTTCCAGGCGCCGGCGTCGTAGGCGTAGGCGGGGTCGAAGGGGGCGGGAGCGAAGTCTGCGGCCTCGAACCGGTCGGTGGTCCCGACGACGATCGCCGCGGATCCGGCTCCTCCACCGCTCGCGGTGCCGCATGCGGCCAGCGCGGGGGTGAGCAGTCCGGCCGCGGCCGTCAGCACCATGGTCTTGCGGTTCATGCTGGAAGTACTCCCTGTAACCGGCACTTGGTCAAAGCGGTGTGAAGGGCACTTCGCGGCGGTCGCCCGTTCGGGGCGGAACGATCGGGCCGGTGGTATGACGATCGGTCCACGCGGTTCCGGAACAGGGGTGTGTGTCCGGAACGCGGCTGGGTGCGGCGCAGTGCCCGGATCGACACTAGTGGTCCGGGGCGGGGTGGCTGGAACGCACCGGACTTGGGGCGTAATCGCACCGTGATCGGAGCGAACTGCCTGTTCACAGGCAGGGCTCCGCAGATTCGGTCAGGGGCTGATCAATGCGGACACATGGGAAGCCGGATGGGCCCTCGGACAGGGCCGTCGGGGGTGTGACGCGTGACCAAGGTCACCCTGCGCAACAACCCCGGAGGGGATGGAATTTCAGCCTCCGGGGCCCGCGGCGGAAGATCCTTCCGTCGTGATGCGCGTGGACGGGGTTCCGTTCGGTACGGAACGTGTTCACGGCAATCCGGTGCGTGGCAATGCATACCGATGTAGGTCAGTGCATGCCGATGTGTCCGCTTGCGCTGTGTACACGCGGGAAGAGGAGCACTCCGGGCGGCGGGACCGGCCGGAGCGTCACTCTCGGTGAGCCTCGCTCAGTTCATCGGGGCGATGAGGGAGCGCAGGAACGTGAGGTCGACGTCCTCCAGCGAGCGGACGACCGTGCGCCCCGGAGCCGGTTCGATGACACCGACGGAGGGGATCGCCACGACCCGGCAGCCGGCGGCCTCTGCGGCCGCCACGCCGGTGCGGGTGTCCTCGATGACCGCGCACCGCGAGGGGTGGGCGCCCAGCGACCGGGCGGCGAAGAGGTACGGGTCGGGGTGCGGCTTGGTACGGGCCACCTCGTCGCCGGCGACAGTCATCGTGAAGCGGTCGCGGCCGAGGGTGAGCAGGACCTGGTCGATGACCCGGCGGTGGGAGGCGGAGACGAGGGCGGTGGGCACGTTGTGCCGGGCCAGCTCGGTCAGCAGCCGCTCGGCGCCCGGCATCAGGGGGACCCGGTCGGCGATGCGCGCCTCGAAGCGCTCGTTGAGCAGGACGCTCAGCTCGGCGATGCCGATGGCGGCGCCGGTGGCCTCGATCAGGAAGCCCGCGCTGCGGCTCATGGGGCCGCCGACCACCACGTCGCGCCAGGCGTCCTCGAGCCGGTGCCCGAGCTCCTGGAAGATCTCCGCCTCGATCTCCCACCAGAAGCCCTCGGTGTCCACCAGGGTGCCGTCCATGTCGAGGAGCACCGCCTGCAGGGCCGAACCGTCGGCCGTGCGGGTGACCGGGGCGGGAACGGTGCTCGTCATGCGCATGCCTCTCCGAAGGGACGAGAAGGCCGGTCACCTCTTCCTCGGGGCATACCACCCCTCGGAACAGGCGACCGGCCTGTATGGGACCGACAAGTGTACGTCGGCGGAGCTCAGCGTGCGTTGAAATACTTCGCTTCGGGGTGGTGGATCACGATCGCGTCCGTCGACTGCTCCGGGTGGAGCTGGAACTCCTCCGAGAGGTGGACGCCGATCCGCTCCGGCTGGAGGAGGGCGGCGATCTTCGCCCGGTCCTCCAGGTCGGGGCAGGCGCCGTAGCCGAGGGAGAAGCGGGCACCCCGGTACTTGAGGTCGAACATGTCCTCGACCTTCGCCGGGTCCTCGCCGCCGAATCCGAGCTCGGCGCGGACCCGGGCGTGCCAGTACTCGGCCATGGCCTCGGCGAGCTGGACGGACAGGCCGTGCAGCTCCAGGTACTCGCGGTAGGAGTCGGACGCGAACAGCTTGGCGGTGGCCTCGCCGATCCTCGAGCCGACGGTGACCACCTGGAGGCCGACCACGTCGGTCTCGCCGGACTCCTCCGGGCGGAAGAAGTCCGCGAGGCACAGGCGGCGGCCGCGGCGCTGGCGCGGGAAGGTGAAGCGGGTCCGCTCGTTGCCGGCGTCGTCGAGGATGATCAGGTCCTCGCCCTTGGAGACGCAGGGGAAGTAGCCGTAGACGACGGCCGCCTCCAGCAGGTTCTCGGTGTGCAGCTTCTCCAGCAGGCCGCGCAGGCGCGGGCGGCCCTCGTTCTCGACGAGCTCCTCGTAGGTGGCACCGCCGGCGCGGGCCTGCTTCAGACCCCACTGGCCCTTGAAGAGGGCGCCCTCGTCCAGCCAGGAGGCGTAGTCCTTGAGCGGGATGCCCTTGACCACCCGGGTGCCCCAGAACGGCGGGGTGGGCACCGGGTTGTCGACGGCCACGTCGGACCGGCCGCCGGCCTCCTCCGGCTCCTCCGCCTGGAAGGCGGGCGTGTCCCGCTTGGCGACGCGGCGCTGCTTGAGCTCGGGCAGGGCGGCCCCCGGCACGCCGCGCTTGACGGCGATGAGGGCGTCCATGAGGCGCAGGCCCTCGAAGGCGTCGCGGGCGTAGCGGACCTCGCCCTCGTAGATCTCGTGGAGGTCCTGCTCGACGTAGGCGCGGGTGAGCGCGGCGCCGCCGAGGATCACCGGGTAGTCGGCGGCCAGCTTGCGCTGGTTCAGCTCCTCCAGGTTCTCCTTCATGATCACGGTCGACTTCACGAGCAGGCCGGACATGCCGATGACGTCGGCCTTGTGCTCCTGGGCGGCCTCGAGGATCGCGGAGACGGGCTGCTTGATGCCGATGTTGACGACGTTGTAGCCGTTGTTGGTCAGGATGATGTCGACGAGGTTCTTGCCGATGTCGTGGACGTCGCCGCGGACGGTGGCCAGCACGATGGTGCCCTTCCCCACCGCGCCTTCGCCGTCCGCGACTTTCTCCATGTGGGGTTCGAGGTACGCCACGGCCGACTTCATGACCTCGGCGGACTGCAGGACGAAGGGGAGCTGCATCTGGCCGGAGCCGAAGAGCTCGCCGACGACCTTCATGCCCTCCAGGAGGGTGTCGTTGACGATGTCGAGGGCGGGGCGGGTCCGGAGGGCCTCGTCGAGGTCGGCCTCCAGGCCGTTCTTCTCGCCGTCGATGATGCGGCGCTGCAGGCGCTCCTCCAGGGGCAGCGCGAGGAGTTCCTCGGCGCGGCCGGCCTTGAGGGACTTGGTGTTGACGCCCTCGAAGAGGGCCATCAGCTTCTGCAGCGGGTCGTAGTCCTCGGTGCGCCGGTCGTAGATCAGGTCGAGGGCGGTGGAGACCTGCTCCTCGTCGAACCGGGCGATCGGCAGGATCTTGGAGGCGTGGACGATGGCCGAGTCGAGGCCGGCCTTGACGCACTCGTCGAGGAAGACGGAGTTCAGCAGGACGCGGGCGGCGGGGTTGAGGCCGAAGGAGATGTTCGACAGGCCCAGGGTGGTCTGGACGTCGGGGTGGCGGCGCTTGAGTTCACGGATGGACTCGATCGTGGCGATGCCGTCGCCGCGGGACTCCTCCTGGCCGGTGCAGATGGTGAAGGTCAGGGTGTCGATGAGGATGTCCGACTCGCGGATGCCCCAGTTGGCCGTGAGGTCCTCGATGAGGCGTTCGGCGATGGCGACCTTGTGCTCGACGGTGCGGGCCTGGCCCTCCTCGTCGATGGTCAGCGCGATGAGCGCGGCGCCGTGCTCCTGAGCCAGCCGGGTGACCTTGGCGAAGCGGGACTCGGGGCCGTCGCCGTCCTCGTAGTTCACCGAGTTGATGACCGCGCGGCCGCCGAGCTTCTCCAGGCCCGCCTTGATGACGGGGACCTCGGTGGAGTCCAGGACGATCGGCAGGGTGGAGGCGGTGGCGAACCGGCCGGCGAGCTCCTCCATGTCGGCGACGCCGTCGCGGCCGACGTAGTCCACGCAGAGGTCGAGCATGTGCGCGCCCTCGCGGATCTGGTCGCGGGCCATCTCGACGCAGTCGTCCCAGCGGCCCTCCAGCATGGCCTCGCGGAACTTCTTGGAGCCGTTGGCGTTGGTGCGCTCGCCGATCGCCATGTACGAGGTGTCCTGGCGGAAGGGCACGGTCTGGTAGAGCGAGGCGGCACCGGGCTCGGGCCGGGGGTCGCGCTGGACGACCGCCGCGCCGCGGACCCGCTCGACGACCTGGCGCAGGTGCTCGGGGGTGGTGCCGCAGCAGCCGCCGACCAGGGAGAGGCCGTACTCGCGGACGAAGGTCTCCTGGGCGTCGGCGAGCTCGGCGGCGGTCAGCGGGTAGTGCGCGCCCTCCTTGGTCAGGACGGGCAGGCCGGCGTTGGGCATGCAGGAGAGCGGGACGCGGGCGTTGCGCGCGAGGTAGCGCAGGTGCTCGCTCATCTCGGCGGGGCCGGTGGCGCAGTTCAGGCCGATCATGTCGATGCCGAGGGGCTCCAGCGCGGTCAGGGCCGCGCCGATCTCGGAGCCGAGGAGCATGGTGCCGGTGGTCTCGACGGTGACGGAGCAGATCAGCGGGACGTTGGCGCCGAGGGCGTCCATGGCGCGGCGGGCGCCGATGATGGAGGACTTGGTCTGCAGGAGGTCCTGGGTGGTCTCGACGAGCAGCGCGTCGGCGCCGCCGGCGAGCAGGCCCTCGGCGTTGGTCTGGTAGGCGTCGCGGATCTGCGCGTAGGTGATGTGGCCGAGGGTGGGCAGCTTGGTGCCGGGTCCCATGGAGCCGAGCACCCACCGCTGCTGTCCGGTGGAGGCGGTGAACTCGTCGGCGACCTGGCGGGCGATGCGGGCGCCGGCCTCGGACAGCTCGAAGTTCCGGTCGGCGATGTCGTACTCGGCGAGGGCGGCGTAGTTCGTGCCGAAGGTGTTGGTCTCGACGCAGTCCACGCCCACCGAGAAGTACGCCTCGTGGACGGAGCGCACGATGTCGGGGCGGGTGATGTTGAGGATTTCGTTGCAGCCTTCGAGCTGCTGGAAGTCCTCCATGGTGGGGTCCTGCGCCTGGAGCATCGTTCCCATGGCTCCGTCGGCGACGACCACGCGGGTCGCGAGCGCCTCCCGGAGGGCATCGGCCCGGGTCTGGGTGTCGGCGGGCGGGTTCGGCAACGAGGCCATGGAGTGCTCCCTGGGATGCGACGGCTGTCGGCTTTGCACCCCCGCTGTGTCAGGGGTGCACGCGGCCAGGGTAACCGCGAGGCCCCCGCCCCGGTGTGGGTGTCCCACGTGGCGGACTGCATTCTGTGGCGGGAAGTTGTCAGGGGTGTCCCGTTGCCCGTACGGCGAACAGATCGTCCGACGGTGCGCGAGGTCGGCATCGACCGATACTGTTCAGCATTGTCGAACCGCGTCAAGATGTCAGTAGTAACGAAGGTCAGCAGGAGGCTGCGCGATGGCACGGAACATCCAGTCGCTCGAACGAGCCGCTGCGATGCTGCGACTCCTGGCGGGCGGCGAGCGCCGGCTGGGGCTCTCCGACGTGGCCTCGTCGCTGGGCCTGGCCAAGGGCACGGCCCACGGCATCCTGCGCACCCTGCAGGCCGAGGGCTTCGTCGAGCAGGACCCGGCCTCCGGGCGCTACCAGCTGGGCGCGGAGCTGCTGCGCCTGGGCAACAGCTATCTCGACGTGCACGAGCTGCGGGCCCGCGCCCTGGTGTGGACCGACGACCTGGCCCGGGCGAGCGGCGAGAGCGTGTACGTGGGCGTGCTGCACCAGAGCGGGGTGCTGATCATGCACCACGTGTTCCGGCCCGACGACAGCCGTCAAGTGCTGGAGGTCGGGGCGATGCAGCCGCTGCACTCGACGGCGCTGGGCAAGGTGCTGTCGGCGTACGACCCGGTCGCGCACACCCAGGCGCTGGAGGTGGAGCGCGAGTCGTTCACCCCGCGTACGGTCACGGATGCCGTCGGCTTCGAGGAGATCCTGGGCCTGACCCGGGCGCGCGGCTGGGCCGCGGACGTCGAGGAGACGTGGGAGGGCATCGCCTCGGTGGCGGCGCCGATCCACGACCGGCGCCGGATGCCGGTGGGTGCCGTGGCGGTCGCGGGCGCCGTGGAGCGGGTCTGCGGCGAGTCCGGGGAGCCCCGTGCGGCCCTCGTGGCCTCGGTGCGGGACTGTGCGCGCGCGGTTTCACGCGACCTCGGCGCAGGCCGGTTCTGACCTCCCTTTAGCAGGCTTCGGCCATCACCTGGCACCCTTCTGCCCATTTTTCGCCATATCTCGACCTTGAGATGGCTGGATTTGGCTGATCACACCTACGGGTAACGATCCGACACATTGGCCTGGCCGACTCTTGACGCATTCTTCACCTGGGCGGAAAACTGCCGTTCACCGGTCGACATTGTCGAACACCTACCGGCAATACGCGCTAGGATGCGACAAGGCCAAGGACCGGTGCAGCACTCACCGAGTGCGCGGAACCACCGGAGGGACCCGGTTTCCGCCCACCCCTGGACGTACGTAAGGAGTCGCGGGTGTCCAGCTCCGACATCTTCATCGGCGAGACCATCGGTACCGCCCTGCTCACTCTGCTCGGCGGTGGCGTCTGCGCCGCAGTGACGCTCAAGAGC
The DNA here is from genome assembly GCF_024666385.1 of Streptomyces yangpuensis. Lineage (NCBI taxonomy): Bacteria > Bacillati > Actinomycetota > Actinomycetes > Kitasatosporales > Streptomycetaceae > Streptomyces > Streptomyces yangpuensis. The sequence continues at coordinate 1,594,869 of NZ_CP102514.1, forward strand.
TCCAAGGCCCGCAATGCGGGCTGGCTCGCGATCACCTTCGGCTGGGGCTTCGCCGTTCTGATCGCGGCCTACGTCTCCGCGCCGCTCTCCGGTGCGCACCTCAACCCGGCGGTCACCGTCGGCCTCGCCGTCAAGACCGGCGATTGGGGCGACACCCCCGTCTACTTCGCGGGCCAGCTCCTGGGCGCGATGCTCGGCGCGGTCGTCATGTGGGTCACCTACTACGGCCAGTTCCGCGCCCACCTGGCGGACCCGGAGCACATCCGCGACGCCAAGCTCGGTCCGGAGGACCCGCACCCGCACGACGTGGCCGGCCCCGTGCTCGGCATCTTCTCCACGGGTCCCGAGATCCGTAACGTCGTGCAGAACCTCGCGACCGAGATCATCGGCACCGCCGTCCTGATCCTGGCGATCCTGACCCAGGGCCTCCAGGACGGCGGCAAGGGCCTCGGTGTCATAGGTGTCCTGATCACGTCCTTCGTGGTCGTCGGCATCGGCCTCTCGCTCGGTGGCCCCACCGGTTACGCCATCAACCCGGTCCGCGACCTCGGTCCGCGCATCGTCCACGCCCTGCTGCCGCTCCCCAACAAGGGCGGCTCCGACTGGGGATACTCCTGGATCCCGGTGGTCGGCCCGCTCATCGGTGCCGTGCTCGCCGGCGGTCTTTACAACATCGCGTTCGCCTGATCAGCATCTGCAGCGCTCGTAAGATCCGCACCGCACTCCTGATTCCGCCTACACACCAGACCTGCCAGGAGCAGCCATCATGACCAGCAGCACCGGCCCCTTCATCGCCGCGATCGACCAGGGCACCACCTCCTCCCGCTGCATCGTCTTCGACCGCGACGGCCGTATCGTCGCCGTCGACCAGAAGGAGCACGAGCAGATCTTCCCGAAGCCGGGCTGGGTCGAGCACGACGCCACCGAGATCTGGACCAACGTCCAGGAGGTCGTCGCCGGGGCCATCGCCAAGGCCGAGATCACCGCCGCCGACGTCAAGGCGATCGGCATCACCAACCAGCGCGAGACCACCGTCCTGTGGGACAAGAACACCGGCGAGCCGGTCCACAACGCGCTGGTCTGGCAGGACACCCGCACCGACGCCCTGTGCAAGGAACTCGGCCGCAACGTCGGGCAGGACCGCTTCCGCCGCGAGACCGGCCTGCCGCTGGCGAGCTACTTCGCCGGCCCCAAGGTCCGCTGGCTGCTCGACAACGTCGAGGGCCTGCGCGAGCGCGCCGAGGCCGGCGACATCCTCTTCGGCACCATGGACTCGTGGGTCATCTGGAACCTCACGGGCGGCGCCCAGGGCGGTGCGCACGTCACCGACGTCACCAACGCCTCGCGCACCATGCTGATGAACCTGCACACCCTGGCCTGGGACGAGAAGATCGCGGAGTCGATGGGCGTCCCGCTCAACGTGCTCCCCGAGATCAAGTCCTCCGCCGAGGTCTACGGCCACGTCAAGGAGGGCGTCCTCGCCGGTGTCCCGGTCGCCTCGGCGCTCGGTGACCAGCAGGCCGCGCTCTTCGGCCAGACCTGTTTCGCCGAGGGCGAGGCCAAGTCCACGTACGGCACCGGAACGTTCATGCTGATGAACACCGGCGACAAGATCATCAACTCCTACAGCGGCCTGCTGACCACGGTCGGCTACCAGATCGGCGACCAGAAGCCGGTCTACGCCCTGGAGGGCTCCATCGCCGTCACCGGCTCGCTCGTCCAGTGGATGCGCGACCAGATGGGCCTGATCAAGTCCGCGGCCGAGATCGAGACCCTGGCCCTGTCCGTCGAGGACAACGGCGGCGCCTACTTCGTACCGGCCTTCTCCGGCCTGTTCGCCCCGTACTGGCGCTCCGACGCCCGCGGTGTGATCGCCGGCCTCACCCGGTACGTCACCAAGGCGCACATCGCCCGTGCCGTCCTGGAGGCCACCGCCTGGCAGACCCGCGAGATCACCGACGCCATGACCAAGGACTCGGGCGTCGAGCTCGCCGCCCTCAAGGTCGACGGCGGCATGACCTCCAACAACCTGCTGATGCAGACGCTCTCGGACTTCCTGGACGCCCCCGTGGTCCGTCCCATGGTCGCCGAGACCACCTGCCTCGGCGCCGCCTACGCCGCCGGCCTGGCCGTCGGCTTCTGGCCCGACACCGACGCCCTGCGCGCCAACTGGCGCCGTGCGGCGGAGTGGACCCCGCGGATGCCCGCCGAGCAGCGGGAGCGCGAGTACAAGAGCTGGCTCAAGGCCGTCGAGCGGTCCATGGGCTGGGTCGACGACGAAGACGCCAGCTGACCGCACCAGCTGAGTCAATCGACGAGGAGCTGAAAGAGATATGAGCACCCTGCAGAGCGTCCCCGCCCTGGGTACGCACCCGACCGCCGGCGCGAACGCGAGCCGTGCCGAGACCCGCGAGCAGCTGGCGAAGGCCACGTACGACCTGCTGGTCATCGGTGGTGGAATCCTGGGCACCTCGGTGGCCTGGCACGCCGCGCAGTCGGGTCTGCGGGTTGCCATGGTGGACGCCGGCGACTTCGCCGGCGCCACCTCCTCGGCCTCCTCCAAGCTCGTCCACGGCGGCCTGCGCTACCTGCAGACCGGCGCGGTCAAGCTGGTCGCGGAGAACCACCACGAGCGGCGGGTGCTGGCCAAGGACGTGGCCCCGCACCTGGTCAACCCGCTCACGTTCTACCTGCCGGTCTACAAGGGCGGTCCGGTGGGTGCGGCCAAGCTGGGCGCGGGCGTCTTCGCCTACTCCGCCCTCTCGGCCTTCGGCGACGGCATGGGCAAGGTCATATCCCCCGCCCGTGCCGTCGCCGACAACCCCGGTCTGAAGACCGACAACCTCAAGGCCGTCGCGGTCTACTACGACCACCAGATGAACGACTCCCGCGTCGCCGTCATGACGGTCCGCGCGGCCGTCGAGTCGGGCGCCGTCGTCCTCAACCACGCCGAGGTCACCGGACTGCGCAAGACCGGCGGCCGGGTCACCGGCGCCGAGCTCAAGGACCGCCTGGACGGCACCGAGTTCGGGATCGACGCCCGCGTCGTGCTCAACGCCACCGGCCCGTGGGTGGACCACCTGCGGCGCATGGAGGACAAGCACTCCCTGCCGTCGATCCGCCTCTCCAAGGGCGCGCACATCGTCATGAAGCGCAAGTCGCCGTGGAAGGCCGCCATGGCCACCCCGATCGACAAGTACCGCATCACCTTCGCCCTCCCGTGGGAGGACCAGCTGCTGCTCGGCACCACCGACGAGGTGTACGAGGGCGACCCGGCGGACGTGCGCGCCACCGAGTCCGACATCCAGCAGATCCTGGACGAGGCGGCCTTCTCGGTGAAGGACGCCGACCTCGACCGCTCCCTGATGACGTACGCCTTCGCCGGCCTGCGCGTGCTGCCCGGCGGCCCCGGCGGCGTGGAGAAGGCCAAGCGCGAGACCGTCGTCTCCGAGGGCGCGGGCGGCATGCTGTCGGTCGCCGGCGGCAAGTGGACGACGTACCGCCACATCGGCCGTGTCGTCATGGACAAGCTCGCCAAGCTCCCGGGCAGCCCGCTGACCGAGGACATGGAGCCGGTGAAGTCCCTCGTACGCCGGATCGCGCTGCCGGGTGTCGCCAACCCGAACGCGGTCGCGCACCGGCTGCTGGTGGACCGTGAGCCCGGCACCCGGATGGACCCGCTGACCGCGCGCCACCTGGCCTCGCACTACGGCTCCCTGGCCTTCGACATCGCCCGCCTGGCGAACGAGGACCCGGCACTGGCCGAGCGCATCCACCCGGACGGTCCTGAGATCTGGGCGCAGGTGGCCTACGCCCGTGACCACGAGTGGGCCGAGACCGTCGACGACGTGCTGCGCCGCCGCACGACGGTCACGATCCGCGGCCTGGACGACGACTCCGTCAAGGCCCGGGTCGAGGAGATGCTGGCCCGCAAGGCATAGCTCTCACGCAGGTGGGGAAGAGGGGCGGTTCCGAGGGGAACCGCCCCTCTGTCGTGGGCTGTGGCCGGTGTCCCTCCAAGGCTTAGGCTGACCCACGTACGCAAGGAACTTCGGAAGGAGACCTGGGTGATCGAGCTTGAGGGCGTGCCCGAGCTGATCGACCCGGTCATGGTGGCCGCGTTCGAGGGCTGGAACGACGCGGGTGACGCGGCCTCCGGTGCGGTCGCACACCTGGACCGGGAGTGGAAGGGCGAGGTCTTCGCGGCTCTGGACGCCGAGGACTACTACGACTTCCAGGTCAACCGGCCGACGGTGTGGCTGGACAACGGGGTACGGAAGATCACGTGGCCGACGACCCGGCTCTCGGTGGTCCGGATCGGCGGGGCCAAACCGCGCGACCTGGTGCTGGTGCGCGGAATCGAACCGTCCATGCGGTGGCGGTCGTTCTGCAACGAGATCCTGGGCTTCGCGCACGAGCTGGGCGTGGAGATGGTCGTCATCCTCGGGGCGCTCCTCGGGGACACGCCGCACACCCGGCCGGTGCCGGTGAGCGGGGTCACCTCGGACGCGGACCTGGCTCGGACGATGGACCTGGAGGAGACCAAGTACGAGGGCCCCACGGGCATCGTGGGCATCCTCCAGGAGGCCTGTACGCATGCGGGGGTGCCGGCGGTGTCGCTGTGGGCGGCGGTGCCGCACTACGTGTCGCAGCCGCCGAACCCGAAGGCGACGCTGGCTCTGCTGAACCGGCTGGAGGACCTGATCGACATCAGGATCCCGCTGGGCGAGCTGCCGGAGGACGCGCGGGCCTGGCAGCTGGGCGTGGACCAACTGGCCGCCGAGGACAGCGAGGTGGCGGAGTACGTCCAGACGCTGGAGGAGGCCCGGGACACCGCGGACCTGCCGGAGGCCTCGGGCGACGCGATCGCGCGGGAGTTCGAGCGGTACCTGCGCCGGCGTGACCCGGCGGCGGGCCCGGCGGCGGATCCGGGCGACGGCTCCTACTTCCGGGACCTGTCCGGCGGCCGCGCCCAGCCGAAGCCGAAGCCGGACGACGCGGCGGACCAGGACGACGCGCCGCCGCAGGGCGGCCCGGCGGACGGTCCCGCCGGGGGCGAGGCCGAGGGCGACGGCGCGGGCGACGGGGAGACCCCCGGGACCTAGGGCGGGCTGTCCGGGTGTCAGTACGCCCTGCGTGGGTACGGGTTGCCGTTTCCGGGAGAGGGAAGCATGACCCGTACCGCCCTGGGCGTCGTGCTCGCTGGAGCACGACGCCCCCTTCGCGCTGAACAGGCCCGAGGAGGTGCGCACCCTCCGGCGGATCCGCGCCCTCGGCGTCCGGACGGACGAGGACCACGCCGAGGTCTCCCCCATCCGAGCCGGCCACGATCCGTCGCTGCTGCCGGAGGGTCCGCACCCGCTGATACCGGTGGCGCAGCTGTATGAGGAGGCCGTGGAACGACGGAGTGCGCCCCCGGCCGACCGGCCGGGGGCGCGCTCATGCCGATCCGATCGGCTACAGGGCCACGCCCAGGAGGGCGTCGACCGTGCGGGAGATCAGGCCGGGGGCCGACTCGTCGTCCCCGTCGGTGGCGTTCTGGAGGTCCACCCAGCGGTCGACCGCGGCCAGTGCCGCGGGGGCGTCCAGGTCGTTCGCCAGGGCCTCGCGGACCTCTTCGAGGACCGCGTCCGCCGGGATGCCGTCCGGGCGGGACACCGCCGCGCGCCACCGGTCCAGCCGGGCCACGGCCTCGTCGAGGACGGCGTCCGTCCACTCCCAGTCCGCCCGGTAGTGGTGCGAGAGCAGCGCCAGGCGGATCGCCGCCGGGTCCACCCCGGCGCGGCGCAGCGCCGACACGAAGACGAGGTTGCCCTTCGACTTGGACATCTTCTCGCCGTGCAGGGCGACCATGCCGGCGTGGACGTACGCCTGGGCCATCGGGAACTCGCCCGTCAGCGCCTGCGCGTGCGACGCGCCCATCTCGTGGTGCGGGAAGGCGAGGTCGGAGCCGCCGCCCTGGATGTCGAAGCCCATGCCCAGGTGGTCGAGGGCGATCGCGACGCACTCGATGTGCCAGCCCGGCCGGCCGCGGCCCAGCGAGCCGCCGTCCCAGCTCGGCTCGCCCGGACGTGCCGCCATCCACAGCATCGGGTCCAGCGGGTTCTTCTTGCCCGGACGGTCGGGGTCGCCGCCCCGCTCCGCCGAGAGCAGCCGCATCGCCTCGGCGTCGAGGTGGGAGACGCCGCCGAAGTGCGGGTCGGCCTCGACCGAGAAGTAGATGTCGCCCTCGAGCTCGTACGCGGCGCCCGCGTCCCGCAGCCGCTCGACCAGCGGCACGATGCCGGGTATGGCCTCGACGGCTCCGATGTAGTGCTGCGGCGGCAGCATCCGCAGGGCCGTCATGTCCTCGCGGAAGAGCGCGGTCTCGCGCTCGGCCAGCTCGGTCCAGTCGTGGCCGTCGCGCAGCGCCCGCTCCAGGAGCGGATCGTCGACGTCCGTGACGTTCTGGACGTAGTGGACCTGCCGCTTGGTGTCGAGCCACACGCGCTGCACGAGGTCGAACGCGTTGTAGGTCGCCGCGTGACCGATGTGGGTCGCGTCGTACGGGGTGATGCCGCAGACGTAGATGCGGGCGACGGGACCGGGGGCGAGGGTGATCGTCCCCTGGGTCGCGGTGTCGTGGATCTGGAGGTCGCGGCCCTTACCAGGAAGGGCGGGGACCTCAGAAGCGGGCCAGGCATGCATGTCTCGAGCCTAACCGGACGGATGTTCCGGAAACGAACTGGACCTGCAGTGTTGTCCTGATCGGCGCTCTTGCGGTCCGGCCGGTTCTGTGCGTGACGCCGATGGCCGGTTCAGACCGGTGGCCACGGGATCGACGGCCACTGCCCGGACGGCACCGGGTGCGTTCCGGTGCGCAGCATGTGCGCCACCCGCTCCCGTACGGCGGCCAGCTCGGCCGCGGTGATCAGTTCGGCCAGCCGGGTGGCGAGGGGGGCTCCCTCGGCCAGTTCCGCGGCCAGTGCCGTGAGCGCCCCGCGGGCCTCGTCCGTCAGCGGCTCCCCCGCCCAGCCCCACAGCAGGGTGCGCAGCTTGTCCTCGGTGTGGAAGGTCACTCCGTGGTCGATGCCGTAGATCCGTCCGTCGGGCGCGGGCAGCAGGTGCCCGCCCTTGCGGTCGCCGTTGTTGATCACGGCGTCGAGGACGGAGAGCCGGCGCAGCCTCGGGTCGTCGGCGTGGACCAGCAGGGCGGTGCGGCCCTCGCCGACCTCCGCGAAGGCCACCGGCTTCCAGCCCTCACCGGCCTCCTCACCCTCGACCAGCGCGAGGAGCCCGTCCTCGGGGGAGTCGTCCTGCGGCTGCCGGGCTTCGATCCACTGCTGGACCATGCCCTCGCCGTAGGGGCCGTCGCGCAGCACGGTGGCGGGCACCAGGCCCCATCCGGTGGCCTCGGAGACCAGGTAGGAGGCGACCTCGCGCTGGGCGAGGCTGCCGTCGGGGAAGTCCCACAGCGGCCGTTCCCCCTTGACGGGCTTGTAGACGCAGTCGGCGCTCGCCCCGTCGTACGTGACGGTGCACAGCAGGACCGCGTTGGACGCCTCGCGGATCCGGCCGACGACGGTCAGCTCGCCCTTGGCGAGCAGTTCCTCCATGCGTCGCGGCGCGGGCCCCGGCGTGTGTCCCGGCAGGTGCCCTTGCCCGTGTCCCCGCGTGTGCTCCTGCATGTCCCCCTGGCCCGTCACGCCTGGCGCCGGTAGCCGTTCTGGCGCGGGCACACGTGGCCCTCCGGGTCCAGCGGCAGACTGCACAGCGGACACGGCGGGCGGCCGGCGTTGACCACGTCCAGGGCGCGCTTGGCGAAGGCGCGGGCCTGGGCGCCGGTGAGGCGGACCCGCAGCATCGGCGGGCCGTTCTCCTCGTCCTGGAGCAGCCGCTCCTCCGCCTCGGCGAGGTCCTCGTCGGAGTCGGCGTCGAGCTCCACCAGGGCCTGGGCCTCGACGATCATCCGCTGTTCCTCGCCGTCCCAGGCCAGGGCCATGGTGCCGACGCGGAACTCCTCCTCGACGGGGACGTCCAGCGGGGCGGTGTCGGCGGCCTCCGCGGGGGCCATGGCCGGGACCGGGGCGTTTCCGCCGGTGCGCCGCACGACCTCGTCCAGCAGCTCGTCCATCCGCTCGGCCAGTGCGGCGACCTGGGTCTTCTCCAGGGAGACGCTGGTGACGCGGGGGCCGGAGGAGGCCTGCAGGAAGAACGTACGGCGTCCCGGCAAGCCGACCGTGCCGGCCACGAAGCGGTCCGGCGGGTCGTAGAGGAACACCTGACGGGGCACGTCCAGTCTCCAAGTCTCGGTGGCGGCGGCGAATCTGCGCCCTTGAGTGGGCCCGTCCACCCTACTGCGCCGTGCGATCACGCCGCGCCCGCGCCGCCCCCCACGACGGCGTTCCCGGCGTCCTCGGAGTCCTTGTCGGAGGCGACGGGCTCGGGTGCGGCCGGTCGCTTCACGAGGGAGCCGAAGTCCCCGGTGTCGCCCAGCCGGAACACGAACGGGCGGGTCGGCGTGTAGCGGATCGCCGTCACCGAGCAGGGGTCGACGTGGATGCGCTGGAAGAGGTCCAGGTGCATGCCCAGGGCGTCCGCGACAAGCGACTTGATGATGTCGCCGTGCGAGCACATCAGGAAGACGGCGTCGCTGCCGTCGCTCTCCTCGATCCTCGCGTTCCAGTCCCGTACGGCGTCCACGGCGCGCGCCTGCATGGCCCGCATGGACTCGCCGCCGGGGAAGGCGGCCGCCGACGGGTGCTGTTGCACGATCTTCATCAGCGGTTCTTCGGACAGTTCGGAGAGTTTGCGGCCGGACCAGTCGCCGTAGTGGCATTCGCCGATCCGCTCGTCCGTGTGGAGTTCCAGCTCGGGCCGCGCGGCCAGCAGGGGTGCCAGGGTCTCGCGGCAGCGCTGGAGCGGGCTGGTGACGGCGGCGGCGAGCGGCACGCCGGCCAGCCGTCCGGGGAGCGCGGCGGCCTGCTCGGCGCCGCGCTCGTCGAGGCCCACGCCGGGGGTCCATCCGGCGAGCAGCCCTGCGGTGTTGGCGGTGGACCGCCCGTGTCGTACGAGGATCAGCGTGGCCATGGGGGCCAGCGTAGGCGGTGCCGGACGGGTGCGGGCCCGTCGGCGGCGGGGGAGAATGTTCGGCGTGATTGTCGACTGCGCGCTCTACCGGGACGGACGTCGCGCCGAGGGTCCGGAGGACTTCTCGGACGCCCTGGACGAGGCCCGGGCGAGCGGTGACGCCTTCCTCTGGATCGGCACGTACGAGCCGACCGAGACGGAGTTCGATCACGTCCGCCGGGAGTTCGGCCTGCATCCGCTGGCGGTGGAGGACGCGCTCAACGCCCACCAGCGCCCCAAGCTGGAGGTGTACGACGACTCGCTGTTCGTCGTGCTGAAGCCGGTGCTCTACGACGAGGCCACGGACACGGTGTCCGCGGGCGAACTGATGCTGTTCATCGGCGACTCTTTCGTCGTCACGGTCCGGCACGGCGAAGGGGCCCCGCTGGCCGCCGTACGCCGACGGCTGGAGCACGATCCGGACGTGCTGCGGCACGGCCCGACGGCGGTGCTCTACGCGGTGTCCGACGCGGTGGTGGACCACTACATCGAGGTGGCGGCCGAACTGCAGGCGGACCTGGAGGAGCTGGAGGCGGAGGTCTTCGCCCCGAACGCCTCGGACACCAAGAACACCGCCGCCCGGATCTACGGCTTCAAGCGGCAGGTGCTGGAGTTCCGCAGGGCGACGAACCCGCTGCTTGCGCCGATGGAGCGGCTGGCCTTCGGCGAGGTGCCCTTCGTCCACGAGCACGCGCGGCCGTTCTTCCGCGATGTCGCCGACCATCTGACCAGGGCGAGCGAGTACATCGAGGGCCTGGACCGCCTGCTGTCGGACGCGCTGGCCGCGCATCTCGCGCAGACGGGGCTGCGGCAGAACGACGACGTGCGGAAGATCTCGGCCTGGGCGGCGATCGCGGCCGTCCCGACGATGGTCGCGGGGATCTACGGGATGAACTTCGACCACATGCCGGAGCTCCACCGGTGGTGGGGATATCCGGGCGTGCTGCTGCTCATGACGGGCGCCTGTCTGGGCCTGCACCGCCTCTTCAAGCGCCGGGGCTGGCTCTAGGGACCTGCCCCGGGCGGTGAGGCGGTCGGATGGTCGGGGGGGCCGGGGGGTCGGGGGGCGCCGGTCAGGCGTATTCGGGGGTGGTGAGGGGTGCGCCGCCGAGCGCGTCGCGCCGTTCGGGCATCCGCAGGCCGACCATCCGGTGCCAGCCGCTGAAGCGCTCGTACGCGTACGTCCCGCGGATGCCGGCGGCCAGCAGGGCCGCCTTCGGCGCGGGCCAGTGCAGCAGCCGTCCCATGTGGTCCATGACGGCGAGGCTCACATCGCGGTAGACGGCGATCTCGGCGAGCGCGCTCTCGCGCAGCACCCGCTGGATGGTCCGGCCGTGCCCGGCGCGGGCCAGCCGCAGCAGTTCCTCGTGGCAGTAGGCGAGGTGGTTGTCCTCGTCGTTGCTGATCATGTGGATGGCCTTGCCCACCACGGGGTGGTCGCCGAAGTACCTGACCAGCATGTCCATCTGGTCGGCGGCGCGCTGTTCGGTGACCCGGCTGTGGGCGAGGTAGACGACGATGTCGTCCTCGGTGAGCGCCTCCTGCCGGCGCAGCTTGTCGTGGGCCAGTCCGATGCCGCGGCGTTCGAGCAGCATCGTGTAGTCGGTCTCGGGCGGTACGGGGACGGCGTGCAGGCCGCGTTTGCGCAGCAGGGCGTGGAAGATCCGGCCGTGCTTGTCCTCGTCGGCGCCGTGCCGGGTGATCTTGGGTGCGAGGTGGCGCATGGCGTCCGGCACCAGGGCCGCGATACGGGCGTTCTCCCAGCCGCCCTGGGCTTCCCCGCTGGCGGCGATGGAGCAGAACAGCTGGAAGGAGTCGTCGTTGTCGACGATCTCCTGGAACAGGCTGCGGGCAGAGAGCATGCAACGAGTCAAACGCCGCTGTGCGGGGCGGGCAACCGCGAGGTGGCACCACTCGTCCGAATGAACGAACCTCCGGGCCGGGCGGCGTGCGTAACCCCGCGGGCGTCCGGTGCGTTGTTGGCTGTGTCGGCCGTGGCGGGGAAGACCCCCCGAGCCCCCACCACGGCCGCAGAAGCTTCCCGCGGCAGCCGGCTCAGGCGAGGCCCGCGAGCTCCATGGCCTCGGTGCCGGCGCGCAGGGCGGCGATCCGCTCGTCCAGGGTGAAGCCGGCCGGGGCCAGCGTGAGGGTGGTGACGCCGGCCTCCGCGTAGGCCCGCATCCCGTCGGCGATCCGCGCGACCGGGCCGAGCAGCGTCGTCGAGTCGATCAGCGAGTGCGGGACGGCCTCGGCCGCGCCGGTCTTGTCACCGGCCAGGTACTTGTCCTGGATCTCGGCGGCTTCCTTCTCGTAGCCCATGCGCTGGGCCAGCTGGTTGTAGAAGTTCTGCTTCCGGCTGCCCATGCCGCCCACGTACAGGGCGGTGTACGGGCGGAACATGTCGGCGAGGGCGGTCACGTCCTCGCCGAGGGCCAGCGGCACGGTCGGGCAGACGTCGAAGCCGTCCATCGTCAGCCCGGCCTTCTCCCGGCCCGCCCGGATGTGGGTGAGCGCGGTGGCCTCCAGGTGCTCGGCGGCCGGGAAGATCAGCAGGGCGCCGTCGGCGATCTCGCCGGTCTGCTCCAGGTTCTTGGGCCCGATGGCGGCGATGTAGAGCGGGATGTGCTCGCGCTCGGGGTGCACGGTCAGCTTGATCGGCTTGCCCGGGCCGCCCGGCAGCGGGAGGGTCCAGTGCTCGCCGTCGTAGCTCAGCCGCTCGCGGGACATGGCCTTGCGGACGATCTCCACGTACTCGCGGGTGCGGGCGAGCGGCTTGTCGAACGTGACTCCGTACCAGCCCTCGGAGACCTGCGGGCCCGAGACGCCGAGGCCGAGGCGGAAGCGGCCCTTGGTGAGGGAGTCCAGGGTGGCCGCCGTCATGGCGGTCATGGCGGGCTGGCGGGCCGGGATCTGCATGATCGCGGAGCCGACGTCGATGCGCTCGGTCTGGGCGGCGACCCAGGAGAGCACGGTCGGCGCGTCGGATCCGTACGCCTCGGCGGCCCAGCAGACGTCGTATCCGAGGCGGTCGGCCTCCTGGGCGACGGCGAGGTTGTCGGCGTCCATGCCCGCGCCCCAGTAACCGAGATTGATGCCGAGCCGCATGTGTCGTCCCCTTACCGGTGTACCGATCAGTAACGTTGGTGTGCGGGGACTGTAGCGCGCCCGGGCGCTCCACGTCAGCGCCCCAGTAGTCTCAGCGCTCATGGAGCAGAGGCATCTCGGCCGCACCGGACTGCGCGTCTCCCGGATCGGCCTCGGCACCCTCACCTGGGGCCGCGACACCGGCGAGGAAGCCGCCGCCGAACAGGTGAAGACGTTCTGGGAGGCGGGCGGCACGCTCGTCGACACCGCCGACGTGTACGGCGGCGGGGAGGCGGAGTACCTCCTGGGGCGGCTGGTGGGCGGGCTCGTCCCGCGCCGGGACCTGGTCATCGCGACCAAGGCGGGCAGCGTCCGGGACCCGGACCGGCGCTTCGACGGCTCGCGCGGCCATCTGCTCGCGGCCCTGGACGACTCGCTGGACCGGCTGGGCACCGACTACGTCGACCTCTGGCAGGTGCACGCCTTCGATCCGGTGACTCCGGTGGAGGAGACCTTGCAGGCCCTCGACCTGGCGGTGAGCAGCGGCCGGGCCCGTTACGCCGGGGTGGCCGGCTTCTGCGGCTGGCAGCTGGCGAAGGCGGCGACCTGGCAGCTCGCGGCTCCGGGGGTACGGACCCGGCTCGCCTCGACGCAGATGGAGTACTCCCTGCTGCAGCGCGGCGTCGAGCGGGAGGTGCTGCCGGCCGCGCTGGACCTGGGGGTCGGCCTGCTGCCCTCGTCCCCGCTGGGGCGCGGGGTGCTGACGGGCAAGTACCGGGAGGGCACCCCGGCGGACTCCCGGGGCGCCTCGCCGGCCCTGTCCGCGCTGGTGGAGCCGTACCTTGACGAGGCGGCGGCCGGGATCGTGGACGCGGTGGTGACGGCGGCCCAGGGCCTGGCCGTGACCCCGCTCCAGGTGGCGCTGGCGTGGGTCCGCGACCGGCCGGGGGTGGTCGCGCCGATCGTCGGCGCGCGGACGTCGGCGCAGCTCGCGGCGGCGTTGTCGGTGGAGGAGCTTAGTCTTCCCGAGGAGATCTGCCGGGCGCTGGACGACGTCTCGGCGCCGGAGCACCGCTATCCCGATCAGGACTGGAGCACGCTGTGAGCACGGACCGTCACGCCGAAGCCGAACCCGCTGACGCGGAAGACCCGGCCGAGGCGCGGCCCGCAGGCGAGGCGGATACCGCCGGCGCACAGGGTCCGGCCGGGGCACAGGCTGACTCGGGCCACCCCGAAGGCGGTGCCGCTGACACGGAAGACCCGGCCGAGGCGCAGCCCGCAGGCGAAGCGGATACCGCCGGCGCACAGGGTCCGGCCGGGGCACAGGCTGACTCGGGCGACCCCGAAGGCGACACCGCTGACGCGGAAGACCCGGCCGAGGCGCGGCCCGCAGGCGAGGCGGATACCGCCGGCGCACAGGGCCCGGCCGGGGCACAGGCTGACTCGGGCGACCCCGAAGGCGACACCGCTGACGCGGAAGACCCGGCCGAGGCGCGGCCCGAGGGCGAGGCCGCGGACGCGGAAGACCCGGCCGGGGCGGGCGCCGCGGGTCCGGGCGGGGACGGGGGGCCGGGGGCGGAGCCCTCGGTTTCGGGAAGGGGCGGGGTGGGGGAAAGCCCCGCAGGGCCCACCCCCGAGGCGGCAGCGGACGGCGGCGGCATCAGTGAGGCTCAGGCCGAACTGGCCGCGCAGAAGGTCGAGCGGGAGCGGATCGCCCGCCGCAAGGCGGAACGGGAGCATCCCGTCGACGCCGGCGCCAAGCTCAGCGGAAAGGCCGCCGACCTGCTGGCCGCCGTACGGGCCGTGGAGAGCGGCGCGAAGCCCTCCCCCGTCTACTTCGACGACGCCCCGGCCGCGCCCCGTAAGGCGGCGCCCGCTCCCCCGGCACCCCGCCCGCCCGCTCCGGCGCCGAAGGCGGCCCCCGTACCCTCCGCCGACGCCGTCGACGGCGTACGGGCCGTCCTGGCCCGCGGTGGTGCTCCCGAGTCGCTGGCCGGTCCCGTGGCCGCGGCCCTGGGCGACGGCGCCGCCGAGGAACTCGCGGAGAACCCGTGGCGGCTGCTGGCCGTACCCGCCGTACGGCCGACGCAGGCGGACGGCTTCGCCCGTGCGCTGCTGGGCGCCGGGGCCGGTCCCGGCGACGAGCGCCGTACGGCCGTCCTGGTCGGCTGGCTGCTGGACCAGGCCGGCCTGAAGGGCCACACCGCGCTGGAGGCACCGGTCCTGGAGAAGGCCCTGGCCCAGTACGGCGTGCCCGATCCGGCCGAGGCGCTCGAACAGGCCGTCGCGGAGGCGTCGGTACTGGTCTTCCACGAGCCCCTGGGCCCGCCGGTGGAGGAGGGCGAGGAGCAGCCGGTACGGATCCTCGTGGGCCTGGAGGGCGCCGCGATGGCCGAGGAGAGCCTGGCCGACGGCCTGGCCCGGCTGTCCGGTACCTTCGCCGGGCCGGCGGACTGGGAGCAGGCCGCCTCGGCCGCGCCGGACCGGTCCTCCGGCGAGCTGATCCGCGCGGTCGCCGGCCACGGTCTGGTCACCCACACCGGTGGTGAGGCCGCCCGGGCCGAGCCGCTCGCTCTGGCCGCGGCGGCCCGTGAGCTGGGCCTGCGCGTCTGCGTGGCCGCGCACGCTCCCGGCGGCGGCCCGGACGCGGTGACGGTGGCGGGGCTGCTCTCCGGCGAGGAGGGGCCCGGGCGGGACGCGGACGGGCAGTTCGCGCTGGACCTGCTGGTCGTGCTGGACGCGCCGCAGCTGGACGTGGAGAGCGCGGCCGCGCTGGTCGAGGGCGTCCCGGACGGGGCCCGGCTGGTCCTGTCCGGCGACCCCGGCGTGCTCGGTTCCGCGGGGGCGGGGCGGGTGTTCGCCGATGTGCTGGCGGCGCGTACCTGCCCGCAGCTGGTCTCCCGTACCCCGGATCCGGGTCCCCTCGGTGAGCTGGTCTCGGGCGTGGGGATCGGGGAGCTGAACCAGGTCGACGCCCCCGGCAAGGAGGTCGTCATCGTCCCGGTGCAGGACGCCGGCGAGGCCGTGCACCGTGCCGTGCAGTTGGTGGCCGAGTCGGTGCCGCGGGCTTTCGGGGTCCCGGCGGACGGCGTTCAGGTGATCGCCCCGGGGCACGGCGGTCCCGCGGGGACGCGGGCGTTGAACGCCGCGCTCAAGGAGCGGCTCAATCCCGGTCCGGGCCGGTTCGGCGGCTTCGACCCCGGGGACCGGGTGGTCCACGTGCCGTCTCCCGGGCGGGCCCTGCCGGCCCGTGTGGTGTCGGCGGACGCACAGGGGCTGCATCTGGAGCGAGCGGGCGTGCGGATCGTCGTACCGAAGGAGCTCGTCGAGTCCCAGGTGCGGCACGGCTGGGCGGTGACGGCGCATCAGGCGGTGGGCTCGCGCTGGCCGGCGGTGGTCGTGGTCCTGCCGGGTGACGCGGCGCAGTCCCTGTCCCGGGACTGGGTCTACACGGCGTTCGGGCGGGCCGGGCGGCACCTGTCGGTGGTGCACGGCGTCGATCAGGCGCTGCCGCGCGCGGTCGCCGAGGTGCTGCCGAAGCCGCGGACGACGCGGCTGACGGGTCTGCTGAAGGCCCTGGCCGCGGCGGGCGGACAGCCGGAGCAGTAGTCGGCCGTGGCCTCCCGCCCCCGAGGGGCGGGAGGCCACGGTGCCGGGCCGCGCCGGGCCGCGCCGGGCCGCGCCGGTGCGCGGTCGCGGTGTCAGGCGGGGGTCAGGCGGGGGTCAGTCCCGGCCGGGCGGTCCGGCCCCCGTCCCGGTCCTGGCCCTGGCTCTTGCCCTGATCCTGTGCCTGGTCGTCGATTTCGTCGAACTCGTCCGTCTCCTCGTCGAAGACGGAACTGACGTCGAAGCGGTGCAGCACGTCCTGCGGGTCGGTGTGCGCGAAGGGCGAGCCCAGCCACTCCCCCGGTTCCGCCATCTCCTCCGAGGCGGCGATCCAGAGCGTGGAGTCGCCCTCCTCCAGCCCGAAGTCCTTGGAGCGGGAGGCGATCTCGTCGGGTTCGTACTCCCCGAAGAGCACGCCGAGGGCGTCCGCGGTGCCGCCGTCGTGGGCGAAGTCGGCGTCCAGGTCGTGCGCGGCGACCCGTTCGGCCTGTGCGATCAGCCGCGCCGGTTCGACGACGGCGTAGTCGCGGCGGATGAGCACGCTGAAGGCGGCGGGCTCGGCGGGGCCGGTGTACGGGACGCCGTCCTCGGGCGTCGGGATCTCGAAGGGCGTGACCTCGTCGTAGCGGTCGTAGAGGAGTTCGTCGTACTCCTCGGCGGCGGCGGCGAGTTCGTTGAAGGCGGCGTAGACGTCCGGATCCTCGTCCCCGATCCTGCGCTCGACCGCGGCGAGGTGGCGGTCGAGCGCGGCCTTGACCGCCTCGGCGGCGGCGCGGACCTCGGCAACAGTGGGCAGAGCGGCATCAGACATAGAGCAGACGCTATCCGTAGCAGGGCTGTGCCCGCACAATAGATGCGATGCCGGAATACGAATTTGTCGACGTGTACGTGCCCCGCGGGGTTCCTCGCAAGGAGGCCACCCGCCTGCTGACCGACCATGCCGAGTACGGGAACTGGGAGATCGACCGGCTGAGCCTGCACCGGGACGGCAGCCGCCGCGTGCGGCTGCGCCGCCGGATCATCCGTCAGGTCCGCGCGACCTGGTGAACGCGGGCCCCGGGGGCGGGGCCCGCGTGTTGATGTCCGTCAGGCGGCGTTCCTGGAGCGCCGGTAGAGGATGGTGCCGGCGAGCAGCAGGCCACCCGCGATCGGGAGGCCGGCGGTCAGGACGTCGCCGGACCCGGTCTCGGCGAGGCTGGGGTTCACCCCGATGCCGGTGCCGGTGCCGGTTCCCGTGCCGGGAGTACCCGTACCCGGGTTGGCCGGGGTGCCGGGGTTACCCGGGGTGCCGGGCGTGCCCGGGGTTCCGGGGTTCCCAGGATTGCCGGGGGTACCAGGGTTCCCGGGGTTCCCGGGATTGCCCGGGTTGCCGGGGTTCCCAGGATTGCCCGGGTTGCCGGGGTTCCCAGGATTGCCCGGGTTGCCGGGGTTCCCAGGGTTCCCCGGAGTCCCAGGGTTCCCCGGATTCCCAGGGTTCCCAGGGTTCCCCGGATTCCCGGGGTTGCCCGGGTGGTCGTCGCACGGTTCGTCGTCGCCCGGGTTACCAGGGTTGCCCGGGTTACCGGGGTTGCCCGGGTGGCCAGGGTTGCCCGGGTGCCCCGGGTGACCGGGGTGACCCGGCTTGCCGTGGCCCGAGGTGTTGGCGCAGTGGTTACCGAAGGCCGGGTTGAGGCCTCCCACCACCGTCACCGTGTTCCCGCAGGCGTTCACCGGCGCGTCCACGGGCGCCTGCACGGTGTTCCCGGACAGCAGGCCCGGAGAGTTCTTCGCATGCCCCGAAGCGCCGGAATCCGCGTGTGCGTGGCCCCCGGCGAGCGCGAGGACACCCCCCGCGGCAGCCATGGTGATCAGGGTCTTCCTGGTGACCTGTGCCGGTCGTCGCATCTGTACTCGTCCCCTGGTGTGTACGTGTCGGCCGGGCGCTCGGAGGCCCGGCCGCCCAGGCTCCCCCGCCTGGTACTCCGAAAAGTGGTTCCGGGCCGTAAAAGCCCGGTGGCCCCGGAGCGCTGGATTGCGCTCCGGGGCCGAAGACTTCAGACGCGTCAGGCGTTGACGCAGGTGTTGCCGAAGGCCGGGTTCAGCAGGCCGATGACGGACACGGTGTTGCCGCAGACGTTCACCGGGATGTGGACCGGGACCTGGACGACGTTGCCGGACAGGACACCCGGGGAGCCGATGGCCGCACCCTGGGCACCCGCGTCGGCGACGGCCAGACCCGCACCCGCGAGAACCAGACCACCGGTGGCAGCCGCAGCGGCGACAACCTTCTTGAGCATTGTTCCTCCTAGTAGGCAAAGTGCGGTCCCAGCCGCGGACCGCACCACCTGTAACGAGGAGGGATCACCAGGGCTACGAGCGTATGAGTGCATTCACTCTTCTCAGTGGAATGCGCACACCTTCTCGAATGTCAGGCGTTGTCGATGAACCGGTCGAGCACGCGCACCCCGAACTTCAGCCCCTCCACCGGCACCCGCTCGTCCACGCCGTGGAACATCCCGGCGAAGTCCAGCTCCGGCGGCAGCTGCAGCGGCGCGAAACCGAAGCAGCGGATGCCGAGGTCGTCGAAGGACTTCGCGTCCGTACCGCCCGAGAGCATGTACGGGACCGCCCGCGCGATCGGGTCCTCCGCCTTCAGGGCGCCCTGCATCGCCTCGACCAGCCGGCCGTCGAAGTCCGTCTCCAGCGCCCTGTCCCCGTGCACGTCCTCGCGCTTCACGCGGGGGCCGAGGATGCGGTCGAGGTCGGCGAAGAACTCGTCCTCGTAACCCGGCAGGAAGCGGCCGTCGACGTGGGCCGTCGCCTGGCCCGGGATGACGTTGACCTTGTAGCCGGCGCCGAGCATCGTCGGGGCCGCCGAGTTCCGCAGGGTCGCGCCGACCATCTTGGCGATGCCGCCGAGCTTGGCGAGCGTGGCGTCCATGTTGTCCGGGTCCAGGGGGGTGCCGAGCGCGTCCGAGAGCTCGTCCAGGAAGGACCGTACGGTCTTGGTCACGCGCACCGGCCACTGGTGGCGGCCGAGCCGGCCCACGGCCTCGCACAGCTCCGTGATGGCGTTGTCGTTGTTGGTCATGGAGCCGTGGCCCGCGGTGCCCTCCACCGTGAGCCGCATCCAGTGCATGCCCTTCTGGGCGGTCTCCACGAGGTAGAGCCGGAGGTTCTCGTTCACGGTGAAGGAGAACCCGCCGACCTCACCGATCGCCTCGGTGACGCCCTCGAACAGCCCCGGGTGCTTGTCGACGAGGTGGCGGGCGCCGTAGATGCCGCCCGCCTCCTCGTCGGCGAGGAAGGCCAGCACGATGTCCCGCGGGGGCTTGCGGCCGCTGCGCATCCGGTCGCGGACGACGGCCAGCGTCATCGCGTCCATGTCCTTCATGTCGACGGCGCCGCGGCCCCACACGCAGCCGTCGGCGATCTCGCCCGCGAACGGGTCGTACGTCCAGTCCGCCGCGTTGGCCGGAACCACGTCGGTGTGCCCGTGGATCAGCAGCGCGGGCCGCGAGGGGTCCTCCCCCTCGATCCGCGCCACCGTCGAGGCGCGGCCCTTGTGCGATTCGAAGATCTGCGGCTCCAGCCCGACCTCGGCGAGCTTCTCGGCGACCCACTCCGCCGCCTTGCGCTCCCCGGGGCCCGAGTGGTCGCCGTAGTTGCTGGTGTCGATCCGGATGAGGTCCCGGCAGAGGTCGACGACCTCGTCCTCGCCGGAGACGGTCTTGCCCGCGCTCGCCTGGCTCACGCTGCTTCCTCCCACTGATCCACGCAGTACCGAACCCTCCCATCCTCGCGCCCCCGGGCCGCTCTCCCCAAGGGCGATCCCCGGCCGTCGGGGGGTGTGATCGAGGACCCCCCGCCGTTTGGTAATGTTTTCCACGTCGGAACGGCCCGCGAGGGACGGACGGCACTCACCCGGTCCGGGTGGCGGAATGGCAGACGCGCTAGCTTGAGGTGCTAGTGCCCTTTATCGGGCGTGGGGGTTCAAGTCCCCCCTCGGACACCAGCAGAAGGACCCCGCTTCGGCGGGGTCCTTCTTCGTTCCCGGAAGCCGCCGCAGGCGGCACCGGGCGCGCGGCGGCGACCCCGGAATGTTTGGTAGTGTTTCGCTCGTCGCAACGGCCCGTGGGGCCGCACGACACACACCCGGTCCGGGTGGCGGAATGGCAGACGCGCTAGCTTGAGGTGCTAGTGCCCTTTATCGGGCGTGGGGGTTCAAGTCCCCCCTCGGACACCACGGCGAGAGGCCGGTCAGGAGAAATCCCGACCGGCCTCTCGTGCGTTTCCGGCCAGTGCGGGGGACGGAAACGGCGTACGTACCGTCCCGCGCGCCCTGCGCCCTGCGCCCTGCGCCCTGCGCCACCGGAACGCACGCGGTGGCTTCCCAGCCCACAGGCGCCCGTCTCGGCAGTTCAGGGCGTCCTACGGACCTCCGGCGGCCCTGCCGCGCGAAGTCCCGGTGGCGCGGCCGGGAGCCCGGTCCCGTGGCCCGGAGTGAACGGCGAGACCCCCGCGCGGGAACGGGTTCCGGCGCGGGGGTCTCGTGGACCGCGGGGTGCGGGGTGCTGGGGTCAGTCGCGGGGGGTGGCCAGTTCGGCGACTCGGCCGCGGACCAGGAACCAGCCGCCGACCAGGGCGGCGGCGATGACCGGGACGAGCATGACCGTGGTGCGGCCGACGCCTCCGTCGCACCACATCAGGACCAGGACCGTGGCGAGGAAGATCAGGGTCACGATCTGGGTGTAGGGGGCCCAGGGCAGGCGGTAGGACGGGCGGGAGACCAGGCCGTTCTTCGAGCGGTGCCAGAAGAACAGCGAGCAGAGCATGACCATGCCCCAGGTGCCGAGGATGCCGATGGAGGCGAGGTTGAGGACGATCTCGAAGGCCTCGCCGGGCATGAAGTAGTTCAGGCCGACGCCGGCGACACCGAAGGCGGCGGTGAACAGGACGCCGCCGTAGGGGACCTTGCCCTTGTTCATGACGCCGGTGAACTTCGGGGCGGAGCCGGACAGGGCCATCGAGCGCAGGATGCGGCCGGTGGAGTACAGGCCGGAGTTCAGCGAGGACAGGGCGGCGGTCAGCACGACCAGGTTCATGATGCCCGCGGTGCCGGGGATGCCCAGCTTGTCGAAGACGGTCACGAACGGGGACTGGTCGGCGGAGTAGGCCGTGTACGGGAGCAGCAGGGCCAGCAGGACGACCGAGCCGACGTAGAAGACACCGACGCGCCACATGATGGAGTTGATCGCCTTCGGCATGATCTTCTCCGGGTTCTCGGTCTCGCCCGCGGCGACGCCGCACAGCTCGACGGAGGCGTACGCGAAGACGACGCCCTGGACGACCAGGAGCATCGGGAGGACGCCGGAGGGGAAGAGGCCGCCGTTGTCGGTGATGGTCGCGAGGCCCGGGGTGTGGCCGTCGATCGGGTGGCTGGTGGCGACCAGGTAGATGGCGACCAGCATGAAGATCACCAGGGCGCTGACCTTGACGATGGAGAACCAGAACTCCATCTCGCCGAAGTACTTCACCGAGATCAGGTTGGCGGTGAGGACGATGGCGAGGGCGATGAACGCGAGGACCCACTGGGGTACGTCGGTGAAGGCGGACCAGTAGTGGGCGAACACGGCGGCGGCCGTGATGTCGGCCACGGTGGTGGTGGACCAGTTCAGGAAGTACAGCCAGCCGGCGGTGTACGCGCCCTTCTCGCCCATGAACTCGCGGGCGTAGGAGACGAAGGCGCCGGAGGAGGGCCGGTAGAGGACGAGCTCGCCGAGGGCCCTGACCACGAAGAAGGCGAAGACGCCGCACACGGCGTAGGCGATCGCGAGGGAGGGGCCGGCGCCGGCGAGGCGGCCGCCCGCGCCGAGGAACAGGCCGGTGCCTATCGCTCCGCCGATCGCGATCATGTTGATGTGGCGGGACTTGAGGTCCTTGCTGTAACCCTCGTCACCGGCGTCGACATGGCGGGAGGACGCCGGGGCGGGTGCCTCGGTCAAGGTGCGGTCACTCATCTACGACTTCGCCTTCGTGGGTGGGACAGGCAGCCCGGACGGCCTCGCAGGGGAGCTGGGTGGTGTCCCCTGTGACGCGTTCCGGGTGTTTTGATCGCCATAGGAGACCACGAGGCTCTGCCAGCCGCCAAAATCGCCCCCTGCACGCCGAAGCCCCCGACGACCTTGGAAACGGGCGTCGGGGGCTTCGTAGAGCCTCGAAAGCGAGGTCAGTCGGCGGGTGTGACATCGGCCGCCTGATCGAGACGGAAGGCTTCGTTGCCGAGTCCGATGCGGGCGTGGACCTCGGGGCGGCTGCGGCGCAGGAGGACCCCGTACAGCAGCCCGACGACGACGGCGGCGCCGATGACGCCGGGCAGGACCCAGCTGAGGGCGGAGCCCTTCTCGGCGCCGACGAGGACGCCGAAGTCCTTCACGGTGTAGATGGCGATGGCGAGCAGGGCGAGGCCCGCGGCGCCGGCCGCGGCGAGCCGCCAGACCTGGGCCCCGGCGGTGCCGCGGCGGACGAAGAAGGCGATCACGGCGAAGGAGGCGGCGGCCATGAGGAGTGTCACACCGAGGGCGCCGACGCTGCCCATCCAGGTGAACAGGTGCAGGACGGGGGCGGTGGGGTCGCCGGCCGGGAGGTCGTCGGTGACCGCGAAGGCGAGGACGACGAGGGTCGCGACGCCGGTCTGGAGCAGCGAGCCGGTGGCGGGGGCGCCGGTGCCGGCGTTGGTGCGGCCGAAGGCGGCCGGGAGCAGGCCCTCGCGGCCCATGGCGAAGGCGTAGCGGGCGACCACATTGTGGAAGCTGAGCATGGCGGCGAACATGCCGGTCACGAACAGGACGTGGAGGACGTCGGTGAAGGCGGTGCCGAGGCGGGCCTCGGTCAGCTGGAAGAGCAGGCCGGGACCGGCCTCGCCGGCCGTCCTGACGACCTCGCCGGGGCCGGTGGCGACGGTGAGGGCCCAGGCGCTGAAGGCGAAGAAGAGGGCGACGAAGCCGACCGCGAGGAACATCACGCGGGAGACGACGATGTGCGGCCTGCTGGTCTCCTCGGCGTACACCGGGGACTGCTCGAAGCCGACGAAGGCGGCGATGCAGAAGCACAGGGCGGTGCCGAGGCCGGCTCCGGAGAGGGTCTCGGGGTTGAAGGCGTGCAGCGAGAGGCCTTCGGGGCCGGGCTCGGTGAGGGCGGCGGCGTCGAAGACGACGACCAGGGCGCACTCGATCAGCAGGAGGACGCCGAGGACCTTGGCGTTGAGGTCGATCTTCAGCCAGCCGAGTGCGCCGGTGACGGCGACGGCGAGCAGGGCGGGGATCCACCAGGCGAGTTCGATGTGCAGGTACGTGGCGAAGAGGCCGGAGATCTCGAAGCCGAGGATGCCGTAGACACCGACCTGCATGGCGCTGTACGCGACGAGGGCGACGAGCGAGGCGGCGGCGCCGGCGGTGGGGCCGAGGCCGCGGGCGATGTAGGCGTAGAAGGCGCCGGCGTTGTGGACGTGGCGGCTCATCTCGGCGTAGCCGACGCTGAACAGCGCGAGGACGAGGCCCAGGATGACGAAGAGCAGGGGCTGTCCGACGACACCCATCAGGCCGAATGTCGTGGGCATGACACCCGCGACCACCATGAGGGGGGCGCTCGCGGCGAGTACGGAGAGCAGCAGGCCGGCGGTGCCGAGGCGGTCGGCGCGCAGAGCGCGGTCCTGGCCCTTGTAGGTGCGTATCTCGGACGGCTCCTGGAGCGTGGTGGGTCTGCCCGTCGGCATGGCGGCGTCCTTTCGGGGGCGCGGTTCTTTCGGGGGCGGATGGGGGTGGAGCGGGGTGGGGTGGGGCGGGGGTGGGTCGGAGTGGGGGCGGGGTGGGTCGGAGTGGGGGCGTGGGGGTCAGGCGGTGCCGAGCGCGACGTTGCGCGCCGCGAGGAAGGCCTTCTGCGGGTCCCGGTCGGGATAGGACCAGGGGGCGGGGGTCGCGTGGCTGCCGATGCGGTGGAAGAGCGCGGCGGCCTCGGCGGGGCGGCCCTCGCAGAGTTTGGCGTGGGCGAGGAAGTTGAGGTCGACCCGGTTGCGGGGGTGGTCGTCGCGCTCCCACTCCAGCCACCAGTCGAAGGCGGAGCGCAGGACCTGGCGGGCGCGGCGTCCCTCCCAGTGCGCGGCGGCCGCCTCGGGGGTGTGGCCCTGCGTGGCGGCGAGCACCCGGTAGCGCTCGGCGTGCGCGACGACGGGGAGGACGGCCAGCGGCGAGTCGGCCGGGGACTCCTCGGCGGCCCAGGCCGCGAAGTCGTAGACCTCGTGGAGCGGGCCCTGGCCGGGGCCGAGGGTGCGTTCGGCCAGCCTCGCCACCATGAGGTGGTGGGCGTGGTGGTGCTCGCGGTGGCGGGCCCGGACCTGGTCGAAGTGGCGGCTGAACTCCTCCTCGGTGCCAAAGGCGCGGGACAGCAGGAGCAGTCCGAGCCAGGGCGTGGGGTCGTCGGGGAGCAGGGCGGCGGCCCGGCGGCAGGCCTCCTCGGCCGCGGCCGGGGTGCCCTTGCGGCGCAGGGCGCCGAAGACGGCGGCGCAGGCGAGGAGGGTGGCGGCGTCGGCGCTGTCCGGTTCGGCCAGCAGCCACTCGCGGGCCCAGGCGGTGGCCGCCGGGGTCTGGGCGAGGACGACGACGCGGTGGCCCCGGCGGTCCCAGTCGTCGCCGGTGCCGACGAGGAGGGAACGGACCCTGGCCCAGCGTCCCTGGGTGAACTGGGTGCGCACGTCGATGAGTTCGGCGTCGCAGAGGGCCGGGTCGAAGAGCTGGGCGTCCCGCTTGCGGGCGCGGCCGAGGGGCGGCGGAGGCGGGGACATCCGCGGGTTTCCCTCCAGGACGCGGGTGGACGGGGGATCGGGTTCGGTGGGGGCCGTCGCACGCGCGGGGCGCACGCGCACGGTCGGCGGTCGGGCTGGGCTCCGGGGATCGTGCCGGTGGAGCTCGGCGGAAGCCCCGACGGAACTCCGGAGGAAGTGCGGTGGAACTCGAGGGGTCGCCCGGAACACGGGCGGAACCGGCCGGAATCCGGCCGGAACTCCGGTACGCACTCCGGTGATCACGCACAGCAAAGCGGTACGCGCAGCTCCGAGTCAAGGTCCAGTCCACTGCGTGGCGGGTTTCAACTGCTCCGCGGGCCGTGCCAGTTGGCGCGCGATATTCGTTCCGGGCCGCCGCGGGCCGCGCCGTAGGGTGCCCGTATGACTGCATATGACGATCTTCCCCCCTACCTTCTGGGGTTCCCCGGCCCGTTGCGGGACCAGCTGGTCGCGGCCGTGCTGAGCGGGGCGAAGACCAGCACCACCGGCCTGCTCGCCGAGTACGAGGCGGAGCGGGAACCGCTGCCGGAGCCCGGCTCGCGATCCCTGCTGGTCGACTCCGACGAGCGCGGCGTGGCGGTGGTGGAGGTGACGGCCGTGGAGGTCCTGCGGCTCGCCGAGGTGACGCTGGAGCACGCGCTCGACGAGGGGGAGGGATACACGTCGGTGGCCGAATGGCGTACGGCACACGAGGAGTTCTGGCACAGCGAGCCGGTGCGGACGGTGATCGGCGACCTGGGGTTCACGGTCGACGACGACACCCTCGTCATCGCGGAACGCTTCCGAGTCATCGAACGCCTGGCCTGACGCTCCGGCCCGGCCCGGAGCGGGCCGGGGCGAGCCGGGGCGGGCCGGGGCGGGGCCGCGGACGCCGCACCGCGCCCGGCGCGCGTACCGCCGCGAGCGGGTCAGGCCACCGACCGGGCTGCGGCTCGGCCGGCTGCGCGGCCGGAGAAGATGCAGCCGCCGAGGAAGGTGCCCTCCAGGGCGCGGTAGCCGTGGACGCCGCCGCCGCCGAAACCGGCCGCCTCGCCCGCGGCGTAGACGCCCGGGAGCGGTTCGCCCGTGCCCGTCAGCACCCGGGAGGACAGGTCGGTCTCCAGCCCGCCCAGCGACTTGCGGGTCAGGATGGAGAGCCGTACCGCGATCAGCGGACCGGCCTTGGGGTCCAGGATCCGGTGCGGGGCGGCGGTGCGGATCAGCTTGTCGCCGAGGTAGCGGCGGGCTCCGTGGATGGCCGTCACCTGGAGGTCCTTGGTGAAGGGGTTGGCGATCTCCCGGTCGCGGGCCACGATCTCGCGCCGGACGGTGGCCTCGTCGAGGAGGTCCTCCTTGGTCACCGCGTTCATGCCGCGCACGAGGGCGGACAGGTCGCGCTCGACGACGAAGTCGGCGCCGTTGTCCATGAAGGCCTTGACCGGGCCGGGTACGGCCTGGCGCGCCCGGTTGATGACGTCGCGCACCGAACGGCCGGTGAGGTCGGGGTTCTGCTCGGAGCCGGAGAGGGCGAACTCCTTGCCGATGATGCGCTGGTTGAGCACGAACCAGGTGTGGTCGTGGCCCGTCTTCATGATGTGGTCGAGCGTGCCGAGGGTGTCGAAGCCGGGGAAGAGCGGTACGGGCAGCCGCTTGCCGGTGGCGTCCAGCCAGAGCGGGGACGGACCGGGGAGGATGCGGATGCCGTGCTTGGCCCAGATCGGGTCCCAGTTCTGGATGCCCTCGGTGTAGTGCCACATCCGGTCCTTGTTGATGTGGCTGGCGCCCGCCGCCTCCGCGATGCCCAGCATCAGGCCGTCGACATGCGCGGGGACCCCGGACAGCATCCGCTCGGGCGGGGTGCCGAGCCGGGCGGGCCACTGGGCGCGGACGAGGTCGTGGTTGCCGCCGATGCCGCCGCTGGTGACGATCACGGCCTGGGCCCGCAGGGAGAAGGAGCCGGTGGCCTCGCGGCTGCTGGCGGTGCCCCGTACGGCGTCGGACGGCTCCAGGATCTCACCGGTGACGGTGTCCACGGCGCCGGCGGTGGCGGCCAGCCCGGTCACCCGGTGCCGGAACGCCAGGCGGACCAGGCCGCGGGCGACGCCTTCCCGGACCCGCCGTTCGAACGGCTCGACCAGTCCGGGGCCGGTGCCCCAGGTGATGTGGAAGCGGGGGACCGAGTTGCCGTGGCCGTTCGCGTCGTAGCCGCCGCGCTCGGCCCAGCCGACGACAGGGAAGAAGCGGACACCGCGGGCGTGCAGCCAGGGGCGCTTCTCCCCGGCCGCGAAGTCGACGTAGGCCTCGGCCCAGCGGCGCGGCCAGGCGTCCTCCTCGCGGTCGAAACCCGCGGTGCCCAGCCAGTCCTGGAGGGCGAGGTCCCGGCTGTCCTTGATCCGCATCCGGCGCTGCTCGGGCGAGTCCACGAGGAACAGCCCGCCGAAGGACCAGTGCGCCTGGCCTCCGACGGACCGTTCCGGCTCCTGGTCGAGCAGGATGACCTTGCGGCCCGCGTCGACGAGCTCGGCGGTGGCCACGAGGCCCGCGAGCCCGGCTCCGATCACGATCACGTCTGCGTCGTACGTCATGCGGATACCCGTCCTCCGTCGCTGGTGGGGCAGATCCTTTGCTACGGAGCGGTAACCAGTCAACAGCGGTGCTTGGATGGACCTTGTGAGTGCCGCTGATGAAGTACTGGACGTGGTGGACCGGGACGACCGGGTCACCGGGCAGGCCCCGCGGGGCGAGGTGTACGCCCGCGGGCTGATCCACCGCTGTGTGTTCGTGCTGGCCAGGGACGCGCAGGACCGGATCTTCGTACACCGGAGGACCGCGTCGAAGCTCGTCTTCCCCGCGCACTACGACATGTTCGTGGGCGGGGTGGTGGGCGCCGGCGAGAGCTACGGGCGGGCCGCGCTGCGGGAGGCCGAGGAGGAGTTGGGCGTACGGGGGCTGCCGCAGCCGGAGCCCCTGTTCACGTTCCTGTACGAGGGCCCGGGCGGGGCCTGGTGGTCCGCCGTGCACGAAGTGCGGTGCGAGCTGCCGGTGGCCCCGCAGGTCTCCGAGGTGGACTGGTACGCCTTCCTCACGCGGGAGGAGCTGGACCGGCGGATCGGGAGCGGGGAGTGGCCGTGGGTGCCCGACGGGCTGGAGGCCTACCGGCGGCTGCGCGCGCACCGCGGGTCCCGCCAGTAGATTGATCAGGTGATCGACTTCGTCAAGGACGTACGCCTGTGGTTCGCGCCGTCGCGGCTGAAGGACGAGGGCGACACCCCCGACTACCGCTTCTCGCTGGCCAACGAGCGTACGTTCCTCGCCTGGATCCGGACCGCGCTGGCCCTGGTCGGCGGTGGTTTCGCCGTCGACCAGTTCCTGCCCGACCTGCGGTGGGGGGTGCGGGTGGGCATGGCCTTCGCGCTGCTCGCGGTCGGTGCGGCCTGCGCGCTGCGGGCGGTGAACCACTGGGTGCGCTGCGAGCGGGCGATGCGGCGGCACGAGGACCTGCCACTGTCGCGGTTCCCGGTGGTGCTGAGCCTGGGCGTGGGACTGGTCGCGGTGGCGATGGTGGTGGTCGTGCTGCTGGGCTGGACGTCGGGGCGGTGAGCATTCCGGGCACGGACCGCGACGCCGGATTGCAGCCGGAGCGGACCCGGCTCGCGTGGCGGCGTACGACGCTCGCGTCCTCGGTGGTGGCGGTCCTGGCGCTGCGGCAGGCGCTGCGTGGGTCCGGCTCGCCGGCGGAGCTGGCCGGGGCCGCGGTGATCGGGCTGATCTGGCTGGTGTTCCTGTGGGTGGCGCACCGCAGGATCCGGGCGCTGGCGGCCGTCCGGCCGCGGGTGCTGGAGCCCGCGTCGGCCCTGGTGGTGGTCGTGTGCACGGTGGCGCTGGCGGTGTTCGCGGTGGCGGTCATCCTCTGATCCGTCCGCCGGATCGTCCCACTTCCCCCGGCGATCAGGACACAACGGGCGATAGCCGACCATTCGCACTAGTCTCGGCCCCATGACGACCCTCCACCACGAACACCCGACGCACGAGCACGCGCACGGCACGGACTGCGGCCACCAGGCGGTTCCGCACGGCGACCACGTGGACTACGCGCACGACGGCCACCTGCACCGGGAGCACTCGGGGCACTGGGACGAGTGCGAGCCGGCCGGCCACACCGCCCACGAGGGGCACGCCCACGCGCACGGCGCGGGCTGCGGGCACGACACGGTCCGGCACGGCGACCACGTCGACTACCTGCACGACGGGCACCGGCACGCCGCGCACGACGGGCACTACGACGACCACTGACGGGCGCCGCCACCCCTGAGCGACTCCCCCGGGCGTCCGTCCCGGACCTCTGGGTACGGCGGCGGACGACACCCGCTCCTCCCTCGCGCGGCGACGGCTGGCAGGATGCCGACCGACTGTCAGAGCGACCCGGGGAGAGCGCAGATGCCCGTCGACGACCCGTACCTCGTCCAGCCCGCGCCGGGGGTGTACGCCTATGTGCAGCCCGACGGCGGCTGGTGCCTGAACAACGCCGGCTTCGTGAGCGACGGCGGCCGCACGCTGCTCGTCGACACGGCCGCCACCGAGCGGCGGGCCCTGGCGCTGCGCGACGCGGTCGTGGCGGCCGGGGTGCCGCTCCCGCGGACCGTGGTGAACACCCACCACCACGGCGACCACACCTACGGCAACTCCGTCTTCACTCCGCAGGCGCTGGTCCTCGGGCACGACAACGCCCGGGCCGAGCAGCTCGCCGCCGGCCACCAGCTGGAGATGATCTGGCCCGCGACGGACTTCGGGGCGATAGAGATCACCGCACCCGACCTCACCTACAGCGACCGGGCGACCGTGCACGTGGGCGGGACCGAGGTGCAGGTCGTCCACCCGGGCGTCGCGCACACCACCGGGGACTCGGTCGTCTGGCTGCCCCGGCAGCGGGTGGTCTTCACCGGCGACCTGGTCTTCGCCGGGGGCACGCCGTTCCTGGCCATGGGCTCGCTCGCCGGCTCCCTGCGGGCGCTGGAGCTGCTGCGGTCGCTGGACGCGGAGACCGTCGTACCGGGCCACGGACCGCTGACCGACCCGTCGGCCTACGACTCCACCGAGCGCTACCTGCGCTACGTGGCCGAGCTGGCGCGGGAGGGGCGGGCCAAGGGGCTGACCCCGCTGGAGGTCGCCCGGCAGGCCGACCTCGGCGAGTTCGCCGCGTGGCGGGAGAGCGAGCGGCTGGTGGCGAACGTGCACCGGGCCTACGCGGAGCTGGCCGGGGAGCCGCAGGGCGCGCCGCTGGACATACTGGCGGTCCTGCGGGACATGACGGTGATGAACGGCGGTACGCCGATCCTCTGCCACGCCTGAGACCGGCGGGCCGGCCTGAGACCTGCGGGCAGACGTGAGCCCGGCGGGCAGGCCTGAGCCCGGCGGGCCGGAAGTGTTCTTTTCGGCCCGCCCCCTGGACGACATACCGACTGGTCGGCATCATGGCGTGCGGAGGTGCGCCGACGCACCTCCGCTCTTCCTCCTCGTCCTCGTCCACTCCCCCGCACGGAGGTGCGCACATGACCCCAGCCCCGGCAGACCCCCGAGGCCTGGACCTGGAGCGGCTGCGCGGTCATCTCGACCGGGTCCGGCCGGGACTCGTGGCCGGTGCGCTGCGCGGCCGGCTGATCGAGGGCGGCCGGTCGAACCTCACGTACGAGATCACCGACGGGACCGCCCGCTGGGTGGTGCGCAGG
Organism: Streptomyces yangpuensis; assembly: GCF_024666385.1. Taxonomy (NCBI): domain Bacteria; kingdom Bacillati; phylum Actinomycetota; class Actinomycetes; order Kitasatosporales; family Streptomycetaceae; genus Streptomyces; species Streptomyces yangpuensis. The sequence goes on from NZ_CP102514.1 coordinate 1,625,190, forward strand.
CCTCCGCTGGGCCATGTACTGGCCACCGCCCATGACATGCGCCGCGAGCACCGGGTCATCGCGGCGCTGCACGAAACGGCCGTGCCGGTGCCGGAGCCGGTGCTGCTGTGCGAGGACGAGGAGGTGCTCGGGGCACCGTTCTACGTCATGGAGTACGTGGACGGGGTGCCGTACCGCACGGCCGGCGAGCTGGCGGCGATCGGCCCGGACCGCACCCGGCGGGCCGTGCTCGGCCTGGTGGACACCCTCGTCGAACTGCACGCGGTGGATCCGGAGGCGGTGGGCCTGGGCGACTTCGGCCGGCCGGAGGGCTTCCTCGACCGGCAGCTGCGGCGCTGGGGCAAGCAGCTCGCGGCCTCCCGGGGGCGCGACCTCGCCGGGATCGACGAGCTGCACGGCACCCTGGGCCGCCGGCTGCCCCGCTCCCCCGCCCCGACCGTGGTGCACGGCGACTACCGGCTCGACAACGTGCTGATCGGCACGTCCCCGTCCGGCACCGACGAGATCCGGGCGGTGCTGGACTGGGAGATGTCCACGCTCGGGGATCCGCTGACGGACCTCGGGCTGCTGGTGATGTACAGCTCCGACCTGGGCCTGGCCGCGTCCCCGGTCAGTACGACGAGCGGGGCTCCGGGGCATCCGACGCCCGCCGAACTGGTCGAGCGGTACGCGGCCCGGTCGGGGCGGGACACCGGGGCCATCGCCTGGTACACGGCCTTCGCCTGGTTCAAACTCGCGGTGATCCTCGAGGGCATCCACTACCGCTACACGCTCGGGCAGACCCTCGGCGCGGGCTTCGACCGGATCGGCGAGCTGGTCCCGGTCTTCATCGAGCACGGGCTGACCACACTCCAGGGCCTCCATCCATTCGAAAACGGCCAGGAAGGCTGAGGCACACGGCATGGACTTCGCATTCGACGCCCGGACCGAGGAACTCCGCGAGCGGCTGCTCGCGTTCATGGAGGAGTACGTCTACCCGGCGGAGCCCGTCGCCGCCGAGCAGCGCGCACGGCTGGCCTCGCCCTGGGACACCCCGGCCGTCTTCGGTGAACTGAAGGCCGAGGCGCGCCGTCAGGGCCTGTGGAACCTCTTCTTCGTGGACCAGCACGGCCTTCCGGGCTCCGGGAACGGCGGGGGGCACGGCGCGGGACTGACCAACCTCCAGTACGCCCCGCTGGCGGAGATCACCGGCCGCAGCCCGCACCTGGCCCCGACGGCGACCAACTGCGCGGCTCCGGACACCGGGAACATGGAGCTGCTGGCCCAGTTCGGCAGCGAGGAGCAGAAGAAGCAGTGGCTGGAGCCGCTGCTGGAGGGCGAGATCCGGTCCGCGTTCGCGATGACGGAGCCCGAGGTGGCCTCCTCGGACGCGACCAACGTCGAGACCCGGATCGAGCGCGTGGGTGACGAGTACGTGGTCACGGGCCGCAAGTGGTTCATCTCCGGTGCCATGAACCCGGACTGCAAGGTCTTCATCGTGATGGGCAAGACCGACCCGGAGGGCGCCGATCCGCGCCGCCAGCAGTCGATGATCCTGGTCCCGCGGGACACCCCGGGCGTCGAGGTGCGCCGCGCCATGACGGTGTACGGGTACGAGGACCACGACCACGGCGGTCACGCCGAGGTGGTGTTCGACGGGGTACGGGTCCCGGCGGCGAACCTGATCGGCGAGGAGGGCGGGGGCTTCGCCATCGCCCAGGCGCGGCTCGGTCCGGGCCGCATCCACCACTGCATGCGGCTGATCGGCATGGCGGAGCGGGCCATCGAGCTGATGTGCCGACGGGCGGTGGAGCGTACGGCCTTCGGCAAGCCGCTGGCCGCGCAGGGCGTCGTACAGAACTGGATCGCCGACGCCCGGGTGACGGTGGAGCAGTTGCGGCTGCTGGTGCTCAAGACGGCCTGGCTGATGGACACGGTCGGGAACCGGGGCGCGCACACCGAGATCCAGGCCATCAAGATCGCGACGCCGCGGGCGGTGGTGCGGATCCTGGACGACGCGGTGCAGTTGCACGGCGCGGGCGGGGTGAGCCAGGACTTCCCGCTGGCCGAACTGTGGGCGGCGGCGCGCACCCTGCGTCTGGCCGACGGCCCGGACGAGGTCCACCAGCGCTCCCTGGCCCGCCGCGAACTGCGGCAGTACATGTAGTGGGGGTCCGGTCCCCGGTCCCGGTACGTCCGGGGCCGGGGGCCCGGGGGCCGCACACCGGCCACCCCTCGCCGGCCACCCCCGGGGGATCAGGGCCGCAGCGCCCGCAGCAGCAGGTCCGCGAGGTGGTCGGCGACCTGCTGCGGTGTGAGCGGGCCGTCCGCCCGGTACCAGGTGGACAGGTGGTGCACGGACCCGAAGTGGTAGTCCACCACCAGGTCGGCGGGGGTGGCGGTGGAGAACACGCCGGTCCGCTGCCCCTCCTCGATCAGTGCCCGGAAGCGCTCGTGGTAGCGCCGGCGCTCCGCCCGTACCTGCTTGAACTTCTCCGGGCTGAGCTGGTGCATCGACCGGAAGAAGATCATGGCGTCGTCGAGGTTCTCGATGGTGGTGACGACCACGTCGGCGGCCGCGGCCCGCAGCCGCTCCTCGACGGGGGCGTCGGACGCGGCCACCGCATCCAGGCGCTGCTGCTGCAGGCGCAGCATCCGCGCGTACACCTCGTGCAGCAGGTCGTCCTTGGAGCCGAAGTAGTGGTAGAGCGCGCCCTTGGTGACCCCGGCCGCCTCGACGATCTCCTGGACGGACGTGCGGTCGTAGCCGCGCTCGGCGAACAGCCGGGTGGCGACGGCCAGCAGCCGCTGCGGTACCGGGGCATCGTGCGTCCCTGCGGGTTCCGTGGTCCTGGCCGCCATGGTGCTGACCTTCCCTTCCTCGTTCTCGTTCCTGCCTGGCCGGTGCGACCAGCTGTACGACCGTCCGAATGTTTTCAGCCGCGGTCGCGCAGTTCTCGTCGCAGGATCTTGCCACTGGTCGTCTTCGGAAGGACAGGCAGGATCTCGACCTGACGCGGGTATTTGTACGCGGCGATGCGCTCTGCGCAGTGGGCCGCGAGCTCCTCCGGCTCGGCCGAGGCGCCGGGGCGCAGGCTCACGTACGCCTTCACGGTCTCCCCGCGGTACGGGTCGGGGACGCCGACCACCGCCGCCTCGCGGACGGCGGGGTGGGTGTAGAGCACGTCCTCGACCTCGCGCGGCCAGACCTTGAAGCCGGACGCGCTGATCATGTCCTTCTTGCGGTCGACGACGTAGAGCCAGCCGTCCGCGTCCATGAAGCCGACGTCCCCGGTGCGCAGTTCGCCGTCCGGGAAGGCCTCGGCGGTCTCGGCGGGCAGGCCCCAGTAGCCGGGTACGACCTGGGGGCCGCGGACGGCGATCTCGCCGGTCCGGCCGAAGGGCAGCTCGGCCCCCTGCTCGTCGAGGATGCGGACGACCGTGTCGGTGCCGGGCAGGCCCACGGAGAGGGTGCCGGAGGCGGGGTCGACGGGGGCTTCGAGGTGCACGGGCACGCTGGCGCACGGGGCGGTGCACTCGGTGAGGCCGTAGCCGTTGCGGAGGTAGAAGCCGAAGGCCGTGCGCAGGCGCTCGACGAGCGCGGGCGGGAGCGGGGCGCCGCCGGAGGAGAGCACCTGGAAGGAGGCGAAGTGGTCCGGGGTGGCGGCGGGGTGGGCGGCCAGAGCCATGAAGGCGGTGGCCGGGCCGACGGCGTAGGCGGGGCGGTGTTCCAGGAAGGCGTCGAGGACGGCGCCGGCGTCGAAGCGGTGGGCGAGGACGAGGGTGCCGGCGTTGACGAAGCAGGCCGTGAGCTCGCAGACCATGCCGGTGATGTGGAAGAGGGGCGCGAGGGCGAAGTAACCGGCGCCCTCGGCGATGGGGTGGGCGGTGACCTGGCGTACGGCGTTGTAGGTGAGCGCGCCGTGCGGGTTCATCGCGCCCTTGGGGGTGCCGCTGGTGCCGGAGGTGTAGCTGATGAGGGCGGTGTCGGCGGCGGTGAGGCCGGGGCCGTCCGGGGCGGGGCGCCGGGCACGGGCCACGGTGAGAAGGTCGGCGGTGTGGGGGCCCGCGGGCCCGGCGTCGGCGTCCGCGGACCCGGCGGCGTCGGCGTCCGCGGGCCCGGTCGGCTGGTGCGGTATGGAGGGGCCCGCCGGGCCGGGCGCCGGGCCGAAGACGCGCGGGTCGTCGCGGGTCTGGAGGTCCCGGTCCGATGCGGTCAGCACGGCCCGTACGGCCGTCCCCCGCACGGCTTCCCGCAGGTACGCCGTCCAGGCGCGGCCGTCGCACACGAGCGCGGCGGCCCCGGAGTCGTGCAGCGCGTGGCCGACCTCGCCGGACTTGTACATGGGGTTGAGGGGGACGACGACGGCCCCGGCCTTCCAGGCGCCGAGGACGGCGAGCACGAAGTGCGGGGTGTTCTGGAGCATGACCGCGACCCGGTCGCCGTGGCGGATGCCGTGCGCCGCGAGGTGTCCGGCGACGGAGTCGGAGTAGGCGTCGGCCTCGGCGTAGCCGATCCGGCCGTCGAAGTAGGCGAGCGCGGTGCGTTGGGGGGCACGGGCGACGGCCGCGCGGAAGGCGTGCAGGACGGTCGGCGGCGGCGCGACGGGCGCCAGCTGGACCGGGGAGAGCAGTCCGCGCCAGGGCCGGGCGGCGTAGCGGGAGCCGTCGGCGGAGGCCGAAGCGGGAGTGGAGGGCGGGCCCGGCCCGTCGGCGGAGGCCGGAGCAGGAGTGGAGCGCGGGCCCGGGCCGTCGGCGGAGGTCACCTGGTCTCCCATGTCTGCTGGAGGTGGTTCATACCGCTCAGCCAGTGGTCCGGGTCGGTGGCGCGGACCGCGTAGTAGTCGGCGACCTCGGGGTGCGGGAGGATCAAGAAGCGGCCCTTCTCCATGCCGTCGAACAGCGCGTCCGCGACCGCTTCCGGCTCGATCGCGGTCGGCGCGAGGACGAGTTCGCCCGCCGAGCCCGCGGCGGTCAGCATGTCGGTGCGCACTCCCTGCGGGCAGATGGCGTGGACCTGGACACCGCGGTGCCGGTAGGTCAGCGAGAGCCATTCCGCGAAGGCGAGCGCACCGTGCTTGGTGACACTGTACGGGGCGGCCCCGATCATGCTGAGCAGTCCCGCGGCGGAGACGGTGGAGACGAAGCGGCCGGTCCCCCGCTCCAGCCAGTCGGGCAGCAGCAGCCGGGCGGCCCGGACGTGGGCCATGACGTTGACGCTCCAGGCCGCTTCCCAGACGGCCTCCTCGGCGTCGGCCCCGCCGCCCGAGGCGAGTCCGGCGTTGGCGCAGTAGACGTCGACGGTCCCGCCGAGGGCTTCGCGGGCCCCGGCGACGATCTGCGAGGCGTCGCCCGGCAGCGGGATCGCCCGGTCGCCGATGGCGCCCGCGACCTCGGCGGCCCGGGCCGGGTCGAGGTCGTTGACGACGACCGTGGCGCCCTCCGCCGCGAAGCGGTGGGCGAGCGCGGCGCCGATGCCGCCGCCCGCGCCGGTGACGACGACTCGCTGGTCCTGGTACGCGCTCACGGGATCACACCTCTCGTACGGGCCTGGGCGGCCGGGGGCGGCCGGGGCGGCCGGGTTCCGGATCTGGGCAGACTAACCAGTCGGTATGTCGGGGCGGAAGGGGCCCGGCCCGTAGCGTGTCGGGATGACGCTGTCGCGACGCGGGGTGCTGGGGCTGGCAGGTGCCGTGGGATCGGCGGGCGCGATGGGCGCCCTGGGCGCAGCCGGTCCGGCCGGGACTGCCCGGACTGCCGGGACTGCCGGGACTGCGGAGACGATCGGGACGGCGGGAGCCAAGGGGACGGTCGGGACCTCCGGGACGGCAGGGGCCGCCGGGGCGGCCGCGCCGCGGGCGGCGGGCCGGGTGCGCACCGGCTTCGAGCGGCTCGCCGCGGACGGGTACGCCGTCCTGGCCGGACAGAGGGTCGGGGTGGTCACCAACCCCACCGGGATCACCCCGGACGCCCGGCACCTCGTCGACGTGCTGCACGCGGACGAACGCGTCGACCTCGTTGCGGTGTTCGGGCCCGAGCACGGCTTCCGCGGGACGGCCCAGGCCGGGGACTCCGAGGGTGCCTCGCGGGACCCTGCGACCGGACTGCCCGTGTACGACACGTACGGCAAGAGCGGGCAGCGGCTCGCCGATGTGTTCACGGCGGCCGGGATCGACACCGTCGTCTTCGACATCCAGGACGTGGGGGCGCGCTTCTACACCTACATCTGGACCCTCTACGACTGCATGCGCGCGGCCGCCCTCGCCGGCAAGGCGGTGGTCGTCCTGGACCGGCCCAATCCGGTGGGCGGCCGGCGGGCGGCGGGCCCGGTGCTGGAGCGGCCGTACGCCGGCTTCGTGGGCCGGGAGCCGATCGCGCTCGCGCACGGTATGACCGCGGCCGAGCTGGCGCGGCTGTTCAACGGCGAGTTCCTGGGAGCCGCCCCGGTCAGGCTGACCACGGTGGGGATGTCCGGGTGGCGGCGCGGGTCGTTCTTCGGGGAGACCGGCCTGCCCTGGGTGCCGCCGAGCCCGAACATGCCGACACCGGACACGGCCCTCGCGTACGCCGGCACCTGCCTGTTCGAGGGGACGAACCTCTCCGAGGGGCGTGGCACGACCACCCCCTTCGAGGTGCTCGGGGCGGAGGGGATCGACCGGCGGTGGGCGGAGGCGGCGAACGCGCTGGGCCTGCCCGGGGTCTGGTTCCGGGAGGCCTACTTCACCCCGACCTTCTCCAAGCACATGGGGAAGGTCTGCGGCGGGGTCCGGCTGATCGTGCACGACCGGGAGGCCTTTGACCCGGTACGGGCGGGCATCGGGCTGCTGGTCACCGCGCGCCGGGTGTGGAGCGGCTTCGGCTGGCGCCCGGACCACTGGATCGACCGGCTGACCGGCTCGGACCGGGTGCGGAAGCTGATCGACGCGGGCGCCGGGGTGGAGGAGGTCGCGGACGACTGGGCGGCGGGGCTGGCCCGCTTCGAGGCGGTGCGCGCGCGGTACCTGCTCTACCCCTGAGCCGGCCGCGCCGGGGGGCTGGCCGGGCGGGCGCCGCAGCAGGATGCTGACTGCACCAGGCACGGCGTGGACGGCGTGGAGGGGGGACGTCATGGCGAACGTCGGTGGCGGATTCGGCTTCGGGACAGGGGCCGGGAGCAGGACGGGGATCGGGATCGGGGTGGCGCCGTACGCGGAGCTGACCTTCGACTCCGAAGGGGACGTGGACCGCGCCTCGCAGGGGGCGGTGGCCCGGATGGAGGCGACGGACGTGCTCGTCTTCGCGCACGGCTGGAACAGCGACCGGTCCACGGCGACCCGGCTCTACGACCGGTTCTTCGCGCCCTTCCCCGCGTTGGTGGGGCCGGGGGTGCGGCTGGGGTACGTGGGTGTCGTGTGGCCGTCGATGCGGTTCTCCGACGAGCCGATACCCGACTTCGAGGCGGCCGGGGCCCTCGCGGAGCCGGGCCACGGCTGCGCGCTGGACCCCCTCACCCGGCAGGCGCTCGGGGAGTTCTGGCCGGGGCGGGGCGCGGAGCTGGACCGGCTCGCGGAGCTGCTGGCGGAGCGGCCGGAGTCGGCTGCCGCCTTCATCGAGTTCGGCGCGCTCGTGCGGGAGCTCGCCGGGGTGGACGCCGTGCACGCGGCGGTCGCGCCGGCGGTCCCCGCGATCTTCACGGACGACGTGCTGGAGGTCTGCCGGGCCCTCACACTGGCCCTGGCCAGGGCCGGCGCAGAGGCGGGCGCGGGAGCCGAGGCCGCGGCCGGAGCAGGCGCCGACGCCGGCGCTGCCGCCGAGGGGGCGGGGCTCACGGCCGGCGGCGGCCTGCGCGGCCTGTGGGGCGGCGCCAAGGAACTGCTGCGCCAGGCGGCGTACTACAAGATGAAGAAGCGGGCGGGCGTGGTCGGTGAGCGGGGGCTGGGCCCGGTACTGGCGGAGCTGGCGGCGGACCGTCCGGCCGTGCGCTTCCACCTGATCGGGCACAGCTTCGGGGCGCGGGTGGTGTCCTTCTCGCTGCGCGCCGTGCCGGACGGGGCCCGGTACGTGCGGTCCGTGACCCTGCTCCAGGGCGCCTTCTCCCATTACGCATTCGCCGACCGGCTGCCGCACGACAAGGGCCGCGGCGGGGCCCTGCGCGGCCTGCACCGGAAGGTCGACGGACCGGTGGTGGCCTGCCATTCCCCGCACGACTCGGCCCTCAGGGTCTTCTATCCGCTGGCGTCCCGGATGGCGGGTGATTCGGCCGGTCTGCTCGGATTCGACGAACGCTGGGGCGCGATCGGGCACGACGGGGTCCGGGCGGTGCCGGGGGCGCCGCGGCTGAGCCTCGACACCGTCCTGCGCGAGGGGGTTCCCGCGGCCGGTTGCGTCAGCGTGGACGCGGGCTCCGTGGTGCGGCGCGGCGGCGCTCCCTCGGGGGCGCACAGCGACATCTGCCATGAGGAACTGGCCCGGGTGGTGGTGTCCGCGGGACGTATGGGGCGCTGACTTCCGGCCATGTGCCACCCGCACGCCTCGTCCGCCCCCGCATGCGCCCGCTCCCGGCCGGGCATGTTGGGCACATCGGCGGAGGTGATGGCGTGATGGCGGGATTCCGGAGTCTGGCCTACCAGGTGCGCGACGCGCGCAATGACCGGGCCCTGCGGCGCCACTCGCTGCGCCGCTGCCTGGAGCGGTTCGCGCCCTACGGGCACCGGGCCACCTGGTGGCACCTGTGCGACCGGCACGGGATCGCCCCCGAGGACCGGGGGGCCGACCCGTTGCGGCTGGTCGCCGCGCTGGAGGAACTGGAGGACGCGCGGAGGGTCTGGCTGGAGTACGAGCGCCAGTTCGCGGAGCGGCGTCGGCGGGAGAAGCACCACGGGCTGCGCCGGCCGGAGTGGGCGTGGGGCGGGAGCGGGGACGCGGTGGTGCGCTGCGCGGACCCGTGGGTGCGGCCGGAAGGCGCGCTGGGCGAGGTGCTGCGGCGGCTGGTCCGGGCGCTGGAGTCGGAGCCGGGGACGGCGTGCCCGGTGTGCGGGGACACCGAGCTGCGGTGGCCGGAGGTGGCACCGGTGGGCCCCTGGGAGGGGGCGCCGGCCTGGGACGGACCGGTGTGCGCGGGCTGCGGGATCGTGGTGCCGAGACCGGCTCTGGCGGACTTCCCCGCGGCGGGCGCGGCGTGAGAACGGCGGCCCGGCCGGCCGTGGTGTCGCTCAACGGTTCGCGCGGTGCCGCCGACGGGCCCGCCGTGCCGATGTCGCCGCAGGACCTGGCGGAGTCGGCGGTGGGGGCGGTCGCCGCCGGGGCGGCCGAGGTGCTGGTGCACCCGCGGACGCCGTGCGGGCGGGAGAGCCTTTCGCCGCGGGTGGTCGGGCCGCTGCTGGAGGTGCTGCGGGGCGCGGGGGTGGGCGTACCTCTGACGGTGCCGGCGAGCATCGGGGCGGAGCCGGATCCGGCGGAGCGGCGGGCACGGATCCGGGCGTGGACGGTACTGCCGGACCGCGCGGTGGTGCACTTCGCGGAGCCGGGGGCGGCCGCACTGGCTCTGGCCCTGCTGGAGCGGGGGGTCGCGGTGGACGCGGTGGTGCCGCTGGCCGGCCCGGCCGGCCCCGAGCCGCTGGAGCGGCTCCGGTCCTGGCTGACGCGGATCCCGGGCGCCGGCGCCGACGGGGTCCGCGTGGCCGCGGAGATCACCGGCCCCCGGACGGACACCTTCCGCGCCGGGCCCGGGCGACCGACCGAGGCGGTTGCCCGGGCGGGGCTGCCGGCCGGGTGGCGCGAGCCGCCGCCGGGAGGGGTGCTGCTCTTCGGGCGGGACGGGGCCTCCTGGCCGACGCTGCGGCTGGCCGCCCGGTGCGGCACGGCCGCGCGCACCGGCGTAGGGGACGTGCTGCACCTGCCGGACGGGCGGCCGGCCCGGTCCAACGCCCAACTGGTCGCGGCGGCCCGGGAACTGCTGCCGCGGGAGGGGTGAACCGGCTGACGCACGCCGGACACCCTCTACAGGCGCGAGCCGGTGAGCCGTGCGCCGAAGACGTCGTCCGGGTTGGACAGGGCGCAGGTCTCCATCGAGAGGCAGCCGCAGCCGATGCAGTCCGTCAGGTGGTCGCGCAGACGGGCGAGCCGGCCGATGCGTTCGTCGAGCTCGGTGCGCCAGGCCTCGGAAAGACGGGCCCAGTCCTCGCGGTTGGGGGTGCGCTCCTCGGGGAGCTGGGCCAGTGCCTCACGGATGCTGGCGAGCGGGATGCCCACCCGCTGGGCCGCGCGTACGAAGGCCACCCGGCGCAGCGCGTCACGGGTGTAGCGGCGCTGGTTGCCGCTCGTGCGGCGGCTGCTGATCAGGCCCTTGGACTCGTAGAAGTGGAGCGCCGAGACGGCCGCGCCGCTGCGGGCGGACAGCTGACCGACGGTGAGTTCGTGGATTTGCTCGGGAATCTGCGGCACCCGGCCGAGGGTAGTCGGAGGTCCGTTGACATACACATACGGTCCCAGCATGCTGAGCAAGCGCTTATTCGTCCGTCAGTACTCCGCGAGAGACAGGAACAGGCATGGCCGAGCCGAGGGTCTTCACGTCCGCCGAGGAACTGCACGCCGGGATCGGCGAACCGCTCGGCCCCAGCGGGTGGCTGGAGGTGGACCAGAAGCGGATCGACCTCTTCGCGGACGCGACCGGCGACCACCAGTGGATCCACGTGGACCCGGAGCGCGCCGCGACCGGACCCTTCGGCGTCACCATCGCGCACGGCTACCTGACGCTGTCGCTGCTGCCCAGCCTGGTGCCGCAGGTCATGCGGGTCGAGGGCATGCGCATGGGCCTCAACTACGGTACGAACAAGGTCCGTTTCCCGGCGACCGTGCCGGTCGGCTCACGGCTGCGCGCCACCGCCGTGATCACTGAGGTGGCGGAGGCGGGTGGCGGCGTACAGGTCACGGCGACCGTCACGGTGGAACGCGAGGGCGGCGAGAAGCCGGTGTGCGTGGCGGAGTCGGTGTCCCGCTACTACTTCTGAACCACTTCTGAACTACTTCGCAACTACTTCCGAGGGCGCGGCCGCGCGCCCACCATGCGGAGCACGAGGTCGGCGTAGAGCGCGCCGACCTCGTCGGGCGTGCGCTGTCCGGCCGCGCTGAACCAGCGGGCCACGTCGATGCACAGCGACAGCACGGCGAGGGTGGTGCCCGGCACGTCGGGGACGTCGAACTCCCCCGCCGCGACACCGTCGGCGAGAATGCGGCGCACCGCGGCGTCGCTCCGCCGGCGCAGGGCCACGATCTCGGAGCGGTGCTCCGGGGCGAGGGCGTCGAGTTCGTACTGGACCACGCGCGCGGTGGTGTGGTGCGCGGCGTGCCACAGTACGAAGGACCGCACGGCCGCGTCGAGGCGCTCGGCGGCGCAGCCCGGGCCGTCGGCGGCGACCGTGAGGATCTCCAGCGCCTTGTCGTGCCCGATCCGGCTGATCCGGTGGAGCAGCTCTTCCTTGGTCTTGTAGTGGATGTAGAGCGCGGCCGGGCTCATGCCGGCACGGCCGGCGATGTCGCGGGTGGTGGTGGCGTGGTAGCCGCGCTCGGCGAAGGCGTCGACGGCGGCGACGAGCAGCCGCCGTGCGGCGTCCGGGGTGACCTCGGACCACGGTCGGTAGCCGTCGGCCGTGTCCTCCGCGCTGCCCATCGCTCACTCACCTCTTCACCGTTCGGGAGTGAACACCCTACACGGAGGGTGAGCAAGCGCTTAGCGTTCTCGGCCGGGCCTGACCGGCCGCGCCGACTACTTCGGCGCGAAGGGGTCGTACTCGGCCATGATCTTCTCCATTCTCGCCTGATCCACCCGGCTGACGATCTGCGTGACCTCCTGCCGGTCGCGGATCACCTTGGCGAGGGTGAAGGCCGAGGTGGTGAGGTAGAGGACCGCGATCCCGAGGAAGGCACGGACCCAGCCGTCCGCCTCCAGTCGGTAGATCCCCACGGCCACGGCGATGAGGGCGATGGCGAAGGAGGCGACGGCCTGTCCGTAGTACGCCCCCGTGCTCTGCTGCTTGACCGGTGTCTCGTTCATGCGTCGAGCATCGGGGCGCGGCTCGGCGGTGCACATCCGCACGCGTACTCATAGCGGTGGCACCGGTACTCACCCGCGTGGGGAGCGGGGGCGGGGGCGGCGGGCCGGGGGGGCGGGGGCGGCGGGGCGGGGGGCGGGTGGCTAGAAGGCGGACACCCCGGTGCGGGCGCGGCCGATGAGGAGCTTCTGGATCTGGCTGGTGCCCTCGTACAGGGTTGCCACGCGGGCGTCGCGCAGCAGCTTCCCCGGCGGGTATTCGTCGATGTATCCGTAACCACCGTGCACCTGGAGGGCGTTGTTCGCGGCGCGCACGGCGGCCTCGGAGGCGAACAGCTTGGCGGTGGAGGACTCGGTGGCGAAGGGCTGTCCGCGGTCGATGAGGTCCGCGACGCGCCAGGTCAGCAGCCGGGCCGCGTCCACGTCGACGGAGATGTCCGCGATCAGCTCCTGGACCAGCTGGTGCTGGGCGATGGGCTTGCCGAACTGCTCGCGGTGGGCGGCGTAGGAGACGGCCGCGTCCAGGGCGGCCTGCGCGATACCGACACAGCCGGCGGCGACCGACATGCGGCCCTTGGCGAGGGCGGACATGGCCACCGAGAAGCCCTTGCCCGGCGGGCCGAGCAGTGCGGAGGCGGGCACGCGGACGCCGTCGAGGACGAGTTCGGCGGTGGGCTGCCCGCGCAGGCCGAGCTTGCCGTGGATCTCGCGGCGCGTCAGGCCGGGGGTGTCGGTGGGGACGAGGAAGGCGGAGACACCGCGGTGGCCCGGCTCCTCGCCGGTGCGGGCGAACAGCAGCGCGACATCGGCCCAGGTGCCGTTGCTGATGAACATCTTGGTCCCGTGGAGGACGTACGAGTCCCCCTCGCGCACGGCGCGGGTGGCGAGGTTCGCGGCGTCGGAGCCGGTGCCGGGCTCGGTCAGCCCGAAGCAGCCGAGCGCGTCGCCGGAGCACAGGCGGGGCAGCCAGGTGCGCTTCTGCTCCTCGTTCCCCCAGGCGGCGACGGTCTTGGCGACCAGGCCGAGGGAGACGGAGACGATCCCGCGCACGGCGGAGTCGGCGCGGCCGAGCTCTTCGGTGACCAGGACGTAGGAGAGGTGGTCGCCGCCGGAGCCGCCGTACTCCTCGGGGACGGTCAGGCCGAGGAAGCCGAGCGCGGCCAGCTTCTTCACGACGGCCCGGTCCACGCTCTCGGCGCGGTCCCACTCGGCGGCGTACGGGACGATCTCGCGCTCGGCGAACTCGCGGGCGAGCCGGCGTACGGCACTCTGCTCCTCGCTCAGCTCCAGATTCACCGGGACCTCCTCCAGGCGGATGGCGGGTGGGGCCGGCGCGGTTTTAACTAGCACCGGTAGTTTTTGGCGGGCAGGCTTACTATGTGGCGCATGGCCAGACCGCGCAAGCCCCTTCTCAGCCGGGACCGCATCGTCGAGGCGGCCGGGGCACTGGTCGACGCGGAGGGGCTGGAGGCGGTGTCGACCCGGCGGCTGGCGGCCGCGCTCGGGGTCAGCGGGCCCTCGCTCTACAACCACTTCCGCACCAAGGACGAGATCCTCGACGCGGTGGCGGACGCGGTGAGTTCGCGTGTCGATCTGTCCATGTTCGAAGGCGTCGGGGCCGGCGGCGACGCCGGGGGCGGGGGCGGGGCCGGGGACGGGGGCGAGGGCGGAGGCGGGGGCGAGGCCGGAGGCGGGGGCGGGCAGGACTGGCGGGGCGCCCTGCAGGCGTGGGCGCACTCGTACCGGGACGCCCTGGCCGACCACCCCAACATCGTGCCGGTGCTGGCGCGCGGACCCGGGCGCCGCCCGGCGGGCCTGCGGGTGGCCGACGCGGTGTTCGGTGCGATGACCGCGGCCGGGTGGCCGGCGGCGCATGCGACGCGGATCGGCGCACTGATGCGGTACTTCATCCTGGGCTCGGCGGTGGGTTCCTTCGCCCGGGGGTTCGTCGACGACCGCGCGGCGTACGACCCGGCGGACTACCCGCACCTGGGCCAGGCGCACCTGCTGGCCGAGCGGCAGCGCGAGGTGGACGAGGGCGCGTTCGAGACGGGCCTGGAGGCACTGCTGGACGGCCTGGCCCTCCAGTACGAGACGCTGCGGCGCGGGGAACGGCCCGCCTGACACGGCGCAGCCGCCGCACGGTGCCGGCCGTACGGCTGGTGCGTCTCCGACTCAGGTCACTGGCCGAAGACGACGAGGGAGCGGCCGCCCTTGCCGGCCAGCATCGCGTCGAAGGCGGCCGGGATGTCGTCGAGAGTGATCCGGTCGGTCACCAGGGCGCCCAGGTCGAGGCGGCCTGCGCGGACGTGCTCGGCGATCACAGGGAGGTCGCGGGCGGGGTCGCTGTTGCCGTAGACACAGCCGGTGAGGGTGCGGGCGAAGTGGAAGATCTCCAGGGCGTGGAAGGTGACCTGCTGTTCCTTGCCGCCGATGCCGACGACCGTGGTGCGGCCGCCGCGGCGGGTCGACTCCCACGCCCCGCGGATGGTCTCGGCCCGGCCGACGCACTCGACGGCGACGTCCGCGCCCCGCCCGCCGGTGAGCGCACGGATCTCCCGGGCGGTGGTGTCCGAGGCGAGCACGAACTCGGTGGCACCGGCCGCGCGCGCCAGTTCCTCCTTGGCCGGTGACACGTCGACGGCGATCACCGGGCCCGCCTGTGCGATCCGGGCCGCCTGGAGCGCGGCCAGGCCGACCCCGCCGGCGCCGAAGACGGCCACCGACTCGCCCGGGCGGACCTGGGCACTGTGGTGGACGGCCCCGTAGCCGGTGAGGACGGCGCAGCCGAGCAGCGCTGCCTCGGTGAGCGGGATCCCCGCGGGTGCGGGCAGCACGCAGTCGGCCGCGACGACTGTCTCCTCGGCGAACGCGGCCACGTTCAGCCCGGGGTGCAGTGCGGTGCCATCGACGTCGTGTGCGTGGACGTTCCCGACCCCGGCGAGCGCGGTGGCGCACAGCCAGACCTCGCCGATGGTGCAGTGGTGGCAGGTCCCGCAGGACGGGGCCCAGTTGAGCACCACGCCGTCGCCTGGGGCGACGTGCGTGACGCCCTCGCCGACAGCGAGGACCGTGCCCGCGCCCTCGTGGCCGAGGACGGCGGGCACGGGGACCCGCATGGTGCCGTTGGTGAGGGAGAGGTCGGAGTGGCAGACGCCGGCCGCGGTCAGCCGGACACGGACCTGCCGGGGCCCGGGATCGGGCAGCACGATCTCCCTGATCTCCAGCGGTGCTCCGACGGCGGGCAGGATGGCGGCGCGGACCATGGTCGTCGTCTCGACTTTCCGGTACGGGGGCGGGAGCGTGCGGATGCGGCGGGTGCAGCGGGTGCAGCCGATGCGGCGGGGGCAGCCGGTGCGGCGGGGGCGAGTGGTACCACTGCGGGTTGCAGCGGGTGCTGCGGCTGCTACTGGTTCAGAACTGCTTCAGAACTGGTTCAGAACTGCAGGGACTTGGTCTGAAGGTACTCCGCCAGACCATGAGGGCCCAGCTCACGGCCGACGCCCGACTGCTTGTGGCCGCCGAAGGGCGCGAGGATGTTGTAGCGGCCGCCGTTGATGTCCACCTGCCCGGTGTCCATGCGGCGCGCGAAGGCGACGGCCGTCTCCTCGTCCGCGGCCCACACGGCGCCGCCCAGGCCGTAGACCGTGCCGTTGGCGATGCGCAGGGCCTCCTCCTCGTCCTCGTACGCGAGGATCGACAGCACCGGCCCGAAGATCTCCTCCTGGGCGATGGTCATGTCGGGGGTCACGTCGGCGAACACGGTCGGGGCGATGAAGTACCCCTTTTCGTACGGCGCGTCCGGGCCGCCCACGACCAGGCGCGCGCCCTCCTCCACGCCCTTGGCGATGAAGCCGCGGACGCGTTCGTGCTGCTTGGCGTTGACGACGGGGCCGACGCGGGTGCCCTCCGTACGGGGGTCGCCGGTGGGGTGGTCGGCGACGGCGGCGACCGCGAGCGAGACGGCCTCCTCGTACCGGTCCCGGTGGACGAGCATCCGGGTGAGCGCGTTGCAGCTCTGACCGGTGTTGTTCATGACGTGGCCGACGCCGGCCGCGACGGCCCTGGGAAGGTCGGCCCCGGGCAGGATGACGTTCGCCGACTTGCCGCCCAGTTCGAGGGCGACGCGCTTGACCGCGGCGCCGGCCGTGGCGCCGACCTGCTTGCCGACGGCGGTCGAGCCGGTGAAGGAGACGAAGTCGACTCCCTCGTGGGCGGCCAGTGCCTGGCCCGCGACCGGGCCCGTACCGGTCACCAGGTTGAAGACTCCGGCCGGGATCCCCGCCTCGTGCACGGCCTCGGCGAAGAGCTGCGCGGTCAGCGGGGTGTCCTCCGCCGGCTTGAGGACGAGGGTGCAGCCGGCGGCGAGAGCGGGTGCCACCTTTGCAACGACTTGGTACAGCGGGTAGTTCCAGGGCGTGATGGCCCCGACCACGCCGACCGGTTCCAGCAGGACGGTGGAGTTGCCGATGCGCTCCTCGAAGGCGTACGAGGCGGCGAGGTCGACGTAGGTGGAGACCACGGCGATCGACGCTCCGACGTGGACGGCCTTGGCGAAGGGGAGCGGGGCGCCGAGTTCGGCGGTGACCGTCTCGGTCAGCTCCCCCTTGCGGTCCTGCAGGGCGTCGCGGAGTGCGCCGATCAGGGCCGCCCGCTCGGCCGGCGGCGTGGCCGCCCAGCCGGGCAGGGCCGCACGGGCCGCGCGTACGGCGGCGTCCACATCCTCCTCGGTGCCGGCCGGGACCTGGGCGATGACCTGGCCGTCGGCCGGGTTGACGACGTCGATCCGGCCGGGGCCGACGGCGGGCCGCCATGCGCCGTCGATGTACATCCCGTCCTGGGCCTTCATGGCATTCCTCCCGAGTACGCAGGTGCGCGTGGTCCGACCTCTCCGTCACCCTACAAACTAGCGTCGGTAGTTTTTGGCGGCCAGGGTACGGCCGGGTCAGATGATGCCGAAAAGCATCCCTGCCGCGAGGACGACGAGCGAGGTGAGGGCCGCCCACTTGACGGTGAACCGGGTGTGGTCGCCGAACTCGACGCGGGCCATGCCGACCAGGACGTAGACGGCCGGAACCAGCGGGCTGGACATGTGCAGCGCCTGGCCGACGAGGGAGGCGCGGGCGATCTCGAGCGGGGACACGCCGTGGGCGGCGCCGGCCTCGGCCAGGACGGGCAGGACGCCGAAGTAGAAGCCGTCGTTGGACATGAAGTAGGTGAGCGGCAGGCTGAGCAGACCGGTGACGAGTGCCATGTGCGGGCCCATGCCCTCGGGGATGGCTCCGACCAGCCAGTCGGCCATGTGCTTGACCATGCCGGTGCCGGTGAGGACTCCGGTGAAGACGGCGGCGGCGAAGACCATGCCGGCGACGTTGAGGACGTTGTCGGCGTGGGCGGCGAGCCTGGCCTTCTGGTCGGGCATGTGCGGGAAGTTGACGGTGAGGGCGAGGGCGGCGCCGAGCAGGAACAGCACCGGGATGGGCAGCAACTCCATGATCATCGCGGCGAGGAGGGCGACGGTGAGACCGGCGTTGAACCAGTAGAGGCGGGGGCGCAGGGTGGCCCGGTCGGGGTCGAGGCCCTGGAACCCGTCCTCGGGGGCGGCCACGGCCGCGGAGCCGGGGGCGGCGGTGGGCGTGGGGAGGGGTGTCGCGGCGGGCGTCGGCCCGGTGGTCGCTCCCGGCGCGGCCGAACCGGCGGAACCGCTGTGGGCGGCGCTCCCGGCGGCTGCTGCGACCAGGTCCCCCTCGACACTCTCGGTCTGCTCGGTCTGCTCGGTCCGCTCGGTCCGCTCGGTCTGCTCGGTCCGCTCGGTCCGCTCGACCTCCTCGGCTTCCGCGACATCCCGGGGTGCCTTCTGCCCGGGCAGCGCCAGCACTCCGAGGCGCCGGCGCTCCCGCAGGCCGAGGACATACGCCAGGGCGAACACGAAGAGCAGGCCCACCGCGAGGGCCGGGATCATCGGGACGAAGATGTCGGCGGCGTCGAGCTTGAGGGCGGTCGCGGCGCGGGCCGTGGGACCTCCCCAGGGCAGGGTGTTCATGACACCGTTGGCCGTGGCCGCGACACCCGTCATGACCACCAGGCTGAGGCCGAGCCGCTTGTAGAGCGGGTACATGGCGGAGACCGTGATCATGAAGGTGGTCGATCCGTCGCCGTCGAGCGAGACGATCGCGGCGAGGACGGCCGTGCCGACGACGACGCGCATCGGGTCGGCCTTGCAGAAGCGCAGGGTGCCCCGGACGATCGGGTCGAAGAGGCCGACGTCGATCATCAGGCCGAAGTAGACGATGGCGAACATCAGCATGGCGGCGGTCGGTGCGAGCTTGCCGACGCCTTCGATGACGTAGTCGCCGAGGTGTGCGCCCTTGCCTGCGAACACGCAGAACAGGGCGGGGATGAGGACGAGCGCCGCGATGGGCGACATTTTCTTCATCATGATCAGGACCAGGAAGGTCGCGATCATAGCGAAGCCGAGGAAGGTCAGCATGGGGGGAAGGTAGGCGTCGCCTCCTGGGGCCAACAAGACGTGGAAGCGTGAGCAATACGAGCAAAACCCCAGCTCAGGGCAGGGGTGTCAGCTCGACGGGGAAGGCGTTGAGCACGGCCGTGCCGGAGAGCCGGTCGATCCGGGTGCCGTCGAGGAGCTGGTTGACGTTGACTCCGGGCGCGGCGGACGCCACGCCCAGGCGGGTGCCGGCGCGGTCGTGGCCCCAGCCGTGCGGGAGGCTCACCACTCCCGCGCGGACGGCGTCGGTGACCTCGACGGGTACCTCCACGCTGCCGCCGTCGGCGGTGACCCTGGCCCGCCCGCCGTCGGTGAGCCCGAGGCGGGCTGCGTCCTGCGGGTGGACGTGCAGTGTGCAGCGGTTGGAACCTCCGGTGAGGGCCGGGACGTTATGCAACCAGCTGTTGTTGGACCGCAGGTGGCGGCGGCCCACGAGCACCAGGGCTGCGGGGCGGTCGGCGAGCGCCGCGCGCAGCCCGGGGAGTTCGGCCGCGATCGGGTCCGGGAGCAGCTCGATCCTGCCGCTGCGCGTCCTCAGCACGTCCGGAAGCCGGGGGCGCAGCGGGCCCAGGTCGATGCCGTGCGGCGCCGTCAGCAGGTCCTCCAGGCCCAGCTCGTACGGTCCGAGGCGCAGCATCATGTCCAGTCGCCGCTCCGGGCCGGTGCGACCGGTCAGCCGGCGGGCCTGCTCGGCCGGGTCGGCGCCGTGCAGCGGCGAGTGCACGTCGGTGACGGCCCGGGCGAGCGTGTCGCCGATGACGCGTTCGTCGACGGCTCCCGGCGGGGCTCCGTGCAGCCCCGACACGGCGAGGATCAGGCGCGCGTGGATCTCGCACTCGTCCATCCGCCCCTCCTCCAGGGGGATGGCGGGCGGCGAGTAGCGGGCCTGGTTGCGTACGGCGAAGGCGTTGAACGCGAAGTCGTAGTGCGCGCTCTGCGCGGGCGGCGGCGGGGGCAGCACGACGTGGGCGTGGCGGGAGGTCTCGTTCAGGTACGGGTCGACCGAGACCATGAAGTCGAGGCCGGCCAGCGCCCGGTCGAGGCGGTCGCCGTCGGGTGCGGAGAGGACGGGGTTGGCGGCGATGGCGATCAGGGTACGGATGCGCCCCTCCCCCGGCGTCTCGATCTCCTCGGCCAGGGCCGCGATGGGCAGTTCGCTCTTCGCTTCGGGGTGGCCGCTGACCCGGCTGTGCCAGCGGCCCACCGCGAACCCCCTGCC
Source organism: Streptomyces yangpuensis (assembly GCF_024666385.1). Classification (NCBI taxonomy): domain Bacteria; kingdom Bacillati; phylum Actinomycetota; class Actinomycetes; order Kitasatosporales; family Streptomycetaceae; genus Streptomyces; species Streptomyces yangpuensis. Next base: position 1,644,924 of record NZ_CP102514.1, read on the forward strand.
GGGACCGGCCGGCCGGGGGGCGCGGTCGGTGGCGGAGAGCGGGAAGAGGGCTCCGCCGGGCCGGTCGAGGTTGCCGGTGAGGATGTTCAGTACGTCGACGAGCCAGCTGGCGAGCGTGCCGTGCTCGACGGTGCAGCTGCCGATCCGTCCGTAGACGGCGGCGGTGGGTGCGGCGGCGAGTTGGCGGGCGAGGCCACGTATCTCGTCGGCCGTGAGGTCGCAGGCGGGGGCGACGGCCTCAGGAGTGAAACTCCCGAGGGCGGCGCCGAGTTCCCCGAGTCCCTCGACATGTTCCTCCAGCGCCCCGGGAGCGGCGAGCTTCTCGGCGATCAGGGTGTGCGCGAGGGCGGCGAGCAGGAACACGTCGCTGCCGGGACGCGGCGTGAGATGCCGGTCCGCGAGGGCCGCGGTCCGGGTGCGGCGCGGGTCGACGACGACGAGGGTGCCGCCACGGGCGCGCAGGGCCTTGAGCCGGCCGGGGAAGTCCGGGGCGGTGCAGAGGGAGCCGTTGGACTCGACCGGGTTGGCGCCGAGCAGCAGCAGGAAATCGGTGCGGTCGAGGTCGGGGACCGGGATGGCCAGGGGGTCCCCGAAGAGGAGTCCGCTGGAGACGTGCTTGGGCATCTGGTCGAGCGTGCTGGCGGTGAAGAGGTTGCGGGTGCCGAGGGACTTGACGAGCAGCGGCGGGTAGAGCGCGCCGGCCATGGTGTGCACGTTCGGGTTGCCGAGGACCACGCCGACGGCCTGGGGTCCGTGCTCCCGGACGAGTTCGGGCACGGCGGCGGCGATGGCGTCGTAGGCCTCCTCCCAGGTGACTTCCCGGAGCCGGCCGGCCCGGCGGACGAGCGGGGTGCGCAGCCGGTCGGGGTCGGCGTCGATCTGCCCGAAGGCGGCGCCCTTCGGGCAGATGAAGCCACGGCTGAAGACGTCGTCCCGGTCGCCGCGGGCGCCTGTGACCGTGGTGCCTTCGACGGTGAGGGTGAGCCCGCAGGTGGCTTCGCACAGGGGGCAGATGCGCAGGGCGGTGCGGGGCATGGGCCCTCCAGGGCGGCAGGCTGCGGCGCGGACGCGGGAAGCCCGAGCATACCGACCGGTAGGCACGGTGGCGAGGGAGCGAACGATGCCACTCCACGGAATCCACGGCGGGGCCGGGGCACGTTGGGGCCCGGACGAGTGCGGCGAAGGCAGGGGCGCGCAGGACCGGACGGGGGGAACCGGTCGGGCAGGGCGGGGGCCCGGGACGGGTGCGGGCGGAGGCCTGGCGGGCGAGGCCCGGGACGGGTGCGGATGAACCGGCCGGGCAGGCGGGGGCCCGGGAGGGGTGGGGGCGGGGTCCGGGACGGGGAGGGCGGCGCCGGGAGGGACGGCTGACCGGGCGAGGGCGGCCGCCTCGGGGGGCGGCCACGTCCACGGCGGGCGACGAGGGGCGGGCGGCCCGCGGGCAGCGGGCCAGGGAGGCGCGACCGCCGCAGCGACCGCCGCAGCGACCGCCGGAGCGGGCGCCACAGCGGGCGCCGGAGGAAGGGTTCAGTCCAGTACGCGGGCCAGGTAGGCGTGCATCATCGCGCGGGTCTCGGCGACGATGCCGGGGTCCCCTGCCGGGTCGGTCCGGAAGGCCAGCTGGATCAGCGCGTCGGTGGCCTCGACGGCGACGAGAACCGCCCGTTCCAGGGTGGCGTCGGCGGTCAGGCCGAGGTGGGCGGAGAGGAGTTCGGTCAGGCGGGTGGCGACCTGGTGGTTGGGATCGCCCTCAAGGTCGTCGGCCGGCGGCGCGGGCACGCCGAAGTCGACGAGCGCGAAGCCCGGCACGCCCCGCTTCATCGCCAGGTATTCGTCCAGCACGGCGTCCACCACCGGCCGCCAGTGGGTGGCGGGAAGGTCGGCGAGGCGGTCCGCGATGCCGTCGACGTACCGGTCCAGGTTGCGGTGCGCGAGGGCGATCGCCATGGCTCGCTTGTTGCCGAAGAAGCGGTAGACGGAGCCGATCGGTACGCCGGCGCGCAGGGCGACGGCGCGGGTGGTGAGGTTCTCGTACCCGGTCTCGTCGAGCAGTTCGGCGCAGGCGTCGAGGATCCGGGCGAGCCGGTCGGCGCTGCGCTGCTGGATCGGCGTACGGCGCAGGGAGTGGGCGGGAGGCACGGGGTCCATCATGCCGCTCCTCGTTTCCGGGTCCGGCGGGGGCCTCAGTTCTCAGTTCAGCAGGAGGCTGAGACCTCCGATCGTGTAAATGATCATCAGGGTGAGCAGCGGCAGTTGGCCGGCCACCGCTTTCGCGGGCGGGAAGAGGCGTACGGAGCGGTCGTGGGCCGCGACGACACCGAGGACGTGGCCGGTGACGACGGCGATGACCTGGAGGGCCGCGAGGCCGCCGGGACCCAGTGGTGGCGCGGGTTCGGGGGCGTTGTCAGTGCCGAGTGCCATGCTTACTGTGCGTGGTCCTTCGACTACCAGAAGGGAGAAGTAGTGGGCGAAGAGATAGCCGAGGGCGATGGGGACGAGTGAGTGCGCGAAGGCGGTCAGCGGGCCGGGGTGCGGGCCGCTGACGAGGCGGGTGGCGGCCGCGCACAGGCAGTAGAGGGTGGCGACGAGGGCGACGGAGCCGAGCAGTCCGAGCGTGGCCGTGGGGGTGCGGCCGAGGGGGGAGGTCTGAAGGGTGTTGATCCAGGAGGGGTTGTCGGAGAAGCCGTCGTAGGCGGTGGAGCCGAGCAGGACGCAGACGGTGGCGACGAGTCCGGGCCGCTCGGGCGTCGCGTCGAGTCCGTGGAAGGGGTTGCGCAGGACGAGACGGCCGTCGCCGCGGCGGCCGAGGGGGGAGAGACGGGCGAGAAGGGCGGAGTACGCCTCGAAGGCGTCCCCGTCCGCGAACCAGCTCTCGCCGTAGCGGGCGGCGAGCAGCAGTTGGGCGGTGGCGTAGGCGGCGAGTGCGATCAGGAGGGTGGTGGTCGATGCGGGGTCGGGAGAGACGAGTTCGAGCCATGTGAAGCCGAGCAGTCCGGCGGCGGCGGGCCACAGCCCCAGCCGGGCGGGAAGGGGGTGGTTGCCGGTACGGGGGCGGCGCAGGGACCGGGCGAGCAGGCGGTGCAGGGTGCGCAGCGGGTTGAGCAGGCGCCATACGGGGCCGAGGAGAAGGGAGGCGGGCACGAGTCCGACCCAGAGGAGGACGTAGACGGCGCCGGGAGCGGGGTTGTGAGCGGGGTCGTCGGGACCGAGGAGGAGGTGGAGCAGGACGAGGAGCGCGGCGGCGAGTCCCAGCGCGCGCAGGATGGTTCGGGTGGGCGGCGCGTCGGCCACCCGCTGGAGGGCGACGGGCAGGGCGAGCCCCGAGTCCTCTCCGCGGAAGCGGGAGGTGGACCAGAGCAGGCCGAGTGCGAGGAAGGAGACGAACAGCGCGGCGAAGGCACCGGCGAATGCGTAGAAGGGAGAGATGGGCAGATCGTGCTGGGAGCCGATTCCGTGCGCGAGGGGGGTGAACGGTTCGGCCGGGTGAACGACCACGCTCCGGCCGTGACCGTAGGAGATCGGGCTCACCACCGCACCTCCGAGCACCGAGCACCACCGACGGCGCGTCCCTGCGCCCCGGGCCCGGTCTCGGGCCCGGTCTCGGGCCCGGTCTCGGGCCCAGCGCCGCCCTCGGCCGCGGCAACGGCACTGTCCCCGGCAGCCCCGGCACCGAGCCTGGGCCCGGCCCCGACCACGCCACCGGCCCCCGACTCGGGCCCGCCCCCGACCAAAACGGCACCAGCACCGGTGCTGCGCCCGGCCGCAGCGCCGGCACTGAGCCTGGGCCCGGCACCGGCGCTGCGGCTGGGACAGGGTCCGGCACTCGGCCTCGGCGGGCTGGGCGGAGCTTGGGGTATGGGCGTGGGGTGGTGGGCGGTCATCGGACGAGGAGTTGGGTCAGGACGAGGCGGGACTCGTGGGTCTCGACCTCGAAGAGGCCCGTACGGTCGGCCGTCAGGATCAGGGTGGCCTCCTGGCCTGCCGGCAGGGCGAGTTCCTTGTCGTAGCCGTGGACGTGCAGGGTGTCCGCGCGGTCGCTGGTGACGCGCAGGGCGATGCGTTCGCCGCGCCGCAGCTCGGTGCGGGCCGGGGCGGGGCTGACCTTGCCGTCCCGGACGGTGATGGTGACCGTGCGGTCCGCCTCCGCCTGCGCCTGGCCCGGCGTAGGCGGCTGCGACGGGGCTTCGCCGTGGCTGTGGCCGCCGGACGAACCCGGGGCGGGGGCGGTGAGCTGCGCCGTTCCCTCCACGGGTTTGCCGGAGACCGCCCAGGCGGTGTGGTCGTCCGCGTAGAGGCGGACGGTCAGGGTGTGCGCGCCGTCGGGGACCTGCGCCGCGGGCAGGTGGAACCAGGGGCCGTACAGCCTGGCGATCTTGCGTCCGTCGAGTTCCAGGTGGGCGTGACCGGCGCCCGGGAGAGCGGCGCCGCCGGTGCTGTCGGGTGTGAAGCGGAAGTTCTTCACGCTCAGCTGGAGGTTCCAGCCGTCCTCGGAGTCCGGGCGGAGGGCCAGTTGGACCTCCGGGGCGCCCTGGGACGGTACCTCGCGGAGCTTGTGGCCGGCCGAGTCGCCCGTGGTGAGCAGGGTGCCGACGTTGCCGGAGGCCTGCTCATGGCTGGTGCCGGGCTTGTGGTGGGTGGTGGCCCGCCCGCCGCAGCCCGTCGCCGCGCCGCCCGCGAGGAGCAGGGCGAGGGCGAGCAGGGCCGCGGTGCGTGCGGCCCGGCGGTGCCCGCGGGCCCCGGTGGGCGGCGTACCGCAGGCGCCGCACCGGATCCGAGCGTCGGGCCGGGGGCCGGGCCGGCCATCGGGCCGGACCTCGGGCCGAGCGTCGGGCTGGGCATCGAATCGGCCGCCGGGTCGGGCCTCGGGCCGGGTGCCGGGTCGGGCCTCGGGCCAAGCAACGGGCCGGACGCCGGATCGGCCGCCAGGCCGGTCGTCAGGCCGAGCAACGGGCCGGGCGCCGAATCGGGCATCGGCTCGGACGCCGGGCCGGGCGCCGGGCCCGGCGTCGGATCGGGCGTCGGGGCGGTTGTCAGGTCGGGCATCGGGCCGGGCGTCGCTCACGGCTGGCCTCCCGTGGGCCCGGGGGCCCGGGCCGGGGCCGGGGCCGGCCGGGTGGCTTCGGGGTCGTCGGCGGCCGGGGCGGTGGCCGGGCGGGCGGAGGCGACGACCGCCCACAGGACCCAGACCACGGCCACCAGGGCCCGCACCCAGGCCGGGCTCAGCGGGGTCCACGGGATCATCAGGACCGCCTTGTCGAAGGCGTCCAGCAGGGTGAGCCCGGCCAGCAGCAGGGTCAGGCGCGCCAGCCAGGGGCGGGTGGGGCGCAGCGCCAGGCCGGCTCCCGTCCACCACAGGCCGAGCAGGAGGAGGGCGAGGGCCGGGACGAAGGTGGCGTTCAGCGCCATGGTGGAGCCGGCCACGTCGAGGGCCAGGCCGGCCAGGCCCAGCAGGGAGGCCACCGTGCCCAGGCGGGAGCCGCGCAGGCGGCGCCACCACAGCACCCCGCCGACCAGCAGCAGCACCGCGGCCACGGCCAGGGCGAGCTGGGTCTCCACCCGCTCCGCTCCGCGCGCGCCGTACCAGTCGCAGCCCGCAGGGAGCTTGCGTGCCTGGACGTTGTAGTCCGCGCAGACGAGGAGCTGGACCAGCTTGACCGGCTCGCCGACCAGGCGGGCCGAGGCACCGGAGACGTCGCCCCGCCGCTCGCCGCATTGCGGGACCGTGCCGGGGCTGGAGCCGTCGGGGCCGTCCTGCCAGCAGTTGCCGCTGCCCTGGCCGTCCCACCAGACGTCCATGCCGTTGGGGTGGGAGGCGCCGGACTTGTCCTTGCCGAGGACGTTGCCGGCGTAGCGGTTGTGGTGGGAGGTGTCGGTCTGCTTCGACCACGCCTCCTCGCCGCGGATGAAGGCGGGGACGGCGCTGAGGAAGAAGCCGGCGCGCTGGTGCCCGTACACCCAGTTGCCCTCGTACAGGTTCCAGTTGCCGCCCGCCGTGATGATGCCGGTGCCCGGCGGCATGCTGATCTGGGGGCAGACGACGCCGCGCTCGTAGCCGCGCTCGATCGGCGGTTTGGCGCAGGTTCCGTCGGCGACGTGGCGGTAGTAGTCCTGGTTGTTGTCGTGGATCAGGTTCCGCTCGAACTTGGCGTGGTTCTGCGGGAGTCCGGGGTGGCCGGGGAAGGCGCTGTCCATCGAGGCGCCGCCCATGTTGTGGTCGAACTCGTTGTCGTGCACCCACACCGAGTCGCCCGCGGTGCCGGAGTAGCCGACCATGTTGTGGTGGCTGCGGCAGCCGGTGATCTCGATGGAGTAGCGGGGGACCTCGTAGCCGCGGCCGTCGTTGATGTTGGAGGCGCTGCCGGGGTAGATGCCGGAGTCGCCGTTGCCGTAGGACTCGCAGTTCTTGTAGAGCCCGTGGTCGCTGGCGAAGGTCAGGAAGCCGTACTCGTCGTTCCAGCGGGTCAGCACGTCGTCGATGACGAAGCCGTCGGCGGCGAGCACGTACAGCGAGTTGAAGGTGGTGCGCTGGGCGGTGAAGTTGCGGAAGTAGACGCCGTCGGACTTGTCGGCGCGGATGGCGTTCAGCTTCTGGTACTTGGCGTCGATCACCACGTCGAGCCGTGACGCGCCGGTGCCCTCGATCTGCAGGTTCTTCTTGCCGAGGATGGCGACGAGGTTCTGGTTGTGCCGGCACCGCACCTGCTGCTCGTAGGAGAGGATCTGGTAGCCGAGTGCGGAGTCGGGCGCCTTGAGCGCGGCGCACTCCCCCGTCGGCTTGGGCAGCGAGGGCTCCTCCTCGTAGAGGCCGGGGAGGATCGCGATGTTCATCCCGGGCCGGTCCACGGCGTCGACGGCTTCCTGGAGGTGCCGGTAGCCGCTCGCCGCGCACCGCTCGTACAGGGCGAGGTTGCGCTGCCTGAGCTCCTCGGGGAAGGCGGATATCCGGCGTTCGAAGGCCGGCCGGTCCGCCTTGCATACGATGAGGTCGGGGTCGGCCTTGCGGTACTCCGGGACAGAGCCGGAGCCGTCCGGGAAGGTGACCGGGCGCTCTTCGTGCGCGCGGGCGGCGGGCGCGGCGGCGAAGAGGGACAGAAGCGCGAGAAGGGCGGCGAGGAGCGCCGCCGGCACGGCAGGAAACCTGCGGGTCCACGACATGCGCGTGAGAGTAGAGCAATGTTCATCTTTTGTGAGCCCCCCGGGAGCGAATCCGCGGCCACCGCCCGGCCACCCTGCGGGCCTTCCTCCCGGATCCTGTCGTTTCCTCCCGCCCCGCCACCCCGGACCCATGACGGACGGCGCCAGGACGACATCAGGACGACATCAGGACGGCACCAGGACGGCACCGGGCCGCCCCAGGGCGACGCCGGGACGCCGTTGACGCACGGGCCGCGGAATCCTACTGTCGACCATAGGATTCCTTCGACGGAGTGGGAGCAGCACATGAGCGAGCAGGCCGGCAGCGAGCAGGCCCGGAAGACGGCCGAGGCACTGGAGTACCTCACCGGCTTCGGCAACGAACACAGCTCCGAGGCCGTCCCCGGCGCACTGCCGCTCGGCCGGAACTCGCCCCAGCGGGCCCCCCTCGGCCTCTACGCCGAGCAGCTCAGCGGCAGCGCCTTCACCGAGCCCCGCAGCCACAACCGCCGCTCCTGGCTCTACCGGATCCGCCCCTCGGCCGCGCACCCGCCCTTCACCCGCATCGACAACGGGGCCCTGCGCACCGCCCCCTTCACCGAGGCGCCCGCGGACCCGAACCGGCTGCGCTGGAACCCGCTGCCCGACCCGGCACCCGGCACCGACTTCCTGGCCGGCCTGTGGACCCTCGGCGGCAACGGCGACGCGACCCAGCGCACCGGCATGGCCGTCCACCTCTACGCAGCCAACGCGTCCATGACGGACCGGGTGTTCAGCGACTCCGACGGCGAGCTGCTGATCGTCCCCGAGCGCGGCGGCCTGCTCCTGCGCACCGAGCTGGGCCTGCTCGCCGCCCGTCCGGGCGACGTGGCGATCATCCCGCGCGGCGTCCGCTTCCGCGTCGAACTGCTGGACGCCGACGCCCGCGGCTACGTCTGCGAGAACTACGGCCAGCCCTTCGTCCTGCCGGACCTCGGCCCGATCGGCGCCAACGGCCTCGCCGCCGCGCGGGACTTCCGGGCCCCGGTGGCCGCGTACGAGGACGTCGAGCGCCCCACCGAGGTGATCAACAAGTTCTGCGGCAACCTCTGGTCGGCCACCTACGGCCACTCCCCGCTCGACGTGGTCGCCTGGTACGGCACGCACGTCCCGTACGTCTACGACCTGCGCCGTTTCAACGTCCTGGGCACGATCAGCTACGACCACCCGGACCCGTCGATCTTCACCGTCCTGACCTCGCCCTCGGACACCCCGGGCCTGGCGGGCGTGGACTTCGTGGTGTTCGCACCCCGCTGGCTGGTCGGCGAGGACACCTTCCGCCCGCCGTACTTCCACCGCAACGTGATGAGCGAGTACATGGGCCTGATCGAGGGCGCCTACGACGCCAAGGCGGAGGGCTTCGTCCCCGGCGGCGGCTCGCTCCACAACATGATGTCCGCGCACGGCCCCGACCACGAGACCTTCGACAAGGCCAGCGCCGCCGAACTGAAGCCGCAGAAGATCGACGACGGCCTGGCCTTCATGTTCGAGACCCGCTGGCCGATCACCGCCACCGCCCAGGCGGCCGGCGCGGATCACCTCCAGCGCGGTTACGACGACGTGTGGCAGGGTCTGCAGCGCCACTTCCGCGCCTGACCCGTACTGCGTACCCTGCATGCGCCCGCCCCGCGTGCGCATGCAGGTCAGCACCGTAAGCCGCCGCAAGGCAAGCCGTGAGGCGCAAGCCGTGAGGCACAAGCCGTAAGTCGTAAGCCGTCGCCCGTCAGCCGTCTGCCGTCAGCCGTTCGGAGATCCACCCGTGACCGCCTTCGCCCCCGACTCGCTGGTCCTGAACCGGAAGCTGCCGCTCTGGTACCAGGTCTCGCAGTCGCTCCGCGCCTCGATACTGGGGCGCACCCCGGACGCGTCGCTGCGCCTGCCCACCGAGGAGCAGCTGGCCGAGCACTACGGGGTGAGCGTGCTGACCATGCGGCAGGCGCTCAAGGAGCTGGAGGGCGAGGGGCTGATCAGCCGGCACCGGCGGCGCGGGACCTTCATCGAGCCGGGTGCGCTGCGCAGCACCCCGGTCCGGCTGCTGGGTTCCGTCGACGCGATCGTGGCCCAGCAGTCGGGCGAGCGCACCACGGTCCTCGGTCACGCGCGCACGCCTGTGGCCGGGGAGCTGCTGGACCATTTCCCGGACATGCCCGAGGTGGTGACGTACCGGCGTCTGCGGCGCGACCGCGAGAGCGGCGAGCCGACGAACTGGGCGGAGAACGCGGTCCTGCCGGAGTTCGCCGAGGCCGTCGACGTCGCCGATCTCGAGCGCTGGCCGATGACGAAGGTGCTGCGGGACGTCGTGGGGGTGCGCATCAGCCGGATCACGGACACCGTGGAGGCGCGGCTCGCGGACCCGGAGACCGCCGAACTGCTTCAGGTACCGCTGCTCAGCCCGATCCTGCACTACACGGGCGTGACCTACGACGAGGACGGCCGGGTGGTGGACGTCGCGCGGATCCGCTACCGGGGCGACCGGTTCTCCTTCACGGTGACGGTGGACGCCCACTGACCCTGACGGCCGAAGCCGGCCCCGACGCCGGCCCCGACGCCGACGCCGACGGCAGGTGCTGTCACTTCCTGTCGTCGTCGGCGGTGCGCTCGCCCTCCGCCTGGGACGGTGTGGTCCGCATCGTCTGGGGGTGGCGCTCCTTGCGCTGGCCCTCGTCCATGTCCTCGTCGAGGCGTTCGCCCTCGGCCTGGGACGGAGTCGAGTATTCGTCGTACTGGCTCATGACCGCCTCCTCGCTCGAAACCGCACGTATGCATACATAAGGAGCGTAGCTCTTCGTCCTGGACGCAGCCCGGCCATCGGAGCCCGTCGCTACCATCGGCGGCGTGAGCGCTGACACACCGCAGCCGGACCCGCAGCCGGACCTGGAGCAGGACCTGGAGCAGGACCCGCTGCTGGACGATCTGATGCCCTGGGCCGTGGGCGGCCTGCGCCTGGGCCGGGACTGGGTGGCCGCGCCCGATCCGGCGGCCCTGCGCACCCGCTGGGCGGCCCTGGCGGGCGCCGAAGGGGCTGAGCGGGACCGGCTGTTCCGCCCGAGCCGCAGCCGTACGCCCACCGGCTCGGCTGCGGCCCTGCCGGGGCAGCGCTCGGCGGCGACGGCCCGTTTCGCCGATGCTCCCGGCCCGTGCCCCGACCCCGTACGGGTGCTGCGCGAGCCCTTCGACGAGCAGTGGCTCCTGCCCGACCAGCGGCTCATCGACACCGCCCGCCCGGAGCTCTGGCGGGTCCTCGACGAGCACCAGCTGTTCCTGGTCGAGACCCCGGAACCGCTGGTCACCGCGCACCTGCCGGCGGGCCGGCTCGGCCGGATCCGCCCGCTGCACCGGCGTCCGGGCGGCGCCGAGCCGAACCTCGCCCCCGGCCTGCTGCCGCTGCTGAGCGAGCGCCACGGCGGCCGGGTGACCCCCGAGGACGTCCTGTGCTGGATCCTGGCGGCCGGCCGGCCCGGTCCGCGCGGGTACGAGGTGCCGCTCGCCGCCGACCCGGAACGCTGGCGGGCCGGGCTGGACCTGGGCCACCGGCTGCTCACCGTGCAGCTGCGCGGTGCGCGCGGCGGTGAGGCGCCGCGGCTGCCCGGCGGGCGCCGCCCGTACGTCCGCTCCGCGGTCGGGGGATGGCCGCACGGGCTCTCGTACGACGCGGAGACCGGGACGCTGGCGCTGGGAAGCGGGACGGTCTCGCCCGTACCGGCCGGGGCGTGGGAGTACGAGGCGCAGGGCGTGCGGGTACTGGAGAGCTGGTTCGCCGCGCGCACGGCGCACCGCGGGCCGGAGGCCGACGGCCTGGCGGCGCTGGGCCCGGCCCAGTGGCCGCAGAGCTGGACCTCGGAGCTGCTGGCGCTGGTGACGACGCTGGCACTGCTGGCCGAACTGGCCCCGGAACGGGCCGCGTTCGACCCCGGCCCGAGCCTGCCGGCCGCGGAACTGCGGGCGGCGGGGGTACTGCCGCCGCCCGCCTGGAGCCGCCGCCCGGCCTCCGTACTGGACCACCAGGAGGAAGGCCCGGGCGGCCAGTTCGCCCTGCTGTGACCGGCCGCCGGGGGCAAGGTCGCACCGGGGCGGTGTCCGATGCGGCCCGCCGGGCGCGCCCGCCGGCCACGCGGCGAGGCACCGTGCCGCGAGCCGGGGGCGCCGCCGGCCTGCGGCGCACCGCACCGGCCCGCGGGCCCGCCCGACGCCCCGACGCACCGCGGCACCGCGGCACCGGGTCAGCGGGCCGCGCCCGGGCCACCGCGCCACCGGCCCGCCCGCCGACGGCGGCCCGGGCCCGCGGGTCCGCACCGCGGGCCCGGGCGCTACGCGCCCCAGGCTCCCAGGAGGCGGGTCACCGAGCGGTCGAAGACTGCGGCCATGTCCAGGCCCGCTCCGGGGACCGGGCCGGCACCGGAGACGGCCGCCGCCAGGCGGGGGTACTGCCCCGTGGCGAGGCGGGAGCCGAGCCAGGCCGTCCGTATCCCCTGCTCCTCGTCCTCGCTCCAGGGCAGCGCGCGGGCCCGTTCGGCCAGCGCCAGCTCCCCCGCCACATAGGTCGCGACGGTGCCGTTGACGGCGGCGACGAGTTCGAGCTTCTCGGCCTCCGGCACGTCCAGCGGCGCCAGGCACTCCAGGCTGTGCTCCAGGTAGCGCAGGGCGTTCGGACTGAAGCCGTACACGGGGCTCAGCAGGCGCGGCAGCCATGGATGGCGGTGCATCAGCGCCCGCGTCTGGCGGGCGAGGGCCAGCAGATCGGCCCGCCAGTCGCCGGTCGGCGCGGTGAACTCGTACTCCCCGCCGACCGCGTCGACCATGAGCTCGTAGAGCTCCTCCTTGCGCGGCACATAGTTGTAGAGGGACATGGTCCCCGCGCCGATCCCGGCGGCGACGCGCCGCATGGAGACGGCCTCGATCCCCTCCGCGTCGGCGATCCGCACCGCCTCGGCCGCGATCGACTCACGGCTGTGCGCGGGCCTGGGGCCGCGGCCGGCCCGCTGGGGGCGGGACCAGATCACTTCGGGTTCAGCGGGTCGCCCGCCGGCTGTCATCGCTCAGATCACCTCGTCGTCTCGACACCATCTTAGTTACGTACGGCGTACGTAATGAGGTACGGTGACGCGCATGACGACTACGTACGCTGTACTTAGTGAAGGTCTGGAGAAGAGCTACGGCCGGATCCACGCCCTGCGTGGACTCGACCTCGCCGTCCCCGAGGGCTCGGTCTGCGGCCTCCTCGGCCCCAACGGCGCGGGCAAGACCACCGCCGTCCAGATCCTCACCACCCTCACCGCACCCACCGGCGGCCGCGCCCTCGTCGCCGGCCACGACGTCACCCGAGACCCGGCGGCCGTCCGCCGCGCCATCGGCGTGACCGGCCAGTACGCCTCCGTCGACGGGGATCTGACGGGCCGCGAGAACCTCCGGCTGTTCGCCCGGCTCGCCGGACTGCGGGGCCCCGCAGGCCGCTCCCGCGCCGACGAACTGCTGGAGCGTTTCGGGCTCGCCGAGGCCGCCGACCGGATGGCCTCCACCTGGTCCGGCGGCATGCGACGACGCCTGGACCTGGCCGCCGGACTCGTCACCCGCCCCCGCGTACTCTTCCTCGACGAGCCCACCACCGGACTGGACCCCGCCGCCCGCGAGCACATCTGGACGGCGGTGCGCGCGCTCGCCGAGGAGGGCACCACGGTGCTGCTCACCACCCAGTACCTGGAGGAGGCCGACCGGCTGGCCGACGACATCACCGTCGTCTCCGAAGGCCGCGCCCTCGCCGGAGGCACCCCGGCCCGGCTCAAGGCCCGCATCGGGTCCCGCGCCGAGGTCGCCGTCACCGCGCGCGAGGAACTCGCCGGCGCCGCCGCCGTACTCGACCGGCTCACCGGCGGCCGGCCCGTGCTCGACGAGGAACGGCTGACCGTCGGCGTGACCGTCCTCGACGCCGGGATCACCCTGCCCCGGATCATCCGCGAGCTCGACACCGCAGGCGTCCCGGTCACCGACGCTCGCCTGCGCCCGCCCACCCTCGACGAGGTGTTCCTCCGCCTCACCCGCCCCCGGCCCCGCACCGCGCCCGCCGGCCACGAGCAGGATCTTCAGGAGAGCGCCGCATGAGCACGCTGCTGTCCGACGGCGGAGCCGTGCTCACCCGCCAGCTCCAGAAGGCCCGGCACGCACCGGCGCTCCTGATCCTCACCCAGACCATGCCGATCACGATGCTGCTCTTCTTCGGCTACGTCTTCGGCAGCGCGCTCGCCATGCCCGGAGCCGAGTACCGGGAGTTCCTGGTGCCTGGGCTGCTCGCCGCCACCGCCGCGAACGGCCTGATGACCGGCATGTTCACGGCCGCTCAGGACGCCCACCGCGGGGTGATGGACCGCTTCCGGACCCTGCCGATGAGCCGCGCCGCCGTCCCGCTCGGGCAGACCGCGGCCGACCTGCTCACCACGGCCGTGTCGATGGTGCCGCTGATGCTGGTGGGGCTGGCGATGGGCTGGCGGATCGAGAACGGCCTGCCCGGCGCGCTGGGGGCCCTGGGCGTGCTGCTGCTGTTCCGCTTCGCCACCGCCTGGGTGGGCACCTACCTGGGCCTGCTCAGCCGCAGCGAGGAGGCGGCGGGCCAACTGGCCGGCGCCACCTTCGTCCTGCCGATGCTCTCCAGCGCGTACCTGCCGACCGACGGCCTGCCCGGATGGCTGCGCACGATCGCCGAGTGGAACCCGATCAGCGCCGTCGCGACCGCCGTGCGCGAGCTGTGCGGGAACGCGGGCGCGCAGGCCGGCGCGGACGCCGCCTGGCCCGCCGCGCACCCGGTGGCCGGGGCGCTGCTGTGGTCGCTGCTGCTCCTCGTGGTGTTCGTACCGCCGGCCACCCGCCGCTTCGCCCGCGGGTAGACGGTCGGGGACGGACGGGCGGATCGCGGCCCGCGGCACCGGCCGAATCACCCGGGAGTGGTGACAGACACCCTCCCGAACAGGTAGGCAGGGCCCATGACCAGCCCCATGACCACCGAACCGCTGCCCCTGGACGGCATCACCGTCGTCGCCGTCGAACAGGCCGTCTCGGCTCCCTTCGCCACCCGCCAGCTCGCCGACCTCGGCGCCAGAGTGATCAAGGTGGAGCGGCCCGACGGCGGCGACTTCGCCCGTGGCTACGACACCGCCGCACACGGACTCGCCTCGCACTTCGTGTGGGCCAACCGGGGCAAGGAGTCGATCGCGCTCGACCTGAAGGACCCGCGCGGCCGTGAGGTGCTGCACGGCCTGCTGGCCGACGCGGACGTCTTCGTGCAGAACCTCGCCCAGGGAGCCGCCGCGCGCCTCGGGCTCGACTCGGCCGCCCTGTGCGCCCGCTACCCGCGGCTGGTGGCCGTGGACGTGTCCGGCTACGGCGCACAGGGCCCGTACGCCCACAAGCGTGCCTACGACATGCTGGTGCAGTGCGAGGCGGGCCTGGTGTCGGTGACCGGCACCCCGGAGCAGCCCGTCAAGGCGGGGATCCCGGCGGCGGACATCGCGGCGGCCATGTACGCCTTCTCCGGGGTGCTGGCCGCGCTGCTGCGCCGTGGGATCACCGGGCGCGGCGGCCCGGTGGAGGTGTCGATGCTGGACGCGCTCGCCGAGTGGATGGGCCATCCGCTGCACCACACCATGCACGGCGGGGAGCAGCCGGTGCGCACCGGGCTCGCGCACGCGGTGATCGCCCCCTACGACGCCTATCCGACGGCGGACGGGGACCGGGTGCTGCTGTCGGTGCAGAACGACCGGGAGTGGCGGCGCCTCGTCCAACAGGTTCTGGAGCAACCGGAGTTGGCGGACGATCCGGCGTACGCGACGAACACGGCGCGTACCGGGAACCGGGAGAAGACCGACGCGGTCGTGGCCGAGGCCCTGGGCCGGCTGGGCGCGGACGAGGCGATCGGGCGGCTGGAGGCGGCGGGCATCGCCTGCGCGCGGCTGAACTCGGTGGCGCAACTGGCCGGGCATCCGCAGCTCGCGGCCAGGGACCGGTGGCGGGAGGTGGGATCGCCGGTGGGTCCGCTGCGGGCCCTGCTGCCGCCGATCGGGCTGCCGGGCGGCGCGGCACCGCACATGGGTGCGGTGCCCGCGCTGGGTGAGCACACCGATGATCTCTTGAGCGCCCTGGGGATGGCGGGCGCACAGATCTCGGAACTGCGCCGGGACGGTGTGATCGCGTAGGGCCGGGTGGCCGGACGCCGCCGGACGGGCGAACGGCCGCGGGTGCGGGGTCAGTTACGAGCGGCGGCTGCCGAAGAGCGAGCGACGCAGACGGCGCAGCGGCGCGAAGAGCGAGACGCGCGCGCTCCGGCTCCGCAGACGGTGCGTATGGTCGCGGGAGGTGAGCTCCCGCATCAGCAGCGTCGCCTCCGCGGCCTCCCGGTGCGGGACGGCGGGCCCGCCCAGCACGGCGAGATGGCGGTCGAGGCGCGAGCTGGTCGCACTGCTGCCGCAGGTGATGGCAGGCACGCGAGGCGGCCTGCTGCGCATTGCTATCTGTTCCATGATCTCTCCCCACCCGTACGAGGGCACCCGGCCCGGGCAGGTTAACCCTATCGCCCCCGCGTTGCGCGCGGGTATCCCGGTGGTGTGAATTACCCCTGCGGCGACGGGGAGTTGACGATTACTCAGCGGAGTCGCCCGTTACTCTCCGCACCGAAGGCGGTGCGGGAATCACGCTCCGGAAGACCTCTGCGCGAGTCTCGTCACGACTGGGGTCACTTGGCGCACACTGCGCTAACTTGGAGTGACCGGGCGATGACACATGGGCGCACAGAAGCATTCGGGGGGCTCGCGTGAGTGAGGAATCCAACTCCGATCGTGTCGTGTCGGGCCGCTACCGGCTGCTGGAGCAGATCGGCCGCGGCGGGATGGGTGTGGTGTGGCGGGCCCGCGACGAGGTGCTGGCCCGCGATGTCGCCGTCAAGGAGGTGCGCGCCCCGGCCGGGCTGGACACCGCCGAACTGGAGCGCATGTACCGGAGGCTGGAGCGCGAGGCCTGGGCCGCCGCCAGGGTCTCGCACCGCGGGGTGGTCACGGTCTACGACGTGGCTTCCGAGGACGGCCGGCCCTGGATCGTGATGGAGCTGGTGCGCGGGCTCTCGCTGGCCGACGTGCTGGAGGCCGAGGGGCCGATGACCCCGCAGCGCGCGGCGCACATCGGCGAACAGGTCCTGGCGGCGCTGCGCTCCGCGCACGAGTCGGGGGTGCTGCACCGGGACGTGAAGCCGGCCAACGTACTGATCGCCAACGACGGCCGGGTGGTGCTCAGCGACTTCGGGATCGCGAGCCTGGAGGGCTCCTCGGTGATCACCATGACCGGCGAGGTGGTCGGCTCCCCCGAATTCCTCGCGCCGGAACGGGCGTCGGGGCGGGACCCCGGACCGGGATCGGACCTGTGGTCGCTCGGGGTGATGCTCTACGCCTGCGTCGAGGGGGTCTCGCCGTTCCGCCGGGCCACCGCGCTGGACACGCTGCGGGCCGTGGTGGACGAGGAGCCTCCCCCGGCGCGCCGGGCCGGTCCGCTGGAGCCCGTACTGGCGGGGCTGCTCCGCAAGGACCCCGCCGAGCGGCTGGACGCGGCGGAGGCGGCCCCGATGCTCCGGGTGGTGGGCGCGGGCGGGACCGTACGGGCCTCCGGCGGGCCGGTGTCGGGGCCGTACGGGCCGTCGGCGCCCCGCACTCCCGCACTCGGACAGCCTCCGGTGCCCATGCCCGTGCCCATGCCCATGCCCGTGGCGGGAAACGGGCCGGCGAACCGCATGGCGCACGGCCCGGCGTACGGGACGGCGGGCACAACGGCCGCCGCGGCCGGAACCGGGGAGGGCCGGGGCGCGGCCGGCCCGGTGCTCGCCGCCGGGATCGCCCTGCTGCTGCTCGCCCTGGCCGCGCTGGGCTGGGTCCTGCTCAAGGACCTCGGGGACAAGGGCGGCCGCGCCGGGAGCCCGGGTGCGCCCACGAAACCGGCGGCCACCGCTCCGGCCGCCACCACGGCTCCCCCGGACACCGCTCCGGCGTCCGCGTCCGCGCCACCCTCGGCCTCGCCCTCCGCGGCCCAGCACGTCTCGGTGTACGTCGACGCCGTGCGCACCGCCTACACCGGTAGCTGTCCGCCGCCCGCCGGGCACGCGCCCGCCTTCAGCGCGACCGTCGAGGTGGAGCGGGTCCCGGTGGCGCTGGAGTACCGCTGGGCCACGCGGAGCGGGCGGACCTCCGGGCCCGGCTGGCAGTCCGTCACGTACGAGGCGGCGGGGCCCAGGAGCCGGCGGCTGGAGCACAGCGAGCTGACGCACGTGCCGGGCGGGCTCTTCCAGGACGCGGTCCGGCTGGAGGTGCGGGGACCGGCGGAGGTCGCCACCGAGTGGGTGGCGACCTCCGTGACGTGCGAGGAGGCGACCCCGACGGGCGGGGCCACCTCCCCCGGTACGAGCCCGCCCCCGGCCTCCCCGGTGTCGCCGACGGCGAGTCCCGCGGCGACCCCGGATGCCGGGGAGTCGGGCGGTGCGGATCAGGCCGCGCTGGTGAGGACGGGCAGGTAGCCGCCGGACTGTCCGGCGGCGGTCGGGTGGTAGGACTCGGGGATGTTCAGCCAGTTGACGCTGTGCAGCCACGGGCTGCCGGAGCAGATCTCGTGGCCCGTGAAGGTGCCGGCGACCGAGGCGAAGGCGAAGCCGTGGTTCGCGGCGCGTTTGGCGATGGCGGCGTTGAGGTGGTCGGCGGCGCCGTTGATGGCGGCGCGCTCGCCCTCGGTCAGGCCGGCGGTGCAGGTGCCGTTCAGCTTGTAGAAGCGGGGATAGCCGAGGACGACGACGCGGGCGGCGGGCGCCCGGCTGTCGATGGCGTTGTAGACCTGGTCGAGCTGGGCGGGGAGGGTGGAGTCCACGTAGGCCTTGGCCTGGTTCACGCGGCTGACGCAGGTGGACTCGGACTGGAGCACACAGGTCGTCATGACGTCGGAGAAACCGGCGTCGTTGCCGCCGATGGTGATGCTGACCAGGTCGGTCCCGGAGTTGAGGGGGCCGAGCTGGCCGGAGAGCACATCACCCGTACGGGCACCGGAGCAGGCGGTGAAGGCGAAGGTCTGCGGGGAGTGGGCCGCGGCCCAGAGGGCGGGGTAGGCGCGGGTGGTGCGCTTGCAGTTGCCGCTCGTGCCGTCGTAGTTGCCGGCGCCGAGGCCGGAGGAGTACGAGTCGCCGAGGGCGACGTAACCGAAGTCCGCCTGGGCGGCGGCAGCCTGGCCGGCGCCGAAGAGTGCGGCACCGGCAGCGAGGAGGAGGGAGGAGGTCAGGGCAGCGAAGCGCGACATCTTCATGCTCATGTATGCGGCTCCTTGTGGGGGTTACTCCTGAGTCCGTGGTACAAGCAGCCGAGGGTCGCCGGAAGTGTCCATGCCAAGAATGTTCGGAGCAGGGTCGAGGGCCGAATCTTCACCCGCCCTGCGTTTGAAGGGGGAACTTGGCACCCGATCCGGCGAAACACGGGTGCACGACGGCACCTCGTGCCGGATCATGGGCGCCATGCCAGCCAACCCGCATGACGCGCTGCCGATCCGGCTCAACGTCGACGACAGCGACTCGCCGTCGGACGTCGTCGACGCGCTGTTCCTCGGCCGGTTCGCCTCGGGCGAGCAGCCCTACTCGCACAGCGTGTCGATCGAGCGGGTCAAGGCGGAGGCGACGCTTCTGCCGCCGGAGGCCACGGTGTTGCGCTCGGCGCGCGACAGCGACCGCAGCGCCACCCTCGCCGAGGGCGAGGGCTGGACCATGCTCGTCTCGCGGTGGAGCCGGGGCGCGGACGTCACCGTGACCGCGGTCAGCGACGAACTCGCCGCCGGCGTGCTCGGCGAGGCCACCGAGGGGGTGCAGGACGAGCCGGAACCGCAGCCGGAGAACGTCACGATGGGCTTCTGGTACGTCTCCCCGCGCCGCGGCCCGTACCGGACGACCCGCCAGATCGCGGCCGGGACCTGGGCGGAGGTGCGGCCCAACTACACCGCGCCGGTCGCCGGGGCGATGGACCGGCTGATGAAGGTGACCCCGGACGACATCGCGGGCCGGCTGCTCCTGCTGCACGGCCCGCCGGGCACCGGCAAGACCTCGGCCCTGCGCACCCTGGCCCGGTCGTGGCGGGACTGGTGCCAGGTGGACTGCGTCCTGGACCCGGAGCGGCTGTTCAACGACGTCGGCTACCTGATGGACATCGCGATCGGCGAGGACGAGGGCACGGCGAAGGGCCGCTGGCGGCTCCTGCTGCTGGAGGACTGCGACGAACTGATCCGCGGCGAGGCCCGGCACACCGCCGGCCAGGCACTGTCGCGGCTGCTGAACCTGACGGACGGTCTGCTGGGGCAGGGCCGCAACGTCCTGGTCGGCGTGACGACCAACGAGGACCTGGAGCGGCTCCACCCCGCGGTGGTCCGCCCGGGGCGCTGCCTGGCCCGCATCGAGGTGGGCCGGCTGACCCACCGTGAGGCGGTGGACTGGCTGGGCACCGAGGAGGGCGTCTCCCGCGAGGGCGCCACCCTGGCGGAACTCTTCGCCCTCCGCCGCGGCACGGGCCCGGCGGCGGTCCTGCCGCCACAGCCCCACTCGGAGGCCGGCCTCTACCTCTAGCGGAACTCGGCCCCGCGGGCGTTCGAGGCGCGGGGGCCCGGGGCGGAGCCCCCGCAACCGGCCCGCAACCGGCCCGCGGCTGCGCCTCGGCGGCGGGCGCGGGGCCCCGGCGAACGGGCAGGGCTACTCGGCGGCGTACCGGGCCCGGAGGGCTTCGGTGGCGGCGGCGACCGCCTCCGCCTCCGTCAGACCCAGCCGCCGTACCCGCTCCGCGTACGCCTGCGCGGCCGACGCGGCCTCGCGCGCCGCGCCCTCTCCCGCCGCCGCGACGAAGGTCCCGTTGCGGCCCCGCGTCTCGACCACCCCGTCCGCCTCCAGCGCCCGGTAGGCCTTCGCGACGGTGTTGGCGGCCAGTCCCAGGTCCTCCGCCAGCCCCCGTACCGTCGGCAGCTTGAAGCCGGCCGGCAGCTTCCCGGACCGGGCCCGGGCGGCGATCTGCGCGCGCAGCTGTTCGTACGGGGCGGCCGACCCGGCCGAGCCGTCAATGGTGATCTTCAGGTTCGTCGAGCTCACGCGGCTGATTGTCCACCATCGGCGGTTAATTGGGAGGCGCCGGGCGCGAGCGCCCACGTAGCGTCTGGCGCATGAGCATTCTGATCCGAGATCTGCGTCCCGACGACCTCCGGGACGTGGAGTCGGTGGTACGGGTGCGCCGCGCGGCCCTGCCGTTCCTGATCACCAGCGCCGGGGACCTGACCTTCGAACTCTCCTCCGCCCATCCCGCGAAGCACCACCGGGTCCTCGTCGCCGAGACCCCGGACGGAGAGGTCCTCGGCACCGCCCAGGCCGGTATCGCCCACGACAGCCCGCGGCCCGGCCAGGGCTACGTCAACGCGTACGTCGACCCCGCCCGCCGCGGTATCGGCGCCGGCCGGCTGCTGCTCCGCACGGCCGAGGAGCATCTCGCCGCCCAGGGCGCGGTGGACTCCTACGCCTGGGTCCTCGACGAGCCCGCGCACCGCGCCTTCGCCGAGCGGCACGGCTACCGCCCCGGCCGCTCCGGGCACTTCCTGCGCCTGGACCTGGCGGCGGCCGAGCTGCCCGCACTGCCCGACGCCCTCCCGGCCGGGGTGGAGCTGCTGCCCGCGGAGGCCTTCGCCGCGGATCCCCGTCCCCTCTTCGCGATCGACGCCGAGGCGACGGCCGACGAGCCGAGTGACGTGGGCGCCGACCTCGACGACTACCAGGACTGGCTGAACCACACCTGGCACCACCCCTCCCTCGACAAGACGCTGACGATCGTCGCCCTCGTCGACGGGCGGGCGGTGGCCTTCAGCGCCGCCCGGACCGACGGCGCCACCCGCTACGGCTCGGCGATGACCGGCACCCTGCGCGCCTTCCGGGGACGTGGCCTGGCCAAGCTCGCCAAGAACGCCTCCCTGCACCGGGCCCGCGCGGCCGGTTACACCGAGGCGTTCACCGGCAACGACAGCGGCAACGAACCGATGCTCGCCATCAACAGGTGGTTCGGGTACGAGATCTGCGCGACCGAGACGCACTTCACGAGGAGGCTGGGAACCCAGTGGCCGAGCAACTGACCGTCGTCCTGACCAAGGCGGGCCGGACCAAGATCCGCTATCCGGCGACGCAGGTCGCCGACGACGGCGACCGCATCTCCGTCCGGGCCCCCTGGGCGGCGGAGGGCGTACGGGACTTCGGCTTCGTCCGCTTCGAGCCGGGCGACGTGTTCGTCGAGCACTTCTGGCGGACGCGGTGGTACGCGGTCAAGGAGGTGTGGACGGGCGACGGCGTCCTGAAGGGCTGGTACTGCGACGTGACGCGCCCGGCCCTGGTCCGCAGCGGGGAGATCCTGGTGGAGGACCTGGACCTCGACCTGTGGGTCTCGGCGGACGGGACGTCGGTGCTGCGGCTGGACGAGGACGAGTTCGCCGAGAGCGGGCTGGCCACGAGCGACCCGGAGGCGGCGGCCCAGGCGGTCCGCGCCCTGGACGCCCTGGACGACCAGGCCCGCTCCGCTCCCGGCCTGGCCGCACTCCTGCCCTGAAACACCGGCTCCGCACGGGCCGGGGGCCGGTTCCTGAGGCGGTGCTTGTGCCAGCCTTAAGCGGACCCTAAGGATCCTCTCCGGGGCGGTCCGGGCGGCGAAAAGGCGTGGTCCGGGGGCTAGCTTGGCGGGGCCAGGACAGGAAGGGCCGGTCGTGGCGCCGCCGGGGGGCGGCGCCGCCGAGCCCGATTCGCCGGCACGCCCCTGCCTTTGCCCGAAGGAGATCCCTCATGTCCGCACGCCGCCGCACCGTGACGCCGACCCGTATCGCCGCCGCCGGTCTCGCCCCGCTCGCGCTGGTCGCGTACGCCGCCGTGCCCGCGGCCGCACACGGCTCGATGACGGACCCGGTCAGCAGGGTCGCGGCGTGCTACGCGGAGGGGCCGGAGTCGCCGAAGTCCGCGGCGTGCAAGGCGGCCGTCGCCGCGAGCGGGACACAGGCGTTCTACGACTGGAACGCCGTGAACATCGCCAACGCGGCCGGGAACCACCGGGCGCTGATCCCCAACGGTCAGCTGTGCTCCGCCGGCAACGACAAGTACCAGGGGCTGGACCTGGCCCGCGCGGACTGGCCGGCCGGCCCGATGTCCGCCGGCCCGCACACCTTCCGCTACAAGGGCACGGCCCCGCACAAGGGCTCCTTCGAGCTGTACGTGACGAAGGACGGCTACGACCCGACGAAGCCGCTGAAGTGGTCCGACCTGGAGCCCGCGCCGTTCGCGAAGGCCACCGACCCGGGCATGCAGAACGGCGACTACGTGTTCTCCGGGACCGTCCCGAACAAGTCCGGCCGCCACCTGATCTACAGCATCTGGCAGCGCTCCGACAGCCCGGAGGCCTTCTACACCTGCTCGGACGTGGTCTTCGGCAAGGACAACGGCGGCGGGAACGGCGGCAACGGCGGTACGGGGGCCGCGCCGAGCACCAGGCCCAGCACGGGCAACGGCACGGGTACCGGCACCGGCACCGGCACCGGCACCGGGTCCAAGCCGTCCGAGAAGCCCTCGGCCCCGACGGACCAGCAGATCGCCGACGGCGCCGGCAAGTCCTCGGTGGAGCACAACGGCCACGGCGACAACGACCCGAAGACGAACGGCGCGGCCGGTGCCTCCCTCCCGTCCCCGTCCTCGCCCGCCCCCGCGAACCCGGCGGACCCGGGCGCGTCGGCACACGGCAACCTGGCGGAGACCGGCGGCAACAGCGCCACCCCGTCCATCGCCATCGCCGGGGCCGGCGCCCTGGCCGTCGGCGCGGCCGTGCTGTTCGCGGCAGCCCGCCGCCGTGCGACGACGGCGGGCCGGCGCGGCCGCTAGGGGGTGTCCCCGGGCGGACCGCCCGCGTCTCGGGTCAGTCGAAGACCGAGGCGCAGGTGGTCCGTTCGGCGTTGGCCGGGTCGAGGGCGTTGACCGCCTCGTGCCAGGCGATCCGGTCGGTGAGCCCGATGGCCACGTGCTCCGAGAGGTCCAGGAAGCACAGGTCCTGGAGCACGACATTGCGTACGTTCGGCCCCTCCAGGAAGCCGCTCCGGTACGGCGTCACCACCTCGTCGTACTTGGTGGCGATCACCGTGTACTTCACGCCGGGCACGGTGTCCCCGCCCTCGTTGAGCTTCTGGAGGAAGGCGGAGCCGGCGATCTGGTCGGCGAGGCCGGGGGTGGCGCTGCTGATCAGGTCCTCGGCCCCGGGGAAGTACGGGAGGAGCTTGGTGAACCCGAGCAGGGTGGTGCCGTGGTTGTCGGGGGCGAGCCCGACCAGCGCGTTGACCTTCTCGGCGCCGCCGAGGAACTTCAGGTAGTAGCGCGGCATCATGCCGCCCTGGGAGTGTCCGATGATGTCGGTCTTGGACGCGCCGGTGGCGGCGAGCACCCGGTCGACGAAGACGTCGAGCTGTTCGGCGGACTTGTCGATGGGGCCGAGCCCGTTGAAGAAGGGCACGCCGGGCAGCTGGCCGTAGTCGAGCGAGTAGACGCAGTACCCGCGGTGCACCAGGTACGGGGCGAGACCGAGCCAGTTGTCCCAGGAGTTGCCGAAGGTTCCGTGGACGAGGACGACGGGGCGGGGGTGGGCGGCGGACGGCTTGCAGGACCAGTTGTTCCAGCCGCTGCTGGGGGCGGATGCGGCCTGCGCCGTGCCGGTGGGGGCGACGAGTGCGGCTGCGGTGAGGGTGAGGACGGCCAGCGGGCGGAGCAGGCGTCTCCAGGGCAGCATCGTGTGATCTCCTTGCGTTCGACTCAAGGGGATGAGCGTGGGGATTCGTCCCGTGATCCGGATCACAAGAGGGCGCTGCTGCCGCTAAATTACGGGCCAGTAGCAAGGCAGGGAAGTTACGCGTCGGTAAAAACTCGTGTGTCGCCCGAAGCGCTGTGCGCCGGACAGGACGACCGACCCTGACCGACCGTCCGACCGTCCGTCCGTCCGTCCGTCCGTCAGGCGGCCAACGTGCCACGGGCGATGGCGTGCGGACCGAAGCGCGTACGGACCCGGTCGGTGACGGCCTCCAGCCGGCGGGCCTTCTCGTCCTCGGGGTCGAAACTCAGCTGCCGCGCGGCCCGTCCGGCCGGGATCAGCTCCTCGGCCCGCAGGGACAGCGCGCGCACGCGGGCCCGTTGCAGGCCGAGGCCCTCGTACAGGGCGTAGGCCGCGGCGGTCAGGGCCGCCGAGTGCGCGGTGGGTTCGGCCAGGGTGCGGGTCCGGGTGAGCGTGGTGCGGTCGGCGCAGCGCACGGTGAGCGACAGGACGCGGCACACCTGCCCGCCCTCCTGTGTACGAAGCTTCGCTCCGAGCTCCTCCGTCAGCGAGAGCAGGGCCCGCCGGTGCCGTACGGGATCCAGCTCGTCCCGGTCGAAGAGCCGCTCGGCGGCGAGGGCGCGGGCGGCCGCGCCCGGCCGGACCGGGGTCCGGTCGATCCCGAGGGCGCGCTCGTGCACCTCGCGGCCGAGCCGGGCGCCGAGGATCCGCCGCAGGGCGGCGGGCGGCGCGGCGGCGACACGGCCGACGGAATCGAGGCCGTAGGAGCACAGGGTGCGGGCGGCCTTGGGACCGACCCCGTCGAGCGCGGTGACGGGCTTGTCCGCCAGGAAGGCCCGTACGGCGGCGGGGTCTTCGGGGAGCAGCACGGTTCCCCCGGGGCGGGCCTCGCGGGCCGCCGCCCGGGCCAGCATCGGATTGCCGGCCACGCCGACGGCGGCGTCCACGCCGTACAGGGCGAGGGCCCGGACCCGGATCAGGGCGGCCAGCCGACGGGCGTCGCAGCCGAAGTAGCGCAGCGCGCCGCCGACATCGGCGAGGGCGGCGTCCGGCGGCAGCGCCTGCACGGCCGGGGTGATCCCGCCGAGCAGCGCGAGCACCCCGGCGTACTCCCGCGCCCCGAGCGGTCCGCCGCCGGCGGGGTGCAGCCGCAGGCACAGCACGGCGTTCCCGGTGGCGCTCATCCCGCGCTCCCCGGGCTGGAGTGCCACAGCTTGCGGCCGGTCGCGGGGCCGGTGCCCGGCGGCCGGAGGTCCGCCCAGGGGTTCATCTCGTACCCCGTGGGCATGCGGATCGTGCGCCCGGGCCCCTTCGCCGGCGGCTCCCCGCCGGCCGCGTCGCCGGCCGCGTCCCCGCCCGGGGCGGCGGGTTCGCCGGTGCCGCCGCCGGTGCCGTTGCCGGGCGGCTCGGCGAGGCGGGCCGCGACCGCGTCCAGGCCGCCTGTCGCGCGCAGTTCCACCAGCTCCGCCAGGTTCCACGCGGCCGCCCCGACCACGCTCAGGCTCTGCGGGCCCCTGCGCTGCACGACGCCTCGTACCAGCAGCAGGAAGGAATGGAAGACGGTGTGCGCGCACCGCTCGTGACTGTCGTCGAAGAAGGCCAGGTCGACCAGGCCCGTGCCGTCGTCCAGCGTCGTGAAGATGACCCGCTTCCCGGACCGGATCGGCGGGGTTTGGGTGGCCGCCTTGGCTCCCGCGACCAGGACGGTCCGTCCGTGCTCGGCCTCCCGCAGCCGGCGCGCCGGGATCACTCCCAGCTCGGCCAGGAAGGCGTGGTGGTCGCCCATCAGGTGGCGCGAGGTGTCCATGCCGAGGACGCCCAGCTCGGCGCTGAGCCGTTCCGCGTCGGACAGGTCGGGCAGTCCGACGGACGCCGTGGACCGGCCTCCCTCCAGCGGGAGTTGGGGGCCGCGCACGCCGGCCGCCCGCTGCGCGCCGTGCAGTTCGGTCACGTGCAGGAGCAGGTCGCGCCGGTTGGCGCCGAAGGAGTCCAGGGCGCCCACCTGGGCGAGCCGTTCGGCGACCGGGCGCCCGGGACGGGCCCGGTCCCAGAAGTCGCGCAGGGAGGCGTACGGCTGCCCGGACTCGATCCGGGCCGCCTCGGCCCCGCTGATGCCGTGGACGTCGGCGAGCCCCAGCCGCAGTCCCCACACACCACCCGCATCGGACACCAGTTCGATACGGTGGGCGACCGCCGACCGGTTCACGTCCAGCGGCAGCACCGGAACGCCCCGCCGCCGGGCGTCCGCCAGCAGCAGCCGCTTCGGGTACATCCCCGGGTCGTGGGTCAGCAGCCCGGCGTAGAAGGCCGCCGGGTGGTGCGCCTTCAGCCACGCCGACTGGTAGGTGGGCACCGCGAAGGCCACCGCGTGCGCCTTGCAGAAGCCGTAGCTGCCGAAGGCCTCCACGATCTCCCAGGTACGGGCGATCACCTCCACCGGATAGCCGCGCTCGGCGGCCTTCGCCGCGAACCAGACCTTGATCCGCGCCTGCGACGGCGGGTCGGACAGCCCGCGCCGCACGCGGTCCGCCTCGTCCCGC
The DNA here is from genome assembly GCF_024666385.1 of Streptomyces yangpuensis. Taxonomy (NCBI): domain Bacteria; kingdom Bacillati; phylum Actinomycetota; class Actinomycetes; order Kitasatosporales; family Streptomycetaceae; genus Streptomyces; species Streptomyces yangpuensis. The sequence continues at coordinate 1,671,499 of NZ_CP102514.1, forward strand.
CCGCAGCCGGTCATGACGTCCACGATCTCGATGATCTGCTCGTGGAAGACCACCACCCCGTACGTCTCGCGCAGCGCGTCGGCGAGGTCCGGGTGCGGGAAGCGCACCGGCGCCCGCCCGTGCCGGGCCTCGATGAAGGGCCGCACCATGTCGGCGGCCACCGGACCCGGGCGGAAGAGGGAGATGTCGACGACCAGGTCGTGGAAGGTCGCCGGCTGGAGCCGTCCCACCAGGTCCCGCTGGCCCGGCGATTCGATCTGGAAGCAGCCCAGCGTCTCGGCCGAACGGATCAGCTCGTATGTCGCCCGGTCGCCCGGCGGCACCTGCGCCGGGTCGTCCAGGTCGAGCTCCTCCCCCGTGCCGCGCCGGATCTCCGCGACCGCGTGGGCCATCGCGGACTGCATCCGTACGCCCAGCACGTCCAGCTTGAGCAGCCCGAGCTCCTCCACGTCGTCCTTGTCGAACTGGGACATGGGGAAGCCCTCGCCGCTGGTGGGGACCACGGGCGTACGGGCGAGCAGCGAGGCGTCGGAGAGCAGCACCCCGCACGGGTGCATGGCGATCCCGCGCGGCAGCGCGTCCAGCGATTCGACGAGCTCCCACAGCCGCCCGTACGACTCCCCGCGTACGTCGCGCAGTTCCGGCAGCTCCTCCAGCGCGGCGCGGGCGTCGCGGGCCCGGATGTGCGGGAAGGCCTTGGCGAGCCGGTCGACGACGGCCGGGTCCATGGACAGGGCGGCGCCGACGTCGCGGACGGCGTGCCGGACCCGGTAGGTCTCGGGCATGGAGACGGTGGCGACGCGCTCGGCGCCGAACCGGTCGATGATCCGCCGGTAGACCTCCAGCCGCCGGGCGGACTCCACGTCGATGTCGATGTCGGGCAGGACCCGCCGGCGCTTGGACAGGAAGCGCTCCATCAGCAGGCCGTGCTCGACGGGGTCGGCGTGCGCGATCCCGAGCAGGTGGTTGACGAGGGAACCCGCTCCGGATCCCCGGGCGGCCACCCGGATCCCCATTTCCCTCACGTCGTCCACCACTTGAGCAACCGTCAGGAAATAGGAGGCGAAGCCGTGGTGGGCGATGATGTCGAGCTCGTGGTGCATCCGCTCCCAGTAGGCGGGGTCGCCCGCGTAGCCGCGCAGCACCATGCCGGCGGAGGCCCGGGAGGTGAGGACCCGCTGGGCGCTGCGGTGGGCGGCGCCGACGAGCCGGGCCTCGGGGAAGTGCACGGAGCCGATGCCGAGGTCGTCCTCGGGGTCCACGGAGCAGGCCTCGGCGGTGTGCCGGGTCTGGGCGAGCAGGCGGCGGGCGTCGGCGGGGCCGAGGCCGGCCGCCCGGGCGATCAGGTCGGCGGCCTCGGCCATGGCGGCGGGGGCCTTGAGCCAGCGCTCGCCGGTGTCGAGGGGGCCGCGGCGGTCGATGGGGACCAGGCGGCGGGCCGCGTCGAGGATGTCGGCGACCGGGCCCTGGCCGGGGTCGGCGTAGCGGACGGCGTTGGTGAGCACGGCCGGGACGCCCTGCTCGGCGGCGAAGCCGACGGTACGGGCGGCCAGCCGCAGCGAGCCGGGGCCGGTACCGGTGCGGCCGTGATGGACGGCCTCCAGGCGCAGGGAGTCCCCGTAGACCTCGCGCCAGGGCGCGAGCAGCCGGGCGGCCCGGTCGGGGCGGCCCGCGGCGAGCGCCCGCCCCACTTCGGAGCCGGGCCCGAGGAGCACGAAGACACCCTCCCCGCGCAGGGCGTCCCAGGGGACGAGCGGGACCTCGGGCGCGCCGGCGTGGGCGGCGGTGACCATCCGGCACAGCTCGGCCCAGCCGGCGGCCCCGTCCCGGGCCAGGAAGACGGCCCGGGCGGCGGACTCGTCCAGGAAGGCCCCGCCCTTGACGGGGGTGCGCCGCCGGTACGACGCCTCGCCCGGACCGCCGCCCGCGGAGGACGCGGTCGAGCCCCCCGGCCCGGCCGGGCCCGCCGTGGGGGAACCGGCGGGCGGCACCGCCATGTCCACGCCGAACAGCGGCCGGATGCCCGCCTCGGCCGCCGCCTTCGCGAACCGGACCGCGCCCGCCAGGGTGTCGCGGTCGGTCAGGGCGAGGGCGTCCATGCCCCGCTCGGCGGCACGCTCCGCCAGCCGTTCCGGGTGCGAGCCTCCGTAGCGCATGGAGAACCCCGAAACGGTGTGCAGATGCGTAAAACCAGGCACCCGCGGCCTCCTGCTTCGCTCGTAGAACACCACCCCCGCTCTCCACCATAGAGCAATTCGAATACCCGTGCGAAACAGATGTTCGATCACCGGGGTGCGACGAGGTCATCCGTTCGGCCCGCCCCTGCTGCGGCCCGCCCCGCGCACGCCGAGCGTGTGAGACATGACCCCGTCCCAAGGTTTCCTCGCCGAGATCAAGGACGCCGTGACCACCCGGGCGGCGCTGCTCGTCCTGGGGGTACTGGCGCTCCAGCTCGCCTTCATCACCTCGTACATCGGGGCCTTCCACCATCCGAAGCCCAGCGAGATCCCCATCGCCGTGACCGCGCCCGCCGCGCCGGTGGCCGAGCGGTCCGCGCAACAGCTCGGCGCCCTGCCGGGAGACCCGCTCGACCCCCGCGTGGTCGAGGGCGAGGCCGCGGCGCGCGCCCAGGTCGAGAACCGGGACGTGGACGGCGCGCTGATCATCGCCCCGGCCGGCCGGACCGACCGGCTGCTGGTCGCCTCGGGCGCCGGAGCCTCGCTGTCCCAGGCCCTGGAGGAGGTCGTCGGCGCGGCCGAACGGGCCCAGGGGCGGACCCTGCGGGTCACCGACGTGGCCCCGGCCGCCGAGGGCGACAGCCGTGGCCTGAGCTCCTTCTACCTCGTCATCGGCTGGTGCGTGGGCGGCTACCTGTGCGCCGCGATCCTCGCGATCAGCTCCGGCGCGCGGCCCGCCAACCCACACCGCGCCGTCATCCGGCTCGGCGCCCTGCTCGTGTACGCGCTCGCGGCCGGACTGCTCGGCGCGGTCATCGCCGGCCCGGTCCTGGACGCGCTGCCCGGCAGCATCTGGGGCCTGTGGGGACTGGGCACCCTGGTCGTCTTCGCGGTCGGCGCGATCACCCTCGCCTTCCAGGGGCTGGCGGGCGTGATCGGCATCGGCCTGGCGATCCTGGTGATCGTGGTCCTGGGCAACCCGAGCGCGGGCGGTGCCTACCCGTACCCGCTGCTGCCGCCGTTCTGGAGCACCATCGGCCCGGCCCTGCCGCCGGGCGCCGGCACGTACGCCGCGCGCTCCATCACCTACTTCAGCGGCAACGGGGCCGGCGGACCGATGCTGGTACTGAGCGCCTGGGCCGTGGCCGGCTCAGCCATCACCCTGGCCTGCGCCACCCTCCGCCGAGGCCGCCCGACGTAACCCCTGCGGGGTTGCTCGGCGGGTCCGGGGCTGCTTCGCGGGGTCCGGATCGTCCTGCGGGGCGGGATACGGGCACGGTGGAGCGCGGTCGGGGGGCCGGGCAGGGGTGTCTCCTCGGCCCGGCGCGTGCGGCCTTGTCGTGCCGAGCCGGCTTCCGCCGGGGCGCCGCACCCCACCGCCCAGCCGCGCAGCGGCAAACTCAGCCTCGCCGGCGTTTGAGGCGCGGGGCCCGGGGCGGAGCCCCAGCACCACCGGCGGGAGCCGGGCGGCGGGGGCGGCGGCGTGCGCCTGCGGGGGCCGGCACCGGAATTGCCCCCTGAGTGCGCCCTACCGCACTCCTCCCCCAGCGAGCACAATCGCCGTGACGACTCACACCGATCCACACCGACCGTGAGGGAGGGAGCGCGTGCGCCATCAGGTGCGCACAGCGGACGGGCGTGCTCTGACCGTGGAGCGCTGGGGCGATCCGGAGGGCAAGCCCGTCTTCCTGCTCCACGGCATGCCCGGAAGCCGCCTGGGCCCGGCCCCCCGGGGCATGGTCCTCTACCAGCGCCGGATGCAGCTCATCGCCTACGACAGACCCGGCTACGGCGGCTCCGACCGTCACCCGGGCCGCACCGTCGCGGACGTGGCCCATGACGTTGCCGCCGTGGCCGACTCCCTCGGTCTGGACAGGTTCGCGGTGGCGGGCCGCTCCGGAGGCGCCGCCGGCGCCCTCGCCTGCGCCGCGCTGCTGCCGGAGCGGGTCACCCGCACCGCGGCGATGGTCGGGCTGGCCCCCCGGGACGCGGAGGACCTGGACTGGTTCGCCGGAATGGCCGCGTCGAACGTCCGGGAGTACACCACCGCCTCCACCGACCCCGAGGAACTGGCCGCCCGGCTGATCCCGCGCGCCGACGGCATCCGCAAGGATCCGGGACGGCTGTTGGACGAGCTGCGCCGGGAACTGACCGACAACGACCGCATGATCGTCTCGGACGCCGGGCTGCGGTCGATGCTGCTGCGGAACTACCGCGAGGGGCTGCGCCATTCGGCGTACGGCTGGATCGACGACGTCCTCGCCTTCAGCCGCCCCTGGGGCTTCGACCCGGCCGACATCCGCTGCCCGGTACTGATCTGGCACGGGGAGCTCGACGTGTTCTCCCCCGTGGGCCACTCCCGCTGGCTGGCCCGCCGGATCCCCGGGGCCACCACCACGATCGAGCCGGCCGCAGCCCACTTCGCGGCCCTGCGCGCGCTGCCCGACGTACTGAACTGGCTGCTGCGCGACCTCCCGACCCCGCCACTCAGCGAACAGCAGCCCGCGTAACGGCCGTTCGGCCTCCCCGCAGCACCCCCAGGGGCCCCGCCCGGCCCCCGGCGAGGTGCGCCCCGCCGCTACGGCGAGCACCTCGAACAGTGTCACGCCGAGCCCCGGCCGGGCCTCCGGGGCGGCCCTCCCGTGCACCGCCGAAAGAAAAGGATCTTGCCGTCCGGCGAACGGCCGAACAAGCCACCTCGGGAAATACGCCGCACTCGCTATAGAACGGTTGACCAGGCGTCATGTCTCGGTTGCCAATGGGGTGTGGCCGAGTAAAGTCCACGCTTGACGGCAGCGCGTCGCTGTTGTCATTCACATGCCCATTCCACTGACTTCCCCGAGGACGGTGTCGTGAACACTTCCGCAACCCCCCCGACCAGCACGGTCAAGGCCCGCCGGGTCCCGCTCGCCAAGATCGACGTCGAAACCGCGTCCGCGGCCACGACGCTCGGTCGCGTGCTCCCGGCCGCATCCGGCCGTCCGGTTCAGGCACCGATCTTCAACTCCGCGCTCTGAGGCGGAGCGAGAGCTCTAGACTGGCCAAATGACCGGCCTGATCGCATTTCGCGAGATCGTCCTGAAAGTTCACAGCAGATGCGATCTCGCTTGTGATCATTGCTACGTCTACGAACATGCAGATCAGAGCTGGCGGGCCCGGCCGAAAGTGATCTCCCCCGAGGTTATTTCACATACCGCGTCCAGGCTCGCCGAACATGCCCGTGACCATGCACTCCCCTCCGTCACGGTGATTCTCCACGGAGGGGAACCCCTGTTGGCGGGCACGGCCCGGCTCCGACTCGTCTGCGAGGAGTTCAGCCGGGCGCTCTCCGGGATCGCCGCCCTCGACCTGCGGATCCACACCAACGGGCTCCAGCTCGGCACCCGTTGCCTCGACCTCTTCGCCGAGTTCGGCGTCCGGGTCGGCATCTCCCTCGACGGGGACCGCGCCGCCAACGACCGCCACCGCCGCTTCGCCGACGGCCGTACGAGCCATCCGCTGGTCCTCGCCGCCGTCGAGCGGCTGCGCTCCGCGCCCTACCGCCACCTCTACCAGGGCCTGCTCTGCACCGTGGACGTGGCCAACGACCCCGTCGCCGTGCTCGACGCGCTCGTCGAACTCGAACCCCCGCGGGTGGACTTCCTCCTTCCGCACGCCACCTGGGAGACACCCCCCGCCCGTCCGGACGGGGAGCCGGACGCCTACGCCCGCTGGCTCCTGCGGATCTTCGACCACTGGGAGCGGCTGGGCCGCCCGGTGCCCGTACGGCTCTTCGAGTCCCTGCTGTCCACCCTGCGCGGCGGCCCCAGCCTCACCGAGTCGCTCGGCCTCGCGCCCACCGACCTCGTCGTCGTCGAGACCGACGGCACCCTGGAGCAGGTGGATTCCCTCAAGAGCGCCTTCGAGGGGGCCGCCGCCACCGGGTTCAACGTCTTCGACCACTCGTTCGACCAGGTCGCGGCCCATCCCGGGGTCCGCGCCCGGCAACTGGGCCTCGCGGGCGTCAGCGACACATGCCGCCGCTGCCCCGTCGTACGTTCGTGCGGGGGCGGGCTCTACACCCACCGGTACCGCGACCGCAACGGCTTCGACAACCCCTCCGTGTACTGCACCGACCTGCGCGAACTCGTGGACGGGGTCGAGGGCCGCACCGCGCTCCGGGAGACCGCTCCCCAGCTCTGCGACCCGGCCGAACTGGCCCGCTCCCAGGAGGAGCTGACCCGGATGCTGCTGGCCCGGCTGAATGCGGACCTGGCCGGCGACCCCGACTGGGCGCAGGCCTGGGAGCTGGTGGCCGCCGTGGAGCGGGCCGGAGAGGCGGGCGCCGACGCGCTGGACGCCGTACTGGACCACCCCTTCACCCGGACCTGGGTGCTGGCGGCCCTGGACGCCGCGCGGGACGGCCGCCCCGGCGGCCCGGAGGCGGCCCGCCGGCTCACCGCGCTGGCCGCCGCGGCGGTGCTGCGCGGCGGGCTGGACCTGCCGGCCGAGGTGGCCTACCGGGACGGCGAGGTGTACCTGCCGACGCTCGGGCTGCTGCGGCTCGGGGAGCCGGGCACGCAGGGCCGGGCCTCGCTGCGCGTCACCGACGACGGCTACGCCGCCCGGGACGGCCGCTCCGAGCACCGCTTCGGGCCGGCGGCCGGCGACGCCCGCTGGCAGCCCGTACGCACCTGGTCGCCCGGCCCGGACACGGCGCCGGTGGCGCTGGAGGACCTCGACCCGTACCGCAACTGCTTCCCCCGCCCGCCCCGGCTGCGGCTCGGCGCCGGCGAGACCGAGGAGTGGCGGGGCAGGCTCGACCGGGCCTGGGCCCTGCTGCACAAGGCGGTGCCCGGGTTCGCCCGGGCGGCGGCGGCCGGGCTGACCACCCTGACCCCGCTCGCGGGCGGCCCGCGGGCCGGCGGCTGGGGCGAGGCGGGCCGGCACGGGCCGGGTGCGCTCGGGGTGCCGTACGCGGCGGGAGTACGGGAGACCGCGCTCGCGCTGCTGACCGGTCGGCGGCGGACCCGGCTGCGGGCCCTGACCGAGGTCGCCGACCTGTACGCGCTGGACGGGCAGTGGCAGCATCCGTCGCCGTGGCGGTCGCGCCCGGTGCCGGTGTCGCGGCTGCTGGCCGACGTGCACGAGCGGGTGGCGGTGGAGGCGTACCGGCGGGCGACGGCGGGTCCCGAGCCGGGCGGCGCGGACCGTATCCACGAGGCGCTGGACCGGCTCTCGGCCGCGGCCGAGCTGACGGTCACCGGCAAGCATTTGGTGGCGGAGCTGCGCTACGAACTGAAAGCGGTCGACGCGTGAGCGCACACTCCCACGCCCACTCCCACTCGCACGCCCACTCCCCGGCCCCGGCGCCCTCCCCGGCGGGCCCGGGCCGGGGCCGCCGGACCACGGGCGCCCTGCAGCTCGCGGTGCAGCTGCGGCTGCTGGGGGTACGGCCCGGGATGCGGCTCCTGGTGCACGCCTCGCTGCGCGGGACCGGACTGCGCCCGGAGCAGCTGCGTGACGCCCTCAGGGGCGTCCTGGGCCCGCGCGGGACCCTGGTGGTGCCGGCGTTCACCCCGCAGAACTCCAGGACGTCCAGCGCCCACCTGGAGCGGATCGCCGGGATGGACGAGGCCGAGGTGCGGGCCTTCGTCGACCGGATGCCCCCCTTCGACCCGGCGAGCACCCCCAGCCAGGGCATGGGCTCCCTCGCGGAGGCCGTCCGGACCGCGCCCGGCGCCGCGCGCAGCTCCCACCCGCAGACCTCCTTCGCCGCGCTCGGCGCGGACGCGGAGCGGCTCTGTGCGGGCCACCGCCTGGAAAGCCACCTGGGGGAGGAGACACCCCTGGGAAAGCTGTGCTGGGAGGGCGGACAGGTACTCATGATCAATGTGGGGTTTTCCGTTTGCACCGCTTTCCATCTCGCGGAGTACCGAATTCCGAAGCCCCCCTTGCGCATGTACGAGTGTGTGGTGAAGGTGAACCTTCCGGAGGGTCATCAGGGGTCCCGCCAGGAGGGGGAGTGGACCGCATACGAGGACGTCGCACTGGACGACCGTGACTTCGCGGAGATCGGCAGGGCGTTCCCGGATTCGCGGGTGCGCAGGGGGCGGGTCGCAGCGGCGTCGTGCATGCTCTTCTCCGTCCCGGAAGCCGTTGACCACGCCCTTGACTGGATGACCGAAAACAGACGCTGATTGACTGAACGATGAGGGGATGTGGCGAAGCAGCTCCGGAATGATGTTTCTTCGCTCGCAGCTTCGGGACGGGGGGCGTGTGCCCGCATCAGTGCAGCCGTACTTTTTTCTCAGTTATGCGCATACACCGAGATTCGGGGCCGGGGGGCCCGACCCCGACATGTGGGTCGAGCGCCTGTTCCGGGATCTCTGCAGCCATGTCATGGCGCTGACGGATCTGCCCGCGGGGGCCGAGGCCGGTTTCATGGACCGGGAGATACGCAGCGGCGAGGGCTGGTCGGAGCGGCTCGGGGCGGCGCTCGCCACCTGCCGGGTCTTCGTCCCGCTGTTCTCGCCGCGGTACTTCGCCAGTGAGATGTGCGGCAAGGAGTGGTACGCCTTCGCGCAGCGGGCGATCCATCAGGGGGCCCTGAGCAACCAGCCCGCCGAGGCCATCGTGCCCGCGTTATGGGTGCCGGTGCCTCCCTCGCAACTCCCCGGTCCGGCCGAGCGGTTGCAGTTCAACCACAACACCTTCGGCGAGCGCTACGTCACCGACGGGCTGTACGGGCTGATCAAACTGCGCGGTTACGCCGAGCAGTACGAGCGGGCCGTGTACGAGCTCGCCAAGCGCATCGTCCGGGTCGCCGAGACCGTCCGGCTCGAACCGGTCCGCCCGCTGGACTACCGGGGGGTGCCGAGCGCCTTCGGCCCCACAGGCGGCGGCAGTCCCGCCCGCACCCTGCACGTGACCGTCGCCGCCGCCTCCCGGCACGACCTGCCGGACGGCCGCAGCCCCGAGTACTACGGGGACAACGCGCTGGAGTGGAACCCGTACCACCCGGTGGCGCAGCGGCCCATCGCCTACGTCGCCGAGGACCTGGTCAAGAACCTCAACTACCAGACCAGCATCGGCTCCTTCGACGACGAGGCCGGGCACTACGACAGCAAGCAGCCCCCGACCCGGCCGGAGATCCTGATCGTCGACCGCTGGGTGGTGGAGGACGAGCACCGGCGCCAGCGGCTGGCCGCCTTCGACCAGGAGTCCCGCCCGTGGGTCAACGTGGTCGTGCCGTGGAACCGCTACGACCACCAGAGCCGCGCGAAGGAGACCGAGCTGGCGCGGCGGCTGGAGGAGACGCTGCCCGTCAAGATGGGCCAGGGCCGGGCCGCCTGCCGGGCCGCCGCGAACGGGGTGGCCAACATGGAGACCCTCGGGCAGATCCTGCCGCAGGTGGTCGAGGCCGCGGCGCAGCAGTTCCTCAGGCACGCCCAGGTCTACCTGCCGGCCGGCAGCACCCACACCGAACGCCCTCGACTGCTGGGGCCGATGGGGATGAGCGGGCCTCCGGCCCCGCCGCGGGCGCCCTTCCCGCCCGACACGTTCGGCGGCCACAACGACGGCAACGACAGCAACGACACCGACCGGGGGGACGCGGATGACAGCGAGTCGTGACAGCAGGGACGGCCGTGACGGACGCATCGTCACCTTCTACTCGTACAAGGGCGGCACGGGCCGCACCATGGCCCTCGCCAACACCGCCTGGATCCTGGCGGCCAACGGCAAGCGGGTCCTGGCGGTGGACTGGGACCTGGAGGCGCCGGGCCTGCACCGGTTCTTCCACCCGTTCCTGGACCCGTCGACGCTCGGGGCCACCACCGGGGTCATCGACCTGATCAGCGAGTACGCGTGGGCGGCCACCAGTCCGGTGACGCGCGCGGACGACTGGCACAAGGACTACGCGCGGATCCAGCCGCACGCCGTCTCCCTCACTCCGGAGACGCTGGGCTGGGAGTTCCCGGACGGCGGAACCCTGGACTTCGTCTCGGCGGGCCGGCAGAACCGCGAGTACTCGGCGACGGTGTCCACCTTCGACTGGGACAACTTCTACGACCGGCTCGGCGGCGGGCTGTTCTTCGACGCCTTACGCGCCGACATGAAGAGCAACTACGACTACGTCCTGATCGACAGCCGTACGGGCCTGTCCGACATCGCGGACATCTGCACCGTGCATCTGCCGGATGTCCTCGTCGACTGCTTCACGCTGTCCGACCAGTCCATCGACGGTGCCGCGTCCGTCGCCCGTCAGATCGACGAGCGGTTCAACGACCGCGGCATCAAGATCTATCCCGTTCCGATGCGGATCGACGAGGGCGAGAAGGAGAAGGCCGACGCGGGCCGGGCGCTGGCCCGGATCAAGTTCGACCGGTTCCCGGGCGGCCTGGTCGGGGACGAGCTGACCTCCTACTGGGGCGCGGTGGAGATCCCCTACCGGCCGTACTACGCCTACGAGGAGACGCTGGCCACCTTCGGCGACGAGGCGGGGCTGACCAACTCCCTGCTCTCGGCCTTCGAGCGGCTGACCGCCGTGGTCACCGAGGGTGAGATCACCTCCATGCCCGCCATCGGCGAGGAGGTCCGTCTGCGCATCAGGGACGCCTTCACGCGGCGGCGCCCGGCGCTGCCGGCCGACCTGTTCCTGTCGTACGTCGCCGAGAACCGGATGTGGGCCGACTGGATCGAGTCGGTGCTGACCCGGGCCGGCTTCCGGGTGGTGCCGAAGGACGTCTCGGCCGAGCGCCCGGCGCCGGCCGCGGGCACCGGGTCCGGCGGGGACACGCTGGGCGGCGGCACGGGCATCAGCGTCGACACCGCCGCCCGGACCGTGGTGCTGCTCTCCACGGCCTACCTGAAGTCCGCGCGGGCCGTGGACGTGTGGGAGCGGGCGGCCGCCGAGGACCCGACCGGGGGCCGGCGCCAGCTGGTGCCGCTGAGGGTGGGTGACGTACGGCTGTCCACGCCGTACATCGACCGCAACCCGGTGGACCTGTTCCGCCTCGACGAGGTGCACGCCACCGCCGCCCTGCTGCGTGCGGTGGAGCGGCCCATGGCCCTGCCCGACAGCGTGGCGAGCGCCTCGCAGCCCGGCCCCCGTTTCCCGGGGACCGTTCCGAAGATCTGGAACGCTCCGCCCCGCAATCCCGGGTTCACCGGCCGCAGCATCGTGCTGGAGCGGATGCGCGACCAGCTCGGCGGCGGCATGGCCGTGGTGCTCCCGCAGCCGCAGACCCTGTTCGGCCTCGGCGGCGTCGGCAAGACCCAGGTGGCGCTGGAGTACGTGCACCGGTTCATGGCCGACTACGACCTGGTGTGGTGGATCTCCTCGGAGCAGACCGACGACGTGGTGGCCGCGCTCGCGGAACTGGCCGTACGGCTGGGGGCGCAGACCGGCGAGGACATGGCGGCCGCCTCCCAGGAGGCCATCGACCTGCTGCGGCGCGGGGTGCCGTCCTCCCGCTGGCTGCTGGTCTTCGACAACGCGGACGATCCCGAGACCCTCAAGCGGTTCTTCCCGCCGGGCGGTCCGGGCCATGTGCTGGTGACCTCCCGCAACCAGTCCTGGTCGCAGTACGGCGACGCGCTGCCGGTGGACGTGTTCCTGCGCGAGGAGTCCATCGAGCACCTCCAGCGGCGGGCCCCGGGGCTCACCAAGGAGGACGCCGAGCAGGTGGCGATCGCGGTGGGCGACCTGCCGCTGGCCGTCGAGCAGGCGGGCGCCTGGATCGCGGAGACCGCGACGCCGGTGGCCGCGTACATCGAGCAGCTGGCCCAGCAGGCGGCGAGCGTGCTGGGCCTGAACCAGCCGCCCGGATATCCGGAGCCGGTGGCCGCGACGTGGAACATCTCCATAGAACGGCTCCAGTCCCGTTCCCCGGCCGCGGTCCGGCTGCTCCAGCTGTGCGCCTTCCTCGCGCCGGAGCCGATCTCCGCGAACCTGCTCTACAGCAAGGAGATGATCGACGCACTCAAGCCGTACGACGCCTCGCTCCAGGAGAAGCTGGTGCTGGGCCGGGTGATCCGGGAGATCGGCCGCTTCGCGCTGGCCAAGGTGGACCAGGTCAGCAACAGCATCCAGGTGCACCGGCTGGTGCAGGCGGTGATCCGGTCGCAGATGCCGGAGGAGGATCAGCGGGAGGCCCGGCACGCCGTCCACCGGATCCTGGCGGGCGCCCGCCCGGACGACGACGAGCCGATCGACAACCCGGAGACCTGGCCGCGGTTCAACACCATCTGGTCGCACCTCACCCCGTCCGAGGCCCGGTACTGCAAGGAGCCGGAGACGCGCAGGCTGCTGATCGACCGGGTCCGCTACCTCTGGAAGCGCGGCGACTTCAAGGCCGCCTACCAGCTCGGCGAGGAACTGCGCGACGCCTGGAAGGAGATGCTCGGCAACGACGACCTGCAGTACCTGTACCTGCGGTTCCACCTGTCGAACATCCTGCGTTCGCAGGGCCGGTTCGTGGAGGCGAAGGAGCTGGACGAGGTCACGCTGGAGCGGCAGCGCGCGGTGCTCGGCCCCTCGCACCCGCACACGTACATGACCATGAGCGGTCTGGCCAACACCCTCGGCGCGCTGGGCCAGTACGGGCAGGCGATGGAGCTGGCGACCGACGCCCACGAGGGCTTCAGCCAGATCTTCCACGAGGCGCACCCGCGGACCCTGGCCGCCGCGAACAACCTGGCGCTGAACCTGCGGCTGGTCGGCCAGTACACCCGGGCCCGCGAGATCGACACGGAGGTGTACGACCTGCGCACGGAGGTGCTCGGCCCGGAGCACCCGTACACCCTGTCGTCCGCGCAGAACCTCGCCCGCGACCTGCGCGAGGTGGGCCGGTACGAGGACTCGGTGCAGCTGCTGAGCCGGACGTACGAGATCTACAAGCGGACGCTGGGCAGGGCGTTCCCGGGCACCCTGTCGGCCGCGAAGAACCTGGCGGTGTCGCTGCGCCGGGCCGGGCAGCTGGAGGACGCGCTGCGGCTGACGACGGCCACCCGGGCCCGCTACCGGGCCAAGTACACCTCGGTCAATCCGGACCTGCTCTCCTGCGAACTGAACCTGGCCTCGGACCTGTTCGCGACCGGGGACCCGGGCGGGGCGCGGGATCTGGCGCAGGAGGTGGTCGACGAGTACATGAAGGTCCCGGGCGAGCGGCACCCGTACACGCTGGCGGCCGTGAACAACCTGGCGGTCTTCCACTGGGGCACGGGCGCGGCGGAGCCGGCGGAGGCGATGCTGCGGCAGACGATCCGGCTGATGCGGGACGTCCTGGGCGACAACCACCCGCACACGGTGTTCGCGCATCTCAACCTGGCCAACACCCGGGCCGACCTGGGTGATCCGGAGGGTGCCCTGGAGCTGGAGCGGCTCGCCGTGCTGCGGCTGCGCGAGGCGCTCGGGGCACACCATCCGGAGACCCTGGCGAGCAGCTCCAACATGGCGATCAGCCTGGACTCGATGGGCCGCAAGGAGGAGGCGGCCCGGCTGCGCGCCGAGGTGGTGTCCGAGCTGACCCGGCTGCTCGGCGAGGACCACAGCCTGACCCGGTACGCGCGTGACGAGCGGCGGGTCCACCGGGACCTGGAGCCGCTCGCCGTGTGATCCGACGGAGGACGGCGGGGGCCCTCGGTCCCCGCCGCCCGCCACCCGAGACGAGGGGGGCGTTGTGACCGACAGTACGACCTTTCGAAACGAGGACCTGCCGGCCCTCTTCCACCACACGGACCAGGCGGCGGTCTCCCGGCAGCGGGAGTCCACCCATGCCACGCGGGCGCAGCTGCTGCTGCTCGTCGCGGCCGCGGGGGCCGCCGCCCTGCCGCCGGGGCCGGAGCTCGGCCCGCTGCACCTGTTCGGGCTGCTGAGCGTGGTCTCGTACGCGGCGGTGCTGGGTGTGGGGATGCGGGCGACCAGGCGCCGGGCCCGGCCGCAGTGGCAGCTCAACCGCAGTGCGGCGGAGTTCATCAAGTCGCTGGCCTGGCGGTACGCGGTGCACGGGGCGCCGTTCGGCAGTGATGTGGCCGATCCCGGGGAGACGTACCGGACGCGGCTGGAGGCGGGTCTTGCCGAGCTGCGGAAGATGGGCTGGGAGGATCCGCGGACGGCGGGCGCGGTGCCGGAGGGTGCGGAGATCACCGGGGCGATGCGGCGGCTGCGCGGCAGGGACTACCACGTGCGGCGCGAGACGTATGTACGGGACCGGCTGATCGAGCAGCGCAACTGGTACCGGCGGCGGACGGAGGTGTCCCGGCGGGCGACGCGCCTGTGGTCGTGGACGATCGTCCTGCTGACCTGTCTGGCGCTGCTGTTCGCGCTGCTGAGGACGTTCGGCTCGGGCCCGGGGGCGGGCCTGACCGGGCTGCTGAGCACGGCGGCGGCGGCCGGCATCGCCTGGAACGAGGTGCGCCGCCACCATCCGCTGATCGAGGCGCACACGCTGATCGAGCAGGACCTGGCGGCGATGATGGTCGTGATGCAGACGACCATCACCGAGGTCCAGTGGCCGTCGTCGGTGTACGAGACCGAGCGGTACGTGTCGCCGCAGCACACGGACTGGCTGGTTCGGCACAGCAGTTGAGACGGCACAGCGGTTGATCCGGCACAGCGGTCAGACGGCACAGCGGTCGAGAGGTGCCGGTCGCGGGTGGGAGGGCGTGGCTCAGTCCCGGGTCACGCCCTCGCGCCACAGGACGGTGACCGGCTTGCCCAGGGCCCGGGCGTAGGCCACGATCTCGGCGGTGCCGCCGTGGCCGCGGGCGGGCCGGCCGTCCCAGACGGCGACGAGCCGGTCGCAGGAGTCGGCGATGTAGGTGCCCGCGGCGTAGTAGGCCTCGTCCGTGGAGCGGGCGAAGTCCATGCGGATCTCCTGGGTGGCGCGGAGCCTGAGGCGCCGGTAGCGGTCCAGTGCCTCGGCGCCCTCGAAGGCCTCTTCGTAGTCCTCGCTGGGGATCACCACGGTGAGGTCGGCGCCGCATTCGAGTGCGATGGCCGCGAACAGCTGGTCCGCTCCGTCGGCGAGGCTGGAGAGGGCCTCCAGCGGGCCTTCGTGGCCGTCCAGTACGGCCCGCAGGCCGTTCTCCACATGGCCGAGCACCGAGTCGGGAAGGGACCGGTGCCCGGTCACGCCGATGCGTTTCATGCAGGAACCTGCTTCCCCCGTGGACACGGCCGCCCTGGACATCCTCCCAGAAGGCGGGAGGACGTCCAGGGTGCCGGCAGGGGCGCACGGGGCACGGTCAGTAGACGCTGACCCCGTAGGCGTTGAGCGCTTCGACCACGGGCTGGAAGAAGGTCGTGCCGCCGGAGGAGCAGTTGCCGCTGCCGCCGGAGGTGAGGCCGACGGCGCGGGTGCCCGAGTAGAGGGGGCCGCCGCTGTCGCCGGGCTCGGCGCACACGTTGGTGCGGATCATGCCGTAGACGATGTCGCCGCCGCCGTAGTTGACGGTGGCGTTGAGGCCGGTGACCCGGCCGCTGTGGGTGCCGGTGGTGGAGCCGCGCCGGGTCACGGACATGTTGACCGTGGCGTTGACGGCGCTGGTGATGTCCTGGCCGCCGACGGTCCCGGGGGGCGTGGGCGTGTTGCTGGCGTACTTGATGAGGCCGTAGTCGTTGTTGGGGAAGCTGGACCCGGTCGTGGAGCCGAGGACGTTCGTGCGGGCGGAGTTGGTCCACCAGGTGCCGGCGCCGTCGGTGCAGTGTCCGGCGGTCAGGGCGTAGTAGTTGCTTCCGCTGCGGACGTTGAAGCCGAGCGAGCAGCGCCAGCTGTTGGCGTAGATGGCGTCGCCGCCGGAGGCGAGCTTGGTGAGTCTGCCCGGGATGCGCTCGATGCGCAGTGCCCCGGCGTCGGTCCCGGCTTCGCGCTTGATTCTCGCGATGGCGGCGGCGGAGACGGTGGAGTCGGCGGAGACCACGAGGGTTCCGGTGGCGGGGTCGGCGTGCCAGGCGGTGCCCGCGACGTCGGCCCGCAGGACGGAGGCGCCGGCGGAGGCGAGCCGGTCGGCGCTGAAGCCGCCGTCCTGGGGGTCCGCGCTCGCCGCGGTGGGGGCGGCGAGCGCTGCGGCGGCGGCCAGGCCGGTGGCCACCGCGAGCAGCCTGTTACGGGTGGTGCGCTTGATCCTCACTTCTCGTCCTCCTGGAGAGGGTCGGGGGCCGGCGGTCGTGGGGGTGCCAGGGCCCGTGAGGCGCAGCCGGGGGCACGACGGGCGCATGAACTTTGGCCGTGTCCCTGACAAGCGCTGTCGGGAGTGTCCTGGCGTCGGATACCGGTCGCAAGAGCGGCTTTCGGCCTTCGCCCGCCGCCTTTCACCGTGGGGGGCGGCGTGCTCCCCGGTGGGGGGAAAGGCCGTGGGAAGGGGTCCGTGAAGGCGCGGTCGGGCGGCGCGGCGGAGCCCGGTCGGGCTCCGCGGTGATCGCGCCCCGCGCGCCGGATATGCCGGCCTGCGGGCGGCGGGAGGGGCGCCGGCCGACCCCGTACGGGACGTCGCCGACGGCGGTCCGCGCCACGGGCCCGACGGCGCCGGGAGCGACGGGCGGCCTGCCGCCGCGGCCGTATGAGCACCCTCGGGTCTGCGCCACGTGACCGGTACGGTCGCGGGCGTACGGCGGCGGGCTCCCCGGCGGCGGGGCCGCGGGGGCGCCCCGGAGGGGCTCGACACCCGCGGTGACAAGGCCGAAAACGCCTGCGGCCCGGTGCCGTTCGGGCCCGACGGCGACGGCCCGGGCGGTCACGGCCGCACCTTCGCACCGTGCGGGCGGCCGCGCCGCGAGGGCCGGGACGGCACCGTCCGCGGCGGGCACGCGGGGCCGCGGTGCGCGGTCCCCGGTGGTGGCGGCCCGGAGCCTGCCGCCGCCGCGGGCGCGGCCGGGGACCGACCGCCGAGCGGCACCGCCCGCCGGGTGCGCGGGCCGCCCGGCGTGCGGCGCCCGAAGGTCTCCCCGGGCCCGCACGGCGGCGGGCCTCCCGCGTACCGGACGCACGCGGGCGCGCCCGCGAACGCGGCGAGGTGCGGTGCCCGGCGCCGCGGGGCCCGGGGGCACCACCCGGCAGTGGGTCCGCGGCCCCGGAACGGCCGGAATTCGACCTTCCGGGTGTCCGGCGGGGCGGAGGCCACCGCCCGGCGCGCGGGGGCCGGGCGGGGCGGGGGTGCCGGGCGGGGCCAGGGAGCCGGGCGGGGCGGGGGGCCGGGTGGAGCGCCCGCGGCGGACCCGGGCGCGGCCGTGTGCGCGCCGTGTCCGCCGGGCCGCGTGCGGATCGTCTGCGTGATCGCTCATCCGCTCAGCCCTTCCACGCGCGTCCGGACGGGAATCCCCGCATACGCCGTCCGGACGTGTGGAACTGACGCGGACTCAGTCGCAGCAGCAGCCGCAGTTGCAGTCGCAGCAGCCGCCGTCGCCCCCGCCGCCACCGGAACCGCCGCCGGAACCGCCGGAGCCTCCGGAGCCGCCGGCCGACGAGGAGCCCGACGGGCAGCAGTCGCAGCATTCGCAGGCGTCGCACCACGGGTCGCGCTTCTTGCGCGACCATGGGCCTTCGTGCTCGGTGCAGCAGATCTGACAGGTGCAGAAGAGGCCGATGGCCACGGCGCAGCCGGCCAGCAGGCCGCGACGCGGCCGCTGCGGGTGCTGACCGCCGCCACCGAAGCCACCGCCGCCGAAGCCGTCGCCCCCGCCGAAGCCGCCGCCTCCGCCACCGCCGTACCCGCCGGGGCCGCTGCCGCCGCCCGGGGCCTGCGGGGCGTTCACACCGTGCGGGCCGGCGCCGTACGGCTGCGCGCCGTGCGGAGCACCGCCGTAGGGGTTGCCGCCGTAGGGGCCGCCGCCGTTCCCGTCGTACGGGTTCGAGGCGTACGGGTTCGGGCCCTGCCCGGCCGAGGCGGTGGCCGTGTGGCCGCAGCTCATGGTTCCGAAGGCCCGGTCCACGGAGGTGCGCAGCTCGTGCACGAGCAGTTTGTGGGCGAGGCCCGCGTCCGCGAACTCGACCTCGCCCAGCGCCAGCCTGATGCCGTGCAGGGCGTCGTCGCAGAGCCTGCGGGCCTCGGTGAGCGAGGTCCCGGTGGCGGTGAGCGGGTTCCAGGCGCCCGCCTCCGCGTCGGCGCCCTGGTCCTCGACCGCGTCCAGCAGGTGCGCGAGCCGCCCGAAGTACCGGCCGGCCTCGGCGAGCGCGGCGGCGTTGCCCGGCCGTCCGGCCAGCTGTGCGGTATGCGCGAAGGCGGCGGCCGTCGCGGTCTCCGTCGGCTCGGTCACGACGAGCACGGACGTGCCGAGGCCGGCCAGCGTCTCGATGCCCGCCTGCCGGTCCACGGCGTCGACGAGCACCGCGGTGTCGAAGCCGAGCGAGGCGCCGGTGCGCGCACCGGCGCGGTCCCAGCCGCGGGCCACCTTGCGCGCGGCAAGGGCGATCGGGGCCCGGGCCAACAGCCCGTCCCGGTCCGCCACGTGGTCGCGCACCTTGGCGGAGGCCAGGACGAGCGAGACGGCGGCCGCGAGCCGGGCGCCCTCGCCCTTGGCGACGGCGGCGGTGCGCATCCCGCGCAGCGGGCAGGGGCCTGCGGTGCGCCGGGAGCCGGGTGCGGGACCCGACTGAGCCTCCGTCAGAACAGAGACGAGCAACCCGTCATAGTTCGTAACGATCCGGGCGAACTGCCCGTGATCCCCCCGAAGTGCCAGGCACAGCCCGCACAGATGGGCCATCCACTCCGCCTTGAACCGCTCCCCGAGCCGGTGCGTGCAGGGTCTGACTATGCCGAACAAGCTGCTCCCCCGTGTGT
This sequence comes from Streptomyces yangpuensis, assembly GCF_024666385.1. Lineage (NCBI taxonomy): Bacteria > Bacillati > Actinomycetota > Actinomycetes > Kitasatosporales > Streptomycetaceae > Streptomyces > Streptomyces yangpuensis. The sequence continues at coordinate 1,690,437 of NZ_CP102514.1, forward strand.
CGTACGCGTGCTTGCCCGGCATCGTATCGACCCGCGTCTTTCACCCGTACGTCCCCGTCGCCCACCCGTACGGCGGCGGTCGTCGTATTTTCACTCAGTCAGCAGCGGTGACGACCAGGATCCTTGACCGTGCAACGGATGTTCTGCACCAGTACCGTCACGAAACCCCTGCGCGGCGACTATCCACTTGGCGCGTTGTCAGCATCATGGACGAGCATAGGGGCAGCGGAGAGAAAGACAGACTGACCGCGGTGAAAGGAGGCAGTCCATGGGTTCGGTGCGCAAGGCGAGTGCCTGGCTGGGTCTCGTGGAGGACAGCGACGACGAGCGCTACTACGACGATGACTACGCGGAGGGCTCCCACGGTTCCGTGGCGGGCCCCGGTGACCAGTGGGTGACCGACCCCCGTGTCAAGGTGGCCTCCGAGTCGGCCGTGGAGCACGGCCGCCGGATCGCCACGGTCACCCCGGACGGATTCCGTGACGCGCGCGGCATCGGCGAGCTGTTCCGCGACGGCGTCCCGGTCATCGTGAACCTGTCGTCGATGGACCCGACCGACGCGAAGCGCGTCGTGGACTTCGCGGCCGGTCTGACCTTCGGGCTGCGCGGTTCGATCGAGCGGGTGGCGACCAGGGTCTTCCTGCTGACCCCGGCCGACACCCAGATCGTCAGTGGCGAGGCGGGCGGCCGCTCGCGCGACTTCTTCAACCAGAGCTGAGCAGGGCTCTCACCGGAAGGCGTCGAGCCCGGTGAGCGCCTTGCCCAGCACCAGCTGATGCATCTCGACGGTGCCCTCGTAGGTGAGGACCGATTCGAGGTTGGTGGCGTGCCGCATGACGGGGTATTCCAGGGAGATCCCGTTGGCGCCGAGGATGGTCCGCGCGGTGCGGCAGATCTCGATGGCCTCGCGGACGTTGTTGAGCTTGCCGAAACTGATCTGCTCCGGCCGCAGGGTGCCCGCGTCCATCCGCCGGCCCAGGTGGTGGGCGAGCAGGATGCCCTTGTGGAGTTCGAGGGCCATGTCCGCGAGCTTGGCCTGGGTGAGCTGGAAGCCGCCGATGGGCTTGCCGAACTGCTCCCGCGTCCTCGCGTAGTCGAGCGCGGCCTCGAAACTGGCGCGCGCCGCGCCCATGGATCCCCAGATGATCCCGTACCGCGCGTGGCTGAGGCAGCCGAGCGGCCCCTTGAGACCCGTGACGAGCGGCAGCACCGCGTCGGCGGGCAGCCGTACGTCGTCCATGACCAGCTCGCTGGTGACGCTGGCCCGCAGCGACCACTTGTGCTTGATCTCCGGGGCGGAGAACCCGGGCGTGTCGGTGGGCACCGCGAAGCCGCGGATGCCGTCGTCGGTCTGCGCCCACACCACGGCCACCGCGGCGACGGAGCCGTTGGTGATCCACATCTTGCGGCCGTTCAGCACCCAGTCGGTGCCGTCGCGCTTGGCGTACGTCCGCATCGCGGCGGGGTCCGACCCGACGTCGGGCTCGGTCAGCCCGAAGCAGCCGATCAGTTCGCCGGCGGCCATGCCGGGCAGCCAGCGCTGCTTCTGCTCCTCGGAGCCGTACTTCCAGATCGCGTACATGGCCAGCGATCCCTGTACGGAGACCAGCGAGCGGATGCCGGAGTCGGCGGCCTCCAGCTCCAGGCAGGCGAGGCCGTACTGCACGGCGCTGGCACCGGCGCACCCGTAGCCCTCCAGGGACATGCCGAGCGCCCCGATGGCACCGAGTTCCCGGGCCAGCTCCCGGATCGCGGGCAGCTCTCCGCTCTCGTACCACTGGGCGATGTGCGGCAGCACCCGGTCGGCGGCCCAGCCGCGGACGGTGTCCCGGACGGCGAGGTCCTCGGGCCCGAGGAGCTCGTCGAGCCCGAGCGGATCGGTGGGAACGAAGGACACGGGGCCTCCCGGCGGCCTGAGCGGAACCTAGCGGCGCAAGTTTTTGCGCCCACCCGAAGCTATTGGCCTGCGGCGGGCAAATCCAGCCCTGTTTCACGGCTCCGGCCGGCCCTCACCGCTCCGGCCCCCCGCCGGTGTGCGAAGTGCGGCCGGCTCCGGTCAGCCGGCCTGCTCGACCGGGGTCGGCCGCGCCGCGTCGCCCTTCGCCTGCGCGGGCAACCGCACGGGCTCGGCGTCCTCGGACGCCCCGCAGTCCATGACCCGCGGCAGCTTCAGCGCCATCACCGCCCCCGCGAACAGCAGCGCCGCGCTCACCAGCAGCGTGACGTGCAGCCCGTGCACGAAGGAGTGCCGCGCCGCCGCGTACAGCGCGGCCCCGGCCGGGCCGCCGAGGCCCGCCGCGATCTGGTAGGCCTCGCCCAGGGAGTTCGCCGCGCCCGCCGAGTCCGCCGCCGGGACGCCGGGGACGGAGACGAGGCCCGGCCGGTACGCCGCGTTCATCACGCTGCCCAGCAGGGCGATGCCGATGCCCGCGCCCAGCTGGTAGGAGGTCTCGCCGATCGAGGCCGCCCCGCCCGCGGTCTCGGCCGGGGCCTCGCTCAGCATCGACTCGTACGCGGCGAACAGCGTGGTCTGCAGTCCGAAGCCGAGCAGGATGAAGCCGACGGTCAGCAGCACCGGCCGGTCCTGCTGGCCCATCAGCGTCAGCAGCAGCACGGCGAAGCCCGTCAGCAGGAAGCCCAGCGACACCATGGTGCGCGGCCCGACCCGGGCCAGCGTGTAGGAGCCGGTGGCACCCGCGGCCATGGCGGCGAAGGTCAGCGGCAGCAGCCGCAGGCCGGTCTCCAGCGGGCTGAGGTGCAGCACCAGCTGGAGGTACTGGACGGCGATCAGCTCCAGCCCCACCAGCGCGAGCATGGCGAGGACGATGCAGGCGACCGAGGTGGAGAAGGCGGCCCGGGAGAACATCCGCATGTCGATCAGGGGGTGCTCGCGCCGCTTCTGGCGGCGTACGAACAGCACGAGCAGCACCGCGCCGAGCAGCAGCGGTACCAGCGCCTGCGCGTCGAGGAGGTGCCGTTCGGCGCCGATTCGCTTGATCCCGAGCACCGAGCCGAGCACGCCGGCGGCGGCCATCAGCGCGCCGAGCACGTCCCACGGCCCGTCCGCGGAGCCGCGCGACTCCGGCAGCAGCCAGCGTCCGAGCGGCAGGATCAGCGCCATCAGGGGGATGTTGATGAGGAAGACGGAGCCCCACCAGAAGTGCTCGATGAGGAAGCCGCCGAGGACCGGGCCGCTGGCCGCGCCGATCGCGGCGACGGCGGTCCAGATGCCGATGGCCAGGGCCCGCTCGCGCCGGTCGGGAAAGACCTGGCGCAGGATCGACAGGGTGGCCGGCATGATCATCGCGCCGCCGATGCCCAGCAGGGCGCGGGCGGCGATGAGCACCTGGGCGTTGTCGGCGAGGGCCGCTATCGCGGAGGCCACGCCGAAGAGTCCGTAGCCGAGGAGGAGGATGCGGCGGCGGCCGACCCGGTCGCCGAGGGTGCCGAAGAGGATCAGCAGCGAGGCACAGACCAGCGGGTAGGCGTCGACGATCCAGAGGAGCTCGATCGGGCCGGGCCGCAGGTCCTCCGTGACGGACGGGACCGCCACGTGCAGAATCGTCGCGTCGAGCGCGACGAGGACCAGGCTGACGCAGAGAACCGCCAGGACGACCCAGCGGTTGGCGCCGCCGGAGGCCGCTCCCAGCCGCTGCCAGGGCGAAGGGGTCCCGGCCGTGGCCGCGTTCGTCCCCGCCATGCATGTACCTCCCAGGTGATCCCTCGCGCTCGGTGGACCAGCGTCTTGTGGAGCCACGGGGGGTGGTGCGCTGTGCGGCATCCAACGGGGTCCGGCATCGACACGCGAGTGAACGGTCAGCGTACGCGAGTTCGTGAGCCCGGCACGTGGCCAAGCTCTCATCCCGGCGACGCCCCCCGTGTGGCGTGCGCCACTCCCCCACCCCGAAGCCTCCCCCCGCGTACACGCCCGATCACGGTCCGTGGTTCTCGGCGTCGGCCCAGGTCGGACGCCACCGATAATCATGCCCGTGGAAGATCTTGGATTTCGCCGGGCCGCGCCCGCGCTGGCCGCCTTCGCCGCGGTCCGGCTGCTGGGGCTGACCGTGCTCGCGGTGTGGGGGGCGGTGGCGGGCAGCAGCCCGCACACGCTGCTGTCGGCCCGATGGGACTCGCTCTGGTACGCCCGTATCGCCGCCGAGGGGTACGGCTACGAGATCGCCCTCCCCAACGGGGACGTCCACTCGAACCTGGCGTTCTTCCCGCTGCTGCCGTGGCTGGAGCGGGTGGTGGCGGCGCCGACCGGGCTCTCGTACGGCTCGGCGGGCCTGGTGGTGTCGGTGTGCGCGGGGCTCGCGGCGGCGTGGGGGATCTTCGCGGTGGCCGACCTGCTGCACGGCCGGCGGACCGGGGTGTTCGCGGTGGCCGTCTGGGCGGCGCTGCCCGTCGGGATCGTGCAGTCGATGGCGTACAGCGAGTCGCTGTTCACCGCGCTCGCCGCGTGGTCGCTGTACGGGGCCCTGCGCGGCCGGTGGCTGACGGCGGGCCTGCTCGCAGCCGGGGCCGGCCTGACCCGCCCGGTCGGTGCGGCCGTCGTCCTGGCGGTGTGGGTGGCCGCCGTCCTGGCCCTGCGGCGCGGGGAGCGGTCGTGGCGGATGGCCGCCGGGTCGCTGCTGGCTCCGGCGGGGGCGGCGGCGTACGTGCTGTGGGTGGGGGCGCGCACCGGGGGCGGGCTGCTCGGGTACCTGGAGGTGCAGGCCGGCTGGGGCAACGGGTTCGACGGCGGCTGGGCCTTTGCCCGCTTCGTCGGGGCGAAGCTGACCTCGTCCGCCTTCCCGGCCGGGCTGGGTCTGGTCGCCGGGGTCGTCCTGGTGCTGTGGCTGTACGTGGCGTGCGTACGGCAGCGGCAGCCGGCGCCGCTGCTCGTGTACTGCGGGGTGGTCGTGGCGCTGGCGTTGTGCGCGTCCGGGTATTTCGGGTCGAAGCCGCGGCTGTTGCTGCCCGCCTTCCCGCTGATGCTGGTGCCGGCGGTGGCGCTCGCCCGGTGGCGGGCCCGGCGGGCGGTCCTGGTGGTGGGCGCGGCCGCGCTGGTCTCGGCGGTGTACGGGGCGTTCTGGCTGAACGGCTCGGGCCCTCCGTAGGAACCCCGCGTGTCCGGGCGGATCTTCGCCGGCCGTCCACGGGTGAGGGAATCGACCTGCGGCAATAAAGTCCGAATAAGCATCGGAAACAATTTCCGGACATCGGATCGGGAAGGATCCAACCCCTGCCGGAATACCGGGAATTAGGGCCGGCGTGAGACCAACTCCACATCACATGGTCATCACAAACCCCGCGATTCGCCCGGGCCGACCATCCCCTCACGGTAACGTCGATTGAGTGCGTACCGATCAAATCCTGACCCGTCTGGAGCGGGTCTTCGCCCGGCTGGACCGGGAACCGGAGCGACCGGCTCATCTGCAGACCCCGCAGATGAGCCGGCACCGCGTCGTGCTCCTGGGGTCGACCCTCGCGTTCTACCTCGCCATCGTGGTGGCCGTACTGACCACGTCGTGGCTGGTCCGCCTGGACTGGCAGATCATGTTCTTCCGGCCCTACGAGCAGTGGCCGCAGCTGCACGCGTTCCTCGACTACCTGGTCGTGCTCGGCCAGCGCGGGCCCACCGCGGTCATGGTCGCCGCGTGGCTCGGCTGGCGCTCATGGCGCCAGCACACCCTCCGCCCGCTGATCACCCTCGGCGTCGCGCTGCTGCTGCTCAACGTCACCGTCGGGTCCGTGAAGCTCGGCCTCGGCCGGCTCGGCCCGCACTACGCGACGGAGATCGGCTCGGCCGAACTCTTCGCGGGCGGCGATATATTCCCTTCCGGCCACACCGCCAACGCCGTCGTGACCTGGGGAATCCTTGCCTACCTGGCGTCCACCGTGGTCACCCGGCGGGTGCTGTCCGTGGTGTCCGCGGTCGTCTCGCTCAGCGTCGGCGCCACCACCGTGTACCTCGGCACGCACTGGGTCAGCGACGTCCTGCTGGGCTGGTCCGCGGGTCTGCTGATCATGCTGGCGCTCCCCTGGTTCGAGCCGCTCATCGCACGGACCGAGGCCTACGTCTTCGACCTGCGCGAGCTGCTGCGCCGCCGGGCCGAGACCGGGCGGATGCCCGCCCCGGTCGTCACCGCGCTCACGCCGCTGCTCTCCGCGGGCGGCAAGTGGCAGCTGAAGCCGGTGGCGGTGCCCGCCGAGGGACCGTCCACGGCGCCCGCCCCGGCCACGCCGGCCGGTGCCGCCACGGGGCACGCCCCGGCGCACCGTTCGATCGCGCACCCCGCCAACCGGCCGCACCTGATCCGCTCCGAGCGGACGCCGCTCACCCCGGCCGGCAGCCGCCGCCCCGCGCACACGGCACACACCGAGCGGGCCGGGACCCGCGGCACCGCGGCCCGTCCGGTGGCCGGCGGCTGACGTTCCACGAAGGGGGCGGTACGCACCATCCACCCCCGCGACGCGAAGGCGGGCCGGGTCGTCGACCCGGCCCGCCTTCGGCGTTCGTCAGCGCCGCGCCCGGACGTTCGTCCATCCCGGGTCACGCTTGTGTCACAGAATATCTACAGTCGCCAATTGCTTTCCGAAGCACGACACGCCCGGCGTCCAGACGTATTCGAATTTCCACCGAGAACCACAGAATTGCCGCATCGGATTTCCATGGACCGTCTGGACCGGGCCGGCTGAATCCCCCTCAGATCCGCTACATTTCCTTCACTTCGAACTCACGGCCGAGCAGCATGATGTGAATCACCGGAACGTCCGGGTTCGCGGCCCGGTGCACAGCAGGCAGGTGTGCGCGTCGGCCGGTTCCCCGGCACGGCCGCGGCGTTCGGCTTCGCCTCGGGCACCGGCGCGGGCGTCGGCTTGACCACGGCCACAGGCACCGGATGCGGCTTCGGCTTCGCCGTCGGCACGGGGTTCGGCACAGGGTTCGGCACGGGGTGCGGCACGGGGTTCGGCTCCGGGAGGAGCAGCAGGGTGCCCACCGTGATCGCCTCCGGTTTCGGCCCGATCGTTTCGCGGTTGGCCTCGTACAGCGCCTGCCAGCCGCCCCGCACCCGGCGCTCGCGGGCGATCGTGACCAGCGTGTCCCCGCTCCGTACGGTGTGCATCCGCCCGGCGAGCCCGTACCGCTTGGAGCAGACCGGCCACGCGTTCCAGCCCTGCGCGGCGAGGACCTCCTGTGCCACCCGGATCTGCTGCGCGCGCTCCGCCAGGTCGGCCCGCGGCGCGAACACCAGGCCGCCGTACTCCTCCCACGTCGGCTGCCAGAACTGCAGCCCGCCGTAGAAGCCGTTGCCGGTGTTCACGGCCCACCGGCCACCGCTCTCGCAGTCGGCCACGCAGTCCCAGGGCCATTCCCCGCCCGGGCCGCAGTCCCCGGGCCCGCTCCCGATCACGCCCGGCGAGCCCGGGTGCGCGGCCCCGGCCGGACCCGGCGCGGGCGGCGGTGGTGCCGCGGCCGCCGTCCCCCCGAGCGGTACGAGCGCCAGCACGGAGGCGACGACGGCAGCGGCGCGGGCGGCCCGGTGGGCCCGGGGGGTCCGGAGGTTGGGCATCGGGTCACGCTACGCAGCACTCCACGGGCTTGCGGGGCCCGCCACGCGGCGGTCACGCCACCCCACCCGGTCGGCCGACCCCCCGATCCCGCCGAAACGGCCACACCCGGCCACCAACTGCGCACAACCAGAAAACAGTTGGCACAAAACCGAAGCCCGGGACGCACGGTTCACCCTTCCGGGCGCCCGGTTCGAATCCGTTCCCTCAAATGGCGTGACCCCGGCCGCCGCTCCTGCGTTGTGCCCGGCGAGCCGGGAGCCTCCCGGACCCGCACCTATGCCGAGGAGCCACCCCGTGCCGCGCATGCTCGACGTCAGTGATGAGGTACGTGCCGAGATCGGCGACGAAGAAGCCGACAGGCTGCTCGTCGGCGACGACGCGCCGCGCAGTTACGACTGCACCTCCTGCCGCACTCCGGGCGACCCCGAGAACGACCGCACCAGCACGGTGCTGTTCGTCGGCGAGGAGACCGCCGTCCTCGCCTTCGCCCACGCCACCTGCATCCCCTCGCAGGTCGTCTCCGTCTCCGAGGAGCAGCTCCAGGGCGCCGTCCGCAGCATCACCGGTGACAGCCCGGCGCCCGCGCAGGACACGGGCGCGCCCGCCCCGCAGAACGTGCCGGGCGGACAGGCCGTCCTCGGCATCACCAGCGGCCTCGTGCTGATCGGCGGCGAGCTGCACCCCGCCCTGGTCGTCGAGCCGACCGCGCCCATCGCCCGCCCGGGCAGCGACGGCCCCGGCGACGACTTCCTGCCGCTCCTGATCGAGCAGGGCTTCATCCCGGTGACCGACACGACCGAACTGCCCACCCTCCTCGGCGGCTGGTCGGTCCTGCTCGCGGCCGGACAACTGCACGCCGTGCTCCAGCCCGGCACCGACGGCGGCGGCCAGGTCGCCTGGTGGCAGGCCCACCAGGCGCTGTCGGTCACCGACGGCTGGCGGACCGCCGTCCAGAAGACCCAGCGCGTGCTGATCTACGCCGCGCCGGTCGGTTCCATCGGCCAGCAGCCGCGCGAGGACCTGCTGCGCGACGCGCTCGACAAGGCCGCCGCCGCGGGCAAGCTCGTGGCCGCCGCCATGCCGCTGGCGGGAACGCCCGGCGCCTGATCCCGAGCCGGTACCGAAAGCGGCCGCCCGGCCCCCCGCAGTGGGGGCCGGGCGGCGTGCGCCGGGGGTGTGCGGTCCGTCCCGCACACCCCCGGCGATCTGCGTTTCCCGCCCCCTCACCCCGCATCCGCAGCGCGCCGGTTTCGTTGGCTGATACGTGCATCCATACGACTCCTCCCGCGCCCCGTCCTATCCGAGCACCGTTCCCGCCATGCGTCCCGTACGGGACCGGGACAGCTCTCCGGCCGCCGTCTCGCACACCCCGATCTACGACACGCTGTACTCGGAGTACCTGCGCGCCTTCCGGGCCCTGCCGGGCGACCGTACGGGCGAGGAGGATCTCGGCTTCACGGCCTTCTCGTACGGGGGCGGCTACACCGGGGGCACCTACGGCAGCGGCTGGAACGGTTCGGCATGGCAGCGGACCGACTGGCAGCCCTCCTACACCCCGCAGACGCCGTCACCGGCGCCGCCCCCGCCCGCACCGGCCCCGTCGCAGCCCGCCTACTCGTACGCGGGCGGCTCCGGATACGCCGACGGGCGGCAGCACCAGACCGGGATGACGCACATCCCGGCGGCCCTGCCGCCCGCTCCACGCCGGGGCTACTGACCCCGGACCGCCGCTACTTCTTCTTCTTGTACTGGGCGCCGCGCTTCTCGCGCACCCGCACCGAGATGTGGATCGGGGTGCCCTCGAAGCCGAACTCCTCGCGCAGACGGCGCTCGATGAAGCGCCGGTAGCCGTGCTCCAGGAAGCCGGAGGCGAAGAGGACGAACCGCGGCGGCTTGCTCCCCGCCTGGGTACCGAACAGGATGCGGGGCTGCTTGCCGCCGCGGATCGGGTGCGGGTGGGCGGCGACGACCTCACCGAGGAAGGCGTTCAGCCGGCCGGTGGGAACGCGCGTCTCCCAGCCCGCGAGGGCGGTCTCGATCGCCGGGACCAGCTTCTCCATGTGACGGCCGGTGAGCGCCGAGACGTTCACCCGGGGCGCCCAGGAGACCTGCTGCATCTCGGTCTCGATCTCGCGCTCGAGGTAGTAGCGGCGCTCCTCGTCGAGCTCGTCCCACTTGTTGTAGGCGATCACGATCGCGCGGCCGGCCTCGACGGCCATGGTGATGATGCGCTGGTCCTGGACGCTGATGGTCTCGGTGGTGTCGATCAGGATGACCGCCACCTCCGCCTTCTCGACGGCCGCGGCCGTGCGCAGCGAGGCGTAGTAGTCGGCGCCCTGCTGGAGGTGGACCTTCTTGCGGATGCCGGCGGTGTCGACGAACTTCCAGGTGACGCCACCGAGCTCGATCAGCTCGTCGACCGGGTCGCGGGTGGTGCCGGCCAGCTCGTTGACGACGACCCGGTTCTCCTTCGCGACCTTGTTCAGGAGCGAGGACTTGCCGACGTTCGGGCGGCCGATCAGGGCGATGCGGCGGGGGCCGCCGGGGGCGGCGCCGCCGAAGGTCTGCTCGGGGGCGTCCGGCAGGACGTCGAGGACGGCGTCCAGCATGTCGCCGGTGCCGCGGCCGTGCAGGGAGGAGACCGGGTGCGGCATGCCGAGGCCCAGCGACCACAGCGAGGCCGCGTCGGACTCGCCGCTCTGGCCGTCGACCTTGTTGGCGCACAGGACGACGGGCTTCTTGGCCTTGCGGAGCAGCTTGACGACGGCCTCGTCGCTGTCGGTGGCGCCGACCTTGGCGTCCACGACGAAGACGACCGCGTCGGCGGTCTCGATGGCGTACTCGGCCTGGGCGGCGACGGCCGCGTCGATACCGAGGACGTCCTGCTCCCAGCCGCCGGTGTCGACGACCTTGAAGCGGCGGCCCGCCCACTCGGCCTCGTAGGTGACGCGGTCGCGGGTGACGCCGGGCTTGTCCTCGACGACCGCCTCGCGGCGGCCGATGATGCGGTTCACCAGGGTGGACTTGCCGACGTTGGGGCGCCCCACGACGGCGAGGACGGGCAGCGGGCCGTGGCCCGCCTCCTCGATGGCACCTTCGACGTCTTCGAGGTCGAAGCCCTCTTCCGCGGCGAGCTCCATGAACTCCGCGTACTCGGCGTCGCCAAGTGCTCCGTGGTCGTGCTGGTCGTTCATGAAGTCCGTTCCTCGTCGTTCGTGGTGATCGGTGGTGCCCGCGCAGCGCGGTTCCACTACTGGGTTCAAGTCTCGCTCAGCGCCCGGTCAGGCGCTTGGCGTCGGCCAGGTGGGCGGTCAGCCGGTCCTGGATGCGTACGGTCGCCAGGTCCAGGGCGGTACGGGTGCGGCGGCCGCTGCCGTCCCCGGCGTCGAAGGCCGAGCCGAAGACGACGTCGACCCGGCTCTTGAAGGGCGGCAGGCCCGGGATGAGCCTGCCGCGGCCCTCGGCGCTGCCGAGGACGGCGACGGGCACGATGGGCGCGCCGCTGCGGACCGCGAAGTACGCGAGTCCCGCGCGCAGGGAGGCGAAGTCGCCCTCGCCCCGGCGGCCCTCGGGGAATATCCCCAGGGCCCCGCCCTGGTCGAGCACGGCGAGGGCGCGGCCTATCGCCGCCCGGTCGGCGCCGGAGCGGTCGACCTTGACCTGGCCGATGCCGTCCAGGAAGGGGCCGAGCGGACCCACGTACGCTTCCTTCTTGATCAGGAAGTGCAGGGGGCGGGGTGCGGTACCCATGACCATGGGGCCGTCTATGTTGTGGGTGTGGTTCACGGCGAGGATGACGGGGCCCGAGGCGGGCACCTTCCAGGCGCCCAGTACGCGCGGCTTCCACAGCCCGTACATGAGGCCGATGCCGATGCGCCTGCCGACCGCCGCACCCTTGAGGGAGGGCGCTGCGCTCACTTGCGGCCCGCCCGCTTCTCCTCCACGAGCGTCACGACGCACTCGATCACCTGGTCGAGCGTGAGTTCGGTGGTGTCCACCTCGACCGCGTCGCCGGCCTTGGCCAGCGGCGAGGTCTTGCGGCCGGAGTCCGCGGCGTCGCGCCGGATCAGCGCCGCCTTGGTGGCCGCGAGGTCGGCGGCCTCCTTGCCGCGGAGTTCTCCGCTGCGCCGGGCGGCGCGCGCCTCGGCGGAGGCCGTCAGGAAGATCTTGAGGTCGGCGTCGGGGAGGACGGTCGTGCCGATGTCCCGGCCCTCGACGACGATCCCGTCCGCGTCCCGGGCCGCCTCGGCGGCGATGGCACGCTGCAGCTCGGTGATGAGCGTGCGCACCTCGGGGACCGCGCTGACGGCGCTGACCCTGGAGGTGACCTCCTGGGTCCGGATGGGACCGGCGGCGTCGAGGCCGTCCACGGTGATGGTGGGCGCGGCAGGGTCGGTGCCGGACACGATGGACGGCTTGCCGGCGGCGACCGCCACGGCCTGCGCGTCGTCGGTGTCGACCCCGTTGGAGATCATCCACCAGGTGATGGCCCGGTACTGGGCACCGGTGTCCAGGTAGCGCAGCCCGAGCTTGGCGGCCACGGCCTTGGAGGTGCTGGACTTGCCCGTGCCGGAGGGACCGTCGATGGCGACGATCACGGCGGACGGAGCTGCGGTTTCCACGGTGCGGGCACCTTCCTGGTTGCGCGTGCGTGTCAGGGCGCGGCAAAGCGCCCCTCTCCAAGGTTACCGGGCCCCGGCCACCCCCCGGCCCCGCCCGTGGTTTGCGCACCTCGCGGGCTCAGGAGGTGCGCAGGGCCCAGCCCCTTTCCCGCAGCTCGGCCGTGAGGGCGGCGGCGGACCGGGGCTCGACCATGAGCTGGACGAGACCGGCCTGCTGGCCCGTGGCGTGCTCGATCCGCACGTCCTCGATGTTGACGCCTGCGCGGCCGGCGTCGGCGAAGATCCTCGCCAGCTCGCCCGGCTGGTCGCTGATGAGCACGGCCACCGTCTCGTAGACCGTGGGCGCCGCGCCGTGCTTGCCCGGCACCCGTACGCGGCCCGCGTTCCCGCGGCGCAGTACGTCCTCGATGCCCGCGGCGCCGCCGCGGCGCTTCTCCACGTCGGCGGACTGGAGGCTGCGCAACGCGTCGACGGTCTCCTCCAGGTCGGCGGCGATCCCGGCGAGGACGTCGGCGACCGGTCCCGGGTTGGCCGACAGGATCTCCACCCACATCCGCGGGTCGGAGGCGGCGATCCGGGTCACGTCACGGATGCCCTGCCCGCACAGCCGTACGGCCGTCTCGTCGGCCTCCTCCAGCCGGGCCGCGACCATGCTGGAGACGAGCTGCGGGGTGTGCGAGACGAGCGCGACGGCCCGGTCGTGGGCGTCGGCGTCCATCACCACCGGTACGGCCCGGGAGAGGGCGACGAGCTCCAGGGCGAGGTTGAGCACCTCGTGGTCGGTCTCGCGGGTCGGGGTGAGCACCCAGGGGCGGCCTTCGAAGAGGTCCGCCGTCGCGGCGAGCGGCCCCGACTGCTCCTTGCCCGCCATCGGGTGCGTGCCGATGTAGGCGGTGGCGTCCACGCCGAGCGCGGCCAGTTCCCGCCGCGGTCCGCCCTTGACGCTGGCCACGTCGACGTAGGCCCGCGCCGCGCCGCGCCCTATCAGGTCGGCCAGGGTCGCGGCGACGTGGGCCGGCGGGACTGCGACGATCGCGAGGTCGACCTGCTCGTGCGGGGGCTCGTCGGTGCCGGCCCCGAGGGCGGCGGCGGTACGGGCCCGGTCCGGGTCGTGGTCGGCGAGGTGCACGGTGACCCCGCGGGCTGTCAGGGCGAGCGCCGCGGAGGTGCCGATCAGTCCGGTTCCGATGACGACGGCGGTTCTCACGGGGCGCTCCACAGGTGCGTGACGACAGGTTCTGACTCAGGGTAGCCAGACGGTACGCGGCGAGGGCCCGGCTGCCCGCCCTGTGGGACGGCGGCCGGGCCCTGGTGGGACCAGGTCTTCAGAACTTCTGCTGCCGGATGATGTCCTCGATCGAACCGGAGGGGATCTCTCCGCCCGGGGTGAGCCTGTCGACCGCCTGCGGCAGGCTCTGCGCGATCTGGTCCGCGGCCTGTTCCGGGGAGACGCCGGCCTGGGCGGCGACCTGCTGGAGGGTCTCGTCCGGCAGGGCCTCGCTGATCTGCGCGCCGCTGACCGGCTGGTTCTCGCCCGTGCCGATCCAGGACTGCGCCTGGTCGGCCAGGCCGGACCTGGTCAGCATGTCCATGAGGCCGCCGAGCGGGTTGTTCGCGCCGCCGCCCGTCCGGGCACCGCCGGCGCCGCCCATGAGCGCGCCGAGCAGGGCGCCGAGGACGTTTCCTGCGCCGCCCCCGCCACTCCCGCTGCCGCCCTGCCCGCCACCACCGCCGAGGAGGCCGCCGAGGAGCGAGCCGAGGTCGTTGCCTGCCATCGTCGTGCCTTTCGCAGAAGGGCCGGGCCGCGCGGACAGCGCCCGTACCCGGCTTCGGGACACGGACAATGTCGCCCACACCGGGTGGTGTCGCCACCCGGCACCCGGGCCCGGTTCCGCTGCGGTAGAACGATCCGCATGATCTTCCACATCGTCCCGCTCGCCGACTGGACCGCCGCACCCGAGCTGCCGTACGCCCCGCCCTCGCTCGACTCCGAGGGGTTCGTGCACTGTTCGGCGGACCGTACGACGGCGCTCGGGATCGCCGACACGCACTACCGGGAGCAGCCGGGGACCCTGCTGGCGGTCGAGCTCGACGAGGACGCGCTGACCGCGGAGGTCCGCCGGGAGGGTGATTCCGGCGACCGTTTCCCACATGTTTTCGGTCCGCTGAACCGGGACGCCGTGGTCCACGTGTGGGAGGTCGTACGCACACCTGGCACACCCGCATCACTGACACCGTGGCAGTGGAGCTCGTGATTCGGGCGCGGCAGGCTTCACCTGGGGCCCGCCGCACGTCAGGATGCTGCACGCCGATCCGCCACACAGCGAGGAGAGACTGATGAGCGACCCCACGCAGACCGCCCGGCGCAAGGTACTGGTGATCGGAGCGGCCACCCTGGCCGGCGGTGCGCTCACCGCCTGCGGCGGTGGCGGCGACGGCGGGAGCGCAGCGACCGGCGAACCGAACGGCGCCGCCACCCCGCCGCCCGGCTCCGCCCCGGCCGACGCGCCCTCGGCGGGCGGCGCGGCCGCCGGTACGAAGTCCATCGCCAAGGCGGCGGACGTGCCCGTGGGCGGCGGCAAGGTCCTCAAGGAGGAGAAGCTCGTGGTCACCCAGCCCACGGCGGGCTCCTTCCGCTGCTTCACGGCGGTCTGCCCCCACCAGGGCTGCCTGGTGAGCAAGGTGGCGGACAACACCATCAACTGCGCCTGCCACAACAGCGAGTTCAAGGCCACGGACGGCTCGAAGATCTCGGGACCGGCCACCAAGGGGCTCGCCGAGAAGAAGATCACGGTCTCGGCGGACGGCAGCATCACGCTCGCGTAGCGGGCGCTCGCAGCCCTGCCGGCCCGCGGAAAAGGCCCGGCAGGGCGGGTGCGCCCTGGCATAGGCTCCCCGGATGGACGATCTGACGCTGGTACGGGACCACACGGTCTACCGGTGCGTGATGGGCTCCCGTGCGTTCGGGCTGGCCACGGAGAGCAGCGACACCGACCGGCGCGGCGTCTACCTCGCCCCGACACCGCTGTTCTGGCGGTTCGAGAAGCCGCCCACGCACGTCGAGGGGCCCCGGGAGGAGGAGTTCTCCTGGGAGCTGGAACGTTTCTGCGAACTCGCCCTGCGGGCCAACCCGAACATCCTGGAGTGCCTGCACTCGCCCCTGGTCGAGCATGCCGACCCGGTCGGCCGGGAGCTGCTGTCGCTGCGCGGGGCCTTCCTCTCCCGCCGGGCGCACACCAGCTTCAGCCGGTACGCGGCCTCCCAGCACGGCAAACTCGTCGCGGACGTCCGCGTCCACGGGGCGCCGCGCTGGAAGCACGCGATGCACCTGCTGCGCCTGCTGCTGTCCTGCCGCGACCTGCTGCGCACGGGCCTCCTGAGCATCGACGCGGGCCCGTACCGCGACCGCCTCCTCGCCGTCCGCCGCGGGGAGCTCACCTGGGACGAGGTCGACGCCTGGATGACCCGCCTGCAGGAGGAGACGGAGCGGGCCCTGGCCGGCACTCCCCTGCCGGAGGACCCGGACCGTGCCCGGGTGGAGGACTTCCTTGTCCGCACCCGGCGGGCGTCAGCCTCGTAGGACCCGGCGGGCGACGACGAACGCGTCCAGCGCGTCGTACGCCGACCCGTGCGCGGGCAGCGCGGTGCCCGCCTGCGCGGTGTCCAGCAGCGCGTGCAGCGCCTCGAAGTCCTCCCGTACGGCGGCGACGGGCGGGCCCTGGTAGCCCCCGTGCTCGGCGTCGGCCTTGGCCTCGATCAGGGCGGCGAGGTACGGCGGCGCCTCGGGAACCTCGGCCAGCAGGGTCGGCAGATGCGCCTGCACCTCGGCCGCCCTCATCAGGTGGATGCCGGTGAGCAGCGCCCGGAAGGCGTAGAGGAGCGGCTTGAGTTCGGCTGCCTTGTCGAAGAGCCGCCACTGGGTGTTCGCGAACCCCCGGTAGTGGTGGGCGTGGTGGGAGGTCAGGACGCCCGGGGCGAGCGCGACCAGCTCCTCGTGGGCCTCCGTCGTGTGGACCACGAGCGGGGACAGCAGCTGCTCGAGCACATAGCCGTTCCGGTTGAGCATGAGGCGGACGAACTTGCGCAGGTCGTGCGTGACGAGGTCCATCTCCACGTCGTCGCGGTCCCACATGCGGGTGCGGGTTTCCTCGGGCTCGCGCAGGCCCAGGAGGTCCTCGACGGGGAGCAGGTGCGCCCCGCGCAGGTCGATGTCGGAGTCCCGGGAGGGGAAGCCGTACAGGTGTGCGCCCGAGACCGTGGCGAAGAGCAGCGGGTCGGGCTGCTCCGCCACGACGGGGGTCAGGTCGATACTCAGGGCGTCCAGCATGGATCAAGCATCCCAGAGGGTGCCGAAGGCCAGGAGTTCGTCCCGGTACTCGATGCGGCCCTCCCACTCGCGCGGCCAGACGTCCGCCCCGAGGTGGGCTCCGGCGAAGGCGCCGGCGAGGCAGGCGATGGAGTCGGAGTCGCCCCTCGTGCAGGCGGCGCGGCGCAGGGCGGTCAGGGGCTCGTCCGGGAAGAGGAGGAAGCACTGCAGGGCGGTGGCGAGGGCCTCTTCGGCGATCCAGCCGTCGCCGGTGGTCAGGCAGGGGTCGGTCTCGGGGGACGGGGTCTTCAGGGCGGCCGCCAGCCGGTCGAGCACCTCCAGGCACTCGTCCCAGCCGCGCGCGATGAAGGATTCGGGCGTGGCGTCGGAGGTGGTGCGCATCCAGAGGTCGCCGAGCCAGCGCTCGTGATAGCGGGTGCGGTTCTCCAGGGCGTACGAGCGCAGCTGTCCGACGAGCCCGGTGACCTCGATGCCGGCGGCCAGCAGGTGCACCGCCCGCGCGGTCAGGTCGGAGGCGGCGAGCGCCGTCGGGTGGCCGTGGGTGAGGGCGGACTGGAGCTGGGCGGCGCCGGCCCGTTCCTCGTCGGTCCAGCCGGGCACCAGCCCGACGGGGGCCACTCGCATGTTCGCGCCGCAGCCCTTGGAGCCGGTCCGGCTGGCGTCGCGCCAGTCGCGCTGCGGGTCGTTCAGCAGGCTGCAGGCCTGCAGGCAGGTGTTGCCGGGCGCCCGGTTGTTCTCCGGGGAGTGGTACCAGTCGACGAACTCCTGGCGGACGGGCGGGGTCAGCCACAGCGGTCCTATGTGGCCGCGGGCCGTCGCGGTGCGGATGCCGCGGGCCAGGGCGAGGGTCATCTGGGTGTCGTCCGTGACGATCGCGGGGCGGGGCAGGTGCATCTCGCGCCACGGGCCCGTCCTGGCGAGGATCGCGGGAACGTCGTTGAACTCGGTCGGGAAGCCCAGGGCGTCGCCCAGGGCCAGGCCGATCAGTGCGCCGGTCGCGGCTCGTTTGGTCATCGTGTGGGTCCTTCCGGTCGGAGCAGAGGTGGATGGAGGGCGGTCGCCGGGCCGGCCCGGTAGAGGGCGGCCGGTTTGCCGCGTCCCCCGGTGAGCCGGGCGGCGCCCGGTACGGCCTCGACGAACCCGGGCGTCGTCAGGACCTTGCGGCGGAAGTTGGGGCGGTCGAGCACGGTGTCCCAGACGGTCTCGTAGACGGCCAGGAGCTCCCCGAGGGTGAACTCGGGCGGGCAGAAGGCGGTGGCCAGGCAGGTGTACTCCAGCTTCGAGCGGACCCGCTCACGCGCGTCCGCCAGGATCACCGCGTGGTCGAAGGCCAGGTCCGGGGCCTCGCCCAGCGGCAGCCAGCGGGCCTGCGCCGCGTCCCCTCCGCCCTCGGCAGCCGGCTCGGGCAGGTCCGGGACGAGGGCCGTGAAGGCCACCGAGACGACCCGCATCCGGGGGTCCCGGTCGGGCTCGCTGTAGGTGCGCAGCTGTTCCAGGTGCAGGGCCGCCACAATGTGTTCGGGCAGGCCGGTCTCCTCGGCCAGTTCACGCCGGGCGGCCGCCTCGGCGGACTCCCGGGGCAGGACGAACCCGCCGGGCAGCGCCCAGGAGCCCGCGTACGGCTCCTGGCCGCGCCGGATCAGCAGGACGTGCAGGGCGCCGCCGCGCACGGTGAAGACAGCGAGGTCGACGGTCACCGCGAACGGCTCGAAGGCATACGGGTCATAGCCCGGCCCCGCCGCCCCGTTCACCGGTTCTCCGGGAGGGGGTCGGCGAACCGCCAGCCTTCGGCGAGCAGTGCGTCGACGGCCGTCACCGCCGTGGCGAGCCGCTCCCGGCGGTCGCCCCGCACGGACACGTAGCGCTTGCCGGTGGCTTCCAGCTCCTCGCGGAAGCGCCGGGTCATCCACGGTCTGAGGTGGGGCCCGTCGCGCAGTCCGTCGTCCTCGAAGGGCACGTCGGCGTCCTCGGTGAGCAGGTACAGGTTCCGGTGCGTGCGCGCGGCGATCCGCTCGACCTCGGCGTTGCGGCCGCCCATGTACCGCTCGTGCCAGATGCCGGTGGCGAAGGAGTCGGTGTCGCAGACCAGCACCGGGGAGCCCTGGCGGGCCGCCCGCTCCTCCTCCTCGTCCTGGCGGCGGGCGATGACGGGGAACTCCTCCGAGGTGAAGGAGACGTCCGCCCAGGTGGCGGCCGGGTCGGCGGCCCGGGCCGCGGCGAGCTTCTCCTCGCTGTAGCGGCGTCCGTACTCCTCGACCCAGCCCGTGGCCGCCCAGACCCCGCCGCGGGCCCGGAGATGCGCGGCCAGGTCCCGGGACAGGGTGGTCGTCCCGGTGGACTCGGCGCCGAGGACGACGACACGGCGCGCGAGGCGGGCCCGTACGGCGGGTCCCAGGAAGTCCCAGCAGGCGGCCGGGTCGGCCCGGACCGCCGTCCCGGAGACCGGGAACAGGGTCCGGGCGGGGTCCACGCAGACCTCCTCGGCGCCGAACCGGCGCGCGAGTTCGGTGCCGTACTCCTCCGAGGTGAAGACGGCGTCGACGGGGCGGCCGACCGCGGCCCGGAAGATCGCCATGTGGGCCTCCCAGATCTCGGGGTCGTGCAGGTCGACGGGGATGTCGTCGACGGCTCCGACGACGTCCGCGTCCGGGTGGGCCTCGCGCATCCAGGCGACGCGGTCGGCGAGCGGCACCGATTCCACGGAGGCCGCGCAGACCAGGACGGTCAGCCGCTCGCAGCGGTCCTGGGCGGTGCGCACCAGGTGGTGGTGGCCGGCGTGCGGCGGGTAGAACTTGCCGAGCACCAGCCCGTGGCCGAAGCGCCTCATGCCGTCGCCCCCAGGGCCGTGCGGGTGCCGCGTTCGGCGAGCGTGCGCCGCCAGCCGAGCAGGCCGACGACGCAGAGCGCGAGGAAGCCGACGTAGAGCAGGGCGGTGAGGTGGAGCCCCTTGTGGACGTACAGCGGGATGTAGACGAGGTCGGCAGCGATCCACAGCCACCAGGACTCGACCAGCTTGCGGCACTGGCCGTACGTCGCCGTGAGGGAGAGCGCGGTCGTGACGGCGTCCCAGAAGGGGACGGTCGAGTCGGTGGCCCGGGACAGGAGCAGGGTCAGGCCGAGGGTCCCCGCCGCCCCCGCCGCGGCCAGCCAGACCCATTCGGTGCGCGTGGTGCGGCGCACCGGCAGGGCTTCGGCGGTTCCTGGTCCACCCCCGTGGGTCCAGGACCACCAGCCGTACGCGGCGAGGGCGATGAAGACGATCTGGAGCCCGGCGTCGGCGTAGAGGCCGGCCTGGGTGAAGAGAACGATGAAGAAGACGTTGTTGGCGATGCCGATCGGCCAGTTGGCGATGTGCTGGCGGGCCACCAGCCAGACGCACAGGGCGCCCGTGGCGAACCCGAGCACCTCGGTCCAGCTCAAGGTCCAGTTCATGCCCGGCCCCCACTTCCTTTAATAGTCACTGTGACTATAAACAGGGATGCGGGGCGGGGGCAAGGGAAAAGCCCGCGGTGCCGTGGGCACTGCGGGCTTTTCGTGGAGCGGGGTGGAGCGGGTGGCGCGGGGTCCTACAGACCGACCTCGCGCATCAGCATGCCGACCTCGGTGTTGGTCAGGCGGCGCAGCCAGCCGGACTTCTGGTCTCCCAGCTCGATCGGTCCGAAGGAGGTCCGGACGAGCTTGTCGACGGGGAAGCCCGCCTCGGACAGCATGCGGCGGACGATGTGCTTGCGGCCCTCGTGGAGGGTCACCTCGACCATGTAGTTCTTGCCGACCTGGTCCAGCACGCGGAAGTTGTCGGCGCGGGCCCAGCCGTCCTCGAGCTCGATGCCGTCCTTGAGCCGCTTGCCGATGTCGCGCGGCAGCGAGCCGGTGATCGCGGCGACGTAGGTCTTCTTCACGCCGTACTTCGGGTGCGTGAGGCGGTGGGCCAGCTCACCGTGGTTGGTGAGCAGGATGATGCCCTCGGTCTCGGTGTCGAGCCGGCCGACGTGGAACAGGCGCGTCTCGCGGTTGTTGACGTAGTCGCCCAGGCACTGGCGGCCGTCCGGGTCCTCCATGGTGGAGACGACACCGGCCGGCTTGTTCAGCGCGAAGAACAGGTACGACTGGGTGGCGACGGTCAGGCCGTCCACCTTGATCTCGTCCTTCGGCTGGACGCGCTTGCCCTGCTCGGTGACGATCTCGCCGTTGACCTCGACGCGGGCCTGCTCGATGAGCTCCTCACAGGCACGGCGCGAGCCCATGCCGGCGCGGGCGAGGACCTTCTGCAGCCGCTCGCCCTCCTGCTCGGCGCCCGGGAACGTCTTCGGGGTCCGGATCACGGGCTTGTCGGCGTACCGGTCGCGCACGCGCTCCTCGATGCGCGCGTCCAGCTCACGCGGGCGGGACTGGCCGCTGCGGCTGCCCGGACCGCGGCGCGGGCCGCCGGCGCCGCCGATGCCGGGGGTCTTGGAGGTGCGGGGACCGCCCTTGGCGCCGCCGCGCGCCGCGTCACCGCGGGCGCCGCGGGTGCGCTCGCCCTCGGGGCCGACGTCGTAGCGGCGCTCCTCCGGGCGGGGGTTGCGGGGACGCTGGGGCGCCTGGTCGCGGTCGCGGTCGCGCGAGCCGCCCTGACCGCTGCGGTAGCCACCGCCGCTGCCGGAGCCGCCGCCCGAGCCGCTGCCGCCCCGGTAGCCGCCACCGCCGGAACCGCTGCCGCCACGGGAGCCGCCGCTGCCGGAGCCGCCGCGGTAGCCACCGCCGCCGCCGGAGCCGCCGCCACGGGCGCTACCGCGCCCGCCGCCGCCACCGCCGCCGCTGTTCCTGTTGCCACCGTTGCCGTTGCCGCTGCTTCGCATCAAAGTTCCGTCGTCTTGTCGTCTTCATCGGTGTCCGGTGCGTCCGGATCGAACGACGGCACACCTTCTTGCGTCTCGGCTTCGATCGCGTCCGCCTCGGGGAGGAAGGGCGCGAGCTCCGGGAGCTCGTCCAGGCCGCGCAGGCCCATCCGCTCCAGAAAGTAGTTCGTCGTCCTGTATAGGATCGCACCTGTTTCGGGTTCCGTCCCCGCCTCCTCCACCAGACCGCGCTGGAGCAGGGTCCGCATGACCCCGTCGCAGTTGACTCCGCGTACGGCGGAGACCCGCGACCGGCTCACCGGCTGGCGGTACGCGACGACCGCCAGGGTCTCCAGCGCCGCCTGGGTGAGCCGGGCCTGCTGGCCGTCGAGGACGAAGGCCTCCACGGCCGGGGCGTACTGCGCCCGGGTGTAGAAACGCCATCCGCCCGCGACGAGCCGCAGCTCGAAGCCCCGGCGCGCGGCCGTGTACTCGTCGGCGAGCTCCCGCAGCGCGTCCGCGACCTCACGCGGGGTGCACTCCAGCACCTTGGCGAGGTGCGCCTCGGTCGCGGGCTCGTCCACGACCATGAGGACGGCCTCCAGGGCCGGCTTCAGTTCCAGCGCGGCGACCGCGCCGACGTCGCTGCTCAATCCTTCGCCTCCACGATCTGGTCGAACTCGTCGGTCACCGTCGGCATGCCGTCGCCGTCCCCGCCGCTCCAGCGCACGGTGAGCGTCCGCAGGGCCTCCTCCTGGTCGAGGGCGACCGCCTTCTCCCGGTAGAGCTCCAGGAGGGCCAGGAAGCGCGCCACGACGGTGAGGGTGTCCTCGGCGTCCTCGGTGAGCTCCTGGAAGGTCGCCTCGCCGCGCGTCTTCAGCATCCGCACCACGACGCCGGCCTGCTCGCGCACGCTGACGAGGGGCGCGTGGATGTGGTCCACGTAGACCTGGGGCCTGGCCTTGGGCTGCATGGCCTTGACGGCGAGCCGGGCGAACCCTTCCGCGCCGATGCTGATGACGACGTCGGGCAGCAGGTCGGCGTGGTGCGGTTCCAGCCCGACCGTCCGGGGGTAGCGGCGGCCCTCGGTCTCCGCGCGGCGCTCGAAGATCTCGGCGATCTGCTTGTACGCGCGGTACTGCAGCAGGCGCGCGAAGAGCAGGTCCCGGGCCTCCAGGAGGGCGAGGTCGGCCTCGTCCTCGACCTCGGCCACCGGCAGCAGCCGGGCGGCTTTGAGGTCGAGCAGGGTCGCGGCGACGACGAGGAACTCGGTGGTCTGGTCGAGGTCCCAGTCGGGCCCCATGGCCCGGATGTACGTCATGAACTCGTCGGTGACCTTGGACAGCGCGACCTCGGTGACGTCGAGCTTGTGCCGGGAGATCAGCTGGAGCAGCAGGTCGAAGGGCCCCTCGAAGTTGTCGAGCCGCAACGTGAACCGCCCGTCGCCTCCCGCGGGACCCGCCGCGCCGGCGCCCGCGGGCTCCCGCGCCCCCGCCCCCGCAGCGGCCCCGGCCGCCTCCGTCGCCCCGCCGGCCCCGTCGACAGACCCGGCCGGCTCCCCGGTCCCGCCGGCCGGCTCGGGCGCGACCGCAGCGGGGGCCGGGGCCTCGGCGGCACCCGGCCCGGCGCCGGGCACCTCGGTGACGCGTGCGGCGGCCGAGCTACCGCCGACGGGCCCAGCCGGGCCGGTGACGGGGGCCTCGGCCTCCTCCGGGTCGGACACCGGGGCCTCGGCGGCGCCCGGCCCGCGCCCCAGGCTCCGGCGGGCCGGGCGGGCGGCGTGGTGATCGGGGGGCATGGCGGTCCAGGTGGGTACGGAAGAAACGGCAGGTCGGCCACGAAAAGCCTAGGCCCTGCCCGAACGATTCCCCGCCCGGCGGGCCGGGCCGCAGCGACCGCCGCGCCGGGCTTGGCCCGGCGGCACCCCGCCGGCCGATCGGCACGCGGCGCCCGCACGGGAGTGGGGCCGCAGAGCCCGCGGCAGGCGGGCCGTCCAGGCAGGCGCTTGCGGGCCGGCGGCCGGCAGCCCGGGAAGCGCACCGCAGGTGGCGCCGCAGACTGCGAAGCGGAGAGGCCGCCGACGGCAGGTCGGCGGCCTCTCGGCAAGACATCGGGCACGGCACGGTTCCGTCCCGGCTGAGCGGCGCCGCAGGCGGCCCGCAGGGGGCCTAGCGGCCGCGGAGGCGGCGGACCAGGATGCTGGCGTCGCCGCGGGACTCCAGGTCGGCGAGGACGACCGCCACCGCCTCGCGGACGATGCGGCCGCGGTCGACGGCCAGGCCGTGTTCCCCGCGCAGCACCAGCCGCGCGTGCTCCAGGTCCATCAGCTCCTCGGCGGAGACGTAGACCGTGATCTTCTCGTCGTGCCGTTCGCGGCCGCTGGGCCGCCGGTTCGCGCCGCGGCCCTGGCCCTTGCCCCGCCGGGTCGCCCCGGCCGGGGCGGCGGCCGCCCCGGCGGTCTGCCCGGCCGGGCTGACAGAACCTTCCTGCGCTCGCCGCGGCTGCCCCACGACGGGTCCGCCCGCGTCCGTACCGGCCTCAGCCTCCCGGCTGCGGCCCTCTCCCGCCGTACCCCCGGCCGGAGCGGCCGAGTGTTCCGCGGCGGGTGCCTCCTCGGCCCCGCGGCGCGGCGAGGACGACTGCAGCGCCATCCCCCCGGTCGTGCGGAACAGTTCGTCGGCGCCGGGCAGACTCACTCGGCGTGACAACGGGCGAGCACCTCCCTGGCCAACTGGCGATAGGCGGCGGCGCCGACGGAGTTGGACGCGTACGTCGTGATCGGCTCACCGGCGACCGTGGTCTCCGGGAAGCGCACCGTGCGGCCGATGACCGTGTGGTAGACGTGGTCGTCGAACGCCTCGACGACACGCGCCAGCACCTCGCGGCTGTGCACCGTACGGGAGTCGTACATCGTGGCGAGGATGCCGTCGAGCTCCAGCTCGGGGTTGAGCCGCTCCTGCACCTTCTCGATGGTCTCGGTCAGCAGCGCCACGCCGCGCAGTGCGAAGAACTCGCACTCCAGCGGGACGATGACCTTGTGAGCCGCCGTCAGGGCGTTCACGGTCAGCAGACCGAGCGAGGGCTGACAGTCGATCACGATGTAGTCGTAGTCGGCCATCAGGGGCTTCAGGGCCCGCTGCAGGGTGGACTCGCGCGCGACCTCGCTGACCAGCTGCACTTCCGCAGCGGACAGGTCGATGTTGCTGGGCAGCAGGTCCATGTTGGGGACCGCCGTCTTGAGCAGCACCTCGTCGGCCGACATGCCCCGCTCCATGAGCAGGTTGTAGACCGTCAGGTCGAGTTCCATCGGGTTCACGCCGAGGCCCACGGACAGCGCGCCCTGCGGGTCGAAATCGACGAGCAGCACGCGGCGCCCGTACTCGGCGAGTGCGGCGCCCAGGTTGATGGTCGACGTGGTCTTGCCCACGCCGCCCTTCTGGTTGCACATCGCGATGATCTTCGCCGGACCGTGGTCGGTCAGCGGACCCGGGATCGGGAAGTACGGGAGCGGGCGTCCGGTCGGGCCGATCCGCTCACGGCGCTGGCGGGCAGCGTCGGGGGCGAGGGTGGCCGCGTACTCGGGGTCCGGTTCGTACTCCGCGTCGGGGTCGTAGAAGTGCCCCTCGGGCACATTGTCGTAGTCGGCGAATCCCGTGGGCGTATCGCCGCTCAGGTCGCCGGCCCTGGAGTTCACGTCTAGGCCGTCCATGCTCTTTTGGGGCGTCGTCATGTGCTGGTGGTTTGCGAAGGTGCGTACTGCGACGGAGCCGACAGCTTCGAGCCCGGCAGGACTCTGGCCCCGCTCAGGGACGCCTGCTGCACCACCCCCAGGAGTAAATGTCGACTCATTCACAAGTCGTCTTACCTCCTCGGACGTGACCAGGACACTTATCGATAGGTCAGCGTGGCACCATGCCGACGGTTGGCGACTCTATGGCGTGTCACCACCCAGCGGCAACACAATCCGCCGGACCCGGCACGATGTGTCGGCAACCGAACACCACTCTGTCAAGGGCGTCCACGCCGCCGCCGCGAAGTTTCGCGGGTGCGCGAAAGGGTTAAAGGGTTACGTTCGAGGCGAGTTGAGCGGGATCCCGGGACAGTCCGCAAACACGTCCGGCCGGACCTTGCGGGCAAGGTCCGGCCGGATACGTGAGATTGACGTCAGTCGTTGACGGGTCAGCCCAGCAGGGTGCCGAGCTCGAGGGTCTCCAGGCCGTGGGCCTCGGCGACCGGACCGTAAACGACCTGCCCGTCATGGGTGTTGAGGCCCAGGGCGAGCGCGGGGTCACGGCGCAGCGCCTCGACCCAGCCGAGGTTCGCGAGCTGCACGATGTAGGGCAGCGTGGCGTTGGTCAGCGCGTAGGTGGAGGTGTTCGGCACCGCGCCCGGCATGTTGGCGACGCAGTAGAAGACCGAGTTGTGGACCTGGAAGGTCGGCTCGGCGTGGGTGGTCGGACGGGAGTCCTCGAAGCAGCCGCCCTGGTCGATTGCAATGTCGACAAGTACACTTCCGGGCTTCATCTTGGCGACGAGCTCGTTGGTGACCAGCTTCGGGGCCTTCGCACCCGGGATCAGGACGGCACCGATGACGAGGTCGGCCTCGACGACGGCCTTCTCCAGCTCGTAGGCGTTGGAGACGATCGTCTTGATCTTCGTGCCGAAGATCTTGTCGGCCTCACGGAGCTTGTTGATGTCGCGGTCGAGCAGGGTCACGTGGAAGCCCATGCCGATGGCGATCTGCGCGGCGTTCCAGCCGGAGACGCCGCCGCCGATGACGACGCACTCACCGGCGTGGGTGCCGGGGACACCGCCCGGGAGGACGCCGCGGCCGCCGGCCGAGCGCATCAGGTGGTAGGCGCCGACCTGCGGGGCCAGGCGGCCCGCGACCTCGGACATCGGGGCGAGCAGCGGGAGCGCGCGGTTGGCGAGCTCGACCGTCTCGTAGGCGATGGCGGTGGTGCCGGACTCCAGCAGGGCGTCCGTGCACTCGCGGGAGGCCGCCAGGTGCAGGTAGGTGAAGAGCGTCTGGTCCTTGCGGAGACGGTGGTACTCCTCCGCGATCGGCTCCTTGACCTTCAGCAGCAGGTCGGCGGTGGCCCAGACCTCGTCGGCGGTGCCGAGGATCTCCGCGCCCGCCGCGACGTACTCGGCGTCCGTGATCGAGGAGCCGACGCCGGCGTTCTGCTCGATGAAGACCTGGTGGCCGTTTCGGACCAGCTCATGCACGCCGGCAGGCGTGATGGCGACCCGGAACTCGTTGTTCTTGACCTCGCGGGGGATGCCGACCTTCATCGTCGATCACGGTCCTTGACTCAGGGGGAAATAACGGGGCACTTCCATACATACCCGCCCACAAGAGTGCGCAACGGGATGCACCACGAGATGACGTGGTGAAGCCAGTTTAATGAAGGATGAGTCGCTGTCTAGCCTTGCAAACCAATAATCTCAGTCGGATCCACTGCGGATTTCGCAGGCAGCGGGGTCGTCTCCCAGCAATCTGTCTGCGGCGGAGCGGTGCAGTCTCGCCGCCGCGGGGTCCCCCAGCCGGTCCAGCGTGTCGGCCAGCCGGACCTGCAGCGCGGCCTGAAGTCGCTGGTCCCCGGCCCGGCGCGCCAGCTCCACCGCCTCGCGGCAGGTGTGCAGGGATTCCTCGGGCCGGCCCGCGTACTCCTGCACCCGCGCCATCTCGCTCAACGCCTTGGCCTGGCCCGGCACATCGGCGAGTTTGCGGTAGCCCGCGGCGGCCGCCCGCCAGCTGCGCAGCGCGTCCCCGTACCGGCCCGCGTACGTGTGGACGTTGCCGAGGCGCCCGTACAGCCGGGCCTCGTCCGCCCGCTCCCCGCGCGAGAGTGCCTGGGACAGGGCCCGGCCGAACCAGTCGGAGGCCCGGTGCCAGTCGGCCAGCTCCTGGTAGGCACCCCCTACGGATTCCATCGCGCGGCCCGTCGCGTACGGGTCGTTCGCCGCCCGTCCGGCGTCCAGCGCGGCCCGGTAGCGCTCCAGGGCCTCCTGCGTGCGGCCGGTCTCCGCGTCCAGGTCGGCCAGGTTCAGCAGCGCCGCCGCCTGCTCCCGGTGCAGGCCGCGGCGCTCGGCCACGTCCAGCACCAGACGGTGCAGCCCGTAGAGCTCGGGGGCCGCCTCCGTGGTCCCCCGGTGGTCCGCGAGGGCCCGTACGAGGGCGGCGACCAGCCGGCGGGCCAGGGTGTCCAGCTCACCGTCGGCGACCGCCAGGGAGGCCGCCGCGGAGAGCGCCGGGAGCCGGGTGTCCAGCCAGACGGCGGCGGCACGCCGGTCGGGGAAGCGCAGGGCGCGCGGGAGGCCGTCCAGCAGCTCCTGGAGGTCGGCGTCGAGTGCGTCGCCCTCGGCGGCCGCCATGGCCCGGCAGGAGTGGAGCAGCCGGACGGTCCGCTCCAGCATCCGGGCGCGGGCCAGCTGGACCTCGGCGGGCCGCTCCTTGGTCTCCAGCAGAGCCTGGAGCATCGGCGCGAGGCAGCCGGGCAGCAGGAACAGGCCGTCGGGGGCGTGCCGGAGCAGCCCCAGAGCGGCGAAGTCGTCGAGCGTGGACTGCGCGGCGGCCACGGAGCAGCCGGCCAGCGCGGAGGCGGTGTGCGAGTCGACGAGGCCGGCCGGGGCGAGCGGCAGCAGGCGCAGCGTGCGCTGGGCGGGCTGCGGCAGGGAGTCGTAGACGAGCCGGAAGGCGCGGGCGAGCGGCCCGCCGGCGCCGGCGGGAGTGTCGTGGAGCTGCTTGGCCACGTCGGCGACGGCGGCCTTGGGGCGGGCCCCGAGCCAGCCGCCGACGAGTTCGAGGGCGGCGGGCTGGCCCCCGCAGGCCTCGGTGAGGGCCTCGGCGGCCCGCGGGTCGGCGGTGATGCGGGTGTCGCCGATGCGGCGGGCGAGCATCGCGACGGCGGAGACGGTGTCCAGGCCGCCGAGGGTGCAGGGGCGTACGTCGGGAATGCCGGTGAGCGGGCCCTCGGCGGTGACGACGACGAGGCACTCGGGGGTGTCCGGAAGCAGGGCGTCGACCTGGTGCGGATCGGCCGCGTCGTCGATCAGGATGATCGCCCGCCGCTCCTGGAGCGCGGTACGCAGGGCGGAGCTGAGCTCGTCCTCACCGGCGCCGGGCGGGGTGCGCCGGCCCAGCCCGGCGAGCAGGCCCCGCAGGGCGCGCTCGGTCGCGACGGTCTCCCCGCCCGGGGCGGTGAGCCTGGTCCGCAGCACCCCGTCGGGGTACTGGTCGGCGACCTCGCGCACGAACGTCTCCGCGAGGGCGGTCCGGCCGGATCCGGGGCGGCCGGCGACGAGCAGCACCCGCGCCCGCGGGGCCTTGGCCTTGCGGCCGGAGAGGGTGTCGAGCCCGGTCCGCGCGATGTCCTCGCGCAGCTCCTTGAGCTCACGCCGCCGCCCGACGAAATCCGTCACGGATCCGCTCCTCTCCCTGCTTCGGATTGCGAGCGTAGTTCACGCAGAGCGACGGCCCGTGGGGAGCGCGGCGGGTAAATCCCCCAATCGGATCAGCGGATGGTCCGCTTTTTCCCGTGCGGTGCCCGGCGGCGCGGCCGGGTTGCCGCGGACCGGGCCGGGCCGCGGCAACGCGGCCGGGGTTCGCCGCCGCGCGGGGCCCTCCCCGACCCGCCGTCGCGCCGTTACCCGGGGGCTCTGCCCCGCAGCCCGCGCCCCGATCTCCGACGGGGCCCGCAATCTCCGGGGCCGGGGCCGCGGGCCGGGGCTGCGGGCCGGGGCTGCGGGCGGGATTCCTCGGCTACGCCTCGTACGGCCGGGCCGGCCACGGCGCGAGGGCCGGGCGGAGGGCGTCGACGCCGCCCTCGCCGGCCAGCGCGGCGGACAGCGCCAGCACGCCCGTCACCAGGCCCGGGTTGCCGAGCTCGCCCGCCAGGACGCCCCGTACCAGCTCGGCCAGCGGCACCCAGGTCACCTCCATGTCCGCCTCCTCCGACCCGGACTCGGAGTAGCGCTCGCCGTCCGCCTCCGACACGCCCCGGGCGAGGAAGACCCGGATCGCCTCGTCCGAGCCGCCGGGCGAGGCGTAGAAGTCGACCAGCACCCGCCAGTCCTCGGCCTTGGCGTGCGCCTCCTCGTAGAGTTCGCGCTGGGCGCCGAGCAGCGGGTTCTCGCCGGGGACGTCGAGCAGCCCGGCCGGCAGCTCCCACAGCCGCCGCCGCACCGGGTGCCGGTACTGGCTGAGGACCAGCACCCGCCCGTCCTCGTCCAGCGCGAGCACGCACACCGAGCCGGGGTGCACCTGGTAGTCGCGGCGGGCGGTCGAGCCGTCCGGCATCCGGACCTCGTCGGAGTCCACCGCCGTCTTCGCGCCCTGGAACGGCCGTCGGCTCGACAGCGTCTCCCAGGTTTCCGACGTGTCCTTGATGTTCATGCCCCGAAGCCCTCCACAACGCGCGACAGCCGGGGTACGGATCTTCCGTACCCCGGCCGTCTACGTTATGCGGTCAGGCGCTCACTTCGCGGACTGCTGCCGCTCCACCGCCGCCTTGACCAGACCCGCGAACAGCGGGTGCGGGCGCGTCGGGCGCGAGCGCAGCTCCGGGTGGGCCTGGGTGGCCACCAGGTAGGGGTGGACCTCGCGCGGGTACTCGACGTACTCGACGAGCTTGTTGTCCGGGGAGGTGCCGGAGAAGACCAGGCCGGCCTTCTTCTCGAGCTCACCGCGGTAGGAGTTGTTGACCTCGTAGCGGTGGCGGTGGCGCTCGTCCACGTACGCCTGGTCGCCGTAGACCTCGCGCACGATGGAGCCCTCGGCGAGCTTCGCCGGGTACATGCCCAGGCGCATGGTGCCGCCCAGGTCGCCCGCGCCCTCGACGAAGGCCAGCTGCTCCTCCATGGTCGAGATGACCGGGTGCGGGGTGGAGGCGTCGAACTCGGTGGAGTTGGCGTCCTCGATGCCCGCGAGGTTGCGCGCGGCCTCGATGACCACGCACTGCAGGCCCAGGCAGAGGCCGAGCAGCGGGATCCTGTTCTCGCGGGCGTAGGTGATCGCGCCGACCTTGCCGTTCACGCCGCGGTCGCCGAAGCCGCCGGGCACGCAGATCGCGTCCACGTCGGACAACTGGGCCGCCGCGCCCGCGGGGGTCTTGCAGTCGTCGGAGGTGACCCACTTGATCTGGACACGGGCCTTGTTGGCGAAGCCGCCGGCGCGCAGCGCCTCGGTCACCGACAGGTACGCGTCGGGCAGGTCGATGTACTTGCCGACGAGCGCGACCTTGACCTCGTGGTCGGGGTTGTGGACGCGGTCGAGGAGGTCCTCCCAGACGGTCCAGTCGACGTCGCGGAAGGGCAGGTCGAGCTTGCGCACGACGTACGCGTCGAGGCCCTCGGTGTGCAGGACCTTCGGGATGTCGTAGATCGACTTGGCGTCGATGGCGGCGACCACGGCCGCCTCGTCCACGTCGCACATCAGCGAGATCTTGCGCTTGATGCTGGTCGGCACGTCGCGGTCGGCGCGCAGCACGATGGCGTCGGGCTGGATGCCGATGTTGCGCAGGGCCGCGACGGAGTGCTGGGTCGGCTTGGTCTTCAGCTCGCCGGAGGGGCCGATGTAGGGCAGCAGCGAGATGTGCACGACGAAGACGTTGTCGCGGCCGACCTCGTGGCGGACCTGGCGGACAGTCTCCAGGAACGGCAGCGACTCGATGTCGCCGACGGTGCCGCCGACCTCGGTGATGACGACGTCGACGTCCTCGGTCGCCATGCGGCGGATGCGGTGCTTGATCTCGTTGGTGATGTGCGGGATGACCTGCACGGTGTCACCGAGGTACTCGCCGCGGCGCTCCTTGGCGATGACCGTGTTGTAGACCTGGCCGGTGGTGACGTTGGCCGAGCCGTCGAGGTCGACGTCGAGGAAGCGCTCGTAGTGGCCGATGTCCAGGTCGGTCTCGGCGCCGTCGTTGGTGACGAACACCTCGCCGTGCTGGAACGGGTTCATCGTGCCGGGGTCGACGTTCAGGTACGGGTCGAGCTTCTGCATCGTGACCCGCAGGCCGCGCGCCTTCAGAAGCGCACCCAGGCTGGAGGCCGTCAGGCCCTTGCCGAGGGAGGAAGCGACACCCCCGGTGACGAAGATGTGCTTGGTCGTCATGGCTGTGCTGTTTCGGAAAGCAGCGGGCGGCATCGCCAAGAGGGGGCTCCCGTGGTCGCGAAGTGAGGTGCGTCCGACGCCGGCCACCGTCGATCCGGAAGGGTTTCAGGGGGCGCCGAAGCTGCGGTTTCGGGGCCCCTGATTCGCACAGGCAGACCACCGGTCCACGGGGTACCAGCCTATCAGCGCCCGGGCCGGTCCGCCTCCGGCCACGCGCCGTCGACGGCTCGTAGCAGAGCGCCGAAGTGCGCCGGGGCGGAGATCCCGCGGCTCACCCGTTCGGCGCAACGGCATTCCCCGCGGCCTGGGGAAGATCACTAGGGTGCCGTCATATCCTGCTCGGATATTGCACACATCACCGCCGGGCAGTCCGTCGGACGGCCTAACCGGGCCGATATACGGAATCATGGGCTCACGCGGCGATACCTGCACACAGGAGACCGCGCAAACGCGCATTGCAAGCGCCCTTCGGGGCGGACGTGGCCGTTCGACTGGAGATGCACGTGTCCGGGCGCATCGAGGATTACGCACTGATCGGGGACATGCAGACCGCGGCGCTGGTCTGCCGGGACGGGGCGGTGGACTGGCTGTGCCTGCCCCGCTTCGACTCCCATGCCGTGTTCGCGAGCATTCTCGGCACCGAGGATCACGGGTTCTGGCGGATCGGCCCGGCGTTCCCGGCGGGCTCCGAGGCCCCGCGGGCCACCCGCCGCCGCTACCGCGGCGACTCCCTGGTGCTGGAGTCCGAATGGGACACCCCCCGGGGCAGCGTCCGCGTGATCGACTTCATGCCTCCGCGCGAGCACCACGCACCGCAGCTGATCCGCATCGTGGAGGGCGTCAGCGGGCGCGTCCCCATGCGCTCGACCCTGCGGATGCGCTTCAGCTACGGCCGGGTGGTGCCGTGGGTGCACAAGGTCGACGGGCGCACCGTCGCCGTCGCCGGTCCCGACTCGGTCTGGCTGGACACCGACGCGGAGACCTACGGCAAGGACCTGACGACGTACTCCGACTTCACCGTCGGACCCGGCGACCGGGTCGCGTTCAGCATCAGCTGGCAGCCCTCGCACCGCGGCGCGCCCGAGGCCCCCGACGCCGAGGCGGCCCTGGAGTCCACCGCCGAGTTCTGGCGCGAGTGGGTCGAGCAGTGCACGTACCACGGGCCCTACCGGGAGGCCGTGGTCCGCTCGCTGATCACTCTCAAGGCCCTCACGTACGGTCCCACGGGCGGGATCGTCGCCGCGCCGACCACCTCCCTCCCGGAGGAGATCGGCGGGGTCCGCAACTGGGACTACCGCTACACCTGGCTGCGGGACGCGGCCATCACCCTCTCCTCGCTGCTGCGCACCGGCTACCGTGAGGAGGCCCGCGCCTGGCGCGAGTGGCTGCTGCGCGCGGTGGCCGGCGACCCGGAGAACCTGCAGATCATGTACGGGATCGCGGGCGAACGCGAGCTCGGCGAGACCGAGCTGGACTGGCTGCCCGGATACGAGGGCTCCCGCCCGGTGCGCGTCGGCAACGGCGCCGCGGGCCAGCTCCAGCTCGACGTGTACGGCGAGGTCACCGAGGCCCTGCACCTGGGCCACATGACCGGCCTGGCCCGCAGCGACTACGCCTCCGTGCTCCAGCTCAAGCTGATCCGCTACCTGGAGACGCACTGGTCCGAGCCGGACGAGGGCATCTGGGAGGTGCGCGGCCCGCGCCGGCACTTCGTGCACTCCAAGGTGATGGCGTGGGTGGCCGTGGACCGCACGATCAAGCTGATCGAGAGCGGGGACGCGGACGGCCCGCTGGAGCGGTGGCGGGAACTGCGCGACGAGATCCACCAGGACGTGTGCGAGAAGGGCTACGACAAGGAACGCAACACCTTCACCCAGTCGTACGGGTCGAAGGAGCTGGACGCCTCGCTGCTGCTGATCCCGCAGATGGGCTTCCTGCCGCCGGACGACAAGCGGGTCATCGGCACCATCGAGGCGATCCAGCGCGAGCTGTCCACGCCCGACGGCTTCATCCTGCGCTACCCGACGGCGGGTGAGGAGGCCGGTGTCGACGGCCTGGAGGGCGACGAGGGGGCCTTCCTCGCCTGCTCGTTCTGGATGGCCGACGACCTGGCGATGATCGGCCGGGTGGACGAGGCACGACGGCTGTTCGAGCGGCTGCTGGCGCTCCGCAACGACCTGGGCCTGCTCGCGGAGGAATGGGACCCCCGGCTCCAGCGGCAGGTCGGGAACTTCCCGCAGGCCTTCAGCCACGTTCCGCTGATCGACACGGCGCTGCGGCTGACCGCGAGCGGGGCCTACGGCGGCTGAGCCGGCCACGACCCGCCCGGGGTGCGGTGCGGTTCGCCGCGCCCCGGTGATCCGCCGGGCCTAGGCTGGAATGGTCTTATGCCCTCCGTCCGTTGGAAGGGGGCAGCCATGGCTCCCCTCTCGAAGGCGGGCGCGGCCCTGACCGCGCTCCGCGAGGATCTGTCCGGCGAGGTGTTCGCTCCGGACGATCCGGGCTACGACGAGGCCCGGACCGTCTTCAACGCGATGATCGACCGCAGGCCCGCCGTGATCGCCCAGTGCGAGAGCCCGGAGGACGTGGCCACCGCCGTGCGCTTCGCGAGGGACCTCGACCTGAAGATCGCCGTACGGGGCGGCGGGCACAGCGTCTCCGGTTCCGCCCTCGGCGACGGCGCGCTCGTGATCGACCTGCGCCGGATGCACGAGGTCACCGTCCACCCCGGGGCCCACGCCGTACGGGTCGAGGGCGGGGCGACGATGAGCCACCTGGACCGGGCCTGCGCCCCGTACGGGCTGGCCACCACCGGCGGCCGGGCCTCCACCACCGGCGTCGGCGGCTTCGTCCTGGGCGGCGGCAGCGGCTGGCTGGACCGCAAGTGCGGGCTGGCCGTGGACAACCTGCTGGGCGTGGAGCTGGTGACGGCCGACGGCTCGGTCGTGGAGACCACCTCCGAGGAGCGCCCGGAGCTGTTCTGGGCCCTGCACGGCGGCGGCGGCAACTTCGGCGTGGCCACCGCGATCACCCTGCGGCTGCACGAACTGCCCGGCATGGCCATCGCGTTCGTCCTGTACCTGCCGGAGAACGGTCCCGAGGTGATGCGGACCTACCGGGACATCCTGGAGGGCGGGCCGCCGGAGGCGAGCGGGGGCGTGATCTTCCTGACCGGTCCCCCGGACGACGAGCTCGTGCCCCCGCACCTGGCCGGGCGGCTGGTGTGCGCGGCGCTGCTCACGTACGCGGGCCCGGAGGAGCGGCTGCGGAAGCTCGCCGAGCCGCTGCTGGCGCTGCCGCACGAGGCGGCGCTGGTCACCGCCATTGCGTACGCCGATCTCCAATGCATGATCGACGACCCGCCGGGGCTGCGGAACTACTGGTCCGCGGAGTACCTGACCGGCGCCCCGGACGCCTTCGTCGACGTGTTCTGCTCCCGGGCCGCGTCGATGCCGGTGCCGACCGGGACCCAGCACATCCTGTTCCCTCAGGGCGGCGCGATCGCCTCCGGCCCGGCCGACTACCCGGTGCCGTACCGGGACTCCCCCTGGGTGGTGCACCCGTTCGGGATCTGGGAGGACCCCGCCGACGACGAGCGCTGCCGGCAGTGGGTCAAGGACGTCCGCGCGGACGTCGAGCCGTGGAGCACCGGCGCGGTGTACCTGAACTTCACCGGGGACGAGGGCTCGGACCGGGTGGTCTCCGGGCTCGGCGCGGACAACATGCGCCGCCTGGAACGGGTGAAGCGCGAGTACGACCCGGACAACGTCTTCCGCTTCAACCACAACATCCGGCCGGCCTGACCCCCTGATAGCGTCCCGCGACATGGACAACCAGGGCGGGATCACGGTTCAGCGGGCACTGGAGCTGCCGGGGCTGCGCAGCGGCCTGCCGGAGGTGGTGGCCTGCGCCGACCGCCTGGGCCGCACCGTCCGCTGGGTGCACGCGGGCGAGGTGCCGAACATCGCCTCCCTGCTCAAGGGCGGCGAGCTGCTGCTGACCACGGGGCTGGGCCTGGGCACCCGCCCCGCCGAACAGCGGGCCTTCGTACGCCGCCTCGCGGACCGGGGCATCGCCGCGCTGGTGGTCGAACTGGGCCCGCGCTTCACGCGGCTGCCCGCCACGATCGTGGAGACGGCGCGCACGGCGGGACTGCCACTGGTCCAGCTCCACCGGGAGGTCCCCTTCGTCGCGGTCACCGAAGAGGTCCACACCGAGATCGTCAACGGCCACTACGCGCTGCTCCAGCGGGCGGAGGAGGTCCACCGGCGCTGTACGGAGGCCCTGTTGGGCGGCGGGGGCATCCCGCAGGTGCTGCGCATCGTGGCCGACTTCACGGGGAACCCGGTCTTCCTGGAGACCCCGGACGGGCAGTTGCTGTACGCGGCCGCCAGCTCGGCCGGGGACCCCGGCGCGGACCCGCTCCAGGTGTGGGAGGGGCTGCGCGGCCAGCGCGAGGCCGAACCGTCCGCGAACACGGTGGTGATCGACGTACCGGGCGGCGGCCACGGCACCGGCTCGGTGCGGGCCCGGGTGGTGCTGGTCGGGGTCTCGGCCCCGCTGCTCCCGGTGCACCGGATGGCGGCGGAGCGCATCGCGGGTGTGCTGGCCGTGGTGCTGATGCAGGCGCGGCAGGAGGAGGAGCTGGCGGCACGCGGCCGCGGCGACTTCCTCACGGACCTGGCGGAGGGCCGGATCTCGGCGGAGGACGCGCCGGCGCAGGCCCGGGTGCTGGGTTTCAGGCCGGGTGCCGGACCGCTGCTGCCGGTGGTCATGCGGCTCTCGGACCTCGGCCCGTCCGGCAACTGGGCCGTGCTGGCCCGCGCGGTGCTGGAGGAGCTGTCGTCCGTCGGGGTGCCGGTCCTGCTGGGGGTCCGCCCGGTCGAGGGCCGGGTGCCGCTGCTGGTGTCGCTGCGGGCGGAGTCGGAACGCACGGCGGTCGCCGACCGGGTCGCGGCGGCGCTGCGGGCGGGTGTGGAACGGGCGGGCCTGGAGCGGGCCACCGCCCCGCCGGCGGTGGTCGTCGGCGTCGCGGGCGGCTGGGCGGCCGCCTCCTCGGGCCTGCGGCACGCGGCGGAGACCGCCACGGCGGCCCACGGCCTGCCGGCCAGGCCCTGGTACGACGCCCGCCGCCTCGACATCGACCTGCTGCTGTGGCGGCTGCGCGAACACCCGGACCTGGCGGCCTTCGTGGACCGCGCGATCGGCCCGCTGCGGGCGCACGACGCGACGTCGCGGCCGCCGCTGCTGCCGACGCTGGAGACGTACCTGGCGCATGCGGGCCGCAAGGCGGAGACGGCCCGTGAGCTCCACCTGAACCGGCAGACCCTCTACAACCGGCTGGCGCGCATCTCGGAGCTGCTGGGCACGGACCTTGACGACCCGGAGACGGTGCTCTCCCTCAGCCTGGCCCTCAGAGCCCGCCGCCACACCACGCCTTCTTGACGCGCCCCTCGCACCGCTCGGCCCCTGGGGGCCTCGCGGGCTTCGGCCGCTGCGCCGGACTCCGGGCCAGGCCGATTCAGCCTCGCCGGCGTTTGAGGCGCGGGGGTTCGGCGGCGGAGCCCCCGCGGCGGCGGCGCGGCCGGACGTGGCGGGGTGGCCCTGCGAACGCCGGCGGGGCTGGGTACGCGGGCGCTGCCCGGACCGCGCCTCAATCGCCGGCGGGGCTGGGTACGCGGAGCCCCGCGGCGGGGCGCCCCGTCCGTCACCGCCGGGGCTAACGGCGGCGTTCCGTCAGTTCGTCGTAGACGGACAGGACCTGGGCCACGGTGTCGTCCTCCGACGGCCACGTGGCGGCCTGGATGCGCCCTGCGGCGACGAGGTCGGACCGGCGGGCCGGATCGGCCAGGAGGCCGGCCACGGCCGACGCCAGGGCCCCCGCCTCCCCCGGCGGGACGAGCACCGCGCCCTCCCCCACCAGCTCCGGCACACCGCCCACCGCCGTCGCCACCAGCGGTACGCCCGCCCGCAGCGCCTCCTGCGCCAGCAGGGCCCGCGCCTCCCACCGGCTCGGCAGCACCGCCAGGTCCGCCGCGGCCAGCAGGTGCGCCGCGTCCCGGCGGCGGCCGAGGAGCCGGACCGGCAGCCGTTCCGCCGCGATCCGGCGGGCCAGTTCGGCCCGTAGCGGCCCCTCCCCCGCGATCACCAGCAGCGGCGCTGGTTCCAGGGCCCGCCACTCCCGCGCCGCGTCGAGCAGGACGGAGTACCCGCGGTGCGCCACGAGACTGCCGACCGCGATGAGCAACGGCCGTTCCACGACGCCGAGTTCCGCACGCACCTTGCCCGGGTCCGACGGCGTTTCCGGGCCCGCCGGGAAGGCCACCGGCGCCAGCCGCGCGTCCCTGGCGCCCCGCCGGCGGGCCAGGTCCACGAGGTCGGAGGAGGCCCCGAGGACCACCGCGGCGGCCCGCGCCACGCGCCGTTCCAGTATCCGGCTCAGCCGTCCGAGCGCGCCGTGCGCCGTCGGGCCTTCGCCGTGCCAGCTCACCACCAGCGGCACCCGGCGCCCGCGTATGGCCAGCGCGGCCCGCAGGCCGGCCCGCACTCCGTGCGCGTGGACGACGTCCGCGCCGGCGCACGCGGCCCGCAGCACGCTCACCGCGTCGGGCGCGAACTCCGCCCCGGCGCCGGTGAAGTCGTACTCACCCTCCGCCTGGACGGGGGCGCACACCGTGACCCGTACCCCGCGCGCGGCGAGCCCGGTGGCGAGTGATCGGACGTGCGCGCAGCTGCCGGCGCCCGCACCGTCGCCGAGCACTTGGACGGTGCGCAGCGGCGGGCGCCCGTAGGGCTGTGCCGCGACGGAGGTGGAGACCGGGGAGCTGCTCACTGGCCGAAGCTCCAGGATGAGGGGAGTCAGAGACGTCGCCAAGAATGCCAGTCCGCACGCGCGTTCCGGGACCATACGGGTGCGGATCCTGTGCGAGATACGGCAGGACACCCCCCGGCCTCACTCACACGGCGTAAGCGGAATCCGGAGAGTGACGCTCCGATCGATCCCTTTCGGTTCCGAACCGGTCTGTCGCGGACAAGCGGAAGGCCCGGAACGCCATGCGTTCCGGGCCCTCGGGTGGTGTTCGGGCTCACATGTCGGCGCGCGCCGCCGCCAGCAGTTCCTCGGCGTGTGCCCGCGCGGAGACGGAGTCCTCGTGGCCCGCGAGCATGCGCGACAGCTCACGGACGCGGTCCTCGCCCTCCAGGACGGTGACCCCGCTGCGGGTGACCGAGCCGTCGTTGGTCTTCTCCACCAGCAGTTGCCGGTCGGCGAAGGCGGCCACCTGCGGCAGGTGGGTGACGACCACGACCTGTGCCGACCTGGCGAGCTTCGCCAGCCGCCGGCCGATCTCGACGGCCGCCTTGCCGCCGACGCCGGCGTCGACCTCGTCGAAGAGGTAGGTGGGAACGGGGTCGGTGCCCGCGAAGACGACCTCCACCGCGAGCATCACGCGGGACAGCTCACCGCCCGAGGCGCCCTTGGCGATCGGCCGCGGCTGGGCGCCGGGGTGCGGAGCCAGCAGCAGTTCGACCTCGTCGGTACCGGAGGGGCCGTAGGCGACCGGGCGGCCGTCCACATCCACTCCTTCGGGGTCCTCGGTCTGCCGGATGTCGATCGTCACCCGGGCGTGCGGCATCGCCAGCGACGCCAGCTCCGCCGTCACCGCGGAGGCGAAGCGGGTCGCCGCCTCCACCCGGGCGTCGGTCAGGGCCTGGGCCAGCAGCGACAGTTCGGAGCGCAGCCCGTCGCGTTCCGCGGTCAGCTCGGTGATCCGCTCGTCGTCGCCGTCCAGTTCGAGCAGGCGCGCCGCGCCCTGTTCGGCCCACGCCAGTACGGCCTCCACGGTGCCTTCGGTGCCGTACTTGCGCGTCAGCTGCGTCAGGGCCGCCCGGCGCTCCTCCACCGCGGCCAGCCGCAGCGGATCGGCGTCGAGGTCGTCGGCGTAGCCCGCCAGTTCCCCGGCCACGTCGGACAGCAGGATGCCGAGTTCACCGATCCGCTCGGCGAGCGCGGCGAGCGCCGGGTCGTGCGACCGTACGGCTTCCAGCGCCCGGTGGGCTCCGGCGACGAGCATGTTCGCGTCGATGGCCTCGGGGTCCTCGGGGTTGCCCGCGAGCGCGCCGTGGGCCGCCTGGGCCGCCTGGGCCAGCGCCTCGGCGTGCCCGAGCCGTTCCGCCTCGGCCGCCAGCTCGGCGTCCTCGCCGGCCACCGGCTCCACGGCGGCGATCTCGTCGAGCCCGAAGCGGAGCAGGTCCGCCTCCTGGGCCCGTTCCCGGGCCCGGGTGGTGATCTCGTCGAGTTCCACGGTGACCGCGCGCAGCCTGCGGTAGGCCGAGCCGTACTTCTCCAGCGGGACGGCGACGGCGTCCCCGGCGTACCGGTCGAGCGCCTGCCGCTGGCGGGCCGGCCGGAGCAGGCCCTGCTGGTCGGTCTGCCCGTGTACGGCGACCAGGTCGTCGGCGAGTTCGCCGAGCAGGCCGACGGGCACGGACCGGCCGCCGACGTGGGCGCGCGAGCGGCCCTCGGCGGACACCGTCCGGCTGATCAGCAGGGCGCCGTCGTCGAGCTCGGCGCCCGCCTCCTCGGCGCGTACCGCGGCGGGGGCGTCCGGGCGCATGACGATGCGGCCCTCGACCACCGCCGCCTTGGCCCCGATCCGTACCAGGGCCGGGTCGGCCCGGCCGCCGAGCAGCAGCCCGAGGCTGGTGACGACCATCGTCTTGCCCGCGCCGGTCTCGCCGGTCACCGCGGTGAAACCGGGCGACAGCTCGACCACCGCGTCGTCGATGACCCCGAGCGACCGTATCCGCATCTCCTCAAGCACGGGACGACGATACCGAGGTTTCCCGGGTGCCATGTGACGTCACCCGCTCCGAGTTTCTCGAACGCGTGTGCTATTAATGCTGTCGCGAAGGGCACCGGACGGCAACACCCGGAATCCCGGCCGGGCTTGGGGGCCACGGCCCCGCCGGCCTCCGGCACAAGCCGTCAGTGGGGTGCGCCCCGCCAGCCCGACACGGGCAGCGCGAACTTCGCGACGAGCCGGTCCGTGAACGACGCGTGGTGCAGCCGGGCGAGCCGTACGGGCACCGCCCCCCGCCGGACCTCCACCCGGGCCCCGGCCGGCAGCTCCACCGTGCGCCGGCCGTCGCACCACAGGACACCGTGCGGGGTGCCGTTCTGCACCTCCACCGCCAGCACCGAGTTCGGCGAGGTCACCAGCGGCTTCGCGAACAGCGCGTGCGCACTGATCGGCACCATCAGCAGCGCCTCCACCTCCGGCCAGACCACCGGCCCGCCCGCGGAGAAGGCGTACGCCGTCGAACCCGTCGGCGTGGCGCAGACGATCCCGTCGCAGCCGAAGCCGGTCACCGGGCGCCCGTCGATCTCCAGGACGACCTCCAGCATCCGCTCCGGGGACACCTTCTGGACCGCGGCCTCGTTCAGCGCCCAGTCCCGGTGGACGACGTCGCCGTTCGTGCGCACGATCACGTCGAGGGTCATCCGCTCCTCGACCTCGTACGAACGCGTCACCACCCGGTCCACGACCTTGTCGAGGTCGTCGCGCTCGGCCTCCGCGAGGAAGCCGACCCGGCCCAGGTTGACGCCCAGCATCGGCACGCCCGAGGCGCGCGCGAACTCGGCGCCCCGCAGCAGGGTCCCGTCGCCGCCCAGCACCACCAGCAGCTCGCACCCGTCGAGCACCCCCGGCGTGGACTCGGTGACGAGCTCCACCTCCGGCGGCAGCGGCAGGTCCACCGCCTCGTGCTCGAAGACCCGTACGCCCAGCCCGCAGCGCAGCAGTCCCTTGACGACCAGCTCGGCGCTGCGGATGGCCGCGGGCCGCCCGGTGTGCGCGAGCAGGAATACGGTCCGTTCCCCCGGAAAATCTGTCACTGAGGCCCCTCCGCCACTGCACGGTCAACATCCGCCGGGTCGAGTGCCGGTGCCCCCGCCCTCAGCCACAGAAAGTACTCCACGTTCCCCGACGGCCCCGGCAGCGGACTGGCGGTCACCCCGAGAACGCCCAGCCCCAGCTCCGCGGCCCGGGCCGCGACCTCGCGCACGGCCTCCGCCCGCAGCTCCGGGCTGCGCACGACGCCGCCGCTGCCCAGCCGCTCCTTGCCGACCTCGAACTGCGGCTTCACCATCAGCACCAGGTCCGCGTCCGGCGCCGTGCACCGCACCAGCGCGGGCAGCACCAGGCCGATGGAGATGAAGGACAGGTCGCCGACGACGAGGTCCACCGGGACGCCGTCGAGCTGCTCGACCGTCAGCTCGCGCACGTTCGTGCGGTCCTTCACGGTGACCCGGTCGTCGCTCTGCAGCGACCAGGCGAGCTGCCCGTAGCCGACGTCGACCGCCATCACGTGGGCCACGCCCGCGCGCAGCAGCACGTCGGTGAAGCCTCCGGTGGAGGCGCCCGCGTCCAG
Source organism: Streptomyces yangpuensis (assembly GCF_024666385.1). Taxonomy (NCBI): domain Bacteria; kingdom Bacillati; phylum Actinomycetota; class Actinomycetes; order Kitasatosporales; family Streptomycetaceae; genus Streptomyces; species Streptomyces yangpuensis. The sequence goes on from NZ_CP102514.1 coordinate 1,732,308, forward strand.
CGCCCGGCGGCCCTCGACCCGCAGGCCCTGCGGCCGGAAGGCCGCGAGGGCGCCCGCGAGCTTGTGTCCGCCGCGCGAGACGTAGTCGGGGTCGTCGTCGTCCTTGAGGACGACGAGGGCCGCGCTGGTCTCGACCTGGGTGGCGGCCTTGGTCGCGGTGGTGCCGCCCACGGTCACCCGGCCCGCGGCGATCAGCTGCGCGGCGTGCTCGCGCGAGCGGGCCATGCTGCGGCGTACCAGTTCGGCGTCCAGGCGGCGGCGTGCCACTCCTGCCACGTTCGGTTCAGCTCCTGTTTTCGTACGGTCCGGGGACGGAGGGTGCGTCCAGCGCGGTCAGCGCCTCACGCAGCCCCCGGTGGACATCCTCGTACACCTCGACGTGTCCGTCCGCCCCGAGGTGGTCCGCGTCCGCCAGCCGCGCCAGGTGCGCGTCCACCCCGGCGTGGCCGGTGGGGGTGCGTACGACGCCCAGCGCCACGGGCCCGGCGGGCTCGGCCGGCCCCGCGGGCTCGGCGGGCTCAGCGGGCTCGGCGGGCTCGGCCGGCTCCACGGGGGTTTCCGCCCCGGCCTCTGCGCCGGCTCCGGCTCCGGCCGCGCTCGGGGCCTCGGCCCGGGTCTCGGCTGCTTCGTCGGTCATGCCACGACGCTACCCCGAAGCGCCCCCACGGCCACGCGCGGCTCTGCGGTACGGTCGTGATCACGATGGCTACGATCCAGGAGTGCCGTGAAGCACTCGACCGACTCTCCGACAACCTCGAGCGGGCCGAGGCCGGCGTGCGCGGCGCGGCCGCGTTCGACCGCTCCCTCAGCTGCCACATCACGGACCTGGACCGGACCTTCACGGGCCGGCTCGACGGAGGCCGGATCCGCGTGGACGGGGTCGCTCCGGGCCCGCCCGCGCACAAGGCCGAGATCCGCCTGGCGATGACCGGCGACGACCTGGTCTCGCTGGTCGCGGGCGAGCTGAAGTTCGCGAAGGCCTGGGCCTCCGGCCGGGTCAGGCTGGAGGCCGGCTTCCGCGACCTGCTGCGGCTGAAGAGCCTGCTCTAGGCACTGCCGCCGGTGAGGGCGCCGGCCTCGGCGGAGGCCTGTGCGCGGGAGCGTCGCGCCGCCGGGATCACCAGCGGCGTGCCCGTCTCCGGGTCGTCGATGACCTGGCAGCGCAGCCCGAACACCTTCTCCACGAGCTCCGCGGTGACCACCTCCTGCGGCGGCCCCTCGGCGATGACCTTCCCGCCCCGCATCGCGATCAGGTGCGTGGCGTAGCGGGCGGCGTGGTTGAGGTCGTGCAGCACCGCGACGAGCGTGCGCCCCTGCGTCTCGTGCAGTTCGGCGCACAGGTCCAGCACGTCGATCTGGTGCTGGATGTCCAGGTACGTCGTCGGCTCGTCGAGCAGCAGCAGCGGGGTCTGCTGCGCCAGCGCCATGGCGATCCACACGCGCTGCCGCTGCCCGCCCGACAGCTCGTCCACCGCACGGTCGGCGAGTTCGGCGACCCCGGTCGAGGCCATCGACTCGTTCACGACCCGCTCGTCCTCGGGCGACCACTGCCGCAGCAGCCCCTGGTGCGGGTACCGGCCGCGCGAGACCAGGTCGGCCACCGTGATGCCGTCGGGCGCGATCGAGGACTGCGGGAGCAGGCCGAGGGTCTTGGCGACCTGCTTCGCGGGCATCGACCCGATGGCCTGGCCGTCCAGCAGCACCCGCCCCTCGGACGGCTTCAGCATCCGCGACAGGGCCCGCAGCAGCGTGGACTTGCCGCAGGCGTTCGGGCCGACGATCACCGTGAAGGAGTTGTCGGGGATCTCCACCGACAGGTTCTCGGCGATGACCCGCTGGTCGTAGCCGAGGGTCACGTTCTCCGCGGTCAACCGCTGCACTTGCGCACTCCTGAGGTTCATATACGTCCTGCCTTGCGCTCGGTGACGAGCAGCCAGAGCAGATAGACACCGCCGACCAGCCCGGTCACCACGCCCACCGGCAGCTGGTCCGCGCCGAAGGCCCGCTGCGAGGCCCAGTCCGAGAGCAGCAGCACCACCGAGCCCATGAGGGCGGCGGTCAGCAGGTTGGCACCGGGCGAGCGGGTCAGCCTCCGGGCCAGCTGCGGCGCGGCCAGCGCGACAAAGCTGATCGGCCCGGCCGCGGCGCTCGCCGCCGTGGTCAGCAGGATGGCCGCCAGCATCAGCAGCATTCGGGTGCGCTCCACCCGCACCCCCACCGCGTACGCCGCGTCGTCCCCCATCTCGATCATCCGCAGGGCCCGGCTCTGCCCCAGCACCAGCGGGAACAGCACCGCACAGGTCGCCAGCAGCGGCCACACCTGCGCCCAGTCCCGGCCGGCCAGCGAACCGGTCAGCCAGACCATCGCCCGCGAGGCCTCCACCAGCTGGGCCTTCGTGATCAGGTACTGGATGACGGCCACCAGCATCGCGGACGCGCCGATGCCCACCAGGACCAGCCGGTAGCCGTGGATGCCCCGCTTGTAGGCCAGCAGGTAAACGGCGGCGCCGGCCAGCAGCCCGCCCAGCAGCGCACCGGCGGCGACCTCGGTCGCCGAGCCGTTCAGCAGGATGATCACGACGAGGGCGCCGACCGCGGACCCGTACGAGAAGCCGAGCAGGTCGGGCGAGCCGAGCGGGTTGCGGGTCACCGACTGGAAGACGGCTCCGGCCATCCCGAGGGCCGCGCCGACCAGCAGGGCGACCAGCACCCGGGGCAGCCGCAGGTCGTTGACGATGAAGTCGTTGGCGGGGGTTCCGTTGCCGAGCAGGGTCTGTACGACGTCCCACGGCGCGATGTCGAAGTCGCCGGTGCCGATGAGCAGGACGGCCATGACGAACGCGGCGAGGGCGAGCAGGCCGCCGACGGCCAGGGCGCGCCGCTCGATCCGCAGCGACATCCCGCCCGGGAGCCGCACGGGACGGGCTTTGGCGGTCACGGTCACAGCTGGGCCATTCTCTTGCGCCGGACGAGGTAGATGAAGACGGGCCCGCCGATGAGCGCGGTGACGATGCCGACCTGGAGTTCGGCGGGCCGGGTGACGACCCTGCCGACGACGTCCGCGCCGAGCAGCAGGACGGGCGACAGGACGGCCGAGTAGGCGAGCACCCAGCGCATGTCCGGTCCGGTGAACACGCGCACGAGGTGCGGGATCATCAGGCCGATGAAGACGATGGGCCCGCAGGCGGCGGTCGCCGCACCGCAGAGCAGGGTGATGGCGAGCATCGCGCCGACCCGGGTCCGTGTCAGGTTCGCGCCGAGTGCCCTGGCCGTGTCGTCGCCCATCGCCATCGCGTTCAGCGGCCGGCCGAGCGCCAGCGCGATCACCGCGCCGGCCAGCAGGAACGGGGCGACCTGCCGGACGGTGTCCATGTTGGCCGAGGCCAGCGAGCCCACCGTCCAGAAGCGCAGCTTGTCCAGCGCCTTGCTGTCCATCAGCTGCACGGCGTTGATGTAGCCGACGAGGGCCGCACTGGCCGCCGTACCGGCGAGCGCGAGGCGTACCGGTGTGGCGCTGCGGCTGCCGCCGAGCACGTACACGACGACGGAGACGACGGCGGCGCCGAGGAAGGCCCACCACACGAACTCCGACAGCGAGCTCGCGCCGAGGAAACTGATCGCGGACACCACGGCGGCCGCGGCGCCGGCGTTGACACCGAGGATGCCGGGCTCGGCCAGCGGGTTGCGGGTCAGCGCCTGCATGACCGCCCCGGACAGGCCCAGCCCGAGACCGACCATCAGCCCGAGGAGGGTGCGCGGGACCCGGAGGTCCCGCACGACCACGTCCGAGGTGGTTCCCGAGTAGTGGAAGAGGCCGTGCCAGACCTCTTCCAGGGGCATCTGCTTGGCGCCCACGGAGATGCTCACCACCGCGATGAGGGCGAGCACCACGAGGGCGCCGGCCAGACCCGCGGCGCGTGCGGCATGACGTGGGCGGGCGACGGCGTCCGGCGGGTGCGCCGCGCTCGGCCCGGATTCGGGAGGACTCTCAACCAACACGGAGGTTAGGTTAGCCTACCCTCCGCCTCGAACGGACCCCCGGAGGTCACTGAAAACCCAGCCTGGCCAGCGCCTTCGCCGCGTCCAGCGTGCACACGCCCTCCGCGCCGGCCGTCCAGGCCGCCGCGCACAACGCCCGCAGCCCGTCCAGCGGGTCGAGGCCGGCCCGTCCTGCGGGGTCTTGCCCGCCCGTCCCGTCCTGCTCGTCGGCCTCGCTCAGTTCGAGCACACCGCTGTTGAGCGCGACCGCCGTCCAGCCGCCGCAGCGGAACCCCTCCGCGGCCGGCACCACCTCCGGCTGCCCGGCCAGCAGCCCGCGCAGGTCCCGGTCCACGTAGGTCGGCCGGTGCCGGGGCTCGGCCCGCAGCAGCTGCTCCGCGTCGGTCACCCCGGTCAGCACCAGCAGCGAGTCCACCTCCCCGTTGAAGGCGCCCTCGATGTCGGTGTCCAGCCGGTCCCCGACGACCAGCGGCCGCTTCGCCCCGGTCCGCAGCACCGTCTCGCGGTGCATCGGGGGCAGCGGCTTGCCCGCCACCTGCGGCTCCGCGCCCGTGGCGATCCGTACGACCTCCACGGCCGCCCCGTTGCCCGGCGCGATGCCCCGCGCCCCCGGGATCGTCAGGTCGGTGTTCGACGCGTACCACGGCACGCCCCGGTTGATCGCGTACGAGGCCTCCGCGAACCGGCCCCACGCCAGGTCCGGCCCCCCGTAGCCCTGCACGACCGCCGCCAGTCCCTCCTCGTCGGCGGAGTCCACCGGCTCCAGCCCGCGTTCGCGCAGTGCGACCCGCAGCCCCTCCCCGCCGATCACCAGCACCTTGGACCCCGGCTCCACCTGCTCCGCGATCAGCCGGGCCACCGCCTGCGCCGAGGTGATCACCTCGGCCGCTTCCGTCGGGATGCCCAGCTCGCCCAGGTGTTCCGCGACGGCTTCCGGCGTCCGCAGGGCGTTGTTCGTGACGTACGCGAGGTGCATGCCGTCGGCGCGGGCCGCCGCGAGCGACTCCACGGCGTGGCCGATGGCCCGCCCGCCCGCGTACACCACACCGTCCAGGTCCAGGAGAGCGGTGTCGTACGCCTGGTGCAGACTCTGGTCACACGCCGCGGGACTGGTCCTGATCTGCCGGGTCATCCTGGCCGCTCCCTCTGTGATCGATCTTGTCCGATTCCCTGCTGCCCCGATCATCCCGCATGGCGAGACGCGACTTACCATGCACTAATGACCACTCCTGGCACCGCGGACCACGGGCTGCGCCTCATCCCGTTCCATGGCCTGCGCTACGTCCCCGAGCGTGTCGGCAGCCTCGCCGCCGTCACCTCGCCGCCGTACGACGTGGTCGTGCGCCCCGACGGAGTCGACCACCTCGAATCCGCCGACCCGCACAACATCGTCCGTCTGATCCTCCCGCAGGCCGGCACCCCGGCCGCGCGCAACGAACAGGCCGCGCGCACGCTGCGGCACTGGCTCGCCGAGGGCATCCTCTCCGCCGACCCCGAGCCCGCGCTCTACGTGTACGAACAGCGCCGGACCGGGCTGCTGCAGCGCGGCGTCATCGGCGCCCTCGCCCTGTCCACCGCCGACGCCGGCATCGTCCTCCCGCACGAGGACGTCATGCCGGACGTGGTGACCGACCGGGCCGGCCTGATGCGCGCCACCTCCGCCAACCTCGAGCCGCTGCTGCTCACCTACCGGGGAGACGACCCCGGCGCGGGTGCGGCGGCGGTCGTCGAGCGGACCGCCCAGCGCGCGCCCCTGCTGTCGACCACCACCGAGGACGGCGTCCAGCACCGCCTCTGGGCGATCACGGACCCGGCCGAACTGGCCGCCGTCACAGCCGATCTCAGCCACCGCCAGGCCCTCATCGCCGACGGCCACCACCGCTGGGCGACGTACCTGCGCCTCCAGGAGGAGCACGGCTCCCCCACCGCGTGGGACTTCGGCCTGGTCCTGCTCGTCGACACCGCGCGCTATCCGCTCCAGGTCCGCGCCATCCACCGCATGCTGCGCCGGCTGCCGGTCGCCGACGCGCTGGCCGCCGTCGCCGGTCACTTCCGGGTCCGTACGGTCGACGGGCCGCTCCCGCTGGCCCTGGAGTCCCTCGCGGACGCGGCGGAACGCGGCAACGCCTTCCTCCTCGCCGGCGCCGGCACCTTCCACCTGGTCACCGATCCCGATCCGGCCCTCCTCGACCGCACGGTCCGCCACGACCGCCCCGAGGCCTGGCGCCGGCTGGACGCCACCGTGCTGCACGCGACGCTGCTCGACGCCCTCTGGCACGTGCCGGACACCCCCGACCAGATCACCTACATCCACGACGCCGCGTCCACGGTGGCCATGGCCGAACGCCACGGCGGCACGGCCGTCCTGATGCACCCCGTACGGGAGGAGGTCGTGCGCGACCTCGCCCGCCAGGGGGTCACGATGCCCCGGAAGTCCACGTCCTTCGGGCCCAAGCCGGCGACCGGCCTGGTCCTGCGCGGACTGGGCTGAGGTCTCCCGGACCGGACACGAAGAAGGGCGGTACCCCGGTCGGGGTACCGCCCTTCTCGTTGTCACGTCGACGTGGCTCAGGCCTTGTCGCCGCGGACGTCGGTGTCGGACGCGGACTGCTCCAGCGGCTCGTACTCCTCGTCGTCCTCGTCGTAGTACTCGGTCACGTCGGTGGCGCGCTCGGCCGCGGCGACCTCCGCCGGGTCCTGGTCGTCGTCCTCGTGCTCGTCGTACTCGTCCTCGCCGTCCTCGCCGTCCTCGTCGTCGACCAGGTTCTCGGTCCCGTCCCGGTCCTCGTCGTCGGACAGGTCCGCGGCGTCGACGAACTCGACGCCGTCGAGCTCGGCGAGACGGTCGGAGGCGTCGGTGGCCCCGTCCTTGTCCGCTTCGAGGGCCTTGCCGAACCACTCGCGGGCCTCGTCCTCACGACCGGCCGCCAGCAGGGCGTCGGCGTAGGCGTACCGCAGGCGCGCGGTCCACGGCTGGACGGCATTGGACGCCAGCTCGGGGCTCTGCAGGGTCACGATGGCCGCTTCGAGCTGCCCCTGGTCCCGCCGGGCACCGGCCGCGACCAGACGCATCTCGACCTGGCCGGCCTTGTCGAGCTTCTGGACCTCGGGCTCACCGGCCATGGCCAGCGCCCGCTCGGGACGGCCGAGGCCGCGCTCGCAGTCGGCCATGACGGGCCACAGCTCGACGGAGCCGGTCATGCGCTTGGCGGCGCGGAACTCGGCGAGGGCCTCGCTGTACTTCTGCGTGGCGTACGCGGCGAAGCCGGCGGCCTCGCGGACGGCGGCGACGCGGGAGGCCAGGCGCAGGGCGATGCGCGAGTACGCGTACGCCTGCTCGGGGTCCTCGTCGATCAGCCGGGCGACCATGACCAGGTTCTTGGAGACCTCTTCGGCCAGCCCCTTGGGCAGGCTCAGCAGCTCCTGACGCACATCGGCGTCGATCTCGAGGCCGGTGACGTCCTCGTCGATCGGAAGCCGCTTGACCGGGTCGCGGTCGCGGTCCGAGCGGTAGCCACGGTCGCCGCCGCGGTCATCGCGACCCCGGTAGCCGCCGCGGTCGTCCCGGCTGCCACGGTACCCACCACGGTCGCCGCCCCGGTCGTCACGACGCGGGTAGGACGGACGGTCCCCGCCCCGGTCGCCCCGGTCGTCACGGCGCGGGTAGGACGGGCGGTCGCCACCGCGGTCGTCACGGCCGCCACGGTATCCACCACGGTCGTCGTCGCGCCGCGGGTACGACGGACGGTCGCCCCGGTCGCCCCGGTCGTCACGACGGGGGTAGGACGGACGGTCGCCACCGCGGTACCCGCCACGGTCGTCGTCGCGCCGCGGGTACGACGGACGGTCGCCCCGGTCGCCCCGGTCGTCACGGCGCGGGTAGGACGGGCGGTCGCCACCGCGGTCGTCACGGCCGCCACGGTATCCACCACGGTCGTCGTCACGGCGCGGGTACGACGGACGGTCGCCCCGGTCGTCACGACGGGGGTAGGACGGGCGGTCGCCACCGCGGTCGTCACGCCCACCGCGGTATCCACCACGGTCGTCGTCACGGCGCGGGTAGGACGGACGGTCACCGCGGTCGTCACGGCGGGGGTACGAGGGACGCTCGCCACGGTCGTCACGGCGGAAGGGGGGACGGTCCCCGCCACGGTCGTCGCGACGCGGGTAGGACGGACGGTCGCCACCGCGGTACCCGCCACGGTCGTCGTCGCGACGCGGGTACGACGGACGGTCACCCCGGTCGCCCCGGTCGTCACGACGCGGGTACGAGGGACGCTCGCCGCGGTCGTCACGGCGGAAGGAGGGACGGTCCCCGCCCCGGTCGCCCCGGTCGTCACGGCGCGGGTAGGACGGGCGGTCGCCACCGCGGTCGTCACGGCCGCCACGGTATCCACCACGGTCGTCGTCGCGCCGCGGGTACGACGGACGGTCACCGCGGTCGTCACGACGCGGGAAGCTGGGGCGGTCGCCGCCCCGGTCGTCACGGCGGGGGTACGAGGGACGCTCGCCACGGTCGTCACGGCGGAAGGAGGGACGGTCCCCGCCCCGGTCGCCCCGGTCGTCGCGACGCGGGTAGGACGGACGGTCGCCACCGCGGTCGTCACGGCGGAAGCCGCCGCCACCGCCGCCGGTGGGACGCCCGCCACGGTCGTCGCGACGGTAGCCACCGCCACCGCCACTGGCCGGCCTGCCGCCGCGGTCGTCGCGACGGAACGGGGGACGGTCGCCCCCACGGTCGTCACGGCCCCCGCGGTAGCCGCCCCTGTCACCGCCGTCGTTGCGCCGAGGCTCGCGCTCCGGACGATCGTCGGGAGAGTTGGACATGGGTGTGACTCCTGTCTTCGGGGTACCGCTAGTCATTCTCGCGCAACCAACCCATGGCCGCGCTTCGGCGTAAAGAAGTGAAAAACAAAAAGGACCCTTGGTCCAGCGTTGAACGCTGGACCAAGGGTCCTTTGAAAGATTGTTCGGCGGCGTCCTACTCTCCCACAGGGTCCCCCCTGCAGTACCATCGGCGCTGAAAGGCTTAGCTTCCGGGTTCGGAATGTAACCGGGCGTTTCCCTAACGCTATGACCACCGAAACACTATGAAATTCGAACGCTGGCTGACATCACAGCTGTTCGTTATTTCAGAACTAACACAGTGGACGCGAGCAACTGAGGACAAGCCCTCGGCCTATTAGTACCAGTCAGCTTCACCCGTTACCGGGCTTCCACATCTGGCCTATCAACCCAGTCGTCTACTGGGAGCCTTACCCTCTCAAGGAGGTGGGAATACTCATCTTGAAGCAGGCTTCCCGCTTAGATGCTTTCAGCGGTTATCCCTCCCGAACGTAGCCAACCAGCCATGCCCTTGGCAGGACAACTGGCACACCAGAGGTTCGTCCGTCCCGGTCCTCTCGTACTAGGGACAGCCCTTCTCAATATTCCTACGCGCACAGCGGATAGGGACCGAACTGTCTCACGACGTTCTAAACCCAGCTCGCGTACCGCTTTAATGGGCGAACAGCCCAACCCTTGGGACCGACTCCAGCCCCAGGATGCGACGAGCCGACATCGAGGTGCCAAACCATCCCGTCGATATGGACTCTTGGGGAAGATCAGCCTGTTATCCCCGGGGTACCTTTTATCCGTTGAGCGACGGCGCTTCCACAAGCCACCGCCGGATCACTAGTCCCGACTTTCGTCCCTGCTCGACCCGTCGGTCTCACAGTCAAGCTCCCTTGTGCACTTACACTCAACACCTGATTGCCAACCAGGCTGAGGGAACCTTTGGGCGCCTCCGTTACCCTTTGGGAGGCAACCGCCCCAGTTAAACTACCCATCAGACACTGTCCCTGATCCGGATCACGGACCGAGGTTAGACATCCAGCACGACCAGAGTGGTATTTCAACGGCGACTCCACACCAACTGGCGTTGATGCTTCAAAGTCTCCCACCTATCCTACACAAGCCGAACCGAACACCAATATCAAACTGTAGTAAAGGTCCCGGGGTCTTTCCGTCCTGCTGCGCGAAACGAGCATCTTTACTCGTAGTGCAATTTCACCGGGCCTATGGTTGAGACAGTCGAGAAGTCGTTACGCCATTCGTGCAGGTCGGAACTTACCCGACAAGGAATTTCGCTACCTTAGGATGGTTATAGTTACCACCGCCGTTTACTGGCGCTTAAGTTCTCAGCTTCGCAACCCCGAAAGGTCACTAACCGGTCCCCTTAACGTTCCAGCACCGGGCAGGCGTCAGTCCGTATACATCGCCTTACGGCTTCGCACGGACCTGTGTTTTTAGTAAACAGTCGCTTCTCGCTGGTCTCTGCGGCCACCCCCAGCTCACCAAGCAAGTTGGATCACCAGTGATGGCCCCCCTTCTCCCGAAGTTACGGGGGCATTTTGCCGAGTTCCTTAACCATAGTTCACCCGAACGCCTCGGTATTCTCTACCTGACCACCTGAGTCGGTTTAGGGTACGGGCCGCCATGAAACTCGCTAGAGGCTTTTCTCGACAGCATAGGATCATCCACTTCACCACAATCGGCTCGGCATCAGGTCTCAGCCTTGTATGAGGGACGGATTTGCCTACCCCTCGGCCTACACCCTTACCCCGGGACAACCACCGCCCGGGCTGGACTACCTTCCTGCGTCACCCCATCGCTTACCTACTACAAGTCTGGTTCGTCGGCTCCACCACTTTCCTTTCCCCGAAGGGTCCGGAACGGCTTCACGGACTTAGCATCGCCTGATTCGATATTGGGCGTTTCAAAGCGGGTACCGGAATATCAACCGGTTGTCCATCGACTACGCCTGTCGGCCTCGCCTTAGGTCCCGACTTACCCTGGGCAGATCAGCTTGACCCAGGAACCCTTAGTCAATCGGCGCACACGTTTCTCACGTGTGTATCGCTACTCATGCCTGCATTCTCACTCGTGAACCGTCCACAACTAGCTTCCGCTGCTGCTTCACCCGGCACACGACGCTCCCCTACCCATCACAGCGGGCGTTGGCCCTATAGCTGCAATGACACGACTTCGGCGGTACGCTTGAGCCCCGCTACATTGTCGGCGCGGAATCACTTGACCAGTGAGCTATTACGCACTCTTTCAAGGGTGGCTGCTTCTAAGCCAACCTCCTGGTTGTCTCTGCGACTCCACATCCTTTCCCACTTAGCGTACGCTTAGGGGCCTTAGTCGATGCTCTGGGCTGTTTCCCTCTCGACCATGGAGCTTATCCCCCACAGTCTCACTGCCGTGCTCTCACTTACCGGCATTCGGAGTTTGGCTAAGGTCAGTAACCCGGTAGGGCCCATCGCCTATCCAGTGCTCTACCTCCGGCAAGAAACACACGACGCTGCACCTAAATGCATTTCGGGGAGAACCAGCTATCACGGAGTTTGATTGGCCTTTCACCCCTAACCACAGGTCATCCCCCAGGTTTTCAACCCTGGTGGGTTCGGTCCTCCACGAAGTCTTACCTCCGCTTCAACCTGCCCATGGCTAGATCACTCCGCTTCGGGTCTAGAGCGTGCAACTCAATCGCCCTGTTCGGACTCGCTTTCGCTACGGCTTCCCCACACGGGTTAACCTCGCTACACACCGCTAACTCGCAGGCTCATTCTTCAAAAGGCACGCAGTCACGAGATGCAGCAAGCTGCATCCGACGCTCCCACGGCTTGTAGGCACACGGTTTCAGGTACTATTTCACTCCGCTCCCGCGGTACTTTTCACCATTCCCTCACGGTACTATCCGCTATCGGTCACCAGGGAATATTTAGGCTTAGCGGGTGGTCCCGCCAGATTCACACGGGATTTCTCGGGCCCCGTGCTACTTGGGAAATGAGCAAGCAAGCCGTACAGATTTCAGCTACGGGGGTCTTACCCTCTACGCCGGACCTTTCGCATGTCCTTCGCCTATCCATACGGTTTCTGACTCGCCTCACAGCCGGCAGACCGTGAAAGCTCACTCCCACAACCCCGCATGCGCAACCCCTGCCGGGTATCACACGCATACGGTTTGGCCTCATCCGGTTTCGCTCGCCACTACTCCCGGAATCACGGTTGTTTTCTCTTCCTGAGGGTACTGAGATGTTTCACTTCCCCTCGTTCCCTCCACACTGCCTATGTGTTCAGCAGCGGGTGACAGCCCATGACGACTGCCGGGTTTCCCCATTCGGACACCCCCGGATCAAAGCTCAGTTGGCAGCTCCCCGGGGCCTATCGCGGCCTCTCACGTCCTTCATCGGTTCCTGGTGCCAAGGCATCCACCGTGCGCCCTTAAAAACTTGGCCACAGATGCTCGCGTCCACTGTGTAGTTCTCAAACAACGACCAGCCACCCATCACCCTGATCACAGACAAGCTGGCAAGTTCACTGGGGCCGGCACTGAAGACATGACCAACGGCCGTACCTTCAGGACCCAACAACGTGCCAAGCACGATCCCGTCGACTTTCGCTGTGTTCCACGCCGAAGCAGTACTTACAGGAAGTGTCAGAAACCGTGCCAACTAATCAACGTTCCACCCATGAGCTGACCGTGCAGAACGTTTGTCTGCAATCGGTACTGTGCTCCTTAGAAAGGAGGTGATCCAGCCGCACCTTCCGGTACGGCTACCTTGTTACGACTTCGTCCCAATCGCCAGTCCCACCTTCGACAGCTCCCTCCACAAGGGTTGGGCCACCGGCTTCGGGTGTTACCGACTTTCGTGACGTGACGGGCGGTGTGTACAAGGCCCGGGAACGTATTCACCGCAGCAATGCTGATCTGCGATTACTAGCGACTCCGACTTCATGGGGTCGAGTTGCAGACCCCAATCCGAACTGAGACCGGCTTTTTGAGATTCGCTCCACCTCACGGTATCGCAGCTCATTGTACCGGCCATTGTAGCACGTGTGCAGCCCAAGACATAAGGGGCATGATGACTTGACGTCGTCCCCACCTTCCTCCGAGTTGACCCCGGCGGTCTCCTGTGAGTCCCCATCACCCCGAAGGGCATGCTGGCAACACAGGACAAGGGTTGCGCTCGTTGCGGGACTTAACCCAACATCTCACGACACGAGCTGACGACAGCCATGCACCACCTGTATACCGACCACAAGGGGGGCACTATCTCTAATGCTTTCCGGTATATGTCAAGCCTTGGTAAGGTTCTTCGCGTTGCGTCGAATTAAGCCACATGCTCCGCCGCTTGTGCGGGCCCCCGTCAATTCCTTTGAGTTTTAGCCTTGCGGCCGTACTCCCCAGGCGGGGAACTTAATGCGTTAGCTGCGGCACCGACGACGTGGAATGTCGCCAACACCTAGTTCCCAACGTTTACGGCGTGGACTACCAGGGTATCTAATCCTGTTCGCTCCCCACGCTTTCGCTCCTCAGCGTCAGTAATGGCCCAGAGATCCGCCTTCGCCACCGGTGTTCCTCCTGATATCTGCGCATTTCACCGCTACACCAGGAATTCCGATCTCCCCTACCACACTCTAGCTAGCCCGTATCGAATGCAGACCCGAGGTTAAGCCTCGGGCTTTCACATCCGACGTGACAAGCCGCCTACGAGCTCTTTACGCCCAATAATTCCGGACAACGCTTGCGCCCTACGTATTACCGCGGCTGCTGGCACGTAGTTAGCCGGCGCTTCTTCTGCAGGTACCGTCACTTTCGCTTCTTCCCTGCTGAAAGAGGTTTACAACCCGAAGGCCGTCATCCCTCACGCGGCGTCGCTGCATCAGGCTTTCGCCCATTGTGCAATATTCCCCACTGCTGCCTCCCGTAGGAGTCTGGGCCGTGTCTCAGTCCCAGTGTGGCCGGTCGCCCTCTCAGGCCGGCTACCCGTCGTCGCCTTGGTAGGCCATTACCCCACCAACAAGCTGATAGGCCGCGGGCTCATCCTTCACCGCCGGAGCTTTCCACCGCAGAAGATGCCTTCCGCAGTCGTATCCGGTATTAGACCCCGTTTCCAGGGCTTGTCCCAGAGTGAAGGGCAGATTGCCCACGTGTTACTCACCCGTTCGCCACTAATCCACCCCGAAGGGCTTCATCGTTCGACTTGCATGTGTTAAGCACGCCGCCAGCGTTCGTCCTGAGCCAGGATCAAACTCTCCATGAATGTTTACCCGTGATCGGGTGCACACGCACGAAAGAGCGGGCGCATCATGTCGGAATATGACCGACGCGCCACAACGTCCTCGCTGTGTTTGTCGCCTGCCAGTGCCCGAAGGCCCGACAGGTCTTTTTCAAAGGAACCTCATCCACCGGAGTGGACGGGGTATCAACTTCTGGCGTTGATTTTTGGCACGCTGTTGAGTTCTCAAGGAACGGACGCTTCCTTCGTACTCACCCTCAGCAACATCGGCTGGGGCTTTCCTCCGGGCTTTCGTTCTGCTGTCTTGCGTTTCCAACTCTACCAGATCATTTCCGCGCCGTTTCCGGTTTCGGATTTGAATTCGGTGACCGTTGGGGGTCTTTGCCTTTCGGCGTTCACTACGTTAGCGCTTTTCCCTTGCGACTCATAATCGAGCCGCCGGCCGGGAATTCGGGCACGCCGAATAGAGCCCCGCCAAGGGTAGGTCGTAGGTAGTGGGTTGGCCGCTCCCGGGGTCTGCCGATGGCAGTGCCCGTAAAAGCGGCTCGAACTACGTTAGGCGTCCGGCATGGGGGAGTCAAGTTGAGCGGCGGCGGGGCGCGTGGGCCCGGTACGGGCTCACCGTCGGGTCGTGAGTGATCCAGAAGCGGTACGGGTGGTCCGCGCCGGCTCCGCCGACTCCCGTGCGCGGCCCGCTGCTCACCAGATCGGACGAGGTGGGAGTGCCCGCGAGGAGGGACAGGGGGGAATCGGGGCCTCCGCAGAGGTCGGTCCCGTCCAGCGAACGGTCCACGTCCAGAGCCGTGGCGAGGCGAGCCGGCCCCTTGGCGAGTTCCCGTGGGTTTCTGGCTGAAACCCGACGTTTGGCGGCCAGGTCGGCGCCGACCGTGATCTCGCCCGCGCGCACCAGGACCCCGCTCGCGTGGCCTGCCGGGCCGCACACCAGGTTCAAGCTGAACCACATGCCGTAGATGAAGTAGACGTACGCGTGTCCGGGCGGGCCGAACATCGATGCGTTCCGTGCCGTGCGCCCGCGGTAGGCGTGCGAGCCCGGATCGGACTCCCCCTCGTACGCCTCCACCTCCGTGATGCGCAGTTCCAGGGGGCCCTCCTCGGTACGCCGGACGAGGGTGCGGCCGAGGAGGTCCGGGGCCACGGTGAGGACCGGGCGGTCGAAGAAGGACCGGGACAGGGGCGTACGGTCAGGACGCGCGCTCATCCGGTCGAGCGTAGTGGACCGCGCCCACCTGCAACCGGGGCCTAATGTTCCGCGTTGGTAAGGGGTAGTCGCGGCGTAGTCGCCAGATCGTTCAAGGGGAGTTTGAGCATGGGCTTCAAGAAGCTGTTCGCGAGCCTGGGTGCCGGTGGTGCTTCGGTGGACACGATCATCACCGAGCCGAACGTCGTTCCGGGCGGGATCGTCCAGGGCGAGGTCCGGATCCAGGGCGGATCCGTGGAGCAGCAGATCGAGGGGCTGTCCGTCGGGCTGCAGGCGCGGGTCGAGGTCGAGGGCGGGGACCAGGAATACAAGCAGGACGTCGTCTTCACCAAGCAGCGCCTCGGCGGGGCCTTCAAGGTGCAGGCCGGTGCGCTGCACGTGGTGCCGTTCGCGATGGAGATCCCCTGGGAGACGCCGATCACGCACTTCGCGGGTCAGCACCTGCACGGCATGAACATCGGGGTCAGCACCGAGCTGGAGATCGCCCGTGCGGTCGACGCCGGCGACCTCGACCCGATCAACGTGCACCCGGTGCCGGCGCAGCAGGCGATCCTGGACGCCTTCCGGCAGCTGGGCTTCACCTTCCGCAGCGCGGACATGGAGCGGGGGCACATCCGCGGGACGCGGCAGACGCTGCCCTTCTACCAGGAGATCGAGTTCCTGCCGCCGTCGCAGTACCGGGGGCTGAACCAGGTCGAGCTGACCTTCGTCTCGGACGGCCGGGAGATGGACGTCGTCCTGGAGATGGACAAGAAGCCGGGTCTGTTCAGCGAGGGCAGTGACACCTACCGCTGCTTCCAGGTGGGTCTGCAGTCGTACCAGGGCACGGACTGGGCGGCGTACCTGAACCAGTGGATCGCCTCGGTGGGCTCGCAGCGCAACTGGTTCTGACGCGCTGCTTCTGATCCGGACGGCGGGTACGGGCCCCGGACGCCAGTGGTGTCCGGGGCCCGTCCGCGTCTGCGGGTGGGGGACCGCATCCGGGTCCGGGGGCGGGCAGGGGCGGTGTCGCCGTGCGATGCGCTCATGCGCCGGAGCTTTAGGCTCCGTCCTTGCAGGGTTCGCCATTCCGACCAGGAGGTCTTGACGTGTCCGAACGTGACAGGGCGCCGCTCCCCCATGATTTCCATCCCGAGGTGCACGAGTTCACCGTGACGAGTGAGGACGTCTCCCACGGAGCCGACCTGCACGCCGCCCAGGTCCTCACGGGGAAGAACGTCTCGCCGCACCTGCGCTGGGAGGGCTTCCCCGAGGGGACGAAGAGCTTCGCCGTGACCTGCTTCGACCCGGACGCGCCGACGGGCAGTGGGTTCTGGCACTGGGTCCTCTTCGACCTGCCCGTCTCGGTGACGGAGCTGCCGGCCGGTGCGGGCACCGGGGACTTCCCGGGCCTGCCGGAAGGTGCCGTGCACGCGCGGAACGACTACGGGACGCGGGACTTCGGCGGTGCGGCCCCGCCGCGCGGGGAGCGGCACCGCTACGTCTTCACCGTGTACGCGGTGGACCGCGAGCAGCTCGGCCCGGACGAGGACTCCTCGCCGGCGGTCGTCGGTTTCCATCTGCGGTTCCACGCCCTGGGGCGTGCGCAGCTCGTCGCCGAGTACGAGGCGCCCGCCGCGCGCTGATCGTTCGCCCGGCGTTCGCCCGGTCCTGGTCTAAAGAAGGCCGGGACCGGGCATTTTTATTGCGTTGTCCCGCGTGGCGCGCGCGGCCAGAGTGGTTGCGGGCCCTGCCGCCATGGTGGTCGCGGGCCTGCACACGGGAGGTGGGCGAGATGCGGGACACGCTGGTGCTGAATGCGAGCTTCGAGCCGCTGTCGACGGTGACGTTGAACCGGGCTGTGGTTCTGGTGCTCCAGGACAAGGCCGTCGTCGAACGGTCGCACCCCGATCTCCGTGTCCGCGCAGCCACCATGGATCTTCCGATGCCCCGTGTGATCAGGCTCTGCAGGTACGTCAGGGTGCCCTTCCGAAGACATGCTCCCTGGTCGCGGAGGGGGGTCCTGGTCCGGGACCAGCACCGGTGCGCCTACTGCGGCAAGCGCGCGACGACGGTGGACCACGTGCTGCCGAGGGCCCAGGGCGGTGGGGACACCTGGCTGAACACGGTGGCGTCCTGCGCCGAGGACAACCACCGCAAAGCGGCCCGGACTCCGGAGGAGGCGGGGATGCCGCTCCTCCGGAAGCCCTTCGTGCCGTCTCCGGCGGATGCCATGCTGCTCGCGCTGGGGGTGGCCGGGCAGGAGGCGCTCCCGGAGTGGCTGGAGCGTTCCGCCTAGACCGTCCGCCTGGACCGTCTCCGCTGAGCGGCGTAGTGCTCCTACGTCGCTCAGCGGACCAGCAGTTGGACGATTGCGAGGACCCCGACCGTCACGATGACGCCGCGCAGGACGGTCGGCGGGAGACGGCGGCCGACCTTGGCGCCGATCTGCCCGCCGATCGTCGAGCCGACGGCGATGAGGAGCACGGCCGTCCAGTCGAACTCGGCGACGAACAGGAAGAAGACGGCCGCGATGCCGTTCACCAGGGCGGCGATGACGTTCTTGACGGCGTTGATCCGTTGCAGGTCGTCGTGGAGCAGCAGGCCCATCAGCCCGAGGTAGAGCACGCCCTGGGCCGCGCCGAAGTAGCCGCCGTAGGCGCTGGAGAGCAGCATGCCGCCGAGCAGGGCCGGGCCGCCGTCGGGGTGGCCGGTGTCGCCGCCGGCGGCTTCCTGGCGCCGTCGCAGGGCGGCGGCGAGCCGGGGCTGCAGGACGACGAGGACGAGTGCGAGTCCGATCAGGATCGGCACGATGGTGTCGAAGGACTCCGACGGCAGGGCGAGGAGCAGAGCCGCGCCCGTGAGCCCTCCGACGGCCGAGACCGAGCCGAGGCGCAGGATGCGGGCGCGCTGCCCCTGGAGCTCCTTGCGGTAGCCGATGGCCCCGCTGATCGAACCGGGCACCAGGCCCAGGGTGTTGGACACGTTGGCGGTGACCGGTGGCAGGCCGGTGGCCAGCAGCACCGGGAAGGTGATGAGGGTGCCGGACCCGACGATGGTGTTGATCGTGCCCGCGCCGATGCCGGCGGCGAGGACCGCGAGTGCTTCCCAGATGGACATGGACTGTGCCATCCCCTTTGCATGAGTGAGTCGCCTCCCCGCCATGAAGGTCGAGGGGCCTCACTGATCATGCATCAGGGGGCGTGCGGGCTCAGTCGATGGGGGGCTGCTCGCGACGTTCCGCGGAGTCCTTGTCGCGTGCGGCCGGGATGCCGCCGCCGTCCTTGCCGGAGCCCTGCGGGTTGAAGCCCGAACCTCCGCCGAGGGGCCCGAAGTTGCCCATGGCTCCGGAGAGGCCCTTGAGCGCGTCGCCGATCTCGCTGGGCACGATCCAGAGCTTGTTGGCGTCGCCCTCGGCGATCTTCGGAAGCATCTGCAGGTACTGGTAGGCGAGGAGCTTCTGGTCGGCGTCGCCCGCGTGGATGGACTCGAACACCGTACGGATGGCCTGCGCTTCGCCCTCGGCCTTGAGTGCGGCGGCCTTGGCCTCACCCTCGGCGCGCAGGATGGAGGACTGCTTCTCACCCTCGGCGCGCAGGATCTCGGACTGCCGGACACCCTCGGCCTGGAGGATCGCGGCGCGCTTGTCGCGGTCGGCGCGCATCTGCTTCTCCATCGAGTCCTGGATGGAGGTGGGCGGCTCGATGGCCTTGAGCTCGACGCGGTTGACGCGGATGCCCCACTTGCCGGTGGCCTCGTCGAGGACCCCGCGCAGGGCGGCGTTGATCTCCTCGCGGGAGGTGAGGGTGCGCTCCAGGTCCATGCCGCCGATGATGTTGCGGAGCGTGGTGACGGTGAGCTGCTCGATGGCCTGGATGTAGCTGGCCACTTCGTACGTCGCGGCCCGGGCGTCGGTCACCTGGTAGTAGATGACGGTGTCGATGTTGACGACCAGGTTGTCCTGGGTGATGACGGGCTGCGGCGGGAAGGGGACGACCTGTTCGCGCAGGTCGATCCGGTTGCGGATGGAGTCGATGAACGGGACGACGATGTTGAGGCCCGCGTTGAGGGTGCGGGTGTAGCGGCCGAACCGCTCGACGATGGCGGCGCTGGCCTGCGGGATCACCTGGATCGTCTTGACCAGTGCGATGAAGACCAGAACCACCAGAATGATCAGGACGATGATGATCGGTTGCATGCGGTTCCCCGTGCCCTTCCGGCTGTCTGTGCTGCCCCGTTGATCGGAGTCTCGCAGACCTGTGGGCCGCGAGCAGGCTGCTTCTCACATCACGACGGCGGTCGCCCCGTCGATCTCCACCACGTCGACGGACTGGCCGGGCTCGAAGCTGGTGTCCGAGTCGAGGGTGCGGGCGGACCAGACCTCGCCGGCGAGCTTGATGCGGCCGCCGCTGCCGTCGACGCGTTCGAGGACGACTGCGGTTCTGCCCCGCAACGCGTCGATTCCGCTGCGGTGTTGGGGCCGCTGGTCGCGGTGCCGGTTGGCGATGGGCCGGACGACGGCGATGAGCGCGACCGACACGACCACGAACACCAGGACTTGGGCCACCACTCCCCCGCCGAGAGCCGCCGTGACGGCCGCCGCCACCGCCCCGACGGCGAACATGCCGAACTCCGGCATGGCGGTCAGGACCAGGGGGATGCCCAGTCCGACCGCGCCGATGAGCCACCACACCCACGCGTCGATGTCCACGTGGTCATGGTAGGTCGGGTGGGCACGGTCGGGACAGGGTGCGGGCGCCCGTACCCGTAGGGTGACCGGCGCGGCGGCGGCCCGGTCCTGATCCGCCGGACACCCCCTAGCCGAGGGGCAGGCCCTGGGCGGTCCAGCGGTCGGTCCCGTTGCGCTCGACGACCAGGGGGAGGCCGAAGCAGAGCGAGAGGTTACGGGAGGTCAGTTCGAGGTCGATGGGACCGGCGGTGACGACCTTGCCCTGGCGGATCATCAGGACGTGGGTGAAGCCGGGGGCGATCTCCTCGACGTGGTGCGTGACCATGACCATGGAGGGGGCGAGCGGGTCGCGGGCGAGACGGCCGAGGCGGCGTACGAGGTCCTCGCGGCCGCCGAGGTCGAGGCCGGCGGCGGGCTCGTCGAGGAGCAGGAGTTCGGGGTCGGTCATCAGCGCGCGGGCGATCAGGGTGCGCTTGCGCTCGCCCTCGGAGAGGGTGCCGAACTTCCGGTCGAGGTACTCGGTCATGCCGAGGCGGTCGAGGAAGGCGCGGGCGCGCTGCTCGTCGACGGCCTCGTACTCCTCCTGCCAGGTCGCCGTCATGCCGTAGGCGGCGGTGAGGACGGTCTGCAGGACGGTCTGCCGCTTGGGGAGCTTGTCGGCCATCGCGATGCCGGCCACGCCGATGCGGGGGCGCAGCTCGAAGACGTCGACCTTGCCGAGGGTGCTGCCGAGGATGGTGGCGGAGCCCTTGGTGGGGAAGAGGTAGCTGGAGGCGAGGTTCAGCAGAGTGGTCTTGCCGGCGCCGTTGGGGCCGAGGATCACCCAGCGCTCGCCTTCCTTCACCGACCAGGAGACCTGGTCCACCAGAGCCCGGCCCTCGCGGACCACGGATACGTCCACCAGCTCCAGAACATCGCTCATGAGCGTGTTGTCACCCCTTGCAGTCACGGTTCGGCTCTCTGTGCGCCGGTAGACGCAGCCCCAGGGGAAAACCTACGCCACTCGGGAAGGGGTCCGGGGCCGGGGCCCGGTGCCGGGGGCGATCCGTAAAGTGGGGGGATGCTTTTCGAACCACGTTCAGGGCGGCTGGCCGCCTGGGGGAACGCGCTGCTGGCCGGTCTGGTCTCGCCCGACGAAGCCGCGATGTCGATCGTGGGTGAGGACTCCGTGCACCGGGTGGCGGGTCTGCCGGGCGAGACGGGTCCGGTCGGGCTCACGCTGGCGCTCGGCCGGCTGCGCGCGCTGGGGGTGTCGGGTCTGCGGGTCGCGCTGCCGGCGCCGGGGCATCCGCTGGGGCTGAGCGGGCCGCCGGAGTTCAACGCGCGGGCGCTGGAGGCCGAGGAGGCGGTCGTCGCGGTGGGTGCGGCGCTGGGGCTGGTGCCGGAGGTGGTCGAGGCCGGTCCGGCCGGTGACGTGCACGTGTCGGTGACCTGGCACGTACTGCCGGTACGGGAGGCCCCGCCGGCGGATGTGCCGTCGCTCGGCGAGGCGGAACGTGAGCTGGCGGAGGCGCTGCGCGAGGCGACGGTGGTACTGACCCGGCTGGATGTGGCGGGGTCGGGTCCGGTGGCGGAGGCGGCGCTGTCGGCGTACCGGGCGCGGGCGGACGCGGGGCGGGAGGCGCTGGCGCCGGGGTATCCGGCGCGGGCGGTACGGGTGCTGGCGTTGGCGCAGCGGGTGGACCTGATGGTGTCGCTGGCGTACGAGAGCGGGCACGGGGGTGCGGTGGCCGCTTCGGAGATGGCGGCGCGGTCGGAGGCGCTGCGGCCGGTGGAGCGGGTTGCGCGGCGGGCGCTGGTTGCGGCGTACAACTCGGCGGTGGAGCAGCACTAGCGGTGGAGCAGCACTAGGGGGTGTCCGGCGGATCGGGGTCGGACGGCCTGGGTCGTCCGGTGCCATGGGGTCTCCCCAGGCCCGCAGGGCCGAGGGGAAGGAATGCAAGGCGGAGGAGGGAGCCCACGCGGAGCGTCGGCGACCGACGACAACGCGGCAGGCCGCGGTGCCGGGCGGCCCGGGCCCGGCCCTGATCCGCCGGACACCCCCTAGCAATACGCCTCCGGCGAGGTACGGGGGGACCCGGGCCGCGCCCGGGCTCCGTGGGCTCCGCCCCACCCTCCGCGCTTCGAACCGCCGGCGGGGCGTGACGGTGCGCGCCCGGGTCCGGCGGGGCTGGGGTGGGTGGGGGCGCCTCAGACGCCGGCGGGGCCGGATGGGGTCGGCGGGGCCGTCTGTGTGGCGACGCCTGTGGGGCCGTTGCCCACGGGGATGGTGGCTGTGGGGGTGGACGTTTCGGTGTCGATCACGGTCAAGGTGTCCGCGTCGAAGTTGCTGACGTGGACGTGGGAGCCGTCCGAGGCGATGGCGAGGCCGTTCGGGCCGTCGCCCACGGCGATGGTGTCCGTGACGGTGTGGCTGCGGGTGCTGATGACCGACACGGTGTCCGATCCGATGTCGGCGACGTAGACGCGGCGGCCGTCCGGTCGTACGCCGATGCCGGCGGGCTGGTCACCGACCGGGACGCGGGCCGTCTCGGTGCCTTCCCGGAGGTCGACCACCGACACGTCGTCCGAGGTCAGGTTGGAGACGTAGAGGTGGCGGCAGTCGGGGGCGAGCGCGAGCGCGGTGGGTCCGGCGCCGACGGGGACGGCGCCGGTGACCGTGCCGTCGTCGGTGCGGATGACCGAGACGCTGTCGGAACCGGCGTTGGCGACGTACAGGGTGCGTCCGTCCGGTGTCACCGCCAGGCCCAGGGGCGCGTCGCCCACGGCGATGGTGTCCGTGACGGTGGCGGTGGCGGCGCTGATCACCGACACGGTGTCCCCGGCGACGTTGGCCACGTAAATGCGCTCGTTGTCCGGTGAAACGGTCACTCTGCTCGGTTCCCGCCCGACTCCGATCGTTTCGACGACCGTCCTGGTGCGGGTGTCGATCACGGACACGGTGTCCGCGGCGGAGTCGGTGACGTAGAGGCGGGCGCCGTCGGGGCTGACGGCGACGCTGTCGGGCCCGTCGCCCACGGGCACGTCGTCCACGACGCCGCCGGTGCGGGGGTCGACGACCGAGACGGTGTCGGAGTGCAGGTTCGCGACGTAGACGACGGGGCCGGGCCGCTCGGGCGGTGCGGCGGCCAGTCCCGTCAGGGCCGCGGTCGCGCAGAGTACGGCGGCGGTCCGGCGTACGAGGTCCCCGTTCCTTGTCATGCGGGCCACGCTAGGTCGGCCGGTGGCGCGGCGCGGTGAGGCTCGCGCCGGGGGCGCGGGACGGCACCCGTACGCCGTCCGGCCACGCCGATGCGGCCCCGCTTCCAGGGAGAGGGGGGAAGCGGGGCCGCATGTCGGGGCGGGGTCAGGCGTTCACGCCGGTGTTGCCCCAGGCGCCGTTGAGCAGGCCGATCACGTTGACCGTGTTGCCCACGACGTTCACGGGGACGTGCACCGGGGCCTGGACGAGGTTCCCCGAGGCCACGCCGGGCGAGTTCAGGGCCTCGCCCTCCGCCGACGCACCGCCGTGCGCCGAGGAGACACCCGCGCCGGCGGCGAGGAGGCCGCCCGCGATCATGGTGACGGCTGCGGCCTTCTTGAAGTTCTTCACGTTCTCGTCCTCCAGTACGTCGGCCGCGACCAGCCGTCGCGGCACGCCATGGAGAACGGCCGCCCCACGGCCGGGGATACGCCATGTGGGCTACATACACCCGACCGTATGAATCTCAGACCGGAAGGAGTCGGTCCGATTCGGCCGCCTCAGTCCGTGATTCCGTGCCTGACCGCCCACAATGCGGCCTGGGTCCGGTCGGAAAGGTCCAGCTTCATCAGGATGTTCGAGACGTGCGTCTTGACCGTCTTCTCGGACAGCACCAGCGCGCGGGCGATCTCGCGGTTGGAACGGCCGTCCGCGATGAGGCCGAGGACCTCGCGTTCGCGGTCGGTCAGCGCGCCGGGCCGGCCCGCCGCGGGGCTCTGCTCCTCCTGTGCGAGCAGGACCTCGGCCACCTCCGGCTGGAGCAGGACGTGTCCGGCGTGGACGGAGCGGATGGCTCCGGCCAGGGCGTCGGGGTCGATGTCCTTGTAGACGTATCCGGCGGCGCCCGCGCGCAGGGCGGGGACCACGGTCCGCTGCTCCGTGAAGCTGGTGACGATCAGCACGCGCGCGGGGTTCGCCAGCTCGCGCAGCCGCCGCAGGGCCTCGATGCCGTCGGTGCCCGGCATCTTCACGTCCATGAGGATCACGTCGGGGCGCAGTTCCTCGGCGCGGGCGATGCCCTCCTCGCCGTCGGAGGCCTCCCCGACCACCTCGATGTCCTCCTGGACCTCCAGGAAGGTGCGCAGGCCCCGCCGGACCACCTGGTGGTCGTCCACCAGCAGGACCCGGATGCGGCTGCCGCTTCGGCCGGTGCTCTCAGCCACCGGGGACCTCCATCTCGATCGTGGTGCCCTGCCCGGGCTCCGAGTGCACGGTGAGGCGGCCTCCGACGCCGCTCGCGCGGTCCCGCATGGAGACCAGGCCCAGATGACGGCCCGCCCGGCGGACGGCCCGGGGGTCGAAGCCCTTGCCGGAGTCGACGACCTTGAGGACCGCGCCCCCGGCGGGCGTCCGGGCCAGGGTGACCTCGACCCGGTCGCCGTCCGAGTGGCGCAGGGCGTTGTGGAGGGCCTCCTGGGCGACGCGCAGCACCGCTTCCTCCTGGGCCGCGGGGAGGGCCCGTACGCCGTCGCAGGTGAAGGTGACGTGCGCGGTGTGGGCGCGGTCGAGCACGTGCACGTGCGTGCGCAGGGTGGCCACCAGGCCGTCCTCGTCCAGGGCCGCCGGGCGCAGCTCGGTCACGGCGGCGCGCAGTTCGTCGGCGGCCTCCGCCGCGAGGGCGGCCACCTGCTGGAGTTCGTCCTTGGCGCGGGCCGGGTCGCGGTCGACGAGGGCCGCGGCGGCCTGGGCGGTCAGGCGCAGGGAGAAGAGCTTCTGGCTGACGGCGTCGTGCAGCTCGTGCGCGAGGCGGGAGCGTTCCTCCGCGATGGTGAGCTCGCGGCTGCGTTCGTAGAGCCGGGCGTTGGTGAGGGCGATCGCCGCGTGCTGGGCGAGGAGGGAGAGGAGTTCCTGGTCCTCGTCGGTGAAGACGCGGGTGCTGCCGTCGGGGGCGCTGCGCTTGTTCGCGAGGAAGAGCGCGCCGAGGGTCTCCTCGCCGTCCCGGACGGGCATGCCGAGGAAGTCGGACATCTCGGGGTGGGCGGCGGGCCAGCCCTCGAAGCGGGGGTCCTTGCGTACGTCGGCCAGCCGCTCGGGGCCGTTCCGGTGGAGCATCGCGGCCAGGATGCCGTGCTGGCGGGGCAGCGGTCCGATCTGCCGCCACTGTTCCGCGCTGATGCCGTCGACGACGAACTGGGCGAAGCCGCCGTGGTCGTCCGGGACGCCGAGGGCCGCGTACTCGGCGTCCAGCAGTTCGCGGGCCGACACCACGATCGTGCGCAGGACGTCGCGGACCTCCAGGCGGCGGCTCATGGCGAGCAGCGCGGTGCTCACGGCGGCCAGGCCGCTGCGAGGTCCGCCCTGCAGGGGGCTTGCGGTCATGGCCTCACCGTACCGGGGGCCGTGACCTGCGGGATCGGGCGGTGGAGGGACCCGGGGCACCCCGCAGGGCGTAGGTCGAAGGGACCTGTACGGGTGGGGCCGGCGGCCGACGCGGTGGGGGCCCGGCCGTTCCTAGGTTGAGGGCATCTGCTGATCGGGACGAAGGCGAGAGGTGCTGTCATGTCGGTGGCGATCGTGACGGGGGCTTCCAGGGGGCTCGGCCGGGCGCTGGCCGGGGAGCTGGCGGGGCGGGGCTGGGACCTGGTGCTGAGCGCGCGGGGTGCGGCGGCGCTGGAGGAGGTGGCGGCCGGGCCGGAGCGGGCCCCGGGGGTGCGCGTGGTGGCGGTGGCCGGGGACGTGTCCTCGCCGGATCACCGGGCGGCGCTGGTGGCGGCCGCGCGGGGGCTGGGCGGGCTGGACCTGCTGGTGAACAACGCGGGGGTGCTGGGGGCCGAGCCGCTGGTGCCGCTGGAGGCCCAGCCGCAGGCCGGGCTGCGCGAGGCGTTCGAGGTCAATGTGCTGGGGCCGCTGGGTCTGGTCCAGGAGGGGCTGCCGCTGCTGCGGGCCTCGGCGGCGGGGGCGGTGCTGAACATCAGCTCGGACGCCGCGGTGGTTCCGTACGCCACGTGGGGTGCGTACGGGGCGACCAAGGCGGCGGCGGACCTGATGTCGGCCGTGCTGGCGGTGGAGGAGCCGGAGCTGCGGGTGTGGTGGGCGGATCCGGGGTCGATGCGGACGCGGATGATGGCGGCGGCCGAGCCGGGTGAGGACCTGGCGGGGCTGCCGGCGCCGGAGGAGGTGGCGCCGGTGCTGCTGCGGCTGCTGGAGGGGGCCCTGCCCAGCGGGCGGTACACGGCGGAGGGGCTGGCAGGGGCCTCGGCCGCGGCCCGGGCACCGGCCGGGTCCTCGGCGGGCGGCGGGACCCGGCGATGAGCGGGACCGGTGCCCGCGGCAGTGGGGTGGACGGGAGCCGGACGGGGAGCCGGGCCGCGGCGGGGAGCCGGGCCGCGGCGGGGAGCCGGGCCGCGGCGGTGCACGAAGAGCCGAGGGCAGGACTGTATATAAGGGACATTCCTCGCGAACTGCTGGCCCGGATTCCGGCTGAGCAGCGGGGGCCGGGGCTGGGGCGGGACGCGGTACGGCTGCTGGTGTCCCGGGGCAGCACCCGGGTGTCGCTGCACGCCTTCCGGGAGCTGCCGCACCTGCTGAGGGCCGGCGACGTGCTGGTGGTGAACACCTCGGCCACCCTCGCGGCAGCCGTGG
Organism: Streptomyces yangpuensis; assembly: GCF_024666385.1. Taxonomy (NCBI): domain Bacteria; kingdom Bacillati; phylum Actinomycetota; class Actinomycetes; order Kitasatosporales; family Streptomycetaceae; genus Streptomyces; species Streptomyces yangpuensis. The sequence goes on from NZ_CP102514.1 coordinate 1,759,085, forward strand.
ACGCGCGGCTGGGCGGCGAAGCCCTGGTGGTGCACTTCTCGACCCGGGGGGACGACGGCCGCTGGGCGGTGGAGCTGCGCGCCCCGGCGGGCGGCGGGACGACCCGGCCGCGGCCGGGTGGGCCGGCCGGTGCGGTGGTGGAGCTGCCGGGCGGCCGCCTCCTGGTCCTGGAGGAGCCCCTGGCGGCGGGTGCGGACCGGCTCTGGTGGGCCCGGCCCTCCCCCGCCCGACCGTCCCCCGTCCCGCCCTCCCCCCACCCGTACGGGGTTCCGGAACTGCTGCGGGAGCACGGGCGGCCGATCCGGTACGCCTACACCGAGCGGGACCAGCCGCTGTCGGTGTACCAGACGGTGTTCGCGGTGCCGGAGCCCGACGGGGCGGGCTCGGCGGAGATGCCGAGCGCGGGCCGGCCCTTCACGGCGGATCTGGTGGCGCGGCTGGTGAGCCGGGGCGTGCAGTTCGCACCGCTGACCCTGCACACGGGGGTGGCCTCGCAGGAGGCGCACGAGCCGCCGTACCCGGAGCGGTACGCGGTGCCGGCCACGACGGCGGCGCTGGTGAACGCGGCGAGGGCCGGGGGCGGGCGGGTGATCGCGGTGGGGACCACCGCGGTGCGGGCGCTGGAGTCCGCGGCGGATCCGCGGGGGGTGGTGCGCGCGGCTGGCGGCTGGACCGATCTGGTGGTGACGCCGGAGCGCGGGGTGCGGGTGGTGGACGGCCTGCTGACCGGGCTGCACGAGCCCGAGGCCTCGCACCTGCTGATGCTGGAGGCGGTGGCGGGGCGTGCCGCCGTACGGCTGGGGTATGCGCAGGCGCTGGCCCGGCACTGCCTCTGGCATGAGTTCGGCGACGTCCATCTCCTCCTCAGGGATGACAACCGTCACTGAATGAATTGCTGAAGCAACGCATGGTGAGAACGAGGTAAGGGCGGTGTGAGCCCCGGCATAGGACCCACATCACTTACGAAGCTCCCTAGTGGAACAAACCATGCCCTGTCAGGGCGGACGGGCGTAGCGCCGAGGCCGGAAATCGACCCTCGGCGCCCGCCCCTGATCCACTAAGCAGGATCGTACGTCACACCTTTGCCACAGGATTTTGCCGCCGCTAAGAATTGCTCCCGTCGCCAGGCGCCGCGGATCCCGGATCCGCTCGGCGCCTTCCTGCGGCCCCCGCTATTCGAAGAGGTTGCCCCGCCATGTCTGCTTCCCGCACCCCCGGTCACAGTCGTCTGACGAAGGCACACAAGCTGTCCCTCGCCGGTGTCGCCACGCTGAGCGCCGCCGCCGTCGCCTTCTCCCTCGTACCGGCCGACGTGGCCGAGGCCGAGACCATCGCCGCCGCCCCCGTCGCCTGGACCCAGGCCGTGAACGGCACGCAGACGAAGGCCCTGTACGGCCACCTCTCCACGCAGCACGTCATCGCCGACGCGAACGCCAAGGCCGCCGCCGTGGCCGCGAAGGCCAAGGCCGACGCCGACGCCAAGGCCAAGGCCGCGGCCGCCGCGAAGAAGGCCCGCGAGCAGAAGGCCGCCGCCAGCCGCTCCGCCGCCCGCACCCCCGTCTTCGCGAACAACCTCGACGGCTGGATCAAGGAAGCCCTCTTCATCATGAAGAAGGAGGGCATTCCGGGCACCTACGCCGGTATTCACCGCAACATCATGCGTGAGTCCAGCGGCAACCCGATGGCGATCAACAACTGGGACATCAACGCCCAGAACGGCATCCCCAGCAAGGGTCTGCTCCAGGTCATCCTCCCGACCTTCAAGGCGTACCACGTCAAGGGCACCAAGTTCGACCAGTACGACCCGGTCGCCAACATCGTCGCCGCCTGCAACTACGCGGCCGACCGGTACGGCTCGATGGACAACGTCAACAGCGCCTACTAGGCCTTCGGCGGTCCTCGCCCCACCTCGAAACGCGCCGAAGGGCGGCACCCGGATCCCAGATCCCGGGTGCCGCCCTTCGGCATTCTGCGCTTACTTGCCCGCGCGCATGACCTCGGGCTCGTGGCGGCGCAGCAGGCGCTGCACCAGGAACCCGCAGGCGATGCCGATGGCCAGCAGGATGATGATGTTCAGGCTCCACTGGCCGACCGTGGCGTCCCAGAGCGGGTCGGTGTTGGTCGGGTTGTCCTGGTCCCACGGCGGCATGAGCTTGCCGAGGTCCAGGGTGGCGCCGGCGGCGGCGATGGCCCAGCGGGACGGCATCAGCCAGGCGAACTGCTCCAGGCCCGGGGAGTCGTAGACCTGGAAGAGGATGCCGGTGAAGACGACCTGGACGATCGCGAACATGACCAGCAGCGGCATGGTCTTCTCGGCGGTCTTCACCAGCGAGGAGATCACCAGGCCGAACATCATCGAGGTGAAGCCGAGCGCGATGACCGACAGGCACAGCTCGACCGCCGGCGGCATCAGCAGGCCATCGAGGGGCAGGTCGCGCGGGGTGAAGCCGATCGCGCAGATGATCACGCCCTGGAGGGCCGTGATGAAGCCGAGGACGATCACCTTCGACATGAGGTACGCCGACCGGGACAGGCCGGTCGCGCGCTCGCGCTCGTAGATGACGCGTTCCTTGATCAGCTCTCGGACCGAGTTGGCGGCGCCGGAGAAGCACATGCCGACCGCGAGAATCAGCATGATCGTGCCCGCGTCGCCGTTGAAGCGCGACGGCGGCGTCGGCGGTGCCAGGCCGAAGGTCGCCGGGATGACCGTGGAGACCACGCCCAGGACGGCCGGCAGGATCAGCATCAGACCCATGAAGCCCTTGTCCGAGGCGATCACCGAGACGTAGCGGCGGATCAGCGTCCACAGCTGCGAGCCCCAGCCCTGCGGCTTGGTCGGGCGCATCTGCTGGGCCGGCGGCATGACGACCGGCTGCGGGGCGACCGCGTCGAGCTCGGCGGCGTAGAGCTGGTAGTGCTGGGAGCCCTTCCAGCGGCCGGCCCAGTCGTAGTCGCGGTAGTTCTCGAAGGCCGAGAAGACGTCCGCCCACGTGCCGTAGCCGAAGAAGTTCAGCGCCTCGTCCGGCGGGCCGAAGTAGGCGACGGACCCGCCCGGGGCCATGACCAGCAGCTTGTCGCAGAGCGACAGCTCGGCGACGGAGTGGGTGACGACGAGCACGGTGCGGCCGTCGTCGGCGAGGCCGCGCAGCAGCTGCATGACGTCGCGGTCCATGCCCGGGTCGAGGCCGGAGGTCGGCTCGTCCAGGAAGATCAGCGAGGGCTTGGTGAGCAGCTCCAGGGCGACGGACACGCGCTTGCGCTGACCACCGGAGAGCGCGGTGATCTTCTTGTCCTTGTGGATGTCGAGCTTGAGCTCGCGCAGCACCTCGTCGATGCGGGCGGCGCGCTCGGACTCGGCGGTGTCACCGGGGAAGCGGAGCTTGGCCGCGTACTTGAGCGCGGTGCTGACCCTCAGCTCCTTGTGCAGGATGTCGTCCTGCGGGACCAGGCCGATGCGCTGGCGGAGCTCCGCGAACTGCTTGTACAGGTTGCGGTTGTCGTAGAGGACGTCACCCTGGTCGGCGGGCCGGTAGCCGGTCAGCGCCTTGAGCAGGGTGGACTTGCCGGAGCCGGACGGGCCGATGACGCCGATCAGCGACTTCTCCGGGACGCCGAAGGTGACGTCCTTGAGGATCTGCTTGCCGCCGTCGACCGTGACGGTGAGGTGGCGGGCCGAGAAGGAGACCTCGCCGGTGTCGACGAACTCCTCCAGCCGGTCCCCGACGATGCGGAACGTCGAGTGACCGACGCCCACGATGTCGTTCGGGCCGAGCAGCTGAGTACCGGACTTGGGCAGCGGCTGGCCGTTGACATAGGTGCCGTTGTGGCTGCCGAGGTCGCGGATCTCGAAGCGGCCGCCGGGCATCGAGTGGAACTCGGCGTGGTGGCGGGAGACCTGGAGGTCGGAGACCACCAGCTCGTTCTCCAGCGCACGGCCGATCCGCATGACGTGGCCCAGCGAGAGCTGGTGGAAGGTCGTCGGGCTGCGGTCGCCGCCGTAGCCCGGTGCTCCGGCCTGCGCCTGGCGGGGCGCGGCGCCGCCGCCCTGCTGGTGCGGGACGTGGGCCTGCGGCTGCTGCGGCTGGTGCTGCTGCTGGTTCCAGGCCTGCTGGGGCTGCTGCGGGGCCTGGTAGGCCGCGGCCTGCGGCTGGGCGTATGCCTGGGCCGGATTCTGCTGCGCCTGCTGCGCGTGCTGCGCCACGGCGGGCTGCGGCGCGGCGGCGGCGCTCAGATTCAGCCGCGGTCCGTCGGTGGCGTTGCCCAGGTGGACCGGCGTGCCCGGCACCAGCGCGGTCTGCTGGACCCTGGCCCCCTGCACGTAGGTGCCATTGGTGCTGCCGTGGTCCTCGAGCCCCCAACCCTGGCCGTTCCAGGCGATGGTGGCGTGCCGCCACGACACCCGGGCATCGTCGATCACCACGTCTCCCTGGGGGTCGCGCCCCAGCGAGTACGACCTGGACGGATCGAGCGTCCAGGTCCTGCCATTCAATTCCAGTACGAGTTCCGGCACTCCAGCCCCACTTAAGTCCCCCGAGAATCCCCCATGACGTCAGGGAGTCTAGGGATGGCGAACATCCGGGGGAACTATTTCAGGCCTGCAGCCGTATGTGGAATCCGGGCCTTGCCGAGGCGTCTACGTCTGCCCGTTGACGGGGTCGAAAGTCACCCGGAGAGTGAGATACGGGACTTCTCGCCCGGGAGTTCCGTCGCATACCGCTCGGCATGCATCGGGGGGTCGCCGCGTGCGCCGCATCCGTTGGGGAGACGTGTTCCTGTCCGCCGTGGCCGCCGTGGGCTGGTCCCTGATCGTGATGGCGGGCGTGGCCGGCCTGGGGCTGCACCTGTTGGGCGCCGATGCCGCAGGGGGTTCGCCCGTGCCGATGACGGCGGCCGTGGTGGTCCTCGCGGTCGGCGGAACCGTGGACCCCTCGGGTGACGTCTCGGTCTTCGGAGTTGCCGGGGCGGGGGCCGAAACCTCGCTGGACGTCATGCCCTTGGGGGTGTCGCTGGCCGGTGCCCTGGTGCTGGCGGGGGTGTTCCTGCGGTCGCTGCGGGCCGGCGCGGGGCCGGGCGAGACGGCCGCCCGGGTCGTGGCGTTCACGACGCTGCTCGTCGCGACGGCGGGCGGGCTGGCGTGGGCCGGGCACGACGTGGTCACCCTCGACGGCGCGAGCCTGCCGGGCACCCGCGTCCCGGTGAAGGTCGAGGTGCCGGGGATCGGAGACGTCGGAGGGCTCCTCCCGGACCGCGTCGGGGACCTGATCGGGGCGCGGACCCGGGTGGGTTTCTCCGTGGTGCCCGGGCCGACCCTGCTGGGCGCGGCCGTGTGGGCGCTCGCCGTGCTCGCGGTGGCGCTGCTGGTCTCGCGGCGCGGGCCCGCCGCGCTCGCCCGGGTGCGGCCCGCGGCCTCGGCGGTGGTGACGGCGCTGCTGGTCGCGGTGGCGGCGGGGCTGGCCGCGGCGGTGTGGGCGGCGGCGGACGACGAACACCCCGGTCGGGTGATGGGCGCCGCGCTGCTGGGCGCGCCGAACGGCAGCTGGCTGGGGGTGCTGCTGGGCCTGTTCGTGCCGCTGCGCGGCGCTGCCGCGGGCGAGCCGGCGCGGCTGCTGCCCGATCCGCTGGACGACCTGCTGTCGGCCTCCGCGCGGGAGCCGGTGACGGTGGCCCGGCTCGCGGAGTACGACGGGCGGGTCTGGCTGCTGGTGCTGGGCGCGTCGCTGCTGCTGCTCGCCGCGGGCGTGCTGGCGGCCGTACGGACTCCCGGGCGCGGCGTCGCGGGGTGTGCGGTACGGCTGGGGGCGGTCACCGGGGTGGCCCTGGCGGTGCTGGTGCGGCTGACGCGGCTGTCGGCCGACGCCTCACTGGCGGTGCTGGGCGTGGACATGGTGGACGCCGGGGTGGAGCTGCGGGGGGACGTCCCGTACGCGCTGCTGCTGGGCTCGGCGTGGGGTGCGGTGGCCGGTGCGGCCGGTGCGGTGCTGGGGGGCCGGCGCCGTCCGGCGGCCGTCCCGGCGCGGGATCCGGCCGGCCGGCCGCCCGGGCCGCCGGCCGCGGGCGGTACCGGCTGGCCGGCCCCGGTGGATCCCGGCGCGCCCGCGGCCCCGTACGGCGCCGGTCAGGACGGCCGGAGCGGGGCGGGGCGGCCGGGAGGACCGCCCGGGTGGGCGCTTGCGTACCTGGACCCGGACGTCTCCTGGGACGTGACGGTCACCGGCATCCCGCCGCGTCCGCCGCGGCGCACCCGGCCCCCGCAGCGGCCGCCCTTCACTCCGCCGCCCCCACCGGGCGCCCCACCGGCCCCACCGGCCCCGCCGCCACCGCCCGCTCCACCGGAACCGCCGGGTCCGCCGCCCCCGCCGCGGTGACGACCGGGCGCGGCGCGGCACGTTCAGGAAATGGGACGGGGGTCCTGTCCCGGGAGCCGGGAAGATACGGTGAGGGCACCATGAGCGCATCGCAGTCCTCCGACGTCCCCACCCTCCTCGTCAAGATCTTCGGCAAGGACCGTCCCGGGATCACCGCCGGGCTGTTCGACACCCTCGCCGCCTACTCCGTCGACGTCGTCGACATCGAGCAGGTCGTCACCCGTGGCCGCATCGTCCTGTGCGCCCTCGTCACCAAGCCCGTGGGCGGCAGCGAGGGCGACCTGCGGGCCACCGTCCACAGCTGGGCCGAGTCGCTCAAGCTGCAGGCCGAGATCCTCTCCGGCACCGGTGACAACAGGCCGCGCGGCAGCGGCCGGTCCCATGTCACCGTGCTCGGACATCCGCTCACCGCCGAGTCCACGGCCGCCATCGCCGCGGAGATCACCGGGGCCGGCGGCAACATCGACCGTATCTTCCGGCTCGCCAAGTACCCGGTGACCGCCGTGGAGTTCGCCGTCTCCGGCGTGGAGACCGAGCCGCTGCGCACCGCGCTGGCCACGGCCGCCGCGCACATCGGCGTGGACATCGCCGTGGTCTCGGCCGGGCTGCACCGCCGGGCGCAGCGTCTGGTCGTCATGGACGTGGACTCGACCCTCATCCAGGACGAGGTCATCGAGCTCTTCGCCGCGCATGCCGGGTGCGAGGCCGAGGTCGCCGAGGTCACCGAGCGGGCCATGCGCGGCGAGCTGGACTTCGAGCAGTCGCTGCACGCCCGGGTGGCGCTGCTGGCGGGCCTGGACGCGTCCGTCGTCGACAAGGTCCGTGCCGAGGTGCAGCTGACGCCGGGGGCACGGACCCTGATCCGTACGCTCAAGCGGCTCGGCTACCAGGTGGGCGTGGTCTCCGGCGGCTTCACCCAGGTGACGGACGACCTGCGGGAGCGGCTGGGGCTGGACTTCGCCTCCGCCAACACCCTGGAGATCGTCGACGGGAAGCTGACGGGCAGGGTCACCGGGGAGATCGTGGACCGGGCGGGCAAGGCCCGGCTGTTGCGCCGCTTCGCCACCGAGGCCGGGGTACCGCTGGCCCAGACGGTGGCCATCGGTGACGGCGCCAACGACCTGGACATGCTGAACGCGGCCGGGCTGGGCGTGGCCTTCAACGCCAAGCCGGTGGTCCGCGAGGCGGCGCACACGGCGGTGAACGTGCCGTTCCTGGACGCGGTGCTGTACCTGCTGGGGATCACCCGCGAGGAGGTCGAGGCCGCCGACCTGGCCTGACCTGACCTGCCAGGGGTGCGCGGGGCACCCCGGTCCGGACATGAGTGGGCCCCGGCGGCCGGTGCGGCTGCCGGGGCCCCTGCGCGTACGGCGCCGGTCGGTGCCCCCGGGGGGCCACCCGGAGGTACCGACCCCCGGGCAGCCCCTCGGGGGTCAGTGCCCCTTGGGGGTCCAGTAGTCCAGCAGCGTGCCCACCCCGTGCTCCAGGGACTTCCACGAGCCGGTGAAGGAGAGGACGGCGAGCGCCGCGGTCGGGAATCCCGTACGGGTCATCCGTGCCAGGGTGTCGCCCTCCGCGCGCCCGGTGAGGGCGTCGGCGAGGGCGTGCATGCCGGGGTTGTGGCCGATGACGAGGAGGTCGGAGACCTCGTCGGAGGTCTCGTTCAGCAGGGCGATGAGCTCACCCGGCGAGGCGTCGTAGATCCGCTCCTCGTAGTGGGTCTTCGGCCGGTGCGGCATCTCCTGGACGGCGAGCTTCCAGGTCTCGCGGGTGCGCGCGGCGGTGGAGCAGAGGGCCAGGTCGAAGACGATGCCGGTCTCGGCGAGCTTCAGACCGACGGCGGGTGCGTCCTTGCGGCCCCGTTCCGCCAGCGGACGGTCGTGGTCGGACACATCGGGCCAGTCGGCCTTGGCATGCCGGAGGAGGGCGATCCTGCGGGGTGTGTCTGCGCTCATGGCTCCCAGCTTCGCATGAAACGGGCCGTGGGGCGCAGGGGGTTGAGGGGGCTCATCCCCGGTGGTGAGGGGCGCTCGGGAGGTCAGCCGACGGCGCGCAGGAGCTGCTGCGCGACCTGGACGAGACCGGAGACCTCGCCGGTGGCCGCGTGGGCCTCGCCGGATCCGGCGAGGAGCAGCAGCAGGAGGCCGAAGGCGAGTGCGGGCAGGGCCAGGGCCCACCAGTGCAGCCGGGTGCTCGCGGTGGTCGCGGTGCGCACACGGCGGGTGGGCGGGAGGGACCGTGGGTGCGTGGGGGCCGACATGGCCGCCTCCGTGGGTGTGTGGACCGGACTGCTCGCTGCCCTTGCGAATCTACGGATCCGGGACGGCGGTTCCCATCCGGGGCACACCCCACTCGACCCTGAGCCTGGCCCCCTAGGGGACGGTGGGGATATCCCTACCGTCCCGGGCGGCGGCCGGTGTCACGGGCACGGTCGTCACGGGGAGGCGATCGTCGCGATGACGGAGATGATCACGGAGACGACGAGCATGGCGCCGAGGACGAGGCCGAGCTTCCGGCGGCCGCCCTCGGGGTTCGGTTCGAGTACGGGAGACATGCGGGTCAGTCTCCCATGCCGCATTCGTCCTCGATCGTGCGGTCCCGGCCCGCCAGGACGCCGAGGGCGATCTGCGGCACGAGCAGGCCCGCCATCAGGGCGAGCGGCAGGTCCCAGCCGCCGCTGTGCTGGTAGAGGGTGCCGATGACGAGCGGGCCGGGGATGGAGATGAGGTAGCCGGTGCTCTGGGCGAAGGCGGAGAGCCTGACCACCCCGGCCGGGGACTTGGCGCGCAGCCCGATCATGGTGATGACGAGGGGGAACGCGCAGTTGGAGACGCCGAGCAGGAGCGCCCAGGCCCAGGCTCCCGCGGCGGGGGCGAAGTAGAGCCCGAGGTAGCCGGTGAGGCCGAAGACGCCGAGGGTGACGGCGATGGCCCCCTGGTTCCGCATGCGGCCGGCGAGGCCGGGGATGACGAAGGCGAGCGGGACGCCCATGACCATGGTGACGGCGAGGAGGACGCCGGCGGTGGAGGCGGAGACCCCGGCGTCGCGGAAGATCTGCGGGAGCCAGCCCATGGTGATGTACGCGCCGGTGGCCTGGAGGCCGAAGTAGCAGGCCAGGGCCCAGGCGGTACGGCTGCGGACGACCCGCGGGCCGGCGTCGGTCCGTACGGCCGCGCCCTGCCCGGAGCCGGCGGCGGCCTGGGCCCGGTCGGCGCGCCGGGCGGCCCGGGCGATGGGCAGCCACAGCAGTACGGCGACCAGCGCGAGCGCGGCCCACATCAGCAGGCCTGTACGCCAGCTGCCGCCGAGGGCGGCGGTCAGCGGGACGGTCGCGGCGGCGGCGAGCGAGGTGCCGGCGGCGAGGGCCATGGAGTAGAGGCCGGTCATGGTGCCGACCCGGTCCGGGAAGTAGCGCTTGACGATCACCGGGAGCAGGACGTTGGTGAGGGCGATGCCGGCCAGGGACAGGGCGCTGGCGGCGAGGAAGCCGGCGGCGCCGCCGGCGAAGGGGCGGATCAGCAGTCCGGCGGCGACGGCGGCCATGCCGGCGCAGACGACGGCGACCGGGCCGAAGCGGCGGGAGAGCCGGGGTGCGGTGACGCCGAAGACGGCGAAGCACAGGGCCGGGACGGAGGTGATCAGTCCGGCGACGGTGCCGCTCATGCCCAGGCCGGTGCGGGTCTCCTCGAAGAGGGCGCCGAGGCTGGTGATGGCGGGGCGCAGGTTGAGGGCGGCCAGCACGATTCCGACGATGAGCAACGGGCCGAGCCAGGCCGGCTGCGCCGTCGTGGGCGGGGCGGGGACCGTGGCGCGGTCCGCGGCGGGCCGGGTGAGCGTGTTGGTTTCTTCGTCGGACATTCCGCCATCATAGAATCATGGGATGATTGGTTGTCCAATCGTCGGCCGTCGCTCCTGCTCCTGCCGTCCGTCACACTGGCACGCGCACCGCATTCGCGGCCGCAGCCGCAGCCGCACGTGAGAGGAACCCATGCCGCTGACCTCGCCCCGGCGCTCCGCGCTCGTCGACCAGGTGATCGCCCAGTTGCGCAACCAGATCACCTCCGGCGAGTGGCCGGTCGGCTCGCGCATCCCCACCGAGCCGGAGCTCGTGGAGCTGATGGGCGTCGCCCGCAACACCGTGCGCGAGGCCGTGCGCGCGCTGGCGCACAACGGCCTCCTCGACATCCGGCAGGGCTCGGGCACGTACGTCATCGCGACCAGCGAGCTGGCCGGCGTGATGCACCGGCGGTTCGCCGGGGCCGAGCCGAGGCACATCGCCGAACTCCGCTCCACGCTGGAGTCCTCGGCGGCCCGGCTGGCGGCGGAGCGGCGTACGGAACGGGACCTGGTCCAGCTGGACGCGCTGCTCGCGCGCCGCGAGGAGGCCTGGGCGGGCGGGGACGCGGAGGTCTTCGTGGCGGCGGACGTCAGCCTGCACATGGCGGTGGTGACAGCCTCGCACAACGACGTGCTGATCGAGCTGTACGCGGACCTGGGCGAGCTGGTGGCCGACTGGCTGCGGGCCGACGTGGGCACCGTGCTGGATCCCGCCGCCCATCTCGACCACGCCCGGCTGATCGAGGCGATCCGGCGGGGGGACGGGGACGCGGCGGCCTCGGAGGCCGCGGGCTATCCCTTCGTATGCCTGGGCAAGGACGCGCCGGGGGCTGCGGTCACGGCCGCCGGTGGCTGACCCAGGCCGCGCGGACCTCCTTCCAGCAGCGGCCGGTGAGCTCGGCCCGGCCGGCCGGGCCCACGGCCACGGCCGCGCCGTCGCCGTCCACGTCCCACCAGCGGTCGCATTCGACGTGCAGGCTCACCAGGTCGGTCTCCGGGTAGGCGTTGTGGCAGTGCGCGGTGACCTGGGAGCCCTCGACGGTGGTGGCGCAGTCGGCGCCGAAGAGTTCACGGGTGGCGGGCGGGGAGGGCTGCACGGGGGGTTCGGCGGGGATGTCGGCGAGGTCCACGACGGCCGGCGCGGCGGGCCCGGAGCCGGGCGCCTGCTCGTCTCCGGAGGGCTGCGCGGCGACGGCCGGGATCAGGAGTCCGGTCACGATCACCGATGTGACCAGTATCGATACCGCTCGGCTCGGCCTGGTGCGCACCCGTGCCTCCTCCCCGCCGGAGCCGGGAAGATCCCGACTTGGCCAGTTTGCAGGCATCCGTCCCGGTTTTCGACTCGGGAAGATCCGGTCGGCCGGTGAACATGCGAGCGAAGGTCACGCCGGCGGCCCGGCCCGCGGGCGGACACGGAAACGGCGGCGGCCGCGCCTCCCGCAGGGGAGACGCGGCCGCCGCCGTACGGACACGGGGTCCTGACCGGGGGTCAGGCACCCATCGCGTGCACGCCGCCGTCCACGTGGACGATCTCACCGGTGGTCTTCGGGAACCAGTCCGACAGCAGGGCGACGACACCGCGGCCGGTCGGCTCCGGGTCGCTCATGTCCCACGACAGCATGGAGCGGGTGTTCCAGACCTCGGCCAGCTCGCCGAATCCCGGGATGGACTTCGCGGCCATGGAGCCGATCGGACCGGCCGAGACCAGGTTGCAGCGGATGTTCTCCTTGCCCAGGTCGCGGGCGAGGTAGCGGCTGGTGGCCTCCAGGGCGGCCTTGGCCGGGCCCATCCAGTCGTACTGCGGCCAGGCGAACTGGGCGTCGAAGGTGAGGCCGACGACGGCACCGCCCTCCGCCGGGAAGAGCGGCTTGCAGGCCATGGTCAGCGACTTCAGCGAGAACGCCGAGACGTGCATGGCGGTGGCGACCGACTCGAACGGCGTGTTCAGGAAGTTGCCGCCGAGGGCGTCCTGCGGCGCGAAGCCGATGGAGTGCACGACGCCGTCGAGGCCGCCGAGCTCGTCACGGACGAGGCCCTCCAGGCGGGCCAGGTGCTCGTCGTTGGTGACGTCGAGCTCGATCACCTTGACCGGCTTGGGCAGCTTCTTCGCGATGCGCTCCGTCAGCGACGGGCGCGGCCACGCGGTGAGGATGACCTCGGCGCCCTGCTCCTGCGCCAGCTTGGCCGTGTGGAAGGCGATGGAGGACTCCATCAGCACACCCGTGATGAGGATGCGCTTGCCCTCGAGAATTCCGCTCATGGTGATCAGTGACCCATGCCCAATCCGCCGTCAACGGGAATGACGGCTCCGGTGATGTACGCGGCGTCGTCGGACGCCAGGAAGCGGACGGCTGCCGCGATCTCCTCGGGCTGCGCGTAGCGGGCGAGCGGCACCTGCGCCACGATGCCCGCGCGCTGCTCGTCGGTGAGGACCTTCGTCATGTCGGTGTCCACGAAGCCGGGCGCGACGACGTTGAAGGTGATGTTGCGGGAGCCCAGCTCGCGGGCGAGCGAGCGGGCGAAGCCGACCAGCGCGGCCTTGGAGGCGGCGTAGTTGGCCTGCCCCGCCGAGCCGAGGAGCCCGACGACCGAGGAGATCAGGACGACGCGGCCCTTCTTCGCGCGGAGCATGCCGCGGTTGGCGCGCTTGACCACCCGGAAGGTGCCGGTGAGGTTGGTGTCCACGACCGAGGCGAAGTCCTCCTCGGACATCCGCATCAGCAGCGTGTCCTTGGTGATGCCGGCGTTGGCCACGAGCACCTCGACCGCGCCGTGCGCGTCCTCGATCTGCTTGTAGGCCTGCTCCACCTGCTCGGAGTCGGTGATGTCGCACCGCACCGCCAGGACACCGAGTTCGGTGAGGGCCTGCGGCGGCTCACCCGACCGGTACGTGATCGCGACCTTGTCGCCGGCCTCCGCGAAGGCTCGGGCGATGGCGAGGCCGATGCCCCGGTTTCCTCCGGTGACGAGAACCGAGCGGCTCAACGGATCACCCTTTCGCTAGCGGTCTGAATACCGAAAACCTATAGGTCGCATCGCTCGTACGAGGAATCGACCCCCGACAGGGCCTCGCAGCGGGCTCTGTCGAGTCCCTACAGAAAGATGTAGGCACAAGGGCCCCGGTCGCGACATGATCGGGGCGACCGTCCCCGACCCCGGGAGGACTTCCGTGCCCCATTCCATCGACGCGGCATTCACCGCGCTGCCCCTGCGGGCGCTCGCCGACGCGGCGCTCGCCCGGGCCCGCGCGCTGGGTGCCGAGCATGCCGACTTCCGGCTGGAGCGGATCCGCAGCGCCTCGTGGCGGCTGCGCGACGCCAAGCCCTCCGGCGGGTCCGACACCACCGACCTCGGCTACGCGGTGCGCGTCGTGCACGGGGGCAGCTGGGGGTTCGCCTCCGGCGTGGACCTGACCATGGACGCCGCCGCCCGGGTGGCTTCCCAGGCCGTGGCCATGGCGAAGCTGTCCGCCCAGGTCATCAAGGCCGCCGGTTCCGACGAGCGGGTGGAGCTCGCCGAGGAGCCGGTGCACGCGGACAGGACGTGGATCTCCGCCTACGAGGTGAACCCCTTCGAGGTACCGGACGCGGAGAAGGCGGCGCTGCTCGCCGACTGGAGTTCCCGGCTGCTGGCGGCCGACGGCGTCGCGCACGTGGACGCCTCGCTGCTCGCCGTGCACGAGAACAAGTTCTACGCCGACACCGCGGGCACCACGACCACGCAGCAGCGGGTCCGGATCCACCCGCAGCTGACGGCGGTCGCCGTCAACGGCACCACCGGCGAGTTCGACTCGATGCGCACCATCGCCCCGCCCGCCGGCCGCGGCTGGGAGTACCTGACCGGCACCGGCTGGGACTGGAACGCCGAGCTGGAGGAGATCCCCGGCCTGCTCGCCGAGAAGATGCGGGCGCCGAGCGTCCAGGCCGGGCGCTACGACCTGGTGGTGGACCCGTCCAACCTGTGGCTCACCATCCACGAGTCCATCGGCCACGCCACCGAGCTCGACCGGGCGCTGGGCTACGAGGCCGCGTACGCGGGGACCTCCTTCGCCACCTTCGACCAGCTGGGCAAGCTCAGGTACGGCTCTCCGATCATGAACGTGACGGGCGACCGCACCGCCGAGCACGGGCTGGCCACCGTCGGCTTCGACGACGAGGGCGTCCAGGCGCAGAGCTGGGACCTGGTCAAGGACGGCACCCTGGTCGGCTACCAGCTGGACCGGCGGATCGCGAAGCTCACCGGGCTGGGCCGCTCCAACGGCTGCGCCTTCGCCGACTCCCCCGGGCACGTACCCGTCCAGCGCATGGCGAACGTGTCGCTCCAGCCGGATCCCGGCGGGCTGTCGACCGAGGACCTGATCGGCGGGGTGGAGCGCGGGATCTACGTGGTCGGCGACCGCTCCTGGTCGATCGACATGCAGCGTTACAACTTCCAGTTCACCGGGCAGCGGTTCTTCCGGATCGAGAACGGCCGGCTGGCCGGGCAGCTGCGGGATGTCGCCTACCAGGCCACCACCACCGATTTCTGGGGCTCGATGGAGAAGGTCGGCGGCCCGCAGACCTATGTCCTGGGCGGTGCCTTCAACTGCGGCAAGGCCCAGCCGGGCCAGGTCGCGGCCGTCTCGCACGGCTGCCCGTCCGCGCTGTTCCGCGACGTGAACATCCTGAACACCACGCAGGAGGCCGGCCGATGACCACGCGCGTCAGCCACGAGATCTGCCGGGGGTCCGGGGGTCGCCACCCGGGACAGCACAGTCTGAACACCACGCAGGAGGCCGGCCGATGACCACGCGCGTCAGCCACGAGATCTGCCGGGGGTCCGGGGGTCGCCACCCGGGACAGCACAGTCCGAACACCACGCAGGAGGCCGGCCGATGAGCCGATCGACCAAGCCGCACGAGATCGTCGAGCGGGCCCTGGAGCTGTCCACCGCCGACGGCTGCGTCGTCATCGCCGACGAGGAGTCGAGCGCCAACCTGCGCTGGGCCGGCAACGCCCTGACCACCAACGGCGTCACCCGCGGGCGGACCCTGACGGTCATCGCCACGGTCGACGGCAAGGAGGGCACGGCCTCGGGGGTCGTCTCGCGCTCCGCCGTCACCGCGGACGACCTGGAACCCCTGGTGCGGGCCGCCGAGGCGGCCGCGCGCGGCGCGGGTCCCGCCGAGGACGCCCAGCCGCTGATCACCGGGACCCCGGCCTCGCCGGACTTCACCGACGCCCCGGCCGAGACCACCTCCGCGGTGTTCGCGGACTTCGCCCCGGCCCTCGGCGAGGCCTTCGCCCGGGCCCGGGCGGGCGGCCGGGAGCTGTACGGCTTCGCCCACCACGAGCTGGTCTCCACGTACGTCGGTACCTCCACGGGCCTGCGGCTGCGCCACGACCAGCCCAACGGCACCCTGGAGCTCAACGCGAAGTCCCCCGACCGCCGGCGTTCGGCCTGGGCCGGCCGCGGCACGCGGGACTTCAAGGACGTGGACCCCACCGTGCTGGACGCGGAGCTCGCCGTACGCCTGGGCTGGGCGGAGCGGAAGATCGACCTGCCCGCCGGGCGGTACGAGACCCTGCTGCCGCCGACGGCCGTGGCGGACCTGCTGATCTACCAGATGTGGTCGGCGTCGGCCCGGGACGCGGTGGAGGGCCGTACGGTCTTCTCCAAGCCCGGCGGCGGCACGCGGCTCGGCGAGCGGCTCACCGAGCTGCCGCTGACCCTGCGCAGCGACCCGCACGCGCCGGGCCTGGAGTCCGCGCCGTTCGTCATCGCGCACAGCTCCGGCGACGACGTCTCCGCCTTCGACAACGGTCTGCCGGTCCCGGTGACCGAGTGGATCCGCGAGGGCGAGCTGGCCCGGCTGTCGACCACCCGGCACACGGCCGGCCTGACCGGGCTGCCGGTCTCCCCCGGCTTCGGGAACCTGATCCTGGACGGCGGCGGCGAGAAGTCCCTGGACGAGATGGTCGCGGACACCGAGCGGGGCCTGCTGCTGACCTGCCTGTGGTACATCCGCGAGGTGGACCCGGCGACGCTGCTGCTCACGGGCCTGACCCGGGACGGCGTCTACCTGGTGGAGAACGGCCAGGTCGTGGGCGAGGTGAACAACTTCCGCTTCAACGAGTCCCCCGTGGACCTGCTGTCGCGGGCCGCGGAGGCGGGCCGGACGGAGAGGACCCTGCCGCGCGAGTGGAGCGACTGGTTCACCCGGGCCGCGATGCCGCCTGTCCGCATCCCGGACTTCAACATGAGTTCGGTGAGCAAGGGCGTCTGACCCACCTAGACTGAGCACGGCATTTCCACAAATCGTAAGGAGTCGAGAGACCGTGACGGACATCGTCGACGAACTGAAGTGGCGCGGGCTCTTCGCCCAGTCCACCGACGAAGAAGCGCTGCGCAAGGCCTTCGCGGACGGTCCGGTCACGTTCTATTGCGGCTATGACCCGACCGCCGCCTCGCTGCACGTCGGGCACCTGGTGCAGGTGCTCACCATGCGGCGGCTGCAGCTGGCGGGCAACCGGCCGCTCGCGCTGGTCGGCGGGGCCACCGGTCAGATCGGTGACCCCCGTCCGACCGCCGAGCGCACCCTGAACGACCCCGCGGTCATCGCGGAGTGGGTGAACCGGCTGCGCTCGCAGATCGAGCCGTTCCTGTCCTTCGAGGGCGAGAACGCCGCGGTCATGGTCAACAACCTGGACTGGACGGCGGGCATGTCCGCCATCGAGTTCCTGCGGGACATCGGCAAGCACTTCCGGGTCAACAAGATGCTGACGAAGGACTCGGTCGCCAAGCGGCTGGAGTCGGACCAGGGCATCAGCTACACGGAGTTCAGCTACCAGCTGCTCCAGGGCATGGACTTCCTGGAGCTGTACCGGCGCCACGGCTGCGTCCTGCAGCAGGGCGGCTCGGACCAGTGGGGCAACCTGACGGCCGGCCTCGACCTGATCCACCGGGTCGAGCCGGACGCGCACGTCCACGCGATGGCGACCCCGCTGATGGTCAAGGCGGACGGCACGAAGTTCGGCAAGACCGAGGGCGGGGCCGTCTGGCTCGACCCCGAGATGACCACCCCGTACGCGTTCTACCAGTTCTGGCTGAATGTGGACGACCGGGACATCTCCACCTACATGCGGATCCTCTCCTTCAGGTCCCGTGAGGAGCTGGAGGAGCTGGAGGCGCAGACCGCCGAGCGGCCGCAGGCGCGCGCCGCCCAGCGGGCGCTGGCCGAGGAGCTGACCGCGCTGGTGCACGGCGGCGACCAGTGCGCCGCCGTGATCGCCGCGTCGCGGGCGCTGTTCGGCCAGGGCGACCTGGCGGAGCTGGACGAGGCCACGCTGGCCGCGGCCCTGTCCGAGCTGCCGCACGCCAAGGTGGCGAAGCCGGCCCTGGTCGTGGACCTCTTCGCGGAGACGGGTCTGGTCGCGAGCAAGTCGGCCGCCCGCCGCACCGTGAAGGAGGGCGGCGCCTACGTCAACAACGTGAAGGTCACCGCCGAGGACGCGGTCCCCGCCGAGGAGGACCTGCTGCACGGGCGCTGGCTGGTCCTGCGCCGCGGCAAGAAGAACCTGGCGGCGGTCGAGGTCACCGGCGCCTGACCCGTCCCGTGGGGCACACGGCGGAGGGGCCGGTTCGGACGTCATGGTCCGGCCGGCCCCTCCGTCATGTGCCGCGGGCGCCGCTGGTGCCCCGGCAGCGGCTCAGGTCATCTGGCGGCTGCCGCCGCGCATCGCCTTGTAGGCCATTTCGCCGAGGAAGACGAAGAGGACCGCGCCCGCGAGCTGCAGCAGGTGGCGGGTCCAGTCGATACCGCGGGTGTCGGCGACCCCGATCCAGCCGGCGACGGCGTTGCCGAGGACGCTGCCGATGATGCCCATCAGCGTGGTCAGCCACAGGGGCTGGTGCTGTTTGCCCGGCAGGATGGCCTTGGCTATCAGCCCCAGCACGAAACCGACGATGATCGCCCACAACCAGCTCATGTCCAGCCTCCTCCTGGCGCGGTGTGCGCACGTGCGCCCAGTGTCGGCCCGGGCGGCGTACCGCGCATTTCGGGCGGCACTCCCGGGGGTCCCGCTGTCCCCTCGGCGGCGGAGGCGGCGTACCGTGGAAGGGTCCGGGCCGGGGAAGGCCCGGCCGGCGATCGGGTGGTAGGACATGGAACGGGTGAAGCGGCACAAGCGGAACGGGGCCGAGGTCTTCCGGATCACCGGCGCCCGGATGGGGCTAGCCGAGGACGTACGGGGCCGTCAGCGCCGCTATGTGATCTCGATGGTCGTCAGGACCCTGTCGGTCATCGCGACTGTGCTGTTGTGGAACGTGTCGCGCCCGGTGGCCGTCGTGACGCTCGTCGCCGGGGCCCTGCTCCCCTACATCGCCGTGGTCATCGCCAACGCGGGCCGCGAGTCGGCGCCGTCGCTGCCCTCCCATTTCGTCCCGTCTCCCGTCCGCCCGGCGCTGGAGGCGGGAAACCTCAAGAAAACCTCAGATCAATCATGAAGTTCCGGTGCACCGCACCGGGTCCTGCGTGACATACTGCTCACGCGCTCCGCATCCCCCGTCGGAGCGACGGACCGACGCCGGGCAGCTCCCCCCGTGGCTGCTCGGCGTCGCCTTTCCGTTCGACGTTCGGTTCACCCTCTAGGGTGAGGTCGTGACTTCCTCCGACTCCCCCGCTCCCGAAGAGATCCCCACCTGCTCGGCCAAGGGCTGCCGTGACGCGGCCGTCTGGGTCCTCGCGTGGAACAACCCGACGCTGCACACGCCGGAGCGGCGCAAGACCTGGCTCGCCTGCGAGGAGCACCGCGAACACCTCTCGCAGTTCCTGGGTGTGCGCGGTTTCCTCAAGGACGTCGTGAAGCTCGACGAGTGGGTGCAGCCGGAGGGCTCCGAGCGCCCGCGCTGACCCCGCCGAGCGGCCGGTGCGTAGCGGCCGCCGCCGAGCGGCCGCCGCTGACCGGCCTCGGCCACTTCGGCAGCGGCAGGGTCAGCCGCCGATCGCCGACATGGGGCGGTCGGGCTGGAGGAACGACGGGTCGTCGAGGCCGGATCCGGCCTTCTTGCCCCACATCGCCACCTTCCACAGCCGGGCGATCTCCTCGTCCGGGGCGCCCGAGCGCAGCGCGGAGCGCAGGTCCGACTCCTCGGTGGCGAACAGGCACGTACGGACCTGGCCGTCGGCGGTGAGCCGGGTGCGGTCGCAGGCGCCGCAGAACGGGCGGGTGACCGAGGCGATGACGCCGACGGTGGCGGGGCCGTCGTCGACGACCCAGCGCTCGGCCGGGGCGGAGCCGCGTTCGTCGGCGCCCTCCTCGGTGAGCGTGAAGCGGGTGCGCAGGGACTCCAGGATGTCCCCGGCGGTGATCATGCCGTCGCGCTTCCAGCCGTGCTGGGCGTCGAGGGGCATCTGCTCGATGAAGCGGAGCTCGTACTCGTTCTCCACGGCCCAGGCCAGCAGGTCGGGGGCCTCGTCGTCGTTGAGCCCCGGCATGAGCACGGCATTGACCTTGACGGGGGTCAGGCCGGCCTCGCGGGCCGCGGCCATGCCCTCGATGACGTCCTTGTGCCGGTCGCGGCGGGTGAGGGTCTTGAAGACCTCGGCCCGCAGGGTGTCCAGGGAGACGTTCACCCGGTCCAGGCCGGCGGCCTTCAGGGCCTGCGCGGTGCGCTTCAGACCGATGCCGTTGGTGGTGAGCGACATCTTGGGGCGCGGCTCCAGGGCCGCGCACTGCTCGACGATCCCGACCAGGCCGGGTCGCAGCAGCGGTTCGCCGCCGGTGAAGCGGACCTCGGTGATGCCGAGCTGCGTGACGGCGATGCGGATCAGCCGGACGATCTCGTCGTCGGTGAGCAGGTCGGACTTGCCGAGCCACTGGAGGCCCTCTTCGGGCATGCAGTACGTGCAGCGCAGATTGCACCGGTCGGTGAGCGAGACGCGCAGGTCAGTGGCCACGCGGCCATAGGTGTCGAGAAGCACTGTGGCCCCCTCCCCTGTCCGGAAGTAGACATACGCGCGACATGGGAGCTACTGCACGCGTTCTATTTCGAGACTACGTGACGCATGTGTCGTTCCGTGATGCCCAAATGAACGAGACGTGACGTGGCCGTGTCGTAGGGACCTACGACACGGCCACGCCGGGTGTTCGGACGATGTCAGTGCGCCCCTGTTCCGGTGAGTGAGCGCACCTCCAGCTCGGCGAACTTCTGCGGGTCCGCCTTCTCCTTGGTGAGGACGGTTCCCAGCCATCCGAGGAGGAAGCCGAGGGGGATGGAGATGATGCCCGGGTTCTCCAGGGGGAACCAGAAGAAGTCGGCGTCCTTGAACATCGAGGTCGGCTTGCCGGACACGACGGGGGAGAAGAGCACCAGGCCGACCGCCGAGACCAGGCCGCCGTAGATCGACCAGAGCGCCCCCTGGGTGTTGAAGCGCTTCCAGAAGAGGCTGTAGAGGATCGTCGGCAGGTTGGCGGAGGCGGCGACCGCGAAGGCGAGCGCGACGAGGCCGGCCACGTTCAGGTCGCGGGCCAGCGCGCCCAGGCCGATGGCGACGGCGCCGATGACGACCGTGGACCAGCGGGCGGCGCGCACCTCCTCCTGCTCGGTGGCCTTGCCCTTGCGGATCACGTTCACGTACAGGTCGTGGGCGAAGGACGAGGAGGAGGCGAGGGTGAGGCCCGCGACCACGGCCAGGATGGTGGCGAAGGCGACGGCGGAGATGACGGCGAGCAGGACGGCGCCGCCGGTGGAGTCCGCTCCGCCGCCCACGGCCTGGGCCAGCAGGGGTGCGGCGGTGTTGCCGGCCTTGTTCGAGGCCAGGATGTCGGCGCGCTCCAGCAGGGCCGCGGCGCCGAAGCCGAGGGCGATGGTCATCAGGTAGAAGGCGCCGATGATGCCGATGGCCCAGTTCACGGACTTACGGGCGGCCTTCGCGGTGGGCACGGTGTAGAAGCGGATCAGGATGTGCGGGAGGCCGGCGGTGCCGAGGACGAGGGCGAGGCCGAGGGAGAGGAAGTCCAGCTTCGAGGTCGCGTCCTTGCCGTACTTCAGGCCCGGTTCGAGGAACTTGGCGCCCTGTCCGCTGTTCTCGGCGGCCTTGCCCAGCAGGTCGGAGACGTTGAAGTTGAACTTCACCAGCACCAGGAGGGTGATCAGCAGGGCGCCCGCGATCAGCAGGACCGCCTTGATCATCTGGACCCAGGTGGTGCCCTTCATGCCGCCGATGGTCACGTAGACGATCATCAGGACGCCGACGAGCGCGACGACCGCCACCTTGCCGCCGTCGCTGGTGATGCCGAGGAGCAGGGAGACGAGGACGCCGGCTCCGGCCATCTGGGCGAGCAGGTAGAAGATCGAGACCACGATGGTGGAGGTGCCGGCGGCGGTGCGGACGGGCCGCTGGCGCATCCGGTACGCGAGGACGTCGCCCATCGTGTAGCGGCCGGAGTTGCGCAGCGGCTCGGCGACGAGCAGCAGGGCGACCAGCCAGGCGACGAGGAAGCCGATGGAGTAGAGGAAGCCGTCGTAGCCGAAGAGGGCGATGGCTCCGGCGATGCCCAGGAAGGACGCGGCGGACATGTAGTCGCCGGAGATGGCGAGGCCGTTCTGGAATCCGGTGAACTGGCGGCCGCCCGCGTAGAAGTCCGCGGCGTCCTTGGTCTGGCGTCCGGCCCAGACCGTGATGATCAGCGTGGCGACGACGAACAGCCCGAACAGGGTGATGATGAGCGGGCGGTGCTCGGAGGCGCCGGCCGCGACCGTGACCGTCGTCAGGTGGTGCGCTCCGCTCATTCGGAGGCCTCCATCCGCGCCTTGATGGCCGCAGCCCGGGGGTCGAGCTTGGCGGCGGCGTGGCGCGCGTAGAGCCAGGCGATGAGGAAGGTCGTCGCGAACTGGGCGAGGCCGAGCACCAGGGCGACGTTGATGTTGCCGAAGACCTTGGTCCCCATGAAGCCGCCCGCGTAGTTGGACAGCAGGACGTAGAGCAGGTACCAGGCGATGAAGGCCACGGTGAGCGGAAAGGCGAAGGAGCGGTAGGAGCGGCGGAGTTCGGTGAACTCGGGGCTCTGCTGGACGCTCACGAACTCATCGGCCGTGGGGCCCGCCAGGGGCGTTCCCGCGCCGCCCGGGGGCGGCGCTGCTTCGGTGGTCACGGGGGAATCTCCTTGTGACGCGGGTGCGGTGGGGACGACGGACAAAGCAACCTCCGTGTGGGGGTCGATGGCGCTGAGCCCCCTCTGTCAACGGCACGGCCGGCGTGTCGGGACGGTTCAACGCCCGTGGATTCTTCGGGAACTGATTTCTCGAACTGATGGCGGAAAGGGGAACGGCGGCACTAGGTTCACTTGTCATGGACCCGTCCGGCGCGACCGCGCGCGGACGGCTTTTTCAAGATGATCTGGAGAACCCATGGCTCATCTGGGATCCGCCCGCCGGCGTGCCCTCGCCGTACCGGTCGGCCTGGCGCTCACCGCCTCGCTCGCCCTGCTGCCCTCGGTGTCGGCCTCCGCCGCCTCGCTGGACCCCGCCGCGGGCACGGCGACGGCTCCGAAGGCCACGGCCGAGGGCCCCAAGCTGTCCTACGTGGCGAACCTGAACGCCTACGCCACGGTGAAGGCGGCGAAGAAGGCCGTCGAGCGGGCCGGCGGAACGGTGGTGACGGCCTATGAGCAGATCGGGGTCGTCGTCGCACACTCCCAGAACCCGGACTTCGCCAAGCAGCTGCGCGCCCAGCGTGGGCTGTTCGTGTCGGTCGGCGCCACCCGGACGGCCCCGATGCAGGCGGTGCAGACCACCGACGAGGGTGCGACCCAGCGGCTGAGCGAGGCGGACGCCGCCAAGGCGGCGGCGCAGGCCCAGGAGGGTCAGGAGCCGCTCGAGCCCAACCAGTGGGACCTGCGGACGATCAAGGCCGACGAGGCTCACAAGATCAACGATGGCAGCCAGGACGTCACGGTGGGCGTCATCGACACGGGTGTGGACGACACCCACCCCGATCTCGCCCCGAACTTCTCCAAGGGCCAGTCCGCCAACTGCGTCGGCGGCGTCGCCGACACCACCGAGGGCGCCTGGCGTCCGTACCCGGACGGCAGCGACCACGGCACGCACGTGGCCGGCACCATCGGCGCCCCGCGCAACGGCGTCGGCATCAGCGGTGTGGCGCCCGGCGTGAAGATAGCCGCGATCAAGGTGAGCGAGCCCGGGACCAGCCTCTTCTACACCGAGGCGGTCGTCTGCGGCTTCATGTTCGCCGCCGAGAAGGGGATCGAGGTGACCAACAACAGCTACTACGTCGACCCGTGGCTCTTCAACTGCAAGACCGACGACGACCAGAAGGCGCTGGTGGAGGCCATCGGCCGGGCCACCAAGTACGCCGAGCGCAAGGGCACCCTGCACGTCGCCTCGGCCGGCAACTCCAACCAGGACCTGGCCGCGGCCACCCTGGAGGACACCACCAGCCCGAACGACACCACCCCGGTCACCCGCACCATCGACCCGAAGGTCTGCCTGGACCTGCCCACGCAGCTGCCCGGCGTGGTCACCGTCTCCGCGACCGGCGACAAGGGCCTGCGCTCGTACTACTCCAGCTACGGCCTCGGAGTCGTGGACGTCGCCGCCCCCGGCGGCGACAAGTGGCAGGTCCCCGCCACCCCGGACGCCAACGGACGCGTGCTGTCGACGGTCCCGGGCGGCTACGGGTACAAGCAGGGCACCTCGATGGCCGCCCCGCACGTCGCGGGCGTCGCGGCGCTGCTCAAGAGCGCCCACCCGTCGGCCACGCCCTCCCAGCTCCAGTCGATGCTGAAGGCGCAGTCCACCAAGGCCACGTGCCCGGCGCAGATCTACGACGCCACGGGCGCGCTGATCAACGCCACCACCTGCCAGGCCAAGTGGGGCCAGACCGGCTACTACGGCTACGGCGTCGTGGACGCCCTCAAGGCCGTGAAGTAGTACGGCGCACGGTCACCGTACGGACGGGCCGGGCGGGGAACTCCCCCGCCCGGCCCGTTTGTCGCTCCGGCGTCGCCCTCGCCCCGGTCAGGGCTTGATCAGTACCTTGAGCGCGCTGCGGTCGTCCATCGCGCGGTAGCCGTCCGGGACCTCGTCCAGGGACACCGCGCGGTCGAAGACGGGCGCCGGGTCGATCGCCCCGCTGAGCACGTCCTCCAGCAGCTCCGGGATGTAGGCGCGGACCGGGGCCACACCGCCGCGCAGGGTGATGTTGCGGTCGAACATGACGCCGAGGTCGAGGCCGGTGCCGCTGCCGTGCGGGACGCCGACGTAGCCGATGGCGCCGCCGTCGCGGGTGACGTTCACCGCCGTACGCATGGACTGCTCGGTACCGACCGCCTCGATGACGCAAGTAGCGCCGCGGCCGCCGGTCAGCTCACGCACGGCCGCCTCGGCGGCCTCGCCGCGCTCGGCGACGACGTCGGTGGCCCCGAAGAGCCGGGCGATGTCCGTACGGGCGGTGTGACGGCCCAGTGCGATGATCCGCTCGGCGCCGAGGCGCTTGGCGGCGAGGACGCCGCACAGGCCGACGGCGCCGTCGCCGACCACCGCGACCGTCGCGCCCGGGCGCACGCCCGCGCCCAGCGCGGCGTGGTGCCCGGTGCCCATGACGTCGGAGAGGGCGAGCAGACCGGTGAGCAGGTGGTCGTCGGAGACGGCCTCGGCGGGCAGCTTCACCAGCGTGCCGTCGGCGTGCGGGACGCGCACCGCCTCGCCCTGGCCGCCGTCGTGGCCGACCGAGCCCCAGAAGCCGCCGTGGTCGCAGGAGGTGTAGAGGCCCTCCTTGCAGTACTCGCAGGTGCCGTCCGACCACATGAAGGGCGCGACGACCAGGTCTCCGGCGCGCACGCCGGAGACGGCCGGGCCGGTCTCCTCGACGACGCCCAGGAACTCGTGGCCGATGCGCTGGCCCGGCCGGCGCTCGGCCTCACCGCGGTAGGCCCACAGGTCGCTGCCGCAGATGCAGGCGCGCAGGACGCGGACGACGGCGTCCTCAGGCCGCTGGATCGCAGCGTCGGGCACCTCCTCCACGCGTATGTCGTGCGGGGCGTGGATGACGGTGGCGCGCATGGTGGTGCAGTCCTCCGGCTCGAAATGGTTCAGTCTTGTACGACTGACGGCCGTCCTACGGTACGCCTGCCTCGCGGGTGGTCGCACCGGTCGCCAGCAGGTACTGGGCGGCCAGGTAGGTGGCCATGATCCAGAAGTCCGGGCGGGGCAGCTGCGGCCATTCCGCGACGCCGGTGGCGATGAGGGTGTCGGACAGCAGGAACAGCGCACCGCCGATGCCGGCCCGCAGGCCGAGGGCACTGGAGCGGAAGGCCATGGCGGTGAGCAGCAGGCTGTAGCCGGCCACGGGGATCCGCAGGTCGGCGGGCAGGTCGCCCCAGAGCAGGGCGACGGTGCCGAGCAGGGCCAGGGTGTAGGCGCCCCCGAGCAGCGGGTTCGCGGGCCGCTTGCCGAAGAGGACGAGGTAGCAGACGTGTCCGAGGGCGAAGGAGCCCATGCCGACGAGGAAGGCGGCCTCGGCGTCGAAGAGCAGGGCCAGGTCCCCGCCCCAGCCGAACAGCAGCGCGGCGACCAGCAGCCGGGGCGCGCCGCGCGTGATCACGTACCCGACGAGCAGCGGCATCAGCAGCGGCTTGGCGATGACGTGCCCGAGGTGCCAGTCGGCCAGCAGGGAGACGAGGTCCGCGGCGGCGGCCACGGCGAAGGCGGCGAGGGCGATACGGCCGAGCCGGGCCCGGCCGGGTGCGGTCCGGCCGGCGGCCCAGGAGGGGGCGGGCCGGCCGGTGGACTCTGCGGTGCTCACGCGGTGCTCTCCTGTACGGCCGGGTCGGCGGCGGGCGCGGCGGCGGCCTTGGCCGCCGGGGTCGCGTCGGCGGGCACGGCGGCCGGGGCGGGCGCGTCGGCAGCCGGGGTCGCGGTGGCGGGCTGCCAGCCGGGGCCGCGGAAGACCCGGCCGGCCCGCTCGCTCCAGCTCCGGGCGGCGCGTACGTCCCGCGCGATGGCGGCGTACTCGTGGGTGGCCACGCGCAGCGGGTTGTAGGTGTTGATGTTCTTGGTGAGCCCGTAGACGGGCTTGTCGGTCTCGCCCACCCAGGAGCCGAACATCCGGTCCCAAATGATCAGGATGCCGCCGTAGTTGCGGTCCAGGTAACCGCCCTGGGAGGCGTGGTGGACGCGGTGGTGGGACGGGGTGTTGAAGACGTACTCGTAGGCCCGCGGCAGCTTCCCGATCCGCTCGGTGTGGACCCAGAACTGGTAGAGCAGGTTGATGCCGTAGCAGAACGGGATCACGGCCGGGTGCACGCCGACGGCCACCATCGGCAGGTAGAACCAGTACGTCGTGGCACTGGTCCAGGGCTGGCGCAGAGCGGTGGTGAGGTTGAACTTCCGGCTGCTGTGGTGGACCACGTGACAGGCCCACAGGATGCGGATGACGTGGTGGCCGCGGTGCTGCCAGTAGTAGAGGAAGTCCTGGGCGAGCAGCATCAGCGGGATGGTCCACCACAGCAACGGCACGCGCAGCGGGGTCAGTTCGTAGACGGCGGTGAAGACCGCGACCACCGGGATCTTCCAGAGGAGGTCGAAGCCGATGCTGCCGAGCCCCATGCCGATGCTGGTGACGGCGTCCTTGGTGTCGTATCCGGCCGCGTCGTCGTCCGGATGGAGCCGGTAGCTCACCAGCTCGATGACGGTGAGCAGCACGAAGGCGGGTATGGACCACAGCACGACATCGGGCAGGTTCGGCATGTCCGCACCATAGAGGCGCCTTCGGGGCCGCCGCTAGAGGTTGTTACCGATCGGTATCCATCGAGGTTACCGACGGTTCGGGGAGGGTGGGGAATGACGGGTTCCGAGACGGTTCTCTTACGGGTCGCAGGTGCGGCCGGCGACGCCTTCGCCGCGCTGGGCCCGCTGGACGCGGACACCCTCTTCACGGCGGACCTGGACCCGGACACCCTGGCGGCGACGATGCCGCCGGCCCCACCCGGCCCGGGCGAAGCGGCCGAGGCCCTGTACGGGCGGCTGGTCCGGCGCACGGGCCGGCTGGAACGGCACATGGACCGGATGGCCGCGCGGCCGGCCCCATCGGCGGAGTCGGAGGCCCACCGCTTCGAGCAGAAGTACGCGCAGTACGTGGCGTTCGTCCTGCGCCTGCGCGCCTTCACCACGGCGGAGGCACTCCCCCTGCCGGAGGAGTTACTGAAGGCGGCGGGCGTGCCGCCGACGGCTCCCGCCGGCTGGGCCGAGGACCTGACGACTCGGCGCCAGGGTCGAGGCCGACGGCCTGGGCGGGATCCCGCCCGAGCGGATCAAGCGGCTGAGCCCCTGGTGAACCGCCCCGGCGGGAGCCGTGCGTCACCAGACGCGGACCGAGCCGCCCCTGGCGAAGGCCGGGCTGGTGGCGGCCGGGGGGATCTCCGTCAGGGGTTCGGCGATCTCCGAGACGCGGGGGCCGTGTCGCGCGGCCAGCGCGTCCAGCAGGGTGAGGTCGAAGCCGTACACGCGGGCCGCGTTGCCGCCGGCCATCGCGGCGACCTCGTCCCGCGGGAGGCCCGCGTAGGCGATGCGGAGGCCTTCGCGGGAGTACGGGGTGGTGCCCTCGTCGTGGGGGTAGTCGCTGCCCCACATGATCTTGTCGAGGCCGATCCGGTCCCGCAGCGGCACCTCGTGGGGGCGCATGAAGCTCGCCCCCACGAAGCAGTTGTCCCGCCAGACCTCGCTCGGGCCCTTGCCCATCGCCTCGGCGAGGCCCGCCCCGAACTTGGACTCGGCGGTGGAGGAGGCCGCGACCAGGCGGCCGTGGTAGTAGTCCAGCATCTCCAGCACACCCGGGATCCAGCCCGAGCCCTGCTCCGTCAGGACCAGCTTGAGACCCGGGTGGCGACGGAACGCCCCGCCGAAGACGAGGTGCCACAGGGCGCGGTGCGAGAACCAGGTGGTCTCCACCATGAAGACCGCCCGGGCCGCCGGTTCGTCGCCGAGCGGCGGCGAGGCCGAGCCGCCGTGGTGGTTGACCGGGACGTCCAGTTCGTCGCACACCGCCCAGAGGGGGTCGTACGCGGCCGAGTACAGCTCGGGAACCGTGGAGCCGGGCGGCACCCCGGGGAGCAGGATCCCGCCCGTCAGGCCCGCCTCCTTCGTGCGGCGGATCTCCTCCACCGCCGCGTCGACGTCGTTGAGGAGGATCTGCGCGACCCCCGCCCGCCGGCCCGGCGCGTCCGCGCAGAAGTCCGCCAGCCAGCGGTTGTGGGCCTGCAGGCCGGCCCAGCGCATCGCGTACTCGGCGGCCGTCGGCGGCTGGGCCATCAGGGAGGCCTTGGGGAAGAACGGCGGGATGGTGTTGGGGAAGACGACCTCGGCGACGATGCCGTCGGCCTCCAGCTCCGCCAGGCGCCGCGCCGAGTTCCAGTTGCGGTCCGCCGTGTCCGCGAGGAGGTCCTCGTAGGGGTTGACGTACGTGGCGGCCCAGGCGTCGAAGTCGTCGTGGTACCGCTTCTCCAGGTACGGCTTGTAGTCCAGAAGGTCGGCGCCGGCGTGGCAGTCCGCCGAGATCACCGTGTAGCGGTCGTCGCCGGTCATCGCGCGACCCCCAGGACCGGGAAGTCGTGGTCCGTCAGCCAGTGCCGGCCCACCTCGCGCGAGCGTGCCCAGGAGGCCGCCACCGCCGCCTGGTCCGGGGACTGGCCCAGCTCGGCCGGGGTGGGGCCGATCCGGCGGGCGATCGGGGCCAGCTTCGCGGTGTCGAAGCCGAAAACCTCGGCCGCGGCGAGCCCGAGCATCCGCCGGGTCTCGTCGACCGGGATGTCGTGGAAGGTCCGGCGCAGCCAGTTCCGGGTGTCGGGCCAGGTGCCCTCGGGGTGCGGGAAGTCCGAACCCCACAGGATGTTGTCGACGCCGATCTCGTAGCGCTGGGCCAGTTCGCGCCGCTTGGTGTTCGTCGCGCAGACGAAGACCTGGCGGTCGAGGTACTCGCTCGGCGGCCGCTTCAGCTCCTCGAAGGGCGAGAGCTTCTTGCCGCCGTGCGCGCCGAGGTAGAGCCGGTCCATGAACCACAGCTGGTTCGGCAGCCACCAGCAGCCCGACTCGGCGACCCCGAAGCGCAGGCCCGGGTGCCGCTCGAACACCCCCGACCAGAGCAGGAACCACAGCGGGCGGGCCGGCCACCAGGTGACCTCGGAGACGAAGATGCCCAGGTGGTCGCCGTACTCGTGGCGCGGCGACGAGCCGGAGTGGGTGACGATCGGCATCCGGGTCTCGGCCGCCGCCGCCCAGACGGGGTCGTAGCGGCGGTCGTGGTAGGGCGCCTTGTCCACCCACATGGCGGGGATCATCAGCGCGCCCAGCCCGGACTCCCTGGCCCGGTGGATCTCGGCGACGACCTTGGCCGGCTCGCCCGTGATGGGCAGCAGCGCGACGCCGCAGTGGCGTTCGGGGGTCTGCGAGACGAACTCGGCCAGCCAGCGGTTGTGCGCCTGCGCGCCCGCCATGCCGAGCTCGGGGTCCTGGTCGCCGGAGAGTCCGAGGCCCACGCCGAAGGGGGCCGCGGTCTGGCTGTCGACGGCGTCCGCGTCGGGGAAGACGACCTCGGCGGCCACGCCGTCGCCGTCGAGTTCCTTCAGCCGCTGCCCCGTGTCCCAGCCTCCCCGAAGGCCCTCCTCGTGATCGTGGAACCACTTCTCGGCGAAGGCCTCGTTGCGGACGCCCAGCCGGGTGGCCTCCGCGCGGCGGGCGTCGCGCTGGCCGAGGAACTCGTCGAACTGGCGGTGGAAGCGGGAGTCGAGGTAGGGACGGTACTGCTCCGTCGGCAGGCCCGCGTGGCAGTCGGAGGAGATGATCAGGTACGGGTCTTCGTACGGGGCGTCGCTCGTGGTGCCGCTCGTGGTGCCGCTCACGGTCCCACTCGGGATGTCGCTCGTCGTGTCGCTCGTGGTGTCGCTCATGGCGGACGCTCCTCAGTCGAGGATGAAGCTCTCCAGGTAGGCGGGGTCGGCGCGGTCGAGCATCGACTGCGACCGGGCGCGGATCTGCCGGTCGCTGTGCTCGCTCGGCGGCAGCATCCAGAAGCGGTCGGCGCGGATGCCGTCGACGACGTGCTCCGCGACCTCCTCGACCGGGGTGAAGTTCACCTCGTGGCCGGCCTGCTTCATCGCGGCCTCGTACTGGTCGAGGCTGCGGTACGGGGTCCTGCGCGGGCGCTCCTTCGCGTACCGCTCGGGCCGGTTGCGGTGGGACTCCCACAGCCCGGTGCGCAGCATGTGCGGTCCGGGGAAGAGCACGGAGGCGCCGACGGCCGCGCCCTCCGCCTTGAGGTGGGCGTAGAGGGACTCGGTCATGGTGACCACGGCGGCCTTGGTGACGGCGTACACGGAGGCGGTGGGCAGCGGGGCGATGCCGCCGTCGGCGGAGGAGGTGTTGACGACGTGGCCGGGGGCGCCGCCGGCGATCATGCGGGGTATGAAGGCCTGGATGCCGTGGAAGACGCCCCACACGTTGACGGAGAAGGCCCACTTCCAGTCGTTGGGCTCGTGCTCCCACATCCGGCCCTCGGCGCCGGAGCCGACGCCCGCGTTGTTGCAGAGGACGTGGACGGCGCCGAAGGCCTCGTACGCCGCGTCGGCGAGGGCGAGGACGGAGTCGCGGTCGCCGACGTCGACGGTCCGGGCGAGGACCCGCGCCCCGTCCGCGGCGAGTTCCGCGGCGGCCTTGCGCAGGGCGGCCTCCTCGACGTCGGCGAGGACGACCGTCAGCCCTTCCGCGGCGAAGCGGCGGGCCATGGCGAGGCCGATCCCGCCGGCGGCGCCGGTGACGACGGCCGTCTGTCCCGGTGCGAGCCGCATCTCACAGGCTCCCTTCCGGCGGGCCGTCGAGGATCTGCAGGGGGTCGTCGTAGCGCTGGTGGATGTACGGGAGCAGGGCCCGGGCGCTGACCCGCTCGACGACCCGGCCCTGCTGGTCGGTGGTCTTCTCGCCGATGGTGATCTCCACGAGGCGGCGGACGGGAAGGTCCGCGACCGGATCGAACATCGACTCGCGCAGGACGACGTCGCCGGTGACGTGCTCCAGCCTGCGGACCTTTTCGTTGCGGACGCAGTGCACGAGGACCGGGTCCACGTCGAAGCCCGAACCGTCCACGGCCGGGAGGAACTTGAAGTAGAAGTCGGTCTTGCGGGTGGGTTCGGGCAGCGGGAGCGCGCGGTCCACGGCGCCGCGCACCTCGACGAAGGCGATCCCGTGCCGGGCGAGCGCGGCGCGTACGACGAGGCCGTCGCGCTCGACGGTGACCTCGCCCAGTTTCTTCGGTTCGCCGAAGACCTCGCGGCCGCCGGTCAGGGCGCGCTCGTGGGTCATCGGCATGACGAGCGGATACCAGCCCTCCACCCCGTCGTGCCGGGCGGCGACGGCCACCGAGCCGGCGCCGAGCGGGTAGCCGGGCAGGTCGACCTTGCTGATGTTGGCCCGTACGAGGGGCCGCTCGGCCGGTTTGAGCGGCGGCGGCAGGACCGCGGCGACCACGTCCGGATCGGTCTCCCAGAGGGCCACCACGCCGGTGGACCAGATGTCGGGGAGCTTGGAACTCTTCTCGCGCGACGCGGCGATCTCGGCCTCGCCGCGCGCTCCGTACCGTACGCGTGCCATGTCTCGCACCACCTCTCGGTTCGGGTCTGTAACACAGTTACACCGCTGCCGATGAAGGGTAAAGACCCCTGCACGCACCAGAACTGACGCATCGACAGATCGGCGGACCGCAGACATGGCCCGATCCTCGCTGACCCGCGACGAGGTGCTGGACGCCGCCGCGTCCCTGGTCAGGCAGCGCGGTCCGGCCGCCCTCACGATGCGGGGGCTCGCCGCCGAGCTGGGCACCGCGGTGACGTCCATCTACTGGCACGTCGGGAACCGCGAATCGCTGCTCGACGCCCTCGTGGAGCGGACCGTGCGGGAGATGGGCGCGATCCGGCCGGCCGGGCGCACCCCGTCCGAGCGGATCCTCTCGGTGGCCCGGATCCTGCGCCGCGAACTGCGCGGGCGCCCGCACCTGATCGCGATGGTCCACGAACGCGGACTCACGGAGCGGATGTTCCTGCCGGCGCAGCAGGCGCTCGTCCACGAGGTGCACGCCGCGGGGCTGCGCGGCGCCCGGGCGGCCGACGCGGTGCGCGCCGTGCAGTTCCAGATCGTCGGGTTCCTCCTGGTCGAGCGCAACCGCGAGCGCTCCCCCGCCCAGCACCCGGCCGAGAGCGAGCTGTGGGACCCGGCCGCGGCACCCGACGACCCGGCCCTCGCCCGGGCGCTGGGCCGGCCCGCGGATCCGGAGCGGCTCTTCCTGCTGTCCGTACGCGCCCTGGTGACGGCCCTGCTGGCACCGCCGCCCCAGGCTCCGGGAACCGCGCCCCGGGCTCCGCGAACCGCCCGGTGAATCGGACCGCGCCGCGACGCGGCCGCTTTCCCGCCGGGGCCCGTCGACGGTTGCGGGCTCGAACAGCCGCCCGCCGGGGACCTGGTGTCCGCCCTGGGCTGACCCAGGGTGGGCCCGCGGTGTCAGTCCGTGCCGATATCCTCTGTGACCATGCTCGACGACCGTACGACCGCAGAGACGACGTGGCCGACCGCCTACCCCCAGGGGTACGCGGTCGTCGACGTGGAGACCACCGGGCTCGCGCGCGACGACCGGATAGTCTCCGCCGCCGTCTACCGGCTCGACGCACAGGGCAACGTGGAGGACCACTGGTACAGCCTGGTCAACCCGCAGCGGGATCCGGGCCCGGTGTGGATCCACGGCCTGACGAGTGACGTGCTCGCCGGTGCGCCCCTCTTCAAGGACATCGCCGAGGAGTTCGCCGGCCGGCTCGCGGACCGCGTGCTGGTCGCGCACAACGCCATCTTCGACTGGCAGATGATCGCCCGGGAGTACGCGCGGGCGGAGACCACCGCGCCGGTCCGCCAGCGGCTGTGCACCATCGCCCTGTCGAAGGAGCTGAACCTCCCGCTGCCCAACCACAAGCTGGAGTCGCTGGCCGCGCACTTCGGTGTGGTCCAGCAGCGCGCCCACCACGCGCTCGACGACGCCCGGGTGCTCGCGGAGGCCTTCCGCCCGTCGCTGCACGCGGCGGCGCAGGGCGGCGTACGGCTGCCGCTGCTGGAGTGCCGGCCGCTGACGGAGTGGTCGGACTCGGCCGCCGCCCCGCGCGTCGGCCACCAGGCGTCGTACCGGGGCGGCGGCAGCTGGCGGCCCTCGCGCAGGCGGCCGGCGTGCCCGCATCCCAACCCGGGGCGCTTCGAGGACGGCAAGCCCCTCAAGCAGGGCATGCGGGTCGCCTTCTCCGGCGACACCTCGGTGGAGCGGGAGCTGCTGGAGGACCGGGCGATCGAGGCGGGCCTGCACGTCGCGACGAGTGTGTCGCGGCTCACCAGCCTCCTGGTGACGAACGACCCCGACTCGGCGACCTCGAAGACGGTCAAGGCGAAGTCCTTCGGCACCCCCGTCGTCGACGAGGCGGCCTTCACGCAGTTGCTGCGGGACGTGGCCCCGGCCGGGGAATGAGCGGACCGGCCGCCGGCCGTTGCGCCGGGCGGGTGTCCGCGCGGCGACTCACCAGGGTGGATCTTGTTCCGCCGCTCCGCCGTGCGCAGCATGCCGCGCATGGCACGTTGTGAGGTCTGCGGAAACGATTACGGCATGTCCTTCGAGGTTCATGCCCAGGGAGCGGTCCACGTCTTCGACTGCTTCTCCTGCGCCATCCACCGCATGGCGCCCATCTGCGAGCACTGCCGCGTCCAGATCATCGGACAGGGCGTCGAGGTCGAGGGCCAGTGGTACTGCGGCGGGCACTGCGCCCGCGCGGAAGGGAAGGTGGGCATCGTCGACCACGTCTGACCGCCGCCGTCCCGGCCCGGCGACCACGTCCGGCCACTGCCGTCCCGACGCGGCGCCCCTGTCCGGCAGCCGCCTTCCCCACCCCGCGACCCCGGAGGGCCCTACCCGGCCACCGGGGTCCTCGTCGGCCGGGGTACCGTCGTGGGCGTGTACCGCTTTGTGCTGACCCGGCAGTGGGTGTGCCTCACCCTCATCGCCCTCGTCCTCATCCCCGTGATGATCAGGCTCGGGTTCTGGCAGTACCACCGCCATGTGCACCGGGTCGCGCAGAACCAGCTGATCGAGGCGAACCTGCGGGCGAAGCCCGTCCCCATGACGGAGGTCACCTCCCCCGGCCACAAGGTCCCCCGTGCCGACTTCTGGCGCGCCGTCACGGCGACCGGCACGTACGACTCCGCGCACGAGGTGGTCGTACGGATGCGGACCTCGAACGACGACAAGGTCGGTTTCCACGTCGTGACCCCGCTCGTCCTCGCCGACGGCCGGGTGGTGCTGGTCGACCGCGGCTGGGTCGCGGGCGGCGGCGACCCGCGCGCCTACCCGCCGGTGCCGGCCGCGCCCGCCGGCGAGGTCACCGTCACCGGCCGGCTGAAGGCCGACGAGACGAGCGGCGGCAGCGGCATCAAGGACCGCAAGGGCCTGCCCGACCGTCAGGTGATGCTGATCAACAGCGGGCAGCAGGCGGAGTCCCTGGGCCGGCCGGTCCTCGGCGGGTACCTGGAGCTGACCGATCCGGCTCCGGACGGCGGGCCCGAGACCGTCGCCGACCCCGACCACGACTCGATCGGCGCCCACATGGCGTACGCGGTCCAGTGGTGGCTGTTCGCCGCCGCGGTGCCGGTCGGCTGGCTGGTCCTCGTACGGCGCGAGAAGCGCGACCGCGAGGAGGCCGCGGCCCGGGCCGAAGCCACCGAGCAGGAGCCCGCGACGGCGTAGCGTGTCGGGCATGGATCTTGGACTGAAAGACCGTGTATACATCGTCACCGGGGCCTCGCGCGGCCTCGGCTTCGCCTCCGCCCGGGAACTGATCGCCGACGGCGCGAAGGTCCTGGTGACGGGCCGGGACGAGAAGCGGGTGGCCGAGGCCGCCGCCGAACTCGGCCCGAACGCCGCCGCCGCGGCCGCGGACAACGCGGACCCGGCGGCCGCCGGACGGCTCATCGCCGCCGCGCACGAGCGCTTCGGCCGCCTCGACGGCATCCTCATCAGCGTCGGCGGCCCCGTCCCGGGCTTCGCCGTCGACAGCACCGACGAGCAGTGGGCGGCCGCCTTCGAGTCGGTGTTCCTCGGTGCGGTACGTCTGGCCCGGGCGGCCGCCGCGGTACTGGGCGAGGGCGGGGTCATCGGCTTCGTCCTGTCGGGCTCGGTCCACGAGCCGATCCCCGGCCTGACCATCTCCAACGGCCTGCGCCCCGGCCTGGCCGGCTTCGCGAAGTCCCTCTCGGTGGAACTCGGTCCGCGCGGGATCCGCGTCGTCGGCCTGCTTCCGGCCCGTATCGACACCGACCGGGTGCGGGAGCTCGACGCGCTGTCCGGCGATGCCGACGCCTCCCGTGCGGGCAACGAGTCCCGCATCCCGCTGCGGCGGTACGGCACCCCGCAGGAGTTCGGCCGCACGGCCGCCTTCCTCCTCTCACCGGCCGCCTCGTACCTGACGGGCGTGATGCTCCCGGTCGACGGCGGCTCCCGGCACGGCTTCTGAGCCTCCGTCGCGGCAGCCGCCCGGCGGCGGCTGCCGCGACGGCCGTCAGCTGACGCGGCGGGCGCGGTGGGAGGTCACCTTGAAGCGGGCCTCCGCCGGCAGTCCGGGGAGGTTCGCGGAGGCCCGGGCGTGGGTCAGCACCGGCCCCGCCAGTCCGGCCAGGGTGTCGGCCGGGACGGCGTGGGGCTCCAGCTCGACCGCCACCCGCAGGGCGGGCGAGCCGCGCCGCCCGCGCAGGACGGCCCGGCAGCCGGCGACGCCGTCCAGTGCTCCGGCCTCCGCGGCGACGGCGTCGGACAGGGCGCGCCCGCGGAGCAGGGCGTAGGCGCCGTCCCCGGTGTCCACGGCCACCGTCCGCAGCCGGGCGCGCTTGAGCTGGGCCAGCAGCCACCACAGGGCCAGCAGCAGGCACACGACGAGGGCGGCGATCAGCACCCACCAGGCCCAGCCCTCGGCGTGCAGGTACCGGCGCCGGTCGGCGGCGGTCAGCAGCGGCTCGGCGCGGCCCTTCAGCGGGGGTACGGCGGTCAGCAGGACGACCCCGGCCGCCAGCAGCACCGCGCCGGCCACCGCCAGCAGGGTCCGGTTCACGATCCCGGTCAATCCGCTCGCCTCCTGACCCGCAGACGCGGCCGCGGCGGGTGGACGAGGCCCAGTTCCTCGATGCCGACGGCGATCACCCGGTCCAGGTCGGCCCGTACCTCGTCCAGTTCGCGGAAGTGGGACGTGGCCCGCACCCGGACGCGGGAGCGGCCCATCCGGACCCGGGCGGACCGTACGCCGGGCACTTCCATGGCCCGGTCCCGCAGGACCTGGGCGGCGTCCTTGCGGCCGATCCCGGCGCGCAGCGGCGGGCCGGCCTCCGGCTCGCCGTCCCGGTCGGGGCCCCGCATCATCAGGATCCGGCGGATGCCGGGGGTGAAGGCGAGCAGCAGGAGCACCGCACCGGCGAGGGCCAGGACCCCGCCTGCCACCTGCACGCCCAGGTCGGCCGGGGTGTGGACCTCCAGCCGGTGGGCGAGTTCGCGGCGCCAGGCCATGGCGGGGCGGTCGGCCCGTACGGCGGCCAGGTCGTAGAGGAGGAGGCCGGCCGCGCCGAGCACGAGCAGGGCGACCAGGGCCGCGGGGATCCGGCGGGCGGACCGGAAGCGGTGCGCCGTCACCGCAGCCGCCGGTCCCGCCCGGCACCGGTCCGGGTGTGGGTGGAGTGCAGCTGCTCGATGTCGATGTCCACCTCGGGCACGGACATGTTCGCGTACTCCTGGACGCGGCGTACGACCCTGCTGCGTACGGCGGCGCACTGGGCCGCCAGGTCGGCGGGGTAGTCGAGCTCCACGCCCACCCGGACCCGCGCGATGTCGTGGTGCACGGTGACGGTGGCGTGCGGGGGTGCGCCGGAGCTGCCCGCGAGGGCCTCCCGAGCGGCCTGCGCCGCGATCTTGGCGACAACCCGGTCGGCGATACGGGTGGCTCCGCGGTCGGCGGCGGCCACCGCGGCCGGGGCGGTCCGCGCGCCGGCGGACGGGTCGGTGGGGCCCGGCGGGGGCGGGCCCGGCGGGGTGGCCTGCGGCAGGGGGCTCATCGCGGCTCACCTCCGCCGGTCTTCGCGGCGGCGGAAGAGGTCCCCGGGATCCAGGTCCCCGTCGAGGAAGCGGCCCGCGACGAAGCCGACGGCTCCGAGGGCCGCGACCAGCAGGAAGGCACCGAATCCGCCGAAATAGCCGGCGAATCCCAGGGCCATGCCGGCCAGCATGCAGGCGACCGCCATGCTCATGTGGAGGCTCCTCTCGGCTACTGGAGTCGGGACTCCGGCTCCTCGTCGGGCTCGTCGGGCAGCTTGACGTCGCCCACGGCGATGTTGACCTCGACGACCTCCAGGCCGGTCATGCGCTCGACCGCGGAGACGACGTTCTCACGGACGGCCCGTGCCACGTCACGGATCGACACGCCGTAGTCGACGACGATGTCCAGGTCGAGGGCGGTCTGGACCTCGCCGACCTCGGCCTTGACCCCGCGGGTGACCGCGGCCTTGTCGCCGCCGGGGACACGGTCCCGGACGGCGCCGAACGTACGGGAGAAGCCGGTGCCCAGGGCGTGCACGCCGACCACTTCCCGGGCGGCCAGTCCGGCGATCTTCTCGACCACCCCGTCCGCGATGGTCGTGCGCCCCCGGTCGCCGGGTGCCTTGTGGGAGCCCCCTGATGCGGTGTCGGTCATCGCGTGTCCCTTCACGTGTACGGACTCACTCCGCTCCACGGTAGGTGCACGGACGCGGGAAGGCGCCCCGGGACTACGCCGGTCGGCGTGCTCCCGGGGCGCCTTCCGGCACACGGTGGGGTCGGGGTCAGTCGGAGAGGCCCGCCAGGTCCCGCAGGCGGCGGGCCTGGGCCGCGCGCTCGGCGGCGCGCTGGTCGTCGTACGTCCGGGTCTGCGCGGCACGCAGCAGGGTCTTCGTCTCGATCACGGCGTCCCGCGGCGGGGCCAGCAGGGCGGTGGTGAGGTCCTGGACGGCGGCGTCGAGCTCGTCCGCCGGAACCACCAGGTTGGCGAGACCGACCCGCTCCGCCTCCTCGGCGTGCACGAAGCGGCCCGTCGCGCAGATCTCGAGCGCGCGGGCGTACCCGACCAGGGAGGCCAGCGGCTGGGTGCCGGCCAGGTCGGGGACGAGGCCCAGGCTCGTCTCGCGCATGGCGAACTGCACGTCGTCGGCGACCACGCGCAGGTCGCACGCGAGTGCGAGCTGGAAGCCGGCGCCGATCGCGTGCCCCTGCACGGCGGCGACGGAGATGATGTCGTTACGCCTCCACCAGGTGAAAGCCTCCTGGTACTCCGAGATCGTGGCGTCGAGCCGTTCGTCGGAACCGCGCGCCAGATCGAGGAAGGACGGCTCGCCCTCGAAGCCTTCGGGGGTGAACGCCTGCCGGTCGAGTCCGGCGGAGAAGGACTTGCCCTCGCCGCGCAGCACGACGACCCGGACGGTGCCCGGCAACGACCTGCCCGCCTCGGCCAAAGCCCGCCAGAGCGCGGGGGATTGGGCATTTCGCTTGGCCGGATTGGTCAGTGTCACCGTGGCGACCGTGTCGTCGACGATGAGTCGTACGCCGTCCTTGTCGAGCAGAGCCATCCGTGTGCCTCCGGTGTGCAGTCGGCCGCAAGCTCGGCCTAAGTGACTGCACAGTAACCACCCAGTCGACCGGGAGGCCGACCGGGGGTCACCGAAGGAAACGTCGGATCATGTGAGCCTTGAAGCCGTTGGAGCGTTGGATCCGATGGACCGGGGTCAGGCCGTAGCCGCCTTCTTGCCGCGCGTCGCGCCACCGCGACCACGCAGCGAAACCCCGGACTCACTGAGCATCCGGTGGACGAATCCGTAGGACCGGCCGGTCTCTTCGGCCAGCGCCCGGATACTCGCACCGGAGTCGTACTTCTTCTTCAGGTCTGCCGCGAGCTTGTCGCGCGCGGCGCCGGTCACCCGGCTGCCCTTCTTCAGAGTCTCGGCCACCCGTGCCTCCTCATGGGAAGTGCGCTCTGGACTTCTCATGATCACCCCTCCCCGGCTTCCTGGCCACCCATTCAGCAAGGTCGGTACGACGGCATTTCCCGAGCCGTGGACACCCGAGCAGAACGGAATCTCCCCTTCCGCTGCATGACTTCCGTCACACTTCACCGCCCTGCCCGTGAATCTCCTGGTCAGGGGCCGGGCCGGGGAAGATCGACGGCCCCGGTCGGGCACCTCCGTGGGTGCGGCCGGGGCCGTCGTACGACGCGCAACGGTACGAGACCGTCTCACTCAGATGATGGATCACCCCTGAGCCGAATGATCCATAAGGAACTGGATCAGGGCCGGGACGCCGTCCCGGCGTCTTCCGGCACCTCCCGGCGCCGCCGGGGCGGCGGTCAGGCGAGGGCCACCAGGTCCCGGTAGTCCGGGCCCCACAGGTCCTCGACACCGTCCGGGAGCAGGATGATGCGCTCCGGCTCCAGCGCCTCCACGGCGCCCTCGTCGTGCGTGACGAGGATGACGGCGCCCTTGTAGGTGCGCAGCGCGCCCAGGATCTCCTCGCGGCTGGCCGGGTCGAGGTTGTTCGTGGGCTCGTCGAGGAGCAGCACGTTCGCGGAGGAGACGACCAGGGTGGCCAGGGCCAGACGGGTCTTCTCGCCGCCGGAGAGGACTCCGGCGGGCTTGTCCACGTCGTCGCCGGAGAAGAGGAACGAGCCGAGCGTCTTGCGCACCTCGACCAGGTCCAGGTCGGGGGCGGAGGAGCGCATGTTCTCCAGGACCGTGCGGTCCGGGTCCAGGGTCTCGTGCTCCTGGGCGTAGTAGCCGAGCTTGAGGCCGTGGCCGGGGGTGACCTGGCCGGTGTCGGGCTGCTCGGTGCCCGCGAGCAGGCGCAGCAGGGTGGTCTTGCCCGCGCCGTTGAGGCCCAGGATGACGACGCGGGAGCCCTTGTCGATGGCCAGGTCGACGTCGGTGAAGATCTCCAGGGAGCCGTACGACTTCGACAGGCCTTCGGCGGTCAGCGGGGTCTTGCCGCAGGGCGCCGGGTCCGGGAAGCGCAGCTTGGCGACCTTGTCGGAGACGCGGACGGCCTCCAGGCCGGACAGCAGGCGCTCGGCCCGCTTGGCCATGTTCTGCGCGGCGACGGTCTTGGTGGCCTTGGCGCGCATCTTGTCGGCCTGCGAGTTCAGCGCCGCGGCCTTCTTCTCGGCGTTCTGGCGCTCGCGCTTGCGGCGCTTCTCGTCGGCCTCGCGCTGCTGCTGGTAGAGCTTCCAGCCCATGTTGTAGACGTCGATCACGGACCGGTTGGCGTCCAGGTAGAACACCTTGTTCACGACGGTCTCGACCAGGTCGACGTCGTGGGAGATCACGACGAAGCCGCCGCGGTAGTTCTTGAGGTAGTCCCGCAGCCAGACGATCGAGTCGGCGTCGAGGTGGTTCGTCGGCTCGTCGAGGAGGAGGGTGTCGGCGTCCGAGAAGAGGATCCGGGCGAGCTCGACGCGGCGGCGCTGGCCGCCGGAGAGGGTGTGCAGCGGCTGGCCGAGGACCCGGTCCGGGAGGCTGAGGGCGGCCGAGATGGTCGCGGCCTCGGACTCGGCGGCGTACCCGCCCTTGGTGAGGAACTCGGTCTCCTGGCGCTCGTACTGCTTGAGCGCCTTCTCGCGGGTGGCGCCGGAGCCGGTGGCGATGCGCTCCTCGTTCATCCGCATCTTCTTGATGAGGACGTCGAGACCGCGGGCCGACAGGATCCGGTCACGGGCCAGGACGTCGAGGTCGCCGGTGCGCGGGTCCTGCGGGAGGTAGCCCACCTCGCCCGAACGGGTGATGGAGCCGCCGGCGGGCTGGCCCTCCCCCGCGAGGCACTTGGTGAGGGTGGTCTTGCCGGCGCCGTTGCGGCCGACCAGGCCGATGCGGTCGCCCTTGGCGATGCGGAAAGAGGCGGACTCGATGAGGACGCGGGCGCCGGCGCGCAGCTCGATGCCGGTGGCGGTGATCACGGAAATACTCCAGGGCGGGTCGGGACGGCGGAAGGGGGCAGGACGCGAGGCTTCGACGCCGCTAATCCGCGAGGAGATTTGCCATGGGAGACATTCTACCGGTGGTGTGCAACTGGTTTCCGGGGCGGCGGCCGGGCCGCCCGGCCCCTGCGGTCCGCTCCCCCCGTCCCCCGTTCGGACCAACCGGGACCAGGGGGGAACCGGGGCGCGCACCGGGACGAACAGGCCGATACTCGCCGCAGGGGCGGTCGCGCGGCCGCGCCGGCTTCGTGGAGGGCGGTGCGGGATGCAGTTCGACGACAACGCCGATCTGGACACCTCCGAGGTCAAGGATGTGCGGGGCAGTCGCATTCCGGGCGGGAGAGCCACCGTCGGCGGCGGCCTCGTCGGCATCATCGCGCTGATCATGGGCCTGCTCTTCGGTGTGGGGCCGGAGCAGCTGGGGCTGTCCTCCGGGGACGAGGAGCCCGCCCCGGCCGCGTCCTCCGTCAGCCAGGTGCAGCGGGCGTGCCGGACGGGGCAGGACGCGAACACGCGCGAGGACTGCCGGCTGGTCGCGGTGGTCAACAGCACCCAGGATTTCTGGCGGCAGGAGTTCACGCGGCGCGGCG
Organism: Streptomyces yangpuensis; assembly: GCF_024666385.1. Taxonomy (NCBI): domain Bacteria; kingdom Bacillati; phylum Actinomycetota; class Actinomycetes; order Kitasatosporales; family Streptomycetaceae; genus Streptomyces; species Streptomyces yangpuensis. The sequence goes on from NZ_CP102514.1 coordinate 1,800,974, forward strand.
GCCGGTACAGCCCCGCCTCGACGGTCTTCTTCACCGGCCGGGTGAACACCGCGTGCGGGGCTGCCACCTCGGCCGTGGGCCCCTTCTACTGCCCCGCCGACCGCCAGGTGTACCTGGACCTGGGCTTCTTCGACGAGCTGCGGACGAAGTTCGGCGCGAGCGGCGGCCCCTTCGCCCAGGCCTACGTCGTGGCCCACGAGTACGGGCACCACATCCAGAACCTGACCGGCACCCTCCAGCGGGCCCAGGACGGCCGGACGGGTGCGCACAGCAACGCGGTCAAGGTCGAGCTGCAGGCGGACTGCTACGCGGGGGTGTGGGCGCACAACGCGACGCGGACCCCGGACGAGTCCACGGGGCGGCCCCTGATCACCCGGCTGACCGACGAGGACATCCGGGACGGGCTGGACGCGGCGGCAGCGGTCGGCGACGACCGGATCCAGGAGATGTTCCAGGGCCGGGTGACCCCGGAGTCCTGGACCCACGGCTCGGCCGAGCAGCGCCGGCAGTGGTTTTACCAGGGCTACCGCACGGGTGACATGGCCCAGTGCAACACCTTCCGCTGACCGTCGGCGGCGCCTGCCATGCTGTGTGACGCGGGTCACCGTCACGAGAGGGAGTGATCGTCATGGCAGGCGTTCCGTCCATCTGTCCCACGCTGGTCTACCGCGACGCGAAGGCGGCCATCAAGCTGCTGACCGAGGCCTTCGGCTTCAGCCAGGTCGCGGTGTACGAGGGGGACGACGGCTCGGTGGTGCACGCGGAGCTGGCGTACGGCAACGGTGTGGTCATGCTGGGCAGCAAGGGCACCGGCGGGGCCTTCGACAAGGCCATGGAGGGCGCCGGCCCCGCGGGGGTCTACGTCGTGGTCGAGGACGTGGACGCCCATCACCTGAGGGCGGTCGAGCACGGCGTGGAGATCCTGATGGGCCCCACCGACCAGGACTACGGCTCCCGCGACTACATGGCCCGGGACGGCGAGGGCAACATCTGGAGCTTCGGTACGTACGCGCCGCAGGCCTGAGGAGCCGCGGCGCGTACGCGCGTAGCGCCGGGGTCAGGCGCCGCCGGTGTGGACCTGGAACGCGGCCCGGCGGACCGCCTTCGCCAGGGCCGGGTCCGGGTGCGCCGCGGCCAGCGCGACCAGGACCTGGACGGTGCGCGGATGGCCGACCGCCCGGACCTCGTCCAGCAGCCGGGGGACGGTGGTGCGGACGGCCGAGTCCAGGTGGCGGGCCAGCAGATCGGCCTCGCCGTGGTCGGCGATGGCGGCGGCGGTGTCCACCCAGAGCCAGGTCGACTCCTCGGCGGTGAGCACGTCCTGCGCCTCGTCGGGGTCGATCCCGTCGTGCTCGGCGAGCCAGAGCAGCGCGTACGGGCGCAGCGCGGGCTCGCGCACGGCGGCGCGCACCTCGGGCTCGGCAGGGGCGCCCACCACGCGCAGCGCCTCGAAGGCGAGGCCGCGCAGCAGGGCGTCCTCGCCGCGGGCGGCCTGGAGGAGTTCGGCGACGGCGTGGCCGACGGGCCGGGCGGCGAGCCAGGCCTGGTACTCGGCGCGGGCCGGCCCCGGGGTGAGCCGTGCGCAGCCGTGCAGCATGGCGGCGGCGGACTGCTCGATGTTCCCGGCGGGGCTCTGCGCCGCGACGCAGATCTGCTCCAGCTTGACCCACACGGCCCAGCTGCCGAGCGGGGTGAGGGTGGCCCGGGCGGGTCCGAGGGTGACGGCGTCCACGGCGGCGAGGCCGCCGAGCGCCCAGCGCAGCAGCCGGGCGAGCGGAACGGGCGGGGCCTCGGCGCACGGGGCGGCCGCGGCCGGCCGGGCCGCCGCGGGCTCCGCCTCGTAGGGGATCTCGCAGCGCTCGTCGCGCAGTTCGGTGACGCGCTGCCCGAGCAGGTCGAGCAGGTCGGGGACGGTCACCGGGCCCGCGGACAGCTGGAGCAGGGAGAGCAGCTGGGGCATGGCCTCGACGACCTCGGCGACGACCGCGGGGGCGATGTCGGCGGGGGCGGGGTGGACCAGCGACCAGGCGTCGAAGAGGGCGACCCAGCCGCGCAGTACGGCGGTGTCGTCGCGGTCCCAGGCACGCAGCCGCCAGCCGGGCCGGGCGTGGCCGCCGTGCACCTCGACGAGGCCGGCGAGGCGGGCGCGGTCCCAGCCGACCCGGATCTGGCCGTGTGTCAGGCCGAGTTCGTCGGCGGCGCGTTCGACGTCGGCGGCGGGCAGGGCTCCCGTCGGGGCGGGCCGGCCCCCGTCCACCGCGCCGAGGTTGCGCTCGGCCCAGCGGGTCAGGCGTACGGCGTCCGCCAGCGAGGCCCTGGCCCGGTTCGCGAGGTCGGCGGTGGCCGGGGTGCCCGCCGGGGGCCGCGCGGCGGGGCGGGTGCGTCGGTCGGTCACCGCCTTGCGCGCCGCGGCGACGGAGCGCGGGGAGACGAGTCGGAGTCTGGAGTCGCGAGCCAACTGCTCATCAGGCTTTCGGGACGTCACGGAAGCAGTCTCGCCCGTCACTGGCCGAAAGCCCAAACGGAATCGGCTCCTTCCACCCCTGCCCCAGGGGCAGACCGGGACAAGCCACCCGGAGGGCCTGCTCCGTCACACGGCTTTCACATCAAAGGGGTGAGGAAGCGGCGCAGGGCTTCCTCGTAACCGGCGGGATCGGCGTTCCACATCGCCCCGTGACCGGCCTGCCGGACCGTGTGCAGGGTGACCAGGTCGGGGCGGGCGGCGGCGAGCCTGCGGGAGGGTTCCCACGGGGCGAGGGCGTCGTCCGGGCCGTGGAAGATCAGTACGGGCACCCGCAGCGCTCCGGGGTCGGCGCCCGGCGGCAGGTGGTCGGCGCGCAGTCCGGCGCGGCCCTCGGCGGCCCGAACCGCCAGCGGCAGCACGGGGGCGGGGGTGCGGCGCGCCGCGACGAGGGCGCGCAGGGTGGTGTGCCAGTCGAGCACGGGCGAGTCCAGGACCAGGCCGGCGATCCGGTCGGCGAGTGCCGAGCGCTCGACGGCGCGCAGGGCCATGGTCGCGCCGGTGGACCAGCCGTGCAGGATCACCCGCCGGGCGCCGTAGCGCAGGGCGTAGCGGATGGCGGCGTCCAGGTCCCGCCATTCCGATTCGCCGAGGTGGCCGAGGCCGTCGGGAGGTTCGGGGGCGCCGAGGTCGCCGCGGTAGCCGAGGTCCAGGACGGGGAGCCGGTGCCGGTGCAGGAAGGGCATGACCACCATGGGGTGCTCGCGCCCGGAGCCGAGTCCGTGCACGGTGATCACCCAGGTGTCCCGAGCGGCGGGCACGAACCAGGCGGGGAGCGCGCCGAGCTCCCCGGGGATGTCCACGTCGGCGTGGTCGAGCCCGAGCGCGGTGCGCGGGTCGCCGATGTGCACCTGGGGGGTGAGGGTGACCCGGGTGCCGGGGGCGAGGCTGCCGTGGGTGACGGCGAGAAGCCTGCGCACGACGGTGTCCGGGCCGTGTTCGGCGTCGGGGAGGACGGGCCCGACGACGGCGTGCACCCCGGGCGCCGCCAGGCCGTACGTGCCGGGGCGCAGGGAGGCGAGCGAGCGGGTCAGCGCGATCCTGCCGTCGCCCGCGGAGTGCACGCTCAGCCGTGGCCCTCCGGGGAGCGGCACGCCGGGCCGGGGGCGCAGGGCGACGTCGGCGGCGTACCTGCCCGCCGCCACGGCGGCCGCGCCCGCGCCGATGAGGGTCGTGGTGACGGCCGCTGCCGCCGCAGTAACGGTACGCACCGTTCCAGTTTCGTCGCACAGAGTCCGGAGGGCCACCGGAGGAGAAGGCTCCGGGTCTACGCGGGAAGAGTGATCCGGGTCACTTCCGGGGGTCGGGATGAGTGGCGGCGGACACGCCCGGGGACGTGCGGAGGGGCTCATTCACCCGGCTTTGGCCTGCACTTATGCTGAAATCCACGTAAGAATCAGGACGAATATCCCGATCGCGCCCCGTGCCCGTACACCGCTCCGCCGGAGCCAGTTCACCTTCCGTTCACTCAGGTTGCCTACGTTCACCGAGCCACTGACGCCAAACAGAAGCCTGGGTAAATGGAGCACATAACGCTTCTCCTCGGGATCGTGATCATCACCGCTCTCGTGTTCGACTTCACGAACGGTTTTCACGACACGGCCAACGCGATGGCCACCACCATCTCGACCGGCGCCCTCAAGCCCAAGACCGCGGTGGCCATGTCCGCCGTGCTCAACCTCGTCGGCGCGTTCATGTCCGTGGAGGTCGCCAAGACGATCTCCAAGGGCCTGGTCAACGAGGAAGGCATCCAGCCAGAGGTGATCTTCGCCGCGCTGGTCGGCGCCATCCTCTGGAACCTCGTCACCTGGTTGGTCGGACTCCCGTCCAGCTCCTCCCACGCCCTGATGGGCGGCCTGATCGGTGCCGCGGTCGCCTCCGCCGGCATCGGCGCGGTCAACGGCGGCGTCGTCGTGACCAAGGTCCTCATCCCCGCGATCGCCGCCCCGCTGGTGGCCGGCATCGCCGCGTACCTGGCCGCCAAGCTCACCTACAAGCTGGGTGACAAGGTCGGCGAGAAGACCTCCGCCAAGGGGTACCGCGCCGGTCAGATCGCCTCGGCCGGTCTGGTCTCCCTCGCGCACGGCACCAACGACGCGCAGAAGACGATGGGCATCATCACCCTGGCCCTCATCGCCGGCGGCGCCATCGCTCCCGACGCGAACCCGCCGGTCTGGGTCATCGTCTCCGCCGGTGTGGCCATCGCGCTCGGCACCTACCTGGGCGGCTGGCGCATCATCCGCACCATGGGCAGCGGCCTGACCGACCTGCACCCGCAGCAGGGCTTCGCCGCCCAGACCTCGGCCGCGTCCGTCATCCTCGCCTCCTCGAACCTGGGCTTCTCGCTCTCCACCACCCACTCGTGCTCCGGCGCGGTCATGGGTGCGGGCCTGGGCCGCAAGGGCGGTGTGGTCCGCTGGTCGACCGCGACCCGCATGTTCGTCGCCTGGGGCCTGACCCTGCCGGCCGCCGCGCTGGTCTCGGCCGCTGCCGAGCTGGTCATGCGCGCCGGTGACATCGGCATCGCCGCCGTCACCGTCTTCCTGGTCGGTTCCTGCCTGGCCATCTGGCTCATCTCGCGCCGCCAGGTCGTCGACCACACCAACGTCAACGACGTCGCGCCGGCCGGCACCGAGGAGCCGGGTGTCGTCACCACGGCGATCGCCGCCGTCACCGTCCCGCCGACCGTCGCCGCCGCCGGCACCGCCGCCGCGGTCACGGACGAGGACCTCAAGGCCACCATCCCGGCCGCGACGCAGACCCCGGCGGCTCCGGCCGCCGCGGTCTGACCGAGACAGAGACACACAGAGGAATCGGCAGTATGAAGATCGACTGGGAAGCGCTGGGCTCCGTCTTCGGGGTCAGCCTCTTCGCCACCGTCGCCCTCGTGGCCCTCTTCACCCTGGGCCTGGTGGGCCTGTCCAAGCACGAGGCCGCCACCGAGCAGGGCGGCAGCGCCACCCTGGCCCGCAGCGGCGCGTACCTCTGCTTCGCGCTCGTCACGGCCGCCGTGACGTACGGGATCTACCTGATCGTCGCCTGACCCCCGCGACAGCGCGGGCACGGCGTGAAACATCGTGAAAGCTCCCTCCGGGTTCGTCCCGGGGGGAGCTTTCGCATCTCCCGGCCCTGCCGCGCCGCAGGTCAACGGCGAGTTGACGGGCCTTCCGGGTGCGTGGTGGACTGCCCGAGCCAATACGGCGGCATGGAGAGGAAGTCCGGTGCGATTCCGGCGCGGTCCCGCCACTGTCACCGGGGAGCGCACGCCGCGTGCGTCCCGGGAGCCAGGAACTCTCGCCGCCGGACACGTCGAACCAGGGCGCGGACCCTGAGTGAGGACATACCTGCCACCATGCGTGCCGATCGCGTTTTCGCGTACGGCGCCACGGCGGGCCTGATCGGCGACCGGATCCTCGGTGATCCCCGCCGAGGGCACCCCGTGGCCGCCTTCGGACGAGCCGCCGCCGCAGTCGAGCGCTCCCTGTGGCGTGACGACCGCGCCCGCGGCGTCCTGCACACCCTGCTGTGCGCCGGAGGCGCGACCGCCGTCGGCGCGCTGGCCGCCCGCTCGTTGCGCTCCCGCCCCGCAGCCGCCCGTATCGCCTTGACCGCCGCCGCCACCTGGGCCGTCGTGGGCGGCACCTCGCTGGGCCGTGAGGCCCGTGCCATCGGCGGCGCGCTCGCCGCCGGGGACGTCGAGGTGGCGCGCGAGCGGCTGCCGCACCTGTGCGGCCGCGACCCGCACTCCCTGGACGGGCAGCAGATGGCCCGTGCCGTCGTGGAGTCCGTCGCCGAGAACACCTCCGACGCCGTGGTCGGGGCCCTGGTGTGGGGCGCCGCCGCCGGGGTCCCCGGACTGCTGGCCTTCCGCGCCGTCAACACACTGGACGCGATGGTCGGCCACAAGTCCCCCCGCCACCTGCGCTACGGCTGGGCGTCCGCCCGGCTCGACGACCTCGCCGGCTGGCCCGGCGCCCGGCTCACGGCCCTGGCCGCCGTGGTCGCCGGACCCGACCGGCGCGGGGCCGTGCGCGCCTGGCGCGCGGACGCCGCCGCACACCCGAGCCCCAACGCCGGACCCGTCGAGGCCTCCTTCGCCGGGGCGCTCGGCGTCAGACTGGGCGGCACCCTGGCCTACGGCGGCCGGGTCGAGCACCGGGCCGTGCTGAACGGCGCGGCGGGGCGGCCGGTGGAGGTCGCCGACATCGAGCGGGCGGTACGGCTGTCACGGCAGGTGACGTGGCTGGCCCTGGGCGCCTGCGTGGCCGCCCGGTTGCTGGTGGGACGAGTACGACGGGCACGAGGGGTGCGAGGGGGACGCGCATGAGCGGCACGAGGCGCGGCGGCGGACTACTGGTCGCCGGTACGACGTCGGACGCGGGCAAGAGCGTGGTCACGGCGGGCATCTGCCGCTGGCTGGCCCGCCAGGGCGTGAAGGTGGCGCCCTTCAAGGCGCAGAACATGTCGCTGAACTCCTTCGTCACCCGGGAGGGCGCCGAGATCGGCCGCGCCCAGGCGATGCAGGCCCAGGCGGCCCGCGTGGAGCCGACCGCGCTGATGAACCCGGTGCTGCTCAAGCCCGGCAGCGACCGCAGCAGCCAGGTGGTGCTGCTGGGCAAGCCGGTGGGCGAGATGAGCGCCCGCGGCTACCACGGCGGGCGCCAGGAGCAGCTGCTCGGCATCGTCACGGACTGCCTGGAGCAGCTCCGGGGCACGTATGACGCCGTGATCTGCGAGGGGGCGGGCAGTCCGGCCGAGATCAACCTGCGCCGGACCGACATCGTCAACATGGGCATCGCGCGGGCCGCGCGCTTCCCGGTGGTCGTGGTCGGCGACATCGACCGCGGCGGGGTCTTCGCGTCCTTCTTCGGGACGACGGCGCTGCTCTCCCCCGAGGACCAGGAGCTGATCGCCGGCTACATGGTCAACAAGTTCCGCGGCGACGTGTCGCTGCTGGAGCCCGGCATGGAGATGCTGCGCGGGCTGACCGGCCGGGCGACGTACGGGGTGCTGCCGTTCCAGCACGGGCTCGGCATCGACGAGGAGGACGGCCTGCGGGTCTCGCTGCGGGGCGCCGTGCGGGAGTCCGTGGTGGCGCCGCCGGTGGGCGAGGACGTGCTGCGGGTCGCCGTGTGCGCGGTGCCGCTGATGTCGAACTTCACGGACGTCGACGCGCTCGCGGCCGAGCCCGGGGTCGTGGTGCGGTTCGTGGACCGCGCCGAGGAACTCGCCGACGCGGACCTGGTCGTCGTACCGGGCACCCGCGGCACGGTGAAGGCCCTGGCGTGGCTGCGCGAACGCGGACTGGCGGACGCGCTGGCGCGGCGGGCCGCCGAGGGCCGGCCGGTCCTGGGCATCTGCGGCGGTTTCCAGGCCCTGGGCGAGCACATCGAGGACGACGTCGAGTCGAAGGCGGGCTCGGTGGAGGGCCTGGGGCTGCTGCCGGTACGAGTGCGCTTCGCGCGCGAGAAGACCCTGGCCCGGCCCACCGGGACCGCGCTCGGCGAGCCGGTCGACGGGTACGAGATCCACCACGGGGTGGCCGAGGTGCTCGGCGGCGAGGCCTTCCTGGACGGATGCCGCGTCGGCGCGGTCTGGGGTACGCACTGGCACGGCTCGCTGGAGTCGGACGGCTTCCGCCGGGCGTTCCTGCGGGAGGTGGCGGCGGCCGCCGGCCGGCGCTTCGTCCCGGCCCCCGACACCTCGTTCGCCACCCTGCGCGAGGACCAGCTCGACCTGCTGGGTGACCTGATCGAACAGCACGCGGACACGGACGCACTGCTGAAGCTGATCGAAGCGGGGGCCCCGGCCGGGCTCCCCTTCCTCCCGCCGGGCGCACCGTGACCGGCGGGGCCCCGCGCCTTCAGCCCCGCCGGCGTTCGAGGCGCGGGGGTCCGGGGGCGGAGCCCCCGCCACGGCGCCGCACCGGCACGGGGAACAGCCCGCGCACGCAAACCCACATCCGCCCAGAGAGAGGCAACGCATGAGCACGCCCTATCCGTTCACCGCGGTGGTCGGCCAGACCGACCTGCGGCTGGCGCTCCTGCTGAACGCCGTGAGCCCGGCGGTCGGCGGTGTGCTCGTACGCGGCGAGAAGGGGACCGCCAAGTCCACCGCCGTACGCGCGCTGTCGGCGCTGCTGCCGCAGGTCGACGTCGTGCCCGGCTGCCGGTTTTCCTGCGCGCCCGCCGCGCCGGACCCGGGCTGCCCCGACGGTCCGCACGAGTCCGGCCCCGGCGGCGCCCGGCCCGCCCGCATGGTGGAACTGCCCGTCGGCGCGTCCGAGGACCGCCTCGTCGGCGCGCTCGACATCGAACGGGCCCTCGCCGAGGGCGTGAAGGCCTTCGAACCCGGGCTGCTCGCCGACGCCCACCGCGGGATCCTCTACGTCGACGAGGTCAACCTCCTCCACGACCACCTGATCGACCTGCTGCTGGACGCCGCCGCGATGGGCGCCTCGTACGTGGAGCGCGAGGGCGTCTCCGTGCGGCACGCGGCCCGCTTCCTGCTCGTCGGCACCATGAACCCGGAGGAGGGCGAGCTGCGGCCGCAGCTCCTCGACCGCTTCGGGCTGACCGTGGAGGTCGCCGCCTCCCGCGAGCCCGCCCAGCGGGTGGAGGTGGTCCGCCGCCGGCTCTCCTACGAGGACGATCCCGCGGGCTTCGCCGCCCGCTGGTCGGGGGACGAGAGCGAGGTCCGCGCCCGGGTCGTGGCCGCGCGGGCGCTGCTGCCGCAGGTCCGCCTCGGCGACAACGCGCTCCTGCAGATCGCCGCGACCTGCGCCGGTTTCGAGGTCGACGGCATGCGGGCCGACATCGTGATGGCGCGGACCGCGACCGCGCTGGCCGCGTGGGCGGGGCGCACGGCGGTGCTGAAGGAGGACGTACGGCAGGCCGCGCTGCTCGCGCTCCCCCACCGGCGGCGCCGCAACCCCTTCGACGCGCCGGGCCTGGACGAGGACAAGCTGGACGAGATCCTCGACCGGTTCCCCGACGAGGAGCCGGAGAACGACCCGGACCCGCAGCCTGATCCCGGCACCGACCCGGAGCCCGGCCCGGACGGCGGTCCCGAGAACCCGCAGGGCCCGGACGACGACGGCGGCGGCCCCGACGGTGGCGGCGGAGTGCCCCCGCAGGGCGGCGGACCCCAGGACGCGCAGCCCCCGGCGGATCCCGCCGAGGCCCCCGCGGACTCCCCCGAGGCGCCCCGGCAGCCCTCCGCCCAGGAGGCCGACGGGCCCGAGCAGGCCGCCGTACGGGCCGACGAGCCGTTCCGCACCAGGATGCTGAGTGTGCCGGGGCTCGGCGAGGGCGCCGACGGACGGCGTTCGCGCGCCCGGACCGCGCACGGCCGGACCACCGGCGCCCAGCGCCCCCGCGGCCAGCTCACGAAGCTGCACCTGGCGGCGACCGTGCACGCCGCCGCCCCGCACCAGAAGGCGCGCGGCCGGACCGGGCGCGGCCTGGTGGTCCGCAAGGACGACCTGCGCCAGGCCACCCGGGAGGGCCGCGAGGGCAACCTCGTCCTCTTCGTGGTCGACGCCTCCGGGTCCATGGCCGCCCGGCAGCGGATGAGCGCGGTCAAGGGCGCCGTGCTGTCGCTGCTCCTGGACGCCTACCAGCGCCGGGACAAGGTCGGCCTGGTCACCTTCCGCGGGGCCGCCGCCGAGCTGGCGCTGCCGCCCACCTCCTCGGTGGACACGGCCGCCGCCCGGCTGGAGAAGCTGCCCACCGGCGGCCGCACCCCGCTCGCGTCCGGGCTGCTGAAGGCCCACGAGGTGCTGCGGATCGAGCGGTTGCGGGATCCGAGCCGCCGCCCGCTGCTGGTCGTGGTCACCGACGGTCGGGCCACCTCGGCCGGCGCCGTCGGCGGCGACCCGCGCGAGCTGACGACGCGCAGTGCCCGGCTGCTGGCCGCCGAGGGGGTCGCGTCGGTCGTCGTGGACTGCGAATCGGGGCCGGTCCGGCTGGGACTGGCCGGGGCGCTGGCCGCCGACCTCGGCGGCCCGGCCGTCACCCTCGACGGGCTGCGGGCCGACTCACTGGCCGGGCTCGTGAAGGACGTACGTACCGCAGTGACCACTTCCGCTTCCCACACCACCAGGAGGGCCGCGTAATGCCTCAGGGACAGCCGTCCGTCGTACCGGACGACGGACTCACCACCCGCCAGCGCCGCAACCGCCCGCTCGTCTTCGTCCACACCGGACCGGGCAAGGGCAAGTCCACGGCGGCCTTCGGGCTGGCGCTGCGCGCCTGGAACCAGGGCTGGCCGATCGGGGTGTTCCAGTTCGTCAAGTCGGCGAAGTGGAAGGTCGGCGAGGAGAACGCGCTGAAGGTGCTCGGCGCCTCCGGCGAGGGCGGCAGCGTCGTCTGGCACAAGATGGGCGAGGGCTGGTCCTGGGTCCAGCGGGACGCGCAGCTCGACAACGAGCAGGCGGCCAAGGAGGGCTGGGAGCAGGTCAAGCGCGATCTGGCCGCCGAGACGCACAAGCTGTACGTGCTCGACGAGTTCGCGTACCCGATGCACTGGGGCTGGATCGACGTCGACGAGGTCATCGAGGTGCTGCGCAGCCGTCCCGGCAGCCAGCACGTGGTGATCACCGGCCGCAACGCGCCGGAGAAGCTGGTGGAGTTCGCGGACCTGGTCACCGAGATGACCAAGGTGAAGCACCCGATGGACGCCGGCCAGAAGGGCCAGAAGGGCATCGAGTGGTGACCTCGTTCGACATGCCCCGGCTGGTCGTCGCCGCGCCGTCGTCCGGCAGCGGCAAGACCACCGTGGCCACGGGCCTGATGGCGGCCTTCGCGGAGCGCGGCCTCGCCGTGTCCCCGCACAAGGCCGGGCCCGACTACATCGACCCCGGCTACCACGCGCTGGCCACCGACCGGCCGGGGCGCAACCTCGACGCGTTCATGTGCGGGCCGGAGCTGGTCGCCCCGCTGTTCGCGCACGGGGCGGCCGGGTGCGACCTGGCCGTGGTCGAGGGCGTGATGGGGCTCTACGACGGGGCCGCGGGCCGGGGCGAGCTGGCGTCGACGGCGCAGGTGGCGAAGCTGCTGCGGGCGCCGGTGGTGCTGGTGGTCGACGCGTCGTCGCAGTCGCGGTCGGTGGCGGCGCTGGTGCACGGCTTCGCGTCCTTCGACCCGCAGGTGCGCCTCGGCGGCGTGATCCTCAACAAGGTCGGCTCCGACCGGCACGAGGTGATGCTGCGGGAGGCGCTGGAGGAGGCGGGGATGCCGGTGCTCGGTGTCCTGCGGCGTGCTCCCCAGGTGGCCACGCCCTCGCGCCACCTGGGTCTGGTGCCGGTGGCCGAGCGGCACGCCGACGCGCTGGCCGCCGTGGCGGCGCTGGCCGAGCAGGTACGGGCGGGCTGTGACCTGGACGCGCTGATGGCGCTGGCCCGGACGGCCCCGCCGCTGTCCTGCGACCCGTGGTCGCCGGATCCGGCCTCGCCGGCGTTGGAGGTGCGGGGTGCGGGGCGGAGCCCCGGCAACGGCGCCGCACCGCACGGCCGGCCTGTCATCGCGGTCGCCGGCGGCTCGGCGTTCACGTTCTCCTACGCCGAGCACGCGGAACTGCTCACCGCCGCAGGGGCGGATGTCGTCACCTTCGATCCCCTGAAGGACGAGGCCCTGCCGACCGGTACCGCCGGCCTGGTGATCGGCGGCGGCTTCCCGGAGGTGTACGCGCCGGAGCTGTCCGCGAACGAACCGCTGCGGGCGGCGGTCGCGGCATTCGCCGCGGCCGGCGGTCCGGTGGCGGCCGAGTGCGCCGGGCTGCTGTACCTGGCGCGGTCGCTGGACGGGAAGCCCATGTGCGGGGTGCTCGACGCGGACGCGCGGATGTCCGAGCGGCTGACCCTGGGATACCGCGAGGCGGTGGCGGTGTCGGACAGCTCGCTCGCGGCGGCCGGGACCCGGCTGCGCGGGCACGAGTTCCACCGGACGGTGATCGAGCCGGGTGCCGGTGCCGCTGCGGCGTGGGGGTTCACGCACCCGGAGCGGCGGGTCGAGGGCTTCGTCCAGCGGGGTGTGCACGCCAGCTACCTGCACACGCACTGGGCGGCGGAGCCGTCCGTCGCCCGCCGTTTCGCCGAGGCAGCGGCCGCCCGGGCGGCGGCCGTACGGGATGCCGCGGCAGCACGGCCGTGAACCCCGTCGGCTCACTCCGCGATGCCCACCACGAGCCAGATCCCGGCCACCCCGCCCACCGTGCACATCAGTGTGGACAGGGCGGGGTGCTTGTGGTGCGCCTCGGGCAGGATCTCGGCGGCCGCGAGGTAGAGCAGGAGGCCTCCGAAGAACCCGAGGTACGCGCCGAGGGGTTCCTCCGGAAGGGTGAACAGCAGAGTGGACGCGGCGCCCACCACCGGGGCGGCCGCGTCCGCGAAGAGCATCAGCAGGGCCTTGCGGCGGTCGTTCCCGTAGAGGCTGGCGAGGGTGTAGGTGTTGAACCCGTCGGCGAAGTCGTGGGTGATGACGGCCAGCGCCACGGCCACGCCCATTCCGCCGCCGACCTGGAAGGCCGCGCCGAGCGCCACCCCGTCGGCGAGGCTGTGGGCGACCATCGCGGCGGCCGCGGTGAGCCCGACCTGCGGGACGCGCACGCCGTTCTCGGCGCCGTGCGCGGCCTGACGGACGGCCAGCAGCCGTTCGACGACGTGGGCGACGAGGAAGCCGGCCACGAAGAGCAGCAGGGCGAGCGGGACGCCGAAGACCTCGCTGCCCGCCGCGTGCAGGGCCTCGGGGAGCAAATCGAGGCCGACGACGCCGAGCATCAGCCCGCCCGCCAGCCCCAGCACGAGGTGGCGGCGGTCGGTGACGCGCTGCGCCGTCCATCCGCCCAGCAGGGTCATGAGGAACGCGCCCAACGCCACGATCACGGCCATGTGCCCCTGAATACAGATTCCCCGGCCCGTGCGCACATCCGCGCGCGGGCGGCGGGCGTCGCAGTGTTGACGACTGACCGGTGTCCGGTGAGGTGCCGGTGACCGTGACTACGGAGGGAGGCCCGGGGTGGGCGAGTACACGACGCAGCTGGTGGTCGGGGTCGGCGGGCGGGCGGGAGTGTCCGTCGAGGAGGTCTGCGCGCTGGTCGAGGAGACGCTGCGGGGCGCCGGGCTGGCCGCGGCGGCGGTGACGGCGCTGGCCACGGTGGACTCGAAGGCGGGCGAGGCGGGGATCGCCGGGGCGGCGGAACGTTTCGGCGTGCCCGTCGTCGGCTATCCCGCGGACCGGCTGGCCGCCGTCCCCGTACCGCACCCCTCGGAGGCGGCGCGGGCCGCGACCGGCACACCCTCGGTGGCGGAGGCCGCCGCTCTCGTGGCGGGCGGGGAGCTCCTCGTGCCCAAGCGCCGCTCTCTCTCGGCGACCTGCGCGGTGGCCACGGCGCAGGCCCACGACCTGCGCCACCACGGGGACGCCGAGGTGGTGGACGCGGGCTCCGCCCTGGAGGACCTCGCGGTCAACGTACGGGCGGACACTCCGCCGGAGTGGCTCAGGCAGCGGATCGCCGCCTGTCTCGGGGACCTCGCCGCGTATCCCGACGGACGTGCCGCCCGCGCGGCGGTGGCGGCCCGGCACGGGCTGCCGGTCGAGCGGGTGCTGCTGACGGCGGGGGCGGCGGAGGCCTTCGTGCTGATCGCGCGGGCCCTGGGCGCCGTACGGCCGGTCGTGGTGCATCCGCAGTTCACCGAGCCGGAGGCCGCCCTGCGGGACGCCGGCCACCGGGTCGAGCGGGTGGTGCTGCGCCCCGAGGACGGGTTCCGGCTGGATCCGGCGGCCGTGCCGGAGGACGCGGACCTGGTGGTCGTCGGCAACCCGACCAATCCGACGTCCGTCCTGCACCCGGCGGCGACCCTGGCCGCGCTGGCCCGGCCGGGCCGGACCCTGGTGGTGGACGAGGCGTTCATGGACGCCGTCCCGGGCGAACGGGAGGCCCTCGCGGGCCGGACGGACCTGCCGGGGCTGGTGGTGCTGCGGAGCCTGACGAAGACGTGGGGCCTGGCAGGACTGCGGATCGGCTACGTCCTGGCCGAGCCCGGGGTGATCGCGAAGCTGGCGGCGGCGCAGCCGCTGTGGCCGGTGTCGACGCCCGCCCTGGTGGCGGCCGAGGCCTGCGTGGCTCCGGCGGCGCTGGCCGAGGCGGAGGAGGCGGCGCGGCGGATCGCGGTGGACCGGGCGCACCTGCTGGCCGGGCTCGCGGAGTTCGAGGAGGTGACGGTCGTGGGCCGGGCGGAGGGTCCGTTCGTCCTGATCCGGGTGGCGGACGGCGCGGAGGTCCGCACCCGGCTGCGGGCCCTCGGCTTCGCCGTCCGGCGCGGGGACACTTTCCCCGGGCTGGACCGGACCTGGCTCCGGCTGGCGGTGCGCGACCGGGCGACGACGGGCCGGCTGCTGCAGGCCCTGGACCGGGCCCTCGCGCTGACCGCCCGCTGATCTCTCGCGGGCCTCGGGCCGACCTGGGGCCGGCCTCGGGACGGCCTCGTGCACACCTGCCTGACCTGCATGTTCCCGGAGGCTCCGGCGCCTGGTTCACTCGAACGGCCCCCCTACGATGGCTGCGGGGGCGGGGCCGTTCGAGGATCCCCGCATCGGGGCTCGGACAACGGGGGCAGGAATGAAGGCATCCGCCGCGGCAGGCGCAGCACTGGCCGGACTGGTGATCGTGGGCGGCGCCCTGTACGCCGTACCGCAGCTGCTCGGCGGGGAGGACGCACCCGCCGCACGGCAGCGGCTGGGCGCCGGACAGGACCGCGCCGCGGCACCGTCGCCTACGGCCGCCGCCGCGCCCGCGGGACAGCCGTTCACGCTGGTGGCGACCGGGGACATCATCCCGTACCCGTCCATCGTCCAGCGGGCGGGGGACGACGCCGGCCGGGCCGGTGAGTACGACTTCCGGAAGATACTCGCCGGGGTCAAACCCCTGGTCTCCGCCGCCGACCTGGCGATATGCCACCACGAGATACCGTACGGGCGCCCCGGCGGCCCCTACACCGGCTATCCCACCTTCAAGGCCCCGCACCAGCTGGCGGACGCCCTCAAGGACGCCGGGTACGACGGGTGTTCCACCGCCTCGAACCACACGCTGGACGACGGCTACGAGGGCCTCGCCCGCACCCTGGAGCACCTGGACCGGGTCGGCATCCCGCACGTCGGCTCGGCGCGCAGCGCCGAGGAGGCCAAGGCCCCGGCCCTGCTCTCGGCGGGCGGCGCGAAGGTCGCCCAGCTGTCGTACACGTACGGCACGAACGGCATCCCGCTCCCCCAGGACAAGCCGTGGGCCGTGAACCTGATCGACAAGGACCGGATCGTCGCCGACGCGCGCGCGGCCCGGGCGGGCGGGGCCGACGTCGTGGTGCTCAGCGTCCACTGGGGCACCGAATGGCAGACGGCCCCGGACCAGCAGCAGACGGAGCTGGCGCAGGCCCTGACCGCGTCCCGCTCGGCCGACGGCCTCCCCGACATCGACCTGATCATCGGCACGCACAACCACGTGCCGCAGCCCTACGAGAAGATCAACGGCACCTGGGTGGTCTTCGGCATGGGCGACCAGGTCGCCAGCTTCGTCCCGGCCGACAAGCTGCGCGGCAACCAGTCCTCGGTCCCGCGCTTCACCTTCGCCCCGGCGGCGGACCGGCCGGGCCGCTGGGAAGTGGTGAAGGCCGAGTACCTCACGCAGTACTCGGACATGGGCCCGCCGTTCCGCGTCGTCTGCGCCTCCTGCGCGGCCTCGGACGAGACGCTGCCGGCCGCGAAGCGCGACGCGTACGCACGGATCGACCGGCAGGTCACCGACGCCGTGATGTCACGCGGCGCGGGTGACCAGGGGCTCACCCACGCCACCCGTTGAGCACTCCCCTCCGATGTGCTCGCCGGGTGGCGTCGGTGCCGGGCTCGGCCGGGCCGGACGGCGGGCCGGGGCCCGGGGCGGGGCGGGCCCCGCGCCGGGGCCCGCGCCTGAACCGGGCCGGGGCCCGGGCCGGAACCGGGCCGGGGCCCGGGCCGGAACCGGGCCGGGGCCCGGGCCGGAACCAGGTCGGGCCTGGTCGCCCGGCAGTCCTACTGGGCCCGGCCCCGGCGGGTCAGGAAGAGCGCGCCGCCGCCGAGAGCGAGCAGGGTCAGCGCACCGCCCGTGATGAAGGGGGTGAGCGAACCGCCGCCGGTCTCGGCCAGGTTGGCGTCCGGGGTGCCGCCCGAGCCGGTGCCCGAACCCGTGGTGGCGCCACCGGTGCCGGTCCCGGTGCCGGTCCCGGTCTGGGTCTTGATGTCGGGCTGCCCGGGCTGCCCCGGCCGCTCGGGCGCCTTCGTCGTCGGGGCCGGGCCCTTCGGGGACTCGCAGTGCGCCTCGGCCAGCACGATCTCTCCGTCCACCTGGGCCACGTTCAGGTTCAGCGGGTTCACCGCCACCTTCAGCCGGAGCGCGGCCGCGGCGGCCGTGCCGGAGGTGGTCTCGGTGCCGGACAGCTCCATGCTGACCATGCCCACTCCGGGGACCTCGACCTTGGTGGGACCGCCCGCCGACAGGGTGACCTTCTTGCCGAGCGCGGTTACCGTGCCGAGGACGTTGGCGCTGGCCACCGGCTTCTTGCCGGCTTCGCAGACGGCCTTGGAGGTGACCTTCTCCACCTCGATCAGGGAGAGCAGCGGGAGCCCGGGGACGTGCACGCGGGCCTTGGCCAGGTTGACCTCGGCCGCCGCCGCGTTCTTGTCGGCGGTGGCCTTGGAGGTGGCGACGGTCGCGTTCAGGACGCTGACCGGCTTGTTCCCCTCGACCCCGTCCAGGGTGACGGTCAGCGCCGTCTTCTCGGCGGTCGCGGGGGCGCTGACCTCGTTGAGGGTCGCCTTCATGGGGACGTGCACGGTCTTGTTGAGCAGTCCCACGTCCAGTCCGGTGCGCAGGACGACGGCGCCGGCCTTGCCCTCTCCGCCGCCGGGGGTGCCTGCGGTGGCGGAGGCGGGCGGTGCGGTGAGCAGGGCGACCGCCCCCGTGGCGAGCAGAACGGCCGCGGGCATGCGGAAGGTATTGCTGTTCAAGGTCCTGGAACCCCCGGGGAGTTGGGTGCCGTCGCGCGGCCAATGGGGGACATCGCACGCGCCGACGGCTTCGACCCTGGGAATCCTTACTCAATGTGGGTGACGGGGCAGCTACCTGAGGCCACTTCACCCCAAAGGGTGGTTTCCGTGCTGGGTTTCGATTTGCGGCCCCGCTCACCGCCCCCGTTCGTGCCGTCGCGTTCAGGCCCTGACCCTGCCGTCGACGACCACCCGCCGCGGCTGCGCCAGGACCCGTACGTCGGCCCGCGGGTCGGCGTCGTAGACCACGAGGTCCGCCGGTGCGCCCTCGGTCAGCCCCGGCCTGCCGAGCCACTCGCGGGCCGCCCAGGCCGTCGCCGAGAGGGCCTCCAGGGCCGGGATCCCGGCCTTCACCAGCTCGGCGACCTCCGCCGCGACCAGCCCGTGCGGCAGGGAACCCCCGGCGTCGGTGCCGACATAGACCTGGATGCCCGCGTCGTGGGCGGCCCGGACGGTGTCGTAGCGCCGCTCGTGGAGCCGGCGCATGTGGGCCGACCAGCGGGGGAACTTCGCGTCGCCGCCCGCCGCGAGCTTCGGGAAGGTCGCGATGTTGACGAGGGTGGGGACGATCGCGACCCCGCGTTCCGCGAACAGCGGGATGGTGTCCTCGGTGAGGCCGGTGGCGTGTTCGACGCAGTCGATGCCGGCCTCGACGAGATCGCGCAGCGAGTCCTCGGCGAAGCAGTGCGCGGTGACCCGGGCGCCCAGCCGGTGTGCCTCGGCGATGGCCGCCTCGACCTCGGCGCGCGGCCAGCAGGCCGTCAGGTCGCCGGCGTCGCGGTCGATCCAGTCGCCGACCAGCTTCACCCAGCCGTCGCCGCGCCGTGCCTCGCGGCCGACGTACTCGACGAGGTCGGCCGGCTCGATCTCGTGGGCGTAGTTGCGGATGTAGCGGCGGGTGCGCGCGATGTGCCGGCCCGCCCGGATGATCTTCGGGAGGTCCTCGCGGTCGTCGATCCAGCGGGTGTCCGAGGGCGATCCGGCGTCGCGGATCAGGAGGGTGCCCGCGTCGCGGTCGGTGAGCGCCTGGCGCTCGGCCGTCCCGGCGTCGACCGGCCCGTGGGCGTCGAGCCCCACGTGGCAGTGCGCGTCGACCAGCCCGGGCAGGACCCAGCCGGTCACGGTGGTGACCTCGCGGGCTCCGGGCGGGCGCTCGTAGGAGACGCGCCCGCCGACCACCCAGAGCTCGTCGCGGACCTCGTCGGGCCCGATCAGCACCCGCCCCTTCACGTGCAGCACATCGCCCGAGCCGCCCGGACCGGTCGGACCGCCCGAGCCGCCCGGACCGGTCCGACCGCTCACATCGCGCACACCGCTCACATCGCTCATGGCGGCACTGTACGTGCGGCCCCCGCCGCCTCAGGAGGCGGAGAGGACGTCCAGCAGCCGGTCCACCTCCGCCTCGGTGTTGTACAGGTGGAACGAGGCCCGCAGCATGCCCGCGCGGGCCGAGGTGAGGATGCCGGCCGCCTCCAGGGCGGGCTGCCGGCCGGCGAGGCCCGGCACGGAGACGATGGCGGCGTCACCGGGTACGGGTTCGTGGCCGAGGCTTGCGAGTCCGGCGCGGTAGCGGGCGGCCAGGGCGGTGTCGTGGGCGTGCACGGCCTCGATGCCGATCCGCTCGAACAGGGCCAGCGAGACCTCTGCCGCGTGGTAGGCGAGGAAGGCCGGGGACTCGTCGAACCGACGCGCGGAGGCGGCCAGTTCGGGCATCGGGCCGTAGACGGCGTCCCACATGGACTCCGCGGCCACCCAGCCGGCGTGCAGCGGGGTCAGCGACTCCTGCGCCTCCTGCGACACGGTCAGGAACGAGGCCCCGCGGACGCCGAGCAGCCACTTGAAGCCGACGGTGACCGTGTAGTCGTACGGCGAGGCGTCGAAGGGCAGCCAGCCCGCCGCCTGGGACGCGTCCACGAGCATCCGGGCGCCGTGCGCGGCGGTCGCCGCGCGCACCGCCGCCAGGTCGGCCTTGCGCCCGTCCGCGGACTGGACGGCGCTCAGCGAGACCAGGGCGGTGTCCGGGCCGACGGCCTCGGCGAGGGACTCCAGCGGTGCGAACCGCACCTTGAGGTCGTCCCGCACCACGAACGGGTTGATCACGGAGGCGAAGTCGTCCTCCGGGCACAGCACTTCGGCGCCGGAGGGCAGCGAGGCCGCGACGAGGCCGACGTGGGTGGCCACGGCCGAGCCGACGGCCACCCGGCCGGTGTCCACGCCGACCAGGCGGGCGAAGGAGGCGCGGGCGCGGTTCACGCGGTCGAAGTCGCCGAATCCGGCGGGGATCCCGGCCCCCGCCCCCTCGGCCAGCTCCTTCATCGCGGCGACGGCGGAACGCGGGACGACCCCGCATTTGGCGGAGTTGAGATAGGTGGTGGAGTGGGCGAACTCGGCACGGGCCGTTTCGGCGATCGGAAGATCCATGCCGTCAACTCTGCGCCAGGAACGACCCAAAGTCCATTGCCGAGTTTTACTCGCCCACTCCAAGCAGTGCTTATACCTGCGGGACGGCGCACGACCCGTCGGGCTCGCACGCGTCGGCCGCGGGAGCCGGCTCCTCCACCTCGCGCCCGGCCCACGCCTGCTCCAGGGCCCGGGTGAACACCTCGGCCGGCTGCCCGCCGGAGATCCCGTAACGGCGGTCGAGGACGAAGAACGGCACGGCGTTCGCACCCAGCTCGGCGGCCTCGCGCTCGTCGGCGCGGACCTCGTCGGCATAGGCGGAGCCGTCGGCGAGGACGGCGCGCGCCTCCGCCTCGTCCAGTCCGGCCTCGACCGCGAGCGCGACGAGCACCTCGGGGTCGAAGACGGAGCGCTCCTCGGCGAAATTGGCCCGGTAGGCGAGGTCGAGCAGCTCCTCCTGCCGGCCCCTGGCGTCGGCCAGGTGCAGCAGCCGGTGGATGTCGAAGGTGTTGCCGTGGTCGCGCCCCTCGGTCCGGTACGCCAGCCCCTCGGCGCGGGCGCTCGCGGCGACGTGCTCCTCCATGCCGCGCGCCTCGTCGAGGGTGCGGCCGTACTTCTTGGCGAGCATCTCCAGGACGGGAGCGGTCACGCCCTTGGGGCTGCCCGGGTCGAGCTCGAAGGACCGGAAGACGACCTCCACCTCGTCACGGTGCGCGAACTCGGCCAGCCCCTTGGTGAAACGGGCCTTGCCGATGTAGCACCAGGGGCAGGCGATGTCGCTCCAGATCTCGACGCGCATGATCCTTCTTCTCTCCGGGGTCACTGAGGGGACGGTTTGCTGTTCAACCATCAGTGGTGTGAACCATCCGGCCGGCCGTCCCATTCCCCGGACGCCGCGGGCGGCGCGGGCGGCCCGGGCGGCATGGGCGGCATGGGCGGCATGGGCGGCGCGGCTGCCTCAGACGATCTCCAGCCAGAGCGTGCGATGGCTGCCCGACGGGGTGCCGGCCGGGTCGGGGAGCCAGCCCTGGGCCGTGTAGAAGGCCTGGGCCCGGAGGTTGTGCTCGTAGACCTCCAGGCGGACCCGGCGGATGCCGGCGCGCCGCCAGACCTCCACGCAGGCGGCGTGCAGGGCGCCCCCGGTGCCCCGGCGCCAGTGGACCGGGTCGACGTGCAGCTGGGTGAGGGTGGTCTCGCCGTCCTGCGTGCGGTAGGCGGCGACCCCGGTGAGCTCGCCGTACTCCTCGGCACACAGCACCCCGCCCTCGGTGGCGTCGCGGGCGACGGCCAGGGTCCAGCTCTCGCGGGTCCGGGCCAGCTCGGCCTCCCCGGCATAGGCCTCCTCGGGTATGTGGCCCTGGTAGTAGGTGGCGCGGGCCCTGGTGTGGAGGGCGGCGATGGCGTCGAGATCTGCGGGTCGCGCATTCCTGATCATGAAGACGGACACGCGCCGAGAACCACGTCGGTTCCCGGCGCGTCGGGCACGGAGCCCCGCTCGCCTACTTCTTCAGCCAGGCCTGCATCATCTTCTGCGCGATCGGCGCGGCCAGCTTGCCGCCGCCGATCTCGGAGCGGTCGGTGTCGGAGTTCTCGATCACCACGGCCACGGCGATCTGCTTGCCGTTCGCCTTGCCGTACGAGGTGAACCAGGCCAGCGGCGCGAGGCTGTTGTTCACGCCGCGCTGAGCGGTGCCGGTCTTGCCGCCCACCTCCGCGCCCGGCACCTGGGCCGGCTTGCCGCCGCCCTCGGTGGCGACGGTGCGCATGGCGTCCCGGATCATCGAGGCGGTCCGCTCCTTCATCACCTGCTGGGACTTCGGGTCCTTGAAGCTCTCCAGCACGTTGCCGTTGGCGTCGGTGACCTCGGAGACCATGTGCGGGGCGACGAGCTTGCCGCCGTTCTCGATCGCGGCCGTGACCATCGCCATCTGCAGCGGCGTGGCCTGGACGTCGAACTGGCCGATGCCCGTCTGCGCGACCTGGTCGATCGACATCTTCTTGGACGGGTACTTGCTCGGCGGGTTGGTGCGGACCGGGGTGTCGGTCTGCGTGTTGAAGCCGAGCTTCTCGGCGGTCGCGCGCATCTTGTCCTGGCCGAGCTTGGAGGCGAGCTCGGCGAACACGTTGTTGCAGGACAGGCGCAGGGCGGTGCGCACCGAGACGTTGTTGCAGGCCGCGGAGCCCGCCTCGCTGGGCAGCGGGGTGCGGGTGCCGGGGATCGTGTACGGATCGGCGATGCCGGTCTGCTGGTCGATGTCGGTGACCAGGCCGTTCTCGATCGCCGCGGCGAGGGTGACCAGCTTGAAGGTGGAGCCGGGCGCCTGGGGCTTGCGCAGGGCGACGTTCTCCATGGCCTTGCCCTTGTCGGCGGAGAGCGCGTCCCAGGCCTTCTGGTCGTTGGCGCCGGCGATGCTGCCCGGGTCGAAGGAGGGGTTGTTCACGACGGCGAGGATCTGGCCGGTGACGGGGTCGAGGGCCACGGCGGCGCCCTGCTTGCCCTGGAGCGCGTCGTAGGCGGCCTTCTGGACGTCCTTGTCGATCGTGGTGAGGACGTTGCCGGGGTCGGCCCGCTTGTTGGTGAGCATGTCCATCACGGTCTTCAGCCGGCTGTCGGAGCCGTTGAGGACGTTCTTGTAGATGCCCTCCAGCATGCTGGTGCCGAAGGCCTGTGAGCTGTAGCCGGTGACGGGCGCGTAGAGCGGGCCGTCGACATAGGTCCGCTTGTAGCCGAAGTCCTTGCCTCCCGTCTTCTCCGAGCCGGTGATCGCCTCCCCGCCCACGATGATGTTGCCCAGCGGGTTCTCGAACTGCCCGATGAGATTGCGGCGGTTGTGCTTGTCGTCTGCGAGGGCCTGGCCTTGGTACGCCTGCACCCAGGTGACGCGGACCAGCAGGGCCAGCACCAGGAGCAGACAGAAGACCGACGCACGCCTGATCGTTTTGTTCATCGAACGAAAGGACGTCCCGGCGGCCCCCGGCGTTCCGCTCTGCCCCGATTGTGGCCGAGTTCTCAGCGGTTCTTCATGATGAATCCGCCCTCGTAGGCCGCGATGACCGCCTGGGTGCGATCGCGGGAGCCGGTCTTGGTGAGGACCGACGCGACGTGTGTCTTGACCGTCTGGGGTCCGACCCCGAGCCGTTCGCTCATCTCGTGGTTGGACAGCCCGGTGGCCATCAGGCGCAGGACGTCGGCCTCGCGGCCGGTGAGTCCGGCGATCCAGGGGGCGGCGACGGGGGCGGGGGCCGACGCGTGTGTGGCGGCGAGGGAGCGGACGGCGGCCGGGAAGAGCAGCGAGTCGCCGCGGGCGACGAGCCGGACCGCGCCGATCAGCTCGTCGGGGTCGGCACGCTTGAGGAGGAAGCCGACGGCACCGGCGCGCAGCGCGTCATAGACGTGGGCGTCGTTCTCGAAGGTGGTGACGACCACGATCCTGGGCGGCTCGGCCATGGTGGCCAGGATCTGCTCGGTGGCCCGGATGCCGTCGATCTCGGGCATCCGGACGTCCATCAGCACCACGTCGGGGGCGAGGGAGCGCACCAGCGGGACCGCCTCGGCGCCGGTGGCGGCCTCGCCGACGACCTCCAGGTCCGTCTCGGCCTCGAGGATGACCCGCAGCGCGGTGCGGACCATCCGCTCGTCGTCGCATAGCACGATGCGCAGCGGCGGCCTGTCCGCCGGGGCGGCCGCGGTCATCGGTCGCCTCCGGCCAGCGGGAGGACCGCGCGCAGCCGCCACCGGTCCTCGTGCGGGCCCGCCTCGACGCTGCCGCCGAGCAGTGCGGCCCGCTCGGCGGAGCCGCGCAGCCCGCGGCCGCCGGTGGTGCGCGGCTCCCGGGCCTCGGGCCCGGGCGGATTGGTCATGGTGATCTCCAGTTCTCGCGGTGCGGTGTCGTGGCCGGCCCGGACGAGGATCCGCAGGTCCACCGGGCCGGCGCCGTGGCGCAGGGCGTTGCTGAGGCCTTCCTGGACGATCCGGTATGCCTCGCGCGAGGTGATCTCGGGAAGCCGGTGCCAGTCCTCCACGGGCCCGGGGTCCTGGTGTGCGGTGACGGTGGTTCCCGCGGCCCGGGTGCGGGCGAGCAGGCCGTCGAGGTCGGCGGCGAGGGTGGGGGCGGGGGCGGTCACGCCGTCCGGCCGGGCCGGGTCCCCCTCGCGCAGCAGGCCCAGGACGGCGTCCAGCTCGCCCACCGTCCGCCGGGTGGTGTCCTCGATCGCCGCGAGCGCCTCCCGTACGAACTCGGGATCGCGCTCCAGCATGCGCCGGGCGGCGGCCGCCTGGAGGGTGACGGCGCTGAGCGCGTGCCCGACCGCGTCGTGCAGCTCCCGGGCGAGCCGGTTGCGCACGGCCAGGTCGGCGGCCCGCTCCTCGGCCGCCGCGAGCCGGTCCGCCGCCGTCGGCCCGAGCAGTACGGGAGCCAGCCGGGCCAGCAGCTCCCCCGCTGCGGCCGCGCACACCGTGAGAGCGGCCAGCAGACCGATCCCGAGGAGGGGCGCCGTGTACGTCTCGACGCCCGTGCCGAACCAGCCGAACCCCAGCCGGACCTCGCGCAGGCCGCTGACGAAGGGCAGGACGAGCAGCACCACTGCCATGGGCGGCACCGCCAGGGTCATCCCGCTGACCAGCGCTCCGACCCCCAGGTGCAGGGTCCACCAGGCGGAGGCCCGCCCCCGCGCGGCCCAGGTCCGCGCGGGCCCTTCGGCGAGCCGCTCCCCCGGCACCGCGCACATGGCCCGCACGACGGTCACCGACAGCGGCCGGACCAGCCCGTACACCCCGGTGACGGCGGTCAGCGGCAGCGCCGCCGCGTAGGCGGCGAGGCTCAGGGGGAGGGAGGACAGGGCGTTGGCTCCGCCGGCCGCCGAGCCGACCCCCACCGAGGCCAGGAGGAAGTACGGCATCAGCAGGGCACCACCGAGGATCTGGTGGAGCCACCGCAGCCGGGCCCGCTCACCCAGCAGCCGGCCCAGGCCGTCGCGCATCAGCTCGCGCGTCGGGATATGAGGAACCGGGTGAGGACGGCGGTGGCGAGCGCTCCGGTGATCATCTGGCCAGCGTAGATCAACTGCCCTGCGGTGGAGGGTGCTTCGCCGCCGCCGACCTGCGGGCCCAGCGAGGCGATCAGCATCCAGGCTCCCCAGGCCAGGGTCGCGGCGGCGCCGACCCAGGTGAGCCCGAGCGGCCACCGCGCCCGCAGCGTCCGGCCGCGGGTCAGGAGCAGCGTGCCCGCTCCCGCGGCAAGCGCGCATATCGCGTGGGCCGCGGAGCCCACGGCGCTCTCCACCGTGTACGCCTCGGCCCGCTCGGCGCTCAGCCCGGCGGTGCCGCCGAAGGCCCAGTAGAGGAACAGCGCTCCCAGGGCCAGGGCGCCCGAGGCCGCGGCTGCCGCCACCACCCCCGTGGGTGACGGCAGCCGCTCGCCCACCACGCCCTGCCACCGCCGGCCCCAGCGCCTGCGCGCATAGGGCACGAACAGCCCGGCCAGGGCGAGTCCTTGGACGGTGAATCCCGTGTACACGACGCTGAAGACCCAGGAGTCCAGGAAGGGCTCGCGCGCGGCCGCCTCGTCCGGGCCGGGCCCGAACCCGAGGGCCCGTACGAGCAGCTGGCCGGGGAAGCCGAGGAGGATCGGGGTCAGCAGGCCCGTGGCGGTGAACACCGGAACGGTCAGCATCCAGGCGGGCGTTCTCAGCCCCCAGGGTCTGGTGAGCACCAGGACGAGCACGATCACGGCCGCGTCCATGGCCAGCGTGACGGCATTGGCCACGGTGAGGAACAGGCCGGCCTCCAGCAGCGCGCTGCCGTCCGGTATCCCGATCCGGCTGCCGGACAGCCAGGCGGCCTTGAGCGCCAGATACGGCACCGTGGCCGCCAGGGCCGCTGCCGCGAGGACGCGCCTCCCGGCCCCTTGCGACGGGGCGGAGGCTTGCGGTTCGTACGTCGTGTGAACGCCTCGTGTGGTCATGTCCCCACGGTCGCGTGCGCGGCGGCCCGCCACCTCCCCCTCGAAGGGGAACCGCCTCCCCCGTGCGGGGGAGGACCTCCCGGACTCCCGGACGGGAACCTCCCGGACTCCCCCACCCGCGGCCCCGCACACGCTGTCACCCGCGGCGTCGTACACACCGTCACATGCGGCGCGTCACCACCGACAGCCGGTCGCGCGCCTCGAACAGCGCCGCCTTGATGACCTGCTCGTGCCCCGGCGTCAGCCGGGCCACCGGCACGGAGCAGCTCACCGCATCCCGGGCCGGCGTCCGGTACGGCACGGCCACCCCGAAGCAGCGCAGTCCGAGCGTGTTCTCCTCCCGGTCCACCGCGTACCCCTGCTCCCGTACCAGTTCCAGCTCCTCGATGAGCTGCTCCCGGTCGGTGATGGTGTGCTCGGTGACCGCCTCCAGCCGCCGCGGCAGCAGCGCCCGCACCTCCGCGTCCGAGTGTGTGGCGAGCAGGGCCTTGCCGAGCGCCGTCGAGTGCACGGGCAGCCGCCGTCCGACCCGGGTGAAGGGCCTCAGGTAGTGCTGGGACTGCCGGGTGGCGAGGTACACCACGCTCGTCCCGTCGATCCGGGCCAGGTGGATGGTCTCCGTCGTGTCGTCGGAGAGCCGGTCCAGGGTGGGGCGGGCCGCGGCGACCACCTCGTCGCCGTCGATGTACGAGCTGCCGACCAGCAGGGCCCGTACGCCGATGCCGTACCGCGTGCCCGTCGCGTCGGTCTCCACCCAGCCCAGGTTCACCAGGGTGCGCAGCAGCATGTAGAGGCTGGACTTGGGCAGGGAGAGGTCGTTCTGGATGTCGGCCAGACTGTGCAGCCCCGGCCGCGCCGCGAAGTGCTCCAGCAGCAGGACGGTGCGGACCGCCGATTTGACCGGCGCGGCCTGGGCAGGGATCCCCGGCTCGGTCGTCGTCATACGCCTGCTTCCCCTCTGGTCGCCTCTGGTCGCCTCTGGTCGGCTCTTGTCACGCGGAGGACCCGGAAATAGAGTCCGCAGCAGATGTGATCATTCATCCACCGGAACCGCGTTCAGAATACTGAACGATCCAGGAGGCAGTGGGCCATGACAACGACACCAGTCTGGAGTGTGGACCCCCGCACCGGGAAGCAGCGCGAACAGGTTGCGGTGGAGGCCACACCCCGTGAGGTGGACGAGGCCGTACGGGCCGCCCACGCCGCCCGCGGACCGCTCGCGGACGCCGCCGTCCGCGCCGCGTTCCTGCGCACCGCCGCCGCGCTGCTCGACGAGGCCGCCGCCCACGTCATCGAGGCCGCCGACGCCGAGACGGCGCTGGGTCCGGGCCGGCTCACCGGCGAACTGGCCCGCACCACCGGCCAGCTGCGCGCCTTCGCCGACGCCGTCGACGAGGGGTCCTACCTCGACATCCGGATCGACCGCGCCGATCCTTCGCTCAGCCCGCCCCGCCCCGAGCTGCGCCGCTACAAGGTGCCGCTCGGCGTGGTCGCGGTCTATGCCGCCTCCAACTTCCCGCTCGCCTTCTCCGTCCCCGGCGGGGACACCGCGAGCGCGCTGGCCGCGGGCTGCCCGGTCGTGGTCAAGGCGCACCCCGACCACCCCGCCACCTCCGAGCTGTGCGCCTCGCTGCTGCGCCGGGCCGCCGTCGCGAACGGGCTCCCGCCCGAGGTGGTGAGCGTGGTCCACGGGTTCGACGCCGGCCTCGAGCTGATCCGCCACCCGCTGGTCGCCGCCGCCGGATTCACCGGTTCCGTCCGGGGCGGCAGGGCGCTGTTCGACGCCGCCGCCGCCCGGCCCGTGCCCATCCCCTTCCACGGGGAACTGGGCTCCCTCAACCCCGTCGTGGTCACCCCGGCCGCGGCCGCCGAACGCGCCGAGGAGATCGGCTCCGGTCTCGCGGCCTCGATGACCCTCGGCGTCGGCCAGTTCTGTGTGAAGCCCGGCCTGGTCCTGGTGCCGGACGGCGCGGACGGCGACCGGATCACCGGCGAGCTCACCAAGGCCCTCGGCGAGACCGAGCCCGGGGTGCTCCTCGACCGGCGGATGCGGGAGAACTTCATCTCCGGGGTGCGCGAGCGGGCCGCGCTGCCCGGCGTCGAGGCCCCCGTGACGCCGGGGTCGGGCGGCGAGCACACCGTGGGTGCGGGCTATCTGACCGTACGGGCCGGGGACCTCCTCGCGAGCGACGGGCACGACCTCCTCCTGGAGGAGTGCTTCGGCCCGGTCACCGTCGTCGTGCGGTACGGCGGGCAGGCCGAGGCGGGTGCGGTCCTCGAACTGCTGGAGGGGAACCTGAGCGCCACCCTCCAGCTGTCGGCCGCCGAGACCGAGGGCGCCCCGGGCCCGGCGGCGGAGCTGATCGGGCAGGTCACCCGGCTGGCGGGGCGGATCGTGGTCAACGGCTGGCCGACGGGGGTCGCGGTGGCCCCGGCCCAGCACCACGGCGGGCCGTACCCGGCCGCGACCTCGCACTCCACCTCCGTGGGCGGCACGGCGATCGAGCGCTGGCTGCGGCCGGTGGCCTACCAGTCGGTGCCGGACGCGCTGCTGCCGGCCGAACTGCGCGAGGCCAACCCCCTGGGGCTCCCCCGCCGGGTCACGGGCGCCTGACCCCCGGCGGCCGGGCCCCGGGGTCCCGGCCGCCCTGCGCACACGAACACGCGACCACACAAGCTCACGAGCGCACGAGCGCATGAGCGCACGAGCGCATGAGCGCACGAACAAACCCGTTGCCCGCCCCGCCCCCGGCGGGGCAGGCTGCGGGCCATGCCGAAACCGCACGGGTTCACCTACGACCGACGGGGCGACGGTCACGTCGTCATCACCCACCGGGGCCGCACCGCCGCCACCCTGCGCGGGGACCGTGCCGCCGCCTTCCTGGCCGAAGTGGAAGCCGGGGATCCGCAGCTCGTGATGGCCCGGTGGACCGGCTCGTACAAGTTCGGCAACGAGCGCACCGCGAAGAACCACCCCCGCAACCGGCGCGGAAATATCCCGCGAGGGTAAGGGAACGGCAAAGCCCCTCCGGTCGTTCTCCGGGCATGACCGCTATGACCCCTGGATCCAACCTGCCGCTCAATGCCGTCCGCGTGACGGTCGACGTGGCTGCGCCGGTGCGGCTCGACGTGTCCGCCCTGCTCCTCACGGCGGACGGCAAGGTGCGCTCCGACGCCGACTTCATCTTCTTCAACCAGCCCACCGGGCCCGGTGTCACCTACCGGTCCGGTGGCGGTGCGGCACCGGACTCGGTCACCGTGGACACCGCCTCGGTGCCCCCGGGCATCGAGCGGATCGTGGTCACGGCCAGCCCCGACGCCGCCGGACAGACCTTCCAGGGCATCGAGCCCACCGCCACTGTGCGCAACGCCGACGGCGGCTCGGTGATCGCCTCTTTCACCCCGCCGCAGCTGGCCACCGAGACGGCGCTCGTCGTCGTCGAGATCTACCAGCGCGGCGGCGTGTGGAAGGTCCGCGCGGTCGGCCAGGGGTATGCGAACGGTCTCGCCGGCATCGCCACCGACTTCGGGGTCAGCGTGGACGAGGAACCGGCTCCCGCGGCGGCCGTCGCCCCGCCCGCGCCCCCGGCGCCCGCGGCACCCCCGGCTCCGCCCGCCCCGCCGGTCCACCAGCCCTCCCCCTGGCTGACCGCCGGCGCCGGCACCCCCACCCCCGTCACCCCGGCCCCCGCCCCCGCCGCACCCCCGGCCGCCCCGGCCGCCGCCCCCGCCACCGGGAAGATCAACCTGGACAAGGGCCGGGTCAGCCTCCAGAAGAACCAGACCGTCTCCCTGGTCAAGGGCGGCCGTCCGCTGCTCTCGCAGGTCAAGATGGGCCTCGGCTGGGAGCCGGCCTTCCGCGGCCGGGACATCGACCTCGACGCGTCCGTCATCGCGTACGGCCCCCAGCGCAACCACATCGACAGCTGCTACTTCGGCAAGCTGTCCATCCTGAACGGTGCCATCAAGCACTCCGGGGACAACCTCACCGGAGAGGGCGCCGGCGATGACGAGGTGATCGTCGTCGACCTCGGCCGGCTCCCCGCCGACGCCACCGGCCTGGTCTTCACGGTCAACTCCTTCTCCGGCCAGAAGTTCACCGACGTGGCCAAGGCCTACTGCCGTCTGATCGACGCGGCCAGCGGCGAGGAGCTGGTCCGCTTCGACCTCACGAGCGCCGAGCCGCAGACGGGCGTGATGATGGCCAAGCTGATCCGTCAGTTCTCCGGCGAGTGGGAGATGACGGCCATGGGTGAGTTTGTGAAGTCGCGCACAGTGCGCGGCATGGTCAAGCCCGCCGCGCAGGCACTCTGAGCAGGTGGGCGGGCACGCCCGGCCACCGGACGGCTCCGCGGGTGATGGATGCCACGCGTAATCCGTGGGTGGCTGTCAGTGCCCGCCCGTAGCCTTGGAAGCATGCACGAGACACTCACGCCCGCGGGGCCCGCCCGCCCGTCCGCCGCCGAGGCGAACGAGGCGATACGGCACCTCGTGGAGACCCGGGTGGACGGCGAGTGGCCTTCCGAGGCGTATGAATTCCTGCTCGCCGAGTGGGCCGAGGCCTCCCGCGCGGAGGTCTCCCCGGCCCACTGAGGCCCGCGATGCCGGCCGGGCGGAGCGTCAGCGTGCGCGCCGCCACGGCCCGGTGACGGCCAGCATGATGCCCGGGTCCTGGATGCAGGCGTACAGGGTGCGCCCGTCCGGTGAGAAGCACACCCCGGTGAATTCGGAGTATTCGGGCTCCTCGGCCGACCCGATGTTGAGCTCGTTGCGCGCCAGCGGGTAGGTGCGCCCGGAGTCGGTCGCGCCGAAGAGGTGCTGCAGCCCCGAGCCGTCCTCCGCGATGACCAGGCCTCCGTACGGCGACACGGTGATGTTGTCCGGGCCGTCGTAGCCGCCGCCCGCCGACGGGTCGGCGTTGACCCCGATGAGGACGGTCAGCCGGATCGTGCGCCGCTTGGGGTCGTAGAACCACACCTGGCCGTCGTGCGCCGCGCCCGGGCTCTCCTCACGGGCGTAGGAGGAGACGAAGTAGGCGCCCCCGTCGCCCCACCACATGCCCTCCAGCTTGCGTCCGCGCGTCACCGCGTTGGCCCCGAACTGCTTGCGCACGGGCACGGTCCGCGCGTCGCGGTCGGGCACGTCCACCCAGTCGACGCCGTAGACGGTGCCGATCCGCGTGGCGCGCGAGAGGTCGTCTACGAACCGGCCCGAGCTGTCGGTGCACTTGGCGGCCTGGAGCACGCCGGCGTCGGCGGCGAGGTCGCGGAGCCTGCCGCGCCCGTGCCGGAAGCCGCGGGGCGGGGTCCAGCGGTAGAGCAGCCCGTTGGGGCCGGAGGCGTCCTCGGTCAGGTACGCGTGGCCCTGGCGCGGGTCGATGACCACGGCCTCGTGGTCGTAGCGGCCGAAGGCCTTGACCGGCCGCGGGTCGCGGTTGGCCCGGCGGTCGTGCGGGTCGACCTCGAAGACGTAGCCGTGGTCCTTGGTCATGCCGTTCCTGCCCGCGAGGTCGGAGTTCTCCTCGCAGGTCAGCCAGGTGTTCCAGGGGGTGGCGCCGCCCGCGCAGTTGGTCGATGTACCGGCGATGCCCACCCATTCGGCGACCTCGCCGCCGCGCCGGACCTCGACGACCGTGCATCCGCCGGCCGCGGCCGGGTCGTAGACGAGGCCCTCGGCGAGCGGGACGGGACGGGCCCAGTTCTCCCGCCTGCCCTTGAGCTCGTGGTTGTTGACGAGGAGGGTGACACCGCGGTGGCCCTCGAAGGCCGCGGTCCCGTCGTGGTTCGACGGGGTGGTCTCGCCGGACTCCAGCCTGGTCACGCCGCTGTGCGTGATCACGCGGTAGGTGAAGCCGGCGGGCAGCGCGAGGATGCCGGCCGGGTCGGGGACGAGCGGGCCGTAGCCGGGCTCGCAGGGCCGCCCGTGCTCGTCGCGGTCCGCCGCGTCCTCGGCCGCCAGCGCGCCCGGAGCGGTGGCGAGGGCGCCGACCGTCCCGGTGAGCGCGACTCCCGCGCCGGCGATGACGGTACGGGCGGTGAAGTCTCTGCGGCTGAGCGGCATCGGGTCTCCAGGGGTGGGGAGTGGTGCGCCTGTGGTGCGGTCGTCGGCGCACACGCTCCCGCCCGCACGTGAACGGCGGCTGAATTACCCACGAAGGAGAACCGGCCCCCCGCCGGTAGGCCTCAATGGCCGACTCCGGCCCAGGAACGGCGCATTGTCGCCCGCCTCCCGGACCGCACGCTCGGAGCCTTGCTCAGGACCTGCGGGAGCGCGCCTTGAAGGCGGCCTTGCGGGCCTCCTTGGCCGTCTTCCGGTCGGGATGCAGCCGTCCCATGGCCTCCAGGACCTGGACCGTCGAAGGGTGCCGGACGCGCCACACCTGGTCGAAGAAGCCCGTGTGATGGGCGGTCAGGGTCTCCATCAGAAGGGGCAGCTCCTCGGTCTCCCCGTCCGCGGCGAGCTGCGCCGCGATCGTGTCGACCGTCAGCCAGAAGACCATCTCCGGGGCGGGCGCCGGTACGCCGGTCACTCCGTGCTCCGCCAGCCAGACCCGGGCGAGCCCGCCGAGCTCCGCCTCGTCCAGCACCGCGCGGACGGCCCCTTCGGCCTCCGGCCCGGCCAGCGCGAGGGCCTGCTGGCAGCGCAGCCTGCGCAGCGGGCCCCCTTCGTCGTCCCCGCGGGCGGCGGCGAGCAGTTCGGCGACGGCGGCGGACGGTTCGCGGCCCGCCATCCACTGCTCGATCTCGGCCTGCGCCGCGTGCTCGGGGTAGGAGGAGACGGCGTCGAGGAGGGCGTCGGCGCCCTTGCCGGCCAGTTCACCGACCGCGGGGGCGTCCACTCCGGCCTCCAGCATCCGGGCGCGGATCCCGTAGAGGCCGAGCGGGGTCAGCCGGACCATGCCGTAGCGGGACACGTCCTCGTCGTCCTCGTCGTCCTCGTCGTCGCCCGCGCGGTCACCGCGCCCGGCGTCCTCGTCGGGCCGCGCCATCAGCTCCTCGTCGACGGGCCGGAACTCCACCAGTCCGATCGGCTCCAGCTGCCGGAACTGGTCGTCCAGGCGCATCATCGCGTCCGAGACCTGCTCCAGCACGGCATCGGTCGGCTCGCCCATTCCGTCGGGCACGACCACCGACGCGGCCAGCACCGGAAGCGGAATCTGACGGTCCGAAGTCCTGCCCCCGGCGACGCTGAGCAGGTACAGATGGGCGAGGACCTCGTCGAGCAGGTCCGCCTCGCGGCCCGGGTTCCAGTCCAGCCGGTCGAAGTCGATCTCCCCTCCCGCGTCCAGCGCGTCGACCAGGCCGTCCAGGTCCGGCACGGCCGCGTCGGCGAGCACCGCCTCCAGGGCCGCCCGCCACAGGCCGAGGACGTCGGCGGGCGCCCCGCCCGTCACCAGCGCCAGGTCCTCGCCGGGCGCGGCCGTGCCGTACGGCTCCTCGCCCGCCTCGCCGCCCTCCTCCGCGGCCGTGTCCCCCTCCGGTTCGGTCACGTCCACCAGCCCGGTGTCCACGGCCACCCGCCAGGCCCGGCTCGCGTACCCGGCGGCGTTCTCGTCGCCGGCGTCGAGACCGAGATGGGCGGCGGCCCCGGGAAGCTGGTCGGCCGCCAGTTCGCCGCCGACGCCGACGCGGGTTGCGGGCCCGGCCCAGCGGGCCAGCCGCACGGCGCGGGCGAACAGCGGGGCGCCGAGGGCGTCTCGGGCCAGCTCCGCATCGGAGTGCAGCCGTACCGGCGGCAGTGTGGGGTGCGACTCAGCGGACATGGGTGAGGGTCTCCTCGCGGACGCGGTGATGAGGGCGGGCCGTGGCGGTCCGGCCGGGCGGCCGGACCGTCATACGTGCCCGAAAACCGGCGACATGGCCGACATGGCGGGGCAGGGCGGGCATGGCGGATGTGGCGCAGATGACAGCCGGGGCCGTCGTACGGCGACCCAGCGTAGACGCATATCGGGCACGCCCGCCGGGCCATCGCCTTTGGTTCATCCCACAGTCGACTCCCGGCTGCTCTGGAGGGCTTGACAACTTTGCTGACAACACAGGAAATTGACGCGCGTAGACGTTTGGGGGCTGACCAACCCCCCGCAGATCTCGCTGTTCGCAGCCTCTCCCTACCCCTCTCCCACACCGGAGTTTCCTGACCATGCGCTCCTCGCATCCCCGCTCCGCCGCCGTCGCGGCCCTCGTCGCCACCGCGCTGGCCACCGGCCTGCTCGCGGGCTCCGCCGACGCGGCCGAGGGCGCGGCGTCCGCCGATCCGGTACGCATCCACGACATCCAGGGCACCACCCGGATATCCCCGCTCAACGGCAAGCAGGTCTCCGACGTCGAGGGCATCGTGACGGGCGTGCGGACCTACGGTTCGCGCGGCTTCTGGATCCAGGACCCCGACGCCGACGACAACGCCGCGACGAGCGAGGGCGTCTTCGTCTTCACCAACTCCGTCCCGGCCGTCGCCGTGGGCGACGCGGTCAAGGTCTCCGGCACCGTCGGCGAGTACATCCCCGGCGGCGTGAAGTCCGGCAACCAGTCGGTGACCCAGATCTCCAAGCCGACGGTCACCGTGGTCTCCTCCGGCAACGCCCTGCCCGAGGCCACCGCGATCAACGAGTACAACGTGCCCGCCGAGTACGCCCCGGCCGGCGACCCGGCCGCCGAAGGCAGCATCAACGGCCTGACGCTGGACCCCTCGCGCTTCGCCCTGGACTTCTACGAGTCCCTCGAGGGCATGAACGTCAAGATCGGCACCTCGCGCGTCGTCGGCGCCACCGACCCGTACTCCGAGCTGTGGGTCACGGTGAAGGGCTGGGAGAACGCCGCCAAGCGCGGCGGCACCGTCTACGGCTCCTACGAGTCCCAGAACACCGGCCGCCTGCAGATCCAGCAGCTCGCGCCGATCGCGCAGCAGCCCTTCCCCGTGGCCAACGTCGGCGACAAGCTGACCGGCACCACGGAAGGCCCGCTGGACTTCAACCAGTTCGGCGGCTACACCCTGGTGGCCCGCACCCTCGGCACCGTCAAGGCGGGCACCCTCGCCCCCGAGAAGACCAAGCCGCAGACCGAGCACGAGCTCGCGGTCGCCACGTACAACGTCGAGAACCTCGACCCGACGGACCCGCAGGAGAAGTTCGACGCGCTGGCGAAGGCCGTCGTCGAGAACCTCGCCTCCCCCGACATCCTCGCCCTGGAGGAGATCCAGGACGACAACGGCGCCAAGAACGACGGCACCGTCTCGGCGGAGCAGACCCTCACCAAGTTCACCACGGCCATCGCCGCGGCGGGCGGCCCGGCCTACCAGTGGCGGACCGTCAACCCGGAGGACAAGAAGGACGGCGGCGAGCCCGGCGGCAACATCCGCCAGGTCTTCCTCTTCAACCCGGCCCGGGTCTCCTTCACCGAGCGCGCCCCGGGCGACGCGGTGACGGCGACGGGCGTCGTCAAGGAGAACGGCAAGACCCACCTGACCCACTCCCCCGGCCGTGTGGACCCCGCGAACCCGGCGTGGGCCGACAGCCGCAAGCCGCTGGCCGGCGAGTTCGTCTTCCGCGGCAAGACGGTCTTCGTGATCGCCAACCACTTCGGCTCCAAGGGCGGCGACGAGGGCCTGACCTCGCACCACCAGCCGCCGCTGCGCTCCTCGGAGGCCAAGCGGCTGCTCCAGGCGCAGGCCGTGAACGGCTTCGTGAAGCAGATCCTGGCGGAGGACAAGAACGCCAACGTCCTCGTGCTCGGTGACATCAACGACTTCGAGTTCTCCGCGACCACGGACGCGCTGGCCGACGGCGGGGCGCTGTACCCGGCGATCAAGTCGCTGCCGAAGACCGAGCGCTACTCGTACGTCTACCAGGGCAACGCCCAGGTGCTGGACCAGATCCTGACCAGCCCGGCGATCAAGAAGTTCACGTACGACAGCGTGCACATCAACGCGGAGTTCGCGGCGCAGAACAGCGACCACGACCCGCAGGTGCTGCGCTTCCGCCCGTAACCCCCGGGTCCGGAGCAGCAGGGACCCGGCCGCCGTCCCGGCCGGGCTCCTTGCCACCGTTTCGCCGTGGTCCTCCGTGCCGGTCCTCGGCGGCGAGCAGGGTGCGTACGGCGGGCCGGGCCCGGCGGGCGGGTTCCCGGGCAAGATGGGGACTTTCGGCCCTGGCGTGACGCTCGCCACATCTCCACCGAATCGACCGGTTGTGGTGTTGAGTGTCTGCACGCCCGATCTTGCCCCGGCTCGCACCCCCCGCATCCCTGGAGGATCCTGGTGTTCCCCTCGATCTCCCTCGCCCAGGAAACCGGCCTGGCCGTCCTGCTCGTGGCAGCGCTCGTCTGGGTGGCCGGCCTGGGCCACATGCTGCGGGACAGCCGTGTCCAGCAGCCGGAGCCCGGCGTGGCCGACGCCCTGCCGAGGATCCCGGCCCAGCGCACCTCGGCCGCGCACCCCATGGAGTCGGTCCAGCTGACCGAGGCGGAGGAGCAGGCCTTCGCGGGCCTGATCCGCACGATCCCCCACCACTGAGCGTCCGCGGCACCCGGGCGCGCTCCGACGCGGCCGCCGTGACGCGGAAGTACTCACCGGTCATGCCCGTGCCCGGATGGTGAATGCCTGCGCCGCCAGTGCCCGCCGGGCGCTACGCTCGGGCCATGACGACACAGCAGGCGGATGCCTCGTAGATCCCCGCGGGAGCGGAGGGCCGGTGCGCCCGGCAGCCCGAGCGCGCTCAGCACACTGCTGATCGGCACGTGTCCCGGACCGCCCGCGTGCACGGCGGTGCACACCCACCTCTTCGTCGACGGCCTCGACGTCATCACGCGCAGCGACCGCAGGATGGCCGGCCTCACCCCCGGACTGCTCCTGCGTCCGGGCGGCCCGCTCCACCCGGCGGACACCCCGCGCACGGTGGCCGTGGCCGCCGAGCTCGGTCCCGAACCGGGCCCGGACCGGCTGACCGTCCGGATCCGGCTCCGTGGCGGGACGGTCGTCTGGTCCGGCCTCATGTACCCCGGCGCCGACGAGACGGTGGTCGAGGAGGTCCGCTTCCGCCCGGAGCAGTACCTGGGCGAGATCGGGCGGGCGTACGCGGCCTTGCGCCGCCCGTGCTGAACACAGCCGGGCGCCGTCCCGGGCCGCTGGGGCCGGGAGGGCGCCCGGGAACGGACGCGGGCGTCAGTTGTGGCTGTGCAGGACCTCGTTCAGGCCGCCCCAGTTCGCCTTGTACGGGCGGGCCTCGACGGCGCCGGTCACCGAGTTGCGGCGGAAGAGGATGTTGTCGGCGCCGGAGAGCTCCAGGGCCTTGACGACCTGGCCGTCCGGCAGGGTGACGCGGGTGCCGGCGGTGACGTAGAGGCCGGCCTCGACGACGCACTCGTTGCCGAGGGCGATGCCGATGCCCGCCTCGGCGCCGATCAGGGTGCGCTCGCCGATCGAGATGATCTGCTTGCCGCCGCCGGAGAGGGTGCCCATGGTGGAGGCGCCGCCGCCGATGTCGGAGCCGTCGCCGACGACGACGCCCGCGGAGATGCGGCCCTCGACCATGGAGGTGCCGAGGGTACCGGCGTTGAAGTT
The DNA here is from genome assembly GCF_024666385.1 of Streptomyces yangpuensis. NCBI lineage: Bacteria > Bacillati > Actinomycetota > Actinomycetes > Kitasatosporales > Streptomycetaceae > Streptomyces > Streptomyces yangpuensis. The sequence goes on from NZ_CP102514.1 coordinate 1,838,485, forward strand.
GACGAAGCCCTCGTGCATGACGGTGGTGCCCTCGGCGAGGTGCGCGCCGAGGCGGACGCGGTCGGCGTCGGCGATGCGCACGCCCTTGGGGGCGACGTAGTCCGTCATCCGCGGGAACTTGTCGATCGAGGTGACCTGCAGGTGCAGGCCCTCGGCGCGGGCGTTGAGGCGGACGGTCTCGACCTGGTCGACGGCGACCGGGCCGAGCGAGGTCCAGGCGACGTTGGTCAGCAGGCCGAAGACACCGTCGAGGTTCTGGCCGTGCGGCTTGACCAGGCGGTGGCTGAGCAGGTGCAGGCGCAGGTACGCGTCGTGCGCGTCCAGCGGCTTGTCCTCCAGGGAGGCGATGACCGTGCGGACGGCTACGACCTCGACGCCGCGGACCGCGTCGCTGCGGATCGCCTTGGCCGCGGCGGCGCCGAGGGACTCCACGGCCTGCTCGGCGGTGAGGCGCTCGGTGCCGGCCGGGCCGGGCTCGGCGACCAGCTCGGGGGCGGGGAACCAGGTGTCGAGGACGGTGCCGTCGGCGGTGATGGTGGCAAGTCCGGCGGCGACGGCGCCGGTGGTACGCGTAGCAGTCATGCCCGAAACCTAACCGGCGACGGCCTGAGGTTGCGAACCGGTCTCATGTGCCGGTCGGGCCGCGTGTCGCCGCTGCCGCGCCGAGGCCCACAGCACCGCCGCGCCCGCCGCCGCCGCGAGCCCGGCGCACAGCGGCCACAGCAGCCCGGGAGCGGCCGTGTACAGGGCTCCGCCCAGCGGCGGGCCGATGACGACCCCGCTGACCGAGATCCCCGCGTACAGGCTCTGGAAGCGTCCGACGGCATGCTCGGGGGCCTCGTCGGCGACGTAGGCGGTGGCGGTGGTCTTGTAGAGGATCTCGCCGAGGCTCAGCAGGACCATCATCACCACGGCGCTCGTGATGCCGGCTCCGAGCAGCAGCGCCGCGTACCCGGCCCCGACCAGCACCAGGCCGGTACCGATCACCGGCAGCGCCGGCCGCTCGCGCAGCGCGACGGCGGCGGGCAGCTCCAGCAGCAGGATCACCCCGCCGTTGAGGGCGATGACGAGCCCGAAGACGCGCGGGTCCAGGCCGTGGTCGGTGAGGAAGACGGAGAAGGTGGAGTACTGCTGGCGGTAGACGACGTCGGTCACCAGGATCGCGCCGAGCACCACCAGCAGGGCGGGGCGGGCCCGTAGTTCGGCGGCGAGTCCGCGGCCCCGACCCCCGCCCGGGGCCGCGGAGGCCGTGCGGGAGGCGCCGCGCGCCGGGACGACGCGGGCGGTCCAGAGGGCGAAGAAGAGGGTTCCGACGCCGTCGGCCACGAAGAGCCAGTCGTACGAGAGGCCGGTCGCGATCAGGGCGCCCAGCGGCGGCCCGAGGGTGAATCCACCGTTGGACACGCAGCGTACGAGGGCGAAGGCCTGACGGCGGCCGCCCTCCGGGACGGTGACCGCGACCAGCGCGGAGTTGGCGGCCCGGATCACGCCGGAGGCGTACTGGGCCACCGGCATGGCCACGAAGAGCAGCGGCGCGGGCAGCAGCGGGAAGGCCATGAGGGTCAGCCCGCCGAGGGTGGCGGCGGCCAGCAGCACCCGGCGGTGGCCGAAGCGGTCCCCGTACCAGCCGCCGGTGAAGTTGCCCGCGACCAGGCCGATTCCGCCGATCCCGGTGACCAGGCCGGCCTGCGCGGCGCCGAGGCCGCGCGGGCCGGTCAGGTAGAGGAAGACGAAGACGAAGGTGAAGCTGACGACGGCGTTGACGAACACCCCCGCAGCCAGCAGCCACACAACCCTCGGTATGTCCTTGAACCCCTGCAGCACACCCGTACCCCCGCTTCCGACGCGCCGGTCGATGAGTCAGTTCCTTTTGGGAACGGACTATGTCAGCATGACAGCCTTGGGTCAACGGACAAAGGAGCTCCCATGGCCCAGCGCACACACCTCGGCGACGCGGACTGCGCGATCGCCCAGGCCCTCGACGTGGTGGGCGACTGGTGGACGCTGCTGATCGTGCGGGACGCGGCGCGCGGCCTGCACCGCTTCGAGGAGCTCCAGCGCGAGCTGGGGGTCTCCCGCAAGGTGCTTGCGGAGCGGCTGAAGCTGCTGGTCGAGGCCGGGGTGCTGGCGCGCGAGCCGTACCAGGAACGTCCGGTACGGCACGAGTACCGGCTGACCCCGCGCGGGCGGGGGCTGCTGCCGGTCCTGGTGGCTCTCCAGGACTGGGGCGACACCTGGATCCTGGGAGAGGGAGAGATGACGGCGACGACCGACGAGGCATCGCGCGAGGCGGAACGGGTGCACGCGCTGCACGGCACGCGAGTGCCGCCGCTGCTGCTGCCGGACCGTTTCGGCGGGGTCGCCGACCCGGTGGCGGACACCCCGTTCACGGTCCTGTACTTCTTCCCGGGCGCCTACGCGCGCGCCGAGTCCTATCCGCCCGGCTGGGCCGGGATCCCGGGTGCCAAGGGCTGCACGTTCGAGTCCTGCACGTACCGCGACCAGCTCGCGGAGTTCACGGCGGCCGGCGCCACCGTGCACGGGGTCTCGACGCAGCGCCCCGACGAGCAGCGGGAGTTCGCGGAGCAGGAGCGGCTGCGCTTCCCGCTCCTCTCGGACGCCGACCTGGCACTGACGGCCGCGCTGCGCCTGCCGACGTTCCGTGCGGCGGGGGTGAGCCGGATCAAGCGGCTGACCCTGGTCGTCGACCGCGACCGCACGGTGCGCGAGGTGGTCTACCCGATCCGCGACATCGAGGCGAGCGTGCAGACGGCCCTCACGGCGGTCCGCACCGCCGCCTAGGGGGTGTCCGGCAGATCAGGGTCGGACAGCCCGGGTCGTCCGGTGCCATGGGGTCTCCCCAGGCCCGCAGGGCCGAGGGGAAGGAATGCAAGGCGGAGGAGGAGCCCACGCGGAGCGTCGGCGACCGACGACAACGCGGCAGGCCGCGGTGCCGGGCAGCCCGGGCCCGGCCCTGATCCGCCGGACACCCCCTAGCCGCCCGGCCCGTTTCCCAGGACCCGGGACAGGATCTCGCGGGCGTGGTGCTCGTCGTACTCGGCGTCCGTCAGCAGGACCTGCAAGCTGATGCCGTCCATCACGGCCACCAGCGCCCGGGCCGTCGCCGGGTCGGTCCGCGGCGTCAGCGCCTCGGCCGCGGCCCGGCACCACTCGGCGGCCACCGGCCGCAGGGCCGGGCGGCGCAGCGCCGCGAGGTAGAGCTCGTACTCCAGCTCCACCCGGCCGCGGTCCGCCGCCAGGAACTCGCCCAGCAGCCGGGCCAGCGCCCCGGCGAGGTCGGTGTCCGGGTCGGCCAGCGCGGCCGAGTCGGCCACCGCCCGCGCGAAGCCCTCGTTGGCCTGCCGGAGCGCCGCGACCAGCAGGTCGTCCAGCGTCCTGAAGTGGTACGTCGTCGAGCCCAGCGGTACGTCGGCCTCCGCGGCGACGCTGCGGTGGCTCAGCCCCGCGATGCCCTTGGCGCCGACCACCCGGATCGCGGCGTCGATGATGCGCTGGCGCCGGTCCGGGTCGTAGCGCCGGACGCCCTGCGGCATCAGTGGGCCCCGCCCAGGTTCAGCAGGACCACCCCGGCGATCACCAGGGCTATCCCGGCGATCTTCGCGGCGGTGGCCGCCTCCCCCATGAACACCATGCCGATCGCGGCGATGGCGGCGGTGCCGACGCCGGCCCATATCGCGTAGGCCGTGCCGACCGACATGGTCTTCAGCGTCTGCGCGAGCAGGGTGAACGCTATGGCGTATCCCAGGAGGGTGCCGAGCGAGGGCCAGAGCTTCGTGAAGCCGTCGCTGTACTTCATGGCGGTGGTGCCGGCGACCTCGGCGGCGATGGCTGCGGCAAGCAGGACATAGGGCATGTGTACAAGGGTACACATCGATGCGTACGACCGTACACACGCAAAGGAGTGCGTGCCGTCCTGGCGCGCGCAGAACAGCGAGGGCCCCCGGCACCGACGTGCCGGGGGCCCTGCTGTACGTGCGGGGGTGCTCAGACGTTGAAGCCGAGCGCGCGGAGCTGCTCGCGACCGTCGTCCGTGATCTTGTCCGGGCCCCACGGCGGCATCCAGACCCAGTTGATCCGGAGTTCGTTGACGATGCCGTCCGTCGCGGACTTCGCCTGGTCCTCGATGACGTCCGTCAGCGGGCAGGCCGCCGAGGTCAGGGTCATGTCGAGGGTGGCGATGTTCGCGTCGTCGATGTGGATGCCGTAGATCAGGCCCAGGTTGACGACGTCGATGCCCAGCTCGGGGTCGACCACGTCGTAGAGGGCTTCACGGACCTCCTCCTCGGTGGCCGGCTTGGTCGACGCCTCGGGCGTCGCGTTCTCGGTCATGCCGTCTTCCTCTCCGCGTCGCCCAGGGCCTGGGCGGTCGCGTCCTTCCACGCCATCCAGCTCAGCAGGGCGCACTTCACTCGGGCCGGGTACTTGGAGACGCCGACGAACGCGACCGCGTCCTCCAGCACCTCCTCCATGGCCTCGTCGGGCTCGATCTTGCCCTTGGACTGCATCATCTCCAGGAACACGGCCTGGATCTTCTGCGCCTCGGCCAGTTCCTTGCCCACGAGCAGCTCGTTCAGTACGGAGGCGCTGGCCTGGCTGATGGAGCAGCCCTGGCCCTCGTAGCTGACATCTGTCAGCGTCTCACCGTCGTACTTCACGCGCAGCGTGATCTCGTCGCCGCACGTCGGGTTGACGTGGTGCACCTCGGCGTCGCCGTCGCGCAGGCCACGCCCGTGCGGGTGCTTGTAGTGGTCCAGGATCAGTTCCTGGTACATCGAATCCAGCTTCACTGCGTCCTCGTCGCCTCGTCCGTCAGCCGAAGAAGTTCCGTACGTGCTCCAGCCCGTCGATCAGCGCGTCGACGTCGGCCGGAGAGGAGTACAGGTAGAAAGACGCTCGCGTCGTCGCCGGAATTCCGTAGCGCAGGCAGACGGGGCGCGCGCAGTGGTGCCCCACGCGGACCGCGATGCCCTGCTCGTCCAGGACCTGGCCGACGTCGTGCGGGTGGATGTCGCCGAGTACGAAGGAGATCGCGGCGCCGCGGTCCTCGGCCGTGGTGGGGCCGATGATCCGCAGGTCGGGCACCTCGGCGAGGCGCTTGATCGCGTACTCGGTGATCGCGTGCTCGTGCGCGGCGATCTTGTCCATGCCGATCGAGGTCAGGTAGTCCACGGCCGCGCCGAGGCCGACGGCCTGGGCGATCGGGGGCGTACCGGCCTCGAACTTGTGCGGCGCGGGGGCGTAGGTCGAGGCGTGCATCGACACGGTCTCGATCATCTCGCCGCCGCCGAGGAACGGAGGCAGGTCTTCCAGCAGCTCCTGGCGGCCCCAGAGGACGCCGATGCCGGTCGGGCCGCACATCTTGTGGCCGGTGAAGGCCACGAAGTCGGCGCCGAGCGCCTGCACGTCCAGCGGCATGTGCGGAGCGGCCTGGGAGGCGTCGATCAGCACCAGCGCGCCGACGTCCTGGGCGCGCCGGACGATCGCCTCGACCGGGTTGACCGTGCCCATGATGTTGGAGACCAGCGTGAAGGAGACGATCTTCGTCTTCTCCGTGATGACCTCTTCGATGTTGGACAGGTCGAGCCGGCCGTCGTCGGTGAGGCCGAACCACTTCAGCTTGGCGCCGGTGCGCTGCGCGAGCAGCTGCCACGGCACGATGTTGGAGTGGTGCTCCATCTCCGTGATGGCGATCTCGGTCTCGCGGTCGACCCGGTAGGGCTCGTCCGCCCAGCCGAGCATGTTCGCGACGAGGTTGAGCGACTCCGAGGCGTTCTTGGTGAAGATCACCTCGTCGCGGCTCGGCGCGTTGATGAAGGCGGCGACCTTGTCGCGGGCGCCCTCGTACAGCGCCGTGGCCTCCTCGGCGAGCACGTGCACGCCGCGGTGGACGTTCGCGTTGTGCTGCTCGTAGTACTCGTTCAGCGCGTCGAGCACCTGGCGCGGCTTCTGCGAGGTCGCAGCGTTGTCCAGGTAAACGATCTTCTTCCCGTCGTGGACCACACGATCCAGCAGGGGGAAGTCCTTGCGGATCGCCTCGATGTCGAGGAGGCCAGGCAGCTGTGTCACGCGGTCGCGCCACCCTTCACGTACTTGTCGTAGCCCTCGTTCTCCAGCTGGTCGGCGAGCTCGGCGCCGCCGGACTCGGCGATGCGGCCGTTGGCGAACACGTGCACGAAGTCGGGCTTGATGTAGCGCAGGATGCGCGTGTAGTGGGTGATCAGCAGGGTGCCGACCTCACCGGTCTCGCGGACGCGGTTGACGCCCTCGGAGACGATGCGCAGGGCGTCGACGTCGAGGCCGGAGTCGGTCTCGTCGAGGATCGCGATCTTCGGCTTCAGGAGCTCCAGCTGGAGGATCTCGTGACGCTTCTTCTCACCGCCGGAGAAGCCCTCGTTGACGTTGCGCTCGGCGAAGGCCGGGTCCATCTGGAGCTGCTCCATCGCGGACTTGACCTCCTTCACCCAGGTGCGCAGCTTGGGGGCCTCGCCGCGGATGGCGGTGGCGGAGGTGCGCAGGAAGTTGGAGACCGAGACGCCGGGGACCTCGACCGGGTACTGCATGGCGAGGAAGACGCCGGCGCGGGCGCGCTCGTCGACGGACATCTCCAGGACGTCCTCGCCGTCGAGGGTGACGGTGCCGCCGGTGATCGTGTACTTCGGGTGACCGGCCAGCGAGTACGCCAGCGTGGACTTGCCGGAGCCGTTCGGACCCATGATGGCGTGCGTCTCACCCTGCTTGACGGTGAGGTCGACGCCCTTGAGGATCTCGCGGGCGCCGTTCTCGGCCTCGACGGAGACGTGCAGGTCGTGGATTTCAAGCGTTGCCATGGATACCTCAGGACTCCTGGGTGAGGGAGACGAGCACGTCGTCCCCTTCGATCTTTACGGGGTATACGGGAACGGGGCGCGTCGCGGGCAGACCGGAGGGCTTGCCGGTGCGCAGGTCGAAGGCCGACCCGTGCAGCCAGCACTCGATCATGCAGTCCTCGACCTCGCCCTCCGAGAGCGAGACGTTCGCGTGCGAGCAGATGTCGTTGATCGCGAACACCTCCCCGTCGGTGGAGACGATGGACACCGGCGTGCCGTCGAGTTCCACCCGCTTGGGGGTGTTCTCCTCCAGCTCGCTCAGCGCGCAGGCCTTGACGTAATTCATCAGACGGAACCCTGGAGCTCGGCCTCGATCTTGGCGATCAGGCGCTCCTCGATGTCGTCGACACCGATCTGCTGGACGAGCTCGGCGAAGAAGCCGCGGACGACCAGGCGGCGGGCCTCGTCGGCCGGGATGCCGCGGGCCTGCAGGTAGAAGAGCTGCTCGTCGTCGAAGCGGCCGGTGGCGGAGGCGTGGCCGGCGCCGACGATCTCGCCGGTCTCGATCTCCAGGTTCGGCACGGAGTCGACCCGCGCGCCGTCCGTGAGGACGAGGTTGCGGTTCATCTCGTACGTGTCGGTGCCCTCGGCGCTCTTCTCGATGAGCACGTCACCGATCCAGACGGCGTGGGCGTCCTGGCCCTGGAGGGCGCCCTTGTAGACCACGTTCGACTTGCAGTGCGGGGCGTCGTGCGTCACCAGGAGGCGGTGCTCCTGGTGCTGGCCGGCGTCCGTGAAGTACAGGCCGAGCATCTCGGCCTCGCCGCCGGGGCCCGCGTAGGTGACGCGCGGGTGGAGGCGGACCAGGTCGCCGCCGAAGGTGACGACCACGGACTTGAAGCTCGCGTCGCGACCGACGAGGGCGTTGTGCTGCGAGGTGTGGACGGCGGTGTCGTCCCAGTCCTGGACGGACACGAAGGTCACCTTGGCGCCGTCGCCGACGAGGATGTCCACGTTGGCGGCGCGCACGCCGTCGCCGGTGTGGTCGATCACGATGATCGCCTCGGCGAAGGGCTTCACGTCGAAGACGGTGTGGCCGAAGGTCGTGCCGCCCTCGCCGTGCAGGGCGACCCGGATCGGCTCGTCGAGCACGGTCTCCTTGGGCACGGTGACGACCGTGGCCTTGGCGAAGGACGAGAAGGCCTGTGCGGCGACCCGGTCGACGGGGGTGCCGGCCTTGCCGATCCGCTCGTCGCCGCGCTCCACGGACTCGACCGTCACACCCTCGGGCGCGTCGATCTGGGCCTTCATGGTGCCGTTGGCGACCGCGGTGCCGTCGTGCAGGCCCTTGAGGCGGGCGAGCGGCGTGAAGCGCCACTCCTCCTCACGGCCGTGCGGAACCGGGAAGTCGGCCACGTCGAAGGACGGGGGCGCACTCATCCGGGTGGCGACGGTGGACTCTGCGGCCACCGCGATCGCGCCGGCGGTGGTGGAGCCCGCCGGAATATTCTGAGCCTCAGCCATGGCTGTCGTCTTGCTCTCTTCCTACGTCTACAGAATCGTCGCTGTGCTGCGGTGCGGGGGCGGTCGGCGGGTCAGCCGACCGAGCCCTCCATCTGCAGCTCGATCAGCCGGTTGAGCTCCAGCGCGTACTCCATGGGCAGCTCCTTCGCGATCGGCTCGACGAAGCCGCGCACGATCATGGCCATGGCCTCGAACTCGGTGAGGCCGCGCTGCATCAGGTAGAAGAGCTGGTCGTCGGAGACCTTGGAGACGGTCGCCTCGTGGCCCATCGTCACGTCGTCCTCGCGGACGTCCACGTAGGGGTACGTGTCCGAGCGGGAGATGGTGTCGACGAGCAGCGCGTCGCAGAGCACGTTCGACTTCGAGCCGGCGGCGCCCTCGCCGATCTCGACCAGACCGCGGTAGGAGGTGCGGCCACCGCCACGGGCCACCGACTTGGAGACGATGTTCGAGGAGGTGTTCGGCGCCATGTGGACCATCTTGGAGCCGGCGTCCTGGTGCTGGCCCTCGCCCGCGAAGGCGATGGACAGGGTCTCGCCCTTGGCGTGCTCGCCCATCAGGTAGACGGCCGGGTACTTCATGGTGACCTTGGAACCGATGTTGCCGTCGATCCACTCCATGGTCGCGCCCTCGTACGCCACGGCGCGCTTGGTGACCAGGTTGTAGACGTTGTTCGACCAGTTCTGGATCGTCGTGTAGCGGCAGCGGCCGCCCTTCTTCACGATGATCTCGACGACGGCGCTGTGCAGCGAGTCGGAGGAGTAGATCGGGGCGGTGCAGCCCTCGACGTAGTGGACGTAGGCGTCCTCGTCGACGATGATCAGCGTCCGCTCGAACTGGCCCATGTTCTCCGTGTTGATACGGAAGTAGGCCTGGAGCGGGATGTCCACGTGGACACCCTTGGGGACGTAGATGAACGAGCCGCCCGACCACACCGCGGTGTTCAGCGACGCGAACTTGTTGTCGCCGACCGGGATGACCGTGCCGAAGTACTCCTGGAAGAGCTCCGGGTGCTCCTTGAGCGCGGTGTCCGTGTCGAGGAAGATCACGCCCTGCTCCTCCAGGTCCTCACGGATCTGGTGGTAGACGACCTCGGACTCGTACTGGGCCGCGACACCGGCGACGAGGCGCTGCTTCTCCGCCTCCGGGATGCCGAGCTTGTCGTACGTGTTCTTGATGTCCTCGGGCAGGTCCTCCCAGGAAGCGGCCTGCTTCTCGGTGGAACGCACGAAGTACTTGATGTTGTCGAAGTCGATGCCGGAGAGGTCGGAGCCCCACATCGGCATGGGCTTCTTGTCGAAAAGCTTCAGGCCCTTGAGGCGGAGGTTCAGCATCCACTCCGGCTCGGACTTCTTCGCCGAGATGTCGCGGACGACGTCCTCGGACAGACCCCGCTTGGCGGCGGCACCGGCCGCGTCGGAGTCGGCCCAGCCGTATTCATAGGTGCCCAGGCCATCGAGCTCAGGGTGAGCGGTCTCCGTGGTCATGCGGGGTTCCTCCCGGCCGTACTTGCAGATACTGATGTGTCGGTCTGTGTGGTGCCCGCGCTTCGCGGAATGAACGTCGTGCACACTCCGTCGCCATGGGCGATCGTGGCGAGGCGCTGCACGTGCGTCCCGAGCAGGCGTGAGAAGACCTCGGTCTCCGCCTCGCAGAGCTGCGGGAACTGCTCGGCCACGTGGGCGACCGGGCAGTGGTGCTGGCAGAGCTGTTCACCGCTGTGCGGACCGGGAGCGCTCTTCGCCGTAGCAGCGTACCCGTCCTGCGTCAACGCCTTGGCCAGGGCCTCCGTGCGGCCCTCCGGGGCGGCCGCCTCGACGGCCTCCCGGTAGGTCTGCGCCTGCGATTCCATCCGCGACCGGGCGAAGGCGGCGACGGCCGCCTCGCCCTGCTCGCCGCCGCCGACGGACTGCGCGATCCAGCGCATGGCGTCCGCGGCGAGCGTGTCGTAGGACTGGTCGAAGGCGTCGCGGCCGCAGTCGGTGAGCGCGAAGACCTTGGCGGGCCGACCCCGGGTCCGCGCTCCGTACACGCGCTGCTCACGGGCTTCGACGACGACGTCGGCGACGAGTGCGTCGAGGTGGCGGCGGACGGCGGCCTGGGTGAGGCCGAGGCGCTGGGCGAGGTCGGCGACGGTGGACGGGCCGTGGTCCAGGATCGAGCGCGCCACCCGGTTGCGGGTTGACCGCTCCCCGGTGGTGAGCTCCCCCTGGGGGGCCTCGTTCTGCCGTTCGCCGTATTTCACAACGCCATTGTTGCGTAATTAACCGAGCCCGGACAAGCCGTGACGGACGCCACGCCTGGTGGCCTCCATCACTAAGGGTTACCTTATTTATCGACGGAGAGTTATTCGGAAGGGTTAATTCCGATCACCCCGCGCACCCGCAATTTCGCTGGGCGCACCGCCCCCACCAGCGCTCATGCGTTCCCGCCGGCTCCGGGCGCCCCGAGCGCCGGGCGCGACGGAAGATCACCGAAACCGGATCGGCCGGCCGGGAGGACCGGACCGAAAAAAGCCATTTCCGTGACCGGCTGTTCGAATACCGCCGCCCTCGGCCGGGGGGCCACCCTCCGGCTCCGTAGACTCACCCTCCATGAGCAACGACCCCGCCGTGGAGATCCGCGGACTGGTGAAGCGGTACGGCACCAAGACCGCGGTGGACGGACTGGACCTCACCGTCCGCAGGGGCACCGTCACCGCGGTCCTCGGTCCCAACGGCGCGGGCAAGACGACCACGGTGGAGACCTGTGAGGGCTACCACCGCCCCGACGCCGGCACCGTCCGCGTCCTCGGCCTCGACCCGGTCGCCCAGGCCGGGGCGCTGCGCCCGCGTATCGGTGTGATGCTCCAGTCCGGCGGCGTCTACTCCGGCGCCCGCGCCGTCGAGATGCTGCGCCACATGGCCAAGCTGTACGCCGACCCGCTCGACCCCGGCACCCTGGTGGAACGCCTGGGACTCGGCGGCTGCGGCCGCACCCCCTACCGCCGGCTCTCCGGCGGTCAGCAGCAGCGCCTCGCCCTGGCCATGGCCGTCGTGGGCCGCCCCGAGCTCGTCTTCCTCGACGAGCCGACCGCCGGCCTGGACCCGCAGGCCCGCCGCGCCACCTGGGATCTCGTACGGGAACTGCGCACCGACGGGGTCACCGTCGTCCTCACCACCCACCACATGGACGAGGCCGAGCAGCTCTCCGACGAGGTCGCCATCGTGGACGGGGGCCGCGTCATCGCCCACGGCAGCCCCGACCAGCTGTGCCGCGGCGGCGCCGAGAACACCCTGCGCTTCACCGGCCGCCCCTCCCTCGACCTCGCCTCGCTGCTCAAGGCGCTGCCCGACGGCACCCGGGCGGCCGAGGTCACCGCGGGCGTCTACCGGGTGACCGGCGAGGTCGACCCGCAGATGCTGGCCACCGTCGCCTCCTGGTGCGCGCAGAACGGCGTGCTGCCCGACAGCCTCGCCGTGCAGCGGCACACCCTCGAAGACGTCTTCCTCGAACTGACCGGTAAGGAGCTGCGCGCATGAGCGCCGGTACGTTCACCCCCCGCCCGGGGGCCGCGCCCGTGTCCCGCATGATCCTCGCGCAGACGGCGCTGGAGACCCGGATGCTGCTGCGCAACGGCGAGCAGCTGCTGCTGACGGTGATCATCCCGGCGCTGCTCCTGGTGCTGTTCTCCGCCGTCGACATCGTCGACACCGGTGCCGGGAAGCCGGTGGACTTCCTCGCACCGGGCATCCTCGCCCTCGCCGTGATGTCCACGGCCTTCACCGGCCAGGCCATCGCCACCGGCTTCGACCGCCGCTACGGAGTCCTCAAGCGGCTCGGGGCCTCCCCGCTCCCGCGCTGGGCGCTGATGGCCGCCAAGACCCTCTCGGTGCTGGTCACCGAGGTGCTGCAGATCGCCCTGCTGACGGTGATCGCGCTCGCCCTGGGCTGGTCCCCGCAGGGGAACCCGCTGTCGGCCGTCGCGCTGGTCCTGCTGGGCACCGCCGCCTTCTCGGGGCTCGGGCTGCTGATGGCGGGCACGCTCAAGGCCGAGGCCACCCTGGCCGCCGCCAATCTGGTGTTCCTGCTGCTGCTCGTCGGCGGTGGGGTGATCGTGCCGATGGAGAAGTTCCCGGACGCCGTGCAGTCCGTCCTGGGGCTGCTGCCGATCTCGGCGCTGTCCGACGGCCTGCGCGAGGTGCTCCAGCACGGAGCGGCGCTGCCGTGGGGCGACGTCGCCGTGCTCGGGGCCTGGGCGGTACTCGGTCTGGGCGCCGCCGCGCGCCTCTTCCGCTGGGAATGAAACCCTTTCCCTCGCGACCGCACAGCCGGGAAGATGGGCGCCTCCACACATGAAGCCGGGGGGCGGACATGGTGCAGCGGGAGGCCGTTCTTCGGCTGGACGACCAGTGGGCGCGGGTGCGGGCGGGGGCCGCGCAGGCGGCGCCGGCGGAACGCGAGCGGCTCCTCGACGAGCTCATCGGCGCCCTGCGCACCCTCCCGGACGACCCCGAGTGCACCGCCCTGCTCGGGCTGCGCCTCGCCGACCGGGCCGCCCTGCGGTTCGCCGCGGGGGACCGCGCGAGCGCCCTCGCCACCATCGAGGAGGGCCTGCGCAGCTCCGAACGCGCGGCCCGGCACACCCCGGAGTACGCCCGCTGGTACGCCCGCGGGCTGATCAACCACGGGGTGTGGCTGGCCTGGCCGCTGAGCGACGCGGACCGGCTGCCCAAGCACCCGCTGGGCCCGGCCGCCGCCGGCGAGGGCCCCAGCGCCATGGAGCGGGCAGCCGGTGAGCGCGCCCGTCATCTGACCCGTACCGCGGTGGAGGTGTGGGCCGGACTGGACCAGCAGGACCCGGTCAACCGGCGGGGCCTCGCGCAGGCCAAGGTGTTCCTCGGGGACCGCCTCGCCGAGCTGGGCCTGACCGAGGAAGCGGTGGCCTGGGCCGTGGACGCCGAGGCCGACTTCCGCCGGCTGCTGCTGGCCGACCCCGGGGCGGAGGAGGCCGAGGCCGCCGAGGAGGCCCTCGACCACATCGGCCGCCAGCTGGAACTGCGCCTGCGCTACCTGGCCTTCGACGAGCTGGTGGGCCTGCGCACGCGGGGGCTGCTACCCGAACGGCTGCTGCCCCGGGCCGTGGTGGCCGCCCGCATCCGGTCGGTGGAGGAGCCCGAGATCGCGGCCCGGCTGCACCTCGGCGCCGAGCAGGTGCGCACGATGCTGGAGGTCACCCCGTGGATCGCGGTATGGCGGTTCGACGTCCGGGGCCCCGACGGATCATGGAACGCACTCCCCCATCCCTGGCACAGCGCCGCAGAAGTGCGGAACCGGACGGCCGAGGACGTGGCGACCGAACTGATACAGGGGTTCACGCACTCACCGCACCACCCGGGCCACGCCGCGCACTGGCGTGTCCTGCTCTGGTGGCACGAGGAGGGCGACCCCGCCGGGGCCAGGTTCCGCCTGCTCGTGGGCCCGGACGCGGCACCCCCCACCCCCTCGTGAAACTTTGCACAAGGGGTCGCCTACGATATGGGGCGTGTTGAACCCCCTCGCATACATCGCCAGCCGCTGGACTCCGTCACCCCGGATCGTCCGGCGGGCCGCGCTCGCCGCGCTCTTCATGAGCGTGGCCATCGTCGTCACCGGCGGCGCGGTGCGGCTGACCGGATCCGGTCTCGGCTGCGACACCTGGCCCAAGTGCACCGACGACAGCCTGATCGTGACGCAGGAGCAGGGCTTCCACGGGGCCGTCGAATTCGGCAACCGGATGCTGACCTACGTGCTCAGCGCCGCCGTCGGCTGGGTGATCGTCGCGGCCCGGTCGGCCGAGCCCTGGCGCCACTCGCTGACGAAGCTCGGCTGGATCCAGTTCGCCCTCGTGGTGTGCAACGCCGTGCTCGGCGGCATCACCGTCATGACGGGCCTGAACCCGTACAGCGTGGCCGGGCACTTCCTGCTCGCCACCGCGCTGATCGCCGTGACGACCGTCACCTGGCAGCGCGTCGGCGAGGGCGACACCGCCCCGCGCCCGCGCGTCCCCGGCCCGGTGCGCAAGCTGTCGTGGGCGCTGATCGCCACCACCCTCGTCCTGATCGCCGCCGGCACGGTGGTCACCGGGTCCGGCCCGCACGCCGGTGACAGCAGCGAGATCAAGCGGATGCCGTTCGACTGGGAGGCGACCGCGCACGTGCACGCCATCGCCGCCTGGGTGGTCTGCGCGCTGGCCGTCGCGATGTGGCTGGTGCTGCGGGTGGTCGACGCCCCGGTCGACACCCGGGCCCGCGCCCGCGACCTGCTGCTCGTGCTGCTCGCCCAGGGCGGCATCGGCTACGTGCAGTACTTCACCGATGTGCCCGAGGTCCTGGTCGCCGTGCACATGCTGGGCTCCTGCCTGGTGTGGATCGCCGTGCTCCGCCTCGCGCTGAGCCTGCGCGAGCGGCCGGCCGACGAGGCGGGGCTCGCCGCACCGGGCGACGCCCAGCTCTCCTCCGTCTGATCGCCTCCGCCCGGGCCGTGAGGCCCCGTCCGCGCCGGACGGGGCCTCACGGCCCGTCCAGGCGGTAGAGGCGGCGGGCGTTGCCCGCCGCGACCATGGCCGCCACCCGGTCCGCGTCCCGCCACGACCAGGACCCCTCGGCGACCCAGCCACCCAGCACCCGGGTCAGCGCCTCCCGGAACACCAGGGCGCCCACCGCGTGCAGTTCGGGCAGCCCCCGGCCCCCGCTGGAGAACAGCAGCTTCCCGAACGGCGCGGTCTCCAGCAGCTCGGCCAGGACCGCGGCGGCCCGCGCCCCGGTCCGCCCGAGGCCCGCGCCCGCGTCGGCGTAGACGTGCGGGAAGACCTCCGCGAGCCGCGCCGTGTGCCGGTGGTACGGATGTCCGCCGAGCAGCACCAGCCGTGTGCCCAGCCCCCCGGTGGCCCGTACGAACCCGGTCAGCGCCGCGGGATCCCCCGTACCCGTGTGCAGCTGGAGCGGCAGCCCGGACGGCACCGCGCTCCACAGCAGGTGCCGCAGGAGCACGGGATCCCGTACGGGTCCACCGCGCGGCCGTCCTGCCAGCCACCGCCCGGCCGCCCCGCGCACCTCGCCCGGGCCGGGCGGATCGGGGTCGAGGGCGGGACCGCCGGCGTGGTCGGGGGCCGCGGCGCAGGCGAAGGCCGCGGCGCCGGCGGCGGCGTGGTGGACGGCCTCGGCGAGGCCGGCGAGGAAGCCGGCCACGGTCCCGGAGGTGTCGGCGGCCTGTACGGCCAGCGCTTCCAGCCGGACCGTCTCGAAGGCCTCGGCGTCGCCGGCGAGGGCCAGTTCCTTGGGGCCGGTGAGGTCCCCGGCCTGGCCGGTGTCGACGAGATAGACACCGGCCCCGGACCCCCTCAGCAGCCGCCGCGCGGTCTCGGCCGGGCCCAGCTCGCGGCGCCGGGCCAGATAGCGGGCGGGGGCCGCGTGCGGCTCCAGCCCCAGCAGCGGCGGACACCAGCGGCGGACCGCGAAACCGGTCTGGGTGTCGAAGAAGGTGGTGCCCGCGGCGGGCGGCCCGGCCGAAGGGATCAGCTGGGCCTCGAAGGTACCCAGGCCCAGCTCCGTACGGAGGACTCCGTGGCAGTACTGGTCCACCAGGGGCGGCGTTTCGATCATCCGGGCATCCCGTTGCGGACGTGAGGAAGGCGCTTCCACACGTCCTAACGGGTGAGCGGGGTGTGAGGTGTTGCTCGGGCTGTTGACCGAGACCGCACACCGGGCCCCGGTACGGGGCAGGGGGCGGTCAGGCCGCCGGGTTCTCGGGTCCGCCGAGCTGGATGCCGGCCATCCGCGACCACTCGTACGGGCCCGTCCGCACGCGCGCGGCGAACTCCCCGTCGAACTCGTCATGGAGGGTCAGTCCGGCCTTCTCGGCGGCCAGCTGCGCCACCGCGAAGGTCGGAGCGACCAGGTCGCCCCAGCCGCCGTCCGTGCCCACGAGCACGATGCGGGTGCCGGCCTGGCCGATGTGCGCGAGCTGGCCCTCGGCGCCGCCGTGCTGCTTGGCGAAGGCGCCGATCTGCTTGGCCAGCTTCGCGGCCGTACGGTCCTGCTTCTTGTCCGCGGCGCCTGCGGCGGCCGCGGTGTCTGCGGTGTCTCCCATGGAAGCCATGCTACCGGCGAGTAATCAACGGAGGAAGGGATCCACGGCCACCGCCACGAACAGCAGCGACACGTAGGTGATCGACCAGTGGAACAGGCGCATCTCCTTGAGCTTCGCGCCCGTCACACCCGCCTTGGCCCGCGCGTGCAGCGCGTGCGCCTCCCACAGCCACCAGCCGCCGGCCAGCAGCGCGACCGAGGTGTAGAACCAGCCGGTGTACCCCAGCGGGGTCAGCAGCAGCGAGACGCCGACCATGACCCAGCTGTAGAGGACGATCTGGCGCGCCACGACCTTGTTGCCCGCGACGACGGGGAGCATCGGCACACCGACCCGCGCGTAGTCGTCGGCCACCTTCATCGACAGCGGCCAGTAGTGCGGCGGCGTCCAGAAGAAGATGACGAGGAAGAGGATGACGGCGGCCCAGGAGACCTCGTTGCGGACCGCGGACCAGCCGATGAGGACCGGCAGGCAGCCGGCGATGCCACCCCAGACGATGTTCTGGGTCGTGCGCCGCTTCAACAGCATCGTGTAGACGACGACGTAGAAGAGGAGCGCGCCGAGCGAGAGCGCGGCCGACAGCCAGTTGACGAGCAGGCCGAAGAACAGGGTGGAGACCACGCCGAGCGTGATGCCGAAGACCAGGCACTCCCGCGGGCTGACCATCCCGGTCACCAGCGGGCGCTGGGAGGTCCGGTCCATCAGCGCGTCGATGTCGCGGTCGATGTACATGTTCAGCGCGTTGGCGCCGCCCGCGGACAGGTAACCGCCCACGCAGGTCACCAGGACCAGCCACAGCGACGGCACGCCCTGCTCCGCGAGGAACATCACCGGCACTGTGGTGATCAGCAGAAGTTCGATGATCCGCGGCTTGGTCAATGCCACGAAAGCCATGACGCGGGTCCCGAACGGCCGGTGACCGGGGTTCGTCCCGAGCACCCCCGCTGGACGGGATTCGACGGCCGTCACGCACACCCCTGAGAGAGAATCCAGCAAGCTCCGACTCCGGCCGTTCACGGTATGGAGGCCGGGTTGGGGCTTGCGCGTACCACGCCACTGTAGACGTTGCGCTTACGTCGCCCCGCGCCGGGGTCGCCTCGTGTTGAGCCGATCGGACCGTGCATACATACGGGGGACGACACCCGCCGTGTCCCCGTGGCCGGGTGAACGCATGGCGGCGGCGCGGTGACGGACCGCCTGCACTCGAATAGCTGCACGCCGTTGCGGGGGTAGGCTCGGAACCGCCGGTGCACCGTTCGTCACCGGGATACAAACATGTGGAGAGGAGCCCTGACCCACGGTGAGCACCAAGCCGACCACCACAGAGCTCGAGTGGACCGAACTGGACCAGCGGGCCGTCGACACCGCCCGCATCCTGGCCGCTGACGCGGTCCAGAAGGTCGGAAACGGCCACCCCGGGACGGCGATGAGCCTCGCCCCCGCCGCGTACACCCTCTTCCAGAAGGTGATGCGGCACGACCCGGCGGACCCCGAGTGGGTGGGCCGCGACCGTTTCGTGCTCTCCGCGGGGCACTCGTCCCTGACCCTCTACACCCAGCTGTACCTGGGCGGGTTCGGGCTCGAACTGGACGACCTCAAGTCCTTCCGCACCTGGGGCTCCAAGACCCCCGGCCACCCGGAGTACGGCCACACGGCCGGCGTCGAGACCACCACGGGCCCGCTCGGCCAGGGTGTCGCCAACGCGGTGGGCATGGCCATGGCCGCCCGCTACGAGCGCGGTCTCTTCGACCCGCAGGCCGCCCCCGGCACCTCCCCGTTCGACCACATGGTCTACGCGGTCGCGGGCGACGGCTGCCTCCAGGAGGGCATCTCCCACGAGGCGTCCGCACTGGCCGGCCACCAGAAGCTCGGCAACCTCGTCCTTCTCTGGGACGACAACCACATCTCCATCGAGGGTGACACGGAGACGGCCGTCTCCGAGGACACCATGAAGCGCTACGAGGCGTACGGCTGGCACGTCCAGCGCGTCGAGCAGCAGGAGAACGGCGACCTCGACCCGAAGGCGCTGTTCGCCGCGCTCCAGGCCGCGAAGGCCGTCACGGACCGCCCGTCCTTCATCGCGGCCCGCTCGATCATCGCCTGGCCCGCCCCGCACGCCCAGAACACCGAGGCCGCCCACGGCTCGGCCCTCGGCGACGACGAGGTCGCGGCCACCAAGCGCGTGCTCGGCTTCGACCCGGAGCAGACCTTCGAGGTCGCCGACGAGGTCATCGCCCACACCCGCAAGGCGCTGGACCGGGGCCGCGAGGCCAAGGCCGCCTGGGAGAAGGACTTCTCCGCCTGGCGCACCGCCAACCCGGAGCGCGCCGCCGAGTTCGACCGCATCAACGCAAACGAGCTGCCCGCGGGCTGGGAGGACGAGCTCCCCGTCTTCGAGGCCGGCAAGGCCGTCGCCACCCGCGCCGCCTCCGGCAAGGTGCTGCAGGCGCTCGGCGCGGTCATCCCGGAGCTGTGGGGCGGCTCGGCCGACCTGGCCGGCTCCAACAACACCACCATCGACAAGGACTCCTCGTTCCTGCCGGTGGGCAACCCGCTGCCGGAGGCCGACCCGTACGGCCGCACCATCCACTTCGGCATCCGCGAGCACGCCATGGCCGCGGCCATGAACGGCATCGCCCTGCACGGCCACACCCGTATCTACGGCGGCACCTTCCTGGTGTTCTCCGACTACATGCGCAACGCCGTGCGCCTGTCCGCCCTGATGCACCTGCCGGTGACCTACGTGTGGACGCACGACTCCATCGGCCTCGGCGAGGACGGTCCGACCCACCAGCCGGTCGAGCACCTCGCCTCGCTGCGCGCCATTCCGGGCCTGACCATCGTCCGTCCGGCCGACGCGAACGAGACCGCGATCGCCTGGCGCGAGATTCTGAGGCGCCACACCAAGGTGTTCGGCAAGGGCACCCCGCACGGTCTGGCCCTCACCCGCCAGGGCGTGCCGACCTACGAGGCCAACGAGAACACCGTCAAGGGCGGCTACGTGCTGTTCGAGGCCGACGGCGGCGACGCCCAGGTCGTCCTCATCGGCACCGGTTCCGAGGTCCACGTGGCCGTCGAGGCCCGCGAGCAGCTCCAGGCCGCCGGCATCCCGACCCGTGTGGTCTCGATGCCGTCCGTCGAGTGGTTCGAGGAGCAGGACCAGGCGTACAAGGACAGCGTCCTGCCGCCCTCGGTCAAGGCCCGGGTCGCGGTCGAGGCGGGCATCGGCCTGACCTGGCACCGCTACGTCGGTGACGCGGGCCGGATCGTGTCGCTGGAGCACTTCGGTGCCTCGGCCGACGCGAAGGTGCTGTTCCGCGAGTTCGGGTTCACGCCGGAGGCCGTCGCCGCCGCCGCCCGCGACTCCCTCGCCGCCGCCGCGCGCTGACGCCCGTACTACACCAGTAGGAGATGCAATTCCCATGACAGACGCACTCAAGCGCCTCTCCGACGAAGGCGTGGCGATCTGGCTGGACGACCTGTCCCGCAAGCGCATCACGTCCGGCAACCTGGCCGAGCTCATCGACCAGTCGCACGTGGTCGGTGTCACCACCAACCCGGCGATCTTCCAGAAGGCGATCAGCGGCGGCGAGGGCTACGAGCAGCAGCTCACCGACCTCGCGACCCGCAAGGTCACGGTGGACGAGGCCCTGCGCATGATCACGACGGCGGACGTCAGGGACGCCGCCGACATCCTGCGCCCGGTCTACGACCGCACCGACGGCCAGGACGGCCGCGTCTCGATCGAGGTCGACCCCCGTCTGGCCCACAACACCGCGGCGACGATCGCCGAGGCCAAGCAGCTCGCCTGGCTGGTGGACCGGCCTAACACGCTCATCAAGATCCCGGCGACGAAGGCCGGCCTGCCGGCGATCACCGAGGTCATCGGCAAGGGCATCAGCGTCAACGTCACGCTGATCTTCTCGCTGGAGCGTTACCGCGAGGTCATGGACGCGTACCTGGCGGGTCTGGAGAAGGCCAAGGCCGCCGGCCTGGACCTCTCCCTGATCCACTCGGTCGCCTCCTTCTTCGTCTCCCGCGTGGACAGCGAGATCGACAAGCGCCTGGACGCCATCGGCACGGACGAGGCGAAGGCCCTCAAGGGCAAGGCGGCGCTCGCCAACGCCCGTCTGGCCTACGAGGCCTACGAAGAGGTCTTCTCCTCGGACCGCTGGAACGCCCTGGAGCGCGCCGGAGCCAACAAGCAGCGTGCGCTGTGGGCCTCGACGGGCGTCAAGGACCCGGCGTACAAGGACACCCTGTACGTGGAGGACCTGGTCGCCCCGAACACGGTGAACACCATGCCGGAGGCCACCCTGGAGGCCACCGCGGACCACGGTTCGATCACGGGTGACACCGTGCGCGGCACCTACGAGCAGGCCCGCGCCGAGCTCGACGCGGTCGCGAAGCTGGGCATCTCGTACGACGATGTCGTTCAGCTGCTGGAAGACGAGGGCGTCGAGAAGTTCGAGGCGTCCTGGAACGACCTGCTGAAGTCGACCGAGGCGGAGCTCCAGCGCCTCGCCCCCACGGAGGCCTGAACACCTTGTCTGTAAACGGAGCGAACCCGCTTCGTGACGCACAGGACCGGCGGCTCCCGCGCATCGCGGGGCCGTCCGGCCTGGTCATTTTCGGCGTTACGGGTGACCTGTCGCGCAAGAAGCTGATGCCTGCCGTCTACGACCTGGCCAACCGCGGCCTGCTGCCGCCGGGCTTCTCCCTCATCGGCTTCGCCCGCCGGGAGTGGGAGCACGAGGACTTCGCCCAGGAGGTGTACGAGGCGGTCAAGGAGCACTCGCGCACCCCCTTCCGTGAGGAGGTCTGGCAGCAGCTCGTCCAGGGCTGCCGGTTCGTCCAGGGCGACTTCGACGACGACGCCGCCTTCGAGACGCTCAAGGCGACGATAGACGAGCTCGACAAGGCGCAGGGCACGGGCGGCAACTTCGCCTTCTACCTGTCCGTCCCGCCGAAGTTCTTCCCCAAGGTGGTCCAGCAGCTCAAGGACCACGGTCTGGCACAGAAGGAGGGCTCCTGGCGGCGCGCCGTCATCGAGAAGCCCTTCGGCCACGACCTGAAGAGCGCCGAGGAGCTCAACAAGGTCGTCCACGAGGTCTTCCCGCGTGACGAGGTCTTCCGGATCGACCACTACCTCGGCAAGGAGACCGTCCAGAACATCCTGGCGCTCCGCTTCGCCAACACGATGTTCGAGCCGATCTGGAACCGGTCCTACGTCGACCACGTGCAGATCACCATGGCCGAGGACATCGGCATCGGCGGCCGGGCGGGCTACTACGACGGCATCGGCGCGGCCCGTGACGTCATCCAGAACCACCTGCTCCAGCTGCTCGCGCTGACCGCGATGGAGGAGCCCGGCTCCTTCCACCCCAAGGCGCTGGTGGCGGAGAAGCTCAAGGTGCTGACGGCGGTGCAGCTGCCGGAGGACCTGGGCAAGCACACCGTGCGCGGCCAGTACGCGGCGGCCTGGCAGGGCGGCGAGAAGGTCGTCGGGTACCTCGAAGAGGACGGCATCGACCCCAAGTCGAAGACCGACACCTATGCGGCCATCCGCCTGGAGATCAACAACCGCCGCTGGGCGGGCGTCCCCTTCTACCTGCGGACGGGCAAGCGCCTGGGCCGCCGGGTGACGGAGATCGCGGTCGTCTTCAAGCGGGCCCCCTACCTGCCCTTCGAGTCGGGCGCGACCGAGGAGCTCGGGCAGAACGCCCTGGTCATCCGGGTCCAGCCGGACGAAGGCGTGACCGTCCGCTTCGGTTCCAAGGTTCCGGGCACCTCCATGGAGGTCCGGGACGTCACGATGGACTTCGCCTACGGCGAGTCCTTCACGGAGTCGAGCCCCGAGGCGTACGAGCGGCTCATCCTCGACGTGCTCCTCGGCGACGCGAACCTCTTCCCGCGCCACCAGGAGGTCGAACTGTCCTGGAACATCCTCGACCCGATCGAGGAGTACTGGGACAAGCACGGCAAGCCCGCGCAGTACCCGGCGGGCACCTGGGGGCCGGTCGAGGCGGACGAGATGCTCGCACGAGACGGACGGAGCTGGCGCCGGCCATGAAGATCGACCTCACGGAGACCAACTCCAGCAAGATCAACGCCGCGATGGTGCAGGCACGCCGGGACATCGGCACGCCGGCCGTCGGCATGGTCCTCACGCTGGTGATCGTGACCGACGAGGAGAACGCGTACGACGCGCTCAAGTCGGCGAACGACGCGTCCCACGAACACCCCTCGCGGATCGTCGTCGTCATCAAGCGGGCCAGCCGCTCGCCCCGCAGCCGCCGTGACGCCCGGCTCGACGCGGAAGTCCGCGTCGGGGCGGACGCGGGCAGCGGCGAGACGGTCGTGCTGCGCCTTCACGGCGAACTGGTCGACCACGCCCAGTCGGTGGTTCTCCCGCTGCTCCTTCCGGATGCGCCTGTGGTCGTCTGGTGGCCGGACGGTGCTCCCACGGACCTGGCGGGCGATCCGCTGGGTGCGCTCGGGCAGCGCCGCATCACGGACACGTACTCCTGCGAGGACCCGGTCGGGACGCTCGGCTCCCGGGCCGGGGCGTACGCGCCCGGGGACACGGATCTGTCGTGGACCCGGATCACCCCGTGGCGCTCCATGCTGGCCGCGGCACTGGACCAGCAGGCCCTGACGGTCGTCTCGGCGACCGTGGAGGGGGAGGGCGACAACCCGAGCTGTGAACTGCTGGCCATGTGGCTGGCGGACCGGCTCCAGGTCCCCGTCCGCCGCACGCTGTCGGCGGGGCCGGGCCTGACGGCCGTACGCCTGGCGACCAAGGACGGCGACATCGTCCTGAACCGGGCGGACGGCGGGCTGGCCACGCTGTGCATGCCGGGACAGCCCGACCGGAACGTGGCGCTCAAGCGCCGCGACACGGCCGAGCTCCTGGCGGAGGAGCTGCGTCGGCTGGACCCGGACAACACGTACGAGGCTTCGCTGAAGTACGGAGTGTCCCAGCTGGCGGCGGCCTCTTCGCAGCCCGAGGCCGAGGCCCCGGCCAAGGCCGAGGCGGCCGCTCCGGCCAAGGCCGAGCCCTCGAAGCCGGCGGCCAAGCCGGCGAAGAAGGCGACGGCCAAGTAGCCGGGGGCCGCTGCGCGGAGCCGCTCCCCGCCCCACCCTTTCTCCGTTTCCTGGGGCTCCGCCCCGGACCCAGCGCCTCAAACGCCGGCGGGGCTGAAGTTCAGCCTGTCCGGCGTTTGAGGACCGGGTTCCGGGGCGGAGCCCGGTTTCGGGAAGGGGCGGGGTGGGGGAAGGGCTCCGCGCAGCGGCGACCGGATATCACCCCAGAAACCACGAAGGCGGCAGCACATGGGTATGACGACTCCTCAGGTCGTCGTCCACCGGGACAAGGAACTGATGGCCCAGGCCACCGCGGCCCGGCTCATCACGAAGATCGTGGACGCCCAGACGGCCCGCGGCAGCGCGTCCGTGGTCCTCACGGGCGGCCGCAACGGCAACGGTCTCCTCGCCGCACTGGCCACCGCCCCGGCCCGCGACGCGATCGACTGGCACCGGCTGGACCTCTGGTGGGGCGACGATCGGTACGTGCCCGCCGACGACCCGGAGCGCAATCACACGCAGGCCCGGGAGGCCCTCCTGGACTCCGTCCCGGTCGACCCCGCCCGCGTGCACGCCATGCCGGCCTCGGACGGCCCGCACGGCGCCGACGTGGACGCGGCGGCCGCCGCCTACGCGGCCGAGCTGGCGCGGGCGGCCGGGCCGGAGGACCACGGTCCGGTGCCCACCTTCGACGTGCTGATGCTGGGCGTCGGCCCGGACACGCACGTGGCCTCGCTCTTCCCCGAGCACCCGGCGGCCCGGGAGACCGACCGTACGGTGGTCGGCGTGCACGGCGCGCCCAAGCCCCCGCCCACCCGGATCTCGCTGACCCTCCCGGCCATCCGGGCGGCCCGCGAGGTCTGGCTGCTGGCGGCCGGCGCGGACAAGGCAGGAGCGGTCTCCATCGCCCTCGGCGGAGCCGGCGGAGTGCAGGCGCCGGCCGCGGAGGCGTACGGGCGCTCGCGCACCCTGTGGCTGCTGGACCGCGCGGCGGCGGCCAAGCTGCCGTCCGGGATGTACCCCCCGGTCTCCTCCTGACGGTCCCCCGACACCGGCCGACACGAAGGGCCCGCCCCGGGAGAGCGGGCCCTTCGCGCGTGCGTCAGCTGCGGCCGCGCAGCGTGCGGTAGGTGTCGACCAGGGCCTTCGTCGAGGCGTCCAGTCCGGGCACGTCCGCGCCCTCGGTCAGCGCGGGCTCGATGCGCTTGGCGAGCACCTTGCCGAGCTCGACGCCCCACTGGTCGAAGGAGTCGATGTTCCACACGGCGCCCTGGACGAACACCTTGTGCTCGTACAGCGCGATCAGCTGGCCCAGCACGCCGGGGGTGAGCTCCGTGGCCAGGATGGTGGTCGTCGGGTGGTTGCCGTGGAAGGTCTTGTGCGGGACGAGCGACTCCGGCGTGCCCTCCGCGCGGACCTCGTCGGCCGTCTTGCCGAAGGCAAGGGCCTGGGTCTGCGCGAAGAAGTTGGCCATCAGCAGGTCGTGCTGGGCGGCCGGGGCCGCTTCCAGCTCGGCCACCGGGTTCGCGAAGCCGATGAAGTCCGCGGGGATCATTTTCGTCCCCTGGTGGATCAGCTGGTAGTAGGCGTGCTGGCCGTTGGTGCCGGGCGTGCCCCAGACCACCGGGCCGGTCTGCCACTCCACCGGATTGCCGTCGCGGTCCACGGACTTGCCGTTGGACTCCATGTCCAGCTGCTGCAGGTAAGCGGTGAAGCGCGAGAGGTAGTGGCTGTACGGGAGCACCGCGTGCGACTGCGCGTCGAAGAAGTCGCCGTACCAGATCCCCAACAGGCCCAGCAGCAGCGGGGCGTTCTCCTCGGGCGGCGCTGTGCGGAAGTGCTGGTCCATCAGGTGGAAGCCGGCGAGCAGGTCACGGAAGGCGGCCGGACCGATCGCGATCATCAGGGAGAGCCCGATGGCCGAGTCGAAGGAGTAGCGTCCGCCGACCCAGTCCCAGAACCCGAACATGTTGGCCGGATCGATGCCGAACTCGGTGACCTTCTCGGCGTTGGTCGACAGCGCGACGAAGTGCCGTGCCACGGCCGCCTGGTCGCCGCCCAGTCCCGCGAGCAGCCAGCCGCGCGCCGACGTGGCGTTGGTGATGGTCTCGATGGTGGTGAAGGTCTTGGAGGCGATGATGAACAGCGTCTCGGCCGGGTCCAGGTCGCGCACGGCCTCGTGCAGGTCCGCGCCGTCGACGTTGGACACGAAGCGCACGGTCAGGTCGCGGTCGGCGAAGGCGCGCAGGGCCTCGTACGCCATCGCGGGACCCAGGTCGGAGCCGCCGATGCCGATGTTGACGACGTTCTTGATGGTCTTGCCGGTGAAGCCGGTCCACTTCCCCGACCGGATCTGCTCGGAGAAGGCCGCCATCTTGTCGAGGACCGCGTGCACGCCGGGGACGACGTTCTCGCCGTCCACCTCGACGACCGTGTCGGCCGGTGCGCGCAGTGCGGTGTGCAGGACCGCCCGGTCCTCGGTCGTGTTGATCTTCTCGCCGCGGAACATGGCCTCGCGCAGCTCGGCCACGCCCGTCGCCGCCGCCAGTTCGCGCAGCAGCTCCAGCGTCTCGTCGGTGACGAGGTGCTTGGAGTAGTCGATGTGCAGGTCGCCGACCTGCAGGGTGTAACCGGCGCCGCGGCCGGGGTTCTCCTCGAACAGCTGCCGCAGGTGCGTGTGCCCGAACTCCTCCCGGTGCTTGCCGAGTGCCAGCCACTGCGGCGTCCGGTTGAGCTTCGCCCTGCTCTCTGTGTTCATCTCGGACATCAACCCGTTTCTTCCGTCCTGTCGTGCCCCGCCGTTCACCAACTTAAGGGATCACAAGCGGCGCAACGCACACAAAGAGGCCCGGCCCCGCAGGAGAGATTCCTGCGGGGCCGGGCCTCACGTCATATTCGCCGGGCGGGGTCAGATCTCGCCCCGGAGCTTGGCGAGCGCCTCGGCGAGGATCGCCTCACCGTCGGCGTCCGAGCGCCGCTCACGCACGTACGCCAGGTGCGTCTTGTACGGCTCGGTGCGCGGCGGGGCGGGCGGGTTGTCCCGGTCCTGGCCGGCCGGGAACCCGCAGCGCGGGCAGTCCCAGGTGTCCGGCACCTGCGCGTCGCTGGCGAAGCTCGGCTGCGTCTCGTGCCCGTTCGAGCACCAGAAGGAGATGCGCAGGCGGGGCGCGGACTCGCCACGCTCTGCCTCACCCATCGGCCCCGCTCCGACCCGGCTACCACGGATCGCGTTGCCACTTGCCACGGTCGTAACTCCCTGCGTGAAGGTGCCGCGGAGTGTGAGTGGAAATTCCGCCGCGGAGCGCCCAAGTCTACGTAAGGCCCAACGCACGTCCAGTGAGCGGAGTTACTGATTCCACGTCGTGAACGCCAGCCTCATGATAGGCCGGGCGATGCCGACCGGACTGCCGGAATGGCGAGAACGGTCAGCTGCCCGACTTCATCACCAGGCCGAGCGCGACGATGCACGCGAACCAGAGCAGACCCACCACGACGGTGATGCGGTCCAGGTTCCGCTCCGCGACGGAGGAACCGCCGACCGACGACTGCATGCCGCCGCCGAACATGTCGGAGAGGCCGCCGCCCTTGCCCTTGTGCATCAGCACGAGCAGCATCAGCAGGGCGCTGAAGACGATCAGGGCGATCGAGAACCCCATAATCACGGCTGATTCCTACTTTCTGGCTTTTCAGGCTTTCCGGCTTGCGGGATGTGCGCGGGGGCCAGTGGCTGGTGGTTCAGCCCCTGGCCCCCGCAAGGGTACGACGGATCGGCCCTACCGCATACTCACTGGTCGCGGAAGCGGACGATCTTGACGAACTCGTCCGCGTCCAGCGCCGCGCCGCCGATCAGGGCGCCGTCGACGTCGGGCTGGGCCATGATCGCCGCGATGTTCCCGGACTTCACGGAGCCGCCGTACTGGATGCGGACCTTGTCGGCCAGCTCCTGCGAGTACAGCTCGGCCAGGCGGCCGCGGATCGCCCCGCAGACCTCCTGGGCGTCCTCGGGGGTGGCGACCTCGCCGGTCCCGATGGCCCAGACGGGCTCGTAGGCGATCACGATGGACTCGACCTGCTCGGCCGGGACGTCCTTCAGGCCGCCGTCGAGCTGGGCGAGCGTGTACGGGACCTGCTCGCCGGCCTTGCGGACGTCCAGGCCCTCGCCGACGCACAGGATCGGGGTGATCCCGTGCTTGAAGGCGGCCTTGACCTTGGCGTTGCAGATCTCGTCGGTCTCGCCGTGGTACTGGCGGCGCTCGCTGTGGCCGACGGCCACGTACGTGCACTTCAGCTTCGACAGCATCGGGCCGGAGATCTCGCCGGTGTAGGCGCCGGAGTCGTGCGCGGAGATGTCCTGGGCGCCGTACTTGATCTTCAGCTTGTCGCCGTCGACCAGGGTCTGGACGGAGCGCAGGTCGACGAAGGGCGGCAGGACCGCGACCTCGACGGCGTCGTAGTCCTTGTCGGCGAGCGCGAAGGCGAGCTTCTGGACGTGGGCGATGGCCTCGAGGTGGTTGAGGTTCATCTTCCAGTTGCCCGCCATGAGCGGGGTGCGGGTGGTCATGCGGGTCAGCCCTCCAGGGCGGCGAGGCCGGGGAGCGTCTTGCCCTCGAGGTACTCGAGGGAGGCGCCACCACCGGTGGAAATGTGGCCGAAAGCGTTCTCGTCGAAGCCCAGCGTGCGCACGGCGGCGGCCGAGTCGCCACCGCCGACGACGGTGAAGGCACTGGAGTCGACGAGGGCCTGCGCGATCGCGCGGGTGCCGCCGGCGTAGTCGGGGTGCTCGAAGACGCCCACGGGACCGTTCCAGAAGACGGTCGCCGCGTCGGCGATCTTCGAGGCGTACAGCTCGCGGGTCTTCGGGCCGATGTCCAGACCCTCCTTGTCGGCGGGGATCTTGTCCGCGTCGACGGTCTCGAAGACGGCCGGGGCCTTGGTCTTCAGGTCCGGGAAGTCGGTCGAGGCCAGGACGTCGACGGGGAGGACCAGCTCGACGCCGGTCTCCTCGGCACGCCGCATGTACTCCTTGACCTTGTCGACCTGGTCCTTCTGGAGCAGGGAGATGCCGACCTCGTAGCCCTTGGCGTAGAGGAAGGTGTAGGCCATGCCCCCGCCGATCAGCAGGCGGTCGGCCTTGCCGAGGAGCTCGTCGATGACGGCGAGCTTGTCGGAGACCTTGGCGCCGCCGAGGACCACGACGTAGGGGCGCTTGACCTCGTCCGTCAGCTTCTTCAGGACGCCGACCTCGGTGGCGATGAGCTGGCCGACCGCGTGCGGGAGCCGCGCGGGCAGGTCGAAGACCGAGGCGTGCTTGCGGTGGACGGCGCCGAAGCCGTCGCCGACATAGACGTCGGCGAGCTCCGCCAGCTGGTCCGCGAAGGCGCCGCGCTCGGCGTCGTCCTTCGAGGTCTCGCCGGCGTTGAAGCGGAGGTTCTCGATCACGGCGACCTGGCCGTCGGTGAGGGCCGCGACGGTCTCCTTGGCGGAGGAGCCGACGGTGTCGGTGGCGAACGCGACGTCCGCGCCCAGCAGTTCACCGAGCCGCGCGGCGGCCGGCGCGAGCGAGAAGGCCGGGTCCGGGGCGCCCTGGGGGCGGCCGAGGTGCGAGGCCACGACGACGCGGGCGCCGGCTTCGGCGAGCTTCTCGATCGTGGGCTGGACGGCGCGGATGCGGCCGTCGTCGGTGATGGTGCCCTCGGCGAGCGGAACGTTCAGGTCCGCGCGGACGAAGACCCGCTTGCCCTTGACGCCTTCGGCGAGCAGTTCGTCGATCGTCTTCATGTGTTTCTGACTCCTTTGGGCGCCCGTGTCGGGGGCGTAGAACGACTGGCAAGCTACAGGGTCCGAGCTGCGCATCGTCGCGCGGCCCGGACCCTGTGCCTCACATCGTGGTGTCAGCCCTGGAACTCAGAGCCGGCCGCCGACGAAGACCGTGAGGTCCACGAGGCGGTTGGAGTAGCCCCACTCGTTGTCGTACCAGCCGACGACCTTGACCTGCTTGCCCTGGACCATGGTCAGGGAGGAGTCGAAGGTGCAGGAAGCCGGCCAGTTCACGATGTCGGAGGAGACGATCGCGTCCTCGGTGTAGTCGAGGATGCCCTTCAGCTGGCCCTCGGAGGCCTTCTGGAAGGCGGCGTTGATCTCGTCCTTGGTGACCTCGCGGTCGAGCTCCAGCACGAGGTCCGTCACCGAGCCGGTGGGGACCGGGACGCGCATCGCGATGCCGTCCAGCTTGCCCTTGAGCTGCGGCAGGACCAGCGCGGTGGCCTTGGCGGCACCGGTGGAGGTCGGGATGATGTTCTCGGCGGCGGCGCGGGCGCGGCGCAGGTCCGAGTGCGGGAAGTCCAGGATGCGCTGGTCGTTCGTGTACGCGTGGACCGTCGTCATCATGCCCTTGACGATGCCGAAGTTCTCGTCGAGGACCTTGGCCATCGGCGCCACGCAGTTCGTGGTGCAGGACGCGTTGGAGATGACGTGGTGGTTGGCGTCGTCGTACTTGTCCTGGTTGACGCCCATCACGATCGTGATGTCCTCGTCCTTGGCCGGGGCCGAGATGAGGACCTTCTTCGCGCCGGCCGCGAGGTGCTTGGCGGCGTCGGCCCTCTTCGTGAAGATGCCGGTCGACTCGATGACGATGTCGGCGCCCAGTTCGCCCCAGGGGAGGTTCGCCGGGTCGCGCTCGGCGAAGGTCTTGAAGGTGTTGCCGCCGACGGTGATGGTGTCGTCGGTGTGGGACACCTCGGCCTTGAGGCGGCCCAGAATGGTGTCGTACTTGAGAAGGTGCACCAGGGTGGCGTTGTCCGTCAGGTCGTTGACACCGACGATCTCGATGTCCGCTCCCTGCTCGAGAAGAGCCCGGAAGTAGTTACGGCCAATTCGGCCAAAACCATTGATGCCTACGCGGATCGTCACGAACCGATCTCCTCGTTGGTGCGCCGGTGAGAGCGCCGGCGAGCTGAAATGGGATGTCCCCGACCGCTTACGACCCTACCTCTCCGTGAGCTTTTGGGTGACATCGGTCGAGGCCTGACACTCCCCCCACTTCACGGGGGCCGTCCCCTCCGGGGCCCGCTCCGGACACACCGGTGCGGGCCCCGGGGACCTTGGTCCCGGTCACTGTGGGTGAGCGACGAGCGTGGCGCTGATCAGCGGTTGAGCGAGCGGAGCGCCTTACCGACGAGTAGGGCGCGATCCGTCGCCGCGGGCAGGTGTTCCAGGCCGAAGCCCAGAAGTACGGTGTCACGCGTGGTCACCGAGGCATAGGAGCGGAAGAGCTCTTCTGTCCGGGACCAGTCGCCCGGAACGTCGGGACTTCCGGCGGGTGCGCCCTGGGCGGTCCAGGCGCCGAGAGAGGTCTCGAACCCCTCGGCCGCCTGCTCCCCGGCGGCCGTCGACAGGCGCACCTCGTCCGCGAAGACGCCGCGTCCGCCCGATCCGGGGTCGGTGATGGAGGAGAGCGAGAGCTCGACGGACCTGCCCGCGTAGGCACTCAGGTCGAAGGAGACCTGCTTCCAGCCGCCGGAGGACCCGGTGAAGGTGTTCCACTGACCGCTGGTGCCCTGCGGGCTGCATCCGCCGGCGTCCAGGGTGAGGTAGCGGCGCAGGAACGGGTGGCCGTTGATGAAGAACCCGGCCGCGCACTCCTCCGGGACGGCCGGGCTGCTCAGACCGCCCGCCTCCGGCAGCATGGTCCAGTCGTCGCCGCCGGCCGTGCGGGCCTCCAGCGCGGCGTGGTCGTAGCCCTCCTCCATGTTCCAGTTGAGGGCGAGCTTCAGCTTCGGCTGGTCGGCGGCGGTCACGCCGGTGAGGTCGAGGGTGCGGACGAGCCGCTTCCAGTCGCTGTCGGCGTGGAGGGCCGAGGCCATCCCGGTGCCGGCGTAGGGGGCGTACGGGTTCGCGACACCGGTGTAGCGGCCCGCCTGCGCGCTCTTGAACTGCGGGAACTGGGCGGGCGCCAGGGTCTCCGAGGTCACGGTGTAGGAGCCGGGCGCGTTCAGCGGGTTGCCCGCGGCGTCACCGAGGCCGCCCTGCGCCCCCTGCAGGGCGCCGGTGCCGGCGAAGCCGGTGGCGCCGGGGGTGCTGCTGCGGCCGTAGGCGCCGAGCCAGTACTGGCTGAAGTCGTTGGTCACGGCGCGGCCGACCTGGGCGTTGCCGCCCGCCAGCTCGCCGGCCTCGATCAGCCTGCCACCCTCGTTCAGGAAGTCGCGGACCGCCAACTGGGTTTCCCCGCCGGGGGACTTGGCTCCCGTGTAGTGGACGGCCGTGCCGAAGTGGGAGAGGACGCCGAGGTGGTGCGGGACGCCCTGGACGGCGACGTCCCAGACCGCGGCGGACCGGCCGTTGGCGCGCAGCGCGTCGACGTACGTCTGTGCGTGCCGGGCGGCGGCCCCCTCCTCGGCGATCACCAGGACGTCCGCGCGCGGCCGCTCGGCCACCGTGTACGTGAAGTGCTCGCTGGAGACCTGTTTGCCGGAGCGGTCGCGGCCGGTGAACCAGACCTCGACCTTGTCGCCCGGCTTCGCGCCCTCGATCTCGGCCCGGTACTCGTCGAACCAGTTGTTGTCCTCGCCGCCGTAGACGTCGCCGCCCTTCCAGGCCTCCAGGTCCTCGTCGTGCGTGCGGCCGCCGTTGATGCGGTAGTTGAGCTCCTTGTCCTTCAGCGCCTTGCGGGCCGTGACGGCGACCTCCTGGTCCTGTCCGCGGGCCGCGTAGGAGGTGGTGAAGGGGTCGGGGGTGAAGTCGGCCGCGCTCAGGCCGACGGAGGACGCCGGGCGGTCCGGGCGGGCGGCGCTCTCGCCGACCGCGAGGGCGAAGGGGACGTTCTTGGCGAACTCCGCCTGGATGAGCTTCTCGTCGTCCGGGAAGTTGAAGCCGGAGGCGCAGTCCTCGGGCTTCCACCGGTCGTCCGGGTCGCTCGCCGCTGCGGTCTGGCAGGTGGTCATCTCCGGCGTGAACATCATGATGCCGTTGACGTTGGCGCCGTGGCCGTCGGCCTCGCCGTTGGTGGTGTACAGCTCGGAGGAGACCTGCGGGTAGTAGCCGGGCACGGCCGGGTTCTCGGGGGTGCCGGCGAGGGCCTTGTAGGCCACGTCGTCGGGGGTGGGGGTGGCCACCTGCCAGCCCACGCCGTAGAGGATCAGCTCGGCGGCGGAGTGGTAGTTGACGGCGTACTCGAAGCCGATGCGCTTCTCGAAGGCGTCGAGGGCGACGGTCTCGGGCTCGGAGGAGGCCCGGGGGCCGCGGTAGGTCTCGCCGGCCTGGTTCGGCGAGGAGCCCTCGTTGTCGTAGCCCCACTTGTAGGCGAAGTTGCGGTTGAGGTCGACGCCGTCGCCGGTGGTGATCTTCCCGTCGCCGTTGTTGTCGCGCAGGTTCTTGCGCCACAGGCGCTGGCTGTCGGCGGCGTGCGTGTGGTCGTAGCCGTCGGGATTGGCGCTGAGCAGGAACCACAGCTCGCTGGAGTCCACCAGGCCGGTGATGCGCTGGTCCTTGCCGTAGTTGTCGAGGGTGTGGTGCATCAGCCGCCGGGTCATCTCGGGGGTGATCCACTCGCGGGCGTGCTGGTTGGACATGTAGAGCACGGAGGGCTTGGCGCCGTCCCTGGTCTTCTTCGCGTTCTTGCTGACCTTGAGGGCGAGGATGTCCTTGCCCTGGACGGTCCTGCCGATGGAGACGACCTTGGTGAGGGCCGGGTGCTCCTGGGCCGTGCGCAGGATCTCCTCCTGGAGGCCGCCCTTGCCGCTGTACGGGCGGAACACGCCGTCGCCGGCCGCCTTGGCGCGGGCCAGGCCCTGGGCCGGGATCTTGCGCTCGGCGAGCCGGACCCCCTGGGCGGCGAGCTCGCCGGCCTGGGCCGCGGTGAGGAAGAGCTCGACGCGGGCGGTCCCGGTCTCGGGGGCGCGCTCGGTGAGCTCGTGGGCGTCCTGGCCGGCCGCGAGGACGAGCGGCACCTGTTCCTTGGTGATGTCGGCGTCGTAGACCCGTACCTCCTCGGCGCCGGAGGCGGCGCCGGTGCCGGGCCGGGCCTGGGCCTGGGCAGCCGCGGGCAGTGCGGCGAGCGTGGTTGCGAAGACGAGTGCGCTTGCGGCGAGGATGACTCTCGCGCGGTGACTCATGTGCCCCCCTGGGCGTCGTCTGCCACGAAAGGTTCGGACGCCAGACTCAAGACCGGCCCATGCTCATGTCAATGGGGCATGCCGCGAAGGGGCCCGCACGAGTGATCGCGCGGGCCCCTTCCGACGTAGCCGTGGAGCGGTGTCCGGGCTATCCGGCCATGTTGTCGGCCATCTCCTCGCTGAGGTCGAGGTTCGACTCGGTGCCCGGGATGCCGAGGTCCTGGGCCCGCTTGTCGGCCATGGCGAGCAGACGCCGGATCCGGCCGGCGACCGCGTCCTTGGTCAGCGGCGGGTCGGCGAGCGCGCCCAGCTCCTCCAGGGAGGCCTGCTTGTGCTCCATGCGCAGCCGGCCGGCCGCCGCGAGGTGCTCGGGGACCTCCTCGCCGAGGATCTCCAGCGCGCGCTGCACGCGGGCTCCGGCGGCCACGGCGGCCCGCGCCGAGCGGCGCAGGTTGGCGTCGTCGAAGTTGGCGAGGCGGTTGGCGGTGGCGCGCACCTCACGCCGCATCCGCCGCTCCTCCCAGGCCAGCACCGACTCGTGCGCGCCGAGCCGGGTCAGCAGGGCGCCGATGGCGTCGCCGTCGCGGACCACGACCCGGTCCACACCGCGCACCTCGCGCGCCTTCGCGGCGATGGACAGCCTGCGGGCGGCGCCCACCAGGGCCAGGGCGGCCTCCGGGCCGGGGCAGGTGACCTCCAGGGAGGAGGACCGGCCCGGCTCGGTGAGCGAGCCGTGGGCCAGGAAGGCGCCGCGCCACGCCGCCTCGGCGTCACAGGTGGCCCCGGAGACCACCTGCGGGGGAAGACCTCGGATGGGGCGTCCGCGGCCGTCCACGAGGCCCGTCTGGCGCGCCAGCTGGTCACCGCCGGCCACGACGCGGACCACGTAGCGGCTGCCGCGGCGCAGTCCGCCGGGCGCCATCACGACGAGGTCCGAGGAGTGGCCGAAGATCTCCAGGATGTCCTTGCGCAGACGTCTGGCGGCGATCCCGGTGTCCAGCTCCGCCTCGATGACGATGCGGCCGCTCACCAGGTGCAGCCCGCCCGCGAACCGAAGGATCGCCGAGACCTCCGCCTTCCTGCAGCAGGTCCGGGTGACGGGCAGGCGGGAGATCTCGTCCTTCACCGCAGGCGTCATCGCCATGGGCCGATCCTTCCATGCATCCGAAAAATACGGTCGTACGCGGCGGCCAGCAGCTCCGGGTCGTGCTTCGGCGAGCCGTCCTGCCTGGCCACGGGGGCCAGCTCGACCGCGGCACCGAAGCGTTTCGCGGCATCGGCGAGGGACTCGCGGTCGGGCACGGCGGCCTCGTCGGCCAGCACCACGTCCAGGGCGAGTTTAGGGGCGTGTCGGGCCAAAACCTCCAAATGACGCTGCGGAGAGAAGCCCTCTGTTTCGCCGGGCTGCGGCGCGAGGTTCAGCGAGAGGACCCGCCGGGCCTTCGTCTCCATCAGCGCGTCCAGGAGTTCCGGCACCAGCAGGTGCGGGATCACGGACGAGAACCACGATCCGGGCCCCAGCACCACCCAGTCGGCGTCCAGGACGGCCGCGACGGCCTCCGGCACGGCCGGCGGGGCGCTCGGCACGACCTGTACGGACAGCACCTCGCCCGGGGTCAGCGCCACCGTGGCCTGCCCGCGGACGGTGTCGACGTCCTCGGGGCGGTCCGGGTCGTGGCCCCTGACCAGGGCCTGGAGTTCCAGGGGCACCGCCGACATGGGCAGCACCCGGCCGTGGGCGCCCAGCAGCCGGCCGACCAGGTCGAGGGCCTGGACGGGGTCGCCGAGCTGTTCCCACAGGGCGACGATCAGCAGGTTGCCGACGGCGTGCCCGTGCAGGTCGCCCTCGGACTGGAAGCGGTGCTGGATGACCCGGGCCCAGGTCTGGCCCCAGTCGTCGTCACCGCACAGCGCCGCCAGCGCCTTGCGCAGGTCGCCGGGCGGCAGCACGTCGAGCTCCTCCCGGAGCCGTCCGCTGGAGCCGCCGTCGTCGGCGACGGTGACCACGGCGGTGAGGTCACCGGTGATCCGGCGCAGGGCGGCGAGGGAGGCCGACAGGCCCTGGCCGCCGCCGAGCGCGACCACCTTGGGCGTGGCGCCCCTCCGGCGGCCGGAGCGGCCCGCGCCGTCCTCTCCCCGTCCCGGGGTGAGGCGGCGCAGGCGGCTCAGCCGCGGGGTCCGTGCGGTCACTCGCGCCCCATGTCCCGGTGTACGACGACGGTCTCGACTCCCTCGGAGGCGAGGCGGGCGGCGAGCTTCTCGGACATGGCCACGCTGCGGTGCTTGCCGCCCGTGCACCCGACCGCGATGGTCACGTACCGCTTGCCCTCGCGACGGTAGCCGGTGGCGATGAGCTGGAGCAGCTCGGTGTAACGGTCGAGGAACTCCTTGGCGCCCGGCTGGCTGAAGACGTACCCCGACACCTCCTCGTTGAGCCCGGTGAAGGGGCGCAGCTCCGGGACCCAGTGCGGGTTCGGGATGAAGCGGCAGTCGACGACGAGGTCGGCGTCCACGGGGAGGCCGTACTTGAAGCCGAAGGACATGACGGTGGCCCGCAGCTCGGGTTCCTCGTCCCCGGCGAACTGGGCGTCCATCTTGGCGCGCAGCTCGTGCACGTTGAGGCTGGAGGTGTCGATCACCAGGTCGGCGTCTCCGCGCAGCTCGCGCAGCAGGTCGCGCTCGGCCGCGATGCCGTCGGTGATGCGCCCGTCGCCCTGGAGGGGGTGCGGGCGGCGGACCGACTCGAAGCGGCGGACCAGCGCGTCGTCGGAGGACTCCAGGAAGACGATGCGGCGGGTGACGCCCTTGCTGTCGAGGTCGGCGAGGGACTCGCGCAGCGCGTCGAAGAACTGGCGGCCGCGGACGTCGACGACGACCGCGATGCGGGCCACGTTGCCCTGGGAGCGGGCACCGAGCTCCACCATGGTGGGGATCAGCGCCGGCGGGAGGTTGTCGACGACGAACCAGCCGAGGTCCTCCAGACACTTGGCCGCCGTGCTCCGGCCGGCCCCGGACATGCCGGAGATGATCACCAGCTCGGGGATGGCCGCCTCGGCGGTCTCGCCGGGCTCCACTGTCGTGCCCGTACTCACCTGTGCTCCGTCTCGGTCGTGCGTGGTCTCGTGCTCGGTCATTGCTCGGTCCCCCGTTCGGACGATGCTCCCGCTGGCGCGGGGTTCTCATCCTCAATGATCTCTCCTGTGGCCGTGTTGACGGCAGGACCGGCGGGGACCGCCCGGGCGAGGGCGGCGGCGACGGTCTCGGCCGTCTTCCGTCCTATGCCCGGGACCTCGCAGATCTGGTCGATTGTCGCCTGTCTCAGCTTCTTCACCGAACCGAAGTGCTTCACCAGGGCCTGTTTGCGGCTCTCGCCGAGGCCCGGCACCTCGTCCAGCGGGCCCGACTTCAGGCGTTTTCCGCGCTTGCTGCGCTGGTACTGGATGGCGAAGCGGTGGGCTTCGTCACGTACCCGCTGGAGCAGGTAGAGGCCCTCGCTGGTGCGGGGCAGGACGACGGGGTCGTCCTCGCCGGGCAGCCAGACCTCCTCCAGCCGCTTGGCCAGGCCGCAGACGGCTACGTCGTCGATGCCGAGCTCGTCCAGGGCCCGCCGGGCGGCGGCCACCTGCGGCCGCCCGCCGTCGACGACGACGAGCTGGGGCGGGTAGGCGAAGCGCTTGGGCTTCCCGTCGTCCTCGGGCGGCCCGTCCTCTCCGTCCTGGGGGTCCCACTCCCCCGTCCTGGACTTCTCCAGGAGGTAGCGGCGGAAGCGCCGGGAGACCACCTCGTGCATGGACCGGACGTCGTCCTGCCCCTCGCCGTGCCAGACCTGCGTGTCTCCGACACGACCTTTGATCTGGAAGCGCCGGTACTCGCTCTTGCGGGCCAGGCCGTCCTCGAAGACGACCATGGACGCGACGACGTCGTCCCCCTGGAGGTGGGAGATGTCGAAGCACTCGATGCGCAGCGGTGCGCCGTCCAGCTCCAGGGCCTCGGCGATCTCCTCCAGGGCCCGGGAGCGGGTGGTGAGGTCGCCGGCGCGCTTGGTCTTGTGCAGGGCGAGGGACTGCTGCGCGTTGCGGTGGACGGTCTCCATGAGGGCCTTCTTGTCGCCGCGCTGCGGTATCCGCAGGCTGACCTGGGACCCGCGGCGCCCGGCGAGCCACTGGGCCAGCGCGGGCGTGTCCTCGGGGAGCGCGGGGACCAGCACCTCCTTGGGGACGGCCTCGCCCTGCTCCTCGCCGTAGAGCTGCTGCAGGGCGTGCTCGACGAGCCCGGCCGTGTCGACGGCCTCGACCTTGTCGGTGACCCAGCCGCGCTGGCCGCGGACGCGCCCGCCGCGGACGTGGAAGATCTGCACGGCGGCTTCGAGCTCGTCCTCGGCGACGGCGATCAGGTCGGCGTCGGTGGCGTCGGCGAGCACCACGGCGTTCTTCTCCATGGCGCGGCGCAGCGCCCCGATGTCGTCGCGCAGCCGGGCGGCCTTCTCGTACTCCATGTCCTCGGCCGCGATGCGCATCTCCTGCTCCAGCCGGGAGAGGTAGGCGCCGGTGCGGCCGGCCATGAAGTCGCAGAAGTCCTCGGCCAGTTCGCGGTGCTCCTCGGGGGTGACCCGGCCGACGCAGGGCGCGGAGCACTTGCCGATGTAGCCGAGGAGGCAGGGCCGGCCGATCTGGGCGGAGCGCTTGAACACTCCGGCGGAGCACGTCCGCACCGGGAACACCCGCAGCATCAGGTCGACGGTCTCGCGGATCGCCCAGGCGTGGGCGTACGGACCGAAGTAGCGCACGCCCTTCTTCTTGGGGCCCCGCATGACCTGGACCCGGGGGTACTCCTCGTTCAGCGTGACGGCGAGGGAGGGGTAGCTCTTGTCGTCCCGGTACTTGACGTTGAACCGGGGGTCGTACTCCTTGATCCAGGAGTACTCCAGCTGGAGCGCCTCGACCTCGGTGGAGACCACGGTCCACTCCACGGAGGCGGCCGTGGTCACCATGGTGGCGGTCCGGGGGTGCAGGCCCGCGACGTCCTGGAAGTAGTTGGCCAGGCGCTGGCGCAGGCTCTTGGCCTTCCCGACGTAGATCACCCGGCGGTGCTCGTCGCGGAATCTGTAGACCCCGGGCGAATCGGGGATCTGCCCCGGCTGGGGCCGGTAGCTGGAAGGGTCGGCCATGCCAACCACCCTACTGGCGCGGACCGACAACGCCCCGTAGCCCTCCGGGGCTGAAAGCTCGGGGCTCCCTGCCTTTCCGCCTCGCCGGCGTTTGACGCCCGGGTCGGGCGGAGCCCCGTCTGCCAGCCTCGCCGGCGGTTGAGGCCCGGCTCCGGGCGGAGCCCGGGAAACGGCGAAAGGGCGGGGCGGGGAGAGCTGCCCGCAGGGCCCGGCCTGAGGCACCGGCCGGGCCCGCCGGGCACCCCCTAGGGCGCGGTCCGGCGCCGGGACCGCCGCAGCAGCACCCCGGCCCCGGCCAGCGCGAGCATCCCGGCCCCGGCCCAGCCGGCCGGCAGCCCGCCCGGGGCGGGGCCCGGGCCGGAGTCCGGGCCGCCGGCCTCGGCGAAGCCGCCCGCCGCGCCGCGCTCGGCGTACGGGGTCCCGGGGAGCTTGTCCCCGTACGCCTCGGCGACCCGCACCCGGTAGCCGCCCAGCGTCGTACCCCCGGCGCCCACGGCCCGCACCGCGTCCTCGTCCAGCGGCAGCACCCGGCCGCCCCCGGCCACGTACCAGGCGTCGATCTGCGGTTCCCGGAACACGGTCCCGCCGGGCAGTTTCGCGGCGCCCAGTCGCACGTAGCGGAATTCGTCGTCGCCGGTGGCGATGTTCACGACCTGCCAGCCGGTCTCCGTACGGGCGGTCCACAGGGCGGCCCGCTGCCCGTCGGAGGAGACCGCCTGGCTGGCGAGGAACTCCAGGCGGGCGACGGGCGCGTCCGCCCGGCCCGCGACGAAGTCCGGCGAGAGGTGGTGGACCGGAACCGCCTCGCCCTCGATGCGGGGCTGTGCGGCGGCGGGGGAGACCCTGCCCTCCCGGGCGAAGAAGCGGGAGAGCGTGGCCAGGGTGTCGGGGGCGGTGGCCGCCCGTGCGGCGGCGGCCCTGTTCTCGGCGGTGGCCGCCTGCGGCTGCGGCACGGGGGCGGCGGCGGCCTGCGGGGCGAGCCCGAGGAGGACGGTGGTGGCGAGGACGGCCGCGGCGGCCGAAGCGCGCAGGGTCATGGCGGTCACGCCCCGATCCGGTAGAGCGAGTGGGTCCAGGAGAAGGTGTTGTTGTTGACGTACCAGGCGTGGGAGGCCCAGTTGTAGCGGTCGCTGGAGGGCCAGGGGTCGCCCCAGTAGACCCAGTTGCTCGCGGTGTCGTAGCCGTAGAGGACGTGCATGTGGCCGCCGCCGTTCGACCACTGGATCCGGGTCTCGATCGGCCGGTTCGCGTTGATCTCGGTCTGGACGGTGGAGTACTGCAGCCAGCCGGTGACGTAGGAGCCGGGGTTGACGCCCGCCCAGCGCAGCCCGGTCTGGACGTTGCCGAGGGTGGCCTGGTTGTTGGGGCAGTCGGTGCCCTGCTGGCGGTTGAAGGCTGCGTTGCAGAACTGGTTCTGGCTGTAGGTGCGGCCGAACCAGGTGGCGATGGTGTTGCCGCCCGCGGCCCAGCACCAGTTCGTCTTCGCTTGCGCCTGCATGGTGATGTTCAGGCGCTTTTGCGCCAGGGCGGATGCGGGTGCGGCGTCGGCATCGGCGGCGGTGGCGGTGCCGGCGGGCAGGGCGAGGAGCAGGG
This sequence comes from Streptomyces yangpuensis, assembly GCF_024666385.1. Taxonomy (NCBI): domain Bacteria; kingdom Bacillati; phylum Actinomycetota; class Actinomycetes; order Kitasatosporales; family Streptomycetaceae; genus Streptomyces; species Streptomyces yangpuensis. The sequence continues at coordinate 1,878,897 of NZ_CP102514.1, forward strand.
TGGTGAGAACGGCGGTGAGGAGGGCGGCCGGGGAAAGCCGCCGGTTTCGGTTGCGCATCGCGTTCCTCCCGAAGTGGGGAGTGGGGGTGGAGGAGCGCGTCCGGACGCTGTGGAGGAGCATCCGGGAGTTGTCGCGATCAGGTCAACGCGCTTCAATACGCGGTGACGTTGCAGTGTGAACGGTGGGACTGCGGTGTGAACGGTTGCTGTCGTTCCACCTGGTCCCCCGGAGCTGCCGCCGTGACCCCCACCTCGGCGCGTGTGAACGTTCACAGAGGAGTCGCCATGCGGCCTTCCACGGATCCGGCGAGCATGGCGGAACTGAACCGGCTGCTGCGCGGCGGCCCCTTCCACCTCGCCCTGCGCGCCGCCCTCGCCGCCCGCGGGCTGCCGCTCCAGCGTGTGCAGCACCGGCTCGCGGCACAGGGCATCAAGGTCGGAGTGACCAGCCTCAGTTACTGGCAGCAGGGCGCCCGCAGGCCGCGTCAGCCGGAATCGCTGCGGGCCGTCACCGCCCTGGAGCGGATCCTGGAGCTGCCCGACGGCGCCCTGGTCAGGCTGCTGGCCGCCCCGGCGCCGGGCGCCGGGCCCGCACGGCCGCCGGGCCGCTCGTACCGGGCCCTGTTCAGCGGGGGCGGGACGGTGGAGCGGCTGCTCGACGGGATGGAACTCCCGCCGGACGGCGGGCTGCACTCGCTCGGTCACCACGAGCGGGTCCGCATCGGTCCGGCGGGTGAGCTGCGGGTCCGCGAGTCGCAGCAGATCGTCCGGGCGCACCGGGACGGGGTCGACCGCTACCTCGCCGTGCACCACGGCGACCCGGGCTGCGACGTGTCCCGGGTGCGCGTGACGGCGTACGAGAACTGCCGCACGGGCCGTGTGCGATGCCACCCGGAGGCCGGGGTGGTCGTCGCCGAGCTGCTCTTCGACGCCGGGCTGCGGCGCGGGGACACCTACGTCTTCGGCTACGGCATCGAGGACGGCACGGGCCCCCGCAGCGACGAGTACGTGCGCGGTTTCAGCTACGCGGGCGGCCAGTACGTGCTCCAGGTCCGCTTCGACGAGGCGGCCCTCCCGGTGCGCTGCCGGCGCTTCGCCCGCACCGGGCCGGACGCCCCGCGCACCGGCCTGGCGGACCTGACGCCGAACGGCCGGCACCGGGCGGTGCACCTGGTGGAGCAGGCGGTGCGGCGCGGCATCCTCGGGATCGCCTGGGACTGGGACTGACCCGTACGCCGGATACGGCCCGTACGCCGGATACGGCCCGTGCCGCCTGGTACGACCAGGTACGGCCCGTGCGGATCAGCCCGCGACGAGCTTGCCGTTCTCCGCGCGCACCGGCACCTCGGGCAGCGGCCGGTCGGCCGGTCCCTGCAGGACCTTGCCCGTGGAGACGTCGAAACGGCTGCCGTGGCAGGGGCAGTTCCCCTCCCCCTCGACGATCTTGTCGAGGACGCAGCCGGCGTGCGTGCACTGGGCACTGAACGCCTTGTACCGGCCCTCCGCCGGGCAGCTGACGATCAGCTTCCGCTCCCGGTAGAGCTTGGCTCCGCCGACCGGGACGTCGGCCGCGGCGCCCAGCTCCACGGGGGCGGTCGGGGTCGCGGGGGTGTTGCCGCCGCTGTTGGTCTCCGTGGAGCAGGCCGTGAGCGCCGCCCCGGCGCCGGCGGCCCCGGCGAGCGCTGCTGCGCCCTTGAGGACGGTACGGCGGGCGGCGGACTGCGGCGCGGACATGCGGTTCTCCAGGGGTGCGGGCGGGCGCGGTGGGGCGGGGCGGGGCGGGGACGGGGTCACGGGCCGGGGCCCGGCCCGGGCACCGGCCCACCCGACGATACCGCCGCCCCATGGAGTACCTTCCTCCGCGTGATCGTCGTCGGCGGAGAAGCCCTCATCGACCTGGTGCCCGCGGCCGGACCGCCGGGTGCGCTGCTGCCCCGGCCGGGCGGCGGACCGTACAACACGGCGCGTGCGCTCGGGCGGCTCGGCGCCGAGGTCGCCTTCTGCTCCCGGGTCTCGACGGACGGCTTCGGCGAGGGCCTGCTGGCCGGGCTGCGGACGGCGGGGGTGGACGTGTCGCTGGTCCAGCGCGGGCCGGAGCCGACCACTCTCGCCGTGCCCTCCCTGGCGCCGGACGGCTCGGCCTCGTACGGGTTCTACGTCGAGGGCACCGCGGACCGGCTGTTCACCCTGCCGCCGGCCCTCCCGGAGGGGGTACGGGCCCTCGCGCTCGGCACCTGCTCGCTCGTCCTGGAGCCGGGCGCGAGCGCGTACGAGGCCCTGCTGCGCCGGGAGTCGCGGCGCGGGCTGCTGACCCTGCTGGACCCCAACATCCGGCCGGCGCTCATCGCGGACCCGGCGGGCCACCGCGCCCGCTTCACGGAGCGGCTGCTGCCGTACACGGGCGTCCTCAAGCTGTCGGAGGAGGACGCGGCCTGGCTGGGCGGCCGGGTCGGCGACTGGCTGGCGGCCGGGCCCTCGGCGGTGGTGCTGACCCGTGGAGCGGCGGGCCTGACGGTCTGGACCCGGGAGGGCGCCGAGCACTCGGCCGCGGCCCGCCCGGTCGCGGTGGCGGACACGATCGGCGCGGGCGACACGGTCAACGCGGCCCTGCTGCACCGTCTGACGGCGGCTCCGGGCGGCCCGGTGGACTGGCCGGACGTGCTGGCCTACGCCGCCCACGCGGCAGCCCTGACCTGTACCCGCCCAGGAGCCGAACCCCCCTACGCGGCGGAACTCGGCGACTAGGGGTGTCCGGCCCTGATCCGCCGGAGCCCCTGGGGCGCCCGCACCGGGCCCGCGGCCTCGGCGGACCTCGGCCGGCGGGCCGCCGGACGTCGAGGCCCCGCGTTGCCCGGCTAGCCCGACGGAGCCGACGGACCCGACGGCGGCCCGCCACGCGGTGGGGCGTCCCCAGGCGGCCGCGGGCGGCGGGAGGGGCCCGGCGCGGCGGCCGGGCCCCTCCTGTTCTGCCGGGCTGAGCGCCCCTAGACCTTGCGCGCTCGCGCCGTCGTCTTCTTGGCGGCCGTCTTCTTGGCGGGGGCCGCCTTCTTCGCGGCGGCCGTCTTCTTGGCCGGGGCCTTCTTCGCCGCGGCCCGCACCGGGGACGTGCCCGCGTCGGAGACGCGGTCCGCGCCCAGGATGTCCCGCAGGAACTTGCCCGTGTGGCTCGCGCCCACGGAGGCCACCTGCTCGGGCGTGCCCTCGGCCACCACCATGCCGCCGCCGTATCCGCCCTCGGGGCCCATGTCGATGACCCAGTCCGCGGTCTTGATGACGTCCAGGTTGTGCTCGATGACGATCACCGAGTTGCCCTTGTCGACCAGCCCGGACAGCACCTTGATCAGCTTCGAGATGTCCTCGAAGTGCAGACCCGTCGTCGGCTCGTCCAGCACGTAGACCGTCCGGCCCGTCGAGCGCTTCTGCAGCTCGGAGGCCAGCTTCACGCGCTGCGCCTCACCGCCCGACAGGGTCGGCGCGGACTGGCCGAGGCGGACGTAGCCCAGTCCGACCTCGTTCAGCGTCTTGAGGTGACGGGCGATGGTCGGCACGGCCTCGAAGAAGCCCAGCGCCTCCTCGATCGGCATGTTCAGGACTTCCGCGATGGACTTGCCCTTGTAGTGGACCTCCAGCGTCTCCCGGTTGTACCGGTCGCCGTGGCAGACCTCGCAGGGGACGTAGACGTCCGGCAGGAAGTTCATCTCGATCTTGATCGTGCCGTCGCCGGAGCAGTTCTCGCACCGGCCGCCCTTGACGTTGAAGGAGAAGCGGCCCGGCAGGTAGCCGCGCACCTTCGCCTCCATCGTCTCGGCGAAGAGCTTGCGCACGTGGTCGAAGACGCCGGTGTACGTCGCCGGATTCGACCGGGGCGTCCGGCCGATGGGCGACTGGTCGACATGGACCACCTTGTCGACGAGGTCGTCCCCGTCCACCCGGGTGTGGCGCCCCGGCACCGAGCGGGCGCCGTTCAGCTCCCGCGCCAGGTGGGTGTAGAGGATGTCGTTGACCAGGGTCGACTTTCCGGAGCCCGAGACACCGGTCACGGCCGTGAGCACGCCCAGCGGGAAGGACACGTCGATGTCCCGCAGGTTGTTCTCCTTGGCACCGTGGACGGTCAGCTTCCGCTCGCCGTTCACGGGCCGGCGGATGTCCGGGATCTCGATGGACCTCTTCCCCGACAGGTACTGCCCGGTCATCGACTCGGTGTTCTTCAGCAGTTCCTTGAGCGAACCGCTGTGGACCACCTTGCCGCCGTGCTCGCCCGCGCCCGGACCGATGTCCACGACCCAGTCGGCCACCTTGATGGTGTCCTCGTCGTGCTCGACGACGATGAGGGTGTTGCCCATGTCCCGCAGCCGGACCAGCGTCTCGATCAGCCGGTGGTTGTCGCGCTGGTGCAGGCCGATGGAGGGCTCGTCCAGCACGTAGAGGACACCGACGAGGCCGGAGCCGATCTGGGTGGCGAGCCGGATGCGCTGGGCCTCGCCGCCCGACAGGGTGCCTGCGGCCCGGTTGAGGGAGAGGTAGTCCAGACCGACGTCCACGAGGAAGCGAAGCCGCTCGTTGACCTCCTTCAGGACCCGCTCGGCGATCTTCTTGTCGCGGGCGTCGAGGCGCATCCGCCCCAGGAAGTCCGCGCACTCGCTGATCGACATGGCGGCGACCTCGGCGATGGACTTCTCCATCACCGTCACGGCGAGCACGATCGGCTTGAGGCGGGTGCCCTCACAGGTGGGGCAGGGCACCTCGCGCATGTAGCCCTCGAAGCGCTCGCGGCTGGCGTCGCTCTCGGACTCCGCGTGCCGCCGCTTCACGAACGGCACGGCACCCTCGAAGGCCGTGGTGTAGGCCCTCTCACGCCCGTACCGGTTGCGGTAGCGGACCTCGATCTGCGTCCGGTGGCCGTTGAGCAGGGCCTTCTTCGCGCGGACCGGCAGCCCGGCCCACGGGATGTCCGTGCGGAATCCGAGCTCCCCGGCGAGCGCGCCGATCAGCCGCTGGAAGTAGTCCTTGGTGTGGCCGAGCGCCCACGGCGAGACCGCGCCCTCGTCGAGGGACTTGTCCTCGTCCGGGACGATCAGCTCCGGGTCCACCTCCATGCGCGTACCGATGCCGGTGCACTCGGGGCAGGCGCCGAAGGGCGAGTTGAAGGAGAAGGAGCGCGGCTCCAGCTCCTCGAAGGAGAGGTCGTCGTACGGGCAGTAGAGGTGCTCGGAATACATCCGCTCACGCTCGGGGTCGTCCTCGGCGAGGTCGACGAAGTCGAGGATGACCATGCCGCCGGAGAGGCCCAGGGCCGTCTCCACGGAGTCGGTGAGCCGGCGCTTGGCGCTGTCCTTCACGGTCAGGCGGTCGATGACCACCTCGATCGTGTGCTTCTCCTGCTTCTTCAGCGTCGGCGGCTCGGAGAGCTGGATGGTCTGCCCGTCCACCCTCGCCCGGCTGTAGCCCTTGGTCTGGAGGTCGGCGAAGAGGTCGACGAACTCACCCTTGCGCTCGCGCACGAGCGGCGAGAGCACCTGGAAGCGGCTGCCCTCGGGGAGCGCGAGCACCTTGTCCACGATCGCCTGCGGCGACTGGCGCGAGATGGGCCGGCGGCACTCGGGGCAGTGCGGCTTGCCGATGCGGGCGAAGAGGAGGCGGAGGTAGTCGTAGACCTCGGTGATGGTGCCCACCGTCGAGCGCGGGTTGCGCGAGGTGGACTTCTGGTCGATCGAGACGGCCGGGGAGAGGCCCTCGATGAAGTCGACGTCGGGCTTGTCCATCTGCCCCAGGAACTGACGGGCATACGACGAGAGCGACTCGACGTAGCGGCGCTGACCCTCGGCGAAGATCGTGTCGAAGGCCAGGGAGGACTTGCCCGACCCGGAGAGTCCGGTGAAGACGATGAGCGAGTCGCGGGGCAGGTCGAGCGAGACGTTCTTGAGGTTGTGCTCGCGAGCGCCACGAACGATGAGACGGTCGGTCACGCCGGTCCGCACCTTTCTTGAGAGAGCGGGGGGCACTGCCCCCGTCCCAGGGTATGGGGGGCGCCACTGCGGTGAGATGGAGTCTGGACTTCGAGCGTATAGCACGCACATTCGATTTACGGCACTCCGCAGACCTCTTCACCCGATCGTGTGGCCACCGGCTCCGAGCACTAGGCTCGAAGCCATGACTGATCATGTGCACGACCTGCGATCTGTACGTGAAGCCACGGACCGACTGCTGACCGCGGTCGCGAAACTGGACAACGGCGCGCTCTCCGAGGAGTCACACCTCCCCGGCTGGACCCGCGGCCACATCCTGGCCCACCTCGCGCGCAACGCCGACGCCCTCCTCAACGTCCTCGAGGGCCGTCCGATGTACGAGAGCGGCGAGGCGCGCGACGCGGACATCGCACGCGACGCCGGCCGGCCCCTGGAAGAACACCTGGCGGACCTCCGTGATTCCGCGGCCCGCTTCCTCGCCACCACCGAGCCCGACCAGGACTGGTCCCGCACCGTCGAGCTGCGGGGCGGCGTCACGGACCGCGCCGGGAACGTGCCCTTCCGCCGCTGGGTCGAGGTGGACCTGCACCACGTCGACCTGAACATCGGCTACGAGCTCTCCGACCTCCCGGAGGAGTTCACCGACCGCGAGATCACCTTCCTCGCCGACCGCTGGTCGGGACGCCCGGAGGTACCCGCGACGGCCCTGACCACCGACGACGGGCGCACCTGGCGCACCGGCTCCGCCGGGGACCCGGCCGTGACCGTGTCCGGCCCGCCCGCCGCACTGCTCGCCTGGCTCGCCGGCCGCGGCGACAAGGGCGCCTCCCTGACCACCACGGGCGGCCCTCTGCCCGCGCTCCCGCCGCTGTAGGAATACACCTCTAGGATCACCACATGACGTACACCGGAGAGGTCAAGGTCGGCGGTCCGGCCGACGTGCACGAGCTCGCGGACCTGATGATTTCCAAGGTCGCGGTGGGTTCGATGAACAACAACGCGTACCTGCTGCGCTGCCGGGCCACCGATGAGCAGCTGCTCATCGACGCGGCAGCCGAACCGCAGACGCTGCTGAACCTGATCGGCGACGACGGCATCGCCTCCGTCGTCACCACCCACCGCCACGGCGACCACTGGGGCGCGCTCGCGGAGGTCGTGGCGGCCACCGGGGCGAGGACCTACGCGGGCGCCCACGACGCCGAGGGCATCCCGGTCGCGACGGACGTCCCGGTCGCGGACGGGGACACCGTGCGCGTCGGACGGGTCGAGCTGACCGCGCGCCACCTGGTGGGCCACACCCCCGGCTCGATCGCCCTGATCTACGACGACCCGCACGGCCACGCGCACGTGTTCACCGGCGACTGCCTCTTCCCGGGCGGCGTCGGCAACACCCACGACGACCCGGAGGCCTTCAAGAGCCTCATCGACGACGTGCAGCACAAGCTCTTCGAGCAGCTGTCCGACGAGACCTGGGTCTACCCGGGCCACGGCAACGACACCACGCTCGGCGCGGAGCGTCCGCACCTCGCCGAGTGGCGCGAGCGCGGCTGGTAGGGACGGCAACGCGTCAACTTCCGGACACGGAGCACTCCTTCCGGTCGTTGACGGCCGAACTCGTATCCCGGTGGACGGGGAGGCGGTATTTGGTGCCGCATGCCACAGGACCCCTCCCCGCCCCCCGTCCCTGCCGCCACCCCCGTTCCTCCGGCCCCGCGGGCCGCTGAGGCCGGGGGTTCCTCCGGGCCGGGCATGCCGCGCCTCGCGGCCGCCGCGCTCGCCGGGACCGCCATCGAGTTCTACGACTTCTTCGTGTACGGGACGGCCGCGGCTCTCGTGCTCGGCCCGCTCTTCTTCCCGTCCTTCTCCCCGCTCGCCGGGACCCTCGCCGCCTTCGGCACCTTCGGCGTGGGCTTCCTCGCCCGCCCGCTGGGGTCCGCCGTCTTCGGTCACATCGGCGACCGCTACGGCCGGCGCCCGGTGCTGCTGGCCTCCCTGCTGCTCACCGGCCTCGCCACGGTCGCCGTCGGCTGTGTGCCGACGTACGAAACGATCGGCATCGCCGCGCCGGCGCTGCTGCTCCTGCTGCGCTTCCTCCAGGGCCTCGGGCTCGGCGGGGAGTGGGGCGGTGCGGTGCTGCTGACCGCCGAGCACGCGCCGGAACACCGGCGCGGACTGTGGGCGAGCTTCCCGCAGGTCGGCCCGGCGGTGGGGTTCCTGCTGGCCAACGGCCTGATGCTGGGACTGTCCGCGTCGCTGACCGACGCCCAGTTCACCTCCTGGGGGTGGCGGGTGCCCTTCTGGGCGGCCGGACTGCTGGCGCTGGCAGGGCTGTGGCTGCGGCACTCGGTGGAGGAGACCCCGCAGTTCCGCGCGCTCGCGGCGACCGGGCGCCGGGCCGACGCCCCGCTCGCCGAGGTGTTCCGGGGCCACTGGCGGCTGCTGCTGCTGACCGGCGGGGCCCTCGCGGTGGGCTACGCCGTCTTCTACGCGGTCACCACCTGGTCCCTGGCCTACGCCGCCGAGCACCTGCCGGTGGGCCGGACGACGATGCTGGCCTGCATCATGGCGGCTGTCGCGTTCAAGGGGCTGATGACGCCGCTGCTGGCGATGCTGGGTGACCGCTACGGGCGGCGGCCGCTGTGCCTGGCCGGGTGCGCGGCCAGCGCCGTGTGGATGTTCCCGCTGGTGGCGCTGTTGCGGACGGCCGACCCGCTGCTGATGACGCTGGGCTTCGCGGTGGCGCTGCTGGGCATGGTGACGATGTTCGCGGTGGTCGGCGCGTACCTGCCGGAGCTGTACGCCCCGCGGATCCGCTGCACGGGAGCGGCCGTCGGCTACAACCTGGGCGGCGTGCTGGGCGGGGCGCTGACCCCGATCGTGGCGACGGCGCTGGCGGACGGCTCCGGTCCGCCGTGGGGTGTCGCGGCGTACCTGACCGCGATCGCCCTGGTCAGCCTGGCCTGCTTCGCGCTGCTGCCGGAGACCGGCCCCCTGGCCGTACGCAGGAAGTCGGGCGCGGAGGCCGCGCAGGCGGAAAGGGAAACGGGGGCGGCCGCTTCGGCCGCCCCCGTGTAGGCCCGCGGACGCGGTCCGCGGGCCGGGTCAGGCGTCGATGCTCTCGGTGCGGGCGGCGGCCTCGGCCGCCGCCTGCTTCTTCGAGGCGATCAGGCTGGTGATCGTGGTGATGACCAGGACACCGCAGATGACGGCCAGGGAGAAGGGGATCGAGATCTCCGGGACGTGCACCCCGGACTCGTGCAGGGCGTGCAGCACCAGCTTGACGCCGATGAAGCCGAGGATGATCGACAGGCCGTAGCTGAGGTGGACCAGCTTCTCCAGCAGGCCGCCGATGAGGAAGTACAGCTGGCGCAGACCCATCAGCGCGAAGGCGTTTGCCGTGAAGACGATGTACGGGTCCTGGGTGAGGCCGAAGATGGCGGGGATCGAGTCCAGCGCGAACAGCACGTCGGTGGTGCCGATGGCGAGCATGACGATCATCAGCGGCGTCAGTACGCGCTTGCCGTTGTTGATGATGAAGAGCTTGGTGCCGTGGTACTGGTCGGCGACGCCGAACTTCTTCTCGACGGACTTCAGGAGGCGGTTCTCCTCGAACTCCTCGTCGTCCTCGTCCTTGCGGGCCTCCTGGATCAGCTTCCACGCGGTGTAGATCAGGAACGCGCCGAAGATGTAGAAGACCCAGCTGAAGCTGGCGATGATCGCGGCACCGGCGGCGATGAAGATCGCGCGCAGGACCAGCGCGATCAGTACGCCCACGAGCAGCACGCGCTGCTGGAGGTGGGAGGGCACCGCGAACTTCGCCATGATCAGGACGAAGACGAAGAGGTTGTCGACGCTCAGGGACTTCTCGGTGATGAAGCCCGCGAAGAACTCCTGGGACGCCTGGGGCGTGCCGAAGAACCACAGGCCGAGGCCGAAGAGTGCGGCGAGGGCGATCCAGACGACCGTCCAGGTGCCGGCTTCCTTGATCGATACGTCGTGCGGCTTGCGGCCGATGAAGAAATCGGCGCCGATGAGCAGGGACAGACCGAGAATGGTCGCGACCCAAAGGGCCCAGGAAACTTCCATGGTGAACACGCCTCCGGCGGATGGCTCAGCACTTCGTCAGCATCATCGCTGCCGGAGGTCTCTTCCACCCGGGCGGCCTGGAGGCCGTGGGCCGACGCCCCGGGACCGGCCGCGCTCGTGTGCGCGGCGGTGGTCCGTATTGACGGGCACGCCGTAGCAGGAAAGCAGGAATACTCCCCTCCGCGCAGACGAGCTTACCCGCCGAAGGCGGTAAAGGTAAAGGGAATGCCAAAGGATGGTCACGGACGGGTAGTGCGCCGGGCCTCCGCCACCCGGTCGAGTGCCTGGTCGAGGACCCGGCTGCCCTGCGGCGGGACGTCCGGCTCGAAGGTCCAGGCGTGGTGCACCCAGGGGTCGGCGAGGTGGTTGTCCGGGACCGGCGACAGCCGCATCAGCGAGCGCCACAGCGGATCCAGCAGCGGCCCGTAGGCCGACGCCTCGTCGCGGTCCGCGACCATCAGCAGGTGCACCCCGACCGCGGCGCCCTCGTCTGCGAGGTAGCGCAGCTGCGTGACGGCCCGGTCGTCGAAGCCGTGCGGGAAGTCGTGCACGATGAGCAGCTGCTCGGCGGTGTCCACGTCCGGCGGCAGGTCCTCGGGCGCCCCGGCCTTCAGCGCCATCTGCACGAGGTCCACCCGCCGGGTCAGCCCGGCCAGCGTCCCGCTGACCCCCGCGGCCCCGGCGGCGGGCGGCGCGGCCAGCACCCCGGCCCGTACCAGGGGCGCCAGGGAGGCGGCGCCGGCCCCGGCCGCGTCGATGACGTGGACGGAGAACCGGTCGGCGGGGTGGACCGCGAGCAGCCGCACCGCGTGCGCGACGGCCATGTCCATGGCGGCACGGCGCAGCCGGTCGGTGTCCATGGCCATCGCGGCCTCGGACCCGGTGCGGCCGTTGTCGATCCACAGCCCGCGCTCCATCGGGAGCCGGACCAGCATGGGGATGCGCAGGTCGGGCCGCTCGGGCAGGTGCAGGTCGCCCAGGCGCAGGGCGAGGGGGCCCTCCTCGGGCGTGCGGTGGCCGTGCCAGACGGGATTGTCCCAGCGGGCGTACGCGGCCGGCAGCGCGGGCTCGACGACCTCGGCCTCGGCGACCAGCTGGGCGAGGTCCCGGTCGAGGACGGCCTGGGCCTGGGCGACCAGTTCCTCCCGGCGGGCCCGCGCGGTGTCGCGGGCGGCGTTGCCGGAGCCGCCGAGGCGGTGGCGCGGGTCGGAGAGGGCGTCGTCGAGCTCGCGTTCCATGCGGTTGTCGGCGAACTCCACGGCGCTGCGGTGGGCGGCGGCGGTGCGGGCCAGGTCCTCGAACATGCCCCAGACCTGGTTGTAGAGCCGTTCGTCCATGGACCAGCCGCTGGCGTCGCCGGCGACCGGCCGCGGGGGCTGCCCGGGCTCCGCCGCGGCGGCGGGCCGCGGCGCCGGCTCGGGCGGCTCGCTGCTGGTGCGGCGGCGCGGGTGGGTGTAGCTGATCGTGGGCGGGGAGCCGTCACCGCCGGACGCGGGGCCGGGCGTACCGGCGTACGGGACGCCGGAGACCGGGACCGGGTCCGGGGGCTCCGGGACGGACGCCGGGGCCTGGGCGGGGGCCTGCGGGGAGCGCACGTCGCCGACGAGGGTGGGCAGGGCCGCGCGCGTCGCGTCGGCCTCCTTCACCGGGGCGACCGTGCGCAGCGCGGCGGCGGCCAGCTCCCGGGCGGCCGGCACGGACAGCCCGCCGTCGGCGAGCAGGGCACCGAGGCCGTCGGCGTACCCCTGGCCGACGGCCCGGACCTTCCAGGCGCCCTGGCGCCGGTACAGCTCCAGGGCGACCACGGCGGTCTCGGTGTCCAGCCCGGTCAGGGTGTGGCCGGCGATCTCGGTTCCGCCGTCGGGGCCGGCGACGGCCACGTGGGAGGCCGGGACCGCGCCGAAGCGGACCGGGCCGCCGGGCGGCAGCACGAGCAGCACGCCGATGCGGTGGACGTCGGCCGCGACGGCGTCGAGGTCCACCGCGAAGGTGTGCCGGTCGGCGAGTTCCGCCGGCGCGTCCACGCCGGGGAGGGACCTGGCGCCCGGGTGGGCGAGGACCTCACTGCCGGTGAGCCGGCCCTGTTCGTCGGCGAGCGAGGCCAGGGCCAGCACGGGCGTGCCCGCCGAAACCCTGATCTCCACCCGGCTCTGGGACACGGGGTGGTTCTGCCCCCGGACCAGTTCGGCCGTCATCGTGCAGCCCCTCCCCCGTGCCTTCTTCTCTTTTTCCGGTACTGCTACAGGTGCGGCAGGATCGCCGGCATCAGGTCCTGGAAGGTCCGGCCGTTGGCCGGGTTGCCCAGGGCCGTCATCTGCCAGCCGGATCCCACGCGGGACACCTTCGCCATGATCTGCGCGGTGTACGCGCCGCCGCCGTCGAGGGTGTAGCGGGCCAGCTCCTGGCCGTTGGTCTCGTCGACGATGCGGCAGAAGGCGTTCTGCACCTCCTGGAACGTCTGGCCGGTGAAGGAGTTCACCGTGAAGACGATCTGGTCGATGTGGACCGGCACGCGCTGGAGGTCGACGAGGATCGCCTCGTCGTCCCCGCCCTGGCCGACGCCGCCGACCAGGTTGTCACCGGTGTGGCGCACCGAGCCGTCATCGCTCTGCAGGTGGCGGAAAAAGACCACGTCGACCGGCTGCTTGTCGGCGAAGAGCACCGCCGACGCGTCGAGGTCGATCTCCCGCGTCCGCGAGCCGAACAGTCCGCGGCGCTTCGCCGCCTGCCAGCCCAGGCCCATCCGGACCGCGGTCAGCGTCCCTCCGTCCGCCTTCTGCAGACTGATGGCCTGACCCTTGGTCATGTTGACCGTCACGCGCGTCCCCTCTCCGTAGCCCGCCCCAGTTGACTGGTGCGCAGCGTGTTCCTGCGGCTGTGACCCAACCCTACTGACACCCCCGGACTCAAGCGAGGCCCGCTTCCTTCATCTGCCGAAGCTCCTTCTTCAGCTCGCCGACCTCGTCCCGGATCCGGGCCGCGACCTCGAACTGGAGCTCCGCCGCGGCGGCGCGCATGCGTTCGGTCATCTGCTCGATGAGCGAGGCCAGTTCGGCGGCGGGCCGGTCGGTGAGCACCTCGGCGGCCTTGCCGCCCTTGGCCGATTTCGTTCCCTTGGCTCCCTTGGCTCCCTTGGCAGCCGCCGGGGCGTGGGGGGCGAGGCCGCCGAGCGCCGGCACCGGCGCCTTGGCGCCCTTGCCCTCCTTCGTCTGCCGGTATCCGGTGCCGAGGAGCTGTTCGGTGTCGAGTTCCTCGCGGGCGATGGTGGCGACGATGTCGTTGATCTTCTTGCGGAGCGGCTGCGGGTCGATCCCGTTCGCCGTGTTGTAGGCGATCTGCTTCTCGCGGCGCCGGTTGGTCTCCTCGATCGCCTTCTCCATGCCCGGCGTGATCTTGTCCGCGTACATGTGGACCTGGCCGGAGACGTTGCGCGCGGCGCGGCCGATGGTCTGGATCAGGGAGGTGCCCGAGCGCAGGAAGCCCTCCTTGTCGGCGTCGAGGATCGCCACCAGGGACACCTCGGGCAGGTCGAGGCCCTCGCGCAGCAGGTTGATGCCGACCAGGACGTCGTACTCACCGGCCCGCAGCTCGCGCAGCAGCTCGATGCGGCGCAGGGTGTCGACGTCGCTGTGCAGGTAGCGGACCTGGATGCCGAGCTCCAGGAAGTAGTCCGTGAGGTCCTCGGCCATCTTCTTGGTGAGGGTGGTGACCAGGACCCGCTCGTCCTTCTCCACGCGCGTGCGGATCTCGTGCACCAGGTCGTCGATCTGGCCCTCGGTCGGCTTGACCACGACCTCGGGGTCGATGAGGCCGGTGGGGCGGATGATCTGCTCGACGAAGCCGTCGCCGCGGGAGAGCTCGTACTTTCCGGGGGTCGCCGACAGGTACACGGTCTGGCCGATGCGCTCCTGGAACTCCTCCCACTTCAGCGGCCGGTTGTCGAGCGCGGACGGCAGGCGGAAGCCGTGGTCGACCAGGGTCCGCTTGCGGGAGGCGTCGCCCTCGTACATGGCGCCGATCTGCGGGACGGTGACGTGCGACTCGTCGATGACCAGGAGGAAGTCCTCCGGGAAGTAGTCGATGAGGGTGTTGGGCGCCGATCCCCGCTCGCGGTCGTCCATGTGCAGGGAGTAGTTCTCGATGCCGGAGCAGGAGCCGATCTGGCGCATCATCTCCAGGTCGTAGGTGGTGCGCATGCGCAGGCGCTGCGCCTCCAGCATCTTGCCCTGCTTCTCCAGCTCGGCGAGGCGCTCGGCCAGCTCGGCCTCGATGCCGTTGATCGCCTTCTCCATGCGCTCGGGGCCGGCGACGTAGTGGCTGGCGGGGAAGACGTAGAGCTCGCGGTCCTCGCTGATGACCTCGCCGGTCAGCGGGTGCAGGGTGGAGAGGGCCTCGATCTCGTCGCCGAACATCTCGATGCGGACGGCCAGTTCCTCGTAGACCGGGAAGATCTCGATGGTGTCGCCGCGCACCCGGAAGGTGCCGCGGGTGAAGGCGACGTCGTTGCGCGTGTACTGGATGTCGACGAAGCGGCGCAGCAGCTGGTCCCGGTCGATCTCCTCGCCGACCTTGAGCGAGACCATCCGGTCGACGTACTCCTGCGGCGTGCCGAGGCCGTAGATGCAGGACACGGAGGCGACGACGATCACGTCGCGCCGGGTCAGCAGCGAATTGGTGGCGGAGTGGCGCAGCCGCTCCACCTCCTCGTTGATCGAGGAGTCCTTCTCGATGTACGTGTCCGACTGCGGTACGTAGGCCTCGGGCTGGTAGTAGTCGTAGTACGAGACGAAGTACTCGACGGCGTTGTTCGGCAGGAGCTCGCGGAACTCGTTGGCCAGCTGGGCGGCCAGCGTCTTGTTCGGCGCCATGACCAGGGTGGGGCGCTGGAGCTTCTCGATCATCCAGGCGGTGGTCGCCGACTTGCCGGTGCCGGTCGCACCCAGCAGGACGACATCCTTCTCACCTGCACGGATGCGCTTCTCCAGCTCGGCGATGGCCGCCGGCTGGTCGCCGCTGGGCTGGTAGGGGCTGACGACCTCGAAAGGCGCCACCGTGCGTTCGATCTTCGATACGGGCCGCATGACTCCACCGTACGACCCCCCACTGACACTCACGTCTCCCCGCCCGGGCCCGGCGCGCTCCGGGCCGGGCCGCCGGTCCGGGCCGGCCTCATCCCTTCTGGTCCGTTTGTCGTAGTTCGGTGGCGGCTCGGTGATCTTCAACCCCATGATCGCGGTGAAGTGCATCGCCACAACGTCTGCCGCTCCGCACCCGTCTGACGCAGGAACAGGGCTCACGACCCGAGGAGAACGCACATGTACGTCCGACCCGCCGCCGCGGCCGCCGCCGCATTCCTGGGCCTCGCCCTCACCCTGCTGGGCGGGACGGCCTCGTACGCCGCCACCGGGCCCGGACCCAACGCCGGGCCGCTGGGCCTGGGGGGTCCCGTCGTGTACGCGCACCGGGGGGCCTCGGCGTACGCCCCGGAGAACACCCTCGAAGCCATCGACCTGGCGAGGCGCATGGGCTTCGACTGGGTCGAGAACGACGTGCAGCGCACCAAGGACGGCGAGCTGGTGGTGATCCACGACGACACCCTGGCCCGGACCACCGACGTCGAACAGGTCTTCCCCGACCGCAAGCCCTGGCGGGTCAAGGACTTCACGGCGGCCGAGATCGCCCGGCTGGACGCGGGCAGCTGGTTCGGCGAGGAGTACGCGGGCGCCTTCGTACCGACCCTGCGGCAGTACCTCGACCGGGTGCAGCGCAACCGGCAGCGGCTGCTGCTGGAGATCAAGAAGCCGGAGCTCTACCCCGGGATCGAGGAGCAGACCCTGAAGGTGCTGGGCGAAGCGGGCTGGCTCGACCCGCGCCACGTCTCCCAGCGCCTGGTGGTGCAGAGCTTCAGCGCCGACTGCGTGCGCATCGTGCACGGGCTGCGCCCCGACCTGGTGACGGCGTTCCTGGGCACCCCGCCCGTGGCGGAGCTGCCCCGGTACGCGCAGTTCACCGACCGGATCAACCCCTGGCACACCACCATCTCGGCCGACTGGGTCGCGGCCGTGCACGGCCTGCTCGGGGCGCACGGCAGGGCGATGGAGGTGGACACCTGGATCGTGGACGACGCCGCGACCGCACGGAAGGTGCAGGAGATGGGCGTGGACGGCATCATCACCAACGCCCCGGACGTGGTCCGGGAGGCGGTCGGCGGCTTCTGAGCCCATGGCCGGCCGCCACGGCCCCCGGACGGCCCCGGCCTGTCGGAGGCGGGCCGTACCGTGGACGCGTGGACACCACCGAGCGGCCCCGCGGGCCGCACCTCGAATGGACCGTCGTCGCCAGCGACATCGGCCCCCTGCTCCTGGCCGCCACCCCGGAGGGGCTGGTCAGGGTCGAGTTCCATGCCGGGCCGGACCGGATCGACCGGATGATGGGTCCGCTGGTCTCCCGGCTCGGCGCCGACGCCCGGCGGCCCGCGCCGGGCGAGGAAGTGCTGCTGGCCGAGCCGGTGCGCCAGCTCGCCGCGTACTTCGCCGGTGCCCTGCGGCGCTTCGACCTGCCGCTGGACTGGCGCCTCAGCTCCGGCTTCAACCGGCAGGTGCTCCAGGAGCTGGACCGTTCCGTGCCCTACGGATCCGTCGTCGGCTACGGGGAGCTGGCGGCCCGCGCGGGACAGCCCGGCGCCGCCCAGGCCGTCGGCAACGCCATGGGCTCCAATCCGCTGCCGTTGGTGGTGCCCTGCCACCGCGTCGTGGAGAACGACGGCGGCATCGGCGGGTTCGGCGGCGGACTGGAGACCAAGCGACAGCTCCTCGCACTGGAGGGCGTGCTCCCGCAGCCGCTGTTCTGAGCCCCTTGTGACGCCCGTGACCTGCGTGACCGGCCGCCGTGACGGCCCGGTTCCGCACGGCGGTAGGGGGTGGCACACTGCGGCGGTGAGTACTGCTGCAGCCGCACCCGGCCCCACCGCGTCCTCGGCGTCCCGCACCGCGCACCCGCGAGGGCGGGGTCCGGCGTGACCGCCACCCCCGGTACGGACCGCCCCGCCCCGCCGCCGCTCGCCCTCCCGGACCTCGCACGGCTCCAGAAGCGCACCTCCCGGGTGCTCATGGCCGGCCAGGTCCTCGGCGGCCTCGGCGTGCCCATCAGCATCGCCCTGGCCCCCGTGCTCGCCACCGAGGTCAGCGGCACCGAGGCGCTGTCCGGCTTCGCCTCCACCGCCTCGGTGATCGGCACCGCCCTGGTCTCGCTGCCGCTCGCCGCCCTGATGACCGCGCGCGGCCGGCGACCCGGCCTGGTCCTGGCGTACGCGATCGGCGCCGTCGGGGCGGGCCTCGTCGTCCTCGCGGCCACCGTCAAGAACTTCCCGCTGCTGCTGCTCGGCATGGCCGCCTTCGGCGCCGCGTCCTCCGCCAACCTCCAGGCCCGGTTCGCCGCCGCGGACCTCGCCGCCCCGGACCGCCGGGCCCGCGCCATCTCGCTCGTCGTGTGGTCGTCCACCCTCGGCGCGGTGCTCGGCCCCAATCTGTCCGCTCCGGCAAGCCGCAGCTTCGCCGGCACCTCCATACCCGAGACGGCGGGCCCCTTCGTGTGGGCCGCCGTCGTCTTCGTGCTGACCGGCGCGCTGATCGCCGTACTCCTGCGCCCCGACCCCCTGCTGACGGCGCGGGCGCTCGCCGCGCCCGAGGAGCGGACCCGCGAGGGCCATTCGATCCGCGCCGGAATCGCCGCCGTGCGGGCGTCGCCGCGGGCCCGGCTCGCGCTCCTCACCGTCGCCGTGTCCCACACCACCATGGTCTCGATCATGGTCATGACCCCGGTGGACCTGGGCCACCACGGCGCCGGGCTGGAACTCGTCGGACTGGTGATCAGCGGTCACATCGCGGGGATGTTCGCCTTCTCCCCGCTCATGGGATGGCTCGCGGACCGGCTCGGCCGGCTCACCGTGATCGGACTCGCCGCGGGGCTGCTGTCGGTCGCGGCGCTGCTCGCGGGGACGGCCGGGCCCAGCCACGGCCGGAGCGCGCTCGGCCTCTTCCTGCTCGGCCTCGGCTGGTCCGCCGGGATGGTGGCCGGCTCGGCCCTGCTGACGGACTCGGTGCCGCAGGCGGCGCGGGCCGCCGTACAGGGCCTGAGCGACCTCACGATGAACACGGCCGCGGGTGTCGGCGGGGCCGCCGCCGGGGTGATCATGTCCCAGGCGGGCTACGGCTGGCTCAACGCCGTCGGGGCTTCGCTGCTGCTGCCGATGGCGGCGCTCGCCCTGTTCACCGCGCGCCGCCACCCCGCGGATCCCAAGGGGGTCAGTGGCTGATGTGGTAAGCCTTGCGGAGCGTCTCGTGGACGGTCCAGACCGTCTTGTCACCCTCCCGCAGGACACAGGCCGAGCCCGGGCCCAGCTCCAGGGTCGCGCCGCCCTCGACCTCGACGGTGGCGCGTCCGGCGACCACCACGAACAGTTCGTTCGCCTCGACGTCGGTGACCACGCCCGGGGTGATCTGCCAGATCCCGCGGACCTGCTTGCCGTCGGGCGACTCCCACAGGACCTTGCCCGTGACCACCGGATCGCCGGAGACGATCTGCCCGGGGTCGAGGTCGTCGGGCTCCAGCTCCACGTCCGCCACGGTGACGGCGAAGGAGGCGGGGGCGGGGACGGGGACGGGGACGGCGGAATGATCACTGGTGCTCATGGCGCGCCAGCGTAGTGCGGCCCGCCCGCCCGGCGCGGTGACCACAGCGTCCAGGAACGGCCCGGCCCACGAGTCACCCTGTCCAGTCGGAGCGGGGCGTCCGGCGGTGAGGAGCGGCTGGTGGAAGCCGGTGTCCACCGGCGCGTGCCAGGCGGTGTCGCACAGGCCGGCCTCCCGGGCGAACCGCGCGGTCCGCTTCT
Organism: Streptomyces yangpuensis; assembly: GCF_024666385.1. Lineage (NCBI taxonomy): Bacteria > Bacillati > Actinomycetota > Actinomycetes > Kitasatosporales > Streptomycetaceae > Streptomyces > Streptomyces yangpuensis. The sequence goes on from NZ_CP102514.1 coordinate 1,897,839, forward strand.
GCGCGCCCAGTACGTGGCGCGCGAGGTGCGGGGCGTCCAGGTGTCGCCGGCCGGCAGCAGTTGGAAGAGCTCCAGGTCGCAGCGCCCCCCGTCGGCGTGCCGGTGCCACAGCTGGAAGGTGGTGGTCCGCCGCCCGTGGGGGCCCGTGTGGACGTGCGGGGCCTCGCTCCGCGGCCGGTCCCCAGCAGGTCCCCGCACGGGCGGGTGGCTCGTCCAGGCCGCAGGACTCGCCGGGTTTCGGCCAGGGCGGCGCGCACGTCCTGCGCGGTCAGCAGGTGGGGCAGCGCGTTGTCGGCGCAGACCACGGCGTCGAAGGAGGCGTCCACGAAGGGCGGGGTGCGCATGTCGGCGGCGGCGACGGGCGGGGCGAGTCCGCGGGCGGCGGCCTCCCGCGTCGCCCGGGCGGCGGAGCGGGGGCTCAGGTCGGTGCCCGCGACCTCGTGGCCCGGCGCGGACAGGCCCAGCGCCCGGGTTCCGATGCCGCAGGCGTTGTCGAGGACGGCGTGCGGTCCGGGGCCCGGCACGGCGGTGAGCAGGGCGTCGAGGGCCCGGTTCTGGCGGGCGGCGGATGCGGTCCAGTCCGGGTGGACAGGCTCGTAGCGGTCGGCGAGGCCGTCGTGGGAGCCGCGCGTGTCCGTGGGGGAACGCTCCTCGGACAGCTTGGGACGGGTGTGACGGGAGTGCGTTTGGAGGCGGCGATCCCGTGCCATGGATGGGGACATGTCACAGCACAGAGCAACTGCATCCCCGTCCGGTGGACCGGTCCTGTCGGAGGAGGTGCGCGAGGCGCTCGCGCAGGGCAGGCCCGTGGTGGCCCTGGAATCGACGATCATCGCGCACGGCCTGCCCCGCCCCCGCAACCTGGAGGTGGGCCTCGAACTGGAGGAACTGGTCCGCGCGGAGGGCGCGGTTCCGGCGACGGTCGCGGTCGTGGACGGCGTGGCCCGCGCGGGCCTGGACAAGACCCAGCTGGAACGGATCGCGGCCGGTGACGGCGTGCGCAAACTGGGCCACCGGGACCTGGCGCCCGCGCTGGCGACGGGCGCGACCGGGGCGACGACGGTGTCCGCGACGGCCTTCCTCGCGGCCCGGGCGGGCCTGCGCGTCTTCGCGACGGGCGGGCTGGGCGGCGTCCACCGCGAATGGACGCAGACGCAGGACGAGTCCGCGGACCTCTCCCTGCTGGCGCGGACCCGGATCACGGTGGTGTGCGCGGGGGTGAAGTCCATCCTGGACGTGCCGGCCACGCTGCAGCGGCTGGAGACGCTGGGGGTGGGGGTGCTCGGGTTCGGCACGGACCGGTTCCCCGGGTTCTACCTGGCCGATTCCGGCGAGCCGGTCGACTGGACCGTGCACCGGCCCGAGGAGGTCGCGGCGGTGATGGCCGCCCAGGACGCGCTCGGCGGTCCGCAGGCGGCGCTGCTGGTGGCCAATCCGGTGGCGGCCGATCAGCAGCTGGACCCGGAGCTGCACGACCGGGTCCTGGCCGAGGCCCTCGCCGCGTGCCGCGAGCAGGGGATCACGGGTCAGGCCGTGACCCCGTTCCTGCTGGGGTTCCTGGTACGGGCGACGGCCGGGGCCTCGCTGGAGGCGAACCTGGCGGCGGTACGCGGCAACGTACGGCTCGGCGCCCGGATCGCCGGGGCCTGGGCGGCGCGGGCATGACCGCGGCGGGGGCGCTGCTCGTGGTCGGGGACGTGGTGACGGACGTGGTGGCCATGCATCCGGAGCCGCTGGCTCCGGCCACCGACACCGCGGCCCGCATCCGGACCCTGCCGGGCGGGGCGGGGGCCAACGCGGCGTGCTGGGCCGCCCTTACGGGGAGCGCCGAGGTACGGCTCCTCGCGCGGGTGGGCGCGGAATCGGCGCGGTGGCACGAACGGGCCCTGGTGGACGCGGGGGTGCGGCCCCGGCTGGTGGTGGACGCGGAGGAGCCGACCGGAACGGTGGTGGCCCTCGTCGGCACGGACGCGGAGCGGACCTTCCTCACCGACAGCGGGGCCTCGTTGCGGCTGTGCCCGGCCGACTGGGCCCCGTCCCTGCTGGACGGGGCTGCGCATCTCCACCTGTCCGGTTATCTGTTCTTCGCGGACAGCAGCCGGGAGCTGGCCATGGTCGCGCTGCGGGCGGCGCGGACGCGGGGTGTGCCGGTGAGCGTGGACCCGGCGTCGGCGGGGTTCCTGGCGGCGCTGGGCCCGCGGCGCTTCCTGGACGCCGTGGCGGGGACGGGGGTGCTGCTGCCGAACGAGGACGAGGCCCGGCTGCTGGCCGGGCTGCCGGAGCGGGCCGGGGCGGCCCGGGCGGCGACGGAGCTGAGCCGGCGGATCCCGCTGGTGGTGGTGACCCGGGGCCGGGCGGGGGCGCTGGTGGCCGAGCGGGGCCGGATCACGGCCGAGGTGGCGGCCGCGCAGCCGGCCGAGCCGGTGGTGGACTCCACGGGCGCCGGTGACGCCTTCACCGGCGCCTTCCTGGCGGCCCGCCTGGACGGTGCGGACCCGACGGAGTCGGCCCGCGCGGGCTGCCGCGCAGCAGCCCAAGCCATAACCCACCCAGGCGGCCGCCCCTGAGGGGGTCCTGCCGCAACGCCTGCCCCCGAACTGGCCCGACGCCCGACCGCAGCCCACTCCCCGCCCGACCGGCCCACCCCAGCCCCGCCGGCCCACCCCCAGCCCCGCCGGCCCACCCCAGCCCCGCCGGCGTTTGAGGCGCGGGTCCGGGCAGAGCCCGGGAAACGGCGAAAGGGCGGGGCGGGGAGGAGGCTCCGCGCAGCGACAGCCGCACCCGCACCCGCACCCCAACCCCAGGTCACCGCCCCCGAATCCCGGTCCAGGCAGGATGCCTGGGATCATCGGCCCGCACCACCGCGTCGGCGGCGCCGGCCGGATCCGCCTCCGCCTCGTACCGGGCGAACGCCGCCCCCGTCCACCGCTCGGACTCCTCGGTCCGCCGCGCGAGCGCCCCCGCCGAGAGCCGTACGTGGACGCTCAGGTCGAAGGGGAACCACCGCCCCAGCAGCAGCGGCCCGTGCACCAGCAGCACACCACCGGCCGGGAGTTCGACGTAGGGGCTGCGGGTCGCCCGGTCGGTCGCCGGATCCCACAGGTCCGGCAGCACCCGCCCGGTCCCGCCGGGATCGGTCGGCCCGAACACCTCCCGCCAGAGCGCTGCCGTGTCGTACCAGCCGTCCAGGTAGGCGTCGACGTCCCGGCGGCCGAACTCGAACCGGAGGGACGCCGGCCGCAGGAAGCCGCCGGTCGGCACGACCAGGACCGAGCGTCCGCGCAGCCGCAGTTCGTCCGCGAGCAGACCGGCGAGGGCACCGGTGTCCGCCGCGGGCGCTCCGTCGATGCCCACGCGCTGCCAGGCGTCGGGCCCGGGGGCGTTGTCCGGGTCGTCGAGGTGACCGGCGAGCCGCTCGGCCATCCGCTGCCATGTGATCGCTTTCCACTGCACCGGCCCATTGTCAGTGGTCGCCCGTAGCTTTTCTCAGGAGGGATCACCGCGGAAACGGCGCCGGTGGACCGGTTTTCGGGGAGGGGTCTGTCATGGCTCGGGAGACGACGTACCTGGAGCTGTCGCAGGACGGTGGCGGGGCGCACAAGTTCTACGAGGTGACCGTGGACGGCACGGCCGTCTCCGTGCGCTACGGACGGATCGGGGCGCCCGGCCAGTTGCAGAGCTCCTCCTTCCCGACGGCCGAGAAGGCCCGGGCCGCCGCCGCCAAGAAGATCGGGGAGAAGGTCCGCAAGGGGTACGCCCCGGCCGTGCAGGGGCAGCGGGCCGCCCGGGCGGTGACGCGCCGCCAGGTGACGTCGGCGCCCTCGACGGCTCGTGCCGTCGCCCCGGTGCTTTGGCGTTTCCGGACCGGTTCCGCGGCCTTCGGGATCCACGTCGACGAGGACCGCTGCTGGGTCGGCAACCAGGCCGGTGACGTCTACACGCTGAGCCACGGCGGTGAGGTGCTGGCCCGCTATTCGCTGCCGGACGGGGTGAAGTGCCTGGTGGCGGACGAGTTCTGGATATACGCGGGCTGTGACGACGGCACGGTGTACGACCTGTCGTCGAAGGTGCCGTTCGGCGCCTACGGCATCGCGGCGGATGTGGACATCTACTGGCTGGACATCCACGAGGGCGTGCTGAACGTGTCGGATGCGAACGGCGGTCTGACCGTCATCGACCACGAGGACGAGCACCAGTGGTCGCGGAAGTCCTCCGGGTCGGGTGCGTGGATGGTGCGGGCCGACGAGCGGGCGGTCTATCACGGGCACAGCGCCGGTGTGACGGCCTACGCGGCGGACGGCACCGGGCAGTTGTGGCACAGCGCCACCCCGGGCGGGGTTCTGTTCGGCTGGCAGGAGGAGCACTCGGTGTATGCGGGTACGGTCCGCAACACCGTGCAGCGGCTGTCGAAGGCCTCGGGGGCGACGGAGGCCACCTACCGGTGCGACGCTGCGGTGTATTCGTGCGCGACCTCGCCGGACGGCCGCCATGTCTTCGCGGGCGACTCCTCCTCCTCGGTCTACTGCTTCGACGCGAACGGGAACCGGCTGTGGAAGCTGGGGACCGGCGGCGGGTCGGCGCTGTCGATGCAGTACCTGGACGGGCGGCTGTATCTGGTGACCACGGACGGCTCCCTGGTCTGCGTGGACGCGAGCGAGCAGGCGATCGCGGCGGCCCAGCAGGGTTCGGTGCCCGCGCCGATGGATGTGAAGTCGGCGGCCGCGCTGCCGGTGTTCACCCCGGCCGCCTCGGCCTCGGCGGTGGCGACGGTCTCGATGGCCGCGGTGGCCTCGGAGCCGGCGGGCGCCGTGGTGGTGGAGTGCGTCCAGCAGGGCGGCAGGATGCGGGTGCAGGTGGTGTCGGGCGGCTTCGAGCCGTCCTGGAACGTGCAGTTCCCGCGGGGGATCAGGGAGGTCGGCGCCCGGTATGTGGTCGACGGCCTGCACGCGGCCTCCGGGGGCTTCTACCGGGTCCGCGGGGAGATACGCCGACTGGTGTGAGCGCGGCCGGGCGGCCCGGGCGGCGGCTCAGTGGGTGTGGTGGAGGCAGACCTCCGGGGTGGCGCCGGCCGGAGCCGGCGTGGGTATGGAGAAGGGGGTCCCCTCGGGCAGCCGGGGGGTCACGTGGAGGACGACCGGTTCGGTGCCCAGGTTGTGGCCCAGGTGTATGTGCCCGATGCCCGCGGGTTCCACGAAGGCGGTCCCGGGCCGGTGCACCTCGACGCTGAGGTCGTGCAGGACCCGGGTCAGGGTGCCCGCCAGGACGACGGCTTCCAGCCGCACCCGGTGGTAGTGCCAGCCGGTGCAGCCGCCGGGCGGGATGACGATCTCCCGGCCTGCCGGGATCGTGGTCACGCATGCCCTGCCGGTGCCCATGCCGAAGCCGGTCACCGGCGGCCGCGCCGTGGTCGTCCGCCGTGCGCGCATGTGTTCCTCCTCCGTGGACCGGCCACCGCGGTCCATGGTCCACGGCCCACCGTAGGAGTGATCAGGCCGAATCCGGAAGACTCGGTGAAACCTCAACGTCCCTTCCCCACCAGGTGATATGAGGGTCGGACGGCGGTATCACACCCGTATGAGCCTGGTCGTGTTCGAGTCGCTGAAGCAGATCCACTGCGCGGAGTGCCGGCAGGGGCCCCTCCGGCACCTGGTGCGCGAGGCCGGTGTGCCCCGGTGTCTGGACTGCGCGGATCTGGGGCATCTCGTCTATCTCCCGCGCGGGGACGCCGCGCTGACCCGCCGTTCGCGCGAGGCGAGTGCGCTCTGCGCGGTCGTGGTCCGCTTCCACAGGCGGCGCCGCCGGTACGAGCGCCTCGGGCTCCTCGTCGAGGAGGCGGCGCTGGCCGCCGCGGAACGCGCCTGCCTGGCGGACTCCGAGGCGCGGGCGCGCCGCCGGGAGCGCGACCGGCTGCGTCGCGCGGCGCAGGACGTCCGCTTCACGGCGGCCTTCGCCGCCGAGATAGTGCGGCTGTTCCCCGGCTGCCCGGCCGACCGGGCCGTGGCCATCGCAGCCCATGCCTCGCTGCGCGGCAGCGGCCGGGTGGGCCGCACCGCGGCCGGGCGGGCCCTGGACGAGGCGGCGGTCTCGGTGGCGGTGCGGGCGGCCGTACGGCACACCGACACCGAGTACGACGCCCTGCTGATGGCGGGCGTCCCCCGCTTCGCGGCCCGCGCCCGGCTGGCCGCACGGATCGACGCCATCCTGGACGGATGGCGCACCGTGCCGCGGACGGAGGCCAGGTCGTCTCTTTCGGATCTTGCCGATTGAGCCCGCGTCGTCCGGTGCCATGGGCCCCCCAGGCCCGCAGGGCCGAGGGGAAGCAGCGCAAGGCGGAGAGGCTCCCGTGTACTGGACCTACTCGGGTGCCTCGAGACCGCGGCGAGGTGCGGTGCCGGGCGGCGCGGGTAAGGCAAGATCCGGAAGAGACGGCCTAGTTGAGGCGGAAGCGGCGGTAGAGCAGGACGCCTCCGAGCAGCAGGGCACCGCCGGCGGGCACCAGATAGCCGACACCGTCGGCGCCGGTGTGGGCGAGCGCCTCACTGTGCCGCGGCGGCTGGACCTCGGTGACCGGGACGACCGGCGTGACGGGGGTGGCCGGCTCGGCCGGCTCGGCCGGCTCGGCCGGGGTGACCGGCTTCTCGACGACGGGCGGCTGGACGGGCTTGCCGGGGGTGGGCTTCTCGCCGTTGACGGACGAGTTGCCGTACACGGGGTTCCCGACGCCGACCACGTTGACCGAGTTGCCGCTGACGTTCAGCGGGAGGTCGACGGGCAGCTGGATCCCATTGCCTGACAATACGCCCGGAGAATCCTTTCCGCGCCCCTCTGCCACTGCTCCCCCGCCGTTCCCGCCGCCCTGCTCGGCATGGCCGCCGCCCCCGGACTCGTTCGCACAGCGGTTGCCCGCCGCGGGATTCAGTACGCCGACCACGTTCACGGTGTTGCCGCAGGCGTTCACCGGCAGGTTCACAGGCAGCTGGATCAGGTTCCCGGACAGCAGACCCGGCGAGCGCTCGGCCCTGCCGTCCGCGTCCGCGTCGGCGTGGGCGAAGCCGCCCACACCCGCGACGGCCAGACCGCCGCCCGCAACGACCGTCGCGATCACGCCGCTTCGACGACTGTTACGCATCACTTTCCCTGCCTTCCGGTGGATTTCGGGGCCTCGCCCCGCACCGGAGACAACGCCTGCGAACCCATACGGGTTATAGAAGCGGTAGGCATTTCACTCAATCGTGTACTGGGTACTGGGTACTTCATGACTGAACGCCCGCTGCTCCTCCTCGACGTGGACGGCCCCCTCAACCCCTTCCGCGCCCCCTTCGCGGGACTGCGCGGGTACAAGAGCCACCGCATGTGGCCGGAGGTCTGGCTCTCCTACCGCGACCCCGAATCCCGCAGGGCACGACGCGGTGCCCGGATCCGTCTCCATCCCTCCCACGGCGCCCGGCTGCTGGCCCTGCCCTTCGAGCTGACCTGGGCCACCGCGTGGACGCACCAGGCCAACACCCTGATCTCCCCGCACATCGGGCTCCCCGGCGACCTGTCCGTCGTCGAATGGCCCGAGCTGTTCGCCGAGGACCCCGACGGCCTCTCCTGGAAGACCCGGCACCTGAGGGACTGGGCCGCCGGCCGCCCCTTCGCCTGGGTCGACGACATGATCACCCCGCGGGACCGGGCGTGGGTCGCCGCCCACCATCCGGCGCCGGCCCTCCTGCTGCGCGTCCACCCGCGCCACGGCCTGCGGGACCGCGACTTCACGGCCCTGACCCGCTGGGCGGAGGGTCTCAGCCCAGCAGGGCGCTGACCGGGTCCTGGGCGGGGCGGCCCGTGGGCCACCAGTCGTCATCGCCCGGCCGGGACTCGTAGGCGTACCAGAGGGCGTCACGCCCGAGCCGGAGCTGGCGGGTGTGGGACGTCAGGCGGTTGCGCTCGGGGCGGAAGACCCCCTGCGACGCGGCGAGGAGCGCCGGGCGGGCCCGGTCGAAGGGTCCGGCCGGCGGGTCCCAGGCCTCTTCGAGCGCGGCCAGGGCGGCACGCCCGCCCTGGCGCCAGGCCGCCGCGGCCCGCGCGAGGTCGGTGGTGGTACGCCCGGTGGCGCGGGCCAGCTCCCGGTAGAGGACACGGGCCGCACCCGTCAGGCCCGCCGTGGGGTCCGCGGAGGCCAGCCGGACGGCGTCCTGCCAGAAGGTGAGGCCGGCGATCGGATCCTCGCCGGTGGTGAGCAGCGTGAGGGCGCGGGCGGCCGCGTCGGAGGCCAGCTGGTCGAGGGCCAGCGGGTCCGGGGCCGCCGGGTCGGCCGGACAGGCGGGCGGAAGGCCCGCCGCCGCGGGCGCGGCGAGCGGCGCGGGCAGCGGCGGCAGCACGGTCCGGGTGAGCGCCTCCCGGGCCGGTACTCCGGGGAAGTCCGGTGCCTCATCGGGCTGTTCGCGGGCGGCGTGGGCGGCGTTGCGGCGGGTCAGGTCGTCGAGGAGCTCCCGCTCGCCGCGGCCGCGCAGGAGCAGCAGGACGAAGGGGTCCTCGTCGAGGAGGCGGGCCGCCCGGTAGCAGAGGGCGGCGGCGTGCTTGCACGGCGGGCGCCCGGTGTCCGGGCAGGAGCAGTGCGGGACGAGCTCGCCCGCCCCGGGCAGGACGGTCCCCGCCAGCGACTGCGGAACCTCTCGCTCCAGGAGGGCGCCGAGCGCCGCCGGGTCGGCCGCGACCTCTTCCAGCAGCTCGCTCCACTCCGCGTCCGCGAAGGCGGGCAGGATCAGCTCGGTGCGGTACGGGCGGGGCCTGCTGCCCCGGACGTACGCGACGATCCGGCCGGGGGTGACGGTCACCGCGTCGACGTTCCCGCCCTCGGCGTACCCGCGGCCCCGGGCCAGCCGGGCCGGATCGCGGGAGACCTCCTCCAGGGCGGCCACCCAGGCCCGTCCCCACCAGCTGACCGCCGCTGCCCCGGCGGGCACGGTCTCGAAGGTGCGGCGGCGGTCGTCCCGGGCGGTGATCATGCGGGCCTCCGCAGGGAGACGAGGTCGGCGAGCTCGCGGTCGGTCAGCTCGGTCAGCGCCGCCTCGCCGGAACCGAGGACGGCGTCGGCCAGGGCCCGCTTCGCCTCCAGCATCTCGGCGATGCGGTCCTCGACGGTGCCCTCGGCGATGATCCGGTGGACCTGTACGGGCTGGGTCTGGCCGATGCGGTAGGCGCGGTCGGTGGCCTGTTCCTCGACGGCCGGGTTCCACCAGCGGTCGAAGTGGACGACATGGCCGGCGCGGGTCAGGTTGAGGCCGGTGCCCGCCGCCTTCAGGGACAGCAGGAAGACGGGGACCTCGCCCGCCTGGAAGCGGTCCACGAGCTCCTCGCGGCGGGCGACCGGGGTGCCGCCGTGCAGGAGCTGGGTGGCGATCCCGCGGGCCGCCAGGTGCCGCTCGATGAGCCGGGCCATCGTCACGTACTGCGTGAAGACCAGCACCGACCCGCCCTCGGCGACGATCGTGTCCAGCAGCTCGTCCAGCAGGGCGAGCTTGCCCGAGCGGTGCGGGAGCCGGGGCTGCTCCTCCTTCAGGTACTGCGCGGGGTGGTTGCAGATCTGCTTGAGCGACGCCAGCAGCTTCATGATCATGCCGCGTCGCTCGATGCCCTCGCTGGACTCGATCACGGCCATCGCCTCGTCCACCGCGGCCTGGTACAGCGAGACCTGCTCACGCGTGAGCGACACCGGGTGGTCGGTCTCCGTCTTCGGCGGCAGCTCGGGCGCGATGCCCGGGTCGGACTTCTTGCGCCGCAGCAGGAACGGCCGGACCAGCGCCGCCAGCCGGGCGACCGCCGCCTCGTTGCCGCCGTCCTCCTCCTGCTGGTGCTCCACCGGGCGGGCGTGCCGGGCCCGGAAGGTGGTCAGCGGACCCAGCAGCCCCGGCGTGGTCCAGTCGAGCAGCGCCCACAGCTCGGAGAGGTTGTTCTCCACCGGGGTGCCGGTCAGCGCCACCCGGGCCGGAGCCGGGATCGTACGCAGCGCCTTCGCGGTCGCCGAGTGGGGGTTCTTGACGTGCTGCGCCTCGTCGGCGACGACCATGCCCCAGCGCTGTTCGGCGAGCAGGGCGGCGCTGGCGCGCATCGTCCCGTAGGTGGTGAGCACGAACCCGCCCGTGCAGGACGTCAGGTCCTCGGTGCTGCGGCCGCCGCCGTGGAAGCGGCGCACGGGGGTGCCCGGCGCGAATTTCTCGATCTCCCGCTGCCAGTTGCCCAGGAGGGAGGCGGGGCACACCACGAGCGTCGGCTCGCGGCGGTCGCGGTGCAGGTGCAGCGCGATCAGGGTGACGGTCTTGCCCAGGCCCATGTCGTCGGCGAGGCAGCCGCCGAGGCCGAGGGAGGTCATCAGGTCCAGCCAGGCCAGGCCGCGCGCCTGGTAGTCGCGCAGGGTGGCCTTGAGCGCGGCGGGCTGCGGGAGCGGGGCGAGCTCCGCCGTCAGCCGTTCCCGCAGGGCGGCGAGCGCCCCCACGGGCACCGCCTCGACCCGCTCGCCGTCGATCTCGGCGGTGCCCGACAGTGCGGTGGCCAGCGCGTCGACCGGGTCGAGCAGACCCAGCTCGCGCTTGCGCGCCTTGCGCACCAGCTCCGGGTCGACCCGTACCCACTGGTCGCGCAGCCGCACGACGGGCCGGTGGGCCTGGGCCAGGGCGTCCATCTCGCCGGGGGTGAGCCGGTCACCGCCGAGGGCCAGCTCCCAGGAGAAGGCGAAGAGGTGTTCCGCGTCGAAGAAGGCGGTCCCGTCGGTGGCGGACCCGGGCGCGGTGGACCGTACGACGGCGGTCGCGGACAGCGTACGGGCCAGCTCGCGCGGCCAGTGGACCACGACCCCGGCGGCCGCCAGCCGGGTCGCGGCCACCCCCAGCAGGTCCTCCAGCTCGGGGTCGGACAGCGCCAGGGCGTCGGGCACGGGCTGGTCCAGCAGGCGCAGCAGCGGCGGCCAGACCCGCGCGGCCCGGCGCAGCGCGAGCACGGCGTCGATCCGGGCGCGCGGCCCGAAACCGGCCCCGGCCGTGCCGGCCCACAGCTGCCCCGCATCGGTGACCAGCGTCGGGTCGGCGAGGCTGTGCACCTGGACGACGGCGGCGCCGGCGCGCCGGGTCTCCTCCCCCTCGGCCTCGTCGAAGAGGCGGAAGGAGGACAGGTCGAGCCGGAGCGAGAGCCCGACCCCGGTGTCGGCCCCGGCCGCGACCTGCGCGGCCCACTCCTGTATCCCGGGGACCCGCTGCGGCTCCCGCGCGGCGAACGGCCGTCCGGCGGCGACGGCCGCCGCCGGGGTACGGGGCAGGCTGTCGGCGACGGCGTCGAGGAAGGCGCGGACCAGTGCCTCCGGTTCGGGCAGCCGGAGCGGGCGTCGCCCGGCGAGGGGCGTCGCATACCCCTCGTGGGGCAGGGCGGCGGCGATCGCCCGCAGATGGGCGATGTCGGCGGCGTCGAGCGGGCCGGCCCGCCAGGCGTCGACGCCCTCGGGGGTGAGCCCGGGGAGCAGCCTGCCGCGCGCGGCCAGGGTGAGGGCCTGCGTGGCGGCGGTGCCCCAGGCCCGCGTGGCGGGATGCGCGGCGGGGCTGCGGGGGGCCCGCACCAGCAGGGGCAGGGCGGCGGCCACGGAGAAGGTCACCGCGGGCACGGTCCGGCTGCGGACCCCGGCGCCGTGCGGACGGACGACGGTGAGCGGGGCCGGTGTGCCGGCCTCGGGCAGCGGGTCCCCGTCGGGCGACCAGAAGGCGACCCGGCCCTGCCGGGGGACAGCGGCGGGCAGGAAGACGGCGGCGTGGCGCAGCAGCGCGGACGGCTGCGGCGTCGGCGGCTGCGACTGCCGCTGCTGCGGCTGCGGCTGCGGCTGCGGCTGCGGCTGCGGCTGCGGCTGCGGCTGCGGCAGTGACCGTTGCGGCGACCACCGCGGTGCCTGTGTCTCCGGCTTTGTCTCCGGCCGTGTCTCCTGCTGCGCTGTCATGATGTCCCCCTCCCGCTCCCTCACGACGTGCTCACACTGTCCTCGCGGGCCCTCCGGCCCCTTTGCCATGAGTTTAGGTGCGCCCACCGACATCGCCCCTGACCTGCTGTTTCAGCGGGCCCAGCGGCCCTGCTCCAGCGCGTACCCGTAAACCGGCCGCCCGGGCGCGGCGCTCGTGCGCAGCGGGCGTCCCCCGTCGTCGACGCGCAGGGTGCCCGAGCCGGCCGGCGAGGTCCACCGCAGGTCGAGGGACCAGTCGCAGTCGCAACCCGTGGTGGCGGCCTCCACCCGCAGGACGACCGGCTCGGCCGCCGAGACCCGCATCGGAAAGGCCGGGGCCGGCTGCCGGCCCCCCGCGTCGTTCCCGGCGACGGGGCGGGCCAGCGGGCGCGGCGCGTCCAGGTTGACGGCGAAGGCGGCCGGGGTGAGACCTCCGCCGCAGCCCGGGGACATCTGGTAGACGTTCCAGGCGGGCGGCGTACGGCGGGCGCCCACCCGCACCTCCAGGCCCTCCAGGACGACCGCTCCCCCACCCGTGCCGTGCAGGGTGACCTCGACGATCTGGGACCCCGCGTGCACGGCGCGCTGCGCCGCCGCCCAGGCGGGCGCGTCGGCCTCCACCGGTGGCGGGGGCACCGATCCGGGACCCCGCTCGGTCAGGTACGCGTGATCGCAGCCCGCGGCCCACACGTGCGACCGCACCGCCGCCTTCAGGGGCGCCGCCGGTACCCGGCCGGGGGCCGGGACGGGCGGCGAGGCGGAGGACGGAGCCGACGCGGTGGCGGATCCTGCCCCCGGTTCCGATGGCGGTGCCGAACCCGTCGCGGGACCCGTCGCCGACTCCGGTGGAGCCGCTCCCGCCTCCGGCGGGGTGAGCCCCGCGGAGGCGGATCCCGAAGGCCCCCGCGTACCGGCCCCGCCCCCTGCCCCCGGACCGGCGGAGGGCGCGCCCGGGTCCGGCCCGGTCACCGCCAGCAGTGCCACGGCCACCGCCCCCGCCGCGAGCCCGGCGGCGGCGGCCACGGCCGCCCGGCGCCGGTACCAGGACGGGCGGGCCCCCGGCCCCGCCGCCGCGGCCGGGCCGACCACCACGGCCGACTCCCCCACGACAGCGGGCGTCGGCTCCGCAGCGACGGTCGGCTCGGGCGCGGCTGACGGCACCGGCTCCGGCTCCGGCTCCGGCGCGGCCGACGGCTCCGGCACCGGCTCCGGCGCGGGCCGGGATGCGGGCCGGTATGCCGCCGTCCCCGCCCGCCGCCGGGCGTCCGCCAGCAGCCACGCCCGGTGCAGGTCCACCGCCTCCGCCGCCGAGGCCCCGCAGGCCCGCGCGAAGCGGTCCACCACGGCGAACTCCACGGGCAGTGCGTCCCCGCTGCAATAGCGGTGCAGAGTCGACGTACTCGTGTGCAGTCTGCGCGCCAGTACGCCGTAACTCAGCCCGCCGCGTTCCTTCATCTCCCGCATCAGCCGCGCGAAATCCTCGGCCTCACTCACGGTGTCCCCCGTCCCCCGTCCCGTGGCTCCGTTCCATGCCTGAGGTGTTCCCCCAGGTGACAGCGTGTACGGGCGTTCCAGTGTCCCGATTTCGCCCCGAACCGTGGCCCCCGCCCCCGGCCGGGGAACAGTCTCGTCAGGCACGCACACCGACGCATCCACGGGGAGAACCGACATGTTCCGACGTACCGGCACCGCCTCCGGCCTCGCGACCGCGCTGGTCGCGGCGGCCGCCGCCCTCGCCCTGACCGCCTCGCCCGCCGCGGCCGCCACCGCGCCCGGCTTCCTGAACGGCACCGATCTGCCGCCGCACCCGTCGTCCGCCTGGTACGCCGGCGAGATCACCGCGGGGCTGCCCGAGACGGCGCCGTTCTGCCTGGACGGCGCGCTCCCGGCGGCGGGCAGCTGGCACCGCACGTTCGGCACCGAGTTCGACACGGGCGCCGTGCAGGTTTCCGTACGCTCCGCCTCGCCCGCCGCGGCCGCCAAGCTCGTCGGCACGCTGGAGCGCAGGGTCGCCGCCTGCGCCGCCGACTGGCTGCGCACGACCCCGGGCGGCACGGCTTCCTGGCAGGACTACGGGACCCTGCCCGTCGAGGAGGGCGCGCACGTCTACGGGGTCCACACCTCGATCCCGGAGTCCGAGCCGGGCGTGCACCTGTACGGGATCGGGCGCGACGGCTCCACCGTGACCGTCGTGAAGTGGGGACAGATGGGCGACCTGTCCCAGGCTCCGGTCGCCGCCTTCAAGAAGACGACGACGAAGGCCGTGAACAAGCTCAATCCGTAGCCGCGGGCCCCGGCGCGCGGCGCCCGGCCGGCCGGGACCCCGGAGCGGTCAGGCCTGCTCCTCGAAGCGGGCCGCCGCCAGGTAGTCGGGCTGCGGATCGAGGGCCGCGGCCAGCCGGAAGTGCTTGCGGGCCTGCTCGGGCCGGCCAGCGCGCTCGTGCGTGCGGGCCAGCGCGAAGTGGGCGAAGGCGTTGTCCGGCTCCCGCTCCAGCACCAGCTCGAACTCCAGCTCCGCCGGGCGCAGTTGGGCGGCGGCGAAGAAGGCCCGGGCGCGCAGCAGCCGGGCCGCGGTGTTCTCCGGGTGGGCGGCCACGACCGAGTCGAGCAGCTTGACCGCACCGCGCGGGTCACGTGCGGCGAGCAGCTGCTCGGCCGCCCGGAAGTCAATGACGTGTGTTTCCGGGCTGGACGGCGTGGGGCGTGCGGTCTCGGACACGGTATGAATCCTTCCCTCTACCGGCGCCTTCAACGCCCCCGCCCCACCCGCTATTCCATGCACACGTCAGGCGGTGGTGCCGCCCGCCGCCCGCGCGGTGAGCTCTTCCCACACCTTGCGCACCTGGGGCTCCAGCGCCTCCAGCGGCCCGTCGTTGTCGATGACGAGGGTGGCCACCGCCAGCCGCTGCTCGCGCGTGGCCTGCGCGGCCATCCGGGCCCGGGCCTCCTCCTCGGCCATCGAGCGCAGCGCGGTCAGCCGGGCGAGCTGCGTGGCCGGCGCCGCGTCCACCACGACCACCAGGTCGTAGAGGGGTGCGAGGCCGTTCTCGGTGAGCAGCGGTACGTCGTGCACGACGATGGCGTCGGGGCCCGCGGCGGCCTCCAGCTCGGCGGACCGGGCGCCGACCAGCGGGTGCACGATCGCATTGAGGGTCCGGAGCTTGTCCTGGTCGGCGAAGACGACGGAGCCCAGTTTGGGCCGGTCCAGCGTTCCCTCGGGGGTCAGCACCTCTTCCCCGAAGGCCGCCACGACGGCCGCGAGGCCCGGCGTACCGGGTTCGACGACCTCCCGCGCGATCCGATCGGCGTCGACGACGATCGCCCCGTACCCCGCCAGCAGGCGCGAGACCTCGCTCTTGCCGGCACCGATTCCGCCCGTCAGGCCCACTTTCAGCATGCCCCGCAGCATAGGGGGCGCCCGCCGTACGTCAGCTCTCGCCCTCCCGCTCCGCCAGGAAGCGCTCGAACTCGCGGCCGATCTCGTCCGCCGACGGGAGCTCCACCGGCTCGGCGATCATGTTGCCCCGGGTCTCGGCGCCCGCGGCCGCGTCGTACTGGTGCTCCAGCCCCTGCACGAGGCTGACCAGCTCCTCGTCGCCCTCGCGGATCTGCCGGTCGATCTCCGTCTGCGTACGGTGCGCCTCGGTGCGCAGCGCGTGCGCCACGGCCGGCAGCACCAGGCCGGTCGCCGCCGTGATCGCCTCCAGCACCGTCAGCGCGGCGTCCGGGTACGGGGAGCGGGCCACGTAGTGCGGCACGTGCGCGGCGACGCCGAGGACGTCGTGCCCGGCCTGGGACAGGCGGAACTCCACCAGGGACTCCGCGCTGCCGGGCACCTGCGCCTCGTCGAAGGGGCTGCGGTGGCCCGGCATGAGGTCGGTCCGGTTGCCGTGCGGGGTGATGCCGACGGGCCGGGTGTGCGGGACGCCCATCGGGATGCCGTGGAAGTTGACCGAGAGCCGGACCCCGAGGCGCTCGACGATCTGCCGGACGGCGACGGCGAAGCGCTCCCACTCCACGTCCGGCTCCGGTCCGGACAGCAGCAGGAAGGGCGCTCCGGTGGCGTCCTGGACCAGCCGGACCTCCAGCCGCGGCTCCTCGAACTCGGCCCAGTGGTCGCGCTGGAAGGTCAGCAGCGGCCGGCGTGCCCGGTAGTCCACGAGGCGGTCCGCGTCGAAGCGGGCGACCACCTGGTGGGGCAGGGTGTCCAGGAGCCGCTCGACGATCTGCTCGCCGGCCTCTCCCGCGTCGATGTACCCCTCGAAGTGGTACAGCATGACCAGCCCGGCCGAGTCCTGGGCGACCGCCAGGTCCGCCACCGCCAGACCCTTGGCATCCCATTCGTACAAGCCCTGTGGATCAAGCACCGCCACCACTCCTCCTCGTCTCGTTCTCTGCGAAGAACGTCCAAGGCGGCGGCGCCATTCCCCAGTTGGGCGCATTCACAGGAACGCAACGGATCACGGCATCCGCACCGGCACCGGCATCCGCGCCGGGACCGGTATCCACCGGCACCGTGCCGGGAACGCGGTGAGGCCCGCCCCCCGAAGGGGACGGGCCTCACCGTCGTACTCGATCAGCTCTGCTCACACCGTCGGTGCGAAGCGCGCTGCGATCAGCTCTGGCCGCCGGCCAGCTTCTCGCGGAGCGCGGCCAGGGCCTCGTCCGACGCCAGGGCGCCGGAGGTCTCGTCCGACTCCGAGGAGTAGGAACCACCCGAGATGCCCGCACCGGCGTTGCCACCGGCGGCCGGGGCGGCAGCGCCCTCGGCAGCGGCGGCCTCGTCGGCCTCGCGGCTCTTGATGACCTGGGCCTGGTGCTGCTCGAAGCGAGCCTGCGCCTCGGCGTACTGGGTCTCCCAGGCCTCGCGCTGCTTCTCGTAGCCCTCGAGCCAGTCGTTGGTCTCGGGGTCGAAGCCCTCGGGGTAGATGTAGTTGCCCTGGTCGTCGTAGGACGCGGCCATGCCGTACAGGGTCGGGTCGAACTCGACCGACGCCGGGTCGGCACCGAAGGACTCGTTGGCCTGCTTCAGGGACAGCGAGATCCGGCGACGCTCGAGGTCGATGTCGATGACCTTGACGAAGATCTCGTCGTTGACCTGGACGACCTGCTCCGGGATCTCCACGTGGCGCTCGGCCAGCTCGGAGATGTGGACCAGACCCTCGATGCCCTCGTCCACGCGGACGAACGCACCGAACGGAACCAGCTTGGTGACCTTACCCGGGACGACCTGACCGATCTGGTGCGTACGGGCGAACTGCTGCCACGGGTCCTCCTGCGTCGCCTTCAGCGACAGGGAGACACGCTCGCGGTCCATGTCGACGTCGAGGACCTCGACGGTGACTTCCTGGCCGACCTCGACAACCTCGGACGGGTGGTCGATGTGCTTCCAGGACAGCTCGGAGACGTGGACGAGACCGTCGACGCCACCCAGGTCCACGAAGGCACCGAAGTTGACGATCGAGGACACGACGCCGGAGCGGACCTGACCCTTCTGCAGGGTGGTGAGGAACGTCTGGCGGACCTCGGACTGGGTCTGCTCCAGCCAGGCACGGCGGGACAGGACCACGTTGTTGCGGTTCTTGTCCAGCTCGATGATCTTCGCCTCGAGCTCCTTGCCCACGTAGGGCTGGAGGTCGCGGACACGGCGCATCTCGACCAGGGAGGCCGGGAGGAAGCCGCGGAGGCCGATGTCGAGGATGAGACCACCCTTGACGACCTCGATGACGGTACCGGTGACGATGCCGTCCTCTTCCTTGATCTTCTCGATCGTGCCCCAGGCACGCTCGTACTGAGCGCGCTTCTTGGACAGGATCAGACGGCCTTCCTTGTCCTCCTTCTGGAGAACCAGGGCCTCGATCTCGTCGCCGACCTTGACGACCTCGTTCGGGTCGACGTCGTGCTTGATCGAGAGCTCGCGGCTCGGGATCACGCCTTCCGTCTTGTAACCGATGTCGAGCAGGACCTCGTCCCGGTCGACCTTCACGATGACGCCGTCGACGATGTCGCCGTCGTTGAAGTACTTGATCGTTTCGTCGATCGCGGCGAGGAAGGCTTCCTCGTTACCGATGTCGTTGACCGCTACCTGCGGAGTGGTAGAGGTGGTCTCGGTGCTGCTCGTCATGTGGGAAAGGGCTCCGGTTACGGACAGAAAGTCGTAGGTACTGCTACGCCGGGAGCCCTTATCGGCATCTGCCGAAGAAGCCGGACAGCCAAGGAAGCCCCTGATCCGCAGAAGCGGGGAGGGCCTCGAAAACCGAGGGGACATCAACAGATGCAAGCGCAGCCTGCTAGGTCTGAGGAGCACAGGCTCGCAGCGCAACTTGTAGCATACGGGGGCGGCCGGACAGGGTCAATGCGCGAAGGCCCACAGCCCGGGCGGATCACCGCACAACCGGCACAATTCATGGGCGGGAACGCCCTGATGGCGGTTCCTGCCACTTCCCAAGACACTCGCAGACTACGACGACGGGCCCCATGAACCAAGAGGACGACGCCCCCGAGAACGCGTACACGGCCGATCCGGGCTCCGCGGACGACGCCGAGGCCACACGCCGTGACGCCGGGGAAGCGGAGAGCAGCCGGGCGAGCCGCGGCTGGTGGGACCGCAACGCCGACGAGTACCAGAGCGAGCACGGCGCCTTCCTCGGTGACGACCGCTTCGTCTGGGGCCCCGAGGGCCTCGACGAGGCGGACGCGGCCCTCCTCGGCCCCGCCGCCTCCCTGAAGGACAAGGACGTGCTGGAGATCGGTGCCGGCGCCGCCCAGTGCTCCCGCTGGCTGGCCGCCCAGGGCGCCCGTCCCGTGGCCCTGGACCTCTCCCACCGCCAGCTCCAGCACGCCCTGCGCATCGGCGACGACATCCCCCTCGTGGAGGCGGACGCCGGGAACCTCCCCTTCCGCGACGGCTCCTTCGACCTGGCCTGCTCCGCCTACGGCGCCGTCCCCTTCGTCGCGGACCCGGTCAACGTCATGCGCGAGGTGCACCGGGTGCTGCGCCCCGGCGGCCGCTGGGTCTTCTCCGTGACCCACCCCGTCCGCTGGGCCTTCCCCGACGAACCCGGCCCCGAGGGCCTGACCGTCTCCGCCTCCTACTTCGACCGGACCCCGTACGTCGAGCAGGACGAGCGGGGGCGCGCCGTGTACGTCGAACACCACCGCACCGTCGGCGACCGGGTCCGCGACGTGGTCGCGGGCGGCTTCCGCCTGCTCGACCTCGTCGAGCCCGAGTGGCCCGAGTGGAACGGCCAGGAGTGGGGCGGCTGGTCCCCGCTGCGCGGCAACCTGATCCCCGGCACCGCGATCTTCGTCTGCGAGAGGGCCTGACCCCTTGATCCGCCAGGCCGCCCTCGACGCCCTTCCCGTACGCGAGGCCCTGCCCGGGCTCGTCCGTGC
Organism: Streptomyces yangpuensis; assembly: GCF_024666385.1. NCBI lineage: Bacteria > Bacillati > Actinomycetota > Actinomycetes > Kitasatosporales > Streptomycetaceae > Streptomyces > Streptomyces yangpuensis. The sequence goes on from NZ_CP102514.1 coordinate 1,917,193, forward strand.
GCTCGACGCGCACGGCGCCGCGGTGCTGTGCGCGCCGCCCGGCACCGGCAAGACGACGCTGGTCCCGCTGGTCCTCGCGGGCCTGGTGGGCGGCGGCCCCCGGCGCCGGGTGGTCGTGGCCGAGCCGCGGCGGATCGCCGCCCGGGCGGCGGCGCGCCGGATGGCGTGGCTGCTGGGCGAGCAGACCGGCGGTTCGGTCGGCTTCACGGTCCGCGGGGAGCGGGTGGCCGGGCCCGGCACGGTGGTGGAGGTGGTGACCACCGGGGTGCTGCTGCAGCGGCTCCAGCGCGACCAGGAGCTGTCCGGCGTGGACGTGGTCGTCCTGGACGAGTGCCACGAGCGGCACCTGGACGCCGACACGGTCGCGGCGTTCCTCCTCGACGTACGGGAGACCCTGCGCCCGGAGCTGCGGCTCGTGGCGGCTTCGGCGACGACGGACTCCGCGGGCTGGGCCCGGGTGCTGGGGGGTGCGCCGGTGGTGGAGGCGGCGGGGGTGTCGTACCCGGTGGAGACCGTCTGGGCGCCGCCGGCCCGCCCGGTGCGGCCCCCGCACGGGATGCGGGTGGATCCGGCGCAGCTCGCGCACGTGGCCTCGGTGGTGCGGCGGGCGCTGGCGGAACGTTCCGGTGACGTGCTGTGCTTCCTGCCCGGCGTCGGCGAGATCGCCCGGGTGGCGGGGCAGCTGGGCGGCGTGGACGCGGAGGTGCTCCAGGTCCACGGCCGGGCCCCGGCGGCCGTGCAGGACGCGGCGCTGACGGCTGCGGGCCACCGCCGGGTGATCCTGGCGACGGCGGTCGCGGAGTCGAGCCTGACCGTCCCCGGGGTGCGGGTGGTGGTCGACTCGGGGCTGGCCCGCGAACCGCGGGTGGACCACGCCCGGGGGCTGGGTGCGCTGGCGACCGTACGGGCCTCCCGCGCGGCCGGGCGCCAGCGGGCGGGCCGGGCCGGGCGCGAGGCTCCGGGCGTGGTGTACCGCTGCTGGACGGAGGCGGAGGACGGCCGGCTGCCGGCATTCCCGGCGCCGGAGATCCGCATCGCCGACCTGGCGCAGTTCGCCCTGCAGGCGGCGTGCTGGGGCGACCCGGACGCGGCCGGGCTGGCGCTGCTGGACGCCCCGCCGGCCGGGGCGATGGCCGCGGCGCGGGAGGTGCTCCTGGCCGTCGGCGCGGTGGACGGGGCCGGCCGGCCGAGCCCGCGCGGGCTGCGGATGGCCCGGCTCGGGCTGCACCCGCGGCTGGCGCGGGCCCTGCTGGACGGCGGCGCCGCACTCGGCGCCCGCCGGGCGGCGGAGGTGGTGGCGCTGCTGAGCGAGGAGCCGCCGCGCGAGTACGGGGACGACCTGGCCGCCGCCTGGCGCGCGGCCCGCGCGGGCACCGACTCCTACGCGACACGCTGGCGCGCGGAGGCCCGCCGTCTGGAGCGCGCCGCTGCCCCTGCGGGAGGCACTGCGGAACCCGCCTCCGGGACCCCCGCCGGGACCGGGGCCGGGACCGGGGCAGGGGCAGGGGCCGGGGCGTGGACCGGAACCGGGGCGGGGCGCACTTCCGCATCCGGGACCGGGACCCCGTCCGGGGCCGCGGGGCGCCCGTCCGGAACCGGGGCCGGAGTCGCCGGGCGCGTGCCCGCGCCCGGCACCGGCACCGGCACCGGCTCCATGGCGCCGGGCTCCGCGGCCGGGGCCGGGATCCCGGCCTCCGCCGCGGACACCGGTGCACGACAGCCGGCGAATCCAGCCCCTCCGGCGTTCGAGGAGCGGGGTGCGGGGCCGAGCCGCGGCGGTGGCGCCGCACCCGATGACCTCGCCGCCGGGCTCGTCGCCGCCCTCGCCTTCCCCGAGCGGGTGGCGAAGGCCAGGGGCGAGGGGGCCTTCCTCATGGCCTCGGGGACCGGGGCCGGGCTCGGGGACGGGTCACCGCTGCGGCACGCGCCCTGGCTGGCCGTCGCCGTCGCCGACCGGCCCCCGCACTCGGCCTCCGCACGCATCCGGCTGGCCGCGGTCATCGACGAGGACACCGCCCTGACCGCCGCCGCCCACCTGCGGACCGACGCCGAGGAGGTGCGCTGGGAGGAGGGGGACGTCGTCACCCGCGCGGCGCAGCGGCTGGGCGCGATCGAACTCGCGACGCGCCCGCTGCGCAGCCCCGACCCGGCGCTCGTACGGGCCGCCCTGCTCGACGGGCTGCGCGCCGAGGGCGTGGGGCTCCTGCGCTGGTCCGCGGACGCGGAAGGGCTCCGGGCCCGCCTCGGGTTCCTGCACCGGACGCTCGGCGGCCCCTGGCCCGACGTGGCGGACGACGCCGTACTGCTGGCGCGGGCCGACGACTGGCTGGAGCCGGAGCTGTCCCGCGCCCGGCGCCGCGCGGACCTGGCCCGGATCGACGCCGGCCAGGCCCTGAACCGGCTGCTGCCGTGGGCCACCGGCGAGGCGGTCCGGCTGGACGAGCTGGCGCCGGAGCGGATCGAGGTCCCCAGCGGCTCGCGGATCCGCGTCGACTACACCGCCGAGCAGCCGGTGCTCGCGGTGAAGCTCCAGGAGCTGTTCGGGCTGGCCGAGACCCCGCGGGTGGCGGGGGTTCCCGTACTCGTCCACCTGCTGTCGCCGGCCGGGCGGCCCGCGGCCGTCACCGCGGACCTGGCCTCGTTCTGGCAGGGCGGCTACCGGGCCGTCCGCGCGGAGCTGCGCGGCCGCTATCCCAAGCACCCGTGGCCGGAGGATCCGGCCACCGCCGAGCCCACCCGCCACACCAACGCCCGGCTCAGGCGGGGCTGATCCCTTCGCCGCCCTCCGGCACCCCGTCCCGTGCGCGGCGGCCGCGGGCCTCCAGCCACAGCGCGAGCCCGAGGAACGCCAGCCCGCCGGCGGCCAGGCCGGCCGGGGCGTAGGTGTGCAGTGCGAGGACCTTCGTACGGTTGGAGGCGACCAGGTCGAGGGTGTGTTCGGCGTAGTCCTCGCGCATCTTCACGTGCCCGGCGAAGGCGGTGAGCTTGCCGTCGGGGCCGCCCGCCGCGATCCCGCCGCGCATCTCCTGCTGGATCTCCTGCTCGGCGTTGACGGGCGCCCCGGTCACCGGGTCGACCCAGAACATCGCCTTCGCCGTGTACCAGAGGGTGGTGCCGGTGGCCGCCTCGATCGTGGCCGGGTCGATGCCCTCGATCGGCATCTTCTTCGGCATGGGGACCTTCGTCCAGGGGACGGTCTGCTCGAAGTAGTAGACGTCCATACCCCGGTACGTGCGCGGTCCGACGTAGTGGATCGGCGAGGAGGTGCGGGTCTGGGCGTCGAAGTAGAGGTAGTCGCGCGGCTCGGTGAAGAAGGGCCACTTGAACTCGATGCCCTCGCGTCTGACGGCGTCGCCGTCGACCATCTCGCCCGTGGCGTGCACGGGATCCTGGGTGTGGGCGTCGAAGATGTAGCGCTCGGGGATCTGGGAGACCATCTTGCCGTCGGGCCCGATGATGTAGGACAGGGTGTCCCAGACGACGACGTCCTTGCCGGCGCTGGTCTCGATCTCCCTGGACGCCTCCACGTTGCCCTTGAGGGTCTGGACGATCGTGACCTTGTCGACCTTCTTGGGCTGCATGCCGCCGGTGTAGTCGAGGAGGGTCGCGTCCTTCGCCTCCAGGACCATCTCCTGGTACTGGTTCGGCGGGATCTTGGCGAGCCGTGGGTACGCGTACCAGCGCAGCAGCGGCGCGAGGGCCGCGCAGAACACGGCGACGGCCAGCAGGACAAGGCTCGCTCTGCGTCGCACGCCCGGCCCTCCTCTACTTTCCGGGCGCGGGGGGCGCGGTGGTGAGCAGGGGCTTGGGTGAGGTCTCGCCTTCGGGCACCCCGAACGCCGTAAGGGCGAACACGAGGGCCAGCGCGGCCGCGAGGCCGACGACGGCGGCGACGAATGCGCGCATGCCGGTGCTCCGGGATCTGATGAGGCGTCAGAGATGGGGCACCGTAGCAACGCGGGGTCGAGATGAGAACCGTCCGGACCGTGGATCAGCGGGAACGGCCCCCGACCTGTGCAGGCCCTGAGCGTGGACACCGGCGCACGGGCGCCGGGGACCCCCTCTGAGGACAAGGCCTACCAGGGGCGGCTGCTCAGGCGGTCGTGGATCGCGCGCAGCCAGGGTTCGCGGACGGCGGGCAGCCGGGACAGGGTGTGCAGGAGCACGCTGCGGTCGGGGCGGAAGACCCTCCACGGATGGCGGGGCAGTGGATCGTCACGCAGGACTCCGTCGGGAAGCACGCCGGTCGCGGGGACCAGCCGCCGGTCGTCGTGGAAGGCCAGGTGCATCCATACGTCGGCGGCCAGCGGCACGGCCTCGGCGGTGCCGGACGGCGGCTGCCAGGCTTCACCCGTCTGCGGGTGCTGCGGGACGAGGACGATGCCGGTGGCGGGAGTGGGGGTGGGCAGGCCCGGTCCGGCCAGGGCCAGGATGTTCGTCGTCGGCCCGGCCGGGAGCAGCCCGTCGAGCGCGCGGCCGAAGGCGGTGGCGAGGAGGCCCGCGGGGACGCTGACGCGGTTTCCTCCCGAGACGGCCAGGAGGTGGGCCAGGGCGACCGCCACGGCCGCCTCCCACTGCGGGCTCCAGCGGCCGGGCGGTTCGATCGGCGGCGCGTACTGCGGGTCACGGGTGAGCTCGGCCCAGTCGGCGGTCGGGGCGGGGTCCGCGGAGGGGATCCGGTCGACGGCGGCCGGGTCGAGCCGCACCACCTGCCAGAGCGTGCAGTCGTCGATGCGGGTGGCCACTGCCCGTCCGCAGTGCGCGCAGGCCAGGTTCGGGCCGGCCCGACCGTCCAGGCCCAGGCAGTAGCCGTCGCAGCGCTCGGGGATAAGGACGGTGTCGCGGGTATCGCCCGGAGCGACGAGGAACGTGCCCGGCGGCCCGAAGGAGAGGGAGGGGACCGGGGCGAACACACCGCGGGCGGCCGCCTCGTCGGCCCCGATCCCGCTCCACGGCCGCCAGGGCGGGCCGGAGGGCTCCGGGTCGACGGCGTAGGTGCCCTGTTCCATCAGGGCGGGCAGCAGGTCGTGCCCGTAGCGCTGGTGGGCGCGGGCGGGGAGCGCGACCCGCGTCAGGGAGGCCGTCAGCGCGGCTCCGCACCCCGCACACGCGAACACATCGGCCATGCACCCTCCTCCGCCCCCTGAACAACCGGAATCATCAGGGGTCGGGTGACGGGCCGCCAACTCCTTTTGCCCTACGGGGTACCGGTCGGGCTCGCGCTCGGCGTCGAGGTCCGACCCGGAGCCGGAGTCGGCGTCGGCGTCGGCGTCGGCGTCGGACGCCGGGTCGGCCCGGAACTCGCCGTGGGGCTGGGCTTCGGCGACGGGGTCACGGTCGGACCGGGCGTCGGTGTGGGTGTCGGGGTCGGAGTCGGTGCAGGCGTCGGCGTGGGCTTCGGGTCCGGCGTCGGTGTGGGGGTGGGCGTCGGTGTGGGGGTGGGCGTCGGTGTGGGGGTCGGGGTCGGAGTCGGTGCAGGCGTCGGCGTGGGCTTCGGGTCCGGCGTCGGTGTCGGGCTCGGCGTGGGTGTCGGGCTCGGCTTCGCGTCCGGGGTGGGCGTCGGTGCCGGGTCCGGCTTCGGGGTGGGCTTCGGCGACGGGGCCGTGGGTGCGGGAGCCGTCGTACCGCCGCTGTCCGGGACCTCGTGCGTCCCCTTCAGGTAGTACGTGAACCAGGACCGCACCGTCCGCAGGTACTCCGTGGAGTGGTTGTAGGACAGCACCGCACGGTCCAGGTCCGCCTCCACCCGGAGGTCCCTGGTGCCCGCGCACAGGTAGCGGGCTGCCGCGAGGGCCGCGTCGTGGACGTTGTTCGGGTTGCGGCGCCCGTCGCCGTCCGCGTCCTGGCCCCAGGCCGCCCACGTGGAGGGGATGAACTGCATCGGCCCGACCGCCCGGTCGTACCTCGCGTCGCCGTCGTACGCGCCGCCGTCGGTGTCCGCGATGTTCGCGAAGCCGTTGCCGTCGAGGACCGGACCCAGGATCGGCCGCAGGGTGGTGCCGGCCGCGTCCACCTGGCCGCCGCGCGCCTGACCGGACTCCACCCTGCCGATGGCCGCGAGGAGTTGCCAGCGCAGTCCGCATCCGGGGTCGCTCCGCCCCACCGTCTTCTCGGCCCGCTGGTACGCCGCGAGTACGCTCGCCGGTATCCCCTGCGCGGCCCCGCCCACGGCGACCACCGTCGCCGGCTGTGGCGTCGCCGGCTGCTCCTGCGGCCGGGTCTCGGGCGGCCCGTCCGGCAGCAGTACCGGTGGCGGCTGCGGGCTCACCAGCGGCGGCAGTTCGGTGAAGTAGGCCGAGTCGCCGCCGCTCCCCGGCGCCGGGAGCGGCCGGTCCGCGCTGTCGCCGGCCGTGACCGCCGTGTCCGGGACCGGGCCCGCCGGGCCCCGCGAAGCGGTCAGCGCGGCGGCCGTCAGCGCACAGACCAGCGCGGCCGTCGTTCCCCTGCGCAGCCTGCGGCCGAATATCCGAGACGACATGAGCCGGACCCCTCCCCCTCGACGTCCGCGTGACCCTACGTCAACTCCCTGCAATGGACACGCACCACGGGCCGGAATTCACCGGATCCCCACGTCCACAGGCAGCTCACGCATACTGTCGGGACCCTTCGGGCGCATTGGCCCGAAGTAGGGAACGACCGCAGCAACGCGCAGAAGAGGTGCCATGCCGTTCACTCTCAGCCATGCGGCCGCCGTACTTCCGGCCATCCGCCGGACGGGGCGTGCACGGGGTCCCCTCGTCGCCTCCGCGATGGTCCTCGGCTCCTTCGCACCGGACACCTTCTACTTCACCGACGCGGTCGTCGAGGGCTTCATGGCGTACGGGAGCGTCACGCATTCACTGCCCGGGATCCTCACGCTGGACGCGGTGCTCACCGCCGGCCTCGTGGGGTGCTGGCTGCTGCTGCGCGAGCCGCTCGTCGCGCTCCTGCCGCGCCGCCTGCGCGGCAGGGTCCACGCCTTCGTGCGGGGCGAGGAATGGCGCGTACACCGTCGACTGCCCGCGCTCCTCGCCTGGTTCTACGTCTCGGCCGTCATCGGTTCGCTCACGCACGTGCTGTGGGACAGCTTCACGCACATGGACCGCTGGGGGACGAACGCACTGCCCTGGCTCGGTGAGCCCATCGCCTTCGGTTTCCCGCCGTACACCTTCCTGCAGTACGGCACTTCGGCGATCGCGGCCGGTGCGCTGCTGTGGTTCACGGCGACCGCGCTGCGCCGCCTGCCGGCGTCCCCGCCGCCCGCGTCGGTGCCGGTGCTGGGCCGCGCGGAGTACTGGGGTGCGCTGGCGCTGATCGGGGCGGGCGTCTCGATCGGGGTGACCTTCCGCGTGATCCGCTTCTTCACCTTCTTCGACCGGATCCGTACGCCCCTCGACATCATCCCGACCGTCTGCTTCGGTGCGGGCGGCGGCCTCAGTGTGGCCCTGCTGGTCTACGGGGTCCTCGTACGCCTGCGGCAGCGCCGCGACCGGGACAGGCAGCGCTCGGACGAGGAGACGCGAACGCCCGTCCCCGCCGCCTGAGCGGACGGGGACGGGCGCTGCCCGCTCGTCGTGGCGCGCCGCACGCCGCGTGCAGCACGCCGCACACCGCCCGGCGCGGCGCGCGGGGTCAGTGCGCGGCGGACTCCCAGTCGGAGCCGACGCCCACCGACACGTCCAGCGGGGCACGGAGTTCGACGGCGGCACCCATCTCGCGGCGCACCAGCTCCTCCACCTGCTCCCGCTCGCCGGGGGCGATCTCCAGCACGATTTCGTCGTGGACCTGGAGCAGCATCCGCGAGCGCAGACCGGCCTCGGTGATCGCCTTGTCGACGCGCAGCATCGCGACCTTGACGATGTCGGCGGCGGTGCCCTGGATCGGGGCGTTGAGCGCCATCCGCTCGGCGGCCTCGCGGCGCTGGCGGTTGTCGCTGTTGAGGTCGGGCAGGTACCGGCGGCGGCCGAAGACCGTCGCCGTGTATCCGGTGGCCCGGGCCTCGTCCACGACGCGCTGGAGGTAGTCGCGGACCCCGCCGAAGCGCTCGAAGAAGGTCTCCATCAGGCCGCGCGCCTCGGCCGGCTCGATGCCCAGCTGCTGGGACAGGCCGAAGGCGGACAGCCCGTAGGCCAGGCCGTAGGACATGGCCTTGATCTTGCGGCGCATCTCGGCGTCGACCTGGTCGCGCTCCACCCCGAACACCTGGGAGGCGACGGTGGTGTGCAGGTCCTCGCCGGACGCGAACGCCTCGATCAGGCCCTCGTCCTCGGAGAGGTGGGCCATCACGCGCAGCTCGATCTGGCTGTAGTCGGCCGTCATCAGCGACTCGAAGCCCTCGCCGACGACGAAGCCGCGGCGGATGGCCCGCCCCTCGTCGGTGCGCACCGGCACGTTCTGCAGGTTCGGGTCGGTGGAGGACAGCCGGCCGGTCGCGGCGACGGTCTGGCTGAAGCTGGTGTGCACCCGGCCGTCGGCGGCGATGGTCTTGACCAGGCCCTCGACGGTGACACGCAGCTTGGCCTGCTCCCGGTGCCGGAGCATGATCACCGGGAGTTCGTGGTCGGTCTGCGTGGCCAGCCAGGCCAGCGCGTCGGCGTCCGTGGTGTAGCCGGTCTTGGTCTTCTTCGTCTTCGGCAGGTCCAGCTCACCGAAGAAGACCTCCTGGAGCTGCTTGGGCGAGCCGAGGTTGAACTCGTGGCCGACCGCCGCGTGCGCCTCCTTGACCGCCTGCTGCACCGCGCCGGCGAACTGCTGCTCCATCGCTTCCAGGTGGTCGCGGTCGGCGGCGATGCCGGCGCGCTCCATCCGGGCGAGCAGCTCGGAGGTCGGCAGCTCCATGTCGTGCAGCAGCTCGGCCGCGCCGACCTCGGCGAGCTTGCCGGAGAAGGCGTCGCCCAGGTCCAGGACGGCGCGGGCCTGCGCCATCAGCGCCTCGGCCTCGGCGGTCTCGTCGGCGCCGAAGGCGAGCTGCCCGTCCGCGGCGGCGGGGGCCAGCTCACGGTGCAGGTACTCCGTGGACAGGGCGTCCAGCGCGAAGGACCGCCGGCCCGGCTTGACCAGGTAGGCGGCGAGCGCGGTGTCCATGGTGACGCCGGCGAGGCTCCAGCCGTGCTCGGGGAAGACCCGCATCAGGGCCTTGGCGTTGTGCACGACCTTGGGACGGGCCGCGTCCGCCGCCCAGGCCGCGAAGGCCCGCTCGTCACTCTCGTCCAGCTCGGCCGGCGTGAACCAGGCGGCGGCTCCCCCGGCCGCGGCCAGCGCGATCTCGGCGACGCTGCCCTGGCCGAGAGCCCAGCTGTCGACGGTCGCGACACCCAGCGGCCCGCCCGCGTGGCTCTCCAGCCACGGCGCCAGCTCGCCCGTGCCCAGCACGGACCCGTCGAGCTCGACGCCCGGCGCCGGCGCCGGGGCGGCCTCCTGCCCGGCCGCGCCCGGGTCCACGGCCAGCAGCCGCTCCCGCAGCGACGGGTTGCGGATCTCCAGCACGTCCAGCACCCCGGTCACCGCGGCCCGGTCGTACGGCAGGCGGCCCAGGTCGGCGGCGCCCCTGGGCAGCTCCACGTCCTTGACCATCTCGGTCAGGACCCGGTTGAGCTTGACGGCCTCCAGGTGGTCCCGGAAGTTCTGCCCGGCCTTGCCCTTGACCTCCTCGGCACGCTCCACGAGCTCCGCGAACGACCCGAACTGCGTGATCCACTTGGCGGCGGTCTTCTCACCGACGCCCGGGATGCCCGGCAGGTTGTCGGACGGGTCGCCGCGCAGGGCCGCGAAGTCCGGGTACTGCTGCGGGGTGAGCCCGTACTTCTCCTCGACCTTCTCCGGCGTGAAGCGCGTCAGCTCCGAGACGCCCTTGGTCGGGTAGAGCACGGTCGTGTGCTCGGACACGAGCTGGAAGGAGTCCCGGTCGCCGGTGACGATCAGCACCTCGAAACCGAGGGCCTCCGCCTGCGTCGCCAGCGTCGCGATCACGTCGTCGGCCTCGAAACCGTCGATCGCGAACCGCGGCACCTTCATCGCGTCGAGCAGCTCGCCGATCAGCTCGACCTGCCCCTTGAACTCGTCGGGCGTCTTGGAACGGTTCGCCTTGTACTCGGGGAACTCCGTCGAACGCCACGTCTTGCGGGACACGTCGAACGCCACCGCGAAGTGTGTGGGCGCCTCGTCGCGCAGCGTGTTCGCCAGCATCGACGCGAAGCCGTAGATGGCGTTGGTCGGCTGCCCCGTCGCGGTCGTGAAGTTCTCCGCGGGCAGCGCGAAGAACGCCCGGTACGCCAGGGAGTGCCCGTCCATGAGCATCAGGCGGGGGCGGTCCGCTGCGGTCGTCTGGTCCGTCTTCTTCGATGCTGAATCTGCCACGTCCCCGATCCTAGGCGCCCCCACCGACAATTCCGGCCCGTCGCCCCCACCGGCGCACCCGCCCCACCGGACGCCCCCCGCGCACCCGGGCGGACACCACGGACACCGGACCGCCCTCCCCCGAATCCCATGGGTCGTGCAAGGATCGAAGCACGCGGCCACCCGTGCTGCGCACGTACGAACGCTCGAAGGGGAGCGCGATGGCGACCAAGCCGCCCACAGGCGATCCGGTACAGGACGCACCGCAGGTCACACCGCCCAAGCACGCGGCGGCCGGACTTCCGGCGATCGGCCACACCCTGCGGATCGCGCAGCAGCAGATGGGCCTGGCCCGCACCGCCCGCACGCTCCTCAAGGTCAACCAGAAGGACGGCTTCGACTGCCCCGGCTGCGCCTGGCCCGAGGGCGACAAACGGCACACCGCCGAATTCTGCGAGAACGGCGCCAAGGCCGTCGCGGAGGAAGCCACCCTGCGCCGGGTCACCCCCGAGTTCTTCGCCGCGCACCCCCTGGCCGACCTGGCCGGCCGCTCCGGCTACTGGCTCGGCCAGCAGGGCCGCATCACCCAGCCCATGTACCTTCCCGAGGGCGGCGACCGGTACGAGGCCGTCAGCTGGGACCGCGCCTTCGCGATCATCGCGGAGGAGCTGAACGCGCTCGGCTCCCCCGACGAGGCCCTCTTCTACACCTCCGGCCGCACCAGCAACGAGGCCGCGTTCCTCTTCCAGCTCTTCGCCCGCGAGTTCGGCACCAACAACCTGCCCGACTGCTCCAACATGTGCCACGAGTCCTCCGGCTCCGCACTGACGGAAACCATCGGGATCGGCAAGGGCAGCGTCTCCCTCGAAGACCTCCACCAGGCCGAACTGATCATCGTCGCCGGGCAGAACCCGGGCACCAACCACCCGCGCATGCTCTCCGCCCTGGAACAGGCCAAGGCCGCCGGCGCGAAGATCATCTCGGTGAACCCGCTGCCCGAAGCCGGCCTGGAACGGTTCAAGAACCCCCAGACCCCCCTCGGCATGCTCAAGGGCACCGCCCTGAACGACCTCTTCCTGCAGATCCGCATCGGCGGCGACCAGGCCCTCTTCCGCCTCCTGAACAAGCTCGTCATCGAAACCGAGGGCGCCACCGACGAGGCCTTCATCCGCGAGCACACCCACGGCTACGAGGACCTCGCCGCCGCCGCGAAGGAAGCCGACTGGGACGACACCCTCACCGCGACCGGCCTGACCCGCCCCGAGATCGAGCGCGCCCTCGCCATGATCCTGGCGTCCAAGCGCACCATCGTCTGCTGGGCCATGGGCCTCACCCAGCACAAGCACGCCGTCGCCACCATCCGCGAGGTCGTCAACCTCCTCCTGCTGCGCGGCGACATCGGCCGCCCCGGCGCCGGCGTCTGCCCCGTCCGCGGCCACTCCAACGTCCAGGGCGACCGCACCATGGGCATCTTCGAGCGGCCCGCCCCCGCCTTCCTCGACGCCCTCGACAAGGAATTCGGCATCACCTCGCCGCGCGGCCACGGCTACGACGTCGTCCGCTCCATCCAGGCCATGCGTGACGGCCGCGCCAAGGTCCTCTTCGCCATGGGCGGCAACTTCGTCGGCGCCACCCCCGACACCGACGTCACCGAGGCCGCCATCCGCCGCACCTCCCTCACCGTTCACGTCTCCACCAAGCTCAACCGCTCCCACGCGGTCACCGGCCGGCGCGCCCTGATCCTGCCCACCCTCGGCCGCACCGACAAGGACGTCCAGGCCACGGGCAGGCAGTTCGTGACCGTCGAGGACTCCATGGGCATGGTCCACGCCTCCCGCGGCAACCTCGCCCCCGCCTCCCCGCACCTGCTCTCCGAGCCCGCGATCGTGGCCCGGATGGCCCGCGCCGTCCTGGGTCCCGCCTCCGCCACCCCGTGGGAGGAGTTCGAGCGCGACTACGCCACCGTCCGCGACCGGATCTCCCGCGTGGTCCCCGGCTTCGAGGACTTCAACGCCCGCGCCGCCCGCCCCGAGGGCTTCCGCCTCCCGCACGCCCCGCGCGACGAACGCCGCTTCCCCACCCGCACCGGCAAAGCGAACTTCACCGCCGCGCCCGTGGAGTACCCCCGCGTCCCGCAGGGCCGCCTGCTCCTGCAGACCCTGCGCAGCCACGACCAGTACAACACCACCATCTACGGCCTCGACGACCGCTACCGCGGCATCACCGGCGGCCGCCGCGTCGTCATGGTCAACCCCGCCGACGCCGCCGAGCTGGGCCTCGCCGACGGCTCGTACACCGACCTGGTGAGCGAGTGGAAGGACGGCGTGGAACGGCGCGCGCCCGGCTTCCGCGTCGTGCACTACCCCACCGCCCGCGGCTGCGCGGCCGCGTACTACCCCGAGACGAACGTCCTGGTCCCGCTCGACTCGACCGCGGACACCAGCAATACCCCGGCCAGCAAGTCCGTCGTCGTGCGCTTCGAACCGGCCTGATAGAACGACCGTCAGGAAATGAAGTTAACGAGCGTTGACGAACGGAGCCTGACCATGGGTGAGCAGCACGCAGTGAAGTTCCCGCAGGAGGTCCTCGAGGAGTACGCGGCCCTGGGCATCGACCTGCCCGCGCTGTTCTCGGCCGGAGACCTCGGCGAGCGCATGGACATCCGCATCCTGGAGGCCTCGGCCGACCGCGTCGTGGGCACCATGCCGGTCAAGGGCAACACCCAGCCCTACGGACTGCTGCACGGCGGGGCCTCCGCCGTACTGGCCGAGACCCTCGGCTCGATCGGCGCCATGATGCACGGCGGCATCACCAAGATCGCCGTCGGCGTGGACCTCAACTGCACCCACCACCGGGGCGCCCGCAGCGGCATCGTCACCGGCGTCGCCACCCCGGTGCACCGCGGCCGCTCCACCACCACCTTCGAGATCGTCATCACCGACGAGCAGGACAAGCGGATCTGCACCGCCCGCCTGACCTGCCTGCTGCGCGACGTCGACCAGGTCGCCGGCGGCGCCGAGGCCCACGCGCAGGCCTGACCCGGCCCGCACGGCCCCGACGAGCAGGCCACCGCCCGCCACCGGGGTTCGGGCCGGCCCCGCCCGGCCGCCCCGGAGGCGATGGCGCAGCTCCGGCACGGCGCGGGCCGCCTCCCGGCGCACCGCAGGCTCGCCGACGCCCGAGGAACCCCTCGACGACCGGCAGCGCCGCCGGGTCCCCGGCGCACCCGAGGACGCCGAGGACGTAGTCCAGGGGCAGGCGTTTCACACCCGACCCGGCGGCCAGCGGGGCCGCCGGTCGGTCAACCGCCCGGAATTGGCCACTCCGCACGCTTCGCGGTGACATCTGTTGTCTCGTCGGTGGCCACCGCCTACCGTCCCCCCATGGGGACCACGCCTTGTACGGCCCGGTACGCCGCCCACACCCTGCTCGCGGCGCTCGCCCTGACCGGATGCTCCTCCTCCGCGCCACCCCCCGCGGCGGGCTCCGCGAGCCCCTCCGCCCCCACCCCCGTCTCTCCCGTACAGGTGTGCACGAGCCTCGTGTCCTACTGGGCGAAGGAGACCCTCCTGGGCACGAAATGGTCCGGCCTCGACTGGGAGCAGAAGGGGCTTTCCAACGAGCAGTACGCGATCCACGAGGACGCGGTGGCCGCGGGGCGCGCCGAGGAGCGAACTGCCGGGCGGGACAAGGCACTTGAGCTGATCGACCGGTTCGTGGCGCGGCGCTGCGCCGAGCAGGGCGGTGCGACCGGCAGCTCGGAGAGCCAGCGTCCGCCGGTGTGACCGGCGTCACCGCATTCCGTGCAGGCTGTCCGCCTTCCGGGCAGATGCCTCCGCGCGGTCGAACCGCAGGTGAGGGGCCTTTCCCCCGTCCACCCAAGATCGTTCACAGTCCCGACACACCACCGCAATCATCACGCTGCGTAATGCCCAGGACGGCTCGAATCCGCCTTTTCCCTTGGGAATGACCACCCGGAGGATTCTTTTGGGCACGCGCAGCCACATTCGGCTCAATTTGATCTAAGACAGGAGCATGAAGGGCTCAAGCCCCTTAGAGGAACTGCGATTTCTCACGATGCGGACGATCTCTGGGGTACCTAAATGTCCGGTTTGTTCAAACTCCCACCACACATTCTTGGCCTTGGCATAACAAGAGCGTCACATCCTCCTTTCCCGCCTCCCGGTGCTCGCCACCTCGGCCCTAGAGTCACGGCCAGTCACCGCGCCGCAGGGCGCGAATCAGCACGGCCGTGGACCTCTCCAGTGCGGCCCGGCGACCCAACGGCACCTCGACAGAGGGCTGCGCCAGGGAAAGGAAGAATCGTGCGACACCGTTCTTTGCTCATCCTCACCACCGTGATCACCACGGGAGCACTGACCCTCACCGCTTGCGGATCGCGCGACGGAGGCTCCAAGGACAACAGCGGCGGCAAGAAGACCGTCGTCGTCATCGGCGTCGACGCCCCGCTCACCGGATCCCTCTCCGCTCTCGGTCAGGGCATCAAGAACTCCGTGGACCTCGCGGCCAAGACGGCCAACAAGAACAACGAGGTCCCGGGCATCGAGTTCAAGGTCGAGGCCCTCGACGACCAGGCCGTCCCGGCCTCCGGCCAGGCCAACGCCACCAAGCTCGTCGGCAACAAGGACGTCCTCGGCGTCGTCGGCCCCCTGAACTCGGGCGTCGCCCAGCAGATGCAGGGCGTCTTCGCCTCCGCCAAGCTGGCGCAGGTCTCCCCCGCCAACACCAACCCCGCGCTCAGCCAGGGCGACAACTGGGGCAAGGGCGAGTTCAAGCGCGGCTTCGACACCTACTTCCGCACCGCCGCCACCGACGTGGTCCAGGGCAAGTTCGCCGCCCAGTACCTCTTCAAGGACGCCGGCAAGAAGAAGGTCTTCATCGTCGACGACAAGCAGACCTACGGCGCCGGCCTCGCCGCGATCTTCGCCGACGAGTTCAAGAAGCTCGGCGGCGAGGTCGCCGGCACCGACCACGTCACCGTGAAGGAGACCGACTTCTCCTCCACCGCCGACAAGGTCAAGTCCTCCGGCGCCGACTCCGTCTACTTCGGCGGCCAGTACCCCGAGGGCGGCCTGCTCGCCGACCAGATCAAGAAGACCGGCGCCAACGTCCCGCTCATGGGCGGCGACGGCATCCAGGACCCCGCCTTCATCAGCGCCTCCGGTGAGGCCAACGAGGGCGACCTCGCCACCTCCATCGGCTACCCGGTCGAGAAGCTCGAAACCGCCAAGAAGTTCATCGAGGACTACAAGGCCGAGGGCTACAAGGACCCGTACGCCGCCTACGGTGGCTACTCCTACGACGCCGGCTGGGCCGTCATCCAGGCCGTCAAGGCCGTCGTCGCCGCCAACAGCGGCAAGCTCCCCACCGACGCCCGCGCCAAGGTCGTCGAGGCTCTCGGCAAGGTCTCCTTCGAGGGCGTGACCGGCAAGGTCGCCTTCGACCAGTACGGCGACACCACCAACAAGCAGCTCACCGTCTACAAGGTCGAGGGCGGCAAGTGGGTCGACGTCAAGAGCGACACCTTCAACCAGTAATCCGTAACACCCAGCACCACCCGTAACACCCGCAACACCTGAACCAACGCCGCGCGAGGGCGCAAACAGTGCCCTCGCGCGGAGTCTTATCCGACACGCTCATCGGAGGCCCTGCGGTGCACGAACTGCCGCAACAGCTGGCCAATGGCCTGGCCCTCGGTGCTCTCTATGGTCTCATCGCCATCGGGTACACCATGGTCTACGGCATCGTCCAGCTCATCAACTTCGCCCACGGCGAGATCTTCATGATCGGCGGCTTCGGCGCGCTCACCGCCTACGCCATCCTCCCGACCGGCACCAGCCTGCTGATCGCGATACCCGTCATGATCATCGGCGGCGCCATCTGCTCCGTCGCCGTGGCATGCGCAGCCGAACGCTTCGCCTACCGCCCCCTGCGCAGCGCTCCCAGGCTCGCACCCCTCATCACCGCAATCGGCCTCTCGATCGCGCTCCAGCAGCTCGTCTGGCAGTTCTACCCGGACGCCAAGAAGGCCGTCAGCTTCCCCGAGTTCACGGGCCCCGCCTTCAAGATCACCGACAGCCTCGCGATCCAGCGTGCGGACCTCTTCGTCCTCATCCTCGCCCCGCTCTGCATGCTCGCCCTCGGCGTCTTCGTCCAGAAGAGCCGCAGCGGCCGCGCCATGCAGGCCACCGCGCAGGACCCCGACACCGCCAAGCTGATGGGCATCAACACCGACCGCATCATCGTCATGGCCTTCGCCATCGGTGCCGCGTTCGCCGCCGTCGCAGCCGTCGCCTACGGCGTCGACAAGGGCCAGATCAACTTCGAGATGGGCTTCATCCTCGGCCTCAAGGCCTTCACCGCAGCCGTCCTCGGCGGCATCGGCAACATCTACGGAGCCATGGTCGGCGGCGTCGTCCTCGGCCTCGCCGAAGCCCTCTCGATCGCCTACATCGAAGAGATCCCCGGCATGCAGCAGCTCGGCGGCGGAGCCTGGTCCAACGTCTGGGCCTTCGTTCTCCTCATCGTCGTCCTCCTCGTGCGGCCCCAAGGCCTGCTCGGCCAGCGCGTCACGGATCGGGCGTGAGAACCATGACCACAGACACCACCCCGCAGACGCAGACCCAGACCGCGAAGACGGCACCCGCACCCGCCGCGCTCCTCTACGCGATCATCGGTGGCAGCCTCCTCACCATCGTCAGCGCCTTCCTCGCCTGGACGTGGACCGCCGACTTCCCCGGCGACCTCACCTTCTACGGCAGCCCCGCCGACCTGCAGTACATCACCCTGGCCGGCGCCGCCCTCACCCTCGTCCACGCGCTCTCCGCGCTCGGCGTCAAGGGCTTCGGCTGGCTCACCCCCGCCGGCTCCCGCAAGGCCATCTGGTTCCTCGCCCTCGGCAACGCCGCAGCCACCTGGTTCACGGTCATCGCGATCACCGTCGTCCTCGGCGGCGTGATCAACCTCGAACCCGGCGCCTACGTCGCCCTCGTCGGCTCCCTCGTCCCGGCCCTCGCCGCGTACAAGCTCCCCGACGACAGCCGCAAGGTCACCCCGGCCAAGAGCACGCTGCCCAACTGGGCCGAAATCCTCATCATCACCGGCGTCTTCGCCCTCGGCCTCTTCGTCATCACCTTCGGCATCGACACCGATGACAAGGAACCGCAGCTCTTCGTCGCCTACCTGATCACGGTCGGCCTCGCGGCCCTCGCCCTGAACAAGTCGGGCCTCCTCGCCCGCTTCTCGGTCCTCACCGCGAACAACCGCCAGGTCACCCTCCTCGGCACCGCGGCCGCCGCCATCGCCTTCCCGTTCATCCAGCAGAGCGGCGACACCTACACGCTGATCGCGGTCAACATCCTGATCTTCGCGACCGTCGCCCTCGGCCTGAACATCGTCGTCGGCCTCGCCGGCCTCCTCGACCTCGGATACGTCGCCTTCCTCGGCGTCGGCGCCTACGCCGCCGCCCTGGTCTCCGGCAGCACCGCCTCCGCCTTCGGCATCCACCTCCCCTTCTGGGCGGCGGTCATCGTCGGCGCCATCGTCTCCCTCGTCTTCGGCGTGGTCATCGGTGCACCGACCCTCCGCCTGCGCGGCGACTACCTCGCCATCGTCACCCTCGGCTTCGGAGAAATCTTCCGCATCGCCATGGGCAACCTCGACGGCACCTCCGGCCCGGACGTCACCAACGGCCCGAACGGCATCCCGAACATCCCCCACCTCGAAATCTTCGGGTGGAACTTCGGCGAGTCCCACACCGTCGCCGGCATCGAACTCGGCGCCTACGCCAACTACTACTTCCTGATGCTGCTGGTGATGGCCCTGGTCGTCCTGGTCTTCGCCCGCGCGGGCAACAGCCGCATCGGCCGCGCCTGGGTCGCCATCCGCGAGGACGAGACCGCCGCCGAAGCCATGGGCATCAACGGCTTCAAGGTCAAGCTCATCGCCTTCGCCCTCGGCGCCACCCTCGCCGGCCTCGCCGGCACCGTCCAGGCACACGTCAACACCACGGTCGTCCCCGAGAACTACGTCTTCGCCGGGCCCGTCCCGCCGAACTCCGCGTTCCTCCTCGCCGCCGTCATCCTCGGCGGCATGGGCACCATCCGCGGCCCCATCCTCGGCGCCGCACTCCTCTTCCTGATCCCGGCGAAGCTGGCCTTCCTCCAGGACTACCAGCTCCTCGCCTTCGGCATCGCCCTCATCCTGCTCATGCGCTTCCGCCCTGAAGGCCTCATCGCCAACAAGCGCGCGCAGCTCGAGTTCCACGACGACACCGCTGACCAGGCCCCCAAGGACCTGGCCACCGCCAAGGCGGGGGCGTGAACAACATGACGACCACCACGGACACCACCACCACGACCACCACGAAGACCACGGTCCTCGAAGCCAAGGGCGTCACCATGCGCTTCGGCGGCCTCACCGCCGTCAAGGGCGTCGACCTCCAGGTCAACGCGGGCGAGATCGTCGGACTCATCGGCCCCAACGGCGCCGGCAAGACCACCTTCTTCAACTGCCTCACCGGGCTGTACGTCCCCACCGAGGGCTCCGTCAGCTACAAGGGCAAGGTCCTCCCGCCCAAGCCCCACCGGGTCACCGAGGCCGGCATCGCCCGCACCTTCCAGAACATCCGGCTCTTCCACAACATGACCGTGCTGGAGAACGTCCTCGTCGGACGCCACACCCGCACCAAGGAAGGCCTCTGGTCCGCCCTGCTGCGCGGCCCCGGCTTCAAGAAGGCCGAAGCCGCCAGCGAGGCACGCGCCATGGAACTCCTCGAGTTCATCGGCCTGGAGCACAAGGCCGACCACCTCGCGAAGAACCTCCCCTACGGCGAACAGCGCAAGCTGGAGATCGCCCGCGCCCTTGCCAGCGACCCCGGCCTCATCCTCCTGGACGAGCCCACCGCCGGCATGAACCCGCAGGAGACCCGCGCCGCCGAAGAGCTCATCTTCGCGATCCGGGACATGGGCATCGCCGTACTCGTCATCGAGCACGACATGCGCTTCATCTTCAACCTGTGCGACCGCGTCGCCTGTCTCGTCCAGGGCGAGAAGCTCATCGAAGGCACCGCCTCCGAAGTCCAGGGCGACGAGCGCGTCATCGCGGCCTACCTCGGCACCCCCTTCGAGGGCGAACCGGGCGCGGCCGAGGTCGCCGAGGTCGAAGCCGCCGAGGCCCACGCCGAGGCCGCGGCCGAGGCGGAGGCCGAGGCCGAGCCTGAGGCCGAAGCCGAGGCCGAGACCGAAGCGGCCGCCGAGACCGAGGCGGAAGCCGCGGACGACGACGAGGCCCCCGCGGCCGACTCGGACGCCGAGGCCCCCACCGACTCGGACACGGACGCCGACGCGGACAGCACCACCAGCACCACCAGCACCACCAGCACGGAAGGAGAGGCCAAGTGACCGCACTGCTCAAGGTCGAGGACCTCAAGGTCGCCTACGGCAAGATCGAAGCCGTCAAGGGAATCTCCTTCGAGGTCAACGAAGGTGAAATCGTCTGCCTCGTCGGCACCAACGGCGCCGGCAAGACGACCACCCTCCGCACCCTCTCCGGGCTCCTGAAGCCCACCGCGGGCAGCGTCACCTTCGACGGCCAGCCCCTCGTCGGTGTCCCCGCCCACAAGATCGTCGCCCTGAAGCTGGCGCACTCCCCCGAGGGCCGCCACATCTTCCCCCGGCTGACGATCGAGGAGAACCTCCAGCTCGGCGCCTTCCTCCGCAGCGACAAGGACGGCATCGAGAAGGACATCCAGCGCGCCTACGACCTCTTCCCCATCCTGGGCGAGCGTCGCAAGCAGGCCGCCGGCACCCTCTCGGGCGGTGAGCAGCAGATGCTCGCCATGGGCCGCGCGCTCATGTGCCAGCCGAAGCTCCTCATGCTGGACGAGCCCTCCATGGGCCTCTCCCCGCTGATGATGCAGAAGATCATGTCGACCATCTCCGAGCTCAAGGCCTCGGGCATGACGATCCTCCTCGTCGAGCAGAACGCCCAGGCGGCGCTCTCCCTCGCCGACCAGGCGCACGTCATGGAGATCGGCAAGATCGTCCTCTCCGGCACCGGCCAGGACCTCCTCCACAACGAGGACGTCCGCAAGGCCTACCTCGGCGAGGACTGACACAACGTGTGAGGCCCGCCTCCCTCGGGGGAGGCGGGCCTCACGCATGTTCCGGGAAGCCCGGGACGGAAACTACGGGAACTACTTCCCGCTCTCCTTCTTCTTCGCCTCGGCGTCCTCGATGACCACCTCGGCGACCTGCTGCATGGACATCCGGCGGTCCATGGACGACTTCTGGATCCAGCGGAAAGCCGCCGGCTCGGTCAGCCCGTACTGCGTCTGCAGGATGCTCTTCGCCCGGTCGACCAGCTTGCGGGTCTCCAGCCGCTGCGAGAGGTCGGCGACCTCCTGCTCCAGCGCGCGCAGCTCGGCGAACCGGGACACGGCCATCTCGATGGCCGGCACCACGTCGCTCTTGCTGAACGGCTTCACCAGGTACGCCATGGCCCCGGCGTCCCGGGCCCGCTCGACGAGGTCGCGCTGCGAGAACGCCGTCAGCATCAGGACGGGGGCGATGGACTCCTGGGCGATCTTCTCGGCGGCGGAGATCCCGTCCAGGACGGGCATCTTCACGTCGAGGATGACCAGGTCGGGCCGGTGCTCGCGGGCGAGCTCGACGGCCGTCTGCCCGTCGCCGGCCTCGCCGACGACGGAGTAGCCCTCTTCTTCGAGCATCTCTTTGAGGTCGAGACGGATGAGCGCCTCGTCCTCGGCGATGACGACCCGGGTCGTCAGCGGCGGAACGTGCGACTGGTCGGCGTCGGGCATGGGCGTCGACTCGTGCTCGGCGGTCACGGGGGCTCCTTGATACGGGGCATTACTGCTCCCCCGAGCCTACCTAGCTGCGGTATGGTGGACTCGCAGCGGGTCGGGGCAAACCTTCGATTCGTGGGGCCCCGGTAGCCCAATTGGCAGCAGGCAATGGATTCAAAACCCATACAGTGTCGGTTCGAGTCCGACCCGGGGCACTTTCCTTCTTTTCCAAGGTCACGCGAGAACGCGTGACCTTCACTCTTTTCGGCGTCACATACCCGAAATGCGCAACGTGCACAGAAAAGGCGCAGCAGTGTCGGTCGCATGTACGACCTCGCGACTCGCAAGCACGCTCTCAGACTTCTGGGCGGCGGCCGTAGCCTCAACTCCGTCAGCAAAGAGACGGGAATATCCCGGGCCGCCATTCGCTCCTGGCGCGTCCGCATCGAACCTCTTCCCCGGCTCAACCAATCCCAGCCGTGCACGAGCCCGACCGATCGGGCCGCGTACTCCTATCTCCTCGGTCTTTACCTGGGCGATGGGTGCATCAGCTCTCACCCGAAGGGCGGGCACTACCTGCGCATCGCGTGCGCGGATGCCTGGCCCGGCCTCATCGAAGAGTGCCGGGCGGCCATTCTGGCGGTCCGCCCGGCCGACAAGGTCTACGTGCTGCAGCGCCAGGGCTGTGTCAACGTCACCAGCTACGGACGGCACTGGCCGTGCCTGTTCCCGCAGCACGGGCCCGGGAAGAAGCACGAGCGGCGGATCGTCCTCGAGGGCTGGCAGCAGGAGATCGTCGACGCGCACCCGTGGGAGTTCCTCCGGGGGCTGATCCACTCCGACGGGTGTCGGGTCACCAACTGGACGGTGCGCAACGGCAAGCGCTACGAGTACCCGCGGTACTTCTTCACGAACAAGTCCGACGACATCCGGAAGCTCTGCACCGACACCCTCGCGAAAGTCGGCGTCCGGTGGACCGTACTCGCGCGCGGCAGCGACCCGCTGAACGTATCCATCGCCCGTAAGGACTGCGTCGCCCTCATGGACGCCCACATCGGGCCGAAGTACTAGGGGCCCGGTTCCGGGTCGGTGGCGAGGCGGGCGTGGAGGTGTTCGTCGTGGTGGCGGCCGTCGCCGAAGAGGTGGGACTCGCGCAGGACGCCCTCGGGGAGGTAGCCGCAGCGGTGGGCGACGCGGCAGGAGGCTTCGTTGCCGGCGGCGTGGGCGAGTTCGATCCGGCGGGCTCCGCCCGTGCGGAAGCCCCAGGTGGTGACCGCTCTGGTGGCGCGGGTGGCGAGGCCGCGGCCGCGGGCGGCCGGCAGGAACCAGTAGCCGATCATGGCCAGGCCGTCCGCGCGGTCGACCCAGCGGAGGTTGACGGTGCCGAGCAGGGCTCCGTCGGTGGCGGCCAGCACCGCGAAGGGCGCGCCCGTGCCCCGTTCCCAGCTGTCCTCGCGGGCGTCGAGCCAGGTCCGGGCGGCTTCGTGGTCGGCGGTCGGGAGGGGGTTCCAGAGGGCGATCTTCGGGTCGGCCGCGGCGGTGACGAGGTCGTCGAGGAGTTCCGGTCCGGCGGGCTTGCGGCCCCACGGATGCAACAGCGCGTCGCCGAGGTCGAGCGTGGTGCGGGCGAAGGTCCGTATGGAGGTGCTCATGGCGCCCTTCCTACTCGGGCGTCGGGCCTGTCGCCAGCCCTTTCTTCGGCTGTGGCAGTTCGCCGTCGCCGCCGAGGTTGGCGACGATGCGGCGCAGGACGTCGATCGTGGCCGCGTATGCGGCGTCTCGATGCCTTCCCGCAGCCTCGCGTGGAGTGGTCATGTGGGTGACCGTAGGACCTCAAGTGGGCTTGGGTCAGGGGGTGTTGGGGTGGTGGCGTGCGCACGGTGTCGCGCCGGGCCGTTCGGTGGGCCCGGCGCGGTGGTGCGTGTGGGGGTCAGCGGACCGGGTCGCCGATGTGGTGGATGCGGACGAGGTTGGTGGAGCCGCTGACGCCGGGGGGTGAGCCGGCGGTGATGACGACGGTGTCGCCGGTCACGCAGCGGCCGATGCGCAGGAGTTCTTCTTCGACCTGGGCGACCATGGCGTCGGTGGAGTCGACGTGGGGGCCGAGGAAGGTTTCGACGCCCCAGGTGAGGTTGAGCTGGGAGCGGGTGGCGGGGTCGGGGGTGAAGGCGAGGAGGGGGATGGGTGAGCGGTAGCGGGAGAGTCGGCGGACGGTGTCGCCGCTCTGGGTGAAGGCGACGAGGAATTTGGCGTCGAGGAAGTCGCCCATTTCGGCGGCGGCGCGGGCGACGGCTCCGCCTTGGGTGCGGGGCTTGTTGCGGTCGGTGAGTGGGGGGAGGCCCTTGGCGAGGATGTCCTCTTCGGCGGCTTCGACGATGCGGGACATGGTGCGGACGGTTTCGACGGGGTATTTGCCGACGCTGGTCTCGCCGGAGAGCATGACGGCGTCGGTGCCGTCGATGACCGCGTTGGCGACGTCGGAGGCTTCGGCGCGGGTGGGGCGGGAGTTGTCGATCATCGAGTCGAGCATCTGGGTGGCGACGATGACGGGTTTGGCGTTGCGCTTGGCGAGTTTGATGGCGCGCTTCTGGACGATGGGGACTTGTTCCAGGGGCATTTCGACGCCGAGGTCGCCGCGGGCGACCATGATGCCGTCGAAGGCGGCGACGATGTCGTCGATGTTGTCGACGGCCTGGGGTTTTTCGATCTTGGCGATGACGGGGAGGCGGCGGCCTTCTTCGTCCATGATGCGGTGGACGTCTTGGATGTCGCGGCCGCTGCGGACGAAGGAGAGGGCGATGACGTCGGCGCCGGTGCGCAGGGCCCAGCGGAGGTCGTCGATGTCCTTGTCGGAGAGGGCGGGGACGGAGACGGCTACGCCGGGGAGGTTGAGGCCTTTGTGGTCGGAGACCATGCCGCCTTCGATGACGCGGGTGTGGACGCGGGGGCCGTCGACGTGGGTGACTTCGAGGGTGACGCGGCCGTCGTCGACGAGGATGCGTTCGCCGGTGGTGACGTCTGCGGCGAGTCCTTTGTAGGTGGTGCCGCAGGTGTGGCGGTCGCCGGGGTGGTCTTCGACGGTGATGGTGAAGTCGTCGCCGCGTTCAAGGAGTACGGGGCCTTCGTGGAAGCGGCCGAGGCGGATCTTCGGGCCTTGAAGGTCGGCGAGGATGCCGACGCTGCGGCCGGTTTCGTCGGAGGCCTTGCGTACGCGTTGGTAGCGCTCCTCGTGTTCGGCGTAGGTGCCGTGGCTGAGGTTGAGTCGGGCGATGTCCATTCCGGCTTCGACCAGTGCTTTGATCTGGTCGTATGAGTCGGTGGCGGGGCCCAGGGTACATACGATTTTCGCTCGGCGCATGGGGCGAGCCTATTCCCCTACCAACGGGTAGGTAATCGCTTCCTGGTGTCCGCTCAACAACCAATGGGCAAAAGGTTGTTGACAATTGTTGAATGTGCGTGGGGGTGCTCTGATGAGCACCCCCGGGGGCCCGTTTTATCCGCGTTTCAGAGTTCCGTGTTTCAGAGTTGGGGCGGGGTCATGGTGAAGCGGGCGTTCACCTGTGCGTAGACGGTCTGGCGCTGGGGTTCGAGGTCGAGCGGCGGGGGGCCGGCGTCCTCGGTGGTGCTGAAGGCCATGGTGCGCATGCCGGATCCGCCGGGGGCCTGGGCGAAGGGGGCGGCGTTCTCGGCTCCGAGGTCGGCGAGTTCGACGAGGGCGGAGAGGCGGGCGCCGAGGGCTTCGGCGTATTCGCGGGCGCGCTGGACGGCTTCGAGTACGGCTTGCCGGCGGGCTTCGCCGTGGGCGGGGGAGGTGGGGCGCAGGGCCCACCAGGGGCCGTCGACCTGGGTGAGTTCGAGGTCGGCGAGGCGGGTGGTGAGTTCGCCGAGGGTGGTGAAGTCGCTGAGTTCGGCGGTGATGTGGACGCGGCCGTGGTAGGCGCGGACGCGTTCGGCGCGTCCGTGGCGGGTGAGTTCGGGGGTGATGGAGAGGGCGCCGGTTTCGAGTTTTTCGACGGTGTCGCCGTGGCTCTTGATGAGGTCGAGGACGGTGTTGTTGCGTCGGGTGAGGTCTTCGAGTGCGGTGCGGCGGTCGGTGCCGCGGGCGTTGACGGTGATGCCGATGCGGGCGATTTCGGGGTCGACTTCGAGGCGGGCTTCGCCGCGGACTGCTACGCGGGGTACTTCGGGGGTGCCGTAGGGCTGGTGGGATGCGTGCGGTGTGTGCGCTGCGTCCTGGGTCATGGATTCACTGTCGCACTGTCGCCCGTTCGGGTGTGGTCACCGGATCGAAACCTGGCGGGGGTGTTGCGACTTGTTACTGCTGGGTCAGAATCTACGCGCGTTGTTCAGCCGCAAGAGGGAGATGGCATGGCGTTCGACCGCAGGACTTTCATAGGGACCACGGCCGCGACGGGGGCGGCCGTGGCGCTGGCGGGGGCCACGAGCACCCCGGCGGCGGCCGCCGGACCGCAGGATGCGAAGGCGAAGGGGCCGCGGACGTACGCGTTCACGGTGATGGGGACGACCGACCTGCACGGGAATGTCTTCAACTGGGACTACTTCACGGACAAGGAGTTCGACGACAAGGCGCACAACGACGTCGGTCTGGCGAAGATCTCGACGCTGGTGGAGCAGGTGCGGGCGGAGAAGGGGCGGCGCAACACGCTGCTCATCGACGCGGGTGACACCATCCAGGGCACGCAGCTGTCGTACTACTACGCGAAGGTCGATCCGATCACGGCGCGGCGTGGTCCGGTGCACCCGATGGCGCAGGCGATGAACGCGATCGGTTATGACGCGGCGGCGCTGGGGAACCACGAGTTCAATTACGGCATTCCGGTGCTGCGGAAGTTCGAGGAGCAGTGCGATTTCCCGCTGCTGGGGGCGAACGCGCTGGATGCGAAGACGCTGAAGCCGGCGTTCGCGCCGTACAGCATGCACAAGCTGCGCACGCCCTGCGGGCGGGACGTGAAGGTGGCGGTGCTGGGGCTGACGAACCCGGGCATCGCGCTGTGGGACAAGGCGAACGTGCAGGGGAAGATGACGTTCCCGGGGCTGGAGGAGCAGGCGGCGAAGTACGTGCCGCGGCTGCGTTCGATGGGTGCGGACGTGGTGATCGTGTCGGCGCACTCGGGGTCGAGCGGTACGTCGTCGTACGGTGACCAGCTGCCGTACGTCGAGAACGCGGCGGCGCTGGTGGCGGAGCAGGTGCCGGGGATCGACGCGATCCTGGTGGGTCACGCGCACACGGAGATCCCGGAGTACCGGGTGAGGAACAGGGCGACCGGCAAGGACGTGGTGCTGTCGGAGCCGCTGAAGTGGGGGCAGCGGCTGACGCTGTTCGACTTCGAGCTGGTGTGGGAGAAGGGGCGCTGGTCGGTGGCGAAGGTCGCGGCGAAGGTGCTGAACTCGAACACGGTGGCGGAGGACGCGAAGATCACGCGGCTGCTGTCGGACGAGCACCGCAAGGTCGTGGCGTACGTGAACCAGGTGATCGGTACCTCGACGCAGGCGATGTCCTCGGCGGAGGGTCCGGTCAAGGACGTGCCGATCACCGATCTGATCAACCACGTGCAGGCGGAGACGGTGAAGTCGGCGCTGGCGGGTACGCAGTGGGCGGCGCTTCCGGTGCTGTCGCAGGCTTCGTGCTTCTCGCGGACGGCGGCGATCCCGGCCGGGCAGGTGACGATCCGGGATGCGGCGGGTCTGTATCCGTTCGAGAACACGATGGAGGCGCGGCTGCTGACGGGTGCGCAGCTGAAGGAGTATCTGGAGTATTCGGCGCGGTACTTCGTGCGGACGGCGCCGGGTGACGCGGTGGATCCGGCGAAGCTGACGAACGCCGAGGCGATTCCGGACTACAACTACGACGCGGTGTACGGGTTGTCGTACGACATCGACATCGCGCAGCCGGCGGGTTCGCGGATCTCGGGGTTGTCCTTCCAGGGGAAGGCGGTGGATCCGGCGGCGCAGTTCGTGCTGGCGGTGAACAACTACCGGGCGTCGGGCGGTGGGAACTTCCCGCATGTGCCGCAGGCGAAGCAGCTGTGGTCGAACTCGGACGAGATCCGCAACACGATCATCCAGTGGGTGAAGGCGAAGGGGACGATCGATCCGGCGCAGTTCGCTTCGGTGGACTGGCGGCTGACGCGGGCGGGTGTGCCGGTGTTCTAGTTCGCCCTCGCGCGTGACGGGGCCGGTGTCCGCGGCGGCGGGCACCGGCCCCGCGCGTGTTTTCAGTCGTCGGTGTGGACGAGGTGTGCGGGGACGGCGGCGTCGAGGGCGGCGATGAGGCGTTCGCCGCGGGCGACGTGGTCCGGGTGGATGTGCAGGTCGCAGCCGCAGCCGGTGAGGACGACGCGGCCGGGGCCTTCGCGGCGCATGAGGGCGATCCCGTCGAAGCGGATGTCGTGTTCGTCGCGGTTGCCGTCGCGGACGACCAGGCCCCAGGGGGTGAGGAGGTATTCGCCGCTTTCATCGCGGGGGGTGATGAGGCGGCGGAGGGGGTTCTTGCGGAAGCGGGTGCCGGAGGCATGGCGGGTGCCGGGGTGCTCGCCATGGACGCGCCAGCAGGTGGAGTTGGGCAGGGGGGCGCCGCGGGGGGTGGCGGGCCGGGGGAAGACCTGGGGCGGTAAGACGAGGACGGCGTCGGTGAGGGCGCGTTGCAGGTGGTCGGCGACGTCCTGCGGGGTGACGGCGGCGTGCTGCGCGAGGAGGGTGGCGGCGTCGTGGAAGGGGATGCCGAAGTGTTCGCATTCGAGGGCACGCCGGAGGGACATCCAGCGGTCGTGGCCGCAGTGTCCGTCGTGGCAGCGGAGTTCGGCGCGTGCGTGCTCGGTGAAGGCGTCGAGCTCCTGCCGGGTGGGGCCTCGGCGGGCAAGGTTCAGGGTTTCGTTCCAGAGGATGCCAGCGGCCTCCTCGGCGTGGCCGTCGGCGGGGCGCAGGACGAGGACGCGGTCGAGGGTCAGTCGGTCGCGGAGGAAGCGGTGGAGGGTGACGCCGTCGGATATGCCGCGTGTGTCGTGGGTGAGGTGCTCGACGCGTTGGCCGAGGACGTGGCAGGCGGCGACGGCGGCGGGTTCGTGGGCGCGTGAGGTCAGGAGGAGGGAGACGGTGTCGACGAGGCGGTGCTGCCAGGTTCCGGGTACGCCGGCGCGGGGGCGGGGGGCGGTCCGGTCGGGGCGGGGGCCGTCGGGCAGGGGGAGGGTGAGTCCGGTCGGCGGGGGGCCGTCGAGGGCGAGGACGGCGTTGCCGCGGGTGAAGTGGGTGGCGGCGTGGGTGCGGACGGCCTCGGGGGTGAGCCGGGCGTACATGTCGGGCTCGTGGTGCAGGACGAGGCCGAGGCCGTGGGGCCCGTAGCGGGCGCTGAGGGGTTCGGCGCCGCGCTGGTCGCAGGTGCGGGGCGGGTGGAGGCCGAGGAGGCGGGTGGCGTGCTCCATGTACCGGACCGGCAGGTCGCGCAGGGCGCTGCAGACGGTGTGGAGGAAGCCGGTGACCTCTTCGGGGGTGCCTTTGACGACGAAGTGGGTCGCCTCCTCCTCGACGGAGCTGGTGAACTCGTGAGGCCGTCTGCCGAGGTGGGTCGTCACGAGGGCTTCGACGAGGTGGGCGGCGCCGAGGGTGGGGGCGGTCTCGTCCCGCAGCCCGGTGCCGAAGGAGAGGACCGCGCTGAGGGGGCCCGGGGCCGGGGCGGCCTGCCATAGGACGGTGACCCCGTCGGCACTGGTTCGCTGCATGACGGCGACGATAGCCGCAGGTCAGGTGCGGGTGGGGCGAGGGGGCTGCCGAAGGGGGCCAAGGAGTGTCCCGTCGGTCCGGCCTGATCGACGGGACGCGGTCTACGGGTGGTCGACGAGGGGGAGGAGTTCGCCTGCGGGGCGGGGGCGGGTGTGTTCGTGCTGTTCGAGGCCGAAGGTGGTGAAGGCGGTGCGTGGGGGCTGGGGGTAGGGCTCTTTGCCGGTGAGGGTGTTGAGGATGGCGGCGCTGCGCCAGGCGGCGAGGCCGAGGTCGGGGGCGCCGACGCCGTGGGTGTGGCGTTCGCCGTTCTGGACGAAGATGCTGCCGGTGACGGAGGGGTCGAGGATCATCCGGTAGCGGTCGTCGATGCGGGGGCGGCCGGCGGAGTCCTTGCGCAGGTAGGGGTCGAGGCCTGCGAGGAGGCGGGTGAGGGGGCGTTCGCGGTAGCCGGTGGCGAGGACGACGGCGTCGGTGGTGAGGCGGGAGCGGGCGCCTTGTTCGGTGTGTTCGAGGTGGAGTTCGACTTTGGTGGTGGCGACGCGTCCGGCGGTGCGGACGGTGACTCCGGGGGTGAGGACGGCGTCGGGCCAGCCGCCGTGGAGGGTGCGGCGGTAGAGCTCGTCGTGGATGGCGGCGATGGTGGCGGTGTCGATGCCTTTGTGGAGTTGCCATTGGGCGGGGACGAGGTGGTCGCGTACGGGTTCGGGGAGGGAGTGGAAGTAGCGGGTGTAGTCGGGGGTGAAGTGTTCGAGGCCGAGTTTTGAGTACTCCATGGGGGCGAAGGAGGGGGTTCGGGCGAGCCAGGTGAGGCGTTCGCGGCCGGCGGGGCGGGCGCGGAGGAGGTCGAGGAAGACTTCGGCGCCGGACTGGCCGGAGCCGATGACGGTGACGTGGTCGGCGCCGATGATGCGTTGGCGGTTGTCGAGGTAGTCGGCGGAGTGGATGACGGGAACGGTGGGGGCTTCGGCGAGGGGGCGCAGGGGTTCTGGGATGTGGGGTGCGGTGCCGATGCCGAGGGCGAGGTTGCGGGTGTAGGTGCGGCCGAGGGCTTCGGCTTCGCCGGAGGGGTCGAGTTGGGTGAAGTCGACTTCGAAGAGGTCGCGTTCGGGGTTCCAGCGGACGGCGTCGACCTGGTGGCCGAAGTGGAGTCCGGGGACGCGGCCGGCGACCCATCGGCAGTAGGCGTCGTATTCGGCGCGGTGGATGTGGAACTGCTCGGCGAAGTAGAAGGGGTAGAGCCGTTCCTTGTGCTTGAGGTAGCTGAGGAAGCTCCAGGGGCTGGCGGGGTCGGCGAGGGTGACGAGGTCGGCGAGGAAGGGGACTTGGAGGGTGGTGCCGTCGATGAGGAGGCCGGGGTGCCAGCGGAAGTCGCGGCGCTGCTCGTAGAAGGCGGTGGCGAGTTCGCCTGCTCCTTGGTGGGGGAGGCCGTGGGCGAGGGCGGCGAGGGACAGGTTGGACGGTCCGATGCCGATTCCGACGAGGTCGTGGGGTGCATCGAGCTGGGCGGTCATCGGTGGGTACTGCCTTCCAGGAGGGCGATGAGGGTGTCCAGGTCTCCCGCCGTGGTGTGCGGGTTGAGCAGGGTGGCTTTGAGCCAGAGGCGGCCGTCGGCGTGGGTGCGGCCGAGGACGGCGCGGCCTTGGTGGAGGAGGGTGCGGCGCAGGGTGGCGACGTCGTCGTCGGTGGCGTGGGTGGGCCGGAAGAGGACGGTGGTGATGGTGGGTGGGGCGTGGAGTTCGAAGCGGGGGTGGGCGTCGAGGAGTCGGGCGAGGTGGTGTGCGAGGTGGCAGGTGTGGTCGATGAGGTGGGTGAGGCCGTCGCGGCCGAGTGAGCGGAGGGTGGTGGCGATCTTGAGGGCGTCGGGGCGGCGGGTGGTGCGCAGGGAGCGGCCGAGGAGGTCGGGGAGTCCGGCTTCGGTGTCGTCGGTGGCGTTGAGGTAGTCGGCCTGGTGGGCGAGGGGGGCGAGGAGGGTGGTGTCGGGGACGGTGAGGAGTCCTGCGGCGACGGGCTGCCAGCCGAGTTTGTGCAGGTCGATGGTGAGGGAGTGGGCGCGGCCGAGTCCGGTGAGTTTGTGCCGGTGGTGGGGGCTGAGGGCGAGGAGGCCGCCGTATGCGGCGTCGATGTGGAGGTCGGCGCCGTGCTGGTCGCAGAGGTCGGCGATGGCCGGGAGTGGGTCGATGAGGCCTGCGTCGGTGGTGCCGGCGGTGGCGGTGACGAGGGTGGGGCGGGGGGTGGTGGCGAGGGCGTCGGCGAGGGTGGCGGGGTCGAGGACGCCGGTGGGGGTGGGGAGTTCGGTGGCCGGCGGGAGGCCGAGGAGCCAGGCGGCGCGGGGGATGGAGTGGTGGGCGTTGGCTCCGTGCAGGACGGTGAGGTGGGGGCCGTGGCGTTCGCGGGCGAGGAGCAGGGCGAGTTGGTTGGATTCGGTGCCGCCGGTGGTGATGAGGGCGTCGGGGTGGGGGGTGTCGTGGAACTCGGCGGCGAGGGCGCGGGTGAGGAGGGCTTCGATCGCGGAGGCGGCGGGGGCCTGGTCCCAGGAGTCGAGGGAGGGGTTGAGGGCGGCGGCGGCGAGGTCGGCGGCGACGGCGACGGCGAGGGGTGGGCAGTGCAGGTGGGCGGCGCAGTGGGGGTGGGCGGGGTCCGCGGCGCCGGCGGCGAGGGTGTGGACGAGGGTGCGGAGGGCTTCGTGGTCGCCGGTTCCGTGGTCGGGCAGTACGTCGCCGAGTGCAGTGCGGGCGTGGGCGGTGACGGTGGCGGGGCCGCCGGCGGGGAGGGGGCGGCCGGAACGGTCCTGCGCGCCGGTGCGGAGGGCGTCGAGGACGGTGTCGAGGAGGGGGCGCAGGGCGTGCGGGCCGGTGGCTCCGCCGGCGAGCGGGTTGCCGTGCGGCGCTGTCAACGGGACCTCCGGGGGCTGGCGGGGTGCCGTGCGGTGCGGGACACCCGACCAGTACAACGATCAGACCCGAATGGGGTAACCGCCGGGGTTTGTCCGGCTCGGCGGTGGCGTTGCCGGGTACGGGGTTGCCGGGCCCGGTGCCGGTGCCGGCCGTGCCGCAGGCGGCCGCCGGGGTCGGGGTCGACCGTGCGCAGGCGGGCCGGCGGTGCCCGTGGCGGCCTTGCGCAGGCAGGCTGCCGGGGGCGGGGGCGGCGTTGCCGCAGGCGGGTTGCCGGTGCCGGGGGCGGGGTGGGGTGCCGTCCGGGACTGCATGATTTATGGCGCCTCGGGCCGACCTGCCCAGACGGGCTGCGGTTGCGCCAACAAATCACGTTCTACGTCCCGGACAGCACCCCACCCCGTCCCCGTCACCGGCCGCGCGGCCCCGCTCCCCCGTACCGGGCGGTCCCGTGAAGGCGCCGTACATCATGCGGTCCCGGGCGGCACCCCGGAGCGGCACCGGCCCCCGTTCCGCCGAGCCCCCCGCAGGGGCCCCGCAGGGTCAGCCTCGGACGCGCAGGGCTCGGGACAGGTCGTCCAGTTGGTCCACGAGCTTGCGGCGCAGCAGCGGGATGAGGTCCGGGTCGGTGAGGGCGGCGCGGCCCGCCTTGAGGTTGGCTTCGTCGACGGCGTACGCCGGGAAGGCGTAGCGGCCCGCGGCTTCGCCGATGGCGGGTCCGCGGCGGGCGCCGAGGGCGATGGCGTCGGGGTAGTAGCGGGTGACGTACTCGGCGGTGAGGTCGGCCTGTTCGGGCTGCCAGAAGCCCTGGGCGGTGGCGCTGAAGAGGTAGTTGGACAGGGTGTCGTCGTGGAAGAGGCGGTTCCAGGCGGCGGCCTTGGCGTCGGGGGTGGGGAGGGCTGCGCGGCAGCGGGCGGCGCCTTCCTCGCCGGTGGCGCTGGGGTCGGCGGCGAGGGCGGCGTCGATCTCGCCGGCGCCGATGGCGCCGAGGACGGCGAGGCGGCCGAGGATGCGCCAGCGCAGTTCGGGGTCGAGGGCGGGGCCGCCGGGGACGGTGTCGTCGGCGAGCCAGGCGGCGATGGTGTCGGGCTGGGTGGCGCTGCCCACGAGGGTGCGTACGGCGGTGAGCCGCATGCCGGGTTCGGAGCCGTCCTCGGTGCGGCGGAGCAGGTCGCGGGCGATGGTGGTGAGGGTGCCGAGTGCGGCGGTGCGGTCCTCGGGGGCGATGTAGCGGACGGCGACCTCGGTGCGGGCGAAGGTGAGGACGCCCTGGACGATGGCGAGGTCGTGTTCCTCGGGGAGGTGGGCCTCGGCGGTGGCCAGGTAGTCGTGCGGGTCGAGTTCGCCGTCGCGGACCATGTCGCGCAGGCAGTTCCAGACGACGGCGCGGGTGAGGGCCTCGGGGATGCCGGAGAGGCCGCGCAGGACCGTTTCGAGGGAGGTTTCGTCGAGGCGGACCTTGGCGTAGGTGAGGTCGGCGTCGTTGAGGAGGAGCAGTGCGGGGCGCTCGCCGCCGGCCGAGATGATCTCGTCGGTGGGGACGTCGAGGTCGAGGAGTTCGCGCAGTTCCAGGATGCGGCCGTCGACGGGGTCGCGGTCGTAGACGCCGACGGCGATGTGGTGGGGGCGGCTGCCGGTGCGGTCGACGGTGAGGGTCCAGCCGTTGGTGCCCGCGGGGTCCTCGATACGGGGGGTGAGGGTGTCGATGCCGGTGGTGCGCAGCCATGCGTCGGCCCAGCCGCGGACGTCGCGTTCGGTGTGGGCGGCGAGGGAGTCGATGAAGTCGGCGAGGGAGGCGTTGGCGAACTTGTGGCGGGCGAAGTGGGTGTTGATGCCGGCGAGGAAGTCCTTTTCGCCGAGCCAGGCGACGAGCTGGCGCAGGGCGGAGGCGCCCTTGGCGTAGGAGATGCCGTCGAAGTTGAGGAGGGCGGAGGCGGTGTCGGGGACGTCGTCGGGGGCGACGGGGTGGGTGGAGGGGCGCTGGTCGGCGTCGTAGCCCCAGGGCTTGCGGGTGACGCCGAAGTCGGTCCAGGTGTCGGTGAAGCGGGTGGCTTCGGTGAGGGTCTGGTAGCCCATGTATTCGGCGAAGGACTCGTTGAGCCAGATGTCGTCGAACCAGGCGAGGGTGACGAGGTCGCCGAACCACATGTGGGCCATTTCGTGGGCGATGACCATGGCGCGGGACTGGCGTTCGGTGTCGGTGACGGCGGAGCGGTAGATGAATTCGTCGCGGAAGGTGACGAGGCCGGGGTTCTCCATGGCGCCGGCGTTGAATTCGGGGACGAAGGCCTGGTCGTAGGAGTCGAAGGGGTAGGGCTCGGTGAATTTGACCTGGTAGCGGTCGAAGCAGGCCTTGGTGATGGAGAGGATCTCGTCGGCGTCGGCGTCCATGTGGGGTGCGAGGGACTGGCGGCAGTGGATGCCGAAGGGCAGTCCGGCGTGCTGGGTGGTCACGCTGTGCCAGGGGCCTGCGGCGACGGCGGCGAGGTAGGTGGAGATGACGGGGGTGGGGGCGGACTGCCAGATGCCGGCACCGTCGGTGTCGCGGTCGGCGAGGCGGGTGGTGATGCCGTTGGCGAGGACGGTCCAGTCGGCGGGGGCGGTGACGGTGAACTCGAAGACGGCCTTGAGGTCGGGCTGGTCGAAGGCGGGGAAGACCCTTTGGACGTCGTCGAGGAACATCTGGCTGTAGACGTACGTCCGGCCGTCCGCGGGGTCGGTGAAGCGGTGCAGGCCCTCGCCGGTGCGGGAGTAGCGCATGCGGGTGTCGAGGTGCAGCTCGTGGGGGCCCTGGGTGAGGCCGGTGAGCGGCAGCCGGTTGTCTTCGAGGGCGGCCGGGTCGAGGGGGTTGCCGTCGAGGGTCGCGGAGCGCAGGAGGTCCGGCTTCAGCTCCACGAAGGTGTCGCCGGTGGTGCGGGCGGTGAACCGGATGACGGTGGTGGAGTCGAAGGTGTCGTCGTCGCCGGTGAGGTCGAGGGTGACGGCGTAGTGGTGGACGTCGAGGAGCTGGGCTCGGAGCTGCGCTTCGTTGCGCTTGAGTGCGGACATGGGGCCATGCTGCCGCAGTGGGCGGCAGGAGCCCGAGCTACTGCTCTTCGCCGGCGGCGATCGTCTCGTGGTGGCGGATGACCTCGGCGATGATGAAGTTGAGGAGCTTCTCGGCGAAGGCGGGGTCGAGCTTGGCGTTCTCGGCGAGCTGGCGGAGCCGGGCGATCTGGCTGGCCTCGCGGCCGGGGTCGGCGGGGGGCAGTTGGTGGCGTGCCTTGAGGTGGCCGACCTGCTGGGTGCATTTGAAGCGTTCGGCGAGCATGTGGACGACGGCGGCGTCGATGTTGTCGATGCTGTCGCGCAGGCGGGCGAGTTCGGCGGTGACGTTGTCGTCGATGCCGTCGGGGGTGGCGTCCTGGCCGTCGCCCGTGCCGTTGTCGAGGTCGCTGATGTTCATGGTTGTCGAGAATACGTGGCGCGGGCCCGCAGGTCGCGGGGGTAGTCGGCCTGTGAGACGGGGCCGGGTCACGGGGGGGAGGACGGCGGTGACGGCCCAGCCGCCTTCGGGGCGGGGGCCGGCGGTGGGGAGGCCACCGAGGGCCTGGGCGCGTTCGGCGGTGCCGGCGAGGCAGTGGCCGCCGCGGGCTTTCCCGGAGAGGCGGGCGGGTCGGCCGCCGTTGTCGGTGGTGCGGGCCTCCGGGCCGGTGGGCTGCGAGACGGACCGGCCGGCCCGTCGCCCTGCGGCCTCAACCTGCGTGGCCGGGCCGGCGTCCTTGAGGAGGAAGCCGGACGCTCCGCCGTGGAGCGCTGCGTGGACGTATTTCGTCGGGGTCGGAGGTGGTGACGATGACGGTGCGTGGCCGGTTGCTTCCGGGCGGGCGGCGGGTGACGTCGAGGCCGTCGAGCTTCGGCATGCGGATGTCGGGGAGGGTCGGGCCGCGGCCGCGGCCGCGGGGCGGGCCGCCGGGTGGGTGTGGCGGGGCCGGGGCGGCGGTGTGCCGGTCTTGCGGTACGTCGGTCCACGGTACGGGGGCGGACGCGGGTGCGCCTCGTCCTTCCGGCCGGTTCGCGGGTGGCCGGAAGGACGAGGCGGTGGGGGGACTACAGGGTCGCCGCGGCGCTCTTGATCTGGGCGGCGAAGGTGGAGACCTCGGTGTAGACGCCCGGGTAGTCGGGGCGGGCGCAGCCGATGCCCCAGCTGACGATGCCGACCTGGATCCAGGCTCCGGCGTTGTCGCGGCGGAACATGGGGCCGCCGGAGTCGCCCTGGCAGGTGTCGACGCCGCCCTGGTCGAGGTAGCCGGCGCAGATCTCCTCGCCGGGGACGAGGTCGCTGTAGGCGGCGTTGCAGTCGGCGTCGGAGACGAAGGGGACGGTGGCCTTCATGAGGTAGCGCTGCTGGCCGCCGCCTTCGCGGGTGGCGCCCCAGCCGGCGACGGTGAAGGTGCCGTTGTCGTAGGCCTTGGTCTCGGCGATCTTGAGGGTGGGCAGGTTGATGGGCTTGGCGAGCTTGATCAGGGCCCAGTCCTTGCCGGTGCCGTTGTAGCCGGGGGCGCGCAGGACCTTGGTGGACTTGACCTTGATGGCGCTGGTGCTGTTGAGGTCGACGACTCCGGCGGTGGCGGTGATGGAGGTGTTGTTGCCGGAGCCGCTGACGCAGTGGGCGGCGGTGAGGACGATCTGCTGGGTGTAGAGGGCGCCGCCGCAGCCCATGGAGAGGCGCACCATGAAGGGGAATTCGCCCTGGGCGGCTCGGGTGCCGCCCACGACGGGGGCGGTGCCGGCGGTGGCGGTGCCGGGCTGGAGGCTGACGGCCGCGAGGGCGACGGCGCCGACGGCGAGGGTGCGCTTCATGAATCGCACAAGGCTGGACACAGTCAACACACTGCCTTTCGTGGGGGGTTGGGCCGTGCGTGTCATCGGGGAATGACGGGTCCATGACACATCAGGAGGATGGCGGCCAACAAGAAGGCAGTTTCGGCCAACTCCCTCCGGAGCGGGAGGGATTGCGGTAAAGGGGCACCGGATGACGAAGAACGGCGGGCGGGGCGGGACCATCGAGCACGGATTTCCGCACCTGGCGACCGTGCGCGCATCGATCACCGCGCTGTTCCGGCGCATGTCGGCCGACGGGGTCCGCGCCTACGCCACGAGCCTCTCCCCCGCCGACGCGGCCTTCGACGCCTCCGACGATCTGCACCTGGGAGCGCAGCGGGTGGCCTCGGCGGTTGTGCGCGCGCTGCGGCTGCCCGATGTGCGCACGGTGGTCGCGTTCCGCCCGATGGAGGAGGCGGCCGTGGTGGAACTGACCGCGGGTCCCGAGTACTTCATCGAGGTCAGCGACCGTTTCCGCATCCACCGGCGGGACCTGGCGGCGGCGCTGTCGCACGAGATCGCCCACGTGCTGCTGCACCGGCTGGAACTGGCCTTCCCCGATCCGGCGGAGAACGAGATCCTCACCGACACCGCCGCCGCCTACCTGGGGGCGGGCTGGCTGCTCCTGGACGCCTACCGGGAGGACGCCCTCACCCACCAGAGGTTCGGCTACCTGACGCCGGAGGAGTTCGGCTACGTCCTGGCCAAGCGGGCCGCGCTGTTCGGCGAGGACCCGTCCGCCTGGTTCACCAGTCCACAGGCGTACGAGGCCTACGTGCGCGGGAGCGCGCGGGCGGCCCGGGACCACCGCCGGGCGCCGCTCGCCGCGGCCGGCCCGCTGGCGCGGCGGCGGTACGCGAGGGCGCGGCGCGGCGGGGCCGCCCCGGCCGGTGCGGCGTACCGCTTCGAGCCCGAGGCCTCCGGCCCGGGGCTGCGGGTCGCCTTCCCGTGCCCGGTGTGCGCGCAGCGGGTGCGGGTGCCGGTGCGCGGACGGCTGCGGGCGCGGTGCGGCCTGTGCGGCACGGTGCTGGACTGTGACACGTAGCGGGTGTCCTGGTCCGCACGCATATGGCTTGATCATTCACCGGTCGGTCGCGAAAAGTTTCCTACCGGCCAGTAGACACGGGTGCGGTTCTCGCCAACTCTGGTCACGTCCCTGCCAATTCGTGTCCGAGGAGCGCCCCCACATGCTCACTTTCCGCCGTACCCGAACGACCCGTACCGCCGCCGTCGGCGTGGCCGCTGCGGCCGCCGTCCTGACGCTCGTTCCGGCCACCGCCGCCCAGGCCGCCCCCGTCACCGCACCCGCACGCGTCGCCGCCGCGGCGAACACGTCCGCGCCCGGCGGGAACGCGGCGATACTCGGCATCGACTACGCCACCTGGCAGCGCGAGGTGGCCGCCATCGTCGACGCGGCCCGCCCCGCCATCGAGCAGCGCATCGCGAACTCGCCCGCAGGCGAGAAGCCCGCCCTCGTCCTCGACATCGACAACACCTCGCTGGAGACGGACTTCCACTGGTTCTGGACCTACCCGACCCCCGCGATCGCCAAGGTCCGCGCGCTGACCCAGTACGCCCACGCGCGCGGCGTCGCCGTCTTCTTCGTCACGGCCCGCCCCGGGATCATCCACTCCCTCACCGAGTACAACCTCAAGGCCGTCGGCTACCCGGTGTCGGGGCTCTACGTCCGCGATCTGCCCGACCTCTTCGAGGAGGTCAGCAAGTACAAGACGGCCAAGCGCGCGGAGATCGAGGCGCGCGGCTACACGATCATCGCCAACATCGGGAACAGCCCGACCGACCTGGTCGGCGGTCACGCGGAGCGGACGGTCAAGCTCCCGGACTACGACGGCAAGCTCTCCTGACGCACGGGGAACCACCCGGTTCCCCTTCGTTCACGGCCTGTGCGCACGACCCGCGCACAGGCCGTCCGCACAACATGATGGCCTGACTGCGGTTCAGCGGGCGGACCCAGCGGGTAGTCATACCTCAACGCACCGACGAAGACTCGGACCCGACCCCTCGCCAGGGGGCCGGGCCCGCTTCCGTTTCCGGCGTCCGCGGGCGGCTCCGGCGCCGGGCCGCCGGACACCCCCTAGCGCGACCCGTACACCGGCAGTGGGGCCCGTGCCTCGGCCAGCAGTTCGACCGCCGTTTCGCCCGCCTCCGCCGGGGTCCGGCGGGCCCCGTGGTCGGCGGTGGGGCCCGGCCGCCAGCCCTCCATCACGGTGATCCGGCCGCCCTCGGTCTCGAAGACCCGCCCGGTGACCCCGGCCGAGGCGTCCGCGCCGAGCCAGACCACGAGCGGTGAGACGTTCTCGGGGGCCATGGCGTCGAAGCCGCCGTCTTCGGGCGCGGCCATGGTCTGCGCGAAGGTCCGTTCGGTCATGCGGGTCCGCGCTGCCGGGGCGATCGCGTTGACCTGGACCCCGTACGGGCCCATCTCGGCCGCCGCGACCAGGGTCAGGCCGAGGATGCCCGCCTTGGCCGCGCTGTAGTTGCCCTGTCCGACGGAGCCCAGCAGCCCCGCCCCGGAGGAGGTGTTGACCACCCGGGCGGCCACGGCGCGGCCCGCCTTCGCCTCCGTACGCCACCATGCGGCCGCCGACCGCAGGGGCAGGAAGTGCCCCTTCAGGTGGACCCGTACGACCGCGTCCCAGTCGTCCTCGTCCAGGTTCACCAGCATCCGGTCGCGCAGGAAGCCGGCGTTGTTGACCAGCGTGTCGAGGCGCCCGTAGGCGTCGAGGGCGGCCTCCACCAGGGAGTCCGCGCCCCGCGGGGTCGCGACGTCCCCGCCGTGCGCGACGGCTTCGCCGCCGAGCGCCTCGATCTCGCGGACCACCCGCGCCGCCGGGCTCTCCGGTCCGGGCAGCCCGTCCAGGCCCACGCCGAGGTCGTTGACGACGACCTTCGCCCCTTCCGCGGCGAAGGCCAGGGCGTGGGCCCTGCCCAGCCCCCGCCCCGCGCCCGTCACGATCACGACCCGGCCCTCGCACAGTCCCGCCATCTCAGCTCTCCTTGTTGACAGTCGCCGCATCCAGGAACGCCGGGCGCTCCCCGCCGCCGTGCACCAGCAGGCTCGCCCCGCTCACGTACCGCGCCCGGTCGGAGGCCAGGAAGACCGCCGCGTCCCCCACGTCGGCCGGTTCGGCGAGCCGCCCCAGCGGGACGGTCGCCCCCACCGCTTCGATCCCGGCCTCGTCCCCGTAGTGCAGGTGGGCGAGTTCGGTCCGCACCATGCCGAGGATCAGCGAGTTCACCCGTACCTCGGGCGCCCATTCGACGGCCATGGACCGGGCGAGGTTCTCCAGGCCGGCCTTGGCCGCCCCGTAGGCCGCCGTCCCCGGTGAGGGGCGGGTCCCGCTGACGCTGCC
Organism: Streptomyces yangpuensis; assembly: GCF_024666385.1. NCBI lineage: Bacteria > Bacillati > Actinomycetota > Actinomycetes > Kitasatosporales > Streptomycetaceae > Streptomyces > Streptomyces yangpuensis. Next base: position 1,957,200 of record NZ_CP102514.1, read on the forward strand.
GATCATCACGACCGAGCCGCGGGTCCGTCCGAGCCAGGGGCGGGCCGCCAGCGAGGCCGTCATCGGGGCGAGCAGGTTGAGCTCGACGACCCGTGCGTGGCGTTCGGCGTCGCCCTCGCCGAGCAGCCGGTACGGGGTCCCGCCGGCGTTGTTGACCAGGCAGTCGAGCCGTCCGTACCGGCCGGCGACCGTGTCGAAGAAGTCCCGTACGGCGCCGGTGTCGCGCAGGTCGAGCGCGGTGAAGGACGCCTCGCGGCCGTCCGCCGAGACCGGTTCGTCCGGGGGCCTGCGGGCGCACACGGCGACCTCCGCGCCGGCCGCGAGGAACGACCGGGCGATCCCGGCGCCGACGCCCCTGGTTCCGCCGGTGACGACGACAACCCTCCCGTCGAGCTCCATCGGCTGCTACCTTCCTCACCTAACAAATGTTTGGTGGAAAGGTAGCTGATCCTCTCATGGGTGTCTCCACCTCCCGCCCGGACAAGGGCGTCGCACTGGTCACGGTCGACTTCCCGCCCGTCAACGCGCTGCCCGTGCGGGGCTGGTACGACCTCGCCGACGCCCTGCGGGGCGCGGGCCGCGACCCCGAGGTCCGGTGCGTGGTCCTCGCCGCCGAGGGCCGCGGCTTCAACGCGGGCGTCGACATCAAGGAGATGCAGCGCGACACCGGCCACGCGGCCCTCATCGGCGCCAACCGGGGCTGCTACGAGGCGTTCGCCGCTGTCTACGAGTGCGAGGTGCCCGTCGTCGCGGCCGTGCACGGCTTCTGCCTGGGCGGCGGGATCGGCCTGGCCGGCAACGCCGACGCGATCGTCGCCTCCGAGGACGCCGTCTTCGGCCTGCCCGAGCTCGACCGGGGCGCGCTGGGCGCCGCCACCCACCTGGCCCGGCTGGTCCCCCAGCATCTGATGCGCGCCCTCTACTACACCTCGCGCACCGCGACCGCCGCCGAACTGCACGCCCACGGCTCGGTCTGGCAGGTGGTCCCGCCCGGGGCGCTGCGCGGCGCCGCCCTGGAACTGGCCGCCGAGATCGCGCAGAAGGACGGCTACCTGATCCGGCTGGCGAAGGCGGCCATCAACGGCATCGACCCCGTGGACGTGCGCCGCAGCTACCGCTTCGAGCAGGGCTTCACCTTCGAGGCCAATCTCAGCGGGGTCGCCGACCGGGTCCGCGACACCTTCGGGAAGGAAGAGCGCGCATGAGCGACAAGTCCATGACCGTCGACGAGGTGGTCGGGCAGCTGCGCAGCGGGATGACCCTCGGGATCGGCGGCTGGGGGTCCCGGCGCAAGCCGATGGCCCTGGTCAGAGCGCTGCTCCGGTCCGAGATCACCGATCTCACGGTGATCTCGTACGGCGGTCCCGATGTCGGCCTGCTGGCCGCCGCGGGCCGTATCCGCCGGCTCGTCGCCCCCTTCGCCACCCTCGACTCCATCGCCCTGGAGCCGCACTTCCGGGCCGCCCGGGAACGTGCCGCCTTCGCCCTGACCGAGTACGACGAGGCCATGTTCATGTGGGGTCTGCACGCCGCCGCCAACCGGCTGCCCTTCCTCCCCGTCCGCGCCGGCCTGGGCTCGGACGTGATGCGGGTCAACCCGGAACTGCGCACGGTGACCTCGCCCTACGGCGACGGCGAGGAGCTCGTCGCCGTCCCCGCCCTGCGGATGGACGCCGCTCTGGTCCACCTCAACCGCGCCGACCGCCTCGGCAACGCCCAGTACCTGGGCCCGGACCCGTACTTCGACGACCTGTTCTGCGAGGCCGCCGACGCCGCCTACGTCTCCTGCGAGCAGCTCGTGGAGACCGCCGAGCTCGCCAAGGCCGGCCCGCCGCAGTCCCTCCTCATCAGCCGGCACTCCGTCACCGGGGTGGTGGAGACCCCGAACGGCGCGCACTTCACCTCCTGCGCCCCCGACCACGGCCGCGACGAGGCCTTCCAGAAGCTCTACGCGAGCACCCCCTGGCCCGAGTTCTCGGCCCGCTTCCTGTCCGGGGCGACCGAGCACGACTACCAGTCGGCCGTCCGGACCTGGCACGAGGAGCAGCAGTGACCCCGACGACCGCCACCGGAGACACCGGAAACACCGGCACCGGCACCGGCACCGGCGACACCACCGCCCCCACCGGCCCCACCCGTGCCGAGTACTGCGTGATCGCGTGCGCCGAGGCCTGGCGGGGCGACGGCGAGGTGCTCGCCAGCCCGATGGGCCTGATCCCCTCCTTCGGGGCGCGGCTGGCGAAGCGGACCTTCTCCCCCGACCTGCTGCTGACGGACGGCGAGGCCATGCTCGTCGGGCTGGACGGCACGCCCGAGGGCTGGCTGCCGTACCGGCGGCACCTGACCATGGTCACCGGCGGCAGGCGGCACGTGATGATGGGCGCGAGCCAGATCGACCGGTTCGGCAACCAGAACATCTCCTGCATCGGGGACTGGGAGCGGCCGGCCCGGCAGCTGCTCGGGGTGCGCGGCGCACCCGTCAACACCGTGAACAATCCGGTCAGTTACTGGATCCCCAGGCATTCGACGCGGGTCTTCGTCGAGCGTGTCGACATGGTCAGCGGGGTCGGCCACGACCGGGCCGCCGAGGCCGGGGTGACCCGTTTCCACCGGCTGCCCCGGGTGGTCAGCGACCTCGGCGTCCTCGACTTCACCGGCCCCGGGAACACGATGCGGCTGGCCTCCGTGCACCCGGGGGTCACCGTCGAGGAGGTCCGGTCGGCGACGGGCTTCGAGCTGGCGCTTCCCGAGGAGGTCCCGTACACGCGGGAGCCGACCGCGCACGAACTGCGGCTGATCCGCGAGGTCATCGATCCCAAGGGGCTGCGCGACGGGGAAGTGCGGGGCTGATCCGGTGGAGACGGCGTTCACGAAGCTGGTCGGGGTCGAGCACCCCCTCGTGCAGACGGGCATGGGCTGGGTCGCCGGGCCCCGTCTGGTGTCGGCCGCGGCGCGCGCCGGCGCCCTGGGCATCCTGGCCTCGGCGACGATGACCACGGACCAGCTGCGGTCGGCGGTCCGCGAGGTCCGCTCCCGCGTCCCGGAGGGGACCCCCTTCGGCGTCAACCTGCGCGCGGACGCCGGGGACGCGCCCGAGCGGGTCCGGCTGATCATCGACGAGGGGGTGAAGGTCGCCTCCTTCGCGCTCGCGCCCTCCCGGGAGCTGATCGCCCGGCTGAAGGACGCGGGCGTGGTGGTCATCCCGTCGATCGGGGCCCGGCGGCACGCCGAGAAGGTGGCGGCCTGGGGCGCCGACGCGGTGATCGTGCAGGGCGGCGAGGGCGGCGGCCACACCGGTGACGTGGCCACGACCGTGCTGCTGCCGCAGGTCGTGGACGCCGTGGACATCCCGGTGGTCGCGGCGGGCGGCTTCGCCGACGGCCGCGGGCTGGTCGCGGCCCTGGCGTACGGGGCGGCGGGCATCGCGATGGGCACGCGGTTCCTGCTGACCTCGGACTCGACCGTCCCGGACGCGGTGAAGGCCGAGTACCTGCGGGCGACGGTCCGGGACGTCACCGTCACCACGGCCGTCGACGGGCTCCCGCACCGGATGCTCCGTACGGAGCTGGTCGATTCCCTGGAGCGGGCCGGGCGGGCCCGGGCGCTGGTCCGGGCGGTCCGGCACGCGGCGGGCTTCCGGAAGCTGTCCGGCCTGGGCTGGCCGCAGATGGTCCGCGACGGCCTGGCGATGAAACACGGCAAGGACCTGTCCTGGAGCCAGGTCCTGCTGGCCGCGAACACTCCCATGCTCCTCAAGGCGTCCATGGTCGAGGGCCGTACGGACCTCGGCGTCATGGCATCGGGCCAGGTCGCGGGGGTGATCGACGATCTTCCGTCCTGTGCGGAGCTCGTCTCCCGCGTCATGGCCGAGGCCCACTCCGTGCTGGACCGTCTCCACGGGCCGCACGGAGCGCACGCGCCCGGCACCCTGCCACCACCAGGGTGAACCCCCTTCTCCGTCACTGGAGTCGCTCCCATGAGCCGTGTCAGAATCCGCAGCGGGGCCGCGGCGGCCGTCGCCGCCTTCGCCCTCGCCGCCCTGCCGACCGCCGCCCTGCCGACCGCCGCGCACGCGGCGGCGGCGCCCGGAGCCGCAGTCGGTTCCCGGCACCAGCAGCAGGCTGAACCGATCCGCCAGATCGTCCTCCAGGGCGCCGTCAACGTCCGCGACCTCGGCGGCTACCGCACCTGGACCGGCGGCCAGGTCCGCCAGGGACTCGTCTACCGCTCCGACGCACTGGGCAAGCTGACCGACGCCGACGTCACCACCGTCTCCGGTCTCGGCCTCACGAAGGTCATCGACTTCCGCATCCCGATGGAGGTCCAGTACGACGGCGCCGACCGGCTGCCCGCCGGGCTCTCCCCCACCGCACGCCCGGTCAGCGACCTCGGCCTCTACGGGACGCTCGTCGCGGCGATCGGCAGCGGGGACCCCGTCACCCAGGAGCGGATGCTCGGCGGCGGCCGCGCCGAGGCCTACATGCGCGACATCTACCGCACGTTCGTGACGAGCCCCGAGAACCGGGCGCAGTTCGCGGCGACGCTGCGGGACCTCGCGGACGGCCGGCAGGGGCCGGTCCTGTACCACTGCACGTCCGGCAAGGACCGGACCGGGTGGGTGAGTTACGTACTGCTGCGCGCCCTCGCCGTGCCCGAGGAGAGCGCCGAGGGCGACTACCTGGCGTCGAACACCTTCCGTGCCGCCTACGACGCCAGGGTGCGGGCGGGTCTGAAGCAGTCGGGCCGGATGCAGAACCCGGACCTGCTGATCCCGCTCCAGGAGGTCCGCCAGGACTACCTGGACTCGGCGACGGCGCAGATGGAGGCCGACTACGGCAGTTTCTACGGCTACCTGACGCAGGGCCTCGGCCTGGACCTGCAGACGCTGGCGAAGCTGCAGAGCAAGCTGGTCCGGTAGCGGATACGACGACGGGCAGTGCGCGAAGCACTGCCCGTCGTCGTACGCCGCGGGGTTCCGGTCAGACCGTGCGGCGGCGGCCCTGGCCGCCGGTGCCGACCCGGCTGCGCGCGGAGGCCGCCGCGGCACCGCCGCCGGAGCCGCCCGTACCGCGTCGGCCGCGCTCGGCGGAACCGCCGGCCGAGCCGCCCTGACCGCCCTGGCCGCCCTGGCCGCCGCGGCGGGCCTGGCCCGCGCCGGAGGCCGCCGGGGCCTGCCCGGAGCCGCCGCCGGAACGACGGCCGCGGCCGCCTCCGGCCGCCGGGGCGCCGCCCGTGGCGGAGCCGGTACGCGGGCCGCCCGAGCGGCGGCGGGAGCCGGAGCCCGAACCGGAGCCGCTGCGCGCCTTGGGCGCGGGCTGCTGCGGCACCTCCAGCACCACCGGGACACCCGAGGGCTCCTTGGCGCCGGTGAGCCGGGCCAGCTCCTCGTCGGAGGACTTGATCTGCGCGGTGCGCGGGGAGATCCCGGCGTCCGACATCAGCCGCGTCATCTCGCGCTTCTGGTCGGGCAGCACCAGCGTGACCACGCTGCCGGACTCACCCGCGCGGGCGGTACGGCCGCCGCGGTGCAGGTAGTCCTTGTGGTCGGTCGGCGGGTCCACGTTGACGACGAGGTCGAGGTCGTCGATGTGGATGCCGCGGGCCGCCACGTTGGTGGCGATCAGCGCGGTGACCTCGCCCGTCTTGAACCAGTCCAGGGTGCGGTTGCGCTGCGGCTGCGAGCGGCCGCCGTGCAGGCCGGAGGCGCGCACGCCCTCCGCCAGGAGCTTCTTGACCATGCGGTCCACGCCGCGCTTGGTGTCCACGAACATGATCACCCGGCCGTCGCGGGCGGCTATGCGCGTCGCCACGGCCTTCTTGTCGGTCTCGTCCATGACGTACAGGACGTGGTGCTCCATGGTGGTGACCGCGCCGGCCGAGGGGTCGACGGAGTGGCCGACCGGGTCGGTCAGGAACATCTTGACGAGCTTGTCGATGTTCTTGTCGAGGGTCGCCGAGAACAGCATGGTCTGGCCGCCCTCCTCGACCTGCTTGAGCAGCGCGGTGACCTGCGGCATGAAGCCCATGTCGGTCATCTGGTCGGCCTCGTCGAGGACGGTGATCGACACCTGCGAGAGGTCCGCGTCACCGCGGTCGATGAGGTCCTTCAGACGGCCGGGGGTGGCGACGAGCACCTCGGCGCCGCGGCGCAGCGCGCCGGACTGCCGGTTGATCGACATGCCGCCGACGACGGTGGCGATGCGCAGGTTGACGGCCGTGGCGTACGGGCTCAGCGAGTCGGTCACCTGCTGTGCGAGCTCGCGGGTCGGTACGAGGACCATCGCGAGCGGCGCCTTCGGCTGCGCGCGGCGGCCGGCGGTACGGGCCAGCAGCGCCAGGCCGAAGGCCAGGGTCTTGCCGGAGCCGGTGCGGCCGCGGCCGAGGAGGTCGCGGCCGGCGAGGGAGTTCGGCAGGGTCGCGGCCTGGATGGGGAAGGGTTCGGTGACGCCCTGGGCGGCGAGGGTCTTCAGCAGCGCCTCGGGCATGTCCATGTCCTCGAACGCGGCGACCGGCGGCAGCGCGGGGACGGCCGGCTCGGGCATGGTGAATTCCTGCGGCCGGGGGGCGGGCGGGGCGGACTTCTGACGTCCCGCGCCAGCCTTCGGACGCCCCTGGGCCGCTCCTCGTCCCCGGGTGGGGCGGCGGCTGGGTCGTGCGGAGCTGGAGCTGGTCATGCGAGAAAGCCCTCCTGAAACCGGCAGGTAAAACAAAGGTCGAGACAGCAGACAAGCCGGGGCCCGCACCTCTCGGTGCGGACCCCGGCATGCTGAAGGAATTAGGCGGGGATGATGTTCTCCGCCTGGGGGCCCTTCTGGCCCTGCGTCACGTCGAAGGACACGCGCTGGCCCTCGGTGAGCTCACGGAAGCCCTGGGTGGCGATGTTCGAGTAGTGGGCGAAGACGTCCGGACCGCCGCCGTCCTGCTCGATGAAGCCGAAGCCCTTTTCCGAGTTGAACCACTTCACGGTGCCAAGTGCCATGTTAAATCTCCTGAATAGGCGGCAAAGGGCCCCATCCGGAGATTCCGGCAAAAAAACAATAAAAGCGCCTGAGGAACATTCCCGTCAGGCGCACATAAAGTTCATGGGTACCACAACTGCAACGCTCCCTAAGCTAGCACACCTCGGTCCCGAGGTGCGGACGGGTGGGTGTGACCTCCGCCCCCGGTGGTACCGAAAGCCCCTGGTGGCGGGCTCCGCCGCCTGGTTTGATCATGGGATGGCAGCGATCAGAGAGCCCTGGGGGCTCAGTGTGCTCGGCGCGGGCAGCGTGTCCGCCGAACCCAGTCTCGCCTTCGTGGACCTCGCGGTCGACCTCCTCGCCCCGACGCCGAAGGTGGCCTTCGCCGAGGCGGGGGCGGCGGTGGCGCGGCTGCGGGAGACCCTGCGGGAGCACGGGATACCGGACGCGGACGTATCCGGCTCCCGGCTCCGGCTGACCTCGCAGTACAGCGGGTACGGCGCGGAGCGGACCTTCCTCGGCTACACCTGCGAGGCGAAGTACACGGTGCGGACGGAGGCGCTGGACCGGCTCGAGCTGCTGATCGAGGACGCCGTCACGGCCGGTGCGAACCGTGTCGACGACGTCCGCTTCGAGGTCCGCGACAAGCCCGCGATGCGCGACGAGGCGCGGGCCCGTGCGGTCGAGGCCGCCCGCCGCAAGGCCGAGGTGTACGCGGAGGCCTGCGGGATCGATCTGGGGACAGTGATCCACATCGAGGACGTGAACCCGGAGTCGGTCGGCGGCCACGGCCGCAGCGCCGGGCGCGCGGACCACGAGCACGACGGCACGCTGTCGCCTGGCTCGGTGCGCGTCGACGCCGCGGTCCTCCTCGGCTTCGCCCTGCTGCCCGCCTCCTGACTTCCGCCGCGGGGGCGGCCGGCCGGCGGCTACAGGCGTTCGATGATCGTCACGTTGGCCTGGCCGCCGCCCTCGCACATCGTCTGGAGGCCGAACCGGCCTCCGGTGCGCTCCAGTTCGTGCAGGAGGGTGGTCATCAGCCGGACCCCGGTGGCGCCCAGCGGGTGGCCGAGCGCGATGGCGCCGCCGTTGACGTTGACGCGTTCCGGGTCGGCCCCGGTCTCCTTCAGCCAGGCCAGCACGACCGGCGCGAAGGCCTCGTTGATCTCCACCAGGTCGATGTCGGCGAGGGTCATGCCGGTCTTCTTCAGCGCGTACGCCGTCGCCGGGATGGGCGCGGACAGCATGCGGATGGGGTCCTCGCCGCGGACCGACAGGTGGTGGATGCGGGCCCGGGGCCGCAGGCCGTGTTCGCGCACCGCCCGCTCGGAGGCGATCAGCATGGCCGCCGCGCCGTCGGAGACCTGGGAGGAGACCGCGGCGGTGATGGTGCCGCCCTCGACGACCGGTTTCAGGCCCGCCATCTTCTCCAGGGTGGTGTCCCGGCGCGGGCCCTCGTCCGCGGTGACGTCGCCGTGGGGCACGATCTCGCGGTCGAAGCGGCCCTCGTCGGCGGCGCGCACGGCCCGCCGGTGGGAGCGCAGCGCGTACTCCTCCATGTCGCGGCGCGAGATCCCCCACTTCCGCGCGATGAGCTGGGCGCCGTGGAACTGGTTGACGGGGGCGTCGCCGTACCGGGCGCGCCAGCCGGCGGAGCCCGCGTAGGGGCCCTCGGTGAGGCCGAGGGGTTCGGCCGCCTGCCGTGAGGCGAAGGCGATCGGGATCATCGACATGTTCTGGGTGCCGCCGGCGACGACGAGGTCCTGGGTGCCGGAGAGCACGCCCTGCGCGGCGAAGTGCACGGCCTGCTGGGAGGAGCCGCACTGGCGGTCGACGGTGACGCCGGGGACCTCCTCGGGCAGGCCGGCGGCGAGCCATGCGGTGCGGGCGATGTCCCCGGCCTGCGGGCCGACGGTGTCGAGGCAGCCGAGGACCACGTCCTCCACGGCGGCCGGGTCCACCCCGGACCGTGCGACCAGTTCCTTCAGGACGTGGGCGCCGAGGTCGGCCGGGTGGACGGCGGACAGGCCGCCTCCGCGCCGTCCCACGGGGGTGCGTACGGCGTCGACTATGTAGGCCTCGGGCATCGGGACTCCTCGGACGTCGGGTCGGTCAGGTGGGGCGCAGGGCGATCCCGTCCAGGACCATCGACAGGTACTGGCGGGCGATCTCGTCGGGGCTGTGCTGTCCGCCCGGCCGGTACCAGGAGGCGGCCACCCAGACCGTGTCGCGCACGAAGCGGTAGGTGAGGCGGATGTCGAGGTCGGCGCGGAAGACCTCGGCGGCGACGCCGCGTTCCAGGGTCCCCAGCCAGGCCTTCTCGAATTTCACTTGCGAGTCGGACAGGTAGTGGAAGCGGGGCTGTGCGGAGAGGGTGCGGGCTTCCTTCTGGTAGATCGCGACGGCGGCCCGGTGCCGGTCGATCTCGCGGAAGGACTCGGTGACGAGGGCCTCGATGGTCTCCCGGGGGCCGAGTCCGGCGGCGAGCACGGCGTCGTAGCCGTCCCACAGCTCGGTCAGGAAGGCGGAGAGGATCTCGTCGAGCATCGATTCCTTGGAATCGAAGTGGTAGTAGAGGCTGCCGGCGAGCATCCCGGCGGCGTCGGCGATCTTGCGGACGGTGGTGGCGTTGTAGCCCTGGGCGGCGAAGACCTCGGCGGCGGTGTCGAGGAGTTCACGGCGCCGCTCGGGCGAAGGGGTCACCTGCGGCTTCTTCTTGGCTGCCGAGCGGGCTGCCGAGGGGGCCGGGGGCTGGGCTGCGGGCTTGTTCGTGGGCACGCGTCCATTGTCGGGCTAGGGGTGCTGGCTGCTGACGGACACCGTCTCGCCCGTCATGTACGACGAATAGCCGCTGGCCAGGAAGACGATGACGTTGGCGATCTCCCAGGGTTCGGCGTACCGGCCGAAGGCCTCGCGGGCGGTGAGTTCGGCGAGGAGTTCCTCGCTGGTGACCTTCACCAGGTGCGGGTGCATGGCCAGGCTGGGGGCGACCGCGTTGACGCGTACGCCGAACTCCGCGGCTTCCAGGGCCGCACAGCGGGTCAGTGCCATGACCCCGGCCTTGGCGGCGGCGTAGTGGGCCTGGCCGGTCTGGGCGCGCCAGCCGACGACGGAGGCGTTGTTGACGACGACTCCGCCCGTGCGGGAGGCCCTGAAGGAGCGCAGGGCCGCGCGGGTGCAGCGGAAGGTGCCGTTCAGGGTGACGTCGAGGACGCGGGTCCACTGGTCGTCGGTCATGTCGACGAGGGCCGCGGTGCCGCCGAGTCCGGCGTTGTTGACGACGACGTCGAGCCGGCCGTGGGTCTGTTCGGCGAGCGTGAACAGGGCCCGGACCTGGTCCTCGTCGGTGACGTCGCAGGGCAGCGAGGTGACGCGGCCGGCTCCGAACTCGGCGGTGAGCGCGTCCTCGGTCTCCTTCAGCCGGCGGGCGTGGGCGTCGCCGATGACGACGCGGGCGCCCTCCTCCAGGAAGCGGCGGGCGGTGGCCCCGCCGATGCCGGCCCCGGCGGCGGCGGTGATGACGGCGGTGCGGTCCTGCAGCAGGTGGTGGCCGGGGGTGTACCGGGGCTCGTTCATGCGAACTCCTCGACGCTGCTCATGACCGTACGTTAACCTACCAAACACTTGTTAGGGAAGTGACGGCGTTCGAGGAGGCGGCCACCCGATGGACCTGACCGAGACGGCGGAGACGGCGGCCTTCCGGGCCGAGGCGCGCGCCTGGCTGGCCGACCACGTCCCCGCCGCCCCGCTGCCCTCGCTGGAGACGCGGGAGGGCTTCGCCGCGCACCGCGCGTGGGAGGCCCGGCTGCACGCGGACCGCTGGTCGGTGGTGTCCTGGCCGGAGGAGTACGGCGGCCGGGGCGTCGACCTCGCGCACTGGCTGGTCTTCGAGGAGGAGTACTGGGCGGCCGGCGCACCCGGCCGGGTCTCGCAGAACGGCATCAGCCTCCTCGCACCGACCCTCCTCGACCATGCCACGGCCGGGCAGCGGGCGCGCGTGCTGCCGCCGATGGCGAGCGGCGAGGTGATCTGGGCGCAGGCCTGGTCCGAGCCGGAGGCGGGCTCCGACCTGGCCTCGCTGACCTCGCGGGCGGTCCGGACGGAGGGCGGCTGGCTGCTGTCCGGGCAGAAGACCTGGTCCTCGCGCGCGGCGTTCGCCGACCGGGCCTTCGGCATCTTCCGCACCGACCCGGACACCCCGAAACCGCACCAGGGGCTGACGTACCTGATGTTCGACCTGCGGGCACCCGGGGTCACGGTGCGGCCCATCGGCCGCCTCGACGGCAAGCCCGCCTTCGCGGAACTCTTCCTCGACGAGGTCTTCGTACCGGACGAGGACGTGATCGGGGAGCCCGGGCAGGGCTGGCGGATCGCGATGTCGACCACCGGCAACGAACGCGGGCTGACCCTGCGCTCCCCCGGCCGGTTCCTGGCGGCGGCCGGCCGGCTGACCACACTGTGGCAGGCGCAGGGGGACCCGGCCGACACGGCACTGCGCGACCGGGTGGCCGACGCGGTGGTCGGGGCGCGCGCCTACGAGCTGTTCACCTGGGCCGCCGCCGCCCGGTTCGCCGCTGGCGGGGCGGCCGGCGCCGAGTCCAGCCTGAACAAGGTGTTCTGGTCGGAGTACGACATCGCCCTGCACGAAACGGCGCTGGACCTGCTGGGCGCGGACGCGGAACGCGCGGACGGGGAGTGGGCCGAGCCGTGGGTCTTCTCGCTGGCCGGGCCGATCTACGCGGGGACGAACGAGATCCAGCGCGACATCATCGCCGAGCGGCTGCTCGGCCTGCCGAAGGGCCGCCGCTGATGCGTTTCCTGCCGACCGACGAGCAGTCGGACTTCGCCCGTACGCTGCGCTCCCTGCTGGGCTCGGCGCAGGTCCCGGCGGTGGTACGGGCCTGGGCGGACGGCGAGCACGGGCCCGGCCACGAGCTGCGGTCGCGGCTGGCGGCGACGGGCCTGTTCGCGCTGGCCGCACCCGAGGCGTACGAGGGGGCCGGCCTGCTCCCGCCGGAGCTGTCGCTCGGCTTCGTGGAGCTGGGCCGGGCGGGGATGCCGGGGCCGGTGGTGGAGAGCGCCGCCGTGTCGGTGCTGCTGTCGGAGCTGGGGGACGAGGCCCTCGCCAAGCGGTTCCTGCCGGGCCTGGTCGCGGGCGAGGCCTGGGCCACACTGACGCTGCCGGGCGCCGGCGGCGGGAGCCCGTACGCCCTGGACGCGGACGCGGCGGCGCACTGCTTCGCCGTGTCGGCGGCGGGCGAGCTGCGGCTGGCCGCCCCCGGCGAGGTGCTGCGGTCGACGGACCCCGCCCGGCGGCTGTCGCGGCCCGCGGCGGCCGGGGGTGACGGGGGTTCCGGGGGTGACGGGGGTGAACTCCTCGCGGCGGGACCCGCGGTGGCGCGCGCGGCCGTCGTGGCCGGGCGGTGGGCCCGGCTGCTGACGGCGGCCCAGTGCCTGGGCGTCGGCGAGGCCCTGCTGGCACGGACGGTCGGGTACGTGAAGCAGCGCACCCAGTTCGGGGCGCCGATCGGCTCCTTCCAGGCGGTCAAGCACCGGCTGGCGGACACCCTCCTGGCCCTGGAGTTCGCCCGCCCGCTGCTGTGGGCGGCGGCGCTGTCGACGGCCCCCGGCGACGTGGCCGCGGCGAAGCTGCGCTGCGGCGAGGCGGCGTACCACGCGGCCATGACGGCGCTCAGGCTGCACGGCGCGGTCGGCTACACCGAGGAGCTGGACCTGTCGCTGTGGCTGCGCAAGGCACGCCCGCTGCGGGACGCCTGGGGCACACCGTCGGCCTGCCGGGCGGAGGTCATGCGGTCGGTCACACCCGGGTGACGTGGAGGCCGGCCACGTACCTCTCCTCGACCGTGCCGTCGGGGAAGAGCGGGGCCAGCCGCTCCCGTTCCGCGGCGACGTACTCGCGCGTGCCGGCCTCGCCCAGCATCAGGAAGGCGGAGTGGCTGGCGAGATTGGCCAGGTGCGCGTCCAGCGGGATGCGCCGGGACCAGCTCACGGAGCGGGTGGTGAACCCGCCGAGCCCGCGGGGCAGCGTACGGAAGCCGCTGCCCTCGGCCGCCCCGAAGAACTCCGCCAGGCGCGCCTCCTGCCCGGCGATCCAGGGCACGGTGAGGTCCGCGTCGTTCCACCAGATGCAGAGCGCACCGCCGGGGCGCAGCACACGGCGGACCTCGGGGACCGAGCGGGCCGGGTCGGTCCAGTGCCAGGCCTGGGCGTAGGTGAGGAGGTCGAACGCCCCGGTGGCCAGGGGCAGTCGGTCCCCGTCCCCGCGCACGACCGGGATCCCCGGGTGCGCCCGGCGAAGCTGTGCGGCCATCCCGTCCCCGGGCTCCACGGCCAGGACCTCGGCGCCGCGCTCGTGCAGCAGGGCGGTGGCGATCCCCGTGCCCGCGCCCACGTCCGCCACGCGCGCCCCGGCGAGCGGGCGCCCGGCCAGCTCCTCGACGGCGTCGAGGAGGGCCGGCGGGTAGCCGGGCCGGTGGGCGGCGTAGGAAGCGGCTGCGGCGTCGAAGGAACGGGCGCGTGTCGTCATGCGTCCATTGTTTTCGATCACACGTGTTCGCTCACACGTACCAGGCAACAAGATCGAGGTATCAGGACATGCGCAGGACCATCACCGCCATGACGCTGTGCGCCGCGGCGACGCTGCTGCTCACCGGCTGCGGAAGCGCGGACCCGAAGCCCGCTCCGGAGGGCGGGAAGCAGCAGCCGCAGCCCGCGGCCTCCCAGCAGCAGAACCAGGGCGGCCCCTCGTCGGCCCCGGCCGGCTCGGGCGGGGGCGCCAAGCACGAGGTGACCCTGGAGGTCGGCGGCACGGGCAAAACGGCTGTCATGTACAGCGGCATCGGCAGCGGCTTCGAGCCGCAGACCCTGCCGTGGACGAAGTCGGGTACCGCCGAACTGACCGCCGCGGAGCAGAAGGTGGGCTACCTGGTGAGCGTGGTCCCGGGCACGATCACGGGTGCCGACGGCAAGCTCCAGCAGGCCCCCTGCACCATCAAGGTCGACGGCAAGGTGGTCGCGGAGAGCGACGGCGTCACGAACGCCAAGGGCTGCTCCTACAAGATCAAGCACTAGCCGGCCGGCCTCTCGGGTCGTCGCGTCGTCAGGTCCGGGAGCGGCGCAGGGAGAACCGGACCAGGAGCGCGGTCTGGAGCAGGAGGAGGGTGCCGGTGCCGGCCGCCTGCCACAGCGGCCGGTCCGGGCGGCCGCCCGGGGCCCAGGCCGACCCGTCGGGGTCCACCGTCACCGTCAGCCGTGCGCCGACCGCGAGGTCGAGGGTGACCGGGCCGGGCAGGTCGCGGCCCGCCTCGGTGCGCAGGCGCAGCGACGGCGACAGGCCCGCGCCGTCCTGCACCATCGTCCGCTGCGCGACCACCGCGGTCTCCTCCCGGCCCCGGTCGTGCAGGACGTGCCGGTCCCAGCTGATGCCGCCGAGCACCGCGATCCCGACGGCGGTGAGCGCCACGGCGGTGCGGGCGACGAACTCGGCGTCGGTGCCGTGCGGTACGGCCGCACCGGCGACGAAGACGGCCAGCAGGACCGGGACCCAGAGCCCCTCCGGGCCACGCAGCAGCCAGATCGCACCCAACTCCACCGCCAGAAGCAGGCAGTTGCGCAGGACCGCGCCGGGCAGTCGCCGTATTCGATCAGCCATGGACACATCATGCCCGGGCCCGGAGGGCCTGGGGGTGCCCTGTCCGTCAGGCGGTCGTCATCCCGCCGTCGACGGTGAACTCGGCGCCCGTCACGTACGAGGAGGCGTCCGAGCAGAGGAAGAGGACGAGCTCGGCGACCTCCTCCGGCCGCCCGATCCGCCCCAGGGGCAGGTGCGAGAAGTCCCGGCTCTCGACCGCTCCGGCGACCATCGGGGTGTCGATGGCCCCGGGGTGCACCGAGTTCACCCGGATCCGGTCCCCGGCGAGATCGAGCGCCGCCGACCGGGTCAGTCCGCGCAGCCCGAACTTGGTGGAGCCGTAGGCGGCGTGGCCGGGTATCCCGACCAGTCCGGCGGTGGAGGAGACGTTGACGATCGAGCCGCCGCCGGCCGCCCGCAGGACGGGGGCGACCGCCTGGATGCCGAGGAAGGGCCCCAGCAGGTTGACGCGCAGCAGGGTCTCGAAGTCGTCGAGCCGCTGCTCCTCCACGTGCGCGGTGCGCCACAGGGCGGCATTGTTGACCAGCGCCGATACCGTGCCGAAGGCGCGGACCGCCTCGGTGACCACCGCCGCCCAGCTCGCCGGGTCGGCGACGTCGTGGCGTACGTAGAGCCCGTCGCCGCCCAGCTCGGCGGCGACGGCCCGGCCCTCGTCCTCCCGTACGTCGGTGACCACGACCCGCGCCCCGGCTTCCACGAAGAGCCGGGCCCCGGCGGCCCCCTGGCCACGCCCGGCGCCGGTGATGACGACAACCTTCCCGTCGAGCCCGGCACGCCCCATGGAGCCCCTCCCCTATATGACTACCAGTCATATCTCTAGCAGTCGTATACCTCGGGGGGAAGGGCGCCATGGGCGGGAGTGGGGTCAGTCGATCGACTTGCCGTTGTGCGTGCCGTCGACGCAGATCCACGAGTTCTTGGTGGACTCGTACTCCACGGTTCCGCCGCCGTCCGTGCACATCTGACCGTCGATCGCGACGGCAGCCTGTGCGGCGGGGGTCGTGACGCCGAGGGCGGCCAGTATGGCGGCGGCGATCAGCGCGAGCAGTCGTGTACGCATCCGAACCTCCAGTAGGGACGAGCGACACGGTCATCACCATCGTCACCCGGCCCCGCGTCCGGACCCCCGCACTGTTGCTCCATTCGGGTGATGGCCGTGCCCCGGTGATTCCGGGGGCGAGGCTCCCCCGGCGGCTGCCCCAGCGGCGGTCGCCTGGGCGCGGGCGCAGGCTGACGGCATGGATACCAAACCCAACGTGGTCGTAGGACCACCGGATGACGACGGCTTGCGGAAAGTCGTGATCGACGGCAAGAGCAAGGGCAAGGTGTGGAGCCACCACGAACTGCAGAAGGTCCTGCGCCGCGCCGGCGTGGATCCCAAGACCGACATCGAATGGCGCGGCGGAAACTGTACCGTGTGGCCGGCCCATTCCTGGGGACGCCGCATGACCGGTGCCGTCATGGCAGCCGGTTTCCTGGCAACGGCGGCCATGTGCGCCTGGATAGGGGTGAAGGACTCCCTCGACGCCCTTACCTTTGCCGGCCGGGTGACAGGATTCGTCTTCCTCTTCATGGCCGCCGTGGAATTGGTCGCCTTCGCGGCAGGATTCGACTACTGGCGAAAGCGCAAGATGCGGTACTCGGGTCCGGCCCTTCTTTTCGGGGCACTGATCGAACTCTTCGTCGCCCTGGTGCTGATCCTCATGTACTTCGCCAACAGGGGAAGGCCTGCGTACGCGCTGTGCCTGGTCCTCTGGGCAGGCCTGATGGTCTGCGCCTCGTGGTCCTTGTGGATGCTCTACCGACGCCGCGTGTGGAAGGCACTCCGCTATCCCGGCCGCATCGCGATCGGGGCGATCGTCTCCACCGTCCTCGTCGTCACCAACCTGGCGTACACGCAGATCTACCTCCCTTCCATCTCCCGCACGCTGGTGCAGGGCACGGCGGACATCGGAAGGCCGAGCCTGAACAAGGACGGGACGAAGATGTTCCTGCCAGTGCGTCTGCACCTCAAGAACTCCGGCGAGGTCCCCGTCCACATCCTCGGCAGCATCTACTGGATCCACCTCAAGCTCGCGAGCGATCCGAAGGACAGGGTCAAATTGCTCAAACCCGGTGAACTGGTCAAGCCGCCGGGGGAGGAACTGAGCCCCGGCGAGGAGATCGCGGCGGACGTGGTCGCCGAGATCGCGAAACCTGCGGACGCCAATTACGAAGCGGTCACGGCTCAGGTGGAGGCATACGCGTTCAGGCAGGACAGGATGAAATTGGATGTCAAATACGAGAGGTCGGGCAGATGGCGGGGAAAGCTGGAAAAGGAGGGGAAGGGCGATGACCCCCCGAGCCCCATCAAGGACCGCAAGGAGTATTTCCGATACCAGGCCCCTATATCCCAGAGCAGTGAGCTCCTGAATCTGACGCGTGGCCGGGAGCGCGTGACGGTTTGGTGGCTGTACCGCCCCCTTCCGGCCGTCTACGTCCATGTCGCGAGTCCCGATGACAAGAAGGTCCTCGACCTCAAGGACCCGACGCAGCAGAGGCAGGCCATCGACCGGTACGGCCTGGCCTTCGTGCGCGGCTCTCTGGCCCAGACGCCGTACCCGCAGCTCCTCAGAGAGGCCCAGGTGCGCCGCCCGAAGTGACCGGGGCCCGCGGCCGTCCCCGTACCCTCGCCCCATGACGAGCAGCGCCATCAGCCTCCGCAAGGTCGAGGAGTCGGCTCCGGCCCTCGTGAGCCTCTACAAGAGCGCCGGGATATCCCTGCGCAAGCACGGCATGGAGGGCGGACGTGCCGCCGTCTACCTGGTTCTGGACTACTCCGGGTCGATGCGCCCGTACTACCAGGACGGCAGCGTGCAGGCCCTCGCGGACCGGGTGCTGGGACTGTCCGCGCACCTGGACGACGACGGCAGCGTGCCGGTGATCTTCTTCTCCACCGAGGTCGACGCGGTGGAGGAGATCTCCCTGGCCGGGCACGAGGGCCGGGTCACCGAGATCGCGTCCCGCCTCGGCCACATGGGCAAGACCGCCTACCACGCGGCGATGGACGCGGTGATCGACCACTACCTCGACTCGGACTCCACGGCACCCGCCCTCGTCGTCTTCCAGACCGACGGCGGGCCGATCAGCAAACCGTTGGCCGAGAAGTACCTGTGCAAGGCGGCCCGGCTGCCACTCTTCTGGCAGTTCGTCGGCTTCGGCAACACCCGCAGCACGCAGTTCGACTTCCTGCGCCGGCTGGACGAGCTGCCCGTGCCCGCGAAGCGGGCCGTGGACAACGCGGGCTACTTCCACGCCGGTGAGGACCCCCGCGCGGTGCCGGACGGCGAACTGTACGACCGTCTCGTCGGCGAGTTCCCGGCCTGGCTGGCGGCGGCCCGCGGTGCGGGCATCGTGCGCGCCTGACCCCGGCCCGCCGGTGCCCGCGCTTTGATGGACGTATGACGCACACCAGCTGGGCAGTCTTCGAGCAGGCGGAACCGGATTTCGCGGCGGCCGTCCGGGCCCGTTTCGCGCAGTACCCGCACCACGTCCTGGCCACTCTGCGCAAGGACGGCTCTCCCCGGGTGGCGGGGCTGAATGTCGACATCCGGGGCGGGGAGCTGTGGCTCGGGATGATGGCCGGCTCGATGAAGGCCAGGGATCTCCAGCGCGACCCGCGTTTCGCCCTGCACACCAATCCGGGCGAGGGCGAGTCCATGCCGGACGGGGACGTACGGATCTCCGGGCGCGCGGTGGAGCTCGTCGACCCGCCGGAACTGCACCGGTACGCGGAGGAGACGGAGACCCCGCACCCCTTCCACCTCTTCTACGCGGACCTGACGGAGGTCGTCCACATCGGCGTCGAGGGCGACGACCTGGTGGTACGGACGTGGCTCCCGGAGCACGGGCTGCGCACCCAGCGCCGCGGCAACGACGACGAACCGCCGCGCGAGGACCCGGCGCCGACGGCCGGATGACCCTCCACGACCCCCTATGACGGGAGCGTGGCATTCATATGCGCGACCTGTAACGATCCCCCGGGTGGCGTGAATCCGATGCCACGCCGGGCATTCTGACCGCACCGGGCTGAACCCTTGTCAGCCGGCCGGCCGGTCGCTCGGCCGGACACCCAGCAGAGCCGCCACGGGGGATCGTGATGCACACCTACCGCCACCGCACGACAGCCGGACGTACCCGGACGCTCGCGTTCCTGAGCCTGACGGCCGCAGCGCTCCTCGCGACGACCACGGCCTGCGGGCCCGGATCCGATGACAAGGCGGGCGCCACGGCGGCTCCGAAGCCCTCCGGGTCCACGCCGGGAGCCGCCTCCGGGGCCCCCTCCCCCTCCCCTTCGGCCACCGCCTCCCCCGTGCCCCGGCCGGGCGAGGCGGAGGGCGAACCGGTGGGCAAGAACAACAACTGCTCCGACGAGTACGCCCACGTGTCCGTCGAGTGGGCCGTCCCGCCGACGAAGGACGACTCGAAGCTCCTGCTCACGGTGGTCAACACGGGCCCCAAGGCCTGTCTGCTGACCACCTACCCGGTGCTCCGGGTCAAGGACGGGCACGGCCGGCTGGTGGCCGTCTTCGAGAACAGCAAGCCCGAGACCCCGGTGGTCCTCGGCCCCGGCAAAGAGGCCTACGCGGGCCTGCTCGCCCGGCAGGGCGGCAAGGGAGCCGGCACGCGCACGACCGACCTCGCGCTCGCCCCGCACGGCCAGAGCCCCGAGGAGGACACGGGTGAGGGAATGCTCCTCCAACTGCCGTCCGGCGGGGTGTACATGGACGACAAGGCGCGCGTGACGTACTGGCAGAGCACCTCGGAGAACGCGGCGTCACCGCTGTTCAACCGCTGATCCGTGCCCGCCTGAGTACGCGTACTCAGGCGGGTGTCAGTACCGCCGGGTAGCGTCGCGCCTGTCCGACGGACGGACGGGAACGACATCCTGGGGGACGACATGAAGAAACGCACCGCAGCCCTGGCAGCCCTGGCCCCGGCCTTCGCCCTGGCCCTGACGGCCGCCCCGGCGCAAGCCGCCCCGGCGGGCGAGATCATCGGCTACCCGGGCCCCGACGGCCTGATCTGGATCGCCGACCAGGCCGGTTCCAGCGGCTTCGTCTCGGGCGGCCTCTCCTCCAGCCTGGACACGTTCATCACGTTCGGATGCGCCGGAGGCGGCAGCATCGAGGTGTCGTTCAAGCTCCAGGAGCACCCCGACCGCGACCCGGCCCCCTTCACCGTCGACTGCCCCGGCACGGACCCGACGGTCGTGACACTCCCCCTCGGCACCGGCCTGCACGGCGGCTTCACCGCCTGGGTGACCGCCTCGACCCCGACCACCCACTGGGGCGCCACGGTCACCCAGCCCGAGTAACCCGAACCAGCCCGCCGCCCGCCACTCCTGGTCAGGACGTGGCGGGCGCCGCGTCCATGCCCCGGCTCAGCCGCTGAGGGTCTTGAACCCCGCACGGGCCGACTTCCCGACCCCTTCGCCGCGGATGTGGAACTCGTCGGCCAGCGTCGTGACCAGCCACAGCCCCCGGCCTCGCTGGGCCTCGGGGCCGACTCGCTCCGCGACCGGACGGCCGGGGCCGCTGTCGCGCACCTCGATCCACAGCACCCCCTCGTCCAGCGACAGCCGCACGCAGAATTCACGTCCTTCCGGCACCCCGTGCAGCACGGCGTTCGCCGCCAGTTCGGAGACACAGAGGCGTATGTCGTCCCGACGCTCGGAAACCCCCCACTCCGCGAGTGCGTCACCTGCGAACTGCCGAGCAGCGCGAACCGAGGCGCGCGCCTGGGGAAACCGCTGCTGACGGCTGACGGGCACAGCCCCCAACCCCCTTCACCCTGAGCTTCCGAGGACACACAGAACGTATCGCTATTCGCGAAAAGCAGCAAGGTTCCAGGAGTGGGTTCCCTTGCCGGATTCACCTAACGTGGTCACGGACAGCGGGAATCGGGACGGGTGGGAGTCATCGTGAGTGGCAGCGGGTGGACCAGCACGTCGATGCCGTACCTGGCTCCTCGCGCGGCAGGGACGGGGGACGCGTGGGCCGAGGAGGCCGCCGGGGCGGGGCGCCGCGGCACCCAGCGCATCGTGCACGCGGGCGAGGCGGCGGCCACGGCCGGCGTCGCCTCGCTGCTCGGCCTGCCGGAGGGCAGCCCCGTGGTGGTGCGCCGCAGGCTCATCGAACTCGACGGCGAGCCGACCGAACTGACCGACACCTACTACCCCGTGGAGATCGCCGCTGGTACCGCGCTGGCGGCAACGGCGAAGATCCCCGGCGGCGCTGTGACCCTGCTGGCGGCTCTCGGACACACCGGGGTACGGGTCGTCGAGAACGTCACGGCCCGTACGCCGAACACCGAGGAGCGCACGCAACTCCGCCTCGACGCGGGCGAACCGGTCCTCCAGCTGGCCCGCACCACGTACGACGCTACGGGTCGGGCGATCCAGGCCGACGTGATGCTCATGCCATCCGGACGCCAGCAGTTGCAGTACGAGATCAGGATCGGATGACCGTGCCCAGCCATGAAGCAGACGGCGGCGACCCGCGGCCGCTCCACGCCCGCATCGCGGCCGATCTCCGCGAGGAGATCATGAACGGCGATCTCGCCGCAGGGGGCAATCTGCCGTCGACGGCGCAGTTGAAGACGCGCTTCGACGCGTCCAACGCCACCATTCAGAAGGCAGTTCACCTGCTCAAGGCCGAGGGGCTGGCCCTGGGGCGAGCCGGCGCTGCCGTGACCGTACGCGAGAACCGGCAGCGGACCGTGTACCCGGCGCGCTCGCTCGCCCCGGCCCCGGCTGGGGCCGCCCACCCGTGGCTGGCGGAGAGGGCGGAGGGGCACCCTGCCGCGCGCAGCACGCTGCTGTCCGTCGCGGAGGTCCGGGTGACCGGTGACGTGAGAGCGGCGCTCCGTCTTCCGGAGGGCGGTCCGGCCGTCTGCCGCCGCCAGTTGATCAGCATCGACGGGGAGCCGGCGGAGTTGGTGAGCTCGTACTATCCCGTGGACATCGCCCGCGGCACCGCACTCGCCGAACCCCGCAGGATCAGGGGCGGCACACCCACCCTGCTGCCGGAGCTCGGCCACCCGCCCCGCCGTAGCGTGGACCGGGTCTCGGCCCGCATCGCCACACAGGAGCAGTACGCGGCACTGCGCCTGCCCGGTGACCTGCCCGTCCTGCGCACGCTCCGCACGGTGTACGGCGACGGCGACCGGCCCATCGAAGTCACCGTCATGGTGAAGGCGGGCCACCTCTACGAGCTGTCCTACGAGTTCACGCCCGATGCCTGACCCCGAACACGCCACAGCGCCCGCCACCCCTGGTGGGGGACGTGGCGTGCGTGCCATCGGGGACGGCCCGAGCCCCGCACCCGACGGCCGGAGGGGGCTACACCGTCAGCGAGCGGACCGTCGGCCGAGCCGACGAGGGCCGGGCCCGTGAGGCGCCCCCACCCGCACACGTCGCCCACCGTCATGTGGCCGGTCCCGGTGCCGCCGACCCGCCACACGCCCGGTGGCAGATCCGGGTCGGGCGCAGGATCGTGGAAGGGTATGAGCAACTGAGGAGCACCGATGGAGCCACATCTGCTTCCGGTTGTCCTTCTGGCGGTGGTGGCCGCGTTCACTCTTTCCGCGTCGGCAGGGTTCGGGGGAAGCCTGATCCTCGTTCCCACTCTGGCCCTGCTCCTCGGTACCAAGTCCGGAGTGGCGCTGGCGGCCCTCCTCCTTGCCGCGAACAATCTGGTCAAGGTTTTCGCCTACCGGAAAACACTTCCGTACCGGAAGGCAACCGTAATCGTATTGCTGGTGGCAGCCGGCACATTCCTGGGTGCGAAGCTCCTGATTCTCGCACCCGAGCGCGCGGTGACGCTGGCGGTCATCGTCAGCTTCGTCGCAGCATTCCTGATCGAGTCACTCGGCTTCAAGCGCTCCCGGCGGCTGAGCGCACCCGTCATGGCCTTCGCCGCGGGCGCGACGTCAGGATTCAGCGGCACCTCGGGCCCCTTGAAGGGGCTTGCCGTCCGCGGGCTCGACCTCGACCGCTTCCATCTGGTCGGTGCGCTGTCCCTGGCCTCGCTCGCCGGCGACGCCACCAAGACGGCCGTCTGGACGGAGGCATCGCTACTGACAGGCAGTGACTACCTCGTGGCCCTGGTGTGCGTGCCCCTGATGTTCGCCGCAACGTTCCTCGGGCGGCGCTTCAACGCAAGGATCGGCGAACGCGGATACACGGGACTGTTCTGGACCGTGATGGCCGGCTACGCCGGACGGCTTCTGGCCGGTCTGTGAGATCGAACCTCTCCACCCTTCAATCACTTACCCGGGAAATTGAACGAACGACATATGAAGCGGAAAACGGATCGACTTTCACCAATACTGCATGCACTTGACATCTCTCCACACGAGACACCCAATGGATATGACAGCGGTCGGGGGAAATCGACCTGCCGAGAAATCCATTGGAGAACAGCGCGATTGAGGGGATGAAACATGTCGAATGCGAACCGCGGCACCGGCCCCGAGTACAGGGCGCAGGATGCCAAGCTCTCCCATGCCGGAGCAGCCCAGTCCCTCCCAGGCCCGGATGAGCCGGCGCCACAGGGCGAAACGGGCGCGAAGAAGCCGAAGCCGCCGACGGCCAAGCAGCTCGACGCGCGAGAGAAGAAGTTCACCCAGCGCCCACGCAAGCCGATGGGCCCCACACCCGACCAAGCGCCGGAGACCGTCCCCGACGAGTAGTCACCGAGGTCCGTGAACGCGGGCTCTCCGCCGCAGCTCTCCAAGGAGCGCACCAGCCATGGCGAACGTCAGCCTCATCCAGAACATCGGCCTCGTAGACCAGGCCACTGGCCAGCGGACAAGCACCATCAACGAGACGACCGTCGCGACGGCCAACAGCAACATCTTCGTCACCGGCAACTGGTTTGCCAGCAGCAGCACCACCAACGGCAAGAGCTGGACACAGGTGGACCCCTTCACCCTGCTTCCCCCGGCCGCCGACGGGTTCTGCTGCGACCAGGTCACCCTCTACGAACCCGTTCGGGACATCTGGATCTGGATCCTCCAGTACCTCGCCGTCCCGGGCGGGAACAATGTCTTCCGCGTCGCCGTCGCGCCTGGAGCGACCCCGAGCACATGGCACTGGTGGGACATCAGCCCCCGTGACGTCAATCCGGCGTGGACCGACCGGTGGTTCGACTACCCCGACGCAGCGGTCAGCAGCAACCACCTGTACCTCACGTTCAACCTGTTCGACCATACAGAGCCGAGGAACCGGTGGCGGGCCGCGGTGGCCTTCAAGATGCCGCTCGACCTGCTGCGCGCGGGCGCCGATCTGACGCACCAGTCGTTCACGACGACCAGCGTCGGGTCCCTGCGGCTCACCCAGGGGGCATCGGACAGCATGTTCTTCGCCGGCCACACAACGGGGACGAAGCTGCGCATCCATGGCTGGCCGGACTCCTCCAACACGGTGGGCTCGTTCGACGTCCAGCCCGGCCCGTGGAGTGCGGGTCCATATGTCTCGCGGGGGCCGGACGGGGCGAACTGGCTCGGACGCCCGGTCGACCCGCGGATCACGGGCGGCTGGATCACCGGGACCCGTGCGGGCTTCCTCTGGACCGCCGGCCCAAGGCCCGAGCGGCCCGTGCCGTACGTCAAGGCGGCGGTCGTCGACGTCACCACCCAACTGATGGTGGAGGAGCCCGACATCTGGAACACGGAGTCGGCCTTCGCCTATCCCGCGGCCTGCCCGAACGCGGCAGGGGTGGTCGGGGTGTCGCTGATGATCGGCGGCGGCCCCCGGCACCCCTCGCACGTCGTCGGCTTTCGCGACGGCGGCGAGTGGCGCCTGACCGTCGCCCGCGCCGGGACCGACGGACCGCCCGACGAAGCGTGGGGCGACTACCTCAGCTGCCGCCGACACCACCCGAACACCTCGGAATGGGTGGCCTCGGGCTACACCCTCCAGGGCGGCACCACCCGGCGCCACATCGAGCCGCAGTACGTACACTTCGGCATCGGCTGACGACGCGTCCCGCCCGACGGGTACAAAGAATCGCTGTACGTCAGCCCTTCTTGACCGCGCCAATGAACGAAGACCAGGCAGCGGCCGGGAACACCAGGACCGGACCGGTGTCGGCGAGCTTGCTGTCGCGCACCGGGACGGCGCCGGGGAGGTCGTCGGACACCTCGACGCAGCTGTTGCTCTCGGAGTTGCTGTACGAGGACTTTCGCCAGGACAGGCCGTTCACGTCTGCGCGCATGCCGCGTATTCCTCCGCCACCGACTCGATAAAGGTCAGGGACACTTCCGGCGACAGCGCAGCGGCCCTGGCCAGATCGTAGAGTTTCCAATGGCGCTGTACCAGGGCCGGATAGTCGAGCAACTGCCCCACGCGGGGCCCCTCCGTGTACACCACGTCGGGCGCATCCGCGAACTGCATGATGCTCACCAAAGACCCCAGGGCCCCTTGGGCGCCGGCCGAGAAGGGCACCACCTGTACGGTGATCCGATGGCCTCGGACGCAGGCGGAGATATGCCGCAGCTGCGCGGCCATCACGCCAGGTCCCCCGACCGCCGTCCGCAGTACCGCTTCGTGCAGAACGACCCACACCTCGGGGGTCGCCGGATCGTCGAGCAGGCCTGCGCGCTCCAGACGAGACGCGACGAGGCCGTCGACGTACTCGGCGAGCGCGGTGGGGTTGCCGCCCCGCATCACGGCCCGGGCGTAGTCCGCGGTCTGGAACAACCCGGGAACCAGAGTGGAGGCGTATTCGTAGATGGCCGTCGCCCGACGTTCCAGCTCGGCCGCTTCGGCGAAGTAGTCCTCGTACTTGGGCTTGAACGCCTTGGACAGGCGGGTGAAATAGTCCCCGGTGCCGAACACCCGGTCGATCAACTCCGCGATCTCCGGCCGGAGCCTCCGTGTGCCGCACTCCATCTGGCCGACGTACGCCCCGCTCGTGAAGATCCGCTCGCCCAGGCCCTCCTGGGTCAGCCCGGCGGCCTCGCGGTGGCGCCGGAGTTCCTCGCGGGCGAACTCCTCCGGCGTCTGCGCCGCGCCACCCTCGCCCTTCGGCTTGGCCATGCGACAACTCCCCGCTCCTACGGTCCCCTTGGCGGGCAGCAGCGTAGCCCTCACCACGACACCGGGGCAGCGGAACGCATTCATACGACCGCGGAACGCCACGGCGCCCGCCACCCCTGGTCGGGGACGTGGCGGGCGCCGTGTCGGGTGTTCCGTACGCCGTTGTACGGACCGTATGAGGGGTCCCGCCTTTCGCGAGGCGGGGGCGCTTGCCGGGTCGGCCCGGCCCGCACCGCCGGTCGGAGGCCGGCGCAGCCGGGCGAAGCCCGGGAGGCCGCCCCACGGCCGAACGGTGCGAGGACGGCGTCCGGGAGGGCTACACCGTCAGCGAGCGGTCCGTCGGCTTGACCGGGTACGGGAGGGTGCTGCTGCCGGTCAGGAAGCGGTCCACGCCGCGGGCGGCCGAGCGGCCCTCCGCGATGGCCCAGACGATGAGCGACTGGCCGCGGCCCGCGTCGCCGGCGACGAAGACGCCGTCGACATTGGTCGCGTAGGAGGCGTCGCGGTCGATGTTGCCGCGGGCGTCCAGCTCCACGCCGAACTGCTGGACCAGGCCGTTCGCCTGGTCGGTGCCCGTGAAGCCCATCGCCAGGGTCACCAGCTGCGCGGGGAGGACGCGCTCGGTGCCGGGCTTCTGGACGAGCTTGCCGTCGACGAACTCGACCTCGACCAGGTGGAGGGCCTTGACGTTGCCGTCCTCGTCGCCCTCGAAGTGGGTGGTGGAGACGGAGTAGACCCGCTCGCCGCCCTCCTCGTGGGCCGAGGTGACCTTGTAGAGCATCGGGAAGGTCGGCCACGGCTGGTTGGCGCTGCGCTCCTCGCCCGGCTTCGGCATGATCTCCAGCTGCGTGACCGAGGCCGCGCCCTGGCGGTGGGCGGTGCCCACGCAGTCCGCGCCGGTGTCGCCGCCGCCGATGACGACCACGTGCTTGCCCTCGGCCGTGATCGGCGGGGCCAGGAAGTCGCCCTCCTGGACCTTGTTCGCGAGCGGCAGGTACTCCATCGCGAAGTGGATGCCGTTCAGCTCGCGGCCCGGGACCGGCAGGTCGCGCGAGACGGTGGCACCGGCCGCGACGACCACCGCGTCGAACCGCTTGCGCAGGTCGGTCGCCGTGATGTCACGGCCGACCTCGATGCCGGTGCGGAACTTGGTGCCCTCCGCGCGCATCTGCTCGATGCGGCGGTTGATGTGCACCTTCTCCATCTTGAACTCGGGGATGCCGTAGCGCAGCAGGCCGCCGATGCGGTCGGCGCGCTCGTACACGACCACGGTGTGGCCGGCCCGGGTCAGCTGCTGGGCGGCGGCCAGGCCGGCCGGGCCCGAGCCGATCACGGCGACGGTCTTGCCGGACAGGCGCTCGGGGGCCTGCGGGGTGACGTCCCCGTTGTCCCACGCCTTGTCGATGATCGAGACCTCGACGTTCTTGATGGTGACGGCCGGCTGGTTGATGCCGAGCACGCACGCCGACTCGCACGGGGCCGGGCACAGGCGGCCCGTGAACTCCGGGAAGTTGTTCGTCGCGTGCAGCCGCTCCGACGCCGCCGCCCAGTCGTCGCGGTAGGCGTAGTCGTTCCACTCGGGGATCAGGTTCCCCAGCGGGCAGCCGTTGTGGCAGAACGGGATGCCGCAGTCCATGCAGCGGCCGGCCTGCTTGCTGATGATCGGCAGCAGCGAGCCCGGGACGTAGACCTCGTTCCAGTCCTTCAGCCGGTCGGCGACGGGACGGGAGCAGGCGGTCTCGCGGGTGGTGGTGAGGAAGCCCTTCGGGTCAGCCATGGGTCGCCGCCTCCATCATCTTCTCCGTGGTCTCGGATTCCGAGAGTCCGGCGAGCTCAGCGGCGTCCTTGGCGGCGAGCACTGCCTTGTACGTGGTCGGGATGATCTTGCTGAAGCGGTCCACCGCGGTGGACCAGTCGGCCAGGAGCTTCGCGGCCACGGTCGAGCCGGTCTCCTCCTCGTGGCGGCGCACCACATCGTGCAGCCACTGCTTGTCGGTGTCGGACAGGGCCTCGACCGCGCCCGCGTTGCCGACGTTGACGTTGTTCGGGTCGAGGTCGATGACGTACGCGACGCCACCCGACATGCCGGCCGCGAAGTTGCGGCCCGTCTCGCCCAGGACGACCGCCGTGCCGCCGGTCATGTACTCGCAGCCGTGGTCGCCCACGCCCTCCGAGACGACCAGGGCACCGGAGTTGCGGACGCAGAAGCGTTCGCCGGTGCGGCCGCGCAGGAACATCTCGCCGCCGGTGGCTCCGTAGCCGATGGTGTTGCCGGCGATGGTGGAGTACTCGGCGAGGTGGTCGGCGGCGCGGTCCGGGCGGACCACGATGCGGCCGCCGGAGAGGCCCTTGCCGACGTAGTCGTTGGCGTCGCCCTCCAGGCGGAGGGTGATGCCCTTCGGGACGAAGGCGCCGAAGGACTGGCCGGCCGAGCCCGTGAAGGTCAGGTCGATGGTGTTGTCGGGCAGGCCCGCACCGCCGAACTTCTTGGTGACGTGGTGGCCGAGCATCGTACCGACGGTCCGGTTGATGTTCCGGATGGCGACCTGGGCGCGGACCGGCTGGGCCGCCTCCGCGGTCTCGGCGTTCAGCGCGTCGGCCGCGAGCTCGATCAGCTCGTTGTCGAGGGCCTTCTCCAGACCGTGGTCCTGCTCGATCAGGGCGTGGCGGACCGCGCCCTCGGGCAGCTCGGGCACGTAGAAGAGCGGCTCCAGGTCGAGACCCTGCGCCTTCCAGTGCGAGACGGCCTTGGTGGTGTCGAGGAGCTCGGCGTGGCCGACGGCCTCCTCGATCGTACGGAAGCCCAGCTCGGCGAGGAGCTCACGCACCTCCTCCGCGATGAACTCGAAGAAGTTCACGACGAATTCGGGCTTGCCGGAGAAGCGGTCCCGCAGGACCGGGTTCTGCGTGGCGATGCCGACCGGGCAGGTGTCCAGGTGGCAGACGCGCATCATGACGCAGCCGGAGACGACGAGCGGCGCGGTCGCGAAACCGAACTCCTCGGCGCCGAGCAGCGCGGCGATGACGACGTCGCGGCCGGTCTTGAGCTGGCCGTCGGTCTGGACGACGATGCGGTCGCGCAGGCCGTTGAGCAGCAGGGTCTGCTGGGTCTCGGCGAGGCCGAGCTCCCAGGGGCCGCCCGCGTGCTTGAGCGAGGTGAGCGGGGAGGCGCCCGTACCGCCGTCGTGGCCGGAGATCAGGACGACGTCCGCGTGGGCCTTGGAGACGCCCGCCGCGACCGTGCCGACGCCGACTTCGGAGACCAGCTTCACGTGGATGCGGGCGACCGGGTTGGCGTTCTTGAGGTCGTGGATGAGCTGGGCGAGGTCCTCGATGGAGTAGATGTCGTGGTGCGGCGGCGGGGAGATCAGGCCGACGCCGGGCGTCGAGTGACGCGTCTTGGCGACCCACGGGTAGACCTTGTGGCCGGGCAGCTGGCCGCCCTCGCCGGGCTTGGCGCCCTGCGCCATCTTGATCTGGATGTCGTCCGCGTTGACCAGGTACTCGCTCGTGACACCGAAGCGGCCGGAGGCGACCTGCTTGATGGAGGAGCGGCGCGCCGGGTCGTACAGGCGCTCCGGGTCCTCGCCGCCCTCACCGGTGTTGGACTTGGCGCCCAGCTGGTTCATGGCGATGGCGAGGGTCTCGTGCGCCTCCTTGGAGATGGAGCCGTACGACATGGCGCCGGTGGAGAAGCGCTTGACGATCTCGGAGACCGGCTCGACCTCGTCGACGGAGATCGACGGGCGGTCGGACTTGAAGCCGAAGAGGCCGCGGAGCGTCATCAGGCGCTCGGACTGCTCGTTCACACGGTCCGTGTACTGCCGGAAGATGTCGTACCGGCGGTTGCGCGTGGCGTGCTGGAGGCGGAAGACCGTCTCCGGGTCGAACAGGTGCGGCTCGCCCTCGCGGCGCCACTGGTACTCGCCGCCGATCTCCAGCGCGCGGTGCGTCGCGGTGACGCCGGAGGCCGGGTACGCCTTGGCGTGGCGGGCGGCCACCTCCTTGGCGATGACGTCCAGGCCGGCGCCGCCGATCTTGGTGGCGGTGCCGTTGAAGTAGGTCTCGACGAACTCGTCGTTCAGGCCGACGGCCTCGAAGACCTGGGCGCCGCGGTAGGAGGCGACGGTGGAGATGCCCATCTTGGACATGACCTTCAGCACGCCCTTGCCGAGCGCGTAGATCAGGTTCCTGATGGCCTGCTCGGGCTCGATGCCCTCGATGAACGTACCGGCGCGCAGCAGGTCCTCGACGGACTCCATGGCGAGGTACGGGTTGACCGCGGCGGCGCCGTAGCCGATGAGCAGGGCGACGTGGTGGACCTCGCGGACGTCGCCGGCCTCGACGAGGAGGCCCACCTGGGTGCGCTGCTTGGTGGCGATGAGGTGGTGGTGCACGGCGGCGGTGAGCAGCAGCGACGGGATCGGCGCGTGCTCGGCGTCCGAGTGGCGGTCCGAGAGGACGATCAGGCGGGCGCCGTTGGCGATGGCCGCGTCGGCTTCGGCGCGGATCTCCTCGATGCGCGCGGCGAGTGCGTCGCCGCCGCCGGAGACCCGGTAGAGGCCCGACAGGGTGGCGGCCTTCATGCCGGGCATGTCGCCGTCGGCGTTGATGTGGATGAGCTTGGCCAGCTCGTCGTTGTCGATCACCGGGAAGGGCAGGGTGACGCTGCGGCAGGACGCGGCGGTCGGCTCCAGCAGGTTGGACTGCGGGCCGATCGAGGACAGCAGCGAGGTGACGAGCTCCTCGCGGATGGCGTCCAGCGGCGGGTTGGTGACCTGGGCGAACAGCTGGGTGAAGTAGTCGAAGAGCAGCCGGGGGCGCTCGGACAGGGCCGCGATCGGGGAGTCCGTGCCCATGGAGCCGAGCGGCTCGCCGCCGGTACGGGCCATCGGCGCGAGGATGACGCGCAGCTCTTCCTCGGTGTAGCCGAAGGTCTGCTGGCGGCGGGTGACCGAGGCGTGCGTGTGCACGATGTGCTCGCGCTCGGGCAGGTCCGTCAGCTCGATCTCGCCGGTCTCCAGCCATTCGGCGTACGGGGCGGCGGAGGCGAGCTCGTTCTTGATCTCGTCGTCCTCGACGATCCGCTTCTGGGCGGTGTCGACGAGGAACATCTTGCCGGGCTGCAGGCGGCCCTTGCGGACGACCTTGGCCGGGTCGATGTCGAGGACGCCGACCTCGGAGCCGAGGACGACGAGGCCGTCGTCGGTGACCCAGTAGCGGCCGGGGCGCAGGCCGTTGCGGTCGAGGACCGCGCCGACCTGGGTGCCGTCGGTGAAGGTGACGCAGGCGGGACCGTCCCAGGGCTCCATCAGCGTGGAGTGGTACTGGTAGAAGGCGCGGCGGGCCGGGTCCATGGAGGTGTGGTTCTCCCACGCCTCCGGGATCATCATCAGCACGCTGTGCGGCAGCGACCGGCCGCCGAGGTGGAGCAGCTCCAGGACCTCGTCGAAGGAGGCCGAGTCGGAGGCGTCCGGGGTACAGATCGGGAAGATGCGGTCGAGCGCGGCGTCACCGAAGACGGTGGACGCGAGCTGGGACTCGCGGGCCTTCATCCAGTTCCGGTTGCCCTTGACCGTGTTGATCTCGCCGTTGTGCGCGACGAAGCGGTACGGGTGGGCCAGCGGCCAGGACGGGAAGGTGTTGGTGGAGAAGCGCGAGTGGACCAGGGCGAGCGCCGAGGCGAAGCGGCGGTCGGAGAGGTCCGGGAAGAAGGGCTCCAGCTGGCCGGTGGTCAGCATGCCCTTGTAGACGATGGTGCGGGCGGAGAGCGACGGGAAGTACACGCCGGCCTCGCGCTCGGCGCGCTTGCGCAGCACGAATGCCTTGCGGTCCAGCTCGATGCCGGTGCTTCCGTTGCTCACGAAGAGCTGGCGGAAGGCGGGCATGGTGGCGCGGGCGCCATTGCCGAGCAGGTCGGGGGTGACCGGGACCTCGCGCCAGCCGAGGACCGTGAGGTTCTCCTCGGCGGCGATGGCCTCGATCTGCTCCGCGGCGACGGCCTGTGCGGTGCCGTCGGCGGGGAGGAAGGCGATGCCGACGGCGTAGGCGCCGGCCTCGGGGAGCTCGAATCCGGCGACCTCGCGCAGGAAGGCGTCCGGCACCTGGGACAGGATTCCCGCGCCGTCGCCGGAGTCCGGCTCGGAGCCGGTGGCGCCACGGTGCTCGAGGTTCCGCAGAACGGTCAGGGCCTGCTCAACGAGGGTGTGGGTGGCCTCGCCGGTGAGGTTCGCCACGAATCCGACGCCGCAGGCGTCCTTCTCGTTGCGCGGGTCGTACATGCCCTGCTGGGCGGGGCGACCGTCCATGGGCGACCAGGCGGTGTTCAGGCCGGTCGCGGAGTGCGTGGATGCGGAACGCATCGGCTCTCCCGTCGTCGTCGTGGCATATGTGCATAGCCGAGGGACGACGTTGGCCCTCTGCGAAATTTCGTGCAGATTACATGATGACGACAATCCCGAGAAGCGGATATGCCATTCCAGCATGCGGACACTGCGCGAGGCAGAAAGAGGGGACTTTCGCGCCGCCGTACGGGCGGACAGCGGGGTGGCGCTGGGCGGTCCCGGCGTGTTCCCGCGCATCCCCGCGTAGTGCGTGGGGCGAAGGTCCCGGTACAGGGCGAGCATCGTTGCCCGCCCGGAGTCCTGGAGTGATGCCCGGCGGACACGGATTCGAAACCGCCGAGTAACGGACTACTTATGTTGCGTACTGCATAGTGTCTCACTCCGGGGGCGGTCAGCCTATGGCTGCGCCGATCCAGGTTCCCAGGATGTACGTCACACCGGCCGCCGCGCCACCGAGGAGCAGCTGGCGCAGGCCGCTGTACCACCAGGACCGGGCGGTGACCCGGGCGACGACCGCGCCGCAGGCGAACAGCCCGGCCAGGGCGAGCAGCACCGCGGGCCACAGGGCCGTGGCGCCGAGCAGGTAGGGCAGTACGGGCAGCAGCGCGCCCAGCGCGAACGAACCGAAGGACGAGACGGCGGCGACCATCGGCGACGGCAGGTCGTCGGGGTCGATGCCGAGCTCCTCCCGGGCGTGGATCTCCAGCGCCTGCTCGGGATCGCGGGACAGCTGCATGGCCACCTCGCGGGCGAGCGCCGGCTCGACACCGCGGGAGACGTAGAGCTCGGCCAGCTCCTCCATCTCGTCGACGGGGTGCTTGCGCAGCTGCTGCCGCTCGATGTCGAGCTCGGCGAGGACCAGTTCGCGCTGCGAGGCCACGGAGGTGTACTCACCGGCGGCCATCGAGAAGGCTCCGGCGGCGAGTCCGGCGAGGCCCGTGATGACGACCGTCTGCGGGGAGACGGCGCCGCCGGCCACGCCGGTCATGAGGGCGAGGTTGGAGACGAGCCCGTCCATCGCACCGAAAACGGCCGGCCGCAGCCATCCACCGTTGACGTCACGGTGGGTGTGGTTGTCGCGGTGCGCGGTGTGCAGCGGCGCTTCGATGTCGATGATGGACATGCGTGGTGTCTCCCCTTATCTCCCCATTGGTGCGAACGGACGCCATGACGCGCCCCGCTCCCCCTGGACACCTCGAAACTACGCACGATTTTTGTGGCCCGCCAGCAAGGAAGGCCGTACTTACCTGCGGTTTTGCGCCTCGGCGACCGGGTGACGCCGGACTTCCCGGGGTGTTTCGCGGCGCGCGACAAACCGCATGACATGGCACAAATCCCCCAAGGGTTCATGATGAGCCCCATCGATGAGCCCCATCCAAGGGGGAGAGGCGCGCCAATGGAGCCGGTGAAGCTGATCGCATGCAATCCGCAGGTCCTCCTCGAACGGGCAAGGGGCGCTCTTCTGGGGCTCGCGGTGGGCGACGCGCTCGGCGCCCCCGCGGAGAACATGAAGCCGTCGGAGATCCGGGCGAAATGGGGCCGCATCGAGGGCTTCGTGTCGGAGGACCCGGCCGGTACGGACGACACCGAGTACGCGATCTTCTCGGGGCTGCTCCTGGCCCGCCACGGCTCGGCGCTCACCGTCTCGCACGTCGAACGGGCCTGGCACCACTGGATCGCGGACCTCGACGAAGGCCCCTTCCGGGGTGCCGGCTTCTCGGAGCGCGGCACGCTGGAGAACCTCCGCCGGGGCCTGGCGGCGCCCATCTCCGCCCAGCACCGGCACGCCTGGTCGGACGGCCTGGCCATGCGGGCCGCGCCGTTCGGCGTCTTCGCGGCGGGACGGCCCGCCGAGGCGGCGCGGCTCGTCGCCATCGACGGCACGGTCAGCCACGACGGCGAGGGCATCTACGGCGGCCAGGCGGTCGCGGCGGGCGTGGCGGTGGCCATGGCGGGCGGCAGCCCGGCGTCCGTGGTCTCCGCCGCGCTCTCGGTGATCCCGTCCGACTCGTGGACGGCCCGCTCCCTGCGCCGGGCGGTCACCGCCGCCCCGCGCGGGGAGCGGGCGGTGCGCTCGGCGGTGGTCATCGGCGGCTACCCGTGGACGGACCTGGCCCCGGAGGCGGTGGGTCTCGCCTTCGGCGCCTTCGCCGCCTCCGGCGGGGACTTCGCCTCCTCCGTCCTCACCGCCGTGAACATGGGCCGCGACGCCGACACCACGGCCGCGGTGGCGGGCGCCCTGGCCGGCGCGATGTCGGGGGCCGCGGCGATCCCCACCGCGTGGGGCTCGGCCATCGGCCCGGTGCGCGGCAGCTGCCTCCCGTCGATGCGGGGCTACCACGTCCTGGACATCGCGGACCTCCTCACCCCGGAATACGAGGCCCCCCGATGACCGTCCACTCCCCCGACGAAACCACCCCGCCCCCCACGGCCCCCGCAGAGCGCGCACCGAACGGTCAGCCGCCTTTGCCTGCCCCGACGGACGCGGCGGCGGGCCCGGCCACGCCGGACCGCGGGCCGCTAGCCGTACCGGCGGGGGCCCGGACCGAGGCAGGGCCGCAGGCTGTGCCGGGGGGCCGGGCGGCGGAAGCCGCCGGAAACCGGGCCGGGGTGGCGGTCGGGCCGGGACGGGCCCCGTCCGTCCCGCTGCGGGCCGTGATCCGGGCCGCCGCGCACCCCGGGGAGGCGCGGACCGGGCCGGACGTCGCGGACCGGCGCCCCATCGAGGGGCTCCTCCTCGGGCTCGCCGCAGGCGACGCGGCCGGCTGGCCCGCGGCCCGCCACCGCGCCAGCCGGATGCCCGAGTGGACCCGCCGCCTCACCCGCGAGCTCGACACCTTCGCCGAGCAGAACGCCACCACCACCCTCCCCGTCCCCATCGCCCTCAACCAGCCTCCCGAGCCGCTGCGCCTCGGCCCGTCCGACGACGCCGAATGGGCGGCCTTCGTCGCCGAGTCCGTCCTCACCGCCGCCGGGGTCCTCCTCAGCGACCTCTCCCGTTCCCGCCGCATGCGCGCCGCCATCGACCTGGCCTGGAACGCCCTCGCCTCCGAGGTCGCCGCCGCCGCGGAACGCGCCCCCGAGGTCGAGTCCGCCGTACTCCCCCTCCGCGCCCGCATCTCCGTACGCGCCGGCCTCGGCAATCTCGCCACCGGCCTGCGACCGCCCGCCACCGGCCACGACAACCCGCACTACTTCGACGACGCCGCCTGCGTCCGCGCCTGCGTCCTCGCCGTCGTCCACCCCGGCGACGCCGAGGCCGCCGCCGACCTCGCCGAGTTCGACGCCCGCTACACCCAGGACGGCGACGGCGTGCACGGCGCCCGCGCCATGGCGGCCGCCGTCGCCACCGCCCTCACCACCGCCGACGTCGACGCGGCCGTCGACGCCGCACTCGCCCTGCTCCCGGAGGCCACCGAGATCGGCCGCAACGCCCGGCACGCCGTCGGACTGGCGCGCGCCCACGCCGACGGCGGCGCGTTCGCCATCGTCCCGACCCTCGAACACGAAATCGTGGACCACGTGTACAGCTACGGCATCGCCGCCGCCGAGACCGTCCCCGTGGCCCTCGCCCTCGCGACCGCCGCCCGCGGCAGACCGACCGAGGCCGTACCGGCCGCCGCCTGCCTGTCCCGCGTCGCGGACTCCGCCCCCGCCCTCGCCGGCGCGCTCACCGGCGCGATCGGCGGCGGCGACTCGATCCCCGCCGCCTGGCGCGAGGCCTGCCGCACCCTCTCCGGCTGCGCCCTCCCCCGCCTCGCCGGCACCGACCTCGTGGAACTCGCCGCGCTCCTCGCGCACACGGAACTCACCTCACCCAAGGGATGATTCGGACATGACGCTCACGTTGGAGGACCGGGCCCGCGGAGCCCTCGTCGGCGCCGCGGTCGGCGACGCGCTCGGCGGCCCGGTCGAGGGATGGACCCCGGACCAGATCGTCGAACGGCACGGCGGCCGCGTCCACGGCATCGTCGGCCCGTGGCACGAGAACTGGCGCACCGCCCGCCCCATCGCCCCGTACCACAAGGGCGACGGACACGTCACGGACGACACCCTGATGACGCACGCGCTGGTACGGGTCTACGAGGCCGTACGCGACCACCTCGACGCGTACGCCGTCGCCGAGCACCTGGTGCCCGACCTGATGTCCGTCCCCCGCTGGATTCCCGAACTGGAGGCGGAGGCCCTGCCGTTGCAGCGGATCTTCCTCGCGGAGAAGTGGATGGTGACCCGCCTGCACTACGCGCACGCGGACCCGCGCGAGGCCGGCACCGGCAACATCGTCAACTGCGGCGCGGCCATGTACATGGCTCCCGTGGGCATCGCCAACGCGGGCAACCCGGCGGGCGCCTACGCGGAGGCCCTCGACATCGCCGGCGCGCACCAGTCGTCGTACGGGCGGGAGGCGGCGGGGGTGTTCGCGGCGGCCGTGGCGGCGGCGTGCCTGCCGGGGGCGACGGCCGCCTCGGTGGTGGAGGCGGCCCTGTCCCTGGCCAAGGACGGCACGCGCGCGGCGATCTCGGCCGTCTGCGAAGTCGCCTCCGGCTACCGGGACTTCGAGTCGGCGCTGGCCCCGCTGCGGGCGGCGGTGGCCCCGTACGACTCGGTCGGCCCGGACTACCGCAACCCGTCGCTGGACGCCCGCCGCCCCTCACGGCTCCACGCCATCGAGGAGCTGCCGATCGCGCTCGGGATGCTGCTCGTGGCGGACGGACGGTACGACGCGGCCGTGCTCGGCGCGGTCAACTACGGGCGGGACTGCGACTCCATCGCCACCATGGCGGGGGCGATCGCCGGGGCCCTCGGCGGCGAGGCCGTGGTCCCGGCGGTCTGGGCGAAGCAGGTCGCCGAGGCCAGCCGCCTCGACCTGCACGCCCCGGCCGTCGCGCTGGCCACCGTGGCCCGGGAGATCTTCGCCCGCGACCGTGCCCGCCGCCGCACCCACGAATCGGCCTTCACCAAGATCGCAACCCCCCGATGACCCCCACCCCGGCAAACCCCGTCCGCGCCCCCGCCGACGCGCCACCGTCGCGAGCGACCGCGGGCCCGGACACGCCCCGGGCCGCCGCCCCGGTGGGGACCGCAGGGCCGACGGCCGCCCGGCCGGTGACCGGCCCCGGCCCCACCCGCGCGGACCCGACCCGCCGGAACGCCTGCGACGAGGCGGCCCCGTCACTGGCCTCGCACCCCGCGGCCCGCGCGGCGGCGGCGCCCGGGCCGAGTAGCCACACCCCGGACGCCGCCCGGGCACCCGAACGGCCCGACGGCCCAGGCCCCGGACCGGCCGACGGCGTACGCCTGACCTGGGCCCAGCCGGAGGATCTCGTCGGGCACGAGTTGCGCCAGGCCGCCGAGGACGGGCGGAACCCCGGTCCCGCCCTGCGGGCCTGGTCCGCCGCGGGCGGCCACCCGGCGCCCGAGCGCGCCGGGGCCTCCCCCACCCCGGCGCCCCCGCACCTGCGGGCGCTGGCGACGCGCCTGCTGGACGAACTGGCCCGCCTCCCCTCCCCCTGGGCCGCCGACGAGCCCACCGGCTGGGCGGCCATCGTCGCAGCCTGCGCGACGGCCGGGTCCCCCGTTCCCGCGGCACCCGAGCCGGTATGGCCGCACGCCACCCCGCCCGGGCCCGCTGGAGTCACGTACCCGACGGCCGGCCCTGGGCCCCGGGACCCGGACGGGACACAGCCCCCCGAACCCGGCGCCCGGCCGCACGCCGCCCACGACGCCCCCACGACAAGCCGGGCCGGTACGGGCCCGGAGCCCTCCGGCCCCGGTCCGGCAGCCGGACCCACCGCACCGGTCCGCCCCCTGCGGGCTGCCACCACCAGGACCGGCCCCCTTGCGCCCGGACGGGCAACCCCCGCGACGAGCCGGGCCGGTACCGGCCCCGAACCCTCCGGCCCGGCCCGCCCGCTGCGGGCTGCCGCCACAGGGACCGGGCCCGACCGCGCGGCCCCCGCCCGCCCGGACGCCCCCGCGGCCCGCGGGGCGGCGGCGCGCCCACCGCAGGCCGGCTCCGCGGCCGGGCCCGGGCGGCCCGGCGGGCGCGGGCTGCGGGAGCGGCTGGAGGCGGCGTGGGTCGGGCGGGCCGTCGGGTGTCTGCTGGGCAAGCCCGTCGAGAAGCTGCCGCTCGAAGGGATCCGCGCCCTCGCCCGCGCCGCCGGCAACTGGCCGCTGGACGACTGGTTCAGCGCCCGCGGCGTCCCGCCCGCCCTGCTGGCCGCGCACCCCTGGAACCGCCGCTCCGCCCCCACCTCACTCGCCGAGAACATCGACGGCATGCCCGAGGACGACGACCTCAACTACCCCCTTCTGGGCCTCCTCCTGCTCCAGCGCCACGGCAAGGCCTTCACCACCGCCGACGTCGCCCGCCTGTGGCTCGACGAGCTGCCCGCCGGGCGTACGTTCACCGCCGAGCGGATCGCCTACCGCAACCTCCTCCTCGGGCTGGAACCCCCCGCCACCGCCACCCACCACAACCCCTTCCGCGAATGGATCGGCGCCCTCATCCGGGCCGACGTCCACGGCTGGACCAACCCCGGCGACCCGGCCGCCGCCGCGGCCCAGGCCTACCGGGACGCCACCCTGACCCACACCGGCAACGGCCTCTACGCCGCCCTCTTCGTCGCCGCCGCCACCGCCGAGGCCGCCACCGGCCGCGCCGACGTGCACACCGCGCTGCGCACCGGGCTGGCCGCCGTACCGCCCCGCTCCCGCCTCGCCGAAGCCGTCCGCTTCGGCCTCCGCACGGCCGCCGACGAAACCGACTTCGACCTCGTCGTCGACCGGCTGCACGCCCGCTACGGGCACTACCACTGGGTCCACGCCGTCCCGAACACCGCCCTGATCGCCGCCGCCCTGACCCACGCCGACGGCGACTTCACCCGCTCCGTCTGCCGAGCCGTCTCCGGCGGCTGGGACACCGACTCCAACGGGGCCACCGCCGGCGCCCTCGCCGGACTGCTCACCGGCTCGCCGCAGCGCATCCCGCACCGCTGGACCGCCCCCCTCAAGAACCGCCTCGCCACCACCGTCCCCGGCTTCGACGGCATCGGCTTCGACACCCTCGCCCACCTCACCGCACAGGAGGCAGCACGCTCATGACGGCCATCGCCGTGCTCGGCAGCACCAACATGGATCTCGTCGCCTACGTCCCCAAGGCCCCCCTCCCCGGGGAGACGGTCACCGGCCGCGCGTTCCGGACCGTCCCCGGCGGCAAGGGCGCCAACCAGGCCGTCGCCGCCGCCCGCTCCGGCGGGAAGGTGGTGATGATCGGCGCGGTCGGGGCCGACGAGTTCGGCGTACGGCTGCGCTCCGCGCTCACCGCCGCCGGGGTCGAGACGGCGGCCCTGCGTACCGTCGAGGGCGCGAGCGGCACCGCGCACATCACCGTGGACGACGAGGGCGGCAACCGCATCGTCGTCATCCCCGGTGCGAACGGCAGCGTCACCGCCCTGGAAGCGGGCGACGAGGCCCGGATCGCCGCCGCCGGCGCCCTGCTCCTCCAGCTCGAACTGCCCCTGCCCGCGGTACTCGCCGGAGCCCGCGCGGCCCGCGCGCACGGCGTCCGTACGGTACTCACCCCGGCCCCCGTCCAGCCGCTGCCCGCCGAACTCCTCGCCGCGACCGACCTGCTCGTGCCCAACGAGCACGAGGCGGCCGCCCTGACCGGCCTGACCGACCCCCGGCAGGCCGCCGAGGCGCTGCTGGCCACCGTGCCGGAGGTGGTGATCACCCTCGGCGCGGCCGGAGTCCTCTACGCGGCGCGTGGCCGGGATCCGCTGAACGTGCCCGCGCCCAGGGTCCGGGCCGTGGACACCACCGCGGCCGGGGACACCTTCGTCGGGGCGCTGGCCGTGGCCCTGGGCGAGGGCCGCCCGATGCCGGAGGCGCTGCGCTGGGCCTCGGCGGCGGCCGCGCTCTCCGTGCAGCGCCACGGCGCCCAGGACTCGATGCCGACCCGCGCCGAGACCGACGCCTTCGCCCTGGCCGACTGGCAGGCCAACCACCACCCCGACACCGGAGCCGCCTCATGACCCCCGCCAGGGCCGGGAGCGTACCGGGACGATCCCCCCACAACGCCGAACACACCACGCCCGCACCGTCCGCCACCGCCAG
The DNA here is from genome assembly GCF_024666385.1 of Streptomyces yangpuensis. Lineage (NCBI taxonomy): Bacteria > Bacillati > Actinomycetota > Actinomycetes > Kitasatosporales > Streptomycetaceae > Streptomyces > Streptomyces yangpuensis. Next base: position 1,997,376 of record NZ_CP102514.1, read on the forward strand.
GGCCGACCACGTACCGGGACGATCCCCCCACAACGCCGAGCGCACCACGGCCGCGCCGTCCGCCTCCGCCGGGGCCGGGGGTGTGCCGGGGCGATCCCCGCAGGGCGCCGAACGCACCACGGCCCCACATTCCGGCCCCGAGAACCGTTCGGCGCCCGAGGAGACGCCCCGGCGCGCACCCGGCCCCACCGAAGCCACCCCCACGCCCACCGAGGCCGACCACGTACCGGGACGATCCCCCCACAACGCCGAGCGCACCACGGCCGCGCCGTCCGCCTCCGCCGGGGCCGGGGGTGTGCCGGGGCGATCCCCGCAGGGCGCCGAACGCACCACCGCCCCACATTCCGGCCCCGAGAACCGTTCGGCGCCCGAGGAGACGCCCCGGCGCGCACCCGGCCCCACCGAAGCCACCCCCGCCCCGGCCGAAGCCACCGGCACAGAACCCGCACCACCCCCCACCCCCGCCAGCGCCCGGCCAGGGCATGCGCATGGGCAGAGCCAGGGCCAAGGCCCCCTCCGCGGACTGCGCGTCCTGGACCTGGCGACCCTCTTCGCCGGCCCCCTCGCCGCCACCCTGCTCGGCGACTTCGGCGCCGACGTCGTCAAGGTCGAGCACCCGACCCTCCCCGACCCCTCCCGCGGCCACGGCCCCGCCAAGGACGGCATCGGCCTGTGGTGGAAACTGCTCGGCCGGAACAAGCGGACCATCACCCTCGACCTGTCCACCCCCGGCGGCCGGGACACCCTGCTGCGGCTCGCCGCCACCGCCGACGTGGTCGTCGAGAACTTCCGCCCCGGCACCCTGGAAAGGTGGGGCCTGGGCTGGCCGGAGCTGTCCGCCGCCAACCCGCGGCTGATCCTGGCCCGCGTCACGGCCTTCGGCCAGCAGGGCCCGTACGCCCACCGCCCCGGCTTCGGCACCCTCGCCGAAGCCATGAGCGGCTTCGCCGCGGTCACCGGGGAGCCGGAGGGTCCGCCGACCCTCCCGCCCTTCGGCCTCGCCGACTCGATCGCCGCGCTGACCTGCGCGTACGCCGTGATGACGGCGCTCGCCGGACGGGACCGCACCGGGCACGGCCAAGTCGTGGACCTGGCCATCATCGAGCCGATCCTCACCGTGCTCGGCCCGCAGCCGCTCTGGTACGACCAGCTGGGCCACGTCCAGCCGCGCACCGGAAACCGGTCCGCCAACAACGCCCCCCGCAACACCTACCGCAGCGCCGACGGCCGCTGGCTGGCGGTCTCCGCCTCCGCCCAGTCCATCGCCGAGCGGGTGATGCGGCTGGTCGACCGGCCGGACCTGATCGCCGAACCCTGGTTCGCCACCGGTGCCGGGCGGGCCCGGCACGCCGACGTCATCGACGACGCGGTCGGCGGCTGGATCGCCCGCCACAAGGCGGAGGAGGTCGTCTGCGCCTTCGAGGACGCGGAGGCGGCCGTCGCGCCGGTCTACGACGTCCGCGACGTGATGACGGATCCGCAGTTCGCGGCCCTCGACACGGTGACCGAGGTCGAGGATCCGGAGCTCGGGCCCCTGCGGATGCAGAACATCCTCTTCCGGCTGTCCGAGACCCCCGGCGGGATCCGCTGGGCGGGCCGCCCGCACGGCGCGGACACGACCGAGGTGCTGGCCGAGCTCGGACTGACCGGGGCGGAGATCACCGCGCTGCGCACCGAGGGGGCCCTGTGATCCTCACCTGGCTCTACGCGCCCGGCGACCGCCCGGCGGTGGTCGCCAAGGCGCTGGGCTGCGGGGCGGACGCCGTCATCGTCGACCTGGAGGACGCGGTGGCGGCCTCCCGCAAGGAGTACGCCCGCGCCGCCACCGTCGAACTGCTCGCCGAGCGGCCACCGGTACCGGTCCATGTCCGCGTCAACGCCCTGGACTCCCCGTGGGGCGGTGCGGATCTCGCCGCGCTGGCCGGGCTGCGCGGGCTCGCGGGACTCCGCCTGCCGAAGATCAGCGCGCCGGAGCAGATCGCCGCGGCCGCGGACCGTACGGGCGGGGTGGGCCTCTACGCCCTGCTGGAGTCGGCGCTGGGCGTGGAGCGCGCGTACGAGATCGCCCGCGCGCACCCCGCTCTGCACGGGCTCTCCCTCGGCGAGGCCGACCTGCGGGCGGACCTGGCGGTCAGCGCGGAGGAGGGCCTGGACTGGTGCCGCTCCCGGGTGGTGGTCGCGGCACGCGCGGCCGGGCTGGCGCCGCCGGCCCAGTCGGTGTTCCCGGACATCCGGGACCTGGACGCGCTGGCGGTCTCCTGCGCCCGCGGCCGGTCCCTCGGTTTCCTCGGCCGGGCGGCGATCCACCCGCGCCAGCTCCCGGTGATCGAGCGGGCCTATCTCCCGGCGCCCGAGGAGGTGACCGCCGCGGTGGAGGTGCTCAGCGCGGCGCGTGCCGCGCCGGGGGCGCTGGCGCTGCCCGACGGCCGGTTCGTGGATCCGGCCGTCGTGGCGTCGGCCCACCGCACGCTCGCGCTCGCCGCGCGGGTACCGGTCCACTGACCGTGCGCTCGCCACGCGCTGCCGGCCGAGCCCTGCCTGACCCCACCCGGCCCGGATCCCGGCCGCGGCCCCGGCAGCCGCGCGCCGCCTCTGCGCTCACCGCGCGGGGATCGGTCCGGTGTGGCCCGAGGATGCGGGAAGGGGGGTGCCGCGCTGTGCGCGGCACCCCCCTTCCCGACCGCTCCCGCGGTCAGGACTTGTCGGCCTCCGGGGCCTCGGCGTCCACGGCCGGCTTGCGCAGGTCCGCCTTGACGGCGCCCTGGGCGAGGGCCGGCGCGGAGTCCTTCGGACCGGCGTCGGCCGCCTCCACCGCCGCCTTGTCCTCGGCCTCGGCCGTGGTCCCGACGGCAGCCTTGCCGTCCTTGCCGTCCTTGCCTTCCTTGTCGTCCTTGCCGCCGGAGCGGTCCGGCTCGACGATCTCCTCGCGGCCCGGCCGCAGCTTCGCCGAGAGGACGAAGTAGATCACCGCGAGCACGAAGACGACGATCGAGGTCCAGACGTTCAGCCGCACGCCCAGGATGTGGTGCGCCTCGTCGACCCGCATGTACTCGATCCAGCCGCGGCCGACGCAGTACGCGGCGACGTACAGGGCGAAGGCCCGGCCGTGGCCGAGCTTGAAGCGGCGGTCGGCCCAGATCACCAGGACGGCGACACCGACGCACCACAGCGACTCGTACAGGAAGGTCGGGTGGTAGGTCCCGGCGTCCCGGTTCGGGCCGGCGCTGATCTCCACCGCCCAGGGCAGGTCGGTGGCCCGGCCGTAGAGCTCCTGGTTGAACCAGTTGCCCCAGCGTCCGCAGGCCTGAGCCAGCGCGATGCCGGGGGCCAGGGCGTCGGCCCAGGCCGGCAGCGGGATGCCGCGGAGCCGGCAGCCGATCCAGGCGCCCACCGCGCCGAGCGCGATCGCGCCCCAGATACCGAGGCCGCCCTCCCAGATCTTGAAGGCGTCGACCCAGTTGCGGCCCTCGCCGAAGTAGAGCTGGTAGTCGGTGATCACGTGGTAGAGGCGACCGCCGACGAGCCCGAACGGCACCGCCCACACGGCGATGTCCGCGACCGTGCCCGGCTTGCCGCCGCGCGCGATCCAGCGCTTGTTGCCGAGCCAGACGGCGACGAAGACGCCGATGATGATGCAGAACGCGTAGCCGCGGAGCGGGATCGGTCCGAGATGGATCACGCCGGTCGACGGACTGGGGATGTAAGCAATGTCCATGGCAGACCTGACGCTACCCTGCCGGACGGTGCGTACCGCAACCCGCCCGGCAGGGTCGAAACCAAATCCAGACATGGAACGGCGGAAGTCAGCCCCCCGAGGACCCGTTCCCGGTCCCGGAGCCCGACCCTGAACCGGACCCGGCCCCGGACCCGTTCCCCGACCCGGTCCCACTCCCGGACCCCGCCCCGGAACCGGTTCCGGTCGCGGAGTTCTTCGACGCCGTCCTCGAGGCCGAGGCCGACGGCGAGGCCGACCCCTTCGCCCCGCTCTTCCCCGTGTCCTTCTCGCCCGTCCCCTTCTCGGAGCCCTTCGCTCCGGCTCCGCCCGAGCCGGTGGCGCCGGCCTCCACCTTCTCCTTCAGCTTCTGCGGGGTCAGCGGGTTCGCCTGGTCGGAGAAGATGTCCTTGCCGTCGAGCAGCACCGTCGGCGTGCCGCGGAAGTTCCCGGCGGCGAAGGCCTCGTGCGACTTGCCCACCCAGCTGTTGTGCGTGCCGTTCTCGACGCACGCCGTGAACTCGGGGGTGACCAGCCCGTCCACCTTGCCCGCGAGCTCCAGCAGCTTGGCGTTCTTGCCGTAGGCGTCGTCGACCTCCTGCGGCTGGTTCTGGAAGAGGACGTCGTGGTACTCGGTGAACTTGCCGGCGTCCTGCGCGCAGGCCGCCGCGTTCGCACCCTTGAGGGAGCCGCTGCCGCCCATGTTCCCGTCGATGAGCGTCACCAGGTGGTAGTCCACCTTGAGCAGGCCCTTGTCCTCCAGCTCGTGGATGGTGTCCCGGTAGTTGTCCTCGAAGACCTTGCAGGCGGGGCAGCGGAAGTCCTCCCACACCGTGAGGGTGGCCTTGGCCTCGGGCTTGCCCGTCTGAATGGCGAGAGCGTCCTTGCCGGTGGCGCCGGAGGGGGCGACGACCGGGCCCGCCGAGTCGGACTTGTCGCCTTTGCCGGCGTTGGCCGCGATCACGCCCACGACCGTCGCCAGACCCAGGACGCCGACCACCGCCGCCGCCACGATGAGGGTCCGCCGGCGCTTGTCCCGGGTCTTCTGCCGCTCGCGCTCCACGAGGAGTCGCTCCCGGGCCGATCGTTTCGTCGCATCGCGGTTCGCACCGTCGTTCTTGTCGCTCACGCTCCGCCAAACGAAGCAGGGAGGCACTCGCGTGCCTCCCTGCTCGCCATTCCACCCGATCGGACTACAGAACCCGATCAGGCGTCCGTTTTGTCTCAGCTCCTGCGTACGCCTTCCGCAAGCTCGCCCGCCAGTGCCCGTACGGCGTCCAGCCCGGCCGGCAGGTCCGGCGCGTCCAGCAGCAGCTTCACGAAGGCCGAACCGACGATCACGCCGTCGGCGAAGCCTGCCACCTCCTTGGCCTGGACGGCGTTGGAGACGCCGAGGCCCACGCAGACCGGCAGCTCGGTCGTCGCGCGGGTGCGCCGCACCAGGTCCTGGGCCTGGTTGCCGACCGACTCGCGGGTGCCGGTGACGCCCATCAGCGAGGCGGCGTAGACGAAGCCGGAGCCGGCCGCCGTGATGGTGGCCAGACGCGCGTCCTTGCTGCTCGGCGCGACGACGAAAACGGTCGCCAGCCCGTGCTTCCCGGCGTGCTCGCGCCACAGCGCGGACTCCTGGACCGGCAGGTCGGGCAGGATGCAGCCGGCTCCGCCGGCCTCCGCCAGCTCGGCCGTGAACCGCTCGACGCCGTAGCGGTCGATGGGGTTCCAGTAGGTCATCACCAGGACCGGGGCGCCGGTCGCCTCGTACGCCTCGCGGACCGTGCGGAGCACGTCGGCGATCTTGACCCCGCCGCGCAGGGCGATGTCGTCGGCGGTCTGGATGATCGCGCCGTCCAGCACCGGGTCGCTGTGCGGGAGGCCGATCTCGACCACGTCGGCGCCGCCCTCGATGACGGCCTTGACCGCTTCGATGGCGCCGTCGACGGTCGGGAAGCCGGCCGGGAGGTAGGCGACGAGGGCCGCGCGGTCCTCGGACTTCGCCTTGGCGAGGGTGTCGCTCAGCAGCTGGATGTTGCCCATGGTCACTTCGACTCCCCCTCGGCGCTCTCGCCGTCGTACAGCCCGAAGTAGCGGGCCGCCGTGTCCATGTCCTTGTCGCCGCGGCCGGACAGGTTGACGACCAGCAGGCCGTCCTTGCCCAGCTCCCTGCCGAGCTCCAGTGCGCCCGCGAGGGCGTGCGCCGACTCGATCGCCGGAATGATGCCCTCCGTGCGCGACAGCAGGCGCAGGGCCTGCATCGCGGCGTCGTCGGTGACGGCGCGGTACTCGCCGCGGCCGACGTCCTTGAGGTAGGAGTGCTCCGGGCCGATGCCGGGGTAGTCCAGGCCGGCCGAGATGGAGTACGGCTCGGTGATCTGGCCCTCCTCGTCCTGGAGGACGTAGGAGCGGGAGCCGTGCAGGATGCCGGGCTCGCCCGCGGTCAGGGTCGCCGCGTGCTCGCCGGTCTCGACGCCGTGCCCGGCGGGCTCGAAGCCGACCAGACGGACTTCCGTGTCCGGGATGAAGGCGTGGAAGAGGCCGATGGCGTTGGAGCCGCCGCCGACGCAGGCCGCGACGGCGTCGGGAAGCCGGCCGGCGCGCTCCAGGATCTGGCGGCGGGCCTCGACGCCGATGACGCGGTGGAAGTCGCGGACCATCGCCGGGAAGGGGTGCGGGCCGGCGACCGTGCCGAAGAGGTAGTGGGTGCGGTCCACGTTGGCGACCCAGTCGCGGAACGCCTCGTTGATCGCGTCCTTCAGGGTCCGCGAGCCGGACTTCACCGCGATGACCTCGGCGCCCAGCATGCGCATGCGGGCGACGTTCAGTGCCTGGCGCTGGGTGTCGATCTCGCCCATGTAGATGACGCATTCGAGGCCGAAGAGGGCGCAGGCGGTGGCGGTGGCCACGCCGTGCTGGCCGGCGCCGGTCTCGGCGATCACCCGGGTCTTGCCCATGCGCTTGGTGAGCAGCGCCTGGCCCAGCACGTTGTTGATCTTGTGCGAGCCGGTGTGGTTGAGGTCCTCGCGCTTGAGGAAGATCCGCGCACCGCCGGCGTGCTCGGCGAAGCGGGGCACCTCGGTGAGGGCGCTGGGGCGGCCGGTGTAGTTGACCATGAGGTCGCCCAGTTCGGCCGCGAAGGACGGGTCGCCCTTGGCCTTCTCGTACTCGACGGCGACCTCGTCCACGGCGGCGACGAGCGCCTCCGGGATGAACTTGCCGCCGAAGTCGCCGAAGTAACCCTCGGCGTTGGGGACGTGACCCTCCGGGTCCGGGATGAAGAACTCGCTGGACATGTCCAGTGCTCCTACGGGTGCGAGATGCGGCGGGTGGTTTCACCGTATTGCGCCGCCCGCCCGCGTCGCGGACACCCCGCTGGGGGAATGTCGCGCGTACGGTGCGCAGCGGCCCGCTCCCGGAGCCGGCCGGCCCGGGCAGCAGGCCGTACGGGACCGCACGGCGGCGCGGTACGTCTCGCGTACCGGGCCGCGGCGGCCCTCGTTACGGCGCGCCTCCGCGGCGCCATCGCATGCCGTTGACCTGGCCGGGCTCGGAGCCGATCACGTACCGGACCCGCCGCCCGTGGACGCGCCGGGCCGGGGCGCGGCAGCCGCGGGGGCGGCAGCCGCGCGCCAGGGGCGCGTACGCCGTCGGCACGCGGCGCGTGCGGACGGAGGGGCGGTCAGGGGTCATGGGACGGGTCAGCTCCGTCCGTGGCGCAGGGCCGGGTGGGCGCCGGCGGCGACGAGGTCGGCCACGGCCGCCTTCGGGTCGCGGCCGGTCACCAGGGACTCGCCGACGAGGACGGCGTCCGCGCCCTCGTTCGCGTAGGCGATCAGGTCGTGCGGTCCGCGGATGCCGGACTCGGCGACCTTCACGATGTGGGGCGGGATCTCGCCGACGACGCGCTCGAAGGTGGAGCGGTCGACCTTGAGGTCCTTGAGGTTGCGGGCGTTGACACCGATGATCTTGGCACCGGCGGCCACCGCACGCTCCACCTCCTCCTCGTCGTGGACTTCGACGAGCGGGGTGAGACCGATGGACTCGGCCCGCTCGATGAGGGAGACGAGGGCCTCCTGCTCCAGGGCCGCGACGATCAGCAGCGCGAGGTCGGCGCCGTAGGCGCGGGCCTCCCACAGCTGGTACGCCGTGACGATGAAGTCCTTGCGCAGGATCGGGATGTCCACGCGGGCGCGGACGGCCTCCAGGTCGGCCAGCGAGCCGCCGAACCGGCGCTGCTCGGTGAGGACGGAGATGACCGCCGCACCGCCCGCCTCGTAGTCCGCGGCGAGCCCGGCCGGATCCGCGATCGCGGCCAGCGCGCCCTTGGAGGGGCTGGAGCGCTTGACCTCGCAGATCACCTTGACGCCGTCGCCGCGCAGGGCCGCGACGCCGTCCTTGGCCTGGGGCGCCTTGGCGGCACGCTCCTTGAGCTCGTCGAGGCTCACGCGCGCCTGCCGTTCGGCAAGGTCTTCGCGGACCCCTTCGATGATCTCGTCGAGCACACTCACGCGAGCGGCCCCCTTCCGGGTCGATGACGGTCGGCCGCCCTGCGGACACGTACCTCTGCAAGGTCGGCAATCAAATGGTATCCGGCGGAGGCGTCGCCCTCCGCACTCGGTTGACGGCGTCCCAGTAACTGGACATTCGGAATACGCCCTTCATCCCGGCTGCGCACGGGGCTCAGGGCGCCAGCGCCGACCCGAAAGAGAGATTTCGGACAACGGCGAAAACCAGTACCACCGCGCCCACCGCCCACGCGAGGGCGGGACGCAGCACGATCCTCGGGACCGGCCCGCCCCGGAAGGCGCGAACCAGCCACAGGGCCATGAAACCCGCGAAGACGAAGTAGCCGACCACGGCGAGGGCATTCGACCCGAAAGCAGCGGCCAGATCCCCGTGGGCGAACGCGTGCGCACTGCGCAGCCCGCCGCAGCCCGGGCACAGGACGCCCGTCAGCCGCAGCAGCGGGCAGACCGGGTAGTGGCCCGGCTCGTTGGGGTCCACCGCACCCACGTACGCGAACGCCGCACCGGCCGCGGCCAGGTAGAGCGCCGGGGCGGCGAGCCGCCTGGCCCGGGACGCCCGCTGGACGGGCACCGCGGGCAGGGCCGGTCCGGCCGGTCCGGCCTGCGGACCGGGCACGGCATCGGGGGTGCTGGAGGCGTCCACCTGCTGATTCTCTCCGCTCACGACAAAAGGCGCAGCCCGGCGGGGCCGCGCCTTTCGGCTCTCTTCCAGGTACTGGCGCAGGTGGCGCGCTCAGGCCTTGGCGGGGACCTTGTTCGCGGCGATGACGTCGGCGAGGTCCTTGTGCTCGGCCTTCGGCGCACCCATGCCCGCGGCCCTCATCGCCAGGCCGACGACACCGCCGAGCGCGACGACGACCATGCCGGCCCAGAAGCCGAGCGGGTTCGCGAGCACCATGAAGGCGCCGGAGATGCAGAAACCGATGAAGGCGATGATGACACCGGTCCAGGCGGCCGGGGTATGTCCGTGGCTCGTGCCCGCCATGAGTTTGCTCCTCGTTGCTCTGTCGCGCTGCTGTGTCGAACGTGCGGTCTGTGTCGGACGCTCGGTGACATTGTCCCGCACCGGGCGCCCTGGCCGTCCAGGGGGGTCGGCTCAGGGACCGGGTCGGCGGGTCCGGTCGCTGCCCGGGTCGGTGGTCGGGTCCTCGCCGCGGTCCAGAGCCTTCCACAGATCTTCCGGCCGGTCCGGATCCACCGCCGCGACGGCCCGCGCACGGGGGCTGCCGTCACGCTCGTAGCGGCCGCCCATCGAGGGCCAGCCGCGGCCGAAGCGCAGCGCCAGCAGGCCCGCGGCCAGGATCAGGACCGCTCCGGCGGCCGTGACGTACGGCCACGTGGTCTGCGTCAGGCCGGCCACGTGCGCCGCGCTGTCCGCGGTCGTACGGGCGGCCTGGGCGTCCAGCGCGCTGCGGCCGTCGGAGCCGAAGAGCGCCGACAGTGCCGCGCCGAGGCCGCTGAGCGCCAGCAGGCCCGACACCAGCAGCCGGCCCTTGCCGCGTACGGCGAAGACGGCGACCAGCGCGGCCAGGCCGACGATGGCCAGGGCCGCCGGGAGCCCGGTCACGGCCCGCCCGTCGGCGCTCAGCTGGAGCGAGTCGCTGCCGATCGCGGCCGTGCCCCGGGCCCAGACCCTGCCGGAGGCGAGCAGGACGACGGTGGCGCCGAGCGCGCCGAGCAGCAGGGCGGCGCCCACGCTGCGGCGGCTGCCGCGGCTGTCGGCGGCCTCGGGCCCGGGCTCGGCGGAGGCATCGGAACGGGGCGGGGGTACGGCACTCACGTACCCCACTATCCCCTACGCCCTCAAGAGCCGCTCAGGCGGTTCGCCGCCGCCACCGCGCGCAGCACGGCGGAGGCCTTGTTGCGGCACTCGTTGTCCTCCAGCTCGGGCACCGAGTCCGCGACGACACCGGCTCCGGCCTGCACGTACGCCGTACCGTCGCGCAGCAGCGCCGTACGGATGGCGATGGCCGTGTCGGAGTCCCCGGCGAAGTCCAGATAGCCGACGCAGCCGCCGTAGAGGCCGCGGCGGGAGGGCTCCAGCTCCTCGATGATCTGCATGGCGCGCGGCTTGGGCGCCCCGGAAAGGGTGCCGGCCGGGAAGCAGGCGGTCAGCACGTCGAAGGCGGTCTTCCCCTCGGCCACGCGCCCCGTCACGGTGGAGACGATGTGCATGACGTGGGAGTAGCGCTCGATCGACATGAAGTCGACGACCTCCACCGAACCGGGCTCGCAGACCCGGCCGAGGTCGTTGCGGCCCAGGTCGACGAGCATCAGGTGCTCGGCGCGCTCCTTGGGGTCGGCCAGCAGCTCCTCGGCGAGGTCGTTGTCCTCCTGCGGGGTCGCGCCCCGGTGGCGGGTGCCGGCGATGGGGTGGACCATGGCCCGCCCGTCCTCGACCTTGACCAGCGCCTCCGGGCTGGACCCGACCACGTCGAAGCCGTTCTCGAAGCGGAAGAGGTACATGTACGGCGACGGGTTGGTGGCCCGCAGCACCCGGTAGACGTCCAGCGCGGAGGCCTCGCAGGAGGTCTCGAACCGCTGCGAGGGCACCACCTGGAAGGCCTCGCCGGCCCGGATCCGCTCCTTGATGTCCTCGACGGCCGCCTGGTACTTCTCGCCGCCCCACAGGGCGGAGAACTCGGGCAGCTCGGAGGCGGGCAGCGGGGCCGGCACGTAGGGCGCGGGCCGGGCCAGGTCGGCCTCCATGGCGTCGAGGCGGGCCACGGCGTCGGCGTGGGCCTCGTCGACCCCGGAGTCGAGGTCGTTGTGGTTGATGGCGTTGGCGATGAGCTGGACGGTGCCGTCCCAGTGGTCCAGCACCGCGAGGTCGGAGGTGAGCAGCATCGTCAGCTCGGGCAGCTGGAGATCGTCGCTGCCGTGCTCGCCGATGCGCTCCAGGCGGCGCACGATGTCGTAGCCGAGGTAGCCGACCATGCCGCCGGTGAAGGGCGGCATTCCGCCCGCGAGGTCGCGGGGGGTGTGCAGGGCCTCGACGGTGGCGCGCAGGGCGTCGAGGGGGTCGCCGTCGGTGGGTACGCCGACGGGCGGGGTGCCGATCCAGTGGGCCCGGCCGTCCCGGACGGTCAGGGTCGCGTCGCTGCGCACCCCTACGAAGGAGTACCGCGACCAGGACCGGCCGTTCTCCGCGGACTCCAGGAGGAAGGTGCCGGGGCGTTCGGCGGCCAGCTTGCGGTACAGCCCGACGGGCGTGTCCCCGTCGGCGAGCAGCTTGCGGCTCACGGGGATGACGCGGCGGTCGGCCGCGAGCTTGCGGAACGTCTCAAGATCCATTGCGTGGGACCCCTACCTAGTCGGCTGCGCGGAGGAGGACATCGTCGTCGAAGCAGGTGCGGGATCCGGTGTGGCAGGCGGCCCCGACCTGGTCGACCCGGACGAGCACGGTGTCGGCGTCGCAGTCGAGGGCGACGGACTTGACGTGCTGGAAGTGGCCGGAGGTATCCCCCTTCACCCAGTACTCCTGGCGGCTGCGGGACCAGTACGTGCAGCGACCGGTGGTCAGGGTGCGGTGCAGGGCCTCGTCGTCCATCCACCCGAGCATGAGCACCTCACCGGTGTCGTACTGCTGGGCGATGGCCGGTACCAGGCCGTCGGCGGAGCGCTTGAGGCGCGCGGCGATGGCGGGATCGAGGTTGCCGGGGCGGGGGGACATACTCATGGGGCCATTGTGCCGGGCCCGGATGGACGTGGTGATCCATGTCCGACCGATGGGCGGGCGTACGACGCGTTCCGGCCGTAGGCTGGCGCGCATGTCTACCCATGCGAAGCGTGAACGACTGCTGCTGGCGGACCTGTTGGAGGCGGCCGGTCCGGAGGCCCCCACGCTGTGCACCGGCTGGAGGTGCCGGGAGCTGGCCGCACACGTGGTGGTCCGGGAGCGGCGGCCGGACGCGGCGGGCGGCCTGCTGCTGAACGTGCTGAAGGGGCGGCTGGACGCGGCGATGGCCGAGTACACGGCCAAGCCGTACGAGGAGCTGGTCCAGCTGATCCGGACCGGGCCGCCGCGGATGTCGCTGTACGCGCTGAAGCAGATCGACGAGGCGGCGAACGCGGTGGAGTTCTACGTCCACGCGGAGGACGTACGCCGGGCCCAGCCGGACTGGTCCCCGCGGGAGCTGGACCCGGTGTTCTCGGACGCGCTGTGGTCCCGGCTGGAGAGGATGGCACGGCTGACGGGGCGGCGCTCGCCGGTGGGCCTGGTGCTGAGGCGTCCGAACGGGCAGACGGCGGTGGCGCACAAGGGTGCGCCGGTGGTGACGGTGACGGGCGAGCCGGGGGAACTGACCCTGTTCTGCTTCGGCCGTCAGGCGGCTGCCGCGGTGACGCTGGAAGGCGAGAAGGAGGCCGTCGCCAGGCTGACGACGGCCGAACTGGGCCTCTAGCCTGGCCGGCTGTGCGTGATCCTGTCCCCCGCGCGGGCCGGTGGCCGCGCCTCAATCGCCGGCGGGGCTGGGTGGTGTCGCGGGGCGGAGCGGGAGAGGGGGTGGGGGTGCGGGGCCGCCGGGGGGTGTCTCCTCGGCTCGGCGCGTGCGGCCCTGTCCCGGCCGCCGGGCGGCGGTACCGCCTCGTCCTGCGGGGACACCCCCCACCGTCCCCACACCCCCACCCGGCAGCTCCCGCCCACCCCGGACGAGGCGAGTCGGGTCCCTCCCTCGGCGGGGTCGGGCCGTCTCGTGCGGAGCCGGGGCCGCCCCCACCCCTCCTCCTTGGCGGGGTCGGGCCGTCTCCTCCGCAGCGGGGCCGCCCCCACCCTCCTCCTTGGCGGGGTCGGGCCGTCTCCTCCGCAGCGGGGCCGTGGGGCGGGGGCACTGCGGGGGCTCCCCGCAGGACGAGGCGCGACCAGGGCCGTACGTTCGAGCCAAAGCCGCACGCGCCGAGCCGAGGAGAGCCCCCGGAGGGACGCCGCCCCACCCCACACCACCGCCCACCCCGAAACCACCGCCGCACCACCCAGCCCCGCCGGCGATTGAGGCGCGGCCACCGGCCCGCACCCGGAAAACCCCCGCACCGCCCGGCCAGGGCAGAGGCGGCCACCGGCCCGCACCCGGAAAACCCCCGCACCGCCCGGCCAGGGCAACGGCCCCGCCCGGCCAGGGCACCGGGACTAGCGGACGGGGTGGCCCGCTTCGCGGAGGGCCGACTTGACCTCGGCGATGCGGAGGTCGCCGAAGTGGAACACCGACGCCGCGAGCACCGCGTCCGCGCCCGCCGCGATCGCCGGGGCGAAGTCGCCGAGGCGGCCCGCGCCGCCGGAGGCGATCACCGGCACGGTGACGTGCTTGCGGACCGCCGCGATCATCTCGGTGTCGTAGCCGTCCTTCGTACCGTCCGCGTCCATCGAGTTCAGCAGGATCTCGCCCGCGCCCAGCTCCGCGGCCCGGTGGGCCCACTCGACGGCGTCGATGCCGGTGCCCCGGCGGCCGCCGTGGGTGGTGACCTCGAAGGAGCCCGACTCGGTGCGGCGGGCGTCGACCGACAGGACGAGGACCTGCCGCCCGAACCGTTCCGCGATCTCCTGGATGAGCTCGGGGCGGGCGATGGCGGCGGTGTTCACGCCGACCTTGTCCGCTCCGGCGCGCAGCAGCTTGTCCACGTCGTCGGCGGTACGGACGCCGCCGCCCACCGTCAGCGGGATGAAGACCTGCTCGGCGGTGCGCCGCACCACGTCGTAGGTGGTCTCGCGGTTCCCGGAGGACGCGGTGATGTCGAGGAAGGTCAGCTCGTCGGCGCCCTCGGCGTCGTACAGCTTGGCCATCTCCACCGGGTCGCCCGCGTCGCGCAGGTTCTGGAAGTTGACGCCCTTGACGACCCGGCCGTTGTCGACGTCCAGGCAGGGGATCACGCGTACGGCGAGGCTCATGCGGGCACCGCCTTGTACGCCTCGACCTCCACCTCGACGACCATCGACGGGTCGACGAAGCCGGAGACGATGAGCATCGTCGCGGCCGGGCGGACCGCGTCGAAGAGCTCCTTGTGGGCGCGGCCCACCTCGTCCACGTCGCGGGCGTGCGTCAGGTACATGCGGGTGCGGACGACGTCCTCGGGGCCGAGGCCGGCCTGGGCGAGGGCCTTGAAGGCGACGCCGAAGGCGGCGACGGTCTGGTCGTACGGGCCGCCCGCGTCGGCCGCGGTGCAGCCGGAGACCAGCACGAGGCCGTTGGGCAGCTGCACGGCGCGGGAGTACGCGATGACGTCCTCGTAGGGGCCGCCGGAGGAGATGCGGCGTACGGCGGCGGTGTCGGGGGAGCTCATGCGGAGACCACCTTCAGGGCTTCTTCCAGAGTGAAGGCCTTGGCGTACAGGGCCTTGCCGACGATCGCGCCCTCGACGCCCAGCGGGACCAGCTCGGACAGGGCCCGCAGGTCGTCCAGGGAGGAGACGCCGCCGGAGGCGACGACGGGCCGGTCGGTGGCGGCGCAGACGTTGCGGAGCAGCTCCAGGTTGGGGCCGGTGAGCGTGCCGTCCTTGCCGATGTCGGTGACGACGTAGCGGGCGCAGCCCTCGGAGTCGAGGCGGGCGAGGGTCTCGTAGAGGTCGCCGCCCTCGCTGGTCCAGCCGCGGCCCTTGAGGGTGGTGCCGCGTACGTCGAGGCCGATGGCGATCTTGTCGCCGTGTTCGGCGATGGCCTTGGCGGCCCACTCGGGGGTCTCCAGGGCGGCGGTGCCGAGGTTGACGCGGGTGCAGCCGGTGGCGAGGGCCGCGGCGAGCGAGGCGTCGTCGCGGATGCCGCCGGACAGCTCGACCTTGATGTCCATTGCGCGGGTGATCTCGGCGACCAGGGCGCGGTTGTCGCCGGTGCCGAAGGCGGCGTCCAGGTCGACGAGGTGGAGCCATTCGGCGCCGGCGGCCTGCCAGGCGAGGGCGGCCTGCAGCGGGGAGCCGTAGGAGGTCTCGCTGCCGGAGACGCCGTGGACGAGGCGGACGGCCTGGCCGTCGCGGACGTCGACCGCGGGGAGCAGTTCAAGCGTGTTCGGCATCAGAGGGTCTCGATCCAGTTGGTGAGGAGCTGGGCTCCGGCGTCGCCGGACTTCTCGGGGTGGAACTGGGTGGCCCACAGGGCCCCGTTCTCCACCGCCGCGACGAAGCGTTCGCCGTGGGTGGCCCAGGTGACCTTGGGGGCGCGGATCAGCGGGTTGGTGACTTCCAGGCTCCAGTCGCGTGCCGCGTAGGAGTGCACGAAGTAGAACCGGGCGTCGGCGTCGAGGCCGGCGAAGGCCTGGCTGTCGGCCGGGGCCTCGACGGTGTTCCAGCCCATGTGCGGGACGATCGGGGCCTTGAGCGGGCCGACAGTGCCGGGCCACTCGTCGAGGCCTTCGGTCTCCACGCCGTGTTCGATGCCGCGCTCGAAGAGGATCTGCATGCCGACGCAGATGCCCATGACCGGGCGGCCGCCGGAGAGGCGGCGGCCGATGATCCAGTCGCCGCGGACGTCCTTGAGTCCCTGCATGCAGGCGGAGAAGGCGCCGACGCCGGGGACGAGGAGTCCGTCGGCGTCCATGGCCTTGTCGTAGTCGCGGGTGATCTCGACGTCGGCGCCGACGCGGGCGAGGGCGCGTTCGGCGGAGCGGACGTTGCCGAAGCCGTAGTCGAAGACGACGACCTTCTTGGTGGGGCGTGCTGTGCTCATTCCCAGATTCCTTGGATTCGCAGGACTCCGGCTGCCAGACACATCGCGGAGGCGAGGGCGAGCAGGATGATGACCGATTTGGGCATCTGCTGCTTCTGGAAGGAGTAGACGCCCCCGGCCAGGAAGAGGCCGAGGACGATCAGGATGGTGTTGAGCCCGTTCACTGCTAGAGGGCGCCCTTCGTGGAGGGCAGGATGCCGGCGGCGCGCGGGTCGAACTCAGCGGCGTAGCGCAGGGCGCGGGCGAGGGCCTTGAACTGGCACTCCACGATGTGGTGGGCGTTGCGGCCGTACGGGACGTGGACGTGCAGGGCGATCTGCGCCTGGGCGACGAAGGACTCCAGGATGTGCCGGGTCATCGTGGTGTCGTAGGAGCCGATCATCGGTGCCATGTTCTCGGGCTCGGTGTGCACGAGGTAGGGGCGGCCGGACAGGTCGACGGTCACCTGGGCGAGGGACTCGTCGAGCGGCACGGTGCAGTTGCCGAAGCGGTAGATGCCCACCTTGTCGCCGAGGGCCTGCTTGAAGGCGGCGCCGAGCGCGAGCGCGGTGTCCTCGATGGTGTGGTGGGAGTCGATGTGCAGGTCGCCGTCGGTCTTGACGGTGAGGTCGAAGAGGCCGTGGCGGCCGAGCTGGTCGAGCATGTGGTCGTAGAAGCCCACGCCGGTGGACACGTCGACCTTGCCGGTTCCGTCGAGGTTTATCTCGACGACGACGGAGGTCTCCTTGGTGGTCCGTTCGACCCGTCCGATGCGGCTCATGCGTGCTGCTCCTTCTTCAGTGCGCGAACCGCTTCCAGGAACGCGTCGTTCTCTGCCGGGGTGCCGGCGGTGACCCGCAGCCGGCCGGGTACGCCGTTGTCCCGGACCAGGACCCCGTGGTCGAGGATCTTCTGCCAGGCGGTGTGCGAGTCCTCGAACTTCCCGAACTGGATGAAGTTCGCGTCGGACTCGGTGACCTCGTAGCCGATGGCCCGCAGCTCGGTGACGAGGCGGTCCCGCTCGGCCTTGAGCTGCTCGACGTAGCCGAGCAGGGTGTCGGTGTGCTCCAGGGCGGCCAGGGCCGTCGCCTGGGTGACGGCGGACAGGTGGTACGGCAGGCGGACCAGCTGGACGGCGTCGACGACGGCGGGGTGTGCGGCCAGGTAGCCCAGGCGCAGGCCGGCCGCGCCGAAGGCCTTGGACATGGTCCGGGAGATCACCATGTGGGGCCGGCCCTCGATGAGGGGCAGCAGGGAGTCCCGGTGGCTGAACTCCACGTAGGCCTCGTCGACGATGACGAGGGAGGGCTTGGCCGCCTGGGCCGCCTCGTAGAGGGCCAGGACGGTCTCCGCGTCGACGGCGGTGCCGGTGGGGTTGTTGGGGGAGGTGATGAAGACGACGTCGGGTGCGTGGTCGGCGATCGCCCGCTCGGCCGCCTCCGTGTCGATGGTGAAATCCTCGCGGCGCGGGCCGGAGATCCAGCCGGTGCCGGTGCCGCGGGAGATCAGCGCGTGCATGGAGTAGGAGGGCTCGAAGCCGATCGCGGTGCGGCCGGGCCCGCCGAAGGTCTGCAGCAGTTGCTGGATGACCTCGTTGGAGCCGTTGGCGGCCCATACGTTCTCCCGTGCGACGGGGTGCTTGCCGGTACGGGTGAGGTAGGCGGCCAGCTCGGTGCGCAGCTCGACCGCGTCCCGGTCCGGGTAGCGGTTGAGGGTTCGGGCGGCGTCGGCGACGCGTTCGGCGATGCGCGCGACGAGCTCGGCGGGCAGCTCGTAGGGGTTCTCGTTGGTGTTCAGCTGGACGGGCACGTCGAGCTGCGGGGCGCCGTACGGGCTCTTGCCGCGCAGTTCGTCCCGGATGGGGAGGTCGTCGATGCCGATGGTCACGGGGTGGGGACCTTCCATCCGAAGCGGGCCTTGAGGGCGGCGCCGTGGGCGGGCAGGTCCTCGGCCTCGGCGAGGGTGACCACGTGGTGGGTGACCTCGGCGAGGGCGTCGCGGGTGTAGTCGACGATGTGGATGCCGCGCAGGAAGGACTGCACGGACAGGCCCGAGGAGTGGCAGGCGCAGCCGCCGGTGGGCAGGACGTGGTTGGAGCCGGCGCAGTAGTCGCCGAGGGAGACCGGGGCCCAGGGGCCGACGAAGATCGCGCCGGCGTTGCGGACCCGGGCGGCCCAGGCGGCGGCGTCGGCGGTCTGGATCTCCAGGTGCTCGGCGCCGTAGGCGTCGACGACCTTGAGGCCGTCCTCCAGGCTGTCGACGAGGACGATCGCGGACTGCTTGCCGGCGAGGGCGGGCTTGATCCGGTCCTCGACGTGCTTGGTCGCGGCGATCTGCGGCTCCAGCTCCCGCTCGACGGCGTCCGCGAGCTCCTCCGAGTCCGTGACGAGGACGGCCGCGGCCAGCGGGTCGTGCTCGGCCTGGCTGATCAGGTCGGCGGCGACGTGCGCCGGGTCGGCGGTGGAGTCGGCGAGGACGGCGATCTCGGTCGGGCCGGCCTCGGTGTCGATGCCGATCCGGCCGGTGAAGTAGCGCTTGGCGGCGGCGACCCAGATGTTGCCGGGGCCGGTGACCATGTTGGCGGGCGGGCAGCCGTCGGGGCCGGAGGTCCCGTAGGCGAACATCGCGACGGCCTGGGCGCCGCCGGCCGCGTACACCTCGTCCACGCCGAGCAGGGCGCAGGCGGCGAGGATCGTCGGGTGCGGCAGCCCGCCGTGCTCCTTCTGCGGCGGGGACGCGAGCGCGATGGACTCGACGCCTGCCTCCTGGGCCGGCACCACGTTCATGACGACGGACGACGGGTACACCGAACGGCCGCCGGGGGCGTACAGCCCCACGCGCTCGACCGGAACCCACTTCTCGGTCACGGTGCCGCCGGGGACCACCTGGGTGGTGTGCTCGGTGCGGCGCTGTTCGCGGTGCACGATCCGGGCGCGCCGGATCGACTCCTCCAGGGCTGCGCGGACGGCCGGGTCGAGCTCGTCGAGGGCGGTCTTGAGTGCCTCGACGGGCACCCTGACCTGCTCCAGCGTCACCCCGTCGAACTTCTGCGCGTACTCGATCAGCGCCGCCGTGCCACGATGATGGACGTCCTCGCAGATGGGCCGCACCTTCTCCAGGGCGGCTTCCACGTCGAACTCGGCACGGGGCAGCAGGTCGCGCAGGGCGCCGCCCTCGGGGAGGGCGTCACCGCGCAGGTCGATACGAGAGATCACCTCCCAATTCTCTCAGACCGCCTGGTGCCACTGTCCGCCCGTATCACTGGCTGATACACGTCACGGACGGCCCCGGACGTCACCGGTGCCCGTTAGCGTTCGCCTACACGTACCTGACGGCGGAGGGGGACCGCGGTGACCGAGGCGAGCCCGGACGGGGAACCGGCGGATCTGAGCGCTTCCGAGCGGCGCATGTGGGACGCCTTCCGCACGGGCAGCGTCTGCGATCTCAGTGCCCGCGCCGCCGACCAGGACGATCCGCATTCCGACCGGGTGTGGGGTCCGGGGCGCAGCGTCCGCGCCCGGGTGGTGGCGCTGCTGCTGCTCCACGGTCCGCCGCCGGTGCCGGGGCGGGTGGCGTCGCTGAAGCTGCGCGGCGTACGGATCACCGGGCGGCTGGATCTTTCCGGTGGGACGGTTGCTCCGTACGTGGAGCTCCAGTCGTGCCGGTTCGACAGCGAGATCCAGCTGTCCGAGGCTCGCTTCGGCACGTTGCGCCTGGTCAACTGTGCGATCCCGCGGCTGGAGGCGTCCCGGCTGCACACGGAGGGCGATCTGCATCTGCCCCGCTGCCGGGTGGCGCGCGGGATCCGGCTGACCGACGCGCAGATCGGGACGGACCTGCTGGTCAGCCAGGTGGTGGTGCAGCGGGACACCAAGGGCCGGGCGATCGCCGCCGACGGGATGTCGGTCGCGCAGGACTTCCAGGGCGAGCTGCTGGAGACGTACGGGGAGGTGAGCCTGCGCGGCGCGAAGGTCGGCGTGTCGATGAATCTGCGCGGGGCCCGGCTGGGCAATCCTTCCGGGCGGTACGCGCTGAACGCGCCGCAGCTGACCGTGGAGCGGACCTTGTACCTGACGTCGATCGCGATGGACTACGGCCGGGGCGGCTCGGGCTCCTCCACTCCCCCGTACGGGCTGGGCCGGACGCCGACGCGGGGGCAGCGGGCGCAGCCGTTCGAGTGCCGGGGCGGGCTGCGGCTGGACGACGGACGGTTCGGGGACGCCATCGACTTCTACGGCGCGCGGTTCCTGCTCACGGACGAGCAGGAGATCTCCCTGCGCCGGATCCAGACCCCGGAGTTCCGTTTCGTCGGGGAGGGCCCGGAGCGCGGCCGGGTGGTGGTGTCGGGGGCCAAGGTGGTCAAGCTCGTCGACACCGCCACGAGCTGGCCGGGCCCGGGCGGGGTGTCCATCGAGGGGTTCGAGTACGAGGACCTGGCGCCCCGCGGGCACTTCCCCCTCTCCCGCCGGCTGGCCTGGCTGGAGGCGGCCACCCCCGAGTACTCGCCGGGGCCGTACGAGCGGCTGGCGGCCGTGCTGCGGGCCTGCGGCGAGGACGCGGACGCGCGCGAGGTGCTGCTGGCCAAGCAGCGGCGGCGCCGGGCCACGCTGCCGCCGGGGCCGAAGGCGTGGGGGTACCTCCAGGACTGGACGGTGGTGTACGGGTACCGTCCGGGCCGGGCGGCGCTGTGGATGGCGGTGCTGTGGGCGGCGGGGACGCTGCTGTTCGCGCAGCTCGACCCGCCGGCGATCAAGCAGGACGAGCATCCGCACTGGAACGCCCCGCTGTACGCGCTGGATCTGCTGCTCCCGGTGATCGACCTCGGCCAGCAGGGTCATTGGAAACTGGCGGGCGGCTGGCAGTGGGGGGCGGCTGCCCTCGTCATCATGGGCTGGATCCTGGCCACGACGGTGGCGGCGGGGGCCTCCCGGCTGCTGCGGCGGGGGTGACGGGGGGCGTCTTCGGACGATTACCCTGTGCGTCGTGACCACCGTTCGCCTGCCACTCTTCCCGCTGAACTCGGTGCTGTTCCCGGGACTCGTCCTCCCGCTGAACGTCTTCGAGGAGCGTTATCGCGCCATGATGCGCGAGCTGCTGAAGACGGGTGAGGACAAGCCGCGCCGTTTCGCGGTCGTCGCGATCCGCGACGGCCGGGAGGTCGCCCCGACCGCGCCCGGCCTGCCGGATCCGACGGCCGTGCCCGAGCGGGGCCCGTCCGCGGGCTTCGGTGCGGATCCGATCCAGGCGTTCCACCGGGTGGGCTGCATCGCGGACGCGGCGACGATCCGGGAGCGGGAGGACGGCAGCTTCGAGGTGCTGGCGACCGGTACGACGCGGGTCCGTCTGCTGTCGGTCGATTCCTCGGGCCCGTTCCTGACGGCGGAGCTGGAGGAGCTCCCGGAGGACGCGGGCGACGGCGCCGGGGTCCTCTCGGAGGGGGTGCTGCGGGCCTTCCGCAGCTATCAGAAGCGGCTGGCGGGGGCCCGTGAGCGGTCCCTGACGGGCGCGGAGCTCCCCGACGAGCCGTCGGTGGTCTCGTACCTGGTGGCCGCGGCGGCGGTGCTGGACATCCCGTCGAAGCAGCGGCTGCTCCAGGCCCCGGACACGGCGACGCGGCTGGCGGAGGAGCTGAAGCTGCTGCGTACGGAGACGGCGGTGATCCGCCACCTGCCGTCGCTGCCGGCGGTGGAACTGACCCGGGCTCCGACGAGCCCCAACTGACGGGGGACCGATGGCGAAGAGGACGAAGCAGGCGGCCGGCACTCCGGCGATCGCGGCGCTGACGGCGGCGGGGGTGGCCTTCACCACGCACGCGTACGAGCACGACCCGGCGCATCCCTCGTACGGCGAGGAGGCGGCCGAGGCCATGGGGGTCTCGCCCACGCAGGTCTTCAAGACCCTGGTGGCGGACGTGGACGGCGTCCTGACGGTGGCGGTGGTTCCGGTCTCGGGGTCGCTCGATCTGAAGGCGCTGGCGACGGCGGTCGGCGGCAAGCGGGCGGCCATGGCGGACCCGGCCCTGGCGGAACGCACGACGGGTTACGTCCGCGGGGGCATCTCCCCGCTGGGGCAGCGCAAGCGGCTGCGTACGGTGATCGACGAGTCGGCGTCGGCGCACCCGACGATCTGCTGCTCGGCGGGCCGCCGCGGCCTGGAGATCGAACTGTCCCCGACCGACCTGACCACCCTCACGGAAGCCATTCTGGCCCCGATCGGCCGCCCTTAGCCTCCGGCTCGGCAGGCTCACCGGGCTCGCGCCCGCTCCCGGGAGGTCCACCGGGCTCGCGCCCGTGCTCCCGGGGCTCAACCCGGGATCCCTGGCCTCGAACGCCGGCGGGGCTCGTTCCGCAGCCCCGAAAGGGGTCAGGCGCGGGGAGCCTCCGACGCCGTCGGCCCGGTGTCGGTGGGCGGCAGCGTCCGCTCGGCCGACGGCGGCGCCGCCGGCTGGTAGTACCCGCTCCACCCGTACAGCGGATCCGGCTCCGGATCCCGCGGCGTCCACAGCGCGGTGAACCCCAGGTGCAGCAGCACGGCGGTCATCGGCCAGGCCAGCAGCGCGCCGTGCGCCATCAGCTCCAGCGGCGCGTCGAACGGCACGCCCTTGCCCGCGGCGGCCGCGGCGGCGGCCAGGTCGGTCGACGACGCCCCGAGCCACAGCCCGAACCGCCATCCCGCCAGCGCGGCGAAGCAGGATCCCACGGCGAGCCCGATCACCAGCGGCACGCCACCGGCCCGGCGCCACAGGAACGTGCCGACGGCGCTCAGCACGCCCAGCCCGACCGCCAGCAGGAAGAAGGTGCCGTCGGCGGCGATCCGCGCCTCGCTCTCGCTGTTGCGCAGGAAGACCGCCTCACCGTTGGAGACGTACTGCACCCGGGGCGCGAGCCACATCCACAGCAGTCCGAGGAGCAGTCCGGCCACCGCGACCGCCAGGGCCACGACGGCCCCGTCGCGGATGTCCTCCGGGGTGATGGCCGCGGCGGCGGGGCCCGGCTTCTCGGGCGGCGACGGCGGCGGGTCGAACGGGGACTGCGGGGTCACGGCTTCGGTCACCCCCACATCGTGCCAGGTGTGCCCGGCCGGGGTGTCGGCGGACCGCGTCAGCGCACCGAGGCCCGCCGGTACGCCCAGGTCGCGGCGGCCAGGGAGGCGACGCCCACGGCCCCGCAGACGCCGAGGTCGAAGGCGACGGCGGCCCAGTCGGGTGACTGCTCGAAGGTCCGGGCGAACGCCTCCACCCCGTACGTGGACGGCAGCAGGTCGCGCGCCCAGACGATCAGGGCAGGCATCCGCTCGGGCGGCAGGACCCCCAGCAGCAGTGCCGCGGACATCCCGAGCTGTCCCGCGAGGGTGGCCAGCTCCTGGCGCGGGGCCAGCAGCCCCAGCGCCGCGCCGAGCCCGGCCAGCGCGGCCCCGGCCAGCGGCACCACGGCGGCCAGGATCCACAGGCCGCCCATCGGCAGGCCGAAGAGCAGGCATCCGAAGACCGCCGTGACCAGCGTCCCCGGCAGGGTGAAGGAGGCGTACGCGGCGGCCGCGCCCAGCACCACCGAGGCGGGCGGTACGGGCAGGGTGGCGTAGTGGTCGAGTCCGCCGCCGGCCCGTAGCTGCCCGAAGTACTGCGCGAGCAGGTTCAGCGCGACGAAGGCGACGACGAGCACCGAGGAGCCGGCCACGACGGCCCGGGCCTCGGAGCCCCCGTCGACGACCCCCCGCATCAGGATCATGATCCCGACGGACTGGAAGGTGGCGACGAACAGCAGCGGGATCCGCGCGACCCGCGCCCGGGACAGCTGGGCGCGGTAGACGGCGGCCAGCGCGGGGAGGAACCGCGCGCCGGGCGCCAGCGGCGCGGCCACCTGCACGGCTACCGGGGTCGCTGCGGCGGCGTCGGGCGCGGGCGTGGCCCGGACGGCTCCCGTCGTGCGGTCGCTCACGACTTCACCAGCCCTTTCGTCTTGCCGCCGAGGGCCAGGTACACGTCTTCGAGGCTGGGGGTGGCCAGGGTGAAGTCGTCGAGTGCGGCGAAGGCGGGGCCGCCGGTGACCGAGGCCACCGCCGCCCTGGCCTCGTCCGGCGCCAGCCGGAGCACCCAGCGGCGTCCCGATTCGGCGGCCCGCTCGCGCAGCCGGGCGACCTCGGGCACCTCCAGCGGAGCGGCCTCGCGCCATACGAGTTCCAGCCGGACCTCGCCGGAGACCCGGGCCTTCAGCGCGGCGGGGGTGTCGCAGGCGATGACCTTGCCCTGGTCGATGACGGCGACCCGGTCGAGGACGGTCTCGGCCTCGATGACGTTGTGGGTGACGAGCAGGACGGTCGCGCCGTGCCGGGCGCGGCGCCGGTCCACGGCCGACCACACGGCCCGCCGGGCCACGGGGTCCATGCCGGTGGTGGGTTCGTCGAGGACGAGGACGGGCCGCTCGCCCACGAGTGCGGCGGCGAAGCAGGCGAGGCGCCGCTGGCCGCCGGAGAGCTTCTTCAGGGGCCGCCCGGCGATCGGGGTCAGCCCGAGTTCCTCCAGTACGGCGTCGCGCTCGGCGCGTGCCGCCCGTACGTCGAGGCCGCGGAGCCGTCCGGTGGTCTCGGCGGCCAGTGCCACCGTGAGCTCGTCCAGGGCGGTGGACTCCTGGCCGAGGTAGGCGAGCAGCCGGGAGGCCCGTCCGGGGTGGCGTACGAGGTCGTGGCCGAGGAGGGTCACGGTGCCCGAGTCGGGTCGCATCAGGCCGGTGAGCTGGCGGACCAGGGTGGACTTGCCGGCGCCGTTGGGGCCGAGCAGGCCGAAGATCTCGCCGCGCCGGACGTCGAGGCTGACGCCGTCGTTGGCGCGGGTCTCGGGCAGGGCGGGGGCGCCGCGCCGTCCGCGTACCGCGGGGTACGTCTTGACCAGGTCACGTACCGCGCAGACCACGTCCGACGCCGCTCCCGCGGCCGCCGCCGTGCTGTCCTGCGCCTGTGCTGTGCCCGTACTCACGAGGGAGCAGCCTACGGGGTTCCCGCCCCTACTCGGCCGCCGGGGTCAGCGGGGCGGTGAGGTCGCCCGGTGCGGTTCCGGGTGCGGCGGCCGGTACCGCGGCGACGTGCTCGGCGGCGGCGCGGACGTCGATCTCCCTCCAGAACCCGGCGCGGATGGCGTAGCGGTCGTGTTCGTCGATCTGGTCGTCCTTGTGGGCGAGCAGGCCGAACCGGGCGGCGTAGCGCAGCAGCTCGCCGTCGATGCGGTGCGGGATGCGCGGGTACATGGTGGCGAGTTTCTGGAGGTGCGCGGTCTCGGGGAGCCGCTCCATCCAGCGCCGGGCGAACACCTGTCCCACCTCGAACGGGTCGCCGCCGACGGTGGTGATGTCCTCCTCGCGGTCCGCCCAGCGCTGTTCGGCGCTGGTGAGCTGGGCGAGGGTGGGCAGCGAGGCGGTCTCGGCCGGCTCGCCGAGGGGTCCGGCCCGGTCGATCCATCCCTTGTCGGAGGACCAGCGCAGGGCGCTGGCGGGGGCGGGCGTGGTGGCGGCGGCGGTGTGCTGGCCGGTGTGCGGTGCGGGGGCGCGCAGGGCGCCGGCGAGGTCCTTGGGTGTGGGGACGCTCTTTCCGCCGGGGGTGGTGGGCGCCGGTACGGGGACCGCCTCCCGGTCGTCGTCGGCGGGGGCGGCGGCGCCGTTGCGGGCGGCTTCGGCGAGGGCCGCCTCGGGCAGCGGGGCCGAGAGGATGGCGGCGATGTCGGGGCGGGGCACGGGCGGCGGGGAGCACAGTCCGGCGAGGTCCTTGGCGCGGACGGCCCGGGTGATCCAGGCCCGGTCGAGGACGCGGCGTTCGTCGGCCTCGGCGACGAGGTCCTCGGACTGGTTGTAGTCGCCGTCGGCGGCCTGGACGGCCCACAGGTGGACGGCGACGCCGTGTTCCTTGGCGGACATCAGGCCGGGCAGGAGGTCGCCGTCGCCGGTGACGAGGACCACGTCGGAGCAGGCGCGGTTGCGGGCGAGCTCGGTGAGTTCGGCGTGCATGGCGGCGTCGACGCCCTTCTGGGCCCAGCGGCCGTCGCTGCGGGTCAGGGCGCCGAGGCGGACGGTGACCCGGGACATGACGCGCAGCCTGCGGTGTTCGGGCTGCGGCACCCGGTCGGGTGCGCCGTCGAACCAGTAGATGCGCAGCAGGGGCTGCTGGGTGTCGGCCTCGGCGCGCTCGCGCAGGCCCTGGATGAGGGCGGCATGGTCGACGGTGATCCGGGAGCGGGAGGGCTCCCCGGCGAGAAGGCTGGCGGCGGCGCCCAGCAGGTAGCCGGCGTCCACCAGGACGACGCAGCGGTCCACGCGTTCCACCCTCTTCCCTGGGGGGTCCCCGTGTGTTTTCCGGGGTGCCCCGAGTCTGCCCGACCTGGCGGGTGTTGAAGGCCGGAACTCGATCATCGGCGTGGCGGATCCGGCGGGGTGGCGGGCCACGGCCATCGGCTACGCGCAGTAATGATCCAAAATGCGCGGTTTCTGGCGCTGTGTGAGTGTGAAGGCGGTCCTGGCCCCTAGACCCTCACGGAGGCTCCCCCATGGCCAAGAACAAGAACCAGAAGCAGCCGGCGAAGCAGCAGGCCCGCTCGTCCGGGCAGGACACGTCGCGCTCCTCGGACTCCCCCGAGCAGTCGTCGCACGCCCCCAGCCCCATGGATCTGGCCCACAAGAGCAAGCAGAAGAAGTTCGGCCACAACTGACGTCCTTCGCGTCGGTCTGTGACGACCGGAACCGAAAGGGCCTGCCCGGCATCGCCGGGCAGGCCCTTCCGTACGCGCGGCGGCCGCTGTTATCCGGCCAGGCAGGACGGTCCGAGGAGGACCTTGAGGTCACCGAAGAGGGCCGGGTCGGGCTGTACGCGGTGCCGGTCGAGGCGCAGCACGGTGGTGGTGCGCGGCCCCTGGAGCTTGATCCGTACCTCGGTGTTGCCCTTGTGGTGGCGCAGGATCTCGCCCAGACGGGTCACCATCGGGGGCGTGACCTTGACCGTGGGGATGGTGAGGACGACGGGGGCGTTGGTGCCGGCCGAGGAGAGGTCGGGGACCATCATCTCCATGGCGACCAGGCGTGGGACGTCCTCGCGCTTGTCGAGGCGGCCCTTGACGAAGACGACGGTGTCCTCGACCAGCTGGGTGGAGACGAGCTGGTAGGTCGCGGGGAAGAACATGCACTCGATGGAGCCGGCCAGGTCCTCGACGGTGGCGATGGCCCAGGCGTTGCCCTGCTTGGTCATCTTGCGCTGGAGGCCGGAGATGATGCCGCCGATGGTGACGACGGCGCCGTCGGAGTGCTCGCCGCCGGTGAGCTGGGAGATACCGGCGTCGGTCTTGTCGGAGAGCACGTGCTCCAGGCCGAAGAGCGGGTGGTCCGAGACGTAGAGGCCGAGCATCTCGCGTTCCTGGGCGAGCAGGTAGGACTTCTCCCATTCGACGTCGGAGAACTCCACGTCGAGGCCGAAGCCGGGCTCGTCGCCGCCGTCGTCGTCACCCATGCCGCCGAAGAGGTCGAACTGTCCCTCGGCCTCCTTGCGCTTGACGGCGACCACGTTGTCGATCATCGACTCGTGGTGGGCGACCAGGCCCTTGCGGGTGTGGCCCATCTCGTCGTAGGCGCCGGCCTTGATCAGCGACTCGATGGTGCGCTTGTTGCAGACGACGGCCTCGACCTTGTCGAGGAAGTCGGGGAAGGAGGAGTACTTCCCCTTGGCCTTCCTGGTCTTGATGATCGAGTCGACGACGTTCTGGCCGACGTTGCGGACGGCGGTGAGGCCGAAGAGGATCACGTCGTCGCCCTGGGCGGCGAAATTCGACTCGGACTCGTTGACGTTGGGCGGGAGCACCTTGATGCCCATGCGGCGGCACTCGTTGAGGTAGATCGCGGACTTGTCCTTGTCGTCCTTGACCGAGGTGAGCAGGCCGGCCATGTACTCGGCCGGGTAGTTCGCCTTGAGGTAGGCGGTCCAGTAGGAGACCAGGCCGTACGCGGCCGAGTGGGCCTTGTTGAAGGCGTAGCCGGCGAAGGGGACCAGGACGTCCCAGAGGGCCTGGATGGCGGTGTCGGAGTAGCCGTTCTTCCGGGCGCCCTCCTGGAAGATCGTGAAGTTCTTGGCCAGCTCCTCGGGCTTCTTCTTGCCCATCACGCGGCGCAGGATGTCGGCCTCGCCGAGCGAGTAGCCGGCGATGATCTGGGCGGCCTTCTGGACCTGCTCCTGGTAGACGATGAGGCCGTAGGTGACCGCGAGCACCTCTTCGAGCGGCTTCTCCAGCTCGGGGTGGATCGGGGTGATCTCCTGCTGCTTGTTCTTGCGCAGGGCGTAGTTCGTGTGCGAGTTCATGCCCATCGGGCCCGGGCGGTACAGGGCCGACACGGCGGAGATGTCTTCGAAGTTGTCGGGCTTCATCAGGCGCAGCAGGGAGCGCATGGGGCCGCCGTCGAACTGGAAGACGCCGAGGGTGTCGCCGCGCTGGAGCAGCTCGAAGGTCTTGGGGTCGTCGAGCGGGAGGCCCAGGAGGTCGATGTCGATCCCCTTGTTGGCCTTCACCATCTTGACGGCGTCGTCCATGATCGTGAGGTTGCGCAGGCCGAGGAAGTCCATCTTCAGCAGGCCGAGCGACTCGCAGCTCGGGTAGTCCCACTGGGTGATGGTGACGCCGTCGGTGTGCCGTACCCAGACGGGCACGTGGTCGGTGATCCGCTCGCTGGACATGATCACGCCGGCGGCGTGCACGCCCATCTGGCGGACCAGGCCCTCGACACCGCGGGCGGTGTCGATGACCTTCTTCACGTCGGGTTCGTTCTCGTACATGCTGCGGATCTCGCCGGCCTCGCTGTAGCGGGGGTGCGAGGGGTCGAGGATGCCGGAGAGCGGGATGCCCTTGCCGAGGACGTCGGCGGGCATGGCCTTGGTGAGGCGGTCGCCCATGGCGTACGGGTAGCCCAGGACGCGAGCGGAGTCCTTGATCGCGTTCTTGGCCTTGATGGTGCCGTACGTGCCGATCATGGCGACCTTGTCGGCCCCGTACTTCTCGGTCACGTACCGGATCACCTCGACGCGCCGGCGCTCGTCGAAGTCGATGTCGACATCGGGCATGGAGACGCGCTCGGGGTTGAGGAACCGCTCGAAGATCAGGCCGTGCGGGATGGGGTCGAGGTCGGTGATGCCCATGGCGTAGGCGACGATCGAGCCGGCCGCGGAGCCTCGGCCGGGGCCCACCGCGATGCCCTGGTTCTTGGCCCACATGATGAAGTCGGCGACCACGAGGAAGTAGCCCGGGAAGCCCATCGAGATGATCGTGTCCATCTCGTACTCGACCTGCTTCATGCGGTCCTCGGGGATGCCCCCGGGGAAGCGGCGGTGCATGCCGCGCATGGTCTCCTCGCGGAACCAGGTGACCTCGGTGTAGCCGTCCGGGATGTCGAACTTCGGCATCAGGTTCCGGAAGGTGAACATGCCCTCGGTGTCGATCTGGTCCGCGACCAGCTTGGTGTTGGCGCAGCCCTCCTGCCAGGCGTCCGAGGAGTCGATGGCGTACATCTCGTCGGTCGACTTCAGGTAGTAGCCGGAGCCGTCGAAGCGGAAGCGGTCGGGGTCCGAGAGGTTCTTGCCGGTCTGGATGCACAGCAGGGCGTCGTGGGCGGCGGCCTCGCTGGCGTAGGTGTAGTGGGAGTCGTTCGTCACCAGCGGCGGGATGCCGAGCTTCTTGCCGATCTCCAGCAGCCCGTCGCGGACCCGGCGCTCGATCTCGATGCCGTGGTCCATCAGCTCCAGGAAGTAGCGGTCCTTGCCGAAGATGTCCTGGTATTCGGAGGCCGACTTCAGGGCCTCGTCGAACTGGCCGAGGCGCAGCCGGGTCTGCAGCTCGCCGGAGGGGCAGCCGGTGGAGGCGATCAGCCCCTCGGACCACTTGCTGATGGTCTCCTTGTCCATGCGCGGCCACTTCGTGAGCCAGCCCTCGGCGTACGCGTCGGAGGACAGCCGGAAGAGGTTGTGCAGGCCGGTGGAGTTCGCCGCCCAGATCGTCTTGTGGGTGTAACCGCCGGAGCCGGAGACGTCGTCGCGCTTCTGGTGGGGCTGGCCCCACTGGATGCGGCGCTTGTTGCGCCGGGACTCGGGGGCGACGTAGGCCTCGATGCCGATGATCGGCGTGATCCCGGCCTTCTGGGCGCTGTGGAAGAAGTCGTAGGCCCCGTGCAGGTTGCCGTGGTCGGACATGGCGATGTGCGTCATGCCCATCTCGTTGCACGCGTTGAACATGTCCTTCAGCCGTGCGGCACCGTCCAGCAGCGAGTACTGGGTGTGGACGTGGAGGTGCGTGAACGGCGTCTTGGTCACGGCGCTGGTCTCCTGGCGGCGGGGGAGGGGGGCAGCTTCGAATCCTACGTCCCACGGGTGACAGATCCGGGGCACGCAGCGGTACGGTCGGGCGTTGCAGAACCAGGGGCACCGGTCCGACGTCCCGTCCGGCAGAGCCCGTACCACCCCGTGCACCAGGAGGAACCCGCCATGGCGGTCCCCGAGACGACCGACGAGCAGCGCGCCGAGGAGATCCTCGACGTGTTCGACACCGCATTCGGTGAACTGCTCGCCGCCGACCCCGCTGCGTTCCGGGTCAAGTTCCGCAAGATGGCGGCCTCGGCCTTCGCCTTCTACCGCGGCACGGCCTGTCTGTTCTACTCCGACCTGGAGCGGGACCGGCACGGCGGTCCGTACCTGGACGAGCGGACGGGCCGGGTGTGGATACACGGCGATCTCCACGCCGAGAACTTCGGCACGTACATGGACTCCACCGGCCGACTGATCTTCAACGTCAACGACTTCGACGAGGCGTATGTCGGCCCCTTCACCTGGGACCTCAAGCGCTTCGCCGCCTCCGTCGCGCTGATCGGCTACACCAAGGCGCTCAGCGACGACCAGATAAGCGAGCTGGTGCGGATCTACGCCGCCGCCTACCGGGAGCGGATCCACCGGCTGGCGGCGGGCGCCAAGCACGAGGAGGTGCCCTCCTTCACCCTGGACACCGCCGAGGGCCCGCTGCTGGACGCGCTGCGCTCGGCCCGTTCCCGCACCCGCTTCTCGCTGCTGGACTCGATGACGGAGATACGGGACTACGAGCGCCGCTTCACGGCCGGCGGCGGCGCGATGGAGCTGGACGCCGCGACCCGCTACAAGGTGCTGGCGGCCTTCGACGGGTATCTGGAGACGCTGCCCGACGAGTCCCTGGTGCGCCCGGACTCCTACCGGGTCAAGGACGTCGTCGGCCGCCGGGGCGTCGGCATCGGCTCGGCGGGCCTGCCCTCCTACAACATCCTGCTGGAGGGGCACAGCGACGCCCTGGAGAACGACGTCGTGATCTACCTCAAGCAGGCGCAGACCCCGGCGGTCTCCCGGCACATCACCGACCGGGCGGTGCGGGAGTACTTCCGGCACGAGGGGCACCGCACGGTGATCTCGCAGCGGGCGCTCCAGGCGCACGCCGACCCGTGGCTGGGCTGGACGGAGCTGGACGGCGCCGGGCAGCTGGTGGCGGAGGTCTCCCCGTACGCGGTGGACCTGGACTGGTCGGACCTGGACGACCCGGAGGAGATCGCGGCGGTGGTCGCGGACCTCGGCCGGGCCACGGCGACCATGCACGCGTCGGCCGACGAGGCGGAGAGCGGGCAGTCCCTGGTGCCGTTCTCCACGGAGCGGGCCATCGACGCGGCGATCGCGGCGGACGAGGAGGGTTTCGCGGGGCTGCTGGTGGACTTCGCGCACGCGTACGGGGCCCGGGCGCGCGCCGATCACCAGATCTTCGTGGACCTGTTCCGCAACGGGCGTCTCACCCCCTGAACCGGTTTCCACAGGAACGCGTGGCACACTCGCGAGGATGGACTTTTCCGGGACGGGACTCAGAGGGCTGCGGGCCGCGCTGTTCAGCGCTGTCGTCGTGCTGCTCTCGTCCGGCTCGCACGTCCTGATGTCGCAGGTCCCGCTGCCGCCCACGCTGGTGGCCGGGGCCTTCGCGGGTGTGTTCGCGATCGCCTACGCGCTCGCGGGCCGCGAGCGGGGCTTCGGCCCCATGGCGGGGCTGCTCGTGCCGCTGGAACTGGCGGCCGACACCGTCTTCACCGCGGGCCAGCACCTGTGCTACGGCCCGGCCGGCGGGCCCGTCGCGGGTCCGCTGCGCGCCATGGGCCTGGAGGAGCTGTGCGGGGGTGCGCCGGTGGGCGGGCCGCTGGCCGAGGTGACCGGGCCCGCCGCCGACGCGGCCGCGCTGCTGGCCTCGCCCGGTCCGTACACGCCGTGGCTGCTGCTCGGCGCGCACGTCTCGGTGGGGCTGCTCGCGGCCGCCTGGCTGCGCCACGGCGAGCGGGCGCTGGGCCGGCTGCTGCGGGCGGTGGCGGCCTTCGCGTTCCGGCCGCTGCGGCTGGCGGCGGCCGGGGTGACGGTGGCCTGCGGGCCGACGCGGCGGGTGCTGCGGCGGGTCCTGGCGGGCGCCGCGGCCCGTACGCGTTTCCCCGCACACTCCGTGGGACGGCGAGGACCCCCCGTGCTCGGCGCGCTCGCGCGCGCCTGACGCACGTACGGCAGTCCGTTTCCCACGTCACACACCACGGAGATCATGATGAGTTCACGCAACAGCCAGGCGAACAAGGCGGCGGCCCGCGAGCGGCTGCGGGCCGAGCGCGAGGCGCAGGCCAAGAAGGACAGGATCCGCCGGCAGGTCATAGTCGGCGTCGGTGTCGTGGCCGCTCTGGGCCTCGCCGGCGGTATCGCCTACGGGGTCATGAAGGCCAACGAGCCCGACCACTGGGAGAAGGCCGCCAAGGCCGAGCTGGTCAAGCCGAAGAACACCACCGGTGAGGACGGCACCACGGTCGTGGTCGGCAAGGCCGACGCGAAGAAGACCCTGGAGCTGTACGAGGACTCGCGCTGCCCGGCGTGCGCCTCCTTCGAGCAGGCGGCCGGCGAGCAGATCAAGAAGGACGTCGACGCGGGCAAGTACAAGCTCCAGTACGTCGGCGCGACCTTCATCGACAACGCGGTCAAGGGCGAGGGCTCGAAGAACGCGCTGAGCGCGCTGGGCGCGGCGCTGAACGTGAGCCCGGAGGCCTTCCTGGAGTTCAAGGGGGCGCTGTACTCCAAGGAGCAGCACCCCGAGGAGACCGTCGACAGCTTCGCCAAGGACGACTACCTGCTGAAGGTCGCGGACACCGTTCCGGCGCTCAAGGGCAATGCCGAGTTCAAGAAGGCCGTCGAGGACGGCACGTACGACCGGTGGGCGCTGGAGATGTCGAAGACCTTCGACAAGTCGGGTGTGAAGGGTACGCCGACCCTGAAGATGGACGGCAAGAAGATCGACACCCCGCAGACGGCGGAGGCGTTCACGGCCGCGATCGACAAGGCCCTGCAGGGCTGACATCGGGCATTCGGGGGCACAGCCTCCCGGACCGGCCGCACCGACGGGCGGGCGAACTCCCAGAGTTCGCCCGCCCGTTGCATTCCGACGTCTGTTCCCAGGGGTGTACCCGTCGGTAATATGATCATCCGTGACCAGTCATCTCACCCCTCACCCGGCCGCGGCAACCCCCCGCCGCCGTACGGTCGTTCTCGCCGCGGCGGCCACAGCCACCCTGGCCCCTCTCACCACGCTGGGCGCCGGAACCGCCCACGCCGCGGGCACCGCGCCCGCCTTCCTGCACGGCGTCGCCTCCGGCGACCCGCTGCCCGACGGCGTCCTGCTGTGGACCCGTGTCACCCCGGCCCCCGAGGCCGTCCCCGGCTCCGGGCTCGGCCCGGCCGTCCAGGTGTCCTGGGAGGTGGCCTCCGACCAGGCCTTCTCCCGTATCGTCGCCGGGGGAACCGTCACGGCGAGCGCGGCCGCCGACCACACGGTGAAGGTGGACGTGCGGGGGCTCCGGCCGCAGACGCCGTACTGGTACCGGTTCACCGCCGGCTCGGCCGTCTCCCCCGTCGGGCGCACGCTGACCACCCCGGGCCACGACGTGACGACCCCGGGGGTCCGCTT
Organism: Streptomyces yangpuensis; assembly: GCF_024666385.1. NCBI lineage: Bacteria > Bacillati > Actinomycetota > Actinomycetes > Kitasatosporales > Streptomycetaceae > Streptomyces > Streptomyces yangpuensis. The sequence continues at coordinate 2,031,233 of NZ_CP102514.1, forward strand.
CGGCGTGGTCTCCTGCGCCAACTGGGAGTCCGGCTACTTCTCGGCCTACCGCCACCTGGCCGCCCGTACGGACCTGCACGCGGTCCTGCACCTGGGCGACTACATCTACGAGTACGCCTCCGGGGGCTACCCGGAGGCCAAGTACACCGTGCGGCAGCACGAGCCGAAGCACGAGATCGTCTCGCTGGCCGATTACCGCACCCGGCACGGCAGGTACAGGACGGACGCGGACCTCCAGGCTCTGCACCAGGCCCACCCGGTCATCGCCATCTGGGACGACCACGAGTTCGCGAACGACATGTGGGCCGGGGGCGCCGAGAACCACACGCCGGGCGCCGAGGGCGACTGGGCCGCCCGCGCCGAGGCCGCCAAACAGGCCTACTTCGAGTGGATGCCGGTACGGACCTCCACCGCGGGCACCGTCTACCGCAGGCTGCGCTTCGGCACGCTCGCCGACCTCCACCTGCTGGACCTGCGCTCCTTCCGGTCGCAGCAGACCAAGGTGGGCAGCGGCACGGTCGACGACCCGGAGCGCACCATCACCGGGCGCGCCCAGCTGGACTGGCTCAAGTCGGGCCTGGCCGGCTCCGACGCGACCTGGAAGCTGGTCGGCACCTCGGTGATGATCTCGCCGGCGGCCTTCGGTTCGCTGCCCGCGCACCTGCTGGGGCCGCTCGCCAAGCTGCTCGGCCTGCCCGAGGGCGGTATCGCGATCAACGTGGACCAGTGGGACGGATACACGGACGACCGCAAGGAGCTGCTGGGCCACCTGAAGGAGCGCAACGTCAAGAACACGGTGTTCCTGACCGGCGACATCCACATGGCCTGGGCGAACGAGGTCCCGGTGAACATGGCCACCTACCCGGGCTCGGGCACGGCGGCGACCGAGTTCGTCGTCACGTCGGTGACCTCCGACAACCTCGACGACCTCCTGCACGTGCTGCCCGACACGGTCTCGCTGGTGGCCGAGTCGGCCATCAAGGCCGCCAACTGGCACGTGAAGTGGCTCGACATGGACGCGCACGGCTATGGCGTGCTGGACGTGACGACGGAGCGCTCGCAGATGGATTACTACGTCATATCCGACAAGCGCCGGCCGGGCGCCACATCCGAATGGTCCCGTTCCTACCGGACCCTGAACGGGACCCAGAAGGTGGAGCGGTCCTACCAGCCCGTTCGCTGAATTACCTGATAGACCGTCAATTCTACGGCCACAAGGGGCGTCTGGTACATACCAGGCGCCCCTTGTGCGTTCGAAGCAACAAATCTTTTACGTAAGGCTCTTGACCTGAATATGTCATGCACACATAAGCTTCGCGCCAGCTGAAGAAGATCCTTCAGGCCACCACCCCCCACCACCCCCCACCCGCGAGGAGCACACGTGCGCGCGAACGCCCGCATATCCCCCCTTCTCCGCCGCCGCCTGATGGGCACGGCGGTCCTGGCCGGAACCCTGGCCTTCACCCCACTTGCCGCCCCCACCACGCTCGCGGCCGCGAAGACCCCCGCCGAGGTGTGCGCCGACGAGGCCGCCGCGCCCGCCAACGCCCGCGTCACCCGCGCCCACGACGAGCACGCCGACGAGCCGAACGAGGTCACCGACGCGCAGGCGAAGGCCATGGACGCCGACCTCAAGTCGAAGCTGGACAAGGCCCTCAAGAACCAGCCGCAGCGCAGCCTCGCCGCCGCCGAGGCCGTCGTGAACATCCCGGTGTACTTCCACGTCGTCCACTCCGGCACCGCCGGCAAGCTCACGTCCACGGACGTCAGCAACCAGCTCGCGGTCCTCAACGCGGCCTACGGCGGCCAGGGCACCGGCAACGTCAACACGAACTTCCAGTTCACCCTGGCGTCGACCGACTACACGGACAACGCGTCCTGGTACAACCTGGCCTCCGGCTCCCAGGCCGAGAAGGACATGAAGAACACCCTGCGCAAGGGCGGCCCGGGCGCGCTCAACTTCTACACCGCCAAGCTCTCCGGCGGCCTGCTGGGCTGGGCGACCTTCCCGACCTCCTACGCCTCCAGCCCCAAGATGGACGGCGTGGTCGTGCTCGACAGCTCGCTGCCCGGCGGCTCCTCCGCCAACTACAACGAGGGCGACACCGCGACCCACGAGGTCGGCCACTGGCTCGGGCTGTACCACACCTTCCAGGGCGGCTGTAACGGCAACGGCGACTACGTCTCCGACACCCCGGCCGAGAAGAGCGCCGCCTACGAGTGCCCGACCGGGCGCGACAGCTGCGCCAGCAAGCCCGGCGCGGACCCGATCCGCAACTTCATGGACTACACGTACGACTCCTGCATGTACCAGTTCACCGCCGGCCAGGTGGCCCGCATGAGCAGCAACTGGACCGCCTACCGGGCGGGCTGACCCCAGCGACGACGAGGGCCCGGACCGGCGACCGCCGGACCGGGCCCCTGCGCATGTCCCGCGCCGCTACAGGCTGTCGAGGAAGCCGATCGCGGCCGCCCACGCCTGCTCCGCCGCCTCGGCGTCGTAGTCGTCGAGGCCCGGGTCGGTGAACAGGTGCCCGGCGCCCGGGTAGCTGTGGACCTCGACGTCCGCGCCGGCCCGCTGCATCCGCAGGTACCAGGCCGTCAGCCAGTCGTGCGGCTCGAAGGGGTCGGGGTCCGCGATGTGCAGCTGCACCGGGAGCCCGTCCACCGAGGCGCTGTCCTCCAGGTCCGCCGTCCCGTGCAGCAGGAGCAGCCCGCGCGCCTTCTCGTCGGCCAGCGCCAGGTGCTGGGCGAGGGAACCGCCGAAGGAGAAGCCCGCGTAGACCAGGCCCTGGTCGGAGTGCGGGGCCGAGGCCAGCACCGCCCGCTTCAGCAACTCGTCACGGCCGATCTCGTCCTGGTGGGCCATGCCCTCCTCGACGGTCTCGAAGGTGCGCCCCTCGAAGAGGTCCGGCACCTGGACCTGGTGACCGGCCGCGCGCAGCCGGTCGGCCGCCGCGTGCACCGCGGGCCGCAGCCCGTACGTCGAATGGAAGAGCATGATGTTCATGCCTCCATCGTGCCAGCCGTCGCGGGCGGTGCTGCGCCACGGCTTCCCGCTACGTTCGTCCCCATGGAGACCGAGACCTTCCTGCGCCCCGCGACGGTCATCGGCGGCTCGCTGGTCGCCACCCTGATCGCGGGATGGCTGCTCGACCTGCTGCTGCGCCGGGCCGACGCCCGGCACCCCGAGACCCCGCTCTGGGGACTGCTGCGCCGCTGCCGGCTCCCGTTCCAGGTGGTGCTGTGCACCTGCCTGCTCAGAGCCTCCTACCGCCGGGCGGGCATCCTCCCCGACCATCCCGTCGGCGTCGGCCGCTTCCTCACCCTGGTGCTGATCGCCTCGGCGGCCTGGCTGGCGGTGCGCATCGCGACCGCCGCCGTGGACTCCACGTACGCGCGCTACGCCGCGGTGACCCAGGACGAGGCCCGGGTCCGCCGGGTGCGCACCCAGGTCACGCTGATCCAGCGGGTGGTCACCGCGGTGGTGGTCGTGGTCGCCGTGGCGGCGATGCTGCTGACCTTCCCCCCGATGCGCGCCGTCGGCGCCTCGATGCTGGCCTCCGCGGGCGTCCTCGGCATCGTGGCGGGCATCGCGGCCCAGTCCTCGCTGAGCAACCTCTTCGCCGGCCTCCAGATCGCCTTCGGCGACACCGTCCGCATCGGCGACACGGTCGTCGTCGACAAGGAGTGGGGCCGGGTCGAGGAGATCACCCTGACCTTCCTGACCGTCCGCACCTGGGACGAGCGCCGCATCACCATGCCTGTGTCGTATTTCACGAGCAAGCCGTACGAGAACTGGTCGCGCGGCGGCGCGCAGATGACCGGCACGGTCTTCTGGCACCTGGACCACAGCGCGCCCCTGGGGCTGATGCGGGAACGGTTCGGGCAGATCCTCGCGGAACTGCCCGAGTGGGACGGCCGCGGCGGCGGCCTCGCCGTGACGGACACCACACCGCACACGGTCGTGGTCCGCGGGGTGGTCACGGCCAAGGACGCCGACGACCTCTGGACCCTGCGCTGCGCGGTCCGCGAGCAGCTGATCACCTGGCTGGCCACCCACCACCCCTACGCCCTCCCCCGCATCGCGACCTCCCCGGCCGCCCTCGCCCCGGACGCGCCGGACCCCGTCTAAGGGGCGCGCAGGCTGCGTACGTCCAGGTGGCGCAGCACCCGGTCGACGACCTCCGGGTCGGAGCCGGGTTCGCTGCGGGCGGCCAGCACCTCGTGGCGGGCGGCCGACATCATCTCCCGCTGGATCCGCTGGATGTCGTGGAGCCGCTGGACCCGCTTCGCGTACGCCTCGCGCCGTTCCTCGTCCACCATGTCCGGGCTGATCCGGGCGCCCACGTCGTAGGCGCGCCGGTTCAGCTGCTCGATCAGGTCCTCCGGCAGGTCCTCGGCCTCCTCGATCTCCTTCAGCCGGTGCTTCGCGGCCCTGGCGGCACGGACGGCCAGCTGCCGCTCGGCGTCCCGCCGGGCGTCGGTGTCCTCCTCCACGCCGAGGCGCCGCACCAGCCAGGGCAGGGTCAGCCCCTGGCACACCAGGGTCACCATGATCACCGCGAAGGCGATGAAGACGATTTCGTCCCGTGCGGGGAAGGGCTCGCCGGAATCGGTCCTGAGGGGAATGGCCAGGGCCAGGGCGACCGAGGCCACCCCGCGCATCCCCGCCCACCACATCACCACGCTCTCCCGCCAGCTCAGCGGGATCTCCTCGTCGTAGTCACGCCGCTGGTGCAGCTTCTTCGCGAGCCAACCGGCCGGCAGCAGCCACACCAGCCGTACGCCGACCACGACCGCGACGACGACCGCCGCCCACCCGGCCATCTCCCACATCCGGTCCTGCGCCGTCCCGAAGACGTTGTGGAGCTCCAGCCCGATCAGCCCGAAGGCCACGCCGGTGACCAGCGTGTCCACGACCTCCCAGAAGGTGTGCCCGGCCAGCCGGCCCAGCACGTCGTCGGCGTCGGAGGCGTACTCGGCGAGGAACAGGGCCGTCGTCAGTACGGCCAGCACCCCGGACCCGTGCAGTTCCTCGGCGAGGACGTACGACACGAAGGGCACGAGCAGCGTCAGCCCGATCTGGAGGGTGGCGTCACCGAGCCGGCCCATCAGCCGGTGGGTGGTCCAGCCGAGGGCCAGGCCGACGACCACGGCGACGACGGCGGACAGCACGAACTCGCCCAGCGCCTCGGGCCAGGAGAAGCTGCCGCTGACGGCCGCGGCGATCGCCACGTGGTAGAGCACGATCGCCGTCACGTCGTTGAAGAGCCCCTCGCCCTCCAGGATCGACACCATGCGCCGGGGCAGCCCGAGCGATCCGGCGACCGCGGTGGCGGCGACCGGGTCGGGCGGCGCCACGAGCGCGCCGAGCGCGACGGCCGCGGCGACCGGCAGCGCCGGCACCACGGAATGGGCGACGGCGGCCACGGCGGCGGTCGTGACGAACACCAGGGCCACGGCCAGCAGCAGGATCGGCCGCACGTTGGCGGCGAACTGCCGCCACGAGGTCCGCTGCACGGAGGCGTACAGCAGCGGCGGCAGCACCAGCGGCAGGATGAACTCGGGCGGGACGTCGACCTCGGGCACCGCCGGCACCAGGGCGAGGACCACCCCGCCGAGGGTCATCAGGACGGGCGCGGGCAGTCCCAGCCGGTCCCCGAGCGGCACCATGACCACGGCCCCGAGGAGGAGCACGAACAGCAGAGCAAGCTGATCCACTCCCCCACCCTGCCAGCCCGCCGGGCCCGGCAGCGGCGGTCGGGGCCGCGGCCGCGTGTCGGGGCGCCGCGGGCGGGAGCCGTTACTCGCTCTCCGCCCGGATCACGTCGAGGGCGTGCTGGAGGTCCGCCGGGTAGCTGCTCTCGAACTCCACCCACTGGCCGTCCGCGGGGTGCTCGAAACCGAGCCGGACCGCGTGCAGCCACTGGCGGGTGAGCCCGAGCCGCTTCGCGACGGTCGGGTCGGCGCCGTAGGTCAGGTCACCGACGCACGGGTGGCGGTGCGCGGACATGTGCACGCGGATCTGGTGCGTACGCCCCGTCTCCAGCTTGATGTCCAGCAGCGAGGCGGCGCGGAAGGCCTCGATCAGGTCGTAGTGGGTGACGGAGGCCTTGCCGTCCTGGGTCACCGCCCACTTGTAGTCCGCGCTGGGGTGGCGGCCGATCGGGGCGTCGATGGTGCCGCTCATCGGGTCGGGGTGGCCCTGCACGAGCGCGTGGTAGCGCTTGTCCACGACCCGCTCGCGGAACTGGTTCTTCAGCGAGGTGTAGGCGCGCTCCGACTTGGCGACGGTCATCAGGCCGGACGTGCCGACGTCGAGGCGGTGCACGATGCCCTGGCGCTCGGACGCACCGGAGGTGGAGATGCGGTAGCCCGCGGCGGCGAGACCGCCGATGACGGTGGTGCCGGTCCAGCCGGGGCTCGGGTGGGCGGCGACGCCCACCGGCTTCATGATGACGACGATGTCGTCGTCGTCATGGACGATCTCCATGCCCGGGACCGGCTCGGCGACGACCTCGACCGGGCGCGGGGGCGCGGGCATCTCGACTTCGAGCCAGGCACCGCCGTGGACGCGCTCGGACTTCCCGACGACGCTGCCGTCGACCGACACCTTCCCCTCGGCCGCGAGCTCGGCCGCCTTCGTCCGGGAGAAACCGAACATACGGGCGATGGCGGCGTCGACGCGCTCGCCTTCGAGGCCATCGGGAACGGGCAGGGTGCGGATCTCGGGAATCGTACTCACCCGTCGAGTATGCAGGACGGGGCGGACGAGCTGTTCCGCGATCAGCGCTTCGCTCAGTCCTTGTGGACGGTGCCGTCCGGGTCCAGACCCTTGAAGGACAGCAGCACGATGAGGATGCCGCCGCACACGATCGCCGAGTCGGCGATGTTGAAGACGGCGAAGTGCGCGGGCGCGATGAAGTCCACGACCGCCCCGCGGAACACGCCCGGCGAGCGGAAGATCCGGTCGGTCAGGTTGCCCAGTGCGCCGCCCAGCAGCAGACCCAGGGCGATCGCCCACGGCAGGCTGTAGAGCTTGCGGGCCAGCCGCACGATCACCACGATCACCGCCGCGGCGATACCGGTGAAGATGATGGTGAAGGCCTCGCCGAACCCGAACGCGGCGCCCGGGTTGCGGACCGCCTCGAACTTCAGCAGGTCACCGATGATCTCGATCGGCGGCTGGTGCTCCAGCTTCGCCACGACCAGCATCTTGGTGCCGAGGTCCAGCAGGTAGGCGAGCACCGCCACGACGAGCAGTGCCGCGATCCGCCGATGCCCCTTGGGCGCGGCCGACTCCGGCTGGGGGTCGTCCCCGACCTCCGGCGTACCGATGATGCGCTCCGCCTCTGCCACGTGAGTCCCTCGAACTAGCCGACCCAGGCTCCTTCTGGACCCTGACCAGACGAGGGTACGTCAGGGCCCCCGCACACCGCCCTCCCCGCCTCCTGCCTTTCCCGTCACGCACCGGCGCAGCGCCCCGGTGCCGCCGGACACCCGCTAGTGGCGGCGCTCCTGCTTCTGCTTGCAGTCGACGCACAGCGTGGCCCGGGGGAAGGCCTGCATCCTGGCCTTGCCGATGGGCTGCCCGCAGTTCTCGCAGAGCCCGTACGTGCCCGCCTCCAGCCGTTCCAGGGCCCGCTCGGTCTGCTCCAGCATCGAGCTGGCGTTGGCCGCGAGCGCCAGCTCCGACTCCCGCGTGATGTTCTTGGTGCCCGTGTCGGCCTGGTCGTCGCCTGCTCCGTCGCCCGAGTCCCGCATGAGGCCCGAGATGGCCACCTCGGAGGCGTCCAGCTCGGCGCGCAGCCGCAGGACCTCCGACGCCAGCTCCTCGCGGGCCTCCTCGACCTCCTCGGGCGTCCAGGGGTCCTCCCCGGGCCGTACGGCGAGCTCACCGGGGGCGGCGGCCGCCGTGACCCGGGTCTTGGGCAGCCCGCTCGTGGCGGCCGCGGCCGTCTTCCTCGCCGCACCGGCGCTCTTCTTGGCAACCACGTTCGGGACTCCCGTCTTCTTCGCGGCGTGCGCCGCCCCCTCGGCCGCGGCCTTCTTGGCCGGGGCCGTCCGCTTCTCGACGGCGGTCGTCTTCCTGACTGCGGTCGTCTTCTTCCCGGCCGCGGTCAGCCTGCCGGCCGATGCCTTACCGGCCGCGGCCGTCTTTTTCGCCGCCGCCTTCCTGGCCGGAGCCTTCTTCGCCGGAGCCTTCTCGGCGGGAGCCGGGTCCCCGGAGACCGCTGTCTTCTTCGCCACCATGGCCGCGGCCCCTTCACATACTGTGATATTGCTCGCGAATCGTGCCGGAACGATAAATCGGCTCCGCCCCCGCGGCAACGGGGCACGCATCCGTCGAGGTCAACCTGCATCCGTTGTGCCCATCCGGAAGCCCGGTAATCCGCCCCTCGCACCCCACCCGACGCCCCGGCGCCGCAGATGGCCCGTTCGGGTCACTCCCGGCCCCTGCCCTGCCTCCCTCCCCGGCCCCCGGCCGGACCCCCGCCACGCCGTGCCCGCGGGCCCCGCACGGGCCCCCGTAAACCGGTCTGCCGAGCGCCCCCCGCACCCGTACACTGGCCCCAGCGAAAGGCATGGACGGGGACGAGTAGCGTCGGACGCAGCCAGGAGCGACCCGGGGACGGTGAGAGCCCGGGGGCGAGCGCGACGTGAAGGATCACCCCTGAGCCGCCGGAAGAAAGCCGCGGGTCCCCCGCAGGGCGAGTAGAACCGGCTTCGCACCCCAATGAGGGGGCCACCGGATCCGTCCGGCGGCCAAGGAGGGTGGTACCGCGGGAGCAGCAGTCGGCTCTCGTCCCTCCGGACGGAAGTGACACCCCGCCGGAGGAAGAGTTCAGCCTCATGACCACACCGCCGCAGTACCGCCCGGTACCCGCCCAGGTCGACCTGCCTGCCCTCGAGCACGCGGTCCTCGACTTCTGGCGCGAGAGCAAGACCTTCGCCAAGACCCTGGAGCAGTCCGAGGGACGCCCCGAGTGGGTCTTCTACGAGGGCCCGCCCACCGCGAACGGCATGCCCGGCGCGCACCACATCGAGGCCCGCGTCTTCAAGGACGTCTTCCCCCGCTTCCGCACGATGCGCGGCTACCACGTGGCCCGCAAGGCCGGCTGGGACTGCCACGGCCTGCCCGTCGAGCTCGCCGTCGAGAAGGAACTGGGCTTCAACGGCAAGCAGGACATCGAGGCGTACGGCATCGCCGAGTTCAACGCCAAGTGCCGCGAGTCCGTGACCCGCCACACCGACGCGTTCACCGAGCTCACGACCCGCATGGGCTACTGGGTCGACCTGGACGACGCCTACCGGACCATGGACCCCGAGTACGTCGAGTCCGTGTGGTGGTCGCTGAAGGAGATCTTCAACAAGGGCCTGCTCACCCAGGACCACCGCGTCGCCCCCTGGTGCCCGCGCTGCGGCACCGGCCTGTCCGACCACGAGCTCGCCCAGGGCTACGAGACGGTCGTCGACCCCTCCGTCTACGTCCGCTTCCCGCTGACCTCCGGCCCGCTGGCCGGCGAGGCGGCCCTGCTGGTCTGGACGACCACCCCGTGGACCCTGGTGTCCAACACGGCGGTCGCCGCCCACCCGGAGGTCACCTACGTCGTCGCCACGAACGGGACCGAGAAGCTGGTCGTCGCCCAGCCGCTGCTGGAGAAGGCCCTCGGCGAGGGCTGGGAGGCCACCGGCGAGTCCTTCACCGGCAAGGAGATGGAGCGCTGGACCTACGAGCGCCCCTTCGACCTCGTCGAGTTCCCCGAGCCCGCCCACTACGTCGTGAACGCCGAGTACGTCACGACCGAGGACGGCACCGGTCTGGTCCACCAGTCCCCCGCCTTCGGCGCCGACGACCTCGCGGTCTGCCGCTCGTACGGCCTGCCCGTGGTGAACCCGGTCCGCCCCGACGGCACCTTCGAGGAGGAGGTCCCCCTGGTGGGCGGCGTCTTCTTCAAGAAGGCCGACGAGAAGCTGACCGCCGACCTCGACGCGCGCGGCCGGCTCTTCAAGCACATCGCCTACGAGCACAGCTACCCGCACTGCTGGCGCTGCCACACGGCCCTGCTCTACTACGCGCAGCCGTCCTGGTACATCCGCACCACCGCCGTCAAGGACGCGATGCTGCGGGAGAACGAGAAGACCAACTGGTTCCCGGACTCCGTCAAGCAGGGCCGCTTCGGCGACTGGCTGAACAACAACATCGACTGGGCGCTCTCCCGCAACCGCTACTGGGGCACCCCCCTGCCGATCTGGCGCTGTGAGGAGAACCACCTCACCTGCGTCGGCTCCCGCGCCGAGCTGTCCGAGCTGTCCGGCCAGGACCACTCCGACCTGGACCCGCACCGCCCGTACATCGACGACGTGACCTTCACCTGCACCGCCGAGGGCTGCTCCCTCGAAGCGGTCCGCGTGCCCGAGGTCATCGACGCCTGGTACGACTCGGGCTCGATGCCGTTCGCGCAGTGGGGCTACCCGTACAAGAACAAGGAGATCTTCGAGAAGCGCTACCCGGCGCAGTTCATCTCGGAGGCCATCGACCAGACCCGCGGCTGGTTCTACACGCTGATGGCGGTCGGCACCCTCGTCTTCGACAAGTCGTCCTACGAGAACGTGGTCTGCCTGGGCCACATCCTCGCCGAGGACGGCCGCAAGATGTCCAAGCACCTGGGCAACATCCTCCAGCCGATCCCGCTCATGGACCAGCACGGCGCGGACGCGGTCCGCTGGTTCATGGCGGCCGGCGGCTCCCCGTGGGCGGCCCGCCGCGTGGGCCACGGCACGATCCAGGAGGTCGTCCGCAAGACGCTCCTCACGTACTGGAACACGGTCGCCTTCCAGGCGCTGTACGCCCGTACGTCGAACTGGGCGCCCTCGGCGGCCGACCCGGCCCCGGCCGACCGCACGGTCCTCGACCGCTGGCTCCTCTCCGAGCTGCACGCCCTCGTCGCCGAGGTCACCGAGGCGATGGAGTCCTACGACACCCAGCGGGCGGGCAAGCTCCTCTCCTCCTTCGTGGACGACCTGTCGAACTGGTACGTCCGCCGCTCGCGCCGCCGCTTCTGGCAGGGCGACGCTGCCGCGCTGCGCACCCTGCACGACGTGGTCGAGACGGTCACGCGTCTCATGGCTCCGCTGACCCCCTTCATCACGGAGCGGGTCTGGCAGGACATGGTGGTCCCGGTCACCGCGGACGCCCCCGAGTCGGTCCACCTGTCGACGTGGCCGACGGCGGACACCTCGGCGATCGACCCGGCCCTGTCCCAGCAGATGCAGCTCGTACGCCGCCTGGTGGAGCTCGGCCGCGCGACCCGCGCTGAATCGGGCGTGAAGACCCGTCAGCCCCTCTCCCGGGCACTGGTCGGCGCGGCGGGCTTCGACGCGCTCTCCCCGGAGCTCCAGGCCCAGATCACGGAGGAGCTGAACGTCTCCTCCCTGGCCTCCCTCTCGGAGGTCGGCGGGTCCCTGGTGGACACCACGGCGAAGGCCAACTTCCGGGCGCTGGGCAAGCGCTTCGGCAAGGGCGTCCAGGACGTGGCGAAGGCCGTGGCCGCGGCCGACGCGGCGGCCCTGTCGCTGGCCCTCCGCTCGGGCGAGGCCTCGGTGGAGGTGAACGGCGAGCCGGTCTCCCTGACCCCGGAGGAGGTCATCATCACCGAGACCCCCCGCGAGGGCTGGTCGGTGGCCTCCGACTCGGGCGCGACGGTGGCCCTGGACCTGGAGATCACCCCGGAGCTGCGGCTGGCGGGCCTGGCCCGTGACGCGATCCGCCTGATCCAGGAGGCCCGGAAGAACTCCGGGCTCGACGTGGCGGACCGGATCGCCCTGCGGTGGTCCTCCGCGGACCCGGAGGTCGTGACGGCCCTGACGGACCACGCGGGCCTGATCGCGGACGAGGTGCTCGCCACGGACTTCGCGTCCGGCGAGGCCGACGCCGCCTACGGCGACCCCTTCACGGACGAGTCCCTGTCCCTGACGTTCCGCCTCCGCAAGGCCTGACGCACCCCACCCCCGGCCCGCCCCTCCCCTCCGGGGGGGGCGGGCCGCTGCCGTTGCCCTGGCCGGGCGGTGCCGAAGTCTTCCGTCTGCAGGCCGGTGGCCGCGCCTCAATCGCCGGCGGGGCTGGGTTTGGCCGCCTGGGCGGGGTCGGCCGGGTGGTCGGTGGTGTGGGGTGGGGCGGCGTCCCTCCGGGGGCTCTCCTCGGCTCGGCGCGTGCGGCTTTGGCTCGAACGTACGGCCTTGGTCGCGCCTCGTCCTGCGGGGAGCCCCCGCAGTGCCCCCGCCCCACGGCCCCGCTGCGGAGGAGACGGCCCGACCCCGCCAAGGAGGAGGGTGGGGGCGGCCCCGGCTCCGCACGAGACGGCCCGAAGGGCCCCGACTCGCCTCGTCCGGGGTGGGCGGGAGCTGCCCGGTGGGGGTGTGGGGACGGTGGGGGGTGTCCCCGCAGGACGAGGCGGTACCGCCGCCCGGCGGCCGGGACAGGGCCGCACGCGCCGAGCCGAGGAGACACCCCCCGGCGGCCCCGCACCCCCACCCCCTCTCCCACTCCGCCCCGCGACACCACCCAGCCCCGCCGGCGATTGAGGCGCGGCCACCGGCCCGCACCCGGAAAACACCCACACCGCCCGGCCAGGACAACGGCAGCCACCGAGCCGCACCCAAAAAACCTCGGCACCGCCCGGCCAGGGCAACGGCAGCGCCCCGCCAGGGAACGGGAACGGGCCGGGCCCGGTGCCCCCTTGGGGGAACCGGGCCCGGCCCGTGACTGCCGACTGCGCGGCGGCGCGCCTAGTTGTCGTCCTCGTCGATCAGGAAGCCCCGCATCGGCGACGGCGCCTGCATCGGCTGCGGCGCAGCCGGCCGGACCGGAGCCATCGGCTGGGTCATCGCCGGGGACATCTGCTGCTGGCCGCCGTAGGACGGACCGGCACCCATCGGGGAGGGGCCGCCCATGGACGGACCGCCCATGGAAGGGCCGCCCATGCTGTGACCCATCGCACCGGCCGGGGCCATCGACGGAGACGGCGACGGCGGCAGCGCGGGACCGGCCGGGTTGCGCGGCGGGGCCAGCGAGTCGTCCGCCTGGGTCTCCAGCTGGCGCAGCTGCGACTCCAGGTAGGACTTCAGACGCGTACGGTACTCACGCTCGAAGCCCCGCAGGTCCTCGACCTTGCGCTCCAGCGTGGCGCGGGCGGACTCCAGGGAGCCCATCGCGACGCGGTGCTTCTCCTGCGCGTCCCGCTCCAGCGCGTCGGCCTTGGCGCGGGCGTCCCGCTCCAGGCCCTCGGCGCGCGACCGGGCCTCGCCGACGATCTTGTTGGCCTCGGAGCGGGCCTCCGCGATCGCCTGGTCGGCGGTCTGCTGCGCCAGCGACAGGACGCGGGCGGCGCTGTCGCCACCGGGGCCCTGCTGCGGGAGCTGCGGCTGCTGCATCTGCTGCATGGGCTGGCCCATGGGCTGCATCTGCTGACCCATCGGCTGCATCTGCTGGCCCATGGGCTGCATCTGCTGGCCGAGCGGGTTCTGGCCGCCCATCGACTGCTGCTGGCCCATGGGCTGCTGGCCCATGCCCTGCGGTCCGCCCATGGGGTGCTGCTGCATCGGGCCGCCCATGGGGCCGCCCATCGGGCCGGGGCCCTGCTGGCCCTGGCCGCCGGGGCCCGGCGGGAGCTGCGGTGCGCCGCCCGGCAGCTGGGGCGGGCCCATCTGCGGGTTCTGCTGCTGCGGCGGGCCGGATATGGCCGCGGGCACGGGGGCACCGGGGCCGCGCTGGTCCTGGGGCTCGGGCTTGCGCATGCCCTGCTGCTGCTGGCTCTGCGCGGCGGCGCGCGTGGCGGCGGCCAGCTTGGCGCGCAGGTCCTCGTTCTCGCGCAGCAGGCGCGTCAGTTCGGACTCGACCTCGTCGAGGAAGGCATCGACCTCGTCCTCGTCATAGCCTTCTCGGAGGCGGACGGTCGTGAACTGCTTGTTCCGCACGTCCTCGGGAGTCAGCGGCATGTCTTCTTCACCTCTACGTAGTCGTCGGCAGTCGGCAAGACCGTATCGGGACCGTCCCCGCGCGTACGGGGAAGCTCATCGCTCACACGCTTCTCGCAGCGGTGCTCACGAAGCTGATGAGGATGTAAACGATGATCATCAGAACGAAGAAGGACAGGTCGAGTGCCACGCCGCCGAGACGCAACGGCGGGATGAACCGCCGCAGGAGCTTGAGCGGTGGATCGGTGACAGTGTAGGTGGCCTCCAGAACGACCACCATCGCCTTGCCGGGTGTCCATGAACGTGCGAACTGGAACACATAGTCCATGACCAGTCGGAAGATCAGCACGATCAGGAAGCACATCAGCACGACGTAGACCACTTGCAGTGCGATGCCCATCCCGTGCTTCCCTCTCCCCGTTTCCCGATCTGTTCCCGGTCCCGTATCTGACGGATCGGTCTAGCTTTGGTTGAAGAACCCGCCCTCCGCGATGCGGGCCTTGTCCTCCGCCGTGACATCGACGTTAGCAGGCGACAGCAGGAACACCTTCTGTGTCACGCGTTCAATGCTGCCGTGCAGACCGAACACGAGTCCGGCGGCGAAGTCCACGAGACGCTTCGCATCCGTGTCGTCCATCTCCGTGAGATTCATGATCACCGGAGTGCCCTCACGGAAGTGTTCCCCGATGGTACGGGCCTCGTTGTAGGTCCGGGGGTGCAGTGTCGTGATGCGGTACGGCTCCCGCTCGGAGACGACCTTGGGCATGATCACGGGGGCGTTCTTCTCCAGATTCGTGCGATCAGGTGTGATGGATGCCACGGGGGCAATTCGCGCAGGACGTCCGCTTTCCGCCGGAATTGGGATGGGTTCCCGCTGCGCCGGAGGCTGTACGACTCGTACCGGTTCGTCCGATACGGGCGACTGGTGCACGGGCTGCTGTCGGCGATCCCGCTCCCGAGCCCGCTCCATCTCCGGCTCGGGCTCGAACTCGTCGTCGGGGTCGTACCCCGGGTTGTCGTACCGGTCGTCCTCCACGAGGCCGAGGTAGACCGCCATCTTGCGCATCGCGCCGGCCATTCTCCGAGTCCTCCGCTCTGTGGTGGATCGCCCTGTCGCAGGTGCCGCCGTGTCACGAATGTCACCAACTGCCCGCGATCCACGTGGTCTGCCCGCTCATCGGCGGGAATGACCATATTTTCTGCTGTGGTCCGACTTTCTTCGCGACGTTACCCGAGCCGGGGTCTCGCGCCGAGTACCGCAGTGCCGACGCGTACATGTGTCGCACCGGCCGCAACGGCCTGTTCCAGGTCTGCGCTCATCCCGGCCGACACCATCGTGGCAGTCGGATGGTCTGCGCGCAGGCGGGATGACAATTCCACCAACCGCTCGAAGGCGGCCTGTTCGCGTCCCGCGTAGTGGCCGGACAGGGGTGCGACGGTCATCAGCCCGTCGATCCGCAGTCCGGGCGCCCCGGCGACGAGGTCCGCCAACTCCGCGAGCTGCTCCGGCGCGGCCCCGCCCCGGCTCCCCCGCTCGCCCGACTCGGCGTCGAGGGCGATCTGGACGAGGCAGCCGATCTCACGGCCCGCGTTCACCGCGGCCGCCGAGAGGGCGGTCACGAGGCGGGGCCGGTCGACCGACTGCACCACGTGCGCGTATCCCGCCACGGAACGGACTTTGTTGGTCTGCAACTGACCGACGAAATGCCAGCTGAGCGGCAGATCCGCGCAGGCCGCGGCCTTGGGGGCGGCGTCCTGGTCGCGGTTCTCGGCAACATGACGGACGCCCAGCTCCGCCAGCAGTCGTACGTCGCTCGCCGGGTAGGTCTTGGTGACCACGATGAGGGTCACCTCTTCCCGGCCGCGTCCCGCCGCCGCGCAGGCGGACGAGATACGTTCCTCCACCCGCGCCAGGTTCTCGGCGAGCTCCGACTTACGATCCGTCATTCTTCTTTTCCCCCGGGAGTCCGGGGGTCTCCCCCCGGGAAAGCTCCGTCAACCAGACATATCCGGCAAGCCGTCCGGTCACCCGGTCACGGCGGTACGAGAAATGGTCCCGCGACTCCAGTGTGCAGACAGGGGAACGGGCTCCGTTCACCACCCCCGCCTCCACGAGCTGGGCGTGCACCCCCGCGACCACGTCGACCGCCGGGGTCCCCCAACTGGTCTCGGCCCGGGCGGCGGGCACCGACTCCGCCACCGACTCCCGCATCGCGGCCGGCACCTCGTAGCAGCGTCCGCAGACCGCGGGTCCGGTACGGGCGACGATCCGCGCGGGCTCGGCACCGAGGGAGACCATCGCCTCCACCGCCGCCGGTACCACTCCGGCGACCAGTCCGGGCCGCCCGGCGTGGGCGGCCCCGACGACCCCGGCGACGGGGTCCGCCAGCAGGACCGGCGTGCAGTCGGCGGTGAGCACCGCGAGGGCGAGCCCCCGGCGGGCGGTCACCACCGCGTCCACCGCGGGGATCTCCGCGTCCGGTCCCCAGGGGCCGTCGACGACCGCGACGTCCCGGCCGTGCACCTGGTTCATCCAGACCACCCGGTCCGGGTCGAGTCCCAGGGACCGGGCCGCCAGGGCCCGGTTCGCGAGAACGGCGGCCGGGTCGTCTCCGACCGCGCCGCCGAGGTTGAGCTCTTCGTACGGAACGGCGCTCACTCCGCCCCACCGGTCGGTGAAGGCGAAGTGGGCGCCGCCCACGTGATGCTGCTCCGGTGTCACTTCAAGAAGTCCGGAACGTCCAGTTCCTCGGCCGGGCTGTCCTGGTACGGCCGGGCCGTGGGGACCTGCGGCGCGGGGGCCTGGACCTCGACCGGGGCCGGCTCGACGGGAGCCGGGGGCTCCTCGCGCGGCGGGACCGTGCCGAGTCCGCCGAAGGCCGGGCGGACCGGCTCGGGGGCACGGACCGGGGCCGGGGCGGGCTCCTCGCGCTTCGTGGACGCGGCGCCGATGACGTTGTCCCGGCGGGCCGGGGGCTGGCCGCCGTCGAACCCGGCCGCGATGACGGTGACCCGTACCTCGTCGCCGAGCGCGTCGTCGATGACGGCGCCGAAGATGATGTTCGCCTCGGGGTGCGCCGCCTCGCTCACCAGCTGCGCGGCCTCGTTGATCTCGAAGAGACCGAGGTCGGAGCCGCCGGAGATGGAGAGCAGCACGCCACGTGCGCCGTCGATGGACGCCTCGAGCAGCGGCGAGGAGATCGCCATCTCGGCGGCGGCCACGGCGCGGTCGTCGCCGCGGGCGGAGCCGATACCCATCAGGGCCGAGCCGGCCTCGGACATCACGGACTTGACGTCGGCGAAGTCGAGGTTGATCAGGCCCGGCGTGGTGATGAGGTCGGTGATGCCCTGGACGCCGGACAGCAGGACCTGGTCCGCCGACTTGAAGGCGTCCAGGACACTGACCTGGCGGTCCGAGATGGACAGCAGGCGGTCGTTGGGGATGACGATGAGGGTGTCGACCTCTTCGCGGAGCTCGGCGATGCCGTCCTCCGCCTGGTTCGCGCGGCGCCGGCCCTCGAAGGTGAACGGCCGGGTGACCACACCGATCGTCAGGGCGCCCAGCGAGCGCGCGATGTTGGCGACGACGGGTGCGCCGCCGGTGCCGGTTCCGCCGCCCTCACCGGCGGTGACGAAGACCATGTCGGCCCCCTTGAGGACCTCCTCGATCTCCTCGCGGTGGTCCTCTGCCGCCTTGCGACCGACCGCCGGGTTGGCGCCGGCGCCGAGGCCGCGGGTGAGTTCGCGGCCGACGTCGAGCTTGACGTCGGCGTCGCTCATCAACAGCGCCTGCGCGTCCGTGTTGATGGCGATGAACTCGACGCCCTTGAGACCGACCTCGATCATTCGGTTGATGGCATTGACACCACCGCCGCCGACACCGATGACCTTGATGACTGCGAGGTAGTTCTGCGGTGCTGCCACGTCGAAGGCCTCTCGCCTCGAGTTACGTGTCGCCGCCTCGCGGGCCTGCGTTGCGACGACTGATGCCGAAATAGGGACGGTCCGAACGCGCCGACCCGAACCCTCACCCTGAAGTTTAGGGTTAGGGGTGTGTCTGTTCCTCGGACTCTTCCGAACAGGACACTAAGTCGACAAGTAGCGCGTGTTCAACGAACACGCCGAACCTCCCGTTTTTCTTTTCACCCTATGTGATCACCCGTATCGCTGGCCAACCAGGGTGCGCCGCTGTTCGACCTGACGTCAACTCCCGGCCGCCGCAGGGGCGGTGGGGACGCTCACGTCGAAGTGGGCGGCCTTCGGTGCGGCCTTCAGCAGAGCGGTCAGTGCGCGCCCCTTGGCGTCGCTCTGTTCGCCGCTGCCCCACCGTACGGACCGGCCTCCGGTCAGCTCCAGCACGATCGAATCGTAGGAACCCACCTTGACCTGCACCGTTTCCTTCGCGATCGGCGCCGGAAGGGATCCGGCGACGAGCACGGCCTCGTGCAGCAGACGGTCTTCGTCGAAGCGGCGGGCGCTCGGGGAGCCCGCCGCGTTCAATTCGAGGACCGGAACACCCGCGGGTGCTTTCGGAACCGTGTCGAATCGCACACCCGATGCGTCCACTTCCACGAAGTTGGCGTCCTTTTTGATGAGCAGGACGGGTTTGCGCTCGGTCACCTTGAGTCCGATTCCGTGCGGCCAGGCCCGCACCGCATCGACCGAATCGATGCGGGGCAGACGGCCGCGTACCCGGCTCTCGATCTCGTCCGTGTCGACGCTCACGAGGGGCGCGCCGACGGGCACGGCCGCGGCGGAGAGGACCTGCTCGGGCGTGAGCACCTCCGTGCCGGTGGCCGTGACCCTCTCGACGCGGAGCCAGGAGGACCCGTAGAGGACCCAGGTGCCGCCGGAGGCCAGGAGTACCGCCGCGGCGAGGGAGGCCAGCACAGGACCCCGGCGCAGGTGCTTGCCGGGGCCCCGTGGGGCGGTCTTCTTCGGGGCCTTGGCGGACTTGGGGCTCTTGGGCGGCCCGGCCGGGCCGGCGCCCTTGCGGGGCGACCGGCCGGGCCGATCGGAAGACGGTGTTCCGCGGTGTGCGGTCGTCGCTCCGGCCACTCCTGTGCCTCCTGCGTCCGTGCTCCCGCGTCAGCGGGCTCGGTGGGCTGCGATCGCCTCGTACACCATGCCGACCAGCAGCTCGTCGGCGTCCCGGCGGCCGAACTCACCGGCGGCGCGGGACATCTCGTACAGGCGGTGCGGATCGGACAGCACCGGGAGGACCTGGCCGAGCACCCAGTCGGGCGTCAGTTCCGCGTCGTCCACGAGCAGGCCGCCGCCGGCCTTGACCACCGGCTGGGCGTTGAGCCGCTGTTCGCCGTTGCCGATCGGCAGCGGGACGTAGGCGGCGGGCAGCCCGACGGCGGACAGTTCGGCGACGGTCATCGCTCCCGCGCGGCACAGCATCATGTCGGCGGCGGCGTACGCGAGATCCATCCGGTCCACGTACGGTACCGGCACATAGGGCGGCATCCCGGGCATGTTGTCGACACGCGGCAGTTCGTTCTTCGGCCCGACGGCGTGCAGGATCTGCACGCCGGAGCGCTGGAGGGTCGGAGCGACCTGCTGGATGGTCTCGTTGAGGCGCCGTGCGCCCTGCGAGCCGCCGGAGACCAGCAGCGTGGGCAGGTTGGGGTCCAGACCGAAGGCGGCGCGTGCCTCGGGGCGTACGGCGGCCCGGTCGAGGGTGGAGATGGAGCGGCGCAGCGGGATGCCCACGTAGCGGGCGCCGCGCAGCTTGCTGTCGGGTGTGGAGACCGCGACGGCGTGTGCGTAGCGGGAGCCGATCTTGTTGGCCAGTCCGGGCCGGGCGTTGGCCTCGTGGACGATGATCGGTACGCCGAGCCGCTTGGCCGCCAGGTAGCCGGGCAGGGCCACGTAGCCGCCGAAGCCGACGACGCAGTCGGCCTTGGTGCGCAGGAGGATCTCCTCCGCGGCCTTGATGGTGCCGCGCAGCCGTCCGGGGACGGTGATCAGCTCGGGGGTGGGCTTGCGGGGCAGCGGTACGGCGGGGATCAGCCCCAGTTCGTAGCCGCGCTCCGGTACCAGGCGGGTTTCGAGTCCGCGCTCGGTGCCCAGGGCGGTGATGCCCACTGAAGGGTCCTGCCTGCGCAGGGCGTCCGCGAGGGCGAGCGCCGGCTCGATGTGGCCGGCGGTCCCCCCACCGGCGAGTACGACATGCACCGAAATTCACCGCTCTCCGGACGGTCGCTTCTTGACGCGCCGTCTCATCGACTTCCATCTCAGCCCGGTCCGCCTCCAGCCGGTCTTCGGCTGGCGCATCGCGAGTGCCGCGCGCGCGGCCGGCTCCTCCCGCGCGAAGGCGATGAGCAGTCCGACCGCGAACATGGTCGGCAGCAGGGCGGACCCTCCGTAGGAGAACAGCGGGAGCGGGACTCCGGCGATCGGCAGCAGACCGAGCACCGCACCGATGTTGATCACGGCCTGGGCCGTGATCCAGGTGGTCACGCCTCCCGCGGCAAACCGTACGAAGGAGTCCTCCGTGCGTCCGGCCACGCGGATACCCGCATAGCCTAGAGCCGCGAACAGGGCGAGCACCGACAGCGTCCCCGCCAGTCCCAGTTCCTCCCCCGTGATGGCGAAGATGAAGTCGGTGTGGGCTTCGGGTAGTTGACCCCATTTTTCCACACTTGCACCCAGTCCGGAACCGAACCAGCCACCTGATGCGAGGGCGTAGATTCCGTGGACGGCCTGCCAGCAAAGGTCGTTCTTGCCCGGTTCTGTCGCACCGATGCACTCGAGCCGGTCCATCCGGTGCGGGCTGGTCTTGATGAGCAGTGCGACGATCGCACCCGCGAAGGCCAGTACGCCGACGAACATCCGCGTGGGGGCGCCGGCGAGCCAGAGCAGGCCGAACAGGATGGCGCCGAGGATCATCGCGGTGCCCATGTCCCCGCCCAGCATGATGAGCCCGAGCAGCAGGAAGGCCACGGGGACCAGCGGCACGAGCAGGTGCTTCCACTGGCTCAGCAGTCCCTTGTCGCCCTTGCGGGCCAGCAGGTCGGCGCCCCAGAGGATCAGCGCCAGTTTGCCGAACTCGCTGGGCTGCAGCATGAACGGGCCGCCGAGGGAGATCCAGTTCTGGTTGCCGTTGATCGAGACCCCTATCCCGGGGACCTGGACCAGCACCATCAGGAAGAGCGTGCCGGCCAGCACCGGATAGGACAGCGCCCGGTGCAGTTTCACCGGCATCCGTGAGGCGACCAGCAGCAGGACCGCGCCGATCAGGGCGGCCAGGAACTGCTTCTTGAAGAAGTAGGCGTCGCCCAGGCCCAGCTGGAGCGCCTTGATCATGGAGGCGGAGTAGACCATCACCAGGCCGAGCACGGTGATGAGCAGTGAACTGCCGAAAATCAGGTAATACGCCGTGAGGGGTCGGTCCCACGCCCTGCGCAACTGCTGCTGCGTACGCCGGAGACCGGTCAGCGGGCCGCGCCCGGCGGGGCGCGCCGGGCGCTTCACCTTCACCGCGGGGCGCTTGCGGCCCTGCGCCTTCACGGCGGACGGCCGCCGCCCCGGCAGCATCTGCTTGGCCGGCATCTGTGATCTTCCCCTCCACTCGTACGAGGCGAGCATCCGGCCGGAGGGAACCTGTCCGGCGCCCCCGGCCTAGGCCGTGTCCGCAGCGTTCTCGGCTTTCCCGGCGTTCTCGGCGGCCAGTTCACGCACCGCGTCGGCGAACGCGTCCCCGCGCTTGTTGTAGTTCGCGAACATGTCCATCGATGCGCAGGCCGGTGCCAGCAGGACCGTGTCGCCGGGCTCGGCGAGCGCGGCCGCCTCCCGGACCGCTGCGAGCATCGCCCCAGTGTCGGTCCGGTCGAGGTCGACGACCGGGACCTCGGGGGCGTGTCGCGCCAGTGCCTCCGCGATCAACGCCCGGTCGGCGCCGATCAGGACGGCACCGCGCATCCGCGCGGCCGACTTCTGCACGAGCTCGTCGAAGGTGGCGCCCTTGGCGAGGCCGCCGGCGATCCAGACGACCTTGTCGAAGGAGGCGAGGGAGGCCTCCGCCGCGTGCGTGTTGGTGGCCTTGGAGTCGTCGACGTAGACGACCGAGCCGACCTCCTCCACCCGGGCGACGCGGTGGGCGTCCGGACGGAAGTCGCGCAGCCCGTCGCGGACCGCGCGCGGCTCCACGCCGTAGGCGCGGGCCAGGGCCGCGGCGGCGAGCGCGTTGGCGATGTTGTGCGGGGCCGGCGGGTTGACGTCCTTGACCTCGGCGAGCTCCTGGGCGTTCTTCTGCCGGTTCTCCACGAAGGCCCGGTCGACGAGGATGCCGTCGACGACTCCGAGCATGGAGGGGCCGGGGGCGCCGAGGGTGAAGCCGATCGCGCGGCAGCCCTCCTCGACGTCGGCCTCGACGACGAGGTCCTCGGTGGCCTTGTCGGCCACGTTGTAGACGCAGGCGACCGTGTTGCCCTCGTAGATGCGGCCCTTGTCGGCGGCGTACGCCTGCATCGAGCCGTGCCAGTCGAGGTGGTCGGGGGCCAGGTTGAGGACGGCTCCCGAGTGGACGCGCAGCGAGGGCGCCCAGTGCAGCTGGTAGCTGGAGAGTTCGACCGCGAGCACGTCGTACGGCTGCTCGCCGAGGACCACGTCGATGATCGGGGTCCCGATGTTGCCGACGGCGGCGGTGCGCAGTCCGGCGGCCTTCAGGATCGACGCGAGCATCTGGACGGTGGTGGTCTTGCCGTTGGTGCCGGTGACGGCGAGCCATTCGGCGGGCCCGGCCGGGGCCGCGTCGGTCCCGGCACCGGTGCCTGCGGCCGCGGCCCGGCGGGCGGCGCGGAGTTCCACGCCGGCCGCGCGCAGCCGCCAGGCGACCTCGACGTCGCCGACGACGTCGACGCCCGCCTCGGCGGCGGCCAGGAAGAGCGGGCTCTGCGGCGGCCAGCCGGGCGAGGTGACGACCAGTTCGGTGCCCTCGGGGAGGGTCTCACCGGCCCGGGCACCGTCGGGCAGGTGCCCGAGGCGGACCTCGATGCCCAGCTCCGCGAGTTCGGCCGCCCTGGCCCGGTGCGTGTCGCCGTCGCCGTTGTCGACGACGGTCACGCGGGCGCCCAGCCCGGCCAGGGCCCGGGCGGCGCTGATGCCGCTGATGCCGAGGCCGGCCACGGTGATCCGGCCCGGCAGGCCGAACCGGCCCAGGGCGTCGGGGCCGAGCAGGCCGGCCAGGTCGGAGGCGCTCACTTGTCGGCTGCCCATCCCGCGTAGAAGATACCGAGACCCACGATGACGCACATGCCCTGGATGATCCAGAAGCGGACCACGACGAGGACCTCGGACCAGCCCTTGAGTTCGAAGTGGTGCTGGAGCGGAGCCATCCGGAAGACGCGCTTACCGGTCAGCTTGAAGGAGCCGACCTGGATGACGACCGACATCGTGATGAGCACGAAGAGGCCGCCGAGGAGCGCCACCAGGAGCTCCGTGCGGGAGCAGATGGCCAGGCCCGAGAGCGCGCCGCCGAGGGCCAGCGAGCCGGTGTCGCCCATGAAGATCTTGGCGGGCGAGGTGTTCCACCACAGGAACCCGAAGCAGGCACCCATCAGGGCGGAGGCGACGACCGCGAGGTCGAGCGGGTCGCGTACCTCGAAACAGGCGTTCGGGTTCGTGAGGTCGGCGGCCATCGCGCACGACTCCTGGAACTGCCAGACGCCGATGAAGGTGTAGGCGCCGAAGACCATCACGGCGGCGCCGGTGGCGAGACCGTCCAGACCGTCGGTCAGGTTCACGCCGTTGGACAGGGCCAGGATCATGAACAGCGCCCAGACCACGAAGAGCACCGGGCCGATCGACCAGCCGAAGTCCGTGACGAACGACAGCTTGGTGGAGGCCGGGGTGAGGTCGCGCGAGTCCTTGAACTGGAGTGCGAGCACCGCGAAGGCGATGCCGACGATCAGCTGGCCGGCCATCTTGGCCTTGGCCCGCAGACCCAGCGAACGCCGCTTGACGATCTTGATGTAGTCGTCGAGGTACCCGACCAGGCCCATGCCGGCCATCAGGAACAGCACGAGCAGGCCCGAGAAGCTCGGCTCCGAGCCGGTGAGGATCTTCGTCAGCGCGTACGCGACGAGCGTGGCCAGGATGAAGGAGATACCGCCCATGGTGGGCGTGCCCTTCTTCCCGGCGTGGCCGCGCGGACCGTCGTCGCGGATGAACTGGCCGTAGCCCTTGCGGGCCAGCAGCTTGATCAGCAGCGGCGTGCCGATGACGGTCAGGAACATGCCGATGACACCGGCGAACAGGATCTGCCTCATCGGCCGGTGACCTCGCCCTCGACAGTGCCCTCGAGCAGGGCCTGCGCCACCCGCTCCAGACCGGCCGACCTGGAAGCCTTCACCAGCACGACGTCACCCGGGCGCAGTTCACTGCGCAACAGGTCGACCGCCGCCTGCGCGTCGGACACGAGCACCGACTCCTCACCCCACGAACCCTCGTTATATGCGCCCAGTTGCAGCCAGGAGGCTTCCCTGCCCCCGACCGCGACGAGCTTGCTCACGTTGAGCCGGACGACAAGTCGTCCGACCGCGTCGTGCTCGGCGAGAGCGTCGTCTCCGAGCTCGGCCATCGGGCCGAGCACCGCCCACGTGCGCCCCCCGTCCGCACTGCCGCCACCGCCCATCGCGGCGAGCGCGCGCAGTGCGGCCCGCATGGACTCCGGGTTCGCGTTGTAGGCGTCGTTGACGATCGTCACACCGTCCGCCCGCTCGGTGACCTCCATCCGCCACCGGGACAGCGTGCCCGCTCCGGAGAGCGCGGTGGCGATCTCCAGGGCGGACATGCCCAGGACATGGGCGACGGCGGCCGCGGCGAGCGCGTTCGACACGTGGTGCTCACCGTACAGCCGCAAGGTCACGTCGCTGCACCCGGTCGGTGTGTGCAGTGTGAAGGAAGGCTGCCCCTTGTCCGTCATGCGGACTTCCGTGGCCCGGATTTCGGCGTCGTCGGCCTCGCCGAACAGCACCGTACGGGCCTTCGTGCGGGCGGCCATGGAGCGGACCAGCAGGTCATCGGCGTTGAGGACGGCGACGCCGCCCTCCGCCTCGGCCGGCAGGGCCTCGACGAGTTCGCCCTTGGCCTGGGCGATCTGCTCACGGCCGCCGAACTCGCCGATGTGCGCGGTGCCGACGTTGAGGACCAGACCGATGCGAGGGGGCGTCAGTCCGGTGAGGTAGCGGATGTGGCCGATGCCGCGGGCGCCCATCTCCAGGACGAGGTGCTGGGTGTCCTCGGTGACGCGCAGCGTCGTGATCGGCAGGCCGATCTCGTTGTTGAGGTTCCCGGGGGTCCACACGGTCGGTGCGTGGTGCTGGAGCACCTGCGCGATGAGGTCCTTGGTGGAGGTCTTGCCGGCGGACCCGGTGAGGGCCACGACGTCGGTGCCCAGGCGGGCGACGACGGCCCGGGCGAGTGCGCCGAGGGCGGCCACCACGTCGGGGACGACGATGGCGGGGACGCCGACCGGCCGGGTCGCGAGGACGCCGACGGCGCCGGCGGCGATTGCGCGTTCGGCGTAGTCGTGGCCGTCGACCCGTTCGCCGACGAAGGCGGCGAACAGGCTGCCCGGCCGGACCTCGCGGGAGTCGTAGACCACGGGACCGGTGACCTGGACGGACGGATCCGGTATGTCGTGGGGCCGCCCGCCGGTGATGTCGGCGATCTCGGCGAGGGAAAGGGCGATCACTGGTTCACCTCGGCCTGTCGGACCTGGTTGGTTCGATCGAGCACGAGTTGGCGTTCGATCGCGGCGCGGAGCACCGTACGGTCGTCGAAGGGGCGGACGACCCCTGCGGTGTCCTGGCCCTGTTCGTGTCCCTTGCCCGCCACGAGCACGGTGTCGCCGGGCTCGGCGCGCGCGACGGCGGCGGCGATGGCGGCCGCCCGGTCGGCGTCGACGAGGACGGTGCCGCGCTCGGCGGGCGGTACGGACACGGCGCCGCCGAACATCGCGGCGAGGATCGCGAGGGGGTCCTCGGAGCGCGGGTTGTCGGAGGTCAGGACGGCCACGTCGGCGTACCGGGCGGCCGCGGCGCCCATGGGGGCGCGCTTGGTGTTGTCGCGGTCGCCGCCGCAGCCGAGCACGATGTGCAGCTTGCCGGTGGTGACCTCGCGCAGGGCCCGCAGGACCGACTCCACGGCGTCCGTCTTGTGCGCGTAGTCGACGACGGCGAGGTACGGCTGTCCCGCGTCGACCCGCTCCAGCCGGCCGGGGACCCCGGGGACCGCGGCGACGCCGTCGGCGGCGGTCTGCGGGTCGAGGCCGGCGGCGGCGAGCGTGACGATCGCGGCGACGGTGTTGGCGACGTTGAACGGGCCGGGCAGCGGGGCCTTGGCGCGTACGCGCTGCCCCTCGGGGCCGACCAGCGTGAGCGTGGAGTCCATGTGGCCGGTGACGACGTCCTCGGCGCGCCAGTCGGCGGCCCGGTCGCCCGCGGCGGAGAAGGTGACGACCGGGACGGTGGCCTCCTTGGCGAGGCGGCGGCCGTACTCGTCGTCGAGGTTGACCACGCCCAGGCGGGCGCGGCGGGGCGTGAACAGCTCCGCCTTCGCCTGGAAGTAGTCCTCCATGTCGGAGTGGAACTCCATGTGCTCGGGGCTCAGGTTGTTGAAGACGGCGACGTCGAAGACGCAGCCGTCGACGCGGCCGAGCACCAGGGCGTGGCTGGAGACCTCCATGGCCACGGCCTGGACGCCGCGTTCGCGCATGACCGCGAAGAGCGCCTGCAGGTCGGTGGCCTCGGGGGTGGTCCGCTCGGACTTGATGCGCTCGTCGCCGATGCGCATCTCGACGGTGCCGACCAGTCCGGTGCTGCGGCCGGCCGCGCGCAGGCCGCCCTCGACGAGGTAGGCCGTGGTGGTCTTGCCGGACGTTCCGGTGATGCCGATCTGGAGCAGGCCTTCGCCGGGGTGGCCGTAGATCGCGGCGGCGAGTTCGCCCATCCGGCCGCGCGGGTCGGCGACGGTCAGGACCGGCAGGCCGGTGGCCGCGGCGCGTTCGGCGCCGGAGCGGTCGGTCAGCACGGCGGCGGCGCCGAGGCCGGCGGCCTGGGCGGCGAATTCCGCGCCGTGGGTCCGGGCTCCGGGCAGGGCCGCGTACAGGTCTCCCGGGCGGACCGCACGGGAGTCGTGCGTGATCCCGGTGATCTGCGCAGCGCCTGGTGACGGGACGCCCAGCAGCGTGGCCAGCTCGCCCAGCGGGCTCGGAGCGGCGGACGCGGGCCTGGGTGCTCCCGGCGGCGCTGCCGGGGCGTCTTGCTGGGTGGTTCTGGGCTGATCAGCGTGGGGCACGGCGGTGAGCGTACCGGGCGCGGCGGCCGGGCCGCGAAGTGAGGGCCCGGCCTCGGCTGCGGCGGCCGGTCGGTTCCCGGGTTTCGGGGTGATCGTTGTCACTGATGGTGCCTCACGCTTTTCTGGCGGGCGGGCCGTGGCCGAGGGTCACTGGCCGGGCTGCGGACTGGGCTGCGGGGCGGGCTGCTGGGCGGCCTGCGGGCCGGGCTCGTAGGTGACCGGGAGCCCGGCGGGGGCGGTGCCGGTGGGGGCGACCTGGAGGGTCTTGAGGGCGAACTCCATGACCTTCTTGTAGATGGGGCCGCAGATCTGGCCGCCGAAGTAGCTGCCCTTCGTGGGGTTCTGGATGGCGCAGTAGACGGTGATGCGCGGTTTGTCCGCCGGGGCGAAGCCGGCGAAGGAGGCGGTGTAGCCCTTGTAGCGGCCGGTGGCCGGATCCACCCGGTTGGAGGTGCCGGTCTTGCCGCCGACCCGGTAGCCGGGGATCTTCGCCTTGGTTCCGGTGCCCTCCTGGTCGTCGACGACGGATTCGAGCATCTCGGCGAGGGTCTTGGCGGTCTCCTGGCTGATCACGCGGTTCTGCTCGGGTGCCGGGGCCGGGGTGAAGCGGCCGTCGGGGCCCTTGGTGCCGCGGACCAGCGTCGGCTCGATGCGGACCCCGCCGTTGGCGATGGTGGAGTACACGGAGGCCGCCTGCATGGCGTTGACGGACAGTCCCTGGCCGAAAGGGATCGTGTACTGCTGGGAGGTGGACCAGTTCCGCGGCTCGGCGAGGATGCCGCGGGACTCGCCCGGGTAGTTCAGGCCGGTGGGCCGGCCGATGCCGAACTCGGTCAGGTAGGAGTGCAGGACCTCGTTGGCCTCGGACTGGGTGGGGCCGAGCTGGCCGGTGGCCAGGATGGTGCCGATGTTGGAGGACTTGGCGAGGACGCCGTTGAGGGTCAGGTACCAGGTCGGGTGGTCGATGTCGTCCTTGAACAGCCGGTCGCCGCGGTGCAGCCGGTTGGGGACCTCGACGCGGGTGTCGGGGGTCGCCTTCTTCTCCTCCAGCACGGCCGCCATCGACATGACCTTGGCGGTGGAGCCGGGCTCGTAGACGTCCTGGAGCGCGGCGTTGCCCATGGCGGCCGTACTGGCCCGGGTCAGGTCGTTGGGGTCGAAGCCGGGGGCGTTGGCCATGGCCAGCACCTCGCCGGTGCGGGTGTCCTGGACGATGACGTAGCCGCGGTCGGCCTCGGACTTCTGCACCTGCTCGGCGATGGCGCTCTGCGCCGCCCACTGGATGTCCCGGTCGATGGTCAGCTCGATGTCGTCGCCGGGGACGGCGGGCTTCTCGCTGGAGCCTGCGGTGGGCACCTTGCGGCCGCCGGACTGGGCGTAGGTGATCTCGCCGTCCTTGCCGGCCAGCTTCTTGTCGAGGGAGGACTCCAGGCCGCCGGCGCCCTTGCCCTCGGCGTTGACGTAACCCAGTATCCCGGCGGCGAGGTCCCCGCCCGGGTACACGCGCTTGCTGCTGTCCTCCTTGAACACGCCGGCCAGGACGTTGGCGCCGGGGGCGTTGTTCTTCTTGTCGGCGTTCGCCTTCTCGGAGAAGACCCGCTTGAGGTCCTTGATCTGGTTCCAGACCTGGGGTGTCTGGCGCTGGGCGAGGACCACGTACCGGCTGTTCCTGGTCTTGAGCTTCTCCGTGAGCTCCTTGGCGTCCTTGCCGAGGATGGGCGCGAGGAGGGCCGCGGCCTGCTCGGGGGCGTCCGGGGCCTTGCTGTCCTGCGGGGTGAACATCTTCGGGTCGGCGGTGATGTCGTACGCGTCGACGCTGGTGGCGAGGGCCACGCCCTTGCGGTCGGTGATCTCGCCGCGTTCGGCGGCCAGTTTGACGCTGGTGTAGCGGTTCTTGGAGGCCGCGGCGGAGAAGGAGGAGGCGTCGACGGCCTGCACCTGCAGCAGCCGGACGACGAAGGCGAGCATGACGAGGGTCAGTCCGACGCCGACCAGGCGCAGCCGGGGCCGGGGGCTGCCGAGCCGGATCGTGTGCGGTGTGCGGGGGCCCGCGGGGCGTCGGGTCGCCGGCCGGGAGGCCGGGCGGGCGGTGGCCCGGGGCCGGTCGCCGGGCCGCGAGGGCCTGGCGGGGCCGGGCACCCGCCGTCGTGGCGGCTCCTGCGGGCTCACCCGGCCACCGTCCGCGGTGCGGCGGTACGGGTTACCGGGCCGGCGCGGTGGCCGCCGGCCGGGGCCGTGGCCCTGCCGGGCCGCGGGGCCGGGTGGGCCGGTGCCCGGTGGCCACCGGCGTACGGGTCCGGGGCGGCGGGCACGGGGCACGCGCTGGGAACGCGGGCCCGGGCGGGGCCCCGGGAGGCGGGGGTGCCTCCGCGCGGTGGCCGGGGGCAGGGCGGGGTGGGCTGGGCCCCCGCGGGAATCCGCGTCACGACGTCACCTTCCGGCAGGCTGGTGGGGCTGCGGTGTCGGGCCGGGCGCCGCCGGGGCACCCGGGGGGACGGACTGGTTCGGTACGGCGGGGGCCGGGGCCGGGGAGCGGCCCGGTCCGGCCTGTGCGGGCGCCGTCGGCGGGGTCGGGGTCGGTGACGGCGGTGCCTCGGCGACCGAGACGCTGCCGGAGACCTTGCCGTCCGGGCCGATGAAGACGGGGCTGCCGCCCGGGACCAGGCCCAGTTCGCGCGCCCGGCGCTGGAGTGCGTCGGGGGCCGAGTGGGCGTCCACGTCGCGCTGGAGGGCCTGTTCCTCGTCGGTGAGGGCGGTGGTCTCCTTCTTCAGCCGGCTCAGCTGGAAGGAGCCCTCGTTGAGGGCCGAGTTCAGCAGCAGCAGGCTGATCAGGCCGCCCGCCAGCAGCGCCACGACCAGCAGGACGAACGGCATCCGCGCCGCCTGCCCGCCTGGCCGCGGGCCGGCCGGGCGGGCGCCGAGGGCCCGGCCGATGCGGGCCGCCTGCCCGCGGGTCAGCGTGGCGACCTTCCCGGCCGTGGTCACAGTCGCGCCTCCCGGATGCGTTCGACCCCCCGGAACCTCGCCGGGGCGGCCCGCCGGTTCTCGGCGATCTCCTCCTCGGTCGGCAGCTCCGCTCCTCGCGTGAGGAGTTTGAGCTTCGGCTGGTACTTCTCCGGCACCACCGGCAGGCCGGGCGGGGCGGTGGAGGTCGCTCCGGCCGCGAAGACCTGCTTGACCAGCCGGTCCTCCAGCGAGTGGTAGGAGAGGACAGCGATCCGGCCGCCGACCGCGATGCGGTCGACCGCTGCCGGGATGGCCCGCTCGAGGCCGGAGAGCTCGCCGTTGACCTCGATCCGCAGCGCCTGGAAGGTGCGCTTCGCGGGATTGCCCCCGGTCCGCTTGGCGGCCTGGGGCAGTGCGTCGCGGATGAGCTCGACCAGCCGGGCGCTGTTGCTGAAGGGGGCCTTCTCGCGTTCCCGGACGATCGCGGACACGATCCGCTTGGCCTGCTTCTCCTCGCCGTACTGGCGCAGGATCCGGACGAGCTCGCCCGGCGCGTAGGTGTTGAGGACCTCGGCGGCGCTGATGCCGGTCGTCTGGTCCATGCGCATGTCCAGCGGGGCGTCCTGTGCGTAGGCGAAGCCGCGGTCGGCCTCGTCCAGCTGCATGGAGGAGACGCCCAGGTCGAAGAGGATGCCCTGGACGGAGGGGAGGCCCAGGCCGTCGAGGACCTCGGCGAGGTCGGCGTAGATCGCGTGGACGAGGGTGGCCCGGTCGCCGAAGGGGGCGAGCCGTTCGCCGGAGAGCCGCAGGGCCTCCTTGTCGCGGTCGAGGCCGATCAGGCGTGCCTCGGGGAACCGGGTCAGCAGGGCCTCGCTGTGGCCGCCGAGGCCGAGGGTGCAGTCGACGACGACGGCCCCGGGCCTCTCCAGCGCCGGGGCCAACAGGTCCAGGCACCGCTGGAGCATCACCGGGACATGTCGGGACTCGCTAGTCAAAGCGCCCTCTCAGATAACGGCGCGGCAGGCGTACGCACCGCCCGCTCCCCCGGCCGGTGAGCGGAAGAGGGCCGGGCCGTACGTACGCGCCGCGCACGCGGAGTCTTCATCGGTGGCCGGGAGGCCGGTCAGGGCCGGGCTCCGGCCGGTTTCGCGTCACTTTAGTGCAACGGTCGCCGCGGTCAACGAACCGGCCCGCGCGCCGTACGCGCCGCTCGGACCGAAGCCGCACATGCTGCCGAACCACCCGGACGGCGGCTCCCCGCCCACCCCTGTGGGTTAGCTCACAACAAGCCCCGTTGACGTTCTTTGTCCCCCCTCACGCAAAGCCTCTGCCGCCCGTGACCACTAACGTCGTACCCATGACGACTTCCGCATCCCTGCCTGCAGACTCCGCATCCGAGGCATCCGCCGGCGGATCCGTCACCGACCGGCTGGTCGAGGCGAATCAGCGCTACGCGGCCAAGTTCACCGACCCCGGCATGGACGCCAGCCCGGTCCTCCACGTGGCCATCGTGGCCTGCATGGACGCCCGGCTCGACCTCCACGCCGCGCTCGGCCTGGAACTCGGCGACTGCCACACCATCCGCAACGCGGGCGGCGTGGTCACCGACGACACGATCCGCTCGCTCACCATCAGCCAGCGGGCCCTCGGCACCCGCACGGTGATACTCATCCACCACACCGGCTGCGGCCTCGAACGTCTGACCGAGGACTTCCGGCACGAGCTGGAGGACGAGGTCGGCCAGCGTCCCGCCTGGGCCGTCGAGGCCTTCCGGGACGTCGACCAGGACGTCCGCCAGTCCATGCAGCGCGTCCGCACCAACCCGTTCCTGCTCCACAAGGACGATGTGCGAGGCTTCGTCTTCGACGTGCACACCGGACTCCTGCGGGAGATCGATCCCAGCTCCTGAGTGACACAAGGCCCAGGCGCCGTCAAGAATGCGGGGAGACACCACCCGGGAACCCCCGCATCCGGTGTCCGTGTTTCGGGGTGGGCCGGTCATGCGCCAAGGGCGTCGGCCCTGGGAGATGGCCGAGGAGAACCAGGTGACGACGTATGACGACCGAGCGAGCCTCGCGGATCTGACCAGCACGGCGGAGCGGGTCCGCCAGTCGGTCGAGAACGTGATCGAGGGCAAGCCCGAGGTCGTCCGCCTCGCGCTGACCGTGCTCCTCGCCGAGGGGCACCTGCTGATCGAGGACGTGCCCGGCGTCGGCAAGACGATGCTGGCCAAGACGCTGGCCAAGTCCATCGACTGCTCGGTGCAGCGCATCCAGTTCACGCCCGACCTGCTGCCCTCCGACATCACCGGTGTCAGCATCTACGACCAGCAGCGCCGCGAGTTCGAGTTCAAGCCGGGCGCGATCTTCGCGCAGATCGTCATCGGCGACGAGATCAACCGCGCCTCGCCGAAGACCCAGTCGGCGCTGCTTGAGTCGATGGAGGAACGCCAGGTCACCATCGACGGCACGACCTACACCCTGCCGAGCCCCTTCATGGTCGTCGCCACCCAGAACCCGGTGGAGATGGAGGGCACCTACCCGCTGCCCGAGGCCCAGCGCGACCGCTTCATGGCCCGCGTCTCCGTCGGCTACCCCAGCCCCGAGGCCGAACTCCAGATGCTCGACGTGCACGGCGCCGTCAACCCGCTCGACGACCTCCAGTCCGTCGCGCACGCCCACGACATCGTCAAGCTCATAGAGGCCGTGCGCGAGGTCTACGTCGCCGAGCCCGTCCGGCGCTACGTCGTCGACCTGGTCTCCGCCACCCGCAGCCACCCCGACCTGCGGCTCGGCGCCTCGCCCCGGGCCACCCTGCACCTCCTGCGCGCCGTGAAGGCCTCCGCCGCGCTCTCCGGCCGGGACTACGTCCTGCCCGACGACGTGCAGTCCCTGGCCGCACCGGTCCTCGCGCACCGGCTGCTGCCCACCGCGCAGGCCCAGCTGAACCGCCGCACCTCCGAGCAGGTCGTCGGCGAGATCCTCCAGCGCACCCCCGTCCCGGCCGCGCACGGCCGCGGCGAGATGCCGCCCGCCGCCGGCGTCCGGGGCTTCTGATGAGCGCCGGTGCCGCACACGGCGCCGGCGGCCCGGGAGACGGCGGCGGGCTGCGCGCGTCGCTGTCCGGGCTGACCACCCGCGGCCGTTCGTTCGTGGCCGCCGGGATCGCCGCGGCCGTCTGCGCCTACGTCCTCGGCCAGGGCGCGCTGCTGCGCGTCGGCCTGCTGCTCGCCCTCCTGCCGCTGATCTGCGTCTACGCCCTGCACCGCACCCGCCACCGGGTCTCCGGCAGCCGTCGGCTGTCCCCCGGCCGGGTGCCCGCCGGCGCCGAGGCCCGGGTGCAGCTGCGCATGGACAACATCTCCCGGCTGCCCACCGGCCTGCTGATGCTCCAGGACCGGGTGCCCTACGTACTGGGCCCGCGCCCCCGCTTCGTCCTGGACCGGGTCGAGCCCGGCGGCCGCCGCGAGGTGTCCTACCGGGTCCGCTCCGACCTGCGCGGCCGCTATCCGCTGGGCCCGCTCCAGCTGCGGCTCACCGACCCCTTCGGGCTGGTCGAGCTGACCCGCTCCTTCAGCGCCTACGACACCCTCACCGTCATTCCGCGCACCGAGCCCCTGCCCCCGGTCCGGCTGACCGGCGAGTCCAACGGCTACGGCGACGGCAGCCGCCGCTCCCTGGCCCTGGCGGGCGACGACGACGTGATCCCGCGCGGCTACCGGCGCGGCGACGACCTGCGCCGCGTGCACTGGCGCTCCACCGCCCGCTACGGCGAGCTGATGGTCCGCCGCGAGGAACAGCCCCAGCGCAGCAGGGCCACCGTCCTGCTCGACACCCGCCGCCTCGCCTTCGACGGCGCCGGACCGGACTCCGCCTTCGAATGGGCCGTCTCCGCGGCCGCCTCCAGTCTCGTGCACGTCCTGGAACAGGGCTTCTCGGCACGGCTGCTCACCGACACCGGGAGCGCGGCACCCGGCGAGGGCGGCGGCGGGTTCTCCGCCGGCGGTCACGAGTCCGCGGAGGCCGCCGGGCTGATGATGGATACCCTCGCCGTGGTCGGACACTCCGACGGCGCCGGGCTCTCCCGCGCCTACGACGCCGTACGCGGCGGCGGCTTCGGCGAGGGCGGCGGCGACGGGCTCCTCATCGCCTTCTTCGGCGACCTGGACGACGTACAGACCGAACTGGCGGCCAGGATGCGCCAGCGCGCCTCCGGCGCGGTGGCCTTCGTCCTGGACACCGGGGCCTGGGGCGGCCGGCCCGCGCCCGGGCACGACGTCGTACCCGTGGAGGAGCGGCTGCGCAGGCTGCGCGACGCGGGCTGGACGGCGCTCGCCGCCACCCCCGGGGTCGCCTTCGGCGAACTGTGGCGCCAGGCCGGGACCGCGCGCGTCGGTACGGGAACGAGCGGAGGCCTGGCATGAGCGGACGGGCGAAACTGACGGTGTTCGCGGCACTCGCGACACTGCTCACCTCCTGGTCCCTGAGCCCGCTGGTGGAGTCGCAGGCCTGGCTGCTCCAGGCCGCGCTGCTGCTCACCGTGCAGAGCGCGGTGGGCGCGGGGGCCCGGCGGGTGCCGCTGGCGCGGTCGCTGACCGTGGCCGCGCAGCTGCTGGTGTCGCTGCTGCTGCTCGCGCTGTTCTTCGCCGGGAAGGTGGAGTCCACCGGCAGCGGGCCGCTGGCCTACTTCGTGACGGATTTCGGCTCGCTGTTCGCCCAGGGCGTCCACGACGTGGGCGAGTTCGCGATACCGGCGCCGCTCACCGACGGCATCCAGCTGCTGCTGGTGTCCGGGGTGCTGGTGATCGGCCTGCTGGTGGACCTGCTGGCGGTGACCGCGCGTACGGCCGCGGCGGCCGGTCTGCCGCTGCTCGCGCTGTACTCGGTCGCCGCGGGCCTGTCGGGCGGCGGGGACGCCTCCTGGTTCTCCTTCCTGCTGGCGGGCTGCGGCTACCTGATGCTGCTGCTGTCCGAGGGCCGCGACCGGCTCGCCCAGTGGGGGCGGGTCTTCGGTGCGGCACCGGGCGGACGCGCGCCGGCCGACTCCGGCCTCAGCGGCAACGTGCGGGCGACGGCCCCGGTGCGGTTCGGCCGGCGGATCGGCGCCCTGGCCCTGGGCATGGCGCTGGTGGTGCCGGCGGCGCTGCCCGCCCTCGACGACGGTCTGCTGGGCGGCCCGAAGGAGGGCGAGGGCAGCGGCGGTTCCGGCGGCACGATCTCGGCCGTCAACCCGCTGGTCTCCCTGCAGAGCAACCTGAACGCGCAGGACAACCGCGTGGTGCTCAGGTACCGCACGGACAGCCCGCAGCAGGGCGACCAGTACCTGCGCATCCTGGCCCTGGACGATTTCAACGGCTCGAAGTGGGAGGCGTCCGGCCGGGCCCTGACCGACGTGCCGCAGCAGATGCCGGTCCCGCCCGGCCTCGGTGAGCAGGTCCGCCTCGGCGCGACCGAGGTGACCACGAACATCACGGCCTCGGACGGCTACACCCAGCGCTACCTCCCCATGCCGTATCCGGCGACCTCGGTGGACATCCCGGGCAAGTGGCGGTTCGAGCCCGTCGGCCGGACCCTGGTCGGGGACCAGCTGGCCCGCGACAGGTTCCAGACCGTGCAGGGCGCCGAGTACAAGGTGCGCAGCCTGCTGCTGAAGCCCACCGCGCAGCAGCTCCAGAAGGCCCCGGCGCCGGACCCGGCGGTCCGTGAGGAGTACACGAGGGTCCCGGACAACCTGCCGCAGGTGGTCGGCGACACGGCCCGCCAGGTCACGCAGGGCGCGAAGGACGACTACTCGCGCGCGGTGAAGCTGCAGGACTTCTTCGCCGTGAGCGGCGGATTCCGCTACGACACCCAGACCACCTCCGGGACGGGGCCGCAGGCCGTCGCCCGCTTCCTCGCGGACAAGGAGGGTTTCTGCATCCACTTCGCGTTCTCGATGGCGGCGATGTCCCGCACCCTGGGCATCCCGGCGCGCGTCGCGGTGGGCTTCACCCCGGGCGAGAAGCAGCCGGACGGCATCGTGAACGTGTCGATGCGGGACGCGCACGCCTGGCCCGAGCTGTACTTCCAGGGCGTGGGCTGGACCCGGTTCGAGCCGACGCCCCGGTCGGGCCTCAACGTGCCGGACTACTCCCGGCCGCCGGCCCCCACGGCCCAGCCGTCCGCGCCGGCGCCGCTGCCCTCGCAGGGTGCGGTGCAGCCGGCTCCGGCTCCCTCGGCGTCCGCGGAGTGCCCGCCGGCGCTCAAGCGGCTCGGCGAGTGCGGGCCGACCGCCCCGCAGCAGAACGCGGCGGCCGGCGCCGGGCCGTCGGTGACGGCGGTCCTGGGCTGGGCGGCGCTGGTGCTCGCGGTGGTGGTCCTGCCGCTGCTCCCGCTGCTGTGGCGCAACCGGCTACGGGCCCGCCGTCTGGCGTCCGGCGAGGTCCTGGCCTCCTGGCGGGAGCTGGGCGACGCGGCCTGGGACGTGGGCGTCGCCCCGGACGAGGCGTTGTCCCCTCGCCGGGCGGCGAGCCGGGTCGTGGAGCTGGGCCGGCTGGAGCCGGACGCCGCCGCGGCGGTGCACCGGGTGGCGGGCGCGGTGGAACGGGCCCTGTACGCGCCGCCCGGCGCGGAGGTCTCGTACGCGGGCCTGGCGGACGACGTACGGCAGGCCCGGGCGGGCCTGCTGGCCTCGGCGGGACGCCTGCCCCGGCTGCGCGCCCTGCTGCTGCCGCGGTCGGCGGCCCGTATCGCCTGGGCCGTCTCGGCCCGCCGCTCGGCCCTGACCTCCGCGGTCTCGGCCCGCCTGACGGCCCTCCGCCTCCGCCTCCCCCTCCGGAGCCGCGGCTAGCAACCCGGCCCGGCAGCACTGTCCAGCCTCGCCGACGTTCGAGGCGCGGGGGCCCGGGGGCAGCGCCCCCGCCCATCCAGCCCCGCCGCACCATCCAGCCTCGCCGGCGATTGAGGCGCGGGGGCACGGGGGCAGCGCCCCCGCAACGGCGCCGCACCCGGCACCGGAAATCCGCAGAACCCGCGGACGCGAGAACGCGGCGAGGCCCGATCCCCCCGGGCCCCACCGCGTTCTCGCTTCTGCTACCGGGTCCCCCGTGCCTTCTCCCGGTTCCGGAAGGAGGTACCCGGTCCGCTCCGCAGCCCCGTGTCGGCGGTGCGGACCAGGCCCCCTGTCCGTTGCTCCCAGTCTGACGTCCTCGCAGGTGGGAGCCCATCCGCGTGCGTACTCATTTCCGCGCCTAGGTACGGATACTCAGCGGCCGCGGCGGGCCCCACCAGTTGTACGGGCCGGCGCGCCCGCGCGGCACCGCCGAGTGGGGGGTGCCGCCCGGTTCAGCGGTTGCCGCTGACCCGGCCGCGCAGCAGCAGCGACAGCGCCGAGTGCACGTCGTCGAGGGACCGCTCCCGCTGGAAGGACTGCCAGTCCAGGGCGGCCACCAGCACCATCCCGACCATCGCTGCCGCCGTGAGCTGCACGTCGATCTCGGGGCTGAGCTCCCCGCGTTCGACGCCCTCGCGCAGCACCTTCTCCACGACGGCCACCGCCTCCTGGCGGACCACCATCAGCGTGGACTGCCAGGTGCGGTTGGTCCGCCACAGCTCGGCGACGTACAGCTGGGTGAAGGCCGGGTAGCGGTCGATGAAGACCAGGCCCGCCCGGATCATCGCGTCGAGCGCCTCGACCCGGCTGCCGCCGCGTGCCTCGGTCTCCTCCGCCGCCGCCCGCAGCGACGCCGTCAGCAGCCCGACGCCGTGCCGCAGCAGCTCCTCGAAGAGGTCGTTCTTGCTGGCGAAGTTGTAGTAGACGGTGCCCTTCGCCACGCCCGCCCGTTCGGCGATCTCATCGACCGTGGTCGCGGAGAACCCCTTCTCCGCGATGAGGGTGACGGCCGCTTCGTAGAGCTTCTGCCGGGTGGCCGCACGACGGCCCCCGCCGGTACCCGTACCGGTGCTGCTGCTGTCCATGGCGCTGATTGTCACAGGTCAACACATCCCTACAGGCTCAGTTCGGGGTGCAGTCGGTCCATCGTCCACACCTGCTTGCCGCGGGCGGCGAGCGCGGTCAGGGCGAGGGCGCCGACGGTGAAGGCCACCAGGACCAGGCTGCCCTGCCAGACCGGGGTGAGGTCGCCGCCGGTGATGAGGCGGCGCAGGCTCTCCACGACGTACGACATCGGCAGGTACGGGTGGACGGCGTTGAAGAAGTCCGGGCTGGTCTGGACGGGGTAGGTGCCGCCGGCCGAGGTCAGCTGGAGCATCAGGACGGCGAGGACCAGGATCCGCCCGGCCGCGCCGAACTTGGCGTTGAGCCACTGGATGATCGCCGCGAAGCAGCCGGTGACCAGCAGCAGGAAGCCGATGGTGAGGGCGGGGTTGGCCATCTTGAGGCCGAGGTCCGGGGCCCACTGCAGGACGGACATCAGCAGGGTGACCTGGGCGGCGCCGATGCCCATGACGGGCAGCCAGCCGGCGAGGGCGATCCGCCACGGCGAGGCACCCGCGGACAGGGCCCGCTTGTTCATCGGGGCGATCAGCATGTAGGCGACCATCGCGCCGACCCAGAGGGACAGCGGGATGAAGTAGGGCGCGAAGCCGGTGCCGTAGTTGGGCGCCTTGTGCAGGGACTGGTTGGCGAGCTTGATCGGGTCGGCCATGACCTCGGTGCGGGCGTCCCGCTGCTGCTGGTCGTAGTCGGGGATCTTGCCCACGCCCTCGTGCAGGCCGCCGGCGAGTTCGCCGGTGCCGTCGACGAGCTTGTACATGCCGCCGTCGAGGCGGTGGGCGCCGTCGCCGAGCTTGCCGACGCCGTCGCTGAGGGCGCCGGAGCCGGTGGTGGCGGTGCCGAGGCCGGTGTGCAGCTGGGACATGCCGGTGGCGACCTTGTGGGCGCCGGTGTTGAGGGCGTTGACCTTGGCGACGGCCGCGTCGAGGTCGCTCGCGAGGTGGGGGGCCTTGTCGGCGAGCTCGCGGGCCTTCTTCTCCAGGTCGGTCAGCTGGGTGCGGAGCTTGGCCACGTCCCCGCCGGCGTTCTTGGCCAGGGTGCTGACGTCACCGCTGAGCAGGGCGGCCTCGGCCGCGTCGTCCCGGACCTTCTTCAGGTCGGGGCAGGAGGCGAGGTGCGGTTCGCCGCCGGGGGTGACGCAGTGCTTGGTGTAGTAGGCGTCGGCGCCGGTGGAGGCCCGCTTGGCGACGGCCGCCGCGGCCGGCGCCTTCTCCACGAACTTGTCGAGGTGGTTGTTGACGACCTTCGCGCTGTCGGCGACCAGTACGGCGGTGGCGGCCAGGCTCTTGGGGTCCTTGACGAAGGGGCGGGCCTTGTCGGCGGCGCCGTTGACCTTGTCGGCGAGGACCTGGGTGCCGTTCGCGATGTCCCGGGTGCCGGTCTCCAGCTTGCCTGCGGCCGAGTTGAGCTTCTTCAGGCCGCTGTTGAGTTCGCCGCTCTTCTCCCCGGCGGTGTCGAGGCCGTCGGCGAGCTCCTTGGCGCCCTCCTGGGCCTTGCCGGCGCCGTCCTTGAGCTTGTCGGCGCCGTCGGCGGCCTCCGCGGTCTTGTCGTGCAGGTCGGAGAAGCTGACGAAGATCTTGTCGAGGAAGCCGCGGGAGGCGTTGGCGGACGCCGCCGAGCGGACCTCGGAGAAGACGGTGCGCGAGATCGAGCCGACGACGTAGTTGTTGGCGTCGTTGGTGCGGACCTGCAGGGCGCTGGTGGCGGGGTCCTCGCCCGAGCTGGAGGCGATCTTCTCGCTGAAGTCGGCCGGCATGGTCAGGGTCAGGTAGTACGTACCGTCCTCCAGACCCTTGGCCGCCTTCTCCGGGCTCACCTCCCGCCAGTCGAAGGTCTTGCTGTCGCGGAGCTTCTTGGTGATCTCACCGCCCGCGTCCAGGTGCTTGCCGTCGACGGTCGCACCCCGGTCGGAGTTGACGAGGGCGACGGGCACCCTGTCGAGGCGGCTGTACGGGTCCCAGAAGGACCAGAGGTACAGAGCTCCGTAGAGCAGGGGCAGCAGGAGCAGCGCGACGAGGGCGGCCCGGGGCAGCTTCCCCCGCCCGAACCGCTTCAGCTCAAGCGCGGCCAGCTTCGGCGAGCGCATCGTCCGCCCCCTTCGTGTCGTCGTTGTCGGTGTCTTCGGTGGTGCCGGCGTCGGCCTCGCCGGCTGCGTCGGCGTCGGCGTCCGCATCCTGTGCCGTGCCGGACGCCTTCTTCAGGTCCGGCTTCGGGTCCGGCTTCAGGTCCGGCTTCGGGTCCGGCTTCGGGTCGGGCTCCGGGTCGGGCTCCGGGTCGGGCTTCGGGTCCTCGGGGGCTCCGGTGGCCTCGGCCTCGGTCTCCTTCCCGGGCTTGTCCTGCGCCCGGGCGCCCCACGTGACCTTCGGGGTGGCGGCAGCGGGGGCCGACGGTCCGGCCTCCGGTGCGCCGCCGTCCTCCTGCGGGCCGGTCCGCAGGACCACGGCGTCGGCGGGTGCCTCGCTGCACACCGCCACGACGGTGGTCCCCCGGGCCGCGATCGACCGCAGCAGGGTCCAGACCTCGGTGCGTTCGGTGTCCGAGAGCTTCATGTCGAGGTCGTCGAGGGCGAGCAGCCGCGGGGAGCCGAGCAGGGCGATGGCGACGGAGAGCCGGACGGCCTCCAGTCGCTCCAGGTCCCGGACGGTGGTGCGTTCGCCCTTGGGCAGCGTGGCGAGGTCCAGTCCGGCGGTGTCCAGGGCGGCCGCGATCCGGGCGGCCGCTGCGGCCCGGCGCTCGGCCCGGGGACGCAGCAGGGAGCGGATCGGGGCGTCGTAGTGGCGCTGGAGCAGAGCGCCCTCGCGCAGCTGTTCGGCGACGGTGAGGGACTGGTCGAGGTCGTTGACCCCGGGGACCGGGCCGAGGGCGGCGATCCGGCGGACCGCGGCCATCTTCTTCGGCAGCCGGTGCCGGCCGATCTCGGCGTGGCCCTCGGTGGGCTTCATACGTCCGGTGAGGGCCAGGAGCAGGCAGGTCCGGCCGCTGCCGGAGGGGCCTTCGACCGCGATGAGCGAGCCGGGCGC
The DNA here is from genome assembly GCF_024666385.1 of Streptomyces yangpuensis. Taxonomy (NCBI): domain Bacteria; kingdom Bacillati; phylum Actinomycetota; class Actinomycetes; order Kitasatosporales; family Streptomycetaceae; genus Streptomyces; species Streptomyces yangpuensis. The sequence continues at coordinate 2,072,479 of NZ_CP102514.1, forward strand.
CGCGTCGAGGCCGACCCCCCGGAAGGCCCAGCCGCGCGGGCCCTTGAGTCCGAAGTTCTCGGCCTTGACGGCCGCGCCGTGCGGGCTGTCCACGCCGTCCCCCTTCTTTTTGAACTGACCGGTCAGTTCAAAAACTACCACCTCATTCCGCACCAGGTGTGCAGGAGGGGGCAGTTGCTGTGCATATGACGGCAAAAACGCAGGTCAGGGCGATTGTCAGTGGGGCCCGTCACGATGGAGACAACGCAACGACAGGAGGTTCGTCATGGCCACACCGTCCCCGTCCCCTGTCCACCCCGTCCTGCGGAAGTCGGCGGCCCCACCGGCCGCCCTCGACCTTCTCGACAAGGCCCGCAGCGGCCTGGCCGAGGCCGCCCGGCTGACCCGGCCCCACGAGCGCTACGCCACGGCCCACCTCGCAGCGCTGCGCACCGCCGCGGCCGTGCTCGCCGCGCGCGCACGGCCCGAGCCGGTGAGCCCGCGGCGGCGGCCCCGGATCCGCAGCGCGTGGGAGGTGCTGCCGGAGCTGGCACCGGAGCTGGCGGAGTGGAGCGCGCTCTTCGCCTCCGGCGCCGCCCGCCGGGCCCGGGCCGAGGCGGGGATAGCGGACGCGGCCGGCGCCCGGGACGCGGACGACCTGCTGCGCGCCGCCTCGATGTTCCTGCGCCTGGTGGAGCGGATGCTCGCCGTACGGACGCCCGCCCAGGCCCCGCCGCGGAGTCCGGAGGAGACCCTGCCGCAGCCACGGCCGGAGCGTCCGGACGCGGGATGACCTGCCCGGCTGCGGGAGGCAATAGGGTGGGGCACAGACCGCTCACCCTTACCGCGCCGAGGAGCCATCAGCCGTGTCGGACACTTCCCGCCCCCGTGCCTCCCTCCGCACCGCCGTGGTGTGGGAGGTCCTCAAGGAGGCGCTCGACCGTCGGGTGAAGGCGACCGGGCGGGACGTGCTGGACGTGCTCGACACCGGTGGCGGCACCGGCAAGTTCGCCGTGCCGGTGGCCCACCTGGGCCACCGGGTCACCGTGGTCGACCCCAGCCCGAACGCACTGTTCGGGCTGGAGCGCCGGGTGTCCGAGGCCGGTGTCGCCGACCTGGTCCGGGGCGTCCAGGGCGACGCCCAGGGTCTGTTGGACGTGGTGGAGCGGGACGCGTACGACGTGGTGCTCTGCCACGGCGTCCTGGAGTACGTGGACGACCCGGCCGAGGGCGTGGCCAACGCGGTGGCGGCCCTGCGCCCCGGCGGCACGCTCAGCCTGCTGGCCGCCGGCCTCGGCGGGGCCGTGCTCGCCCGCGCGCTCGCCGGCCACTTCACGGAGGCCCGCAACGCCCTCACCGACCCGGCCGGCCGCTGGGGCTCCGGCGACCCGGTGCCGCGCCGCTTCACCGCCGAGCAGCTCTCCGAGCTGGTCGGCGGGGCCGGCCTGTCGGTCGGCGCGGTGCACGGCGTGCGGATCTTCGCCGACCTCGTCCCGGGCGTCCTGGTGGACACCGAGCCGGGCGCGGTGGAGGCGCTGCTGCGCCTGGAGGAGGCCGCGGCGGAGCTGCCGTCCTTCCACGCGGTGGCCACGCAGCTGCACGTCCTGGGCGAGAAGCGGGCCTGAACTGCGCTCTTCCGCGCACCGAGTCTGCCGCTCACCCTCCGCTCGGCCGGTCCGCCCCGTATGATCGGAAGCAGCGACCGGCATGGTGAACGGGCCATTGGGGAATAACGGCCTCAGTGACCGCTCCCGCGGCGGTACGGTTTTCGCAGGGGCTTCACCGGCTCTGTCTTTCTGTGCTTTGTCATTTTGGAACGTGTGCGTTGAGGGCGGGTGTCACGGGGGCGATTCCCCGCCTATCCTGAAGGGGACCCCTGGTCGCTACCCCCGCGACCGACGGATGAGGAGGACTCCCGTGCCGCTCTCGGAGCACGAGCAGCGAATGCTCGAGCAGATGGAGCGAGCGCTGTACGCCGAAGACCCCAAGTTCGCGACAGCGCTTGAGGGCAGCGGCCTGCGTACGTACACCCGGCGACGGGTCTACCAGGCAGTCGCAGGCATTGTTGTGGGTATCGCGCTCCTCATGACCGGTGTGATCATTCCGAACGTGCTCTGGATCAGCGTGGTGGGCTTCCTCGTCATGCTGGGATGTACGGTCCTGGTGGTCACCGGTTGGCGCAAGGCACCCAAGCCAGGCGAGCAGCCCGTCTCCGGAAGTACCGGCGGTTCGGCCCGCGGCCACAACCGGCAGCGTCGGTCGATGATGAACCGCATCGAGGACCGGTGGCAGCGCCGCCGTGACGAGCAGGGGCAGTAGCCCCCGGACCACGTGAGTGAGGGGACGGCCGCCGCCGTGCGGCCGTCCCCTCACTGTTCTGCGCCGCCCTGCGGTTCGCGGGTACGCCCGTACGGCATGATGATCCGATGAGTGTGCTCCCTCTGGTCTTCACCAGCGGCTGGGCCAGCGGGATCAACGCCTACGCCGTGGTCCTCCTGCTCGGCATCTTCGGCCGTACCGGCCTGTCCGATGAGGTCCCCGCGGCCCTCCAGCGCACGGACGTGCTGATCGCCGCCGCCGTGCTCTTCCTCTGCGAGGCGGTCGCCGACAAGATCCCGTACGTCGACTCGATATGGGACGGCGTCCACACCGTGGTCCGTCCGCTGACGGGTGCGGTGATCGGCGCGTTGCTGGCCGGGCAGAGCGGCTCGCTCTCCGACATCACCGCCGGGGCGATCGGCGGCTCCACGGCGCTGGCCAGCCATTTCGTGAAGGCCGGCACCCGGATGGCGATCAACACCTCGCCCGAGCCGTTCACCAACGTGGCGATGAGCATCGCCGAGGACCTCGGCGTGGCGGGCCTCGTCACCCTCGCGATCTTCTACCCGGTCCCCGCCGCGATCATCGCGGGCTCCCTGCTGGTCGTCGGGCTGGCCATAGTCGTCTTCCTCTGGAGCCGGATCCGCCGCTTCCTGCGCCGGCGCGCCCAGCGCCGCGAGGAGAAGCGGCTGGCCGCCGAGGCCCGCGCGGTCACCGGGGCCCCACCCCACTGACCGCGGGCGCCCCGACGGGGCCATAGGCTCGGCCGCATGGCACGAATTGCGGTGATCGGCGCCGGCATGGGCGCGATGGCGACGGCGGCCCGGCTGGCCGTGGCGGGGCACCGGGTGACGGTGTACGAGCGGGGCGCCACCTACGGCGGGGCCGTCGGGTGGTACGAGCGCGACGGCTTCGCCTTCGACACCGGGCCCGGGCTGCTGCACCTGCCCGCCGTCTACCGGGACCTGTTCGTCAAGACCGGCAAGCGGCCGCTGGAGGACTGCGTCGACATGGCGCAGGCCGATCCCGCCGTCCGGCACGTCCTGCCCGGCCACGGCATCGACGTCACCCTCCCCGGTGCCTCGCACGGCGGAGTCGCCGCCGCCTTCGACGCCGCTTTCGGCCGGGGCGCGGGCGAGCGCTGGAACGGTGTGCTGGGCCGGGCCCGCGACGCCTGGGACGCCACCCGCCGCCCGCTGCTGGAGGAGCCCCTGCCAGGCGGCGCCCGGCGGACGCTGAGCGGCGACCCGTACCCGGCCCTGCGGCGCAGCGGCCTGCTCCGCCGGCGTACGCCGACCCTCGCCGAGGTGGCCGGCCGGGAGCTGGGCGGCCCGCTCGCGGAGGTGCTGACCGGCGTGGTCCGCGGCTACGGGCTCGACCCCGCGACCGCACCCGGTTCGGCGGCCGTGCTCCCGTACATGGAGCAGACCTTCGGCAGCTGGTACGTGCGCGGCGGGATGCGGGCGCTGGCCACCGCCGTGTACGAGCGCTGCCTGGAGCGGAAGGTCGCCTTCGTCTTCGGGGCGGAGGTGCGGGAGGTGCTCGTGCGGGACGGCCGGGCGGCCGGGCTGCTGCTGGCCGACGGCGCCGAGGCGGCGGCCGACTCCGTCGTCTGCGGGATCGACCCGCGGCGGTTGCCGGCCGGCTCGCTGCCGTGGCCGGCCGAGGCGGTCCCGGCCCGGGGCGACGGCGTGCCCGGCCGGATCACGCTGCTGCTCGCGCTGCGCGGCGCGCGCCCCGCGGGGACCGTCCACCGCACCCTGGTGCACGCCGACGGGGCCCAGGTCACCGTGATGCGGCCGGACGATCCCGCCACCCGGCCCGACGCGGAGCACGAGGCGGTCACCGTGAGCGCCGTGGACGGCCCGGGGACCTCGGAGCCCGGGGAACTGCTGAACCTCGCGGAGAAGGCCGTACAGGGGCTGCGGGAGCGGCTGTTGTGGCAGGAGGTGCGCACCCCGGCCGATGTGGAGGCCGCGACCGGCGCCCTCGGCGGCGCGGTGCCCCCGCCCGCCCTCGCGGGCGCGGGGGGCCGGCTGCTGTACCCGGCCAACTCCACGGCCCTGCCCGGGCTGTACCTGGCGGGCGGCTGGGCCCACCCCGGCGGCGGGCTCGCGCACGCCGGGATGACCGGGGCCCTGGTGGCCGGGCTGATCGTGGAGGGCGCGGACTTCCGCGGCTCACAGTGACCGGGCCGCGGCCCCGGTCCCGGCCGGAGCCGCCCGTGGCCGCGGGACCGGCTCCGTCGGGACCGCCCGCGGACGCGGGACCGGCTGTGGACACGGCACCGCCCGTGGCCGCAGGGCCGGCTCAGTAGCGGTACTGCTCGTACCCGCCCTGCTGGTACGGGTACTGCTGCGGCGGCTCGCCCTGCCCGTCCGCCGGGTAGGGCTGGCCGCCCTCGGTGGACCGCTGCTGGGGGACCCAGACGCCGCCGGGCGGGGTGTCCGTGGAGTACTGCTGCTGCCCGTAGTCGGCGTACGGGGTGTAGTCGTAGGGCTGGGGCGGGACGACGCCGCCGCCGGTGCCGATGTACGGGTCCGAGTAGGCGGCGTAGACCTGCTGCTGGTCGCCCGTCGGATAGCCGCCGGAGTAGTCGTAACCGCCCTGGTTCTGCTGGTCGTAGTACGCCGCGTACTGGTGGGCGTCCTGCTCGGCGGTGGTGAACGGCGAGGCGAAGGCCGCGGTCTGGCCGGCATCCGGGGCGGGCGTGGAGAAACTCTGTATCCCGTAGGACCCGGTGTCCTCGGGCACCGGCTCCGGGCTGTAGACCTCCTCGGCCGCGGCCCGCGACGGCCGCCGCTCGTCCGGGGCCCCGTCCACGTCGTCGTACTCCAGGGCGGTGACCTGGAGCGCCGGTTCCGCCGTCGCGGTCCCGGACCGGCGGCGCCCCCCCTTCCGTACGGGCTCCCCGCCGCGGCGCAGTGCCCAGCCGGCGACGAAGCCCTTGCGGAAGGAGAGCGTCACCAGGGTCTGGCCCACGGCGAACGCGGCGGCACCGGCGCCGATGACCGGCACCGAGGGCAGTATCACCCCGGCGACCACGCCGAGGAAGCCGGCGAAGGCGAGCAGGCGCCAGCGAAGCCGGGCCTTGTACTGCATCAGTACCTCGGCAAGCAGCCACAACGCGACGATTCCGAACGCGATGTAGAGGACCGTCATACCCATGCAAGGCCCCTCTCGGTACGGCCGTCACACGGGTACGGCCGGTCAGGCCCGCTGGTGCAGGCCCAGGTTCTCGTAGATCTCGAGAGTCGCCGTGGAATTGTTCAGCGTGATGAAGTGCAGTCCCGGTACACCTTCGGACAGCAGCCGCGCGCAGAACTCCGTGGCGAACTCGATGCCAATGGAGCGTACAGCGGCCGGGTCGTCCTTGACCGCGAGCATGCGGTCTTTCACATCCGAGGGGAAGACCGCGGTGCTCAGCTGGGGCAGTCGGTCGAGCTGCTTGATACCCACAACAGGCATGACCTCGGGGATGATCGGGGTCTCGCAGCCGGCCTTCTCGACGCTGTCGCGCAGCCGCAGATAATTCTCCGGATCGAAGAACATCTGGGTGATCGCATAGTCGGCGCCCGCGCGGCACTTGTCCACGAAGTGCCGGATGTCCGTATCCCAGTCCGTCGAGCGCGGGTGCATCTCGGGGAAGGCCGCGACGCCGACGCAGAAGTCCCCGGACTCCTTCAGCAGCCGCACCAGGTCGGCGGCGTAGTGCACGCCCTCGGGGTGCGGCACCCAGTCGGCCATCGGGTCGCCCGGCGGATCGCCGCGCAGGGCGAGCATGTTGCGGATGCCGGCGTCGGCGAACTGGCCGATGACGTGGCGCAGCTCGGCGATGGAGTGGTCCACGGCGGTGAGGTGCGCGACCGGGGTCAGCGTGGTGTCCGCGGCGATCTCCTGGGTGGCCTTGACGGTGCCGCCGCGGGTGGAGCCGCCGGCTCCGTAGGTCACGGAGACGAAGCTCGGGGATACCGCCTCGACCCGGCGCAGGGCGTTCCAGAGGTTGCGTTCGCCCTTCTCGGTCTTCGGGGCCCAGAACTCGAAGGAGTACGAGCGCCCGGACGCGAGGAGGTCGCGGACCGTGTGTGCGCGGTCCGACCAGGTGGAAGCGGTACCAGAGGCCATGGGGGCAGGTTAGACGCGGCCCGGCGCTCCCCGAAGTGGCGTCCGCCTTTTGGACACGTTTTTGGACACCGGCGGCCTCGCCTCTGGCCGGTAAGGGCCTGTACGGGCCACGGCGGCGCGGAATGCCACGGGTGGAGCGGGGTGCGGCGCGGGGTCGGGACTCAGCCGAGGCGGGCGCGGACCCGCTTGGCGAGGTCCGCGGCGGCCGCACCCGGGTCGGAGGCCTCGGTGATCGCGCGGACGACCACGACGCGGGTGGCGCCGGCGTCGAGCACCTCGTCCAGGTTCCCGGCGTCGATGCCGCCGATGGCGAACCAGGGCCGGTCCTGTTCCAGGGAGGCCGCGTAGCGGACCAGGTCCAGGCCGGGGGCGTGGCGGCCGGGCTTGGTGGGGGTGGGCCAGCAGGGCCCGGTGCAGAAGTAGTCCACGCCCGGTTCGGCGGCGGCCGCGGCGACCTCGTCCTCCGCGTGGCAGGAGCGGCCGATGAGCACCTGACCGCCGAGAATGGCGCGGGCCGCGGGGACCGGGATGTCGCCCTGTCCGAGGTGCAGGACGTCGGAGCCGATGGCGTGGGCGACGTCGGCGCGGTCGTTCACGGCGAGGAGCCGGCCGTGGCGGCGCGCGGCCTCGGCGAACACCTGGAGGTGTTCCAGCTCCTCGCCCGCCTCCATGCCCTTGTCGCGGAGCTGGACGATGTCCACGCCCCCGGCCAGGACCGCGTCGAGGAACTCGGGGAGGTCACCCTGGCGCTTGCGGGCGTCCGTGCACAGGTAGAGCCGGGCGTCGGACAGCTGCATGGGTGTACCCCCCGTGATGGAGGCGGTGTACGGGCGCGGGGGCCCGTACACCGCGGTGGAGCTACTGCGGATCAGGTCAGAGGGCGAGCGCCTGAGCGCGGCGCTTCACCTCCGTGCCGCGATTCTCGCTCAGCGCCTGGGCGGGGGTGCCCGGCAGGGTCGGGTCGGCGGTGAAGAGCCACTCCAGCATCTCCTCGTCGGAGAAGCCGTCGTCGCGCAGGACGGTCAGGAGGCCGACGAGGCCCTTGACCACCTTGTCGCCGTCGATGAACGGCGCCGGAACCTGCAGGGCCCGGTTCTCGCCCCGGCGGACGGCGATGAGCTGCCCCTCCTTGACCATCTGGCGGACCCGCGTCACCTCGACGTCCAGCATCTCCGCGATGTCGGGGAGGTACAGCCAGTCGGGGACGAGGGAATCGATCTTTGCGTCAATCTCGGTCACGGTCCAAGCCTGCCACCTCCCACCGACAGCCGGTAGCCGGGCGGCCCGTCCGTGGCACGCCGCCCGGGCCGCCGGGGTCGCCGGGCTATGCGGTGGCCGATTTCAGCGGGGTGCCGGGGTCGGCGACCCGGGCCGGGTCCATCGGGGTGCCGGTCTCGATCAGCCTGCGGCCCTGCGCCAGGTCGCGGGGGCGGCCGACCGCGAGGACCGCGACCAGGGCGGCGCCGCGCAGCCAGCACACCGACCAGGTCTCCTCGTCCGGGTCGCCGCGCCGGACCAGGGTGTCGGCCGCGCCGTGGTGGCCGGCGTACTGCACGAAGCGCCCGAACTGCTCGGACCAGAAGTACGGCACCGGGTCGTAGACCGCGGTGGGTTCCCCGGCCAGGATGTTCGCCGCGACGGTCCGCGGGCCCTGGAGGGCGTTGTCCCAGTGGTGGACCAGCAGCCGCGCCCCGTAGCGCCCGGACGGGAAGGAGGCGCAGTCGCCGACCGCGTACACCCCCGGCAGGGAGGTCTGCAGGTGGGCGTCGGCGGTGACCGACCCGTCGGCTCCGCGTTCCACGCCGGACCCGGCCAGCCATCCCGTGGCGGGGCGCGCGCCGATGCCCACGACCACCGCGTCGGCGGGCAGCGCGCTGCCGTCGGTCAGCAGGACCCGTCCCTCCTCCACGGCGGCCACCTGCGCGCCGGTGATCAGTTCGGCGCCGGCCTGCCCGTACCAGCGCGCCATCGGCTCGGTGACCTCGGCGGGCAGGGCGCCCGCCAGCACCCGGTCGGCCGCCTCGACGACGGTCACCGCGCAGCCGGCCTCCCGGGCGGCGGTGGCGAACTCGGCGCCGATCCAGCCCGCGCCGACGACCACGACCCGGGCGGCGGCCGTCAGGACCGGGCGCAGCCGTGCCGCGTCGTCCAGCGTGCGCAGCAGGTGGACGCCGGGGACGCCCTCGGTGCCGGGGAGGGCCAGCGGCTGCGCGCCGGTCGCCAGCACGAGGGTCCGGTAGGGGACCGGTCCCGCCTCGGTGTCCAGCTCGTGGTCGGCGGCCCGTAGCCCGGTGACCTCCGTACCGAGGCGGAGGTCGATGTCCAGGGCTTCGAAGTCCACGTCGAAGGCGGAGTCCTCGGCCTTGCCGAGCAGGACCGCCTTGGACAGCGGGGGGCGGTCGTAGGGCTGGTGGGGTTCGGCTCCCAGCAGGGTCACGGGGCCCGTGAAGCCCTGCTCGCGCAGGGCGACCGCGGTCTGCACCCCGGCCATTCCGGCGCCGGCGATCACGACGCCGCGCTGATTGTGTTCCGTCTGCTCGCTCACGCGGCCACCCTAATCACCTGACGCTCCGTCAGGAACAGGTGCCGCCTTACCCGCCGTCCACGGCCGGGATAGTCTGGCAGCCGTACCTATCGCGGGAGTCCGGCGCACCGGGCTGAGAGGGAGGCTGGCCGGCCTCCGACCGTACGAACCTGATCCGGGTCATGCCGGCGAAGGGAGGGGCTGGACGCCCATGCACTCGTCTCGAAAGGGATCCGACGTCCTCGTCATCGGCGGCGGCATCATCGGCCTGGTCACCGCCTGGCGGGCCGCGGCCCGCGGACTGAGCACCGTACTCGCCGACCCGGCACCCGGCGGCGGCGCCGCCCAGGTCGCGGCCGGCATGCTCGCCCCCGTCACCGAACTGCACTACGGCGAGGAGGCCCTCCTCGGCCTCGGCCTCGCCTCCGCCGAACGCTATCCGCAGTTCGCCGCCGAGCTCGCCGACACCAGCGGCGGCATGGACATCGGCTACCGCGCCTGCGGCACCCTCGCCGTCGCCCTCGACGCCGACGACCGCCTCCACCTGCGCGAACTGCACGCCCTCCAGCGCCGCTGCGGCCTGGATCCCGAATGGCTCACCGGCCGCGAGTGCCGCCGCCTGGAACCCATGCTCGCCCCGGGCGTCCGCGGCGGACTGCGCGTCGACGGCGACCACCAGGTGGACCCGCGCCGGCTCGCGGCCGCCCTGCTGGCCGCCTGCGAGGGCGCCGGGGTGGCCGTCCACCGGGCGGCCGCCGAACAGCTGCTCACCACCGCGGACCGGGCGACCGGCGCGCTCCTCGACGACGGTACGGAGCTGCGCGCCGACCAGGTGGTCCTGGCCGCGGGCTCGCTCAGCGGCCGGCTGGCGGGCGTACCCGCCGAGGTGCTGCCGCCCGTACGGCCGGTCAAGGGGCAGGTGCTGCGGCTCGCCGTACCCCCCGCCTACGCGCCGTTCCTCTCCCGCACCGTACGGGCGGTCGTGCGCGGCAGCCACGTCTACCTCGTGCCCCGCGAGAACGGCGAACTCGTCATCGGCGCCACCAGCGAGGAACTCGGCTGGGACACCACCGTCACCGCGGGCGGGGTCTACGAACTCCTGCGCGACGCCCACGAACTGGTACCCGGCATCACCGAACTCCCGCTCACCGAGACCCGGGCGGGGCTGCGCCCCGGCTCCCCCGACAACGCGCCCCTGCTGGGCCCGACCGACCTGCCCGGCCTGCACCTGGCCACCGGGCACTACCGCAACGGGGTGCTGCTGACCCCGCTCACCGGCGAGGTGATGGCCGAGCTGCTGGTCACCGGCGAACTGCCCGAGATCGCACGCCCCTTCGCCCCCCGCCGCTTCTCCGCCGCACGTCAGGAGTCGTACGCATGACCATCTCCGTCAACGGCGAGCCGTGCGAGGTCGCGGCCGGCGCCACGCTCGACACCGTCGTCGCCACCCTGACCGCGGCCACCTCCGGGGTGGCCGCGGCACTCAACGAGACCGTGGTCCCGCGCGGCCAGTGGCCGGCCACCCCCGTGGGCGACGGCGACCGCGTGGAGATCCTCACCGCGGTCCAGGGAGGCTGACGGGCATGGCCGACGACCTCTTCACCCTGGGCGACCGGACCTTCTCCTCCCGCCTGATCATGGGCACGGGCGGCGCCCCGAGCCTGGACGTGCTGGAACGCGCGCTGGTCGCGTCCGGCACCGAACTGACCACCGTGGCCATGCGCCGCCTGGACCCGACGGTGCAGGGCTCCGTCCTCTCCGTCCTGACCGGGCTCGGCATCTCGGTCCTGCCGAACACCGCGGGCTGCTTCACCGCGGGCGAGGCCGTCCTCACGGCCCGGCTGGCGCGGGAGGCCCTCGGCACCGACTGGATCAAGCTGGAGGTGGTCGCGGACGAGCGGACCCTCCTGCCCGACGGCGTCGAACTGCTGGACGCCGCCGAGGTCCTGGTGGACGAGGGCTTCACCGTCCTGCCGTACACCAGCGACGACCCCGTGCTCGCGCGCAAGCTGGAGGACGTGGGCTGCGCGGCGATCATGCCGCTCGGCTCCCCCATCGGATCCGGGATGGGCATCCGCAACCCGCACAACTTCGAGCTCATCACGGAGCGGGCGGGGGTCCCGGTGATCCTGGACGCCGGAGCGGGCACCGCCTCCGACGCCGCGCTGGCCATGGAACTGGGCTGCGCGGCCGTGATGCTGGCCTCGGCCGTGACCCGGGCGCAGGAGCCGGTCCTGATGGCGTCCGCCATGCGGGACGCCGTCTCGGCGGGCCGGCTGGCCTTCCGCGCGGGCCGCATCCCCCAGCGCCGCTTCGCCGAGGCCTCTTCCCCCACGGAGGGCCGGGCCGCCCTGGACCCGGAACGCCCGGCGTTCTGAGCCGGCGGCCCGCGAAGGCCCCGGCGGCCCGCGGCGGGGCGCGCCTTCCGGCCCCGAGGGTGCTGGTCACAGGCCTTCGGGCCGCCCGGTCCACTACAGGCTGGGAGCCCGCCCCGCCCCCTCCCCACGTCACAGCTGCGCTGCAAGGCGACCCGCCCCCGCCGGGGTCCCGGCGTCGGCTCGTAGAATCGGCGGGTGGATACGACCCTGGAAGACCCGCTCGTCGGGCGCGTGCTCGACGACCGCTACCGCATCGATGCCCGCATCGCGGCCGGCGGCATGGCCACGGTCTACCGGGCCGTCGACACCCGCCTGGACCGGATCCTCGCCCTGAAGGTGATGCATCCGGCGCTCGCCTCCGACGCCGCCTTCGTCGACCGGTTCATCCGCGAGGCGAAGTCCGTGGCGCGCCTCGCGCACCCCAACGTGGTCGCCGTGTTCGACCAGGGCACGGACGGGCCGTACGTCTACCTGGCGATGGAGTACGTCTCCGGCTGCACCCTGCGCGACGTGCTGCGCGAACGCGGTGCGCTCCAGCCCCGGGCGGCCCTCGACATCCTCGAACCCGTCCTCGCCGCCCTCGGCGCCGCCCACCGGGCCGGCTTCGTGCACCGCGACATGAAGCCCGAGAACGTCCTGATCGGCGACGACGGACGGGTCAAGGTCGCCGACTTCGGCCTGGTCCGGTCCGTCGACTCGGTCACCAACACCACCGGTTCGGTCCTCGGCACCGTCTCCTACCTGGCCCCCGAGCAGATCGAGAGCGGGATCGCCGACACCCGCGCGGACGTCTACGCCTGCGGTGTCGTCCTGTACGAGATGCTCACCGGCTCCAAGCCCCACCTCGGCGACTCCCCCGCACAGGTGCTCTACCAGCACCTCCACGAGGACGTCCCGCCGCCGTCCGCCGCGGTCCCCGGACTGCCGGCCGGTCTGGACGGGCTCGTGGCGTCCGCCACCGCCCGCAACCCCGAACTGCGCCCCTACGACGCGGCCGCCCTGCTCGGCCTCACCCGTGAGGCCCGCGCCGGACTCACCGCCGACGAGCTGGACGCCGTACCGCCGCAGGCCTACGCGGTGGAGCGGTCGTCCGCCGAGGACCGCACCGGCGTCATCCCGCGCCCGGTGACCGCGGAGCCCGTGAACCTCACCTCCCGGTTCGAGACGCCCCCGCTGGACCCGCCCGCCCCGCCCGTGCGCCGCGCGGCCCCCGCCGGGCGGCCGCGCCGCGGCGTGCTGCTGATCGTCGTCGGCGTGCTGCTGGCGCTGGGCATCGGTACGGGCGTCTGGTACATCAACTCCGGCCAGTTCACCAAGGTCCCCAACCTGCTCGGCAAGACCGAGGAGCAGGCCCGGGCCCAGCTGTCCGAGGCCGGGCTCGGCGTGAAGGGGGTCGACCGCAAGTTCAGCGACGCCTTCGAGCGCGGGACGGTGATGAACACCGATCCCGCGGGCGGCCGGCGGATCCGCGGCAACGGCGCGGTGACGATCACGATCTCCCGCGGCCCCGAGGTCGTGTCCGTGCCGAACCTCAAGGGCAGGCCCCTGGAAGAGGCCAAGGAGGAGCTGGCCAGGACCGGGCTGGCCCCCGGGATCGTCACGCAGGCCTTCAGCCAGGACGTCGCCCAGGGCTCGGTGATCAGCACCAATCCGGCGGGCGGCGAGAAGCGGGCCCCCGACACGGCGGTCGCGTTCGTCGTCAGCAAGGGCCGGCCGGTGCCGGTGCCGGGGGTGACGGGTCTGCCCTTCGAGCAGGCGAAGGCCACCCTGGAGGGGCTGGGCCTCAAGGTGGCGACGGCCCCCGAGCAGGTGAACGCGCCCTCCGACCCCGGTACGGTCGCCAACCAGTCGATCGGCGCCGGCACCCAGGCGGCGGCCGGGGACACGGTCACGCTGACCGTGTCGAAGGGCCCGCGCCAGCTCCCCGTCCCGAACGTGGTCGGCCAGGACGTGGACACCGCCCGCAAGACCCTGGAGGCCGCGGGCTTCAAGGTGAAGGTGGACCGCCCGCTGATCTCCTTCAGCAGGACCGTGGACGCGCAGTCGGTGCTGGGCGGGCAGACCGCCGCCGAGGGTCTGACGATCACCATCCGGATCAAGGGGCTGTAAGCGCACGTGGTACGCAATCCGGTGGGCGGGCACGTCCCCGTCGCGGGCGGTCTGGCCTCGGTCGGGCTGACGTACGCCCGGGAGATGGGCGCCGAGGTCGTCCAGGTCTTCGTCGCCAATCCGCGCGGCTGGGCCACCCCGGCCGGCAATCCGGCGCAGGACGAGCGGTTCCGGGAGGAGTGCGCGCGGGAGGACATCCCGGCGTACGTGCACGCGCCGTACCTGATCAACTTCGGCTCGCACACCGCCGCCACCGTGGAGAGGTCGGTGGAGTCGCTGCGCCACTCGCTGCGCCGGGCGCGGCGGATCGGTGCGCTCGGGGTGGTCGTCCACACCGGCTCGGCGACCGGCGGGCGCCCGCGGGAGGCGGCGTACGCGCAGATCAGCGAGTACATGCTGCCGCTGCTGGACGAGCTGACGCATGACGACGACCCGTTCCTGCTGCTGGAGTCGACCGCCGGGCAGGGCTCCTCGCTGTGCTCGCTCGCCGAGGACTTCGGCCCGTACTTCGATGCGCTGGACCACCATCCGAAGCTGGGGATCTGCCTGGACACGTGCCACATCTTCGCGGCCGGTCACGATCTGGCGGAGCCGGGCGGGACGAAGCTGACGCTGGACCTGCTGGTGGACACCGTGGGCGAGGGCCGGCTGAAGCTGGTCCACGCGAACGACTCCAAGGAGGGCGTGGGCGCGCACAAGGACCGGCACGCGAACGTCGGGCAGGGCCACATCGGCCGGGACGCCTTCGCCGAGCTGTTCACGCATCCGGCGATGGACGGCGTTCCGCTGGTCATCGAGACGCCCGGCGGCAAGGAAGGTCATGCGGCGGACGTGGCGCTGCTGAAGGAGCTGCGCGGCCCGCAGTGATACGGCGGCCCCAGCCGTCGGCACCGGTCCGCGTACATCCGTCCGGGTGACTCTCGCCGCGTACTCCGACCCTGATCCGCCGGACACCCCCTAGAGCTCGGGGCCCTCCCCCGGCTCCTCCTGGTACGAGTAGCGCTGCTCGCGCCAGGGGTCGCCGATGTTGTGGTAGCCGCGCTCCTCCCAGAAGCCGCGGCGGTCGGCGGTCATGTACTCGATGCCGCGGACCCACTTGGGGCCCTTCCAGGCGTACAGGTGCGGGACCACGAGCCGGACCGGGAAACCGTGCTCGGCGGTGAGCAGTTCGCCGCCCTGGTGGGTGGCGAAAACGGTCCGGTCGGAGGCGAAGTCGGCCAGCCGCAGGTTGGAGCTGAAGCCGTACTCGGCCCACACCATCACGTGTGTGACCTGCGGCGCGGGGGGTGCCAGGGCGAGGACTTCGCGGGCGAGCACACCGCCCCATTCGGCGCCCTGCATGCTGAACTTCGTGACGCAGTGCAGGTCCGCCACGACGGTGGAGAACGGCAGGGCCGTGAACTCCTCGTGGTTCCAGCAGTGCTTGTCGCCGTCGGCGGTCGCGCCGAAGACGCGGAACTCCCAGCGGTCCGGCTTGAACTTGGGTACGGGACCGTAGTGGGTGACGGGCCAGCCCTTCTGCAGCCTCTGCCCCGGTGGAAGCTCCAGCTGCTCTGCTCCCGGAGATTCCCGGCTTTCCGGCTGACCCATGACTCCATGGTGACAGACTGGGCAGGGTGGTCATGACCAGCTCCGGGCCGATTCGGGCAAGTCACGGCAACTCCCACTAAGGAGGCACTTACTGGACGGTCCCCAGTGGCGGTGCAAGGATGCGCGCAACTGCCCCGTCACATAGCTGACATTGCCTGGAAGGAGCCTCTGCGATGCAGGGCGACCCCGAGGTCCTTGAGTTTCTGAACGAGCAGCTGACCGGCGAGCTGACGGCCATCAACCAGTACTGGCTGCACTACCGCATCCAGGACAACAAGGGCTGGACCAAGCTCGCCAAGTACACGCGTGAAGAGTCCATCGACGAGATGAAGCACGCGGACAAGATCACCGAGCGGATCCTGATGCTCGACGGTCTGCCGAACTACCAGCGTCTCTTCCACGTGCGCGTCGGGCAGACGATCACCGAGATGTTCCAGGCGGACCGCCAGGTCGAGGTCGAGGCCATCGACCGGCTGAAGCGGGGTATCGAGGTCATGCGAGGGAAGGGCGACATCACCTCGGCCCGGCTCTTCGAGGAGATCCTGGAGGACGAGGAGCACCACATCGACTACCTCGACACCCAGCTGGAGCTCATCGAGTCCCTGGGCGAGGCGCTCTACATCGCGCAGCTCATCGAGCAGCCGAGCTGACCTCCGGCGAGCCGCCGCGGGCCGCCTGCGGTCCGCCGACAGCCTGTGGGCCGGGCCCCGCTTCTACGCCACTTCCGCCAGCTCGGGCGAGCGTGCCGGCTCCGGGTCCGCCGCGAGCACGGACACCGTGTCGCCCTTCTCCAGCAGCTCCCTGCGCGGGCAGGCCCCGCGGCCGAGGATGCCCTGGATGGTGCGCACGCAGGAACCGCAGTCGGTGCCGGCCTTGGTGGCCGAGGCGATCTGGCGGGGCGTGCAGGCCCCGGCAGCCGCGTGTTCCTTGACCTGCTTGTCGGTGATCCCGAAGCAAGAGCAGACGTACACGCGGTTCACCTCCTGGCGCTGAGTGGTCCTGAGTGGTGCGGCGAGCCATCCCCTATTCGGTGAGGCTTACCTAACCGTACCCAAAGTTAGGGTGGCCTAAAAGCCCCGGGTACGACAGTGGGGCGCGGATCACATCGATCCGCGCCCCACAGTCGTAGGAACGCACCTACTGATCGCGCCGACTAGTCGCGGTAGAGCTCCGCGACCAGGAAGGCCAGGTCCAGCGACTGGCTGCGGTTGAGCCGCGGGTCGCAGGCCGTCTCGTAGCGCTGGTGCAGGTCGTCGACGAAGATCTCGTCGCCGCCGCCCACGCACTCGGTGACGTCGTCACCGGTGAGTTCGACGTGGATGCCGCCCGGGTGGGTGCCGAGACCCTTGTGGACCTCGAAGAAGCCCTTGACCTCGTCGAGCACATCGTCGAAACGGCGCGTCTTGTGGCCCGAGGCCGCCTCGAAGGTGTTGCCGTGCATCGGGTCGGTGACCCAGCCGACGATCGCACCGGAGGCGGTGACCTTCTCGACCAGCTCGGGGAGCCTGTCGCGGACCTTGTCGGCGCCCATGCGGACGACGAAGGTCAGCCGGCCCGGCTCGCGCTCGGGGTCCAGGCGGTCGATGTACGTCAGCGCCTCGTCCACCGTGGTGGTGGGGCCGAGCTTGATGCCGATCGGGTTGGCGATCTGCGCGCAGAACTCGATGTGCGCGTGGTCCAGCTGGCGGGTGCGCTCACCGATCCACACCATGTGGCCGGAGGTGTCGTACAGCTTGCCGGTGCGCGAGTCGGTACGCGTCAGCGCGCCCTCGTAGTCGAGCAGCAGCGCCTCGTGGGAGGCGTAGAACTCGACCGCCTTGAACTCGGCCGGGTCGGTGCCACAGGCCTTCATGAAGTTCAGCGCGTTGTCGATCTCCCGGGCCAGCTGCTCGTAGCGCTGACCGGACGGGGAGGACTTCACGAAGTCCTGGTTCCAGGCGTGCACCTGGCGCAGGTCGGCGTAACCACCGGTGGTGAAGGCGCGCACCAGGTTGAGCGTGGAGGCGGAGGCGTTGTACATGCGCTTCAGCCGCTCGGGGTCCGGGACGCGGGCCTCTTCGGTGAAGGCGAAGCCGTTGACGGAGTCACCGCGGTATGTCGGCAGGGTGACGCCGTCGCGGGTCTCGGTGTCCTTGGAGCGCGGCTTGGAGTACTGGCCGGCGATGCGGCCGACCTTGACGACCGGCACGGAGGCCGCGTACGTCAGGACGGCGCTCATCTGGAGCAGCGTCTTCAGCTTGGCTCGGATGTGGTCGGCGGAGACACCGTCGAAGGCCTCGGCGCAGTCGCCGCCCTGGAGCAGGAACGCCTCGCCCTTGGCGACGGCTCCCAGACGGGCGCGCAGCTGGTCGCACTCACCCGCGAAAACGAGCGGAGGATACGACTCGAGGTCCGCGACGACAGCGCGCAGAGCCTCGGCATCGGGGTACGAAGGCTGCTGCGCCGCGGGAAGGTCTCGCCAGGTCGCCTTGGCGGCGGGGGCTTGGTTTTCAGCGTTCACGGTCACCTCGTACACATTACGGCGTTACGGGGGGCATCCGGCCCCCCGCCCACAACGTGAGACGGATTTCTCGAAGGCCAGGGACGCCCGGCGGAACGGAATCGTTGGTTCGGCCCGGGGTGCGGGAGGGATCCGGCGCCGCGGCACCGGACTGGGCTATGGTTCACCGCATGTACGCGCAGACGAACCAGTACTGGTGGTGGCCCGCTCCCGGCGGCCCACTTCCTGCGCGTACCTGACGACACGCACACGACGCGAAGGCCGCCCCGAGGGGCGGCCTTCCGCGTTCCCGGCCTCCGCGCCGGCCGCGAGAGCCGCTCCTCCCCCGACGGAAGGACGCTCCGCCCATGGTCACCAGCCGACCGAACCGACCCGACGCACCCGGCGCACCCGGCGCACCCGGCCCGCTGGGCCGGCTGCTCGACGACGCCTGCCCGCCGTTCGCCCTGCTGCGCCGGCGGACCCCCGGCCGCGACCACGACACCGTCGAGGTGCTCCTCGGTCCGGTCCACGAGGCCGAGCGCCTCGCCGACCTGCCCGTCGGCCCGCTGCCCACCCTCGCGCTCGTGCCCTTCCGGCAGATCCGGGAGCGCGGGTTCGACGTGCGTGACGACGGCACGCCGCTGAGCGCGCTGGTCGCCGAGGAGGTGTACGAGATCCCGCTCGCCGAGGCGCTGGCCGCGCTGCCGGAGCACGCGGTACGGGTCGACGGCGGTGGTTTCGACGTCTGTGACGAGGAGTACGCGGACACGGTGGAGCGGGTGATCCGGGACGAGATCGGCCGGGGCGAGGGCGCGAACTTCGTCATCCGGCGCACGTTCGGGGGCCGGATCGACGGTTTCGGCCGCGCGGACGCGCTGGCCCTGTTCCGGCGGCTGCTGGAGGGCGAGCGGGGCGCGTACTGGACGTACGTCGTCCACACCGGCGAGCGCACGCTGGTCGGGGCCAGCCCCGAGGTCCATGTGCGGATGGCCGGGGGCACGGTCGTGATGAACCCGATCAGCGGGACGTACCGCCATCCCGCCGCGGGGCCGACCGCCGACTCGCTCCTGGCCTTCCTCGGCGACCGCAAGGAGACCGAGGAGCTGTCGATGGTGGTCGACGAGGAACTGAAGATGATGTGCACGGTCGGGGACCGGGGCGGGGTCGTCGTCGGGCCGCGGCTGAAGGAGATGTCCCACCTCACGCACACCGAGTACGAGCTGCGCGGACGCTCCTCGCTGGACGTGCGGGAGGTGCTGCGGGAGACGATGTTCGCGGCGACGGTGACGGGCTCGCCGGTGCAGAACGCCTGCCGGGTGATCGAGCGGTACGAGAGCGGTGGGCGCGGCTACTACGCGGGCGCGCTGGCCCTGCTGGGCCTGGACCCCGCGGGGTCGCAGACCCTCGACTCCCCGATCCTGATCCGGACGGCCGACATCGCCCGGGACGGACGGCTGCGGGTGCCGGTGGGCGCCACGCTGGTACGCCACTCCGATCCGGCGGGCGAGGTCGCCGAGACGCACGCGAAGGCGGCGGGGGTGCTGGCGGCGCTCGGCGTGCGGCCGGCGGCGCCGCGGCCGCCGGCCGGGGGCGCGCGGTTGGCCGACGACCCCCGGGTGCGGGCGGCCCTGGCCGCCCGGCGGGCCGGCCTGGCCCCCTTCTGGCTGCGGATGCAGGAGCGGCCGGCCGCTGCGACGGGCCGTGCGCTGGTGGTGGACGGCGAGGACACCTTCACGGCGATGCTGGCGCACGTGCTGCGGGTGGCCGGGGCGGAGGTGACCGTACGGCGCTTCGACGAGCCGGGGCTGCGGGAGGCGGCCCTGGCCTGGGAGGGGCCGATCGTGCTGGGTCCCGGCCCGGGCGACCCGGCGGACTCCGCCGACCCGAAGATGCGTCTGCTGCGCGGGCTGGCCGCGGAGCTGCTGGCCGGGCACCGCCACGGCCTGCTGGGGGTGTGCCTCGGGCACGAGCTGCTCGCCGCCGAGCTGGGCCTGCCGCTGGTCCGCAAGGCGGAGCCGGCGCAGGGCGCGCAGACCCGGATCGCACTGTTCGGGGCCGAGGAGGTGGTCGGCTTCTACAACACCTACGCCGCGCACTGCGACGACGCGGGCGCGGCCCGGCTGGCGCGGGCGGGCGTGGAGGTGTCGCGCGACCCGGTGACCGGGGAGGTCCACGCGCTCCGCTCGGCCGGCGGCGGCTTCGCGGGCGTGCAGTTCCACCCGGAGTCGGTCCTCACCCTGCGCGGCCCGGATCTGCTGCGCGACCTCCTCACCGCCGTCCTTAGGCCGGCCCCGGCCTAGAAGGTGTCCTGCCGGTCGATGCCCGGGCCCGGCCGAACGACCGGATCAGCTGCCAGGCCAGGATCGGGCCCAGCACCGCCGTCCCGCAGAGGAAGGCGGTGAGGTGGTCGGCGGCCAGCGCCACGGACACCGGCGCGCCGACGGCGGGGTCGGCGAACGCCAGCCATGCGTCCACCCGCTCTCCCGACACCGCCCGGAGAGCGGGCCGCAGGGCCCTGACCGCGTACACGAGCTGCACGGCGGCGACGGCGAGCAGGAACCACCGGACCGCGGAAGGAATGTCCACGGGCCGAAACTAGTCGGCCGCCCGCGCATCCCGTAAGGCCGTCCGGTGAAGTGCGGGTGAACTCGCGGTGCCGCGGCCGGTGTTCAGCCGAAGAAGACGCCGGCCTCCCGGTAGAGGGCGGGGTCGACGGTCTTCAGCTTCGCCGTGGCGTCCGCGATCGGCACCCGGACGATGTCCGTGCCCTTCAGCGCGACCATCTTCCCGAAGTCCCCTTCGTGGACGGCGTCGATCGCGTGCAGCCCGAACCGGGTCGCCAGCCACCGGTCGAAGGCGCTCGGGGTGCCGCCGCGCTGGATGTGCCCGAGGACGGTCGTACGGGCTTCCTTGCCGGTCCGTTCCTCGATCTCCTTGGCCAGCCATTCGCCCACGCCGGACAGGCGGACGTGCCCGAAGGAGTCCTTGGTGCCGTCCTTCAGCACCATGTCGCCGTCCTTGGGCATCGCGCCCTCGGCGACGACGACGATCGGGGCGTAGCTCGCCTTGAACCGGGAGGTCACCCAGGCGCACACCTGGTCCACGTCGAAGCGCTGCTCGGGGATGAGGATGACGTTGGCGCCGCCGGCCAGCCCCGAGTGCAGGGCGATCCAGCCGGCGTGCCGGCCCATGACCTCGACGACGAGGACCCTCATGTGCGATTCGGCCGTGGTGTGCAGGCGGTCGATGGCCTCGGTCGCGATACCGACGGCGGTGTCGAAGCCGAAGGTGTAGTCCGTCGCGGACAGGTCGTTGTCGATGGTCTTCGGCACGCCGACGCACGGGATGCCGTATTCGTCGTGGAGGCGGGCGGCGACCCCGAGGGTGTCCTCGCCGCCGATCGCGATGAGCGCGTCCACCTCGTACTTGGCCAGGTTGTCCTTGATGTCGCGCACCCCGTTCTCGGTCTTGAACGGGTTGGTGCGCGAGGAGCCGAGGATGGTGCCGCCGCGGGGCAGGATGCCGCGGACGGCGGGGATGCCGAGGGGGACCGTGCGCCCCTCGACCGCTCCCCGCCAACCGTCCTTGAACCCGACGAACGCGCAGCCGTACTCCTGCTCGCCCTTGCGGACGACGGCCCTGATCACCGCGTTGAGCCCGGGGCAGTCGCCGCCACCGGTCAGCACTCCGACCTTCATTGCATCTCCCTTCGCCATGACGGTCACGCTAGTGGTGACGCAGGTCACATCAAGGGATCTGAAGGGGCAATTCCGGTGGATTCGCGGGGGCGTTGCGTACGCCCGTTCACTCGTACGGGGACGTAAGGACGACCGACGCCCGCGTGAGCGGCGGTCAGGCGTCGTCGAGGCCCGCCTCTATGGCGTACCGGACGAGCTCCACCCGGTTGTGCAACTGCAGCTTGCCCAGGGTGTTCTGGACGTGGTTCTGCACGGTGCGGTGGGAGATGACGAGCCGTTCGGCGATCTGCTTGTACGACAGCCCCTTGGCCACCAGCCGCAGCACCTCGGTCTCGCGGTCGGTCAGCTGCGGTGCCTTCGGCTCGTCGGAGGCCGTCGGCGCCGGGTCGGTGGCCAGCCGCCGGTACTCGCCGAGGACCAGCCCGGCCAGGCCCGGGGTGAAGACCGGGTCCCCGACGGCGGTGCGGCGGACGGCGTCGATCAGTTCCTCGGCGCCCGCGGACTTCAGCAGGTATCCGGTCGCGCCGGACTTGACCGCCTCCAGGACGTCCGCGTGCTCACCGCTGGCCGACAGGACCAGGACCCGCAGCGCCGGGTTGGCGCCGACCAGCTCCTTGCAGACCTGTACGCCGGGCATGCCGGGCAGGTTGAGGTCGAGGACCAGGACATCGGGGTTGACGGCGCGGGCCCGGCGTACCGCTTCGGGGCCGTCGCCGGCGGTGGCCACCACGTCGAGGCCGGCGGCGGCGAGGTCGCGGGCGACCGCGTCGCGCCACATCGGGTGGTCGTCGACGACCATCACCCTCGGCTCGCTCCGGTCCTGCGGCTGCTGCGGGTCGTTCACTTCGGTGTGCTCGCTCACTTCTTGTCCGTCCTGCCCCTGGGTACCTTCAGTTCCACTTCGGTGCCCTGCCCGGGGACGGACACCAGATCGGCGCTGCCGCCGAGGTCGCGCAGCCGGCCGCGGATCGACAGGGCCACGCCCATCCGGCCCTCGCCCTCCGCCTGGTCCAGGCGGCCGGCGGGGATGCCGGGGCCGTCGTCGCGGACGGTCACGATCACCTCGTCGCCCCAGTCCTCGACGAGGATCCAGGCCCTGGCACCGTCCCCGGCGTGCTTGCGCACGTTGTCGAGGGCGGCGCCGACGGCGGCCGCCAGCTCCTTCGCGGCGGGCACGGGCAGCGGTACGGGGGTGCCGGGCTCGGCGAAGCTGACCCGGGACCCGGCGTGCGGGGCGAGGAGCGTACGCAGGTCCAGCTCGCCGTCCTCGGCGCCGGGCTCGTCGTCCTCGTAGGTGTCCACCAGCGCGCCGCGCGACTCGTCGCACGAGATCCGGGAGGGCCGCACCAGGCCGCTGGAGACGAGCGTGCGCAGCGCCACCTCCTGCTCCCCCGCCAGCCTGCCGAGCTCCTCCGCCTCACCGCCCAGTTCGGTGCCGCGGCGCTGGACCATGGCGAGGACCTGCAGGACGCCGTCGTGGATGTCCCGGGCGAGGCGCTCCCGCTCGCGGGTGGCGGCCTCGATCTCCAGGGCGCGGGCGAGGGTGTTCTCACTGGCCCGGGCGACCTCGACGACGTAGCCGATGGCCACGGAGGCGACCCAGACCAGCAGGACG
This sequence comes from Streptomyces yangpuensis, assembly GCF_024666385.1. NCBI lineage: Bacteria > Bacillati > Actinomycetota > Actinomycetes > Kitasatosporales > Streptomycetaceae > Streptomyces > Streptomyces yangpuensis. The sequence goes on from NZ_CP102514.1 coordinate 2,095,298, forward strand.
TTGTGCAGGGTGTCCCGGGTGGGCTGGCCGGTGTGGATCACCAGGTTGGCCATGGCCACGAAGGTGGAGGCGAAGCAGGCCCAGCGCCAGCCGCCCTTGATCGCGAAGCCGAGGACCGCGCCCGCCGTCCAGATGGTGGGGAGGGTGGGGCCGCCGCCGGCGATCCGCGCCTGGGTGTCGACGATCGGCGTGAGCAGGATCCCGACGATCGCGACGGTGAGGTCCGCCACCAGGAACCCCTTGGTGCAGCTGGCGGCGTTCGACACCCTGCGGCAGGTGGCGAGGGTCCACACGGCGAGCACCGCGAGGTAGCCGGCCGCCGGCCAGGGGTGCGGGAACTTCTTGTACGCCGAGGCGAACAGCAGCACCGCGTAGGCCATGGTCAGCAGCCGGTACGCGGTCAGGGCGCGCCAGAGCGGCTGCTCGACCGACATGCGTACGACGCGTTCGCGTTTCGCCATCTCCCCCACCCCCTGACGGGCGGTCCCGCCGCCCGCGCCGCTACTCGCCCTTGTCGCCCCTGTCGGACTTCTCCGCCCTGGCTGCCTTCTCGGCGTCCTTGGCGGCCTTCTCGGCATCGGCGATCTGGCGCTTGGCCGCCGTGGCGTAGATGTCGACGTACTCCTGGCCGGAGAGCTTCATGATCTCGTACATGACCTCGTCGGTCACCGAGCGGAGGATGAAGCGGTCGTTGTCCATGCCGTGGTAGCGGCTGAAGTCCAGCGGCTTGCCGATCCGGATGCCCGGGCGCATGAGCTTGGGGATGACCTTGCCGGGCGGCTGGATCTTCTCCGTGTCGATCATCGCGACGGGGATCACGGGTGCGCCGGTGGCCAGTGCCACGCGGGCGAGGCCGCCGGGCTTGCCGCGGTAGAGGCGGCCGTCGGGTGAACGCGTGCCCTCGGGGTAGATACCGAACAGCTCACCGCGTTCGATGACCTCGATGCCGCTCTTGATGGCGGCCTCGCCGGCGCCGCGGGCGCCGGAGCGGTCCACCGGGAGCTGGCCGACGCCCTTGAAGAACGCGGCGGTCAGCTTGCCCTTGACTCCGGGAGAGGTGAAGTACTCCGCCTTCGCGATGAAGGTCACCTTCCGGTCCAGCACGGCCGGCAGGAAGAAGGAGTCGGAGAAGGACAGGTGGTTGCTCGCGAGGATCGCCGGCCCCTCCGCGGGAATGTTCTCGAGGCCCTCCACCCACGGCCTGAAAGCGAGTTTCAGGGAACCGCCGACGGAGAACTTCATTGCGCCGTAGATCAACTCGAAAGCCTTCCTGTGTCTGTCGAACAGACCTTATCCCGTGCCCCCGCCTGCGGGGGCCCGACGACCCTGGCCGGTGCCACCCCCGTCGCGTACGGTGAAGTCACACAGAGCAACGCACCCGCCCGACGTACGTCATGATCAAGGAGACCCTGGTGCCCGTCCTCCCTGGAGCCGAGCCGTTCCGCCACGAGGGCGGAGAGGTCGGCGTCCTCCTCTGCCACGGCTTCACCGGTTCCCCGCAGTCCCTCCGCCCCTGGGCCGAGTACCTCGCCGGGCGGGGCCTGACGGTGTCGCTGCCGCTGCTGCCCGGACATGGGACGCGCTGGCAGGACATGCAGCTCACGGGCTGGCAGGACTGGTACGCCGAGGTGGACCGCGCTCTGCGCGAGCTGCTGGACCGGTGCGCGCAGGTGTTCGTCTTCGGGCTGTCGATGGGTGGCGCGCTGGCCCTGCGGCTGGCGGCCAAGCACGGGGACGCCATCAGCGGCGTCGTGCTGGTCAACCCGGCCAACAAGGTGCACGACCAGCTGGCCTTCGCCCTGCCGGTCGCCCAGCACTTCATCCGCTCGACCCCCGGGATCGCCAGTGACATCGCGAAGCCGGGCTCGGTGGAGGTCGGCTACGACCGGGTCCCGACGCGGGCCGCGCACTCGCTGCGGAAGTTCCTGCAGCTCGTGGACGCCGAGCTGCCGCAGGTGACGCAGCCGCTGCTGCTCCTGCACAGCCCGCAGGACCACGTGGTGCCGCCCGTCGACTCGGCGCGGGTGCTGGCCCGGGTCTCCTCGACGGACGTCACGGAGACCCTGCTGGAACAGAGCTACCACGTCGCGACGTTGGACCATGACGCGGAGCGGATCTTCGCGGACAGTTTTGCGTTCGTCGGCCGACTGGCGGAGAGCGTGGGCAGGGAGGGGGCGGAGGCCGGTGGCTGAGCACGAGGAGCAGTCGGGCGGCATCCCGCCGCTGGACGAGGAAGCAGCGTGGGCCGCGATCGTGGCCGGGTACGGGCAGGAGCCGCCGGACCCGCCGGGGTCCCGGCCGTTCCGGCCCATCGAGAACCTCCTGCTGCCCGAGGAGGACGTCAAACCGCTGCCTGCGGAGCCGGGACGGGACGCCGAGCCGGAGTCCAAGGCCACGCCCGAGCCGGAGCCGCCGGCCGCGCCGGCGCCCGCGCTGGGCAGCTCGGTGGTCTTCGCCCCGGGCGTGGGCATGGCGGGCCCGCGTGACCACTCGCCGGCGGAGCCGGACGACGACGACCTGACGTCGGCGGACGAGGGTCATTTCGTCCAGCCGGAGCCGGAGCTCCCGCCGGCGGACACGACGGCGAAGTTCGCGTGGCTCGCGGTGGTCGGCGGCCCGGTGCTCCTGCTGCTGGCGGTGCTGCTGCAGTGGGACATGACCTGGTGGCTGACGACGCTCGGCATCGGCGGCTTCCTGGGCGGCTTCGCGACGCTGGTGGCCCGCATGCAGCACGGCGACGACGAGGACGACGACCCGGGCCGCGGCGCGGTGGTCTGACCGACCGGCGGGGCTGCCCTCCTGCACGTGAGGCGCGGGGCCGGGGCAGCGCCGCCGCTCTGTCCAGCTCCGCCAGCTCTTCAGCCCCGCCGGCGTCTGAGGCGCGGGGGCAGCGCCCCCGCCCAACCAGCCCCGCCGGCGTTTGAGGCGCGGGGGCTCGGGGCGGCGCCGCACCCGGACCCCGGAGCTACGCGACAGCCGGCAGCCGCAGCACCGCCAGCACCGGCAGGTGGTCCGTAGCCGACCGCAGGTCCGCCCCGGACACCCCCGCCAGCCCCGCAGGGACCCCGCAGGCCAGCACCTCCACCCCCGCCGTGGCGAACACCGCGTCGATCCGCCGGTCCGCCGCTGCCGCCGGAAAGGTCCGCTCCCCGCCCCACGGCGCCACCGCCCAGCAGTCCTGCAGCACGGAGGCGAGCCGTCCGAAGGCGGGGCCGTCCGGGCCCTCGTTCACGTCCCCCGCGACGATCCCGTACGGGGTGTCCAGCGCGGCCACCCCGTCGAGGACGAGGTCCGCCTGGGCCCGCCGCTGCGCCCGGTCCAGGGACAGGTGCGCCGAGACCACGCCCACGCGCACGCCCCCGATGCGCACGACCGCGGTGGCCAGGCCCCGCCGGTGCAGTCCTGGTGTGTGCGGCAGCAGTACGTCCTGTGTCCGCTCCACGAAGACTCGCAAGCCGCACAGCAGGAGCGGTCCGGTCGCCGTCGCGCCGCCGCCCAGCACCACCAGGTCGCACTTCCTGGCCAGCCTCGCCGCGTGTTTGCGCCACCGGAAGAACCGCGGCGCCTCCTGTACGAGGACCAGGTCCGGCTCGCAGGCGCGGATGACCCGGACCAGCGCCTCCTCGTCGTCGCGCAGCGAGCGGATGTTGTATCCGAGCACCCGGATCACGGCGGAACCGTCCGGCTCCGTACGGGACTTCGGCAGCGAGGGCAGCGACTGGTCCATGTACCGCAAGATACGCAGCCGCCCGCCGCTCCCCCAAGGGGCGCGGCGGGCGGTCCGGGTGGAAGGCATCGGCCCAGGCGGCTCAGCCCAGGCGGCGTCAGCCCTGGCGGGCCAGGTCGGCCGCGCCGACGAGTCCGGCCTTGCCGCCGAGCTGCGCGGCGAGCACCTGGGCGTGCGGACGCCAGGCGCCACCGACCAGCCAGCGCTTGAAGGACTTGCGGATCGGGTCGAGGACGAGGTCGCCCTCGTCGGAGACGCCGCCGCCGACGATGAACGCCGACGGGTCGAACAGGGACGCCAGGTCGGCGAGGCCCGCGCCGGCCCAGCGGGCCAGTTCGCGGAAGGCGTCGACGGCGACCAGGTCGCCCTGCCGGGCGGCCTCGCTGATGTGCTTGCCCTCGATGCCGTCGGGGGTGCCGTCGCCGAGCGCGAGCAGGATCGCCGCGTTCTCGGGGGTGGCGTTGGCGCGCTGCTTGGCGTAGCGGACGAGCGCGCGGCCGGAGGCGTACTGCTCCCAGCAGCCCTGGCTGCCGCAGCCGCACAGCAGGCCGTCCGGGACGACCCGGATGTGGCCGAACTCGGCGGCGACGCCGAAGCGTCCGCGCCGCAGCTTGTTGCCGATGATGATGCCGCCGCCCAGGCCGGTGCCGAGCGTGATGCAGATGACGTCGTCGTGGCCCTGGCCGGCGCCGAAGCGGTATTCGCCCCAGGCCGCACAGTTCGCGTCGTTCTCGACGACGACGGGCAGGCCGATGCGCTGCTCGACCTTGTCCTTGAGCGGCTCGTGGCGCCAGTTGATGTTCGGCGCGAAGAGTACGGTCGCGCGCTTGTCGTCCACGTATCCGGCCGCGCCGATGCCGACGGCGTCGATGGTGTGGTTGCTGCTGACCTCGGAGACGGCGGCGCAGATGGCCTCCGTCACTCCGTCCGCGGTCGGCGGGGTCGGCACCTTGTACGTGTCAAGGATCGTGCCCTCTTCGTCGACCACACCGGCCGCGATCTTCGTGCCGCCGATGTCGACGCCGATGGTGAGTCCCATTAGTCCCTCGGTTTCCGGTCAAACCCCGCCACGGCCAACGGTACCCGAGGGCGCCGTGGGCTCAGTCGAGATCGATCCGCTCCGCCGGGCCGTCTTCGGGGCCGTCACCACGGGGGTCGCGGTCCGCGGGCGCCTGCCGGGGGGTGCCGGTCTCGCCGCGGGTCCACCGGCCCTCGTGGCCCTCGACGGCGGAGCGGTAGGCGGCGAGGAGCTCGGATCCGGCGGCCGCGAGGTGGTCGAAGACCTCGGGGTTGCGTTCGATGACGGGCTTCGCCGCGCTTTTGGCCTGGTCGACGATCTGGCGCACCGCGCCCTGTGCGGCGGCGCCGAACAGCGGGTTGTTCAGTCCGGAGACCTTGTCGGCGACGGCCTCGAAGAGCTTGAAGAGCTCCTCGGCGGCGGTCCCGGGGGCGCCGGGACCCGCCTGGCCCTGCCCGCGCAGGCGCTCCTTCTCGGCGGCGAGGTCCTCGGCACAGGCCTTGGCCCAGGCGTCGTCGTCGGTGGGGCGGTCGGTGGCCTCGCTCATGGCGGACTCTCCTGAGGCGGCTGCTGGGCGTGCGTGCTGTCTACCTTCGACGGTACCCGAACGGGGGTATCCGGTTCAGCGTGTACGGGGCCACAGGCCGGGGTCCGGGGTGAAGCGGACGCGGAGCTCGCCGTCGGTGAGGGCGGCGCCGGAGACGGTGCACCGGCGCAGCGCCGGGGGCAGCGGAACGATCCTTCGGTACGGGCCCGCCGTGAGCAGCAGCTCGTCGCCGCGGCGGACGAGGTCGAGGTCGCGTTTGTGTGCGCCGGGCAGCGGAACCACCCAGACGAGGACGCCGTCCTCGGCGAGCCGGTCCTCGACGGGCCAGGCCCGGCGGGGGGCGGGCGGGTCGGGGACGAGTCCGCCGGGGGCGGCGAGCCGGTCGAGGTCGTCCTGGCCCTGGGGGTCGGGTCCGAGGTGGGCGAGGGTGACGACGGGGCCGTCGCCGGCCCACTGGGCGGCGTACTTCTCCTGCTGGGCGGCGAGCCCGGCGAGCCAGGGGTCGGCGGAGCCGGGCGGGACCGTCCGGTTGGCGACGACGTCGCGCACGGGCAGCTGCTGGAGGGCGAGGCCCAGCCGTGCCGTCCGGAGCGCGTCGGCGGCGGCCGGTCCGGGCTCGGCGACCAGGCGTACCTCGGTGGTGTCGGCCTCGATGACCGCCTGGACGGCGGCGAGCTCCTCGTCCCAGCGTGCGGCGGCCTCGTAGAGCCACTGGGCGGGCATGGGTACGCCGGCCAGCTGGGCCAGTACGGGCCGCAGGGCGCGGGCGGCCTGCTTCTCGGCGGGGAGCAGGCGGGCGAGGTAGCGGCGCAGCTGGGCGGGGAGGGCGAGGGTGGCGACGGCCTGGTGGAGCGGGGGCAGGTCGACGACGACGAGGTCGGTGCCGGGTGCGGCGGCGGCCCGGCGCAGCGCGCGGAGCAGGGCGAACTGTTCGGAGCCGGGCAGTTCGGTGAGTTCCTCGGCGCCCAGCGGCCGGGCTCCGACCATGGAGAGCAGGGCGGATCCGCGTTCCTGGAGGGCGACGAGTTCGTCGCGGAACTCCTGGCCGGAGTCCACCGCGGCGACGCTCAGGCCGGGCGGGAGCGGGTCGCCGAGGAGTTCGGCGACCGGGTCGCCCGGGTCGCCGGAGAGCAGCAGCACCTGCCTGCCCCGGCGGGCCGCGGCGAGGGCGGTGGCCGCCGCCACGGTGGTCCGCCCGGCCCCGCCGGGGCCGGTGATGAGCAAGGTGTGCATGTGCGGGTGCTCCGGGTCGGGGGGTGCGCCGCCGTGCGGGGTCCGCGGCGGGATCCCATGGGGAGGTGCCGTGTCCGGTGGCCGGGCACGGCACCTTCCCGGGGTGGGTCAGACGGACTCGACGCGCTTCTTCAGGCCCGCCAGTGCGCGGTCGATGATGACCTTCTCGGCCTTGCGCTTGATCATGCCGAGCATCGGGATCTTGACGTCGACGGTCAGCTGGTAGGTGACCTCGGTGCGCTTGCCGCCGTCCACCGGGGCGAGCCGGTAGGAGCCGTCGAGCTGGCGCAGCATCTGGGACTTGTCCAGGGTCCAGCTGACCTCGTCGGTGCCCTTCCAGGTGTAGGCGAGGGTGTGGTCGTCCTTGATCGCGCCCGCGTCGAGCAGCAGCCGGACCTTCTCGGCCCGGCCGTCGGCGTCGGTGGCGAGGACCTCGGCCTCCTTCACCTCGCCGGTCCACTCGGGGTAGCGGGCGAAGTCGGCGATCACGGCCATCACGTCGCCGGGCGCGGCGTCGATCGTGATGCTTGAGCTGGTGTGTTCCGCCATCGCGGTCGCTCCTCCGGAGATTGTTCGAGGATGTGTACGGCCTCCGGCCGCCGCGTGAAGGCTACCGCGCGTGTGGACGCCGCCACTCCAGTGGCTCCCCGGGTGCGGTGCGGGCCGTCCGGAACCGGTCGGTCGCCGGCGCTGTCACCACTCCATGACCCAGGGGCGGCCGGTCGAGGCGAAGTGTCCGACGTTCACGCACTCGGTGGCGCCGATCCGCATGCGGCGGGCGAGCGGCTGGTGGACGTGGCCGAAGAGGGCGTAGCGGGGGCGGGTGCGGCGGATGGCTGCCAGCAGGGCCTCGCTGCCGCGTTCGAAGCGGCGGGCGACGGTGTCGTAGCAGAGCTCGGGGACTTCCGGCGGGATGTGGGAGCACAGCACGTCGACCTCGCCGAGGGCCTCGACCTTGGCGGCGTACTCCTCCACGTCCACTTCGTAGGGGGTGCGCATGGGTGAGGGGAGTCCGCCGCCGACGAAACCGAAGACGCGGCCGGCGATCTCGACCCGCTGTCCGTCGAGGACGGTGAGGCCGTGGCGGTCGGCGTACTCGGGCCACAGGTCCGGGATGTCGACGTTGCCGTAGGTGGCGTACGTGGGGCGGGGGAAGGCGGCGAACATCTCCGCGTACTGGCGGCGTACCGCGTCCTCGATCATGCGCTCGCGGTCGAGGCCCGCCCACAGGCGCCGGCCGAGGGCGTGGGCCTCCTCGAAGCGGCGCTGGGTGCGCAGCTCGACGATGAGGTCGGCGTTCTCGACGCCGAACAGGTCGGGGAAGATCCCGCGGGAGTGGTCGGCGTAGTCGAGGAAGAGGACGAGGTCGCCGAGGCAGATCAGGGCGTCCGCGCCGTCGCCGGCGCGGGCGAGGGCCTCGGTGTTGCCGTGCACGTCGCTCACGACGTGGACCCGTGTACGGCTCGATCCGCTCGTGCCGTTCTTCCCGCCCCGCATGCTGCCAGCCATGCGGCCAACCCTAGGGGGGCTGGTGAGGAGCTGGTAGTGGGCTTGGGAAAGCGGGGCCTACCTGCGGTTACTTCCGAGTCTGTGAGGGGGTCGACTACTGTCGGCGCGTCGGGGACGGACCCTGTGAGTGCAGAATGTGACGCACGGAACATCTGGCCGGTTCCCTCTATCGGGAACCCACTACCGGTGGGTAACGTCCGGTCGGTCCACATGGTGGCGATGGCGCCCAGAGGAGCAGCAGTCTTGCGCGAGTTCAGCCTTCCGGCCCTGTACGAGGTCCCGTCGGACGGGAACCTGACGGATCTCATCCGCCGCAACGCCGCCCAGCACCCAGACACCGCCGTCATGAGCCGCAAGGCCGACGGCCGGTGGCAGGACGTGACGGCGACCGAGTTCCTGGCCGAGGTGCGTGCCACGGCCAAGGGCCTGATCGCGGCCGGCGTCCGGCCCGGCGACCGGGTCGCCCTGATCTGCCGCACCCGCTACGAGTGGGTGCTGGTCGACTTCGCGATCTGGAGCGCGGGCGGCGTCACCGTCCCCGTGTACGAGACCAGCTCCCCCGAGCAGATCCAGTGGATCCTCGGTGACTCCGGCGCGGTGGCCGCCGTCGTGGAGAACGCCGGGCACGGCCAGGCCGTGGCCTCGCTGCGCGACCGCCTGCCGGAGCTGCGCGACGTCTGGGAGATCGAGCAGGGCGCCGTGGAGGCGCTGAAGGCCGCGGGCGCGGCCGTCACCGACGCCGAGGTCGACGAGCGCAGCAGCCTCGCGAACGCCGACGACCCGGCCACCATCGTCTACACCTCGGGCACCACCGGCCGCCCCAAGGGCTGCGTGCTGACCCACCGCAACTTCTTCGCGGAGTGCGGCAACGCGGTGGAGCGCCTGAAGCCGCTGTTCAAGACCGGCGAGTGCTCGGTGCTGCTGTTCCTGCCGGCCGCGCACGTCTTCGGGCGGCTCGTGGAGGTGGCGGCCGTGCTGGCGCCGATCCGCCTGGGCTGCGTACCGGACATCAAGGACCTCACCGACGAGCTGCAGTCCTTCCGGCCCACGCTGATCCTCGGCGTCCCCCGGGTCTTCGAGAAGGTCTACAACTCGGCGCGCGCCAAGGCGCAGGCCGAGGGCAAGGGCAGGATCTTCGACGCGGCGGCCGACACGGCCATCGCCTACAGCCGTGCGCTGGACACCCCGCGCGGCCCGTCCTTCGGGCTGAAGCTCAAGCACAAGATCTTCTCGAAGCTGGTCTACAGCAAGCTGCACGCGGTCCTCGGCGGCCGCGGCGAGTACGCGATCTCCGGCGGCGCGCCGCTGGGCGAGCGGCTGGGCCACTTCTTCCGCGGCATCGGCTTCACGGTCCTGGAGGGCTACGGCCTGACGGAGTCCTGTGCGGCGACGACCTTCAACCCGTGGGACAAACAGAAGATCGGTACGGTCGGCCAGCCCATGCCGGGCTCCGTGGTGCGCATCGCGGACGACGGCGAGGTGCTGCTGCACGGCGAGCAGATCTTCACCGGGTACTGGAAGAACGAGGCGGCGACCGCCGAGGCGCTGACCGACGGCTGGTTCCACACCGGCGACGTCGGCACTCTCGACGAGGACGGCTACCTCACGATCACGGGCCGCAAGAAGGAGCTCATCGTCACGGCGGGCGGCAAGAACGTGGCCCCCGCGGTGATCGAGGACCGGATCCGGGCGCACGCGCTGGTCGCGGAGTGCATGGTGGTCGGTGACGGGCGGCCGTTCGTGGCGGCGCTGGTCACGATCGACGAGGAGTTCCTCGGCCGCTGGGCGGCGGAGAACGGCAAGCCGGCGGGTGTGACGGCAGCGGAGCTGCGCGAGGACGCGGAGCTGATCGCCGCCGTCCAGAAGGCCGTCGACGATGGCAACGCGGCGGTTTCCAAGGCGGAATCGGTGCGGAAATTCCGCATTCTGCCCTCCCAGTTCACGGAGGAGTCGGGTCACATCACGCCGTCGCTGAAGCTGAAGCGCAACGTGGTGGCGAAGGACTACGCGGACGAGATCGAGGCGCTCTACCGCGGCTGACCGCGGCCCCGGTCACACGGCGCTCGCGGCCGGAGGCCGCTGTCAGCGGGGGTCGGCGAGGACCCGTTCCATGTTCCGCTCGGCGAGAGCGGTGATGGTGACGAACGGGTTCACGCCGAGCGACCCCGGGACCAGGGAGCCGTCGACCACGTACAGCCCCTGGTACCCCTTGACCCGCCCGTAGGTGTCGGTCGCGTCCCCGAGGACGCAGCCGCCGAGCGGGTGGTAGGTGAAGTCGTCGGCGAAGGCCCTGTTCCCGCCGAACAGGTCGTAGCGGTAGATCGTGAAGTTGCGCCGGTTGATGCGGTCGAAGAGGTTCTTCGCCGCGTCGACCGCGGGCGTGTTCTGCTCCCGCCGCCAGTTGAGGCGGGCGGAGTCGGTGGCCGCGTCGTAGGTGAAGTGCCCGCGCTCCGGGTTCCTGGTGATGGCCAGGTACATCGAGATCCAGTGTTCCAGGCCCATGGGGAGCGGGGCGATCTCGGCGAAGACCGGGTTCGCGGCGTTGTCCCAGTCGTCGATGCCGAGGGCGGGCATGGTGGCCTGGTGGGCGCCGACGGTGTCCCAGAGGTGGTTGGCGCGTGCGGTCATGACGTTGCCGTTGGGACCCCAGCCGCGGCCGACCTGTTCGCTGAGCGCGGGCAGCGCGCCGGTCTCGCGGGCGCGTAGCAGGATCTCGGTGGTGCCGAGGCTGCCGGCGCCGAGGAAGAGCTGCCGGCAGCCGAGTTCGCGGACCTGGGTGACCTTTCCGGTCACGTCGCTGGTCCGCACGGTCAGGACGTACCCGCCGGCCGGGTCGGGCCGTACGCCGACCACGCGCTGCATGGTCTCGATGGTGACGTTGCCGGTGCCGACGGCGGCGGCGAGGTAGGTCTTGTCGAGGCTCTTCTTGCCGTGGTTGTTGCCGTAGATGACCTCTCCGGCCAGGGCCGAGCGGGGCGCGGTTCCCGCCGCCTCGCGCTTCATGTGGCCGAAGTCGTAGACGTTGGGCACGAAGACGGTCTTCAGGCCGGTGTTGTGGGCGTGCTTGCGGGAGATCCGGGCGAACCGGTACCACTCGGTGGACTCGAACCAGGCGGGGTCGATGTCGTTCACGCCGAGCATGGCGCGGGCCCGGGGGTAGTAGGTGCCGTACATCTCGTCCGCGTCGACGCCCGGGAAGACCTCGGTGAAGTACGAGCGCCGCGGGGTGGGCGCCATACCGCCGTTGACGAGCGAACCGCCTCCGACGCCTCGTCCCACGTAGACGGACATGGCGCCGTGGTTGACCCGGTCCAGGACACCGGGGTACGGGCTGATGTCGCGGTTGACCACGTCGAGCCAGAGGAACTGCGCGAGCGGGGCCTCGGTGCGGGTGCGGAACCACATGGAGCGGTGGTCGGGGGCGGAGGTGGAGGGGAAGACCTTGCCGTCGGGTCCGGGGGTGTCCCACAGCCGGCCCATTTCGAGGACGACGGTCCGCACGCCCGCCTGCCCGAGCCGCAGGGCGGCGACGGCGGATCCGTAGCCCGAGCCGACGACGACGGCGGGGGCGTAGGGGACGGCGGCGGGCTCGACGGCGGCGGCGGAGGCCGCCCCGATCCGGGTGAAACCGAGCGCGGCGGCGGTCGAGAGGGCGCCGAGGCCCAGTATGTGACGACGCGTCAGGTTGGATGTCATGGGCGCATCATGAGCGGAATCCAGCCGTCCGCCCAGACGCGGTATTGACAGACATCCGAGGAACAGTCAGAGGTGGCGTCGCCCGGTCGTCCAGACCCGCCGACGTTCGAGGCGCGGGGGCGCGGGGACTCGGGGGCGCGGGTGCACGGGGACTCGGGGGCGCGGGTGCACGGGGACTCGGGGGCGCGGGGCAGGGCCCCGCCACGGCGCCCCCACCCGCAGGAGCCGCCGGCTACAGCAGCTCGCGCAGGCGGTCCGCCAGGAGGTCCCAGCGCCACTTCTCCTCGACCCAGGCGCGGCCGCGCTCGCCCATCCTGGCGCGCAGGTCCGGATCCTTCAGCAGGGCCGCGATCCGGTCCGCGGCCTCCTCGGGCTCACCGCCCCGCACGACCCAGCCGGTCTCGCCGTCCAGCACCGCGTCCGGCGCTCCGCCGGAGTCACCCGCGACCACCGGCAGGCCCGTCGCCGAGGCCTCCAGGTAGACGATGCCGAGCCCTTCCACGTCGAGGCCGCCGCGCCGGGTCCGGCAGGGCATGGCGAAGACGTCGCCCGCGCCGTAGTGCGCGGGCAGCTCGGACCACGGGACCGCGCCCGTGAAGACCACCGAGTCCGCGACCCCCGTGGCCGCGGCCAGCGCGCGCAGGTCCGCCTCGTACGGGCCGCCGCCGACGATCAGCAGCACGGCGTCGGGGACCGCGGCCAGGATCCGCGGCATGGCCTCGATCAGCGTGTCCTGGCCCTTGCGCGGGACCAGCCGCGACACGCACACCACCACGGGCCGGTCCGTCAGGCCGAGCCGGGCCCGGACCTCGTCGCCGCCCGACCCCGGGTGGAAGGTCTTCTCGTCGACCCCCGGCGGGAGTTGGACCATCCGCGCCGCCGCCCGGCCGGTGACCGCCGAGGCGATCCGGGAGCGCGTGTACTCCCCCAGGTACGTCAGCGTGTCCGTGCCCTCGCCGATCCGCCGCAGCAGCTGCCGCGCGGCCGGCAGCTGGGCCCAGCCCGCCTCGTGCCCGTGGGTGGTCGCCACGATCCGCCGGGCGCCCGCCCGTCGCAGCGCCGGCCCCATCAGCCCGAGCGGGGCTGCGGCCCCGAACCACACCGACTCGCAGCCGTGTTCGCGCAGCAGGCCCACGGCCCGCCGCGTCACGCGCGGAGTCGGCAGCAGCATCGTCGTACGGTCACGGACCACCTGGAACGGCTGCTCCGCGTCGAAGGCCGCGGTGGCCTCGCGGCCCTCCGCACTGTGCTTCCACGTGGAGGCGTAGACGACGACCCGGTCGGGATCCAGCCGTAGCGCCATGTTGTGGAGGAAGGCCTGGATGCCGCCCGGTCGCGGCGGAAAGTCGTTGGTCACGATCAGGGTCTTGTGCATCGCCTGCCGACAGTACCCGCTCAGCGCAGCTCCTCGCGAAGGGACTCCTGCCAGGCCTTCGTCAGCCCCGCCCGGTCCACCCCGAGGGTCGCCCGCAGTGCGGTCTCCAGCGGTTCGCGGCCGGCCCGCCCGTACAGCTCCACCAGGGCCTTCTCGCCCCACTTCGCCGCGATCAGCCGGCAGGCCAGCCACGCGCCCTCGTACGCCCGCGCCGCCGCCTCCGGGTCACCGCCGAAGGCGAAGTCCTCGGTCCGGGGCAGCTCCCCCGGCAGCGCGCCGCGCCGCACCGCCCGGGCGAGCGCCGGGGCGGCCCGCTCGGGGGTCGTGGCGGCGCTCCGGAACGCCGCCCAGTCCGCGAAGCCCTCGGAGAGCCACAGCGGGGTGGCGGCCGAGGTCGCCGAGCGCGTGGCCACGTGCGTGATCTCGTGGGTCAGGATGATCCGGCGGCCCTCCGCGCCCAGCCCGGCGTACCCCTCCGGATTGACCACGACCCGGTCCGCGGGGGCCTGGCCGGCGCCCACCCGGCCGGTGGTGACGGCGCCCAGCCCCCGGTAGGTGTCGGCGGGGCGGCCCAGCAGCCGCGCCATCGCGTCGAGGGAGCCGGGGACCAGGACGACCACCCGGCCCGCCCAGGGCCCGGGCCAGGCCGCGCTCACCGCGGGAACCGCCCGGTCGGCCTCGGCCGCGATCTCCCGCAGCGTCTCCGCGCTCTGCCCGGCCCCGCCGAGGACCAGGGAGCGCGTACCGGCGGCCACCCGCACCGGGCCCTGGTCCCACAGCTGCGGCAGGGCGCCCGGCGCGGGGCGGTCGGCGGTGACCCGCCAGACCCCGCCCTCCCGGACGAGGTCCACCTCGCGCGCGGACTCCTCGGGCGCCGTGTCGTAGCCGGCCAGCCGGTGGCGCAGCCGGGCCGCGGCGACGGCCCGCGCGCCGTCCCGCCGCACCGAGGAGACCTCGTACGACCGCTCGGCGAAGGGGATCCCGGCGAGCCCCTCGGGGGTCGCCCGCGACCAGTCGGCGACGGCCTTGCGGACGTCGCGTCCGACGGTGTCGGCGGGGCCGGCCGGCCCCGGACCGCATCCGGCGAGCAGCGCGCACAGCAGGAGCACCACGAGCGGCAGGGTGCGCGCCGGACGGACGACGGGGAGCATCCGCCGATCGTACGCAGGGTGCCGCGGGCGGCGGGGGCGGCGGGGGCCGGTCCGCGGGCGGCGGGGGCGGGGCCGCCGCCGGCCGGGTCAGGGGCGGGTCACCGCCGACACCGGCATCATCCCGACCGGGTCGTAACGCACCCGGGCTCCGGGGTAGGGGGCGTGGACCACCTGGCCGTTGCCCACGTACATGCCGACGTGGCTGGCGTCGGAGCGGTACGTCACCAGGTCGCCCGGGCGGGCCTGCGACAGCGGCACCTGGCGCCCGGCGTGCCGCTGGGCCTGCGAGGTGCGCGGCAGCGAGACGCCGGCCTGCCGGTAGGACCAGACCATCAGCCCGGAGCAGTCGAAGCCGGAAGGGCCGGTGGAGCCCCACACGTACGGGCGGCCGACGGCGGCCCGGGCCGCCATCACGGCCGCCGCGGCACGGCCGGAGGAGGGGCCGTCGCCCATCGGGCCCAGGTCGGGCTGGCCGTCGTGGCGCCCGCCGGAGCGGGAGGAGCGCTCGAAGTCGGCCCGCTCCTGGGTCGGCATGGAGTTGAGGAGCCGCTGCGCAGCGGCGAGTTTGGCGGTGACGGCACGCTTGTGGCGGGCGACGTCGGAGCGCAGCGCGTCGAGTTCGGCGAGTTTGCGGGAGGCCTCCGCGCGCACCTGGCCGAGCCGGCGCTGCTCGTGGCGCAGTTCGTCGAGCTGCCGGGCCTGGCGTTCGGTCAGCCGGTCCAGTGCTGCGGCCTGTTCCAGGTAGGAGTCGGGGTCCCGGGCGAGCATCAGCGCGACGGCGGGGTCGATGCCGCCGCTGCGGTACTGGGCCCCGGCGAAGGTGCCGAGGACGCCGCGCATGGTGTTGATGCGCTCCTGGCCGCGGGCGACCGCGTCCTGGGCCCGGTTGACCTCGGTGCGGAGCCTGTCGGCCTTCTCGCCCGCCTCGTTGAAGTGCTCGGTGGCCTGCTCGGCCTCCTCGTAGAGCCGGTCGACCTGGGCGCTGACGCCGGATCTCGCGCCGCCGCCGGGCTCCTGCGGCAGGCTCGGGGCCGCGCCCGCGGGTGCGCCCGCCAGGGCGACCGCGGCGGTGGCCGCGGCGGCGGTGAGGACGGTGACCTTGGTGTTCCGGTCGAGGCCGCCGAGCCCGGGCCGACGATGGGACGCCATGTGAACCCGCTCCCTTCCGCTGGGCGGGCCCGGGTCCGCCCCCGTGGACGGCCGTGTGCCGGGTTCCGCGCTGGCAGACAGTAGCCGCGCGATCACGCACCGGCCAACGACCGGGGGCGGGCACACATGCCGACGCCCCGCCGGAGACGCAGGTCACCGGCGGGGCGTGTGGTCAGAGCGGGGCCGTGGAATTCGCCCGGATGGGCGGCGTACGGCGCGTCCGTCGGCCGTCAGCCGATGCGGACGCCGAACTGGAACGGCATGTTGTCCATCGACTCGTACTTGACGCCGCCGCGCGGGTTCGAGGCGTGCAGCGTCATGTTGTTGCCGGCGTACAGGCCGACGTGGTGCAGGTCTCCGTAGAAGAAGACCAGGTCACCGGGCTGCAGCTGGCTGCGGCTGATGCGGGTGCCGTCGTTGGCCTGGGTGTAGGTGACGCGGCTGATGTTGACGCCGGCCTGCTTGTACGCCCACTGGGTCAGCCCGGAGCAGTCGAAGGAGCTGGGGCCCTCGTGGCCCGAGATGTACGCGCTGCCCACCTTGGTCTTGGCGGCGGCGAGGGCGGCTCCCGCGCGGCCGGAGGCCTTGACGTCGCCGAGGTCGACGCGCTGGCTGTCGGCGCGGCTGGCGCGCGTCTCCTCGTCCTTCAGCGCGGCGCGCTCCTGCGCCGTGAGGGTGTTGAGGATGGCCTGGGCGGCGGCGAGCTTCTCGGACGAGACCTTCTTCTTCTCGGCGAGTTCCTTGCGGGTGGCGTCGAGGTCGGCGAGCTTGCCGGAAGCCTCCTGGCGCTGCTGCGCGAGGGTGCGCTGCTTCGCCTGGATCTTCTGGACCGCTTCGACCTGCTTGCCGCTCAGGTGCTCCAGGGAGGAGGCCTTGTCGAGGTAGCCGTCGGGGTCCTCGGAGAGGAGGAGGGCCAGGGAGGGGTCGATGCCGCCGGTGCGGTACTGGGCGCTCGCCATCGAACCGAGCACGCTGCGCAGCTCGTTGAGCTCGCTCTGGCCGCGCGCGACCTGGTCCTGGATCTGCCCGATCTCCTTCTCGAGCGTCGCCTGGCGCTCCTTGGCCCCGTTGAACTTCTCGGTGGCCTGCTCCGCCTCTTCGTAGAGGGCGTCGACCTGGCTCTTGACCTCGTCCTTGCTCGGCTTGGCCGGAGCTGCGGAGGCGCTCTGTGCGGTGAGGGCGACGGCTGCGGCCGCGACCGAGGTGAGCACGGTCACACGAGCGCGGGTCGGCTGCTTGGGTCGACGGTGGGACGCCACGAAGGCGATCTCCTTCTTCCTGGAGCCGCCGAAGAACGCAACTCGGCAGCACCTTCGCTGCCACCCCGAATGAGTGATCTACCGCACGAAGGTTTGAGCAGACCCTAGTGACCCTGCTGTGATCAGTTCAAATCCTGCCGGGAAAAAACTCGGGCTCCGACCAGGTTCTTTACCTTCAGCCCACGCTCCGTGCCGGGTGCTTGACGGTGCGTCCTCGACAGGACCCGTCAATTCCGGCATTCGGGCCGGGAGTTAGGAAACGCGCGAAAGCCGCTTCAGCAACAAAGCGGACGTTACGGGCCGCGCTCCGGCCTTGGCCACCCCGTCGGCGACCTCCCGGTCCGTGGACACCACGACCACCGGCCGGCCCGGCGGCTCCGCCCGCACCAGCTGCCGGATCAGCTCGTCGGCCGTCACCCCGGCCTTGGAGAACAGCACCCGCACCCCGCGCGGCGGCGCGAGCAGCACCGGGGCCGCCAGCTCCGCGCCGTCGAAGACACAGGTCATCTCCGCACCCGTCTGTGCGGCCAGCATCGACAGCCCGCCCAGCAGCCGCAGCCGCTGCTTCTCCAGCGGCATCGTCGGATAGCCGGTCTTGGTCACGTTGTAGCCGTCGACCACCAGATGGGCCTGGGGCAGCGCCAACAACTGGTCCAGCAGCGCCGGATCGGTCTCCGACAGGGCGCGCGCCGCGATGTCCTTCGGCGTCATCCGGCCCGGCTCCACCGCGTCCACCGTGTCGGCCGGGCGGGTGTTCACCGGTGGCAGCGCCAGCTCACGGCGCAGCCCCTGCGCCGCGTCCAGCACGGTGTCCAGGAGCAGCCGCAGCCGCATGTCCTCGATGCTGCGCCCCTCGCGGGTGGCCCGGCGCGAGGTCTCCAGCGCCGTCTCCACCTCCGAGAGACGGGACTTGAGCCGCCGGCTCTCGCTCTCGGCGGCCGCCACGCGGGTCGCGGCCTCGCCGCGGATCCCGTCGATCTCGGCGGTCACCTTGCGCAGGGCCGCCTCGCCGCGCTTGACGTCGCTGAGCGCACTGCGCAGCCGCCGCTGAAGCGATTCCGCTTCCTTGCGCGCCGCCTCCAGCTCGGCCCGAACCTGCTCACCGCCCGTGCGCTGCAGCTCCCGTACGTGCTCCAGCTCCTCGCGCAGCCGCTCCAGCTCGCGCCGGCTCTCCTCACCGACCCGCTCGGCGTCGGCGCGCTGCGCCTCCTCGCCCGCGGCGGCCACCAGCTTGACCCACCCCGCGGGCCGCAGGACGAAAGCGGCGGCCGCCACGTCCAGCGGGTCCGCGGCCGCCGGCGGCGCGCCCGACTCCAGCGCGCCGGCCAGGTCCGACTGCGCCTCGCGCAGCTTCTCGGCGACCCTGCTGCGGAACACCGGATCGGTCTCGACCGCGGCGGCCATGGCGTTGCCCGCGAACTTGGCGCGCCGGGTCGGGGTGAACCGGGCGTACTGGCGCAGCTGCGCCGGCAGGTCCGCGACCGTCAGCGCGCCGAAGGCGTCCGAGACGAGCGCGACGACCCGGCGCCGCACGCCTTCCGGCAGCGGGCGGTCGAGCGCCTCCGCGGCGTCGTCGGCCGCGTCGGCCGCCCCGGCGCCGCTTGCTGGCTCCACAATCCGTCACCCCTACCGTGATGGTCTACCTGCGGGCGGGGCTCCTTCAGGAGTCCGCGCCCGGCCTGTCCACGAGCTCGATCTGGTCCACCGCGTTGCACCAGCGACAGCGGACAGACTCGATGGTCTCATTGACCACCTCGCGTTCCTCGACCTTGGGCTCCCCGGCGAGGTCCAGGTGGATGTACTCGACGACCTTCGACGAGCGGGTGACGTCGAAGCGGGTGAGGTTGCCGCACAGGGTGCAGCGCCACCGCGTGGTGTCGGTCGGCAGGGGAACCGTCATCGGGCCGCTCTCTCCTTCGTAGCTGATTCAATTAAAGCGGTCCGTTCGGCCGTCCGCGTCGGCCTGAGCACCGCAGCTCGTAACCCTACGGCCTGCCACCGCTCCAGGGGGGTCGCGTTGCGTCATGCTCTGTCACATGATCGTAAGGTGGCGGACCGTGCGCGAAGCTGCCCGGGGACCGGTGGTCACCCATGCGCTGATCGCGGGCTGCGCGGTGGTGTTCGTGCTGAGCCCCGCGTCCGGGCTCGATCCCGGCTACGGAACGGGTGACGACCTGCTGGCCGCGGGCACCGCGTACTTCCGGCGCTGGGGCGTGGTCCCGGCCGAGCTCTTCACGGACACCCCGCGCGCCTGGCTGACGCCGCTGACCGCGCTGTTCGTCCACGGCAGCTGGCTGCACCTGCTCGGGAACATGCTCTTCCTCTTCGTCTTCGGCGCGATGGCCGAGGAGCGGATGGGCCGTCCCGCGTTCCTCGTCTTCTACCTCTGTACGGGCTACCTGGCGCTGGCGGCGTACGCGGCGGCCAACGCGGAGTCCGCGCAGACGCTGGTCGGCGCGTCCGGTGCGATCTCGGCCGTACTGGGCGCTTTCCTCTTCCTGCTCCCGCGGGCGAGGGTGACGAGCCTGTTCCCGTTCCTCTTCTTCCTGCCGCTGCGCTTCCCGGCCTGGATGGTGCTGCTGTTCTGGTTCGCCCTCCAATGGGTGGCGGCCCACCGCGCCGACAGCGGGCCGGGAGTCGCCTATCTGGCCCATCTGGTGGGGTTCTCGCTCGGCTTCCTCTACGCATGGGCCCGCTATCGGGGTACGACTAGAGTGAGGCGACCAGCGACGGCCACCGAGGGAGACAGCCAGCCGTGATCACCGCGATCGTGCTCATCAAGACCAGCGTGGACCGCATCCCCGAGATCGCCGAGTCCATCGCCGCGCTGGACAGCGTCAGCGAGGTCTACTCCGTCACGGGGACGTACGACCTGATCGCGCTGGTCCGCGTGAACCGCCACGAGAACCTGGCCGACATCATCCCCGGCCGCATCAGCAAGATCCCGGGCGTCGAGGCGACGGACACGCACGTGGCGTTCCGCACGTACTCGCAGCACGACCTGGAGGCGGCGTTCGCCATCGGCCTCGACGCGTAGCGCTGGCTGAGCAGTCCGGCCTCGGCTCCGCCGGGGGTCGGGCACCGGTGCGACTTGCCCTGCAGGCGGCTCGGCAGTCCGGCCTCGGCTCCGCCCGGGTCGGGGAGCGGTGTGCCCTGCGGGCGCGCTCGGCGATTCCGGCTCTGGCTTGGGTTCGGTTTGTCGGGCGGGGTCGGGGAGCGGGGCCGGTCCGGGGTGTCTCCTCGGCTCGGCGCGCGCGGGTACGTCCCGGCCAGACGGCCTTGGTACCGCCTCGTCCTGCGGGGACACCCCGGCCCGTCCCCACTCCCCTCGGCCGGAGCGCTGCCGTGGGGTGGGGACACGCAGGAGGGTCCCCGCAGGACGAGGCGCGACCAAAGTCGCCTGGGCCGTGACAAGCAGTCCGCGCCGAGCCGAGGAGACCCTCGTGCGGGGCACCACCCCACACCGTCCCCGCTCCCCTCGGCCGTGGGTCGCCGGAGCGCTGCCGTGGGGCGGGGACACGCAGGAGGGTCCCCGCAGGACGAGCGCGCAACCAAGGCCGCCATGCCGCGACAAGGCAGCACGCGCCGAGCCGAGGAGACCCTCGTGCGGGGCACCACCCCACCCCGCACACCCCGCCCCACGACACCACCGCACAGGACACCGCCGAGCAACCCCGCAGGGGCACGGCCGAGCAACCCCGCAGGGGCACGGCCGAGCAACCCCGCAGGGGCACCGCAGGTCACACCGCCGGGACGCAGCGGCCTTCCTCCGTGCGGTACTGCCACTTCGCGCCGTCCGTGACGAGTTCCTTCACCGCCCGCACGAAGCGATCGACGTGCTCGTCCGGCGTGCCCGCACCGAAGCTGACGCGGATCGCGTTCAGCGACCGCTCCCCCGGCGCCGCCTCCGGGGCACCGCACTCGCCCTGCGTCTGCGGCTCGCTGCCCAGCAGGGTCCGCACCAGCGGGTGGGCGCAGAACAGGCCGTCCCGTACGCCGATCCCGTACTCGGCGGAGAGCGCGGCGGCGAAGTGGGAGCTGTTCCAGCCGTCCACGACGAAGGAGAGGACGCCGACCCGCGGGGCGTCGTCCCCGAAGAGGGACAGGATCCGGACGGCCGGGACCTCGGCGAGGCCCTCACGGACCCGCTCCACCAGCCGCTGCTCGCGCGCCACCAGGTTCTCGAAGCCCGCCTCGGTCAGGGCCCGGCAGGCGGAGGCGATGGAGTAGACGCCGATGACGTTCGGGGAGCCGGCCTCGTGGCGCGCGGCCGTGGTGTGCCACTCGACGTCCACGCCGCCGTCCTCGCGGCGGGAGACCTTGCGGGAGGCTCCGCCGCCGGCCAGGTACGGCTCGGCCTGCCGCAGCCAGTCGGCGCGGCCGGCGAGGACACCCGAGCCGAAGGGTGCGTAGAGCTTGTGGCCGGAGAAGGCGACCCAGTCGACGTCGAGGTCGCGCACGGAGACGGGGTGGTGCGGGGCCAGCTGGGCGGCGTCCAGCACGATCCGCGCGCCGTGGGCGTGCGCGGCGGCGGCGAGTTCCTTCACCGGCCACAGCTCGCCGGTGACGTTGGACGCGCCGGTGACGCACACGAGCGCCGGGCCGTACGGCTCGCGGTCGGCGAGTGCCCGCTCCAGGGTGGCGACGGCCTCGGCCGGGGTGCGCGGCGCGTTGAGGTAGGTGACCTGCGCGTTCGTCCAGGGCAGGAGCGAGGCGTGGTGCTCGGTCTCGAAGACGAACACCTGGCAGTCGGCGGGGATGACCGCCGCGAGGAGGTTCAGGGAGTCGGTGGTGGAGCGGGTGAAGACGACCTGGTCGGTGGGGCGGCAGTCGAGGAATTCGGCGACCGTGGCCCGGCTCTGCTCGAAGAGGTCGGTGGAGAGCTGCGAGAGGTATCCGGCGCCGCGGTGGACGCTGCCGTAGTAGGGGGCGTAGGCGGCCACGTCGTCCCAGACCCGCTGGAGGGCGGGGGCGCTGGCCGCGTAGTCGAGGGCCGCGTAGGTGACCTCGCCGCCGGTGACGAGGGGGACGGTGACGTCGCGGCCGAGGACGGCGAGCGGCTCGGCGCAGGCGGGGTCCGACGCGGCAGTGGTGGCGACGGCGGCGTTCAGGGATGCGGACATGGCGGTATCTCCCGGCAGGCAGGGCTGAATGGCTTCGGTGTGCCCGTACGCGGGTACGGCGCTGCGGCCGTCCGGGGTACGGGAGGGGCCTCGGACGGGACGGTCGGGGTACGCCGAAATGACCCTGGTCCGAGGGTGAAGTAGGGGCGGCAGTCGCCCTATCGCATTCGCTTGCTCACGGAAAACGCTCCTCGAGAGACCAGGACCCCTGGTGTCGAGGGATCCGCGCTTGCCGTAGGCCTTGCTGCCTACAGCCCGGTCATCACCCGGGGCACCCCGCCACGGAAGGAGGGTTGCCGGACAGCAAGCCGGGGCCTGAACGCTGTCACTCGTGACCTGGTCCGCATCCTGCCACAAGATCCTCGTGCACAAGACCCCGGTCCGCATGGTGGACCGGGGTTTGGCTCGAAACGGGTGCCGGATCAGGCGTTGCTGGCCGTCACCCAGCGCTCCAGTGCGGCCCGGGCGGAACCGGAGTCGATCGACTCGGCCGCGCGGGTGATGCCGGCCGCGATCTGCTCCTCCAGGGTGCCCGGGCCCGGGTCCAGGGCGACCAGGGCGGCGGCGGAGTTCAGCAGGACGGCGTCGCGTACCGGTCCGGTCTCGCCGGCCAGCAGGCGGCGGGCCACGTCCGCGTTGTACGAGGGGTCCCCGCCGGCCAGGGCGGAGACGCCGACCAGCGGGATGCCGACGTCACGCGGGTCGAAGGACTGCTCGGAGACCTTGCCGTCGCGGACCCACCAGACCCGTGAGGTCGCGGTGGTGGTCAGTTCGTCGAGGCCGTCGTCGCCGCGGAAGACCAGGGCGGACGAGCCGCGCTCGGCGAGCACGCCGGCCACGATGGGGGCCATCCGGGGGTCGGCGACGCCGCTGGCCTGGGACCGTACGCGGGCGGGGTTGGTCAGCGGGCCGAGGACGTTGAAGGTGGTGCGGATGCCCAGTTCCCGGCGGGCGCCCGCGACGTGCCGCAGGGCCGGGTGGAACTTCACGGCGAAGCAGAAGGTGATGCCCGCCTCCTCCGCGACCCGCACCACGCCGTCGATGGGGAGGTCGAGGTTGACGCCGAGCTTCTCCAGGACGTCGGAGGAGCCGCTGGCGGAGGACGCGGCACGGTTGCCGTGCTTGACCACCTTGGCGCCGGTGCCTGCGACGACGATCGCCGACATCGTGGAGATGTTGACCGTCTTGGCGCCGTCGCCGCCGGTGCCGACGATGTCGACGGTCCGGCCCGGTACCTCGATGAGGTTGGCGTGCCCGTACATGGCCCGTACCAGGCCGTTGATCTCCGCGACCGTCTCCCCCTTGGCCCGCAGGGCCACCACGAAGCCGGCGATCTGGGCGTCGGTGGCCTCCCCCCGCATGATCCGGTCCATGGCCCAGGCGGTGTCGTCGGCGCTCAGGTCCTGGCCGGTCAGCAGGGCGTCGAGGACGGCCGGCCAGCCACGGGCCGCCACGCTGTCGCCGCCTGCCGGGGTCGCAACGTTCATGGTCCGCTCCTGCTGTTGATGGGGGTTCCACGTCGAATGGGTCGGAGATCAGCCTATCCAGCCCCGGTTACGGCAAAGAGCCCCGTCCAGACACTGGACGGGGCTCTCGCCGTGGCGACACCAGGACTGACCGAAATCAGTCCCTCATGCGGTGGTGCAGGGGATCAGTGGTGGCCGTGGCCGGACTGGATCTCCTTGTACTCCTCCACCGTGGGCTTGGGGATCTGGTTCCCCTCGGCGTAGAAGCCCTTGCTGAGCTTCGCGCGCAGCTTCTCGGTGGCCTTCACCTTGCGCTCGACACCGTTCTCGTCGACCGTCGGGCCGATCTCGATCGGCTTGTACTGCTCGTGCGCGGTGAGGGTGTGCAGATTGCCCTGCGGGAGCGGCTCGTGGACCTCGACGAACTCACCGTGCGGCAGGCGCTTGATGATGCCGGTCTCGCGACCGTGCAGCACCTTGTCCCGGTCCCGGCGCTGGAGGCCGAGGCAGATCCGCTTGGTGACGATGAAGGCGACGACCGGGACGACGAAGAAGCCGATCCGGACGAACCACGTGATCGCGTTGATCGACAGGTGGAAGTACTGGGCGAACATGTCGTTGCCGCCGCCGATGAGGAGCACGATGTACTCCGCGATCCAGGCGACACCGAAGGCCGTACGGGTCGGGACGTTGCGCGGGCGGTCCAGGATGTGGTGCTCGCGCTTGTCGCCGGTGACCCAGGACTCGATGAACGGCCAGACGGCGATCGCGCCGAGGACCAGCGGGAAGAGGACCAGCGGGATGAACACGCCCAGGACGAGCGTGTGGCCCCACAGGTTGATCTCCCAGCCGGGCATGGCACGGATCAGGCCTTCCGGCATACCCATGTACCAGTCGGGCTGCGCACCGGTGGACACGTGGTCCGGGCGGTACGGGCCGAGGGCCCAGATCGGGTTGATCGAGGCGACCGCGGCGACGACCGAGATGACACCGAAGACCAGGAAGAAGAAGCCTCCGGCCTTGGCCATGTAGACCGGCAGCAGCGGCATGCCGACGACGTTGTTGTTCGTCTTGCCGGGGCCCGCGTACTGGGTGTGCTTGTGGTAGAAGACCAAGATCAGGTGGGCCACGAGGAGGCCCATCATGATGCCGGGCAGCAGCAGGATGTGCACCGAGTAGAAGCGTGCGACGAAGTCGCCGCCCGGGAACTCACCGCCGAACAGGAACATCGACAGGTAGGTGCCGACGACCGGGACGGACAGGATCGCGCCCTGCATGAAGCGGACACCGGTACCCGAGAGCAGGTCGTCCGGCAGCGAGTAACCGGTGAAGCCGGTGAACATGCCGAGGACCAGCAGCAGGAAGCCGAAGATCCAGTTGACCTCGCGCGGCTTGCGGAACGCGCCGGTGAAGAAGACGCGCATCATGTGCACGATCATCGCCGCGACGAAGATCAGCGCCGCCCAGTGGTGGATCTGGCGGATGAGCAGACCACCGCGGACGTCGAAGCTGATGTCGAGTGTCGAGGCGAAGGCCTCCGACATCAGCACGCCCTGCATGGGGACGTAACTGCCGTGGTACTCCACCTCGTTCATGCTCGGGTGGAAGAACAGCGTCAGGTACACACCCGTGAGGATGATGATGATGAAGCTGTAGAGGCAGATCTCACCCAGCATGAAGGACCAGTGGTCCGGGAAGATCTTGCGCATGTTGGCCTTGGCCAGGCTGTAGATGCCCAGGCGGCCGTCCGCCCAGTCCGCTACGCGCTCGCCGGCCGGCGCTTTGCGCGCCTTGTTGTCAGTGGCGGTGCTCATCCGCGCTCCCAGAATGCAGGACCGACGGGCTCTTCGAAGTCGCCGAGCGCTTCGAGGAAGCCGTCACCATTCACGCCGATCCGCAGCTGCGGAAGCGCGTGACCGGCCGGGCCGAAGATGACGCGGGCGCCGTCGGAGAGGTCGAAGGTGGACTGGTGGCACGGGCAGAGCACGTGGTGCGTCTGCTGCTCGTACAGGCTGATCGGGCAGCCGACGTGGGTGCAGATCTTCGAGTAGGCCACGATCCCGTCGTGGGACCACTCGAGTTCCTGCTTGTCCTTGATGTCCTCCGGCTGAATGCGGACGATCATCAGGGCGGCCTTGGCGATCTGCGTCTGGAAGTCGTGCTGGTGCTCGTCCAGGCCCTCGGGCATGGCGAACGTCAGCGAACCGACGAGCACGTCCTCGGGACGCAGCGGCTCCATCGTGTTCTGGTTGATGAGCAGCTTGCCCTTGGCCCACATGGTGTGGCGCAGCTTGTCCTCGGGCAGCGGGCCCAGGTCGCGCATGATCACGACGGCGGAGAGCGGCAGCATGGCCAGCGCGCCGAGCATCGTGTTGCGGATCAGCGGACGGCGGCCGATGCCGGACTCGTTGGCGCCGTCGGCGAAGTCCTGCAGGACCTTCGCCTTGACCTCCGGCGAAGCGGCGATCTCGTGGCGGTCGTCGGCGACCTCGACGTCGGACATCAGGGTGCGGGCCCAGTGGACCGCGCCCGCGCCGATGCAGAAGAGGGCCGTGCCCAGCGTCATGCCCAGGGCGAAGTTGAGCGCGCTGACCTTCCCGAGCGGGAAGATGAAGACGATCTTGTCGACCGGGAAGATCACGTACGAGGCGATGAAGCCGATCGTGGCCAGCATCGACAGCGTGAACAGCATGGCGACGGTGCGCTCGGAACGCTTCGCCGCACGCTCGTCGATGTCCTGGATGCGCGGCTTGTGGACCGGCAGGCCCGGGTCGGCGAACGGGTCGTCCGCCACTGCTACGCCACCGTGGTGGGCGTCGCCCTGCTCGCTCGGCAGGTGCTTCTCTTCGGGAATCTCTTGGCTACTCATGACTTCTTGGCCTTAGCGGTGTGGGCCGCGACCCAGACGGCGACAGCGATCAGCGCACCCAGAGCGAAGATCCAGCCGAACAGACCCTCGGAGACGGGGCCGAGGCCACCGAGCTTGAGACCACCGGGGTTGGTCGACTTCTCACCGTTCACGTTCTGGAGGTACGCGATGATGTCCTTCTTCTGCTTCTCCGGCATGGTGCTGTCGGGGAAGGAGGGCATGTTCTGCGGGCCGGTCTGCATGGCCTCGTAGATGTGCTTCGGCGAGACGTCCTCAAGGTTGGGGGCGTACTTGCCGTTGGTCAGCGCGCCGCCTTCACCGGTGAAGTTGTGGCACTGCGCGCAGTTGTTGCGGAACAGCTCGCCACCGTTGGCGATGTCGGCGTCCGCCGGGTCGTACTGCTTCTCGGTCGGCGTGATCGGGCCGGCGCCGAGGGAGGCGATGTACGCGGCCAGCTGGTCGATCTGCGCCTGGGTGTAGATGACCGGCTTCTTCGGCACCTGGGCGCCGGGCTGCTGGGCGGGCATGCGGCCCGTGCTCACCTGGAAGTCGACGGCCGCGGAGCCGACGCCGACCAGGCTCGGGCCGTCAGAGGAACCCTGACCGCCGGTTCCGTGGCAGCTTGCGCAACCCACGGCGTAGAGCTTCTTGCCCTCCTCGATGGCGAGGGACTGGGCGGTTTCATCGGCCTGCGCCTTGCCCGCGGGAGCAAAGGCGGCGTACAGCCCCCCAGTGGCCGCCAGCGCGAGGAGTAGAACGACGACCGCCGCCAGCGGATGGCGTCGTCGTGCGGAGAGCTTTTTCACGGATTACCCCGGTGTCAGGATCTTCTGCGTCGGTGTGTCTGGATGGAGTGCCGGGTCGGGCCCGGTGACGTGTTCGCTACTTGATCAGGTAGATCGTCGCGAAGAGGCCGATCCAGACGACGTCGACGAAGTGCCAGTAGTAGGACACGACGATGGCCGACGTGGCCTGTTCGTGGGTGAACCTCTTGGCCGCGTACGTCCGGCCGAGGACCAGCAGGAAGGCGATGAGACCGCCCGTCACGTGCAGACCGTGGAAGCCGGTGGTCAGGTAGAAGACCGAGCCGTACGGACCGGACGAGAGGCTCATGCCCTCGTGCTTGACCAGCTCGGTGTACTCGAACACCTGGCCGCCAATGAAGATCGCACCCATGACGAACGTGATGATGAACCACGTCCGGAGCTTCTTCACGTCACCGCGCTCGGCGGCGAATACGCCGAGCTGGCAGGTGAGGGAGGAAAGCACCAGGATCGTCGTGTTCGTCGCCGAGAACGGGAGGTTCAGGGTGTTCGCCTGTTCCGTCCAGTACTCGGGACCCGTCACGGATCGCAGGGTGAAGTACATCGCGAAGAGGGCCGCGAAGAACATCAGCTCGGAACTCAACCAGATGATGGTTCCGACGCTGACGAGGTTCGGCCGGTTGACCGTCGGGTGCGCGTGCCCGGTATCTACTGTCGTTGCTGTCGCCACGACCGACATTATGTCGGTCGCTTATCCCGCCCTCACCCCGGGGGGTGCCGTTCGGAGTGTCAGGGGCGTGTGCAAGGCCCGAACGGCCCATCAGATGACCTCTCCGAACGGCCCCGTGCACATGTCCGAACCGATGTTGACAGGGCGGGGGGAGGAGTAGCATCCCGCGCAACATCAACGTGATTCATGGGACACGTGGAGGATCGAAATGCGGGCGACTGCGCGGGTTCTGGTCTACAGCGACGACGCGGGCACCCGGGAGCAGGTGAGACTGGCGGCGGGCCGCCGTCCCGCCGCGGATCTGCCGCCGGTGGAGTTCCTGGAGTGCGCGACCCTGCCGGCTGTCCTGTCGGAGCTGGACGCGGGCGGCATCGACGTGTGCGTGCTGGACGGCGAGGCGGTTCCGGCCGGGGGCATGGGTGTGTGCCGGCAGATCAAGGACGAGATCTTCCGGTGTCCCCCGGTGCTGCTGCTGATGGGGCGCCCCCAGGACGCCTGGCTGGCCACGTGGAGCCGCGCGGACGCCGCGGTGACCCTTCCGGTGGACCCGGTGGAGTTCGCGGACGCCCTGGCGGCCCTGCTGCGGGCGAGGCTGTCCTCCTCGGCGGCCTGACGCCCGCGGACGCCCGGCGGGCCCCCGGACCGCGTCCGGGGGCCCGGCCGGTCAGACCGTGGGCCTGAGGCGCGCCTGGTCGATGTGGCTGCGGCCTTCCCGGGTGCCCTGGAGGAGGGCGCTGCCCTCGCGCCAGTCCTTCCAGTCCATGTTCCAGTCCCCGAAGCCGTTGCCGAAGATGTCCATGTCGTCGCCGATGCTGTTGATCACCTGGACGATGTCGCCCTCGGTGATGTTCTCGTAGAACCAGGCGGCGTTGCCGGTGCTCATGCCGGTGCAGCCGTGGCTGACGTTGGCGTAGCCGTGGGAGCCGATGGACCACGGGGCGGCGTGGACGTATTCACCACTCCAGGTGACGCGGGTGGCGTAGTAGACGGGCAGGTTGTAGTACTCGCTGCCGCCGATGCCGACGGTGTCCCCGCGCATCTGTACGTAGTACTGCTTGCCCAGCACCACCTTGATGCCGTTCCGGGTGGAGAACCCGGGCTTGCCGGTGGTGACGGGGATGGAATTGATCACTTCTCCGTTGCGCTTGAAGGTCAGCCAGTGCGCGGAGGCGTCGGTGGTGACCTCGACGCGGTCGCCGATCTCCAGCTTCAGGGGCTTGGCGGCGGCCCCGTGGAGGTCGTCGGTGATCCTGATGCCCTCCAGGTTGCTCCGTACGGAGACGGTGGTGTTGGCGGGCCAGTAGTCC
This sequence comes from Streptomyces yangpuensis, assembly GCF_024666385.1. Lineage (NCBI taxonomy): Bacteria > Bacillati > Actinomycetota > Actinomycetes > Kitasatosporales > Streptomycetaceae > Streptomyces > Streptomyces yangpuensis. The sequence continues at coordinate 2,124,221 of NZ_CP102514.1, forward strand.
TTCGGGCGGTAGTGCAGCTTCTTGTCGTCGACCCAGTGCCAGGCTCCTTCGACCCCGTCCGGGGCGTCGACGACCAGGCCCCGTTCGACGACGGCGCGCGCGGCCTTGTCCTTGACGGGCTCGTTGAGTTCGGCGGTGAGGGGCTGTCCGACGCCGTACTTGCCCTCCTCCGGGCCGAATTCGACCTTCAGGACGCCTTTGGACGGGGTGGTGTCGAAGGCCATCGTGCGCCGGCCCGGGGTGCCCCGCTGGTCCTCGGTGCTCACGGTGACGGTGTAGCGGACGCCTGCGGCCATGGGGGCGGTGCTGTGCCACCGGTCGCCCTTGGCGCTGAGTTCGCCCGCCAGGCGGCGGCCGTGGGTGTCCACGACCGTCACGTCGGTGATCCGGCTGCCCTTGTTCCTGGCGGTGATCTCCAGGGGCCGGTTGGGGTCGACGGGGCGGCTGCCTGCGGTCCGGTTGAAGGCGACCTGCTCGCCCGCGTCGACCGGGCGGGCCGACAGCGGGTTGTCGCCGGACCCGCATGCGGTGGCGCCGGCCCCGAGGGACGCGACCAGCAGGGAGCAGCTGAGTACCGTCCAAAGACGCGGTGAGTGCTTCATGGGGCCAACGCTATGAAGATATGACAATTACGGCGCGCGGGGTGACTGCAAACGAGGGGCCCGGACTCCTCCGAAGAGGTGTCCGGGCCCCACGTGGTGCGCGGCCGGGCCGCGCGGTGCTTTGCGTCCTACTGGTTGGCGTTCTCACCGCGGTAGTACTCGTACACCCAGCCCCACAGGCCGATCAGGATGATCGGGGCCGAGAAGTACATGAGCCACCAGCCGAAGATGACGCCCATGAAGGCGAGCGCGCCACCGATGCCCAGCGAGAGCGGCTGCCAGCTGTGCGGGGAGAAGAACCCCAGCTCGCCGGCCTCGTCGGCGACGTCGGCCTCCAGGTTGTCCTGGGCCATCTCGTCGACGCGCTTGGCCGTGAAGGCCAGGTAGTAGCCGATCATGACGCTCAGGCCGAAGGCCAGGAAGAGCGCGGTGGTTCCGACGGGCTCCTTCGACCACACGCCGTACACGACGGCCATGATCAGGATGAAGAAGGAGAGCCAGAGGAACATCTTGCCCTGGATCTTCACTTGCCGGCCTCCTTGCCACCGGTGACGGCCGCCTTGGCGCCGTGGTCCTCGAGGTGGTCGAGTGCGGCGATCTCCGGGTGGTGGAGGTCGAACGCCGGCGACTCGCTACGGATGCGCGGCAGGGTGAGGAAGTTGTGCCGCGGCGGCGGGCAGGACGTCGCCCATTCGAGCGAACGGCCGTAGCCCCACGGGTCGTCGACCTCGATCTTCTTGCCGTACTTGGCCGTCTTCCACACGTTGTAGATGAACGGCAGCATCGACAGGCCCAGCACGAAGGAGCTGATCGTGGAGATCGTGTTCAGCGTGGTGAAGCCGTCGGCCGCGAGGTAGTCCGCGTAACGACGCGGCATGCCCTCGGCGCCCAGCCAGTGCTGCACCAGGAAGGTGCCGTGGAAGCCGATGAACAGCGTCCAGAAGGTGATCTTGCCGAGGCGCTCGTCCAGCATCTTGCCCGTGAACTTCGGCCACCAGAAGTGGAAGCCGGCGAACATCGCGAACACCACGGTGCCGAAGACGACGTAGTGGAAGTGGGCGACGACGAAGTACGAGTCGGAGACGTGGAAGTCCATCGGGGGCGAGGCCAGGATGACGCCGGTCAGACCACCGAAGGTGAAGGTGACCAGGAAGCCGATCGTCCAGAGCATCGGGGTCTCGAAGGACAGCGAGCCCTTCCACATGGTGCCGATCCAGTTGAAGAACTTCACACCGGTCGGTACCGCGATCAGGAAGGTCATGAAGGAGAAGAACGGCAGCAACACACCGCCGGTGACGTACATGTGGTGGGCCCACACGGTCACCGAGAGGCCGGCGATCGCGATCGTCGCGGCGATCAGGCCGATGTAGCCGAACATCGGCTTGCGCGAGAAGACCGGGATGATCTCGGAGACGATGCCGAAGAACGGCAGCGCGATGATGTACACCTCCGGGTGTCCGAAGAACCAGAAGAGGTGCTGCCAGAGCAGTGCTCCACCGTTGGCACTGTCGAACACGTGCGAGCCGAACTTGCGGTCGGACTCCAGCGCGAAGAGCGCGGCGGCCAGGACCGGGAAGGCGAGCAGGACCAGAACACCGGTCAGCAGCACGTTCCAGGTGAAGATCGGCATGCGGAACATCGTCATGCCGGGAGCGCGCATGCAGATGATCGTGGTGATGAAGTTGACCGAGCCGAGGATCGTACCGAAGCCGGAGAAGGCCAGACCCATGATCCACATGTCGGCGCCGATGCCCGGCGAGCGGACCGCGTCCGACAGCGGGGAGTAGGCGAACCAGCCGAAGTCGGCGGCGCCGTTCGGCGTGACGAAGCCGGCCACCGCGATGGTCGAGCCGAAGAGGTACAGCCAGTACGCGAACATGTTCAGCCGCGGGAACGCCACGTCGGGCGCGCCGATCTGCAGCGGCATGATCCAGTTGGCGAAGCCCGCGAACAGCGGGGTGGCGAACATCAGCAGCATGATCGTGCCATGCATGGTGAACGCCTGGTTGAACTGCTCGTTCGACATGATCTGCGTGCCCGGACGGGCCAGCTCGGCGCGCATGAAGAGCGCCAGCAGACCGCCGATGATGAAGAACACGAACGAGGTGACCAGGTACATCGTGCCGATGGTCTTGTGGTCGGTGGTGGTGAGCCACTTCACGACCACGTTGCCCGGCTGCTTGCGCCGCACCGGCAGCTCGTTCTCGTACGAGTCGGCTGCGGGGGCACCCTGGGATTCGTTGAGGATGCTCACAGTTTGTTCACTTCCGCATTCCGGGCCGGGTCGGTCTGCTTGATACCGGCGGGGAGGAAGCCGGTCTGACCCTTCTCCGCCAGCTCCTTCAGGTACGTCTTGTACTCCTCGGGGGAGACGACCTTGACGTTGAAGAGCATCCGGGAGTGGTCGACGCCGCAGAGCTCGGCGCACTTGCCCATGAAGGTGCCCTCTTGGCTGGGGACGACCTCGAAGACGTTGGTGTGGCCCGGAATGACGTCCTGCTTGAACAGGAAGGGGACCACCCAGAAGGAGTGGATGACGTCGTTGGACGACAGGATGAAGCGGACCTTCTCACCCTTGGGGAGGACCAGGGTCGGACCCGGGTTGCCCGTCTGCGGGTTGCGGTCGCTCGGGACGCCCTTCTCGTAGACGCCCTCGGCGCCCGCCGGGAAGTCCTTGGTGAAGCGGTCCGGGATGGAGGCCAGCTCCTTGGGAACCGCACCCGCCTTCGGGGTGGCCGCGTCGCCGTCGACGTTCTCGATGTAGTTGAAGCCCCAGCTCCACTGGAAGCCGATCACGTTGATCGTGTGCGGCGGCTTCGGGGTGAGGGCGAGGAGCTTCGACTCGTCACGCGCGGTGAAGTAGAAGAGCACCGAGACGATGATGAGCGGGACCACCGTGTACAGCGCCTCGATGGGCATGTTGTACCGGGTCTGCGCCGGGACCTCGATCTTCGTCCGGCTGCGCCGGTGGAAGATGACGCTCCAGATGATCAGGCCCCACACCAGGATGCCCGTGACGAGCGCGGCCGCCCAGGATCCCTGCCACAGGGAGAGGATGCGCGGCGCCTCCTCGGTTACCGGAGTCGGCATTCCGAGGCGGGGGAAGTCTTTCCATGTATACGAGCAACCAGTGGCGGTCGCCAGGACCACGCCCGCAGTCAGCGCCTGCAGCAGCTTCCGCCGCATCGGGCGCCGCGGCGAGCGGTCGGAGCCGTAGGGACTCACGTAGCGCCTTCCCGAGAGTCTCGGCCCGCGCGGCCGGCCGCGGCCGTGTTCGGGTCGGTCGCCGGCCCTGACGCAGGCAGGGGTTTGGATGTTTATGCGGACCAAACCCTACTGGACGCTATTTGGGGTCGCGCGGGGAGGGTGCCCAACGCGCCGCTACTGCCCCCGAAGGGATGGATCCGCCGTCCGGGGGACGGCGGACACAGCCCTGAACGGCGGGCTCCGGGGCGCATCTGACGCCCCCTGACCTCGAACGCTCGGGGTCGGCGTTAGCGTGGCCGGATGCCGTACTTCGACACCGCGTCCGCCGCTCCCCTGCACCCCGTGGCCCGGCAGGCGTTGCAGGCCTCCCTGGACGAGGGCTGGGCCGATCCGGCCAGGCTGTACCGGGAGGGCAGGCGCGCGCGACTGCTCCTGGACGCGGCGCGGGAGGCCGCCGCCGAGGCGGTGGGATGCCGCGCCGACGAGCTCGTGTTCACTCCTTCGGGGACGCACGCGGTTCACTCGGGCATCGCGGGTGTCCTCGCCGGGCGGCGACGTGTCGGTGGCCATCTGGTCGTATCAGCGGTCGAACACAGTTCTGTACTGCATTCGGCGGCGGCGCACGAGGCGCGCGGCGGGAGCGTGTCCGAGGTCCCGGTGGACCGCTCGGGCGCGGTGTCCGCCGCCGGGTACGCCGGCGCGCTGACCCCGGCGACCGCCCTGGCCTGCCTGCAGTCGGCCAACCACGAGGTGGGCACGGTCCAGCCGGTGGCCGAGGTCGCCGAGGTCTGCGCGGCGGCCGGGGTGCCGCTGCTGGTGGACGCGGCGCAGTCGCTGGCCTGGGGTCCCGTGGAGGGCACCTGGTCGGCCCTGGCGGCCAGTGCGCACAAATGGGGCGGCCCGCCCGGGGTCGGCCTGCTCGCGGTCCGCAAGGGGGTCCGTTACTCGCCCCAAGGCCCCGCGGACGAGAGGGAGTCGGGGCGCTCCCCCGGCTTCGTGAACCTTCCCGCGATCGTGGCGGCGGCGGCATCCTTGCGGGCCGTACGGGCGGAGGCGGACACGGAGGCGGCCCGGCTGCGGGTCCTGGTGGACCGCATCCGGCGGCGGGTGGTGCGGCTGGTCCCGGACGTGGAGGTGGTCGGCGACGCGGACCGGCGGCTGCCGCACCTGGTCACCTTCTCCTGCCTGTACGTCGACGGGGAGGCGCTGCTGCACGAGCTGGACCGGGCGGGCTTCTCGGTCTCCTCCGGCTCCTCCTGCACGAGCTCCACGCTGACCCCCAGTCACGTGCTGCGGGCGATGGGCGTGCTGTCGGAGGGGAACGTACGGGTGTCCCTGCCGCCGGGCACCCCCGCCGAGGAGGTCAACGCGTTCCTGGAGGTGCTGCCGGGTGCGGTGGCGGGCGTACGGGAGCGGCTCGGCGTGTCGGAGCCGCCCGCGGTGGCCGCGGCGGCTCCGGAGGCGGAGTCCCTGGAGCTCGACGCGCTCGGGCTGCGGTGCCCCCAGCCGGTGATCGAGCTGGCCCGCGCCATCGGCCGGGTCCCGGTGGGCGGCACGGTGACCGTCCTGTCGGACGACGAGGTGGCCCGGCTGGACATCCCGGCGTGGTGCGCGATGCGGGGGCACGACTACCTGGGCGAATCCCCCCGCCCGGCCGGCACCGCCTACACGGTCCGCCGCCGCTCGTAACCCCTCCGGCCGAACCCAGCCCTTCCGGCGTTCGAGGAGCGGGTCCGGGCGGAGCCCGGTGCCCGGCGGAGCCGGGTTCCCCGGGGCGCCGCCCCGGACCCAGCGACTCGAACGCCGGCGAGGCTGAACGTCACGCCAGGTGGGCCTGGACCTCCGCCGCGGCCTCGTCGCCGTAGGCCTTGGTGAAGCGCTCCATGAAGTGCGCCCGCGCCAGGGTGTACTCCTGGGTGCCCAGCGTCTCGATGACGAGGGTCGCGAGCATGCAGCCGACCTGCGCCGCCCGCTCCAGCCCGACGCCCCAGCCCAGGCCCGTCAGGAATCCGGCGCGGAAGGCGTCGCCGACGCCGGTCGGGTCGACCTTCGCGTTCTCCTCGGGGCAGCCGACGACGATCGCGTCCTCGCCGGCCCGCTCGATCCTGACGCCGTTGGAGCCCAGCGTGGTCACGCGGGTGCCGACCTTGGCGAGGATCTCCTCGTCCGTCCAGCCGGACTTCGACTCGATGAGGCCCTTCTCGTACTCGTTCGAGAAGAGGTAGGTCGCGCCCTCCATCAGGGTGCGGATGTTGTCGCCGTCCATGCGGGCGATCTGCTGCGAGAAGTCGGCGGCGAAGGGGATCCCCCGCGTCCGGCACTCCTCGGTGTGGCGCAGCATCGCCTCGGGGTCGTCCGCGCCGATGAGGACGAGGTCGAGCCCGCCCACGCGGTCGGCCACGGACTTCAGCTCGATCAGGCGGGCCTCGCTCATCGCGCCCGTGTAGAAGGAGCCGATCTGGTTGTGGTCGGAGTCCGTGGTGCAGACGAAGCGCGCGGTGTGCAGCACCTCGGAGATGCGGACGGACTCGGTGTCGACGCCGTGCCGGTCGAGCCAGGCGCGGTACTCGTCGAAGTCGGAGCCGGCGGCTCCGACGAGGATCGGGCGGATGCCGAGCTGCCCCATGCCGAAGCAGATGTTCGGACCCACACCGCCCCGCCGCACGTCGAGGTTGTCGACGAGGAAGGAGAGGGAGACCGTGTGCAGCTGGTCCGCGACGAACTGGTCGGCGAAACGGCCGGGGAAGGTCATGAGGTGGTCGGTGGCGATGGAGCCGGTGACTGCGATGCGCACGGCGTGGACGCTCCTGCTGAGGACGGCGAGGGACAGTCAAAACTACCCGGTGAGTGGCCCCTGGCCGAACCCCGCACCTCACCTCTGAAACTACCCCGTAGTAGGTCTTTCTTCGCGAGAGGTCCGGTGCCTACGGTGCCTGCATGACCTATACCGACGGTTACGGCTACGCCGAGTACACCGCTGAGAGGCGCGGAGCGGAAGGCCCGGGACGGCCCGGCTTCGCCCGTCTGCTGGGGGACTGCGCCCGGATGGCCCCGCACTGGGGCGTCGAGGAGGGCAGCCGGCCGGTCCGGGTGGCGGCCTCGCAGATCCACGGGGTGCGGGTTCCGGCCGACTCGGCCCGGCTGATCGCCTCCACCGCCGCGTACGGGGACCAGTAGGAGGCAGAAGGGGAACCGGTTGCGCCCCTGTTCCGTCACACCCGCGTCAGACACTGCGGGACAAGTGAAGGAGCGATGCGGTGACCAGCGAAGAACCCGGCACGTCTAGCGGCACACGACGGCGGCCCGCCTGGGTCGTCGGCTCGATCGCGGCCGCCGTCCTGCTCGCGGGCGGCGGCACCGCCTACTGGGCGTCGGCGGCCCAGGGTGACGGCGCGGCCCGCCGTACGGGCGACAGCGCGGCCTCCGCGCCCCGTGACGCGGCAGACCCCTCGGGGCCGGGCATCGCCCCCGGGGAGCCGGATCCGTCGGGCGCGGGCGTGGTCTACCGGGCCGACGTGAAGCTGCCCGAGGCTCCGGCCACGGCGCCCGCCTACAGCGTGTCCGGCGAGGTGGCGCAGGCCGATGTGGCCCGGCTGGCGGCGGCCCTGGGCATCACGGGCACGCCGCGGCTGGAGGGGGACGTCTGGCTGGCCGGGGAGGCCGCCGACGGCTCCGGGCCGCGGCTGACGGTGGCCCGTACAGGCCCGGGGACCTGGAACTTCAACCGCTTCCAGGCGGGCGGCGACGGTGCGGGCAACGGCGCCGGGGACGACTGTGTGCGCGGCAGGGACACCTGCGGTCCCGCCACCCTGCCGAAGGACGCCGGGGGTGCGGGCGGGAGCGGGAAGCCGGTGTCCGAGGAGGCCGCCAAGGCCGCCGCGGCCCCGGTGCTGAAGGCCCTGGGGCAGGACGGGGCCACGCTGGACGCCCTGCTCACCCAGGGTGCGGTACGGGTGGTGACCGCGGATCCGGTGGTCGGCGGGCTGCCCACGCAGGGCTGGTCCACCAAGGTGAGCGTGGGTGCGGACGGCTCGGTGGTGGGCGGCAACGGTGAGCTGAAGGCGCCGGTGCGGGCGGCCGACCAGCAGGTGGTCGGGGCCGTGGAGGCGCTGGCCCGGCTGAACGCGCGGTCGAGCGGCTCCGAGGGCGGGACCGGCCCCAGCGGCTGCGCGAGCGCGGTGCCGCTGGCCGGGGACGCCGCGACGGGGTCGGCGGAGACGGTGCCGTGCAATCCGGAGCCGCGGCCCATGAAGCCGCCGCGGACGGAGACGGTGAAGGGCGCGGTGCTCGGGCTGGCTCCGGGGACGGTCGACGGGGCGCGGGGCCTGGTCCCGGCCTGGCTGTTCGAGGTGGCGGGCCAAGGCGGCGCGCCGGGGCACACGGTGGCCGAGCCGGCGTCCGCGAAGGAGAGCACGCCGGGTCCGAGCGGTGGTCGTACCGTGCCCGGTTTCTCGTACAAGGAGGCCGACCGGAAGCTGACGGTGAACTTCTGGGGCAGCCCGTGCAGCACCTACGCCGTGGAGGCGCGGGAGCAGGCGGAGTCGGTCATGGTGAAGATCACGGACACGCCGAACAAGCCGGGCCAGGCCTGCATCATGCTGGCGGAGGAGAAGTCGGTGACGGTGACCTTGAAGGAGCCGCTCGGCGACCGGAAGGTGCTGGACGCCACGACGGGCAAGGAGCTCCCGCGGCAGTAGCCGCCACGGGCCCGCCGCCGGACACGTCCGAGGGCCCGCCCCCGGTCGGATGGGACCGGGGGCGGGCCCTCGTCGTGCGTGCCGTTCAGGCTTAGCTGAACGAGTCGCCGCAGGCGCAGGAGCCGGTGGCGTTGGGGTTGTCGATCGTGAAGCCCTGCTTCTCGATGGTGTCGACGAAGTCGATGGAGGCGCCGCCCAGGTACGGGGCGCTCATGCGGTCCGTGACGACCTTCACACCGTCGAAGTCCTTCACGACATCGCCGTCGAGGGAGCGCTCGTCGAAGAAGAGCTGGTAGCGCAGGCCGGAGCAGCCGCCGGGCTGGACTGCGACGCGGAGCGCCAGGTCATCGCGGCCTTCCTGCTCCAGCAGGGTCCTGACCTTTTCGGCGGCGGCGTCGGACAGGAGGATGCCGTCGCTCACGGTGGTCTTGTCGTCCTGTACGGACATCTGCATTCACTCCCGAAGTGGGCGGCTCCCCGCGGGGCGCGGGGAAACGTCGGACTCTTGCCGTCGGTGGCAACGAGCGGGACCGCGGATTCATTCCGGGACCCGACGCTTGTTTCAGACATTCATGCTCGCACACCGCGCGCGGGGGTGGGCCCGGCGAATCGAGGGCTGATGCGTCACATTGACACTATCGGCATCGTCAAACTGACGTGAAGCGGTTATGATAGATAGCGTCAAGTAGACGAGAAGTCGAAGCGATGATCCTGAAATCCCTCGTCGCAGAACAGAAAGGGTGCGTGTCGTGACCACCGCCCAGCCGTTGGACGTCCAGCCGACGCCCCTTGCCCTGCTGCTGCTCGGCCGTGAGGCCGACCCCAAGAGCGAGCGCGGGGTGGAGTGCCCCGGCGACCTGCCCTCGCCGTCCGACCCGGACCTCGTGGAGCGCGCCCGCGCGGCCAAGGAGAAGCTCGGGGACAAGGTCTTCATCCTCGGCCACCACTACCAGCGTGACGAGGTCATCGAGTTCGCCGACGTCACCGGGGACTCCTTCAAGCTGGCCAAGGACGCGGCCGCCAAGCCGGAGGCCGAGTACATCGTCTTCTGCGGCGTCCACTTCATGGCCGAGTCCGCGGACATCCTGACCTCGGACGCCCAGAAGGTGGTCCTGCCGGACCTGGCCGCCGGCTGCTCGATGGCCGACATGGCCACCGCCGAGCAGGTCGCCGAGTGCTGGGACGTGCTGACCGAGGCCGGCATCGCCGGTGCGACGGTCCCCGTCTCGTACATGAACTCCTCCGCCGACATCAAGGCCTTCACCGGCAAGCACGGCGGCACCATCTGCACCTCGTCCAACGCGAAGAAGGCCCTGGAGTGGGCGTTCGAGCAGGGCGAGAAGGTGCTCTTCCTCCCTGACCAGCACCTGGGCCGCAACACGGCCGTCCGCGACATGGGCATGTCCCTGGACGACTGCGTCCTGTACAACCCGCACAAGCCGAACGGCGGCCTGACCGTCGAGCAGCTGCGGAACGCCAGGATGATCCTGTGGCGCGGCCACTGCTCGGTGCACGGCCGGTTCTCGGTCGACTCGGTCAACGACGTCCGCGCCCGCATCCCCGGTGTGAACGTCCTGGTCCACCCCGAGTGCAAGCACGAGGTCGTGGCGGCCGCGGACTACGTCGGCTCGACGGAGTACATCATCAAGGCGCTGGAGGCGGCCCCGGCCGGCTCCAAGTGGGCCATCGGCACCGAGCTGAACCTGGTCCGCCGCCTGGCGAATCGATTCGCTGCCGAGGACAAGGAAGTCGTCTTCCTCGACAAGACGGTCTGCTTCTGCTCGACGATGAACCGCATCGACCTGCCGCACCTGGTGTGGACGCTGGAGTCCCTGGCCGAGGGCACCCTGGTCAACCAGATCCAGGTCGACAAGGAGACGGAGAGCTTCGCGAAGCTCGCGCTGGAGCGCATGCTCGCCCTCCCGTAGCCGGTTCGGTCCGGACAGACGAGGAAGGGGCGCCCCCGGCCGGGGGCGCCCCTTCCTCGTGTTCCGGCCGCCGGACGGCGCGGGCCCCGCGGGGCCCGCGCCACCGGTCAGACCTTGGCCGGGGCCTCCTCCGCCTGCTCCTGCGGCGGGACCGCCGTCAGGCGGGCGGCCTTCTTCGCGCGGCGGCGTTCCTTGCGGAGCTCCACCATCGTGTAGAGGGTCGGCACCAGGAGCAGCGTCAGCAGGGTCGAGCTGACCAGGCCGCCGATCACCACGACCGCGAGCGGCTGCGAGATGAAGCCGCCCTCGCCGGTGACGCCCAGCGCCATCGGGAGCAGGGCGAAGATCGTCGCCAGGGCCGTCATGAGGATCGGGCGCAGCCGGTGCCGGCCGCCCTCGACGACCGCCTCGACGACGCCCAGGCCCTGGGCGCGGTACTGGTTGACGAGGTCGATCAGGACGATCGCGTTGGTGACGACGATGCCGATGAGCATCAGCATGCCGATCATCGCCGGGACGCCCATCGGGGTTCCGGTGACCAGGAGCAGACCGAGCGCGCCGGTCGCGGCGAACGGGATGGACACCAGCAGGATCAGCGGCTGGACGAGCGACCGGAAGGTCGCCACCAGCAGCATGAACACGATCGCGATGGCCGCGAGCATGGCGAGGCCGAGCGAGCCGAACGCCTCGTCCTGGTCCTCGGAGACACCGCCGATGGACGCGGTGGCGCCGTCGGGCAGGTCCAGGGCCTTGAGCTTCGTCTGGAGTGCGGCGCTGACCGCGCCGGTGTTGTCGCCCTGCGGACGGGCGGTGATGGTCGCGGCGCGGGCGCCGTCGATCCGGGTCATCGCGACCGGGCCGGGGACCTCCTTGACCTCGGCGATGTCGCCGAGCCGGAGCGGGCCGACGGGGAGCGCCTGCAGTTCGGCCAGGGTGGTGGCCGGCTGCGCGGACTTGATGACGATGTCCCGCTCGGTGTCGTCCAGTACGGCCTTGCCCGCCGGGTTGCCCCGTACGGCCTGGGCGACGAGTGCGCCGAGCGCGGCCTGGTTCAGGCCGGCCTCCGCCGCCCTGGGGGTGGCGGTCACCGAGATCCGGGGCACGGACTGGGACAGGTCGCTCTGCACGTCGGTGACGTTGTCCAGCTTCGCCACCTCGGCGCGGACCTGCTCGGCGGCCTTGGCGAGGACCTCGCCGTCGCCGGCCTTGACGACCACGCTGAGGTTCTGGCTGCCGAAGGCGTCGCCCGCCGCGACGCGGGTCTCGCCGATGCCGTCGAGGGCGGCGAGCTGCTCCTCGATCCGCTTCTTCACGGTCTCGGCGTCGCCGGCGTCCTTCAGGGTGACCTGGTAGGAGGCCTGGTTGGAGCCGGTGCCGCCGCCGAAGGCCGCGAGGAAGCCGGAGGAGCCGACGGTGACCTGGTGGCTCTTGACGCCGTCGACCGAGCCGAGGACCTTCTCGACCTTGCGGCTCGCCTCGTCGGAGGCGGCCAGCGAGGTGCCGGGGGCCAGCTCCTGCTTGACCGTCAGGAGGTCCTGCTCGCCCTGGTCGAAGAAGTTGGTCTTCAGCATCGGGGTCATGCCGAAGGTGCCGAGGAGGACGACCACCGCGATGGTCACGCTGGTCAGGCGGCGCCGGGTGGCGAAGCCCAGGACGCGTACGTAGAACCGCTGCAGGCGGCTGCGCGATTCCTTCTCCTCGGCCTCGCGCCGGGCCTTCGCGGCGCTCTCGGCGTCCCCGGGCGTGACGCCCTTCGGGGCGCTGAGGAACCAGTACGAGAGCACCGGAACGACCGTCAGCGAGACGAGCAGCGAGGCCAGCAGGGCCGCGGTGACGGTGAGCGAGAAGGAGCCGAAGAGCTCGCCGATCATGCCGCCGGTGAGGCCGATGGGCAGGAAGACGGCGACGGTGGTGAGCGTGGAGGAGGTGACCGCGCCGGCGACCTCCTTGACCGCGGTGATGATCGCGGCCTCGCGCTCCTCGCCGTAGCCGAGGTGGCGCTTGATGTTCTCCAGGACCACGATCGAGTCGTCGACGACCCGGCCGATGGCGATGGTCAGCGCGCCCAGCGTCAGCATGTTGAGCGACAGGTCGCGGGTCCACAGCACGATGAGGGCGAGGACCACGGACAGCGGGATGGAGACCGCGGTGACCAGCGTCGAGCGCAGCGACGCCAGGAAGACCAGGATCACGATCACCGCGAAGAGCAGGCCGAGCATGCCCTCGGTGGTGAGGCTGGAGATGGACTTGGCGACGGCCGGGCCCTGGTCGCTGACGACGGTCAGCTCGGCGCCGGCGCCGAGGGTGGAGCGCAGCTCGGGCAGCTTGTCCTTGACGGCGTCGGAGATGGCGACGGCGCTGCCGTCCTTGTCCATGGTCAGGACGAGGGCGAGGCTGGGCTTGCCGTTGGTGCGGGTGATGGAGACGGCCTTGGCCGGCTCCTGCTTGACGGCGGCGACGTCGCCGAGGCGGACGGCCGGCTTGCCCGGGCCGGGGCTCAGGCGCAGGTCCTCGACCTGGGCGAGGGAGGTGAAGCCGTTGCCCACGCGGACGGTGCGGTTCCTGCCCGCCTCGTCGAAGGAGCCGGCGGGGACGGCGGCGCCGCCCGCCTGGAGGCCCTGGGCGAGGCCGGCGCCGTCGAGGCCGGCGGCGGCGAGCTTCGCCTCGTCGGGGGTGACGGTCACCTGGAGGTCCTGGACGCCGTCGACGCTGACCTGGCCGACGCCGTCGATGTCCGACAGGACGGGCACGACGGACTTCTCCAGCTGGTCGGCGAGCGCCTGCTGGTCCTTGTCGGAGGTGACGGCCAGGATGACCGTCGGGATGTCGTCGGTGGAACCGGCCACGACCTGCGGGTCCACGTCGGCGGGCAGCCGGACGCGGGCCCGGTTGACGGCCTGCTGGACGTCGGCGACGAGCTGCTTGGTGCCGCTGTCGCCGTAGTCGAAGGTGGCCATGACGAGGGCGTTGCCCTCGCTGGCGGTGGAGGTGATGCCGGTGATGCCGTCGACGCCCTTGAGCATGGCCTCGATCGGTTCGACGACCTGCTTCTCCACCACGTCGGGCGAGGCGCCCTGGTACGGCGCGAGCACGGACACCATCGGGAGTTCGATGGAGGGCAGCAGCTGCTGCTTGAGCTGCGGGATGGCTATGGCGCCGAAGAGGAGCGCGACGATCGACACGAGGCCGACCAACGCCCTTTGGGCAAGGCTGAAGCGGGACAGCCAGGACATGGGTATGGGATCTCTCTGCAGTGACGAACCGAGGGCACTGCCACCCTGTCCCATGCGGCGGGCCGGTTTCGTCGCTCGCAGGTGCCGTCCTTATGTGCGGCATACCGCGTCTGTAGTACGCGGCACTACTCCGCCCCGGCCCCTCGCTACTCCACGCGGGGCCGGACAAGTCCCGATTCGTAGGCGATGACCACCAATTGGGCCCGGTCGCGGGCGCCGAGCTTGGCCATGGCCCGGTTCACGTGCGTCTTGACGGTGAGGGGGCTGACCTCCAGCCGTCCGGCGATGCCGTCGTTGGACAGCCCGGCGGCGACGTGTACGAGGACCTCGCGCTCCCGGACGGTCAGCGCGGCCAGCCGCTCCGCGTGCATCCCGGCCGAGGCGCCGGCGGCGGCCGGGTCGGTGCCTCCGCCCTGGGCGAGGAAGGTGGCGATGAGCCCCTTGGTGGCGGCCGGGGAGAGCAGGGCCTCGCCGGCGGCGGCGACACGGATGGCGTTGAGGAGTTCCTCGGGCTCGGCGCCCTTGCCGAGGAAGCCGGAGGCGCCCGCCCGCAGCGCGGAGACCACGTACTCGTCCACCTCGAAGGTCGTCAGCATCACCACGCGCACGGCGGCGAGTTCCGGGTCGCCGCTGATCATGCGGGTGGCGGCGAGCCCGTCGGTGCCGGGCATCCGGATGTCCATCAGCACGACGTCGGGGCGTTCGCGCCGGGCGAGCGCGAAGGCCTGCGCCCCGTCGGAGGCCTCCCCCACGACCTCCATGTCGGGTTCGGAGTCGACGAGCACCTTGAAGGCGCTGCGCAGCAGGGCCTGGTCGTCGGCGAGCAGCACCTTGATGGGCCCGGTGGGGCAGGAATCGGTGTCAGCGACCACGGTCATGCAGTCAGGGTAGGCACCAGGGCGCCGGGCGGCTGAGCCGGCTCCCGCGCGAGCCAACCGCCGCCGGTCCGCTCCCCGACCACCCGCCCCCGTTTCCCGGGGGCCCACAGGGGGGAGGCACGGCCCATGGCCGTCCTTGGCCGCTGTCACAATGGGAGCGCTCGCCTGTGAGTAACCTCGTGGAGATCGGCGTAAACCTCATAGCCACGGCGATCGCTTTCGCCTTCGGGTGGTTCGCCAACCGGCTGCGGGACCTCTGGCGTTTCCGCAAGACACGGGCCTTCTGGCGGGATTTTGTTACCGATGACCTCAGGGTGGTCACGTCGGTGTTCATCCAGGACGAGCACTACATTTGGGAGCGGTCCGGGCTGGTGGGTGTCGGTGACGTCCAGGCGCTGGGCGAGCTGGAGAAGCAACTCCAGAAGGTGGGGGTGAGGCACTTGCCCATCACTCCGAGCCATCAGCTGACCGGTGCCGAGCACCGGGGGAACCTGGTCCTCGTCGGCGGTCCGCATTCCAACGAGGTGACCGCTGAGGTCATGCGCCGACTGCCCCTGACACTCAGGTTCGGACCGGCCGAGACGCACGACGCGAAAATCTACGACGCCGAGACGGACAACGTCAGGGAGTGGGTCAGTGACGCCGACAACCGGCTCGTCGTCGACCAGGGCATCGTGATCCGGGCCGCCAATCCGTTCAACACCGAGCGGAGTGTGGTCATCCTGGCTGGCAGCTTCGGCTTCGGTACCAGCGCGGCGGCCCAGTTGCTGGGCAAGCCGGATTTCCTGACTCACTCGGTCGTCACCGAGGGCGCCCCGTTCGAGGCCGTATTCTCCGTGGAAATCGTCCGCGGTACACCCCAGAACATCGAGGTAAAGGACCTCAAGCAGCTCGATCCGCACATCCTGCGTACGGGACACAGCTGAACCGCCCAGGCCCGCGACCACCCGGGGGTGCGGTGCGGGGCAGCCCGGCCCTGCCTCATCGGCAAGGCACGGCCTAGCCGAGGGCGAGGACGATGAGCGCGGTGGTCGCCGCGACCTCGGCCAGGGCTCCGAAGACGTCGCCCGTGACCCCGTCGAAGCGGCGTACGCAGCGGCGGAGCAGGACCTCCGCGGCGAGCAGGGCGGCGAGGACCGCCGCCGCGGACCGGGCCGCGGCGGGCAGGCCGACCGGGAGGGCGGCCGCCGCGGCGGCGACGGTGACGAGGGCGGCGAGGGCGGCGGCGGCCGGGCGCGGGACGACCCCGGCGACCGCGGCGCCGAGCCCTTCGGGCCGGGCGGGCGGGACACCTTCGCGGGAGGCGAGGGTCAGGGCGAGGCGGGCTGTGACGGCGGCGACGACGACGGCGAGGGCGCCGCGGACCCAGCTGTCGGCGTACAGCTCGGCAAGGGCGGCCGTCTGCACGAGCAGGACGATCACCAGGGCGATCACGCCGAAGGGTCCGATGTCGGACTTCTTCATGATGCGCAGTGCCTCGTTGGCCGGTTTGGCGCTGCCCAGGCCGTCCGCCGTGTCGGCGAGCCCGTCGAGGTGCAGACCGCGGGTCAGGGCGGCCGGCACGGCGACGGTGACGGCCGCCGCGAGCAGCGGTCCCCCGCCGAGCAGCAGGAGCAGCGCTCCGGGGACGGCCGCGAGCACGCCGACGACCAGTCCGGCGAGCGGGGCGCAGGCCATTCCGGTGCGGGCCGCGGGGCGGTCCCAGCGGGTGATGCGGGCGGGCAGCACCGTGAGGGTGCCGAAGGCGAAGCGGACGCCGTCGGGGAACGAGGCACGTTCCGCGGGCGGCGTCGGGGCCGGATCGTCGAACGAATCTGTCATCGGCGCGAACGCTACCCGCTCGGAACGGACGGTAAATTACCCATTACGGTCCAAACAGGGAGTCAGTGGGATGGGTCACTGGTGGTATCGGAACATCATCGAGCCGGGGAAGCTGCCCATGCTGCTCGCCCTGATCTCCTTCGTGATGTCGTTCCTGGTCACCCGTGTGATCACCCGCATGATCCGGGCCGGCCGGGGCCCCTTCAAGAACGTCACTCCGGGCGGCCTGCACATCCACCACGTGGTACCGGGCGTCATCCTCGTGATCATCGGCGGGTTCGGGGCGATCGGCAGCGCCCGGCACAGCTTCGGCGCGGCCCTCTCGGCCGTGATCTTCGGGCTGGGGGCGGGTCTGGTGCTGGACGAGTTCGCGCTGATCCTGCACCTCGACGACGTCTACTGGAGCGAGCAGGGCCGCAAGAGCGTGGAGATCGTGGTCGTGACGGCCGCGGTGGTGGCGCTGGTCCTGGGCGGCTTCGTGCCCTTCGGCGTGAACGACCTGTCGCCCGAGGAGCGCCAGAGCCGCGGGCTGGTCGTCATGAACGCGGCCGGCAACTTCTGTCTCGCCCTGATCGCCCTGTGGAAGGGCAAGGCGCGCACCGCCCTCTTCGGCGTCGTCATCCCCTTCGTGGCGCTGGTCGGCGCGATCCGGCTGGCCCGGCCCGGTTCCCCGTACGCGAAGCGGTTCTACGTGAACCGGCCGCGTGCGCGGGCCAAGGCGGGGCTGCGGGCCTTCCACCACGACCGGCGCTGGACGCGGCGGCGCCGCAGGTTCGAGGACTTCATCGGCGGCACCCCGGACCCGCGGCCGGTGTCCCTGGAGAAGCCGCCGGAGCCGGAGAGCCCGCCGACCCAGCGGGACTGAGCACACGGCGGCGGGCCCTCCCCCTGCCCGGGGAGGGCCCGTCGTCGTGTCGGTGCGTCCGGTCGGTCCGGTCCGGGGGCCGGTCGGGGGGCGGTCCGGGGGGCCGGTCCGGGGCCGCCCGCCGTCAGCCCGGGATCAGGCCGTCGTCGCTGAGCATCTCCCGGACCTCGTCGAGGCTCGCGTCGGGCGCCGGGAGGATCAGCTCGGACGGCTCCAGGGCGTCGTCCGGGAGCGGCTCGCCCAGCCGGCGGACCGCTTCCAGCAGCGCTCCGAGGGTGCGCCGGAAGCCGGCCTCGTCGCCGCCCTCCATCTCCGCGAGCAGCTCGTCGTCCAGCGAGTTCAGCTCGGCGAGATGACCGTCGGCCACGTCCAGCTGGCCTTCCCCCATGATGCGAACGATCATGACGGGCCCCGTCCTACTGCTTGTCGAACCGGTGCTGGGTCTGCGGCTGCTGGGCGTTGCCCTGGGCGCCGCCCTCGATGGCCTGCTGCTGCGCGGACGGGCCGCCGGCCAGCTCCGCCTTCATCCGCTGGAGTTCCAGCTCCACGTCCGTACCGCCCGACAGGCGGTCCAGCTCGGCCTGGATGTCGTCCTTGGACCCGAGGCCGCTCTGGTCGTCGAGCGCGCCGGAGGCCAGCAGCTCGTCGATCGCACCGGCGCGGGCCTGCAGCTGGGCGGTCTTGTCCTCGGCCCGCTGGATGGCCAGGCCGACATCGCTCATCTCCTCGGAGATGCCGGAGAAGGACTCCGCGATCCGGGTCTGGGCCTGGGCCGCGGTGTAGGTGGCCTTGATGGTCTCCTTCTTCGTGCGGAAGGCGTCCACCTTCGCCTGGAGCCGCTGCGCGGCCAGCGTCAGCTTCTCCTCCTCGCCCTGGAGGGTCTGGTGCTGCACCTCCAGGTCGCTGACCTGCTGCTGGAGCGAGGCGCGGCGGGACAGGGCCTCACGGGCCAGGTCCTCGCGGCCCAGGGCGAGCGCCTTGCGGCCCTGGTCCTCCAGCTTGGAGGACTGGCCCTGCAACTGGTTCAGCTGCAGTTCGAGGCGCTTGCGGGACGTCGCCACGTCGGCGACGCCGCGGCGCACCTTCTGCAGCAGTTCGAGCTGCTTCTGGTACGAGTAGTCGAGGGTCTCGCGCGGGTCCTCGGCCCGGTCAAGGGCCTTGTTCGCCTTCGCGCGGAAGATCATCCCCATACGCTTCATGACACCGCTCATGGGCTTCGCGCGCCCCCTTCTAGACGGACTGTGCTCCAGATCACCGACAGAACCCACAGTACGGGCCCTGTCTCCATTACCGCACTGTTCGAGGACGGATGCGCTCCTCCTCCAGGACGACTCTGCCCGCCCCGTATCAGGCGTGAGGAGTAGATGAGCCCCGGCCGTACGGAGGCGGGCCCGCCGCTCGGACCGTGCACAGGGAAGGACGCCCGCCGTTGCCGGATCGTTCCCCGCCGGGGTGGGGCCCGTGCCCGCAACCACGTAGGCTTGGGTTTTGTGTTTGGTAGCCGCTCCTCCAAGGAAGAGAAGGCCGCCGCCACCGACAAGGTGAGCGCCGACCTCTCGCAGCCCCGTGACCCGCAGGCCCCGAAGGGCCGCCCTACGCCGAAGCGCTCCGTGGCCCAGTCACAGCGCAAGGCCGTGGTGGCCTCGACCGGCAACCGCAAGGAGGACGCGAAGCGAGCCCGCGAGCGTCGCCGCGCCGAGATGGCCAAGCAGCGCGAGGCGCTGGCCAACGGCGACGAGCGGTACCTGCCCACCCGGGACAAGGGCCCCGTCCGCAGGTTCGTCCGCGACTTCGTGGACTCCCGCTTCTCGGTCGCCGAGATGTTCCTGCCGCTGGCCGTCGTGATCCTCGTGCTCAGCATGGTGCGCCAGCCCGCGATCCAGAACATCGCGCTGCTGCTGTGGCTCGCCGTGATCGCGCTGATCATCCTGGACTCGATCGGTCTGGTGTTCCGCCTGCGCAAGGCGCTCACCACGCGCTTCCCGAACGAGCCGCGCCGCGGCGCCGTCGCCTACGGCATCATGCGCACCCTGCAGATGCGTCGGCTGCGCCTGCCGAAGCCGCAGGTCAAGCGCGGGGAACGGCCCTGAGCGGAGGGACGCCCGGCGCGTCGGGGGAAGGTTTTGCCGAGGGGGCACGGCTGTGGCTCGAGGGCCTGGGCGGACTGCGCAACGCGGTCCGTCAGGAACTCGTGGGCCGACAGGTCGACGAGCAGATCGCGCAGCGCTTCCCCGTGGGGCAGCGGCTGCGCGTCCTCGACGTCGGCATGGGCCAGGGAACCCAGGCGCTGCGCCTCGCCCGCGCCGGGCACATGGTGACCGGTCTGGAGCAGGATCCGGGGATGCTGGACGTCGCCCGCGAGGCGCTGGCCGTGGAGCCCGCCGGGATCCGTGACCGGGTCAAGCTGCTGGAGGGGGACGGGCGCGAGACCGGCGCCCATTTCCTGCCGGGCAGCTTCGACGTGGTGCTGTGCCACGGGGTGCTGATGTACGTGCCCGAGCCGGACGCCATGCTCGCCGGGCTGGCCCGGATGCTGGCCCCGGGTGGGCTGCTGTCCCTGCTGGTGCGCAACGGCGACGCGCTCGCCATGCGGCACGGGCTGGACGGCGACTGGCAGGGCGCGCTGGCCGCCTTCGACAGCACCGACTACACGAACCGGCTGGGCCTGGACGTCCGCGCCGACCGGCTGTCGGAGCTGACCGCGACGCTGTCGGGGATCGGCGCGCCGCTGCAGGCCTGGTACGGCGTACGCGTCTTCACGGACGGCACCGAGGCCGGCGAGGTGCTGCCGCCCGACGAGGAGCTGGAGCGGCTGCTGGCCGCCGAGGACCGTGCGGGCCGCAGCGATCCGTACCGCGGTGTCGCCGCGCTGCTGCACCTCTGCGGAGTCCGGGGCTGACCCCGGTCCGTTCGGCCCCGCCGGGTCTCCGGCGGGGCCGAACGGACGGATGGGCCGGTGGCCCCGCGGGGTCAGGCCTCCAGGGCGGAGCGCAGGCTCATCGTGTAGAGCTCGGTGCCGCCGTCGTCGGACAGCTTCACCTGTTCGGTACCGCCTTCCAGCAGGTCCTTCCAGTACTCGCCGATCCAGGACTCCGCGTCGCCCTGCGTGGTGAACTCCTCGGGTACCACCGCCGGGCTCGTCTCCGTGCCGTCGGCCGTCTCGAACCGCCACGTCCACGCCATGTCCGCCTCCGTTGCTCGTCCGCTGCTCACACGCTTCTCGCCTTGAGTGTGCCCGCAGAGTAACCGGGCGCGCAGCAGTCTCCGGGACGCGGGAGGATCATCCTGTGGAACTCACTCTGCTCGGCACCGGTACCCCTGTGGGGCTGCCCCGTCCCGGCTGCCCCTGTGCGGCCTGCGCCGTCTGCGTCGGTACGCGCTCCCGCGCCGCCACGGCGGTCCTCGTCGACGGGGCGCTGCTGCTCGACCTGACCCCCGGTGCGGTACTGGCCGGCGCCCGGGCCGGGCATTCCCTGACCGGGGTGCGGCAGGTCCTGCTGACTCATCCGCACGACGGGCCCGCCGTGGAGCTGCCGCCGGGGCTGCCGACCGCCGTCCGGGTGCCGGACGGGCAGGAGCTCTCGGTGATCTCCGGGCACCGGGTACGGGCGGCGGCGATGGACGCTCCCGGCACCGGGTACGAGGTGACCGGCCCGGACGGCGGCCGGCTGCTGTACCTGCCGCCGGGCGGGGCGCCCGCGGGGACCGCCGGGCAGAGCGGGCGGCGCCCGTACGACACGGTGCTCGCCGACGTGCTGGGCCGGCCCGAGGCGCTGGCCCGGCTGCGGGCGAGCGGGGCCGTCGGCCCGGCCACCGACGTGATCGCCGTCCACCTCGACCACGATGTGCCGCCGGGCCGGGAGCTGGAGCGCCGGCTGGCGGCCGCCGGGGCGCGGGCGGTGCCGGACGGGACGACCGTGCTCGTCGGGGCGTACGAGGCGGTGCCGGACCTGCCGCGGCGCACGCTGGTGCTGGGCGGGGCCCGCTCGGGCAAGTCCGTGGAGGCGGAACGGCGGCTGGAGTCCTTCCCCGAGGTGGTCTACGTGGCGACCGGGGGCACCCGGGACGGTGACACGGAATGGGCGCGGCGGGTCGGCCTGCACCGGGAACGCCGGCCGGCGACCTGGCGGACGGTGGAGACGTGCGAGCTGGTCCCGCTGCTCGCCGACGACGGGCCTGCGCTGCTGATCGACTGTCTGGCGCTGTGGCTGACCGAGGCCATGGACCGGGCCGGGGCCTGGGACGACGAGGTCTGGGCGGAGCGCGGCCGGGAGGAGCTGGCGGAGCGGACCGCGGCTCTGGTGGCGGCCGTACGCACGACCCGCCGCCGGGTGGTGCTGGTGAGCAACGAGGTGGGCTCGGGCGTGGTTCCGGCGACGGCTTCGGGCCGGCGTTTCCGTGACGAGCTGGGCCGGCTGAACGCGCGGGTGGCGGGCGAGTGCGAGCACGTCCTGCTGGTCGTCGCGGGGCAGGCCGTCGTCCTCAAGGAGTAGGCCCCGCCGGGGTGTTCACCGGGATTGCGGACGTCCCGGAGGAGCCGGAACCGGCCGGAGCCGCCGAGGCCTGAGGGAGGGCTTCACCGGCTGTACTCTCTGGCAGATGAGCACGCTGAATCTCGACGACTTCTCCGATCTGATCGAGCGCCCCGACGGGGGCGTCCGGCGTGATGCCGAGGAACGCCGTGAGCGCCTCGCCGTGCCGCCCGGGGCGCTGGGGCGGCTCGACGAGCTCGCCGAGTGGCTCGCCGCCGCGCAGGGGCAGGTGCCGGTCAGGGCGGTCGAGCGGCCCCGCGTGGTGCTCTTCGCCGCCGACCACGGGATCGCCGCCCAGGGGGTCTCCGCCCGGGCCGCGGCCACCGGTCACGAGCTGGTGCGGGACGTGCTCGACGGGTCCAGCCCCGTCGCGGTCCTGGCCGGCCGGTTCGGCGCCACGATACGGATCGTCGACGCCGGGCTCGACTGCGATCCCGGGCTGCTGCCCGAGGACGTCGTGGCGCACCGCGTCCGGCGCGGCAGCGGCCGCATCGACGTCGAGGACGCGCTGACGGTCGAGGAGGCCGAGGAGGCGCTGCGGCTCGGTATGCGGATCGCGGACGAGGAGGCCGACTCGGGGACCGACCTGGTCGTCCTCGGTGACCTGAGCGTCGGCGGGACGACCGTGGCCGCGACCCTCGTCGCCGCGCTGTGTGGAACGGACTCGTCGGTGGTGACGGGCCGCGGCGGCCGGCCCATCGACGACCTGGCCTGGATGCGCAAGTGCGCGGCGATCCGCGACGCGCTGCGCCGGGCCCGTCCGGTGCTGGGCGACCAGGTCGCGTTGCTGGCGGCGGTCGGCGGTGCGGACGTGGCGGCCATCACCGGATTCCTGCTCCAGTGCGCGGTGCGCCGTACGCCCGTCATCCTCGACGGTGTTGTTTCGGCCGCGTGCGGACTGGTGGCGCAGCGGGCCGCTTTCCGGGCTCCGGACTGGTGGCTGGCGGGTCAGGCGAGCGGCGAGCCGGGTCAGGCGAAGGCACTTGACCGAATGGCGCTCAACCCCGTGCTCGATCACGGCGTCACAGTGGGTGAAGGCACCGGGGCATTGCTGGCTCTTCCCCTCGTCCAGGCGGCCGCCGCACTCGCGGCGGAGCTTCCTGAACGGGCGGCCGAGGAGCCGACGGAATGAGACGCCGGGGGCCGCGGTCCTGACCAGACCGCGGTCCCCGACCGCACCATCACGGACAGCGACGCCCCATATGATCGCTTTTTATGGGAGAGGTCCGTTTGACCAGCGCAGAGACCGACCGCACCGCCGTACCGGCGACCGGTCCGTCATCCGGCAGGAAAGAGACCGGCGGGGACGCCGGCAAGGCGGCGGGGGGCGGCCGGGAGACCGGTCGGGGGAGCTCCCGCTCACAGCGCGGAGCCGCGTTCGCGGTCTGGTACCTGCGCGTCGTCACCTTCATCAACTTCCTCAGCGCGGTGTGGGTTTCACTCGGGCAGGACCTGCGGCGCCACAACATCGAGGACTTCTACACCCCGTACATGCTCACCGCGGGCTTCGCGTCGGGCCTGTTCACGCTGCTGCTGGCCGTCACCCTCGGCCGCCGCAAGCGCGCCTCCTGGATCCTGAACCTCGTCCTGAGCGGCCTCCTCGCCCTGCTGCTCGCCTACGCCCTCTTCGCGTACGAGGAGATCCGCGAGCACCCGCAGAACTGGGTCTCGCTGGCCCTGACCGCCGCCTTCACCGGCGCCCTGCTGCTGGGCCGCCGCGAGTTCTACGCCAAGGGCGACCGCTCCAACCCGGCCTTCGCCGCGGCCGTCGCCGCCGTGGGCCTGCTCGTCACCTCGCTGGTCGCGGCCCTGCTCGTGGGCGCCGCCAACACCGCACCGGACGGCTCCGGCGTCTCCTTCCCCGAACGCTGGAAGTACGGCGTGATGCGGCTGATCACCCTGGCCCCCGACGACCGGGCCTCCGCGGCGATCGCCCCGCCCGGCTGGGTGGACGTCTTCATCAACGTCATGTCGATGCTGCTGCTCCTCGCCGTGCTGTTCGCCGCGTTCCGTTCGCGCCGCGCCGTCGACCCGATCAGCGAGGAGGACGAGGAGCGGCTGCGGGCGCTGCTGGCCCGCCAGGGCGACCGCGACTCGCTCGGCTACTTCGCGCTGCGCCGCGAGAAGTCCGTCATCTGGTCCCCCACCGGCAAGGCCGCCGTCACCTACCGCGTCGTCGGCGGGGTCTCGCTCGCCTCCGGTGACCCGATCGGCGACCCGGAGGCATGGCCCGGCGCCATCGATCCGTGGCTGGCCGAGGCCCGCGAGCACGGCTGGGTGCCGGCCGTCATGGGCGCGAGCGAGGAAGCCGGGCAGATCTACGCCCGGCACGGCCTGGACGCGCTGGAGCTCGGCGACGAGGCGATCGTGGAGACCGCCGACTTCACCCTGGAGGGCCGTGCCATGCGCACCGTCCGGCAGGCCTACAACCGCGTCAAGCGGGCCGAGTACACGGTCCGGATCCGCCGCCACGCCGACATCCCCGCCGAGGAGATGGCCGAGCTGGTGCGCCGCGCCGACGACTGGCGCGACGGGGCCACCGAACGGGGCTTCTCCATGGCGCTGGGCCGGCTGGGCGACCCCGCCGACGGCCAGTGCGTGATGCTGGAGTGCACCGACGGCAAGGGCGACCTGCGAGCCGTCCTGTCCTTCGTGCCGTGGGGCCCGGGTGGCCTGTCGCTGGACCTGATGCGCCGGGACCGGGACTCCGAGAACGGCCTGATGGAGTTCATGGTCATCGAACTCCTCGAACGCTCCAGGGAGATCGGGGTCACCCAGGTCTCGCTCAACTTCGCGATGTTCCGGTCGGTCTTCGAGCGCGGGTCCCGGCTCGGCGCCGGCCCGGTGCTGCGGATGTGGCGCTCGCTGCTGAGCTTCTTCTCCCGCTGGTGGCAGATCGAGTCCCTCTACCGGGCCAACGCCAAATACCGGCCGATCTGGGAACCGCGGTTCATGCTCTTCGAGAAGAGTTCGGACCTGCTGCGGATCGGTGTCGCGGCCGGCCGGGCCGAGGGCTTCCTGGAGGCCCCCGGCCTTCCGAAGTGGCTGCACCGCAGACACCTGGAGACCCGCCGTTGACAGCGCGGAACAGCAGCACCCCACTGCGGCGGTTCGCCCGCCGCGAGTGGGGCCCGATGTTCTGGACCGTCCGCGACGCCCTCGTCCGCGACACGTGGCGGGCGATCCCGATGACCCTCGGCGCGGTCTGCCTGACCTCGGTCTTCCAGATCGTGCAGAACACCTCGTGGGGCTTCCAGCCGGTGCAGAACCTCGGGTCGGTCAGGGCCGTCGACCCGTTCTGGCTGGCCCTGCTGCGCACTCCCCTGTCGCTGTTCGTCCCGGCGCTCGACCTGCCGGTGTGGGGGGCGCTCGCGCAGATGCTGCTGGTGTTCGGCATCGCGGAGATCTGCCTCGGCCGGTGGCGCACGCTGGTGATCGGCTACGTCGCCACCCTCGCCGGGACCACGTACGCGCGGATCGGCGTCGCGCTGGGCCCGGACCACCCCTTCGGCCTGCCGATGTCCGACCGCGTCGTCAACGACACCGGGCCCTCGGCTGCCGTGGTCGGCCTCGCCCTCTACCTCTGCTGGCGCCACCGGGCGTACCTGACCGGCGCCCTGGTGATCCTCGCGATGATCGGCGAGGTCCTGATCAAGAACAATCTCGCCGGCAAGGAGCACCTCGCGGCCATCGCCGCCGTCATGGCCGTGTGCGTGGTCCGGGCGCAATGGGGTCCGGTGCGCTCCCGCGTCCCGCTGGCACAGAGCCCTCCGCCCTGAGGGCCGGGCCGGCAGGCCGTACCGTATCGGGGTGACGACAGACCTCGGGCGGTTCGCCCCCACCCGGCAGTGGATGCGGGCTCATCCGCTGGCCACCGACGCCGTGCTGGCGTTCGGCGCGCTCGTCGCCATGGTCGTCGGCTCCTTCGCCGACCCGCACGGCCCGCACGGGCCCACCTTCGGGACCCGCACCCCCGAGCCCTTCTCCCTGCTGCTGATGCTGCTCGGCTCGGCCGCGCTGGTGTTCCGGCGCCGGCAGCCGATCGCCGTGCTCGCGGTGACCTGCGGGCTCTCGCTGCTGGAACTGACCACCGGGGAGCCGCGGGCGCCGGTCGCGATGTGCACGGTGATCGCCCTGTACACGGTGGCGGCCCTCACCGACCGGCCGACGACCTGGCGGATCGGGCTGCTCACCATGGCGGGCCTGACCGGGGTGGCGATGCTCGCCGGGCCGCTGCCCTGGTACGCGCAGGAGAATCTCGGGATCTTCGCCTGGACCGGCATGGCCGCGGCCGCCGGGGACGCCGTACGCAGCCGGCGGGCCTTCGTCGACGCCATCCGGGAGCGGGCCGAGCGGGCCGAACGGACCCGCGACGAGGAGGCCCGGCGGCGGGTCGCGGAGGAACGGCTGCGGATCGCCCGGGACCTCCACGACGTGGTCGCCCACCACATCGCCCTCGTCAACGTGCAGGCCGGGGTCGCCGCGCACGTCATGGACAAACGCCCCGACCAGGCCAAGGAGGCGCTGGCCCACGTACGGGACGCCAGCCGGTCGGCGCTGAACGAGCTGCGGGCGACCGTGGGCCTGCTGCGGCAGTCCGGCGACCCGGAGGCACCGACCGAGCCGGCACCGGGGCTGGGCGTGCTCGACGAACTGGTGGACACCTTCCGGCACGCCGGGCTGCCGGTGCAGGTGATCGTGCAGCTGGACTGCGGTACGGGCCCGTTGCCGGCCGCGGTGGACCTGGCGGCGTACCGGGTGATCCAGGAGGCGCTGACCAACGTGCGCAAGCACGCGGGGCCGGGGGCGCGGGCCGAGGTGAGCGTGGTCCGGGTCGGGCCGTCGGTGGAGGTGACCGTGCTCGACGACGGGGGCACGGAGCCCGTCGACACCGAGCCCGGCGGTGGCCACGGGCTGCTCGGGATGCGCGAGCGGGCCTCCGCCCTGGGGGGCTCCTGCTCCACGGGACCCCGCTTCGGCGGCGGCTACCGCGTCCACGCCGTATTGCCGTGGGCTTAGCTGGCCATCCTTTTCCCTTTCCCGGGCTCCGCCCGGACCCGCGCCTCAAACGCCGGCGAGGCTGGGTTCGGCTACGAGCAGACGCGGCGCCAGGCGTCGAGGTCGTACCGCTTCTGGATCGAGCTGAGCTTCAGCGTCTTCGAGCGTGGACAGAAGCGGGACGTGGAGAGTTCGTACTCCGCGTGGAAGACGGCCTTGCCGGCTTCGATGAAGGGCGTCAGCCGCTCGCACTCGTCGTACTGCGCGCACTGCTCGTTGACCGCGAAGTCGAAGTCCCCGACGAGCTGCGGGATCTGGTCGAGGTCGTTCTTCAGGCCGACGGCCATGCCCCGGTCGTGGGCGAGCTTCGCGATCAGCCGGTTGTAGCGCAGCTGGTCGTCGGCGGTGAGCGGGAAACCGGACGTGTTCTGATAGCCGTCCATGTTGTCCGGTTCGACCGCGTCGAAGCCCTTGTCCCGGCACATGTCGAACCGCTTGGCCATCAGCGGTTCCAGCTCCGCCACCCGCCGGATGTCCAGCCAGCGCTCCCCCTCCCAGCCGTTGCCCTTGCCCAGGAGGTCCCGCGGGAACGCTTCTGCGTCCGGCCGGAAGTCCTCCCACGCGCCCGTGGAGAGATAGCAGATGGTCTTGCGGCCGGCCTTCTTCAGCTCGGCGACCTGCGCCTTCGTGGTGTTGAAACCGTCGATGTCGTAGACCGGTGCCTTCACCGAGGTGTCGAGCCTTCCGGTGAGCTGCCACTGCCAGCCGGTGCCGGGCGGGGGCTGCCAGCGTTGGCCGGGGGCGAGTTCCGGCCAGCGGTACGGTGCGTCGTCGCCCTCGTCGTCCGGTCCGGACGTGCAGGCGGCGAGCAGCAGCAGGGGCACGACCAGCAGGAGCCGCAGGAGTCGCAGCGGCCGCGGGGCCCTCATTCCGCCGCCTCCAGTGCGTACGGGAGGGTCCCCCACGGGTGGGGGCCGTTCCCGGGGACGGCGCAGTGCACGCCCGCACCCCGCTGCGCGGCCAGTTCCCCGGCGAGCCGGGCGGCGAGTTCGCCGGGCGGGACGCCGTAGACGAGGTGGCAGAACCGCTGGGCGGGGTGGTCGGCCGTCCAGTCCGGTGGCGCCGCCGCCTCCCGGTAGGCGTCCCAGGGGCCCTCGAAGGTGACGAGCAGGTCGGCGAGTTCGGCGTAGCCGGGGTGCGGGTGGGCGCCGTGGTTGAGGACGAGGGTGCGGGCGCCCGCGGCCCGGGCGGCGACCGTGAGCCGCCCGTAGTGCGGGAGGAGATCGGGGTCGGCGGAGGCCTGGTCGAGGAAGGCCCCGTCGCTGGCGTACCAGTCGCGGTGGCGCAGCAGGTCCTGCACCACCGCGGCGTGCGGGCGCCGCCCGTAGTCGGTGTCGACGTATCCGAGTACGGGCACGCCGGCCTCCCGGAGCCGCTCGGCGACGCGGGCGAACCGCTCGTCGCGGGCGGCTCCGGGCCCGCTGTCGGGGTTGAGCACCACCGAGTGCAGCCGGTCCGCGCAGCGGATGAGCCGCTCCCAGGCCTCGGGCCGGTCGGCGGGATGCTCGTAGAGGGGCACCAGCAGCATGGGGTCCTTCTTCTCGTCCGTGTCGTACGTCTCGTGCGTCATCGGTGGGCGGTCGCGCGGCCGAGGAGCAGGCAGACCAGGACGGCCAGGGCGGCGGCGGCCGTGCCCGCCACGACCAGCTGGACGACCCGGGGCTGGCCGAGCCCGGTCAGCAGGGCCACGCTCTGGGCGACGGCGGCCGAGGCGCAGACCACGGCGGCGGGCCGGACGGCGCCGAAGGACTGCAGGAGCAGCCCGCTCCACATCACCGCGCCGAGCAGCAGCAGGGTGGCGACGCGGACTCCGGTGAGGCCGGGGGCGCCGGGCCACAGCAGCGTTCCGGTCAGGCCGAGGGCCAGGAGCACCGCCAGGTAGATGCCGAGGCAGCGGGAGAGGGTGGCGAGCATCCGGTGCCGGAACTGCCGGGGTGAGCGGGCGCCCCGGAGTCCGGAGAGGCTGCCGCTGCGGAAGCGGTGCAGGAGCCATTCGGCGGGGCCCATGCTGAGGGTGAGGGCCACCGCCGAGGGGGCTGCGACGGCCTCGGCGGGGCCTCCCGCGAGGACCTCGCCCAGGGCGGCGTAGAGCACGAGGAGGCCGGTGCCCAGGCCGAACACGCCGAAGGGCACCGAGTCCCCGAGCCGGGGCCCGCGGGGCGTGTACTCCTCCTCGGCCCCGCGCAGCATCTGCCAGCGCACGGGGCCGACCCGCGCGGGGCGGCGGGCCGACCGGTCCCGGATCCGGTGCGCGGCCGTCCGGAGCCCCTCGGCCAGCGGGAGTTCCCGTACGGCGAGGGCGCAGGCGGCCAGCAGGGACACCCCGAGCAGGGTCACCCGTACCGGTACGGGCAGGTCGACGAGGAGCACTGTCACGGCCCCGGCGGCCATCGGGGCGAGGGCGGCGAGCAGGACCCGCTCCCGGCCGAGGACCAGCAGGACGGTGGCGGCTCCGACGTAGAGGGCCTGTCCGGCGGCGAAGGCGTAGGAGAACGGCGGCCCGCCGGGTACGGACAGCGCGGCGGCGGTGCCGAGCAGGGCTCCGACGGGGGCGCCGACGAGGAGCGTGCGTCCGGCGGCGGCCCGGTCGCCGAGGCCGAGCCAGGAGTAGGCGCGGTGGGAGAGGGTCTGGTCCCAGACCCAGCCGATGAGTGCGCCGGCGAGCAGGGTCAGCGTTCCGGCCGGCAGGCCGAGGCGGTCCTGGGGGCCTTCGAGGAGGGGCGCGCCCAGGAGGTAGGCCAGGCCGGGCAGGGCGAAGATGACGCCGCGCAGCAGGCAGGCGGTGAGGGAGACCTTCCAGGGGTCGGGGGCGGGCCCCGGCTCCGGGAAGGAGCGGGGCACCCGGGCGTAGAGCTCCTCGGCGAGGGCGAAGGAGTCGTGGCGGCCGTAGGTGAGCCGGATGTACTCGTCCGTCATGCCGTCGGATTCGAGGACGGCGGCGATCTCGTCGGGGTGGACGGCGGAGGCGATGAACGTGTCGAGGCGTTCGGCGAGTTCGTCCATCGGGTCGGCGGCGGGTCCGGGGTCCCCGGCGCGCTGCCGGGGGATCGCCGGGAGCCTGCCGGAGTCCGGGCCGGAGCCCGGACCGGGGGGTTTGAGCCAGAGGGATCCGCTCACCAGACCCTGCCTTCCCCGGACTCCGCCTGGGGGCGTCCCAGCGCGGCGAGTTCGCGGTACCAGGGGTCGGCGAGCCGCTGGGTCCAGGCGTCGCCCGCGTGGACGGGCAGGACGGGCTGGCCGGCGAGTTCCCGGTAGATGTGCCGGAAGCCGTCGACGGACTGGTGGAGGGTGAACTTCTCCACGACCCGTCGGCGGGACATCCGGCCGAGTTCGGCGCGGCGTTCGTCGTCGCGGAGCAGGGCGAGGGTGGCGCGGGCCATGGTCTCGGGTTCGCGGGGCGGGACGACCAGGCCGGTGTCCCCGACGGCCTCACGGACCCCGCCGACGTCGGTGGAGACGGTGGTACGGCCGCAGGACATGGCTTCGATGATGCTGAAGGGGAAGCCCTCGCTGATGGAGGAGAGCATCACGATGCTGCCGGCCGCGTAGGCCCGGGCCACCTTCTCGATACGGCCCTCCCAGGTGATCCCGTCGGTCACGCCGAGTTCGGCGGCGAGCTTCTCCAGGCGGAGCCGGTAGTTCTCGCAGCCGGCGGGGACGGGGCCGAAGAGGCGCAGCCGCAGGGCGGGCATCTCCTCGCGCATGAAGGCGTAGGCCCGGATCAGGGTTTCGAGGTCCTTGATCGGGTCGATGCGGCCGCACCAGCTGAGGGTGGGCACGTCCGGTTCGGGGCCGGCCTCGGGGAAGGCGTGCGGGTCCACGCCGTTGTAGACGGTGCGGATCCGTGTGGAGTCGGCGCCCCCGCGTTCCTCCCAGCGGCGGTTGTACTGGTTGCAGGGGGTGATCAGGTCGGCCTGGCGGTAGCCCTCGGTGTTGAGCTCGCGGTAGAAGCCGAGCATGAGCGCCTTGACGGGCCAGCGCTGTTCGGCGGTGCGGTAGCCGAGGTAGCGCTCGCGCAGGTAGATGCCGTGCTCGGTGAGGAGGAAGGGCACCGCGTCGAGGTACTTGGCGGCGAGGGCCGGCAGGGTGGCGAGGCCGCTGCTGACGGCGTGGGCGACGCTGTCGGGCGGGATGCGCACCGCGAGCGGGCGCAGGGCGTGCTCCAGCAGGTCGGTGGCGGTGAGGGCGTCGTGGATGGTGGGGGCGGCCTCGGCGGTGGAGAGGCCGCGCCGGGTCCAGACGTTCATCAGGAGGCGCAGAACCGATTCGGAGCGCAGGGCCGGGGCGAGTTTCCCGGCGCGGGCCAGGACGGCCAGTTCGCGCAGGGCCTCGGAGAAGGTGCGGTCGGCGGGGTCGGCCGACGGGTGGAGCAGGGAGAGCAGGAAGCTCTCGTAGACCTGAGTGAAGCGGCGGTGGGCCCGGCCGCGCAGGGCCGAGCGTCGGCCGCGGCCGGGCGGTGGGCCCCAGAGCGGGACGGATGTGTGCCGGTAGACGTTGCGGGGCAGTTCCCAGGTGACCGGCTCGCGGCCGGATCCGGTCAGGGCTATGACGTTGAAGTCGACCTCCGGCATGCCGCGGACCAGCTGGTCGCACCAGGTGCTGACGCCCCCGTGAACGTGTGGATAGGTGCCTTCGGTGAGCATGGTGACGTGACGCCCATGACTCATGCGGTGTGTCCCCCCAGGACGGAAAAGGGGCCGGCGCCCGTCGGGATCGCGGAGCGCCGGCAGTAGGTGTTACGGGTGATGGCTTGCCGGTGGGTCAGCTGGGCAGCTTGAGCGTGACGGCGCTCTGCAGCAGCTCGGGGCCGGTCCAGGCGGAGCGGTTGCCGGCGTAGGCGGTGCCGAAGTCCGAGGAGCCGAGCAGCATCTGCTTCTTGGTGCCGTTGGGGGCGGTGACCGGGGCCACGACTCCGGACGGTGCCTTGATGGTGACGTCGTTGCCGATGCGGTAGGCCGTGACCTTGCCGTCCGCGAGCGCCTTGTCCCAGGCTGCGCGGCGCTGGAGCTCGACGCCGGTGTCCTTCATGCTCTGGTTGACGATCGGCGCGCTGGGCGCGTAGAGCCCGCGGTAGGTGTCGAGGACCTGGTTGAGCACGGGGTAGAGGGTGCGGTCCTCGGCGAGGTTGGACTGGTGGACGTAGTGCGGCCGCGGGTCGTTGGCCAGGACGTGGCGCAGGGCGGTGCGGGCCTCGGCCGGGACGATGTGGTTCAGGTAGCCGGTGTTGACGTCCAGCGGGGCCGGCAGACAGGTGGAGGTCGCCGGATTGTCCTCGCAGACGCCGCTTCCGCCGTGGGCACGGCTGGTGTAGATCCAGTTGTACTCGTCGGCCATCTCGGCGTTGGTGCCCGTGTTGTAGTACACGTTCATCGGGTGCCGGGGGACGGTGAGGGTGGAGCCGATCGCCCGCTGCGCGGGCTCGCGGGAGTTGTCGCTGCCGGCCCACTTGACCCCGTTGTCGGCGAGGGCGCCGGCCAGGTTGGGGTTGTCCACGGGCTGCTGCGGGGCGGTCTTGAGGCCGGAGTGCTCGCCGGTGACGAGCTCGGACCTGTCGAGGGTGATGCCCTTGGAGGCGGCCCAGTTGTTGTTGTCGCGGATCTGGGCGGAGATCTCGGCGCGGCTCATGTACTGGATCGCGCCCTGGGCGTTCTTCGTGCAGGTCCACGGGATGGTCGTGGTGTCCTGGACGCAGCCGAGGAACGGGTGGGTGTAGGTGTGGTTCATCCAGCGGTACTTGGCGCGGTCGGCGACGAGCTGGGCGGTCAGCGCGTCGACGCCGCCGTTCTCGGCCTTCCACTCCTCGCCGGCGCCGCCGTTGAAGAGCATGTCGAGCTTGAAGTTCTTGGAGGTCTGCCACTGCGCCGCGTACACGGCGTCGGCGGCGCTCATCCGGATGGTGCTCTCCTGGCCCTCGCCACCCGGGCAGGCGTAGTCGCCCGGCGTGCAGTTCAGCTCCTTGTTCCAGCGGGCGTCGGGGGCGAAGACGTCGTCGACGTGGACCGCGAAGTAGTTGCGGCTCTGGCCGAGGTGCACCCCTTGCGTCAGCCAGTCGACGATGCCGCGGGCGAGCAGCCGGAACTGCTGCTGGTACTGGTTGTAGCCGAAGGTCACGACCAGCTCGCTGCGTCCGTCGTGGACGTACTCGCCGACGAGCGAGGCCCGTCCGGAGCCGACGGGGGCGTCGACGAAGCTGGTGTAGCCGGGGCGCGGCTTGCCCATGTAGCCGTAGCTCTCGGGGACGAGGGCGGAGTTGTCCTCGAAGGTGACCTGTCCGCCGAGGTAGGCGAAGGGGCCGGCCTTGCCGGCGGTGGTGACGGCGGCCTGGGTTCCGTCGAGCTGTCCGCTGTATCCGCCGTTGTCGGTGTATTCCAGCCCGACGCCCGGGTGGGCCCAGGTGTAGGCGTCGACCTGGCGGATTCCGTACGTCGTCTCGTACGCGGTGAGCGCGGCCATCTCGGCGGAGCCCGCGCCGAAGGGGTTCTCGTTGGGCAGGACGACGCCCTGGTATTTGGCGCGCGGCCGGCCGTCGACCGTGTCGCTGAGGAACGCCGCGTTGATGACCGGGCGGCTGGCGCTGCCCAGCTGGACGCGGGTGAAGGGCACTCCGGTGTCCCGGAGCTCCGCGGCGATGGCCTCGACCGAGCTGCCGCCGTCGTCGACGACGAGCACCTTGAGGTCGATCCGCGGTGGTGTCGCGGCCGCCTGGGCGGTCGCGGCGGGTACTGCCACGGACACCAGGGCGGCCGCGGCCATGACGGCGGCCAGCCTGTTCATCCGGTTCTTGTTGACCATTTCGGCCTTTCCCCCCGCAGGCGTCCCTCGACGCGGCCTTGGGCGGTGTGCCGGGCCGTGGGAGGCTCTGTGGAAATCATGCAAAAGGACCCCGCGTCCCCTTGCGAGAGTGGACCGAGTCTTTCGGACCTCGTCAGGTCTACGAGGCAAACCTGGAGCAGAGTCCACGGACGGGTGAACCTGATGACTGCTTGATCGAACAACTTGCCAAACCTTCGAGTGCCGTACGGGCGAGCCCGTGCGCGTAGGCTCCTTTCAGGCGGCCGTCGGGCCCCGAATACGATCGCTAGGACGGCCGTCCACCCACTCGGCCCACCCACACAAACGGAAGCGAGACTTCACCACCGTGACTGCTCTGACTCTCAGCACTGCCGGCGCGGCGACGCTGCGCGCCGACGCCCTCGTCGTCGGTGTCGCCAAGGGCCCCAAGGGCGCGATCGTCGCCGCGGGCGCCGAGGCCGTGGACAAGGCGTTCGACGGCAAGCTCGGCGGTGTCCTCGACGCACTCGGCGCCTCGGGTGCCGAAGGCGAGGTCACCAAGCTGCCGGCCCCGGCGGGCCTCAAGGTCCCGGTCGTGCTGGCGGTGGGGCTCGGCTCCGTCCCGGAGAAGGACGAGTCGTTCGACGAGGAGGTGCTGCGCCGCGCCGCCGGCGCCGCCGCCCGCGCGCTGCACGGCAGCAAGAAGGCCGGTTTCGCCCTCCCGCTGGAGGACGCCTCCGCCGTCACCGCCGTCGCCGAGGGCGCGCTGCTGGGCGCGTACTCCTTCACCGCCTACCAGGGCGGCGAGAAGAAGGCCGGCAAGGAGAAGGACTCCGGTCCGAAGCAGCCGCTCGCCGAGGTGGCCCTGCTGGGTGCCAAGCCGCGCGACAAGGAGCACAAGGCCGCCGCGGAGCGCGCCACGGTCGTCGCGACCGAGGTCAACGTCGCCCGTGACCTGGTGAACACCCCGCCGAACGACCTGACCCCCGAGGCCTTCGCCGCGGTCGCCTCCGCGGCCGCGAAGGAGAACGGCATCAAGGTCCAGGTGCTGGACGAGAAGGCGCTGCTCAAGGGCGGCTACGGCGGCATCATGGGCGTCGGCAAGGGCTCCGAGAACCTGCCGCGCCTGGTGAAGCTCACGTACACGCACCCCAAGGCGGAGAAGACCCTGGCCTTCGTCGGCAAGGGCATCACCTACGACTCGGGCGGCATCTCCCTGAAGCCGGCCGGCCACAACGAGACGATGAAGTGCGACATGGCCGGCGCCGCCGCCGTCTTCGCCTCCGTCGTCGCGGCCGCGAAGCTGGGCCTGAAGGTCAACGTCACCGGCTGGCTCGCGCTCGCCGAGAACATGCCGTCCGGTTCCGCCACCAAGCCCGGTGACGTCCTGCGCATGTACAGCGGCAAGACCGTCGAGGTCCTCAACACGGACGCCGAGGGCCGTCTGGTCCTCGGTGACGCGCTGACCAAGGCCTCCGAGGACGCCCCGGACGCGATCGTCGACGTCGCCACCCTGACCGGCGCGATGGTGCTGGCCCTCGGCGACCGCACCTTCGGGATCATGGCGAACGACGACTCCTTCCGCACCGCGATCCACGAGATCGCGGAGGAGGTCGGCGAGTCCTCCTGGCCGATGCCGCTCCCCGCGGAGCTGCGCAAGACCATGGACTCCCCCACCGCCGACATCGCGAACATGGGTGTCCGCATGGGCGGCGGCCTGGTGGCCGGCCTCTTCCTCCAGGAGTTCGTCGGCGAGGGCATCACCTGGGCCCACCTCGACATCGCCGGTCCGGCCTTCCACGAGGGCGCGCCGCACGGCTACACCCCCAAGGGCGGCACCGGCTCGGCCGTGCGCACCCTGGTGCGGCTGGCCGAGCGTACGGCCACGGGCGACCTGGGCTGACACTTCGGTGTGACGCGTGACGCACCCCGGGCCCCCGCGGGCCCCGCGGGCTCCGGGGTGCGTTCAGCCGACAACGAAATCCGTAGGTTTCTACGCAGCGGTAACCCTCGCTTCGGAGAGAACGCCCTCTCACAACGTGGGCCCGGCGTCCCGCGTTCCCCCGACAAATGCGAAGATGGGTTCTCGGCAGGACAGGGCCCCCACCACAGGGCCGAAGAAACAGCGGCCGATTACCAGCCGCCGCCCGGTCACAGAGGACCGGTGCCCGGCGCACATGCATGGAGGACGTGACGTGGCGAACGACGCCAGCACCGTTTTCGACCTAGTGATCCTCGGCGGTGGCAGTGGCGGTTACGCCGCGGCGCTGCGCGCATCCCAGCTGGGTCTGGACGTTGCCCTGATCGAGAAGAACAAGCTCGGCGGCACCTGCCTGCACAACGGCTGCATCCCCACGAAGGCTCTGCTGCACGCGGGTGAGATCGCGGACCAGGCTCGCGAGGCGGCCCAGTTCGGCGTGAAGGCCACCTTCGAGGGCATCGACATCGCGGGTGTGCAGAAGTACAAGGACGAGGTCATCTCGGGCCTGTACAAGGGCCTGCAGGGCCTTGTCGCCTCCCGCAAGGTGACCTACATCGAGGGTGAGGGCCGCCTTTCCTCGCCGACCTCCGTCGACGTGAACGGGCAGCGCATCCAGGGCCGCCACATCCTGCTGGCGACCGGCTCCGTGCCGAAGTCCCTGCCGGGCCTGGAGATCGACGGCAACCGCATCATCTCCTCGGACCACGCGCTGGTCCTGGACCGCGTGCCCGAGTCCGCGATCGTCCTGGGCGGCGGCGTCATCGGCGTCGAGTTCGCCTCGGCGTGGAAGTCCTTCGGCTCCGACATCACCGTCATCGAGGGCCTCAAGCACCTCGTGCCGGTCGAGGACGAGAACAGCTCCAAGCTGCTGGAGCGCGCCTTCCGCAAGCGCGGCATCAAGTTCAACCTCGGCACCTTCTTCGACAAGGCCGAGTACACGGAGAACGGCGTCCGCGTGACGCTGGCCGACGGCAAGACCTTCGAGGCCGAGGTGCTGCTGGTCGCCGTCGGCCGCGGCCCGGTCTCGCAGGGCCTGGGCTACGAGGAGCAGGGCGTCGCGATGGACCGCGGCTACGTCCTGGTCGACGAGTACATGCAGACCAACGTGCCGACGATCTCGGCGGTCGGCGACCTCGTCCCGACCCTGCAGCTCGCGCACGTCGGCTTCGCCGAGGGCATCCTGGTCGCGGAGCGTCTGGCCGGCCTCAAGGCCGTCCCGATCGACTACGACGGTGTCCCGCGCGTCACCTACTGCCACCCCGAGGTCGCTTCCGTCGGCATCACCGAGGCCAAGGCCAAGGAGATCTACGGCGCGGACAAGGTCGTGGCCCTCAAGTACAACCTGGCGGGCAACGGCAAGAGCAAGATCCTGAAGACCGCGGGCGAGATCAAGCTCGTCCAGGTCAAGGACGGTGCCGTGGTCGGCGTCCACATGGTCGGTGACCGGATGGGCGAGCAGGTCGGCGAGGCCCAGCTGATCTACAACTGGGAGGCCCTGCCGGCCGAGGTCGCGCAGCTCATCCACGCGCACCCGACCCAGAACGAGGCGCTCGGCGAGGCCCACCTGGCCCTGGCCGGCAAGCCGCTTCACTCGCACGACTAGTTCGTCCCGGGCGCGACGACCACTTCCGCACTTTCGTAAGGAGCAACAGAAACCATGTCGGTTTCCGTAACCCTTCCGGCGCTCGGCGAGAGCGTCACCGAGGGAACTGTCACCCGCTGGCTGAAGGCCGAGGGCGAGCGCGTCGAGGCCGACGAGCCGCTGCTCGAGGTCTCGACCGACAAGGTCGACACCGAGATCCCGTCGCCCGTCGCCGGCATCCTGGCCTCGATCAAGGTCGCCGAGGACGAGACCGTCGAGGTCGGCGCCGAGCTGGCCGTCATCGACGACGGCTCCGGCGCTCCGGCTGCCGCCGCGGCCCCGGCCGCCGAGCCGGCCGCCGCCGAGGCCCCCGCGGCCGCTCCGGCCCCCGTCGCCGAGGCCCCCGCGGCCCCGGCTCCGGCCGCCGAGGCGCCGGCCGAGGCTGCCGCCCCGGCCGCCTCCGGCACGGACGTGGTGCTGCCCGCGCTGGGCGAGTCCGTCACCGAGGGCACCGTCACCCGCTGGCTGAAGCAGGTCGGCGAGTCCGTCGAGGCCGACGAGCCGCTGCTCGAGGTCTCCACGGACAAGGTCGACACCGAGATCCCCGCGCCGGTCTCCGGCACCCTGCTGGAGATCCTGGTCGGCGAGGACGAGACCGCCGAGGTCGGCGCCCGTCTGGCCGTCATCGGCGTCGCCGGTGCCGCCCCGGCCGCTGCCGCTCCGGCCGCCGCCCCGGCTCCGGTCGAGGCCGCTCCGGCTCCGGCCGCCGCCCCGGCGCCCGCCGCGGCTCCGGCTCCGGCTCCGGCTCCGGTCCAGCCCGCCCCGGCCGCCGCTCCGGCTCCGGTCCAGGCTGCCGCTCCGGTCGCCGCTCCGGCTCCGGTGACCCCGGCTCCGGCCGCCGCCCCGGCCGCTCCGGCCGCCGCGCCGGCGTCCGCCGGTGACGAGGCCGCGTACGTGACCCCGCTGGTGCGCAAGCTCGCCTCGGAGTCCGGCGTGGACCTGTCCGCGGTCTCGGGCACCGGTGTGGGTGGCCGTATCCGCAAGCAGGACGTCCTGGCCGCCGCCGAGGCCGCCAAGGCCGCCGCTGCCGCCCCGGCTCCGGCCGCCGCCCCGGCCGCCGCGAAGGCTCCGGCCGCCGCGGTCTCCGAGCTGCGCGGTCAGACGGTCAAGATGACCCGCATGCGCAAGGTCATCGGCGACAACATGATGAAGGCCCTGCACTCGCAGGCACAGCTCAGCTCCGTGGTCGAGGTGGACATCACCAAGATCATGAAGCTGCGCGAGAAGGCCAAGGCCGGCTTCCTCGCCCGTGAGGGCGTCAAGCTGTCCCCGATGCCGTTCTTCGTCAAGGCCGCTGCCCAGGCGCTGAAGGCCCACGCGGTCGTCAACGCCCGGATCAACGAGGACGAGGGCACCATCACCTACTTCGACTCGGAGAACATCGGCATCGCCGTCGACTCCGAGAAGGGCCTGATGACCCCGGTCATCAAGGGTGCGGGCGACCTCAACCTGGCGGGCATCTCCAAGGCGACCGCCGACCTGGCCGCCAAGGTCCGCGGCAACAAGATCACGCCGGACGAGCTGTCGGGCGCGACCTTCACCATCAGCAACACCGGTTCGCGCGGTGCGCTGTTCGACACGGTCATCGTGCCCCCGAACCAGGTCGCCATCCTGGGCATCGGTGCCACGGTGAAGCGCCCGGTGGTCATCGAGACCGCCGAGGGCACCAACATCGGCATCCGCGACATGACGTACCTGACCCTGTCCTACGACCACCGTCTGGTGGACGGCGCGGACGCGGCCCGGTACCTCACCGCGGTCAAGGCGATCCTCGAGGCCGGCGAGTTCGAGGTCGAGCTGGGCCTCTGAGCCGAACGGCTTGTAACCAGCCTCACTGTCGGCGCCCCCGTCCGGGATACTCCCGGGCGGGGGCGCCGCCGTATTGTCTACGCATCAGGCCCCGCCGTGTCCCTGCACACCCACCAGGAGATGAAGCCCCGATGATCACCCCACCCGTCGTGCACTCGCTGCGCGAGCAGATCCGCGAGCACATCGTGGAGGGGATCGTCAGCGGCCGCTGGAAGCCCGGTGAGCGGATCGTGGAGCGGCGCATCGCGGTGGAGCTGGAGGTCAGCCAGACCCCCGTACGGGAGGCGCTGCGCGAGCTGGAGACGCTGCGGCTGATCGAGTCCGCGCCGAACAAGGGCGTGCGCGTACGGAACCTCTCCGCCGCCGACCTGGAGGAGATCTACCCGGTCCGGGCCGGTCTGGAGCAGATCGCCGC
Organism: Streptomyces yangpuensis; assembly: GCF_024666385.1. NCBI lineage: Bacteria > Bacillati > Actinomycetota > Actinomycetes > Kitasatosporales > Streptomycetaceae > Streptomyces > Streptomyces yangpuensis. The sequence continues at coordinate 2,163,660 of NZ_CP102514.1, forward strand.
CGAGCTGGCGGCGCCGCGGCTGGCGGCGGACTGCTCGGCGCTGGAGCCGCACGTGGCGGCCCTGTGGGAGGCCGACCGCAGCTCGGACGGCACGGCCCAGGTGCGGCACACGGTGGGCTTCCACCGGGAGATGGTGCGGGCCGCCGGGAACAGCGTGCTGCTGCACACCTGGGAGAGCCTGGGCATCGAGGTGTTCACGGCTCTGTCCATCCGGTGGCTGGGCACCGTGCAGAAGTCCTACGCCGAGGAGCACGAGGCGCTCGTCGAGGCCTTCCGCAGTCGGGATCCGGACATCGGTGTGCTGGTGAAGCGGCATGTCCTGGGGTGCGCACCCCGGGCCTGAGCCACCGTTTCGCCCCGTTTTGACCGGGCACCGCGTGCCCGTTTTCCTGGCACGCGGTGCCGACTTTTGTCGGATCGACGTTTCTTCGTCACTTTTATTTGATCGATCATCGATCAGGGATTTACAGTCGTCGCGGACCTCAACCAGGTCCATCGACCCTGTCCTGCCCGTCAGGGATTTTCTTCACCACCTCTCCTTTGTCCGGAAGGCGGCGCACAGCGATGTCCGACCCCGTAGGAAAGCTTCCGAGCGAGCTCGACCAGCTCCCGGACCGCGACACCGAGGAGACCGCCGAATGGGCGGCCTCCCTCGACGCCGTCGCACAGGCCGCCGGTACGCGCCGCGCCGAATACCTGCTCCGCCGCACGCTCCAGCACGCCGAGGCCGCCGGCCTGGCCCTGCCGAAGCTGCTGGAGACGGACTACGTCAACACCATCCCCACCGCCGCGGAGCCCGAGTTCCCGGGTGACGAGGCGATGGAAGCGAAGATCACCGCCTGGAACCGCTGGAACGCGGCCGCGATGGTGACCCGCGGCTCCAAGTACGGCGTCGGCGGCCACATCGCCACCTTCGCCTCCGCCGCGTGGCTGTACGAGACCGGCTTCCAGCACTTCTTCCGCGGGAAGGAGACGGACGGCTCGGGCGACCAGCTCTACATCCAGGGCCACGCCTCCCCCGGCATCTACGCCCGCGCCTTCCTCGACGGGCGGATCTCCGAGCAGCAGCTCGACAACTTCCGCCAGGAGTCCGGCGGCAACGGCCTGCCCTCCTACCCGCACCCGCGGCGCCTGCCGTGGCTGTGGGAGTTCCCCACGGTCTCCATGGGCCTCGGCCCGCTCTCCGCGATCTACCAGGCGCGCTTCAACCGCTACCTGCAGAACCGGAACATCAAGGACACCGCCAACTCGCACGTCTGGGCCTTCCTCGGCGACGGCGAGATGGACGAGCCCGAGTCGACCGCCGCCCTGGCCCTGGCCTCCCGCGAGCAGCTCGACAACCTGACCTTCGTCATCAACTGCAACCTGCAGCGCCTCGACGGTCCGGTCCGCGCCAACTTCCGCGTGGTCCAGGAGCTGGAGGCCCAGTTCCGCGGCGCCGGCTGGAACGTCATCAAGACCCTGTGGGGCTCCGCCTGGGACGAGCTGTTCCAGCTCGACACCACCGGCGCCCTGGTGCGCCGCCTGCGCGAGGTACCGGACGCGCAGTTCCAGACGTACGCGACCCGCGACGTGGCCTACATCCGCCAGCACTTCTTCGGCGTCAACGCCGAGCTCGTGCAGCTGGCCGGTGTGCTCTCCGACGCGAAGATCGCCGAGTGCTTCCACACCTCCCGCGGCGGCCACGAGCCCCGCAAGGTCTACGCCGCGTACAAGGCCGCCCTGGAGCACAAGGGCGCGCCGACGGTCATCCTTGCGCAGACCGTCAAGGGCTACACCCTCGGTGCCGGGTTCGAGTCGAAGAACGCGAACCACCAGATGAAGAAGCTGACGATCGACGAGTTCAAGAGCATGCGCGACAAGCTCGGACTCCCGATCCCGGACAGCGCCTTCGAAGGCGGCCAGGTCCCCTACGGCCACCCGGGCGCGAACAGCCCCGAGGTGCGGTACCTGAACGAGCGCCGCGCGGCCCTCGGCGGCCCGGCTCCGGCCCGCAAGGTCCACCACGTGGCCCTGCCGGCCCCGGCCGACCGCTCCTTCGCCCCGCTCATCAAGGGCTCCGGCAAGCAGGAGATGGCCACCACCATGGCCTTCGTCCGCCTCGTCAAGGACCTGATGCGGGACAAGGAGACCGGCAAGCGCTGGGTGCCGATCGTCCCCGACGAGGCCCGTACCTTCGGTATGGAGTCGCTCTTCCCGTCGGCCGGCATCTACTCCCCGCTGGGCCAGACGTACGAGCCGGTCGACCGCGACCAGCTGATGTACTACAAGGAGGCCAAGGACGGCCAGATCCTCAACGAGGGGATCACCGAGGCCGGCGCCATGGCCGACTTCATCGCCGCCTGCACGTCGTACGCGACGCACGGCGAGCCGATGATCCCCTTCTACATCTTCTACTCGATGTTCGGCTGGCAGCGCACCGCCGACCAGATGTGGCAGCTCGCCGACCAGCTCGGCAAGGGCTTCATCGTCGGCGCCACCGCCGGCCGCACCACGCTGACCGGTGAGGGCCTGCAGCACGCGGACGGCCACTCGCACCTGATCGCGTCCACGAACCCGGCGTCGCTGAACTACGACCCGGCCTTCGCGTACGAGATCGCGGTGATCGTCAAGGACGGTCTGCGCCGGATGTACGGCGAGACGCCCGAGGACGTCTTCTACTACCTCACGGTCTACAACGAGCCGAAGGTCCAGCCGGCCATGCCGGAGGGCGTGGAAGAGGGCATCCTCAAGGGCCTCTACCGCTTCAACCAGGCCTCCGACCTGGAGAACGCGCCCGCCGCCGACTCCCCGAAGATCCAGCTGATGGCCTCGGGCACCGCGATCCACTGGATCCTCGAGGCGCAGGCGCTGCTCGCCGCCGAATGGAACGTGGCCGCCGACGTCTGGTCCGCCACCTCCTGGGGCGAGCTGCGCCGCGACGCGCTGGAGTGCGACGAGGCGCTGCTGCGCGGCGAGGTGCGCACCCCGTACGTCACCCGCGCCCTGGAGGGTGCGGCCGGCCCGGTCCTCGCCGTCTCCGACTGGATGCGTCAGGTCCCGGACCAGATCAGCCAGTGGGTGGAGCAGGACTACACCTCGCTGGGCACCGACGGCTTCGGCCTGTCCGACACCCGTGAGGGCGCCCGCCGGCACTTCGGTGTCGACGCCCGGTCGATCGTGGTGGCCGCGCTGGCCCAGCTGGCCCGCCGCGGCGAGGTGCCGGCCTCCTCGGTCAAGGAGGCCCGGGAGCGCTACGGCCTCTGAGCCGTGTGAATCCGGACGCGAAAGGCCGGTGTCCGCCCCCCAGGGGGTGGGCACCGGCCTTTCGCCGTACGAGCGGTGGCGGCGGCGGGGCCGACCCGTGATGCTGGAGCGGTGATGGACGAGACGGAGTTCTGGGAGATCGTCGACCGTACCCGCGAGGCCGCCGACGGCGACCCCGAGGACCATGCCGAGCTGCTCGTGGAGCGGCTGGCGCAGCTCGATCCGGACTCCGTCCTGGACTTCGCCCGCCATTTCGAGTCCCGGTACAACCGGGCGTACACCTGGGACCTGTGGGGCGCGGCCTGGGTGCTGCTCGACGGGGCGAGCGACGACGCCTTCGACTACTTCCGCTGCTGGCTGATCGGCCAGGGGCGGGAGGTCTTCGAGGGCGGGGTGCACGACCCGGACCATCTGGCGGAGCTGCTGGGCGACTTCGACGAGGAGATCGACGGGGACGGCGAGGAGCTCGGCTACGCGGCCGACGAGGCGTACGAGCAGCTGACCGGGGCGGTGGCCCCGGATCTGGGGATCCCGCTGCAGGCGGCGGAGCCGGAGGGTACCCCGCTGGACTTCGAGAACGAAGCCGTGCTCGCGGAGCGCTTCCCCCGGCTCTGGAGCCGGTTCCGGGGCTGAGGCCCCGGTTCAGCAGTGCGTGCCGCCGTCGATGCGGATCTCGGTGCCGGTGATGAAGGCGCCGTCCTCGGAGCCCAGCATGGCGACGACTCCGGCGACGGTCTCGGGGCCGGCGAAGCCCTGGCCGATGGCCGGGGCGAGCTTGGCGAAGAGGGACCAGTCGGTGTCCTCGGGCAGGCCGGGGCCGCTGCCGGTGGTCATGCCGCTCTCGATGGAGCCCGGCGCGACGCTGACGAAGCGCAGACCCTGCTTGCTGTACTCGGCGGCCAGCGCGTGGGTCATGGACTGGATGCCGCCCTTGCTGGCCGCGTAGGCGGACATGTAGGGGTGGGCGAAGGACGCCGAGGTGGAGCTGAAGTTCACGACGACCGGCCGGTCCGCGGCCAGCAGGGCCGGGAGGGATTCGCGGATCATCAGGAAGGTGCCGGTCAGGTTGACCGCGATGACCTGGTTCCACAGCTCCAGCGTGGTCAGGTGCGTGTGCTCGGAGCGCAGGATGCCCGCCGCGTTGACCAGTACGTCGATTCCGCCGAGGGTGCGGGCCGCGACGGCCACGCCCTCCCTGACGGCGCTCTCGTCGGATATGTCGAGGAGCGCGGTGGTCAGCCGGTCCCCGTGGCCCGCGGCGGCGGCGTGTTCGGCGGTGGCCTTCAGGCCGGCCTCGCTGACGTCCACGGCGTGGACCCGGCCGCCCTCGGCGAGGAGGCGGTGAACGGTGGCCCGGCCGATGCCGGAGCCGCCGCCGGTGATGAGGACGCGACGTCCTTCGTAACGGTTCATGGCGTGAGCGTACCGAAGCAGTGACACGTTTTGTCATGCCGACAAAAAATGTCTTTCTCGGAGTGGGTGAACGGTAGGCTGCTCCCGTGAGATCCCCTCGTCCGTACGCCCCCCAGGCCGGCCCCGGAGCCCCGTCGCTGACCGAGCGCCGCAAGGCCGCCACGCAGCTCGACATCGCCCGCGCCGCCTGCGAGCTGTTCGCCGAGCACGGTCCCGACGGCACCACCGCCGAGGACATCGCCCACCGCGCGGGCGTGGCGCTGCGCACCTTCTACCGCTACTTCCGCAGCAAGCAGGAGGCCGTGGCCCCGCTGCTGGCGGGCGGCGGCGACGCCTGGCGCGCACTGCTGGCGGAGGAGGACCCGGGCACCCCCCTCGCGGAGGCGCTGGAACGTGCCGTCACCCGGTCGCTGAGCGGCCCGCAGGCGGTCGAGGAGGGCCTGGAGGTGACCCGCGGCCTGCTGCGCGCGGCGGCGGACGATCCGGCGCTGCGCGCGGTCTGGTACCGCGTGAACCAGGAGTCCGAGGAGCGTCTGGCGCCGGTGATCGGCGGGCTGGCGGGGGCGGACGCCGACGTGCGGGAGGTGCGGCTGCTGGCCGCCGCCGCCACGGACGCGATCCGCGTGGCGCTGGAGCTGTGGTCGGCGACGGACGCCCCGGTCTCGGGGCCCGGCTCCCCCGCCGAGCTCGCGGTCCTGTGCCTGCGGGACCTCACAGGAGCGATGCCCCTGCTGCGCTGAACCAGCGCCGCAGGGGCATCGCCCCGGTCAGGTCCCACGGCCCTTCGTGGTCGGACAGGCCTCAGCGGCCACCACCCCAGCCGCCGCCGTCGCCGCCACCACCGTTGCCTCCGCCGCCGTTGCCGCCGCCCCAGTCGCCGTTGCCACCGCCGCCACCGCCGCGGCCGCCCCAGTCACCGTTGCCGCCGCCACCGCCGCCGCCCCAGTCGCCGTTGCCATTGCCGCCGCGGCCGTTGCCCCAGTCACCGTTGCCGCCCCGGCCGTCGCCCCAGTCGCCGTTGCCGCCGCGGCCGTTGCCCCAGTCGTTCCAGTTGCCGTTGCCGCCGCGGCCGGAGTTCCAGTTGGCATCGTCGTGCCAGTTGTTCCAGTTGTGGCGGCGCCAGTCGGAGTCGTTCCAGTTGCTGTCCCGCCAGTAGCCGCGGTCGCCGCCGACGCCCGCGTTGTCCCAGCACCAGCTGGGCCGGTCGCGCCAGTCGTGGTTGCAGCAGTAGTCCCACCGCGCGTCGGAACGGTTCGAGGGGTACCGGTAGCAGTCGTAGCCGCCGTTCCCGCCGCCGCTGCCGGAGACGACCGAGGCGGAGGCACTCGCGACGGGCAGCAGACCGATGGCGATTCCTGCGGCGCCCGCCATGGTTGCCGCAACGATCCTACGGCGCATTCTCATGCACCTCCGAACATGTCTCGCTTATCAGGCCTTTACGGTCCTTTCCACCCTCACTCCGCCCGGCCGACCTGTCAAAGCGGAAAGGCCCCCCGCCGCGCTCCGTGGAGCGTGGCGGGGGGCCTCCCATCAGGCATTTTTAGAGGTCGAAGTAGAGCTCGAACTCGTGCGGGTGCGGACGCTGCGCGATCGGGGCGATCTCGTGCGTGCGCTTGTAGTCGATCCAGGTCTCGATCAGGTCGGGGGTGAAGACACCGCCGGCCAGGAGGTACTCGTGGTCCTCCTCCAGGGCCTTGAGGACGTCCTCGAGGCTGGTCGGGACCTGCGGGACGCTCGCGTGCTCGTCCGGGGAGAGCTCGTAGAGGTCCTTGTCGATCGGCTCCATCGGCTCGATCTTGTTCTTGATGCCGTCGAGGCCCGCGAGGAGCAGGGCCGAGAAGGCCAGGTACGGGTTCGAGGACGGGTCCGGCGCGCGGAACTCGACACGCTTGGCCTTCGGGTTCGAGCCCGTGATCGGGATGCGCATGGCGGCGGAGCGGTTGCGCTGCGAGTACACCATGTTGACCGGCGCCTCGAAGCCCGGCACCAGGCGGTGGTACGAGTTCACCGTCGGGTTGGTGAAGGCGAGCAGCGACGGGGCGTGCTTGAGGATGCCGCCGATGTAGTAGCGGGCGGTGTCCGACAGGCCCGCGTAGCCGGCCTCGTCGTAGAAGAGCGGCTCGCCGCCGGCCCACAGCGACTGGTGGACGTGCATGCCCGAGCCGTTGTCACCGAAGATCGGCTTCGGCATGAACGTCGCGGTCTTGCCATTCTTCCAGGCGACGTTCTTCACGATGTACTTGAAGAGCATCAGGTCGTCGGCCGCGGCCAGCAGCGTGTTGAACTTGTAGTTGATCTCGGCCTGGCCGCCGGTGCCGACCTCGTGGTGCTGGCGCTCGACCTGGAGGCCCTGGGCGTCGAGCTCCAGGGAGATCTCGGCGCGCAGGTCCGCGAAGTGGTCGACCGGGGCTACGGGGAAGTAACCGCCCTTGTAGCGGACCTTGTAGCCGCGGTTGTTCTCCTCGGAACCGGTGTTCCAGGCGCCGGCCTCGGAGTCGATGTGGTAGAAGCCCTCGTTCGCGGTGGTCGCGAAGCGCACGCTGTCGAAGATGTAGAACTCGGCCTCGGGACCGAAGAACGCGGTGTCGGCGATGCCGGTGGAGGCGAGGTACGCCTCGGCCTTCTTCGCGATGTTGCGCGGGTCGCGGCTGTAGGCCTCACCCGTGATCGGGTCGTGGATGAAGAAGTTGATGTTCAGCGTCTTGTCGCGACGGAACGGGTCCAGACGCGCGGTGGTGATGTCGGCGCGCAGGGCCATGTCGGACTCGTGGATCGCCTGGAAGCCGCGGATCGAGGATCCGTCGAAGGCGAGCTCCTCCGCCGGGTCGAATGCCCGCGCCGGGATCGTGAAGTGCTGCATCACACCAGGCAGGTCGCAGAAGCGGACGTCGACGAACTTGACGTCGTTCTCCTCGATGTACTGCTTGACTTCGTCGGCGTTCTGGAACATCCAACTCCTCCTACTCCCGGCCCCGGGGGAGGGACGGGCTTTATAGCTCGTGGTGCGTCAGTGCGGTGCCGCACGCTGACCCGACCATAAGCAGACGGGATTTCCCAAGCATGACCCATTTGTTTCGCACAAGTTAACCAGGGTCCGGCCGGAGTGCCGTGAGGCGCCACCGGTACCGTGGTCGGGTGGACAACAGACAGGCAATCGGATCCTGGCTCTCCGGCCCCAAGGCGGCCGCCGAGGAGATGGGCGTCGACTTCGGTTATCCGGGCCAGCAGCTCGGTCTGCCGCAGGAGGGGCCCGGCTCGGTGGCGCGCTTCGGGCGCCGGATCGCAGCCGTGGCCCTCGACTGGGTCGGCTGCCAGCTCATCGCGTACGGGCTGATCACCGGCGGGAACCTGGCCGCCGCGGGCAACTGGACCCTCGGGCTCTTCGTCGCCCTGACGATCCTGACGGTCGGCACCGTGGGCTTCACACCCGGCAAGCGGGCCCTGGGCCTGCGGGTGATCGCGGAGGACGGCGGCCGCCTCGGCTTCGTCCGGGTGGTCGTGCGCACGCTGCTGCTGGCCCTGGTCGTCCCGGCGCTGATCTGGGACCGCGACGGCCGCGGCCTCCACGACCGGCTCGCGCGCGCCGTCCAGGTCCGCATCTAGCAGGTTGCGAGCGGGGACCAGACGGGGACAGGGGCGCCCCCCGAGCCGGCCGGCTCGGGGGGCGCCCCTGTCTCGTATACGAAAATCTGCTGAGCGCGTCGGCGCGTCAGCGCATCTTTCCGCCGCGCGGCATCTTCATGCCCTTGGGCATGGGGCCCTTCGGCAGCGGCATGTTGCTCATGAGGTCACCCATGGCCCGCAGCTTGTCGTTGACCTGGGTGATCTGCGGTCCGGTCAGTACGCGCGGCAGCTTGAGCAGGGTGGTGCGCACCTTCTTGAGCGGCACCTCGCCCTCGCCCGTGCCCACGATGAAGTCGTGGACCGGCACGTCCGGCATGATCCGGGCCATCTTCTTCTTCTCGTTCGCGAGCAGCGGCTTCACCCGGTTCGGGTTGCCCTCGGCGATCAGGACGACGCCGGCCTTGCCCACGGCACGGTGGACGATGTCCTGCTGCCGGGTCATCGCGATGGCCGGGGTGGTCGTCCAGCCCCGTCCCACGTTGTCCAGTACGGCCGCGGCCGCTCCCGGCTGCCCCTCCATCTGCCCGAAGGCAGCCCGCTCGGCCCGTCGCCCGAAGACGATCGCCATCGCGAGGAACGCCACCAGGAAGCCCAGGATGCCCAGGTAGACCGGGTGGTCGATCAGGAAGCCGATCGCAAGAAAGACACCGAAGGTGACGATTCCCACGCCCGCGACGATCAGACCGACCTTCGGGTCGGCCTTGCGCGTCATTTTGTACGTCAGGGCGATCTGCTTCAGTCGCCCGGGGTTCGCAGCAGTCTCTGCGTTTGACTTCCTCGCCATACCCAGAGTTTACGTGGCCTGCGGGGTCCGGGTAGCCGCGGCCTCAAGTACGTGTTCGGTTTCGACGCGGTCCTTGGCCCTCTTGCGATCCTCCAGAACCGCCGTCCAGGCATTGCGGCGGGCCCCGCTCATGAGGAGGGACTCGATGCCCCGGAAGGCGTCGGAGAGCGTCGGGATGGCGATGGCGCGTACGGGCGCGGCCTGCATGATGTCGATCCCTTTCACGATGCTCACGTCTGCGCGAGGTGGGCGGGCGGGTACGGTGCGTGGTCCAAGCGTCACTGACTGGTGTTACCAGGGCGTGACCGGGCGGTCAAATGTGATGGACACGTTGCATACGCCGACGCGGCCCGCCGGGTTCTTTCCTCAGGAAAGAGCCTAGGGGCCGCGCCGATGCGGTATTACTCGTTGGTAGCACTTTGTGCGCGACTTCACACGTACAGTCGCGCCCCACGTCACACGGTCGCGCGCTTCTCGCCCTCTCGGTCGAGCTCCGCCTCGCCACCGCTGCGGCCGCGTGCCCGCCCTCGTGCCTCGGGCGGACCCGCAACCTACGCTACGGCTCCGCTGCGCTTCTCCATCGCCTGCTGGTACAGACGGCCGGCCCGGTAGGACGAGCGGACGAGCGGGCCGGACATCACGCCCGAGTAGCCGATCTCCTCGGCCTCCTTCGCCAGCTCCACGAACTCGGCCGGCTTCACCCAGCGCTCGACGGGGTGGTGCCGCGGCGAGGGCCGCAGGTACTGGGTGATGGTGATGAGCTCGCAGCCGGCCTCGTGCAGGTCCTTCAGGGCCTGCGAGACCTCCTCGCGCTCCTCGCCCATGCCGAGGATCAGGTTCGACTTGGTGACCAGGCCGTACTCACGCGCCTTGGTGATCACCTCGAGCGAGCGCTCGTAGCGGAAGCCGGGGCGGATCCGCTTGAAGATCCGCGGCACCGTCTCGACGTTGTGCGCGAAGACCTCGGGGCGGGAGGCGAAGACCTCCTCCAGCAGCTCCGGCACCGCGTTGAAGTCGGGGGCCAGCAGCTCGACCTTGGTGTGCCCGGCCTCGCGGCCCGCCGTCTGCTGGTGGATCTGGCGCACGGTCTCCGCGTACAGCCAGGCACCGCCGTCGGCGAGGTCGTCGCGGGCGACACCGGTGATGGTGGCGTAGTTCAGGTCCATCGTGACGACGGACTCGCCGACGCGGCGCGGCTCGTCGCGGTCCAGCGCCTCGGGCTTGCCCGTGTCGATCTGACAGAAGTCACAGCGCCGGGTGCACTGGTCACCGCCGATGAGGAAGGTGGCCTCGCGGTCCTCCCAGCATTCGTAGATGTTGGGGCAGCCGGCCTCCTGGCACACCGTGTGCAGCCCTTCGCCCTTCACCAGGGCCTGCATCTTGGTGTACTCGGGACCCATCTTCGCCCGCGTCTTGATCCACTCGGGCTTGCGCTCGATGGGGGTCTGGGCATTCCGGACCTCCAGGCGCAGCATCTTGCGACCGTCGGGTGCGACTGCGGACACGACCGGCTCCCTGTGACTTCGATTGTTCGGGCGCCCACCAGGGTACGCCCGTAATTTCGTACGCTCTTACGCCGACCAACCTGCGAGCGGCCGGACTCATTCCCGTCGCCGGGAGGTCTCTATGCGGTCTCGATCTCGCGGGGCCGCAACTCGGCGTGCTCCAGTACGTCCTTCAGGTGACGCTCGACGACCGGGAGCACCTCGGCGACGGTGACGTCGCGGCCCAGTTCGTACGAGAGCGAGGTCACACCGGCGTCCCGGATCCCGCACGGGATGATGCGGTCGAACCAGGTGCTGTCCGGGTTCACGTTGAGCGCGAAGCCGTGCATGGTGACGCCCTTGGCGACCCTGATCCCGATGGCGGCGAGCTTGCGGTCCTCGCGGCGCTGGCCGGCGTTGGAGGGGGCGTACTCCGGGCCGTTGAGCCGGGGGTCGAACTCCTCGTCGTGCAGGCGCGGGTCCAGCTCCAGGGAGAGGCCGCCGATCTTCGGGCGCTCCTCCACGGGGTCGCCGAGCACCCAGACACCGGAGCGGCCCTCGACCCGGGTGGTCTCCAGGCCGAACTCGGCGGCGGTGCGGATCAGCGCCTCCTCCAGGCGGCGGACGTGGGCCACGACGTCCACCGGGCGGGGCAGCTTCATGATCGGGTAGCCGACCAGCTGGCCCGGGCCGTGCCAGGTGATCTTGCCGCCGCGGTCGACGTCCACCACGGGGGTGCCGTCCAGCGGGCGCTCGCTGGGGTCCGTGCGCCGGCCGGCCGTGTAGACCGGAAGGTGCTCCACCAGCAGGCAGGTGTCCTCGATCTCGTCCGCGAAGCGGGCCGCGTGCACCCTGCGCTGCTCTTCCCAGGCCCGGGTGTACTCGACGGATTCCGCTCCGAAGCCCAGACGGACAAACCCAAGCTCAGCCACCGCAGCGCCTCCTCATTGAACCTGCTGTGTGCACGTACTTCACTGAGCAAGGGTACGGCGGCCCGTACGAGCCCCTTCAGGACCCCGTTCGCGGCCCGGTCCGCGGACCCGCCTCCGGCTGCGGCCCGGGCTGCGGCCCGGGCTCCGGCAGGGGCCACGGCAGTTGCTTCGGCCGTCGGCGGCCCTTCGGCGGGCGGTCCGGATCCTCGTCCGCGCGCGGCAGCCGCCGGTGGCCCTCCGAGTGGTCGTTCACCCAGCCGCACACGCCACAGGCGTAACGTCCGTCGAGCCCCGCGATGTAGGTGCCGCAGCGCCGGCACTCGGCCTCGGTCAGCTCGGGCGCAGGCAGCGGAGCGGTGGATTCGGGCCGCTCCTCGGGCAGGTGTGACGGGTGGTGCCGGCGGGTCATGGCCCGCAGCGTACGCGGACGGAGGGGGCGAGTCCGTAAAGAGCCCTACCGATTCTGCACACGATCGGATGAATGTGGGGCAGAGAGGGCGGCCCGGGCGGAGTTCGCCGCTACATTCACGCCGTTCAAGGGCCGGGACTCCGGTCCGTCACGTCAGGAAACCGTGGAGCCGATGACGGAACGACCTGCCCAGCGTGTCCCCAACCGGCAGCTCGCGGCGCTGATCGCGGAAGCCGGGTTCTCCAACGCCGGGCTCGCCCGCCGCGTCGACCAGCTCGGTCTGGAACACGGTCTCGACCTGCGGTACGACAAGACCTCCGTGACCCGCTGGCTGCGCGGCCAGCAGCCGCGCGGGACCACCCCGGCGCTGATCGCGGAGGTCTTCACCCGGCGGCTCGGCCGCCGGCTCTCCGCGCAGGACCTGGGCCTGGACGCCTGTGCTCCGGTCTACGCGGGGCTGGAGTTCGCGGCCACCCCGGAGGAGGCCGTGGACATCGCGAGCGGCCTGTGGCGCAAGGACTCCGGCTCCCACGCCGAGCTCCGGAAGATCGCCTTCACCCCGGCCGGGCTGGTGGTGCCCAGCCGGGACTGGCTGATCGGGCGGCCCGACGAGCGCGTGGCACGGGGCGCGGAACCGGCCGCGGCCCGCGTCCCGCTCCAGGGCCGGACCTCGGTGCCGCGGCAGCGGCAGATCGACCGCGGACCCGGGCAGCGCGTGACGGCCGGCGACATCGCCGCGCTGCGGTCGGTGAGCGAGCTGTTCCGGACGCTGGACCACACCTACGGCGGCGGGCACGCCCGCCAGGCGCTCGTGCGGTACCTGGAGCACGAGGCCGAGCCGATGCTCCGGGGCACCTACGGCGAGACCACCGGGCGGCGGTTGTTCGCCGCCGCCGCGGACCTGACCCGGCTCGCGGGGTGGACCTCGTACGACATCGCCGCGCACGGACTCGCCCAGCGGTACTTCGTGCAGGCCCTGCGGCTCGCGCAGGCGGCCGGGGACCGCCCCTACGGCTCGTACGTGCTGGTCACCATGAGCCGGCAGGCGGTCTACCTCGGCCACGGCCGGGAGGCGGTGCAGCTGGCCCGGGTGGCCCAGCAGGGCGTCGGCTCCGGGCCGCCGCCCGTGGTGCAGGCCCTGCTGCACGCGGCGGAGGCGCGGGGGCACGCGGTCCTCGGCGAGGTCAGGGCGGCCACGGCCTCGCTGGTGCGGGCCGAACGCGCGCTGGGCGCCGCCCGGCCGGGGGACGACGTGCCGCACTGGGCGCGCCAGTACGACGAGGCGCAGCTGGCGGACGAGTTCGGGCACTGCCACCGGGACCTCCAGCAGTACCGGGCCTCGGCGCAGCACGCGGAGCGGTCCCTGCAGCTCAGGGCGCCGGGGTTCGCGCGGTCGCGGCTGTTCTGCCGGGTGGTGCTGGCGACGGCCCGGCTGGGGCTGGGCGAGCTGGACCAGGCGTGCGCGCTGGGCGCGGAGGCGGCGCAGCAGGCGATGGAGATGCGGTCGGTGCGTGCGGTGGAGTACGTACGGGACTTCGAGCGGCGGCTGGAGCCGTACCGGGACGCCTCGGCCGTGCGGACGTACCGGGACCGGGTGGCGGCGCTGTCCTGAGGGGCCGCCCGGGGTGGGGCTGTGCGCGGCAGGGGCCCGGTCCCGAGGCGGAAGGACCGGGCCCCTGGGTCGTGGGTGGTTCTCAGGCCGCCACCGGGAGTGCGGGCTCCGGGGCGACCGGGAGCGGGATGCCGAAGTCGCGCAGGATCGCGCCGGCGGCGCGGCGGGCCGAGTGCAGGGCGCCCTGGACGGTGTTGGTGTCGCGGTGGTCGCCGCACACATAGAGCCCGGCGAGCACCCGGACGGGGCGGCGCCGGTCGTGGGGCGGGGGCATCGCGGGGACGGCGTCCGGGGTGTGGTGGACGGCCAGCAGTTCCCATGTGCGGGTGCCGGTGTCGTAGAGGCGGGCGAGGCGCGAGGCGACGGTGCGCAGCGGTGGCGGCGGGCCGAGCACGGTCGTGGTGACCAGGCTGCGGCCGGCCGGGGCCCGGGTGGGGTCGACCGCGCTCATGACGGCGGTGTGGCAGACGGGCCAGTCGGGGTCCCCGTCCACGATCAGCGAGCCGTCCCGGTGCAGCGGCGTGGCGGTGGCGTGGTGCAGGACGGTGAGCTCGTGGAAGGCGGGCACGCGCAGGCCGGGCAGGAGCTCGGCGGCGGCGCGGGCGCCGGTGGCGAGCAGGACGGAGCGGCAGCGGAAGTCGCCGTGCTCCTCGGTGGTGACCAGGTTGGTGGCCACCGACCGGACCGTGACGCCGGTCCGTACGGTGCCGGGCGGCAGGCCCTCGGCGAGCAGGTCGGGCAGGGTCCCCGCACCGCCTTCGGGCACGGCGAGGCGGCCGCGGGCGAAGGTGCGCAGGGCCAGGTCGGCGACCCGGCTGGAGGTGGTGAGCTCCGGGTCGCGGAGCAGGGCGGAGAGCAGCGGCCGGAGTACGCCGTGCAGGGTCCGCGACGGCAGGCCGCGGGTGCGCAGGGCGGCGGCCGCGGTGCGTTCGGGCCGGGCGAGCAGCTTGTCCGCGGGCAGCGCGGCGAGTCGGCCGAGGGCGGCGCCGAGCCGGGCCTGGTCGAGGGAGCCGCTGGCCAGGGCGCGGGCGGGTGTGAGGGACGCGGCCCGCACCTGCCTCCCGTCGGTGTGGACCAGGACCCCGGGCGAGAAGGGGCGCAGGACCAGGGCCCGCAGGGCGGGGGTGCGTTCGAGTTCGCTGTACGCGGTGTTGAGCAACTGGGCGGTCCGGTCGAGCCGGAACCCGTCGGCCGATTCGGTGGCCATCCGCCCGCCGGGGTCGTCCGCGGCCTCCAGGACGGTGACGGTGACCCCGGCTGCGATCAGGTGGTGCGCGGCCGCGAGTCCTGAGACCCCGGCTCCTACGATGACGACGTCCGCATGGTGTGCGGCATTGGGTGCGCTGCTGAGCACGTGCCCCTCCCCGAGGTCGGCGCGGCTGTGTGGGGATCCTCCTTCCCCCAACGGGTCGCGCGGGAACCCGAGTTCGGTCGGGTATTGCGGACAACTCCGGTCGCACAACGGTCGCATCCGGGTCACAAACGGTCGCACACGGTCGCACGCCGTTGAGGGGAGTGCGGCTCGTCGGAGTGCCGTTCGTTGGAGTGCGGCTACTGGAGTGCGGCGCGGATGGCCTGCTCGATGCCGGGGTCGCGGAAGACGAAGCCGGACTCCAGGAGCCGGGCGGGGCGGGCCCGCTGACCGCCCAGCACGTCCTCGGAGAACTCCCCGAGCGCGATCCGCAGGGCCACGGCCGGCACGGGCAGCACCGCCGGCCGGCGCAGCACCCGGCCCATGGCGGCGGTGACCTGGCGGTTGGTGAGCGGCTCCGGAGCGGTGAGGTTGACGGGACCGCTGAGCGAGGGGGTGTCGATGATGTGGCGCAGGGCCGCGACCTCGTCCCGGAGGGAGATGTACGGCCAGTACTGGCGGCCGTCGCCGAGCCGGCCGCCGACGCCCGCGCGGAACAGCGGGAACATCCGCCCCCAAGCCCCGCCCTCCTTGGCGACAACCAGTCCGGTACGGGCGAACGCGGTCCGGATCCCGGCCTCCCGGGCGGGGGCGGCGGCGGCCTCCCACTCCACGCAGACCGAGGGCAGGAAGCCGTGACCGGCGGGGGTGTCCTCGTCCACGGGGCGGTCGCCGGTGTCCCCGTAGTAGCCGACGGCGGAGCCGCTGACCAGGACGGCGGGCGGCTCGTCGAGGCCGGCGAGGGCGTTCGCGATGGCGGCCGTGCCCAGCACCCGGCTGTCGCGGATCTTCCGCTTGTACGCGGCGGTCCACCGGTGGTCCCCGATCCCGGCCCCGGCCAGGTGCACGACAGCCCCGCAGCCGGCCAGCCCGGCCGGGTCCACGTGGCCGCGCTCCGGATCCCACCGCGCCTCGTCCGGGGCGGCCGGCTCCCGTCGCACGAACCGCACCACCTCGTGGCCGTCCGCCCGCAGGGACCGCACGAGTGCACTGCCGATGAGCCCGGTCGACCCGGTGACTGCGATACGCATGGCCCCATCCTGCCGGGTCGCTGCACTGTGCTCGGGCGGATCGGGGGCGCGTCGTCGTCCTTCGCCGGACGCGCGTGCCCCGGCGGGCCTCACCACACGGCGCTCCGCGTCCGCGCCTCGATCGCCGGCGGGGCTGCACTTCCGGGAGGCCGGGCGGTCAGGCGGTGGCGGTGCCGAGCCAGGTGCCGACCGCGTAGGTGACGGCCATGGCCAGGGCCCCACCGGCGACGTTGCGGCCGACCGCCCTCGGCACGGGCGCCCCGCCCAGCCGTGCGCTGAGCACCCCGCACAGCGTGAGCGCCCCCAGCACCGCCACCACCGTCACCGGAACCCGCGCCGACGGCCCCGGCAGAATGATCGCCAGCAGCGGCAGCAGGGCCCCCACGGTGAAGGCGACGAGGCTCGCGAAGGCCGCGTGCCACGGGTTGGCCAGCTCGTCCGGGTTGATCCCCAGCTCCACCCGGGCGTGGGCCCGCAGGGCGTCGCGTTCCGTGAGCTGCTGCGCCGCCTCCCGGGCCACGTCCAGGCTCAGGCCGCGCTCCGCCAGCAGGTCGGTGAGCTCGTCGAGTTCCGCCTCCGGCTCCTCGGCGAGTTCCTTGCGTTCCATGTCGAGCGCGGCCCGCTCGGAGTCCCGCTGGGAGCTGACGGAGACGTACTCCCCGGCCGCCATGGACAGCGAGCCCGCCAGCAGCCCGGCGACGCCCGCCGCCAGGATCGTCGCGCGGGAGGTGGTGGAGCCGGCCACGCCGACCACCAGGCCGGCGGTGGAGATGATCCCGTCGTTGGCGCCGAGCACTCCCGCGCGGAGCCAGTTGAGCCGGGTGCTCATCCCCGCGCTCGCCGGGCCGTCGCCGGTGCCGTGCGCCTCGACGTGGGCGCGGCCGAGCGCCCTCCCGGGGCCTTCGTTTCCCGTCACGCCACCACTGTCGCGGCCCGGGGCGCGCGGAGCCACCCGGCGGGCCGGTCCGGGGTGCGCGGGCGGGGCCCCCGTACCAGGGTGGAGGGGTGAGACGCGGACGCGAGGATCCGGGCGGGCTGCGCGGCGAGCCACCGCCGCGCTGGGCGCGGATCGCGCCCGCCGCGGCCCTGGTGGCGCTCGTCCTCGCACAGGCGCTGACGACCGATGTGGAGCTGGGCTTCTTCCTGGCGGGCCTGCCCCCGGTGGCCGCCTTCGCCTACGGGGCGGCCGGGACCGCGATCTTCGCCGCCATCGTCCTGCTGCTGCTGGGGGTGCACGACATCGGCGTCGCCCAGGCCCGGGGGACGGACCTGGCGACGGTGGCCGTCGTCGGGCTGCTGAGCGTGGTCATCGCCTGGGTCCGTCAGCGCCGGGACGAACAGCTGGTCAGCGTGCGGACCGTCGCGGAGGCGGCTCAGCTGGCGGTGCTGCCGCCGGTGCCGGAACGGGTGGGCGCGGTGCGCTGCTCCGGCCTCTACCGGGCGGCGCAGCGCGGCACGCTGGTGGGCGGCGACCTGTACGACGTACGGGTCGGGCCGTTCGGGGTACGGGCGCTGGTCGCGGACGTGCAGGGGCACGGCCTGGCGGCGGTGGCCACGGTGGCGGCGCTGCTCGGGGCCTTCCGCGAGGCCGTCCTGGACGACCCGGAGCTGGCGGCGGTGGCGGTCCGGCTGGACCGGCGGTTGCTGGCGGACGCGGCCGACACCCATGTGGACCATCCGGAGCTGTTCGCGACGGCGGTGCTGGTGGAGTTCCCGCCGGGGCAGGACCTCGTACGGTTCGTGTCCTGCGGGCATCCGCCGGCGCTGCGGCTGCGGGGGGCGGCGGTGGACGAGCTGCCGGTGGAGCCGGGCCCTCCGCTGGGTCTGGGGCTGGCGGGGCCCGATCCGCCGAAGGTGGTGGAGCTGCCGGTGCTGCCCGGGGACCGGTTCCTGCTGCACACCGACGGGGCGACGGAGGCCCGGGACGCGGCCGGGCACTTCTACCCGCTGGCGACCCGGGTGCCGGTACTGGCGCGGGACCCGGGCGGCCTGGTGGGGGCGGTGTGGCAGGACCTGGCGGCCTTCACGAACGGCGGGCCGGGCGACGACGTGGCCCTGCTGCTGCTCTCCCCGGACGGCCGCGCGTGACCTCCCCGCCGGACCGCGGTCGGGGGCCCGGACCCGGTCCGGTCCGGTCCGGTCCGATCCGGTCCGGTCCGATCCGGTCCGGGGGCCCGGCCGCCCGTGGAGGGCCGGCCGGGGCCCCGGCATGCGGTGATGAGCCGTCACGAGTCCTTGATGAACGCGCGCACCATCTTGCAGGTGACGTTGGACGGCCGGTGGATCCCCGTCCGGACGGCCATCGTCCGGATCTTCCGGTTGGTGGCGCGCTTCGCGTCATAGGTCCCCGAGTCGAGCAGGGATATCGCCAGCCGCATCGCCTTCAGACGGCGGTTGTGGCTCTCGTACCACTCGCGGGGCAGGCCCGCCGGCAGCGGCTTCTTCTGGACGGGCCGGACGGTGCTGGCAGTGGCCATCTACAGCCTCCCAAACGGTAGTTGGCTTCCTGTCGTTCTCCTTCGATTTTACCGGGGACCACTGACAGAAGACCCTGGTCGGACGGGCCCCGGGTAGGGTCGGCGGCATGGAGATCTGGATCAATCCCGCGTGTTCCAAGTGCCGCAGCGCGCTCACCCTGCTGGACGCGGAGGGCGCCGAGTACACCGTGCGCCGGTACCTGGAGGACGTGCCGTCCGAGGACGAGATCCGCGAGGTGCTGGGCCGCCTCGGGCTGGAGCCGTGGGACATCACGCGCACCTCGGACCCGCTGGCGAAGGAGACCGGCGTACGGGACCTGCCGCGGGAGGAGACCGACGCGGCACGGGCCCTGTGGATCGCCCACCTGGCCGCGCACCCGAAGCTCATCCAGCGCCCGATCATCAGCGCCGAGGACGGCACCGCCGTGGTCGCCCGCTCCGAGGAGGCCGTCCGCGACGCGCTGTCCCGGGCGGCCCGGGCCCGGCCCTGATCCGCCGGACACCCCTTAGCCGGCGAGCAGGCGGGCGATCTCGGCGGCGGCCGTCAGGGGCAGCGCGTGGTGCGCGACCCCGGGCAGTACGTCGATCCGCGCGCCCGGCAGCGCCTCGCGCGCCGCGCGGGCGGCCCGGCGGGGGTCGTGGCAGCGGGCCCGCCCGGCGAACAGCACGTCCACCCGCAGGTCCGTCCGTGCGGCCGGTGGTTCCGCGAGCCGGGCGAGGTCCGGCCGCGGGCCGGTGACCGGGCGGGCGGTGGGGAACCGGGCGGTCTCGTCCTGGAGCCGGAGCCAGGCCGGGTCGAGGGGCGTCCCGCCGGTCTCCCAGGCGAGGAAGGAGCGGATCCGCTCCGGGGTGGGCCGCAGCAGCATGGGCAGGGCGCGCAGGACGTAGCCGGGGCGGAGCCCGGCGAAGACCCCGGTCGGGTCGAGCAGGACGAGACGGCCGGTCCGGTCGGGCCGCCGGGCGGCGTGGTGGGCGGCGATCCAGGCCCCGTACGAGTGCCCGCCGAGGGTCACCGGGCCGTGCGGGGCGAGCCCGTCGAGGACCGCGTCGAGCCAGCCGGTCAGGTCCTCGGGGCTCCGCAGGGGCCGCCCGGCTGCCGGGACGCTGAGCCCCGGTTCGCCCACGAGGTCCACGGCGTGCACGCGGTGGGTACGGGCCGCCCCGGCGGCGGCGCAGGCGCCCCACACCGCGGAGGTCGCTCCCCCGCCCGGCAGCAGCACCAGCGGCGGGGCGCCGGCCGGGCCGCAGCTGTTGACGCGGGTGACGCCGTAGGGGGTCGGCAGGTCGACGGCTTCGACGGGCCCGGGCCAGCCGGCGAACACCTCGTCGTAGGCGGCGCGGAAGGCGGCGGATGGGGCGGAAGAGGTGGTCCGGGACACGGGCTGCTCCAATGCCTCGCCAGGCGATAATCTCGCTGAACGAGATATTAAGCAGGGGGCGATGTGCACGACAACCACGAACCGGCCGACGGCCGACCCGGAGACGACGAGCCGGAGAACCTGCGGCTGGTGCACCTCCTGCGGGCGGTGACCGTCGAATTCGGCCTGCGGCAGACGGAGTTCGCCGCTCGCAACGGCATGCACCCGACCGACGTGCGGGCCTTGATCTGCCTGCTGGACGCGGCCCGCGCCGCCGAGCCGGCCACGGCGGGCCTGCTCGGCGCCCGGCTCGGCCTCAACTCGGCGGGTACCACCGCCGTGATCGACCGGCTGGAACGGCTCGGCCACGTGGCCCGGGTCCGCGACGAGCACGACCGGCGCCGGATCCTGCTGCGGGTGGAACCGGCGGCGATCCGGCTGGGCCGGGAGTTCTTCGGCCCCCTGATCGACGGGGTGCTCGGAGTGCTGGACTCCTTCGACCCCGCCGAACGCAGCACCGTCCGCCGCTTCCTGACGGCCACCCACGCCGTCTTCACACCGACCCCCCGCCCATGACCGCCGCCGACGAAAAAGCGGGCCCGGGATCCGGCTGGGGGTCCGACCTGCACCTGGAGCTGCCCGCCGAGGGTGCCCGGCGTACCGCACTGGCCCAGGCGCTGCGCGACGCCGTGCGCAGTGGCCGGCTGGCCGGCGGGACACGGCTGCCGCCGTACCGGGCTCTGGCCGCCGACCTCGGGCTGGCGCGCAACGCCGTCGCCGACGCCTACGCCGAGCTGGTCGCCGAGGGCTGGTTCACGGCCCGGCAGGGCTCCGGCACCCAGGTCGCGGAGGGGGCGGCGGCCACCCCCGCACCGGCCGCCGGGTCCGGACCCTCGCCCGCACGGCCCCGGTTCGACCTGCTCCAGGGCAAGCCCGACCCCGCCTCCTTCCCGCGGGGCCCCTGGGCCGCCAGCGCCCGGCGGGCACTGGCCGGGGCGCCCACCGAGGCCTTCGGGCCCGGCGATCCGCGGGGCCGCCCGGAGCTGCGGCGGGCCCTGGCCGGCTATCTGTCCCGGACGCGTGGCGTGCGTACGGCCCCCGGGAACATCGTGGTCTGCTCCGGCTTCGCCAACGGGCTGCGGCTCCTCGCGTCCGTGCGGCCCCGGGACTGGGCCGTCGAGGCGTACGGACTCCCCTTCCACCACGGCATCCTCGACGCCGCCGGGGTCCGCCCGCACCCCGTGGCGGTCGACGAGGACGGCGCCCGGACGCGGGAAATGCCCTCCCGGGCACGTACGTTGCTGCTCACACCGGCGCACCAGTTCCCGACCGGGGGCCACCTGCCGCCCGCCCGGCGCGCCGCGGCCGCGGAGTGGGCCCGTACCACCGGCGGGGTGATCGTGGAGGACGACTACGACGGGGAGTTCAGGTACGACCGCAAACCGGTCGGCGCCGTGCAGGGCCTGGCCCCGGGGCACGTGGTGTACGCGGGCTCGCTCAGCAAGAGCCTGTCCCCCGCGCTCCGCCTGGGCTGGCTGGTCCTCCCGGACGCCCTGGTCGAGGAGGTGCTGGCGGCGAAGGGACTGCGGGAGTCCTGGGCGAGCGCGCTGGACCAGCTGACCCTCGCCGACTTCATCGACCGCGGGGCGTACGACCGGCACGTGCGGCGGATGCGGCTGCGCTACCGCCGCCGCCGCGACCAGCTGGTCTCCGTACTGGCCGCTCGCGCCCCGCAGGTCCGGGTCACGGGCATCGCGGCGGGTCTGCACGCCGTGGTGGAGCTCCCGCCGGGGCGTGAGGCCGGGGCGCTCGCGGCGGCCCGTGCGGCGGGGCTGGCCCTGGACGGCCTCTCCTCCTACCGGCACCCCGCCGCCGGCCCCGCGCCGTCCCGCGAGGGGCTGGTCGTCGGCTACGCGGCGCCCCCGGAGTCGGGCTTCACCCGCGCCCTGGAGGTCCTGACGGAGGTGGTCGGCCGGGCGGTGGCGGGCGGGTAGCGAGGGGTCTGCGGCGGCTGCGGGGTCCGCGAGGGCTGCGGGGTCTTCACACCGTCCCCACCCGCGGTTCTCGTAGGGTGGCCGGAGTGCCGAAATAAGGACATACCGCACCGAAGGACTCAGTCGTGACCGAGCAGCAGCCGCAGCCGCAGGAAGGCGGCCTGACCACTCGCCCGCCTCACTCACCCCACCCGTCCCACCGGCACGCCGACTGGATGTTCGGCGGGGTCTACGGGACGGTCCTGGCCAGCGCCCTGATCGCCGCGCTGCACCAGGACGGTGAGGACTTCACCCCGTTCTACGACGCCAGCTGGGTCCTGGTGACGGCGGCCACGGCGGGGCTCGCGCACGGCTACGCACACCACATGGCCTCCCACCGGGAGGGCTCCGGCAGGCGCCGCTGGCGGCTGCTGGCCCGGGCCCTGTGGGACGAATGGCCCCTGGTCGTGGCCACTCTTCCCACCGTGCTGCTGCTGGCCGCCGCGGGGCTCGGCGACTGGGACGCCTACGACGTGACGGCCGGCGGACTCGGCCTGAACACCGCCCTGCTGTTCGGCTGGGGCGCGCTCGTGGCCCTCCGGGTCGGCCACCGGCTCGGCCGGGCGCTGATGTTCGGCCTGGCCGATGCCGCCATCGGCCTCGCCATCATCGCGGCCAACGCCCTCATCAAATAGGAAGGTGCGCCTTGCGACCATGAGCCGCGCCTCGGACAGGGAGCCGCGCCTCACACCGGGAGCTGCGCCTCCGCCTGCGCCAGGATCTCCGTCAGCCTGGCCCCGAAGTCCGCGCCGCGCGGATCGGGCACACCCGTGCGGGCGGCGGTGAGCAGCGCGTCCAGGGCCCGCCCGTACGCGCCCGGTACGTCGCTCCAGCCGGGCAGTGCGTGCACACCCTCGGTGCCGCGCAGTTCCAGCCCCACCCCGGCGGCCGCGCGCGGCGCGCCCAGGCTGAGCACGGCGGCGCTGGCCGCGCCGGAGGCGTGCCGCAGCGCGAGCTGGACGACGTCGGAGGGGCCGCGGGTGGCGCTGACCTCGGTGACGTCGCCGAGGATCGGGATCAGGACCGACAGGGCGTGCGGCCCGACGTCCCACAGGCCGCCCTTGGCCTTGCGCCAGGGCGAGTCGGCGTAGGCGCTGGGCGTTCCGTCGGGCGGGAAGACGGCGCCGAGCCAGTGCGCGGCGGCGGTGAACCAGCCGGTGCGGGCGGCCTGTTCGGCGACCCAGCCGGCGGTGGGCTCGGCGAAGCGCAGGGTGAGGAAGACGACGGAGGCGACCCCGTGGCGGTCGGCCGCGTCGGCGACGGCCCGGGCGTCCTGCGGCGTGGTCGCGACGGGCTTGTCGAGCAGCAGGTGGCAGCCGGCGGCGGCCGCGCGCACCGCCAGCGGGGCCTGCACGTCGGGCGGCAGGGCGAAGGCGGCGACGTCACAGTCGGCGAACAGCTCGTCGGGGTCTTCGTACACCTTCACGCCGTACTCCTGCGCCAGTTCCGCGGCGGCTTCGGGCCGGCGGCCCCACACTCCGGCGAACTCGGATCCGGTGTGCGCGGCGAGGGCCGGGGCGTGGGTGCGGTGGGCCCATGGGCCGGTGCCCAGCAGGCCGACCCGGGGGCGCGGGCCTGCGGGGGCCTGCCCGGCGGCGGTCGGGACGGGGTCTGCGGCGGGGCTCAAATCAGACGAAATGCTCACGCGGCCAGTCTGCCGCACTCGGACGGGTGCTCGGCAGCCAACCCGCACATGGGGCGCGACCAGCGGCGTAAACCTCGGTAACACGGGGTTCACACACGGGCAACGGAGGAGAAATGGCGGGCGGGCACGCTGCGGTCAACACCGCAGCGATGAAGCGGCGGCCGGCAGCACCCGCAGAGTCTGAGGATGGGCCCGTGAGCTACAAGGCTGAGTACATCTGGATCGACGGCACCGAGCCGACGGCGAAGCTTCGCTCCAAGACGAAGATCCTGGCCGACGGCGCCGAGCTGCCGATCTGGGGCTTCGACGGATCGAGCACCAACCAGGCCGAGGGTCACGCCTCCGACCGCGTGCTCAACCCCGTGTTCTCCTGCCCGGACCCGATCCGCGGCGGGGACGACGTCCTCGTGCTGTGCGAGGTCCTGAACATCGACATGACCCCGCACGAGTCGAACACCCGCGCGCTGCTGCGTCCGGTCGCCGAGAAGTTCGCCGGCCAGGAGCCGATCTTCGGTATCGAGCAGGAGTACACCTTCTTCGACGGGGTCCGCCCGCTCGGCTTCCCCGTGGGCGGCTTCCCGGCCGCGCAGGGCGGCTACTACTGCGGCGTCGGCTCGGACGAGATCTTCGGCCGCGACATCGTCGAGAAGCACCTGGACCACTGCCTGGCGGCGGGCCTGGAGATCTCCGGCATCAACGCCGAGGTCATGCCCGGCCAGTGGGAGTTCCAGGTCGGCCCGCTGGGCCCGCTGGAGGTCTCCGACCAGCTGTGGATCGCCCGCTGGCTGCTCTACCGCACCGCCGAGGACTTCAACGTCTCCGCGACGCTGAACCCGAAGCCGGTCAAGGGCGACTGGAACGGCGCGGGTGCGCACACCAACTTCTCCACGAAGTCGATGCGCGAGGACTACCGCGCGATCATCTCGGCGTGCGAGGCGCTGGGCGAGGGCAGCAAGCCCCTCGACCACGTGAAGAACTACGGCGCCGGCATCGACGAGCGCCTCACGGGCCTGCACGAGACCGCCCCGTGGAACGAGTTCAGCTACGGCGTCTCGGACCGCGGTGCCTCGGTCCGCATCCCGTGGCAGGTGGAGAAGGACGGCAAGGGCTACATCGAGGACCGCCGCCCGAACGCGAACGTGGACCCGTACGTGGTGACCCGCCTCATCACGGACACCTGCTGCACCGGCCTGGAGAAGGACGGCCTGGCCTGACGCCCCGGCCTGACGCCCCGGCCTGACGCCCCGGCCTGACGGCCGCCGCTCCCCTCCCCCGGACACCGACCACGCCCGCCGCGCCCCCGAGGCCCGGCGGGCGTTGTCAGTGCCGGGTGGGACGGTGTCCTGGCCCGCCGGGCCGGCCTGGGAGCGGCTCGACTTCCCGCCCCACCAGCCGCCCCCCACCGCGCCGTCGCTCGATCCGGAGCGCCACGCACCGTAGACCTCCCGTGCGGCCCGGGAGAACGCCACATGGGCGGGGGGACGAGCTGCCCACGATGCGGTACGCGTGACGGGACCGGACTGGCGCAAGCGGTGGGAGCGTTGATGAATTGCCCTGGTTTGCCCCAGCGCTCGGACCGGATGGTGAGATCTTGATCCGACATCCGAGACGCCGCCTGCCCCGGGGGCATTGCTTCTGCTTGAATGGGGTCATGGCCAGCCACCCGCACACCTCGTCAGGTCGCAGCGACCTCGAGCCGTTCTGGCCGTCCCGTCAGGACCACGACTTCGATCGTGAGTGTTGCCGCGCGAAGAACGCGCCGGCCCTCTAAAGCCTCCGGGACCTCTCCTCCGAGCTCCTCCGGGGCCTTCGGTCTGCGCGGTACGACATCGATGACGCACGTACGTCTCCTGCCGCCCCTCCGCGTGAAAGAGCTGACCACTCATGGCGAACCCCCGCTCCCTGACCTCCGCTGCGACCGCTTCCCCGACCTATCCGCCCAGTCCCCGCACCCGGCTGCGCGCCGTGGACCGTGACGAGGTGGCCCGTGTCGTGGATCTCCTCCCGCCCGGCGCCACCTGGCTGCCCGCGCCCCAGCACACCCTTCCGGCACTGCCGGGCCGGCCGCCGATGGTCGGCTACCTGGTCCTCGTACCGGCGGACCAGCAGCCGCCGATCGGCTTCGCCCCACAGGCCGTGGCCGCCTCGGCACCCGCGGCACCCGCGGCCCAGCCGGTCGCCACAGCTCCGGCCGCCGGCGGGGGCGACGCCCTGATCCGTATCGACGCGGCGCAGCGCACCGCCGAGGTCGACGGCCGCGTACTCGACCTGACGTACCTGGAGTTCGAGCTGCTGGCCCACCTGGTGGAGCACCCGCACCGGGTGCACAGCAGGGACCAGCTGGTCACCACGGTCTGGGGCTACGGCCACGTCGGCGACGGCCGGACCGTGGACGTCCACATCGCCCGGCTGCGGCGCAAGCTGGGCGGGGCGCACCGCGGCGCCATCCAGACGGTGCGCCGGGTGGGCTACAAGTACGCCCCCTGACCTGCCGGGAACCATGCGGGAACGACGGTGGGCCCGTACTCCCCCCGGAAGTACGGGCCCACCGCTGTCACCTCAGCCGCGCTACGCGGCGGTGGCCCCGGCCCCCGCCGTCCGGCGGCGTGCCACGAGACCGAGCAGCAGGTCCACCACCAGGAAGGCGGCCAGGCTGATCCCGAGCAGCGGGATGAACCAGCCCACGAGCACGGTCACCGCGGCCAGCGGCAGCACCACGGTCACGGGCAGCTTGCGCCAGGCACCGCGCGGCTGCGCGCGGCCCACGGACAGCGTGCGGTCCTTCGTCGGCCGGCGCAGCCACCACATGCGGTAGCCCCAGAAGACGAGGAACATCACGCCGACGGCCAGCGCGGCGAGCACGATCTGGTTGGCGAGGCCGAAGGTCTGGCCCATGTGCAGGTCGATGCCGAAGCGGGTCATCTTCGCGAGCACGGGGTAGTCGGCGAAGCGCAGTTCGTCCATCACCCGGGCGTCGGCCGGGTCGACGGCGACGGTGTCGAAGTGCACCGGCACCTGCTTGTCGTTCTCCTTGATCACGTAGCCCTTGCCCTTGGCGGGCAGGGTCACGCGGATCGACTCGGTGACACCGGCGTCCCGGGCGGCGGCCACGGCCCGGTCGAGGCCGACGTCGGCGGTGGTCGCGGGCGGGGGCATCTCGGTGCCCTCGGGCATGGTGTGGCCCGCGTGCTCGTCGGCGCCGCCGGCCTCACCGCCCGGCTTCAGCTTGGCGGAGACGGCGGGAGTGGCGCCGCCGAGGCTGTCCTGGAGCTGCCCTATGTTCTCACCGGCGTACTTCGACCAGGTCAGGCCGGTGGCGGAGAGCACGACGAGTCCGGCGACGGACCAGAGACCGACGACCCCGTGCCAGGACAGGGTCCGGCGCCGTCCGGTGGCCCCCCGGTCCGGGAGGACGAGCTGCGAGGCGCGCTTGCGACGGCGGCCTGTCCACAGGGCGAGGCCGCCGAGCGCGACCACCCACATCCAGCTGGCGGCGAGTTCGCTGTAGTTGCGGCCGAACTCCCCGAGCTGGAGGTCGGCGTGGAAGGTGCTCAGCCAGGCCCGCAGCGGCAGCGCGTCGCCGACGGTGGTGAGCTGTCCGCGCACCTCGGCGGTGTACGGGTCGACGAAGACGGTGAGGGTCTCGCCCTCCGCGAGGCCCGAACTCTCCATGATCACCCGGGTGGTGGCCTCGGCGTCGGGGCCCGGCCACACGGAAACGACCTCGCCCGTGGGTGCGGCCCCCTTGGCGGCCTCGACCTGGGCGCTGAGCGGGAGGGCGGCGTCGCCGACCCGGGCGACGGTCAGCTCGTCGGCGTAGACGATCTTCTCGGCCTGCCAGGAGGCGGCGTACAGCAGCCCGGTGGCGGCGGCGAGGAACAGCAGCGGGGCGATGAGCAGACCCGCGTAGAAGTGCATGCGCAGGAGCAGCGGGCGTACGGCGGCCCAGCTGCCGCCGCGGTTCCCGGGGGCGGCGGGCGGTTCGGAGTCCGGGGTGCGGACGTCCTGGATTTCTTCAAGGGACATGGTGGTCCTCGGTGTCGGCGAAGGCATGGGGACGGCGGCCCCAGGTCTCGCCTCCCTCGCACGGGTGCCGTGGAGGTGCGCCGGATCAGCGGATCAGGCGCGGGCAGGACGGCCGGGGGCCGTGGAACGGAAGGCACCGCCGCTCCACGGCGGCCCGCGGCGCACCACGGCGTGGGCGTGGACCGCCCCGCGCAGCCGGCGCGGCCGGGGGAACGGGGCGGGGAACACGGGCGGCGCCGGCGGCCCGGCCACCCGGGTCCGCACCAGGTCGAGCGCGCGGGCGAGCGGCCGGGCGGCGTGCAGGGCCGCGGCGCCCAGGACCCGGGCCAGCCGGAAGACGGCGGCTTCGCCCCGCGCCAGCCAGGCGGCGCAGAGCAGCCCGGCGAGCACGTGCGCGGTGATCATCCCGGCGCCGCCGTGCCCGGCCGCGCCCGCCATATCGGCGACGCCGGCCATGTCCGCCAGGCCGGCCATGTCCGCCACGCCCGCCGCGTCCGCCGCATCCGCCGTACCGGCCATACCGGGGCCGGCAGGGGTGGCGGCGGCGTGAAGGGGGTGGTGCCCGCGCGTCGCGGCGGGCCCGGAGACGGACCGCGCCGCCTGGCTGCCGGAGAAGACGAGGTGCAGCACGCCCTGTACGGAGAGCACCGCGGCCGTGATGCCCAGAGGGCCCCGGCGCCGCCCGGCGACGAGCCAGGCCAGCCCGAAGGTCACCCCGAAAGCACCCAGAAGGCCGAAGAGGGGGACATCCGTCCCGGACATGTACGAATGCCCCGTCGCGCCCAGGGCGACGCACATGGCCGCGAACATCGCGGCTCGGGTGGCGCGCAGCGGCGCGAAGTGTTCGAACATGGCCGGGACATGTTCGCACGGGGCCCCTTGGTCTCCGCCAGAGGCTTATCCGATCATGAGCATGTGAATCCAATTCCATGGGGAGCGGTGTACGCCGGCGGGGTCCAGCTCGGGGCCCACGCCCTGGCGCGCACCGGACCCGCCGAGCGGGAGCGGCTGCTCCGGGACTGCTCGACGAATGTCGACAATCTCGCCGCCGGGCGCTGGGAGACGCTGCTCAGCAGCGCTCTCGTCGTCGAGGAGCCGATGCCCCTGCCCTACGCGCTGCTGCTGGTCGCGGTGCTCGGTTACGCCGAATACGCGTACGGCGCCTGGTGGACGGCCGCGGTGTTCCTCTTCGGGCACGCCTCGGCGACCCTCCTGGTGTACGGCGCGCTGCGCAGGACGGCCGATGCCGCGACCCGGCGCGCCGTGGACGTGGGGACGAGCTACGGGTTCAACGCCGTCCTCGGCGCCCTGACCTCCGCCCTGCCGCGCGGGACCGTCCGCACGGCCGCCCGGGCGGGACTGCTCGCGCTCGCGGCCGCGCCCGTACTGAAGCGCGGCCGGACCTTCACCGACGCCGGGCACCTCGCGGCGCTCGCGATCGGCATGGGGGTCTCGACGACCCTCGATTGCCTTTCCGGTACGAAGCATCAGAAAATGACCTAAATCTCCCACCGCCACACCCGCACGACCGCACGACCGCACGACCGCAGGACCGCAGGACCGCACGACCACACCGCCGCATGACACGAGTAACTCGAACACCGCTGGAGCCGCCACGATGACCGCCACCCCGTCCACCACCGTCGCCAACCTCCGCGACCTCGGCGGCACCCCGCTCTCCGGCGGCCGCACCGTCCGGCCCGGCCTGGTCCTGCGCTCCGGCCAGCTCGACCGGCTCGACCTGGACGCCGACACGGTGGTGGCGGCGCTGGACGTGCGCACCGTCATCGACTTCCGCACCGACGCGGAACGCGCCGACCACCCCGACCGCATACCGGCCGGGGCCCGGCTCCTGGTCGCCGACGTCCTCGCGGACAAGCTGCGCGAGGCCGGGAAGAAGCCCGCCGCCGCCCAGCTCAAGGACCTGCTCGCAGACCCGGTGGTGGCCGAGGAGCACCTGGGCGGCGGCAAGGCGCAGGCCCTCTTCGCCGACACCTACCGGTCCTTCGTGCACTCCGGATCCGCGCAGGCCGCGTACCGCCTGCTGCTCACCGAGGCCGCCGACCCGCAGGCGGGCCCGCTGCTGTTCCACTGCACGGCCGGCAAGGACCGCACCGGCTGGGGCGCGACGGTGATCCTGGCGCTGCTCGGCGCGGACGACGAGGCCCTGATGGCCGAATACCTCTCGGTGAACCCGGCGGTGAAGCAGGCCTTCGCCCCGATGATCGAGGGCTTCACGGCGGCCGGCGGCAACCCGGACATCGCGCTCGCACTGATCGGGGTCTTCCCCTCCTACCTGGAGGCCGCCCTCGACGAGGTCGAGACGCGCTACGGCTCCATGGAGAAGTACGTGCGCGAGGGACTCGGCGTGCCGGACGAGACGGTCGAGGCGCTCCGCGTCCGCCTGGTGGCCTGAGCCACCCGGAGGACGGCGGACGGGTGACCATCCGACGATTCGCTCGTTCTGCTGAACGTGACTGCGCCGGATACCGCCACCCGCTCCCAGCCTCCCGCGGCTGCCGTGCCGCCCGACGTCGAGCAGGCCGAGGCCGCCATCGTCGAGCACTACCCGCGGCTGGTGCGGCTCGCCTATCTGGTGCTGCCCCCCGCCCTCGGCCGCAACCGCCGGGTGCTCACCGCCCACTCGCTGGTCCAGCGGGCGCTGCCGCGCGGGCGGCGGGACGCGACGGCGGGCGTCGCGTCCGTGCAGGGCGGGGTCCCGGGGCAGCGGGGCGGCCCGGAGGACTCCGGCTACGCGTACGTCCGGCTGCGGGTGCTCCGCGCGGCCCTGGAGGCGGGGCTCCCGCTGACGTTCCGGGCGCTGCCCCGGCGCGCGCAGCTCCCGCCGGCGCTGCCGCAGGTGTGGGGCCTGCGGCTGTTCCCCCGCTCGGGCGGGGCCGAGGAGCTCGCCCTCGACCAGTGGCTGGCCACCCTGGACGGGCCGGGCCGGGCCGCCTGCGTGCTGCGCGCCCTGGAGCGGCTGCCCGAGCCGGAGGTGGTCCGGGTGCTCGACGAGGCCGGTGTCCCGGACCCGGCCGCCGCGGTCGCGGAGTCCGGGGACCCGGCGAACGACGCCCTGTTCGCCTCCCCCGAGTTCGACCCGTGCGTGCTCCAGGCGCGACCCACCGACCTGCTCCGGCGCCGCCGCCTCTCGCGGGCCGCGGCGGCCGCGGGGGCCGCCCTCGCCGTGTGCGGGGCGCTGCTGGCGCTGCCCGGCGGGGGCTGGGGTTCGGACGGGGCCGCCGCCCCGCCGTACGCGCGCAACGCCGCGGCCGAACGGGCCCTGGATCCCGCCGAGCTGGTCCGGGCCGCGCCGGCGCTCTGGAACACGTCCTCCCGTACGGACTTCTCGACCTGGCCGGCCCGCGGGGACCGCGCGGACGACACGGCGCTGCTGCGCCGGGCGCTGGCGGTCTGGGCGCGGCCCGGCTCCTCCGTGGTCGTCTCGGCCACGCCGGGGACCCCGTCCGGGCCGCCGATGGGGCCGGCGCAGCTGCTGTTCGCGGGCGCCGTCGACCAGGCCGTGGTGGTCCTGCTGTACGACGGCCTGCGGGTGGTCCGTTACGCCGAACCGCGCTCCGGTTCCGCGGGCGCGGCCCTGGACTTCGCCCGGACCGACGGCGCCTCGGCGGACACCGCGACCGCGCTGGTCGTCAGCCGCGTCGACGGCAACGTCCGCTATCTCACGGCGCCCTGGGTGACGGGGGTGGCCCTGCGGGACCTGCTCAAGCCCGGCGGTCAGCCGACGGTGCTGAAGCCGACCCCGGACGGGGTGACCCCGCCGGTGCCGGGACCCGCTCCGACGGGCGACTGCACGAGCTGGAACGCCCTGGCCCTGACCGGGGACGGAGCCACCCGGCTGATCACCGACCTGGGCGAGCTGACCCCGGCCCGGCTGACCTCGGGGGCGCCGGGGGCCGAGCGGAACGTGACGGAGGCCGCCGAGCTGGCGGACTGGTCGCGGATCGCCTGCCTGCTGCCCTCGGTCCGCTCGCACGGGGTCCGCACGGTCAACTCCTGGACGTACGCGAAGCAGCCGCTGCCGGAGGGCGACGGGACGGCGGCCTGGCTCTGCACCCGGGCCGAGACCTGGCAGGGCGCGGCGGACCGCGTGCAGGCCCAGTTCCTGGCGCCGGGCTCGGCCACGGCGGCGCAGGCGGCGGCCGCGGAAGGGGCCGCCGCCTGCGGGCCCCGGGAACCGCGGGTGCTGGCGGGCGTGCTGTGGAAGTCGCGTGCGGGCCAGTGGTACGTCCTGGCCGCGGGCAGCGCGCAGTTCGCCTCGCTGTCGGTGTCCGGCGGCGGGGTGAACGGCTCGGCGAACGGCAACCGCCTTGCGGTCAAGGCCCCGCCCGGCGCCCAGGTGGACCTGTCGGGCAAGCTGACGGACGGCTCGAAGGCGGGCGTCCTGCGCTGACGCCGGGCCGGGCGGAGGCCGAGCGCAGGCAGGGCCGGGCGGAGGCCGAGCGGAGGCAGGGCCGGGCGGACGGGACCGGGCGGAGGCGGGTCCGGCGGAGGCGGGGCCGGGCGGACGGGGCGCCGGCGGATCCCAGTCGGATGAAGTTTCAACGACCAAGCGGCCGAAGGGAGTTGGCGGGATCCGGACATGACGGTCACCGCGCACACATGGCATGATCGGGTTCCGGTTACCGATCGGTAATCCCCCACACCCCTGCCCCCTTTGAAGGTCCACCACGTGCGCACGCTTGCCCGCAGCCTCCTCCTCCCCGGTCTGACCGCCCTCGCGCTCACCGCCACCGGCTGCGCCTCGACATCCCACACCGGCGCCGCCGAACCGGCCGCCCCCGCTCCCCTCACCCCGTCCGCGGCCGGCACCTCCCAGCAGCTCGACGTGGCCGCCGCACCCCAGGGCGAGCCCACGCCCGCGGCCGTCGCCCGCGGCGGCTCCAAGGGCCGGACCGAGAAGTCCACGCTCAAGGTCGCCTCGTACGACGCCGCGACCGGCCGGGCCGTCATAGCCAAGGCCCCGCCGAAGGGGCCCTCCAAGGCGCCGTCGACGGACAAGTCGCCCGAGGCCGACAAGCCCGTCGCCGCGGGCGACGTCATCGCCAGCGCCCCCGCGCCCGGCGCCCCGAACGGCCTGCTCGCCAAGGTCACCGAGGTCGTCGGCAAGACCGACCGCGGCACCGAGGTCAAGACCGCGTCCACGACGCTGGCGGCGGTCCTCAACGACGACAAGGCCGACGGCAAGGTCCCCGTCGACCCCTCGACGGTCGTCGTGGAGCCCCTGATGAAGGGCGTCACCTTTTCCTGGGCCAAGGGCGACGGCCTGAAGTTCGGGCCCGAGGGCGGGAAGCTGCCGCTCGGGAACCTGCGGCTCGACGTGAACGCCTCCGTCGACACCGCGCCGGACGCGCCCGCCTCGGCCGGAGCCTCCGTCTCCGGCTTCGTCCAGCTCGCCCCGCAGGTCGAGTTCTCCTACGACGGCACCCAGGGCGGCGACTCCGGGCCGCGCGGCGCCTTCCTCGGGATGAGCGGCGACTGGTCCTCGCAGTGGAAGCTCCAGGGCCGCGCCGCCGCGAGCACCGGAGGGCCCAAGCGGATCCCCTTCGCCAAGCTGCACACCTCCCCGGTCATCCAGGTCGGCCCGGTGCCGGTCGTCGTCAACCTCGGCCTGACCTGCTACATCCAGGTGGAGGCCGACGGCAAGGTCACCCTCGACGTCCAGCAGGACGTGAAGGGCGACTTCAAGGTCGGCGGCAGCTACGCCTTCGGCAAGGGCTGGACCCCGGTCAGCGCGTCGAACGTGAAGAGCACGCCGGTCCAGGCGACCGTCACCGCCGCCGGCAAGGTCAAGGGCGCGCTCGGCGCCGAGGCGTCCGTCGGCCTCTACGGCGTCGTCGGCGTCACCGGCGACTTCGCCCCGTACCTGCGCGGCGAGGCCGACGTCAAGGCGACCGCGTCCAGCGACGGCAAGGCCTCCGTCAGCGGAGCCTGGGCGCTGTACGGCGGCTTCGACCTGAGCGGGAACCTGCAGCTCCAGCTGTCGCTGTTCGGCACGCCCGCCTTCGAGCGCAAGATCCCGCTGGGCTCGCTGAACCGCGAATGGGCGCTCGCGAGCGGCAGCACCGGACGCTGAGGCCCTAACCGGACCACGCCGGCCGGGCCGGCCCGCCCATCGGCCGGGGCGGCCGCGGCGGGCGCGAGAAGTCGGCGCAGGGGTCTTCTCACCTCCTGTACCGATCAGTACATTGACGCCATGTCTAATACGCCGCTCGCGCCCGCCCCCGTGGCGTCGGAACACGTGGACCTCAGGCCCCGGAACGTGTCCTTCGGCTGGGAGGGCACCCCGCTGCACTGGCTGCCCGGCGAACCCTTCGCCGGGCACATGATCAATGTGCTGCACCTGCTGCTGCCCGCCGGGGAGCGGTGGTTCGTGCACGTCTACAAGCAGGCGCTCCCGTACATCGAGGACGAGCGGCTGCGGGAGGACGTCGTCGGCTTCATCGGCCAGGAGGCCATGCACGCCGCCGCCCACGACGACGTCCTCCCGCACCTGAAGCGGCTGGGGCTCGACCCGACCCCCTACACCGCCCAGGTGGACTGGCTGTTCGAGAAGCTGCTCGGCGACCGGACCCTGCCCCCGGGCCGGGCCCGGCACTGGTGGCTGATGGAGCGGGTCGCGATGATCGCGGCGATCGAGCACTACACGGCGTTCCTCGGCGACTGGGTCCTGAACGCCGACGCCCTCGACCGGCGGGGCGCCGACCCCACCATGCTGGACCTGCTGCGCTGGCACGGCGCGGAGGAGGTCGAGCACCGTTCGGTGGCCTTCGACCTGTTCATGCACGTCGACGGCGGCTACCGGCGCCGGGCCCGGACCTGGGCGACGGCCTTCACCGCCCTGGTCTTCCTCTGGCAGCGCGGGGTCCGCTTCTTCATGGAGAACGACCCCCACCTCGTCGACGGCAAGGCCTCCTTCGGGCAGTTCTTCATGGCCGGGCAGCAGGGCGTACTCCCCTCGACGGGCTCCATGCTGAAGTCCATCCCCAAGTACCTCTCCCGTACCTACCACCCCTCCCAGGAGGGCTCCACCGCCCAGGCCGTCGCCTACCTGGCCTCCTCCCCCGGCGCGAACGGCGGGGTGCGGCCATGAGGCGCGCCCTCGCCGTCATGACGGCCACGACGGTCGCCGGTGCCGCCTGGACGGCCCGGCGGGCCCTGAACCGCCGGATCGGCCGGTCCCCGTTGTGGCCGCTGCCGGCTTTGGAGGTGCCCGTCTCGGGCCACTCCCCGCGCCGCGCGCTGCGCGCGCTGATCGTCTCCCGTACCCTGCCGGCGCAGGACGTACTGGAACTGACCCTGGAATCCCCGGAGCTGCCCGCGTGGACGCCGGGCGCGCACGTGGACGTCACCCTGCCCTCGGGCCTGGTCCGCCAGTACTCGCTGTGCGGCGACCCGGCCGACGTGGGCCGCTACCGGATCGCGATCCGGCTGGTCGAGGACGGCCGCGGCGGCTCCCGCGAGGCGCACACCCGGCTCGTCGAGGGCGCCGAACTGGAACTGCGGCCCCCGCGCAACCGCTTCGAGCTGCTCCCGGCCCCGTCGTACGCGTTCGTCGCGGGCGGCATCGGCATCACCCCGATCCTGCCGATGCTCCGCGCCGCCACCGCGGCCGGCGCCGCCTGGACCCTCCTGTACGGGGGCCGCTCCCTCGACTCGATGCCCTTCCTGGACGACCTCGCGGTCCACGGCGACCGGGTCACGGTCCATCCCGAGGACGAGGTGGGCCTGCCGGACCTGACCCCGCTCGCCACCCTGGCGCCGGGCACCCTGGTCTACTGCTGCGGCCCGGAACCCCTGATGGAGGCCGTCACCGCGGCGGTCC
Source organism: Streptomyces yangpuensis (assembly GCF_024666385.1). Taxonomy (NCBI): domain Bacteria; kingdom Bacillati; phylum Actinomycetota; class Actinomycetes; order Kitasatosporales; family Streptomycetaceae; genus Streptomyces; species Streptomyces yangpuensis. The sequence continues at coordinate 2,198,991 of NZ_CP102514.1, forward strand.
GCGATCCGGCGGCGGTGCACCTGGAGCGCTTCGCGCCGTCGGCCGCGCCCGGTCCGGCGCGGGCCTTCACGGTCGAACTGCGCCGCTCGGGACGGGTCGTCGAGGTCGGCGCCCAGGAGAGCACGCTCGCCGCGGTGCGCCGGGAGCTGCCGGACACCCCGTACTCGTGCGAGCAGGGCTTCTGCGGGACCTGCCAACACCGGGTCCTCGCGGGCGAGGTGGACCACCGCGACGACCTGCTCACGGACCAGGAGCGCGGGGAGTCGATGCTGCTGTGCGTCTCGCGCGCAAAGGGGAACCGCCTCACCCTGGACCTGTGAACGCTCCCCAGTAGGGTGTCCGCATGACGACCGGAGTGCGGCGCAGGATGGGTGTCGAGGAGCGGCGGCAACAGCTGATCGGGGTTGCCCTGGAGCTGTTCAGCCACCGGTCGCCCGACGATGTGTCGATCGACGAGATCGCGGCGGCCGCGGGGATATCCCGGCCGCTGGTCTACCACTACTTCCCCGGCAAGCTCAGCCTGTACGAGGCGGCCCTGCGGCGGGCGGCCGACGAGCTGGCGCAGCGGTTCGTGGAGCCCCGGGAGGGGCCGCTCGGAGCGCGTCTGCTGCGGGTGATGGGGCGGTTCTTCGCGTTCGTCGAGGACCACGGGCCGGGCTTCTCCGCGCTGATGCGGGGCGGTCCGGCGGCCGGGAGCAGCCGCGCCAACGCGATGATCGACGAGGTCCGGCAGGCGGCGTACGAGCAGATCCTGACGCACCTGGGGATCGGGCTCGACGAGGTGCCGGCCCGGCTGGAACTGGTGGTGCGCTCCTGGGTCTCGCTCGCCGAGTCCACGGCGCTGATCTGGCTGGACGGACGCCGGATCCCGCGGGCCGAGCTGGAGCTGCAGCTGGTGCACGATTTCGCGGCGCTGGCGGCGGTGAGCGCGGCGTACGACGCGGAGATGGCGGGCATCCTCGTACGGATCCTGGCGGGTGAGCCCGCGGACGGGCCCTTCGGGGAGCTGGTCGGGCGGCTGGTCGGGCTCGTCCCGGGCGCAGTGGCACCCGCGGTGTGACGGCTGCGGTATGACGGGGCGTGGTGTGACGGGGCGTGGTGTGACGGCTGCGGTATGACGGGCCGCGCTGTGACGGGGCTCGCTGTGACGGGGCGCGCATTGTGCGCACTCTCTTGATCACAACCGGTGGTGATCGCCGATAATGCCCGCGTGATCATTGACGACGGGATCTTGTTCCGGCCTGCCGTGGAGAAGGACGCCGGGACGCTGGTGCGGCTGTACGACGAGGCCGCCCGCTGGATGCAGAAGCACGGGATCGAGCAGTGGAAGCCCGGTGACAAGGACGCGGCGCACTTCCGGTCGAAGATGCACGACGGAGAGGTGTGGCTCGCCGGCGACGCCGACGGGCGGATCTGCGGGGCCTACGAGTTGTGGTGGTCCGACGAGGAGGCCTGGGGGATCCAGCCTCCCGTGGCGGGCTACGTGCACCGGCTGATGGTGTCGCGCGAGACCGCCCCCGCCGGGGCCGGGCGCCGCCTGCTCGAACATGCCGAGCGGCGGACGGCCAGGACCGGGCGGGAGCGGGCGCGGCTGGACTGTGTCTCCACCAACCCCCGGCTGCTCGCGTACTACCTGGACGCGGGCTACCGGGTGGTCGGGGAGCTCCCCGACAAGCGGGGGAAGGACGGCAGGGTCTACGGGGTGATCCTGCTGGAGAAGCGGCTCGACCGGCTCACCGTCGTGTGAAGACGGAGACGGTGCGGGCCGGGACGGTGAACTCTCCGGTCGTCGCGTCGTAGGCGGACTGCTTGACCGTGGCGTCGGATCCGGCGGCCTGCACCGGGTGCAGGCGGTAGGCGGTGCCCGCGAGGGCGGTGACGCGCTGGGGCTGGGCGGTGGGGGTGGCGTTGAAGACCACCACCAGGTCACCCAGGGTCATGGTGATCACGCCCGGGGTCTCCTCCCGGCCCGAGAGGGGGAAGGCCATCCGGGACTGGACGGCTTCCGCCGTGGTGAGGGCGAACTCCGGTGCGGTGCTGCGGATCTTCAGCAGGTCGCGGTGGGCGGCCGCGGTGGCGGTGATGTCGGTGCAGGTGGGCGCCGGTCCCGACAGCAGGGGCTTCGCGTAGGGCCACTTCGGGGCGTTGTCGGCGGCCGGGGGCAGCCCGCGGCCGAAGCCGTTGCCGGCCCGGCAGTCCCACTGGATGGCGTTGAACCAGTCGCCGCTGTCGTAGGAGTTGCGGTCCAGGGACTTGGAGCGCAGCAGATCGGTGCCGGCCTGGGAGAGCGCCGGGCCCTGCGAGAGGGTGGCCGTCGCCATGGCCAGGACCTGCATACGGGCCTTGTCGCGATTGCTGGTGGCGGGCGGGAGCTTGAAGGTCAGGGCGTCGGCGAGGGTCTCGTTGTCGTGGGCGTCGGCGTAGGCGAGGGCGTCGCCGGGGGCGGCCGCGTAGCCGGCCGGGGCGCCGTTGTAGTCCACCTCGGAGCCCTTGACACGGCGCCCGGAGGTGTCGGTGAAGGCGTACGAGGCGAGGTTCCCGGAGAGGCCGACCTTGATCAGGTCCTGGGCGTGCAGGAGGCGGGCCCGCTGCTCCGCCGGGGTGCCGTTGGCCGGAGATCCGTTGGGCTCGGTGAACAGGCCCGACGCGAAGCCCTGGACGCGCGGGTCCTCGTCGAAGGGGCCGCCGCCGCGGACCGCGTCGCGCGCCCGGTCGGAGAAGGTGGCGATGCCGGTCCCGGCCATGTTCTTCTGCGTGGCCTGCACGAAGCGGGCGTCGTCGGCGATCTCGCCGAAGTTCCAGCCCTCCCCGTAGAGCACGATCTTCTTGCCGTCGACGCCGTCCTTGGCGGGCGTCAGGGCGTCGAGGGCGGCGCGCACCGCCAGGATGTTGGCCTTCGGGTGGTGGCCCATCAGGTCGAAGCGGAAGCCGTCGACCTTGTACTCCTTCGCCCAGGTGACGATCGAGTCCACGACGAGGCGGCCCATCATGGCGTTCTCGGAGGCGGTGTTGGCGCAGCAGGTGGAGGTGGCGACGCTGCCGTCGGCCAGCAGCCGCTGGTAGTAGCCGGGGACGACGCGGTCCAGGACCGACTTGTCCGACTGGCCGGCGGCGACCGTGTGGTTGTAGACGACGTCCATGACCGTGCGCAGCCCGGCGCCGTTCAGGGACTGGACCATCCTGCGGAACTCGACCGTGCGGGCCGTGCCGTTCGGGTCGCTGGCGTAGCTGCCCTCGGGGACGGTGTAGTGCAGCGGGTCGTAGCCCCAGTTGTAGGAGTCCTTCGCGGCGGCCGCCGCCACGCAGGCCTGCTGCTCCTGCGAGTCCGGCGCGTACACCGTGAGGTCGCAGGCGGGCTCGGTGCGGTCCGCCGGCTTCTCCGGGATGGTGCCGATGTCGAAGGCGGGCAGGAGATGGACGTAGGAGGTGCCGGCGCCGGCCAGGTCGCGCAGGTGGCGCATGCCCGCCGAGGCGGTGTCGGTGAAGGCCAGGTACTGGCCGGGGTGGCCGCTGGTGCGGTCCGCGACGGAGAAGTCGCGGATGTGGAGCTCCTGGATCTGCGCGGAGGTGAAGGGAACGGCCGCGGGCTTGCGCAGCTGCTTCCAGCCGGGCGGCGCGAGCTTGGGGTCGGCCAGGTCCACGGCCAGGCTGTGCGTGGAGTCGGCGGTCAGGGCGGTGGAGTAGGGGTCGGTGACGAGGTTGCGGACCACCTGGCGGGTGCTGGGGGCCCAGACGGTCACCGCGTAGCGGTACGGCTTGCCGGTCCAGGAGCGCTCGCCGCGCACCGACCAGACGCCGGTGGCGTCGTCACGGCGCATGGCGACGGTGCGGCCGTCGAGTTCGAGGGAGACCTGCTGGGCGGTGGGCGCCCAGACCGAGAGGGTGGGGCGGCCGTCCTTGAAGACCGGGCCCAGGGCCGCGGTCGTCGCGTACAGGTCGTCGAGGACGCCGGCGAGCTGGACGCCGGTGGCGGCGAGGACCGCCCCGTTCGCGGCGCGGGCGCTCGCGACGAGCTGGCCGCGCAGGGCTTCCCGGACCCGGTCGCGGTCGCGCGCGTCGACGCCGAAGGCGGTGTACGCGGCGAGGTGCGGGAACTTCTGCTTCTGTGCGGCGGTCAGCTCGGTCCGGTTCAGCCGCAGCCACTGGGCCGGGCCGGTCAGGGTGCCGTTCTCGGCCTTGACGGCGCCTTCGCGGGAGGCGAGGAGCTGCACGGAGGCGGCGGCCGCGGGGGCGTTCCAGGCGACGGTGTCGCGGTCGATCCAGACGGCCTGGGACTTGGTGAGGTCCAGGGCGGCGGAGGAACCGGCGGCCTGCGGCAGGAGGTGCTTCTCCTGGCCGGCCAGCATCCACACCTCGTGGCCGGCGGCCTTCAGGTCCAGGGACCGGTCGGTGGGAAGGTCCTTCTCGTCACCCTTGTGGAGGATGTAGCTGAGGCTGGTGGCGCCGGCGGCGAGGGGGACCTCGTAGACCGCGCCGTAGGGGTCGAAGCGGGTGGGGAGCAGCGGCTTGGACCAGTCGGTCGGGGTCGCGGCCCCGGTCCACACGTGCAGGCCCCAGCCGTCGTAGGCGCCGTCGGGGCGGTGGTGGTGCAGTACGGCCTTGCCCTGGTCCTGCGGCGGGTAGGCCGGGCGGTCGGTGCGGGCGGGCTCCTTGCCCTGCTCCAGCCAGATCTCGCCGGTCTTCGTGACGTCGATGGTGCGGTCGGCGGCGACGTCCTTGTTGCCGTCCTTGTCGATGACGAGGTAACCGACCGAGGAGGCGCCGGGCTTGAGCTTGACGTACGCGAAGGCGCCGTACGCGTCGCGGCCGGTGAAGCCGTGACCGGCCGGCCACGGCGTGGCCTCGCCCTCGGCGATGTCGCCCCAGGCGTACAGCCGCCAGTCGGTGTAGTCGCCGTCGGGGCGGTTGTAGTGGACGACGGCGTAGTCGCGCTGGGTGGCGGTGGGCGCCTCGACGGGCGGGGCCTGGCCGGTGACGGACTGGGCGAGGGCGCTCGCGGTGCGGCCGGCGGAGTCGACGACGACGGCCTTGTAGCGCAGGGCGGTCCCGGCGGGGGTCTTGGCGTCGACGTGCTGGGTGACCTTGTAGGGGGCGTGGTCGGCGGAGCCGAGGACCTGCCACTTGTCGTTGCCGGTCTGCGCGGCGAAGACGACCCGGTTCAGGCCGCCGCCGCTGACGTCGGCGGACAGCTCGACGGTGCCGGTGGCGCCGGGGGCCGGGGCCTTCAGCGTCAGCGCGGGCTTGGCGGTGGGGGCGGCGAGCGGTGCGACGGCCCGGAGGACGACCGAACCGAGGGCGGGGACGACGACGGTGAGCTTTCCGGCGGCGGAGGCGCGGATCAGCGCGGTGCCGCCGTACAGGGTGCGGTACTGGGTGCCGGCCGGGGCGTCGATCTCCACGGTGCGGGACTCGGCGCCGTTGTTGGCGGCGACCAGGTACTCGGTGCGGGTGCGGGCGTCGGTGCGCGCGAAGGCGTACACGGAGCCGTCGGAGAATCGTTCGCTCTGAATGCCGTCGCGCAGGGCCGGGTGGGCCTTGGTCAGCTTCGAGAGAGCACTGATCTCCTTGTAGAGCGGGTGCTCCGGATCGTAGGCGTCGCTCGCGTGCGTGCGCGCCGTTCCCAGCTGGTCGTCGTCGAGGTAGTCGGCCGTCTTCGACGCGAACAGCGGCTGGCGCGCGTCCTTGTCGCCGCCGGCGCCGGTGTAGCCCTGCTCGTCACCGGAGTAGATCACCGGGTTGCCGCGGGAGAAGAACATCAGCTCGTTGGCGAGCCGGTAGCGGCCCAGCAGCTCCTGCTCGGTCGCACCCGGCCGGTCCTGCTTCAGGAAGGTCCCGAAGCGGCCCATGTCGTGGTTGCCGAGGAAGGTCACCTGCTCGTAGGCGTTGGCCTTGCCCGAGGTGTAGCGGTAGTCGTCGGCGAGGACCGAGCCCAGCCGCGAGGCCGCCGCGCCCTGGGAGGCGTACGCGCGGATCGCGTCCTGGAGCGGGAAGTCGAGGGTGGCGTCGAGGCGCCCGCGCGTCACGTACGGGGAGGTGACGGCCGTGTCGGCGGAGTACACCTCGCCGAACATGAAGAAGTCGTCGCGGCCGCGCTTGGCCGCGTACGCGTCGAGGGCGGTCGCCCACTGGGTCCAGAACTCCGTGTTGACGTGCTTGACCGTGTCGATGCGGAAGCCGTCGATGTCGAAATCCTCGACCCACTTCTCGTAGATCTTCTCCATCCCGCTGACGACCTCGGGACGCTCGGTCCACAGGTCGTCGAGACCGAAGAAGTCGCCCTGCTCGGAGGACTCGCCGGCGAAGGTCGAGTCACCCCTGTTGTGATACATCGTCGGGTCGTTGAGCCAGCCGGGGACCTTGAGGTTCTTCTTCGCGTCCGGCACGAACGGGGTCCTCGGGAAGGACTCCCCGTCCACCTTCGGGAACTTCCCCTTCCCGTCGGAATAGTCCTTGTCGTCGAACGGCACCCCGTCCTTCGTCAGATAGGGGAACGCCCCCTTCGACAGGTACGAGTAGGACGCCTCCCGGTAGTCGACCACGTCGGCGGTGTGGTTGGTGATGACGTCGAAGAAGACCTTCATCCCCTTCGCGTGCGCCTTGTCGATCAGCCGCTCCAGGTCCGCGTTGGTGCCGAAGTGCGGGTCGACCTGGGTGAAGTCGGTGATCCAGTAGCCGTGGTAGCCGGCGGAGACGTCGTCGCCCTTGCCCTGTACCGGCTGGTTCTTGAAGATCGGCGCCATCCAGATGGCCGTGGTGCCGAGCCCCTTGATGTAGTCGAGCCGGTCGGTCAGCCCCTTGAGGTCACCGCCCTGGTAGAAGCCCTTGTCGGTGGGGTCCAAACCGGTCTGGAGGCGGGTGCCGGTCAGCCCGCCCCGGTCGTTGCCCGGGTCGCCGTTCGCGAACCGGTCCGGGAGCACGAAGTAGAACTGCTCGCGGGTCAGGTCGTTGCGGGCCGGCTCGGCGGCCAGTTTCGCGTCCGAGGGCGGGGCGGGCGGCGCCTTGGCCTCGGCGGCCGCGGCGGGGAGGGCGGGCAGGAGCGTCACGGCCAGCGCGGCGGCGAGCACTCCTGCGGCAGGGCGTATCAAGGCGGGTCTCCTTGTGTACGTGTCGCATGGATGAGGGCCGCCCGGCGGGGGGCGGGGAAGGTGGTGCCGGGCGGCCCTGGTCGGTGGGGCGGCGGCTCAGCTGCGCCAGGTGTCGGTCAGCGTGACCTTGCCGCTCGCGGGGACGGTGGCCGTACGGTTGGCGCCGCTCTCCCAGGTGACGTTCCCGGAGGCGTCCTTGCGGACGTACTTGTACGCGAAGGACGTGCCGGCCGGAAGGGTGACGTCGAGCTTCCACACGGGGTAGGCGGCCGGGTCCAGCCTGAGGGCTCCGCCGGTGTTCCAGCTGCCGAGCTCGGCGCGGTCACCGGTGACGTAGATGTTCTGCCCCGGCACGGTGGTGGCGTTGACGGCGAAGGCGGCCCCGCCGGAGCCCGCCGGGGTGCCCGAGCAGGTACGGGCGTTCACGTGCAGGGCGAGGGCGGTCCCGGCGCCGAGCGTGGCGGTGAACCGGCCGTCGGATCCGACGGTGACGGTGCGCCTGCTCTGCACGTCGCAGTAGTCGCCGGCGGCGAGCGAGGTCTGGAAGGTCCGGGTCAGCGCCGAGCCCTCGTGGTTGATCGCGACGTAGGCCTTGGAGCCGCGCCCGAAGGCGATCTGGTCGCCGCCGTTGTCCCACCAGTTGCCGACGGCCTGCCCGCGGGCCGCGTTGCGGAAGCCGACCATGGAGGAGATCTCCCGCCAGGCGTGCTGGCACTTCCACCCGTCCGAGTAACAGGCGTTGACGGTGCCGCCGTTCGGCGGGCCGGCGTCCTTGTCCGTCCACTCGTAGCCGGAGTGCACGTCCGGCGACCCGTACGGCCAGGCCAGCGCGAAGACGTTCGCGAGGGTGTAGGCGGACCCGTCCTTGTAGGTCAGGGTGTCCCCGACGCGCTCGGTGTCGTGGTTGTCGACAAAGACTCCGCTCCGGGCGGAGGGCATGTACCCCCAGGCCTCACCGAAGTTCTTCAGATAGGCGAGGTTCTCGCTCTGGAAGACCCGCTTGAGATCCCGGGCGTAACGGAACTCCTGCACGTCGCCGTTGTCGAGGTACTCGCTCGGCGAGACGGCCTCCCCCGCCCCGAATATCGCCTCCTGCTTCCAGTAGACACCGGGGTTCGTCAACCGGGACTTGATGTTGGCGAGGTCGGCGGCGGGCATGTGCTTGGCGGCGTCGATGCGGAAGCCGTCGACGCCCAGCGAGAGCAGGTCATTGAGGTAGCCGGCGATCCGGCCCCGCACGTAGTCCTCGCCCGTGTCGAGGTCGGCGAGCTGCACGAGCTCGCAGTTCTGGACGTTGCCGCGGTCCTGGTAGGTCGAGATCGTCGCCCGGCAGTCGTCCATGTCGGAGCCCGAGTAGAGCCCCGGGTAGTTGTACTTCGTGTACGAAGTACCGCCCGTTCCGGTCAGGGTCGCGCCGGCGTCCGCCGGGCCGGCCATGTGGTTGATGACCGAGTCGACGACGACCTTGACGCCCGCGGCGTGGCACGCGCCGACCATCGCCTGGAAGGCGGCGCGGTCACCGAGCCGACCGGCGATCTTGTAGCTGACGGGCTGGTACGAGGTCCACCACTGGCTGCCCTGGACGTGCTCCTGCGGGGGCGAGACCTGCACGTACCCGTACCCGGCGGGGCCGAGGGAATCGGTGCAGGCCTTGGCGACGGAGTCGAAGCGCCACTCGAAGAGGACGGCGGTCACGTCCTTCTCGCCGGGGGGCGTGGCAGCGGCCTGCGGCGCGATGGCGGTGAGCGCGGCGGCGGCAAGTGCGGTGGCGGTGAAAAGAGTTGCAGCTCTGACGGCTCTGGCAGGCATGCGGGGGCCTCCTGGCGGAAGAGGTGGGGATTGGAGCGACCGTAGGTGCCAGGTGGAAGCCCTGCAAGAGTTTGCGCAAGAGATTGCAGGATTGTTTCCGAGGTGTGTCCTCCCGAACAGACCCGACCGACACCAACAACTCAACCCCATTTCCTGCCATTTGATGCCGAGCCAGACCGGCCGGGGCCGGCAGGCGGGCGGGGGTGCAGGCGGGCAGGGACGGTGGGAGCAGACGGCCGGGGACACAGGCGGGCAGGGGGCGGGATCCACTCGGGCGGCGGCCAGAGAGGGTATGGGGGTCTCCCGTCAGTCCCATCGTCTCTCCGTGTCGTGCCGGTCCCTCAAGGGCGCTCCTTCGTCGCGTCGCTTCGCGAGGGCCTTCGGCCCCCCTTGACCGACCGTCCCGCCCCGGAAATCCGAAAGACTGCCGGGAAACCCCCAAAGGAACGGGCCGGGGGCAGAAAGACACAGACGGGGCGGCCGGAAGGCCCGGGCGGAGCCCGGTGCGCCCCCGATCGCTACGCGCTCCTGCCCGACGGCGTCTGCAAGCCCCTTGGGCTGGACATAGGCCGCCATCGATCGCTACGCGCTCCTGCCGGAAGGCGTCTGCAAGCCCCTTGGGCTGGACATAAGCCGCATATACCTTCCTTCACGGACGGCGCCTGCGGGCTGCCGGGGGCTGGAAAAGCGGTAGATGACGGCTGAGGCGAAGCCGATCCGGGCCTGGGAGGGTGTGCGCCTCAAAGAGCCGTCAATATGCCCCAATTACCCTGGTCTGGACGCACGGATGGGATCTCACAGTGGCCCAGACGGGGGTGGAGTTCGGCTGAGCCGATGGATTGGCCTTCGGCCCTCCCATTCGCCCCGATCAGCCCCAGACTGGGGGCGGACGCCGTCTTCGAGGAGCGCGTAGCGATCGATGGCGGCCTATGACCGGCCCAAGAGGCTCGCAGTCGCGTGATCGAGAAGCGCGTAGCGAATGTGGGCGGCTTGTGACCAGCCCACGGGGCTCGCAGACGCCTTCTGGCAGGAGCGCGTAGCGATCTGGGGCGTACCGGGCTTCGCCCGCGCAGGGCACCGCCCCTTAAGTGTCTTTCTGCTCCCGGCCCGTTCCTTTGGGGGTTTCCCGGCAGTCTTTCGGATTTCCGGGGCGGGACGGTCGGTCAAGGGTGGAGCGCAGCGACATCGCGAAGCGACGCGACGAAGGAGCGCCCTTGACGGACCGGCACGACACGGAGAGACGATGGGACTGACGGAAAACCCCCATACGCGTCACTGATGCCGCCCGCGTGGATCCCGCCCCCACCACCACCCCGCACCGTCGAAGCCGCCGCCCCTCACGGCTCCCGCTCCCCCGCACCGCCCCGTCGGCTGCCGCCGTGCCCCGACCACACCACGCCCGGAGGGCGGGGCCGCGGGGGTGGCCCCGCCCCGCCCCTCTACCCCGGCACCTGTCCCGTCGAGCCGCGGACCACCAGTTCCGGCTGGAAGACGTACTCCGTGCGCTGGACCGGGGTTCCCGACACCGCCTCCAGCAGGGCCCCGACCGCGGCCGTCGCCATCGCCCGTACCGGCTGGCGGACCGTCGTCAGCGGCGGGTCCGTGAAGGCGATCAGCGGCGAGTCGTCGAATCCGACGACCGACACGTCCTCCGGCACCCGCAGGCCCCGCTCGCGCACGGCCCTTATCACCCCGAGCGCCATCGGGTCGCTGCCGCACACGATGCCGGTGCAGCCGCGGTCGAGGAGGGCGCCGCCCGCGGCGTGCCCGCCCTCGACCGTGAAGAGGGTGCGCTGGATCCGCCCCTCGGCCTCGGCATCCGGGACGACGCCGCGGAAGCCCTGCTCCTTGCGGGCCGAGGGCACGTACCGGGTCGGCCCGATGGCCAGCCCGATCCGTTCGTGCCCGAGGTCCTGCAGGTGCCGTACGGCCATCTCGGCGGCCGCCCGGTCGTCCGGGGAGATGAAGGGGGCGTTCACCTGCTCGTTGAAGCCGTTGATCATCACGAACGGCAGTCCGCGGGAGGCGAGGCGCTGGTAGCGGGCGGGGTCCGCGTGCGCGTCGGCGTGCAGCCCGGACAGGAAGACGATGCCGGTGACGCCCCGCGCCTCCAGCTGCTCCACCAGCTCGTCCTCGGTGGCCCCACCGGGGGTCTGCGTGCACAGCACCGGCGTGTAGCCGTGCCCGGCCAGGGCCTGCTCGATGACCTGCGCGAACGCCGGGAAGATCGGGTTGGTGAGCTCCGGGATCAGCAGTCCGACCAGGCCGTTGCTGCGGCGCTTGAGCCGCACGGGCCGCTCGTAGCCGAGCAGGTCCATCGCGGCCAGCACCTTGTGCCGGGTGCCGGCCGCGACGCCCGACTTCCCGTTGAGCACACGGCTGACGGTCGCCTCGCTGACCTCGGCCTGCGCGGCGATGTCCGTCAGCCGGAGGGGGGAGGTCACCCCGACGTCACCTGCCACCACACCGTGGTGTCGGCCGGCAGCACGCCGTCCTCGACCGTCGCGCCGCTGGACAGCAGGGCCTCGCCGGTGACGGGGAACCGCACCGCCGAGCCGGTGGTGTTCGCCGCGCAGAGGAAGTCCCCGCGACGGAAGACCAGGACGCCCGCGGGGGCCTCCTGCCAGTCCACCGACTCGCCCGCGCCCAGGTCCGGGTGCTCGTGGCGCAGCCGCAGGGCGGCCCGGTACAGCTCCAGGGTGGAGGAGGGGTCGCCGGTCTGCGCCTCGACGCTCAGCTCGGCCCAGGAGTCCGGCTGCGGGAGCCAGCTGCCGCCGGTGCCGAAGCCGTACGGGGCCTGCGTACCCGACCACGGGATGGGCACGCGGCAGCCGTCGCGGAAGCCGTCCTGTCCGGCCGCGCGGAAGAACGACGGGTCCTGGCGGACCTCGTCCGGCAGGTCGGTGACGTCGGGCAGGCCGAGCTCCTCGCCCTGGTAGACGTACGCCGAACCGGGCAGCGCCAGCATCAGCAGGGTCGCCGCGCGGGCCCGTCGCAGACCGAGCTCGCGGTCGCCGGGCTCGCGCAGCTGGGTGCCCAGGCCGGCGGGGTTGGCGTAGCGGGTGGCGTGGCGGGTGACGTCGTGGTTGGACAGCACCCAGGTGGTGGGGGCGCCGACGGGGCGCATCGCGGCCAGCGAGCCGTCGATGACCTCGCGCAGGGCGTCCGCGTTCCAGTCGGCCGTCAGGTACTGGAAGTTGAAGGCCTGGTGCATCTCGTCGGGGCGCACGTAGCGGGCGGTGCGTTCGACGGTCGGGGTCCAGGCCTCGGCGACCAGGACGCGGTCGCCCTCGTACTCGTCGAGGATCCGGCGCCAGGAGCGGTAGATCTCGTGGACGCCGTCCTGGTCGAAGAAGGGCATGACGTCGTTGCCGAGCAGCTTGAGCTGGTCCCTGGCGCCGAGGTCGGGCAGGCCGGGTGCCTTGACCAGGCCGTGGGCGACGTCGACGCGGAAGCCATCGGCGCCGAGGTCGAGCCAGAACCGCAGGATGGAGCGGAACTCGTCCTGGACGGCCGGGTGCTCCCAGTTGAAGTCGGGCTGCTCGGGGGCGAAGAGGTGCAGGTACCACTCGCCGTCCGCGACCCGGGTCCAGGCGGGCCCGCCGAAGATCGACTCCCAGTCGTTGGGCGGCAGTTCGCCGTTCTCGCCCTTGCCGGGACGGAAGTGGAAGCGTTCCCGCAGCCGGGACCCGGGACCTTCGCGCAGCGCCTGCTTGAACCATTCGTGCTGGTCGGAGCAGTGGTTCGGGACGAGGTCGACGATGATCCGCAGGCCCAGGCCGTGGGCTTCGCGGATCAGGGCGTCGGCGTCGTGCAGGGTGCCGAACATGGGGTCGATGGCCCGGTAGTCGGCGACGTCGTAGCCGGCGTCGGCCTGCGGGGAGGCGTAGAAGGGGCTGAGCCAGACGGCGTCGACGCCCAGCTCCTTGAGGTGGGGCAGGCGGCTGCGGATGCCTTCGAGGTCCCCCATGCCGTCCCCGTTGGAGTCGGCGAAGCTGCGCGGATAGACCTGGTAGATCACCGCGTCTCTCCACCAGCCGGGCGTGGTGCCGGTGGCGGTGGGAAGTGCGTCGGCGAGGTGCTGGGTCATGTCGTCCTTGGAGAGGTCGGGCCGGGAGGTGGAACGGGCAGGCTCGGGTGGTCAGCCCTTGGTGGCGCCTGCCGTCATCCCGGCGACGAGGTGACGCTGGGCGAAAACGAAGAAGATCGCCGCGGGGATCGCGATGAGGACCGAGGCGGCGCTCATCGCACCCCAGTTGGAGGTGTACTGGGTGACGAAGGTCTGCAGACCGCCGGCCAGGGTGAGGTTCTCCTCGCCGACCATGAAGGCGGAGGCGTAGGCGACCTCGCCCCAGGCGGTGATGAAGGCGTAGAAGCCGGTGACGGCGAGTCCGGGCTTGGCGAGCGGGAGGATCAGCCGCCAGAAGGTGCCGAACGGGTTGAGTCCGTCGACGCGGCCGGATTCGTCGATCTCGACCGGGATGGTGTCGAAGAAGCCCTTCATCATCCATGCGCAGAACGGCACGGCGATGGTGAGGTAGGTGATGATCAGGCCGACGGGCTGGTTGAGCAGCCCGAGCTGTCCCATCAGGTTGTAGAGCGGGACGATCAGGATGGCCATGGGGAACATCTGCGTGATGAGCAGGGTCCACATGAGCGGCTTCATGCCGGGGAACTTGAACCGGCTGACCGCGTATCCGGTGGTGGCGGCGATGAAGACACCGAGGACGGTGGTCACGCCGGCGACCAGGACGGAGTTGAGGAACCAGTCGAGGAAGTGGCTCGACTCCAGCAGGTACGTGTAGTTGCTGAGCGTGGGTTCCTTGACGAAGTCCGTGGTGATCGCGTGCTGCGCGGGCTTGAGCGAGGTCAGCAGGATCCACAGGACCGGGAAGACGGCGATGACGGAGGCGACGACGAGGGTCGCGTGCAGGCCGACGGAGGCGAGGGGGGAGCGGCTGCCCCGGGTACGCGTGCTGGTCATGGTCACCACACCTCTCCCTGCTTGCGCAGCGAGCGCCGGTAGACCAGCGCGAAGATCATGAGCAGCAGGAGGATCAGTACGCCCCACGTCGCGGAGACGGCGAAGTCGCGCGGGCTCGTGATGAAGGCCTCCCGGAAGGCCTGGGTCACCAGGATCTCGGTGGAGTCTCCCGGTCCGCCCCGCGTCAGCAGGAAGATCACCGGGAACATGTTGAAGGTCCAGATGGTGGAGAGCAGGATCACCGTCATGCTGACCGTGCGCAGCCCGGGCAGGGTGATGTGGCGGAAGCGCTGCCAGGCGCTGGCGCCGTCCATCTCGGCGGCTTCGTAGAGCTCGCCGGGGATGGACTGCAGGCCGCCGAGGAGGGCGACCATCATGAAGGGGATGCCCAGCCAGACGTTGACGGCGATGACCGAGAACTTGGCCCAGGTCGGGTCGTCGAGCCACGGCACGGCTGCGATGCCGCCGCCGTCGAGGACCTTGTTGAGGATGCCGTTGTCGCGGTTGAAGAGGAACCGCCAGGCGAAGACGGAGACGAAGCCGGGCACGGCCCAGGGCAGGATGAGGGCCATCCGGTAGGCGGCGCGGCCCCGGAACTGCCGGTTCAGCATGTTGGCGAGGGTCAGTCCGAGCACGAACGTGATGGACACGCACGCGACGGTCCAGATCACCGTCCACACCAGCCGCTGCAGGAACACCGGGTCGCCGAGCACCGCCGTGTAGTTCTCGAGTCCGATGAACTCGTACGTGGCGTCGATGTGGCGGGCGCCGATGTCACGGGCGACGTTGCGCTCGTTGGCGTCGGTCAGCGACAGGTAGACGCCGCGGACGAGCGGCCAGCCGATGATCACGCCGAGGACGAGCACCACCGGGGCGACCATGGCCCAGGCGTACCAGTGGGTGGCGAGGGCGTGCCTCAGGCCGCCCTTTCTCCGTGCGTTCCCTGTGTTCCCGCTGTCAGTCCAGCGGCTCCGGCCGCGGACGGCGGAGTCGTTCCCGACTCCGTCGTCCGCGGCCTTCACCACAGACTGGCTGGTGTCAGCAGCCATCGTTTCGTTACTTCCAGCCCTTGAGGATCTTGCGGAACTCGATACCGGCCGCCTTGGCCGCGTCCTCCGGGCTCGAAGCCCCGGTGATCGCCTTGGTGTATTCGACCTTCAGCGGCTCGAAGAGGGAGCCGTTCTCGGGGATCCAGGCGCGCTCGACGGCCTTGTCCACGGCCGGCTTGAAGAACGCGACCATCTCGCTGCTCTTGACGTCCGGCTGCTCGTAGGCGGCGGTACGGGTCGGCAGCAGGCTCAGCTCCTTGGCGGACTGGACCTGGACCTCCTGCGAGGTCATGTACTCGACGAAGGCGTGCGCGGCGGCGCGGTTCTTCGAGCCGGCGTAGACGCCGAGGTCGTGGCCGCCCTGCGGGGCGCCGGCCTTGGCCGAGCCGGCCGGGACGGCGGCGATGCCGAGGTTGGCCTTGTCCTTGAACTGGTCGCCGGCGTAGGTGTCGGCGACGGCCCACGGACCGTTGATCATCATGGCGGCCTCGCCGGTCTTGAAGGCCGTCTGCATGTTGGCGTAGCCGTCGGTGGCGTTGGTGACCGCGGCGCCGGAGGCGACCAGGTCACGGGCGGTCTTGAAGGCCTTGACGCCCGCCTCGTTGTCGACGGTGACCGTCTTGTTCTTCGCGTCGACGAGGTCGCCGCCCTCGCCGTAGATCAGCGGGAGGAACCAGTACGAGTCGTCGCCGCGCAGGTAGAGGGCGGCCTTGCCGGTCTTCGCCTTGATCGCCTCGGCGGCGGTCTTCAGCTCGGCCAGCGTCTTGGGGGGCTGGACGCCGGCGTCGGCGAGCATCTTCTTGTTGTAGAAGAGGCCGAGGGTGTCGATGACCTGCGGCACGGCGTAGGTCTTGCCCTCGTACTTGCCGCTGGCCGCGGCCTGCGGGAGGAACTCGGCGTCGACCTTCTTCGCCATGTCCGCCGGGACCTCGTCGAGGTAGCCGAGGGAGGCGAAGTCCGCGACCCAGCCGACGTCGGCGCGGATCACGTCAGGCGCGTCGGAACCGCTGCTGAAGGCGTTCTTGACCTTGTTCTGCGCGTCACCGTACGGAACGTTGACGTACTTGACGGTCACCTTCGGGTGCTTCGCGGTGAAGCCCTCGGCGATCTTCTGGAAGCTCGCCTTCTCGGCGTCATTGGCGGTGTCCCACCACGTGACCGTGCCGGAAAGCTCGCCGCCTGCGTCGGTCCCGCCGTCGCCCTTGTCGTCACCGCCGCAAGCCGTCGCCGCGAGCGCCAGGGCCGCGACCAGCGCGGTGGCCGCTATGCCACGCCGCATATGAACTCCTTCGATGATCCCGGCCGCGCCCTCGCGGTCCCGAGTTGCCAGGAACGTAACAAGACTGAAAGAGGACCGAAAGGCCTTGCGCAAACTTTCTGCAAGCGGAGGCGATCGTTACATCCGTGTGTCCGGACGGTTGCCGCAGCTTGCTGTTAGTTCGAGTCACCTTCGACTGCCCGGGCCCGCAACCAGGGGGCATGCAGTCGCGTTGACCCCGATATGACCCATGAGTCGACGGCCGTCGGCCTTGCAAGCGCTTACAGCAACGCGACGACTGCGAGCGGTGACTGGTGGCGTGATGCCGTCATCTACCAGGTGTACGTGCGCTCCTTCGCCGACAGCGACGGCGACGGGATCGGCGACCTGCGCGGCGTCCGCTCCCGCCTCCCCCACCTCGCCCGCCTCGGGGTCGACGCGGTGTGGCTCACCCCGTTCTACGTCTCCCCGCAGGCGGACGGCGGCTACGACGTCGCCGACTACCGGGCCGTCGACCCGCTCTTCGGGGACCTGGCCGACGCCGACGAGCTCGTCCGGGCCGCGCACGCGCTCGGACTGCGGGTCATCGTGGACGTGGTCCCGAACCACACCTCGGAGCAGCACCCGTGGTTCCGGGCGGCCCTCGCCGGCGAGCCGGGGGCGCGGGAGCGCTACCTCTTCCGCCGCGGGCGGGGCGCGGAGGGGGAGCTCCCGCCGAACGACTGGGAGTCGATCTTCGGCGGCCCCGCCTGGACGCGGGTCGCGGACGGCGAGTGGTACCTGCACCTGTTCGCGCCCGAGCAGCCGGACCTCGACTGGACCCACCCGGAGGTCATGGCGGAGTTCGACTCGGTCCTGCGCTTCTGGCTCGACCTGGGCGTGGACGGGTTCCGCATCGACGTCGCACACGGCATGGTCAAGGCGGACGGCCTGCCGGACATCGGGCGCGGCGCCCAGGCCACGCTCATCGGCAGCGAGCCGCTGCCCTTCTTCGACCAGGACGGGGTCCACGCGATCCACCGCGCGTGGCGGCGCCTCCTCGACTCCTACGAGGGGCCACGGCGGCGCATCGGGGTCGCCGAGGCCTGGGCCCCGTCCTCGGAGCGGCTCGCCCTGTACGTCCGCCCGGACGAGCTGCACCAGGCGTTCAACTTCCGCTTCCTGACGTGCCCGTGGGATCCGGAGGCGATGCGCACCGTCATCGACGAGTCCCTGGCCGCCACCACGGCGGTGGGCGCCCCCACCACCTGGGTCCTGTCGAACCACGACGTGGTCCGTCACGTCACCCGCTACGGCGGCGGCCCCCGGGGCCTGGCCCGGGCCCGCGCGGCGGCCCTCCTGATGCTGGCCCTCCCCGGCTCGGCCTACCTCTACCAGGGCGAGGAACTGGGCCTCCCCGAGGTCACGGACCTCCCCGCCACAGCCCGCCAGGACCCGGCCTTCCGCCGCGGCCGCCGTCAGCCCATCCCCACCCCCCGCCCGGAGCCCGATCCGCAGCCCGCGCCAGGTACCCGGCCCGCGGCCGAAACCGGGCCCGTCCCGGAGGCCGCCCCGCAGACCGCGCCGCAGGCGCCCGAGACCACAGGGCCGGAGGCCCGGACGCACACCCGGCCCGCGGCCGGAACCAGGCCCGTCCCGGAGGCCGCCCCGCAAACCGCGCCGCAGGCGCCCGAGACCACCGGGCCGGAGGCCGGGACGCACACCCGGCCCGCGGCCGAAACCAGGCCCGTCCCGGAGGCCGCCCCGCAAACCGCGCCGCAGGCGCAGGTATCCACCCGGCCGGAGGCCGGAGGCGGGGTCCGGCCGGAGGCCGGGAGCGGGGACGGGCCGGAGGCCGAATCCGGGGGCGGGGGCGACCCCGGTCTGCCGACCGCGCCGGAGGCGGAAGGGCAGGACGGGCTGCGCGACGGCTGTCGCGTGCCCATCCCCTGGGCCGGGGCGGAGCCCCCCTACGGCTTCGGGCCCGCCGGCAGCTGGCTGCCGCAGCCCGACGCCTGGGCCGGGCTCAGCGTCGCCGCCCAGACCGGCGACCCCCACTCCACGCTGGAGCTCTACCGCGCCGCCCTCGAACTCCGCCGCGCCCTCCCCGGCCTGGGCGCCCCCGAGGCCGGCGGGCCCGCCGACCCCCGCGGGATGCGCTGGCAGTCCGCACCCGACGGGGTCCTCCTCTTCACCCGCCCCGGCTTCGCCTGCACCCTCAACACCCGCCCCGACCCCGTCGAACTGCCCGCGCCCGGCCGCCCCGTACTCTCCAGCGCCCCCGTGGAGACGGACGGCCGCACCGTCCGCCTGCCCGCGGACTCCTGCACCTGGTGGACCCCGTGACGCCCCCGCCCCGGGCCGAGCCCGAGCCCGGGTTCGGGCCCGGGCCCGGACCCGCTCCACCGCATCCGCACGCGCACGCGAAACCCGTACGCAAACCCGGACGTCTCACTCCGCGCACCCAGGTTCCTAGGTGACACGGCGACCGGTAGAGTCCCATCCCGTGACCGCACGGCTAGCCGACATCGCAGCCCAGGCGGGGGTCAGCGAAGCCACAGTCAGCCGCGTGCTCAACGGCAAGCCCGGTGTGGCCGCGGGCACCCGCGAATCCGTGCTGGCCGCCCTCGACGTCCTCGGCTACGAGCGCCCCGTACGGCTGCGCCAGCGCAGCGCCGGCCTCGTCGGCCTCATCACCCCCGAGCTCGACAACCCCATCTTCCCGGCGCTCGCCCAGGTCATCGGCCAGGCCCTGACCCGCCAGGGGTACACGCCGGTCCTCGCCACGCAGACACCCGGCGGGTCCACCGAGGACGAGCTGACCGAGATGCTCGTCGACCGCGGGGTCTCCGGGATCATCTTCGTCTCGGGTCTGCACGCCGACACCACGGCCGACATGGGCCGCTACGACCAACTCCGCGGGCAGGGCGTCCCCTACGTCCTGATCAACGGCTTCTCCGACAAGGTGCAGGCCCCCTTCGTCTCCCCCGACGACCGCGCCGCGATGCACCTCGCGGTCACCCACCTCACCGCGCTCGGCCACACCCGCATCGGTCTCGCCGTCGGACCGAAGCGGTTCGTTCCGGTCCTGCGCAAGATCGAGGGCTTCCGGGCCGGCATGAAGGAACGGCTCGGACTCGACGAGGCCGAGATCGAGGAACTGATCCAGCACTCCCTCTACTCGCTCGAAGGCGGCCAGGCCGCCGCCTCCGCGCTGATCTCACGCGGCTGCACGGCGGTGGTGTGCGCGAGCGACATGATGGCGCTCGGCGCGATCCGGGCGGCCCGCCAGCAGGGGCTGCGGGTCCCGCAGGACGTCTCGGTCGTCGGTTTCGACGACTCCCCGCTCATAGCGTTCACCGACCCTCCGCTGACCACCATCCGCCAGCCCGTGCAGGCGATGGGACAGGCGGCGGTCCGGACGCTGCTGGAGGAGATCGGCGGTACGCCGGCCCCGCACAGCGAGTTCGTGTTCCTGCCGGAACTGGTGGTGCGCGGCTCCACCGCCTCGGGCCCCGGGCAGCGCCGCACCCCGAGTCGTACCTGAGTCGTACCTGAGTCGGACCGGCTGCGCCGAAGACCGTACCGAGGGATGATCGAAGGCGAGAGCTCATCTGGCAGACTCTCTCCCCATGGGTGAATCGAGCGTGAAGACACTGGAAACCCGGACGGACGTCTCCTCACCCGTAGTGGTCGAGACCGAGACCCGCCCGGAGTCCGACCGCGCCCTGCTCCCCCGGCTGCGCGCCCCGCGCCGGCCGCGGATCTGGTTCGAGATCCTGCTGATCGCCGTCAGCTACTGGACCTACTCGCTGATCCGCAACGCCGTGCCCGAGCAGAAGTCGATCGCCCTCGCGAACGCCGACTGGATCTGGGAGGCCGAGAAGACCCTCGGCATCGCCGTCGAGCAGTCGGTCAACCACGCCGTCAACTCCGTGACGTGGCTGATCGTGGGCATGAACTACTACTACGCCACGCTCCACTTCGTCGTGACCATCGGTGTGCTGGTGTGGATCTACCGCCTCCACCCCGGGCGGTACGCGGCCACGCGCCTGGTCCTCTTCGCCACCACCGGCGTGGCCCTGGTCGGCTACTACTTCTACCCGCTCGCGCCGCCCCGGCTGATGAACGGGCAGAACTTCATCGACACCGTGCTGGTTCACCACACCTGGGGCTCCATGGCCTCCGGAAACCTCAAGCAGATGTCGAACCAGTACGCTGCGATGCCGTCCATGCACATAGGGTGGTCGCTGTGGTGCGGCCTGACGATCTTCGCGGTCGCCTCGGCCCCCTGGGCACGGATCCTCGGCCTGCTCTACCCGACGGCGACCCTCGTCGTCATCGTCGCCACCGCCAACCACTTCTGGCTCGACGCCGTGGGCGGCATGATCTGCCTGGCCTTCGGCTACGCCGTCTCGCGCAGCTGGTACGGCTCGATGCCGCACCGCCTGCCGCGCCACCCCCAGCACACGGGCCCGCACCCGGCGTCGGAACTCCTCAACCGGGTCCGCACCCGCCGCTAGGGGGCGCTCCCTGCTGTCGGGGGCGGGGGCCAGGGTCTCGGCGACGACGACCAGCAGCAGGAGACCCCCACCATGCCGTCAGGGCACGCGCAGCACATGCAGCACATGCAGCAGGAGACCGCCCGGACCCGGCCGACGGGACCGACCGGGCCGAGGCCACTGGCGCCGATCCCCTTCGACGTCGAGGCGGTCTTTCCCGAGCTGACCGGTACGGCCCGCGAGGTGACCCTCGTCTACCCCCGGGCAGGGGAACCGGGCCCCGGCGACAGCTCCATCGGCGGGCCGCTGCTGTGGCCGGCCGACGAGCCCTGGCCGATGTGCGCCGAACCGGACCACTACAAGCCGCTCGGCGCGCCCGTCGGCCCCGAGCCGGTCGCCATGGTCCCCGTGGCCCAGCTCTACGCACGGGACGTCCCCGGCCTCGCGGCCTCGGCGGGATGTACTTCTTCGTCTGCCGCACCTGCCCGGACACCCCGTACGCCCACCGCTACGACTGCTGAGCCCGGCCCGCCGCGATCCGTGCCAGGGCCTCGGTGAGCGTGCGGACGTAGGCCCGGTCGGCGAGGATCCGTACGTTCTCCCAGGGCTGGGTGAGCCGTTCCTCCCGGGCCAGGATCCGGCGCAGGAGGGGGACGGCCGCGGCGGCGGGGGCACCGATCTCCCCGAGGCGGCGCACCGCCTCCTGCACCGGCACGTCGGGCCGGCCCGTCCAGGCCGGGTCCACCTCGGCGAGCAGCACCGGGACGGCCGGCTCCGGGTCGCGCGTGATCCGCCAGTACGCGTGCGCGGCGTACGTCCTGGTCCACGCTCCGGGCGACTCCATCAGGCGGCGCACGGGGGCTGCGTGTACGGCAGCCTGGGGGCCGAGGTCGGCGAGGAAGGGCAGGCCGTGGCTCGCCGTCCCGGACCGGACGGCCGCCCCGCACACGTCGAGGGCGAGGGTGGGGTCGCCGGTGACCTTCCAGTGCGCCCAGGCGGCGCGGCGCGGGTAGGGGCCGCCGGACCGGTGGTCGCGAGCGGTGGCGTACGCGGCCAGTCGGTCGGCCGTGGCGGCCGCGGGCGGGCCGATCCGGCCGAGGACGCGCATCGCGTCGTAGGCGAATGGGGTGTCGAGGCGCCGGGCCACGTCGCCCGCGGCGGGCGCGGCGGCGGCGCCGCAGAGCGCGAGGAGGTCGAGGGCGGTGGTGTTCCCGTGGTAGCCGTTGCCGTCGCGCCGCAGCTTGGTCAGCATGACCGCGGTCAGCTCGGCCGGGGGCAGGCCGGCCATGACACGGGCTTCCGGGCGGTTGAACGGAAGCCCGCCGTGCTCGGCGAGGCGGTGCAGGGCCGGGAGCGCCCTCAGGTCGCCCGCCCCCGCGAGGGCGAGGGCGCGCACGCCCACGCCGTGGCCGACGGCGGTCCCGAAGAGCCCCTGCTGTCGGCGGAGGTCCCGGGCGATCCGGTCGGCGTGCCGGGCGACGGCCGGGCCGGCCTGGACCAGCACCCGCTCGGCGCCGTAGCTCGGCCCCTCGCTACACACCGCGTCGACCACGGCGTCCCAGCACGCCGGATCCGGCCGCCGCTGCCGGAGTACGGCCTGGACGGCGGGATCCCGGCCGGTCACGCGGTGACGGCGTGCGCCACGAATCCGGCCCAGACGCCCGGCGCGACGGCGAGGCGCGCACCCTCGGGCCGCTTGGAGTCCCGGACGAGGACCGTGCCGGGGGTGTGGGCGACCTCGACGCAGTCAGGCCCGTCGTTGGTGCTGTAGCTGCTCTTCACCCACGTCAGCGCGGAGAGGCCCTCGCCGGACGGCTTGATGCTCATGTCTCCCCCAGAACTTTTTCGATGAACGACAGCGATTCGCGAGGCGTCAGAGCCTGTGCTCGGATCATCCCATAGCGCATGTCCAGGACCTGGACCTCTTTCGGTTCCGTGATCAAGCGACTGACCAGCTGCACTTCGTTGTGCCCGACTGTCGTTCCGTCATTGAGACGCATGACCTTGAACGATCCGGCGAGACCTGCATGCTCCTCGACGCAGGTGGGCATCACCTGGAGCTCAACATGCCGCAGACTACCCACCTCAAGCAGGTGTTCGAGTTGGCGACGCAGCACCATCTTGCCTCCGAGGGGCCTTCGAAGCACGGCCTCTTCCTGGACAACAGTCAGCAGCGGTGCGGGATCCCGGTGGATGACACCCTGCCGAGCCAGCCGTGCCGCGACCAGGCGCTCGACTTCGTTCTCGGAGAAGGCCGGCCGCCTCACGCCGTAGAGGGCACGCGCATACTCCTCGATCTGGAGCAGGCCAGACACCACGAAGGTGTCGTACGCCCCGATCTCAACGGCCTGGGACTCCAACTTGGCGAGATCCCGGACCTTCTTGGGGTAGCGGGCACTTTCGACATCGGTCTTCATCGCGGCGATTTTCCCGCCCGCCCCGAGGACCTCGTCCGCCTTGTCCAGGAACTCCGGGCGCGGAATACGGGCTCCGCGTTCGATCTTGTAGATCAGGTTCGCCCCGTATCCCATCCGCTCACCGAACTTGGCGCGGTCGAGCCCCGACGCCTCGCGCCACATCTTCAACTGGCGTCCCACCGTGGCGATGACCGCCCCGGATTCGTCCTCCGGGTCGAGTTCCCAGCTCGACTCGTCGGCGCCGTCCGTGTTCACATCCGCCTCCCCATGGACCGCGAGGACACCACGGGACCGCTCTGGACAGCCGTCGTACACAGCACCCTCAACTCTGTTCAGCGTACGCACGGATGGCCACGCTGAGTCACGTGAATCAGGAAATCTCCCTCGTCGCCACACTCCCCTCCACCCCGCGCGGCGCCCGCGCCGCACGTGCGCTCACGGTGGCCCAACTCGCGGAGCGAAAGCTTCCGTTCGAGGACGCGGCACAGGTCGTCGCCGAGCTCGCGGCGAACGCCGTGACCCACGGCCGGGTGCGCGGGCGGGACTTCCGCCTCGTGCTGCGGCTCGCGGCCGGGCCTACGCTCCGTATCGAAGTGTCCGACACTCGGCGGGAGTTCGGGCCGCCGCCGACCTGTGGCCTGCCGGACGCCGGGGCGGAGTCGGGGCGGGGGCTGGCCCTGGTGTCCGCGCTCGCCGCGCGGTGGGGAACGGACCACGGGCCGGCGCCATGGAAGACGGTGTGGGCGGAAATTGATGTGGCGGGTCCGATTTCACCGGATCGAGGTTTCCACGACCCGGTGGATCAGTATTCGGTGAAGCACGGCGTATAGACATGAGAGGACGGGGGGATATGACCTTCCATACCTCCCCCCTCCCCTCTCACCCGGGAGGGTGAATCACCCCAACCGGGCTGGCGCGCACGTCAATTCACCCGGCATTCTGACTCCCGACAACCCCATAAACGCATTCGGCCCCCGGCCGGGACTGGCATCCCGGGCGAGGGCCTGACCACAGCGGAAGAAGCACCTTCCCCATGGCTGATCAGCAGCTTAGCGCGCCTCCGCGCGTCCCGTCGGGAATCCGACACGTCAACCACGACCATCGCCGCGGCTACGTCAAAATCGGCAACCACCTCGCCCAGCACCGCGAGCTGAGCATGGCGGCGATCGGCCTGGCCACGCACATCCAGTCACTCCCGACCGGCGCCAAGGTGACCATCAAGGCCCTCGCCAAGCGCTTCCCGGAGGGCGAGGTCCGCATCGCCACCGCCCTGCGCGAGCTGGAGCGGCATGGCTACCTGGCCCGCGTCCGGGAGCGCCTCCCGTCGGGGCACGTCGTGACCTGCACGATCTCGTACAACAACCCGCCCGCGATGGCCGAGGCGGCCCGCGAGCGGCTGCTCGCACCCGACCCCCGGCCCGCCCCGGACTGGGCCCCGGAACCCGAACCGGAGCCTGAGCCGCATCCGGAGCCTGAACCGCATCCGGAGCCTGAACCTGAGCCTGATCCATCCCTGGAGGCCGGGGCCGGGGCCGGGGCCGCGCCCGGGGCACAGGCCAGGGCAGGGGCCGGACCGGGGTCCGGCGCCGAGCCCGAGGCCGGACCCGTCGTGTCCGGCGTCGAGTTGGAGGCGCGGGAACTCCTCGCCCGGCTGCGCCTGCGTGATCCGCGGCTGCTGCTGTCCGAGCGCGACACGGTACGGCTGGCGCCCGCCGCGGCCGAGTGGCTGGAGCGCGGGGTGACCCCCGGCGCCGTCACGGCGGCTCTCACGCACTCGCTGCCGACGCAGGCGATCCACTCCCCCGCCGCCCTGCTCGCCCACCGCTTGCGGGAACTGCGGCCGCCCCGCCTGCCGGACCCCTGGGCACCGCAGCCGCTGGGACCGGACCGCACCATCCACCCGCTCCGTACGTGCGACGAGTGCGAACGCGCCTTCCGCTCCCCCACCCCCGGCCGCTGCCGGAGCTGCGCCCCACCGGCGGCCGGGACGACGACCGCCGCCGACGCCGAAGCCGCATGAGAGCCGTACGCGTGGCCGCCGCGAGGTCGACGTAGGCGGTCGCGGCGCTCCGCCGCCTCGGGCGCTCACTCGCCCCCTCGCCGGCTTTTTCTTTCCTCTGCGTCATGCAGTACCCCTACCGCGGCCGAACCGGCCCGGCACCTGCAACCACCTGGAGGCACGAACACGCCGGGTCCACCGCGGGACCACTCGAAGGAATTACTCGGCAATTCCTCCGAAAGGGCGGCGGGCAATGCGGCGGCCGATGCGAGCGGTCGATGCGAGCGGTCGACGCGGGGCCCGCGGCCCTCGCCGGACGCCGCGCTCCGGCTCCCGGTTGCGTGACATGCGTCACGACGGGAACCTCGACGCCGGACGACTTCCCGGGCGTGCCACCCCATCGACATTTCGACATTTGTCCGTTTTGGATTCGACATTCCCCTCTCCTACGGGAACGGAATCGGCGCTACCGCCTTACCCGTCCCCTACTTCCCTGGTCACGGGCGCTCCTGAAAACGCATCACATGGTTGTGCCGGTGACCTGATCGTGACCATGCACGATCAACGGCCCGTTTCAAGCCGCGTGCCGAATCCCCCGGGCGAGCGCGAAACGGAAACTTGCCAGGCCAATGGCGGGCTTCTAAGAATGTCGACCATTCCGGCGTCCCGCAGTTCCGGCGCCGGAGGCTTCGCGATCACCGAATGAGGTTACGCATGCAGAAGCATCGGAAGAAGAAGCAGTACCGGAAAATAATCATCGGGGTCAGCGCTCTGGGAATCGTGGGTGTTCCCACGGCCGCCATGGCCTGCTTCGACTCGGACGGCGACGACACCGGCCGTACCCGTACCGTGAGCCACCAGGCGCAGCGCCCGTGGCAGTACGTCCCCACGGCCGACCCGAACACCGCGGTCCCGGTGGACGTCCCGACGACGCCGAGCAGCACCCCGGCGCCCGAGCAGCCGGCCGCGGAAGCCTCGCAGCCCGCCGCCCAGCCCCCGCAGGCGCAGCCCTCGCAGGCGCAGCCGCAGCCCGCGAAGCCGCAGCCCGCGAAGCCGCCGGTCACCAAGAAGCCGCAGGCGCCCCAGCCGCCGCAGACCTCGCCCGCGCCGGCCGCCTCCGGATCCGTCGCCGCCGTCCTCGCCCTGGTCAACCAGGAGCGCGCCGCCGCCGGATGCCCGGCCGTCACCCTGAACGCGAAGCTCACGAAGGCCGCGCAGGACCACAGCGCGGACATGGCCGCCCACAGCAACATGTCCCACACGGGCTCCGACGGCTCGGACGCGGGCACGCGCATCACCCGCGCCGGCTACGCGTGGCGCACGTACGGCGAGAACGTCGCCTACGGCTACAGCACGCCCGAGAAGGTCATGCAGGGCTGGATGAACAGCCCCGGCCACCGCGAGAACATCCTGAACTGCTCCTTCAAGGAGATCGGCATCGGCCTCGCCCAGCCCAACCACTACTGGACGCAGAACTTCGGCACGGCCCGCTGACGACGACGCGGAACGGCGGACCCCACGTGGGGTCCGCCGTCCGCCGTTCCGGGTCGGCCGGTCGTCAGAACCGGTACACCACTCCGCGCCAGGTCCAACCCGCGCCGAGAACCATGTCGCGCAGGGGGTTCTTCATGTCCCGCGAGTCAAAACGGAACGTCTCGACCTTGCGCCGTCGGCCGTCGGGCCCCTTCTCGTACGTCCACTCCCGGGCAACCCTGGGCGCCGGCCCGCTTCCGGACTCACGCGACACGGCCAACTTGGGCGGATCCCCGACCCACGTCACCTGCACTTGCTCGTCGAGAGTGCGCACTTCGCGCTGCAGGGGGACGAAGCGCATCCGGATCTTGAGTCTCAGCTCCACTTGCTTGCGGGAGAGGCCGGAGCCCGAGGCCGGCTTCAGCACCCGCCATTCCGCCACCAGGTCGGCCTTCTCCTTCGGGAAGGCATACCGGATACGGAACGGCACATCCTGGCCGTTGAGCGCAAGAAGTGCTTCCCGGAGCTCCATGGTCGGCCGCGGCGCGACACCACTGTCGGGGTAACGGGTGCCGGTGTACTTGTCCCAGAGGCGTCCCATCGTCAGCTCACCGCACCGTTGTCCGGGCGCACCGAACGTACGAAGTCTTGGAATTGGTGCAGGACTTCGCCGTGTTGGGCCGTGGTGGCAGTCAGGGCCAGACGGATCATCGCCCGCTTGTGCGGGTTCTCCGTGTCCACGAGGAACAGGTACACCTGGGACTGGAGGAGCTCGTGGCGGGCGCCGTCGGCCACGGCCGAGAAACTCAGCCGCTGGGTCAGGGCGGGCGCGTCCTCGGAACCGACCTCGCTGCGGTGGACCATCTCCACCGACTCGGCGAGCTCACGCAGTCGCTCCACCGACGCATCGGCGATCTCGGTCAGAGTCACCCCGTCCTTCGGGAACCCGCCGTCGATGGTGATGTTTGCGGTGAACCCGGCGCCCGGCCGGGAATGCACCGCGGCGAAAGCCACATCTGACACCCCGGCCCCCTCCGGTCGGGCCGGGAGCCACC
Organism: Streptomyces yangpuensis; assembly: GCF_024666385.1. Lineage (NCBI taxonomy): Bacteria > Bacillati > Actinomycetota > Actinomycetes > Kitasatosporales > Streptomycetaceae > Streptomyces > Streptomyces yangpuensis. The sequence goes on from NZ_CP102514.1 coordinate 2,226,601, forward strand.
CCTCTGGCAGCCGGAACTCGATCGGCACCGGCAGTACTGTGGGCATCTCCAACCTTCCCTTCACTGAGACATACGTAGGTCGATCAACCAGTCTCTGAAGTCGCCGACCGCGTCGCCGACCGCGTCGGCCGCGGCGCCGGCGGCCTCCTTCACCTTGGCAGGATCGACGGTGATCTCGAACCCCAGTGCGCCACCCCTCGGGAGGGAAGCACCCGCGTCGGCGTCGAACTTCCACACGCCCGTCGCCTCGTCGTGCTTCAGACCCGCCCATGCCTTGGCGCCGGGCCCGTTCCACCCCTCGGCAGTTCCGCCGATGCCGATCCCCGCATACTCCAGGCCCCCGGCGACACCGGCCTTCGCCCCGGCGAACGCCTTCACCCCCAGCGTGACCTCTTCCTTGGTCGCCTGGGCAGTGCCGCTCACCTCGCCGCCCGCGAAGCCCTCGAAACGCCCGTATGTACCGAAACGCCCGGTCTCGGCACGCCCCTCGGCCAGTGCCCGTAGTCCCACGGATCCCTCGGCTTTGGCGACGACGCCCTCGCCGGTGACGCCGTAGTTCGCGGTGCCTCTGGCACCCCCATAGACATCGGCTATCCCGGACAGCGCCCAGTCGCCCTTGGGCATCGATCCTTCCGCGGTCACATGGAAGAGATCGGCGTACGCCTTGACCGAGCCCTCCTTGCCGTACTTGACACCGCTGACGGTGAAGCCCACATCGGGCCCGGTCACCGTCACCCTTCCCTCGGGTCCGCCGGTCTTCGCAGGCGCGGCCTCGGGCTTCTCGAACCTCTTGAGGTCGCCCTCCGCATAGTTGTTGAACCCGGTGAGGGTCCGGTCCGCGCCGCTGCCCTTGCCGAGGGCGTCCCTGTTCGTGTCGACCACGGCCGTCGTGAGGGCGTCGTGGACGTGTTGGTCTGCGTCGTCGGCGGCCTTCACCCGGTCGTCGATGTGCTTCTGCCACTTGCCGACCGCCGTCCGAACGGCCTCCTGGCCGTCGGGGTCGTGGTGATAGGCACTGCGTTCGGCGGGTGTCAGCTTGGAGTAGTCGAATGCAACACGTCCCTGCTCCGAGACGGTCATGCCGGCGGCGATCGCGTCGTCGCGGGCACTCTCCAGCTTCTTCCTGAGATCCGTGATCAGCTCGTGCGCACCCCGTAGCAGGCTCGCGACGGCCTTGGCCTGGCGCTGCGCGGCGGCGTACTCGTACCGGGTCGCCGTGAACTTCACCCGCGCGGTCTGGACGCTGAGACCGGACCAGGTGTCACCCATGGTGATCTTCTGGACGGTGTCGCCGTAGTGGGTCTCGATCTTCTGCAGCTCGCCCGCCATCGCCTCCCACTTGGCAGCGGCCGTCGTCAGCAGGCTCAGATCCGTGGTCAGGATTTCGTAGTAGGTCAGCATCGGAACCCCCTACATCCGGCTCAGTTGCGACTGCGACGCGAACTGGTTGCCCAGGCCGATGTCGTTGCTCGCGAAAGAACCCGAGGCTTGGCGCAGGTCGTCCTTTTCCCCGGCGAGGCGACCCAGCAGGGTCGCGACCTGCTGGTCCCAGGTGTCCGCCACCTTCTTCAGGGCGGCCGCGGTCTGCCAGCCCTCGAAGCCTTTCCGGGCGGCCTCGGTGGCCTCGTCCGCGTCCCCGGCGTGCTTCTTGGTCTCGGGCTCCAGATAGGTCTGTATCGTGCCCGCCGCCGCGTTCTTCTCGGCGGGCGACGAGGCGAAGTCCGAGGCCCCGCCCCGAACGAACGGCCCGGACGGCGGCGGGGTCACGCCCGGGGCGTACGGCACCACCGACGGCGCGGTGGCACCCGGAGCGTACGGGCCCGACCGCGGACCGCTGTTCACACGCATGTCGACCTGCTGGTCCGGTATCGGACCTGCCGCGTCTGTCATTTCTGCGCCTCCCCCATGATCGGAGGCTGATCCTATGCAAACTGCGAAGGCACTTGCCAGGCACATCAGGTTCGTTGGGCGGCCTGGCCTCCGGAATCGGCTACCCCCCGTAGAACAGCTCCTCGACCACCGCGCGGGCGCGGCGGGTGATGCGGCGGTAGTCGTCCAGCAGCTCGCCGACCGTGCCTTCGGCGTAGCCGAGGTAGCGGCCCACGGCCGCCAGTTCGCGGGCCTCGGAGGGGAAGGTGTCCCCGGCGCGGCCCCGTACCAGCATCACCGCGTTGCGGACCCGGGTCGCCAGGACCCAGGCCTCGTCCAGGATCTGCGCCTCGTCGGCCGGGATCAGCCCGGCGGCGTGGGCGGCCGCGAGGGCCTCGCGGGTACGGGTGGTACGCAGGCCCGGCTCCGCCCAGGCGTGCCGCATCTGGATCAGCTGGACGGTCCACTCGACGTCGCTGAGGCCGCCGCGGCCCAGCTTGGTGTGCAGGGTCGGGTCGGCGCCGCGCGGCAGCCGCTCCGACTCCATCCGCGCCTTGAGGCGACGGATCTCCCGGACGGCGTCGTCGCCGAGGCCCTCGGCCGGGTAGCGCAGCGGGTCGATCAGCTCGATGAAGCGGCGGCCCAGCTCCTCCTCGCCCGCCACCGGCTCGGCCCTCAGCAGCGCCTGGCTCTCCCAGGTCAGCGACCAGCGCCGGTAGTAGGCGGCGTAGGAGGCCAGGGTGCGCACCAGCGGGCCGGAGCGGCCTTCGGGCCGCAGGTCGGCGTCGATGAGCAGCGGCGGGTCCGCGGTGGGCAGCTGGAGCAGCCGGCGCATCTCGGCGATGACGGTCTGGGCGGCCTTGGCGGCCTCCTGCTCGTCGACGCCCTCGCGGGGTTCGTGGACGAAGAGGACGTCGGCGTCGGATCCGTAGCCGAGTTCGTGGCCGCCGAACCGGCCGACGCCGATGACGGCGAAGCGGGTGGGCAGGGTGTCGCCGTAGTGCGACTGCACGGCGGCGCGCAGGGCGCCCGCGATGGTCGCGGCGGTGAGGTCGGAGACGGCCCCGCCGACCCGGTCGACCAGGGCTCCGTGGTCCTCCTCGGCCGGGCTGTCCTCCGTACCGTAGGAGCCGATGATGTCGGCCGCGGCGGTGCGGAACAGCTCGCGGCGGCGGACCCCGCGGGCGGCTGCGACGGCCGTCTCCGGGTTCTCGGCGCGGCCGACGGCGGCGAGGACCTCCTGGCGGAGGGCCTCGTACGTACGGGGCGCCAGGCCCTCGGGGTCGCCGAGCAGGGCCACCGCCTCGGGGGCCCGCATCAGCAGGTCGGGGGCGAGGCGTCCGGCGGACAGCACGCGGGCGAGGTTCTCGGCGGCGGCGCCCTCGTCGCGCAGCAGGCGCAGGTACCAGGGGGTCTTGCCGAGGGCGTCGGAGACCTTGCGGAAGTTCAGCAGGCCGGCGTCCGGGTCGGCGGAGTCGGCGAACCAGCCGAGCATCACCGGCAGCAGGGTGCGCTGGATGGCGGCTTTGCGGGTGACGCCGGAGGTGAGGGCTTCGAGGTGGCGCAGGGCCGAGGCCGGGTCGGCGTAGCCGAGGGCTTCGAGGCGCTGGCCGGCGGCGCGCGGGGAGAGCCTGGTCTCGCCGGGGGTGAGCTGGGCGACGGCGTCGAGCAGCGGCCGGTAGAAGAGCTTCTCGTGCAGGCGCCGCACGACGGAGGCGTGCCGGCGCCAGGCCTTGTTGAGCTCGGCGACGGGTTCGGTGCGCAGGCCCATGGAGCGGCCGAGGCGCCGCAGGTCGTGCTCGTCCTCGGGGACGAGGTGGGTGCGGCGCAGCCGGTAGAGCTGGATGCGGTGCTCCATGGCGCGCAGGAAGCGGTACGCGTCGTGCAGCTGGGCGGCGTCGGCGCGGCCGACGTAGCCGCCGGCGGCGAGGGCGTGGAGGGCGTCGAGGGTGGTGCCGGAGTGCAGGGTGGCGTCGCTGCGGCCGTGGACGAGCTGGAGCAGCTGGACGGCGAACTCGACGTCGCGCAGGCCGCCGGGGCCGAGCTTGAGTTCGCGGTCGACCTGCGCGGCGGGGATGTTGTCGACGACGCGGCGGCGCATCTTCTGGACGTCGGCGACGAAGTTCTCCCGTTCGGCCGCCTGCCAGACCAGGGGCGTTATGGCGTCGACGTACTCGGCGCCCAGGGCCGCGTCGCCGGCCACGGCGCGGGCCTTGAGGAGGGCCTGGAACTCCCAGGTCTTGGCCCAGCGCTGGTAGTAGGCCAGGTGGGAGGCGAGGGTGCGGACGAGGGGTCCGTTGCGGCCCTCGGGGCGGAGGTTGGCGTCGACGGGCCAGATGGTGCCCTCGACGGTGGTCTCGGAGCAGATCCGCATGAGGTGGGAGGCGAGGCGGGTGGCGGCCTGGATCCCCTTGCCCTCGTCGGTACCGCCGTTGGCCGCCTCCCCGACGAAGATCACGTCGACGTCGGAGACGTAGTTGAGCTCGTTGCCGCCGCACTTGCCCATCGCGATGACGGCGAGGCGGCACTGGGCCGCGTCCTCGGGGGCGGCGGCGGAGGCGATCCGCAGGGCCGCGCGGAGGGTGGCGGTGGCGAGGTCGGCGAGCTCGGCGGCCGTCTGGGCGACGTCGATGGTGCCGCAGACGTCGCGGGCCGCGATGGAGAGCAGGCAGCGGCGGTAGGCGACGCGCAGGGCGACGGGGTCGTGGGCGTCCGCGAGACCGCGTTCGAACTCGGGGAGTCCGGGGTGCAGGTCGGCGGCCTCGTACGTGACGAGGCCGAGCCAGTCGCGGGGGTGGCGGGCGAGGTGGTCGCCGAGGGCCTCGGAGGCGCCGAGCACGCCGAGGAGGCGGTCGCGCAGGGGTTTGGCGCTGACGAGGGTGTCGAGCAGCCCGGGCAGCTCGCCGTCCGGCTGCGCCTCGGCGAGCCGGACCAGCCCGCGCAGGGCCAGGTCGGGGTCGGCGGTCGCACCGAGGGCGTCGAGGAGGACCGGATCGTGGCGTACGGCGGCGAGCGCGTCGGTGTCGAGCAGCCGGGCGGCTGCGGAGGGGTCGGTGAACCCGCTGCGGAGCAGCCGGATGAAGGTGCTGCTCCTGCGTCCCGGGACCGTCATCCCGTCGCCTCCCGCGGTTGTCGCTGCCACTGCCGCTGTTACTGCCGCTGTTACTGCCCTGGCGTATCCGGGTCGAGCCTAGCCGGAGCAGGCGTTCGACTCACCGGGACGTACCATGGCGTGGATTATCGGATTATCTGAATACTTATGACGTGATGGGGCCAGCTCCCCGCCGACCGGTCACGAGGAGCCCCATGTCCGACGGACACCCCTACCCCGGCCCCGCCGCGGCTGGGCCCGGCGGGGCTCCGGACCCGGCACAGGGGTGGGGCGGCGTCCCGTACGAAGTGGGCGCCGTGCCGTACGGGCTGGGCGCCGTGCCGTACGGGGCGGCCTACGGGCAGGACGGGTGGGACGGGCAGTACGGCGTGGCCTACGGGCAGGAGGGGCTGGGCGGGCTGGACTCTCCGGGCGGGTGGCGTCAGGATCCCGGTCCCCAGCAGTACCACCCGACCCACCTATCTCACCAGCACCAACACCCCGATCCCGCAGGTGAGTTTCCCCATGCCGCGCACCCCGGCGGGAACGACTGGTCCGCCGGATCCGGGCCCTCCGTGCCACAACCCCAGCAGGACTCGCAGGCCTGCGGGCCACAGGTACCGCAGCAGCCCGCGCACGTCCATGGGCCCCAGCAGCCGCAGCAGTTCCAGCCCCTTCCCTATCCGCAGGTCCAACAGCCCCAGGTACCGCAACAGGCCGCGTACGCCCAAGGGAACCAGCAGCCCTACGAGTTCCAGTACCCGCAGCAGCTTCCTGCCTTCCCGCACCCGCAGGCCCAGCAACCTCATGTACCGCAGCAGGCCGCGTACGCCCATGGGGGCCAGCAGCCCCATGAGTTCCAGCAGCACCAGGCCCAGATCCCGGAACCACGGATCCCGTCCGACGCCCACCACACCACCGCATACGGCCACCAGGCCGCGGAGCCGCCCGCCGAAGCCACGCCCGGCCCGGCGGAGTCCGCACCCGACGTAACCGCCGGATCAGCCGGGGAAGCCACGGCGCGGCCCGAACCGGCCGCGCCGCGAACCCGCCGCGGCCGACGGGCCGCAGGAGCGGCAGCCGACTCCGCAACCGCCGTACCGCAGACCCGACGCGGGCGCAAGGCGGCAGCACGGCCGGCACGCCCGGCCGAGCCCGAACCGGCGGAGTCCGCACCGCACACCCGCCGGGGACACCACCGCTGGGCCGGGCTCGTCAAGGCCGTCGCCCTCTGCGCGGCCACCGCCGCCGCCGGCATGCTCGTACTCCGGGGCACCGCCGCCCTCGACGGCCTGGACCTGGACCGTGCCCCCGCGGCGGCCCCCGACACCTCGGCAGCCGCAGCCGCCGCGCCCCTGGCCGCCGGCTCCGTACCCGACCCCGGCCGCGTCGTCCAGATCGTCGCGCACCCCGACGACGACCTGTACTTCATGAACCCGGACCTGCGGTACTCCATATCCGCCGGCCACCCGGTCACCTCCGTCTACCTCACGGCCGGCGAGGCCGACGGTGTCAACGCCGCCCCCGCCAAGGGGGCGACCACCGTCCCCGACAAGCCCGCCTACGCCGAGGCGCGCCAGAACGGCATCCGCGCCGCCTACGCCAAGATGGCCACCGGCGACCGCGCCAGCGCCTGGCAGCGCACCGTCGTCCCGACCAAGGGCGGCGGTCACGCCGAGGTCGACGTCCTCGTCGCCAAACCCCAGGTCAACCTGGTCTGGCTGCAGCTGCGCGAGGCCGGCCACGGCTACGCCGACGTGCCCGACAGCCTGCACGGCCTCTGGAACGGCAAGGTCGCCCGCCTGGATTCGATGCTCTCCTCCGGCACCCCGGTCAAGCAGCGGTTCGCGTACTCGAAGGACCAGGTCGTCCAGACCCTCGTCGGGGTCCTGGAGCAGTACCGGCCGACCACCGTCCGCTTCCAGGACCCGACACCCGGCCGGTACCCGGACAGCAAGCAGTACACCGACCACCAGGACCACTTCTACGGCGCCCGCTTCGTGCAGCTGGCCACGGCCGCCTACGCGAAGGACGTCAAGGACCGGCCGCACTTCGCGGTGCAGAACTACGTCGGCTACGTCAACGGCTCCCTCCCCAGCGCGCTGGACCCGCAGGAGGCGAAGGAAAAGCTGGACAGCCTCGACACATACGCCTGGCTGGACCGGCAGAACCACTGCGGCAGCGACGCCGGCTGCGGCGACCTCAAGGTCTCCGACCAGCCGGCCGGCAACCGCTGGACGGACACCGTCAACTACGCCCGCGGCACCGGCACCAACTGGCTGACCTCCGACAAGGACCACGGCCTGTGGGCCTTCAAGGTGCTCGACGGACAGGTCGCCGTCTGGCACCGGACCGGCCCCGTCGGCCCCTGGCGGGGCCCGGACCTGCTGCCCGGCACCGGCATGGACCCGGGCGTCACCGCCGTGACGCTGAAGGACGGCCGGATCGCGGTCTTCGGCACCCGGACCTCCTTCGGGGCGCGGCCCACCGACTACAGGCGCGAGGTCGTCCACACGGTGCAGCAGGCGCCCGGCGCGGACGGGTTCGGGGAGTGGCAGTCGCTCGGCACCCCCGAGACCGCCGACGAGACGTCGACCTCCGACATCAGCGCACCGGCCGTCTCGGTCGACGGGACCGGGCAGTTGGCGGCGTACGTCCGCGACGGCTCGTACAGCCTGCGCGGCCGGCTGCAGCGGCCGGACGGCGGCTGGGGGCCCTGGGAGAAGCACGGCGGTGAGGACCTGCACGGCTCCCCGGTCACCGCGACCGACGGCGCGGGGCGGCGCATGGTCCTCGCCGCCACGTCCAGGACGGTCGTCGGCTGGGCGCAGCCGAAGGCGGGCGCGCCGCTGGGCCGGGTCACCGCGACCGGGCTGCCGGACACCACGCTGCCGCTGACCGTGGAGGGGCGCGAGGGCGGGGTACGGCTGTGGTTCCGCAAGCCGGGCTCGGGCAACGTCCGTACGGCCCTGATGACGGCCGACGACGGGCTGAAGGTCAACAACATGACCGACCTCGGCGGGCTGAACGGCTTCGGCTCGGTGACGGCGAGCGGGCACGTGCTCGCGGGCCGCGCGGCGGGCGGGCAGCTGGGCGCGGAGGTCGGCCCGGGACGGCCGTGGGGGCGGTCGCCGCTGATGTTCGTCGGGGCGCCCTCCTCGACGATGACCGGCAAGAACATGGTCAGCCTGGCGGTGGTGGGGCTCGACGCACGGCTGTACGTCACCTCGTCGGCGGACGCCCCGAACGCCTACCTGGCCCCCTGGCAACCCATAGGCCCCCGCAACAGCCGCCCCTGACGCGCAGCACCGCGGACCCGCCCCCGCCCCCGCCCCCGCCCCCACAGTGGAGCAACCGGTTCCGGTTCACCGGTACTTGGCAGCCGGCGCCAGCAGGAAACACTCATCGGCCGCCCCGGTGAACCAAGTTCGCCGATTCCGCCTCTCTCTCACTGCTCAGCGTTGCGTTTCCCGTGTCCTGCCCTGCCCTGCCCTGCCCTGCCCTGCCCGGAACGAACCCAAGGCGTGCCCGATGCCCGTGACCCGTCGCCGCTTCGCGGCCCTGCTCACCGTGCTGACAGCCGGCACCACCGGCGTGCTCTGCGTGGCCTCCGGCCAGCAGACCTCCGCCGGGGCCGCCCAGGCGAAGACCCCGACGGTCGTCGTCCCGGCGAGCGTCACCGCCGGTTCCGTCGTGCAGGTGGTCGCGCACCCCGACGACGACCTGTTCTTCATGAACCCCGACCTCAGCCGCTCCCTCCGCTCCGGCACCCAGGTCACCACCGCCTACCTCACCTCAGGCGAGTCCGACGGCCGCAACCAGGCGCACGGCGACGCCGCCCAGGACCCGGAACAGCCGGCCGACCGCGCCCACTACGCCGAGGCCCGGCAGAACGGCATCCGCTCCGCCTACGCCCAGATGGCCACCGGCGACCGCACCAGCGCATGGAAGCGCACCGTCGTGCCCACCGCCGGCGGCGGCCACGCCGAGGTCGACATACTCATGGCCAAACCCCAGATCAACCTGGTCTGGCTGATGCTGCGCGAGGCCCGCAGCACCGGCGGGGACACCCCCGAGAGCCTGCGCGGCCTGTGGAACGGCCGAATACCCGTGCTGGAGTCGCACCTGACCTCCGGGACCCCGGTCAAGCAGGGCTTCACGTACACGAAGGACCAGCTGATACGGACGATGGCCGGGGTCCTGGAGCAGTACCGGCCCACGACGATACGGATGCAGGACCCGACCCCCGGCCGGTACGGGGAGAACGGCCGCTACACCGACCACCAGGACCACATGTACGGCGCCCGCTTCGTGCAGGCCGCCACCGCCGCCTACGCCGAACAGATCCAGCGGCGCCCGCACTTCTCGGTCCAGAGCTACCTCGGCTACCACAACAGCACGCTCCCGCACTCCCTGGACCCGCAGACGGCCGAGACGAAGACCGACTACCTGCGGACCTACGCCTGGCAGGACCGTCAGGACCACTGCGGAAGCCCGTCGGGCTGCGGCGACCGCAAGGTCGCGGGCAACCCGACCGGGCGCAACTGGGCCCAGTCGCTGCGCTACACCCGCGCCGACAACGCGTCCTGGCTGACGGAGGGGACGCCGGGCCGCCTCTGGGCCTTCACCGTGCTCGACGGCCGCATGGCGTACTGGCGGCGCGGCTCCGGCGGCGTCTGGGAGAAGCCGGTCCTCCTCGCGGGCACGGGCATCGACCCGGGGGCGACCACCGCCCGGCTGCCCGACGGCCGCGTCGCCGTCCTCGCCACCCGTACCGTCCTCGGTCCCGGCCCCTCGGACTACCGGCGCGAGGTCGTGTACGCCGTCCAGAGCGCGCCGGACGCGGCGTTCGGCGCGTGGCAGTCGCTCGGCACACCCGAGAAGGGCGACGACGACGGCACCTCGGCGATCAGCGCACCCGCGGCCGCGGTGGACGCGCGGGGCCTTCTCACGGTCTACCTCCGCGACTCCCGCCGTACCCTGCGCGCCGTCACGCAGCAGCCGGACGGCGGCTTCTCCCCCTGGCAGCGCCTCGGCGGCGAGGACCTGCAGGGCGACCCGGTCACGGCGGTCGACGCCGCCGGGCGGCGGCACGTGTACGCGACGACCACGACCTCGGTGCTGGCCTGGACCCAGGCGGGCACGGACGGCCCGCTGCGCGGCCCCTCGCCGACGGGCCTGCCGGCGACGACGGTCCCGCTGACGGCCTCCCCGGACGGCGCGGGCGTGCGCCTGTACTTCCGGCGGCCCGACTCGGGCGTGGTGCGCACGGCCGTGGTCACGGCGGGGCCCGCGAACAGGCCCCAGGTCTCCAGCGTCACGGAGGCGGGCGGCCGGGCCGGCTACGGCGCGGTCGGCGCCGCGGGCCGCCACGTGGCGGGCCGCGCGGACAGCGGTACGGTCAGCACCTCGGGCCTCGGCGGCCCGCCGGCCTGGGCGGAGTCCCGCATGCTCTTCGCGGGCGCCCCCGCGGTCGTCCTGGAGCCGGGCGGCACGACGACCACGACGGTCCTCGGCCTGGACGCCGAACTCCACACCTTCACCACCCCGGCCACCCCCACCCGCCCCACCTGGCACCGCGCGGTCCCCTGACCTCCGCCCGGCCAGGCCCTGTCGGCCTATCAGGGGGCGGCGGCCAGGAGGGCGTGGATGCGGTCGGGGGTCCAGGTGCCGGCGGCGCCGGGGCAGGTGGAGAGGTATTCGGCGGTGTCCTGTCGCGTCCACGGGCCGGAGTCCAGGAGGCCGGCCGCCAGGTGGCGCAGGTAGGCGGCGGACGGGGTGCGCAGTTCGACCTCGCGGAGGGTCCACGGCGCGGTGAAGGTCACCACCGGGATGGAGTCGATCGTGCCGGGGCAGACGAGGGTCTCGTACCGGCCGGGGCCGAGGGCGTACCGGCCGTCCCGGAGGACGTGGCTGAGGTCGAGGTCCGCACCGGGCTCGCGGGCCATCTCCTGCGCGGCGATGTCGGACAGCTGGCCGGTGGTCACCAGGTGTGCCCGCCCGCGGATCCGGCCGGGGGCGGTGGGGTCGTAGTAGCCGCGTCCGCCGGTCCACACCAGGGACTCGGTGGCGAAGTACAGGCTGCCGTCGAGCTCGACCGGGACCGAGCGCTCGGGCGCCCGCCGGTCACGGCAGCCCGGGTGGGCGTGCGTCGCCCCCGGCGGGATGCCGCCGGCGATGTAGGCGGTGAGGCGGTCCATGTGCATGTTGGAGCCGTAGGAGGCGTACCAGACGCGCTCGGGGGCAGGGGCCGGGATCGTCCGGGTGAGCGGACGAACGACCTGCACGGCGGGCACGGCGGGAACGGCCGTGTACGGATCGTCTTCGGGGCTGCGTGTGAGGGCATCCATCGGTCCGCGCCTGCGCGAGATCGGCCGGCCGTATGCGGGTCGCCGGGCAAAGTTCTGCCCAAGACCGCCACCGCACCCTCCCTGGAGGGCGCGGAGGGAGCCTGAGGACGACCGGGGGCCGGGAACGCCGCGGGGGCGGCCGACGTCGGTGTCGGTCGCCCCCGCGGCGCGAGCCGTCCGGGTCAGGCGCCCAGGTGGTGACCCTTCGCCCACTCGTGCTCGCCGTCCGCGATGCAGTTCGAGGTGTAGATCGGGCCCGTGAACGCCGGGCGGCTGGCGGGCACCGCGGCGAGCGAGGAGCAGTTCGACGAGTAGCCCGCGCGACCGCCGGAGAAGTAGTCGATGTCGACCCCGTCGTTGGCCAGGGCGGCACCGGCCCCGCCCAGCAGGATGCCGGCGGCCAGGACGGACGCGGTGACAGCAGAACGAATACGCATGACTCCCCTAAGGATCTGTGGAACGACGACGCGCGATCGATGTGCGCGTCGGCCGGTCCAACAGCGCGAGGGCACCGCCGGGAACGGCAGTTCACTCCAATGCCCGCGGCCGTATCGTTTCGACAACACGCGCCCCCCTTCACGCCCCCTGGGGCCGGGGGTGGAGGGCCACGGGCAGCCGGTCGAGCACCATGCCGAACTCCGCGCGGTAGGCCGCCCGCACTTCCTCGTCGGTCGCCAGCTCCTCCTCCGTCCGGTCGCCGTCCGCCGAGGTGGCGATGAGGGTGTGGTCGCGCAGGGTGATCCGGCCGCCGTCCTCGGTGATGCGGGAGCAGACCGGGCCCCTGGTGAAACCGGACTCGGGGCTGGTGCGGTGCCACCAGGCGCCGGTCCGGAAGTCGGCGAGCACCCGGGGCCGGGTCTCCAGCCGGTACACCGGCACGCCGTCGCGCAGTACGTCGAGGTCGCCCTCCGCTCCGTCCGCGGCCGCCCTGACGAGGAACACCCCGCCGGGATCCTTCTGCTCGCCGGGCTCGTCCAGGTCGAGCGGGTACGCGCTGTGCTCGCCGAACCCCACGTCCGCGAGCCAGCGCCCGTCGACGCGCAGCGCGAGGTGGTCGTACGGGATCCCCACCTCGCCGTGCTTGCCGTACACCCTTGCCTGGAGGAGCTCCACCCGGTGACCGAGTGCGCCCAGCAACTCGGCGAAGGCGCCGTTCAGTTCGTAGCAGATGCCGCCGCGTCCGGCGATCACGATCTTGTCGAAGAGGGCGTCGCGGGTGAGTGCGATCTCCTCGCCGAGGTGGATCGCCAGGTTTTCGAACGGCACGGTCCGCAGATGGAGCAGGTGCAGCTCGCGCAGCGAGGCCGCACCGGCCCCTCCCGGCCGCACCGCCCCGAGGCGGCGCAGGTAGGCATCGGTACGGGCGTCGTCGAGAAGTTCCATCCCCCCACTCTCCCCACCCGCCGCCCGGGACGCCATGCGCCGGTCGTGATGGTCCAGGAGACCGCCCCGGGTCCGGTGACGCAGGTCGCCGGCACCTCACATGTCAGGCGACGCCGGTGATGATGGTCCACTTGGCCGCCAGGCGTCCGTCGGCGAGGCCCGTGAAGACGCCGTTGGTGTCGATGCGACCGGTGGCGATGACGCCGTCGCCCAAGCGGTAGTACAAGAGCTCGCGGCCGAGGGCGACGATGTGGGTCCAGCCCGGACTGAGCCTGCCGTCGGCGAGGCCCCTGAAGATGCCGTTGGTGTCGATCCGGCCGGTGGCGATGACGCCGTTGTCGGCCCGATAGAACTGCAGCTCGCGGCCGAGGGTGTCGATGTGGGTCCAGCCCGGACTGAGTCTGCCGTCGGCGAGGCCCGTGAAAATGCCGTTGGTGTCGATCCGGCCGGTGGCGATGACACCGTTGTCGGCCCGGTAGAACAGGAGCTCGCGACCGAGGGCGTTGATACGGGTCCAGTCCTCGCCCAGCCGTCCGTCGGCGAGACCGGTGAAGATGCCGTTGCTGTCGATGCGGCCGGTGGCGATGACACCGTTGTCGGCCCGGTAGAACAGGAGCTCGCGACCGAGGGGGACGATGTGGGTCCAGCCGTTGCTGAGCTTCCCGTCCGCGAGCTGGGTGAAGATGCCGTCACTCCCGAGCCGACCGGTGGCGATGACGCCGTTGTCCGAGCGGTAGAAGAGAAGTTCCCGTCCCACCGCCACGATTCGGGTCCAGTCCTCGCTGAGCCGTCCGTCCGCGAGCTGGGTGAAGATGCCGTCGCTCCCCAGGCGACCGGTGGCGATGACGCCGTCGTCATTTCTGTAGAAGAGCAGTTCCCCGGACACGATGACTCCTAGTGGTCGTCGGGAAGATGTCGCTCTCCCGCACCCCCGGAAATCGCGCCGCACCAGCTGCCGTCACGGGAGAAGGAGACGCCCGCTGCCATCCGCACACGGCGGTTCGGCACCGCTGTCCCACCTACGACGCTACTCCCCTTCGCCGTTCCCTGCGAAGGCCTCCTGGAACCTTTCGGAAGGCCGGACGTTCCCCTTTCAACAGGAGAACCTTCAACTGCGATCGCAGGATTGGAACGGAACTGACGGCTGATCAGCAGACGGTCCGCGTGCCGGGCGGCGAGGTTCCGCGTCGGACGGCCCACGGACGGCCCAGGGCCAGTGAGACGGCTTCGGGCCGGTGGTCATCGACCACCGGCCCGGAGCCTCACACACACCCCGATGGGGCTCTGGCCTGCCCTTAGAGGACCGGGAGGTTCTTGCGGAGTTCGAAGGCCGTGACCTCCGAGCGGTATTCCTCCCACTCCTGCTTCTTGTTGCGCAGGAAGAAGTCGAAGACGTGCTCGCCGAGGGTTTCGGCGACCAGTTCACTGCGTTCCATCAGGGAGATGGCCTCGCCGAGGTTCTGCGGGAGGGGTTCGATGCCCATCGCGCGGCGTTCGGCGTCGGAGAGGGCCCAGACGTCGTCGTCGGCGCCCGCCGGGAGTTCGTAACCCTCCTCGATGCCCTTGAGGCCGGCCGCCAGGAGGACGGCGTACGTGAGGTACGGGTTGGCGCCCGAGTCGATCGAGCGGACCTCGATGCGGGAGGAGCCCATCTTGCCCGGCTTGTACATCGGGACGCGGATCAGCGCCGAGCGGTTGTTGTGGCCCCAGCAGATGTACGAGGGGGCCTCGCCGCCCGCACCCGCGCTGCGGGAGGAGCCGCCCCAGATGCGCTTGTAGGAGTTGACCCACTGGTTCGTGACCGCCGCCGTCTCCGCCGCGTGGCGCAGCAGGCCCGCGATGAAGGAGCGGCCGACCTTCGAGAGCTGGTATTCGGCGCCCGACTCGTAGAAGGCGTTGCGGTCGCCCTCGAAGAGGGAGAGGTGGGTGTGCATGCCAGAGCCCGGGTACTCCGAGAAGGGCTTGGGCATGAAGGTGGCCTGGACACCCTGTTCGAGGGCGACCTGCTTCATGACGAGGCGGAAGGTCATGATGTTGTCGGCCGTGGAGAGGGCGTCGGCGTAGCGGAGGTCGATCTCCTGCTGGCCCGGGGCGCCCTCGTGGTGGCTGAACTCGACCGAGATGCCCATCGATTCGAGCATGGTGATCGCCTGGCGGCGGAAGTCCATGCCCACGTTCTGCGGGGTGTGGTCGAAGTAGCCCGAGTTGTCGGCCGGGACCGGCCGGGAGCCGTCCAGCGGCTTGTCCTTCAGCAGGAAGAACTCGATCTCCGGGTGGGTGTAGAAGGTGAAGCCCAGGTCGGAGGTCTTGGCGAGGATGCGCTTGAGGACGTAGCGCGGGTCCGCGAAGGACGGGGAGCCGTCCGGCATGAGGATGTCGCAGAACATGCGGGCGGTGCCGGGGGCCTCGGCGCGCCACGGCAGTATCTGGAACGTGCCCGGATCCGGCTTGGCGATCATGTCGGACTCGTAGACCCGAGCGAAGCCCTCGATGGCGGAGCCGTCGAAGCCGATGCCCTCGTCGAAGGCCTGCTCCAGCTCCGCGGGGGCGACCGCGACGGACTTCAGGAAGCCCAGTACGTCGGTGAACCACAGGCGCACGAAGCGGATGTCGCGCTCCTCAAGCGTCCGGAGGACGAATTCCTGCTGCTTGTCCATGCCTTCATCCTCGCAGTTCAGACGGCCTGTGCACCACCGCATGACCGGTCGCGGCGCACTCGGGCCGGCTCAGTATCGCCAGTGGTGGTTTCCGCCAGATTACGCACCTGGGAAAGGTCGCGGCACCCCCGCACTGACCTCGGCCCGGTCATGAGCATTACCATCTGCGCCCATGGGGGGCCGGCAGCACACGCAGCGGGGGCGTCGCGGACGTTCCGCGCTTCGGCGTGCCGTGCTGCTGACGGTGCTCGGGATGCTGGTCGGCGCACTGTTCCTGTGTGCGCGATCCGGTGACTCGCCCGCCTCCTCCGAGGTCCGGGCACACGGCACGACCCACCACACGGCCGACGGCACGAACCGCGCCACCACGCACGGAACGGCTCACGGGACGGCGCCCGCCGTCTGCGTGTCCCCGTACGAGCCGCCCGGCTGCTCCCCCCTCGCGCACGTGCCCCCGGCCGTGCTGCCGGTGCCGCCGCCCGCCGTGACCGTGACCGGCGGCGGGCCGCTGCCGTCCGCGCATACGACGGCGGCGGGGCGGATCCGGCCGCCCGAGGCGCTGGCGCGCGCCGCCGACCTGCATGTTCTCCAGGTGCTGCGGACCTGACGGGTCCGGTTTTGCGTTCCGTCCACCCCCCTCATCAGAAGAAGGAACCAGGGCACATGGCCAGCAAGTCCGGCAGGACCCCCCAGCACACCGACCCGAACTCCCGGCAGGCACGCATAGCCGAGATGCGCCGCGTCGAGAAGGCCCGGGAGCGGCGCAACAAGGCGATCGCGATCACCGTCTCGTCGGCCGTCGTCGTCGGTCTCGTCGGTTTCGGCGCCTGGGTGCTGATCGACCAGAAGCAGGCCGAGCAGCGCAAGCAGGAGGCCGCGGAGCAGCTCCGCAAGGAGGCGGAGGAGATCCGCAAGAAGCCCGTCGAGGGCGAGAAGCTCTGGGAGGCGAAGACGCTCGGCCGCAACCACGTCGAGACGCCCGTGAAGTACGAGATGAACCCCCCGGTCGGCGGTGACCACCACCCCCGCTGGATGAACTGCAACGGCGACGTCTACAAGAGCCCGGTGCCCGAGGTGAACGCCGTCCACTCGCTCGAACACGGCGCCGTCTGGGTGACCTACAACGACAAGGCCGCCCCGGCCGAGGTGGACAAGCTCGCCGCGACCGTGGGCAAGACCCCGTACACGCTGATGAGCCCGGTCAAGGAGCAGACCGGCTCGATCATGCTCAGCGCGTGGGGCAAGCAGCTCACGGTGGACAATGCGGACGACCCCCGGGTCAAGCAGTTCTTCACCAAGTACGTGCAGGGCGAGCAGACGCCGGAGCCGGGCGCGGCCTGCACGAACGGGCTGGCCGGCAAGTGAGCCGCGCGATCCCCCGTACGTACTGGGTCGCGGGCGCGGCCGTCCTGCTGGCGCTGCTGTTCGCGGCGGCGGCCACGGTCGCCGCCGCGAACGGCGGTTCCGCCGCCGCACCGGCGCCCGCGCCCCGCACACCGGGGCTCCACTCCGCCGACGCCGGTTTCGCCCGGGACATGGCGGTCCATCACCAGCAGGCGGTGGAGATGTCCTTCATCGTGCGGGACCGCACCCAGGACGAGGCGGTACGCACCCTCGCCTACGACATCGCCAACACCCAGGCCAACCAGCGGGGCATGATGCTCGGTTGGCTGGACCTGTGGGGTCTGCCGAAGGTGGTGGCCGACGAGCCGCCCATGTCGTGGATGGGGACCTCCGGCGGGCACGACGGCCACGGCGGCGACGGCGGACAGGCCGGCCACGGCGGACAGGCCGGGCACGGCCCCGCCAAGCCCGGTGCGCTGATGCCGGGCATGGCCACCAAGGCGGAGCTGGAGCAGCTCGGCGCCGCTTCGGGGCGGGACGCGGAGGTGCTCTTCCTCCAGCTGATGACCGACCACCACAAGGGCGGCGTGACGATGGCCGAGGGGTGCGCGCAGCTGTGCGCGACCCCCGTCGAGCGGGATCTGGCGCAGGGCATGGTCGACGCGCAGCGCTCGGAGCTCACCCTGATGGCGGACATGCTGAAGCAGCGCGGAGCCACACCGCGCGGGTGACGGGACACGCTCGTACGGTGGGGGGAGGCGCCCTCTCACCCGTACGGGCGTGTGCTCCGCCGTCCGGGGGCCGTCGGGTGGGCCGACCCGGCCGCATCCCGGTGGGGACGCCGGGCCGGGCGCACCCGCGTCCGGCCGTGACCGGCGCGCTCAGGAGGTTCAGTCATGACCACCGCCGCAGACATCATGCACCCCGGGGCCCAGTGGATCCCGGCGCACGAGACCCTTGACCGGGCCGCCGAGCTGATGGCCCGGCTCAATGTGGGCGCCCTGCCCATCAGCGACTCCGAAGAGCGGTTGTGCGGGATCATCACCGACCGCGACATCGTCGTGAACTGCGTGGCCAAGGGCCTGGACCCGGCGAAGATGACGTGCGGGGACATGGCCAAGGGCACCCCGCGCTGGATCGACGCCGGCGCGGACGTGTCCGCCGTGCTGGACGAGATGGAGAGCCACCAGATCAAGCGGCTTCCCGTGATCAAGGACAAGAAGCTGGTCGGCATGATCAGCGAGGCCGACCTGGCCCAGCACCTGTCCGAGGACCAGCTGGCGGGCTTCGTCGAGAAGGTCTACGCCAGGCACTGACCGGGCCGCAGGGACAAGGCCCTGTCAGCAGGCGTCCCGCCGCTCCCGCTCACCCGTTTCCACGACCGCCCGGGCCACCTGGTCCGGGCGGTCGAGCATGACCAGGTGACCGGCGGGCTCGGCAACCTCGAAACGCGCGCCCAGCAGGTCGGCGAGGTCCGCCTGGCGGCCCAGCCAGCGCAGCGCGCCCCGGCCGGACGATCCGTCGTGGCCGGCGAGGACGGTGGCGGGGGCGGTCAGCGGGCGGGTCCGGCGCAGCGCGGCGAGTTCCGCGGCCATGTCCAGGTAGCGGGAGTTCTCCAGCAGGGCTCCGCGCCAGACGCGGCCGGTGCGGTAGCAGCGGCGTACGAGGTCCTCCGGGGCCGGGTCCGCGCCGCCGGTACGGGAGGCCCGTACGGTGGCGCGCCGGGCTGCCGGGCCGAGCGCGGCCGGCAGCCCGGCGGCGGTGACGGCCCGGCCGAGGGCGCGGGCCGCGCCGGTGCGCAGCGCGGCGGGCAGCACCGTACGGGGATCCTCCTCGACGCTGCCGTCGAGGAGGACCAGGGCGGCGGTGCGCTCCGGGTACAGGCGGGCGAAACCCTCTGCGTGGAAAGCGGCGATCGAGTGCCCGACGACGGTGACGGGGGCGGCCGCGGGCCCGCCGTACCCCAGGGCGTCGAGCAGCCCGGCGATCCGGTGGGCCTCCCCGGCGGTGGTGGGCGGTGCGCCGGCGGGGCCGCTGAGGCCGTGGCCGGGGCGGTCGAAGCGGACGACGGTACGGCCCCGGGCGGCCAGGAGCGCGGCGACCGCGTCCCAGTCGAACCAGGCCATGGCGAGCCCGGCACTGAGCACGCACACCGCGCCCTGGCCCTCGACGACGACATGCAGCACGTCCCCGCCGACCCGCACGAACCGGCCGGTCCCGGTCCCGGTGCCCGTGCCGGTCCCGGCCTCGGTCGTGGCATCGGTCCCGGACTCGGTCCCGTGCTGGGCCTCGGTGCCGGTCCCGGGGTGTTCCGGGGGTGGCGGGGCGGGGGTGGTCATGTGCGGCGTTCCTTGTGGACGGAGTAGGCGAGGAGGCCCAGCCAGATCGCCACCAGCAGCACCTGGAGCCGCTGGCCGGCGCCGAGCGCCCATGTGCCGCGTCCGGCGGTGAACATGGCGATGGCGGACAGGGTCCAGGCGGTGGCGAGCAGCTCCAGCGCGACCAGCACGGGGCCGTAGCGGGCGAGCGGGGCGAACCAGCCGTAGCGGCGGGCCGCGACGGTCAGGGCCACCAGGCCCACGAGGGCCCCGGTCATGGCGAGGGTGCTGCTGACGGCGTGTGCCTGGTGGGTGGCGGGGACGAGCCCGGCGGTCTCGCGGGCGGCGCATTCGGGGTCCGCGGTGGGCGTGCAGCTCAGCGGGAGCCAGGCGTCGGCGGCGGTGGCCGCACCGAAGAGGGTGACCCCCGCCCAGCCGACGACCGCCCAGAGGCGGCGCGACTCCGCGTACTTCAGCAGCCGTATCAGGGCCAGCAGGCCGCCGGCGAAGGCGAGCATCCCGGCGGTGAAGTCGGTGGCCCGGAAGAGGCCGCCGAGCGGCTGGTCCTGGGCGGCGAGCTCGCTGACGTACGTCTCGATGGGGTTGAGGCCCGTGGAGAGGACGACTTCGAGCACCCACGCGGTGTAGGCCGTGCCGGCGAGGCCGATCAGGAGGGCGACCGGCCAGGCGGTGCGCGGAGAGAGCCCATGTGGGGACATAGTGTGACTAATCCTAATCAAGCTCGGGGTCGGTCCTCCGATCGGATACCCACCCCGGGTAGGGTTCCGGCCATGACGCGCAGCGCTCGGCGAGCCGCCCGGGGCCCGGCTCCTGCTGCTCGCCGCGCTGCTGCTCGGTGCCGTCACCATGCTGTCCCCGGGCCGTCCTGCCGAGCCCCACGCCATGGAGGACGTGTCCCCGGGCCGGTGCGTTGCCTCGGCCCGGGCTCCCGGTACGGCCGCGCACGGTGGCGCTCACCACACTCCGGCCGCCCCGCCGCCGGTACGGGGGCCGGTCCGGGAAGCGGCTCCGGAGCCGCCGCGGACCGCCCTGGCGGTGTTCCGGAACCGGTGACCGGCTACCTGCCGCAGCGGCGGCGGCCCGGGCGGACGGGAATTCGGAAGGGTGTTCGCCGTCGGCATGGCACCCTTGCTGTGATCACGACAGCCGCGACAAAGGACGCTTCCGCCGGTATGACCACCCCGCCGAACCCGCCCAGCACCCCTGCCGGCCCGCCGACGGAACCGGCGGACACGCCCGCTCCCGAAACGGCCCCGATACCGGCGCCCGCCCAGCCGCTCTCGCTCCAGAAGACCCCCGCCGCACCCGCCGCCGAGCCGGCCCCTGAAGCTGCCCCCGAGCCGGCCCCTGAACCGGAACCCGAAGCGGCCCCGGAACCGGCCGTGGAACCGGCGCAGGCCGAAGAGGCCGCCGTCGCCCCCGCCGCTCCGGCGGCGGCCGACGCGCCTGCCTCCGCCCCCGCACCCTCCGCCGCCGAACCCGCCCCGGCTGCCTCGGCGTTCGCACCCCCGGCCCCCACCGCCCCGGCCGCGCCCTTCGGCGCTCCCGGCGCTCCCGGCGCTCCCGGCGCTCCCGGCGGACCGTGGGGCGCGCCCGCTCCCGGCTACGGCTACGGCTCCGCCCCGTACGGCGGCTACGCGCAGACCGCCCCGGCCACCAACGGCCTGGCCGTCGCCGCCCTGATCGTCGGCTGCTTCGGCATCGTGCTGGGCCTCGTCCCGCTCCTCTTCTGGCTCGGCGGCATCCTCGCCGTCACCGGCCTGGGCCTGGGCATCGGCGCCGTCGTGCGCGCCAACAAGGGCGCCCCGAACCGGTCGATGGCCATCCTCGGCACCGTTCTCGGCGGGGTGGGCATGCTCGCCTCCGTCGGCGGCTTCTTCCTGACCGTCGCCGTGTTCGACCGGGGCCCCGACCGCATCGAGGCGGGCATCGACGGGGACGATCTGGACCTGGGCGGCCCGTACCCCAGCAGCGAGCCGTGGCCGTCCAAGTCCGCGTCGCCCTCGCAGGTGCCGGGACTGACCAGCGCGCTCCCGTTCGGCGAGACCTTCACCTACCCCAACGGCGTCAAGGTGAGCCTCTCGAAGCCGACGAAGTACGAGCCGAAGGGCATCATCGCGCGCGAGCAGGTCAAGAACGCGGTCCAGATCACGGTCACCATCACCAACGGTTCGACCGCACCGCACGAGGTGATCTACGCCGTGCCCAACGTCCGTGACGACAAGGGCATGACCGCCGAGATGGTCTTCGACAGCGGCGGCGGCAGCAGCGTCCCGAAGATGGTGCAGGGATCGATCCTGCCGGGCGAATCCGCCAGCGGCGTCGTGGCGTTCGAGATCCCCGAGGGCACCAAGAGCATCACCGCGGACATCTCCGCCGGAACCGTGCTCGACGACGTGAAGTACGCCGGCCCCATCGGCTGACACGCCCACCCGCCGGGCCGCGTACGACCCGCAACCGCCGCCCGGCGGCCCGGGTACGTGCCGCGGCAGGCCGCCCGACCGGACCGCCTACGCCCGCAGCAGGCTGCTCGGCGGGTCCCCGCGTAGAACCCGGAGCAGGCCGCCCCGGCGGGCCCGCGTACGTCCCGCGGCAGGCCGCCCGGCGGGGCCCTGCGTACCAGCCAACCGCCGCCCGCCGGGCCCGCGCACGACCCCACAGCGGCCACCCGGCGGGTCCCCGCGCGCGTCCCCGCGGGGACCCGCCGGGGACCCGCGCGCGTCCCTGCGGCAGGCCGCTCGACCGGCCTCGCGGCAGCCCTCGCGGGGACCCGCAGGCGCTCCCCGAGGCGCCCCGCCGCAAGCCCGACAGGGGCCCCGCAGCAGCCCCCCGGCCGGGCCGCAGGCGCTCCCCGACAGGGGTCCGCCGCGGCCCCCGCAAGGCCCCGCGGGCAGCCCCGGCAGCGCCCGCCAGACTTCCCCCGCAGCCCTCGCGGGAGCCCCCGGCACGCCGTGGATCACCGGAAACGGGGCGGGACCCAGGACATCGCGTCAGAAAGACGATTAGACTGGGCCCCGTGCCTCAACTACGCCTCGCTCTGAATCAGATCGACTCGCACGTCGGCAACATCGCCGCGAACGCCGACTCGGTCGTCCACTGGACCCGGCACTCCGCCGAGCAGGGCGCCCACCTGGTGGCGTTCCCGGAGATGGTGCTGACCGGGTACCCCGTCGAGGACCTCGCGCTGCGCGCATCCTTCGTCGAGGCCTCCCGCAGCGCCCTGCGCGCACTCGCGGAGCGGCTGGCCGCCGAGGGCTTCGGCGAGCTGCCGGTCGTCGTCGGCTACCTCGACCGGACGGAGCAGGCGACGCCCCGCCTCGGGCGCCCGGCCGGCTCCCCGGAGAACGCGGCGGCCGTCCTGCACCGCGGCCGGGTGGTGCTCCGCTTCGCCAAGCACCACCTGCCCAACTACGGCGTGTTCGACGAGTTCCGGTACTTCGTGCCCGGCGGCACGCAGCCGGTGATCCGGGTGCACGGCGTCGACGTGGCCCTGGCCATCTGCGAGGACCTCTGGCAGGAGGGCGGCCGGGTCCCCGCCACCCGCTCCGCCGGAGCCGGGCTGCTGGTCTCGATCAACGCCTCCCCGTACGAGCGCAACAAGGACGACGTACGCCTCGAACTCGTGCGCAAGCGGGCCCAGGAGGCCGGCTGCACCCTCGCCTACCTGGCGATGATCGGCGGACAGGACGAGCTGGTCTTCGACGGCGACTCGATCGTCGTCGGCGCCGACGGCGAGGTCATCGCCCGCGCCCCGCAGTTCTCCGAGGGCTGCGTCCTGATCGACCTCGACCTGCCCGCCGCACGCGCCGACGCCCCCGAGGGCGTGGTCGACGACGGGCTGCGCATCGACCGCGTCGTCCTGTCCGAGGAGCCGGTGGAGCCGTACGAGCCGGTCGTGACCGGCGGTTACGCCGACCGGCTGGACGACGACGAGGAGGTCTACGACGCGCTGGTCGTGGGCCTGCGCGCGTACGTGAAGAAGAACGGATTCAGCTCCGTCCTGATCGGGCTCTCCGGAGGCATCGACTCCGCGCTCGTCGCCGCCATCGCCTGCGACGCGATCGGCGCGCAGAACGTGTACGGCGTCTCGATGCCCTCGAAGTACTCCTCGGAGCACTCCAAGGGCGACGCGGCCGACCTGGCCGAGCGCACCGGCCTGAACTTCCGGACCGTACCGATCGAGCCGATGTTCGACGCCTACATGGGTGCGCTGGGCCTGACCGGCCTCGCCGAGGAGAACCTCCAGTCCCGGCTGCGCGGCACGCTGCTGATGGCCCTCTCCAACCAGGAGGGCCACATCGTGCTGGCCCCCGGCAACAAGTCGGAGCTGGCCGTCGGCTACTCCACCCTGTACGGCGACTCGGTGGGCGCGTACGGCCCGATCAAGGACGTCTACAAGAGCGACGTCTTCCGGCTCGCCCGGTACCGAAACCGGGCCGCGGCCGAGCGCGGGGAGACCCCGCCGATCCCGGAGAACTCGATCGTGAAGCCGCCGAGCGCCGAGCTGCGCCCGGGGCAGGTGGACACGGACTCGCTGCCGGACTACCCGGTCCTCGACGCGATCCTCGCCCTGTACGTGGACCGGGACCAGGGGCTGGACGAGATCGTGGCCGCCGGCTTCGACGCCGAGCTGGTCGCGAAGACCCTGCGGATGGTCGACACGGCCGAGTACAAGCGCCGCCAGTACCCGCCGGGCACGAAGATCTCCGCGAAGGGCTTCGGCAAGGACCGCCGGCTGCCGATCACGAACGGCTGGCGCGAGCGGGCCTGAGCGGCACGCACGCGCGGGGCCCCACCGCTGATGCGATGGGGCCCCGCGTGCCGCCGCGGGCGGGCGCTACTCGTTCACGGCCGCTACTTGTTCACGGTCAGCCGCGCGGCGACCGGCAGGTGGTCGCTGCCCGTGCGGGGCAGGGTCCAGGAGGCCTCGGGCCGGATCCCGCGGACCATGATCTGGTCGATGCGGGCCATCGGGAACTGCGCCGGCCAGCTGAAGCCGAAGCCGTCACCCGCCGCGCCCTGCGTGGAGCGCATCTGCGAGGTGACCTCGGAGAGGGCGCGGTCGTTCATGGTGCCGTTCAGGTCGCCGAGCAGGACGACCTTCTTCAGGGGTTCGGCGGCGAGCGCGGCGCCCAGCGCGTCGGCGCTGTCGTCGCGCTGGTTGGCGGTGAAGCCGGCGTTCAGCTTCACGCGGACCGAGGGCAGGTGCGCGACGAAGGCGGCGACGTCGCCCTGGGGTGTGGCGACGGTGGCCCGCATGGCCCGGGTCCAGCCCATCCGGATGTCGACGGGCGCGCTGGCGCTCAGCGGGTACTTGCTCCACAGGCCGACGGTGCCCTCGACCGAGTGGTACTTGTACGTGGCCGCCAGGGCCTTCTCGTAGACGGGGACGACACCGCCCTTGAGTTCGGTGAGGGCCAGCACGTCGGCACCGGAGCGGGCGACCGACGCGGCGGTGCCGCGCGGGTCGGGGTTGTCGGCGTCGACGTTGTGGGTGGCGACGACCAGGTCGCCGCCGGTGCCGGACTTGTCGAAGACCAGGCCGCCGAAGAGGTTCAGCCAGACCACCGCGGGCAGCAGCACCGCGATCAGCGCGGTCGCGGACCGGCGCAGGACCGCGCCGGCCACCAGAAGCGGAACGGCCAGGCCCAGCCAGGGCAGGAAGGTCTCGGTGAGGCTGCCGAGGTTGCCCACGTCGTTGGGCAGCTCCGCGTGGAAGATCATCACCAGCGACAGCAGTACGGCGACCGCCGCCAGGGCCAGCCCCCGCCGCCAGATCCCCGGATCCCTGCGCAGTTCGGCCAGCCGGCGCCGGACGCGGGACTCGGAGGGCTCGGGCTCCGAGCCGCCGTTCCCCGGTTCCGTCCTGTACGCCTGTGCCATGCCACTGCCCTCACTGCCGCGCTCGCGCTCCGTCCCCGCCCCTTGACCCTAGGCGATGAAGCGGAGCCTTCCGTGCCGTACATCACGACCGTCCGTCACGGTCGTACGTCCGGGAGGACGAACGGCCGTACGCAGGGGGTTCCGGTTGTCACGAAACGCGCACATTGGCCTACCCGGACCGGCGGAGGCCGCGCACCACTTCCGCCCACGCCCCCGGGGATGCCACCATGGTGGGTGAGTCCGGGGACACCGTGAGGGTGCCTCGAGATGACACAAGGAGCAGTTGCAATGACGCATGCCGTTTCGCCTGCCCGCGAACCCGCAGCCGCGGCCTCCCCCACCCTGTACGGAGGCACGGGCACCCGGCGCATCACCGTCCGCGACCTGACCCTCGCCAAGGAGCGCGGCGAGAAGTGGCCCATGCTCACCGCCTACGACGCGATGACCGCGTCCGTCTTCGACGAGTCCGGCATCCCGGTCATCCTCGTCGGCGACTCGATGGGCAATTGCCACCTCGGTTTCGACTCCACCGTCCCGGTGACGATGGACCACATGACCATGCTGTCGGCGGCCGTCGTACGCGGCACCAGCCGTGCGCTGGTCATCGGCGACATGCCGTTCGGCTCGTACCAGGAAGGCCCCGTGCAGGCGCTGCGCAGCGCGACCCGCCTGGTCAAGGAGGCCGGGGTGGGCGCCGTGAAGCTGGAGGGCGGCGAGCGTTCGCTGGCCCAGACCGAGCTGATCGTGCAGGCGGGTATCCCCGTCATGTCCCACCTGGGTCTGACCCCGCAGTCGGTCAACGCCATGGGCTACCGGGTGCAGGGCCGCGGCGACGAGGCCGCCCACCGGCTGCTGCGCGACGCGAAGGCCGCGCAGGACGCGGGCGCGTTCGCGGTCGTGCTGGAGCTCGTCCCGGCCGAACTGGCCGCCGAGGTCACCCGGTCCCTGCAGATCCCGACGGTCGGCATCGGCGCGGGCGCGGAGTGCGACGCGCAGGTCCTGGTGTGGACCGACATGATGGGCCTGACCGGCGGGAAGATGCCCAAGTTCGTCAAGCAGTACGCGAAGCTCCGCGAGACGATGACGGACGCGGCGAAGGCCTTCGCCGAGGACGTCGTCGGCGGCACGTTCCCGCAGGAGCAGCACGCGTTCCACTGAGACCGCTCCGACAGCCCGCCGACCGCGCGTCGGCGGGCTGTCGTATGTCTGTCGTACGTTTGTCGGTCGCCTGTCGGAGCTTTGTCAGTGGCGCCTGGTCCCATGGTGGACATGACGCGAAACGACAAGAACCCCAACGCCGTGGAGGTGCGGGGGCTGGTCAAGCACTACGGCGAGACCAAGGCCCTCGACGGTGTCGACCTGGATGTCCGGGAGGGCACGGTCCTCGGGGTCCTCGGGCCCAACGGCGCCGGCAAGACCACGCTGGTGCGGTGCCTCTCCACCCTGATCACCCCGGACGCGGGGACGGCCACCGTCGCCGGATTCGACGTGGTCCGCCAGCCGCGGCAGCTGCGCCGCACCATCGGCCTGACCGGCCAGTACGCCTCGGTCGACGAGAAGCTCTCCGGCTGGGAGAACCTCTACATGATCGGGCGGCTGCTCGACCTCTCCCGCAAGGACGCCCGCAGCCGGGCGGACGAGATGCTGGAGCGCTTCTCCCTGACCGAGGCGGCGAAGAAGGCCGCCATGCACTACTCCGGCGGTATGCGGCGCCGGCTCGACCTGGCCGCCTCGCTGATCGGCCGGCCGGCCGTGATCTACCTGGACGAGCCGACCACCGGTCTCGACCCCCGTACCCGCAACGAGGTGTGGGACGAGGTCCAGCGCCTGGTCGCGGAGGGCGCCACCGTGCTGCTGACCACGCAGTACATGGAGGAGGCCGAGCAGCTGGCGAGCGAGCTGACGGTCATCGACCGCGGCAAGGTCATCGCCAAGGGCAAGGTCGACGAGCTGAAGGCCCGCGTCGGCGGCCGCACCCTGAAGATCCGTCCCGTGTCCGCCGCGGACCTGCCGGGCATGGCCCGCTCGCTGGCCGAGGCCGGACTGGACGGCGTGGCCGGCTCCCAGGCCGTACCGGACGAGGGTGTGCTCCTCGTGCCGATCCTGAGCGACGAGCAGCTGACCGCCGTGGTCGGGCTGCTGGCCGCCCGCGGGTACGCGATCGCCGACCTCGGCACCTACCTGCCCAGCCTCGACGAGGTTTTCCTGGCCATCACCGGCCAGAAGCCCACGCTCGTCGAGGACTCCGTTCCCACCGAGAAGACCGAGGAGGTCGCGGCATGAGCACCGTAACCACGACGAAGCCCGCGCCCTCCGCGCCCGGCCCGGCCCGGCCGGCCGCCGCGCACGGTGAGGGACGGATCGGCCTGCGGGCGAACCTGCGGCACATCGGCGCCCTGGTGCGCCGCAACGCCCTGCAGATCAAGCAGGACCCGGAGTCGATGTTCGACGTCCTGTTCATGCCGATCATCTTCACGCTGCTGTTCGTGTTCGTCTTCGGCGGCGCGATCTCCGGCAAGGGCAACCAGGCGGACTACGTGAACTACGTGGTCCCGGGCCTCATGGCCATGATGGGCATGAACATCGCGATGGCGGTGGGCACCGGCGTCAACGACGACTTCAAGAAGGGCGTGATGGACCGGTTCCGGTCCATGCCGATCGCCCGGTCGTCCGTACTCCTGGCCAAGATCGTCGTCGAGCTCGGCCGGATGATGGTGGCCATCGCGATCCTGCTGGGCGTGGGCTTCATGCTCGGCCTGTCGATCAAGTCCTCGGTGCTGGACCTGTTCCTCGCCATCGGACTGTCGGCCGTCTTCGGCAGCGCGCTGATGTGGATCTTCATCCTGCTCGGTCTCACCATGAAGACCGCCCAGGCCGTCCAGGGCATGGCGATGCTGGTCCTGATGCCGCTGCAGTTCGGCAGCTCGATCTTCGCCCCGCCGTCGACGATGCCGGGCTGGCTCCAGTCCTTCACGGACTACAACCCGCTGTCGAACCTGGCGGACGCCGCCCGCGCCCTGATCAACGGCACCCCCGTCGGCGACTCGGTGTGGATGACGCTGCTCTGGTCGCTGGCCATCACCGCGGTCACCATGCCGCTCGCGGTCCGCAAGTTCCGCCAGAAGACCTGACCCGCGGACCGGTCCACTCCGGATCGCGTCCCGGACGGGCACCGGCCGGGGGCCGGGTCAGACGAGGGCGGTGGCCTCCTCCAGGGTGAGGCCGCCGCCTTCGGCGTACGCCGCCTCGTAGGCGGTGTCGCCGAGCGCTGAGCGCGCCTGCTTCTCGGCGAAGGCGAAGTCCTCGCGTTCCGTCGTCACGGGGAAGTGGGCGGGCGGCATCAGCGCGCGGTAGGCACCGAGCAGCCGGGCGCCGTCGTACTCCCGCCGCGGACCGCCGGGCGACACCAGGGAGACGGCCGCCGTCAGCAGGAAGGTGGCGGGCAGGTGCGGGGCGACCATCAGCGCCAGCGGGTGCCGGAAGGCGGCCGTGGCGTCGCGGATGCCCTGCAGGGCGTCCTCGTAGCGGCCGTCCTGGTTGTCCAGCCAGGCCGTCGTGGCCAGCAGGAACACGTCGAAGATCGCGTACGCGCCGAAGGCGAACTCCTCGCGCAGCACCCGGATCTGGACGCGGGCCTCGTCGATCCGTCCGGTACGGCCGAGGATGCCCGCGAGGAACATCCGGGCGGCGGGCATCGCCTCGTTGCCGAAGCGCTGCACCGTGGCGGTGATCTCGGTGAGGATCCGCTCGGCCTCCGCGATCTCGCCGTTCTCGGTGAGCGTGCCAGCCATCCGGACGCGCAACACCGTCACCTGCGCCTTCGCGCCGAGGCGTTCGGCGTACGCGATCGCCTCGCGGTAGTCGCGGGCGGCCAGGGCGTACTCGCCGCGCCGCTCCCGCGACTCGGCGCGGGCGGAGAGCGCCTCCGCGCAGCCCCAGTCGTCGCCGAGTTCCCGGAAGAGCTCCAGGCTCTCGTCGGCGTCGCGGGAGGCGTCGCCGGCCCAGTCGGCGCGGTTGGCGAGGATGTTGGCGCGTAGTTGGAGGGCGGAGGCGAGCTCCCAGCGGTAGCCGAGCGTGCGGGCGGTGGCGACGGTCTCGTCGACGACGCGTTTGAGCAGCCCGGCATCGCCCGCGATCATGACGGCGTAGATCCATAGGGAGGCCGGTGTGCGGCAGGTCTGCGGCAGCCCGGGCCGGTAGGTGGCGATCACCCCGTCGACCAGGGCCCGGACCTCGGGGTCGTCCCAGTCCTTGTTGGTCTGGTCCCGGGACGCCAGCCGGACCAGGTGCAGGGCGCGCCAGGCCTCGTCGAGCACCTCGCCGCAGTAGGGCGGCGGCGAGTCCACGAGCTGCCCGTACACCGGCTCGGCGGGTACGACGGGGACGGCCGCGAAGGGGTCGGGGCCGAGGGCCGCGACCGCTTCCGCCCAGTGCCGGGACTCGGTCCGCTGGTCGTGCAGGTGCCAGTACCAGCCCAGGGCGTGGACGAGGCAGAGGGCCTCGTCCACGTCGCGGGTGGTGACGGCCCGGCGCAGGGCCGTACGGAGGTTCTCGTACTCGGTGGCGAGCCGATCCGCCGCCTCCCGCTGGCGGTGGCCGCGCAGCAGGGGGTCGCTGGTCCGGGCGAGTTCGCGGTAGTGGACGAGGTGGCGGCGGGCGGTGTCGTCGCGGTCGCCGCCGGCTTCGGCTTCGCCGAGGCGCTCGGCGGCGTACTCGGCGACCGTCTCCAGGAGGCGGTACCGCATGCCGGAGCCGCCGGGGCCGGGGGCTGCGATGACCAGGGACTTGTCGACGAGGGAACCGAGGGTGTCGGCGACGTCCAGGGCGGCGTCGTCCCCGGACGGGTCGGCGCAGACGGCTTCGGCGGCGGCGAGGTCGCAGCCGCCCGCGAAGACGGACAGCCGGCGCAGCACGGTCCGCTCGGCCTCGTCGAGGAGGTCCCAGGACCAGTCCACGACGGCCCGCAGGGTCTGCTGGCGCGGCAGCACCGTGCGGGCGCCGCTGGTCAGCAGCCGGAACCTGTCGTCGAGCCGGTCCGCGATCTGCCGCGGCGTCAGCAGCCGCAGCCGGGCCGCGGCCAGCTCGATCGCGAGGGGCAGCCCGTCGAGGCGGCGGCAGATCTCGGCCGCGGCGGCCGGGTCCTCGTCCACGGTGAAACCGGCACGGGCCGCGGCCCCGCGGTCGCCGAGCAGCCGCAGCGCGATCGGGTCGGGCAGCGGTTCGACGGGGCGCAGCGACTCCCCGGGCACGCCGAGGGGTTCGCGGCTGGTGGCGAGGATCTGGACGCCCGGGCAGTGGGTGAGGAGGCGTTCGGCGAGTTCGGCGGCGGCCTCGACGACGTGCTCGCAGTTGTCGAGCACGAGCAGCAGCCTGCGGTGCGCGCAGTGCTCGGCGAGCCGGTCGAGGGGGTCGTCGCCGTTGCGCTCGGTCAGCGCCCGCAGCTCCTCGGCGGCGGCGCCGCGCAGCTTGGTCTCCCGCGCCCCGACGGCGGCGAGGGTGGCCTCGGCGACGTCCTCGGGGTCGTCGACGGGGGCCAGTTCCACCAGCCACACACCGTCGGGCCAGCGGCCGTGCGGCTCGTGGGCCTCGGCGGCCTCCTGGGACAGGCGGGTCTTGCCGGCGCCGCCGGGCCCGAGGAGCGTGACGAGGCGTGCCCGCGCGAGGTCGTCACCGATGACGCGGATGTCGTCCTCGCGCCCGACAAAGGTGGTCAGCCGAGCCCGCAGATTCCCGCTCCCCCGGCCGGGCGGGGCGGGCGCGGCGGCTGCGGCTGCGGCTGCGGTGCTCCCGCCCGCACCGGATCCGCCCTGCGGCCCGGCGGCCCGAGAGCCCGGGCTGCCGCCGGCGGCCGTGCCATGACCCGCGACCGGGGCCTCACCCTGTGCCGGACCATGGCCTGCGGCCGGGCCGTAGCCCTGTGCCGGACCGTGACCGTGGGCCGGGCCGTGACCCTGTGCCGGGCCGTGACCGTGGGCCGGGCCATGGCCGTGGGCCGGGTGGCCGGGAGCATGTACGTGCCCCGCGCCCGGGGCCGGAGCGTAGCCCGCAGCCGGGGCCGGGCCCGGGGCGGAGCCGTAAGCCGGCGCGTGCCCCGCAGCCGGGGCCGGGCCTTGAGCCTGGCCATGGGCGGAG
Source organism: Streptomyces yangpuensis (assembly GCF_024666385.1). NCBI lineage: Bacteria > Bacillati > Actinomycetota > Actinomycetes > Kitasatosporales > Streptomycetaceae > Streptomyces > Streptomyces yangpuensis. The sequence goes on from NZ_CP102514.1 coordinate 2,257,649, forward strand.
CCGGAGGCCGGGGCGTGGCCCGAGCCCGGAGCGTGCCCCGCGGCCGGGACCGGGCCATGCCCCGCAGCCGGGGCCGGGCCTTGAGCCTGGCCATGGGCGGAGCCGGAGGCCGGGGCGTGGCCCGAGCCCGGTGCGTGCCCCGCGGCCGGGACCGGGCCTTGGACCGGGCCAGGGGCGGAGCCGTACGCCGGAGCGTGCCCCGCAGCCGGGACCGGGCCTTGGACCGGGCCAGGGGCGGAGCCGTACGCCGGAGCGTGCCCCGCGGCCGAGCCCGGGCCTACGGCCGGTGTGGGGGTGTGGCCGGAGGCCGGGGCAGGGCCGGGACCCGCCGCCGGGGCTTGGGCGGGGCCCGACACCGGGGGCGGGCTGTGACCCGCCGCCGGGCCGCCGGGGGGTGTGAACCTGGGCGGCCGGGTCGGCGGACCGGAGCCCTCCGGGGCCAGGAGTTCGGCGTGCAGGGTGCGGAGGGCCGGGCCGGGGTCCGTGCCGAGGCGGTCGGCCAGGTCCCGGCGTACGTCGTCGTAGGCGGACAGCGCCTCCGCGGCGCGGCCCGCGTCGCGCAGGGCCCGGATCCGCAGCGCCTGGAGCGGCTCGTCCAGCGGCTGCCGCGCGCACAGCGCGGTCAGCTCCGGCAGGGCGTGCTCCGCCCGGCCCAGGGCCAGGGCCGCGGCGAGCCGGCCCCGGCGCGCCTCCATCCGTACGGCCTCCCAGCGCGCGGCCTCCGCGGCCGGATCGGGCAGGTCCGCGAGGGCGGGTCCGCGCCACAGGGCGAGGGCCTGCTCGTACAGGGCGGTGGCCTCGGCCGGGTCCGGGGCCTCGGCGCCGGCCCGGGCCAGCCGCTCGAAGCGGTACAGGTCGACGTCCTCGCGGTCGGCGGCGAGCCGGTAGCCGCCGTCGGCGGACAGCACGGCCGTGTGCCCCAGCGCCCGGCGCAGCCGGGCCACCAGCGCCTGCAGGGCGGCCACGGCGTCGGCCGGCGGGTCGCCGTTCCACACCTCGTCGACCAGCAGCCGGGCCGGCACCACCCGCCCCGGGCGCAGCGCGAGCGCGGTCAGGAGCGCACGCAGGCGCGCCCCGCCGACGGCCACGGGGGTCCCGTCGTCGCGGAAGACCTGGGCGGAGCCGAGAATCGCGTAACGCACCGGCCCATTGTCCCCGGACCCCGGCCCGGCCCCGAACCGTTTTCCGCACGCGCCCCGGGATAGGTTTCCCCGCATGGTTCATCAGGGCACCCGCCACGAGCGGCGGATCAGTTCGGTATTCATCGGGATCTTCGCCGTCATGGCCGTCACGGGCTGGGCGGTGTGGACGGGGTACTCGGCGAGCGCCGGCCTCGCCGTGTTCCTCTTCGTGACGTCGGCGTGGATCGTCTCCCTCTGCCTGCATGAGTACGCGCACGCCCGTACCGCCCTGCACGGCGGTGACCTCACCGTCGGGGCCAAGGGCTACCTGACGCTGAACCCGCTGAAGTACACGCACGCACTGCTCAGCATCGTCCTGCCGGTGATCTTCGTGATCCTGGGCGGGATCGGCCTGCCGGGCGGCGCGGTCTTCATCGAGCGCGACCGGATCCGGGGGCGCTGGAAGCACAGCCTGATCTCGGCGGCGGGCCCGCTGACGAACGTGGCCTTCGCGGTCGTCTGCACGGCCCCGTTCTGGCTGGACGCGCTGGACGGGGTGCCGCTCGCCTTCCGCTACGCGCTCGGCTTCCTCGCGATGCTCCAGGTGACGGCGGCGATACTGAACTTCCTGCCGGTGCCGGGCCTCGACGGGTACGGGGTGATCGAGCCGTGGCTGTCGTACCGGGTACGGCGCGAGATGGAGCCGCTGGCGCCGTTCGGCCTGATCGCGGTCTTCGCGCTGCTGTGGATCCCGGCGGTCAACGCCGTCTTCTTCGACGTCGTGGACGGCGTGCTGTCGGCGCTGGGCGTGTCGGACCTGGAAACGTACTGCGGCCGCGACCTCTACCGCTTCTGGCAGGAGGGCACGGGCGTCTGCGAGGTCCCGCAGGACTAGACCGTCTCTTCCGGATCGTGCCGAGCCGGCGCAGGAAACCCCGTCGCCCCAGGCCCGTCCGGCACCTACCATGGCCCGCCGTGCCTACACACGAAGAGATCATCGAGCGGGCCCTGGAGCGGATCGGCGCAGGGTACGTCTTCCCCGAGAAGACCGAGGCCATCGACGCCGCGGTCCGGCGCCGGCTCGCGGCCGGCGAGTACGACGGCCTGGACGAGCGGGTGCTGTGCGAAGCGGTCACGGCACACATCCAGGAGGTGTGCCCGGACAAGCACCTGCGGCTGCTGTGGTCCGAGGAACCGCAGTCGCTGGAACCGGAGGACCAGGACGCCGGACGGGCCGCGTTCCTCGCGCTGCTGGAGGCCGAGAACCACGGGGTGCGGCGCGTCGAGCGGCTGGAGGCCTCGACCGCCCCGTGTACGTGCTGACCGGCGCGCTCACCTTCTCCGGGGGCGAGGACGTCGCCCACACCCTCCAGGCGCACGGCCGTGCCGTCCTCGTCGGGGAGACCACGCGGGGCGGTGCGCACCCCACGGACCGGCACGCGGTGAGCGAGCACGTCCTGGTGGCGGTGCCGGCCGCCCGGACGATCAGCACGGTGACGGGCGGCAACTGGGAGGGCGTCGGGGTCGTCCCCGACATCGCGGTCCCGGCCGATCAGGCGCTCGACGCGGCACTCAAGGCCGCACGGGCCGCCGCCGGGAGCTGACGGCTCAGGCGTTGCGCGCGGTGGCGGCCTTCTCGGCCTTGGCCTTGCGCATGTAGTACCAGGCCATGTTCGACGTGAGGCCCGCCAGCAGCACCCACACGATCCCGAGGAAGCTGCCCTCCACGAAGGCGACGACGGCTGCGGCCACAGCGAGGACGCAGACGACAACGGCGAAGACGGCAAGGCGGGGCATGGGAAGAGCTCCTCGGGGACACGAAAGGGGGTCGAGCCCCTCCAGTGTCCCCCATGCCCCGCAGTGCTGCCGTAAAGGCGCCGCGCAGCCGGTGGGGTGGTCAGACGTCCGTCGTGCGGAGGCCGGCGTGGGCCTTGTAGCGGCGGTTGGTGGAGATCAGGTTCGCCACGAGGGCCTCGACCTGGTGGGCGTTGCGCAGGCGGCCCGCGAAGATGCCGCGCATGCCGGGGATGCGGGCGGCCAGGGCCTGGACGATGTCGGTGTCGGCGCGGGATTCGCCGAGGACCATGACGTCGGTGTCGATCTCGTCGATCGACTCGTCCTGGAGGAGGACCGCCGAGAGGTGGTGGAAGGCGGCCGTGACGCGGGAGTCCGGGAGGAGGGCCGCGGCCTGCTGGGCGGCGCTGCCCTCTTCGACCTGGAGGGCGTAGGCGCCCTGCTTGTCGAAGCCGAGCGGGTTGACGCAGTCGACCACGAGCTTGCCCGCGAGGTCCTCGCGGAGCGCTTCGAGGGTCTTGGCGTGACCCTCCCACGGCACCGCGATGATGACGATGTCGCTGCGGCGCGCGCACTCGGCGTTGTCCGCGCCCTCCACGCCGAGCCCCAGTTCCTCGGCGGCGGTGTGCGCGCGGTCGGCGGCACGGGAGCCGATGATCACCTTCTGGCCGGCGCGGGCGAGCCGGTAGGCGAGGCCGCGGCCCTGGTCACCGGTGCCGCCGAGGACGCCGACGACGAGGCCTGACACGTCCGGCAGGTCCCACGGGTCCTTGGCCGGCGGCTTCTGCGTGCTGTCTGAGGAAGTCATGGAGGCGAGGGTACTGCCGGGTAGCTCACAGTCGAAGAGCCGGGAAGCGCCCCCCGTGTCGGCCCGATGCGGCAGGATGCGGCCATGGATGCCGTCAGGGTCGCCCTGCTGCGCGAGGTGCTCGCCGGTACGCAGTGGCCGGGCGACGCGCGCCGCTTCGCCGGCTCGCTGCGCCGGTCCGTCGTGCCGGCCGGCGGGAAGCTGCTGCTGGTGGGGACCGAGGGCTACGAGCCCTGGCACCTGGCGGCGCACCTCGTCGACGAGGCCGCCTGGTCGGGCCGGCCGGAGCTGGCGCCGACGCTCGTGCGCCACCGGGTGAGGTCCGGGGAGCCGCCGCACCTGTCGGTGGGGCTGGGCCGGCTGGCGGCGGCCGGGCGCGGGCACACCGTACTGGTGGTGGCGCCCCGGGAGCCCGGCGCGGGGCTGCTGGAGCGGGTGCACGACGCCCGCCGGGCGGGGGCGACCGTACTGTCCCTGGACGGCGGGGACCGGGACCTGGGGGCGCTGGCGCACGAGGCGCTGTCGGTGCCGGACGGCGGCGCCGAACTGGACCTGGACACCGTGCAGCACCTGGTCAGCGCGGCGGCCGGGGAGAACGGCCCGCCGGCGCAGCGCGGCTCCCGCCGGCTGCGGGACCGGCTGGCGGGGCTGGCCGACCGGCTGACCGCGCCCCCGCCCAGCCGCTGGTAGTCCCGGTCGTCGCCGAGGGCGGTCCCGGTGGTCCCCGTCGTCGCCGAGGGCGGGTCAGGTGGCCGTGCCCTCTTCGTCCTCGCGGGTCTTGTCATTCCACTTGGGGTCGTTCTGCCACTCGAGGTTGCGCTCCTGCGCGGTCTCCATGGCGTGGGCGGCCTCCTCGGGCGTTCCGTACGGGCCGAAGCGGTCCTTCGCCGGGCACTCGGGGCCTTCCTCGACCTTCTGGTGGACCAGGCAGTAGTACCACTCGCCGGCTTTGCCCACCTGGCGCTTCTTGAACAGGGCCATCGTCGTCCCGGCTCCTCTCGATGCCTCCGCAAGCCGCTGTGTGCCGCTCTATCCCGCCATGCTGCCCCATCCACGCTGGATACACTCGCTTGCATGTCCGGTCAGTCGCTGCTCGTACCAGGCGAGCTCTCTCCCGCCCGTTCCGTTCCCGGAAACATCCGCCGGCCCGAGTACGTCGGCAAGCCCGCGCCCACTCCGTACACCGGACCGGAGGTGCAGACGGCCGAGACCATCGAGGCCATGCGCATCGCCGGCCGGATCGCCGCCCAGGCGATGGCGGAGGCCGCCAAGCTGATCGCGCCGGGGGTGACCACCGACGAGCTCGACGAGGTCGCCCACGCGTACATGTGCGACCACGGCGCCTACCCCTCGACGCTCGGCTACCGCGGCTACCCGAAGTCGCTCTGCTCCTCGGTCAACGAGGTCATCTGCCACGGCATCCCCGATTCCACCGTCCTGCGCGACGGCGACATCGTGAACCTCGACGTGACGGCGTACATCGGCGGGGTGCACGGCGACAACAACGCCACCTACCTGTGCGGCGACGTGGACGAGGAGTCGCGGCTGCTGGTGGAGCGCACCCGTGAGGCACTGAACCGGGCGATCAAGGCCGTCAAGCCGGGCCGTCAGATCAACGTCATCGGCCGCGTCATCGAGTCGTACGCGAAGCGCTTCGGCTACGGCGTGGTCCGGGACTTCACCGGCCACGGCATCAACTCGTCCTTCCACTCCGGCCTGATCATCCCGCACTACGACAGCCCGCACGCGACCACGGTCATCGAGCCGGGAATGACCTTCACGATCGAGCCGATGCTGACCCTGGGCACCCACGACTACGACATGTGGGACGACGGCTGGACGGTCGTCACGAAGGACCGCAAGCGGACCGCGCAGTTCGAGCACACGCTGGTGGTCACGGACTCCGGGGCGGAGATCCTGACCCTTCCCTGAGCGGTTTCCGGCCGGAGGCCTCTTTACCGACAAGGCGTCGGGAACCCATTGACTTAGGCAAGCCTAAGTAGGAGTATCGGGCGTGGCGGCACTGTCGCCACGCCCGTTTCCTCTTCTGGGAGGTCCGCCTTGGACGCCTTCTCCACGGTCATCCGCGTCGCCTCGCACGAGCAGCACACCGAGGCCGAGACGTCGACCTTCATGAGCGACATGCTGGGCGGACGGCTCGGCGTGGACGCGTACACGCGCTACACCGAGCAGCTGTGGTTCGTGTACCGGGCCCTGGAGGAGGCCGCCGAGTCCCTGAAGGACGACCCGGTGGCGGGCCCCTTCATCCGGCCCGAGCTGATGCGCGTCGCGGAGATCGAGCGCGACCTGGCGCACCTGCTGGGTCCCGCGTGGCGCGAGCAGGTGGTGGCGCTGCCCTCGACCGAGGCCTACGCCGCCCGGGTGGCCCAGTGCGCGGCCGAGTGGCCGGGCGGCTACGTCGCCCACCACTACACCCGCTACCTGGGCGACCTCTCCGGCGGGCAGATCATCCGCGACAAGGCGGAGCGCACCTGGGGCTTCGAGCGCAAGGGCGACGGCGTCCGCTTCTACGTCTTCGCGGACATCTCCAACCCGGCGGCCTTCAAGCGGACCTACCGCGAGCTGCTGGACGCGATCGCCGCCGACGACCTGGAGAAGCAGCGCATCATCGACGAGTGCAAGCGCGCCTTCGACTTCAACGGAGCGGTCTTCCGCGAGCTGGGCGAGGAGTTCCGCCTCACCGCGTGACCGCCTCACCGCGACCTCGCGCCGCCGCGAGGCCGGGCCCGGGCCCGGCCTCGCGGCGGTTTCATGAGCCCGCCACCGCCCACAGGACGAGCCAGGTGACGACCAGCACGTTCGGGTAGAACAAGGCCAGGAGGCAGCCGGCGCTTCCCATCGCGAGGCGCCTGCGGCGCTGCGCGTCCGTCCGCGGCGGAATCCAGGTGGCGGCCACCAGTGCGAACGGGACGACGTAGAACAGGGCGTACGGGCCCGGGACCTCGGGCAGGTACGAGATCGCCCGGCCGAGCCACGCCGCGGCCGGCCCCAGCACGGTGAAGAGCGCCGCCACGGCCGGCCACTGCCGCCGCGCGTAGGGCGGCCCGGGCATCGAGTTCGTCGTCATCCCCCCATGGCACCGCGGCGCCCGGTGGCCGCGCCAGCGCTCAGGTACTCACTTCACCGGTGCGGGATACCCAGCTACGCGAGGGCGGCCGGGGGCTGGGCGAAGCGGACGCGGCCGCCCACCTCGATCGTGCCGTCGGCGCCGGGGGCGGTGAGGATCTGTGAGCCGGCGCCCTGGGTGATGTTCAGGGCGCGGTCCAGCTCGGCCGTCAGCAGGATCGCCGCCGAGCCGGTGGCCTCGTCCTCGGCGATGACGCCGTCGGGGCGGCGCGGGAAGCCGCGGGCCCGGACGCGGCCCGCGGCCTCGTCCTCCCACGCCCAGGCGTACAGCCAGCCCTCGCCCGGCGGCGGCGCCGGGAGCGCCTCGACCTCGGCGACGCTCCCGAACTGCTGCGTGCGCTTGCCCTCGACCCACTCGGGCCGGGCGGTGATCCAGGTGAACTCCCCGTCGTCACGCGCCCATACGGATCCGACGGGCGGCTGGAGCTCCTCGATGTCCAGCAGCCACGCGAGCCCGACCAGCGGGTGTCCGGCGAAGGACATCCGGGTGCCGGGGGTGCGGATGTCGACGACCCCGCGCTCGGGGTCGTCGACGAACACCGTCTCGCTGTAGCCGAGTTCGGCGGCCAGCGCCTGCCGGGACGCGTCGTCGGGGCAGGTCCGGCCGTCGCGCACGACACCGAGCAGGTTGCCGTACCGGCCGTCACCCGCGCAGAAGACCCTCAGGACATCGAGATCGTTCACGCGGGAATTCAAGCACGGTTCAGAGCTGGGCCGGACGGCGCCTGCGCGCGAGGAAGATCGCGCCCGCGCCGGCCGCGATCACGACACCGGAGGTGGTGAGCAGGGCTCCGGCCGGGATCTCGGCGCCGGTGTCGGCGAGGTTGCCGCCGACGGAGCCGCCGCCGACCGAGCCGCCGCCCGCGGTGCCGCCCGTACCGCCGGTGGTTCCGCCGGTGCCTGCGCCGGCCGTTCCGCCGGTGGTCGTGGTGGCGCCCGTGGACGGCAGGGCGGCGTCCTTGTCCACGGCCACGGAGAAGGTGAGCGGGTCGATCGGGTCGCCCGCCTTGTACAGGGAGCCGGTGGTTTCGTTGGCGAAGGCGGCCGCGCCGTCGGCGGTGAAGGCGGCCGGTACGGCGTTGAGCGCCAGTACGCCGTTCTTCGTCTTGTAATCGGTCTTCGACAGGTCGAGCGTGGCGAAGGCGACGCCCGTCCTGCTGCCGGCGGCGTTCTTGACGTCGAGGTAGAGCGTGCCGGTCCTGCCGGTGGCGTCGACGCGGGGGTTGGCGAAGGTCATGTCGATGCCGTGGGCCGCGTACTGGAAGCGGAGGTTGCCCTCGAAGGAGGCGTTCAGCTTCTGCTTCTTCACATCCAGCTCGCCCTTGCCGAAGGCGAAGTCGAAGAGGTCGCCGTTCTTCGCGGCGCCGCCGGCCGGGGTGATCGAGCCCGCGCCCAGCACGTAGCGGCGGAAGGACTCCTTCACGCCCCATGTCAGCTTGCCGTTCAGGACCTTCTGCGGGCCGTCGGCCGGGGTGGTGGGGCTGGGGTCCTTGGTGGGGGCGGGGTCCTTGGTGGGGGTCGGCTTCGTCGGGGTCGGTTCGGGGGCGGGCTCCTCGAACTTCAGGGCAGCGTTGAGCGGGTCGCCGGCCTTGTTCTCGTACCCCGGGGAGCCGAGCGCTTCCGCGGCCTCCTTGGTGAGGGTCGTCGCGAGGGCGGTCATCGACCGGCCGGCGAAGGCCACGGTGGCCAGCGGCACGTCCTGGGCCGTGGCACCGGACTTGGTGACGTCGGCGGTCAGCTTCTTGGTACCGGTGTCGATACGGATGTCGGAGAGCTTGACCTCGAAGCCGTGGCCGGTCGGCGGGGCGGGCGAGGAGAAGGTGACGCTGCCCTTGAAGGCGGCCTTCACCACGTGGCCGCCGGCCGGGTCGTACTGGCCCGTGGCGTCGATGAACTTCAGGGTGCCGTCGGCGTTCTGCACGGCGCCGTCGGCGACGGCGATGGTGCCCTTGGCCATGCCGGTCACGTAGGCGCGGTAGCTGGCGAGGACGCCCCAGTCGAGGGAGCCGCCGACGATCTGCACGGGCCCGGTGGGAGGACCGCCGGCGGCGGTGGCCGGCAGGGCGAGGGCGGTGGCGCCGAGGGCGGCGGCGGTCAGAACGGCGGCCGCGAGGCAGACGCGGCGGCGGATGGACGACATGACGGGAAACTCCTGAAGGACGGAAGGAAAGGGGAGCGGGACACGCGGATCGCTACGAGGCCCCATCACCGCCCGGTCCCGCGGTACCGGCAGCGGCAGTCGGCGAGGGAGGGGACGACGTGGCGGTGGCGACGGCGGCGGGCGTTCTGCGGCGGTGGCGGATGGTCAGGGTGGTGACGGTGGCGGCCAGGAGGAGGGCGGCTGCGGCCAGGGCGGCGTAGAGGGCGGTGTTCGAGGACTTATCGGGCTCCGCGGCCGCGGCCGGGGGCGCGGCCGGGGGCGCCGAGGGGGCGGCCGTGGAGCCCAGGTCGGGCAGGGCCGGCAGCGCCGCCGTGGCGTCGAGGGCGACGGCCAGCGAGACGGGGTCCATCTCGGTGCCGGCCTTGTACATGGAGTTGAAGGCCTGCGAGCCGCCCTCGGTGAGGGTGGCCGGGGCCTCGGCCAGGATGACCAGCGCACCCTCGGTCTTCAGACCCTTGGCGTCGAACTCGACCAGCGGGACGGCGTTCTTCGTCGCACCCGCCGTGGTGACGTCCGCGGACAGCACACCCCTGCCGTTCTCCACCTTCACGCCCACCTTGCCCAGCGTCAGATCCAGGTGGGCACCGGTGAACTTGACCGTGCCGGCGAAGGCGGCCTCAAGGGTGCCGTTCCGGCCGTCGTACGTACCTTTGCCCTGCGGGAAACGGAACAGCGCGCCGCCGTCCTGGGCCCCCTCGGCGAGGGTCCACCCGCCCTGGCCGATCGAACCGGTGACGTACTCGCGGAAGGTACGCCGCACCCCCCAGTCGACGGCGGCGTCGGCGAAGCCCCCCGGCGCCTGCGAGGCCTGGGCCGGGACGCCGGGCCGGGTGGCGGCCGGCTGCGAGGGCTCCGCGGCCGGGGCGGTCCGCACGTCGGCCGAGAGCGAGAGCGGGTCGAGCTGCGCGCCGGCCGGGTAGTAGCCGGCGAACGCCTGGGCGCCCTGGGCGGTGAGGGTGACCGGGATGTTCGTGAGGGTCAGCGGACTGGCGCCGCCCTTCATGTTGATCCCGCCGACGCCGAGCGTCGCGAACGGCACCTGGCTCTGGTTGCTGACCGTGCCGGTGTCCTTGGCCTTGCTGGACACGTCCACGTACAACGTCCCGCCACCACCACTGATCTTGACGGTCGGCCGGCTGACGGTCATGTCCAGCTCGTACACACCGTCCGGCTTCTGGTGGCCCTGGAAGGTGACTCCACCGGAGTACGAGGCTTCGAACGCGCCGGTTGCGGGGTCGTAGGAGCCGGTCGCCGAGTGGAAGCGGAACAGACTTCCGCCGACCGTGGCGGCTCCGCTCTTCAGCTTGAAACCGCCTTTCGCCACCGGCCCGGTGACATAACTCTGGAAAGAGGATTTGATGCCCCAGTCGAGCCGACCCCCCTGTACGGTGCCCGCGTGAGCGGCGGCAGCCGGGAGCAAGGCCCCCAACAGGCCCGCCAGCAGGGCGATGGTGAGCGCACGGACGGGTCTCGTGGGCATGAATGCCCCCTCCAGGGTCTAGCAAGCAAGGTTAGGCTAACCTAAGCTAAGTCCCGGCCGGATGAAAACCCCCCGGTCCTCAGAACCTCAGTCGGACGATCAGGACGGTGCCTTCGTGCCTACGCCCGCCGCGTCACACCGCTTCCCCCGTCTCGCAGTTGCCGTGACCGCACTGGCACTCGCGCTGACGGGCTGCGGAGGTACGGCCACCTCTCCGGGCTCATCCGCCCCCGCCCCCGCGGCCGCTCCGGACCGGGTGGAGCCGCTCGCCGCGACGCCGCAGCCCGCCCTGCCGGTGACCGTCCCCTCGGCCGACGGCGCGCAGGTCACCGTCACCTCGGGCGACCGGGTGATCCCGCTGACCGGCAGCCTCAACGAGATCGTCCACACGCTCGGCCTCGGCGGACGGGTCGTCGCCCGCGACATCACCGCCACGTTCGAACAGGCCGCCGCCCTCCCGGTGGTGACACGTGGCCACGACGTCTCCGCCGAGAGCGTGCTCTCCCTCCGCCCGACGCTCGTCCTGGCGGAGACCACCACCGGGCCCGCCGAGGCGATCCAGCAGATCCGCGACGCCGGCATCCCGGTCCTCGTCGTCGCCCCCGCCAAGGGGCTGGACGACGTGCCGAAGCGGATCGACGCCGTCTCCGCCGCGCTCGGCGTCAGGGAGGCCGGCGCACAGCTGAACCAGCGCACCGCCGACCGCATCGCCGCCGTACGCAAGAACGTTCCCGCAGCCGGCGACAAGAAGCCCCGGGTGGCCTTCCTCTACCTGCGCGGCACGGCCTCCGTCTACCTGCTGGGCGGCTCGGACTCGGGAGCGGCCTCGCTCCTCGAAGCGGCAGGAGCGGTCGACACCGGAAAGGAGTCCGGCCTCGGCAAGGATTTCACCCCGATCACCAGCGAAGCCCTGGCGGCCGCCGCCCCGGACGCGATCCTGGTCATGTCCAAGGGGCTCGAATCGGTCGGCGGCGTCGACGGCCTGGTGAAGATCCCGGGCGTCGCGCAGACCCCGGCCGGCATGGACCGCCGCGTGCTCACGATCGACGACGGCGTCCTGCTCAACTACGGCCCCCGCACGGACCAGGTGCTCGCCTCCCTGATCACCCAGCTCTACGGCAAGGGAGCCTGAGGTGCCCTTCTCCCACAACCCCGCACCTTCCGCCTCCGCCGAGGCCGACCGCGTACCGGGGCGGTCCCCCCAGAACGCCGAACACACCACGGCCGCACCGTCCGCCTCCGCCGGGGCCGGGGGTGTGCCGGGGCGATCCCCGCAGGGCGCCGAACGCACCACTGCCCCACATTCCGGCCCCGAGAACCGTTCGGCGCCCGAGGAGACGCCCCGGCGCGCACCCGGCCCCACCGAAGCCACCCCCGCCCCGGCCGAAGCCCCGGCCGCAGCCACGCCCGCCGCCGCGGAACAGGCCAAACCCGCCAAGCCCGCCGCAGGCGAACGCCGCACAGGCCACCGCGCCCTCCTCCTCACCCTCGCCCTCCTCGCCGCCCTGCTCCTCCTTGCCCTGCTCTCCGCCGGCACCGGCGCCTACCGCATCCCCACCGCGGACGTCCTCGCCTCCGCCCAGCACCGCCTGGGCCTCGGCGGGGCGCCGCTCGACCGGGTCGGCGAGAGCGTGCTGTGGAACGTACGCCTCCCCCGCGTCGTGCTCGCGCTGCTCGTCGGCGCCGGCCTCGGCTGCGCGGGCGCGCTCATGCAGGGCGTCTTCGGCAACCCCCTCGCCGAGCCCGGCGTCATCGGCATCTCGGCGGGCGCCGCCGTCGGCGCGGTCGCCGCCATCGGCCTCGGCCTCAGCTTCCTCGGCAACTGGACCGTCACCGCCTGCGCGTTCGTCGCGGGCCTCGTCACCGTCAGCGCCGTCTACCTCCTCTCCCGCAACGGCGGGAAGACCGAGGTCGTCACACTCATCCTCACCGGCATCGCGGTCAACGCCTTCGCCGGCGCCCTCATCGGCCTGTTCGTCTTCTTCGCGGACAGCGGCCAGGTCAACCAGATCACCTTCTGGCAGCTGGGCTCCCTCGCCCAGGCCACCTGGCCCAAGGTGCTCGCGGTCCTCCCCTGCGCCGTCGCCGGGCTGCTCGTCGCCCCCTTCTACGCCCGCCGGCTCGACCTGCTCTCGCTCGGCGAGCGGCCCGCCCGCCACCTCGGCGTCGACGTCGAACGGCTGCGCCTCGCCCTCATCCTGGTCGTCGCGCTGCTGACCGCGGCCGCCGTGGCCGTCGCCGGCGTCATCACCTTCATCGGCCTGCTCGTCCCGCACCTGCTGCGCATGGCCAACGGCCCCGGGCACCGCTTCCTGGTCCCGGGCAGCGCCCTGGCCGGCGCCGTGGTCCTGGTCGCGGGCGACCTCGCCGCCCGGACCCTCGCCCAGCCCGCCGAACTCCCTCTCGGCGTGCTGACCGCCCTGATCGGCAGCCCGTTCTTCTTCTGGCTGCTACGTCGCACCCGCCGCAAGCAAGGAGGCTGGGCGTGACCCGCACGACCGCCACCCCGGACCCCACCACCACCCCAGACACCACCACCACCCCAAACACCACCACCCCAGACACGGCCACCGCCCCGAACACCGCCTCCACCCCAGACACGGCCACCACCCCCACCGGCCCCTCCACGCCCAGCAGAACACCCCCCGGCCCCCTGACCCGCCTCTTCACCCGCGGCCGCCGCACCGTCCCGCCCCGCCCCGCCCCCGGCGCGGCCCTCGCCGAGGCAGTGGACCTGCACGTCCGGCTCGGGCAGCGCGAGGTCCTCGCCGGCATCCGGCTGACCGCCCGGGCCGGCGAGGTGCTGGCCCTGGTCGGCCCCAACGGCGCGGGCAAGTCCACCCTCCTCGGTGCCCTCGCGGCCGACCTGCCCGCCACCTCCGGCGAAGTCCGCGTAGACGGCCGGCCGGTGGGCGACTGGAGCGCCCCGGACCTCGCCCTCCGCCGCTCCGTCCTCCCCCAGTCGGCCGCACTGTCCTTCCCCTTCCCGGTGGCGGACGTCGTCCGGATGGGCCGCGCACCCTGGGCCGGCACCCCCTTCGCCGATGCGGACGAGGAGGCCGTCGCCACCGCGATGGCCACCGCCGAGGTCACCGCATTCGCCGCCCGCCCGTTCTCCGCACTCTCCGGCGGCGAACGGGCCCGGGTCGCGCTGGCCCGCGTACTGGCCCAGCGGGCCCCGCTGTTGCTGCTCGACGAGCCCACCGCCGCCCTCGACCTGCGCCACCAGGAACTCGTCCTGCGCATCTGCCGGGAGCGGGCCGCGGCCGGGGACGCGGTGGTCGTCGTCCTGCACGACCTGGGGCTGGCCGCCGCCTACGCGGACCGGGCCGCCGTCCTGCACGGCGGACGGATCGCCGCCGACGGCCCGCCCGCCGAGGTGTTCGAGGACACCCTCCTCAGCCGCGTGTACCGGCAGCCCGTCGAGGTGCTCCCGCACCCCCGCACAGGGGCCCCGCTGGTCATCCCCGTACGCACCGCGGCCCACACCCCGAACCACACTCCGAACCACACCCCGGCCCACCCTCCGAGCCACCCTCCGGCCCACACCCCGGACGGCCCCGGAATCCCCGGCGCCACGCCCATTTGACCCCGGCTTGACCGGTCCATGGGCCGGCCGTGGAGGGTCCATGACGGCCTCTTGCCCCAGGGCCGGAACGTGAGATCCGAATCACTGCACGAGGGGGTATGCGCGAAGTAAGGCTCGGTTAAGTTAGGTCCGCCTCACCGGCCTCTCCCCCTTGGGACGGCCCCCGTCCGACGCCCAGGAGCCCCCCATGCGCCCCGCCCGCCTCACCGTCATGGCCGCTTCCGCGGTGGCCGCTCTGACCGTAGCCACCGGCTGCTCCCAGAAGAGCGACGCGGGCGGGGACGACGCGATACGGGTGGCGGCCTCCGACAGCGCCTGTGAGGTGTCGAAGACGGAGTTCCCGGCCGGCAAGGTGCAGATCGACGTCGAGAACAAGGGATCCAAGGTCACCGAGGTCTACGTCCTCTTCCCCGACGCCCGCATCGTCACCGAGCGCGAGAACATCGGCCCGGGCACCAAGGCCTCCATCACCGCCGAGATCAAGGCGGGCGACTACGAGATCGTCTGCAAGCCCGGCATGAAGGGCGACGGCATCGCCAAGAAGGTCAAGGCGACCGGCGCCCAGGGCGGCGGGGAGAAGCGCAGCCCGGAGGCGGACGCCGCCGTCGCCGCGTACCGCGCGTACGTGGTCACGCAGGCCGAGGAGACCATGCCCAAGGCGCAGGCCTTCGCGGACGCGGTCAAGGCCGGCGACGTCGAGGCCGCCAAGAAGGCGTACGCACCCTCCCGCATCGGCTGGGAGCGCACCGAGCCGGTCGCCGAGTCCTTCGGCGACATCGACCCGAAGGTCGACGTCCGCGAGGACGGCCTGGAGGCCGGCCAGGACCCGGCGAAGGACTGGACGGGCTGGCACCGCCTGGAGAAGTCCCTGTGGGCCGACAACAAGATCGACGACAACGACAAGAAGCTCGCCGACACCCTGATCGCGGACCTGACCGACTGGCAGAAGAAGGTCGGCCAGGCGGAGATCACGCCCACCTCGATCGCCAACGGCGCCAAGGAGCTCCTCGACGAGGTCGCCACCGGCAAGGTCACCGGTGAGGAGGAGCGGTACTCGCACACCGACCTGGTCGACTTCAAGGCCAACGTCGAGGGCGCGCAGAAGGCGTACGAGCTGCTCAAGCCGATCGCCGAGAAGAACGACCCGGAGCTGTCCAAGCAGCTCGACACCCAGTTCGCGGCACTGAACACCCTTCTGGACAAGTACCGGACCGACAAGGCCTCCTACGAGTTCACCTCGTACGACAAGGTCGGTGAGGCGGAGCGCAAGGAGCTCTCGGACGGCGTGAACGCCCTCGCCGAGCCGCTCTCCAAGCTCGCCGCCGCGGTCGCCAAGTAGCGGACGGGAACAGACGATGACCGAGTCGAACGCGGCGTCCGGACAGCCGCAGCAGGACGACGGCGCCTCCGCGGCGGCCCCCGGCACCGCCGCTCCCTCCCGTCGTGCCGTGCTCGGCTGGGGCGGGGCCGGGCTCGCGCTCGGTGCCGCCGCGGCCGGCGGTGCGGCCGCGGCCCTCGGCGGCGGCTCGGACCTGGTCTCGGCGTCGGCGGCCGGCGCGGCCGTGCCCTTCCACGGCGAGCACCAGGCGGGTATCGCGAGCGCCGTGCAGGACCGTCTGCACTTCGCGGCCTTCGACGTGCGGACGAAGGACCGTGCCGAGCTGGTCGAGCTGCTGAAGGAGTGGACCGCGGCGGCCCGGCTGATGACGGCCGGCCTGCCGGTCGGCGACGTGCACGAGGGCCTGCCGGAGGCCCCGCCGACCGACACCGGCGAGGCCCTCGGCCTGAAGGCCTCCCGGCTCACCCTGACCGTCGGTTTCGGGCCCGGGCTGTTCGCCAAGGACCGGTTCGGGCTGGAGGACAGGCGCCCGGCCGCCCTGGTGGACCTGGAGCTCTTCCCCGGCGACAACCTGGACCCGGCCCGCTCCGGCGGCGACCTCTGCGTCCAGGCGTGCGCCGACGATCCGCAGGTCGCCGTGCACGCGATCCGTCAGCTGGCCCGGATCGGCTTCGGCCGGGTCGCGGTGCGCTGGTCGCAGCTCGGCTTCGGCAAGACCTCCTCGACGACGCCCGACGAGCAGACCCCGCGCAACATGATGGGCTTCAAGGACGGCACCCGGAACATCTCGGGCACCGACAAGGCGGCCCTGGACAAGCATGTGTGGGTCGGCGCGGGCGACGGCAGCGACTGGCTGACGGGCGGCTCGTACCTGGTGGCGCGCCGGATCCGGATGAACATCGAGACCTGGGACCGGACCTCGCTCCGGGAGCAGGAGGACATCTTCGGCCGCGACAAGGGCGAGGGCGCCGCCGTGGGCAAGTCCAAGGAACGCGACGAGCCCTTCCTGAAGGCGATGAAGCCGCAGGCGCACGTCCGTCTCGCGCACCCGGACAGCAACAACGGGGCGACGATCCTGCGGCGCGGCTACTCCTTCACCGACGGCACGGACGGCCTCGGCCGCCTCGACGCGGGCCTGTTCTTCCTCGCCTACCAGCGTGACGTCCGCACGGGCTTCGTCCCGGTCCAGCGCAACCTGGCGAAGTCCGACGTCCTCAACGAATACATCCAGCACGTGGGTTCGGCCGTCTTCGCCGTCCCGCCGGGCGTCCGCGACAAGGACGACTGGTGGGGCCGGGCGCTGTTCGCGTAAGTCCCCGCCGGAGAGGAAGAACCACCGTGTTCGGCAACTATCTGATCGGCCTGCGCGAGGGGCTGGAGGCGAGCCTGGTCGTCTGCATCCTCGTCGCGTACCTGGTGAAGACGGACCGCCGGGACGCGCTGCGTCCGGTGTGGCTCGGTATCGGGATCGCCTGCGCGCTCTCGCTCGGCTTCGGCGCGCTGCTCGAATTCGGCTCGCAGGAGCTGACGTTCGAGGCGCAGGAACTGCTCGGCGGCAGCCTGTCGATCATCTCGGTGGGGCTGGTGACGTGGATGGTCTTCTGGATGAAGCGCACCGCGCGGCATCTGCGGGCCGAGCTGCACGGCAAGCTCGACACGGCGCTCGCCATGGGCACCGGCGCGCTGGTCGCGACGGCCTTCCTGGCGGTCGGCCGGGAGGGCCTGGAGACCGCGCTGTTCGTGTGGGCGTCGGTGCGGGCCGGCGGCGAGGGGTCCTCGGCGCCGCTGATCGGTGCGCTGCTGGGCATCACGACGGCCATCGTGCTCGGGTACCTCTTCTACCGGGGTGCCCTCCGCATCGACCTGGCGAAGTTCTTCCGGTGGACCGGCGCGATGCTGGTGGTCGTGGCGGCGGGCGTGCTCGCGTACGGCGTCCACGACCTTCAGGAGGCCCGCTTCCTGGGCGGTCTGAACGACAGGGCGTTCGACGTGAGCACGGCCGTTCCGCCGGACAGCTGGTACGGGACGCTCCTCAAGGGCGTCTTCAACTTCCAGCCGGACCCGACCGTCCTCCAGCTCACGGTGTGGGCGCTGTACCTGGTCCCCGTGCTGGTGCTGTTCTTCGCCGAGCGCGGCGGCCGTCCGGCGGGGGCGGGGCCGGAGGCGTCGGACGCCCCGCAGCCCGCCCCCACCGCCTGACGGTTCACCAGAGCCGGTCGATGCTCCCGGGGTGCAGCGGGACGCGCACGCCGGTGAACGCCGCGCGGTCCCGGGCCGGGGCACCGGTGAAGAAGGCCGCCATCACGGCCTTGTCGAATCCGGGGGCGTCGGTGGCCAGCGGGTCCTCGGGGGTGCCGCCCACGAGGACCGTGCCGGGCAGCGGTACGAAGCCGGCCGCCTCGTAGAACGCGGCGAGGGGCCGGTCGCAGCTGAACAGCGCCAGGTCCACGGCCGGGTCCGCCGCCAGTTCCGCCCGGGCGGCGGCCACCAGCCGCCCGCCGAGCCCCTGACCGCGCACCGCGGTCCGCGTGACGACGGAGCTCAGGCCGGCGGCGCGGTACGTGCGCCCGCCGAGCCGGATCTCCTTGCGGAGCAGGGACAGGGCGGCGGCGACCGTCCCCTCCCCGTCGACGAGGAGGAGGGTGCGCGGCGCGAGCGCCGGGTCGTGTCCCGGGGTGGAGCCGGGCCAGGCCTGTGCCTCCAGGTCTGCGACCTGGACGGCCAGCCGAAGCGGCACATGTGCCTCGGTGAAGCCGACCACCCGCAGATCCGCGCTCACGTGATGCTGACCGCCGTGCCGCCCACGCGCACGCGGGGGTCGCCCGCGTGCAGTTCCACCGTGAGCACGCCGGGGCGGCCCATGTCCGCCCCCTGGTGGAGGGTGAGCACGGCCTCCTCCGGGACCAGGCCGAGCTCCCGGGCGTACGCGCCGAAGGCGGCCGCCGCGGCCCCGGTCGCCGGGTCCTCGACGACGCCGCCGACCGGGAACGGGTCCCGTACGTGGAACTCGCGCGGCCCGGCCCGGTGCACCAGCTGGACCGTGGTGAGGTCCAGGCGGCGCATCAGGGCCTCCAGCCGGGCGAAGTCGTAGTCGAGGTCGGCGAGCCGGGCCCGGGTGGCGGCGCCGAGCACCAGGTGGCGGGCGCCGGCGTAGGCGATCCTCGGCGGGAACTCCGGGTCGAGGTCGGCCGACGGCCAGTCGAGCGCGGCGAGCGCCTCGGCGAGGTCGTCGGCGGCGATCTCCTCGGTGTGCGGCTCGACGCTGGTCAGCGTGGCCCGCAGGCGGCCGTCCTCGGCGGTGACGGACACCGGCACGGTTCCCGCGCGGGTGGCGAGGAGGAGCTCGCCGGGTCCGATGCGCTCCCCCAGTGCGACGGCGGTGGCGACGGTGGCGTGCCCGCAGAAGGGGACCTCCGCCTTCGGGCTGAAGTAGCGCACGGTGAAGGAGCGGCCCTCCCGGCCGCCGAGCCCCTCGGGCGGGGCGGTGAGGAAGGCCGTCTCGCTGTAGCCCAGTGCGGCGGCGATCTCCAGCATCGCGTCCTCGTCCAGCCCGGAGGCGTCGAGCACGACCCCGGCGGGGTTGCCGCCGTCCGGGTCGCCGGAGAACGCGGTGTAGCGCAGTACCTCGGTATCGGTCATGCGGTCATGATCGTTGCCGCCGCCGTGTCGTGGCAATGGGGGCCGGGGGACGGCTCAGCCCCGGCCGATGTACGGCATGGAGGTGGCCATCACCGTCGCGAACTGCACGTTCGCCTCCAGCGGGAGCTCGGCCATGTGCAGGACCGTGCGGGCCACGTCGGCGGCGTCCATGACCGGTTCGACGGCCAGCTGCCCGTTGGCCTGGAGGATGCCGGTCTGCATCCGCTCGGTCATCTCGGTCGCCGCGTTGCCGATGTCGATCTGGCCGCAGGCGATCTTGTGGGGCCGTCCGTCCAGCGACAGGGACTTCGTCAGGCCGGTCATGGCGTGCTTGGTCGCGGTGTAGGCGATCGAGTTCGGGCGGGGTACGTGGGCGGAGATGGAGCCGTTGTTGATGATGCGGCCGCCCTGCGGGTCCTGCTCCTTCATCTGCCGGAAGGCGGCCTGCGCGCACAGGAAGGCGCCGGTGAGGTTGACGTCGACGACCGAGCGCCAGGCCTCGTAGGTGATGTCCTCCAGCGGGACGCCGCCGGGCCCGAAGGTGCCCGCGTTGTTGAAGAGCAGGTCGAGGCGTCCGTAGCGGGCGCGCACCGACTCGAACAGCCGAGTCACGTCGGCCGGGTCGCTGACGTCGGCGGGCACGCACAGCACGTCGGCGCCGGGCCCGGCCGCGGCGGCGGTGTCCTCCAGCGGTTCCGCCCGGCGGCCCGCCAGGGCCACGGACCAGCCCGCGGCGGCCAGGGTCAGGGCCACGGAGCGGCCGATTCCGGAGCCGGCGCCGGTCACCACGGCGATCTTCTTCGTACGTTCGTCCATGGGGCCGCAGGCTACGTCACGGCAGGCTCAGGTCCCCGGACGTTCCGATTGCTGAGAACATGGGTCGGTCAGGGGTGCATAAGAGCAGATGAGAAGACTGGAGTCCCGCATGCCGGAGAGAGGCCCCGCGACGACCCCCTCGCACGACTCGTCGCCCGAACCGCCCTCCGCCCCCGCCGCCACCGCGTCCCTGACGCGCGCACGCCGCACGAGCCTGCTCGTCACCTTCGTACTCGGCGGGCTGACCGCCCTCCCCCCGCTCTCCATGGACATGTACCTGCCGGCCCTGCCGCAGGTCACCGGCGCCCTGAACAGCTCCGCCGCGACGATCCAGCTGACCCTCACCGCCTGCCTCGCCGGCATGGCCCTCGGCCAGCTCGTCATCGGCCCGATGAGTGACAGGTGGGGCCGCCGCCGGCCGCTGCTCGTCGGCATGGCCGTCTACGTCCTGGCCACCGCGATCTGCGCCCTCGCCCCGACCGCCGAGCTGCTGATCTCCTTCCGGCTGCTCCAGGGACTGGCCGGGGCCGCCGGAGTCGTCATCGCGCGCGCCGTCGTGCGCGACCTGTACGACGGCGACGAGATGGCCCGCTTCTTCTCGACCCTGATGCTCATATCCGGGGCCGCCCCGATCGTCGCGCCGCTCATCGGCGGCCAGGTGCTGCGCTTCGCCGACTGGCGGGGCGTCTTCGTCGTCCTCACCGGCGTCGGCGCGGTCCTCACCCTGATGGTCTGGCGCGGCCTCGGCGAGACCCTGCCGCCCGAGCGGCGGCACACCGGCGGCGTCGGCTCCGCGCTGCGGACCATGCGCGGCCTGCTCGGCGACCGGGTCTTCACCGGCTACACGCTCACCGGCGGCTTCGCCTTCGCCGCGCTCTTCTCCTACATCTCCGCCTCGCCCTTCGTGGTGCAGGAGATCTACGGGGCCTCGCCCCAGACCTTCTCCCTGCTCTTCGGCCTGAACTCGGTCGGCCTGATCCTCGTCGGCCAGATCAACGGCAAGCTGCTGGTCGGCCGGGTCAGCCTGGACAAGGTGCTGGCCGTCGGGCTCGCCGTCGTCACCGCCTCGACGGTGTCGCTGCTGCTGATGACGACGGGGGTCTTCGGCGAGGTCGGCCTGGTCCCCGTCGCCACCGCGCTGTTCGTCCTGATGTCGGCGATGGGCATCGTGCTGCCGAACACCAACGCGCAGGCGCTGATGCGGACCCCGCACGCGGCCGGATCGGCCTCGGCGCTGCTCGGCACCTCCTCGTTCCTGGTCGGTGCGATCGCGTCGCCCCTGGTCGGCATCGCGGGCGAGGACACGGCGGTGCCGATGGCCCTGGTGCAGCTGGTGTGCGCGGTGCTCGCGGCGAGCTGTTTCCTGGTCCTGTGCCGGCCCTGGCAGAAGCGGGGCGCTCCGGCGGTCCCCGCGACGGCCGGGAACTGAGCCGGGCCCGGCTCACCGTAAACTCGGCAGGTGAACGCCTCCGCCCCCACCACCGCCGAGACCCTCCGCAGCACGCTCGGCGCTCTGCTCGACGGACTCCCGCCCCGGCAGGCCTCGGCCGCCGTCGAGCGGCTCATCGCCAACTACCGGGGGCGGACCCCCACCGACGCGCCCGTCCTGCGCGACCGCTCGGACGTCGCGGCGTACGCGGCCTACCGCATGCCCGCCACCTTCGAGGCCGTACGGTCCGCCCTGGACGCCCTGGCCGAGGCGGCGCCCGGCTGGGCGCCCGCCTCGCACGTGGACGTGGGCGGCGGCACCGGCGCGGCGACCTGGGCGGTGGACGCCACCTGGGACGGCCCGCGGCGGACCACGGTGCTGGACTGGGCCGAGCCCGCGCTGGCCCTCGGCCGGGAACTCGCGGCGGCCTCCGGCTCCGAGTCACTGCGCGGCGCCGAGTGGCGGCGGGCCGTCATCGGCTCGGGGACGACCGTCCCGGACGCCGACCTGGTGACGGTGTCGTACGTCCTGGGCGAACTGACCGAGCAGGCGCGCACGGCCGTCGTCACCGAGGCGGCGCGGGCCGGGCAGGCGGTGGTACTGATCGAGCCGGGCACGCCGGAGGGGTACCTGCGCATCCGCGAGGCCCGTGACCAGCTGATCGCGGCCGGGCTGCGGGTCGCCGCCCCGTGCCCGCACGACGGGACCTGTCCCATCGAGGTCGGCAAGGACTGGTGCCACTTCTCGGCGCGGGTGAGCCGCTCCTCCCTGCACCGGCAGGTCAAGGGCGGCTCGCTGCCCTACGAGGACGAGAAGTTCAGCTACGTCGCCGCGACGCGCTTCCCGGTGGAGCCGGCCGCCTCCCGGATCACGCGCAAGCCGCAGATCCGCAAGGGGCTCGTCCTGCTGGAGCTGTGCGGCCCCGAGGAGGGTGACGGGGCAGGCCTGACCCGGGTCAACGTGACCAAGCGCCACGGCGACCTCTACAAGGCCGCGCGGGACGTCGACTGGGGCCAGGCCTGGCCGCCGCCCTCCGAGGACTCCGAGGACTCCGAGGGCTAGTCGCCGAGGCCTACGGGCGCAGCTCCTGGGTGCAGCACTTCACGCTGCCGCCGCCCTTGAGCAGCTCCCCGAGGTCCATCGGGACCGGTTCGAACCCCCGGTCGCGCAGCGGGCCGAACAGTCCGGTGGCCGCCTGCGGCAGCAGCACGTGCCGGCCGTCGGACACCGCGTTCAGGCCGAGGGCGGCCGCGTCCCGGCCGTCGGCGATCAGCGCGTCGGGGAAGAGCCGCCTGAGCACGCCCCGGCTGCCGGGCGAGAAGGCGTCGGGGTAGTACATGACCTCGTCGCCGTCCAGGACGCTGAGCGCGGTGTCCAGGTGGTAGTAACGCGGGTCCACCAGGTCGAGCCCGATGACGGGGCGGCCGAAGAACTCCTGGGCCTCGTCGTGCGAGAGCGGGCTGGAGCGGAACCCGTGGCCGGCGAGGATGAAGCTCGCCGTGACGGCGAAGTCGCCCTCGCCCTCGTTGACGTGGGAGGGCTCGTGGATCTCCCGGTAGCCGTGGCCGCGGAACCATTCCAGGTGCCGTGCGGCCTCGGCGGCGCGTTCGGGGTGGGCGAAGCGGGCTCCGAGGACCCGGCCGTCGACCACCAGGGCCCCGTTCGCCGCGAACACCATGTCGGGCAGCTCGGGGTCCGGTACGAGCGTCTCGACCGTGTGGCCCAGGGACAGGTACCGGTCCCTGAGGTCTTCCCACTGTGCCTGGGCCAGGGGCAGGTCCACCGGTTTCGTGGGATCCATCCACGGATTGATGGAGTACGTGACCTTGAAGTGTGCGGGTGGGCACATCAGGTAGCGCCGGGGTGTGGCGTCTCTGCGCAAAGAAGGCTCCTCACGACTTTCACGACTCGGGACGAGTCCTGGAGTGAATCGTCTCCCCTGGACGTGGCCGACGCAGTGGACCGATGGGGTGGTTTACCAAAACGATGGAAGAAGAGAAGACGAGACGTCTCGCTTTGGTATTTTCGGGGCATGACGAAGACCCCTGACGCCGCGCGCCGCAGCGACCGTTCCCGGCGCGCCATCCTCGACGCCGCGCTCGCCCTGGTCGGCGAGGTCGGCTACAACAAGCTGACCATCGAGGCCATCGCGGCCCGCGCCGGCGTCGGCAAGCAGACCATCTACCGCTGGTGGCCCTCGAAGGCCGCCGTCCTCCTCGAAGCCTCCCTCGCCCTGGCCGGGGACGCCGAGACGGACGCCGAGTGGACCGGCTTCCCCGACACCGGAGACCTCGCCGCCGACCTGAAGCACGTACTGCGGGCGACGGTCGACGAGTTCAACGACGAGAAGTACGAGGCCCCCACCCGCGCCCTGACCGCGGCCGGCGCCACCGACCCCGAGCTCGGCGCCCGGTTCACCGAGCAGCTGCTGGAGCCGCAGCTCGCCCTGTACGAGGCCCGGTTGCGCACCGCCCGCGAGGCCGGGCAGCTCGCGCCCGACACGGACCTGCGGCTGACCGTCGAGATGCTGCTCGGCCCGCTGACCTACCGCTGGCTGCTGCGCACCGCGCCCCTGACGCACGCCTTCACCGACGCGCTGGTGGACCGGGTACTCGGCGGGGTGGCAAACGTCACCGCACGCTAGCCGCCGGACAACCCGCGTTCACCCGGGAATGTTTGCCCCGATTCTGTGGGTATGCAGTGATTGGCGCTCACCCCTCCCCGGCCCCCCGGTCATCCGGAGCGGTCACCCGGGGCGCAGGATGGTGGGACCATGTGAAGGTCTGCCGGGGCAACGGTGAGGTGAGGGGATAGATGGGGTCTGAGTCCGGCCGCGTCAAACGCGGCGAGCAGAGCAGGATTTCCCAGTGGCTGCGCCGGCGGCAGAAACCCACCGCCGAGGACCCCGCACGAGAGCGCGAGGTGCTCCTCCTGGCCGTCGCCTCCGCCGGTCTGCCGCTCGCCCCCGCCGCCCATCCCGTCGGCTATCGATGTTCGTGCGACCGCATCGGCTGTCCGACCCCCGCACGACATCCCGTCTCCTTCGCCTGGCAGACCCAGTCGACCACCGACCGCGCGCAGATCGAGCGGTGGGCGCGCAATCAGCCCCAGGCCAACTTCATCACCGCGACCGGCATGGTCCACGACGTGCTCGACGTCCCGCTGGAAGCCGGCGCCGCCGCCCTCGCGCGGCTCCTGGAGGCCGGCGTCAAGGTCGGCCCCGTCGCCGAATCGGGCGGCACCGGCGACCAGGCCCGGATGCTCTTCTTCACCGCCACCCGCGGCACCCCCGAGGACGAGGACGAGTGGTGGCCGTGCGCGCTGGACTGCCATCCCGAGACCATGGACGAGCACCCGGGCCTGCGCTGGCACTGCCGCGGCAGCTACGTCCTGGTCCCGCCGGCGGCCCTCCCCGGCGACCAGGCGGTGACCTGGATCCGCGGCATGGAGCACCCCCTCCCGGACCCGCTCACCCTGCTGGAGACCCTGACGGACGCCTGCGCCGCGTACGCGGACGACGCCGACCGCGCCCCGGCGACCGTGGCCTGGCCGCTCGGCCGTTGAGACGGCGTGCCGGGGGCGGCGCCCCCGGCCGCGGCCCGTCGGTGGCGCGGGCCCGTGGCGCGCGCCGGTGACGACGCGTCAGTGGTGGATCTGCGTCACGACCACGTCGAGGGACCAGGCCCGGCCCGCCTTCGCGGGGGCTTCCGCCTCGACGACGTAACCGAGGTCCCGCAGGGCCGTCACCAGCTCCGCCGGCGAACCGGGCGCGGCCCCGGCCACCAGCAGGTCCCGGACGAGCCGGCCCTTCGTCGCCTTGTTGAAGTGGCTCACCACGGACCGCTTCTCCACGCCGTCGACCATCTGCGAGTGCAGCACCCGCACGGTCGCGGTCCGGCCGGCGACCTCTCCCTTCGGCTTCCACGCCGTCGCGTACGCCGCCGAACGAAGGTCCAGTACGAGCCCGTCCCCGGCGGCCGCGGGCAGCACCTCGGCCATCGGGGCGCGCCAGTAGGCGCCGAGCGCTCCGAGCCCCGGGAGCTTGACGCCCATCGAGCAGCGGTACGAGGGGATGCGGTCGGTGACACGCACCGCGCCCCACAGCCCCGAGAAGACGAGCAGCGCGTCCTCGGCGGTCCTGCGTGCCGTCTCGGGCAGGCCGGCCAGGCCCAGCGCGTCGTAGAGCACGCCGGTGTAGATCTCCCCGGCCGGACGGGCCGCCGCCGAGCGCAGCTCCGCGTTCTTCGCGACCTCGCCGCGCAGGCCCTCGCTCAGGCCCAGCACCTCACGGGCCTTCAGCTCGTCGCCCGTGCACAGGTCGACCAGCTCCTCCAGCACCGCCGCGCGGGCCTGCGCCAGGCCGGGCAGCGACAGCTCCTGCGGCTCCAGCGGTGCGCCGGAGCCGCCGGCGGCCTTTCCCTCGGAGGGCGGCAGCAGCACGAGCACGGTGGTTCTCCTTCAGGACGACACGTCGCAGGGGATGCGGCCCCCCGGCCAGGGTAGACGCCCGCCCGGGCCCCCCGGCCCACCACCACCGCTAGGCCGGCTGGCGCAGCGCTGCGACCAGGGTGCGGGGGTCGTCGGCGTGGAAACGGATCGTGCGGGCCGTCGCGCGGGCACCGAGGGGGCGGGTGAAGGCGAGCGGGCGGTTCAGCTCCAGGGTCACCGTGGTCTGGCTGCCGACGATGAGGTCGAGCACGCCCTCCTCGCAGAGCGTGACCAGCCGTCCCTCGGGATAGCGGCGCTCCACCCGTACCGAGGCCACCGCGTCCGGCGGGACGGCCAGGTCGAAGAGGGCTCCGTAGCGGATCCGCAGCGACCCGTCCGCGCCGACCACGTGCGGCCGGGTGACGCAGGCGGCGTGCAGGGCGAGCATCAGCACGATCCCGTACACGTCCAGCACGAGCACCACCCGGTGGACCGCCGGCCAGGGGATGAGGAGGGCGAGCGCGACGGTCTCGACGACCGACACGAAGACCAGCCCGTACATCATGGCCGTCTGCGGTCCGGTGTACGCGGCGGCGAGGTCGCCGGGGCGCACCCCGTGCTTCCTGCGCAGGACCCACCGGCCGAGCGAGGCGCCGGCCAGCAGCTCGTGCCGCAGCAGCCGCCGGACCTGCACCGGGACCACGGCCCGGGCCGCCGTCCGCAGGGCCGCCCCCGGTTCTTCGCCGGCCGCCCGGGCGGCGGTGTACAGCCCGCGCAGCACCCACGCCTCCAGCAGGAGCGCCCCGACCACCACGGCCTCGGCGGCGGCCAGGACCGGCGCGGGCAGCCGTACCCCGGCCGCCACGCACACCACGAGCGCCACCTCCGCGGGCAGGACCGCGGCGACGGCCGTCCGCGCCGCCCGTACTCGCCGCGTCATCCCCGCCCCCGCTCGATGAAGGCCTCCATCACCCGGCGGACGACCTCCGCCTGGGCGGGCGCGTACTCGGCGAGCAGCGCCTCCTTGAACCCGGGCACGACCGTCCCGTCGCGGGGGATCGCGGCGAACACCTCGTCGGGGACGGCCGCCACCAGCTCCGCCGCCAGGCCCGGGATCCGCGGGTCGTCCACGGGCGCGTCGGCGAGTTCGTCCAGCCGCTCGTACAGGGCCAGCACCGCGGGGTCGGCGGCCACCGCCCCGAGGGCGGTGTAGATCTCCTGGCCGTCCGCGCCCGGCACGTCGAGGAGCGTGAGGTGTTCGCGGTCCTTGGCGGCGGTCGGGGAGGTCGTCCGCGGCGCCCTCGCCAGCAGCTCGGCGAGGGCGGGCGAGAGGGGCTCGCCCTCCCCCGGACCGGCGGCGAGGAGCACCGCGAGCCGTCGCCGCCGCTCCTTGATCTCGGCCTCCTGCCGGGCGAGATCGGCGTCGAGCTCGTCCAGTACGTCCGCCAGGTCCCGCCCGGCGTCGTCGGCGAGGACGTCGCGCACCTCGTCGAGGCTGAGCCCGAGCTCGGTGAGCCGTCGTACGCGGGCCAGGAGGACGGCGTCGCGGACGCTGTAGGCCCGGTAACCGTTGGGGCGCCGCTCCGGCTCCGGGAGCAGCCCGACGTGGTGGTAGTGCCGGATCGCCCGGGTGGTGACCCCGACGACCGCGGCGATCTCTCCGATTCGCATACCCCCCAGTAGAAACCCTGCCGTTGCGGCAAGGTCAAGCGGCGACGGCACAGCCGGTAACATGGTCGCCACGGCAGACGAGTCGGCCGGGCGGCCGCGTCGGGATCTCCGGATCCCGCCGAGGAACGTCCGGGCTCCACAGGGCAGGGTGGTGGGTAACGCCCACCCGGGGTGACCCGCGGGACAGTGCCACAGAAAACAGACCGCCGGGGGCTTCGGCCCTCGGTAAGGGTGAAACGGTGGTGTAAGAGACCACCAGCGCCTGGGGTGACCCAGGCGGCTAGGTAAACCCCACCTGGAGCAAGGTCAAGAGGATCCGTCCCCGGACGGGTCTGCGCGAACGCTTGAGGGCTGCCCGCCCGAGTTCGCGGGTAGACCGCACGAGGCCGGCGGCAACGCCGGTCCTAGATGGATGGCCGTCTCCCCGGCGACCGCGAGGTCACCGGGTGACAGAACCCGGCGTACAGGCCGGCTCGTCTGCCGCCACCACTCCCGTTCGGGGCAGCCGCTGGGCTCCCGCCGCTGGGCTCCCGCCGGGGTGGCCAGTCTTCCTGCTGGGCGGTGGCCGCCGGGGGTGCTGGGGCTCCGCCCCAGACCCCGCGCCTCAATCGCCGGCGGGGCTGGATTTCGCCGGCCAGGAGTGCACAGGGTGGGGCGGTGCCCCGCCGGAATGTCTCCTCGGCTCGGCGCGTGCGGCCTTGTCGTGCCGAGTCGGCCCAGGTCCCGCCTCGTCCTGCGGGGACACTCCGCCGTGTCCCCGCCCCACCGGCCCGTACTGCTGGAGGGGGGACGGGGAGGGGTGTCCCCGCAGGACGAGGCGCGACCAGAGCCGTCTGGCCGGGCCAGGGCCGCACGCGCCGAGCCGAGGAGACACCCCTGCCCGGCACCCCGACCCACCCGCACCACGCCCGTACCCCGCCCCGCGGCACGGCACCGCCCGGACCACACCAGGCGCGGCCAGGGCCGCACGCGCCTAGCCGAGGAGATACCCCTGCCCGGCACCCCGACCGAGCCGGACCGTGCCCGTAAGCTCCGCCCGGCCTGCGGCCAAGGGGTACGACACCGAGCCGGAAACCGCCGGGCCTACCGCAGGTGCGCGGTGTCGTTCAGGAGGCGGACCGAGGCGTTGCCGTCGGCGTAGTAGGCCACCGCCGACAGGGAGGCCGCGGACAGTTCCATCCGGAAGAGGGACTCCGGCGGGGCGCCGAGGGCCAGCCGGACCAGGATCTTGACCGGGGTCACGTGGGTGACCAGCAGGACCGTACGGCCCGCGTGCGCGGCCAGCAGCCGGTCACGGGTGGCCGAGATCCGGCGGGTGGCGGCCGCGAAGCTCTCCCCGCCGCCCGTGGGGGCGGCCTTCGGCGAGTCCAGCCAGGCCTGGAGGTCGTCCGGGAAGCGCTCCTGCACCTCGGCGAAGGTCAGGCCCTCCCAGGCGCCGAAGTCCACCTCGCGCAGGCCCTGTTCGACGGTCACGTCGAGGCCGAGCCGGTCGGCGACGGCCCGTGCGGTCTCGCGGCAGCGCAGCAGCGGCGAGCTGATGACCGTCTGGACGGTGCCGCGGGCGGCGAGCGCCTCGGCGACGGCCGCCGCCTGACGACGGCCGGCCGGGGACAGCTCGGGATCGCTCCCCCCGCTCCCGGAGAACCGCTTCTGCGGGGTGAGCGCGGTCTCGCCGTGGCGCAGCAGCACGAAGGTGGCCGGGGCCCCCATGTCGGGGCCCCAGCCCTGCCCGCCCGCGGGGGCGGTGGCCGTGGGGGCCCGGCCGGGCGCCGGTGCGGTGGCCGGCGTACGGGACGGCACGGGCACGGCGGCCGCGCGGGCCTCTTCGGCCCCGGCCGCCGGCGGTCCGAAGAGCGTGTCCGCCTCGGCGGGGCCGGCGGCGATGCCGCGGGCCGCGGCCAGGGCCGCCCGGGCCGCCGCGGCACCGGCGACGGCGTCGCCGGGCGGACCCGACGGGGCCGACGGGGCCGCGAAGACGGCCGCGGAGGCCGACGGCTCCCACTGCTCGCCGCGCTTGCCCGCGTCCATCGCCTCGTTGGCGAGCCGGTCCGCGTGCTTGTTGCGCTCGCGCGGGATCCACTCGTACGTGACCTGCGCGCGCGGCAGGATCCGCGCGGCCTCGGCGGCGAGCGGCTTCATGTCCGGGTGCTTGATCTTCCAGCGGCCGGACATCTGCTCGACGACGAGCTTGGAGTCCATCCGGACCAGGACCTCCGCGTCGGACGCGAGGTCACGGACCGCCGTGAGCCCGGCGATCAGGCCCTTGTACTCGGCCACGTTGTTCGTCGCGACGCCGATGTACTCGGCGCGCTCGGCCAGCGTCTCGCCCGAGGCCGGGTCGAGGACGACGGCGCCGTAGCCGGCCGGCCCCGGGTTGCCCCGGGACCCGCCGTCGGCCTCCACGACGAAACGCGGCATCAGATGCCCGAGTCGGCCGTACGGACGAGGATGCGGCCGCAGTTCTCGTGCCGGACGACCTGGTCGCGGGCGGCGGCCTTGATCTCGTTGACCTCGGCCATGTCGAGCTCCAGCCGGCAGCCCTCGCAGCGGCGCTGGTAGAGGCGCGCGGCGCCGACCCCGCCCTGCTTGACGCGGATCTTCTCGTACAGGGCCATCAGGTCGCCCGGCATCGAGGTGACGATCACCTCGCGGTCCTTGGTGACCTTGGCGGCCTCGGCGTCGATCTCGGCGGTGGCCGCGTCACGGCGGGTGGTGGCGTCGGCGACCTTGGCCTCCAGGGCGGAGACCCGCTCGGTGAGCTCGGTGACGCGCTCCTGCGCGGCCTCCAGTCGCTCCATGACCTCCAGGACCACGTCCTCCAGGTCGCCCTGGCGCTTGGCGAGGGAGACGACCTCGCTCTGCAGGTTCGCCAGGTCCCGGGCCGAGATGCCCACGCCGGAGTCCAGCCGCTGCTGGTCGCGGACCGCCCGCTGGCGCACCTGGTCGACGTCCTGCTCCGCCTTGGTCTGCTCGCGCGCCGTGTCGCTCGCCTGCGTCTGGGCGGCGACCAGCAGGTCGCGCTGCTGCGCCAGGTCCTTGGTGAGCGTGTCGAGCTCGGCGTGCTCGGGCAGCGACTTGCGCTTGTGGGCGAGCTGAGACAGCCGGACGTCCAGCGCCTGGACGTCGAGAAGTCGGATCTGGTCGGCGGGCTCGGCGTTCAGTTGGGGGCTCCAGAGATAGAAGGGGAGGGTACGGACGGCGCGTGCACCGTCCACGGGTCGGTGACCGTGCGCGAGACGTGGGTGCGCAGACCCCAGCCGTGGCGCTCGGAGATCGCGTCGAGCTGCGCGGCGGCCTGCTCGCACCAGGGCCATTCGGTGGCCCAGTGGGCGGCGTCGACGAGGGCCAGCGGGCTCTGCTCGCGGGCCTCCGACACCGGGTGGTGGCGCAGGTCGGCGGTCACGAAGGCGTCCACGCCGGCGGCGCGGACCTCGGCGAAGAGGCTGTCGCCGGAGCCGCCGCTGACGGCGACGCGCCGGATCATCGCGTCGGGGTCGCCGGCGACCCGGATGCCCTGGGCGGTCGGCGGCAGCCAGGCCGCGCAGCGTGCGGCGAACTCGCGCAGGGTCTCGGGACGGTCCAGCTCGCAGATCCGGCCGAGGCCGCGGCGGCCCTCCGGGTCGGTCGGGTCCGGCACCAGCGGACCGGTGATCCGCAGGTCCAGGGCGCCGGCGAGGGCGTCGGAGACGCCGGGGTCGGCGGTGTCGGCGTTGGTGTGGGCGACGTGCAGCGCGATGTCGTTCTTGATCAGCGTGTGCACGACGCGGCCCTTGAAGGTGCCGGCCTCGACCGTGGTGGTCCCCCGCAGGTAGAGGGGGTGGTGGGTGACGATCAGGTCGGCGCCCAGGTCCACGGCTTCGTCGGCGATCTCCTGGACGGGGTCCACCGCGAAGAGGACCCGGGTGACCTCGGCGTCGGGGTCGCCGCATACGGTTCCGACCGCGTCCCACTGCTCGGCCCGCGAGGGGGGCCAGAGAGCGTCCAGCGCGGCGATGACTTCAGAGAGACGGGGCACGGGCCAAGGCTACCGTCCGTGGCGGCCGGCCCGGTCAGCGCCGGTCCCTGCGAAGCGGCCGGGCTCCCGCCCGTCACGCCTGCCTTTCGATGCCGCACAGCACAAGCACACTGCCCATCACAGACGAATCGCCGCGCGGACACCCTTACGTGTGAAGCCGCCTTGGTCGTGTTGTTCGGCGGGAAGCCCGAAAACTAGCTTCCTCACCGGAGGTGACGGCCCGGATGACTGTCTGTGCCATCGAGATGACGACCACGGCCCCGTTCACGATCTCCGCGGACGGGTCGTACGCCGCCCGGCTCGCCGGGGACGGCGAGGCGCGCTACGCGGAACGCTGGACCCTCGCCGGTCCCGAGCCGTACGTGGTGCCGCTGCCCCTCGCACAGCCCGAGGAGGCGGACAGCGAGCTCCTCCCGCTGGCCGACGGGCGTGTGCTGATCCACCGGCGGGTCGCGGACCGCCACGCTTTCGCGCTGCTCTACCCGACGGGTGCCGCGGCCGGGCCGCGCACCGGGGAGCTCCAGCTGGGCGGGGTGGACGCGCAGGAGGGCGTACGGGTCTTCCTGCTCCCGCCGGCGCCGGACGGGTCCGGTGCCTTCGCCGTGGCCGCGTCGGACACCGTGAGCACGCTGTGGCAGGTGGCCGGGTGCGCGTTCGGGCCGCAGCGGGTGGCGCGGATCCCGGGGCGCTGTTCCGGCGGCGTGTGGCTGGACCGGACGGGCCGGCTGCTGGCCCTGGACCGCGAACTGGACGGCACCGTCAAGGCCGTCGCGGTGGACCTGGGGCGCGACGGCGAGGTCTCCCCCCTGCTGCAGATCACCGAGGACAGCGACGACCGGCTGCTGCTGGCCGAGGCGGACAGCGGGCTGCTGCTGATCCGCTCCGACGCCCCCGGCGAGCCGCGCCTGGGCTGGGGGGTGCTGGGCAGTTCGCGTCCGGTCCGCTTCCCGGAGTGCCTGCGGCTGGGGGACGCCCTGCCCTTCGCGGTCCAGCCGGGCCAGGCGCTGATGCCGGAGTCCTGCGGGGTGGCGCTGTGGCTGCCCGAGGGGGACATCGGTCTGTGGCGCCCCGCCGACCGGCGCGTCTTCCGGCTGGCCGCCCCGGCGGGGTGGCTCGGCGGTGCGGGCATGTGGAGCCCTCAGGGCCGGCTGCACCTGCCGTGCTCGACGGCGGAGGTGCCCTGCGGGATCGTCGGGATGAACCTTCCTGCTGCCCCTCCCCCGCCGGTGCACCTGGACGCGCCGCCCCCGCCCCCGCCCCCGTCCTCGCCGCGCCCGGTCCCCCTCCAGCAGGCTCCGCTGGCCGGGCGGCACTAGGGAGGCGTCCGGCGGATCAGGGCCGGGCCCGGGCCGCCGGACACCCCCTGGCGGGTCAGCCGTGCCTGAGGCCGAGGACCTCCGGCGCGGCAAAGGTCTCGTTCGCCGGGCGGGAGTCGTAGTGCGGGGTGAGGACCCCGTCGAGTTCCTCGTAGGAGAAGGACTCCTTGCCCGTGTCGAACTTGGCGGCCACCTTCGGGCGTTCCATGACGACCACGATGCCTCCGTG
Organism: Streptomyces yangpuensis; assembly: GCF_024666385.1. Lineage (NCBI taxonomy): Bacteria > Bacillati > Actinomycetota > Actinomycetes > Kitasatosporales > Streptomycetaceae > Streptomyces > Streptomyces yangpuensis. The sequence continues at coordinate 2,290,631 of NZ_CP102514.1, forward strand.
CACGACGAAGAGCTGCCCGTTGGCCTTGGCGGAGGCGGGTGAGGCCAGGTAGCCGACGAGCGGGGCGACGTGCTCGGGGGCGAGGGCGTCCAGCCTGCCGTCCTCGGGGACCTCGAAGCCGGCGAAGACGTCCTCCGTCATACGGGTGCGGGCGCGCGGGCAGATCGCGTTGGCCGTCACCCCGTACTTGGCCAGGGCCAGGGCGGTCGAGGTCGTCAGGCCCACGATGCCGCCCTTGGCCGCGGCGTAGTTCGGCTGGCCGGCCGAGCCGCCGAGGAAGGCCTCGGAGGAGGTGTTGACGATCCGGCCGTAGACCGGGCCGCCCGCCGCCTTGGACCGCTCCCGCCAGTGCGCGGACGCGAAGTGGGTGGTGTTGAAGTGACCCTTGAGATGGACCCGGATCACCGAGTCCCATTCCTCCTCCGACATCGAGAAGATCATCCGGTCGCGCAGGATGCCCGCGTTGTTGACCAGGATGTCGAGCTTGCCGTACGTGGACACCGCCAGCCCGACCAGCTCGCGCGCCTGCTCGAAGTCGGCCACGTCGCCGAGGTGGGCGACGGCCTGTCCGCCCGCGGCACGGATCTCCTCGGCGACCTCCTGCGCCGGGGCGGCCGAGGCCTCTCCGGAGCCGTCCCGGCCGGGCTGGCCGAAGTCGTTGACGACCACGCTCGCGCCCAGCCGCGCGAGCTCGATCGCCTCGGCCCGGCCGAGCCCGCGGCCCGCGCCCGTGACGATGGCGGAGAGTCCCTCAAGTGGCAGTGACATCCGTACGGTTCCCCTCGGAGATCGGATCTGCGGAACGGGTCTGCGGAACGGGTCGGTGATCTGGACGGTGGTCGGGTCAGAGTTCGATGCAGGTGCGCAGCGCGACGCCGGTGCGCATCTGGTCGAGGGCCTCGTTGACCTCGGCGAGGCTCACCCGGTGGGTGATCAGGTTCGCCAGGTCGATCCGGCCGGCCCGCCACAGGGCGATGGTCCGCTCGTAGGAGCGGAGCACGTCGCCTCCGCCGTACATCGACGGGAGGATCTTCTTCTCGTCGAAGAACAGCGAGAACATGTTGATCTGGAAGTTGTCGTCCAGGGCGCCCGCGCCGACCACGACGACCGAGCCGCCGCGCCGTGTCATCTCGTAGGCCTTCTGCGCGGTCGCGGACTTGCCGACGACCTCGAAGACGTAGTCGAAGCCCTCGCCGGCGGTGATCCGGTTCTTGGCGTCGGCGAACTCCTCCGGGGAGACCGCCTCGGTGGCCCCGAACCGCAGGGCCGCCTCGCGGCGGGACTCCACCGGGTCGACGGCGACGATCTGGGCCGCGCCCTGCACCTTGGCGCCCTGGATGACGGATATGCCGACGCCGCCGCAGCCGACGACGGCGACGGAGGAACCGGCCTCCACCTTCGCGGTGTTGATGGCCGCGCCGAGGCCGGTGGTGACGCCGCAGCCGATCAGTGCGGCGATGTCGAAGGGGACGTCGTCGGGGATCGGGACGGCGCAGGCGGCGGGGACGACCATCTCCTCGGAGAAGGTGCCGGTGCCGGCGAAGCCGAAGATGTCGCTCGACGCCCGCTTGAAGTTGGGGGTGGCGACATTCCCGAAGGCCTCCAGGCACAGGTGGCCCTGACCGCGCGTGCAGGACGGACAGTGGCCGCACGGCGGCAGCCAGCAGACGAGCACCCGGTCGCCGATCCGGTGGCTCGTGACCCCGTCGCCGACGTCGGTGATCACGCCGGAGCCCTCGTGGCCGGGGATGAAGGGCGCGGGCTGCGGCAGGACGCCGCTCATCGCGGACAGGTCCGAGTGGCACAGGCCGGTGGCCCTGACGCGGATCCTGACCTTGCCGGGGCCGAAGCCCACGGCTTCCATGTCGTCCACGACTTCCAGCTTGTCCTGGCCGATCTCGCTCTGGAGTGCTGCGCGCACGGTGCGGCTCCTTAGTCGGTGCTACGAGTGTTCGACGACGGTGTCGGCGAGGACCGGCGCGTCGTCCCGTTCGACGGCGGTCACCGAGACCAGGACGCGGCCGGGCTCCTGCCACATCCGGATGCGCAGCGTCTCGCCCGGGAAGACGATCCCGGCGAAGCGCGTGCGGTAGGCGCGGACCCGGGAGACGTCCCCGCCGAGGGCCGTGTCGACGACGGCCTTGAGGGTCATCCCGTACGAGCACAGGCCGTGCAGGATCGGCTTGTCGAAGCCGGCCAGCTTGGCGAACTCGGGGTCGGCGTGCAGCGGGTTCCAGTCGCCGGAGAGGCGGTAGAGGAGGCCCTGGTCCTCGCGGATGCGCCGCTCCTCGACCCGGTCGGGGGCGCGCCCGGGCAGCTCCTCCTTGGCGGAGGGGCCGCGCTCGCCGCCGAAGCCGCCCTCTCCCCGTACGAAGATCTGCGCGTCGCTGGTCCACAGCGGCCCGTCGGCGTCGGCGACCTCGGAGCGCAGCACGATCACGGCCGCCTTGCCCTTGTCGTAGACGGCGGCGACCCTGGAGCTGGAGGTGGCCCGGCCCTTGACGGGGATGGGCCGGTGCAGCTCGATGGAGTGGCCGCCGTGCAGCACGTGGGCGAGGTTGACCTCGATGCCGGGGGCGGCGAGGCCGCCGAGCATGGCCATGCCCGCTCCGGCGACGGTCGCGAAGCTGGGGAGGACGTGGAGCTTGGATTCGAGGGTGTAGCGCAGTTCGTCGGGGTCGGTGGCCGGCAGGCCCGCGCCGAGGCCGAGGTGGTAGAGCTGGATGTCCTTGTGGTCCCAGTCGATGTCCCCCTGGCGGGGGTCTGCGGCGAGGGCCCTGGCGGCATCGATCGGCATGAGGATGCGGCTCCCTGTCGTCGGTGGGTCGGGAAAATCGCTGCCCTGGAAGACCTCGGCGCGGCCGTCCGCACCGTCGGCCGCACCGAGGTCGTATGCGGGGCGGCCGGTTCTAGAACGCGTTCTAGGGTCGGCCGGTGAGGGAATGTATAACGCACGCCCCCGCACTTGGGAAGACTCTTGACTGCCCGTCAGATAGGCTTCCCCGGTGGACGAAATGCCCGTGGAACACCGCCCAGGCCGCGCCCTGCGGGTACTGCTGGACCCGCCCGATCCGGCCCTGGCGCTCCGGCTCGGCCTCCAGCCGGACATCGAGGTCGTACGCGACCCGATGGCCCGCCCGGAAGTGGCCCTCGTGGAGGAGCTCGCGACGGTGACCGCCCTGCTGGAGGACGATCCGGAGTGCCGGATCCTCGTCCTGACGGGCTCGGCGCACCCCGGCCTGCGGGAGGCCGCGCTCGCCGCCGGCGCGGCCGGCCTGGTCCTGCGGGACGACCGGGTGGAGGACCTGGCGGAGTCGATCCGCCGGGCCTCGACGGGCGAGACGGTGGTCGATCCGGCCCTGGGGTGAATCCTTTCGGGGCTCCCCCGCCTCCTGTGTATGGTGCCGACGCCAAGGTCGGCACCTGACCTGGAGGTTTTGACATGATCACAGTTCTCGTCGTGGCCGGCGCGGCCGTCCTGCTCTGCGCGTGCACCGTCGCCGTCCTGCGCAGGCGGGGCCGGGCCCGTGGCTGACCGCACCTGGCCGGGCGAGGACCTGGTCGTCGCCGCGCAGGGCGGCGACCTGGACTCGCTCACCGCGCTGGTCGCCGGATCGCACCCGAACGTACGGCGCTTCGCACACTCGCTGTGCGCCTCGCGCGAGGACGCCGAGGACGCGGCCCAGGAGGCGCTGATCATCCTGTACCGCAGGATCGGGATGCTGAGGGCCTCCGGGGCACTGGCGTCCTGGATGTTCCGCATCGTCCGCAACGAATGCCTGCGCCGCGCCCGGCTGATGCCGCGGGTGCGGCCGCCGCTGCCGGACACGGCGGTCATGTCGGCGGAGGACGAGGTGCTGCGGCACCTGGAGGCGGGGCAGGTCGCGGAGGCCATCGCCGCGCTGCCCGCCGACCAGCGGAGCGTACTGATCATGCGGGACGTCCAGGGGCACAGCGGGCGGACGACCGCCGAGGCCCTCGGCCTCAGCACCGCCGCGATGAAGTCGCGGCTCCACCGGGCCCGCGCGGCCCTCCAGCTCACCCTGGGAGACACCCGTGCCCACCACTGACACCCCTGGTTCCGCCGGCTCCCGCGGCTCCGGTTTCGCGAGCGCGTCCGTACCGCGGCACCTGGCGCGCGGCGCGCTGGGCTTCGGCTCACTGATCGCGGCCTTCGCCCTGGTCCCGGCCTTCGGCCCGGTCACCCTGCTCCTCGCCCCGGTCGGTGTCGTCGCCCTGCGCGGCTGCCCGATGTGCTGGGCGATCGGCCTGGCCGAGACCGTCTCGCGCGGCCGGCTCCGGAGGGAGTGCACGGAAGGCCGCTGCGAACTGAAGCCGGTGGCCCGTTGACCCCGGCCCGGCACGGAACCGACCGTTCGATCCGGGCCACCGATTGACGGATTCCGGTGCAGCGCCCGCGCCCGTACTGGACCAGGATGAGGCTCCTCGATCCGGTTCGTGGAGAGGTCCGTCATGCGCTTGTCCGCCCTGCCCGCCGCCGCCGCGCTCGTCCTCGCGACCCTTGCCGCAGGTGCGGCTCCGGCCGCCGCCGACACCCCGGCCGGCCCGGTCCTCCAGGTCGACCTGGAGGCCGGCAAGGGCCGCCACCACAACACCGGGACGGTGCTGTACGAGCGCGTCGACGGCGCGGTGAACGCGGTCAGGGTCAAGTCCGTGACGATCTACAGCGGCGAGCTCGACTGCGCCTGGGTGCAGTGGAACAACCCGCACAACCCGGACGGCTGGTCCAGCCTGACCACCGAGCCCTCCTGCAACGGCACCGGCCTGGGCGAGTACCCCGACATCATCATCCAGGCGCCGGCCGGACACCCCCTCAAGGTGCGCCTGGTGGCCGACCACCTCGGCTCGGACGTCGTGCACAAGGACATCCAGAAGCTCTGACCCGGCCTCGCGCGTCCCGCTCTCAGGAGCGGGACGCGCCCCCCGGAAGCTCACCCCCGGCGCACCATCGTCACCACCGCCGCGCCGCCGAGGCCGATGTTGTGGGCCAGGCCCACGCGGGCCCCCGGCACCTGCCGCGGTCCCGCCTCGCCCCGCAGCTGCCAGACCAGTTCCGCGGCCTGGGCGAGGCCGGTCGCGCCCAGCGGGTGGCCCTTGGAGATGAGCCCGCCCGAGGGGTTCACCACCCACCGCCCGCCGTACGTCGTGGCCCCGCTCTCCACCAGCTTGCCCGCGGCCCCGTCCTCGCACATGCCCAGCGCCTCGTACGTCAGCAGCTCGTTGACCGAGAAGCAGTCGTGCAGCTCCACCACGTCCACGTCCTCGATGCCGAGCCCGGACTCCTCGTACACCTGCCGCGCCGCGGCCGCCGTCATCGGCTTGCCGACCACGTCGATGCAGGAGCCGGACGCGAAGGACTCCTCCGTGTCCGTCGTCATCGCCTGCCCGACGATCTCCACCGCCTTGTCGTGCAGCCCGTGCGCGACCAGGAACCGCTCGGACACCACCAGGGCCGCCGCCGCGCCGTCGGAGGTCGGCGAGCACTGGAGCTTGGTCAGCGGCGCGTGGATCTCCTTCGCCGCCAGGATCTCCTCCACCGAGTACACGTCCTGGAACTGCGCGTTCGGGTTGTCCGCCGAGTGCCGGTGGTTCTTCGCGCCGACCGCCGCCAGCTGCGCGGGCGTGGTCCCGTAGCGCTCCATGTGCTCCCGCGCCGCGTTGCCGAAGATCTGCGCCGTGGGCGGGGACATCTCGAAGCCGTGCCCCGCCGCCATGATCCCGTAGTGCCGGGCCACCGGCGAGGTCTTGAAGTCGCCCCCGTCCGCGCCACCGCCCAGCGCGCCGCGCTTCATCTTCTCGAAGCCCAGCGCCAGCACGCAGTCGCTCAGCCCGCCCTCCACGAACTGCCGCGCCATCATCAGCGCCGTCGACCCCGTCGCGCAGTTGTTGTTGACGTTGTAGACCGGCACCCCGCTCAGCCCCAGCTCGTACGCCGCGCGCTGGCCGGCGGTGGAGGCCTGGAAGCAGTAGCCGACCGGCACCTGCTGCACCAGTGCGTAGTCCACGCCCGCGTCCGCGAGGGCCGCGGACCCGGCCTCCTTCGCCATGTCCCAGTACTGCCAGTCCCGCGACTCGGGCTTCTCGAACTTCGTCATACCCACGCCCACGATGTACGACTTCATGCCCCTGGTGTCCCTTCAGTCCCTCGGGAGGCCGAGAATCCGCTCGGCGACGACGTTGAGCTGGACCTGCGTGGTGCCCCCGGCGATGGTCAGGCAGCGGGACATGAGCATCCCGTGCACCGCCCGCTCCCCCGCCCCCTCCCGCACCGCGCCGGCCGGCCCCAGCAGTTCGAGCGCGAGCTCGGCGGTCCGCTGCTGGTGCGGGGTCTGGACGAGTTTGCGTATGGAGGCGCCCGCGCCCGGCTCCAGCCCCGACACCTGCTGGAGCGTGGTGCGCAGCCCGATGCAGGCCAGGGCGTGCGCCTCGGCGGCCAGTGCGCCGATCCGGGCCCGATGGGCGCCGTCGAGGTCGGCGGCACGCGCGAGCAGGGCCTCCAGTCCGGTGTCGAAGGTCATCCGGTCGGCCATGTGCACCCGCTCGTTGCCGAGGGTGTTGCGGGCCACCTGCCAGCCGCCGTCGGCGGCGCCGACCAGCGCGTCCGCCGGGAGCTCGACGTCGTCGAGGTACACCTCGTTGAAGAGGGCCTCGCCGGTGATCTCCTTCAGCGGCCGGACGTCGATCCCGGGGGTGTTCTTCATGTCGACGACGAAGTAGCCGAGCCCCTTGTGCTTGGGCGCCGCCGGATCGGTCCGGGCCAGCAGGATCCCGAAGTCGGCGGTGTGCGCGGAACTCGTCCACACCTTCTGCCCGTTGACCAGCCAGGAGCCGTCCTCCCGCCGCTCGGCCCGGGTCCGCAGCGAGGCCAGGTCGGAGCCCGCGCCCGGCTCGGAGAAGAGCTGGCACCAGGTGATCTCCCCGCGCAGGGTGGGGAGTACGTAGGCGTCGCGCTGTGCCTGCATCCCGTAGGCCAGCAGGGAGGGCACGATCCAGGTGGCGATGCCGAGGTCGGAGATCCTGACCCCGGCCGCCGCGAGCTCCTGCTGGACGACGAGCTGCTCGACGGGCCCGGCCCCGAGCCCGTAGGGCGGCGGCAGGTAGGGGGCCGCGTAGCCGGTGGGGGCCAGGATCCGCCGGGCGGCGGCCGGGTCGAGCCCGCGCGCGTCCCCGATGGCGGCGCGGGCCTTCGCACGGTACTCCTCGGCCTGCGCCGGCAGCTCCAGGCGCAGCTCGCGCCGCGCCCCGCCCGCCGCGTACCGCACGGCCCGTACGCGGTGCCCGTCGCCGGGACCGAGCAGCTGGCGGGCGACGACCGCCCGCCGCAGGTGGATGTGGGCGTCGTGCTCCCAGGTGAAGCCGATCCCGCCGAGGATCTGGATGCAGTCCTTGGCGCAGGAGTACGCGGCGTCCAGGGCGGTCCCGGCGGCGAGGGCCGCCACGAGCGAGCGCACGTCGGCGGGCTCGTCCATGGCCCCAGCCGCGTCCCAGGCCAGCGCCCGGGCCTGCTCCAGCCGTACGAGCATGTCGGCGCACAGGTGCTTGACGCCCTGGAACCGCCCGATGGGCCGGCCGAACTGCTCGCGCACCTTCGCGTATTCGGCCGCAGTGTGCAGGGCGCGGGCGGCGGTGCCGCAGGCGTCGGCGGCGAAGAGCACGCAGGCGAGGTCGCGGACGAGGGCGGCGTCCAGCTCCAGCAGCCGGCCCGCGGGGACGACCGCGCCGCGGGCCCGCACCTCGGCGGTGGGACGGGTCGGGTCGGCGCTCTCGTGCGTACGGATGTCCAGCGCGGCGGCGTCCACGGCGAACCAGCGGGTGCCGTGCGCGGCCTCCGCCGCGAGCAGCACGAGGTCGGCCTCACCCGCGCCGAGCACCGGCGGCGCGAGCCCGTCGAGCAGGTGCCCGCCGCCCTCGGTGGCCACGGCGGTCAGCGTCCCCGGCCCCAGCGCGACCGCCCCGACCCGGCCGGCGAGCGGCTCGGCGCCGGCCCGGTCCAGCAGTACGGAGGCCAGCGCGCTCGGCAGGTAGGCGCCGGGCAGCATGGCCCGGGCCGCCTCCTCGACGACGACGGCCAGGTCGAGCAGGGTGCCGCCCTCCAGGTGCGGCTCCAGCAGTCCGGACTCCGCCAGCGCATCCCAGTACCCGGGCCGCACCCCGGTGCGCGGCGGGGAGACGAGCAGCTTGCGCACCTCTTCGGGTGGCACGACGCGCGCCACCCAGCCGCGCACCGCCTCGGCCAACTCCCGCTGCTCCCGCGTGATTCCGATGCCCATGCGCGGCAGACTAGAACACGTTCCAATCTGACGGAAGGTCAGATGGAGGTGTTTGTTCACCCGCCGATCCGGGTCGTGGGCCGGGCGGCGGGCTTCTCAGCTTCGCGGGGCGGCCTTCAGGGCCGCGCGGGCGGCGTCCTTCGCCTTGGACTCGCAGGCGGCCTTGGTGTACGGCTTCGCCCGCAGGCTCACCCGGACGGAGAGGTTGCCCTCCCGCACGCCGAGGACGCAGGTCCAGCCGCCGCCGGCCGAACCCCAGTAGGCCTCGGTGCCGAACCCCAGGCGGGACGCCGTGCGCTGACCGGCCGCCTCCGACTGGAACAGCCGCTTCTGCGCGGCCGCGTTGGCGTCCGCGTCACCGCCGAGCCTCGCGTTCCACCGGACCAGGGCGGTCGGCGACGCGGCGGTGTCGCCGCCGCCGTTGCAGCCCGCCTGCACGCCGTCGGCCGTCTCGGACCGGGTGTCCGCCGTCGACGGCCGCAGGTCCAGCGGCAGTTTCTCGCGCGCCTCCTGGCAGCGGGGCACGGCCGTGTAGGCGATGGGCGTGTTCATGCGGTCCCGTACGTACAGCGCGGTACCGGTACCGGCCACGAGGAGCGCACCGGCCGCCACCAGCGCTACGACCCGGCGCCGGCGCCGCCGCGGACCGTCGGGGCGGTCGGCAGCGGGCGGCGCGGCCGGCAGCGGGCGCGCCTGCGGGACGGGCGTCGGCATGCTCGTGCTCGGGATACCCCCCGGCGACGTCGCCGGCAGGGGCCCGGGCCGCGAGGCCGATACGGACTGCGGTTCCGGCTCCCGTTCCAGCTCCTGTTCCGGCTCCTGTTCCGGTTGCGGGGCGGCGGCCGCCGGGCGGCCCTCCAGCAGCCCGTCGATCCGGGTCCGCTGCGCGCCGAGCATCTCGTACACGGCCGACGGCCACTGGCGGCCCGACGGGGTCACCGGACCGATCAGCTCGCGCAGCTCCGCCGAGGACGGCCTGGCCTCGGGGTCCTTGGCCAGGCAGCGCGCCACCAGGTCACGCAGCCCTGCCGGGACCCCGCCGAGGTCCGGCTCGCCGTGCGCCACCTCGTACAGCGTCTTGAGCGTGGAGGTGCCGGCGAAGGGGCTGCGCCCCGTCAGCGCCATGACCAGCACGGACCCGAGGGAGAAGACGTCGCTGGCGGGCGTGAGCGGATGCCCCTCCGCCTGCTCGGGCGACATGTACGCGGGCGATCCGACGACGAACCCCGTACGCGTCAGCCCGGCCTCGGCCTCGCCTTCGACCTCGCCCTCCGCGGCTCGCGCGATACCGAGGTCGATGACGCGGACGCCGTCCTCGGTGAGGAGCACGTTGTCGGGCTTGAGGTCCCGGTGGACGAGTCCGGCCCGGTGGATCTCGGCCAGCGCGGACGTCAGGCCCGCCGCGAGGCGGCGTACGACGTCCTCCGGCAGCACCCCGACCGCCTTGACCACGGCCCCGAGGGAGGGCCCGGGGACGAAGACCGAGGCCAGCCAGGGCGTGGGCGCGTCCGGGTCGGCGTCGATCACGGCGGCCGTGTAGGCGGCCGAGACCTTGCGTGAGGCGGCGACCTCGCGGCGGAAACGCGCCCGGAAGCCCTCGTCGTCGGCGAACTGCGCAAGGACCTGCTTGACGGCGACGAGCCGCCCGTCCGGACCGGCCGCCAGCAGCACCCGGCCCATCCCGCCCTGCCCGAGCACACCGACGACCCTGAACGGTCCCACGTGCGTCGGGCCCCCCGGCCCTACCTGCTCCATGCCCCTGCTCCCTCTCCCCCGGGTCGGGAGCGGATCATACAGAGGCTGCCCTCACGAACGCGGCGAAAGCCGCAGGGCCGACGGTGAGCACGGGCCCGCCCGGGTTCTTGGAGTCCCGCACGGCGACGAGGCAGGGCTGCTCGGCCACCTCGACGCACTCCCCGCCGGTGTCGGAGCTGTACGAGGCCTTCCGCCAAGCCAGGGAGCCGAGCGGGGCGCACTCGATACAATCACCGCCGGTGTCACCGCTGTACGAGGACTTGCGCCAGGCCAGGGAGCCGAGCGGGGCGCACTCGACACAGTTCCCGCCCGTGTCACCGCTGTAGCTCGACTTACGCCACTTCGCGCCCGTCAGGTGCTGGCTGGTGTCCATAGCGCTCCTCCATCACTCGGGCGATCAGCGCCGCCGAGTCCTCCAAGGAGAGCGCAGCAGCCTGCAAATGATCGTATCGGAGCCACCCCTCCCTGACGGCCTGCGGATTGGCCGTCATATGACCCTGCACAAAGTCCTCGGTGTAGACGATGTCCGGGTCGTCATCGAACCGCAGGAGGTTGAACTCACCCATCTGTCCGGGGTGGGCACCCGCCTTGAAGGGCAGGATCTGCACCCTCACCCACACCCGCCTCTTCAGGTCCAGCAAGTGGGCAAGCTGGTTCCGCATGACGTCCGGGCCACCGATCTCCTGATGCAGGACGGCTTCGCTCATCACCACCCACATCAGTGGCGGAAACTCGCGGTCGAGGATGCGCTGACGCTCCAACCGAGCAGCCACCTTGGCGTCGAGCCCCTCCTCAGTCCACACCCCGAGGACCTCATGGGCGTACGCCTCGGTCTGCAAGAGCCCGTGCACCAACTGAGGCTGGAACGAGGAGATGTACGCAGCCCGCGCCTCCATCTCCGCGTAGGGCTGGAACCACGTCGGCAGCTGGTGTCGCAGCACCAGCCCCACCAGGCGCGAGAACACCCCGCCGGTGCCGAGCGCCGCGTCCACCCGCTCCGAGAAGTCCCGCGTCGGGACCCGCCGCGTGGTCTCGATCTGGCCGATCAGCGAGCCCGTACAGAAGACGATGCTGCCGAGCTGTGCCTGGTTGAGGCCGGCCTCCTCTCTCAGGCGGCGCAGTTCGGATCCGTAGTAATCCAGCGGTGAGGCGCTGGGATCGAGATCACGCACGCCGACCATGGACGGTCACCCCCAAGCCAGTTGCCGGTTCCGTAGCCGAGCGTAACCACTCGGCTGCGGATGGGTGCCGGAAATGGCGCAATCAGCCCGCGCAGCCCGCGATCGCGGGGGCGCTCGGAGTGCAGTTGCTCGGGAAGTTCTCCGTGACGGGGGTCGCCGTCAGGGTGACGATGCCGCCGTCGTTGAAGATGCCGCCGGGGGCGGCCGAGGCGTAGTTGTAGGTGACCGAGCTGTTCCTGAGGTTGACGGTGTTGCCGGCGCCGCCGGTGTTGGCGATCCCGCCGCCCTGACTGCCGCTGCCGAGGGTCCGATTGGCGAATACGGTGGTCCGTTCCAGGGTGAGCGTGCTGCCGTTCTGGTTCAGGATGCCGCCGCCGTGGAGTCCGTCACCGGCGATGGTGTTGCCTCGGACGAGGGTGTCCGTCACCGTGCCCGTCAGTGCGAAGGCCAGCATGCCGCCGCCGTCGTCGGAGGAGTTGTCCGTCAGGCGGCTGCCGGTGAGCGTGAGGCCACCCCTGACGTCCATGCCGCCGCCGCTGTCCTTGGCGGTGTTGCCGGTGACGGTGGTGTTCGAGAGGGTCGCGGTGCCGACCGAGGCGAGGCCGCCGCCGTTGTTGGTGGACCGGTTGAAACTCACGGTGCTGTTGCGGACGGTCAGGCTGCCGCTGCTGTGGATACCTCCGCCGCGCCCGGCGGCCGCCGATAGGTTACCGGTCACTTCGACGGAGTTGAGCGTGAGCGTGCCGCCCAGGTTGAGGATCCCCCCGCCGCCGCCGCTGTCCGACCGCCCGTCGCGAACGGTGAGGTTGCTGAGGCTCAGGCGTGCGTTCGGCCCCTGGACCTGGAAGATCCTGAAGGCGCTGGCGGACTGGCGCCTGATGACGTTCTGGGTGCCGAGGAGGCTGCCGACGATGGTGATGTCGCTGGTGACGACCGGCAGGCCGTTGCCGGGGTTGTCGGGGGCGGTCAGGTTGTAGGTGCAGCCGGGGGCGAGGAAGAGGGTGTTGGGGCCGGGGGCGGCGTTGGCCTGGCTGATGGCGGCCCTGAGGGCCGTCTGACTGCACAGGACGACCGCCTGCGCGTGGGCGTCGGTGGCGGGCAGCGCGACCGTGGTCGCGAGGGCCGCCGCGGTGCCCGCGAGAATTCCGAGCTTCTTCATGGCGGCAAAAGTACGCAAATACGCACATAGTCCTGCGAAGTGAAACGGGGCACACCGTGCGCTGTCCCCCGCAGGGACCAGACGTCCCCGGCTGCCCGGGCCCCGCCATGGACCCCTACCCGGCGGTAGGGCAGCATGGGCCGCCACACGCAGCTCAGCAGGAGGAACGACATGGCCACCCCCAAGCCGGAGACCCTCGCCGCCTTCGAGGCCGCCAAGGGGTTCATGCCCGTACGGGAGGGCCTCGCGCTGTACGAGGCCGCCGCCGCGGCCGGGGCGCTCGGGCTGCCGCTGCTGGAGGTCGGCACGTACTGCGGGCGCTCCACGATCCTGCTGGCCGACGCCGCCCGCGAGGCCGGCGTGGCCGCGATCACCGTGGACCACCACCGGGGCAGCGAGGAGCAGCAGCCCGGCTGGGAGTACCACGACCCGACGGTCGTGGACCCGGAGGTCGGGCTGATGGACACCCTGCCCACCTTCCGCCGCACCCTGCACAGGGCAGGGCTGGAGGAGCACGTGATCGCGGTCGTCGGCCGCTCCCCGCAGGTCGCGGCGGCCTGGGGCGGCAGGCTCGGCTTCGTCTTCATCGACGGCGGCCACACCGACGAGCACGCGACCGGCGACTACGAGGGCTGGGCCCCGCACGTGGCCGAGGGCGGCACGCTCGTCATCCACGACGTGTTCCCGGACCCGGCGGACGGCGGCCAGGCCCCGTACCGGATCTACCTGCGCGCCCTCGCCTCCGGGGCCTTCGAGGAGGTCTCCGTGACCGACTCGCTGCGCGTGCTGCGCCGCACCGGTCCGGGCATCTGACGCAGGCCCCGCCACTCGCGCAGCCGCGCGTACAGCCGCTCACGCAACCGTTCATATAAGCGCACCACGCCCCCGGATGGCGCAGTACCGGCCGGGCCACCGGGCGGCGGTCTAGCATCGCGGACGTGCGCTACGACGACAGCCCCCCGCCCCCCGAGTCCGGCTCCTCGGCGAATCCGGACCGGCACTGGTTCACCCGACGCTCCACCCTCGTGGTCGGGGTCGCCGCCCTCGCCCCGGCCTGTCTGGCGGGCTGGGTCCTGACCCAGGCGCTGTCCGGTGCCGGGCCCGGCGAGACCCTGCCCGGCCCGGCACCGCAGCCGGCCTCGCACTCGGCACTGTCGCCGGGCCAGCGGGACGCCAAGCCGGGCTCCACCCCGAGCGGGAGCCCGAGCACGGAGGCGAGCACCCCCGCGGCGGCTCCCGCGCCGGTCCCCGCCAAGGGTCCGCTGACCGGGAAGACCGTGGTCGTCGACCCCGGGCACAACACCGGCAACTTCAAGCACACCGACGAGATCGACCAGCAGGTCGACATCGGCACCAACCGCAAGGAGTGCGACACCACCGGGACCACCACGAACTCCGGCTACATGGAGGCGGAGTTCACGATGGACGTCTCGAAGCGCCTGCGGACGGCCCTGGAGGCGCAGGGTGCGAAGGTGGTCCTCACCCACGAGGCGGGCGACCGCGCCTGGGGGCCCTGCATCACCGAGCGCGCCCGCATCGGCAACGAGGCGAACGCCGACGCCGTCGTGTCCGTCCACGCCGACGGCGTCTCGGCCGGCAACCGCGGCTTCCACATCATCCTCCCGGCCAAGGTCAAGAGCGGGGCCGCCGACACCGCGAAGATCGTGGGTCCCTCGCGCGAGCTCGGCGAACGGATCGCCGGGAACTTCGCCCGCACCACCGGTTCGGCGCCCGCCAACTACCTCGGCGGCGGTACCGGATTGGTCGTCCGCGACGATCTGGGCGGACTGAACCTGTCAACTCGCCCCAAGGTGTTCATCGAATGCGGCAACATGCGTGACGCCAAGGACGCGGCGCAGCTGACGAGTCCGGAGTGGCGACAGAAGGCGGCCCAGGGCATCGCGGACGGCATCGTCGGCTTCCTCGGCGGGTAGTCCCTCCCGGGCGTCCCGCCGGGTCGCCCGCCGCCCCGATCCTCTCGGTTGCGGAATACATCCGTACCATGGTGCCGCCCGCCCTGCTGCAGGCACGATCTGCGCTGCGACCGCGGCACCACGAGACGACCGAGACCGAGAAGGACACCTAAGACGTGAACATCCGCTCCCTCACTCGAGGCGACGGCGTGGTGATCGGAGCAGCGGCGCTGCTGTTCATCGCCTCGTTCCTCGATTTCTACTCCACCACGGGCGTCGACCTCCCGAGCCCCTGGGACACCGATGCCTACCGCCTGGTGCTCCCCAGCGTCTTCCTGCTCGGCTTCATCGCCGCCGGCCTGCTGATCGCGGGCCGCTTCCAGCCGGAGAGCCGCAAGGTCGTCGGCCTGCCGCTGGCGGCGTGGGGGACGGTCCTCGCCGTGTCGGCCGCCTGGTCCGCGCTGTGGGCGCTGATCACCTGCCCGAGCACGTTCGACCTGGGCGCGGGCGCGGTCATCGCCTTCCTCGCCACGCTGGCCCTGGCGGGCGTGTCCCTCTTCGGGGCGAAGGTCCCGGCGCTCGCCGGTTCGCTGGTGCCGGAGGCCCGGCCCGCCGCCCCGCAGCCGTACGGCGGCCAGCCGCAGCCGGGTGCCGGGTACGGCTACCCGGGCGGGCAGCAGCCGTACGGTTCCACCCCGCAGCCGGTGCCGCCGTACGGTGGCACGGGTACGCCGGCTCCGGCGCCCGGCCCGCAGGACTCCGGCGCCGGCCACCAGGCGGCGGTGACGCCGGCCCCGGCGGCGGACTTCAGCCCGTTCTGGTTCGCGGTGCCGGTGGCCCGTCCCCTCTTCGCCGAGGACGGCTCGCCCACGCAGATCGCCGAACTCGCGCCGGGTACCTGGTACCTGGCGGTCGAGCAGCGCGGCGGCGGCGCCCTGGTCGCGCAGACGCAGGACGGCCGTCGCGGCATCCTGAGCGACACCTCGGGGATCCAGCGCGGCTGATTCCCGTACCCCGCCTCGTTCCACCCTGTTCCACCACGACGCCCCACCGGTCCCGCCGGTGGGGCGTCGTGCGTCCGGGCCTGTCGGTACGGGTCAGTAGCATCGGCCCCAACCAGTACTCATATTCGATGAGTTGACTACGGGCGGGGAACTACGTGATAGCAAGTCGCATGCGCGGTACGGCTCTGGCCGCCGCGCTGGGCGTCGTCGCGACGCTGTGTCTGCCGGGGGTGGCCGCGGCCGCCGGGCCCGGTCCGGACCGGGCGGGCAGCAGCGCTTCCGCCGGGGCGAGCGGCCCGGGCGAGGGTACGGTCCGCAGGCTCGCGCTGGAGCCGAAGGGGGCCACGGAGGCGGCCGTCTCCGCGCACGGCACCGAGCGCTTCGGGCTCATGGGCGTCTCCTGGAAGGACGCCGCCGCGGAGGTGCAGGGGAAGATCGAGGCCCGCAGCCGGAACGCCGCAACCGGGGCGTGGACGCCGTGGGTCACGCTGGAGCCGCTCAAGGCCGGTCTCGACGGTGACCGGCCGGGGGCGCGCGGCGCCACCGAGCCGGTGTGGGTCGGCGCCGCCGACGGGGCCGAGGTACGGGTGAGCGGCGGCTCGGCCGCGCTGCCCGCCGGCCTGGAGCTGGACCTGGTGGACCCGGGCAGGGCCGGGCGCACCGGCACGGCGAAGTCCGCGCCCGCCCCGGGCGCACGGACGGCGGGGGCTGCCGCGGTGGCGCCGGGTCCGGAGTCGACGGCGCCCCGGCCGGACGTCGTCTCGCGCGCCGCGTGGGGTGCCGACGAGTCCCTGAACAACGAGGGCCCGATCTACCTCGCCGGCGGGAAGATCAAGGCCCTGTTCGTGCACCACACGGCGGCGACCGCGCCGTACGAGTGCACCGATTCCGCGGCCATCGTCCGCGGTCTGCACGTCTACCACGTGAAGACCAACGGCTGGCGCGACCTCGGCTACAACTTCCTCGTCGACAAGTGCGGCACCCTCTTCGAGGGCCGTCAGGGCGGTGTGGACCAGCCGGTGATGGGCGCCCACACCTACGGCTTCAACTCGGAGTCGACGAGCGTCGCGGTCCTCGGGGACCACACGAGCGCCGGGGCCTCGCCCGCCGCGCTCGAGGGCATCTCGAAGATGGCCGCGTACAAGCTGGGCCAGTACGACGTCGACATGGACGGTACGACGACGCTGACCGCGGGCGCCACGCAGAAGAACTACGCGGGCACCAGCTTCACCGCCGGGCAGCAGTACCCGTTCCGGACGGTCTCCGGGCACCGCGACGGCTTCAACACCGAGTGCCCGGGCCACCAGCTGTACCCGCAGCTGGACACGATCCGGAAGTCGGGCCCCGCGGCCCGGCTGAAGATCGGTGCCGTGAACGAGCAGCCCATCGCGGCGGGCGGGACGGCGAAGACCCCGGGACCGCTGGTGGTCGACTTCTCCACCAGCACGGCCGCCCCGCTGGTGCGCTCGTTCGAGCTGCTGGTGGACGGGGCGTCGGTCGCGACGGTCGGCGGTGACGCCACGCGCGCCGCCACCATGCTGAGCCTGGGCAGCCACCGGATCCAGATCCGGGCGACCGCCCAGAACGGCAAGGTGTCCACGAGCCTGCCGGTCACCGTCGACGCGGACGTCTCGGACGTCAAGTACGTCCCGGTCCTGCCCAAGCGCCTGATGGACACGCGCGAGGGCCTGGGCGTGCCGAAGGCCAAGGTCGGGCCGGGCGGCGTGGTGCCCCTGAAGGTCGCGGGCGTCCAGGGCATCCCCGCGTACGGGGTGACCTCCGTGGTGCTGAACGTGACGGCGACCAACCCGACGGAGGCCGGCCACGTGTCGGTCTACCCGAACGGCACGGTCCGCACGAGCGCGTCGAACCTCAACTTCACCGCCGGCCAGACCATCCCGAACCTGGTGGTCGTGCCCGTCCAGGACGGGATCATCCAGTTCTACAACAGCGCGGGCTCCGTCGACCTGATCGCGGACATCACCGGCTACTTCCTCGCGAGCGGCGAGGGCGGCACCCATGTGAACCTCGGCCCGAAGCGGATCCTGGACACCCGCGACGGTACGGGCGGCGTGCCCACCGCCCCGGTCGGCCAGGGCGGCGTCCTGGGCCTCGACCTGGCGGCCGTCGACGGACTCCCGGTGCAGGACGGCGTCACCGCGGTGGTCCTGAACGTGACGGCGACCAACCCGACCACGTCCAGCCACGTGTCGGTCTACCCGAGCGGCACGACCCGCACGAGCGCCTCGAACCTCAACTTCACCGCCGGCCAGACCATCCCCAACCTGGTCGTCGTCCCCGTGGTGGACGGCAAGGTCAGCTTCTACAACAACGCCGGCACCGTCGACCTGATCGCCGACATCACCGGCTACTTCACCACGACGGGCCAGGGCGCCAAGCACTCCAACCTCGGCCCGAAGCGTCTGATGGACACCCGCTCCGGGCTCGGCGTCGCCAAGGCCCCGGTCGGCGCGGGCGGTGTCGTCACCCTGCCCGTCGCGGGCGTCGAGGGCGTGCCGGCCACCGGTGTCACCGCGGTGATCCTGAACGTGACGGCGACCAACCCGACCACGTCCAGCCACGTGTCGGTCTACCCGAGCGGCACGACCCGCACGAGCGCCTCGAACCTCAACTTCACCGCCGGCCAGACCATCCCCAACCTGGTCGTCGTCCCCGTGGTGGACGGCAAGGTCAGCTTCTACAACAACGCCGGCACCGTCGACCTGATCGCCGACATCACCGGCTACTTCAGCAAGTAGCGCGGCCCGGCCCCGAGGGCCCGGCCCGACGGCCCCCCGCCCTTCCGGGCGGGGGGCCGTTGCCCTACAGTCGCCTGACGCACCGTCAGTTACGGCTGGAGGGACCGCTCATGCGCCTCGGACTCGCACTCGGCTACTGGGGCCGCGGCCCCGGTCCCGCCCACCTCGACCTCGCCACCGAAGCCGAAAGGCTCGGCTACGACTCCGTATGGACCGCCGAGGCCTGGGGCTCCGACGCCTTCACCCCCCTGACCTGGATCGCCGCGCACACCTCACGGATCCGCCTGGGCACCGCAATCGCCCAGATGGCCGCCCGCACCCCGACCGCCACCGCCATGCACGCCCTCACCCTGGACCACCTCTCCGGCGGCCGGATGATGCTGGGCCTGGGCCTGTCCGGCCCCCAGGTGGTCGAGGGCTGGTACGGGCGCCCCTTCCCCGCGAGCCCGCTGACCGCGACCCGCGAGTACGTCGACGTCATCCGCCAGGTCCTGCGCCGCGAGGGCCCGGTCGCCCTGGACGGCCGCTTCCACAGCCATCCGTACCGCGGCGAGGACGGAACCGGCATCGGCAAGCCCCTCAAACCGATCACCCATCCGCTGCGCGCGGACCTCCCGGTCCTGCTGGGCGCCGAGGGCCCGAAGAACATCGCCCAGACCACCCGCATCGCGGACGGCTGGCTGCCCCTGTACTGGTCGCCGACCCGCACCGACGTCTACCGGGCCTCCCTCACCGATCTCCCCGAGGGCTTCATGATCGCCCCGATGGCCCGCGCCAGGGTCTGCGACGACGTCGCCGAGGGCCTGCTCCCGGTCAAGGCCATGCTCGGCTTCTACATCGGCGGCATGGGCCACGCGGCCCGCAACTTCCACGCCGACCTGATGGCCCGCATGGGCTACGAGGGCGAGGCCCGCCGTATCCAGCAGCTCTTCCTCGCCGGCCGCAAGGAGGAGGCGGTACTCGCCGTCCCGGACGCGTTCGCCGACGAGATCTCCCTGACCGGCCCCCGCGAGCGGATCGCGGAGCGCCTGGAACTGTGGCGCAAGGGCCCGGTCACGGACCTCCTGGTGACGGCCCCGGACCCGCACACCCTGCGGGTCCTGGCGGAACTCAACAGCTGAGGAAAGGCCGCCGCCGCGGTCGGAGGACCGCTGCGCGCTCACTCCGCCCGCGGCAGGGCCTCCAGCAGCTCGCGCACGTCCAGCGGCATCACGGCGATCTCGATGGTCCCGCCGCCGTCGTACGTACAGGCCACGATCCGCGAGCCCGGGTTGATGGAGATCCCCTCCTTCATCGAGGGGACCCGCAGCCCGGTGGCCCGGCCGCCGGGCAGTGCCACGGCCTCGCCGCGCTCGGGGACCCAGCGGGCGGCGCCGCCCTCGGCGTACACCCGGCCCGGCCGCCAGCGGCCCTGGCCGGCCGGCTGCCGTGCCATGCCCGGGATCCCCGGGACGGGCGCGGCGCCCGCCCGCGCCAGATGCTTGCGCCGCACCAGCCACCCGACCCCGACGACCCCACCGGCCAGCAACACGTACTCGATCACACGCCCCATTGAAACAGCCGCGGGGCGGGGCAGTGGCCGAAGCTAGCCGCCGAGCTGGGAGGCGCTCGGGACCTTGTTGGTCACCTCGGCGCCCGCGCTCTTGCCGGCCTCCTTGATGCCGTTGATGACGGCGTCGAAGGACGAGATGTCGGCGTCACCCGCCTGGCCCTTGCGCAGCTTGCTGCCGAGCCCCTTCAGCGACTCGATGCCCGCCGTCAGCGGGGCGACCGCCTTCGACAGCAGCGGGTCGCCCTTGGCGTTGTCGGCCGCCGCCTTGAGCCGGTTGTACGCGAACGCGCCCGCCAGGCCCGCCTTGATGAGCGCGAAGGTCCGGCCCTTCGCACCCTTCTTGAACTTGCCCTCCCGGTACGGCTTGACGATCCACTGGTACGTCGCGCCCGCCGCGAGCGACGCGTTGGCGACGAAACGCGTCTTGGCGAACTTCTGCTTCTCCGCCGACGTGCTCGGCGACGGCGTCACGGCCGCCCGCTCGTCGGCCTCCACCGCCGCCGGCTCCGCCGCGGCGAGCGCGGCCAGCTCGCCCATCGACGCGGCGGACAGTTCCTCGCGGTGGGTACCGCCGCCACCGCTGCCGCAGGCGGTGGCACCGGCCAGCAGCGCGGTCGACAGGACCACCGCCGTGAGGGTGCGACGGAATCGGACGGTCGTGGGTACGGACACGGACACGGTTTCCTCCGGGGACTCAGGCGTCCCCCGCAGCCTCACCCCGGCCCCGCGGGCCCGCCACCGGGCGGACCCGTTCGGGTTTGCGAGGCGCCCGGGCGGCAACACGCGCGGCATGACCTCACACACGCGAGTACGCACCCGAGGAAGCAGTCGGGCAGGCCGGGCCGTCGCTCTGGTGGCGGACGTGCTTGCCTTCGTGATCGTCCTGTGGATCCTGCTCTGGTTCCTGGACGCCAACCAGGGCAACGAGCTCGTCAACTTCATCCACGACACCGCGAGCTGGCTGGCCGGCTGGTCCTACGACCTGTTCACCTTCAGCCGTGAGTGGATCCAGGTCGTCGTCGGCTACGGCCTGGCCGCCGTCGTCTACGTCCTGATCGGCCACGCCGTCGCCGGCTGGCTCTACCGGCGCTGACGCCCGCGCCTCGCGCGCGCCCGCGCCCGCCCCGCGGCGCCCTGTGCCCGCCCCCGCGCCGGCACGCAGAGGGGCCCTCCCCGCCGTCGGGCGGGAAGGGCCCCTCCTCGCGTCGGGTCCGGCTCAGCCGCAGCAGTCCGGTTCCAGCCCGGCCGGGAGCGAACCCCCGCCGAACACCTCGGTGGTGGCCTCGTCCCCGCCCAGCGCCGCGACGGCCAGCAGCAGCGACCCGGCGGTCCACGTCGTCTGCTCCACCGGCCACACCGCGTCGTCCTGGAAGACGTACCCCGTCCAGTACATGCCGTTGTCCGCGCGCAGGTGCCCGATCGACCGCAGGATCTCCAGCGCCCGGTCCGACTCCCCCGTCGCCCACAGCGCGAGCGCCAGCTCGCAGGACTCGCCGCCCGTCACCCACGGGTTCGGCAGGACGCACCGCACCCCCAGGTCCGCGACCACGAACTCGTCCCAGCGGGCCTCGATCCGCGCCGTGGCCTCCGCGCCGGTCAGGGCACCGCCGAGGACCGGGTAGTACCAGTCCATCGAATAGTGGTCCTTGTCCAGGAACCGCTCGGGGTGACGGCGTATCGCATGCCGCAGCGCGCCCGCCGCGAGCTCCCAGTCCGGCTGCGGCTCCTCGCGGTGCTCGGCGATGGCCAGCGCGCAGCGCAGCGCCTGGTGGATGGAGGACGAGCCGGTCAGCAGCGCGTCCGTGACCGGTGTCCCGTCCGCCTCCCGCTTCCAGCCGATCTCGCCGCCCGGCTGCTGGAGCGACAGGACGCACTCGACGGCCGAGTGGACGGCCGGCCACATACGGTCGAGGAAGGTGTCGTCACCGGTCGACAGGTAGTGGTGCCAGACACCGACGGCTATGTAGGCGGTGAAGTTGCTCTCGCGGCTCGCGTCCTGCGGCTCGGTGGTGTCCACGCCGCCCGGCCGGTCGGCGTAGGCCGCGTACCAGGAACCGTCCTGGTTCTGGTGCCGCGCAAGCCACTCGTACGCCCGCTCGGCGGCCTCGTGCTCGCCGGCCGCGTCCAGCGCCATCGCCGCCTCGGTGTGGTCCCACGGGTCGAGGTGGTGACCGCGGAACCACGGGATGGCGCCGTCGGCGCGCTGCACCGCGAGGATGCCCGCCACCGTCTCGGCGGCCTGCTCGGCGGTCAGTACGCCGTCCAGGACCAGGTGTTCGGTACGTCCGGGCGAGCTCACTGCGCCGCGCCGACGGGAAGGTGGGGCTTGGTCGCGTACGCGACGAAGCTCTTGCCGATGAGCGGGTTGAGGGCCTGCTCCGCGAGCCGCGTCGCGAGCGGCTTCTTCATGATGTCCCAGACCAGGAGCTTGTGGTACGCCTTGACCGGCAGCGCCTTGTCGTTGTCGACGCCGAAGGCGCACTTGAGCCACCAGTACGGGGAGTGCAGCCCGTGCGCGTGGTGCGTGCCGTACGGCTTGAGGCCCGCGGCCCGCATCTTGCCGAGCAGTTCGTCCGCCTTGTAGATGCGGATGTGGCCGCCCTCGACCTCGTGGTAGGCGTCGGAGAGCGCCCAGCAGATCTTCTCCGGGCCGTAGCGCGGGACGGTTATGGCGATCCGCCCGCCGGGCTTGAGCACGCGGACCATCTCCGCGAGCACGCCCTTGTCGTCGTGGATGTGCTCCATCACCTCGGAGATGATGACGACGTCGAAGGAGTCGTCGGGGAAGGGCAGCGCGAGGGCGTCGCCCTCCATCGCGGTGGCGGTGGCGCCCGCCGGGGCCTCACCGGCCTCCTTCATCGCGGCGAACCACTTGGCGACCTCGCGGATCTCCTCGCCGTTGCGGTCGACGGCGACCACCTGGGCGCCTCTCCGGTAGCACTCGAAGGCGTGGCGGCCCGCGCCACAGCCCAGGTCGAGCACACGATCGCCTGCGGCGAGCGGGAACCGGGAGAAATCGACGGTCAGCACGGGGTCCTGCCTTCGCGGTCGCGGGGGTGTACGGGGGTGGGGACGGTGTGGACGAGGCGCAAGGTCACCGCGCGCGGCGGCTGCGGGCGACCCGGGACTGCTCGATGGCGGCACGGTAGTGCGCGGCGGTCCCCTCGGCGGCAGCGGCCCAGGTGAAACGGGTCAGGACCCGTTCACGTCCGGCCACGCCGAGGCGGGCCCGCAGCTGCGGGTCGCCGAGCATCCGGCCCAGCGCGGCCGCCAGGGCGCCGGCGTCGCCGGGCGGTACGGCGAGGCAGGTCTCGCCGTCGGGGCCGGCGACCTCGGGGATCGCACCGCCGGTGGTGGCGACGAGCGGGGTGCCGGTGGCCATGGCCTCGGCCGCGGGGAGCGAGAAGCCCTCGTACAGCGACGGCACGCACGCCACCTCGGCGCTGCGCACCAGGTCGACGAGCTCGGCGTCGGTGATGCCCTTCACGAAACGGACGGCGTCCTGGAGGCCGTACGTCTCGATGGCGCGGGCGACGGGGCCCTGCTCGGCGCGCTTGCCGACGACGACGAGGTGGGCGTCGGGCTGCTCGGTGCGCAGCTTCGCGAGCGCCTCGACGAGGAAGACGAGGCCCTTGAGGGGGACGTCGGCGCTGGAGGTGGTCACGATGCGGCCGGGGACCTCGGCCACCGACGCGTCGGGCGACCACAGGTCGGTGTCGGCGCCGATGTGCACGACGTGGATGCGCTCGTCGCGGACGCCGAGGTGGTCGGCGATCTCCTGCCGGGAGGATCCGGAGACGGTCAGCACGGACGGCAGCTTGCGGGCCACGCGGCCCTGCATGCGGGTGAAGGCGTACCAGCGGCGTACGGAGGCCCGCTTCATGCGGCCCTGCGCGGCGTCGAGGTCGAGCTTGCGGTCGACGGTGATGGGGTGGTGGATCGTCGTCACCAGCGGCGCGCCGACGTCGCCGAGCAGGCCGTAGCCGAGGGTCTGGTTGTCGTGGACGACGTCGAACTCACCGGCGCGCGCCCGCAGGTGGCGGCGGGCCCGCAGGGAGAAGGTCAGCGGCTCGGGGAAGCCGCCGGTCCACATCGTCGCGACTTCGAGGGCGTCGATCCAGTCCCGGTACTCGTCGCGCTTGGGTGTGCGGAAGGGATCGGGGCTGCGGTACAGGTCGAGGCTCGGGAGCTCGGTGAGCGTGGCGCCCGTGTCGAGCACCGGGTAGGGCTGTGCGCCGATGACCTCGACGGAGTGTCCGAGGCGGACCAGCTCGCGCGAGAGGTGCCGGACGTAGACGCCCTGACCGCCGCAGAACGGGTTCCCCTTATAGGTGAGGAGGGCGATGCGCAGCGGACGCTCGCCGTCGTCGGCGGGGCCCGCGAAAGGGCTCGTCGCCACGGCCTCAGCGGTCACTCTCGGCCCCCTTCTCACTGCACTTTCGCCGGAGCGTAACCGCTCGGATAATGTAGAACAAGTTTCAGACTTGATCCGTCTAAGAGCATTGAATCTACCGGCCGGAAACCACACCGTAAGAGGTGGAGCAGGTGATTCGCGCCACGACGCGGCGCCTGACATGCTGGCTGCGGATCAGCCCGGAGACAGCCCGCGCAACGACACGGAACGGGACACATGAGTGCGGAAGTGAAGGCCGTCACCACACCGGCGTCGCCTCCCCTGACGGAGCGCCAGGAGGCACGCCGCCGCCGGATCCTGCACGCGAGCGCCCAACTGGCCAGCCGGGGCGGTTTCGACGCCGTCCAGATGCGCGAGGTCGCGGAGGCGGCCGGGGTCGCCCTGGGGACGCTCTACCGCTACTTCCCGTCCAAGGTGCACCTGCTGGTCGCCACCATGCAGGACCAGCTCCAGCACATGCACACCACGCTGCGCAAGCGGCCGCCCGCCGGGGACGAACCGGCGGCCCGGGTCGCGGAGACCCTGATGCGCGCGTTCCGCGCGCTCCAGCGGGAGCCGCAGCTGGCCGACGCGATGGTGCGGGCGCTGACCTTCGCGGACCGCAGCGTGAGCCCCGAGGTCGACACCGTGTCCCGCCTGACCACGGCGATCATCCTGGACGCGATGGGCCTGGAGCACCCGCCGACCGCGGAGCAGCTGTCGGCGGTCCGCGTCATCGAGCACACCTGGCACTCGGCGCTGATCACCTGGCTGTCGGGCCGGGCCTCGATCGCCCAGGTGAAGATCGACATCGAGACGGTCTGCCGCCTCATCGACCTGACGTCCCCGGAAAAGTCCTGAAGCAGCCGCCGTCCCCTCCGCCGGGACGGGGCGGAAGGCGGGGCGGTGGCACCTTAAGTCGTTGGACAGTGGGCGGGCGGCCGGTCGATAGTCCGGCCCATGGCATCTCTCGTACGACACATCACCGTTGACTGTTCCGACGCCTACCGGCTGGGGCAGTTCTGGGCCGCCGTCCTGGACGGCTCGCTCGCCGACGACGACCTCCCCGGAGACCCCGAGGCGCTGGTCACCGCCCCCGGTTCGGCGCTGCTCTTCGTGACCGTTCCCGACGCCAAGAGCGTCAAGAACCGTGTGCACGTGGACCTCCAGCCGCAGGACCGTACCCGCGACGAGGAGGTGGAGCGCATCCTCGCCCTGGGCGCCACCGTCGTCGGCGACCACCGCCGCCCGGACGGCACCGGCTGGGTGACCCTGGCCGACCCCGAGGGCAACGAATTCTGCGTCGAGCGCAGCGCCGCCGAGCGGGAGTGACCCCACGCGGTCCCGGGGCGGGACCGGCGGCCCCGCCCCCGCACCACTCCCCTACTCCTCCGGCGGGAAGACCGGTTCGCCGGTGGTGGCCAGGGTGATCATGATGGCTTCGACCGGGCAGCCCTCCGCCGCCGTCAGGACCGGTTCGTTCGCGTCCGACTGCGGGCTGCGGGGATGGGACTGGCGCGCCGAGTCCAGGACGAAGCCGTCCGGGGCGTGGTTGACGCACATGCCCGAGCCGATGCACACCCCCCGGTCCACCTCGACCTGCCAGCGGTCGCCCATCAGGCGCCCGCCTCGTAACCCGCGGGCAGGTGGATCATCTTGTGCTCCAGGTACTCGCTCAGGCCCTCCGGGCCGAACTCCCGCCCCAGCCCGCTGTTCTTGTAGCCGCCGAACGGCCCCAGCATGTCCAGGCTGAAGGTGTTCACGTTGAAGGTGCCGGTGCGGATCCGGCGGGCGAAGTCGATGCCGTGCTCGACGTCGCCGGTCCAGACGCTGCCGCTGAGCCCGAAGTCGGAGTCGTTGGCGACCCGTACGGCCTCCTCCTCGTCCCCGTACGGGATCAGGCAGACGACGGGGCCGAAGATCTCCTCGCGGGCGATCCGCATGGTGTTGTCGACGTCGCCGAAGAGGGTGGGCTCCACGTACCAGCCCCGGTCGAGGCCGGCCGGCCGGCCGCCGCCGGCGAGGACCTTCGCGCCCTCCTCCTGACCGATCCGGATGTAGTCGAGGGAGCGCTGCTGCTGGCGCTGCGCGACGAGCGGGCCGAGCTGCGTCGCGGGGTCGAGCGGGTCACCGACGACCAGTGCGCCGGCCGCCGCCGCGAGGGCCTCGGCCACCTCCTCGTAGCGGCTGCGGGGGGCGAGGACCCGGGTCTGGGCCACGCAGGCCTGGCCGTTGTTCATCCAGGCGGCGGGCGCGATCCCGGCGACCGCGGCCGCCACGTCGGCGTCGGGGAGGACGACGGCGGCGGACTTCCCGCCGAGTTCGAGGGTGACCCGGGTGAGGTTGCGCGCGGCGACCTCCATCACGCGCTTGCCGGCGGCGACCGAGCCGGTGAAGGAGACCTTGTCGATACCGGGGTGGCCGACCAGGTACTCGCTGACCTCGCGGTCGGCGGGCAGGATCGACAGCACACCCTCGGGCACCCCGGCCTCGCGCGCGATGTCGGCGAGGATGTAGGAGTCCAGCGGCGCCTCCGGAGAGGGCTTGAGGATCACGGCGCAGCCGGACAGCAGCGCGGGCGCCAGCTTGGCGGCCGCCACGAACTGCGGGACGTTCCACGGGATGACGGCGGCGACGACGCCCACGGGCTCGCGGCGCACCAGGATCGGGCCGAGCACGCCCTGGCGGTGCTCCTCGTACGGGTAGGCGCGCGCGACGGTGATCGCGGCGTCGTAGACCATCATCGGGCCGAGGGCCTGGGCCAGGACGCTCCATGAGTACGGGGAGCCGTTCTGGGAGCTGATCGAGCGGGCTATCTCCTCGTGGCGGACGGCGATGGCGTCCTTGATGCGGGAGACGACCGCGATGCGCTCCTCCAGCGTCATCCGCGGCCAGGGCCCTTCGTCGAAGGCCGTGCGCGCGGCGGCGACGGCACGGTCGACGTCCGCCTCGGAGGCGTGCGGGACGGAGCCGATGACCTGCTCGGTGTGGGGGGAGACGATCCGGATGGTGTCGGTGCCCAGCGGATCCGTCCACTCACCGCCGATGAACAGCTTTCCGTGTTGCACGAGCTCCGTCATGGCTGAGGCCTCCTGCGGCTTGGCGTTCCCGAACTGATACCAGTTCTAGTTCTAGGAGTCCACGGCCAGGACGGAAGAGCGGAGAAGACCCGACGACCGGTCAGAAAGCTGCGAAGATGGTCGACTCGGGCTACTACTGGAACGCGTTCTCGTCGGAGGACGGTCCAACGGTCGACAGGCGGAGGGCTCATGCCGCAGGACACGTCACAGGTCACCGATCACGGCGGAGGCGTGTGGGGGATCAAGGTGCCCATCCCCGACAACCCCCTCGGACACACCCTCGTCCACGTCCTCGACACCGACCGCGGCCCGGTCCTCGTCGACACCGGCTGGGACGACCCCGAGTCCTGGGACACCCTCGTCGCCGGCCTCGCCGCACTCGGCATCGCGATCACCGACGTCCACGGCGTGGTCATCACCCACCATCACCCCGACCACCACGGGCTGTCCGGCCGGGTCCGCGAGGCGTCCGGCGCGTGGATCGCCATGCACGCCGCCGACACCGAGGTCGTCGTCCGCACCCGCGCCGCCGAGCCGGGCGTGTGGTTCGACTACATGAGCGCGAAGCTCGCCGCCGCCGGAGCCCCCGAGGAACACATCGCCCCGCTGCGCGCCGCCCGCGCGAGCGGCCGCATGCGGACCCTGCCCGGGCTGCGGGCCGCCGTCCCCGACCGGGAGATCGTCCCCGCCGAACTGCTGCCCCTCGCCGGGCGCCGGCTGCGGGCGATCTGGACGCCCGGCCACACCCCCGGCCACGTCTGCCTGCACCTGGAGGAGAAGCATCCGGCAGACCTCCCCGGCAACGGCCGCCTCTTCTCCGGCGACCACCTGCTGCCCGGGATCTCCCCGCACATCGGCCTCTACGAGGCGCCCGAGGACACCCGCGTCACCGACCCCCTCGGCGACTACCTCGACTCCCTCGAACGCGTCGGCCGCCTCGCCCCCGCCGAGGTGCTCCCCGCCCACCAGCACGCCTTCACCGACGCACCCGCCCGCGTACGGGAACTGCTCGACCACCACGAGGAGCGTCTGTCGGGACTGTGGGAGCTGCTGGCCGAGCCGCTGACCCCGTGGGGGCTGGCGGAGCGGATGGAGTGGAACCGGCCCTGGGAGCAGATCCCGTACGGCTCCCGCAACATCGCCGTCTCCGAGGCGGAGGCGCATCTGCGGCGGCTGTTGAAGCAGGGCCGCGCCGAGCCGGTCCCCGGCACCGACCCGGTCACGTACCGGGCGCTGTGAGGCGGCCCCCGGCTCCGTCCCGGTCCGCCGCCGGGCGCCGCGAGGGCGGATCCGGGAGTCCGGCCCGGACACCTGCCGGGCGCCATGAGGGTGCGTCCGGGATCCGCCATGATCCACCGCACACCCCCGGGCCCCGGGGCTACGGGCCGGTAGAGTGAGGCGGTCGTCCACACCCCGTACGGGGGGAAGCCGGTGCGAATCCGGCGCTGACCCGCAACCGTGATCCGCCCGGCAGCAGCCCGGCGGGGAGCCGGAATGCCCCGTACCGGCGTGCGCGGCTCGTGCCGCCGGTCCCCCGGCGGCCGGCACCGTCGAGGAAAACGGAGCCGGAGCCCGGTGCCCGTGCGTGCCTGCCCCGGTTCCCCAGCAGGAGAGGCACCCTCCCCATGACCGTCCGCCGCAGCGCCGCCGCGCTCGCCGCCTCCGCCGTGCTCTGCGTGGGTGTCGCCCCCGCAGCCCTCGCCGACACCGCGCCGCCCTCCCCCTCCGCGCCCCCGGTCATCCCCTCCGGGCTCCACGGCAAGAAGGACCCCACCTACGACGGTGTGTGGCGGCAGTCCTTCGCGCTGCTCGCCCAGGACACCGTGGGCGTCAAGCCCGCCGCGCAGGCCGTGGACTGGCTGGTCGGCCAGCAGTGCGCGAACGGTTCCTTCCCTGCCTTCCGCGCGGACACCTCCAAGGACTGCGACGCGACGGCGTACATCGACTCGAACGCGACGGCGGCGGCCGTGCAGGCGCTGACCGCGCTCGGCGGCCACGACGACAGCGTCAAGAAGGCGATCGGCTGGCTGAAGTCCGTACAGAACGAGGACGGTGGCTGGAGCTCCAACCCCGGCGGCGCCATGGACGGCGGCACCGACGCCAACTCGACCGCCATCGTGATCAGCGCCCTGGCCGCGGCCGGCGAGAAGCCCGCGGAGACGAAGTCGAAGGCGGGCAGGTCCCCGTACGAGGCGCTTCTCTCCTTCCAGCTGGGCTGCACCGCCGAGCCGGCCACCGACCGGGGCGCCTTCGCGTTCCAGCCGGCCGGCGGCAAGCTCGTCGCCAACGCCGACGCCACGGCCGCGGCGGCCCTCGCCGGCCTCGGCAAGGGCACGGCCGTCGTCCCGTCCGGAACGGACACCCCCGCCACCGCGCTGACCTGCCCGGCGGCGGCCGCCACCGACCCGGCCGCCGGTGCCGCGGCCGCCGCCCAGGGTGCGGCGGGCTACCTGGCCGAGGCTCTCAAGAAGGACGGTCACCTCACCGCCCTCACCCCGGGTGCGGACCAGCCGACCGCCGACACCGGCAACACCGCCGACGCGGTGATCGCGCTGGCCGCGGCCGGGCACAAGCAGTCGGCCGCGGGCGCGCTGGAGTGGCTGAAGGCCAACTCCGCCGCGTGGGCCAAGGACTCCCCGGCGGCCCTGGGCACCCTGGTCCTCGCCGCGCACGCCACCGGCACCGACCCGAAGTCCTTCGGCGGTACCGACCTCGTGGCGGCGCTGAACGCGACGGGCCCGGCCCCGCAGGGCGCGGACACCGGCGCGACCGAGGTGGACAGCGAGAAGAAGGAGCCTTCCGGCGGCCAGAACCTCTGGTGGATCATCGGTGCGGGCGCCGCGGCCGGTATGGGCATCGGCATCCTGCTGAGCGGCCGCCGGAAGAAGAACCAGCTCTGATGCGCCGCCGCCTGCCCGCCGCGGGCCTCGCCCTCGGCATCGTCCTGGCCCTGCTGGCCGCCGCTCCGGCGCTGGCGGCCGGCTACCGCTACTGGTCGTTCTGGGACGGTGCGGACGGCGGCCAGTGGTCGTACGCCACGCAGGGGCCGTCCCTGTCCCGCCCCGCGGACGGCTCCGTGCAGGGCTTCCGCTTCGCGGTGAGCAAGGACGCGGCGGCCGAGGCGGCGAAGCCGCGGGCCGCGGCCGACTTCGAGGCCGTGTGCGGGGCCACCGCCCCGGTGGAGGGCCGAAAGCGGGTGGCCCTGGTCATCGACTTCGGTGTGCAGGCGGACGCCCCGACGGGCGAGGTGGTGCCGCAGGAGGCCCCGCGCACGGCCTGCGCTCAGCTGGCGCCGGAGGCCACGACGGCCGAGGCGCTGGCGGCGGTCGCGAAGCCGCTGCGCTACAACAGCGCCGCGCTGCTGTGCGCGATCTCGGGCTACCCCCAGCACGGCTGCGGGGAGCAGATGGCCGAGACGGGCGCGGCGCAGGCGTCCGCCGAGCCGTCCGGGTCCGCGCCGGGCCGCGTCCCGTCCGCGGGCCTGCTGGTGGGCATCGCCGCGGTCGCCTTCCTGGCCGCCGCGGGCGTCTGGCAGTCCCGCCGCCGGCGCCGATGACGCACCCCGCGCCGCGCCCCGGCGGAGCCTCCGCGGCTCTCGGCGGAGCTGCAGGTGGCGCTGCAGGCGGAGCTGCGGGCGGCGCTGCAGGTGGCGCGTCCACCGGAGCCGCACCCGAGGGCATACCCCCGGCCCGCCGGGGCGCGCCCGCGGCGGCGGCCGCCCCGCGCCGGCCGTCGTACGAAAGGTTCCGGGCCCCGCAGGACGGGCGGGCCACCGCCCTGCACGCGGGGGCCTGGTGGCTGTGGGCCCTCGGTCTGGCCACCGCCGCGTCCCGCACGACCAATCCGCTCGTGCTCGGGCTGATCGTCGGCGTCGCCGGTTTCGTGGTGGCGGCGCGCCGCACGGACGCGCCCTGGGCCCGTTCCTACGGGGCGTTCCTCAAGCTCGGTCTGTTCGTCATCGGCCTGCGCCTGCTCTTCTCGATGCTCCTGGGCTCGCCCATCCCCGGCACGCACACCCTGTTCGTCCTGCCGGAGGTGCCGCTGCCCGCGTGGGCGCAGGGCATCCGGTTCGGCGGGAGGGTCACCGCCGAGCAGCTTGTCTTCGCGTTCTATGACGGTGCGAAGCTGGCCGCGCTCCTGGTCTGCGTGGGCGCCGCGAACGCCCTCGCCAATCCGGCGCGGCTGCTGAAGTCCCTGCCGGCCGCCCTGTACGAGGCCGGGGTCGCGGTCGTCGTCGCCATGACCTTCGCGCCGAACCTGGTCGCCGACGTCGTGCGCCTGCGCACGGCCCGCCGGCTGCGCGGCCGCGCAGCCGGCGGCATCAAGGCCGTCCTCCAGATCGGCCTGCCGGTGCTGGAGGGCGCCCTGGAACGCTCGGTCGCGGTCGCCGCGTCGATGGACGCCCGCGGCTACGGCCGTACCGCGCAGGTCCCGCCCGCCGTCCGGCACACCACCACCGTGCTCACCCTCGGCGGCCTGCTCGGCGTGTGCGCGGGGACGTACGGTCTGCTGGCCGCGCAGGGCGCCGCGTACGGGCTGCCCGTGCTCGGCATCGGCGTGGTCCTGGCCCTGGCGGGGCTGCGGCTCGGCGGGCGCCGGTCGGTGCGCACCCGCTACCGGCCCGACCGGTGGGGTGTGCGCGCATGGCTGGTCGCCGGTTCCGGGGCGGCCGTCGCGGGCCTGCTCATCCATGCCGGCGGTGTCGATCCGGCCGGTATGCACCCGGGGGTGGTCCCGCTGGTGGCCCCTTCGCTGCCGTTGTGGCCGGCGGCCTCCGTGCTGATCGGCCTGCTGCCCGCCTTCGTGGCACCCGTACCGCCGAAGGAGGCGTCGCAGTGATCCGTTTCGATGAGGTGTCGGTCACCTACGACGGTGCTGGCGCCCCCTCGCTCCGGGACGTCGACCTGGAGGTCCCGGAGGGCGAGCTGACGCTGCTGGTCGGCCCGTCCGGGGTCGGCAAGTCCACCCTGCTGGGGACGGTCTCCGGGCTGGTTCCGCACTTCACGGGCGGCACCTTGCGCGGCCGGGTCACGGTCGCGGGCCGGGACACGCGTACGCACCGGCCGCGGGAGCTCGCGGACGTGGTGGGCACGGTGGGGCAGGATCCCCTGGCGCACTTCGTGACGGACGTGGTGGAGGACGAGCTGGCCTACGGGATGGAGTCCCTGGGCCTGCCGCCCGCGGTGATGCGCCGCCGGGTGGAGGAGACCCTCGACCTGCTGGGCCTGAACGAGCTGCGCGACCGGCCGATCACGACGCTGTCCGGCGGCCAGCAGCAGCGGGTCGCGATCGGCTCGGTGCTGACCACGCACCCGAAGGTGCTGGTGCTGGACGAGCCGACGTCCGCGCTGGACCCGGCGGCGGCGGAGGAGGTCCTGGCGGTCCTCCAGCGTCTGGTCCACGACCTGGGCACCACCGTGCTGATGGCGGAGCACCGGCTGGAGCGGGTGGTGCAGTACGCCGACCGCGTCCTGCTGCTGCCGTCCCGCGGCGCTGCGCCGGTCCTCGCCACCCCGGCGGAGGCGATGGCAGTCTCCCCGGTGTACCCGCCGGTGGTCGCCCTGGGCCGCCTCGCGGGCTGGTCCCCCCTCCCCCTGTCGGTCCGCGACGCCCGCCGCCGGGCCACCCCCCTCCGCACCCGCCTCTCGCAAGCGACGTGCTCCCCCCTTTCAGCCCCGCCGACCACTCCAGCCCCGCCGGGCATTTCAGCCCCGCCGGCGTTTGAGGCGCGGGGGTCCGGGGGCGGCGCCCCCGGCAACGGCGCGGCACCCGGACTGCTCGCCCGCCTGCTGCGCCGCGCCGCGCCGCAACCCGCCGAGACCGCCGAGCCCGCCGCAGGCGACCCCGCTCGGGCGCACAACCTCGGCCTTCGCCGCGACTCCCGCCAAGTCCTCCACGGCATCGACCTCACGGTGGTGCCCGGCGAGACCATCGCCCTGATGGGCCGCAACGGCGCCGGCAAGTCCACCCTGCTGGCCACCCTCGTCGGTACGCTCGCCCCCACCACCGGCGAGGTGACCGTCGGCGGCCGGACCCCGCACCGTACGCCGCCGCCCGAGATGGTGCGCCGCGTCGGTCTCGTTCCGCAGGAGCCCCGGGACCTGCTGTACGCCGACACGGTCGCCGCCGAGTGCGCCGCCGCCGACTCCGACGCCGGAGCGGCCCCCGGCACCTGCCGGGCTCTGGTCTCCGGCCTGCTGCCAGGTGTCCCCGACGACACCCACCCCCGCGATCTGTCCGAGGGCCAGCGTCTCGCCCTGGCGCTGGCGCTGGTCCTCACGGGCCGGCCCGCCCTGCTGCTGCTCGACGAGCCCACGCGCGGTCTGGACTACGCCGCCAAGGCCCGCCTGATCGAGGTCCTGCGCGGCCTGGCCGCCGACGGGCATGCCGTCGTCCTGGCCACGCACGACGTGGAGCTCGCCGCCGAGCTGGCCGACCGCGTGGTGATCCTGGCGGGCGGGGAGGTGGTCGCGGACGGTCCGACGGCGGAGGTCGTGGTGTCCTCGCCGGCGTTCGCGCCGCAGGTGGCGAAGGTGCTGGCGCCGGGCCACTGGCTCACCGTGAGCCAGGTCGCGCAGGCCCTCGACGCGACGGCCGCCGAATGAGCCGCCCCCGCGCCGCGGACCGCCCGAGCCGCACGAACCGCCCGCACCGCCCGCACCGCCCCGTCCGGATCGGCCCCCGGGCCGCCGCCGTCCTGGTGCTGGTCACCCTCATCGGCATCGCGGCTTTCGGCTGGCCGCTCCTCGCCGACCGGCAGTCGGGGCTCCTCGCGCACTCCCAGGACGCCCCGTGGCTGTTCGCGGCGCTGCTTCCGCTCCTCGTCGGTGTCGTCGTGGCGACGATCGCCGACGACGGCATGGACGCGAAGGCGGTGGCGATGCTGGGCGTGCTCGCCGCCGTAGGGGCTGCGCTGAGACCGCTGGGCGCGGGCACGGCCGGTCTGGAGCCGATGTTCTTCCTGATGGTGCTGGCCGGCCGGGTGCTCGGCCCGGGCTTCGGGTTCGTCCTCGGTTCGGTGACGATGTTCGCCTCCGCCTTGCTGACGGGCGGGGTCGGGCCGTGGATGCCGTTCCAGATGCTGACGATGGGCTGGTTCGCGCTGGGGGCGGGACTGCTGCCGGGCCCGGAGCGGATCCGTGGCCGGGCGGAGCTGCTGATGCTGGCCGCGTACGGCTTCGTGGGCGCCTTCGCGTACGGCGCGGTCATGAACCTGCAGGGCTGGACGATCATTCCGGGCCAGGGGCAGGCCATCTCCTTCCAGCCTGGGGAGCCGCTGGCCGCGAACCTGGCGCGGTTCGTCGCGTACTACCTGGCGACCTCGCTGGGCTGGGACCTGGGCAGGGCGACGCTGACGGTCGTACTGACGCTCGCGCTCGGCGGCACGCTGCTGCGGGCGTTGCGGCGGGCCACGCGGAAGGCCGCCTTCGATGCGCCCGTCACCTTCGATCCGGGGGCGGAGACAGCCGTGAACCTGCCACGTCAGGGTGCACGTCCGGGCACCCAGGGTGAGTTCCGAGGCCCTCGCCGGTGAGGCGGCCCACAGGACGCAGGTCACATACGAGGGCGGATAGTAGGCCGCGGGGCGCCCGTTAGACCACTGTTCATCCGGTTCGCCCGGGTTCGGCGGCTCCCGATGTGCGGGGTGGGCTAGTAGCCGGGCTCTTTGCCAGGACGTCGGGGCGTCGGTAGAACTGGATGAGTCGCAAGGCGGCCGGGGTGTTCGACCCCCCGCCGACGAACCCCTCTCCTTCGCGTGAGTGGCTCACGCATGTCCTCGGCATGCGTGCGACCGCCCTTGTCCCCTTCGGAAGGTTCATCCGTGTCCAACGCTGTCATCCGCCGCATCGCCGCTTCCAAGAAGACCCTCGTCGGTTCCGTCCTCGCCCTGGGCGTCGCCGGTTCCATGCTGGCCGCGGTTCCCGCGCAGGCCGCTCCGACGGGTGCGAAGGCGATCGCGCAGCAGATGATCAAGGACCCGGCGCAGTTCGCGGCCTTCAACAACATCGTTTCCCGTGAGAGCGGCTGGAACCACACCGCCACGAACGCCTCCTCCGGCGCGTACGGCCTGGTCCAGGCCCTGCCGGCCTCGAAGATGGCCTCCGCGGGCGCCGACTGGAAGACCAACCCGGCCACCCAGATCAAGTGGGGCCTGGACTACATGAACGAGCGCTACGGCAGCCCCGTCGGCGCCTGGAACTTCTGGCAGGCCAACCACTGGTACTGAGCCGTCGCCCGCGGCAGCACCAGTAGCAGTAGCAGTAGCAGTAGCAGTAGCAAGACATTCGAAGGCCCCGGTGGCCGGCCTCCCCAGGTCCGGCCGCCGGGGCCTTCTGCATCCCATCCCACGGGATCGCGTGCGCCCTGCGCGCGGGGGGTGTGCGCGGGGCGCGGTCAGAGGCGCTGGATGATCGTCCCGGTCGCCAGCGCGCCCCCGGCGCACATGGTGATCAGGGCGAACTCCTTGTCGCGGCGTTCCAGCTCGTGCAGTGCGGTGGTGATCAGACGGGCGCCGGTGGCGCCGACGGGGTGGCCGAGGGCGATGCCGCCGCCGTTGACGTTGACCTTCTCCAGGTCCTGGTCGAAGACCTTGGCCCAGCTGAGGACGACGGAGGCGAAGGCCTCGTTGATCTCGACGAGGTCGATGTCCTTGAGGGACATCCCGGCCTTGCCGAGCACGGCCCGCGTCGCGTCGACCGGCCCGTCCAGGTGGTAGTGGGGGTCGGCGCCGACGAGGGTCTGGGCGACGATCCGGGCGCGCGGCTTGAGTTTGAGGGCGCGGGCCATCTTGCGCGAGGCCCACATCACGGCGGCGGCGCCGTCGGATATCTGCGAGGAGTTCCCGGCGGTGTGCACGGCGGTGGGCATGACGGGCTTGAGCCGGGCCAGGGCCTCCATGCTGGTGTCGCGCAGGCCCTCGTCCCGGTCGACCAGGCGCCACATGCCCTGCCCGGCGGCCTGTTCCTCCTCCGTGGTGGGCACCTGTACGGCGAAGGTCTCGCGCTTGAACCGCTCCTCGGCCCAGGCGGCATTGGCCCGCTCCTGGGAGAGCAGTCCGAGACGGTCGACGTCCTCGCGGGTCAGGCCCCGGTTGCGGGCGATGCGTTCGGCGGCCTCGAACTGGTTGGGGAGGTCGACGTTCCACTCGTCCGGGAAGGGCTTGCCCGGGCCGTGCTTGGAGCCCGATCCCAGCGGTACGCGGCTCATGGCCTCGACGCCGCAGGCGATGCCGATGTCCATGACCCCGCCGGAGATCATGTTGGCCACCATGTGGTTGGCCTGCTGGGAGCTGCCGCACTGACAGTCCACGGTCGTCGCGGCGGTCTCGTACGGGAGCCCCATGGCGAGCCAGGCGGTGCGGGCGGGGTTCATGGACTGCTCGCCGGCGTGGGTGACGGTGCCGCCGACGATCTGCTCGACGCAGTCCGGCTGGATTCCGGTACGGGCGAGGAGCTCGCGGTAGGTCTCGCCGAGCAGGTAGGCGGGATGGAGGTTGGCGAGCGCACCTCCGCGCTTGCCGATCGGGGTGCGTACGGCTTCGACGATGACGGGTTCCGCGGCCATGAGCTCGTCCTCTCCTGCACAGCGCCAGCGCGGCGGGCCGTCCCGGCGCCCCGCCCCGAACTAGTACGCGTTCTAGTTCTATCCGCAGTCTTATGACCTCGAGCCCGGCACGCAAGGGTCTTGCACGCGGCCTGCACGGATTCCCCACGCAACAGTTGGCGCGCCGACCCTTGTCACTTCTGGAACTCGTTACTACCTTCGAGCCAACTTCTGATGGTCCGTCAGACTTTGGAGTTGCCCGATGTCCTGCCCCGCGCTCCCCGACGGCTTCGACGCCACCGACCCCGACCTGCTCCAGAGCCGGGTCCCCTACCCGGAGTTCGCGCGGCTGAGGCAGACCGCCCCGGTGTGGTGGTGCCCGCAGCGCCGGGGGGTCACCGGTTTCGACGACGAGGGCTACTGGGCCGTGACCCGGCACGCGGACGTCAAGTACGTCTCCACGCACCCCGAGCTGTTCTCCTCGACCACCAACACCGCCATCATCCGCTTCAACGAGCACATCCAGCGTGACGCGATCGATGCCCAGCGCCTGATCATGCTGAACATGGATCCGCCGGAACATTCCCGCGTACGCCAGATCGTGCAGCGCGGTTTCACCCCGCGCGCCATCCGAGGGCTGGAGGAGGCACTGCGCGACCGGGCCCGGCGGATCGTCGAGGAGGCCTCGGCCGCGGCGGCCGACGGGAGCTTCGACTTCGTCACGCAGGTGGCGTGCGAGCTTCCGCTGCAGGCCATCGCCGAGCTGATCGGCGTACCGCAGAAGGACCGCTCCAAGATCTTCGACTGGTCGAACAAGATGATCGCCTACGACGACCCGGAGTACGCGATCACGGCCGAGGTCGGCTCCAACGCCGCCATGGAGCTCATCGGTTACGCGATGAACCTCTCCGCGCAGCGCAAGGAGTGCCCGGCCCAGGACATCGTCACCCAGCTGGTGGCCGCCGAGGGACAGGGCAACCTCGGCTCCGACGAGTTCGGCTTCTTCGTGCTGCTGCTGGCGGTCGCGGGCAACGAGACCACGCGCAACGCCATCAGCCACGGCATGCACGCCTTCCTGACCCACCCCGAGCAGTGGGAGCTCTACAAGGCGACCCGGCCGTCCACCGCCGCGGAGGAGATCGTCCGCTGGGCCACCCCGGTGGTGTCCTTCCAGCGCACCGCCACCCGGGACACCGAGCTGGGCGGTCAGAAGATCAGGGCGGGAGACCGGGTGGGGATGTTCTACTCCTCCGCCAACCACGACCCCGAGGTCTTCGAGAACCCGGACGTCTTCGACATCACCCGCGACCCGAACCCGCACCTGGGCTTCGGCGGCGGCGGTCCGCACTTCTGCCTCGGCAAGTCCCTCGCCGTGATGGAGATCGACCTGATCTTCAACGCCCTGGCCGACGCCCTGCCCGACCTGCGGCTGGCCGGCGAGGGACCGCGCCGGCTGCGGGCGGCCTGGCTCAACGGCATCAAGGAACTCCGGGTCAGCCACGGCTGACCCGTGACCCAGGACGGCAGGGGCCGCTCCTCCCACGCCCCGGCCCCTGCCGTCCGCTGGTCGCTCCCGGCCCCCCGTTCGAGTGGCGGGCCGGCCCGAACGGGGTGATCCTGACTCACAGCGGCGATCCAGCCGAAGGGGCGCCGGGGCGATGTGCGCCCCGGCGCCCCTTCGGCCTGCGCCCGGCGCACGGCCGGGTCCGCCCCCGCGCAGGTTCGCGCAGGTCGTCGTCGCCTGGGCATACGGCTGGCCGTCGCGCTGCGCCCTGCTGCGCGGGGGCGGCACGGCGGCGGCTGACGCCCGCGCGACGGCGGGCAGGGCAGGGGCCGCCCAGGCGTTCTAGGGGCGCGCCCCGGCGACGGGTTCGGCGGGGGCCGCCGCCCGTTCCGTACCGTCCTCGTGCTGCTGCGCGGGCAGGCTCGTGTGCAGGCCGCGCGGCCCGGACAGGACGTGGACGAGCCCGAAGCCGGCGGCCACGACGACCGCTCCGCCGACCGCGTCCAGCACCCAGTGGTTGGCGGTGGCGACGATCGCGCACACCGTGATCAGCGGGTGCAGGGCGCCCAGCAGCTTCTGCCAGCCCTTCGGCGCCAGCATCACGATCACGATCCCGCACCACAGCGACCAGCCGAAGTGCAGCGAGGGCATCGCCGCGTACTGGTTGGAGATCGCGGTCATGGCCCCGTACGACGGGTTGGCCAGGTCCTGCGGGCCGTGGACGGTGTCGACGAAGCCGAGGCCCGGCATCAGGCGCGGCGGCGCGAGCGGGTAGAGCCAGAAGCCGGCGAGGGCCAGGACCGTGGCCAGGCCCAGGGAGGCGCGGGCCCAGCGGTAGTCGCCGGGGCGCCGCCAGTACAGGACCGCCAGGATCGTCAGCGGGACCACGAAGTGGAAGGAGGTGTAGTAGAAGTTGAAGAAGGCCTCCAGCCAGGGCGTGTCCACCACGGCGCGGTTGACGGCGTGTTCGATGTCCATGCCCAGTACCCGCTCGATCCCGAGGATCTGGCTGCCGTTGCCCTCGGCGAGGGAGCGGCTGGTGGGGGCGGCCGCCCGGATGTGGGAGTAGAGCGAGTAGCCGACCCGTATCAGCAGGAGTTCCAGCAGCAGGTTCGGGCGGGACAGCACGCGCCGCCAGAACGGCAGCAGCGGCACGCGCGACCAGCGGGCCGCCGCCGGCCGCCCGTAGTCGGTGGGCACGGGATCGCGCCAGTACGGGGACGAGCGCGGCAGGAACGGCACCGCGCATGCCGCCGCCACCGCGATGAGCAGCAGCACGTTGTCGCGTACGGGGGCCAGCGCGGCCAGGTTCGGCAGCAGCACCGCGCTCGGCAGGGTCATGGCGAGGACCACCGCGACCGGCCACACGCGCCGGTCGGCGGCGCGCCTGCCCACCTTGCCGGCGACGGCGAGCAGCACCCACAGCAGCTGGTGGCGCCATCCGGCCGGCGACACGGCGACGGCGGCGCAGCCGGTGACGGCGACGGCGAGCAGCAGCTGGCCGTCGCGGGCGTAGCGGACGGCGCGGCGCAGGCCGAACCAGACGACGGCGCCCGCGAGGGCGGCGTAGAGGAAGATCTCGACCGGTCCGGTCAGGCCGAGGCGCAGCAGCGCGCCGTGCAGGGACTGGTTGGCGAGGCCGTCGGGGGCGCCGCCGAGGCCGGTGCCGGCCAGGTGCCGGACCCAGTACGTCCAGGAGTCGCGCGGCAGGGCCGCCCAGGAAAGGGCGGTGGCCGCGGCGAAGGTCACGGCGGCGGTCCGGGCGGCGGGGCGGCGCCCGGTCAGCCACAGCAGCGGGGCGAAGAGCAGCAGCGCCGGCTGGAGCGCGGCGGCGAGGCCGACCAGGACACCTGCGGGCCGGTCTCCGGGCACGCGGAAGACGGCCAGGAGCAGCAGCAGGACGGGCACGACGGCGGTCCGGCCGGGTGAGGCGGCCTCGCGGACGGGCAGCGAGACCATCATCAGGGCGGTGAGGACGGGCGCGGCGAGCAGCGCGGTGCGCCGCGGCACCGGGTCGGGCAGGCCGCGGGCGGCGACGAGACCGATGCCGGCGACGAACAGCAGCGTCACGCAGGTCCAGGCGACCTCCAGCGAGGGCGCGGCGAGGCCGACGAACGGCTTGAGGACCAGCCCGGCGAAGGGGGTGCCGGCGAACTGTCCGACGTCGTAGACGGAGCCCCCCGCGCCGGGGAGGTGGAAGCCGCCCAGCCACTCGCCCGGCGGAACGCGCAGCACCGCGGCGGCCTGTCTGACGGCGAGGGCCCCGGCCAGCGCCCACAGGAGGAGACGCGCCGCGCCGAGTCTGCTGCCGCCTATGACCCCGGCATGTCCGTCCGCTGTGCTGTGCTCTGCCGCGTTCGCCACGCCCCGCCGGCCTCCGCCCTGTTGACCGCAACCCCGACTTCGCCTGGCTGCCGCGCTCCATTACCCGCACGACGATATCCCCCGCAGGATCCCTAGGATGGCTCCATGAGCATCGTGAAGATCAACGCACTGACGGTTCCCGCCGAGCAGCGGGAGGTCCTGGAACGGCGCTTCGCATCACGTGCGGGGGCGGTGGAGAGCTCCGACGGGTTCGAGTGGTTCGAGCTGCTGCGCCCGGTGGAGGGCACCGACCAGTACCTCGTCTACACGCGGTGGCGTTCGGAGGAGGACTTCCAGGCGTGGATGGAGGGGCCGATGAAGGCCGCTCACCAGGGCGGTGGCGGCGGCGGTGGCGGCGGCGAGGGCGGTGCGGGCGGCGGTGCGGAGCGGCCGAAGCCGGCGGCCTCGGCGTCGACGGTCTGGTCGTTCGAGGTCGTGCAGCAGGCGGCACCGAAGCAGCCCTGACGCCACACCTTCCCGCGCCCGGTGCGCGCAGCGGCCGGACTCCGGCCGGTGCGCGCAGCTGCCGGACCTCGGGCGGGTGCTCCGGGGTCCGGACGGTTGCCGGTGCTTCGGCCGCGGTCGGGAGCGATCGGGGTCGGAGGCGGGGCGCGGGTCGGGGCGGGCGTCGCGGGTCGGGTCGCGGGTCGGGGTCGGGGGTCGGGGTCGCGGGTCGGAGGTCGCGGGTCAGCTCCAGAAGGCGTCTTCCTCGTCGATGTCCGCGGTGCACTCGTCGATGTCAGTGATCTTGTGGCCGACGATCGTGAAGAAGAGTCCTTGGCGGATCTCGATACCGCGGTCACCGCGGTCACCGCGCGCCGTGTGGAAGCTCATCACGTGTCCCCGGCCGTCGGCGAGCACGGATTCCAGGTGGACCTGGAAGGTGCCCTTCGTCTCCTCGCCGATGCGGCGGTAGAGGTCGAGGACGTGTTCCCGGCCCTTGTGGTGCCCGGACATGGGGTTGTCGCCGGGCACGTGGTGGATGACGTCGGCCGTCATGAGCGCGCCCAACGCCTCCATGTCGCCGTTGCCGAAGGCCTCGTAGCCGCGGCGGATCAGGGCACAGTCCGGATGCTCTGCCATGGCGTTTCACACCCTCCGGGTACGCGGAATGTTCGTTTTTCCTATCATCAGCCCGCCATTGTGGATATTCCACGCGGGAGATCGCGCGCCCACTCCACAATGACGCCATGACCACTCACAGCGAACACCTCATCCCTACGCCGTCCGCTCGCGCCTCGTGGACCGTGTCCCCGGAACCGTTCACGACGGGCGACGCGACCCGGCTGCGCCGTGCCTATTACGCCGAGGTCGCCGGCCGGTACTGGAAACGCCAGGTCACCGAGGCCGAGATCGACCAGGGGCTGCTGGATTTCCCGGACGACGGGCTGGCACCGCCGACGGGACAGTTCGTCGTCGGCCGCCTGGCGGGCGAGGCGCTCGCGTGCGGCGGCGTCCGGATGCTCGACGCGAAGACCGCCGAGCTCACCAGGGTGTATGTGGACGGGCGCGCCCGCGGTACCGGCGGCGGGGCGGCCCTGCTCCGGGTCCTGGAGGCGGAGAGCCGTGCGCTGGGCGCGGAGCGGGTCCGGCTGGACACCCGGTCGGACCTGGTGGAGGCCCGTGCGTTGTATGCGCGCAACGGCTATCACGAGATACCCGCGTACAACTCCGGCCCGTATGCGGAGCACTGGTTCGAGAAGCGCCTGGTCTGATCCCGTGAGGGAGGGGTGCGGCAGGGCCTGGTTCTAAGGTGCGGCGTGGTCGCGCCGGGGCTCGGCGTCGTAGGGCTCCTCGGCGTCGGATCCGCACAGCTCCGTGTTGATCTCCTCGACCAGTTCGATCAGGTCGGTCGGGCGGTCGGGGCCCCACCAGTCGCCGAGGAGTTCGGCGAGGGACTCCAGCCGGGCCGCGCTGAGCTTCGCGGCGACTTCTCTTCCCTGCTCGGTGAGGACCAGCGGCAGCCCGTCGCGGACGGCGAGCCCGCGCTCCTCGATCTGGCGGGCGGCGTCCGTGATGACCGTCAGTGGCACGTTGACGCGCTCGGCGAGGAGCGCCGGTTCCGCCGAGCCGTATTTGTTGATCCGCAGCAGCAGCCAGCTGGAGGCGGGCAGCAGGTCGTAGCCGGCCTTCGCGGTGATCTTCTCGT
Organism: Streptomyces yangpuensis; assembly: GCF_024666385.1. Taxonomy (NCBI): domain Bacteria; kingdom Bacillati; phylum Actinomycetota; class Actinomycetes; order Kitasatosporales; family Streptomycetaceae; genus Streptomyces; species Streptomyces yangpuensis. Next base: position 2,333,278 of record NZ_CP102514.1, read on the forward strand.
AGACGTGGCGGCGGCCTTCGCGGCTGCCGAGGACGGACAGCGCGCGGGCGACCTCGTCGCGGGAGGAGCGCTGGACGGGGTTGGAGGCCAGGGTCTCGGTGACGTCGGGTGCGGTGACGGAGGCGCGGAGCTTGTCCTCCTTCAGGAAGCAGGCGAGTACGAAGGCGATCAGGACGACGGGTACGGCGTAGAGGAAGACGTCGGTGATGGCGGTGGCGTAGGCGTCGAGCACGCGGGGCCGTAGGTCCCCGGGGAGTGCGCCGATGGCTCTGGGGTCCGCCTCGAGCTCGGGGATGCCGGCGTCGGCGGGCAGGGTGACGCCGGCCAGGGAGGCGGACAGTTTGTCGTCGAGCTGGTTGGTGAAGACCGTGCCGAAGATCGCGACGCCGAAGGAGGCGCCGATGGAGCGGAAGAAGGTGGCACCCGAGGTGGCGACGCCGAGGTCGGCGTAGCTGACGGCGTTCTGCACGACGAGGACGAGGACCTGCATGACCAGGCCGAGTCCGGCGCCGAAGACGAAGAAGTAGACGCTCATCTCCCAGGTGGAGCTGGTGCGGTGCAACTGGTGGAGGAGGAGCAGGCCGAGGGCGGTGACGGCGGTGCCGGCGAGCGGGAAGACCTTCCAGCGGCCGGTCCGGCTGACGATCTGCCCGGAGGCGGTGGAGGAGATCAGCATGCCGATGACCATCGGCAGCATGTGGACGCCGGACATGGTGGGTGAGACGCCCTGGACGATCTGCAGGAAGGTCGGCAGGTAGACCATCGCCCCGAACATCGCGAAGCCGACGACGAAGCTGATCGCCGAGCAGAGGGTGAAGGTGCGGATGCGGAAGAGCTTCAGCGGCAGGACCGGTTCGGCGGCCTTGCGTTCGACGAGGAGGAAGCCGGCGAGCAGCAGGATGCCGAGGACGGCGACGCCGACGATCCGGGCGGAGCCCCAGCCCCAGGTGGCGCCGAGGGAGGCGACGAGAACGAGGCAGGTCGCGACGCAGGCGATGAGGAAGGTGCCGAGGTAGTCGATGGTGTGCTTCGAGGACCGCACCGGGATGTGGAGGGCGGCGGCGATGACGACGAGGGCGACGAGACCGATGGGGAGGTTGATGTAGAAGACCCAGCGCCAGGAGAGGTTGTCGACGAACAGGCCGCCCAGGAGGGGGCCCAGCACGCTGGTCGCGCCGAAGACGGCGCCGAAGAGGCCCTGGTACCGGCCTCGTTCACGGGGCGGGACGATGTCGCCGACGATCGCCATCGACAGCACGATCAGTCCGCCGCCGCCCAGGCCCTGCAGGGCGCGGAAGCCGATGAGCTGCGGCATGTCCTGGGCCAGTCCGCACAGTGCCGACCCGATCAGGAAGAGGACGATGGCGTACTGGAAGAGCTTCTTGCGGCCGTACTGGTCCCCGAGCTTGCCCCACAGCGGGGTGGCGGCGGTGGCGGCGAGCATGTAGGCGGTGACGACCCAGGAGAGGTGGGCCATGCCGCCGAGGTCGCTGACGATGGTCGGCAGGGCGGTGGAGACGATGGTCTGGTCGAGCGCCGCGATCAGCAGCCCCAGGAGCAGTGCGCCGATGGGGACGAGCACCTCGCGGGAGCTGTGCTCACCTGCGGGGCCGGGCTTCTGTGGGCCGGGGACCGGGCCCACGGCACCTTTGGTCGCATCCTGAGCCATCGATCCCTCCTCCGGCCGGATCAACATTTCCATCCTGAGCGGTGTGTCCGGTTATGGCCTCTCGGACGGTTGGGAGGTCTGCGACGGGTCTGCATAATCGCAGGCAATGGCCAGGGGAGGGAGTCCCAGTGAACGGTGAGCACTGTCCGAATTGCGACGCTGCCGGCGCCGCCTGCGGGTGTGCGCCGGGTGTGGGTTTCAACCCTCTGCGCATCCGTCCGTATGTGACGTTGTCCGATCCGGGCGAGCTTCCCGCGGAGGCCGCGCCGCCGTCACCGCAGCCCGTGGCCGGCGTGGTCGCCCCGCCGCCCGCGGCTGCCGCGCCCCGGCATGCGGCGGCTGAGGACGACACTCCGGCGGAGGAGGACGCCACTCCGGCGTACGGGATACCCGTGGCGCCCGCGGCCGGGCCGTGGCAGGACGGCCCGTGGCAGGAGAGCCCGTGGCAGTCGGGCCCTCCGGTGCCCTCGCCGGACCCGACGGAGACGGTCCGGCTGCGTGCGGTCCCGGCAGCCGGCCCCGCACCGGGCGAAGGAGGGGGTGGGGGCGGGGGCGGGGGCCCGGAGGAGTGGTCGAGCCGGCCTTCCCGCCGGCGGCCGCTGGCCCTGCTGGTCGGCGCCGCGGCGGCCGTGGCTCTCAGTGGCACGGCCGTGGCGGTGTGGGTGCTTCCTGCTTCCTCCGAGAGCGATGCGGCCCTGGTGGAGGCGAAGGCCTCGGCGCCCGCGGTGAGCGCCGCTCCGGCCACGCCGTCCGGCAGCCCGAGCAAGACCTCCGCGTCCCCGTCGGCTTCCGCGTCGCCGAGCGCCTCGAAGTCGCCGTCGCCGTCGCCGAGCGCGTCCCGGTCGGCTTCCTCCGCGCCGCCGTCCCCGAGCGCGTCGCCCAGCGCGAGCCGTTCCTCCAGTCCGCCACCGCCCGCGCAGGCCCCGGTTCTGCGCTACGGGGACTCGGGTCCGGAGGTGGAGAAGCTCCAGCGGCTGCTGGCGGGGCAGGGTCTCTACGGGGGCAAGTTCCACGGAAAGTTCGACTGGCGGGTCGAGAGGGCGCTGTCGGAGTTCCAGTACGACCAGGGGATCGACGACCAGGAGTGGGGCATCTACGGGCCTGTTACCCGCAAGGCGCTGGAGGGGTAGGCCGCCAGGACGGGCCGGGACGGTGCGGCGAGACGCGGCGAGACGCGATACCGCTGGGACGCTGCGCGGAGACACAACTGAAGAGAGGGCGAGGGGTGCGCCGGAGGCGGCGCGGCCCTCGGGGCAGGGAGCGCGACAGGGGTCACACGCCCTTGAGTGGCGCAGACCGTCCCACGTTTTGTATCGTTGAGGAACAAAGTGGTTCCGTCCACACTCCCTGACCGGTGGACGGAACCACTTGTTCTCTTTTCCCGCCCGTCTGGAGCCCCGCCGATGCCGGCCAGCACCACCACGACCACCGCACCCGCAGTCCTCTCCGCCAAGGCCCTGCTCCTGGACATGGACGGCACGATCGTCAATTCCGACGCGGTGGTGGAGCGCTGCTGGCGCGACTGGGCGGTCTCCCACGGCCTGGACCCGGAAGAGGCCCTGAAGGTGGTCCACGGCCGCCAGGGCTACGCCACCATGGCCGTGCTGCTGCCGGACCGCCCCATGGAGGTCAACCTCGCCGAGAACGCCGAGATGCTGGCCCGCGAGACGGCCGACACCGACGGTGTGGTCCCCGTCGCGGGCGCCCCGGCCTTCATGGCCGCGATCGGCGCTCTGCCGCACGCCCTGGTCACGTCCGCCGATGCCGTTCTGGCCACCGCCCGGATGACGGCCGCCGCGCTGCCGATGCCCGAGGTGCGGGTCACGGCGGAGTCCGTCGGCGCCAGCAAGCCGGACCCCGAGGGCTTCCTCAAGGGTGCCGCCGCGCTGGGAGTGGACCCGGCCGACTGCATCGTCTTCGAGGACTCGGCCGCGGGTATAGCCGCGGGCCGGGCGGCGGGCATGCGCGTGATCGGCGTGGGCCCCCGCGCTGCCGCGCACGGCCCGACGGTGCACGTTCCTGACCTGACGTTCCTCGATGTGGCGGCCGGCCCCGACGGCTCGATCCGCATCACCCTGCGGGCGGAGCACCAGGACGCGCCCGCGCGGTAGCGCGCCGACCGGAGGCCGAGGCCCCGACCGCGCCTGCTCCCCGGCTGCTCCCCCGGCCGCCTACTGCCCTACGCGCCCGTCCATGCACTCCCGCAGGAAGTCCGCGTGGCCGTTGTGGCGGGCGTACTCCTCGATCATGTGGACGAGCACCTCGCGGAGTTCCATCGGCTCATCGCCGCAGTCGCCCGTGACGTCCATCCCGGGAGCCTGCGCGACGAACTGTTCCGCGAAGGCGACCTCGGCCCGCCAGGTCGTCCATGCGTCGGCGACCAGTTCCGGGTCGGCCGCCGCGCCGGTGAACTCCCCGGCGGGTTCTTCCTCCGTCCGGTAGTGGCGGCGTACGTCCTGGCCTGCCATGACCTTCCGGAACCAGTACTGTTCCACCCCCGCGAGGTGGCGTACGAGCCCCAGCAGGGAGAGGTCGGACGGCGCCACCGAGCGCCTCGCCAGGGCTTCCGCGTCGAGGCCCGCGCACTTGAGCTCCAGGGTGAGCCGCTGGTCGCGGAGGTAGCCGGCGAGTACGTCACGCTCGCCCCGGAAGCCGCCGTCGGTACGGGTGTCCTCGTCGGGGTGGACGAACATGTTGGACCAGCCGAAACGGCGGTCGGGGGCAGGCGCGGCACCGGATCCGGAGCCGGTGGCGGGGCCGGTGGCGGGGGTCGAGTCGATCACGCCCCGAGCGTGACCCCGGGGCACGCCCTCCGCAACGGAGTTTCCGCCCCCGCGACCGGGCCGGCCACGCACCGCACCGCGCCCCGGCCCGGCCCGGCCCGGTCAGCCCGTGATCGCCTCGTACAGCGAGAACACGGCCAGCGCCGCCATCACGGCAGCCGCGATCTTGGTGATCAGCCGCAGCGGTACGTATTTCATCAGGGTGCGGCCGCCCAGGATGCCGATGCCCGCGACCGCCCACAGGGCCAGCACGGCGCCGATGCCGACGGAGACGGGGTCGTCGTACCGGGCGGCGAGGTTGGCGGTCATGATCTGGGTCAGGTCACCGAACTCCGCCACCAGGATCAGCATGAAGCCGGCCCCGGAGACCTTCCAGAAGGACTGGTCGGCGGGCGGCTTGATCTCCTCGTCCCCGTCGTCCTTTTTCAGCAGCAGCATGGCCGCGCCCACGAGGAAGAGGAGGCCGACGACGGCCTGGACGAGGCGGTGCGGGAGCAGGGTGAGCACGCTGCCGGCCGCGATGGCGAGGGCGACGTGCACGGCGAAGGCGGCGGCGACGCCCGCGAAGACGTAGGAGGCGCGGTAGCGGGTGCCGAGCATCAGGCCGGCGAGGGCCGTCTTGTCGGGGAGTTCGGCAAGGAAGACGACGCCGAAGGCGATCGCCGTGATGCTGAAGCTGAACACGGGGGTGGAACCTCAATCGGTCGGGCAGGACGCCGTCGGTACCGAGAGACCTGGGGTGTGTCAGGGGTCGCTTCGGCTCGGCGGCACCCTGGCTCGCGCGTGCGCGTACGGAACGCGCCCACGCCGGGACAGGACACTGCGGCCGAAGGTCTCGCTGGCCGACCGCTGCTCGTGGCCTGCCTCCGGGCGCCGGCTGGGTGACCCAGCAGTATGTCGACGGTCCGGCGAAGAGCTACTCCCCTTCTGCTCCGAACAGAGTACGCGACGCGGACGGCCAACCGTCATGGGCCTTTGGTCCCGGCCTGCCCGGCCTCGTCCCGGGCCGCCCCTCGGTGCGACCGGCCGCCAGCGGCGGAATCTCAACCTCCATTTAAATCAGGGTGCTTGCGCGGCTTGATGTGACGTGCCCATGTCGCCAGGCTGTCATCCGGCGCCCATCCCCTCGCAACCCGATGGCGCCAGCATGGCCGAGCCCCGCCGGGGCGACACGGCCGTACCCCCCGCACCCAGGGAGCCCCTCATGGCACTCATATCCAACGTCTACGCGCGTCGAGTTGGCGTGCTCGCGTCAGCCGCTGCGCTGGCCGCGCTCACCTCCCTCCTCAACGCACCGGCCGCCCAGGCCGCCCCGCCCACCCCCATGAGCGCCTCGGCCGCCCGCGCCTACCTGGCGACGGTCACGCCGAAGACGGAAGGATCCACCAGCGGCTACAGCCGCGACCTCTTCCCGCACTGGAGCACCGTCTCCGGCACCTGCAACACCCGCGAGACCGTGCTGAAGCGCGACGGGGTGAACGTCGTCCAGGACTCCTCCTGCGCCGCGGTGAGCGGCCGCTGGTACTCGGAGTACGACGGCGCCACCTGGACGGCCGCCTCCGACATCGACATCGACCACGTCGTCCCGCTCGCCGAGGCCTGGCGGTCCGGCGCCGCCTCCTGGACCACCTCCAAGCGCCAGCAGTTCGCCAACGACCTCACCCGCCCCCAGCTCATCGCGGTCACCGACAACGTCAATCAGGCCAAGGGCGACCTCGACCCGGGCAAGTGGCTGCCGCCGCGGACGGCCTACCGCTGTACGTACGCGCGCATGTGGGTCAACGTGAAGCAGTACTGGGGCCTGAGCATGGACTCGGGCGAGAAGACGGCCCTGGTCAACGTCCTGAACGGCTGCTGACCGACTGCGGACGGACTGCCGACCGGCTGCCGACCGGCTGCGGACCGAGTGCTGACCGACGGCTGACCGACCGGTCGTCGGCCGCCGACCCGCCGCCGCCCGCCCCGCCGGTCGATCTTTCCCCCGTCAGGGGGAGGCGTCGCTCCCCCTCCCCGTCGTACCGTGATCGAAGGGGATACGGAGGAGGGGGAGTTGCATGGCCGGATTGCGTCTGGGTCCGCTGCTGCGTCACGTCGACTGGGAGACGGGCGGAGCGGCCACCATATGGGTCGAGGCGGACCGCCCGTGCACGGCCGAGGTGCGGTGCGCGGACGGGGCCGGCGGCAGCACGCGGACCTTCCAGATAGCCGGACACCATTACGCGCTGGTGACGGTGACCGGCCTGACCCCGGGCGCCACGACGGCCTATGAGGTGCTGCTCGACGGACGGCAGGTGTGGCCGCTGCCCGGCAGCGCCTTCCCGCCGAGCACGATCACCACTCCGGCCGTGGCGGGCTCGGGCCGGCCCGGGCTGCGCGTCACCTTCGGGTCCTGCCGGCAGGCCGCGCCGCCCGCCGGCCGGCACGGGCCGCACGGCGCGGACGCGCTCGACACCCTCGCGGCGCGGCTGGCCGCCGACCCGGAGGCGGAGCGCCCGGAGCTCCTGCTGCTGCTCGGCGACCAGGTGTATGCGGATGCCCTGTCGCAGGAGACCCGGCAGTGGCTCGCCGCCCGCCGGGATCTGCGGGATCCGCCCGGTGCCCAGGTCGCGGACTACGAGGAGTACACCCGGCTCTACTACGAGTCGTGGCTCGACCCGGAGATCCGCTGGCTGCTGTCGACGGTGCCGAGCCTGCAGATGTTCGACGACCACGACGTCATCGACGACTGGAACACGAGCGAGGCGTGGCTCGCGGAGATGCGGGCGACCCCGTGGTGGCGGGAGCGTGTGCTCAGCGGCCTGATGTCGTATTGGGTGTACCAGCACCTGGGCAATCTCTCGCCCGCCGAGCTGGCGGCCGACGGGCTGTACGGAGCGGTCCGCGAGGACAGGGACGGCACCGACGCGCTACGGGCCTTCGCGTCCGCGGCGGACGCCGATCCGGCCTCGGTGCGCTGGAGCTACCGGCGCGACTTCGGGCGGACCAGGCTGCTGATGGTGGACACGCGGGCCGCGCGGGTACTGGCCGAGGACGGGCGGGCGATGCTCGATCCGGCGGAGCAGCAGTGGCTGCGGGAGAACGCGCTGGCCGGGCACGGGAATTACGACCACCTGCTGATCGGGTCCTCGCTGCCCTGGCTGATGCCTCCGCTGATTCACGACGCGGAGACGTGGAATGCGGCGTTGTGCCGCGGTGAGCGCGGGCCGCGGTGGGCCAGGATCGGTGAGGATCTGCGGCGGCGCAGCGATCTGGAGCACTGGGCGGCGTTCCCGGCGTCGTTCGCGGCGCTGACGGATCTGATCGAGGAGGTCGGGACGGGGCCCCGGGCGCCAGCGACGGTGTGCGTGCTCTCCGGGGACGTGCACCACGCGTATGTGGCCGAGCCTCGAATACCGAGCACCTCCCGCATATTCCAGCTGACGTGCTCACCGGTCCACAATTCGATCCATACCGTGGTGAAGTGGGGGTTCCGGCTGGGCTGGTCGCGTACGGGCCGGTGGCTGGGGCGCGGCTTCTCGCTGCACGGGCGGACGGGGCGGCCGCCGCTGAACTGGCGGCGTACGGGCGGTCCGTGGTTCGGGAACCAGCTGATGACACTGGCGTTGTCCGGGCGGACGGCGCGGCTGCGGCTGGACCAGGCGCGCAAGAAGCGTCGGGGCGCCCGGCTGGTGACGGTGCTGGACCGGGAGCTCACCGCGGCGGAATAGCCGCGTCCGGCAGGCGCGGTGAGTACGGGACGGGGTGGGTGGCGGCGGAGTTGACACGGCGGTGGTGCGCGGTGCGCCCCGGGCACCCGGGGCGGGAGTGCCGGGCGTACGCTGTATGGCTGTCAGCCGCCCCTGCCGCTCCCCCGCGACGTCGCGGCGCTTCATGCCGCAGCACGTCAACCGGACTGGGGAGTCCCGCTTTGTTTGAGACTCTGGGGTCGCTGACCGCGAGCCCATGGATCTACGCCCTGGTGGCGCTGTCCATCGTGCTCGACGTCTTCCTCCCGGTGCTGCCGAGCGGGGTGCTGGTGATCACCGCTGCGGCGGCCGCGGCGGCCGCCGGTGCGGCGGGTCCCGTGCCGGTCCCGGGGCCGGAGCAGGTGCCGGACATCCTGCTGCTGCTGGTGATCGCGACGACGGCGTCGGTGCTGGGTGACATGGCCGCGTACCGGCTGGGCCGGCGCGGCGGGGCCAGGCTGGACCGGGCCATCGCCCGCTCGCGTCGGCTGACGCGCGCCCAGGAGCGCCTGGGCGCGGCCCTCGCGCGCGGTGGAGGGGCCCTGGTGGTGATCGCGCGCTTCGCCCCGGCGGGGCGCAGCGTGGTGTCCCTGGGTGCGGGCAAGACGCAGCGCAAGGTGGCGGAGTTCCTGCCGTGGTCGGTTCTGGCCGGCATGGCGTGGGCCGGCTACAGCGTGGCCCTCGGCTATTTCGGCACCCAGTGGCTGGGTACGCAGTGGCTGGGCACGGCGGTGTCGATCGTCGCCCTGTTCGCCGCGGGCGCGCTGGCTGCCTTCCTCGTACGCCGTCCGCCCTCGGCTCCGGCCGCGTCCCCGGCGGCGTAGGGGACGTAGGGGCGTAGGAGGCCCTAGGGGCGCAGGAGGGTGACGTCCGGTCCGGTCGGCCGGGCGGACGCGCTCCGGGGCGAGCGTCTGATCCGGGGGGAGGGATCCCCCGGGCGGAGCAGTGGCTCACCCGTTCACCCGGCCCCGATCGCCGCCTCCGGCCCGGGCTCCTAGCGTCCGGAGAACGGTGCGCAACCTCATCCGCGTCACATCCGTGGCCCGGTCGCGCCGTTTCGAGGAGCCGAGGAGTTCTCTCCATGCCCGCCACGTCGCTCGCCCAGCCGCCGGCCACCGCGCCCCGTCCGCGGTCCGCCGCTCCGCGCCGTCTGATGACCGCCGCGGCCGCCGCCCTCATCGTCACCGCCGCCACACCCGTCACGCTCGCCCACGCGGCCCCGTCGGCCGGCGTCTCCCCCACCGCGGTCGCCCCGGGCGGCCGGGTCGCCCTGAACGTCACGGGGTGCGGCACCAAGGTCGCCCGGGTCACGTCGACCGCGTTCAACGAGGTTCGGCTGACTCCCGGCAACCTCGAGGCCACCAACCTCTTCGGCAACGCCACGGTCTTCTCCAACGCCAATCCCGGCACGCACCGGGTCACCTTCGAGTGCGGCGGCCCGGGCGGCGAGAGCGTCTCCGTCTCCCTCCAGGTCACCCCGGGTGCCGCTCGCGGCGGCACGGGCGGCAGCGTCGGCTCGATGAGCCCGGCCCGGATCGCCGTCGGCGGCACCCTCGCCGTGGGCGCCCTGGCCGGCGGGGTGTGGGTGCTGCGCCGCCGCGCCGCCGCATAGGCGACGGATCACGCCGGGGCGGCCTGCCCCCGTACGTGGACGCCGTCGAGCAGGGCCGCGGTGGCCTCGGCGACGGCGTCCACCGCCGCGTCGAACACCTCGCGGTTGTGTGCGGCGGGCACCCGGAAGCCGGACACCTTCCGTACGTACTGCAGGGCGGCGGCCCGGATCTCCTCCTCGGTGGCCTTCTCGGGGATGGCGGGCGGCCGCAGGGTCTTGATCGATCGGCACATATCTCCACTATCCCGCTCACCGGGGCAGTTCGGCCCCGGAAAGCTTCATGATCAGGCCGGCCTGGAGGCGGGCCCTCAGTTCGGGGTCGTCGACCGTCTCCAGCAGCCCGATGGCCTGCTGGGTCGTCTCGGCGGCCCGGCGGTCGTCGCGCAGCGCGGCGGTCTGGTCGGCCATGTGCCGCAGGGCGATGTCGGCCCGCCGGTGGAAGAGCTGCCCGATCAGGGTGGTGACCAGGCCCGTCGCGCTGGTGACGATGCCGAGGTACAGCTCCCCGCCGGCTTCGGCCTTGCGGACGGCGAGCCCGATGCCGAGGAGCAGGATCGCCGCCCCGGCTCCCGCGAACCGCTGGCTCGTCCCGAAGCTGCTGCGCGCCTGCGTGAGCCCGTAGGCGTAGTACTCGACGAGGATCGGGGTGAAGTCGTCCCGGCGGTCGCCGAGTTGCGCGTGCGCGTCCGGGGTCCGGATGCCGCCGACGTCCTCGAACTTCCGGGGCCCCGGCACGGCGAGAGTGGGTCCTTGCGCGGCGTCGTCGGGCCCGGCGGTTCGGGTGAGGTGCGCGAGCAGCCGTTCCCGTTCCTCGTCGCGTTTCCGCTCGAAGCCCGCGCCCAGGGAGCGCTCCGTGACCACCAGTACCAGCACGGCCGCGAGCACCGCCGCGGCCACCGCGCCCCACGCGAGCCAGTCGCCCATCCTCCGACGATCCCACGCCCCGGGGCGGCGGCCAAGACCGCGGGACTTCCCGGCGCTGATGCGAGCACGGCGGTCCGGGCCTAGACTGGCGGCGTCATGCAGGTCACCGAGAGTAGGGAGACTGTCACCATGGCCAAGCGAGGCAACAAGAAGCGGGCCCGCAAGAAGAAGAAGGCCAACCACGGCAAGCGCCCCAACGCCTGAGCCGACCGAAAGACCCCCGCCCCACAGGGCCGGGGGTCTTCGCATATCAGGGGAAAACGCGTCACGTCACGCAATTCCCTGTCAGAACGCACACAATCCACTTCAACGCCGCCAGGGCCTGTTTCAGGTTCACACCGCGAGTTTCCGCAATGCCGGTCAGCGCGTTTTCACTCGTCCCCGGACGCGGGGTGTTTCACGGCCGGCCGAGTGCCCGATAGGTCCATCCGGCCCGACGCCACTGCGCGGGATCCAGTGCTCCGCGGGCGTCGACGACCCGTGGTACGGCGACCACATCGCGAAGCCTCTCCGGATTCAGGTTGCGGAACTCTTCCCATTCGGTCAGCAGAAGGACGAGATGCGCCCCCTGGAGGGCGTCCTCCGGGCTCAGGGCATAGCCGAGGGTCGGGAAGGACTTGCGCGCGTTGTCCATGGCCTTGGGGTCGTAGACCGTGACGTCACCCCCCATCAGCTGGATCCGGCCCGCCACGTTGAGTGCGGGTGAGTCCCTCACATCGTCGGAGTCGGGCTTGAACGCTGCGCCGAGCACGGCAATCCTGCGGCCCAGGAACTGCCCGTCGCACTGTTCCCGCGCCAGTTCGACGGTACGCGTGCGGCGGCGCATGTTGATGGAGTCCACCTCCCGGAGGAAGGTGAGTGCCTGATCGACACCGAGCTCTCCGGCCCGGGCCATGAATGCGCGGATGTCCTTGGGCAGGCAGCCCCCGCCGAATCCGACACCGGGGCGCAAGAACCGGCCGCCGATGCGTTCGTCGTGGGAGAGCGCCTCGGCAAGCTTGCCGACGTCGGCTCCGCCGGCCTCACAGACCTCCGCCATGGCGTTGATGAAGGAAATCTTGGTGGCCAGGAAGGCGTTGGCGGACGTCTTGACCAGCTCTGCGGTCGGGAAGTCGGTGACGACGACCGGCGTCCCCTTGTCGGTCACGGGCCGGTAGAGCTCCTCGAGGGTCGCCCGTGACGCGTCGGACCGTACCCCGAAGACCAGCCGGTCGGGACTCAGGGTGTCCTCGATCGCGAAGCCTTCGCGCAGGAACTCCGGGTTCCAGGCCAGCTCGGCGAGTTCGCCGACCGGCGCGAGTTCGGTCAGCCGATCGGCGAGGCGAGAGGCCGTACCCACCGGCACGGTCGACTTGCCCACCACCAGGCACGGCCGCTTCAGGTGGGGCGCGAGCTGCTCGATCACCGCGTCGACGTAGCGCACGTCCGCGGCATAGCCGTTCTCGACCTGGGGTGTTCCCACGCAGGAGAAGTGCACGTCGCCGAATGCGGCCGCTTCCTCGTAGGACGTGGTGAACCGCAGGCGGCCGTCGGCCACATGCTTGGCGAGGAGAGCCTCCAGACCGGGCTCGTAGAAGGGCGCCCGGCCGGCCTGCAACGCGGCGACCCGCTCGGCGTCGACATCGACCCCGAGCACCTCGTGTCCGATCTCGGCCATGCAGGCCGCATGCGTGGCACCGAGGTAGCCGGTGCCTATTACTGTGACGCGGAAAGGCATGCGGCCCCCTCGGTCAGCCGCCCTGTGTGCGGTTGTTTCACTGTTCGGATCAACACCTTAAACCCGCAGAACACGCACGAATTCACCAGACGACCCACAGTGGCGACCCAGAAGGGTTGTAACGGATCGGGCATCTTTTCGACATCAGTCCTGGAACGATTAGGACTCGCAGGCGAGACCATTGAGCCGTAATGACCGAATTGAGACAGTTTCGAGGCTCGTTAGCTCCCATAGCTTGACCGAGTCCAGAAAACCCGCTCGCCAGAGCCGTCGCAATCTCTTCACTTTTTCTACACACAGACGGGACACGTGCGGTCACGCGCCCTGCGCCTGACAGCCCGGTTCCGAGGATGGCACATGCTCGCGTTTCTGCTTGAGATCAGAGAATGGTGGAATCACGGGAGCGTCTACCCGTTCGCCGTTTTCATGACGATGATCTGGGCACTCTGGGTGCTTCGCATCTTCCTGGCCCGCCGCTACAAGCCCTGGACCCGGTCCTACGACGCCTCCACTTCCGTCATCATCCCGGTGGTCGACGAGCCGGAGGACCTGTTCAGGTCCGTTCTCCGGCGCATCATCGACCAGCGGCCGACGGAGATCATCGTCGTGATCAACGGTCGACGGAATCCCGAGCTCGAACGGATCTGCGACGACGTCGGTGTGATGTGGCTGTGGACCGAGATCCCCGGCAAGCGCAATGCCCTGCGCGTCGGCCTGGAACACGCCACGGGTGAGATCGCGGTGCTCGTCGACTCGGACACCATCTGGACCAAGGACACCCTGACCGAGCTGATCAAGCCGTTCCGCCAGCGCAAGGTCGGCGGCGTCACCACCCGCCAGCGCATCCTGGACCCCGGCCGTTCGGTCCTGACCCGCTGGGCGGACTGGCTGGAGAGCGTCCGGTGCCAGTACTCGCTGCCCGCCATGAGCGTCGTGGGCACCGTCGGCTGCCTGCCCGGCCGCACCATCGCGTTCCGCAAGCACATACTCGACAGATGCATGGAAGACTTCCTGAGCGAGAAGTTCCTGGGCGTCTTCCTCGAGGTGAGCGACGACCGGACCCTGACGAACTACACGCTCAAGGCCGGCTACAAGTGCGTCTACCAGTCCACGTCCCTCGTGTACACGGACGCCCCCCTGGAACTGAAGAAGCTGGCGAAGCAGCAGTACCGCTGGGCGCGCGGCTCGCAGTACAACACGATGCGCATGTTCTGGTGGATGCTGCGGCACGCCAAGATCCTGTGGCTCTTCTACATGGCGGACATCCTCGTCCCGTTCGTCCTGCTCGGCACGTTCGCTTCGTGGGGCGTCTCCGCCTTCCAGCGGGACAAGCCCGGAATCTACAATGAGCTGCCCCTGCCCGAAGTGCCCTGGCACGCACTGCTGTTCATCCTGGCCCTCGCCGCCGTCATGTCCATCCTCTCCATGGCGGTCAGGTTCGGCAGGCACTTCGCCTACCGCCCTCAGGACATGTTCTTCCTCCCGGTCTTCATGCTGATCAACACGTTCCTCCTGCTGCCCGTACGCCTGCTGGGGTTCTTCCGTATGGCTCACAACGCGAGCTGGGGCACACGCGCCGACAGCTTCGCCGGTGAGAGCGCCCGCAGCCCCTTGGTCGTCATCCCCTACCTCCTCGGCGGAGCCCTGCTGTTCGGATCGGTGATGATGAGTGTCTAGGGCCAGGGCCAAGAGTCGGCGCCGCAGGCGCCTGCGCTGGTGGAACCGCGGTACCGGCATCCGGCTTCGCCTGTGGATGGCCTTCAACCTGGTGCTGCTCTGCGGGCTCAGCTACGGCGTGTACCTGCTGGTGCAGTCCAACGCGACGCCCGCCTTCGCGGGTTTCGGACAGCAGGAGGACAAGCCGGGCATCACCGAACGACTCAAGCCGGGCTCAACCGACAAGCCGATACCCAATCGCGCGGACTTCCTCGCGCCGAAGGGCAAGCACTTCGGCGTCAGCACCTTCGAAGCACCGTGGTCCAGCTCGGAGATCGACAAGGTGGCCACCGCAGCCGGCACCCGCCCCACCATGGTCGAGTACTTCGTCAAGTGGACGGAGGACTTCGAGCCGGAGGCGGTCGACGCCTCCTACCGGCAGGGCATGCTGCCCGTGCTCTCCTGGGAACCCTGGGCGGGGCCCAAGGCAGGGCTGGACCAGCCCGCGTACTCCCTGGCGTCCATCGCGGCGGGCGAGCACGATGCGTACATCAGTCGTTTCGCCAAGGGCATCGGTGATCACAAGTGGCCCGTCGCCCTGCGCTTCGCCCATGAGATGAACGGCAACTGGTACCCCTGGTCCGAGCAGCGCAGCGGCAACAAGCCGGGTGACTACGTCAAGGCGTGGCAGCACATCCACCAGCTCTTCGAGGCCGCCGGAGCGGAGAACGTCATCTGGGTGTGGAGTCCGAACATCCTGCGCCCCGTACCGAAGGTGAGCCTTCAGGCCCTGTACCCGGGTAAGGAGTACGTCGACTGGGTCGGTCTGGTGGGCTACGCGGCCGAGGAGAAGAATGCCGCCCAGGTGTTCGACCCCACCCTGGAAGCCCTGCGCAAGTTCGCCGCCCACCCGGTGCTCATCACCGAGACCGGGGCCCGGCCGGGCCCCCTCAAGGCACCCTGGACCGCGGACTTCTTCACCTGGCTCGACAAGGTGCCGGACGTCATCGGGTTCATCTGGTTCGAGCGCAGTGAAAACGAAGGCGGCGGCGCCGACTGGCGCTTCTCCACCGACCCGGCGACGACCCAGTCCTTCAGGACAGGACTCAGCGGAATCGACCTCGTGTCGACCGCCCGGCAGTCCGGCTGACTCTCTCTCCACCGGCCCGAGTACCGGCAGCCGCGGGGGGCTTCGGGCCGTCGTCTCCCTCGCCTGCGAGGGAGACGGCCTCGGACCCGGTTTCCGCGCCTGGCCGAGCGGCTTCGCGCGCCCCGGCGATCAGACCGGACGCTCAGCCCGACAGAACCGGCTCGCCGCCCGGAGCGTCCGCGAGGTCCAGGTCGGCGAGCCCCTGGCGAAAGGCGTTCTGCGTCTCGGCGGTCTCCGCGAACCGCCAGTCCTGCTTGCCCCCCTGCTCGATGCTCCGCTCGAACCACACGAAGCCGATCACGTCGGGGCGCCCCCGCAGCCAGGTGAAGAAGTCCGCGATCCACAGGGCCTTGTCGTCGCCGGGCCGAGCGCCCGTCTCCGCGATCAGGGCAGGCCTCCGGGTGAACGCCCGCATCTCCCTGAGCGCCGGTTCGAAGACGTCCGCGGCCCGCATCTCGTGCTTGCGGTAGCCGCTCAGGCCGATGATGTCGACGTACTTGTCGCCGGGGTACAACGGCTGCAGCCGGACCTTCTCCACCGTGCGCAGAATGTTCGGGCTCCACTGCCAGGCCACGTTGCGCACGCCGGCCTCGGTGAAGATGTCGTGGACGTGGCGCCAGGCCTCCACGTACTCGCCGGCGCTGTTGCCGTTGCGCTGCTCCGCCCACGGGAACCACGTGCCGTTCATCTCGTGCGCGAACCGCAGGATCACCGGCCGGCCGTGTGCCTTCACGTCGTGGGCGAAGCGCCTGATGTAGGCGTCGTGGCGACCGTTGGAAATCTCCGCCAGCGCGTACTCCGGCTGCTCGGTCCCCGCCGCGCCCGAGCCCCAGGGCTCCCACGTCAGCAGCGGGACAGCGCCCTGCTGGTACGCCGCGTCGACGGCGTCCCGGCGATAGTCCTCGGTCCACTTCGCGAAGTACTCCAGCAGGTTCGGTCGCGCACCCGCCCGCTGCGCCACCATGTCCGTCTCCTGGGGCGACCACGGCGTCTCGAGCGCGCTGACGCCGAAGTACCTGCCCCGCACCGGGATCAGTCGCTGAGCAGCCGGAGAGACGGCCGGCGCGGTCGGGCCGGGAGGGGCCGTGCTCTGCTCCGGAAGACTGTCACGCGCAGCCGAGCTCCCGGCCGCGCGATCGGGAGCTCCCGCGCCGGAACAGCCCGTCAGTACCGCCGACATGGCCAGCAGCACCGCCGGAAACACCCGGCGGCTCGACCGGACGGCCGCGGGGCCGGCGAAGGCGGCTCTGACACAGGTGGACACACGGGCAACTTACCTGGTGGGCGCAGAATGCCGACCGGCAAGGCCACCCGGTGAACAAAACGGGCTCCCGGAAAGTCTCCCGGAAGCCCGTCATCAAGAAATGCCTGGTCAAGCACGGTGGGCGCGGACGGTTTCGAACCGCCGACATCTGCTTTGTAAGAGCAGCGCTCTACCCCTGAGCTACGCACCCGTGGATGAGTGGACAGCCTACATGGCGGGCAGGCCCCCCACGCAAACCGGTTCCCGTGGGAGAGAATGGACCGGGGCATGGCGGACACCTACGGGAGAGGGACTGTGACGACGGCATCCCGGCGGTGGTTCGGTGGGCGGGACGAGAGTCGGCGGGCGGATGCGCAGGCGGCCAAGGACGCCGCCGCGGCCGCGTTCTACGAGCTGGACACGGCGCAGCGGGATCTGCGGATCTCGATCGAGACCATCGCAGCGGCGGACGGTTCGCCCGCGGCGCGGCAGGCGACCGAGGGGTTCGCCGCGCTCGGGCAGCGCATCGATCAGGTCAGCCACGTCTACATCGAGGCGGTCGACGCGCACGACCTGGACCGGGCGGAGTTGGATGCCTCGGCGGCCACGCGGGCGCGGGACGAGCTGACCCGCGCCCGCGATGAACTGGTGCGGGTCAAGGAGGAGCTGGAGCGGTTCGCGCAGGGCCTGCAGCCGCTGCTGGACAAGGCCGAGACGCAGCTCGCGCGGGTCGCGCCGGCCCGGGAGCGGGCCAGGGCCGCGCTGATCGGGGCCAGCGACGCGCTGGACGCCGTACGGGCCAAGGGGATGCGGGCGGACGACCTGGCGGCGCGGCTGGCGGCGCTGGGGCCGGAGCTGACCAAGCTGAACCAGGGCGCGGCCCGGCACGGGGTGCAGGAGACGGTGCAGCGGGCGGACCGGATCCTGCGCGACGCGGAGGCCATACGGGCCGAGGCGGCGCGGCTGCCGGAGCGGGCGGCGGAGATCGACCGGCGGCTGGTGAGCCTGCGGACGCGGGCGCAGGCGTTGCGCAACCGGGCGGACCGGGTGGATCCGGTGCTGAGCGAGCTGCGGCGGCGGTTCAGTGCGGCGTGCTGGCAGGACCTGCAGCACGTGCCGGACCAGGCGGTACGGGACGTGGCACGGGCCGAGGAGCAGTTGCGGGAGGCGGGCCGGGCCCGGGACGAGCAGCGCTGGGCGGACGTGGGGACGCTGATCGAGGCGGTCCGCGGTGCGCTGGACGCGACGGACGAGGCGGTGTCGGCTGCGCAGGACCGGCTGACGCGGCTGGAGGCGGTGGCGCGGGATCCGCAGGCGGAGGTGGACCGGACCCGCTTCGCGATCCGGGACGCGCAGCGGCTGGCGATGGCCGGCCGCAGTGTGCCGGATCCGCGGCATGCGCGGCCGCTGGACGATGCGGTGGCCCGGGTGGGCCGGGCGCTGGAGGGGCTGGAGGGGCGGCACCCGGACTACTGGGCGTTCCTGCAGGAGATGGAGGCCGTACGGGCCTCGGTGAACCGGGTGGTGACCGGAATCCGGGAGGAGCGCGGCCACGCCTAGGGGTGTCCGGCGGATCGGCGCCCCGGCCCTGATCCGCCGGACACCCCCGAGGCATCGCCCGCTCCCGCCGGTCCGTCCTCCTTCAGGGCTTCAGGGCGCACTGCCTCCTCCAGCCGCCGCCGCTCCCCCGGCCCCGGCCCGCACCCCGCCCTCGTACTGGTTGTCGTGGGGTGGTGGGCGGCGGATGCTGGGGGTACGGGACGGAGCAGAGGAGGCCTCCATGGCTGCCCATACCTTCCACAAGCCGCGTGCGTCCCAGGTGCCCCCGGTGCCCCACGCGCCCCACGCGCCCCACGCGCCCCACGCGCCCCATGCGCCGTACGCGCCCCACGCGGCGTACGGGTGCACCGAGCCCCACGAGCACTACGCGCCCTACGTGGCCCACGAGCCGTACGGGCCGGTCGTGCCGCAGGATCCGCACTGGGTGGCGCGGCGCGTGCGGCGGGCCCTGCACCCCGTCAACGCGCGGCTCGACGAGCACCTGCCCATCGATCACAAGCTCAGCCAGGTGTACCGGGTCGGGGCGGGGCTGACCGGTCTGCTCCTGGTGGTCTTCGGGATCCTGGGCCTGATCGACCGGATCGGGTTCTTCGACACGGGCGGCGACACGGTGCTCGCGCTGAACACCAACGGCGCGCTGAGCGTCCTGTCGATCTGCATCGGCGGGCTGCTCATCGTTGGGATGGTGGTGGGCGGGACCTTCGCCTCGACACTGAACATCGTGCTGGGCGTGCTGTTCATCGCGAGCGGCTTCGTGAACCTCGCGCTGCTGGACACCGGGCTGAACTTCCTGGCCTTCAAGATCCAGAACGTGCTGTTCAGCTTCGTCGTCGGCGTGATGCTGATGTGGTTCGGGATGTACGGGCGGGTGGGCAGCGCGCTGCCGCACGACAATCCGTACTGGCGTGCCCGCCACCCCGAGCAGGCGGCCCGGGAGGACCGGGCACGCATGGCGCAGAGGCGGCTCGCGCGGCCCGACACCGTCTGAGAGCCGTAGCGCGGGGGCGGCGGACGCGCTTAGCCTGTGCGCATGCCTCGTTATGAATACCGCTGCCGGACCTGCGACGACACCTTCGAGGTGAGCCGCCCCATGGCCGAGTCCTCCGCCCCCGCCGACTGCCCGGCCGGGCACGCCGACACCGTCAAGCTGCTGTCCGCGGTCGCCGTGGGCGGGTCGAGCAGCGCTCCCGCGCCCGCCCGTCCCATGGGCGGCGGAGGCGGCGGCTGCTGCGGGGGCGGCGGCTGCGGCTGACCCCCGAGGCCGCCGCCCGCCGCCGCCCGCCGCCCGCCGCCCGCCCGTCCGCTGCCGCCTGCCGCCGTCTGCCGCCGCCCGCGCTGCCCCCGCTACCGCTTGCGCGAGAGCGTCAGGCCGTCCGAGATCGCCAGCAGGACGGAGTCCATGCGCGGGTCCGCCGTGACGTGGTCGTTGAAGGCGCGCACGCCCGCCGCCGAGCCGGTGGCCGATGCGTCGAGGACCGTGCCGTGGAACAGCGTGTTGTCCGTGACGATCAGTCCGCCGGGGCGGAGCCTCGGGACGAGCTCCTCCCAGTAGGAGATCTGGCTCTCCTTGTCGGCGTCCACGTAGGCCATGTCGATGTGGGGCTCGGCGGGCATGGCGCGCAGGGTCTCCAGGGCCGGCGCGATGCGCAGCTCGATGCGGTCCGCGACGCCGGCCTCCTCCCACGCCTCCCTGCCGTACGCCGTCCACTCCTCGGAGACGTCGCAGGCGATGAGGCGCCCGTCGGGCGGCAGTGCCTGGGCCATCGACAGGGCCGAGAAGCCGGTGAAGGTGCCGACCTCGACGATGTGGCGGGCGCCGGTCAGGCGGACGAGGAAGGCCAGCAGCGGCCCCTGTTCCTCCGCGGACTGCATCCCGGCGACGTCGGGGAACTTGGCGTACGTCCTCGCCACGAGCCCCCGCTGGACGGCGTCCAGCGGGGGGTTGTGGTCGAGCATGTACTGGTACAGCTCGTCCGTGATCTTCGTGCTGTTGCCTTTGCTCATGCGTCCAGTCTGCCGAGCCGCCCGGCCTCGCGGGTGAATGCCCGCACAATTTCCTCGCCCGCCAGGACACCGGCCTCGGCGAGGGCCGTCACCGTGGGCGCGGTCCACCGCGCGTCGGCCAGTTCGCCGTGGCCGGGGCGCCAGCCGGCGTCGGCGGCCAGCAGCAGGTCGGCGTCGAGCAGTGAGTCGCCGGCGGCCAGGGTCGTGGTCGCTCCGGTCCGGCGGGCGACCTCGTGCAGCGCCGCGCTCTTGGTGAGCGGGCGCGGCACGGCGTAGATCTTCCGGCCCTGGAGGGAGACGGTCCAGCCGCGGGCCCCGGCCCACTCCGCCAGGGCCTTGAGCCATTCGTCGGGAACCAGGGCCCGCTCGACGACGAGGTAGGCGAAGAGGTCCTCCGCGACCCGGGCCTTGCGCAGCCACGCCGGGTCGGCGGTGGCCAGCAGGTGGTCGTGGACCTCCTCCAGCGGGGCGCACTCCTCGGCGAGGCGGGCCGCGACCTGCCGCCGCCAGTCGCGGTCCGGTACGCCGTCGACGAGGAGCTGACCGCCGTTGGCGCAGATCGCGTACCGGGCGGGGCGGCCGGGGAAGCGGATGCGCTGGTACTGCTTGCGCGTGCGGGTGGTGGTGGGGACGAAGACGACGGACGGGTCCTCGGTGAGCTCCGCCAGCAGGGCCGCGGCCGTCTCCGTCATGTAGGACAGCGGCTTGCTCTCGTGGACCTCGACGCACAGCAGCCGCGGGGCGACCGGGTCGGGCATGGTCAGAGCGAGTGCGGCCGTCGAGTAGATGAGCGTACGGTCGAGGTCACTGGCTACGAGGACAGTCACTTGGAGGCCACAGCCTTTCCGTCGGCGCCGGTGGCGCCGCGCGTGAATCGGGGGTGGATGAGCCCGACGCAGGTGTAGGGCAGTCCGTCGACCTCTTCCACCGGGACGCCGCGCTGCTCGGCGAGCAGCCGTACGTGGTCCAGATCGGCCCCGGCGCCGCGCTGCGCCAGGATTTTCCACGGCACCCGGCGCAGCAGGACGCGGGTGGTCTCGCCGACGCCGGGCTTGACGAGGTTCACGTCGTGGATGCCGTACTCCTCGCTGATCCGCTCGACGGCCGCCCAGCCCTCCCAGGTGGGAGTGCGGTCGGCCGCGAGGAGTTCCTTGACCTCCTCGTCGACGGCGTCCGCCACCGTGTCGAAGTGGGCTGCGACGGCGTCGACGAATTCGACGGAGACGTCGGCTCCGGCGAGCTCGCGGTAGAACTTCGCGCCGTGGAAGTCGGCGGGTCCGACGAGGTCGGACCTGAGAACCGTACGCGAGATGAGTCCGGACACGGTGGAATTGAGACAGGCGGAGGGGATCAGGAAGTCCTCGCGGGTGCCGTAGGTGGGCACGCACGAGCCGGGGTCGGCGAGGACGACGATCTCCGGGTCGAAGCCGGGGAACTCCCGCAGGGCGGCCTTCAGCTCGCGGGTGATGGCGCCCTTGCCGGTCCAGCCGTCGACGAAGACGACGTCGGCGGGGTCGTGGTGAGCGGCCAGCCAGCGCAGGGCGTTGGCGTCGATGCCGCGGCCGCGCACGATGGAGACGGCGTAGTGCGGGAGGTCCAGGCCGTGCCGGGCGCGGGCCCAGCGGCGCATCAGCACGCCGACGGGGGTGCCGGCGCGGGCCAGGGAGACCAGGACCGGGGAGGGGGAGCGTTCGGCGAGGACGGTCTCGGTGACCGTGCCGACGGCGCGGGCGACGCGGGCGGCCGAGGCGGTCAGCGCGCTGCGGTAGAGCTCCTGGTACTGGGGCGAGGGCTGGTACTCGACGGGCAGGGACTCGGCGTAGTGCGCGCCGCCGGCCTGGATGGCCTCCTCGCGCTCCTCGGTCGGGGCTTCGAGCCGGACGCCGGAGA
Organism: Streptomyces yangpuensis; assembly: GCF_024666385.1. NCBI lineage: Bacteria > Bacillati > Actinomycetota > Actinomycetes > Kitasatosporales > Streptomycetaceae > Streptomyces > Streptomyces yangpuensis. The sequence continues at coordinate 2,355,211 of NZ_CP102514.1, forward strand.
GGTCCTGGAGCAGCCAGCCGACGTCCTCGGGGGCGTAGGAGGAGAAGGCGGGGCCGCGCAGGGGCTCGGACATGGTCGGCTCCTGCCGGTGGTGGGACGTACGGGATGCCACGGAAAGTACGGGGGGTGCGGACACCACGGGGGGTACGGCCGCCACGGGGGGTACGGACGCCACGGCGGGTACGGACGGTACGGCCGCCACGGGGGCTGCGGTCGGTGCGGACGCCCGGGGCGGTATGTAGGACGGGACGACGGCCAGGACGAGGCGGCCGGTGTGCGGGGCGAGGGCCGCGAGGAGCCCGGTGTGCAGTTCGGGGGTGTCGCCGGCCGAGTCCACGACGGCGACGACGGTGTCGAAGCCGGCGCCGTGCGCGGGGCGGGCGACGTTGTAGGCGTAGCGGTCGCCGGGGCCGTCGGCGGGGGTGTCGTGGGCCGGGAAGACGAGCCGGGTGCGGATGGCGTAGCCGGGGTCGTCCACGGCGAGGACCGGGGAGCGGGTGGTGGTGGAGAAGCGGACCTCGCGGGCCGCGCCGGTCTCCTCCAGAGCCTTGGCGAGGCGCAGCGGCGCGTACATCAGTTCCTCGTTGCCGAGTACGAGGAGCCGTCCGGGGTCGGTGCCGAGGGCGGCCGTGAGCCGGGCGGCGAGGTCCGGCAGGGCGGCTTCCAGGCGCTGCCGGTGCGCGGGGGTGAAGCCGTGGCGGCCGCCGTCGGGCAGCCCCCGCGGCCAGCCCAGGTCCACCCGGACGACCTCCGGGGTCCCGGTGGGCGTGGCCGCGACGTGCACGGCGTCGGCGGCCTCGTGCTGCTCCACCGGGGCCCGGCTCTCGGCCTCGTGCCGCTCCACCAGGGCCTGGCCCTTGTCCAGGACCCCGTCGGGGAGGGACACCGTGCCCGAGGCGAGGGCGATCAGGTCCACGCGGGCGCCCAGCTCGGCGGCGAAGGCGGTGAGCCGGTCGCGGTCGGCCGGGGAGCGCATGTCGACGAGGGCGACGACCACGTAGCGCGAGCGGGGGTGGCGGGCGTGCAGGTCGCGGATGGTGTTCAGGACCGTGTTGCCGGTGGAGAACTCGTCGTCGACGAGGACCAGCGGCCCGTCGCCCGCGAGCAGCGCGGGGTCCTCGGGCAGCAGCAGGTGGGAGGTGGCGTGCGAGTGCGCCTCCTCGAAGCCGCCGGCGGTCGCGACGCCCGGCACGGGCCGGCGGGTGGAGTGCAGGTACGGGGCGGGGCCCAGGCCGTCGGCGACGCAGTGGCCGAGCCCGGTGGCGGTCTCGGCGTAGCCGAGGACCACGGCCGCCTCGGCGGCCTCCTCGCCGAGCAGTGCCCGTACGCGTGTCCCGAGCCCGTACCCGGCGGCGTACACCGTGTGCGGGGACTGCGGGACGTGCTTGCCCAGGACCTGCGAGACCAGCAGGTGCGCGCGCTTGGGGTTGCGCCGCAGGGCCAGTCCGAGCAGGTCCGTGAGCCGCGGGCTCAGCCGCGGTCCGGGCCGCGGGCCCCCTTCGGAGTCGTGCAGGGCGACTCCCAGCCGGTCCGCGACCCAGGTACCCGACCACACCTCGTCGATCGTCTTGCCTTTCCTCGTCGTCCGCTTCGGCACGGGCCCGCTCATACCTGGAGCCCGGCCGTGAGCAGGTCGACGAAGCCGACCTGCTCCTTCGCCACACCGAAGACCTCGGCGCGCAGCATGGTGCGCTCGGCCCAGGCCCGGTGGGGCTTCACCTCGTTCATTTTGTTCGTATAAGCAGAGCGCATCACCCCGCCGCCGCCGCGCTCGGGTCTCAGGATGTCCTGGGCGTCGCAGAACTCCTCGTGGGAGACGACCGACAGGGCGTGCACGGGCGGGACGTGGGCGGGGTGGATGCAGGTCTTGCCGAGCAGGCCGTTGGCCCGGTCGAGTTCGATCTCGCGGAGCAGCCCGTCCAGGTCGTGTTCGATGAGCGCGGTGCGCAGTTCCTCGACGCCCTCCTCCAGGAAGGGGCTGCGGCGCAGCTGGGGCTTGAAGAGGCGCTCCTGGCTGCGGAAGTACTCCCAGACGGGGCCGGTCACGGTGAAGCCGGTGCCGTCGGCCCTGCTGAGGACGTTGACGACGTCCGCGATGACGCCGGCGACGATCTGGACGTCGTAGGCGGTCATGTCGGGGGTACGGCGCAGCCCGTAGGCGGAGCAGAAGTCGGTCACGCCGAGGCGGAGCGCCAGGACCCGCTCGCGGTGGCTGTTGACCGTGCGGGAGATGCCGGCGAGGGCTTCGACGCGGGTTTCGAGGTGGAGGAGCTCCGGGGTCTCCAGGACGGGCATGGCATACAGCCGGGCCTTTCCGGTCGCGGCCTCCGCGTCGGCGACGGCTTCGAGGAAGGGGATGCCGCGCCGCTCGTCGAACTTGGGGAGTACGAATCCGGCCAGATGACGTACGGAGCGGCCCAGGCGGCGCGCCAGGTCCGGTATCTGCTCGGGCGTACGGACGCGGATGAAGAGCAGTGGGAGCTCGCCGGCGTCGCCGTCGAGGTCGGCGAACTGGCGGACGAGGTTCTCCTCGGCCCCCGTCACGTCGGCGTCGCTGATGGAATCCTCCAGGCAGAGGACCATGGAGACGACGCCGCGGCCCGCCTGCTTGCGGACGTCGGCGGCCAGGGCGGGGCGGGTGGCGGGGCTGTAGAGCGTCGCGCCGAGGGCGGCCGCGAGGACGTGGGCGGGCGAGGCTCCGGTGAATTCCGCCGGTTCCTGGTGGAAGAGGTCCTTACGGACCGTGGGCGATACGTGCCCAAAGTGACGCATGTGCTATCCCCCGTACTGCCTCGGCGGCCCGACTGGCATGGCCGGTAATAGTACGTACGAACGTGAGTCAAGAGTTCCTCGAGCACATGAAGTTCAGGTAACCCTCTTGCACCATGCCCAGCTCGCGCGATCGGTACCGCAATCGGTCAAGGCCCTGTGGGGTCATACGGGGGGCCGCATTGTCCGGCCCCGCCCCGGGAGGGCAGGATGACGTGCATGACGCACGCGATGCAGAAGGGCTCGAACATCCCGGTGGCCCCCGTGGCGGTCCGGGCGGTGCTGCGCTGGACCGGCGGCCCCGAGGTGCCGGACGTGGACGCCTCGGCGCTGCTGGTGGGCCCGGACGGCCGGGTGCGTTCGGACGAGGACTTCGTCTTCTACAACCAGCCCCGGCACCCCTCGGGAGCCGTCTGGCGCCTCGGCAAGAAGCAGGTCGGCGACGCGATCACCGACGCCGTCCAGGCGGACCTGCGCACGGTGACCCCGAGCGTGGACCGGATCCTGGTGGTCGCCTCGGCCGAGGACGTCCCCTTCCAGCGGGTCCGTGACCTGCGGATCCTGCTGTACGACGCCACCGCGACCGGCGGCTCGGAGCCGCTGGCCTACTTCGACGTGCGGCCCGAGACCGGCGCGGAGACCGCGCTGATCTGCGGCGAGCTGTACCGCCGCGGCGACGGGTGGAAGTTCCGGGCGCTCGGCGAGGGCTACTCCGACGGGCTGGTGGGGCTGGCCACCGACCACGGGATCTCGGTCGACGAGAACGCCGCCGAGGCCGAGGCGGGTGTGGCCTCCGGCCCCGCGGCGGCCGCGGCGGGCCCGGCGGGCGGGGCCTCCGAGCGGACGGCCGCGATGGCCCCGCCGACGCAGGCCCCGCCGGCCGCCCAGCCCGCCTACGGGTATCCGCAGCCGGTGTCCCCGGCTCCGGTGCCGGGTCCGGGCGGCGACCCGTCCTTCCGGCTGCCGGCGCAGGGCCCGCAGTTCATCCGCCACTGAGCGAGCCGGTCCACTGCCGAGCGGGACGCGCCCCCGGCGCTGCGGGGCTCCGGGGTCACCTCTTGGTGCTCTTGTAGCCCCGCCCCCACTGGAGCCCCCAGCCGTACAGGCGGTCCAGCTCGGACTGGAACCCGTACACGAACTTCACCTCGCGCTTCACGACGAGCTCGCCCTTGACCTTCTCCAGGGAGACCACCGCGCAGGACCGGGCCTGCGGGTGCCGCTCGTCCAGCGGGATCTCGATCCGCGGGCCCGTCACCGGGTAGAGGGTCACCATGGCGTGCGTCCGGTCGAAGGCCGGGGTCTGGTCGTAGATGTAGACGAAGACCAGCAGCCGTTTGATGTCGTCGGCGTGGTCGAGGTTGATGTAGAGGGTCTCCCCGGACCCCGATCCGAACCGGTCGTCGCCGCTGAGCTTGACGAACGGCGGGTCGTTGAGGTCGCCCAGCAGGTTGCCCAGCGGCTGGACGGCGCCGCGGGTGCCGTCGGTCAGCTCGTACAGGCAGCCCATGTCGAGGTCGACGTTGACCATGCCCTGGGTGTGCGCCTGCACCATGTCCGGCTTGAACAGCTTGAACGGGTGGCGGAAAAGCTGGCCGCTCTGGCCGGAGCGGCCGCCGATGTCCGAGGTGCGCATGCGCCAGGACAGATTGACGCGCAGATTGCCGTGGACGGCTCCCTGCCTGGTGAGCGACACCGTCGGCTGTCGCTTGGTCAGCTCGATCGCGTTCGACGAGGCACTGCCCGACTGGAACTGCACGGCCCGGCTGCCCATGATGCCGTCGAAGAATCCCATCCCCTACCCCCTGGTCCCCTGATCCCCTGATCCCCGCGAAGCCTACGGAAAGCGGGGCGGCCCGCCGGGTCCGTGAACCCGGCGGACCGCCCCGCAATGGAGCGTTCCGCATTAACGGCGCGGTCATGCGTCGACGGTGGAACCCTCCAGTTCCAGGCGCTTGTTGCGGCGCACCGAGGACCAGAAGGAGGCCGCGATCAGCACCACGCCGATGAGGCCGGTGATGATCTCGCTGATCTCGTGCTGGATGGTGACCAGCAGGATGACCGCGAGCGCGCCGATCGCGTAGTGCGCGCCGTGCTCCAGGTAGACGTAGTCGTCCAGGGTGCCCTGGCGGACCAGGTAGACCGTGAGCGAACGGACGTACATGGCGCCGATACCGAGGCCGAGCGCCATCCAGAAGATGTGGTTGGTGATGGCGAAGGCGCCGATGACCCCGTCGAAGGAGAACGAGGCGTCGAGGACCTCGAGGTAGAGGAAGAGGAAGAACGCGGCCTTGCCGGCCAGGCCGACGGCGGAGACGGGCTTGCCCGCGGCCTTGGCCTTCTCCTCCTCCTCGTGCTCGCGCTCCTCTTCCTCCTCCAGCTTGTCCTCGAAGTAGGAGGACAGGCCGCCGACGATCAGGTAGGTGATCAGGCCGGCGACGCCGGCGAGCAGCACGGTGGCGGACTTGTCCTGGTGGCCGGTGCTGGTGTGGGCGTTGACGGCGAAGGTCATCGCCGAGACGAGCAGCGCGATCAGGGCGATGCAGACCGACAGCATGTCGACCTTGCCGAGCTTGGCCAGCGGGCGCTCCAGCCAGGCGAGCCACTTGTGGTCGCGGTCCTCGAAGATGAAGTCGAGGAAGATCATCAGCAGGAACATTCCGCCGAACGCGGCGATGGCCGGGTGGGCGTCGGTGACCAGGGCCTCGTACTGCTCGGGCTGGTCCAGTGCCAGCTCGATCGCCTCGATGGGGCCGACCTTCGCGCTGATGGCGACGATCGCCACCGGGAAGACCAGCCGCATACCGAACACGGCGATCAAGATGCCGACGGTGAGGAAGATCTTCTGCCAGAAGGCATTCATCTTCTTCAGGATTCCGGCATTGACGACCGCGTTGTCGAACGACAGGGAGATTTCGAGGATCGACAGGATCAGTACGACCCCGAAGGCTTCCCACCCCCACTGCCACGCGGCAAAGGCAAGGCCGAGCGCCGTGATGGCGAACGACCAGCCGAAGGTTTTCAGAACCACTGGCACCTGGCACCCCATGCGTCTGTGTACGGCTTTACGAAACGTTGACCCCGAAGTCTAGAGCGATGCCCCGGAGCCCCGACGCGTACCCCTGTCCCACTGCACGGAACTTCCATTCGCCCCCGTACCGGTAGACCTCGCCGAAGATCATCGCGGTCTCGCTGGAGGCGTCCTCGGAGAGGTCGTAGCGGGCCAGTTCCTGACCGTCGGCCTGGTTGACCACCCGGATGAAGGCATTGCTGACCTGGCCGAAGCTCTGCCGGCGGCTGTCCGCCTCATGGATGGAGACCGGAAAGACGATCTTGTCCACGTTCGCCGGCACCTTGGTGAGGTCGATGATGATCGACTCGTCGTCGCCGTCGCCCTCGCCCGTGAGGTTGTCCCCCGTGTGTTCGACGGAGCCGTCGGGGCTCTTGAGGTTGTTGTAGAAGACGAAGTACTCGTCCCCCAGCACCCGGCCGCCGTTGCAGAGCAGCGCGCTGGCGTCGAGGTCGAAGTCGGCTCCCGTGGTCGAGCGCGCGTCCCATCCGAGACCGATCAGAACCCTGGTGAGGTTCGGTGCGGCCTTGGACAGGGAGACATTGCCCCCCTTGGCGAGTGTGACGCCCATGTTGTGGTCCTCCCCGGACGACGGTGGCGATGTGGCGGTGGTGCGGTGGTGCGGTGCAGCCCGTGCAGCGGGCGAAGCGCGTCCGGCGCCGTACACACACAGTGCACGGCGCCGGACGGACGAACTGCTCTCGGACTCAGACGTTGACGCCGAAGTCCTGCGCGATGCCGCGCAGGCCCGAGGCGTAGCCCTGGCCGATGGCCCGGAACTTCCACTCGGCGCCGTTGCGGTAGAGCTCGCCGAAGACCATGGCGGTCTCGGTCGAGGCGTCCTCGGAGAGGTCGTAGCGGGCGAGCTCGGTGTTGTCGGCCTGGTTCACCACGCGGATGTAGGCGTTGCGGACCTGGCCGAAGCTCTGCTGGCGGGTCTCGGCCTCGTAGATCGAGACCGGGAAGACGATCTTGGCGACGTCGGCCGGGACGCCGGCGAGGTTGACCTTGATCGCCTCGTCGTCGCCCTCGCCCTCACCGGTGGTGTTGTCACCGGTGTGCTCGACCGAACCGTCGGGGCTCTTCAGGTTGTTGAAGAAGACGAAGTTCGCGTCGCTGGCGACCTTGCCCTGGTCGTTGGTCAGGATCGCGCTGGCGTCGAGGTCGAAGTCGACACCGGTGGTGGTGCGAGCGTCCCAGCCCAGACCGACGATGACCGCCGTCAGGTTAGGCGCGGCCTTGGTCAGCGAGACGTTGCCGCCCTTGCTGAGGCTGACTCCCACGGGTCCTCCATTGGGTTCTGTGTGGGGCGGTGCCCCGTCGTGCGGTTGCTACCGGATCAACGTTTCGATCCTAGTGACGGGTTCCCGCCGGTTAGCGGTTTTCGCAGGGAACTGCGCGTAACGGCCCGCGCAGTCGCGCTCAGAGGCTGTCGAGCGCCTTGATGTACTCGTTCAGGTCACGCGCGTCGGGCAGTCCGTTGACGACAGTCCAGCGCACCACGCCGTCCTTGTCGATGATGAAGGTGCCGCGGACCGCGCAGCCCTTGTCCTCGTCGAAGACGCCGTACGCGCGGGAGGTCTCGCCGTGCGGCCAGAAGTCCGACAGCAGCGGGTACTCCAGGCCCTCCTGCTCCCCGAAGACCCGCAGGGTCGGCACGGAGTCGTTGGAGACGGCGAGGAGCTGGACGTCGTCGTTCTGGAAGCGCGGGAGCTGGTCGCGCAGCTCGCACAGCTCGCCGGTGCAGACACCGGTGAAGGCGAACGGGTAGAAGAGCAGCACCACGGCCTTTTCCCCCCGGAAGTCGGAGAGCCGCACGGTGGCGCCGTGGTTGTCCTTGAGCTCGAAGTCCGGGGCCTTGTCGCCGACCTCGATCGCCATCTCTCGCATCCCTTCGTTCCCGCATCCCCGCGTTGGGCTGTTCGGGTGAGTCACAGCCTAGATCCTGACCCGGCCCACCCGGATCCGCGAAACACACGAATCACGGGAAACGCACACACCCCGCCGACCGGGATCACCTGGTCGGCGGGGTGTGGAAGCGTGTCCGCTCGGCAGCGGGCGCGGCTCAGCGCTTGGACTTGGCGGCGGTCTTGGGGGTCACCAGCTTGGTGGCGGCCCACTCCTTGCCGACGCTGACGCTCCTGGTCTGCGAAAGACCGGCGGTCTCGGCGGCCTCGCTGATGTCGCTGGCCTCGACGTAGCCGTCACGGCCCGTCTTGGGGGTCAGCAGCAGGATCAGTGCGCCGTCCTCGACCAGCTCGGTGGCATCGACCAGCGCGTCCGTCAGATCGCCGTCGTCCTCGCGGAACCACAGCAGAACCGCGTCGGCGACGTCGTCGTACTCCTCGTCGACGAGTTCGCCGACGAGCTCTTCGACGAGGTCACGGAATTCCTGATCGACGTCGTCGTCGTAGCCGATCTCCTGGACCACCTGTTCGGACTGGAAACCCAGCCGGGCGGCCAGGCTCTCCGCGTGGTCCGCGGTCGCGCTCACGGGGTGCCTCCTGCTCATGTTCGGTGAATGTCTTCGGCGGCGCGCGTACGCGCAGCATTGGGCGTAGTCCACACGGGCGCGGCGGATCGCGCAAGTACCCGGCCGCCGAGACCGTCGAAACGGTGACGATTACGGCCGTCTCGCCGCAACTTTCAGCGTGCTCGTGTGCACCTCTGGTGATTCATCCCACACCATTCCAGCTCATTCGCATCGCATGAGGACTTTCCTACCTGTTTGAGGGACGAACGGCCTCCCGGAGCCGGCGACCGCCTTGGGCGTAAGGTTGCGGTTTGGTCGCACCCGCCACCCCGCACCGCGGAACCGGACCCGTCCGCACTTCGCCGGGCCCCCTCCACCCTGCCGGGCATCCCCGTCGATCGCAGGGATTACCCATTGGTACGGATGACGAAGGCGGCCGAGCGTAAGACCATGGGAGGCGGCGCCCCCCAGTGACGACCTCAGCACGACTTCCCCGACAGCGAAGGAACAGCGTGGCTTCCGCATCCGATCGCAATCCGATCATCATTGGCGGCCTCCCGAGTCAGGTCCCGGACTTCGATCCGGAGGAGACCCAGGAGTGGCTCGACTCCCTGGACGCAGCGGTCGACGAGCGGGGCCGTGAACGCGCCCGCTACCTCATGCTGCGGCTGATCGAGCGGGCGCGCGAGAAGCGTGTGGCCGTGCCCGAGATGCGCAGCACGGACTACGTCAACACGATCGCCACCAAGGACGAGCCGTTCTTCCCCGGGAACGAGGAGATCGAGCGCAAGGTCCTGAACGCCACCCGGTGGAACGCGGCCGTCATGGTCTCGCGCGCCCAGCGTCCCGGGATCGGCGTCGGCGGCCACATCGCGACCTTCGCCTCCTCCGCCTCCCTCTACGACGTGGGCTTCAACCACTTCTTCCGGGGCAAGGACGAGGGCGACGGCGGCGACCAGATCTTCTTCCAGGGCCACGCCTCCCCCGGCATCTACGCCCGCGCCTACCTCCTGGACCGGCTCACCGAGCAGCAGCTCGACGCGTTCCGCCAGGAGAAGTCGAAGGCCCCGTACGGCCTCTCCAGCTACCCGCACCCGCGGCTGATGCCGGACTTCTGGGAGTTCCCGACGGTCTCGATGGGCCTCGGCCCGCTGGGGGCGATCTACCAGGCCCGGATGAACCGGTACATGGAGGCGCGCGGGATCGCGGACACCTCCAGGTCCCACGTCTGGGCGTATCTCGGCGACGGCGAGATGGACGAGCCCGAGTCGCTCGGCCAGCTGTCGATCGCCGCCCGCGAGGGCCTGGACAACCTGACCTTCGTCGTGAACTGCAACCTGCAGCGCCTCGACGGTCCGGTGCGCGGCAACGGCAAGATCATCCAGGAGCTGGAGTCGCAGTTCCGGGGCGCCGGCTGGAACGTGATCAAGCTGATCTGGGACCGCTCCTGGGACCCGCTGCTGGCCCAGGACCGTGACGGCATCCTGGTCAACAAGATGAACTCCACCCCCGACGGGCAGTTCCAGACGTACGCCACCGAGTCGGGCGCGTACATCCGCGAGCACTTCTTCGGCGGGGACCAGCGGCTGCGCGCCATGGTCGAGAACATGACCGACTACCAGATCCAGCACCTGGGCCGCGGCGGTCACGACCACAAGAAGGTCTACGCGGCGTATGCGGCGGCCAAGGCGCACAAGGGCCAGCCGACGGTGATCCTGGCGCAGACGGTCAAGGGCTGGACGCTGGGTCCGAACTTCGAGGGCCGCAACGCCACGCACCAGATGAAGAAGCTGACGGTCGACGACCTCAAGGGCTTCCGCGACCGGCTGCACATCCCGATCACGGACGCGCAGCTGGAGAGCGGCGCGCCGCCGTACTACCACCCGGGCCGCAATTCGCCCGAGATCCAGTACATGCACGACCAGCGCAGTGCGCACGGCGGCTACGTGCCGACCCGTGTGGTGCGCGCCAAGCCGCTGCCGCTGCCGGACGAGAAGACCTACGCGGCGGCGAAGAAGGGCTCGGGCCACCAGTCGATCGCCACCACGATGGCCTTCGTCCGCATCCTCAAGGACCTGATGCGGGACAAGGAGATCGGCAAGCGGTTCGTGCTGATCGCGCCCGACGAGTACCGGACCTTCGGTATGGACGCCTTCTTCCCGAGCGCCAAGATCTACAACCCGCTGGGCCAGCAGTACGAGGCGGTCGACCGCGACCTGCTGCTCGCGTACAAGGAGTCCCCGACGGGCCAGATGCTGCACGACGGCATCTCGGAGGCGGGCTGCACGGCCTCGCTGATCGCGGCGGGTTCGGCGTACGCGACGCACGGCGAGCCGCTGATCCCGGTCTACGTCTTCTACTCGATGTTCGGTTTCCAGCGCACGGGTGACCAGTTCTGGCAGATGGCCGACCAGCTGGCGCGCGGTTTCGTGCTGGGTGCGACCGCCGGGCGGACCACCCTCACGGGTGAGGGCCTGCAGCACGCGGACGGTCACTCCCAGCTGCTGGCCTCGACGAACCCGGGCTGTGTGGCGTACGACCCGGCCTACGGGTACGAGATCGCGCACATCGTCCAGGACGGTCTGCGCCGGATGTACGGCCCGGAGGCGGAGGACGTCTTCTACTACCTGACCGTCTACAACGAGCCGATCCAGCACCCGGCGGAGCCGGCGGACGTGGACGTGGACGGCATCCTCAAGGGCATCCACCGCGTCTCGCAGGGCACCGCGGGCGGCATCGGGGCGCAGATCATGGCGTCCGGCGTGGCGGTGCCGTGGGCGCTGGAGGCGCAGCGGATCCTCGCCGAGGAGTGGAACGTCCGGGCGGACGTCTGGTCGGCGACCTCCTGGAACGAGCTGCGGCGCGAGGCCGTCGAGGTGGAGGAGTACAACCTGCTCCACCCGGAGGAGGAGCAGCGCGTGCCGTATGTGACGCGGAAGCTGTCGGGCGCCGAGGGGCCGTTCGTGGCGGTCTCGGACTGGATGCGCTCCGTTCCGGACCAGATCTCGCGGTGGGTGCCCGGCGCGTACACCTCGCTGGGCGCGGACGGTTTCGGCTTCGCGGACACGCGCGGTGCGGCCCGGCGCTTCTTCCACATCGACGCCCAGTCGGTGGTGCTGGCGACGCTGACCGAGCTGGCCAAGGCGGGGAAGGTGGACCGCTCGGTGCTGAAGCAGGCCGTCGACAAGTACCAGCTGCTCGACGTGGCGGCGGCGGACCCGGGCGCGGCCGGCGGCGACGCGTAGTCGCCTCGCGGCGGGCGTGGGCGCGGGTCCCGGCTCCGGCCGGGGCCCGCGCCCCTTTGTGCGTTGCCTACGATGCTCCGCATGAAGGAACCATCCCGCCGGCTGCTCTGGGAGCGGCGGAGCCAGACCCCGCTGCTCGTCCTCGCCGTGGCCTTCGCCGTGGCGTACGCCGTGCCCATCGTCGCTCCGGACGCCAGTGCGCGGGTGCACGGCGCCTGCACCGCTGTGGAGTGGGTGGTGTGGGGCGCCTTCGCCGCCGACTACCTGGTGCGGCTGGCCCTCTCCGAGGAGCGCGGGCGGTTCGTACGGACCCACTGGCTGGACCTGGCGGCCGTGGTGCTGCCGCTCGTGCAGCCGCTGCGGCTGCTGCGGCTCGTGGCCACCTTGCTGCTGGTGGGCCGGCGGGCCCGGATGGCCCCGCAGATCCAGCTGACGACGTACGTGGCCGGATCGGTCGTCGGGCTGATGATGTTCGGCTCGCTGGCGGTGCTGAGCGTGGAGCGGGACGCGCCCGACGGGAACATCAAGAACCTGGGCGACGCCGTGTGGTGGTCCTTCACCACGATGACGACGGTCGGGTACGGCGACCACTCGCCCACCACCGGCCTCGGCCGGGTCCTGGCGGTCGGCCTGATGCTGTCCGGGATCGCCCTGCTCGGTGTGGTGACCGCCAACATCGCGGCGTGGTTCATCTCCCGCTTCGAGCGCGACGACCAGGCGGAGCGGCTCCAGCTGGCGGCGATCCTGGAACTCCAGGCGGAGGTACGGGCGCTGCGCGGCGAGGTCGCCCGGCTGGGCGGGACGGCGGCCCCGGCCACCGCCCCGCCGGCGCAGCGCGGGGCTACCGCTCCCACACCTTGAAGGCGCGTACCTGGTACGGGGACTGGGGCAGCCAGACCCCGTCGCCCGGATAGGTCTGGAACTCGCCGGTCTCCGCGCACTCCGCCGACTGGTAGGTGGTGACCGGCCGCCCGGTCCGGTTGACCAGAGACTGGGCGCTGGTGCCGGCGGGCAGGGCGGTGCAGCTGTTGATGTCCAGGGTGCTCAGCTCGTGGGTCTGCCGGGTGCCCTTGAAGTCCGGCTTCGCCCACAGGCACAGCTGTCCGCTCGCACAGGCCCCGAGGCCCGGCGGGCCCGCGGCGTGCGCCGTACCGGCGGCGGTCGGGATGAGGGCGGTGAGGGCCAGGGCGGTCGCGGCGAGGGTGGCGGTGACGCGGGCGGTGGTGGCTCGGGCGGTGGTGGCTCGGGCGGGGATGACGCGGGCGGGGATGACGCGGGTGATTCCACACGTACGCATGACGGGTCAACTCCTTGTGGACGGCGGGCGCCCGGACCGCTTCCGGTGCTCCGCCGACACCACGCTGACCTGCGGTGACGGTCGTACGGAAGAGGGGCCGGCCGGGTCCACCCTGATAGGCGACAGCCCGGGCGGAACCGTCCGGCGGGCCGTCCACCCGTACGGAGTTGACCCCTCCGGAAGCCCTAGCGGCGGGCCCGCGCCCGCCCCGGTACGGCTGCGGACGCCGTTCACGGCCGACCCGAACGTGTCATCCGCGACCCCCCGATCGCGTGACCGGACGGGGTCGCCGCGCCTTCGCGAAACGGCTCGGCGGATCGGCCGCCGCGCCGTCGGTCACGGGTACTCTGACCGCCCTCGGCGTCAGAAAGGAGCCCGGCGGTGACGATCGAGGAGCGGACGGCGCCGGCCGCCCCGGCGGCCGCGGTGACCGGGGGGACCGCGGGGACCGGGGGGACCGCGGTGACCGGGGGGACCGGGGGGACCGCGGTGACCGGGGAGACCGGACTGCGCGAACGCAAGAAACGGCGCACCCGGAGCGCGCTGCTGCGCGCCGCCCTCGTGCTCTTCGTGTCCCAGGGGTACGAGCGCACCACCGTCGACGAGATCACCGCCGCGGTGGCCGTGTCCCAGCGCACCTTCTTCCGCTACTTCGCCAACAAGGAAGAGGTCGTCTTCGCCGTCCAGGACCTGATGGAGTCGCACTTCGTCGCGGAGTTGCACGCCCGGCCGCCGGCCGAGGGGCCCCTCGAAGCCCTGCGGGGCGCCGTGCTCGCCGCGTGGGACACGGTCGACGGTGCCCTCGGCGGGGTGGTCCCGGTCGACCTCTACATGCGCAGCTACCGGCTGATCGAGTCCACGCCGGCCCTGCTCGCCGTGCACCTGCGGCGCTCCACGGGCCTGGAGGAGCGGATCTCCCGGCTGATCGCCGCCCGCGAGGGCCTGGACGTGGACGCCGACCCGCGGCCCCGGGTGGCCGTCGCCGCGTTCTTCGGAGTGATGAGGGTCACGGGGCGGCTCTGGGGGCAGGGGGACGACACCAGCGTGGAGGCGATCCGCCGGCTGACGGACACGTACCTCGACGGCATCACCCCAGCTCTGGCAGGACGCTGGCGCTGAGTCACCACCGAAAAGCGGCATTCCGGATCTTCCCCCCGAAGTTCGGCGGCGCGGGCTCCACCCCGTACGGGGTCCCACGGTCGGGCGTGAACCCCGTCACCCGGCGCGCCGCGGCCGGAATCGGTCTCCTAGGCTGGTCCCAGTGAATCTGCCCGGCCTCGCCCACCCCACCGTTCCCGGCGCCGACCCGCGCCCGGCCGCCCTGCGCACCCTGCTCGCGCTGGCGGTCGTCTTCATCATGCTGGCGACGACCGGCTGGACGGCCGTGCACCGGCCCGAGGGGGGCACCCCGCTGCGGGCCGCCGCCCTCGACGCCTGGTCCACGGCCCTGTTGGACGGCCGCCCGGTGCCGCCGGCGGACGCCCCCGTGCGGACGGTGGCCCGCTTCTTCGCCGCCCTCGACGGTGCGCAGCGGGCCCGTCTGGCCGACGGTCACCCGCTCGTCGTGGGCAACCTCGACGGGGCGCCGGTCACCACGCGCTACCGGGCCAACCAACGCGGCCTGGAGAAGGCCCGCCTGGTGGAGGAGGCCCGCAGCCGCGACGTCGCGCTGACCCCGGCCGACCGGGCCGAGGCCACCCGGCGTTCCCACCGCTTCGCCTCGCTCGCCGAGCCGGGCCGGCAGATCCTCGCCTTCGACCCCACCGGCGGCGGCCGGGTGGCCGAGGTCTTCGGCGACCTCGACGAAGCCGAGCGGGTCTCGGTGATCGTTCCGGGCGTGGACACCGACCTCCTCACCTTCGAGCGCACCCAGCGCCGGCTGACCTCCCCGGTCGGCATGGCCGAGGCGCTGTACGGGGCCGAGCGGGCGGCCTCGCCGAAGAGCCGGACGGCGGTCATCGCCTGGGCCGGCTACACCTCCCCCACCGGGGTCGGCGTGGACGCCGCCACGGGCCGGATGGCCTTCGACGGCGCCGTCCGCCTGAAGGACCTGACGGTGTCCCTGCCCGGGAACTCCAGCGTGGCGCTGTTCTGCCACAGCTACGGGTCGGTGGTGTGCGGGGTCGCCGCACGCGAGCTGCCCAGGCGGGTCACGGACGTGGTGGTGGCGGGCAGCCCCGGCATGCGGGCGGAGAACGTCCAGGACCTGCGCACCTCGGCCCGGGTCTGGGCGACCCGCGACGAGGGCGACTGGATCGCGGACGTGCCGCACCTGGAGCTCGGCGGTGTGGGCCACGGCGCCGATCCGGTGTCCCCGGAGTTCGGCGCGCGGCTGCTCTCCTCGGCCAGGGCCAAGAGCCACACCGGCTATTTCGCGCCAGGTACGGATTCGGTCGCCAACTTCGCCAAGATCGGAACCGGCAGCTTCGCTTCCATTGTGTGCGCGACCGGCGACGACGTGTGCCGACGCGGAATTTCCGGGACAGAGCAGGACTGACGCGCGTAGAGGCGCGGAAATCGGCCACTGCATCGAGGGGGACGCACGGGGGTGGCTCCCTTTACCATGTGGCGCATGGGTGACGTACTGGCCGGAAACCATGCCGTCTGGGAGTTCGACTCGGACTCGGTGCTCATCCGCTTCGCACGGGGGATGCGAACGCCGAGACTGTGGCAAGCGCTGGGTTCGCGCCGGATTCCCCTGGAAGCGGTGTCCACCGTGACCGTGACCGCCGGAAGGCGGGACACGGTGGTTCTGCGTGCCGTCCCGCGCCCCGGCGCCGATCCGCTGATGGAGGCCGCCGCGGGTCAGCTCAAGGAGGCGTGCGACCCGTACCGGATGGTGCTGCCGGGCGAGCGCGCGACATCGGCCGCGGCGTTCGCCGCCGCCCTGCGCTCCCGGCTCGGGCCGGACGCCGCCGAGCCGGCCCCGCGCTTCCTGGTCGACGTACCGGAGCCGCCGCTCCAGCTGAAGGCGCACGACGCGCGGGTGGGCTTCGACGGCTCCTCGGTCGCCTTCCAGTGGTCGCGCACCGGCGCCACGGGCACGAAGTGGAAGGCGGGCGACCAGCAGTACCCGCTGGCCGAGCTGGCCGGCGTCGAATGGCGCTCCCCGGGCGGCGCCGGCGGTCACCTGCGGCTGCTGCTGCGCGAGCCCCGGCAGACCCCGGCCGACCCCCGCCCCGACCACGACCTCTCGACGGCCGTCTTCGGCGTGGGCTACGGGGCGGTGCACGAGTCGCTGCCGTTCGCCGCGGCCGTCCTGGCCGCCACGCGCAGCCGCACCCCGGTCGCCGCGGCCCGCGGCCGCTCCGGCGACGAGCGGCTGCGGCACCTGAGCGAGCTCTACTCGGCCGGCCTCCTGACCGACGTCGAGTACGCCACCCTCCGAGACCGCTTCACCGCCGAGTCGCACCAGTAGCACCAGTCGCCCTCAACACGCCCGGGAGAAAAGCCCGTTGACATGCGGTGCCCCGCGCGGCACCCTTTCACTACTTGACTAGTGAAAGGGTGCTGGACGTGCTGGAGTACCGCATCGACCGGCGCAGCGGCATGGCCACCTACCTGCAGATCGTCCACCAGACCAAGCAGGCCCTGCGCCTGGGCCTGCTTGCACCCGGCGATCAGCTGCCCACCGCGCGCGAGGTCGTCGAGGCGACGGCCATCAACCCGAACACGGTGCTCAAGGCCTATCGGGAGCTGGAGCGCGAGGGCCTGGTGGAGGGACGCCGGGGCATGGGCACCTTCGTGCGCAGGTCCCTGGGGGGCGCCCCGGCCGACTCGCCCCTGCGCGCGGAACTGGCCGAGTGGGCACGGCGCGCGAGCGCCGCGGGGATGGAACGGGACGACGTGGCCGCGCTCTTCACTTCCGTACTGGACCAACACTTCAAGGGGGACGACACGTGACGGACGATCCGGTGATCGAGGCGACGGGGCTGGGCGTGCGCTACGCACGACGGCGCGGCTGGGCCCTGCGCGACTGCTCCTTCCGGCTGCCGGCCCACAGCGTGTGCGCGCTCGTCGGCCCCAACGGCGCGGGCAAGTCGACCCTGCTGGCGCTCGCCGCGGGCCTGCTCCGCCCGACCGAGGGCACCATCGGCGCACCGCCGCGCGAGGAGACGGCGTACGTCGGCCAGGACAAGCCCCTCTATCCGCAGCTGACCGTGGACGAGACCCTCCGCATGGGACGCGAGCTCAACCCGGGCCGCTGGGACGCGCAGAGCGCCGAGCGGATCGTCGGGGAGGGCGGCCTCGACGGCAGCGCCCGGATCCGGTCCCTCTCCGGCGGCCAGCGCACCCGGGTCGCCCTGGCCCTCGCCCTCGGCAAACGCCCCAGCCTGCTCCTGCTGGACGAACCGATGGCGGACCTCGACCCACTGGCCCGGCACCGGCTGATGGGGGCGCTGATGGCCGACGCCGCCGACCACGGCACGTCCGTGGTGATGTCCTCGCACATCGTCGCCGAACTGGAGAACGTCTGCGACCACCTGCTGCTCGTCGACGGCGGCCGCATCCGTCTCTCCGGCCCTGTCGACGACATCGTCGCGGCACACCGGCTGGTCACCGGACCCGCAGCGGCCGTCGACGACCTGGCATCCCACACCGTCGTCGAGTCACGGACGAGCGGACGCCTGCTCACGGCCCTCGCGAGGCCGCACGGCCCGCTCGACGCCGGCACCTGGCAGACGGCCCACCCGTCACTGGAGGAACTCCTGCTCGCCCATCTGCGCTCCCCCGGCGCGCCGGCCCTCACCATCGGCCCCCGCACCGCCGAGGCGGTGCGGGCATGAGCATGCTGACCCTGAAGGGCCCGCACTGGGTCACCGTCCGCCAGCACCGGCTCGCGCTGTGGGCCCTGGCCGCCGCCGTCGCCGCGAGCCTGGCCGCTGTGGTCGCGCTCCGGTGGCAGGCCGCCGGGGCGAGCGCCCCGACCGGCACCGACCCGTTGCGCGACCTGCGGGAGCCCATGGGATACGGCGGGCTCGCCGCACTGCTCCTGCCCTTGCTGGCGGGGGCGTTCGTCGCCGGCCCGATGGTCGCCCGCGAACTGGAGAGCGGCACCTACCGCCTGGCCCTGACTCAGTCGTCGACGCCGAAGTCCTGGCTCGCCTCGAAGGTCGTCGCGGCGGCAGTGGCCGCCGTGGCCAGTGCGGCCGCCTTCGGCCAGATCCACCAGTTCGGCCGGCTGCCCCTTTCCGCCATGGACCACTACTCGTGGTCGGAACCGGGGCCCTACGCGACGCTGGGCACGGTGCTCCCCGCGTACTGCCTCCTCGGCGTGGCCGTCGGAGCACTGGTGGGCCAGCTCGTACGGCGCACGGTCGCCGCGATGGCGGTCACCGGGCTGGTCACCGGCCTGGTGATGGCGGTGCTCGGCGCCCTGCGCTGGTCCTTCCTGTCCACCCGGACCGTCACCTCCCCCCTGGGGATCCCGTTTCCGCATCCGCCGCGGGACGCCTTCACCACCGACTTCGGCTTCATCACGTCCTCCGGCGGGCGCCTGCCCGAATGGGCCTGCCCGCGCTCCAGCAGCCACGACCTGTGCCCCGCCGAACTGGATGTGACCAGGCAGTACGTCGACTACCACCCGTACGCCCACTACTGGCCGACCCAGTCCGTCGAGACGGGCATCGTCCTGGTCCTGGCCGCCCTCGCCCTCTGGGGTGCCTTCGCGGTGCTGCGGAAGCGCCACCCCTGAGGGGACGGGCCGCGGTCACTCCTCCCGGGCCGCCGAGGTGAAGGTCATGTCCGGGTAGCGGTCCCCGGCGACCTGCGCCGCGATCGGCTCCAGCAGCGCCAGCTGCGCCGGCGTGAGCGTGATCCGGGCCGCCGCGACGTTCTCGCGCAGTCGCTCCGCCCGGCGGGTGCCCGGGATCGGGACCACGGTCAGCCCGTGCACCGCCGCACGCTGCTGGACCCAGGCGAGGGCGATCTGCGCGGGGGTCGCACCCAGCTCCCGTGCGATCTCCCGGACCGGGTCCAGCAACGCCGCGTTGGCCTTCGCGTTGTCGCCGGTGAACCGCGGCTGGTGGCGCCGGAAGTCGTCCCGCGACAGCTCGGCCGACGCGTCCGCGAAGGCCCCGGTCAGGAAGCCCCGGCCGAGCGGGGAGTACGGCACGAAGGCCACGCCCAGCTCCGCCGCCGCGGCCACCGCGCTGCGCTCCACGTCCCGGCTGAACAGCGACCACTCCGACTGGAGCGCCGCGATCGGGTGCACGGCGTGCGCCTCGCGCAGCTCCGCGCCGGTGACCTCGCTCAGCCCGAGGTGGCGCACCTTGCCCTCCCGCACCAGCTCCGCCATGGCGCCCACCGACTCGGCGAACGGGACGGCCGGGTCGCGCCGGTGCATGTAGTAGAGGTCGATGACGTCCACGCCGAGCCGGCGCAGGCTGCCCTCGACGGAGGCGCGGACGTACGCGCGGTCGTTGCGGACGCCCCGGTAGGCCGGGTCGTCATTGCGCTCCATGGCGAACTTCGTCGCCAGCGTGATCCCGTCCCGGTGCGCGGCCACGAACGGGGCCAGGAACTCCTCGTTGCGGCCGCGGCCGTAGACGTCCGCCGTGTCGAAGAGGGTGACCCCGGCGTCCAGCGCCGCCTCCAGGGTCTCCCGGGCGGCCGGCTCGTCGGTGTCGCCGTAGAACTCGCTCATGCCCATGCAGCCCAGGCCCTGGACGCCGACCAGCGGGCCGCCCCTGCCGAGTTCGGCCTGCTCCAGGGTGTCTGCGTACTCCGTCATTGCCGTCCCTTCCCCGAGACCGTCTTCATCGCGTACATGTCGATCTTGTAATCCAGTACGGCCAGCGCGTCCGTCAGCTCCGCCATCCGCGCCCGCACCTCGCTCCGTGTCCGTTCCAGCAGGTCACGGCGTTCCCCGACGGTGTGCTCGCCCTCGCGGACCAGCTCGGCGTAGCGGACCATGTCCGCCACCGACATCCCCGTGGCGCGCAGCTTGCCCACGAAGCCCAGCCAGTCGAGGTCCTTGTCGGTGAAGCGCCGCTGACCCGAGTGCGAGCGGTCCACGTGCGGCATCAGGCCGATCCGCTCGTACCAGCGCAGGGTGTGCCGGCTCAGACCGGTCCGGGCCTCCACCTCGCTGATCGTGTACCGCGTCTGCGTCAGGCTCTGGCTCCGGCTCCCGCTCTGGCTCATGGCCCCACGCTAGAACCCTCGAGTGCACTCCAAGCAAGTAGGCTCGGCCGCATGGACAGCAAGGACGCCGTGAGCGGCATGGAAAGCCTGCGGATCATCGAGACCTGGCCCGTGGACACCGCCGCCGCGGCCGTCGTACGTGCCGACGGGAGCCTCGCCGGCTCGCACGGGCCCGTCGACCACCGCTTCGCGCTGGCGTCGGTCACCAAGCCGCTCGCCGCGTACGCCGCCCTCGTCGCGTACGAGGAAGGGGCGATCGAGCTGGACGAACCGGCCGGGCCCGAAGGGTCGACGGTCCGTCACCTGCTCGCGCACACCAGCGGCCTGGCCTTCGACGAGCACCGCGCCATGGCCGCGCCCGGTACCCGCCGGCTGTACTCGAACGCGGGCTTCGAGGAGCTCGGCGACCACATCGCCAAGGCCACCGGCATCCCCTTCGCGGAGTACGTGCACCAGGCCGTCTTCGAGCCGCTGGGCATGGCGTCGACCACCCTGGACGGGTCGCCCGCCAAGGACGGCGTCTCCACCGTCTCCGACCTGCTGCGCTTCGCCGCCGAACTGCAGGCGCCCCGGCTGCTCGACGTCCGCACCGTCGCCGAGGCCACCTCCGTCGTCCACCCGGGGCTCAAGGGCGTCCTGCCGGGGTACGGCAGCCAGTCCCCCAACGACTGGGGCCTCGGCATGGAGATCCGCGACGGCAAGTCCCCGCACTGGACGGGCCTGACCTCCTCCCCGCGTACCTTCGGCCACTTCGGCCAGGCCGGCACCTTCCTGTGGGTGGACCCGGACGCGCGCGCCGCGTGCGTGGCGCTGACGGACCGGCCCTTCGGCCCGTGGGCGACCGAGGCCTGGACCCCGTTCACCGACGCGGTCCTGACCGAACTGCGCTCCGCCTGAGCGGGGGCGTGCAGGGACACCCCTTAGCCCGGCAGTTCCCAGATCAGCAGTTCCCCCGGGGACCCGGCGACGATCTCCAGCCCCTTCTCGGCGGTGATCCGCGCCGAGTCCCCCGGGCCCAGCTCCGCCCCGTCCAGCCGCAGGTCCCCGCGTACGACGTGCAGGTACACCCGCTCGGCGGCCGGTACGGCGACCCGCTCGCCCGCGCCCGGCCGCCGCACGTGCAGCGCGGCCCCGGCCGCGCGGACCTCGTAGGGCGTGCCGTCGGGGACGCCCCGCAGCACCTCGTACGAGGGGTCGCCGCCCGCGGCGAGCGGCGAGAGCCACATCTGCACGAAGCGCAGCGGCCGGTCGCCGTCGTTGCGCTCGACGTGGCGCGCCCCGGATCCGGCGCTGAGCCGCTGCACGTCACCGGGCCGGACGAGGCTCTTCTCCCCGGTGCTGTCCTGGTGGGTGAGCTCGCCGTCGATCACCCAGGTCACGATCTCGGTGTGGCTGTGCGGGTGCTCGTCGAAGCCCGCGCCGGCCGCGAGGGTCTCCTCGTTGCAGGCCAGGACGGGACCGAAGCGCAGGTTGTCCGGGTCGTAGAAGGACCCGAAGGAGAAGGCGTGCCGGGTGGTGATCCCGGCGGCCGGGTCCCCTCCCTCGTACCGTTCGGCGCCTCGGCGTACATCAATCATGAGGGCCACGGTAGCCCCAGCCGCGGGACGGGGCCGGGCGCGGACACGGGACCGGACTCGGCGCAGCCCTCCCGATAAGGCAGTCTTGTCCCGTGCCTCAACCCGAACGTGAGCATTCCCCCGCCACACACTCCGCGCATCCCGTTCCCGCGCATCCGCACGCCGCGACGCTGCGCCGTCTGGAGAAGTCCTCCGGCCGGCTCGCCGCCAACGCGATCGCGCGCATGGACGAGACCCTGCCGTGGTACCGGGCGATGCCACCCGAGAACCGCTCGTGGATCGGCCTCGTCGCGCAGGCCGGTATCGCCGCGTTCACCGAGTGGTTCCGGCATCCGGAGACCCCGCAGGCGATCTCCACCGATGTCTTCGGTACGGCTCCGCGCGAGCTGACCCGGGCGATCACCCTGCGCCAGACCGTCGAGATGGTGCGCACCACGATCGAGGTCATGGAGACCGCGATCGAGGAGGTCGCGGCCCCCGGTGACGAGTCGATCCTGCGTGAGGCGCTGCTGGTGTACGCGCGGGAGATCGCCTTCGCGACCGCCCAGGTGTACGCGCAGGCCGCCGAGGCGCGCGGGGCGTGGGACGCCCGGCTGGAGTCCCTGGTGGTCAACGCGGTGCTGTCGGGCGAGGCCGACGAGGGCGCGCTGTCTCGGGCGGCGGCGCTGGGCTGGAACTCCCCGGAGCACGTGTGCGTGGTGCTGGGCACCGCGCCCGAGGGCGACAGCGAGCTGACGGTCGAGGCGATCCGGCGCGCGGCCCGCCACCACAAGCTGCAGGTCCTGACGGGGGTGCTCGGGGACCGTCTGGTCGTGATCGCGGGTGGCAGCGACAACCCGATGCAGGTGGCGAAGTCCCTGATCGGGCCGTTCGCCGCGGGTCCGGTGGTGGCCGGCCCGGTGGTGGCCGACCTGCTGAACGCGACGAAGTCGGCGCAGGCCGCCGCGGCCGGGCTGAAGGCCTGTACGGCGTGGCAGGACGCGCCGCGGCCGGTCCTGGCGGATGATCTCCTGCCGGAACGCGCGATCGCCTCCGATCCGGCAGCCAGGGAACAACTGGTGGAGGAGATCTACAGACCGCTTGAGGAGGCGGGGTCAGCACTGCTGGAGACGTTGAGCGTCTACCTGGAGCAGGCGAGCAGCCTCGAAGGGGCTGCCCGGATGCTGTTCGTGCACCCCAATACGGTGCGCTACCGGCTGCGACGTGTGACCGACGTCACCGGATGGTCGCCGTCCGATGTCCGATCGGCGTTCACCCTGCGGATCGCCCTGATTCTGGGGCGTCTGGCCGACGGCGACACGCAGTCCTAGCATTTTGTTGGACATCAACAATTACCCCGACGGTTCTTGGTCCCTGTCCCCACGGGCGGCAGGGACCATCCACAAGAGAGAGTGTGAGGGTGCTCGTACTCGTCGCTCCCGGCCAAGGCGCTCAGACGCCCGGCTTCTTGACTCCCTGGCTCGACCTCCCCGGTGCCGCTGACCGCGTCGCCGAGTGGTCGGACGCCCTCAAGCTGGACCTCGCCCGCTACGGCACGACGGCCGACGCCGAGGAGATCCGCGACACCGCGGTGGCCCAGCCCCTGCTGGTGGCCGCCGGTCTGCTGTCCGCCTCCGCGCTGGGTTCCACCTCGTCCTTCGGGGCCGTCGCCGGCCACAGCGTCGGTGAGATCACCGCCGCGGCCATCGCCGGCGTACTGCCCGAGAAGGACGCGCTGTCGTTCGTCCGGACCCGCGGGCTGGGCATGGCGGAGGCCGCCGCCGTCACCGAGACGGGCATGGCCGCGGTGCTCGGCGGGGAACCCGCCGTAGTCGTCGCACACCTCGAGAAGCTCGGCCTGACCCCGGCCAACATCAACGGCGCGGGCCAGATCGTGGCCGCCGGCACGATGGAGCAGATCGAAGCCCTGCAGGCCGACAAGCCCGAGGGTTCCATGAAGGTCGTTCCCCTCAAGGTCGCGGGCGCCTTCCACACGCACCACATGGCCCCCGCGGTCGCCGAGCTGGAGAAGGCCGCCGAGGCCCTGTCCCCGGCCGACCCGGCCCTGAAGTACGTCTCGAACAAGGACGGCCTCGTCGTCGCCACGGGTGCCGACGTCGTCGCCCGCCTGGTCGGCCAGGTCGCGAACCCGGTCCGCTGGGACCTGTGCATGGAGACGTTCGCCGAACTGGGCGTCACGGGGATCATCGAGCTGTCCCCCGGCGGCACCCTGACGGGTCTGGCCAAGCGCGCGCTGAAGGGCGTACCGAGCGTGGCGCTGAAGACCCCGGACGATCTCGAGAAGGCCGCGGCGCTGGTCGCCGAACTGACGGTCTGAGAGAAGGAGCCCACACAGCATGTCCAAGATCAAGCCGGCCAAGGGCTCCCCCTACGCCCGCATCCTCGGTGTCGGCGGCTACCGCCCGACCCGTGTGGTGCCCAACGAGGTCATCCTCGAGACCATCGACTCGTCCGACGAGTGGATCCGTTCCCGCTCCGGTATCGCGACCCGGCACTGGGCCTCGCCCCAGGAGACCGTCGCCGCGATGTCGGTGGAGGCCTCGGGCAAGGCGCTGGCCGACGCCGGTGTGGCCCCCGAGCGGATCGGTGCGGTGATCGTCTCCACGGTCTCGCACTTCAAGCAGACCCCGGCCGTCGCGACCGAGATCGCGCACCGGATCGGCGCGGTCAAGCCCGCCGCCTTCGACATCTCCGCGGGCTGTGCCGGTTTCGGCTACGGCCTGACGCTCGCCAAGGGCATGGTCGTGGAGGGTTCCGCGGAGTACGTCCTCGTCATCGGCGTGGAGCGGCTCTCGGACCTCACGGACCTGGAGGACCGCGCGACGGCCTTCCTGTTCGGTGACGGCGCCGGCGCCGTCGTCGTCGGTCCCTCGGACGAGCCGGCCATCGGCCCCACGGTGTGGGGTTCGGAGGGCGACAAGTCCGACACGATCAAGCAGACCGTGCCGTGGGACGAGTACCTCGGCAAGGACGCCGGAGAGAAGTTCCCGGCCATCACGCAGGAGGGTCAGGCGGTCTTCCGCTGGGCCGTCTTCGAGATGGCCAAGGTGGCCCAGCAGGCGCTCGACGCCGCCGGGATCACCGCGGACGACCTGGACGTCTTCATCCCGCACCAGGCGAACATGCGGATCATCGATTCGATGGTGAAGACTCTGAAGCTGCCGGAGCACGTCACGGTCGCCCGTGACGTGGAGACCACCGGCAACACCTCGGCCGCCTCGATCCCGCTCGCCATGGAGCGGCTCCTGGCGACCGGAGCGGCGAAGAGCGGCGACACCGCGCTCGTCATCGGCTTCGGGGCGGGGCTCGTCTACGCCGCGACGGTCGTTACCCTCCCCTAGGGCCGGGATCCGCATCCCGGTCTGTCTTACCCAGTTACCCAGAGAAGGAGCGCCACATGGCCGCCACGCAGCAGGAGATCGTCGAGGGCCTCGCCGAGATCGTCAACGAGATCGCGGGCATCCCGGTCGAGGACGTCGAGATCGACAAGTCCTTCACCGACGACCTGGACGTCGACTCCCTGTCCATGGTCGAGGTCGTCGTCGCCGCCGAAGAGCGCTTCGACGTCAAGATCCCGGACGAGGACGTCAAGAACCTCAAGACGGTCGGCGACGCCGCGGACTACATCCTGAAGCACCAGGCCTGAGCCTGACGAGCGTTTGTCGCCACCCGGCGGTGGCGCCGTGACAATTCAGCACCCTCTGAGACGTGGAGAAAGAATTCCTGTGAGCCCGACCAATCGCACCGTGGTCGTCACCGGTATCGGCGCAACCACTCCGCTGGGTGGCGACAGCGCTTCGACCTGGGAAGGTCTGCTCGCCGGCCGTTCCGGCGTCAAGCCCCTGGAGGGCGAGCGCTTCGCCGAACTCCCGGTACGGATCGCCGCCCCGGTCGCCGTGGACCCGAGTGAGGTCCTGCCCCGGCCGCTGGCCCGCAAGCTGGACCGCTCGGCGCAGTTCGCCGTCATCGCGGCCCGCGAGGCGTGGGCCGACGCCGGCTACACCGCCCCGGCGGGCGAGGACGAGTCCGTCGCGCCCGACCGCCTGGGCACCGTGATCGCCTCCGGTATCGGCGGTGTCACCACTCTGCTCGACCAGTACGACGTACTGAAGGAAAAGGGTGTGCGCCGGGTCTCCCCGCACACCGTCCCCATGCTCATGCCGAACGGCCCGTCGGCCAACGTCGGCCTCGAGGTCAACGCCCAGGCGGGCGTGCACACCCCGGTCAGCGCCTGCGCGTCCGGCGCCGAGGCCATCGGCTACGCCGTCGAGATGATCCGTACCGGCCGCGCCGACGTGGTCGTCGCGGGCGGCACCGAGGCCGCGATCCACCCGCTGCCGATCGCCGCCTTCGCCAACATGATGGCGATGTCGAAGAACAACGAGAGCCCGCAGACGGCCTCCCGTCCGTACGACAAGGCCCGTGACGGCTTCGTCCTGGGCGAGGGCGCGGGCGTCGTCGTCCTGGAGTCCGCCGAGCACGCCGCGAGGCGCGGCGCCCGGGTCTACTGCGAGGTGCTGGGCCAGGGCCTGTCCGCGGACAGCCACCACATCGCGCAGCCGGAGCCGACCGGCCGCGGTGTCGCTGCCGCGGTGCAGAACCTGCTCGACAACACGGGTCTCGACCCGGCCGAGCTGGTCCACGTCAACGCGCACGCCACGTCCACCCCGCAGGGTGACACGGCCGAGATCAAGGCCCTGCGCAAGGTCCTGGGCGACGACCTCGACCACATCGCGATCTCCGCGACCAAGTCGATGACCGGTCACCTCCTCGGTGGCGCGGGCGGCATCGAGACCGTCGCGACCGTGCTGGCGCTGTACCACCGCGTGGCCCCGCCGACGATCAACGTCGACGCGCTCGACGACGACATCGACGCGGACATCGTCGTGAACGAGCCGCGCAAGCTGCCGGCCGACGGCCCGATCTCCGCGATCAACAACTCCTTCGGCTTCGGCGGCCACAACGTCACCCTGGCGTTCCGCAGCGTCTGAACCGGTTCCCTGTGAAAGGGCCCCGCACGGCAGTCGCCGTGCGGGGCCCTTTCAGGTGCACGGGATGCGTCCCGGCTCAGACGACCTGGTGGAGCCAGCGGACGGGCGCGCCCTCGCCCGCGTAGCGGAAGGGCTCCAGTTCGTCGTCCCAGGGCTTGCCGAGCAGTTTGGAGATCTCCGCCTCCAGGTCGGTCTCGCCGCGCACGGAGCGGGCCAGCGCGGCGCGCAGCCGGTCCTCCGGGATCAGGATGTCGCCGTGCAGACCGGTGACGGCGTGGAAGATGCCCAGCTCCGGTGTGGAGCTGTAGCGCTCACCCTCGGCGGTCGGGCAGGGCTCCGCGGTCACCTCGAAGCGCAGCAGGTGCCAGCCGCGCAGGGCGGAGGCGAGCTTCGAGGCGGTGCCCGCCTCGGCCTGCCAGGAGAACTCGGCTCTCCAGGTGCCCGGGGAGGCGGGCTGCCTGATCCAGTCGAGGTTCACCCGCACCCCGAGCACGCCCGCTACGGCCCATTCCACGTGCGGGCAGAGCGCGCGCGGTGCGGAATGCACGTACAGAACTCCACGTGTCGTCACCGGGACCTCCAGTGGTGGACGAGGTCGGGAATAAACTCCAGAAAAGGGACAGTTTGTGACGTGATGTAATGTAACGGAAATTATTTGACATTGCGCTACGGGACCTGCGGCTGAAACGCCACGGGAAAAAGCTACCGTGCGCCAGGGGTCCTGGTGTGACGTACGGTCGCTCCAAGGCCGGTAAACACGGAGCTTTCACTCAGCAGGACCCCCCGGACGACGCGGGGTCGACAAGGAGGGGTCCTTCCCATGCGCACCACCCCCGCCCGCCGCCGCACGCGCCGTGCTCTCGCGGGCGCGGGCGCGGTGGTCGCGCTGCTGGCCGGGACCCTGACCGGGTGTCAGTCGGGCGGACCGGCCGATCCGGGCGAGCGGGGGTCGCAGTCGGCACCGCGCTGGAACACGGCGCCCACCTCGATCGCGGCCGCCGGTGATTCCATCACCCGTGGTTTCGACGCCTGCTCGGTCCTTGCCGACTGCCCCGAGGTCTCCTGGGCCACGGGCAACGACCCCGCCGTCCGCTCCCTCGCCGCCCGGCTGCTCGGGGACGCTGCGGTGCCCGAGCGCAGCTGGAACTACGCGGTGACGGGCTCGCGGATGGCGGACCTGCCGGGCCAGCTGACGGCGGCCGCCGCGCACAAGCCCGACCTGGTCACGGTGATGGTGGGCTCGAACGACGCCTGCCGGCCCACCGCTTCGTCGATGACCCCGGTGGCGGAGTTCCGGTCCGGTTTCGAGCAGGCCCTGGCACAGCTGCGGGCCGCGTCCCCGGCCTCCCAGGTGTACGTCTCCAGCGTGCCCGACCTGCAGCGGCTGTGGGAGCAGGGCAAGGACCTGCCGATGGTGCGCCAGGTCTGGAAGCTGGGCATCTGCCAGTCGATGCTCGCCGATCCGCTGTCGCTGGCCACGGGGGCCACGGCCCGGCGCGAGCAGGTGCGGGCGCGGGTGGTGGAGTACAACGAGGTGCTGCGCGAGGTCTGCGGGAAGGACGCGCTGTGCCGCTACGACGGCGGCGCGGTCTTCCAGTACCCCTTCGCGGCGGATCAGTTGAGCCGCTGGGACTGGTTCCACCCGGGCAAGGACGGACAGGCGCGGCTGGCGGAACTGGCGCACCGCCAGGTGACGGCCGCCGAACCGCCGCGTTGACGCCGCCGTGCGCGCAGGGTCCGGGGGCGGGTGTCAGGACCCGCCCCCGGACCGGCTTTCAGCGGTGATTTCCGGCCATACGGTGTGTCACGCGATGTCGAGCGTGGCGGTCAGCCGGGTGTCGCCGTGCGCGTGGCTCGCGCGGACCTCGTAGGCGCCGGGGATCCGCCGCCGGGCGCGGGCCTCCTCGTCCCAGATCTCGAAGGCCCGGGCGGGCAGCGGGATCTCGGTCTCGACGCTCTCGCCGGGCCCCGCGGTGACGCCGGCGAAGGCCGCCAGCCAGCTCGCCGGCCGCTCCACGGTGTCCCGCAGGGGCGCCAGGTAGACCTGGACGACCTCACGGCCGGGGCGGGTGCCGGTGTTGGTGAGGCGGACCCGTACGGCGTCGGCCGTGGCCTCCAGGGACTCGTACGCCCAGTCGGTGTAGCCGAGGCCGTGCCCGAACGGGTAGGCGGGGGCGACGCCGTGCTTCTCGTAGGCCCGGTAGCCGATGAAGAGGCCCTCGCCGTACTCCAGGCGCCCGTCGGCGGGCACGACCTCGGTGACGGGCGCGTCCGCGAACCGCGCGGGCCAGGTGGTGGGCAGCCGCCCGCCCGGCTCCGCCTCGCCGAGGAGTACGTCGGCCAGCGCGGCCCCGCCCTCCTGCCCGGGGAACCAGGTCAGCAGGACGGTGGCGACGTCCTCGCGCCACGGGAGCTCCACCGGGGAGCCCGCGTTGACGACGACCACGGTGTTCGGGTTGGCGGCGGCCACGGCACGCACCAGGTCGTCCTGGCGGCCCGGGAGGGCGAGGTCGCTCCGGTCGAAGCCCTCGGACTCGACGCGCTCGGTGGTGGCGACGACCACGACGGCGGTGTCGGCGGCGCGGGCGGCCGCGACCGCCTCGGCGATCAGCTCGTCGGGGTCGCGCCGCGGGCCGAGATGGAGCAGCGAGAACATGACGGCCCGCATCGGGAGCCCGCGCGTGTCCGGGACCTGGCAGGTCAGCGACACCTCGACGGGCTCGCCCTCGGTGAGGGTGACACGGCCCCGCACGCTGGGCGCCCCGAAGAAGGCCTCGAAGGGGTCGGCCTCGTCGCCCATCTCCTGGACGCCGCTCCACAGCGGCCGTCCGCCGACGGCGAGGGAGAAGGCGCCGAGTCCGCGGGTGCCGAAGGCGTGCTCGCCGCTCTCGCGCGGTACGAACGTACCGCGGACCTCGATGCTCGCCATGGTCTCGTAGGTGGCGCCCGCGGGCAGGTCGTCGCCGATCCACTGGACCTGTCCGGTGGGCAGGGCGCCCTCGCCGAGGACCGCGCCGGAGGCGTCGCGGCACACGGCGACGAGCTCGAAGCCCTTGCCTGCGGGGGCGGGCTCCTCGCAGGGGTCGGCGCCGACGGCGTAGGTGAGGGCCCCGTCCGGGAGGGCCGCGGCCAGTCCGTCGAGCGGGGAGACGATCCGTTCGGGGAAGACGGTGGCGCTGCCGCCGCCGAGCACCCGGGCGTCGCGCGCGGCGGCCCCGAGGAGGGCGACGGTGCGGCCGGCGGAGGCGTCCAGCGGCAGGGCGCCGTCCTCGTTGCGCACGAGGACGAAGCCGCGGGCGGCGAGCTCACGGGCCAGCGCCCGGCCGTCGACCGGGGCCGGCGGGGTCTCGACGACCGCGGGGGCGCCCTCCAGGGCCCCGACGCGGGCGGCGAGGCGCAGGACGTTGCGCACGGCGTCGTCGACGGCGGACTCGGGGACCTCCCCGGCGCGGACGGCCTCGGCGAGGGCGGGTCCGTAGACGGTGGTGGGGCCGGGCATGGCCACGTCCAGGCCGCCCAGGATGCCGCCGGCGGTGGAGCGGGCGGCCGTCCAGTCGGAGACGTTGCAGCCGTCGAAGCCCCACTCGCCGCGCAGGACCTCGTTCACCAGGTGGTGGTGCTCGGTCATCGTCGTGCCGTTGACCTGGTTGTAGGCGGTCATGACGCCCCACGGACGGGCGTTCTCGACGATGGCCTCGAAGGGGGCCAGGTACAGCTCGCGCAGCGGGCGCGGGGCGATGACGCTGTCGACGGTGAACCGGTCGGTCTCGGCGTCGTTGCCGACGAAGTGCTTGACCGTGGTCCCGACGCCGCCGTCCTGGACGCCGCTCACGTAGCCGCCGCCGATGGCTCCGGTGAGGTACGGGTCCTCGGAGTAGCACTCGAAGTGCCGGCCGCCGAGCGGCGAGCGGTGCAGGTTGACGGTCGGCGCGAGCAGGACGTGGACGCCCTTGCGGCGGGCCTCCTGGGCGAGGAGCCGGCCGGCGCGGCGGGCGAGCCCGGGGTCCCAGGCGGCGGCCAGCGACGTCGGGGAGGGCAGGGCGACGGACGGGTCGTCGGCGGTCCAGCGCACGCCGCGCACCCCGACGGGGCCGTCGGACATGACCAGGGAGCGCAGCCCGATGGCGGGGACCGCCGGCAGGGACCACATGTCCTGGCCCGCCAGGAGCAGGGTCTTGGTGTCGAGGTCGAGCTTGTCGAGCGCCGCCTCCACGGCGTCTTCCCGGATCTGATCGCGGACCTGATCGGCGTCGGTCACGGCCGAGCCTCCTCGTCGAGTGCGTGCGGTTGCGCGGTGCGGCGCGGTGCGGGTGCCCCCATCGTGAACCTGCGGCCTGTTGCACGGTAGGCTTTGTGATCTCTTCGTGATATTTCGAATGTCGTACGGTCCTCCTACGGTCCTGCCGACGGGAGTGGACGGAAGGGGTGCCATGGCGATGGCCAGGGCGAGGAGCGAGGAGCGGCGCGGGGAGATCGTCCGCGCGGCCGTCGAGGTGATCGCGGAGCGCGGCTACCGGGGGGCGTCCCTGGGCACGGTCGCGGAGCGCGTGGGCCTGACCCAGCAGGGGCTGCTGCACTACTTCCCGACCAAGGAGGCGCTGCTCGTCGCGGTGCTGGAGGAGCGCGACCGGTGGGACACCGGCGGCGGCTCGCGCGCGGCGGCGGACACCTGGCGGCTGGACCTGCTGGCCTCACTGGTGGACTACAACGCGATGCGCCCGGGCATCGTGCAGACCTTCTCGGCGCTGCTGGGCGAGAGCGTCACGGACGGACACCCGGCCCGGGAGTTCTTCACCGAGCGCTACGCCCAGGTCCGCGCGGAGATGGCGGCGGTGCTGCGTGCGGAGTTCGGCGACCGCCTCCCCTCGGGTCTCACCCCGCAGGAGGCGGCGCCGCTGCTGACGGCGGTCATGGACGGCCTCCAGTACCAGTGGCTGCTGGACCCGGAGTCCGTGGACATGCCCGCCGCCTTCCGCGCCTTCCTGACCCTGCTGCGGGGCCCGGAGGCGTAGGTGTCGCAGGCGTCGACTAGTCGACCTGGAGCTCGCCCATCCGGCTCCAGCCGGTCGCGCCCTCGATGGTGGTGCTGACGATCTCGGGCGTACGGGTCACCATCGGCCGCATGGTCTCCAGCGCGGCACGGAAGTGCTCGGAGGTGACGTGCGCTTCGGCGGCGTCGTCCTGGAAGGCCTCGACCAGCACGTAGGTGTCCGGCTCCTCCAGACTCCGCGACCACTCGAACCAGAGGTTGCCCGGTTCGGCACGGGTGGCGCGGGTGAACGGCGCGACCTTGTCGGGCCACGCGTCGACGTATTCGGGCTTGACGGGGAATTTTACCACAATGAAGATCACACCGGCATTTTATGCAGATTGATCCGCACCGTCAGCCCGTGGTCACCGCACGGCGGGTGACGGACCGTCCATGAGGACGGCACATCCCTAGCATGGCCGTCATGCCGACTCCGCACAGCTTGTACGAGGTCTTCCTGCACGTCGCCCGGCTGGCGTCCTTCACGGCCGCCGCCCGCTCCCTCGGGTACACCCAGTCCGCCGTCTCCCGGCAGATCCAGACCCTGGAGGACGAGTGGGGCACCCCGCTCTTCGACCGCCTCCCGCGCGGCGTCCGCCTCACCGAGGCCGGCCGGCTCCTGCTCCCGCACGCCGAGGCCGTCGGCGAACGTCTGCGCACCGCCCGCGCCGAGCTCGACGCGCTGCGCACCCTGGGCGCCGGGCGGCTGCGGATCGGCTCCTTCTCCACCGCGGACGCCGCGCTGCTGCCGCGCGCGCTGGCCGCCTTCCGGGCCCGGCACCCCGCCGTCACGGTCACCCGTACCGAGGGTCCGTCCGCCAGGCACCTCGCCCTCCTCGCGGCCGGTGAACTGGACCTCGCCGTCGTCGCCGACACCTCCGGGCGGCCGCCCCGGGACTGCACCCCGCACCACCTGCTCGACGAGCGGATGTACGTGGCCCTGCCGGGCGGCCACCGGCTCGCCGGGAGCGCCGGGCTGCGGCTGGCCGAACTGGCCGACGAGGACTGGATCGCCGCCGGCACCCGCCCCGAGGAGACCCTCATGCACTCCGCGCTGGCGAGCGGCTTCCGCCCCCGTACGGGCTTCGTCGCCGCCGACTGGATCGCCAAGCAGGGCTTCGTCGCGGCCGGGCTCGGCGTCACGCTGGTCCCGGAGCTCGCCGCCTCCTCGGTCCGTCCCGACCTCGTACTCGTCCCCCTGCACCCGGACGACGCCCCGCGCCGCGGGGTCTACGCGGCCACCCCGCGCGGGATCTCCCCCTCCCCCGCCGCCTCGGCCCTGCTGGCCCTGCTGAAGGAGGCCGCGGACGGCTTGGCATCCTGAACCGGTGAAGATCGCCGCCGCACAGATGACGTGCGCCCCCGCCGATGTCCGCACCAACGCCGCCCGGGCCGCCGCCCTCGCCGTGACGGCCCGTGAGCAGGGTGCCGCACTGGTGGTGTTCCCCGAGTTCACGCTCACCGGCTACGAACTCGACGCGCTCGCCGCCGACCCCGGTCTGTGGACCGGCGCGGACGACCCCCGGCTGGACCCGCTGCGCGCCGCCGGGATCGCCACCGCGGTCAACGTGGCCCTGCCCGGCGACGGCCCGCGGCCCGTCATCGCGACGCTGGTCCACGACGCGGACGGCGCGCACGTGACGACGTACCGCAAACAGCACCTGTTCCGGCACGAGCAGGACCTCTTCGAGCCCGGCACGGGCGACGGGTGCTTCGAGCTCCTCGGGGTCCGCTTCTCGCTGGGCGTCTGTTACGACAACCACTTCCCCGAACTGCCCGGCCGGGGCGCGGCCGCCGGCTGCCGGGTCCACCTGGCCAGCTCCCTGTACGGGACCGGCGACGGGATCCGCGAGCGGGCCACCGTGCACCCGGGCATCGCCGAACGGTACGGCCTGTACGTCGTCCTCGCCAACCACGTCGGCCCGGCGGGCCCGTGGACCGGCTGCGGCCGCTCGGCCGTGTGGGCCCCGGGCGGCGCGCTGCTCGCCGAGGCCGACGACCGCACCCCGTCGGTGGTGACCGCCGCGATCGGCCCCGCCGTCTGACGGGCCAGGGCGGGACGGCGTCGCGCGGGGTGCGTCAGGCGGGCTCGGGCACCCGCGAGCGGCCGCCCGTACGCGGACTGCCCAGGTTCGGGAACCGTACGGCCTCGTCCCTGCGGTCCGGGAGCAGGGCGGGCAGTACGACGGCGCCGGCGGCCGCCGCGTACAGGCAGGTCCAGAACACCCACCCGCCGGGCGGCGCCCAGTGCGCCGAGGTCGCCACCCACGACCCCGCGGTGCCGACGGCGAACCGGCGCAGCGTCCAGTAGAAGGCCGCCACGTCGGCCAGGGTGAGGGCGACGACGGACAGGCCGACCAGTCGCCGCCAGGGCAGGCCGCGCTCGGGGGCCCGCGTGGCGCAGATCAGTACAGCCATCAGCGGCAGGCCGACGGCGAAGGGCAGCAGGTAGCGGCCCTGCCACACCATGCCGATGCGCTCCGCCTGCGAGGCCTGCGCGACCACGGGCACCATCACGACGGCCATCAGCATGCCCAGCAGGGCAACGACTTCGCGGGCCCGGCCGTGGACGAGCGCCAGCACCACGACGGTGGTGAGCACGGCCATCCACACCAGGTACATGAAGGCCGGG
Organism: Streptomyces yangpuensis; assembly: GCF_024666385.1. NCBI lineage: Bacteria > Bacillati > Actinomycetota > Actinomycetes > Kitasatosporales > Streptomycetaceae > Streptomyces > Streptomyces yangpuensis. Next base: position 2,389,437 of record NZ_CP102514.1, read on the forward strand.
GCGGGGGTGTCGAGCCACCCGAAGAAGCCCAGCATCTGCTTGATGTAGACCTCGGTGTTGCCGAGGGTCCGCTTCGCGGCCACGCCGGTGGTCAGCGAGTCGGGGATGTCGATCTTCGAGTTGTCGGGATGCTTCGCCGCCCAGAGCAGCGCACCGGCCGTCGCCAGCCCCAGCAGAGCCGTCCACAGCCACAGGGCCTTGCGGCGCAGCACCTGTCCCAGCAGCCCGCGCCGCTGTGTCAGCAGCAGGCAGAAGACGACCGCCCCGCCGAACCAGATCAGCCCGAGCGGCCGGATGTTGATCAGCACCAGGCCGCCGATGCCGAGCCGGGCCAGTCGGCGGTTGAGCAGCACGGGGTCGGGCGACAGGACGATCGACAGCAGGGCCGTCCACACCAGGATCCCGGCGGCGATCTCGCCGCCGCTGGGGTTGACCATGCCGGACATGTAGAGCGTCATCGGCGTGGCCGCGGCGAACACGCCGAGCATCGCGAGCGAGCGCCGCCGCCATTCGGCGGCCGTGACCACCGCGCTCGCCAGCAGGGCCGAGCAGAGCAGCGCCGACATGAAGCGCATGAGGTACAGCCCCTTGGGGCCGTCGGCCAGCAGGCTCGGCCAGCCGGTCACCAGGTAGTAGCCGGGGTGGTAGCGGCCGGCCGCCGTGGTGGCCTGCGCGATCTTCCCGGAATTGCCGGGCGAGGGCGCGCAGGAGGCGGGCTGCCGCTGCTTCCACGAGTAGCACTCGTGGACCGTGGGCAGGTTCCGGTACCACTCGGGGAGCTGCACGCCGGTCTCGGCGAAGTGCCCCTCGATGCCCGCGACCGTGTGCGGGACCATCACCTCGGTGCCGCCGATCTGGCCCCGGGCGACGGCGGCGGCACGGATGAAGTGCGCGTGCTCGTCCGGGGAGCTTCCGATGGGGCTGGCGGCCGCCCACGAGCCCGTGAGCGTGAAGAACAGCGCGAACGAGATCAGCCAGAGCCGTCGGGGGGTTCCGGCCGACCAGTCGGCGAGTCGTGTCAGTGCGGAAGTCATCGGTCCCCCGGGGTCATCGGATGAAGCCGAGCCAGCTCTGGTCGCCGTCCTTGGAGCACGTGCCGCCGGGCGCGTACTTCGGGCAGCTCCCGTCCCGCTCCGTGATGGTGTGCGACACCCAGGGCAGGATCCGGTACGTGTTCTCCTTGGCCGGCATGTAGCGGTCGGCCATCGAGGAGGAGACCGTGCCGAGGAGGAGCAGCAGGGCGCACAGGGCTCCGATCACCGCGCCCTCACGGCCGGGGAAGCCGGTGCCCGGCGTGGTCCGCGCCGGGACGGTGTCCGCCGCGGGCTGCGTCCGGCGCTCGGCCATCCGCAGCGAGACCAGGTGGACGACCAGCGCGCACAGCAGCAGCCCGCAGTAGAGCAGCTGGTTGTTGGTGCGGGTGTAGAGCTGGACGGTCTGCGTCTCGTACATGTGCGAGGCGATGTACATGCGCATCACCCACGCGCTGATGAACATGGCGGCGATGGTGACCACCATCGGCTTGCGCAGGCCCAGCCAGATCGCGGCGCCGAGGCCGGCGAAGGTGACCAGGGCGAACAGCCCGACCCCGCCGTACTCGCCGGGCAGCGGCCACTCGCCGACCTTGCCGGGCATGTCCGTGCGCCACATGAGGTAGTACGCCGGGTCGGTGAAGTTGTCGAACCGGAAGTTGTAGTCCTTGGTGGTCTGTCCCTCGGTCAGCATGACCATGAGGTAGCGCCCGGCGACCACGAGGAACGCCGCCAGGGAGGCGCCGAGGAAGGCCGCGCCCTTGAGACGGCCGAGCCGGCCGTCCCGCCACGGGAAGTACAGCAGCGCGGCGAACAGCACACCCCCCGCGCTCCACAGGAACCAGCCCGAGTAGGTGAGGAACATCAGGCCGAGCAGCGCGCCGAATCCCGCGCCCTTGAGCAGCAGCGGCCGCCAGTTCCACGTGCCGCTGCGGCTCAGCGACACCACCATCGCCACCAGGACGGGGACCAGCACGACGAGGACGGTCTGGCTGTACGGCTTGTACGCGTCGATCAGCGCGAAGGCCGGGGCGACGCCGAAGGCGAGGGCCCGGACCGGGCCGAGGAGCATGCGCCAGCACAGGTAGACCAGCGGTCCGAACGCCGCGGCGCCGAGGATCTGGAGGTCCTTGAAGGCGTAGGCGGTGTTGCCGCCGCGGAACCATTCGGCGTAGTGGCCGAGGGTGTGGAGGGGGGCCGGGGGGTAGACCGGCGAGCCCGAGGGACGGCCGTTGGCCACCGCCTGGGCCCATTCGACGATACGGCCGCTGTCGCCGTTGAGGCCGAACATCGGCCAGGGCGTCCCGTGGAGCGCGACGACCGCTCCGGCGGCGACGAAACCGCTGGCCAGGCCGGCGAGGGCGGCGGAGGCGAACCGGGTGGCGAGGTCGAAGTGCCGGCCCCCGCGCAGTCGTACGGCCAGCGCCACCGCGCCGATGAACACCAGGCCTATGAGCGCGAACCGCAGCTGGATCGCGGCGAGGCCGCTGACCTGCGCGATCCGGTCCAGGGGGTTCAGCTTGAAGCCGCGGGCCAGCAGCGGCAGCACGAGCGCCGCGGCGAAGGCGACGGCGGCTTCGAGGAGCAGGAGCGTGCCGCGTGAGCCGATCCCCCGCCGGGTCGCCGGTATCGGACGGGCGGGCGCGGCCGGTCCGCCCGGGGGCAGCACGGTCGCCGTGCCCTCGGTACTGACTGTCACTGCTGTGTCCCTACTGCTGGTCGGTCCTCGGCCCGGTGGCCGGTCGTGGCTCGGCAAGCCGCTGCGCGACTCCGGCCCCCCGCCGAAGCTCCGGGCCAGGGCGGACTCAAGGGCAGTGGGAGACAGCCTTGGCATTTGCTGCCATGCATACTACGGGCCCGCCGGGGGCGGGCGGCGGCCGGCAACCGATCTCCGGCCGGGCCGGCAACGCACTCAGGCCGAATCCGGGAGGAGGTGCTTCGTGCCCCACTCCCCCAACGGCTCCAGGGCCGCGTTCAGGTCCCGTCCCAGCGGGGTCAGGGAGTACTCGACGCGCGGCGGGACCTCGTCGTACACCTCGCGGTGGACGATGCCGTCGGTCTCCAGCTCGCGCAGCTGGGCGGCGAGGACTTTCTCGGAGACGCCGGGGACGAGCCGGCGCAGCTCGCCGAAACGGCGCGGGCGCTGCTCCAGCGTCCACAGGAGCGACACCTTCCATTTGCCGTCGATCACGGACATCGCCGCGGCGATCCCGCACTCGTCCGCACCGGGCCTTCGTGTCAACGCCATCGCGCATCCTCCCCACCTGCTCGCTCACTTCGGGGTAACCACCCACTCCGAAGTGCGTACTTGAGCACCGCACTGCCTGCAACCAGGCTAAACGCCATGACCGACACCACATCGCGGAAATCGCTCACCCTGCTCGGACTCGGCGACATGGGCACCGCCCTCGCCCGCACCTGGCTCGCCGCCGGGCACTCCCTCACCGTCTGGAACCGCACCGCCGCCAAGGCCGCACCGCTCGCCGCCGAGGGCGCCGTCGTCGCCCCGAGCGCCGCGGCGGCCGTCGCGGCGAACGAGCTGGTCGTGACCTGTCTGCTGGACGACGCCAGCGTGCGTTCCACCCTGGACGGCATCGACCTGACCGGCAAGGACCTCGTCGACCTCACCACCGGCACCCCGGCCGACGCCCGGGCCCGGGCCGCCTGGGCCGAGGCCCGCGGCGCCCGGTACACGGACGGCGGGATCATGGCCACACCCGACATGATCGGCGTCCCGGAGGCCGGCGGATACGTCTTCTACAGCGGCTCGCAAGCCCTCTTCGACGCCCACCGCGCGACGCTGGAGGTCCCGGCCGGCGCCCGCTTCGTCGGGGAGGACCCCGGGCACGCCGCCCTGCACGACGTGGCGCTGCTCAGCGCGATGTACGGGATGTTCGCCGGTATCTCGCACGCCTTCGCGCTGACCGAGGGCGAGGACATCGCCCCGAAGGACCTGTCTCCGCTGCTGTCCGAGTGGCTGGGCGCGATGGGCTTCTTCATCGGCAACGCCGCCGAGCGGCTCACCTCGCGGGACTTCACCTCCGGGGTGGTGTCGAACCTCGCCATGCAGGTCGCGGCGACCGGCACCCTGCTGCGCACCGCCGAGGAGCAGCGGGTCAGCGCCGAGCTGATCTCCCCGTACCTGGATCTGATGCACCGCCGGCTGGCCGCGGACCCGGCGGCCCACGGCGGGGAGGACACGGCGGGGGCCATCCTGCTGCTGAAGAAGCGCCCGTAGGGCTTTGTCAGGTGGTGTCGTAGGGCTCCGCGGCGGACGGCCTACGAGAACGCGGGCGGCGGCGGTCCGAAGCCGGCGGGGGCGGCCTCGGCGGCCGGGGTGTCGTCGGTGCGCATCAGGTCGCGCGCCATGAGCGTGGCTCCCGCCACCGCGCCCGGCATCAGGAACACCGCGACGAGCGGCACCAGGAACGCCAGCACCAGCGGCACGCCGAAGCCCAGCACCAGCAGCCGCCGCGACCGGAGCAGCACCAGCCGCTCGGGCAGTTCCATCTTGCGGCGCTGGAGCGCCACGGAGGTGAGCTCCTGGGTCAGGAAGTAGCCGGAGACGCAGAAACCGAGGACCGGGACGACCGTCTGGCCGATCACCGGGACGAAGCCGAGCACGAAGAGTCCGATGCCGTACAGCACCACCCGGCCGAGCACCTTGACGCTGTCGCGGGCGGAGATCCACAGCTCCCGCCAGAGCGGGAGGCCGGACTGCGGGACCTCGCCGCCCTCGCTGCGGTCGACCTGCTCCGAGAGGGACTCGTAGAAGGGCTGGCCGATCAGCAGGGTCACGGCGGTGAAGGTGATCACCGCGAGGAAGAGCCCGAGGCCGAAGAACAGGGCGGTGAGGAAGCCGCGGAAGAGGCCGAGCCAGAAGGCGGACCAGTCGTCGGCGAACGGGGTCGCCCAGGCGGTCAGGTCGTCGGCGCCGTAGCCGAGCCCGATGAGGGCGCCGGCGTAGAGGGCGAGCGAGACGAGCCCGGGCAGCAGCCCGAAGCCCAGCCACCGGCCGTGTCGCAACACCCATCGCTGTCCGGCCAGCAGGTACCGGAAACCCCCCGCAAGATCGTGCATGGCGCCAGTCTACGGCGAGGGCCGCACCCCGATCGGGGTGCGGCCCTCGCTGTGCGGCTGCCGGATCAGACGGCGAGCTCGACGGTGATGTTGCCGCGGGTGGCCTTGGAGTACGGGCAGACCTCGTGGGCCTTCTCGATGAGCTCCTTGGCGGTGGCGGCGTCCACGTTCGGGATCACGGCGGAGATCTTGACGATCAGGCCGAAGCCGTCGTCGTTCTTGCCGATGCCGACCTCGGCGGTGACCGTGGAGCCGGAGATGTCGGCGTTCACGTTCTTGGCGACAACGCCCAGGGCGCCCTGGAAGCAGGCGCTGTAGCCGGCGGCGAAGAGCTGCTCCGGGTTGGTGCCGGCGCCGCTGCCACCGAGCTCCTTGGGCGGGTTCACGACGACGTCGAGCCGGCCGTCGTTGGTGGCGACGCGGCCGTCACGGCCGTTCTCGGCGGTGGCCACGGCGGTGTACGCGACGTCGGACTGCTGGATGGACATGAAGAATGTTCCTCCTGGTGATCGCCGCGACTCGCGCCCACGGGCCACGACGGTTGTGGGGTGAGCCTAACCGGTGAAGGAAACGATCATCTTTCCGGTGTTCTCCCCGCGGAGCATGCCGAGGAAGGCGGAGGTGGCGTTCTCCACGCCCTCGACAACCGTCTCGTCGTAGCGCAGCTCACCGGAGCGCAGCCATCCGGCGACGTCCTGGACGAACTGCTGCTGGAGTCCGGCGTGGTCGTTGACGAGGATGCCCTGCAGGCGCAGCCGCTTGCCGATGACCTGCATCAGGTTGCGCGGGCCGGGGGCGGCCTCGGTGTCGTTGTAGTGGGCGATCGCTCCGCAGAGGGTGGCGCGGCCGTTCACGTTCATGGAGGAGATGGCGGCCTCCAGGTGGTCGCCGCCGACGTTGTCGAAGTAGACGTCGATGCCCTCGGGGGCGGCGGCGGGCAGCTGCTCGGCGACGGGGCCGTTCTTGTAGTTGAAGGCGGCGTCGAAGCCGTACTTCTGCGTGAGGAGCGTCACCTTCTCGTCCGAGCCTGCGGAGCCGACGACCCGGGACGCGCCCTTGATCTTCGCGAACTGGCCGACGAGACCGCCGACCGCGCCCGCGGCGCCGGAGACGAAGACGGAGTCGCCCTCCTTGAAGGAGGCGACCTCGAAGAGGCCGGCGTAGGCGGTCAGGCCCGGCATACCGAGGACACCCAGGTAGGTGGAGAGCGGGGCGAGCGAGGCATCGACCTTGGTGGCGTGCTTCGCGTCGAGCTCCGCGTACTCGCGCCAGCCCAGGCCGTGCAGGACATGGTCGCCGACGGCGAAGCCCTCGGCGCTGGAGGCGACGACCTCGCCGACCGCGCCGCCCTCCATCGGCCGGTCGAGCTGGAAGGGCGGGATGTAGGACTTCACATCGTTCATCCGGCCGCGCATGTACGGGTCCACGGACATGTGCAGGTTGCGCACGAGGATCCGGCCGGCGGCGGGCTCGGCGTTCACGGGCACCTCGCGCAGGGCGAAGTCCTCGGCGACGGGCCAGCCCTGCGGGCGACGGACGATGTGCCACTCGCGGCTCACGGCGGGGATCTCAGACATTGCGGCGCTCCTGGTCAGAACGAAATTGCTTCACTGGGTGAAACAACCATGCGCCTGGATATTTCATGTTGTCAAGTAAATGGGTACGCTGGATCCATGCCCAGTCATCGCGCAGACCCAGTGACCGTCGAGGTCGTCGAACTCATCGGTGACGTCGTGAGCCGGTACCACATGGAGTACGAGCACGCCGCAGCCAGCCATCAGCTGACCGGCGCCCAGGCCAAGGTGCTGAACCTGCTCGCCCTGGAGCCGACACCCATGCGCCGCATCGCGCAGAAGCTCCGGTGCGAGCCCTCGAACGTGACGGGCATCATCGACCGGCTGGAGAGCCGCGGTCTGGTGGAACGCCGTCCGGATCCCGCCGACCGGCGGGTCAAGCTGGCCGCCCCCACCGAGGAGGGGCTGCGGACGGCGGAGCGGCTGCGCGAGTCGCTGGACTTCGCGCGCGAGCCGCTGGCCGGGCTGTCCCCCGCGGAGCGGGCCGTACTGCGGGACCTGCTCAAACGGATGCTGGGCTGATCCGGGCCCGGGGGGAGGTGCCCGACCCCGATCCGCGGACGTCTGCATGACGGCCCCGGCGGCCCCCGCTGCCCCCGCGGCCGCTCAGAACCAGCCGCAGAAGATCCAGCAGTCCTTGGTCGGCTCGGGCGCCGGCGTGCCGGTCGAGGTCGGGGTGGGGCTGCCGCCGGGTGACGGCGAACCGGAGCCACTGCCCTGTACGGACGTCCCCGGACCGGGAGTGCGGGACGCCCGCACCGACGAGGTGGGGGCGGGGGAGGACGCGGCGCCGGTCGGACCGGGCTGTGCGACGCTCTCGGAGGGCGCCGGGGAGCCGGCCTTCTTCGTGGCCGCGACCGGGGCCTTCACGGTGGCCTTCCCCGGGCCTGTGGGCGCGCCGGCCGTCGGGGCGTCCGGCAGCGGAGCGGGCTCCCGGGGTGCGTCGTCCGTCAGGACGACGTCGGAGGCCCGGTCGGTGCGCTCCCCGTCGGCGGCCATGCCCGCCACGGTCAGGGAGGCCGCGGCGGCGAGCAGCACCCCGAGCGAGAGTGACACCACGGTGCGGCGGCGGCGCCGGTTCGCGGCCCGGCGGCGGGCGCCGGACCTGCGCCCGTCCGGGGCGGACAGCACCACGAGGGAGTCGGCGAACACGTCCGCCAGGGCGGCCGGCGGTTCGGCGGCGGGCCCCTCGACCGCGGGCTGCTGCGGCGGCCCGGCGGTGGGGGCGGCGGGTATCAGGTACTCGGCGGGCGTTCCGCATCCGGCGCACGCCAATGCGCCGTTGAGGTGCCTCCGGCAGGCGTGGCAATAGTTCATGGCGCCCGCAGGCTACGCGCTGGGAGACAACATCCGGATCCCGAGAACGTAAGGATCCTGTGTGGAATCGTTCCCTCCATGACTTCTTTCGGGCCGGCCGCGTTCCAGTTGGTGCTGCTGCGGCGGATGGCGGACTTCCAGCCGGACCTCGCCGACGAGGCCCGCCGGCGGCTGGGCGCCTCGCTCGCGGACCAGCGGGAGGCGAACAAGCGCTGGCAGGCGATGGTCCGCTCACCGCGGTCGCGCGGGGCGCTGACCCGGTACCGCTCGGTGCTCGGACCCCCGGAGTCCACCGGGCACCGCGCGATCGGCGACCTGGAGTGCGAGGCCCTGCAGTGGCCGCTGCCGCTCTGGCCGGACCTGCGCTTCGAGGTGCTGGCCGCGCCGGACGGAGCGGTGTGGAACGAGTGGCTCGTGCGGGCCCCGGGCGCGCGGGGGCCCGTACTGGACTCGCCGGACGACCTGCTGCCCTGGTCTGCGACGGTGGACGAGGTGGCGCGGGCCTTCGCGCCGGTCCGGCCGATGGAGGGCACCGCGCCGACCCGCTGGCGCCTCGCCTTCACCGCGCGGGGGCGGCCCTGCGTGGCGGAGTTCACCTACGGCCTGCTCCAGCGCGTGACCACGACCCAGGACGTGTCGGCCCGGCCCGCGAGTCCGGCATGACGGCGAGACGCCCGTGGCGGACACCCCCTAGCGGCAGGCGGCGCGGGCGGTGCGGGTCATCCGCCGGAGCGGCGACAGCGCGTACCCGGCCATCAGGTACCCCGCGCCGGCCGACAGGGGGCCGAGCACGGCCAGGACCGGCAGGGCCGACAGGAACAGCGGGTCGTGGGCGCGGTCCCGGCCGGGGGACTCGCAGGAGGGCGGCCCGCCGTTCGCCGACGCCGGGCAGCGGGCGGCCGCCAGGGCGACCGGGCCTTCCGGGCCCACTTCGAGCAGGGGGCCGTTGCCCCTGCTCACGGCCTGCTCGGCCAGCAGGAGGGTCACGGCCAGGAACGCCGTCCCGGCCAGCATGAACACCCCGCCGTACAGGCAGGTGAGGCGCAGACGGGTGACGGGACGCCGCGGCGGCGCGGGCCGTGCGTCGGTGGTGCGGGTGCGGACCCGGTCCGGCATCGGTGCTTCCCCCTCAGGATGCGGCGGCCTCCCCCACTGTCGCCCGTATCCCCTAAACAGCGCGTCAGCAGCACTCGCCGCGCGCCTTCTAGGAGGCGAGGAAGGCGCGCACCCCGGCCGAGGTCGCGTCGTCGCCGAGCAGGTCGTTGTGTGCCAGGCAGCCGACGGGCGTGTTGGTGGCGCCCGTGAGCGGGACGCTGTCGTCCGGGTTGATCACCTCGTCGCAGTCCGACCAGAAGGTCGCGTACTTCACCGCGCCCGGGGTGGCGTCCCCGCTGCCCAGGTTCTTCACCACGTACGACCCGGGGGTCATGTCCCGGCACGCCTGGTCCCACAGGGCGCAGGCCCACGCGGTGGAGGTGCCGCGGTTGGGGCCGGCCAGCGACACCCAGTGATCCACGGTGTCGGTGCCGCCGCCGAACTTGACGTACCAGCGGCTGACCAGCGAGCCGAAGGAGTGCGCCACGAGGTCGACCGTGGCGGCGCCGGTCTCCCGGCGGACCTGCTCGACGTAGGTGCCGAGCCGCCCGGCGAGGACCTCGTTGACGGACTGGTGGGTGTCGTAGCCGAAGGAGAACAGCTCCGCGTCGGTGTACCCGTCGGCGCGCAGGTCGGCGCGGAGGGCTCCCCAGACGCCGGGGTCGGCGTTGTAGCCGTGCACGAAGACCACCGGGCTGCGCGGTGATGCCCGGTCAGCGGCGGGGGCCGGGCCCCGGCCGGAGGCGTGGGCCGCGGCGGAGGCCGTGAGCGCCAGGCAGAGCGCCAGGAGCGCGATCAGTCCCTGTCGTACCGTCAGCATCGGTGCCCCCTTACCTTGTTACGCGCGAGTAGCGCGTGCGGTGCGGGCATGGTGGTGCCTGTCGGTACAGAAATCCACCCCCATGCAGGCGCGGCACGGCCGCGACACACCCACGACCGGAGCATTACAACGGGCGGATAGCCCGAAATGCCCGAGATGATAGGACAAGCGACCGGCACTCCGCCGGTCCTCTTGCGTCAGCGCTCTCGGGAGGTACTGCCGTGACCGTCAGTCTTGAGCAGTTGCGCCGCTGCCACGTCGCCGTCGACCTGGGGGCGGCCAGGACCCGCGTGTACGTCAAGGGCGCCGGCCTCGTGGTCGACGAACCCAGCGTCGCCGCGGTCAACACGCGCACCGGCGCACTCATCGCCGTCGGCACCTTCGCCGAGCGGATGACCGGCCGCACGCCCGACTACATCAGGGTCGTGCGCCCCGTCTCCGGCGGCACCGTCGTCGACATCGAGATGGCCCAGCGGATGCTGCGCCACCTCCTCGGCGAGAAGCTGCGGCGCGCCCTGCGGCGCAAGCCCCGGCTGCGGGCGGCCGCCTGCACCCCGCACGACGCGGACCCGCTCGCCCAGCGGGCCGCCGTGGAGACCCTGGTCGGGCTCGGGGCGCGGCGCGTCGAACTGGTCGACACCCTGATCGCGGCGGCCGTCGGCTGCGGACTGCCCGTGGAGCAGCCGACCGCGACGATGATCATGGTGTGCGGGGCCGCGGCCACCCAGGTCGCCGTCCTCTCCCTCGGCTCGATCGTCACCGCCCAGCGGATCCCCGTCGGCGGCGAGGCCATCGACCACGCCGTCGTCCAGCACCTGCGCCACGCGCACGAGCTGATGCTGCCCAGCCAGGCCGTCCGGCCGCTCCAACTGGCCCTGCACGGCAACGGCCTCACCTCCGAGGGGCCCGCGTCCACCCTCATCCACGGCCGTGACGTGGCCACCGGCCTGGCGCGTTCGGTCCATGTGGACACCGCGGCCGTGCGCGACGCCATCCACACCCCGCTGACCGCCGTCCTCGACGGGATCGGCAAGGTGCTGCGCGACTGCCCGCCCGACCTGGTGGCCGACCTGACGGACCGGGGAATCATGATGGTGGGCGGCAGCGCCCTGCTGCCGGGTCTGGACCAGATGCTGCGGGACGCCACCGGAATGCCCGTCGCCATCGCCGAACGGCCGGACGTTTGCGCCGTACTGGGGCTCGGCGCGATGCTCGAAGGGAAGATCGCACCCATGGTCCTCAACCCGCTGGCCGGATGACGGACGCAGGTCAGGAGAGGCCCGCCGACCGGTCCGACGAGGACCCGGCGGGCCTCCCCGCGCTGGAGGCCGTACTGGGCGTCGGCTCCGCACCGGAACTGCGCGCCACCCTCCAGCGCATCGTGGACTCCGCGGCCGAGCTGTGCTCGGCCCGGTACGGCGCGCTCGGCATCCTCGACCCCGAGCGCGTCCTGGTGACCGCGCTGTTCACGTCGGGCCTGACCGAGGAGCAGCGGGCAGCCGGCCTCCCGCCCGGCCACCCGCCCGGCCCCCCGCCCGTGCACAGCTTCCTCGGCGTCCCGATCCGGGTCCACAACGAGGTCTTCGGCAACCTCTGCCTCACCGGGAAGCGTGACGGCGGCCCCTTCACCGAGGAGGACCTCGCGCTGGTGCGCGTCCTGGCCGCGCAGGCCGGCACAGCGATCGGCAACGCCAGGCTGTACGAGACCGCGCGCCGCCGGGAGCGCTGGATCGACGGGGCCGCCGCCGTGACCACGACCCTGCTGGCGGGACGCCCCGCGGCGGACGCCCTGAGGTGCGTGGCCGAACGGGCCCGGGTGCTCGCCGACGCAGCGGCCGGGGTGGTCCTCCAGCCGACACCCGAGGGCGGTATGAAGATCGTGGCCGCCTCCACCCAGGGGGATCCCGGGGACCTCGTGGGGACGGCCATCGCCCCCGGATCGCCGGTACTGGAACAACTTCTGGGCGGCGAACCCGTCTTCGTCGACGACTCGGCCACCGACCCGCGGATGACCACGCACGTCCGGATACGGTTCGGGCCGAGCATGATGCTTCCGCTCCGGAGCGGCGGCCGGCTGATCGGCACCCTGGCCCTGCCGCGCGCCCGGGGCGGCCCGGTGTACGACGCGGTGGACCGGCTGCTCGCCTCGCAGTTCGCCTCGCAGGCCGCCCTGGCCCTCGTCCTGGCCGACGCCCAGCACGACCGGGAGCAGCTCGCGGTGTACGAGGACCGCGACCGGATCGCGCGGGACCTGCACGACCTGGTGGTCCAGCGGCTCTTCGCCACCGAGATGATGCTGGAGAGCACGCGGCGGCGCGCCGAGAACGCCCCCTCCGGGGACCCCGTCGGCGACGAACTCGCCCGCGCCGTCGACGAGCTGGACTCCACGATCCAGGAGGTCCGCACGGCCATTTTCGCCCTCCAGCAGCCGCCGACCGACGCCCCGACCACCTTCCGGGGACGGGTCCTGCGCGAGACGGACGGCGCGGCGGTCCTGCTCGGCTTCCAGCCGGCGGTGCACTTCGCGGGCGCGGTGGACGCCCTGCTCCCGCCGACCGTGGCGGGCGACCTGCTCACGGCCCTGCGCGGCGCCCTCGCCGCCGCGCACCGGCGCAACGGGGTCGCCTCCGTCGAGGTGGTGGTGGACGCGTCGTCCCCGGGCCGGGTCCGCCTGACCGTGACGGACGACGGGCGCACGGAAGCGGGGGCGCGGGGCACGACGGTGACGTGGGAGTCGGCCCTCTGACGGCGACGGCGCGGCCGGCCGGCTGGTGGCCTGGCGGCCTGGCGGCCTGGCGGGCCGGGGGTACGGCCGCCCGGGAGGGTGTGTCGGAGAGGACCGATGGGTGTCAGGGGCGGCCGGGGCGGTCGGCCGCGCGCAGGGCGATCCGGGTGTTGGAGTGGGCCACCCCGGCCTCCCGCTTCAGGCGGCGCAGCAGGCCGTCGAGGGCTGCGGGGTCGGCGGCCCGGGCGCGTACGAGGTAGTCGTGCGCGCCGGTCACATGGACGACCTCGGTGATCCCGGGCAGCCCCGCGACCCGACGCTCGAACTCCTCGTTGGTGGTGTCCTGGCGGAGGGTGACGTCAATGAAGACAACGAGACCGCCGGCGGTGTCGGCGGCCGGGTCCACCACGACGGTGAACCCGAGGATCACCCCGTCCCGGCGCATCCGCCGCACCCGGTCCGCGGTGGCGTTGGCGCTGAGGCCGACGCGGACGCCGAGATCGCGGTACGAGATCCGCGCATCCTGCTGCAGGATGCCGAGGATTTCCCTGTCGAGGCGGTCCATGCCGCGATTCTCGCAGCCGCACCCGGTATTCGCGTCCATAGCGCGGGGATGAAGCCCGACCCTCGCCCGTATGAGCGAACTGATGACACCGGCCCTGGCGGGTGCCGCCGCCGGTCTGGGCGTGGCGATGCCGATGGGTGCGATGAGCGTGCTGCTGCTCCAGGAGGCGATGCGGCACCGCCGGACGGCGGTGGCCGCGGCCACCGGCATCGCGGTGGTCGACCTCGGCTACGCGGCCCTCGCCACCGCCGTCGGCCCCTGGGTGGCCTCCCACGTCGCCCCCGTCGAGGCCTGGGTCCGGCTGGTCTCGGCCGTGATCCTGCTGGCCATCGCGGCCCACGGCCTCTCCGGAGCCCGCCCGAAGCCGGCGGTCCCGCCGGTGCCGGATCCCGGGCAGGACGCCGGCACCGGGGGCACCACGCGAACGGCCACCGGCCTGCGGCCGGCCAAGGCGTTCGCCCGCTATGTCGCCCTGACCGCGATCAACCCCACCACCGCCCTCTACTTCGCCGCCCTCACCACCGCCCAGGGCGCCGCCCTCGGCTCCGGCCCGTCGGGGGCCGCGTTCCTCGTCGGCGTCGGCGCGGCCTCCCTCCTCTGGCAGCAGGCCCTCGTCGCGCTCGGCTCCCTCGCGGGCGCCCGCATCTCCGCCACCGCCCGCGTCTGGACCTTCCGCCTGGGCTACGGCCTGGTCGCCGCCTACGCGCTGAAGATCGCCCTGCCGCTGCCGTGACCGCCTGTCGGCGCCGCGGGGCGCCGGTCGCCGCCGTCGTGCCCGTCGCCCCGGCCGCGGCCTTCGTCACCTCGGCCGTGGGCGCCGCCACCTGCGCACCGGCTCGACGGGCTGTGGTGCGGGGCCGGCGGTCCGATCGGCCGAAGCCTGGGCGCCCGGCGCCGGCCCCGTCTGCCCGAGAGGGCGCTGCGGCTGCTGCGCGCCGGCCTGGCGACGGCCGTCGGGGCGCCGTACGCCGTCCGGTTCGCGGGCTGACCGTCGCCGACCGGCCCAAGTACTGTCGCCCGGAGACGACTTCGACCGATCCGACCTGGGGTGCACCCGTGACGACGACCCGCCTCTCGGCCCGCGCGGCCATCGCCTCCGTGACCGACCCCGGCACGTTCGCCGAACTGCCCGCACCCCACCGGGAGTCCCCCACCGACGGCCCGCTGGCCTGGTCCGGGTACGACGCCTCCCGCGCCCGCGCCGCCGAGCGCACCGGCGAGCAGGAATCCGTCGTCACCGGCACCGCCCTCATCGGCGGCCGCGAAGCCGTCCTGATCTCCTTCGAGTTCGGCTTCCTGGGCGGTTCCCTGGGGCAGCGCACCGGCGACCGGCTCGAAGCCGCGTACACGCACGCCCGCGAGCAGCGCCTGCCCCTGGTCTCGCTCATCGCCACGGGCGGCTCCCGGATGCAGGAGGGCATGCTCGCGCTGACGCAACTGCAGCGGGTGGCCCGCCAGAGCGTCCTGACCCGGGCCGCCGGGCTCCCCCAGCTCGCCGTCCTGCGCGACCCGACCACCGGTGGCGGCTGGGCCACCCTCGGGGCCGGCGCCGACGTGGTGCTCGCGCTGCCCGGCGCCCAGGTCGGCTTCGCCGGGTCCCGGGTGCGGCCGGCCGACGCGGACCCGGCGGCGTACAGCGCCGAAGGCCAGTACGCCGCCGGGCACGTCGACGCCGTGGTCCCGGCCGCCCACCTGCCGGGCACCCTCGCGCGCTGGCTCCGCGTCCTGGCCGCGCCCCGCTCCGGCGAGCCGGTCGAGCCCCCGGCCGCACTGGCCGACGTACGCCCGCCCGCCACCGGATGGGACGCGGTACGGCAGGCCCGCGAACCCGGCCGGCCGCGTGCCGAGGCGTACCTGGACGCGTACTTCGAGCTGCGCCTGCACCTCTCCGGGGACCGGGCGGGCGGCACGGACCCGGGGATGCTGTGCGGGCTCGGGCTACGGGAGGGCCGGGCCGTGGCCTACGCCGCCCAGTGCGGGACGGCGACCCGGCCGGCGGGGTACCGCACGGCCGCCCGCGTGGTCCGCCTCGCGGACCGGCTCGGCATCCCCGTCCTCACCCTGGTGGACACCCCGGGCGCGGCCAACGACGCGGCCGCCGAGCACGCGGGCGCCGGCCCGGCCATCGCCGACGCCTTCGCGGCGCTGGCGGCGGCCACCGTCCCCGTCACCACCCTCCTGATCGGCGAGGGCGGTTCGGGCGGCGCCCTCGCGCTGGCCGCCCCGGGGAACACCTGGGTGACCCCGGACAGCTACTTCTCGGTCATCGCCCCGGAACTGGCCGCGGCCATCCTCAAGCGCCCCCCGTCGGCCGCCCCAACCACGGCCGACCAGCTCCGCATCCGCCCCCAGGACCTGGTCTCCCTGGGCGTGGCCCGCGGCATCGTCGGCCCGGCGCCCGCCTGAAGCGGACGGCCGCCCGCCCGAGGCGCACTCGGCTCACTCACACCGGACCGGACCGGGCGAAGCGGGCCGGGCTGGTTCCGACGTGCCGTGCGAAGTGCCGCGCGAGATGGGCCTGGTCGTAGAAGCCGGCCTCGGTGGCCGCCTCGGCCGGCCTCGCCCCCGCCAGCAGCAGCCCCCGCGCGACCGCCACCCTCCGACCCGTCAGGTACGCGTGCGGCGGCAGCCCGAAGGCCGTCCGGAAGCTGCGGATCAGATGGGTGGGGTGGACGTGGCCGAGCCGGGCCGAGGCTTCCTCCAGGGTGATCCCGGCGACCACTCGCGCGTCCAGCAGCTCGCGCAGCCGTACGGCCAGCCGCGCACCCGGCGCCGCCGCGGTCGCCACCGGCGGCCCCCCGCGGCCCGCCAGCCACCCGTGCAGCCGCTCCTGCACGAAGGCCAGCCGCGACTGGGCCTCCAGGGGGTCCCGCTCCCCCAGCGCCACATGCAGCCCGTGCACGCGCTCGCGCAGCGCGGGATCGGCCAGCAGCGGCGCGTCCACGGCGGCTCCGGTCAGCCGCTCCGGCAGCACCGAGGTTTCCAGGTACAGGACGCGCTTGCGGAAGCCCGCCTCGGTCACGGTCCGCCCGTCGTGGACCACCCCGGGCGGCAGCAGGACCACCGCGTCCGACACTCCGGCGCCGTGCCGTTCCCGGTCGAGGCCGAAGTCCACCCGCCCGCCGTCCACGATCATCAGCGCCCAGGTGTCGTGCACGTGGGCCGGGTACGCGTGCTCGGTGAAGCGGGCGTGGAAGACCTCGGCGATGCCCGGCACCGGCGGCTGCCAGGCGCTGACGGTGCTGCGCGGACGTATCGCGGCCATGTCAGGAACGTACAAGACCCCCCGCGCACCGGCCGCCAGGCTGTCCGCATGACGACACAGAAGATCGACATCGCCGGGAAGCTGGCCGGCTTCACCGAGCAGTGGGCACCGCGCCGCATCGCCCGCGTCAACGACTACGAGGTCAAGGTCGCCAGGGTCCGGGGCGAGTTCGTGTGGCACACCCACGAGGACACCGACGAGCTCTTCCTCGTGGTCGCCGGCACCCTGACGATCCGCCTGCGCGACGGGGACGTGGTCCTGGGACCCGGCGAGATGTACGTGGTCCCGCGCGGGGCGGAACACTGCCCGTCGGCGGACGAGGAGGCCCACATCCTGCTCTTCGAACCGTCCGGCACCGTCAACACCGGCACCACGGGCGGCGAACGCACCCGCGAACCGGTCGACGCGTAGGTGGCACCGCGACCGGACTCCGCGCGGGGCCGGCCACCCGCGGCCCCACCGGGCCCGGCACGACAGCCGTCGCCCCGGACCGCCGGGGCCGGCGGTCGCGGCGGGCCCGGCGACAGGGCTCAGGCCTGGGGAGAGTGCGCGTCGTAGCGGGCGAAGTTTCGCCAGCGCAGGGCCAGCAGGCCCACCACCAGCACGCAGGCCAGCCCGCCGCCCGTGACCGCGACAGCCGGGGAGGTCAGGTCGCCGACGGTCCCGGCGAAGAAGTCCCCGAGCCGGGGCCCGCCCGCGACGACCACGATGAAGACGCCCTGGAGCCGCCCCCGCATGTCGTCGGGGGTGGCGGCCTGCAGCATGGTGGTGCGGAACACCATCGAGACGGTGTCCGCGTACCCGGCCAGCGCCAGGAAGAACAGCCCGAGCCACAGGTGCCGCGTGAGGCCGAACACCGCGATGGCCAGGCCCCATCCGGCGACGGCGAGCAGGATCGCCAGCCCGTGCCGCCGGATCCGTGCCTGCCAGCCGGAGAACAGCCCGCCGAGCAGCGCCCCGGCGGCGATCGCGGCCATCATGAGGCCGACCGTCTTCGCGTCGTCCCCGTACCAGAGCACGGCGATGGCGGGGAACAGCGCCTTCGGCTGGGCCAGCACCATGGCGGCCATGTCGGTGAAGAACGTCATCCGGATGTTGGGCCGGGTGCCGAGGAAGCGCAGTCCGTCGACGACGGAGGCCCGGCCCCGCGCGCCCTCCGCCCGGTCCGGCTTCATCGACGGCAGCCGCCACATCGCGTAGAGCGCGGCGGTGAAGGTGACGGCGTCGATCAGGTACGCCCACTCGTATCCCCCGAGGGCGACGATCAGGCCGCCCAGGGCGGGGCCGACCATCGTCCCGAAGGTCATGGTCACGGAGTTCAGGGCGTTGGCCGCCGGCAGCTGTTCCGCCGGCAGCAGCCTCGGGATCATGGCGGACCGCGCCGGGCCGGTGAGCGCCCCGCAGACGGCCTGGAGCGCGACGACGGCGTACAGGAACCAGACGTGGTGCCGGCCGAGCAGTGCGGCCACGGCGAGCGCCACCGACAGCCCCGCGGCGCCGAGGGAGCTGTAGAGGCCGAGCTTGCGCCGGTCCACGGTGTCGGCGATGGCCCCGCCGTAGAGGCCGAAGACGATCAGGGGGACGAGGGAGAAGAGCCCCACCAGCCCGACGGCGAAGCTGGAGCGGGTGATGTCGTAGACCTGGAGTGAGATCGCGAGGGCGGTCATCGCCTGGCCGACCCAGGAGATCGTCCCGCCCAGCCACAGTCTCCGGTAGTCCGGGGACGTGCGCAGCGGGGTCAGGTCGGCGAACAGCCTGCGTCGGGGGCGGGTTGGCGCACTGGTACGAGTCACATCGGATGATAAGCACCGGCCCGTCGGCGCCCCCAGGGTGCGCCCGCCCGCTTCACCCACCGGCAACAGTCGCCCCATCCTGCTCCGGGCTCCCGGCACGGGCGGCTCGTTGCCGGTAACTCGCCACTATCACCGGACATTTGACTGATTCGCCGCGCGCTCCTCCCCTCGTGTTCAGCTCATGATGAAAAGACTCGTATGTCCAGGGAGGCGTAGTGATCGATCCTGGCAACAGCACCACGAGCACCGGCACGACGCAGAACACGGTGCGCCCCACCGTGCCCCTCACCGTCGGCGTCGAGGAGGAGTTCCTGCTCGTCGACGCCCGCACCCTCCGGGTGGTCCCCGCCGCCCCGCTCGTCCTGGCGACGGCCGCCGGGCTGCCGGGCGAGATGCATCCCGAGGGCACCCGCTACCAGGTGGAGATATCCACCCCGGTCGCCGACTCGGCGTCCTCGCTGCGCGCCGAGCTCGCCGCGCTGCGGCGCACCCTCGGCCGGGCGGCCCGCGCCCACGGCTGCCGGCTCCTGGCCGCGCCCTCGCCGGTCGTCGCGGTCGACGGGCCGCTGCACCTGACGGATGACGAGCCGCGCCAGCGCGAGCAGCACCGCCGCTTCGGCGCGCTCACCGACACCCTGGTCAGCTGCGGCCGCCACATCCACATCGGCACGCTCGACGTGGACACGGCGGTGGCGGTGTCCAACCGGATCAGACCATGGCTGCCCACGCTGATCGCGCTGGCCGCCAACTCACCGTTCTGGGGCGGCCGCGACACCGGTCACTGCAGCTGGCGGGCGATGGCCTGGTCCGGGTGGCCCTCGGCGGGCCTGCCTCCGCACTTCACGTCCACGGCCCACTTCCGGCGCTCCGTGCAGACCCTGCTCGGCTCCGGGGCGGCCCTGGACACCAAGATGGTCTATTGGGACCTCCGGCCCTCCGGGCACTGGCCGACGCTGGAGTTCCGCGCACCGGACATGTCCCCGGGCGTCGACTCGGCGGTCCTCCAGGCCGAACTGGCCCGCGCGCTGGTGGCCACGGCGCTCCGAGAGATCGCCGAGCAGCGCCCGGAGCCGGCCGTACGGGACGACGTACTGCGCCTCGCGCGCTGGCGGGCTGCCCACGACGGCCTGGAGGGCTTCGGCCTCGACCCGTACACGGGCGCGGAACTCCCGGCGGCCGACCTCGCGGAGGCCCTGCTGGACCTGGTCGCCCCGGAACTGGCCGCCGCCGGTGACCTGGACCACGCCGCCAAGACCCTCGCCGGGCTCCTGCGCGACGGCTCGGGCGCCCACCGCCAGCGCACGGCCTACGCCCGCCGCCAGGACCTGACGGACGTCCTGCGCCACCTCGTGGACGAAACGGAGGACTTCTAGCGGCTTCCAGCGGCCCGGCGCGCCGAAACCGGATCCGCCCCGCACGCGGATCCGGACCGCTCCATGGCGTAACGGCGGAGGGGCCGGAACTCCAGCAGCGGCGGATCTCCCTCGCGGTGGCCACCGACGTGCTCCCGCTGCTCGGCCGCCGGCGCCGCCGCGCCGCCGGCGCCGCCGCGCCGCCGGCCACGCCCCCGGCCGAGCGGACCCGACGCCCACCCGGGCGGGACCCCCCATCCCGCGCGGGCCCCGCCGCCCCGCCCGGCCGGGCCTGAGGCCGCGTGCCCGCCCCGGAAACGCCGAAGCCGCAGGTGCAATCGTTTCTGCACCTGCGGCTTGCGGTGGGGCGGGTGGGACTCGAACCCACGGCCGACGGATTATGAGTCCGATCGAGGACGATCCGGAGGATGCCGCCGGGTGATCCACTCTGTCGTTTTGGCTGGTCACGGCCCACGTGCGCCGCCTCGACGTGACGATCTCTGCCTCCTCTTTCCGGTGCGTCCGTTCCCATCGGTTCCCAGCCTGTTCTCACGCTGAAGTCGCGCCGGGGTTCACCCTTTTGGCCAATCGCCAGCAGCAGCTCATGACCGCCAGGCAATATCCCGGCCATGACTACCCACGAGCTCGTTGCCGTTTGCGATGCCTGCGAGGCACCGATCGCTGACGGTCAAGGACGCATCTGGATCGACTACGGCAAGATCATGAAGCAGCAGGAGGCTGTCCGGACCTGGGAAGCCGAGACGAAGGCAGCGGCCCCGCCTGGCACTCGAACCGTTGTCAGTTACGGCGATATCTTGAGCCATCCGGATGCGGTCCGCTGGTGCGCCCACCACGCTGCTTGCGATCCCGATATCGATGCCAACGCGTACTCAATCGAAGTTCATCGGCTCAGGACATGGGCTGACCTTGCTCACTGGACTGCACATCTCATGGGCAAGCCCTGGCTTCCTGCCACGGACTGGAAGAAGGTTCTTGAATCTGCGGCGCACGGGGTTGGTACACGCATCAACCCCGTGAAGCGGCCCATCGTGCACGCGTAGAGCTCGCCAGGCTAGACAGGCACCACGGCGTCGACTCCCGTCCAACGTGAGGTGCCCCCTGCGGTAGCCCTGCAACGCAAAGGCGATGCTGCGAGAGGGTCGAACAGCAGCGCCCAACGCCCCGCCTCGGTACGGTGCTGGTGAGCGGGCCCGGTCTGAGAGACCGAGGACCTGACCGCCGAAGTGCAGGGGGTGCACTGATGCTGGAGGAAGCCGAGGAGATCGGTCGTCGTGTCCGGCGGGCCCGGCTGCGGCTCGGGATGCCGCAGGCAGACCTCGCCGCAGCCTTGGGGAAGACTCAGGGCTGGGTGTCCAAGATGGAGCGCGGCCTGATCGAGCTCGATCGGGTCGGGTTGTTGAACCTCGTCGCCGCCGAGCTACACGTCCATCCCAATGACCTGATCGGCCGGCCGTACGCGAGTAGCCCCGCCGAGAATCAGTGGCAGGTCTCGGCGGCATCCATCCTGCGTGAGCTGCGCCGCTATGACCTCGCTCCGATCTTCGACGGCGCCCCGCGCGCGTCCGGTGAGCTGTGGCGGGACATGACCCGCCTGCACCGCCTGCGAGATGCGGCGGCCAACACGGCGATCCTTGCCACCCTCCCCGACCTTCTGCGCGAGGCCCGCGCCCTGGCCGAGGCCGCGACGGGCCACGAGCGCGAGGAGGCATTCGCGATCTATGCCGTAGCGTGCAAGTTCGCCCACACCGCCGCGCACGCCTTGGGGCACCCCGAACTCGTCGCGATGGCCGCGGAGCGCGCCGCATGGGCGGCACGCCTCTCCGCCGACCCCGTCATGCCCGCCCTCGCCGACTGGATGCGCGTTTGGGACATGTGGGCCACCGCCGATTGGGACGACTCGATCACCCTGTCCGACAAGGCCATCGCCAGCGTGCAGCGCGAGTACGAGCTCGGCGAGCCGCTTGCCCTACGGATGTGGGGCACGCTCCACCTGCGCGCCGCCGTCACCGCGGCCCGTGCCGGCCGACCGGCCGAGGCCGACGAGCGGATCAACCACGCCCGCGACGCTGCCCGCAGAATGACCGGCCATCACAACCCACCGATCTACGACCGCCATTCGGTCACCTTCTCCCCCGGCAACGTGCAGATCCACGCGATCAGCGTCGCCCTGGAGACCGGCGAGCAGACCAAGGCCCTCGCCATAAACCGTCGCACCGCCCCCGAGCTCGTCGCCGCCCTTCCCAACTCCCGCCAGGGCCATCACCACATGGACCTCGCCCGCGCGTGGCTGTGGGACGGCAACCGCGACCGCGCGCTCGCCGAGCTGGAGACCGCGGAGCGGATCGCCCCCCAGCTCGTACGGAACCATCCGATCGCCCGGTCGACCCTCCGAGGCATCGTCTACGCCGAGCGAATCGCTACCCGCGAGAAGCTGCGCCGCATGTCAGACCGCTTCCACCTGGACGGATGAGGGCGGTATTCCTCCGATTCATATTGGACCCCTGACGCGCCCCTAACTTCTGGGGTATGACAGGACGACCAACACCGCATATCCCTTCACAGGGCGGCGAGTTAGGAACGGCCGGACCGTCCCACGGCTCGGCGACCTCGCCCGCGACACCGCCAAGGACGGACGGATCGGCGTCGTCGTGACGCTGCCGAGAGTGGGCGCCAGCACGTACCACCTGCGCCCGCCGGGCGGCGGCGACGAGTGGTCGGCGCCGGCCGACGGAGCAACCCTGCGCCCCGTACCGGCACAGGCCACCTACGTGGCCCCCATGCGACGCGACGCCGTGTACGACCACCGGGCCCAGCAAGGCGCGCTGCCGGTCCTGGTCCACTACGACGACGGCGTTACGGCCGAGTCCGTGCTCGTCCTCACACCAGACCAAGTCGAGCTGTACGCCATCCAGTTCGAGCGGCTCATCGTCCAGCGCAAGCAGGCACAGGAGAACGCGGCATGACCGCGCGCCACGCCTCGCAGGGCAGAGCCGTATCCGGCGATCCGGTGGGCCGGTTCCTGAGCTTGATATGGGTGCTGGGCACCGCCGCGGGATCCGCCGCGCTCGCCACCATGACCACCGCTGAGCTCGGCCACCGCGACGCGCTGTCGGCCATGACCTTCCCCGACGCCGGATTTCCGGCGCGCTGATCTCCCCGCTCGCTCGGATGACCCGACAGATCCCGGGCGGGCGGGGCACGCCTCGGCTGGCACCGTCCCCAGTCGCGCCGGCCGAGGCAGCACGTCCCATGCACCACTGACCAAGGAGGCAAGGACCGTGACCGTAATCCAGGAACGTCCCGCGACCGACGCGCGGAACCTGATCGGCGCCAAGCTGCGCGCGACGCTCGTGTCCAACATGCAGGCCAAGTTCCCCGAGCTGACCGACGACAAGGCCGACCGCGGCGTCGGCCAGATGATCGCCTTCCTCGCGGCCGGCGCGTACAGCGACACCCCGCTCAGCCCGTCACCGCTCGTCGATGACTTCTGGCACGCCTTCCTGCTCCACACGCAGGCGTACCAGGACTTCTGCTCGGGCACGATCGGCAAGTTCGTCCACCACCAGCCCGGATTCCTCGACAAGGAGGAGCACGGCGGGGGCAAGGCCCTGCGCGCCCGGACGGTCGACGCGATCGTCGCGGCCGGGTTCGTGATCGACATGGAGTTCTGGCCCGAGCTGGACCTCGCCGACTGCTCACAGTGCCACGCCAACTGCCACAACAGCCCCAAGAACGCCTGACGTACCGCCTGCGGCCGGTCCTCGGCTTGTGCCACTCTGTGGCCGAGCCGGGGACCGGCTTCCGTTCTGCACGAGGAGTACGCGGGTGGACCGCACCGCATGGCTTGAACTCCCACCCGAGGCCCGTGGCGCCGTCGAGACCTACACCGGCCCCGTCGAGCACGCCGAGACCGCAGAGACCGGCGTCATGGCTCGCCTCGCCTGCACCCTCCACACCGCCACCGGGCCCGTCTTCGTCAAGGGCACCCGTAGCGACGAGCCCACGGCGTGGATGTACGACTACGAAGCACGCGTAACCCGCGTCGCACCGCTCGCCCCCCGCGTGCTCTGGCAGGTCGACGCCGACGGCTGGCTGCTCACTGGGTACGAATACCTCGTCGGTCCACACCCAGACCTCAGCCCCGGCTCACCCGATCTCGGCCCCTTCCTCGACGCGCTCACCACCATGTCCGAGACACCGTGGCCCGAGCAGGTCCGCAAGAAGCCCCTGCACATCCGCTACGCCGGATTCTTCCCTGCCGACCGCTCCCCTGATCTCGAAGGCGGGGCCCTCGTCCACTCCGACGTGTCGCCGCTGAACATGCTTGCCACCGGAGACGGCATCCGCGTACTGGACTGGGCCCTTGCCTGCCCCGGCCCGGCGTGGGCTGACGCAGCATTCGCCATCCCGCGGTTCATCCACGCCGGCCACACCGCGGAGCAGGCCGAAGCCCTCGCCCAAGCGGTGCCCGCCTACAGCACCGCCGAGCCCTCGGCCGTCGCCACCTTCGCAGCCACCCTGTGCAGTGTCTGGGAGAGCCGCGCTGCCAGCGACCCGGCGCCGCACCGTGCCCCCCTGATCGCTGCCGCCCGAGCCTGGACCATGCATCGCAGCAGTCAGGACGTGCACAGCGCTTAGTGCCGAATCCCAGTGCGATCGTCCTACGGGGTTCCTATCTTGGCCGTATGGATGCCACCAGCCCTGAGCCCCGCCTGTTCGCGAACCGATGGCCCGCAGGAATCGGGCCGGACGGTCAGCCCATCCACCGGGAACGCTGCGCCTGTTTCAACCAGTACAAGGTGCAACCACGTGCCCGGGTCGGCTTCCACGGAGAGCAGCAGGACACGTCTTCGGCGGGTTGGCTGCGCCTTCTCGCCCTCGTCGACGAGGCGGCCGCGGACGGCCGGGAGGAGTTCAACCCGCTCGTCGAGCTCAGCCCGCAAGAGCGGCGTGACGTCATCACTCTGCCCGCGAGCATCGCCCGACTGACCGAGGTCAAGCATCTGAGGCTCTACGGCAGCAATCTCGTGCGCATTCCGCCGGAGATCGGCGCGATGACGAATCTGGAGGAGTTCAGCCCGTACACGTCCCACCGGCTGCACTGGCTCCCGTACGAGATCACCCGGTGCTCGAAGCTGGCGAGGAGCACGGTCAGCACCCGCTCGCTGTTCGGCAACTTCAAGTACCGCCCGCCCTTCCCCCGGCTGCGGACGACAAGCGAGGTCCAGTCCGGCGGCCACCTCGCCGCACTGGACCCGAAGCAGTGGGGCACGACAGCAATCAGCACATGCAGTGTCTGTGACGGACCGGTGGAGGGACAAGAACTTCACCAGCGGTGGATCTCGCTCGTGGTCGCCACCGACGTCCTGCCACTGCTCGTCAATGCCTGCTCGGCCGCGTGCATCGCCGCGCTGCCGCCCGGCGCCGCCAAGCACGCTCCTCTGCCTCACTTGGGCGGATGGGAAGCGGTCCAGCCCTCAGCTGACTGGGCCTGACGTTTTCCCTTACAAAGCACAGTTCCGCTGGTTGGCGGGGCTGTGCTCGTAGGGCGCGCTTGTCAGCTACGCATCGAGCTGCGCCGCTTCTTGGTCGGCGAAGCGGGCAGCGATGGCGCTGCGCATCCCGTCACCGTCGGCTGCTGAGCCGTCGACCTGGCGCCGCAGACCTGCGACGGTTTCACGCAGACCGGGCTCGGCCTGGTCGAGGTCGAGGCGGATGCGCAGGGCCACGCTCTGGTCCCTGGGCAGGCGGTCGTCGAGGGCCCGGCGGGTCATCGTCATGCGGCAGCGATCGTGCAGGTGTCCGGGCTCAAGAAGCGGGACATGCCTCCCGTGGCCTGCCCGTACTGCGAAGGGGGACACATCGGTCTGATGTTCTCCCGGCCCAAGACGGCGAGCGGTGAGGACCGGATCATCGACCTCGACGAGCTGGCCGTCGGTGCGCTCCTGAGTCACAAGCTGCGGCGGGAGGAGGAGCGCCGCAAGTGGAAGTCGGCGTACCGGGACCACGGGCTCGTGTTCGCCCATAACGGCGATGCCCTGCGCCCGGATCACGTCTCCAAGCTCTTCGGCGGCCAGATCGACGCCGTCCGGTTCGAGGACGACGCACACCTGCCCGACAGGGAGCGCCGGCGGCTGCGGCGGGTGGGGCTGCACGACCTGCGGCACGGGCAGGCGTCGCTGATGCTCGCCGCCGGGGTCGACATGGTGATCGTGTCGAAGCGCCTCGGGCACTCCACCGTGACGATCACCACAGACCTGTACTCACACCTGCTGGGTGGAGTCGGGCGCGACGCGGCCGAGAAGGCAGCCTCCCTCGTGCCGCGCCGACGGCGCGAGCAGGTCCAAGCGGGGGACTCTCGTTCCCAGGTGGTTCCCAGCCAAAGGCTTGAGCTCGGCTCGCCTGATGGCACAACAGCCCCCGGAAGCGCCGAAGCCGCAGGTGCGATCGTTTCTGCACCTGCGGCTCGCGGTGGGGCGGGTGGGACTCGAACCCACGGCCGACGGATTATGAGTCCGCTGCTCTAACCGGCTGAGCTACCGCCCCTTCACGGCGTGGCGCGTACACGTGTGCGCGCCGTCTGCCGCAGCATAGCCGCTCATACGATCTCCTGCTTCGGATGCCTCGCATGATCGGCTTCGTCTGCTCAGAGAGACCGCGCCGAGGGCTGCCCGGTTCCCGGAACGGGCGACAAAAGCAGAAGAGGACCCCGTAGGGTCCTCTTCTCCTTGCTCCCCCGGCTGGACTCGAACCAGCAACCCTCCGGTTAACAGCCGAATGCTCTGCCAATTGAGCTACAGGGGACTGCGCTCCCCCGACTGGACTCGAACCAGTAACCTGCCGGTTAACAGCCGGCTGCTCTGCCAATTGAGCTACAGGGGATTGCTGCGGTGCATCGAACGGCGCACCTCCGGCCTTGCCGGGGGGCGAGCGCCCGTTGCGAGACATAGATTAGCGCAAGCAGGGGGGTGCTCCGCCAATCGGTATCGACGGCAGGCCGGGCACCACACGACGAAGGGTGACAGGCATGCGGTACAAGGTCACGTTCGTGGTCGGACTGGCCCTCGGGTACGTGCTCGGAAGCCGGGCCGGGCGCGAGCGCTACGAGCAGCTCAAGAAGTCCGCCCGGCAGATCGCACAGAACCCGGCGGTGCGCAACGCCGCCGAGACCGCCGGCCACACCGGCCGGGAGTACGCCGGGAAGGCCTTCGCCGTGGTGAGCGAGAAGGCCGGCGGCGCCGTGCCGGAATCGCTCGCCCGGCGGGTGCCCGGCCTGCGCGGCCGTACGGGTGGCGGGGTCGGCGACGACGACTGGGGCACCAGTAACACCTGATGCGTCACCGGCCGTGCCCGGAGCCCCTGGGACCCATGTGGTTTCAGGGGCTCCGGGACGGTCAGGACCGGCCCCGCGTGCGGCAGAATTCTCCGCATGGGGATAGTCGCCGGGCTGGACAGCTCTTCCGCCTTCACACGCATCGTCGTCTGTGACACCGAGACCGGCGCCGTGCTGCGCCAGGGGTACGCACCCCATCCGCAGCCCGCGGGCGAACCCGACGGCGCAAGCCCCCACGACACCGACCCACAGGCCTGGCTGCTCTCGCTCGGCGAGGCCGCCGGCGGCGGGATCCTGGAGGGCGTCCAGGCCATCGGCGTCTCCGCGCAGCAGCACGCCCTGCTGCCGCTGGACCCGCAGGGCGCGCTGGTGCGCCCGGCCCTCGTCGGCAACGACAAGCGCGGCCAGGTCGCGGCCGCCGACCTCACCGAGGCCCTCGGCGGGCGGCACGCCTGGGCCGAGGCGGTGGGCTCGGTCCCGCACTCCGCGCAGCCCGTCGCGAAGCTGGCCTGGCTGGCCCGCACCGAGCCCGAGGCGGCCCGCCGGGTGGCCGTGCTGATGTCGCCGCACGACTGGCTGGTCTGGCAGCTGCTGGGCCGCCCGGCCCGGCGTACGACCGACCGCGGCGGCGCCTCGGGAACCGGCTACTGGTCGGCGGCCGCCGGAGCCTGGCGGCCCGACCTGGTGGAGCTGGCGCTCGGGCACCGGGCCCTGCTGCCGGAGGTCCTCGGCCCGGCCGACGCGGCCGGGACCACGCCCGAGGGGCTGCTGATTTCCGCCGGTACCGGCGAGACGATGGCCGCGGCCCTCGGCCTGGGGCTGGGCCCCGGCGACGCGGTGGTCTCCCTCGGTGCCTCCGGTTCGGTGATGGCGGTGCACCACGAGGCGCTGTCGGAGCCGGGCGGGCTGATCACCTCGCTGGCCGACGCCAGCGGCATGCACCTGCCCGTGGTGAACACCTCCAACGCCGTCCGGGCCCTGCGCGGCACCGCCGAGCTGCTCGGCACCGACCTGGAGGGGCTGTCCGGGCTCGCGCTGAAGTCCACGCCGGGCGCGCACGGCCTGGTGCTCCTGCCGTACCTGGAGGGTGAGCGGACGCCGAACCTGCCGCTCGCCGCCGGGACCCTCACGGGGCTGCGCCGGGACTCGATGAAGCCCGAGCACCTGGCCCGGGCCGCCTTCGAGGGCATGCTGTGCGGGCTGGTGGACGCCCTCGACGTGCTGCGTTCGCGCGGGGTCGAGATCCGCCGGGTGTTCCTGCTGGGCGCGGCCGCCGAGCTGCCCGCCGTGCAGGCCGCGGCCCCCGGGCTGTTCGGGACCCAGGTCGTCGTGCCCGCGCCGGCGGACTACGCGGCTCTGGGCGCGGCCCGCCAGGCTGCCTGGGCCCTCGGTGTGGCGCAGGGCACCCTGGCGCCGCACGCCCCGCCGGTCTGGCCGGCCCCCGCGGCGCAGGTCTTCGAGCCGGACGAGGACTTCCCGGCCTGGCAGGGCGTGCGCCAGCAGTACGTGGCGACGCGGGAGCAGATCCACCCCGGGGCGTTCTGAGCGCCGCCGGATCCGGGCGGGCGCGGGGGTCGTAGGACCCGCGCCGCGCGGCTGGTCCTTTTGACCGGCCTTTGCGAAATCCGGTGGGGATCGTCGGACCGATTGGCCGAAGATGGGTTGAACCCCCTCGATCGTGCCGACCGGAGCCTGCGCGTGCTCATACGACTTCTGCGGACCCATCTGGGTCCGTACCGCAAACCCATCGCGGCGCTGGTCCTGCTGCAGCTCCTGCAGACCAGCGCCAGCCTCTACCTCCCCACCCTGAACGCCGACATCATCGACAACGGTGTCGTCAACGGCGACACCGGCTACATCCTGCGCTTCGGTGCGCTGATGCTGGGCGTCTCGCTCGTCCAGCTCGTCTGCAACGTCGGCGCCGTCTACTACGGCGCCCGCACGGCCGCGGCCGTCGGGCGCGACATCCGGGCCGGAGTCTTCGACCGGGTGCAGAGCTTCTCCGCCCGGGAGCTGGGCCATTTCGGCGCCCCGTCCCTGATCACCCGTACGACGAACGACGTCCAGCAGGTCCAGATGCTGGTGCTGATGACCTTCACCCTGATGGTCTCGGCGCCGATCATGTGCGTCGGCGGCATCGCCATGGCGCTCTCGCTGGACGTGCGGCTGTCGGGCGTCCTGCTGGCCGTGGTGCCCGTGCTCGGGATCTCGGTCGGCGCCATCGTCTTCAGGACGCGGCCGCTGTTCCGCCTGATGCAGGACCGCCTGGACACCGTGAACCGGGTGCTGCGCGAGCAGATCACCGGCAACCGGGTGATTCGCGCCTTCGTCCGGGACGACTACGAGAAGGACCGTTTCCGCGAGGCCAACGCCGACCTCACCGGCGTCTCGCTCGCCTCGGGCCGGCTCCTCGCGCTCATGTTCCCGACCGTGATCCTGGTCGTGAACATCTCCAGCGTGGCCGTGATCTGGTTCGGCGCGATGCGCGTCGACAGCGGCGGCATGGAGATCGGCCAGCTGACGGCCTTCCTCGCGTACCTGATGCAGATCGTCATGGCCGTGATGATGGCCACTTTCATGTTCATGATGGTGCCGCGGGCCGAGGTCTGCGCCGAGCGCATCCAGGAGGTGCTGGACACCGAGTCCAGCGTCGTCCCGCCCGCCGACCCGGTACGCGAACTCACCCGCCGCGGCGTCCTGGAGCTGCGCGGCGCCGACTTCCGCTACCCGGGCGCCGAGGCCCCGGTCCTGCGCGGCGTGGACCTGCTGGCCCGTCCCGGCGAGACCACGGCGGTGATCGGCTCCACCGGAAGCGGCAAGTCCACCCTCCTGGGGCTGGTCCCCCGGCTGTTCGACGCGACCGGCGGCGAGGTGCTCGTCGACGGCGAGGACGTACGCCGGATCGACCCCGAACTGCTGGCGAAGACGGTCGGCATGGTGCCGCAGAAGCCTTACCTGTTCTCCGGCACCGTCGCCTCCAACCTGCGCTACGGACGCCCGGACGCCAGCGACGAAGAGCTGTGGCAGGCCCTGGAGGTGGCCCAGGCCAAGGAGTTCGTCTCGGCGCTGGAGGGCGGCCTGGAGGCCCCCGTCACCCAGGGCGGCACCAACGTCTCCGGCGGCCAGCGTCAGCGTCTGGCCATCGCCCGCACGCTGGTGCAGCGCCCGGAGATCTACCTCTTCGACGACTCCTTCTCGGCCCTGGACTACGCGACGGACGCGGCGCTGCGCGCGGCGCTCGCCCGCGAGACCGAGGACGCGACCGTGGTCATCGTCGCCCAGCGGGTCGCGACGATCCGCGACGCCGACCGGATCATCGTCCTGGACGAGGGGCAGGTCGTGGGTGAGGGACGCCACCACGAGCTGATGGCCGGCAACGAGACCTACCGGGAGATCGTGCTCTCCCAGCTGACGGAGGCGGAGGCCGCATGAGCGGGCCCGGAGGACGGATGATGATGGGGCCGGCCCAGCGGTCCCTGGACTTCAGGGGATCGGGCAAGCGGCTGCTGGCCCAGCTCGCGCAGGACCGGGCCAAGCTGTGGGGCATGGTCCTGGCCGTCGTCGGCAGCGTCGCCTGCGCGGTCGTCGGACCGAAGATCCTCGGCGAGGCGACCGACCTGGTCTTCGCGGGGATCGTCGGCCGGGAGATGCCGGCCGGTGTGACCAAGCAGCAGGCGCTGGACGGGATGCGCGCCCGCGGCCAGGACGGCATGGCGGACATGCTGTCCGGCACCGACTTCACCCCGGGCCGGGGCATCGACTTCGGTGCCGTCGGGGTCGTGGCGGTCTGGGCGCTGGTGGTCTTCACCCTGGCGGGTCTGCTGATGCTGGTCGCGACCCGGCTGTCGAACCACGTCATGAACGGCACCCTGTACCGGATGCGCGAGGAGCTCCAGGCGAAGCTGTCGCGGCTGCCGCTGTCGTACTTCGACCAGCAGAAGCGCGGCGAGGTGCTGAGCCGGGCCACGAACGACATCGACAACATCGGCCAGACGCTCCAGCAGACGATGGGTCAGCTGCTGAACTCGCTGCTGACCATCGTCGGCGTGCTGGCGATGATGTTCTGGATCTCGCCGCTGCTGGCGCTGGTCGCGGTGGGGACCGTACCGGTCTCGGTCTACGTGGCCGCGAAGATCGGCAAGAAGTCGCAGCCGCAGTTCGTGGAGCAGTGGAAGACGACCGGCACGCTCAACGCCCACATCGAGGAGATGTACTCCGGGCACAACCTGGTCAAGGTCTTCGGCCGGCAGAAGGAGTCCGCGGCGCTCTTCGCCGAGCAGAACGAGGCGCTGTACCGGGCCTCGTTCAGGGCGCAGCTGGTCAGCGGCATCATGCAGCCGGTGATGTTCTTCATCTCGAACATCAACTACGTGCTGATCGCGGTGGTCGGCGGGCTGCGGGTCGCCTCCGGCACCCTGTCGATCGGTGACGTGCAGGCCTTCATCCAGTACTCCCGGCAGTTCTCGATGCCGCTGACGCAGGTCGCGTCGATGGCGAACCTCGTGCAGTCCGGTGTCGCCTCGGCGGAGCGGGTGTACGAGCTGCTGGACGCCCCGGAGCAGGAGCGCGACGCCGATGTGCCGGAGCGTCCGCAGGAGCTGCGCGGCCAGGTCACCTTCGACAAGGTGGCCTTCCGCTACGAGCCGGACCGGCCGCTGATCGAGAATCTCTCGCTCTCGGTGGAGCCGGGCCACACGGTGGCGATCGTCGGCCCGACGGGCGCCGGCAAGACCACCCTGGTGAATCTGCTGATGCGGTTCTACGAGGTCACGGGCGGGGAGATCGCCCTGGACGGGGTGGACATCGCCAAGATGACCCGCGAGGAACTGCGCGGCGGTATCGGCATGGTGCTCCAGGACACCTGGCTGTTCGGCGGGACCATCGCGGAGAACATCGCGTACGGCGCTTCGCGCGAGGTCACGCGCGCCGAGATCGAGGAGGCGGCGCGGGCGGCGCACGCGGACCGGTTCATCCGGACGCTGCCGGACGGCTACGACACGGTGCTGGACGACGAGGGCGCGGGGGTCAGCGCGGGCGAGAAGCAGCTGATCACCATCGCCCGGGCGTTCCTGTCGGACCCGGTGATCCTGGTCCTGGACGAGGCGACGAGCTCGGTGGACACCCGTACCGAGGTGCTGATCCAGAAGGCGATGGCGCGGCTCGCGCACGGCCGTACGTCCTTCGTGATCGCGCACCGGCTCTCCACGATCCGCGACGCCGACCTGATCCTGGTGATGGAGAGCGGCTCGATCGTGGAGCAGGGCACGCACGAGGAACTGCTCGCGTCGGGCGGGGCCTATGCCCGGCTGTACGCGGCGCAGTTCGCGCAGGCGGTCGCCGAGGTCGACTGAGCCGGCCATGAGCGGGTGGGGCGTCCTTCGGGGCGCCCCTTCCCGTTCCGGCCGGGTGCCCGTTTCAGTCGAGGTAGCCGCGCAGCTGGTCGGCGAAGGCGTGGTCGCGCAGCTTGTTGAGGGTCTTGGACTCGATCTGGCGGATCCGCTCGCGCGTCACGCCGAAGATGCGGCCGATCTCCTCCAGGGTGCGCGGCCGTCCGTCCGCGAGCCCGTACCGCAACTGCACGACCTTGCGCTCGCGTTCACCGAGGGTCGACAGGACCGCTTCCAGGTGCTCGCGCAGCAGGAAGAAGGCGGCCGACTCCACAGGGGAGGCGGCGTCCCCGTCCTCGATGAGGTCGCCGAGCGCGACGTCCTCCTCCTCGCCGACGGGGGCGTGCAGGGAGACCGGCTCCTGGGCGAGGCGCAGTACTTCCAGGACCCGCTCGGGGGTCAGTTCCAGGTGGACGGCGACCTCTTCGGCGGTGGGCTCGTAGCCGCGCTCCTGGAGCATGCGGCGCTGTACGCGGACGACCCGGTTGATCAGCTCGACGACGTGGACGGGCACGCGGATGGTCCGGGCCTGGTCGGCGAGGGCACGGGACATCGCCTGCCGGATCCACCAGGTGGCGTAGGTGGAGAACTTGTACCCGCGGGCGTAGTCGAACTTCTCGACGGCCCGGATCAGCCCGAGGTTGCCCTCCTGGACCAGGTCGAGCATGGTGAGCCCGCGGCCCACGTACCGCTTGGCGACGGAGACGACCAGCCGCAGGTTCGACTCGATGAGCCGGCGTTTGGCCATGCGCCCCATGACGACGAGCCGGTCGAGGTCGAGGGCGAGCTGGGAGTCGAGGTCGGGGGTGTTGCCGAGCTTCTCCTCGGCGAACAGTCCGGCTTCGACGCGCCGCGCCAGATCCACCTCCTCGGCGGCGGTGAGCAGCGGGATCCTGCCTATCTCGCGCAGGTACTGCCGGAACAGGTCGGCGGAGGGTCCCGCTCCGCCCCCGCTCCCGTCGCTCTCCCGCCTGCGCTGCACAGGTACCGGCTCGATCAGCTCCAGTACCTCGGGCTCTTCGTCCACGGCTTCGGCCTCCGAGGACTCGCTCGCGTTCACGGTCAGGGTCCGGGTCTGCACGGGGGCGACCTCCAGGGCTCCGAGGACGGGGGCACCGCATTCAGTGTGGGGTAAGACACATGGCTGCCACGAGGGGCGTGCGAGCACTTTCTGAGTCCGGTGCGTGACCGATGGTTACCCCCGGCCGGGAACCCCGATGCGGATCGGACACATGTCCGAGACGATCGGCTGCCGGACCGCTGCGCATCCGGCTGATGTCCTGTCAAAAACAGGCACCTCATGGCGAATCGGGGTGTGCAAGGCTGGGGACATGACGTTCGATTTCGAAGCGGAATGGACACGGGCGAAGGGGGACGCCGCCCTGCGTCTGGCCTCGGCCGGTCCGTCGCCGTCACCGGCTCCCTCAGCGAGCCCCTCCGCGACCCCGGCCCCTGCCACGGGGGACCCCGACCTCGCCCTCGTCCACGGCCCCGTGCGCTCCAAGGCGTCCGGGATCCGTACGGCGAACGCCGAGGCCCGGGGAAAGTCCACGCTCGACGACGCCGAGGCCGTCGGCCGCAGCCACGCCGGATGGGCGGCCGGGACGGCCAGCAACGACTGCGTGGCCGCCTGGCAGCGCCGGCTCCGGGACCTCGCCGACCTGGTCGACGACGCGGCCGACGCCCTGACCACGGGTACGAACGCCGTCAACGCCGAGGACCAGGCGATAGCCGACCGGCTGCGCGCGGCCGGCGGCGTGCTGGAGGACGCCTGATGGTTTCCGTACCCGAGCTGAAGCAGGCTGACCCCCAGAAGTGGCGCACCGCGGCCGACGACGCGGTGGCCGTGGCGAAGCAGTGCGACGGCCTCGCCTCGTACGCGCGCCAGGACGTCGCCCGGACGGTCGACCGGTGCTGGGTCGGCGAGGCCGGACGCGCCGCCACGGAACGGTTCGTGAAGCACGCCGACGACTACGAGACCTCCGCGTTGGCCCTGCGCGCGATGGCCAAGGTCTACGACGACCTGGCCGAGGCGATCACGGCGGCGCAGCGGGACCTGAACAGCGCCCTGGACTACGCCCGCGCCCGTGAGCTGAAGGTCGACGACAGCGGCCGGGTCCAGCTGTCGAAGCCCGTCATGGTGCCGCAGGGCAGTACCGAGCACCTCGAACCGGTCAACCACGCGCAGGGCATCATCACCGAAGCCCTGCGCAAGGCCGGCCAGGCCGACGTGGACACGGCGCGCGCCCTGCGCACGATCGAGGGGCTGACCGCCGTCTCCGACCCCGAGCTGGCCAAGGAGGCCCTGACGCCCGGGTCCCCGCTGGCCGTCGCCCTGGCCCTGGCGGGCGGCACGGACGGGCTGCACCCGATCAACGTCTCTCCGGCCCAGTTCGCCGCGGTGAACCGGGCCGCGGCCGAGACCGGCATCAGCCGCAAGCTGCTCCTGGCGATCCTGTGGCAGGAGCAGCAGTGGTACCAGAACTTCAGCCCCGGCCTGACCGGCCCGCTGGCCCAGGCGGGACGGATCTTCAACTGGACGCTGCAGCAGACCCTCAAGCCCGACAAGTCCCTCGGCATCACGCACATGAAGCCGGACACCGCGCGAGCGGTGATGGGGGACAACCGGAGGGCGTTCACGCTCCCGGACGGCACCTTCCTCGGGGACCTCGACGACGCCCAGCTGACCAAGTACATCGAGGAGAATCCCGACGAGAACATCCGCATGAGCGCCTACCACCTGCAACGCATGCAGGAAGAGCCCTACGGGGCGAGGACCGACAAGCAGCTCTTCACCCTGTACGCGGCGGACACCCCCGAGGTGCGGGAGCTGAACGAGCAGTACGGCGACGAGTCGGGCAACCGGGCCTTCGACATCAAGACCCGGGGCGAGAACTGGGACAGGCTGGAGCCGCATCTGGACGACGCCATGGCCTGGCACGCACTCACCGATGAGCAACGGGCCACCGCCGTACGGCAGCTGGAGTCGCAGACCCCGGCCGGACACCACGTCTCCGTCGACCCGATCTACCATGAGGGCGGCGGGCCGCACACCGGGACGGGAACCGGTCCCGCCGAACCCGGCACCCCTTCCCCCAGTCCGGGCCCGGCGCCCACACCGCCGAGGAGCAACTGACCCATGCGCACACCGAAGTGTGTCTCCTTGCTGCTGGGGATGCTGCTGACGCTGAGCGCGTGCGGCCTCGTCGACAGGGACCGAGGCCGCCCTCCGCTGACGCCGATGCCGAGTAATGTGCCGACCGGTCCCGAGTACGCCACGGTCGACGACGTGGTGGACGCGCTGGGGAAGGGCGGCTTCGACTGCAAGGTGACCCTGCGGAACGAGAACAAGTTCGGCTCGGATGCGGTCTGCGAGGTGCAGCACCGTGGGACCACCGTCTACAACGACATCGACGTGCTGAGCACGGCCCGCTACAGCAGGGATGAGATCGGCGACAGCATTGCGGTGGGGCGCCGGGAGTACGGGCACACCATCGTCGCCGCCGGCAACTGGTTCATCTGGGTCCGGCCCGGGGTCTACGCCTACGACATGGCCGCGGCGCTGCCCGGTGCGGTGGTCCTGGAACCGCTCCCCGTGAAGTAGGCGGGGCCGGTCAGGCCGGGCCCTGGGCCGGTTCGACGCGGACCGCGCAGATCTTGAACTCCGGCATGCGGGAGGTGGGGTCGAGGGCCGGGTTGGTCAGGGTGTTGGCGCGGCCCTCGCCCGGCCAGTGGAAGGGCATGAAGACCGTGTCCGCGCGGATGGCGTCCGTGATGCGGGCCGGGGCCACGGCGCGCCCGCGGCGGGAGGTGACGGCCAGCGGGCTGCCGTCGACCGCTCCTATGCGGGCGGCGAGGCGGGGGTGCAGTTCCACGAACGGGCCGGGTGCGGCTTCGTTGAGCTCGTCCACCCGGCGGGTCTGGGCGCCGGACTGGTACTGGGCGACCACGCGGCCGGTGGTGAGCAGGAGCGGGTAGTCCGCGTCGGGGACCTCGGCGGCGTCACGGTGGGCGACGGGGACGAAGCGGGCCCGGCCGTCGTCGGTGGCGAAACGGTCCAGGAAGAGGCGTTCGGTGCCCGTGGAGCCCTCGGGGCAGGGCCAGAAGACGCCCTGTTCGGCCTCGATGCGGTCGTAGGTGATGCCGGAGTAGTCCGCCGGGCCGCCGGCGGAGGCGCGGCGCAGTTCGTCGAAGACCTCTTCGGGGGAGGTGGGGAAGCCCTTTTCGACGCCGAGGCGGGCGGCGAGTCCGTGCAGGACGTCCAGGTCGCTGCGGACGCCCGGGGGCGGGGTCAGGGCTCGGCGCCGCAGCAGGACGCGGCCCTCCAGGTTGGTGGTGGTGCCGGTCTCCTCCGCCCACTGGGTGACGGGGAGGACGACGTCCGCGAGGGCGGCCGTCTCGGAGAGCACGACGTCGGCGACGGCGAGGAAGTCCAGTGAGCGGATCCGGTCCTCGATGTGTGCGGCGCGGGGGGCCGAGACGACCGGGTTGGAGCCCATCAGAAGGAGGGACTTCACGTCGGTGCCGAGGGCGTCGAGGAGTTCGTAGGCGCTGCGGCCGGGTCCGGGGAGGCTGTCGGGGTCGACGCCCCAGACCCCGGCGACGTGCTCCCGCGCGGCCGGGTCGGTGAGCTTGCGGTAGCCGGGGAGCTGGTCGGCCTTCTGGCCGTGCTCGCGGCCGCCCTGGCCGTTGCCCTGGCCGGTGAGGCAGCCGTAGCCGGAGAGCGGGCGGCCGGCCCGGCCGGTGGCCAGGCAGAGGTTGATCCAGGCGCCGACGGTGTCGGTGCCCTTGGACTGCTGTTCGGGGCCGCGGGCGGTCAGCACCATCGCGGAGTCCGGGGCGCAGAAGAGGCCGACCGCCTCGCGCAGGGCCGGCACCGGGACGCCGGTGATGCGTTCCACCAGCTCGGGCCAGTGGGCCATGGCGGCGGCCCGGGCCTCTTCCCAGCCGGTGGTGCGGGCGGCGATGAACTCCTCGTCGGTGCGGCCCTCGGCGACCACGAGGTGCAGCAGGCCGAGGGCGAGGGCGAGGTCGGTGCCGGGGCGCGGGGCCAGGTGCAGGTCGGCCTGTTCGGCGGTGCGCGTGCGGCGCGGGTCGATGACGATGAGGGTGCCGCCGTTGGCCTTGAGCTCGGTGAGGTAGCGCAGGGCGGGCGGCATGGTCTCGGCCAGGTTCGAGCCGACGAGGACCACGCAGCCGGTGCGGGGGATGTCCTCCAGCGGGAAGGGCAGGCCGCGGTCGAGCCCGAAGGCCCTCTGGTGCGCGGCGGCGGCCGAGGACATGCAGAAGCGGCCGTTGTAGTCGATCTGCGAGGTGCGCAGGGCGACGCGGGCGAACTTGCCGAGCGCGTACGCCTTCTCGTTGGTGAGCCCGCCGCCGCCGAAGACGCCGACCGCGTCCGGTCCGTGCGCGCGGGCCGTACGGGCGAGGCCCGCGGCCACGGCGTCGAGAGCCTCCTCCCAGGTGGCGGGTTCGAGCCGCCCTGCGTGGGTGCGGACGAGCGGCTCGGTGAGGCGCACCCGGGAGGAGAGCACTGCGGGGGCGGTACGGCCCTTGCCGCACAGTGCGCCCCGGTTGACCGGGAAGTCGGCGCGCTCCTCCACCGTCACACCCGCGCCGCCGGGCTCGGGGCGCAGGTTCATCCCGCACTGCAGCGCGCAGTAGGGGCAGTGCGTGGCGGTGGTGGATCCCGGCGTGTGCATACGGTTCAGCATGCGTCGGCGGTGTTACACGGGCCGCCGCCCCGCGTTACGGCTCGGGGTGCTCCGCCTCAGCGCGGCCCGCCGCCCCCGGTGAGGGCGCCGCGGAGCACCGGCCGCCCGCAGCAGGGGTGCGGTGATGTGCTCGTCATGTTCCACGGGGCGGACCGTGGCCGTGCGCTCCCGCCGGCCGCACGCACATTCTGTGCGGCCTCCGCGTGGGTCAGTGGCCCGTCAGGTGTTTCACGGTCAGGCCCGCGGTCCAGCCGCCGTCCACCGCGAGCTCGGCGCCCGTGATGTAGCCGGCGGCATCGGAGAGCAGGAACGCGACCGCGGCGGCCACCTCCTCGGGGACGCCGACGCGGCCCATCGGGGCGCCCGGGTAGTTGCCCTCGCCCGCCCGGATGCCGACCGGGGCGGTCATGGGGGTCAGCGTCATACCGGGGTGCACGGAGTTGACGCGGATGCCCGCCTCGGCGAGCTCGACCGCGCCGATCTTCGACAGGCCCCGCACCCCCCACTTGGAGGCGCCGTACCCGGCGGTGAGCGCGAGCCCGGTCAGGCCGGCGGCGGAGGAGATGTTGACGATGGACCCGCCGCCCTGCGCGCGCAGCAGCGGGATGGCGGTCCTGATCCCGATGAACACGCCGACCAGGTTGATCTCGACGACGCGGCGGAAGCTCTCGACGCTCTCGTGCTCCAGCAGCCGGCCGGAGGCTATGCCGGCGTTGTTCACCAGGCCGTCGATCCGGCCGAACTGGGCGACCGCGTACTCCAGCGCCGCCGCCCAGTCGGCCTCGCTCGTCACGTCGTGCCGCAGGAAGCGGGCCGCGTCGCCGAGCTTCGCGGCGGTCTCGGCGCCCTCCTCCTCCCGTACGTCGGTGATCAGGACCCGGCCGCCGCCGTCCACGACGGCCCGCGCCGCCGCGGCTCCCAGCCCCCGGGCCCCGCCGGTGATGACGACGGCCTTGCCGCTCAGATCCACTCCAGCCATGTTCCACCCCTGACGCTCGTACCGACCGACCCCGCATATGACGATTCGTCATATGCGGCGGTGCTCACTCTGCCAGAGCCGCCAGGGCCCGCGACACCCCGTGTTCCTTCGGTCCCAGGAAGTGCGGGGCCGGCTTGAAGGCCGCGTCCACGGCCGCCTTGCCGGCCGCGAGGAACTCGCGCGCCTGGCCGTAGCGCCAGGTGGCGTCGTGCACGTCGGCGACCCCGACGCCGTACGAGTCCAGGCCCGCCGCCTGGCACAGGGCGACGGCCCGGCGTATGTGGAAGCCCTGGGTGACCAGCACGGCCCGGTGGACCCCGAAGATCTCCTTCGCCCGCACGCAGGAGTCCCAGGTGTCGAAGCCCGCGTAGTCGCTGACGATCCGCCCGTCCGGCACCCCCTTCCCGGTCAGGTAGGTGCGCATCGCGTCGGGCTCGTCGTACTCCTTGCGGCTGTTGTCCCCGGTGACCAGCACCACCCGCACCTTGCCCGTGCGGTACAGCTCGGCGGCGGCGTCGAGCCGGTCGGCGAGATAGGGGGTGGGCCGCCCCCGCCACAGGCCTGCTCCGAACACCACCGCCACGTCGGCGGCGGGTGCGTCGGCCGTCGACCGCAGCCGGTCGGCGGCCGACGCGTGCGTCCACGCCGACGGGAGCAGCGCCAGCACACAGCCCGCCATCACTGCCTGCACCGCCAGCCGTCTGCCCGGGACTCCCCGCAGCCGCCGCGGCCACCCCGCCCGCCGGTCCGCCAACGCTCTCACCGCCACGCCCGCGCGCGCCCTCGCCCGCGCCCTGACCGTCGCCACCGGCGTCGCCATCGCGGTCGCCCGCGCCCTTGCCCTCGCCCAGCCCTTGATCTTCATGACCGCCCCTCCCGCACATACCGTTCGCACACATTGACGATCACCACCGGCCCGGGAGTTCCGCCACCACCCCCTTTCACTCGTACGAATGAACGAGTGAGCCCTCCGTAAACACCTGTCACTCCGGCGCAACGCACCCGCAATCTGCACCCCGCAGGATCGGTTCATGACGGAGCCGGTGCACCCTCCCGACAGCCTCTCCCTGTCTTCCCCGCCCTCCCCGCCCTCCCTGCCTTCCCCGACCTCCCTCCCCTCCCTCCCGTTCGGCAGCGCGGCCGAGCTGCTGGCCCGGATCACCACCCAGCTCGGCACGCAGCTCAGCGGACTGCGACCGCCCCGCACCCGCCCCTCGGAGACCTCCCATGCAGCAGCCCACCCTCGTCGCCGTGGCCCACGGCAGCCGTGACCCGCGCGCCCTGCACACCGCCCTCGCCCTCCTCGAACGGGTCCGCGAGCTCCGCCCTCGGCTCGACGTCCGGCTCGGCCACATCGAGCTGAACGAGCCGCTGCTCGACGACACCCTGCGCGCGGTGTCCGGCGCCGCCGTCCTCGTCCCGCTGCTGCTCGGCCGCGGGTACCACGTCAAGCGCGACCTGCCGGAGGCCGCCGCCCGGGCCACCCACCTGGAGACCCGCGTCGCCGCCCCGCTCGGGCCGCACCCGCTGCTCGTCGAGGCCCTGTACGAACGGCTCGTGGAGGCCGGCTGGACCGCCGGCACCGCCGTGGTGCTCGCCGCCGCCGGTTCCCGCGACCCCGAGTCGGCCGCCGACACCCGCCGCACCGCCGCACTGCTCTCCGGCCGCCTCGGCGATGTCCCGGTGGTGCCCGGCTACGCCTCGGCCGCCGCGCCCACCGCCCCCGAGGCTCTCCGGGCGCTGGCCGCCCGCGGCCACCACCGGATCGCGGTGGCCTCGTACTTCGCCGCTCCCGGCCGGTTCGCCGCCCAGACCGCCGCGGCCTCGCCCGCCCTCGCGGCCGCCCCGCTGGGCGACCACCCGGCCCTGGCCCGGCTGTTGCTGCACCGCTACGACGAGGCCCTGCGCCGCCCCGCCGCCCGCACCCGGCCGGAACTCGTCTCCGCCTGATCCCGGTTTGTCAGTCGTTGCGGTTACCGTCTTGTCATGGAAGGCACCACGCACGCCCCCGCAGACGACCTCCACTCGCCCTACGCCCCGGCCGACACCGAACGCTGGGCCGCCGAGCCCGACAAACGCCCCGGCCGCACCGCCTTCCAGCGCGACCGCGCCCGCGTCCTGCACTCGGCCGCGCTGCGCCGCCTCGCCGGGAAGACCCAGGTGGTCACCCCCGGCACGCGCTCCTACGACTGGGACGCCAGCCCCCGTACCCGCCTCACGCATTCGCTGGAGTGCGCCCAGGTCGGACGGGAGCTCGGCGCCGCGCTCGGCTGCGACCCCGACCTCGTCGAGGCTGCCTGCCTCTCGCACGACATGGGCCACCCGCCCTTCGGCCACAACGGCGAGGAGGCGCTCAACGAGTTCGCGAAGGACTGCGGCGGTTTCGAGGGCAACGCCCAGTCGCTGCGCCTGCTGACCCGGCTGGAGCCCAAGCGGTTCGTGCCCGGCCCGGCGGACGGGGAGCCCGTCAGTGTCGGCCTCAACCTCACCCGGGCCTGCCTGGACGCCGCCACCAAGTACCCGTGGGCCCGCGGCGGCCACCCGACCGACCCGGACTCGGTCAAGTTCGGGGCGTACGAGGATGACCTGCCGGTCTTCGAGTGGCTGCGCCTCGGCGCGCCCGCCGACCGCAAGTGCTTCGAGGCGCAGGTCATGGACTGGGCGGACGACGTCGCGTACTCCGTGCACGACTTCGAGGACGGCCTGCACGCCGGGCACCTCGACCCCAACCTGCTGTTCGCCGAGCCCGAGCGCGCGGCGATCTGGCAGGTCGCCATCGGCCGCTACGTCCCCGCCGACACCTCCCCCGAGGAGCTGCGGGCCGCCCTCGATCGGCTGATGGAGCAGGAGTGGTGGCCGCACGGGTACGACGGCTCCGCGGTCGCCCAGGCCCGTCTGAAGGACGCCACGAGCCAGCTGATCGGCCGTTTCTGCCTGGCCGCCGAGGGCGCCACCCGGGAGGCGTACGGCTCGGGCCGCCTCACCCGGTACGGCGCCGAACTGGTGGTCCCGCGCGCGGCGCGCAACGAGTGCGCGGTCCTCAAGGCGGTCGCCGACCTGTACGTCATGCAGCGCGACGAGCAGGAGCGCATCCGCGCCGACCAGCGCATCGTCCTGGCCGAACTGGCCGAGGCGCTCAGCGCCCGCGCCCCCGAGGGCCTGGACCCGCAGTTCCGGGCCATCTTCGACGCCGCCCCGGACGACCGGGCCAGGAAGAGGGCGGTCATCGATCAGATCGCGTGTCTCACCGACGCTTCCGCCCGTTCCCTGCACGCGCGTCTCACCCGCCGCACCCGACGCGCCGAAGGGTGAGCCGATCGAGCCACTCCCCCTTCACGCGGCAGGCTCAGTGCGGGACGCTCGCATGTGGTCGCATGTGGCGTAGAGGTTATGAGGAGGCATCAGGTGGTCGACGCACACCGGACATTCGTCATCGTCGGCGCAGGGCTCGCCGGGGCGAAGGCGGCCGAAACACTGAGGTCGGAGGGGTTCACCGGGCGGGTGATCCTCATCGGCGACGAGCGTGACCATCCGTACGAACGCCCCCCGCTGTCCAAGGGGTTCCTGACGGGCAAGGAGGAGCGCGAGAGCGTCTTCGTGCACGAACCGTCCTGGTACGCGGCCTCCGACATCGAGCTGCACCTCGGCCAGCCGGCCGTCCACCTCGACCGCGAGGCCAAGAAGGTGGTCCTCGGGGACGGCACGGTCGTGCACTACGACAAGCTGCTGCTGGCCACCGGCGCCGAACCGCGCCGCCTGGACATCCCCGGCACCGGGCTGGCCGGGGTGCACCACCTGCGCCGCCTCGCGCACGCCGAGCGGCTGCGCCACGTCCTGGCGGGCCTCGGCCGGGACAACGGACACCTGCTGATCGCGGGCGCCGGATGGATCGGCCTGGAGGTCGCCGCGGCGGCCCGCGGGTACGGCGCCGAGGTGACCGTCGTCGAGCCGGAGGCCACCGCGCTGCACGCCGTGCTCGGCCCCGAGATCGGCCGGCTCTTCGGCGACCTGCACGCCGACCACGGGGTCCGCTTCCACTTCGGCGCCCGGCTGACGGAGATCATCGGCCAGGACGGCATGGTGCTGGCCGCCCGCACCGACGACGGCGAGGAGCACCCCGCGCACGCGGTGCTCGCCGCGATCGGGGCCGCGCCGCGGACGGCCCTCGCCGAGACCTCCGGGCTGGCCCTCGTCGACCGGGAGCACGGCGGCGGAATCGCCGTGGACGCCGCCCTGCGCACCTCCGACCCCGACATCCACGCGGTCGGTGACGTGGCGGCCGCCCACCACCCCGTGCTCGGGACCCGGCTGCGGGTCGAGCACTGGGCCAACGCGCTCAACGGAGGCCCGGCCGCCGCCCGGGCCATGCTGGGACACGACATCGCCTACGACCGGGTGCCGTACTTCTTCTCGGACCAGTACGACGTGGGCCTGGAGTACTCCGGGTACGCCCCGCCCGGTGGCTACGACCAGGTACTGATCCGGGGCGACGCCGGTAAGCGGGAGTTCATCGCCTTCTGGCTCTCCGAGGGCCGTGTCCTCGCCGGAATGAACGTGAACGTGTGGGACGTCACCGAGCACATCCAGGCCCTGATCAGGTCAAAGGCGCCGGTGGACCGCGAGGCCCTCGCGGACCCGTCGGTTCCGCTTGCCTCGCTGATCCCGGCGG
Source organism: Streptomyces yangpuensis (assembly GCF_024666385.1). Classification (NCBI taxonomy): domain Bacteria; kingdom Bacillati; phylum Actinomycetota; class Actinomycetes; order Kitasatosporales; family Streptomycetaceae; genus Streptomyces; species Streptomyces yangpuensis. Next base: position 2,433,157 of record NZ_CP102514.1, read on the forward strand.
AGGGGGCCTGACGGGTTTGTCCGCGCTCGGCCGTAGACTTCACGGGTGGCAGGACGGATCAACGACGACGACGTGAAGGCGGTACGGGACGCGGTCCCGATCGACGCCGTGGTCTCCGACTACCTCCAGCTGCGCAACGCGGGCGGGGGCAACCTCAAGGGCCTGTGCCCCTTCCACGACGAGAAGTCCCCTTCCTTCCAGGTGAGCCCCAGCAAGGGCCTCTACCACTGCTTCGGCTGCCAGGCGGGCGGGGACACCCTCGACTTCGTCATGAAGATCGACCACCTCTCCTTCTCCGAGGCGGTCGAGCGCCTGGCCGGCCTGGCCGGGATCACCCTGCGCTACGAGGAGGGCGGCTACACCGCCGGCACCAGCGGCCGCGGTGAGCGCATCCGGCTGGTCGAGGCACACCGGGAGGCCGCCCGGTTCTACGTCGACCAGCTGGACGGGCCCGAGGCCGAGATCGGCCGCAGGTTCCTGGCCGAGCGCGGCTTCGACCAGGCCGCGGCCGCCCACTTCGGCGTCGGGTACAGCCCGGCCGGATGGGACCACCTGACCCGCTTCCTGCGCGGCAAGGGCTTCACCGACAAGGAACTGATCACCTCCGGGCTCGCCCAGGACAGCCGCAGCGGCAAGCCGATCGACCGCTTCCGCGGCCGGCTGATGTGGCCGATCCGCGACACCAGCGGCGAGGTGGTCGGCTTCGGCGCGCGCAAGCTGCGCGACGACGACAACGGGCCGAAGTACCTGAACACGCCCGAGACCGCGATCTACAAGAAGTCCCAGGTGCTGTACGGCATCGACCTGGCCAAGAAGGAGATCGCCAAGACCTCCCGGGCCGTGGTCGTCGAGGGCTACACCGATGTCATGGCCTGCCACCTGGCGGGCGTCACCACCGCCATCGCGACCTGTGGCACCTCCTTCGGCGGCGACCACATCAAGATCCTGCGCCGTCTGCTGATGGACAACGCCACCGCCGAGGTGATCTTCACCTTCGACGGTGACGCGGCCGGACAGAAGGCTGCCCTGCGGGCCTTCGAGGACGACCAGAAGTTCGCGGCGGAGACCTCGATCACCATCGCCCCCAACGGGATGGACCCCTGCGACCTGCGCCTCGCGCAGGGCGACGCGGCCGTCGTGAACCTGGTGGAGGCCCGCACCCCGCTGTTCGAGTTCGCGCTGCGGCACATCGTCTCCCGGCACAACCTGGAGAACCCGGCGGGGCGGGCCGCCGCGCTGGACGAGGCGGCGCCGGTCGTCGCCAACATCAAGAACATCGCCATCCAGCACGAGTCGGCGGTGCAGCTGGCGGGCATGCTGGGCATCCGCGACGAGCAGTTCGTCGTCAAGCGGGTCGCGCAGCTCGCCCGCTGGGCGCGTGAACGCGGCCAGGGCGGCCAGGGCGGTGCACCGCAGGGTGGCCGGCCCGGCGGGCAGCAGCCCGGCGGGAACCGGCAGCGGGGGGGCCGTCAGGCCTACGAGGACGTTCCCGCGCCCGCCGCCCAGCCGGCCGGCGGCCCCGCGCTGAACCTGCGCAGCCCCGCCCACCGCACCGAGCGCGAGCTGCTGAAGCTCGCCCTGCAGCGGCCCGCCCTGGTGTCCCCGGCCTTCGACGCGTACGGGATCGACGAGTTCACCGCGCCGCCGTACGCGGCCGTGCGCCAGGCGATCCAGGACGCGGGCGGCGCCGCCCCCGCCGCCGAGGACTATGTGGCCCGGGTCCGCGAGGCCGCGCCGAACGACACCGTGCGCGCCCTGGTCACCGAGCTGGCGGTGGAGCCGATCCACGCGAAGACGGTCGACGAGGTCTACGCGGGGGTCCAGCTGGTCCAGGTCCGGCTGCGCGCGGTCGACCGTCGGGTCCACGAGATCCAGGGCTCGCTGTCACGGCTCGGCGCGCAGGCGCCGCCGGAGCAACTGGCGGCGGTCCAGGAGGAGCTGTGGGTGCTCCAGCAGTACGGACAGCGCCTGCGCAACCGCGGCGCCGAGGGACTCTAGGACGCGTCCCGGCCGGACTCCGGGCTGTGTCCGAACGGGTCGGCCGAGCGGTTGAACCAGTCTCCCCCGGGTATCTCCGTCCCCCTTTCCCGCAGGCCGCGGGCGATCAGCGGGGACGCCAGATAGACCCAGGCGCGCACCGCGGTGCCGTCGGGGCGCAGGGCCTCACGGGCAAACCGGTCGTAGACGTTCCCCGGCCGCCCCGGCCCCTCGTACTCCTCCAGCCGGTCCAGCTCGGCCAGCAGCTCCCGGTACGCGCCGGGCTCGGCGGTGATCAGCACCCCGACGACGGCGGTGCCGGGCCGGTGGACCGCGAAGGGATAGCCCGGACCGTCGTAGAGGGCCGCGTCCGGCAGGGTGGCGGGTTCTTCCGCGGCCGTGCGGCCGCGCAGGAACAGCGTGTGGTTGACCTCGCCGGGGCGCAGGGTCCCGTACACGAAGAACGGGAGCGCGGCGATGATCGTCTCCTGCGGCCGTTCGACCGATGTCACGGAGCCCTCCCTCGGATGTGGCGCAGCACTCCACTGCCGGGCCGGGAGGCCCGGCTCCGCTGCGCCCCACCACCGTACGCACCGCTGGTGCACGACCGGCCGGTGCCCGGCCCAGACAGCCACCGGCGGCCGTCCGGGGGCCCGGTCACCCGGACGGCGCGGGCGGCCCGGATGGTCACATTCTCACCTTGACCTGCGGGAACGTCCCGCAGCGAGGCGCGACGAGGCCGACCTGACGGAACATCAGCAGGCGCGTGACGGGCGGGCCGGGTTTCCTCGGACACACGACCCCGTGTCTTCAGGGAGAGTCCCATGCGCCGACGTACCGCACACGTGCTGACCGCGACCGCGCTGACCGCCGTCGCGTTCACCGGCCCGGTCGCCGGCGCGGTCGCCGCCGCGGACCTCGGCATGGTGGGCTTCGCACCCGGGGACTTCGCGACGCTGGAGGTCTGGCCCAAGTCCGCCGCCCCGGGCGCGACCGTCACCGTGAACACCACGGCCTGCGGCCCCGGAAGCCACGCGGACGGCGATGCCACCACGGTGGGCGGCGGCCGGTTCAAGCTGGTCCCGGGCACCCACAAGGAGGTGGTCGTGGGACAGTTCCAGGTGGCCCGCGGCACCCGTCCCGGCACCTACGGCATCGGCGCGACCTGCGCGAACGGCAAGTTCGCCACCGGCGACCTGGTGGTCACCGAACGCGGCCCGCAGGGTCACGTCAACTCCGGGGTGGGCGGTGGCACGACCACCACCACCGACCCCGCCAAGATCGCGGCGGGAGCGGCCGTACTGGCCGTCACCGCCGTCGGCGGTACCTGGCTCCTGCGTCGCCGGGCGAGCGGCACGCGGAGCTGACGGACGCCCACCGCGGCTCCGGCCGCGGTCCGACCGGTACCGTCCCCGTCGCCCGCCCCGCGAGGTCCCCCCCGTTCGCGGGGCCGGGCGACGGCCAGTCACCTCGGACGAGAGGCGGAGGGGGTAGGCATGGCCCGCGACTTCCGCCCGACCGCCCGCCACGGCGGCCTCGTCGCGCTCGCCGCCTGCATCGGCGTATGGCTCGTGACCAGCGGCTCCCGAGAGCCGGTCGGGCCTCCGCTGCCCTCCCCCGCCGAAGCACTCACCGCCGCCGGCGTCGTGGGCCCCGGCATCGCCCCGCTGGTCGGCTCGCCGCCCGGGCGGATCAGGATCCCCTCCATCCGGGTGGACGCCCCGCTGATCGGGCTCGGCCTGGACCGCAGCGGCCATCTCGAAGTGCCTCCGCCCGACCGGCGCGACCTTGCCGGCTGGTACCGCGAGGGCATCACCCCGGGCGCCACCGGCACCGCCGTGATCGCCGGGCACGTGGACGACTCCGCCGGCCCGGGGGTGTTCTACCGCCTGGGTGCGCTGCGCCGCGGCGCCTCGATCGAGGTCCCGCGCGCGGACGGCCGGACGGCGGTGTTCACGGTCCACGCGGTCGAGGTGCACGACGCCAGGACCTTCCCGGACACCCGGGTGTACGGCCCCTCCCCACGCGCCGAGCTGCGGGTGATCACCTGCGGCGGCGGGTTCTCACCGCGTACCGGCTACCGCGGCAACGTGGTCGTCTTCGCCCACCTCACCGCGACGTACTGAGCGACCCGGGGCCGGTCAGCCCCACTGCTCCAGGCCGAGCTTGACCACCAGCGCGCCGACCACGGTCAGCAGCACCCCGCGGACGAAGCCGCTGCCCTTCTTGAGCGCCATACGGGCGCCGATCATGCCGCCGGCCAGATTGAACACCGCCATCAGGGCGGCGAGCTGCCACAGCACCATGCCCTGGTAGGCGAACATCGCGAGCGCCCCGGCGTTGGTGCAGCAGTTGACGATCTTGGCGGTGGCGGAGGCGGCGACGAGGTCGAGGTGGAGCAGGGCCGTGAGGGCGAGCACCAGGAACGTGCCGGTGCCCGGCCCGATGAGGCCGTCGTAGAAGCCGATGCCGAGGCCGGCCAGAGCGATGGCGAGCAGCACCCGGGCACGGCTGACGGGCGAGGTGGAGGGGGCGGTGCCGAAGCCGGGCCGGAAGAGCACGAAACCGGCGACGATCACGAGCACCACCATGATCATCGGTCGGAGCGCGTCCTTGCTGATGCCCCCGGCGAGCGCGGCGCCGCCCATCGATCCGGCGAGCGCCGCCAGGCCGATGCGGACGGCCAGTTTCACGTCCACCGGGGCTTTGCGGACGTACGTCACGGCCGCGCCGGCGGTGCCGACGATGGCCACCGCCTTGTTGGTGCCGAGGACGGTGGCGGGGTGGGCGTTGGGCAGGCCCAGCAGCAGCGCGGGCAGGAGCAGCAGGCCGCCGCCGCCCACCACCGCGTCGATCCAGCCCGCGGCCGCGGCCGCCACACACAGCACGATGATCATGGTCGTTGATATGTCAGGCACGAACCGACCCTATGGAGCTGTCGGTGCAGCGACCATTCAATTCCCGGAAAGTTGCGCAAAGGTTGAGCTTTGCCGGGCCGGGACCCGGTCCGGAGCCACCGGAGCGGCCGGTTCCACGACCGCCGTGAGCGCGGTGGCGGCCAGCACACTGGCCGCCCCCAGCCCCGCCGCGAGCCGCCCCGCCGGGGGTACGAGGGCCAGCGCGGCCAGCGCGCTCCGCACCGGCGAGGGTCTGCGCGGCCTACGGTGCCGGGCGGCCTTCGCCGGGACCGCAGCCCGGGCCGGGGCCGCAGCCCGGGCCTGGACTCCGACAGGCACGGACAGGGCGACGTGCAGCGGATGACGCATGGGGCGGTGACTCCTCGGGGACGCGGGAACGGCGGCGGAACGGCAGGGGGACGGCGGTGTGACGGTGCCGCGGGACGGCGTGACGCGGGGCCCGGGGGCCCTGGGCGCGGGGCCGGGGGCAAGGGGGCGCGGGGGCACGGGGCGCGCCCGCGCGCGGCTCAGAAGCTGAAGCACTCCGTATGGATCCGGCCGCCCGGCACCCCGGCCCGCAGCAGCGCGCCCCGCGTCGCCTCGGCCATTCCCGGCGGCCCGCACAGGTACACGTCGTGCTCGGCCAGGTCGGGCACCAGCGCGGCCAGCGCCTGCGGGGCCAGCGGGTCGTAGGCGGCGCCCGACGGCCCGAGCAGGTAGTGCAGCCCCGCCCGCCGCTCGGCGGCGATGGCCTCCAGCTCGGCGCGCAGTACCAGATGCTCCTCGGCGCCGGCCCGGTAGAGCAGGGTGACGTCCCCCGGGCCGCCCGGCAGCGTCTCGAACAGCGCCCGCATCGGGGTGATCCCGACCCCGCCGGCGATCAGCAGCACCTTGGGCCGGGTCCGCCGGGCCGCGGTCAGCGCGCCGAACGGCCCGGTGGCGAGGACCCGTGTGCCCGGACGCAGCCGGCGGATGCGGCGGGAGTGCCCGCCGAGCCCCTTGACGGTGATCCGCAGTGTGTCCCCGCGGACGGGCGCGGACAGGGAGAACGGCAGGGCGGTCGGCCACAGCCCCCGCTGCAGGAACCGCCAGCGCAGGAACTGCCCCGGCTCCGCGCGCAGCTCCGCCAGGTGCTCGCCCCGGACGACGACGGAGACGACCCCCGGTCCCTCGAAGCGGACCTCCGCGACCCGCAGCGCGTGCCGCAGAGCCTGCCGTACGGGGACCACCGCGCGGTACCAGACCAGCAGCGCGGCGACCACGGTGTGGGCGAGCGCCCAGAACCAGGCCGCGGCGGCGAGGTCGGGCCCGGCGAGCTGGTGGCCGAAGCCGAGGGCGGCCGCGAGGTATACGAGCAGATGCACCCCGCGCCAGGTTTCGTACGACATCCGGCGGCGTACCGCCCGGGCGGAGGTCGCACCGACCGCGGCCAGGAGGACGGTCCCGGCCGCGGCGGCGGCTATGGCGGGGTAGCCGAGCAGTTCCCGGACGGTGCGGACCAGGTCGGCCCCCGTGTGCACGGCGTATCCGAGCAGGGCGAACAGCCCGTGGCCGAAGCAGAGGAGCAGGACGTGGCGGCCTCCGAACGCGTGCCAGCGGGCGAGCCGGTCGGCGCCCACCCCGTGCTCGACCGCGGGCACCCGGGCCATCAGGAACAGCAGCACCAGCACCCCGTAACCGGCGAGCAGACCGGTCAGGTGCGCGGCGGTGGCGAAGAGCGCGTCGGGCCGCGCCGAGGGCCGGACCTGCACCGCCCAGAGCAGGACCACCACCCCCGCCCCGCCCAGGATCCCGCCCCTGACCCGCACCGCCGCATCTCGCATGCGGATCACGCTAAGGGCCCAGGCAGCGGCCCCGATGGGCTTTAAGGCGGCCTTGAGGAAGGCCTCACCGACCCTTAAACCGGACGCTGAGGTCGGCGTTCCGTCCGGGTAACAGAGGCGATGCGGTGGGGAAACAGCGGCCGCGCACCCTCATGGCATGACCTCGGAAGAGCGTGTGGTGGTGATCGGCGGCGGCCTCGCGGGCCTGCGGCTCGCGGACCGGCTGGGCCCGGCCGCGGCGGTGACCGTCCTCGGCGAGGAGTCCCACGTCCCGTACAACAGGGTGCTGCTCGCCGAGGTCCTGGCCGGCCGGTACGCGCCGGAGGTGACCGCCCTGCCGGCCCCCGGCCCGGTGCTGCGGCGCGGGGTCCGTGCCGTGCGCGTCGACCGGGCGGAGCGGGCCGTGCACTGCGACGACGGCACGGTGGCCGGCTACGACACGCTGGTGCTGGCCACCGGCTCGAACGCGGTCCTCCCGCCGCTGCGCGGACTGTTCGAGCCCGGGGGGCGGGAACTGCCGGACGGGGTCCACGCGTTCCGCACGATGGATGACTGCCTCGCGCTCTCGGCAGCCGTACGCCCCGGGGTGCGGGCGGTGGTGATCGGCGGGGGTCTGCTGGGCGTCTCGGCCGCCCGGGCGCTCGCCGCGCGCGGAGCGGTGGTGGTCCTGGCCCAGCAGGGTGAGCGCCTGATGGAACGCCAGCTGGACGCGGATTCCTCCGCCCTGCTGGCGACGCACCTGACCGGGCTCGGCGTGGAGATCCACACCGAATGCCGGGTCCGCGGGCTGACGACGACCACTCCGGCCCCGCCGGCGTTCGAGGCGCGGAGGTCCGGGGGCGGAGCCCCCGGCAACGGCGCCGCACCCGGGCAGCGGCGCGTCACCGGCGTCGAGCTCGCCGACGGCTACCGGCTGGACGCCGACGTCGTCGTCCTCGCCTGCGGCGTGCGCCCCCGCACCGGCCTGGCGCAGGCCGCCGGTCTGGAGATCCGCAAGGGCATCGTCGTCGACGACGAACTCCGCACCAGCGACCCCCGCATTTACGCCATCGGCGACTGCGCCGAGCACGCCGGGCAGGTCTACGGCCTGGCCGGCGCCGCCCTGGAGCAGGCCGACGCCCTCGCCGCGGTCCTGACCGGCGGCTCCGCCCCGTACACCGGCACCCGCGCCCTCACCCGCCTCACCCTCGGCGGAACCGGCGACGGCTCCCTGGACCTCGCCGCCTTCGGCGAGACCACCCCCCTCCCCGGCGACGACGTGGTCCGCCTCACCGACGGCACCCGGCGGACCTACCGCAAGGTCGTCCTGCGCGGCGACCGCCTCGTCGGCGGGGTCCTGCTCGGCGAGCTCTCCACGGTGGGGGCCCTCGCCCGCACATGGGAGGGCGGGGAAGCACCGCACGACCTGTTCCACCTGCTCACCGACGACGGAGGCCACTGACATGACCGAGCCCTCGCCCACGATCGTGCTCATCGGGCACGGCATGGTCGGCCAGCGCTACCTCGAAGCGCTCGCCGAGCGCGGGGTCACCGCCACGCACCGGATCACCGTGCTCTGCGAAGAGCCCCGGCCCGCCTATGACCGCGTGCACCTGACCTCGTACTTCTCCGGCAGCACCCCCGAGGACCTCTCCATGACGCCCGCCGGGTTCATGGAGGAGCACGGCATCTCCCTCCACCTCGACGACCCGGCCGAGCACATCGACCGGGAAGCCCGCACCGTCACCTCCCGCTCCGGGCAGGTGTTCCCGTACGACGTGCTGGTCCTGGCCACCGGCAGCTACCCCTTCGTGCCGCCCGTCCCCGGCAAGGACGCCCCCGGCTGCTTCGTCTACCGCACCATCGAGGACCTCCTCGCCATCGAGGAGTACGCGAAGGACAAGACGACCGGAGCGGTCGTCGGCGGCGGACTTCTCGGCCTGGAGGCCGCCGGCGCCCTCCAGGGGCTCGGACTCGCCTCCCGCATCGTCGAGTTCGCCCCGCGCCTGATGCCCGTCCAGGTCGACGAGGGCGGCGGCGCCGCCCTGCTGCGCACCATCGAGTCCATGGGCCTCACCGTCCACACCGGCGTGGGCACCCAGGAGGTGGTGACCGGCGAGGACGGCCGCGTCAGCGGAATGCGGCTCTCCGACGGCTCCGTCGTCGCCACCGACCTCGTGGTCTTCTCCGCCGGTGTCCGCCCCCGCGACCAGCTGGCCCGCGACGCCGGGCTGGACGTCGGCGAGCGCGGCGGCATCGCGGTCGACGCCCACTGCCGCACCTCCGACCCGCACGTCTACGCCATCGGCGAGTGCGCCCTCGCCGTCGACGGCCGCGTCTACGGCCTGGTCGCCCCCGGCTACGAGATGGCCGAGACCGCCGCCGAGGACCTGCTGGGCCGGGAGAAGGAGTTCACCGGCGCCGACCTCTCCACCAAGCTGAAGCTGCTCGGCGTGGACGTGGCCTCCTTCGGCGACGCGCACGGCAGCACCCCCGACAGCCTCGACGTCGTCTGGTCCGACTCCCGTTCCGGGATCTACAAGAAGCTGGTGGTCTCCCCCGACGGGGTCCTCCTCGGCGGGGTCCTGGTCGGCGACGCCGACGCCTACGGCCTGCTGCGCCCGCTCACCGGCAGCGTCCCGCCCGTGGCCCCCGAACAGCTGGTCCTGCCCGCGGGTATCGGCGCACCCGTCGCGCTGGGCCCGTCCGCCCTCCCCGACACCGCGGTGATCTGCTCCTGCCACAACGTCACGAAGAAGGCCATCACCGCCTGCTCCACGCTCCCCGAGGTCAAGAAGTGCACCAAGGCGGGCACCGGCTGCGGCAGTTGCATCAAGGTGATCGGACAGCTGCTCCCGGCCGCCGCCGACAAGGGACTGTGCGGCTGCTTCCCGTACACGCGGGCCGAGCTCTACGAGATCGTCCGCACCCGCCGGCTCACCTCGTACGAGGAGATCCTCGACGGCCACGGCCGCCCCGAGGCCCGCGGCGGCGACGGCTGCGAGGTCTGCAAGCCGGCCGTCGGCTCGATCATCGCCTCGCTCGCGGCGACCCTCGGGGCGAGCGGCTACGTCCTGGACGGGGAGCAGGCCGCCCTCCAGGACACCAACGACCACTTCCTCGCGAACATGCAGCGCAACGGCTCGTACTCGGTCGTGCCGCGGATCCCCGGCGGTGAGATCACCCCCGACAAGCTGATCGTGATCGGCGAGGTGGCCCGCGACTTCGGCCTCTACACGAAGATCACCGGCGGGCAGCGGATCGACCTCTTCGGCGCGAGCGTGGACCAGCTCCCGCGGATCTGGGCACGGCTCGTCGACGCCGGGTTCGAGTCCGGTCACGCCTACGGGAAGGCCCTGCGCACGGTGAAGTCCTGCGTGGGGCAGACCTGGTGCCGCTACGGCGTCCAGGACAGCGTGCGGATGGCCATCGACCTGGAGCTGCGCTACCGGGGACTGCGCGCCCCGCACAAGCTGAAGTCGGCGGTGTCCGGCTGCGCCCGCGAGTGCGCGGAGGCGCAGAGCAAGGACTTCGGGGTCATCGCGACGGCCAGCGGCTGGAACCTTTACGTGGGCGGCAACGGCGGCGCCACTCCGCGCCACGCCGACCTCCTCGCCCAGGACCTGTCGGACGCGGAGCTGATCCGGCTGATCGACCGGTTCCTGATGTTCTACATCCGCACCGCCGACCGGCTGGAGCGGACCTCCACCTGGCTGGAGCGGCTGGAGGGCGGCCTGGACCACCTGCGGGACGTGGTCGTGCACGACTCGCTGGGGCTGTGCGCGGAGCTGGAGTCCCTGATGGCCGACCACGTGGCGCACTACCGGGACGAATGGGCCGAGACGCTCAAGGACCCGGAGCGGCTGCGCCGGTTCGTGTCCTTCGTCAACGCGCCGGGCGCTCCCGACCCCACCGTGAAGTTCGTCCCCGAGCGCGACCAGGTCAAGCCCGACCTGGCCGTCCTGACCATAGGAGGCTCCGTCCGATGACCGTGGAACTGCAAGTGGCGCAGGGCTGGCTGACGGTGTGCGAGCTCTCGGCGCTGGTCCCCGGGCGCGGGGTCGCCGCACTGCTGCCCGACGGGAGCCAGGCCGCGGTGTTCGTCGACCGTGCGGGCCGGGCGTACGCCATCGGCAACCAGGACCCCTTCACCGGCGCGCACGTGCTCTCGCGCGGCCTGGTGGGGGCGGCGGCGGGCCGGCCCTTCGTGGCCTCCCCGCTGCTCAAGCAGCGCTTCGACCTGGAGACGGGGCGCTGCCTGGACGACGAGGAGGTGGCGGTCCGCACCTACCCGGTGCGGACCGCCGCGACCTCCTGACGCAAGGGGGTGGGCCGGGCGGTCAGTCCTGCTTCTGGATCACGGCCGGGTCCATCCACATGATCTCCCAGGTGTGGCCGTCGAGGTCGTCGAAGGCACGGCCGTACATGACGCCGTGGTCCTGGGCCGGGCGGGGTTCGGTGGCGCCGGCCGCCAGGGCCCCGTCCACCAGTTCGTCGACGGCGGCACGGCTCTCGGCGCTCAGGCACAGGAGGACCTCCGACGTCTTCGTGGCGTCCGCGATCTCCTTGTGGGTGAAGTCCTTGTAGCGGGCCTCGGTCAGGAGCATCGCGACGATGGTGTCGCTGATGACCATGGAGGCGCAGTTCTCGTCGGTGAACTGGGCGTTGAAGGAGTAGCCCAGCTTGCCCCAGAAGGCCTTGCTGGCGTCCAGGTCCTTGACGGGCAGGTTGACGAAGATCATGGTCGCGGACATCGAGGTCTCTCTTTCCTGCTGCTCGGTCGGTGCTTTCGAGAGGTAGACCGAGGGGCCGCGGAAAACTCATCGCCCCGCGCGAAGTTTTTTGAATTTTTCTTACCGGCCGGCGAAACCGCAGGTCAGGCGGCCGAGCGCAGCTCCAGCGCCGCGAGGGGGACGAAGCCCGTGGTGCCTTCGCCCCGCAGATCGGCGTCCGGGCCGGCGAGGCGCCGGTGGAGGGTCAGCGCGATCCGCTCGCCCTGGGCCTTGGCCCGCTCGGCGTTCGGCCCGCTGTGCAGCCCGTCGATCGTCGCGTGCCACAGCTGGACCCAGCGGCCGAAGTCGGCGGCGGTCAGTGCCCGTACCGAGTGCAGCGCGGCGTGCGGAGCGAAGGCGTTGCGCCGGTAGGCGGCGGTGCGGAAGAGGGAGCGCTCCCAGAAATCGGTGATCCGGGGCAGGTGGGCCTCCAGGTCCGTGCCCGCGATGCGGGTGAAGTACGGGCCGATCCGCGGGTCGGCGAAGGCGGCCGTGTAGAAGCGGCGCAGCACGATGTCGAGGTCGGCACGGCCCGAGATGTCCGCGGCGAAACGGTTCATGCCTCCACCGTCCTCCTCCCTCCGGCACCTTCCCAGGGCCCAAGGTCCCGTCATGGGTGATTTCACGCCACCGTGTGCGGACACCTCCTAAACCCCGGCGGCCGAGACAGGCCGGAACTGGCGGGTGCGGCGCACCGGTCCGGACGCACGGCGGGCGCCGGGCCGGCGGTGTCTTCGCGGACGCGGCGCTGTGCGAACGCCGTCGGCCGTACGCCGGCCCGGGCGCGGGAATCCCGCCGGTGCCGATGCCGTGCGGGCCGGAAGAGCCCCGGGGAAAGAAAGCCGGGGCGGCGCGGAAATCCCCGCCGAGGGATTGAACGCCGAGCGGTCGCTCGGGCGTAATGAGGATTTGGCGCCACGTCAACTGGCGTCTTCTAGGTTCCTCGACGCGTGCGACCCCGCGTCCGACCGGCCGCGGGGCCTTCCTCCCACAGGAGTGACCGTGGAACGTCGTACCTTCCTGCGCGGCGCAGTGATCGGTTCGTCGGCCGCCGCCTTCGGCGGCACGTTGATGCACGGGGCGGCCTACGCGGCGCCCGCCCAGCCCGGTGCCGGTCCCTACGGGGCGCTGGGCGCCGCCGACGCCAACGGCATCATGCTCCCGAGCGGTTTCACCAGCCGCGTGATCGCCCGCTCGGGCCAGACCGTGAGCGGCACCTCGTACACCTGGCACAGCGCCCCCGACGGCGGCGCCTGTTACGCCGACGGCTCGGGCTGGATCTACGTGTCGAACTCGGAGATCAACCCCTCCGGCGGCGCGAGCGCGGTGAAGTTCAACTCCTCCGGCACCGTCACCGGCGCCTACCGGATCCTGTCGAACACCCGGCAGAACTGCGCGGGCGGCGCGACCCCGTGGAACACCTGGCTGTCCTGCGAGGAGGTCGACCGCGGCTTCGTCTACGAGACCGACCCGTACGGCGTGAACGCGGCGGTCCAGCGCCCGGCGATGGGCCGCTTCAAGCACGAGGCCGCCGCCGCCGACCCGGTTCGCCGGGTGATCTACCTGACGGAGGACGAGTCGAGCGGCTGCTTCTACCGCTTCGTCCCCACCACCTGGGGCAATCTCTCCTCCGGCACCCTCCAGGTCCTCAAGGCCGGTACGGCCACCTCCGGCTCCTTCACCTGGCAGAACGTGCCGGACCCGGACGGCTCCCCGACGGCGACCCGCAGCCAGGTCTCCGGCTCCAAGAAGTTCAACGGCGGCGAGGGCTGCCACTACGCCAACGACACCGTCTGGTTCACCACCAAGGGCGACAACCGGGTCTGGCAGCTCAACCTCACGAACAACACCTATGAGCTGGCCTACGACGACTCGCTCGTACCCGGCGGCGCGGCCCCGCTGACGGGCGTCGACAACGTCACCGGCTCCTCCTACGGCGACCTGTACGTCGCGGAGGACGGCGGCAACATGGAGATCTGCGTGATCACCCCGGACGACGTGGTGGCGCCCTTCCTGCGGATCACCGGACAGTCCTCCTCGGAGATCACCGGCCCGGCCTTCTCGCCCGCCGGTAACCGGTTCTACTTCTCCAGCCAGCGCGGTACGAGCGGCAGCTCCTCCGGCGGCATCACCTACGAGGTGACGGGCCCGTTCCGGACCTGACGGACGTACCCGGCGGCCCCGGGCCCCGGCCCCCGGGCGCCCGGGCTCCAGGCCTCGGTCCTCGGCCCCCGGCCCCCGGCGCTTCCCGGGCCGGGGGCCGTCGGCGTCTCAGGAGGCCACGGCCCCGCCCTTGAGCAGCGCCGCTCCCAGCGGGGTCACGGTGTGCAGGACCGCGTTGCCGTGGCGCAGGGTGGTGACCAGGCCCGCCTCGCGCATCACGCAGGCGTGCTGGCTGGCGGAGGCCAGCGAGACCCCGGCCCGGCGGGCCAGCTCGCTGGTGGTGGCGCCGTCCCCGATGGCCCGCAGCACGACCGAGCGGGTGTGCCCGACCAGCTTGCCCAGGGTGCGCTGGCGCTGCTCCTCGGCGGGCCGGGCCGCCTCGCCGCTCCCGGGCGCGGAGGCCAGCTGCGCGGCGGCCGGGTAGACCAGCACCGGCGGCAGCTCGGGGTCGTGGAGGGTCACCGCGGTGCGCCGGCAGAAGAAGGACGGCTGGAGCAGCAGCCCGCGCCCCCGCAGCCGTACGTCCCGGTCCACCGGGTAGTCGCACTCCAGTACCGGGGCCCGCCAGCGCAGCATGGGCGGCAGCGAGGCCAGCAGCTCGTCGGCTCCGCCGTCGAGCAACGCGCGGCCGCGTGCCGCCCGTTCGGCTTCTATCTGGGCCTGTATGTGGGTCCAGTACGGCTCCACGGCGGCCCGGTGGTAGGCACGCAGCTCGCCCATCAGCCGTGGGAGCTGTTTGGTGCCGCCCTCCATGAAGTCCCGCAGCCGTGGTGTCGTGGGCGCTCCGGCGCCCAGCAGCTGGAGCTCCCGGCGCATGCGCTCGGGACGGATCCCGCGCAACGCGTCGAGGCCCACGTCCCACCCGTACTGCCCCTCCACAGGGGTCAGGAAATCGGGGAAATAACCGCGGCTCGGTATGAGCATACCGAGCGTGCGTGTTTCACTATTCAACCTGCTCCGGGTTTCCGTACGCCATTCACCGAACAACCGGGCATCGCGCCGGTCTCTTAAGCGGTGAAAGCTGAGAATCGTCTCCCACAACGCATCGGGACGCCCTGCCATCCGTACGCGTGCCAGGTCCACTCCAGTGAAATGGATACGCAGCACCGAACCCCCACCTGTGCAACCGCAATCCCCCCGCCCCATGAGTATGCACGCAGTCACACGTGGTCACCACGCCCTTTCGGCCACAGTTGAAACCCCTTTCGGCAGGGGCGTGACAACCGAAATCCTGTACTCCGCCGGGCACACTCCGGTGCGACCGAAACGCTCCGCGAAGGCCGTGGGGGGCTTTGCGGGGCCTGGCGGTCGGTCGCACTGGGAAGCGCCGACGTGCCCGGCAGAATGACAGCGGCGGTGGACGGGTGGGGATCCGTCCACCGCCTGCTGGCGTAAAGACTTGTTGAACAAAGAAATTGAGGCGCGCCCGCCCCCGGGCAGTCAGGGAACCCGGGGACAGGCGCGGTCTGTGGGGCCCTTGTGAGGGGCCGGCGGGTCAGCGGCTGTCGCTGCCCTTCGCCTCGGCGGCGGCACGGCCGGCCTCCAGGCGCGCCACCGGAATCCGGAAGGGCGAGCAGGAGACGTAGTCGAGGCCGACCTCGTGGAAGAAGTGGACGGACTCGGGGTCACCACCGTGCTCGCCGCAGACGCCGAGCTTGAGGTCGGGGCGGGTGGCCCGGCCCAGCTTGGCCGCGTGCCGGACCAGCGAGCCGACGCCGTCCTTGTCGATGGTCTCGAAGGGCGAGACCCCGAAGATGCCCTTCTCCAGGTACGCGGTGAAGAAGCTGGCCTCGACGTCGTCGCGGGAGAAGCCCCACACCGTCTGGGTCAGGTCGTTCGTACCGAAGGAGAAGAACTGCGCGGCCTCGGCGATCTGGTCGGCGGTCAGCGCGGCACGCGGCAGCTCGATCATGGTGCCGATGGAGAGCTTGAGGGTGGTGCCGGTGGCGGCCTCGACCTCGGCGATGACCGCGTCGGCCTCCTCGCGGACGATCTCCAGCTCCTGGACGGTACCCACGAGCGGGATCATGATCTCGACGCGGGGGTCGCCCTTGGCGTTCTTGCGCTCGGCCGCGGCCTCGGCGATCGCCCGGACCTGCATGGCGAACAGGCCGGGGATGACCAGGCCCAGGCGGACACCGCGCAGACCCAGCATCGGGTTCTGCTCGTGCAGCTTGTGGACGGCCTGGAGCAGGCGCAGGTCGTTCTCGTTGGCGTCCTTGCGGGACTCGGCGAGGGCGACGCGCACCGACAGCTCGGTGATGTCGGGCAGGAACTCGTGCAGCGGCGGGTCGAGCAGGCGGACGGTGACGGGCAGACCGTCCATCGCCTCGAACAGCTCGGTGAAGTCCTTCTTCTGCAGCGGCAGCAAGGCACTGAGTGCCTCGTCGCGCTCGCCGTCGGTGTCGGCGAGGATCAGGCGCTCGACCATCTCGCGGCGCTCACCGAGGAACATGTGCTCGGTGCGGCACAGGCCGATGCCCTGGGCGCCGAAGCGGCGGGCGCGCAGCGCGTCCTCGGCGTTGTCGGCGTTGGCGCGCACCCGCAGGCGGCGGACGCGGTCCGCGTAGGCCATGATCCGGTGCACGGCGGCCACGAGCTCGTCGGCGTCGTCGGCGCCGGCGTGCATGCGGCCCTCGAAGTACTCGACGACCGGGGAGGGTACGACGGGTACCTCGCCGAGGTAGACCTTGCCGGTGGAGCCGTCGATGGAGACGACGTCGCCCTCTTCGATGACCGTCTCGCCGACCGTCATGCGGCGGCGCTTGGTGTCGACGTCGAGCTCCTCGGCGCCACAGACGCAGGTCTTGCCCATGCCGCGGGCGACGACGGCCGCGTGGGAGGTCTTGCCGCCGCGCGAGGTCAGGATGCCCTCGGAGGCGATCATGCCGTCCAGGTCGTCGGGGTTGGTCTCGCGGCGGATCAGGATGACCTTCTCGCCGGAGCGGGACCACTTGACGGCCGTGTAGGAGTCGAAGACGGCCTTGCCGACGGCCGCGCCCGGGGAGGCGGCGATTCCGCGGCCGAGGAGGGTGGTCCTGGCGCCCTCGTCGAAGCGGGGGAACATCAGCTGCGCCAGCTGGTGGCCGCTGACGCGCTGGAGGGCCTCGGCCTCGTCGATCAGGCCCTGGTCCACGAGCTGGGTGGCGATGCGGAAGGCGGCGCCGGCGGTGCGCTTGCCGACACGGGTCTGGAGCATCCACAGCTGGCCGCGCTCGATCGTGAACTCGATGTCGCAGAGATCCTTGTAGTGGGTCTCCAGCGTCGTCATGATCGTCATGAGCTGGTCGTACGAGGCCTTGTCGATGGACTCCAGGTCCGCGAGCGGCACGGTGTTGCGGATGCCCGCGACGACGTCCTCGCCCTGGGCGTTCTGCAGGTAGTCGCCGTAGACGCCCGCGTGGCCGCTGGCGGGGTCACGGGTGAAGGCGACGCCGGTGCCGGAGTCGGGGCCCAGGTTGCCGAAGACCATGGAGCAGATGTTGACCGCGGTGCCCAGGTCGCTCGGGATGCGCTCCTGGCGGCGGTACAGCTTGGCCCGGTCGGTGTTCCACGAGTTGAAGACGGCCTCGACGGCGAGGTCCATCTGCTCGCGGGCGTCCTGCGGGAACTCGCGGCCGGCCTCCTTCGCCACGATCTTCTTGAAGACCTTGACGAGCTTCTTCAGGTCGGCGGCGTCGAGGTCGGTGTCGACGGTCACCTTCTTGGCGGCCTTGGCCTCGTCGAGGGCGTCCTCGAAGAGTTCGCCCTCGACGCCGAGGACGGTCTTGCCGAACATCTGGATCAGGCGGCGGTAGGAGTCCCACGCGAAGCGCTCGTCACCGGCCTGGGAGGCGAGGCCGGTGACCGACTCGTCGGAAAGGCCGATGTTCAGGACGGTGTCCATCATGCCGGGCATCGAGAACTTGGCGCCGGAACGCACGGAGACCAGCAGCGGGTCGTCCGACTGGCCGAGCTTCTTGCCCATCTTCGACTCGAGGGCGGCAAGGTGGGCGCTGACCTCGTCGCGCAGCGCGGCCGGGGCCGAGCCGCTCTCGAGGTAGACCTTGCAGGCCTCGGTGGTGATGGTGAAGCCGGGAGGGACCGGCAGACCCAGGTTGGTCATCTCGGCGAGGTTGGCACCCTTGCCGCCGAGAAGGTCCTTGAGGTCGCGGTTGCCCTCGGTGAAGTCGTAGACGAACTTCTGATCTTTGTTTTCCGACACGGGTCTCGACTCCTCGAGGCTCGGTGGCTGCCCTGACGGCCAGGAACATACCCAGATCGAAGGCTTCTGGGTACGTCCACTTGGCCGTCATACGGACGTAACCACCCGTGCGCCAGCAGATCGAAAGTAACTCAGGGGTAACCAGAAAGTACGAAGAGCGTTCAGATCCCGAAGGGGCACGGTGCTTCTGAGGCCTGTTCACGCTCGGATGAGCGATCATCGATACATTTGCGTTCAAGTGTTGAACACACAAAGGGTGGCACCCAGTGCCACCCTTTGAAAGTCTTACCCGTGACTTACGCGCTCATCTGAGCGAAACCTCTCCCATGCGTGGCGTATATCACGCACCACGGAGGGCGATTTGTCAGCCTCCGGAGGTGTCCAGTTCCGCGTCCTCGCTCACGCCCGCGCAGTCGTACGGGTCCTTCAGCCAGCCGTCCGGCAGGACAACTCGGTTGTTTCCGGACGTCCGGCCGCGCGGGCCGTCCGCACTCTCCGGCCACTCTTGATCCAGATCAAGCTCGCTCAGATGAGCGTTCAACTCGGCCAGGGACGAGGTGACCGCGAGCTTCTTGCGCATCTCGGACCCGACCGAGAAGCCCTTCAGGTACCAGGCGACGTGCTTACGGAAGTCGATCACGCCGCGCGTCTCGTCGCCGATCCACTCGCCGAGCAGCTGGGCGTGCCGGTGCATCGTCTGCGCGACCTCGCGCAGCGCGGGCCGGTGGAAGTCCTCGGGCCGCCCCTCGAAGGCCGCCACCAGGTCGTTGAACAGCCACGGCCGCCCCAGGCAGCCGCGTCCCACGACCACGCCGTCGCAGCCGGTCTCGCGGACCATGCGCAGCGCGTCCTCGGCACACCAGATGTCGCCGTTGCCCAGGACCGGTATCTCCGGCACGTGCTCCTTGAGCCGCGCGATGGCGTCCCAGTCGGCGGTGCCGCCGTAGTGCTGCGCCGTGGTTCGCCCGTGCAGGGCGATCGCGGTGACCCCCTCCTCGACGGCGATGCGGCCGGCGTCGAGGTAGGTGAGATGGTCGTCGTCGATGCCCTTGCGCATCTTCATGGTCACCGGCAGGTCGCCGGCCCCTTCGACGGCCTCGCGCAGGATCGCGCGCAGCAGGTTGCGCTTGTAGGGCAGCGCCGAGCCGCCACCCTTGCGGGTGACCTTGGGGACCGGGCAGCCGAAGTTGAGGTCGATGTGGTCGGCGCGGTCCTCCTCGACGATCATGCGGACCGCCTTGCCCACCGTCACCGGGTCGACCCCGTACAGCTGAATCGACCGGGGCTTCTCGGTCTCGTCGAAGTGGATCAGCTGCATGGTCTTCTCGTTGCGCTCGACCAGGGCGCGGGTCGTGATCATCTCGCTCACGAACAGCCCCTTGCCGCCCGAGAACTCCCGGCAGAGGGTACGGAACGGGGCATTGGTGATGCCGGCCATGGGCGCGAGCACCACCGGGGGCTGCACGGTGTGCGGGCCGATCGCGAGCGGCGGGGGGAGCATGGTCATCCGCCCATTGTCCCGCATGCCGAGGGGGTCGGGCGGACGTAGCATCGGCGCATGATCGAGCCGAGTCACCGGCAGCGCACGATCGTCCTGGCGATCTGCTGCATGAGCCTGCTCATCGTCAGCCTCGACAACACCGTGCTCAACGTCGCGCTCCCGTCGATGCGCCGCGAGCTGGACGCCTCGGTCGCGGGCCTCCAGTGGACCATCGACGCGTACACGCTCGTCCTGGCCTCGCTGCTGATGCTCGCGGGGTCCACGGCCGACCGGATCGGGCGGCGCAAGGTGTTCGTCGCCGGTCTGCTGACCTTCGGCCTGGGCTCCCTGCTCTGCTCGCTGGCGCCGAGCCTCGGCTGGCTCATCGTCTTCCGGATGGTGCAGGCGGTCGGCGGCGCGATGCTCAACCCGGTCGCGATGTCGATCATCACCAACACCTACACGGACCCGGCCGAACGGGCCCGGGCCATCGGTGTGTGGGGCGCGGTCGGCGGTATCTCCATGGCGGCGGGCCCGCTGATCGGCGGGGTGCTGGTGGACTCGGTGGGCTGGCGCTCGATCTTCCTGATCAACGTGCCGATCGGCCTGGCGGCGCTCGCGCTGACCCTGCGCCACATCCCGGAGTCCCGGGCGGCCCGCCCGCGCCGCCCGGACCCGCTGGGGCAGGTACTGGTCATCGCGCTCCTCGGCAGCCTGACGTACGGGATCATCGAGGCGCCCGCCGCCGGCTGGCGCTCGCCGCTGATCATGGGGTGCGCGGTGGTGGCCGTCGCCTCCTTCGTGGGGCTGCTGGTGCACGAGCCCAGGTGCGCGGAGCCTCTGATCGACCTCCGGTTCTTCCGGAGCGCGCCGTTCAGCGGCTCGACGATCATCGCTGTCAGTGCCTTCGCCGGGCTGGCCGGCTTCCTCTTCCTGAACACCCTCTACCTCCAGGACGTACGGGGGCTCAGCGCCCTGCACGCCGGGCTGTACCTGCTGCCGATGGCCGGCCTGACCGTGCTGTTCGCGCCGCTGGCGGGGCGGCTGGTGGGCAGCCGGGGGCCGCGGATCTGCCTGCTGATCGCGGGGGTGGCGATGGCGACGAGCGGGCTGCTGTTCGCCCTGTTCGAGGCGGAGACGTCCAACCCGCTCCTCTTCACCGGGTACATGCTGTTCGGGCTCGGCTTCGGCATGGTGAACGCGCCGATCACCAACACGGCGGTCTCGGGGATGCCGCGCTCCCAGGCGGGTGTCGCGGCGGCCATCGCCTCCACCAGCCGGCAGACGGGCGGCACGCTGGGCGTCGCGGTCATCGGCTCGGTCCTGGCGGCGGGGCTGGCCGGCGGCGCCGACTTCTCCGGGGCGGCCCAGCCGGCCTGGTGGATCATCACGCTGTGCGGGCTGCTCGTCCTGGTCGTGGGTGCGGCGACGAGCGGCCCCTGGGCCCGCGGGACGGCGGAGCGCACGGCGCGCAGGCTGGAGGAGTCGGCGGGCCCCACGGCACCCGTGGGGTCCCCGCGCGGCTAAGGGCTGTCCCGTAATCCCCGGTGGATCAGCGCGCGGCGTCAGATGCGGTGCATCGCAAGGCGGAGGGGCGTCCTCATACTGGGCGTATTCGGGCGTTCCGACAACGCAGCGAGGTGCCGTAGCTGTCGTCGTGCGCCCGCCGGGGATTACGGGACAGCCCTTAGCTTGATCTTTAACGTCCGAGGTCGAACGATGCCTCGTACTTGATCACTCGGTTCGGTAACCGCCGTACGCGGAAGCGGCCTTCGTCTGGATCATGTGTTCCGACCAAGGAACACACATGTCCAGCGCGAAGGCCGTGGGGATGAGTCTGCTGCATCGTGATGGCCGGCGGGAGCCGTTGGCGGAACTGTCACGCTTCCGGGGCGAGTTCTACTCCTGTCTCACCGCTCGTTCGGACGCGCTGTTCGAGTTGGCCGACGCGGTTCTGTGCGGCGACGGGCCGGTGCGATCACTGGCCGAGCTGTCACTGGTAGGTGAACACCGGCGCGGTCACGGAGGGCTTTATGCCGCGCTCGCCCAGGGCCGGCTCGACGCGGACCGGATGCGGCAGGTCCTGGCCTCGGTGCCGCTTCCGCGGGCCGCCGACGGGCGGCTGGTACTGGCCGTGGACGTGACCTGCTGGCTGCGGCCCGACGCCCACACCTCACCCCAGCGGATCCTGTGCCACACCTACGGACGGGGCAAAGACCAGCACATTCCCGTCCCCGGCTGGCCGTACTCGATCATCTGCGCGCTGGAGCCCGGCCGCAGCTCGTGGACCGCCCCGCTGGACGCGTTGCGTCTGGCACCCGGGGACGACACGGCCACCATCACCGCCCGACAGTTGCGCGAGCTGATCGAGCGGCTGATCACCGCAGGCCAGTGGCAGGTCGGTGACCCGGAAGTCCTCGTCGTCGCGGACGCCGGATACGACGCGCCCCGCCTGGCCCACCTCCTGCGGGACCTGCCGGTCCAGGTCCTGGCACGGATGCGCTCGGACCGTGTCCTGCGCAGAGCCGCCCCACCACGACAGCCCCACATCATGGGGCGCCCTCCCCGGCACGGCAGCGAGTTCGTCTTCGGGCAGCCCGACACCTGGGGCACCCCGGACGCCGAGTCCGTCACCGACACGCGCCTATACGGCACCGCCAACGCCCGATGCTGGGACCGGCTCCACCCCAAGCTGACCCACCGATCTTCCTGGGCCGGAGCAGACGGCACCCTCCCGATCGTCGAGGGGACGGTGATCCGTCTGGACATCGACCACCTGCCCAGCGGAGCAACCCCCAAGCCGGTCTGGCTGTGGTGGTCCGGCACCGACGCGGAGGCAGCTGACGTCGACCGCCTCTGGCAGGCATACCTGCGGCGTTTCGACATCGAGCACACCTTCCGCCTGTTCAAGCAGACCCTCGGCTGGACCTCTCCGAAGATCCGCACCCCCGAGGCGGGGGACCGGTGGACCTGGCTGGTCCTCGCCGCCTACACCCAGCTCCGTCTCGCCCGGCCACTGGCAGCCGACCTGCGTCGGCCCTGGGAGAAGCCCGCACCCGTCGAACGCCTCACGCCCGCCCGCGTCCGCCGAGACTTCCGGCACATCCGCCCGAAGACCACCTGCCCGGCCGGTGCACCGAAACCCTCCCGCCCCGGCCCCGGCAGGCCACCAGGCCGCAAGAACACTCGGCCCACCCCACGACACGACGTGCACACAGTCCGCAAACCCGACACCACGAAACCGAAAACGAAAAAGCCAACGACTCCTCGCCCACGCCGCACAGGTTAAAGATCAAGTTAGGCACCGCCCGGGGGATCGGGGTCGACCCGGGCCTGGTCCCGCCTGCCCCGCGGCGCCCGGCCCCGCACCTCGCCGCGTTGCCGGGGCGCGCGTAGGTCCCGTACGCGGCGGCGCTCCGCCGGGCGGGGCTTCCCCCCGGGCCGGCGGGCCCGGAGGCCCCATGGCGCCGGACGCCGCCGGGCCCGCACCACCGGGCGGCCGGGGCTACGTCGCGGACGCGCCCCCGGGCGCGCCTCTCCGGGTCCTGCCGGTCACGGCCTGGGCATCGGTCATTCGTCGCAGGCGAAGTCCTCGGCCGAGGCGTTGACCCGGTCGAGGAGGGCGCGCAGGTGGTCGCGTTCCTGGGCCGACAGGCCGGCGAACATGCCGTCCTCGACCTCGTCGAGGGCGGCGTTCGTCTTCGTCAGGGCGGCCTCACCGGCGGGGGTGATGGCCACGTTGTGCCGGCGGCGGTCGGCGGGGTCGCGGCGGCGTTCGGCGAGGCCTTCGCCCTCCAGGTCGTTCAGAACCCCGACGAGGACGCTCGGGTCCACCTCCAGCCGGTCGGCGAGCGCCCGCTGGCTGATGGGGCCGCCCTCCAGGTGCATCAGCGTCATCGCGTGCCGCGGGGTGAGCCCGGCCGCGCCGAGGGCGCGCTTCATGCGGGTCTGGGTGACCGCTCCGTGCCAGGCCAGCAGCAGGCCCAGCCGCTGCGGGGGGTGTGATCCGTCCTGGTCTGCCGTCATGGTCCACATCGTAGCAACCAGGAAATGATTGCTAAGGGCATATCGTTGATGCTATTCAATGATCTGGTACACCCAATCATTGGAGCGCTTCATGTTCATCGCCTACGCCATCGTCGGCGGCCTGCTCGCCCTCGCCCTGGCCGCCTCCGCCGCCTTCTCCCTCCAGCGCAACGAGCAGATCGTCGCGAGCATGCGGAAGGTCCAGGTCCCCGACTCCTGGCTGCCGCGACTGGCCGCCCTCAAGGCCGCGGGCGCGATCGGCCTGATAGCCGGCCTGTGGATCACCCCGCTCGGGGTGGCCGCGGCGGTCGGCGTGACCCTCTACTTCATCGGCGCCGTCATCAGCCACCTGCGGGTCAGGGACTACGAGCTGGCGCCGGCGGCCGTCCTCACGCTGGTCGCGGCGGCGGCGCTGACCCTGCGGGTCCTGGCGTGACACCGACGGGTGACAGATATTGAAATCTGTCACCCGTCATGTCATTCTCGTTCCATGACCACGAACGAGCGCTTCGACGCGACCACCGGCACCCCGACCACCACCACGACCGCCGCCCCGACCACGACGGCCCGCCGGCGCCTCGGGAGCACGGGCCCCGCCGTCTTCCCGATCGGGCTGGGCTGCATGGGGATGTCCGCCCTCTACGGGGAGGCCGACCGCTCCGAGTCCATCGCGACCATCCACGCGTACCTGGACGCGGTCCCCGAGGGCGTGAACGCATTGCTCGACACCGGCGACTTCTACGGCATGGGCCACAACGAGCTGCTGATCCACGAGGCTCTGCGCACGGCACCCGCTGCGGCCCGCGACCGGGCGCTGACCAGCGTGAAGTTCGGCGCGCTGCGCACGGTCGAGGGCGGCTTCACCGGATACGACGGCCGGCCCGAGGCCGTCAGGAATTTCCTGGCCTACTCGCTCCAGCGGCTCGGCCGGGACCACATCGACGTCTACCGGATCGCCCGGGTGGACCCGGACGTGCCGATCGAGGAGACCGTCGGGGCCATCGCCGAAGCGGTCGAGGCCGGGCACGTGCGTCACATCGGCCTCTCCGAGGTCGGCGCCGACACCCTGCGCCGGGCCGCTGCCGTGGCCCCGATCTCCGACCTCCAGATCGAGTATTCGCTGATTTCGCGCGGGATCGAGGACGAGATCCTGCCGACCGCGCGCGAGCTCGGCATCGGCGTCACGGCGTACGGGGTGCTGTCCCGCGGTCTGATCAGCGGCCACTTCACCCGTGACCGGGCGCTGGCCCCGGGCGACTTCCGCGGGATGAGCCCCCGCTTCCAGGGCGAGAACCTCCACCGCAACCTGGACCTGGTCGACGCCCTGCGCAAGGTCGCCGACGACAAGGGTGTGAGCGTCGCCCAGACCGCCATCGCCTGGGTGCTCTCGCGCGGTGCGGACATAGTGCCGCTGGTGGGCGCCCGGCGCCGGGACCGCCTCACCGAGGCACTGGGTGCGCTGCGGATAGACCTCGGCCCGGCGGACCTGGCCGCCATCGAGGCGGCTGTGCCCGCCGGTGCGGCAGCGGGCGACCGGTATCCCGCGGCGCAGATGGCCCACCTCGACAGCGAGCACTGAGCGGGCGGTACGGTCGTACCCATGCCACCCGCTGCCGCCGAGCCCCTCACCCCCGAGCGCATCCTCGAGACCACCGAGGAGGTGCTGCGCCGCTTCGGCCCCACCAAGGCGACCGTCGTGGACGTGGCGCGCGCCCTGGGCGTCAGCCACGGCAGCGTCTACCGCCACTTCCCCTCGAAGGCCGCGCTGCGCGAGGCGGTCACGGACCGGTGGCTCGCCAAGAGCGTCGTGATGCTGGAGCAGATCACCTCGGCCCCCGCCGAAAGCGCGCCCGGCAAGCTGGAGGCCTGGCTGGAGGCGCTGTTCGAGGCCAAGCGCCACAAGGCCGGCGACGATCCCGAGCTGTTCGCCACGTACACGGTGCTCCTCGCCGAGAACAGCGGGACGGTGGAGCAGCATCTGACCGAGCTGATCGACCAACTGGCGCGGATCATCGCCCAGGGAGTCGCCGACGGTTCACTCGCGGCCCGCGACGTGCCGGCTGCGGCCCGCGCGGTCTTCGACGCCACCGGCCGCTTCCACGACCCGCAGTACGCGGCGGAGTGGTTCTCCCCCACCATCACCGCGGAGTTCGAGGCGGTCACGGCTCTGGTGATCCGGGGCCTGCGGGCCTGACCCGCGCCCGATCGTCCCGAACGGGCCGTCCGTCACGCCTCGGAGGATCCCGACCATCGGGCTCGACGCGATCGCGCCGGTCATCACGGACCAGCAGCTGAGCGACCACGGCCGGAGCGAGTTCGGCGCGCTCCTGCTCAGCCGGCGCGTGGCCCGTGCCGGCAGCGATCAATCCGGCCCTGCGCCGCACGCTCGACGAATTCTCCGTCATCACCCTGGCCACCCCGCCGCACCCCGGCCGCTGACGTTCAGGCCTCGGCGGCCTGACCGCAGCGGCGGGGAGAACGGCCGGTGGCCCGGTGCGCAGCGTGCGCACCGGGCCACCGGTCGTTCGTGCGACGGTCGTCAGCAGCCGAGCAGGCGGCTGCCGAGGTAGCCCTGGATCTGGTCCAGGGAGACGCGCTCCTGCTTCATGGTGTCGCGCTCGCGCACGGTCACCGCGTTGTCGTCCAGGGTGTCGAAGTCGACGGTGACGCAGAACGGCGTACCGATCTCGTCCTGGCGGCGGTAGCGGCGGCCGATGGCACCCGCGTCGTCGAACTCGATGTTCCAGTTCTTGCGCAGGTCGGCGGCGAGGCCCTTGGCCTTCGGCGACAGCTGCGCGTTGCGGGACAGCGGCAGGACGGCGACCTTGATCGGGGCAAGGCGCGGGTCGAGGCGCATCACGGTGCGCTTCTCCATGACGCCCTTGGCGTTGGGGGCCTCGTCCTCGTTGTACGCGTCGAGCATGAAGGCGAGCATGGCGCGGTTCACACCGGCCGCCGGCTCGATGACGAACGGGGTGTACCGCTCGCCGGCCTCCTGGTCGAAGAAGGAGAGGTCCTGGCCGGAGGCCGCCGAGTGCGCCTTGAGGTCGTAGTCCGTGCGGTTGGCGACGCCCTCGAGCTCGGAGAACTCACTGCCACCGAAGTTGAAGCGGTACTCGATGTCGGCGGTGCGCTTCGAGTAGTGGGACAGCTTCTCCTTCGGGTGCTCGTACCAGCGGATGTTCTCCTCGCGGATGCCGAGGTCGCGGTACCAGTTCCACCGCTCCTGCATCCAGTACTCCTGCCACTGCTCGTCCTCGCCGGGCTTGACGAAGAACTCCATCTCCATCTGCTCGAACTCGCGGGTGCGGAAGATGAAGTTGCCCGGCGTGATCTCGTTGCGGAAGGACTTGCCCATCTGCGCGATGCCGAAGGGGGGCTTCTTGCGCGAGGTCACCTGGACCTGGGCGAACTGCGTGAAGATGCCCTGGGCGGTCTCGGGGCGCAGGTACGCCTTGGAGCCGGTGTCCTGGGTCGGGCCGAGGTGGGTCTCCAGCATGCCGGAGAACTGCTTCGGCTCGGTGAACTGGCCCTTCACACCGCAGTTGGGGCAGTTGATGTCGGCCAGGCCGTTGGCGGGCACGCGGCCGTGCTTGGCCTCGTACGCCTCTTCCAGGTGGTCGGCGCGGTGGCGCTTGTGGCAGGAGGTGCACTCGGTCAGCGGGTCCGAGAACGTGGCGACGTGGCCGGAGGCCACCCAGACCTCGGGGGCCAGGATCACGGACGAGTCGAGACCGACGACGTCCTCACGCCCGGTGACCATGGCCTTCCACCACTGGCGCTTGATGTTCTCCTTGAGCTCGACACCCAGCGGACCGTAATCCCAGGCAGCCCGGGAGCCGCCGTAGATCTCACTGCACGGGAAAACGAAGCCACGGCGCTTGCTCAGGCTGACGATGGTGTCGATCTTGTCGGCGGCCACGGTGCTCTCTTCATTACGAGGACGAACGGCGAAGTCCTTAGGTTACCGGCGCCCGCACCCCCCCTTTCAAATCGGTTCCCCTTCCACGGCCGCCTACCCAGCTCCCCCACCTGGGTTTTTGACAACCGTTTCCATCTTTGATGAAAATGGATGTCATGAACGTACGACGCCTCATACCCACCGCCGCCCTCGCCGGCGCCGTCGCCCTCGGTGCCACGGCCCTGACCGCCTGCTCCGGAGCGGGCGCCACCGGCGGCGAGGACGGCAAGCTCGGCGTGACGGCGTCGTTCTACCCGCTGCAGTTCCTCGCCGAGCAGATCGGCAAGGAGCACGTGAAGGTCGACGCTCTGACCAAGCCGGGCGTCGAACCGCACGACCTGGAGATCACGCCCAAGCAGACCGCGCAGCTCGGTGAGGCCGATGTGGTCCTCTACCTCAAGAGCCTGCAGCCCGCCGTCGACAAGGCCGTCGCCCAGTCCGGCGTGAAGAACATCGTCGACGCCGCCACCCTCACCTCGCCGGAGGCCCACGGCGCCGGGCCGGGCCACGGCGAGGAGGGCCACGCGCACCAGGAGGGCGACGAGCACGCCGGAGAGCACGCCGGAGAACAGACCGGTGAGCACGCCGGGGAGCACGAGGGCCACGACCACGGCGGGAACGGCACCGACCCCCACGTCTGGCTCGACCCGGTGAAGTACGCGGAGATCGCCAAGGGCCTCGGCGCGGCCCTGGAGAAGGCCGACCCCGGCCACTCGGCGGACTACCGGAAGAACACCGACGAACTGGTCGGCAAGCTGGCCGCGTTGGACACCGAGTTCAAGGACGGCCTGAAGAACACGGCCTCCCGGACCTTCATCACCACCCACTCCGCCTTCGGTCACCTCGCCGGGCGCTACGGCCTCCACCAGGAGGGCATCGCCGGCGTCGACCCCGAGTCCGAGCCCAGCCCCGCCCGGATGAAGGATCTTCAGGCCGTCGCGAAGAAGGACAATGTCACCACCGTGTTCTTCGAGACGCTGGCCAGCGACAAGACGGCGAAGACCCTCGCGACCGACACCGGCCTGAAGACCGACGTCCTCGACCCCCTCGAGGGCATCACCGACAAGTCCCAGGGCACCGACTACTTCGAGGTCATGCGGTCCAACCTGAAGAACCTCCAGAAGGCACTCGGAGCCAAGTGATGACAGCAGCAACGGAGGCGCGAGCCATGCAGTCCACGCCCCGGCCGGCCGACGACCGGCCCGTCATATCCCTGCGCGGGGCCAAGGCCTCGCTCGGCTCGCGCCCCGTGCTGCGCGGAATCGACCTCGCCGTCCACCGCGGCGAGGTCGTCGCCCTGCTCGGGGCCAACGGCTCCGGCAAGTCCACGGCCGTCCGCGCCGTGGTCGGGCAGGTCCCGCTGACCGACGGCTCCCTCAGCCTCTTCGGTACCGACTTCAAGCGCTTCCGCGACTGGTCGCGCATCGGCTACGTCCCGCAGCGCACCACCGCCGCCGGCGGCGTCCCGGCCACCGTCCGCGAGGTCGTCTCCTCCGGCCGCCTCGCCCGCTCCCGCTTCGGCCTCCTGCGCAAGGCCGACAAGGCCGCCATCGAGCACGCCCTGGCGCTCGTCGGCATGGACGCGCACGCCGACGTCTCGGTGGATGCCCTCTCCGGCGGCCAGCACCAGCGCGTCCTCATAGCCCGGGCGCTCGCCGTCGAACCCGAACTGCTGATCATGGACGAGCCGATGGCGGGTGTGGACCTCGCCAACCAGGAGGTCCTGGCGAGCGCCCTGCGCACGCAGGTCGAAGCCGGCTCGGCCGTCCTGCTCGTCCTGCACGAGCTGGGCCCGCTGGAGCCCCTGATCGACCGCGCCGTCGTCCTGCGCGACGGCTGCGTCGTCCACGACGGCCCGCCCCCGGAGGCCGTGGGCCAGCACGCCCTGCCCGGCCACGACCACGTACACCCCCACGCGGCGCACGACGCCGAGCCCCTGCGGACGGGACTGCTGAGCTGATGGACATCCTCGACTACGCCTTCATGCAGCGCGCGCTGATCGCGGCCGCCCTGGTCGGCGTCACGGCCCCCGCCATCGGCACGTACCTCGTCCAGCGCCGCCAGGCGCTCATGGGCGACGGCCTCGGCCACGTCGCCATGACCGGTGTCGCCCTCGGCTTCGTGCTGCAGTCCAGCCCGGTCTGGATGGCGACCCTGGTCGCCGTCATCGGCGCCGTCGGCATGGAACTGATCCGCACCCGCGGCAGGACCAGCGGGGACGTCGCCCTCGCCATGCTGTTCTACGGCGGCCTCGCCGGCGGCGTCATGATCATCAACCTCGGCGGCGGCCAGACCGCCAGCCTCCTGGGCTCCATGTTCGGCTCGATCACCACGGTCGCCGCCGAGGACGTCACCGCGATGGCGATCCTCGCCGCCTTCGTCCTCGCCGTCGCGATCGGCCTGCGCCGGCAGCTCTTCGCCGTCTGCCAGGACGAGGAGTTCGCCCGGGTCACCGGACTGCCCGTACGCGCCCTGAACCTGCTGATGGCGGTCACCGCCGCGGTCACCGTCACCGTCGCCATGCGCATCGTCGGCCTGCTGCTGGTCAGCGCGATGCTGGTGATCCCGGTCGCCGCCGCCCAGCGGCTCACCCGCAGCTTCGCCACCACGCTGGGGCTGGCCATGGCGATCAGCGTGACCGTCTCCCTGACCGGCACCGCTGCGACCTACTACATCAACGTGCCCTCGGGCGCGACGATCGTGCTGCTCGCGATCGGCGTCTTCATGGTGCTGACCGCCCTCTCCGCCCCCCTGGCCCGCCGCCGGGCCAAGGCCGCGCAGACGGCCGAAGAGGTCTGCACGCGCGACGATGTGAAGGTCTAGGGGCCTTGAAGGGCTGGCACAATGGCGGCAGGCCCTATACGAGGAGGAACCGGTGGCGACTGCGCCTGGCGAGATGAATACCGCGCCAGTACGAGGACGATCCACCCGCCAGCGGGCCGCGGTGGCGGCCGCGCTGGACGAGGTGGACGAGTTCCGCAGCGCCCAGGAACTCCACGACATGCTCAAGCACCGCGGTGACTCCGTGGGCCTGACCACCGTTTACCGCACCCTGCAGTCCCTGGCGGACGCGGGCGAGGTCGACGTCCTGCGCACCAGTGACGGCGAGTCCGTCTACCGCCGATGCTCCACCGGCGATCACCACCACCACCTGGTGTGCCGCAAGTGCGGCAAGGCCGTCGAGGTGGAGGGCCCGGCCGTGGAGAAGTGGGCGGAGTCCATCGCCGCCGAGCACGGCTACGTGAACGTCGCCCACACGGTGGAGATCTTCGGCACCTGCGCCGACTGCGCCAAGGTCTGAGGACCGCCGGAGCGGGCGGAGCCGGTCCCGGGCCCGCGGTCGGCAGGCGGGCCCTGCCCGCACCCGGCCGGGACCCCGCGCCGGTCTAGATCCGCTCCAGCTTCCCGTCCAGGAGCGCCCGCAGGACGTCCTGCTCGCCGGGGTCCGCGAGGCCGCGCTTGGGGAGCAGCGCCCCGCCGAGCACCCGCTTGTCGCCGGAGTAGAGCATGAAGGTCGCGGGGGTCTCCGCGTAGCACGACAGCGCGGTCCAGCGCAGGTGGACGGAGCCCTGCGCGGAGTCGACGGTGACGCCCTCGCCGTCGACGACCGCCCGGCACTCCCCCGCCGCCGCCAGCAGCCCGCGCGTCGTCCCGGCCATGATCCGGTGGCCGAACAGTACGAAGGCCCAGCCGAAGAGGCCCATCACGGACAGCGCCGCGGCCGACCCGAGGGCCTCGCCGCCCTGCGCCACGATGATCGCGGCGTACCCGGGCCCCACCAGACCGATGAGAACGAACGGCAGGCGCTGACGGCGCCCCGCCCTCGACCGGCCGTAGGGCCGCAGGCCCTCGGCCATGTCGGCGACCGTCGGCGTGTAGCGCAGCTCGACCACCTGCCCCGCCGACGCCGTTCCGTGTATCCGATACAGCGGATCCCCGCCCGTGATGTCCATGAGCGGGGATCCTAGGCGCAGGGTGTCAGGAGGCCGTACCCGGGCCCTCCGGCTGGTTGGGGACCGCGCCGCCGAAGCGGCGGTCGCGCTGGGCGTACTCCAGGCACGCCGCCCACAGGTTGCGGCGGTCGAAGTCCGGCCACAGCACGTCCTGGAAGACCATCTCGGCGTACGCGCTCTGCCAGAGCAGGTAGTTGGAGGTGCGCTGCTCGCCGCTCGGGCGCAGGAACAGGTCCACGTCCGGCATGTCGGGGTAGTAGATGTACTTGGCGAAGGTCTTCTCGTTGACCTTCGAGGGGTCGAGCTTGCCCGCCGCCACGTCCCGGGCGATGGCCTGCGCCGCGTCGGCGATCTCCGCGCGGCCGCCGTAGTTGACGCAGAAGTACAGGGTCATGGCGTCGTTGTCGACGGTCTGCTCCTGCGCGACCTGGAGTTCCTGGACGACCGACTTCCACATCTTCGGCATCCGGCCGACCCAGCGGATGCGGATGCCGAGCTCGTTCATCTCGTCGCGGCGGCGCCGGATGACGTCGCGGTTGAAGTTCATCAGGAAGCGGACCTCGTCGGGCGAGCGCTTCCAGTTCTCCGTCGAGAAGGCGTACAGGGAGAGGTTCTTGACGCCCAACTCCAGGCAGCCCTTCAGCACGTCGAGGACGACGCCCTCGCCGACCTTGTGCCCCTCGGTGCGCGGCAGGCCGCGCTCCTTGGCCCAGCGGCCGTTGCCGTCCATGACGACGGCGACGTGGTTCGGGACCAGCTCGCCGGGGATCTTCGGCGGGACCGCACCGGAGGGGTGCGGCTCGGGAACCTTGTACTCCCGGCGAGAGCGTCCCAGAATCCCGCGTCGTGCCATGTGCCCAGCTCCTATTTCTCGACGTATCGCAAGGAGCGTAGCCCGCGCTCCAGATGCCAGTGCAAATAGGCGGAGACCAGCCCGCTGCCCTCCCGCACGTGACGCGCCTCACACGCGTCGGCATGCCCCCAGTCGCCCGTCAGCAGGGCGCTGAGCAGGGCGATGGCCTCCGACGAGGGTACGACGCTGCCGGGCACCCGGCAGTCCCCGCATATGACCCCGCCCGCGGCGACGGAGAAGTGCCGGTTGGGTCCGTGGATGCCGCACTTCGCGCAGTCCTCGAAGCTGGGCGCGTAGCCGTTGACGGCGAGGGAGCGCAGCAGGAAGGCGTCCAGGATGAGGTGCGGCTCGTGTTCGGCGCGCGAGAGGGTGCGCAGGGCTCCGACGAGCAGCAGGTACTGCTGCACGGCGGGCTCGCCCTCGTTCTCGGTGAACCGCTCGGCGGTCTCCAGCATGGCGGTGCCGGCGGTGTAGCGGGCGTAGTCGGTGACGATGCCGTTGCCGTACGGGGCGATGATCTCGGTCTGGGTGCAGAGCGGGAGGCTGCGGCCGACCAGTTCGCTGCCGCGGGCGAAGAACTGCACGTCGGCATGGGAGAAAGGTTCCAGCCGGGCGCCGAACTTGGACTTCGTGCGCCGGACCCCGCGGGCGACGGCCCGCACCCTGCCGTGGCCCCTGGTCAGCAGCGTGATGATGCGGTCCGCCTCACCGAGCTTCTGGGTGCGCAGCACGATGCCGTCGTCGCGGAACAGACTCATGCGCCCATTGTCCCGCACCGGATGCGGGACAACGGGCGCCGGCCACCGCCCGACGGGCGGGTCCTACTGGAAGGGGACCGCCTCGGGCGGTGCGCAGATGCCCTTCTTGTCTCCCGTACCGCTGAGCACGTCGTCGAAGTTGTTCTCGAACTGCTGGTACACGGTGCGGTCGGAGATCTTCAGGAGCGTGTCGTCGTGACCGCGCAGGGTCGGGACGGTGTAGTTGGCGCTGCCCGTGAAGACGAGGGCGGCGTCGTCCACGTCCCCGTACGCACCCTCGATGAGCAGGTACTTCGAGTGCAGGCCCACGCCCTGGCCGGGCTGGTTGGGCGAGTCGGCCACGCAGGCGGCCCGGGCGCTGAGCTTGCGGACCTTGCCGCTGTCGAGGGCGCGGATCACGTCACCGCTGACGGAGCTGCCCTCGTCGGTCTTGGTGTAGCCGTTGTAGAAGACATAGACGTGGCATCCCTGGTCGCGCAGCGACGCCAGCTTCCTGGCCACTTCCTCGCGGGTGAAGGCGAACATGGCGACACGGACCTTGGTGCCCTGGTCGGGCAGGCACCGGACGTTGTCGAGCACCGAGACCACGGTGTCGGTGGACGGGTCCGTCACGGGAGCGCCCTGCTTCTCCTGGCGGGGGAAGAAGAACGTCTCGTAGGGGCCGTCCTGGCGGGTCTTGTAGTAGTGCGTGAGGCCGGGGCCCTGTCCGCGGGTCACCAGCTCCTGGTGGTATTTGCGGTATGTGGCGTGGAGACCGGCGTGCGGGATGACGACGGCGTTGTTGTACAGGTTGTTCCGCTGGCTCTCGGTGAGGTTCGCGGAGGACTGGTAGACCACGTTCTCCGCGCCGGCGACCTTGCTGAAGAGGAAGAACTTGTTGTGG
Organism: Streptomyces yangpuensis; assembly: GCF_024666385.1. NCBI lineage: Bacteria > Bacillati > Actinomycetota > Actinomycetes > Kitasatosporales > Streptomycetaceae > Streptomyces > Streptomyces yangpuensis. The sequence continues at coordinate 2,466,886 of NZ_CP102514.1, forward strand.
TTGATCGGCGCGCTGTTCAGGCCCGTGCGGGTGCCGATGCAGCCCCGGCCGGCCGGGCAGCCGAACAGGTAGGAGCCGGCGGTGGTGTCGGTACCGAGCGCCTCACGCAGCCTGGGGACCTGGGAGTCCTTCTGCTCCAGCGCCTTGGCGTCGACGATCATCCTGACCTTGACGCCCCGGGCCGCCGCGCGGATCAGGGCGGTCGCGACGGGCTCGTCGTTGAACAGGAAGACGGTGCCGTTGATCTCGGAGCCGTTGTCCGCCCGCTGGATCAGGTCGACGAGTTCGTTGCGTACGGCGTCGCGCCTGCCCGCGTCCGCCGACATGGGGTCGTTGAAGACCGCCGTCGCCTGGGTGGGGACTTTGTACGCCGGGTTGCGGAGGGGGTCCTCGGCGGCCCCCGCACCGCTGGTGGTCAGCAGGGCGGCCAGGGTGGCCAGGGCGGTTGCGGCCGCGGTGCGGCCGAGTGCGCGGATGCGCATGTGCGGGTCCGTTCGTCCGGAAAGATGCGGGCTTCGTGGGGGGAGGCTCCGCGCGGAGCGAAGATGATCTTAAGAAGCCGGGGCCGCTCCGCCGTAGCGGTTTTCCGGACGGGGACGGAGCGGGGACAGCGACGACCCCTCGTCCGGACGTCGGTCCGGACGAGGGGTCGGCACCCCTTGGGAGGGTCAGGGGGCGGACGGGGACGGCGAGGGGTCGGCGTCGTCCGCCTTCTCGGCTGCGGGGGCGGGGGCGGCGGCCTGGGCCGGCACCGCCGCGGGGACCTTGGCGTCCTCGGCCGGGGCGGCCGCCGGGGCGTCCGCCGGGGTTCCGGCCGCGGGGGTGTCGTGGGCGTCGTCCTTCGCCGGGCCGTTGAGGATGAGGTTGAGCACGATGGCGGCCGTGGCACCCAGCGTGACACCGCTGTTGAGCAACGAGGACAGGTCCGCGTCCATGTGCTTGGTGAAGAAGACCGGGACGGTCGCCGGGAGCAGGGCGAAGGCGAGGGAGATGCCGACGATCAGCGCGTTCTTCTCCTCCTTCAGGTCCACCTTGCCCAGGGTCTGGATACCGGCCAGGGCGACCATGGCGAACATGACGGTCGCGGCGCCGCCGAGGACTCCGTGCGGGACGGCGGCGACGATCGCCGCGGCCTTGGGCAGCAGACCGAGGATGATCATGAAGACACCCGCGGCGACGACCACGAACCGGCTCTTCACCTTCGTCATCCGCACCAGGCCGACGTTCTCGGCGAAGGCGACGTACGGGAAGGAGTTGAGGACGCCGCCGAGGGCGGTGGCGGCGCCGTCGGCGCGTAGGGCGCGGGCCACGGTCTCGCTGTCGACCTCCTTGCCGACGATGTCGCCGACGGCGTACGTGTCACCGGTCGTCTCGACCATGGTGATCAGCATGACGATGAGCATCAGGACGATCGGGAACCACTCGAACTTCGGGACACCGAAGTGGAAGGGCGTGGTGACGCCGATCCAGTCGGACTTGCCCACGTCGCCGAACTTCGCGTCGCCGAGGAGGAAGGCGACTGCCGTACCGACGACCAGGCCGAGGAGGATCGCGATGCTGGAGAGGAACGGCCTGCCGAGCTTCATCAGGATCAGGATGAAGAGCATCGTGCCGCCGGCGTAGGCGAAGTTCTTCGGCTCGCCGAAGTCGGGGCTGCCGAGGCCGCCGGCCGCGTCGTTGAGGCCGACCGGGATCAGGACGATGCCGAGCACGGTGATCACCGTGCCGGTGACGACCGGCGGGAAGAGCCGCATGACCATCCGGAACGCCTTGGCCGGCAGCCAGGCGAAGGCGAAGGTGGCGATACCGGCCGTGATGACCGCGCCGTAGATGACCAGCAGGGCGGCCGTTCCGCCGCCCGCGCCGAGGCCGATGGCGATCATCGGGGACACGGCGGTGAAGGTCACGCCCTGGATCAGCGGCAGTCGCGCGCCGATCCGGCCGATGCCCCAGGCCTGGATGATCGACGCGATACCGCAGGTGAAGAGGTCCGCGTTGATCAGATAGACCAGCTGTTCGGGGCTCAGCTTGAGTGCGCTGCCCACGATGATCGGGACGATCACCGCGCCGGCGTAGAAGGCGAGTACGTGCTGGAAGCCGTACAGCGCGAGCTTGGGGACGGGGAGCACCTCGTCGACCGGGTGCGTGCTCTGCTTTCCGTCGGTGGAAAGCCGGGCGGCGACACGTGCCATCTCAGCCTTGCCCTTCAAGGTAGGTAAGTGAGAGGAGATCTGGTTATCCCTGGGCGAAGTGGGTCGTTAACCCGTTGGTTCGCCAGGGTTTTCAGTACGTTCACGTGGGTCGAAGTCCCGCTGTGCGGGGCGGCGGCTTCTCGGCGTGTGACCGGAATTGAACGCCTGTGGGAGGCCTCACAGATATCGTCGACTTCTACAAACTGTTGACCGTCCCCGGCTTCAGATCTGTAGATTTCTCCAGTGGTGGCGGAACCGGCGCAGGCGTATGGGCCGGACCTTCCGGAGAAGGCCGTTCCGGCCGTGCGAGTGCGAAGCACATCGGCCACTACCTGTCACGACCTGCCATGATGCACTTTGCGGCCGTTCGGCGACGCAAAAAGAACAGGCCCGTTCCGGCGGCCTCGGAGGCGGCCTGAACGGGCCCGGAGTCATCGGCTCCGCTGTTCACAAGGTGTTCACCAGGCGAGATTTTGGCCCCCGCGAGGCCGGATCGTTACGTCGGACCGTGGTGTTCCGGCCGGTTCCGGAACGGCTGCGGCTCCGCTCAGGGCGCGCGCACCGCCGACAGCAGCCGCGCCACCTCGTCCGCGCCGATCCGCAACGCCGATCCGACGGTGGCCAGCACTTCGCGCTCGGCCGGGATGTACGGGCCGTCCGCGAGGGCGATCCGGGCACCCTGCAGCAGGATCGACTCGCGGCCCGGACCGGCCAGGTGCGGGGCGAGCGGCTCCAGCGCCTCGTGGAGCTCTATCGACAGCGCGGCCCCGCAGCACTCCGGGATGTCGTACAGCCCGAGCCGGCCCTCGTCCGTGGACAGTGCCTCCACGAGGGACTCCAGCTGCTCCTCGGTGCACTCCTGGAAGCCGGCGGCCCGTACGGCGCACACGGCGGCCTCCAGCGCGCTGCGCGAGGCCGTCCCGCCCGCGGTGAGCACCGCCAGGGCGACGGTGTGCACGGCGTCCCGCAGGAGCGCCGTGAACCGGGTGGTGGTGAGGTGGTCCAGGACGTCGGTGCCGAAGCGTTCGCGGCAGCCCTGGCACTCGACGACGGGCCCCGCCTGCCCGCGCGGCAGCAGCGGTACCCCGAGGACGGCGAACCGGCGGCGGCCGGTGCGCCTGCGGTAGTTGCGGTCCCCACCGCAGTCCGGGCAGAAGAACTCCCCGTCACCCACGGTGCTCCAGGTGGTACGGATGCCCCAGACCGTCAGCTTCCGGCCGTCCCCACCCCGAACTGGCAGCACGTCGCACCTCCGTGGTCGTCCGGCAGCATCGCCGGGTTGGCGTGATGTTAGCCACATCGGTGAGGCTGCGTCAGTCGTGCGACAAGACAACATGTCCCGCGCTCGGGAGTTGGCCGATCTGCACCCACGGTTCCGCTTATGGTCTGCCGCATGAACGAGAAGTCGTGTCTGGTGACCGGGGCCGCGAGCGGGATCGGCCGGGCCACCGCCGTGCTGCTGGCCCGCTCCGGCGCCCGGGTGACCGCGGCCGATATCGACGGCCCCGGGGTCGAGCAGCTGCGTACGGATCTGGCCGCCGAGGGCCACACGATCACCGTGGTGCGCGGTGACGTCTCCGATCCGGACGACAACCGGGCGATGGTGGCCGCCGCGGTGGACGCCCACGGACGCCTCGACGTCGCCGTGGCCAACGCCGGAGTACTCCCTCTTTCGGATGTACGGGAGACCACCCCGCAGGACTGGGACCACGTCATGGCGGTCGACGGCCGCGGGATGTTCCTGACGTGCAAGTACGCCATCGAGGCGATGACCGCGCAGCCGCGCCCCGGCGGGGCTGTGGTCTGCGTGTCCTCGATCTCGGGCGTGGCCGGGCAGGCGCGCCAGGCGGCCTACGGGCCCGCGAAGTTCGTCGCCTCCGGGCTGACCAAGCACCTCGCGGTCGAGTGGGCGGCGCACGGGATCCGCGTCAACGCGGTGGCTCCCGGAACGATCCGGACGGAGCGGGTGATCGCGCTGGACGACGAGCCCGGTGGACCGGAGTACCTGGCGGAGGTCACGGCCGCGCACCCGATGGGGCGGCTCGGCGAGCCGGAGGAGGTGGCCCGGGTCATCGCCTTCCTCGCCTCGGACGCGGCCTCGTTCGTGACGGGCGTGGTCCTTCCGGTGGACGGCGGCTACCTGGCCCGCTGAGGCTGCCCGCCCGGGATGCCCGCGAGCCCCGGGGCCGCCCGGGCGCCCGGGCGCCCCGGGAACGACGGAACCCCGCCCCTTCCGGAAGGAGGAGCGGGGTTCTCGTACGAGCGGTCAGCGGCCCGCGCGGTTGACGGCGGAGATGACCGCCTTCAGGGAGGCGCGGGTGGTGTTGGCGTCGATGCCGATGCCCCACAGGACCCGGCCGTCGATCGCGCACTCGATGTAGGAGGCGGCCACGGCGGACGCGCCCTCGCTCATGGTGTGCTCGGTGTAGTCCAGCAGGCGGGCGTCGACGCCGATGCCGGCCAGCGCGTCGAAGAACGCCGAGATCGGACCGTTGCCGGTGCCGTTCAGGACCGTCTCCACGCCGTCCACGACCGCCTCGACGGTCAGCGTGTCCGTGCCGTCCTTGTCGGTGGCCGTCGAGCCGGAGCGCAGCTGGATGCGGCCCCACGGGTTCTCCGGGTTGGGCAGGTACTCGTCGGAGAAGATGTCCCAGATCGCCTTCGGCGTGACCTCGCCGCCCTCGGCGTCGGTCTTGGCCTGGATGATCTTCGAGAACTCGATCTGCATGCGGCGCGGCAGGTCCAGCTTGTGGTCGTTCTTCAGGACGTACGCGATGCCGCCCTTGCCGGACTGCGAGTTGACCCGGATGACCGCCTCGTAGGAGCGGCCGACGTCCTTGGGGTCGATGGGCAGGTACGGCACGGCCCACTCGATGTCGTCGACGGTCTTGCCCTGGGCGGCCGCATCGGCCTCCATGGCGTCGAAGCCCTTCTTGATGGCGTCCTGGTGGGAGCCGGAGAAGGCGGTGTAGACCAGGTCGCCCGCGTAGGGGTGGCGCGGGTGGACCGGCATCTGGTTGCAGTACTCGCTGGTGCGGCGGATCTCGTCGATCTGCGAGAAGTCGATCTGCGGGTCGATGCCCTGGGAGAACAGGTTCATGCCCAGCGTGATCAGGTCGACGTTGCCGGTGCGCTCGCCCTGTCCGAACAGGCAGCCCTCGATGCGGTCGGCGCCGGCCATCAGGGCCAGCTCGGCGGCCGCGACGGCGGTGCCCCGGTCGTTGTGCGGGTGCACGGAGATGCAGATGTGCTCGCGGCGGGTCAGGTTGCGGGCCATCCACTCGAAGCGGTCCGCGTGCGTGGACGGCGTCGAACGCTCCACGGTGGCGGGCAGGTTCAGGATGATCTCGCGGCCCTCGGACGGCTGCCAGACGTCACAGACGGCCTCGCAGACCTCCAGGGCGAAGTCCAGCTCGGTGTCGGTGAAGATCTCCGGGCTGTACTGGTAGCCGAAGGTGGTCTCGGGGCCCAGCAGCTTCTCGGCGTACTCCATCACCAGACGGGTGCCGTCGACCGCGATCTGCTTGATCTGCTCCTTGGAGCCGCGGAAGACGACCCGGCGGAAGGTCGGCGCGGTCGCGTTGTACAGGTGAACGGTGGCGCGCCTGGCGCCGACCAGGGACTCCACGGTCCGCTCGATCAGGTCCTCGCGGGCCTGGGTCAGTACGGAGATGGTGACGTCGTCCGGGATCGCGCCCTCTTCGATGATGGAGCGCACGAAGGCGAAGTCGGTCTCGCCGGAGGACGGGAAGCCGACCTCGATCTCCTTGTAGCCCATGCGCACCAGCAGGTCGAACATCTCGCGCTTGCGGGCGGGGGTCATGGGGTCGATCAGCGACTGGTTGCCGTCCCGCAGGTCGGTGGACAGCCAGCGGGGGGCCTTGGTGACGCGGGCATCGGGCCAGGTGCGGTCCGGGATGTCCACCTGTTCGTACGCGCCGTACTTGTGGATCGGCATCCCGGAGGGCTTCTGGGTGTGGGTCGCGTTCGTGATGGGCGTGGGGCGACCGACAAAAGGCTGCTGGCTCATGGCGTTGGGCTCCTCGCGTGTCCGCGGTAGTTCGCTGGGACGGCCGACGGCGGTAGTGAAAACCGCAACACCAAACTCCGCGGGGAGGGGGCCGGCCTACGACTACAGACCCTCGCCGCGGCAGCTAAGGAGAAGCAGCCCGAAACGCATGATGGGCCGAGCCTAGCCGAGCCGCGCCGTAACGCGAGGACCTGTTTCAGTATGCAAGACCCGCGCGTCCGATTTGCACCAAATGTGAGCCAAGCCTCCTTTTCGCTCCCAGGTCGGGGCGATCCCCCCAAAGCACCCCGGTCCGGCCGTGCGAAGACACCAGACACGTTTCTGCGGCGGCGGAAGGTGACACAACCGAATGAATCATGGTTGCAACTGGTGACATGTCGGTGACTCGGTGCCACATTGCCGGGCATGGATGCCTCCCACACTCACCGCCACCCCGTCTTCTGCACGGTCGTGCCGCCACACCTCCTCGACAAGGCCGCGCTGTCCCCGGACACCCGGCGCGCCGACCTCGCCCAGCGCACCCTCGAGCGCGACTCCCTGCTGCGCACCCGGCGCCGGGTCACCGCCGTGCGCGGGATCGTGCCCACCCTCGCCGCACCGGCGGGCGACGATCCGCAGCGGACGATCTTCGACGCTCAGCACCGTACGCAGCTCCCCGGGACGAAGGTCCGCGAGGAGGGCGACCCGCTGAGCAAGGACGCCACCGTCAACCGCGCCTACGCGGGCCTCGGGGCGACGTACGAGCTGTTTCTGAAGGGCTTCGGGCGCCGCTCGATCGACGACTCCGGCCTGCCGCTGGACGCCACCGTCCACTACGGCGAGGACTACAACAACGCCTTCTGGGACGGGCAGCAGATGGTCTTCGGCGACGGGGACGGGGACCTCTTCCTCGACTTCACCGTGTCGGTGGACGTCATCGGGCACGAGCTGACCCACGGCGTCACCCAGTACACGGCGAACCTGCGCTACCGCGGCCAGTCGGGAGCCTTGAACGAGTCGATGTCCGACGTCTTCGGCTCCCTGATCAAGCAGTACTCGCTGGAACAGACCGCCGACCAGGCCGACTGGCTGATCGGAGCCGGACTGCTCGGCCCCAACGTGACCGGGGTCGCCCTGCGCTCCATGAAGGCGCCGGGCACCGCCTACGACGACGACGAGCTCGGCAAGGACCCGCAGCCCGCCACCATGGACGACTACGTCAACACTCACAGCGACAACGGCGGCGTCCACATCAACTCCGGCATCCCCAACCACGCCTTCTACATCGCGGCGACCGAGCTCGGCGGCAAGGCCTGGGAGCGGGCCGGACAGATCTGGTACGACACCCTGACCGGCGGGGACCTCACCCCCAAGGCGGACTTCGCCGACTTCGCCCGGCTCTCGACGGCGGCCGCCGCCACCCGCTACGGGGACGGCGGGGCGGAGCACCAGGCACTCCAGAAGGCATGGTCGGTGGTGGGCGTCCCGTTCTCGGGGTAGGACGGCTCCCATGCGGATTCTGGTGGTACGGACGGGCGGCTTCGCGGGCATCGAGCGACGGGCCGAGGTGGACACCTCCGGCCTGCCGGACGAGGCCGAGTGGCAGGCCCTGGCCCAGCTCGCGCTGCGGCCCGGTCCGCCCGGCGACCCGGCGGACCGGGTGCGGGACGGCTTCGCCTACCGGATCACGGTGGACGGCCGGACGGTCTCCTGCGCCGAGCCGCGACTGTCGGAGGCGCAGCGGGCGCTGATCTCCCGGGTCCTGAAAGAGGGTGCCTGACCACCGGCCCTTTGCTTGGATGGCCGGATGACCAATCACATGATCGATTCGCCGCTGTCCGAGCTGGAGCGGTACTACGACGCGGTGCCGCGGGTGGGCGGGGCCCGGGCCGAGGACTTCGGGCCGCTGACCCTGTTCGTCCAGGAGGGCGCGGGCTGGCCGTACTACGCGCGGCCCGCGCTCGGCGGCTCCGACGCGACGCCCGCCGACGTGGAGCGGGTCCTCGCCCGCCAGCGCGAACTCGGCGTGCCCGAGTCCTTCGAGTGGGTCGCCGAGACCACCCCGGCGCTGCGCGCCGCGGCGGAGGCGGCCGGGCTGCACGTCCACGCGCACCCGCTGATGGTGCTGGAGGCCTCCGAGGAGCTGCCCCCGCATCCGGAGGTCCGGCTGCTCGACGCCGAGGACCCGCTGCTGTCGGCCGCGCTGGCGGTACCTTCGCTGGCCTTCGCGGACCCGGGCACGGCGGTGGGCGAGGCCGGACCGGCGGAGCTGGCGGCCGCGCTGGAGGACCCGTCGGTGGAGACCCGCCGGGCGAGCGTCTCGGCGAAGCTGGCGGCGGGCACTTCGGGGATGGCCGCGGCCGTACGCGACGGTGTGGTGCTCTGCTCGGGCATGTTCAACCCGGTCGGGGACGTCGCCGAGGTCGTGGGCGTCGGCACCCTCCCGTCCGCCCGCCGCCAGGGCCTGGCCCTCGGGGTCACCTCGGCCCTCGTCGCGCAGGCCCGTGCACGCGGCGCCCGTACGGTCTTCCTCTCGGCGGGCGACGAGGACGTCGCCCGGATCTACGGCCGCGCCGGCTTCCGCCGGGTGGGCACCGCCCTGATCGCCGAACCCCCCGCCGAGCCCGGGGCATGACCGGCCTGCTCCGGCTGCCGCCGCGCCGCGGGCGCGCCGACCGGCGGGCGGGGCCGGCGTTTGCCGGGTCGGCAACTTTGTTTGCCGAGGGGGGCGGGGTGGGCGCAGCATCGGGGGCACGAAGACCGCGAGCGGAAGAGGCCCCCATGGCGACGCACGACCACGAGCACACGCACGAGCACACGCACGGGACACACGGGACGCACGGGACGGACGGGAACGGGCCCGTCGCCGGTGGCGCGGAGTTCTGGGACGAGCGCTACGGCGAGAGCACGCGCATCTGGAGCGGCAATCCCAACGCCCTCCTGGTCCGCGAGGCCCAGGACCTCACCCCCGGCCGGGCCCTCGACCTCGGCTGCGGGGAGGGCGCGGACACCGTCTGGCTGGCCCGCCGCGGATGGCGGGTCACCGCCACCGACATCTCGAAGGTGGCCCTCGGCCGCGCCGCCGAGCACGCCGCCGAGGCCGGGGTCGGGGACCTCGTCGACTGGCAGCAGCACGACTTCGCGCAGACCTTCCCCGAGGGGGAGTTCGACCTCGTCTCGGCGTGCTTCCTGCACAGCTACGGTGACTTCCCGCGCGAGCGGATCCTGCGCCGGGCCGCCGCCGCGGTGGCCCCCGGCGGGACCCTCCTCGTGGTGGGCCACGCGGGCGGGCCGTCGTGGAACCCGGAGGCCCTCGCCGACATCCACTTCCCCACCCCGCACGAGGTCCTGGCGCAGCTGGAGCTGCCGGAGGGCGGCTGGGAGGTCCTCACCGCGGCCGAGCACGTGCAGCCCATGACCGACCCGGAGGGCCGGCCCGGCACCCGTCCCGACAACGCGCTGAAGATCCGGCGCCTCGCCTAGGGGGCGTCCGGCGGGGGCGGGCCCGGGCGACCGGTCAGAAGCCGAGCTTGCGCAGCTGCTTGGGGTCCCGCTGCCAGTCCTTGGCGACCTTCACGTGGAGGTCGAGGAAGACGGGGGTGCCGAGCAGCGCCTCGATGTGCTTGCGCGACTTCATCCCGACCTCCTTCAGGCGGGAGCCCTTCGGGCCGATGATGATGCCCTTCTGGCTCGGCCGCTCGATGTAGACATTGGCGTGGATGTCGAGCAGCGGGCGGTCGGCCGGGCGGTTCTCCCTCGGGATCATCTCCTCGACGACCACGGCGATGGAGTGCGGGAGCTCGTCCCGTACGCCTTCCAGGGCGGCCTCGCGGATCAGCTCGGCGACCATGACCATCTCGGGCTCGTCGGTGAGGTCGCCCTCCGGGTACAGCGGCGGGCTCTCCGGCAGCAGCGGCGCGATCAGGTCGGCCAGCAGCTGGACCTGGCTGTCGCCGACCGCCGAGACGGGGACGATCTCGGCCCACTCGAAGCCGAGCTCCTCGGCGAGCTGGTGCACGGCGATGAGCTGCTCGCCCACCTGCTTGGACTCGACCAGGTCGGTCTTGGTGATGATGGCGATCTTGGGGGTCTTCTTGATCCCTGCGAGCTCCTTGGCGATGAACTTGTCGCCCGGGCCCAGCTTCTGGTCGGCCGGCAGGCAGAAGCCGATGACGTCGACCTCGGCCCAGGTGGTGCGCACGACGTCGTTGAGGCGCTCGCCGAGCAGGGTGCGCGGCTTGTGCAGGCCGGGCGTGTCGACGAGGACGAGCTGGGCGTCGGGGCGGTGCACGATGCCGCGGACGGTGTGGCGGGTGGTCTGCGGCCGGTTGGAGGTGATCGCGACCTTCGTGCCCACGAGTGCGTTGGTGAGGGTCGACTTCCCGGCATTGGGACGGCCGACGAAGCAGGCGAAGCCCGCACGGTGCGGGGCGGTGGACTCGGGGGAACGATCGCTCATACGGGCCATTCTCCCCGATGCCGCTCCCAGCGCCGACCAGGCCAGGGCGGTGACGGCGAGCACAGCCGCGAGCGGCGGGTGCGCGGCGTAGGCGGCACGGCCCTGAGCTGTGGTTCCGTCGGCCCGCGCCCGCACCGTGACCCGGGCCCATTCCGCGTCGGGCGGCCCGTCCCAACGCGTTGCGAGGCGCACTTCCTGACCCGGCAGCAGTTCGGCGGGCAGCCCGGTGAGCCCGCGGTGGAGCAGCAGGCGGCCGAGCGCGCCGGAGGCGGTGAGGGTGGCCCGGGGCCGGAGGGTGACGTTGCCGGTGTTGTGGAGGGTGTACGAGACCTCCGCCGCGGCGCCGCGGCGGTCCACGGTGACGTCCCGGACGGCGAGGGCGGGCGCGGTGGGGCCGGCGACCCGCAGGTACAGCCGGGCGGCGACGGCCTGCCGCACCCCGATGCCCCGCGGGGCGGCGGCTTCGGCCGGCCGTTCCTCCAGGGCGGCGACGGCGCCGGGGTGGTCCCCCGGGGCGGCGCGGTCGGGGACGGTGAGCGTGAAGCCGACGCGGACCGTGCCACCGGCCGGGACGGTGATCCGCTCCCGGTCGAGCTTCGTCCACGCGGCGACGGCCCGGCGCGGCTCGTCGGGCCCGCGGAGGGCGAAGCCGCCGTCGCGGGCGGTGTGGTGGGCGTCGGCGGCGTAGAGGCGGAACGTACGGGGGCGGTCGGTCCCGTTGGTGACGGTGACGGCGTCGGAGACGCTCCGGCCGGGGGCGGCGGCGAGGTAGAAGCAGGGCCGCCGGCCGACGGTGCTCGCGGCGGGCAGCACGGACCACCGGCCGTCCTCGGCCTCTGCCGTCCCGGCGGACAGCAGGACGAGGCCCGCCGCGGCCACGGCCGCCGCAAGCACGGCCGCTGCGAGCACGGCGGCCGTCCGGGACCGGAGGCTCACGACAGGGTCAGCGTCAGGACCGCCGTGTAGGCGCCCGGCGGGGTGTACGGCGGCACGTGCAGGGTGACCGCCGCGTCGATCGTGAAGGTGCCGCCGACCAGCGGGGCGTCGGGAGTGGCGGCCAGGAGGGCGCCCTGGGGGCCGACGACGCCCGCACTGCCCGGCGTACAGGGGCTGAGACTGCCCGGGGCCGCCACGCACGACGGGGTCCAGGACAGGGACGCGCCCGGAATGCGGATCCCGCCCGGTCCGGTGAAGTCGGTGACCTTGCCGGTCAGCGACCAGCCCGCCGGACCGCCGCGGGCGTCGGTGACAGTCACGGTGCCGATCCGGCCGGGGGCGGCTCCCCCGTCGCCGTACGTGACCGTGCCGAGGGTGATCTCCTCGCCCGCCTGGGTCATGCCGAGCGCGCCCGGTTCGACGGTGGCGGTGACCTTCTGCGTGCCGGACGTCGGCGGCGCCGCGTCGACGACCGTGTACGCGGCCGGGCCGGAGCCCCGCCCCGCGGACCAGGCCGCGCCCTCGTAGGCGATCACGGCGGTGGTGGCCCGGTCGGTGACCGGCAGCTCCACCACGGCCGTGCCCAGGTCGTCGGCGGTGGCCCTCACCCGGTCGGCGGTCTGGGCGGCGCCGGCCCGCCCCGCGACGGTCACGGCCGCGCCCGGCGGGAAGCCGACGGCGGTGACCTCCACCCCGGCTCCCGGTCTGCCGTGGGCGGCGGCCAGGCGGACGGTGCGCAGGTTGGCCGTGGGCAGTCCGGTGGCGGTGAGGCGCGCGGAGACGGGCGCGCCGGCCGGGGCGGCGGCGGTGCAGGTGGTGTCGAGGTCCACGAGGTGGCCGGTGTGCAGGCTGTAGGCACCCGGGGCCAGGGTGATCTCGCCGGGCGCGGTCACGGTGAACGTGCCGGTCATGATGACGGCGGGCAGGGGCGTGCCGGCCGGGACGGGGTCGTTGCGCCGGGCGCCGACGACGGTGACCTCGCCGCTCTGGGCGCCCGCCAGCAGGATCCGGCCGGCCGGGGTGAGCGTGTCGGCGGGGAGTTCGCCGCCGACCGGGTTCAGGGCCGGGGTTCGGAGCACCTGATAGGTCACGGTGACGGTGTCGCCGACCCGGGGCGCCGGGTCGTCCACGGTGATCCTGGCGGTGGTCCGCCCGTCGGCGGGCGGGAGACCCGCCTCCTGGGGCTCCAGGCACTGCGTGGGAAAGTCCACCTGTCCCGGGGGCGTCTCCCCCTCGGCCGCGGCGGGTGCGCCGAGAGCGCCCCCGGCCGTGGCCGCGAGAGCGGCCATGCCGACGGCTGCCGACCATCTCCGGTTCCGCGCCCGTGTCCGCACTGCCCGCCCCCTGGGTTGCCTCGCGCCGCGCCCCGCGCTGGGGGCCATTCACGAGCGGGCGACGGGAGAAGTCAATGCAAGGACCCGGCATCAACTGATGGCCCATCAGGAGATGGCGGTGTGGCACCGCTCCCTCCCGCTCCTCCGGTGGCCCGGAAGGTCCGCCGGTAGGCCGTCAGGCTCACCCCGAGCGCCGCCTGCACGTGCTTGCGCAGCGACTGCGCCGTCCCGAAGCCGCTCTCCCGCGCGACCTGTTCCATCGACAGCTCCGTCTGCTCCAGCAGCTCCCGCGCCCGCTCCACCCGCCGGCCGGTGATCCACTGGCCCGGGCTGATGCCCGCCTCCTCCCGGAAGCGGCGCGTGAAGGTCCGTACCGACATGGCTTCCTGCCGGGCCATGTCGGTGAGCCGGAGCGGCTCGTGCAGCCGGTCCAGCACCCAGGCGCGGGCCGCGGTGGTGGTGGCGAGCTGCGGCTCCGGCATCGGGCGTTCGATGAACTGTGCCTGCCCGCCCTCGCGGTGGGGCGGTACGACGGTCCGCCGGGCTGCGTCGTTCGCGACGGCCGCACCGTGGTCGCGGCGCACGATGTGCAGGCACAGGTCGATGCCGGCGGCGACGCCCGCCGAGGTCAGCACGTCCCCGTCGTCGGTGTAGAGCACGTCGGGGTCGACCCGCACGGCCGGGAAGAGCCGCTGGAAGTGGGCGGCGGAGGCCCAGTGGGTGGTGGCCCTCCGGCCGTCCAGGTACCCGGCGGCGGCCAGCACATAGCCCCCCGTGCAGATGGAAACGAGCCGGGTCCCGGGCCGGATGTGCGCGAGGGCCGCCGCGAGCTCCTCGGTCAGCCTGCCCTCCTCGTGGGCCGGGCCCAGCTCGTACGAGGCCGGCACGACCACCGTGTCGGCGGTGGCGAGCAGCTCGGGGCCGTGTGCGACGTGGATGTCGAAGTCGGCGTCCGTGGGGACCGGGCCGGGGGCGAGCCCGCAGGTGAGGATCTCGTACAGCGGCCGCCCGGCCCCGTCCTCGGCGCGGCCGAAGATCCGGTGCGGGATGCCGAGCTCGAAGGGCAGCAGCCCCGCGAGGGCCAGGACGACGACACGGTGGGGCGAAGGCTCCATGGCCCGATCGTATCGAAGCATGACAGTCGGGCCACTGTCGGACGGTGGCCCGCCGGCCGGAAGCTTCTCGCGTGACCCAGACAGCCGCCGCCCCCGGCACGCTCCCCCATCCCCCGCCCCCGCCGCGCACTGCACGCGTCCACCGCGCCTGGTTCGTCGCCGCCGTCACCTTCGTGACGATCATCGGCGCCGCCGGTTTCGCCTCCCTGCCGGGACTGCTCATCGAGCCGCTGCACGAGGAGTTCGGCTGGTCGCACGGCACCATCGGCGTGGCCGTCTCCGTGAACATGGCCCTCTACGGGATCACCGCGCCCTTCGCCGCGGCCCTGATGGACCGCTTCGGCATCCGGCGCGTCGTGGCGGTGGCCCTGACCGTCATCGCGGGCGGTGCGGTGGCCACCGTCCGGATGACCGAACCCTGGCAGCTGGTGCTGTGCTGGGGCCTGCTGGTGGGACTGGGCAGCGGCTCGATGGCCCTGGCCTTCGCCGCGACGGTGACGGGCCGCTGGTTCACCGCCCGGCGCGGCCTGGTCACCGGGATCCTGACCGCCGCCGGCGCCTCCGGGCAGCTGGTCTTCCTGCCACTGCTGGCGTGGCTGGTGGACCGGCACGGCTGGCGCCCGGCGACGGTGACGGTCGCCGTGGCCGCGCTGGCCGTCGTGCCCTTCGTCTGGCTGCTGCTGCGCGACCATCCGGCGGACGTGGGTCTCGCGCCGTACGGCGGCACGTACGCGCCCAGGCCCGCCCCGGCGCCGGGCGCCGCCCGGCGGGCGCTGAAGGTCCTGGTCGGCGCGGCCCGGACCGGCCCCTTCTGGCTCCTCGCGGGCACCTTCGCGATCTGCGGGGCCTCGACGAACGGGCTGGTACGGACGCACTTCGTGCCCGCCGCGCACGACCACGGCATGCCGGTGACGGCTGCCGCAGGGCTGCTGGCGGTGATCGGCGTCTTCGACGTCGTCGGCACGATCGCCTCGGGCTGGTTCACGGACCGCTACGAGTCCCGGCGGCTGCTGGCCGTCTACTACGCCCTGCGCGGGGTGTCGCTGCTGTTCCTGCCGATCCTGCTGGCGCCGTCGGTGCGGCCGCCGCTGGTCTTCTTCATCGTCTTCTACGGCCTGGACTGGGTCGCGACCGTCCCTCCGACGATCGCCCTGTGCCGCGAGCACTACGGGGACGACGGCGCGATCGTCTTCGGCTGGGTGCTGGCCTCGCACCAGATCGGTGCGGCGGTGGTGGCCTTCCTGGGCGGCCTGGCCCGTGACCTGACGGGCTCGTACGACGTCGTCTGGTACGCGTCGGGTGCCCTGTGCGCGATGGCGGCGCTGATGGCGATGGTCATCCGCCGCCGGCCGGGCAGATCCAGCCTCGCCGGCGTTTGAGAGGCGGCGTCCGGGGCGGCGCCTCAGGAAACCCGGCTCCGCCGGGCACCGGGCGCCGCCGGGCACCGGGCTCCGCCCGGACCCGCGCCTCGAACGCCGACCGGGCTGGATGTGGCCCGGCGGCCGAACGCGGGCCTCCCGGCGACCGTCGCCGGGAGGCCCGAGGCTACTGACCGGCCGGGGTCGTGGACCTCAGGGTGCCGTCCGGGGACGCCAGGAGGACCGGGGTGTCCGGGCCGCCGAGGTCGCGGACCGCCGCCCGGTCGGCCTCGGCCGGGGCGTCGGCCGCGCTCACCACGGCGGCGGCCTCCAGGGACCGCGCCCCGCTGGCCACGGCCATCGCGACCGCGGTCTGCAGCGCGCTCAGCTTCAGGGAGTCGAGCTCCACCGTGCCCGCGACGTACGTCCGTCCCGTCTCGTCCCGCACCGCCGCCCCCTCGGGCACCCCGTTGCGGGCCCGGGCGCTGCGCGCCAGCGTGATGATCTTGCTGTCCTCGGGGTCGATCCCGGTGCTCTCCGTCATGGTCGAAAGCATAGGGAGCCCCCCGCCCGGGCCGCGCAACGACCCCGGCCCCGGCCCGGAGCGGGCCGAATCGGGCCGGATCGGGCCGGGGGTCAGGGCCGGTCGAGCTTCAGGCGCTCCGCCCGCGGCAACCCCGCGACCACCAGGTCGTACGAGTCCTCGACGAGCTCGCGCAGCATCGCGTCGGGGATCCCGCCCACCGTCACCGTGTTCCAGTGCCGCTTGTTCATGTGATAGCCCGGCGTGATCGCCTCGTGCTCCTCGCGCAGCCGCACGGCCAGCTCCGGCTCGCACTTGAGGTTGACCTTCAGCGGCTCGGCGTCCAGCGTGCTGAGCGCGAACATCTTGCCCTTCACCTTGAACACCGAGGTCTCCGGGGTGAAGGGGAACTCCTCCACCGCCGCGTTGAAGCCCAGACAGAACTCCCGCAGCTGCGCCGGGGTCACTCCCCCTCCTCCCCCGCGGCCTCCGCCGCGGCCACCGGTTCGACGAGCACCGTCACGATCTTGTTCCGCCGGCCCGCCGGCGCCTCCGCCGTCAGCCGCAGCGGACGGCCGTCGGGCAGTTCCACGACCGCCGAGGCTCCCGCGATCGGCACCCGGCCCAGCGCCTTCGCCAGCAGCCCGCCGACCGTCTCGACGTCCTCGTCGTCGAAGGCCTCGACCTTGAACAGCTCACCGAGGTCGGTGATGTCCAGGCGCGCCGTGACCCGGTAGCGGTCCTCGCCCAGGTCCTCGACCGGCGGGAGCTCCCGGTCGTACTCGTCGGTGATCTCGCCGACGATCTCCTCGAGGATGTCCTCGATGGTGACGATGCCGGCCGTGCCGCCGTACTCGTCGATGACGACGGCCACGTGGTTGCGCACCTGCTGCATCTCGCGCAGCAGATCGCCCGCGTTCTTGGTGTCCGGCACGAAGACGGCCGGCCGCATCGCCGTCGACACCAGGTCGGCCTCGGACTCACGGTTGATGTGCGTCTTGCGGACCAGGTCCTTGAGGTAGACGATCCCGACGATGTCGTCCTCGTTCTCCCCGGTGACCGGGATGCGCGAGAAACCCGACCGCAGGGCGAGTGTGGTCGCCTGACGGACCGTCTTGTAGCGCTCGATGCAGACGAGGTCGGTGCGCGGCACCATCACCTCGCGCACGAGGGTGTCGCCGAGTTCGAAGACCTGGTGCACCATCCGGCGCTCGTCGTCCTCGATCAGCGATTCCTTCTCGGCGAGGTCGACCATCGCCCGCAGCTCCGCCTCGGAGGCGAAGGGGCCCTTGCGGAAGCCCTTGCCCGGCGTGAGCGCGTTGCCGACGAGGATCAGCAGCTGCGGGATCGGCCCCATGATCCTCGCGAGCGGTACGAGGACGTACGCGGCCGCCGTCGCCGTGTTCAGCGGGTGCTGGCGGCCGATCGTGCGCGGGGAGACGCCCACGGCGACGAAGGAGACCAGCACCATCACGGCGATGGCCACGAGCAGGGCGGTCCAGTTCTCGCCGAACGCGTCGAGGCAGACGTAGGTGACGAGGACCCCGGCCGCCATCTCGCAGGTGACCCGGACCAGCAGCGCCACGTTGAGGTAGCGGGTGGGGTCGCCGGCGACCTGGGCGAGCTTCTCGCTGCCGCGCCTGCCCTCCCGTACGGCCTGCTCGGCGCGGAAGATCGAGATACGGGCGATGCCGGACTCCGCGCACGCCGCGAACCAGGCCACGACCACCAGCAGCACCGCGCCGGTGATCAGTTGCGGGGCGCTCACGAGACGGTCGGAGCCGGGGACGGGCCGGTCAGCCCGCGCTCACCGCGCCAGCCGTCCACGATGGCCGCCTGGAGGCCGAACATCTCGGCCTTCTCGTCGGGCTCCTCGTGGTCGTAGCCGAGCAGGTGCAGCACTCCGTGGACGGTCAGGAGCTGGAGCTCCTCGTCCATGGAGTGCTGCGTCGGGGCTTCCTCGCCCTGCTTCTTCGCGACCTCGGGGCAGAGCACGATGTCGCCGAGGAGTCCCTGCGGGGGCTCCTCGTCGTCCTTCGACGGCGGACGGAGCTCGTCCATCGGGAAGGACATGACGTCGGTCGGGCCGGGCAGGTCCATCCACTGGATGTGGAGCTGCTCCATGGCGTCCTCGTCGATGACGATGACGGAGAGCTCCGAGAGCGGGTGGATCCGCATCCGGGTGAGCGCGTAGCGGGCGATGTCGAGGATCGCCTGCTCGTCGACCTCGGTTCCGGACTCGTTGTTGACGTCGATCGACATGGTGCGCTGGGTTCTACTTCCGCTGGTAGCCGTTGGCGGCCTGCTGGCCGTCGTCGTACTTCTCGTACGCGTCGACGATACGGCCGACCAGCTTGTGCCGGACGACATCCTCGGACGTGAGCCTGGAGAAGTGGATGTCCGGTACCCCGTCGAGGATTTCCTGAACCTGGCGCAGACCGCTCCTGGCCCCGCCGGGCAGGTCGACCTGGGTGATGTCACCGGTGATCACGATCTTCGAGTCGAAGCCGAGCCGGGTCAGGAACATCTTCATCTGCTCGGTGGTCGTGTTCTGGGCCTCGTCGAGAACCACGAACGCGTCATTGAGCGTGCGACCCCGCATGTACGCCAGCGGCGCGACCTCGATCGTGCCCGCCGCCATGAGCCGCGGGATCGAGTCGGGGTCGAGCATGTCGTGCAGCGCGTCGTAGAGCGGGCGCAGGTACGGGTCGATCTTGTCGAAGAGGGTGCCCGGCAGGAAGCCGAGCCGCTCCCCCGCCTCGACGGCGGGCCGGGTCAGGATGATCCGGCTGACCTGCTTGGACTGGAGCGCCTGGACCGCCTTGGCCATGGCGAGGTAGGTCTTGCCGGTCCCGGCGGGGCCGATGCCGAAGACGATCGTGTTCTTGTCGATCGCGTCGACGTACCGCTTCTGGTTGAGGGTCTTGGGGCGGATGGTCCGGCCGCGGCTGGAGAGGATGTTCTGGGTGAGCACCTCCGCCGGGGTCTCCTCCGGCCCGTTGCCGTTGCCGCTCGCCTTGAGCATGGCGATCGAGCGTTCCACTGCGTCCTCCGTCATCGGCTGCCCGGTGCGGAGCACCAGCATCATCTCGTCGAACAGTCGCTGGATCAGGGCGACTTCCGCCGCTTCTCCGATCGCGCTGACCTGATTGCCCCGAACATGGATGTCGGCCTTCGGGAAGGCCTTCTCGATCACGCGCAACAGGGCGTCACCCGAGCCGAGCACCGTCACCATCGGGTGTGTCGCCGGTACGGTGAAATGTGCTCGCGCCTGCCCCGGCGCGGGGATGTGGGCTGTCGATGTCTGAGTCATGGGCCGGCACTGTGGCCTGCGCATACCTCCCGCTGAGGGGCCGCGCCGATCGACGACCTCCGGAGTACCAAGCGTACGTCGCCGCCGCCGCTTCCCCGAGAGGTTTTCAGCGCCGCCCCGGCCCGGCCCCCGCCCCGCCCCCGCCCCGCACCGGCCCGGCCCCGCCCCCGGACCGCGTCCGCGGTCCCGCGGCTACGCGGAGTGCCGGAAGCCGATGGTCGGCACAGCTCTGCGCCGGGCGGCCGGGGTCGCGGCCGGCGGGATCAGTTCGTCCAGGAAGCCGTAGCGGCCGCGGAGCGCGTGCGGGGCGGCCCGCCACCAGTGGGCCACCTCCGGCCAGCCGGGCGCCGACAGGGACCCGCCGAACTCCTGGACCGACAGGGCCGCGGTCAGCCCGGCGAAGGCCAGCCGGTCCGCGAGCGGCCAGCCCGCCAGGGTGCCGGTGACGAAGCCCGCCACGTAGACGTCCCCCGCCCCCGTCGGGTCCAGCTCCTCCACGGCGATCCCGGGGACGTGGGCGGTCTCCCCGGTGCGGCTGTCGACCGCGTACGAGCCCTCCGCGCCCATGGTCACCACCGCGACCGGGACCCTCTCGGCCAGCGCGCGGGCCGCCGCCCGCGGGCAGTCGGTGCGTGTGTACCGCATGGCCTCGCCCGCGTTCGGCAGGAAGGCCTCGCAGTGCTCCAGGTCGGCCAGGGCCCCCAGGTCCCACCGTCCGCTCTCGTCCCATCCCACGTCCGCGAAGATCCGCGAACCGCGCCGGGCGGCCTCTCCGATCCATTCCTCGCCGCGGCCGGGCTCCAGCGAGGCGACGGCGGCGCGGGCCCTCGGCGGGCACTGCGGGAAGGGGCCGGGGCCCGCCGGCGGAGGGGCCTCGTGGCCGTGGGAGACCATCGTGCGCTCGCCCTCGTAGGCCATCGAGACGGTGACGGGGCTGTGCCAGCCGGGGACGGTCCGGGACATGGCCAGGTCGATGCCCTCACCCTGCTCCAGGGCGTCCCAGCAGTACTCGCCGTAGTGGTCGTCGCCGAAGGCTGCGGCCAGCGAGGTGCGCAGACCGAGCCGGGCCAGGGCGGTGGCCATGTTGGCGACGCCGCCGGGGCTGGAGCCCATGCCGCGCGCCCAGGACTCCGTACCGCGCACCGGCGCCGAGTCCAGGCCGGTGAAGATGATGTCGAGGAAGACCGTCCCGGTCAGGAAGACGTCGCAGCCCGGTTCCTCCGGGTCGCGCAGCGGACCGAGCGGGTCCAGGGCTGCGGTGCGGCTGTCGAGGTCCCCACTGGCCACGGTGGTCTCCCCTGTCGGTCTCGAAGGGCCGTTTCTCGGTGAAAGCTGCCAGGTCTCCCCGCCCCGGGCGGGATCAAAACCCAGTGTGGCGCAGATCACCCGCACGATGCCCTCCGGGCCGGTCCCCGGAAGCCGCGCCGCGGCCCGGGACGCGTGTGCGCGCCCCGGGCCGCCGCCCGTGTCAGCCCCGCTTCGGCAACGGCACCCGCATCAGGTCCGCGGCCACGGTGAGCTCCCCCTCGAAACCGGCCGCCCGCGCCTGGCGTTCGAACTCGGTGGGGTCGGTGTACCGCTGCGAGAAGTGCGTCAGCACGAGGTGGCGTACGCCCGCGTCCCGCGCCACCCGGGCCGCCTGGCCGGCGGTGAGGTGCCCGTGGTCGGTGGCCAGGCGTTCGTCCTCGTCGAGGAAGGTCGACTCGATCACCAGCATGTCGCAGCCCTCGGCGAGCTCGTCCACGCCGCCGCAGAGCCGGGTGTCCATGACGAAGGCGAAGCGCTGCCCGGGTCTGGGTTCGCTGACCTCTTCCAGCGTGACCCCGCCGAGGTGCCCGTCCCGCTGGATCCGGCCCACGTCGGGGCCCTTGATCCCGTGCCGGGCGAGCAGCTCGGGCACCATCCGGCGCCCGTCGGGCTCGGTGATCCGGTAGCCGAAGGACTCCACGGGGTGCGAGAGCCGCCGGGTCTCCAGGACGTACGAGGCGCCCTGCGCCACCGGTCCGTCCTCGCAGACCGGTTCCTCCAGGAGCTCCACGGTCTCCCGGTAGGCCGTGGCGTACCGGAGCCGGTCGAAGAACTTCTGTCCGGACGCCGGGTAGTGCGCGGCGACGGGGTGCGGGACCTGGTCGAGGTTGATCCGCTGGATCACCCCGGCGAGGCCGAGGCTGTGGTCGCCGTGGAAGTGGGTGATGCAGATCCGGTTGATGTCGTGCGCGGCCACGCCGGCACGCAGCATCTGGCGCTGCGTGCCCTCGCCCGGGTCGAAGAGGATGCCCTCGCCGTCCCAGCGCAGCAGGTAGCCGTTGTGGTTGCGGTGGCGGGTGGGCACCTGGCTGGCGGTGCCCAGCACCACGAACTCTCTGACGGACACGTGCTATCCGGGGGGCCACTGGAGGCCGCGGCCGCCCAGGACGTGCGCGTGCGCGTGCCAGACGGTCTGGCCGGCGCCGGAGCCGGTGTTGAAGACGATCCGGTAACCGTGGTCGTCGATCTTCTCGTCGGCGGCGACCTGTGCGGCCTCACGCAGTATGTCGGCGGCGATGCCCGGCTCGGCGGCCGCGAGGGAGGCCGCGTCGGGGTAGTGCACCTTGGGGATGACGAGCACGTGCGTGGGCGCCTGCGGGTTGATGTCCCGGAAGGCGACGGTGGTCTCGGTCTCCCGGACCACCGTCGCCGGGACGGCGCCCTCGACGATCTTGCAGAACAGGCAGTCGGCCTGCGGTTCCCCGGCCATTGCTCACCCTCCCGTGATGTTGATCGGTCCGGGCATCGTATCCAGCCGGGGCCCGCCGCGGGCGCGCGTTCCGGCCGGTCAGGCCCAGCGTCCGGTACGGGCGAGCAGGACCGCCGCGGCCGCGGTGCCGGCGGTGGAGGTCCGCAGGACGGAACGGCCGAGGCGGTACGGGTGCGCCCCCGCCGCGGCGAAGACCGCCAGCTCCTCCGGGGAGACCCCGCCTTCCGGCCCGACCACCAGGACGACGGAACCGGAGGCGGGCAGCTCGGCCGTGGCCAGGGCCTGCGACGGGGTGTCGCGGTCCTCGTGCAGGACCATCGCCAGGTCGGCGCCGGCCAGCAGCGCGGCGACCTGCTTGGTGGACATGGCCTCGGCCACCTCCGGGAAGCGGACGCGGCGGGACTGCTTGCCCGCCTCGCGGGCGGTGGCCCGCCACTTGGCCAGGGACTTGGCCCCGCGGTCGCCGCGCCACTGCGTGATGCAGCGCGAGGCCTGCCAGGGAACGATCGCGTCCACGCCGGTCTCGGTCATCGTCTCGACGGCCAGCTCGCCCCGGTCTCCCTTGGGCAGGGCCTGGACCACGGTGATGCGGACGCCGGGCTCCGCCTCCTGCCCGGCGGCGGCGACGGCCAGGACGAGCCGGTCCTTGCCCTCGGCGGCCTTGACGACCGCCTCCGCCCAGCCGCCGCGGCCGTCGGTGAGGACCACCTGCTCGCCCGGGTTCAGCCGTTTCACCGACACGGCGTGCCGGCCCTCGGGGCCGTCCAGGACGAACTCCGCCCCTGCGGGGACCTCTTCGACCACGAACACCGGGGCCGTCATGACGCACTCCTCATCTGCATGTCCTTCAACGTGTTCTGTGCCTCGGCCAGTTCGGCCGCCAGCACCTCGACCAGCTGCGCCGCCGGCAGCGCTCTGGCCAGCCGGTGCCCCTGGCCCGCGAAGAGGGCCATGCCCTGCGGGTCCCCGGCCGCGGCGGCCGCCTTGCGCAGCCCCGAGGTCAGGTGGTGGACCTGGGGGTAGGCGGCCGGGGCGTAGGGGCCGTGCTCCCGCACGAAGCGGTTGACCAGTCCCCGGGCCGGCCGCCCGGAGAAGGCCCGGGTCAGTTCCGTCCGGACGAAGAGCGGATCGGTCAGCGCCTTCTTGTGGACGGGGTCCGCCCCCGATTCGGGGCACACCAGGAAGGCCGTGCCGAGCTGCGCCGCCGCCGCGCCGGCCGCCAGCAGCGCGGCGATCTGCGCGCCCCGCATGACTCCGCCCGCGGCGATGATCGGCAGGGCCACGGCCTCCCGTACCTGCGCCACCAGCGCGAGCAGTCCCACGGCCGCCGTGCCGTCGATCTGCGGGTCGTCCCGGTGGGTGCCCTGGTGGCCGCCCGCCTCGACGCCCTGGACGCAGACGGCGTCGGCGCCCGCCTGCTGGGCGCTGCGGGCCTCCTCGACGGAGGTCACCGTGACGACGGTGTACGTACCGGCCTTGCGCAGGGCGGCGAGGGCCGTGGGGTCGGGACAGCCGAAGGTGAACGACACCACCGGGACCGGGTCCTCGAGGAGGATGGCCAGCTTGGCGTCGTAGCCGTCGTCGCTGGTGCCGATGATGTCCTCCTCGGCGAGCGAGATCTCGTACCAGCTCGCCTCGCCGGCCAGCTGCCCGCGGTACGCCTCCACCGCGGCCGGGTCGGCGTACCCGGTCTGCGGCATGAAGAGGTTCACGCCGAAGCGGTACCGGGTGAGGGCGCGCACCTGTTTGATCTCCTGGTACATCCCGTCGGCGGTCTTGTAGCCCCCGGCGAGGAAGCCCAGTCCGCCCGCCTCGCACACGGCGGCGACGAGCGGCGGGCAGGAGGCGCCGCCCGCCATGGGAGCCTGCACGATCGGGTGGGGGGAGAGACCGTTCGCGGCGGTGGACATGCACTGCATCGTGCCACGTCCCGCCCATGGGGCCGAATCACCGCATTCGCCTGGCATAGTCCGCTCCCGGCGGCCCCGCGGGCGGCTGCCGGGGGCACGCGAAGAGCCCGGCCGGGGGCGTCCCCGGACCGGGCTCGAAGCGGTGCGCGGCCTTCGGTCAGCGACCGTTGAACGCGTCCTTCAGACGGCTGAACAGGCCCTGCTGGCCCGGCGCGAACTGGCCCATGGGCCGCTCCTCGCCGCGCAGCTTCGCCAGCTGGCGCAGCAGTTCCTCCTGCTGGGCGTCCAGCTTGGTCGGGGTGGTGACCTCGACGTGGACGATCAGGTCGCCGCGCCCGCCGCCGCGCAGGTGGGTGACGCCGCGCCCGTGCAGCGGGATCGCCTGGCCGGACCCGGTGCCGGGCCGGATGTCGATCTCCTCCAGCCCGTCGAGCGTCTCCAGCGGGCATTTGGTGCCCAGCGCGGCCGCCGTCATGGGGATGGTGACCGTGCAGTGCAGGTCGTCCCCGCGGCGCTGGAAGGTCGGGTGCGCCAGCTCGTGGATCTCCACGTACAGGTCGCCGGCGGGGCCGCCGCCGGGGCCGACCTCGCCCTCGCCCGCGAGCTGGATCCGGGTGCCGTTCTCGACACCGGCCGGGATCTTGACCGTGAGGCTGCGGCGGGAGCGGACCCGGCCGTCGCCCGCGCACTCGTGGCACGGGGTCGGGACGACGGTGCCGAAGCCCTGGCACTGCGGGCAGGGGCGCGAGGTCATGACCTGGCCCAGGAAGGACCGGGTGACCTGCGAGACCTCACCGCGGCCGCGGCACATGTCACACGTCTGCGCCGAGGTGCCGGGGGCGGCACCCTCGCCGGAGCAGGTGGTGCAGACGACGGCCGTGTCCACCTGGATGTCCTTGGTGGTCCCGAAGGCCGCCTCGTCGAGCTCGAGGTCGAGGCGGATCATGGCGTCCTGGCCGCGCCGGGTCCGCGAGCGCGGGCCGCGCTGCGAGGCCTGGCCGAAGAAGGCGTCCATGATGTCGGAGAAGTTGCCGAAGCCGCCCGCGCCGAAGCCGCCGGCTCCGCCGCCACCGCCGGAGGCGGACAGCGGGTCGCCGCCGAGGTCGTAGACCTGCTTCTTCTGCGGGTCCGAGAGCACCTCGTAGGCCGCGTTGATCTCCTTGAAGCGCTCCTGCGTCTTCGGATCCGGATTCACGTCCGGGTGGAGTTCACGCGCGAGGCGCCGGAAGGCCTTCTTGATCTCGTCCTGCGATGCGTCGCGGCGCACGCCGAGAACGGCGTAGTAGTCCGTGGCCACTTACGACTCCGCCAGGATCTGTCCGACGTAACGTGCCACTGCGCGTACCGCTCCCATCGTTCCGGGGTAGTCCATGCGGGTCGGTCCGACCACGCCGAGTTTGGCGACGGTTTCGCCGCCCGAACCGTAACCGACCGAGACGACCGACGTGGAGTTGAGCCCCTCGTAGGCGTTCTCGTGCCCGATCCTTACGGCCATCCCCGACTCGTTGGCCTCGCCGAGCAGCTTGAGGAGCACGACCTGCTCCTCCAGCGCCTCCAGCACCGGCCTGATCGTCAGGGGGAAATCGTGTCCGAAGCGGGTGAGATTGGCGGTGCCGCCGATCATCAGCCGCTCCTCCGCCTCCTCCACCAGCGTTTCGAGGAGGGTCGACAGCACGGTGGAGACCGTGCCGCGGTCGTCGGCCTCGAAGGACTCCGGCAGGTCCTGGACGAGCGGGGGCACGTCGGTGAAGCGACGGCCGACGACCCTGCTGTTGAGCCGGGCCCGCAGGTCGGCCAGCGAGGCCTCGCCGAAGGGGCTCGGGCAGTCGACGAGCCGCTGCTCGACGCGTCCGGTGTCCGTGATCAGTACGAGCATCAGGCGTGCGGGAGCGAGCGAGAGCAGCTCCACGTGCCGGACGGTCGACCGGGTCAGGCTCGGGTACTGGACGACCGCCACCTGCCGGGTGAGCTGCGCGAGCAGCCGCACGGTGCGGCCGACGACGTCGTCGAGGTCGACGGCGCCGTCGAGGAAGTTCTGGATGGCCCGGCGCTCGGGCGTGGACAGCGGCTTGACCCCCGCCAGCTTGTCGACGAAGAGGCGGTAGCCCTTGTCGGTGGGGATCCGGCCGGCGCTGGTGTGGGGCTGGGCGATGTAGCCCTCTTCCTCCAGCACCGCCATGTCGTTGCGCACGGTGGCGGGCGAGACGCCGAGCCGGTGCCGCTCGGTGAGCGCCTTGGAGCCGACCGGCTCCTCCGTCCCGACGTAGTCCTGGACGATGGCGCGCAGCACTTCGAGTCTGCGTTCGCTGAGCATCGCGCACACCTCCAGCGTGATCCGTTGCCGTGTTCCGACGTGTTCTGACGTTCGTTGGCACTCTGTGGGTTCGAGTGCCAGAGAGCCCCCGCTCAGTGTACGGCCGGGTAGTAAGACCCTGGCAAGGGAGGCCCGCCAGGGTAGCGTCGCGGCATGGACGTGCGATGGGAAGAGGCGGGCTGGGAACGGCTCACCGGGCGGGCCGGCCGACGGCGTCTGCCGGTGTGGGACTGCACGGTGGGGCTGGTGGTGGGGGACGATTCCGTGCTCCTGATCGACCCGGGCTCGTGCCTGCGCGAGGGTGCCGGGGTGCGGGCCGAGGCCGAGCGGCTGACGGGCCGGAGCGTGACCCATATCGCATTCACGCACGGCCATTTCGATCACGTCCTGGGTGCGGCGGCCTTCCCGGGGGCCGAGGTCTACGGGGCGGTCGGGCTGGCCGCGCTGCTCGCCGCGGACCGCGAGGAGCTGCGCGGGGACGCGGTGCGGCACGGGCTCGCCGAGGCGGAGGCGGCCGAGGCCGTGGAGCGGCTGGTGCTGCCCGGCCATCACGTGTCGGGCGAGTGGACGCTGGACCTGGGCGGGGTGCAGGTGCTGCTGGCCAACGTGGGGCCCGGGCACACCGGGCACGACCTGGCCGTCTTCGTCCCGGGCGAGCGCGAGACGGTGTTCTGCGGGGACCTGGTCGAGGAGTCGGGCGAGCCGATGGCGGGCCCGGACGCGATGCCCCGGCAGTGGCCCGCCGCCCTGGACCGGCTGCTGTCACTGGGCGGCGAGGACGCGTTGTACGTGCCCGGTCACGGAGCGGTGGTCACCGCCGAGTTCGTCCGTGCGCAACGCGCCACACTGGCGGCCCGTTCCGGCGTGTCGTAGGCGGGACGCGCAGGGCTCTCCTAGTGTCGGCCGGATGCGCGAGTACTCCCCCGACCTGACCCCCCAGTGGAAGCGGCCGAAGGCCGTCCCCGAGGTCGCCGCCGAACCGGACCTGGTCGTCGAGGTGGCCGGTACGGACTTCTGCGGCGCCGTGGTGGCCTGCGAGGCGGGCACGGTGACCCTGGAGGACCGCTTCGGCAAGCGCCGGGTGTTCCCGATGGAGCCGCGGGGCTTCCTGCTGGAGGGCGCGGTGGTCACCCTGGTCCGCCCGCCGCGGGGCCCGTCGGCGCCGGCCCGTACGGCCTCGGGGTCGATCGCCGTCCCCGGAGCCCGGGCGCGGGTGGCCCGGGCGGGCCGGATCTATGTCGAGGGCCGGCACGACGCCGAGCTGGTGGAGCGGGTCTGGGGCGACGACCTGCGCATCGAGGGCGTGGTGGTCGAGTACCTGGAGGGCGTCGACGACCTGCCGGCGGTGGTGGCGGAGTTCGGCCCGGCGCCGGACGCCCGGCTGGGGGTGCTGGTGGACCATCTGGTGCCGGGCTCGAAGGAGTCCCGTATCGCCGCCGCGGTGACCTCGCCGGACGTGCTGGTGGTGGGTCACCCGTACGTGGACGTCTGGCAGGCGGTGAAACCGTCGGCGCTGGGCATCGCCGCATGGCCGGTGGTCCCGCGCGGCCAGGACTGGAAGACGGGCGTCTGCCGGGCCCTGGGCTGGCCGGAGAACACCGGGGCCGCCTGGCAGCACATCCTGTCCCGGGTGACGTCCTACAAGGACCTGGAACCGACCCTGCTGGGCCGCGTGGAGGAGCTCATCGACTTCGTCACGGCCCCGGCCTGATCTACGGCAGGGTGCCGAACTCCGCGGTGTCGAGCGTCACTCCGAGGCCGTCGAGCGGGACCGGTTCTGCGAACTTGCTGGTCCGCGCCGTGCGGTAGTCGGCCTGGTCCCCGCCGCCGAACGGCTCGGTGAGCAGCGTGCACTTCGCTTCGAAGGGGTCGACGATCAGGTAGGCGGGAACACCGCCCGCGGCATAGATGGAGCGCTTCGTCACGTAGTCGCGCACCTTGCTCGTCTTCGAGACGACCTCGACGAGGAGCGAGACGGCCTGCACCGGCAGGAGCCGACCGCTTCCCTCCGGAAGCGCTTCCGGAGCGACCACGACGAGATCGGGCTGAGGCTCGGAGGACTCCCCTGGAATGGCCACGTCCTGGGTCTGGAGCGGGTACCAGCGGTCGGGGGGGATCTGACGCGCGATGAACAGCACGATCAGGTTGTGGACCACGTCGGGCCCGGCCATCATCACGATTTCCCCCCGGAGGAGCTCGACCTTGACGCCCTCGGGAGCCGCGAGGCTCTCGAAGAACTCGGTCATGCGCTGATCGTCCACAGCGGTCATCTCCGGCCCTCCGTTTCTGCCGCCGTGAGGTACGACGACAGGCTAGGAACAGGGTAGGCAGCGCTGACCCGGATCCGCGCGGGTTCACCCGGGAAGGTGATCAGTCGACCAGGTCGCGGACCACCGCGTCGGCCAGCAGCCGCCCGCGCAGGGTCAGCACGGCCCGCCCGGCCTCGTAGGGCCCCGGCTCCAGGAGCCCGTCCGCGAGAGCCCTGCGGGACGCCGCGAGGCCGGCCGCGGCGAGCAGGGACAGCGGGACCCCGTCCACCAGGCGCAGCTCCAGCAGGATCCGCTCCACGCGGCGGTCCTCGTCCGAGAGGAGCTCGCGCCCCGCACCCGGGGAGCGTCCCTCCGCGAGGGCGGCGGCGTAGGCGCCGGGGTGCTTGACGTTCCACCAGCGCACCCCGCCCACGTGCGAGTGCGCGCCGGGACCTGCGCCCCACCAGTCGGCGCCGCGCCAGTACAGCTCGTTGTGCAGGCAGCGCCCGGCCTCGGAGGCGGCCCAGTTCGAGACCTCGTACCAGGAGTAGCCGGCCGCGGCCATGACCTCGTCGGCGATCAGGTAGCGGTCGGCGTGGACGTCGTCGTCGGTCATGGGGACCTCGCCCCGGCGGATCCGGCGGGCCAGCTGCGTGCCCTCCTCGACGATCAGCGCGTACGCGCTGACGTGGTCCGGGCCGGCCCCGAGGGCGGCGGCGAGGGAGTCCCGCCAGTCCTGGTCCGTCTCGCCGGGCGTCCCGTAGATCAGGTCGAGGTTGACGTGCTCGAAGCCCGCCGCGCGGGCCTCCGCCACGCAGGCCTCGGGGCGTCCGGGGGTGTGGGTGCGGTCCAGGACCTTCAGGACGTGCTGCTTGGCGCTCTGCATGCCGAAGGAGATCCGGTTGAAGCCCCCGGCGCGCAGCTCGGCCAGGTAGGCCGGGTCCACGGACTCCGGGTTGGCCTCGGTCGTGATCTCGGCGTCGGCGGCCAGGCCGAACTCGTCCCGGATCGCCGCGAGCATCCGTACGAGGTCGGTGGCGGGCAGCAGCGTCGGCGTGCCGCCGCCGACGAACACGGTCCGGACCTCGCGGGGGTCGTCGCCGAGGACCTTCCGGGCGAGCCGGACCTCGTCGATCAGGGTGTCGGCGTAGTTCTCGCGGGAAGCGAGCACGCCTCCGGTGCCCCGCAGCTCGGTGGCCGTGTAGGTGTTGAAGTCGCAGTATCCGCAGCGCGTGGCGCAGTACGGGACGTGCAGGTAGAAGCCGAGCGGCCGCTCCCCCGCGCCCGCCAGGGCGTGCGACGGCAGCGAGCCGTCTTCGGGCATGGGTTCACCGTCGGGGAGTGCGGAAGGCATACCCCCATCATCGCGCACCCGCCACCGGGCTCCGCCCCGCTCCTCGCGGCGCGGGGCCCGGGGCGGAGGGCCGGGAGGGGGTGCGGGGCGTGCGGGGCGGGTCACCGCCCCGCCCCGCACGGCCCGCGGCGGGCGCTACGCCTCGCGGGTGCCCTCGTACATCTCGTCGATCAGGTGCTTGAACTCACGCTCGACCACCGGGCGCTTGAGCTTGAGGCTGGGGGTGAGGTCGCCGTGCTCGACGTCCAGGTCGCGCGGCAGGATCCGGAACTTCTTGACCGTCTGCCAGCGCTGGAGGCCCTCGTTCAGGGTCTGGACGTAGGTCTCGATCAGCCGGTCGGTCTCGGGCGCGGCCAGGACCTCCTTGTACGTCCTGCCCTCCAGCCCGTTCTCGGCCGCCCAGGTCAGGATCGACGGCTCGTCGAGCGCGATCAGGGCGGAGCAGAAGTTCCGGTCGGCGCCGTGCACGACGATGGTCGACACGTACGGGCAGATCGCCTTGAACTGGCCCTCGATCTCCGCCGGGGCGACGTACTTGCCGCCCGAGGTCTTGATCAGGTCCTTCTTGCGGTCGGTGATGCGCAGGTAGCCGTCGGCCGACAGCTCGCCGATGTCACCGGTGTGCAGCCAGCCGTCGGACTCCAGGACCTCGGCGGTCTTGTCCGGCTGCCGGTGGTAGCCCTGCATGATGCCGGGGCCGCGCAGCAGGACCTCGCCGTCGTCGGCGATGCGTACCTCGGTGCCGGGGAGCGGCTTGCCGACCGTGCCGGTGCGGTAGGCCTCGCCCGGGTTGACGAAAGAGGCCGCGCTGGACTCGGTCAGGCCGTAGCCCTCCAGGATGTGGACGCCCGCGCCGGAGAAGAAGAAGCCGATGTCGGGGGCCAGGGCGGACGCGCCGGAGACGGCGGCGCGCAGCCGGCCGCCGAAGGCGTCGCGGAGCTTGGAGTAGACGAGCGCGTCGGCGACCTTGTGCTTGGTGGTGAGGCCGAAGGGGGCGGTGGCCCGCCCGGTGCGCCGGAAGTTGTCCTGCGTGACCTTGGCGTACTCGCGGGCGACGCCGACCGACCACTGGAAGATCTTGTACTTGGCGCCGCCGCCGGCCCGGGCCTTGGCGGCCACGCCGTTGTAGACCTTCTCGAAGATGCGCGGGACGGCCGCCATGTAGGTCGGCTGCACGACCGGCAGGTTCTCGATGATCTTGTCGATGCGGCCGTCGACCGCGGTGACGTGCCCGGCCTCGATCTGCCCGGAGGTCAGGACCTTGCCGAAGACGTGGGCCAGCGGCAGCCACAGGTACTGGACGTCCTCCTTGCCGATCAGACCGGTGGCGACCATGGCCTTGGCCAGGTACGACCAGTTGTCGTGCAGCAGCCGGACGCCCTTGGGGCGGCCCGTGGTGCCGGAGGTGTAGATGAGGGTGGCGAGCTGCTCGGAGGTGATGGACGCGATGCGCTCGTCGACCGCCTCCGGGTGCTTGGCGAGGTACTCGCGGCCTCTCGCCTCCAGGTCGGCGAGCGAGAGCACCCAGCCTTCGGGGTCGCCTTCGGCGGGCACCGCGTCGGCGGCCTCCATGACCACGACGTGGCGCAGGTGCGGCAGGTCGGCGCGGCGCTCGCGGGCCTTCGCCAGCTGCGCGGCGTCCTCGGCGATGAGCACCTGGCTCTCGGAGTCCGCGAGGATGAACGCCGACTCGTCCGCGTTGGTGCTGGGGTAGACCGTGGTGACCGCGCCGCCGGCGCACATCACGCCGAGGTCGGACAGGATCCACTCGACCCGGGTGTTGGAGGCGAGCGCGACGCGCTCCTCCGTTCCGAGGCCGAGGGAGATCATTCCGGCGGCGATGGCGTAGACGCGCTCGGCCGCCTGGCTCCAGCTCAGGGACTTCCAGTCGTCGGTGGCGCCCCGCCCGTCGGTCGCTGGCACCGGATAGCGATAGGCCTCGTCGTTCGGCGTCGCGGCGACGCGCTCACGGAAGAGCACCGCCACGGTGGGCGGGCGGTTCTCGAGATAGGTCTGTGTGTCGCTCACGACATCCTCCGGACCGATCCACGCGACAGCGCGTGGGCGTGGGGCGCTGGGGGCGCTTGGGACTGGCGGGTTTGCAGCCGTCTGACTTTCTAAACTGGCGAGTAACCGTTGAGCAGTGATCAGACTAGAGCGCGTCCGCCGCCCGCGTAAGAGCTGACGAGCGGCCGGTTCATAACGAAACAGGCCCCCGCAGCAATGCGCGGGGGCCTGTGTACGCCGGGTGACGGACAGGTGGCTACTTCTTCTTGCCGCCGGACTCGTCACTGGAGAGGACGGCGATGAAGGCCTCCTGGGGGACCTCCACGGAGCCGACCATCTTCATGCGCTTCTTGCCTTCCTTCTGCTTCTCCAGCAGCTTCCGCTTACGGGAGATGTCACCGCCGTAGCACTTGGCGAGGACGTCCTTGCGGATGGCGCGGATGGTCTCGCGGGCGATGACGCGGGAGCCGATGGCGGCCTGGACCGGCACCTCGAAGGCCTGCCGCGGGATCAGCTCGCGCAGCTTGGCGACCAGGCGCACGCCGTAGGCGTAGGCGGCGTCCTTGTGGCAGACGGCGGAGAAGGCGTCGACCTTGTCGCCGTGCAGCAGGATGTCGACCTTGACCAGGCTGGAGGCCTGCTCGCCGGTGGGCTCGTAGTCGAGGGAGGCGTAGCCGCGGGTCTTGGACTTCAGCTGGTCGAAGAAGTCGAAGACGATCTCGGCGAGCGGGAGGGTGTAGCGGATCTCGACGCGGTCCTCGGAGAGGTAGTCCATGCCGAGGAGCGTGCCGCGGCGCTGCTGGCACAGCTCCATGATCGCGCCGATGAACTCGGTCGGGGCGAGCACGGTGGCCCGGACGACCGGCTCGAAGACATCCTTGATCTTGCCTTCGGGGAATTCGCTCGGGTTGGTGACGGTGACTTCCTTGCCGTCCTCCAGGACCACCCGGTAGACGACGTTCGGCGCGGTGGCGATCAGGTCGAGGCCGAACTCGCGCTCCAGGCGCTCGCGGACCACGTCCAGGTGGAGCAGGCCGAGGAAGCCGACGCGGAAGCCGAAGCCGAGGGCCGCCGAGGTCTCGGGCTCGTAGACCAGCGCGGCGTCGTTGAGCTGGAGCTTGTCCAGGGCCTCGCGCAGGTCCGGGTAGTCCGAGCCGTCGAGCGGGTAGAGGCCCGAGAAGACCATCGGCTTCGGGTCCTTGTAGCCGCCGAGGGCCTCGGTCGCGCCGTTGTGCAGGCTGGTGATGGTGTCACCGACCTTGGACTGGCGGACGTCCTTCACGCCGGTGATGATGTAGCCCACCTCGCCGACGCCGATGCCGTCGGCCGGGGTCATCTCCGGGGAGGAGACACCGATCTCCAGCAGCTCGTGGGTGGCGCCGGTGGACATCATCTTGATGCGCTCGCGCTTGTTGAGCTGGCCGTCGACCACACGGACGTACGTGACGACGCCGCGGTACGAGTCGTAGACCGAGTCGAAGATCATCGCGCGGGCGGGGGCGTCCTTGACGCCGACCGGGGCCGGGACGGTGGCGACGACCTTGTCCAGCAGGGCGTCGACGCCCATGCCGGTCTTGGCCGAGACACGCAGCACGTCGTCGGGGTCGCAGCCGACCAGGTTCGCGAGCTCCTCGGCGAACTTCTCCGGCTGGGCGGCCGGCAGGTCGATCTTGTTGAGGACGGGGACGATCGCGAGGTCGTTCTCCATCGCCAGGTACAGGTTGGCGAGGGTCTGCGCCTCGATGCCCTGGGCGGCGTCCACCAGGAGGATCGTGCCCTCGCACGCGGCGAGGGAGCGCGAGACCTCGTAGGTGAAGTCGACGTGCCCGGGGGTGTCGATCATGTTGAGGATGTGGGTGCTGCCCTGACCCTCGCCCGTGGTGGGCGCCCAGGGCAGTCGCACCGCCTGGGACTTGATCGTGATGCCGCGCTCACGCTCGATGTCCATGCGGTCGAGGTACTGGGCGCGCATCTGCCGCTGATCGACGACACCGGTGAGCTGGAGCATCCGGTCGGCAAGGGTCGACTTGCCGTGGTCGATGTGCGCGATGATGCAGAAGTTGCGGATCAGCGCCGGGTCGGTACGGCTCGGCTCGGGCACGTGGCTGGGGATCGCGGGCACGCAGTGTCCTGATTCTCGGGTCGCAGTCGGAAGCGTTTTCGGAGCGTCGGTCGCAGCGGACAGTCCGGCTCCGGTCGCTCTCGGCGGCGCGATGTCGGTCCATACGCAGGCTCCCATGGTCCCATGGACGGGGCAGTGCGCTCGGTTTGGGCCGCCGGGAGCGTGCCTGGTAGCCTGGGCAGCTGTGTCTCGTGTGCCCTCTCAGCC
This sequence comes from Streptomyces yangpuensis, assembly GCF_024666385.1. Lineage (NCBI taxonomy): Bacteria > Bacillati > Actinomycetota > Actinomycetes > Kitasatosporales > Streptomycetaceae > Streptomyces > Streptomyces yangpuensis. The sequence continues at coordinate 2,501,025 of NZ_CP102514.1, forward strand.
GTCGGGACACAATCCGAAGATCAACCTCTGAACCTGAAAAGGCTCTTTCGTGGCGAACATCAAGTCCCAGATCAAGCGGAACAAGACCAACGAGAAGGCTCGCCTTCGCAACAAGTCGGTCAAGTCCGAGCTGCGCACCTTCATCCGCAAGGCCAACGAGGCCATCCTCGCCGGCGACGCGGAGAAGGCCACCGCTGCGGCCCGTCTGGCTTCCAAGAAGCTGGACAAGGCCGTCTCGAAGGGTGTCATCCACAAGAACGCCGCCGCCAACAAGAAGTCGGCGCTGGCCTCCAAGGTTGCCGCCATCTGAGTTCCGCACTCGATGTGATCGCCGGAAGGGACCCAGTGGGCCCTCTCTCCCGCTCCTGACCGGCACCCCGCTCCGCACACGAAGCGTTCGCCACGCGGGTGCGGCGCACAAGCAGTGACCGAAGGCCCCGGTCGCCGTCCTTCCCCAGGACGACGACCGGGGCCTTCGCGTTGCCGGGACCAGCGGCGCCGGGGGGGGCGGGACCAGCGGCGCCGGGGGGATCAGCGGCGCTGGCCGGGGGGATCAGCGGCGCTGGGGGCGGGCGGCGCGGGCGACCGCGACGACCGCCTTCTCCAGCGCGTACTCGGGATCGTCACCCCCGCCCTTGACCCCCGCGTCGGCGGCGGCCACCGCGCGCAGCGCGTCCGCGACGCCGTCCGCCGACCAGCCCCGCATCTGCTGGCGGACCCGGTCGATCTTCCACGGAGGCATACCGAGGTCCCGGGCGAGGTCCCCGGGCCGGGCGCCGCGCGGGGCGGAGGCCAGCTTGCCGATCGCCCGGACCGCCTGTGCCAGAGCACTGGTGATCAGGACCGGCGCCACCCCGGTGGCCAGGGACCAGCGCAAGGCCTCCAGGGCCTCCGCCGCACGCCCCTCGACCGCCCGGTCGGCGACCGTGAAGCTGGAGGCCTCGGCCCGGCCCGTGTAGTAGCGGCCGACGACGGCCTCGTCGATGGTTCCCTCGACGTCCGCGCACAGCTGCGCCGCGGCACTCGCCAGCTCCCGCAGGTCGCTGCCGATCGCGTCGACCAGGGTCTGGCACGCCTCCGGGGTCGCCGACCGGCCCAGCGTGCGGAACTCGCCCCGTACGAACGCGAGCCGGTCCGCCGCCTTCGTCATCTTCGGGCAGGCGATCTCCCGGGCTCCCGCCTTGCGCGCCGCGTCCAGCAGGCCCTTGCCCTTGACGCCGCCCGCGTGGAGGAGGACCAGCGCGATCTCCTCGTAGGGAGCGGCGAGGTAGGCCTTGACCTCCTTGACCGTGTCGGCGGACAGGTCCTGCGCGTTGCGCACGACGAGCACCTTGCGCTCGGAGAAGAGCGAAGGGCTCACCAGCTCGGCGAGGGTGCCGGGCTGGAGCTGGTCGGAGGTGAGGTCGCGGACGTCGGTGTCGGCGTCGGCGGCACGCGCGGCCGCCACCACCTCCCGCACGGCGCGGTCGAGCAGCAGCTCCTCCTGCCCCACCGCGAGGGTGATCGGGGCAAGCGGATCGTCGGTGGAATTCTTCCTGGTGGCCATCGCCTCCAGCATCCCACGCCGCACTGACAGCCCCCCGCGCCCCGGCCCCCTCCACCGGGTGTCCGACAATGGCCGGGTGAACGTGCGACATGTACTCGTCCTGCCCGACCGCGACGCCGCCGAGGAGGTGGCGCAGGAGGCCGTGGACCGCTTCGGCCTCCCGGAGGAGCCGCAGTTGGTCCGCGACGCGCTGGCCGGCGAGGACGACGCCGAGGACGCCCAGTGGCTGGTCGTCGTCGAGGATCCGCAGGACCGGCTCGACGCCACCGCGCTGGACGGCCTCGCCGCCGAGTACGAAGGCTGGCTGGAGGCCCCCTGAGCCCCGCCGGGGTCAGGCCTTGTGCACGATCTGGACGTCCAGCGTCACGTCCACGCTCGAACCGATCGCGGCGATCCCGTGCGCCAGCATCGACTGCCAGTTGAGGGTGAAGTCCTCGCGGTGCAGTTCGGCGGTGGCCCGGCAGGCCGCCCGTACCTCGCCCTCCATGCCCGTTCCGAGGCCCAGGTACTGGGTGTCCAGCGTCACGGACCGGCTCACCCCGTGGAGCGTCAGGGCGCCCGCGACGGCCCAGCGGCTGCCGGTGCGGTGCATGAACCGTTCGCTGTAGAACTCCACCGTGGGGTGGCGGACCGCGTCCAGGAAGTCCCCCGAGCGCAGGTGGTCGTCGCGCAGCCGCAGCCCGGTGTCGATGCTCGCCGCGTCGATGATCACGTGCATGGAGGACTCCTCCATGCGGTCGGCTATCCGCACCGCCCCGGCGAACGTGTTGAAGCGTCCGTTGATCCGGGCCATGCCGATGTGCCGGGCCGTGAAACCGATGGACGAATGCGCCGGGTCGAGCTCCCAGTGGCCCGGCTGCGGCAGCACCGGCGGCTCCACCGCGTCGAGGATGATCTCCCCCGTACCCGGCTGCGCCGGATCTCCCACGAGCGTGACCCCGTGGAAGGGCGTGTACCCCTCGGCGGTGACGGAGAGCCGGTACTCCCCCTCCGGTACGGCGGCCGTGAAACCGCCGAACGGATCGGTCTCGCCGCTGACGATCCGGCGGCCGATCGGATCCGTGACCTCGAACGCGGCCTGCCGGATGGGCCGGTGGACCGTGTCGAGGACGCGGCAGCTGAGCAGACGCGCCGTCGGCGGCAGCGTCAGTGTCGCGGATGAGTGCGGGCTGGAACTTCCGGCCGACTCCATCCCCCGTCGGCGACCGAACATGACGTGTGCACCCCCGTGCAGTGTGGACTTGGACCGTTCTGGCGAAGAGGCATTCGATCATGCTGTCGGGTTGTGGGCAAACAGAGCGGTCACGCCCGGTATGCCCGCGTCGAATGCGCCGTCCCCTGGCTGGAAACGCACGCAGCCGAACGCCGGTTCCACCGACCGCGATCGAACCGTCGGTGTCGGTGCGCAGCACCGTCGCACCCACGGCCCGCAGGCGGGCGAGCGTACCCGGCGCGGGGTGCCCGTAGCGGTTTTTTGTACCGACGGGAACAATCGCCAGGCGCGGCCGGACCCGTTCGTGCAGCCCGGGATCCTGGTGCGCCGAGCCGTGGTGGGCGACCTTGAGGACATCGACCGGACCGAGCTTCGGATGCTCCCTCAGAAGGGCTTCCTGCGAAGCCGGTTCGAGATCGCCGAGCAGCAGCAGGGTCAGCCCCGCGCCGCGCACCAGCAGCACGACGCTCGCATCGTTGGGCCCTTCGAAGTACGACCCGGGCGGTGGCGGCCACAGCACCTGCCATTCGAAGGGGCCGGCCCGGCGCCGCTCCCCCTGCACGGCCGGTACGACCGGCACCCCGGCGGCCGCCGCGGTCCGGCGGACGAACTCGGCCTGTCCGAAGGGCTCTTCCAGCACGGAGGCCTGGATCATCCCCACCGAACGGCCCCGCAGGACGCCCTGCAAACCTCCCACATGGTCGGCGTGGAAGTGCGTCAGCACAAGCATCGGCACCCGGTGCACCCCCAGCTCGCGCAGGCACTCGTCCACCGGCCCGGGATCCGGGCCGGCGTCCACCACCAGCGCCTCCCCCGGCCCGGTGGAGAGGACGGCCGCGTCCCCCTGTCCCACGGCGCACTGGACGTAACTCCAGTCGGGCGGAGGCCAGCCGGTGAGCGTACGGGTGAGCTGCGGCGGCCGCAGCACGGCAAGGAGCAGCAGCACCGCCAGCACACAGCACAGCCACCGCCGCCGCCCCCAGCGGGCACCGAGGACGACGAACGCCAGGGTGACCGCGGCCAGCAGCAGCCCGCCGGTGAACCCGCCCGGCCAGGACAGCTCCGCGCCGGGAAACCCGGCCCCGGCCCGCGCGACGGCAGCGATCCACCCCGCGGGCACCCCGGCGCACCGGGCGAGCACCTCCGCGACGGGCATCGACAGCGGGGCCACCGCCAGCGCGGCGAAGCCGAGGACGGTCGCCGGCCCGGCGGCCAGCTCGGCCAGCAGGTTGCAGGGCACCGCCACCAGGCTGACCCGGGCCGCGAACACGGCGACCACCGGCGCGCACACCGCCTGGGCGGCAGCGGCGGCGCCCACGGCATCGGCGAGCCGGGGCCCCATCCCGCGCCGCCGCAGCGCCCCGCTCCACCGGGGGGCGAGCGTCAGCAGCGCCCCGGTGGCCAGGACCGAGAGCAGGAAGCCGTAACTGCGGGCCAGCCACGGGTCGAAGAGCACCAGCAGCAGCACCGCGGCCCCCAGTGCGGGAATCAGGGACCTGCGCCGGCCGGTGGCGATGGCCAGCAGGGTGACCGCCCCGCAGGCCGCTGCCCGCAGCACGCTCGGCTCCGGCCGGCACACCACGACGAACGCCAGCGTCAGCGCCGCCCCGCACAGGGCGGTCGTCCGCAGCGAGAGTCCCAGCCGGGGCGCCAGCCCGCGCCGCTCCGCCTGCTGGGCGCGCGCCGGGGGCCCGATGAGCAGGAACAGCACCACGGTCAGGTTCGACCCGGAGACGGCCAGCAGGTGCAGCAGATCGGTGGCCCGGAAGGCCTCGTGCAGGTCGGGCGGAACCCTGGAGGTGTCCCCGACGACCAGTCCCGGGAGCAGGGCCCGCGCATCCGGTGCGAGCCCCTCGGTGGCCCCGCGCAGTCCGGCCCGCAGCCGCCCCGCCAGCCGCTGCGCGGCGTCCGGACCGCCGGTCACCCCCGGTGGCGTGTCACCGCCCGGACGGAGCAGCGCCACGGCCCGCTCCCCGTCCCCCGCCGGGGCCAGCCGGGCGGCCACCGCCACGCGGGTGGAGGGCAGGAGCCCGGCCCATCCCGTGTGAGCGGACAGCACCCGCACCGGGGTCTCGACCCGGGTGCTCACCCCGTCGGGTCCGGTCACCCGGGTCACCACCGCGTCCAGCACCACCACCGGCGGCCCGCTCCCACTCCGCGCGGTCCTGGGGTCGGAATCGACGGTGAGTTCCGCCAGGACCCTGGCGTGCTGCCGCGCCAGCCCGGCGACCGGCCCGGCCCGCGCCTCGGCCAGCTGAAGCCCCGCGACACCGGCTCCCGCGGCCGCGCACAGCAGAGCCGCCGCCGCGGCCGGGGCGACCCTCCACAGGGCCCCCGGGCGCCGTCCCTGGACCAGCAGCAGGAGCCCCGCGCCGACCGCCGCCAGGCCCACGCCGAGGGCGGTCCGCCCGACGGGTGCGTCGAGGGCGAGGGCGGCCGCAGCCCAGGCGGCCAGGGCCGGCACCGCGAGACGCAGATCCGCCGGGCCCGCCCCCTCCGGGCGGCTCACGGCCGCACCAGCTTGCGCAGGTCGGCGAAGCGCCGCTCACCGATGCCGTTGACCTGGCGGAGATCCTCCACGGAACGGAAGCCGCCGCGGGCGGTGCGGAAGTCCACGATGTGCTGGGCGAGGACGGGACCCACCCCCGGCAGACCGTCCAGCTGCTCGACGGTGGCCGAGCCCAGGCTGAGCGGCCCGGCGGCCGGCCCGCCCGCGGGCCCTCCCGGGTGCGGCTGCGGCTGCGCCGTCACCCCCACCAGTACCTGCTCGCCGTCCACGAGCACCCGGGCCCGGTTCAGCCCGGTGGTGTCCGTGCCCGGACGCACTCCCCCGGCGGCGGCCAGCGCGTCCTCGACCCGGGAACCGGCCGGCAGCCGCCGCACTCCCGGATCCCGGACCTTGCCGCCGACGTCGACGACGATCCGTTCGGGCCCCGCGCCGCCGCCCGCCGCGGCCGGTGTCGCCGCCGGCGCCGTGGCCCCCGCCGACAGCACCGCCGGGGCGGCCGGCGCCGGGGCGGTCACCTCCCGCGGCCGGGCCGACCAGTACTGCTGCCCGGCCAGGCCCACGGCGACGACCAGCACCACCCCGACCGCGGCCACCGTGCGCGGCTCCACCGCGCACCGGGCCTGCAGCCACAGCGGCAGCCGCTCCCGCACCGCCAGCCCGCGCGCCCTCTCGGCGGGCAGGGCTTCGGCCGCCTCGCCGGGCGGTGCCGGGGGATCCGCCGCGGCAGGCGGCGGTTGCTGCGGCGGGCCGCCGCCGAGCAGCGCTTCGGCCCTGCGCCGCACCGCGTCCGCCCCCGGATCGGGATGCGGACCGAAAGCGGGACCAGGACCCGGACCGGGATGCGGAGGCGGAGGCGCGGCCCGGAGACCGTGGCGGCGCCTGCCGGCGCCACCGCCGTGGCGCAGACGGCTGTCGGAGAGGCGGGAGCGGCCCGGGCCGCTGGTGGCGCCCGACGGCCGGAACGAAGGACGGGAAGGACGGGAAGTACGCGTTCGAAGAGTCATGGCACGACCGTAGGGGCAGATCCCGACCGCCGTGCGGACCCTTCAATTCCGGTGGATATCCGCCCCGTTGTGGATATCCGGGCCACTCGTTCCGGTGATCAGCGGGGCGAGACGACCGCCGCCAGGAGCCCCGGCCCGGTGTGCGCGCCGATCACCGCGCCGACCTCGCTGACGTGCAGCTCGACCAGGCCGGGGATCCGCTCGCGGAGCCGCTCCGCAAGCTTCTCGGCCCGCTCCGGTGCCGCGAGGTGGTGCACCGCCACGTCCACGTCTGCGGAGCCGGCACGCTCGACCGCCAGCTCTTCCAGCCGGGCGATGGCCTTGGAGGCCGTACGCACCTTCTCCAGCATCTCGATCCGCCCGCCGTCCAGGGTCAGCAGCGGCTTCACCGCCAGGGCCGAGCCGAGCAGGGCCTGCGCGGCCCCGATCCGGCCGCCGCGGCGCAGGTAGTCGAGGGTGTCGACGTAGAAGTAGGCGGCCATGTCCGCCGCCCGCTTCTCGGCCGCCGCCACGGCCTCGTCCACGGCGCCGCCCGCCTCGGCGACCTCGGCCGCGGCGAGCGCGCAGAACCCGAGGGCCATCGCGACCATGCCGGTGTCCACGACGCGTACGGGTACGGGCGCGGTCCTGGCGGCCACCACGGCGGCGTCGTAGGTCCCGGAGAACTCGGCGGACAGGTGCAGGCTGACGATGCCGGTCGCCCCGGCGTCGGCGGCGGCCCGGTAGGCCCGGACGAACTCCTCCGGGCCGGGGCGGGACGTGGTGACCGAGCGGCGCTTCTGCAGGGCGAGGGCCAGGCTGCGCGCCGAGATCTCCGTGCCTTCTTCGAGCGCCTCGCCGCCGAGCACCACGGTGAGCGGGACGGAGGTGATTCCGTGCCGTGCCATGGCCGGTCGGGGCAGGTAGGCCGTGGAATCGGTGACGATGGCGACATGGCGGGACATGAGGCGGAGGTTACCGCTCGCGGGGCCGCGACGGCAGCCGGGGCCCTTCACGGGGGCGTGAGCGGGCCCCCTCGGCTCCCGCCGGAGCGGGCAGAGCCTACGGAGCGCGTGGCGGTCGGTCGGCGCCGGGGGGCGCCGCGGGACTCTCCCCCACCCCGCCCCTTCCCGAACCAGGGGCTCCGCCCCAGGACCGCGCTCCCGGAGCCAGGCCCCGGACACCCCCCGAGGGGCTCCCGGCCCCGGGGTGGGCCGGGCCCGCCCCGGATCCGCACGCGCTCGTACCTGGTGTGCCCCGCATGCCCGGCGTGCCCGATGGGACACCCGGCGGGTACCCGGCAGTGCCGGGTGTCAGCCCGCGCTCTCCGGGCGGGGGGCCTTTTGCCAGGGGTACTGCATCGTCGGGGTCGGCGGGTTCAGGGCCGCCGGCGGAGGCGTGGGCGCCGCCTTCGGGGCCGGTGCCGGTTCCGGGGCCGGGGTCGGGGTCGAGGTCGGCGCGGTCTGGGCCGCGTCCCACTCGGCGGCCGCCGCCGCCAGGTCGTCCACCGGTTCGCGGGACCAGTCGCGCAGCGCGCCCGACTCCATCTCGATCTGCTCCGACAGCAGCGACAGCTCGTCCTCCGCGAAGCGCCGGGCCCGGTCGCGGGCGGCCCACCGCAGCGAGTCCGCCGCCTCGATGATCTGGCGGGCGCGCTCGCGCAGGTCCGGCAGGAGCTGAGCAGTGCGCTGCTTGTCGGGCTCCTGCTCCAGTCGCTTCAGCTCGCCGTCGAGCTCGTGCCCGTGGGCGCTCAGCCGCTCGAACAGCGCGAGGGACTCCCGCAGCGAGGCGTCCGTCCGGGCCCCGTCCGCCAGCGCCTGCTGGGTGGCGCGCATCGACGTCCGCAGGTCGAGCCTCAGCTGCGCCAGCGCACCCGCCACTCCGACCTGGCCGAAGCTCTTGGCCCGCAGTGTGGTGTCCTCCACCGTGCGCCGCGCCTGTACGACGGTGCGCTCCACGCCTCGCTTGGCCGCGCCCACCGCCTTGACCGTGAGGTACGCGCCGAGGCCCACGACCATCAGCAACATCAGCGCGAAGATGATCAACGCGGCCTCCATGACGGCCCCTTTCCCCAGGCGTCGGCTCTTCCCCTCCAAGGTAAACGCCACGGGCAGGCCAGGGGTTCCATTCGAACCCCCAACCTGCCCGTACGGGATCTCCCCCATGCGGGGGCGGCGCCTTTCCGGCGGCTCAGATCACGATGTTGACCAGCTTCGGCGCGCGCACGATCACCTTGCGGATCTCCGCGCCGCCCAGCGCGGCGACGACACCGGCGTCGGTCACGGCCAGCTGCTCCAGGTCGGCGTCGGTGATCGTCGGCGGGACCTCCAGGCGCGCCTTGACCTTGCCCTTGACCTGCACCACGCACGTGACCGTCTCGTCCACGACGTACGCCGGGTCCGCCACGGGGAAGTCCTGGTGGACCACCGAGTCGGTGTGGCCCAGCCGGTGCCACAGCTCCTCCGCGATGTGCGGGGCCAGCGGGGCGACCAGCAGGACCAGCCGCTCGGCCACCGAGCGCTCCAGCGGGCGGCCCGCCTTGGTCAGGGTGTTGTTCAGCTCGGTGATCTTGGCGATGGCGGTGTTGAACCGCAGCCCCGCCAGGTCGGCGCCGGCCCCGTCGATGGCCTTGTGCAGCGCGCGCAGGGTGTCCTCGGCGGGCTCGGCGTCGACGACGGTGACCGCGCCGGTCTCCTCGTCCACGATGTTGCGCCACAGGCGCTGCAGCAGCCGGTACTGGCCGACCACGGCGCGCGTGTCCCACGGACGGGAGACGTCCAGCGGGCCCATCGCCATCTCGTACAGGCGCAGCGTGTCGGCGCCGTACTCCTCGCAGATCTCGTCCGGCGTGACGGCGTTCTTCAGGGACTTGCCCATCTTGCCGTGCTCGCGCTTGACCTGCTTGCCCTCGTAGAAGTACGCGCCGTCGCGCTCCTCGACCTCGGCCGCCGGGACGTACACACCGCGCTCGTCGGTGTAGGCGTACGCCTGGATCATGCCCTGGTTGAACAGCTTGTGGAACGGCTCCGCCGACGACACGTGGCCCAGGTCGAACAGCACCTTGGACCAGAAGCGGGCGTACAGCAGGTGCAGCACCGCGTGCTCGGCGCCGCCCACGTACAGGTCGACACCGCCGTGCGGAGCGCCCTCGCGGGGGCCCATCCAGTACTGCTCGATCTCCGGGTCGACCAGCGCGGAGGCGTTGTTCGGGTCCAGGTAGCGCAGCTCGTACCAGCAGGAACCGGCCCAGTTGGGCATGGTGTTGGTCTCGCGCCGGTAGGACTTCACGCCGTCGCCCAGGTCCAGCTCGACGTTGACCCAGTCGGCCTTGCGCGACAGCGGGGTCTCCGGCTGCGAGTCCGCGTCGTCCGGCTCGAAGGTGCGCGGCGAGTAGTCCTCGACCTCCGGCAGCTCCAGCGGCAGCATCGACTCGGGCAGGGAGTGCGCGACGCCGTCCTCGTCGTAGACGATGGGGAAGGGCTCGCCCCAGTACCGCTGGCGGCTGAACAGCCAGTCGCGCAGGCGGAAGTTGACCGTCCCCTCACCGATGCCGCGCTCGGCCAGCCACTCGGTGATCGCGGCCTTCGCCTCGACGACGCCCAGGCCGTCCAGCGAGACGCCCTCGCCCGTGGAGTTGACCAGCTTCGCGTCGTACGAGGCGAAGGCGTCGTCCCACTCGGCCGGGTCGGTGCCGCGGCCGTCGGAGGGCTGCACGACGCAGCGCATCGGCAGCTCGAAGGCGCGCGCGAACTCGAAGTCCCGGCTGTCGTGGGCCGGAACGGCCATGATCGCGCCGGTGCCGTAGCCCATCAGGACGTAGTCGGCGATGAAGACGGGGACCTTCTCCCCGCTGACCGGGTTGATCGCGTACTCGCCGGTGAAGACACCGGTCTTGTCCTTGGCCTCGGCCTGGCGCTCGACGTCCGACTTCGAGGCGGCCTGCTTGCGGTAGGCGGTGACGGCCTCGGCCGGGGTGGCGTGGCCGCCCGTCCACACGTCGTGGGTGCCCTCGGGCCAGGCGGCCGGGATGAACTTCTCGACCAGCGGGTGCTCGGGCGCCAGCACCATGTACGTGGCGCCGAACAGCGTGTCCGGGCGAGTGGTGAAGACGGTGATGGCCTCGTCGCCCAGCGCGAAGTCGACGCGCGCGCCTTCGCTGCGGCCGATCCAGTTGCGCTGCTGCAGCTTGATGGCCTCGGGCCAGTCCAGCGCGTCCAGGTCGTCCAGCAGCCGGTCGGCGTACGCGGTGATCCGCATGTTCCACTGGCTCAGCTTGGACTTGAAGACCGGGAAGTTGCCGCGCTCGGAGCGGCCGTCGGCGGTGACCTCCTCGTTGGCCAGTACGGTGCCCAGCCCGGGGCACCAGTTGACGGGCGCGTCGGAGGAGTAGGCCAGCCGGAAGCCGTTCAGTACGTCGGCCCGCTCGGCCGCGCTCAGGCCGCCCCAGGCACGGCCGCCGGGGACCTCACGGGAGCCGTCCTCGAAGGCGGCGACCAGCTCGGAGATCGGCCGGGCCTTCTTCGCGTCCGCGTCGTACCAGGAGTTGTAGATCTGCAGGAAGATCCACTGGGTCCACTTGTAGTAGTCCGGGTCGATCGTGGCGAACGACCGGCGCTTGTCGTGGCCCAGGCCCAGCCGGCGCAGCTGGATCTTCATGTTCTCGATGTTGGCCTCGGTCGACACGCGCGGGTGCGTACCGGTCTGCACGGCGTACTGCTCGGCCGGCAGGCCGAAGGCGTCGAATCCCAGGGTGTGCAGGACGTTGTTGCCGGTCATCCGCTGGTGGCGGGCGTAGACGTCGGTGGCGATGTACCCGAGCGGGTGACCGACGTGCAGGCCCGCACCGGAGGGGTACGGGAACATGTCCATGATGAACTTCTTGGGCCGCGCGACGACCGCCGGGTCCCCGGCCAGGTCACCGGTCGGGTTCGGGGCCTCGTAGGTGCCCTGCGCGTCCCAGACGTCCTGCCAGCGTGCCTCGATGTCGGCGGCCATGGCAGCCGTGTAACGGTGCGCCTCGGCCGCCTCGGGGGCCGGGGTGTTCGTCTCGCTCATGATTTCTGAAGCTCCATCGATCGTCTCTGCCGTCTCTGCTGTCCAAACGAAAAAACCCCTCGCACAGGAGGGGGCGCCGCGCCGAGGCCGACCGTTTCGAAGGTCGGTACTGATCAGCGCGGCTCGGTAAGCAGGAGGCGTACGGCACGCATGGCGTCAGGGTACCGCAGCGGCCCCCGCCGACGCTCGGCCGTTCCACCCGGTGACACAACGAGAAGCGGGCCACCCGATCCGGGTGGCCCGCTTCTTCACTGTGGAGCTAAGGAGAATTGAACTCCTGACCTCCTGCATGCCATGCAGGCGCTCTACCAACTGAGCTATAGCCCCTTGCCCTGCTTGCCGCTTCGGTTTCCCTTGCCGGTTCCCCTTGGCGACGTCCCAAACATTACACGGTCATGGCCCTGGTCCAAAAATCGGTTTCCACCAACCTCGGGCCATGTCCGCTTTGCGACGGTCTGTCACGCTCTCGCGAACTGATAGAACCGTTTGAGCGTGCAGTGCTCGTCGAGCAGCCGTCCGTAGATCGGCTCCCCTTCCAGCTCCCGGTACGTCTCGATCGGGTCGCCTTTTATGATCAGCGCCCGCGCGCATTCCTCGCACCAGTACTGGTAGTCGGGGTTGACCGGGTCCATGTCCCGCACGATCGGCGTCCCGTTGTTGCACCAGTCGCACCGGCGCCGGTGTGCACCCATCCGTTCGCGACTCCCTCCCGCGTCGGGCCGTCGACTCCCCCTCCGGCCGTCCGATTCTGCCACGCCGGTGCGGGCCAGGTCAGCAAACGCAAAGGGTACAAAAACAAGGATCCCGCCCCCACTTGGGGACGGGATCCTGATTGTGGAGCTAAGGAGAATTGAACTCCTGACCTCCTGCATGCCATGCAGGCGCTCTACCAACTGAGCTATAGCCCCGCTCTCCGCTGCGCTTCCCCCGTCTCCGGTGTTCTTCGCTGCGAACAAGAAGAACTCTAGCCTGTGACCAGCCGGAAAGTGAAATCCGGGTCGGAACCCCGGTGGGAAGCGGCAGGGAGCCCGCTCAGTCGTCGTCGCCGAGCACCGGTTCCGGCAGGGTGCCGGCGTTGTGCTCCAGCAGGCGCCAGCCGCGTGCGCCCTCGCCGAGGACGGACCAGCAGCAGTTGGAGAGCCCGCCCAGGCTCTCCCAGGAGCGCGCCTCCAGGCCGAGCAGCCGGCCGATGGTCGTACGGATGGTGCCGCCGTGGCTGACCACGACCAGGGTGCCGTCCACCGGCAGCCGGTCACTGTGGTCCAGCACCACGGGCGCGGCGCGGTCGGCGACCTCGGTCTCCAGCTCACCGCCGCCCCGGCGGACCGGCTCGCCGCGCTTCCACGCCGCGTACTGCTCGCCGTACTTCTCGACGATCTCCTCGTGCGTCAGGCCCTGCCACTCGCCGGCGTACGTCTCGCGCAGCGCGTCGGTGTGCGTCACGGCCAGGCCCGTGACCGCGGCCAGCTCGGCCGCCGTGGCGGCGGCACGCTTCAGGTCGGACGCGACGATGGCGTCCGGCTTCAGCGAGGCGAGCAGCCGCGCCGAGCGGCGCGCCTGCGCCAGGCCCGTCTCGGTCAGCTCGATGTCCGTCGACCCCTGGAAGCGCCGCTCCAGGTTCCACGAGGTCTGGCCGTGCCGCCAGAGGACGATCTTCCGGCCGGACCGGCCCGAGGTGGTCGTGCTCAGAACAGATCACCGTCCAGGTCGTCGTCGCCCGCCGCCTCGCGCAGCTTGGCGTGCTCCTCGGCCTTGCCGATGGTGAGCTTGGCGTCCTCGGGGAGCTCGATCTCGGGGCAGTCCTTCCACAGGCGCTCCAGCGCGTAGAAGACCCGCTCCTCGCTGTGCTGGACGTGGACGACGATGTCGACGTAGTCGAGCAGGATCCAGCGGGCGTCGCGGTCGCCCTCACGGCGCACCGGCTTGGCGCCGAGTTCCTTCTGCAGGCGCTCCTCGATCTCGTCGACGATCGACTTGACCTGACGGTCGTTGGGCGCCGAGGCGAGCAGGAAGGCGTCGGTGATCGACAGCACGTCGCTGACGTCGTACGCGATGATGTCGTGCGCGAGCCGGTCGGCCGCGGCCTGGGCAGCGGTGGTGATGAGCTCGATGGAGCGGTCCGTGGCGGTCACTGGCCATGCTTTCGGGTTGGCGGGCAGATCCTTACAAGGGTCTCATGTACCGCCGACGACGCCCGCGCGGAACGTTCCGCGCGGGCGCGTGCTTCCCCTGCCGGCCGGGCCGCGGCCCGGTCAGGGGGCCTTGTAGTCCTTCCCGAGGATCACCACGACGTCGGCGTTCACGACGTTCTCGGCCTTCTTCACGGCCGTCTCCGCCAGCCCCAGCGTCTTGGCGACCTCGATCGCGCGGTCACGCTGGGCGTCGTCCTGGTAGGTGATCTGCGAGGCGGCCGCGGTCTTGTCGGCCTTGCCGCCGTCCACGAACGCGTAGCCGCCGTTCATCAGCGCCGCCTTGGCCGCGACCTGCGTCTTCTCGTCGCCCGAGGCGTCCTTGAGACCGACGCGCGGGGTGGCGCCGGGCTGCGCCGCGCCGGCGGAGCCGCCGAGCACCTCCTTGACGACCTTCTTGTTGGCGTCGTCCGTGAGCGTCCCGTCCGGCTTCACCGCGATGACGTCGGTGCGGTAGGCGCCCACCTTGGCGTGCGCGCCGAGCTTGGACAGCATCGTCCCGAGGGTCTGCGCGTTCAGTGCGGGATCGAGGATCTGGCCGATGCTCTCGACCGTCACCGCCCCCGCCTTCGGGTCGCTCGGGAACTTGCGCAGGACCGCGTGGAGCACCTTGCCCGTGCGTTCCAGCTGCTTGGCCTCCGGTTCGCCCTGGGCGCGGTACGTGGCGTACGCGACGGCCATCGGCCCGCTCAGGCTCTGCTTCTGGCCCTGGCCCACGGCCGGCGTCTTGGCCGCGTCGTCGGCCGGGACCGCGGTGTCGGTGTCGGCCTCGATGCCGCCGACCAGCTCGACCAGGTTCTCCAGGAAGGGGGTGTCCAGGCGCCAGGTGCCGCCGATGCGGGTGCCGAGCACGGAGTCGAGTGCCTCGCGGGTGCCGAGACCGCCCTCCCCGACCGACTTGCCGAGTGCCGTGGCGGTTCCGTCCTGGCCGGTGAGGGCAAGGGCGTTCGGCAGCAGGACGGTGGCGCCCTGCTTGGTGGTGACGTTGTCGACGAGCAGCGCCGAGGAGGTGCCGCCCTTCTTGGTGTTGTGCAGGTGTACGACGATCATGTCGCGCTTCTGCGCCCCGGCGTCGGCGGTGGCGGCGGTCTTCTTCCCGGGACCGTCGAGGAACGGCAGTTTGCCCGCGTACCAGAGGTAGCCGAGGCCCGCGACGACGAACACCGCCAGGACGACGATGAGCGCGACCACCCGGTTGCGGCCGCGGCGGCGGGCCTCCTCGCGGCGTTCGGTGCGGCTCTCGGTGAACTTGAGCCAGTCGATGACGTCCTCGGAGTCCTCGTCCGGCTGGTCGATGAAGGCGAACATCTCGGTGTGGTAGTCCCGCCCCGCCTCGGACCCGCCCTCGGGCCGGCGCGGCTCGGGGACCTGGGCAGCCGGCCGCTCCGCGCGGGAGGCGGGCTGCTCGGCCGGTGCCGGCTCGGGCGCCGTCTGCTGCGGGATCCACTGCTGGGCCTGCTGCTGCGTCTGCTGCGGGGCCTGCTGGGGGCTCTGCTGCGTGTCGTACCCGTAGGAGGGCGCCTGGGTGTACTCCTGCTGCCCGTACTCCTGGGCCGCCGGCTGCTGCTGGTAGTACTGCTGCGGCTGCTGCTGGCCGTAGTCCTGGTAGTCGTAGCCGTAGCCCTGCTGCTGCTCGTACTGGGGGGCGGACTGGCCGGGCGCCCGGCCGTACACCGGCCGCCCGTACGCGTCATAGCCGATGAGCTGCTGCTCGTGGGCTGCGTGCGGATCGTATCGGCCGTACTGATCCTGTCGGTCGTTCACCGCAGGGCCCCTCTCTCCGGAAGCTCAGGCTCCCCGGTACAGCTCACGCTTGTCGATGTAGCGCACCACGCCGTCCGGCACCAGGTACCACACGGGATCCCCCTGGGCGACCCGTGCACGGCAGTCCGTGGACGAGATCGCCAGTGCGGGCACCTCGACCAGGGAGACGCCGCCCTCGGGGAGCCCGTCGTCGGTGAGCACATGGCCCGGCCGGGTGACTCCGATGAAGTGGGCGAGCGAGAAGAGCTCGTCGGCGTTCCGCCAGGTCAGGATCTGGGCGAGCGCGTCGGCGCCCGTGATGAAGAACAGGTCGGCGTCGTCGTTCAGCGCCTTCAGGTCCCGCAGGGTGTCGATCGTGTAGGTCGGTCCGCCGCGGTCGATGTCGATGCGGCTCACCGAGAACTGCGGGTTCGACGCCGTGGCGATGACCGTCATCAGGTAGCGGTCCTCGGCGGGCGAGACGGCCCGCTGGGACTTCTGCCACGGCTCACCGGTCGGCACGAACACCACCTCGTCGAGGTGGAACAGGGCGGCCACCTCGCTGGCGGCCACCAGGTGTCCATGGTGGATCGGGTCGAATGTCCCGCCCATCACGCCGAGCCGGCGCTTGACCGGACCGGTAGGCGTCTCCTGCTCTCCCATGAGCGCAGAGCCTACTGGCCCGGCGGACCGGTTCGACTAGCGGTCGCGGTTCAGACGCGTGGTGACCCAGAGCATCAGCATCAGGATGATGAAGGCGGCGCCGCCGGTCACGTAGGGGTTGAGGCTGTCGTGGTTGCCGCCGTGCTGCTCGGCCCCCTCCGAGGCGAGGACGACCAGGTTGTGGGCGGTGGAGGAGAGGCTCATCAGGCAGGTACCTATCGAGTCGGGGAGCGGGCGGAGACTTCGCTCA
The DNA here is from genome assembly GCF_024666385.1 of Streptomyces yangpuensis. NCBI lineage: Bacteria > Bacillati > Actinomycetota > Actinomycetes > Kitasatosporales > Streptomycetaceae > Streptomyces > Streptomyces yangpuensis. The sequence goes on from NZ_CP102514.1 coordinate 2,517,176, forward strand.
CATCGTATGCGGGTGCCCGGGGCACGCTCGCGCCGACTCAGGCGTTGGAGAGGATAGACGCATGGTCCGGCAGTTCCATCAGGGGAGGGCGCAATGACGGAGACGGGTTTCGAGAAGGTACCGGCGCGGGACCGCAGGAGGTTCCCCGGAATCTCCTCGCGGGCGTACGAGCACCCGGCGGACCGTTCGGCCCTGGTGGCGCTGCGCAAGCTGAGCGGCTTCGACACGGTGTTCAAGGCCCTCAGCGGTCTCCTCCCGGAGCGGAGCCTGCGGCTGCTGTTCCTGTCGGACTCGGTGCGCGTGGGCGAGACGCAGTTCCCGCACCTGCACGCCATGCTCCGCGACGCCTGTTACATCCTGGACCTGGAGAAGGTCCCGCAGATGTACGTGCAGCAGGACCCGCGGCCCAACGCCATGTGCATCGGGCTGGACGAGCCGATCATCGTGGTGACCACGAGCCTCGTCGAGCTGCTCGACGAGGAGGAGATGCGGGCGGTGATCGGCCACGAGGTGGGTCACGCGCTGTCGGGGCACTCGGTGTACCGCACGATCCTGCTGTTCCTGACGAACCTGGCGCTCAAGGTCGCGTGGATCCCGCTGGGCAATGTGGCGATCATGACGCTGGTGACCGCGCTGCGGGAGTGGTTCCGCAAGTCGGAGCTCTCTGCCGACCGGGCCGGACTGCTGGTGGGGCAGGACGTGACGGCTTCCATGCGCGGCCTGATGAAGCTGGCGGGCGGCAACCACCTCCACGAGATGAACGTGGACGCCTTCCTGGAGCAGGCCGACGAGTACGAGAAGGGCGGCGACCTGCGGGACTCCGTGCTGAAGATCCTCAACATGCTGCCGCGCACGCACCCCTTCACCACGGTCCGGGCGGCCGAGCTGAAGAAGTGGTCGCAGAGCCGGGACTACCAGCGGATCATGGACGGCCACTACCCGCGCCGCGAGGAGGACAAGGACACCTCGGTCACGGACTCCTTCCGGGAGTCGGCCGCGCACTACGCGGACTCGGTGCGCACCAGCAAGGACCCGCTGTTCAAGCTGGTGGGCGACATCGCGGGCGGGGCGGCCGACATGGGCGGCAGGCTCCGTGACAAGTTCACCGGAGCCGGTGCCGGGTCCGGTGGCGGCTCCGGTACGGACACGGCCTCCGAGGGCAAGGGCGGGGCTACGGGGCAGGGCTGACCGGGGTGCCCGGCGTCGCGGGGGCGGCCAGTACGCCGCACAGCCCGGCCGAGCGCCGGGGCTGACCGCTGGCGTACGGGTCGCTCGCGGCCGGTCCCACGGTGGTGGGGCCGGCCCCGGCCAGGAGCGGACGGAAGCCCCCGGCCGGGTCGGCGGAGCAGTCCTGCGGTCCGGCCATCACATAGGCCGATGCCAGCTCCAGCCGGCGCGCGCTCAGGTCGTCGCGGTCGAAGCGCATCCGCAGCTCGCGCCGGACGGTGAAGAGCGATGCCCCGTCGGCCGCCGACGGGGCCCCGGTGGCCGGCCGTACGGCGTACACGAAGGTGTGATCGGTGGTGACCTCCAGGACGTCCTGGGCCACCTCCTCGAAGGCGAGGGTGCCGCTCACCCGGACCCGGGAGTCGGCCATGACGGCGGTGGCGGGATCGAAGCGGACCAGCCAGCCGGTGACCGCGTGCCGGCCGTCGCCGGAGGGCGAGGTCATGCTGCGGTCGAACTGCGCCAGCTGGTCGGGGTCGAGCAGCACGCGCACGGGCCGGGTGGCGGATCCGGCCAGCACGTCGGGGTCCATCGAGGACTGCACCAGGTAGTCCTTGGCGATGGACAGCGCGGTGACGACCTGGACGTCGGTGAAGTGGTGCGTGCGGCGCACCGCGGGCAGGGTGATGCCGGCCGCGCCGACCCGGTAGTCGGCTGCGGGGCTCTTCGCGAACAGCTCGGGCGGCAGCCCGCCGGGCACGGCGGCGGCCGGCGCGAGCGGCACCACGGTGCTGGTGAGCGCCTGGGCGGGCCCGCCGGGCGGGGGTACGTAGGGGTTGCGCAGCCCCAGGTAGACGGCGACGGCGAAGGCCGTGGCGATGAGCAGCACGAGCAGCATGCCCTGCCGGGCGCCGCGGCCGGGGGTGCTGGTCCCGGGCGCGGAGCCGCTGGACCAGATGGACCGGCTGCGGACGGCCCGGGCGTGCTCGCCCATGCGTTCCTGGGCGGAGTACTCCTGGAGCCGGGCAGCACGGACGAAGTCCTCGTCGAACACCACGGACCGGTAGTCGTCCGACCGGAACTCGTCCGGCCGGAACTCGTCGTCGCCCCCGCCGGTGCCGTCGGGGGTGCCGTTGGGTGGATCTCCTGGCACGGCCATCGCTTCTCCCCGCTGTCCCCGCTTCAGAGAAGCCCCCAGCTCCGGCGGACGCGAGTGGGGTCGTACCTTCAGGGTTGGCGTACTGAGGGGTACGTAAACGCGCCGACGCCGGTGACTTCACGCCCGGGGGTGCTGGCGGGCGCCGGAGCGGGGTCCGCTTCACCCGACGCACTGCGGTAGACGGCGCTGAACGCGAGCGCGACCATGCCGAGGCCCATCACGAAGGCGAGCACCCAGGCGACCGGGCGCAGCCACGGTGCGCGGCCCCGGTAGGGGCGCAGGCTGCCGCCGTAGGCCCCGTACGGGCCGTCGGGGTGGCCGCGGCCCCGCTCGTGGTCGCCGCCGTACTCCCAGCCGTACTCGTCGGCGTCGTACCCGTCGGGGTGGCCGTAGCTGTAGCCGTCGTGGTCGTCGTCGCCCGTCCAGCCGCCGGGGACGGCACGGGCGGCTTCCGCCTCCGCGCGCGCCCGGTCGGCCGCCCGCTGGCGCTCGGCGGCGCTCGGTTCATGAATCTCGGCGTTCCGGACGAAGTCCTCGTCGAACACCACGGAGGCGAAGTACTCTTCCGCGCCTCCGCGGTCGTCGTCGGGCTCCCCGTCGTCCGGGAACGGCTTGCCCCCCACGTCGTCCGGCACGGGAACAGCGTAGACCTGGGGGCCACCGTTGGGCAGGGTGAATGCCGAATTCCGGCCACCCGGGGTGGGCGGTGGGACTACCGAACGTGACCGTCGCCGGTGACGATGTACTTGGTGGAGGTGAGCTCGGGAAGCCCCATCGGGCCCCGGGCGTGCAGCTTCTGCGTGGAGATGCCGATCTCGGCACCGAAACCGAACTGGCCACCGTCGGTGAACCGAGTGGATGCATTCACGGCGACGGTGGTGGAGTCGACCAGCTGGGTGAAGCGGCGCGCGGCGGCCTGCGAGGTGGTGACGATCGCCTCGGTGTGACCGGAGGTCCAGCGGCGGATGTGGGTGACGGCGTCGTCGAGGGAGTCCACGACGGCAGCGGCGATGTCGTAGGAGAGGTACTCGGCGGCCCAGTCCTCGTCGGTGGCGGGGAGGGCAGTGACCTTGGTGCCCTCGGCGGCTGCGAGGACGGCGGGGTCTGCGTGGACGGTGACGCCGGCACCGGCGAGCGCGTCGAGGGCGCGCGGCAGGAAGGCGTCGGCGATCTCGCGGTGGACCAGGAGGGTCTCGGCGGCGTTGCAGACGGAGGGCCGCTGCGCCTTGGAGTTGATGAGGATGTCCACGGCCATGTCGAGGTCGGCCTGGGCGTCGACGTAGACGTGGCAGTTGCCGGTACCGGTCTCGATGACCGGGACGGTGGACTCCTCGACCACGGTCCTGATGAGGGAGGCACCGCCGCGCGGGATGAGTACGTCGACGAGGCCGCGGGCGCGCATCAGCTCACGGACGGAGTCGCGGGACTCGCCGGGGACCAGCTGGATCGCGTCGGCGGGCAGGCCGGCGCTCTCGACGGCGTCGCGGAGGATGGCGACGAGCGCGGTGTTGGAGGCGTAGGCGGAGGAGCTGCCGCGCAGGAGGACCGCGTTGCCGGACTTCAGGCAGAGCGCCGCGGCGTCCACGGTGACGTTGGGGCGGGCCTCGTAGATGATGCCGACGACCCCGAGGGGGACGCGGATCTGGCGCAGGTCGATGCCGTTGGGCAGGGTGCTGCCGCGGACGACCTCGCCGACGGGGTCCGGGAGGGCGGCGACGTCCCGTACGTCGGAGGCGATGGCGGCGACGCGCTCCGGGGTCAGGGTGAGGCGGTCGATGACGGTTTCGCTCGTGCCGGCGGTGCGGGCCTTGTCCGTGTCGACGGAATTGGCCGCGATGATCTCGGCGGTACGGGCCTCCAGCGCGTCCGCGATCGCCAGCAGGGCCGTGTCCTTGGCGGACCGCGGGAGTGGGGCGATGGCCGCGGCGGCGGTCCGGGCGCGGTGCGCGGTGGTGAGGACGGGCGAGGTGACGGTGGTGGCGTCGAGCGAGGTCATGCCGCCAGGGTAAGCCCATGCCGATGCCGTGCCGGCGGGGCTTCCAACGCGCGAGACGGGCTCTGCGGGACGCCGCTGCGCGGAGCCGTCTCCCCGCCCCGCCCTTTCACCGTTTCCCCGGGGCTCCGCCCCCGGAGCCCCGCGCCTCAAACGCCGGCGGGGCTGGTAGCCCGGGGCTCCGCCCCGGAGCCCCGCGCCTCAAACACCGGCGGGGCTGGGAGAGGCCGGGGCTCCGCCCCCCGGAACCCCCTGCCTCGAACGCCGGCGAGGCTTGAGCGATGACGGCGGGGGTTGAAGGGTGACGGCGGGGCTGCGGGTCAGTACGGGTGGACGCCTACCGGGTGGGCCGGGGGTGGGCCGTAGCCCTCCGCGACGCGGAGGTGGTAGGTGGGGCGGTCGATGACCTCCAGGCCGACGATCTCCCACGGCGGCAGCTGCGCCGAGGAGCGGTGCTCGCCCCACAGGCGCAGGGCGACCGCCGCCGCGTCGTGGAGGTCACGGGCCTCCTCCCAGTAGCGGATCTCCGCGTGGTCGTCGGCGTACCGGCTGGTCAGGAGGAAGGGGTGGTCATGGGCCAGTTGCTCCAGTCCCCGCCGGACCTCGGACAGCGGGGCCGGCTTGCCGGAGACGCTCAGGGTCACGTGCCACAGGCGCGAGGCCTCGTCCTGTTCGTGCTCGTGGCCGCCGCCGTCACCGTCCCCCGGACCGACGCTGGTCAGCGCTCGTCTCACCAGCCGCCTCCTGTCTCCGCTACGCGTGTCCGCCTGCTCCGCCCATCACAGTTGACCAGTCCCCGGGCGGCCGCGCTGCGGTTTTGCCGAACCTCAGCCCTGGAGCAGGACCAGATCGTCACGGTGGACGACCTCCCGCTCGTACGCGGGTCCGAGTTCCCGTGCGAGCTCGCGAGTGGAGCGGCCGAGGAGCTGCGGGAGCTCCTTGGCGTCGAAGTTGACGAGCCCCCGGGCCACGGCACGGCCGTCGGCGGAACGCAGCTCCACCGGGTCCCCGGCCACGAAGTCGCCCTCGACGGCCGCGATGCCCGCGGGCAGCAGCGAGCTGCCGCGCTGGGTGACGGCACTGACCGCTCCGTCGTCGAGGACCAGGTGGCCCTGCGGGGTCGAGGCGTGCTGGAGCCAGAGCAGCCGGTCGGCGGAGCGGCGCCCGGTGGCGTGGAAGAAGGTGCCGGTCCCCCGGCCGGCCAGGGCGTCGGCGGCCTGGCTGGCGGAGGTGAGCACCACCGGGATCCCGGCTGCGGCCGCGATCCGGGCCGCCTCGACCTTGGTGACCATGCCGCCGGTGCCCACGCCCGCCTTGCCGGCGCTGCCGATGGAGACGTGCGCGATGTCCTCGGGCCCGCGGACCTCCTCGATGCGGCTGGTGCCGGGCTGGGACGGGTCGCCGTCGTAGAGGCCGTCGACGTCGGAGAGCAGGACGAGAAGGTCCGCGCGGACGAGGTGGGCGACGAGAGCGGCGAGCCGGTCGTTGTCGCCGAAGCGGATCTCGTCCGTGGCGACGGTGTCGTTCTCGTTGACGACCGGGAGGGCGCCCATGGCCAGCAGCTGGTCGAGGGTGCGGTAGGCGTTGCGGTAGTGGGCGCGCCGGCTGGTGTCGTCGGTGGTGAGCAGCACCTGGCCGACGCGCAGGCCGTACCGCGCGAAGGAGGCGGTGTAGCGGGCGACGAGCAGGCCCTGCCCGACGCTGGCGGCGGCCTGCTGGCGGGCCAGGTCCTTGGGGCGGCGGCGCAGGCCGAGCGGGGAGAGTCCGGCGGCGATGGCTCCGCTGGAGACCAGGACGATCTCCTTCTCACCGCCGCTGCGGACCTTGGCAAGGACGTCGACGAGGGCGTCCACCCGGTCGGCGTCGAGTCCGCCGGCCGCGGTGGTCAAGGAGGAGGAGCCGACCTTGACCACGATCCTGCGGGCGTCCACGACACCTTGCCTAGCCGCTGACACGTTGTTCCCCTTGCCCCTTGCCTTCAATGCCTGCCACCTCAATCTACGGGGTGGCGGACGGGAGCCGCTCAGGGGTTTCAGACCGTGGACGAGGTCCTGGTCCGTCCCTGGCGCTCGTCCTCCGCGGCGGCCCGGGCGGCGCCGGGCACGAGGATCTTGCGGGACAGCAGGAAGGTGAACGGGATGGCCACGACCGCCGCGACCAGCGGGGCGATCCGGGTGTCCATGCCCGCCCAGGTCACCAGGGCGTACAGGCCGACGGACTGGATGACGTAGTTGGTCACGTTCGTCAGCGGGAAGAGCAGGAACTTCTTCCAGGTCGGCCGGGTCCGGTAGGTGAAGTAGGTGTTCATGAAGAACGAGCCGACCATCGCCAGCACGAAGGCGAGCGAGTAGGCGGCGAAGTACGGCATCCACGGGTGCAGGAGCAGGTAGATGCCGAAGAAGGTGCCGGTGTTGACCCCGCCCACGAGGGCGAAGCGGAATACCTGGCCGAGCTGCTCCTTGCGGGTCATCGGGCGCTGCGCTCCACGATCGTCGGTTCCGCCGCCGGGGTGGTGCCCGCGGTCCTCGGCAGAGGTTCGGAGCCGGAGCCGTGCGACTCCTTCACCAGGAAGTGCGGCCGGCGCTTGGTCTCGTAGTAGATGCGCCCGATGTACTCGCCGACGAGGCCCAGCATGATCAGCTGTACGCCGCCCAGGCCCGTGATGATGGCCACAAGGGTGACGTAGCCCGGGGAGTCCACGCCGTAGGTGATCGCCATGATCGTGATCCACAGCGCGTACAGCCCGGTCAGGGCGACCAGCGACACGCCGAACCAGATGCCGATCCGCAGCGGCCGGTTGTTGAAGGAGATCAGGCCGTCCATGCCGTAGTTGAGCAGGGAGCCGAACTTCCACTTGGTCTCGCCGGCCTCGCGCTGGGCGTTGCGGTAGTCGAAGTGGACGGTGTCGAAACCGATCCAGGAGAACAGGCCCTTGGAGAAGCGGTTGTACTCCGGCAGGGACAGCAGGGCGTCCACGGCCGGGCGGGACAGCATCCGGAAGTCACCGACGCCGTCGGTGAGCTCCACGTCGACCCAGCGGTTGACGCCCCGGTAGTAGAGGCGGCTGAGCGCGGAGCGCACCTTCTTGTCGCCCTCGCGGGTGCGGCGGGCGATGATCTGGTCGTGGCCCTGCCGGTAGTGCTCCAGCATGGTCGCGATGAGTTCCGGCGGGTGCTGCAGGTCGGCGTCCATGATCACGACGGCGTCGCCGGTGGCCTCGCGCAGGCCGGCGAGCATGCCGGCCTCCTTGCCGAAGTTGCGGCTGAAGGAGACGTAGCGGGTCTGTTCGCCGTGTTCCGCGGCGATCTTCCGGAGCTTGCCGAGGGTCCCGTCACGGCTTCCGTCGTCCACGTAGCAGACCTCGTACTCGACGGAGAGGGCGTCCAGGACCTTGCGGATCTCCAGGTCGAACCGGTCGATGACAGCTTCTTCGTTGTAGCAGGGAACAACTACGGACAGCTTGGTCATGAACACTTCCTGCTGGATCCGAACGGGTGATTGTCGGCGACCGGACCCGCCTCTCACCTCTTCCTTAGAAGTATGCACGGCGAGGGGCTGCCGAGAGTCGCCCTGCCAGAGCCGAGGGCGGCACACGGTAGCTTTGACGGGATAAGCGGAATGAGCGGAACGAAACGAAGGGATCGAGGTGCACGTGCCCGACGTCTCCGTGGTCGTCATCGTCTACAACGACGCAGAGCGTCTGTCGACAGCAGTCCAGTCGGTTCTCGACCAGACACTTCAGGGTGTCGAGGTCGTGATCGTCGACGACTGCAGCCAGGACCGCTCCTTCGCGGTCGCCCAGGAACTCGAGTCCGCGCACCCGGGGAGGGTGCGTGCCTTCCAGCTGCCGCAGAACAGCGGCGGCTGCGGTGCGCCGCGCAACCACGGCATCCAGCAGGCGACCGGAACGTACGTGATGTTCCTGGACAGCGACGACGTGCTGGAGCGCAACGCCTGCCGGAACATGCTGGCCGCCGCCGAGCGGACCGGCTCCGACCTGGTCTCGGGCATGTGCGTACGGGTGCACCTCGACAACCGGTGGGGCAAGACCACCGAGTGGTACCCCTGGATCTACGCGCACACCCGCACGCTGGAGTCGATCACCGAGTTCCCGGACCTGCTGGTCTACGACACTCTCTCCACGAACAAGTGCTACCGGCGCGCGTTCCTGCTGGAGCAGGGCCTGGAGTTCCCGGTCGGCATCCACTACGAGGACCTGCTGTTCTCCGCGCAGGCGTACGTGGCGGCCCGGCGGATCACGCTGATCCCCAACCACGTCTACTTCTGGAACGTGGTCGAGAAGGCCGCCGCCAAGTCGATCAGCAACCGGCGCCACGAGATCGCGAACTTCGTCCACCGGATGGAGATCCACCGGCGCGTCGACGAGCTGCTGGCGGCCAAGGGCCACACGGACATCAAGTCCGCCAAGGACGCCAAGTTCCTCAAGCACGACCTGGTCCTGCACCTGCGCGACCTGCCGCTGCTGAGCGACGAGTACCGCCAGGAGTTCGCGGGCCTCGCCAACGGCTACCTCGCCGGTATCGACCCGGAGGCGTACGAGCACGTCACGCACCTCCAGGCGATCTGCGCGTACCTGCTGGGCAAGGAGGACTGGGACAACCTGCTCCCGGCCGCCGACGCCATGATCAACAAGGGTCGGCTGACCTCCCCGCTCGCCGAGCGCGACGGCCGTGTCTACTGGTGCGCGCAGCACCTCGACGGCCCCGACGCCGCCGAGGCCCGCCGGATACTGGACGTCACCGAGCAGGGCTTCCACACCACCCCGCTCCCGTCCCTCACCCTGGGCAACCGCCTCACCTCCTACGAGGACGACGGCCGCGGCACCGTCACGCTGTCCGGCACCGTCGTGAACCCGCTGGGCCGCATCGCCGACGACGCCGAGCTGAAGGCCACGCTGGAGCTCCGGGCCCGCCGCCAGGTCGGCGTGCGCTCCTTCAGCTTCCCGGTGGCAACCGTGCGCCACGCCGGTGACACCATCGAGTGGCGCACCACCGCCGACATCGGCGGCACCGTCCGCCCCCTCGGCATCATCGACGCCGTCTGGGACGTCCGCCTCAAGCTGACCGCCGGCGGCGAGAAGATCATCACCCGCGTCTCGGTCGGCGGCCTCGACCTGGACTCGGCGGCCCGGCTGCGCGTCCGGCCGCGGCTGACCCGTCTGGTCTCCGACCGCTTCACGGCGGAGATGACCAAGAAGGGCAACCTCTCCTACGTCCTGACCGCCGAGGGCGCCGCCGCCGTCCGCACCCAGTCGCTGATCAACAACGCCATACAGGGCAAGGCGGCGGGCGTGGTCAAGCGGGGCCTGCGCAAGGCGCTGCGGGCCCGCCGGAACATGGGCTCCGGCGAGCAGAAGGTGAAGATCTACCACGAGGTCTTCTCGAAGCTGCCGATCAAGAAGGGCACGGTCGTCTTCGAGAGCCACATGGGCAAGCAGTACAGCGACAGCCCGAAGGCCGTCTACGAGGAGATGGTCCGCCAGGGCGTGCCCTTCGAGGCGATCTGGTCGTACGCGGGCGCCAAGCCCACCGGCTTCCCGAAGGAGGCCACCCTGGTCAAGCGCTGGAGCTGGCAGTACCTGCGCGCCCTGGCCCAGGCCGAGTTCTGGATCGACAACCAGGGCTTCCCGCTGGCCCTCGCCAAGCGCCCGGGCACCACGTACATCCAGACCTGGCACGGCTCCGCGCTCAAGCGGATGGGCTTCCACGAGCCCCGCACCAAGGCGCAGGGCCGGGCCGGGCAGGCCCGCTTCCAGGCGGCCGTCGACCGCTTCGACCACTTCCTGATCCGCTCCGAGCACGACGCCCGCACCCTCGCCAAGGGCTTCCGGCTGCGCGACGAGGTCCTGCTGCGCACGGGCTACCCGCGCAACGACGCCCTCGTCGAGGCGCACCGGGCCGAGGCGGACAGCGGCGAGCGGGTCCGTGGCGCCCTCGCGGCGGAACTGGGCATCGACCCGGACAAGAAGGTGCTGCTGTACGCGCCGACCTTCCGGGCGGGCGCGGACGGCGCGGTGGAGGGCTTCACCTTCCCCTTCGACGTGGAGGAGTTCGCGGACCGGCTCGGCGACCGCTTCACGCTGCTGGTGCGGACCCACTACCTCAACAGCGTCTCGCTGCCGCCGTCGGTCGCCGGCCGGGTCGTCGACGTGTCGCGGCACCACGACATCACCCCGCTGCTGGCCCTCGCCGACGGTCTGATCACCGACTACTCGTCCGTGATGTTCGACTACGCGGTCCTGGACCGGCCGATGGTGTTCTTCGCGTACGACTACGAGAAGTACGCCACCGACATCCGCGGCACGTACTTCGACCTGAAGGAGAAGGCTCCGGGCCCGGTGGTGGCGACCGCCGACGAACTCCTGCAGGCGCTGGCGGCCTTCGAGGAGGCGGACGCCAAGTACGCGGAGGCGCGGCAGCGTTTCCTCACCGAGTTCGGCGAGTACGACCGCGGGGACGCGGCCCGCCAGATCGTCGAGAAGTTCTTCACCGGGAGCGGCAAGTGAGCCGGGACATCTTCATCGTCTCCAACAGCGTCGACGAGATCGGCGGCGTGACCACCTGGTCGCACCAGATGGCCCGGCAGTTCACCGACCGCGGGCACAGGGTGCACATCGTCGGCATCGCGCCGGTCGCCGAGGAGATCCGGCAGAAGCTGCCGCAGGACCTGCCCTACGCGACGACCACGCTGTACGAGGCCCACCCGCCGTCGGCGCGCCGGCTGCGCGGCATCAAGGGCCGGCTGAACGCGCCCGAGCGGCGCCGCCAGGCGGCCCGCCGGGCGCAGATGCGGGTCAAGGCGGACCGGCTGAGCGAGCTGCTGCGCGGGGCCCGTCCGGGCGGGGTGGTCATCGTCACCCAGGTCTGGGCGATGGAGTGGGTGGCGCTCGCCGACACCAAGGGGCTGTCGGTCATCGGCATGAGCCACGAGTCGTTCGAGGCCAGCCAGAAGTCCACCCGCGGCGAGCGGGTCCGCCGGTACTACCCGGAGGTCGACCGGCTGCTGGTGCTGACCGCCGAGGACGCGGACCTGTGGATCCGGGCGGGCATGGAGAACGTCGGCAGCATGCCGAACCCGATCCCCTTCATGCCCGACTCCCCCGCTCCGCGCACCGGGAAGGTCGTGGCGAGCGTCGGCCGCCTCGCCTTCGAGAAGGGCGTCGACCTGCTGCTCGACGCGTGGGCGGACGCCGCCCCGCACCACCCCGACTGGGTCCTGCGGATCTACGGCGCGGGCGTGGAGGAGGCGGCGCTGCGGGCGCACTGCACCGCGCTCGGCCTCGACGACAGCGTCGAATGGATGGGCAGCACCGACGACGTGCTCGGGGCGCTGCGCGAGGCCTCGGTGTTCGCGCAGGCCTCGCGCGCCGAGGGCTTCCCGATCACGCTGCTGGAGGCGATGGCGGCGGGCGTGGCCCCGGCCGCCTTCGACTGCGCGCCGGGTGTACGGGAGATCGTCGAGCACGGCGAGGACGGCCTGCTGGCCCGGCTGGGCAACACGATGGAGCTCGCCGGACACCTGCACGCGCTGATGTCCGACCGCGAGCTGCGCGACCGGCTCGGGGACAACGCCTTCCGTTCGGTGAAGCGCTACTCCAGCGCCGAGATCACCGACCGGTGGGAGGAGCTGTTCTCCTTCCTGGAGCGCTGACGATCGCTGACACTCGCTGCCGGTCGCTGCCTGCCGGTCGCTGCCTGCCGGTAGCTGCCGGACGGCCGCATGTGACACGGCGAAGCCGCCCGCCCCGGACACCTCCGGGCGGGCGGCTTCGTCGTACGGCGGGCGGTACCCGTCAGGCCTTGTGGACGTCGCGGTGCGCGTCCTTGCGGGCGACCTTGTTGGCCTCCCAGCCGGCCCAGGCGGAGGTGACCATCTCGCTGACGTCGTGGCGGGCCTTCCAGCCGAGCACGGCGTTGATCCTGTCGGCGGAGGCCACGACCTTCGCCGGGTCGCCGGGGCGGCGCGGGCTGATCACCGGGGCGCGGTCGTGCCCGGTGCCCTTGTTCAGGAGCTCGACCATCTCGGCGACCGAGACGCCCTCGCCGCGACCGATGTTGACGGTGAGGTCCTTGTAGTCCTCGGCCGCGGCCCACTCGGCCAGCTTGCGGGCGGCCGCCACGTGGGCCTCCGCCAGGTCCTCGACGTGGATGTAGTCGCGGATGCACGTGCCGTCCGGCGTCGGGTAGTCGTCACCGAAGATCTTGGCGCCCTCGCCGGCGTCGTACCGCTCGAAGACCATCGGCACCAGGTTGAAGACGCCGGTGTCCGCGAGCTCCGGGGTCGCGGCGCCCGCCACGTTGAAGTAGCGCAGGCAGGCGGTGGAGATGCCGTGCGCCTTGCCCGCCGCGCGGACCAGCCACTCGCCGGCCAGCTTGGTCTCGCCGTACGGGCTCAGCGGCGCGCACGGGGTGTCCTCGGTGACCAGGTCCACGTCGGGCATGCCGTACACGGAGGCGGAGGAGGAGAAGAGGAAGTTGCGCACGCCCGCGTCGGCCACGGCCTGGAGCAGGACCGTGAGGCCCTGGACGTTCTCGTGGTAGTAGTACAGCGGCTTCTCGACGGACTCGCCGACCTGCTTCTTGCCCGCCAGGTGCACCACGCCCGTGATCTTGTGCTCGCGGAGGGTCTTCTCCAGCACCAGCCGGTCCAGGACGGAACCGACCACCAGCGGGACGCCCTCCGGGACGCGGTCCTCGTTGCCCGTGGACAGGTCGTCGAGGACGACGACCCTCTCCCCCGCGAGCAGCATCGCGCGGACGACGTGCGCGCCGATGTAACCGGCGCCACCGGTGATCAGAAACGTCATGTGTATCTCCTTGGTCCTGTCCGACTTCGGTGGGGAAAGCGCAGCGGGGCGCATCCGGTTCAGCCCGCCCCCCGGGCCGCCCGGGCCCGGTGGAGGCGGTTGCGTACGAGGTGCAGCGCTCCCTCGGCGCCCGGCGCGAGGCGCAGCGCGAGGGCGCCGGCCCCCGTCCGGTAGGGCTGCGCCAGCAGAACACCGTACCGGCTGCTGGGCAGGGCCCGACGGCGGAGCAGCCGACCGCGGGGGCGCAGGGAGGTGAACACCGAGCTCCCGTCGGCACACTGCACGCCCACCCCGACGTTCCAGGCCTGCATCCTGCGCAGCCCCTGGCGGCGGCCGGTGACGGCCAGGTCGGCGAGCCGGAACGGCAGTACGGCCGTCCAGCCGCCGCTGCGGCCGGGCAGCAGCTCGACGGGGTGCGCGAGGACGGGCTCGCCCCCGGCGCGGGGCATGAAGCTCAGCCGGGCGGTCTGCGGGCCGGCCTCGGCGAGGCGTCCGTAGAGGTCGTGCACGCGGATCCGGACGGCGCCGCGGCCGGCCGGCTCGGCATCGACGGTGACGGGCAGCTCCTCGGCCGGCAGCGTCGTCAGGCCGTCCAGCGGGACGGGGAGCTCCTCGCTCCACACCGGCTCGCCGGAGGCGCCGACGGCGTACGGGGGCAGCAGGCGCGGCGGCTGCGCGGCCAGGCGGGTGAGCCGCTCGACGTCGGCGGGCGGCGTCGCGGTGGCGCGCAGCACCCGGACGATCCAGCGGGCGTGGGCCGCGGCCGCCTCGACGTCCGCCTCGGCGAAGGTGTCGAGGTACTCGCGGGTGAGGGTCCACCAGGCGGCCCGGTAGCCGGGGTCCGTGCCGAGCTCCCGCAGGTACATGCGCAGGTCGTACTCCAGGAACTTCACCTGGCAGGCGCTGCCGAGGACCGGGGAGGCCGCGGCGAGGGTCCGGGCGGCCGTTCGGTGGGCCTCGATGCGGGAGCGCCAGTTCCCGACGTCCTTGCGGTCCAGGGAGATCGACACCTGGGCGGCGCTGCGGCGCACGTGCCAGACGTAGACGAGGTCGCCGGTGACGGCGATGCGGGGGGCCGCGGCGAGCACGCGGGAGGTGAAGACGAAGTCTTCGTAGATGAAGCGGCCGTCGGGGAAGCGCAGGCCGTGCTCCTCCAGGAAGGCGCGCTCGTAGAGCTTGTTGACGCAGAGGGTGTCGCGGACGAGCTCGGGCCGGTCCGCCGGGCGCTCGATGACATCGCCCGGGGTGTAGAGACCGGGCATCCAGGGCACGTCGTGCTGCTGGGGCAGCTCGCGCCGCACGGCCGCGCCGACGGTGACCGGGGCGTTGTGCTTCTCGGCGGCGAGTACCAGGGCGTCCGCGGCGCCCGGCGGCAGGATGTCGTCGCTGTCGAGGAAGAGCACGTAGCGGCCGGACGCCGCGGCGATCCCGTCGTTGCGGGGGGTGCCGCACCCGCCGCTGTTCTCCGTACGGTGCACGACCTTGAGGCGGGGATGGACGCGGGCCAGTTCGTCCAGCACCCGCGCGGTGCCGTCGGAGGAGGCGTCGTTCACCGCGATGACCTCGGTGACCACCGGGCCCTGGGCGAGGGCCGAGGAGACGGCCTCGCCCACGAGCCCGGCGTCGTTGTACGCGATGACCACGACGGAGACCGTGGGGAGGTTGCTGCTGTTCACCCGGAGGATCCTAGGCGACCCGTATAAAGACGCCTTCAAACCCTCCGGGGCGGATTACCCGGACACCCCCTAGAACGGCCGGAACTCGTCGTACTCCTTCTGCGCCGAGTCCCCGCGCTTGGCTTCCTTCTCCTTGCGGCGCTGGGTGGCCGGGCGCGGCGCCTCCATGCGGTGGTCCTCACCGCGGCGGCCCAGCATCTCGGCACCGGCCATCATGGTCGGCTCCCAGTCGAAGACGACCGCGTTCTCGTCGGAGCCGATGGCGACGCCGTCACCGGCGCGGGCGCCGGCCTTCTTGAGCGCGTCCTCGACACCGAGGCGGTTGAGCCGGTCGGCCAGGTAGCCGACGGCCTCGTCGTTGTTGAAGTCGGTCTGGCGGACCCAGCGCTCCGGCTTCTCGCCGCGCACCACGTACACGTCCTCGGCCTCGTCGTAGGCGACGGTGAAGCCGGCGTCGTCCACGGCCTTCGGGCGGATGACGATACGGGTCGCCTCCTCCTTCGGCTTGCGGGCGCGGGCCTTGGCGATGACCTCGGCGAGGAAGTAGGAGAGCTCCTTCAGGCCCGTACGGGCGACCGCGGAGACCTCGAAGACCTTGTAGCCGCGCGCCTCCAGGTCGGGGCGCACCATGTCGGCGAGCTCCTGGCCGTCGGGGATGTCGACCTTGTTGAGGACGACGAGGCGCGGGCGCTTCTCCAGGCCGCCGCCGTAGAGCTTGAGCTCCTCCTCGATGACGTCGAGGTCGGCGATCGGGTCGCGGTCGGTCTCCAGGGTGGCCGTGTCCAGGACATGCACGAGCACCGAGCACCGCTCGACGTGGCGCAGGAACTCCAGGCCGAGGCCCCTGCCCTGGCTGGCGCCGGGGATCAGGCCCGGGACGTCGGCGATCGTGTAGACCGTCGAGCCGGCGGTGACGACGCCCAGGTTCGGGACGAGGGTGGTGAAGGGGTAGTCCGCGATCTTCGGCTTGGCGGAGGAGAGCACCGAGATCAGCGAGGACTTGCCGGCACTCGGGAAGCCGACCAGCGCCACGTCCGCGACGGTCTTGAGCTCCAGGACGATGTCGCCGGTGGTGCCGGGGACGCCGAGGAGGGCGAAGCCGGGGGCCTTGCGGCGGGCGGAGGCGAGCGCGGCGTTGCCGAGGCCGCCGCGGCCGCCCTCGGCGGCCACGTAGGTGGTGCCCTGGCCGACGAGGTCGGCGAGGACGTTGCCCTGCTTGTCGAGGACGACGGTGCCGTCCGGAACGGGCAGGATCAGGTCCTGGCCGTCCTTGCCGGAGCGGTTGCCGCCCTCGCCGGGCTTGCCGTTGGTGGCCTTGCGGTGGGGGCTGTGGTGGTAGTCCAGCAGGGTGGTGATCGCCTGCTCCACCACCAGGATGACGTCGCCGCCACGGCCGCCGTTGCCGCCGTCGGGGCCGCCGAGCGGCTTGAACTTCTCCCGGTGAACGGAGGCGCAGCCGTGGCCTCCGTTACCCGCGGCGACGTGCAGCTCGACGCGGTCCACGAAGGTGGTCATGGTTGTTCCTCCAGATACAGCGGTGATAGTCCGGAATGTCCGGTGGCAGGCCTTGCTGCCATTAAACGTGTCTATGGGACAACGCGCCGAGGGCGGACCTCTCTTCCCGGCCTGAGCCGGGAAGAGCTGAGATCCGCCCTCGGGAAGTTACGAACGCTCGATCAGCCGAAGCTGGATCAGGCGGCCGGAACGATGTTGACGACCTTGCGGCCACGGTGCGTGCCGAACTGCACGGAACCGGCCTGCAGCGCGAACAGCGTGTCGTCGCCACCACGACCGACACCCGAGCCCGGGTGGAAGTGGGTGCCGCGCTGGCGGACGAGGATCTCGCCGGCGGAGACGACCTGACCGCCGAAGCGCTTCACGCCGAGCCGCTGGGCATTGGAGTCGCGCCCGTTCCGGGTGGACGATGCGCCCTTCTTGTGTGCCATGTCTCAGTCCCTCTTACTTCGCAGCCGCGGGGATACCGGTGACCTTGATCGCCGTGTACTGCTGGCGGTGACCCTGGCGACGGCGGTAGCCGGTCTTGTTCTTGTAGCGCAGGATGTCGATCTTGGCGCCCTTGTGGTGGTCCACGACCTCGGCCGTGACCTTGATGCCGGCCAGGACCCACGGGTCGCTGGTCACGGCGTCGCCGTCGACAACGAGCAGGGTCGAGAGCTCGACCGTGTCGCCAACCTTGGCAGTGGAAATCTTGTCAACCTCAACGATGTCGCCGACAGCAACCTTGTGCTGGCGACCACCGCTGCGCACGATGGCGTACACGCGGATCTCTCTCTCACTCGATGGGAACCCCTGAAGCCAGCCGGCCCCGCGGGAACCCGCAGACCGGCCTCCCCCGCGCCGCGAGGCGGTTCGGGGGGTGAGGTGCTCAGTGGATGGCGTGCACGTAGACACGCCGACGGTCAAGGTTACGGGCCCCGGTCTGAGGGGTCAAACCGGGGCCCGTGTCCTGCTACTGGATCACGGCCGCCAGACCGCCAGGTCCAGGGCCACCGTGAGGAAGTCGCCCTCGGCCGAGACCACGAGGTCCGGATCCTCGATGAGGGGGGCGAATTCATCCGCCTTCACCTCGTCCAGCAGGAAGACGAAGTGCTCGATCACCACGGGCTGGTTCCGCGGTTCACCGTCCGGGTCGACTTCCGTGTTGGCGCGGTCGGCCGCCAGGCACAGGCTCGTCATGAACACCTTCAGGTCGAGCGAACCGAGCAGGGCGTCCGCCCCCTGGACCACCACGGCTATCCCCACACCACCGGTCACATGGGGGTGCAGGTCGTCCAGGCAGTCGACGAGCGCGTCCCAGTTCCGGCCGAAGTAGCCCGGGAACCCGAGCAGCTCCGCGAACGCGTCACACGTACTGACCTGGTCCGTGAGGCCACGCGCGTCCAGGGAGTGGACACGCCCACCGGCACGCACCAGGTCCGACAGCTGTTCGTCGAACACAGGAGAGGTCCGGGGCCCGAACACGACCCACGGCGTGAGCGGCCTGCTCAGGTCGAACGGCGCCACGCTACGTACCTCCCTTGATGAACGTTCCGACGTAGTAGAACGTCGCGTAGTGATCGGGAGTGTAGTAAGCGGCTCCTCCGTCCCTCGTCACCACGAGGCGCTCGGGCCCTCGGATCACCTTGCCGCAGCCGGAAACGCTGCAGACCGGGTTGTCGGCGATCGCGTTGACGTCGAACTCCTTGTACTTGCCGACGTCGGTGGGCAGCTGTCCCTTTCCGTTGCCCCAGTTCCCGCCGCCCTCGTAGCCGGGGATCTTGCCCGTGCCGCCCGGCCGCGCGTTCAGCTTGGCGAGCATGTCGTGCGCCTTCTGCGGCGCCACACCGGGGACGATGCCCGGTCCGTCCGGGCTTCCGTTGTCTCCGCCGTGCAGGTGGCACAGCGGGGCGTTGTGCACGAGCAGCGAGGTGTCCCCGGCAAGCACGTAGTAGGCGTGGATGCCGTCGACGGTGAGGTCGAAGGTCTGCATGCGCTGGGTGAAGAAGCGCATGGCCTTGACCGGGACGGTCCTGCCCTCGGGCGTGCGCAACAGCATGCCGGGCACGAGCTCGCCCGCTTCGACGAAGCGGCCCTCGTTCTCCACCCAGAAGGGGTGCGTGACCGTCGTGACCAGCGAGGTGTCGCCGGATCCGGTTGTCACCGTCAGGTCGACGAAGTCCTTGTCGTCGGCGGTGACGATGGTGCCGGCGACCTCCCGTACGACCTTCTCCCCCGTCTCGGTGTCGGTCGTGACGATCTTGTCGCCCAGGGACACCTGCTCGATGTTCTTGGCCGTGCCATCGGCCATGAGCACCTTGGTCCCGGCCAGGAAGCTGTGCTTCTGACAGCCGCTGAGCCTGGCCTTCGCCGCGTCCAGCGCCCCCTTGGCCTTCTTGACCGCGTCGGACGCCTTCCACCAGGCCTTGGCCCCGTCGATCAGGTCGCCCGCCAGACCCGCCAGGCGCTTGATCAGCTGTCCGGCCTTCTCCCACTTCCACGGGGCGCCGTACTTGGCGAGCACCTTGCCCGCCAGGCCGCCTGCGAAGCTGCCCGCGATGTTCAGCGCGGTCTCGCCGCAGGAACCGAGGTCACCGCTGGAGAAGCAGTCGAGCGCGGCCGTGACGCCGAGCTCGTCCATGAGGATCTTGGTGATCTGCTTGACGGCCTGCTTGACCTTGCCCTTGGCGCCGGTCAGCTCCCTCTCGGCGTTGTTCAGGTCGTCGGTGGCGTTGTTGACGTCCTCCTCTTCCTTGCTCGCGGGAGGGTCGTACCGTCCGTTCGTGCAGCTGCTCGGGTTCTTCTGGCAGTACGCGCGCTCGTCCGGGTCGTACAGACCCGTCGGGTCGCTCGCGCTGACCGGGCGGTTGTGGGCGTACGCGTACGCGTTGAGCTGCTGGGCGTCGTTCGTGTCGACGACCGGGTCCGGGGTGATGAACTTCCCCAGGAACGGGTCGTACTCACGGGCGCCGATGGTCGTCAGCCCCGTCGACGCGTCGATCGTGCCGCCGACGAAGCCCTTCTCCCCCGGCCAGGTGCCCTGCGGAGTACCCCGCCTGTTGCCGTACGGGTCCATCCGGCGCTGAGTGACCGCGCCGGTCGTCGCGTCGATCGCCAGCTCGCCCGTGCCGTGGTGGTCCGAGGCGAGGAAGGACAGCTTGTTGTCTGGGGTGCGGACGGCGATGCTCTGGCCCGCGAAGGAGTAGTGGCGCGTCGCCTTCGCCGTGGTCGCACCGGCGTCCAGACGCAGCTCCATGCCGGGCAGGTACACCGTGGTGCCGGTGGCGTCCTTGCGCTGGATGCGGCTGCCGTCGGCCCCGTAGAGGAAGGTTGTCTCCGACGCCTCGTTCTTGCCCGGGGTCGTGACGTCGTCCGGCTGGCTGTTGCGGACGGGGTTGCCGAGGGCGTCGTACTCCAGGGTCTGGGTGTTGCCCCCGATCGTGCGCTTCTCGGTGTTGCCCGCCGCGTCGTAGCCGTAGGTGTACTGGCGGTCGCCGGTCGGGGTGTTCTCCACGACCTTCTCGACCCGGTGGGTGCCCGCCTTGTAGGTGAAGGTGCGCTTGACGTCCTTCGAGGCGTTGAGGCCGGTGTCGTGCGCCGTCTCCGTCAGACGGTTGCCTACCGCGTCGAAGGTGTACGAGTTCCAGTACGCCGCCGGACCGCCCAGGGCGGCCGAGCCGGGAGCCTGGTTGCAGGCCGCCGGGCCCGAGCCGGAGACCGGAACCTGGCTGCCGACCGTGCCGGAGGGCGCTGCCGCCGTCTTCGTGGTCGCCGGGGTCCAGGACTCCGTCATGCGGTTCTGGTAGTCGTACGCGAAGCACTGCAGGTCGGGCGTGCCCGCGCCCGCCGTGTCCGCGATGGACTTGACGTTGCCTATCTGGTCGTAGGAGTAGTTCGACTCCTTGGCCGGGCCGGTGGTGGACCCGTAGACGTCCACCTTCGACTGGATCAGGCGGTCGGTGCCGGTCTCGTACTGGAAGGTCTGCCAGGTCTTCTTGCCGCCCGTGTTCAGCTCCAGCTGCTGGAGCAGGGTACGGCCCGACCAGATGGCGTTGGTGACGTACGACGTCGTGCCCGTCATGGTCTTCAGGCGCTGGATGTCGTCGTAGCCATAGGCCAGCACCTCGGCGGGAAGCCCTCCGGCGGCGGGGATGCCGTCGCTCTGCTTCGTGCCGTCACGGTTGAAGGCGCTGGCGTAGACGTAGGTGCCCGCGAGGCCCGTGCCCGAGGAGGCGGGGACCGTGTAGGCCGTCTTCAGGGGCTGGTAGAACTCATCCATTCCCTGGACGATCGTGGCGAAGTACTCCGTCGCGTTGATGTAGCGCAGCGACGCCCATTCCTTGCCGAGCCAGCCCGCCTTGTCGTAGCGGGTCTCGGTGAGCTTGGTGCCGGTGGTCGCCGGACCGTCCCACGTGGACAGGGTGCGGCCGAGCTTGTCGTACACCGTCGAGACGGTCTTGCCCCGGGCGTCGGTGACGGTGACCGGGCGGTCGACCTCGTCGTATCCGGTGGTCCGCTTGCCTGAGTCCGGGTCGACAGCCTCGATCACACGGCCGAGCTGGTCGTACTTGTACGTCCAGGTGTTGGCCGCAGCATCAGTGAGCTGCTTGAGCTGGCCCGCCGGCGTGTAGTCGTACTTCGTGGTGTCGTACCCGGACGTCGGCCCGGCCGGGACCGGGGAGGCGCCCTTGTAGTGGCGGACCTCCGTCGTGCGGTTCTGAGCGTCCGTCAGCGTGGTCGTCGGGGTGCCGCCAGTCGGCGGGTCGATGTGGACCCGGTCGCCGCCGTGGACGTACGTCGTACGCCACTGCTCGCCGCCGGCCACCGCGAAGACCTCGGCGGTGGTGCGGCCCAGACCGTCGTACTCGTACCGGGTCTGCGCGCCGACATCACCGTTGCGGACGATCAGCAGCTCGTCCGAGGCGGCGCCCGCCGCGTTGTACGTGGCGTTGACCTTCTCGACCTTGCCGGTCGGTGTGTAGAAGGTGTCCGCCACCATGCGGGTGCCGGACGGGCCCTCGGTCTGCTTCTGGCGGGGCCGCAGCAGGCTGTCGTACAGCTGGTACTCGGCGCCGTACGAGCCGTCGATCTCGATCTTCTCCGTCTTGACGGAGACCGGCTTGTCGAGGCGGAAGTTGTAGCTGTACTTGATGCTCGGGGTCTGCGCGGCCGCCTTGGAGCGGTCCGGCAGCCAGACGGAGACCAGGCGGCCCAGCGGGTCCAGCGCGAGGTCGGTGCGCTTGCCGTTCGGGTCGGTCTGGCCGAGGGACTGGCCCCAGGCCGGGGCGTAGTCGGTGGTGGTGACGTGGCCGAGGGCGTTGGTGACCTTGGCCTGGGAGATGAGGCCGTTGACGTCGGTGTACTCCGTCTTGGTCTCGGCGCCCGAGGCGTCGGTCTGCGAGGTCGGGCGGCCGAAGGCGTCGTAGGCCGTCGTGCCGGTGACCTGGTAGGTGGCGGTGGTCCCGTTGTGGGAGGTCATCCGCTCGGTCTTCGTCGCGTTGCCGGCGGTGGGCGCCGCGCCGAAGGCCAGGTTGTCGTAGGAGGTGCGCTCGTCCGAGAGCACCTGGGTCTTGCGGTCGGGGGTCGTGGCGCACTTGACCGAGACGGTCTCGACGCGGGAGGTGAGGCCGAGGACGTTGGCTGCCGCGTTGTCCGCGTAGGAGGTGCGGGTGCAGGTGTCGTCGGTCGTGGTGGACAGGTCGCCCAGGTCCTCGGAGGTGAGGACCCGGCCGGTGCCGTTGGCCAGGTCGTACGTGGTGTTCGACTCGGTCTCGCGACGGCCGTCGCCGCCCTCGGTCACCGAGTAGCCGCGTGTCTTGACCGTCTTGGTCAGGGAGGCGTGGCTGGTGCCCCAGGTGTTGGTGTCCGTCGCGGTGTAGTGCCGCATCGGGGTCTTGATGACCTTGGAGACGAGCTTGTCACCGTTGTAGGTGGCGGCCTCCAGCTCGTGGCCGGTGAACTCCTTGTGGTCGGTGTACGTACCGCTCTCGGAGTCGGTGACGGTGACCGAGCGGGCGGTGCCGTCCGGCTTCTTGTCGCCGTCCAGGCCCTGGAGGTACGTGTAGTCGATGCGGGTCGGCTTGGCGGTGGCACTGCCCGTGGTCACCTTGACCTTGCCGTAGCCCTGCCAGCCGCCCCAGGTGAGGTACTTGTCCTCGGTCATGCCGTCGGGCTCGGCCTTACGCCAGCCCGCGGGGCCCTGGTAGTCGTACTCGGTGACCTGCTCCGGGGCGCCGCCGGTCCGGTCGGTCTCGATGACCCGCGCGACGACGTACTTGTGGAACCAGTCGGTGATCGGGTCGAGGAAGCCCGGCGGGGACCAGACGACCGGGTAGCAGCGCTTGGTGGACTCGCCCGGCTTGGGCAGGGTGTCCTTCGTGCACTCCGCCGGGGCGTAGTTGACGTCCAGCTGGGCGCCCGTGTCGCTGAGGACGGTGGAGAGGCGGAAACGGTGGAAGGGCGCGATGGACTCACCGAGGCCGTCCACGCGGTTGGCCAGCTGCGTGCCCATCAGTTCGACCGAGGGGACCTTGGCGCTGCCGCCCTTGCGGCCCTCGTGATCGATCTTCGACAGCCACAGGGTCTTCGACTGGTCGCCGTTGTCGGTGAACTGGTGCGTGAACGTCCAGGCGTCCACGTCGTCGTAGTTTGTGGCGTCCTTGCGGATCTGGGTGGTGACGCCGGTCAGCCGCTGGCGGGTCCAGAAGGACGCGGCGACCTGGGTGGCGTTGCACTTGGTGTTCGGCGCGCAGTACCGGTCCATCGGAACGTCCGGCCAGTGGGCGGCGTTGGCCGTCTTGAAGTCGGCGGGCAGGCACTTGAAGGTGTCCGTCGGCAGGCAGCGCTCCTGGGTGGTGAACACCACGCGGGCCGGGGCCTTGGCCGAGTAGACGGTGGCCTCGCGCTGGCCGTAGTCGATGCGCTTGACCCAGCCGCCCGAGGTGTACGCGGTGCCGTTGACGTCGGTCTTGCCGTTCAGGGCGTAGTGGTTCGTCTCCTTGCCATAGAAGTACGACATGACGTTGCCCTGGCGGTCCTTGACGTAGTCGAGGTTCCAGCGCCAGCCCTGCTGGCAGGAGGCGTTCGCGAAGGTCGCGTTGTAGCAGGGCTCGCCGGTGTTGTTGCCGAAGACCGGCGTCGTCCACACGGACGAGGTCTCCTCGTTGCCCGTGGCCCAGCCCGGCAGACGGTTCTTGCCGAAGTAGTACTCGGTGCCGTCGGTCGTGGTGATCTTCCAGTGCTCACCGTCGTTGTCGCCGTTGACGGCGCCGGTGAGCTGCTCGACCTTGGATCCGTCGTCGGCCGCGATCCGCCACTTGCCGTCGGCGTCACCCTTGATGAGCTGGGTGGACGTGCCGTTGAGCATGACGGTGGCGTTGTCGAAGGCCCAGCACTGCTCGGCGGAGTTCTTCTGGCCGTCCTTCGCGCAGGGCTTGTAGGTGCGCTCGACGTAGCCGGCCTCGTACGAGAAGCCCTCGCCGAGCCAGGAGCCCTGGTTGTTGGTGTCGGAGGTGCGGCCGTCCGCGGACTGCGAGGAGTAGCCGAGGCCCACGGTGGGCGCCAGGCCACCCGGGGCGGGCGGGGTCCGCAGCGGGTAGGACCAGGAGAAGCCGCCTGAGGAGGTGGCCACGCTCCACTTGGCCGAGGGGGCCAGCGGGGTGGCGGCGTAGTTGCCCTGCGTGCCCGAGTCACCGGCGGCGAGGGCCACCATCGAGCCGCTCGCCGCGGGACCGGCCGCCATCACGGACATGCCGGCCGGGCGCGCCGGAGCGGTCAGGTCCGCGGAGACCGTCTTCGTCTTCGCGTTGTTGACCGTCTTGAGCGGCTTGGGGAGTTCGGGGCAGGCCGCGGTGCCGGGGTCGGCGACCGCCGCACAGGCCGGGAGCTCGACCAGCTGGAGGCGCGATCCGTAGCTGCCGCCGAAGCCGTCGGCGAACGCCGCGTAGTCGACGTGCAGCCGGACCTGACCGCCGTCGGCAGCCTGGTCGGCCCGCTGGACGCGCAGCAGGGCGCCGGCGCCGAGCTGGGTGGCGCGCTTCGGGTCGACGACGTCGACCCGGACCTTGCCGGGCTGCTTGGCTCCGCCGATGGCGGCGGCCGAGAAGGAGGTGGCCGCGGCTTTCGCGCCGGCTTCCTTCGGGGCGGTGACGGTGACGGGCAGGCCGCCCACCTTCACCTGGGCCGCAGGCGCTCCGCCGGTGGCCGGGACGGCCAGTTCGGCGCTGCCCGTGCCGGGCCAGACGGGCTTGTCCAGCTTCTTGACGGCCGCCTTGGCGGTGGCGTTCGCAGGGCGCCCCTTGGACTTGGCCTTGGTTCCCTTGACGGGATCGCCGAAGTCCTGGACTCCGGGCCGCTTGGTGCCGCCGGGGGCCGTTTCCAGCGCCTGGACGGACGAGGCGGACAGGGCGAGGCTCAGGCCGATGACGACCGAGGCCAGTGTTCGCCGGTGTATGCGCCGATTGAGCAATCGGCCGCGTAGAGACATCAGTGCACTCCACAGAAGAGGGGCAGGAAGGTACTGCGGAAGCGGACAGGTGTGCCCGCCCTGTGCAGGGCGGGCACACCTGTCCGGGAAGGGTCTAGCTCTCCGTCAGCTCGACGGTGCCGGCGAGCTGGACGACGGAGATCGGGTCGAGGGCGCCGTTGTAAGCGCGGATCTCGTCAATGGCTCCGGCGAAGTACTCGGCGTTCCCGCGGAGCGAACGGCCCACCTGGAGGCCGCCGGTGGCGGCCCAGGTCGTGTTGTCCACGCCCTGCGCCGCGGCCAGCTGGCCGTTGACGTACAGGCGGATCTGGCCGGCGAACGCGTCGTAGACGACGGCAAGGTGCTGGCCGACGGGGTTGGTCTCCGGCAGGACCTGGGTCTCGGAGAAGGCCTTCACCGTGGCTCCGGCCGTGTCGGTCGTGGCCACGGCCAGCTCCCAGCGCTTGGTGGCGCCTTGGTAGCGGACCTGGACCCGGTTGGCGTTCGTACCGGGCAGCGAGAACACGGTCTGCGAGGCCGTGGCGTCCTGCGAGGCGATCTGGACGCGCGCCGAGAGCGTGAAGCTCGTGGCTCCGGTGACCGGGGCGGCCGCCGTGGAGGCGTAGTCCCCGTTGCCGTCGAGGACCAGGTGGCCGGTGCCGACCATGGCGTCGACCGGCGGCGGGTCGGCCAGCGGGTCGGGGTTCGGGATGTAGATGGCCGCGTTCCCCGCCATCGTCAGGGCCTGGCCGCCGCCGGTCTCGGGGGAGGCTCCGGACTGGGCGGTGTTGAGCTTCCAGTAGCCCTTGCGCTCCGGCCGGACCGTCTTGATGTCCGTGATCTGGGCGGGCAGGAGCGGCCGGCTGAAGACCCGGACCTCGGCGAGGTCACCGACGAAGGCGTCCTCGTAGCCCGCCTTGTCGATGTGGCGGCCGATCTGGAGTGCGCCGTACGACTTCCAGGTGGAGCGGCGGACCGTCTCGCCCTTGAGGTCCTTGTCGACGTACAGCTGGATCTTGCCCGCGGCGCCGTCGTAGATGCCGGTCAGCAGCACCCACTGGTCCTTGACCGGGGTGACGCCGGTGGACAGGGCCTTCCATTCACCGAGGGTGTCGACGTCGCCGGTGGGGATGGAGAACTTCCACGTCTTGGCCGTGGCGTCGTAGCCGAGGACGAAGCCCGGCTCGCCGGTGCCGTCCTGGCTGACCACCGTCATGTCCCGGCTCAGGTCACCGGGCCGGACCCAGGCGCTGACGCTGAAGCCCTTGAGGGTGTCCAGCACCGTGCTGCCCGCGTCGACCCAGCTGTCGGCGGTGCCGTCGAAGCGAGCCGCGCGGTCGATGGTGCCGCCCGGTCCGGGGACACCGAAGGTGACACCCGGGCCGAAGCCGGCCGGGTACTTGCCCTGCTCCTCGTCGGCGGCGTTGCCGCCCGCCTCGTCGGCGAGGTTCCACTGTGCGGCAGCGGCCACGCCCGCGGCGACGTAGAAGGAGTGGCGGGCGAGGGCACTGGGGTGCCCGGCCCTGTCGACCGCGACGACGTCGACCCAGTGCGGGCCGGAGCGGGTCGGCGTCCAGGTCACCGAGGCCGGGCCGCCCGCCGCGGTGTTGGCGACCTCCTTGGCGGTCTCACCGGCGAAGGTGTAGCGGTACTTCACGACGTCCGTGTCGGGCACGGTGTCGTTCGGGTTGGGCGAGAAGGTGAACGTGCCGGGAGCCCCGACACCGTCGTGGTAGACGTTGGTGGCCGGGTACTGGGCACTGAAGACGTTCGGCTTGCCCGGGAACGACTTGTCGTACATGAACTCGCACTTGCCGCTCCACGGCCCCCATCCGTCGCCGTCATGGGCGGCGACGCTCCAGGAGATGGCCGTGTTCTCGGGAATCGTCGAACGGGCGGTGTGCTCGAAGGGGGTGGAGCTGGTCGGCGCCTTGTAGAGCGTGTCCTCCTCGTAGGACTTGGCGGCGCCCGCCGCGTCCTTCCACTCGAGCTTGAAACGGACCTTGACCTGCTCGCCCGCGTCCGCGTCGTTCGCGATGGCGCGCAGCGTCGGCGGCACGTCGCTGTAGGGCCGGCCGGTGCCCGTGACGCAGGCGCCACCGGGGTTGGACGACAGGGCGGAGGTGTTGATCAGGCCCGGCAGCGTGTTGTAGCTGATGCTCAGGTACGCGTTGCCGCAGACCCGCTTCCAGCCGCCGAAGGTGCTCTCGTCCTGGGCCTTGAGGTTGAAGAGCATCGAGGGCCAGCGCTCGTTGGCCGCGGTGCGCACGCTGTTGGTCAGGCCTCCGGTGGCACCGGACTTGAAGTGCATGTTGGCCTGCGAGGTGCAGCTCGTCGGCTGGATCTTCTGGTCGAGCGTCTCCAGCGTCGTCAGCGTCGCGCCCTGCGTGTTGTTCCAGTTGCTGGCGCTGTTGATATGGGCGGTGCTGCCCCCGACCCGCTGGAGCTGGATGGGTTCGGCCCTGGCGTCGGCCCAGTACACGTGCTGGACACGCGCGCTGAAGGTGGCGCCCAGGATCTGCTTGCCGCCGTAGAAGGACAGCGGGATCTGGAACAGGACACGGCGCGTACCGACACCGGCGCACGAGGCGGCGCTGTAGTCCGTCGGGCACTTGCCCACGCCCGCGCTGCCGGAGTACTGCCACTCGCCGACCGTGGGCTTGCCCGACATCACGGCGGTCCAGCCCGAGCGGTCGGTGGTCTTCTGGATCGGGTCGATGACGACGGGGAAGACCGTCGCCCCGTCGCGCAGCAGGTTCTGGTCGGGGACGAGGGTCAGCTTGTCCTTGGACACCTCGATGCCGAGGGCCGTGGCCTTGCCGCCGCCGCCCGGGCCTTCGAGGGCCGGGGCGAGCGCCGCGGCGGCGGACTCCCCGGTGGGGGCGTCGGCGCGGGCCGCGGACAGCGACTTCGCGACGGCCTTGGGACCCTTGGTGCGGGCCGCGGCCTCCTGGGAGGCGGCCGAGTCCCACATGGACGGGGCGCCGGACTGGAAGACCGTGCCGCCGACCGTGCTGTCCTCGGCGGTGACCGCGCCGTTCGCGTCCTTCTTGTACGTCAGCCCCTTGGTCCTGAGGCCGAGGTCCAGGCGTGTCAGGCGCGGGTCGGCGGCGGCCTGCGGGGTCTTGACGACCAGCAGGTGCCCAAAGCCGTTCGCCTCGGCACGCACCTTGAGGTCGACGCCTGGCAGGGCGTCGGGGTACGTGGCGGTGTCGCCGTCGAGCACGGGCGCGGGGAGCTTGCCGTAGGGCCAGGTCAGCGCCATCTCGTGGGTGTTGCGGGTCATGGTGACGAACGGCTTGCCGGCCGCGCCGTCGGAGAAGGCGAGACCGACCGTGGTCGCCTTCGGGACGACGCTGCCGTCCGCGCGCTTGACCAGCGTCTTGTCGATGTCGACCCACTTGCCGTTCTTGACCGCGTGCACCGGCTCGGTGTACTCGCGGGCCGTGTAGGAGCCGTCCGGTGCCGCGAAGATCTCCCGGCGCTCGGTACGCAGGCCGAGGACCTCGACCTGCTTGCCGCTCTTGCGGGCCACGGTCCGGGCCTCCGCCTCCGTCTGGACGGGGGTGCCCACGGCGACGGGCTCCGGGGAACGGGCTGCGTCGGGGCCCTCCCAGAGGTCCAGGCCGAGCGTGGTGGCCACGACGGCGCCGGCGGTCACCGCGGCGATCGAGGCGCGGCGCAGCACGGTGCGGCCGATGCCGCGGGACGTGCGGGGCTGGTGCGTCATCATCGGACCACCGTTCCGAAGGTCTTGCGGTCGGCGGGCAGACCGCCTTCGCCGGGCTTGAACGTCTCGGTGGGCGCGCCGCCCGTGCCGCCGATCGTCCACGGGAACAGGTAGACCGCGTGGCCCTCGGCCGGGCCGTACGGCATGCCCACGTAGAGGCCCGCCGCACCGCCGCCGATGCTCATCCCGGCGTACTCGCGCGGGGCCTCGGGGGTCGGGATCTCGGAGCCGGGCTCCAGGATCTTGTCGGTCTCGCCGGGCGCACCGACCATGCCGAACATGTGCACCACGCCCCGGTCGGGGACGCCGTTGGCGGCGTCCTCACCCGGGACGCCGACGGCGAGCCTGACGTTGGCGCCGGTGCTCGTGCTGGTCGGCGCGGTGTTGTAGGCGGCGACGCGCTGGCCGAAGTAGTCACCGGCCTCGGACTCGCCACCGACGTCGGTGGTGTTCTGATCGATCCAGGCGAGCTCCGTGTAGGCACCCGCCGCGTCGATCTTGAACACCTGGACAGCGCCCGCGTCGACGGTGGTGGACAGGTCCTCGCCCGGAATCCCGACGGCGAGGAGGGACTCGGTGGTGCTGGTGGCTCCGGCGGCGCGGTAGGGCGTCGCGGCCAGCGAGCGGCCGAAGCCGTCGCCGGTCTCGCAGCCGCCGAGCACGTTGGGCGTGTCCTGAGTGATCACGTTGAGCGGCTTGGGGTAGCCCGCCGTGAGGGCGTGGCTGAAGATCGTCACCGCGCCGGACTCGGCGATGGTGCCCTGGGCCTCGCCCGGGGAGCCGACCGCGAGGTGGGTCGCGGTGGCCGCGACGGTGGTGCCGAAGCGGTCGTACTCCTCCTTGGCGTCGGGTACGGCTCCCGCGTTGGTGGTGTCCTGAGTGACGAGCGTGGCCGTCATCGTGGTCGAGCCGGAGATGTAGAGGAAGGCGCCCGCGTCCACCGTGGTGCCGACGTCCTCACCGGGCACGCCGGCGACGAGGAACGGCACACCGGCCGAGGTCTTGCCCGCGGCGAGCGAGTAGCCCGTCCAGTCGTACGACTCGGAGCCGATGGCGGAGATCAGGCCTGCGCCCTGGACGTACTCGACGCTCGCCTTGCCGGCGGCCAGGCCGGCGGGCGAGCCATGGACGACGACGATGCGGCCGGCGTCGATGCCGGTGCCGACGTCCTCGTAGGGCGTTCCGATGGCGAGGTCGCTGCAGCCGTCGAGGTCGGCGTCGTACACGGCCATCGAGTGGCCGAACTGGTCACCCGCCTCGGACCCCCCGGACTTGGCGGCTTCCTGGGTCAGTTCCAGGACTCCCTTGCCGCCGCCGTACACGATGTGCACGACCCCGGCCTTGGAGATGCCGTTGACGGTGGCCTCCGGGTCCGCGATCGCGGTGTCCCGGATGCCGTCCCCGTTGAAGTCCGATTCGGCCCCGGAACAGCCGGCGGCCGCGGTGGCCGTGCTCACGAGGGGGGTCGGTCCTGCCGTCAGGGTCAGGGTGAGGGCCGTGGCCGCCAGGGCCCAGGCTCCTCTGGCGGCACGCCGCCTGGCCGCGCCGTGTGGCGCGGTTGTCGCTCTGCTCACGTGGTGGTTCCGCTTTCGTCGGTTTCGAGGCTGTTGAGCGGCAGCCGGAAAGCAGGAAGAAGCAACGGAACGTGAAAGATGTGCGACAAAGAGCGACGCGGGCGCGGGTCAGTGCGCGTGCGTCGGCCATCCCCCCGCTCGCCAAGGATCCCCCCGTGACAAGCCGCTTGACAGCAAGCGTTGAGCCACTGTGACGTGAACTCGCCTGCTGAACAAGGGTCAATGTCCGACATTGGGTGATCACGGACGCTAACAGATTGATCACATCCGCAAAAACGGCTCTGTCCGGCACCAACTGGTGCCGGACAGAGCCGTTTTGAACCGTACGCCGCGAAATCAGCCCTCGGTCGGAGCCGAGACGGACGGGGCGGCCTGCTGCTCCGCCGCCGCGGTCTTCTTCGTCGTCCGCTTCGCCGCGGTCTTCTTCGTCGTGGCCGTCTTCTTGGCCGCGGTCTTCTTGACGGCCGCCGCCTTCTTGGCCGGGGCCTTCTTCGCCGCGGTCGCCTTCTTGGCCGGAGCCTTGCGGGCGGCCTTCTTCGCCGGCGCGGGCTCCTCCGCGGAGGCCTCCGGCTCCGGCTCGGCCTCGGTCACCGGGGCCTCGACGACCACCACGGCGGCCTCGGTCGCGCCCGCCGGGGAGCCGGCGGGTGCGGTGGCCTTACGGGTGGCACGACGGCGCGGACGGGCCGGCGCGGCCTCCGCCACCGGGGCCTCCTCGACCACGGCGGCCGGCTCGGGCACGGCGGCCGGCTCGGGCTCGACGACGGGCTCGGGCTCCGCGGCGACGACCGGCTCCGGAGCCTGCTCGGCCTCCGGCTCCGCGGCCACGACGGGCTCCGCGACGGCCTCGGCGACCGGTGCGGGCGCGGTGGCCTTACGGGTCGCCCGGCGACGGGTACGGCCCTTCGGCGCGGCCTCCTCGACCGGGGCGGCCGGGGCGGCCTCGACCGTCTCCACGGCCTCGACGGCCTCGGCGACGACCTCGGCCACCGGCTCCAGGACGGTGTCGGCCGGCTCGGTCACCGGCTCGGCCACGACCTCGGACACGGGGGCCTGCGCCGGGGCGGCCTCGCGCCGCGGGGCGCCCGCCGGGGCGGTCGCCTTGCGGGTGGCACGGCGCCGGTTGCGGCGACCGCTCAGACCTGCGGCGGCCTCCGCCTCGGCCGGGGAGCCGTAGAGCTCCTCGCCCGCGGCGAACTCCGGCTCGGGCAGCGCCTTCGGCGCCGCCACCTCGGCGGCGACCTCGGCCTCGGTCTCGAAGGCCTCGGCCTCCGCCCCGGCGGTCTCGACCGTCTCGACCTCGTGGTCGTGCTGGTCGAACTCGGCGCGGCCGCCACGGCGCTTCGAGCGCTTGCCGTTGCCACCGCCGCCGATCGCGGCCGGCGACTCCATGTGGACGATGACACCGCGGCCGTTGCAGTGGACGCAGGTCTCGGAGAAGGACTCCAGCAGACCCTGGCCGACCCGCTTGCGGGTCATCTGGACCAGGCCCAGCGAGGTGACCTCGGCGACCTGGTGCTTCGTACGGTCGCGGCCCAGGCACTCCAGCATGCGGCGCAGGACCAGGTCGCGGTTGGACTCCAGGACCATGTCGATGAAGTCGATGACGACGATGCCGCCGAGGTCGCGCAGCCGCAGCTGGCGCACGATCTCCTCGGCCGCCTCCAGGTTGTTCCTGGTGACGGTCTCTTCGAGGTTGCCGCCCTGACCGGTGAACTTGCCGGTGTTGACGTCGATGACGATCATCGCCTCGGTCTTGTCGATCACGAGGGAGCCGCCGGAGGGCAGCCACACCTTGCGGTCGAGCGCCTTGGCGAGCTGCTCGTCGATCCGGTACGTCGCGAAGACGTCGACCTCGGAAGTCCAGCGCTGGAGCCGGTCGGCCAGGTCCGGGGCCACGTGCGAAACGTAACCGTGGATGGTCTCCCAGGCGCCGTCACCGCTGACGATGACCTTCGAGAAGTCCTCGTTGAAGATGTCGCGCACGACGCGGACGGTCATGTCCGGCTCGCCGTACAGCAGGGACGGCGAAGAGGTCGTGATCTGCTTCGACTTCTTCTGGATGTCCTCCCACTGGGCCTGCAGACGCTCGACGTCGCGGCGCAGCTCGTCCTCGCTCGCGCCCTCGGCCGCGGTGCGCACGATGACGCCCGCGTCCTCGGGGACGATCTTCTTGAGGATGGTCTTCAGACGCGCGCGCTCGGTGTCGGGCAGCTTGCGGCTGATGCCGGTCATCGAGCCCTCGGGCACGTAGACCAGGTAGCGGCCGGGCAGCGAGACCTGGCTGGTCAGGCGGGCGCCCTTGTGGCCGATCGGGTCCTTGGTGACCTGCACGAGGACCGACTGGCCGGACTTGAGGGCGGACTCGATGCGGCGCGGCCCGCCCGCCATGCCGAGCGCCTCGAAGTTGACCTCACCGGCGTACAGGACGGCGTTGCGGCCCTTGCCGATGTCGATGAAGGCGGCCTCCATCGACGGCAGCACGTTCTGGACCTTGCCCAGGTAGACGTTGCCGACGTACGAGGTGGCCTCTTCCTTGTTGACGTAGTGCTCGACGAGCACGTTGTCCTCGAGGACGCCGATCTGGGTGCGCTCGCCGGACTGGCGGACGACCATCACGCGCTCGACGGCCTCGCGGCGGGCCAGGAACTCGGCCTCGGTGATGATCGGCACGCGGCGGCGGCCCTGCTCGCGGCCCTCGCGGCGGCGCTGCTTCTTCGCCTCCAGACGGGTCGAGCCCTTGATGGACTGGACCTCGTCGGACGGCTCGGCCTTCTCGCGCGCCGGGCGCGGCTCGCGGACCTTGACGACGGTGCGCACGCCGTCCTCGTCGCCGGCGGACTCGCCGGTGACGTCGGCGGGCTCACCGCTGCGGCGCCGGCGACGGCGGCGACGGCGGCTGGAGGTGGAACCGAAGGCCTCTTCGGTCTCCTCCTCCTCTTCCTCGTCGGCCTCCGGAGCCTCGGCCTCGGCCTCGGTCTCGTCCTCGGCGGACTCGTCGAGGTCGGCGGCCTCGCCGCGACGGCGACGGCGGCCACCGCGACGGCGGCGGCGCGAGGGGCGCTCGCCCTCGTCACCCTCGTCGAACTCGGCGGCCTCGGCGGACTCGGCGGACTCGTCCTCGAGGTCGGCGGCCTCGGCCTCCGGCTCCTCCTCGGCGAGCACCTCGGGCAGGGAGACCGGAGCGGCCTCGGCGCCGCGGCCACGACGGCGGCGACGGCCGGTGGGCTGCACGGGCTCGGCGGGAGCGGCGGCCTCGGCCTCCTCCTCCTCGATCTCCTCGGCCTCGATCGCGGCGGCGGCCGCGGCGGCGGCCATGGCGGCGGTCTCGGGGGTCTGGAACATCGGCTCGGTGAAGACCGGCGCCTGGAAGACGGCCACGGCGGGACGCACCGCGCGGCGGGCGCGGGCCGGAGCGGCGGGCGCCTCGGCGGCCTCGGGCTCGGCGGCGGGCTGCTGCTGCTGCGGGGCGGCGGCGGCAGCGGTGGTAGTGGAACGGGTGGCGCGGCGGCGGCCGCGCTTGGGGGCGTCCACGGCGTCGGCGACGGTCACGGCGCGGGTGGGGGCCTTGGGGGCCTCCTCCGCGGCGGCGGCCGGAGCCTCGGCAACCGGAACCTCGGCGGCCTCGGCGGCCGGAGCGGTCGCGGCACGGGTCGCACGACGACGGGCACGCGGAGCCGGAGCAGCCACAGCCTCCTCGGCCACCGGAACCGGAGCGGCCTCGACGGCGGCGGCCGGAGCCTCGGCAACCGGAACCTCGGCGGCCTCGGCGGCCGGAGCGGTCGCGGCACGGGTCGCACGACGACGGGCACGCGGAGCCGGAGCAGCCACAGCCTCCTCGGCCACCGGAGCCGGAGCGGCCTCGACGGCGGCGGCCGGAGCCTCGGCAACCGGAACCTCGGCGGCCTCGGCGGCCGGAGCGGTCGCGGCACGGGTCGCACGACGACGGGCACGCGGAGCCGGAGCAGCCACAGCCTCCTCGGCCACCGGAGCCGGAGCGGCCTCGGGGGCCGGGGTCACGGCGGTGGGCTCGACGACGGCGGCCTCCGCGGCCTGGGTCTTCGGCGCGGCCACGGCGCGGGTCGCGCGGCGGCGGGGACGAGCGGGGGCGGCGGCCGGAGCGGCCTCCTCGGCGGGGGCGGGCTCCGCCACCGGCGTCGGCTCGGCGGCAGCAGCGGCAGCGGTGGTGCCACCGGGCGGACCGGCCGGCCGGGAAGCGGCGCGGCGACGCCTGCGCGGGGGCAGGTTGTCGCTGGGGCTGCCGCTGTCGGCGCCGGCGGGGGTGGTGTCGTTCTCGTTGTTGAGCATTGCGGGCGGTTCTCCCGTCACGCCCCCGGGCGCCGCGGCTGACTTCCGGTCCGGCACGGCTCCGCGCGGAACGCGGAGCCGGCCTCCGGGGCGCGTTCGCCACACGGGAGCTGTAGTCCATGGCCGCCGGTTCCGTACGTGTTTGTCCGTACGGCCTGGCGGAAGTCTTCAGGTCTGTACGCGGCCCGACCCAGGTGGCTCCCGAGTGCCAGGGCTGCGCGACGACGACGATCCCTACGCGGCGGGACCTTCCGGCGCCTTCGCGTCGGCGGTCACGGCGGCCGTGGGTGGGGCGGCCGTGTCTGCCTCGCGGTCGGGCGCGAGCGGGTCGGTCACCGTGCCGGACTCCTCGTCGAAGAGCCCCTGCGCCAGCCTGGTCACCGCAGAGGGGACCGGCGGCGCCAGGTCGGCCACAGCTCGGAGACCGGACAGGACGTCGTCGGGTCGCACGGCAGGTGTCAGATGCCGAACAACCAGCCGCAGTATCGCACAGGCATTGTCCAGCGGCCTATCAGCCGGCGCGGGAAGCGCTTCGAGGCTGACGACCGCGCCGCGGGTGTCGAAGGTGCGGATGCCGTTCTTGGTCTTGCGCTGCACCTCGACGGTCTCGGCGGCGAGGAAGACCGCCACGGCCCGCTCGGCCTCGGCGAGCTCCACGCCGTCCAGGCGCAGCTCCCACACGGAGGCGGTCAGCCGGTCGGCCAGGCCCGGGGTGCGGGCCTCGACGGCGTCGATGATGTCGAGCCCGACCGGCATCGACTCGTCGAGCAGCTCACGGAGCTTCTCGGGGTCGCGCGGTGCGGCGAGGCCGATCTCCAGATATTCGGCCTCGCTGCCGGTCCCGGTCGGGGCGGCGTTCGCGTAACTGACGCGCGGGTGCGGGGTGAAGCCCGCCGAGTACGCCATGGGTACCTCGGCGCGGCGCAGGGCCCGCTCGAAGGCGCGCTGGAAGTCTCGGTGGCTGGTGAACCGGAGGCGGCCGCGCTTGGTGTAGCGCAGTCGGATGCGCTGCACCACCGGTGCGGGGGGCGGGCCTTCGGGCTGTCGCTTGCCCAGTGGTTCTTCTCCTTGTGCGGGGCTCCGCGGCTCGCGCATCGCCCTGAGGTCTGGTCGACCCGCTCCGGCTCACCCCTGCCGTCGGGGCAGGGAGATCTCGTCAGCGGGTGCCGCGTCGGCGGCTGTCGTACTACCCAGAGTACGCGCCTGTGACCTCGCCGGTTCCCCGGGAGGAGTACCGAAGAGCGCACGGCGTACGGTGGCGCGTGCCTCGCGGACCGCGGCGCGGCCGGTCCGCCAGACCTCGCGCACGGCGTGTCCGACGGGGGTGAGCACGTGCCGGTACACCCGGGAGGCGGGCCACCCGACCAGCACCCAGCCGACCAGCTTGAGCCCGCGCCACAGGGCGGCGACGATCCGCCCGGCCACGTGCCAGGCCCAGAGCAGCACCTGCCCGGCCGGGGTGAGCACGTACCGGTACAGACCGGCGGCCAGCCAGGCGGTCCCCAGCCCGACGGGCCGCAGCAGATACCGGTACACGGCGACGATCAGCCATGCGAGGCCCAGCCCGACGGGCCGCAGCAGATACCGGAATACCGCGACCGCGAGCCATACGAGGCCGTGGCCGACGGGGGTGAGCACGTACCCGTACACCGCCGCGGCCAGCCAGGCGATCCCGTGGCCGACGGGGGTGAGCACGTACCGCCACAGCGCGACCCACGGCCAGAAGAACAGCGCCATGCCGAGCGCCCAGACGATCCGGGTGACGCCCTTGGCGAGGGGGGCGAGCAGGTAGCGCATGCCGCCCCGGCAGAGCCAGGCGAGCCCCGCCCCGAGGGGACGCAGCAGGTGGGTGGTCAGGAACCGGCCGGCCGGCGCCAGCACCCGCTCGTACAGCCCGCGCGCCAGCCAGGCCAGTCCCTGCCCCACGGGGACGAGCACGTACCGCCACAGCCCGGCCCACGGCCAGACGAAAACGATCTTGAACAGGGTGGTCAGCAGCCATCCCAGCGCACGGAGCAGTGGCTCGACGACATGGACGTACAGCGGCCCGAGCACGTGCCGGTGCACGGCCCGGCCCGCGGCGACCAGCAGTTCCCACACCACTCGTACGGGCAGTACGACGAGTACGGCGACGATCTTCACGGGGACCCTGATGACGCCCACCAGGCACCCGTCACCGCCGCCGGCGGGAGGCCGTTTGTCCATGTCCATGCCGTCAATGACACGACGGAGGCCCCCACCCGTTGCGGGCGGGGGCCTCTCGTGACCCAAGGGTTACGTGACCGGCCGGCCGGTCACTTCACGACCGACAGCGGCAGCAGCTTCTTGCCGGTCGGGCCGATCTGGATCTCGGTCTGCATCTGAGGACACACGCCGCAGTCGAAGCACGGGGTCCAGCGGCAGTCGTCGACCTCGGTCTCGTCGAGGGCGTCCTGCCAGTCCTCCCAGAGCCAGTCCTTGTCGAGACCGGAGTCCAGGTGGTCCCAGGGCAGGACCTCCTCGTAGGTGCGCTCGCGCGTGGTGTACCAGGCCACGTCCACGCCGTAGGCGGGCAGCGTCTTCTCCGCGGCCTGCATCCAGCGGTCGTAGGAGAAGTGCTCGCGCCAGCCGTCGAAGCGGCCGCCGTCCTCGTAGACGGCGCGGATCACGTCGCCGATGCGGCGGTCACCGCGGGAGAGGAGGCCCTCGACGATGCCGGGCTTGCCGTCGTGGTAGCGGAAGCCGATGGAACGGCCGTACTTCTTGTCGCCGCGGATCTTGTCGCGGAGCTTGCCCAGGCGGGCGTCCGTCTCCTCGGCCGACAGCTGCGGCGCCCACTGGAACGGGGTGTGCGGCTTGGGCACGAAGCCGCCGATGGACACCGTGCAGCGGATGTCGTTCTGGCCGGAGACCTCGCGGCCCTTGGCGATTACGTTGACCGCCATGTCGCCGATCTGGAGCACGTCCTCGTCGGTCTCGGTGGGCAGGCCGCACATGAAGTACAGCTTCACCTGGCGCCAGCCGTTGCCGTAGGCGGTGGCGACGGTCCGGATCAGGTCCTCCTCGGAGACCATCTTGTTGATGACCTTGCGCATGCGCTCGGAGCCGCCCTCGGGGGCGAAGGTCAGGCCGGAGCGGCGACCGTTGCGGGTCAGCTCGTTGGCCAGGTCCACGTTGAAGGCGTCCACACGGGTCGACGGGAGGGACAGGCCCACCTTGTCGTCCGAGTAGCGGTCCGCGAGGCCCTTGGCGATGTCGGCGATCTCGGTGTGGTCCGCGGAGGACAGCGAGAGCAGGCCGACCTCCTCGAAACCGGTCGCCTTGAGACCCTTCTCCACCATTTCGCCGATGCCGGTGATGCTTCGCTCCCGCACGGGGCGCGTGATCATGCCGGCCTGGCAGAAACGGCAGCCGCGGGTGCAGCCGCGGAAGATCTCCACGGACATGCGCTCGTGGACGGTCTCGGCGAGCGGGACCAGGGGCTGCTTGGGGTACGGCCACTCGTCGAGGTCCATGACGGTGTGCTTGGACACGCGCCACGGCACGCCGGAGCGGTTGGGGACGACGCGGCCGATGCGGCCGTCCGGCAGGTACTCGACGTCGTAGAAGCCCGGCACGTAGACGTTGCCGGTCTTGGCGAGACGCAGGAGGACCTCTTCGCGCCCGCCCGGCCTGCCCTCGGCCTTCCAGGTGCGGATGATCTCGGTCATGTCGAGGACGGCCTGCTCGCCGTCGCCGATGACCGCGCAGTCGATGAACTCCGCGATCGGCTCCGGGTTGAAGGCCGCGTGGCCGCCCGCGAGGACGATCGGGTGGTCCACCGTGCGGTTCCTGGCCTCCAGCGGGATGCCCGCCAGGTCCAGGGCCGTGAGCATGTTGGTGTAGCCCAGCTCCGTGGAGAAGGACAGGCCGAACACGTCGAAGGCGGAGACGGGGCGGTGGCTGTCCACGGTGAACTGCGGCACCTTGTGCTCGCGCATCAGCTCTTCGAGGTCCGGCCACACGCTGTAGGTACGCTCGGCCAGGACGCCCTCGCGCTCGTTGAGCACCTCGTACAGGATCATGACGCCCTGGTTGGGCAGCCCGACCTCGTACGCGTCCGGGTACATGAGCGCCCAGCGGACGTCGCAGCTCTCCCACGGCTTCACCGTGGAGTTGAGTTCACCGCCGACGTACTGGATGGGCTTCTGCACGTGCGGAAGCAGGGCCTCAAGCTGAGGGAAGACCGACTCGGTCATCACGCGACTTTCGTGAAGCGGGCAGGGGGCAGCTATCTAGCGTACCCCGACGGCTCGGCCGCCCCCACCCGCATGATCACTTCAGGGCGGTCCGCAGGGCCGGGGCCGACGCCTTCGCCCAGATGGCCGGAAGCTCCCGTTCGCGCCGCTCGGCCAGTGCCTCCTCACGGCCGTAGAGCACACCCCAGGTGAAGGCCGGCTCCCCCGCGTCGGTGGCCAGGGCCGCGAGGCCGCGCAGGGCCTCGCGGGCCACCACACTGTCCTGGTGGTCACCGAGCAGGGTCTGGACCTTCTTCACGGCCTTGGCCAGGTGTTTCGCCGGCTTGCCGAGTTCGGGCTCGGCCGACTCCGCCGCGTACCGGACGCGCTTGGCCGCCTTGCGCGCCTCGTGCAGGGCCAGGTCCCGCTCCTTGCCCTCGTCGAGGGCGAGGGCGCTGTCGATGCGGGTGGCGAGGCGCGCGTAGTCGCGGAGCACGGCCTTGGGGAGGACCTTCTTGGGGGACTTGGCGGCGCCGTCCAGCAGCGGGGGCTCGTCCAGCAGGGCGTCGAGGCCGTTCAGCAGGGTGACGTAGCGGTCGCTGTCGAGTGCGGCCAGCGCCCTGCGGCGCGATCCGGTGCGCCGGGCGGTGTTCCACGTCCGCAGCCGGGTGCGGACCGGGCCGGTCAACAGGGTGCGCGGCAGTTCTGCGAGGTGGGCCTGGAGGCGCTCCATCAGGACCTCCTGGTCGCGGTCGACGCCGAGTTCGGCGGCCAGCCAGCGCAGCTCCTCGCCGATCGGGTCGGTGACCTCGCGGTCCAGCACCTTGCGGTACGTCTTGAAGGCGCTGCGCAGCCGGCGGGTGGCGACCCGCATCTGGTGGACGGAGTCCGGCAGGTCGCGGCGTACGGCGGGGTCCTGGGCGACGAGGGCGTCGCGCTGCTCGGCCAGGTACGCGACGACGTGCGCGCCGGCGGTGCCGTCGGGTCCGCCGCCGGAGGGCCGGGCCGGGGGCTCGGCGTCGGTCTCGGCGAGGGCGCGGGCGAGTTTGGAGGGGGCGTCGGAGACCTTGAGCCCGGCCTTGCGGAAGGTCTTCTCGACGGCGTCGAGCAGGTCGGGGCCGACGCCCTCGGCGAGTTCCACCTCGACCTCGGTCCAGCCGGCGGTGGTGTCGCCGCGCTCGGCGAGGACCTCGTCGGTGCTCAGTTCGGCGAGGAGCGCTCCGTCGGCGTCCAGCAGGTGGCTGACGCGGCGCGAGGAGACCAGCCTGACCTGCGGCGCGAGTGCGGCGTCACGGACGCGGGAGCGGACGAGGGCGGCGAGGGCGGGCGGGACGGTGTCGCTCAGTTCCGCCCCGACCTCGTCGCGCACTCCCGGGGAGACGGGCAGTTTGAGGTGCCAGCCCTCGTCCGCGCCGCCCGTTCTGCGCCGGAGGGTGAGACCGTCGGCGGCGAGCCGCTGGTCGGGGGTGTCGTAGTAGACGGCGTCGAGGTCGACGGTGCCCTGGTCGGTGACGGCCGCGATCGCGGCCGTCCCCGTCAGGTCCGGCACCCCGCGCCGGGCAGATTTGGCCTTGGAGAACTCGAATTTCCGCTCGATCTCGCGCTTTGTGTCCGCCATGTACCGAACTTAGTCCTGAACGGAACACCTCTGCAGGATGAACGGGACTTCAGGCTGACAATGGCCGCTGGACCTTGATCGACTGGAGGAGTCCGACCGCTATCCACACGGCGAACATCGACGAGCCTCCGTAGGACACGAACGGCAGCGGCAGTCCGGCCACGGGCATGATGCCGAGGGTCATCCCGATGTTCTCGAAGGACTGGAAGGCGAACCAGGCGATGATGCCGGCGCACACGATGGTCCCGTAGAGCTCGGTGGTCTCCCGGGCGATCACGCAGGCCCGCCAGAGGATGACGCCCAGCAGGACGAGGATCAGTCCGGCGCCGACGAAGCCGAGCTCCTCGCCGGCCACGGTGAAGACGAAGTCGGTCTGCTGCTCGGGCACGAACTGGCCGGTGGTCTGCGAGCCCTTGAAGAGTCCGGAGCCGGTCAGGCCGCCGGAGCCGATCGCGATGCGCGCCTGGTTGGTGTTGTAGCCGACGCCGGCGGGGTCGAGCTCGGGGTTGGCGAAGGCCGCGAAGCGGTTGATCTGGTACTCGTCGAGGACGCCGAGCTGCCATATCAGGACGGCTCCGCCCACGCCGGAGGCGAGCAGGCCGAACACCCAGCGGTTGGAGGCGCCGGAGGCGAGCAGTACGCCGAGCACGATGACGACCATGACCATGACGGAGCCGAGGTCGGGCATCAGCATGACGATGCCCATCGGGGCTGCGGCCAGGCAGAGCGACTTGACGACCGTGCGGTGGTCGGGATGGGCGAGGTCGCCCGCGTCCACCCGGGTGGCGAGCAGCATCGCCATGACCAGGATGATCGTGATCTTCACGAACTCGGACGGCTGGAGGGAGAATCCGCCGCCGATGACGATCCACGCGTGGGCGCCGTTGATGGTGGCGCCGAGCGGGGTGAGCACGGCGAGGATGAGCACGAGCGAGAGCCCGTAGAGCACCGGCACGGCTCCGCGCAGCGTGCGGTGGCCGAGCCAGATGGTGCCGATCATGAGCACCAGGCCGATGCCGGTGTTCAGGGCGTGCCGGGCGAGGAAGTAGTAGGGGTCGCCCTGGTTCAGGGTGGTCCTGTTGCGGGTCGCCGACCACACGAGCAGGGCGCCGAGGAAGGACAGGGCGAGCGAGGAGAGCAGGATCGGCCAGTCGAGCCGGCGCAGCACCGAGTCGCGGGCGGTGAGCTTGGCCATCGGGCCGCGCTCGGGCGCGTACCGGGAGACGGAGAACTTGTTGGCGGTTGGCATGTCGGTATGGGGTCCTCAGTCGTGCCGTGTCGGGGGAGGCCCGGCGAGCGCCGGCGGTTCCAGTTCCTCCGGGGACGGCGGTACGTACGGCCGGATCTCGGGGGAATCGATGGAGCCGTCGGGGTTGATCCTGGGCAGTTTCGTCTCCGGGGCCGGCAGCAGGGCCCTCTTCAGGTCCTGCTTCCCGTCCATGGTCAGACCGTAGATGGCGTTGTAGAGGTTGCGTACGGCGGGGCCGGAGGCTCCGGAGCCGGTGCCGCCCTGGGAGATCGTCATGACGATCGTGAAGTCCTTGGTGTAGGTCGCGAGCCACGAGGTGGTCTGCTTCCCGTAGACCTGGGCGGTACCGGTCTTCGCGTGCATCGGGATCTTGTCCTGGGGCCAGCCGCCGAAGCGCCACGCCGCGGTGCCGCCGGGCTCGACGACGGTGCGCAGGCCCCGGTCGAGGTCGGCGATGGTCCGGGCGTCGATCGGCAGCCTGCCGTGGGACTGGGGCGCGACCATCTCGACGTGCTTGCCGTCGGGGCTGATCACGGCCTTGCCGACGGTGGGGTTGTAGAGGGTGCCGCCGTTGCTGATGGCGGAGTAGGCGGTGGCCATCTGGATGGGGGTGACCAGGACGTCGCCCTGGCCGATGGCGAAGTTGATGCTGTCGTAGGCCTTCAGCTGGTTGCCCTCGAGGCAGCTCTCGTAGGCGATCTGCTCGACGTAGGTGCCGCCCCGCTTGCCCTGCTTGCACCAGGAGTTCTTGTTGGCCGCCCAGAAGCTCTGCTTCCAGTGGCGGTCGGGGATGCGGCCCTTGACCTCGTTCGGCAGGTCGATCCCGGTCTCGGAACCGAGCCCGAACTCCCGGGCGGTCCGGTAGAACCAGTCGTGGGCGTCCTTCTTGGGGCTGAGGCCGCCGTCGCGCTGCCACTCCTTGTGCCCGAGGGCGTAGAAGACGGTGTTGCAGGAGAACTTGAGGGCCTCGCCGAGGGTGATGGGGCCGTGCCCCTTGGACTCGAAGTTCGCGAAGCTGCGGCCGCCGAGGCTGTAGGAGCTGCTGCAGTTGTACTTGTCGTTGAACTTGTATCCGGCCCGGACGGCGGCGCTCGCGGAGACCACCTTGAAGATGGAGCCGGCGGGGGCCATGCCCTGGATGGCGCGGTTGAGCAGCGGGTAGTTGGAGCTCTTGCTGGTGAGCTTGGCGTAGTCCGCGCCGGAGATGCCGCCGACCCAGGCGTTGGGGTCGTAGTCGGGCTGGGAGGCCATCGCGACGATGCGGCCGGTCCTGGCCTCCATGACGACGACGGCGCCCGAGTCGGCCTCGTACTTGCGGCCGGTGATGTTGTCGGTCTCGTTGCGGACGACCTTCATCGCCTGCTGGAGCTCGAACTCGGCGACGGCCTGGACCCGGGCGTCGATGCTGGTGACGAGGGTGGACCCGGCGACTCCCGGGTCGGACCTGGTCTGCCCCATGACCCGGCCGAGGTTGTCGACCTCGTACGAGGTGACCTGCGCCTTGCCGCGCAGCTGCCGGTCGTAGGTGCGCTCGATCCCGGAGCGGCCGACCTGGTCGGAGCGCAGGTGCGGGGAGTCGGTGTCCTTGGCCTTCTGGATCTCGTCGTCGGTGACGGGCGAGAGGTAGCCCAGCACCTGCGCGGCGCGGGCTCCGCCGGGGGCCGGGTAGCGGCGGACGGCGGTGGGCTCGGCGGTGATGCCCGGGTACTCCTCCGGGCGTTCGCGCAGTTGCAGCGCCTGCTGGGTGGTGGCTTCGAGGGTGACCGGGATCGGCTGGTAGGGGGAGCCGTTCCAGCAGGGCTTGGGCGTCTGGGAGTCGCAGAGCCGGACCTTGTCCATGACCTCCTTGGGGGTCATGTCCAGGACGCCGGCCAGGCGGGTCATGACGCCCTTGCCCTTGTCCTTCATCTTCATCAGCGCGGTGCGGCTGGCGGAGACGACGAGGCGGGTCTCGTTGTCGGCGAGCGGGACCCCGCGGGCGTCGAGGATCGAGCCGCGCACGGCGGGCTGGACGACCCGCTGGACGTGGTTGCTCTTGGCCTCGTGGTAGTACTCGGCGCCGTTGCGGATCTGGAGGAACCAGAGCCGGCCGCCGAGGGTGATGAGCATCGAGAAGACGAGAACCTGCATGATGACGAGCCTGATCTGCACCCGGGAGGTGCGGCCGGTCTCCGGGACGTTGGTCACGTCTGCTCCTCCCTCACAGTTTCTTGACGCTCTTCACACCCTTGGCGGGCTTGATGCCCTTTATGCGGACGGCCTTGTTGGCGCGGGACCGCGCGGTCTTCAGGCGCAGGCCGCCGCGCTGGCTGCCGATGCGCAGTCCGGTGCCGCCTGCCAGCCAGCCGGCGGAGACGTCGGCGGCCTTGTTGGCGGGGCCGCCGCCGGCCTCGACGGCCATCGGGTCGTTCTCGGCGCGCCGGGCCAGCGCCATGATCCACGGCACGGTGAAGGGCGCGAGCAGCAGGTCGTAGAGGGTGGCGGTGAACACCAGCCCGGTCAGGCCCACGTGGCGGGCGGCGGTGTCGCCGACGAGGGCGCCGACGCCCGCGTAGAGCAGGGTCGAGCCGATCGCGGCGGCGACGACGGTCAGCATGGGGCCCCAGGCGGAGCGGAACCGCCCGCCGTCGGGGCGGACCAGGCCGGCGACGTAGCCGATGACGCACAGCACGAGTGCGTACCGCCCGGCCGCGTGGTCGGCGGGCGGTGCCAGGTCGGCGAGGAGTCCGGCGCCGAAGCCGATGAGCGCACCGCTGACGTGCCCGTACACGAGTGCGAGGGATACGACGGTGAGGAGCAGCAGGTCGGGTACGGCGCCGGGCAGTTGGAGCCGGCCCAGGACGGTGACCTGGATGACGAGCGCGACCACGACGAGCGTGGCCGAGAGCAGGATCCGGTTGAAGCGCATGCGGGGTCGGCTCCTAGTCGTCGGCCGGCTGGGCGGGCAGGCTGGCGGACCCGGACGGGGTGACCGTGACGGTGACCGTCGGGGTGGGCTTGGGGGCCTCGGGCTTGGGCGGCAGGACGGCGTCGCGCGGGTCCTCGCGCGGCGGCATCACCACGACGCCGACGATGTCCAGTCGGGAGAACCCGACGAACGGACGCACCCAGACGGTACGGGTCAGGTCGCCGCGCGAGGGGTCGACCTTGACCACCTCGCCGATCGGGACGCCGGGCACGAAGGGCTTGTTGCCGCGCGAGCCGA
Source organism: Streptomyces yangpuensis (assembly GCF_024666385.1). NCBI lineage: Bacteria > Bacillati > Actinomycetota > Actinomycetes > Kitasatosporales > Streptomycetaceae > Streptomyces > Streptomyces yangpuensis. The sequence goes on from NZ_CP102514.1 coordinate 2,561,839, forward strand.
AGGTGACGAGCCGGTCGCCGGGGCTGACCTTGGCCTTGCCGTTGAGCATCTGGACGGACAGGGCGCGGTCGCCCTGGCCGGTGGCGAAGCCGAGTTCGCCGGTCTTCTCCAGGCGGGTGCCGACGGTGAAGTCGGGGTCGTTGGCGAGGACGACGGTGGAGGTGTCGGGGCCGACGGTGGTGACCCGGCCGACGAGCCCGTCGCCGTTGAGGACGGTCATGTCGCGCTCGATGCCGTCCTTGCTGCCGGCGTCGATGGTGACGGTCCAGGAGAAGCCCTGGGCCGCTCCTATCGCGATGACCTCGGCGCCCTTGATGCCGTACTGTCCGGCGCCGGCCCGCTTGAGCATCTCGTCGAGTTCGTGGATGCGGCTGCGGGTCTGGTCCTCGCTGCCGAGCTTGGCCTTGAGGGCGGCGTTCTCGCGCTCCAGCACGGCGATCCGGTTGTGGCGCTCCCCGGAGTCCCGTACGGCCCCTATGGCGTTGGCGACCGGATCGACCGCGGTCGCCACACCTTCCTCGACCGGCCCGAAGACCGCTGCGGCGGCCTGCCGGGCACCGTCGACCGGTGACTCCTCGCCTGCCCTGATGTCCACCGTGATCAACGCGAACGCGATGGCGATCAGAAGCACCAGGAGCAGCCGGCTTTCTCGTGTGTCCCTCACGTGCGGCGGCCGTGCCTTCCTCGTCGGAATTCTCTTTTGCCTGTATATCAACGATCCGCCGCACGGGCCCGGTAGCACCCGTACGGCGGATCCTTGTGTTCCGCTTGGCCCCTCCCCGGCCGGGAGGGGTGTTGTCAGCGACGGGGCTGCGCGTCCAGGACCTGCTGGAGGGCCTCGAACTCCTCGACGCACTTGCCGGAGCCGAGGGCGACGGAGTCGAGGGGGTCCTCGGCGATGTGGATCGGCATGCCGGTCTCCCGGCGCAGCCGCTCGTCGAGGCCGCGGAGCAGGGCACCGCCGCCGGTCAGGACGATGCCGCGGTCCATGATGTCGCCGGAGAGCTCCGGCGGGCACTTGTCGAGCGTGGTCTTGACCGCGTCGACGATGGAGTTGACGGGCTCCTCGATGGCCTTGCGGACCTCGGCGGCCGAGATGACGACCGTCTTGGGCAGGCCCGAGACCAGGTCCCGGCCGCGGATCTCGGTGTGCTCGTCCTTGTCGAGGTCGTACGCCGAGCCGATGGTGATCTTGATCTGTTCGGCCGTCCGCTCACCGAGGAGGAGCGAGTACTCCTTCTTGATGTGCTGGATGATCGCGTTGTCGAGCTCGTCACCGGCCACCCGGATGGACTGCGCCGTGACGATTCCGCCGAGGGAGATGACGGCGACCTCGGTCGTACCGCCACCGATGTCCACGACCATGTTGCCGGTGGCCTCGTGGACGGGCAGGCCCGAGCCGATGGCGGCGGCCATGGGCTCTTCGATGATGTGCACCTGGCGGGCGCCGGCCTGCGTGGACGCCTCGATGACCGCGCGGCGCTCGACTCCCGTGATACCGGAGGGCACGCAGACCACGACGCGCGGACGGGCCAGGTAGCGGCGCTTGTGGATCTTGAGGATGAAGTACCGGAGCATACGCTCGGTGATCTCGAAGTCGGCGATGACGCCGTCCTTGAGGGGCCGTACGGCGACGATGTTGCCGGGCGTGCGCCCGATCATCTTCTTCGCCTCGGAGCCGACCGCCAGGATGCCGCCGGTGTTCGTGTTGATGGCGACCACGGACGGCTCGTTCAGGACGATCCCCCGGCCCCTCACGTACACCAGCGTGTTGGCGGTCCCGAGGTCGATCGCCATGTCACGGCCGATGAACGACATGTTGTTCCCCTTGTTCCCCATGAGGAGCGTCTGGCCTTCCAGTTGATAGCGGCTGCTGTCAGGTCGGCGAGGTGGGTGTGTGGGTGGAGGCCCCATCGTAGTGCCGGGGTGCGGACACCGCGCGACGGGACTCCGGCAATCCCGCCGGAATGGATACCCGCCCCCTCAGTGGTGACGACGTGTCCTGCCCAGGCGTTCCCGCTCGGGCCCGGAATTACCGGGGGGCGACCGAAATTACTTCGGTCGCCCCAGGTCATGAGCGCTATTCGGCTGATGTCTCGTCAGGAAAGACTGATCAGAGCGCGGGGAAGAAGAGCTTCAGCTCGCGCTCGGCGGACTCCTCGGAGTCCGAGGCGTGGATCAGGTTCTCACGGGTGATGGTGCCGAAGTCACCCCGGATGGAGCCGGGGGCCGCCGCGATCGGGTCGGTGGGTCCGGCCAGCTGGCGGACACCCTCGATCACGCGTTCCCCTTCGACGACCAGGGCCACGATCGGTCCGCCGGCCATGAAGCCCATCAGCGGCTCGTAGAAGGGCTTGCCCTTGTGCTCACCGTAGTGCGCCTCCAGGGTCTCCTGGTCGAGCGTACGCAGCTCCAGTGCGGGAATGGTCCAGCCGGCCTTCCGCTCGATGCGGCCGATGATCTCGCCGATCAGGCCACGACGGACGGCGTCGGGCTTGAGCAGGACGAGGGTGCGCTGGGTCATGTTGCGGCTCCTTGCGGCATACGGGTGCGGTAGGGCGAATCTACAGGGCCGTCCGGGTCGGTCCGGCAGTCCGGGTGCGTCGGCGGTACGGACGGCCCGGGGTTCCGGGCGGCACGGGGCGGCCCGGGGATCCCTCAGGCCGTGTCGGGCGCTCCGGACGCCGCGGCCGCCGCGGGAGCCTCCTGGGCGGCGGCCCAGCGCTCCTTGATCGAGTCGATCTTCCGGCCGTAGTGCACGGAGCACCACCACAGGCCGGCGAAGACCGCACCGAGGAAGAACATCGTCGGAACGACGAACCCGCTCGCGACGAGACCGATCTGCAGGGCCCAGCCCAGCTGGACGGCCCCGGGGCGCGACAGCATCCCGCACAGCAGCACCGACAGCAGCATCGCGATCCCGCACACCGTCCAGACCGTGGCCTGGGTCAGGTCCGGGTCCTTCATGGCGACGAGTCCCGCGAAACCGATCACGAAGAACTCACCGATCAGCGTGCTCGCACACAGCGTGCGCATCCTCAGCCCCTCTTCAGCAGCAGGCGGGCCTCGCCCACCGTGATCACGGAACCGGTCACCAGGACCCCGGCCCCTCCGTACTCGGCCTCTTCCTCGGCCAGGGTGATCGCCGCCTCCAGGGCGTCGTCCAGCCGCGGCTCCACCTGCACCCGGTCCACGCCGAAGACCTCGACGGCGACGGCCGCCAGATCGTCGGCGCCCATCGACCGGTGGCTGGAGTTCTGCGTGACCACGACCTCCGCGAAGATGGGCTCGAAGGCCTCCAGCACCCCGCGCACGTCCTTGTCCTCGCTCGCCGCCACCACGCCGACGAGCCGGCTGAAGCCGAACGCCTCGGTGACCGCCTCCGCGGTGACCGCCGCGCCCGCCGGGTTGTGCGCCGCGTCCAGGATCACCGTCGGGCTGCGCCGCACGACCTCCATGCGGCCCGGCGAGGTCACCGACGCGAAGGCCTTCCGGACGGTGTCCACGTCCAGCACCCGGGCGTGTTGCCCGCCGACCCCGAAGAAGGCCTCGACCGCGGCGAGCGCCACCGCCGCGTTGTGCGCCATGTGCGCGCCGTACAGCGGCAGGAAGATACCGTCGTACTCGCCGCCCACGCCGCGCAGCGTCAGCTGCTGCCCGCCGACCGCGACCTCGCGCGAGACAACGCCGAACTCCATGCCCTCGCGGGCCACCGTCGCGTCGACCTCGACGGCCTTCTTCAGCAGCACCTGGGCCGCGTCGACCGGCTGCTGCGCCAGGATCACGGTGGCGTCCTGCTTGATGATGCCGCCCTTCTCCACGGCGATCTCACCGGGCGTGGAGCCGAGCCGGTCGGTGTGGTCCAGGCTGATCGGGGTGACCACGGCGACGGAGCCGTCGATGACGTTGGTCGCGTCCCAGCTGCCGCCCATGCCGACCTCGACCACGGCCACGTCCACCGGGGCGTCCGCGAAGGCCGCGTAGGCCATCCCGGTGAGCACCTCGAAGAAGGACAGCCGGAACTCCTCGGCGGCGTCGACCATCTCCACGTACGGCTTGATGTCGTGGTACGTCTCCACGAAGCGCTCGGCCTCGATCGGCGCCCCGTCGAGGCTGATCCGCTCGGTGATCGACTGCACGTGCGGGCTCGTGTAGCGGCCGGTGCGCAGCTCGAAGGCGTTCAGCAGGGCCTCGATCATGCGGGCCGTGCTGGTCTTGCCATTGGTCCCGGTGACGTGGATCGAGGGGTACGCGCGCTGCGGCTCGCCCAGTACGTCCATGAGCGCCGCGATCCGCGACACCGAGGGCTCCAGCTTGGTCTCGCCCCAGCGGGTCGAGAGCTCTCGCTCCACCTCCAGCAGCGCCTCGGCGACCTCGGGGTCGACGGGCCGGGCGGGCACCGGGTCCCCCTGGGGCGGTCCGGCGTGGGCGCGCAGGGTGCGGCTGCCGGCCTCGATCACCGCCAGGTCGGGATCGCGGTCGGACTCTTCCGCCACGATCTGGTCGAACTCGTCGAAGGCGCCTGCGAGGTCGTCGTGGTCGTGTCGGTCGGGGTTCTCGGGCTGCTGGTCACTCACAGGGCCAGTCTACGGACGGCGGCCCGGAGGACTTTCGGCCCGGCCGTTTCGGGACCTTCGACGCCGGGAGCGACCTGATCGTCGTGCACGCCCTGCGAGCATCGGACAGGGGAGCGAATGCCGCAGGCCAGCACCGACAGGACAGCTGCCGGCCGCGCCGAAGGGATCGGCCTGGGGACCGCGAACACCCTCGTCCACGCCCGGGGGCACGGGATCGTCCTCGATGAGCCGTCCGAGGTCGCCGTCAGGGCGGGCACCACCGGCGCCCTGGCGGTCGGGGCGGACGGGTGCCTGGGCGACGCGGCGAGGTGCGGTGCCGGGCGGCGCGGGTCGGGCAGGATCCGGGAGAGGCGGCGAGGTCCGGAAGAGACGGCCTAACCTCTCGGCAGCGTGGCGACGACCTCGTAGGTGTCGTCCGTGTGGGTCGCCGTCAGGGAGCCGCCGAGGCTGCGGACGCGCTCGGACATGCTCGCCGTGCCGGAGCCCGCCGAGACGGGGGCCCGGCCCGGGGTGCGGGCCGGCACGGCGTTGCTGACGGCGATCCGCAGCCGCGGGCCGTCCGCCGCGATCGACACGTCGATGGTCTCGCCGTGCGCGTGCTTGGCGGCGTTGGTGAGGCACTCCTGCACCACCCGGTAGACCGCCGCCTGCCGCAGTGGCGACAGCGCGTGCACGTCCTCGTCCATGGCCAGCCGGACGGGCGATCCGGCCCGGCCGCTCTCCTCCGCGAGCGCCGCCAGCCCGTCCACCCCGGGGGTCGAGGGCCGCTCGCCCCGCTGCACGATGATCTCGTTGAGCACCAGATGGGCGCGGCGCGCGGTGTCGGCCAGTTCCTCGAAGTCCTTGGCGTGTGCGCTCTCGCGCGCCCGTACCGACAGCACCTCGGACCGCACGGTCAGCAGGGTCAGCTCCCGCCCGACGAAGTCGTGCACGTCGCGGGCGACGGAGGTGCGTTCCTGCTGGACGGCCTGGAGCACGGCGGACTCGGCCCGCCGGACGGTGAGCTCCCGCACCAGGTCGTGCCGGTAGGCGGCGATCCCCACCGCGGAGGCCAGCGCGCCGATCGGTACGACGATGCTAAGGAAGCCGCTGAGCGTCTGCCCCGGGGGTTCGGGCCAGCCCGGCACCCAGAACATGACCAGTGCGAAGGCGATGTACCCGAGCGTCGCCAGGATCCCCGCGCGGCGCCCGCGGAAGCGGCCGACCGAGTAGAGGGCGAACTGGACCAGGGTCAGCTCGTGGAGCCATCCGATGAAGAGCAGCGCGGCCAGGTACGAGATCCAGGGCAGCCGGCGGCGCACCAGCAGGGTCGTGCAGCCCAGGGCGAGCACGACGGCCGCGGCGGGCCCGCTCAGCGAGTTGTCGGCGGCGGCGAGGCCCGGCAGGTCGAGGGCCATCAGCCCGAGGCAGCCCAGCGCGGTGAGCACGTCGACCGCCTGCGGGGTACCGGCCCAGGTGCCGGTCAGCCGACGGCCGGCGGCCACGCATCGGTGGAACACCGGGGCGAGGGGCTTGACGTGCATGCCCTCCATCATCCGTGGTCGGTGCGGCGGATGAGACCCGGCAGACAGGTAAACGCGGTGATTCAGGGCACTTCGGACAGGGTCGGAAGTCCCGGCGGTCGCGACCTTGCGCCCTGCCGCGGGCCCCGCCCGCGCTCCTGGCCTCGGAGGAACGACGACGGGAACGCCAGGGACGCCGGGAACGACGGCCCGCGTACGGGTCCGCGTACAGGTCCGCGTGCGGGTCCGCGTACGGCGAAGGCCCCCGCAGCCGGCGATCCGGTGCGGGGGCCTCGCCTCGTACGAAGGGCTACGCGGCCGGCAGCGTCTCCAGCTGGGCCTGGATCCGGGCGATGTCCGCCTCGGCCTTGGCCAGCCGGCCCTTGATCTTGTCCACGACGGCGTCGGGGGCCTTGGCCAGGAAGGCCTCGTTCCCGAGCTTCGCCTCGGCCTGCTGCTTCTCCTTCTCGGCGGCGCCGAGGTCCTTGGTGAGGCGCTTGCGCTCGGCGTCCACGTCGATGGTGCCCGACAGGTCGAGCGCGACCGTGGCGCCGCCGACCGGGAGGGTCGCGGAGGCGCTGAAGTCGTCGCCCTCCGGCTGGAGGCGCAGCACCTGGCGGATGGCCGCCTCGTGCGCGGCCAGCGCCGTACCGGACAGGTCCAGACGGGCCGGGACCTTCTGCTTGTCGTCGAGACCCTGCTCCTTGCGGAAGCGGCGGACCTCGCGGACGAGGTTCTGGACGTTGCCGATCTCGGTCTCGGCGGCCTCGTCGCGGAAGCCACTGTCCTTCGGCCAGTCGGCGATCACGAGGGACTCGCCGCCGGTCAGCGTGGTCCACAGGGTCTCGGTGACGAAGGGGACCACCGGGTGCAGCAGGCGCAGCATGACGTCGATGACCTCGCCGAGGACCCGGCTGGAGACCTTGGCCTGCTCGCCGCCCGCGAAGAAGGTCGTCTTCGACAGCTCGACGTACCAGTCGAAGACCTCGTCCCACGCGAAGTGGTAGAGCGCCTCGCTGAGCTTCGAGAACTGGAAGTCCTCGTAGTAGGCGTCGACCTGGGCGACCGTCTTGTTGAGACGGGAGAGGATCCAGCGGTCGGTGGCCGACAGCTGCTCGGCGGGCGGCAGCTCGCCCTCGATCGTGGCGCCGTTCATCAGCGCGAAGCGCGTGGCGTTCCAGATCTTGTTGGCGAACTTGCTGGACGCCTGGACCCAGTCCTCGCCGATCGGGACGTCGGTGCCCGGGTTGGCGCCCTTGGCCAGGGTGAACCGGACGGCGTCGGAGCCGTACTTGTCCATCCAGTCCAGCGGGTCGACGACGTTGCCGAAGGACTTCGACATCTTCTTGCCGCGCTCGTCGCGGACCAGGCCGGTCAGCGCGATCGTCTTGAACGGCGCCTGGCCGTCCATGGCGTACAGGCCGAACATCATCATCCGGGCGACCCAGAAGAAGATGATGTCGTGGCCGGTGAGCAGGACGTCGGTGGAGTAGAACTTCTCCAGGTCCGGGGTCTTCTCCGGCCAGCCGAGCGTGGAGAACGGCCACAGGCCGGAGGAGAACCAGGTGTCCAGGACGTCGGTGTCCTGCGTCCAGCCCTCGCCGGTGGGCACCTCGTCGTCGGGGCCGAGGCAGACGACCTCGCCCTCCGGGCCGTACCAGACCGGGATGCGGTGGCCCCACCACAGCTGGCGCGAGATGCACCAGTCGTTGAGGTTGTCGACCCAGTCGAAGTAGCGCTTCTCCATCTCCACCGGGTGGATCGCGACGCGGCCGTCGCGGACCGCGTCGCCGGCGTTCTTGGCGAGGGTCTCGACCTTGACCCACCACTGGAGGGACAGCCGCGGCTCGACGGTGGTGCTGCAGCGCGAGCAGTGTCCGACGGAGTGCAGGTACGGGCGCTTCTCCGCGACGATGCGGCCCTGCTGGCGCAGTGCGCCGACGACCGCGGAGCGGGCCTCGTACCGGTCCAGGCCGAGGAAGGGGCCGTGGACGGTGATGACACCGTGCTCGTCCATGATCGTCATGTTGGGCAGGCTGTGGCGCTGCCCGATGGCGAAGTCGTTCGGGTCGTGCGCCGGCGTCACCTTGACGCAGCCGGTGCCGAACTCCGGGTCGACGTGCGTGTCCGCGACGACCGGGATGGTGCGGTCGGTCAGCGGCAGCTTGATCTGCTTGCCGACCAGGTGCTTGTAGCGCTCGTCGTCCGGGTGGACGGCGACGGCCGTGTCACCGAGCATCGTCTCGGCGCGGGTGGTGGCGACGACGAGGGTGTCCTCGCCCTCCCCGTACTGGATGGAGACGAGCTCGCCCGCGTCCTCCTGGTACTCCACCTCGATGTCGGAGATGGCCGTCAGACAGCGGGGGCACCAGTTGATGATGCGCTCGGCACGGTAGATCAGGCCGTCGTCGAAGAGCTTCTTGAAGATGGTCTGGACGGCCTTGGAGAGGCCCTCGTCCATGGTGAAGCGCTCACGGGACCAGTCGACGCCGTCGCCGAGACGGCGCATCTGGCCGAGGATCTTGCCGCCGTACTCCTCCTTCCACTGCCAGACGCGCTCGACGAACTCCTCGCGGCCCAGGTCGTGGCGGGACTTGCCCTCCTCGGCGAGCTGCTGCTCGACCTTGTTCTGGGTGGCGATGCCCGCGTGGTCCATGCCGGGCAGCCACAGGGACTCGAAGCCCTGCATGCGCTTGCGGCGGGTGAGGGCGTCCATGAGCGTGTGCTGGAAGGCGTGGCCCAGGTGGAGGGAGCCGGTGACGTTCGGCGGCGGGATGACGATGGTGTACGGGGGCTTCTCGCTCGCGGCATCCGCCGTGAAGTACCCACGCTCTACCCAGCGCTCGTAGAGCTTCCCCTCTACGTCGGCCGGCTTGTAGGCGGTCGGCAGTTCGGAGTCGGGGCTGCTGGGTGTCTGCGTGTTCTCGGTCACGGGCCACAGTTTAAGGCGGTAACAGTCCAGTCATGAAACCGGTAATCCCGGGGCCCGGCGCACTGCCCGGCGCCGCCTTCCGCGAGGATGTCAGGGTCGCATAAAGAGCTACCTCATAGGGGGACACGGGATGAGCCACAACCAGCCGGGGCCGTACGGACAGCCGCAGCAGCCTGGACCGTACGGTCAGCAGCCCCCGCCGCCGCCCGGCCCGTACGGCCAGCCGGCCCAGCCGGGCCCGTACGGCCAGCCCGCGCCCCCGCAGCCGGGCTACGGCTACCCGCAGCAGCCGGGCGTCCCCCCGCAGGGCTACCCCCAGCAGCCGCCGACCCCGGCCTACGGCTACCCGCAGCAGGCCCCGTACGGCGGCGAGCCCCCGAAGAAGTCCAAGGCGGGCCTCATCATCGGCGTGGTCGTGGCCGTAGCGGTGATCGCAGGCGGCGGCTGGTACCTCCTGGGCGGCGGCAGCGCCATCTCGGACGACACCAAGGGCTACAAGCTGGCCGCCCCGGACGCGGTCGACGACTTCAAGAAGGACGCCAAGTACAAGGAGGCCGAATTCGACGACGCGGACAAGAAGGAGGCCGAGGCGGCGGGCATCAAGAACCCGACCCAGGTGGGCATGGACTACCTGGCCGGCGACCCGAAGAACCCGCTGACGGCGAAGGGCCTCAAGTTCTCCGGGCTCTACGGCGAGATCGCCGACCCGGAGAAGGCGGTGGACGGCTACTTCGCCAAGGCCCAGGTGGACGCCGCCAAGGACGGCAAGTCCGAAGTGCAGCTGCTCGGCAGCCCGAAGACGATGTCCCCGCCCAACTTCAAGGGCGCCGTCATGAAGTGCCAGGACATCAAGTTCACGTCGAAGGACCCTTCCGCCAAGGGCCCCAAGGAGGCCACGCTGCCCTTCTGCGTCTGGGGCGACTACAGCACCATCGCCATGGTCAGCGCCTCCGACGTGGCGTCGATCCTGGCGAGCAAGCCGGGTTACACCCAGGAGCAGGCCGCGGAACTGGCCGCGAAGCTCTACAACACCGCCCGCGTCAAGAAGTAGCGGACGGCGGAACACGCGAAAGGGCGCCCCTGGTGGGGGCGCCCCTTTCCTGTACCGGTCTACTGCCCTGCGGCTAGGCCGACTTCTCGTGCGGGCCCTGGTCCTTCGGGACGATCCGCGGGACCAGCGTCGGGTTGACGTTGGAGCGGACCACGTCGGCGGTGATGACGACCCGGGCCACGTCCTTGCGGGACGGGACCTCGTACATCACCGACATCAGGACCTCTTCCATGATGGCGCGCAGACCCCGCGCGCCCGTCTGGCGGAGGATCGCCTGGTCCGCGATGGCCTCCAGCGCCTCGCGCTCGAAGTCCAGCTCGACACCGTCGAGTTCGAACAGCCGCTGGTACTGCTTCACCAGCGCGTTGCGCGGCTCGATGAGGATCTGGAGCAGGGCCTCGCGGTCCAGGTTGTGGACCGAGGTGATGACGGGGAGACGGCCGATGAACTCGGGGATCATCCCGAACTTCACCAGGTCCTCCGGCATGACCTCCTGGAACTGGTCGCTGGCCTCGATCTCGCGCTTCGAGCGGATCGTCGCCCCGAAACCGATGCCCTTGGCGCCCGCACGTGACTCGATGATCTTCTCCAGGCCGGCGAAGGCGCCGCCCACGATGAAGAGCACGTTCGTCGTGTCGATCTGGATGAACTCCTGGTGCGGGTGCTTGCGCCCGCCCTGCGGCGGCACCGAGGCTGTCGTGCCCTCGAGGATCTTCAGCAGGGCCTGCTGGACGCCTTCGCCGCTCACGTCGCGGGTGATCGACGGGTTCTCGCTCTTGCGGGCGACCTTGTCGATCTCGTCGATGTAGATGATCCCGGTCTCGGCCTTCTTGACGTCGTAGTCGGCGGCCTGGATCAGCTTCAGCAGGATGTTCTCGACGTCCTCGCCGACATACCCGGCCTCCGTCAGCGCCGTCGCGTCGGCGATGGCGAACGGGACGTTCAGCATGCGGGCGAGCGTCTGCGCGAGGAGCGTCTTGCCGGAGCCCGTGGGGCCCAGCAGCAGGATGTTGGACTTCGCGAGCTCGATCGCGTCCTCGCGGCCCTGCGCGCCGCCGTTCTCGCCGGCCTGGACCCGCTTGTAGTGGTTGTAGACCGCTACCGAGAGCGCCTTCTTCGCCGGCTCCTGGCCGACGACGTAGCTCTCCAGGAACTCGTAGATCTCACGGGGCTTGGGGAGCTCCTCCCACCGGACCTCGGAGGTCTCCGCGAGTTCCTCTTCGATGATCTCGTTGCAGAGGTCGATGCACTCGTCGCAGATGTACACACCGGGTCCTGCGATGAGCTTCTTCACCTGCTTCTGGCTCTTTCCGCAGAACGAGCACTTGAGCAGATCGCCGCCGTCACCGATGCGTGCCACGAGGTGCTTCCCCTTCGCCTGGGAGACGCCTGGTTCAGCGCTCCTGGTGCCTCATATCCGACGGTACCTTGCCGGGGGCCCCGTGCGGGGCCCCCTTGACGTGGTTCACATCGCCGAATCCGGTGGTGTGCCCGCGCCAACTGACGGCAAGGGTCAGAGCTTGTTGCTCTTGCGGGTGGAGATGATCTGGTCGATCAGGCCGTACGCGAGGGCGTCCTCGGCCGTGAGGATCTTGTCGCGCTCGATGTCGTCGCGGATCTTCTCGATCGGCGTCGTCGAGTGCTTGGCCAGCATGGTCTCCAGCTGGTCGCGCATGCGCAGGATCTCGTTGGCCGCGATCTCGAGGTCCGAGAGCTGCTCTCGGCCGGTGCCGCCGGAGGGCTGGTGGATCAGCACGCGGGCGTTCGGCAGGGCCATGCGCTTGCCGGGGGTGCCGGCGGCGAGCAGGACCGCGGCGGCGGAGGCCGCCTGGCCCATGCAGACCGTCTGGATGTCGGGCTTCACGAACTGCATCGTGTCGTAGATCGCCGTGAGCGCGGTGAAGGAGCCGCCCGGGCTGTTGATGTAGATCGAGATGTCGCGGTCCGGGTCCATCGACTCCAGGCACAGCAGCTGCGCCATGACGTCGTTGGCGGAGGCGTCGTCGATCTGCACGCCGAGGAAGATCACGCGCTCCTCGAAGAGCTTCGCGTACGGGTCGTACTCGCGCACGCCCTGCGAGGTGCGCTCGACGAAGCGCGGGATGACGTAGCGGTTGTCCACCTGCGGGCCGGAGTAGAGGCCGCTCGCGGAGCTCGCGGAGAAGTTGTTCTGCATCTGGGTGTTCACCATCCTGGTGGCGTTCTGCGGGCTGTCGGCTGCGGGGTTGCTGCGGTGGGGCCGGGATCAGGCCCCGGTGCCGCCGCCGCCCGGAACGTTGGACGCGGCCGAGATGATCTCGTCGATGAGGCCGTACTCCTTGGCCTCCTCGGAGGTGAACCAGCGGTCACGGTCACCGTCGCGGATGATCGCCTCGACGGTCTGGCCCGAGTGGAACGCGGTGATCTCGGCCATCCGCTGCTTGGTGCGCAGCAGGTACTGGGCCTGGATCTTGATGTCCGACGCGGTGCCGCCGATGCCGGCGGAGCCCTGGTGCATCAGGATGTCGGTGTTCGGCAGGGCGAAGCGCTTGCCCTTGGCGCCGCCGGTGAGCAGGAACTGGCCCATCGAGGCCGCCATGCCCATACCGATGGTCACGACGTCGTTGGGGATGTACTGCATGGTGTCGTAGACGGCCATGCCGGCCGTGACGGAGCCACCGGGGCTGTTGATGTAGAGGTAGATGTCCTTCTCCGGCTCGGCGGCCAGGAGGAGGAGCTGCGCGGTGATCTTGTTCGCGATCTCGTCGTCGACCTGCTGGCCGAGGAAGATGATCCGCTCGCCGAGCAGCCGGTTGTAGACATGGTCGCCGAGGCCGCCACCGATGGACGGCTCACCCGCGGCGTAAGGCATCAGATTCGTCACGTATCCACCTGCTCGTCTCCGACGGCCATGTGCCGTCTCAGCGTCTCGTTCTGGGGCGCGGTCGAGCCGGAGCGGACGGGTCCGCCGGCGCCCGGGTACTCACGTGCCCTCGTATTCATGGACCCTAACGCGCAGGTCGGACAACGCCATCCCGCTTCCCGAACTGTTCGCTCGGAGCGCAAGCTCCGGCGGCCTTGCGGGGACCGCCCCGCAGCCATGCGACAGGGCCCGGACGCGGCTGCGTCCGGGCCCTGTCGGGGCACTGCTCGGCGGGCTTCGCCCGGAGTGTTACTTGGCCTCGTCGGCCTTGACCTCGTCGTCGCCGTCCACGGCGGCCTCGACGGTCTCGGCGGCCGTCTCGACCTCGTCCTCGTCGTCGGAGAGGTCGACCACGTCACCGTTGGTGTCGACGACCTTGGCGGCCTCGACGACGACCGCGAGGGCCTTGCCGCGGGCGACCTCGCCGACCAGCATCGGGACCTGGCCGCCCTCGACGACGGCCTGGGCGAACTGGTCGGGGGACATGCCGGAGGACTGCGCACGGCGCATGAGGTGCTCGGTGAGCTCCTCCTGGTTCACGCCCAGCTTCTCCTTGTTGACCAGGGCGTCCAGGACGAACTGGGTCTTGATGCCCTTGATCGCCTGCTCCTTGGTCTCGGCGTCGAACTCCTCGACCGTCTTGCCCTGGAACTCCAGGTACTTCGCCAGGTCCAGGCCCATCTGGCCGAGCTGGTGGTGCTCCAGGTTGTGCTTGCGGGTGTTGACCTCGTCCTCGAGCAGCTTCTCGGGGATCGGCACCTCGACGAGCTCCAGCAGCTTCTCCAGGACGCGCTCCTGGGCCTGCGTGGCCTGGTCGTACTGCTTCATGTTCTCGAGGCGCGTGCGGCTGTCCGCCTTGAGGTCCTCGAGGGTGTCGAACTCGCTCGCCATCTGGGCGAACTCGTCGTCCAGCTCCGGGAGCTCCTTGGCGGAGACCTTGGTGACCTTGACGGTGACCTCGGCGTCCTTGCCCTCGGCGGAGCCGCCCTTCAGCTGCGAGGTGAAGGTGGCCTCGCCGCCGGCCTCGAGGCCGGTGACGGCCTCGTCGATGCCCTCGAGCAGCTCGCCCGAACCGATGGTGTAGGAGACGTCGGAGGCGACGCCGTCGGGCAGCACCTCGCCGTCGACCTTGGCCTCCAGGTCGATGGTGACGACGTCACCCTCGGCGGCGGCGCGCTCGACGTCCTTGGTGGACGCGAAGCGGTTGCGCAGCTGCTCGACGGACTTCTCGACGTCCTCGTCGGAGACCTCGATGGCGTCGACCTCGACCTCGATGCCGGAGTAGTCCGGGATCTCGATCTCGGGACGCACGTCGACCTCGGCGGTGAAGGCCAGCAGCTCGCCGTCCTTCAGCTCGGTGATGTCGACCTCGGGCTGGCCCAGCGGGTTCAGGTCGGCCTCGTTGACGGCCTCGGTGTAGAACTTCGGGAGGGCGTCGTTGACGGCCTCCTCCAGCACCGCACCGCGGCCGAAGCGCTGGTCGATGACGCGGGCCGGGATCTTGCCCTTGCGGAAGCCCTTCACCGTGACCTGCTGGTTGATCTTCTTGTACGCCGCGTCGAGGCTGTCCTTGAGCTCCTCGAAGGGCACCTCAACAGTGAGCCGAACCCGCGTCGGGTTCAGGGTCTCAACGGCGCTCTTCACGGTTCGGTCTCCTTGTGGCTGACTGCTGGGGGATCTGCCGTCTCGCTGGAATCAGCGGCCCGGCGGACTTCGGCCCGGTACATCAGACACACGGGCACGCAGCTTGCATAGTAGCCGCAAGCGGCAATCAGCCCACAACGCGATCTTGCGGTGGTCGGGGTGGCCGGATTCGAACCGACGACCTTCCGCTCCCAAAGCGGACGCGCTACCAAGCTGCGCCACACCCCGTCGGTGCGACACGTAGGGTACATGCCCGGAGACCCTCTGATGCGCGGTGTTTCCGGAGCCGTTTCGGACGGACGACGGCGCGGGCACGGAATGTGGTGTGCGATCCGCTGGAACGACCCGCTAGGATGCTGTCCGTGCCAAGGTCCCGGACCTGCGGCGCAACCCCTGCGGGCGTAGCTCAATGGTAGAGCCCTAGTCTTCCAAACTAGCTACGCGGGTTCGATTCCCGTCGCCCGCTCTGAGTACCGAAGGGCCAGGTCGGAGGACATCTCCTCGACCTGGCCCTCGGTCGTTCCCGGGGCCCGGATCAGTCCGGCGTGCCCCTGGCGTTCAAGAACTGTGCCCGGAAGTCGACCCATGTCAGCCTCGCGGGCGCACGGTGTCAGGCGGGTCCGGCATCCGGATCGTCGCGCGTGCAGGCGCCGGGGACCGGCGATGGGTCGTGCGAGACGGGCCAGGTGCGGGCGTGGCCTTCGCGGAGGGGGCCGCCGGTGAGGGTGAGGATGTCGGTCGCGGCGGCCGTGAGGGGCTGGGGGGCGGCGGTTTCGCAGAGGCGGCGGTAGCCGTCGAGGAGGGCTGCGCCGCGGTCGGGGTCGGCCTGGAGGAGGCGGCGGGGCAGCCACTTTCCGCCACCCTTCCAGGCCCTGTGGTGGTCGAAGAGGAGGTCGGCGGCGACATCGAGGACGACGCCGGCCACGGTGAGTCGTTCGACGGGGTCCGCGGCGTCGGAGAGGTCGTCCAGCGCGTCGGTGAGCGCGTAGCGGCGGTCCTCGACCGTGGCGGGCGCCAGAGCGCCCGGGCCCTCGCGGAGTGCGGCCGCGGCCCGGTGTTTGAGGCCGGTGCCCGCCCCGTCCCGTTCGGTGAGGACCAGGCCCTCGGCGTACATGCGCTGCATGACGCCGCGGCGGGATGCCGTGTCGGCGGCGAAGAGCTCGTCGAGGCCGGCCCGGGTGTGGATGAACAGCTCGACCAGCCGTCCCTCGAAGCGGAGGGTCTCGCGTCGGGTGGCACCGCCGTCCTCGACCAGGACCGCCAGGTCCAGGTCGCTGGTGGCGGTGGCGCGGCCGGCCACGGTGGAGCCCGCCAGGACGACGCTCAGGGCGTCGGGGAAACGCTCGGCAGCGAGCCGCCGCGCCTGGCCCACGGGGTGGTTCGGGCCGTCGGCGGGCGTCGTCACCGTCAGAGCTTGATGTTGGCGATCATCGTCGCCAGGGAGTTGAGGAAACGGTTCACGTCGTCCGCGATCGAGCTGGACGCCAGGAAGAAGCCGAAGAGGGCCGCGACGATGGCGGGGCCCGCCTTGATGTGGTTGCCGCGGATCAGCACCACCAGGATGACGCCCAACAGAACCACAACTGAGAGCGAAATGGCCACTACTGATCACACCTTCGGTCGTCCCCTGGTCGGCCGGGGGCGCACGGCCGGGAATGCCCCCACATGGACCATCCTCCCACCAACCGGCCACGGTCATACGCCCCGTGACGAAAGGCCATGGTTCCGTTTTCACCAACCGCCGCGGCAGAGGGGGTTTCAGGGGGCGGTGAGCCCCAGGAGGGACCGGACATAGGCGTACTTCGCGGACAGCCGCTCGCGGGTGGGGGCGTCCAGGACGGAGAGACGTACGGGGTCGGCGTTGTGCGCGAGGTCGGCCTCCTTCACCAGCAGGGCGCCCGGGGTGGCCAGGATGCGGGCGGCGTAACGCTCGACCGGCTCACCGGGGCGCTTGGTGACGGCGAGGACGATGTCCTTGACGGACTGCGGGAGAGCGGCGGAATCCAGCCAGGTGAGGCTGAGCGCCTCGTCCTCGATCGCGTCGTGCAGCCAGGCAGCCGCCTGCTGTTCGGGGCTGCCGCCGCGTACGCGCACGCCCTCGGCGACGGCCGCGAGGTGCTCGGCATACGGCCTGCCGGCCTTGTCGGTCTGGCCCTCGTGCGCATCGCGCGCCAGGGCCTCGACCTCCAGGAGGGTCAGGGGACTGCTCGTCATGCGATCTCCCTCGCTGCCGTGCGCAGGGCCCGGGCGGCCCGGTGGACGTCTGCCTGCGTCGTACGCCAGTTGGAGAACGCGGCACGCAGCCCGGCGGTTCCCTCGTGGACGGTGGGCGTGACGAACACCTCGGCGGCCACCGCCTCGCGCAGGGCGGTCAGTCGGGCCGGATCGGGGCGGTCGGCGAGGGTGAAGCAGACGACGTTGAGGCGGACGGGCGCCAGAAGGGTGAAGGCGGGGTCCTCCTCCAGGGCCGCGCCCAGGGCCCGGGCGCCGGCGATGTTGCGTTCCACGATCTCCCGGTGCCCCTGGCGGCCGTAGGCGCGCAGCGTGAACCAGGCGGCGAGGGCGCGCAGCCGGTGGGAGTTCTCCGGGGTGAGGTGGACGAGGTCGGGGTGTTCGCCGAGGGGGCCGAGGTAGGCGGCGGCGTTCTGGAAAACGCGGGCCTGGAGGTCGCGGCGGCGGGTGAACTGGACGGCGCTGTCGTAGGGGACGTTGAGCCACTTGTGCAGGTCGACGCAGACGGAGTCGGAGGCGTCGAGGCCTTCGGTGAGGTGTGCGTGGTCCGGGGAGAGTGCGGCGAAGGCGCCGAAGGCGGCGTCGGTGTGGAGCCAGAAGTCGTGCCGGGCGCGGAGGGCTGCGATGGCGGGGAGGTCGTCGAAGTCGACGGTGTTGACGGTGCCCGCGTTGGCGACGACCACCGCCGGTCCGGGGGTGTCGGCCAGCGCCCGGTCCAGGGCGGCGGGGTCCACGGCCTCACGGCCGGGCAGGGTCGGGACGGGGACGAGGGAGCTGCGGCCGAGGCCGAGGAAGGAGAGGGCCTTGGCGATGGAGGAGTGGGGGGCGCCGGAGAGGACGCGGACCGGGCCGAGGGCCGCGGCGCCGTCCTCGGCCGGGGAGACGCCGAGGCGTTCGCCGAGCCATTCGCGGGCGATGGCGAGGCCGGTGGTGTTGGACATGGTGGCGCCGCTGACGAAGGTGCCGGTGTGGGCGTCGGAGAGGCCGAAGAGTTCGCGCAGCCAGCCCACGGTCTCGCGTTCGAGGTCCTGGCCGGCGCCGTCCATGGAGGAGTTGGAGTTCTGGTCGTGGGCGGCGGTGAGCCAGTCCCCGGCGAGCGCCGCGGGGGTGGCGCCGCCGGTGACGAAGCCGAGGTAGCGGGGGCCGGCGGAGGCCGAGAGCCGCGGCTCCCAGCGGGCGCGGAAGGCCGCGAGGGCGGTCTCGGTGCCGTCCCCCCGCTCCGGGAGCGGTTCGGGGCCGGCCGGCTCGGGGGCGGCGGGTACGACGGCGCGCTCGTCCAGGGTGGCGAGCGCTTCGGCGGCGGCGCGGCGGGTGGCGTCGAGGAGGTCGGGGAGCCGGGCGAGGTCGGCGGCGAGCGTGCGGTCCATGGGGGCACGGTAGGGCCGCGCGGGCCGCTGCGGACCTGCCAATCCCGGGCGAGTGGCCCCCGTACCGCTCCGGGGGCGCTCGTGGGGCCGTGGGGTGCGGTACGCCGTCGGCGCCGCGGGCCGGTCGCGTCCGGGGCCGAGCACGGCCCGGACGCGACGCCCGCGACGATGTCGGCCCCGAACCGGGGCACACCCACCCCCGAGCCCTACCCGGGGTCAGGCGGCCTGGGGGGTGGGGGTGAGGGTGGTCATGCGGGCGGCCACCGTGGTGGCGGGGCTGCGGGGAAGGCGGTCCGCGACCAGGCCTCCGGCGAGGAAGAGCACCTGGTCGGCGTGGGCGGCGGCGGCCGGGTCGTGGGTGACCATGACGACGGTGGCGCCCAGGGCGTCGACGGCTTCGCGGAGCAGGCCCAGCACCTCGGCGGCCGTGGTGGTGTCGAGGGCGCCGGTGGGTTCGTCGGCGAAGACCACGTCGGGCCGGGTGACGAGGGCCCGGGCGACGGCCACCCGCTGCTGCTGGCCGCCGGACAGTTCGGCGGGGCGGCGGTTCCCCGTACCCTCCAGGCCGACGCGGGCGAGCAGGTCGGCGGCGCGGGCCCGGTCCTGGCGGCCGCCGGCGAGCCGCATCGGCAGCAGCACGTTCTGTTCGACGGTGAGGGAGGGCAGCAGGTTGAAGGCCTGGAAGACGAAGCCGAGCCGGCTGCGGCGCAGCCGGGTGAGCGCGTTCTCGTCCATGCCGGTGATCTCGGTCCCGCCGAGGCGGACGGAGCCCTCGGTGGGCAGGTCGAGTCCGGCGGCGCACTGGAGGAAGGTGGACTTGCCGGAGCCGGAGGGGCCCATCACGGCGGTGAAGCTGCCACGCGGAAGGCTGAGGTCGATCCCGCGCAGCGCGTGCACGGCGTAGGCCCCGCGCCCGTAGGAGCGCCGTACGCCGCGCAGTTCCACGGCGGCGGCCGTGGTGTGCCGCTCCCCCGCCGCGGTGTTCGCGTCCGTCCGCCCGCGCCGTCGCAGTCCCCGCAGTCCCATGGTGTGCCGCCTCTCGAGCCGTCCTGACCGTGGCTCCGACGCTACGGATCATGGCGGGGCGGCGGCCATGGAGCGGCCCGGGGTCCCGCGGGTGGGGCTGGCCCCACCCGGGCCCCACCCAGGCACACCCCCAGGCGCCACCCAGGCACACACCCCGACTCCGCCCCCGCCCCCGCCCCCCGCACCGCTCAGGGGGAGCGGCGGATGAGCAGCAGGGCCCGGTCGTCGTTGACGTCCTTGGCGACCTTCTCGATCAGGTGCCAGGCCGCGCCCTCCCAGCCGGCGGAGACGTAGCGGTCGGCTTCGCCGGTGAGGCGGTCGATGCCCTCGCTGATCTCGCGGTCGGCGGTCTCGACGAGGCCGTCGGTGAAGAGCATCAGGACGTCGCCGCGGCGGAGGTTGCCGCGGACGGGGGTGAACTCGGCGCCGTCGTAGACGCCGAGCAGCGGGCCCTCGCCGGACTTCTCCTGCCAGCGGCCGGTGCCGGCGCAGAGCTGGAGGGCGGGGAGGTGGCCGGCCGAGAGGAGTTCGTAGTCGCCGGTCTCCAGGTCCAGGACGAGGTGGATGGAGGTGGCGAAGCCCTCGTCCCAGTCCTGGCGGAGCAGGTAGCCGTTGGCGGCGGGCAGGAAGCCGTGGGGCGGCAGCGCGCCGAGCAGTCCGCCGAAGGCGCCGGACAGCAGAAGGGCCCGGGAGCCCGCCTCCATGCCCTTGCCGGAGACGTCGGTCAGGACGACCTCCAGGGTCCGGCCGCCGTTGGTGCGGGCCGCGACCACGAAGTCGCCGGAGAAGGACTGGCCGCCGGCGGGGCGCAGGGCCATCTCGCGGTGCCAGCCGCGGGGCAGGGCGGGCAGCTTGCTCTGTACGCGGATGCGTTCGCGCAGGTCGAAGAGCATGGTGCCGCCGCGCCGCCAGGGCACGCCGACGCGGCTGCGGAACTGCGCGATGACCAGTCCGAAGAACCCGCAGGCCGCGACGACCAGGACGGTGCCGGGGGTGACCCGTGCCGGGCCCTGGGTGTAGGGGCCGAGCACGAGGGCCTCGACGATCAGTGCGGCCGCGGAGGCCGCGTACAGGGCGAGGAGGCTGGCGGGGCGCAGCAGCAGTCCCCCGGCCACGATCGGCAGGACGAGTGCCGCCGGCGAGAACCAGACGGGCAGCATCAGCGTGCCGCAGGCTATGGCGGGGACGGTGAGCAGCAGGCCGCCGAAGGCGAGCCAGTCGGAGGCGTCGCCGCGGAAGTAGTCGACGGCGGATTTGCGCAGGGCGGTGCGGCCCCGGTGCGACCGCATGCGCATCCGGGCCAGAAGGGACTCCACGCGTGCTCCGGCCATTGCTTCGGGACCCTATCCATCCTGGCTGTGAATGCGCAGGGGTACCCCCGGACCGGAAGCCGGGGGGTGCCCGAAAACCTCCCCGGTGATGGGGAATGCCCTGGTAGGGATGGGCGCATGGCTCTGGAGATGCGCCCCTTGCCAGCCGATGGGCGGGATGCCCCCTACGCCCGCCCTGCGCCCGCCCAAGGCTCCCCGCCTCAGGCTCCCCGCCTCAGGCCCCCTGGCAGCCGGGGCACCAGAAGAGGTTGCGGGCCGCCAGGTCCGCCGTGCGGATCTCGGTGGTGCAGATGTGGCAGGCCATGTTCGCCCTGCGGTACACGTACACCTCGCCGCCGTGGTCGTCCACGCGCGGCGGCCGTCCCATCGCCTCGGGCAGGTGCTCGTCACGCACGGTGTCGATGCGGTTGTTGCGCACGCCCTCGCGCATCAGGGCGACCAGGTCCGCCCACATGGCGTCCCACTCCGGGCGCCGCAGCTCCCTGCCCGGCCGGTACGGGTCGATGCCGTGCCGGAAGAGGACCTCGGCGCGGTAGACGTTGCCGACGCCCGCGACCACCTTCTGGTCCATGAGCAGCGCGGCGATGGTGGTGCGGGAGCGGGAGATGCGGGCCCAGGCGCGGTCGGGGTCGTCGCCCGGCCGCAGCGGGTCCGGGCCGAGCCGGTCGTGTATCGCCTTCTTCTCGCCCTCGCCGATCAGCGCGCAGGCCGTCGGGCCGCGCAGGTCGGCGTAGTGGTCCGCGTTCAGCAGGCGCAGCCGGACCGTGTCGGTCGCGGGCGGGGCGGGGGCCGGGCCGAAGCCGAGCTTGCCGAAGAGGCCGAGGTGGATGTGGATCCACTCGTCCCCCTCGAACCCGAGGAAGAGGTGCTTGCCGTGGGCGTCGACACCGTCCAGGGTCCGTCCGTCGAGCAGGGCCGCGCTCTCGGCGAAGCGCCCCTGCGGACTGCTGACGGCGACCGGCCGCCCGGCGAACCTCTCGCCGTGGTCCTGGGCGAGGCGGTGGATCGTATGCCCCTCGGGCACGGCAGGCTCCTCGGAGGATCGGAGGATCGGAGGAATGGAGGAATGGAACGGCCGTGCCACCCCCGGCGGGAGTGGCACGGCCGGAAGCGGGATCAGCCCTGCGGGTGGTGGGCCGGGATCGGGGGGAGCTCGCCGGTCTGCTCGTAGGCGGAGAGCATGTCGATGCGGCGGGTGTGGCGCTCCTCGCCGGAGTACGGGGTCGCCAGGAAGGCCTCGATGAAGCTGACGGCCTCGTCCTGCGTGTGCATGCGGCCGCCGACGGAGATGACGTTGGCGTTGTTGTGCTCGCGGCCGAGCTGGGCGGTCTGGACGCTCCAGGCCAGGATGGCGCGGACGCCCTTGACCTTGTTCGCGGCGATCTGCTCCCCGTTGCCGGAGCCGCCGATCACGATGCCGAGGCTGCCCTCGTCGGCGGCGGTCTTCTCCGCGGCGCGGAGGCAGAAGGGCGGGTAGTCGTCCACGGCGTCGTAGATGTGGGGGCCACAGTCGACGGGCTCGTGGCCGTTGTTCTTGAGCCAGTCCACGAGGTGGTTCTTGAGCTCAAAGCCGGCATGGTCGGATCCGAGGTACACGCGCATGGGTCGAGTGTGGCACGTGGAGGCCCGACGGCCCGCAGCGGGTGTCGCGTAAGTCACTTCTAAAGCTCAAGTAAACCCAAAGAACGCAGATGGGACACGGCGGGACGTCGGTTCCGGACGTTCGTCCCCACGCAACGATCCGGATTGAGGTCTTCCGTCCTGCGTTCATCTCAGGTTTGAATGCCGGGGCTCGCAACCCGAGAACCTAAGGATCCGTCCATGAGCTCCACGACGACCCTTCAGAAGGCAGGCGACCCCACCGGAAACCCCGGTGACGGCGGCCTGCCCTCCGACGGTCTGAAGGCCGGTCTCAAGAACCGCCACCTGTCCATGATCGCCATCGGCGGTGTCATCGGCGCCGGTCTCTTCGTCGGCTCCGGTGGCGGTATCGCCAAGGCCGGTCCCGCCATCCTGATCTCCTACGCCCTCGTCGGCGCCATGGTGGTCTTCGTGATGCGGATGCTCGGTGAGATGGCCGCCGCCAGCCCGAACTCGGGCTCCTTCTCCGCCTACGCCGACCGGGCGCTCGGCCGCTGGGCCGGCTTCTCCATCGGCTGGCTCTACTGGTTCTTCTGGGTCGTCGTCCTCGCGGTGGAGGCCACCGCCGGCGCCGCCATCCTGGAGAACTGGATCCCGGCCGTCCCGCAGTGGGCCTGGGCCCTGATCGTGATGGCGGTCCTGACCGTCACCAACCTCGGCTCGGTCGCCTCCTACGGTGAGTTCGAGTTCTGGTTCGCGGGCATCAAGGTCGTCGCCATCGGTGCCTTCGTGGTCATCGGCATGCTGGCCGTCTTCGGCGTCCTGCCCGGCTCCGACAACCCCGGCGCGGGCTTCGCGCACCTGACCGACACCGGCGGCTTCTTCCCCAACGGGTACGGCGCCGTCCTGACCGGTGTGCTGATGGTCGTCTTCTCCTTCATGGGCAGCGAGATCGTCACGCTCGCCGCCGGCGAGTCGGAGAACCCCCGCAAGGCGGTCACGCAGGCCACCAACTCCGTCATCTGGCGTATCGGCGTCTTCTACCTCGGTTCGATCTTCGTCGTGCTGACGCTGCTCCCCTGGAACGACAAGTCGATCACCGAGAAGGGCTCGTACGTCGCCGCCCTCGACTCGATCGGCATCGCGAACGCCGGCACGATCATGGAGGTCATCGTCCTGACCGCCGTGCTCTCCTGCCTGAACTCCGGCCTCTACACCGCCTCCCGCATGGCCTTCTCGCTCGGTGAGCGCGGCGACGCCCCCAAGGCGTTCGCCAAGGTCAACAAGAAGGGTGTCCCGGTCGCCGCGATCCTCGGCTCCACGGTCTTCGGCTTCGTCGCCGTCTACTTCAACTACGCCTTCAAGGACACGGTCTTCAACTTCCTCCTGAACTCCTCGGGTGCCATCGCGCTCTTCGTGTGGCTGGTGATCTGCTTCACCCAGCTGAAGATGCGCGGGATCCTGGTCCGCGAGGCCCCGGAGAAGCTGACCGTGAAGATGTGGCTCTTCCCGTGGCTGACCTGGGCCACCGCCGCACTGATCGTGTTCGTGATCGGCTACATGTTCGTGGACGACGCCAACCGCGAGGTGGTCACCCTGTCCACCCTCGTCGCCGGCCTGGTCGTGGCCGTCGGTGTGGTCCTGGACCTGCGCCGCAAGCGCGCCGCCGTCCAGGGCTGACCGCCCGACCGCGTCCCGTACACACGCCGGAGCCCGGCCCGCCTCGTCAGGTGGGCCGGGCTCCGGCCGTAGGAGGGACCCGCGTCAGCCGCGGCGGCCGGCCAGCTTCCAGGCGGCCGGCAGGGCGCCCATCGCGAGGGCGGCCTTGAGGGCGTCGCCGATCAGGAACGGGGTCAGGCCCGCCGCGACGGCCGCGCCCAGGGACATCCCGGTGGCGGCCATCAGGTACGGCACGCCCACCGCGTAGATCACCGCGGAGCCGAGCGCCATCGTGCCCGCCGTACGCAGGACCGAGCGGTCGGCGCCGCGCCGCGCGAGGGCGCCGACGACGGTGGCGGCGAGCATCATGCCGAGCACGTAGCCGAAGGAGGCGCCGCCGGCCCCGGAGGTCCCGCCCGCGAACCACGGCACGCCGGCCATGCCGACGAGGGCGTACAGCGCCAGCGAGAGGAAGCCGCGGCGGGCGCCGAAGGCGGTGCCGACGAGCAGCGCGGCGAAGGTCTGGCCCGTGACGGGGACCGGGGAGCCGGGGACCGGCACCGCTATCTGCGCGGCGATCCCGGTCAGGGCGGCGCCGCCGACGACGAGCGCGATATCGCGCACGCGGCTCGCGGGCAGCAGGTCGGCGAGGACGGCGCCGGGCCGGAGGGAGACGGAAGCAGTGCTCATCAGGGGCTCCGCACAGTGGTGGGGGTCGGGACGATCACCGACGTTAGTGCGGGGTCCGGAGCCGCCCCACCGCCGCCCGGGACAAAGCCCCGCTCCCCCCATTGGTGGGGACCGGACAAAGGCAACGCCCCTGGTCGGCGCAGCGTGATCCTCGTCACGAGCAACATCCGACAACACGTCCGTTTTGCACGGACGACCGCCGCTCAGCGAGACTGTTGGATCCTGCCAAGCCAATGGCGGAGTCCCCACCACCGCTGGGCCGAACGAGAGTACGAGCACTCCTCATGCGTGAGCGTTTGCCAGACGCACCTCCCACGACGGGCGACCTGCCCCCGGAACCCCTCAGCCACAGCCTCAAGCAGCGCCACCTGACCATGCTGGGGCTCGGCGGCGTGATCGGCGCCGGCCTCTTCGTCGGCTCCGGCGCCGGCATCGGCATCGCCGGCCCCGCGATCATCTGCTCCTACCTCCTCGCCGGCGTCCTCGCGATGCTGGTGATGCGCGCGCTGGGCGAGATGTCGGCCGCGATGCCCGCCTCCGGCTCCTTCTCCGTCTACGCGGAGCGGGCGCTCGGCCGCTGGGCCGGTTTCTCGGCGGGCTGGCTGTACTGGTTCCTGCTGGTCGTGGTGCTGGCCGTGGAGGCCACCGGCGCTGCGAAGATCGCGAACGGCTGGGTGCCCTCGGTCGACCAGTGGGTCTGGGTGCTGCTCTTCATGGTGGTCTTCACCGTGAGCAACCTGGCCGCGGTGAAGAACTTCGGCGAGTTCGAGTTCTGGTTCGCCGCCCTCAAGGTCGGCGCGATCGTGCTCTTCCTGATCCTCGGCACCCTGGCGATCTTCGGTGTGCTCCCGGACACGGATCCGGTCGGCATGACCAACCTGACCGGCCACGGCGGCTTCTTCCCCCAGGGCTTCGGCGGCGTGGTCGCGGGCATGCTGGCCGTCATCTTCGCCTTCGGCGGCCTGGAGGTCGTCACCATCGCGGCCGCCGAGTCCGACGACCCGGCCCGCTCGGTATCGCGCGCGGTGCGCAGCGCGGTGTGGCGCATCCTCTTCTTCTACGTCGGCTCGATGGTCGTCATCGTGACCCTGCTGCCGTGGGACTCGCTGGAGCCGGGGCAGAGCCCTTACGTCGCCGTCCTCGACTCCATCGGCATCCCCGGCGCCGGCCAGATCATGAACATCGTGGTGTTCGTGGCCCTGCTGTCGGCGCTGAACGCGAACCTGTACGGGTCCTCGCGCATGATCTTCTCGCTGGCCGAGCGTGAGGAGGCGCCGAAGTCGCTGCTGAAGGTCTCGGGCGGCGGCGTGCCGCGCCGGGCCGTGTTCGCGTCGGTGGCCTTCGGCTTCGTCTCGGTGGTCCTCAACCTGCTGTGGCCGGACACGATCTTCCTCTACATGCTCAACGCGGTCGGCGCCGTCCTGCTGTTCGTGTGGGCGCTGATCGCGGTCTCGCAGCTGAAGCTGCGCCGCCGGATCGAGCGGGACATGCCCGAGCGGCTGGTCCTGCCGATGTGGCTGTTCCCGTACGCCACCTGGGCCGCGCTGGCCGGGATGGCGGCGGTCCTGGTGCTGATGCTGTTCGACGACTCCGCGCGCCCGCAGCTGCTGTGGTCGACGGGCGCCGCCCTGCTGGTCCTCGCCATGGCGGGGGTCCGCGAGCTGCGGGAGCGGCGCGGCCCGAAGGCCTGACCGCCCGCCGGCTCGGCCGCTGTCCACGGCCGCTGTCCACGGCTCACACCCCCCGAAGGCCCCCGCGCACCCGGCGCGGGGGCCTTCGCGCGTCAGGTGCGCAGGTACGAGGCTCCGTTGACGTCGAGCACGGTGCCCGAGCTCCAGCGCGCCGCGGGCGAGGCCAGGTACAGCACGGCGGCGGCGACCTCCTGAGGCGTGCCGACCCGGCCGAAGGGGCTCTGCGCCCGGATCCGTTCGCCCTCCTCCCCTTCGAGCCGCCCGGCGACCCGTTCGGTGGCCACGAAACCGGGCGCCACGGAGGCCACGGCGATGCCGTGCGGGGCCAGGGAGACGGCGAGGGACTGGCCGAGCGCGTGCAGGGCCGCCTTGGTGGCGCCGTAGGCGGGGTGGTCGGGCTCGCCCCGGAACGCCCCGCGCGAGCCGATGTTGACGACGCGGCCCTCCCGCCGGCCGTCGATCATGCGGCGGGCGACGCAGTGGGTGAGGTTGGCGGGGGCGAAGAGGTTGACGGCGGCCGTCTGGCGCCAGGCCTCCTGCCAGTCGGCGTACGAGGTGGTGGGCAGCGGGTGCGCGAGCATCACGGCGGCGTTGTTCACGAGGACGTCGATGCCGCCGAGGGCCTCCTCGGTCTCGGCGGCGAGGGCCTCCACGCGGGCCGGGTCGCCGAGGTCCGCCGTGACGAGGACGTGGCCCTCGCCCGGGAGGTCCGCGAGGGTGCGCTCGGCGTCCGCATGCCGGGCCGTGCAGTGCACCGCGACCCGGTCACCCTGCTCGGCGAAGGCGGTGGCGACGGCCCGCCCGATCCCCCGGGAGGCCCCGGTGACGAGCACCCCCCGGCCCGTGGCGGCCAATTCCCTTACGCCGTGGTCCATCCGGTCGTCCCCCCGTCACCTGTCGTCGCGTCACCCGCGTCCTGCCGGCAGCGTACGGGTGTGATCACGGCCGGTCATTCGGCTGTCCGAATACCGGACGCCGATCATCCGAAGATCGGACAGAGGTGAGACTGGGGCACCTCATCACGTCCCCCCGCACAACCGGACAGGCACACCCGCAATGAGCCAGAGCACCCTGACACCGCCCGAAACGCCGCGGACCGACACCGGATCCCCGCTCGGCAACGGCCTCAAGCAGCGCCACCTTTCGATGATCGCCCTCGGTGGTGTCATCGGCGCCGGACTCTTCGTCGGCTCCGGAGCCGGCATCGCCGCGGCGGGCCCCTCGATCGTGCTCGCCTACGCCGCGTCCGGACTGCTCGTCATGTTCGTGATGCGGATGCTCGGTGAGATGTCGGCCGCCAACCCCGCCTCCGGCTCCTTCTCGGTGCACGCGGAGCGAGCGATCGGTCCGTGGGCCGGGTTCACCGCCGGCTGGATGTTCTGGACGCTGCTGTGCGTGGGCGTGGCCATCGAGGCCATCGGCGCGGCGCACATCATGACGGGCTGGTTCCCGGGCACCCCGTCGTGGATGTGGGTGCTGGTCTTCATGGCGCTGTTCTGCGGCTCCAACCTGGCCGCCGTCTCGAACTTCGGCGAGTTCGAGTTCTGGTTCTCCGCCCTCAAGATCGGCGCCATCGGCCTCTTCCTGGGCCTCGGCGTGCTGGCCGTCCTCGGCCTGCTGCCCGGTACCGGCGCGCCCGGCACGGCCAACCTGCTGCACGACGGCGGCTTCCTGCCCAACGGGGTCGACGGCCTGCTGGTCGGCCTGCTGGCCTCGGTCGTCGCGTACGGCGGACTGGAGACGGTCACCATCGCCGCCGCCGAGTCGGAGGATCCGGTCAAGGGCGTGGCCAAGGCCGTGCGGACCACCATGTGGCGCATCGCCGTCGTCTACGTCGGCTCGATGCTGGTCATCGTGACCCTGCTGCCGTGGAACGACCCGAAGGTCACCGAACAGGGCCCCTACGCGGCCACCCTGGACCACCTGGGCATCCCGGCGGCCGGCGAGATCATGAACGTGGTCATCCTGATCGCCCTGCTGTCCGCGATGAACGCCAACATCTACGGCTCCTCCCGCATGGCCTACTCCCTCGTTTCCCGCGGCCAGGGCCCCAAGGCGCTGGGCAAGGTCACCGGCCGCGTGCCGCGCCGGGCGGTGCTCGCCTCCTCCGGCTTCGGCTTCGTCACCGTGCTGCTGTCCTACTGGTACCCGGACACCCTGTTCGCCTGGCTGCTGAACATGGTCGGCGGCGTCATCCTCGTCGTCTGGGGCTTCATCGCCGTCTCGCAGTTCGTGCTGCGCCGGCGGCTGGAGCGCGAGGCTCCCGGGAAGCTCGTCGTGCGGATGTGGGGCTTCCCGTACCTGACCTGGGTGGCGCTGACCGGGGTGGCCGGGGTCCTGGTGCTGATGGCGCTGGGCGAGGACACCCGGGTCCAGGTGATCTTCACGGGCGGGCTCACCGTCGCCCTCGCCGTGACCGGATATCTGCTGCAGCGCCGGGCGCCCGCCGCCCGCTGACACCCCTCGACCACAGGTGGGCCCCGTGCGGACGCACGGGGCCCACCTGCGTTCACAGAGGTGACCCTTACGTGTGAGGCGGAATAGATGCTGCTAGCGTGCAGTTGCGCATTGATTGCAATAAGCGATTGGCACGCCGAGGGGACCGGATAACACGCATGGCCATCTACACGCTTCCTGAGCTTCCGTACGACTACGCGGCGCTGGAGCCGGTGATCAATCCGCAGATCATCGAGCTGCACCACGACAAGCACCACGCGGCCTACGTCACGGGCGCCAACAACACGCTGGAGCAGCTGGCGGAGGCGCGCGACAAGGAGAACTGGGGCGCGCTCAACGGCCTCGAGAAGAACCTCGCGTTCCACCTCTCCGGCCACATCCTGCACAGCATCTACTGGCACAACATGGCCAGCCCGAAGACCGGCGAGGGCGGCGGCGAGCCCACCGCGGCCGACGGCCTGGGCGACCTGGCCGACGCGATCACCGAGTCCTTCGGATCCTTCGCGAAGTTCAAGAAGCAGCTGACCTTCGCGTCCTCCGCGACCCAGGGCTCCGGCTGGGGCGTGCTCGCGTACGAGCCCGTCAGCGGCCGTCTGGTCGTCGAGCAGGTCTACGACCACCAGGGCAACGTGGGTGTCGCCAGCACCCCGATCCTGGTCTTCGACGCCTGGGAGCACGCCTTCTACCTGCAGTACAAGAACCAGAAGGTGGACTTCATCGAGGCGATGTGGAACGTCGTCAACTGGCAGGACGTCTCCAGGCGCTACGCCGACGCCAAGGCCAACACCCCGCTGCTGATCCCCGTCAAGGGCTGATCGCACCCCCGAGCCCGTCCGCCTCGTGATCGTCTTCTCAACCTTCACCGGCGGGCGTGTCCAGCAGAAGACCCCCGTGAGGACGTGACTCGCGGGGGTCTTCTGTGTCTTCGTGTCTTCGTGTCTTCGTGTCTTCGCCGTGCGGGCTACTCGAAGGAGGGGCCCTTGGTGCGGGTGCGCTTGATCTCGTAGAAGCCGGGCGTGGAGGCGACGAGCAGGGTGCCGTCCCACAGCCGGGCCGCGGCCTCGCCGCGCGGGGTCGGGGTGACCACCGGACCGAAGAAGGCGACGTCGCCCTCGCCGTCGGCGCCCGGAACGGAGATCACCGGTGTGCCGACCTCCTGGCCCACACGGTCGATGCCGTTGTTGTGCGAGGCCCGCAGCACCTCGTCGTACTCGTCGGAGTCGGCGTACGCGAGCAGCTCGGCCGGCAGGCCGACCTCGGCCAGCGCCTCGGCGATCACCTCGCGGGTCGGGCCCTTGTCCTCGTTGTGGATGCGGGTGCCGAGCGCGGTGTAGAGCTTGCCGGTGACCTCGTCGCCGTGCTTCTGCTGGGCCGCTATGACGACGCGCACGGGAGCCCAGCCCTTGGGGCCGAGCAGCTCGCGGTAGACCTCGGGCAGTTCGTCGAGCTTGTTCTCGTTGAGGACGGCGAGACTCATCACGTGCCAGCGCACCTCGACGTCGCGGACCTTCTCGACCTCCAGCATCCAACGGGACGTCATCCAGGCCCAAGGGCAGAGCGGGTCGAACCAGAAGTCGACCGGGGTCTTCTCGCGCACCTGGGTCTCGGTCATGTCTCTCCTCGGTGTCGGTCTCAGGCGGGAAAAAGGCATCAACGGCGCATGTCCTCCGTCCCCAACCAGGACACCGTCGCGCGCATTCCCCTCGTGCGAGGATTCGACCCAAGAACGCGATCACGCACGAAGGAGTGCAGGTGCCCGGAGAGAATCTGTCCCGCGAGGAGGCCCGCGAGCGGGCCGAGCTGCTGTCCGTCGACGGGTACGAGGTCGTCCTCGACATCCGGTCGGCGGTCGACGAGGCCGAGCCCGCGCAGGGCCCGCGAACCTTCCGCTCGGTGACGACGGTCCGCTTCCGGGCCGCGGTCCCCGGCAGCGCCACCTTCGCGGACCTGATCGCCCCTTCGGTCAACTCCGTCACCCTCAACGGGCGGGCGCTGGACGTGGCCGCCGTCTTCGACGGCTCGCGGATCGCCCTGGCCGGCCTGGCCTCCGAGAACGTCCTGGTGGTGGACGCGAACTGCGCGTACAGCCGGACGGGCGAGGGCCTGCACCGCTTCGTGGACCCGGAGGACGGCGAGGTCTACCTGTACACGCAGTACGAGCCGGCCGACGCCCGGCGGGTGTACGCGAACTTCGAGCAGCCGGACCTGAAGGCGCCCTACCGCTTCGAGGTGACCGCGCCCGAGGGCTGGCAGGTGTGGAGCAATGGCGCCGAGGAGTCCCGCGAGGGTGCGGTGTGGCGGTTCGCCGAGACCGCGCCGATCTCCACGTACATCACCTGCGTGGTGGCGGGCCCCTACCACTACGTGACCGACACCTACACCCGCGGGGACCTCACCATCCCGCTGGGCGCGATGTGCCGCAAGGGGCTGGCCAGGCACTTCGACGCGGACGACATCTTCCTCGTCACCAAGCAGGGCTTCGACCTCTTCCACGAGATCTTCGACTACCCCTACCCCTTCGGGAAGTACGACCAGGCCTTCGTGCCGGAGTACAACCTGGGCGCCATGGAGAACCCGGGGATGGTGACCTTCCGGGAGGAGTACATCTTCCGCGGCAAGGTCACGCAGGCCTCGTACGAGCGGCGCGCGAACGTGATCCTCCACGAGATGGCGCACATGTGGTTCGGCGACCTCGTCACCATGAAGTGGTGGGACGACCTGTGGCTGAAGGAGTCCTTCGCGGACTTCATGGGCTCCTTCGGACTCGTCGAGGCCACCCGCTTCGACCAGGCGTGGGTGACCTTCGCCAACAACCGCAAGGCATGGGCCTACCGCGCCGACCAGCTGCCGTCCACGCACCCGATCACGGCCGACATCCGTGACCTGGAGGACGCGAAGCTGAACTTCGACGGCATCACCTACGCCAAGGGCGCGGCGGTGCTCAAGCAGCTGGTCGCCTACGTCGGCCGGGACGCGTTCCTGGAGGGCGCGCGCCGCTACTTCAAGGCCAACGCGTACGGGAACACCACGCTGGACGACCTGCTGTCGGTACTCGGCGAGGTGTCCGGGCGGGACATGACCGAGTGGTCGCGTGCCTGGCTCCAGACGGCGGGCGTGAACGCGCTGACTCCGGTGGTGAGCTACGACGCGGAGGGGCGGATCACCGAGCTCGCGGTCGTCCAGGAGGGCGACGAGCTGCGGCCGCACCGGGTCGGCGTCGGCCTGTACCGGCTGGAGACGGACGGTGCGCTGGTCCGCTACGCGCGGGCCGAGGCGGACGTCTCCGGCGCCCGTTCGGTGATCGCGGAGCTGGCCGGGCAGGACCGGCCCGACCTGGTCCTGGTCAACGACGAGGACCTCACCTACTGCAAGATCCGGCTGGACGAGGGTTCGCTGGCCACGCTGCGGGCGCACCTGGGGGATCTGACGGATCCGCTGGCGCGGGCGCTCGGCTGGTCGGCGCTGTGGAACCTGACGCGGGACGGCCTGATGCCGGCGCGCGACTTCGTCTCGCTGGTCCTGGCGCACGCGGGCCGGGAGACGGACGTCGGCGTCCTGCAGCAACTGCACGCGCAGGCGCAGACCGCGGTCACCCACTACACGGCGCCGGACCGGCGCGAGCAGGGCAGCCGGGACCTGGCGGCGGGCGCGCTGCACCAGCTGCGGGTGGCCGAGCCGGGGTCGGAGGGCCAGCTGACCTGGGCGCGGTTCTTCGCGGCGAGCGCGGCGACGGAGGGCGACTTCCAGCTGCTGCTGGGGCTGCTGGAGGGGTCGGCGCGGATCGACGGGCTCGACGTGGACCAGGAGCTGCGCTGGGACTTCCTGCTGCCGCTGGCCGCGCACGGGGCGGTGGACGAGGGCGTCATCGCCGCCGAACTGGCCCGGGACGACACCGCGTCGGGCAAGCGGCACCAGGTCCGGTGCCTGGCGGCGCGCCCCTCGCAGGCGGTGAAGGACCAGGCGTGGGCGGCGGTGGTCGAGTCGGACGCGCTGTCCAACGCGCTGGTGGAGTCGACGATCGCGGGCATGCAGCAGCCCTCGCAGCGGGACCTGCTGGCCACGCACACGGGGCGCTACTTCGAGGTCATCGAGCGGGTGTGGGCGGACCGGTCGATCCAGATCGCGATGGACATCGTGAAGGGGCTCTACCCCTCGCTGCAGGGTGACGCCGCCGCGCTGGAGGCCACGGACGCGTGGCTGGCCGGGCACGAGGGCGCCGCCCCGGCGCTGCGCCGCCTGGTGCTGGAGTCCCGCGACGACCTGGCCCGGGCCCTTGCCGCGCAGCGGTGCGACGCGGCGGCGGACACCCCCTAGTCCGCGGGGGCGCCGCCTGGGCGCCGCCCCGGACCCGCGCCTCGAACGCCGGCGAGGCTGGATTCTCCAGCCGGTCCGGCGGGTGAGGACCGGGTCCGGGCGGAGCCCGGGGAGCAGGTCCCCCGTACGGGCGCACCCCATCGGCAGTCGAACGCCCGTACTTTAGCCCCAGCTTGTCCGGATTTGTCGACGAGCGTGTAACAGGGGTTAGCAAGGCCATGGCCTGAGGGAATCACCGCGTCATGAACCACAACGCACCCCTCCCCCTCGCCCACCTCACCGGCAACAGCCCCCGCGTGCTGACCCTCGCACAGCTGCGCGAGCACGGCGTGAGCGCCTCCGAGGCCGCCGAGCGGCCCTGGCAGCAGATCCTGCCCGGCGTGTTCCTGCTCCACTCCGGGCCGGCGACGAGCGAGGAACGGCTGCACGCCGCGCTGCTGTACGCGGGCCGGCGCGGCGGGGGCGAGGCCATGATCACCGGGCTGGCGGCGCTGGCCCTGTACCGCTTCGCCTCCGCGCCCCCGCTGACCGCCGTCGCGCACATCGACGTACTGGTGCCGGGCCTGCGGCGGCTCCGCTCCACCGGGGACGTACGGATCGTGCGCACGCACACCGCGCCCCGGTCCCAGCAGGTCACCGGGCTGCCCGTCGCGCCCGTCGCCCGGGCGGTCGCCGACGCCGTCGCGCAGCTGTCCGACGCCGGCACCGTACGCCGGCTGCTGAGCGAGGCCGTCCGCAGCGGGCACTGCGAACCGAGTGCCGTCGTACGCGAGCTGACGGTGGCCCGGCTGCTGAACCGGCCGCACGTGGTCGACGCCGTCGAGTCCCTCCTGGCGGAGGGGCGGGCCATCGCCGAGGACCGGCTGTACCACCTCGTGCGCGGCTGGGAACTCCCCGACCCCGTCTGGAACGTGGACCTGCGCATCCCCGGCGGCCCGCACCTGGGCGGGGTCGACGCGTACTGGCCCGAGCACTCGGTGGCCGTGGAGATCGACACCCGTGCCCCGCGCCAGGGCGAGGACGAGGAGTGGTCCGAGTGCGTGCGCAAGCGCGAGACGCTGGAGCGGCTCGGGGTGACCGTCCTGCACATCACCCCGCGCAAGCTGCGCGACTGGCCCGAGCAGCAGGCCGCGGTCATCCGGACCGCCCTGACGGCCTCGGGCGACCACGAGCCCGCCGCCTACCTGGTGGTGCTCCCCAGGTGAGGGGAGTACTCCGGGGTGCTCCACAGCAGCCGCCCCGGATGAACGCCCTCCACCACCGACTCCACGCAGAAGCGGGTGCGGCGGCCGCCGTCGGGCGCGAACTCCGTCCGGGCCCGGCCGCTGAGCTGGAGGACGGCACCGCTCTCCCAGTCCGGGAAGAGCAGCCCGGCCCGCGGGTCGGTCATCAGGTTCCCCAGGGTCAGGAACATCGCGTTCCCGGCGTAGTCCGGCCAGGCCAGCTCGACCGGGGAGAGGACCTCCACGAAGCCCGGCAGTCCGCCGCGGTGGCTCGCGTCGACACCCTCCGACTCCGCCGTGGTGGCGACGAAGAAGGTGTCGGCTCCCCGCACGGTCCGCACCTGGCCGGGGGTGAGCGCGTCCCCGCGGCGCACCACGCCGGCCCCGTCCGCGACCAGCTCCAGCGGCTGCCGCTGCTGCAGGTACTTCGGGCAGTTGGCGAAGACCTGCTCGGCCTCGACGGCGAAGCCCCGCGGGGTGGCCGTGAGGGTTCCGTTCAGCCGCATCCGGCGCCGGGTGCGCGGGTCGAGCGCGATGGTCCCGACCCGGGTCCCGGCCGTGGCCAGCGCCTCGGCGAGCGGGTCGCCGGCGGGCGGACCGCCCGTGACGGTGACCCGGTGCGCCCCGGTGGCCCGTACGAAGCCGGGCGGCCCGGTGAGCAGGGAGGCCCACATCCGGCCGGCGTCGTCGGCGGCTCCGACGACCAGGTGCGGCTGGAGCTCCAGGAAGGCAGCGGCGACGTCGCGGATGCCCGTACCGATCGAGCGGCCGACGTGCTCGGCCGGCCCGCGTACGCCGACCCGCTCCTGCACCGCCACAGACCCCCAGTGGTAGACGCCGCCCATTAGAAGAACCCGCAGGTCGGCGCCCCCGCGGTGGGAGCGGGAGCACCCTCGGCGCCGGTCGGTACGGAGATCTCCAGACGGGTGCCGTCGGGGTCGTGGAAGAAGATGCCGCCGGAGGCCGCGCCCTCGCGGTGCGCGACGACGCCCTCGTGGGCGAAGTCGACGCCGAGGCCGCGCAGCCGCTCCTCGTACGCGCGCACCTCCTCGATGGCGCCGGCCGAGAACGCCAGGTGGTGCAGTCCGGCCGCGGCCGGTGCGAAGGCGCTGTCGGCCTGCTGCCAGAGCGTGAGGACGAGCTCGCCGTCCCGGCCGAGGAAGGCGTAGCGGCGGTCCTCCTCCTTGCCCTCCCCCAGCACCTGGAAGTCCAGGGCGTCCCGGTAGAAGGCGAGCGAGCGCTCCAGGTCGGTGACGTTCAGGCCGATGTGTCCGGTGCGGAGCTTGCTGATGGCGGTGGTCATGACGGGTCCTCCCCAGGGGCCGTTCCACGAGTTCTAACCTTCTATATTCAATTTAAGGGTTAGAGCGGAAGGCGTCAACCGCTCACGTACTCTTGAGGGGTTAGCGAGCGAGGAGACGGACATGACGACGGCGGACCCGCGGCCCCTGACCGGGGAGCCGATCGCCCTCGACCTGCTGAACACCCGCTGGATGCGGGAGGGGGAGCTCGTCGACCTCTTCGCCGGGGCCTTCGGGCTGAGCCGGGTCGAAGGGCTCGCGGTCTGGCTGGAGTCCGCAGGGCTGGCCGGGCGCTTCCGGGCCGACGCCCCGACCCTCGTCCATCTGATGACCGCCCGCGAGGCACTCGCCCGGGCGGTCGCGGACCCCGCCGACGAGAGCGCGCGCGCCCTGGTGGACGCGGTACTGGAGCACGGGCGCATCCGCGCCACGCTGACCGCCGAAGGCCCGGGAGAGCGCGCCGAGTTCGACGACCGCACCTGGGGTCCGGCCTGGACGGCCGCCCGGAACTACCTGGAACTGCTGGACACCGCGCCCGACCGGATCCGCAAGTGCGCCTCCGAGACCTGCGTCCTGCACTTCCACGACACCTCGCGCAACGGAACCCGGCGCTGGTGCTCCATGTCCGCCTGCGGAAACCGCGCGAAGGCATCGCGCCATTACGCGCGCACGCGCGAGCGCTGACCGCACAAAATCTGTCACACCCGCACCGGGGAACGACTGCACCCCGGTGCCGACTTGGGGCCACTAAGTCGATAAATCAACTCTTCAGCCCCTGTGGTTCGCACCACTGTGCCCGGATACGGCCTCACTGGCGGAATTCCCGCACTGGCGGATGTCCGCCACGACAGGTCTCGGTCGATGACATCCCTCCCCAAAGACCTGTCGGTTGAGGAAAGCTGACCGGTCATCCGGCACCGAAATCCGGACCGTATCTTTCACTTACCAGGGATGCTGATGACCCTCGAATCCCCCAGTTCCATACCCGGGGCAAGACGCGTCGCGCGCGTCGCGGCCGCGGCCGGCCTGGTCGCCGCCCTCGCGGCGACCGGTGCCGGGCCCGTGTTCGCGGCGACCGGCGCGGACACCCCGGGCACCTCGCCCGCGGTCAAGTCCGCCGACCAGAAGCTCGGTTCGGCCGACGTCGAACTGCTCCAGGAGGCCAAGGCCAAGGGTGACGCGAACGTCACCGTCATGGTCGCCACCGCCCCCGGCCAGACCAAGCAGGTCGCCGACCAGCTGGACGCCGTCCAGGGCGCCTCGGTCGGCCGGACGTACGACAACCTCGGCTACGTGCGCGCCACCCTGCCGACGGGCAAGGCCGAGGCCGCGCTGAAGGCGGCCGCCAAGCTGTCCTCGGTGCACGGCATCGACCTGCGTCACGAGATCCAGCTGCCGGACCCGCGCCCGGACGCCGGGCGGGAGAGCGGCACGGTCAAGAAGACCGCGGCCGAGACGTACGCGGCGCCGGACGGGAACACGCCGGCGAAGAACCCGTACAACCCGTCCTTCGAGACCGGCGCGGTCGAGTTCGTCGAGAAGAACCCGCAGGCCGACGGCCGCGGCGTGACCATCGGCATCATGGACTCGGGTGTCGACCTCGGCCACCCGGCCCTGCAGAAGACCACCACCGGCGAGCGCAAGATCGTCGACTGGGTGACGGCCACCGACCCGATCACCGACAACGACGGCACCTGGCGCGCCCAGATCACCCCGGTGACCGCGGCCGGCGGTACCTTCACCGCGGGCGGCCAGAGCTGGAAGGCGCCCGAGGGCAGCTTCCAGTGGAGCCGGTTCAGCGAGTCGATCACCGCCACCGGTGACATGGCGGGCGACGTCAACCGGGACGGGGACACCACCGACCGGTTCGGCATGCTCTACGACGCCGCCGCCGGCACCGTCCGCGTCGACACCGACCAGGACGGCGACTTCACCAACAACGAGCCGATGAAGCCGTACAAGGACGGCTACCAGATCGGCTACTTCGGCACGGACAACCCGGCGACCGAGGTCGCCGAGCGGATCCCGTTCGTGATCGAGATCCGCAAGGACGTCCCGATGGACCCGCTGGGCGGGGACTGGGTCGGCAAGAAGGCCGACTTCGTCAACATCGGCATCATCGAGTCCGAGCACGGCACGCACGTCGCCGGCATCACCGCCGCCAACAGCCTCTTCGGCGGCAAGATGAACGGTGAGGCGCCCGGCGCCAAGCTCGTCTCCTCGCGCGCCTGCTCCTGGTCCGGCGGCTGCACCAACATCGCACTGACCGAGGGCATGATCGACCTCGTCGTCAACCGCGGCGTGGACATCGTCAACATGTCGATCGGCGGCCTGCCGGCGCTGAACGACGGCAACAACGCGCGCGCCGAGCTCTACCGCAACCTCGTCGACACCTACGGCGTCCAGCTGGTCATCTCGGCCGGCAACTCCGGTCCGGGTGTGAACACCATCGGCGACCCGGCCCTCGCGGACAAGGTCATCTCCGTGGGCGCCTCGGTCTCCAAGGAGACGTGGGCCGCCAACTACGGCTCCGGCGTGAGCACGAAGTACAACATGTTCCCCTTCTCCTCGCGCGGTCCGCGTGAGGACGGCGGCTTCACGCCGACCATCAGCGCCCCCGGCGCGGCCATCAACACCATCCAGACCTGGCTGCCCGGCGCGCCGGTGAAGGAGGCGGGCTACAGCCTGCCGGCCGGTTACGGCATGCTCCAGGGCACCTCGATGGCCTCGCCGCAGGCGGCGGGCGCGAGCGCACTGCTGATCTCGGCCGCGAAGCAGCAGGGCATCAAGCTGACCCCGGCCTCCCTGCGGGTCGCGCTCACCAGCTCCGCGAAGAAGATCGACGGCGTCCCGGCGCACGCGCAGGGCTCCGGTCTGATCGACGTGAACGGCGCCTGGGAGTCCGTCCAGCGCGACGCCAAGGCCAACGAGTTCACGGTCAAGGCCCCGGTCGACACCGCGATCGACCAGTTCCTGAAGACCCCGGGCTTCGGCACCGGCCTGTACGACCGCGAGGGCGGCCTCAAGGTCGGCCAGAAGAAGGTCTACAACGTCGTCGTCACCCGCACCACGGGCGTCAAGTACGGCACCCGGCACGACCTGAGCTGGCGCAACAACGACGGCACCTTCAAGATCATCGGCGGCTACGACTACGTCACGCTGCCGCTGAACAAGCCCGTCACCATCAAGGTCGAGGCCAACGCCAAGACGGCCGGCGTCCACAGCGGCATCCTGCAGCTGGACGACGAGACCACCGAGGGCATCGACAAGCAGATCCTGACCACCGTCGTGGCTTCCGCCCCCCTGGCCGCGCCGGCGTTCTCCCTGTCCGAGTCCTCCACCGTGCAGCGCAACACGCACAAGTCGTACTTCGTGACCGTGCCGCCGGGCGCCAAGAGCCTGGAGGTCGCCCTGAGCGGTCTCGCGGCCGGAGCCCAGACGCGCTTCATCGCGATCCACCCGTACGGCGTGCCGGTCGACCCGACGGCCACGACCAACTGCTACCCGAACTACGACAACCCGGCGAACACCTGCCGCCCCGACGTGCGCTCGTACCCCGAGCCGACGCCGGGCGTCTGGGAGATCGAGGTCGAGGCCCGTCGTACGTCGCCGGTGCTCGACAACCCGTTCAAGCTGGACGTCTCCGTGCTCGGCGCGGCCTTCGACCCCGCGGTCAAGGTCCTGCCCGAGGTGAAGCAGGGCACCCCCGCCCCGGTCCAGTGGAGCGTCAAGAACGCCGGCGCGGCCATCGGCGACGGCAAGCTCAAGGGCGGCCCGCTCGGCTCCGCGAAGGTCGCCAAGCCGACCATTGCGAACGGTGAGACCCACACCACCGAGATCGCCGTCCCCGCCGGCACCTCCCGCCTCGACGTCGCGATCGGCAAGGTGTCCGACACCGGCGCCGACCTCGACCTCGAGGTCTACAAGGACGGCGTCAAGGTCGGCTCCGCCGCCGACGGCGACTCCGAGGAGGCCGTGAGCCTGAAGAACCCGGCCGCGGGCACCTACACCGTCAAGGTGATCGGCTACGCCGTCCCGTCCGGCTCCACCACGTACGACTACCGCGACGTGTTCTTCTCGGCCGCCCTGGGCTCCGTCCAGGTCGACGAGGCCGCCACGGTGAACCTCGCCACCGGCGCCACCGCGCAGGTCTCGGCGAACGTCCTGGTCACCAGCGCGGCCCCCGAGGGCCGTCAGTTCTTCGGCCAGGTCGAGCTGCTCAACACCCGCGGCACCGCCGCCGGCACCGGCAGCGTGCAGATCGAGAAGGTCCTCCCGTAGCACCTTCTGCAGGGAAAACCCGAGGGGGCGGCGCTCTGACGAGCACCGCCCCCTCGGGCCGTTCCCCGGACAGCCCCTACGGCCGGCCGAGCGTGCGCAGCGACTCGGCGTAGGTGCCGACCGCGTGCGCGATGACGTCCAGGTTCGTGTCGAAGGCCTTGAGGTCGATGTTCTTCAGGTCGTCGCCCGCCCCGTGGTAGTTCGGGTCGTACGGAGCCCCGGCGGTGCCGCCGTGGCGCCGCGCCTGCTCGGCGGTCTTGATGCCCTCGGCCCCGGTGAAGGTGCCGCCGGCCGGGATACCGTTCGCGATGAACGGCCCGTAGTCGGAGCGGCCGTCGAAGTCGCTGCCCTCGTGCGGCTTGCCCTTGCTGTCGAGGAACCCGTTGATCAGCGCCTCGATCTGCGCGGAGCCCGCCGGGCCGGCCCCGGCGCCCGTCCGGTCCGAGTCGTCGCCGTCGTAGACGAACTGGACCGGGTTCGGCGAGGCGATCATGTCGAAGTTCAGGTAGAGCGCGATGTCCTTCTTCTGCTTCTCCGACAGCTGCGCGACGTAGTGCTCCGAGCCGAGCAGGCCCAGCTCCTCCGCCGACCACCAGCCGAAGCGGACCTTGTTGGCGGTCCCCTTCCCCTTCTTGTTGGCGCCCTCCTCGGCCAGCTTGAGGGCCACCTCCAGCAGCCCGGCCGAGCCGGAGCCGTTGTCGTTGATACCCGGGCCCTCGGGCACCGAGTCGAGGTGCGCCCCGACGGTGACCACGCGGTCGGAGCGGCCGCCCCTGGTCTCGGCGATCACGTTGCGGGTGGTCTTCCTCAGGTGCTCCTGGTCCAGGTCCAGGCGTACGGTCACCTCGCCCCGGCCGGCGGCGGCGGCCAGCGCCTCGCCGTCGGCGAGGGTGATGCCGGCGCTCGGGATGATCCCCTCGGTGGGCGAGGAGAAGCCGCCCCGTACCGGGGTGGTACCGCTGTGGTTGTAGACGATGACGCCGAGCGCCCCCGCCGCGGCCGCGGCCCGCTGCTTCTCCAGGAAGGTGCAGGCGCCCCGCTTGACCAGGGCGATCTTCCCCGTGAAGGCACCGGTCGGGTAGTCGTCCGCCGTGCAGCCGGGGGTCTCGTCGACCCGGGCGGGCGCGAGCGGCGCGGTCAGGCCGCCCGCCGGGGTGGACCTGGTGAAGGTGAAGGCGGCCGTGGCCAGCTCGCGGGGGTCCGGGCCGAGGACCGTGGTCCGCTCCGTCCGCGTGTGCGCCTCGTGGATGTCGAAGTCCTGGTACCGGACGTCGTACCCGGCCGTCTTCAGCGTGTCGTGCACGTACGCGGCCGAGGCCGCGTGGCCGGGGGTGCCGGCGGCGCGGTTGCCGCCGCTCGCGTCGGCGATCTGCTGGAACTTCTTCAGGTGGCGGTGGGCGCCCTTGGCCGTGACCTCCTCCACCAGCTCCCGGGCGAGCCGGCCCTCGCGCGGGTGGGCGGAGGCCGGGGCGGCGGCGAGCAGGACGGGTGCGGCGAGGGCGACGGCCGCGAGGGCGGCGAGCGCCGGTATGGACCGGCGGCGGTGGCTGTGGCGGCGGATGGCGCGCACGGTGGATCTCCCCGAGTCTGTGGTTCGGCCTGAAGTCGATCATGTCCGGATAGCGGGCACGACAGACCGGACGCTAACCGGTCCCGATCAGGCAAAACGGTCGTACAGGGGGCGTGAAACACGGCCGCCACGCACTCGTCATGGGTGTTCACATTCAGAACACCGTCCGTTCCTCGGACAATAGATTGGACAAGGCGCGTGGGGTCGAACGCATGATGGCCTCACGCGCGCCCGCGTCGTACGGAGCAGAAGGAGTCACCGTGAGGGTCGGAATCGTCGGAGCCACCGGTCAGGTCGGCGCAGTCATGCGCAGCATCCTCGCCGAGCGCAAGTTCCCGGTGGACGAGCTGCGCCTGTTCGCCTCGGCCCGGTCCGCCGGCACGACGATCGAGTGGGAGGGCCGCGAGATCACGATCGAGGACGCCTCCGCGGCCGACTACTCCGGTCTGGACATCGTGCTCTTCTCCGCGGGCGGCGCCACCTCGAAGGCCCTGGCCGAGAAGGTCGCCTCGCAGGGCGCCGTCGTCATCGACAACTCCTCCGCCTGGCGCAAGGACCCCGAGGTCCCCCTCGTCGTCTCCGAGGTCAACCCGCACGCGATCAAGAACCGCCCCAAGGGCATCATCGCGAACCCGAACTGCACCACCATGGCGGCCATGCCGGTGCTGCGCCCGCTGCACGACGAGGCCGGCCTGACCGCGCTGATCGCCACCACCTACCAGGCCGTCTCCGGCTCCGGCCTGGCCGGTGTGGCCGAGCTCGACGGCCAGGTCAAGGCCGTCTCCGAGGGCGCGACCGGGCTGGTCCACGACGGCGGTGCCGTCGACTTCCCCGAGCCGGGCGTCTACAAGCGTCCGATCGCCTTCAACGTGCTCCCGCTCGCGGGCTCGATCGTCGACGACGGCTCCTTCGAGACCGACGAGGAGCAGAAGCTCCGCAACGAGTCCCGCAAGATCCTGGAGATCCCGGAGCTGAAGGTCTCGGGCACCTGCGTGCGCGTGCCGGTCTTCTCCGGCCACTCCCTCCAGATCAACGCCCGCTTCGACCGCCCGATCAGCGTCGAGCGCGCCTACGAGCTGCTGAAGGACGCCGCCGGCGTGGAGCTCTCCGAGATCCCGACCCCGCTCCAGGCCGCCGGCCAGGACGCCTCGTACGTGGGCCGCATCCGCGCCGACGAGACGGTGGAGAACGGCCTCGC
Organism: Streptomyces yangpuensis; assembly: GCF_024666385.1. Lineage (NCBI taxonomy): Bacteria > Bacillati > Actinomycetota > Actinomycetes > Kitasatosporales > Streptomycetaceae > Streptomyces > Streptomyces yangpuensis. The sequence continues at coordinate 2,604,368 of NZ_CP102514.1, forward strand.
GCTGTTCGTGTCGAACGACAACCTCCGCAAGGGCGCCGCGCTGAACGCGGTCCAGATCGCGGAGCTCGTCGCCGAGGAACTGCGCGGCTGATCCCACCCCGCACGACCCGGAGGGCGGACGCCGCACGGCGCCCGCCCTCCCGCCGTTTCAGGGCCGGCGCACCTCGAACTGGAAGCAGCCGAACTCGGCGAAGCGGAGGTGTACGAGGGCCACCCCGGGATCGGCGAAGGCCTCGTCGAGGGCCCGCTCGATCACCCCGTCCGGATCCTCCCCGAGGTCCAGGACCCGCCCGCCGAGGATGTGCCCGCGGGCGTCGTACCGCCGGGCGGTGCGCTGCACTCCCGCCCGGGCGAAGGGGTACCCGCCGCCGCCCGCGGGACCGCCGCAGTCCTCGGCGTGGACGAAAACGGGCCCCTGCTCGTCGTAGGCGCCGGGATCGGCACCGGTCCGGGCCGCCCAGCGGCGCAGCGGCGCGTAGGAGACGAGCGTGATCCGCTCCCCCGCCGTACTGACGCGAAGGCAGCACCGCAGGGGTGCCCCGCCCTCCCCGTCCGTGTAGGGGACGCGGCTGCGTCCCGCGTCGTCGCGCACGCGGAGCTCCTCGAGCGCCGCCTCCTCGATGGGCCTGGCCCGGTATCTGCTGCTCATGCCCCTCAGCGTGCCCGGGCCGGGCACGGCGGTCCGGCAGGTTTGCGACCTCGCGTTCGCCCGTGGATTACTCAGAGGCGGCAGCCCTCACCCCGTGGAAGGATGTCCGGGCAACGTCACCATCGAAGGAGATGACCGCGTGCCAGGCACGAACCTCACCCGTGAAGAGGCTCAGCAGCGTGCGAAGCTGCTCACCGTCGACTCGTACGAGATCGAACTCGATCTCAGCGGTGCGCAGGAGGGCGGCACCTACCCGTCCGTGACCACCGTGCGCTTCCAGTCGGCCGAGGCAGGGGCGGAGACCTTCATCGACCTGGTCGCCCCGGCGGTCCACGAGGTCGTCCTCAACGGGAAGTCGCTCGACGTCGCCGCCGTCTTCCGCGACTCCCGGATCGCCCTGGCGCACCTCGCGGCCGGGGCCAACGAGCTGCGGGTCGTCGCGGACTGCGCGTACACCAACACCGGTGAGGGCCTCCACCGTTTCGTCGACCCGGTCGACCAGCAGGCCTACCTCTACACCCAGTTCGAGGTGCCGGACGCGCGGCGGGTCTTCGCCAGCTTCGAGCAGCCCGACCTGAAGGCCACGTTCCAGTTCACCGTGACGGCCCCCGAGGGCTGGACGGTCATCTCGAACTCCCCGACGCCGGCGCCCGCCGACGTCAAGGACAACGTCTGGCGCTTCGAGCCGACCCCGCGCATCTCCTCGTACATCACGGCGCTGATCGTCGGCCCGTACCACTCGGTGCACAGCTCCTACGAGGGCCCGGACGGCCAGTCCGTACCGCTCGGCATCTACTGCCGGCCCTCGCTCGCCGAGTTCCTCGACGCGGACGAGATCTTCGACGTGACCCGGCAGGGCTTCGACTGGTTCCAGGAGAAGTTCGCCTACGACTATCCGTTCGCCAAGTACGACCAGCTCTTCGTGCCGGAGTTCAACGCGGGCGCGATGGAGAACGCGGGCGCGGTCACCATCCGCGACCAGTACGTCTTCCGCTCGAAGGTGACGGACGCGGCGTACGAGGTGCGCGCGGAGACCATCCTGCACGAGCTCGCCCACATGTGGTTCGGCGACCTCGTCACCATGGAGTGGTGGAACGACCTGTGGCTGAACGAGTCGTTCGCCACCTACACCTCTATCGCGTGCCAGGCGTACGCGGAGGGCTCGAAGTGGCCGCACGCGTGGACCACCTTCGCCAACTCCATGAAGACGTGGGCGTACCGGCAGGACCAGCTGCCGTCCACGCACCCGATCATGGCCGACATCCGTGACCTCGACGACGTCATGGTCAACTTCGACGGCATCACGTACGCCAAGGGCGCCTCGGTGCTCAAGCAGCTCGTCGCCTACGTCGGCACGGACGCCTTCTTCAAGGGCGTGCAGGCCTACTTCAAGGCGCACGCCTTCGGCAACACCCGCCTGTCGGACCTGCTGGGCGCCCTGGAGGAGACCTCGGGCCGCGACCTGACCGCCTGGTCGAAGGCGTGGCTGGAGACGGCCGGCATCAACGTCCTGCGCCCCGAGATCAGCACCGACGCCGACGGTGTGATCACCGCCTTCGGCATCCGCCAGGAGGCGCCCGCGCTGCCCGCCGGCGCCCAGGGCGAGTCCACGCTGCGCCCGCACCGCATCGCGGTGGGCCTGTACGAGCTCCAGGACGGCGCACTGGTGCGCACCGACCGGATCGAGCTGGACATCGACGGCGCGCTGACGACGGTGCCGGAGCTGGTGGGCCGTACCCGCCCGACGGTGGTCCTGCTGAACGACGACGACCTGTCGTACGCGAAGGTCCGCCTGGACGAGGCCTCCCTCGCCGCGGTCACCTCGCACATCGGCGACTTCACGGAGTCCCTGCCGCGCGCCCTGTGCTGGGCCTCGGCCTGGGACATGACGCGTGACGGCGAGCTCGCCACCCGTGACTACGTCTCGCTGGTGCTCTCGGGCATCGGCAAGGAGTCCGACATCGGCGTCGTCCAGTCGCTGCACCGCCAGGTGAAGCTGGCCGTCGACCTGTACGCCGACCCGGCGTGGCGCGAGGAGGGCCTGGCGGCCTGGACCGAGGCCACCCTGGAGCACCTGCGTGCGGCGGAGCCGGGCGGCGACCACCAGCTGGCGTGGGCGCGGGCCTTCGCGGCCACCGCCCGCACCGAGGAGCAGCTGTCCTACCTGTCGGCGCTGCTGGACGGCTCGGCGGAGATCGAGGGCCTGGCCGTCGACACCGAGCTGCGGTGGACGTTCCTGGAGCGGCTCGCCGCGACGGGCGTGGCCGACGAGGCGGCCATCGCGGCGGAGCTGGAGCGGGACGCGACGGCGGCCGGCGAGCGGCACGCGGCGACGGCCCGGGCGGCCCGCCCGACGGCGGAGGCCAAGGCGGCGGCCTGGGCCTCGGTGGTGGAGTCCGGCGACCTGCCGAACGCGGTGCAGGAGGCGGTGATCGGCGGCTTCGTCCAGACCGACCAGCGCGAGCTGCTGGCCCCGTACACCGAGAAGTACTTCGCCTCCGTCAAGGAGGTCTGGGACACCCGCAGCCACGAGATCGCCCAGCAGATCGCGGTGGGCCTGTACCCGGCGCTCCAGGTCTCGCAGGAGACCCTGGACGCGACGGACGCGTGGCTGGCCTCGGCCGCGCCGAACGCCGCGCTGCGGCGTCTGGTGTCGGAGTCCCGCGCGGGCGTCGAGCGCGCCCTGAAGGCCCAGGCGGCCGACGCGGCCGCTGCCGCCTCCGCTCAGGTCTGAGGGCCTGCCTGTCCCGGGGGCTACGCCCCCGGACCCCCGGTCCTCAAACGCCGGACGGGCTGGAAAATCCAGCCCCGTCGGCGTTTGAGGCGCGGGGTCCGGGGCGGAGCCCCGCGGTCAGCGTGCGGCAGCGACGGTCCGCAGAGCCGTGAGGACGTGCGCCACCGCGGGAGCGGACTCGGCTCCGCGCCGCACCGCCGCGATCACGTGCCGCGTCGGCCGGTCCCGCGACAGCACCCGGACCGCCACCCCCGAGGCCCGGCTCGACACCATCCGGGGGACCAGGGCGACGCCCATCCCCGCCTCGACCATGGCCAGGATCGCGGTCCAGCCCGACGCCGAGTGGGCCTGTTCGGGCACGAAGCCCGCCGCCTCGCACGCGCCGCGGGCGATCTCCGACCACGGCCCGCTGCCCCCGTAGATCCACGGATCCCCGGACAGGTCCGCCAGCCGCAGGTCCGCCGCGTCCCGCAGGGGGTGCCCGGGCGGGAGTGCCACGTCCAGCGGGTCCTCCATCAGCGTGACCCGGGTGAACCTCCGGTCCCGCGCGGTCGGTGCGTGGGCGGCCAGCGAGAGCGCCAGGTCCACACCTCCGGCCGACAGGAGTTCGTACGACTCCGCGGCCTCGGTCTCCCGGACCCGTACCTCCACGCCCGGATGGGCCCTGCGCAGTTCCGCCACCGCCGGGACCACCAGCGCGGGAACGGCGGTGGAGAACGCGCCGAGCCGTACCTCTCCCGCGTCCCCGGCGAGGTAGCCGGCCAGTTCCGCGTCGGCCCGCTCCAGCTGCGCGAACACCGCCTCCGCGTGCCGGAGCACGAGGTGGGCGGCGTCGGTGAGGCGGACCCGGCGGCCCTGCGCCTCCAGCAGCACCACCCCCAGCTGCCGGGCGAGGTTCGTCAGTTGCTGGGACACGGCCGAGGGCGTCATGTGGAGAGCCTCGGCCGCCCGGGTCACGGTGCCCTGTTCGGCGAGGGTCCGCAGGATCCGCAGCTTCTTGATGTCCCACTCGGTCATGGGCCCGAACCTACCGCCGGGCACTTCCCAGCCCGACCCCGCCGAGGATCAGCGCCATGCAGAGCAGTTGGGCCGGTCCGGTCGGCTCGCCCAGGAGCAGCAGGCCGAGCCCCGCCGCGCACACCGGCTGGAGGTAGTAGACGACTCCCGCGCGGGCCGCCCCGATGATCGAGACGGCCTTGTTCCAGGCGAAGAAGGCGACGGCCGAGGAGAACACGCCGACGTAGAGCAGCGGTCCGACCGTGCCGGCCGTCGTCTCGAAGCCGCCCTGGACGCGGAGGGAGACGGCGTAGGCCGGGGCCAGCATCAGCGCGCCGAGGACGAAGGTGGTGATCAGGAAGGCCAGTCCGCCGAGTTCGGCGGGCTTGCGCTTGAGCAGGGCGCTGTACGTGGCGAAGGAGAGGGCGGCGGCGAACATCCACAGGTCGCCCGCGCCGAAGTCGAAGCCGATCGAGCCGTCGCCGACGAGCAGCAGCACTCCGAAGGCGGCGAGCAGCATGCCGAAGGTGCGGCGGGCGCCGAGCCGTTCGCCGCCGAGGCGGGCGTAGAGCGCCATGACGACGGGCGAGGCGGCCATGATCATGCCCATGTTGGAGGCCGAGGTGGTCAGTCCGGCCTGGTGCACGAGCGTGTTGTAGAGGGCGACGCCGAACAGCGACGCGAGGGCGATGAAGCCGAGGTGGCGCCGGATCAGGGCCCGCTGCTGCCACGCCTGGCGGGCGGCGAAGGGGGCGACGGCGAGCAGGGCGATGATCCAGCGCCAGAAGACCGCCTGGACGGGCGGGACGGTCTCGGCCATGCCGCGGGTGGCGACGAAGCTGCCGGACCAGACGACCGTCGCGATCAGGGCGAGGAGTACGCCGAGCCCGGCGGCGCCCTTCCTGCCCGTGCTGCCGGGTTCGGCGTGCGAAACGGTGCGGGCGCGGTCCATGACGGCCACTGTGCGTCTCCCCCTCGGGGTCGGGTCCGGTGTCGAGGGACCTACCGTCGCATCCGCCCATCGGTCAGGTCCATCGAAATGTTTCGATCGTTCTTTTCAGTAGAACTGAACGGTTGGGGGGTGCGGGCGGCCGTCAGCTGTCCGGCGACGGTGGCCGCGAAGGCGATCGCCATGCCGACGAGCTGTACGGGGGTGAGCGCCTGCCCGAGGGCGGCCCAGCCGATGACGGCCGCGGTCAGTGGGGAGAGCGGTCCGAGCAGGGTGACCGAGGTGGCGCTGAGCTGCCCGATGCCGCGGAACCAGAGCCAGTAGGCGATTCCGGTGTTGATCAGCATCATGTAGCCGTAGCCGAGGAGGGCCTTGCCGTCGAGCGCGGGCGGTGCGCCTTCGACGAGGGCGGCCACCGGAATGATGACCAGCCCGCCGGCGGTGAGCTGCCAGCCGGTCATGGCGAGCGGTCCGACGCCCTCGGGCCGGCCCCAGCGCTTGGTCATGACGGTGCCCGCGGCCATGGATGCGGAGGAGACCACACCGGCGACGATGCCGACGAGGTCGAGTGCCGCCTCGGCCTTGAGGACGACCATGCTCACGCCGAACGCCCCCACGACGGCGGCCAGTACCGTACGCAGGCTCGCGCGCTCCCCGAGGACGAGGGCGGCCAGGCCCACGACGAACAGCGGGCCGGCGGAGCCGAGCACGGCCGCGACCCCGCCGGGCAGCCGGTAGGCGGAGAGGAACAGCAGCGGGAAGAAGGCGCCGATGTTGAGGGTGCCGAGGACAGCGGACTTCCACCACCACGCACCCTTGGGCAGGGTGCGGGCCAGCGCGGTCAGCAGCAGGCCCGCGGGCAGGGCCCGCATGACGCCGGTGAACAGCGGCCGGTCGGGCGGCAGCAGTTCGGACGCGACGGCGTAGGTCGAGCCCCAGGAGATGGGGGCGAGAGCGGTCAGGGCGACGGTGGCGAGACGCTTCATGGCGGGTGGCTCCTCGTGCGGATGAGGAAGACGGGACCGGGGGTGCGGTTCAGGCGGCCGCGGAGGCCGGTCGGCGATCCGACGCGGCCGTGGCCGGGACCGGGCCGACGCCGGCGACCGCGGCGGGGGCGCCGGCGACCGCGGCCGTGGCCGGGGCCGGGGTGGCGACCTCGGCCGGGGGCTCCGCGTGCACGGCCTCGGCCGGCAGGTGCCGCTCCAGCCGCAGCAGCGCCAGGGCGGCGCCGAGCGCGGCGACGGCCAGGACGGCCCAGGGCAGCCGGCCGTCCACGGCGAGCAGGGCGGTGAAGAGGGAAGGGGCGAGGGCGGTGGCCAGCGAGTAGGACAGCTGGTAGGTGGCCAGGTAGCGGCCGCGCACCGGCTCGGGGGCCGCGGAGACGGACAGGGCGCCGCCGGAGGGGCTGTGCACCAGCTCGCCGAGGGTGTAGACGACGACGATGACGAGCAGGGCGGCCAGGGTCGCGCCCTGGCCGGGGCGCAGGGTGCCGAGCACGATCTGCCCGGTGAAGGCGGCGGCGAAGAGCAGGGCGCCGAGGGCGGCGGAGCGGGTGCGGCGGGCGCCGGAGCGGCGGACGCGGCCCGCGACCAGCACGCCGATCCCGGCGCACAGGGCGGTGTTGAGGGTGAATGCCGCTCCGGTGAGGGAGTCGGGCGCCGTCAGCCAGGTGGAGAGGTAGAGCGGGAAGAGGACGGAGAGGGCGGCATAGCCCAGCGCGGTGAGGAAGTTGGCGGCGGTGAGCCCGAGGAAGGGGCGGTCGCGCAGGACCATCCGGTAGCCGGCGGCCGGCCGCCCGGCGGTGGCGGCGTCCGGCTCGGCCGGGACCGGGCGGACCCTGCTGACGAGCAGTCCGGCGAGTGCGAAGGCGAGGGAGTTGGCCCAGGCTGTGTGGGTGAAGCCGCCGGTGCCCCACAGTGCCAGCACTCCGGAGACGAGGAGGGCGCCCGCGCCCATGCCGGCGTTCTGCAGGGCCCGGGTGGACGCCTGGAGCCGGTCGCGGGCGGCACCCCGCGCCACTTCCCCGATCAGGGACTGCTGCACGACGGAGAAGGAGCGGTCGGCGAGCGCGGTGACGAGGGCGACGGCCGCGAAGGCGGGCAGGGAGCTCGCGAAGGGGTAGAGGGCGAAGCCGAGCGCCCTGATCCCGTAGAGCACCAGGTTGACCCGCTTGGCGCCGAACCGGTCGACGGCCGAGCCGGCCAGCGGCATGAAGGCCAGCCCGGCCACCCCGGTGACCGTCATGACCAGGCCGACGAGGGTGAAGGAGAGGCCGGTGACGTGGTGGAAGAAGACGAGCGAGAAGGGGACGTACATGCCGATCCCGATCGCGCTGACTCCGATGCCGAGGAGCAGCGACCGCTCCCCCGCGACCTTCGCCTCCCCGGCCTTCGACGTCCTGCTCCTGAACACCGCCATGACGGCCCCTCCCCCGATTCGGTTGCTAATAAGTAGCTTACCGCTAAGCTACTTATCGTCAAGCAACTATCTTGCGAACGATCCGAGGGAACCGGAATACTGCGCTCATGAGTGAGGAAAAGGACGCGGTCGACGCGATCACGGCCCAGTGGTTCGCCGTGCGCCCCGAGCTGGACACGGCCCCCATGGCCGTCTTCGGACGCATCTACCGGATCACCAAAGCCATGGGCGACGCGATGGAGGAGTGCTACCAGCGCTTCGGCATCTCGCGCGGGGAGTTCGACGTAGTCGCCACGCTGCGCCGTTCGGGCGCCCCGTACACGCTCTCGCCCCGTCAGCTCTCGGCGACGCTCATGCTCACCACGGGCGGCATGACCGGGCGGCTGGACAAGCTGGAGAAGGCCGGACTGCTGCGCCGCAAGCCCGATCCGCACGACCGGCGGGGGCTCCAGGTGACGATCACCGACCGCGGCCTCGAACTCATCGACGAGGCCGTCACCGCCGGCCTGGAGGTGCAGCGCGCCGCGCTCACCGGGCTGTCCGACGAGGAGGTGGCCCAGCTCACCGGCCTGCTCCGCAAGCTGCTGGCCGGCATCTGAGGACACGCCGAGGCGCCGGGGGTCGACGCACGGCCGACACGGATCGGCGGTGCGGACCCCCGGCGCCCGGGAAGGTCATACGGCCGCGGCCCCACGGGGCCGCAGCGGGTCAGGCCTGCTTCTTCTGCGGCCTGTCCGACTTGTCGAGGACCATCACGAGGCCCACGATGACGAGGAAGATGACGATCGGCAGGACCACGTACAGACCGAGCGTCTCACCGATGCTCAGGCCCGGGCCCGGGTCGTCGCCGTCGTCGCGGGTCAGCGCGAGAGCGGGAGACGTCATCAGCAGCATCATCAGCGTCGTTCCGGCCGAGACGGCGCCGGCGCGCAGAGCGTTCTTCTTGTCCACGGTGCAAACGTAGCGAACACCTAAACGCCGCGCGCGCCCGGGGGTGCCGTACGGGGAACCGCCCCCTCCCGCACCGCGCTGAACAGCGCGTTCGCCCGGGGCGAGGCCATCAGCTCCGCCAGGGTCAGAGGCCGGCCCGAGGCATCGGCGACGGGCAGCCGCCAGTTGGGGTACTGGTCCCAGGTGCCCGGCAGGTTCTGCGGCCGCCGGTCCCCCACCGCGTCCGGCAGCCATACGCCCACCAGGCGCGCGGGGGTGCGCAGCAGGAAGGCGTACAGGGCCTGTACGGCGGCCTCCTCGCCCTTGGTGTCCAGCCCCAGCCCGTCCAGCAGGCCCAGCCACTCGGCGGTGTCGGCGGCGTCCTCGGCCCGCTCCAGGCCGGCCGGACGGGTCAGCAGGCCGAGCCGGTCACGCAGTTCCACATGGCCGCCGGCGAGCTTGGCGGCCGTGGGCGGCAGGTCATGGGTGGTGACGGTGGCCAGGCAGTCCGCCCGCCATGCCTGCGGGGCGAGCGGGCCGCCGTCGCCCTCCCAGTCCCGCTCGAACCACAGCACCGAGGTGCCGAGCACCCCGCGGCGGGCCAGCTCGCGGCGTACGTGCGGCTCCACCGTCCCGAGGTCCTCGCCGATGACCGGGGCCCCGGCCCGGTGCGCCTCCAGGACCAGGACCGCCAGCATCGCCTCGCCGTCGTAGCAGACGTAGGTGCCCTCGGCGGGCGGAGTCCCCTCGGGGATCCACCAGAGCCGGAAGAGGCCCATGACATGGTCGATGCGCAGGGCGCCGGCGTACCGGAACACCCCGCGCAGCAGCGCCCGGAAGGCGGCGTAGCCGGTGCCGGCCAGCACGTCCGGGCGCCAGGGCGGCAGCCCCCAGTCCTGGCCGCGCGCGTTGAAGGCGTCCGGCGGGGCCCCCACCGAGATGTGGCGGGCGTGGAGGGCCGGCTCGGCGGCGTCCGAACCGTCCGGGTGCACCCCGACGGCCAGGTCGTGCACGATGCCGACGGTCATGCCGGCCCCGAGGGCGGCGCACTGGGCGGCGACGAGCTGGCCGTCTGTCAGCCAGACCAGCCAGCGGTGGAAGTCGGTGCGTACCTTCGGGTCCTCGCCCGTGCGGGCGGCCTGCCGGCCCGCGTGCGTGTCCAGCGAGGCGCCTCCCTGTGCGCAGAACGCCCGGTAGTCCGCTTCCCGTTCGGGGGTCCGCGGGACGGTGTACAGCAGCTCCAGGGCCTGTCGCTTGAGCGCCCAGACGGCGTCCCGGTCGATCAGCGCGCCCTTCTCCAGCACCTCGTGACGCAGCGCGGCGCCCCGGGAGGCCAGTTCGGCCAGGACCTCCCGCTCGGGGCAGTCGGCGTACTCGGGGACGTCCTCGATCCGCAGGTGGACGGGGTCGGGGAAGCGGCGCGAGGACGGCCGGTACGGCGAGGGGTCGGTCGGGGTTCCCGGCAGGGCCGCGTGCAGCGGGTTGACCTGGATGAAGTCCGCGCCGTGGGTCCGGGCCGCCCAGCGGGCGAGTTCGGCGAGGTCCCCGAGGTCGCCCATGCCCCAGGAGCGCTCGGAGAGCAGGGAGTAGAGCTGGACGAGCAGCCCGTGGGCCCGCTCCGGCGCGGCGGGGGCCCGTTCGGGTGCCACGACCAGGGTCGCCCCGGCGGTCCGCCCGTCGGGGGCCTCGGCGGTGATCCGGTGGACCCCGAGGGGGAGTCCGGGACCCCAGGCGAGCTCCTCGCCCGACTCCTCCGCCACCACCACGACCCGGCTGCCCGGCGGGAGCCCGGCAGGGAGCGGCGCAACGGGCTCCCCCTGCCAGAGCACCACCGTGGGCGGGAGCAGCCGGCCGGCGGCCGCCTCGGCGGCCGACCGGGCGGACACCCGGATGCTCTCGGCGTCGTCGGTGACGGCCCCGAGCAGCCCGAGGATCGTTGTGATGGTGGCCTCGGGGACCTCGACGGTGACGTCGGGGGCGGGCCGGTAGGAGGTGGCGATGCCGTGCAGGGCGGCGAGTCGGGCCAGGTCGTCCATGGACGGGCGCTCCTTCGTGCGTGCGGGCAGGCGGGGGTGAGGGTGGGTCAGAAGCGTGGAGCACAAAAGCGGGACGCCGCCGGGGAACACCGCAGCCATACCCACTGGGAGGGGTCGCATTCCTGTCGCATCCGGGGCAGATCACCCACCCGCATTGACACTCCAGCCGCACGGGTGGTGGGCTCGTGCTCATTCGTACGAGTGGGGGACGTCTCGCGACGAGGAGGCTCTGTGCAGCTCAGAGGCAGGAAACGGTCGACGGCGGCCGCCATCGCGGTGATCGGGTCGCTGCTCGGCGGCGCCGTGGCCTCCGCGCCGCTCGGGTTCCTCGCCAGCCCCTCCCTGCCGGACGGGCCGTCCACCGCGCCGGGCGCCGCCGGCGCCTCGGGCGTCGGCGCCAACGGCGCCGTCGGCCCCGTGCTCGACCCGGGTGCCGACACCCCCCGGAGCGCCTCCGAGGGCCCGGCCGTGTGGCCCCGGCCGCAGTCGATGGCCGCCGATCCGGCGCGCGAGGTCCCGCTGGGCCGGGAGGCCGTGCTGGTGGCCCCGGCGGACGCCGATCCGTACGCCCTCCGGGTCGTGCGCGAGGCCCTGCGCAAGGCGGGCGTGAAGACCCTGCACGAGCCGGCCCCCGGGGAGCCGCTGCCCGAGCGGGGCACCCTCGTACGGCTCCAGGACGCGGGCGCGCAGGAGGCCCTGCTGGCCATGGGCGCGACCGCTGCCACGGACCTGCCGGCCGGCGGCTACCGGCTGGCCGTGGGCCGGCCCGGCGGCCGGGACACGGTCGCGCTGGCCGGCGTCGGCGGGGAAGGGCTCTTCCACGCGGCGCAGACGCTGCGTCAGCTGCTCGCCGCGGGCCGCGGGAAGGTGCCCGGCGTCCTGGTGCGGGACTGGCCGGCCGCGCCGGTGCGCGGGATCACCGAGGGGTTCTACGGACAGCCGTGGACCCAGGAGCAGCGCCTGGCCCAGCTGGACTTCATGGGCCGCACCAAGCAGAACAGGCTGCTGATCGCGTCCGGCGACGACACGTACCGCACGACGGGCTGGCGCGAGGCCTACCCGCGGGAACGGCAGGAGGAGTTCCGCGCGCTGGCCGAACGGGCCCGCGCCAACCGGGTCGTACTGGCCTGGGCGGTCACCCCGGGACAGTCCATGTGCCTGTCCTCGGCGGCCGACCGGGCGGCGCTCGCGCGCAAGGTGGACGCGATGTGGGACCTGGGCTTCCGCGCCTTCCAGGTGCAGTTCCAGGACGTCAGCTACACCGAATGGGGCTGCCGCGCGGACCGGCAGCAGTACGGCCGGGGCCCGGCGGCGGCGGCGAAGGCGCACGCGGAGGTCGCGAACGAGCTGGCCGCGCACCTGGCCGCCCGGTATCCGGGGGCGCCCGCGCTGTCGCTGCTGCCCACCGAGTACTACCAGGAGGGCGCCACCACCTACCGGACGGCCCTGGCCCGCGCGCTGGACGCGCGGGTGGAGGTCGCCTGGACGGGCGTCGGCGTGGTGCCGCGCACGATCACGGGCCGGGAACTGGCCGGGGCGCGCTCCGCCATGGGGCAGCAGCCCCTGATCACCATGGACAACTACCCGGTGAACGACTGGGACCCGGGCCGGATCTTCCTCGGCCCGTACGCGGGCCGCGAACCGGCGGTGGCGGGCGGCTCGGCGGCGCTGCTGGCCAACGCGATGCAGCAGCCCATCCTGTCGCGCATCCCGCTCTTCACGGCGGCGGACTTCGCCTGGAACCCCCGCGACTACCGGGCCGGCGAGTCCTGGCAGGCGGCGGTGCGCGACCTCGCGGGCTCCGACCCGAAGGAGCGCGAGGCGATCGCGGCGCTGGCCGGGAACACGGCCTCGTCCGGCCTCAAGCAGGAGGAGTCGGCATATCTGAAGCCGCTGGTCGAGCAGTTCTGGAAGGCCCGGGCCGCGGGTGACCCGGCTGCCGGGACCGAGCTGCGCAAGGCGTTCACGGTGCTGCGCGAGGCCCCCGAGCGGCTGACCGCCCTGTCGGACGAGGCGGGCCCCTGGCTGGAGCGCCTCTCGCGCTACGGAACCGCCGGGGAACTGGCCGTGGACGTCCTGCAGGCCCAGGCCCGCGGGGACGGAGCCGCCGCGTGGCAGGCCTCACAGGCCCTCGCCGAGGCGCGCGAGGCACTGGCCGAGCCGGGACCCGCCCAGGTGGACAAGGCCGTCCTGGACCCCTTCCTGAAGAAGGCGGCGGCGGAGGCGGACGCCTGGACCGGCGTCGCCCGCACGACCGGCACGGTCACGAAGGACGCACAGGCCTGGACGGTGCGGCTGGACTCCGTGCGCCCGGTGTCGGCGGTGACCGTGATGACGGACCCGTTCCCGGCGGGCTCGCGGGGCGCCGTGGTGGAGGTCCACGTACCGGGCGAGGGCTGGCGCAAGGTCGGCGACGCGGCGCCGTCGGGCTGGACCCAGGTCGACACGGCCGGGGTGCGGGCGGACGCGGTGCGCCTGGCCTGGGCCGGGGCCGCGCCCGTGGTGCACCGGGTGGTGCCGTGGTTCGGGGACGGCCCCGCGGCCCGCTTCGAGCTGGCGGACGGGGGCCGCACCGACGCCGAGATCGGCGGCGCCCCGCAGCGGGTCACGGCCCAGCTGTCCGCCCTGGGGCCCGGCGAGGTCCGCGGACCGCTGTCGGCGCAGCCGCCGGCGGGCATAGAGGTACGCCTCCCGCAGACGGCGGTGGTCCCGCGCGGCGGTCAGGCGTCGATCCCGCTGGAGGTCGTGGTCGCTCCGAACACCCCGACGGGCAGCTACCGGATCCCGGTGGCCTTCGGCGCAGAGACGCGCACCCTGACGGTCCGTGCGGTGCCCCGGACCGGCGGGCCGGACCTGCTGCGCACCGCGCGGGCGAGCTCCTCGGCGAACGAGACCGCCTCCTTCCCGGCCTCGGCGGCCGTGGACGGCTCCCCCAGCACCCGCTGGTCGTCGCCCGCGGTGGACGGCGCGTGGTGGCAGGCGGAGCTGGCCGCCCCGGCCCGGGTCGGCCGGGTGGACCTGCACTGGCAGGACGCCTACCCGTCGGCCTACCGGGTGGAGACCTCCGCCGACGGCGTGACGTGGCGGCCGGCCGCGGCCGTCACCGGCTCCCGCGGCGGGCGCGAGTCGGTGCGGCTGGACGCGCCGGACACCCGCTTCGTGCGGGTGACGTGCGAGCGCCGCGCGACGCGCTACGGCTGCTCGCTCTGGTCGGTGGAGGCCTACGCGGTCAAGCCGTAGCCGGACGTTCCGGCTCGGCCGTCCTCCGGGGCGCGGCGAAGCGGACCCCGGAAGCCGGGCCGCAGGTCCGACGACGACCTGCGGCCCGGTGCATCCGGCGGTGCCCCGGCGGGGCCGTCAGGAGGCGGCCACCCCGATCCCGATCCGCTCCAGCGCGTCCTCGGCCCCGTACGGCTGGAGGTAGGGCATCCAGCGCGGGTCCCGGTGTCCGGTGCCGATGATGCGCCAGGCCAGACCCGAGGGAGGGGCCGGCTGGTGACGCAGGCGCCAGCCCAGTTCCAGCAGGTGCCGGTCGGCCTTGACGTGGTTGCAGCGCCGGCACGCCGCGACGACGTTGTCCCAGACGTGCTGTCCGCCCCGGCTGCGCGGAATGACGTGGTCGACGCTGGTGGCGACGGCACCGCAGTACATGCAGCGGCCGCCGTCCCGCGCGAACAGGGCGCGCCGGGTGAGTGGAACGGGCCCCCGGTAGGGGACCCGCACGAAGCGCTTGAGCCGTACCACGCTGGGCGCGGGGACGACCCTTGTCGCGCTGTGCAGATAGGCGCCGGATTCCTCCAGGGAGACCGCTTTGTTCTCCAGGACGAGGACGAGCGCGCGGCGGAGCGGTACGACGCCGAGGGGCTCGTACGACGCGTTGAGGACCAGGACGTGCGGCACGGACTGCCTCCTTGTACGCCGGCGGCGCGTGGCTCGCGCCGGGACGATCTGTTCTCCAGTCTCTCCTTACGGCTGGTCGAAGCGCCACCACTCGCCCGTAACGGGTCCGAGGTGTTTTCGACCACAGTCGGTCATCCCCGGGTGAGTCTGGTCTCTCCCTCGAACACGGCGCCGAAGTGAAGGGATTGCCCCGTTAGTGTGGTTGGTCTGCCCGTGCATCCGCCCCCGGCCGTCGTCCGGCGGGACCCCCGGCGGGCAGACCGCTACATCTGGAGGTTCCTGTCGTGCCCTGGCCCGCCGCTCTGCTGCCGCTGGCAGCCGATGTCCCGGACGCGCCCGCTTCGGTCAAGGAGGCGCAGGAGAGCGTCACCGAGGCCGCGAGCTTCATCGAGCAGAACTGGGCCACCTGGCTGAGCATCGGTCTGCGGATTCTGCTGATCGTGGTGATCGCGGCCGTGATCCGCTCGGTGGTCCGCAAGGCGCTGACCAAGCTCATAAACCGGATGAACACCAGCGCCGAGGCGGTCGAGGGCACCGCGCTCGGCGGACTGCTCGTCAACGCCGAGCGGCGGCGCCAGCGGTCGGAGGCGATCGGTTCCGTCCTGCGGTCGGTGGCGTCCTTCCTGATCCTCGGCACGGCCGCGCTGATGGTCCTGGCCGCCCTGAAGATCGACCTGGCGCCGCTGCTGGCCAGTGCCGGTGTGGCCGGTGTGGCCATCGGTTTCGGTGCCCGCAACCTGGTGACGGACTTCCTCTCCGGCGTCTTCATGATCATGGAGGACCAGTACGGCGTCGGCGACAAGATCGACGCCGGGGTGGCCTCGGGCGAGGTCATCGAGGTCGGCCTGCGCGTGACCAAGCTGCGCGGCGACAACGGCGAGATCTGGTACGTGCGCAACGGCGAGATCAAGCGGATCGGCAACCTCAGCCAGGGCTGGGCGACCGCGGGCGTGGATGTGCAGGTCAAGCCCTCGGAGAGCCTGTCGCGGATCCGCGAGGTGGTCCAGCAGGTCGCCGACTCGATGGCGAAGGAGTCCCCCTGGGACGAGCGCCTGTGGGGCCCGGTGGAGGTACTGGGCCTGGACGAGGTGCTGCTCACCTCCATGACGGTGAAGGTCTCCGCGAAGACTATGCCGGGTCAGCAGTTCGCCGTGGAGCGGGAGCTGCGCTGGCGGATCAAGGAGGCCTTCGACGCCGCGGGCATCCGGATCATCGGCGGCGTGCCGGGCGCGGACGAGGAGGACGAGGCCCCGGCGGACCCGTCGGCCTCCGTGGCCGCGCCGTCCGCGCTGGCGAACCCCGCCTCCCCGCAGTCCCTGGCCACCGCTCCGATCCCGCCGCCGGCCGGCCCGCGGATCACCAAGTAGCGGCCCTTCCGTTCCGCTCCCGCTGCCCCGCAGGTCGTGTCCTCACGACCTGCGGGGCAGCGGCATTGACACGGCTCGAACAGTGATAGGAAACTTACCTAACAGATGACCCCGGTGAGGGAGAGCCGCCGCATGCCCGCCGCCACGCCCGGAACGCCCAGCCTGTTGCGCGCCATGAACGACCGGGCCGCACTCGACCTCCTGCTGACGCACGGCCCGCTGTCCCGGACCCGCATCGGACACCTCACCGGGCTCTCCAAACCCACCGCCTCCCAGCTGCTGGCCCGTCTGGAGGCCGCCGGACTCGTCGTCGTCACCGGCACCGACGGCGGCCGCCCCGGCCCCAGTGCCCAGCTGTACGCGATCAACCCGCGGGCCGCGTACGTCGGCGGCCTCGACGTCACCCCGGGGCGCGTCCTCGCCGCCGTCGCGGACCTGACCGGCACCGTGATCGCCTCCCACGAGGTCCCGTACACGGAGGGCGCGCAGGCCGTCGACCAGGTGACCGAGGCCCTCGGCGGGGCGGTCGAGGCCGCCGGACTGCACCGCAGCGACCTGCACCGGGTGGTCATCGGCACGCCCGGCGCCTTCGACCCGCAGACCGGCCGGCTGCGCTACGCCAGCCATCTCCCCGGCTGGCACTCCCCCACCCTCCTCGACGACCTGGCGGCGGCCCTGCCGATGCCCGTCGAGTACGAGAACGACGTCAACCTCGCCGCCGTCGCCGAGCAGCGCCTCGGCGCCGCCCGCGGCCACGAGGACTTCGTCCTGCTGTGGAACGAGGAGGGGCTCGGCGCCGCCCTGGTGTTCGGCGGCAGGCTGCACCGCGGCTGGACCGGCGGCGCGGGCGAGGTGGGCTTCCTGCCCGTGCCCGGCCGCCCCCTGGTCCGGCAGGTCACCCGGGCGAACTCCGGCGGCTACCAGGAACTGGCCGGCGTGGAGGGACTGCCCCGGCTCGCCGCGGACCTGGGCGTCGAGCCCGCCTCCGGCTCGCCGGACGGCCCGGACGCCGGGCCGCACGGCCCGGAGGTCGCCGCCGCCGTCGCACTGCTCGCACGGGCCGCCGCCGCGCCCGAGGGCGCGCACCTGCGGTTCCTCCAGGCGTACGCCACCGCCCTGGCCACCGGTCTCGCCTCGCTGGTCGCCGTACTGGACCCGGAGATCGTGGTCCTGGCCGGGGCCGCGATCGGCGCGGGCGGCGAACCGCTGCGTGAGCTGCTGGAGGCCGAGCTCGCCGAACTGGCCCCCTCGCGCCCCCGGCTGGTCCCGGGCGAGGTCCTTCGGCGGCCCGTCCTGCACGGTGCGCTGGAGAGCGCGCTCGCCGCCACCCGGGACGAGGTCTTCGACACCTCCCGCTGACCCCGCGCCACCCCCTCCCTTCCCCCCCCCACTCCCCACGCACACGCTCCGCGCCCCACGCTCCGCCGGCATCCACAGGCCCCCACCGGAAGTTCCCTCCCGCAGAGAGCGAGCCCCGCCATGCCCAGAACCGGACGCCTGACCACCGCAGCCGCCCTCCTCGCGGCGATATCCGCACTCGCCACGGCCTGTACGGGCCCGGCCGCCGAGTCCGCCGCCGACGATCCCAAGGCGGACGTCACCCTCGCCTTCTGGCACGGCTGGTCCGCCCCGGGCGAGGTCCGGGCGATCGAGGACGGCATCGCCCGCTTCGAGAAGGCCCACCCGAACATCAAGGTCCAGGTCACCGGCAACATGACCGACGACAAGATCAACCAGGCACTGCGCGCGGGCGGGGCCAAGGCCCCCGACGTGGTGTCCTCCTTCACCACGGACAGCGTCGGCACGTTCTGCAACTCCCGCGCCCTCGCCGACCTGAACCCCTTCCTGCAGAAGTCCGGCATCGACAAGACGAAGGTCTTCCCCAGGACCCTGCTGGAGTACACGCAGTTCAAGGGCAACCAGTGCACCCTGCCCCTGCTGAACGACGCGTACGGCCTCGTCTACAACAAGACCGCCTTCGCCGCCGCCGGCATCACCGAACCCCCCAGGACCTGGAGCCGGTTCGTCGAGGTCGCGCAGAAGCTCACGAAGGCGGATCCGTCGGGAGACAGTTACGAGCAGGTCGGCCTGATGCCCACCTTCCACGGCTACGAGACCACCCCCATGCGGCTCGCCGCCCAGTGGAGCCCCACCTACTTCGATGCCGAGGGCCGGTCCAACCTCTCCCGGGACCCGGCCTTCGCGAAGATGCTGACCGCGCAGAAGGACCTGGTGGCGGCGCTCGGCGGGTACGAGAAGCTGGAACGCTTCCGCAGCACCTTCGGCGACGAGTGGAGCGCCGAGCACCCCTTCCACACCGGCAAGGTCGCCATGCAGATCGACGGCGAGTGGCGGGCGCCCATGGCCAAGGAGGCCGGTGTCGCCTTCGAGATCGGCACGGCCCCGCTGCCCGTCCCGGACGACCAGGCCGCCGACTACGGCAAGGGCTACCTCTCCGGCACGGTCGTCGGCATCGCGTCGGGCAGCAGGAAGCAGAACGCGGCCTGGGAGCTGGTCCGTTACCTGACCACCGACACCGAGGCGGTGGTCGCCTTCGCCAACGCCATCCACAACGTGCCGTCCACGCTCGCCGCCCTGGAGTCCCCCGACCTCGAGGTCACCCCGGAGCTGCGGACCTTCCTCGACATCGCCCGGCACCCGAAGTCCAGCACCACCCCGGCCCGCGCCGACGGCGGCACCTACCAGCTGACCTTCCAGGACTTCGCGTACGCCGTCGAGAAGGGCGCCGTCGCCGACATCCCGGCGGGTCTCGCCAAGGCCGACCGGCAGATCGACACGGACATCGCGAAGGCGGAGTAGCCGGTGCCCGCCGCACGCGCCCAGCGGGCGAAGCGCCTGCGGTCCGCCCTGCGGACCGCGGCCTTCCTGTCCCCCTGGCTGATCGGATTCTCGGTCTTCTTCGCCTACCCCCTGCTGTCCACCGTGTACTTCTCCTTCACCAAGTACGACGGCTTCCGCCCGCCCGCCTTCAACGGCGCGGACAACTGGAGCTACGTCTTCACCGACTATCCGCTCTTCTGGCCCGCGATGCGCAACACCGCGTGGCTGGTGGTGGTGATGGTGAGCTGCCGCGTGGTCTTCGGCCTGGGCGTCGGCCTGCTCGTCACGAAGATCAAGACCGGGGCCGGGGTCTTCCGGACCCTCTTCCACCTCCCCTACCTGGCCCCGCCCGTGGCCGCGACCCTGGCCTTCGTCTTCCTGCTCAACCCCGGCACCGGCCCCGCCAACACCCTGCTGGACGCGGTGGGGCTGCCCACCCCGGGCTGGTTCACCGACGCCGACTGGTCCAAGCCCGCGCTGACCGCCCTCGCGCTGTGGGGGGTCGGCGACCTGATGGTCGTCTTCATGGCCGCGCTGCTCGACGTACCGAAGGAGCAGTACGAGGCCGCCGAGCTGGACGGCGCCGGGGCCTGGGCCCGGCTGCGCCACATCACCCTGCCGAACATCTCGCCGATCATCATGTTCGCCGTGGTCACCGGCGTCATCCAGGCCATGCAGTACTACACCCAGCCGCTGGTGGCGGGGAAGGTGGCGGCCGGCGTGATCGGCGGCTCCGGCCGGCAGTTCGAGCCCGGGTACCCGGACCGGTCCACGCTGACCCTGCCCCAGCTCGTCCACAACCTCGGCTTCCAGCGCTTCGACTACGGCGCCGCATGCGTCGTGGCGCTGGTGCTGTTCGCCCTCTCCATGGCCTTCACCGCACTTCTGATGCGACGCCGTGGCGGTCTGGTCGGAGCAGGCCGATGACCCCTCACCGGCCGGCGGGAGCCCACCGGCGCAGGGCCGTGCTGCACTGGATCGGCGTGCACTCGCTCGGCGTGGCCGCCGCCCTGTTCTTCGTCCTCCCCTTCGTCTTCCTCCTGCTCACCTCCCTGATGGGCGACCGGCAGACACTGACCCGCGACCTGTGGCCCGACACCTGGGAGTGGGGCAACTACGCCCAGGTGTGGCACACCCCGGGCTTCCTCACCTGGTGGCGCAACACGCTCCTGTACGCCGGAGTGGGCACCCTGTTGACCGTGGTCTCCTCCGTGCCCGTCGCGTACGCGCTCGCCACGTTCCGCTTCCGCGGGCGGAACCTGTCACTGATGCTGGTCGTCGCGATGATGATGCTGCCGCCGCAGGTGGTGGTCATCCCGATGTACCTCTTCTGGGCCAGGCAGCTCGACCTGTCCGGGAGCCTGTGGCCGCTGATCGTCCCGATGGCCTTCGGCGACGCCTTCTCCATCTTCCTGCTGCGGCAGTTCCTGCTGACCATCCCCGCCGAGTACCTGGACGCGGCCCGCGTGGACGGCTGCGGCGAAGTGCGCACCCTGCTGCGCGTGGTCGTGCCGATGGCCAGGCCGGGAATCGCGGCCGTCGCCCTGTTCCAGTTCTTCGCCGCCTGGAACGACTACTTCGGTCCGCAGATCTACGCCTCCGACAACCCGGCCGCCTGGACGCTCAGTTACGGACTGGAGTCCTTCAAGGGGGCGCACCACACCAACTGGAACCTGACCATGGCCGCGACCGTGCTGGTCATGGCCCCGGTGATCGTCCTCTTCTTCTTCGCCCAGAAGGCGTTCGTCGAGGGAGTCACCCTGACCGGCGTGAAAGGCTGACGACGTTGAAACTCGCAGTGGTGGGCGGCGGTTCCACCTACACCCCCGAACTCATCGACGGCTTCGCGCGGCTGCGCGACACCCTGCCGGTCGAGGAACTGGTGCTGATCGACCCGGCAACCGAGCGGCTGGAGCTGATCGGCGCCCTGGCCCGCCGGATCTTCGCCCGGCAGGACCACGCCGGCCTGGTCACCACGACCACCGACCTCGACGCGGGCGTCGCCGGGGCCGACGCGGTCCTCCTCCAGCTGCGCGTCGGCGGACAGGCCGCCCGGCTCCAGGACGAGACCTGGCCGCTGGAATGCGGCTGCGTCGGGCAGGAGACCACCGGCGCGGGCGGGCTCGCCAAGGCCCTGCGCACCGTCCCGGTGGTCCTCGACATCGCCGAGCGGGTCCGGCGGGCCAGCCCCGGCGCCTGGATCATCGACTTCACCAACCCGGTCGGCATCGTCACCCGGGCCCTCCTGCGCGCCGGACACAGGGCCGTCGGGCTGTGCAACGTCGCCATCGGCCTCCAGCGGAAGTTCGCGGCCCTGCTGGACCTGGCCCCCGCCGACGTCCACCTCGACCACGTGGGCCTCAACCACCTCACCTGGGAGCTGGGGGTGCGCCGGGGCGGCCCGGACGGCGAGGACCTCCTGCCCGGCCTGCTCGCCGAGCACGGGGAGGCCGTCGCCGCGGACCTGCGGCTGCCGCGGGCGGTCCTGGAACGGCTCGGCGTCGTCCCCTCGTACTACCTGCGCTACTTCTACTCCCACGACGAGGTCGTACGGGAGCTGGGCACCAAGCCCTCGCGGGCCGCCGAGGTCGCCGCGATGGAACGCGAACTGCTCGGCCTGTACGCGGATCCGGCCCTCGACGAGAAGCCCGCGCTGCTGGCGAAGCGGGGCGGCGCCTTCTACTCGGAGGCGGCCGTGGACCTGGCGGCCGCGCTGCTGGGCGGCGGCGGCCCGAAGTTCCAGGTGGTCAACACGTACAACAACGGCACGCTGCCCTTCCTGCCCGACGACGCCGTCGTCGAGGTCCAGGCGCGCGTCCGCGCCGCCGACGGCTCCGGCCCGGTGCCGCTCCCGGTGCCGCGCCCGGACCCGCTGTTCGCCGGGCTGATCTCGCACGTGTCGGCGTACGAGGACCTCGCGCTGGACGCGGCCCTGCGCGGCGGCCGCGAGCGGGTGTTCCGGGCGCTGCTGGCGCACCCGCTGGTCGGTCAGTACGACCTGGCCGAAGGGCTGACCGACCGGCTCCTCGCGCACAACAAGGAGCACCTGCCATGGGCGTGACCCTCCCTCCGGTCCTCGCGATCGACGCGGGCAACAGCAAGACGGACGTCGCGCTCCTCGCCCCGGACGGGTCGGTGCTGGCCACCGGGCGGGCCGGGGGCTTCCAGCCGCCCCGGACCGGGGTGGCTGCGGCCGTGGACGTACTGGCCGAGGCGCTGGCCTCGGCGGGCGTACGCGCCGGCGGCGGGGCAGGGCCCGTCGCGGAGCACGTGTCGGCCTGCCTCGCCAACGCCGACTTCCCCGTCGAGGAGAGACTGCTGGCGGACGAGATCGCGCGGCGCGGCTGGGGGCGTGCGACCGCGGTGCGCAACGACACCTTCGCGCTGCTGCGCGCCGGACTGCCCACGGGCGCCGCACCGCGCGGCGTGGCGGTGGTGTGCGGGGCCGGCATCAACTGCGTCGGGATGACCCCGGACGGGCGGACCGCGCGCTTCCCCGCGGTCGGGCGGATCTCCGGCGACTGGGGCGGCGGGGGCGGCCTGGCCGAGGAGGCCCTGTGGTGCGCCGCCCGGGCGGAGGACGGGCGGGGTGCGGACACGGAGCTGGCCCGGGCGCTGCCCGCGCGGCTCGGCCACGCCTCGATGGCCTCGCTGATCGAGGCCCTGCACCTGGGGGAGGTACCGGCCGGCCGGCGGCACGAGCTGACCCCGGTGCTGTTCGAGGTGGCCGCCGCCGGGGACCCGGTGGCGCTCTCGCTGGTGCACCGTCAGGCGGAGGAGGTGGTGGCCATGGCCGTGGTGGCACTGGACCGCCTGGGTCTGCTGGACGAGGAGGTGCCGGTGGTGCTGGGCGGCGGGGTGCTGACGGCCCGGCACCCCCGGCTCGACGAGCGGATCGCGTCCGGCCTCGCCGAACGGGCCCCGCGCGCCCGGATCACGGTGGTCACCGCGCCCCCGGTGCTGGGCGCCGCGCTGCTCGGCCTGGACGCGGTCGGGGCCCCGGCTCCGGTCCACGGAAAACTCCGCGCCCATTTCGGGTGAACCGGCCCCGGAAAGCGCCCGGTCTGGAACCGTTACGGCCGTAAGGACGTATTGACGGTGAAGGGGTGACGAAAGGCACCCGCGGGGGCGGATCGCCCCGGATCCAGCACCGGGTGCTGTGGTCCACCGGCACTACGGCCATACTGCTGCTGCGCAGGGGACGCCCCTGTGCCTGCTGGGGGGACGACAGGACCGAGGGGGAGGTCACGGTGGCGATCACATCACGCGCGCCCGCGCCCGGGGGTGGTGTCCCCGTGACGCCCGCCGGCGCGCCGGCGTCGCCGCCCGAGGGCCCACCGGGCCGGCGCACCGCCTGGTCCGAGGGCGTGCAGCGGCTGCGTGAGGCCGCCACCACCGAACCGGGCCGGCTGCGGATCATCGGGGCGGTTCTGGCCGCCCTGATCATGCTGTTCGGCGCGGTGAGCGTGTGGGAGATCTCCGGCCGGGCCACCGCCGCCGACGACGTCGTGGGCCGCAGCCAGCCGCTGAGCGCGGACGCGGCCAGCATCTACCGTTCCCTCGCCGATGCCGACACCACCTCCTCCAGCGGGTTCCTCCTCGGTGCGCAGGAGCCGCGTGAGGTCCGCCAGCGCTACGAGAAGGACATCGCCAACGCCTCGCGCCTGCTGGTGAGCGCCGCCGCGAACACCGGCGGCAGCGAGGAGTCCCGTGAGCAGATCACCCTGTTGAGTGAACAGCTGCCGCGCTACACCGGCCTGATCGAGCAGGCGCGGGCCACCAACCGGCAGGGCCTGCCGCTGGGCGGCGCCTACCTCCGTTACGCCAACGAACAGATGACCACCCAGCTGCTGCCCGCCGCCCAGCGGCTGTACGAGGCGGAGACCCGTCGGCTGCACACCGACGACGACGACGCCCGGTCCTGGCCGCTGGGCTCGCTGGGCCTGGGCCTGCTCGCCGTGACCGCCCTGGTGTGGGCGCAGCGGCGCAACTACCGGCACACGAACCGGGTCTTCAACCACGGGCTGGTGGCCGCGACCGCGGCCTCCGTGGTGGTGCTGCTCTGGCTGTCCGTCGGCCATACCGTGGCGCGTTCCTCACTGAGTGAAGCCCGCACGGACGGGCAGGAGTCGATGAAGGTGCTCAACGACGCGCGGATCGCCTCCCTCCAGGCCCGGGCGAGTGAGAACCTGACACTGATCGCGCGGGGCGCCGTACTGGCCGAGGACAAGAAGTCCGACAAGTACGACGTGGACTTCACCAACAACATGAAGCAGCTGGACGCGGGGCTCGCGACCGCACGGCGACTGGCCGACGACGATGCCGGCCGGGAGCCCGTGAGCCGTGCCGCCGGCGGTGTGGAGCAGTGGAAGCAGCGGCACCAGGCGGCCCGGGAGGCGGACTTGAAGGGCGACTACGAAGCCGCGCTGTCCCAGGTCGTCGGGGACGAACAGCACAAGCGGAGCAGCGGCGCCGCCTTCGACACGGTGGACGCCTCCCTGGAGCAGGCCGTCGCCCACGAGCAGCAGGAGTTCACCCGGGCGGCCCGGGACGGGCTCGGCGCGCTGGGCGGCCTGGTGACGGGCTCGGCGGTCCTGGTGGTCATCGGCGCGACAGCGGCCCTGCTCGGTATCGGGCGCAGGCTTTCGGAGTACAGGTGAGAGCGATGCGGATACGGGCGAGGCGGGCCGCCGAGGGCCACGAGGGGTACGCGGAGCACGAGGGGCACGTGGAGCGCACGGGCCGCAGGCGGGCCCCGGGCGCGGCGTCCGGGGTCCGGCGCGCCGCGGGCCGGCTGCGGGGCTGGGGCGGCGTGAGCGCCATGGCCGCCGCCTGCGCCGTGACGGCCGCGCTGGTACTGCTGCCGCTCGCCCACGCGACACCGGACACCGCACCCGGCGTCCCCGCCCGCGGGCCCGCCCAGGCCGCGGCGGCGGCTCCGGCGGCGCCCTGGGTCCTCGCGGACACCTGCCAGGACCCCGAGGCCAGCCTGCGCCCGTCCGACGTGGACGGGTCGGCCATCGCGCGGATCAAGGCGGCGGGCAAGCTCGTCGCGGGCGTGGACCAGAACAGCTTCCGCTGGGGGTACCGCAACCAGACCGCGGAGGGCGGCCGCCTCGACGGTTTCGACATCGACCTGGTCAAGGCCATCGCCAAGGACATCCTGGGCGACGAGAACGCGGTCATCTACCGGGCCATCCCGACGAGCCAGCGCGTCCCCGCCCTGCAGGAGGGGCGCGTCGACATCGTCGTGCGGACCATGACCATCAACTGCAAGCGGCTGGAGGACGTCGCCTTCTCGACGGCCTACTTCGAGGCCGGACAGCAGGTGCTGGCCCCCAAGGGCTCGCCGATCACCGGCTACGACGCCTCGCTGAAGGGCAAGCGGATCTGCGTCGCGGCCGGTTCCACGGCGGAGAGCGCGCTCAAGGCCCAGTCGTACGGATCGGTGCCGGTCACCGTGGCGAACCAGCTGGACTGCCTGGTCCGGCTCCAGCTGCACGAGGTCGACGGCATCATCACCGACAACGCGCTCGCCGCCGGCCAGGCGGCCCAGGACCCGTCGGTGCGGCTGGTGGGCTCGCCCTTCACCCGCGAGTTCTACGGTGTCGCGATGAACAAGGACGCCTCCGACCTGGTCCGCCGGGTCAACAAGGTGCTGGAGAACTACCGCGCGGGCGGCAATGACAGCCCGTGGATGAGGGCGTACCTCAAGCACCTCCAGCCCGTGCTGCCCGGCGTGACCGCCCCGCCCCCGCCCAAGTACCGGGACGGCTGAGGCCGGTGGCGATTTCGGGCACGGGACCGGGCACGAGGTCGGACGCGGAGGGGACCACGGAAGCGAACACGGAGGCGGCGGAAGCGGAGGCACAGCCGGTGGAGACGGGGTCTGCAGTGATGGACCGGGACGGCGTCGACCGTGCCCTGACGCGGCTGGGCGCGGAGCACGAGGCCGTCGAGACCTCGCTGCTCGCGCTCCAGGACCACGCCGGGCGCCGGCTCCTGGAGGGCGCCGAGCTGACCGGGCTCACCCGGGAGCGCTGGGCGGAAGCCGACGCGGACATCACCCGGCTGTGGACGTACTTCGACGCCTACAGCGGGGCGCTGACCGCCGCCCGGGAGATTCGTGAGCGGCGCCGCTGGCCGAACCGCGAGGACCTGATCGAGCTGACCGAGCGGCTGCGCGGGCCCGGGGTCCTGATCGCCGGGGCCGCCACGGAGGGCGCCGCGCTGGCGGAACGGCTCTCGCTGGCCGAGCTCGTGTCCCGGATGAACGACCTCTACGCGCGTTCGCTGGACGTGGTGGTCGCGGCCGACGCCGTGTGGTCGGCGCTGCCCGCCCGGATCGACCTGCTCGCCGCCGAGCTGCACCGCACCCGTTCGCTGGCCCACTCGGTGGGCGTGCGGCCGGGTGAGCATCCCTCGGGCGACGACCTGGAGTACATCACCGCCGAGCTCACGGAGCTGCGCGCCCAGGTGATCGCGGATCCGCTGGCCTTCTGGCGTCCCGCCGCGGGGAGTTCCGCACCGGGCGGCGGCCGTCCGGACACCGCGCGCTACGACCGGGCCGCGCTCGCGCTGGAGGACGTACGCCGGGAGGTCGAGGCGGTACTGGACGTGCGCCAGGACTCCGAGCAGCGGCTGATCAGCCTGCGCGACGTGCTCTCGCGGGCCGACCGGACCCTGGCGGAGGCGCGGACGGCCCGCGGCGAGGTGCTGGCGAAGATCGCCGCGTCCGAGGTGCCCGTGGTCAGCGGTCCGCCGACGGTGCTGCAGGAGCAGCTCGCGGCGGCGGCCGACCACCGGCGTCACGCGCGCTGGCACCGGCTCTCACCGCTGCTGGAATCCCTGGAGGAGCGGGCCGAGGAGGAACTGCGCCGGGCCCGTGAATCGTTGACCGCGGTGACGGCGCCACTGGCCGTGCGGGCCGAGCTGCGCGGCCGGCTCGACGCCTACAAGGCGAAGGTGGCCCGGCACGGCCTGGCGGAGGACCCCCTGCTGATCGAGAGGTACGACGTGGCCCGGCGGATGCTGTGGAGCGCGCCCTGCGACCTGCGGGCCGCGGAGCAGGCCGTGCTGCGCTACCAGCAGGCGACCGCGGAGTCGCTGGCGCCGCGGCACCGGCCCGAGCAGACGATCCGGCCGGACGAGCCGGGGACGGAGGACGCATGAGCATGACCGGAGCGGCGTGCGTTCGCCCCGGCTGCCCGGGAGCGTACGAGGACATGGGTGGCGGCGAGCTGTACTGCGACACGTGCGGCCTGGCCCCGTTCGGCTCGATCGCGGCGGGCGCGGAGGAGCTGGTGTCGCCGCCGACGGGGATGACGAGCGCGGCCCGCGGCTCCCTGGGGTCGGGCGGGTCCCACGGGTCCCACGGGTCCTACGGCTCCCACGGGTCGCAGGGCTCCCAGGGGTCGCACGGTTCGGCGCGTTCCTCGGCGTCGGCCCGGTCCTCCCGGTCCTCCTCGTCGCGCCGTTCGGTGTCGGGCCGGCTCTCGCGGTCCCTGACGGGGCAGGCGTCCACCCGGTCGGTATCGGTGCGCAGTTCGGGCTCCGGCGCGTCCTCGGGCCGCAGCCGGCTCGGTGCCGGACTGGTCAACGTGCCGGAGGTGCCGCGTCCGGACCCCTCCGCTGCGGTCCTGGACAATCCGGAGGTGCCGGAGCGCAAGCGCTTCTGCTCGCGTTCGGACTGCGGCGCGCCGGTGGGCCGGGCCCGTGGGGACCGGCCGGGCCGGACGGAAGGGTTCTGCACCAAGTGCGGGCACCCGTACTCCTTCGTGCCCAAGCTGCGCGCCGGTGAGGTGGTGCGCGGACAGTACGAGGTGGCCGGCTGCCTCGCCCACGGCGGTCTCGGCTGGGTGTACCTGGCGGTGGACCGGGCCGTCGCGGACCGGTGGGTGGTCCTCAAGGGCCTGCTGGACACGGGCGACCAGGACGCGATGGAGGCCGCGATCTCGGAGCGGCGCTTCCTCGCGGAGATCGAGCACTCCAACATCGTGCGGATCTACAACTTCGTGGAGCACCTGGACCAGCGGACCGGTTCGCTGGACGGGTACATCGTCATGGAGTACGTCGGCGGCAAGTCGCTGAAGGAGATCGCCAACGAACGGCGCCGGCCGGACGGGCGGCGCGACCCGCTGCCGGTGGAGCAGGCGTGCGCGTACGGCATCGAGGCGCTGGAGGCGCTGGGCCACCTGCACAGCCGGAACCTGCTGTACTGCGACTTCAAGGTCGACAACGCGATCCAGCAGCAGGACCAGCTGAAGCTGATCGACATGGGCGCGGTGCGGCGGATGGACGACGACGAGTCGGCCATCTACGGCACGGTGGGCTACCAGGCCCCGGAGGTCGCGGAGCTGGGGCCGTCGGTCGCCTCCGACCTGTACACGGTGGCGCGGACGCTGGCCGTCCTGACGTTCGACTTCCAGGGCTACACCAACGTGTTCGTGGATTCGCTGCCGGATCCGGAGCACATCGAGGTGTTCCGGCGGTACGAGTCCTTCTACCGGCTGCTCGTACGGGCGACCGATCCGGACCCGGGGCGGCGCTTCGCGTCGGCGCAGGAGATGGCCGACCAGCTGACGGGTGTGCTGCGGGAGGTGGTCGCGCTGCAGACGGGGCAGCCGCGGCCGCAGCTGTCCACCCTCTTCGGCCCGGAACTGCGGGTCCCGGACACCCGGCTGTTCACCGGCACGGACACCTGGGACACGGTCGTCTCCCGTCTGGGCCACCGCGAGATCACCCCCCGCGGCGGCACCGGTCTGCGCAGCCTGTGGAGCCGCACCCGCCCGACACCTCCGCCGCCGGGCCGCCCCGGAACGGCTCAGCAGCCGAGCGGCGCAGGCGTGCGCGCCGTGGGCGCGGGCACCTCGCCGGGCACGGCGGACCCGGCCGCCTCCGGCCCGGTCACCTCGCCCAGCGGCGCCGGCCTACCCGGGGCAGCCGCTTCGGCGGGGCCGCGGCACGCCGCGCGCGGCGGCGCACCGGGGAGCCGGCACCCCGCGTCCGCAGCAGGCGGCGCAGCCGGCCCGGCGGGCTCCGGCGGGGCCGGGTTGACCACGGCCACGCGTGTGGCGGGGGCGGCCGTGCCGCGGGCACGGCAGGCTCCCCCGACCGCGGCGGGCCCCGCGCCCGCACCCCTGACCGCACCTCCCGCCGGAGGCACCGGCACCGGCACCGGCAGTGCCACCACGCTCGACGCCCGCGACAGCGCACTCGCGCTGCCCGTACCGCTGGTGGACGCCGGCGACCCCAACGCCGGTTTCCTGGCGGGTCTGCTGGCCTCCGCGCCCGCGGACCTGCTCGGCGCGCTGGCCTCGGCGCCCGCCGAATCGGCGGAGTTGCGGCTGCGCGAACTGCGGGCCCGGCTGGAGCTCGGTGAACCGGCCGCGGCCGGGGACGCCCTGGCCGAGCTGGAGGCCCGTCACCCGGACGACTGGCGCGTGGTGTGGGCCCGCGGCATCGCCTCGCTGGCCACAGGTGACGACGAGACGGCGGCCGTGTCCTTCGACGCGATCTACGACGCCTTCCCGGGCGAGCCCGCACCGAAGCTGGCCCTCGGGCTGTGCGCGGAGGTGCTGGGCCAACTGGACAACGCCGCCGAGTACTACCGGCTGGTCTGGATCACCGACCCGGGGTTCGTCAGCGCGGCCTTCGGGCTGGCGCGGGTCCAACTGGCCGCCGGTGACCGGGCCGGAGCCGTACGCACGCTGGAATCCGTACCGGAGGCGTCCATCCACTACACCGCCGCGCGGGTGGCGGCCGTACGGGCACGTCTGCGCGACCGGTCACCGGACGAGCCTCTGCTGGCCGATCTTTCGGCCGCCGCCGACCAGGTGGAGGCTCTGCGGAGGTTCGGGCTGGACCCGGAGCGGCAGGAGTTGCTGGCGACGGAGGTTCTGGGCTCGGCCCTGGACTGGGTACTGTCGGGTGGTCGGGGTGCCGACCCCGGCCGGACCTCGCTGCTCGGCAGTCAACTGGACGAGCGGGGCCTGCGCTTCGGACTGGAGCGCTCGTACCGCGTCCTCGCACGGCTGGCACGGCGTGGCGAGGAGAGGATCGAACTGGTGGAACGGGCCAACCGTTTCCGTCCCCGGACGTGGGTGTGATTGATGTCGATGCATCGGCTGTCGGGCTGCCCCAGCTGCGCGGAACCCCTCGAAGAGGGTGACCGTTTCTGCGGTCTCTGCGGCTACGCCCTGACCCCTTCTTCCGCGGCCGCGTCCACGGACCACCCGACCCTTCCCATCCCACCGGCGCCACCCGCGCCACCCGCGCCGCCGGCCCCACCCGCGCCGTCGGCCCGGCCCGCACCGCACGGGGACGGGTACGCGATCCCGGCCCCGGCCACCTCTCGCGCCGCCTCCGGCGCCGGTGAACCCGCCCCCGGCTGGGGCAGCGTGGCCGCGGCCGCGCCGACCCTCGTCGGGGACCCGGCCGACTGGGCGGCCGCCCCGGAGCCGCACCGGCCGGAACCGGAGCCGCGGCCGAACCCGGCCGGCGTCTCGTACCCGGGTCCGGGCCAGGAGAATCCGTACGGCGCCGGCACGCCCCCCGAGGGGACCCCCTGGGGTGCCGCCGAGCCCGCGCCCCCGGCCCCGCAGGGCCCGGCGGGCGGCCCCGAGACTCGCCACGACCGGCCCGGCGGCGACCCCGGCACGCCCGCCGGGGCAACGTCCTGGGGCCCGGGCGAGACCCCGCACGAGAACCCGTACGAGAGCCCGCACGAGAACCCCTACGAGAGCCCGTACGACAGCACGGCCGCCGCGGCGACACCCGGCGGGAAGACCTGCGTGGCCTGCCGGGCCGGGCACGTCGACACCGACGGGTACTGCGAGCACTGCGGGCACGCCCAGCCCCGGGAGCGGGACCACGTGGAGGAGGAGCTGGGCAGCGTCGCCGCCGTCAGCGACCGCGGGCTGCGCCACCACCGCAACGAGGACTCGTTCGCCGTGTCGGCCACCGCCCTGCCCGACGGCTCCGCCGCCACCGTGGCCATCGTCTGCGACGGGGTGTCCTCCGCGAGCCGCCCCGACGACGCGTCAGCGGCGGCCGCCGCCGCCGCGAACGAGGCCCTGCTGGAGGCCCTCCCCCGCGGCGCGCACCCCCAGGAGGCCATGCACGAGGCGATCCTGGCCGCCGCCGCGGCGGTCGACGCGCTGGCTCCCGAGGTCCCCGGCGCGCAGAACGCGCCCGCCTGCACCCTGGTCGGCGCCGTCGTCAGCGGCGGCCTGCTGACCATCGGCTGGGTGGGCGACAGCCGCGCCTACTGGGTGCCCGACGACCGCGCCGCGCTGCCCCGCCGGCTCACCGAGGACGACTCGTGGGCCGCGCAGATGGTCGCCGCCGGCCTGATGGGCGAGGCCGAGGCCTACGCGGACGTCCGCGCGCACGCCATCACCGGCTGGCTGGGTGCCGACGCGTACGAGCTCGAACCGCACACCGCCATCTTCAAGCCGGACCACCCGGGCGTGGTCGTGGTCTGCACCGACGGGCTGTGGAACTACGCGGAGTCCGCGCGGGAGATGGCGCAGGTCCTGCCCGTCGACGCCGCGGTCCGCCCGCTGCACAGCGCACAGGTGCTCGTGGGGCACGCCCTCGACGGCGGCGGCCACGACAACATCACCGTGGCCGTCGTGCCGTTCGCCACGCAGCCCGAACGGGAACGGGAACGGGAACCGGGAGCGGCCCCGGAGACCGGCACGGCAGCACCAGCGGAACCGGAAGTGGAAGCGCGCCCGCAGGTCTGACCCGCCTGCCCGAGCCCTCTAGGAGTCCAGCCGATGGCGAATTTCGCCAAGCCGAGCGCACCGCGCTTCAGCGTGGACGTGTACCAGAACGAATTCCTTCCCGAAGGCGGGCGGGACGTCCACGCCATCGTCACCGTCACCGCCACCGGCGGGGGCAGCGTCACCCGCGGGACCCCCGCGGACGGCACGGCCGCCGTCGTGATCATGGTCGACTGCTCGGGCTCCATGGAGTACCCGGCGGAGAAGATGCGGGGCGCCCGCGAGGCCACGGCCGCGGCCGTCGACACCCTGCGCGACGGCACGGCCTTCGCGGTGATCGCCGGCACGCACGTGGCCAAGGAGGTCTATCCGGGTCTGGGCCGCCTCGCCGTCGCCGGTCCCGCCACCCGGGCCGAGGCGAAGGAGGCCCTGCGCGGCCTCAGCGCCGGCGGCGGCACCGCCATCGGCACCTGGCTGCGCCTGGCCGACGGCCTGCTGCGCGGCTCCACCGCGGCGATCCGGCACGGCATCCTGCTCACCGACGGACGCAACGAGCACGAGGAACCGGCCGTCCTGCGCGCCGCTCTGGACGCCTGCGCGGGCCGCTTCACCTGCGACGCCCGCGGCGTGGGCACCGACTGGGAGGTGAAGGAGGTCACCGGCATCGCGAGCGCCCTGCTCGGCTCCGCCGACATCGTGGCCGACCCGGCCCACCTCACCGAGGACTTCACGCGCATGATGGAAAAGGTCATGGGCAAGGAGGTCGCGGACGTCTCGCTGCGCCTGTGGACCCCGGTCGGCGTGGAGATCCAGTACGTCAAGCAGGTCGCGCCCACCGTGCAGGACCTGACCGACCGCCGTACCGACACGGGCCCGCGCGCGGGCGACTATCCGACCGGGTCGTGGGGCGACGAGTCCCGCGAGTACCACGTGTGCGTCCGGGTCCCCGGCGCGGCCGTCGGCCAGGAGATGCTCGCCTCCCGCGCCACGCTGGTGCGGCCGGCGACGGGCGGCGAGCCCGAGGCCGTCCTGGCCCAGGGCCTGGTGCGCGCGGTGTGGACCAACGACGTGGCCGCGTCCACCGCCATCAACCCGCAGGTCGCCCACTACACCGGGCAGGCGGAGCTGGCGCAGGCTATCCAGCAGGGCCTCGAAGCCCGCAAACTGGGCGATGTCGATGGTGCTACGGCCAAACTCGGACGGGCCGTACAGCTGGCGAGCGTCTCCGGGAACGCCGACACAGCACGACTTCTGTCGAAGGTGGTGGATGTGGTGGACGCGGTGGCGGGTACTGTGCGGCTGAAAGCGAAGGTTGCCGACGCCGACGAGATGACTCTCGAAACACGTTCGACGCAGACCGTCCGAGTGAAGAAGTTCTGAGAGCCTCCCGCGATGACGCAGGGAGCAGAAGGGGGAAGAGCCGCCATGCCGACCTGCCCGAACGGGCACCAGTCCGCCTCCGACGACTGGTGCGAGGTCTGCGGCCACCGCATGGGTACCCCTGAGGGTCCCCCCGCCGTGCCTTCCTACGGCTACGGCTTCCCCCCGACCGCCGGTGAACCGACCGCCCAGGCAGAGCTCTGCCCGCAGTGCCGGACCCCGCGCGAGGCCATGGCGCCGTTCTGCGAGGAGTGCCGGTACAACTTCCTGACCCGTTCGGCGACCCCGTACACCCCGCCTCCGGTCTCGGACCCGGTGCCGCCGGCGCCCGGCGTCGCCGGTACCGCTGCGGGATCCCGTCCGGGCAGCCCGCCCCCGCCGCCCGTGCCGGGCCCCGGGACGTACGGCCAGGACCACTTCGAGTACCAGGGCTCGCGGCCGTCCCGGGTCAACCGTCCGGCGGAGCCGCTCCAGCGCGAGGACGACTGGCTGCTGCCGCCGCCCGCGCACGAGCCGCCGCCGGCGTACCAGCAGGCCCCGCAGCAGCCCCCGTACCAGGAGTACCAGCAGGACTACGGCCGGCCGCAGCCGCAGGCGCCGTCGTATCAGCCCCTCCCGCCCCAGGGCGGGTCCTGGAGCGCGACGATCGGCCCCGACCGCTCGTACTTCATGGCGATGATGCAGCGCAGCGGTCCCGAGGCGACCGGGCTCAACCTCCCCGCGTACTCCCCGGAGCAGCACCTCCCGCTGTCCGGCGGCCAGATCACCATCGGCCGCCGCCGCGCCTCCACGGGCGAGTCCCCGGACATCGACCTGTCGGTGCCCCCGGAGGACCCGGGCGTCTCCCACCAGCACGCGGTGCTGGTGCAGCAGCCCGACATGAGCTGGGCGGTGGTCGACCAGAACTCCACCAACGGCACCACCATCAACGGCGGCGAGGACCCGATCCAGCCCTACGTCCCGGTCCCCCTCTCCGACGGCGACCGCGTCCACGTCGGCGCCTGGACCACGATCACCATCCGCCGCGGCTGATCAGGCTTCTCCCAGGGGCCAGACGTAGGGGCCCTGGGGGTCGTCCAGCCATGACCACTGGCCTTCCGGGCCGACCGAGACGCCGAAGCGTTCGCGGCCCGGGCGGCCCTCGCTGCGCCACAGGTCCAGGGCCTCGCGGGGGTGCAGTACCCCTGCGGTCAGCACGAGCATGAACTGGAAGCGCTCGTTCTCCACCAGCTCGTACGGGAGCCCGCGCACCATCCCCGTCCGGTCGGGCGGCGGTACGGCCGTGGCCCCGCGCAGCGGGACGAAGTAGGCCGGGGTGTGCAGGAAGCGGCCCTCGGCGAAGTCGGCGTCCCGGACCGTGAGCGCGATCAGCCCGGTCGACAGGGGGGCCAGGATGCGGGCGCCGGGCCGGCACTGGCCGAGCCAGGTGTGCGGGACCAGCGGGAGCATGCAGGTCACCAGGATCCGGTCGAACGGGGCGCGGGCGGGGCAGCCGCGGGCGCCGTCGCCGGTGACCACCGTCGGGTGGTAGCCGAGCCGGGCCAGGTGGGCCCGGGCGGACTCGGTGATCTCCTCGTCCAGGTCCACGGTGGTGACGTGCTCGTCGCCGAGGCGGTGGCAGAGCAGCGCCGCGTTGTAGCCGGTGCCCGCGCCGATCTCCAGGACGTCGTCGCCGTCGCGCACGTCGAGGGCGGTCAGCATCTTCGCCATCAGGGAGGGCTGGCTGCTGGAGGACACCAGGCGGCCGTCGCGCAGCCGGGTGGCGAGCGGGGCGTCGACGTACACCCCGCGCAGCCAGCGGGCGCGCTGCCCGGGGTCGGGGTCCTCGGCCCAGAGCCGTTCGTGGCCGGCGCCGCGGTCGGCCCAGAAGTAGGGCACGAAGGCGTGCCGGGGCACGGCCGCGAAGGCCGCCCGCCAGCGCGGGTCCTCCAGTACGCCGGCCGCGGTCAGCTCCCGCACCTGGGCGGCGTGCGCGGTCTCCCGCAGGTCCCGCGTCCCGGTGCGTGCGCTGTGTGCGCTGTGTGCGGTGTGTGCGGCCATGCCTCCACTGTCCTGCGGCGGGCCCGCAGGTGCGAGCGCGAAGGCGCCCCCGGACGGTACCGGGCGTCTGAGACGATGGTCGGGTGAATGAGATTCCGCAGGGCGGCCTTCAGGAGCAGGAGCAGACCTTCTACGAGCAGGTGGGCGGCGAGGACACCTTCCGTCGCCTCGTGCGGCGCTTCTACCAGGGGGTCGCGGAGGACCCCCTGCTGCGCCCCATGTACCCGGAGGAGGACCTCGGTCCGGCCGAGGAGCGTTTCGCGCTGTTCCTGATGCAGTACTGGGGCGGTCCGACCACGTACAGCCAACACCGCGGCCACCCGCGGCTGCGGATGCGGCACGCGCCGTTCCAGGTGGACTCGGCGGCCCACGACGCCTGGCTGAAGCACATGCGGGTGGCGCTGGACGAGCTGGGCCTGGCGCCGGAGCACGAGGCGCAGCTGTGGAAGTACCTCACGTACGCCGCCGCGTCGATGATCAACACGGCGGGCTAGGGCCGCGGCCGCCAGGGCCCCTGAGGAGGCGCCCTCGGGCCGGTCGGCCTCGGGGGCGCGGGTCAGACGGGGCTGACCCGGAAGGCGCCGAGGCCGCCGGTGGCGCCGGGGCGGCGGGTGGCGACGGAGCCGTACGGGGTACGCAGCCGCAGCCAGCTCCCGGAGGCGAGCAGCGCCACCGGGTCGGGGGCCGCGCCGGACGCGGTGGCGGGCACCGTGGCCCGTACCGGCCGCAGGAAGCCCAGGGATTGCGCGGCGTGCGCGACGCGCAGCGGCAGCTCGGTGTCGCCCAGGGTGCGGGACCATATCTCGCGGCCGATGCGGTCGCGCTCGGACCGGGTCCGGTGCTGCGCGGGCAGGGCCTCGTCACGGGCCCGGAACTCGGCGACGGAGGCCGCCAGGGCCTGCGTTATCGCTTCGGGGCCGGGCAGTCCCGGCAGCTGCTGCCAGCCGCCGCGGGGCGGGAGCACCCCGGTCCAGGGCGGCCCGGTGACCGGCCCGGGCACGGTGGCGCCGGCCGAGGCCTCGTCCACGGACTCCAGCAGCTCACCGGCGGACACGGTGACGTCCAGCGGTGTCGTCAGGGGTACGGCGAGCCGCACGGTGCGGATGGCCAGGACCTCGAAGGAGGGCGGCCGCCCGAACACGCCGAGCGCGCCGCCGCCTCCCTGGAGGCGGACGGCGGCGGCCCGGTCGTAGTGCACCAGCCGTCCCAGGAAGGCGGCGAGGTCCGCCGCCTCCCCGGAGTCGGCGAAGCGCAGCTGTGCACTCATGCCGCGATGACCTCGGCGCGCGGCTCGTCGAGGTACTCCTCCAGGAAGTGCCTCTCCTCGGCCGTGATGCGGCGGGGCCGGCCCGCGGCGAGGTTGTAGGGCACGACCACGGTCTCCGCGCGCACGTAGACGGTCTCGGGCCTGTCCTCGGTCGCCTCGTCCTTGACCTCGTAGCGGATGGTCAGGGAAGCGGCACCTATCCGGGTCACCCAGGACTCGATGAGGACCGGCTCGTGCCGGTGTACGAGGGGCAGCTTGTAGTCGATCTCGTGGCGGGCCACGACGGATCCGCCCGTGAAGGACTCGCTGCCCTCCCCCGGCGCGAGGCGGAACATGAAGTCGATCCGCGCCTCCTCCAGATAGCGGAGGAAGACGACGTTGTTGACGTGCCCGAAGGCATCCATGTCCGCCCAGCGCAGGGGGCAACGGTATTGGTGTCTGGCCATGGCCGTGACCTCAGCTCTCCCCTCAGCCTCGGGTGAGCTTCTTGTAGGTGGCGCGGTGCGGACGGGTCGCGTCCGGGCCGAGCCGCTCGATCTTGTTCTTCTCGTAGGACTCGAAGTTGCCCTCGAACCAGAACCACTTGGAGTCACCCTCGTAGGCGAGGATGTGGGTGGCCACCCGGTCCAGGAACCAGCGGTCGTGGGAGACGACCACGGCCGCACCGGGGAACTCCAGCAGCGCGTTCTCCAGCGAGCCCAGGGTCTCGACGTCGAGGTCGTTGGTGGGCTCGTCGAGGAGCAGCAGGTTGCCGCCCTGCTTGAGGGTGAGCGCGAGGTTCAGGCGGTTGCGCTCACCGCCGGAGAGCACGCCGGCCGGCTTCTGCTGGTCCGGGCCCTTGAAACCGAAGGCGCTGACGTACGCGCGGGACGGCATCTCGACGTTGCCGACGTTGATGTAGTCCAGCTCGTCCGACACGACCGCCCAGAGGGTCTTCTTGGGGTCGATGTTGGCGCGGCCCTGGTCCACGTAGCTGATCTTGACGGTCTCGCCGACCTTGATCTCGCCGGAGTCCGGCTTCTCCAGGCCCTGGATCATCTTGAAGAGCGTGGTCTTGCCGGCACCGTTCGGGCCGATGATGCCGACGATGCCGTTGCGCGGCAGCGTGAAGGACAGGTCGTCGATGAGGACCTTGTCGCCGAACGCCTTGGAGAGGTTGTTGACCTCGACCACGATCGAGCCCAGACGCGGGCCCGGCGGGATCTGGATCTCCTCGAAGTCGAGCTTGCGCATCTTGTCGGCCTCGGCCGCCATCTCCTCGTAGCGAGCGAGACGGGCCTTGGACTTGGCCTGGCGGCCCTTGGCGTTGGAGCGGACCCACTCCAGCTCTTCCTTGAGGCGCTTGGCGCGCTTCTCGTCCTTCTTGCCCTCGACCTTGAGGCGCTCGGCCTTCTTCTCCAGGTAGGTGGAGTAGTTGCCCTCGTAGGGGTGGGCGCGGCCGCGGTCGAGTTCGAGGATCCACTCGGCGACGTTGTCGAGGAAGTAGCGGTCGTGGGTGACGGCCACGACGGCGCCCTTGTACTGGGCGAGGTGCTGCTCCAGCCAGTTCACGGACTCGGCGTCGAGGTGGTTGGTGGGCTCGTCGAGGAGCAGCAGGTCGGGGGCCTCCAGCAGCAGCTTGCAGAGGGCCACGCGGCGCTTCTCACCACCGGAGAGGTTGGTGACCGGCCAGTCGCCGGGCGGGCAGCCCAGGGCGTCCATGGCCTGCTCCAGCTGGGCGTCGAGGTCCCACGCGTTGGCGTGGTCCAGGTCGTCCTGGAGCTTGCCCATCTCCTCCATCAGCTCGTCGGTGTAGTTCGTCGCCATTTCCTCGGCGATCGCGTTGAACCGGTTGAGCTTCTGCTTGATCGGGCCGACGCCGTCCTCGACGTTCTCCAGGACCGTCTTGGACTCGTCGAGCTTCGGCTCCTGCATGAGGATGCCGACGGTGTAGCCGGGCGAGAGGAAGGCGTCGCCGTTGGACGGCTGCTCGATGCCCGCCATGATCTTCAGAACGGTGGACTTACCGGCACCGTTCGGACCCACCACACCGATCTTCGCGCCGGGCAGGAAGTTCAGGAAGACGTCGTCAAGGATCACCTTGTCGCCGTGTGCCTTGCGCGTCTTGCGCATGGTGTAGATGAACTCAGCCAAGAGAAACCGTCCGGCAGATCGATGGTGGGCAGATACACCCCATCTTGCCGTACGTCCATACCCGCGGGCGAATGGGTAGGTCAGGGCCAGGGGGGTGCGGGGCATCCAGGGCGGGGTGGTCAGAGGGGGCGGTAGACCGTGAGGGCGGCCGGAAGGGTGTCGAGGACCAGTTCGCTCGGGGCCTTGGCGTATTCGCCGTCGTAGGCGAGCGCGGTGCCCTGCGGGACGGAGCCGACGCGCAGGCTGCGCAGGTGGGTGGCCGCGTGGACCGGGGAGCGGCTCAGGGGGCCGGCGAAGGCCGCGGCCAGCAGCCGGGGGCCGGGCCGCCCTCCGCCGTAGACGACCCGCAGGTCGAGCAGACCCTCACCGACGCTGTCGCGGCGGCCCGGGGTGGGGCCGGTGCCGTGATAGGTGCCGTTGCCGGCGAAGAGCAGCCAGACGCTCCGGGGCCGCCCGGCCAGCTGCAGCCGTACGGGCCGCTCGGCGCGCAGGACCTTCCAGGCCGCCAGCAGGGCGGCCGGGCCGCCGCCGATGCGCGGGCCCCAGCGCAGCCGGTGGCGCAGCAGCTCCGGGTAGGCGCCGATGCTGAAGTTGTTCAGGAAGTAGCCGGGGGCTCCGTCGGGGCCGGGGCCCGGGGAGAAGCGGCCCACGCCGATGCGGACGGCCTCCCCGTGCTCCAGGGCTTCGCAGGTGGACTCGGGTCCGAGGAGGCCGAGGTCGAGCGAGAAGTGGTTGAGGGTGCCGCCGGGGAACACGGCCAGGGGGACCCCGGCCTTCAGGGCGGCGGTGGCGGCCGCGTTGACGGTGCCGTCGCCGCCGCACACCCCGAGGACGGTGGAGCGCGCCGCCGCCTCCGCCAGCGCGGGGAGCAGGTCCGCGCCCCGGCACTCGATCACCTCGGCCTTGGGGAGCCTGGCGCGCACGACGTCGGGCACGGTCGCGGCCGTGCCCGACCCGGTGTTGACCACCACCGTCAGCCCGGCCCCGTCGGGCAGCGCGGGGACCCCGATGGCCTTGGGCTCGTCGCCCGGCACGGCCCGGGC
Organism: Streptomyces yangpuensis; assembly: GCF_024666385.1. NCBI lineage: Bacteria > Bacillati > Actinomycetota > Actinomycetes > Kitasatosporales > Streptomycetaceae > Streptomyces > Streptomyces yangpuensis. The sequence goes on from NZ_CP102514.1 coordinate 2,643,779, forward strand.
CTCCTGCACGTCCCGCGCGAGCCGGCGTACGACGAAGGCGGCGGCCACGCCCAGGGCCGCACCCGCGACCACGTCGGAGGGGTAGTGCACGCCGGTGTAGACCCGGGAGAAGGCCACCGACGCAGCGACCGGGGCGAGCGCGGCGCCCAGGGCGGGGGCCTCCAGTGCCAGCCCGGCGGTGAAAGCGAAGGCGGACGCCGAGTGCCCGGACGGGAAGGAGGTGGTCTGCGGCTGCACGGCCAGCTGCCGGACCACGGGCACGCCTTCCAGCAGCGGCCGGGGACGGCGTACGGACCACTTGCCGATGGTGTTGATGGTCGAGGAGGCCAGCGCCAGGGAGGCCGCTCCGCGCAGGGCCGCCTTGCGCGCCCCTGCCGATCCGAAGACGGCGATGGCCGCGGCGGCCCCGCCCCACAGCACGCCGTGGTTCGCGGCCCGCCCGAGGCGGGGCAGCACGCGGTCGGCGCCGGGCCAGTGCCTGCGGGCCACGGCGTCGAACAGCCGGCGGTCCCATCGCGCGAAGGCGCCGGTCCAGGTCAGTTCTTGATCAACCATTTTCTGCCTCTACCCCGGATCCTGTACCGGAACCGGCGCGGCGCTCGGCGCCGACCGCTTCCCTCTTCCTTCTCCTGTTCCGCTTCCCTCGTCCCCTCGGGTCCGCTTCCCTTCCTACTCCTCTTCGTCGAGGGGGCGCTTGCGCAGCAGCAGGACGACGAGGCCGCCGAGCACGACGAGGCCCACCGCCAGGGAGGCGATGACGGGCGTGGCGGCCGAGCTGCCGCTGGTCGCGAGCCGCTCCTCGTCCGGGGAGGTCGTCGCGAGGGACGCGGACTGCGCGCCCAGCGCGACCGCGCCCGAACCGGTGCCCGGGTCCGGGGCCTCGGCCGGGGCCGCACCGGCCTCGGGCGGCGGGGGCGGCGGCCAGGCCGCCCGCGCCGTGGCCGTCGCCGCGGACTCGCTGGAGCCGGCCACGATCTGCGCCTGGGCGGGGACGCCGCTGGTGAAGACCCGCCCGACCGGCACCTTGGTCGCCCCCTGGACGGTGACCGACGCCGTCCCGTCGGGGGTGCCCGCCGGCACCTCGAAGTAGATCCGGCTCCCGTTGGCCGCCGTGGCCAGCGGCTTCCCCTCGGCGTCAACCACGCGCACCCCCATGGCGACGGCCGCCGCGTCCGGGATGACCGACACGCTCCGCGCGCCGGTGCGCACGGTCACCGGGCCGAGCCGGCTGCCGACCGGCCCCGACACGTCGCCGGGGTCGAGTCTCAGCGAGGCGGGCGGCTCCGGCATCTGTCCCGCCGCCCGCTGGAGGTAGTCGGCCAGCTTCTCCGCGGACGGGTCCGCCGCCTCGACGCGCACCCCGTCCGCGAGCCGCCAGATCGCCACCTGCGTCCCGGCCGCCGCGCTCTCGGCGGTCAGCGACACGGCCCCGGCCGCCTTGGCGAGCCCGGCCAGGTCGTTCAGCTGCGGGTAGGAGTGCTCCAGCACCCAGCGGATCCGTCCGGCCTGTCCGTTGCCCGCCAGCGGGCTGCCGCTCCAGCCGCTCTCCGTGTACCGGGCCTGCGGCTGACCGTTGCCCGCCACCCCGACCCCGTACGTCTGGAGCATCCCGCCGCCGTCGACCCGCATCTCGTACAGACCGGCGGGGATCTGCCGCACCGATCCGTCCCCGGCGTGGAGGACCGCCTGCCCGAACGTCTTCAGCCCGTCCAGCACGGCGCTCGCGCCCTCCGGCACGCGGGGCGCCACCGGCCCGGAGTCCGCGACGGCCCGGGCACCGGGCGCGGCGGCGAGGGCCGCGGCCAGCAGGGCGGCCGCGAGCGGCCGGCGCGCGGCCCCCCGTACCGCGCCGGAGTCGGGGGCGGGAGCAGCCGGGACAGGAGCGGGAACGGCAGGTACCGAAGCAGCAGGAGCCGGAGCGGGAGCCGGAGCCGGAGCCGGAGCGTGAACAGGAGCCGGAGCGGGAGGGTGAGCAGGAGCGGGATCAGGAGCGGAGGATGCGGGAACGGCAATCGACACAGTCTTCCCCTTCGGGCCAAAGACCCAGGTGCCCGTGAGTACCGGGGAATCCTAACCACCTCGAACACTCAACCCACCGCCGCCTTCTGAGTGTCCATCAGCGGATGATCGGTTCTCACCACTCGCCGGAAGGCCGCTGTCCCGCGGTTCAGGTCGTGCCCGATGGCGGTCGCGTCGATCTCCGCGCTGATCCACCGGTTTCCCTCCTCCCCGGCCGGCGGGTCGTCCCGCACGCGCAGCCGCCCGTGCACCACCAGTGGCTCGCCCACCGATACGGAACCGGCGAGGTTCACCGCGAGGGTGCGCCGCGCCCACACCGTGTAGAAGCTGGTGGGCCCGTCCGTCCAGGCGTCCTTGCGCCGGTCGTAGTAGCGGGGCGTCACCGCGAAACGGAACCGCGCCGACGGACCGTTCACCGTCTCCTTGTAGTCGACCTGTGTCGCCACATGGCCCACCAGCGTCACCTGGGTGTCGTACATCCCGGTCGCCCTCCCCCTCGTGCCGGCCCGCACGGACCATCCGTACGGGCTACGGACCATGCTGCGTCCGGCGGCCGGCCCCCGCTCCGGCCTGTGGATTACTGGCGGGTTGTGGACAACCGGCTCCCCCCTGCGGCGACCGCGGCGTACTGCTCCCGCACCTCCCGGTAGCGCAGCAGCTCCGCCGCCACCGGTTCCAGCACCCGGGCCCGGCCGCACCCGGCAGCGGCCTGCCGCAGCCTGCGCTCCGCGTCCTGCCCGTACCGCCGGGCCGGGCCCCGGGCCGCGATCGAGCAGGCCCATTCCACGAGCGGCCCGCCGATGATGCCCGCCACCATCAGCAGCACCGGCGGCATCAGTTCGGGCTCCAGTACCCCGACGATCTGCCCGACGAGCCACAGTCCGCCGAAGATCTGGAGCAGCGTCATGGCCGCCTGCGTCAGCACCGCCGCCGGCCACCAGGCGGGCCGCGGCGGTTTGGCGTTCGGCACGGCGACCGCCGCCCCGAGCGTCACCGCGATCTCGTCCAGCGCCTCCGGCAGCCGGTCGGCGCCGCGCACCGCCGTCTCCCGGACCGCCTGCGCCCACGGGTCGGGCAGGCCCGCGACCGCCTCGTCGGCGACGACCCGCACGGCCTGCTCGACGCGCTGACGAGCGGTCACCTCCTCCTCGACCGGCGCCTGTACGACCGTCTGGCCCCGGCCGCCGATCGCCGCCAGGGCGGCCAGGCCCGCCAGGGTGCGCGGCGCACGCCGGTTCTCGTACCAGCGCCACAGCCGCAGCCACGGGGTCCCGCACGCCTTGCCCGCGTTGCGCCGCCAGGCCCGTTCGGCGGCGAGTCCGGCCGCGCAGGCGCCGACCGCCTCGGCGAGCCGGTCCTCGAACTCGGTGCGCGCCGCTTCCCCGATCTCCGGTCCGGCGTGTCCGTCGGCGACGTAGAGCGGCCGCAGGCGGATCGCCGCGCGGTCCACGTCCGCCGAGATCCGCCGGGTCGCGGCGCCCTTCTCCTGCGTGAACTGGCCGAGGAGTTCGCGCAGCTCCCCGACGCCGTCGCCGGTCAGGGCGGACAGCCCGAGGACCGTGGCACCGGGCTCGCCGTGCTCGCCGAGCGCGATGCCGTCCTCGTCGAGCAGCCGGCGCAGGTCGTCCAGTACGAGGTCGGCGGCCTCGCCGGGTAGCCGGTCCACCTGGTTGAGCACGACGAAGGTCACCTCGGCGTGTCCGGCCAGCGGGCGCAGGTACCGCTCGTGCAGCACCGCGTCGGCGTACTTCTCCGGGTCCACGACCCACACCACGGCGTCGACCAGCGCCAGTACGCGGTCCACGTGCTCGCGGTGCGCGCCGACCGCGGAGTCGAGGTCCGGCAGGTCGACGAGGACCATGCCGCGCAGGGTCTCCGCCTCGGAGGTCTCGCGGGGCCGGCGCCGCAGCCGTCCCGGGATCTCCAGCCGGTCCAGGAGCCCGGCGGCCCCGTCCGACCAGCTGCACGCGATGGGCGCGGCGGTGGTCGGGCGGCGCAGCCCGGTCTCGGAGATCTGCACCCCGGCGAGTGAATTGAAGAGCGTGGACTTGCCGCTTCCGGTGGCTCCGGCGATGGCGACGACCGTGTGCTGGGGCGAGAGCCCGCGGCGTGCGGCGGCCTCGTCCAGTACCCGTCCGGCCTCGGCGAGGGTCTTGCCGTCGAGCCGGGTGCGGGAGAGCCCGACCAACTGCCGCAGCGCGTCGAGGCGCTGGCGCAGCGCCTGTGCCTCGGGGCTGAGCGGGGGCGCGGACGACTTGCCGCCGTCACTGCCGGCGCCGGAGACGGCCCGTACGAGCGCCTCGTCGCCCTCGTCCGTCCCGTCGGCGGCGTCCTCCTCGTCCGCTTCGGCGGGGCGGGGGCGGGAGCGCGCGATGAACCCGTCGTCCCAGCGGTCGTCGGTGCGGTCGGCCAGGGCGGTCACCGCGTCACCTCTCCTTCTGCAGTACGGACAGCGCGGCGATCAGTTCGGCCTGCGGTTCCGGGCTCACTTCGAGTGCTTCCAACGGGGCGAGGCGGCGGTCGCGTTCGCCGCGCAGCACCTCGTCGAGGTGGTCGCCGACGAGTTCTCCGCCCTTGTCGCGCAGTCGCAGGGCGGCCTGGGCGCCGATCCGCTCGGCGAGCTTCTCCCCGGCGGGCCGGGCCCGTTTGCCGCCGAGCAGGGCGGCGACGAGCAGGGCGGCGACGCCGTCGGCGTCGGGTGCGGGCTGCCGGTCGAGCCCGGCCACCTCCTCCTCGACGAGTTCCTCCAGCACGCGCCGCCAGCGGCGTACGGCCATGCCGATCCGTTCCCCCGCCTCCCGGTCGGGCGTGGGCAGGACCAGCGCGCCGGAGGCCGGTTCGCGGCGCCAGGCCTCGGCGATCCGTTCGTCGGCGGCGGCGACGGCGCACTGGAGCAGGGCGGCGAGCGACTCGGCGAGCGAGTCGAGCAGTTCGCCGGCGCTGGTGTCGAGGGGGTAGCCGCGCCAGCGGGTCAGCGCGTCGCCGGCCAGTACGGCGCCCTGGTCGAGGCGGCCCCGGACCCGCTTGCCCTCGCGCCGGTACGCGTCCTCGACGGCCGAGGTCAGCCGTACGGCGGCGGCGTGCTGGGCGGCGACGGCGGAGGCGAGTTCGGGCATCCGGCTGCGCAGGGAGTCCAGGGCGCCGAGGGCGGTGCGGCCGACGGCGTACTGCCGGGCGGCGGGGTCCTGCGCGTGGTGGGCGAGCCAGGCGAAGAGCGGGGCGACGGCGCTGGCCGGGAGCAGTCCGCCGCCGCCGGTCGACTCGGGGAGTTCGGGGACGGTGAACCGCGGTACGTCGCCCAGCCCGGCCTTGGTGAGCAGGGCCCCGTACTGGCGGGAGACCTCGGCGAGGACCTGGTGCGGCACCCGGTCCAGGACGGTGATCAGGGTGGCCCGGTACTGCTTGGCGGTGCGCAGGAGGTGCCAGGGGACGGCGTCGGCGTACCGCGAGGCGGTGGTGACCATCACCCAGACGTCGGCGGCGCAGATGAGTTCGGCGGCGAGTGTCCGGTTCTCGACCACGAGGGAGTCGATGTCGGGGGCGTCGAGGATGGCGAGTCCGCGCGGCAGGCTGGAGACGGTCTCGATCCGCATCTCGCGGGTCTCGTGGCCGCCTTGGGCGCCGCCGCCGCTGCCCTTGCCGGTGCCGGTGCGGCCGCGGCCCGGGCCGCGGGTGGCGGCCTTGGGGGGCGTGTCGTCGTCCTCGTGGGGCACCCAGACCCGCATCAGGTCGGGGAGTACGCGCATGCCGGCGAACCAGTGGTGGTCGTCGGGGTGGCAGACGAGCACCGGTGTGCGGGTGGTCGGGCGGAGCACGCCGGCTTCGCTGACCTGGCGTCCGACGAGGGAGTTGACGAGGGTGGACTTACCGGCCCCGGTGGACCCGCCGACCACGGCGAGCAGGGGCGCCTCGGGCGCCTTCAGGCGCGGTACGAGGTAGTCGTCGAGCTGCGCGAGCAGCTCGGATCTGGTCTGGCGGGCCCGTGGGGTGCCGGGCAGGGGCAACGGCAGACGTACGGACGCGACCCGGTCGCGCAGGGCGGACAGGGCATCGAGCAGCTGAGGCCGAACATCCAAGGTCACCACATGCGAAGAATGCCCAATTTAGGACCATTTTTGAAGCTTATACGCCCCCTGCGCGCCGACCGCGACTTCAGTGGGACATTCCGGGCACGACGGACGAGTGGGGCGCAGGCATAACGAGTGCACAACACCCAGGGCGCCGCGGCGCAAAAGCGATGCGAGAATCGCACCTGCCTGCGATTATCGGGACCGCTTCACGGAACCTCCACATCGTGGCCCGCGAGTGAAGCAACCGGGACAAGGCGGCCGGAGCCCTATCCTTGACCCGGAACGGACCGAAGTCCCACCCCCACCAGGGGCTCCAGGCCCACCAAGGCCACCTTCCGGCCCCCGTAGCTCAGTGGATAGAGCAGGTGCCTTCTAAGCACTTGGCCGCAGGTTCGAGTCCTGCCGGGGGCACACATTCTTCATCACCGCAACCACCCGAAGCCCTCCCTCCGCGGAGGGCTTTCGCGCAGGTCGCAGCGGTCGGCCGGGGGGCGGCCGGGCCGGTCGGGCGGGGGCGCGGGACCCCGCTCCGAAGGCGTCGGGAGGGCGCTCGCGGCGGCTCCCTTCACGGCCGCGAGCGCCCAACACGCCCGCGCCGGACCGCAGATCGGCCGAAAGCAGACCCAGCGGCCCGTACGCGGCGGACCCGTCGACGGAAGAGGCCGCTCCGCCATTCCGGGGAGCCGGCTGGGCCCCGGTCGGACCCCCGCAGAGCCTCGGGGGGGCGGTGGCGCGGTACGCCGCCCTCCCCGACTTGCGGGAATCCCCCGCGTGGGGTTGCGTCGGAAGGAGGGGGTGCGTGGTCCCGTCTCCCCTCGGGTTGGGGGTGAACCCCCGTGCTCTTCACCGACCGCGCGGACGCCGGGGAGCGGCTCGCCGCAGCCCTCCGCCATCTGCACGAGGAACATCCCGTCGTACTGGGCCTGCCCCGCGGCGGCGTCCCGGTGGCCTTCCCCGTGGCGCGGGCCCTCGGCGCACCGCTCGACGTGATCGTGGTCCGCAAGCTCGGTGTCCCGCACCACCGCGAGCTCGGCTTCGGGGCGATCGGCGAGGGCGGCGTACGGGTCATCAGCGAGGACATCGTCCGCAGCAGCCGGGTCACGCGCGAGGACCTGGAGGCGGTCGAGCGCGCCGAGGAGGCGGAGCTCGCCCGGCGGGCCCGCAGGTTCCGCGGCGACCGGCCCCGGGTGGCCCTCGACGGGCGGACGGTGATCGTGGTCGACGACGGGATCGCCACCGGAGCCACCGCGGCCGCCGCCTGCCAGGTCGTACGGGCGCAGGGCGCGGCCCGTGTGGTGCTGGCCGTCCCGGTGGCCCCGCCCGACGCGGTCGCCCGGCTGCGCGAGGAGACCGACGAGGTGGTGTGCCTCTCCGCGCCGCGCGCCTTCCGGGCCGTCGGCGAGTGGTACCGGGACTTCGCCCAGACCTCCGACGAGGAGGTCGTCTCCCTGCTGGCGCAGGCGGCGGCCGGCCGACGGCCCGCGCGGGCCGTCGGGAGCGTCGGCGCCGTCGAGGCCGCCCGGGCCGTCCAGGTAGAGGTGGACGCCGGCGGTCTCGCTCTGGCCGGGGACCTGGCCCTGCCGGAGGGGGCCGGGGCGGTCGTGGTGTTCGCCCACGGTTCCGGCAGCAGCCGTCGCAGCCCGCGCAACCGGACGGTCGCGGCGGACCTGAACCGGGCGGGTCTGGGCACCCTGCTCTTCGACCTGCTGACGCCCGCCGAGGAGGCCGACCGGGCCAACGTCTTCGACATCGAGCCGCTGGCCGGACGGCTCGCGGCCGCCACCGCCTGGCTCCGCCGGCGCGCGCCCCTCCCGGTCGGCTACTTCGGCGCGAGCACCGGGGCCGCGGCCGCGCTGTGGGCCGCGTCCGCCGCCGACGCCGACATCGGCGCCGTGGTCTCGCGCGGCGGCCGGCCCGACCTCGCCGGGCCCCGGCTGGCCTCCGTACGGGCGCCCACCCTGCTCGTCGTCGGCGGCCGCGACACCACCGTGCTGGAACTCAACCGCGCCGCGCAGCGGGAGCTGCTCTGCGAGACCCGGCTGGAGGTCGTCCCGGGAGCCACGCACCTCTTCGAGGAGCCGGGCGCCCTGGACGAGGTGGCCGCCCTGGCCCGCGACTGGTTCACCCGGCACCTGTGACGGGCGGCCCGCGGGCGACGACGTGCCCCGCGGGACGGGGCGCGCGACCATGGGGAGATGGAAGAGGCGTCCGTGCGCGACATCAGCGCCCCGGCGCGCATCGCCCCCGCCGGTGAGGGCATCGGCCAGGAGGAGCTGGCGCTCGCGGCCCGCAACCACGGCCTGCCGCTGGAGGCCCTGCGCTACGAGGTCACGCCGCCCGGGCTGCACTACGTCCTGGTCCACTACGACATCCCCGCCGCCGACGCGGACGGCTGGCGGCTGACCGTGGGCGGCCTGGTCGACACGTCGCTGTCGCTGGATCTCGACCTGCTGCGGGCGTTCCCCGCCGTCACCCGCCGCGTCACGATGGAGTGCGCGGGCAACGGCCGGGCGCTCCTGTCACCCCGGCCGGTCAGCCAGCCGTGGCTGGTCGAGGCGGTGGGCACCGCCGACTGGACCGGGGTCCCGCTGGGTCTCGTACTGGAGGCGGCGGGGGTGCGGCCCGATGCCGTCGAAGCGGTGTTCACCGGGGCCGACCACGGTGTGGAGCGCGGTGTCGAGCAGGACTACCGGCGCAGCCTGCCGCTGCCGTACGCCACCGGGGAGGACTCGGGTGTGCTGATCGCCTACGCCATGAACGGCCGGCTCCTGCCGCCGCAGCACGGGTATCCGCTGCGGCTGGTCGTACCGGGCTGGTACGGCATGGCGCACGTCAAGTGGCTGCGGGACATCACCCTCGTCGACGCGCCGTTCACCGGGTTCCAGCAGTCCGTGGCCTACCGCTTGCGGCGGTCCGCCGACGATCCGGACGACCCCGGCGAGCCGGTGACCCGTATCGCGCCGCGTGCCCTGATGGCCCCGCCGGGCTTCCCCGACTTCATGTCGCGCACCCGTGTCGTGCACCCCGGCCCGGTGCGTCTCGCGGGGCGGGCGTGGTCCGGCCACGGGGCCGTGGCCCGGGTGGAGGTGAGCGCCGACGACGGCCTGACCTGGGCGGCGGCCGAGGTGACGGCGCCGGGGGCGCATCCGTGGGCGTGGCAGGCGTGGAGCTGCGTGTGGACGGCCGTGCCGGGCCGCCACACGCTCACCGTCCGCGCCACGGACACCGGGGGACGCACCCAGCCGCTCGAACAGCCTTGGAACCGCGGCGGTTTCGCCAACAACCTGGTCCAGCGGGTCCCCGTGCTCTGTGTGTGATCGCGTTCTGGGTGTGATCGTGCGCTCTGGGTGTGAACACGCGCGCTGCGTGTGCACGCGCGCTCTGCGTGTGAACGCCTGCGGTTGCTAGGAGATGCCGAGGAGCCTGACCGCCTGGTAGTACGTCCAGGCGGTGCCGTCGCACGAACGCTTGAGGCTGCCCGTGTAGCGGGCGCACACCCGCTTCATGTCCGCGTGGAACGCGTCGTCGAGCCGGGCCTTGGCGGCCGGGAACAGCCCGGCCGCCCGGTGGTTGCGGTAGCCGAAGTCGTGGCGGGCGCAGGCCGCCGCGAAGGGGAAACCGAAGGGGTTGTCCGGGGAGGTCGTGCACTGGTCGGTTGACCAGTCGAAGCCGTACGCGGCCCAGGCGGCGCGGTGCTCGCGCGCGTCGGCCCAGGCCTCGTAACTGGCGGCGTCGGTCTGTGTCCAGCGGCTCAGCACCTGCGGTTTGTCGGCCGGGACCTCGGGTGCGGCCCAGGCTGCGGGCGAGAGGGCGAGCACGGCGGTGGCCGTGGCGGTCGCGAGGGCGGGCAGGAGGCGGCGACGGTGCATGGGGGTCCTCGGGGGCCGGGCGGACGGTCAACCGGCCAACGGTGCCGGGCGCCGCCCGGTTACTGTGCGGCCCTCGGCTTCTGCACGACCCCCCGCTCACTGTGTGTGGTGCGGTCGTCACCGGCGACCCTCCCAGGTATGACGCCGTGTGAGACCTTCGGCCGGGACACGGTTCGTTCTGAGGAGGGACGCGCGAACGGCACCTCCTCGCCGAGACTGGAAGGCATGAAACGCCGCCCGCTCGTCATCGCCGCCGCCACCGTGGGAGTCCTCGCCACCGCCGCCTTCGCCCTGCCCAACCTGCCGCCCAACCCCGTGACGGACACCATCGACCACAAGGTGCACAAGCAGAAGGGCAAGCGTTTCGCGACCGCCGCCGACGCCCCGACGCGCGCGAAAGCACCCTTCGCCCTGCCGTCCTGGATACCCAAGGACGCCACCGACGTCCGTATACGCGTGCGCACCACCGGGGAGGCCCGGCTCATACGGTTCGACCTGGGCAAGACCCCGCTGGACGGCCCGCAGTGCACGGCGGGCACGCCGAAGCGGCAGGGCGCCCCGGAGCTGCACGCCAGGTGGTGGCCGAACGAGCTGCGGGCCGAAGTCCGCTCCGAGTGCCGGGACTTCCACCAGTACCAGGTCGCCGTGCGCGGCAAGCGGGTCTACGCCTGGACCGACGGCACCCCGTCGCCGCGCGCTCAGGGTTAGTCGGTGGGGTCCAGGGCGGTGGCGGTGGCCCTGGCGAAGCCTTCCGGGTTGTCCAGCATGACGTTGTGCCCGCAGTCGGGGACGGGCACCACGGCGACGCCCGCGGCCCGGAGGGCGTCGGCACCGGGGAGCGGGGCGTCCGCCTCGGGCAGCAGGAAGGTGCGCGGGATCGTCAGTTGCAGGAGCAGCTCGCGCATCGTGGGGGTGGTGCCCGCGGCGAGGTGGACGGCGCTGCGGTACAGGGCCGTACGGCCGGCCAGCCGCATCGTGGACCACCAGTGGGCGCCGGCCCTGTCGCGCACCTCGGCCCAGCCGCCGGCGAGGAACTCCTCCTCGGTGTAGGCGGCGATCCCGCTGCTCCCCGCGGCGGCGGGCCTGGGCGGTACGGGATCCAGATTGGCGTCGACGAGCACCAGCCGGGACACCAGGTGCGGATGACGGTCGGCCAGCACGATGGCCACGGCTCCGCCCATGCTGTGGGCGATCAGCTCGGCGCCCTGCGCACCGGCCACGGTGAGGGCGGCCGCCAGCGCGTCGGCGTGCTCTTCGAGGGTGTAGCCGAAGCCCTCGGGCCGGTCGCTGTGCCCGTGGCCCAGCAGGTCGACCAGCAGGGAACGCCGACCCGCCAGCAGCGGGTGCACGGCGCTCGCCGCGAAGTAGGCGGGCGAGGTGGCGCCCAGGCCGTGCACGTACACCCGGGCCGGTGTCCCGCCCGGCAGCTCGACCCAGCGGATCCGGTCGCCCTCCGGCGTGACCACGGCATCCCTCACGAAGCTCCCCCTCGCTGCTCAAGTCCTCGACAACCCGCACAGGTTAGTCAGCGGGGCACCCGCCCGGCCGGGAGTTTCCGGGCCGCCGCCACGCCGGGCCCGGCTACGCCCGGCCCCTGGACCGTGCGCGCATTATCGTGACCGCCATGGACATCCGCCGGGCCCTCACACCCGCCGAGCTCTCGGCCGCCGAATCCCTCTTCGACGGGCCCGCCCGCCAGGAGTGGTCCGAGCGCTTCCTCACCGCCCCCGGGCATCTGATGCTCATCGCCTACGTCGACGGCGTGCCCGCCGGGATGGTCTCCGGCATCGAGATGAACCACCCCGACAAGGGGACGGAGATGTGCCTGTACGAGCTCTCCGTGGACGAGGGCTACCGGCGCCGCGGGATCGGGCGCGCCCTGACCCTGGCGCTGGCGGACGAGGCGAAGGAACGCGGCTGCTACGGCATGTGGGTGGGAGTCGACACCGACAACGAGGCCGCGCTGGCCACCTACGACGCCGCCGGGGCCCGCGACGAGGGCGTGTTCTCGATGCGCGGCTGGCCGCTCTCGCAGCAGCCCTGACGGCCCTCCCGGCCCTGCTGGTCGTGACGGCCGATACGGCGGCCCGGCGGGCGGCCTGACGGAGCGGGGCTGCCGGCGCGCCACCGCCCGGGCGGTGGCGTGTCGTGCGCCCACTCGGCGCACCCTCCGCGCGCCCGCACCACCCCTCGCAGAGCATCGGCCGCATGACCGCAACCGCATTCACCGTGCTCCTGCCCGCAGCCGCCCTGCTCTCCACCGCCGTCACGGGCTCCCCACCGGTTCCCGAACCCGATGCGGGCTCCCCCTCCACCGCGCCCTACGTCGTCGTCCTCAAGGACACCGCCTCACGCGCCCCTGCCCGCGCCCTGGCCACCGAGGCCGCGCGGTCCGGGGACGCGGTCGGTCCCGTCTACGAGGCCGCCCTCGACGGCTTCGCCGTCCGCACCACCGCCGCACGGGCCGCGGCCCTGGCCGCCGACCCCCGGGTGGCCTCCGTGGAACCGGACACGGTCTTCCACATCGCCGGTACCACCGACGCCAGGGACATCACCGGTACCACCGACATCAGAGGCATCACCGGCACCACGGGCATCGGCGGCACCACCGATACGCCGCGCACCGGGCCGCAGAGCCCCGCCCCCTGGTCCCTGGACCGGATCGACCAGCGCGAACTCCCCCTCGACGGCTCGTACACGTACGCCACGAAGGCCGAGGGCGTCACCGTCTACGTCCTCGACACTGGGATCAACACCCGCCACCAGGAGTTCGGCGGCCGTGCCCGCGCCGGGCACAACGCGGTGTTCATGGAGAGCTCCCGCGACTGCAACGGCCACGGCACGCACGTCGCGGGGACGGTGGGCGGGCAGACGTACGGGGTCGCCAAGGGCGTCTCCCTCGTCTCGGTGAAGGTGGCCGACTGCCGCGGCGACGGGAGGCTGTCGGCCATGATCAAGGGGATCGACTGGGTGGTGAGGGACGCCGCCCGCGCCCCCGGCACCCCGGCCGTGGCCAACATGAGCATGGGCGGCAGCCGCAGCCGCGCCCTCGAGGCCGCCGTCCTGCGGACCGTGTCCTCGGGTGTCACCTTCGTCGCGGCGGCCGGAAACGGGGGCAAGGACGCCTGCGGCGGCTCCCCCGCCTCCGTCCCGCAGGCCCTCACCGTCGGCGCGACCGACGCCGCGGACCGGCGGGCCGCGTTCTCCGGTCACGGCGCCTGCGTCGACCTGTTCGCGCCGGGCGTGGCCGTCACCTCCGCCTGGAAGGACTCGGCGACCGCCACGGCCCGCTCCTCCGGCACCTCGATGGCCGCCCCCCACGTGGCGGGGGCCGCCGCGCTGCTCCTGGCCGGCGGTACGGTGCGCACCCCGGCTCAGGTGTCCGAGACGCTGGTGCGCGGCGCCGTACCCGACCGGATCACCGGTCTGCCGACCGGCACCCCGAACCTGCTGCTGCACGTGCCCGCCACCACCCGCTGAGCGTCGGCCACCCGCCACCCGCCACCCGCTGACCGCCCGCCGCCCGCCGCCCGCCGTCCGCCCCCCACCACCCACGAGCCCCGAACAGGGGCGAACAAGGCCGAAACATGGCCTTGACCGACGGGCGGACCGGCCGCCGGGTCCGGCACACCCCGACCGGTCGGTACCCGGTGGGCCATCAGCCCCTCCCTGATGGCCCATCAATTTCTGTGTGCTTCGGGCGAAAGCAAGTCATTGACTTCTCATCACCATGACGCGTCAATATCGGCCACCGCACCGGCTCGGCCTCCCCCACACAGCGGGTGGGGGGAGGGTTCGTCATGACGAAGGAGTCGCGACCCAGTGAGAACGAGAACGCATCTTCGAAAGGTGCTGGCAGGGGCGGGGGCCCTGTCGCTGGCCCTGACCGGCGCGGTGGCGGGCCTGGCGGGCTCCGCGCAGGCCGCGACCAAGACCACGGCCGTCTTCGAGAACTGCGACGCCCCGGCGCCGCAGCCGGACGGTTCGGGCAACCAGAACTGGACGGTCACGCTGCCCGACGGCGCCAAGGCCGGCGACGTCGTCCCGATCACGATCGACCCGGGTGCGAGCCCGCTTATCCCCTCGTTCTCCGTCACGACGGTGAACACGTCCAAGATCACCCTCAAGGTCGGCGCGACCACCCAGGTGGTCACCAGCCCGCCGGAGACCGTGTCCGTCGTCGCGGGGCAGCCGCTCGACCCCAAGGCGTTCTCCGGAACGGTCAGGATCCCGGACGGTACCGAGGGCACGACCGTCCAGGTCGCCCTCGATCTGGCGGTGACCGACGCCGACCTCTCCGGTTCGGTCTTCACCACCACCTGCACCCCGGCGCCCCGCCCGAGCGCCTCGCTCGGATCGGTCGCGGTCGAGGCGCTGCCCAAGGACCCGGTCACCACGAGGCTGACGCCCAACAGCGGCCCGGCGGGCACCGCCGTCGTCGTGAACGGCGCCAACTTCCCGGCCGGACCCGTCACCTGTTCCGCCCTGCTCTCGGGCGCGGCGACCGGTGACACCGGTACCGGCACGGCGGACGCGTCCGGCGCCGCCACCTGCAACATCACGATCGGCAAGAAGGCCGACGCCATCCGGATCGACGGCTCGATCACCCCGTACAAGGCCTTCGTGTTCATGGAGGACCAGCCGGGCGTGAAGAACCCCGTCGACGTCGAGGTCCTCCCCGGACCGCTGGCCCTGGGCCCGAAGGACGGCCAGCCGGCCGTCAGCTTCGGCGCGGTCACCATCAACGGCAAGGCCCAGTCGGTGGTCGGCGTCTTCAACGCCGCGACCGTCCAGGACTTCCGCGGCGGCTCGCTCGGCTGGGACGTGACGGCGACGCGTACGCCGTTCCTGAACCAGACCACCGGCCACTCGATGCCGAAGGCGCAGATCGGCATCCAGCCGTCCTGCACCGTGACCAACCCGGACAGCCCGAGCACCTGCACCGCCGGCACGCCCGGCGCGATCTCCGACGTCCCGATGAAGGTGGCCTCCCAGGCCGCCGGGGGTGACGAGCTGACCGGTGGTGAGTTCGCCGTCGGCGGCGCAGGAATGATCCAGCTCCCGCCGTTCATGTTCGCCGACACCTACCAGACGGTCGTGACCTTCTCGATCGCCTGATCCGCACCCCTACCCGTACCTACCAGGGTGGTGCGGCGCTCCGGCGCCGCACCACCCCTTCCCCTTTCCGCGCCGACTGGAGACCGCCCATGCGCACCCGCAGCAGCACGCCCGGCCGCATCCGCACCGCCCTGTACGGTCTGCTCCTCGGCCTGTTCCTCGGCCTGCTGCTCACGGGCGTAGGCCTGCTGCCGGCCGGGCCGGCGAGGGCCGCGGACAACGGCACGTGGGGGGTGTTCCCGACGCCCGCGGCCGGTGCGGCCATGACCGATCGCGCGTACTTCTTCCACCAGGGCGCGGCCGGGAGCACGCTCTCCGACAGCGTGACGGTCCTGAACTCCTCGGACCGGGAGCTGACCTTCCAGGTCTTCGCCACCGACGCCGTGAACACCCCGGCCGGCGGCGCGTTCGCGCTGCTCCCGGTGGAGACGAAGCCGAAGGACGTCGGCGCGTGGATCACCCTGGCGCCGGAGACCGCGAGCACCGTCACCGTGCCCGCCAAGGGCCGCAAGGACATCCCCTTCACCGTGACAGTTCCGCCGGACGCGACGCCCGGTGACCACGTGGGCGGGATCGTGGCCCTGGGCACCGCGGTGGAGGGCGTGCAGCAGGACGGCAAGGTGCGGGTCGGGGTGAAGCGTTCGGTGGGCGCCCGGCTGTACTTCCGGGTGCCGGGGCCCGTCACGCCGGGGCTGAGCGTGGAGGACGTGCGGGTCAGCCGGTCCGCGCCGCTGCTGCCCTGGGTCAAGGACGCCCGCG
The DNA here is from genome assembly GCF_024666385.1 of Streptomyces yangpuensis. Lineage (NCBI taxonomy): Bacteria > Bacillati > Actinomycetota > Actinomycetes > Kitasatosporales > Streptomycetaceae > Streptomyces > Streptomyces yangpuensis. The sequence continues at coordinate 2,659,614 of NZ_CP102514.1, forward strand.
CCACCGTCCGTTACGCGCTGGTCAACCGGGGCAACGTGGTGGTCGAGCCGAAGGTGGCGGTCTCCGCGGAGGGACTGTTCGGGCGCCGGGTGCTGGACCGGCCGGAGCGTGAGCTGAAGCTGTCGCTGCTGCCGGGCCAGCGGATCGAGCTGACCGAACCGTGGCCGGACGCGCCCCAGTCGGACCGGGTCACCGTCAGGATCACCGCGGGCGCCGCGGCCCATCCCGACCTGGTCTCCCGGTCCAAGACCGACTTCGTCGCCGTGCCCTGGCCCGCCGTGGGCCTGCTGCTGGTGCTGACGTGCGCGGGCGTCACCCTGTGGGTGCTGCGGCGGCGCCGTCGCGCCGAGAGCGAACAGGAGGAACCCCTCCTGGACTTGGCTGGAACGCGCTGACCGGCAAAGGTGTCACCGGTGACGGTATTCGGCCATCACCGGCTCAAGGGGGGACACCTGTGAGGGAACGACAGCACGGCGACGCGGCCGGGGGCATCGGACTGCTGACCCGCATCGAGCGCGCCCTGGGCACCGGCACCGCCGCCTACCTGCCCGGCGACGGCTGGATCCGCCTCACGCTGCCGCTCGACGACGGCGGTCCGGCCCCCGTGACCGTGGACGTGATCGCGGACGCGGCGCGGGCACCGGAGGGGATCGCGTACCTGCTGCCCGGCGGCGGCCTGAACTTCGCGGCGGAGTTCCTCACCCCGGGCGGCCGGGGCGGCCACAGTCTCGCCCACGTGCTGCGCCGCCGGGGCCTGCTCGTCGTCGGGGTCACCCCGCGCGAGGACGCCGCCACGGCGGCCGGGATCACCGCCGAGCGGGGGCTGGAGGCCCACCGCCGGGACCTGGCGGGGGTGGTGGGCGCGCTGGACTCCGTGCTGGGGCTGCCGTACCAGTACGTCGGGCACTCGGCCGGGGCCGCCCTCGCGCTGGACGCGGCCTCGCACGACACCTCGCCGCGGCTGCGCCGGGTCGTGGCCCTGGACACGACCGGTCCGTACACGGGCGACCTCGCGGTGCGGGCGGCCGACACCCGGGACGCGTACGCCACCCGGCTCGCGCAGGGCTTCCCCGTCGTCGACCCGGGGCTCGCGGCCGTGATCGCCAAGGCGGTGGCCGATCCGGACGGCGTCTCCCCGGCGCCGTGGCCTGCGGACCGGGCGCTGCGCTTCACCCACGCCGGGCTCGCCCACTTCGCGCTGGTCCGCACGGCCGCCCTCCCGGGACCGGCCAACTGGATCTACGTACAGGGGCACAGCGCCGGCAGCTACGACTTCGGGGCGACCCCCGCCGAGGACCGCTTCGCACTGACCCGGACCCCGCTGGCCACCTGGCACGCGGCGACCTCGGCCCTCGGCAGCGGCCTCCTGCCGACGGCCCTCATGCGGGACCTCGCCGCGGTCTGGGCGGGTGACGACGACACGTACCGGATCGCCTGGGACCGCATCACCGCAGAGGTGGTGTGGGTCAACACCGAGCTGGGCCGCGGCGACCACCCGCGCGGTGCGGAGCTGATCCGCGCGGGCGGCAACGAGCGCGTCTCCTTCACCGTGGTCCCGGGCTACGGCCACGGCGACATCGTCTGGGCCGAGGCGGCCGCGTCGGACGTCTGGTCGCGCTTCTGACCCTTGCGGGAAAACGGAACCCGCCCCCCGCGGTGAGGTGCGGGGGGCGGGCCGGTCCTACGGGCGCCCACAGGGGGGGGCGGGCCGGTCCTACGGGCGCCCACGGGGCCTGCGCGGCCCGGGCGGCCGCCGGTCAGTGGTTGCGGGGGAAGCCCAGGTCCACGCCGGCGGGGGCGTCCGACGGGTCCGGCCAGCGGGTCGTGACGACCTTGCCGCGGGTGTAGAAGTGGATGCCGTCGTTGCCGTAGATGTGGTGGTCGCCGAAGAGGGAGTCCTTCCAGCCGCCGAAGGAGTGGTAGCCCACCGGCACCGGGATCGGGACGTTGACGCCGACCATGCCCGCCTGGATCTCCAGCTGGAAGCGGCGGGCGGCGCCGCCGTCCCGGGTGAAGATCGCGGTGCCGTTGCCGAACGGCGAGGCGTTGATGAGGGCCACGCCCTCCTCGTAGGTCTCCGTGCGCAGGACGCACAGCACCGGGCCGAAGATCTCGTCGCGGTAGGCGTCGGAGTCGGTCCGTACGTTGTCGAGCAGCGACAGGCCGATCCAGTGGCCGTTCTCGTTGCCCTCGACGGTGTAGCCGGTGCCGTCCAGGACCACGTCGGCGCCCTGGGCGGCCGCGCCCTTGACGTACGAGGCGACCTTGTCGCGGTGGGCGGCCGTGATCAGCGGGCCCATCTCGGAGGTCGGGTCGTTGCCGGGGCCGATCTTGATCTTCTCGGCGCGCTCGCGGATCTTGTCGACCAGCTCGTCGCCGATGGAGCCGACGGCGACGACGGCGGAGATCGCCATGCAGCGCTCGCCGGCCGAGCCGTAGGCGGCGGAGACCGCGGCGTCGGCGGCCGCGTCCAGGTCGGCGTCGGGCAGCACCAGCATGTGGTTCTTGGCGCCGCCGAGCGCCTGCACGCGCTTGCCGTTGGCGGAGGCGGTGGTGTGGATGTGGCGGGCGATCGGGGTGGAGCCGACGAAGGAGACGGCCGCGATGTCGGGGTGGGCGAGCAGCGCGTCGACGGCCACCTTGTCGCCGTGGACCACGTTCAGCACGCCCGCCGGCAGGCCGGCCTCGGCCATCAGCTCGGCCAGCTTGTTGGAGGCCGACGGGTCCTTCTCGCTCGGCTTGAGGACGAAGGTGTTGCCGCAGGCGATGGCCAGCGGGAACATCCACATCGGGACCATCGCCGGGAAGTTGAAGGGCGTGATGCCCGCGACGACGCCCAGCGGCTGGCGGATCGCGGCCACGTCGACCCGGTTGGACACCGACGTCGACAGCTCGCCCTTGAGCTGCGTGGTGATCCCGCAGGCCAGCTCGACGATCTCCAGGCCGCGCGCGACCTCGCCCAGCGCGTCGGAGTGGACCTTGCCGTGCTCGGCGGTGATCAGCTCGGCGACCGCGTCGCGGTGGGCGTCGAGCAGAGCCCGGTAGGCGAAGAGCACCTTGGTGCGGGCGGCCAGCGAGGACTGGCCCCAGGACAGGAAGGCCTCCCTGGCGACCTGTACCGCGGCGTCGACCTCCTCGGCCGACGCGAGCGCGACCTGCGTGGTGACCTCGCCGGTGGCCGGGTCGGTGACCGGGCCGTAGTTGCCCGACGCGCCCTCGACGGTCTTGCCACCGATCCAGTGGTTGACGGTCTTCATGCCTATTGCTCCTTCACAGATGGCGACGTCGCTGCGCGGCTTGCCGGTCGTACTCTTCACGGGCCTGGGCCGCCGCCTTACGGGTCGCGGTCTCGGCCACAGGAACATCCCACCACGCCTGTGCCGGGGGCGGGCCCGACACAGTGTCGGGCGTTCGGGTCCGTACGTAGACACATGTGGGACGCGTCGCCGAGCGGGCCTCGATGAGGGCTTCCCGCAGGTCACGTACGGTGCGGGCGCGGATCACGGCCATGCCGAGGGAGGCCGCGTTGGCCGCGAGGTCCACCGGAAGGGGGTCCCCGGTGTACGAGCCGTCGGGCGCCCGGAAGCGGTAGGCGGTGCCGAAGCCCTCGCCGCCGACGGTGTCCGAGAGGCCGCCGATGGAGGCGTAGCCGTGGTTGTCGAGGACGACCACCCTGATCGGGACGTTCTCCTGGACGGCCGTGACGATCTCGGTCGGGTTCATCAGGTACGTCCCGTCGCCGACCAGCGCCCACACCGGCCGGCCGGGTGCGGCGAGCGCGACCCCGAGGGCGGCGGGGATCTCGTAGCCCATGCAGGAGTACCCGTACTCCACGTGGTACTGGTCCGCGGACCGGGCGCGCCACAGCTTGTGCAGGTCGCCGGGGAGCGAGCCGGCCGCGTTGACCAGGATGTCGGTGCCGTCGACGAGGGCGTCGAGGAGCCCGAGGACCTGGACCTGGGTGGGCGGGAGCTCCTCGTCGGCCGCGGACACGGCGTGGGCGTCGTCGACGCGCTCCTCCCAGCGGGCGGCCTCCCGCCGGTACGCCGTCTCGTAGGCGGTGTCCACGCGGTGGCCGGCCAGCTCCTGGCGGAGCTCGTCGAGGGCCTCGCGGGCGTCGGCGACCAGCGGGCGGGCGGCCAGCTTGTGGGCGTCGTACGGGTCCAGGTTGAGGCCGACGAACCGGACGGCGGGATGCCGGAACAGGGTCGCGGAGGCGGTGGTGAAATCGCTGAGCCTGGTCCCGGCGGCGAGGACCACGTCGGCCTCCCGGGCGAGGCCGGCGGCGGTGGCCGTCCCGGTGTGGCCGATCCCGCCGACATCGGCGGGATGCCCGTACGGGAGGACGCCCTTGCCCGCCTGGGTGACGGCCACCGGGATGCCGGTGGCCTCGGCGAGGGCGGCGAGTGAGGCCTGGGCCGCGCTGTGCCGGATCCCGCCGCCGGCGACGATCAGGGGGCGCGCGGAGCCCCGCAGTGCCTCGGCGGCCGCGGCGAGCTCGGCGCGGTCGGGCCGCGGGCGCCGTACGCGCCAGACCCGCTCGGCGAAGAACTCCTCGGGCCAGTCGTACGCCTCCGCCTGCACGTCCTGCGGCAGGGCGAGGGTGACGGCGCCGGTCTGCACCGGGTCGGTGAGGACGCGTACGGCCTGGAGGGCGGCCGGGACCAGGGCCTCGGGCCGGGTGACCCGGTCGAAGTGGCGGGAGACGGGCCGCAGGGCGTCGTTGACGGAGACGTCCCCGGCGTACGGGACCTCCAGCTGCTGCAGCACGGGATCGGCGGGCCGGGTCGCGAAGGTGTCCCCGGGCAGCAGGAGCACCGGGATCCGGTTGATCGTGGCGAGGGCGGCGCCGGTGACGAGGTTGGTGGCGCCGGGCCCGATCGAGGTGGTGACGGCGTGGGTGGAGAGCCGGCCGCTCTGGCGGGCGTAGCCGACGGCGGCGTGCACCATGGCCTGCTCGTTGCGGCCCTGGAGGAAGGGCATGCCGTCCGGTCCGGAGCCGCCGGTCTCCAGCAGGGCCTGCCCGATGCCGGCCACGTTCCCGTGCCCGAAGATCCCCCAGGTGGCGGCGACCAGCCGGTGGCGGCGGCCGTCGCGCTCGGTGTACTGGGCGGCGAGGAAGCGTACGAGCGCCTGCGCGACGGTGAGCCTCATCGGTGGTCCTCCGCTCCTGCTCGGGGGAAGGGCAGCCGGGGATCGACGGCCTGCCCCTCCCAGCTGCGGCGGATCCAGCCGTGGTCGGGGTGGTCGCGGATCAGCCACTCCCTCGGCCCGGCGCCGCCCGGGCCGGCCATCACGTTCAGGTAGTACATGTCGTGCCCGGGGGCGGCCATGGACGGGCCGTGCCAGCCGTCCGGGATCAGGACGGCGTCGCCCGTCCGCACCTCGGCCAGGATGTCGGTCTTCCCGGCCGGGGAGGGCGTGACGCGCTGGTAGCCGTAGCCGGGGGTGTCCCCGTGCGGGGCGATCTCGTAGTAGTAGATCTCCTCCAGGCGGGACTCCTCGCCGGGGTGGTGCTCGTCGTGCTTGTGCGGGGGGTAGGAGGACCAGTTGCCGCCGGGGGTGAGGACCTCGACGGCGATCAGCCGGTCGCACGCGAACCCCGCGGGGCCCGCGGCGGCGAAGTTGTTGACCTGGCGCGAGCAGGGACCTGCGCCCCGCAGCTCGACGGGAACTGCTTCGGCCGGGCCGTAGCGCGCGGGCAGCCTGGTCGCACACTGCGCACCGGCCAGGGCGTACCGGCCCCCGCCGGCGGAGGTCACCTCCACGTATGAGTCCCGTGGCACGTACGCGAAGTCGGTGGGCCCGCCGAAGACCCCGTTGCGTCCCCGCAGTGCGAAGACGTGCGGTCCGCTGCCGGGCTCTGCCCGGACCCGCGCCTCAAACGCCGGCGGGGCTGGATTCGGCCGACCTCGCCCGTCGTCCTGACCTGCCACGGGGTCCGGGGCGGAGTCCCGCTCTTTCAGCCCCGCCGGCGTTCGAGGCGCGGGGTCCGGGGCGGCGCCCCGGCAACGGACCTCACACCCGCCGGACAGCGGGAGCACGATCCATTCCGCGTCGCCGCAGGCGAACCCGTACGTCTCCCCCGGCTCAAGCGTCAGCACCCGCAGCCGCGTCCACTCCATCCCCCACTCAGACACCACCGGCACGCCCCAGCACCTCCTCCACCTCGTGAGAGAACGGCATCGCGCTGGAGCACGCCAGCCGCGAGGCCACGATCGCCCCCGCCGCGTTCGCGTACCGCACGACACGCCCCAACTCCCATCCCGCCAGCAGCCCGTGGCACAGTGCCCCGCCGAACGCGTCCCCCGCGCCCAGCCCGTTGACCACGTCCACCTCGACCGGTGCCGCCTCGGCGACCGTCCCGTCGCGGTGGACCGCCAGTACGCCCTCCGGCCCCCGCTTGACCACCGCCAGTTCGACCCCGGTGGCGAGCAGTGCCCGGGCCGCCGCGTACGGCTCCGACTCGCCCGTGGCGATCTCGCACTCCTCCGGATTGCCGACGGCCACCGTCGCGTGCGCGAGCGCCCGCTCGTAGTACGGCTCCGGTTTCTCCCGCCACAGCATCGGCCGCCAGTCGAGGTCGAACACCGTCGTCCCCGACCGGTCGCGGGCCTCCAGCGCCGCCAGCGTCGCCGCCCGCGAGGGCTCCTCGCTCAGGCCCGTACCCGTCATCCAGAACACGCGGGCCGCCCGTACCGCCTCCAGGTCCACCTCGTCCTGCGCGATCTCCAGGTCCGGGGCCTTCGGCAGCCGGTAGAAGTACAGGGGGAAACGGTCGGGCGGGAACATCTCGCAGAAGGTGACCGGGGTGGGGAGCCCGGCGACCTCGGTCACCCAGCGCTCGTCCACCCCGAAACTCCGCAGCTCGGTGCGCAGATACGCGCCGAAGGGATCCGCCCCGGTCCGGCTGACCAGCGCCACCCGCCGGCCCAGGCGGGCCGCGGCGACGGCCACGTTGGCCGCGGAGCCGCCCAGGAACCTGCCGAAGGTCTCCGCCTCGGCCAGTGGTACGCCGGTCGCCAACGGGTAGAGATCCACCCCGATCCGGCCCATCGTGATCAGGTCGAACGGATACGGATCGCCGGTGCCGGTCACAGTCAGTCCTCCCACTCGTCCTCCACCCTAAGGTGGCCGTTATGACGTCCTCCCCGCCCGCGTTGACCCGTATCCGCATCGGTTCGGCCCCGGACTCCTGGGGTGTCTGGTTTCCCGACGACCCGCAGCAGACCCCCTGGCGGCGTTTCCTCGACGAGGTGGCCGACGCCGGGTACGAGTGGATCGAGCTCGGCCCGTACGGCTACCTGCCCACGGATCCCGTCCGGCTCGCCGAGGAGACGGCGGCGCGCGGCCTGCGGGTCTCGGCCGGAACGGTCTTCACCGGACTCCATCACGGGCCCGCCGTGTGGGAGGAGACCTGGGAGCACGTGTCGCGGATCGCGGCGCTGACGCAGGCCATGGGCGCCGCCCATCTCGTCGTCATCCCTTCCTTCTGGCGGGACGACAAGACCGGGAAGGTGCTGGAGGACCGGACCCTCACCCCGGCGCAGTGGCGCGAACTGGCCTCGCAGACCGAGCGCCTCGGCCGTGAGGTGCGGGACCGGTACGGGCTGCGGATCGTCGTCCATCCGCACGCCGACACCCACATCGACACGCCGGAGAACGTGGCCCGCTTCCTGGACGCCACCGATCCGGGCCTGGTGTCCCTCTGTCTGGACACCGGGCACTACGCGTACTGCGGCGGCGACAGCGTGCGGGCCGTCGAGACGTTCGCCGAGCGGATCGGCTACCTCCACCTGAAGCAGGTGGACCCGCGGATCCTCGCCGAAGTCGTCGCCGAGGAGCTGCCCTTCGGGCCGGCCGTGGGCCGCGGGGTGATGTGCGAACCGCCGTCGGGGGTGCCCGCGCTGGAGCCCGTACTGGCCGCGGCGCAGCGCCTGGGGGTGGATCTCTTCGCCATCGTGGAGCAGGACATGTACCCCTGCCCGCCCGACCGGCCGCTGCCGATCGCCCGCCGTACCCGTGACTACCTGCGCTCCTGCGGCGCCCGCTGACACTTTCGGAGGGAACACGAGATGACCAGCACGCTCGGCATCGCCGTCATCGGCACCGGGAAGATGGGCGCGGACCATGTGCGCCGGTTCGGGCGGACCGTGGGCGGGGCCCGGGTGGTGGCCGTGGCCGACCCGGACGGGGACCGGGTCAAGGAGGTCGCGGCCGCCCTCGACGGCGCGAGTGCGCACACCGATCCGGCGGCGGCGATAGCCGCGCCCGGGGTCGGGGCGGTGCTGATCGCGTCGCCCGGGCCGGCCCACGAGGAGGCGATCCTGCAGGCTTTGGAGCGGGAGCTGCCGGTGCTGTGCGAGAAGCCGCTGACGCCGGAGCCGGCCGGCGCGCTGCGTGTCATGGAGGCCGAGCAGCGACTGGGGCGGCGCCTGGTGCAGGTGGGGTTCATGCGGCGGCACGACGCCGAGTACGAGCGGCTGAAGGAGCTGCTGGACGCGGGCGGGATCGGCCGTCCGCTCTTCCTGCACTGCCGGCACCGCAACGCCTCCTCGCCGTCCTTCTTCACGAGCGACATGCTGATCAGCGACTCCGTGGTGCACGAGGTGGACGCGGCCCGCTGGCTGCTGGGGCAGGAGATCTCCGCGGTCACGGTGCTCTCGCCACGGCCGTCGTCGGCGGCGCCCGAGGGGCTGGCCGATCCCAGGATGGTGCTGCTGGAGACCACCGGCGGAGCCGTCGTCGACGTGGAGATCTTCGTGAACTGCGGTTTCGGCTACCAGGTGCAGTGCGAGGCGGTCGGCGAGGCAGGCAGCGCCCGGATCGGCGACGGCCACGCGATGGTGGTGCAGGCGGCGGGCCGCTGGGGCGGCGCGATCGACCAGGACTTCACGGTGCGCTTCGCCGACGCCTACGACCGGCAGCTGCGGCGCTGGGTGGCGGCGGCCGCGCGCGGCGGGGTGGCGGGGCCCGACGCCTGGGACGGCTACGCGGCGGCCGCCGTCTCGCGGGCGGGCCTCGCGGCCGCGCGCAGCGGCGTACGGACCGTGGTGGAGCTCGCGGACCGGCCGGCCCTGTACCGCTGAGCGCCCCCTTCTGCCGCGTTTCTCCCGTTCTTCTGCCGCTGTCCTCATCCGGCCCCTGTGACTCTGCGGTCACAGGGGTCGCTCTCTTGTCACGCTTGTCCGCGTTACGCGGGTCTTCCGTCACAGGGAGTACACAGCACCTCTCCGACCCCGGTCCCGCGTCGTTCCCCGGGCACAACCCGAGTGATCGTCAGCGTCCACGCGCCGGCTCCCCGTACGGCCTCCCGGCCGGCCCCGCGCCGTGGACCAGGAGGTGTCCCAGATGAGCGACCGACAGCTGTGGTCGTACAAGGAGATCGCTGCACACATCCGGGTCCAGCCGGACACCGTGCGCTCCTACCGCAAGCACGGGCTTCTCCCGCCGCCCGACCATGTGGAGGGCGGCAAGCCCTATTGGTACGTCGACACGGTCCGGGCCTGGGTGGCGCGGCGGCCCGGCAACCGGGGGCGCCGTGACGACTGACCCCCGCGACGGCGGAAGAAGACCGGATGCCGATGCTCGCTTTATACCCCCCAGGGGTATAGTCTCGATTCATCGGGAGGACGGTGGAGTCCTGGCCGCCCTCCCGGTGACCGCACACGCCTTTGAAGAGGAGAACGACATGACCGCCGAGACGGACACCCAGACCACCACCGTCTACCGGGTGACCGGCATGACCTGCGGCCACTGCGAGGGCGCGGTGACCAGCGAGATCGCCGCCCTGCCGGGCGTCACCTCGGTCAAGGCCGTCGCCGCGTCCGGCGAGGTCACCGTGGTCTCCGCCGCCCCGCTCGCCGACGAGGACGTCCGCGCCGCCGTCGACGAGGCGGGCTATGAGCTGGCCGGACGGGTCTGAGCGGCACCCGCACCCCTTCGGCAGCACCCGCGGCACTTCGCAGCACTCCGCCGGGCCGTACCGGCCAGCTCATACTGGACCCGTACGGCCCGGCCATCTTCCTGGAGCCGGAACATGACCAGCACAGTGCACGACGGACCCATAACGGCGGTCGAACTCTCGATCGGCGGGATGACCTGCGCCTCCTGCGCGGCCCGCATCGAGAAGAAGCTCAACCGGATGGACGGCGTCGAGGCCACGGTGAACTACGCCACCGAGAAGGCCCACGTCTCCTACGGCGACGGCGTCCGCGTCGAGGACCTGATCGCGACCGTCGTGAAGACCGGATACACCGCCGAGGAACCCGCGCCGCCCGCCCCGCCCGCCCCGGCACCCGACGAGGAGCAGCCGGCCGCCGCTCCCGACCCGGTGCTCGCCGCGCTGCGGCAGCGGCTGCTGGTGTCCGCCGCGCTCGCCCTGCCCGTCGTCCTGCTCGCGATGATCCCCGCCCTGCAGTTCGACAACTGGCAGTGGCTGTCGCTGACCCTGGCCGCGCCCGTCGTGGTCTGGGGCGGCCTCCCCTTCCACCGGGCTGCCTGGACCAACGCCCGGCACGGCGCCGCGACCATGGACACCCTGGTCTCGGTCGGTACGCTCGCCGCCTTCGCCTGGTCGCTGTGGGCCCTGTTCTTCGGCCACGCGGGCATGCCCGGCATGCGCCACGGCTTCGACCTGACCATTTCCCGCACCGACGGCTCCTCCGCCATCTATCTGGAGGTCGCCGCAGGAGTCGTCACCTTCATCCTCCTCGGCCGCTATCTGGAGGCCCGCTCCAAGCGGAAGGCGGGCGCCGCCCTCAAGGCCCTGCTCGAACTGGGCGCGAAGGACGTCGTCGTCCTGCGCGCGGGCAAGGAGGTGCGCATCCCGGTGGCCGCGCTCACCGTCGGCGACCGCTTCGTCGTCCGCCCCGGCGAGAAGATCGCGACCGACGGTACGGTCGTCGAGGGCAGCTCCGCCGTCGACGCCTCCATGCTGACCGGCGAATCCGTCCCGGTCGAGGTGTCCGTCGGCGACTCCGTCACCGGCGCCACCGTCAACACCTCCGGGCGCCTGCTCGTCGAGGCCACCCGGGTCGGGGCCGACACCCAGCTCGCCCGGATGGCCAAGCTGGTGGAGGACGCGCAGAACGGCAAGGCCGAGGTGCAGCGCCTCGCCGACCGGATCTCCGGGGTCTTCGTGCCCGTCGTCCTGGTCCTCGCGCTCGCCACCTGGGCCGGCTGGCTGCTCGCGACCGACGACGCGACGGCCGCCTTCACCGCCGCCGTGGCCGTCCTGATCATCGCCTGCCCGTGCGCCCTGGGCCTGGCCACCCCGACCGCGTTGATGGTCGGCACCGGGCGGGGCGCGCAGCTCGGCATCCTGATCAAGGGCCCCGAGGTGCTGGAGTCCACCCGCCGCGTGGACACCGTCGTCCTGGACAAGACCGGCACGGTCACCACGGGCCGGATGACCCTCGCCGGGGTCGTCACCGCCGAGGGCGTGGACGAGGCGGAACTGCTGCGCCTGGCCGGATCCCTGGAGCACGCCTCCGAGCACCCGATCGCCCGGGCCGTCGCCACCGCCGCCGCCGAGCGGGCGGGCACCCTGCCGGTGCCCGAGGGCTTCGAGAACCTCGCCGGTCTCGGCGTCCAGGGCGTGGTCGACGGGCACGCCGTCCTGGTGGGCCGCGAGCAGCTGATGGCCGACTGGGCGATCACCCTGCCCGACGGGCTCGCGCGGGCCAAGGCCGCCGCCGAGGCCGAGGGGAGCACCGCCGTGCTGGTGGCCTGGGACGGCGCCGCGCGCGGGGTCCTGACCGTGGCCGACGCGGTCAAGGACACCAGCGCCGAGGCGGTCGCCCGGCTGCGGGAGCTGGGGCTGACCCCGGTCCTGCTGACCGGCGACAACCGGGCCGTCGCCGAGACGGTGGCCCGCGAGGTGGGCATCGACGAGGTGATCGCCGAGGTGCTCCCGCAGGACAAGGTGGACGTCGTGCGCCGGCTCCAGACGCAGGGCCGTACGGTCGCCATGGTCGGCGACGGGGTCAACGACGCGGCCGCACTGGCCCAGGCCGACCTGGGGCTCGCCATGGGCACGGGCACCGACGCGGCCATCGAGGCCGGCGACCTGACCCTCGTACGGGGCGACCTGCGGGTGGCCGCTGACGCGATCCGGCTCTCCCGCCGGACCCTGGCCACCATCAAGGGCAACCTCTTCTGGGCCTTCGGTTACAACGTCGCGGCGCTTCCGCTGGCGGCGGCCGGTCTGCTCAACCCGATGATCGCGGGGGCCGCGATGGCCTTCTCCTCGGTCTTCGTAGTGACCAACAGCCTGCGGTTGAGGTCCTTCCGCTAGTGGATCGCCTTCGCATCGTTCCCACACTTCCTTCACGGGAGACGCAGATCACAGTGACCTCAATGTAACCATCCGGGGTCGTGACAGGTCTAATGGGACGATGCCAGGAACGTCTTGGGGGACGTTCCACGGAAACCTTGGGGGTTTTCCGTGGCATCCGCCGGCCGGGACACGTGCCCGCGGGAGGCTTTGAGCGGCCCTCCCGACCCGAACGGGTCCCGGCTCAAGGACGCCCCGATCCGGGTCCCGTGGGGGGAATCCGTTTCGGGGGGAAAAGGGAAGCGCCCCGACCGTCGACCCGTGGGGGGATCGACGGCGGGGCGCTTCTCGTATGCCTGGGGCGGCGCCGCGCACAGGTACGCGGCGCCGGGCGGCCTCGGGTCAGCGGGCCTCGACGGGAACGAAGTCGCGCAGGACCTCGCCCGTGTAGATCTGGCGCGGGCGGCCGATGCGGGAACCCGGCTCCTTGATCATTTCCTGCCACTGGGCGATCCAGCCGGGAAGCCGGCCGAGCGCGAAGAGCACGGTGAACATCTCGGTCGGGAAGCCCATGGCCCGGTAGATCAGACCGGTGTAGAAGTCCACGTTCGGGTAGAGGTTGCGCGAGACGAAGTACTCGTCGGCGAGCGCGTGCTCCTCCAGCTTGAGCGCGATGTCGAGCAGCTCGTCGCTCTTGCCGAGCGCCGAGAGGACGTCGTGCGCCGCCGCCTTGATGATCTTCGCCCGGGGATCGAAGCTCTTGTAGACGCGGTGCCCGAAGCCCATCAGGCGGACGCCGTCCTCCTTGTTCTTCACCTTGCGGATGAAGGCGTCGACGTCGCCGCCGTCGTTCTTGATGCCTTCCAGCATCTCCAGGACGGACTGGTTGGCGCCACCGTGCAGCGGACCCCACAGGGCCGAGATGCCGGCGGAGATCGAGGCGAACATGTTCGCCTGCGAGGAGCCGACCAGGCGCACGGTGGAGGTGGAGCAGTTCTGCTCGTGGTCCGCGTGCAGGATCAGCAGCTTGTCGAGCGCGGAGACCACGACCGGGTCCAGGTCGTACTCCTGGGCCGGCACGGAGAAGGTCATGCGCAGGAAGTTCTCGACGTAGCTGAGGTCGTTGCGCGGGTAGACCACCGGGTGGCCGACCGACTTCTTGTACGCGTAGGCCGCGATCGTCGGGAGCTTGGCCAGCAGGCGGATCGTCGAGAGGTGGCGCTGCTTCTCGTCGAACGGGTTGTGGCTGTCCTGGTAGAACGTGGACAGCGCGCTGACCACGGACGACAGCATGGCCATCGGGTGGGCGTCGCGCGGGAAGCCGTCGTAGAAGCGCTTCACGTCCTCGTGGAGCAGCGTGTGCTGGGTGATCTCGTTGCGGAAGGACGCGAGCTCGTCGACGGTCGGCAGCTCACCGTTGATGAGCAGGTAGGCCACCTCGATGAAGGACGAACGCTCGGCCAGCTGCTCGATCGGGTAGCCGCGGTAACGCAGGATGCCCTGCTCACCGTCGAGGTAGGTGATCGCGGACTTGTAGGCGGCGGTGTTGCCGTAGCCACTGTCCAACGTCACGAGCCCGGTCTGGGCCCGCAGCTTCGAGATGTCGAAGCCCTGGTCGCCGACGGTGCTTTCGACCACCGGGTAGGTGTATTCACCGTCCGCGTACCGGAGTACTACAGAGTTGTCGCTCACGTCATCCCTCACCGACGTAGTGCCTCTTCTTCGAGGTGCCCTGACTGCCTCTACCTTCCCCCATTTGGCGCAGGAGAGTGCACTCGGGGTCGGCCTTCGGTCTGTCCGACGGCACTGAGTGCCGCCAACCTGCTCATCCTGCCCCCTCCGCACCGGTGCGGGAACCCCAAATGATCGATCATCTAGGTGATGTTTCCCACCGGTATCCGTCCGGAGAGTCTCGGCGCGACCGCCGTGTACCTCCTGCCTGCGGAAACGGTACGCACCGCCTGGCCGAGGGCCTTCCGGGACCCGACGAGGACGACCAGTTTCTTCGCCCTGGTGACGGCCGTGTAGAGCAGATTTCGCTGGAGCATCATCCAAGCGCCGGTGGTGACCGGGATCACCACAGCGGGATATTCACTCCCCTGGGAGCGGTGGATGGTGACGGCGTACGCGTGGGCCAGCTCGTCGAGCTCACCGAATTCGTACACGATCTCCTCGTCCTCCTCCGTCCGCACCGTCAGGCGCTGTTCGTCGGCGTCCAGGCCGATGACGACGCCGACCGTGCCGTTGAAGACGCCGTTGGCCCCCTTCTCGTAGTTGTTGCGGATCTGGGTGACCTTGTCGCCCACCCGGAAGACCCGGCCGCCGAACCGCTTCTCCGGCAGGTCCGGCCGGGCCGGCGTCATCGCCTGCTGGAGCAGCCCGTTGAGGTTCCCGGCGCCCGCCGGGCCGCGGTGCATGGGGGCGAGCACCTGGACGTCCCGCCGCGGGTCGAGGCCGAACCGGGCCGGGATCCTGCGGGCCGCCACGTCCACGGCCAGCACGCCCGCCGCCTCGGTGTCCTCCTCGGGGAAGAGGAAGAAGTCCGGCAGTCCGTCGGTGATCGGCGGCAGCCCGGTGTTGATCCGGTGCGCGTTGGTGACCACACCGGACTGCTGGGCCTGCCGGAAGATCCGGGTCAGGCGCACCGCGGGCACCGGGCCGCCCTCCGCCAGCAGGTCCCGCAGCACCTCCCCGGCGCCGACCGAGGGCAGCTGGTCCACATCCCCCACGAGCAGCAGGTGGGCACCGGGCGCCACCGCCTTGACCAGCTTGTTGGCCAGCAGCAGGTCCAGCATCGAGGCCTCGTCGACCACGACCAGGTCGGCGTCCAGCGGCCGGTCCCGGTCGTACGCGGCGTCCCCGCCCGGCTTGAGCTCCAGCAGCCGGTGCACCGTGGAGGCCTCGGCCCCGGTGAGCTCCGAGAGCCGCTTCGCCGCCCGGCCGGTGGGCGCGGCCAGCACCACCTTGGCCTTCTTGGCCCGGGCCAGCTCGACGATGGAGCGCACGGTGAAGGATTTGCCGCAGCCGGGGCCGCCCGTGAGGACGGCGACCTTGCGGGTCAGCGCCAGCCTGACCGCGTCCCGCTGCTCGGGGGCGAGCTCGGCCCCCGTACGCCCGGCGAGCCAGCCCAGCGCCCGGTCCCAGTCCACGTCCTGGAAGGAGGGCATTCGGTCGTCCTCGGCGTTCAGGAGCCGGCGCACCTGCCCGACCAGCGACAGCTCGGCCCGGTGGAAGGGCACCAGGTACACGGCGGTCAGCGGGTCGGGCCCGCCCTGCGGATCGGGCACGGCCTCCCGTACGACACCTTCCGGGTCGGCGGCGAGCTCGGCCAGGCACTCGATCACCAGCCCGGTGTCCACCTGGAGCAGTTTGACCCCGTCGGCGATGAGCTTCTCCTCGGGCAGGAAGCAGTGGCCCTGGTCGGTGGACTGGGACAGGGCGTACTGCAGTCCGGCCTTGACCCGCTCGGGGCTGTCGTGCGGGATCCCGACGGCCTGGGCGATGCGGTCGGCGGTCAGGAAGCCGATGCCCCACACGTCGGCCGCGAGCCGGTAGGGCTGGTTGTTGACGACGGAGATGGAGGCGTCGCCGTACTTCTTGTAGATGCGCACCGCGATGGAGGTGGAGACACCGACGCCCTGGAGGAAGACCATGACCTCCTTGATGGCCTTCTGCTCCTCCCAGGCGGCCCCGATCAGCTTCGTCCGCTTGGGGCCGAGCCCCGGCACCTCGACCAGCCGCTTCGGCTCGGCCTCGATCACGTCGAGGGTGTCGGTGCCGAAGTGCTCCACGATCCGGTCGGCGATCCTCGGCCCGATGCCCTTGATCAGACCGGAGCCGAGATACCGCCGGATGCCCTGGATGGTCGCGGGCAGGACGGTGCGGTAGTTCTCCACGGTGAACTGCCTGCCGTACTGCGGGTGGGAGCCCCAACGGCCCTCCATGCGCAGCGATTCGCCGGGCTGCGCCCCCAGCAGCGAGCCGACCACGGTGAGCAGGTCGCCGCTGCCGCGGCCGGTGTCGACGCGGGCGACCGTGTAGCCGCTCTCCTCGTTGGCGTAGGTGATGCGTTCGAGCACGCCCTCGACCACCGCCAGTTGCACCGCCGCTCGTACCCCGTCCGTTGCCATGACCCGAAGCTACCGGGCGGCGCCGACATCCCGTCAGCCCTGTGGACAGCGCGAAGGGGGTCCCGCCTCGCGGCCGGACCCCCTCACGGTTACCCCTCCCTCGCCGGACTTCCCGATCCCCCCGGATCCCTCCCCGGAAGTGCCGACGCACCATACGACCCGCGGTCCCCCCGGAGGGTTGCATCCGGGGTCGCAGATTTACGTTTCCGTTACCCAACGCCTACCCGAGGTGCCGTCGCCGAGGTGGCCGGCCCCCGCCGCGGGGCGTGTCGACGCTCGGCGGCCCCGCGGGCGAGGGCGGCCTCGGCGACCTCCCCGTCCGGATCCTCGGCGGCGGCCGGACACAGCCCTCCGGAACACCTCGTGCGGCCCCGTGCGGGCCGGCGGCCGCGAGGCATCCCCCCGGCCCGGCCCGCGCGCTATCCTCGGGCGCCATGGACACGCCCTCGGCACCCCGGACACCCCAGGACCCCGAGGCCAAGGGAGTCCGCCTGCGCGACCCGGCCCCCGGCGACCTGGGCTGGATCGTGCAGCGGCACGGCGCGCTGTACGCCGCCGAGTACGGCTGGAACACCGAGTTCGAGGGCCTGGTGGCCCGGATCGTCGCCGACTTCGCCGAGGACCACGACCCGTACCTGGAACGGGTCTGGATCGCCGAGCTGGACGGCCGCCCGGTGGGCTCGGTGATGTGCGTACGGGAGGAGGGCGCACCCGGCACCGCCCGCCTGCGGCTGCTCCTGGTCGACCCCGAGGGGCGCGGCCGCGGCATCGGCGGGCTGCTGGTCGGCACGGTCGTCGCCTTCGCCCGCTCGGCCGGCTACCGCGAACTGGTGCTGTGGACCAACGACGTACTGGCCGACGCCCGCGAGCTCTACCTGCGGGCCGGGTTCACCCTCGTCGCGGAGCGCCCGCACCGCTCGTACGGGGTCTCCCTCGTCGGGCAGGACTGGCGCCTGCCGCTGCAGGACGGCTCTGCGCGCTGACGGCCGCGCGCGCGGGCGCCAGCGACGTCAGCGCCACCCCGCCCACCAGCAGCACCGCCGCCACCCACCGCAGGCCCGACACCTGCTCCCCCAGCACCAGCGCCGCCGAGGACATCCCGAAGACCGGCACCAGCAGGCTGAACGGAGCCACCGACGAGGCCGGGTAGCGGCGCAGCAGGTAGCCCCACGCCCCGAAGCCGAACACGGTCGAGATCCACGCGACGTACGCGATGACGCCCACCCCGGACCAGTCCAGGGCCCGCAGCGCGGCCAGGTCCCGCTCGGGCCCCTCCAGCAGCAGCGACAGTCCGAACAGCGGCAGCACGGGCACGGTGCACACCCACACCATGAAGTTCAGCGCGTCGGGCGGGGAGGCCTTGCGGGTCAGCACGTTGGAGACCCCCCAGCAGGCGGCGGCCGCCACGACCAGGGTGAAGCCGAGCACCGGCCCGGAGGTCCCCCCGTCCACGGCGGCGACGGCGATCCCGGCCACCGCCACCGCCATCCCGGTCACCCGCACCCGGCCCGGCCGCTCGCGGAGCACGACGGCGGCGAGAACGGCGGTGAAGACCGCCTGGATCTGCAGAACGAGCGAGGACAGCCCGGCGGGCATCCCCGCGTCCATGCCGGTGAAGAGCAGTCCGAACTTGGCGATGCCGAGGGCGGCGCCGACCCCGAGGACCCACTTCCAGGCGACCTTCGGCCGCCCGACGAAGAACACGGCGGGCAGGGCGGCGACGAGGAAGCGCAGGGCGGACAGCAGCAGGGGCGGGAAATGGCCGAGGCCGATCTCGATGACCACGAAGTTGAAGCCCCACACTGCGGCGACGAGCACGGCGAGTGCGGTGTGTACGGGACGCATGGACCGAGCATCGACCGCCCGACGATGTAGCACCAGCGCGAATGTCTTCACCCATGGATGAAGCGCTGCTACCGAATAGGATGAGGGCATGCTCGATCTCGCCCGGCTGCGCGCCCTGCACGCCGTATCCGTCCACGGCTCGGTCGCGGGCGCGGCGGCCGCCCTCGGCTACACCCCCTCCGCGGTCTCGCAGCAGATCGCCAAGCTGGAGCGGGAGACCCGTACCACCCTGCTGGAACGGCGCGGGCGCGGCGTCGCCCTCACCGAGGAGGCCCGCCATCTGGCGGACACCGCACAGGAGCTGCTGGCGATCGTCGAACGCGCCGAGACCACCCTGGAGGAGCGCCGCGGGCAGCCGAGCGGGCTGCTCACGGTCGCCGCGTTCGCCTCGGCCGCACGCGGCCTGCTGCCGGGGGTACTGGCCGACCTGGCCCACCGCCACCCGGCCCTGGACGTACGCCTCACCGAGGTCGACCCGCACCTGTCCGTGGACCTGGTGGCCCGGGGCGTCACCGACCTGGCCGTGGCCCACGACTGGGACATCGCCCCGCTGCCCGCGCCCGAGGGGGTGGAACAGGCCCTGATCGGTGACGATCTCTGCGACCTGGTGGTCCCCGCCGGCCACCCCTTCACCACCCGCGCCGCCGTCCGGCGCTCCGACCTCGGCGGTGAGCGCTGGGTGTGCCAGCCGCCCGGGCGGGTCTGCCACGACTGGCTGATGCGGACGCTGCGCACCGCGGGCTTCGAGCCGGACATCGCGCACGTCGCCGAGGAGAACCACACCATCGTCGCCCTGGTCGCGGCCGGTCTCGGGGTGGCGGTCGTCCCCCGGCTGGGCACCGGCCCCCTCCCGCCGGGAGCCGTGGCCGTACCGCTGGAACCGGGCCCCGTCCGCCGGCTGTACGCCCTCTGGCGCACCGGAGCCGCCCGCCGCCCGGCCATCACCGAAACGGTCCGCACCCTCCAGACCCACTGGCCCCCGCAGTAACCCGGCCACCGATCCCGGGGCCCGAAGGGGCCGGACACGGCCGCCGACGGCGCCGGGTGCACGCCGGGGCGGCCCCGACCACGGCCGCCGACGGGGTCGGGTGTGTGCCGGGGTGTCCCCGCAGGGCGCCGAACGCAACCACCCCGCCACTGCGCGCTGCCCCGCCACGTTCGGCGCCCGAGGAGACACCCCGGCGCGCGCCCGGCCCCGTCGGCCCCACACCGCCGCCCCGCCGTCGGCCCCGCCCCGCCGCCGACCCCCGCAGAGCGACACGCAGCGACACGCCCGGCCCCGCCCGGACACCACCGGTAGGGTCCGGCGCGTGCCGAACCACGCCTCCCGCCGGAACCTGCTCGCCGCGGCCGTCGCGGTCGCCGCCACGGCCGCGGGTGCGGCCGCCACCGCCTCGGGCCCCGCACGCACCACCGACGACGCCCTCAACCCGGACGGTCCCCCCGGCCGCCACCCCGACCGGGCTCGGCTGCGCCGCGCCGTCGACCGCATGAGCCTCGCCGAGAAGGTCGGGCAGCTCTTCGTCTCCCGGGCGTACGGGCATTCCGCGACCGACCCCGACCCCGCGGACGCCGAGCAGAACCACGCGGCGTTCGGCGTGCGCACGGCCGCCGAACTGGTCTCCCGCTACCACCTCGGCGGGATCGTGTACTTCGCCTGGGCCCACAACACCCGCACCCCGCAGCAGATCGCGGCGCTCTCGGCCGGTCTGCAGCAGACCGCCCTCACCACCGGCGCCCGGATCCCGCTGCTGCTCTCCACCGACCAGGAGCACGGCGCCGTGGCCAGGATCGGCAGGCCCGCGACCCTGTTCCCGGGGGCCATGGCCCTCGGCGCCTCCGGTTCCGCCACCGACGCCCGGCGCGCCGCCCGGATCGCGGGCACGGAACTCGCGGCCATGGGCATCCGCCAGGACTACGCACCGGTGGCCGACGTCAACGTCAACCCGGCCAACCCGGTCATCGGCGTCCGCTCCTTCGGCTCCGACCCGCGCGCCGCAGCGGAGCTGGTCGCCGCCCAGGTACGCGGCTACCAGGGCGCCGGGGTGGCCGCCACGGCCAAGCACTTCCCCGGCCACGGGGACACCGAGACCGACAGCCACGTGGGCCTGCCGGTCATGCGGCACACCCGGGCCGCCTGGGAGGAGCTCGACGAGCCGCCCTTCCGGGCCGCGGTGGAGGCCGGGGTGGACGCGATCATGACGGCGCACATCGTCTTCCCCGCGCTCGACCCCTCGGGCGACCCGGCGACCCTCTCCCGGCCGATCGTCACCGGCATCCTGCGCGAACGCCTCGGCTTCCAGGGGGTGGTGGTCACCGACGCCCTGGACATGGCCGGGGTCCGGCAGAAGTACGGGGACGACCGCGTGCCCGTACTGGCCCTCCTGGCGGGCTGCGACCAGCTGCTGAACCCACCGGACCTGCCCCTGGCCCACCGCGGCGTGCTGGCGGCCGTCGCGTCGGGCGAGCTGACCGAGGAGCGCGTCGAGGAGTCGGTGCTGCGGATCCTGGAACTGAAGGCCCGCCGGGGCCTGTTCGACGAGGCGTACCCCTCCGCCTCGACGGTGGGCGCGGTCGTCGGCGCACGTGAACACCTGGACGCCGCCGACCGGATCGCGGCCGCGACCACGACCCTGCTGGCCGATCCCGGCAAGCTGCTGCCGATCGACGCCAAGGCCGCGCCCCGGCTGCTGGTCACCGGGACGGACCCGGTCTCCCCCAGCGGGACGACCGGCCCGCCCACCGTCGTACTGGCCCGGGAGCTGACCACGCTGGGCTGCCGGGCCACGGCGGTGCCGCCCTCGCGCGCGGTGGCCGCGGCGCCCGGGCACGCGGCGGTGCTGGTGTGCACGTACAACGTCCCGGAGGGGGACGGCCCGCAGCGCACCCTGGTGACGGAGCTGATCGCCACCGGTGTTCCGGTGGTCCTGGTGGCGCTCCGCAACCCCTACGACCCGGCCCGGCTGCCGGCCTGCGCCGCGGAGCTGGCGACGTACTCCTGGGGGGACGCGGAGATGCGGGCGGCGGCCCGTGTCCTGACGGGGGCGGCGCGGCCCTCGGGCCGTCTGCCCGTCCCGGTCCCGGGCCGCTACCCGCTGGGCCACGGGCTCTCCTACGGCTCCTGAGACCGGCCGCCGGTACGACGGAGGGCGTGCCCGCACCGAACGCGGGCACGCCCTCACCCCAAGGGGGTTACGGCCTTACGGGCGCAGCTGCGGCTCACGGTCCAGGTCGCGCCGGTCGAGCTCGGCGTCCGGGGCCGCCAGCGGCGCCGCCCGGCCGGTGTCGGCGAGGGTGGCCGCCGGGGCCACGCCGGCCCACTGGAGGATCTTGGCGGTCGCGAGGGCCTTCTCGCCGTCGAGGAGCTTGGCGACGTTCGCCCCGTGGTTGGCGCCCGGCGCGGTCATCACGTAGCTGTCGCGCGCCGTGTACCCGATGCGGAACGGCTCGGCGCCCCACGGGTCGTTCTGGCCGTACACGAACAGCATCTGGTTCGCGTTGTCGCGCACCCACCTGTCGATGTCCGCCATGGCTCCGGGCTGGAAGGTCATGGGGATGTCGCGGGGCACGAAGTTGCGCGGCGGCTGGTAGCCGTAGCGGCTCAGGTTGCCCAGGTGCGGCTGCTTGATGTCCGGGGAGCCGAGCTGGGTGCCCGCCTGGTAGTAGTACGGCGTGTACGTCTGCAGGCCCTGGTCGGCGTAGGCGGAGAAGCCGGAGATCGCGTCGATCGAGTCCCAGATCTCCTGGTCGGTGGCGGTGGCGGCGGCCGGGATCGAGGCGCAGTCGGCCAGCAGGCTGTACTGCCAGAAGGCCCAGACGTAGTCGAGGACGACGGCCTCGTAGGCCTTGTCGAGGCTGCCGACGGTGGTGAAGGTCCAGCCGTTCTCGGCGGCGGCCGCCGCGTACTTGGCCTCCAGCGGCTCGCGGCGCACCAGCGCCTCGCGCTGCACGGCGTTCAGCCTGTCGCGGCACTCCTTGGTGCCGACCTTGGCGAAGAACCGGTCGTAGGCCGAGTCCTCCTTGTCGGCGACGTCGTTGGGCGCGACGTACGCGACGACGCCGTCCATGTCGCGCGGGTAGAAGCGCTCGTAGTACGTCGCCGTCATGCCGCCCTTGCTGCCGCCCGTGGCCAGCCAGTTCTTCTTGTAGATCTTCTTCAGGGCGGTGAAGATGCGGTGCTGGTCACTGGCCGCCTGCCAGATGTCCAGGTTGGCCCAGTTGGCCGGGTCGGGCCGGGAAGGCGTGAAGAATCGATACTCCATGGACACCTGGTTGCCGTCGATGATGGTCGTCGGCTCACTGCGGCGCGGGTTGGTGTTGACGTTGTAGCCGGAGGTGAAGAACACCGACGGCCGCGAGACGTCCTTGTGCAACAGGGTCAGGCGCTGCTTGAAGGTGCCCTTCCACGGCTGCCGGTGGTCGACCGGCTGCTCGTAGTTCAGCACGAAGAATCGGTAGCCGGGGTACGGCTTCTCCTCGATCAGGCTCATCCCGGGAATGCCGAGGATCTGGTCCTTGATGTCCGCGGCCGCCGTCGGCTCCGCGGCGGTGGCCGCATGTGCCGTGGAGCCGGCCGCCCCCATGGTGCCGATGAGCACCACGAGCGACAGCAGCCATCCGAGCGTCTTGCGCATTCGCCCTCCCCTTGAGTTCACTTCGGTCGCCGTGAACCTAGCCGGGGCAACACGCCACTGAACAGACCCAGTTGGGACTGTCCCTCAGCAAAGGATCCAGCCGGAGTCGGCCGAACCGCCTCCCACGCTCCCCTTTACATACACACAGCGGCTGATCGCCCCGACGGTGACGGGCCCGGCGTATCGGGTGAATCGCCCGGCGTCGAGTACCGGTGCGCCACCGCGCGGCTGGATGCTCACTGCCATCCGCCGCCGCTCGCCCGCGGTCCGGGCCACGGCCATGGCGCAGGCCCGGGTGCGGCTCTTGTAGACCCGCAGCTCACCCGCTTCGAACGGCACCGTCCGCGCCAGCCGGCCCGTACAGCCCCCGCCCCCGCCCGCGGCCTGGACGGGCGGCCCGGCGAAGAGGCCACCGACAGAGAGCCACAGGGCTCCTGTGAGCGCTCCCAGAGTTGCGGCCCGGCGGCCCGGCCCACCCCGCCCCTTCACCATCCGGTCCCCCCGATCGATCGTGCGCACGGACGATGTGCGCACGCACGTACGACGCCCGGACGCCCTGAAAGGTTGCCGTCCGCAAGCACCCGGCCACCCCCGCCGCGAACGCGCCTCCCTCGTACGGGTGGATCCGCAACTCCCCGCCGGGGAGACGGGAGTTCACGGCCGGCCGGAAGATCACGCCGGGTGATCTCAAGTCCGCACGACGTAGCCGCGGATGCGGCTTGCCGCAGACGCAGCGGGTTCCACCGGGCGCAGGAGGCCTTCGACACGAACCTGGGCCCCGCCCACACCGAGGCGCTGTTCCGGCGGATCGACGCGGACGGGGACGGCTCACCGACGGTGGACGAACTCCTCGGCGCGGTACGCGAGTACTACACCGGTACCGACGAGGACGCCCCGGGGAACCTGCTGTTCGGCGCGTTCTGACCCCGGGGCCCGGGTGGCGGCGGCTCTCCTCCCGCTCAGGCCGCGGCGCGCTCGTCCTCCCCGACGAAGGTGCGCCACAGCTCCGCGTACCGGCCGTCGCGCGCCAGGAGTTCGGCGTGGGAGCCGTCCTCGACGACGCGGCCGCGGTCCATGACCACGACCCGGTCGGCGCGCGCGGCGGTGGTCAGCCGGTGCGCCACCACCAGCGTCGTGCGCTTGCCGGAGAGCCGGTCCGTCGCCTGGTTGACCTGGGCCTCGGTGGCCAGGTCCAGGGCGGCGGTGGCCTCGTCGAGGAGCAGCACGTCCGGGTCGACGAGCTCGGCGCGGGCCAGCGCGATCAGCTGGCGCTGGCCCGCGGAGAGGTTGCGGCCGCGCTCGGCGACGGTGTGCAGGTAGCCGCCGTCGAGGGTGGCGATCATGGCGTGGGCGCCGACCGCGCGGGCGGCGGCCTCCACCTCGGCATCGCTCGCCTCCGGCCGCCCGTAGGCGATGGCGTCCCGGACGGTCCCCGGGAAGAGGTACGACTCCTGAGGGACCACGCCCAGCCGGTGGCGGTACGCCGTCAGGTCGAGCTCCCGCAGGTCGGTGCCGTCGGCGGTGATGCGGCCGGAGGTCGGATCGTAGAACCGGGCCACCATCTTGACCAGGGTGGACTTCCCGGCTCCGGTCTCGCCGACGAAGGCGACGGTCTGACCGGCGGGTATGCGCAGGCTGATGCCCGCCAGAGCCTCGCCCTTCTCACCGCGTTCGGCGGCCGTCCCGTACTGGAAGCGGACGTCCTCGAAGGCGATCTCGCCGCGCAGCTCCGGCAGCTCGCGCGGGGCCTCGGGCCGCGGGGTGGTGGTGGGCTCGCGCAGCAGGTCCTGGATGCGGCCGAGGGAGACGGTGGCCTGCTGGTAGCCGTCGAAGACCTGGGAGAGCTGCTGGACCGGGGCGAAGAACAGGTCGATGTACAGCAGGTAGGCGACCAGCGCGCCGGTGGTGAGCGTCCCGGCCTCCACCCGGCCCGCGCCGACGATCAGCACGGCGGCCGCGGCCGCCGAGGACAGCAGCTGGACGAACGGGAAGTAGACCGATATCAGCCACTGGCCGCGGACCCGGGCCTCGCGGTAGGAGTCGCTGCGTTCGGCGAAGCGGGTGGCGCCGGAGCCCTCGCGGCGGAAGGCCTGGACGATACGCAGACCGGAGACGGACTCCTGGAGGTCGGCGTTGACCAGGCTGACCCGGTCGCGGGCGAGCTCGTAGGCGGCGACGGACCTGCGGCGGAACACGATCGTCCCGATGACCAGGACGGGCAGGGTCGCGAAGACGATCAGTGCGAGTTCGACGTCGAGGACGAGCAGGGCGACGAGGATCCCGAAGAAGGTGAAGACGGAGACGACGGCCGTGACCAGTCCGGTCTGCAGGAACGTGGACAGCGAGTCCACGTCCGTGGTCATCCGGGTCATGATCTTGCCGGTGAGTTCGCGCTCGTAGTAGTCGAGGCCGAGCCGCTGGAGCTGGGCGAAGATCTTGACGCGGAGGGAGTACAGGACGCGCTCGCCGGTGCGGCCCGTCATCCGGGTCTCGGCGAACTGCGCGGCCCACTGGGCGACGACGACGGCGAGGGCGAGCCCGGCGGCCGCCCAGACGGCGCCGAGCACGGCCTGCTCCACACCCTGGTCGATGCCGTGGCGGATCAGGACCGGCAGCAGCAGTCCGGCGCCCGCGTCCACGGCGACGAGGGCGAGACAGAGGGCGAGCGGCGCCCAGAAGCCCTTGAGGAGGCGGCGCAGCCCGTAGCTGTCCTCGGCGGCCGCGGCGCGCGCCTCGTCCACGTCGGGCCGGTCGTCGGCGGGCGGCAGCGCGGCCACCTGCGCGAGGAGTTCGGGGGTGGCGGGCGTCCCGGCCACCGCGC
The DNA here is from genome assembly GCF_024666385.1 of Streptomyces yangpuensis. NCBI lineage: Bacteria > Bacillati > Actinomycetota > Actinomycetes > Kitasatosporales > Streptomycetaceae > Streptomyces > Streptomyces yangpuensis. The sequence goes on from NZ_CP102514.1 coordinate 2,685,321, forward strand.
CGGCCATGGAGTGGCCGGCGCCGGGCGCCCCCGCGCCGGCGGCGGGAGCCGTCGCGGGGGCCCCGTCGGGCTCCTCGCGGCGGCGCCACAGCTCGGGGGTGATCCCGGCGGGGACCCTGCGCTTGGCGTTGACGGGCTCGGAGTCGATCTCGGCTTCCAGCTCGATGTCGCGTTCGAGGTCGCGGTCGAGCTCGCTCTCGAACTCCGCCATCGCGAGGGCGTCCGGAGTCCGCGGCGAGCCGGCGCCGAGCGCGTCGGGGTCGGTCAGCAGCCTGCGGTAGAGCGGCGAGCGCTTCTGAAGCTCCTCGTGCGTCCCGATCTCGGCGAGCCGCCCGCGGTCGAGGACGGCGATCCGGTCGGCCAGCGCGAGCGTGGAGCGGCGGTGGGCGATCAGCACGGTGGTCCGGCCGGCCATGACGGTGCGCAGGGCCTCGTGGATCTCGTGCTCGACGCGGGCGTCCACGGCGGAGGTGGCGTCGTCGAGGAGCAGCAGCCGGGGATCGGTGAGGATCGCGCGCGCCAGGGCGATGCGCTGGCGCTGGCCGCCGGAGAGGGTCAGGCCCTGCTCTCCGACCTTGGTGTCGTACCCGGCGGGCAGGGCCCGGACGAACCCGTCGGCCTGGGCGGCGCGGGCGGCGGCCTCGATCTGCTCGTCGGTGGCGCCGGGGTGGCCGTAGGCGATGTTGGCGCGGATGGTGTCGGAGAAGAGGAAGGAGTCCTCGGGGACGAGTCCGATCGCACCACGCAGGGACGCGTAGGTCAGCTCGCGGACGTCGTGGCCGCCGATGCGGACGGTGCCGCCGTCGGCGTCGTAGAAGCGCGGCATGAGGAGCGAGACGGTGGACTTCCCGCTGCCGGAGGCGCCGACGACGGCAACGGTCTCGCCCTCCGCCACGGACAGCGAGAACCCGTCGAGGACGGGCCGCTCGGGGTCGTAGCCGAAGCGGACGTCCTCGAACTCGACCGTGGCGGGTGCGTCGGCGGGCAGTTCGTGCGCGCCCTCGCGGATCGCGGGCTCGGTGTCGATGAGCTCGAAGACCCGCTCCCCGCCGGCGCGGGCCTGCTGGGCGACGGTGAGGACCATGGCGAGCATGCGGACGGGGCCGACGAGCTGGGCGAGGTAGGTGGAGAAAGCGACGAAGGTGCCGAGGGTGACCCGCCCCTCGGTGGCCAGCCAACCGCCGAGCGCCAGCATGGCGACCTGGGCGAGCGCGGGCACGGCCTGCAGGGCGGGGGTGTAGCGGGAGTTGAGCCGGATGGCCCGCATCCGTCCGGCGAACAGCCCGCGTCCGGCGTCGCGGAGCTTGGCGGTCTCCTGCTCCTCCTGGCCGAAGCCCTTGACGACGCGTACGCCGGTCACGGCCCCGTCGACGACGCCCGCGACGGCGGCGGCCCGGCTCTGCGCGTACCAGGTGGCGGGGAAGAGCTTCTTGCGGCTGCGCTTGGCGATGAACCAGAGCGCGGGGGCCATCAGCAGGGCGACGACGGTCAGCAGCGGCGAGAGCCACAGCATGATCCCCAGGGATATCCCGAAGAGCAGGAAGTTCCCGATCGTCATCGGGAGCATGAAGAGCAGGCCCTGGATGAGCTGGAGGTCGGTGGTGGCACGTCCGACGACCTGGCCGGTGGACAGCTCGTCCTGGCGACGCCCGTCGAGGCGGGAGATGGTGTCGTACATGTCGGTGCGCAGGTCGTGCTGCACGTCGAGGGCGAGGCGTCCGCCGTAGTAGCGGCGTATGTAGGTGAGGACGTACACGAGCAGGGCGGCGGCTATGAGCAGCCCGGCCCAGGGTCCCATGGGCCTGGTGCGGTCCCCGATGACGTCGTCGATGATCACCTTGGTGACGAGCGGTACGAGTGCCATGACGGCCATGCCCGCCAGCGAGGAGCCGAGGGCGAGCAGCACGTTGGCCTTGTACCGCCACGTGTAGCCGGCCAGCCGCCTTGCCCAGCCCTGTTTCTCCCCCGCCGCTGTCTCTGCCGCCGCCACGTAGGCCTCCCCGTTCGGTCCTGTCCTGCCGGAAGCGGGAACGCCCCGACCGGCGGATTTCATCCCGCCGCAACAATTCGAACGTGTACGCCGGTGGCCTCCGGCGCACGCGGGGAGCCCCGCACTGTGCGCCGTCCGGGTCGTCCGCGCCCCGGCGGGGGCGCGGGCGGGCAGCGCGCGGCAGGGATCAGAGGTGGGTCGGGGCGAACATCCTGAGGGTGGCCGGGAGGACGAGGACCGAGGGGCCCGGGGTGGCGAGGGCCTTGCGGAGGTCGGCCGTCAGGGAGTCCGGGGTGGTCGTGGTGGCCGGGACGCCGAAGGACTCCGCGAGCGCGACGAAGTCGGGGCGGGTGAGTTCGGTGCCCGTGGTGCGTCCCTCGAAGGCGTCGGTCATGTACTCGCGCAGGATGCCGTAGCCGCCGTCGTCCACGATCAGCCAGGTGACGTCGAGGTCGTGCTGCCGGGCGGTGGCCAGCTCCGCGAGCGAGTACATCGCGCCGCCGTCCCCGGAGACGGCGAGGACGGGGGTGCCCGGCTCCGCGACGCAGGCGCCGAGGGCCGCCGGGAAGGCGTAGCCGAGGCCGCCGGCGCCCTGGGCCGAGTGCATCGTGTTGGGGTGCTTGGCGTCGAAGGCCGACCACGCCCAGTAGGACAGGATCGTCATGTCCCAGAAGGACGGGGAGCGGGGCGGCAGCGCGGACCGGATCGAGGCCAGGAGGGACTGCTCCAGGGCCAGGTCCTGGTCGGCGAGGCGGGCGGCGACGTCCTCCAGGACCATGCGGACCCGCTCGGGGGCGTGGTCGTCCTGCCGCTCGGTCACCGTCTCCAGCAGGGCCTGGAGGGCGAGGCGGGCGTCCGCGTGGATGCCCAGGGCGGGGTGGTTGGACTCCAGCTTGCCGAGGTCGGCCTCGATCTGGACGACCCGGCCCGTGGGGAAGAACGTGTGGTAGTTCGAGGAGAGTTCGCCGAGGCCCGAGCCGACGACGAGGAGCACGTCGGCGTCCTCCAGGAAGTCCGTCATGTGACGGTCCTCCAGCCAGGACTGCAGGGACAGCGGGTGCGTCCAGGGGAAGGCGCCCTTGCCGCCGAAGGTGGTGACCACGGGGGCGTTCAGGCGCTCCGCCAGCTGCCTGAGCTTGCCGGACGCGTCCGCGCGGACGACCCCGCCGCCGGCGATGATCACCGGCCGGGAGGCCCGTGACAGCCAGTGTGCCGCCACCGCCGTCAGCTCGGGGCGGGGGGCGAGCTGGTGCGGGGTCGCGTCCATGCCCGTGACCGGCGGGACGATCGTCTCCGACCGCAGGACGTCCTCCGGGATCTCCACCCAGACCGGGCCGTGCGGGGCCGTGAGCGCCGATTCCCAGGCCTCGGCGATCACCGAGGGGATCTGGGAGAGGGTGCGGGCCGCGTGGACCGACTTGACCACGTCCCGGAAGGACGCGGCCTGGTCGCGCAGCTCGTGCAGGTGGCCGCGCCGCCCTCCGCCGAGGCCCGCGACGGGGACCTGGGAGGAGATGGCGAGGACGGGGGCCGAGGCCGCCGCCGCCTCGGCCAGGGCCGGCAGGGCGGTGAGCGCGCCGGGGCCGGTGGACAGCAGCAGGGGCGCGGCCTCACCGGTGACACGGCCGTACGCGTCCGCCGCGAAGCCCGCGTTGTTCTCCACCCGGAGGGTGACCAGCCGCAGGTCGGAGCGTCCCACCGCGTCGAAGAGGCCGAGGGCGTGCTGCCCCGGCAGTCCGAACACGGTGGTGGCGCCCAGCGACCGCAGCGTCTCCACGACCAGGTCCCCGCCCGTCCGCCCCGGCGGCGCGGCCAGGGCGGCGGCCGTCTGGGCCTCGGTGGGACGGAGTACCAGGTCGTGGTCGTGCGTCACGGGGGTGCGGTGCCCTTCTTACTTCGCCTTCGCCGCCGCGATCTGGCGGCTCATGATCGTGGTGAGCTCGTACGCGGTGTGCGAGGCCGCGACCGAGGTGATCTCCGCGTGATCGTACGCCGGGGCCACCTCGACCACATCGGCGGAAACGAGGTTGCAGGAGGACAGACCGCGGATGATCTCCAGGAGCTCGCGGGAGGTCATGCCGCCCGCCTCGGGGGTGCCGGTGCCCGGCGCGTGCGCCGGGTCCAGGACGTCGATGTCGATGGAGATGTAGAGCGGGCGGTCGCCGATGCGCTGGCGCAGCTGGTCGGCGACCTCGTCGGCGCCGCGGCGGTAGACGTCCGCCGAGGTGACGATGCCGAAGCCCATCTTCGCGTCGTCGTCGAGGTCCTGCTTGCCGTACAGCGGGCCGCGGGTGCCGACGTGGGAGAGGGCCTCGGTGTCGAGGATGCCCTCCTCCACAGCGCGGCGGAACGGGGTGCCGTGGGTGTACTCGGCGCCGAAGTAGGTGTCCCAGGTGTCCAGGTGCGCGTCGAAGTGCAGCAGGGCGACCGGGCCGTGCTTCTTGGCGACGGAGCGCAGCAGCGGAAGGGCGATGGTGTGGTCGCCGCCGAGGGTCATCAGGCGGGAGCCGCCCGCGAGGAGCTCGTCCGCCGCGGCCTCGACCGTCTCGACGGCCTCGTTGATGTTGAAGGGGTTCACCGCGATGTCACCGGCGTCCGCGACCTGCGCGAGGGCGAAGGGGGAGGCGTCCTGCGCCGGGTTGTAGGGCCGCAGCAGGCGGGAGGCCTCGCGGATGGCGTTGCCGCCGAAGCGGGCGCCGGGGCGGTAGGAGACGCCGGAGTCGAAGGGCACGCCGACGACGGCGACATCGGCGGAGCCGACCTCGTCGAGGCGGGGCAGCCGGGCGAAGGTCGCCGGGCCCGCGTAGCGCGGGATGCGGGAGGAGTCGACGGGTCCGCGCGGCTGCGTGCTCATGGCTGTGCCTCTTTCTCTGGCCTGACGTGTGCGGTACTTCGAGCGTAAGCGGGCCGCACGAGGGTGGGGAGTGTACGTTTCATCCATATGGCCCCACCGATATGTATGGAGTATCCATGTCCGCCGCTCCCCACGATCCGGAGTACGGCAACGGACCGGCCGGGGAGCCGCTCACCCCGCCGGTGCTCCTCGCCTCACTGCTCGCCGACCGGGAGCTCGGCCTGCGCCACCTCGCCGGGCCGGCCGCCGCCGGGGTGCACGGCGTGCACGCCTCCGAGATGCCCGACCCCTCCCCCTACCTGCTCGGCGGCGAGCTGCTGCTGACCGCCGGGGCGGGCCCCGCCGAGGACCCCGACGGGTACGTGGCCCGGCTGGCCGGGGCGGGGGCGGCCGCCCTGGGCTTCGGCGTGGCTCCGGTGCACGAGGAGGTACCGGCAGCTCTGGCGGAGGCCTGCGCCCGGCACGGGCTGCCCCTGCTGGAGGTGCCGCCGCGGACCCCGTTCTCGGCGGTCGCCCGCGCGGTGGGGCGGCTGACGGCGGAGGCCCGCACCCGGGAGCTGCGCCGGACCACGGAGGCCCAGCAGGCCCTGGCGGCGGCCGCGGCCCGGCCCGATCCGGTCCCGGCGGTGCTGGCCCGGCTCGCCGCGAGCCTGGGCGGGTCGGCCGCCCTGTGGCCGGGCGGCCGGACGGCGGGCCCGGAGCTGCCCGCGCCGGCCCGGGAGGCACTGTCCGCGCTGCTGGCCCGGGTCGGCCGCGAGGGCGGGCCCGCCACGGCCACGGACCGGGCGGGCGGACACCACCTGACCGCCTACGCCCTGGCCGGGCGGGCCGCGCTGGGCACCGCGACCCCGGCCCGGGCGCCCGGCGACCACACCGTGGCCTCGGTCGCCGCCGTACTGCTGACCCTGCTCACCGCCGAGCGGCCCGCCGGGACCGAGGCCGCGGCCCTGACCCGGCTGCTGCTCGACGGGGATCCCGCCGCGGCCCTGACGGCCGGGCCCTGGTACGCCGTCCACGCCCGCGGCGGCGGCGACCCGCGGGCCCTCGCCGACGCGCTGGGCACCGTACTGCTGGACCCGCGCGGGTCGGTCGTACGGCTGCTGGCCGACCGGGAGCCCGGCGCGCAGCCCGGCTGGCGGCTGGGGGTGAGCGCCCCGGCGGAGCCGGGCGCGGAGCCGGACGCCCTGGCGGCGGCCGACGCCCAGGCCGGGCGGGCGCTCCAGCGTGCGGAGGCGGCCCGTACCCCGCTGGCCCGGCACGCCGACGCGGGCTTCGCGGGCCTGGTCGGGGAGGCCGAGGCCCGCGCCCACGCCGAGGCCCTGCTCGGGCCGCTCTCCCCCGCGCTGCGCGAGACCCTGCGGGCCTGGCTGGCGCACCACGGCGGCTGGGACCGCACGGCGGCCGCCCTGGACGTGCACCGCAACACCGTGCGCCAGCGGGTGGCGCGCTGCGCGGCCTTGCTGGACCGGGACCTGGACGACCCGGACGTCCGGATGGAGCTGTGGTTCGCGCTCAGGGTCCTGTGAGGCGTTCGGGCCCCGCCGCCTCGGCTACCGCTCTGGACAATTGGTGCGGCCCCCGGAAAGGAGCCGCTACGTCCGGACCGTTCAGCGGTTGAAGGCGGGCAGTCCGAACCGCTGGACGACCGCGAGCCCGTCGCCCTTGGCGTCGGTGCTGTTGACGGAGTACACGAGGGTGCGGGACAGGTCGCGGGTCGCGGCGATCACCGTGTGGTATCCGGGCCGGGCGCCGGTCTTCCCCCAGACCTCCCTGCCGTTGATGGTGAACCGCTCCAGGCTCGCGCTGCGCGTGGCGCCGGGGACGTCCGGGACGGTGAACATCTCCTCCAGCTGCGGGGCGGGGACGACGCGGCCGCTGAAGAGGGCGGTGACGAACCGCTCCAGGTCGCGCGTGGTGGAGATCATGTCGCCCGCGGCGAAGCGGTCGGACATGTTCCACTCGGTGACGTCGACGGGCTTGCCGTCGATCAGCTGGTAGCCGCGGTGGTGGGCGCCCTGGATGCGGGGGTCGGTGCCGCGCGGGAAGGACGTGCCGGTCATGCCGAGCGGGCGGAAGATCCGGACCTCGGCCTGGTGGGCGTAGGAGTCGCCGGTGGCCTTCTCCACCAGCATGCCGAGGATCGTGTAGTTGATGTTGTTGTACTGCTGTCGGGTGCCCGGGTCGAACGCCGGGCCCTTGGCGGTGCCGGAGTCCACGGCCTGCCGCGGAGTGATCGTCTCGAAGCGGTGCGGGTACTCCTCCGCGACGGTGTCGCCGAAGCCGTCGCCGCCCTGGATGCCGCTGGTGAAGTTGAGCAGGTTGCGAACGGTGACGGGCTTGGCGAACGTCGCGGGCAGCAGCCCCGGCATCAGCTGCTGGACGGAGGCGTCCAGGTCGATCCGACCCTCGGCGGCGAGCTGGAGGACGAGCGCCGCGGTGACGACCTTCGTGGTGGAGCCGGCCCGGAAGCGGGCGTGCTCCAGGGCGGGGGCGCCGGTGCGCAGGTCGCGGACTCCGGCCGTGCCGGTCCAGCTGCCGTTCCCGCCGACGCGGACGAGGGCGGCCGTCGCGTCCCGGTCGGGCAGCCCGGCGAGAGCCGCGCGCAGCGCCGCGGTGTCGGGGCCCTGTGCGGCATGCGCAGCGGCCGGGGCGGGTGGGGCGGCGTGGGCGGCGGCGGCCAGGGGGCCGGCGGTGAGGCCGAGGAGCAGGGCGGCGGCGAGGGCGGTGCGGGTACGGCGGTTCATGCGGACTCCCGGTCGGTCGGCTCGGGGCGGTGCGGGACGGATCCCATCCTGGTGATCAGCGGCCGCCCGCCGGATCCTCCGCGGGCAGGAGCCGCCCCCTGCGGGTGCCGCCCGCCGATGTCAGGGGCGTTGGCAGGGGCGTCCCCGAGGCCGCCTCCGGTGCCGCCACCAGCGCGGGTGGCGCTTGTCATACCGTCTGCCGAGCTCTGGACAGGGTCGCCAACTCGCCGGTAACTTGCTATGAGCAAGCGCTTAGACATAGGCGGCGGACCGCCGCGACGAAGGGAGCCGGCCGTGCGCCGTACGGTGTTCAACGAGGACCACGAGGCGTTCCGCGAGACCATCCGGGCCTTCATCGAGGCCGAGGTCGTCCCCGTCTACGACGAGTGGTTCGCCGCGGGCCAGGCGCCGCGCGACTTCTACTACAAGCTCGGCGAGCTGGGCGTCTTCGGCATCAACGTGCCCGAGGAGTTCGGCGGCGCCGGCCTGGACACCCACAAGTTCGAGGCCGTCCTCTACGAGGAGACCTCCCGCGCCGGCGTGAACTTCGGCGGCTCCGGCGTGCACGTGCTACTCGCCCTCCCCTACATCAAGATGCTCGCGGACGACGAGCAGAAGAAGCGCTTCCTGCCGAAGTTCGTCTCCGGTGAGGAGATGTGGGCCCTCGCCATGACCGAGCCGGGCACCGGCTCCGACGTCGCGGGCATGAAGACCACCGCCAAGCTCTCCGAGGACGGCACCCACTACGTCCTCAACGGCTCCAAGACCTTCATCACCGGCGGCGTCCACGCCGACCGCGTGATCGTCTGCGCCCGCACCTCCGCCCCGAGCGCGGACGACCGCCGCTTCGGCATCTCCCTCTTCGCCGTGGACACCAAGTCCGAGGGCTACTCCATCGGCCGCAAGCTCGACAAGCTGGGCCTGAAGACCTCCGACACCGCCGAGCTGGCGTTCGTCGACGTCAAGGTTCCCGTCGAGGACCTGCTCGGCGAGGAGGGCAAGGGCTTCTACTACCTCGGCCACAACCTGGCGTCCGAGCGCTGGGGCATCGCCTTCGGCGCGTACGCCCAGGCCGCCGCGGCCGTCCGGTTCGCCCAGCAATACGTCACCGAGCGCACCGTCTTCGGCAAGCCCGTCGCGCACTTCCAGAACACCAAGTTCGAGCTGGCCGCCTGCCAGGCCGAGGTGGACGCCGCCCAGGCCGTCGCCGACCGCGCCCTGGAGGCCCTGGACGCGGGCGAGCTGACCCCGGCCGAGGCCGCCTCCGCGAAGCTCTTCTGCACCGAGGTCGCGCACCGCGTCATCGACCGCTGCCTCCAGCTGCACGGCGGCTACGGCTACATGAACGAGTACCCGATCGCCCGCCTGTACGCCGACAACCGCGTCAACCGCATCTACGGCGGCACCAGCGAGATCATGAAGTCGATCATCGCCAAGTCGATGGGTCTGTAAGTCCCGTTGAACGAGGCACTGACGGATCTCCTCGATCTGCTCGACCTGGAGCAGATCGAGGAGAACATCTTCCGCGGGACCAGCCGCACCTCCCTGGTGCCGCGCGTGTTCGGCGGCCAGGTGGCCGCGCAGGCCCTGGTCGCCGCCGGGCGCACGGTGCCCGCGGACCGTCTGCCGCACTCGCTGCACTCGTACTTCCTGCGGACCGGCGACTCCGGCGCGCCGATCGTCTACTCCGTGGACCGGATCCGCGACGGGCGCTCCTTCACCACCCGGCGCGTGGTCGCCGTCCAGCACGGGCAGCCGATCTTCCACCTCTCCGCGTCCTTCCAGACGTACGAGGAAGGGCTGGAGCACCAGGTCCCCATGCCGGCCGCCCCGGACCCCGAGTCCCTGCCGACGGCCGCCGAGGCGCTGCCCCCGTACCGCGAGATCTTCCGCGACCCGGGCACCGTCGAGCGGCTGCTGGAGGCGCGCGGCGCGGTGGACCTGCGGTACGCGACCACCCCGCCCTGGGGCACGGTCGGCGAACCGCTTCAGCCGCACTCGCAGGTCTGGTTCCGCACGCAGGGCAAGCTCGCGGACGACGACCCGCTGCTGCACACCTGCCTGGCCACCTACGTCTCGGACATGACCCTGCTCGACGCGGTCCTGCTCGCGCACGGGCGCGGCGGCTGGGCGGTGGGCGACGTGGTCGGCGCCTCCCTGGACCACGCCATGTGGTTCCACCGGCCCTTCCGCGCGGACGAATGGCTGCTGTACGACCAGGAGTCCCCCTCGGCCCACGGCGGCCGGGGCCTGGGCCAGGCCCGCATCTACACCCAGGACGGCCGCCTGGCGATCACGGTCATCCAGGAGGGCGTGGTCCGCATCCCGCGCACCTGATCCGCGGGACCCGATGGACGGATCGCCGTGACCTGCGCCACTTCACGCGAAGTGGATTGGACAGGGGGCGTCGAACCCCGGCAGCCTTTTGCGGTTGACCGAACCAGGGGATAGGCACGTAAGTGGACAACCGCACTTCTCGGTGGTCGGGGCGGTGGTCCCACGGCTCCGTTGCCGAACTGCTGACCGGCCGGAACAACAGCCTGGGCTTTATCCGGCTGCTTCTGGCGACGGCCGTTGTCGTCTCCCACGCGCGTGTGCTCGGTTTCGGAAAGACTGAATTCGGCCACTCCTTCACGCAAGGTCAAGCCGACCTCGGAAAGTGGTCGGTCTACGGGTTCTTCATCCTCTCGGGGATTCTCGTCACGCGCAGCGGCGTGCGCCTGGGGCTGGGGAGATTCCTGTGGCACCGGGCATTGCGCCTGCTGCCCGGGCTGTGGGTCTGCCTGTTCCTGACAGCATTCGCCGCCGCTCCGGTTCTGTACTGGAAACTTCACGGGACGCTGGACGGTTTCTGGGGCCACGCTTGGGGCCCGTTGGAATACCTGCGCTCGAACGGGGCGATCCAGCTCAACCAGAACGACGTCTCCAACGTGATGTCCGATGCCATGGCAAAGGGTGTCGCTCATGACCGGAGCATCGACGGGGCGTTGTGGTCCCTGTACTACGAAGTCCTCTGCTACGGCGGCGTGGCGCTGCTGGCCCTGACGGGCGTTCTCGCCCGTGCACGGCGCGCGGTGCTGCTGATCGCGGGCCTCCTGGGGTGGCTCGTCATCCGGCAGGCCGTCGGCGACCGCTTCTGGGCGGGCTCCTTCGACGCCACCTACTTCCACCCGGTCGACCTCCCCGTACTGGGCTTCACGAATCCGGTCCTCGTCATCTACCTCGGATTCGCCTTCGCGCTCGGAGCGGTCATCGAGCTGTACCGCGAGCGGATACCCGTCAGCGATGTGCTCGGGTTCGGCTCACTGCTGGTGCTGGCGCTCAGCGCGCACTACGGCTTCCTCTTCGTGGTCGGCCTGCCTGCCTTCGCCTACTTCCTGGTGTGGCTGGCGATCCGCCTCCCGGCCCCCTTCCGCCGCGTAGGCGCGCGCAACGACTACTCGTACGGGATCTACATCTACGGCTTCGTCGTCGAACAGGCGCTGGTGATCCTGGGCTTCGCCCGCTGGGGCCTGCTGCCCTACCTCGGCCTGAGCCTCGCGGTGACCGTCCTGCTGGCGATGGTCTCGTGGCACTGCGTGGAGAAGCCGGCGATGCGCCTGAAGGACCTGGGCGGAGGCCGGGGCACCGGCCGCGCAAGTCACTCGTCCTCGGCGCCGGGACCGGAAGTCCCGGCGGGTGAGCGGGATCCCGTCGGCGCGCGCTCCTAAGAAGGTGGAAAGGACCGAGGGGGTGAGATCCCTGTGGGATCTCACCCCCTCACCTGTTCACAGCGGTCAGAGGACTATGTCGTATCCGACCCAGCCGACGCCGATCAGGCTGCGGCCCTCGGGGAGGAAGTCGAAGAAGTCCCCGGTACGGGTGACGCCGACCTGCTCCGGCTTGCCGTCGCCGTTGAGGTCGCTGGCGAAGGGGGTCCACTCCCCGTTCCACCAGCCTTCGCCGACGACGCTGGGACTGCCGAGGCTGATGGAATCGGCACTGCTGCTGTTCGGGTAGAGGTGCAGCTTGCCGGTGTTGCTCTGAGCAAGGACGTCGGCCTTGTTGTCGCCGTTGAGGTCGGCGAACCGCAGGGCGGGCCAGTTCTGGGGATGCCAGCCGAAGCCGATTGAGACCCGGTCACCGAGGGTGCCGGTGCCGGTGCCGCCCTTGTGGGGGTAGACCCACAGATTGCCGTCGCTGCCGCGGGCGATGAGGTCGGTGCGGCCGTCGCCGTTCATGTCTCCGAAGCCGAGGTCGGCGTAGGTGTCCCAGCCGGTACCGATGAGGACCGGGTTGGCGAGCGTTTCGGTCCCCGTCCTGCCGGTGCCCGGGTACAGGTACAGGTCCCCGAACTTGTTGCGGGTGACGATGTCGGAGTACCCGTCGTTGTTGAGGTCGGCGGAGTAGACGTTCGTCCAGTGGTCACGCCACCAGCCGTTGCCGGCGAGGTACCGCTGGCCCAGCGTGCCGGTACCCGCACCGCCGGTGCCCGGATAGATCCAGAGGTGGCCGTTGACGTCGCGCACCGCCACGTCGGTGTAGCCGTCGCCGTCGTAGTCCGGCCGGCTCTGACTGCCGCTGCTCCACAGGCTCTGCCCGGAGGCGGTGTAGATGACGAGCACACCGCGGGGCAGGAGCATCGCGTACGAACCCGGAGTGCTGGTCTTGCTGCTCCAGAGGGTGGTCTTGGCGTCGGCCGACAGGACGACGAAGCTTCCATCGCTCTGCATCCGGGCCGTGGCACCCGGGTTCCCGGCGGTACCGGTGGCCCAGAGCTGCTTGCCGCTCTTGCTCAGCAGGACCAGATTGCCGTCGGACTTCATCAGCAGCTTGGAGTTGCCGCTGGAGTACTCCTGGCCCGAGGCCAGGGTGGTGCCGGCGGGGATCCGGGCGCCCGGGACCCCGTCGATCTGGAACTGCGCACCGAAGGAGGCGACGGTGACACCGTCGCCGCCGACCTTGCCGGGCCAGGCGACCATGGTGTTGTCCGCCTGGCGGGCCCACAGGTCGACGACCCCGTCACCGTTCAGGTCACCGGACGAGCCGATCTGCGGGTAGCTCCCCAGCGGCAGGCCGGAGTGCACCTTGGCGGGCGTCAGGGTGCCCCAGGTGGCCAGATCGACCGTGTGCCTGGGATCAGGGCTCTTGCGCCCGAGGCTGCTCAGGACGTCACCGGTGGCGTTGTCCCGCAGCAGCAGGTCCGGGACGGTGTCCTTGTTGAGGTCTCCGGCGGCGATGACCGTGTACTTGCCCCAGTCGGTGCCACCGACGAGCACGGGCGGAGTGTCGTCCAACTGGCCGGCGGGGGTGTTGAAGTAGGCGTAGAGCTTGGCCCCCTGCTTGACGAGGATGTCGGGGATGCCGTCCTTGTCGAGGTCGCCGGGCGCGACGACCTGATCGGCGTCGGACCAGTGGTTCTCCTCGGGCCGCGCAGCGAACAGCTCGGTGGAGCCGATGACGGCGCCCTGCCCGTTGTTCCCGTAGGCCCACAGCTTCCTGCCCGGCACTCCGGGCTTCGGGTGGAGGGCCAGCATGTCGTTGTAGCCGTCGTCGTCCCAGTCACCCAGATTGGCGACCTGGGCGTTGGCGAAGGACTTGGGGGAGCTGATCATCGCGGAGAACTTGCCGTTGCCCTGACCTGTATAGGTCAGGAGGCTGCCGAAGAGGTCGTTGCTCCAGATGTCGCGGTTGCCGTCACCGTTGACGTCGTGCGGTCCGTCCTTCGCCGCCTCGCGCGCTGCGTAGAAGCGGTACACCGCGGTGTCCGAGCGGTTTCCGGCGGCGTCCTGGGTGAAGGCGTAGACGAAGTGGGGGCCTGCGCCGGGAGGGGTGAGCTTCGCGGTGAACGCCGTGCCCGCGTCGACGAAGGTGCTCTTCACCTCCGGGTCCCAGTCGGTGTAGTAGCCGTACCAGACGACGTCCTTGTCACCGTTGGCGGAGAGGGTGAAGTCGCCCGTGGTGCGCGCCTTGGCGGTGCCGGCGGGCCAGCCGTTCGTGCCGTCGGGGAAGACGGTGGAGCTGATCTTCGGTGCGTCCGCTGGCCGTGCCCGGTCCACGGTGAACTTGCAGGTCTGCGACCAGCCCGACTGGGCACCGTCACCGTCGGTCGTCCGGGCCCGCCAGGTGTAGGTCCCGTCGGGCAGGGAGGCGTCCGGGACGCTCCACGTGACGAACTTGCCGTTGCTGGAGGGGAGATTCTGCGTGAGCGCGGGGCTGCTCTGGCCCTCCTTGAAGAGCTGGAACTCGGTGCTCAGCTCGCCCGCGTCGCGGTCGGAGGCCGTCGCGTAGAGCCTGATCGCGGTGTTGCCGACCGAGCCTCCCTGCTCACACGGAACCCAGGGGGCGATACCCGGGTCGGAGGGCGTGTTGGGCGGGTTGTTGTACTCGATCTCCAGCGTGACGGTCTTGGGGTCGAACCGCTTCCAGTGGTACTTGTCGCCCTCGTTGCCCGCGTACAGGCCGACGGTCATGCTGGACCAGCCGTTGGAGGCCGCTTCCTGGACACCGGCGGTGGCATTGAACTCGAGGTTGCCGGCGGGGCACGCATCCCCCCACCCCTTGGCGGCGTCGAAGCCGTCGAGATGGTTCCGCCGGGCCGGCTGGTTGTTCCATGTCGTCTTGGGCGAGATGGAATTGGTGGTCCACAGCTCCACGCGCTTGGGGGTGCAGGACCAGGACCAGGTCTCCTTGATCCGGAACGTCGCCTTCGACACCTTGGCGCCCTTGACGACGGACGTGTCGAGCTGGAAGAACGACCGCGAAAGCCCCTGCGTCTGGGACTCGTAGCCGACCCGGACGTCCTCCTTCGTGTTCCAGTAGGAGTTGTCCGCCCAGGTGCGGTAGGCCCAGGCCCAGTTCTGCCGGTTGCCCCACGCCACCGACGGGTCGATGTAGACGGGGTACTTGGTCTCGGCATTCTTCAGGAGCGCCTGGTCCGGCTTGATCTCCAGGTTCCCACCCGTGACGACCGTGGGCATCTGGGCACTCTTGGCCCCGGACGGCGTAACGAAGACATCTGAGGGGGCTTCGCTCGTCCCCGAAGTGGCGCCGGCCACCGCCGCCCGTGCAACCGGGGCAGCTTCCCCGGTGGTGGTGGAGTCCCACATGACCGGGTTCGGCGAGGTGAAGACGATCTCACCGGCCGGATTGGTGGCGGTCAACAGACCGGTCGTCGCGTCTTTGGTGACGTTCAGGCCCACCATGTCGAGCTTGAACTTAAGTGTGGCGAGGTCAGGGTGTTGCGCGGCCGCGGGGGTCTTGACCACCAGCAGCTGGGAGAAGCCCTCGACTTCGGCCTTCAGCTGGAGGTCCACGTCGGGGAGCACGTTGGCGTACGTGGCCACGTTCGCGGCGAGGGTCGGCTTGGGCAGCGCCTGCGGCCAGGTGAACGACAGGGTCCGGCCGTTCCTCACACCGGTCAGCAGCGGCCCGGTGCCGCCGCCGGAGAAGGTGATCGCGACGGCCGACGCCTTGGGCTTGACCTTCCCGTCCGTCGCGAACTGCAGCGTCGGGTCGGCGGACACCCAGCCGCCGTCCTGGCGCACACGCACTGTCGTGCCGTGCCGCTTGGTCGACCACTTGCCGGTCGGCAGCGCCCAGGTGTCCGAGTTCTCGGTGCGGGCCGAGGTCAGCTCGTAGGGCTGTCCGGTCTCCTTCGCCTTGGCAAGCGCGAAGTCTTCCGGAGTCATGGATCCTTCGGCCACCGGATCAGGGGCCGCCACCGCAATCGTTGAAGGATTAATGACAGTCAATCCGGTAGCGGAAATTCCGCTTATCAGGGCCACCGCGATGACCCGTGAAATCCCCCGCCCACCCGGCACGCCGAGTAGGGCCTCTCTTCTTCTCACACGCACTCCATCTGCCCGGTATCTACGCGGCTGACTCTACTGGGAGCTTCGGACAGCACCTGCACCTTGACCTGGCATTTTTACGCCAGTCAGATGCGTGTCAACCCTTATGAGCCACTAGATCCCCTTGCCCCGAAATGGGGCTCATTCCAGGATGTCGGATTGGCGAATTCTGCCTGTTAGTCTGCGCCGTAAATCTTTCTAGAAGCATGGGGTGGGGTGTGAGAAAATTCCGTGCGCGAGGACTTTCTGTGGCGTTGGCCGCAGCCGTCCTCTCGGGCTTGTTGCCCAGCGCTGTAGCCGTAGCGGATGGCAAATCCAAGCCGTCGCTACCGGAACTCAAGCAGCCGAAGGCGGTACCGGTGAAGCCGGTCCGCGCGGGTGGCGCGAAGAAGGCCGATGACGCGGGCGCGACTCCTTGGAAGGCGCCGAAGGTCTCCTGGCCCACGGCCGGTTCGGCGGAGGTGAGTCTGAGCGCCGCCTCGGGCCCGGTCTCGAAGTCGTTCCTGTCGGATTCCGCTCGCGGGCCGGTCGTCGATCCGGGCTCCCAGCAGGCCGGCAAGCTCCCGGTGGCGGTCTACGTCCCGCCGGGCAAGGCGGCCGAAGCGCCGTCGAAGGTCAAGGTCTCCCTCGTCGGCAAGGACGCTGCGCGCAAGGCGGGCGTCGACGGCGTCCTGCTGTCGGTAGGCCGCTCGGACGGCGGCACACAGGCCGCACCGGCGAAGGTCGAGGTGGACTACAGCTCCTTCCGCAGCGCCTACGGTGGCGACTACGCCTCCCGCCTGCGCCTGGTGGAGCTTCCGGCGTGTGCGCTGACGACTCCGGAGCGCGCCGAGTGCCGTACGCAGACGCCGGTGCAGACGCAGAACGACACGCGCGCGGGCAAGCTCTCGGCGCAGGTGATCACGCAGGGCACGGCGCCTTCGGCCAAGTCCGCGGGCGTGTCCGCGAAGTCGGCATCCGCGGCTTCGGCCGGCGCGACGGTCCTCGCCACGACGGCCGGTGACGCCGGCCCGACGGGTGACTACAAGGCGACCTCCCTCCAGCCTTCCGGCTCCTGGAGCGCGGGCGGCTCGACTGGCGCCTTCTCCTGGTCCTACCCGGTCGCGACCCCAGCGGTGCCCGGGGGTCTGGGCCCGCAGATCTCGCTGAACTACAACTCCCAGTCCGTGGACGGCCGTACGGGCATGTCCAACAGCCAGGGTTCGTGGATCGGTGACGGCTGGTCCTGGGAGCCCGGCTTCATCGAGCGCAGGTACAAGCCCTGCAACGACGACAAGACGGGCGGCACCAACACCGCCAAGGTCGGCGACCAGTGCTGGTTCAACGACAACGCCACGCTGTCGCTGGGCGGCAAGTCGACCGAACTCGTCTACGAGCAGGGCAAGGGCTGGCACCCGGCCTCCGACTCGGGCGAGAAGGTCGAGAAGCTCACCGGCGCCGTCAACGGCGACAACGACGGTGAACACTGGAAGATCACCACGACCGACGGCACACAGTACTTCTTCGGTCTGAACCGTCTCCCGGGATGGAAGGACGCCTCCACGCCGACGACGAACTCGGCCTGGACCGCGCCCGTCTTCGGCAACCAGGCGGGTGAGCCCTGCTACAACGCCTCGTTCGCGAGCGCCTGGTGCAAGCAGGCCTGGCGCTGGCAGCTCGACTACGTCGTCACCCCCGGTGGCGACGCGATGGCGTACTACTGGAAGACCGAGACCAACAACTACGGCCGCAACGTCTCCATGACCACCGGCAAGGCCACGGTCACGCCGTACATCCGCGGCGGCTGGCTGGACCGCATCGACTACGGCCTGCGCTCCGACGCCGTCTACAGCGGCAAGGCGATGGCGCAGGTGCAGTTCGGTGTCGACGAGCGCTGCCTCACCAACTGCGGGACCTTCGACGAGGCCAACGCCAAGAACTGGCCGGACTCCCCCTACGACCTGTTCTGCAAGGACGGCTCGACGGAGTGCAAGGGCCAGTACTCGCCGACGTTCTGGTCACGGATGCGCCTCACCGCGATCCACACCAAGCTCCTCACCGGCGGCACCTACCAGGACGTCGACTCCTGGACCCTGGACCAGAACTTCCCGCCGGCGGGCGACGGCATCTCCACCCCGATGTGGCTGAAGTCCATCACCCGCACCGCAAAGGCGGGAGCCGCGGACGACATCCGGCTCGACCCCGTCACCTTCGCGGGTGAGCAGCGCCCCAACCGCGTGGACAAGACCGGCGACGGACTGGCCCCCTACGTCCGGCTGCGGATGTCCCAGGTCAACACCGAGACCGGTGGCACCATCGGTGTCACATACTCGCAGCAGGACTGCACCCCCACCACGCTGCCGGCCTCGGACGGGACGAACACCACCCGCTGCTACCCCGTCAAGTGGGCCTGGGAGGGTGACACCTCCAAGCTCGACTGGTTCAACACCTATGTCGTCAACCAGATCGTGGAGGGCGACAACCTCGCCTCGACACCCGACAAGGTGACCTCCTACGCCTATGTGGGCGGAGCGGCCTGGGACAAGGACACCAGCGAGTTCACCAAGGCCGAGGACCGCGTCCACTCGGTCGCGCGCGGCTACGGACTCGTCCAGACCCGCACCGGTGCCGCCAGCGACCCGAAGACGCTGTCGGAGACCCGCTACTTCCGCGGCCTCGACGGCAAGGAGGTCAAGGACGGCACGGGAGCCGCGGTCACCGACCGTCCCGAATTCGCCGGCATGGTCCGGGAGACGGCCACCTACGACGGCGACGACACCACCAAGCTCGTGAGCGCGACGTCGAGCACGCCGTGGCGTTCGGCCGAGGTGGCCAAGCGTCTGCGGCCGGGACTGCCCAACCTCACCTCCTACAAGACGAACGTCGAGAAGGAGTCCAACCGCACCACCGTCACCGGTGGCACCCGGACGACCGAAACCAGCCGTCAGTTCGACGGCTACGGCATGGTCGAGTGGGAGTCGAGCACGGGCGACACCGCCAAGACCGGTGACGAGTCCTGCACCACGACCACGTACGCGCGCAACACCGCCACATGGATCCTGGACCGGCAGAGCCAGGTCAGGACCGTCGCGCTGCCGTGCGGGACGACCGGAGCCACGACGGCCGACATCGTCGGCGACACCCGTACGTACTACGACAACAGCGCGCTCGGTACCGTCTCCGGCCGGGGCCTGGTGACGAAGACCGAGAGGATCAACGGCAAGGGCGACGGCTACGACACCGCGTCGACCATCCCGTCGACCTGCGGCGCTGCCGGCAACGAGCTCTGCTACGACCTCTATGGCAGGCCCCTGGCCGCCGCCGATGCCTACGGAAAGGTGACCACCACCACCTACACGCCCGCCACGGGCGAGGTACCGACCGCGATGACGGCGACGAACCCGCTGGGGCACACCGTCACCAGCCGGCTCGACCCGCTGCGCGGCCAGGCCACCAAGGTCACCGACCCCAACAGCAAGGTCACCACGTCGGCGTACGACGCCCTCGGCCGGGTGACCAAGGTCTGGGCACCCAACTGGACGGAAGAGGCGAACCCGAGCAAGCCGAGCCGTATTTTCGAGTACACCGTCCGCAACAGCGGGCCCAACGTCGTCACGTCCAAGACGCTGACGCACGACTACGAATACTCGGTCGTCCACTCCATCCAGGACGGTCTGCTGCGCGAGCGGCAGACCCAGACCCAGTCGCCCGACCTGGCCGGACGCCTGGTCACCGAGACCTTCTACGACACCCGCGGCCTGGCCTGGCGCACCTCCGGCACGTACTACGCCGACGGCGCCCCCTCGCCCGAGCTGGTCACCGGACAGGAGCTCAACTACCCCTCCTCCGCGGACACCCTCTTCGACGGCGTCGGCCGCCCGACAGCGGTCATCGCCAAGAAGAACGGCGTGGAGACCAAGCGCACGACGACCAGCTACACCGGTGACACCACCACGGTCGTCCCGCCGCAGGGCGGCACGTCTACGACCACCGCCGTCGATGCGCTGGGCCGCCCGGTGGAGCAGAAGGATTACACCGACGCGGCTCGGTCGACCTCGCAGTCGACCACGTACACCTACGACAGGCTCGGTCGACTGGCCCAGATCACCGACCCGGCCAACGCCAACTGGACGTACACGTATGACGTCCGCGGCCGCCAGGTCGAGGTGAACGACCCGGACAAGGGTCTCACCAAGACCGTGTACGACACCGGTGACCGCGTCACCGACGTCACCGACGCCCGCGGTATCACCCTGCACACCGACTACGACGACCTCGGTCGTGCCGTGGCCACCAAGCAGGGCGCAACGACGCTGACCTCGACCGTCTACGACACCGTGGCCAAGGGGCAGCTCTCGCAGTCGACCCGCCACGTCGACGGCAAGGCGTACACCTCGCAGGTCCTGTCGTACAACGACTTGTACCAGCCGCTCGACACCCAGGTCGTCATCCCGTCCACGCCCGATACCGGCGCGATGGCTGGCACGTACCAGTGGACGAACGTCTACAACATCACGGGCCAGGTCCTCTCGACCAGGCAGCCCGCCATGGGCGGCCTCCCGGCCGAGTCGGTGGGCAGCACCTACCACGAGGTGTCGGGCCTGCTGAAGAGCATGGCAGCGGGCTCCAGTCGCCTGGTGACGGCCATGTCCTACGACCACTACGGCCGCACTGTCCTGAAGCAACTGGGCGCATCCGGCCAGCGCCTGTACCGCTCCAACGAGTACGACCCCCACACCGGCGCGCTCGTGCGCGCGGTCATCGACCGCGATGTGGCACCGACGCGGCTCGAGGACACCCGGTACACCAATGACCCCGTCGGCAACCTGACGGCGATCGCCTCGGCATACGGCCAGGACGCCGCCCGGACCACGGACACCCAGTGCGTCAACCTCGACGCCCTGCGCCGTATCACCGAGGCGTGGACCAACAAGGGTGAGACCTGCGCGACCACCCCATCGGCCACCGTCATCGGTGGTGAGGACCCGTACTGGACCACGTACACCTACGACGCCGTCGGCAACCGCAAGACGGAGACCAAGCACAAGACCGCCTCGGGCCCGACGGCGGACACCGTCCGCACCTACGCGCCCCCGACGCCTGGGAAGCACGACCTCCCGAAGGTCACCCAGACCGGCACCGACCCGCACGACGAGACCTTCACCTACGACGCGGTCGGCAACACCAAGACCCGCAAGAGCGGCACGGGTGAAACCCAGTACCTCGACTGGGACGCGGAAGGACGTCTGAAGTCCCTCGTCCAGGGCCTGACCACTGACGGGTTCATCTACGACACAACCGGCAACCGCCTCCTGCGCAAGGAGAAGGACAGCACCACGCTTTACCTGCCGTCCGGCAACGAGCTGAAGCTCGACAAGTCGGGCACGGTCACGGGCACCCGCTACTACGGCGACGTCGCCGTCCGCACTGGCGGCAAGCTCACCTTCACCCTCGCCGACCACCACAACACCGGCACCACTCAGGTGACCGCCGACACGACCCAGACGGTCACCCGCCGCAAGACGGGCCTGTTCGGCGAGACCCGCGGCACCCAGCCGACGACGTGGACCGGCGAAAAGACTTTCGTCGGAGGCACGCAGGACAACGACAGCGGCCTGACCCACATCGGAGCCCGCGAGTACGACCCCCTGATCGGCCGCTTCATCTCGGTGGACCCGATCATGGACCTGAAGGACGCCCAGCAGCTCCACGGCTATACGTATGCCGCGAACAACCCGTTCACCTTCTCCGACCCCGACGGCCTGAAGTACTTCGAGGGCAACAACACCGACGGCGGGTTCCAGTCCAAGCCGCAAAGTGTCGTCGAAGCCGCGAAGAGGTACAGCGCGGGCTACGGCGTCAAGCGCTCCAGAGGATGCGGAATCTATTGCGGCAAAAAGCTCTCCACACCAGGAAAGACCAAGCCGCACACTCCGTCAGAAAATGCGGAGTACGCCTCCAAGCAGCGTTGGCACACGTCCTTCAATATCATACTCGCGGCCAAGGTGGCCGGGTACTACACATTGATGGGTGGAGCCTGCGATGCCCAGCTGACCCTTTCGTGCGACTTGTGGGGGCACTATGTGGACGGCAACGGGAAAGACAAGGAGGTGGACGTGGACGAACTCATGGCACCCGACGAAGGCTTCGTCACCGGAGAGGGCCTGGACAATGGATCCACGGGCGTCAATGAAGTACTCGTGAAATGGGCAGAGCAGGCGCGCGGCCGCTGCGGGTCGGACAGCAGCTGCTCATTCGACGGGGACAGCGCTTGGCTCGGCACACAGTTCACGAACTTTGACAACGCGAACGCGATCGGTCACGCCGTAATGCGCATATCCGGCACGATGGAGGTATCCGGACCGGGCCCCACCACCACAGCCAAGGCGAAATACACTGTGGAAATCTACAAGGACTGGAACTTTGACAAGAACAAGAAGGCGATGCACATCCCGCTGAAGTACTTCGCGGACATGCACGAATACGGATCGGCCCGGGAGTATGCAATGGTAGGCAAGAGCAGCGTCCACACGTCATCAGTCCGATGAGCCTTCGAATCGACAGGTCCACTGTCATCGCCGTACTGGCCGGGGTACTCACCTTGACCGGATGTTCGACCTTGGGCGAACTGGCCTTGCAGGAGCAGCCCTGCAAATCGATGGCGATCTCACCTCAGATCTTCGAGAAGTATGGCCTGCCGGAGCTCCCAACCAGTGAAGAAGTTCAGTTCTGCGAAGGTTCGGACAGGGACGGATTCTCCGCCCAGCTGACGTTTCGGAGCGCCCCGGACAAGTCGAGGGCCTACTTGACCAGCCTCGGCATGGATCCCCCCTCATTCAGTTCTGTTACACCGCAGAAGGTAGCCGAACACTCGCGTCCGGACGGCGAGGGATGGAGGCTGACACAGGGTCTCTTCTACAAGTGGAGCATTAAGGCTCACGACTGGAACGGGCAGTGCTCGGTGGACTACACGTCCTTCATACAGAGCTCTGAGGACTGGGACGGACGGGTGTACCTGGCGATGTACTGCCAGACCTGACCGCACATCACTAACAGGAGGCCCCGACCGGTAGTTCCCGGTCGGGGCCTTTCGTGTGCGCCGTGCCAGCGCCGTCAGAGCAGGCCCGCCGCGTGCAGCAGGTACGCCACCAGCGGGTCGTAGTAGCGGGGGTCGCGGACGTGGTCGTCCAGGGGGACGGCGACCTGGAGGGTGCCCTCGGCCTCGCCGAGGAAGAGGGCCGGGTCGTTGCAGTCGGCGTAGCCCACCGCGTCCAGGCCGCGCTGGGCCGCGCAGCCCGCCCAGCCGTGGTCGGCCACAACCAGGTCCGGCTGGGGGCGGCCCTCGGCCGCGAGCGCGTCCAGGATCGCCGCCATCGGCGCCGGCGAATGGGTGTGCCACAGGGTCGCGCCCCGCTCCAGCACGGCGACGTCCGCGAACTGCCACACCGAGCCCTCGTCCGCGACCAGGCCCTGCGGGATCACCACGATCTCGCAGCCCGCGGCGCGCAGGGCCGCCGCCGTCGCGCGGTGGACGTCCAGCAGGCCGCCCGGGTGACCGGTGGCGAACAGCACGCGCTGCCGGTCGGCCGCCGCCTTGCGCAGCCGCGCCGCCAGCCGGTCCAGGCCGGCCACCGTCAGCTCGGGGTCGATGGTGTCCTGGCCGAAGCGGACCTCCGGGTCGTCCACGACCCCGCAGCGCTCCGCCATCACGGCGAGCACGTCCTGCTCGTCGGTCCAGCGGTCGCCCAGTTCCAGGCCCAGCCAGTAGTGCCGGTCGCCGTTGGCGAGCTTGCGGTAGTGGGAGAGGTTGTTCTCGCGCGGCGTCGCGACCTGCCCCGCGATCCGCGTGCGGACCAGATGGTCGATGAGCTCGGCGCGGGTGGGTACGGACGTCTCTATCGGCTTCGGCATACGGGCCATTCTGCCGCCGCCGGGGCGGAGGCGGCGCGTCCATTCCGGTCGGCGGACGCCCCGGGTCACGCCGACAGCGCCCCGAAGGCCCCGTGCGCGAGCCTGCGCAGCAGCGATTCGGTGGCCTCGCGGCCGAGGGCGCCCAGGTGCGGGGTGGAGTTGAGCAGGCCGAAGACCGCGTGCACGGCGACCCGCACCTCCGCCTCGCCGACCTCGGGGTGCAGCTCCCGTACGACCTCCACCCACAGCTCCACGTACTGGCGCTGCAGCTGCCGGACGAGCTTGCGGTCGGCCTCCCGCAGCCGGTCGAGCTCGCGGTCGTGCAGGGTGATCAGCGCCCGGTCGTCCAGCGCGAAGTCGATGTGGCCGTCGATGAGGGAGGACAGGACCCGGCACGGGTCGCCCGCCGCCTCCGCGACCCGGTGGCGGCCGCCGGTGAGGAGGCGTTCGCTGATGCCGACGAGCAGCTCGGCGAGCATGGCGTCCTTGCCCGCGAAGTGCCGGTACAGGCCGGGGCCGCTGATGCCCACGGCGGCCCCTATCTCGTCCACGCCGACACCGTGGAACCCGCGCGCGGCGAAGAGGCGGGCGGCCTCGCTGAGGATCTGCTCGCGTCGGGTGGGGGCGGCCGCTCTGATGCTCATGGGAAACCATTCTAGACAGGGCCGTTAGCGGTCGTTAACCTGAGCCGTAGATGCGTTAACGATGATTAACAACGTGTACCGAGCAAGTGGAACGAGCAAGGGAGCTCGACCGATGCAGCAGGCACCAGTGCTGACGAGCGCCGCGGACCCGGCGTCCGAGGCCTGGCGGACCAACGAGGCCGCCCACCGCGAGCTGACCGAGGGCCTGCGCGCCCGGCTCGACGCGGCCCGGCTCGGCGGCGGCGAGAAGGCCCGCGCCCGCCACACCGCCCGCGGGAAGCTCCTCCCGCGCGACCGCGTGGACGCCCTCCTCGACCCGGGCTCCCCGTTCCTGGAGCTGGCCCCGCTGGCCGCCGAGGGGATGTACGGGGGCGCCGCGCCCGCCGCCGGGGTCATCGCGGGCATCGGCCGGGTCAGCGGCCGCGAGTGCGTGATCGTCGCGAACGACGCCACCGTCAAGGGCGGCACGTACTACCCGATGACCGTCAAGAAGCACCTGCGCGCCCAGGAAGTGGCCCTGGAGAATCGTCTCCCCTGCCTCTACCTGGTCGACTCCGGCGGTGCCTTCCTGCCCATGCAGGACGAGGTCTTCCCCGACCGGGAGCACTTCGGCCGCATCTTCTACAACCAGGCCCGCATGTCGGGCGCCGGCATCCCGCAGATCGCCGCCGTCCTCGGCTCCTGCACCGCGGGCGGGGCGTACGTCCCGGCGATGAGCGACGAGGCCGTCATCGTCCGCAACCAGGGCACGATCTTCCTCGGCGGCCCGCCGCTGGTGAAGGCCGCCACGGGCGAGGTCGTCACCGCCGAGGAGCTCGGTGGCGGCGAGGTCCACTCCCGTGTCTCCGGCGTGACCGACCACCTCGCGGAGGACGACGCGCACGCGCTGCGGATCGTACGGAACATCGTGGCGACCCTGCCCGACCGCGGGCCCCTGCCCTGGTCGGTCGAGGCCCCGGAGGAGCCGAAGGTGGACCCGGCCGGGCTGTACGGCGCGGTCCCCGTCGACTCCCGCACCCCCTACGACGCCCGCGAGATCATCGCGCGGATCGTGGACGCCTCCCGTTTCCAGGAGTTCAAGTCCGAGTTCGGCCAGACGCTGGTCACCGGTTTCGCCCGGATCCACGGCCACCCGGTCGGGATCATCGCGAACAACGGCATCCTGTTCGCCGAGTCCGCCCAGAAGGGCGCGCACTTCATCGAGCTGTGCGACCAGCGCGGCATCCCGCTCCTCTTCCTCCAGAACATCTCGGGCTTCATGGTCGGCCGCGACTACGAGGCCGGCGGCATCGCCAAGCACGGCGCCAAGATGGTGACGGCCGTGGCCTGCGCCCGGGTCCCGAAGCTGACGGTGGTGGTCGGCGGCTCGTACGGCGCCGGCAACTACTCGATGTGCGGGCGGGCCTACTCGCCCCGCTTCCTGTGGATGTGGCCCAACGCCAAGATCTCGGTGATGGGCGGCGAGCAGGCCGCCTCGGTCCTCGCGACGGTCAAGCGCGACCAGATCGAGGGCGCCGGCCAGGAGTGGCCGGCCGAGGACGAGGAGGCCTTCAAGGCCCCGGTCCGCGCCCAGTACGAGGAACAGGGCAACGCCTACTACGCCACGGCGCGGCTGTGGGACGACGGGGTCATCGACCCCATGGAGACCCGGCAGGTGCTGGGACTGGCCCTGACCGCGTGCGCGAACGCCCCGCTGGGCCAAAAGGATCAGACACAGCCGGGCTTCGGCATCTTCCGTATGTGACGTGATGTGACGTGAGGACCTCACTGATGTTCAGCACTGTTCTGGTCGCGAACCGCGGCGAGATCGCGGTCCGGGTCATCCGCACCCTGCGGGAGCTCGGCATCCGCTCCGTGGCCGTCTTCAGCGACGCGGACGCGGACGCCCGCCACGTACGGGAGGCCGACACGGCCGTCCGGATCGGCCCGGCGGCCGCCGCGGAGAGCTACCTGTCCGTGGAGCGGCTGCTGGATGCCGCGAAGCGGACGGGCGCCGAGGCCGTGCACCCCGGCTACGGCTTCCTGGCGGAGAACGCCGCCTTCGCGCAGGCCTGCGCCGAGGCCGGGCTGGCCTTCATCGGGCCGCCCGCCTCCGCGATCTCCCTCATGGGCGACAAGATCCGCGCCAAGGAGACGGTGAAGGCGGCGGGAGTACCCGTGGTCCCCGGTTCCTCCGGCAGCGGCCTGACCGACGCCGAACTGGTCGCGGCCGCCTCGGAGATCGGCATGCCGGTGCTGCTGAAGCCCTCGGCGGGCGGCGGCGGCAAGGGCATGCGGCTCGTACGGGACGAGGCGGTGCTGGCCGAGGAGATCGCGGCGGCCCGCCGCGAGGCCCGTTCCTCGTTCGGCGACGACACCCTGCTCGTCGAGCGGTGGGTGGACCGGCCCCGGCACATCGAGATCCAGGTGCTGGCGGACGCCCACGGCAACGTGGTCCACCTGGGCGAGCGCGAGTGCTCGCTGCAGCGCCGGCACCAGAAGGTCATCGAGGAGGCCCCCTCGGTCCTGCTCGACGAGAAGACCCGCGCGGCGATGGGCGCGGCGGCCGTGGACGCGGCCCGCTCCTGCGGGTACGTCGGCGCGGGCACGGTGGAGTTCATCGTCCCGGGCGGGGACCCCTCCTCCTATTACTTCATGGAGATGAACACCCGTCTCCAGGTCGAGCACCCGGTGACGGAGCTGATCACCGGCCTGGACCTGGTGGAGCTCCAGCTGCGGGTCGCCTCCGGCGAGGCCCTGCCGGTCACCCAGGACGACATCCGGCTGACCGGGCACGCCATCGAGGCCCGCGTCTGCGCGGAGGACCCGGCGCGCGGCTTCCTGCCGTCCGGCGGTACGGTCCTGGCGCTGTCCGAGCCGTCGGGCGGTGCGGTCCGCACGGACTCGGGCCTGACCGCGGGCGTTCCGGTGGGCTCGACGTACGACCCGATGCTGTCGAAGGTCATCGTGCACGGGCCGGACCGCCCGGCCGCGCTGCGCATGCTGCGGGCGGCGCTGGCCGACACGGTGATCCTGGGCGTCCAGACGAACGCCGGCTTCCTGCGGCGACTGCTGGCCCACCCGGACGTGGTGTCGGGCGACCTCGACACGGGCCTGGTCGAGCGCGACCTGGCGGGGCTCCTCCCGGAGGGTGTCCCGCCGGAGGTGTACGCGGCCGCCGCGCTGCTGGAAGCACCGCTCGGTCGTCCGCACACGCCGGCGAGGCCGGGTGGGTGGGTCGATCCGTTCGACGCCGCCAACGGCTGGCGCCTCGGCGGCACCCCCGCCTGGACGGTCCACCACTTCCGCCTCCCGGGCCAGGACCCGGTGGAGGTCCGTACCCGGAAGGTGGGCGCCGAGCAGGACATCCTGCTGGACGCGGTCGACAGCGGCGCCGCACCGGCGCGCGCCCGGATCGTCAGCCGCACCCCCGGCGCCCTCACCCTCGAACTCGACGGCGTCACGCACCGCTTCACCCACGCGGCCTCCCCGGAGGGGGTCTGGCTCGGGCGCGACGCCGACAGCTGGCACGTGCAGACGCACGACCCCGTCGTGGCGAACCTCAGCGGCGCCGGCCGGGCAGGGGCCGACACCCTCGCGGCCCCCATGCCGGGCACCGTCACCGTCGTCAAGGTGGCCGTCGGCGACAAGGTGACCGCCGGTCAGAGCCTGCTCGTCGTCGAGGCGATGAAGATGGAGCACGTCATCTCCGCCCCGCACGCCGGCACGGTCACCGAGCTGGACGTCTCGCCCGGCACCACCGTGGCCATGGACCAGGTCCTGGCCGTCGTCACCGCGGACGAGGAGGAGGGCGCGTGATCGGCCTGCCCATGACCGTCCCGGCCCCCGGCCTGCCGGCCCGGGTCCGTATCCACGAGGTCGGCGCCCGCGACGGCCTGCAGAACGAGAAGACGGCCGTCCCCACGGAGGTCAAGGCGGAGTTCGTGCGCCGCCTGGCCGGCGCGGGCCTGACCACCATCGAGGCGACCAGCTTCGTGCACCCCAAGTGGGTGCCCCAGCTGGCCGACGCCGAGCAGCTCTTCCCGCTGCTCGCCGACGTGGACGCCGCCCTGCCCGTCCTGGTGCCGAACGAGCGCGGCCTGGACCGCGCGCTCGCCCTCGGGGCCACCCGTATCGCCGTGTTCGGCTCGGCCACGGAGACCTTCGCCTCCCGCAACCTCAACCGCACCGTCGCCGAGTCCCTCGCGATGTTCGAGCCGGTCGTGGCGCGCGCCAGGGAGGGCGGGGCGCACGTGCGCGGCTACCTGTCCATGTGCTTCGGCGATCCCTGGGAGGGCGCTGTCCCCGTCCATCAGGTCGTCTCCGTGGCCAAGGCCCTGCTGGACCTCGGCTGTGACGAGCTGAGCCTCGGCGACACCATCGGTGTCGCCACCCCGGGCCATGTCCAGGCCCTGCTCTCCGCGCTGAACGAGGCCGGTGTGACCACCGACCGCATCGGCGTGCACTTCCACGACACCTACGGCCAGGCCCTGTCCAACACCCTCGCCGCGCTCCGGCACGGGGTCACCACCGTCGACGCCTCCGCGGGCGGCCTCGGCGGGTGCCCGTACGCGAAGAGCGCCACCGGCAACCTCGCGACCGAGGACCTGGTGTGGATGCTCGACGGTCTCGGCATCGAGACCGGGGTCGACCTGGCCGCCCTCACCGCCACGAGCGTGTGGATGGCCGAACGGCTGGGACGCCCCAGCCCCTCCCGTACCGTCCGCGCCCTCTCCCACAAGGAGTAGTCACACCATGTCCCTCGACCACCGGCTCGCCCCTGAGCACGAGGAACTCCGCCGCACCGTCGAGGCGTTCGCCCACGACGTCGTCGCCCCGAAGATCGGCGACCTGTACGAGCGGCACGAGTTCCCCTACGAGATCGTCGCCGAGATGGGCCGCATGGGCCTGTTCGGCCTGCCCTTCCCGGAGGAGTACGGCGGCATGGGCGGGGACTACCTCGCCCTGGGCATCGCCCTGGAGGAGCTGGCCCGGGTCGACTCCTCGGTCGCCATCACCCTGGAGGCCGGGGTCTCCCTGGGCGCCATGCCCCTGTACCTCTTCGGCACCGAGGAGCAGAAGCGCCAGTGGCTGCCGAAGCTGTGCTCGGGCGAGGTGCTAGGCGCCTTCGGTCTGACGGAGCCCGGCGCGGGCTCGGACGCCGGCGGCACCCGCACGACCGCCGTCAAGGACGGCGACGAGTGGGTCATCAACGGCTCGAAGTGCTTCATCACCAACTCCGGTACGGACATCACCGGCCTGGTCACGGTCACGGCCGTGACGGGCCGCAAGGCGGACGGCCGCCCGGAGATCTCCTCGGTCATCGTCCCGTCCGGCACCCCGGGCTTCACGGTGGCCGCCCCCTACTCCAAGGTGGGCTGGAACTCCTCGGACACCCGTGAGCTGTCCTTCGACAACGTCCGGGTCCCGCTCGCCAACCTGGTGGGCGAGGAGGGGCGCGGCTACGCCCAGTTCCTGCGGATCCTCGACGAGGGCCGGATCGCCATCTCCGCGCTCGCCACGGGCCTCGCGCAGGGCTGTGTGGACGAGTCGGTGAAGTACGCCAGGGAGCGGCACGCCTTCGGCAAGGCGATCGGCGACAACCAGGCCATCCAGTTCAAGCTGGCCGACATGGAGATGCGCGCCCACATGGCGCGCATCGGCTGGCGCGACGCGGCCTCCCGCCTGGTGGCCGGGGAGCCGTTCAAGAAGGAGGCGGCGATCGCGAAGCTGTACTCCTCCACCGTGGCCGTGGACAACGCCCGTGACGCGACGCAGATCCACGGCGGCTACGGGTTCATGAACGAGTACCCGGTGGCCCGCATGTGGCGGGACTCCAAGATTCTGGAGATCGGCGAGGGCACCAGCGAGGTCCAGCGCATGCTGATCGCCCGCGAGTTGGGCTTCGCCGGCTGACGCACGGTCCCGTGCGTGCACGGGGCGAGGTGAGGGGCCCGAAAAAAACTTAGGGCCCCCTTACCGTTTTCGGCCAAGGTTAGGCTAACCTTCCCCACGAACGGCACGCTGGTGGCCGCCCCGGTACGCACGAAATCGGACATCGATTATGCCCAAGTCCCGTAGCTTCTCCTCCACCCGTCGCGGCTTCATCGCCGCGGGCGGTGCCCTCGGCCTCGTCGCCGCGCTCGCCGCGTGCGGCGGCGCCGACACGGCGAAGGGTGACGGCGACAAGGGCAGCACCGCCGCCGCGTCCTCCGGTCCCTGGAGCTTCAAGGACGACCTCGGCAAGGACGTCAGCGCCAAGTCCACGCCGAAGAACATCGTCGCCTTCACCGGCACCGCCGCCGCGCTGCACGACTACGGCGTCTCGGTCAAGGGCGTCTTCGGCCCGACCAAGACCGCCGACGGCAAGCCCGACGTCCAGGCCGGCTCGATGGACATCTCCAAGGTCGAGATCCTCGGCAACGTCTACGACGAGTTCAACGTCGAGAAGTACGCCGCCCTCCAGCCCGACCTGCTCGTCACCAACACCTGGGACGGCTCGTACTGGTACGTGCCCGAGGCCTCCAAGGACAAGATCCTGAAGCTGGCCCCGCACGCCGCGATCGGCGTCGGCGGCAACGTCTCGATGGACAAGGCCCTGGAGCGCACGGCGGAACTCGCCAAGTCGCTGGGCGCCGACATGAACGCCAAGGCCGCCGTCGACGGCAAGGCCCGCTTCGAGGCCGCGGCCGCCAAGGTCCGCGAGGCCACCAAGGCCAACCCGGGCATCAAGGTCCTCGTCGGCTCGGGCTCCGCCGACCTGTTCTACGCCTCCACCCCGGACACCTCGGCCGACCTGAAGTACTTCAAGTCCCTGGGCGTCGAGTTCATCACCCCGGAGAAGCTCGACGAGGGCGGCTTCTTCGAGAGCCTGAGCTGGGAGAACGCCGGCAAGTACAAGGCCGACCTGGTCCTGCTCGACAACCGCACCGGCACCCTGCAGCCGGAGGAGCTGAAGGCCAAGGCCACCTGGGCCGAGATGCCCGCCGTGAAGGCCGGCCAGGTCGCCCCGCGCACCACCGAGCCGATCTTCTCGTACGACAAGTGCGCCCAGATCCTCGAGGACCTCGCCAAGGCCGTCCAGAACGCCAAGAAGGTCGCCTGACCCACGCGCGGCGCCCGGTGACCCGGGCGCCCGCCCCCGGGGCGTGTCCGCACGGACACGCCCTGGGCACGTCCGAGGCCGTACCGACTTCCAGGGGGACTTCCGCATGACCGTCACCGCGTCCGACACCCCGGCCGTGGCGCACTTCCGCTTCTTCGCGCTCGAAGTGCTCCGCACCCGCCGCCTGGGCCACTCGTTCCTGCGGGTCACGTTCGGCGGGGAGTCCCTCACGGATTTCCGCTCGGGAGGCTTCGACCAGAGCCTGTCGCTCTTCCTGCCCCCGTCCGGCGTGGAGCACACCGAGCTCCCGTCCACCGACGAGGACACCTGGTTCGCCGCCTGGCGCGGCATGCCGGACGAGGAACGGCCGGTCATGCGCTCCTACACCGTGCGCGAGCAGCGCCGTGACGAGGCGGGCGCGGTCGAGGTCGACATCGACTTCGTCCTGCACGGAGACTCCTCCCCCGCCTCCCACTGGGCCGGTCGCGCGAGCGCCGGCCGCCGGATCCTCGCGATCGGCCCGGCCGTCGCGGAGAACAAGTCCGTACGCTTCCAGGCCCCGGCCGACGCCGACGCGGTCTGGATGTACGCGGACGAGACCGCCGTGCCGGCCGCGGCCGCGATCCTGGAGCGGCTGCCCGCGGGCCTGCGGGTCCGGGCCTGGTTCGAGGTCCCGCACGAGGACGACCGGCTTCAACTGGACACGCCCGCCGACGCGGACATCACCTGGATCGTGCGCGAGGGCGACGACCGGGAACGGAGCGGACGGGTCCTGGACGCGCTCCGCTCGGCCGGGGCACCGGCCGCCGAGGCCCCGTACGTATGGCTGGCGGGCGAGGCCGGCACCGTGCGCGCGGTGCGCCGCCACTTCGTGCAGGAACGATCCGTCGACCGCCGCTCGGTGCGCTTCACCGGCTACTGGCGACTCGGTGCGAGCGAGGAGCAGCTCCTCGCCGAGGCGTACGCGGGCCAGGCGCCCAGCGAGGACCCCGCCTCCGAGCTGTAGGGGCGTCTCCCCGTCAGCTCCCCTTCGCCACATGGCAGTTCGAGATGGACCCTGGTCGAAACCAGGGTCCATCGCCATTTGGCCATTTTGTTTAGGTTAGGCTAACCTAAACATCACACACCCCACCCTCCCCATCTCCCCCCTGCCCGGAGGAAAGTTGATGCGTCGGCATCTGCTGAACGAGACGACCGCGGACATCTACCGCCGTTCCGTCACCGAGAGCGTCGACCGCGTCGCCGCCAAGCTCGCCACCACCGAGCGGCCCCACACCGGCATATCCGTGGACGAACTCGCCCCGGTCATCGACGGGATCGACCTCGACACCCCGCTCGGCGACTCCTCCGCCGCGCTCGCCGAGCTGGAGGACGTCTACCTCCGCGACGCCGTCTACTTCCACCACCCGCGCTACCTGGGCCACCTCAACTGCCCCGTAGTCATCCCCGCGGTGGTCGGCGAGGCCGTCATGGCCGCCGTCAACTCCTCCCTCGACACCTGGGACCAGTCCATCGGCGGCACGCTCATCGAGCGCCGCCTCATCGACTGGACCACCCGCCGCATCGGCCTCGGGGAGAAGGCGGACGGCATCTTCACCTCCGGTGGCAGCCAGTCCAACTTCCACGCCCTGCTGCTGGCCCGCGACGAGGCCTGCCGCACCGTCATGAAGCGCGCCATGGACGCCGGGATCGGCCTGACCAAGGCCGAACTCCTCCCGAAGCTGCGCATCTTCACCTCCGAGGCCAGCCACTTCAGCGTGCAGAAGTCCGCCGCCATGCTGGGTCTCGGCTACGAGGCCGTCATCTCCGTACCCGTCGACCGCAACCGCCGCAT
Organism: Streptomyces yangpuensis; assembly: GCF_024666385.1. Lineage (NCBI taxonomy): Bacteria > Bacillati > Actinomycetota > Actinomycetes > Kitasatosporales > Streptomycetaceae > Streptomyces > Streptomyces yangpuensis. The sequence continues at coordinate 2,718,193 of NZ_CP102514.1, forward strand.
GGACACCTCCGTCCTCGCGCTGGAGCTGGAGGAGTGCGCCGCCGAGGGCCTCTTCCCCATGGCCGTCGTCGCCACCGCCGGCACCACCGACTTCGGGTCCATCGACCCGCTCCCCGAGATCGCCCGCCTGACCGCCGAGCACTCCGCGTGGATGCACGTGGACGCCGCCTACGGCTGCGGACTGCTGGTCTCCCCCACCCGCCGGCACCTCCTCGACGGCATCGAGCACGCCGACTCGGTCACGGTCGACTACCACAAGTCGTTCTTCCAGCCCGTCAGCTCCAGCGCGATGCTGGTCCGCGACCGCGACACCCTCAAGCACGCCACGTACCACGCGGACTACCTCAACCCGCGGCGCATGGCCGAGGAGCGGATCCCCAACCAGGTCGACAAGTCCATCCAGACCACGCGCCGCTTCGACGCCCTCAAGCTCTGGATGACGCTGCGCATCATGGGCGCCGACGGCATCGGCTCGCTCTTCGACGAGGTCATCGACCTCGCCGCCGCCGGCTACGACCTCATCACGGCCGACCCGCGCTTCGAGGTCGTCGTCGCACCGCAGATCTCCACCCTGGTCTTCCGCTTCCTGCCCGGCGAGGACGTTCCCGCGGAACTCCTCGACGAGGCCCAGCTCCACGCCCGCAAGGCGCTCTTCGCCTCCGGTGAGGCCGTCGTCGCCGGCACCAAGGTGGACGGGAAGCAGTACCTGAAGTTCACCCTCCTCAACCCGCAGACCACGACGGCCGACATCACCGCCGTCCTCGACCTCCTCGCCGCACACGCCGAGCAGTTCCTGGGAGAATCCCTTGCCGTCCACCACTGAGCCCCACGACTTCATCGGCATCGGCCTCGGTCCCTTCAACCTGGGGCTGGCCTGCCTGACCGCGCCGATCGACGAGCTGAACGGCCTGTTCATCGAGTCGAAGCCGCACTTCGAGTGGCACGCGGGGATGTTCCTGGACGGCGCGCACCTCCAGACGCCCTTCATGTCGGACCTGGTCACCCTCGCCGACCCGACGTCGCCCTTCTCCTTCCTGAACTACCTGAAGGACCAGGACCGGCTGTACTCCTTCTACATCCGGGAGAACTTCTACCCGCTGCGCGCCGAGTACAACGACTACTGCCGCTGGGCCGCCGACCGCCTCGACAACGTCCTGTACTCCACCTCCGTCACCGAGGTCACCTACGACGAGGCCGCCGCCCTCTACGAGGTCCGCACCGACCGGGGCGAGACCCACCGCGCCCGCCGCCTCGTCCTGGGCACCGGCACCACCCCGTACGTCCCGGAGGCCTGCGCCGGCCTCGGTGGCGACTTCCTGCACAACGCCGCCTACATGCCCAACAAGGCGGAGCTGCAGAAGAAGAAGTCCATCACCCTGATCGGCTCCGGCCAGAGCGCCGCGGAGATCTACTACGACCTCCTCGCCGAGATCGACGTGTACGGCTACCAGCTCAACTGGGTCACGCGCTCCCCGCGCTTCTTCCCGCTGGAGTACACCAAGCTGACGCTGGAGATGACCTCCCCCGAGTACGTGGACTACTTCCACGCCCTCCCCGAGGACACCCGCTACCGGCTGGAGACGCAGCAGAAGAACCTCTTCAAGGGCATCGACGGCGACCTGATCAACGCCATCTTCGACCTGCTCTACCAGAAGAAGATCACCATGCCGGGCACGGTGCCCACGACCCTGCTGACCAACACCTCGCTGAACAGCACGGCGTACGACACCACCACGGGCACCTACACCCTGGGGCTGCGCCAGGAGGAGCAGGAGCGGGACTTCTCCCTCAGCACCGAGGGCCTGGTCCTGGCCACCGGCTACAAGTACCGGACCCCCGACTTCCTGAACCCGGTACGCGACCGGCTGAACTTCGACGGCCGCGGCCGCCTCGACGCCGCCCGCAACTACAGCGTCGACACCACGGGCCGTGAGGTGTACCTCCAGAACGGCACCACCCACAACCACTCCCTGACCTCCCCCGACCTGGGCATGGCCGCGTACCGCAACGCGTATCTCGTCGGTGAGCTGCTCGGCCGCGAGTACTACAAGGTCGAGAAGTCCATCGCGTTCCAGCAGTTCGCCGCCCCGGAAGGCACCCACGCATGAGCACCACCGACACCCTCTACTCCAGGACGGACTCCGTCCTCGGGGACTTCGCGATCCGCCCGCTGGACCCCTTCGCCGACGCGGAGCTGCTCCACGGCTGGGTCACGCACCCCAAGGCCTCGTTCTGGATGATGCAGGACGCCTCGCTGCCGGACGTCGAGCGCGAGTACATGCGCATCACGGCCCACGAGCACCACCAGGCCTACATCGGCCTGCACGAGGGCCGCCCGGCCTTCCTGATGGAGACCTACGACCCCAGCGAGCTGGAACTGGTCGGCCTGTACGACGCCCAGCCGGGCGACGTCGGCATGCACTTCCTCGTCGCGCCCAGCGACCGGCCGCTGCACGGCTTCACCCGGGCGGTCATCACGACCGTCATGGCCGCGATCTTCGCCGACCCGGCCACCGCGCGCGTCGTCGTCGAGCCGGACGTCGCCAACACCGCCGTGCACGCCCTGAACGCGGTCGTCGGCTTCGTGCCGGAGCGCCAGGTCACCAAGCCGGAGAAGGAAGCGCTGCTGAGCTTCTGCACCCGCGCGCAGTTCGAGGCCGCCACCGGCATCGCCCAGGGGGTGTCGATATGAGCCTCACCGACACCGTCTCCCACCTCGCCCCCGAGCTGTGGGCCCGCGCCAACCGCGCCCTGGTCCGCAAGGCCATCGCCGAGTTCGCGCACGAGCGCCTGCTGACCCCCGTCTCCCTCGGCGGCGACCGCTACTCGGTCGTCTCCGACGACGGCGCGGTGGAGTACCACTTCGACGCCGCCCGGCAGGTCCTCGACCACTGGTCGGTGGACGAGGCCACCCTCACCCGGCTGCGGGACGGGCAGTCGCTGCCGCTGGACGCCCTCGACTTCCACATCGAGTTCCAGCAGACCCTGGGGCTGAGCGCAGAGGTCATGCCGGTCTACCTGGAGGAGATCTCCTCCACCCTGGCGGGCTCGGCCTTCAAGTACACCAAGCCGCAGATCTCCGCCGCCGTGCTGGCCAAGTCCTCCTTCCAGGACATCGAGACCGGCATGACCGAGGGTCACCCCTGCTTCGTCGCCAACAACGGCCGGCTCGGCTTCGGGGTGCACGAGTACCACGCGTACGCCCCGGAGGCCGCGAACCCGGTCCACCTGATCTGGGCCGCCGCGCACAAGGACGTCGCCACGTTCACGGCCGGCGCCGGCCTGGAGCACGACAGCTTCATGCGCGCCGAGCTCGGCGACGCCGCGGTCGACCTGTTCGCGGCGAAGCTGCGCTCGCTGGACCTGGACCCGGCGGACTACCTGCTCTTCCCGGTCCACCCCTGGCAGTGGTGGAACAAGACCACGATCACCTTCGCCGCGGAGATCGCGGGCCGCCGGCTGGTGCTGCTCGGCGAGGGCGAGGACGCCTACCTCCCGCAGCAGTCGATCCGTACCTTCTTCAACACCACCACCCCGACCAAGCACTACGTCAAGACGGCCATCTCCGTCCTGAACATGGGCTTCATGCGGGGCCTGTCGGCCGCCTACATGGAGGCCACCCCCGCCATCAACGACTGGCTGCACCAGCTGATCGAGTCCGACGAGGTTCTTCAGTCCGTCGACTTCTCGATCATCCGCGAGCGGGCGGCGATCGGCTACCGGCACCTGCAGTACGAGCGCGCCACCGACCGCTACTCGCCGTACCGCAAGATGCTGGCGGCCCTGTGGCGCGAATCCCCCGTGAACTCCCTCGGGGACGGCGAGCGCCTGGCCACCATGGCCTCGCTCCTCCACGTGGACGCCGAGGGCAGGTCCTTCGTCGGCGCCCTCATCGAGGAGTCCGGCCTCACCCCGGCCGAGTGGCTGAAGCCCTACCTGCGCGCGTACCTGCTGCCGCTGGTGCACTGCTTCTACCAGTACGACCTCGCGTACATGCCGCACGGCGAGAACACCATCCTCGTCATCAAGGACGGCGTCGTACAGCGTGCGATCTTCAAGGACATCGCCGAGGAGATCGTCATCATGGACGCGGACGCGGTGCTGCCGCCCGCGGTCGAGCGGATCCGGGCGGACGTCCCGGAGGACATGAAGCTGCTGTCGATCTTCACCGACGTCTTCGACTGCTTCTTCCGCTTCCTGTCCTCCATCCTCGTCACGGAGGGCATCTGCACCGAGGAGACCTTCTGGCGGGCCGTGGCCGACTGCGCCCACGACTACCAGGAGTCCATGCCGGCCCTGGCGGAGAAGTTCGAGCGCTACGACTTCTTCGCCGAGGAGTTCCAGCTGTCCTGCCTCAACCGCCTCCAGCTGCGCAACAACAAGCAGATGGTCGACCTCTCCGACCCGTCCGCCGCGCTCCAGCTGATCGGCAGCCTCAAGAACCCCGTCGCGGCCTTCGCCCGACGGTGAGACACGGGGCGGGGGAGGTGCCGATACGGTCCCTCGGCACCTCCCCCGCGCCGACCGTGTGACGGCGTGACCGCGACGTCGAAAAGGCCCTCGTCGCGGTCACGCCTTCGCCGTGCCCGGGCGACGGCCGCGTGGTCAGCGCGTCCACGGGACGTCCGGGGCGCGGTGGTAGCCGATGCCCTGGGCGTCCAGGCGGGGCGCCTGCGCCGCGAGGCGGCGGCTGTACGCGGTCCAGTCGAGGGCGGCCGCCGGGGACCAGCCCAGCTCCGCCAGGCCCAGCACCCTCGGGAACGCCATCAGTTCCCACTCGGCCCGCGTCGCGACGTTCTCCGTCCACAGCGGGGCCTCCACCCCGAGCACCGCCGACTCCGGCACCCCGGCCAGGTAGGTCCCCGGGTCCCAGGAGTACGACCGGGCGACCGGGACGTGGCCGGCCCACGACAGCCCCGGCTTCGTCGCCGCCTCGTACTTCATGTCCAGGTACACCCGGTCCGCGGGCGACAGGATCAGCGGGTGCCCGGCCTTCGCCGCCGCCGCCACGGCCGACCGGTCCGCGGCGGAGGTCTTGTCGTGCCCCCAGTACTGGAGCACCGCCCCGGCCGCCGGCCGCGCCGATGCCAGCTGGTGCCAGGCCACCACCGTCTTGCCGTGGCGGCCCACCACCTCCTGGGCCCGGTCCATGAAGGCCGCGTAGTCCGCCGCCGGCGTCGCGTGCGCCTCGTCGCCGCCGATGTGCAGGTAGCGGCCGGGCGTCAGCTCCGCCAGCTCCCCGAGCACCTCGTCGACGAACTCGTACGTCCGCTCCTTCGCCACGCACAGCGAGCTGAAGCCGACCTTGGTCCCGGTGTACCGGGGCGGCGCCTTCCCGTCGCAGTTCAGCTCGGCGTAGGAGGCCAGCGCCGCGTTGGTGTGCCCCGGCATGTCGATCTCCGGGACCACGTCCACGTACCGCTCGCCCGCGTACGCCACCAGCTCGCGGTACTCGTCCTTGGTCCAGTGGCCGCCCGGCCCGCCGCCGACCTCGCTCGCGCCGCCGTACTGCGCCAGCCGCGGCCAGGAGTCGATGGCCAGCCGCCACCCCTGGTCGTCGGTGAGGTGCACGTGCAACGTGTTGATCTTGTACTGGGCGAGCTGGTCCACGTACCGCTTCACCTGCTCCACCGTGAAGAAGTGCCGTGCGATGTCGACCATGGCTCCCCGGTGGGCGAAGCGCGGCCGGTCGGTGACCGTGCCGCCCGGCACCGTCCCGGGCCCCGTTACGGGCACCAGCTGACGCAGGGTCTGGCCCGCGCGGAAGAGTCCGGCCGGGGTCCGCGCGACAAGGTCGACCCCGCTCGGCCCGGACACCAGCCGGTACCCCTCCTCCCCGACCCCGTCGGCCGCCGCGTCGATCCTGAGCCGGATCCCGTCCCCCCGCGCCCCGACGGTCACCGGCAGCGGCAGCCCGCTCGGGCCGCGCAGCTGCTCCGCGAGGAGCTCGCCCACCCTGCGGACCTCCTCGCCCGCGCCCGGCCCCGTACGGATGACCGTGCCCGGCCCGAAGGAGTAGCCGGGCCCGGCGGCGCGCGCGGAGACCGGCGCCGGCAGGAGCTGTTCGAAGGGGCTGAGGGCCGCGGGCGGGTCGTCACCGGCGCTCGCGTCGTCGCCGTGGGCGGCGGTGCAGGAGACGGCACCGAGGACGAGGAGGGTGCCGAGCGCGCGTCGCAGGACTCTCATGTGCCAGGTATAGGCCAACTGGCCCGCCGTGCGCGGTGGGAGAATCGCCGAATGGCGGAAATCATCCAGAAGGACGGAACCTGGACGTTCGACGGCGACGCGGTGCGCATCGTGCCCGGTCGCGACAAGGGGGTGGGGTTGCTGCGGCAGACCCTGGGTGAGGTGGTCGTGCCGTTGCGCGCGCTCGCGGGGATCTCCTACGAGCCCGGCCGCAAGGCCGGGCGGCTGCGGCTGCGGCTGCGCGAGGGGGCCGACGCGCTGACCCACGTGACGGGCGGGCGGCTGCCGGAGGCCTCCGACCCGTACCGGCTGAGCGTGGAGCCGGACCGGACGGGGGTCGCGGAGTACTTCGTGGACGCGGTGCGCAACGCCCTGCTGCTGGAGCAGGTGGATCCGGGTCCCTCGGAGAGCTACCTGCTGCCCGGCCCGACCGTGCCGATAGCGGTGGGCGCGGGCGACGGGACCGTCACCTTCGACGGCGACCGCGTCGCCCTGGAGTGGAACTGGACGACCGAGGAGGCCAAGCGCTCCGGCGGGCCGCGCGAGTTCCGGGTCACGGACCTGCGGACGGTGGAGTGGGCGCCGGCGAAGGGGCTGGAGAACGGCTGGCTCCGCTTCGGCCTGGCCGGCGCGTCCCAGCCCGCCGCGCCCAAGTACGACCCGTACACGGTGGAGCTGTTCGGCTTCAAGAAGGACCCGCTGATGGCGCTGGTCGCCGCGGCGGTGGCGCTGCGGCTGCCGCACCCGGCCGGGCCCGCGCAGGACCGGGCCGCCGAGGACGTCCCGGCGAAGGAGCTCGCCGCGCCGGCCGCCACGGTCGCGGAGGACCACGACGCACTGCTGCGCCGGCTGCGGGAGCTGGGGGAGCTGCACCAGACGGGAGTGCTCACTGCCGACGAGTTCACCGCGGCCAAGCAGGCCGTTTTGCGTAGATTCTGACCGGATGCATCCATTCCGCTGGTCCAGACCAGAGAGATCCTGCCCGAAATCGGGCAGGATCTTTGCGTTGGAGGGCCGGAACCGTCAGTATCTACGGGTGCTCGACCGCCGCCCGTCCTATGACGATCTCGTCGAACACCTGGTGCGCAGCACCTCGCTGCAGCGGGGCGAAGCGGCCCGGGTGATCCTCGACGTGCTCGCCTACTTCGACGAGACGACGGAGGACTTCGTCCGCCGCCGCCACCGCGAACTGCAGGCCGGCGGAGCCGTGAACGCGGAGATCTTCGAGCGGATCGCGGCCGAACTGCCGCACCGCGCCGTGGCGCCTCCGGAGCTCTCGCTCCGGCAGCTGCGCCGCATCGTCTACGGCTGACCGGCCGCCGCCGGAGCGGCCGCGGGCGGGTGACGGGTACACGAACCGAACTTCAGGAGGGGCAGGACCGTATGTGCGGAATCGTCGGTTACATCGGAAAGCGTGATGTCGCACCGCTGCTGCTGGAGGGCCTGGCGCGGCTGGAATACCGCGGCTACGACTCCGCGGGCATCGTCGTGAACAGCCCGAAGGCCGGCGCGCTCAAGATGGTCAAGGCCAAGGGCCGCGTCCGCGACCTCGAGGCCCGCGTCCCCAAGCGCTTCGCCGGCACCACCGGCATCGCGCACACCCGCTGGGCCACGCACGGCGCCCCGAGCGACGTCAACTCGCACCCGCACCTGGACCCGGAGAACAAGGTCGCCGTCGTCCACAACGGCATCGTCGACAACGCCGCCGAGCTCCGCGCCAAGCTGGAGGCCGAGGGCGTCGTCTTCGCCTCCGAGACCGACACCGAGGTCATCACCCACCTGATCGCCCGCTCCCAGGCCGACACCCTGGAGGAGAAGGTCCGCGAGGCCGTCAAGGCGATCGACGGCACCTACGGCATCGCCGTGATGCACGCCGACTTCACCGACCGCATCGTCGTCGCCCGCAACGGCTCGCCGGTCATCCTCGGCATCGGCGAGAAGGAGATGCTGGTCGCCTCCGACGTCGCCGCGCTGATCGCCCACACCCGCCAGGTCGTCACCCTGAACGACGGCGAGATGGCCACCCTGAAGGCCGACGACTTCCGCACGTACACCACGAGCGGCACGACGACGAACTCCACTCCGGAGACCGTGGAGTGGGAGGCCGCCTCCTACGACATGGGCGGCCACGACACCTACATGCACAAGGAGATCTCCGAGCAGCCCGACGCGGTCGACCGCGTGCTGCGCGGCCGGATCGACGACCGCTTCAACACGGTCCACCTGGGCGGCCTGAACCTGGACCCGCGCGAGGCGCGCGGCATCCGCCGGGTCAAGATCCTGGGCTGCGGCACCTCGTACCACGCGGGCCTGATCGGCGCCGGCCTCATCGAGGGCATGGCCCGCATCCCCGCCGACGCCGAGCCGGCCTCGGAGTTCCGCTACCGCAACCCGGTCGTGGACCCCGACACCCTCTACATCGCGGTCTCCCAGTCCGGTGAGACCTACGACGTGCTCGCGGCCGTGCAGGAGCTCAAGCGCAAGGGCGCCCGCGTCCTCGGCGTGGTCAACGTGGTCGGCTCCGCCATCGCCCGCGAGGCCGACGGCGGCGTGTACGTCCACGCCGGCCCCGAGGTCTGCGTCGTCTCCACCAAGTGCTTCACCAACACGGTCGTGGCCTTCGCGCTGCTCGCCGTGCACCTGGGCCGCATCCGGGACCTCTCGGTCACCGACGGCAAGCGGATCATCGACGGCCTGCGCAAGCTGCCCGCGCAGATCCAGGAGATCCTCGACGGTGAAGAGGACATCAAGAAGCTCGCGGCCGAGTTCGCCGAGGCCAAGTCGATGATGTTCATCGGCCGGGTGCGCGGCTACCCGGTGGCGCTGGAGGCCTCCCTCAAGCTGAAGGAGATCTCCTACATCCACGCCGAGGCCTACCCCGCCTCCGAGCTCAAGCACGGCCCGCTGGCCCTGATCGAGCCCTCGCTGCCGACCGTCGCCATCGTCCCCGACGACGACCTGCTGGAGAAGAACCGCGCGGCGCTGGAGGAGATCAAGGCGCGCAGCGGCCGGATCCTCGCCGTCGCCCACCGCGAGCAGGAGAAGGCGGACCACACCATCGTGGTCCCGAAGAACGAGGACGAGCTGGACCCGATCCTCATGGGCATCCCGCTCCAGCTGCTGGCCTACCACACCGCCCTGGCCATGGGCCGGGACATCGACAAGCCGCGCAACCTGGCCAAGTCGGTCACCGTCGAGTAGCAGCCCCGGCCGTCAGCGGACAGCCGTCACCGGACAGCTGTCACCGGACACACGGGAGCCCCCGTGCGCACCGCGCGCACGGGGGCTCCTGCGTGCCGTGATCAGCCCGCGGCGACCGCGCCGCTGCGCCCTGCCCTGCCGAAGGCCATCGGCCAGTCCGCCAGGGCCGCGGTGGCCCCGTACCAGGCCAGCAGTCCGGAGACGGCGGCGACCCAGCCGCCCGCCTTGGCCAGTGCGCCGTTGTCCACGAAGGAGGCGATGGCCAGCAGGAGGAGGGAGAGGGTCAGGAGGGCGTAGACGCCCTGACCGAACAGACCGCTCGCGGCGGCGACCGTGAGGGTCAGCGCGAGCATCGCGAAGAGGACAAGAAACGTTCCGGCGGCCTCGTCCGAGGCAGAGCCGCCCGCGCCCTTGGCCCACGTGAACCAGAAGACGCCGAGGCCCGCGAACGCGGTGCCGTTGAACCCGTCGCCGCCGCGGTACTCCAGGAGACCCAGGAGGAAGAGGGCGGCGCCGCCGACGTACATCGCGAGCGACACGGAGCCGGCAGCGGACACACCGTCGATGACACCGGTGTGGCCGATACCGAATGCGAGAAGGGTGAGACCCAGGGCGATGTTCCCGAGGGTCGAAGTCGAGGCCGTGCTTCCCGCAGAGACACCATTGTCCACGGCGGGCTCCCTTCGATCTGCAGTTGTTTGCTGCGTCCCAGCAGCATTTATCTACCCTTTACACGAGGGCACAACCGCACAATCGGCTTAACACCCGGTCACGGAATGACAACAACCGGTCGCTGTGCGCGCTTGGCGAGCCGCCCGGCGACCGAGCCGAAGATCCGGCCGACGATCCCGTGGGTGGAGCCCACCACGATGGCGTCGGCCGAATACTCCCGGCCGACCTCCTCCAGCTCATGGCAGATGTCACCGCCGCGCTCGACCAGGATCCATGGCACTTCGGCCAAGTAGTCGGCGCAGGCCAGCTCCAGTCCGAGCACCTCGGTGCGATGGTCCGGCACGTCCACGAAGACGGGCGGCTCGCAGCCGGCCCACACGGTGGTGGGAAGCCGGTTGGCGACATGGACGATGATCAGACCCGATCCGGAGCGGCGGGCCATACCGATCGCGTACGCGAGCGCGCGCTCACTGGACGTCGATCCGTCGAATCCCACCACGACGCCGTGCCGGAAGGCCGGGTCGCAGGGGGAGTGCGTCTGTTCCACCGCGCGCAGCTCGGCGGCCGACGCGGGGTCGGCGAGCCGTTTGCGCTTGCGGTCCGCGGGTTCGGGGAATTCGTGACCGGCCATGGGTGTCTCGGCGAAGAGGTTCTTGGAGGAAGCAACAGGGGCGAAATCGGCGACGCAGTGTGACGGAGCTCTGTCCGGGAAGCATCTTCCCAAGCCCATACCCACCAGGGTACGGCGACACTCCTGTCCTGCCCAGGGCTTGCCGCACTTGGAGAGCGTCCCAGGGAGCATGCCGGAGCGCGGGCGCCTTGGCAATGTCCGCTGCCCCCTACAGCCAGTGACGAGACGGGGAGTTGCCACCCGTGCGCGCAGTGACCGAGCCCGCCGGGCGGCGTTGGACATGCGTCCGACCGTTCAGGAAGAGCCCGCAGGGAGTACGCCGTGCCCGGCCATCCGGTTCACCCCGACCAGCCGGCCCAGCCGGCCCGGTCCGCCCACTTCCCCGACCCGAGCCCGCACTTCACCGCCTCGCCGCGGCAGCCGCTTCACCCGTCCGTGCAGTCCTCCGGACGCGCGCACGACGACCCCGCCGGTGACGTCGTGCGCTGGGCGGCCTTCAGCTGCCTGCTCGTCCCGGTGGTCCTCGTCGTCTACGGAACGTCCTTCGGCGGGGCGGCGGTCGCCACCCTCGGCCTGTTCGTCGTGACGGCCGCCTGCCTGGTCCTGCTGCGGCATTCGGAGCGGGTCGCGGCCCGGGTCCCGGCGCAGGAGCGGCTCGCCTCGGCGCACCACCGCCGGCGCTCGCGCGGCGGCCCGGCGGGCCGCCGGGGCTGCCGCACCTCCGACTCCGCGTCCCCGCACGACTGACTCATTCGCACACCCACACCCGCATATTTTCAGCCAACTTCCCGGCAGGGCTCCCCCTTTGCCGGAATGTCCCCCCGACCCCCTCACCACCAGCGACGACACTCGCCGGGGGGCGTTTTGGCCCTATGCGTACTGGCCACAGCCGCGTTGGGCGCTTCCCACCCGGGTAGCGGAGTGGAACCCTTCCTGATCGAATGCTTTTCGCCAAGTTGAGAAGTCGACATAGCGCTGCGTGCTGAACTTGTCACGCCGACACCACGGGACGCAGTAGATTCGATCATGTATTTACGGCGGGGGATCCACGTGCAAGGCCGAGGGGAAACGTGCAGGTGCGACCAGACCAAGGAGTCGCGACACCCAAGGGGGGCTTAGCGCCATGAGCCAGGATTCCACCGCCGTCGTCGCAGACGCCGGCCGGAAGCTCGCGGGGCGTCGCCGCAGGGAGATCGTCGCGGTGCTGCTCTTCAGCGGCGGACCGATCTTCGAGAGCTCCATTCCACTATCCGTGTTCGGCATTGACCGGCAGGACGCGGGAGTTCCACGCTACCGACTGCTCGTGTGCGCCGGTGAGGACGGTCCGCTCAGGACCACCGGCGGACTCGAACTGACCGCGCCGTACGGGTTGGAGGCGATCGCCCGGGCAGGCACGGTCGTCGTGCCCGCCTGGCGTTCCATCACTTCACCGCCGCCTCCGGAGGCGCTCGACGCACTGCGTCTGGCGCACGAGGAGGGGGCCCGGATCGTCGGACTGTGCACCGGGGCGTTCGTGCTCGCGGCCGCCGGTCTGCTGGACGGCCGGCCCGCGACGACGCACTGGATGTACGCGCCGACGCTGGCCAAGCGCTACCCGTCCGTCCACGTCGATCCGCGCGAACTGTTCGTCGACGACGGCGACGTGCTCACGTCCGCGGGCACGGCGGCCGGAATCGACCTCTGCCTGCACATCGTGCGCACCGACCACGGCAGCGAGGCGGCCGGGGCCCTGGCCCGCAGGCTCGTCGTGCCGCCGCGCCGCACGGGCGGCCAGGAGCGCTACCTCGACCGGTCGCTGCCGGAGGAGATCGGCGCCGACCCGCTGGCCGAGGTCGTCGCCTGGGCACTGGAACACCTCCACGAGCAGTTCGACGTGGAGACGCTGGCCGCCCGCGCCTACATGAGCCGGCGTACCTTCGACCGGCGGTTCCGCTCGCTCACCGGCAGCGCGCCGCTCCAGTGGCTGATCACGCAGCGGGTGCTCCAGGCCCAGCGGCTGCTGGAGACCTCCGACTACTCGGTCGACGAGGTCGCCGGACGCTGCGGGTTCCGCTCGCCGGTCGCCCTGCGCGGTCACTTCCGGCGGCAGCTGGGGTCCTCCCCGGCCGCCTACCGCTCGGCCTACCGGGCACGCCGGCCGCAGGCCGACGTGGCACAGGTGGCCGAGATCTCCACGGGACCGGTGCCGCACCAGCGCACTCCGCAGCCCCACCGGGCGGCGGCGGCCCTGGCCGCGGCGGGCCCCACGGTGACGGAGCTGTACGCCCCGAACCGGGTCCTGCGGGAACACGCGTAACCCCCACAACGGGTACGACAGCGAAGGTCCTCCATCGGTCACCGCCGATGGGGGACCTTCCGCATATGCGGTCGGCTCCGCAGGGGACCGCATAAGGTGGGACACATGAACGATCGCATGGTGTGGATCGACTGCGAGATGACCGGGCTCTCGTTGACGGACGACGCACTTATCGAGGTGGCCGCGCTGGTCACCGACTCGGAACTCAACGTGCTCGGCGAGGGCGTGGACATCGTGATCCGCCCGCCGGACCGTGCCCTGGAGACCATGCCCGACGTGGTCCGCGAGATGCACACCGCCTCCGGCCTGCTGGACGAGCTGGCCGGCGGAACCACCCTCGCGGACGCCGAGGCGCAGGTCCTGGCGTACGTACGGGAGCACGTGAAGGAACCGCGCAAGGCACCGCTCTGCGGGAACTCGGTCGGCACCGACCGCGGCTTCCTGCTGCGCGACATGGCCGCGCTGGAGAGCTACCTGCACTACCGGATCGTGGACGTGTCCTCGGTCAAGGAGCTGGCGCGCCGCTGGTATCCGCGGGCGTACTTCAACAGCCCCCCCAAGAACGGCAACCACCGGGCGCTGGCCGACATCAAGGACTCCATCACCGAGCTGCGCTACTACCGGGAGGCCGTCTTCGTGCCGCAGCCCGGACCCGACTCGGACACGGCCCGCAGCATCGCCGCCAAGCACACGGCGCCGGGCGCGTAGGCGTCCTGCCCGACCCCTCCGGAGGGGGTGCGGGAAAAGGGTGGAGCGAGCACCCTCCTGAACCCTGTACCCTTTTCTTCGGCCGGTCGGTTCTCCGACCGGACATGGTGGGTGTAGCTCAGTTGGTAGAGCACCTGGTTGTGGTCCAGGTGGCCGCGGGTTCAAGTCCCGTCACTCACCCTGCGGGAAGGCCCCGGTACGCGGAAGCGGACCGGGGCCTTCTGCGTGTCCCCGCACGAGGTGTCCCCGCGCTTTCGGGGGGGGGCGGGGCGGTCAGGACGAGCTCCGGGGCGGTCAGGACGACTCCCGGACCACCAGTCTGTTCTGCAGGACCACCGAGGGCCCTCCCGCGCCGGTGGCGCTCCCCCGCCCTCCCGAGACGCGCTCCAGCAGCATCCTCGCCATGGTCCGGCCCATCTCCTCGATGGGCTGGCGGACGCTGGTCAGCGGCGGGTCCATGTGCCGGGCCACCACCGAGTCGTCGAAGCCGACCAGCGCCACGTCGTGCGGGATCCGGCGGCCGGCCGCGCGCAGCTCCAGCCGGGCGCCCGCCGCCATGACGTCCGAGGAGGCGAAGACCGCGTCGAGCGCGGGGCTGCGCTCCAGCAGCTCGCGCATGGCCCGGCGGCCGCCCTCCTCGGTGAAGTCGGCGACCGCGACGAGCCGCTCGTCCACGGGGCGGCCCGCGGCGGCCAGGGCCTGCCGGTAGCCGTCGAGCCGGCAGCTGGCTCCGTACACGTCCAGCGGGCCGGTGATCGTGGCGATCGTCCGGCGGCCCCGGCCGAGCAGGTGGCGCACAGCCTCGGCGGCGCCCTCCAGGTTGTCGGAGTCCACACAGGGCAGCGTCTCGGCGGCGGACCGGCGGCCGCTGATCACGGTCGGGATGCCGAGCTCGACCAGCAGCTCCGGGAGCGGGTCGCCGGCGTGGACGGAGACCAGCAGCACACCGTCGACCCGGTGCCCGGACAGGTACTGCGCGAGGCGGCGGCGCTCGCGGTCGCTGCCGGCCAGGGTGAGGACGAGCTGGATGTCGGTCTCCGCGAGGGCGGCCCCGACCCCGCGGACCACTTCGGAGAAGTACGGCTCGGCGAAGAACCGGGCCTCGGGCTCCGGGATCACCAGCGCGATGGCGTCGTTGCGGTTGGCCGCGAGGGCGCGCGCCGCGCGGTTCGGTACGTACCCCAGCTCGGTCACGGCCGCCTCGACCGCGGCCTTCGTCTGCTCGCTGACCTTGGAGGACCCGTTGATCACCCGGGACACCGTGCCGCGCCCGACTCCGGCGCGCGCCGCCACCTCTTCCAGCGTCGGCCGTCCCCCACTGCGCCCGTGCCCGTTCATGGCTTCCTCCCGGTTGTGAATCTACCCCTTGACTACTGTGGGAGCGCTCCCACACTGTGTCACACGACACCCCCACGTTGTCGCCCCACCCCTTCAGGGAGGAACCCATGCGAGCCCAGTCCCCGGCCCGAGCACGAGCCCGAAGAACCCTCGCCACGGCGGTCGCCACGATGGGCGCCGCCGCGCTGCTGCTCGGAGGGTGCGCGCAGGACCCCGACGCCGCCCCGGAGCCGGGTTCCTCCTCGGCCGACGGAAAGGGCCGGACCACCCTGACCGTGGGCGTCTTCGGAGCCTTCGGCCTCCAGGAGGCCGGGCTCTACGACGAGTACATGGCGAAGAACCCCTCGATCCGCATCGAGCAGACCTCCATCGAGCGGAACGAGAACTACTACCCCCAGCTCCTGACGCACCTGGGGACGGGCAGCGGGCTCGCCGACATCCAGGCCGTCGAGGTCAACAACATCGCCGAGATCACCGCGACCCAGGCCGACAAGCTGGTGGACCTGGGCAAGGCGCCGGGCGTGGACAAGGCCGCGTACCTGCCGTGGAAGTGGGCCCAGGGCACGGCCCCCGCCGCGAAGGGCGGGGCCACGGTCGGCCTCGGCACCGACATCGGCCCGCAGGGCATCTGCTACCGCAAGGACCTGTTCGAGGCGGCCGGGCTGCCGACCGACCGGGAGGCCGTCGGCGCGCTGTGGGCGGGCGACTGGAACAAGTACCTGGAGACGGGCAAGGCGTACAAGGCGAAGGCCGGCGACGGCAAGGCCTTCGTCGACTCGGCGTCCGGTGTCATGGCAGCGGTCACGGGCAGCAGCGCGCAGCGGTTCTACGACGAGCAGGGCAAGGTCGTCTACAAGACCAATCCGGCGGTGCGCGGGGCCTTCGACCTGGCCGCGTCCTTCGCCACCGAGGGGCTCAGCGCCAAGCTGCAGCAGTTCACCCCGGGCTGGGACCAGGGCTTCGCCAACGGCGCCTTCGCGACGGTCTCCTGCCCGGCCTGGATGCTCGGCTACATCCAGGACAAGGCGGGTCCGTCGGGCAAGGACAAGTGGGACGTGGCCCAGGCGCCGAAGCCCAGCAACTGGGGCGGCTCCTTCCTGGTGGTCCCGAAGGCGGGCAAGCGCGCCGAGGAGGCGGCGAAGCTGGCGGCCTGGCTGACGGCTCCGGAGCAGCAGGCGAAACTCTTCGAGAAGCGGGGCAGCTTCCCGAGCGCGAGCGCCGCCTACAAGCTGCCGACGGTGTCGGGGGCGAAGCACGCGTACTTCGGCGGGGCGCCGATCGGTGAGATCTTCTCCAAGGCGGCCCAGGGCGTGCCGGTGGCCGCGGTCGGCCCGAAGGACCTGGTGATCTCCCAGAACCTGTCGGACATCGGGATGCTCCAGGTCGACCAGAAGGGCCGGAGCCCGCAGGAGGGCTGGGAGGCCGCGGTGAAGGCCATCGACAACGCCCTGGACCAGTGAGGCGCCGGTGACGGACGAGACGGCTCTCCTGTCCCCCTCCGCCGCCGCCCCCGAGCGGCCGGCGGCGGAGGGGGGCGGCCGCGGCCGGCGGGGCCAGGTGTGGCGCTCGCGCCGCTACCGCTGGGACCTGCGCTGGAGCCCGTACGCCTTCGTGGCGCCCTTCTTCCTGTTCTTCGCCGCCTTCGGGCTGTTCCCGCTGCTCTACACGGGCTGGGCGGCGCTGCATCAGGTGGAGCTGACCGATCCGGACAGCATGACGTGGGTGGGCCTGCGGAACTTCACCCGGCTGTGGGACGACGAGTTCTTCTGGAACGCGCTGCGCAACACCGTCACCATCGGGCTGCTCTCGACGGTCCCGCAGCTGGCGATCGCGCTGGGCGTGGCCCATCTGCTCAACTACCGGCTGCGGGGTTCGGCGTTCTTCCGGGTCGCCGTGCTCACCCCGTACGCCACTTCGGTGGCGGCGGCCACGCTCGTCTTCGTGCTGCTCTTCGGCCGGGACTACGGGATGATCAACTGGCTGCTCTCGGCGGTCGGCCTGGGGGCGGTGGACTGGCAGAACGGCACCTTCGCCTCCCAGTTGGCGGTCTCCACCATCGTGATCTGGCGGTGGACCGGCTACAACGCGCTGATCTACCTGGCGGCCATGCAGGCCGTACCGGGCGAACTGTACGAGTCGGCCGCGCTGGACGGGGCCTCGCGCTGGCAGCAGTTCCTCCACGTCACGGTGCCCTCGCTGCGGCCGACGATCCTCTTCACGTGCGTGGTGTCGACGATCGGGGCGACCCAGCTGTTCGGTGAACCGCTGCTGTTCAACGGCGGGGCGGGCGCCACGGGCGGCTCGGACCACCAGTTCCAGACGCTCGGGCTGTACCTGTACGAGCAGGGCTGGGTGAACCTGCACCTGGGGCGGGCCTCGGCGATCGCCTGGGCGATGTTCCTGATCCTGCTGCTGATCGCCGGGGCGGCGCGGCTGCTGCGCGGACGGGGGGATGCGCGATGAGATCACTGCGCGCGGGCCGGCTCACCTATCTGGCGCTCGGCCTCTTCACCGCCGGGTCGCTCTTTCCGCTGGTGTGGACGGCGATCGCGGCGTCCCGCACCAATACGCGCCTGGCCCAGACCCCGCCGCCGTTCTGGTTCGGCGGGAACCTGGGACGCAACCTGCAGATCGCCTGGACCGACGCCAACATGGGCACGGCCCTGCTGAACACGGTGATCGTGGCGGGCACCGTCACCGTCGGGACGGTCCTCTTCTCCACCCTGGCGGGCTTCGCCTTCGCCAAACTGCGGTTCCGCGGGCGCCGGATGCTGATGGCGCTGGTGGTGGGGACGATGCTGATCCCGCCGCAGCTGAGCGTGGTGCCGCTGTACATGCTGATCGCGAAGCTGTCGTGGACCGACCGGCTCCAGTCGGTGGTCCTGCCCTCCCTGGTGTGCGCCTTCGGGGTGTTCTTCATGCGCCAGTACCTGGTGCACGCGCTGCCGACGGAACTGGTGGAGGCCGCCCGCACGGACGGGGCGAGCTCCCTGCGGGTCATGTGGCACGTGGTCTTCCCGGCGGCCCGGCCGGCGATGGCGGTGCTGGGGATGCTGACCTTCGTCATGTCCTGGAACGACTTCTTCTGGCCGATCGTCGCGCTGACCCAGAACGGCAGCCCGACGGTCCAGGTGGCCCTGACCGGACTGGGCCGGGGATACATCCCCGACCAGTCGGTGATCATGGCGGGTGCGCTCCTGGGCACGCTCCCGCTGCTGCTGGTGTTTCTCGTCTTCGGCCGCCAGATCGTCGGCGGCATCATGCAGGGAGCGGTAAAGGGATGACTGACACCCCGACGCACACGACTCACGCGTCGAACGTGACGGATCCGGGCGGGGAACTCCGTTTCCCCGACGGGTTCCTGTGGGGCACGGCCACGGCGGCCTTCCAGATCGAGGGCGCGGCCGCCCTGCGCGGGCCGTCCATCTGGGACACCTTCTGCCGCACCCCGGGCAAGGTGTACGGCGGCCACACCGGCGACGTCGCGGTCGACCACCACCGGCTGTGGCGCGAGGACGTCGGCCTCATGTCCGAACTGGGGCTCGGGGCCTACCGGTTCTCGGTGTCCTGGCCGCGCGTCCTGGCCGGCGGGATCGGCTTCTACGACGAGCTCGTCGACGAACTGCTCGCGCAAGGCATCCGGCCCTGCGTAACCCTCTACCACTGGGACCTCCCGCAGGAGCTGGAGGACGCCGGCGGCTGGCCCGAGCGGGAGACGGCCTACGCCTTCGCCCAGTACGCCCAGCAGGTCGCGGACGTGCTCGCCGACCGCGTGGAGCTCTGGACCACCCTCAACGAGCCCTGGTGCAGCGCCTTCCTCGGCTACGCCTCCGGCGTGCACGCCCCCGGCCGTACCTCCCCCGCCGACTCGCTGCGCGCGGCCCACCACCTGAACCTGGCCCACGGCCTGGCCGCGGCGGCCCTCCCGGCCGGGACCCGGGTGGGCATCGCCCTCAACCCCAGCGCGGTACGCCCGCTGACCGGTTCGGCAGCCGACCTGGACGCCGCTCGCCGTATCGACGCACTGGCCAACCGGATCTTCACCGGGCCGCTGCTGAACGGCGCCTACCCGCAGGACCTGCTCGCGGACACCGCGTCCCTGACGGACTGGTCGTTCGTCCGCACCGGCGACGAGGCGCTGATCCGCCAGCCGCTGGACTTCCTCGGCGTGAACTACTACACGCCGGCGGTGGTGTCGGCGGCCCCGGACGGGAACGGCCCGCGCGCCGACGGCCACGGCGCCACGTCCCACTCCCCCTGGCCCGCCGCGGACACGGTGGCCTTCCACCAGCCGCCCGGGGAACAGACGGACATGGGCTGGTCGATCGACCCGACCGGCCTGTACGACCTGCTGATGCGCTTCACCCGCGAGGCCCCCGGCCTGCCGCTGATGGTCACCGAGAACGGCGCGGCCTACGCCCCGGACCTGCACGACCCGCAGCGGATCGGCTACCTGCAGGCCCACCTCGCCACCATCCACCGCGCGCTGGCGGACGGCGCCCCGGTGGGCGGCTACTTCCTCTGGTCGCTGCTGGACAACTTCGAGTGGTCCTACGGGTACAGCAAGCGCTTCGGCATCGTGCACGTCGACTACGACACCCAGGTCCGCACGCCGCGTTCCAGCGCCCACTGGTACGCCCGCCTGGCCCGGAAGGGGGTCCTGGAGGGGGCCCTGTAGAAGGGCCATGAAGCCGGCCTGCCGGCAAGGTCAGGCGAAGACGTCGGCGTGGTCCTCGGCCCAGGTCCGGAAGGTGCGGGCCGGGTGGCCGGTGAGCTGCTCGACGGCGCCGGTGATCTCGACCGGGAGACCGTCGGTGGACGCCCAGTACTCCAGGAGCGCGTCGGCGTAGGGGCCGGGGACGTGGCCGTCGACCTCGGCCTTCCACTCCTCGGCCGAGACGGCCTCGAAGGGTATGGACCGGCCGAGGACATCGCCCAGTATCGAGAGCTGGGCCGCGAAGGTCAGCGCCTGCGGGCCGGTCAGCGTGTACGCGCGGCCGGCCAGGGCCGGATCGGTGAGGACGGCGAGGGCCGCCTCGGCGAGGTCGGTCTCGTGCACGGGGTCGCCGTAGGCGCCGGGGTGGGGCAGGCGGACCGGCCGGCCCGACCTCAGCGGCCGGGCCCAGCTCCGGGCGTTGCCCGCGAAGGACCCCGGCCGCAGCAGGGTGGTGCGCAGCGGGGAGGCCGAGAGGGCCTGCTCGACCACGAGGTGCGAGGCCGACAGCGGGCTGCCGGCGGCGCCCGGGGCGAGCACCGAGGAGGAGGACAGGAGCACGACGTGCTCCACTCCGGCGGCCACGGCCTCCTTCACGAAGGCCTCGATGCCGGACGCCTCCGCGTAGAGGAAAACGGAGCGGATACCGGCGAGGGCGTCGGGATGCGTCGCGGGATCGCCGAGGTCGCAGTGGACGGCATCGGGGGTGCCCCGCTCCCGGGAGCCGAGGCGGTACGGGATGCCGCGGGCCGCGAGGAGGCCGGCGAGACCGCGGGCGACGGCGCCACGGCCGCCGGTCACGAGAATGGACATGACTGGTCCTCATTCTTGAGTGGTGTGGACTGACGCTAGGATGACTACGCGACACAGATTCTGCACTACACATACTCTGCGTCACACAGATAAATTTGGAGCACGGAGAATCCGATGTCAACCGATTCCCCCCGTACGGGTGATGAGTGGAGCCGCGCCGAACTTCTCGCGCGCATCGTCACCGAGAGCCAGCGGCACTACGCCGACTACTCGCTCTTCAACCAGGCCATGGCCGACTCGGTCGGCCTGCACCCCACCGACATGCAGTGCGTCGCGCTCCTCGACATGGAGTCCGGCCCCGTCAGCACAGGCGACATCGCCCGCCTCACCGGCCTGACCTCCGGCTCGGCCACCCGCCTCGTCGACCGGCTGGTCAAAGCGGGCATCGTCGCGCGGCAGACCGACCCGAACGACCGCCGCCGCTCCCTCGTCTCCCTCTCCCCCGAGGCCCGCGAGCGCATCGGTGCGGCATGGGAGACCCCGGGCCGCGCCTTCGGTGCGGTACTGGAGAGCTACTCCGACTCCGAACTCGCCGTCATCGCCGACTACCTGCACCGCGCCGCCGAGGTGGGGCGGGCCCAGGCCGAGCGGCTGACCTCGGGCGAGCCCGGCTGAACCCACCGCGGGAGGGCTTCCGAAGGGCCCTTCCGGCACCACGGCCCCGGGCAACGGGCAACGGCACGCGCCGGAGAAACGGGAGGGTCGGCGTGCGGTCGGAGGCTGTCCGTCTCCCAGCCCACGCCCCCGTCCGCGGCGAGGACCCGGCCGCCGGAATCCACTTCGCCGAAGCCCGAAGCCCGAAGCCCGTCCGGGTCGGGGTGTCAGGCGCCCTGGATGTGGACGTTGAAGTCCGTGTGCCCGAGGGCGCTCATCAGCCGGAGCCAGAGCGGGAGCAGCATCTCCGTGCCCCGGGCCGTCTCGATGCCGCCGAGGTCGAGGACGCTCTCCTGCGGCCATCCGAAGGAGTGCAGCAGCTCGCGCACCAGCTTCTTCGCTTCCGCGTCCTCGCCCGAGACGAACACGTGGTGCTCGCCGGCGACGCGCGCCGGGTCGACCATGATCTGGCAGTTCATCGTGTTCAGCGTCTTCACCACGCGCAGCCCCGGGAACGTCCGCTGGATCAGCTCGCCCAGGCTGTCGTCGTCCACCGGGTCCAGGCCCGGCGGGAAGCCGGCCGAGAAGTCCAGCGGGTTCGCGATGTCGATCAGGACCTTGCCGTCCAGGTGTGCGGCGTCCGCCTCCGTCAGCGCGGCGATGCTGAACTGCCCGCCGGTGGCGTTGACCAGGACCTCGCCGTCCCGCGCGGCCTCGGCGAAACCCGCCAGGGACACACCCGGGTGGACCTCCTGCCAGTCCGCGTACTCGGGCCGGCCCAGGGTGGCGCCGGGGTCCCGGGTCCCGATGACGACCCGGTGGCCCAGGGATTCGAGCCGGGCGGCCACCGTACGGCCGACGATCCCGGTGCCGAGGACTGCGTAGCGCATCGGTGCTTCCTCACGGTCGGTGCGAAGGGCCGCGGGCCGGGCAGGTCGGCCGGCCCTCCTCGTCGTGCCTCAGTCCAGGATCCCGGCGTCGTGGAAGAAGCGATACCTCTTCGGTGCGTCCGGCAGGAACCAGTGGAAGCCCTCGTCCAGGAAGACCGCCACCATGCTCACGGCGATGACCAGGCCCAGGAACCACAGCGCGAACAGCCCCGCCGCCCGCAGCGGCCCCGGCCCGGTCGCCGGTACGCCGCGGTCCGCCGTCGTGTGCGAGCAGGCCAGGAGGACCCCGACGGCGACCACCGAGACCTGGAAGAGGATCAGCGCCCACACGTACAGGTGCAGGCCGAACACCTCACCCCCGTACCCCTTGGCACCCGGCAGGATGTGCAGCGTCGTCTGCCGCCAGGCCGCGAAGGAGCCCCCGGTCGCCGCGACCAGCGCCAGGCCCCAGCCCGTCATGTAGTGGCGGCCCGTCACGGAGCCGCGCAGCAGCGCCGTACGGATGATGTACGCCGCGCCCAGCGCCGCCAGCAGCATGAACATCCGCTGCACGACGCACAGCGGGCACGGGTGCTCCCCTCGCGCGTACTGCTGGAGGAGGCCGCCGGACGCCACGCCCGCCCAGCCGACGGTGAAGAGGCACGCGAACCAGTACTGGACCTTGCCCGGCTGCGCGGCCTCGGGCGTGCTCTCCGGCAGGAGGCTCTCGATCGTGGCCATGGTCACCAGCTCAGCGTCAGGGCCAGGCCGCCGGTGATGTGGTGTGCCATCAGCAGGGTGACGGCGATGAGCATGACCCACCACGCCCCGAGCACGACCATCCGGGACGTCTCCCGGTACATGGCGATCAGCGTGGCGAGGAGCCCGCCGAAGATGAGGGTGTCCATGCCGCGGACCGTACCGAGACGAGGACATCCCGCCTGCTAGGCGCGCCCCCGCTCACGGCGTGGCGCGCCCCCGGTTACGTCGGTTGCCGCGTCGGCCGCGGCCCGGCCGCCCCGCGCCCGGGCCGCCCGCGCTCCGCCCGTCCAGGCAGATCCACACGCGGACCTCGGTGCCGCCGAGCACCGAACGCCCCAGCCGGACGTCGCCGCCCGTCGACTCCGCGACCCGGCGCACGATGTCCAGGCCGAGCCCCGTGGACCCGTCCCGGCCGCCGTCGTTGCCGCGGCGCAGGGCGGCGTCCGGGTCGGAGATGCCGGGGCCGGCGTCCGAGACGAGCACGATCACCGCGTCGCCCGCGTCGTGGACGTCCACCGCGAAGGGGGTGCCCTCGGGGGTGTGCCGGAAGACGTTGCCGAGCATGGCGTCGAGGGCCGCGGCGAGTTCGGGCCGCGCCACGGGGATCCGTACGGTGCGGTCCACACCCGCGAGCCGTACCTCGCGGCCTTCGTCCTCCGCGAGCGCCGACCAGAAGTCCATCCGGTCGCGGATCACCTCGGAGGCGTCGCAGCCCGCCCCCGCTCCCGCCCCGGCCATGCCTGCGGCAGGGCGCTGTTCCCGGGCCGTGCGGATGATGGTGTCGACCTCGCGTTCCAGCTGCTCCACCGCCGCCCGGGTCTGCTCGGCGGCGGGGCCGTCGCCGAGGGAGGCGGTGTTGAGCCGGAGCACGGTCAGCGGGGTGCGCAGCCGGTGCGAGAGGTCTGCGGCCAGTTCCCGCTCGTTGGCGAGGAGCTCGACCACCTGGTCGGCCATGGAGTTGAACGCGACGGCCGCCGAGCGCAGTTCCTTGGGCCCGGCCTCCGGTACGCGGGCCCCGAGCCGCCCCTCGCCCAGCTGGTGCGCGGCGTCCGCGAGCCGTTCGGCCGGCCGGACCAGCCGGGCACCGAGCCGGTCGGCGACCGCGACCGAGCCGACGATCAGGGCCAGTCCGACGCCCGCGAGCACCAGCCAGGCGGTCGCGACGCCGTTGCTGACCTCGCTCTCCGGTACGAAGATCTCCACCACGGCGATGTCGCCGGATCCCAGCGCGATCGGCTGGAGCAGCGCCGAGCCGCCGCCCGTCAGCGAGGCCGTGGTGGCGCGCCCCATCCGGCGGGTCTCCGCGACGGCGCGTTCCCCGGCCCGGCCCTCGCCGATGCTCACCGGCGCGCCGCCGTCGACCGCGGGCACGTGGACGGCCATCCGCTGCGCGGCGCCCATCTGCGTGGACTCCACGGCCTTGCTCAGCTGCCCCGGGTCGGTGGTGATCGACAGCGTCGGCCCGATGGTGGCGGCCTGCCGTTCGGCGTTGGAGAAGGCCCGGTCGCTGGCCATCTCCTGGACGACGAGCCCGAGGGGTACGGCGAAGGCCACGACCACCATGGCCGTGACCGCGAGGCACACCTTGACCAGGGCCCATCTCATCGCTGCATCACTGCGGCGGCTCCAGCTTCACGCCGACCCCGCGCAGGGTGTGCAGATACCGGGGCCTGGCGGCGGTCTCGCCGAGTTTGCGGCGCAGCCAGGACAGGTGGACGTCGATGGTCTGGTCGTCGCCGTACGACTGCTGCCAGACCTCGGCGAGCAGTTCGCGCCGGGCCACGACGACTCCGGGGCGCCCGGCGAGGAAGGCCAGCAGGTCGAACTCCCGGCGGGTGAGGTCCAGTACCGCCCCGTCGAGTTCGGCCTGGCGGCGCAGCGGATCGATGGCGAGGCCCCCGACGCGCAGGACGCGCGAGGGCGGTTCGGCTCCGGCGGCGGCCCGGGCGCGGCGCAGGACGGCGGCCATCCGGGCGGAGAGGTGTTCGACGGAGAAAGGTTTGGTCAGGTAGTCGTCGGCGCCGTCGTTGAGCAGCCGGACGATCTCGGCCTCGTCGTCGCGCGCGGTGGCGATGATCACGGGCACGTCGGTGATGCCGCGCAGCATCTTGAGCGCCTCCGACCCGTCCAGGTCGGGCAGCCCGAGGTCGAGGATCACCACGTCGAAGCGGTGGTGCGCGACCTCGCGCAGTGCCTCCAGGGCCGTTCCGACGCTCCGCACGGTGTGCGAGGCCTCCGTCAGGTGCCGGATGAGGGCGGAACGTACGAACTGGTCGTCCTCGACCACGAGCACACTTGCCATGGGCGGCACCGTAGTCCATCCGGGCGACCGAGCGGGGTGTCGGGCCACTCCAGTGGCGCGTGGTGCAGTATGTGCCTTGATGCAAAGAGGACTTGTTCATGCCATGGCGTGGATGCTCGCGACCGGGGCGGCGGTGACGCTGTGCTGGTGGGGCGTCCACACCGTCATGTCGGGCACGGCCTACGACCGGCCGCTCGCGGTGCCCCTGGCCGGCCAGCCGCTCTCCTCCTCGACCCGGAGCGCGCAGCCCTCGGGCTCGCCGTCGCAGTCCCCGTCCGCCTCGGCCTCCCCGTCGCCCGGCCCGACCACGTCGCCGGCCCCGGACGCCTCCGCCGGCAAGCCGTCGCAGACTCCTGCGGCCTCCCCGCGCGGGCCGCAGCAGCCGGACGGCCAGGACTCGGGGAAGGTGCAGGCCTATCCGGTCTCCGGCGGCCGGGTCGTCTTCTCCCTCGGTGCCTCCTCGGCCGAGCTGGTCACGGCGACACCGGCGGCGGGCTGGCGGATGCAGGTGTGGAAGCAGGATTTCTGGATCCGGGTCACCTTCACCCGGGACGGCCGCGAGGTGTCGGTGTTCTGCACCTGGCACGACCACCCGCCGATGGTGGAGATCGTCGACCCCTGAGGCGACCCGCCGGTTACCGGAACACGGACGGCGGCGGCTGGGGCGAGGCCACCGCGGAGGCGTCGGCGACCGGGGTCGCCCCGCCCGCGAAGTCGGCCAGTGCCCGGCCGTGCTCGACGCGGCCCGGATGCGGGTCGCTCGCGACCCGGCGGGTGAACTCCGCGACGGGCAGCTCGTGGTCGGCGGCCACCAGTACCGCATTGCCGAAACGTTTCCCTCGCCACACCACCGGGTCCGCGGCCAGCGCCAGCTCCGTGAACCGGGACGCCGCCGTCGCGATCTGGCCGCGCAGATGGGTCAGCGGCGGCCCGTCCGCGAGGTTCGCCACGTACCACCCGGTGGGCGCCAGGGCCCGGCGTACGTCGTCCAGGAACTCCGTGCTCGTCAGGTGCGCCGGAGTGCGCGCCCCGCTGAACACGTCCGCGATCACCAGGTCCGCCCAGCCGTCCGGCACCTTCGCCAGACCGGCCCGCGCGTCGACCGCCCGCACCCGGACCCGCGCCTGCGGATCCAGCGGCAGGTGCTCCCGTACGAAGGCCACCAGGGCGGCGTCGATCTCCACGACCTGCTGGGCGGAACGGGGACGGGACGCCGCGGTGTAGCGGGCGAGGGTGAAGGCGCCACCGCCCAGGTGCACCACGTTCAGCGGCCGGCGGGCCGGCGCGGCGAGATCGATGAGGTGACCGATCCGCCGCTGGTACGCGAAGTCCAGGTACGCGGGATCGCCCAGATCCACATGCGACTGCGGGGCACCGTCGATCAGCAGGGTCCAGGCGCCCGGCCGCTCCCGGTCCGGCTCCAGCTCCGCCAGGCCGCCGTCCACCTGCCCGACGACCGCCTCCGCGCCGCCCCGGCCGCGCTGCCTGCCCTTGTTCCTGTCCTTGCCCGCCACCACCCCATTGTGCGGGGCGGCCGGCCGGGGATCGGTCAGCGGCAGTTGTCCGCGGCCTCGATCAGCCGGGCCGCCTCGCCCAGCGCCGCGCGCAGCACCTCGGGATCGGTGACCGGCCCGACGGCCTCCGGCGGGAGCAGCCAGCCCGTGGCGCCCGCGGTCGGCGAGACGGCGTCGCCGAAGCGCATCCCCCGCCCGTTGGTCTGCGTACACGCACTGCCCGGGAGGTCCCAGGCGTCGGCGGTGCCGGGCGGTACGAGGAAGCCGAGGGTGCCACCCGATCCGTCGTGCAGGACGGGCCCCACCGGGCCGGACCGGTCGGCGGACCGGCGGATGATGTCCACCGCCTCCAGCCCCTGCCGCGCGGGCACGGTCACCAGGTCCAGATCCGGGGCCGCGACACCGGCCTCGGGCGCGGTGCTCGTTCCAGTGCTCTCCATGCCGGCCTCCACCACAGGGAACCCCTCCTCGATCCGTCTCCGCATGGGTTCAACGCACGGGAACGTCAACGGGTGCGGCACCAAGACGCCGCAAAGGATGGCAGTTCATGGCGGATCGCGGGTGAGATATCCGTTTTGTAGCTAAACATCGCGTGAACACCCCGTCGCTGGGGGTACGTTCATGCGCGCCGGGCCCCACCGC
Source organism: Streptomyces yangpuensis (assembly GCF_024666385.1). Taxonomy (NCBI): domain Bacteria; kingdom Bacillati; phylum Actinomycetota; class Actinomycetes; order Kitasatosporales; family Streptomycetaceae; genus Streptomyces; species Streptomyces yangpuensis. The sequence goes on from NZ_CP102514.1 coordinate 2,745,435, forward strand.
ACCATCCCCCGCACCGGCGCTGCGCTCCTCGCCAGAGAGGTCACGTCCATGGCGGCGTTCCCCCACTCACCCAACTCCACGTTCAGGCGGCTGCGCGGGCAGCTCTCCCCCGCCGAATTCGCGGCCCTGGTACGCAGGTCGGCGAAGGAAATCGGAGAAACGGTTTCCTGCGACGCGCGCTACATCGGCCGGGTCGAGTCCGGCGAGATCCGCTGCCCCAACTACGCCTACGAGCGGGTCTTCCTCCACATGTTCCCCGGCCGCACCCTGGCCGACCTGGGCTTCTCCCCCCGCGAGGCCGTCCGCGGCCGCTCGGCGCAGCGCGGCCCGCACCCGGTCCCCGTCCCCTGTTCCCCTTCCAGTGCCAAGGAGAGCGACGTGCTGCGTCGCGCGTTCATGGCGGGCGGCTCCGCGACCGTGGCGGCCGCGACGCTCAGCCTCACCCTGCTCGGCGACACCCGCCGGCTGCCCGCCCGCGCCGGCGAGTCCGAGGCCGCCGCCGTCGAGGACGCCGTACGCCGGATCCGGCTGCTCGACGACCGGCACGGGGCGGACGCCCTCTACCGCAGGGCCTCCGAACCCCTGCGCACCGCCTACGCCCTGCTCGACGCCGGGGCGACGCGGCAGTCCACCGAGGACAGGCTGCACTCGGGCGCCGGCGAACTGGCCGTCTCCGTCGGCTGGCTGGCCCACGACTCCGGCCGTTTCGACGACGCCCGCTCGCACTACGCGGAGGCGTTGGCCACGGCCCGGGTGGCACGGGACGCAGGCCTGGAGGCCCACGCCTTCAGCAACTTGTCCTTCCTGGCCCGGGACACCGGCCGCGCGCGCGAGGCCGTACGGGCGGCCCAGGCGGGCCGGCGCGCCGCCGCCTCCCTCGGCTCGCCCCGGCTGCTGTCGCTGCTCGCGCTGCGGGAGGCCGGCGGGTGGGCGGGGCTCGACGACCGCAAGACCTGCGAGGAATCGCTGGCGCGGGCCCACCGGGAGTTCTCGCGGGGGCCCGCGGAGGCCGACCCGGAGTGGATGTCCTTCTTCGGCGAGGCCGAGCTGGAGTCGCTGGAGGCGCGGTGCTGGTCGGCGCTCGGCGAGCACGCCCGGGCCGCGCGGCACGCGCGGCGGGCGGCCGACCTCCAGGATCCGCACTTCGCGCGGAACGTGGCGCTCTACACCGCCGAGCTGGCCGGTGACCTGGCGCGGGCCGATGCGCCCGACGAGGCGGCGTGGGCGGGTGGGCGGGTGCTGGACCTGCTGGCCGAGGTCCAGTCGACGCGGGTCCGGTCGATGCTCGCGGAGACGGCCGCGACCCTTGTCCCCCACCAGCGGTCGCCCCGGGTGAGCACGTTCCTGACCCGCCACGCCGCCACGTAGGGGTGTGCCGGGGCTCGGCTCCGCCGGTGGTGCTGGGGCTCCGCCCCAGACCCCGCGCCTCAATCGCCGGCGGGGCTGGATGTGCCGGCCAGGAGTGCACAGGGTGGGGCGGTGCCCCGCCGGAATGTCTCCTCGGCTCGGCGCGTGCGGCCTCGTCGTGCCGAGTCGGCCCAGGTCCCGCCTCGTCCTGCGGGGACACTCCGCCGTGTCCCCGCCCCACCGGCCCGTACCGCCGGAGGGGGGACGGGGAGGGGTGTCCCCGCAGGACGAGGCGCGACCAAAGCCGCCTGGCCGGGCCAAAGCAGCACGCGCCGAGCCGAGGAGACACCCCTGCCCGGCACCCCGACCCACCCGCACCACACCCGTACCCCGCCCCGCGGCACGGCTCCGCCCGGACAACACCACAGTTCCCGGAACCGGCCCGCGCTGCTGGAGGGGGGACGGGGAGGGGTGTCCCCGCAGGACGAGGCGCGACCAAAGCCGCCTGGCCGGGCCAAAGCAGCACGCGCCGAGCCGAGGAGACACCCCTGCCCGGCACCCCGACCCACCCGCACCGTGCCCGTGTCCCGCCCCGCGGCACGGCTCCGCCCGGACCACACCACAGTTCCCGGAACCGGCCCGTACCGCCGAGCCGCACGCGCCGAGCCGAGGAGATACCCATGCCCGGCACCCCGACCAACCCACACCACGCCAAGCGGCACGATCGGCCGAGCAAAACCCTGCGGGGGACCCGTAAGGCTCAGAGGTGGCCCGTGTCGTTCCAGCGTTCCAGGGCCGGGGCGCCGTAGGCCCAGCCCAGGACCGAGAGGGACGTCGGGTCCAGCCGGATGCGGGCGCCGAAGGACGCGTCGAAGCCCAGCCAGCGCGCGGCCAGCGTGCGCAGGATGTGTCCGTGGGCGAAGACCAGGACGTCCCGCTCCGCCGAGCGCGCCCACGCCACCACCTCGTCGGCACGCGCCGAGACGTCGGCCACCGACTCGCCGCCCGGGACGCCGTCGCGCCAGATCAGCCAGCCCGGCCGGACCGCCTGGATCTCGGCCGGGGTCATGCCCTCGTACTCGCCGTAGTCCCACTCCAGCAGCGCGTCCCACGGTTCGGCCCGGGCGCCGAAGCCCGCCAGGTCGCAGCTCTCGCTCGCGCGGACCAGCGGGCTGGTGCGCACCTCCAGGCCGGGCAGGCCCTTCCACGGGTCGCGGGCCAGGCGTTCGCCGAGCAGCTTCGCGCCCTGTTTGCCCTCCTCCAGCAGCGGCACGTCCGTGCGTCCGGTGTGCTTGCCGAGCTGGGACCACGCCGTCTGGCCGTGACGGGCCAGCAGGATGCGGGGGGCCATGCGAATCTCCCGATCGGTGCGTTTCGTCGTCCGCCCATCATCCATCACGCTCCGGGCCGCCTCTCCCACCGGCCCTTTTCCGCGCTCCGCACACGATTGTCAGTGGCGGATGGGACACTTCCGCGGGTGAGCTCTTACCCGCCCCGCAGCCCCGCGCAGCCGACCACGCTGCGGCAGCGGCTCGCCGGCCTGCGAGGTCCTGACGTACAGCCCCGCCCGCTCGACGCCCGGGCGCTGGCGGCCCTCGCCGCCAACCCCGGCTGCGGCAGACGCGCCCTGCTCGACGGCGCCGGGGTGGACAAGAACGCCCTGGCAACGGCCCTCGGTTCGCCCGCCGCCTTCGGGCAGTCGCAGTTCGCCATCGTCCGCGGGAACTCCTTCGAGGCGAAGGTGAAGGGTGACGGCGGCGCCGAGCTGCTGCGGCTGGTCCACCGGCATCTGGATCCGGCCGCCGAGCCGCCCGGGGCCGGCGCCCGCGTCCCCGACCTGACGGCCGCCGGGCCGGAGGGCCGCGCCGCCCGGACCGCCCTGGCCCTGCGCGAGGCCACCGCGGCGCAGGAGTGGACGCTGCTGGACCACCCGATGCTGGCCCTGGAGGTGGCCGGTTCCCCGGCCTATCTGGAGCCGGACGCGGTCGTCGTGCACCCCGACGGCCGCTGGACCGTGGTGGAGATCAAATCGTTCCCCATGATCGACGCGGCCGCGGACGCCGCGAAGGTCGGCGCGGCGGCCCGGCAGGCCGCCGTCTACGTGCTGGCCCTGGAGGGAACCGCCGGGAAGCTGCCCGGCGCCGAGGTCGGGCACACCGTGCTGCTGGTCTGCCCGAAGGACTTCTCCAACCTGCCCACGGCCGCCCCCGTCGACATCCGCCGCGAGCGCTCGGTGACCCGCCGCCAGCTGGACCAGCTGACCCGGGTGGAGGAGCTGGCCGCCGCGCTGCCCGAGGGGCTCAGCTTTGACCCGGAGCGGACCGCCGAGGAGCTGGCCGAGGCGGTCTCCGCGGTGGACGCCGCCTACGCCCCCGAGTGCCTGGCCGCCTGCGAGCTGGCCTTCCACTGCCGGGAGCGGGCCCGTGCCGCCGACGAGGTGACCACGCTGGGCCGTTCCGTACGGGGTGAGCTGGGCGCGCTGACCACCGTCGAGGCGGCCCTCGCGGCGGCCGCCGGCGGCGGATGCGCCGAGGATCCCACCGCCGCCGCCCTGCACCGGGCGGCCCGGCTGCGCGCCGAGGCGCTGGAGACCGCCGCCGCCCGTCCCCGTCCGCACGTTCCGGAGATCCCCGAATGCCCCTGCTGAGCACCCTGGCCCGGCTGGAGGCCGTCCGCGCGGGCCGCGCCCAGCCGCTCGCGACGGTGCGCCACCGTCATCTGAGCGAGAAGCCGCTGGTCCTCGTGCCGCTGACGACGGCCGGTGAGGCCGGTGCCCCGCTCGGCGCGCTGGTCGGCACCGACCGGCACGATCCGCGCGTCTTCGTGATACCCCAGCCCCGTGACCGGGACCTGCGCTGGGCGTTCCTCGCCGACCTCGCGGTGCACGTGCTGGCGCACATCGAGGCGTACGCCGACGAGGTGGAGCCGGCCGAGCGCAGCGAGACCGATCCGGAGACGGGCAAGCGGGTCAAGGTCGAGACGGAGCTGTGCGTGGACGCCCCGCAGCTGATCGTGCCGAGCCGGGCGGGCATCGAGTACGTGCGGCTGCTGGGGCGGTCGATGAGGTTCCGGCGCACCGCGGAGGAGGATCCGGACAATCCCTTCCCGGCGCCGTCGCGGGTGCCGCTGCTGGGCCGCTGGTTCACGCATCTCGGTGAGCGCGCGCGGGTGCCCGGGTCCTCGATGCTGCTGTCGGCGACGGATCTGCTGTCGCGGCACTGGGCGACGGGCCAGAGCAATCTGGAGGACCAGCACCTGGGCGCGCTCCTGGCCTGGATCGCCCCGCCGGGGGGCGGGTCGGGGGCGGAGGCGGCTCTGCGTGCGGAGCTGGGCCGGGACGTGCACGGCCAGTTGCTGTGCCCGCCGGCCGGTCCGGCCACCGATCCGGCCTTCGACAACAAGCTGCTGGCGCCGGCCATCGCCCGCTACGACGCGGCGCGCGCGGCCCTGGCGGCCGGGCCGGGGGACGACGACCGTGAGGTGCGGACGGCGGAACGGGCCGTGCGCCGGCTGGTCGTGGACCAGATGTCGAGCACCTGGTGGGCGACGTGGGAGGCGATCGACCTGGTCCGCGGGCTGCCGCCGGGCGAGCGGGTGCAGGAGCGCTGGACCCGCGACCGCTGGTCGTACACGGGTCACCGGGACCGGGTACGGGCGGGCGAGCCGCCGCAGCCGCGCCGTGACGACGCGGTGACGGCGGCCCAGAAGCTGGCCACGCGGGAGACCGAGCAGGTGCGGCTGGACGCGCAGGAGTCGCTGGACGACCCGCTCGTGATGGCGGGCCGGCGGCTGGCGGGCGAGGCCTTCGCGGGCGAGGTCACCGAGGTGGTGATGGAGTGGACGGAGTCGAAGCGGCCGAGTCCGCGTCCGCTGGTGACGGTGTCCACGGAGGACCGGCCGCAGCTGGCGGACGGGGGCGCGGTGAAGGTGTACCGCTCCCTGGACGGGCGGCCGCAGAGCGCGCAGTTCGTCCGTGTCGAGGAGGACGGGCAGGTGGTGCTGCGGCTCCTCGACAAGATGGGCCGCGGCCGGGACCCGGAGCCGGGTTCCGTGCCCGAGAAGGGCGACCGCGTGTGCTGGACGCTGTTCGAGCACGACGCGCGCGGTGGCCCGAAGCTCCCGGACCCGGAGCGGACGCCGTGGACCCATGGCGGCCCGCCTGGGTCGGGGTCCGCCGTTCACCTTCCCGACGCCGTCACCGATGAGGACATCCTTTGACTCCTGTGTCCGCACCCGCCGCCTTCGACCCGGGTGCGGCGGCCGCCCGGGCGACCGCCGCGATCCTGCACGACACCCTGTACGGAACCGAGCGGGGCGTGGTCGTCGACTCCCCGCCGGGGGCCGGCAAGTCCACGCTGGTGGTCCGGGCATCCCGGGAGCTGGCCGCCGCGGGGCGCCGGCTGATGGTGGTGGCGCAGACGAACGCGCAGGTCGACGACCTGGTGCTGCGGCTGGCCGAGAAGGATCCGGAGCTGAGGGTCGGCCGGCTGCACAGCAGCGAGGGGGATTCCTACGATCCGGCGCTGCGGGAGCTGCCGTCGGTGACCCTGTCGGCGAAGCCGGGGGATCTCGCGGAGCTGCCGATCACCATCTCGACGGCGGCGAAGTGGGCGTTCGTGAAGGACGTCGAGCCCTGGAGCCACGCGATCGTCGACGAGGCGTACCAGATGCGTTCCGACGCGCTGCTGGCGGTGGCGGGGCTGTTCGAGCGGGCGCTGTTCGTGGGCGACCCGGGGCAGCTGGACCCGTTCAGCGTGGTCGGCGCGGAGCAGTGGGCGGGTCTGTCGTACGACCCGTCGGCGTCGGCGGTGAGCACGCTGCTGGCGCACAACCCGCAGCTGCCGCAGCACCGGCTGCCGGTGTCCTGGCGGCTGCCGGCGACGGCGGCGCCGCTGGTGTCCCGCGCGTTCTACCCGTACACGCAGTTCCGCAGCGGTACGGGTCCTGGGGACCGGAGGCTCTCGTACGGGGTGGCCTCGGACGGGTCGGGCCCGGACCGGGTGCTGGACGAGGCCGCGGAGGCGGGCTGGGGGCTGCTGGAGCTGCCGGCGCGGCACACCCCGCGGACGGATCCGGAGGCGGTGGGCGCGGTGGCCCTGGTGGTGCGCCGGGCCCTGGACCGGGGAGCTGTGACGTCCGACGAGCAGTCCTCGGGGCCGGTGGCGCTGACGGCCGACCGGATCGCGGTGGGCACGGCGCACCGCGACCAGGCGGCGGCGGTCCGCGCGGCGCTGGCCTCGCTGGGGGTCTCGGGGGTCACGGTGGACACGGCGAACCGGCTGCAGGGCCGCGAGTACGACCTGACGGTGGTCCTGCATCCGCTGTCGGGGCGCCCGGACGCGACGGCCTTCCATCTGGAGACGGGCCGGCTGTGCGTGCTGGCTTCGCGGCACCGGCACGCCTGTGTGGTGGTGGCCCGGGCGGGCATAGCGGAGCTGCTGGACGACCATCCGTCGACGGAGCCGGTGCAGCTGGGTGTGACGGTGAAGTTCCCGGACGGCTGGGAGGCGATGATGTCCACGTGGGATTTCTGGTCCAACCACCGGGTCTCGTGGCGGCCGTAGGGCGTGTCTCGGCGGCCGGGCCGGGCTCCGCTCAGTGGCGGCCCTTGCGGGGGGTCCCCAGGTGGTGGCGGAGCACCTCGCCGACCTCGGCCAGGGCCTGGAGCTGCTGCGGGGTCAGGATGTCGATGAGGTGGCGGCGCACCGATTCCACGTGGAGCGGGGCGGCGTCGGTGATCGCGGCCACCCCGGCCACGGTGAGGACCACCTCGGCGCCCCGGCCGTCGGTCGCGACGTCCTCGCGGCGGACGACGCCGCGCTGTTCCATGCGCGTGAGCTGGTGGGACAGCCTGCTGCGCGACCACTGCATCAGTTCGGCCAGGGCACTGATCCGCATGCGGTGCCCGTCGGTGGAGCCGAGCACGGACAGGACGTCGTAGTCGGCTTCGGAGAGCCCGCTGTCCTGCCCCAGGTCGCGGGCGATCTCCGCATTGACCAGCGGGAACATCCGCCGCCACGCGTACCAGGCGTCCTGCTCGGCCTCGGTGAGCCAGCGGGGTTCGGATGCGGGGGTCATGCCTTCCACTGTAACCAGGTCGGTGACACATCATCTACCTGGTTGACACGTCACCCCCATAACGCTTTCATTAGGTGACACATCAACAACCGCACCCACGGGAGAGCCCGCCCCATGACCCGCCTGCACGTCATCTCCGCCGCCACCCGCCCCACCTCCTCCGGCCGCCCGCTCGCCCGGTGGGTCACCGGCCGGGCCCGCGAGCACGGCGGCTTCGAGGTCACCCCCGTCGACCTCGCCGAGATCGCGCTGCCCTTCCTGGACGAGCCCGAATACGCCTCCACCGGGAACTACGCCCATCAGCACACCCGCGACTGGAGCGCCCTGGTCGACTCCGCGGACGCCTTCCTCTTCGTGCTGCCGATGTACAACGGCGGCTTCACGGCGCCCTTCAAGAACGCCATCGACTTCCTCTACAACGAGTGGAAGGGCAAGCCGGTCGGCATCGTCAGCTACAGCGCCGGCCCCACCGGCGGCGCCCCGGCCGCCGAGATGCTGCTTCCCGTCCTGACCCGCCTCGGCATGCTGCCCGCCGAGCACTCCGTCGCCATCCCGGGCATCCCGAAGCTGATCGGCGCCGAGGGCTTCGAGGCCCCCGAGACCCTCGCCGCCGAGCTGGCCGCCGTACTGGCCGACGTGGCCGAGCTGGCGGCGCAGCGCGAGGCGGAGCCGGCGGCGCAGGCGGTCGCGGTCACCGCCTGAGCGGCCTCCCGGCCGGTGGTCGTACTCCGTACGGGGCTGACGGCCGATCACCAGAGCGACTCCCCCGCCACCGGCTCCACCCCTCCGCTCCCGCGCCCCATTCTCCGTACAGGTGTTCCCACCCGTCGGGGCGCGCCCTTGCGGGGCATTGGACAATGGACGGTGGCCCGGAAGGATTTCGCACGCGCACCAGGAGGACAGGGATGGCAGAGCCCGAGCGGACGGAGCGGCGGCTGCGGCCGGCGCCTCTGCTCTTCGAGCCCTCGGAGGCCGTGGCGGATCCGGAGCACTTCTTCGACCTGGAATCGATCGAGGACCCGCGCGAGCTGCTGGCCCGCGCGACCGAGCTGACCCTCGCCTTCCGGGCGGCGCAGGAGCGGGCGGTGGAGTTCCAGGCCCTGGCGGCGGCGCAGCTGGCGGATCCGCGGCGCTTCGACCGGCTCACCGCCGCGGCCATCGCCGAACGGGCCGAGTGGACCGAGGACTACGCCCGCAAGATGATCGAATTCGGCGAGACCCTCCAGCACGGCCGCGCCGACCTGGCGTGATCGCCGCGCGGAGCGGCAGCCCGGCATATGCGGGGGCAATGTACTCCAGACCTACTCACCCTGTCCCGACTTTCGGTAACTCCGAGGGTTCGGATCGCTACGGCGGGTAGACCTTGGCATATGACGACGCTGACGACGGCCCACGGACGCACCGCCCTCCACGCGCGCGGCGAGCACACGCGCACCGCGCCCGCCACGCACGTCACCCCGCAGGGAGCCGCCTGGCTGACCTCGGCCTCCGCGCACCCCCGGCGCACGCTCGCGCTGTGGGAGGCCCGGTCCGGCCTCTCGGCCACGCTGCCCTGCGGGGAGGTGTTCGACGTCGTCAACGTCCCGCTGGTCCTCGGGCGGCGCGTCCTGGACCTGCTCTGGGCCGAGGGTCCCGGCTCCGGCCCGGTGGCCGTGCACCGCGGCCGGATGCTGCTCTTCGCCGCCCCCGGCACCGCGCACCGGCTGCCCGCCCTGCTGGCGTGGGAGGAGTGGGGGGCCTCGCGCACCGCCCCGGCGCCCCTGTGCCACGGCCGGGGCGACGCCGTCACCGTGCCGCCGCTCGCCGCCGGCCCCGGCCCGTCGCGGTGGGTCGTGGCCCCCGACGCCCGGGAGCCCTGGCTTCCCGGGCCGGAGGCGCTGCTCTGGGCCTTCGTACGGGCGGCCCGTACCGCCGCACCGACGGGACCTGGGGATATCGATTTTTCGTTCCGCCGATCCTCCTGCTAGTGTCTTCCTCGTCAGCAAGCGCCGCTAGCTCAGTTGGTTAGAGCAGCTGACTCTTAATCAGCGGGTCCGGGGTTCGAGTCCCTGGCGGCGCACAGACGGGAGAAGGCCCCCCACGCGAGTGGGGGGCCTTCTTCGTGTGCCGTCACACCGTCACGTCGTGATCTTCACCGTGTACGCACCGGACCGGGTGCGGTCGGCCACCTCGATGGTGATCCGCTCCCCCGGCACCGTGTACGTCTCACCCACCTCCAGCGGTGCGTCCGCCAGCGGCGGGTACACCGAGCGGTCCCAGCACGCCTCCGTTTCCGGGTGGGCGTCGAGCACCTCGATGGGGCCGCCGCCCGAGGCCGCCTCGTTGCGCACCCGGTAGACGAGTACGCCTTCGGTGCAGGTGTCGCCGTCGTTGCCGGACGAGCCCCGCGCCTCGACGGCGATCGCGCTGCCGGGGCCCGTACGGACGACCGCGAGCCGGGTGCCGCCCGTGCCGCCGCTCGGCGGGGCCTGTCCCAGCGGCTGCAGGGTGTGCAGCGACGAGCCCGACTGCACGCAGTCCACCTGGGAGGCGTCCAGCCAGCCCAGCTTCCACTTGTGCCAGGCGAAGAGGTCCGGGGACATCCCGAACTGGCTGCCCATGACGTCCCAGTCCCCGACGTAGGTGTCCCAGTCGCCCTTGCCGTCCGTGGGCCGGTGGTAGAGGTCGGGCAGGTCGAAGACGTGCCCGGTTTCGTGGGCCAGCACGTTGCGGTCCGGCGGGTGGCGCTCGAAGACGGTGACGATCCGCCGCAGTTCCGCGCCGTCGGCGATGATCGGGCGGTCGAAGTTCACGACCTTCGTGGCGTCGGAGTCGACCCCGGGCGCGTCCGGGTCGGCGACGAAGTAGACGACGTCGTACTTGCCGAAGTCCACCCGGGCGTCGGCCGCGGCGACCGCGTCCCGCAGGTAGGCGGCCCGGTCGCCGGGGGCCCAGTCGCGCTTTATCCCGTACGCGGTGGACGGCTTGGGCATCCGGATCCACTGCTTCTGCGGGTGCGGGACCAGGCGGAACCGCCCGTAGGAGGCCTGCTCGAAGAAGTCGCTGGTGGCGGGGAAGTAGTCGCGGGTGAGGAGTTCGGGGGTCAGGGTGCCGGTGTGGTCGGGGAAGGAGAGGAAGACCATGACCGCGTCGAGTGTGCGCTCCGGCTTGGGGTAGGCGCCGTTCCAGGTGTCCAGCCCGAGCGAGTGGTGCGCCGCCGTACGGGTCAGGGCGCAGGGCCCGGCGCCGGAGTCGGCCACCGCGGGACCCGCGACGAGCGACATGGCGGCGAGCGCCGTCAGGGAGGTGAGTGCCGCGGCGGTACTTCGGACGCGAGAGCGGTCCACTCCCCCGGGTGTCTGCTGTCGCGTCACATCGACCTCCGGTGGTGGATTCGTTCCTGTTTAGCCACCTTGAGGCGATTGTCTTACTAACGCCCTGTTCCGCTGCCCCACACGAGTGAGGGGTGCGGCAAGCCGGTGACCCCCGAGGTTCACGCGGTTGCCTACAGAACGTCACGACCGATCACCCGGGATCAGCGGGGGCCGCGTCCCGTTCAGAGCCGCGCAGAAACGATCACGCGATCTTGGTCCGACGATCCGTCATCACGCCGAACCTCCGCGTCTCAACCGGTGACGCCGCTGGATAGGGCCTCCCGACAGCCTCTATGATCGGCACACTTTCCTGCACGGACACTCACGAACACTGCGGGGCCAACGGTGAGCGGAACCTCAGAAGGAACCGGTTCGGCGGCCGACAGCATCCGATCGGCCATTACGGAGCGTCACCGGACAGTGCCGTCGGTGCCGTCGGTGCCGCCGGTGTCCCATCGCGCCGAGTCCGAGCTGCGCGACTACCGGGCCGCCTTCAACGCGGCACACCTCGCCATGGCGGTCGTGGACCGCGAAGGCTACGTCGTCACGGCCAATCAGGCATTCGCCGGCCTGCTGGGCAGCGAACCGCACGCCCTCGTCCACCGCTGCGCCGCCGACCTGGTGGACCTGGCGGCGGAGGCCCGCACCTGGGCCGCGTACCAGGAGGTCCTGCGCGGACGGCAGGCCCGGCTGCGTTGCACCCGCCGCCTCAAGCACCCCGACGGGCACTCGCTGTGGACCGAGGTCACCCTGGGGCCGGTGCCGGGCACCGGGAACGTCCTGCTGTCCGTCTCCGACATCAGCGACCGGCGCGACCTCCAGGCCCGGCTGCGGCACCTCCAGATGCACGACCCGGTCACGCGGCTGCCCAACCGGGCGCTGTTCTTCGAGCGGCTCTCCGCCGCCCTGGAGGCGTCCTCGTACGACCACGGCGGCGGCACCGGCCGGATCGGCCTGTGCTACCTGGACCTCGACGGCTTCAAGGCCGTCAACGACACCCTCGGACACCGCGTCGGCGACCGGCTGCTGACGGCCGTCGCCTCCCGGCTGACGCAGTGCGCCGACCAGTCCGGGTACGGGCGCCGGGGTGGGCACCTGGTCGCACGGCTCGGCGGCGACGAGTTCGCCCTGCTCGTGGAGGACTCCACCGGTACCGAACAGCTCGCGGACCTGGCCCGCAGCGTCCTGGCCGCCGTGCAGGAGCCGTTCGACCTGGCCGGGCAGCGGCTGTCGGTCTCCGCGTCCATCGGCGTGGTGGAGCGGGCCACGGACGGGACCTCGGCGACCGGGCTGATGCAGGCCGCCGACACCACCCTGTACTGGGCCAAGGCGGACGGCAAGGCCCGCTGGACCCTCTTCGACCCGGAACGCAACGCGCACCGCATGACCCGGCAGGCGCTGTCCTCGACGCTGCGGCCGGCCGTGGAGCGGGGCGAGTTCGCGCTGGAGTACCAGCCACTGGTGGACCTGGAGAGCGGCGCGCTGCGCGGGGTCGAGGCGCTGGTGCGCTGGAACCACCCGCAGTTCGGCACGCTCACGCCGAATCGGTTCATCGGCATCGCCGAGGAGGACGGCTCCATCGTCCAGCTGGGGCAGTGGGTGCTGCGGACGGCGTGCCGGCAGGCGCGGCGCTGGCAGATCGAACAGCCCAGCGACACCCCGGTCTTCGTGTCCGTCAACGTCGCCGTCCGGCAGGTGTGGGACTCCGACCTGGTGGGCGATGTCGCGGAGATCCTCGCCGAGACGGGCCTGGCGCCGCAGCTGCTGCAGCTGGAGCTGACCGAGTCGGCGGTGATGGGCTCGGCCGGCAGACCGCTGCAGGCTCTGCAGGCGCTGAGCGACATGGGCGTCCGGATCGCCATCGACGACTTCGGCACCGGCTATTCGAACCTGGCCTACCTCAGCCGGCTGCCGGTCTCGGTGCTGAAGCTGGACGGCTCGTTCGTCCGGGGCTTCCGCTACGACGAGGGCGCGCACCCGAACCCGGCCGACGAGACCATCGTGGAGGCCCTGGTGCAGCTCGCACACCGGCTCGGCCTCACCGTGACCGCGGAATGCGTGGAGACGGCCGGGCAGGCGGCCCGGCTGCGGCGCGTCGGCTGCGACACGGGCCAGGGCTGGCTGTACTCCCGCGCCGTGGGCCCGGACGTGATCGCCCGCATGATCGGGCGCCGCGTGGAGCCGGCGGCCGCCCCTCTACCCGACGAACCGGCCCAGCACCCGCTGGTCTGACCGAGTGTGAGATTGGCCCGGGGGTGGAACCGAACGGCCTGTCCCCGTGGGCAGTTGCCCCACCCTCGACCCTCTTGTGAAGATCGCCTGGCTGTCGGGAAACGGACAGCTTTTCGACCGAGGGGGAACCATGAAGACGAACCGAGCCGCGCTCGCCCTGACCGCCGTCGCGCTCGCGCCGGCCCTGCTGCTCGCCACCCCGTCCCTCGCCTCCGCCGCGCCGGTCACGGCGCCGACGGCGGCGAGCACGGTGGACTCCGACACGGACAACGCTTTCGCCATCGCCAGGATCCTCGCCGACCCGGCCAGCGGCAAGGCCGTGATCCGCGAGGCCAACAAGGCCCTCGACGGGACCCCGGAGGACCGCGTCGCGTTCCTGGCCACCGGCTACGCCACGGCCCAGGACGAGGACAACACCTTCGCGATCGCCAGGCTTCTGGCCGACCCGGCCAGCGGTCGCGCCGTGATCCGCGAGGCCAACAAGGCCCTGAGCGGCACCGCCGCCGACCGGGCCGCGTTCCTGAAGACCGGCCTGCGTCTGGCCCGGGCCGAGGACGACCGCGTCACCGTCGCCCGGATCCTGGCCCGCCCCGGCATCAGCGACGCGCTGCGGGCGGCGGCCGAGAAGGCGATCGACGGCACCCCGGAGGAGCTGCGGTACTTCGTCACGGTCGGCCAGTACCAGGTCTGACCGGCCCCGACCGCGCCGGAAGGCCGGACCGTCCCAGGGACGGTCCGGCCTTCCGACATGCGGGTCAGCCGTTGACGGTCTTGTCGTAGCGCAGGGCGACGTAGCCGGAGGCGGCGTGGCCGGCGATGCGTCCGTCGCTGCCGCCGTTCAGGTAGTCCTGGCCGCGCATCATGTCGTCGTTCGGGTTGGACTCGTGGATGTACGAGAACTTCCCCGCGCCCTTGTCGATCCACTTCTCGAAGAGCACCACGTGCCCGTCCGAGGTGTTCAGCGCGTCACCGGGCTGCAGGTCGGACTTGGAGATGGTGGTGCTGACGCTCGGCAGGCTGGCGGTGGTGTAGCTGGTGGAGGCGTGCCACGCCATGGAGACGAAGCCCGAGCAGTCGGTGCGGTAGGTGTGGTCGCCGTCCGGGTCGGAGGCGTACGCGCTCTGGCTGTAGGGGATGTCGCGGTTCAGCCAGTTCACGGCGCGGCTCATGATCTCGCTGCGCGCGATCTGGCCGCCCTTGGTGGAGGGGGTGGGGGTGGGCGGGGCCGGCGGCTGGTAGGTGCAGTCGCTCGCGAAGGCGGAGAGCAGGCTCTGGGTCCAGCCGCTCGCGTCGACCGGGTCACCGGGGTGGTAGGCGATGTCGTCGCCCTTGCCGTCGGTGGGGTCGGCGTCGTGGTACCAGTACATACCGCCGTTCGTCCGGCCGTAGTAGAGGCCGCCGCCGGGCGAGACCAGGCTGTCGACCGCAGACCAGCCGCTGCCCTTGAGCTGGGAGCTCTCCCAGTCCCCGACGCCGTTGATCTGGTAGGAGAGCAGCCTGCCGTCGGCCGTGCTGGCGACGAGGACGTCGTCGCCCGCCGCGGCGAGGGTCTTCAGGACGAAACCCTCGTCGATCACGACGTGCTTGGCGATGTGGGCGGGCCCGCTGGGCTTGGCCTGGGAGACGTTGTACCGGTGCAGCTGGCCGGCGACGGTGCCGTAGAGGTGCCCGGCGCCGTCGTAGGTCATCTTGTCGAAGGTCCAGCCGCCGTCCCAGATCTTCGTGACGCCGGCCAGGACCAGGGCGTTGTCGTTGGTCTGGATGTCGACGCGGTACAGCTCACCGGCCGTGGACGTCACGAGGACGGTGTTGAAGTTGAGGGTGGCCATCGCCTTGGGCGTGAAGCCGAGGTTCGCGCCGATCAGCGTCTTGACGCGGTCTCCGGTGTTGGGGGCTATCGCCGTGTAGGTGAGGCGGCCGTCGGGGAGCGTGCCGTAGACGGATACGTTGCCGCCGCAGATGGCGGCGGCCTGGGCGGGTGCCGAGGTGACGGTGACCAGGCCGAGGGTCGTGGCGCCGACGGCGAGGGTGGCGGCGAGGCGGCGCTTGAGGGACGACGAGAGCATGGGTGTCTCCGGTTTCGGGCAGCCCGGACGTACGCGCGTCGGGCCGGGTGAGGGGGGAGGCGGAGCGGCGGGCGAGAGGCTGCGGCTCAGTACCAGTTGTTGTTCAGGAAGTGGTTCCAGGCCGCGCAGGGCGTGCCGTACCGGCCGTCGATGTAGGACAGGCCCCACTTGATCTGCGTGACGGGGTTGGTGCGCCAGTCGTCGCCGAAGGCGTCCATCTTGGAGCCGGGCAGGGCCTGGGGGATGCCGTAGGCCGTGGAGCCGGGGTTGTCGGCCCAGTAGCGCCAGCCGCTCTCCCTGTCCCACAGCTGTTCCAGGCAGTTCCACTGGGTGGAGTTGTTCCAGACGCCGCCGTCGTGCTGATTCATCAGGTCGCGCCCGGCCGCCTTCACCGCGGGGATGTCCCGGCCGTCGAGCGGATCCGTGGTGGTGGTGCAGCTGAAGGTGGCCGGCTGCGCGGAGAGCAACTGCTGCGTCCAGCCGCCGGTGTTGACGGGATCGTCGTTGTGGTAGGCGATGTCGGCGCCGGAGCCGTCGGCCGGGTCGGCGTCCTTGTACCAGTACATGGCGCCGGTGGTGGCGATCCGGCCGTAGTAGAGGCCGCCGCCGGGCGAGACGACCTGGTCGAAGGCCGACCAGCCCGAGGTCTTGAGGTCGTCGCGGTCCCAGCTGCCGTCACTGCCGATCGTGTACGAGTAGAGGGCGCCGGCCGCGGTGGTGGCGAGCAGCCGGTCGTCCCCGGCGGCGGTGAGGGTCTTCAGGACGAAGCCGCTGCCGATCTCCCTGCGCTGGCCGATGTGGGCCGAGCCGGTCGGCTTGGGCTGCGAGACCAGGTACTGGATCAGCAGTCCCCCGGCCGTCCCGTAGAGGTGGCCGTGCCCGTCGTAGGTGAGCTTGTCGTGGGTCCAGCCGCTGTCGAAGAGCTTGACGGGCGGGCGTTCCAGGACGAGGGAGGTGTTGTTGGTGAGCACGTCGAGGCGGTAGAGGGCACCGGTCGTCGACGTGACGAGGATCGTGTTGAAGTTCAGGGTGGCCATCGCCCTGGGCTCGAAGCCCAGGTCGGCCCCGACCAGCACCTTCTTCAGCTCACCGGTGGCCGGTGAGATGGTGCTGAAGGTGAGGCGGCCGTCGGGGAGGACGCCGTAGAGGGAGGCGGTCCCGCTGCAGGTGGTCGCGGCGGTTGCCGCCGGTGCGGCGGCGACGGCAGCGGCGGTGAGCAGGCCGGCTCCGAGGGCGCCGGACAGGGCGGCGACCGCGGTCGTGCGGGCGGCCCGGCGGAGGGTGGTGGTCACGGGTGTTCCTTCGTGAGGGCGTCAGCGGCGTGGTTCGGCGGTGCGGTAGCCGTGGGCGCGCAAGGGGGCGCGGGCTCCGTCGAGGAGCGCGCGGGCCTGGTCGACGGCGGCGGCCTCGGAGACGGCACGCAGGAAGAGGTAGAGGTCGACGCCTTGGCCAGCGGGCCTGGCCCGTACGTGTTCGAGGCCGTGCGCGGCCTGGGCGTGGGCCCAGATCAGGTCGGAGAGGAGCGCGAGCCCGCCGGGGCGGTCGGGGTCCTGGCGCGGGCCGGAGAGAGCGGCCCGGACGATGCGCACGCCGCCGGCTAGTCCCAGTTGATGCTGCCGTCGGCGTCCACCGGGGGTGTGTCCCAGTTGATGCTGGCGGCGGTCGCGGCGCTGATGTGGTGGCCTTCGGGACCAGGCGTGACGGTCATGGCCGCGGCGCAGAGGGCGGCGAAGGCGGCGGCGACAGCGGCGAGGCGGGCGGTGCGGGACATGGCTTTCCCCCGAGGTCGAGTGCTGGGTGGCGGTCCGTACGGTGCGGTGTGCGGTGTGCTGCTGCGCGCTGTCCCGGATCGTCCTTGAGGCTCTGGCCCGAGCCGGGGACTGTCGTCCCCGCCGTTCCGGTGATCACCATGTTGCTGTCCCGGCGAGCGGCGCAGAAGGGTTTCCGCCTGGCACCAAAAGGCCTGGCACTTTGGTGCCAGACTTCGCCTACGATCGCGGAGGCGGCGGCCCGGCGGGGCGGCCGAAGTTGCGCTGGGGGGCGGGGACTTGCTGCAGGCACTGGGGCTCGGGGCCGATGTGGAAGCCGTGTACCGGGGGATGCTGGCCGACCCGTCCGGAGGGGTCGCCGAGCTGACCGCCCGCCTCGGTCTCACCGAGGTACAGGTCCGCGAGGGCCTGGACCGGCTGGTCGATCTGGACCTGCTCAGACCGTCCCGGGACTGCCCGGGCGCCCTGCGGGCGGTCCGCCCGGAGCTGGGCCTGGAGCTGTTGCTGCGCCGCCAGGAGGAGGAACTGGCCCGGCAGCAGGAGGAACTGGCCCGCAGCAAGGCCGCGGCCGCGCAGGTCGTCTCCGAGTTCGCCGAGCTGCGCCCGAACACCGAGGTCGACGGCGCGGAACGGCTCGTCGGGATGGACGCCATCCAGAGCCGCCTCGAACAGCTCGCCCACGGGCTGGAGCGCGAGTGCCTGGCGATCCTGCCGGGCGGCGCCCTGTCCGAGGCCAGTCTGGAGTCCTCCCGGCCGCTCGACGAGCGGGCGCTGGCCCGCGGCATCGAGATGCGCTCGGTCTACCAGGACAGCGCCCGCAACGACCCGGCGACCCTGGCCTATGCGCGCTGGCTCACGGAGCAGGGCGGCCAGGTCCGGACGAGCCCGCTGCTCCCGCCGCGCCTGCTGGTCTTCGACCGCACGGTGGCGGTCGTCCCCATCGACCCGGCCCATTCCCGTCTGGGTGCGCTGTGCACGAGCGCGCCGGGGATCGTGGCATCCCTGGTGACCCTGTTCGAGCAGACCTGGCAGGCGGCCGTGCCGCTGGGCGCGGACCGCTGCCGTACGGACGACTCCCGGCCCAGCGCGGCCGAACTGGAACTGCTGAAACTGCTCGCCTCCGGCATGACCGACGAGGCCGCCGGCAAGCGGCTCGGGGTGTCGCTGCGTACCGTCAGGCGGCAGATGTCCGCGCTGATGGAACGCCTCCACGCCACGAGCCGCTTCGAGGCGGGCCTCAAGGCGGCCCAGCAGGGCTGGCTCTAGGTCACAGGCTGCGGACGAAGGCGGCGAAGGCCGCCGCCCCGACGGTGAAGGTGGGCCCGCCGGGCTTCTTGGAGTCCCGGACGGCGACCCGGCAGGGCTGCGCGGCCACCTCGACGCACTCGCCGCCGTTGGTGCTGCTGTACGAAGCCTTGCGCCAGGCGGCTCCGTCGAGGGGTGCGCACTCGACGCAGTCGCCGCCGTTGGTGCTGCTGTAGGACGACTTACGCCACTGCACGCTTAGCGCGTTCACACTTGTCCCCATAGCGTTCCTCCATTACGCGTGCGATCAGAAGGGCCGACTCCTCACGTGAGAGAGCTGCGGCTTGCAATCGAGCGTATCCGAAGGAACGTTCCCTGATCACTTGCGGATTGGCCGTCATCCGACCCGAGTCGTAGCTCTCCGTGTAGAAGAGGTCGGGGTCGCCGTCGAAACGCAGCAGGTTGAACGAACCGGTCATGGCGGCGTGTTCACCGGCCGTGAAGGGCAGCACCTGCAGCTGGATCCAGGACCGGTCGGTGAACGTCAGCAGGTGCGCCAGTTGCTCCCGCATCACCTCGCGACCACCGACATTGCGGTGCAGCAGCGCCTCGTCCAGGACCACCAGCAGAACAGGTGGCACTTCGCGCGCCAGAATGCGCTGCCGATCGATGCGTGCCGCCACGACCTCGTCGACCCGCCCCGTGTACTCCACGCTCAGCAGGGCCTTCGCGTAGGCCTCCGTCTGGAGCAGTCCGTAGACCACCTGTGCCTGGAACGTGGAGATGAACGTGGCCCGCGCCTCCATCTCGGCGTACGCCTGGAACCACGTCGGCAGCACGCTGCGCAGGACCAGGCCCACCAGGCGGGAGAAGTGGCCACCCGTACCCAGGGCCGCGTCCACCCGTTCCGAGAAATCCCTCGTCGGGACACGACGCCCGTTCTCGATCATGCCGATCAGGGAGCCCGTGCAGAAGATGATCGCGCCGAGCTGCGACTGCTTCAGGCCCGCTTCCTCTCTCAGCCGGCGCAGCTCGTAGCTGTAGTAGTCCAGCGGCGAGGCGCTGGGATCGATGTCGCGGGCCAGGACCATGAGACGGCACCCCCAAGCGGGAAACGGGCTTGTGGCCGAGCGTAGCGATCCCGCTACGGGCCGGTGTCCGGAATCCGGCAACCATGTGACACACCTCCGCCCCACCCCGGGAGAGGGGGCGGGGCGGGGGCGTCGCTCGGCGCGGGGTGGGGGGCGATCAGCAGGCGCCGAGGTCCTTCCAGACACCCCATTCACCGGTGGTGCCCGGCGTCTCGTTCTGCGTCCACCACTGGGCCTTGTACTTGCGGCCGTTGTGGGAGACCTCGTTGCCGGCGGTGTAGATGGTGCCCGCGACGTAGGCCGGGGTCGAGCCGCAGCCCGTGGTCGGCGGGGTCGTCGTCGGCGGCGTGGTGGGCGGGGTGGTGGTCGGCGGCGTCGTGGGAGGCGTGGTCGGCGGGACCGTGGTGCCGCCCAGGGCGTCGGAGATCTGGCCCAGCAGGGTGGCGTTGTTGTCCAGGCCGAGCAGGGAGTACATCATCGCGCCCGCCAGGCCGCGCTGCTTGCCGTAGTCGACCCGGGCCTGGATGGACTTCTGGTTCAGGCCGGTGAAGAACTCGCCGTCCTTGTAGAAGTACGAGGACTTCGACTGGTCGTCCCAGAAGGTGGTCGCCGCGTTGTCGACGATGCCGCCGAGCTCCTTGTAGTGCGCGATGCCCGCCTGCTGGCTGAGCGGACGCGCGGCGGAGCCGCCGGTCGCGGTCTGGGCGAGGCCGTTGGTGGTGCCGGCCGGGACGCCCTTCCAGCCGCGGTAGTAGAACTCGTAGCCCAGGGTCAGCTTGTTGGCGGGGAAGCCGCCGGCGATGCCGTAGGCCGGGTTGCCGTCGATCCAGGAGTCGATGGCGTTGTCGATGCTGTACTTCTCGGTGCCCGGCGCGATCGGGTCGGTCGGGTCGGCCGCGGACGGGTACAGCGGGGACTGGTGGTACGTCGGCCCGTCGCCGTCCCAGGCGCCGTGCATGTCGTACGTCATGATGTTGGCGTAGTCCAAGTACTGGCCGATCTTGTCGGTCTCGATGTACTTGATCTTGTCCTGGCCGGCCGGGAGGGCCGCGGTCAGCAGGTACTTCTTGCCGCCGTTGGCCGCGCCCTCGGCGTCGAGCTGCTTACGGAACTCCTGGAGCAGCAGCGTGAAGTTCTGCTTGTCCTCGGGGCCGTAGTGGTTGCCCAGGTGGCCGCCGGAGGAGCCCGGGTACTCCCAGTCGATGTCGATGCCGTCGAAGATGCCGGCCGCGGTGCCGGCGCCGCCGAAGCCGCCCTCCACCGGGAGGTCGCCCTTGATGTACTGCTTGATGCAGGAGGCGACGAACTTCTTGCGGGAGGCGTCGGTCTTGGCCGCGTCGTGGAAGTACTTGGAGTACGTCCAGCCGCCCAGCGAGATGTTGATCTTCAGGTGGGGGTACTTGGCCTTCAGTTCCTTGAACTGGTTGAAGACGCCCACGATCGGCTGGTTCCAGGTGTCTGCGACGCCGTCCACGCTGTCGGCCGCGCTGAAGGACTTCTGATAGTCGGCGTAGCTGTCGCCCGCGCCGTCACCGGCGTTGGGGTTGTTGTCGTCGCCCGCCGCCTTGTTGGCCTCGAAACAGGTGAGCTCGGTGGGGTGGATGTTGCCGAACGAGTAGTTCAGCACGTCGAGCTTGCCCGCTATGCCCCGCGTGTCGAGGTGCTTGGGGTAGAAGGCGTTCCCGTACACGCTCCACTGGTCGTAGTAGGCGATACGGACGCCGCCCGCCGCCGCTCCGGTCGCGGCGTCGGCGGCCTGGGCCGTGCCGAGGCCTGCGAAGGAGGCAAGCGCTCCGGCTGCCAGCGCGGCCGTGGCGGCGGCCGCGACGAGGGGTTTACGGATGTGCATGAACTGCCTCCGGGGGGCTGGGAGGAGAGAGCGGGAGGTTCGGGTGAGAGAAGTGATAGCGATCACGCAAGCCCCGCGTCAATGGTTCGGACCAAAGAAGGACTAGACCACTCCCGCGCCATTTCCCCAAGTCAGAGACCTGAGCGCACATCAGAAACCGCTCGCCACCCCGGGTGACGAGCGGTTTAAGGTTCCCTTGAGACACGCTCCCGCAAGGTTTTGGCAATGAACCAGCCAAACCCCGATATCGCGCGTTCAGTTGGCCGCGGGCGCCTCCGCCGGCATGCCGTACGCATCTGCGATCAGTCCGTACGAACGCAGCCGGGCGGCACCGCTGTGGGCGTTGGCGGTCAGCATCAGCTCGTCCGCGCCGGTGCGCTTGGCAAGGGCGTCGAGCCCGTCGGCGACCGCGTCGGGGGTGCCGTGGACGATGTTGGCGAGCCAGCCGTCGACGAACTCCCGCTCCAGCGCGGTGTAGGGGTACGCCGCCGCCTCCTCGGGCGTGGGCACCAGCCCCGGGCGTCCGGTGCGCAGCCGCAGCATCGACAGTGCGCCCGTGGCCACCTGGGCGCGGGCCTCGGCGTCGGTGTCGGCGGCGAGCGCCGAGACCCCGATGACGGCGTAGGGGGCGTCCAGGACGGCCGAGGGCCGGAAGCTGCTGCGGTAGAGGTCGAGCGCGGGCAGGGTGCCGGCCGCGGAGAAGTGGTGGGCGTAGGCGAAGGGCAGGCCGAGCTCGCCGGCGAGCCGCGCGCTGAAGCCGGAGGAGCCGAGCAGCCACAGCGGCGGCCGCCCGGCCGGGCCCTGCACCGGACCCGGTACGGCGTGCACACGGGCGTAGGGGTGCCCTTCGGGGAAGTCGTCGTCGAGGAAGCGGGTGAGCTCCGTGAGCCGGCGCGGGAAGTCGTCCGCGCCCTCTTCGAGGCGGCCGGGCCCGCGCAGTGCGGCGGCGGTGCGGCCGTCGGTGCCGGGCGCCCGGCCGAGACCGAGGTCGATCCGGCCCGGGGCGAGCGCCTCCAGGGTGCCGAACTGCTCGGCGACGGCGAGCGGGGCGTGGTTGGGCAGCATCACGCCGCCGGATCCGAGCCGGATGCGGGAGGTGTGCGCGGCGAGGTGGGCCAGGATCACGGCCGGGGAGGAGCTGGCGACGCCGGGCATGGAGTGGTGCTCGGCGACCCAGTGGCGGTGGTAGCCGCGGGATTCGGCCAGGCGGGCGATGGCCACACTGGTGCGCAGGGAGTCGTGCGCGGTGCTGCCGGCGCCGACGGTGACGAGGTCCAGGACGGAGAGCGGTACGGGCGCCCGGCCGAGGGCGGTGCCCCGTATGCCGTTGCGGTCCCCGGGCGCGCCGCCCGCCCGGTCACCCGCCCGCTCACCCGCCCGCTCACCCGCCCGGTCACCGGCCCGGTCGCCGGCGCCGCCGTCGGGCAGTCCGTCCGCCGCGCCGTTTACCTCGCCGTGCGCGTCCCCGGTGTCACTCATCGTCGCTCCCGTCCCGTTGTCCACGTCCGCACGACGCCCGTGCGACACCGTACGAAGAACTCGAACCGTGGAGGGGCGCCGGGCATTCCCCGTGCGGACGGCTGTGCCCATGCCTGTGGCATATGCCAATGGCGTAGATACAGGCAGACGGATGTGATCGAGCCATCAATCTCCCCAACAGGCGCTCCACATGGGCCTCTTGATGGCTATCGTGGTAAGGCAAGCGGTAACAACCTGCTAGGGGGAAACCGTGGCGCTGAAGCCCGAGCCGACCGCGCCGTTCCACTCGGTGCAGTACGCACTGCGCGTACTCGAAACGATCGCACGGCACACCGGTGGTGTGACCGAGGTGCAGATCGCGCGTGAGACCGGCCTGCCCGCAGTCCATCTCGCCCCGATGCTGCTCATGCTGCGCCGGGAGGGATACGTCCTGCAGGTGGCGGACGGCGCGTATGCCATAGGGGATTCCCTGGTCCTGCTCGGGTCCGGCACCGACCGCCAGCAGGCCCTGACCGACAAGCTCCAGGAGACCCTCGACCGGCTGCGCGACTCGGTCGGCGCGGCCGTCTACATCAGCCGGTACGTGGACGGCGAGGTCAGGATCACGCAGTTCGCGGACAGTCCCCGCACCCCGAAGGTCCACGAGTGGGTCGACTTCCGGTCCGCCGCGCACGCCAGCGCGGTCGGCAAGTGCCTGCTGACGCAGCTCGACCTGAACGGGCGGCGTGACCACCTGTCCCGGCACAAGATCGCCCGGCTCACGTCGAAGACCATCGTGAACGAGCGGATCCTCTTCTCGAAGCTGGACGCGCAGCCCGCCACCGTCCCCATGCTGGACCTGCAGGAGTACGCCGTGGGCACGGTCTGCGCGGCGGTCCCGATCACGGCGGGCGCCTCGGTCGGCTGCCTGGCGCTGTCGATGCCGGTCGAGCACGCGCACCGGCTGCGGGCCGCGGCCGACACCCTGAACCGGAAGGCCGCACCGCTGCTGCTGTCGCTCACGCTCTGAGGGTCTCGGCCTCCGGAAAGCGGCAGCGCCGACGAGTGCGCGCAAGGCCGGAAAACACTTCGGGCGGTTCCCGGTGAACCGGAAACCGCCCGAAGGACAGGTGCGCCGCCAGGGACTCGAACCCCGGACCCGCTGATTAAGAGTCAGCTGCTCTAACCAACTGAGCTAGCGGCGCCTGCTGACAGAGAAAATACTACCTGGTCCTCGGGGGTGCTCCAAACCAGTACCCACGGCGGGGCCGGGGGCAGTGCCCCCGGCCCCAGCGGCGGTGCTGTCGTCAGCGGTGCAGGAGGTCGAGGCGGCCGTGGGCCTCGTAGGTGGCGAGGAGGGCGGCCAGGGCCGAGGGGGTCAGGACGGCGTAGCCCCCGGCCGGGGACCGGTGCCAGACCGGGTCCTCGCACCGGAAGCCGGCCCGGCGCAGCGCCACCCGGTGGACCTTGTTCGTCGCGGTGACCGGCATCCGCGCCACGACGCGGACGTAGCGCGGGGCCATCTTCGTGCCCAGGTCCGGCTGGCGGGAGAGGAAGTCCTCGAACGCCTCCGGGGAGAACACCGCGCCGTCCCGGAGGGAGAAGGCCGCCATCACCTGGTCGCCCGAGACCTCGTCCGGGACGCCGTAGACGGCGACCGCCGTCGCGTCGGGCCAGCGGGCCAGGATGTTCTCGATCACCGCCGCGGCGAGGTTCTCGCTGTCGACGCGGAGCCGGTCGTCGGTGCGGCCCGCGAAGTAGAGGAAGCCGGCCGCGTCCCGGAAGAAGAGGTCTCCGGTCCAGTACCAGCCGTCCCGGGTGCGTTCGGCCTCGGCGTCCGGGTTGCGCCAGTAGCCTTCGAACAGGCTGCGGCCCCGGTTGACGAGTTCGCCGATGGCGGCCGAGCCGTTGACGAGGCGGCCGGCTCCGTCCAGGACGGCCGGCGGGCATTCCTCGCCCGTCTCCGGGTCGATCACCGCCAGGTCGTCGCCCGCGTCCGCCCGGCCCAGGGCGCCCGGCGGGGTGTCCGGGGTGCGCTGGACGGAGGCGCCGCCCTCGGTGGCGCCGTAGCCCTCTATCAGGCGGACGCCGAAACGTGTCGCGAAGCGTGCCGCGTCCACCGCTCCGGCCTCGGTGCCGAAGCCGAGCCGCAGGCGGTGGTCGCGGTCGTCGGGGCGGGGCTCGGTGGCGAGGAGGTACTGGACGGCCCGGCCGACGTAGGTGAAGTACGTGGCCCCGTACGCCTGTACGTCGTCCAGGAACGCCGAGGCGGAGAAGCGGCGGCGCAGCGCCACCGCGGCTCCGCCGGCGAGCGCCGGGAGCCAGTCGGCGATGACGGCGTTGCCGTGGAAGAGCGGCATGCAGACGTAGTGGACGTCGTCCGGGCCGACGGAAAACCGGCGGGCCAGCGAGGCTCCGGCGGCCGCGAGGCGGCCCTGGCTGCAGATGGCGGCCTTGGGGGCGCCGGTGGAGCCGGAGGTGAAGTAGAGGAGGAGGCGGGAGTCGCGGCCGGGCCCGGCGGCGCGCAGGGTGGCTTCGCCCGGCTCGGCGGCGGCGTAGGGCGCGAGGAGGGCCTCGTACTCCTCGGTGCCGGTGACCAGGACGCGTACGCCGGGCAGGTCGAGGCCGCGCAGCAGCGGCAGGTGGGCGGCCTCGGTGATCAGGAGCCGGCAGTCGGTGTGCAGGATGTCGCGGGCCAGCTCGGGGCCGCGCCGGGTGGGGTTGATCCCGGCGACGGCGGCCCCGGTGAGGGCCGCCGCGCCGAGCCAGAACGGGAACTCGGGGGTGTTGTCGAGCAGGACCCCGAGGTGCGGCTCGGCCTCCGCGGGCATGAGGTCGACGAGGAGCGCGGCGCGTGCGGCGGTCTCCTGGGCGGTCCGGTGGCGGGTGAGGACGTGCCGTTCGCCGTCCTCGTACATCAGCCCGGGCCGGTGGTCGCCCCATTGGCACGCCATGAGCTCCGCGACGGTTCCGGGTGCTGTCGTCGTCCGCATGCCGCCGGAGGGTAGCTGACCTATCGTCAGAACTGAACGTCCGAGCAGGCGTAGAAGGCCATCGGGGTGTCGTTGACGGTCCAGACCGCCAGGATCAGGTGCCGGCCGGTCTTGCCGCTGGGCATGGCGCCCTGGTGGACGGTGGTCATGGCGGGGCGGGCACCGTTGTAGGCGACGGTGAGGAAGGGCTGGGGTTCGAGGTCGGCGCGGGTGAGGGCCTTGGTGCCGGTCCAGCCGTTCTTGGTGACGTAGTACTTGAAGTCGGTGGTGGAGTGGTTGGCGGTGAACTGCCACCGGAAGCCGTAGCTCTGGCCGCCGGTCACCTTGGTGGTGGGCCAGGCGCCGCCGCGCGGGTTGTCGAGTTCGGCGAACTGCGGGAGGCCGCCGGAACATATCCTGCCGTCGGCGGGGCCGGCGGCCGGGAATCCCTTGAAGCCCTCGACGCTCTGCGGCTCCCACTGGATCGCGCCACAGTCGGACACGGTCTTGTTGGCGCAGAGCTTCTGGCGGCTGATGGGGGTGTCGGTGTAGCCGTGGCTGCTGGCGCTGGGGGCGCCGATGAGGGTGATTCCGGCGACGAGGCCGAGGCCGAGCGCGGCGACGCCGGCCCGTCCGGGCATGCGGACGTTACGCATGATGCTCCTTGAACGTGGGGGGAGTTCGGCGAGCGCGCGCGTGTGGGGATTCAGGTCTAGACCAAGTCCCAGATTATTGACGAGAGTTGGCCATGTCCATACCAACGGGAAAACGGGTGGTCCGGTCCCTTCCGGCCACCCGTTCCCCTCGTGATGTGCGTCCCGCTAGTCGGTGCGCCCCGTGTAGAAGGCGACCGTGAGGTCCTTCACCAGGGCCTTGCGCTCGTAGTCGTCGAGCTCGACGAGTCCGCGCGAGGTCAGCCGGTGAACGGTGTCGTCCACTGCGTCCACCACCGAGGTCAGCACGGCGTCCCGGTGTTTGGCGTCGATCGCCGCGACCCGGCGGCGGCGCATGGCCTCGGCGACCTCGGCCGCGTACTCGATCCGGATCGGCTGGGCCGAGAACACCTCGATCCCGACCGCCTCCGTCTCCGCCGCCAGCATCCGGGTCAGCGCGTCGCCGACGGCCTCGGCGTCGCGCAGGGTCGGGGCGTCCTCGTGGAAGGCGTCCGCCGGGAGCTGGGAGAGCACGCGGGCCATGGCCGACTCGACCTGTTCGGCGAGGTACTGGGTGTGGTCCGCGACGGCGAGCGTGGCCCGGGCGGTGTCCTTGACCTGCCAGACGACCTGGACGACGACCTGGAGGGCGAGCCCGCCGGAGTCGACGGCGGGCATCGGGTCGCTGCGCCAGTGGCGCAGCCGTACGTCGACCCGGCGGCGCAGCAGCAGGGGGCTGACCCAGGTCAGGCCGGTACGGCGGACCGTGCCGCGGTAGCGGCCGAAGAGGGTGAGCACCCAGGCGTGGCCGGTACGGGCCCGGCCGAGGCCGCCGAGCGCGACGAGGGCGACGATGCCGAGGAAGGCGAGCGGCGGCCAGTGGACGGCGCGCAGGCCCTGGTAGGCGCGGGGGGCCGCGCCGAAGGCCGAGAGGAGCGGGGCGGGGAGGATCCCGGCCCGCCAGAGCACCGCCGTGCAGCCGGCCAGGGCGAGGCCGCCGACGGCCACGCCGACCCAGCCGGGCAGCACCGGGCCGCGGTGCTCCCGGAGCCGGTCGTCCCCGCGGGGGACCCGGCGGCCGGGAGCGGGCCGCGCGGGGCGGGGCGCGGCGGCGGGCGCGGGCGCGCGCGCCGGCAGGGGGACCGTCGACGCGGCACGGAACGGAAGGTGCAGCGGAACCTCGGTGACGGCGGCCCCGCGGCGGGGGGCGGCGACGTTCGGGAGGTCCTGCGTGTCGTCCTCGTCCATGGCGCGCGCCACCGCCCGGGCGACGATCTCGGCCACCCCGGGCCCCGGCACGCCGGAGTTCGCCGCGCCGGGCCCGTCGCACGGCGGCTCCACGCCACCCTGCTCGACCTCGGCCGCCCCGGGCCCGGGCACGCCGGAGTTCGCCGCGCCGGCCCCGACCGCGGGCTGGGCCTCGGACTCGGCCGCCTCCCGCGCGGCGGGCACCACCGCCTCGGCCCCGGCCCGCCGCGCCGCCGTCGCGGACTGCGGCGCGGATCCGCCCTCGGGACGCACACCCGGCCCTGCGGGCACGTCCTCCGCCGCCGCGGTTGCGTGCACGAAGGCCTGCCCGGCGGACGCAGGTACGGCATCCGGTGCGGGCAGGGCCCCGGCGTCCCGCTCCACCGGCGAGGGCTGCGCCGCGGGCCCGGCCGCGCTCCCGTCCTCGGGACGTGAGCCCCGCCCCACGGGCACGCCCTCGGGCGCCGCGGTCGCGCGGAACGAAGCAGGTACGGCGTCCGGTGCGGGCACGGCCGCCCGCTCCGCCGTAGCGGACTGCGGCGCGGATCCGGCCTCGGGACGCGAGGCCTGCCCGGCAGGGACGGGCACGGTGTCTGGTGCGGGCACGGCCGCCGGGGCGGCCACGGCCCCCCGCCCCACCGGCGCGGACTGCGGTACGTCGGAGGCGGGGACATCCCCCGCCGCACACCACGCATGCGGTGCGGGTCCCGCACCCGCCGCCGGAGCGGTCACGGTCCCGGCGGCCCGGCCCACGGGCGCGGACTGCGGTGCGAACACCGCCCCCGGGCCGGAGGCATGGACATCCACCGCCGGAGGCGAAGCCGGCACGGCGTCCGGTGCGGCGTCCGGTGCGGACACCGCTGCCGGACCGGGGGCGGGAACGTGCTCCGCCGCCCGTCGGCGCACAGGCACGGAAACGTCCTCCGCCGCCGCGCGGGGCGCAAGCGATACGGGGCCGTCCCCGCCCCCTGCCTGGGGCGAAGCCTGACCGGCCGGCACGGCCGCCGGCGCGGCCACGCTCCCGGCCGCCCGGCCCCCGGGCGCGGACTGCGGTGCGGGCTCCCCCGCCGCCGCCCGGGGTGGGGGGTACGTGCCCAGCGGGGCCGAGGGGGACACCGTCCCGGGCCCCTGCTCCCGCACGGAGTGCGGCGGGACGGAGGCGGGCACGGCCTCCTGGACCGCCGCCGGGGGCGCAAGGTGCGCGGCGGGCAGCGGTGCCCGGGGCTCGGGCTCGGCCGTGGGCGCCGGGCCTCGGGGCTCGGGCTCGGCCGTGGGCGCCGGGCCTCGGGGGGCGGGCTCGGCCGTGGGCACCGGGCCTCGGGGGGCGGGCTCGGCCGTGGGCACCGGGCCTCGGGGGGCGGGCTCGGCCGTGGGCGCCGGGCCTCGGGGGGCGGTGGCGGGAGTGGGCGAAGGCTGACCCGCGGGGGCGGGCACGGCGGGGGCCGACTGCGGGGTGGGGACCCGTAGGGACAGGGTCGGGGTCGTGGTGGCCCAGCCGAAGGAGGTCGCGGCGGCAGCGGTGGCGGCGGCCGGTACGCGGAGGGTGCCCGTCGTCCAGGTGGTGCGCGTGGGAAACATCGTTACCTCCGTCATGCGAACAGCCGGCGCCAGGTTTCCGGGCCCGGGTAGCCGTTGGCCGCGGCCCCGCGCCAGCCCTGCGCACGCTGGAAGGCCTCGACGTTGCGGCGGTCGGCCTCATCCCAGCGGGGGCCCGGACCGGACGTGTAGTACTTGCCGAAGCCCTTCTTCACCAGCTGCCGGCCGAGGGCCTCGACGGCCGGGTGGGACTGGCCCGGGCGGAACACCGCGGGCCCCGGGTAGGCCCGTACACCGCCCGGGCCGGGCGCCGCGCCCACCGTCGGCGGGATGTTCCTGCCCTGCTTGTCGACGAGCAGGCGCCAGGTGTGCGCGCCGGGGACGCCGTCGGCGTCGGCGCCCGTCCAGCCCTGCGCGCGCTGGAAGGCCTGGGTGGCGAGCTTGTCGTGGTCGCTCCACGTCCGGTCGGCCACCCCCTTGGGGTAGAAGCGGTACGCGCCGCGCTCGATCAGCATCCGGCCCAGCTGGGCCACGTGGTCGTTGGTGGCGCCCGGGGCGAACTTGTCCGCGCCGGGGAAGGCCTTGGCGGCGTCGCCCGGAGTGGGGCCCGCCGCCGGCGGTTCGGGGGCGGGGACGGCGCCCGGGGCCTCCGGGACGATGCCGCCCGTCACCCCGTTGAACCGGTACGGGACGTACTTCGCCGCGTTGGCCCAGTACCCGTAGGGCGTGGCCAGCTTCCGCGTCGTGGGGCGCGTCTGCTCGTAGGCCACGTAGTGCGTGCGCGTCGCGTCGACCCAGCCGCCGAAGAGGACCACGTGCGAGCCGTTGTTGGGGTCGGCCGGGTTGTGGAAGAGCAGCATGTCCCCCGGCAGCAGCTCATCCTTCGTGATCCTGGTGGCGAACTTGTCGAGGCTGCCGGTCCACTCGTTCGAGCCGAGGTTCCAGGCCATGGAGACGTAGCCCGAGCAGTCCTGCCGGTAGCCGTCCGTCCAGTACGCCGACATGCTGTAGGGGACCTGTGCGTCCAGCCACAGCTTCGCCCTGGTGATGATCGTCGTGCGGTCGATCCGCTTGACGGCGCCCGGCTTGCCCGGGGCTCCTGGGCTGCCGGGGCTGCCCTTCGGGCCGTGCAGGGGGGTGCGGCCGCCCTGCGGGCTGCCGGGGTCGTCGAGGGCCACCGGTCCCGCGGCCGGTGTGCTCAGGGCCACCGCGGTCCCGCCGCCACCGCCGAGGACCACTCCGGCGGTGGTGGCCAGGACCAGGGCCCGGCGCGCGCCGCGCGCGGCGGGGTGGCCGCCGTCCCGGAGCGGTATGGCCCTGGCCCGGGCGAGGGCGCGGCGACGCTCGGCGCATCCCCGGCACACGCAGTCGCCCGCGGGCTCGTACTCCTCGAAAGCGGGCATCGGCATCTGCACACGCGTCGGGGGCTGCATCGTCATGCGGTTCCGTCCACTCCCCTGCTGTTCCGGTGGTCGACCGGGGCCGCACCTGATAAAGCATCAGATGCGGTCGGCGCAGACATATCGTGCACGATAAACCCCTCAAACATGGGTTAATCGGACAAGGCGGGCGTGGCTGGTCACGAGCACCCACACAGGTGGGGTAGAGTTTTCTCTGTCAGCAAGCGCCGCTAGCTCAGTTGGTTAGAGCAGCTGACTCTTAATCAGCGGGTCCGGGGTTCGAGTCCCTGGCGGCGCACAGACGGAGGAAGCCCCTCACAGCGAAAGCTGTGAGGGGCTTCTTCGTTTCCCGGATCGGTGGAGGGCGAGAACAAGGGGGGACGGCGGACGGCGGACGGCGGACGGCGGACGGCGGCTAGACCGATGTACCGGGGCGGACGCCCACACCCGTCAGGTAGGCGGAGACCACCACGTTCGCCGAGTACTCCTTGGCCGCCTTGTCGTAGGTGCCCCCGCAGGTCACCAGCCGCAGCTCGGCCCGGCCCCGGACCCGCGGGCCGTACGCCTTGTGCGCGTCGAAGGCCGCGCGCTCGTAGACCCGTACGTCCTCGATCGTGAACTCGGCGACGGAACCGTCCGCCCGCACCACACGCACCTTGTCACCCGGCTGCGCCGAACTCAGGCCGTAGAAGACCGCCGGCTTGGACCGCGTGTCCACGTGCCCCACCATCAGCGCCGTCCCCGCCGCCCCCGGCTGGACGCCCTTCCCCCACCAGCCCACCGTGCCCGGGCTGTCGTACGGCGGCGGATCGATCGCACCGTCCTTGTCCAGGCCCCGGGACACCACCGGGGCCTGGATGCCTATGGACGGCACGTCGACGCGCTGCGGCAGGGAGCCGGCGACGGGGGCGTGCGCGGCAGGCAGCCCCGCGCTCAGCGCCCCGCCGGCCTGCCCGGAGAGCGGGGCGGGCGCCACGGTCAGCTCACGGCCCCACAGCCACAGGCCCAGTACCAGGACGGACCAGGCGGCGAAGGTCAGCAGCCGGCCCCCGGCGGAGGCCTTGGCCTCGTCCGTCCGCCACTCGCTCACGCGTCGCCCGTCCCCTCACTCACCGCTTCGGCGGCGGCGCAGGCTCAGCGCCCGGCCCGCCACGGCCAGCGTCGCCACCGCGGCGAGCACCGCGCCGATCACCGTGTGCGGCATCCCCGGGCCGTCGGACCCGTCCTCCTTCTTCGCCGCCGTGACCAGGCCGGGAGCCTGCGCCGGGCGGTCCGCAGGGCGGTCCGCCATGCCGCCGCCGCCCGCGTGGACCGGCCAGACCGGCGAGGCGTGGTGCGACGGGTGACGGTGCGCGGAGATCTGGACGGAGCCGGTGAACTTCTCGTCGCCGTCGCAGTACACCCGGACGGCGTGCCAGCCGGGTGAGGCGTGCGAGCTGATCATCGCGTCGCCGTAGAGCGGGCTGCGGCGACCGCCGTCGCGCCCGTACAGGTCGGCGTCCGCCACGAAGACGGAGGACTTGGCCACTCCCCGGTTGCCGTCACACCCCTGGACGCGCAGCTTGACCTGCGCTCCGGGGTGGGCCGGGCTCGGGTCGACGGCGATGCTGCCGCGGCCGCGCTCCTCCTCGCCCGCGAGGGCGGTCGGCGCGGTCACCGCGGTGAAGGCCGCCAGGGCGGCGGCCACGGCGGCGGTGCGGACAGCGATCGGAACACTGCGCATGGTGAACCTCCTCGACAAGGAGATTCACGCGCGGTACGCCGCTCCGCATCCGGAGCGGCGCCGTACGTGTCAGCCGTACGCCCCAAACGCGGTACGCCCGGACGGCCCTGCGCCCCGCAGCCGCACGTCCGTCCGGCCGCACGTCGTCCGGCCGCTCGGCCACTCGGCCGTCAGACCAGGTCGACCAGGTCGGCGATCGAGGGGACCGTCTTGGTCGGACGGTACGGGAACTTCTCGGTGTCCCGCTCGGTGGTCAGACCGGTCAGTACGAGGAAGGTCTGCATGCCCGCCTCCAGACCGGCCAGCACGTCCGTGTCCATCCGGTCGCCGATCATCGCGCTGGTCTCCGAATGCGCGCCGATGGCGTTGAGCCCGGTACGCATCATCAGCGGGTTCGGCTTGCCGGCGAAGTACGGCTGCTTCCCGGTCGCCTTCGTGATCAGCGCGGCGACGGCACCGGTGGCCGGCAGCGGGCCCTCGGTCGACGGGCCGGTCTCGTCGGGGTTGGTGCAGATGAAACGCGCCCCGGCGTTGATCAGGCGGACCGCCTTGGTCATGGCCTCGAAGCTGTACGTCCGTGTCTCGCCCAGCACCACGTAGTCCGGCTCGTGGTCGGTGAGGACGTAGCCGATGTCGTGCAGAGCGGTCGTCAGACCGGCCTCGCCGATGACGTAGGCGGTGCCGCCCGGGCGCTGGTCGTCGAGGAACTTCGCGGTGGCCAGGGCGGAGGTCCAGATGTTCTCGACGGGGACGTCCAGACCCATGCGGGCCAGGCGGGCCTGGAGATCGCGCGGGGTGTAGATGGAGTTGTTGGTCAGCACCAGGAAGGGCTTGCCTGACTCGCGCAGCCGCTTGATGAAGGCATCGGCGCCGGGGATCGGGGTGCCCTCGTGGATGAGGACCCCGTCCATGTCGGTGAGCCACGATTCGATCGGCTTGCGCTCTGCCACTGGACTGCTCTCCGCTCTCGCTGACCTGCGACCTCGACTTCTGGTCTGTACCACCTGTGTCCACCCTATCCGGGCCGGGCGGCGGACGTCCCTGCCGTCCACAGCCCGGACTCCGGGGGCGGCCGGTCAGCCGGTAAGCCGACCAGCCGACCAGCCGGTCAGCCGGTCAGTTCAGGCGCACGTTGTCGACGGCCCAGAACCAGTTGTTGTCGCCGCTGTAGCGGAAGCGGACCTGGACGTCGGTGGCGCCTGCCGGGACCTGGAGGGCGATGGACTCGGCCCTGGCGACGGCGTCGGCGGTGCAGGTCTTCACCACCGTCGGGGTGCCGCCGTTGTAGGAGACCAGGACCTGGGCGGTCTGACCGGCCTCGTGGCGGTAGTGCGACTGGAAGGCGAGGGTGCGCGTACTGCCGCCCGCGACCGGCCACTTGGGCGTGACGAGGGTGGAGTCGAAGGTGCCGGTGTGGGTCTTGTCGTCCCACTCGTCGGAGTCGGCGACGGCGAAGACGTCACGGGAGCGGACATTCAGCTCGCGCCACTGGTCGCGCTGCGCCTGCGTCCAGAACTCGTCGGTCGCGAAGGACCAGCCGGCCCATTCGGTGACACCGCCCGTGCCCATCCTGGAGTTGTCGACGGACCAGCCGGCGGGCGGGGTGCGCGTGAAGCCCTTCACCCCGGCGGGGATGCCCGTCTCGTCCACCCGGGCCTGCAGGTTCGGGCGTACGGTGTCGAAGGGGTCCGCGTCCGGGGCGCCCAGCGCGACACCGTCGAGGCCGGGCGCGGCGACGCCGACCTGGGCGAGGGCGGTCGCGGCCACGTCGGCGAGCTTGACGTCGTCGCGGACCGAACCGGCGGGAATCCCGGCGCCCTTGGCGATGACGAAGGTGCCGCGCTCGGCGATGCTGGAGCCGCCGTGGCCGCCGGTGGAGGTGTGGCCATGGTCGGTGGTGACCAGGATCTTCCAGTTCTCCTGGCCGTACGTCGGCCGGTTCTGGACGGCGGTGAGGAGCTGGCCGACCAGGGCGTCGACGCGGGCGACGGCGTCGAGGTACTGCTGACTGGCGGCGCCGTAGGAGTGCCCGGCGGCGTCGATCTCGCCGAGGTAGACGAAGGCGGCGTCCGGGTTCTGGGTGCGCAGTTCGGTGGCGGCCGCGGCGGCCACCTTCGGGTCCTCGTTGCGGTAGCCGTCGCGGTCGCCCTTGAGGGAGAGCCGCTTGTCGACCTTGGCGGAGAAGATCGGGCCGTTCTGGTCGGTGGAGGTGATGGGCTCCCAGTCGGCGGCCGCGTACGTGTTGAGCGCCGGCTTGGCGTTCTCGATTCGGGTGAGGAAGTCGGGGTGAGCGGTGTAGTTCTTGCCGATGAAGGAGTTGTCCCTCACGCCGTGCTTGTCGGGCCAGACCCCGGTGGCGACGGTGGACCAGCCGGGGCCCGAGGAGGTGGCGGCCATGGGGCCGGCGTAGAGGGTGCTGCGGGCGGTCAGCCCCTGGGCCATCAGCCCGTTGAGGTGGGGGGCGTCGGCGGCCTTGACGCGGTCCAGGACCGCGCCGTCGACACCGATGACGAGGACCTTGTCGGTGACGACGGCCGGGGCGGCGGTGGCGGTGTGGGCGCCGAGGGCGGCGGCGAGCAGGGCGGTGGCGGTGACGGCCACGGCGAGGGTGCGTCCGGCGGGGACGGCAGGGGACACGAACTCCTCCAGGAGTGATCGTGGAAGGAAAGCGCTGGGGACGTGCGTGCACCGGGTACGCGCGTGCACCGGGGACGTGCACGGGGGACGTGCTCCGGGTCCGGACCGAAGGTGCGGTCTTCGGTCCAGACCCGTTATGCAAGCGTCACTGTGGCGGGCGTGGATGACGAGGAAGCAACCAGTCAGCTTCCGGTTGCCGACTTCCACGCGTCGACGTAGGCGGTGAGGTTCTTGTCGATGTCCGCCCAGTCCGGCTCGAAGATCTCGACACCGTTCATGAGCCGGGTGAGTTCGACGGCGTTGGCGTCGGTCGGCTTGACGTCACCGCGGGCCGGGAAGCCTCCGCCCACCTCGCTGACCAGCTTCTGCGCCTCCTCGCCGAGCAGGTGGTCGAGGAGCTTCTTGCCGTTCTCGGTGTGCGGGGCCTTGGCGACCAGGCCCGCCGCGTAGGGCAGGGCGAAGGTGGTGGGCCTGCCGCCGTCCTTCGCGGGGAACCAGATGGGGCGGCCGCACCGCCCGTACGGGCCTCCGCCGGGGTGTGGGGCCGGAGGCGGGGGCGAACGTGCGGGCGACCGGCGGCTGCGGGCGGAGGCGGGGACGGACGTGCGGGCGACCTGCGGCTGCGGGCGGAGGCGGGGGAGGCCGGCGGGTGCGGCGGTGGGCAGTACGGCGCCGCAGATACGGGCCCGGGTGCGGCGGAGGTCAGTACGGCGCCGCGCGTATGGGCCCGGGTGCGGCGGAGGTCAGTACGCCCGGTTGCGGGTACGGGTGCGGAGCCGGCGGGCCCCCAGCAGGAGGCCGCCGCCCACGGCGAGGGCAGCCACGGACCCTGCGCCGTACACCCACTCGCGGGGACCGGTGTGGGCGAGGGAGCCGCCCTCGACGGAGTCGTCGGACTCCTGGACGGAGAACCGGTAGCCGCCCGCCTCACCGACCCAGTCCCCGTCGTCGCCCTTGCGCTGTACGAGGGCGGCGTCGGCGACGACCTCACCGGTGGGGGCGTCGGGGGTGAAGGCGAGGCCGACCTTGACGGTTCGGGTACCGCCGGGGGCCACGGTGAAGCCGGGGAAGGCGTCGCCGCCGTCGAAGACGGCGATGATCTCGTCGCGGTCGCTGCGTTCGAGGCCGGCGGGCAGGACTCCGCCCGGGGTTTCGAACTCCATCCGCAGGTGGGCGGGGCGCAGGGTGCGGGCCTTGTCGGTGAGGACCACGACGGGGTGGATGGCCTTGCACTCGGAGTCCGTGGTGTTGGTCAGGTCCAGGTACCAGGTCTGCGGCTCGCCGCCGGTGCGGTACACGGCCGGGCCGCCGCGGATGCGCGCCCCGATGGGAAAGGCGGAACTTTTGCCGTCGCCACAGGTGGCCTGGACGCGGGACGGCATCGCGGGCGCGGGGCGGGCGCCGCCACCGGTGCCGATGTCCGCGCCGGCGGTGGACGCGGTGAGGGCGGCCAGGGCGGCGGAGAGGAAGGCCGTGAGGGCAAGTGCTTGGGCTTGGCGCAGTCGCATGGAAGACCTTCGCTGCTCGCCGGACAGGACGATGGTCGGACGAAATGATCATCACTCCGGCCTGCCCGCACCTTGCCACGCCGGCGCGTTCCCTCTCCGCGCACCACGCCCGAGTCGTTCTGGTTTACGCCCGATTGCCCCACAGGTCAACCCCGTTCACCTCGCCCCCGCCGCCCCACCCAGCCCCGCCGCCCTACCCAGCCCCGCCGCCCTACCCAGCCCCGCCGCCCTATCCAGCCCCGCCGGCGATTGAGGCGCGGGGGCTCGGGGCGGCGCCCCGCTCATTCCAGCCCCGCCGCACTATCCAGCCCCGCCGGCGTTTGAGGCGCGGGGGCTCGGGGGCAGCGCCCCCGCAACGGCGCCGCACCCGGAACGCCACCTGCCCCCGCATCCCAGCCCACCCCAGCCGCACGCTCGCCCCGCCGCACTATCCAGCCCCGCCGGCGATTGAGGCGCGGGGCCCGGGGCGGAGCCCCCGCTCTATTCAGCCCCGCCGGCGTTTGAGGCGCGGGGGCCCGGGGGCAGCGCCCCCGCAACGGCGCCGCACCCGGAACGCCACCTGCCCCCGCATCCCAGCCCAGCCGCACGCTCGCCCCGCCGCACTGTCCAGCCCCGCCGGCGATTGAGGCGCGGGGCCCGGGGCGGAGCCCCGCTCATTCCAGCCCCGCCGGCGTTTGAGGCGCGGGGGCCCGGGGGCAGCGCCCCCGCAACGGCGCCGCACCCGGCAACGCACCCGCGCCCCGCACCCCGCAACGCCACCCGCACCCGCACCCGGCAACGCCACCCGCACCCCCCAAACCCTCACCCCGCCCGCCCGAACAACGACGTCAGCGCCATCTCCGCCGCCCCCTCCGCCACACCCGCGCCCGCCAGGGCGACCACCGGCCGGGCCGGATCCAACGCACGGGCCGCAAGCACGGCCCCCACGCCGGCAACGAAGACGTCCGGCGCCGACGCCACCACTCGCCCACCGAGCAGCACCCGGTCCACGTCCAGCAGCGCGACCAGGTTGGCCGCGGCCTCACCCACGATCCGCGCCGCCCCGGGAAGATCACCCCGGGCCACCGCCTCCAGGCACAGCACCTCCACGCAGCCGCGCGCCCCGCACCGGCACGGCGGGCCGTCCAGCAGGAGCACCTGGTGGCCGAACTCCCCCGCCGCCGAACGCGCACCCCGGTAGACCCCGCCGCCCAGCCACAGCCCGGCCCCGAGCCCCGTCCCGACGTGCAGGTACACGCAGGTGTGGGGCCCGCCACCGGCAAGGCCGTCCCCGGCAGGGCCCTCCCCGACAACCGCACCGGTAAGCCCACCGGCAACCGCACCGGCAACCGCACCCGCACCGACACCCGCCCCGGCACCCGCCACATCCGCATCGGAGCCCGCCTCCGGCCACGTGGCCCGCAGCCACGCCCCGGCGGCCGCGGCCGCACCGGCGTTCGTGTCCTTGTCCAGCAGTACCGGAAGGCCCAGCCGCCCCTCCAGCACCCCCCGCAGCGGGAATCCCTTCCAGCTCGGGAACCCGGTCACCCGTCCCATCACCCCGGCCCGGTGGTCGAGCGGCCCCGGCGCGGCCACGCCGACACCCAGGAGCGGCGGCCCGTACGGATCACCGAGCCGCGCGACCGCCCGTACGACCGCCTCCACCGCCGCCTCCGGTCCGGCCCCGAAGTCCAGCGGGCCGCCGCTGTCGGCGACGACGCGGCCCGCCAGGTCCACCCGTACCGCCCTGAGCACATCGCGGTCCAGGTGCACTCCGACCGCGTGCCGCGCGTCCGGCACCAGCCGGAGCAGGGTGCGCGGCTTGCCGCCGGTGGACGCCGCGCGCCCCGCCTCCGCGACCAGGCCGTCCGCGCCGAGCCGTGCCGTGATCTTGCT
This sequence comes from Streptomyces yangpuensis, assembly GCF_024666385.1. Taxonomy (NCBI): domain Bacteria; kingdom Bacillati; phylum Actinomycetota; class Actinomycetes; order Kitasatosporales; family Streptomycetaceae; genus Streptomyces; species Streptomyces yangpuensis. Next base: position 2,783,475 of record NZ_CP102514.1, read on the forward strand.
GACGGCCTGCGGAGTGAGCCCCGTACGGGCGGCGAGTTCCGTGCGGCCCAGGCCCGCCGGGCCGGCGCCGCGCAGCAGGTCCAGCACCAGTGCCTCGTTGTGGCCGCGCAGCGCGGGCAGGTTCACCCCGCCACGCCGACCGTGCGCATCGCTGTGGCCGCTGTTCCTGCTACCCCTGTTCACGAGCCCATTGTCCACCCTCCTTGCACTTCGACAACACTGTTGCGAAAGTGGTCCCCATGAGCACCCCCGCCCCCACCGCACCACTCCGCGTCGGCGTCATCGGCTACGGACTCGCCGGTTCCGTCTTCCACGCCCCCCTCGTGGCCGCCACGGACGGACTCGTCCTCGACACGGTCGTCACCTCCGACCCGGACCGGCAGGCCCAGGCCCGCGCGGAGTTCCCCGACGTCCACACGGCGCCCACCGCCGACGAGCTGTGGGAGCGCGACCTCGACCTCGTCGTGATCGCCTCACCCAACAAGACGCACGTCCCGCTCGCCACCACCGCCCTCGAAGCCGGCATCCCGGTGGTCGTGGACAAGCCGCTCGCCGCCACCGCCGCCGAGGCCCGGGCGCTCGGCGCCCTGGCCGACCGGCGCGGGACCTTCCTCTCCGTCTTCCAGAACCGCCGCTGGGACAACGACTTCCTCACCCTGCGCCGCCTCCTCGCCGACGACGAACTCGGCGAGGTCCAGCGCTTCGAGTCCCGTTTCGAGCGGTGGCGCCCGCATCTGAAGGGCGGCTGGCGCGAGTCGGGCGCCCCGGAGGAGATCGGCGGCCTGCTCTACGACCTGGGCAGCCACGTCGTCGACCAGGCCCTCGTGCTGTTCGGGCCTGCCGTACGGGTCTACGCGGAGACCGACGCGCGCCGACCGGGCGCCGAGACGGACGACGACACCTTCATCGCCCTCACGCACGCGAGCGGGGTCCGCTCCCACCTCTACGTCAGCGCGACCACCGCCCAGCTCGGGCCGCGGTTCCGCGTGCTCGGCTCCCGGGCCGGCTATGTGAAGTACGGCCTGGACCCGCAGGAGGGGGCCCTGCGGGAGGGGCTGCGGCCGGACGGGCGGCTGCCCTGGGGCGAGGAGCCCCCGCACCTGTGGGGGCGGGTGGGGTCGGGCGAGTCCCCGCTGACCGGTGGCGGGGCCCCGGTGCCGACCGAGCAGGGCGACTACCCGGCGTACTACTCGGCGGTGGAGGCCGCCCTGCGCACGGGCGGGCCGGCCCCGGTCACAGCGCTGGAGGCCGCGCGCTGCCTCGACGTACTGGAGGCGGCCCGCATGTCGTCCCAGGAGGGCGTGGCCGTGGAACTCCCCCTCACCGCGGAGCACGGAACCGCGTGACGTTCCGGCGTCCGCAGGCACCCGAGCGGGCGGACGCGGACACACACGTGAACGCACCCGCGAACGCCCATCCGCACTCGGCCGCGGACGCGGAGGCGGCCCCGGACGCGGACCCGGAGGCGGCCACGGACGCGGACCCGGACCCGGCCACGGCCACGGCCACGGCCACGGCCACGGCCACGAACGGAGGCGGGCACGGAAACGGACGCGGCCACGACCGCGGGAAGGGCGGGACCGCCGCAACGGCAGCCCCGCCCTTCCCACCCATCCGCTCCCGGCGGCGCGGCTACGCGCCCTTGAACTCCTGGCGCTGACGGCCCAGGCCCTCGATCTCCAGCTCCACGACGTCACCCGCCCGCAGGTACGGCTTCGGCTCCGGCTGGCCCATCGCCACGCCGGCCGGCGTACCGGTGACGATGACGTCGCCCGGGTACAGGGTCATGAACCGGCTCAGGTACCGGACGACCTCACCGACCGGGAAGATCTGGTCCGAGGTGTTGCCGTCCTGCTTGAGCTCGCCGTTGACCCACAGTTTCACGTCCAGGACCTGCGGGTCCGGGATCTCGTCGGCGGTCACCAGCCACGGGCCGAGCGGGGTGAAGGTCTCGCAGTTCTTGCCCTTGTCCCAGGTGCCGCCGCGCTCGATCTGGAACTCGCGTTCCGAGACGTCGTTGACCAGCACGTAGCCGCCGACGTGCGCCAGGCCCTGCTCCGCGGAGTCCAGGTAGCGGGCGGTGCTGCCGATGACGACGCCGAGCTCGGCCTCCCAGTCGGTCTTCACGCTGCCCCGCGGGATCAGGACCGTGTCGTCGGGGCCGGCCACCGTGTCCGCCGCCTTCAGGAAGAGGATCGGCTCGGCCGGCGGCTCCGCGCCGATCTCCGCCGCATGCCCGAAGTAGTTCAGGCCGATGCCCACGATCTTGCCGATGCGGCCGACGGGCGCGCCGATCCGCAGCCCTTCGGCGTCCAGGACCGGAAGCTCGCCCGACTCCGCCGCTTCCCGTACCCGGGACAGCCCGGAGTCGTCGGCGAGCAGGGCGCCGTCCACATCCGTGACCAGGCCGGACAGGTCCCGCAGGGTCCCGTCCTGGTCGAGCAGCGCGGGGCGCTCCGACCCGACCGGTCCGACACGCAGCAGCTTCATGGGCATTCTCCCGTGGTCGTGGGTGGTCGGCCCATGGGCATGCCCCGGGCCGGACGATGGGTTGCGGCCATCGGAGGATTGGCTGATCCTCCAAGAAGTCCACCCAATCTGCAAGACCCTGTTCACAGACTGGAACGCGCCGCTCCGTCGACCGCCCGCTCGGTGCCGGGCGTCTCGGTACGGGCCGCGGCCCGGGCCTTGCGGCGTTCGAGCCAGGCCCGCTCCGCGACCGCCCAGGCGGTGGTGGTGAGCAGGTAGAGCCCGGCGGCCAGCGGCACCACGGCCGCGGTGATCAGCGTCCCGAACGAGAGCAGGGGCAGTACGCCGCCCAGCTTGCGCATGACCTCCTGCTGCTCGGCACTCAGCTCGGGCACCGCAGCGGCCCCGGCCCCGACCCCGGCGCGGTGACCGCCCTCGGCCCGTGCACGGGCGCCGGCGACAGCGGCGACACCGGCACCGGCACCGGCACCGGCACCGGCACCGGCGGCAGCCCGGGCACGCGCGCCGGCCCCACCCGCGGCACGGGCACGCGCGCCGGTCCCGGCCTTGCCCCCCGGCTTCGCCCTGCCGGAGCCGACGGCAGGCCTCCGCGCGGCGGCGGACTTCTGCGCGGCGACGGGCTTCTCAGCGGCGTCGGCAGCGGCAGCGGCAGCCGCGGCCGCCGCCCGGCGCCCCCGCACAGCACTCCAGGCGGCCACCACCGCGATCACCCCGAACAGTGCCAGGAACACCAGCCCCTGCGCCCCGAACAGCCCGCCCTCCCCGAGCGCATCGGCCCACCGGGACCCCAGCGGCGCGGCGAACAGCCGGTGGCTCAGCAGCTCACCCCCCGAGGAGAACGCCTGGTACATGAGGAAGAACACCGGCAGCTGCAGCAGCAGGGGCAGGCAGCCGGCCAGCGGGGTCGCACCGCGGAAGGCGGCCCTGCTCAGCGGGTGCAGGGCGAGCCGTACGAGCACGGTGAACAGCACGATCGCGGCAGCGGTCGCGGACTCGGCCAGCACCGGCTCGAGAAGCCGGCCCAACTCGACAACAAGGTGGGTGAAAACGGACACGCGGGCCCTCCGAAGGGTCTCGTCGAACGTCGAAAAGAGGTGCATTTCGGCGTGACGACCCACGAGGGGCGACAACAGTGATCAGTCAGCAGAAGGCGAGGAGAACTGCGCGCCCCTACGCGGCCGTCGGAACGAGACGGCCGGGCGCCCTGGGCCGCGACCGGCCCGAGGCGTCGGGATCACGCTGCGGCAGGAACGCCGTGCGCTGCTCGCGATCACGGATCGCGGTGCGTATTCGGTGCGGCGGCACCGGCCGTACGAGCCGCGCGGCGGCGGCCAGGGCCTCGGCACCCACGGAGACGGCGACGACGGTCGCCGCGAGGGCGACCACCACAGCGCCCAGCCCGCTCTCCCCGGCGAACAGGCCGAGGGCTCCCCCGAGCAGCACGAGCGGGACCAGCACGAAGAGCACCCGGGCGATCCGGTCGAGCGGGACGAGCGGGAGGAGCGGCACGTCGTGGCGTCGTGACCGGCCCCTGCCCATCCCGATGCCGATGCCCATGCCCATGCGAACCTCCCCCTCTCCCAACGCTGTTCGAACTGTTCTCGATCGATGGTAACCGGGCCCACCGACAACGGGAGATGAGGTCAGCGGCGGAGGGTCCCCCAGACCACCAGCCGGTACTTCGAGCTGTACTCGGGTGTGCACGTGGTCAGCGTGATGTACGCGCCGGGCTCGCTGTACCCGTACTCCGGCTTCACCACGCTCCGCGGCACCGGGGCGATCACCCCGGTGTCCCGCTCGGTCGTCTCGCTCAGGACCTTCCCCACCACGTACGTGTACCTGCGCCCCCGCATGTCCACGATCAGCTCGTCGCCCGCCCGCAGCCGGTTGACGTACCGGAAGGGCTCGCCGTGGGTGTTGCGGTGACCGGCCAGCGCGAAGTTCCCCCGCTCACCGGGCCCGGCGGTCCCGGGGTACTGCCCCGCGTACCCCTTGTCGAGGACGGCCCGCTTGTCGATGCCCTGCGCGACGGGGACGACGAGGCCGAGCCGCGGGATGCGCAGCACGGCATACGCCCCCTCCCGCTCCCGCGCCCCCGCCGGCCCGGCAGGCGGAGGCGGCGGGGAAGAGGAAACAACAGCAGGCCCCCCGGAAGGCGGCACGGAGGGCGCCACGGACGACGACACGGAAGGCGCGACGGAAGGCGAGTCGGAAGAAGGGGAGGGCGGAAGGGAAGGGTCATCCCCCCAGGCCCGCTCCAGGGCCCGGACCTGCGCCTGCGCCGCGGCGGCGGCCTGCCGGTTGGTCCACCACACCTGGTGCACCACCAGCAACAACACCACCACGCCCACGGTGACGGTCAGCTCGGCGGTAGCCCACAGGACCCCCACGACACCGGCCCGGCGCGCCCGCCGGCCCCGCCCCTGAACCACCACAGGTATGTGATCCCGCACGGGCGGCACCCTAAGACCTCCCCCGTCAACTGACCAGCGGCAGTACGGTGTGAACCATGCGCCCCGACACGCCTGCCGAGCACATCGCCGAAGCCGAGCGCCTCATCCGCACGGCGACCCGCTACCCCGAGGACCAGGAGCCCTTGCTCCTCCAGGCCGCGGCCCACCTCGAGCTGGCCGACGAACGGGACCGGGCGAGCGCCCTGTACGACCAACTCCTCTCCTCCTCACCCTCCGACCCCCACCTGATCAAGGCCCTCCAGGCGGCGAACCTCTGGGAGTACGGCCACGAGGCCGAGGCCCGCGCCCTCATCGCGGGTATCCGCGCCGCCTCCCCCAAGGACCCGGCGCCGTGGGAGGTCATCGCGGAAGCCCTGGAGGCCCACGACGAGTTGGAGGCGTCCGAGAACTGCTTCACGCAGGCCGCGACGCTCCTGATCGCCGACTCGACCCCGCTCACCCCGGCCACGACCGCCCTCCTGACGGGCCGCCACCGGGTGCGCCGCCTCCTCGGGCGCCCTCACGACGACTGGGACATGGTGGCCGACACCCGCCACATCGGCCCGATCCCCCTCGACGAGCTCCACGACCCGAAGCGCATCTGGGCCCTGGGCTCCGACGACCCGGCCGAGCTGCGCGCCGAGATCGCCCGCCTGCGCGCCGAACTGGGCGACCGCCGCGCGGCCCTGTCCCGCCCGTTCCCGGTGGCGATCCTCCACTGGCCGCAGCGCGAACTGTCCGAGCTGCTGACCAGCTACCCGACGCTCGCCTCGGAGTACGCCTCGCACGAGGCCCACCTCCGCGACATCGAGACCGCCCTGCGCGCCCTGGCTGCCTCGGGCACCACCAACCTCGGGATCGTGACGGCGAGCGTCCCCTCGTACGAGGCCTTCGCCGCCTCCGAGAAGACCTCCCCGGCTTCCCCGTCCCTCCTGGCGGAATACGCCACGACCCTGGCAGCCCGCGGCAAAGCCACCCCCTGGCCCCCCACCCCCACCTCCCCCTGCTGGTGCACCTCGGGCAAGCCCTACGCGGAGTGCCACGGCATCCCGAGCAGGTGACTCCGCTCAACACCACCCGTACTGCATCCCGGACAGTGGCGTCATAAGGCTGACTTAAGGTCCCCCTGTGCGTTAGCGTCTTCGGACATCCGCAGATATGGAGTGGAAGATCCTCCCCTGCCGGATTCATCCGCCCCTGCGCTATAGAGGTTGCCGTTCATATGCCCTACTCACCATCCGGCGACTGGCAGTTCGACATACCCACACTGGGCAGCAAGCAACTTCCGCCGGCTGCCCGCTACGTCGAATCGCTGGCACACCAGGGATACGGCTTCGAGGCAGCCATTGCCGACCTGGTCGACAACTCGATCGACGCAGGTGCCCGTAACGTCGTCGTCAGTTTCCTTCGGGACGGTGACCGGCTCGTCAGCCTGCTGGTCATCGACGATGGCCGCGGAATGGACGACGCCGCCCTCGATGTCGCGATGATCGTTGGAGGCCGTGAGGGCTACGCCGACGGGGCGCTGGGGCACTTCGGCGCCGGCCTGAAAGCGGCCTCGCTCTCACACTCCGGGTCCCTGACGGTCATCAGCCGCACCAAGAGGAGTCCAGCCACCGGACGACGCTGGCTGACCGCCCAAGCGCAGCAGGACTTCAGCTGCGACATCGTGGACCCGCGGTACTGCCAGGACCTGGTCGACCGCTACGACGGGATCATCGGGTGGCACGGCACCATCGTGCGGTGGGACAGCGTCCGCGCCTTTGACACCGTCCTCTCCGGCCAGTCAGACCGCTTCCTCAACGAGCAGATCGAAAAGCTGGAGACCCATCTAGGCCTGTACCTTCACAGGTTCCTCGCCCGGGACGACTTTCACATCGACCTCGTCGTCGAAGACGTCCGCACGAAGGAGGAACTCGATCACCGGGGGGTGGAGCCGATCGACCCCTTCGGCTACCGAGTCCCGGGGCGGGCAGGTTTTCCGCGGACGTACACGGCTCCCATCGAGGGTGTAGGCCCGGTCCCGCTCAAGGCCCATGTCTGGCCGCCCCGCTCTCAACTGGTTTCCTACCGCGGCATCGGCGCGCTGGCGGATCGGCAGGGCTTCTACATCTACCGCAACGACCGTCTGGTCCAGGCGGGGGGGTGGAACGGCATTCGCGGTGCCGAGACGCACCACAACCTGGCACGCGTCTCGCTCGATCTCCCCGCGTCGGCGAACAGTGTGTTCAGCCTGACCGTGAAGAAGGACGGAGTGAGCGTCACACCAGCCTTCGCCCGTGGCATTGAGAAAGCAGTCGACGCCAGCGGGCACTCCTTCACCGCCTATCTCGCGGAAGCAGAGAACGTCTACCGTGAAGCCGCCAAACGGTCGGTGGAGGTACAGCGCACCAGTGCCGTTCCGCCCGGCAAGGGAGTCGACCCCAAACTCAAGCGTGCGCTCCGTGACGAGCTGCCACAGATCGAGGGCGCGGACCCGATCACCTTCCGCTGGGAAACACTTCCGCCGGAACTCTTTTTCAGCATCGACCGTGAAGACCATGTCGTCCGGCTCAACAAGGAGTACCGGTCGGCCTTCAACAGTGGCCGACGCGCGGGTGCCAACGATGCTCCGGTACTGAAGGGGCTCCTCTACCTCATGCTCGAAAAGAACTTCCGGCTGGGACGTTCAAGCGCCCAGCGGAACGATGAGATGGCCTTGTGGAACAGCGTGCTCCTGTCCGCTGCTCGTTGTGAACTGTCCCGCTGACTGGAGCTGTGCCCCTGTGACCGACCACCTGCTTAATCTCCACACTGACGCACTCGGCGCCATGCGACGCGGGCCCAAGGGTTTCAGCCGCCTCGCGGCTGGGCTGTCCGAGACCGATGACGGACACGAGACGGACCTCGGGGTTTTTCAGGCCCGCATTCTAGAGGGCGACGCCGGACTGACGACCCTCTGGAGTCGTGCCCTTTGCCAATGGGACGCCGCGCTCACGGCTGACTGGTCCAGCGCGCCGCCCTGCTCGGATGAACGGCGCGCTGACGCGTACGCACGTCTGGGCTTCGGTGCCGACCTTGCCAAGTCCCTGGACGCTGCTGCCCCCGTCGACAAAGGCCCCCAGCCCGTCGTGATCAGTGAGAGCAACCAGGCCTGGTACACCCGGGACAAAGCCGTGTCCCGCGCCTTCTACTGGCCGGCGTACGAGAACCTTCTCCGCACCAAGGGATGGAGCGAGCCGGCGATCACCAGCCTTGGAGAGGCTGCCCACAACGTCGTGGAACGCCTGTCTGATCCGGCCCGTGTCGAAGCCTACGGTGCCCGCGGCCTGGTCGTTGGATACGTCCAGTCCGGCAAGACCGCCAACTTCACAGGCGTCATCGCCAAGGCAGTGGACGCCGGTTACCGCCTCGTCATCGTGCTCGGCGGCACGCTTAACCTGCTGCGTGGCCAGACTCAGCGGCGCCTCGACATGGAGCTGATCGGCCAGGAGAACATCCTCGGCGGGGCCGACCCCACTGATCTCGACGCGCTGGTCGGCGTTGACTACCAGGACGACGAGGACTGGCCCGGGAAGTTCGTTTCACACGGCAGCAGGCCTTCGCATCTGGGCGCATTCGACCTGGAGCGTCTGACGACGAAGGACAAGGACTACCAGTCGCTGGAACGGGGCATCCGCGCCCTGGACATCGAGAAGGTGGAGAAGTCCCTCCCTCTCTACCATCCGGCAAACCTGCACCCTGCGGCAGCCCGCATCATGGTCGTCAAGAAGAACAAGGCTGTCCTGACCAAACTTGTGAACGACCTCAAGAAGATCGGCCCGATCCTCGGCGAGATCCCGGCGCTCATCATCGATGACGAGTCCGATCAGGCTTCGGTCAACACAACGGATCCGAGCAAGTGGGAAGAGGGCAAAGAAACCCGGTCTGCCATCAACACGCTGGTGTGCCAGCTTCTGGGCCTTATGCCCCGCGCCCAGTACATCGGCTACACCGCAACTCCTTTCGCGAACGTGTTCGTCGACCCTGACGACTCCGCGGATCTGTTCCCGCGTGACTTCCTGGTATCACTTCCCCGCCCCGTCGGGTACATGGGCGTGGAGGACTTCCACGACCTTGACTCTGACCTGCCCGCCAGCGAGCGAACGGTTGCCAACTCCCGGGAAGCCGCACACGTACGCGGCATCGACACCAGCACGGGTGACCGTCTCCTCGAAGCCATAGACGCCTTCGTTCTCGCCGGCGCCATGAAGCTCTACCGCTCGGCAAAGGGAGTCCCCGACGGACCGTTCCGGCACCACACCATGCTGGTTCACGAATCAGTGCGTGTGGCGGACCATGCGGCACTCGCCGCCCGCATCAAGGGCTTGTGGGATTCGTCCTACATGAGCAGCGAGTCCCACTTCCGCCTGGCTGCGCTCTTCGAATCGGACTACATGCCGGTGTGCAGCGCCCGGAGTGACGGGCTGCCCGTCCCTGGCTCGTACGAGGAGCTGCGCAGCCACGTCAGCCGTGCCCGGCAGCTCATTGGGTCCGGCGGAAATCCCGTCATCATCGTCAATGGGGCAAATGAGAAGGACTACGCGCAGCCTGGTCTCGACTTCGACCGCACACCAAACGTCTGGAAGATCCTGGTCGGCGGCACCAAACTGTCCCGCGGCTTCACCGTAGAGGGTCTAAGCGTCACGTACTACCGGAGGAAAACACAGCAAGCCGACACGCTGATGCAGATGGGCCGCTGGTTCGGCTTCCGCCCAGGCTACCGGGACCTCGTTCGCCTCTACATAGGCCGGGAAGAACCATACGGCAAGGACAAGTCTCTGGACCTGTACGAGGCGTTCGAGGCGATCTGCCAGGACGAGGAAGCATTCCGCTCCGAACTCACCCAGTACGCCCAGATGATCGACGGTGAGCCGCAGCTGACACCTCGCAGAGTGCTTCCTCTGGTCTCCCAGCACCTCGGGCTCGTCAAGCCGACGGCACGCAACAAGATGTTCAATGCCGAGCTCACAGAGATCCGCTCACCGGGGCGGCCCATCGAGCCTGCCGCCTACCCCAGGGAACCCGCAAAGATCCAGGCCAACGCAAAGCGCTGGAAGCCCCTCCTCCATGTTTTCGGCGCAGCCCGGCAGACACTGGACCTGCCCCCGGACGAGACAAGCCCCCTCACCCGGACGTTCGAGGCGGCGCTCGCTGCCGTCCCGCACGACAGCCTGGTCAGCGTCCTGCGGCAACTGGAGTGGGAAGGCGATAACCACTTCGAGCCCCACCTCAACTACCTCTCCAAGCTCAACGGCGAACTCGCCAAGGTAGACGACTGGCTTCTTGTCGCACCGCAGACAACACCGAACCGGCGGATCGAAGCGAGTGTGCTGGGCTCGGCGCCGACTTCGCTGGTCAGGCGTTCACGCCAGCTCGACAAGGCCGCGTTCGGCCGCATCTCCGGTATGGAGCACCGAAGGTGGGCCGAGTCGCTCATCGAGGAAGCGGGCTCGGGCAATGAAAGCGTGCGGGCCCGCGCGCTGGGCGTGAGCTCTCGCACAGGCATCGTTCTGGTCTATCCCGTGGTGGAAGCGTCAAAGGACGCTGCGCTCCTGGCTGCTGTCACAGACGGCACGGCTGACCCTAAGCGCGTCATCATGGCGTTCACCGTGGTCCCACCCACCACTGCCAATGATTCCACGCGTCGCCTGCTCCGCTATCAGGCAAAGCGTTCAGGGATCTAACGCAGCCGAAACGGGCAGCCCTGAATAGCATCGGGGCTGCCCGTGCCCGTTCACGCAATGCCGGCAACGTACACCCACCCGACAAGGAGCAGTACTTGCTGCCTCTCGATATTTCGGCTGCGGCCAACATTCACTCCCAGGCTCTCCTTGAGAGTGACCAGGAGCTGCAAGCGGTGCACAATTACCTAACCCGTCTCGACCCAGCTGGGCAGCGATTCTCCACGGTTCTGCGCGACACGATCGATCAGCTGCTCAACGGTGAAGTAACTGGCCGGTATGACTGGAAGACGCTCTTCAAAACCGAGAAGACCCACGCCGGGACGCTCGTCGAAATCAACCTGCAGCGCGAGTTCAGGTTCGACGACGGTATCGATATGGATTACAGGATTGCGGGCATCGACGTTGACTGCAAATACTCCCAGCAGTTCGGTTCCTGGATGATTCCACCAGAGGCTGTAGGGCACCTGTGCCTGCTGGTCTGGGCAGATGACTATACGAGCCGCTGGAGTGCAGGACTGCTGCGCATAGAGGAGCAGTGGCTGAACCGGGGAACCAACCGGGATATGAAGCTGACCGTGAAGGCCGAGCACCGCAACAAGATCCTCTGGCTGTCACATCAGGAAGCCCTCCCAGAGAACGTACTCCTGCACCTCCCTGCAGCCACGCGGGATGCCATCCTGTCGTCCTCCTCAGGGCAGAAGCGTGTCAACGAGCTCTTCCGGCAGGTTCAGAACCGGAGGATCGGCCGCGGAGTGGTGCGCACTGTCGCCCAGCAGAGTGACTACATGGCTCGCGTTCGAGAGGCCCAGGGACGCGCACGCACCGTGCTCCGCGAAGAAGGTGTACTCATCCCCGGTCACTACAGCAGCCACCAGCACGTCGCCCGGGCTCTCGGTGCGCAAGTCCCCCGCCCTGGAGAGCTCGTCAGTTTCCGTGTCGCGCAGGCCAGGCCATACCACGGGGACCGGCCTCGTATCGATCTTGATGGCCGGACTTGGGTACTCGCTGATGATGACGACCCCGTAGAGACCGCGCCGTTTCTTCCCAAACACACAGAGAACGACAGAACCTGATCATGCCCAAGGTCCAGGACCGCCGCCTTCCCGAACCCGACTCCCCTGAGATACGCCAGCTCTTCCCGCTAGAGAGCGTGCGCCAGCTGTATGGATTCCTGTACGAGCGGCGCGACTCGCCGCCTACTACAGAGGAGATTCACGCATTCGTTGCCGACCTCTTCGGACCACAGTCGGAGGCCATCCGCAGGCTGAGGTCCATCCGGGACTGCTTCGTGGTTCAGCGCACCCAGACAGGGAGAATTCACCGGTACCGGCTGCTCGGCTGGAAAGCCGACGCCCCTGATGCAATGCGCGGGACCCTTAGCCGGGCAACACGGGCGCGCATCCTTGCTCCCCAGCGCTGCGCTCAGTGCGGTCGGACACCCCTCGGCGATGAGGTCAAGCTTCACATCGACCACAAGATTCCCATCTCGTGGGGCGGAGAAGATGATGACGACAACCTTCAGCCCCTGTGCGAGGAATGCAATCTGGGCAAGCGGGACTTCTACGCAACTTACGATTCACACTCCGCTGCAATCAGAAATGCCACGAGACAGGATGAACCACACGGCAGGATCGGCGAGCTGCTCAAGGCCCTGGAAGGCGAATGGGTACCGTCTGATCTCATCAGCATTGTCGCCTCAATGAGGCAGTATCAGGATGACTGGCAGCGACGGCTACGCGAACTCAAAGATCTTGGCTGGGTATACCATAACCGTGTCACCTGGCCAGCAGGCAGCAGGCGGGCACTCTCCGAGTACCGCCTCGTAAAATGGACACCATGGCCCGAAGGGTCAATCCGTTCCGCTATCGAAGAGGGAAAAAGCAGGAAGCGGGCCAGAGAGGATGACTGAGGACTGGATTCCGCCGACCGGCTCCTGGGCTTCCTCAGCAGCACGGCGCCGGAACATGCAGGCGATCCGCAGCAGGGACACCAAGCCTGAACAGCTGGTGCGCCGCCTAGTACACGCCCAAGGGCTGCGCTACCGGGTCGCGGCGAGGCCTTTGCCTGACCTTCGCCGGACGGCCGACATGGTCTTCCGTCCGGCGAAGCTGGCCGTCTTTATCGACGGATGCTACTGGCACGGCTGCCCGGAGCATTACGTCCCGCCCAAGACGAACAGTGGCTACTGGTCGAAGAAGGTGCTCGGAAACGTGGCCCGCGACAGGGACACGGACGAGCACCTCAGAGCTGCCGGGTGGACCGTACTCCGCTTCTGGGAGCATGAGCCTCCGGAAGACTGCGCACTGACCATCGCTGCTACGGTCAGTCGCCTTCGCCGCTGACGGAATCCCAGCCGTCAGGCCGTCTCCCCGGCAATCTTCTTCTGCTCCAGGGCCGCCCTGATCCGCAGACCAACTGCCTCAGCTACGGGTGGCGGGAATGCGTTCCCCACCTGCCGGTATGCAGCGGTCTTCCTTCCCCGGAACTGCCAGCTCGGAGGGAAACCCTGAATGATCGCCGCCTGCTCGACGGTCAGCTTGGGACCAGCCGCGGCAAAAAGATCTCTGTCCTCGTCTGCGATCTTGTCCCAGTCATTGGCCACCCCCATGCCGCAGACGCCGAGCTTCCCCCACGCCTTCTTGGCGCGGGTCGGGCCGAGGTCGGCTCCACCGTGCTTCTTGGAACCGCCGACAAGGGTCGGAGCGATGTCTGTGGCCGCTGCGGCGAACCACTTCTTGAACGCCTCCTCCGCACCTGGGGCCGAGGACTGCTCAAATCGGTGGCGCATCGTCTCCTCCAGCGCCTGCCCCACCGTGACCTTGCTGATTTCGTCCTCGGCTACCTCGCTCGCCGGCTTGAACGGGACGAAGAACGGGGCGTACTCCGGCAGCAGTGCCACCAGGATGGCTCTCGGCCGGAGCTGCGGAACTCCGAAGTGCCACGCTTCCAGCACCTCCCACATGCACACCTCGTACCCGGCGTCCTTCAGGCGCCGCTGGATCGTGTTCTCCCGGTACTCCCGGAACTTCTCCGGGGGTTCGAGCAGACCGCGCACGTTCTCGATCATGACGGCCTTGGGGTGCAGGTCCTCAACCATCTTGAGCATGGTCGGGAAGAGGTCACGCTCATCGTCCTGCCCCAGCTGCTTGCCTGCCGTGGAGAACGGGGGGCAGGGCACTCCACCGGCGAGGAGCGAAAGCTCCCCGTACGCCAGGCCCAGCTCGGCCACATCGAACTCGGTGAGGTCCCGCTGCAGAACACGGCAGCCCTCCCAGTCGGCGGTATTCGCCTTGAGGGTCGTGACCGCGTTTTCGTCAATCTCGATCAACGCATGATGCTTGAACCCGGCACGGTGCAGTCCCAGGGCCTGGCCCCCTGCCCCGGCGCAGATCTCCACCGACGTGAACCCCGACTCAGTGCTGGTCATGCACCCTCCTTCCAGACTTGCGCGACGGACACACCTTGCAATCCGCCCTCACAGAGGGTGACAGACCCCACTGACAACGCGACCCCCACCAGTGTGCGACACGATTCGGCTTGCCCTGTACTCCCCGCAGGCTGCAACGAACGCTTATACGATATTCGCCATGCGTAGCCCTTCGTGGACTTGGGACGAATTGCTGCTGGCCTGCGCGCTCGTCGTCAGGAACGGCTGGCGCGAGCTGAGGGTCGGCGACCCCTCTGTGACCGAGCTCTCCGACCTGCTCCGGGCCCTGCCCCTGCCCGACCGCACGGGCCTGGCAGACAGCCTGCCCGAGTACAGGTCTGCCGGGAGCGTTTCCCGCAAGACCACGGACCTCGCCTCCAACCACCCTGGCTACCCGGGCAGGCCCACAAAGGGCGGGAAGCTGGACAAGCTGATCATCAAGGAGTTCCTGGCCCGCGAGGCCGCAATGCTGCAGGCCGCAGATGCCATCGAGACCGGAATCAGCTCAGGTCAGCTTGCCCTGATCCCCGAGCAGCCGGACGAAGCAGACGAGGACGGAACAACCGCGGCGGAAGGCCGTCTGCTTGCCCGGTGGGCCATCTCCCGGGAACGGAACCCAGCACTGCGCAAGGGCAAGATCGCCCAGGTCCGCAAGCTGGGATTGCCCCTGCGCTGCGCGGTATGCGCCTTCGATTTCCGTTCCGCTTACGGAACACTCGGTGACGGATACATCGAAGTGCACCACCTGCTGCCACTCCACATTTCCGGCCCCCGCGAGACCAAACTGAACGATCTCGCTCTGCTATGCGCCAACTGCCACCGCATGTGCCATCGCAGCCACCATGGGGCGTCCTGGCGCACCCCCGGCGAGTTGAGGACCGAAATGGAGCGGTCACGAAGCAGGGGGTGAGACAGAGGAACGGCGCCACGAGCGGCCGGCTGAAGCTGACATGGCAGGGCTGCTGATGACCCACCCCGAACCGTGCGGCTGTGCGGTCCTGCGGCACGCGCGGAGTCTCCTGCCCGGACGGGCAGCCCTCAGCGGTCGGCCGTGGCGTAGGTGGTGGCGGCCATGGCGGCGGCTGCCGTGAAGACCGCGGGCCAGGCGCCGATCTTCTTCGCCAGGGGGTGCGAGCCCGCGAAGGCGGCGACGTAGGCCGCGCCCAGCAGGGCCGTCGTGGTCGGCGTCGTGCGGCGGTGCCACTCGCGGGCCGCGAGGGTGCCGGCCGCCGCGAGGACCACGCCGCCGAGCGGACGCTTGCCGGTCCAGCGGGCGGCGGCGTAGCCGCCGACCAGGCCGCCTGCGGCTACGAGCGAGGTGGGGAACTGCGCCATCGTGGGGGCCTCCAGCCGTTCGAACGTCTCCGCACGAGGCTAACGCGCCCGCCGCGCGAACCTGCGCGCGGCCGCCACCGCCAGCACGACCGCGGCGCCGCCCAGGACGTTGTCGGGGAGCGCGTCCTGCAGTGCCCGCGGGAGCACGGCCACGACCCCCAGGATCACGAAGAACGCCACCGCGCAGGCGGCGAGACCCATCAGGACCCTGCCGAGGAGATTGTTGTGCACGCCGGGCTCAACGCCGGCCCGGGCGGGCCGATACGGGTGGTCCGCAACACCGTACGGAAGTCGGATTTGTCGCACACCCTCCGGATCTGTGGACCTGCCCGCCCCGGCACCGCGCAGGCGTAGATTCAGTCTTCGATAGGGGCGATACGACCCAAGCCACCCAAGCCGGCCCAAGGAGCTGCAAACGTGATCTGTTACGGACCGGCTGTCCTCGACCTCACCGACGAACTGGCCGACACCTACGGCGAGGTCTTCTCGGCCCCGCCGTGGAACGAGGACGAAGAAACCATTCGCCAGTTCGCCGTGCGGCTGCAGACGGACAGCCGGCGCCCCGGCTTCCGTACCGCCTTCGCGCAGTCGCCCCTCGGCGTCGACGGATTCGCCACCGCCTGGCTGACGCCCCGCGCCTTCCCCACGGACCGGTCCTACGGACGGGTCGCCGCCCAACTCGGCCGGCAGCGCGTACGGGAGCTCCTCGTCGGAGCCCTGGAGATCGACGAACTCGCCGTACGGCCGCACGCGCGCGGACACGGCACCGGCCGCGCCCTGCTGGCGGAGATCACCGCCGACGCCCCCGACGACCGGGCCTGGCTGCTGACCGCCCGCGCCGCCACCGACACCGTGGCCACCTACCACCGGCTCGGCTGGCACGAGGTGAAGCCCCTGCCCGGAACCGAGAACGCAGTCGTCGTCTTCCTCGCCCCGAACCACCCCTCGGCCTGAGCGTCGACCGCCCGCCACCGGGCATACCGGGGGCATGATCACTCGTACCGCCCAGCGCCAGCAGAACATGGCCACCCACCACCAGCTCCGGCAGGCCGGCATCCCGGCCGCCACCATCAGCGGCCGCAGCCGCCGCGGAGGACCCTGGCAGCGGCTCCTCCCGAGGGTCTACCTCCTGCAGACCGGCCCACCCGACACCCGGCAGCAGGCCCTGTCCGCCGTCCTGTACGCCGCCCCGCCCACCGCGGACCCGCTCGCCGGGACCACCGCCGCCCTCACCGGCGGCGCGGCCCTCGCCCTCCTCGGCATCCGCGACGCACCACCCGAACCCCTGGACGTCCTCGTCCGCGCCCCCCGGTCGGTGGCCGCAACCGGACGCGTCCGGCCCGCCTCGACGACCCGCTGGCCCACCACCATCACCATCGCCGGGGTCCCCAGCACCCGCCCGGTCCGGGCCGCCACCGACTTCGCGGCCCGCACGGACGACCCGGACCTCGTACGCTCCGTCCTCGCCAACGTCGTCCAGGGCGGCTGGTGCCACCCCCACGACCTGCACGCCGAACTGCGCGCCGCCCGGGTACGCCACCGCCCCGCCGTCCGGGCGGCCGCCGCGGAACTCGTCGCCGGCGTACGGTCGATCGCCGAGGGCCGCGCCCGCGACACCCTGTCCGCCACCGACCTGCCCGCCCCGCTCTGGAACGCCCGGCTCCACGAACCCGACGGAACCTTCCTCGCCAGCCCCGACGCGTACTGGCCCGAGGAGGGCGTGGCACTGGAGATCGACTCCGCGGAGTACCACTACACGCGCGACTCCTGGCAGGCCACGCTGCGCCGCAGACTGCGCATGGAAGCCCGGGGCGTCCTGGTGGTCAGCACGACGCCCGGGATCCTGCGCGAGCGGCCCGCGGACCTGATCGCCGCCCTGCGCGCACTCCTCGCCCTGGGCACCGCCCGCCCCACCCCGCCGCAGGTCACGGCCCGCGGACACGCCCAACTGGAGCTGCCGCTCCCCCGACCCGGCTACGCGCCGAAGGCGCGGGAGACCGTGTAGATCAGCAGGCCCGCCAGGGCGCCGACCACCGTGCCGTTGATACGGATGAACTGCAGGTCGCGGCCGATGTGGGCCTCGATCTTGCGGGAGGTGTGCTCGGCGTCCCAGGCCGCCACCGTGTCCGTGATCAGCGAGGTGATCTCCTTCCGGTAGGTGGTCACCACATAGACGACGGCACCTTCGATCCAGCCCTCCACCTTCGCCTGGAGACGGCCGTCGGTGGCCAGGCGCGCGCCCAGGGACATCAGCGAGGCACGGACCCGCAGGCGCAGCTCGCTCTGCTCGTCCTCCGCCGCCGAGATGATCATCGAACGGATCGCGGACCACGCCGAGGCGATGACGTCCTGGACCTCGTCACGGGCCAGGATCTCGGACTTGAGGCGTTCCACCTTCGCGCGCGTCTCCGTGTCCGACTGCAGGTCGGCGGCGAAGTCCCGCAGGAAACGGTCCACCGCGGCGCGCGCCGGATGCTCAGGCATGTCCCGCATCTCCGTGACGAAGCGGAGCAGCTCCTTGTAGACGCGCTCGCCCACCTTGCGGTCCACGAACCGCGGGGTCCAGCCGGGGGCACCGCCCTGGACCGCGTCCGTGATCGAGTCCCCGTGGGTGATCAGCCAGTCGTGCGCCTTGGCACAGACGAGGTCGACGGCACGGCGGTGGCCGCCGTCGGCCACGACCTTCTGCAGCGTCTTGCCGATGCCCGGCGCGATCTCGGCGGTCTCGGCGCGCCGCGTGATGGCCTCGCCGACGACGGCCTGGACGTCGGAGTCGCGCAGAACGGTCAGCGCCCCGCGCAGGGCCGTGGCCAGCTCGGCCGTGACGCGGTCGGCGTGCGCGGGCTCGGCCAGCCAGGCGCCCAGGCGGCCGCCGATGCCGAGGGCGTGGAGGCGGGCCCGGACCACGTCGGAGGAGAGGAAGTTCTCGCCGACGAACTCGCCGAGCGTGACGCCGAGCTGGTCCTTCTTGGTCGGGATGATCGCGGTGTGCGGGATGGGCAGGCCGAGGGGGCGCTTGAAGAGGGCGGTGACGGCGAACCAGTCCGCGAGCGCGCCGACCATGCCGGCCTCCGCGGCGGCGGCGACGTAGCCGGCCCAGCCGCCGGCACCCCAGGCGTGCTGGGCGTACTTGGCCAGTACGTAGACCAGCGCGACCAGCAGCAGGAGGCCGGTCGCGGTGGCCTTCATCCTGCGGACACCTCGGCGGCGCTCCTCGTCGGCGGCGTTGAACACGAACGCTCCGCGGGGATGGGGCGGGGCGGCTGTGCCGTCGGCTCTGCCGACGGCTCTGGTGCGGTCGTCCACGTGGTCCTGCCTTCCCCCGGGGCGCCGGGCGCCGGTTTTGTCTGCATAGCATCCGACTCCTGGGAGGGCGGCGGAGTTCCCGCCACGCCCTTCCGCTCCCGCGGGTCCCTTGCGGGGTTGCTCGGCCGGGGCCTGATCGTGCTGCCGGGCTGCGGTGCGGTGCGGGGCCCCTGCGGGGTTGCTCGGCGGGGGTCTGATCGTGCTGTCGGGCGGGGTACGGGCGCGGTGCGGGTGGGTCGGGGGGCCGGGCAGGGGTATCTCCTCGGCTCGGCGCGTGCGGCCCTGGCCCGGCCAGGCGGCTCTGGTCGCGCCTCGTCCTGCGGGGACACCCCTCCCCGTCCCCCCTCCAGCAGTACGGGCCGGTGGGGCGGGGACACGGCGGAGTGTCCCCGCAGGACGAGCGCGCAACCAGGGCCGACTCGGCACGACAAGGCCGCACGCGCCGAGCCGAGGAGACACTCCGGCGGGGCACCGCCCCACACCCTTGCGCCACCGCCCAGCCGGAACACTGGCCACCCCGGCGGGAGCCGAAGGGTGCACTCCTGGCCGGCGAAATCCAGCCCCGCCGGCGATTGAGGCGCGGGGTCCGGGGCGGAGCCCCGGCAGCCCCGGCGGGAGCCGAAGCGCACCGCCCCGCACCCTTGCGCCACCGCCCAGCAGGAACCACGGCAGCCCCGGCGGGAGCCGCGCCGCGTTACCGCTTGTGGAGGGACATGCCGCCCCGTGGCGGCTTCGGGTGCTTGATCTTGACTTCTACGCCGCCCCAGAAGGCGAAGCCCGTCACCACCACCCGCGGAGCGCCCGGCTCCGTGGGGCCCGGGCTGTCGCGCTGGTCGAAGGCGCCCATGAAGCCGAAGCCCCGCACGTCCACGTCCACCCCCGGCGGCACCGTGATCTCGATGCCGCCCATGATCGCGACGCAGTTGATCACCACCTCGCGCTGCGCGAAGTCCGCCTCGCGCAGGTCCAGCTCGCCGCCGCCCCAGAACGCCACCGCGTCGAAGCGGGCCGGGACCGTCCAGCGGCCCTTGCGCTGGAAACCCGACATCACCGCGACGGCCAGCGACGACGAGCCCGTCCCGCCGATCCGGCCCGGCCAGGCGGCAGCCCCGGCTGCCGCCGCCACGGGCGGCGCCGCGGCCGGGGCGGTGGCCGCCGGCAGGTCCGCCGTCAGCGGTTCCAGCTGCGCGTACGTACGGGACTTGTACGCCGCATCCAGCCGCTCCTCGAACTCCTCCATGTCGAGCCGGCCCTCGGCGACGGCGTCACGCAGACGCTCCACCACCCGGTCCCGGTCGGCATCCGACGCCCTCAACTCCGGCAACGGCTTCTCCGGCCGCTCGTCACTCATACGCACCAGACTATGCACGCACACGCGGGAGTTGTATGGTCCGGCCCCTGAGACCACCCCCGACCGGACCCTGAGACCACCCCCGAGCCGCGCCCGCGCGGCGCCCGCGCCCCACAGCCCCGCCCGAGCCCCGCGCCCCGCGCCCCGCGCAGCCGCGCCGCGCAGCGCCCCGCTCAGTCCCGCCCCGCGTACATCCGCGCGATCACGTCCTCGATGTCCGGCTCCCGCACCGACAGGTCCACCAGCGGGTACTCCGCCGCCACCGCCGACACCAGCGGCGCGGCCGACTGCCCCGCCGGGAAGGCCAGCCACTGCCGGGGCCCCTCCACCTTCACCACCCGCGCCCCCGGCACGCTGATCGGCGCCAGCTCCCGCTCCAGGTCCACCACCAGCGTCCGCTCGCTCTCCCCCGCCGGCCCCGCCGCGTGCAGCCCGCCCAGTACCCCGTCGTACATCAGCCGCCCGTGGTCGATGACCATCACCCGCTCGCAGAGCTGCTCGATGTCCTGGAGGTCGTGCGTGGTCAGCAGCACCGTCGTGCCGCGCTCCTCGTTCAACTGCCGCAGGAAGCCCCGTACCTTCGCCTTGCTCACCACGTCGAGCCCGATCGTCGGCTCGTCCAGGTACAGCACGTCGGGATCGTGCAGCAGCGCCGCCGCGATGTCCCCGCGCATCCGCTGCCCGAGCGACAGCTGACGCACCGGCACGTCGAGCAGTTCGGCCAGGTCCAGGCGGTCCACGCACCGCTCCAGGTTCTCCTCGAACCGCGCCCTCGGCACCCGGTACATCCGCCGCATCAGCCCGTACGAGTCCTTCAGCGGCAGGTCCCACCACAGCGTGGTGCGCTGCCCGAAGACCACCCCGATCCGGTGCGCGAGCCGCACCCGCTCCCGCGCCGGGTCGATGCCCGCGACCCGCAGCCGGCCGCCGCTCGGGTTCAGGATGCCGGTCAGCATCTTGATCGTGGTCGACTTGCCGGCCCCGTTGGGCCCGATGTAGCCGACCATCTCGCCCCGCGCGACCGCGAAGCTGATCCCGTCCACCGCCCTGACCTGGCGTTTCTCCCGGCGCATCAGGCTCACCCGGCGCCGTACGTCAAAGACCTTCTCGACCCCGTCCAGCGAGATCAGCACATCATCGTCCACCACGGCTCAGCTCCCCGTACTCCGGTACGAACGGACTCCCGCGCGCCAGGCCAGCGACGCGGGCACGAACACCACGAAGGCCACCAGCGGGCTCAGGAACGCGGCCCACCCCGGCAGTCCCAGCGGATCGGGCCGCCCCAGCACATACAGCGCGGGCAGCCAGTTGACGAAGGCCAGCGGGACGATGAAGGTCACCCCGCGCAGCAGCTCCGTCGCGAAGACCGTCGGCGGGTACTGCAGCATCGTGCAGCCGCCGTAGGTGAAGGAGTTCTGCACCTCCGCCGCGTCCCCGGCGACGAACTGGAAGGCGGCCCCGGCCACCATCACCGCCGCGAAGATCGCCGCACCGGACAGCACCATCACGGGCACCAGCAGCACCTTCCCGCCTGTCCAGTCGACCTCCAGCGACCAGAGCGCCCAGCCCAGCACCCCGAGCCCCTGCACGACCCGGCCCAGCCGGCGCAGCGCGAAGCGGTCGGCCGCGACCTGCGCGAGCAGCGGGACCGGCCGTACCAGCATGGTGTCGAGCGAGCCGTCGCGGATCCGGGCGCCGATCCGGTCGGTGTTGCCCAGCAGCAGGTCCGCCAGTCCCAGGGACGCCGAGCAGGACCCGTACAGCAGGGCGACCTCGGGCAGCGTGAAGCCGCCGAGGACGTCCACGTGCGAGAACATGATGGAGATCGCGACGAAGTCCAGCAGTGTGATCGCCGCGTTCCCCACCGTCGACAGGACGAAGGACGTCCGGTACGTCATCGTCGACCGGATCCACATGGCCACGATCAGGCCGTAGCCGCGCAGCCCCTCCAGGACCCGGCCGCGCGCCCGAGGCACCTCCGGATCCGTGAACTTCCGCCGCTTCTGCGCCGGCCGTGTCGCGGCCGTACCCGCCGTACCTGCCGTACTTGCCGTACCCGCCGTACCGGTCGCCTCAGCCACCCTGGACCACCACCTTCCGCGTCGCCGCCGACTGCAACAGCCGCCCGGCGCCCAGCAGTACGAGGACCCAGCCGGCCTGGAAGCCCAGCGCGCCGACCGCGTCCCCGGCCCCCGAGTGCACGCCCAGCAGCACGTCCATCGGGACCTGGAGCATGGCCGCCCAGGGCAGTACGCGCACGAACTCCCCGAAGGCACCGGGGAAAACGGTCAGCGGCAGCAGCATCCCCGAGAAGAAGATCGAGACGACGGTCGCCATCAGGTTGATCCCCGACCCGTCCATCAGCCAGAAGGCCAGCAGCCCCAGCATGTAGCGCACGGCGAAGCTCACCACCAGCCCGAGCACGACGGAGACCAGGAACAGCAGCCACCGCCACGGGTCCGAAGGCAGTGCCAGCTGGAAGGCCAGCGCCCCCGCCACGAGCGGGACCAGCCCGCGCCCCAGCAGTTGGAAGGCGGACCTGCCCAGGTCGGCCGCGAGCCACCACATCTGCAGGTCCGCGGGCCGGTACAGGTCGACGGCGATGTCGCCGGTGCGGACCCGCTCCTGGATCTCCTCCTGGAACCCGCCGCCGATGAACGCCCCGGCCGCCAGCAGCGACTGGCTCACCCAGACGAAGGTCAGGGCCTGGGCCCGGTCGTAGCCGCCGAGCCCCGGACGCTGGTCCCACAGGGCGGCGTACGTGAACGCGACGATGAACCCGAACACGGTATTGGTGAAGACGCCCGCCGCGGTCGCCGTGCCGTAGGTGGCGTATCGCCGGAACCCGCCGGCCGCGACCGCCGCGTAGAGGCGCACTCTCTGGCGCACCGTATCCCCTCCGTTTTCCACGTCGTTCCTACGTCGGCCAAAGCGCGCGAGCTTAGTGCGGAGGGGCGAGCCACGCGACCGATTTACCCCCGTCCGGGACGGTGGTCACCGGCCATCGGGTAGACACCATGAGGTACAGAAGTGGATATTTCGAACAGCGTCGAGGAGTCCTGGAGATGAGCGACCAGTCACCACCCGCGGGCTGGACCCCTCGCGACCCGGACACCCCGCCCGGCGGTCACGCGGGACCCGCGGGACCCGGCGCACCGGGAGGACCTCCCGGGCCAGAAGGACCCGGCGGGAAGGCCCGTCGCCGGCGGACCGGCCTGCGGCGCCTCCTCCCCACCTGGCGCATGGTCCTCGGCACCGTACTGCTCCTCGCCCTCCTGATCGGCGGCGGCCTCGTGGCCGGCTACCTGCTGGTCGACATCCCGCCGGCCAACGCCGCCGCGACCGCGCAGTCCAACGTCTACCTCTACTCCGACGGCTCCCAGATCGCCCGCGACGGCGAGGTGAACCGCGTCAACGTGCCCCTCTCGCAGATCCCGCTGACCGTCCAGGAGGCCGTACTGGCCGCAGAGGACCGGGACTTCTACTCCGAACGGGCGGTGGACCCCAAGGCGATGGTCCGCGCCGCCTGGAACACGGCGACCGGCAAGGGCACCCAGTCCGGCTCGACGATCACCCAGCAGTACGTCAAGAACTACTACTTGGGCCAGGAACAGACGATCAAACGCAAGGCCAAGGAGTTCTTCATCGCGGTCAAACTCGGCCGCGAGAAGTCCAAGGCGTACATCCTCGAGGGCTACCTGAACACCAGCTACTTCGGGCGCAACGCCTACGGCATCCAGGCCGCGTCCCAGGCGTACTACGGCAAGGACGCCGGCAGCCTCACCACCGCCGAGGGCGCCTACCTCGCCACCCTGCTCAACTCCCCCAGCGCCTTCGACGTCGTCTCCCACCCGCAGAGCCGCACCCGCGCCCTCGCCCGCTGGAACTACGTCCTCGACGGCATGGTCAAGAAGGGCTGGCTGCCCGCCGCCGAACGCGCGGCCACCGGCTTCCCCGAGCCCGGCAAGGTGCGCGCCGCCGCCGGCCTGTCCGGCCAGCGCGGCTACCTCGTCGAAGCGATCAAGGAGTTCATCCTCGACCGCAAGATCCTCGACGACAAGACGCTGGCCGAGGGCGGCTACCGGATCACGACCACCATCGACCGCCGCCACCAGGCCGTCTTCGTCGCGGCCGTCGACGACCGGATGCTCGGCAAACTCGACCCCGACGCCCGCAAGGCGGACCGGGTGGTCCGGGCCGGCGGCGTCTCCATCGACCCGGCCACCGGCAAGGTCGTCGCCATGTACGGCGGCGTCGACTACACCAGGCAGTACGTGAACAACGCGACCCGGCACGACTACCAGGTCGCCTCCACCTTCAAGCCGTTCGTCTTCGCGGCCGCCGTCGAGAACGACTCCCGCACCCAGGACGGCCGCCGGATCACCCCCCACACCGTCTACAACGGCGACAACAAACGACCCGTCGTCGGCGGCCGGATCCGCTTCGCCCCGGAGAACGAGGGCCAGGTCTCCTACGGGAACATCACCGTCAACACCGCCACCGACCTCTCCGTGAACGCCGTCTACGCGCAGATGGCCGTCGACGTCGGCACCGCCAGGGTCAAGAAGACCGCCATCGACCTCGGCATCCCCGAGGACACCCCGAACTTCGTGGCCGGCCCGGCCATGGCACTCGGCACCCTTCAGGCCAGCGTCCTCGACATGACCCAGGCGTACGCGACCCTCGCCGACCACGGCCGCCGCACCCCCTACACCTTCCTGGAGGAGATTGCGAAGGGCGGCGACAAGATCACCCTGCCCGAGCGCCCCTCCGTCCAGGCCATCAGCCGCGAGGCCGCCGACACCACCACGTCCATGCTGGTCAGCGTCGTGGACAACGGCACCGGCACGGCGGCCCTCGCCGCCGGCCACCCGGCCGCGGGCAAGACCGGCACCGGTGAACTGGACCGCTCGGCGTGGTTCGCGGCCTACACCCCCAACCTCGTCACGGTGGTCGCCATGATGGGCCAGGACCCGGACACCGGCACCCTGGAGTCGCTGTACGGGGCGCTCGGCGAGTCCCGCATCGGCGGTGGCGGCTACCCGGCCCGGATCTGGGCCGCGTACACGAAGACCGCGCTGGAGGGCACCGACCCCGTGGACTTCCAACTCGACCTCCAGCCGGGCGCCGCGCAGCCCCAGCCGCCGCCCTCCACGCAGTCGGACCCGCCGCAGGAGACACCGGGCGACGGCACCCCGCCCCCCGACCGGCGGCCGACCCCGCCGTCCGGCGGCCAGGACGGCGGCGGACAGGACGACGGCGGGCAGAACTCCGGCGGCCGGACGCAGGGCGGCCAAGACAACGGGGGCCAGGACGGCGGGGGCGGCGACAGCGGCGGCCGGACTCAGGGCGGCCAGGACACCGGAGGCCGGACCCAGGGCGGCCAGGACGACGGCGGCACCAGCCAGGGCGACGAGGGCGGCACCACCGCGGGCACCCAGGGCGGGGCCGGCTCGGGCGGCTGGGACGGCGGCGGGGTCATCGGGGGCCCGCGCCCGCCGTCCGCGTTCCTGGAGTAGCCGTTCCTGCCGTACCCGCAGGCTCAGTGACCGGAGGTCGCCTTCAGCCCCACCACGGCCACCAGCAGCAGACAGATGAAGAAGATCCGGGCGGCGGTGACCGGCTCACCCAGCACCGCCATACCGAGCACGGCCGCACCGGCGGCACCGATGCCCACCCACACCCCGTACGCCGTGCCGATGGGCAGGGTCTTCGCGGCGTAGGACAGCAGCACCATGCTGGCCACGATCCCGGCAGCTGTGAACACACTGGGCCACAGCCGGGTGAAGCCCTCGGTGAACTTCATGCCGATCGACCAGCCGACTTCGAGCAGACCGGCGAGGAGAAGAAGAACCCAGGCCATGACGGCACCTCCGAGAATCGAGCGATACGGGGTGCGTCGTCTTTGCGTACCCGGTACGGCGCGTCTCGTCGGGTTCTCACCCACCGTAGCAAAGGACAGCGGAAAGGGCCGGTGACCCGGGCCACCAGCCCTTGCGCGCGACCACCGGTCCGATCAGAGGTCCAGAGGTCGGAGGTCAGAGATCAGAGGTACAGCCCGTCAAAGGTCAGAGGTACAGCCCGGTGGAGTCGTCCGACCCCTCCAGCCGCTCCGCGGCCACGGCGTGCAGGTCCCGCTCACGCATCAGCACGTACGTCGCACCGCGCACCTCGACCTCGGCACGGTCCTCGGGGTCGTACAGCACCCGGTCCCCGGGCTCGACGGTCCGGACGTTCTGCCCGACCGCGACGACCTCGGCCCAGGCCAGCCGCTTGCCCACGGCGGCCGTCGCCGGGATCAGGATGCCGCCGCCGGAACGCCGCTCACCCTCGGGCAGATCGGACTTCACGAGCACGCGGTCGTGCAGCATGCGGATGGGCAGCTTGTCGTGGGTGGTGTTCTCGCTCACGCCACGAACCTACCTGCCCGCGCCCGTCCCGTACCGCGCAGGGTCATCCGCGCTTGTGGCGCGCCGAGACGACCAGCAGTCCGACCAGACCGGCCGCGACCAGCGCCACGGGCACGATGCGCTCCAGGCGCGGGCTGCCGTCCGGGTGGCGCAGACCGTCCCGCACGTCCGTCACGACACGGTTCACCGTGGCGAAGGCCCGCCCCGCGGTCTGGTCGACGGTCGAGGCGACCCGGGCCCGCGCGTCCCCGATGATCGTCTGCGGGTGCATGCGCACGCCGATCTCGTCGAGCGTCTCGGCGAGCTGCTCGCGGCGGCGGACGATGTCCGCCTCGATCTGTGCGGGGGTCCTGGCTTCCGACACCGCGCTGCCTCCGTCGTCGTGGTCGTGGTCGTGGTGGTGGTGATCGTGTGGGGCGTAGTCCGCCGTGAACAGTCTGTCAGCTTAGTCTCGTGACGTACCGATCCCCTCCCGAGGAGACTGTCAGATGAGCGAGCGACTGCAGCCGGGCGACACCGCCCCCGCCTTCACCCTGCCCGACGCGGACGGCAACGAGGTCTCGCTCGCCGACCACAAGGGCCGCAAGGTCATCGTCTACTTCTACCCCGCCGCGCTGACGCCGGGCTGCACGAAGCAGGCGTGCGACTTCACGGACAACCTGGACGCCCTGGCCACGGCCGGCTACGACGTCATCGGCGTCTCCCCCGACAAGCCGGAGAAGCTCGCGAAGTTCCGCGAGAAGGAAAACCTGAAGGTCACCCTGGTCGGCGACCCGGAGAAGGAGACCTTGGCGGCGTACGGGGCGTTCGGCGAGAAGAAGCTGTACGGCAAGACGGTCACGGGCGTCATCCGCTCGACGGTGGTCGTGGACGAGGAGGGCAAGGTCGAGCACGCCTTCTACAACGTGAAGGCCACGGGCCACGTAGCCAAGATCATCAAGGACCTGGGCATCTGACTCCCCTGCCCCCGTCCTCTTGGAGCGGGCCGCCCCTGAACAGGGCCGGCCCGCTCCGCTTATCGGACGACCCCACCCGTGACCGTCCGACTATCGCCTCGTTGCTCCGTACGAGAGCCGCACACGCGGCCGGATACACGGAGGGGGGGGCGGGCATGCCGATCAGCCCGTACACGAAGGAACGCCTGTCGGAAGCGGCGCGCGCGTCACGCACGATGACGGAGGCGTTGGAGTACCTCGGGCTGGACCCGAAGAGCGGGTCCCGTGAGTACATGCGCAGGCGCATGGCCCAGCTCGAAGTGGACACCTCGCACTTCGAACGTGAGGGGAATCGCTGGACGCGAAGGATCCTGGAGGAGGCGGTGAGCGCCTCCAGCAACATGTACGAGGTCCTGCGGCGCCTGGGCCTCGACGCGGTGGGCGGAAACCACACCCACATCACGCGCCGGGTCCGCGCGCTCGGCATCGACACCTCGCACTTCACCGGACAGCCCCGGACGGATCGGATGCGAGACAACCACCGGAGGCGTACGCCCGCCGAGATCCTCTGCGTGGATCACTCGCCCCACCCTCGACGCACGCCGAGCTCGACACTCCGACGCGCGCTGCTGGAACTCGGAACCGAGGACTCCTGCGCCGACTGCGGCGTCGCCCCTGTATGGATGGGCGCACCCCTCCCCCTGGAGGTCGACCACATCAACGGGGACTGGCGCGACAACCGCCCGGAGAACTTGAGGCTGTTGTGCCCCAATTGCCACTCCAGCACGGACACGTACCGCGGCCGGGCGAAGGGCCGACGGCGATGACGGATGCCGCGGACACCACCGGTCCGACACCTCGGCGCCGGACGTACGCGCGGCGTGCGAAACCCGAAGCCACCCTGCTGCGTGAGGCCGTGGCTGCATCCGGCTCACTCGCCGAAACCCTGCGGCGCCTGGGCAAGGTGCCGTCGGGAGGCATGAACAGAGCGCTCAAAACGTGGATCCACGAGGACGGCTTGTCGACCGAACACTTCCTGGGCCAGGCCCACAACCGGGGCAAGCCCGGCACCACTCCCGAGCGCCGGGCCGAGGACATACTCGTCAAGCAGGACGGTCGGCGCCGCACGCGAACGTATCTGCTCCTGCGCGCGTTGCGCGAAGTCGGCGTACCCGAATGCTGCGAGATGTGCGGAACGCCTCCCGTTTGGCGAGGTCGGCCGATGACGCTGGAGGTCGACCACATCAACGGCGACTGGAGTGACGACCGACGCGAGAACCTCCGGCTGCTGTGCCCCAACTGCCATTCGATCACCGGCACATGGTGTCGAGGAGGACGTCGACGCAAGGCCGCCTGATCTTGCTGGGCCTGGGCAGTCCAGCGACCGCTATCATGGCAGGCGGCTAGCGGCGGTGGCGCAACGGCGACGCAGCAGACTTAGGATCTGTGGCCCGTGAAACGGCTTGAGGGTTCGAATCCCTTCCGCCGCATTTTCAAGGGCCTGCGAATCGAAGCTTGTTTTCGATTCGCAGGCCCTTCGGCGTGTCCGGCCGTCAGGGCAGGAGGGCTCGGATGAAGGGGACCAGGGCTCGGAAGGCCTGGCCGCGGTGGGAGATGGCGTTCTTCTCGGCCGCGGTGAGTTCCGCGCAGGTGCGGGCCTCGCCCAGGGGCTGGAGGATCGGGTCGTAGCCGAAGCCGCCCGTGCCCGAGGGGGCGTGACGCAGGGTGCCCAGGAGGCGGCCCTCCACGACGCGTTCGGTGCCGTCCGGCAGGGCCAGGGCCGCCGCGCAGAAGAAGTGGGCGCTGCGGTTCTCGTCGGCGATGTCGCCGAGCTGGGCCAGGAGCAGGTCCAGGTTGGCCTTGTCGTCGCCGTGGCGGCCGGCCCAGCGCGCGGAGAAGATGCCGGGGGCGCCGTTCAGGACGTCCACGCACAGGCCGGAGTCGTCGGCGACCGCCGGCAGGCCGGTGGCCTTGGCCAGGGCGTGGGCCTTGAGGAGGGCATTCTCCGCGAAGGTGACGCCGGTCTCCTTGACGTCGGGGATCTCCGGGTACGCGTCCGCGCCGACCAGCCCGTGGGGCAGGCCGGCGTCGGAGAGGATGGCGCGCAGTTCGGAGACTTTGCCCGCGTTGCGGGTCGCGAGGATCAGGCGGCTGGGCGTCGAGGTCATGCCCCCATTATCCCGGGGTGCAGACCTTGGAGATCTCGCTCGCCGCGTCCGCGACCGGCTGGATGTCCGGGACGGTGTTGCCGCTGTCGATGGCGGTACGGACGTTCTTGACCGCCGTGTTCATCGAGTCGATGGCCTTGCCGAGGTCGGCGTTGTCCGTCTGGTCGCCGATCTTCTTGAGGTTGGTCTCGATCTGGTCGAGTGCGTTCTTGGCGTCCTGGGGGCTGTTGCCCGCCTGGGAGACGGCCTGCTGGAGGTCGTTCGCGCCGTCCGTGATGGCGACCGCCGTGTTCGCGCAGTCCATCGCCGTGGAGATGGCGTCGCAGGCGGTGAGGGCCGGGACGGTCAGGACGGCTGCCACGGCTACTGCCGCTATGCGGAGCTTCATGCAATTCTCCCGAGTGGACTTGTGCGAGTACGAGTGCGAGTACGAGTACGGATGCGGATGCGGACACGAGGACGAGTGCGCGGGCGCACGGTGGTGAGACCGTGCGCCCGCGCCCGTTGTCCGTAGGGACGCCGAACGGTGTCCGGCGGTTGCCGACGCATGCCGACGGTGGTCGGCTACAGGCCGAGCGCGCCCCGCTGGATGGCCTCGAGGTCCGCGCAGCCGCCGGCGGCGAGGTCGAGGAGGGCGTTCAGTTCCTTGCGGTCGAAGGGCTCGCCCTCGGCGGTGCCCTGGACCTCGACGAAGCGGCCGTCGCCGGTGCAGACCACGTTCATGTCGGTCTCGGCGCGCACGTCCTCCTCGTAGCAGAGGTCGAGGAGCGGGACGCCGTCGACGATGCCGACGCTGACGGCGGCGACGGTTCCGGTGAGGGGCTTGCGGCCGGCCTTGATGAGCTTCTTCTGCTGGCCCCAGGCGACGGCGTCGGCGAGGGCGACGTAGGCGCCGGTGATGGCGGCGGTGCGGGTGCCGCCGTCGGCCTGGAGGACGTCGCAGTCCAGGACGATGGTGTTCTCGCCGAGGGCCTTGTAGTCGATGACGGCGCGCAGTGAGCGGCCGATGAGGCGGGAGATCTCGTGGGTGCGGCCGCCGATCTTGCCGCGGACGGATTCGCGGTCGCCGCGGGTGTTGGTGGAGCGCGGCAGCATCGAGTATTCGGAGGTGACCCAGCCCTCGCCGCTGCCCTTGCGCCAGCGCGGGACGCCTTCGGTGAAGGAGGCGGTGCAGAAGACCTTGGTGTCTCCGAAGGAGATGAGGACGGAGCCCTCTGCGTGCTTGCTCCATCCGCGTTCGATGGTGACCGGGCGGAGCTGTTCGGGCGTACGGCCGTCGATGCGAGACATGTGTCCGAGCCTAGTGGGTGCCCGGCAGCGCGAAGACCCCGTCCGGGTTGCGGGACGGGGTCTGCGGGTGCTGCGGGTGCTCGGTGGTGTTCGGGCCGAGCGGCCGGGACTCAGGGAGTCCGGGTCACCGGGGTCACCGGGATCACTGGGATCACTGGGATCACTGGGATCACTGGGATCACCGGATCACCGGATCACCGGATCACATCATGTCTTCGATGTCGGCGGCGATCGGGTCGGCGTCGGTGCCGATGACGACCTGGACCGCGGTGCCCATCCGGACGACGCCGTGGGCGCCGGCGGCCTTGAGGGCCGCTTCGTCGACGAGGTCGGGGTTGATGACCTCGGTGCGCAGGCGGGTGATGCAGCCCTCGACCTCTTCGATGTTCTCGATGCCGCCGAGCCCGGCGACGATCTTCTCAGCCTTGGTGGCCATGTGTTTCTCCCTGAGTGATGCGAAGAACGAGTCTCAGCGGCCGGAACATGGAGCCCTCCGCACGGCCCGCGTTGTCACGGTAACGCACGGTTGGCCCATCTACGCGAGCGCGTGTCCGGTCCCTGCCGAATGATGACGATCAGCAGCAACCTGCCCACAACTGGTCTACACCAGTGTGCACGCAACTGCTGCCGCATCCAAAAAATCCGGGCCGGTCAGGGAGACGCCGATGAGTGCGAGCAGCGCCGCCGCAGTACCGCGACCGTCGCGGCGCAACACCCTTTACCAGGGGCTGCAGAAGATGGGGCGGAGCCTGCAACTGCCGATCGCGGTCCTGCCGGCGGCCGGCATCCTGAACCGGCTGGGGCTGATCGACGCCGAGGGCACCGGTGTGTGGCCCCAGATCGCCAAGGTGATGGCCGCCGCGGGCGGCGCCCTGCTCAACGCGGACCTCGGTCTGCCGCTCCTCTTCTGTGTCGGCGTCGCGATCGGGATGGCGAAGAAGGCGGACGGCTCGACGGCGCTGGCGGCGGTGGCCGGCTTCCTCGTCTACCGCAGCGTGCTGCGGGCGTTTCCCGTGCCCTGCCCGGACGGCACGAAGGACGTGGGGGGCGGCTGCCTGGGGGCGGACGAGACCTTCGCCCAGTACACCTTCCAGAATCCGGGGGTGTTCGGCGGCATCGTCATGGGGTTGCTGACCGCCTGGTTCTGGCAGCGCTATCACCGGGTGAAGCTGGTGGACTGGCTCGGCTTCTTCAATGGCCGCCGGCTCGTCCCGATCATCATGGCCTTCGTGGCGATCGCGTTCGCCGCGCTGTGCCTGTGGGTCTGGCCGCCGATCGGTGCCGCGCTGGAGAGCTTCTCCGACTGGCTGGTGGGCCTGGACTACTGGGGTGCGGGGATCTTCGGTGTCGCGAACCGCGCGCTGCTGGTGATCGGCCTGCACCAGTTCCTGAACGTGCCGGTGTGGTTCCAGTTCGGCAGTTACACCAAGCCGGACGGCGAGGTGGTGCACGGCGACATCAACATGTTCCTCAGCGGTGACCCGGATGCGGGCCTGTTCCTGACCGGCTTCTTCCCGATCATGATGTTCGCCCTGCCGGCGGCGGCCCTGGCGATCACGCACTGTGCGAAGCCGCAGCGGCGCAAGGAGGTCGGCGGGCTGATGCTGTCGGTGGCGCTGACCTCGTTCGTCACCGGGATCACCGAACCGCTGGAGTACTCCTTCCTCTTCGTCGCGCCGGCGCTGTACGCGGTGCACGCGGTGCTGACGGGCGTGTCGATGGCGGTGACGTGGGCGTTCGGCGTCCACGACGGCTTCAGCTTCTCGGCGGGTCTGATCGACTACGTCATCAACTGGGGGCTGGCCACCAAGCCGTGGCTGATCATTCCGATCGGGCTGGGCTTCGCCGTCGTCTATTACGTCGTCTTCCGCTTCGCGATCACGAAGTTCGACATCCCCACGCCGGGCCGGGAGTCGGACGAGGAGATCGAGGCGATGCAGGCGGAGAACACCAAGGCGTAACCGGCTTGGCCCGCAGGGCCGTTCGACCCGGTCGCCGAAGGCCCTCGGATCCCGGATCCGGGGGCCTTCGGCCTGTCCGGAGGTCCGGGTGCGGGGGCGGCCGCGAGGACCCCCGCTCCGTGTGGCGTAGGCCACAGGAAAACGAAGGTTCCTTATCTAACCCTCACCGTGCTACAACTGGTCTACACCACGATTGGTGTAGACCACGCGGGCCTATCTGAGCCCTCGTACCCCCATTTCTGAGACGTCGCCGCCCCCCGTTCTTTCCCTGTCGGCGTCGCCTTGCCCACTGGAGGAAGTTGTGTCCACGGCTACCGCCCCCGCGGCGGAGAAGAAGAAGGGCGCTGGCGTGATGGCCGTCATGCAGCGCATCGGCCGGAGCCTCATGCTCCCCGTTGCCGTGCTGCCCGCCGGCGCGCTCCTGCTCCGCCTGGGCGCGGACGACATGCTCGGCGACAAGGACGTCTTCCCGACGTTCGTCCTCAAGATCGCCGGATACATGGCCGCCGGCGGCGGCGCGATCCTCGACAACATGGCGCTGCTGTTCGCCGTCGGCATCGCCATCGGCTTCGCCAAGAAGTCGGACGGCTCCACCGCCCTGGCCGCCGTCACCGGGTACCTGGTCTTCCAGAAGGTCCTCGCCACCTTCACCGACAGCAACCTGCCCCAGGTCGCCAAGGTGGTCGGCGGCAAGATCGTCATGGTCGACGCGCCGGTCAACGCCGGTGTGCTCGGCGGTGTCGTGATGGGCATCATCACCGCACTGCTCTACCAGAAGTTCTACCGGACCAAGCTGCCGGACTGGGCGGGCTTCTTCGGCGGCCGCCGCCTCGTCCCGATCCTCTCCGCCCTGGCGGGTCTGGTCACGGGCATCGTCTTCGGTCTCATCTGGCCGGTCCTCGGTACGGGTCTGCACAACTTCGGTGAGTGGCTGACCGGCTCGGGCGCCGTGGGCGCGGGCATCTTCGGTGTCGCCAACCGTGCGCTCATCCCGATCGGCATGCACCACCTCCTGAACTCCTTCCCGTGGTTCCAGGCCGGTTCGTTCGACACCGCCAACGGTGCCGTCCACGGTGACATCGCCCGCTTCCTCGCCGGTGACCCGACGGCCGGACAGTTCATGACCGGCTTCTTCCCGATCATGATGTTCGCCCTCCCGGCGGCCTGCCTCGCGATCGTCCACTGCGCCCGCCCCGAGCGCCGCAAGGTCGTCGGCGGCATGATGTTCTCCCTCGCGCTCACCTCCTTCGTCACCGGTGTGACCGAGCCGATCGAGTTCACCTTCATGTTCATCGCCCCGGTGCTGTACGCGATCCACGCGGTGCTGACCGGTATCTCCATGGCCCTCACCTGGGCCCTGGGCATGCGCGACGGCTTCGGCTTCTCGGCCGGCCTCGTCGACTTCCTGCTCAACCTGGGCATCGCGGAGAAGCCGTGGATGCTCGCCCTCGTGGGCCTGTGCTTCGCGGCGGTCTACTACGTGATCTTCCGCTTCGCGATCATCAAGTGGAACCTGCCCACGCCGGGCCGCGAGTCCGACGAGGAGCTCGCCGAGCTGCAGAAGGCCGAGGCCAAGTAGGCAGCCCCGCGAGCGAAGAGCCCCCGCTCTCCCGGAAGGGAGGGCGGGGGCTTCCGCGTGTGTACGGGCGGCCGGGCGGGTGCTCAGACCTCGTAGACCGCGCCCGCGTACGCCAGGTCGACCGGGCCGTCGTAGACCGCGCGGGCGTCGGCGAGGTTCTGCGCGGGGTCGGTCCACGGCGGGATGTGGGTGAGGACGAGCCGCCCGACACCGCCGGCGTGCGCGTACTCGCCCGCCTCGCGGCCGTTGAGGTGGAGGTCCGGGATGTCCTCCTTGCCGTGCGTGAAGGACGCCTCGCACAGGAAGAGGTCGGCGCCCTCGGCGAGCCGGCCCAGCTCGGGGCAGATGCCGGTGTCCCCGGAGTACGTGAGCGAGCGGCCGCCGTGCTCGACGCGGATGGCGTACGACTCGACGGGGTGCGCGACCCGCTCGGTGCGGACCTGGAAGGGGCCGATCTCGAAGCTCCCCGGCTTCAGGGTGCGGAAGTCGAAGACCTCGCTCATCGACCGCTCGTCCGGGACGTCGTCGTAGGCCGTGGTCAGGCGCTTCTCGGTGCCCTCGGGACCGAAGACGGGGATGGTGCCGCAGCGGCCGCCCTCGTGGCGGTAGAAGCGGGCGACGAAGTACGCGCACATGTCGATGCAGTGATCGGCATGCAGATGGCTCAGGAAGATCGCGTCGAGGTCGTAGAGACCGCAGTGGCGCTGGAGATCGCCGAGGGCGCCGTTGCCCATGTCGAGCAGCAGCCGGAAGCCGTCGGCCTCGACGAGGTAGCTCGAACAGGCCGATTCCGCGGACGGGAACGACCCCGAACAGCCGACGACGGTGAGCTTCATGGAGCGTGAACCTCCGTGGACGGTCCGTGGACGGAATGCGGGCCGTGCGTGGGTCGAGCGTAAGGCGCGAAACGTCCGGTCGCTCCTCCGCGGCAGGCCGTTGTGGGGGGAATCACCTGCGCTGTCACCCGGGGGAGCGACGGTGGGCACGGACGTTGCCGTGCCGGGGCCTTCCCGCGCGGCTACGGTCGAAACATGGACACGTCCTGGTGGCCCGCGGTGGCCGCGGTCGTGGCTCTGGCATTGGTGATGCTGATCGCCGGGGGACGGCTGGGTGTCCCCCGCCGCCCCCCGCCCGCGCACGGCACCGGCCGGCCCCCGCACCCGCAGCCCGGTGAGCTGTGGACCCTGGCGGACGGCCGGACCTGCCTGGTGCTGGGCGTGGGCCCGGTACGGGAGCACCGGGCGCGGGTCGCGTGGATCACCGCGAAGTACCACGACCGGCGGGCCGGGGTGATCCCGCTGCCCCCGGGGACGGTGGGGGCGCAGGGGCGGGCGGCCTTCCTGGAGGCGGACCGGCCGGACGAGGTGTCGCTGTGGGACTTCCGGGCGCGGCTGGGGATGCTGGACCCGGCGATCTGGGACGAGATCAAGGGGCTGGGAGGCGGTCGGTGATGCCGGAAACGGCCGGAGCGGCCTGAGAAAGCCGGAGATCCGCTTGCGGCGGGTGGTGGCGGGTGTACGACCCGCCCGGGCCGGAGGCGGACGGGCTGCGGGTCCTCTCTCCGTTTCCCGGGCTGCGGCGCCCGGACCCGCGCCTCTAACGCCGGACGGGCTCAATGTCAGGCCCCGCCGGCGATTGAGGCGCGGGGGTCCGGGGGTCCGGAGGTCCGGGGGTCCAGGGGTCCAGGGGTCCGGGGGCGGAGCCCCCGGGTAGCCGTGCCGCCCAGCAGGGTGCCGCCAGGGGGACACCCCCTAGGCCCAGAGCTGGCCCTGGAGGACTTCGATGGCTTCTTCCGTCGTCGCCGCGGTGTAGACGCCGGTCGAGAGGTACTTCCAGCCGCCGTCGGCCACGACGAAGACGATGTCGGCGCTCTCGCCCGCGGCCACCGCCTTGCGGCCGACGCCGATCGCCGCGTGCAGGGCGGCGCCGGTGGAGACGCCCGCGAAGATGCCCTCCTGCTGGAGCAGCTCCCGCGTGCGGGTGACCGCGTCGGAGGAGCCCACCGAGTAGCGGGTGGTGAGCACGGAGGCGTCGTACAGCTCGGGGACGAAGCCCTCGTCCAGGTTGCGCAGCCCGTACACGAGGTCGTCGTAGCGCGGCTCGGCCGCGACGATCTTCACGCCGGGGACGTGCTCGCGCAGGTAGCGGCCGACGCCCATCAGCGTGCCGGTGGTGCCCAGGCCGGCAACGAAGTGGGTGATCGACGGGAGGTCGGTGAGGATCTCCGGGCCGGTGGTGGCGTAGTGCGCGCCCGCGTTGTCGGGGTTGCCGTACTGGTAGAGCATCACCCAGTCCGGGTGCTCCGCGGCCAGTTCCTTGGCCACCCGGACGGCGGTGTTGGAGCCGCCGGCGGCCGGCGACGAGATGATCTCGGCTCCCCACATGGCCAGCAGGTCGCGCCGCTCCTGGCTGGTGTTCTCCGGCATCACGCACACGATGCGGTAGCCCTTGAGCTTGGCCGCCATCGCCAGCGAGATGCCGGTGTTGCCGGAGGTCGGCTCCAGGATGGTGCAGCCGGGGTACAGCCGGCCGTCCTTCTCCGCCTGCTCGACCATGTGGAGCGCGGGGCGGTCCTTGATGGAGCCGGTCGGGTTGCGGTCCTCCAGCTTGGCCCAGATCCGGACGTCTTCCGAGGGCGAGAGCCGGGGCAGCCGGACGAGCGGCGTGTTGCCGACCGCGGCCAGCGGGGAGTCGTAGCGCATTACTTCGATCCGCCGGCCACGGCCGGGAGGATGGTGACGTTGTCGCCGTCCTTGAGGGCGGTGGAGATGCCGTCGAGGAAGCGGACGTCCTCGTCGTTGAGGTAGACGTTCACGAAGCGGCGCAGCTGCCCGCCGTCGACAATGCGCTCCTCGATGCCCTTGTGCCGGGTCTCCAGGTCCGCGAAGAGGTCGGCGAGCGTGGCGCCCTCACCGTTCACGGCCTTCTCGCCGTCGGTGTAGGTGCGGAGGATGGTGGGGATGCGGACCTCGATGGCCATGGCTGGGCTCCAGTCGTCAGGACGTAGGCAGGTGTGCGTGTGCGGGGGAAACGGGCGCGCGGTTCGTCGGCCCCCCGCGCGTGGGGGCTCTGGTGCTCAGGCGGCAGGACAGATGGCGCTGGCGAGGCGGCACAGGTCGACGTGCAGCCGGGCCACGAGCAGCAGCCTGCCGGGCGTCTCGATGCTCACGTCGTGGGGAACCATGCGGTCATGTTAACGATTCCCGGTCCCCGGTTTGGAGTGTGATCCCGCATCGTGGACGCCATCTGCTCGCATGGTGGTCAGTAGGCTGCTACGACCTGCACTTCTTCCTCGGTGATCACGCCGTCGACGATCCGGTACGACCGGAACTGGAAGTCTCCGAGCCCGTCCTTGTCAGCCGTGGAGACCAGGACGTAGTGGGCTCCGGGCTCGTTCGCGTAGGTGACGTCGGTGCGCGAGGGGTAGGCCTCGGTCGCGGTGTGCGAGTGGTAGACGATCACCGGCTCCTCGTCGCGGTCGTCCATCTCGCGGTAGAGCTTCAGGAGGTCCTTCGAGTCGAACTCGTAGAACGTGGGCGAGCGGGCCGCGTTGAGCATGGGGATGAACCGCTCGGGGCGGCCGGTGCCCGCCGGGCCGGCCACGACACCGCACGCCTCGTCGGGGTGGTCCTGGCGGGCGTGCTCGACGATCCGGTCGTACAGGGCCTGCGTGAGGGTCAGCATGAGCGACAGGATAAGCAGACGGGCCCTTCCGTACCGAGGAGTGGTACGGAAGGGCCCGCATGGTGGACAGGGTGTCCACGGGAGCAGGGTTCCCGGCCGCGGCAGGCGGCCGGGAACCGCTGCTACGAGGCCTTGGTGAAGGCCGCGCCGCGCGGGTCGCGGTTCTTCATGACCAGGTAGGCGACGCCGAGGATGACGCCCCACAGCGGGGCGCAGTACAGCGAGACGCGGGCGTCCTTGTCGGCGCCCATCATCACGATGACCATGCCGATGAAGGCCAGGGCGAACCAGCTCGTGTACGGGGCGCCGGGCGCCTTGAACTTCGAGCCGGGCAGCTCGCCGCGGTCGGCCTTGGCCCGGTAGCGGATCTGGCAGACCAGGATCATGATCCAGGCCCACATGCCGGAGATGGTGGCGAAGGAGACGACGTAGTCGAAGGCCTTGCCGGGGGCGACGTAGTTGATCCAGACGCCCACGAGCATCAGCGAGGCGCTGAAGGTGGTGCCGATGAGCGGGGTGCCGCTCTTGGTGAGCCTGGTGAAGACCTTCGGGCCCTGGCCGTTGAGCGCGAGGTCGCGCAGCATGCGGCCGGTGGAGTACATGCCGGAGTTGCAGGAGGACAGGGCGGCGGTCAGGACGACGAAGTTGACGATGGCGGCGCCGATGCCCAGGCCCATGCGCTCGAAGGCGGCGACGAAGGGCGAGACGCCCGGCTGGAAGTGCGTCCACGGGACGACCGAGAGGATCATGATGAGCGCGCCGACGTAGAAGACGGCGATGCGCCACGGCACGGTGTTGATGGCCTTGGGCAGGGTCTTCTCGGGGTCCTTGGACTCGCCGGCGGTGACGCCGACCAGCTCGACCGCGAGGAAGGCGAACATCACGATCTGCAGGGTCATCAGCGTGCCGCCGATGCCCTTGGGGAAGAAGCCGCCGTCGTTCCAGAGGTTGGCGACGCTGGCGGTCTCGGCGGCGTCGGAGAAGCCGATGGTGAGGATGCCGGCGCAGATCAGGATCATGCCGACGATGGCGGTGACCTTGACCATGGAGAACCAGAACTCCAGCTCACCGAAGAGCTTCACGGAGATCAGGTTGGCGCCGTAGAGGATGACCGTGAAGATCAGCGCGTAGGCCCACTGCGGGAAGCTGTCGTGGGTCCAGTACGACATGTACTGCGCGGCGGCGGTGACCTCGGTGATGCCGGTGACGACCCAGAACAGCCAGTACGTCCAGCCGGTGACGTAGCCCCAGAACGGGCCCAGGAACTCGCGGGCGTAGTCCGAGAAGGAGCCGGAGACGGGCCGGTACATGAGCAGCTCGCCCAGGGCCCGCATGATGAAGAAGATGACCAGGCCCGCGATCGCGTACGCCAGGATCAGGCTGGGGCCCGCCTTGGAGATCGCCTTGCCGGCGCCCAGGAAGAGGCCGGTGCCGATGGCTCCGCCGATCGCGATCATCTGGATCTGGCGGGCGCCGAGCGTGCGGTGGTACCCCTCGCCGCCGTCGCCCTGAGTGCCCTCGCCGGGCGTGTTGCCGTGCTGCTCGACCTGCACTGAGGTCATGTCTGGTGCGCCTTTCTCCACGCCGACCCGCGCCTTCACTGGCTGCGGATCGGGTCCTCGATCCCCCCGGATACGGATGGAGTTGCACGCCGGCGGTCTGCCGGTTCAAGCGGGCCGGGAGACATGGGTGGCGTCCCGTCGGCGGTCGTGAAGATTTATCACGTGCTTACGACGGCCCGAGGGGGAGAAATGTGGTGCACGGCATCAAATTTTCCGGACAAACTTCTGTGATCATGACAGATCACCGCATGGCGGTGATCTGATCGTTATCCGGATTTGAGCATCCGCTGAGCGAACAGCGCTCCCTCTTGAGGTTCCTCAGAGGGTTTCGATCAAGGACTCCTGGAGCCCGCCGAGCCACAGGTACGCCATCACCATGGGCTTGCGCGGGTCGTCGTCCGGCAGCCGGAAGAGGGCCGCACTCTCGTCGTCCTCGGTGATGTCGAGCCGGGCGGCGAGGGTCAGGCGCAGGTCGTTGAGGCCGCCCAGCCAGCGCAGCGGCAGCTCGCCGGTCAGCTCCAGCACGGCGGCCCCGTCGCCGGCCGGGGTGAGCGCGTCGAGGCTGCGCACGAGGGCGAGGGCGTCGTCACGCTTGCGGGCGCGCAGGTCGTTCTCGGTGTAGCGGCGGAACTCCGCCGAGCGGGCCTTGGTCTCGGCCGGGTCCACACCCTCGTCGCCCGCGCCGTCCGGGGAGCCGTAGGCGTCGGGGAAGAGCCGGGCCAGCGCCGGGTCGGACGGGGGTTCGGTGGGGCCCTCGGCGAACAGTGCGGCGAGGGGATCGGCATCCTCGGCGGGCTCGGGCTCGCCGGGACCGATCAGCTCCAGCATCTGGACGGCCAGGGAACGCAGGATGGAGATTTCGATCTCGTCCAGCGCGATGGCGGCTCCGCCGCCCTGCAGGGACTCGAACATCCCGGTCCGGCCCATCAGGTGCGGTCCTGGGAGAGGGTCGCCCACAGGCCGTAGCCGTGCATGGCCTGCACGTCGCGCTCCATTTCCTCGCGGGTGCCGCTCGACACGACCGCCCGCCCCTTGTGATGGACGTCGAGCATCAGCTTGTGCGCGACGTCCTTCGAGTATCCGAAGTACGCCTGGAACACGTACGCCACGTAGCTCATGAGGTTGACCGGGTCGTTGTGCACCAGGGTCACCCAGGGAACGTCAGGTTCCGGGACCGCGAAGGTCTCTTCGGCCGACTCAGTGCGTTCGATCTCAATGGGAGCAACACTCACTCGTCCCATGCTGCCACCGTGACGGGCCCGTTGCACAAACGGGACCCACATCTCGTCACTTTGACGAAATGTGCGCTAGCATCGCCGCCATGAACCCTGCGGACCTGGGCCTGCCGGTGGACGTACCGTCGACAGCGCTCTTCACGGACCATTACGAGCTCACGATGTTGCAGGCCGCCCTGGCCAACGGCACCGCCGACCGCCGCTCGGTCTTCGAGGTGTTCACCCGGCGGCTTCCCGAGGGGCGCCGCTACGGGGTGGTCGCGGGGACCGGCCGGGTGCTGGACGCGGTGGAGAACTTCCGCTTCGACAGCGCGGTGCTGGAGTTCCTGCGCGAGCGGGCCGTCGTCGACATGCGGACGCTGGACTGGCTGGCCTCGTACCGCTTCTCCGGCGACATCTGGGGCTACCCGGAGGGCGAGGTCTACTTCCCCGGCTCCCCGGTCCTGCGCGTGGAGGGCAGCTTCGCCGAGTGCGTGCTGCTGGAGACGGTGATCCTGTCGATCCTGAACCACGACTCGGCGATCGCCGCGGCCGCCTCCCGGATGTCCTCGGCGGCCGGGGACCGGCCGCTGATCGAGATGGGCGCCCGCCGCACGCACGAGCTGGCGGCCGTGGCCGCGTCGCGGGCCGCGTACGTGGGCGGCTTCACCTCCACCTCGGACCTGGCGGCCGGCTTCCGGTACGGCATCCCCACCGTCGGCACCAGCGCGCACGCCTTCACCCTCGTCCACGACAGCGAGCGGGACGCCTTCACGGCGCAGGTGGCCTCGCTGGGCCGCGGCACCACGCTCCTGGTGGACACCTACGACGTGGCCGAGGCCGTGCGCACCGCCGTCGAGGTGGCGGGCACGGACCTGGGCGCCGTGCGGATCGACTCCGGGGACCTGCTGCTGGTGGCCCACCGGGTGCGCCAGCAGCTGGACGAGCTGGGGGCGACCTCGACGAAGATCGTCGTCACCTCGGACCTGGACGAGTACGCCATCGCCTCGCTGGCGGCGGCTCCGGTGGACGCGTACGGGGTGGGCACGCAGCTGGTCACCGGCAGTGGGCACCCGACGTGCTCGATGGTCTACAAGCTGGTGGCGCGGGCCACCTCGGCGGACCCGAAGGCGGCACTGGTCCCGGTGGCCAAGAAGTCCACCGGGGGGAAGACCTCCATCGGCGGCCGCAAGTGGGCGGCGCGGCGGCGGGACGCCGACGGGGTGGCGGAGGCGGAGGTGATCGGCGTGGGCCCGGTTCCGTCGGCCCTGGCCGACCGGCAGCTGCTGACGCACCTGGTCAAGGCCGGCGAGGTGGTCGCCCGCGAGCCGCTGGAGGCGGCCCGCGACCGTC
Organism: Streptomyces yangpuensis; assembly: GCF_024666385.1. Taxonomy (NCBI): domain Bacteria; kingdom Bacillati; phylum Actinomycetota; class Actinomycetes; order Kitasatosporales; family Streptomycetaceae; genus Streptomyces; species Streptomyces yangpuensis. Next base: position 2,825,698 of record NZ_CP102514.1, read on the forward strand.
ACCGGGCGGCGCGCGCCTCCCTCCCGCTGAGCGCGACCCAGCTCTCCCGCGGCGAGGCCGTGCTCCCCACCGAGTACGTCTAGCCCTGCGGGCACGCTCGACCGTGAGCGGGTGCGATCGAAGGTGAGCGGGTGCGCTCGGCCGTGAGCGGGTGCACTCGGCCGTGAGCGGTGCGGCGCCGTTGCGGGGGCTCCGCCCCCGAGCCCCGCGCCTCGATCGCCGGCGGGGCTGGGTCGGGCGCCTCCCGGCGGTAGCTGGGGGAGTTTGAGGCGCGGGGGTCCGGGGGCAGAGCCCCCACGCGGCGCAGCCGCCATGCAGCACAGTGGGAAGGGGCGGGGTGGGGGAAGAGCCTCCCGCAGGGCCCGCCGCAGCACACCATCAAGCCGAAGGGCACGCGAAATGCACCGCGCACTGATCGTCGTCGACGTACAGAACGACTTCTGCGAGGGCGGCAGCCTCGCGGTCACCGGCGGAGCCGATGTCGCCGCCGCCATCACCGAGCTGATCGGGCAGGCCACCGCCGGGTACCGGCACGTCGTCGCCACCCGCGACCACCACATCGACCCGGGGACGCACTTCGCGCACCCGCCGGCCGAGCCGGACTACGAGACCTCCTGGCCGGTGCACTGCGTGGCCGGCACCGAGGGCGTCGGGTTCCACCCGAACTTCGCGCCCGCCGTGGCCTCGGGGGCGGTCGCCGCCGTCTTCGACAAGGGCGCGTACGAGGCCGCCTACAGCGGCTTCGAGGGCGCCGACGAGAACGGCGAGACCCTTGCCGCCTGGCTGCGGGAGCGGCACGTCGGCGAGGTCGACGTGGTCGGCATCGCCACCGACCACTGCGTGCGTGCCACCGCCCTCGACGCCGCCCGCGCGGGCTTCACCACGCGCGTCCTGCTGGACCTGACGGCGGCCGTGGCCCCGCACACCACCGAGCGGGCCCTGGAGGAGCTCCGCGCGGCCGGTGTGACCCTCGTGGGCACGACCGGGCCCCGGTCCTAGAACGCCGGGGCACGGCCGCGCCGCGGCGTCCCGCGCGCCCGCCCCGGGCGCTACGTGCCCAGCAGGGCCCGGATCGGGTGCCAGAGCTCCTGGGCCCGGTCGGGCGCGCCGCGCCACAGCAGGCCGTCCGGATGATGCAGGACGGCCGTCACCTCGTCGGGTGTGGGCGGCTGTGCGTTGCCCCGCAGGTACACCGCCCGCATCCCGAGGTTCCGCAGCCTGGTCAGGGCGCGGGCCCGGTTCGCGGCGTGCACCAGCACGCGGACATTTCCGCCCTCACCGGACGGCCTCGGCAGCGTGAGCGCAACGACCACGCTGCCGCCTGGCAATCTGACGAAACCTCCACCGGGCATGTCGGTCATCTCCCCCGTCAATAAGAACCTCGTACCGGGGCATCTAAACGCGATCGGCCGCCGCCCGCTAGAGGGCGACGGCCGATCATGATTTGACCTGCGGTTTTACCGAAGTGCTACTTCGAGGGGCCGACCTCGACGGTCATGACCTCACCGTCGTAGGTCTCCTTCAGGATCTTGATCTTGGTGTTGGTGTCAGTGACCTTCACCGATCCGGTCGGGTTCTCGTCGTAGTAGTACTTGCCCTTGCGGTCGTCGAAGACGAGGTTCGCGGGCTTCGGCTTCAGGAACAGCGACTCGCCGTTCTTGTGCAGCGTGAAGGCATCCGTCGAGTACGCGCTGAAGGTGGCGTCGTACGGCTGGATCTTGTTGCGCAGCAGGGTGCCGTCGGCCCACTTCATGGGCTTGGCGTTGGCGTCGATCGGGAGGATCAGACCCTGGCCCGGGTGCTGGCTGGTGTTGTTGTCCTTCTGGCTGGTGTCCCACTGCCAGATCAGCAGACCGTCCTGGTACGGGTAGTGCTCGACCCAGTCCGGACGGGTGTTGCCGAAGCCGAAGTTGTACGGGCCCACCTTGAGGGTGGAGTCGTAACTGACGTAGCGGCGGTTCTCGGCCAGGTAGTACTGCGCGTACTCCTTGGTGAAGCCGGCGCCGATGCGCGAGAAGCCCTTGCCGGTCCAGCCGTTGTCGCCGTTCTCGGCGCCGTCGGTGAACAGCGCGGAGCCGTCCGCGGTGATGGTGAGGGCGTCACCCGTGAAGCCCTTGCCGCCCGCGCCGCCGTCCGTCTGGTAGCGGAAGCGGAGGTCGACCTTCTTGCCCGCGTAGGCGTCGAGCGAGAAGTTCAGGTTCTTCCAGGCACCCGAGACGCCGGTGAGCGACGGGCTGCCGGCGGCGTCGACCGGGATGGCCGTGCCGTCGGCGGTGCCGGCGAGGGCGGTCCAGTTGGCGCCGCCGTCCGTGGACACCTCGGTGTAGAGGTAGTCGTAGTCGGCCTCGATGTCCCACCAGCCCTTGAGGGACAGGGCGGCGGAGGACTTGCCCGTCAGGTCGACGGAGCGGGTGAGGGTGTTCTTGAGGTCGTCACCCATGCCGCTCCACCACTGGGTGGAGCCCTCGGCGGGCGCGACGACGTCCGTCTGGACCTTCTTCTTCGGCAGCTCGACGACCAGGGCCTGCTTGTCCTTGGTGTTGAACTCCGCCACACCGAGCTTGTGGGTGGACTTCGTCGCGGCCTTGGCCGTGTCGTAGTTCAGCCAGCCCAGCTGGAGCTTGTCCCAGGCGGTCATGTCGCCCGGCATGTCGCCTATGGAGTCCTTGCCGGTGCCGAGCCAGGAGCCGGCCGACATCAGGGACCAGAAGCCGACGCCGTTCTCGCCGCCACCGGAGGTGTCGTAGAGGTCGGGGAGGCCCAGGTCGTGGCCGTACTCGTGGGCGAAGACGCCGAGGCCGCCGTTCTCGGGCTGCATCGTGTAGTCGCCGACCCAGATGCCGGAGTCGCCGATCTGGGTGCCGCCGGCCTTGTTGTTGGCCGGGCCGGTCTTGCCCGCGGAGGTGCCGTAGGCGTACCAGCGGTGCGCCCACAGGGCGTCGGGGCCCTGCACGCCGCCGCCGGCCGACTCGTCCTCGCCCGCGTGGACGATCTGGAAGTGGTCGATGTAGCCGTCGGGCTCGTTGAAGTTGCCGTCGCCGTCGAAGTCGTAGCGGTCCCAGAGGTCGTACTGGGCCAGCTTCGCCTTGATCTCGGCGTCGGTCTTCCCGGCCTTCTTCTGGGCCTCGACCCACGCCGCGACGCCGTCCTTGACGGTGTCCCAGACGTTGGAGCAGTTGCTCTGGCCGCAGAAGTTCGAGCCGTAACGGGCCTCGTTGTACGGAACCTTGACCCAGTCGGCGACCTCGCCCTCGACCGAGTAGCGGCCCGAGGAGGTCTTCTCGTAGTACGTCTTCAGGCTGTGCTTGCCCTCGCCGGTGGCGAAGTACAGGTCCTGGAAGTACTGACGGCTGAAGTCCTTGCGCCAGGCCGTGCTGTTGTCCTTGGCACGGTCGGGCTCGGCGATCGTGTTGTGCAGCGGACCGGGGGTGCCACCGTACTTCGGAACGGCCGGCTTCGGGCCGGGGCCGTCCGGGTCGTGCATGGTCGTGCTGTCGACCTGGTCACCGAACTCGACGAGGATCGTGAAGATCTTGTCGGTCTTCTCGCGGCCGAGCTCGACGTACTTCTTGTCGTCCAGCTTGACGACCTTGGAGGCGCCGCGCTGCTCGACGTCCTTCTTGCCCTGGAGCACCTGGTCCAGAGCGGCCTTGCGCTGCTGGGCCTGCTGCTCGCTGAACGGGCCCTTGAGGTCGTGCTCGACGACCTTGGCAGGAGTGGTCGGGTCCTGCCGGTCGGCCACCGGGGCGGCCACGGCCTTGCCCTCGGCCTGGGCCGCGGTGACGGTGAAGAAGGTCGCACTGGTCGCGTAGGCGGCCATGGTCACGGTGACGGCGGCAGCGCGGATCGCACGCCGTCGGGCGGAATTGCTGGTCACTTGATGTCGTTCCCCTCCCGCGGCCGCAGCGTCTGAGTTCGGAACTTCTCCATAGGAGCGGGGGGTTCCGCGCGGCGCGCGTCTCAAGTGACGACATTTGACCGGAGAGACGCAAGAAAAGACAGACCTTGACTTGAACCTTACAACTGCACTATGCGGGCAGGGAGTTCCGCTATCCGGACGTTCCGCTGCCATACGGGGCGAAGGGGCCTTCCCGACCCCGGAACGGGTCCGTACCGTCCCCTTTCTCCCCTCCGCGGGGCGTGAAATGTGATCCCGTGCGCCCCCTGTGCTCCGGCACCGTGTGTTAGGTCACGCTTACCGGCGGCTCGCCCCGGGCATCCCGTCATGGAGTCACTTGACGCGCGAAGTTGGTTGAGCCGACTCCCCCTCCCCTCACCGAGGACGGATATCGCCATGCCGCGTCCGACTGCCGCACAGCTCGCGTACGGGTCCGCCACGGTCATCGTGTCGACGATCGCCATGCTGCTGCTCTCGCAGACGAGCACCGGGCTCGGCGTCGCGGTCATCTCCGCCGCCGCGCTCGCCCTGGGCCTGCTCGTCGCCCTCACCGTGCCCGTCCCGAAGCGCCGCGGCCGCCACGCGGCGCGTACGGGTGCCTCCGCGCCGGGTGCGTCCGCCGCGGAGGCGGCGCCGGGCGCGCGGGCGCCCGGACCGCGGACGGCCTCGGCCGAACACCCCGTCCACCACTGACCCTTCGCCCCGGCGCGGGCACGACGCGACGCGGGCACGACGCGACGCGGGCGGCCTCCCTCGGGGGGAGGCCGCCCGCGTCGCTCGCCTGCGTGCGGCTAGGGGGTCGCCTGGACCACGACGGTCTTGGCGGCCTTGTCGTGCAGGCCCTGCTTGTAGGGCTTGTCGACCAGGATCGAGATGATCAGCGCGATGGGCCACAGGCAGAAGCAGCAGATCAGCGTCGGCAGCCAGAGCACGGCGGCCCGGGTCAGGGCCGCGCCGGACTCCGGCACGGTGCCGTCGTTGAGCATGGCGACGCGCAGGCCCATCGCCTTCTTGCCGACCGTGCGGCCGTCCTTCTTGGTGAACCACCAGTCGTAGCCGAGGTACGCGACGATCGAGATCAGGGTCATCACCAGCCCGCTGCCGCTGTACGACTTGGTGAAGACCTCGCTGACGTCCTCGCCCCGGTCGGTCTCGACCATGTAGCGGTTCGTGCCGAAGGCCAGCTGGATGAGGAACAGCGGGACGGCGACGATCACCACGTCGATGACGCGCGCGGCGAGCCGCTTGCCGAAGTCGGCGAGCGGGGGCATGCCGGCGAGCGGGTCGGGCATGCCGTAGCCGCCGCTGCCGCCGTACGGGTCGCCTCCGCCGCCGTAGGGGGGCGGAGGGGGCGGGTATCCCCCACCGCCGCCGGAGCCCGGGCCTCCCGGGGGCGGAGGGGGCGGGCCGCCGCTTCCGGGGGGCGGCGGTCCGTACGGCGAACCGCCCGACGGGGGCGTCGGCTCCTGGGGCTTCTTGAGGAACGGGTCCTCGTCGGGCGGCTGGCCCGGCGGCGGCTGGTCGGTACTCATGGCCCGAGTCGAACCCGGGTCCGGCTCCCCCGCAACGGGACCGCGTCCGTTCGGGGCGGAACACCCCCTAGCGAGCCACGTACGTACCGGCGGCCTTGTCGTGCCAGGCCTGCCGGCGGGGGCGGTTCACGAGGCACCACAGGCTGCCGGGCAGGCCCAGGAAGGCGTACACGAGCCAGCGGCGCAGGGCCGCGCCGAAGGACGGCGGGCGCAGGGTCGCGGTGGCCAGCACCCGGACGCCCAGCAGCTTCTTGCCCGGGGTGCGCCCCCAGCGGGCGGTGGGCAGCACCTCGTAGAGGACGCCGAAGAGGAGGACGGCCCCGAGGACCACGCCGAGGCTGCCGGCGATGGTCGAATCGAGCAGCCAGACGGTGGTGGTGCGGCCGCTCGCCCGGGCGGCGTCCACCTTGGCCCGGACATGGGCCTCGGCCGCGGGCAGGAGGGGCAGGGCGACCGCGGCGGCGACGGCGCCGAACACGAGGGAGTCCAGGGTCCGGGCGAGGAGCCGGCGCATCAGCCCGGCCGGGCGCACGGCCCGTTCGGCCATCCGCTCGAACACGGCTCTGGAGGTGGCGGCGCGGTCGGTACGGGCACCCGTACGGGCTTCCTCCGGGACGCGCGGCTCCCGTCCCCCGGGCGCCGGAGCCGGCTCGGCCCGGGCGCTGTCCGCGGCGGGCGGCGGAACCTTCGGGCGGACCCCGGCGGGCCGGGGCTCCCACACCTCGCGGCGGGCGGCGGCGGGAGCGGCCGCCCGCCCGGGGCCGGGTGCGGGGGTAGGTGCGGGTGTGGGTGTGGGTGCCGGGGCGGGTGCGGGGGCGGGGGTCGCCTCGGGCCAGGAGGAGGTGACCCCGGTGGGGCCGGTGCCGCCCGCTCCGGGGGCGGCGGGCCATGCCGGGGCGGCGGGGGCCGCAGGGGCCTGCGCGGCCGGAGAGCGCGCCGACAGGATGCCCGGGGAGGCCTGCGCGGGGAGCCGCGCGGGCGCGGCCGCGTCGGACGGCGTACGGGCCAGGGAGATCCCCGCGGGCCGGGCCGGGGGCTGCCCGGGGTCCTGGGTCGGCTCCGGGTCGGGAGCCGGGGCGGCTGCCGGGGCGGGAGCGGCCACGGCGCGGGGCGCGGGCTCCGGTTCCGCCTCCGCTTCCTTCGGGCTGCCCCACGACACCCGGTGGTCGCGCGGCCCGCCGAAGCCGGCCTGGTGCACGGGATCGGCCTGCCAGACGGGGGCCGGCGCCTGCCCGGCCGCGGGCTCCGTCCCGGGGCCGGGGCCGGGGCGCGGTTCCCGCAGCGCCTCGGTCATGGAGGTCTCGTCCAGGAACACCGGTCCCGTCTCCTCGGCGCGCGGGACGGCGGGCGCGGCGACGGGAGCCGGGGCGGGGAGCGGGCGGGCCGGAGCGGCGACGGGCACGGGCGTGGGGACGGGCGTGGGGACGGGCGCGGGCGCCGCCGGGGCAGGGCGGCTCGTGCCGGGGACCCAGGCCGCGCCGTTCCAGTACCTGATGTACCCCGGGATGGACGGATCCGGGTAGTAGCCCTCGCGGGCCGCGTGCTCGCCGTCACCAGGGGAGGCCGTCATGTCCCCAACTCCGATCGTGGCTTGAGGCTTGTGCAAGGGGAGGACCATAGCCAAGAACCGTGGCCCGAGAGGTCCGGTAACGGGAGAATCCAAGCCATTGAGCGAACGTCCCATCCCAGGACGGTTTTCGGTCAGTCGACAGGATTCGGCCAATCCTGCTCTCGTCGTCGAAAGTGGCGTCATACCCGGGCGTACCGGAGCTCTCCGCGGGTGTGGGGTGCCATCAGGCCCCACGCACCGACCGAAGTGAGGCCGTCATGCACCACCCCGTCATCGAGCGCGAGCTGGAACTGAAGCTGGTCCTTTCCCCAGAGCGCAGCATCCCCGTCCCGGCGCGCCTGCTCTACCTCACGGAAGACCCGTACGCCGTCCACATCACCTTCCACACCGGCTCGAACACCCCGGTCCACTGGACCTTCGCGCGCGAGCTGCTCGTCGAGGGGGTGTTCCGTCCGTGCGGTCACGGCGACGTCCGGATCTGGCCCACGAAGGTGGACAACGAGGCGGTGCTCTGCATGGCGCTCAGCTCCCCCGACGGGGACGCCCTCCTGGAGGCGCCCTCCCTCGCCGTGTCGGCCTGGCTGGAGCGGACCCTGCGCGTCGTGCCGCCCGGCAGCGAGTCCGAGCGGCTCGGCCTGGAGGCGGCGCTGGCCGAGCTGCTCACGCCGACCCCGGCCGACGACCTCTGGCTGCGCGACCCGTGGCCGTCGGACGACTCGGCGGACGGGGACCTGTGATGACGCACGGTCCCCGGACCCCGGGCGGGCGCCGCAGACCGGGCGGCCGCCGCCGGCCCGGCGGGCACCTCCGCCTCATACGGCCGGAAGAGCCGGCCCTCGTCCCCGAAGAGCCCGCACGGGTCCCGCAGGAGCCCGCACAGGTCCCGGACGGGCTCATCTGGACACCGGAGGAACTCACCCCGACACCGGAGGAGTTCGCCCGCGGCTCGGAGGAACTCACTCTGACCCCCGAGGTACTGGCCCGCGTCGCGGAGGAACTCGCCCGGGTCTCAGAAGAGCTTGCCCGGGTTGAGGATGCCCAGTGGATCGAAAGCCTGCTTGACGGCGCGCTGCATCTCCATTCCGACCGGCCCGAGTTCACGCGCGAGCCACTCCTTCTTCAGGACGCCCACGCCGTGTTCGCCGGTGATGGTCCCGCCGAGGGAGAGCCCGAGCGCCATGATCTCGCCGAAGGACTCGCGGGCCCGCCGCGTCTCGTCCTCGTCGGCGGGGTCGAAGCAGACGATCGGGTGGGTGTTGCCGTCCCCGGCGTGCGCGCAGACGCCGATGAGCAGGTTCCGGGCGCGGGCGATGGCGGCGGTCCCGTCGAGCATCTCGCCGAGCCGCGAGCGCGGCACGCACACGTCGTCGATCATCGTGGCGGGCCGGAGGGCCTCCAGCGCGGGGAAGGCCGTCCGGCGGGCCTGGAGCAGCAGTTCCGACTCCGCCTGGTCCTCGGCGGGCACGACGGCGGTGGCTCCGGCGGCGGTGCACAGCTCCGCCACGGCCGCGAGGTCCTCGGGGGCGTGCGGGGTGTCGAAGGCGGCGAGCAGCAGGGCCTCGGTGGCCTCGGGCAGGCCCATCCTGGCGAGCGCGTTGACGGCGTGGACGGTCGTACGGTCCATCAGCTCCAGCAGCGAGGGGGTCAGCCCCGCCTCCATGACGGCGCAGACCGCCTCGCAGGCGGCGGCCACGGAGGGGAACTCCGCGGCCAGGACCAGCTGCCGGGGCGGCGCCGGTTTGAGGGCGAGGACGGCCTGGACGACGATGCCGAGGCTGCCCTCGGAGCCGACGAAGAGGCGGGTGAGGTCGTATCCGGCGACGCCCTTGGCGGTGCGCCGGCCGGTGCGCAGCAGCCGCCCGTCCGCGAGGACGACGTCGAGGCCGAGTACGTACTCGGCGGTGACGCCGTACTTGACGCAGCACAGGCCGCCCGAGGCGGTGCCGATGTTGCCGCCGATGGTGCACTGTTCCCAGCTGGAGGGGTCGGGCGGGTAGTACAGGCCCCGTTCGGCGACGGCCCGTGAGAGGACGGCGTTGACGACGCCCGGTTCGACGACGGCGATCCGGTCGACGGTGCTGATCTCCAGGATCCGGTCCATCTTGACCAGGGACAGCACGATGCAGCCGTCGGAGGCGTTGGCGCCGCCCGACAGGCCCGTCCGGGCGCCCTGCGGGACCACGGGGATCCGTAGGGCGGTGGCGGTGCGCATGACGTGCTGGACCTGTTCGACGGTCCGGGGCAGGACGACGACCGCCGGGGTGCCGGCGGCGCAGAAGCTGGCCATGTCGGTGGCGTAGGAGGCGGTCACCTGGGGGTCGGTGAGGAGGGCCTCGGCGGGGAGCCCTTCGAGGAGGCTCGCGCGCAGACGTGCGGACAGGTCGGAGAGGACATCATCCATGGGGCCAGCGTGGCAGCCGGGGCCATCGGTGTGAACACGCCCGCGCACGTCTTCGGCCACCTCGGCGCGCTCTTCATATTGACGCACAGTGACCCCATGGACCGTATCGACGAGGATTCGCAGACGCCGGCGCCGCCCGTGACCTTCACCGGCCGCAAGACGCTCGTGGCCGCCGGGGTGGCGGTGGTCCTGATCGCCGGGGCCCTGTTGATCCGGCCGGCCCGGACCGGTGACGACGCGCGCCCGCCGGGGCCGAGCGAACGCGCCGCTGCGGCGGTGGGCATGGGTGCGCCCGCCTCGGCGACGGACGTGGTGGCGTTGGTGGCGGACCGGGAGAAGTGGGTCGCGGCGCACGCCGACGACGACGCGTCGTGGGCGGTCCTCGGCTCCGCCTATCTCGAACAGGCGCGGCGGACCGCGGATCCGGCCTGGTACCCGAAGGCGGAGAAGGCGCTGAAGCGGTCGCTGGAGGTGCGGCCGGCGGAGAAGGGCAACTTCGACGCGATGACGGGCATGGGCGCGCTGGCCAATGCCCGGCGGGACTTCGGGACGGCCAGGAAGTGGGGCGAGCTGGTACGGGCGCAGTCGCCGAAGCGGTGGACGGCGTACCCGGTGCTGGTGGACGCGTACACGGGGCTCGGCGACTACAAGGGCGCCCAGAAGGCGATGGAGCTGCTGCTGGAGCTGCGGCCGGGGCTGGCGGCGCATGTCCGTGCCTCGCAGGTGTACCGGGACCGCGGCTGGCGCGAGGACGCGGTGGTGTCGATGGAGTCGGCGGCGGCCTCGGCGCAGTCCCCGGCGGAGAAGGCGTACGCGTTGTTCCGGCTCGGGGAGCTGTCCTGGGAGCGGGGCGACGCGGCGGAGGCGCTGCGGCAGTACGAGGGGGCGCTGCGGACGGATCCGGCGCAGGGGGAGGCCCTGGCGGGCCGGGCCCGGGCGCTGGGGGCGCTGGGGCGCGGCGGGGAGGCGGTGCGGGACTACCGGATGGCGCTGGGGCGGACGCCGGTGCCGCAGCTGGCCCGGGAGCTGGGTGAGCTGCTGGAGTCGCTGGGGCGGGGGCAGGAGGCGCGCGAGCAGTATGCCGCGGTGGCGACGCTGGCGGCCCGGGACGGTGCGAACGGGGTGGACGACGACGTGGTCCTGGGCCTGTACGAGGCGGACCACGGGGATCCGGCGGCGGCGGTGCGGCGGCTTTCGCAGGAGTGGGAGCGGCACAAGAGCATGCAGGCCGCGGATGCGCTGGGGTGGGCGCTGCACCGGGCGGGCGACCACACGGCGGCGCTGGAGTACGCGAAGAAGGCGACGGAGCCGGGGCTGCGCAGTGCGGACTTCGCCTACCACCGGGCGATGATCGAGCGGGCGCTCGGTGACGAGGCGGGGGCGCGGCGGCACCTGCAGGAGGCGCTGCGGACGAATCCGCATTTCTCGCCGGTGCGGGGGCCGCTGGCGAAGGAGGCGCTGGCGTCGATCGGCCAGCCGCCGCCGGGCGGCCCGGAGCACCTGCAGCCGGTCACGCCATGGGTCGAGCCGGAACTCCCGAAGCCGAACCCCACGCCGAAGCCGTCCCCGTCCCAGTCACCGTCACCGTCCCCGTCCCCGTCCCGCCGCTGACGAACCCGGCCGGGCGGTCACCGCCGAAAGGCCGCGCGTGCGGCCCGGTGCGCGGGCGGGCGCCGCGCCGGCCCACTCCCCTCCGGAGGGCACCACGCGGCGGCGTGTCCGTACACGCACCGGGCCGACGGCAGCCCGAGGCCCCCGGCCGGGGCCGGGGGCCTGAAGGCACGCGTGCGGCCTCAGAGGTTGCCGCGCTTCTCCTGCTCGCGCTCGATGGCCTCGAACAGCGCCTTGAAGTTGCCCTTGCCGAAGCCCATCGAGCCGTGGCGCTCGATGATCTCGAAGAAGACGGTCGGGCGGTCCTGCACCGGCTTGGTGAAGATCTGCAGCAGGTAGCCGTCCTCGTCGCGGTCGGCGAGGATCTTCAGCTCGCGCAGCTCGTCGATCGGCACGCGGGTGTCGCCGACCCACTCGCCGAGGGTGTCGTAGTAGGTGTCCGGGACGGACAGGAACTGCACGCCCGCCGCGCGCATCGAGCGGACCGTGGAGACGATGTCGTTCGAGGCCAGGGCGATGTGCTGGACGCCGGGGCCGTTGTAGAACTCCAGGTACTCGTCGATCTGCGACTTCTTCTTCGCGATCGCCGGCTCGTTGATCGGGAACTTGACCTTCTTGGTGCCGTCCGCGACCACCTTGGACATCAGCGCCGAGTACTCGGTCGCGATGTCGTCGCCCACGAACTCCTTCATGTTCGTGAAGCCCATGACCTTGTTGTAGAAGGCGACCCACTCGTTCATCCGGCCGAGTTCCACGTTGCCGACGCAGTGGTCGATGGCCTGGAAGGTGCGCTTGGCCGGGCCCTCGACCATCGGCTCGACGGCCACGTAGCCCGGCAGGTAGGGGCCGGTGTAGTCGCCGCGCTCCACCAGCGTGTGGCGGGTCTGGCCGTACGTCGCGATGGCGGCCAGCACGACCGTGCCGTGCTCGTCCTTGACCTCGTACGGCTCGTCCAGGCCGCGGGCGCCCTGCTCGACGGCGTACGCGTAGGCCGCGCGGACGTCGGGGACCTCGATGGCGAGGTCGATCACGCCGTCGCCGTGCTCGGTGACGTGCTCGGCGAGGAAGCGGCCGTGGTCGGTCGTCGCCTTGATGACCGAGGTCAGCACGAAGCGGGCGGAGCCGTTGGTCAGCACGTAGCTGGCCGTCTCGCGGCTGCCGTTCTCCGGGCCGGAGTAGGCGACGAGCTTCATGCCGAAGGCGGTCGAGTAGTAGTGCGCGGCCTGCTTGGCGTTGCCGACGGCGAAGACGACCGCGTCCATGCCCTTCACCGGGAAGGGGTCGGCCTCACGCGCGGTGTGCGGGGTGGTTTCGAGGTTCGCCAGAGACTCAGTCATGAGCGCAGAGTCCCGCCGATCCACAAGCTGCGCAATAGTTTCCTGAATGACTGTACAAACTGCACAGCAACGTCGGAGGATGGCTGAAACATCTGTGCACTATGACCACCCACGGGCACGCGTGGGCACCCGGAGGCGTCCATGGGCATCGACGAACTCGACGGCCGGCTCATCGTCCTGCTGGCCCGCGAGCCCCGGATAGGAGTGCTGGAGGCCTCGCGCCGGCTGGGCGTGGCCCGCGGCACGGTGCAGGCGCGCCTGGACCGGCTGCAGTCCAGCGGGGTCATCCGCGGGTTCGGCCCGCAGGTCGACCCGACCGCGCTCGGGTATCCGGTGACCGCGTTCGCCACGCTGGAGATCAAGCAGGGGCAGGGGGCCGACGTACGCGCGCACCTGGACGGGGTCCCGGAGGTGCTGGAGCTGCACACCACCACCGGGCACGGCGACATGCTGTGCCGGCTGGTGGCCCGCTCGAACGCCGATCTCCAGCGGGTGATCGACCGCGTCGTCGGCTTCGACGGGATCGTCCGGGCCTCGACGGCGATCGTGATGGAGAACCCGGTGCCCTTCCGGATCATCCCGCTGGTGGAGCAGGCCGCGGAGGACGACGACCGGGCCCAGTGACGCGGAGGATTTCCTTGCGAAGAGTTCTCTGCAAAGAATCCCTTGCAGAGAACTCTTTGCATCTCTAGGGTCGAGGCATGCCCGAGAGCCGCCGCGAGAGCCGTACCGAGAGCCGCCGCCGCGAGAGCGGCACCGAGAGCCGTCCCGAGAGCCGCCGTGAGAGCGGTCCCGAGCACACGCCTGCCGCGGTGCGGGAGCCCGTGGAGCCCACGCTCCGCATGCTCGACGCCCGCGCCCTGCGCGGCCTCGCCCACCCGCTGCGGATGCAGCTGCTGGCCGACCTGCGCCGGAAGGGCCCGGCCACCGCCTCCCAACTCGCCGATCGCTTCGGGGAGTCCAGCGGATCCACCAGCTACCACCTGCGGCAGCTCGCCGCGCACGGCTTCGTCGAGGACGCGGTCGGGCACGGCAAGGGCCGGGAACGCTGGTGGCGGGCCGCGCACGAGGGCACCGGCTTCGACGGCTCGCTGATCCACGACGCCGACCCGGCCACGAGCAGCGCGGCCGCGGTCTTCCTGCAGGCGGTCGCCACGAACCACAGCCAGGAGGTCTCCGCCTGGATCTCCGAGGCGCAGACCCGGCTGGGCCGCTGGGAACCCGGCGCCGACCTCAGCGACTTCACCCTGCGCCTGACGCCGGCGCAGAGCGAGGAACTGATCGGCCGGCTGCACGACGTGGTCAACAGCTACCGGGACCTGCCCGAGGCGGAGGACACCCGGACCGTCCGCATCCACACGCACGTCCTCCCGCGCTCCGCGTCCGAGTAGCAGCCGCGCGCGGCCCCCGCCGCACCTCGCGGCCCCCACCGCCCCGCGCGACCACCACCGCACCGAAGGAGTTCACCGTGCCCTCCGCCGACCATGCCCGCAGCCAGGCCTTACGCCCCGCGGGCCGGGGCCCGCTGGTCGCCGTCCTGGCCGCCAACACCGTTTCCATCGCCGGGAGTTCGCTCACCCTGATCGGTGTCCCGTGGTTCGTGCTGCAGACCACGGGCAGCGCCGGCCGGGCCGGGGTCGTCGCCTTCTGCGCCACCCTGCCCGTCATCGTGGCCGCCCTGGTCGGCGGACCGCTCATCGACCGGCTCGGCCGCCGCCGGGTCTCCGCCGCCTCCGACCTGATCTGCGGCCTGTCCGTCGGCGCGATCCCGCTGCTGCACCACCTGGGCGTGCTGGAGTTCTGGATGCTGTGCGCGCTGATGGCCGTCGGCGGCCTCGTGCACACCCCCGGGCTGACCGCCCGGGGCGTGCTCCTGCCCAACCTCGCCGAGCACGCCGGCACCACCCTCGCGCGGGCCGCCAGTCTCTACGACGCGGTCTCGCGCGGGGCGCGGATGATCGGGGCCGCGGTGGCCGGCGTACTGATCGCGGCGTTCGGCGCCGAGACCGTCCTGCTGCTGGACGCGGCCACCTTCGGCATCTCGGCGCTGCTCGTCCTCGCGTTCCTGCGCGGGGTCCCCGCCGCCGAGCCGCAACGTGCCGCGGGCAAGGTCTCGTTCACCGCCTACCGTTCCGAACTCGCCGAGGGCTGGGCCTTCCTGACCCGCTCCCGGCTGCTGCTGGGCATCACGGTGATGGTCATGATGACCAACGGCCTGGACCAGGGCTGGTCCTCGGTCCTGCTGCCCGTGCACGGCCGGGACGTCCTCGGCGGCGCCACCACGATCGGCCTGATGATCTCCCTCTTCGGCGGCTTCGCCCTGCTGGGCGCCCTGCTCTACGGGATGTGGGGCGAGCGGTTCCCGCGCCGCGCGGTGTTCGCGGCGGCCTTCCTGCTCTCCGGCGCGACCCGGTACGTGGTGGCCGCCTTCACCGACACGACGCTGCCGCTCGCGGTGACGATGGCGCTGGCCGGCCTGGGCGTGGGCATGCTGAACCCCATCCTGTCCACGGTCATGTACGAGCGGGTCCCGGAGGAACTGCGCAGCCGGGTCGCGGGAGTGACCACGGCGGGCTGCGAGCTGACCATGCCGATGGGCGGACTGGCGGCGGGGCTGCTCGTCGACGGCCTCGGGGTGAGCACGGCGCTGCTGCTCTTCGGCGGCACGTACCTGCTCACGACGCTCGCGCCGATGGTCTTCCCGGCGTGGCGCGGGATGGACCGGGAGCGCGACCCGGACGTCAGCACGACGGGGCGGGTTCTCCCCGGTTCAGCGCGCGAAGAGCGTTCACCGCATCCGTCAGCGAAGTGACGGGAACGAGCTGCAGCCCCTCGGGCAGCTCCGACTGCGCGTCCCCGCACTCGTCCCTCGGTACGAGGAACACGCTGGCCCCGTCCCGCCGCGCGGCCTGCGTCTTCAGGGCCACACCGCCGACGGCGCCGACCTTGCCGTCGGCGGTGATGGTGCCCGTGCCGGCGATGTTGCGTCCGCCGGTGAGGTCGCCGCCGCTGCCGTCGCCGTCGAGCTTGTCGATGATGCCGAGGGAGAAGAGGAGCCCGGCGCTCGGGCCGCCGACGTCGGCGAGGTTGAGGTCGACCTTCACGTCCTTGGGGTCCTTGTGGAGGAAGCCGAGGGCTGCGTCGGCGGCGGCCGACTGCGACCTCGCCATTTCCTCCAGATTGTGTTTCTCGATCTCCTCGTCGCTGCCGCCGGACGAGTAGACCGCCTCCCGCGGCATGACCGCCTGATCGGTCTTGAACCAGTGGCCGACGAGTTCGGGCAGCGTCATCGTCGAGGACGGCCCGGTGGCCCGGATGGTGGTCATCCGCAGCTGCCCCTTGGTGTCCCGGACCGGGGCCCCGGAGACGGTGATGACGGGCTTGCCCTGGTCGGACCCCAGCACGTCGGCCGTGAGCCCGGGTACGGCGACCACGAAGGGCAGCGGCGCGAAGGCCGCCGCGGCGAACAGCCCGAGCACGGGCACGGCACAGACGGCCAGGGCGGCAGGACGCGGCAGACGAGTCAGACGAGAAAGCACCCGCCCAATCTATCCGCCCGACCGCCCGACCGAGCCTCGCCGGCGTTTGAGGCGCGGAGCCCGGGGCGGCGCCCCGCGTATCCAGCCCCGCCGGCGTTCGAGGCGCAGGGGGCCCGGGGGCGGAGCCCCGCGTATCCAGCCCCGCCGGCGTTTGAGGCGCGGGGGCCCGGGGGCGGAGCCCCCGCAACGGCGCCGCACCCGCACCCGCACCCGCACCCGCACCCGACGGTGTCCGCCGAGCCCGCGGCCTAGCGAAGGGCGTCGGCGACCTCCCGCGCCGCATCCACCACCCGCGGCCCCACCCGCTCCGGCACGGCGTCGGCGAGCATGACCACGCCGACGCTCCCCTCCAGCCCGCTGATGCCCACCAGCGGCGCCGCGGCCCCACTGGCACCCGCTTCGAGCTCGCCGTGGGTCAGCGTGTACCCCGGCTCGATGAGGGAGCCCTGACGGGCGGCCAGAATGGCCCGCCCGGCCGCGCCCCGGTCCAGCGGGTGACGGAATCCGGCCCGGTAGGCAACGTGGTAGTCCGTCCAGGTCGGCTCCACGACGGCGACGGCGAGCGCCTCGGTGCCGTCGACGAGGGTCAGGTGCGCGGTGGCACCTATGTCCTCGGCCAGCGACCGCAGCGCGGGCAGGGCCGCCTCACGCACGAGGGGGTGCACCTGCCGGCCCAGCCGCAGCACCCCCAGCCCGACCCGCGCCCGGCCGCCGAGGTCACGGCGGACCAGGGCGTGCTGTTCGAGCGTGGCGAGGAGCCGGTAGACGACCGTGCGGTTGACGCCGAGGCGGTTGGAGAGCTCGGTGACGGTCAGACCGTGGTCGGTGTCGGCGAGCAGTTTGAGGACCCTGAGCCCTCTGTCGAGCGTCTGGGAGGTTTCCGCGGTCACGACGCCTCTCCCTCTTTCGGTGAGCGGCGGTGACTCTCGGGGTGGCGCGCGCCGGTCCCACGGCGGCGCACAGGAGAGGCCGCCGGTAGCGGCCATTGCACCGGCTGCGCTCCCGCGGCGGCGCTGCCACGGTGCGTTCGATGCGGGGAATGTAGCGAGCAGGTCCGCTCAGCGGAAGGGCTCGTCCAGAATCCGGGCGCGTGCTACCTGTTTGTGCCGTTTCCTGATCGGCTCAAGTGTCGTTTCGTGACAACGATTCGCACGGACACGGAAACGACGGAACGAGGACGGGGCCCGTGCGAACCTCCGCACGAACCCCGTCCCCCGTTCTGGGCGAACCAACCGAACCCACCGCACACGCGGCACACGCGGCACACGCGGCACACACCGCACACACCACACACACGGCACTTCCGGCACTCACCGCATACGGGTGGCCCACTCCTGGACCTTCTTGATGCGCTCGCGGATCTGCCCCGCCGTCGCCTCCGCGCTCGGCGGCCCGCCGCAGACGCGGCGCAGCTCCGTGTGGATCACCCCGTGCGGCTTCCCGCTCTGGTGGACGTACGCGCCCACCATCGTGTTGAGCGACTTGCGCAGTTCCAGCAGTTCCTTGTGGGAAACCACGGGCCGCCGGTCGGCCGGCAGCTCCAGCAGGTCCGCCTCGGTGTCCGGCTTGCGCCGGCTGTGCGCGATCTGCCGGGACTGCCGCTTCTGCAGCAGCATCTGTACCTGGTCGGGCTCCAGCAGGCCGGGGATGCCGAGGTAGTCCTGCTCCTCCTCGCTGCCCGGGTGCGCCTGCATGCCGAACTCGGCCCCGTCGTAGAGCACCCGGTCGAAAACGGCGTCGGACTCCAGCGCCTCGAAGGACATCTGCTCGTCCTCGCCGGTGTCCTCGTCCTCCTGCCGGTTCGCCTCGTCCATCTCCTTCTCGGACTCGGCGTACGGGTCCTCCTCGCCCTGCTTCTTCGGCCTGTCGAGCACGTGGTCGCGCTCGACCTCCATCTCGTTGGCGAAGCCGAGGAGGTAGGGGATGGTCGGAAGGAACACGGAGGCCGTCTCGCCGCGCCTGCGCGAACGCACGAAACGTCCGACGGCCTGGGCGAAGAACAGCGGGGTGGAGATCGTGGTCGCGTACACGCCGACAGCGAGGCGCGGTACGTCGACGCCCTCGGACACCATGCGGACCGCGACCATCCAGCGGTCGTCATTCGCGCTGAAGGTGTCGATGTTCTTCGACGCCCCGGTGTCGTCGGAGAGCACCAGGGTCGGCTTCGTCCCGGTGATCTCCCGGATGAGCTTGGCGTACGCGCGCGCCGAGTCCTGATCGGAGGCGATGACGAGGCCGCCCGCGTCCGGGATGCCCTTGCGGACCTCGGTGAGGCGCTGGTCGGCGGCGCGCAGCACGTTGGGCATCCAGTCGCCGCGCGGGTCCAGGGCGGTGCGCCAGGCCTGCGAGATGGCGTCCTTGGTCATCGGCTCGCCGAGCCGTGCCGCGATCTCGTCGCCCGCCTTGGTCCGCCAGCGCATGTTGCCGCTGTAGGAGAGGAAGATGACCGGCCGGACGACGCCGTCGCCGAGCGCGTTGCCGTAGCCGTAGGTGTAGTCGGCGGAGGACCGCCGGATCCCGTCGTTGCCCTCTTCATAGGTGACGAACGGGATGGGGTTGGTGTCGGAACGGAAGGGCGTGCCGGTCAGCGCGAGCCGCCGGGTCGCCGGGTCGAACGCCTCCAGGCAGGCCTCGCCCCAGGACTTCGAGTCACCGGCGTGGTGGATCTCGTCCAGGATCACCAGGGTCTTGCGCTGCTCGCAGCGGTTGCGGTGGAGCATGGGGCGTACGCCGACACCGGCGTAGGTGACGGCGACGCCGTGGTAGTCCTTGCTGAGCGGTCCGGCGGAGTACTCGGGGTCGAGCCGGATGCCTATCCGGGCCGCCGCCTCCGCCCACTGCTTCTTCAGGTGTTCGGTGGGCGCGACGACGGTCACCTGCTGCACCACGTGGTGGTGCAGCAGCCAGGAGGCGAGGGTCAGGGCGAAGGTGGTCTTTCCCGCGCCGGGGGTCGCGACGGCGAGGAAGTCCCGGGGCTGGTTCTGGATATAGCGGTCCAGCGCTCCCTGCTGCCAGGCACGCAGCTTGCTGGCGGTGCCCCACGGGGCACGGCCGGGGAAGGCGGGTGAGAGGTGGTGGGAGGCGGTAGTAGTCACGGTCTCCGGTTCGTGCTCTCGGCGGCGGTCGTACGTAGGACAACCGGGCCACCCTACCGGGGCGGGCCCGCCGCTCGCGGAGGGACAGGCCCGTGACCTCGGGCGGTGCGGCGAGCGTCACACGAAGCCGTCGCGTGACGCCGTCCCGCCGCCCCGCGCGGCGCCGTCACATGGCACCGCGCGACGGCTTCACAGGGAGCGCAGCCGCCCGGCGATCCGCGCGATCTCCGTCTCGTGCCCGGCCGCCACGTCGATGACCAGGTCGTAGGCGAGCTCCTGGTCGGTGTCGGCGAGGTCGATCCCGTTGACCGCGAGGAAGGTCGCGGCCGCCAGCCACGCGGTGCGCTTGTTCCCGTCGACGAGGGGGTGGTTCGTGGCGATGGCGTGGAGCAGCGCGGCGGCCTGCTCGTACGGGTCCTCGTAGGCCGGGGTCCCGAACATGCGGGCCCGCGGCCGGTGCACCGCCGACTCCAGCAGGCCGGGGGCGCGCAGCTCGACGGGCTGGTCCTGGGCCAGGCAGGCGTGCCGGGCGAGGTCGAGGACTTCGGCGAGGGTGAGATGCCGGCGGGCTTTCGTGGTGTTCATCGGCCGAGCCTTTGCAGGAGGGGGGCGTGCCGGTCGGCGAGGCGTCCGGCCGCAGCGGCGACCTTCTCCCGCTCGGCTCGCAGGTGGGCCCGTACGGCCTCCCGTACAACGTCCTCGGGGGTGCGCCCGGTGGCGTCGGCCAGGTCGCCCAGTTCTGCCCACTCGGTGCCGGGCAGCCCGATGGTGATCTCGTTCATGGACCGAAACGTAGCCGCCGGGCCGGGCCGCGGCACCGGGATATTCCGGGGCTCAGCCTTTCGCGGGCTCCAGCCGGGTCGCGACCCACGCCCCGGCCAGCGCCACGCACGCCATCGGCAGGAACACGACGGCGAAGGCGGCGGGGTGCGAGGCGCCGCCCGCCCCGCCGGCGGTCACCGCGTGCGCGGCGCCGACCGCGCCGCCGCCGAGCGCGGCGAAGGCGGCGCCTCCGGCGGCCAGCAGGACGACGTTGGCGAGGGCGTCGGAGATCTGCAGGGCGGCGGAGTTGGCGCCGGCCTCCCGCGGTGCGGACAGCTTCAGCAGCAGCACGCTGGTGGAGCCGATCACCAGGCCCATGCCGAGGCATCCCACGGCCCAGGCCAGCGCCAGCGTCCAGACGGGGACGGACTCGATGAGCACGGCGGGTGCGGCCGCGATGGCCAGCGCCACCAGCACCATGCCGATCACCATCAGCCGTTCCCGGTAGGGGGCCGTGCGCCCCTGCGACTGCACCCACGAGCCGCCGGCCCAGGTCAGCCCGCCCAGGGCGAGGGAGAAGCCGGCCATGGTCGGGCTCAGCCCCCGCTGGGTGACCAGCATCAGCGGTACGAAGCTCTCGGCCGCGATGAACGACCCCGCGGCGACCCCGCGCAGCAGCACCACCGACGGCAGCCCGCGCCGGGCCAGGTACGTCCCGCGGGGCAGCAGCCCGAGCACGGCCGGCACCAGCAGGGCCGCGCCGGCGATGCCCGGCAGCAGCGAGAGCAGGCGCAGGTCCTGGGCGGCGTACTGGACCAGGCCCGCGCCCACGGAGATCATGAGCGCCAGCCGGATCCGCCGCAGGTCGACGGCCCGGGGCTCGCCGCCGACGGGACCGGAGGCGGTGCGGCGGATGGCGGGCAGTGCGACGACGAGCGGTACGACGACCAGCACGGGTATGCCGAGGAACACCCACCGCCAGCCGAGGTACTCGGTGACCGTGCCGGAGGCCAGCGGCCCGACGATGGAGGGGACGACCCAGCTGGCGGCGAACGCGGCCATGATGGCGGGCCGCAGCCGTTCCTCGTAGGCCCGGCTGACGACGACGTACAGCGCGACGATGACCAGCCCGCCGCCGAGGCCCTGTACGGCGCGGCCGAGGACGAACACCCACATGGCGCCGGCGGTCCCGGAGACGACGAGCCCCGAGGCGAACGCGGCGATCCCGACGGTCAGCGGCTTGAGCGGCCCCTGCCGGTCGGCCCACTGCCCGGACAGGACCATGCCGAAGAGGCTGGTCGTGAAGTAGGCGGAGAAGGCGAAGGCGTAGAGCCCGACCCCGTCGAGCTCACGGGCGGCGACGGGCATGGCCGTGCCGACGGCGGTCGCCTCGAAGGCGATGAGGAAGACGACGGAGATGATCCCGATGCTGAGCGTCCGGTACGCGGGCCCCATGACCCCGCCCCCGGGCGGGGGCGGGAGGGGTGCGGTTCTCTGGGGCACGCGGGGTTCGAGGGCGCTCATCGCCCCAGCGTAAGGTGCACAGCCCGGTTTCGACCCTGTCCGTTCGACGGATCCCCACCTCGTCCCCGGGTCCTAGGACCACCGACTAGACCCCGCACCGGGTCTGATGTTTGACGGACTCGAGGTACTTGGCCATCAGCGAGCTGAACAGCGCACGGGACGTACCCGGCTTCATGTGCTCGACCGAGCCGCTCAGCGACAGTTCCAGCTCGAAGGAGTCCTCAGCCCCCTTGCAGGTGAGGGCGACGCGGGCGCCCGTGTCCCACAGGATCCCCTTGTCGCCGAGAGCGAGCGGCTCGGGCGCGGGTTCGCTCTGGTCGGTCGGGGGCCAGAAGAAGCTCTGCCCCACAGGCTGGCGAGTCGCCGCGACCAGGACACGACCCCGGCCGTCCACATCGACATTGCACGTGGCCGCGCGGCGCTGCGCGGTCAGCCGGGCGTCGGCCGGACCGGACACCGTCACCGTCCGCCCATCGCCCATCAGGGGTTCCAGGTCGGAACGGGTGAAGACGCCGAAGCAGGTGCGCTCCGGCAGCTGCGGCGCCGCCGCCCTCTGCGCCTCGGCGCACCCCGTCAGTACGGCCGCCACGACCAGCGCGACGGCAAGCAGGGGTGCGGTACGGGAACGGGGGGCGCGGCCCATCAGGAACCGTCGTTCGACGTGACGACCTGACCGCGGCCGACCGCGTGCGCGTTGGCCGTCTGCGCCGCGGCCGTGCCGGCGAGGGCGTCGATGCTCCGCTGGTTCATGCCCGTCCCCTCCGCGGCCTTGCGGACCGATTGCGCGGCGGATTCGCCCGCCTCCACCTGGGCCTGCGTGTAGCTGAGTACGGCCTCGTGGTCGGCATCGCCCGCCTTGCTCGCCTGGTCCTTCTTGGCCCGTTCGACCACGCTCTCCGTGATGTCTTCCTGGAGCCACTCCACGACATCTCCGGCGAGCGGCACCATCTCCAGGTACTTGCCGCCCGCCGCGCTGATGACGCGGTTGACCCACTTGGCGTTGTCCTCGACGCCCTTGACGTACTCCTCCGCCTTGTGGCCGTTCTCGGCGAACGTGCCCTCGGCCCTGGCCTCGGAGAGGATGCCCGCGATCTGGCCACCCGGGTGGACGGCGACCGTGATCGCCGCGTCGATCTCCTCGTACTCGGCACGGTGCGCGATGACGTCGTTGACAAGCGTCGTGGTGAACGCCCGCTGGGCGTTGGTGATGGCTCCGTACGCGTCCGGGTCCTGCGCCACCGCGCCGACGAACGCCGCCATGTCGGCCTTGTTGAACTCGGCCATCACACCGTTGGCCTTGATCAGCCGACTGGTGTTGTCCGCCGCGGCCTGGATGTCCGGCATGTACTCCGCGGCCATCTGCCCGAAGTGACCGGACAGGCCGTTCAGCGGGCCCTCCGGGTCCCCCGGCTTCGCATCGACCAGTTCCGGCTTGTCGCCGATCTTCTCGACGATCCGTTCCATGATCGCTGCCATCTCCTTGGTGTGCGCGACCGGCGGTGCGTCCTCGTCGCCGGAGCCGCGGTGGGAGACGGCCGTCATCAGGGCGTCTCCGAGGGCCTGCTGGGCCGGGTGCAGGTCCGCGCTGCGGGTGATGTCGAAGCCGTCCATGTACGGCGGCTTGTCGAGCATGTAGTCGACCATGCCCCGGTCCTTGCCGTGCTGGCCTCCGACCGGCTTGTCGTCCTTCGTGACGATGCCGTCCTTGTTGCTGTCCTCGCGGACCGGCTCGTTGAAGAAGGCCGTCGCCGCGTCCGGGTTGTTGCCCAGCGCCTCCATGAGCCCGGTCAGGGGGTAGAAGCCACGGCCGCCCTCCGGCCCCTGGTTGAGTACGGTCTCCAGGCCGATCGGCGTGTGGAACTCCCAGGCCCGCGGGTCCTTGCGGTCCATCGCGACCATGTCGCGGCCGACCGAGGTCAGGAACTCCGTGTCGTACTTCCCCTCGCGCAGCAGCGCACCGAGGGCCTGGTAGCCGTAGATCTGCCGGACGCCGCCGAAGACGTCCATCTCCTTGCGTCCGGCTTTCATCAGCTGGGTCGTCCAGGCCGCGTCGAGGTGGCCCGGCACGTCCTTGTGCGTGGCGAGGCCGAGCATCGCGCCCAGGTCGCCCTGGATGTTCGAGACCATGAGCGCCCGGTCCTTGCCGGCGGCGCCGAGGCTGGTCGCGTCCAGGGACATCGCGGAGTACATCTGCAGGGTGCCTTCGGCACCGATGGTCCGGAACAGGCCCGTCGAGAACTCGGGGTCGTCACGGTTGTCGTCGAGCAGTTCCTCCAGCTCGCGCAGCGCCTCGACGTTGCGGGCCGTGCCGCCCGCGCCGGTGACCTTCTTCATCAGGTCGGCTGCCCGGGACGCCTGTTCGGCGTCGAGGGTGGTGAACTTCGGTCCGGTGAAGTCGTGTTCGTCCGTCGTGTTCGCCTGGAGGACGCGGACCAGGGAGTCGTCGGCGTCCTGGGCGTTCTCGACGGCCCGGTTGACCTGGGACTGCCAGGCGTTGCGGTTCGCGTTGAGGGTCTGCTGGTAGTCGGGGTCGTGGCGGGCCGCGTTCCGTTCGGCCTCGGTGGGCAGCGGGATGGCGCTGACCCGCCCGCTGTCGTCGATCCGGAAGCCGGCCGCCGGCGCCTCCGCGGCGAGCCTCTTCAGTTCGTCCTGGGCGGCCTTGAAGGTGGCGTGCGCGTCGGCGAGGACCTGGTGCATCCCCTTGGCCGCCTTGGCGGCGTCCTCGAACTCCTTGGCCGTCTTGTCGACGAACCCGCGTGCCACTCCGGCGGTGATCCCGCTCCACTCGGCCTGGTCGGACTTCGCCTTCATGCCGTTGCGGGCGGCCTCGGCCATCTCGTCCAGCTTGCCGGCCATCGCGGTCCAGTCGGTGACCGCTGACTGGAGCTTGTCCAGGGGCGCATTCATCACATTTTCGTACGTCAGCATGCGGGCGCCTCGCCTACTTCAGGTACGTGTCGATGGCGGACGCCGTGAAGTCCGCGTGGAGCTGCTGCTCGTCCTTGGCGTGGGAGGAGAGCGAGTAGTTCAAGCCGTTGGAGATGTGGGCGCAGGCGGCGACGAGGGTCTTCACCTGGGTCTCCCAGAGGGTGCCGGCCTTGAGCAGGGCGGCCCCGCTCGCGAACCCTTCCCTGGTGAGGGCCCCGGCGGCCTCGGTGGTGGCGGTGGCGGCGTGCTTGCCGTCGGTCTGCAGGCGGGTGTGCAGCTTGTACGCCTCGGAGCCGACGGCGCCGATCCGGTCCTGGTCCAGCGCGAGGTCGGGGCCGCCGCCTCCGGGGGTGGGGGCGGGTGCCTGGTTGAGCCGCATGGCGGCGTCGGAGGCGGCTGCGGCGCGAGCCGCCGACCATTCTTCGTCGAACGACATCGCGTGACCTCCGAGTTGGGTCCGGTGGGATCAGGTGCGGGTCAACGGTTGCGGCGCACGACGACCGCGGTCACGGCCCCACCGATGAGCACACACGCCCCGAGCCCGAGCCCGACCCAGAGCAGGGAGTTGCCCTCCTTCTTCTGCTCGGCGGCGGCCGGGGGTGCGGAGGTCGATGCGGCTGCGCCGGGCGAGGCGGGCTTGGCCCCTGCGGCCTCGGATGCGGCGGCCAGGTCGGGCAGCGGGTACACATCGGCAGGACCAGGGTCCCCAGGCGTCTGCAGCGCGACCCGGGGCCGGACAATGCCATAGCCGACGTAGTCATTGCGCTGAGACCCGTCGACGGGCTTGCCCGCGGTGTTCAGGAGCACGCGCAGGACCTGGTTGTTGGTCCAGTCGGGGTGAGCGGACCAGAGCAGCGCGGCGGAGGCGGAGGCGAGCGCCGTCGCGTCACTGGTGCCGTGGGTCTTGCAAACCCCGGTCTTACCCTTGCAAGCCGTAACGATGTCCATGCCGGGGGCGGCCAAGTCCACCTGGGGGCCATGCTGCGACTCGCTTGTCGGCTCGCCCTTGGAGTCCACTGCCCCGACGCCCACTACGCCGGGGGTTCCTGCGGGGTAGAGAAGCTCGTTGGTCGAATTGCCGTAGTTTCCTGCGCCAGCAAAGATCAGCTTCCCTTTGGAGAGTGCGTACTTAACCGCTGCCGCCCGTTCCACATCGTTCTCCGGCTTGCCGCCAGTAGCCAAAGAAATATTGATGACCTTGGCCTCCGAGTCTGCCGCATACCGGATGGCTTCGACCATGGACGGCGTCGACGCGGCTTCCAGCATGTCCGGGATGCGGATGGGGAGAATCTTGACGCCCGGTGCGAGACCGTACGCGCCATCACCCGTCGGGTGCTTTCCCGTAGCAGCGATCATCGCGGACACGCCAGTGCCGTGGCCGAAGTAATCGTTGTCCCGACCCGTTTCGGCATCACCTACCGGGAAGGCCTTTCCGGGAAGAACCTGGCCTTCGAGTTCCGGAATCTGGTTAACGCCGGTGTCGATTACAGCGACGGTTACACCCTTGCCCGTGCTGGTCTTCCAGATCTCGTCTGCCTTCATGGCGTCGAGATGCCACTGCTGCGATCGGATGGTCTCCGCGTGGGCAGGGGTCGCGGCGACCCCTGCCAGCAGGAGACCCACCAGGGCCGAGGTCGCCTTGCGCATGTGCATCCCGTACAACGTCCGTTCTGCTCAGTCGATCACGGGCGGGGCAACACGACGGTTGCCCTGCCAGGTCTCTTCGTCCTCGGTCAGGTAGTCGGGGCGCTGGCCCTCCTGGTTGTCCCGGCCCCTGCCCGGAGTCTGCATGCCTGCGCCCGCGTGACCCATGGGACCGGCACCGTTGCGGACGAGACCCGAACCGCCCTGGGTGAACGGCTGACCCGCCGCAATCGGACGACCGACAGCACCAGCCTGACGCCCACCCATGACGCCACCCGGCTCCGTGGCCAGTCGGCGGCCGGCCGGGAGACCGGCCTGGGTGCCGCCGTAGTGGCCCCCGGCGCCGTGGCCCATACCGCCACCCATGGGACGACCGGCCTGAGTACCTTCGCCGACGACCATCCCGCGCGGGATGCCGGAGGCCGGTCCGGTGGACGTCACCGGACGGCCGCCCGTGATTCCGGCGTCACGCGGGGGCAGGCCGGGCGTACCGATGACCTTGCCGCCGGGAGGAACGCCAGGACCACCCAGACCGGGGTACGGACCGATTCCGGGGCCGGTACCGAACGGGCCGGGTCCCTTCAAACCGCCGACAGGCGGAATGACCACAGGCGGGACGAAGGGGCCGGGAGTGGGTCCGACAGGACCCGTGGTCGGCGGGAGACCGGGCGTGGTCGTCACCGGCGGCGTGGTGGGAGGCGGAAGCGTACCGACGGTGTCGAGGTCGACGTCCACGTCGCGATCCGGGATCGACGGAACGGAGACGGACGGGACTGTATTGTCCTGCCTCGGCTGGTTCCCGGGCATGGAATCCGACCCGCTCGACCGCGAAGCATAGTCCGGGCTCGTTGAAGAGTACGAGGAACCAGACGAACCGGCTCCCCCGCCGGGCCCCCCGCTAGACCTTTGCAAGTCCTGCGAGTCATAGACAGCCGGCGGCACGAGGACGTCCGGCGGCGGCGGGAACGTCGGGATCTCCGCCTTGCCCATCTGCACGGCGGACTGGTCGTATGCCCCGGCCAGCTTGTTCATCGCGTCCACGGCCCGTGCGTGGTCTCCGCTCAGCTTCCGCCACGCCTCCTGGCCGAGCTGGACCGCGTCCGGGTCGTTGTGGTACTCGCGGGACGTCGCCAGGTTCTCCCTGAGCTTCGCGTCCGCAGCCGCGTCGTACGGGGGGAAGTTCCCCACCCCGTCCTTGGACGGCTTGACCTCGCGCATGACCTGTGCGGCCTCGGCCATGTACTTGCCGCCCGCCTTGCTGTAGTCGGCCAGCTGCAGCGTGGCGCTGCCGGACTGGCTCACCCAGTTCTGGAACGCGGTAGCGCCTTCGCCCTCCCAGCCCTTGACCTTGTGGTCCTTGAGCTTGGTCCCGATCTCCAGGATCGTCGTGGCGGCTTCCGTCAGCTTCGTGCCCAGCGCCGCCACCTTCGCCGGATCGAGCGACTCGATCATGGCGTGCAGCTGCGCGTGCGTGTACCCCTCGAAGTTGGTCATCAGAGAACACCGCCATTCTTCCCGTTCGGCTGCGTGCTGTCGCTCTGCTTCTTTGCGTACGGGTCACGGTCCCGGACATACTCGTCGTGGGCCTGCTTGGCGATGACGACCATGCGCCGCTTCTGCTCCTCGTCGACCACCGCGTAGCCGCCGCTCGCGGACTGGACCGCGATGCCCAGCCCCTCGATCTGCTCGGCAAGCCCCTTCGACAGCTTCTGCAGCTCCGAATGGACGGTCTTGTACGCCTCGTACAGCTTGTCCGCCTCGGGGAAGCCCGTTCCCAGCACGCCCGCCGGCATCGTGCCGTCCGCCAGCTTCCCGTGGTGCGCAGGGGACTCCTGAAGCTTCGTCAGGAGGCCGTCCACGAGGGCCTTGTAGCCCTTCAGGTCGTCGTACTCGACCCGCAGGGCCGCCGCCCGGGCCTGGGCGTCCGCCTGGGCCCTGATCGACGCCGCGACGTCCCCCGACAGGCCTACCGCCAGAATCCCGCCGTTGTCCTCTGCCACGTTGGCCTCCCCGACTCCCCGTCTCCCCGCGGGCGCGGCGCTCCGCGCCGCCCCCCGTCCCCGTTCGCACCCGTTCGCACGTGCGCGCGCACCATCTCGTCGATCACTCTAGCGACAGGCACCGACAGCCCCAAGTCCGGGGTTGCACGTGCAATGCGGGTCACACGGTCACGAGTTGGGTGACGCCACCGCCGCCGACGGCCGGATCGGGAGCCTGTTGACCGGGCGGCCCGTCGCCGCGCGGACCGCCGAGGCGATCGCCGCCGGGGTCGTCACCACCGGGACCGCGCTCGCCGCCTTCGCGCCGAACGGGGCCACCACGTCGCGCTCCTCGACCAGTTTGACGATGCGGACCGTCGGCGCGTCCAGCGCCGTCGGCAGGGCGTAGCCCGTCAGGTCGGGGTGGCGGACCAGGCCCGCGACCGTGCGGAGGTTCTCCGTCAGGGCCGCGCCCACGCCCTGGGTGACGCCCGCTTCGATACGGGCCTCCAGCCGGCGGGGGTTGAGGATCCGGCCCACGTCCTGGGCCACCGCGAGCTCCACCACCCGTACGGAGCCCAGCTCGATGTCGACGTCGACCACCGCGCGGATCGCGCAGAAGGCGAGGCCCACGAACGCGTCGCCCTGGCCGTCCGCGTCCAGCGGTTCCGTCGGGTGGGGGCGGCACTGGGCGGTCGCCCAGAGTTCCTTGCCCGCCATGGCCTCCGCGACCGACATCGAGAACGCGCCGTCGTAGGACGTGATCCGGCCGTCCTGGATCTGCAGGAGTTCCGTCGACATGCCCAGCTTGTGCGCCATCGGCTGCAGCAGCTGGGTGCGGACCATCTTGGCGGCCCGCTCCACCGCGCCGCCCGACACCCACGTGTGGCGGCCGTGCGCCGCCGGGCCGGCCGGCGGCTGGTCGGTGTCCACCGGGGCGACCGCCACCTCGTCGACGCCCAGCACCTCCTGGACGATCTGGCGGGCCAGGGTGCCGAAGCCCTGGCCGGTGTCGACCGCCGCGCAGATGACGGTGGCCACGCCGCCCACCACCTTCACGGTGGCGGTGGAGACCTCGTCGGTCCCCTCCGCGCCGAGCATGTGCACCATGCCGACGCCGTAGCCGACGCCGCGCCGCACCGCGCCGGGCTCGCCCGCGCCCTCCGGGCCGCCGGGCAGCAGCCACTCGTCCTCGGGGGCGTCCTTCGGGAGGGCGGGCAGCTCGTAGTCGCGGACCGAGCGCAGGAGTTCGGCGACCGGGGCCGGGCAGGTGACCGTCTGGCCGGTCGGGAGGAGGTCCCCCGTGGCCAGGACGTTGCGCATGCGCAGTTCCGCGCCGTCGATGCCGAGGGCGGCCGCGAGCTTGTCCATCTGGCCCTCGTACGCGGCGCACACCTGCATCGCGCCCTCGCCGCGGACGTGGCCCGAGGGCGGGTTGTTGGTGCGTACCACCCAGCCCTCGACGAAGGCGTGCGGGACGACGTACGGGCCGCAGGCGAAGGCCACGGCCGCCGCCAGGGATTCGGCGGAGGCGTCGGCGTACGCGCCCGCGTCCATCAGGATTTGCGCCTCGACCTTGACCAGGCGGCCCTCGGCGTCCGCGTGGTGGCGGTAGCGCAGCAGGGTCGGGTGGCGGTGGGTGTGGCCGAGGAAGGACTCCTCGCGGGTGGCGGCCAGCTTCACCGGGCAGCCCGTGCGCAGGGCGAGCAGGCCGAGCGGGAGCTGGAAGGCGGCGTCCTCGCGGTCGGCCGTGGCGCCCGGCACGCCGGTGACGACGACGCGCACCCGGTCCGGTTCCAGGCCGAAGCAGGCGGCGGCCAGGTCGCGGTCGGTGTGCGGGTCGGTGGAGGCGGTGTAGAGCTCGACGCCGCCGTCGGGGCGGGGCACGGCCAGCCCGGCCTCGGCGCCGATGGGGGCCGGGTCCTGGCGGCCGATCCGGTACAGGCCCTCGACCACGACCTCGCCGGTGGCCTCCGGGTCGCCGTAGCGCAGCGGGATGTGCCGGATCAGGTTGCCGTCGGGGTGCAGGGCGGGGGCGCCGAAGGCCTGCTCGGGGTCGGTGACCGGGTCGAGGAGTTCGTATTCGACGGCGATCGCGGCCGCGGCGAGGCGGGCCGTGTCGGGGTGGTCGGCGGCGACGGCGGCGATGGGCTCGCCGTGGTGGCGCACGACGTCGTGCGCGAACACCGGCCGGTCGGCGATCCGGCGGCCGTGCGTGGTGGCGCCGGGTACGTCGGCGTGGGTGACGACGGCGCGTACGCCGGGCATCTCGGCGGCGGCCGTGGTGTCGATGGAGAGGATCCGGGCGTGGGCGTGCGGGGAGCGCAGCACGGCGGCCCACAGGAGGCCCTCGGCCCACAGGTCGGCGGCGTAGGGGAAGGTGCCCTCGGTCTTGGCGCGGGCGTCGGTGGCCTCGACGGAGGCGCCGATGCCGCGCGGTACCTGCTGCTCGGCGGTCTCGGGCCCCGGTGCGGCGGCCATGGCCGTCACCGTGGTGTTCACCGTCGTCGCGGTCGCCGCGTCCTGCCCGCTCACGCCGTGCCTCCGTGGTGGATGCCGCCCTCGCCGGGCGCTGCCTGGTGCGGGATGCGCGGCTCCGACGCCGCCTCGCCCTGCGCCTGAACGTGCCCGTGCCCGTAGTCGTGCCCGTGGTCGTGTCCGTGGCCGTGGCCCTGTGCCTGGAGCTGTGCCGCCTCCGCGGAGGCCGTCGCCTCCCGCTCGGCCACGACCTCGCGGACGGCCTCGACGACTCCCGCGTAGCCGGAGCACCGGCAGAGGTTGCCGCACAGCGCCTGACGGGTCTCCAGCTCGCTGGGGGCGTGGTTGCCTTCCAGCAGGTCGTGGATGGTCATGGCCATGCCGGGGATGCAGAACCCGCACTGCACCGCGCCCGACCTGCACAACGCCTGCTGGACGTCGGAGAGTTCCCCGCCCTTCGCGAGGCCCTCGACGGTGCGGACCTCACTGCCGGCGGCCGTGGCCGCCGGGACCAGGCAGGAGGCGACGAGCCGGCCGTCGACCTGTACGGCGCAGGCGCCGCACTCGCCCTGCGAGCAGCCGTCCTTGGCGCCGGCGAGGCCGAGGCGCTCGCGCAGCACGTAGAGGAGCGACTCCCCGATCCAGGCCCCGGTGACGGGGCGGTCGGCGCCGTTGACGCGCAGGACGTAGGAGGCGTGGGGGTGCTCGTGGTGGACGTCGGCCGCGGCGCGGTGCCCGTCTTCGTACGCCGGCACCTCCGCCGGGACGCCTTCCCCGGTGTCCTCGGCCGGGAGGTCCGCCGCGCTGTCGGCGGTGTCCCCGGTCGGCGTGGACCCGGCCGGGATCTCGGCGGGGGACGGGGCGGTCTCGGCGGGCGCCTGCCCGTCGGTGTCGGCCCGGTCCGGTGCGGGTACGGCACCCGGCTCCGTGAAGCGGTGGCCGTCCGCCGGGGCGGACTCCGCCTCCGGGGTGCGGCCGAAGGCCGCGAAGCCGTGCCCGTCCGTGTCCGCGGGGTGCGCGGAATGCACGGAATGCGCGGGGTGCGCGGAATGCTCCGCATGGTCGGCGTGCCCGGTGTGCCCGAAGTGGTCGGCGTGGTCGGGGTGCGGGCCGTGTCCGGAGTACTCGCCGTGCTCGGAGTCCTCGGCGTCGGCCCCGTGTTCGGCATGGTCCGCGTGGTCGGCGTATGCGGGCTGCGCCGGGTGCTCCGGCTCAGCTGGCTGCGCGGCCTCCGCGGCCTCCGCGGCCGGCTCGTGCGCCGCGGCTCCCGGGCGCGGCCGTTCCCCGGCGAGCGCGGTGGCCGCCGGGCCGTGCGCGGCCTCGATGTCGTGCGGAGCCTGGTGGTGCGCGGGCTCGGCCTCCTGGAGCGCGGTGCCCACGCCGGGGCCGCCCAGCACCCGCGGCGCGCGGCTCGCTGCGCCGACACCGGGTCCGCCGAGCAGGCGTCCGGCGGCGTGCGCCGTGGCGGTGGCGGCGGCCGCCGAAGCGGCGGCGGCCTCGTCCGTGCCCGGCAGGACGCCCGCGTCCTGGCCGGGGCCCTGGCCGGGGTCCGGGTCGGCGGCGGGCTGCTGCGTCAGGTACGCCCACGGGGCCGGGGCGCCGCCGGGCAGGGTCGCGGGGGCCTGGCTCCAGTCCGCGTCCAGGCCGGAGCCCGTGTGGAAGTCGCCCTGCTGCTGCGCGAAGTCGGGCACGGCCCACTGACCGGTCGCCGACGGCGCCTCCTCGGGCTCGTGCACCGCCTCGGGGAAGCGCCACTCCGCCGTCGCACCGGGATCGTGCTCCGGCTCGCGCTCCGGCTCCGTCCCGGCGAACGCGGCCGCCACCGACTCCGGGATGGGGATCGACGCGGGGATCGGCCCGCCCACGGACCCGGCCCCGGAACCGCCCACGGACCCGGAACCCGATCCCCCGGCGGCGCCGCCCGCCTCCGGCCACTGCGCCGGCATCGCCCACGTGCCCGTGGCCGCCGGGTCCGTACTGGCCGAGCCCAGCGGGACGATCATCGGCGGCGGCACGTAGCCGTGCCCGGGCGCCGCGAGCGGCTCGCCCGTGCCGAGCGCGTCCAGCATGTCCTGCGGCAGTTTCACGAAGGCCGTGGCGTCCGAGTCGTACTCGCCGCCCTGCGGGACCGGTTCCCAGCCCCAGCCCGCCGTGCCGTTCCCCTGGGTCACGTTCTCGTTCTCGTTCTCGCTCATGAGGTCAGCGCCCTTCCGAGGGCCCTCCGTGCCAGTACGGCCACCGTCCGCCGCAGGTGCAGTACGCCCGGAGCCACCGGTTCCCCCTGGTCGGGGACGCAGGCGGCCGCGACGTACTCGCCGAAGGCCTCCAGCGCCTCGGGGGCCAGACTCCGCCCGCCGTCCCAGTCGATCAGCGAGGCCACCCACTGCTCGGCCTCCAGCGGGCGCAGCGGCATCGGGGCCACCGCGCCGATGGCGCAGCGCACGCCCCGGCGCGCCGGGTCCAGCACGAGCCCCACGGACGCCACCGCGCGCCCGGGTCCCGTGCGCCCGGTCGCCTTGAGGAACACCTGCGGGGCGTGCAGCAGCGGCACCCGTACGAAGCCGATGAGCTCACCGGGCCGCAGCATCTCCCGCCCTGCCAGCAGGTGCGAGACCGGGATCTCGCGCTGCCCGGCCGGGCCGATGATGACGAGTACGGCCTCCAGCGCGGCCAGCACGGGCAGCGCGTCCCCGGTGGGCGCGGCGGTGGCGATGTTCCCGCCGAGGGTGCCGGCGTTGCGGATCTGCGGGGGCCCGGCGGCACGCGCGGCGGCCGCGAGCGCGGGGATGAGCGCGGCGAAGTCCGGCCGCCCCATCCGGGCGTGGGTGAGGCCCGCACCGAGCAGCGCGTGACCGTCCTGGTACTGCCAGCCGCGGATCTCGTTGATCCGGCCCAGGCCGACCAGCGCGGCGGGCCGCAGCTGCCCGGCGTTGACCGCGGCCATGAGGTCGGTGCCGCCCGCGACGGGCACGGCGGCGGGCATGGCGGTGAGCGCCGCGACGGCCTCGTCGAGCGAGGCCGGCAGCGTCACGGACTGCGCCGCCTGCTGCCCCTGAGCCCCCTGAGGTGAATCAGGTGCGTGCGGTGCGTGCGGTGCGTGCGTGGTCAACCCAGCTGCCCCTTCCCGATGTCCCGGTCCTGGCGCTCACGCCTGTCCGCCGTACGGTACGTGCTCACCGCCGGGACGTGGCAACTCTGGCACATCTTCCGGGCGGCCCGGCGCGAGGGTCTCCCCGTACCGCCCGCGGCCGCGCACGGTGTCCCGTACGGGGTGGAGGGCCCCGTGACACCGCCTTCGGCGACCCTCCTCCCGTATTGCCCGGTTTTCCCCGTATAGCGGGAAATCCAGCGAGAGTTCCGGACCCGTTCCCTCTCCGTTCAGGGCGGCCGCGGGCCGGCCCCCGTGCCCCCGTGTCACACGTTCGGGGGCGCGCCCTCGATGGGGCGGCCGAGCACCCCCGGCCGCCGCTGCCGGGGCAACGGGCCGCCGGGCGGCCGGTAGTCGACGCCCAGGGCGTCCAACCGCGGGTAGTGCGCGGCCATCCGCGCCTCGAAGCCCGCGAAGTCGCGCTCCTCGGGCGCGGGCCGGCACGACCACACCACCTCCGCGAAGGCCGCCAGCCGCGGGAACACCTGGTAGTCGACCCGGCTCCGGTCCTGCGTGACCTCGGTCCACATGTTGGCCTGCGCGCCCAGCACATGGGCCGCCGCCTCCGGCGACAGCTTCGGCGGCACCGGCTCGAAGCGGTAGACGTCCTCCAGCGAACGCACATACCCGATGGGCATCGGCTCGTCCGGGCCGTCCGCCTGACGGTGGTCCAGGTACACCTGCTGCTCGGGGCACATCACCACGTCGTGGCCGGCCTCGGCGGCGGCGATGCCGCCCGCGCGGCCGCGCCACGAGGAGACGGCCGCGCCCGGGGCGAGTCCGCCCTCCAGGATCTCGTCCCAGCCGATCAGGCGCCGCCCGCGCTCGGCGAGCCAGCCGTCGAAGTGCCGGATGAACCATGACTGCAGCCCGTCCTCGCCGTCCACGCCCAGCTCCCGGATCCGCTGCTGTGCGGCCGGGGAGGCCTTCCACTGCGTCTTGGGGCACTCGTCGCCGCCCACGTGCACGAAGGGCGAGACCTCCGCCGGGAACAGTTCCAGCAGCTCCTCGAAGACCCCCTCGTAGAAGCGCAGCACGGCGTCGGTCGGGGCGAGGACGTTCTCGCAGATCCCCCAGTCGTCCCAGACGCCGAGGGCCGCCGTGTCGACCACGTCGGTGTTGCCCAGCTCCGGGTACGCGGCGATCGCGGCCTGCGAGTGCCCCGGCAGGTCGATCTCCGGGACCACCCGGACGTGGCGCTCGGCGGCGTACGCGACGATCTCGCGGATGTCGTCCTGGGTGTAGAAGCCGCCGTGCGGGGTCTCGTCCCACAGCGGCGAGGCGCGGTGGCCGCGGCGGCTGCGCGCCCGCCAGCCTCCGACATCGGTCAGCCTCGGGTAGCGCCGGATCTCGATCCGCCAGCCCTGGTCGTCGGTCAGGTGCAGGTGGAGCACGTTGAGCTTGTGGGCGGCGAGCAGGTCGATGTAGCGCAGCACGCCGTCCTTGGGCGTGAAGTGCCGGGCGACGTCGAGCATCATCCCGCGCCAGCCGAAGCGGGGGCCGTCCGCGACGGCGGCGTACGGCAGGCTCCACGTGCGGCCGGGCAGCGGCGCCTTGCGGTACGCGTCGGGACCGAGCAGCTGGCGCAGGGTCTGGGCGGCCCAGAAGAGTCCGGCCGTCGTCGCTCCCGTCAGCTCCGCCCCGTCCTCGCCGATGTCGATGCGGTACGACTCCGGTCCGCGGTCCGCCGCGGCGTCCGGGTCGAGCCGCAGCCGCAGCTCCGCGACCGCGCCGGCCCCGGCCCCGGTCCCGGCCCCTGCCCCTGCCCCTGCCCCTGCCCCTGCGGCGGGCAGTGTCCAGCCGGTGGCCGCCCCCAGCTCCTGCCGCATCCAGCGGGCGACGGATCCGGTGCCGGGCCCGGCGTCGAGGGCGGGCTCGGGGCCGAACGGGAAGCGGCGCCCGTCCTCGTCGAGGAGTACGGCCCGGGGTGCGGGGATCAGGCCCGTGCGGATCAGGTCCATGCGTCACAGCCCTTCGCGGCAGAACGGTTGCGCCCTGCGCAACGCGCGTTCCGCAGGGTGCTCGTCGCGCCGACCCTAACGCGCCCCGCAGGCACGGCAAAGGCCCCCGGACGCACGGTGGTGCGCCGGGGGCCCGGTCCCGCGAAAGGCAGGGGCGAGCGGGCTCGGACTACTTGTCCTTGCCGCCCTTGTCCTTGTCCCCGCCGGGGCCCATGGACTCGTAGATCTCCTTGCACATGGGGCAGACCGGGTACTTCTTCGGGTCCCGGCCCGGTACCCAGACCTTGCCGCAGAGCGCGACGACGGGGGTCCCGTCGAGCGCGCTCGCCATGATCTTGTCCTTCTGGACGTAGTGGGCGAAGCGCTCGTGGTCGCCGTCACCGTGCGACACCTGCGGCGTCGGCTCTACGAGGGTCCCCGTGCCAGTCCCGCGCTCGGGCTCAAGAGTGCTCATGGAACCCAGGGTAATTGACCCCGCGCCCGTCAGTTGAGCGACGGGTCGTCCGGATAGGTGGCGACCATCGCGAGTTCGCTGCGCTGGCGGCGCAGCACCGACCGCCACAGCCGCTCCGGATCCGGCGAGGACACGTCCCCGGGCTCCGACTCCACCACGTACCAGGCGCCCTCGCCCAGCTCCTGCTCCAGCTGGCCCGGCCCCCAGCCGGAGTAACCGGCGAAGATGCGCAGGCCGCCCAGCGCCGGGGCCAGCAGCTCCGGCGGAGTCTCCAGGTCGACGAGCCCGATCGCGCCGTGCACCCGGCGCCAGCCCAGTGGCCCCTCCTCGCCCGGGATGACGGCGAGCCCCAGGGCCGAGTCCAGCGCCACCGGCCCGCCCTGGAACACCACGCCGGGGGCTCCGGCCAGCGGCGCCCAGGACAGCAGGACGTCGCCGACGCCCACCGGGGTCGGCCGGTTGAGGACCACGCCGAGGGAGCCCTGCTCGTCGTGGTCGAGCAGCAGCACCACCGCGCGGTCGAAGTTCGGATCCGCGAGGGCGGGGGTGGCCACGAGCAGCCGCCCTGTGAGGGAGGACACCTCGGTCATGCCGCCATGATCCCGCACAACCGCCCTCCGCGGGGAGCGGCCGGACGGATCGGATCGCGCGCAGCTCAGGGCGCACGGCGGCAGCGAGGAGCGCGTACGGACGAACCGGGCGGAACGCAACGCTCCGCCATGCGGTGGATACGGAGGGTGTTGTGCCGAATTCATGACAGTCCTACGGCCACGTCGGCCTTACGAACAGGGGGGTGATGGCCCTTACCCTTTTCCCTGGCCCCCTGCCCACCCTCTCCGGAACGCGAGATTCATGACCGGCATCAGTGACGATGTACTGCTTGTCCACGGCGGTACCCCGCTCGAGGGCGAGATCCGTGTCCGCGGTGCGAAGAACCTCGTGCCCAAGGCCATGGTCGCCGCTCTGCTCGGCAGCGAACCCAGCAGGCTGCGCAACGTTCCCGACATCCGTGACGTGCGTGTCGTGCGCGGGCTGCTCCAGCTGCACGGGGTGACGGTCCGTCCCGGCGAGGAGCCGGGCGAGCTCGTGCTCGACCCCACCCACGTCGAGAGCGCGAACGTCGCGGACATCGACGCCCACGCGGGCTCTTCGCGCATCCCGATCCTCTTCTGCGGCCCGCTGCTGCACCGGCTCGGTCACGCCTTCATCCCGGGCCTCGGCGGCTGCGACATCGGCGGCCGGCCGATCGACTTCCACTTCGACGTGCTCCGCCAGTTCGGCGCGACCATCGAGAAGCGTGAGGGCGGCCAGTACCTGGAGGCGCCGCAGCGGCTGCGCGGCTGCAAGATCCGCCTGCCCTACCCGTCCGTCGGCTCGACCGAGCAGGTGCTGCTGACGGCCGTCCTGGCCGAGGGCGTCACCGAGCTCAGCAACGCCGCCGTGGAGCCGGAGATCGAGGACCTCATCTGCGTGCTGCAGAAGATGGGCGCCATCATCTCCATGGACACCGACCGCACCATCCGGATCACCGGTGTGGAGCGGCTCGGCGGCTACAACCACAAGGCCCTCCCGGACCGCCTGGAGGCCGCCTCCTGGGCTTCCGCGGCGCTCGCCACCGGCGGCAACATCTACGTGCGCGGCGCCCAGCAGCGTTCGATGATGACCTTCCTGAACACGTACCGGAAGGTCGGCGGCGCCTTCGAGATCGACGATGACGGCATCCGCTTCTGGCACCCGGGCGGCCCGCTCAACGCCATCGCGCTGGAGACGGACGTGCACCCCGGCTTCCAGACCGACTGGCAGCAGCCGCTCGTGGTGGCCCTGACGCAGGCCTCCGGCCTCTCGATCGTCCACGAGACGGTCTACGAGTCCCGGCTCGGCTTCACCTCGGCCCTCAACCAGATGGGTGCTCACATCCAGCTGTACCGCGAGTGCCTGGGCGGCTCGGCCTGCCGTTTCGGCCAGCGCAACTTCCTGCACTCGGCGGTCGTCTCCGGCCCGACCAAGCTGCAGGGCGCCGACCTGGTCATCCCCGACCTGCGCGGCGGGTTCTCGT
Source organism: Streptomyces yangpuensis (assembly GCF_024666385.1). Lineage (NCBI taxonomy): Bacteria > Bacillati > Actinomycetota > Actinomycetes > Kitasatosporales > Streptomycetaceae > Streptomyces > Streptomyces yangpuensis. Next base: position 2,863,615 of record NZ_CP102514.1, read on the forward strand.
ACCTGATCGCGGCGCTGGCCGCCGAGGGCACCTCGCGGGTCCACGGCATCGACCTGATCAACCGCGGTTACGAGAACTTCATGGAGAAGCTCGTCGAGCTCGGCGCGAAGGTCGAGCTGCCGGGCGGCGAGCTCGTCTAGCCCGTCCCGCCGTACGCCCGTACGGACATCGAAGCCCCCCGGGTCCCGCAAGGGCCCGGGGGGCTTTCGCATGCGCCGGCGGGGCTTCTCCGTACGGGGAGGGCCCTGACGAGCCGTAACGCGCTCTGACGGGCCCTGGCGGGCTCTGACGGGGCCTCACAGGGCCCGCCGGGGCCCGCGGGGGCCAGCGGCGGGCGGCGGCGGAGGCCGGGAGGGCGGCGGCGGGCACGTACCGGGGGCAGGCGAAAGGGCGGCCACCCCGCCCGGGGTGGCCGCCCTTCACCGTTCTGCGTACTGCTGCTGCATTCAGCCGTGCTCGACGTCCCGAGGGCCTGCGCGGCCCCCGGCGCCGGGGCAGGACTTACTTGCCCTTGGCGGCTTCCTTGAGCTTGGAGCCCGCGGAGACCTTCACGCTGTAGCCGGCCGGGATCTGGATGGGGTCGCCGGTCTGCGGGTTGCGCGCGGTGCGAGCGGCACGGTGGGTGCGCTCGAAGGTCAGGAAGCCGGGGATGGTGACCTTCTCGTCGCCCTTGGCGACGATCTCGCCGACGGTCTCGGCGAGCGCGGCCAGAACGGCGTCGGCGTCCTTGCGGGTCACCTCGGCGCGCTCGGACAGAGCGGCCACCAGCTCACTGCGGTTCATGTTGTACTCCCGTGTTCAACTTGCCTTAGAGGCGTGAGATCGAAGCCGATGCTGCCAGGGCCCTAGGACAGTCCCCGGACCCGGGTCTGAACGTCAGACCCTCTCGCCCGGTTACGCATCCTGCCCCCACCAGCGGCGGGAAAGCCAATCCGGCACCCGCCGGGGTCACACGAAAAGCGCCACAGTCACGCCCCGGTGACGCTCCGTCCGCACCCGTGGGATGCGAACAGCGGAGCTCGTTGGCATCCCCGCAACCCTAGAGGCGGCCCGGCGGGCCCGCATCTCGCGACGCGCCGGGGATCAGGGAGCCGTGAGGCCCGTCACAGGCCCGTTCTGCGCGGCCGAGGCGGCCTTGCGGACGGCGCCCGCCACCGCGCCGGCGACCTTGTCGTTGAACACCGACGGGATGATGTAGTTCGCGTTCAGCTCGTCCTCGCCGACGACGTCGGCCAGCGCGGTCGCGGCGGCGAGCATCATGCTGGTGTTCACCGTGCGGGACTGCGCGTCCAGCAGACCGCGGAAGACGCCCGGGAAGACCAGCACGTTGTTGATCTGGTTCGGGAAGTCGGAACGGCCGGTGGCCACCACGGCGGCCGTCTGACGGGCCACGGCCGGGTCGACCTCGGGGTCCGGGTTCGCGAGCGCGAACACGATGGCACCCTCCGCCATGGCGGCGACGTCCTCGCCGGACAGCACGTTCGGGGCCGAGACGCCGATGAACACGTCGGCGCCGACCACGGCCTCCTTCAGAGTGCCCGTGTAGCCCTCGGGGTTGGTGTTGTCGGCGATCCAGCGCAGCGGGGAGTCCGCGGCCGCGTCGACGAGGTCGGGGCGGCCCGCGTGCACGACACCGTGGATGTCGGCGCTGACGGCGTTCTTCACACCCGCCGCGAGAAGCAGCTTCAGGATGGCCGTACCGGCCGCGCCGGCGCCCGACATGACGACCTTGACGTCCTCAACTGCCTTGCCCACCACGCGCAGTGCGTTGGTGAGGGCCGCGAGCACGACGATCGCGGTGCCGTGCTGGTCGTCGTGGAAGACGGGGATGTCGAGGGCCTCGCGCAGCCGGGCCTCGATCTCGAAGCAGCGCGGCGCGGAGATGTCCTCCAGGTTGATGCCGGCGAAGCCCGGGGCGATGGCCTTGACGATGGCGACGATCTCGTCGGAATCCTGGGTGTCGAGGCAGATCGGCCAGGCGTCGATACCGGCGAAGCGCTTGAAGAGGGCCGCCTTGCCCTCCATGACGGGCAGCGCGGCCATCGGGCCGATGTTGCCCAGGCCCAGCACGGCGGAACCGTCCGTCACGACTGCGACGGAGTTGCGCTTGATGGTCAGGCGGCGCGCGTCCTCGGGGTTCTCGGCGATGGCGGTGCACACGCGGGCGACGCCCGGCGTGTAGATCATCGAGAGGTCGTCACGGTTGCGGATGGGGTGCTTCGACGACATCTCGATCTTGCCGCCGAGGTGCATCAGGAACGTACGGTCGGAGACCTTGCCGAGGCTGACGCCCTCGATGCCGCGCAGCTTCTCCACGATCTCGTCGGCGTGCGCGGTGGAGGTCGCGGCGATGGTGACGTCGATCCGCAGCTTCTCGTGGCCCGAGGCGGTGACGTCGAGGCCGGTGACGGATCCTCCGGAGGACTCCACGGCGGTGGTGAGCTGGGAGACCGCGGTTCCGCTCGCGGGCACTTCCAGGCGGACCGTCATCGAATACGAGACGCTGGGCGCCGTTGCCATGGCCGTGTTTCCTCTTCTGTCCCTGGTTCGCTTAACACACAGGGCCCACGCTCCGCAGCAGGTGCGGCAGGACCTGTTGTCCGATCGTCCCACCTACCAGCCGGTACAAGGTAACCAGCTACAAAATTCGGAAAGACTCTTCCACCATACGAGATATGAGGGGTGTTCGGAATGGTGGGGTCACACAAAACAGGTCCGCGCCCCCCACGGGTGGAGGGCGCGGACCTGGTTCTTCCTACGTCTATGACACCGACCCGCCATGCTCGCCTCGCGGCAAGTGGTCGCTCTGAGCGACGAAGGTTGGGCCCGGGGGCTTGGATCGAGTCGGTGCCGTACCCAGGCTAACAAAGGATCGCCGAATGTGATCCCCCTGGTCGCGGTCGGTTCCCGGGACCACGCGCCTGGCCGCGGACCATCCGGCCGTACGTCCGTGACCGGCCGGACGCCGGCCGGACGCCGACCGGTCACCGCTACGGCAGCAGCAGTTCGGGCACGCCGTCCGCGTCCGGCTTGTCCGCTTCGGCGGAGACCACCGTCAGCTGCTGCGTGGCACGCGTCAGCGCCACGTACAGCACCCGCAGGCCCGCCGGGGACTCGTCCGCGATCTCCGCCGGGGAGACCACCACCGTGGCGTCGTACTCCAGGCCCTTGGCCTCCAGGCTGCCCAGGGCCACGGCCCGTTCACCCAGGTCGGCGAGCCAGCCCGCGGCCTCCGCACGCCGGTCCATGGCCACGACCACCCCGACGGTGCCGTCCACCTGCTCCAGCAGCCGCCGTGTCTCCTCCCGCACCACGGCGCCCAGCTCCCCGGCGGCGGCCGTGAACCGCGGCTCCAGCCCCGTGGAGCGCACGGCCGTCGGCGGCTCCATGCCGGGCATCGCCAGCCGCAGCACGCGGGAGGCGACCTCGGCGACCTCGGCCGGGTTGCGGTAGTTGACCGTGAGCGTGAAGCGCCGCCGCGGCCGGGACCCCAGCGCCTCGTCGCGGGCGGCGGCCGCCTCCTCCGGATCCGTCCAGGAGGACTGTGCCGGGTCGCCGACGACCGTCCACGTGCCGTGCCGGCCCCGGCGGCCCACCATCCGCCACTGCATCGGCGTCAGGTCCTGGGCCTCGTCCACGATGACGTGCGCGTACTCGGTGCGCTCCGCCGCGAGCCGCTCGGCCCGCTCCCACTGGGTCTCCTCGCGGGTCGGCATCAGCTCCTCCAGCCCGCTGAGCTGGTCGAGCGGGTCCATCTCCCGCTTCCGCTTCGGCCGCGCGGGAGCGCCGAGGAGCTGCTGGAGCTCGTCGAGCAGCGCCACGTCGTGCACCGACAGCGGGCCCTTGCCGTCCGCGCCCACCCGGCGCAGCGAACGGGCCAGCTGACGGGTCTCACGCGGGTTGAGGTCCCGGCGCGACCAGCGGCCGAGCCTCCGCTCGTCGGCCATCGCGGCGAGCACCCGGCGCGGGGTCAGCTCGGGCCACCACGCGTTCAGGAAGCCGATGAAGTCGTCCTCGGTGGAGATGTCCTCGTCGAACGCGGAACGCAGCTCGGCGGCGAGCTCCGGGTCGCTGTGCCGGCCGGCGGCGCCGGTCTTCGCGTACAGGGCGTCCAGCAGCAGCTTGCGGGCGCGCGGACGCAGCAGGTTCACGGGCGCGGTGCCGCCGAGCACGTTCTGCCGGATCCGGTTCAGCTCGTCGGCCTCCAGCTCCTGGCGGCGGCCGAAGGCCACCACCCGCAGCCGGTCCGGCGCCGGCCCCCGGTCGTCGCCGAGCTCCAGGGTGCCGCGCACGGCCTTGCGCAGGACCTTGAGCATCCGGGAGGAGCCCTTGATCCGGGCCACGGCCGGGTCGTCGTACGTGGTCGCCTCGGCGCCGTCGACCAGCGAGCCGAGCGCCCGGATGGCGACCTGGCCCTCCTCGCCGAGGGAGGGCAGCACGCCCTCGGTGTACGCGACGAGCAGCGGCGTCGGGGAGACGATCAGGATGCCGCCGGAGTAGCGGCGGCGGTCCTGGTAGAGCAGGTAGGCGGCGCGGTGCAGGGCGACGGCGGTCTTGCCGGTACCGGGACCGCCCGCGACCTCGGCGACGGAGGCGGCGGGGGCCCGGATGACCAGGTCCTGCTCGGCCTGGATGGAGGACACGATGTCGCGCATGGAGTGCGTACGGGCCCGCCCGAGCGCGGCCATGAGCGCGCCGTCACCGATGGCGGGGAGCTCACGGCCGTCGAGGAAGGCGGTGACCTCGGGTCGCATCAGGTCGTCCTCGACACCGAGCACCTTGCGGCCCTTGGAGCGGATGACGCGGCGGCGCACGACACGGCCCGGCTCCTTGGGCGTGGAACGGTAGAAGGGCGCGGCGGCCGGCGCCCGCCAGTCGATGACCAGCGGCGCGTAGTCGGAGTCCAGGACTCCTATGCGGCCGATGTGCAGGGTCTCGGCGATGTCGGCCGTGAGGTCCTCGCGGATCGCCGCGTCGGCGGGCTCGACGGAGGTGTACGCGCCGTCCGGCCCGCGCTCCCCGTCCTTGCCGAGCAACAGGTCGATGCGGCCGAAGAGGAAGTCCTCGAACTCGTTGTTCAGCCGGTTCAGGTGGATGCCCGCCCGGAAGACCTGCGCGTCGCGCTCGGCCAGGGCTCCGGGCGTACCGACCTGGCCGCGCTGCGCGGCGTCGTTCATGAGGAACTCGGCCTCGTGGATCTTCTCCTCGAGGCGTCGGTACACCTGGTCGAGATGCGTCTGCTCGACCGCGATCTCCCGATCGCGGACGGAATCCGCCGTGCTGTCGACAGCGGCATCCTGCGCGGCCACCAAGGCCCCCTTCTGACGTGCGTGGGCGACCGTCAACCGTACGCGAACCGGCCCCCTGTCCGCACGCCCGTTCCGGAACGCGTCTCGCTCAGTGGTACGCCGGCTACCGGGATCCGGACGCCAGGAGCCGTCGGCGGTGGCGGGCGACCCGTTCGCGGTTGCCGCACAGCTCGCTGGAGCACCACCGGCGGCGGTGGCCGCGGGAGGTGTCCAGGTAGACACGGGTGCAGCCGTCGCCCGCGCAGGCCCGCAGGAGGGCGCGGTCACCGGGGTCGGTCAGCAGCTCGACGGCGTCGCGGGCCACCGCCGCGAGCAGCGCACCGCATTCCACGCCGCCGCACAACTCCCGTACGAGGTGCCCTTCCTGGTCCCGTACGGCGCACAGACCCGGGGGTGGTCCGGCGGCCAGCGCGTTGACCCGGGCCAGGGCGTCCTCGTCGGGCTCGCCCCCGGACAGTTCCGCCCGTACGAGGGTCTCCACGTCGGCGCGCAGGGCGCGGAAGGCCGCGGCCCAGTCGGCGCCCACCCGGGCCAGCGGTGTCCGGTCGGGCACGAGCCCGGCCCCGGCGAGCCACAGCCGCAGCTCGTCGCCGTCCGGGATCCCCTCGTGGGGGGTGAAGGTGGCCACCAGGTCCAGGCAGACCCGCCCGGAATCGAACCGCATGCCCGTCACCGCCTCGCGTCGTGGGGCGCCTCCCCAGAGTGCCCGTACGCTGCCCGCTGGGGAAGCCCCCGAACCGGTGCTGCGCACCGCTGCCGGGGCTCCGCCCCGGACCCCGCTCCTCGAACGCCGGAGGGGCTGGAAGGGCTAGACCGTCGGCGGGTGGTCGTGGAGGATGCGCTGGAAGAGGCGGTGGTCCCGCCAGGCACCGTTGATGTGCAGGTAGCGCGGCGCGAGTCCGTACTGCTCGAAGCCCGCCTTCGCCAGCACCCGCTGCGAGGCGGTGTTGTCGACCAGGGTCCCGGCCTCGACCCGGTGCAGCCCCACCTCGTCGCGGGCGATCCGGCAGACCTCCCGGGCGGCGGCCGTGGCCAGCCCCTTGCCGCGCCAGGCCTCGTCGACCCAGTAGCCGAGGCCGCCGCTGCTCAGCGGTCCGTGCTGGATGTTGCCGAGGTTGATGGTCCCCAGCGCGGTGCCGCTCGCGAGGTCCACGAACACGAACGGCAGCAGCCGGCCGGCGTCCCGGGACTCCAGTTGCTGCCCGATCCGCTCCCGCTGCCCCGCCTCCGTGTAGAAGGTGTCGGGCCGGACCGGCTCGGTCGGCGCCATGTTCGCCCGGTTCCGCGCGAACGCCTCGGCCAGTGCGGCGGCGTCGTCCGGCACGACGCCCCTCATCTCCACCCCGTCAATGATCATCCCGGCACGCTAGCCGAGGACCCCTCTGGCCGTCACCGCCGCGTCCTGCGGGAGCTGCCCGTACTTCTCCTCGCCGCCCGCGTCCAGCGACAGCCGGTACCCGCGCTTGACCACCGTCTGGATGAGGCCCGGCGCCCCGAGCGCCGCCCGCAGCCGGGCCATGGCCGTCTCCACGGCGTGCTCGTCGCGCCCCGCGCCCGGCAGCGCCCGCAGCAGTTCCGCGCGGGCCACCACCCACCCGGGGCGCCGGGCCAGGGACCGCAGCAGGGCCATCCCGGCCGGGGGCACCGGCCGCAGTTCCTCGTCGAGGAGGACCGCGTGGCCCCGGATCTCCAGCCGGTGCCCGGCCACCGGCAGCACCCGGGCCCGGCCGGGCAGCTCCCGGCACAGCAGCTGCACCAGCGGGCCCAGCCGGAACCGTTCGGGCTGCACGGTGTCCACGCCGAGCGCCTGCAGCGGCAGCGCCGTCACCGGCCCGACGCACGCGGTCAGCGGCCCGCCGGCGCGCAGCGCGTCCAGTACGGCCTCCCGCATCCCCCGCTCCTCGGCCCGGGACAGCAGCGAGGCCGCCGCCGGGGCCGAGGTGAAGCCGACGGCGTCCACCCCGCCGCCGACGATCGCGTCCAGCAGCCGGTCCAGCGGGGCGAGGTCCTCCGGGGCCATCCACCGGTACACCGGGACCACCACCACCTCGGCCCCGCCGGCCCGCAGCGCCTCGACGAAGCCGGGCAGCGGCTCCCCGTGCAGCTGGAGCGCGATCCGCCGGCCGGCGACCCCGGCCGACAGCAGCCGGTCCAGTACCTCGGCGAGCGATTCCGAGTCCGGGGACCACTCCTCCACGAGCCCGGCGGCCCGGATGGCGCCCTTGACCTTCGGCCCGCGCGCCAGCAGTTCGGTGGAGCGCAGCGTGTCCAGCAGCTGTTCGCCGACCCCCCACCCGTCGGCGGCCTCGACCCAGCCGCGGAAACCGATCGCGGTGGTGGCGACGGCCACGTCGGGCGGGCAGGCGATCAGTTCCTTGGTGGCGGCCAGCAGTTCGCTGTCGTCGGCGAGCGGCACGATCCGCAGCGCGGGCGCGTGCAGCACCGCCGCCCCGCGCCGCCGCAGCAGCGCGATGAGCTCGTCCGCCCGCCGGGCGGCGGTGACCCCGACGGTGAATCCCGCGAGCGGGCCGGTGTTCCTGTCGTCCATCGTGACCTGCCTACTGACGCATGGGGGCGGTGCGGGTGAACCGAGCCTGCCAACTCGGCATGTCGGACTCGGTTCACCTGTATTTCGCCCCGGTTACACCGACGTGAGCTGCGGTTTCGCCGGGGCCTCGGCCGCCTCGACCGTCACCGCCGCCGGGCGGCGAAGGTATACCGCCCAGGTCACCGCGCAGCACAGCGCGTAGAAGCCGAGGAAGGTGACGAAGGCGGTCGTGCCGGAGCCGGAGGTGCGGAACGCCTCCCGGAAGACCAGGTTGATGCCCAGCCCGCCGAGCGCGCCGATCGCGCCGATCAGCCCCATGGAGGCCCCGGAGAGCCGCCGCCCGTACGCCGCGGCGCTCTCGCCGCTCATTCCGCGGGCCAGCGCCTTCGCCTGGAAGATGCCCGGGATCATCTTGTACGTCGAGCCGTTGCCGAGCCCGCTCAGGACGAACAGGGCCACGAAACCGACGAGGAAGACCGGCAGCGAGGAGCGCTGCGAGGCGAGCACGACAACTCCGGTCGCCGCGGCCATCGCGACGAACGTGCCCAGGGTGATCCGGGCTCCGCCGAAGCGGTCGGCCAGCGCCCCGCCCACCGGCCGGATCAGCGAGCCGAGCAGCGGTCCGATGAAGGTCAGCGAGGCCGCCTGGAGCGGGGTGCGCCCGAACTGGGTCTGGAGGACGAGGCCGAAGGCGAAGCTGTAGCCGATGAAGGAGCCGAACGTCCCGATGTAGAGGAACGCCATGATCCAGGTGTGCGCGTCCTTCAGGGCCTCGCGGACCGCGCCGGTGTCGTTGCGCACCGGTGCGAGGTTGTCCATCCGTACGGCCGCCAGCACCGCGGCGACCACGATCAGCGGGATGTAGGCGGCCAGCAGCAGCCTCGGGTGGCCGGCCCCGGCGGTGGCGATGACGAGCAGGCCGGCCAGCTGGACGACGGGCACGCCGATGTTGCCGCCGCCGGCGTTCAGGCCGAGCGCCCAGCCCTTCTTCCGGAGCGGGAAGAAGGCGTTGATGTTGGTCATGGAGGACGCGAAGTTGCCGCCGCCCACCCCCGTGAGGGCGGCGACGAGCAGGAAGGTCCCGTAGGAGGTGCCCGGTTCCATGACGACGATCGCGGCGACCGTCGGGGCGAGCAGCAGCACCGCGCTGAAGACGGTCCAGTTCCGGCCGCCGAAGCGGGCGACGGCGAAGGTGTACGGCACGCGCACGAGGGCGCCCACGAAGGTCGCCGTCGCGATCAGGAAGAACTTTCCGGCCGGGTCGATGCCGTACTCGGGGCCCATGAAGAGGACCATCACGGACCAGAGGGTCCAGATGGAGAATCCGATGTGCTCGGAGAGGACGGAGTACAGCAGGTTGCGGCGGGCGACGCGCTCCCCGGTCTCCTTCCAGAAGGTCTCGTCCTCGGGATCCCACTGTTCGATCCAGCGGCCCCGCTTGCGCGGTGCGGTTCCGGTCATCACACGCCTCCACAGCTGTCGCGTCCGTGGAACCGACCGTAGGAAGGGCGCGTTTCGGCCCCGGTCCCCGCCGGATGACCGCCGGGAAACCTTGCTCTCACCCGCCGCCCGGGCGGTGTGTGAGCGGGGCCGGCAGCCAGCTCCCGCCGGGGGGCCGGAGCCAGCCGCCTTCGGCCGCCAGGCCGTCGGCCGCGGCGTGCAGGGCGTCCAGTCCGGGGTGGCTGAAACCCTTGCGCCACACCATGGACAGCGGTGACAGGGGCACCGGGTCGGTCAGCGGCAGCTTCACGCATCCGGGCATGTCCAGGAATCCCACGGTCGCCAGCACCGGGTTGCCGGTCTTGACCATGACCCGGCGGAACTCCTCCTTGCCGATCGCGACGGGCGCGGGCGGGGCCATGAGGATTCCCCGTCCGGCGAACAGCTCGCGCGCCAGCCCCGTCCACTCCAGGGTCCGCGGGTTCCCGGCGCCCGCGTACACGGTCTCCCCGGCCAGCGCGTCGAGCGGTACGGACTCCCCCGCGGCGAGGGCGTGCCCTTCGGGCAGCAGCACGGCGAGCGGCTCGTACCGTACGGGCCGCTGCGCGAGCGGGGCCCGCAGCGCGGGGTCGAGGCCGTCGGCGTAGCCGAAGGCGACGTCGAGCCGGCCGGCCGCGACCTCGGCGGCGGCGTGGGTGAGCCCGCTCTCGAAGCGGGCCATCAGCTCGCAGTCCGGGGCGAGTTCGCGGGCCCGTTCCAGCACGGTGCGCGCGGTGCCGGGGCCGTCGGTGTTCAGGTCGACGAGGAGCGGCCGGGGTGCCGCGCCGGCCGCGGCCCCGGCCGTGAAGGCGTCCGTCAGCTCCTCGTGCGCGCGCAGCACGCGGCGGGCCAGGGGCAGCAGGCGCTGCCCGTCGGCGGTCAGCTCGACGGCGCGGGTGGTGCGGACGAACAGCGTCGCCGCCAGGGTCTGTTCGAGCCGCCGGACGTCCCGGCTCAGGGCCTGCTGGGCGACGTACAGGCGGGCGGCGGCCCGGGTGAAGTGCAGCTCCTCGGCCACGGCGACGAACCCGCGCAGCAGCCGGGGTTCCACATCACGGGGATTCACCCCCGGAGACTAACAACAGGAACGGGTGAATGGCTTCGGAACAGGTGTTGGACGGTGCGCCCCGCCCCGGCCGAGGGTGGGATCCATGCCCCTCATGACCGTCACCGGCAGCACCCTCGTCCTCACCGCCACCGCCACCGACACCGACACCGCCGCCGGGGTCCGCGGCGCCGTTCGTGACACCGTTCGCGACGCCGCCCCCACCGCGTCCGCCGCCCGGGCCCGTGGCGCAGGGCGGGCAGCGGGCCCGTACCGCCGGCTGTTCGCGGTGCCCGGCGCCCGGGGCTTCACCGCCGGGAACCTCATCGCCCGCCTCCCGATGGGCATGTTCGGGGTCAGCGCGGTCATGATGATCGCCGGCCAGCGGGGCTCGTACGCGCTCGCCGGTGCGGTCACGGCCACCGGGCTGGCGGCCACGGCGGTGGTGGCACCCTGGACCGCCCGCCTGATCGACCGCCACGGCCAGGCCCGGATCGCCGTCCCGGCCACCCTGATCGCGGTCCTCGGCTCGCTGTCCCTGGTCGCGTGCGTGCGTACCGGCGCTCCCGCCTGGACGCTCTTCGCCTCCTACGCGGCGACCGCCACGACCCCCAACATCGGCGGCATGTCCCGCGCGCGCTGGACGCACCTGCTGCGCGACTCCCCCGCCGCCCACCACACGGCGATGTCCTTCGAACAGGCCGCGGACGAGCTGTGCTACATGCTCGGACCGGTACTGGCGGCCTTCCTGTGCGGGGCCGTGTTCCCGGAGGCGGGCACCCTCGCCGGGGCCGCACTGCTGCTCACCGGCATGCTGGTCTTCACCTCCTGCCGGACCACCCAGCCCCCGGTGACGGCGACGCCGCGGCAGGGCTCACCGCTGCGCGCGCTGGGCCCGCTGCTGCCGCTCTTCCTCGTCACGGGCGTGGTCTTCGGCTCGATGGAGGTCGCTTCGATCGCCTACCTCGATCTCCGGGGCCTGGGCGCCGCCTCCGGCCTGGTCCTGGCCCTCCAGGCGGCGGGCTCGTGCGCGGCCGGCCTGCTCTACGGCACCCTGCGCGCCCGCTCGTTGCAGGCCTGCGTGTGCGTCCTGGCGGTCCTGATGACCCTCCCCTGGGCCGCGGCGGCCACGGGCTCGGTGACCGCCCTGGCCTGCGCCCTCCTGCTGGCCGGCATGGCCACGGCGCCGACGATGGTCTCGGCGATGTCGCAGGTCCACGCCCGTATCCCCGAGGGGCGGCTCAACGAGGGCATGACCTTGGCGGTCACCGCCATCTTGGCGGGCATCGCGGCCGGTTCGGCGAGCGCCGGCTGGGTCGTGGAGGGGCCGGGCCCGGTCGCCGCGTACGCGGTGCCGGCGGCGGCCGCGCTGATCGCCCTGGCGATCGCCCTGACAGGGCGATCGATCCGGCGCCCGAGTGATCATTCCCGCGTGGTACGCACGGCCGCCGCCGGGGATCCGCAATAACTGGGGGTGCTTTCCCCTCAGCGCCCTTCCCTTTGCGGAGGAACCACCCGTGCCTGCTTACCGTTCCGTGCCCGCCACCCTGTTCGTCGCGGCCGTCACCGCCGCCTGCCTCGCGCCGACGGTCCCCGCGTCCGCCGACTCGGCGGACATCCGCTTCCACCAGCCCTATGTGCCCACCATCGCCCCCGGGGCCACGGGACGCGTCGTCATCGCGGCCCGGGGCGGAGCGGAGCCGGTCGTCAGCGGCACCTTCCGCATCACCGCTCCGGAACGGACGACCTTCCCGGAGACCCGCTTCTACTGGAACGGCACGCGCGCGGCGGCGCCGTGCACCCGGTCGTCCGACGCGCGCCTGCTGACCTGTGAGGCGGGCACCCGCGCCGGCTTCCGCTTCGCGGCGCAGGAGCAGACCCAACTGTCCGTGGCGGTACGGGTGGACGGCGACGCCCCCCGGGGCACGACGCTGACCGGCGGCGAGTGGGCGACGGACGTGGACGCACCGGCCCTGTTCGCCGTGGCCACCCCGGTGTCGGGCCCCAAGGGCGACAAGGGCGACAAGGGCGACGACGGCAAGCCCGGAAAGCCCGGGAACCACGGCAAGCCCGGAAAGCCCGGCCCCAAGGGCGACAAGGGGGACAAGGGCGATCGCGGCGAGCCCGGCCCGAAGGGCGACAAGGGCGACAAGGGTGAGAAGGGAGACACCGGCAAGCGTGGCCCGAAGGGCGAGCCGGGTCCCGCGAACGGCCCGAAGGGCGACACGGGTCCCGCGGGTCCACGGGGCCCGAAGGGCGACACCGGCAAGCAGGGCCCGAAGGGCCACGACGGCAAGCCCGGACGTGACGGCAAGCAGGGCCCCGCGGGACCCCAGGGGCCGAAGGGGCACCCCGGCAAGCCCGGTAAGCCCGGCCCGGCCGGCCCGCAGGGCCCCAAGGGGCCGAAGGGTCCGAAGGGCGACACCGGCAAGCCCGGCAAGCCCGGCGACTGCAAGTGCGGCGGCAAGGGCGACGGCGGCAAGGGCAAGGACCACCACAAGCACCCCAAGGCCAAGATCGTCTCCCCCGGCAAGGGCCTCGGCGTCCGCTCCGGCCCCGGCACGAAGTACGCACAGAAGGGCAAGCTCAAGACCGGCTCGGTCGTCGCCCTCCAGTGCAAGGTCAACAGCCAGAAGGTCGACGGCAACTCGATCTGGTACAAGCTCGCCGACGGCAGCGGCTGGATCGCCGCCCGCTACGCCCTGAACCTCGACAAGGTCCCGTTCTGCTGATCCGCGCCCAAGCCTGACCGGGCCCCCGGCCACCCGGCCGGGGGCCCGTTTCCCGATGGCCCAGCGGATCACCCGCCTGATCCAGGAGATCCAACGGTCCCCCTTCGCCGGCATCGGCAAGCCCGAACCGCTCAAGGGCGACCTGACTGGCTATTGGTCCCGCCGGATGGACGACGAGCACCGACTGGTCTACCGGGCCGACGACAAGGAAGTGAAGATCCTCAAGGCCCGCTACCACTACTCGGACTGACGTCCTGGCATGCCGTCGACCCGTCGGCGGCGCGGGAAAGCCGAAGGCCCCGCAGCCCCTCGGCTGCGGGGCCTTCGCCCCCCATGGGACGAGTGGAGAGGGCGGGAACCGAAGCCGCCCACAAGCCCGCCCGCGAGACTGCAAAGTGACTGCACCGACGAGAAAATGCAGTCATGACTGCGTTCACGATCCGGGAAGTCCCCGATGACATCGCCCGCCGCATAAAGGTCCGGGCCGCCGAGGCCGGGCAGTCCCTGCAGGGCTACCTGCTCAGCCTCGTGACGCGAGACGCCACCCAGCCCACGCTCGCCGAAATGGCCGACCGCGCCGAGCGCTACGCCACGGAGGACATCGACATCCAGGACGTCCTCGACGCCATCGACGCGGGCAGGACGGGCCGTTGATCGTCGTGGACTCCTCCGCCCTGGTCCTGTTCCTCACGGACAAGGGCTCCCGGGGCGCCGCTGCCCGCCGGCGGATCAGCGAGGAAGACCTTCTCGCCGCTCCCCACCTGCTGAACACCGCGATCGCTTCCGCCCTTCTGGGCATGGCACGCGGCTCCAAAATCGCCCCCGAGAGCCTCGACGAGCACTTCAAGACCTATCAGGGGCTGCGCGTACAGCGGCACGAGACGGGCCCCCTGCTCCCCCGGATCCGAAAGCTGTACGCCAACCTCTCCGCCTACGACGCCACGTACGTCGCCCTCGCCGAGGCACTGGGCGTCCCCCTGCTGACGGCGGACGCGCGCATCGAACGCGGCGTTCAGCAGCCGCGCTGCCACATCGAGGTCGTCACTGCGTCCCACATGACGGAGGCCCCCTGACCTGGCGAGACTTTTCGCAGGTCAGGGGGCCTTCGCCCACATGGGATGAGTGGAGATGGCGGGAATCGAACCCGCGTCCAACGGTGCAGAAGCAGGGCTTCTCCGAGCGCAGTCCGCTGCGCTTTTCTCGGCCCCGGAGATCACACGGACAAGTCTCCGACGGGCTCAGTCACTGTTTGATTTCCCTCCAACCCCCGTGACCGGGGCTAGAGGTTTAGATCCCTAGTTGACGCCAGGATCCGGACCGGGACCACTTCCGGGCTGACGCTCCTCACAGAGGCTTCAGCTCACTGTTATTAGGCAGCGAGGGTGAAGCGGGAGTTATCGCTCTTGGAGTTGGCGATTATTTTTTGCGACATGTGGTTAGCGAGATCATTGCCGCTTCCTCGGCTCGCTTCCCCTGCATCGACATCCGCTGTCGAAACCGATCATCCCCATGTTTTTTTAACAATGTGCTCCACCCCGGGGGGCGGTGCTGACGCCATGGTACGCGAAGTGGACCACCGCGTGCCAGGTGATTAAACCGTGCCGCGCTGCTTGCGACGGATGGCCGAGATCGCCCGGTTCGTCTCGCGGGTGTCCTGCTTCTCCCGCAGCGTCTGCCGCTTGTCGTACTCCTTCTTGCCCTTCGCCAGCGCGATCTCGACCTTCGCCCGGCCGTCCTTGAAGTACAGCGAGAGGGGCACGATCGTGTGACCCGACTCGTCGGCCTTGCGCTCCAGCTTGTCGATCTCCTCGCGGTGCATGAGGAGCTTGCGCTTGCGCCGGGCGCTGTGGTTGGTCCAGGTGCCCTGGCTGTACTCCGGCACGTGCACGTTGTAGAGCCAGGCCTCCCGGCCCTCCACCGACACGAAGCCGTCCACCAGCGAGGCCCGGCCCTGGCGCATGGACTTCACCTCGGTACCGGTGAGCACGAGACCGCACTCGTAGGTGTCGAGGATCGCGTAGTCGTGCCGCGCCTTCTTGTTCTGGGCGATCAGCTTGCGCCCTTTTTCCTTAGCCATAGTGCGGTCATTTTCGCACTACGACCCCACCCCGAGGCCACCCAATACCGTGACGGCCCGCTCCTCGGCCCGTTCGCCGGCCGGTACGTCCGGGGTGATGCCGCCGCCGTCGAGGCTGCGGCCCGCCGGCGTGCGGTACGTGCCCACCGTCAGCTCGGCCACCGAGCCGTCCGGGAGCTCGGTCGGCATCTGCACCGAGCCCTTGCCGAAGGTCCGGCTGCCCACCGCCACCGCCCGGCCCCGGTCCTGGAGCGCGCCCGTCACCAGCTCGGCGGCGCTCATCGTGCCGCCGTCGACGAGGGCCACCAGCGGCCGGGCCGTGTCCCCGCCCGGCGCCGCGTTCAGCACGCGCTGCTCGCCCCGTACGTCGTAGGTCGCCACGAGCCCGCCGTCCAGGAAGGCGGAGGCGGCCGTGACCGCCTCGGCGACCAGTCCGCCCCGGTTGCCGCGCAGGTCGAGCATGACCCCCCCGCCGGGCGGGGCCGCGCGGACGGCCGCCCTGACCCGGTCGCCGGAACCTCGGGTGAAGGAGGTCACCTTGATGACGGTGACGTCGCCGGCGAGCCGCCGCACGGTCACCGGCTCGATGCGCAGCCGCTCGCGCACCACGGTCTCGGTGAGGTCGGCGCCGCCCCGGCTGAGGTTCAGTACGACAGGGGTGCCGGCGGTGCCGCGGAGCAGGGCGACCACGTCGGCCACGGCCAGCCCGGTCACCCCGTGTCCGTCGACGCTCAGCAGCCGGTCACCGGCGCGCAGGCCGGCCCGGGCGGCGGGGCCGCCGGGCTCGACACCGTCGACCGTGATCATGCCGTCCTGGGCGCGCACGGCCCAGACCCCGACACCGGTCCAGTGCCCGTCGAGGCCTTCGGCGAAGGCGGCGTACTCGCCCCGGTCGTAGACGGTGCCCCAGCGGTCGCCGCTGCGGCTGACCACTTCCTGCGCGGCCTTCTTGCCGGACTTGCCCTCGGCGACGGCCTCGGCGGCGGCGCGGGCGACCGCCTCGCGGTCGGCGGTGCCCTCCGCGCGCACGGTCCCGGGCGCAGGTGCGGGTGCGGATGTGTCCGTACGGGCCACGGCCGCGGCCGCGGCACCGTCCGCGCGGTCCCAGCAGCCGGTGAACGCGCCGACGGCGACGACGCCGACGAAGGTTAACGTCAGAACGGCCCCGCGACGTGGGTCGCGGGGCCGCAGACAGAAGGCGGGGATACTCGGCAAGCCCAGCATGGCGCCGAGTCTAGGACAAGCCCCGCGCCGGTACGGATGGTTGACCGGACCGCTCGCGGGGCGCTTGTCACACCTTCAGGTACTTGCGCAGGGCGACGAAAGCGGCCATGGAAGGCATCAGGAGGCCGATGAACAGCACGTACGGGAGCTTGGCCAGCACCGATCCCCAGCCCATGAAGTCGATGAGCTGGATCTTCTCGCGCAGGCCCACGCCGTGGTCGATCACGAAGTACTGGCCGGAGACGAGCATGACGCAGGCGAAGAGCGCGCCGATGAGCCCGGCGACGGCGGCCTCCATGATGAAGGGGACCTGGATGTAGAAGCTGGAGGCGCCCACGAGCCGCATGATCCCGGTCTCCCGCCTGCGGCTGAACGCCGAGACGCGCACGGTGTTGACGATCAGGAGCAGCGCCACGACCAGCATGATCAGCATGATGCCGATGGCGGCCATGTTGAGGTAGTTCAGGATCTTGAACAGGTCGTCGATGGCCTGGCGCTGGTCGTCGACGGTGTGGATGCCGTCCCGGCCCGCGAAGGCGGAGGTGACCACCTTGTACTTCTCCGGGTCCTTCAGCTTGACCCGGAAGGACTCCTGCATCTGGTCCGGGGTGATGGAGGAGGCGAGGGCCGTGTTGCCGAACCGCTCCTGGTAGTGCTTGTAGGCCTCGTCCGCCGATTCGTAGGCGACGGACTTCACCAGGGACATCTGCTTGAGCTCGGCCTCGATCTGCTTCTTCTGGTCCTCGGTGACCGCGCCCTTGGCGCAGGTGGCCACGCCCGGGGTGCCGTTCTTGGCGGCGGCCTCGCCCGCCTCCTGGGCGTCCTGCTTGTTGCAGAGGTAGAGCGTGACGTTGGCCTTGTCGTACCAGAAGCCCTTCATCTTGCCGACCTGCTCGCTCATGAGCAGGGAGCCGCCGAACAGGGCCAGCGACAGGGCCACGGAGATGATGACCGCGAAGGTCATGGTGAGATTGCGGCGGAGGCCGACGCCGATCTCGGACATGACGAACTGGGCGCGCATGACTCTGGGGGCCTTTCAGTGCTGGTAGCCGTAGACGCCGCGCGACTGGTCGCGCACGAGTCGGCCCTGTTCGAGTTCGATGACGCGCTTGCGCATCTGGTCGACGATCTGCTGGTCGTGCGTCGCCATGATCACGGTGGTTCCGGTCCGGTTGATCCGGTCCAGCAGCTTCATGATCCCGACGGAGGTCTGGGGGTCGAGGTTGCCGGTGGGCTCGTCCGCGATCAGCAGCGCCGGGCGGTTGACGAAGGCGCGGGCGATGGCCACGCGCTGCTGCTCACCGCCGGAGAGTTCGCCGGGCATGCGGTCTTCCTTGCCGCCCAGGCCGACGAGTTCGAGGACCTGCGGGACCGCCTTGCGGATCTCGCCCCTCGGCTTGCCGATGACCTCCTGGGCGAAGGCCACGTTCTCGGCGACCGTCTTGTTGGGCAGCAGGCGGAAGTCCTGGAAGACGGTCCCCAGCTGGCGCCGCATCTGCGGGACCTTCCAGTTGGAGAGCTTGGCGAGGTCCTTGCCCAGGACGTGCACCTGGCCGTGGCTGGCCCGCTCCTCGCGCAGGATCAGGCGCAGGAACGTGGACTTGCCGGAGCCGGAGGAGCCGACCAGGAAGACGAACTCGCCCTTCGCGATGTCGAGGGAGACTTCTCTGAGTGCGGGGCGGCTCTGCTTCGGGTAGGACTTGGAGACGCTGTCGAATCGGATCACGGGTGCACCATGGTCGCCGGGAGTAGGTGTGCGTGACCATACGCGAACGCGCGCGAGGTGTGGACCCGGCAACCGGAGTTGTCCGGTATATCCCGTGGTCCTGGAGGGTCCGGACCGCGATTGCCCGGACGGGCCGCGCCGAATGTCGGCGAAGCTGGCACAGTGGTAGGGGGAACGGTCCGGTTCCCCGCGCCGTTAGGCAAGAAGGAATACCGAGGGGACGAGAGGAGGAGCGCATGACATATGACCGGCTCGTGTGCGCGAACTGCGCCGCACCCGTCAGCCAGGGCCGCTGCCCTGTGTGCCGGGCGAACCGGGAGCGCCTCCAGCAGGAGGGCCCCTTCTCCGGCCTGAACCCCGTGGCTCTCATCGTGCTCATGGTGGTGCTCGTGGCAGCTCTGGTGCTGGTGGCCCAGCAGACCGCCTAGGAGGCGCTGTCCGGGCGGGACCCGGCGCCGGTACTCGTCGGTGCCCGCGCCGCGTACCGATCACATGCAGCGGAAGGGCCCGGACACTGAGGTGTCCGGGCCCTTCCCGCGTTCTGTGCCTGCGTGCGCGCTTTCGCGCCTTACGCGGTCTGCTCCTGCTGCTTGCGCCAGCGGATTCCGGCCTCCAGGAAGCCGTCGATCTCGCCGTCGAGGACCGCCTGCGGGTTGCCGACCTCGAACTCCGTGCGCAGGTCCTTGACCATCTGGTACGGGTGCAGGACGTAGGAGCGCATCTGGTTGCCCCAGGAGCTGCCGCCGTCCTTGAGGGCGTCCATCCTGGCCTGCTCCTCCTGGCGGCGCCGCTCCAGCAGCTTGGCCTGGAGGACGTTCATGGCGCTGGCCTTGTTCTGGATCTGCGAGCGCTCGTTCTGGCAGGAGACGACGATGCCGGTCGGGATGTGCGTGATGCGCACGGCCGAGTCGGTCGTGTTGACGCCCTGGCCGCCGGGGCCGGAGGCGCGGTACACGTCGACGCGCAGCTCGGACTCGTCGATCTCGACGTGGTCGCTGGTCTCGACGACCGGGAGCACCTCGACGCCGGCGAAGGAGGTCTGGCGGCGGCCCTGGTTGTCGAAGGGCGAGATGCGCACCAGGCGGTGGGTGCCCTGCTCGACGGAGAGGGTGCCGTAGGCGTAAGGGGCCTTGACGACGAAGGTGGTCGACTTGATGCCGGCCTCTTCCGCGTACGAGGTCTCGTAGATCTCCGTGGAGTAGCCGTGGCGCTCGGCCCAGCGCAGGTACATGCGCTGGAGGCGCTCGGCGAAGTCGGAGGCGTCGACGCCGCCGGCCTCGGCACGGATGTTGACCAGGGCCTCGCGCTCGGCGTACTCGCCGGAGAGCAGGGTCCGGACCTCCATCTCGTCCAGTGCCTTGCGCACGGACGCCAGCTCGGTCTCGGCCTCGGCGAGGGTGTCCGCGTCGTCCATCTCCTGGGCGAGCTCGAACAGCACCCCGAGGTCGTCGATGCGCCCGCGCAGGGTCTCGGCCTTACGGACCTCCGCCTGGAGGTGCGAAAGCTTGCTCGTGATCTTCTGGGCGGCTTCCGGGTCGTCCCACAGGGACGGCGCGGCGGCCTGCTCCTCGAGCACGGCGATATCTGCCCTCAGCTTGTCGAGGTCCAGGACGGCCTCGATCGACCCCATGGTCGAGGAGAGGGACTTCAGCTCTTCGGAAACATCGACGACTGCCACGGGTCCAGCGTAGCCGGTCCGCGGGCAAGCCCGTCCGGGCAGGCCGGATCACCCGTTCTGATGAACGCTCGCACGGGCGTACGCTCACCGTATGACCGTTCACCTCGTCAAGCGTCGCCATGTGGACTTCATGCGCGTCACGACGACGAGCTGTCTGCCGCCGGACCGAACCCAAGCCTGATCCGCACCGATCCGACTTGGTCCTGTACGCGAGCCATGCGGCCCCGGCGCCATCCCTGCCGGCGGCCCCACCCCACCCGCACCCCTCCACCTCAGGGGAACAGGACCCCGTGACATCCGAAACGGAGCCGTCATGCCGTCCGCGCACTCTCTCCCCGTCCTGGACCTCTCCCAGGCCGACGACCCGGCCCAGCGGGCCGACTTCCTGAAGAAGCTGCACGCAGCAGCCAGGGACACCGGTTTCCTGCACCTGACCGGGCACGGCGTCACCGCCGCCGAGAGCGCCCGCATCCTGGAGGTCACCCGGGCCTTCTTCGCCCTCCCGGAGGCCGACCGGCTCGCCGTGAGCAACCTGAACTCCCCGCACTTCCGCGGCTACACCCGTATCGGCCACGAGCTGACCGGCGGAGCCTCCGACTGGCGCGACCAGCTGGACGTCGGCGCGGAACGCCCGGCGCCGGAGGTGGGCCCGGGCGACCCGCCGTACCTGTGGCTGGAGGGCCCGAACCAGTGGCCGGCCGCCCTGCCCGAGCTCCGTACGGTGGTCCTCGACTGGCAGTCCCGGCTGGCGGCGGTGGCGCACCGCCTGCTGCGCGAGCTCCTGGTCTCGATCGGCGCCCCGGCCGACTTCTTCGACGAGGCCTTCGCCGACCGCCCGCACCTGCACACCAAGCTGATCCGCTACCCGGGGTCGGCCCCGTCCGGCGCCGACCAGGGGGTCGGGGCGCACAAGGACTACGGCTTCCTCACGCTGCTGCTGCAGGACTCCGTGGGCGGCCTCCAGGTGGTCCGGGACGGCGGCTACGTGGACGTGCCGCCGATGCCGGGGGCGTTCGTGGTGAACCTGGGCGAACTGCTGGAGATCGCCACCGAGGGCTACCTGACGGCGACCGACCACCGGGTGGTCAGCCCGCCCGGCGCGGTGGAACGGTTCTCGGTGCCCTTCTTCTACAACCCGCGGCTGGACGCCGTGATCGACACCGTCCCGGGCGACTACCTGCGCTCGGCCCCCGGGGTCGCGCACGACGCGTCGAACCCGCTGCACGCCGAGTACGGCCGCAACGAGCTGAAGGGCTGGGTCCGCGCCCACCCGGCCGTGGCCCGCCGCTGGCACCCGGAACTGGCCGCCGTCTAGTCCCTCCCCGGGCCGGGAAATCCAGCCCCGCCGGCGTTTGAGGCGCGGGGGTCCGGGGGCGGCGCCCCCGGCAGCGGCGCCGCGGACGGCTACGGGTGCCGGGGGCCCGACTGCTTGTTGTCCTGCCGGGGCTTCGGCTCGTCGCCCCCCGACAGCGCCAGCCAGCTGCCCAGGCCGACCGCGGCGGCCAGGGCCACCGCCACCGCGGACAGGGTCAGCCGCCGCTTGCGGGCGGCCTCGGCGCGGTGCCGGGCCGAGCCGGGCCGGTGCCCGCCGGCCGGGCGCGGCACGCGGGCCGTGCCCAGCGCCCCGCCCGCCAGCTCGTCCGGCCCCGGCACCCGCATCGAGGTGTGGGTGTCCCGGTTGGAGTCGGTCGCCGACCCCGGCACGAGGGGCACCACGCCGCGCCGTCGCACCGGGTCGGCGGAGGGTTCCTCCGGGGCGGCGGGCTCCGGCTCCGCGTCGTCCGGCTCGTCCACGTCCAGCGGCGGCATCCCGGCCAGCATCGGCAGCAGGTCGCGCAGCCGGACCGACAGCTCCGAGGCCCGCAGCCGCGAGGCCGGGGCCTTGGCCAGGCACTGCACGATGAGCTGCCACAGCTCGTCCGGGATCCCCGGCAGCGGGACGACCGTCTCGGTCACGTGGCGCCGCAGCACCGCGCCCGGGTGGCCCCCGCCGAAGGGCGTGAATCCGGCCAGCAGCTCGTACAGGACGGTGGCCAGGGCGTATATGTCGACGGCCGCGCGCGGGGGCAGCCCCTCCACGATCTCCGGCGCCAGGTAGTCCGGGGTGCCGATGATGCGCGTCGTCGGTGCGGTGGCCCGGCCCGCGGTGGCCCGCCGGGGGGAGTCGATCAGCTTGGCCACGCCGAAGTCGGTCAGCAGCGCCGGGTGCGAGCCGCCGGGGCCGAGCGGGCCCTGCATGTCCAGCAGGACGTTCTCCGGCTTGACGTCGCGGTGGACGACCCCCGCCGCGTGCGCCGCGGCCAGCGCGTCGGCCACGTCCGCGACGATCGCCACGGCCGCCTCGGGGGCCAGCCGGCGCTCGCGGTCGAGCCGCGTGCGCAGGTCCGTACCGCGGACGAGGTCCATGACGAGGGCGAGGTCGTTGCCGTCCACGACGAGGTCGCGGACGGAGACGACGTGCGGATGCTCCAGGCCGAGCAGGGCGCTGCGCTCCTGGACGAAGCGTCCGACCAGTTCCTGGTCGGACGCGAGGTCCTCGCGCAGGAGTTTGACGGCGACGGGCCCGTCGGGCCCCTCGCCCAGCCACACCGTGCCCGCGCTGCCGCGCCCCAGGATCTGGTGCGCGGTGTACCGGCTGCCGATCTTCCGTGCCACGACTGCTCCCTCGGTGGCTGGCGTACGCCCCAAAGCTACGCGGCCCGGCGGGCTTCGGAGGCCAGCAGGGGGCCCGATTCGCGACGACCTTCACTTCTGGGGGCGAAATCACGTCCCGGATGTCGACAAATCCACGAAGTCGTCGCTACGGGCCCCGTCTCAGGGGTTGGCGGGGCCGGAGGAGCCCGAGCTCGCCGCGTCCCCGATCGTCGTGACCCAGTCGACCACTCCGGAGCCCCAGGCCCAGACCTGGTCCCACCATCCCTTGCCGGTGCCGACCCATTCCTGGAGCGGGGTGAGCTCCCAGATCAGCCAGCCCGCCACGAAGAACACCAGGATCAGCACCAGGCAGCCCTTGAGGCAGCCGAGGCCGGGGATCCGCACCGGGTTGGCGCTGCGGCGGCGCGGCTCGCGCGGCTCCCGGGGGGCCGGAGGCTGCGGCGGGGCCTGCTGGGGCTGCTGCGGCTGCCGGTACTGGGGCTGCTGCGGCTGCTGGTACTGCTGGGGCTGGCGCTGCTGCGGCTGGTAGTGCTGCGGCGGCGGGGGCGGGGGCGCGTACTGCTGCTGCGGAGGCTGCTGCGGCTGGCGGTACTGGGGCTGCTGCGGCTGCTGGTACTGCTGCTGCGGCGGGCCCTGCCGGTACTGCGGCGGCTGCTGGGGCCGGTGCTGCGGCGGCGGGGGCGCCTGGCGCTGCGGGCGGCGGCGCAGCGGGTCGTCCTCCGGGTCGAGGTACTGGATCTGCGTCTGCTCGTTGCGGTCGCGGGCGGCCGCCATCTGCGTCTGCCACGGGTGCGGCGCGTCCGGCTGCTGCACCGGCGGCATGACCGAGGTCGGGTCGGCGCCGGGGCCCCCGGTGCTCGGCAGCACCGAGGTGGCGTCGGCGGCGCCGACCGGCGGCATGACGCTGGTCATCGCGTTCGGGTCGTAGGCGCCCGCCGGGGAGCCCGCCCCGGACGGCAGCACCTGGGTGGGGTCCGCGGCGCCGGGGGTCTCGGGAACCGGGGCGGGCGAGGGGTCGGGCGCGAGGAGGGCGCCCACACCGAGCGCGGCCTCCACGTCGACGGCGGAGGAGTGCACGCCGATACCGGCGGCCACCACGCGCAGGGCGCGGGCCAGGCTCTGCGCGCTGGGGCGCTCGTTCGGCTCCTTGCGCAGGCAGCGCTCGACGACCGTCCAGAGCGGCTCGGGCACGGTCGAGGGGCGCTGCGGCTCCTCGCTGAGGTGGCGGTGGAGCACTTCGAGCGCGGTGCCCCCGGCGAACGGCGGGCGGCCGGTGAGCAGCTCGTAGAGCAGGATGCCGGCGCCGTAGATGTCGACGGCGGAGGTCTGGGGCCGGCCCTCGGCGGACTCGGGGGCGACGTAGGCCGGGGTGCCGACGAACTCGTGGGTGCGGGTCAGGCCCGGGGAGTCGGCGAGGCGGGCGATGCCGAAGTCGGTCAGCATCGGCTTCATCTGGCCGCCGCGCTCGTCGAGGAGCACGTTGGCGGGCTTCAGGTCGCGGTGCACGACGCCGTCGGCGTGGCTGGCGGCGAGCGCGTCGGCGATCTGGGCGGTCAGCAGGCTGGCGGCGACCGGCGTGAAGGGGCCGTTCTCGCGCAGGTAGCGGTGCAGGTCCGGACCGTCGATCAGGTCCATGACCAGGGCGAGCAGGTCGCCCTCGACGACGAGGTCACGGGTGCGCACGATGTTGGCGTGCGTCAGGCGCAGCAGGACCGAGCGCTCCCGCAGGAAGCGCATGACGATGTCCGCGTCCTGGGCCAGCTCCTCCTTGAGGACCTTGATGGCCACGGTCTCGCCGGGCTGTCCCGCGACGGCGGCCTCCGCACCGGCGGTCTCCCGCTGGCGGGCGCGCCAGACGGTACCCGTGGCGCCGCGCCCGAGCGGCTCCTCGAGCAGGTATTTACTGCCGACTGGCCGCACGTCTCGCGCTCCCCTGCTGTCGTCTGCTGTGGTCGATCCGTCGAGTGGGTTTTCCGGCCCACTCTAGGGGGTGTCCCCCGGGAAGACGCGGGTCCCCGGAGGTTGGTTGCCGCACATATGTACGGAGGGTGACGTTTTCGGGGTATGCCGGAGGCGATTTTCACCTTGTTTCCCCCGCTCGCGGTCCGGATTCGATCGGCCCCCGGCGCACCCCACGACAGATCAAGATCATTTCTTGCCGGGTGCCGGGCGTGTTGTCCGCGACAGGTGCGAGGATGCACCCGTACGGAACGGCACGGGACGGGAGCCGCGCCTTCCGGGCAGACCTGACCGGACGACGCGTCCGTGCCGGGCGGGGGCGATCGGGCAGTCATGTCACGGGGTCCTCTGCCGGGCGCACGCACCGCGCACCGCGCAGAAGGGACCGCTGACGGCGATGCAGATCCGGCTGACCGTCCTCGGGTCGCGCAGCGGCCACCAGGCCGCGACCGCCCCGGCGAGCTGTGACGTGCTCGTCACCGCGCCCGTCGGTACCGCGCTGGCCGCGGTCGCCTCCGGACTCGCGGCCACCGTCGGCGGCCCCGACACCGGGGGCACGGTCGTGCTGTACGCGGGCTCCGAGCGCCTCGACCTCCAGCGGCGGGTGCTGGGCGAACCGCCGCTGGTGGACGGTGCGGTGCTGGCGCTGCACGCGCCGATGCCGGACGTGCTGCCCGAGGACGGCCTGGGCGCACCCCAGCTGCACGTCGTGGCCGGACCCGACGCGGGCGGGGTGCACCTGCTGCACGGCGGGCAGATCCGGGTGGGCCGGTCCGGCGACGCCGACGTCCCGCTGGACGACCCCGACGTCTCCCGGATGCACTGCGCGGTGACGGTGGTCCACGACGGCCGGGTCGCCGTGGCCGATCTGAACTCGACGAACGGCACCACCCTCGACGGCTCCCCGGTCGGCGCCCAGCCGGTCGCCCTGCCTCCGGGAGCCCTGCTGCGGGTCGGCGAGTCCACCCTGCGGCTGGCGCCCGCGGGCACGCCCTCGCTGCCGGTGACCCCCGACCAGGAGGGCCACCTGGCCCTTGCCGCACCCGGCGCGCACGACACCCCCGGCGGCCCCACGGGTGCCTTGCCCGACGCCCCCGGGACGGCGGCGGGCGCCCGCGGCCCGGCCGGCCCCGGTCCCGGGGCGTACGGCCTGCCCGCCCAGGCCGCGCAGGCCGCCGCCCCCGGCACGCCACCGGGCTCCTCCGGCCCGCCCGCCCAGGCCGCCGGGCCGTACGGACCGGCCGGTGCGACGGGCGCGGCCCTCCCGGGCTCCTCCGACCCCTCCGACCCCTCCGGCGCCCCCGGCGCGGCCGGACCGGACGGCGCCCGGCCCGGCTCCGGCCGCCGTAAGGGCCTCGGTGCGTGGGCCCGCAAATGGGTGCGCGGCGAGGACGCCGCGGAGGCCCTGCCGGAGACCGTCGTCACCGCCGCCGCGCCGCACCCCGACGACCCGGCCGCGCTGCTGCTGGCCGCGATGGGGCCCACCGGCCGCCTGTGGTCCCGTACCTCCGGGCCGGCCGGCCGGGACGCGCTGCTGGAGGTCGGGCTCGGCGCCGGGAGCCGGGTGTCCCTGCCCGCCGTCGGGGCCCTCGGCATCGCCGGCCCGCGGCCCCGGCTGTCCGGGGCCGCCCGCTGGGTGGTCGCGCAGCTCGCGGGGCTGCACGCACCGGGACAGCTGGAGATCGTGCTCGTCAGCGCCGACCGGGCCCGGCCGCTCGCCGACCGGCGGCGCGACTGGGGCTGGCTGGGCTGGCTGCCCCACGTACGGCCCGCGCACGGCCAGGACTGCCGTCTGCTCCTCGCCTACGACCGTGACCAGGCCGCCGCCCGCACGGCCGAGCTGACCCGGCGCCTGGACGACGGCCCGCTCGGCGCGCACTGGGCGAGCGCCCCCGCCGAACAGGTCCGCGAGGCGGCCGGCGCCCACGCGGGCCCGTACACGCTCCTGGTGCTGGACGGCGACCCCGGCACCGGCGCGCTGCGCGACATCACCGGCCGGCTCGCCTCGCACGGCCCGGCCGCCGGGATACACGTCCTGGCGCTCGCCGAGGCCCCGGCCGCCACCCCCGCCTCGCCCGTCTCCGACACCTACGAGACCGCCTGCGCGGCCACCCCGGCCTTCCGGGACTGCGGTGCCGTCGCCCTCCTCAGCGGGGACGTGGCCACGGCCGTACGGACCTTCGAGGTCCGCGGCGGCCGACCGGTCCCCACCGGCGCCACGGCCGTCTCCGACGCCGTCTCCACGGCCTGGGCCGAGCGGTTCGCCCGGGCGCTGGCACCCCTGCGGCCCACCGACGGCGGTGCCGGCGGGCCGAGCCGCCCCACGGCCGCCACCCTGCCGGCCACGGCCCGGCTGCTGGACGAGCTGGGGCTGGCCCGGGCCACTCCGGCCTCCCTGATGGCCCGCTGGGCGGCCGCCACCGACCAGGGGCAGGGCCAGGGCGGCCTGGCCGAGATCGTGCTGGGCAGCGGACGGCGCGGCCCCGTCGGCACCGAGCTGGTCCACGACGGCCCGCACCTGATCGTCGAGGGTCCCGCCGGGAGCGGGCGGACCGAGCTGCTGCGCTCGGTGGCCGCGTCGCTGTCCGCGGGCGCCCGGCCCGACCGGCTCGGGCTGCTCCTCCTCGACGGGGCGGGCGGCGAACGCGGCGACGGACTGCTGCCCTGCACCGAGCTGCCCCACGTCTGCGCCCACCTGGTCGCCTCCGATCCGCTGCGCATGCGGGAGTTCGCGCAGGCGCTGGGCGCGGAGCTCAAGCGGCGCGCCGATCTGCTGGACGGCGTGCCCTTCGCCGAGTGGCACGCGCAGCGCGAGGTGTCCGGCCGGATGGTGGCGCCCCGCCGGCCCGCCCCGGGCGAGGTCCGCGGCGACGGCGGGCCGTCCTCCGGCTCGCCGGGCCACGGCGAGCCGGTACGGACGGGGACGCTCCGGCTGCGCGCGGCGGCCACCCGGACGGATCCGGTCGGGCCGAGCCCGCTGCCCCGCCTGGTGGTGCTGGTGGACGACCTCGACGCGCTGGTCGCGCCCGGGCTGGGCAGCGCGGGCCGCCCCGCCGCCGGTTCGGTGGTCCGGGCGCTGGAGGCGGTGGCCCGCGACGGCGCCCGGCTCGGCGTGCACCTGGTGGCGAGCACCTCCCGCCCGGACCGTACGGCGGACACCGGTCCGGCCCGGATGGCGCCCCTTCGGGTGGAGCTCGACGCGCCGGACCAGCCGGGGCCCGGCCGCGGCGTGCTGCGCTTCGCGGACGGCCGTACGGTCCCGTTCCAGGCCGGCCGGGTCACCGGGCGGATCCCCCGGACGGCGACCCTGCGGCCGACGGTAGTGCCCGTGGAGTGGGAGCGGATGGGCGATCCGCCGGCCCGCAGGCCGGTGCGCGAGCTGGGCAACGGCCCGACCGACCTCGCGCTGCTGGCGAGCGCCCTGGACCGGGCCGCGCACCTGGTCTCGGCGATACCCGTGCTGTTCCCGCCGGCTCCCTGAGCCGGCCCCGGAGCCGGTACCGCCTCGCGCCCGTCACCGCGACGCGGTATTGCGGGGCCGCGCAGGTCGGCGTAGACCTTGTGGTCCGGGACACACCACGGGTATCGGGGGCAGAGCCATGCGCGAGCACGGAACGAGCCGTACGCATCTCAGGTGGGCGGCGCTGGCCGCGGCGGGCGCACTCGCGCTGACCGCGTGCGGCGGCGACGCCGAGAAGGAGCCCCGGCCGCCCCAGGGCGGCACGGCCTCGCCCGGGGTGCAGTTACCGCGGCTGGACGGCGAGAAACTCCAGGTCGCGGCGGTCTGGACGGGCCCCGAGCAGGAGAACTTCACCAAGGTCCTCAAGGAGTTCGAGAAGCGGACGGGGGCCACCGTCACCTTCGTCCCGGCCCAGGACCCCATCGTCACCTTCCTCGGCACGAAGATCGCCGGCGGGGCGCCGCCGGACGTGGCGCTGCTGCCGCAGGTCGGGGCGCTGGTCTCGGCGGTGCAGAACAAGTGGGCGCAGCCGGTCGGCCCGGAGGCGCAGGCGCAGCTGGACAAGAACTACTCGGCGGGCTGGAAGTCGCTGGGCGCGGTCGGCGGCACCCAGTACGGCGTCTACTACAAGGCCGCCAACAAGTCGCTGATCTGGTACAACGCGAAGGCCTTCGAGGCGGCGGGCGTCAAACCGCCGAAGACCTGGAAGGAACTGATCACCGCGGCGGACACCCTGTCGGCGTCGGGCACCCCGGCGGTCTCGGTGGCGGGCGCGGACGGCTGGACCCTCACGGACTGGTTCGAGAACATCTACCTCTCCCAGTCCGGCCCGGAGCAGTACGACCGGCTGGCCAAGCACGAGATCAAGTGGACCGACGACAGCGTCAAGCAGGCCCTGACCACGCTCGGCGAGCTGTTCGGGCGGCGGGACTTCCTGGCGGGCGGCACGAGCGGGGCGCTGGCCACCGAGTTCCCGAAGTCGGTGACGCAGACCTTCACGGGAGGCGACCGGCCGGCGGCCGCGATGGTCTTCGAGGGCGACTTCGTCGCGGTGAACATCGCGCAGACCCAGGCGAAGATCGGCGAGGACGCCCTCGTCTTCCCCTTCCCGGCGGTCGGCGCGAAGGCGCCGGTGGTCTCGGGCGGTGACGTGGCCGTCGCGCTGAAGCCGTCGAAGGGCGCGCAGGCGCTGCTGACCTTCCTGGCGTCGCCGGACGCGGCGCAGATCCAGGCCCGCGAGGGCGGTTTCCTCTCCCCCAACAAGTCGGTCGACCCGGCGGTGTACCCGAACGACATCCAGCGCGGCATCGCCAAGTCGCTGATCGCGGCGGGCGACGACTTCCGCTTCGACATGTCGGACCAGGCACCGGCGGCCTTCGGCGGGACCCCGGGCGCGGGCGAGTGGAAGGCGCTGCAGGACTTCCTGGCCAACCCCTCCGACGTGGCGGGCACCCAGGCGAAACTGGAGGCGGACGCGGCCAAGGCCTACGGGAACTGATCCCCGTGACGGCCTCCGCCGCGCACGGCCCGTCCGCCGAGGCACGGCGCCGCCGCCTGGTGGCGGCGGCGTTCCTGCTGCCGGCCCTCGTGCTGCTCGGCGCACTCGTCGTGCAGCCGATCGGCTACTCCCTCTACCGCAGCTTCTTCGACCGCTCCGGCGACGTGTTCGTCGGCGGCGACAACTACCGGGAGATCTTCGCCGACGACGGCATCCGCACCGCCCTGAAGAACACGGCGGTGTGGGTGGTGCTCGCCCCGGCCACGGCCACCGCCCTCGGGCTGATCTTCGCGGTGCTCACCGAACGGGTGCGCTGGGGAACGGCGTTCAAACTGCTGGTGTTCATGCCGATGGCGATTTCGATGCTGGCGGCGGGCATCATCTTCCGGCTCGTCTACGACCACGACCCGGGCCGCGGCGTCGCCAACGCGGTCTGGGTCGGCGTCCACGACACCTTCGCGCAGTCCTCGGCCTTCCCCAAGGCCCGGCCGGGCCGTGATTCGCCGCTGACGGACGCCGGCGGGGGCGCCTTCGTGACCCGCGAGCCGGTGCGCGCCGGGGTCCCGGTGCTGCTCCCGCTGGTGGGCGTGGCCCCGGAGTCGCTGCCCGGGGGAACCCGTACGGCGGGCACCGCGGCGGCCGTGCCGGGGGAGGTCACCGGCACCGTATGGCAGGACTTCACCCGGGGCGGGGGCGGCGCGACGAACGTCGTCGACCCGAGCGAGCAGGGCTTCGCCGGGATGCGGATCGAGGCGGTGAGGGACGGCCGGGTCGTCGATACGGCGACGGCCCGGGCCGACGGCACCTTCACCCTGTCCGCGAAGGCCGACGGGGCCCTGCTGCGGCTGCCCGCGATGAACTTCCGGGAGGCGTACGGCGGGGTGCAGTGGCTCGGGCCGGCGCTCGTCACCCCGGCGGTCATCGGGGCGTACGTGTGGATGTGGGCCGGGTTCGCGATGGTGCTGATCGGGGCGGGGCTGGCTGCCGTACCGCGCGAGCTGCTGGAGGCGGCGCGGGTGGACGGGGCGAACGAGTGGCAGGTGTTCCGGCGGATCACCGTCCCGCTGCTGGCTCCCCTGCTGGCGGTCGTGCTCGTCACGCTCGTCATCAACGTCATGAAGATCTTCGACCTGGTCTTCGTGATCGCGCCGGGCGCGGTCCAGGACGACGCGAACGTACTGGCGCTGCAGCTGTACCGGACGTCCTTCGGGACCGACGCCGATCCGGGGCTGGGCAGCGCCATCGCCGTGCTGCTGCTGGTGCTGGTGATTCCGGTGATGCTCGTGAACATCCGCCGTCTGCGGAAGGAGGGGGCCCGATGAGCCGTTCCGGTGCGGCGCCGGACCCGGGGCGAGAACTCCGCCCGCCCGTCCGTGAGAACGGCGCCCTGCCCGGCGGTGGAGCGGCCGGGCAGGGCAGTCCGGGTTCCGCGGGCGCCCCGGCCCGGCGGACCGGACGTGCGACGTCTTGGGCCGGGCGCGCCGCAGGCGGCTTGGCCGGCGGGGCCGTGCGCCTCTTCCTGGTCGTGGCGGCGCTCTTCTGGCTGCTGCCCACCCTGGGCCTGCTGATCTCCTCCCTCGTCGCCCCGACCGACCTGAACGACGGCGGCTGGTGGCAGGTGTTCGGCGCGCCCTCGCGGCTGACCGCCGAGAACTACGAGCGGCTGCTGGCCAACGAGACGATCACCGGCTCCCTGCTGAACACGTTCGCGATCGCGGTGCCGGCGACCCTGCTGGTGCTGGCCCTGGGCGCGTTCGCCGGATACGCCTTCGCCTGGCTGGAGTTCCCCGGCCGGGACTGGCTCTTCCTCGTCGTCGTCGGACTGCTCGTCGTACCCGTGCAGGTGGCGCTGATCCCGGTGTCGGAACTCTTCGGCACCATCGGGCTGTTCGAGACCACGGCGGGCGTGGTGCTCTTCCACACCGCCTTCGGGCTGCCCTTCGCGGTGTTCCTGCTGCGCAACTTCTTCGCGGAGATCCCGCGCGAGCTGCTGGAGGCGGCCCGGCTCGACGGGGCGGGTGAACTGCGGCTGTTCACCCGGGTGGTGCTGCCGCTGGGCGGTCCGGCGATCGCCTCGCTCGGCATCTTCCAGTTCCTGTGGGTGTGGAACGACATGCTCGTCGCGCTGGTCTTCGCCGACTCGGCGCATCCGCCGATCACGGTCGCCCTCCAGCAGCAGGTACGGCAGTTCGGGAACAACATCGACGTGCTGGCGCCCGGCGCGTTCCTGTCGATGGTGGTCCCGCTCGTCGTCTTCTTCGCCTTCCAGCGGCAGTTCGTCACGGGGGTGATGGCCGGCGCGGTCAAGTAGCCCCGCGCCCCGCGCCCCACGTGCGGCGTCGACGCTCCGTAACCCGAATGCCGCACGCCGCGTAACCCGGCCGCCACGCCGGGGGTTCCTGGGCGGAATGCCCGCGCCGACCCCTGGATGTGCCGTGCCCCGGTTCAGCGTCATCGTGCCCGCGTACAAGGTCCAGGCCTTTCTCGGGGAGAGTCTGGACTCGGTCCTGACGCAGTCCTGCCCGGACCTGGAACTGATCGCGGTCGACGACGCCTCCCCCGACGCCTGCGGTGCGATCATCGACGAGTACGCGGCCCGTGACCCCCGGGTGACCGCGGTGCACCTCGCGCACAACCTGGGGCTGGGACCGGCCCGGAACGCGGGCCTGGCCCGGGCCACCGGCGACTACCTGATCTTCCTCGACGGCGACGACACCCTCGTCCCGGGCGCCCTGCAGGCCCTCACCGACCGGCTGAAGGCCACCGGCTCCCCCGACGTCCTGATCTACGACCACGCGCGCGTCCACTGGACCGGGGAAGTGGTGCGCAGCCGGCTCTCGCACCGGCTGTCCGAGGAGGGTCCGGCCAGCTTCCGGCTCGCAGACCGCCCGGCCCTGCTCGCGATGCCGACGGTGGTGTGGAACAAGGCGTACCGCCGTGAGTACGTCGAACGCGAGGGCCTTCAATTCCCGCCGGGACTGTACGAGGACACCCCCTGGACCTACCCGGCGCTGCTGGCGGCGGAGTCCGTCGCCGTGCTGGACCGGGTCTGCGTCCACTACCGCCGGCGGCGCACCGGATCGGTCCCGACCACCTCCACCTCCCGCCACCTGGAGATCTTCGACCAGTACGACCGGGTCTTCGGCTACCTCGCCGGGCGCCCCGAGCTGGAGCGCTGGCGCTCCACCCTGCACCGCCGGATGGCCGAGCACTTCTGCGCCGTCCACGCCGACACGCGCCGCCTCCCGCGCGCCGGCCGGGCCGAGTTCTTCGCCCGCGCCTCCGCCCTGCTGCGCCGCCACCGCGCCCCGGGCGCCCGCGGTTCGCTGCCGCTGTCCCTGTCGCGGACCGACCGGATCCGGCACGCCCTGATGCGGCTGGGCGCCCGGCGCTGCTACCGGCTGCTGTCGGAGCTGCGCTCGGCGGGACTGGCGCTGGGCCGGGCCGCCTCGGCGCTGCGGCGGGGCCTGGGGGAGTCCGCGCTGCGGCTGCACTACCGGATCCAGCGGCTGCTTCCGCTGCGCCCGGAGCTCGCGGTCTTCTCCGCGTACTGGCACGGCGGCTACGCCTGCAACCCGGCGGCGATCGAGGCCAAACTGCGGGAACTGGCGCCCGGGATGCGGACGGCGTGGATCTGCGACCCGGCGCACGCGGCGACGCTCCCGCGGGAGACGGTGGCGCTGCGGCCGGGTTCGGCGGCGTACTGGAGCGCCCTGGCCCGGGCGGGATATCTGGTCACGAACGTCAACTTCGACCGTGCGCTGGTCAAGCGGCCCGGCCAGGTCCTGCTGCAGACGCAGCACGGGACCCCGCTCAAGCGGGTCGGCCTCGACCTCCAGGACCGGCCGGCGGCCACCCCCACCACGGACTTCGCGGGGCTGCTGCGCGGCGCCGACCAGTGGGACTACCTGCTCTCCTCGAACCGGCACTCCACGCTGGTCTGGGAGAAGGCCGTCCCGTCCTCCTACACGACCCTCGAATACGGCTACCCGCGTAACGACGTCTTCCACCGGGCGACCCGTTCGGACGTGCTGGAGCTGCGCGAGCGGCTGGGGATCCCGGCGGGCTCGACGGCGATCCTGTACGCGCCCACCCACCGCGACTACCGCCGCAGCCGGCCCGACCACCTGGACTTCGAGCGGCTCCTGCAGGAGCTGGGCCCGCGCTTCACGGTGCTGTTCCGCACGCATCTGACGTACGCGAACGCCCCCGACCGCCCGTGGGAGCCCCACCCGCGCCTGCTGGACGTCTCCGCCCACCCCTCGGTGGAGGAGCTGTGCCTGGCCTCCGACGCGCTGGTCACGGACTACTCGTCCCTGATGTTCGACTACGCGGCGCTGGACCGGCCGATCGTGATCCACGCGGACGACTGGGAGGCGTACGAGGCGGCCCGCGGCACGTACTTCGACCTGCGCTCGTGCCCGCCGGGCGCGATCGCCCGCACCCAGGACGAGCTGGTGGACATCTTCACCACGGGCCACTGGCGGGGCTCCCGCTCCGCGCAGCTGCGCTCCGCGTTCCGCGCCCGCTTCTGCAGTTACGACGACGGCCACGCGGCGGAGCGGGTGGTCCGCCGGGTCTTCCTGGGCCAGCCCACCCCGGTCCCGCCGGTCGTCCCCCTCCCGGACCGCCACCCGGCCCCCGCACCCCCACCGGCCACCACCGCGCAACCGGCCCTGGCTCCCGTCCGGCCGTAGTCAGAGCCGCCCCCGCCCGTCCGCCGCCGCGGCGAAGCGGGTGTCCAGCTGTTGCAGGGCCTCGTCGAGCAGGGCCGTCACCTCGGCGGGCAGGCGGCTCCCGAGGTCCGCGAGGAGGTCACGCGCCTCGAGCCGCTCGCGATAGAGCTCGGGCGGGTACCAGCCCGAGGGCGCCCACCCGGATTCCATCTGAACGATGAACCTCTCCCATGCCACCAGGCAGCCCTTCGCGGACCACAAGGGGCCGCCGGTGCCGTCGTGGAGGGCGGTCCTCGCCGACGCGGCCGCGAAGGCGTCGGCGAGCGGGGTAGCCGGCCGCTGCTCCCGCACGATCTCGGCGAAGCGGGTCACGGTCGCCCGCGGGAACCGCGCCACGGGCGCCTCGACGGCGGTGACCGTTCGGCGGTGCGGTTCCTCGTCCGAGAACTCCAGCCTGGCGCGGGTGAGCAGGCCCTCCGGCGTCGCCACCCAGTAGGCGCTGGGTGGTGCCTCCGAGGCGGGGAACAGAACGGTCGTCCCCGCGGCCCTCGCGAACCTCACGGCGAGAGCGGACTCGAGGGGTGGCTCGGCGACGCGCTCATCGGCGTAGACGTCCAGCGACCACGCGAGGTCACCGGACACCGCCCGGTGCTCGCAGGAGACGGGCGCGTCCCAGTTCCGGTCGTCGGGGTCGTCGTCGGCAGCGGCGACGTCCACCTCCCCGACCGCGACGGCGAAACACCCGGCGAGCGCGAGGACCATGACCTCGGGCCCGACGGCGTCGACGGTGAGCAGGCTGTAGGCCTGGGGCCCGGCCCGCTGCGGATGGCCGGCACCGCTCACGCCGGGTCCGTGGGCGACTTCAGGGCGGCCACCACCTGGTGGGCCAGGGTGTCCAGGTGGGCGGGGGTCACCGCGTCGCGGACGACGACCTGGCGCCAGTAGAGCGGGCCGATCAGCAGGTCGAGGGCGTGGTCGGGGCTGATCCGGGCCGGGAGTTCGCCGCGGGCGACGGCGTCCGCGACGATGCCCTGCGCCATGCGGTGCTGGCCGTCCAGGAGGGCGCCGCGGACCGCTTCGGCGATCTCCGGGTTGCGGGACGCCTCGACCAGGAGGTCGGGGATCACCGCCGATGCCACCGGGTGCCGCAGCACGTGTGACATGACCTCCAGCAGGGCGCGTACGTCGCCGTACAGCGAGCCGGTCGCCGGGACCGGCAGGCCGTCCGCCGCGAAGGCGCCGATCAGGTCCAGTACCAGGTGGAGCTTGGACTTCCAGCGGCGGTACACGGCGGTCTTGCCGACCCCGGCGCGCCGCGCGATGCCCTCGATGGACATCCGGGAGAAGCCGACCGCCGCCAGTTCCTCCAGCACCGCGTCGCGGATCGCCTCGGTCACGTCCTCGCGCAGGACGGCGGCGCCGGCCGGAGCACGACGGGCGGGGGCGGAGGGGGCGGGGTCGGTGGTCATGCACAGAGCATAGCCGCGCCTCGTCACGACGATACGGTTGCGTTCCATCGGTCGACGCCATAACCTCGCCGTAGCGACGATACGGACCCGTCCCGACCAACGTCGAAAGCGAAAGCGAACCAGTGACCACCGCGACCGCATCCAAGACCGCGCCAGGAACCTCCGCGGAACTCGCCCGGCTGGCCGCCGCCCACGGCCTCACGCTCAGCGGCGCCCGCCCCACGCTCCCCCGCTACATCGCCCGGCTCTGGCAGCGCCGCCACTTCGTGACCGCGTACGCGAACGCCCGTATGCAGGCCACCTACAGCACGGCGAAGCTCGGCCAGGTCTGGCACCTGATGACCCCGCTGCTCAACGCGACGGTCTACTACTTCATCTTCGGCCTCGTCCTGAAGGCCAGCCACGGCGTGCCGGACTACGTCCCCTTCCTGATCACCGGCATCTTCGTCTGGGACTTCATCAGCAGCTCCGTCAACGCCGGCACCCGCGCCGTCCACAGCAACCTCGGCCTGGTCCGCGCCCTGCACTTCCCCCGCGCGAGCCTGCCCCTCTCCACCGTCGTCCAGCTCTTCCAGCAGCTGCTCGTCTCCATGGCCGCCCTGGTCGTCCTGCTGCTCGCCTTCGGCCAACGCCCCGGCCCGGCCTGGCTCCTGGCCCTGCCGGCGCTCCTGCTGACGGCCGTCTTCGCCGCCGGCTGCGCCATGGTCATGGCCCGTATCGGCAGCAGGAGCCCCGACGTCAGCCAGCTGATGCCGTTCGTCCTGCGGACGTGGATGTACGCCTCGGGCGTCATGTGGTCCATCGACCAGATGCTCGGCAAGAACGACCTGCCGCACTGGGTCCTGACGGCCCTCAAGGCCAACCCGCCGGCCGTCTACATCGACCTGATGCGCTTCGCGCTGATCGACAGCTTCCCCGCGCACGCGCTCCCGCACCACGTGTGGCCGCTGGCCGTCGGCTGGGCGCTGCTCGCGGGCGTCGGCGGGTTCATCTACTTCTGGAAGGCGGAGGAGGCGTACGGACGTGGCTGAAGCGAAGACCGACACCCGGGTGCCCACCGTGATCGCGGACGGCGTCCACGTCATCTACAAGGTGCACGGCACCGGAGCCCGCAAGGGCGGCGCCACCGCCGCCCTCAGCCGGATCTTCTCCCGCCGGCCCACCCCCGGGATGACCGAGGTGCACGCCGTCAAGGGCGTCTCCTTCA
Organism: Streptomyces yangpuensis; assembly: GCF_024666385.1. NCBI lineage: Bacteria > Bacillati > Actinomycetota > Actinomycetes > Kitasatosporales > Streptomycetaceae > Streptomyces > Streptomyces yangpuensis. Next base: position 2,900,357 of record NZ_CP102514.1, read on the forward strand.
CCGCGTACGAGGGCGAAGCCATCGGCCTCATCGGCTCCAACGGCTCCGGCAAGTCCACCCTCCTCAAGGCCGTCGCCGGCCTCCAGCCGGTGGCCCGCGGCCGGATCTTCTCGCACGGCCAGCCGTCCCTGCTGGGCGTGAACGCCGCCCTGATGAACGACCTGACCGGCGAACGCAACGTCATCCTCGGCGGCCTCGCCATGGGCATGTCCAGGCAGCAGATCCACGAGCGCTACCAGGAGATCGTCGACTTCTCCGGCATCAACGAGAAGGGCGACTTCATCTCCCTGCCGATGCACACGTACTCCTCCGGCATGGGCGCCCGGCTGCGGTTCTCCATCGCCGCCGCCAAGGACCACGACGTCCTGATGATCGACGAGGCGCTGGCCACGGGTGACGCGGCCTTCCAGCGGCGCAGCCAGGCCCGCATCGAGGAACTCCGCGAGCGCGCCGGCACCGTCTTCCTGGTCAGCCACGCCATCAACACCGTCCGCGAGACCTGCGACCGCGCGATCTGGCTGGACTCCGGCGTCCTGCGCATGGACGGCCCCGCGGACGAGGTCTGCGCCGCCTACGAGAAGTCGACCCGTTCCAGCCCCGCCGGCGTCTGAGGCGCCCTTCCAGCCCCGCCGGCGTTCGAGGCGCTCTCCCAGCCCCGCCGGCGTTCGAGGCGCTCTCCCAGCCCCGCCGGCGTTCGAGGCGCGGGGGCCCGGGGGCAGCGCCCCCGCTACGGCGCCGCGCCCGCGGACCCGCCGGCGAACGGGCCGGGCCCGGGACCACAAGGTCCCGGGCCCGGCCCGTTCGGCTGAACAACCACCATCAGCTGTGCGCGCGCAGCAGCGACCGCATCGTCCGCATGGCCACCGACAGGTTCGCCAGGTCGAAGTCGTCCGAGCCCCGGATCTCCTCCAGGGTCGTCCGGGCCCGCCCGATGATCGCCGCGTTCTTCTCCTCCCACGCCGTGAAGCGCTCCTCGGGAGTCGACGCGCCGTTGCCCACCGACAGCACGTCCGCCGTCAGGGCCGCGTGCGCCGCGAACAGGTCCTCGCGGATCGACGCGCGGGCCATGGACTGCCAGCGGTCGGCCCGCGGCAGCTCGATGATCCGGTCCATCAGCTGCGTGATGTCCAGGCGGTCGGCGAGGTCGTAGTACACCTCGGCGACACCCAGCGGGTCCACGCCCGTCCGGTCCGCGATCGCGACGATGTCCAGCGTCGGGAAGGCCGAGGAGAATCCGGCGACCTTCGCCGCCAGCTCCTCCGGCACGCCCTCACCGGTCAGCTCGTCCAGGACCAGCTGGTACCACTCCAGGTCCGCGCCGCGCACCAGCTTCGGCAGCTCCGCCCACACCTGGGCCACCCGCTCCCCGAAGAAGGCGATGGTCTCGGTGATCTGGAGCGGCTGCGGCCGGTTGTTGAGCAGCCAGCGGGTACCGCGCTCGACCAGACGGCGCGAGTGCAGGCGCACCCGGGTCTGGACGTCGGCGGCCACCTTGTTGTCGAGCGCCTCCACCGCGTCCCACACGTCGGCCAGGCCGAAGATCTCGCGGGCCGCGAGCTGTGCCCGGACGATCTCCTCCGTGGAGGCGCCGGTCTCCTCGCGCAGACGGTGCAGGAAGGTCGAACCACCGGTGTTGACGGTGTCGTTGACCAGGATCGTCGTGATGATCTCGCGGCGCAGCGCGTGCGCGTCGATCTGCTCGGAGAACTTGTCGCCCAGAGCCGCCGGGAAGTACGCGAAGAGCAGGCGGCGCAGGTACGGGTCGTCCGGCAGCTCGGTGGCGATGAGCTCGTCCGCCAGCGTGATCTTGGTGTACGCGAACAGGACGGCCAGCTCCGGCTGGGTCAGCCCCTTGCCGTTGTTGAGCAGTTCGCGGATCTGCCGGTCGGTGGGCAGGAACTCCAGCTCGCGGTTGAGCAGGCCGGCGCTCTCCAGACGGCGCATGAAGCGCTGCTGGGCGTGGAGCAGGCTGGGGGCCTGGGCCGAGCCGTTGGCCAGGGCGATGTTCTGCGCGTAGTTGTTGCGCAGCACCAGGCGGCCGACCTCGTCGGTCATCTGCGCGAGCAGCGTGTTGCGCTGCTTGACGGTCATGTCGCCGTCGGCGACGACCGCGTTGAGCAGGATCTTGATGTTCACCTCGTGGTCGGAGGTGTCCACGCCGGCGCTGTTGTCGATGGCGTCGGTGTTGACCTTGCCGCCCTCGCCGCCGGCGCCGCTGCGGGCGAACTCGATGCGGCCGAGCTGGGTCAGGCCCAGGTTGCCGCCCTCGCCGATGACCTGCGCCCGCACGTCGCAGCCGTTGACGCGGATGGCGTCGTTGGCCTTGTCGCCGACGTCGGCGTGGGTCTCGGAGGTCGCCTTGACGTAGGTGCCGATACCGCCGTTCCACACCAGGTCCACGGGGGCCTTGAGGATGGCCTGCATCAGGTCGGCCGGGGTCATCTTGGTGACGCCGGCCTCGATGCCGAGAGCCGCGCGCATCTGGGCGGTGACCGGGACGGCCTTGGCCGAACGCGGGTGGATGCCGCCGCCCGCCGAGATCAGCGAGGTGTCGTAGTCCGCCCACGAGGAGCGCGGCAGCTCGAACAGGCGCCGGCGCTCGGCGTACGAGACGGCCGCGTCCGGGGTCGGGTCGATGAAGATGTGGCGGTGGTCGAAGGCGGCCACCAGACGAATGTGCTCGGAGAGCAGCATGCCGTTGCCGAAGACGTCACCGGACATGTCGCCGACGCCGACGACGGTGAAGTCCTGGGTCTGGGTGTCGTGGCCGAGCTCGCGGAAGTGCCGCTTGACGGACTCCCACGCGCCGCGGGCGGTGATGCCCATGCCCTTGTGGTCGTAGCCGGCCGAGCCGCCCGACGCGAAGGCGTCGCCGAGCCAGAAGCCGTAGGACTCCGCCACGCCGTTCGCGATGTCGGAGAAGGTCGCGGTGCCCTTGTCGGCGGCGACGACGAGGTAGGTGTCGTCCTCGTCGTGACGGACCACGCTCCGCGGCGGCACGACCTCGCCGGCGACCATGTTGTCGGTGATGTCGAGCAGCGCCGAGATGAAGATCTTGTACGAGGCGATGCCCTCGGCGAGCCAGGCGTCGCGGTCCACCGACGGGTCGGGGAGGTTCTTGGCGACGAAGCCGCCCTTGGCGCCGACCGGCACGATGACGGTGTTCTTGACCATCTGCGCCTTGACCAGGCCGAGGATCTCCGTACGGAAGTCCTCGCGGCGGTCGGACCAGCGCAGGCCGCCTCGGGCGACCTTGCCGAAGCGCAGGTGGACGCCCTCGACGCGCGGGGAGTACACCCAGATCTCGAAGGCCGGGCGGGGCGCCGGCAGGTCCGGGATGGCCTGCGGGTCGAACTTCATCGACACGTAGGCGTGCTGCTCGCCGTGGGAGTCGAGCTGGAAGAAGTTCGTGCGCAGGGTGGCCTTGATGAGGGTGAGGAAGGCACGCAGGATGCGGTCCTCGTCGAGCGAGGCGACCTGGTCCAGGGCCCCGTCCAGCTCCTCCAGCATCGCGTCCACGAGCTCGCTGCCGGCGGCCTGGCGGACGGGCGACATCCGGGCCTCGAAGAGCGAGACCAGCAGCCGGGTGGTGTGGACGTTGTTGCGGAGGGTGTCCTCCATGTAGTCCTGGCTGAAGGTGGAGCCGGCCTGGCGCAGGTACTTGGCGTACGCGCGCAGGACGACGGCCTGGCGCCAGGTCAGACCGGCGCTCAGCACGAGGGTGTTGAAGTTGTCGTTCTCGGCCTGGCCGTTCCAGACGGCCGCGAAGGCGTCCTGGAAGCGCTCGCGGGCGTCGTCGCCGAGGTCGCCCGCCGAGAGCCGCAGACCGAAGTCGTAGATCCACGCGTTCGTGCGGTCGGCGCAGCGCAGCTCGTACGGGCGCTCGTCGGTGACCTCGACGCCGAGGCGCTGGAGGACGGGCAGGACGGCGGACAGGGAGACCTGCTCACCGGCGCGGTAGATCTTGAAGCGGCGTTCGCCGGGGCCCGCGCCGACGGGCTCGTACAGCGACAGCGCGAAGTTCTTGTCGCTGCCGCGCAGCTTCTCCAGGTGCACCAGGTCGGCGACGGCGGCGCGCGGCGAGTGGTCGGCCTTGTAGCCCTCGGAGAAGGCGTTGCCGTAGCGGCGCAGCAGCTCCGCGGCGCGCTCCTCGCCGAGCTCGGCGTTGAGGGCCTGGTCGAAGCCGTCGGCCCAGGAGCGGGCGGCCTCGACGAGGCGGCCCTCGATGCGCTCGACGTCGCCGTCGGTCAGCACGGGCAGCTCGGTGCCCTGCGGGACGCGCACGACGAAGTGGATGCGGGAGAGGATCGACTCGGTGTTCCAGGCGGTGAAGTCGACGCTGATGCCGCCGAGCTCCTCGCGCAGGATGTCCATCAGGCGCAGCCGCACACCGGTGGTGAAGCGGTCGCGGGGCAGGTAGACCAGCGCCGAGTAGTAGCGCCCGTACTCGTCCTGGCGCAGGTACAGCCGCAGCCGGCGGCGTTCCTGCAGGTAGAGGACCGAGGTGACGATGGACTGGAGCTGGTCGACCGGGGTCTGGAACAGCTCGTCGCGCGGGTAGGTCTCCAGGATCTGCGTCAGGTCGCGGCCGTCGTGGCTGGACGGCGAGAAGCCGGCCCGCTCCAGGACCTCGGCGACCTTGCGGCGGATGACCGGCACGCGGCGCACGGACTCGGTGTACGCGGCGGAGGAGAACAGGCCGAGGAAGCGGCGCTCGCCGACGACGTTGCCGTCGGCGTCGAACTTCTTCACGCCCACGTAGTCGAGGTACGAGGGGCGGTGCACGGTGGAACGGCTGTTGGCCTTGGTCAGCACCAGCAGGCGGTGCTCGCGGGCCTTGGCGCGGGCATCGGCGGGCAGCCGGTTGAAGGACGGCGAGACGGGGTGGCCGTCCTCCTTGCCGCTGTGGTGCGGGTCGGAGCGCAGGATGCCGAGGCCGGTGCCGGGCACGGCGGCCAGGGCGTCACCGTCGACGAGGTTGTACTCGCGGTAGCCGAGGAAGGTGAAGTGGTCGTCGGCGAGCCAGCGCAGCAGCTCACGGGCCTCTTCGAGCTCGTACTCGCGCAGGTCCGGGGCGGTGGGCTCGTCGGGCAGGCCGTCGGCGATGCGCAGCGCGGCCTCGCGCATCTTCTCCCAGTCCTCGACGGACTCGCGGACGTCGGACAGGACGCGCTGCAGGTCGACGGTGATCTGCTTGAGGTCGGCGCGGTCGGTCTCGCGGTCGATCTCGACGTGGATCCAGGACTCGACGAGGGAGTCGTGGGGGCGCGCGGTGCGGGGACCGTGCGCGTCGCAGTCGGGGCCGAGGATCTCGATCAGCTTGCCGGTGATGTCACGGCGGACGACGACCTGCGGGTGGATCACGACGTGGATGCCGCGGCCCTGGCGGGAGAGCTCGTTCGTCACGGAGTCCACGAGGAAGGGCATGTCGTCGGTGACGACCTCGACGACGGAGTGGCTGGAGGTCCAGCCGTTCTCCTCCACCGTGGGGGTGTGCACACGCACGTTCGCGGTGCCCTGCGGCCGGTTCTCGGCCAGCCGGTAGTGCGAGAGCGCGGCTCCGAATACATCGACCGGGTCCCGGTCCGTGAGGTCCTCGGGCGCCGTGTGCAGGTAGTAGCGCTGGAGGTAGGAGAGGACGGTGTCCTGGTCCGGCCGCTCTCCCTGCTCGGACCCAGTCGGAAGTAGCCCCCCGGCCGGGCTGTGCTCAGCTACCCGGGCCGCCCGTGCGAGCAGCTCGGCCTTTGCTTCGTCCAGCTTGGTCTGCATGTCCTCTGGCTCCTGTCGCGCGCCATTGCGTGACGTAGGTGAAGGAAGGAATGACATAGCGCCCCGAGGCGGGGTGTCCGTTCCGAATCGACGCTATGCCGTCGAGAGAGCCGACCGGGAGGGAATGAGCCAAGATCGGCCGGCGGTCCCGGTGGCGGGGATCAGCGATGGCCCGGGCACTGTCGTACGCCGGGCGCAGGCCGGAGGCTCCAGTGCCCCCGAGGGATATCGCGCTGATCACGGGTACAAGGCTATCCCGACCTACCCCCAGGTCGTCATTCGCTGCATCTGTACAAATCTTGGGGTAGAACTTTGACACTCTGGCCAGCGACGTGGCAGGCCGTCCGTGCAGCGGCCTGTCCAGTCGCTATTCGGCCAGCTCGCGAGCAGTCAGAACGGCTTCCGCCAGGCTGTCCACGACCGGCACTCCGGCTGATTCCAGACTGCGGCGGCTGTGCGAGCCGCCCGTGTAGAGCACGGCGCGTGCGCCGACGTGTGCGGCGGCGAGCGCGTCGTCCACGGCGTCTCCGATGAGGACCGTACGGTCGGCGGTCACGCCCGTCGCATGGAGGGCCTCCATGTGGCGTACGAGATGTCCCGCCTTGGAGGTGTGGGAGGGGCCGGTCCGCCCGTCGACGCGCAGGAAGTGCACGTCGATGCCGTGGTCGCGCACGAGCGGGACGAGCCTGTCGTGGGGCGCGAGGGACAGCAGGGACTGGGTGAGCCCGTCGCGCTGCCAGTCGCGGAGCAGTTCCCGGGCGCCCTCGGCGAGGCCGGAATCCGCCGCCGCGGCCCAGTAGTGGCGGTGGAAGGTCTCGTCCATGACGAGCCACTCCGCCTCGGTGGGCAGCCGCCCCATGAGGCGCTCGTAGAACTTCGGCACCGGTACGACGTACAGCTCGCGGTACGTCTCCAGCGTGATCGGCGCGAAGCCGAGCTCGGCGAAAGAGGCGTTCGTCGCGGCCATGACGGCGTCGATGTCGTGGAGCAGGGTGCCGTTCCAGTCCCAGACGAGGTGGTTCGTGTGCGTCATTTCAGCAGCCCCGGGATCTCCTGGACGCCGAACCACAGCAGCTCGTGGTCCTCGGCCCGGTCGACGGTGGACCGCGCGTCCTCGTCCCCGCTGTCGGCGGCGGGCAGGGCCAGCGCGGCGGCGGCGACGTCCTCGTCGGCGTCGTCGGCGTCCACGTGCACGGCGGCGGCCACGGTGAGCCGTACGGCGGCGGCGAGGCTCACCTGGCCGAGGCTGGCCTCGTCGGCGCCGGGGGCGGCGGTGGCGGCCTTGTCGTCGACGTCGAGGGCGACCACGACGCGGCGGCGGGGTGCGCCGGGGTCGGCGGCGAGCAGCCTCAGCGAGGCGGCCGCGGCCCGGCCCAGGGCCGCGTACTCCAGCTCCTCGATGTCGTCCGAGACGTACCACTCGCGCAGGCCGGGGGTGACGGCGTACGCCCGCAGCGGGGCGGGGCCCAGCTCACCCGCCTTGTGCACCTCGGCGAGCCCGGGGAGGGTCAGGGGGACGTACACGCGCATGGCCGGCTGCTTTCGGTAGTCGGAAACCAACCCAGGATACGACTCGGAGGTGGCCGGCCGGGGTCCGGCAGGGTGACGGCCGCCGTACCCCATCGGGCTGCCGCGGCCGGCGGGAGGCCCGTCCACCGGCCGCCCCGGCGCCCCGCCGTCCGGCCCCGGTGGCGGCGGGCCGCGCACTCGGATAGGTGAACCCGGCCGGCCGCGGGCCGGGGCCGGCCGCCGGTTGCGGAGCGTGTTCGCCGCCCGTAGAAGATCCCCATCAAGTTACCGCCCGGTACCGCTCCGGGCCCGGCCTGTTCGGGGGCAGATCGCGATGGACACCACGACGCGCGGCACGATCGGCAGCAACGGCGGCCGTCGCCGCCCCGCGGGCCGCTCCGGAACCCGCCCCGCCGGCCGGCGCGACCAGCGCCGCCCGGCACCCGGCTCGGGGCCGGCGCGCCCGCCGCACGTCGGCCCGCACCACTGGTTCGCCGAACGCCTGCTGGCGGTGATCAGCGGCATGCGCCCGGTCCACTCGCTCCTGGGCCACACCATCGGCCCCGCCTACCAGCAGCTGGTCACCCTGGCCCCGGCGGACCCCCTGCGCGAACGCCTGCGCCCGGTCGTCCGCCGCTGCGGCCGCTTCATCCCCGGCCCCGGCGTCATCGAGGCCTTCGCCCGCATCACCACCGGCGACCGCGTAACGGCCATGGCCTTCCGCCTCGAACAAGGCCCGGACCTCCGCTGGCGCTGCGCAGCCATCGAAATCCAGGGCCCCCTCCCCTAACGGCCCATCCCATCCCCGCCGCCCTCCCAGCCCCGCCGCACCCTCCCAGCCCGGCCACACCCTCCCAGCCCCGCCGCACCCTCCCAGCCCCGCCGGCGTTTGAGGCGCGGGGCCCGGGGCGGAGCCCCGCTCTTTTCAGCCCCGCCGGCGATTGAGGCGCGGGGCCCGGGGCGGAGCCCCGCTCTTTTCAGCCCCGCCGGCGTTTGAGGCGCGGGGGCCCGGGGGCAGCGCCCCCGCAACGGCGCCGCACCCGCCAACGCACCCGCACCCGCACCGCCACCCCCGCGGGAGCGAAACGGCCGGGGCCGGACACCCCACGGTGCCCGGCCCCGGCCGACGAACTGCGCCCCGCGGAGCGGCAGGGTTACTTCTTGCGGCGACGCCCACCCGCGGCCTTCTGCGCCTTACGGCGCTCGGCCCGCGTCATCCCGTCCCCGGCCGCGTCGCTCTCGAAGTCGCCCTCGATCACGCCGCCCTCACCGTCGACCGTCGGCGCGGAGAAGTGCAGCCGGTCCGGACGCTGCGGCGCGTCCAGCCCCTTCGCCCGGATCTCCGGACGGGCGGCGGCGGCCGCCGGCTCCTTCGTCAGCGACGGGGCGGCGTCCTGCACCGGAAGCTCCTCGACCTGCTGCTCGACCTGGACCTCCAGGTTGAACAGGTAGCCGACGGACTCCTCCTTGATGCCCTCCTGCATGGCGTTGAACATGTCGAAGCCCTCGCGCTGGTACTCGACCAGCGGGTCCTTCTGGGCCATGGCCCGCAGGCCGATGCCCTCCTGCAGGTAGTCCATCTCGTACAGGTGCTCGCGCCACTTGCGGTCCAGCACCGACAGGACCACGCGCCGCTCCAGCTCACGCATGATCTCGGAGCCGAGGGCCTTCTCGCGGGCCTCGTACTGCTCGTGGATGTCGTCCTTGACGGACTCCGCGATGAACTCGGCGGTGATGCCGGCGCGGTCGCCCGCGGCGTCCTCCAGCTCCTCGATGGTGACCTTCACCGGGTAGAGCTGCCGGAACGCATTCCACAGGCGCTCCAGGTCCCACTCCTCGGCGAAGCCCTCGACCGTCTCGGCCGCGATGTACGCGTCGATGGTGTCGTCCATCATGTGGTGCACCTGCTCCTGGAGGTCCTCGCCCTCCAGGACGCGGCGGCGCTCCCGGTAGATGACCTCGCGCTGGTTGTTGAGCACCTCGTCGTACTTCAGGACGTTCTTGCGCGTCTCGAAGTTCTGGGTCTCGACCTGCGACTGGGCCGACGCGATCGCGCGCGTCACCATCTTGTTCTCGATCGGGACGTCGTCCGGAACGTTTGCCATCGCCATGACGCGCTCGACCATCTGCGCCTTGAACAGACGCATCAGGTCGTCACCCAGCGACAGGTAGAAACGGGACTCGCCCGGGTCGCCCTGACGGCCGGAACGACCGCGCAGCTGGTTGTCGATACGGCGCGACTCGTGGCGCTCGGTGCCCAGCACGTACAGCCCGCCGAGCCCCTTGACCTCCTCGAACTCCGCCTTCACGGCGGCCTCGGCACGGGTGAGCGCCGCGGGGAGGGCGTGCGCCCACTCCTCGATGTGCTCCTCCGGGTCCAGGCCCTGCTGGCGCAGCTCGGCCTCGGCGAGGTCGTCCGGGTTGCCGCCGAGCTTGATGTCCGTACCGCGCCCGGCCATGTTCGTGGCGACGGTGACGGCGCCGCGGCGGCCGGCCTGGGCGACGATCGTGGCCTCGCGCTCGTGGTGCTTGGCGTTGAGGACCTCGTGCGGGATGCCGCGCTTGGAAAGCTGCTGGGAAAGGTACTCGGACTTCTCGACCGACGTCGTACCGACGAGGATCGGCTGGCCCTTCTCGTGCTTCTCCGCGATGTCGTCGACGACGGCGGCGAACTTGGCGACCTCGGTGCGGTAGATCAGGTCGGCCTGGTCCACTCGCTGCATCGGCCGGTTCGTCGGGATCGGGACGACACCGAGCTTGTAGATCTGGTGGAACTCGGCGGCCTCGGTCATGGCCGTACCGGTCATGCCCGAGAGCTTGGAGTACAGGCGGAAGAAGTTCTGCAGGGTGATCGTGGCGAGGGTCTGGTTCTCGTCCTTGATGTCCACCCCTTCCTTCGCCTCGATCGCCTGGTGCATGCCCTCGTTGTAGCGGCGGCCGGCGAGGATACGGCCGGTGTGCTCGTCGACGATCATGACTTCGCCGTCGATGACGACGTAGTCCTTGTCCTTCTTGAACAGTTCCTTCGCCTTGATGGCGTTGTTCAGGTAGCCGACGAGCGGGGTGTTCACCGACTCGTAGAGGTTCTCGATGCCGAGCCAGTCCTCGACCTTGGCGACACCGGCCTCGTGGATGCCGACGGTGCGCTTCTTCTCGTCGACCTCGTAGTCGCCGGTCTCCTCGATGCCCTTGAGCGGCTGGCCGGCCTCGCCCTTGGTGAGGCGGGTGACCAGCTTCGCGAAGTCCGCGTACCACTTCGTGGCCTGGTCCGCGGGACCGGAGATGATCAGCGGGGTACGGGCCTCGTCGACGAGGATCGAGTCCACCTCGTCGACCACGGCGAAGTTGTGGCCGCGCTGGACGAGCTCGTCCTGCGACCACGCCATGTTGTCGCGCAGGTAGTCGAAGCCGAACTCGTTGTTCGTGCCGTAGGTGATGTCGCAGTTGTACTGCTCGCGGCGCTGCGCCGGCGACATGTTCGCCAGGATGCAGCCGACGGACAGGCCCAGGAACTTGTGGACGCGGCCCATCATCTCGGAGTCGCGCTCGGCCAGATAGTCGTTCACCGTGATCAGGTGGACGCCCTTGCCGGACAGCGCGTTCAGGTACGCGGGCAGGGTGCCGACGAGGGTCTTGCCCTCACCGGTCTTCATCTCGGCGACGTACCCGAGGTGCAGCGCCGCACCGCCCATGAGCTGGACGTCGTAGTGGCGCTGGCCGAGGACGCGCTTGGCCGCCTCGCGCACGGTGGCGAAGGCCTCGGGCAGCAGGTCGTCCAGACTCTCACCGTCCTGGAACCGCTGCTTGTACTCGTCCGTGAGCGCCCGCAACTCGGCGTCGGAGAGGTTGACGAAGTCCTCTTCGATGGAGTTGACCTGGTCCGCGATGCGGTGCAGTTTGCGCAGGATCTTGCCTTCGCCTGCACGCATGAGCTTGTTGAAGACGGACACCGAGGTTTGTCTCCTTGCCGGTCGGGCCTGGGCACTGTACGTACACGGGCACGGCAGGTGGGCCCCACCGCAACGGCCATCGTAAGCGAGGACGCGGTCGCGTCGGGAGGTCCGCCGTTCCCATGAGGGCACGGGTGCCCGGATTGAGAACGTACGGGGGACACCGAAGGTGCCGCATCACCCGGAGGGATTCCCGAAAAGTGTTCGCCCCCGGTGCCGCGACGGCAGCAGAATCCGCGCATGGAGCCCACCACACTGACCACCGAACGCCTCGTGCTCAGGCCTTTCGCCGCCGAGGACGCCCCCGAGGTGCACGCCGCCTGCCAGGACCCCGAGATCCAGCGCTGGAACGAGGTCCCCTCCCCCTACGGGCACGCGCACGCGGACACCTGGGTGAACGAGACCGTCCCGACCGGCTGGCGCGAGGACAGCGCGTACAGCTTCGCGGTCCGGCTCGGGGCCGGGGGCCCGCTGGTGGCGGCCCTGGGCGTGCACCCGCGCGGCGAGGCCGTGTTCGAGATCGGCTTCTGGGCGGTGCGGGAGCACCGGGGCCGGGGCTACGTGACCGAGGCGGTCGGCGCCGCCGCCCGTTGGGCCTTCACCGAGCTCGGCGCGGGACGCCTGGAGTGGCGGGCCGAGCCGGGCAACGCGGCCTCCCGGGCCGTCGCGGAGAAGGCCGGCTTCCGGATGGAGGGGGTCCTGCGCGCCGGGATCTCCCACCGCGGCACCCTGCGCGACTGCCGGGTCGGCGCCCTGCTCCCCTCCGACCTCGGCCTGCCCTCGCAGCTGCCGTACCTGCCGTCGCCCACGCCCTGACGTCCTGGTCCGGCCCCGTTGACAGCCCAGCAGGGCGTCAGTCAGTGGCAGAGCCACGACCACCGGACCCCGCTACGAGTATCAATGTCAGTGGCACGGCCTACGCTTCGGCGCATGACCAGCCTGCCGCCGCCGACCGTGTCCCTGTCCGCCGACGACGCCCGCCGGATCGCCCTGCGCGCGCAGGGCTTCCTCGGAGCCCCCGACCGGCGCGGCGGGGTCCGCGGGGTCCTGCGCCACCTGGGCGCCGTCCAGCTCGACACCATCTCGGTGCTGGCCCGCTCGCACGAGCTGATCCCGTACGCCCGGCTCGGCGCGGTCGGCCGGGACAGCGTGGAGAAGGCCTACTGGACCGAGCGGCACGCCTTTGAGTACTGGTCGCACGCGGCCTGCATCCTGCCCATCGAGGAATGGCCGCATTTCGCCTTCCGCCGCCGGGCCAACCGGGAGCGCGGCCACCGCTGGCACATCCTCGAGGACAAGCAGCACTCGACGCGGGCGGTCCTGGACCGGCTCCGGACGGACGGCCCGCTGACCTCCACCGAGCTGGGCGGCGCCAAGAACGGCGGCGAGTGGTTCGAATGGTCCGAGACCAAGATCGCGGTGGAGTGGCTCCTCGACACCGGCGAGGTGGTGTGCAGCGAGCGCCGCGGCTGGAAGCGGGTCTACGACCTCCCCGAGCGGGCCGTGCCCGACGCGCTGCTCCACGACGACCTGGACGACCGCGAGTGCCTGCGCCGCCTGGTCGCCCTGGCCGGCCGGTCCCTCGGCGTCGGCACCCGCGCCGACATCGCGGACTACCACCGGCTCAAGGGGGAGCAGTTCGACGCGGTGGTCGAGGACTCGGGGCTGGTACCGGTGGAGGTGGAGGGCTGGTCCAAGCCCGCGTGGGCGGACCCGTCGGCCCTCGCGACGGCTCCCCGGGGCCGCCACCGCACGACGCTGCTGTCCCCGTTCGACTCGCTGGTGTGGGACCGTCCCCGCACGGAGCGGATCTTCGGCTTCACCCACCGCCTGGAGGCGTACGTCCCCAAGCCGAAGCGGATACACGGGTACTTCGCGATGCCGCTGCTGGCGGGCGGGCGGCTCCAAGGCCGCGTCGACCCGGCCCGCGAGGGCCGCACGCTGGTCGCCCGGCAGCTCTCCCTGACCTCTCCCGCGGCCGCCGCCCCGATGGCGCGGGCCCTGCGGGAGGCGGCGGAATGGGTCGGCTGCGACGCGGTCCGCGTGGAGCGCGCGCAGACCGCCGCCGAGGCGGCGGCGGTGACGGCCGAACTGGCGGCGCTGGGCACCTGAGCGGATCTCCGCAGGCCTGACGGCCCGCGGGGGGGGCGGGGGGAGGCGGCGGACTAGCGGATCTCCAGGATCTTCTCCCGCATCGCGTAGACCACGGCCTCCATCCGGGAGTGCAGCTGGAGCTTCTCCAGGATGTTGCGGACGTGGTTCTTCACGGTGTTCTCGGAGATGAACAACTCCTTCGCGATGTCGCGGTTGTTCATGCCGGTGGCCACCAGCTTGAGGACCTCGAGCTCGCGGTCCGTCAGCCTCGGCGCGGGCACCAGCCGCCGCTCGTCGGTCCGCTGGATCATCGACTTGAACTCGGTGAGGAGCTTCGACGCCATCGACGGGCTGATCTGCGACTGGCCGTCGGCCACCGCCCGGATCGCCGTGGCCACCTCGTCCGTGGAGATCTCCTTCAGCAGGTACCCGGTCGCGCCCGCCTTGATCGCGTCGTAGAGGTCCGCCTCCTCGTCGCTGATCGTCAGCATGATGATCTTCGCGGAGGGGGCCACCTCCTTGATCGAGGTGCAGGCCTCGATGCCACCGCGCCGGGGCATCCGCACATCCATGAGCACGATGTCCGGCAGCAGGTCGGCCGCCTTGTCCACCGCCTCCGCACCGTCCCCGGCCTCGCCGACGACCTGGATGTCCTCCTCCTGCGCGAGGACGATCTCCAGTCCCCGCCGGAAGAGCGCGTGGTCGTCGACCACGAGCACCCGGATGGGCTCCCCGGCCGGTGCACCGGCGGTTTCCCCCGACGGGTCCGCCCCGCGGCAGGCCGCGCCGTCGTCCGCGCGTACCGGACCGAAGCTGTCCGCCATCGTCCCTCCCCCTGCATGTGCCGAGCTGCCGGGCCAACCGGACACGTTCCGCAGCCGGTTGACTGCCCGCCATGATTCCATGCCCGCACCACGTCGCGGGGGAAGCCGGCGGAGCTGCTGGCGCATACCCGTCATGCAGGTGCCCCCGCGGAGACGCCGAAGCGTCCCGCGGGGGCAGCGAACGGTCTGCTCAGCCGCCGAGCGCGCCACCCGCGCCGCCCCGCGGCTCCTCCGAGCTGGAGGCCCCGTCGGGGTTCACATGGATGACGCCGTAGTCATAGGCGTGTCGCCGGTATACGACACTGGGCAGCTTCGTCTCGGAGTCGACGAACAGATAGAAGTCGTGGCCGACCAGCTCCATCTCGTACAGAGCCTGATCGAGCGACATGGGCGCGGCCGAGTGGGTCTTCTCGCGGACGATGAGCGGGCCTTCGCCCTGCACCTCGATCGGTCCGATCCGGGTGATCGGAACGCCGTCCGTCTCCTCCTCGGTGACCACCTGGCCGCTGCCGTTCAGCGACGCGACGCCCGGCACGACGTCGGCGACCTCTGCCGCCGAGAGCCGGCCGTTGCCACGGCGGGTGTAACGCTTGTCGTGCTGCTTGCGCAGCCGGGCCTCCAGCTTGTCCTGAGCGAGGTCCAGCGCCGCATACGCGTCGGCGGCGGCGGCCTCGGCCCGGATCACCGGGCCCCGCGAACGCAGGGTGATCTCCACGCGGTCGGAACGGTCGGCCTGGCGCGGGTTGTGCTCCTTGGACACCTCGACGTCCAAGCTGATCACCTTGGCGTCGAGCTTCTGGATCCGCTCCGGATTCAGCTTCTCGGCCACGTGCTTGCGGAACCGCTCGGGCACCTCGGTCTTGCGGCCCTTGACGACGATGTCCACGCAGAACTCCGTTCCCGGATAGCTCCGCCCGACGGGGCGAAGCGTCTCCCTTTCGCACCAGACTCCGGTGAAGGCCGGAGCCTCGGACTTGGCGACTTTCACCTCCTCCTCCCCCATCGGCAAGATCTACACCCCACCGACTTCGGAGTCGAGAGAACAGCCTCCTGAGTTCCTTACAACCGAACATATCCCTGTATGACGGTTGTCGGCACCCGCTACCGGCACGTACTTCCAGTCCAGTGGCCGTTCCCTCGTACTACCTGCAACGATGGGCCTTCCCCTCCAGTTCCAAATGTATTCACGGGATTTTCCTCCCCGAGACGTTGCAGGTCACCGCGCCGCCGTCCGGGGCGCCCGGACGAAGGAGTCCGCCGGCGCGGCGACCACCGCTGCCCGCAGCACCGCTCCCGGCCCCGCCACCAGACCCGCCGCACGGACCGCCCGGGCCGCCTCGGCCAGCGTCGCCCCCGTCGTGACCACGTCGTCCACGAGCACGATCCGGGCCCCGCGCGTCAGCCGCACGCCGGCCCGGCGCACCGCCAGCGCCCCCGCGAGGTTCTCCCGGCGCTGCCGGGCCCCCAGCCCCGCCTGGTCGGCCACCGCCCGCCGCAGCCCGAGTACGGGCGCCACCCGCGCGGCAACCCCGGCCCGCCGCAGCCGGCCCGCCGCGGCCAGGGCGATCCTGCGCGCCGGATCGTGCCCGCGCGCCCGCACCTGCCGGCGCGCCGACGGGACCGGCACCAGTGCCACCTCACCCGGCCCGGGCCCCGTCCCGCCCGCCAGGACGGCCGCCGCCAGCGCACCGCCCAGCACCCCGGCCAGCGGGAGCGCGCCGCGCTCCTTGTGGGCCAGCAGAACGGCCCGTACGGCTCCCTCGTAGACGGCGGCCGCCTGCACCACCGGCAACCCCTCGGGACGCGGAGACGGGCCCACCGGGCCCGCCAGGGCCCCGCCGAGCGCGCCCCGGCAGCCGTCGCACACCAGCACGCGGACGGCACCGCACCCGGCGCAGTCCACCGGCAGGACGAGCCCGGCGAGCTCCTGCCACCACCCCCGCATGGCTCCACACTCGCCGCCCGGCCCCCGGTCCGCCACCCCTGTGGACGACCGCCCCCGGAACGCCCGGACGGCCGGACGCCCCGTGCCTCAGCCCGGGTAGACCGGGGACCGGCCGCCCTCGACCACCGTGCGCCACTGCGCCCCCGGCGGCAGCCAGACGATCCCGTCCTCCGAGAACGCCACCACCGGCTTCGGCTTCGACTCGTCCTCCGCGGCCGCGACCGCGACCTCGGCCAGCCCCGTGGCACCCGGCAGGCTCGCCGCGACCATCGAGCCGTCCGCCAGCATGTAGCGGGCCTGCTGCACCCCGCCCTTCTCGCGGCCCACCACCAACAGCCGGCCCCGCGGCGCCCAGCTCATCGTCGTCACGTTCTCCATCTGCGGCGCCGCGGGACGCAGCTCGCGCACCGACACCGCGGAGATGTCGCCCTTGGCGTCGGGCCGCTCGATCCGCCCGATGTAAAGGGTCTTGCTGTTGGCGTCCTTCTCCAGCAGCAGCGCGATCCGTGCGCCGTCGGCGGACACCTTCAGCGAGGCGATCCGCCGCCCGTCGAGCCCCGCCACCTGCACCTTCTCGGGTGTACCGCTCCCGCCCGGCACCCGCCACAGCCCCGGCTGCTGCGGATCACGGTCCGCGACCCACAGGTCGCCCGAGGCGTCCCAGCTCGGCGCCGTCAGCGTCTCCGCCTTGCCGCCCCGCCCGATCGGCACCTGCGCCGGCATCGGCCCGCCCCCGACCATCGGCACGACGTACAGCCCGTGCCCGTCCTCGGAGACCACGGCCGCGCGCCGCTCGTCGTGCGAGACCGCCGCCGAGCTGACCTTGAACACGGGAACGGCCGCCAGCGGCCCCGGCACCGGTTCGGTACGGATCTGCTGGTCCTCGCTGCTCACGTCGAGCTTCATCCGGACCAGCCGCTTCTCGTTGTCCACGAAGTACTGGAACTCGGGAATCCTGGGCCGGTTGGCGATGGCGTCCGCGCTCACCGAGGTCACCGAGCACAGCGACGTCGTCTTGTCGTCGGCGGAGCGCAGCAGTTCGACCTGGTCCAGCCGCGACCCCGTCAGATCCTTGACGGTGTACAGGAGTTGCGTGGCCATCTTCTTGCACTGCGGCTGCGCGATGTTGCCCACCTTGTCGTTCAGCGGCACGCGCAGCGTGTTCTGGCCGTCGTACGACAGGGACTTGGTGCCCGTGCGCAGTTCCGTACCGGTGGGGAAGCTGGACTCCACGACCGGCGCGAGCCATCGGGACGGCCCGGCGAGCAGCGACTGCACGGTCTGCGTGGTCGGGTCCATCCGCGAATCGGGATCGGTGCGCTGGCGCACGTACACGGGGTCGGCGACGAGCGTGCCGCCCGCGAAGTAGTACTTGTTCACCGGCATGTAGATGCGCTGGAAGTCCGACTCGCTGAGCACCAGACCGCTCGGCGGGGTCGAGATGCGCCACTGCTTGTCCTGGTCCTGGACGAGCTGGAGCTGCTCCTCGTACTCCCTGGCCCCGGTCTGCGGCTGGTACGCGCTGTGCTCGTCGACGGTCGCGAGCTTCTTGCCGGTCACCTTCCAGCGGGGCCCCTCGGGGTCCTTCTCGCCCCGCACCGCGACCCGGCTGAGGCCGGAGGAGAGCACGGTGACGGCCGAGCCCGGCTTCCAGGATTTCGCGGCGGCCGGCGTCAGGTACTTGCGGGCGGTTTCCAGCTGCGGGTCGTCGCTGGTCATCGCCTCCAGGAAACCGTCGACGATCTCCGCCGGGGTGGCCTTGTCGGCGGGCGGCACGCCGAACACCCGTACCTGCGAGTCCACGCCCTGCGAGGCCTGCACCGCGCGGATCTCGCCGCTGCTGGGCATCGAGGCGCAGCCCGACAGGAGCAGTCCGGCCGTCCCGAAGGCGTACGCGCGCGCGGTGCGCAGGCGTCGGCCCCTCACCCGTGCGCTCCCCCACCGCGCGTCCACGGGCTCACCGTCCATCGGCTCGATCCTCCTGTTGTGCCTGTTCGGCCGGGCGCGCCACGACCCGGGCCCCGCTCCCCGGCAGGGCCGTCGGGTCGGCGGGCACCGACAGCCCCCCGGCGACCGGCGGCCGCGGCGGTATCGGCGAGCGGTCCCCGGCGTCGGCCGGCGGGCGCTCCGCCCTGCTGCCGGAGGCCGCGGCCGCGGCGTCCGCAGCGGCCCTGGCCCGGTTCGCCCGCGAGTCCTCGGGCTCCAGCGGGATCGGCGAACCCCGC
This sequence comes from Streptomyces yangpuensis, assembly GCF_024666385.1. Classification (NCBI taxonomy): domain Bacteria; kingdom Bacillati; phylum Actinomycetota; class Actinomycetes; order Kitasatosporales; family Streptomycetaceae; genus Streptomyces; species Streptomyces yangpuensis. The sequence continues at coordinate 2,918,673 of NZ_CP102514.1, forward strand.
AGCGGCTCGTCGGCGGTACGCGGCAGCGTCAGCCGGAACTGCGAGCCGCCGCCCGGCTCGCCCCAGGCCTGCAGCCAGCCGCCGTGCAGCCGGGCGTCCTCGACGGCGATGGACAGCCCGAGGCCCGTCCCGCCGGTCGTACGCGCCCGCGCCGGGTCGGCCCGCCAGAAACGGTTGAAGACGCGGGTCGCCTCGCCGGGCTTGAGCCCGACGCCGTAGTCCCGTACCGCGACGGCCACGGCGCCGCCCGCGGACGCCAGCCGTACCACCACGTCCCGGCCCTCGCCGTGCTCCACGGCGTTGACGACGAGGTTGCGCAGCACTCGCTCGACGCGCCGCGCATCGGCCTCGGCGATCACCGGCTGGGAGTCGCCGAGGACCCGGATCCGGGTGCCCTTGTGCTCCGCGAGCGGCTCCGCCCCGTCGATGACGCGGCGCACCACCTCGCGCAGGTCGATCGGCTCGGCCTCCAGGGCCGCCGCCCCCGCGTCGAAGCGGCTGATCTCCAGCAGGTCCGCCAGCAGCGACTCGAAGCGGTCGAGCTGCCCGGCGAGCAGCTCGGCGGAGCGCGCGGTCACCGGGTCGAAGTCGACACGGGCGTCGTGGATGACGTCGGCGGCCATCCGCACCGTGGTCAGCGGCGTCCGCAGCTCGTGGCTGACGTCCGAGACGAACCGGCGCTGCATCCGGGACAGCTCCTCCAGCTGCTGGATCTTGTTCTGGAGGTTCTGCGCCATCTTGTTGAAGGCCTCGCCCAGGCGGGCGATGTCGTCCTCGCCGGTGACCTTCATCCGCTCCTGGAGCCGGCCCGCCGAGAGCCGCTCGGCGATCCCGGCGGCCATCCGTACGGGACTCACCACCTGGCGCACGACGAGCCAGGCGATACCGCTCAGCAGCACCACGACGAACAGCCCGGCGGTGGCGATGGTGGACTTGACCAGGTTGAGGGACTCCTCCTCCTGGGTCAGCGGGAAGAGGTAGTACAGGTCGTACGGGTCCCCGTTGATGTCCGTCAGCCGCTTGCCGACGACCAGCGCCGGCTCGGGCTGCTTCTGGTCCGCCCCGCTCGTGTAGCGGATCTCGGAGAACGTCTTGAACGTGCCGGTGGCGTGGTTGACGGCCCGGCGCAGACTGATCGGCACGCTGGCGGTCGGATCCACGTTCCCGGAGGCGCGGGCGCCGCGGACACCCTGGGCCCCCGGCTGGGGCTGCTCCCCGGTGCCGGCACCGAGCGCGGCCACCTCGAAGGCGGTCTGGCCACCACTGGCCAGCTGCTTGACCAGCGAGTTCATCCACGTACTGGCATCACGGCCGACCTTGTTGTCGGTCGCGTCGGGCCCGTCCACGGTCGCGGGGGTGTTGGCCTTCTCCTGCGCCACCGCGAAACCGCCCGCGGCCTGGCTCTGCGCCGCCTCCTCCTTCGCGACGAGGAGCCCCTCGCTGACCTGCGCGATGACCACGAAGCCCAGGGCCAGGACCACCGACAGCGAGATCAGCAGGGTGGCGGCGACCACCCGCAGCTGGATGTTGCGCCGCCACAGCCGGACAGCCGGAAGCAGCGGCCGGCGCACGAGACGTACGAACAGCCGCAGCATCCTGCCGGCGGGCGCCCCGTCACGGAGCAGCCTGCCGGTCCACAGGCGGGAACCGCCCCGGACCCTGCCCGAGGTACCGGACTGCACGTCAGCTGGGTCCGGCCTTGTAGCCGACACCACGCACCGTCACGACGATCTCGGGGCGCTCCGGGTCCTTCTCGACCTTGGAGCGCAGCCGCTGCACGTGCACGTTGACCAGACGGGTGTCCGCCGCGTGCCGGTAGCCCCAGACCTGCTCCAGCAGCACCTCACGGGTGAAGACCTGCCAGGGCTTGCGCGCGAGCGCGACCAGCAGGTCGAACTCGAGCGGCGTCAGGGCGATCGAGGCACCGTCGCGCTTGACCGAGTGCCCGGCCACGTCGATGACCAGGTCACCGATGGTCAGCTGCTCCGGCGCCGGCTCCTCCGAACGGCGCAGACGGGCCCGGATACGGGCCACCAGCTCCTTCGGCTTGAACGGCTTGACGATGTAGTCGTCGGCCCCGGACTCCAGGCCCACGACCACGTCCACCGTGTCGCTCTTGGCGGTCAGCATGACGATCGGCACGCCGGACTCGGCCCGGATCAGCCTGCACACCTCTATGCCGTCCCGTCCGGGCAGCATGAGGTCCAGCAGGACCAGGTCGGGCTTCGCCTCCCGGAAGGCGGCCAGCGCCTTGTCACCGTCCGCTACGAACGACGGCTCAAAACCTTCTCCCCGCAGCACAATGCCGAGCATCTCGGCCAGCGCGGTGTCGTCGTCGACGACGAGGACGCGTCCCTTCATGCTTGACATCATCCCATTAGCCAATCGTGACCCGGCGGTGAGCTGTCCCACAGCCAAAAGGGCTGGAAATCGCCCCTCCGACCTGCGTGGACATCGGCCCGCCCGGCCCGGCCCCGATCCGGGCGACAATGGAAGGCACGGGCCACCGGACATCCGGGGGGACGGCTGGTCCGTTCGGAGTCCTCACGTGGCACGATGGCAGCGACCAGCGCCCCCGCCGCAGCAGGTGGATGTGAAGGAGCGACGATGAACGACTCTCCGGGCTGGGCTACGCCCGGATCCTCTCCGTCCGACGGCGATCGGCAGGGAAACCCCGCCGACCGGCCCGGCACCGACGGCGGCGCGCACCAGCCCGCACGGCCCGCCGGCGACCCCAAGTGGTCCGCCGAGCAGCCACCGCCCGGCCAGTGGTCGAGCCCCGGCGCGACACCCCCCGCCGACACCCCCCGGCCCCCGGCGCAGCCCGCCACCGGCTGGGGACAGCAGCCCGGCGGCCAGTACTCCTACCCCGGCGGCCCGGGCCAGTGGGGCCACCAGCCGCCCGCCGCCAAGCCCGGCATCATCCCGCTGCGCCCGCTGGGCCTCGGCGAGATCCTCGACGGCTCGGTCGCCACCATGCGCACGCACTGGCGCTCCGTCGTGCCCATCACCCTGGTCGTGGCCACGGTCATCCAGGTGATCAGCGTGCTCGTGCAGAAGTTCATGCTGAACGACCTGCCCCTCAGCTCCACCGAGGACATGACCGCCGAGGAAGCGATCGACAGCCTCGGCAGCACCCTCGCCGTCTCGGTCGTGAACCAGGTCATCCAGGTCCTCGGGACGATCGTGGTCACCGCGATGCTCACGATGATCTTCAGCAGGGCCATCCTCGGCCAGCACTCCTCGGTCTCCACCGCCTGGCGCGAGGCCCGCCCCCAGCTGCTCCGCCTGATCGGCCTGACCCTGCTGCTCGCCCTCGGCATCGTCCTGCTCGGCGCCGTACTGGTCCTGCCGGGAGCCCTCGCGGGCAACATGGGCCTGGTCGTCGTCGGCTTCGTCGCCTGGGTGCCGCTCATCATCTGGCTCGGGATCAAGTTCAGCCTGGCCTCCCCCGCCCTGATGCTGGAGAAGAGCACCGTCATCAAGGCCTTCACCCGCTCCTCGAAGCTCGTCCGCGGCGCGTGGTGGCGCATCTTCGGCATCACGGTCCTCACGGCCCTGATCGCCTTCATGGTCGCCTTCATGGTCGTGGCGCCGTTCCAGATGATCGGCATCTTCGCCTTCGGCGGCGGCCTCGACTCCCTGGAGGACGGCAGCGCCCAGACCGCCTGGGGACCGCTGATCTTCTCCGGCATCGGCCTGATCATCGCCCAGACGATCATCATGCCCATCCAGTCCGGCGTCACCGTCCTGCTCTATGTCGACCAGCGCATCCGCCGCGAGGGCCTCGACCTGGAACTCGCCCGGGCGGCCGGCATCGAGAACTACGGCACGACCGGAGGCTGACCCACCGATGATGAGCACGGGGGGCCTCATCACCCGCACCGCGGAGACACCACCGGTGACGACACCGCGTACGCCCGCGCAGGAGGCGGCGGAACGCGAACTGTCCAAGCCGATGTACCACGAGAACGACCCGAACCTGCTGGACCGCGCCCTGCGCGCGTTCCTCGACTGGCTCGACGACCTGTTCGGCGCCGCCTCCGGGGCGACCCCCGGGGGCGCCGTGGGCCTGGTCGCCGTCCTGCTCCTGGTCGTCCTCGCCATCGCCGCCCTGTGGTGGCGCCTGGGCTCCCCCCGCCGCACCGCCACCTCCGCCGGCACCCTCTTCGACGACGGCGTCCGCAGCGCGGCCGACCACCGCACCGCCGCCGAGGCCCACGCCACCGCCGGCCGCTGGACGGAAGCCGTCCAGGAACGCATGCGCGCCGTCGTCCGCTCCCTGGAGGAGCGCACCCTGCTGGACCCCCGCCCGGGCCGCACCGCCGACGAGGCCGCCGCGGAAGCCGCCGTCTCCCTCCCCGACCACGCCGCCGCCCTCCGCGCCGCCGCCCGCACCTTCGACGACGTCACCTACGGCGGCCGCACCGCCGACGCCGACACCTACGCCCGCCTGCGCACCCTCGACCTCACCCTGGCCCGCACCAAGCCGCTCCTGACGGGACCCACCGCATGACCGGCCCCACCCCCGAAAACGTTCCGGGACGATCCCCGGATTCCAACGCACCTTCCGCCAATGCCGAAAACCCGCCGGAGCCCACCACCGCAGCTTCCGGCGGGGCCGGGAGTGTGTCGGAGCCCCCCACCGAAGGTTCCGGTGGGGTCGGGAGTGTGTCGGGGCGATCCCCGCAGGGCGCCGAACGCACCACTGCCCCACTTTCCGGCCCCGAGAACCGTTCGGCGCCCGAGGAGACGCCCCGGCGCGCGCCCGGCCCCGCCGGAACCGCCCCCACCGCATCCGCCCAGGCCCCCGCCGAAGCCCCCGCACCGGGCCAAGCCCCCGGCACGGGATCCGGCACGGAACCCGGCCAAGCCCCCGCCGAGCAAGCCGCCACGGGCCGGGCCACCCCCATCCGCCGAGCCACCCGCAGGGTCCGCCGTACGGCCGCCGTCATCGCCGTCCTGGCCACCGGCGCCGTCATCCTCGCCGCCCTGAACTCCGGCACGCGCCACGGCCACCTCGACCCCCGCTCCGCCGACCCCTCCGGCAGCCGCGCCGTCGCCGAGCTCCTCAAGGACCGCGGCGTCGCGACCCGCGTCGTCACCACCGCCCGCGAGGCCGCCGCCGCGACCGGCCCCCGCACCACCCTCCTGGTCACCGACCCGGACCGCCTCGGCGCCACCCAGCGCAGCGTCATCCGCTCGGCCATCGACCTCTCGGGCGGCCGCACCGTCCTGCTCGCCCCCGGCGACCACAGCCTCTCCGAGCTGTCCCCCGGAGTCCGCACCGCCGGCGACGCCCCCGACGACGTCCTCGCCCCCCGCTGCGACCTGCCCGCCGCCACCTCGGCCGTCCGCGCCGCCACCGGCGGCAACCTCCGCTACACCACCGCCCTCCCCGGAACCGAAGCCGAATCCGAAACCGGCCCCGGAATCGGCCCCGGAATCGGCCCCGGAGCCACCGCCTGCTACCCCAGCGGCGGCCGCCCCACCCTCCTCGTCCTCCCCACCGGCACCACCGGCGGCGACACCGTCCTCCTCGGCTCCGAGACGATCCTCCTCAACGAGAGCCTCGCCGAGGAGGGCAACGCCTCGCTCGCCCTCCAGCTCCTCGGCTCCCGCCCGGACCTCGTCTGGTACATGCCGTCCCTCGCGGACTCCGACCCGTCCGCCGGCTCCGGCGACGAGGACAAGAGCCTCTTCGAACTGGTCCCGCCCGGCTGGTCCTGGGCCCTGCTCCAGCTCTTCGTCGCCGCCGTCCTCGCCGCCCTGTGGCGCGCCCGCCGACTGGGCCCCCTCGTCACCGAGAAGCTGCCCGTCGCCGTCCGCGCCTCGGAGACCACCGAGGGCCGCGCCCGCCTCTACCGCAAGGCCGGGGCCCGCGACCGCGCCTCGACCGTGCTGCGCGCCGCCACCCGCGAACGCCTGGCCGCGCTGGTCGGCGTACCGCCCGCCCAGGCCCACGATCCGGCCGCCCTCGTCCCGGCCGTCTCCGGCCGCCTGACCGGCGAGCCCCGGGACGTGACCGCCCTCCTCTTCGGCACCGCCCCCTCCGACGACGCGGCGCTCGTCGCGCTCGCCGACCACCTCGACGCCCTCGAAAGAGAGGTCCGCACGTCATGACGTACCCGGCCACCGAGTCCACGGCCGCGTCCACGGCCGCGACCGCGGACAGCGCCCGCGCTTCCCTCGAAGCGCTCCGCACGGAGATCGGCAAGGCCGTGGTCGGCCAGGACTCCGCCGTCACCGGTCTCGTCGTCGCCCTGCTGTGCCGCGGCCACGTCCTCCTCGAAGGCGTTCCCGGCGTCGCCAAGACCCTCCTGGTACGGGCCCTGGCCGCGTCCCTGGCACTCGACACCAAGCGCGTCCAGTTCACGCCCGACCTGATGCCCAGCGACGTCACCGGCTCCCTCGTCTACGACGCCCGCACCGCGGAGTTCTCCTTCCAGGACGGCCCGGTCTTCACCAACCTCCTCCTCGCGGACGAGATCAACCGGACGCCCCCCAAGACCCAGTCCTCCCTCCTCGAAGCGATGGAGGAGCGCCAGGTCACCGTCGACGGCACCCCCCGCAAGCTCCCCGAGCCGTTCCTCGTCGCCGCGACCATGAACCCGGTCGAGTACGAGGGCACGTACCCCCTCCCCGAAGCCCAGCTGGACCGCTTCCTGCTCAAGCTCACCGTGCCCCTCCCCTCCCGCGAGGACGAGATCGGTGTCCTGAGCCGCCACGCCGCCGGTTTCGACCCGCGCGACCTGAAGGCCGCCGGCATCCGCCCGGTCGCCGGCCCGGCCCAGCTCGAAGCAGCCCGCGAGGCCGTCTCCCGGGTCTCCGTCTCCCCCGAGATCGCCGGCTACGTCGTCGACATCTGCCGTGCCACCCGCGAATCGCCGTCCCTGGTCCTCGGCGTCTCCCCGCGCGGCGCGACCGCCCTGCTGGCCACCGCCCGCGCCTGGGCCTGGCTCACCGGCCGCGACTACGTCACCCCCGACGACGTCAAGGCCCTCTCGCTGCCGACCCTGCGCCACCGGGTCCAGCTGCGTCCGGAGGCGGAGATGGAGGGCGTCACGGCCGACGCCGTCATCACGGCGATCCTCTCCCACGTCCCCGTCCCGCGCTGATGGCCCTCACCGGACGCGCCGCCCTGCTGGCGGCCCTCGGCAGCATCCCGGTCGGCGTCCTGGAGCCGAGCTGGGCGGGCATGCTCGCGGTCAACGGCCCGATCGCGCTGGCCTGCGCGATCGACTACGCCCTGGCCGCGCCCGTACGCAGCCTCGTGCTGGGCCGCTCCGGAGACACCTCCGTCCGCCTCGGCGAGCCCGCGGAGGTCCACCTCACCCTCACCAATCCGGGCGGCCGCACGCTCCGGGCCCGAGTCCGCGACGCCTGGCCCCCGAGCAGCTGGACCCCGGGCACGGAGTCGGCTGCCTCCCGCCACGAGCTGGTCGTCCCCGCCGGTGAACGCCGCCGTCTGACGACCCGCCTGCTTCCCACCCGCCGCGGCGACCGCCACGCCGACCGTGTCACGATCCGGTCGTACGGCCCGCTGGGCCTGTGGGCCCGCCAGGGCTCCCAAGTGGTCCCCTGGACGGTCCGGGTCCTGCCCCCGTTCACGAGCCGCAGGCACCTCCCGTCCCGGCTGGCCCGCCTGCGCGAACTGGACGGCCGCACCAGCCTGCTGACCCGCGGGGAGGGCACGGAGTTCGACAGCCTGCGCGACTACATCCCGGGCGACGACACCCGTTCCATCGACTGGCGTGCCACGGCCCGCCGGCCCAAGGTGGCCGTCCGCACCTGGCGCCCCGAACGCGACCGGCACATCCTGATCTGCCTCGACACCGGCCGTACCTCGGCGGGCCGTGTCGGTGACGCTCCCCGCCTGGACTCGGCGATGGACGCGGCTCTGCTCCTCGCCGCCCTGGCCACCCGCGCCGGCGACCGCGTGGACCTCCTGGCCCACGACCGTCGCCCCCGCGCGCAGGTCCAGGGCCGCGCGGCGGCCGACGTCCTCCCGTCGTTCGTGAACGCGATGGCCACCCTCGAACCGGAACTGGTCGAGACGGACTCCCGCACCCTGGTGTCCACCATCCTCCGCAATGCCCCGCGCCGGTCCCTGGTGGTCCTCCTGACGAGCCTGGACGCCGCCCCCGTCGAAGAGGGCCTGCTCCCGCTCCTCCCGCGCCTCACGAAGCGCCACACGGTTCTGCTGGCCTCGGTCGCCGACCCGCACGTCGCGGCGATGGCCGACTCCCGGGGCGATGTGGACGCGGTCTACGAGGCCGCGGCCGCCACCCAGACCCAGGCCCAGCGCCGCCGCACGGCCGACCAGCTCAGCCGGCACGGCGTCCACGTCGTCGACGCCACCCCCGACACCCTGGCGCCCACCCTGGCCGACGCCTACCTCTCCCTCAAGGCCGCGGGCCGCCTCTGAAGGGCTGTCCGAATGGATACCCCGGCAGGGCGCCCCACCAGGAGGACACATGGCTGACTTCACGCCCGAGCAGATGCGCCGACGCCCCCCACGGGCTCAACGTGATGCGTCTGCGTCGCCAGATCGAGGCCCAGATGCATAACGTCGCAACTCTCAGCGGCACGAACATGGGCGATCCGGTGACCGGCCTGACCAAAATCCCTGATCTGTTGGTCATGGCGGAGGAAAACACCGATGACACGGCGAAGGCCGTCAACTCGCGTGACGTCCTGCTGGTGGTGGAGGTCGTCTCACGGACGAACTCACTCACCGACATCCGCGACAAGCTGTACGACTACCCCAGAATGGGAGTCCCGCTGTACGTCGTCGTGGATCCCCGCAAGGACAAGAAGACCGTCACCGTGCACAGCGACCCCTCAACGGGGCCGGACGGCATCCGCTTCCGCAAGTCGGTCCCCTACGCCTTCGGCGACAGCGTCACTGCCGGCCGCTGGACGCTCGACACGAGCAGCCTGAAAAGCTATCCCGCCGACTGGTGATACGGGCCCCTCCGGCTCCGAATCAGCCGACAGGCCCCAGAACGCAGAAAAGCCCCGCACCGTACGGTGCGGGGCACTCCCGCGTTCACGGCAATCAGTACTGCCAGCGCGGCTGCGTGCCGTCCAGTCGGCAATGGATCAAGCGCCCGTTACCGGCGTGGGTGTGGACCGCCCCGGGTCGGCCTTCCGGCAGAACTGGCCCGCGTTATAGCAGTTGCCCGCGTTGGAGACGATCTCGCACTCGGCCTTCGCCGACGGGGCCGACGCCTTCGTCGTGGCCGGTGCCGGCGGCTTCGGGTCGGCCGTACGCAGCGGCGCGGGAGCTGCCGTGCTCGGAGGAGCCGAGGTCGGCGAGGGGGACGCCGAAGGCGTGGGCGTCATCATATGAACATCCGTTCCGCTTCCGCCGGGTTTCCCTCGAACCGGAGCCTGAACGCAGAAAAGCCCCGCACCATGACTGGTGCGGGGCTTTCCCACAATGATTGTTCGGCGGCGTCCTACTCTCCCACAGGGTCCCCCCTGCAGTACCATCGGCGCTGAAAGGCTTAGCTTCCGGGTTCGGAATGTAACCGGGCGTTTCCCTAACGCTATGACCACCGAAACACTATGAAATTCGAACGCTGGCTGACATCACAGCTGTTCGTTATTTCAGAACTAACACAGTGGACGCGAGCAACTGAGGACAAGCCCTCGGCCTATTAGTACCAGTCAGCTTCACCCGTTACCGGGCTTCCACATCTGGCCTATCAACCCAGTCGTCTACTGGGAGCCTTACCCTCTCAAGGAGGTGGGAATACTCATCTTGAAGCAGGCTTCCCGCTTAGATGCTTTCAGCGGTTATCCCTCCCGAACGTAGCCAACCAGCCATGCCCTTGGCAGGACAACTGGCACACCAGAGGTTCGTCCGTCCCGGTCCTCTCGTACTAGGGACAGCCCTTCTCAATATTCCTACGCGCACAGCGGATAGGGACCGAACTGTCTCACGACGTTCTAAACCCAGCTCGCGTACCGCTTTAATGGGCGAACAGCCCAACCCTTGGGACCGACTCCAGCCCCAGGATGCGACGAGCCGACATCGAGGTGCCAAACCATCCCGTCGATATGGACTCTTGGGGAAGATCAGCCTGTTATCCCCGGGGTACCTTTTATCCGTTGAGCGACGGCGCTTCCACAAGCCACCGCCGGATCACTAGTCCCGACTTTCGTCCCTGCTCGACCCGTCGGTCTCACAGTCAAGCTCCCTTGTGCACTTACACTCAACACCTGATTGCCAACCAGGCTGAGGGAACCTTTGGGCGCCTCCGTTACCCTTTGGGAGGCAACCGCCCCAGTTAAACTACCCATCAGACACTGTCCCTGATCCGGATCACGGACCGAGGTTAGACATCCAGCACGACCAGAGTGGTATTTCAACGGCGACTCCACACCAACTGGCGTTGATGCTTCAAAGTCTCCCACCTATCCTACACAAGCCGAACCGAACACCAATATCAAACTGTAGTAAAGGTCCCGGGGTCTTTCCGTCCTGCTGCGCGAAACGAGCATCTTTACTCGTAGTGCAATTTCACCGGGCCTATGGTTGAGACAGTCGAGAAGTCGTTACGCCATTCGTGCAGGTCGGAACTTACCCGACAAGGAATTTCGCTACCTTAGGATGGTTATAGTTACCACCGCCGTTTACTGGCGCTTAAGTTCTCAGCTTCGCAACCCCGAAAGGTCACTAACCGGTCCCCTTAACGTTCCAGCACCGGGCAGGCGTCAGTCCGTATACATCGCCTTACGGCTTCGCACGGACCTGTGTTTTTAGTAAACAGTCGCTTCTCGCTGGTCTCTGCGGCCACCCCCAGCTCACCAAGCAAGTTGGATCACCAGTGATGGCCCCCCTTCTCCCGAAGTTACGGGGGCATTTTGCCGAGTTCCTTAACCATAGTTCACCCGAACGCCTCGGTATTCTCTACCTGACCACCTGAGTCGGTTTAGGGTACGGGCCGCCATGAAACTCGCTAGAGGCTTTTCTCGACAGCATAGGATCATCCACTTCACCACAATCGGCTCGGCATCAGGTCTCAGCCTTGTATGAGGGACGGATTTGCCTACCCCTCGGCCTACACCCTTACCCCGGGACAACCACCGCCCGGGCTGGACTACCTTCCTGCGTCACCCCATCGCTTACCTACTACAAGTCTGGTTCGTCGGCTCCACCACTTTCCTTTCCCCGAAGGGTCCGGAACGGCTTCACGGACTTAGCATCGCCTGATTCGATATTGGGCGTTTCAAAGCGGGTACCGGAATATCAACCGGTTGTCCATCGACTACGCCTGTCGGCCTCGCCTTAGGTCCCGACTTACCCTGGGCAGATCAGCTTGACCCAGGAACCCTTAGTCAATCGGCGCACACGTTTCTCACGTGTGTATCGCTACTCATGCCTGCATTCTCACTCGTGAACCGTCCACAACTAGCTTCCGCTGCTGCTTCACCCGGCACACGACGCTCCCCTACCCATCACAGCGGGCGTTGGCCCTATAGCTGCAATGACACGACTTCGGCGGTACGCTTGAGCCCCGCTACATTGTCGGCGCGGAATCACTTGACCAGTGAGCTATTACGCACTCTTTCAAGGGTGGCTGCTTCTAAGCCAACCTCCTGGTTGTCTCTGCGACTCCACATCCTTTCCCACTTAGCGTACGCTTAGGGGCCTTAGTCGATGCTCTGGGCTGTTTCCCTCTCGACCATGGAGCTTATCCCCCACAGTCTCACTGCCGTGCTCTCACTTACCGGCATTCGGAGTTTGGCTAAGGTCAGTAACCCGGTAGGGCCCATCGCCTATCCAGTGCTCTACCTCCGGCAAGAAACACACGACGCTGCACCTAAATGCATTTCGGGGAGAACCAGCTATCACGGAGTTTGATTGGCCTTTCACCCCTAACCACAGGTCATCCCCCAGGTTTTCAACCCTGGTGGGTTCGGTCCTCCACGAAGTCTTACCTCCGCTTCAACCTGCCCATGGCTAGATCACTCCGCTTCGGGTCTAGAGCGTGCAACTCAATCGCCCTGTTCGGACTCGCTTTCGCTACGGCTTCCCCACACGGGTTAACCTCGCTACACACCGCTAACTCGCAGGCTCATTCTTCAAAAGGCACGCAGTCACGAGATGCAGCAAGCTGCATCCGACGCTCCCACGGCTTGTAGGCACACGGTTTCAGGTACTATTTCACTCCGCTCCCGCGGTACTTTTCACCATTCCCTCACGGTACTATCCGCTATCGGTCACCAGGGAATATTTAGGCTTAGCGGGTGGTCCCGCCAGATTCACACGGGATTTCTCGGGCCCCGTGCTACTTGGGAAATGAGCAAGCAAGCCGTACAGATTTCAGCTACGGGGGTCTTACCCTCTACGCCGGACCTTTCGCATGTCCTTCGCCTATCCATACGGTTTCTGACTCGCCTCACAGCCGGCAGACCGTGAAAGCTCACTCCCACAACCCCGCATGCGCAACCCCTGCCGGGTATCACACGCATACGGTTTGGCCTCATCCGGTTTCGCTCGCCACTACTCCCGGAATCACGGTTGTTTTCTCTTCCTGAGGGTACTGAGATGTTTCACTTCCCCTCGTTCCCTCCACACTGCCTATGTGTTCAGCAGCGGGTGACAGCCCATGACGACTGCCGGGTTTCCCCATTCGGACACCCCCGGATCAAAGCTCAGTTGGCAGCTCCCCGGGGCCTATCGCGGCCTCTCACGTCCTTCATCGGTTCCTGGTGCCAAGGCATCCACCGTGCGCCCTTAAAAACTTGGCCACAGATGCTCGCGTCCACTGTGTAGTTCTCAAACAACGACCAGCCACCCATCACCCTGATCCACAAGGAATCAAGTTCACTGGGGCCGGCACTGAAGACATGACCAACGGCCGTACCTTCAGGACCCAACAACGTGCCAAGCACGATCCCGTCGACTTTCGCTGTGTTCCACGCCGAAGCAGTACTTACAGGAAGTGTCAGAAACCGTGCCAACTAATCAACGTTCCACCCATGAGCTGACCGTGCAGAACGTTTGTCTGCAATCGGTACTGTGCTCCTTAGAAAGGAGGTGATCCAGCCGCACCTTCCGGTACGGCTACCTTGTTACGACTTCGTCCCAATCGCCAGTCCCACCTTCGACAGCTCCCTCCACAAGGGTTGGGCCACCGGCTTCGGGTGTTACCGACTTTCGTGACGTGACGGGCGGTGTGTACAAGGCCCGGGAACGTATTCACCGCAGCAATGCTGATCTGCGATTACTAGCGACTCCGACTTCATGGGGTCGAGTTGCAGACCCCAATCCGAACTGAGACCGGCTTTTTGAGATTCGCTCCACCTCACGGTATCGCAGCTCATTGTACCGGCCATTGTAGCACGTGTGCAGCCCAAGACATAAGGGGCATGATGACTTGACGTCGTCCCCACCTTCCTCCGAGTTGACCCCGGCGGTCTCCTGTGAGTCCCCATCACCCCGAAGGGCATGCTGGCAACACAGGACAAGGGTTGCGCTCGTTGCGGGACTTAACCCAACATCTCACGACACGAGCTGACGACAGCCATGCACCACCTGTATACCGACCACAAGGGGGGCACTATCTCTAATGCTTTCCGGTATATGTCAAGCCTTGGTAAGGTTCTTCGCGTTGCGTCGAATTAAGCCACATGCTCCGCCGCTTGTGCGGGCCCCCGTCAATTCCTTTGAGTTTTAGCCTTGCGGCCGTACTCCCCAGGCGGGGAACTTAATGCGTTAGCTGCGGCACCGACGACGTGGAATGTCGCCAACACCTAGTTCCCAACGTTTACGGCGTGGACTACCAGGGTATCTAATCCTGTTCGCTCCCCACGCTTTCGCTCCTCAGCGTCAGTAATGGCCCAGAGATCCGCCTTCGCCACCGGTGTTCCTCCTGATATCTGCGCATTTCACCGCTACACCAGGAATTCCGATCTCCCCTACCACACTCTAGCTAGCCCGTATCGAATGCAGACCCGAGGTTAAGCCTCGGGCTTTCACATCCGACGTGACAAGCCGCCTACGAGCTCTTTACGCCCAATAATTCCGGACAACGCTTGCGCCCTACGTATTACCGCGGCTGCTGGCACGTAGTTAGCCGGCGCTTCTTCTGCAGGTACCGTCACTTTCGCTTCTTCCCTGCTGAAAGAGGTTTACAACCCGAAGGCCGTCATCCCTCACGCGGCGTCGCTGCATCAGGCTTTCGCCCATTGTGCAATATTCCCCACTGCTGCCTCCCGTAGGAGTCTGGGCCGTGTCTCAGTCCCAGTGTGGCCGGTCGCCCTCTCAGGCCGGCTACCCGTCGTCGCCTTGGTAGGCCATTACCCCACCAACAAGCTGATAGGCCGCGGGCTCATCCTTCACCGCCGGAGCTTTCCACCGCAGAAGATGCCTTCCGCAGTCGTATCCGGTATTAGACCCCGTTTCCAGGGCTTGTCCCAGAGTGAAGGGCAGATTGCCCACGTGTTACTCACCCGTTCGCCACTAATCCACCCCGAAGGGCTTCATCGTTCGACTTGCATGTGTTAAGCACGCCGCCAGCGTTCGTCCTGAGCCAGGATCAAACTCTCCATGAATGTTTACCCGTGATCGGGTGCACACGCACGAAAGAGCGGGCGCATCATGTCGGAATATGACCGACGCGCCACAACGTCCTCGCTGTGTTTGTCGCCTGCAAGCACCCGAAGGCCCGACAGGTCTTTTTCAAAGGAACCTCATCCACCGAAGTGGACGGGGTATCAACTTCTGGCGTTGATTTTTGGCACGCTGTTGAGTTCTCAAGGAACGGACGCTTCCTTCGTACTCACCCTCGCGGGTTTTCCTCCGGGCTTTCGTTCTGCTGTCTTGCGTTTCCGACTCTATCAGACTCTTTCGTGTCCGATTTCCTCGGTGCTTTCCAGGTTTTCGCTTTCGCGTTTCCCTTTCCGGCGGTTCCGACTCTATCAGAAGTTTTCCACCGGATTTCCCGGCTTCGAATTCCTGAGATGAGGATTCGGATGTACCCCGATCGGATCTTGATGTCCATGTGGGGTGAGAGAGACTTTAAACCATCGCTGCCGAACTTGTCCAGTTCGAGGCAACCGTTCGAATCTACCTCCCCGCTCGTTCCGTGTCAACGGCGTTTGCGGGACGACGAGGAGACTAGCAGCTCAGCAGGCTTGTACGCACATCAGGCCGCGGTCGGGAGCGTTGCGGTCCGGTCGGCGGCCTCCACGTCGCCGAGTTCGCCGGCGCGGGCGGCCCTGCCGCCCAGGATGAAGACGTAGAGCAGGAAGACCGCCTCGGCGACCACGCCGATCGTGATGCGCGCCCAGGTGGGGAGCCCCGAGGGGGTGACGAAGCCTTCGATCAGGCCGGAGACGAAGAGGACCACCGCGAGGCCGATGGCCATGCCGAGGGCGGCCCGGCCCTGTTCGGCGAGGGCCGTGCGACGGGTGCGGGGGCCGGGGTCGATGACCGTCCAGCCCAGGCGCAGCCCGGTGCCCGCGGCCACGAAGACGGCCGTCAGTTCGAGCAGGCCGTGCGGGAGGATCAGGCCCAGGAAGACGTCGAGCCGGCCGGCGGATGCCATCAGGCCGAGGCCGACCCCGAGGTTGGCCATGTTCAGGAAGAGGATCCACAGCACCGGGATCCCCAGGAAGACACCCAGGACCAGGCAGATCGCGGCCGCCTGGGCGTTGTTCGTCCAGACCTGGGCGGCGAAGGAGCCCGCGGGGTTGCTGGAGTAGTACGTCTCGTACTCGCCGCCCGGTTTCGTCAGCTCCTTCAGCTGCTCCGGGGCGGCGATGGCGCCCTGGACCTCCGGGTGCGTGGCTATCCACCAGCCGATGAGCACGCCGAGCGCCGTGGAGAGCAGGGCCGTCGGTATCCACCAGCGGCGGCTGCGGTAGACCGCGGCCGGGAAGCCCACGGTGAAGAAGAGGGCGGCGTCGCGCCAGCCGGCGCGGCGGGTGCCCGTGACCGTGGCGCGGGCGCGCGCGACCAGCTGGGTCAGCCGTCCGGTGAGCATGGGGTCCGGTGCGCTGGACTGGATGAGGGAGAGATGGGTCGAGGTGCGCTGGTAGAGGGCGACGAGTTCGTCGGCCTCCTCGCCCGTCAGCTTGCGGCCGCGGCCCAGGAGCTGCTCCAGGCGGTCCCATTCCGCGCGGTGTGCCGTGACGAAGACGTCGAGATCCATCCGGTGCGCTCCCCTGCCCAGGTCCCCTGGCCGCTGCCTATTCCTAGTGTGGTCAGCTTGGCAGACTTGATGCAGTAGGGGCGGGGGCAGGTCCACATGAGAGGTGCCGCGGTGAGCGATCTGGTGACGGGGGACGCGGTCGTCCTGGGGCTGCGGCCGGCGAGGCTGCCGAGCCGGGCGCTGGCGATCCTGCTGGACCTGGTGGTCTACGTCACCGCGTACGGGCTCATCGGGGTCGGGCTGACCTTCGCGACCGCCTCGATGGATCCTGCGGCGCAGGCCGCCATCGCCGTGGCGAGCTTCCTGTTGCTGCTGGTCGGCATCCCGATCGCGGTCGAGACCCTGTCCCACGGGCGTTCGCTGGGCAAGCTCGCCTGCGGGCTGCGGGTGGTGCGCGACGACGGCGGGCCGATCCGGTTCCGGCACGCGCTGGTGCGCGGGGCCCTCGGCGTGGTGGAGCTGCTGCTGACCTTCGGCACGGTGGCGGCCATCGCCTCGCTGGTGTCGGCGCGCGGGCGGCGGCTCGGGGACGTCTTCGCGGGGACCCTGGTGGTCCGGGAACGGGTGCCGGGTGCGCGGGTGATGCCGGTGCCGGCGCCGCCGCCGTGGCTGGCGGGACGGTTCACCCAGCTGGACCTGTCCGCCGTACCGGACGGGCTGTGGCTGGCGATCCGCCAGTACCTGACGCGCATGAACCAGCTGGATCCGCAGGTGGGTGCGGCGATGGCGGCGCGGCTCGCGGACGATCTCGTGGCGCGTACGGGGGCGCCGCCGCCGGCGGGGGTGCCGGCCGCGGCATTCCTGATGGCCGTGGTCCACGAGCGTCAGTCGCGCGATGCCGCCCGGGCCTTCCACACGGCGGCCGCTTCCGCCGCCTCGCCCGTCCCTCCGGTCGCTTCGGCCCCTGCGGTCCCGTCCGGTTTCGGGCCGGTGCCTACCGCGGCGCCCGCGCAACACGCGCAGCCCGCCCCGTACGCCCCCCACGTCGCTCCCGCGCCCGCGGCCCCGGCGGCCCCGGCGGCTCCGGCGGCTCCGGCGGCTCCCGTGGAGGCTCCGCGCGCCGGTGGGTTCGCTCCGCCCGCCTGAGCGGGGCGGGGCCGGGCGGGGCGGGGGTCAGTGCTCCTCGAAGGCCGAGGGCGGGGTCTCCAGGTGTTCCAGTTCGATGCCGGGGGCCGAGAGGACCACGTCGCCGGCGATGTGGACCGTGTGGACCTCGCCCGTGTCCAGGGCGGTGATCCGGTACTCGTCCACGAGGAGCGGGCCGCTGTCCGTGGCGTGTTCCTGGCGGGCCACCAGGGCCCAGGCCTGGTCGACCGTACGCGGGGCCAGGACCGGGTCGGTCAGGGCGAGCAGGCGGACGCGGGTCGCGGGCGCGCCGGGGGTGAGGCGCAGCAGGCGGGTCGTGGCGATCAGGAAGGCCGGGGAGGTACCGGTGAAGCCGGGGGCGGCGATGTTGCCCTCGGTGGCCTCCGTGCCGGTGGGGTCGGTGCGGACCCAGGTGACGCCGTCGAGGGCGGCTCCGCGGACCTGCCAGCTCGCGGCGTTGACCTCCAGGCGGATGGGGCGGCCGAGTTCGTCGATCGCCAGGTCGACGGAGCCGCGGTGATCGCCGTCCGGGGTGGTCAGCTGGGAGACGTAGCGCCAGCCGGAGGGGCCGGGGGCGCAGTGGAAGTGCTCCTCGGCGAGGGGGGTGTGGTCGTGCGGGTCGTGGAGCGAGTATCGGCCGCGGGGCATGGTGCGCACACTTCTTCGGATCGGGGGATACGGGGCAGGCCCCCGGCACGTGTGCCGGGGGCCTGCTTCAGGTCCGTCCGCGGTTGATCAGCCGGTGATCAGTAGCGGTAGTGGTCCGGCTTGTACGGGCCCTCGACCTTGACGCCGATGTAGGCGGCCTGCTCCGGGCGGAGGGTGGTGAGCTTGACGCCGAGGGCGTCCAGGTGGAGGCGGGCGACCTTCTCGTCGAGGTGCTTGGGCAGCACGTAGACGTCGGTCGGGTACTCCTCCGGCTTGGTGAAGAGCTCGATCTGGGCCAGGGTCTGGTCCGCGAAGGAGTTCGACATGACGAAGGAGGGGTGGCCGGTCGCGTTGCCGAGGTTGAGCAGGCGGCCCTCGGAGAGCACGATCAGGACCTTGCCGTCGGGGAACGTCCAGGTGTGGACCTGCGGCTTGACCTCGTCCTTGACGATGCCCTCGACCTTGGCCAGGCCGGCCATGTCGATCTCGTTGTCGAAGTGGCCGATGTTGCCCACGATGGCCTGGTGCTTCATCTTGGCCATGTCGGCGGCCATGATGATGTCCTTGTTGCCGGTCGTGGTGATGAAGATGTCGGCGATCTCGACGACGTCGTCCAGCGTGGCGACCTGGTAGCCGTCCATCGCCGCCTGCAGGGCGCAGATCGGGTCGATCTCGGTGACGATGACGCGCGCGCCCTGGCCGCGGAGCGACTCGGCGCAGCCCTTGCCGACGTCGCCGTAGCCGAAGACGACCGCGACCTTGCCGCCGATGAGGACGTCGGTGGCGCGGTTGATGCCGTCGATGAGGGAGTGGCGGCAGCCGTACTTGTTGTCGAACTTCGACTTGGTGACGGCGTCGTTCACGTTGATCGCCGGGAACAGCAGGGTGCCCTCGGACATCATCTCGTAGAGACGGTGGACACCGGTGGTGGTCTCCTCCGTCACGCCGCGGATCTCGGACGCGAGCTGGGTCCACTTCTGGGGGGACTCGCCGAGGGTGCGGTTGAGCAGGGTGAGGATGTGCCCGTACTCCTCGGAGTCCGCCGTGGACGGGTCCGGGGCCTCGCCGGCCTTCTCGAACTCGACGCCCTTGTGGACGAGGAGGGTGGCGTCACCACCGTCGTCGAGGATCATGTTCGGGCCGCCGGTGGGGGTGTTCGGCCAGGTCAGCGCCTGCTCGGTGCACCACCAGTACTCCTCCAGCGTCTCGCCCTTCCAGGCGAAGACGGGGACGCCCTGCGGGTTCTCCGGGGTGCCGTTCGGGCCCACCGCGATGGCGGCGGCAGCGTGGTCCTGGGTGGAGAAGATGTTGCAGGAGGCCCAGCGGACGTCGGCGCCGAGGGCGACGAGGGTCTCGATGAGCACGGCCGTCTGCACGGTCATGTGCAGGGAGCCGGTGATGCGGGCGCCGGCGAGGGGCTGGGCCTCCGCGTATTCGCGGCGGATCGACATCAGGCCCGGCATCTCGTGCTCGGCGAGGGTGATCTCCTTGCGGCCGAAGGCGGCCAGGGAGAGGTCTGCGACCTTGAAGTCCATGGGTGCTGCTCCTCATGGTTCGAGAGGTGGGTACGGCTGGTCCGTGCGCCGTCCTGGGGACGGGACACCGAGCACAGTCCGTCGGGGGTCCTCTCTCCCCTCGGCCGGTCGCAGGGACCGCCCGACCCGCCATCAGCAGCGACGCCTGACACTGCCCACGAATCTACACCGATCGGCGGCGGCGACCCCAGTCGAACGGAGAACTGGACGGGCCCGGATGCCGGGGCCCGTCCGGCCGCGCGCCCCCAGTCGCGGCGCCTTTTCGGCCAGACCGTAATCTTCCAGCCGTTCGTACTGGTGGGAGGGGTTGGGAATTCATGGCACGCAGGCCTGGACGACGTCGGGGGCTCTGGGCGATCGCCCTGCTGGTGCTCGGTGTCACGCTGGCAGCCGGTCCGCTGGCGTACATGTTCGCCCGGTTCGCCCCGGTGAAGCAGTTCAGCGAGAACATGCTGCCCACGATCCCCGTCGGGAGCGCGCTCGCGATGGAGAAGGACCACGGTGAGGTCCGGCACGGCGACGTGGTCACCTACGACCCGGCCGAGTGGGGGTTCGACGGCCCGTTCGTCGGACGTGTCGTGGCGCTGGGTGGGGACCACATCGCCTACGCGGCGGGCGACCGGGCGCTGACCCTCAACGGGAAGCCGCTCGACGAGCCGTACGTGCGCGACGGCGACCCCGGGGCCGGCGGGGTGAGTTTCGCCGTCTCGGTGCCGCATGGCCGGATGTTCGTACTGGGCGACAACCGCGGCAATTCGGCGGACTCCCGGTTCCATGGCTCGCACCACCAGGGGACGCTGCCGGTGTCCGCGGTGACCGGGGTCGATTCCGGGATGCACGAGGAGTCCCCGCTGATGGTGGTCCTCGGCCTGCTCATGCTGGCCGGGGTCTGTCTCCTGCCCGCGTCGGTCGGGCTGGGGATCGCCTCGCTCGTGGCGCGGCGGCGCAGGCCGGTCGAGGTGCACGGGCCCGTCTGGGGCGCCACGCGGGTGGACGCTCCGTAGTCCCCGGTCCCCGCACGTACGCCGAAGGCCCCCGCGGGCTGCTGCTCGCGGGGGCCTTCGGCGTGTACGTACGGGGTGTGCGGGACTACTTGGCGGCCTCGGGGCGGTAGATGTCCGGCTCCAGGTAGATCACGCGGGCGATCGGAACGGCCTCGCGGATGCGGGCCTCGGCGGCGTTGATCGCGTCGGCCACCTGGGTCGCGGTGTCGTTGCCCTCGACGGCGATCTTCGCGGCGACCAGCAGCTCCTCGGGGCCGAGGTGCAGGGTGCGCATGTGGATGACGCGGGTGACGACGGTCCCGTCGACGGCCGCGGCCTTGATCTTCTCGACCTCTTCGACGCCGGCGGACTCACCGAGCAGCAGGGACTTGGTCTCCGCGGCCAGGACGATCGCGATGGCGATGAGCAGGACGCCGATGCACAGGGTGCCGATGCCGTCCCAGACGCCGTTGCCGGTCAGCAGGGCGAGGCCGACACCGCCGAGCGCCAGGATCAGGCCGACGAGCGCGCCGAGGTCCTCCAGCAGCACCACGGGCAGTTCGGGGGCCTTGGCCCGCTTCACGAACTGGGTCCACGACAGCGTGCCGCGGATCACGTTCGACTCCTTGATCGCGGTGCGGAAGGAGAAGGACTCGGCGATGATCGCGAAGACCAGGACGCCGACGGGCCAGTACCAGGCCTCGATCGGGTGCGGTTCGTGGATCTTCTCGTAGCCCTCGTAGATGGCGAACATGCCACCGACGGTGAAGAGCACGATGGAGACGAGGAAGGCGTAGATGTAGCGCTCGCGACCGTATCCGAAGGGGTGCTGCGGGGTCGCCTCGCGCTGGGCCTTCTTCCCGCCGAGCAGGAGCAGGCCCTGGTTACCGGAGTCCGCGAGCGAGTGGACGCTCTCCGCGAGCATCGACGACGAGCCGCTGAAGAGGAACGCCACGAATTTGGCTACAGCGATGGCGAGGTTGGCGGCGAGTGCCGCCACGATCGCCTTGGTACCGCCCGACGCGCTCATGGGTACAGGGTGTCCTTCCTGGGCCAGTGACTACGGCCGCACATTGTTGCAGCCCCTGGGCCGGAGGCCGCGTCAGACCACCACGGTGGCCCGGAAGACCGTACCGTTTCCGGAGAGTTCGACCTTTTCGTCCGCCGGTACGAAGGCCGATCCGCCGGGCGTGAGCGCCAGTTCGCCGGCCTGCGCGGAGCCTCCCGTGCAGAGCAGGATCTGCGGGGCGCCGTCGGGGAGGACATGGGGGGCGCCGCCGGGCGCGAGGAGGAAACGCGAGAGCCGGAACTCGTCGATGGGGGCCTCGTAGACCTCCTCGCCGCCGTCCCCCTCGGGCCGCATGACGGCCGGGTCGCTCGGCTCGAACCGCACGATCTTCAGCAGCTCGGGGACGTCCACGTGCTTGGGGGTGAGGCCGGCGCGCAGCACGTTGTCCGAGTTGGCCAGCAGCTCGACACCGAGGCCGTCGAAGTAGGCGTGCGGGACGCCCGCGCCGAGGAACAGCGCCTCGCCGGGCTGGAGTCGGACGTGGTTGAGCAGCATGGCCGCGAGCACGCCGGGGTCCCCCGGGTACTCGTGGGCCAGGGCCGCGTACGTGGCGTACTCGCCGCCCAGGTGTGCGGCGGCGGCAGCGGTCTCGGTGACCGTACGGGCCATCTGCTCGCGGTCCGCGGTCAGTACGGCAGTCAGCACCTCGCGGAGCGCGGCCTCCTCGGGGTGGGCGCGCAGCAGGTCGGCGTACGGCTTCAGGGAGCCCACGCCCAGCCCTTCGAAGAGGTCCGCGGACGCCTGCGGGGAGCGGAAGCCGCACAGCCCGTCGAACGTCGTGATCGCGCAGATCATCTCGGGCTTGTGGTTGGGGTCCTTGTAGTTGCGGTGGCCCGCGTCGATCGGGATCCCGCGCCGCTCCTCCTCCTCGAACCCGGCCTTCGCCTGGGCCAGGTCGGGGTGGACCTGGAGGGAGAGCGGGGCGCCGGCGGCGAGGATCTTGAAGAGGAAGGGCAGCCCGGGACCGAACTTGGCCACGGTGGCGGCGCCGAGCTCCCCCTCGGGGTCGGCGGCGATGACCTCCGCGAGCGACCTCTCGCCGGCGCCGCGGTCGACGCGGGACGGGGCGCCGGGGTGGGCTCCCATCCACAGCTCGGCCTGGGGTTCACCGGTGGGTTCGACACCGAGGAGCGCGGGCAGGGCCGTGGTGGATCCCCAGGCGTAGGGGCGGATCGTGTTGGTGAGGCGGTCCATCGTCGTCTTCCTGGATAGATCCGGGTGCGTGCGCGAGCTTCAGCCCTGTCCCCCGGACGCCAACGCCAGGTAGGCGGTGGCGAAATCCGTGACGGCGAGCAGTTCGGCGAGCTGCTCCAGCTCGGCGCCTTCCTCCGGTTCCAGCTCGCTGATCGCCGTGTCGTGGCTGAGGGCGAGTTCGCGTGCGGCGGGGGCGGCGGTGAGACCGCCGGCAGGCCGGTCGCGGAGCAGGACGACGCGGGCGCGAAGGGCCTGGGGCTCTTCGACCCGGTCGCGGAAGAAGTCGTCGGGGTCGGCGCCGGCGGCGAAGTCACCGGCGAGCAGGACGCCGTGGGCGGGCAGTGCCTCGGGGAGCGCGGCGGCCAGTGCGGGGCGGCCGGCGAGCTCGGCGAGGGTGGCGGCGAAGCGGCGGCCGGCGGGGCCGGCGCCGGTGCCCTCGCTCCAGATGAGCGGCAGCGAGTCCGCCAGCTCGGCGGCGAGGGTCTTGGCCGGGTTGGAGTAGGTGGCGATGGCGGGCCCGCAGCGTTCGGCCGTCCGGTCGAGCCGGTCGGCGACGAGCTGGAGGGTGTCGGGGGCCGCGGTGATCAGGCCGACCTTGTCGAGGAGCAGCAGCAGCGGCGTCAGCAGGGCCCACAGGGCGCCCGGGCCCGCGGCGGCGGATTCGTCGAAATCCTGGTACGGGGCCTTCGCCATCGGTACGAGGAGCCCGTGCGCGCCGTCCACCGCCTCGCTCAGCGGTGACCGCTCGGGCGCCACGGCGACGACCGTGCAGCCGCGCCGGTAGGCCTGCTCGGCGAGCACGGCGAGCCCGGGCTCGGTGCCGTCGGTGGTGGCCACGAGCAGCAGGTCGACCGAGCCGGCCCAGCCGGGCAGGGACCAGCGCAGGGCCCCGGCGGCGTGGGCGACCCCGGTGGGGTCGAGCCGGATCACGGGCGCGGAGGCGCCCGCGAGGGCGCCGAGCAGGTCGGCGACGCCGGTGGCGGCGGTGCCGGGCCCGGCGATCAGGACGGCGCGCGGCCGGCCGTCGGGGCGCAGGTTGGCGATGCCCGCCTCGCTCGCGTGCCGGGCCGCGGTACGGACTCTGGCCCCGGCCTCGGCCGCACCGCGGAGCAGGCCCCGTCGGTCGACGCGGGCGAGATCGTCCGGTGCGTCGAGGAGCGACTCGTCGAGCATGGCGGCCTCCGGCTGTTGGGTGACGGGAACCTGTCTGCGTCTGCGCGTGGTGCGGGGTGGGGTGGTACGGGTGCGGTGCGGGGTGGGGTGGCGTGGTGCGGGTCGGCCGGGGTGGGTCAGGCGGGGCGGCGGGCCTCGTCCACGAGGAGGACCGGGATGCCGTCGCGGACCGGGTAGGCGAGACCGCAGTCCTCACCGGTGCAGAGCAGCTCGGGGGTCTCGTCGGCCGACTTGTCCTCGAGGGGCGCGTGGCAGGCGGGGCAGGCGAGGATCTGCAGGAGGCCGGCTTCGAGCGGCATGGGGTGGGTTCCCTTCGGGGATGCGGGTGGGGCGTGGTCAGCGTACCCCTGGGGGTCCGCCGGTGCGGCCTGGGGCGGGCGGGGGGTGTATCCCGGCCCCGCCGGGGCGCTGGGACCGCTGGGCCCGGCTGAGGGGAACCCCGGCTCCGCCGGAGCGCTGGGACCGCTGGGGCCGGCCCCGGGGAACCCCGGCTCCGCCGGGTGCCGGGCGCTGCCCGGACCCGCGCCTCAAACGCCGGCGAGGCTGAAATTGCCGGCCCGCCCCGGAAAGCGCGGGGCCGGGGCGCTGGGACCGCTCGGGCCCGGCCCCGGGGAACCCCGGCTCCGCCGGGTGCCGGGCGCTGCCCGGACCCGCGCCTCAAACGCCGGCGAGGCTGAAATTGCCGGCCCGTGCCGGAGAGTGCCGGAGAGTGAGGGGGCTGGGGACCAGCCCCCTCACTCTCCGGATCTCAGGCGCGGATGAGGGACAGGGCTTCGTCGCGGATGCGGGCCAGGGTGTCCGGGTCACGGGCCTCGACGTTCAGCCGGAGCAGCGGCTCGGTGTTCGAGGCGCGGACGTTGAACCACCAGTCCGCACCCGTCACCGTCAGACCGTCCAGCTCGTCCAGCTCCACACCCTCACGGCCGCCGAAGGACTCCTTCACCGCCGCCAGACGCCCCGCCTGGTCCGCCACCGTCGAGTTGATCTCCCCCGACCCGGCATACCGGTCATAGGAAGCCACCAGAGCCGACAGCGGACCCTCCTGGCCGCCCAGCGCCGCCAGCACATGCAGCGCCGCCAGCATCCCCGTGTCCGCGTTCCAGAAATCCCTGAAGTAGTAGTGCGCCGAGTGCTCACCACCGAAAATCGCACCCGTCCTCGCCATCTCCTCCTTGATGAAGGAATGACCCACCCGGGTGCGCACAGGGGTACCGCCGTTCTCCCGCACGACCTCCGGAACGGACCAGGACGTGATCAGATTGTGGATCACCGTGCCCGACCCGCCGTTGCGCGCCAGCTCACGCGAGGCCACCAGCGCCGTGATCGCCGACGGCGACACCCCCACACCACGCTCGTCCACGATGAAACAACGGTCCGCGTCCCCGTCGAAGGCGATCCCCAGATCCGCCCCCTCCGCCACCACCCGCGCCTGCAGATCCACGATGTTCTTCGGATCCAGCGGGTTCGCCTCATGGTTGGGGAACGTACCGTCCAGCTCGAAGTACATCTCCGTCACATCGAGGGGAAGGCCCGCGAACACGGTCGGGACGGTGTGACCGCCCATACCGTTGCCCGCGTCCACGACCACCTTCAGCGGACGGATCGACGACAGGTCCACCAGAGAACGCAGGTGCTCCGCGTAGCCCTTGAGGGAATCCTGCTCCGTGACCGTTCCCGGTACCGTGCCCGCCGGGACCTGCGGGGCGCCCGCGTCCAGCCAGCCCTCCACCAGGGAACGGATCTGCGACAGACCCGTGTCCTGGCCCACCGGCGCCGCACCCGCACGGCACATCTTGATCCCGTTGTACCGCGCCGGATTGTGCGACGCCGTGAACATCGCACCCGGCAGACCCGACGACCCCGACGCGTAATACAGCTGATCCGTCGAACACAGACCGATCAACGTCACATCCACACCACGCGCCGCCGCACCCCGCGCGAACGCCTGCGACAGACCCGGAGACGACGGACGCATGTCATGACCCACCACGATCGCCGAGCCACCCACCACCTCGACGAAGGCAGCACCGAACAGCTCCGCCAGCGACTCGTCCCACTCGTCCGGCACAACGCCACGCACGTCATACGCCTTGACGATGTTCGAAAGATCTGCGGCCACTGCCTGCCCTCCTGAGGTTCTGTGCGGTTCGGCAAACCTACCCTGAACCCGCAGCGGCACCGCAGATGACCCGAGGTCAGGAATCGGGCGATCGGAGGACGCGCAGGTGTCCGCGGCGCGTCTCGCCGGTGGACTGGCCGCCCTTGCCGGCTCCGCCGGACCCGGGCGCGCGGCCCGGCGGGCGGGCCGCTTCGCGAACGGCGTTGGCCAGGGCTTCGAGGTCGTCGCCGCTGGGGCGCGACGGACCGGACCCGTCCGACAGCCGGACGACCTCCCAGCCCCGCGGGGCGGTGAGGCGTTCCGAGTGCTCGGCGCACAGGTCGTAGCAGTGGGGTTCGGCGTATGTGGCGAGCGGGCCGAGAACTGCGGTCGAATCGGCGTAGACGTACGTCAGTGTCGCGACGGCAGGGCGGCCGCACGCGGTGCGCGAACAGCGACGTACAAGGCTCACGACGTTGGACGGTACCGCACTCTTGACCGGGCCGCGACGACTCCACCGCTGCTCGCTCCCCCGTGTCGTGCTCGGAGCTACCCTGCGGGGGTGACGGACAGCCCTCTGCCCCCTTGCCCCGCCGAGCCCCCCGCGGGGGTCCCCGTCGAACCCAGAACGCGTCGGCGGGACCGGCACGGGCGCGGGATGCGCGGTCCGCTGGCCCCTCCGCAGGTGCCGCTGGCGGCGAGCCGGGCGGAGCTGTTCGGGGATCTCGTACGGGACTCCGTGGAACGGCTGGAGCGGCGCTGGCCGCAGCTGTCGGAGGTGGAGTTCCTGGTCGGTGACGTGCCGGGGCCGCCGGGCGGTGCGGACGGCGGCTGGAACGACGAGGCGGTGCCGCTCGGTGCGGTGTCGGAGTCCCGCCAGGGACGGCCTGCCCGGATCGTGGTCTTCCGGCGGCCGGTGGAGATCCGTACGAAGACGCGCGACGAGAAGGCGATGCTGGTCCACGAGATCGTGGTGGAGCAGGTGGCGGAGCTGCTCGGCCTCACTCCGGAGACGGTGGACCCCCGCTACGGCCAGGACTGATCCGGGCGCGGCGGGGGTCCCGTCCCGTCACCTGGTCAGGACGGAGAGGTCCTGCGCCGCCCTGGGCACCGACACCGTCGAGTGGTCGTCGGACAGGCCCTGGACGGTGAACATCGTGATCCCGTCCTCCGTGAGGGACAGGGTGCGGGCCGCGTGGACCGGGCCGCCCGAGACGGTCTCGACGGTGAGGGCGTAGGAGCCCTTCCCGCCGGCGGGGGCCGGCGCGAGGGTCTGCGTGGTGCCGGCCTTGACGGTGACCTCCTGGGAGGCCGGCTCGCCGCCGCCGGTGCCCGGCGACGCCGTCACCTTGACCTTGGCGTCGGCGGTCGGGGCGGTCAGCGACAGCAGGGTGGTGTTCTGCTCGGGCCGGTTGTCGGCGACGGTCGCCCGGGTCCCGACCGGCCGGGTGGCCGGGATGAAGCCGAGCTCCTGCTTGGCCCCGCTGCCGCGGACCACACGGACCGCCGCGACCAGCGGGGCGGCCTTCTTGGGGTCCTTCGGGGTCAGCACCAGCGAACCGGGCTCGCCGCGGGTCAGGTCCTTGAGGTCCATGACCGCCGTCATCCCCGCCTTGGCGTGCAGCTGCTCGCTGCCGGCCGGGCTGATGGCGCCGCCCGGTCCGGCCAGGCGCAGCTTGAGGTCGGCGTCCTCCTCGCCGGGTACGAAGGCGACCAGCCGTACGGAGGTGGCGTCGGCCGGGATGCCGGGCAGCACCAGTGAGCCGGCCGGGTCGGTGGAGGCGGGCAGCCAGTCGGCGCCCACGTTCTCCTCGCCGACCTGGACGGAGGCGCCCACGCGGCCCGCGCGGGTCGTCACGTGGGCGGTGGCGTCGGCCAGCTGGGTGGCCGGGAGGAGGGAGGAGAGCAGGACGGTCTTGGTGGACTTCGCGTCGACGCGGATGTTCTCGCCGGTGCCCGCTTCGGGCTTGGCCATGCCGTCGGGGCCGAAGAGCGTGATGTCGACGACGGCGGCCGCGTCGTCGGGGTTGGTGAGGTGGACGTAGTCCTCGCGGCCCTTGGCGGTGCTGACCCCGGGGAACCAGAAGTCGGTGCCGGGCGCGGTGCAGCCGACGCCGAGTACGCCCCGGGCCCGGCCGGCCGCGACCTTGGTGGTCAGCTGGGCCGTCCAGCCGGGGGCCAGGACCCCGTCGGCGCTTCCGGTGAGGGCGGGGGCGTCGGCCCCGTTGGCGGTGGCGCCGACGGGCTTGCCGGGCTCCTTGGGTTCCAGGACGGGTTTGGCGTCCTTGGTCGCGCCGAGCAGCCGGGCCGATCCCTTGCCCTCGCCGGCGGGGGCGCCGGGCGTGAACGACGTGTACGTGGTCTCGGCGATGTCCGAGGAGCTGGGGCCCGGGCACACCAGCAGGGACCGCTCCACCGGCATCCGGGCGGACGTGGCCGCCTTGCCGTCGGAGGGCCCGCCCGCGGGCGCGGTGAGGGCGGCCGCGCCGGTGAGGGCGGCCAGTGCCGCGGCCACGGCCGCCAGCGTCAGGGGTGCGCGCTGCTTCACTGCTGGGGGCTCCCGTCGGGACGCGGGTCGTGCGGTGCGTGGACGTCGTGGGGTGGGTACTGCTCGTAGGGCTCGTAGGGGTAGGGGTACTGCTGCGGGTCCTGGCCGTGGACCTGCTGGTGCTGCTGCGGGTAGGGGGCCGGGGTCCCGTAGGGGGCGCCGCCGTGCTGCTGGTCGTAGCCGGGGTACTGCTCGTACGTGTACTGCTCCTGGTGCGGCTGCTGCGGCTGCTGGGGCTGCTGGGTTTCGTACGCGTAGCCGTCCTGGTCGCCGTAGGCCTGGTAGGCGTACGGCTCCTCGCCGTAGGCCGGCTGGGCGGGGATCTGCGCGTACGGGTCGGCGGCGGTCGCGGTCTCGACGGGGCCGGGTGCGGTGTCCGCCTCGGCCTCGGCGCGGAGCCTGCGGGCGCGGCGGCCCTCGCCGGCCTCGCCGGGACCGGGCCGGGAGGCGGGCGCGGCCTCCTCCTCGGGCAGGTCGTCGTCGAGTTCGGCGCGCCGGCCGGGCAGGGCCATGACCAGCAGGACCAGGGCGAGCAGGCCCTGGGTCCAGTTCCAGGCCGTCCCCAGCAGGGAGCCCTCATGGACGAGGTCGAGGCGGCCTCCGCCGGCGGGGAGTTCGAAGCCCTGCGCCCAGCCGTCGAGGGTCTTGGGCTTGAGCGGCGTGCCGTCGACGGTGGCCTGCCAGCCCGCGTCGGCCCGGTCGGCGATGCGCAGGACGCGGCCCGCCTCGCCGGTGGGGATCTTGGCGTGGACCTCCACCGGGCCGGCGGCGACCGGGATCGGGGCCTCGCCCTGCTTGGCGGAGACGATGACGGCGCGCGGCAGCCAGGGTTCGACGCCCCACAGCGCGGTGCCGTCCTGCTGGTGGCGCCGGCTGAGGCCGGGGGTGGCGTCGAGGACGCGGCGGATCTCCTCAGGGCCGCCGGGGCGGAACATCACGAAGCGGATGGCATAGCCGCTGAGCTGGCTGGACTGGTCGGCGCCGGAGCCCGCGACGAGGTTGGAGACGACCTTGTCGAGGCGGGGGTCGTCGCCGGTCCGGGCGGCGATCTCGGCGTCGCCGATGCGGCCGCCGGGGCCGCGGACGAGGCTGTAGGAGACCGTGGCGGGCCCGTCGACGTCGAGGAGCAGGGTGCGGGTCTGGTTGTCGTCGCCGCCGGCGTCGGCGACGAAGGCCGGTACCTGGACCGGGTCGCGGCGCTGGAGCGGTCCGTCGGCGCCGGCGAGCATCCAGGTGGCCGCGGCGATCAGCGGGCCCGCGGCCGCGGCGAGGGCGATGAGCGCGGCGACCGGCTGGCGCCAGCCGAAGTTGCGGGCGGCGACCCGGTGCTTGGCGCCGTCCGCGCCGACCATGGCGGCCGCGAGGAGGCCGAGTCCGTAAACGAGGGTGGCGGGGCCGGCCCAGGCGGTCCGGTTGGCGAGGACCGCGAGGAGGAGGGCGGCCAGGGCGGTGGCCCAGGCGGTGCGGACGGCGAACTGCCGGTCGGCGCGGAGCAGGGCGGCCAGGGCGGCGAGGACGATGCCGACGAGGACCAGGCGGGCGCCGGTACCGGGACCGCCGGGGCTGATGCCGAGCAGGTCCGCCGCGCCCGCGGAGCCGGCTCCGAAGGGCAGTCCGGCCTCCTGGAGGAAGCGGCCGGGGTGGGTGAGCAGGCCCAGCGACCAGGGGGCGAGGACGAGCAGGGGGATGGCGAGGACGGCGAGCAGCCGCAGCCCGTACGTCTTCCACCGGGCGCGGCGCAGGACGAGCGCGGCGGCGCCGAGGAGGGCGGCGAGCGGCCAGACGAGCGGGGTGAAGGCGGTGGCCAGGGTCAGCAGGAGCGTGCACGTCCACACCGCGCGCCGGCCGCCGCGCTGTTCGGTGGTGTTCCCGTGCTCGCCGAGGCCGAAGGCGGCGACGGCGGAGCGGGCGATGAGGGGGAGCACGACGGCGAGGACGGCGGTGCCGAGGCGGCCGCCGGCGAGGGCGCCGGTGACGGCGGGGAGGAAGGCGTAGGCGGTGGCGGCCCAGGCCCGCAGCAGCCGGGATTCGACGAGCGGGCGGGAGGCGAAGTAGGCGGTGAGGCCGGCCAGCGGGACGGATCCGACGAGCAGGAGGGTCAGGGCGGCCCGGGTGGAGCCGAACAGCAGGGTGGAGAAGGCGCCGAGGGCGGCCAGGTAGGGCGGTGCGGCGGCGGTGGAGCCGGTGCCGACGGGGTGCCAGCTCTCGGTGTGGACGCTCCAGAGGTCGAGGCCGCTGCCGGGGGCGGGCAGCAGGGCGCCGCCCATCAGGGAGCCGCCGCCGATCAGGGCGCGGCAGGCGGCGAGGGAGACCAGAAGGAGGAGTCCGAAGAGGAAGGGTGCGGGGTTGCGCGCGATCCGCTTCAGGCGTGCGAAGCGCTCGGTCTCCTGGTAGTCGCCGTCCTCGGCGGGGGCGCTCAGGATGCTGCCGCCGCCGTGCCGGCCGGCGGGGGCGGAGTCGGTGTGGCGGTCGCCGCCGAAGTAGCCGGCGAGCTGGTCGGCGTTGGCCCGCAGGGAGGCTCCCGGCGGGGGGAAGAGGGGGCGCAGTTCGGAGGCGGGGACGGCGGGCCGGCGGCGGGCCCTGCGGGCGGCGAGGAGGCGGCCGGGTCTCAGCAGGGTGGCGAGGAGGCCGGTGATCTCGTCGACGGCCTGGCCGGGGGCCTTGCCGATGAGGTAGGCGAGGGTGCGCAGGACGGTGCCGAGGAGGACGCGCAGCAGTACGTAGGGCAGGGCGCGGCCGGAGCTGTTGGCGAGGATCGTGTAGACGGCGCCGGCCTTGTCGACGCGGTGCGGGCTCGCGGTGGTGCGGCCGGCGCAGTCGACGGTGCGGCGTTCGCGGGCGGCGGCCTCGGCGTGGCGCATGACGGCGTCGGGGGCGACGAGGACGGTGTGGCCGGCGCTCTGGGCGCGCCAGCACAGGTCGACGTCGTCGCGCATGAGGGGCAGGCGCCGGTCGAAGCCGCCGAGGTCGTCGTAGACGTCGCGGCGCACGAGCATGCCGGCGGTGGAGACGGACAGGACGGGGCGGACCTGGTCGTGCTGGCCCTGGTCCTGTTCGCGGCGGTCGAGGCCGGTCCAGCGGCGGCCGCTGCGGGCGATGGTGACGCCGGCTTCGAGGAGCTGCTTCTTGTCGTACCAGCCGCGGAGTTTGGGGCCGATGATCGCGGCGTCGGGGTTCTCGTCGGCGACGCGGAGCAGTTCGGCGAGGGCGTCCGGTTCGGGGGCGCTGTCGTCGTGGAGCAGCCAGAGCCACTGGACGGGTTCGCCGTGCGGGAGGTCGGGGAGGTCGTAGGCGTCGTCGCGCCAGGTACGGCTGACGGGGTCCCAGCCGCTGGGGCGCTTGAGGTACGGGAGGTCCTCGGGGGTGAGGGTGCCGGCGGTGCGGGCGGATTCGTCGACGGCGGTGCCGAATCCGGTGCGGCGGGCGAGGTGCAGGACGTGGTCGTCACCGAGGGCTTCGGTGAGCAGCCGTGCGGACTCGTCGGCGCTGCCGGTGTCGGCGGCGACGTGGTGCTGCGCGGGGCGTTCCTGACCGAGGAGGCCGGCGAGCGTCCGGGGCAGCCAGCGGGCGCCGTCGTGGGCGACGAGGACCGCGGTGACGACGTGCCGGGGGAACTCGGGTGTGACGGGGGCCTGGTGGGAGGCCGTCGTCTGGCTGTACAGGGACATCGCGGTACGGGCCCTCCGGCCGGGGGTCCGGGGGTGGTGTGCCCTCGGAGGCTGCTGGACAGCGCCTTACCCTAACGGCTGCCAAAGCAGCGGTCCGCCTCCTGCGGGGAAGGTGCAGGAGGCGGACCGTGTGTGGTGCTCTTCGTTCGGCTGTGCGTCGCGCTCGACGCCTTGCTCGGATATCGGATATGTCGTGCGGGGTGCTGCGGGTGCCGGGCGGGTGGCGCTCCGGCGGTGTCAGACGGCTGCCTTTTTCAGGCGGCGGCGTTCGCGCTCGGACAGGCCGCCCCAGATGCCGAATCGCTCGTCGTTGGCGAGGGCGTACTCGAGGCATTCGGAGCGGACCTCACAGGCGAGGCAGACCTTCTTGGCCTCGCGGGTGGAGCCGCCCTTCTCGGGAAAGAAGGATTCGGGGTCGGTCTGGGCGCACAGGGCGCGCTCCTGCCATCCGAGCTCCTCGTCCGCTTCCTCGACCAGCAGTTCCTGAAACAGCTCGGTCATGTGCGCCCCTCGCTCTGTTGGTGCGTCCCCGTGGTCACGTCGTCACTCATAGCTACGTAACGACACGAGTGAAATTACAAGTGCGTGGCTCCGGGGCAGTCAAGCCGAGATCTGCTATTGGGCCCCTTATTCACTCTGCGGAACCAAGCCTATGCAGAAAGTGTTCATATCGCCAAAAATCGTGACACATGCCACCGGCGTCACGAGATGTCACCTTCACCCGTTATCCACGCATGCCCCGGAAACGGGGTTGCGATCAACGTCGAAGAGCGGCGTAGATCACATTCAGGTCACGACATGGCTGAATCGGTTTGAGTCCCGGCGCAGCGCCACCTCCCCTGCCGCGGACTGCACAAACCTTTCTCCGCACACAGTAACCGGATGAGGTGAAACTTTTGCCTCAAAGCGGACATTGGGTTGACAGCCGGACCCCGGACCCGTTCTCCTTGTTCGCATGTCAGCGCCCGCAGCCACCACCCGGACCCCCATTCGTGGGTTCCTGTGCGCTGCCCAGGTTCGCTGTTGCTGTTGCTGCTGTTGATGCCCGTGGAGCCTCGGCTCCCCAGAGCTCCGGCCCCACCCCACAGCGACCGCCAGCACGACTGACATCCGTCGAGGTACACCCCGATGAACAGCACCCCCAACGCCGCCGCCGTTCCTGCCGCCGTCGAGAGCGACCTCCAGATCGCCGGCGACATCCTCGCCGTCCAGCACCTCCTCCAGCCCGCCCGCGAACACCCGGCCACCGTCGCCGAGTTCGTCGGCCTGGCCCGCTCCATCGCCGAGGACCGCGCCTCCTGGGAGCACCTCGTCCAGTACGACGCCACCACCCGCTGGTACCACCGGCTGCGCACCGGACCCGGCTACGAGGTCTGGCTGCTCAGCTGGGTCCCCGGCCAGGGAAGCGGCCTGCACGACCACGGTGCCTCCTCCGGCGTCCTGACCGTCCTGGAGGGCGAGCTCACCGAGCACACCTCGCGCGGACGCCTCACCCACCGCGCCGGCGGCCAGCGCGTCTTCGCCCCCGGCTACGCCCACGAGGTCGTCAACGACACCCTCGACGGCGCGGTCAGCCTGCACGTCTACTTCCCCGGGCTGACCGAGATGCCGATGCACAGCTGCTCCCCGGCCGAAACCGAGTCCGTACCGGCCTGAGGCCGCGCGGCCTGCCGGTCCCGCCCGTCGCCCGGCTGACAGACTGTCCGCATGCGCATTGTTGTTCTGGCCGGCGGTATAGGCGGCGCCCGGTTCCTGTCCGGACTCAAGTCGGCGGTGCCCGACGCGGACATCACGGTCATCGGCAACACCGGTGACGACATTCACCTCTTCGGGCTCAAGGTCTGCCCGGACCTGGACACGGTGATGTACACCCTCGGCGGTGGCATCGACGAGGACCAGGGCTGGGGCCGAGCCGACGAGTCCTTCACCGTCAAGGAGGAACTCGCCGCCTACGGGGTCGGACCCACCTGGTTCGGCCTCGGCGACCGCGACTTCGCCACCCACATCGTCCGCACGCAGATGCTCGGCGCCGGATACCCGCTGAGCGCCGTCACCGAGGCCCTCTGCGACCGCTGGCAGCCCGGCGTCCGGCTGCTGCCCATGTCCGACGACCGGGTCGAGACCCACGTCGCGATCACCGAGGCCGGGACCGGCGAGCGCCGGGTCATCCACTTCCAGGAGTACTGGGTCCGGCTGCGCGCCTCGGTGGACGCGGAGGCCGTCGTACCCGTGGGGGCCGAACAGGCCAAGCCCGCGCCCGGCGTGCTGGAGGCCATCGCCGCGGCCGACGTGATCGTCCTCCCGCCGTCCAACCCGGTCGTGTCGGTCGGCACGATCCTCGCCGTGCCTGGCATCCGGGACGCCGTGGCCGCCGCCGACGCCCCCGTCGTGGGCCTGTCCCCCATCGTCGGCGGTGCGCCCGTACGCGGGATGGCGGACAAGGTGCTCGCCGCGGTGGGCGTCGAGTCCACGGCCGCCGCGGTCGCCCTGCACTACGGGACCGAACTGCTCGACGGCTGGCTGGTCGACACCTCCGACGCGGACGCCGTCGCCGAGGTGGAGGCCGCCGGGATCACCTGCCGTGCGGTGCCGCTGATGATGACCGACCTGGAGGCCACCGCCGAGATGGCCCGGGCCGCGCTGGAGCTGGCGGAGGCCTCTCGGTGACGGCGGCGCCCTCGTACGAGGTGCGGGCCGTCGACGGGATACCGGAGGTCAGGCCGGGCGACGACCTGGCGAAGCTGATCACGGCGGCCGCACCCGATCTGCGCGACGGTGACGTCCTGCTCGTCACCTCGAAGATCGTCTCCAAGGCCGAGGGCCGGATCGTGCGGGCGGACTCGCGCGAGGCCGCCATCGACGCGGAGACCGTACGGGTGGTCGCGCGCCGCGGACCGCTGCGGATCGTCGAGAACCGGCAGGGCCTGGTGATGGCCGCGGCCGGCGTGGACGCCTCCAACACCGCGCCCGGCACGGTCCTGTTGCTCCCGGAGGACCCGGACGCCTCGGCCGCGGCGATCCGTACCGGGGTCCGCGACACGCTCTCCGTGGACGTGGGCGTGGTCGTCACGGACACCTTCGGGCGGCCGTGGCGCAACGGGCTGACGGACGTGGCCATCGGCTCCGCCGGTGTACGGGTCCTGGACGACCTGCGCGGCGCCGCCGACGCCCACGGCAATCCGCTGAGCGCGACGGTGGTGGCGACGGCGGACGAGCTCGCCGCCGCCGGCGACCTGGTCAAGGGCAAGGCGGCCGGCCTGCCGGTGGCCGTCGTACGGGGCCTGGCGCATGTCCTGGGCGAGGGCGCCTCGGCGCGGGACCTGGTGCGGGCGCCGGCCGACGACATGTTCCGGCTGGGGACCTCGGAGGCGGTACGGGAGGCCGTCACGCAGCGCCGCACCGTACGGGCCTTCACGGCGGAGCCGGTGGACCCGGGCGCGGTGCGGCGGGCGGTGGCCGCCGCCGTGACGGCCCCGGCCCCGCACCACACGACGCCGTGGCGGTTCGTGCTGCTGGAGTCCGAGGCCTCGCGGGTGCGGCTGCTGGACGCGATGCGGGACGCGTGGATCGCGGACCTGCGCTCGGACGGCAAGTCCGAGGAGTCCATCGCCATGCGGGTGCGGCGCGGGGACGTGCTGAGGGCTGCCCCGTACCTGGTGGTGCCGTGCCTGGTGACGGACGGGGCGCACCACTACGGGCACGCCCGGCGGGACGCCGCGGAGCGGGAGATGTTCGTGGTGGCGATGGGCGCGGGCGTGCAGAACCTGCTGGTCGCGCTGGCCGGTGAGCGGCTGGGGTCGGCGTGGGTGTCCTCGACGATGTTCTGCCGGGACGTGGTGCGGGAGGTGCTGGACCTGCCGTCGGACTGGGACCCGATGGGGACGGTGGCGGTCGGCCACCCGGCGGCGGCCCCGCCCGAGCGGCCGGGCCGCTCGCCGGAGGACTTCGTGGAGGTCCGCTGACGGCCCGCCTGCGGCGAGCCCGGCGGGGCGGGGCGCCCGGCCGGGGCGGGGCGCCCGCGCCGGACACGCCCTAGAAGCGGCCGATGTCGCTGCGGTACATGCGGGGGGCACGGCGGGGCGGGGTGCGGCCCGCGAGGAGGATGAGGCGGGCCGCGCGGTGGCGCTGGCCCTCGTACGGGGCGAGGAGCTCCAGCATGGCGGCGTCGTCGGCGTCGCGGTCGTCGGCGAGGGCGTAGCCGATGATGCCGGGCAGGTGCAGGTCACCCGTGGTGACGGCGTCGGGGTGGCCGTTGCTGCGCTGGAGGGTCTCGGCGGAGGTCCACGGGCCGATGCCGGGAACGGCCTCCAGGCGCCGCGCGGCCTCGGGCAGGTCCATCGCCGCGGCCTCCTCCAGGCGGTTCGCGACGCGGACGGCCCGGACGATGGTGTCGGAGCGCTTCGCGTCGACCCCGGCCCGGTGCCAGTCCCAGGACGGGATCAGCGCCCAGGTGCGGGGGTCGGGCATGACGTACAGGTCCTGCCCGTGGGGGCCGGGCGCGGGCTCGCCGTACTGCCGCACCAGGCGCCGCCAGGCCCGGTAGGCCTCGTCGGCGGTGACCTTCTGCTCCAGGACCGTGGGGATCAGGGACTCCAGCACCAGGCCGGTACGGGTCAGGCGCAGGCCGGGGCGGCGGCGGTGGCTGGCGTGCACGAGGCGGTGGCGGGGGACGAAGACGGCCGGGTCGTCGCCCGCGCCGAGGAGGACGGGCAGGCGGTCGAGGAGCCATGCGGCGCCGGCGCCCCAGGCCTCGGCGTCGATGTCCGTGCCGGAGCGGGAGACGCGGAGGGTGGCGGGCCCGTCCGGGGTCCGGGTGGCGCGCCAGACGGAGCCGTCGGGTGTGGTGCGGAAGGTGGGGTCGCCGGGGCCGCGGCGGAGCGGGCCGAGGGTGAGGCCGAGGTCGACGGGGCCGTCGGGGGTCCAGCGGCGTGCCGCTCCCCCGACGCCGACGCTGCTTCCCGCCCCCGGCGGTACGGCGGTGCGTCCGCCGCGCACGACGGTCCGGTTGAGGGGTTCGAAGCGGCCGGCCATGGACCGAGCGTAGCCCGCCCACCGAAACCCGACCCCGCGC
The DNA here is from genome assembly GCF_024666385.1 of Streptomyces yangpuensis. Lineage (NCBI taxonomy): Bacteria > Bacillati > Actinomycetota > Actinomycetes > Kitasatosporales > Streptomycetaceae > Streptomyces > Streptomyces yangpuensis. The sequence goes on from NZ_CP102514.1 coordinate 2,955,918, forward strand.
CCGCCCCCGGCGAGGAGCCCCGGCCGGTGGCCGCGGCCCGTGGCCGAAGGCCGGGGCCGAAGGCGAAGGCCGGTAGCCAGGGGCCGGAGGCCTGGGCCGGGGCCGGGCCACGGGGGCGCGGGGTCGGGCGGGCACGCTTTCCCGGCCCACCGCCGGAGGCTACGGGCGGCCCTGGAGCCTGGCCGAGGAGGTGCGGGTCGTGGGGAGCTTGCCGTACAGCTTCTTGCCGGGGCATTCCGTCGCGAAGCCGTCGCGGTGGCCCGAGATGACGTTCATCGAGACGTTCCGCCCCTTCGGGTAGCGGTTGCCGCCGCCCGACTTCAGGGTGGTCTTCGCGCGCGGGTCCCGGCCGAAGAGGCCGAGCTTCCAGGCGGTGAGGCGGGCGACCGCGTCGACGGCGGCGGCCGGGGGCGCGGACGAGGTGAAGGTGCCGAGCACCGCCACGCCCATGCTGTCCGTGTTGAAGCCCATGGTGTGCGCGCCGAGGACCGGCCGGGAGACGCCGCCCGCGCGGCCCTCGTACACCGTGCCGCACTTGTCGACGGCGAAGTTGTAGCCGAAGTCGCGCCAGCCGCTGCTGACCACGTGGTAGCGGTACAGGCTGCGCAGCACCGCCGGGGCGTCCTTGCAGGCGTAGTTGTTGCCGGAGGCGCTGTGGTGGACGAACGCCGCCTTCACGGTGTTCGTGTAGGCGAAGGCCTTCTCTCGCAGGGATTCGTCCGCGCCCCACCCCTTGCGGGTGACGATCCGCGGGCGCGGGCCGATGTACGGGGCGGCCGCCGCGGTCAGTTCGCCGTCGCTGGCGAAGACGGCGTCGGCGGTGGAGTCGGCCTTGTTCAGCTCGGTGATCTCGTTCGCGCCGAGCGGGGCGTGCGGCACGTTGACCGCGGAGGCCTCGGCCATCTCCATCGTGAGGCCGGGTGCGACCATCTCGCCCTTGTCGTCGGCCGGGCCGCTGTTCTTGCCGTCGCCGGCCCCGGCGGGCGCGGCCGCGCCCGGGTCGACGAGTTCGATGCGCATGCCCGAGGGCAGCCGGGAGCCCGCGCGGGTGGCCGGGGCGCCCAGCTCCGCCTCGACGCGGACCTCCACGCCGTCGGACTCGCCGACCCACAGCGGGGCGGTGGCGCCGCGGACCCGGCCGGAGTCGCGCTCCACCGCGTCGGGGTCGGCCGCGTGCTCGCTGTTGTGGACCTCGACGTCCTGCCAGCCGGACCAGGTGGCGGTCCGGACGGAGCGGGTACGGACCTGGACGCGGCCGTTGAGCTGGCTGGTGGCGTCGTCCCAGACGACGCCGACCATAGAGAACGTCCTGACCTCACGGGCGGCCAGGCCCTGCGTCTCGGGGCCGCGGGGCGAGGCGCTCATTCCGGGGACGCCGGGAGTGCGGTCCGCCGCGGGTGCCATGGGGCCGAGCGGCAGCGACTGGGTGGACCCGGCCGGGGTCACGGGGACGGTTTCGGCGAGTGCTGGAGTCGGGAGCGCGAGGGGCAGGGCCAGTACGGCGGCCGTCGCGACGCCGATCGAGGAAGCAAGGAATCCACGCATGAAAAGGATGGTGGGCACGCTCCCCACGGGGCGCCATCCGAGATCTGATGCTCCGTCCGCTCCACCGCGGATACCCCTCCCCCGTACGGAGGAGCCGCGAACCCCCGTCCGGGGGAGGGCCCCGCGTACCCTGTGCCGGGTGAACGCCATTGACCGCACCCCTGCCGACCTGCTGCGATCCGCGCTCGCCGCCGATCCGGGCCGCCCGCTCGTCACCTTTTACGACGACGCCACCGGCGAACGCGTCGAATTGTCCGTCGCGACCTTCGCCAATTGGGTGGCCAAGACCGCGAACCTGCTCCAGGGCGACCTGGGGGCCGAGCCCGGGGACCGGCTCGCGCTGCTGCTCCCCGCGCACTGGCAGAGCGCCGTGTGGCTGCTCGCCTGCGACTCCGTCGGGGTCGTGGCCTCGGTGGGCGGGGACCCGGGCGACGCCGATCTCGTGGTCAGCGGTCCGGACACGCTGGAGGAGGCACGGGAGTGCGGCGGCGAGCGGGTGGCGCTCGCCCTGCGGCCGCTGGGCGGGCGCTTCCCGCAGCCCCCTGCCGGATTCGCGGACTACGCGGTGGAGGTGCCCGGGCAGGGCGACCGCTTCGCCCCCTTCGTCCCGGTGGATCCCGCCGGTCCCGCGCTGGTCGTCGGCGGCGCGGAGCTCTCGCACACGGCCCTGGTCGACCGGGCCCGCGAGGACGCGGCGAAGCTCGGGCTGGGCGAGGGGTCGCGGGTGCTGACCGGGCTGGGCTACGACACCTGGGAGGGGCTGTCCGCGGGGCTGTACGCCGCACTGGCCGCGGGGGCCTCCGTGGTGCTCTGCCGGAACCTGGACCGGCTCTCCGCCGAGGCGCTGGCCCAGCGGACCGAGAGCGAGCGCGTCACCCACACGGTCTGAAACCGGGGCGCGGCCCGTCACCCGGACTGATCAACCTCGGGAACGGCCGATCTGTCACCCGCATGGCCCTAGACACGACCCCGCCCCCGGGCTGCCGCGACGCCCCGGGGGCAGGATCGGCAGTGGCCGTGCTCACCCGTACGGCTGCTCGCAGCGGCGAGGGGAAGCACGCCAGTGACGGACAGCGCAGGCATACCGGGCGGCACCGATGCGGCCGGAGGCGAGCCACGGCCTCCGCGGAACCGCAGGCGCCGGCTGCTGCGCTGGATCGGCCTCGGGCTGGTCCTGCTGGTGCTGGCGGGGGCGGCCACCGGCTGGTGGCTCTACAACAAGCTCGACGGGAACATCACCGAGGACACCTCGGCCGCGGCCGAGCTGGAGCGCTACGAGCGCGATCGCCCGGCGCCCCTCGCCACGGGCGCCCGGAACATCCTGCTGATCGGCTCCGACTCGCGCTCGGGCCGGGGCAACTCCGGCTACGGGCAGGACAAGGGCACGCAGCGCTCGGACACGACGATCCTGCTGCACCTGCCGAAGGACCGCAGGAGCGCGACGGCGGTGTCGATACCCCGGGACCTGATGACGGAGATCCCCTCCTGCCTGCAGCCGGACGGGAGCCGCACGCGCGCCTCCTTCGCGCAGTTCAACTGGGCGTTCCAGTGGGGCGGGGCCGCCTGCACGATCCGGACCGTGGAGAAGCTCACAGGCATCCGGATCAACCACCACATGGTCATCGACTTCCGCGGGTTCAAGCGGATGGTCGACGCCGTGGGCGGGGTCGAGGTGTGCCTCAAGGCGCCGGTCGACGACGTGCAGGCGAAGCTGAGGCTGCCGGCCGGCCGGCAGACCCTGCGGGGCGAGCAGGCGCTGGGGTTCGTCCGCGCCCGGCACAGCCTGGGCAACGGCAGCGACACCGAACGGATGGAGCGCCAGCAGCAGTTCCTCGGCTCGCTCGTCAAGAAGGTGCAGAGCAACGGCGTTCTGCTGAATCCGGCCCGGCTGTACCCGCTGCTGGACGCGGCGACGTCGTCGGTGACCACCGACCCCGGACTGGCCTCGCTGCGGAGCATGTACGAACTCGTACGGGGCGTACGGGGCATACCGACCGATCGTGTCACGTTCCTGACCGTGCCGCGGCGGCCCTACTCGCCCGACCCCAACCGGGACGAGCTGGTGGAACCGGACGCGACGCGGCTGTTCCGGCAGTTGCGGGAGGACGAACCGGTGACGGTGACCGCGCCGCAGCCGAAGGCGTCGGCGCAGGCCACGGCCCCGGCGACCGCCTCGCCGACTCCGGCCGCGACCGCCTCGGAGGCGATTTCGGAAGGGAATTCGACCGGCGAGGGAACCCCGACCCCCTCCGCACCCATCCCTACCTTCACAGGAACGACTGCGGAGAACACCGAGTGCCGGTAAAGCAATCTCAAAAGCCGGTGACCGAACCGAGTGGGATGGGTAGTTCGCCCCGTTATAAGGGGAGTGGAATTTGTCACCACCATGGTTTGCGGCCGAACAGGACGGATAAGGTGAGCGATCCGGTGCCCGGCCGGACCGGAGACCGGGTACCAGCAGCCGGATCGTTGACCGTGCGCCTTGGGGAGGCGCGTCGCGAGGCACCCGACGGAGGATTCGAGCAACCGTGGATGCGCAAAGCCGTGGGCGGGCGGACGAGATCGACCCCGCAGACCAGTGGGTGCTCAATCCCCGCACCGGCCACTACGAGCTGCAACTGAACGACTCCGCAGCGCAAGAGCGGCCCAAGGTCGCCGCCCCCCGCAGGTCGTCGTCGTCACCCGCCGCCCCCAAGACCACCTCCCCCGGCGTGCCGGGGCCGCGCCGCGGCGACACCCCGCCGGGGGGCCGCAGGGGCGGCCGCTCACGCAAGGGCGGCGGTGGCGGTGGCGGACGCCGCAAGAAGGCCCTGCTGATCACCAGCGGGACGCTGGCGCTGCTGCTGGTCGGCGGCGCCGCTGCGGCGTACCTCTACTACGACCACCTCAACGGCAACCTCAGCGTCACCGACATCGCGGGCGCGGGCACCGGCGGCTTCAAGAAGGACCAGGCCATCAACATCCTGGTCATCGGCACCGACAAGCGCAGCGGTGCGGGCAACGAGGGCTACGGCGACAAGGACAGCGTCGGCCACGCCGACACCACGATCCTGTTCCACATCGCCAAGGACCGTTCCAACGCCACCGCGCTGTCCATCCCCCGCGACCTGATCGCCAACATCCCGGACTGCCCGACGAAGCAGCCGGACGGCACCACGAAGCAGATCCGCGGCACCAAGGGCGTGCGCTTCAACAACAGCCTGGGCCAGGAGGGCCGTGACGCGGGCTGCACGATGCGCACGGTCAAGGAGCTCACCGGCATAGAGGTCGACAACTTCATGATGGTCGACTTCAACGCGGTGAAGACCCTCAGCACCGCGGTCGGCGGCGTGCCCGTCTGCCTGGAGAAGGCCGTCGACGACGAGGACTCCAAACTCAAACTGCCGCAGGGCGAGCACCGGCTCCAGGGCGAGCAGGCGCTGGCCTTCGTACGGACCCGGCACGCCTTCGGCAACGAGAGCGACCTGGACCGGATCAAGACCCAGCAGCAGTTCCTCGGTTCGATGATGCGCGAGATGAAGTCCAAGGAGACGCTGACCAGTCCGAAGAAGTTCTTCTCGCTCGCGGAGGCGGCCACCAAGTCGCTGACGGTGGACCAGGGGCTGGGTTCCATCGACAAACTCACCGACCTCGCGGGCGAGTTGAAGGACATCGACCTCAAGAACATCACCTTCACCACCATGCCCGTGCTCGACAACCCGGCCGAGAAGGTCAAGGCGACCGTCGTGGTCAACCAGGCTCTCGCCGAACCGCTGTTGCAGATGATCCGGGGAGACGTCTCGCTCACGGAGGTCGAGAAGAAGGAGCAGGCGGCGAAGGAGGCGGCCGACGCCGACGCTAAGGCCAAGCAGGACGCTCTGCTCCAGGGCAACCGGGCGCCCGCGGGTGACGTACGGGTGAGCGTCTACAACGGCGGCGGGCCCAAGGGCGCCGCCTCCACCACGGCGCAGTGGCTGCAGAACTCCAAGGGGATCTCCAAGGCCGGCAACCAGGGCAACGCGCCCGCGAAGGTCGACGCCACACAGCTGGAGTTCGCGCCCAACCAGGCCGACCAGGCCCGGGCGCTCGCGGACGCCCTCGGGCTGCCGGCCACCGCACTGAAGATGGGGACGGCGGACGCGGCGTCGAAGACCCCGATGAAGCTGACACTGGGTCCGGACTTCCAGAAGGCGGGCAGCCCGCTGGCACCGCCGGTTCCGCAGGAACTGCCCAAGGACGTCCAGCAGGCGCAGGCCGACAAGGCGATCTGCGCCAAGTAGCGGGACGTGGCCGGTCGGACCGGCGCAATGTCGACCAAGAAGGACCTTGAGGGGGATACGCGTGAGGCACAGCGACGTGCGGGAGGAGGGGGCGAGCGCCCAGGCCGACGGGGACATACCCGCCGGCGGGGCGGGCGCGCCCGGCACGGTGCCCCCACCGAGGGGCGGCTCCAGGTCGGCCGGCCGGGCCGGTGCCCGTCCCGCCGGGCGGGGCCGCCGGCGCGCACTGCGCTGGATCTCGTCCGTCCTGTCCCTGCTCATACTCGGGACCGCGGCGGCCGGCTACCTGTACTACCGGCACCTGAACGGCAGCATCCAGACGGACGCGCTGAACCTCGGTGAGAACAAACTGGGCGGTTCCAAGCCCAACGCCTTCGGGCAGACCCCGCTGAACATCCTGCTGATCGGCTCCGACGCACGCGACGACGCGGAGAACCAGGCCCTCGGCGGCGCCACGGACACCTTCGACGGCCCGCCGCTCGCGGACGTCCAGATGCTGCTGCACCTCTCCGCGGACCGCACCAACATGTCCGTGATCTCCATGCCGCGCGACACGATGCTGATGATGCCCAAGTGCACCGAACCGGGCGGCAAGGTGCACCCGGCCAGCAAGGGCCTCGTCCAGACCAACGAGTCGATCCAGCGCGGCGGACCGGGCTGTACCGTCGCCGCCTGGACGGAACTGACCAAGATCCCCATCGATCACTTCATGATGATCGACTTCAAGGGCGTGGTCCGGATGGCGGACGCCATCGGGGGCGTGCCGGTCTGCGTCGAGCAGAACGTGCACTCGCGCACCCGTGACGGCAAGGGCTCCGGCCTGAAGCTGCCGAAGGGCACGAGCGTCATCCAGGGCGAGACGGCCCTGCAGTGGCTGCGCACCCGCTACGGCTTCGAGGACGGCACCGACATAGGCCGCACCCACGCCCAGCACCAGTACATGAACTCGATGGCCCGTGAGTTCCGCAAGAACGCGAAGCTCAGCAACCCGGTCAAGCTCAACAGCCTGGCCCAGGCGGCGATCGAGGCCATGGTCGTGGACACCGGCCTGAACAAGATCGACAAGCTGTTCGACCTCAGCATGGAGCTGAAGAAGGTCCCGCCGGGCCGGATCACCATGACCACCATGCCGTGGATCTACAGCAGCAAGCCCGGCCTGGACGGCCGCGTCGAGCCCAAGCCGGGCGAGGCCGAGGACCTGTTCCGGATGGTCCGCGAGGACATCTCCCTCGACGGCCAGGGCTCCGGCTCCCCGTCGGCCTCCGCGAGCCCCGCGGCCACCGGCGCACCGGCCTCGCCGTCCGCCCCGGCCCAGCAGCCGAGCACGGCCCCGACGGCCGCGCCGCCCGCGAAGATCGCGGTCCTCGTCCGCAACTCGACCGGGAGCAAGGACGGCGCCCAGTCCAGGGTCAACGGCCGCGCCAGCGAGGTCGCCGCCCTGCTGACCGGCAAGGGCTTCACCAAGGTCGTCGCCGACAGGCAGACGGCCGCCGAGGACACCTCGGTGATCCGCTACGCCACCGACGCCCAGGCGGCCGACGCGGCCGCCGTGGCCACCGCCCTCGGCCTGCCCGCCGGCTCGGTGCAGAAGTCCGACCAGGTCGCCGGGATCGTCGTGTTCGTCGGCAACGACTGGCGGACCGGTGGCTCGCCGGCCGCGCCGCCGCCGGCCCCGACCAAGGCCCCGGACTCCGCCCACGCCCTCAACGGCGACAACGACCAGGCCTGCATGCCGATCCAGCCCGGCTTCACCTGGTAGCGGCGGACGCGGACACGGGCACACGGAAGGGGCCCGGCGCGGGAGCTGCGATCGTACGCAGTTCCCGCGCCGGGCCCCTTCGTCGCGTCTCAGGCCTGCGGGACGCCGGGCACCACGGCCGGGCGGCGGCTCGCGATGAGCTTGTCCGCCAGCGCCCGCGGGCTGGTCAGGAAGCCGAAGCCCCAGCTCAGGTGCATGGTCGCCAGGGCGACGGGGATCTGTGCCCGGGCCTTCGGCGACAGCCCCCGGCCCGCCGGGACGGAGCCCACGGCGATCGCCGCGAGGTAGCCCGCCGGGACGGCGAAGCCCAGCGGGGTGAGGGTCACGCCCACGACCACGCCCGCGGCGAGCGCGCAGACGAGGGTCGGCGGGGCCAGGTAGCGCATGTTGATGGAGCCCGAGTGGTAGCGGGCCACCACGTGCCGCCAGCGGCCGTAGTCCTTGTATTGCTTGGCCAGGGCCTTCACCGAGCGCCGCGGGCGGTACTGCACCTTCAGCTCGGGCGAGAACCAGATCAGCCCGCCGGCCTCGCGGATGCGGAAGTTCAGCTCCCAGTCCTGGGCGCGGATGAACTCCTCGTTGTAGCCGCCCTGCTGCTCCAGCGCCTCACGGCGGAAGACGCCGAGGTAGACGGTCTCGGCCGGGCCGGCCTGGCCGCCGGTGTGGAAGGGCGCGTTGCCGACGCCGATCTTCGAGGTCATCGCGGCGGCGACGGCCTCCTCCCAGGCGTTCTCGCCTTCGGCGTGCATGATCCCGCCGACGTTCTGCGCCCCGGTCTCCTCCAGAAGGCGGACCGCGGTGGCGATGTAGTTCGGGGAGAGCATGCCGTGGCCGTCGACGCGTACCACGATCGGGTGACGCGAGGCCTTGATGGCGGCATTGAGCGCCGCCGGAGTCCGGCCGGTCGGATTCGGAACGGTGTGGACTCGGGGATCCTCGGCAACGAGTTCGGCGGCGATCTCGTCGGTGCGGTCCGTGGACGGCCCGAGTGCGATCACCACCTCCATCTCGCCCGCATACTCCTGTTCCAGGATGTGGCGGACGGACTCACGGAGGTAGTGCTCCTCATTGAGCACCGGCATGATCACCGAGACTGCGGGCTGCTGGGCGGGCATGTGGTCCTTCAAGGTCGGGTATCGGTGTCACGTTACCGCGTACGGGGGAACCAGGTGCGCGCCGAGTGATCGGTAGGGACAGCGGCTGATCGTATGGGCCTACTGTTCTGTCGAATCAGCCGGCTGAGCTGCCCGAGGGCCGGCCCGTCCTTCGACCGGTATCCCTGTGCTCCCGCGGAGGTGTCCACCGTGCCCCAGCCGCACCGTCCCACCCGTCCAGCCGGGCCGCCCCGGCCGCAGCGCGTGCGGCGCGGCGGCGGCGGACCGGCCCGGCACCGGGAGGGCCGGCCCCGCTGGGGGGTGCGGCTCGCGGCCGGGCTGTCGGTGGCGGTGCTGGGCTCCGGGGCCATCGGGCACGCGGTGATGACCGGTCTGGACACCGGGATCGAGCGGGTGGACCCGTTCAAGGACATGAAGAACCGCCCGCAGGCCGGACACGGCATCAACTTCTTGCTGGTGGGCACCGACGGCCGGGAGAAGGTCAGCCCCGAGGAGAAGCGCGAGTACCGCCTGGGCGGGGCGCCCTGCCACTGCACCGACACGATCATGCTGGTGCACCTGTCGGCCGACAGGAAGCGGGCGAGCGTCGTCAGCCTGCCCCGCGACAGCTACGCCGAGGTGCCCGCGCACCGCGACCTCGTCACCGGAAAGGCGCACAAACCCCACCCCGTGAGGCTGAACGCGGCGTACGCGGAAGGCGGGCCCAACCTCACCGTACGGACCGTCGAGAACATGACCCGGGTGAAGATCGACCACTATCTGGAGGTCGACTTCACCAGCTTCATGAAGACGGTCGACGCGATGGGCGGCGTGGAGATCTGCACCGCCAAGACCATGCGCGACCCGAACACCGGCCTCGACCTGCTGCCGGGCACCCACCGGCTGACCGGGGGGCAGGCCCTGCAGTACGTGCGCTCGCGCCACGTCGACGGCGCCTCCGACCTCGGCCGGATGCAGCGCCAGCAGCGGTTCGTCGCCGCCCTGATCAAGCAGGCGACCGGTGGCGGCGTGCTGCTGAACCCGGTCAAGTTCAAGGAGCTCAGCTCCACCCTGCTCGGCTCGGTCCGCGCCGACAGGGGCTTCGGCTCGGAGCAGATGCTGGCCCTCGGGCAGGCGATGCGGGACTTCACCCCCTCCTCCTCCGAGTTCGCCTCGGTGCCCATCGGCAGCCCCTCGTTCCGCGTCAAGGGCATCGGCTCCACCGTGAAGTGGGACGAGCCGAAGGCGGCCAAGCTCTTCGAGGCGCTGCGCGAGGACCGGCCGCTGGCCCCGGCCCGGCCCGGGAAGGCCGCCGCCGGCCGGCCCGCCGCCGTGCCGGTGGACGTGCCCCCGGCGCAGGTCCGGGTCCAGGTGGAGAACGGGACACGGATCGACGGACTGGGCGGACGCGTCGACGCCGCGCTGCGCGCCACCGGTTTCGACACCACGCGGGCCCCGGGCAACGGCGCGAGCCGCGACGTCAAGCGCACGGTGATCACCTACGACCCGCGCTGGGACCGCTCGGCGCGGTCGGTGGCGACCGCGCTGCCGGGCAGTGAGCTGCGGGCGGTCGCGCGGCAGGGCCGGACGGTCACGGTGATCGCGGGCGCCGACTACCGCAAGGTGGTGCCGGTGCGCGCCGAGGACCCGTACCAGGGCGCCTTCGGGGTCGTCAGCGGCGACCAGGTGGTCTGCGGGAGCTGACGACCCGTACGCGGGAGCCGTAGGCCCGTACGCGGGAGCCGTAGGCCCGTACGCGGGAGCCGTAGGCCCGTACGCGGGAGCCGTAGGCCCGTACGCGGGAGCCGTAGGCCCGTACGCGGGAGCCGTAGGCCCGTACGCGGGAGCCGAGGGCCCGTACGCCGGCGGCACGGCGGCCGTGCGGGCCCCGCGCGGGCCGTCTCTCAGTCGTCGAAGCCCTGGGCGGCGCGCTCCTCGCGCAGCGCCATGATGGCCTGTCGGCGGGCGAGCCGGTGGGTGCGGCGGATCTGGGCCTCCTGGTAACGCCGCTCGTCCTGCTCCGTCTCCGGGAGCACCGGCGGGACCTGGCGGGGCTTGCCGTCGGAGTCGACCGCGGTGAACACAAGGTAGGCGCTGCCGACCTGGGTGGCGGGGGTGGACTCGTTCCACCGCTCGGCGAGGACGCGTACGCCGATCTCCATGGAGGAGCGGCCGGTCCAGTTGCACTGGGCCTTCACGTGGACGAGGTCGCCCACGCGCACGGGGGCGAGGAAGGCCATCTCGTCCATGGAGGCGGTGACCGCCGCACCACCGGAGTGACGGCCCGCCACGGCGCCGGCGGCGTCGTCGACCAGCTTCATGATGACGCCACCGTGCACCGTGCCCAGGAGGTTGGTGTCGTTGGCGGTCATGATGTGGCTGAGGGTCGTCCGGGAGGCAGCGGTCGGCTTCCCGGGCAGCTCGCCCGGTATCTGTGTCATACGGACACCTTAGATGGGGCGCGCAGGCATCAGCTCTGCAACAGCACCGGTACGGATCCTCCCCCGGGCTGTCGCAGGCGCCGCCCCGGCAGGCATCCTTGGGCGCATGAATGACTGGCCAGAAGGTCGTGACGACGCCTACGGACGCGGCAGCGCGCGTCCGCAGCCCGAAGGTGTGCAGCGGATGCGGCACATCCAGCGGCAGCCCCAGCAGCCGCCGCGGCCCCCGCAGCCCGTGCCGCCCCCGCGGCCGCAGCGCCCGGCGGGGCCCCTGCCCACGCCCGGTGTCCCGCCGCAGCAGGCGGGCGGCCACGACACGTACGGCGGTTACGACAGCGGCTACAACACCGGCCAGGTGTACGGCTCCCCCTCCGGCGGCGCCCCGGGGCGGCCGCAGGGTCCCGGCGGGCCGTCGGGCCCGAACGGCCCCGGGCGGGCGCCCGGTCCGGCCCCGGACTGGCGCAGGCGGATCAAGGTCGGCTCGATCGTGCTGGTCTCCGCGCTCCTTGTGACGTCGATCTCCACCTACTTCTGGGCCGACTCCAAGGTGCGCCGCGAGGTCGACCTCTCCAAGGTCATCGAACGGCCGAAGGAGGGCGACTGCACGACGTACCTGATCGTGGGTTCGGACAGCCGTGAGGGCATGTCCGACGAGGAGAAGAAGAAGCTCCACACGGGCTCGGCCGAGGGCAAGCGGACCGACTCGATGATGATCCTGGCGAAGTGCTCCAGCGGGAACACGATGATCTCGCTGCCGCGCGACTCGGACGTGGAGATCCCCTCCTTCGTCGGCTCCCAGTCCGGCAAGCAGTTCCCCGCGCAGGGGCGGCGGGTCAAGCTGAACGCGGCGTACGCGGAGGACGGCCCCGAGCTGCTGGTGCGCACGGTCGAGCACAACACGGGCCTGCGCATCGACCACTACGCGGAGATCGGCTTCGCCGGCTTCGCGAACATCGTGGACGCGCTGGGCGGTGTCGAGCTCGACATCGAGCAGGGCTTCAAGGACGAGAAGTCGGGCGCCGACTTCAAGGCGGGCAAGCAGACGCTGAACGGCGAGCAGTCGCTGGCCTTCGTCCGTACCCGCTACGCCTTCGCCGAGTCCGACCTCCAGCGGACCAAGAACCAGCAGAAGTTCCTGGCGGCGCTCGCCAACCAGGCCGCGACCCCCTCGACGATCCTGAACCCGTTCGCGCTCTACCCGATGCTGGGTGCCGGCCTGGACACCCTCATCGTCGACAAGGACATGGGCCTGTACGACATGGGTCAGATGTTCTTCGCGATGAAGGGCGTCAACGGCGGGAACGGCGTGTCGATGAACATGCCGATCTCCGGTCAGCGCGGCGGCAACCTCGTCTGGGACAAGGCGAAGGTGCAGCAGCTGGTGAAGCAGATCCAGAACGACGAGAAGGTCACCGTCCGCGGCAACTGACCGCGGACGGGGTGCCGCCCCGCTTCCCCGGACCGGGAATCAGGCGTCCGGCGAGAAGCGGATGGCGGCGGCGGGCAGCTCGGCCTCGCACCACACCCGGGCGCCCGCGCGCAGTTCGTTGTCGGCGCCCACGACGGCGCCGTCGCCGACGACGGTGCCGTCGAGCACGGTCCGCGCGCCCACGGCGGCGCGGGCGCCGATCAGGCTGGCGTTCACCTGCGCGTCCGGGCCGATGACGGCGTCGTCGAGCACGATGGAGCCCTGGACGACCGCGCCGGCCTCGATCCGGGCGCCGGCGCCCACGACGGTGCCGCCCGACAGCTTGGCTCCGGCGGCGACCTGCGCGCCGGGCAGGACCAGGGACTCACCGCGGCGGCCCGGTACGGCCGGGGAGGGGACGACGCCGCGGACGAGGTCAGCGGAGGCCTGGATGATGGACTCGGGCTTGCCGAGGTCCATCCAGTAGGTGTTCTCGGTGACCCCGTGGAGCGTGGCCCCGGAGGCGAGCAGGCCGGGGAAGGTCTCGCGCTCGACCGAGACCGGGCGACCGGCCGGGATGGAGTCGATCACGCTGCGGCGGAAGACGTAGCAGCCCGCGTTGATCTGGTCGGTGATGATCTCTTCGGGCGTCTGCGGCTTCTCGGTGAAGGCGAGTACCCGTCCGTCGGGGTCGGTGGGGACGAGACCGAAGGCGCGCGGGTCCTCGACCCGGACCAGGTGCAGGGAGACGTCGGCGTCGGCCGCCTCGTGCGCGTCCACCAGGCCGCGGATGTCCAGGCCGGTGAGGATGTCGCCGTTGAAGACGAGGACCGAGGAGTCGGGTCCGCCGGTCAGGCGCTGCCCGGCGTTGCGGATGGCGCCGCCGGTCCCCAGGGGCTCGTCCTCCACCACGTATTCGAGGCTGAGGCCGAAGTCGGAACCGTCCCCGAAGTAGGGCTCGAAGACCTCGGCGAGGTAGCAGGTGGCCATGACGATGTGCGTGACACCGGCGGCGGCGGCCCTGGCTATCTGGTGGGCGAGGAACGGGACGCCTGCCGTGGGGACCATGGGCTTGGGCGTGTTCACCGTCACGGGGCGCAGCCGTGTTCCCTGTCCGCCGACCAGCAGGATCGCTTCCGTCATTGCGTTCTCCCCAACCGATTCCGGCGTACGAAGGTCCAAATTTAGCCCATCCGGGGGCGCCCGGAAGCCGGTGCCGGATGTGTCGGCGGGCGCCCGCCGCGGGCAGGGGCCCGGACCGGGACGACCCCCGGCCGTGGCCGGGGGTCGTCCTGGTAGGTGCAGGTCGCAGGCTTGCGGCTACGGCAGGTTCCTCGCCATGACGATGCGCTGGACCTGGTTCGTGCCTTCATAAATCTGCGTGATCTTGGCGTCGCGCATCATGCGCTCCACCGGGTAGTCACGGGTGTAGCCGTAACCGCCGAGGAGCTGGACGGCGTCCGTGGTGACCTCCATGGCCACGTCGGAGGCGAAGCACTTGGCCGCGGCGCCGAAGAAGGTCAGGTCGCCGTCGACGCGCTCGGACTTGGCGGCGGCCGAGTACGTGAGCTGGCGGGCGGCCTCGATCTTCATGGCCATGTCCGCGAGCATGAACTGCACGCCCTGGAAGTCGCCGATCGGCTTGCCGAACTGCTTGCGCTCCTGGACGTAGCCCTTGGCGTAGTCCAGGGCGCCCTGCGCGATGCCGAGCGCCTGGGCGGCGATCGTGATGCGGGTGTGGTCGAGGGTCTTCATCGCGGTGGCGAAGCCGGTGCCCTCGGCGCCGATCATGCGGTCGGCGGGGATCCGGACGTTGTCGAGGTAGACCTCGCGGGTCGGGGAGCCCTTGATGCCGAGCTTCTTCTCCGGCGCGCCGAAGGACACGCCCTCGTCGCCCTTCTCGACGACGAAGGCGCTGATGCCCTTGGAGCGCTTCTCCGGGTCGGTGACGGCCATGACCGTGTAGTACTCGGAGACGCCCGCGTTGGTGATCCAGCGCTTGACGCCGTTGAGCACCCAGAAGTCCCCGTCGCGCACGGCGCGGGTCTTCATGCCGGCGGCGTCGGAGCCCGCGTCCGGCTCGGAGAGCGCGTAGGAGAACATCGCGTCGCCCTTGGCGAGCGGGCCGAGGTACTTGGCCTTGAGCTCCTCGGAACCGGAGAGGATCACCGGGAGGGAGCCGAGCTTGTTCACGGCCGGGATGAGGGAGGAGGAGGCGCAGACGCGGGCCACTTCCTCGATCACGATGACGGTGGCCAGGGCGTCGGCGCCGGCACCGCCGTAGGTCTCGGGCACGTGGACGGCGTGCAGGTCGTTGGCGACCAGCGCGTCGAGGGCCTCCTGCGGGAAGCGGGACTCCTCGTCCACGGCGGCTGCGAACGGCAGGATCTTCGCCTCGGCGAGCGATCGGACCGACTCGCGGAGCATGTCGTGCTCCTCGGCCGGGCGGTACAGGTCGAAGTCGGCAGAACCCGCCAAGATCTCTCACTCCCCAGTGACACGCGATACGTGATGCTAACTACCGTTAAGTAACCCAAGTTTAGTGTCCCGGTCACGGATGGCGATATGGACGGGCCACGTGAGCTGCATGACAGAGACGGTGCTCCTGGGGACCGTCCCCGCCGGTGGGCCCGACTATGCTCAGTGGCCGCAAACGGCCCCGCACCTCTGGAGCACCCATGGCCCCCCTCAGGATCACTGTGATCGGCACCGGCTACCTCGGCGCGACCCACGCCGCGGCGATGGCGGAGCTGGGCTTCGAGGTGATGGGTCTGGACGTGGTGCCGGAGAAGATCGAGATGCTGGCCGCGGGCCGGGTGCCGATGTACGAGCCCGGGCTGGAGGAACTGCTGGCCAAGCACGTGGCCGGGCTGCCGGGCTCGACCGGGCGGCTGCGCTTCACCACCTCCTACGAGGAGGTCGGCGCCTTCGGCGACGTCCACTTCGTCTGCGTGAACACCCCGCAGAAGTACGGCGAGTACGCCTGCGACATGTCCTACGTCGACTCCGCGATGACCTCGCTGGCCCCGTACCTGACCCGCCCGGTGCTGGTCGTCGGCAAGTCCACGGTGCCGGTCGGTTCGGCGCGGCGGCTGGCGGAGCTGCTGACGGGCCTCGCCCCCGCGGGCGAGGACGTGGAGCTGGCCTGGAACCCCGAGTTCCTGCGCGAGGGCTTCGCCGTCCAGGACACCCTGCACCCCGACCGGATCGTGATCGGCGTCCAGGGGGAGCGCGGCGAGAAGGTGCTGCGCGAGGTCTACGAGACGCCGCTGTCCGAGGGCAGCCCGCTCGTCGTCACCGACTTCCCGACCGCGGAGCTGGTGAAGACCGCGGCCAACTCCTTCCTCGCCACCAAGATCTCCTTCATCAACGCGATGGCGGAGGTCTGCGAGGCCGCCGGCGGTGACGTGGCCAAGCTGGCCGAGGCCATCGGCCACGACGAGCGGATCGGCGCGAAGTTCCTGCGCGCCGGCATCGGCTTCGGCGGCGGCTGTCTGCCCAAGGACATCCGCGCCTTCATGGCGCGCGCCGGCGAGCTGGGCGCCGACCAGGCCCTGACCTTCCTGCGCGAGGTCGACTCCATCAACATGCGGCGGCGCGGGCACATGGTCGAGCTCGCCCGCGAGGCCGTGGGCGGGTCCTTCCTCGGCAAGCGGGTCGCCGTGCTCGGCGCCACCTTCAAGCCGGACTCGGACGACGTACGGGACTCGCCCGCGCTGAACGTGGCGGGCCAGATCCACCTGCAGGGCGGACAGGTCACCGTCTACGACCCCAAGGGCATGGAAAACGCCCGGCAGGTCTTCCCCACCCTCGGGTACGCGGACTCCGCGATCGCGGCGGCCCGGGGCGCGGAGGTGGTCCTCCACCTCACCGAGTGGCGCGAGTTCCGCGACCTCGACCCGGCGGAGCTCGCCTCCGTCGTCACCGACCGGCTCGTGCTGGACGGCCGCAACGCGCTGGACCCGGTGCGGTGGCGTGCCGCCGGCTGGACGTACCGGGCGATGGGGCGGCCCCGGGCCTGACCCCTGCGGGGGGCCCGGCCGCCTGCGTGCCCGGGTGCGGCGCCGTCGCGGGGCGCTGCCCCCGAGCCCCCGCGCCTCGAACTCCCCCGGCTACCGCTGGGAGGTACCCCCTGGCGGGGCTGGCGGGGGCGGCGAGGCTACACCGGGGCGGCGGTGCTTGGGCGGCGGCGGGCGGTGAATTCGGTGTCGCGGATGACGCGGAGGGCGTTCCCCCAGGTCAGGAGGGCCAGGTCGGACTCCGGCCAGCCGCGGTCCAGGAGTTCCGCGATCAGCCGCGGGTAGCCCGAGGGGTCGGTCAGGCCCGTCGGGCGGGGGCCCGGCGGTTCGGTGCCGAAGGCGGCGCCGAGTCCGACGCAGTCCGGGCCCGCGACCGCCCGTACGTGGTCGAGGTGGTCCGCCACCGCGTGCAGGGAGTCGCCGGTGCGCTCGGTGTCGAAGGTGACCATCGCCAGGCCCTTCGCCTCACGCAGCGCGACGAGCACCTCGTCGGTCGCGTTCCCCGGATGCGGGTTCAGCGCGGCGGCCCCCGTGTTCGAGATGATCACCGGGGCTTTCGAGGCGCTCGCGAGCCGGCCGGCGACCGCCGGTTCGCAGCCCGTGAGGTCCAGCAGGATCGCCAGCCGGTTCGCCTCCTGCACCACCTCGTGACCGAAGGCCGTCAGCGTCTCCTGCGCCCAGGGCGCTCCCGCGGGGGCGAGGATCCGTACGCCCAGTGCGTGGAAGGCGCGCAGCGCGCCCAGGGAGTCCGTCAGCGTGCGGCCCGGCACGGGCCCGAGGAACGAGGCGATCCGGCCGCGGTTGCGGGCGTCCGCCATGTCGTCGGCGCTGAGCGCGAGGCAGAGGCTGTCGGGGTAGCGGCGCATCAGGGTCAGTGCCGCGTCGATCTGCTCCAGGGTGTCGGAGACCACCCGGTCGTCGGCCGCGCCGTCGCCCGGCCCGCCCTGCGGCGGTACGAGCAGGGACCAGAACTGGGCCCCCACTCCCCCGGCGCGCAGCCGCGGGATGTCGGTGTCGACGCCCGCGTCGGGGGTTTCGATGTCGTGGTACGGGCTCTGGCGCAAGGTCCAGACCAGCGTGTTGCACCCGTCGGCGACGGGGTGGACGGACAGCAGCGCGGCGGCTCGTTCGAGGGCGCTCGCCTGCGTCCCGGGTCCGGCGGGGGCCGGGAGGTCCTCGGCCCCGATGCCCGCGGAGTGGGGTTCGTCCTGCAGGTCGGCCATGGCGTTCGCTCCGGTCTCGGCGGCAGCAGGGAGAGATGCTGCCACCGTGACACGCGGGGCCGCGCGGCCGCCCGGCGGGGGTGGCGTTCGAGTGAACCGCTGGTCACACCCCGTCACCACACCCGCCGGACGCCGGACGTCGGCCGCCGGCCGCTTCTAGAGCACCGCGTTCGACGGGCCCCGGGTCGCCGACACCTCGCGCGCGACCGCTTCCGCGTCACGCAGTGCGCGGACCGCGTTGGACCAGGTCAGTTTGGCCAGGTCGGCCCTGGACCAGCCGCGTGCCAGGAGCTCCGCGACCAGGTTCGGGTAGCCCGCCACGTCGTCCAGGCCGGTCGGGGTGAAGGCTGTGCCGTCGTAGTCCCCGCCGATGCCGATGTGGTCGACCCCGGCCACCTCCCGCATGTGGTCCAGGTGGTCGGCCACCGTGGCGGCGGTGGCCACCGGCCGGGGCCGTTCCGCCTCGAAGGCCCGGTGCAGGGCCATCGCCTCGGGGGTGGTGTCGAGGTGGTGGAAACCGTGCGTCCGCAGGTTCTCGTCCGCGGCCAGGGTCCATTCGACCGCCGCCGGGAGGATGAACTTGGGGACGAAGGTGGCCATCGCGACCCCGCCGTTGGCGGGCAGCAGCGCCAGCACGTCGTCGGGGATGTTGCGCGGGTGGTCGCAGACCGCGCGCGCCGAGGAGTGCGAGAAGACCACCGGCGCGACCGAGACGGCGAGGGCGTCCCGCATCGTCGTCGCGGCGACGTGGCTGAGGTCCACCAGCATGCCGACGCGGTTCATCTCGCGGACGACCTCGCGGCCGAAGTCGGTCAGACCGCCGTGCCGGGGCTCGTCGGTGGCCGAGTCCGCCCAGTCGATGGTGTCGTTGTGCGTGAGCGTCATGTACCGCACGCCCAGCAGGTGCAGGGCGCGCAGCGTGGCGAGCGAGTTGTTGATGGAGTGGCCGCCCTCGGCGCCCATCAGCGAGGCGATCCGGCCTTCGGCGCGGGCCTGCTCCATGTCGTCCGCCGTCAGCGCCCGCACGAGGTCGCCGGGGTAGCGGTCGATCAGCTGGGCGACGGCGTCGATCTGCTCCAGGGTGGCGCTGACCGCCTCGTCGCCCGCGTAGTCCGAGCGCACGTACACGGACCAGAACTGCGCCCCGACGCCCCCGGCGCGCAGCCGGGGGATGTCGGTGTGCAGGTGGGCGGACTGGTCACCCGCGATGTCCCGTTGCGCGAGGTCGTAGCGCACCTGCTGGCGCAGCGCCCAGGGCAGGTCGTTGTGACCGTCCACGACGGGGTGCTCGGCCAGCAGCTCGCGCGCCTCCGCCAGACGCTGCGCCGCGCTCACTTGCCGAACCCGAAGGATTCCGCGTTCGCGACCTTCGTCCGCAGCCGCTTGCCCTTCTCGGTGGCCTGGTCGTTGAGCTCCTGCTGGAAGTCGCGCATCCGGGCCAGCAGCTCGGTGTCGTGGGCGGCCAGCATCCGTACGGCCAGCAGGCCGGCGTTGCGGGCGCCGGCGACCGAGACGGTGGCGACGGGGACCCCGGCCGGCATCTGGACGATCGACAGCAGGGAGTCCATGCCGTCGAGGTACTTCAGCGGCACCGGCACGCCGATGACCGGCAGCGGGGTGACCGAGGCGAGCATGCCGGGCAGGTGGGCGGCTCCGCCCGCGCCCGCGATGATCGCCTTCAGGCCGCGCCCGGCGGCCTGCTCCCCGTACTCGATCATCTCGCGCGGCATCCGGTGCGCGGAGACGACGTCGACCTCGTAGGGGATCTCGAACTCGTCGAGGGCCTGGGCGGCGGCCTCCATCACGGGCCAGTCCGAGTCGGACCCCATGACGATGCCGATGACAGGGCCTGCGGCGGTGGTGCTCATTGCGTGACCGTTCCTCTGAGGTAGTCGGCAGCGTGGCGTGCGCGCTCCAGCACATCGTCCAGGTCGTCGCCGTAGGTGTTGACGTGGCCGACCTTGCGACCGTGTTTCACGTCCTTGCCGTACATGTGGATCTTGAGCTGGGGGTCGTGGGCCATGCAGTGCAGGTAGGCCGCGTACATGTCGGGGTAGTCCCCGCCCAGCACGTTCGCCATGACGGTCCACTTGGCGCGGGGGCGCGGGTCGCCCAGCGGGAGGTCCAGGACCGCGCGCACGTGGTTGGCGAACTGGGAGGTCACGGCCCCGTCCTGGGTCCAGTGACCGCTGTTGTGCGGACGCATCGCCAGCTCGTTGACGAGGATGCGGCCGTCGGTGGTCTCGAACAGCTCCACGGCCAGGTGGCCGGTCACGCCGAGTTCCTGCGCGATGCGCAGGGCGAGGGCCTGGGCCTCGCCGGCCAGCTCCTCGGAGAGGTCCGGGGCGGGAGCGATCACCGTGTCGCAGACCCCGTCCACCTGGCGGGATTCCACGACCGGGTAGGCGACGGCCTGCCCGTGCGGGGAGCGGACGATGTTCGCCGCGAGTTCGCGGACGAAGTCCACCTTCTCCTCGGCGAGGACCGGGACGCCCGCCTTGAACGGGGCCTCGGCATCCTGCGGGGTGCGGACGAACCACACCCCCTTGCCGTCGTAGCCGCCGCGCACGGTCTTGAGGATGACGGGGAAACCGCCTGCCTCGTCCGCGAAGGCGGCCACGTCGTCCGGATCGCTCACGATCCGGTGGCGGGGGCTGGGCGCGCCGATCTCGTCGAGCTTGGCGCGCATCACCCCCTTGTCCTGGGCGTGTACCAAAGCGTCGGGCCCCGGGCGGACGGGGATGCCGTCCGCTTCCAGGGCCCGCAGGTGCTCGGTGGGTACATGCTCGTGGTCGAAGGTGATCACGTCACAGCCACGCGCGAACGCGCGCAGGGTCTCCAGGTCGCGATAGTCGCCGATGACGACGTCGCTCACGACCTGGGCCGCCGAGTCCTGTGGTGTGTCACTGAGGAGCTTGAATCTGATGCCGAGGGGGATACCCGCCTCGTGGGTCATGCGGGCGAGCTGACCGCCGCCGACCATGCCGACTACCGGGAACGTCACTCCTCCAGGGTATCCGCCGGTATTCGGCCATCCGGACCTGACCCCGGCGGGTGTCCGGGCGCGATCCCCCTGTGTGCCGTGCGTCGCAGGGTGCCGGAAGGCACAGACGGACCCCAGGGGGGAGACTTAGCATGGGTGGGTTGACGGAGAACACCGGACGCCCCGTGAGGGGGCGGTGACCGACAGGGACTGGCCTACTGATGACCACGCAGGGCGGATCGGTCCTCGAACGCGTACGCGGCCTCGTGCGGGAGGTCGCGAAGTTCGGGGCGGTCGGGGGCCTGGGTGTCCTGGTCAACCTGGGTGTCTTCAACCTGATCCGGCACACCACCGATCTCCAGGTGGTCCGTGCGAGCGTGATAGCCACCGTCGTGGCCATCGCCACGAACTACCTCGGCTTCCGCTACTACGCCTACCGGGACCGCGCCCAGAGCGGCCGCACCCGGGAGATGGCCCTCTTCGCCGGCTTCAGCGCGATCGGCCTGGTCATCGAGAACGGCGTGCTCTACACGGCGACCTACGGCTTCGGCTGGGACGGCCCGCTCGCGAGCAACGTCTTCAAGTTCATCGGCATCGGCACGGCCACCGTCTTCCGCTTCTGGTCGTACCGGACCTGGGTCTTCAAGGCCCTGCCGCCGGTCGCCCCGCCCGCCGGCGGCGCCGGCAAGCCGGTGACGGACCCGGCGCCCGCGCTCCGGCCGGAGCGCAGGCCCGAACCCCGGCCGGAGCCGGAGCCCGCGAACAACTAGGCCGCCCGGGGCCTGCTGGGCGGCGTCGTCGAAGTCCCGCCCAGCCCGGCGCCACCTTGACGACAGCCCTCAGCGGACGGTTTTCTCCCGATCCGCCGGTTCCGGGGCTGTCCGGCTGAGGAACAGCGCGAACACCGGGGGCTGTGTCTGGAGCAGCTCCAGGCGGCCGCCGTCCGCCTCCGCGAGGTCCCGGGCGACCGCGAGGCCGATACCGGTGGAGTTCCGGCCGCTGATGGCCCGCTCGAAGATCCGGTTGCCGAGGTCCGGGGGGACGCCCGGTCCCTCGTCCGTGACCTCCAGCACCGCCTGGTTGCCGATCACCCTGGTGCGCAGGGCGACGGTGCCGCCGCCGTGCATCAGGGCGTTCTCCACGAGGGTGGCCAGCACCTGGGAGACCGCTCCGGGCGTGCCGACGGCCCGTACGCCCTGCTTCCCGGAGCGCACGATGGCCCGGCCCGCGCTGCGGTAGGCCGGCCGCCACTCCTCCACCTGCTGCTTGACGACCTCGTCGAGGTCGAAGGGGACCGCGGAGCCCGTGCGCGGGTCCCGTGAGTTGGTGAGCAGCCGCTGCACCACGTCCGTGAGCCGCTCCACCTGGGTCAGGGCGATCGTCGCCTCTTCCCGTACGGTCTCCAGGTCGTCGGTGACCGTGATCTCCTCCAGGCGCATCGACAGCGCCGTGAGCGGGGTGCGCAGCTGGTGGGAGGCGTCCGCGGCGAGGCGCCGCTCGGCGGTGAGCATCCGGCCGATCCGCTCGGCGCTGGAGTCCAGCACGTCCGCGACCCGGTCCAGCTCGGGCACCCCGTACCGCTTGTGCCGGGGCCGCGGGTCGCCCGAGCCGAGCCGTTCGGCGGTCTCGGCGAGGTCGGTGAGCGGGGAGGCCAGCCGGTTCGCCTGCCGTACGGCGAGCAGTACGGCCGCCACGACGGCCAGCAGGGCCACCGCGCCGACCACGGCCAGGGTCCGTACGACCTCCCGGGTCACGGTGGAGCGGGCCTCCTCCACGACGACGATCTCGCCCTGCTCGCCGCGTGCGGTGCCCCGTACGACGCTGTCGGGGATCGACGCGCCGACCTCCACGGTCTGCTGCCCGGGGATCGTGATCCGCGCGTAGTGCCCGGCGTCGAGCTGCTCGGCGAGGTCGGAGGGGTTGTTCGGCTTCTTCTCCAGGACGTTCGCCTCGACGATGCCGACGAGGCGCAGCGCCTCGGACTCGACCCGGTCCTGGGCGCTGCTGGTGATGGTCCGGGTCTCCACGATGACGAGGGAGACCCCGAAGACGGCGATCACCACGAGCACCACGGCGAGCGTGGACTGGATGAGGCGGCGGCGCATCCCCTGGGGTCAGCTCTTCTCGAAGCGGAAGCCGACGCCGCGGACGGTGGCGATGTAGCGGGGGTTGGCGGCGTCGTCGCCCAGCTTCTTGCGCAGCCAGGAGATGTGCATGTCGAGGGTCTTGGTGGAGGACCACCAGGTGGTGTCCCAGACCTCGCGCATGAGCTGGTCGCGGGTGACGACGCGGCCGGCGTCGCGCACCAGGACGCGCAGCAGGTCGAACTCCTTGGCGGTGAGCTGGAGCTCCTCCTCGCCCATCCAGGCGCGGTGCGACTCGACGTCGATGCGTACGCCGTGGGTGGCGGGGGGCTGGGCGGCCTCGGTGGAGCCGCGCCGGAGCAGGGCCCGGACCCGGGCGAGGAGTTCGGCGAGGCGGAAGGGCTTGGTGACGTAGTCGTCGGCGCCCGCGTCCAGGCCGACGACGGTGTCGACCTCGTCCGCCCGGGCGGTGAGGACCAGGATCGGGAAGCCGTGTCCCTCGGCGCGCAGCCGGCGGGCGACTTCCAGTCCGTCCATGCCCGGCAGGCCCAGGTCCAGGACGACGAGGTCGACCCCGCCCTGGAGTCCGGCGTCGAGGGCGGTGGGGCCGTCCTCCCGGACCTCGACCTCGTACCCTTCCCGGCGCAGAGCGCGGGCCAGGGGCTCCGAAATGGATGCGTCGTCCTCGGCGAGCAGTACACGCGTCATGTGGGTGATGGTAGTCCGCGGCGACTGAATCGAGAGGCCTGCCTGCAGACCCCTTCCTGTCTGGGCTTATGAACGGCTGAGCGCCTTCGAATATGGCCGAACGGTTCCCGACTCGCCTTGTGATCCATCTCTCAAGTCCTTTCATATGCCGCACTGTCGTGTCGTATGGTGGCGAGACGCCTGATGCAATACCTCAGGGACCTTTGTGCCGAAAAGCAGCACATAGGTCTCTATTTCTGTCCGGAACCGGACGGGCAGTCCTATCGGCGACTGATACCGGCCGGCCTCGACGGCAGTGAATGACCTGTGGGCCGGGCCCCACCCCCCACCGGGCGCGGATGGGCTCACGAAGCCGAAGCGTCCCGAGCAAGCAAGGATCGACCATGGCTTCCAGCCTGACGACGGCCTCACCGAGCCCCGCTCACGAGAGGACCGTCCTCGGCCACCCGATCGGCCTGGCCACGCTGTTCATGACCGAGATGTGGGAGCGCTTCTCCTACTACGGCATGCGTGCGCTTCTCGTTCTGTACCTGGTCTCCGGCGGCGTCGACGCCGCGACCGGCAGCCAGGGCGGCGGCCTCGGCTTCACCGCGGCGACGGCCACGGCGATCTACTCCGTCTACGTGGCCATGGTCTACCTCATGGCCATGCCCGGCGGCTGGTTCGGCGACCGCGTCTGGGGCGCCCGCAAGACGGTCGCCATCGCCAGCTTCGTGATCATGGCGGGTCACGTGGCGCTGGCCGTCCCCGGCCAGCTCGCGTTCTTCGTCGGTCTGCTGCTGGTCGCGGTGGGCTCGGGTCTGCTGAAGGCCAACATCTCCACGATGGTCGGCCACCTGTACAAGGACGCGGACGACCCGCGCCGTGACAGTGGCTTCACGATCTTCTACATCGGCATCAACGTGGGTGCCCTCCTCGCCCCGATCGGCATCGGCATGGTCGGCGAGCTGGTGAACTGGCACCTCGGCTTCGCGCTCGCCGCCGTCGGCATGGGCATCGGCCTGGCCATCTTCCTGCTCGCGGGCCGCACGCTGAGCCCGAAGAGCAGCATCGTCCCGAACCCGCTGAGCGCCGCCGAGCGCAAGGCCGTGATCACGAAGGCCCTCGCCGTCCTGGGCGTCGTGGCCGTCTTCTACGGCGTCGTGGTCGCGGCGGACATGTTCACCATCAAGTGGGCGCTGTACCCGATCACCATCGCCGGTCTGATCATCCCGGTCGCCGTCCTCACCCGGATCAAGCGGGACAAGGACCTGTCCCCCGTCGAGCAGACCCGGATGAGCGCCTACATCTGGTTCTTCGTGGCCGCCGCCGTCTTCTGGATGATCTACGACCAGGGCGGTTCGACGCTCTCCCTGTTCGGTGACAAGAACTCCGAGCGCGCCCTCTTCGGCTGGGAAGTCCCCACCACCATCTTCCAGTCGCTGAACCCGCTGTTCGTGGTGGCCCTGGCCCCGATCTTCGCCGCCATGTGGGTGGCCCTGGCCCGCCGCAACCGCGAGCCCAGCACCATCGTGAAGTTCTCTGTGGCCCTGGTCATCGTCGGCGCCTCGTTCTTCGTCTTCGCCATCCCGCTGAGCCAGACCGCCGGCAACGACACCAAGGTCACCATGTGGTGGCTGGTGCTCATCTTCCTGATGCACACCATCGCCGAGCTGTGCCTGTCCCCGGTCGGCCTGTCGGTCACCACCAAGATGGCTCCGCAGAAGTACGCCTCCCAGATGATGGGCGTCTGGTTCCTGGCCGTCACCGCCGGTGACTGCATCACCGGTCTGCTCGGTCTGGCCGAGGTCCAGCTGAACGGCGTCGGCGTGATCCTCTTCCAGGCGTTCGCGGCCGTCGCCGCCGGTGGCGCGATCTTCATGTACCGCAAGAAGGTCAACGCGCTCATGGGCGACATGAACTGACGCGTCCCGCTCCGTCCGCCCGGCACACCTTCCGGTGTGCCGGGCCGTCCGCTTGTGTCAGCGGGTGCCGCGCAGGCGGCGCCACGGGGTGAAGGTGAACACCGCCCCGCCGAGCAGGATCACCGTGCCGGCGACGAGGGCGAGGGCCTTGATGCCGCCCTCGTCCTCCGCGCCGGTCTCGGCGAGACCGCCCGAGGCGGCGCCGCCGGTGCTGCCGGTGCCGCCGGTCGAGGAGCCGGAGCCGCCCGGCTGGGCGGTGGTGTCCAGTTCCAGCGAGACGCCGCTGCTGGTCGCCTTGCAGGGGACGTTGATCGGCGTGGAGCCGGGGGCCATCGTGACGTCGATGGTCAGCTGGTCCGGGCTGAGCGTCACCTTGCCGGACTTTCCGGGCTTGTAGGTGCCGGTCATGTCGCTGAGGCTGACCGGGGCCTTGTCCGGGATGGGCTCGGCGTTGGCCGGGCCGGAGACCTTGACGGTGCCGCTGTCCGCGCCGCCGAGCTTCACGTCCATCGAGGGCTTGAGGGCTCCGGCGGGCAGTGCCATGGGCGCCGCCATCGCGCCCTTGGCGGTCTTGACGGTGAGGTCGTAGCCGCCGCCGTTCTTCTTGGCGTTGATCGTGACCGGGGTCTTGATGCCGCCCGGGACGACCGCCCCGCAGTCGAAGCTCACCTCGACCGCCTTGCCCGGGAAGTCGGTCCGGCCGCCTCCGCCGCCGCTGCCGCCCGAGGTGGTGCCCCCGGTCGTCGTGCCACCGGTCGTCGTGCCACCGCTGGTGGTGCCACCCGTCGTCGTACCGCCCGAGGTGGTGCCGCCCGAGGTGGTACCGCCGCTGGAGCCGCCCGACACGTCGATGACGGCCCCGCCCTTGACCTCGCCGACCGGCGCGCACTTGGTGACGAACGTGCCGAAGGAGAAGGTGACGGCGACGTCGTACTTGCCGGGCGTCAGGCTGATCCTGCCCGCCTTGGTGAGCTTCAGCTTGCCCTTCATCGTGGACATCTGCATGGGGGCCTTCTTGGGGATCGGCGGGTTCTTCTTCTCCCCGACGACCTTCAGCTCCCCGCCGCCACCGCCGACGGTGATCCAGCCGGTGGGCTGGACGGAGTCCTGCGGGATGTCCATCAGGTCGGTGTTGTTCGAGGCCGGCTTGACCGTCTCCCAGGACACCTCGACCTCGTCACCCACCTTGGCCGTGGCCGGAGCGGTGACCCTGGCGGTGGTCTCGCCCTCGACCGGGGAGCCGCCGCCGGCCGGCGGCACGCACTTGACCTTGAACGTGGCCTCCGCGGCCTGGGCGGTTGGAGCCGTGATGGCGAGGCCCGCGCCGCCGAGCAGCAGCGCGACCAGGGCCGCGCTCACCCTCCGTCGGTTCTTCACGATGGTCCCTTCGTCGTCGAACGGTTCTCAGACGGTGCGGACGTCTGTGGTGCTGTCTCCGGCGCGCTGTCCGGGGTGAACCACGGCAGGGCCGCCGTGGTGGTCGCTGGGGGCTCCGCCGGCCGCTCGGCCCGGACCGGCCCGGCCGGTCGCGCCGCGGGGAACCGGGGCAGCCGGGCCGTGACGGCCGCCGCGGCCTCGGCGGCCCGTACGCCCCGGTGGCGGCCGGCGCCGTGCCCGGTGCGCGGCCGGACCTTGTCGACGACGGCCATGCCGATACGGAAGACCGCGGCCGGGATCACCACCAGGAGCAGGCCCCGGAAAAGCAGGACGCCGTACGGGCGGGCCACGCCCCAGGGCTGGGTGGCCACGACGGTCTCGCCGTACTTGAGGGAGATCGTGTAGTCGCCGTGGGCACCCGCGGGGAGGGTGACGTCGAGCACCACCTCCGCCTTGCCGCCGGGCGGGACGGTCCCCTTCCAGCGGGCCTCCTCCCACAGCGGGGCGAACACGCCGTGGGCGGTGCCGAGCTGGAAGACGGGGTCCTTGACCGGGGCGGTGCCGAGGTTGCCGACGGTGACCTTGAACTTCCGGGCGGCCGGGGCGCCGAACCAGGTCAGCACCCCGTCCTCGCCCTCCAGCCGGACCCCCGTGAGCATCGCGAGGCGGCCCGTACCGGATTCGGCGGGCAGCTCGGCCACCGGATGGTCGGTGATCTTCAGGGGGACGGCGACGGTGGACCGGTCCCCGTTGACGGAGGTGACGTTGACGACGCAGGGGCAGGGCTTCGGCGGGGCCACCACGGGCAGCTGCGCCGCGAAGCGGCCGTCCTCGGCGACGGAGACGGCCGCCCCGTCGGCGTTGGCACAGCTGTTGGTGCCGCCGATCATGTTCTGCCCGCAGACCAGCAGCATGACGAGGGTCCTGGCCCGCCAGCCGGTGCCCGTCACGGTGAGTTCGGTGCCCTTGGCGGCCTCCTGGAGGGAGAGCGCCACCGTGGGCGGTGCCTCGGCCGCGGCGGACGGGACCGCGGGGAGGAGTGCGAGGGCGTACACCGCCAGCCCCAGCAGGAGGGACCGGGCGGTGCGGCCGACCGTGCCGCCGGACGTTCCGCCGGCCTTGCCGCCGACCATGGCACTCACCTGGAGGCTCCCGTCAGTTCGTGTTGCGGTGCAGGGGGCGTCGCTCCGGGCGTCCCGGCGGGCCCGCCGTCGGCCCCGCCGTCCGCCGGCCCGCGCCGCGGGCGCCCGCCGCGTACGAGGAAGAGCGCGCCCAGCGCGGTCCCGCCGAGCCCGAGCAGCCCGAGGCCCGTCCAGCCGGCGGCCCGCCAGGGCACGAACCAGGCGGAGGCGGCCCCGGCGGCCCGGGCGCCGCCGGAGGCGGTCACGGTGACCGTGACGCGGACCCGGTCGAGGGCCGGGGCGCCGGGCCAGGGCTCGGTCAGCTCGGACCGCTGCCCGGGGAGCAGTTCGACGGGGACGGCGCGCGGGCCGCGGCCGGGGACCTCGCCGAAGGCGCCCTCGGCGCGGATGTCCACCTCGGGGGCGAGGGCGACGTTGCCACGGTTGACGAGGGTGTAGGCGACGACCGAGGCCGCGCCCCGGCCCCGTACGGCGACGTCCTCGACGGTGAGGGCGGCCAGGGTGGGGCCGCTGACCCGCAGGTGGACCCGTACGCCCACCTCGCGGCCCGCTTCGGCGGCGATCACGGCGGCGGGGTGGTCGCCGGGCGACGACGCCGGAGGCACGGTGACGGTGAAGGGGACCACGGCGCGGGTGCGGGGCGGGATCTTCACGGTGGCTCCGGCGCCGAAGCTGAACCAGGTACCGGCGCCGGGCACGGGTGCGGACGCGGCGCCGGGCACGGCTCCCGGTGCGGGTGCGGACACGGCTCCCGGCGCGGGCACGCCGCCGGGCGCGGGGGCTGCCGGGCGTACCGCGAGGGCGCCGTCGGCGGTGTTGTGGGCGTCGGCCCCGCGCAGGGTGACGGTGCGCTCCTGATCGGTGGTGTTGGTCAGGGCGAGGCGGTCCTCCAGCACGGCCGCGGGGGCGCCCTCCAGGTAGAAGTACGGGCGGGCGCCGCCGGGCCGGGCCGCGGCCGTACCGGCGGCGGGCTCGGCGGTCCAGCCCGGTTCGTCGGCGGCCGCGGAGGCGGCGGGGACCGTGTGCAGCGCGGCCGCGGCGAGCAGGACCAGGAGGAGGCGGGCGTCGCGCCCGGGGCTGTGGAGCACGGGCATGGCCGGGGGTGCTCCGTTCAGGACCGGGCCCGCCGGCCGCGCCGGGTCAGCCAGAGCACGCCGGCCGCGCCGGCGAGCATCACGGTGCCGCCGAGGGTGCCGAGGGCGAGGGCGGAGTCGGTGGGTCCGGTCTGCGGGAGGGTGTCGGGCGCGGAGTCGCCGCCGCCTGGCTGCGCGCCCGCCCCGCCGGCCCCGCCGGCCGCGGTGACGTCCAGCTCCAGGGAGGGCCCGGGGTTGTTGCCGGGGGTGCAGGTGGTCGTGGTGCCCATCGCCTTGATGGTGAGCACGCCGGCGGTGAAGGTGACCTTGCCGCTCTTCTTCGGCGTGTAGGTGCCCGAGAGGTCGGTGATCTTGATCGGGGTGTCCGGGGGCACCGCCTCTGAGTTGGACGGGCCGGACACCGGTACGGACACCTTCTCGGCGCCGCCGACGACGATGACGGCGCCGGGGCTCATCGCGCCCTTGCCCAGCTCGATGGGGCTGGACGAGACGCCCTTCTGGAAGGACATGGTCAGCTTGTAGCCGTCGCCCTCCTTGACGGCCTTGATGTCGATGGGCGAAACCGCCGACTTGTCCCCGATCGGGGTCTTGCAGTCGTAGGCCACGTCGACGACCGCGGCGCGGGCCGTGGGGGCGGCGAGCAGTACCGCCGATCCGGCCAGCGCGGAGGCCAGCGCGAGCGCGGTGGAGCGTTTGCGGTCGGTCACCTTCGTCTTCCCCTCGGGCCACGGATAACTGACGGAACATCAGATCGGTGGCTCAAGGTACGCCCGGGGCCTTACGGAGGGAAGACAAAGGACAGGCCCGGATCGACCGTTCGTCAGTGCGCGCGGACGCCCTTCAGCCACACCGCGGAAACCAGCGGCACGCCCGGCCGGTAGGCCAGGTGGACGTGGCTGGGGGCGTCCAGCAGGGCCAGGTCTGCGCGGGCTCCGGGAGCCAGGACGCCGATGTCGGCACGGCGCAGCGCGCGGGCGCCGCCGGCGGTGGCCGACCAGAGGGCCTCGTCGGGGGTCATCCGCATGTCGCGGACGGCGAGCGCGATGCAGAACGGCATGGAGCTCGTGTAGGAGGAGCCGGGGTTGCAGTCCGTGGACAGCGCGACGGTCGCGCCCGCGTCGATCAGGCGGCGGGCGTCGGGCCACTGGGCGCGGGTGGAGAACTCGGCGCCGGGCAGCAGGGTGGCGACCGTGGTGTCCGCCGCCTGGGCGAGGGCGTCGACGTCGGCGTCGGTGAGGTGGGTGCAGTGGTCGGCGGAGGCGGCCTCCAGCTCGACGGCGAGCTGGACTCCGGGGCCGTACGAGAGCTGGTTGGCGTGGACGCGCGGGATCAGTCCGGCGGCGGCACCGGCGGTGAGGATCGCACGGGCCTGGTCGCCGTCGAAGGCGCCCTTCTCGCAGAAGACGTCGACCCAGCGGGCGTACGGGGCGCAGGCCGCCAGCATCTCGCCGGTGACGAGGTCGACGTAGCCGGCGGGGTCGCCGGCGTAGTCCGGGGAGACGATGTGTGCGCCGAGGTAGGTGACCTCTTCGGTGTGCGCGGCGGCGATGCGCAGGGCGCGGGCCTCGTCGGCGACGGTGAGGCCGTAGCCGGACTTGGTCTCGAAGGTGGTGGTGCCCTGGCGGCGGGCCTCGTCGAGATGGCGGACGAGGTTCGCCTCCAGTACGGCGTCGGAGGCGGCGCGGGTGGCGGCGACGGTGGTGCGGATGCCGCCGGCGGAGTAGGCGCGCCCGGACATCCGGGCGTTGAACTCCTGGGTGCGGTCGCCGGCGAAGACGAGGTGGCTGTGGCTGTCGACGAAGCCGGGGATCAGGGCCCGGCCCTGCGCGTCGAAGCGCTCGTCGGCGGCCGGGGCCTGTGCGGCCGGGCCGACCCAGGCGATGCGGTCGCCGTCGATGACGACGGCGGCGTTCTCGATCAGGCCGAGGGGGCTGCCGTCGCCGACGGCGGGGTCGTTGGTGACGAGGCTGCCGATGTTGGTGATGGCGGTGGTGGTCACTGGGTTCCTCTCAGAGCTGGCTTGTCCCCGCCCCGCCCTTTCGCCGTTTCCCGGGGCTGGGGCGGGGTGGGGGAAGCCCGCCGCAGGCGGCACGGTCAGGAACGCAGGGCTGCGATCGATTCGGCGAGGGCGGACGGGACGTCCTCGACCAGGGTGTGGTGGCCGTCGCGGACCACGTGGCGGCCGCCGACGACCGTGTGGCGGACGTCCGCGGCGGTGGCGGCGAAGACGGCCGTCTCGGCGCCGAGCCGCGGCAGCGGACCGGCCGTGCGGACGGAGTCCAGGGCGACGGTGGTGAAGTCCGCGAGCGCGCCCTCCTCCAGGCGGCCCGCGTCGGCCAGCCCCAGCGCCGCGTGCCCGTCGCCGGTGGCGGCGGTGAGCAGCGCGTTCGCCGTCCAGTGGCCCCGCGTACGGCTGCGCAGGCGCTCGTTGAGCTCCATCGCGCGCGCCTCTTCCAGCAGGTCGATCACGGCGTGGCTGTCGCTGCCCAGGGAGAGCGGGCTGCCCGCCCGCTGGAGCCGGGTGGCGGGGCCGATGCCGTCGGCGAGGTCGCGTTCGGTGGTGGGGCACATGCAGGTGCCGGTGCCGGTGCCGCCGAGCAGGGCGATGTCCGCGTCGGTGAGGTGCGTGTTGTGGACACCGGTGGTGCGCGGGCCGAGCACGCCGTGGTCGGCCAGCAGCTGGGTCGGGGTGCGGCCGTGGGCGGCCCGGCAGGCGTCGTTCTCGGCGGTCTGCTCCGAGAGGTGGACGTGCAGGGCCGTCCGGCGTTCCTCGGCCCAGCGGGCGACGGTGGCCAGCTGGTCCGCGGGCACGGCCCGCACCGAGTGGACGGCCGCGCCGATCAGGGCGTGCCCGCGCGGCTTGAGGGAGCTGACGCGTTCGGCCCAGGCGTCGGCGGTGCCGTCCGAGAAGCGCTGCTGGTGGGTGTTGGGTGCCTCGCCGAAGCCCGAGGACAGGTAGGCGGTGTCCAGGAGGGTGATGCGGATGCCGGCTGCGGCGGCG
Source organism: Streptomyces yangpuensis (assembly GCF_024666385.1). Taxonomy (NCBI): domain Bacteria; kingdom Bacillati; phylum Actinomycetota; class Actinomycetes; order Kitasatosporales; family Streptomycetaceae; genus Streptomyces; species Streptomyces yangpuensis. Next base: position 2,987,959 of record NZ_CP102514.1, read on the forward strand.
GCCTCGATCAGGGCCTCGCCCATGGCGTTGGGGTCGGCGTACGGGGTGCCGCCGGGCGCGTGGTGGACGTAGTGGAACTCGCCGACGTTCGTGATGCCGGCCAGCGCCATTTCGGCGTAGACGGCCCGGGCGAGCGTGAAGTAGCTGTCGGGGGTGAGGTTCTGGGCGATCTCGTACATGAGCTCGCGCCAGGTCCAGAAGGTGCCGGAGCCGATCTGGACGGTGCCGCGCAGGGCCCGGTGGAAGGCGTGGCTGTGTGCGTTGGCGAGGCCGGGCAGGGTCAGGCCGCGCAGGATCTCCGCGCCCGGCGGCGGCGCGTCGACGCCGGTGCGCAGGCCGCCGATCCGGCCGTCTCCGGTGACCTCCAGGGCGACGCCCGGCTCGACGTGGGTGCCGAGCCAGGCGTGCTCCAGCCAGTACGTCGTCAGCGACATGCCAGGCCTTCCAGTACGTCGGCGAGGGCGAGGACACCGGCCACGCAGTCGTCCTCGGCGGCGAACTCCCGCGGGGAGTGGGAGACACCGGTCGGGTTCCGTACGAACAGCATCGCGGTCGGGACGGCGGCGGAGAGGATTCCCGCGTCGTGTCCGGCCCCGGTGCCGAGGACGGGGACGGCCCCGCCCAGGATCCGGTTCATCTCGTCGCGCAGGGCGTGCTCGAACTCGACGACCGGGGTGAAGGACTCCCGGACGATCCCGAGATCGATGCCGTCCTGGTCGGCGCGCTCGCGCGCGGCCTTCTCGATGGCGGTGACGACCGTGTCGAGGGTGGCCTGGTCGGCGGCGCGGGAGTCGAGCCAGCCGCGTACGAGTGACGGGATGGCGTTGACGCCGTTGGGCTCGACGGAGATCTTGCCGAAGGTGGCGACGGCCCCGGCGAGGGCCGCCTCGGTGCGGGCGGCCAGTACGGTCGCCGCGTACGTCAGCATCGGGTCGCGCCGGTCCACGAGGCGGGTGGTGCCGGCGTGGTTGGCCTCGCCGCGGAAGTCGAACCGCCAGCGGCCGTGCGGCCAGATCGCCGAGGCGATGCCGACCCGGTCCCCGGACAGGTCCAGGGCGCGGCCCTGCTCGACGTGCAGCTCGACGAACGCGCCGATACGGGCCAGGCGTTCGGGGTCGGCCCCGATGGCGTCAGGGTCGTATCCGGCGGCCTCCATGGCCTGCGGCAGGGAAACCCCGTCGGCGTCGCGCAGCTCGTGGGCCTTCTCCTTGGTCAGCTGGCCGGCGGTGAGCCGGGAGCCGACGCAGGCGAGCCCGAAGCGGGCGCCCTCCTCGTCACCGAAGTTGGTGATGGCCAGCGGCCGGGAGAACTCCGCGCCCCTTCTGCGCAGTTCGTCGAGGGCTGCGAAGGAGGACACCACGCCGAGGGGGCCGTCGAAGGCCCCGCCGTCGGGGACGGAGTCCAGGTGCGAGCCGGTGACCACGGCGTCCCCGGCGAGGGGGTCGCCGAGCCAGGCCCACTGGTTGCCGTTGCGGTCGGTCTCGTACGTGAGCCCGCGCGCCTCGGCCTGCTCCTGGAACCAGGTGCGGCAGTCGGCGTCGGCCCCGCTCCAGGCGTAGCGGCGGTAGCCGCCGGTGTCCGCGTGGCGGCCGACGGGTGCGAGGTCGGCCCACATCCGGTGGAACGACGGCGCCCCGGCGGAGCCCGCGGCCGGTCCGGCCGCGGGCGTGAAATCGGCCTCGCTCACGCGTCGTCGCCCTCGCGCATCGGGACGCGGACGCCGCGCTCGTCGGCGACCGACTCGGCGATGTCGTAGCCGGCGTCGACGTGGCGGATGACACCCATGCCCGGGTCGTTGGTGAGCACGCGGCGGATCTTCTCGCCGGCCAGGGCGGTGCCGTCGGCGACGGTGACCTGGCCGGCGTGGATGGAGCGGCCCATGCCGACGCCGCCGCCGTGGTGGATGGAGACCCAGGAGGCGCCGGAGGCGACGTTGACCATGGCGTTGAGCAGCGGCCAGTCGGCGATGGCGTCGGAGCCGTCGAGCATGGCCTCGGTCTCGCGGTACGGGGAGGCCACCGAGCCGCAGTCGAGGTGGTCGCGGCCGATCGCCAGGGGCGCGGCGAGGGTGCCGTCGGCGACCATCTCGTTGAAGCGCTCACCGGCCTTGTCGCGCTCGCCGTAACCGAGCCAGCAGATACGCGCGGGCAGGCCCTGGAAGTGGACGCGCTCGCCGGCCATCTTGATCCAGCGGTGCAGGGACTCGTTCTCCGGGAAGAGCTCCAGCATCGCCTTGTCGGTCTTGTGGATGTCCGAGGCCTCGCCGGACAGGGCGGCCCAGCGGAAGGGGCCCTTGCCCTCGCAGAACAGCGGGCGGATGTAGGCGGGGACGAAGCCGGGGAAGGCGAAGGCGCGGTCGTAGCCGGCCAGCTGGGCCTCGCCGCGGATGGAGTTGCCGTAGTCGAAGACCTCGGCGCCGGCGTCCATGAAGCCGACCATGGCCTCGACGTGCTTGGCCATGGACTCGCGGGCCCGGGTGGTGAAGCCGGCCGGGTCCTTGGCGGCGTAGGAGGCCATGTCGTCGAAGTCGACACCGACGGGCAGGTACGAGAGCGGGTCGTGGGCGGAGGTCTGGTCCGTCACGATGTCGATCGGGGCGCCCTCGGCGAGCATCTGCGGGAGCAGCTCGGCGGCGTTGCCGAGGAGGCCGATGGAGAGCGGCCTGCGGGCGTCGCGGGCCTCGACCGCCAGCTGGAGGGCGTGGGCCGGGTTGTCGGCCTTGACGTCCAGGTAGCGGTGCTCGATGCGGCGCTCGATGGCGCGCGGGTCGACGTCGATGCAGATCGCGACGCCGTCGTTCATGGTGACGGCCAGCGGCTGGGCGCCGCCCATGCCGCCGAGGCCGGCGGTGAGGGTGATCGTGCCGGCGAGGGTGCCGCCGAACTTCTTGGCCGCGACGGCCGCGAAGGTCTCGTAGGTGCCCTGGAGGATGCCCTGCGTGCCGATGTAGATCCACGAACCGGCGGTCATCTGGCCGTACATGGTCAGGCCGAGGTGCTCCAGGCGGCGGAACTCCTCCCAGTTGGCCCAGTCGCCGACCAGGTTGGAGTTGGCGAGCAGCACGCGCGGCGCCCACTCGTGGGTCTGCATGACGCCGACCGGGCGGCCGGACTGGACGAGCATCGTTTCGTCCTGCTTCAGGGTCCGCAGGGTGCGGACCATGGCGTCGTACGAGCGCCAGTCGCGGGCGGCCTTGCCGGTGCCGCCGTAGACGACGAGCTTGTCGGGGTGCTCGGCGACCTCGGGGTCGAGGTTGTTCTGGAGCATCCGCAGTGCGGCCTCCTGCTGCCATCCCAGGGCGCTGAGCTCGGTGCCGCGCGCGGCGCGTACGGGGCGGGGTCCTGACATGGCGGTGCCTCCTCCGATGTTGGTAATTCCATTCACATCCTCGCGTCCTGAATAGATTCAGTCAACAGCTGCGGTCGGCCCTGTCGGATGATGGGATGGCGGACATGGCCACCGAGGACATCGCCGAGCGCCGGAACCTGGTCGTACGGGCCGCCGTCGAGCAGGCACTGGTGGGCGGGAGCGACTCCTCGAAGCCCCTGGTCTGCCTGCTGGACACCGACGGGATCCGGGCCTCGGCCGCCGCTCTGACCGCGGCCTTCGAGGCCGCCCTGGCGCCCGGCACGCCCGTCCTGCACGCCTTCGCCGTCAAGGCCGCCCCGCTCGTCCCGGTGCTGCGGCTGCTGGCGGCCACCGGGCTCGGCTGCGAGGTCGCGAGCCCGGGCGAACTGGCGCTGGCCCGGGCGGCGGGGGTCCCCGCGACCCGGACCGTCCTGGACTCCCCCGTCAAGACGACGGCCGAGCTGCGCGAGGCGCTCGCCCTGGGGATCGCCGTCAACGCCGACAACCGCCAGGAGCTGGAGCGCCTGGACGCCCTGGTCGCCGCGGCCCCCACCGCGTCCCCGGTCGGCGTCCGGATCAACCCGCAGACCGGTGCGGGCATCATCGACGCGCTGTCCACGGCGACGTCCACCTCGAAGTTCGGCGTCGCCCTGCGCGATCCCGGGGCGCGCGAGTGGCTCGTACGGGCCTTCCTGGACCGGCCGTGGCTGACCCGCCTGCACATCCACTCGGGCTCGCAGGGCGTCCCGCTGGAGCTGATCGCGCAGGGCGTACGGGAGCTGCACGCCCTGGCCGAGGAGATCAACGCGGCGGCCGGCCGCCGCCAGGTCGACACCCTCGACATCGGCGGCGGGCTGCCCGTCGATTTCACCTCCGACGAGGCGGGCCCGACGTACGCCGGCTACGTGTCCGCCCTGCGCGCTGCGGTCCCGGCGCTCTTCGACGGCACGTACGGCCTGGTCACCGAATTCGGCCGGTCCCTGCTGGCCAAGCACGGCCTGGTGCTGGCCCGGGTCGAGTACACCAAGAGCAGCGGCTCCCGGCCCATCGCCCTCACCCACGCCGGCGTGCAGCTGGCGACCCGTACCGCTTACGCCCCGGCGGCCTGGCCGGTGCGGATCCTGCCGTACGACGCCAAGGGCGCCCCGAAGGCCGGCCCCGCGGTGGCCCAGGACGTCGCCGGCCCCGCCTGCTTCGCGGGGGACCTGCTCGCCGCGGCCCGCGAGCTGCCGCTGCTCGGGCCCGGCGACCTGATCGGCGTCCCGGACACGGGCGCGTACTTCTTCACGGCCCACTACGGCTACAACAGCCTGCCGCGCCCGGCGGTCCACGGCTTCACGGTGACCCCGGACGGCCGCGTCCGCTTCCGCCTCGCCCGCCCGGCGCAGTCCACCGCCGACATCGTGGCGGAAGCCGGCGCCGCACACGCCGACGCACTCCTCTGAACCGCGCCCGCCCGGCCGGCCAGGACGGCTCGGTCGGTGCGGGTGGCTCAGCCGGCCAGGGTGGCCGCCAGCGCCGGGGCCAGGCCCGCGACCAGGTCGTCCGCGGCCGGCGCGGTGACCGCGGGCAGGCGCAACAGGTAGCGGGTCAGGGCCAGGCCCAACAGCTGGGTGGAGACCAGGCCGGCCGTGCGGGCCGCCCGCTCCGGGCCGAGGGCCGCCGCGAGCGCGGGGGCGACCTGCGTCGCGAACACCTCCCGCATCCGGGCGGCGGCCTGCTCGTTGGTGACCGCCGAGCGCAGCAGCACGAGCAGGGCGTCATCGGCCGGGTCGCCCTCCCACCGCTCCACGAAGTGGCGCAGGAGGGTGGCGGGGAGCTCCGCCGCGGGCACCGCGCGGAGGTCCGGCAGGCGCAGGTCCACCGCGAGCGCGGCGTCGAAGAGCTGTTCCTTGCTGCCGAAGTACCGCATGACCATCGACGGGTCGATCTCCGCGTCCGCTGCGACGGCCCGGATGGTGGTGCGTTCGTACCCGTGGGCGGCGAACCGCTCGCGCGCGGCGCGCAGGATCGCGGCCCGGGTGCGGTCGGAGGAGCGTCGTTCAGTCACGCCAACAAGCGTAGGCCAACATCTGTGTGCCAACAACCGTTGACATGACGGCCGGAGTGGCGCACTCTGATGTCAACAGCCGTTGGCCAACACCTGTTGGCAATTTGGAGGAGGCCGCCATGACCAGCACCGCCGCTCTCCCGCTCCCCGCCCGCACCGAGGTCGCCGTCGTCGGCGCCGGCCCCACCGGGCTCGCCCTCGCCGTGACCCTGGCGGAGGCCGGAATCGACTTCGTGCTGCTCGACCGGCAGGCGGAGGGCGCCAACACCTCCCGTGCCGCCGTCGTGCACGCCCGCACCCTGGAGGTCCTCGACGAGCTCGACCCGAGCGGCGCGCTGAGCGCCGATCTGGTCGGCCGCGGCGTCCCCGTCACCCGGTTCGGCATCCGCGACGGCGCCCGGCTCCTCGCGGCCGTCGACTTCGACCGCCTGCCCACGGCCCACCCGTACGCGCTGATGGTCCCCCAGTACGAGACCGAGGCCGTCCTCCTGCGCCGCCTGCGGGCGCTCGGCGGTGACGTCCACCGCCCCTACGAGGTGACCGCCGTCGCCCAGGACGCGGAAGGAGCCACCCTCACCACCGCCACCGGCGAGACCCTGCGTGCCGCACACGTCGTGGGCGCCGACGGTATGCACAGCGCGGTCCGTACGGCCGCCGGCATGGCCTTCGAGGGCGGCTCCTACGGGGAGTCCTTCGTCCTCGCCGACGTGATCATGGACTGGGCCCCGGGCCCGCGCGAGGTGTCGCTCGCCTTCGGTGCCGCCGGGCTCACCGTGATCGCCCCGCTGCCCGGAGGGCACTACCGGGTCGTCGCCACCGTCGCCGAGGCCCCCGCCGAACCGGACCTGGCCTTCGTCCGCGGCCTGCTCGACGAACGCGTCCCCGGCCAGGCGGCCGTCCGCGACATCGTCTGGTCCTCCCGGTTCCGGATCCACCACCGCGTCGCCGACCGCTACCGCGCCGGCCGGCTGTTCCTCGCCGGGGACGCCGCCCACGTGCACAGCCCGGCCGGCGGGCAGGGCATGAACACCGGCATCCAGGACGGCTACGCGCTCGGCCGCGCCCTGGCCTCCGGAGACCTCGACGGCTACGAGGCCGCCCGCCGTCCCGTAGCCCTGCGCGTGGTGGCCCTGACCCACCGGATGACCCGGGTCGCCACCGCCCGCAACGGGGCCCTGCGCGCCGTGCGCAACACCGTGCTGCCCGTCCTCGCGCGCGTCCCGGCCCTGCGCGTCCGGCTCGCCACCGAGCTGGCGGAGCTCAACTACCGCTGAGGCTCACTCCACGAACAGGCCGCGGTTCGCCGCACGGGTGTCGAAGGCCTCCAGGCGGGCCTGGGCGTCCGGCAGGGCGTCCGCCATCGCCTCCAGCAGGACCCGCCCCAGCAGCATCGGCGCGCACGCCGTGTCGAAGGCCAGGCCGGTGCCGACCGGGGCGGGGATCAGGAGGTCCGAGTGCCGGGCCACCGGCGCGAAGGCCGAGTCCGCGACCGTCACCACGGTCAGGCCGGCCTTACGCGCGCGTTCCAGGGTCTCCACGACCTCGCGGGGGTACCGGGGCAGGGCGAAGCACAGCAGGGCCGTGGCGCCCTCGTAGAGGGCCGCGTCGATGCGGTCCTCCATCATCGACCCGCCCTCGTCCAGGAGCCGGACGTCCGGGTGCACCTTGGCGGCGAAGTACGCGAAGCCGCGCGCCTGCGAGGACGCCGCCCGCAGCCCGAGCACCGGCAGCGGGGCGGAGGCGGCGAGCAGCCGCCCCGCCTCCTCGACCGGCGCGGGGTCGGCGAGCATCTCGGCGAGCTGCCGCAGGTTCTCGATCTCGCCGAGGACGGCCTGCTGGTACTCGTTGAACGCCTCCTCCTGGACGGCGGCGGCCCGCTCGGCCGGAGCCACCTCGCGCAGGTGCTTGCGCAGCGCGGGATAGCCGTCGAAACCGAGCGCCACGGCGAACCGGGTCACCGACGGCTGGCTCACCCCGGCCAGCTCGGCGAGCTCGACGCTCGACAGGAAGGGCACCTCCGCCGCCCCGCGCACCATGCAGTGGGCGATCCGCCGCTGGGTCGGGGTCAGCCGGTGCCCCTCGAACAGCGCCTGGAGCCGCGCCGCCGGGCTGTCGTTCATGCCGTCCCCCTCGGTCCCGGTGATTTATTCAGCCACGGAGCACTCTGCATGCGGTTATGCAGCGGGGCAAGCCGGTGCCCGCGATGCGGATACCGGGCGGACGGGGCGGATACGGGGGCTAGCCCCAGTGCCGGGGCTCGCGGCGCTTCCTACGGTGGGGGCATGGACGCCCACGCCCAAGAGCTGAAGAAGGAATTCGACGCGACGCTGACGGCCCGGCGGGAGCTGGGCCCGGAGTACGAGGCCGCATTGGTGGAATCGTTCGTCGAGAAGGTCGACACCCAGGTCCGGCGCCGGCTCGCCGAGGAACGCCTGGCCGCGGCGCGCGGCGAGGGCCCGTACGCCGTCCCGGCCGACGGGAACTTCGGCGAACGCTTCGGCTTCGCCATCATCACCCTGGTCCTGGCGATCCCGCTGTCGGCCATCGCCGGCACGCAGGCGGGCTTCAAGGGGCTGCTGGTGGCCTGGGCCGGGATCGCGGGGGTGAGCTTCATCCACGCGGCTCGCCTGCGGCGCGCCCGGCCGGACGACGTGGCCTGAGGCCCTGTCCCGCCGGTGCGTGCGGCACCGCTTCAGGGCTCCGCCCGGCGAGTGAGCCGAAGGGGCGCGCCGGGGAGAGTGCCCCGGAGGCGAACCGGGCCGGAAAGACGGGGGAGTTTGCGCGGGGACCGCCGCACCCTCGCGGGCGAGGGGCGGGACGACGGCGGTCCCCGCGGAGGACACGGCCGGGTCAGGGCCGTCCGCGTCCATGGTGTCCGCTGGTCCGGGAGCCGCTCCGGAGGTCTGCGTACACCGTCGGTGGTGCCGGCCGGGTCCGGTTTCCAGGGCTCCCTGCCGACAACCACCACTGTGCCGGGGCCGTGTTAAGGACGTGCTGCTGTCACGTGTCCGGCCCGTACCGTTTGCGCGACGGCCGGAATACGCCGGTGCCCGGGGCGGGCGGCGGGCGTGGACCCGCGCGCCGTGCCCCGGGCGGACCGCCGGCTACTTCGGGGTCTTCGCCAGGAAGGCGAGGAGGTCCTGGCGGCTCACCACACCGGTGGGCTTGCCCTCGACCAGCACGATCGCCGCGTCGGCCTCGCCGAGCACCGACATCAGCTCGGACACCGGCTCGCCGGAGCCGACCTGCGGCAGCGGCGAGCTCATGTGCTTCTCCAGCGGGTCGGAGAGCGAGGCGCGCTGCGCGAACAGTGCCGCGAGCAGCTCCTTCTCGACCACGGAGCCGATGACCTCGGCGGCCATGACGTCGGGGTGGCCGGCGCCGGGCTTGACGATCGGCATCTGGGAGACGCCGTACTCGCGCAGGACCTCGATGGCCTCGCCGACGGTCTCCTCGGGGTGCATGTGGACGAGGGAGGGAATGCCGCCCTCCTTGTCGTTCAGCACGTCACCGATGCGCGCGGCGGGGCCGGCCTCCTCCAGGAAGCCGTGGCCCGCCATCCACTCGTCGCTGAAGATCTTGCTGAGGTAGCCGCGGCCGCTGTCCGGCAGCAGGACGACGACCACGTCGTCCGGGCCGAGGCCCTCGGCGGCCTTCAGCGCGGCCACGACGGCCATGCCGCAGGAGCCGCCGACGAGCAGGCCCTCCTCCTTGGCGAGGCGGCGGGTCATCTGGAAGGAGTCCTTGTCGGACACCGCGATGATCTCGTCCGTGACGTTCGGGTCGTAGGCGGTCGGCCAGAAGTCCTCGCCGACGCCCTCGACGAGGTACGGGCGGCCCGATCCGCCGGAGTAGACCGAGCCCTCGGGGTCGGCGCCGATGACCTTGACCTTCCCGCCGCTGACCTCCTTCAGGTAGTTGCCGGTGCCGGAGATCGTGCCGCCCGTGCCGACGCCCGCGACGAAGTGGGTGATCTTCCCGTCCGTCTGCTCCCACAGCTCGGGACCGGTGGTCTCGTAGTGCGAACGGGGGTTGTTCGGGTTGCTGTACTGGTCGGGCTTCCAGGCGCCGGGCTCGCGCGCGAGGCGGTCGGACACGTTGTAGTACGAGTCCGGGTGCTCGGGGTCGACGGCGGTCGGGCAGACCACGACCTCGGCGCCGTACGCGCGCATCACGTTGATCTTGTCCATGGACACCTTGTCAGGGCAGACGAAGATGCACTTGTAGCCCTTCTGCTGGGCCACGATGGCGAGTCCTACACCCGTGTTGCCGCTGGTCGGCTCCACGATGGTGCCACCGGGCTTGAGGGCTCCGCTCTGCTCGGCGGCCTCGATCATCCGTACGGCGATCCGGTCCTTCACGGATCCGCCGGGATTGAAGTACTCGACCTTCGCAAGGACGGTGGCCTGCAGGCCTTCGGTCACACGGTTGAGCTTCACCAGCGGGGTGTTGCCGACGAGGCTGATCATCGAGTCGTGGAATTGCACCATGTTCTCCAAGGAGGGGACTCCACGGGTTCTCCGGGAGGCACCGCCAGGGTATGCCGAAAGGGATTGGCCGACCGTGTGTACGGGGCAGGTAGGGGTCAATGAGACGCGAGGAGGTGGCCTGAAGGATGTCCAGGGCGAGAACAGCCCGCCGGATCGCGGCGGGGGCGGCGTACGGCGGTGGCGGCATCGGACTCGTCGGGGCCGCCGCGGTCGGGCTGGTACTGGCGGAGGTGCAGTTCGCCAAGCGCACGGTGGGCACCGGGCTGGGCGAGCCGCCGCGCGCGGACGGGCTGTACGGGAGCGAGTTCGGCGGCCCGGAGCAGAGCCCGGGCCCGCTGCGGCTGGGCATGCTGGGCGATTCGACGGCCGCCGGGCTCGGCGTGCGGCGGGCCCGGCAGACCCCGGCGGCGCTGCTGGCCTCGGGGCTCGCGGCGGTCGCGGAGCGGCCGGTCGAGCTGCGCAACGTGGCCCTGTCGGGTGCCATGTCGGACGATCTGGACCGGCAGGTCGGGCTGCTGCTGGACCGGGACGCGCCCCCGCCCGACGTGTGCGTGATCATGATCGGCGCGAACGACGTGACGCGCCGGATGCCCCCGACCCAGTCGGTGCGGCTGCTGACCTCGGCGGTGCGCCGGCTGCGGCTGGCGGGCTCCGAGGTGGTGGTGGGCACCTGCCCGGACCTCGGCACGATCGAGCCGGTGTACCAGCCGCTGCGCTGGCTGGCCCGCCGCGTGTCCCGGCAGCTGGCCGCCGCGCAGACCATAGGGGTGGTCGCCCTGGGGGCCCGTACGGTCTCGATGGGGGACCTGCTGGGCCCGGAGTTCGCCGCGAACCCGCGCGAGATGTTCGGCCCGGATTCCTACCACCCGTCGGCGGAGGGGTACGCGACGGCCGCCATGGCCGTGCTGCCCACGCTGTGCGCGGCGCTCGGCCTGTGGCCGGAGTCGGACCGGCTGGACGTGTCGCGGGACGAGGACATGCTGCCGGTGGCGAAGGCCGCGTCGGCCGCCGCGGGCCAGGCGGGTACGGAGGTCACGGCGGGGCGCGGCCCCTGGGTCCTGCTCAAGCACCGCCGGCGGCGGCGGGTGCCGGGCGAGGACCCGGCCCCTGCGGCCCCGGACGCGGCGGGGTTCGTCCCGTAGGGGCACGGGAACCCCTCCTTCGCGGCCCGCGGCCGGGGAGGCGCCCCTTGGGGGTGCGGCCCCCGGCCGGCCGGGTCGGCGGGAGCGACCGGCATCACACCCCCAGGCCGGTGACCTCGACCGTACGGGGCGGTAACTTCGCATCCGGTCCCGCAACGACGCACCCTTGGAGTCCCGATGCCCGAAGCAGTCATCGTTTCCACCGCCCGCTCTCCCATCGGGCGCGCCTTCAAGGGATCCCTCAAGGACGTCCGCCCGGACGACCTGACCGCGACGATCATCCAGACGGCCCTGGCCAAGATCCCCGAGCTGGACCCGCGCGAGATCGACGACCTGATGCTGGGCTGCGGTCTGCCGGGCGGCGAGCAGGGCAACAACCTGGCCCGCATCGTGGCCGTGCAGATGGGCATGGACTTCCTCCCGGGCACGACCATCACCCGCTACTGCTCCTCCTCGCTGCAGACGTCCCGGATGGCCCTGCACGCCATCAAGGCGGGCGAGGGCGACGTGTTCATCTCCGCGGGTGTGGAGACGGTGTCGCGGTTCGCGAGGGGCAACTCGGACTCCTGGCCCGACACCCACAACCCGCTCTTCGCGGACGCGGAGGCCCGTACGGCCGCCGTCGCCGAGAGCGAGGGCTCGTCCTGGCACGACCCGCGCGAGGACGGCCTCGTCCCCGACGCGTACATCTCGATGGGTCAGACCGCCGAGAACCTGGCCCGCCTGAAGGGCGTGACCCGCCAGGACATGGACGAGTTCGGCGTCCGCTCGCAGAACCTCGCCGAGGAAGCCATCAAGAACGGCTTCTGGGCCCGCGAGATCACCCCGATCACCACCCCGGACGGCACGGTCGTCTCCACCGACGACGGCCCGCGCGCCGGCGTGACGCTGGAGGGCGTGCAGGGCCTGAAGCCCGTCTTCCGCCCCGACGGCATGGTGACGGCCGGCAACTGCTGCCCGCTGAACGACGGCGCCGCCGCGCTGGTCATCATGAGCGACACGAAGGCCCGCGAGCTGGGCCTGACCCCGCTGGCCCGGATCGTCTCCACCGGTGTCACCGGCCTCTCCCCGGAGATCATGGGCCTGGGCCCGGTCGAGGCGTCGAAGCAGGCCCTGAAGCGGGCCGGCCTGACGGTCGGCGACATCGACCTGTTCGAGATCAACGAGGCGTTCGCGGCCCAGGTCATCCCGTCGTACCGGGACCTGGAGATCCCCCTCGACAAGCTGAACGTCAACGGCGGGGCCATCGCCGTGGGTCACCCCTTCGGGATGACCGGCGCCCGCCTGACCGGCACCCTGATCAACAGCCTGCAGTTCCACGACAAGCAGTTCGGCCTGGAGACGATGTGCGTGGGCGGCGGCCAGGGCATGGCCATGGTGATCGAGCGGCTGAGCTGAGCCGTAGCGGAGGGTAGGGGTCGGCCGAGGAACGAGGCCGGCACCTGCCCGCAGCGGTGGCGAAGCTCAGCGCGACCAAGAAAGAGAGCGGCTGAGCTGAGCCGTAGCGGAGGGTAGGGGTCGTGCGAGGAACGAGCGCGACACCTGCGCGCAGCGCGATCACGTGCTCGCAGCCGCTGAGATCCCGCCCGTTCGTAGCCGAAAGTAGGACTGCGGCTACTGGATCAAGAACGGGGCCAGTCGCCCCTTGGTGGCGCGGGCCGTACTGACGCCGGTTCTAATCCCGTCGCGGCCTACCTGTGACCGAATCTCCCCCAGGATGTGACCTATGTCCTGGGGGATCGGTGTTTATGCAGGTCAGCACTGGAACAGGGGTGCAAGGTGTGACGAAAGCCCTGTCCATTTCGTGACGTAATGCACTGCACGCCATTCCCAGGCCGGGACACTCTGATGTAGGAAGTCGGGGGATCGAATCACCTCAGGAGTTAGTCAGTGAGCGCCATGTCTCTTGCCCTGCTGCTGACCACGGCCGCTGCCACGGCCGTGGGCGCTGCTGCTCTGCACGCCGTCCACGGTCTGCGCAAGCAGGTCACCGCCCTGCGCGACGAGCTGGCGGTGCCGGTCCACGCCCGCGCCGCGACCGTCCCGCACGCCCGCAACGCCGCCGAGTCCCCCGCCGCGGAGATACGAGCGGCCGTGGCCGAGGCCCTGGCCGAGGAGCGCGAGCGGGAGCTGGCCGAGGCGCGCGCCTTCTGGGCCGCGCAGGAGGCCCGCGACGCCGCCGACGCCCCTTCGCTACTGGGCGGCCTGCCCGGGCTCGGCGAGGACAGCCCGGTCTTCCTGCCCCGGCAGGCCGACCTGGTGGGCCTGGAGCCGGTCCTGGGCGAGGAGGCGCTCGACGAGCTCCCCGGGTACCCGGAGGACTCGGCCGAGCTGGCCGCCGCCCGCCGGCGCCACCCCTCGCACCCCGACTTCGTACCGGTGCAGGCCGCGCACCCCGGCGCCGACCACGAGCGCACCGTGAACCGTCTGGAGGAGCTCGCGGAGGCCCGTACGGCCCTCGCGGACGTCCGTCCCGGCCCGCTGGGCACGCTGGACGTGTACGTCTTCACCGACGGCACCACGCTGTGCATGACCCCGGGGCACCGGGAGACCGCGGAGCGGCTCGCCGAGGCACTGCGCTCGGGCACCGCTCCGGTCCTGCTGGGCGGCTCGGGGATCTCCGGCGCCTACGCGCTGACCTTCTCCTGCGGTGACTCCGAGGACCCCGACAGCAACGTCTACATCCTGGCGGACCGGGTCATCGCGTCGCTCTGATCTCCGCCTGCTCCACCAGCGATACGGCCTCGTCCAGCACCTCGGACGGGGCCTTCGCCGTGTCCGGGGCGGCGGCGGCGCCGCGCAGGGCCTCGGCGAGGTCCCGCCCGGCCACGGCCACCTGGTCCCCGACCACGAAGATCCCGGCGTCCGGCATCTCCCGGGGGGCCCGTCCGGGCTCCTCCAGCTGCTGCGCCCGTACGGAGAGCTCGCGGGCCAGTTCCAGCGCCACGGCGGCCATCCCCTGCTGGAGGCGGCTCTGCGGTGCGGCCCGCAGCCGGTCGGCGAAACGGTCCACGGCGGCGCTCAGGGGCGAGGTATCAAGCACCCGGCCGACCCTACGTGTCGTCCGGGCACCATTGCCAACGGGCGAACTCTCCGGCACGGTGGCGTGAAGAGAACAGCACGGCAAAACCTCCGGAGGCGCCCATGTCCGTAGAGTTCTCCGAGCAGACCCACCGCAACATGATCGACAGAATCCCCCAGACCACCGGTCGTGAGGTTTCCGACTGGCTCCGCACCGTCGACGACGGCCCCTCCCTCGTCCGGTTCGAGGAGAAGGTCAGCTGGCTGCGCGGCGCGCACGAGCTGTCGTACGGCCAGGCCAAGGCGATCATCCACGAGTACGACCTGCGCCGGGCCGCACGCCGGTTCGGCTGACCCTTCTCCCTCGACCCCGTAGCCCCCTACACGCACGGGAAGGCCCCGCGAGCGGTCGCTCGCGGGGCCTTCCCGTGCGGTGTGCAGGACCGGGCGGGCCTGACGGCCCGCCGGTCCTGCTAGTCGTCGCCGGAGAGGATCTGGAAGATGCGCAGCATCTCGATGTAGATCCACACCAGGGTCATGGTGAGGCCGAAGGCGGCCAGCCAGGCCTCCTCGCGCGGGGCGCCGTACGTCACGCCGTCCTCGACCTGCTTGAAGTCGAGGGCGAGGAAGCAGGCGCCGAGGATGACACCGATGGCGCCGAACAGCAGGCCGAGGCCGCCGCTGCGGAAGCCGAGGCCGTCACCGCCGCCGAAGACCGCGAACAGGGTGTTCGCGAGCATGAGCAGCATGAAGCCCAGGGCCGCGGCCATCACGAAGCCGACGAAGCGGCGGTTGACGCGGATCCAGCCCATCTTGTAGGCGAGGAGCACGGCGGCGAAGACGCACATCGTGCCCAGCACGGCCTGGATGACCACGCCGGCGCCGAAGTAGGTGCTGGTGGCCGCGCTGATCACGCCGAGGAACACGCCCTCGAAGGCCGCGTAGGCCAGGATCAGGCCCGGGGCGGCCTTCTGCTTGAACGACTGGATCATCGCGAAGACGAAGGCCACCAGGGCGGCGCCGATGCCGATCGCGTACGACTTGGTCAGGTTGGCCGGGTCGACGGGCAGCAGCACCCAGGAGAGGGTCGCCGTTACGATGAGCGTGCCGAGCGTCATGGCCGTACGGCTCACGACGTCGTCGATGGTCATCGCGTCGGTGCGCGCCGGCGCCTGCGGCATACCCGTGGCCGGGTCCATCGCGTAAGGGTTCGTCGCGTACGGGTTGGTCCCGGCCTGCTGGTGCTGCGCGTCAAAGCCCGCGTAGCCACCGTTGTCGCGGCTGAACCCCCGTCGCGAGAAGACCGGGTTACTGCTCCTCATCTCACTCCTCCGTGGCCACCGAGCGCGGCCTTGCAACAAGAGTAATGCGCTCGCAAAGAAAGCACCCTACTGCTGGAGGAGGATCTTAGGAGAAGGCATGGCGAAGCGCAGGGGATAAACGAGGGGAGCCTCGCCAGAGCTGCGGAGTGCCCGGAGCCGGACTTGAACCGGCACGGCCCGAAGGCCAGCGAGGTTTAAGCTCGCCGTGTCTGCATTCCACCATCCGGGCAGGGCGTGGCGGCCCCCGTGGAAAAAAGCCTTGAACGCTGTGCCGAGCCTATCCGGAAGACACTCTCCGCCGACGGGACGTCTATCCGATGTTGTCTGATTTTATTGGCGCTTGAGGGTCCGTCAGGCCCCAGAATGCGCGGTCGGCCCGTTCTGGACGGCGATCACCACCTGTACGGGAATGACGGGATTTCGATGGCCCGCGCCACCCCCCGCGCCACCCTCCCCGCCACCCCGGGCCGGCGCCCGCCGGGCAGGCCTCCTGTCATACCAGAGGAGGAGGCGCGCCCGCCCGCCGTCAGTCTCGAGTGGGCCCGCGAACAGGCACGGCGGCTGATCCGCGGCGTGTAAGGGCCGGGTGAGGATGAAGGAGTCCCGCACAACAGACCGAGGAGCAGTCCTGTGACCACCATGAACCACGCCCCGCGCACCGCCCAGGCCGTGGCCGCCCGCGCCACCGGCCTCTCCAAGGTGTACGGCCAGGGCGAGACCCAGGTGGTCGCCCTGGACAACGTCTCCGTGGACTTCGGGCAGGGACAGTTCACCGCGATCATGGGCCCCTCGGGCTCCGGCAAGTCCACCCTGATGCACTGCGTCGCCGGCCTGGACACCTTCTCCGCCGGCTCGGTCCGCATCGGCGAGACCGAACTGGGCTCCCTCAAGGACAAGCAGCTCACGCAGCTGCGCCGGGACAAGATCGGCTTCATCTTCCAGGCGTTCAACCTGCTGCCGACCCTGACGGCCCTGGAGAACATCACGCTCCCCATGGACATCGCCGGCCGCAAGCCCGACCAGCAGTGGCTGGACACCGTCGTGAACATGGTCGGTCTCTCCGGCCGCCTGGGCCACCGGCCCACCCAGCTCTCCGGCGGCCAGCAGCAGCGCGTGGCCGTCGCCCGCGCCCTGGCCTCCCGCCCCGAGATCATCTTCGGTGACGAGCCGACCGGAAACCTGGACTCCCGCTCCGGCGCCGAGGTCCTCGGCTTCCTGCGCAACTCCGTCCGCGAGCTCGGCCAGACCGTCGTGATGGTCACCCACGACCCGGTCGCCGCCTCCTACGCGGACCGCGTCATCTTCCTCGCCGACGGCCGGATCGTCGACGAGATGCTCAGCCCCACCGCCGACGGCGTGCTGGACCGCATGAAGGCCTTCGACGCCAAGGGCCGCACCAGCTGACCCCGGGCCCCGCCCCAGGCCGCCCTCTCCCAGACTTCCAGCCCCAGGACTGAGATCTCCCATGTTCCGTACCGCCCTGCGCAACGTCCTCGCGCACAAGGCCCGGCTGTTGATGACGGTGCTCGCCGTCACCCTCGGCGTCGCCTTCGTATCCGGCACCCTCGTCTTCACCGACACCCTCAAGAAGTCCCTCTCCGGCCAGTCCGCCAAGAGCTACGAGGGCGTCGCCGTCTCGGTCACCTCCTACGGCCAGGGCCGCAACGAGGAGGGCCAGAAGGAGGGCGAGCCCGGCCTCGGCCAGCAGACCCTCGACAGGATCAAGGCACTCCCGGGCGTCGACACCGTCTCCGGCAGCGTCTCGGGCTTCGCCGGAGTCGGCGACGAGAACGGCAAGCTGATCGGCTCCGGCTGGTCCAACAAGGGCGGCAACTTCACGCCCGTCAAGGACGGCAAGGACCCGCGCTACACCTTCACCCAGGGCGCCGGCCCGGCCAGGGCCGACGAGGTCGCCCTCGACAGGGCCACCGCCGACACGGGCAGGTACAAGGTCGGCGACAAGGTGCGCGTCGCCACCAACGGCCCGGTCAAGGAGTACACCCTCGCCGGCGTCTTCACGACCGAGGACGGCGCCGTGCAGGCCGGCGGCAGCCTGGTCCTCTTCGAGACCAAGGTCGCCCAGGAGCTCTACCTCAAGCCCGGCTACTTCCAGGAGCTGTCGGTCGCCGCGAAGAACGGCACCTCCCCCGAGAAGCTGCTCGCCGACATCAAGCCGCTGCTCGACAGCAGGACGACCAAGGCGCAGACCGGCACGGCGCTCGCCGCGGAGCAGGCCAAGCAGATCGAGAAGGGCCTCAGCGACCTCAGCACGATGCTGCTCGTCTTCGCCGGCATCTCGCTCTTCGTCGGCATCTTCCTGATCTACAACACCTTCACCATGCTGGTCACCCAGCGCACGAAGGAACTGGCCCTGCTGCGCGCCGTCGGCGCCAACCGCGGCCAGGTCATGCGCTCGGTCCTCACCGAGGCTCTCGTCGTCGGCTTCCTGTCGGCCGCCGTCGGCCTGCTCGGCGGCATCGGCCTGGCCCTCGGGATCCGCTCCGTCATCGGCTCCCTCGGCGCCAAGCTGCCGGGCGGCGCCCCCGTGATCGCCCCGGGCACCGTCGTCGCCGCTTTCGTCATCGGCGTCGTCGTCACCACCGTCGCCGCCCTGCTGCCGGCCTGGCGCACCGGCCGGATCGCACCCGTGGCCGCCATGGGCAGCGCCCACCTGCCGGCCTCCTCGAAGTCCCTGCTCCTGCGCAACATCCTCGGTTCGGTCATCAGCCTCGGTGGCATCGGCCTGGTCTTCCTGGGCGTGTCCAAGGGCGGTGACACCGGCCGCATGATCATGGGCGGCGGCGCCTTCTTCATGCTGATCGGCATGATCGTGCTGCTGCCGCTGCTCTCCCGGCCGGTCATCGGCGCGGTCCGCCCGCTGCTGCAGAAGGTGTTCGGCGTCCCCGGCAAGCTCGCCGCGCAGAACGCCGTCCGCAACCCGCGCCGCACCGCCGTCACGGCCGCCTCCCTCGCGATCGGCCTGACCCTCGTCACCACGCTGTCCGTGCTCGGCATCACCGTCGGCAAGGTCGTCGACCGCATGAGCACCGAGAAGCTCAAGGCCGACTACCGGGTCTCCATGTCCTCCGACGCGGGCAGCCTCGACAAGTCCGTGGCCGAGACCCTGGCCAAGGCCCCCGGCATCAAGGCGGTCTCCCCGCAGTCGGCCGGCTACTTCCTGGTCGACGGCGACTTCCGGGCCGCCTCCGGCGTCAACCCGGCCGCCATCGGCCGGCTCCTCAACATCGAGGTCCTCAGCGGCTCGCTCGACAGCCTCGGCAAGGGCGACGTCGCCGTCGCCGAGAAGACCGCCACGAAGCAGAAGTACACCGTCGGCAGCGCGCTCAAGCTGACCTACGACGACGGCCGGGAAGCGTCGGTGAAGGTCGGCGCGATCTACAAGGACATGGAGGGGCTGCTCTCCCCCTACATCATCGACGACAAGATCCTCAGCGAGCACAGCGAGGAGATGTACATCCCCGAGGTGTACGTCAACGTGGACGGCGGGGCCTCCAAGGCCGCCCAGCAGAAGGTCGTCGACGCCCTCGGCAAGAACCCGGCCATCAAGGTCGCCACCCAGCAGGACATGCGCAACGAGATGGGCGGCATGATCAACACGATGCTGAACATCATGTACGGCCTGCTCGGCATGGCGCTGGTCATCTCGGTGCTCGGTGTGGTCAACACCCTGGCCATGTCCGTCTTCGAGCGGACCCAGGAGATCGGCATGCTGCGCGCCATCGGCCTCGACCGCAGCCGGGTCAAGAACATGATCCGCCTCGAAGCCGTGGTGATCTCCCTCTTCGGAGCCGCCCTCGGCGTCGCCATCGGTATCTTCCTCGCCTGGGCCGTCGGCTCCACGCTGGCGAAGTCCATGCCCGGCTACGAGCTGATCCTCCCGTGGGACCGGATCGGGATCTTCCTCCTGCTGGCCGCCGTGGTCGGCGTCCTGGCCGCCATGTGGCCGGCCCGCAGCGCCGCCCGTCTGAACATGCTGACCGCCATCAAGACCGAGTAGCGGACCGCGTCACGCGGAAGGCGGAACGATTCGTGGAAGGGCCCCGGGGCGACACGCCCCGGGGCCCTTCCCGTCGTCCGCGCAGGAACGATTACGCCGGCTGCGCGCCCCAGGTTCGCAGCCGCAGCGGCAGCCCGGCGTCCCCGCGCGCCGCGGACCGCACCGCCAGCACCTGGTTGACCCCGAGGCGGCCCCGCTCGAAGCCGAGCGCGGAGGCCGCCATGTAGAGCCGCCAGACCCGGGCCCGGCCCGCCGAGGTGAGGGCCACCGCCTCGTCCCAGTGCTCCTCCAGCCGGGCCACCCAGGCCCGCAGGGTCAGGGCGTAGTGCTCGCGCAGCGCCTCCACGTCGCGGACCTCGAAGCCGGCCCGTTCCAGTTCACCGACCGTGGTGCCGACCGGGGAGAGCTCGCCGTCGGGGAAGACGTAGGCGTCGATGAACTCGTCCACCCGGTAGGCCGATTCGTCGGCCTCCGGCGGGCGGGCGATCTGGTGGTTGAGCAGCAGGCCGCCGGGGCGCAGCAGGGCGTGCAGGGTGCGGGCGTAGTCGCGGTACCGGTCGGCTCCGACGTGTTCGGCCATCCCGATGGAGGAAATGGCGTCGTAGGGGCCGTCCTTGACGTCCCGGTAGTCCTGGATGCGGATCTCGACCAGATCGGCCAGGCCCTCGTCCGCGGCCTTCTTGCGGGCGTACACGGCCTGTTCGCGCGAGAGCGTGATCCCGGTGACGCGGGCGCCGTACTCACGGGCCGCGTGCAGGGCCATGGAGCCCCAGCCGCAGCCGACGTCGAGGAGCCGGTCCCCGGGCTCCAGGGCGAGTTTGCGGCAGACCAGGTCGAGTTTGTCGTGCTGGGCCCGCTCCAGGGTCGAGCCGGGGGTCCAGTAGGCGCAGGAGTACACCATGGAGGGGCCGAGGACCCGCTCGTAGAAGTCGTTGCCGACGTCGTAGTGGTGGCTGATGGCCTGCCGGTCGCGGCCCCTGGTGTGCCGGGGGCCGCCGCGCCGGACCGCTTCCTCGTCGGGCGGCGCGGGCGCCGGCCACGGCCTGGCGAGGGCGACGAGGTCCCGTACGGCGCCCCGCGTGTCCGCGTCGCGCAGCAGCTCGGCGGTGGCAGCGGCGGTGGTCGCGGCGGCCGCGACCGCCCGGGGCAGGCGCGGACGCAGCGCGCCGAGGCGGGAGGCGGGCGGGGCGGGCGCGGGCGCCGGCCGCCGGTCCCGGTCCCAGAGCAGGCCGGACACCCGGTCCAGCAGCTCGAAGAGGTCGCCCTCGACGGTCAGGTCACCGGCCACCCAGGCCCGGGCCAGGCCCAGCTCTCCGGGCTTCCACAGCATCCGGCGCAGGGCCCGGCGGCCCCGGACGACGAGGACGGGGCCGCCGGGCGGCCCGGCCTCGGTACCGTCCCACGCGCGGATGCGCACGGGCAGGGGGCCGCCCAGCAGGGTCTCGGCAAGAGCGGCCAGCCGCGGAGCGGCGTCGGTCATGGCGCACCTCCACAAAGTTCCGACCCATCCGTCTACCCATCCGCGGCCCCGGGTACGCCGAAGGGGCCGCCCGCACCACGGATGGCGGGCGGCCCCTTCGGGGTCGTACCTTCGACCGGCTCAGCGGCCGGTCTCCCGACGCAGGGTCAGGAGGCCTTGGCCTTCTCGGCCGGAGCAGCGGCGGCGGCCGGGGCCGGCGCCGGCTTGGCGGCCTCGTAGAACTCCTCGCGCGGCGTCTCCAGCGCGCCGAGGGAGACGACCTCGCGCTTGAGGAACATGCCGAGGGTCCAGTCGGCGAAGACGCGGATCTTGCGGTTCCAGGTCGGCATGGCCATGCCGTGGTAGCCACGGTGCATGTACCAGGCGAGCCGGCCCTTGAGCTTGATCTTCATCTTGCCCATGACGATCATCGCGACGCCCTTGTGGACACCGAGACCCGCCACAGCACCCTTGTTGGAGTGCGAGTACTCGGTCTGCGGGAAGCCCCGCATGCCCGAGATGACGTTGTCGCCGAGGACCTTGGCCTGGCGCAGCGCGTGCTGGGCGTTCGGCGGGCACCAGGCGTTCTCGACGCCGGCCCGGCGGGAGGCCATGTCCGGAACCTGGGCGTTGTCGCCGGCGGTCCAGATGTAGTCGGTGCCCTTGACCTGGAGGGTCGGCTCGGCGTCGACGTGGCCGCGCGGGCCCAGCGGGAGGCCGAAGCGGGCCAGAGCCGGGTTCGGCTTGACGCCGGCGGTCCAGACGATGGTGTTGGAGTCGACCTCGAGGCCGTTCTTCAGCACCACGTGGCCGTCCACGCAGGAGTCCATGGAGGTGTTGAGGTAGATCTCGATGCCGCGGGACTCGAGGTGCTCCTTGCCCCAGGTGCCGAGCTTGGGCCCGACCTCGGGGAGGATCTTGTCGGCCGCGTCGACCAGGATGAAGCGCATGTCCTCGCGCTTGATCGTGGAGTAGTACTTCGCGGCGTCACGGGCCATGTCCTCGACCTCGCCGATCGTCTCGGCGCCGGCGAAGCCGCCGCCGACGAAGACGAAGGTGAGGGCCTTGCGGCGGACGTCCTCGTCCGTCGTGGACTCGGCCTTGTCGAGCTGCTCGAGTACGTGGTTGCGCAGGCCGATGCCCTCCTCGACACCCTTCATGCCGATGCCCTGCTCTGCGAGACCGGGGATCGGGAAGGTGCGGGAGACGGCGCCGAGGGCGATCACCAGGTAGTCGAAGGGCAGCTCGTACGCCTCGCCGACCAGCGGCGTGACGACGGCGACCTTGCGGTCCTGGTCGATGGTGGTGACCCGGCCGGTGAGAACCTCAGCCTTGGGCAGCACGCGTCGCAGCGGGACGACGACGTGCCGCGGCGAGATGCTGCCTGCGGCCACTTCGGGGAGGAAGGGCTGGTAGGTCATGTACGAGCGCGGGTCGACGACCGTGACGGTCGCCTCGCCGTAGCGCATCTTCTTCATGATGCGCTTGGCTGCGTACAGGCCTACGTACCCACCTCCTACAACGAGGATCCTGGGACGCTCCGTGGTGCTCATGAGAACGAGTATCCAGCACCCAATGGGGTGTTGCTCGTGAGCCCCTTCACAAGGAGACGGAGGGCCTCTGCTACACTCCGCCGCCCACGTGACGGACGTCATGAAGCGCGACGGGAACCAAGGTGTAGCGGGAGTCGTTGTTCACCCGTCCTGAACTGGCCTCCAAGGCTTGAACCGGAGTAGACCACCGGGTTTCGTCCTTACCTCCGACGCCGGACGCGTCGCCTCCGTGGATCGCACGAACGCGCGACAAAAGGGGCCTCAGGCCCTCCGCAAGGCCCCGAAGGACCCTTCCCGTGGCCCAGCAGGCACCTTTTCCTTGTGAAGAACTTCACGAACTTTTTCTGGATCATGGCGCCGAAGAGCCCTCACGCCCTGGTTCGAAGGTCGTTCGGCCCATGGACCAGATGAATCCACCGGTCATCTCGGGTGGGGCCATGGCTCGTTGCGGTAGCCGGCGCCGTCGCTGGGCCGTCGGCTCAGCGTCCCGCGCCTGCCACGATTGCCGGACCGGTGCGTGTACACATGCGCGCGTACACTGCTGTCATGAGTGAGAACGCAGTGACCGTGCGCGAGGCCCGCGCCCATCTCGCAGACCACATCAATCGGGCGGAGCAGGGCGCGTCGACCGTAATCACCCGTAACGGCGCTCCGGTGGCCGCCCTGGTACCCATCGCGGACTTCAACGCGCTCGAAGAGGCGGCGGACGAACTGCTCGCCCGCGAGGCGGAGGCCGTGCTGGCCGAAGGCGGTCCGACCGTGACCATGGCCGAGCTGCTGGCCGACCTGTTCAGCGAGCGGGGTGACGGAGCGGCGTGAAGTACGCGTTCCGGTTCACCGCGGCGGCGCAACGACAGCTCCGGGCGATCGACAGGCCGGCCGCGATGCGCATCCTCGCCTCACTGACCGCGCTGGGAGACGATCCGTACCGCGAGGACGCCGACGTCAAGAAACTCACCGGACCGTCCGGCCTCTACCGGCTCCGGGTCGGCAGCTACCGGATCGCCTATCAAGTCCTGGACGGTGAGCTCGTCATCCTCGTCGTCAAGGTCGGCGACCGGCGCGACGTCTACCGCAACATCTGAGTCCGACGTGACGATGGCGCTCCGGTCGGTGGACCGGAGCGCCATCGTTCAGCGGCTCCTGTCGGCCGCGACGTCTTCCGCGGTCTTGATCGCAATGCCGTCGAGGATGTCGTGCTCGGAGACCACGACCTCCGAGGCGCCGATGCGCTCCATGATCGCCAGCAGGACCAGTGCGCCCGCGCCGATCACGTCGACCCGGCCCGGGTGCATCACGGGGATCGCCGCGCGCTCGTCGTGCGTGGCCGTCAGCATCCGCTCGGTGATCGCGCGGACCTGCCCGTAGGAGATCCGGGAGTGGTGGATCTCCGACGACCGGTACTCGGGCAGCCCCAGGGCGATGCCGGCGATCGTGGTCACCGAGCCCGCCAGACCGACCAGGGTGCGCGCCTCGGCCAGCGGGACGGTCTCGGACGCGAGGTCCAGCGCGGCCTCGATGTCGGCCCGGACGGCCGCGATCTGCTCCTCGGACGGCGGGTCGGTGACCACGCCGTCCACCACCAGGTGGCGCTCGGTCATCCGGACGCAGCCCACGTCCACGGAGCGGGCGGCCCGGACGTGGTCGTCGCCGACCACGAACTCGGTCGAGCCGCCGCCGATGTCGACCACGAGGAACGGCCGCTCCAGGTGCTCGTGCGCGGTCAGTTCCTTGGTGGCGCCGGTGAAGGAGAACTCCGCCTCCTGGTCGCCGGAGATCACCTCGGGCTCGACGCCCAGGATCTCCACGACACCGCGGACGAAGTCGTCCCGGTTCTCGGCGTCGCGGGAGGCCGAGGTCGCCACGAAGCGCACCCGCTCCGCGCCCAGCTCCTTGATGACCGCCGCGTACTCGCGGCAGGCGGCGAAGGTGCGCTCCAGCGCCTCCGGGGCCAGGCGCCCGGTCCGGTCCACGCCCTGGCCGAGCCGGACGATGGTCATCCGCCGGTCGAGCTCGACCAGCTCGCCCGTGGCGGGGTCGCAGTCCGCCACGAGCAGCCGGATGGAGTTCGTACCGCAGTCGATGCCCGCGACCCGGGTCACCGGGACTCCTCGTCCTGCGTCCCGGCCTTCTTCTCGCCGCACGGCGTGACGCAGGCGCCCTTGGCCCACCACTCGGGCAGCATCGCGAGGGCCTCGTCGCCGAACGGGTTCACGCCGGGGCCGGCGGCGAGGGAGTGGCCGACGAGCACGTGCAGGCACTTGACCCGGTCCGGCATGCCGCCGGCGCTCGGGAAGCCCTGGAGCACCTCGATGGCGTCGCGGCGCCGGATGTAGTCCTCGTGCGCGGCCTGGTAGGCGGCGGCGAGCTCCGGGTCCTCGGCGAGCCGGGCCTGCATCTCCTTCATCACGCCGTTGGCCTCCAGCGTCCCGATGGCGGAGGCCGCGCGCGGGCACGTCAGGTAGTACAGCGTCGGGAAGGGGGTGCCGTCGGGGAGCCGCGGCGCGGTCTCCACCACGTCGGGCTGCCCGCAGGGGCAACGGTGCGCGATGGCGCGCAGCCCGCGCGGCGGGCGGCCGAGCTGCTGCTCGAACGCCTCGATGTCCGCGTCGGTCGGCTCGGTCCGGTCGGTCTGGGGCGGGGGCGTCTGCATGCCTGGAGGAAGTCTCTTCGTTCTCGTGGATGGGTGCTGCGGTACTAGTCGTTCGGGCGGTCGGCCTTGTCGACGCCGTCCCAGACGTTCGAGTACCAGGGGCGGTCGGAGCCGGCCTGGCCGGTCCGGTGCGGCTCCGGCGGCCGTGCCCCGGGGTCGCTCATGATGTAGCCGACCTCCCCCGGGCGCAGGAAGTGCAGGTGCTTGCGCGCCTGCTGCTCCGCGTACGCGTCGTCCTGCCAGCGGGCCTTCTCGTCGCGGAGCCGCTCCAGGCGGTCCCGCGCCGCCGCGGCGGCCCGCTGCTGCTCCGCGATCTCCGAGCGCTGGGAGACGTACTGGCGCATCGGATACGCGAGGGCGACGACCAGCGTACAGAGCACGAGCACCAGGAGCGCGGCCCTGCCGGTGAGGCGGCTGCGGCGCACCTGACGGCGCGTCTGCGAACGGTAGACGTGGGCCGCGGTCCGCTCACCGAGCTGCTTGAGCCGCGTCGCGGTGGAGAAGGTGGAGAACCGATCCCGGTTCCCGGCCATTGGTCCGCCTCCCCTTTGGTGCGCACTACGCAATACGTCCCCGCACACGGTACGGGACCGAGTGCGGGGACGTACGGAGGCTGAGCGTGATTAGCCCTTGAAGCGCGGGAAGGCGCTGCGGCCCGCGTACACCGCGGCGTCGTCGAGGATCTCCTCGATGCGCAGCAGCTGGTTGTACTTGGCGACGCGGTCCGAGCGGGCCGGGGCGCCGGTCTTGATCTGACCGCAGTTCACGGCGACGGCGAGGTCGGCGATGGTGACGTCCTCGGTCTCACCGGAGCGGTGGGACATCATGCACTTGAAGCCGTTGCGCTGGGCCATCTCGACGGCGTCGAGGGTCTCGGTCAGCGAACCGATCTGGTTCACCTTCACGAGCAGGGCGTTCGCGGAGCCCTCCTCGATGCCGCGGGCCAGGCGCTCGGGGTTGGTGACGAAGAGGTCGTCGCCGACGATCTGGACCTTGGCGCCCAGGCGGTCGGTGATGGTCTTCCAGCCGGCCCAGTCGTCCTCGAACAGCGGGTCCTCGATGGAGACGAGCGGGTACGCCTCGACGAGCTCGGCGTAGTAGTCGGTCATCTCGGCGGCCGAGCGGGACTGGCCCTCGAACTCGTACTTGCCGTCCTTGTAGAACTCGGACGCGGCGACGTCGAGCGCGAGCGCGATGTCCTTGCCCGGGGTGTAGCCGGCCTGCTTGATGGCCTCGATGATGAGGTCGAGCGCGGCGCGGTTGGACTCCAGGTTCGGGGCGAAGCCGCCCTCGTCACCGAGGCCGGTGGACAGGCCCTTGGTGTGCAGGACCTTCTTGAGGGTGTGGTAGACCTCGGCACCCCAGCGCAGCGCCTCGGAGAAGGACTCCGCGCCGATCGGGGCGATCATGAACTCCTGGATGTCCACGTTGGAGTCGGCGTGCGACCCACCGTTGAGGATGTTCATCATCGGAACGGGCAGCAGGTGCGCGTTCGGGCCGCCGAGGTAGCGGAAGAGCGGGAGGTCCGAGGCCTCGGACGCGGCGTGCGCGACGGCGAGGGAGACGCCGAGGATGGCGTTGGCGCCGAGCGAGCCCTTGTTGTCGGTGGCGTCGAGGTCGAACATGGCCTGGTCGATCAGGCGCTGCTCGGTGGCGTCGTAGCCGACGAGCTCC
The DNA here is from genome assembly GCF_024666385.1 of Streptomyces yangpuensis. Classification (NCBI taxonomy): domain Bacteria; kingdom Bacillati; phylum Actinomycetota; class Actinomycetes; order Kitasatosporales; family Streptomycetaceae; genus Streptomyces; species Streptomyces yangpuensis. The sequence goes on from NZ_CP102514.1 coordinate 3,014,689, forward strand.
GGGCCGATCTGCTCGATGACGGCCAGAACGGCCTTCTCGACGCCCTTGCCCATGTAACGGTCGGGGTCACCGTCACGCAGCTCGATGGCCTCGAATGCACCGGTGGAGGCGCCGGACGGAACGGCAGCACGGCCGGTGCTGCCGTCGTCGAGGCCCACCTCGACCTCGACCGTGGGGTTGCCTCGGGAGTCCAGGATTTCCCGGGCTACGACGACGTCGATGGACGGCACGAGCATCTCCTTCTGGGATGTGACGCTGGGTGTGCGGTGGCGTGTCAGGCCGTGGGATGGCCTTGCCGCCTAGAGCCTAACCGGCTTCGGGGGTTCGACCGGCCGACCGCCCGGCCCCTGGGACGAAAAAGGGACCGAATACCCCTCTTCCGGGACATACAACCCTTGATCATCAGCCTTGGAGGGGCCCACGCGCCCGCACGCACCGCCGCCCGGCGCGTGGGGGGAAGGGGCGCCGGGCGGTGGGAATTCTGCGTCTTGCGTACGCTTTTGCGGCTATTGCCGCGGCGTTCAGCTGAGCTTCAGCTTCTGGCCGGGGTAGATCAGGTCGGCGTCCGAGACGATGTCCTTGTTCAGCTCGAAGAGCTGCTGCCAGCCGCCCTTGACGCCGTTGGCCTCGGCGATGGTGCCCAGGGTGTCGCCGGACTTGACCTCGTAGGAGCCGTTGCCGGTCTTCGGCGCGGCCGGAGCCTCGGTGCGCTCGGAGCGGGTGGTCGGGGCCTCGGCGCGCTTGGTTTCCTTCTTCGGCGCGGCCTTGGTCTCGGTCTTCTTGGTCTCGGTCTTCTTCGTCTCGACCTTCGGCTTGGTGGAGGCCGGGGTCTCGGTGGAGCCGCCACCGGTGTACGAGGAGTTCGACAGGCCCTTGCCGCAGTGCGGCCAGGCGCCCTTGCCCTGCTTCTTGAGGACCTTCTCGGCCACGGCTATCTGCTGCGCCTTCGAGGCCTGGTTGGCCTGCGGGGCGTACGACTTGCCGCCGAACGAGGCCCAGGTGGAGGACGAGAACTGCAGCCCGCCGTAGTAGCCGTTGCCCGTGTTGATGGACCAGTTGCCACCGGACTCGCACTGCGCGACCTTGTCCCACTCGGACGCGGTGGCGGCGCTGGCGGCGCCCGCGGTCATCAGGGGGGCGGCGACGGCCACACCGGCGACACCGGCGAGCGTGACGATGCGAACGGCCTTGGAACCGCGACGGTGCTTGCCCTTGCCGGAAAGCAGCATGAGGTTTCTCCTCACCGACGCCTACGAGGTGAGCTGTCGGGTTCGGGCCGTGAGTACCCGGCGGTGCGGCCTAGCGCACCACTTAACCCCAAGCCGCTTCCCGGCCGTCTCTCAACGGCCGCTCGCGGCACCTACCTTGGTTCCCCCGCTCCTGCCTTCGGCGCTTGACGCGACGACTGTTCCCCCCGTCCGCCGGCAGGATTCGGCGATGCGGTCGAAGGAGCCCGCGGTGGCGGGCGACTCAGAAGGTAGACAGGTCTCTCCCCGATGTTCAACGAGGAACATCGGGGAGGAACGGCCCCTACTTGCGCTCCCCGCAGGGGTGTTTGCGCAGGTGAGAACGGGGTTTGCGGAAGCCCCCGGGCGGGACACGCCAGTTGACCTGAAGAGACACATGTCTCACTTGCAGAAAACAGACAATCAGGTCTTTCCGGACGAACCAACTGCCCTTATTGCACGGTTAGATCCAGATTCTGGCCAGGCTTGATCAGGTTGGCGTCATTGCCGATGACCTGCTCATTGGCCGCGTAGAGGCCGCTCCAGCCGCCCTTCACGCCCTTGGCGACCGCGATGGTCGCCAGGCTGTCGCCCGCCTGCACCGTGTAGACGGGGGCCGGCGCGGCACCGGACGGCGAGCCCTCCTCGGGGGACGGCGCACCGCGGTGCTTGCCGTTGCCCTCGGCGGGAGTGGCGCCCGGGGTGGACGGGGCCGCCGGGGTGGCCCCCGGCGCCGCGGGCGCCGCCGGGGACGGACTCGGAGTGCCCGGCGGGGTCGTGGGCGCCGTCGGGTCCGTCGGGAGGGCCGGAACCGTCGGGTCGGTGGGAGTGACCGGCGGGGTCGTCGGGTCGGTCGGGGTGACCGGCGCGGTCGGGGTGGTCGGCGGCGTCGTCGGGACGTCGGGCGCCGGCATGACGGGCAGTCCCACGGACGGCGCGTCAGGAATGAGGAAGGGGGAGCCCGTGGGGCTCGGGGTCTCCTCGGTCGAGAGCCCGAAGTCCGTCGCCTTCTTGCCGCCCTTGTCGGAGGGCACGACGTCGTCGGGGCGGGACGGCGCGGGGCCGACCGCCTTGGGGCTGCCCGGCAGACCCGGATCGACGACGGCGGCCGGACCCTGCTGGTCCAGTCCGGCCGAGGCCGCGCACAGCGGCCAGGCCTGCGGGCCCTGGGAGGCCAGCACGCGCTCGGCCACGGCTATCTGCTGCGAGCGGCTCGCGAGGTCGGCCCGCTCGGCGAAGTCCAGACCGCCGGCGTTCTGCCATTCCTCCTGGGTGAACTGGAGCCCGCCGTACGCGCCACTGCCGAAGTTCGCGCTCCACGAGCCGCCGCTCTCGCACTCGGCCACCTTGTCCCATGTGGCAGTGTCGGCAGCGGTCGCGCTGGTGGCGGCCAGCAGCGGCATGGCCAGTGCGGAGCCAGTGACTCCGGCTGTGACAACCAGCGCGGGGACCTGGCGGGGGCGTCTGTGACGGCCGTTCCCGGAGAGCATGAGGGATCACCTTTCGCATAACAGCCTGGTAACGGCAGAACCTAGCGGCCTTCGAACGATTGTCACAAGTTCAAGCGGAACCTGACTTTTAATCAGATGTTGAAGAAGTGTTTTGAGCCGTGAAGCGAACGGGAAGAGTACGTAGCCCTCGCATGATCAACCCCCCACGCCAGCGCAGGTCTTGGGCCGGAACGGCAAGTTCCAGATCAGGCAGGCGGGTCAGCAGGGTCGCGAGTGCGGTCTGTCCTTCGAGCCGGGCGAGCGGCGCGCCCAGGCAGTAGTGGATGCCGTGCCCGTATCCCAGATGCTGGTTGTCGGTCCGGGAGAGGTCGAGGGTGTCCGGATCGGCGAACCGTTCGGGATCCCGGTCGGCGGCCGCGAGGACGACCAGGACCGGGTCGCCGGTCCCGATCCGCTCGCCGCCGATGGTCAGCGGCTCGGTGGCGAAGCGCCACGTCGCCAGCTCCACGGGCCCGTCGTAGCGCAGGAGTTCCTCCACGCCGGTGGCCAGCAGTCCGCTCTCACCGGCGGCCAGGGAGGCCTGCAGGCGCTCGCGCTGGACGGGGTTCATGAAGAGGGAGTGGACGCCGTTGCCGATGAGGTTCACGGTGGTCTCGAAGCCGGCGAAGAGCAGGATGAAGGCCATCGCGGTGGCCTCGCCCTCCGTCAGATGGTCACCGTGGTCGCTCGCCCGGATCAGGTCTGAGATCAGATCGTCGCCCAGATCATCCCTTTTGCGATGGATCAGTTCACCGAGGTAGGTCCGCATCTGCTTCACCGACCGGGCGACCCCGCCGCGCGGCCCGCCGCCGTGGCGGATCATCATGCCGGCCCAGTCGCGGAAGTCGTCCTGGTCCTCCCGCGGTACTCCGAGCATCTCGCAGATGGCGTAGATGGGGAGCGGAAAGGCGAACTCGTGGATCAGGTCCGCCTCGCCCCGCCCCGCGAAGGCGTCGATCAGGTGATCGGTGAGCGCCTGCACCCGCGGGGTGAACTCGGCGACCCTGCGCGGGGTGAACGCCTTCGACACCAGCCGCCGCAGCCGGGTGTGGTCCGGCGGGTCGATGTTCAGCAGATGCGTCATCAGCTCCGCCTTGCGCTCCCCCGGGATCCCGGTCTTGCCCCTGGCGTGCGCGGGCTCCGCGTGGTGCGCCGGATTCTTGCTGAGCCGCTGGTCGGCCAGGGCCTGGCGGGCGTCCGCGTAGCGCGTGACCAGCCAGGCCTCGACCCCGCTGGGGAGCCGGGTGCGGTGCACCGGCGCGTTCTCGCGCAGCCACGCGTAGGCCGGATAGGGGTCGGTCGCGAACTCCCACGTGAAGAGTTCGGGCGCCGCGCCGACGGAGGGAGTGGACGACTGATCGTGCATGTCCCCGACAGTAACCGCCGCGCACCGGCGGACCCGCGCGGGCCGCGGCCCGCCGATCCCTCATCCGATATGACGGCTTGGTCGCGGCTGTCCGTAGATCGGACAACGCTTGACCTCGCCCCGTCCGGCACTCCTACTTTCGGATGTGTGGACGTGAGGATCTTGAAAAGCAGTTTCGCGGTGGTGGAGAGAAGGGCCGAACACGCGGTCAAGTTCTTCTACTCACACCTCTTCTGGCACAACCCCGGAGTCCGTGACCTCTTCCCGGTCTCCTCCGAGGACATGGAACGCCAGCGGGACCGGCTCTTCGCGGCGCTCACCCACGTCGTCTCCCGCCTCGACGACGACGCCGCCATCGGCCCCTACCTGCACGACCTGGGGCGCGACCACCGCAAGTTCCTGATCCGCCCCGAGCACTACGCGGTCGTGGGCTCCAGCCTGCTCGCCGCACTCGCCGCGACCTCCGGCGACGCCTGGACGCCCCAGGTGGAGAAGGCCTGGACCGAGGCCTACCAGGTGATCGCCGACGCCATGCTCGCCGGGGCCGGCGCGAGCGAGGACCCGCCGTGGTGGGACGCGGAGGTCGTACGCCACCTCCAGTACGGGCAGGACATCGGCGTGCTGACCCTGCGGCCGCACGCCCCCTTCCCCTATCTCCCCGGGCAGTACACCAGCGTGAGCAGCGAGCGGGTCCCCCGCACCTGGCGCACGTACTCCATCGGCAACGCCCCTCGCCCCGACGGCACCGTCGACCTGCACGTCAGCCGGATCGACCGCGGGCGGCTCAGCACCGCCCTGGTCAGCGAGACGCAGCCCGGCGAGGTCCTCAAGCTCGGCGCCGCGGGCGGGCAGCTGACCTTCCGCCGCTCGGACCGCCCGGTCAGCCTGATCGCCGCCGGCACCGGCTGGGCCCCGATCCGCGCCCTGCTGGAGGAACTCGCGGACCGGCCGCCCGACCAGGACGTACGGCTCTTCGTGGTGGCCCGGGACGGCGCGCACCTCTACGACCGCCCGCTCATCGACGCCTACGGCACCTCCTGCGGCTGGCTCGACGTCACCTACATCACGCCCGCCCCCGGCCGGCACCGCAACGAGGCCACCGACCGGCTCGCGACGGCCCTGAGCAACCGGGGGCTGTGGCCCGACCAGGACGTCTACCTCAGCGGGCCGGCGCAGTTCATCGACGAGACCGCGCACCTCCTGGAGGAACTCGGCGCCCGCCCGGCCCGGCTCTTCCACGACTCCGTACCCGCCGGGGGCCCCGGCCACGAACAGCCGGGCCGTCCGCTGGGCTTCGGCGAATGGTTCCTGAACCGCCCGGCACCGCACTGGCACAACCCCTCCGCCCGCGCCCCGAAGGAGCACTGAAGAACCGAGGAAGCTACCGCGGGGGCGCCCCGACGCCCTCGGCCGCCCGGATCGCGTCCCGGTAGACGCGGGCCGCCGCGCGCAGCGCGGTCTCGGGGTCGACGCCCTCCGCCTCGGCGCGCGCCGCCAGCTCCAGCAGCTCGTACCCGATGCCCTCGCCGCGCGGCAGCTCCACGGCCACCGCGCCCGCACGGGCCCGGCCCGCGAGCTTGGCCGCGAGCGCCAGGCCCGGCTGGCCCACCGGGATCCCGTCGGTGACGGACTCCCGCCGCTTCTCCACCGCCTTGGTGCGCTGCCAGTGCGCGTGGACGTCCTCCGGGGTCTCGGCCTCGGCGTCGCCGAAGACGTGCGGGTGCCGGTGGATCAGCTTCTCCACAAGGGCCCCGGCCACGTCGTCGATGGAGAACGCCCCGAGGGCCGCCTCACCGGCGTCCTCCTCGTCACCGTCCTCCGCCTCGGCGCCGGCCGGGAGGCCCTCCTCGGCGATCCGGGCGTGGAAGACCACCTGGAGCAGGACATCGCCGAGCTCCTCGCGCAGTTCCTCCCGGTTCCCGTCCTCGATCGCCTCGACGAGTTCGTACGCCTCCTCGATCGCGTACTTGGCCAGGCCCCGGTGGGTCTGCCGGGAGGTCCACGGGCATTCGCGGCGGACCCGGTCCATCACCTGGACCAGGTCGAGCAGGCGGGCGCCCGGCAGGTCGTAGGAGCCGGGGAGCAGTTCCAGGTCGGGCATGGAGACCCGGCCGGAGCCGGCCAGCCGGGCCAGCCCGTCGGTGAGCCGCCGGTCGCCCTCCCCGCCCGGGAGCACCACGACCGTGCGGCCGCCCGCGCAGGCCTCCACCAGCGCGTGCGCGTCCGGGGCCGCGTGCTCGACCGCGACGCCCGCCTCCCGCAGGTACGGCAGCTGCGGGTGGCCGGGGTCGGCGCACAGCACCCGGTCCGCGGCGTGCAGGATCTGCCACGCCGGCCAGGACAGCACCCCGGGGGCGACCCGGTGGCTGGTGGTCAGCAGGACGATACGGCCGGTGGGCTCGGCCGGGGCGGTGGGCTGGGAGTGGTCGGTCACCCTCCGAACCTACCTCCGCCGCAGGACCTCAGGCTCCGGCGGGTTGCTGCTCGGGCCTGGTCCGCTGGGTGATCCAGGGGGTCTCCACCGGGCCGAGGCCGACCTGCTTGGCGTCCCAGGCCCCGTAGCGCGGGTTCACCTCGATGTCGAGGGCCTCCGACGCCTTGGTGAGCGGCTCGATGATCCGGTCCTCGCCGAAGCGCTCGCTCAGCTTGTCGAGCAGCAGCCGGAAGCGCAGGTCCTCGTCGATCTGGCCGGGCGCCAGCGGGACGCGGGCCTGGAGGGCCATCTGCTCCAGCGCCGCCGCGCCCCTGTCGCCCTCCTGCGCCCTGCGCGCGTCCTCGATCTCCTTGGTCGTGACGGAGAGGCCCGCGTCCTCGGCCGCCCGCTCCAGCACCCGCAGCTGGATCATCTTGCCGAGCTTGATCCTCTCCAGCTGCGGGGTGTTGGCGATGAGGGTCGCGGCCTGCTCGGACCGGTTCTGGGCGGTGCGGACGTCGTTCACCTGGGCCTGGAGCGCGGAGGTGGTGATCCGTTCACCGCCGACGACGGCCGCGGTGCCGGGCCGGGTCTCGCCCGAGCAGGCGGACAGCAGGGGCGCCGCCACGAGCAGGGCGGCGGAGACGGAGAGCGCAGTGCGACGGTGCAAAGGAGCCTCCAGGGCCGGGAGATTGTGCGTCAATGCACAAGGGCCGTGCGGTGATCGATGGTATGCAGTAAGGGTGGCCCGGGCCACCGCTTCGACCAACGATTCGCAGGGTGTCCGGGGTACGTGTCTGTTCGTGTCGCAGCCATTCCGCGGCCACTCCCGCTTCCCCCGGTGCTGCCAGGGTCGGCCCACCATGTCGACACCGCATCGCTCGCCGCGCCACCGCAGTCCGTCCGGTTCGGCGCTCGCCGCCCTGCTCACGGCGGTGGCCGTGTGCGCCGGGGACGCCGCCGCCCGCGTCTTCCCGTACGGACCGCGCCACCGCAGCGTCAACGACCTCGGCAATCAGTTCGTACCCTTACACGCGCACCTGTGGGACCTCCTGCACGGCCGCGCACAGGGCGGACTGCTGTTCAACTGGCAGTCCGGCTACGGCACGAGCTTCCTGCCCGACCTCGGCACCTACCTGACCGGCCCGTTCTCCGTCCTCGTCGCCGTCTTCCCGCGCGCCGACATCGACCTGGCCGTGTACGTCGTCACCGTGCTGAAGACGGCCGCCGCCGCAGCCGCCATGGCCTGGCTGCTGCGCACTGTCCACCGGGGGCCGTGGTGGGCGGCCGGACTGCTCGGGGCCTCCTACGCGCTGTGCGGCTGGTCGGTGATCGAGGCCTCCTACAACCCGATGTGGCTGGACGGTCTGATCGCCTTCCCGCTGCTGTGCCTGACCGGCGAATGGGCGCTGCGCGGACGGCGGGTGGTGCTCGCCCCGCTGGTCGTCGCCGTCTGCTGGACCGCGAACTTCTACACCGCCCACATGGCGACGCTCGGCGCCGCTCTGGTGCTGCTGGTACGGGTGGTGCTGACCCGGGAGGATCTGCGGACCCGGACCGCGGTGATCGCCCGGGCGGCCGGGAGCACCGTGCTGGGCATCGCGCTGGCGGCGCCGGTCCTGCTCCCGCTGTTCCTCAGCGCGGGGCAGGCCCACCCGGGGTGGGACAAGGAGTTCCGGCCGGTGCCCTGGGCGGACCTCTTCGCACGGCTGCTGCCGGGGACGTACTCCTTCTCCTCGCCCGCCGTCTTCGTCGGCACCGGCACGCTGCTGCTGGTCGCCGCGCTGCCCTTCCACCGGACCGTGCCGCTGCGCGACCGGCTGTGGTGGACGGGACTGACGGCGGCCGTGGCGCTCTCCCTGCAGTGGGCGCCGACCCATCTGGCCTGGCACCTGTTCGCCACCCCGAACGGCAGCCCGTACCGGCAGACCTTCGTCCTGGCCGGGATCGCCGTCATCGCCGCCTGGACCGCACTCGCCGGCGGACCGCCGCGGCCGACGGCGCTGGCCGCGGGCGCGGGCCTCCTGGCCGCCGCCGCCCTGTGGGCGCGCACCAGCACACTGACCACGACCTGGGGATACGCGCTGTTCGCGGGCGGCCTGGCGGCAGCGGGCGCGGCCTGGTGGGCGCTGCGCCACCGGCGAGCCGCACTGCCCGCGGCCGGACTGCTGGCCCTGGTCCTGCTCGCGCAGGCGGCGGCGACCACCGCCTTCGGGCACAAAGGCAAACTGGGCGGCCTCGACGACTACCCGTCCTGGGGGGCCTCCCACACCGCGCGCGCCGCGGCCCTGGCGGCGGCCGAGGGCTGGCCCGCGTACCGCACCGACCCGAGCCGGCCCGCCCTGTCGGGCAACGACCCGCTGCTGCTGGGCGGCGAGGGCGGCGCGTACTACAGCAGCCACACCCCCGAGGTGTTCACGCGGACGATGGCCGCGCTCGGCGCCGGCTGGACCTCGCGCGGCCGCAACGTCCAGAGCATCGACAATCCGGTCACCGACGCCGTGTTCGCGGTCGGCGCGCGCCTGCGGCCGGACGGCTCGGTGCTGCGTGCCGAGGTTCCGCCGCTGGTGACGACCCGCCCGCCGGGCGCACCCGGCACGCCGGGCGCGCCCGCCTCCTACGGCGACTCGCCCTTCGCCAACCAGGAACTCCTGCTGGGCGCCCGCGTGTACGAGGAGCCGCTCGCCCCCGGTGTCTGCCGCGCGGGCACCGAGGCCCACCTGTGGGCGCCGGAGTACAACGCCACGGCCCGCCTCGCCGACGGCCCGGCCTTCCGGCTGAACGGCAACGCCCCCCGCAACCGGGCGGCCCTCCAGCCGATGGGACCCTCCCGCGGCGCCTCCTCGGCGCTGGTCTTCGACGCGGCCCCGCCGCCCCGCTGGATTCTGTCCTGCCTGGACCGCGGCCGCCTCGACGCGGCGGTGGCCGCCCTGCGCGCCACGGCCGCGACCTCCGTCCGGGTCGGCTCCTCCGGCATCCGGGCCGACCTGCCCGCGGGCACCACCGGCACGGCGGTCCTCTCCGTCCCCGCGATCGCCGGCTGGACCTGCAACGGCCGCCCCGCTGCGTCCCACCTGGGGCTGGTCGCGGTCCCCCTCACCCCCGGCACCGCACAGGTCGCCTGCTCCTTCCGGCCGCCCGGGCTGCTCCCCGGGCTGGCGGTCGCCGCGGCGGCCCTGGCCCTCCTCGCGGTCACCGCGGTCAGGGGCCGCGGCTCCCGCCGGCGGGCCTGAGCGGCCGGGCCCGTCAGCGGACCTGGCTCAGCCACTGCAGCGTGCGGCGTATCTCCGACGGGAAGGGATGGGCCGGACCGTGCAGGCGCTCCGCGTCGAACAGCAGCCGGGCCAGGGTGTCGTGGGCCGCCGGCCGGTCGCCGAGGGAGAGCAGCAGGTGCGCGATCCGGCGGCGGATCTCCAGCGGCAGCGCCTGGTCCGGATTGGCGTAGCGGTTCTCGAAGTAGGGCAGCAGCGAGCGGTACTCCGCCAGGGCGGCGGCCGGTTCGCCCAGCTGCTCCAGGCACTGCGCCGCGTCGTAGCGGAACCGCAGCGACTGCGGGTCGCCCGCCGGGAACTCCTCGGCGAGGCGGCGCAGTTCGGGCAGGGCCCGGCGGTACTGGCCGTCGTCCATCAGCGTGGCCGCGTACTGCTTGCGCAGGGAGCGGACCACCGGCGAGTGCTCGCCGTGCTCGGCGGCCGCCGCCGGGAGGATCCCGCCGAGGATGTCCACGGCCTGCGTGAGCCGGCCCTGGTCCAGAAGCGTGCGGGCCTGGTCCACCGCGCCCGGGATGTCGGGCTTCTGCGGCACCGGCGCGGGGGTCCGCGTCGGCGTCGGCGCGGACGTGGGTGTAGGCGGCACGGGGGTACCCGTCGGCGTGGACGTCGGCGGGGTGGTCGGCCGCGGCGGGATCACCGCGGCCCGGTCCGGCCAGGGCGCCTGGGGCCGTACGAAGGGCCGCGTCGGGTCGAGCGGGCCGGAGGCACCGCGGCCGTCTCGGGCCGGCAGCAGCGGGGCGAGGGCCTCGTAGACCTCCTGCGCCGAGGACGGCCGGTCCTGCGGGTCCTTGGCGAGGAGGCGCATCAGGAGCGCCTCCAGCTCCTGCGGAACCTCCGGACGCTGCGGACGGACCGGGACCGGGGGCTCGTACAGGTGCCGGTGCAGCACCCCGAGAGCGGTGGACCCGGCGAAGGGGACATTCCCGCTGAGGAGTTCGTACAGGAGCACGCCGAGCGCGTACAGGTCGGTGTACGGGCCCACCGCACCGCTCATCGCCTGCTCGGGCGCCATGTACGCCGGGCTGCCGATGGGCGTTCCGGTGCTGGTGAGACGGGTGGTGTCGGTGTCCATGACCGAGGCCACGCCGAGGTCGAGGACCAGGACGGTGCCGTCCGGACGGACCATCACGTTGCGCGGCTTCAGGTCGCGGTGGACGATCGGCACGGCGTGCACGGCCGACAGCACCGAGCACAGCTGCGCGACGACCGCGACCGCCCACTGCCACGGGTAGGGGCTGTGCCCGGCCAGGTGGTCGGCGAGGTCGGAGCCCTCGACGTACCCCATCACGAGGAACAGCTCGTCACCGTCGCTGCCCGCGTCATGGACGGTGACCAGGCCCGGGTGGTCCACCTGCGCCGTGACCCGGCACTCGCGCACGAAACGGCGGCGCAGTTCCTCCGCGACCGTGCCGGGGCCGGCGACCTTGTCCGGGCGCAGCAGCTTGACGGCGACGCGCCGGTCCAGGCGCCGGTCGTAGGCCGTCCAGACCTGGCCCATGCCGCCCTGTCCCAGAACGCTCGCCAGCTGGTAGCGGTCTCCGATGAGGCGGTCGGTCACTGCTGCGGGTCCCGGAAGGCGGTCTGGTTGGGGTCCTGGTGGTGGCCGCCGGGCGGCGGGGTCTGCTTGCGCAGCAGTTCACTGAGTTCGTCGAGTTCGGCCCGGACCTGCCCGATGCGCGGGGGCGGCGTCGGCTGCGGCGGCACCTGCGGGGCGGCCGGCGTTTGGCCCGAGATCACGGTCGGGGCCGTGGAGTGCGGGTAGCCGTAGGAGGGCGAGGTCTGCTGGGGGTGGCCGTAGGACGCGGGCTGCCCCGGGTACCACGGCGCGGGCGCCGCCGACCGCAGGGCCTCGTGGTGCTTGATGTCGGCGACCAGGAAGTACACGCAGACCGCGAAGCCGGTGAGGATCGAGCCACCGGCGCCGAGGTTGCCCTGCCAGCCGTTGACGTCGGGCGTGGGGTCGAGCTGGATCAGCGTCATCCAGACGACCGCGAGCACACCGCTGAGCACCAGCAGCGCCCAGTCCCGGGACCTGCGGGTGACCAGCGCCAGCCGCAGCATCGAGCCCCAGGCCAGGAAGCCGCAGCTCAGGACGGGCAGCAGCATGAACACCACGCGCAGTGCCACGACACCGCCCGAGGTGGACTGGGGGGCGTGCTGCGGCGGAAGGCCGGGGCCGTGCATCGCTGCTCCTGACGGGCCGTGCGGAAGAGATATCGGAACTGAGGGTATACAGCGTTCCCGGCCATCAGTGAGGGGATGCACGCAACCGTTGCAGGGTCGCAGCACAGCCCCCCGTCGGGTCCGGGACCGGTGGGTCCCGGACCGCCGGGGAGCGGCGTCGCTACGAGCCGAGGATGGTGGTGAGGAACTCGCCGGTCCAGGCCAGCAGTTCCCGGCCGACCACCGGCTTGCCGCCGATCCGGCCCGCCTTGGGGCGGGGGACCAGCACCTGCGAGGTCGCCGGCTTGAGCACCGTGCCCGGGTAGAGGCGCTTGAGGCGCAGCTCCTGCGACTCGCGCAACTCCACCGGCCCGAAGCGGACGTTGTTGCCCTGGAGCGTGATGTCGCCGACCCCGCAGGCCCGCGCCAGCATCCGCAGCCCCGCCACCAGCAGCAGGTTCTCCACCGGCTCCGGCAGCTTGCCGTAGCGGTCGGTGAGTTCCTCGCGCACGGCCTTGATGTCCGCCTCGGAGGCGGCCGAGGCGATGGACCGGTACGCCTGCAGGCGCAGCCGCTCGCCCGGCGCGTAGTCGTGCGGGACGTGCGCGTCGACCGGCAGCTCGATCTTGACCTCCAGCGGCGGCTCCTCCTCCACCCCTCCCTCGACCGCGGCCCGGTAGTCGGCCACCGCCTCGCCGACCATGCGGATGTACAGGTCGAAGCCGACGCCCGCGATGTGACCGGACTGCTCGCCGCCGAGCAGGTTGCCCGCGCCGCGGATCTCCAGGTCCTTCATCGCCACGTACATGCCCGCGCCCATCTCGGTGTGCTGGGCGATCGTCGCGAGCCGCTCGTGCGCGGTCTCCGTCAGCGGCTTCTCCGGCGGGTACAGGAAGTAGGCGTAGCCGCGCTCGCGGCCGCGGCCGACGCGCCCGCGCAGCTGGTGCAGCTGCGAGAGGCCGAAGTTGTCGCCGCGCTCCACGATGAGGGTGTTGGCGTTGGAGATGTCGATGCCCGACTCGACGATGGTGGTGGAGACCAGCACGTCGAACTTCTTCTCCCAGAAGTCGACGACGACCTGCTCCAGCGCCTGCTCCGACATCTGGCCGTGCGCCGTCGCGATCCGCGCCTCGGGCACGATCTCACGCAGCTTGGCCGCCGCCCGGTCGATGGACTCGACCCGGTTGTGGATGTAGAAGCACTGCCCCTCGCGCAGCAGTTCCCGGCGGATGGCCGCGCCGATCTGCTTCTCCTCGTACGGGCCGACGAAGGTGAGCACCGGGTGGCGCTCCTCCGGCGGGGTGGTGATCGTCGACATCTCGCGGATGCCGGTCACCGCCATCTCCAGGGTGCGCGGGATCGGTGTCGCGGACATCGTCAGCACGTCGACGTTGGCCCGCAGCTTCTTCAGCTGCTCCTTGTGCTCGACGCCGAAGCGCTGTTCCTCGTCGACGATGACCAGGCCCAGGTCCTTGAAGCGGGTCTCCTGCGAGAACAGCCGGTGGGTGCCGATGACCACGTCCACCGAGCCCTCCTTCAGCCCCTCCAGGGTCGCCTTCGACTCGGTCTCGCTCTGGAAGCGGGACAGCGCCTTCACGTTGACGGGGAACTGGCTGTAGCGCTCGGAGAAGGTCCCGAAGTGCTGCTGCACGAGGAGCGTGGTCGGTACGAGGACGGCGACCTGCTTGCCGTCCTGGACCGCCTTGAAGGCCGCCCGGACCGCGATCTCGGTCTTGCCGTAGCCGACGTCGCCGCAGATCAGCCGGTCCATGGGGACCGACTTCTCCATGTCCTCCTTGACCTCGGCGATGGTGGTGAGCTGGTCGGGGGTCTCCGCGTACGGGAAGGCGTCCTCCAGCTCGCGCTGCCAGGGGGTGTCGGGGCCGAAGGTGTGCCCGGGGGCCGCCATGCGCGCGCTGTAGAGCTTGATGAGGTCGCCGGCGATCTCCTTGACGGCCTTCTTCGCGCGCGCCTTGGTCTTGGTCCAGTCGGCGCCGCCGAGCCGGTGCAGGGTCGGCGCCTCGCCGCCCACGTACTTGGTGACCTGCTCCAGCTGGTCGGTGGGGATGTAGAGGCGGTCGCCGGGCTGGCCGCGCTTGGCCGGCGCGTACTCCACCAGCAGGTACTCGCGGGTGGCGCCCTGCACCGTGCGCTGGACCATCTCGACGTAGCGGCCCACACCGTGCTGCTCGTGGACGATGTAGTCGCCGGCCTCCAGGGTCAGCGGGTCGATCGTCTTGCGGCGGCGGGTCGGCATCCGGCCGAGGTCCTTGGTGGCGGTGCGCTGCCCGGTCAGGTCGGTCTCGGTGAGCACCGCCAGGCGCAGGACCGGGTCGACGAAGCCGGTGTCGACCGACCCGCAGGCGACGTGGACCAGGCTCGGCTCCAGGGCGCCCAGGTCCGGCTCCAGCCGGGCGGCGATGCCCTCGCCGGCGAGCACCTCGACGGTGCGGGCGGCCGGGCCGTGGCCCTCGGTCAGGTAGACGGTGTGCCAGCCGTCGGCGATCCAGCCCTTGGTGTCGGCCAGCGCGCGGGCGGTGTCGCCGCGGTAGGCCTCCGGGGCGTGCATGCCGAGCTTGAGGGTGTCGGCGGCCAGGTCGGTGTCGTCGGCTGCGAACGGGGAGACCGACCACCACATCATGCCGAGTTCGCGGGCCCGGTCGCGGACCTCCGCGATGCCCCGCAGCGAGGCCGCGCCGACGTCGATGGGGGCCTCGCCGCCGCCCGCGGTCGCCGCCCAGGAGGCCATCAGGAACTCCTGGCTGGTCGCGACGAGGTCGGCGGCCCGGGTCCGTACCCGCTCGGGGTCGCAGACGACGGCCATCGCCCCGGCGGGCAGCACGTCGATCAGCAGCTCCATGTCGTCGACGAGGACCGGGGCGAGGGACTCCATGCCCTCCACCGCGATCCCCTCGGCGATTCTGCCGAGGAGTTCACCGAGTTCCGGGTGCGCCTCGGCGAGGGCCAGGGCCCGCTCCCGGACGGCGTCCGTCAGCAGCAGTTCTCGGCAGGGCGGCGCCCACAGGCCGTGCTCGGCGATCTCCAGGGACCGCTGGTCGGCGACCTTGAAGTAGCGGATCTCCTCGACCTCGTCGCCCCAGAACTCCACGCGCAGCGGGTGTTCCTCGGTGGGCGGGAAGACGTCGAGGATGCCGCCGCGCACGGCGAACTCGCCGCGCTTCTCGACCAGCTCGACACGGGCGTACGCGGCCGCCGCCAGGGCCTCGGTGACCTCGCCCAGATCGGCGGCCGTGCCCTGCCGCAGGCTCACCGGTACGAGGTCCCCCAGGCCCTTGACCTGCGGCTGGAGCACGGACCGGACAGGGGCGACGATCACGCTCACGGGACCCGCGGCCGGGTCGTCCTTGCTGGGGTGCACCAGGCGGCGCAGTACGGCGAGCCGCCGGCCCATGGTGTCGCTGCGCGGGCTCAGCCGCTCGTGCGGCAGCGTCTCCCAGGACGGGTACTCGGCCACCTCGTCGGGCGGCAGCAGGGAGCGCAGCGCCGCGGCCAGGTCCTCGGCCTCCCGCCCGGTGGCGGTGACCGCCAGCACGGTCCGCTCGGTCCGCCGGGCCAGCGCGGCGATCGCGAAGGGCCGCGCGGCGGCCGGTCCGACGAGGTCCACGTGCATGCGGTTGCCGTCGCCGGCCGCGGTGACCGCCTCGGTGAGGGCGGCGTCCCGGGTGACGGCGTCGAGCAGTCCGTGCAGGCTCATGAGGAGGCTTTCCGTCCGGTGAGGTCTGGGGCTTGCGGGCGTGAGGGGGCAACGCGAAGGACCCGACACGTGGTACGGGCCGGGGGTTCCCACCCTACGACGGAGCCCACACCGGCGCGCGAGGGATTCGGCCACGGCGCGGGCCCGGGCCCTCCTCACCCTTGTGACGTTGCTCCCGCTTTACGATGTCGACGTAACCACCACCTGAGCTCGCCGCGTCCTTTTCCGCATGAGTTCACGCCGAACGGCCGAGGAGCACCAGTCCGTGACGAGCGATGCCATAGCCCGCCCGGCAGCGGCGGCCCAGGCCCCGTCGAGGGCGGCCGCACCCCGCTGGGCCGGCCCCTGGGCGGTGGCCGCCGGGCTCTTCCTCGTCTACCTCGTGCTGTCCGTCGGCCGGTTCCGGCGTATGGACTGGGCCTCCTGGGACCTGGGGATCTTCGAGCAGGCGATCCGCGCGTACGCCCATCTCCAGGAGCCCGTCGCCGACCTGAAGGGGCCGGGGGCCAACATCCTCGGGGACCACTTCAGCCCGATCATCGCGCTCGTCGCCCCCGTCTACCGGGTCTTCCCGGGGCCGGTCACGCTGCTGGTCGTCCAGGCCGCCCTGTTCGCCCTCTCCGCCGTCCCCGTCACCCGGGCGGCCGGACGGCTCCTGGGCCGGGCCCGCGGGATCGCCGTCGGAGTCGCGTACGGCCTGTCCTGGGGCATCCAGCGGGCGGTGGAGTTCGACTTCCACGAGATCGCCTTCGCCGTGCCGCTGCTGGCCTTCGCCCTGGAGGCGGTCCTGGCCCGGCGCTGGCGGGCCGCCCTGCTGTGGGGGCTGCCGCTGATCCTGGTCAAGGAGGACCTCGGCTTCACGCTGGCCGCCCTGGCCGTGGTGGTGGCCTGGCGCTGCCGCACCACCGACCGGCGCACCGCCTGGACCGCGCTCGGCATCGCCGCGGCGGCCTGCGTGTTCGCCGTTCTGGTGTTCACCGTGTTCATACCGGCCTTCGCGACCGACGGCTACGGCTACTGGCACAAGATCGAGGGCGGGGGCCCCTTCGCCGGCGCCGGCACCAAGCTGGCCACGCTGGGCTGGGTACTGATCCCCACCTCCGGTCTCCTCGCCCTGCGCTCCCCGCTGCTGCTGGTCGCCGCCCCCACCCTCGGCTGGCGGTTCCTGTCCGGGGACGACCACTACTGGTCCACCGACTGGCACTACAGCGCCGTACTGATGCCCGTCGTCGCCCTCGCGCTGGTCGACGCCATCGACACCGTCCGCCGCGGCGATCGCCCCTGGCTGCGCTCCTACGCCCTCCAGCTGCCCACGGCCGTGCTCGCCGCCTCCCTCGCCCTGGCCATGACCAGCATGCCGACGGCCAAGCTCACGGAGGCGGCCACGTACGAGAAGCCCGACCGGGTCGTCGCGATCGAAAAGCTCCTCGACCGGATCCCCGACGGGGCCACCGTGGAGGCGGACACCACCCCGCTGACCCGGCTGACCTCCCGCTGCCGCGTCCTGTGGATCGGCGGCAGCAAGGGCGTCGTACCCGACTGGATCACCATCGACAACGGCAACAAGTGGGCCGGCGAGGACCCGGCCGTCTACGCCGGCCAGCTCCACCCCGGCGAGCGCTACACCGTGGTGGGCGAGGCCGGCGGGATCGTCCTGATGCAGCGGAACACCGACCGCTGACCCGGCCGGCCCGCCCCCGGCGGGGGACGGACAAGGGCGCAGGCCCGGGACACCTGGTCCCGGGCCTGCGCCCACCCCCGTGACGAACGCGGCGCCGGTTACTCGCTCGCGATCGCGTTCAGAACGTTCATCCGTCCCGCCCGGAAGGCCGGGACCAGTGCGGCGAACAGGCCCACGAAGGCCGATCCGGCGAACACCCCGATGATCGTCGGCCATGGGATCTCCAGGACCTTCAGGCCCTCCAGCGCCAGCAGCTGCTGCGCGGTGGCCCCCCAGCCCATGCCCAGCCCGAGGCCGAGGAGGGCGCCGAAGAGGGCGATGACCACCGACTCCAGGCGGATCATGCGGCGCAGCTGGCGGCGGGAGAGGCCGATGGCGCGCATCAGGCCGATCTCGCGGGTCCGCTCGACCACCGACAGGGCCAGGGTGTTCACGACGCCCAGGACTGCGACGATGATCGCGAGGCCCAGGAGCCCGTAGACCATGTTCAGCAGCTGGCCGACCTGGTCCTTCAGGGCCTGCTTGTAGTCGGCCTGGTTGCGCACCACGTACTGCGGGTACTCGCCCAGGGCCGCCTTGACGGACTTGTACGCGGCGGCGTCGGACTGGCCGTCCTTCGCGGTGGCCAGCAGCATGAAGGGCAGCGGCAGCCGGTCCGTCGGCACGTTCGCCCGGGCGGTCTCGGTGCTGATGTAGTTCATGCCCTTGTCGATGTTGCCCTCGTCGCTGGTGATCGCCGCGACCTTCAGCCTGACCGTCTTTCCGCCGGTGAAGGCGACCGTCATCTCGTCACCGAGCTTGATGTGGTGCTTGGTGGCGTAGAGGGAGCCGACCGACATGGAGCCGGCGCCGTAGGCCGCTGCGTGCTCGCCGGCGATCATCTTGCGCCGGATGTCCTTGGCGTACGTCGGGTCGGTCGCGCCGAGGCCGGTCTCCTCGGTGGTGCCGTCGGGCGCGGTCAGCGTGACGTCCACCTGCCGGTACGCGGTGACGTGGTCGAGGCCGGCGGTGGCGCGCAGGGCCTGCTCGGCCTGCGGCAGGACGGGCTGGCCGGACTCGGACTGCACGATGTAGTCCGCGCCGACCGACTTGTCGAGCTCGTCGGTCGCGGAGGCCACCATCGAGGAGCCGACCACCGACAGGCAGGCGACCAGTGCGAGACCGATCATCAGTGCGGCGGCGGTGGCGCCGGTGCGGCGCGGGTTGCGCAGGGCGTTGCGCTCGGCGAGCCGGCCCACGGACCCGAAGGGCCGCAGGACCACGCCGGAGAGCACCCGCACCACGCCCGCGGCGAGCAGCGGGCCGATCACGATGAAGCCGACGAGGCTCAGGACGACGCCCAGGCCCAGCCACAGGGATCCGGCGGCGGCCTTCTCGGCGGCCGCGGCGAGGTAGAGCGCGGTTCCGCCGACGGCGGTGAGGACCAGGCCGAGCGCGGCCCGGACCCGGCCGGCCTTCTTGTCGCCCGGGGTGCCGGACTCGCGCAGCGCGGCCATCGGGGAGACCTTGCCGGCGCGGCGGGCCGGGACGAAGGCGGAGATCACCGTCACGACGACGCCGAGGACGACGCCGACGACGGGGGTGGTCCAGGCGATGGTCAGGTCGTCGGTGGACAGCTGCATGCCCATCTGGCCCATGAGGGCCATGAGGCCGACGGCCAGGCCCACGCCCGCGCCGACACCCAGGACCGAACCGACCACGCCGAGCAGGAAGGCCTCGACGACCACGGACTTCAGGACCTGCCCGCTGTCGGCGCCGATGGCACGCATCAGGCCGATCTCGCGGGTGCGCTGGGCGACCAGCATGGAGAAGGTGTTGAAGATCAGGAAGATGCCGACGAGGAAGGCGATGCCGGCGAAGCCCAGCATCACGTACTTCATCACGTCGAGGAAGGCGCCGACGTCCTTGCGGTTGGCGTCCGCGGCCTCCTTGGCGGTCTGCAGCTTGTAGGTGTCCGCACCGACGGCGCTCGCGATGTTCGCCTTGAGCTGCTCGTCGCTCACCCCGTCGGCGGCGGTGACGTTGATGTGCGTGAAGGAGTCGGCGGAGCCGAGCAGTGCCTGCTGCGCGGTGGGCGTGTCGAAGTAGACGACGGCCGCGCCCGGGTTGGTCACGGTGAAGGTGGCGATACCGGTGATTTTGGCGCGGGTGTCGCCGGTGACGGCGATGGTGCGCAGCTCGTCACCGAGCTTCAGGCCGTGCTTCTTCGCGGTGTCGGCGTCGACCATCACCTCGGTGGGGCCGCGCGGCGCCTGCCCCGAGGTGATCTTCATGGACTTGAGCTCGTTGTCGCTCCAGTTGCCCGCGATGGTCGGGGCGCCGGTGGTCGAGCCCATGTTCTCGTTCTTGGCGTTGACCACCGTCACGGCCATCGAGACGACGCCGCCCTCGGCGCTCCTGACGCCCTGCGCCTTCCTGACCTGCTCGACGGCCGAGCCGGCCAGCATCTCCGGCTTGCCGCGGTCGGGGGTCTCGTCCCCGCTCTCGGCGGCCTTGGGGCTGACGGTCACATCGGAGTTGGTGACGGCGAACAGTTTGTCGAAGGTGGTGTTCATCGTGTCGGTGAACACCAGCGTGCCGCAGACGAAGGCGACGGACAGCAGGACCGCGACGGCCGAGAGGACCATCCGTCCCTTGTGCGCGACGAAGTTGCGCCGCGAGGTCTTCAGGACCGTGTTGCTCATGAGGTCCGCCCGCGCGCGTCGAAGTCCTTCATCCGGTCCAGGACCTGCTCGGCGGTGGGCGCGTGCATCTCGTCGACGATCCGGCCGTCGGCGAGGAAGATGACGCGGTCGGCGTAGGAGGCGGCGACGGGGTCGTGGGTGACCATCACGATGGTCTGGCCGAGCTCGTCCACCGAACGGCGCAGGAAGCCGAGGACCTCGGCACCCGCACGGGAGTCCAGGTTTCCGGTCGGCTCGTCACCGAAGATGATCTCGGGGCGGGCGGCGAGGGCGCGGGCGACGGCCACGCGCTGCTGCTGGCCGCCGGACAGCTCGGTCGGGCGGTGCTTGAGCCGGCCGGCCAGGCCGACGGTCTCCACCACCCGGTTCAGCCACTGCGCGTCGGGCTTGCGGCCCGCGATGTCCATGGGGAGCGTGATGTTCTCCAGGGCGTTGAGCGTGGGCAGCAGGTTGAAGGCCTGGAAGATGAAGCCGATCCGGTCGCGGCGCAGCCGCGTGAGCTTCTTGTCCTTCAGCCCGGTGATCTCGGTGTCGTCCAGGTGGATCTGCCCGCTGGTCACCGTGTCGAGGCCGGCGAGGCAGTGCATCAGCGTGGACTTGCCGGAACCGGACGGGCCCATGATCGCGGTGAACTGGCCGCGCATGATGTCCACGTCCACATCGTCGAGGGCGACGACCCGCGTCTCCCCGGAGCCGTAGGCCTTGACGACCTTCCGCGCCCGGGCCGCGACGGCAGCATGCCCTCCAGTACCCCCGTGCCTGGTTTCGGTCATTGCCGTTGTCACGGTCTGTCTCCTTGTTCGAATGCGTGCGTCTGCGTGCGTTGCGTCGCCGTGATGAAGTCTGTGGCGGTGGGCCCTGCGGCGCGCTGGTGCCCGTCGCCGTATCCGCCCGGGGGTTAACCCCACCCGCGCCCCCGGTTCGTATGGTCCAGTTAAGGAGACCCCGGACGCCCCCACCTCCTCCGCCGGGAGGAAAGACCCCTGGCCCGTAGTGCGGAGGGACCCCTAGGGGTTGTCCGCCCTTCGGACTACCCGGCCTGAGGGATACCGCCCGCGGGGCGGCGGTGAGATGGTGTCCCCCGCAACTACGTGCAAGGGGAAGGAATCTCGGTGCCCGCTGCGGACAGCACGGACGGAGCCCCGGACGGCATACCCGCCGGGCCCGCGGGCACCGCCCCGGGTGCGGCGGTTTCGGCCAAGGACCCGACCGCGTCCGGCACCGCCCGGCCGGCCGGACGCCCCCCGACCCCGGTGGTCGTCTCGCTGATGCTCGGCATGGCCCTCGTCGCCCTCGACAGCACCATCGTCGCCACCGCCGTCCCCCAGATCGTCGGCGACCTCGGCGGCTTCTCCGTCTTCTCCTGGCTCTTCTCCGGCTACCTGCTCGCCGTCACCGTCACCCTGCCGGTCTACGGCAAGCTGTCCGACACCTTCGGCCGCAAGCCCGTCCTGCTCTTCGGCATCGCCCTGTTCCTCCTCGGCTCGCTGCTGTGCGCGTCCGCCTGGAACATGGCCGCCCTCATCGCCTTCCGGATCGTCCAGGGCCTGGGCGGCGGCGCCCTCCAGGGGACCGTCCAGACCCTGGCCGCCGACCTGTACCCGCTGGCGGAACGCCCGCGGATCCAGGCCCGCATGTCCAGCGTCTGGGCCACCTCGGCCGTGGCCGGCCCCGCCCTCGGCGGACTGCTCGCCTCCTACGCGCACTGGCGGTGGATCTTCCTGATCAACCTGCCGCTGGCCGCCCTCGCCCTGTGGATGACCACCCGCCACCTGACCGAACCCGTACGCTCGCCCGGCCGCCGCGGCCCGGTCGACTGGGCCGGCGCCCTCGGCGTCTTCTGCTGCGGCGGCCTCCTCCTCTTCGCCCTCGTCCAGGGCGGGGTCGCCTGGCCCTGGCTGTCCGCCCCCTCCCTGGGCCTGCTGGGCGCGAGCGCCGTACTGGCCGCGGTCGTGGTCCGGGTGGAGCGGCGGGCCGAGGAGCCGATCCTGCCCGGCTGGGTATGGCGCCGGCGCACCATCGCCGCCGTCAACCTGGCCATGGGCGCCCTCGGCCTGCTGATGGTCGCCCCGATGGTGTTCATGCCGACCTACGCCCAGTCCGTACTCGGCCTCGGGCCCGTCGGCGCCGGACTCGTCATGTCCGTGATGACCCTCAGCTGGCCCGTCACCGCCGCCCTCAGCCAGCACGTCTACCGGCGCATCGGCTTCCGCGACAGCGCGGCCGTCGGCATCGCCCTGGCCGCCGCCGTCCTCTGCTCCTTCACCCTGCTCCCGTACCCTGCCCGGCCCTGGCAGCCCGCCCTGATCATGCTGCTGCTCGGTGCCGCCCTCGGCCTCTTCCAGCTCCCGCTGATCGTCGGGGTCCAGTCCACCGTGGGCTGGGCCGAACGCGGCACCACCACCGCCTCGGTGCTGTTCTGCCGCCAGGTCGGCCAGAGCGTCGGCGCCGCCCTGCTCGCCGCCGTCGCCAACGCCACCATCGCCGCCCGCCTGGCGGACGCCCCCGTCCCGGGACTGCCGCGCCACCTCGACGACGTCGCCGAGGCCCTCGAACACCCGGAGCTGCTCCCCCGCACCGCCGCCGACCACCTGCGCGAGGCCGTGGCCGCCGCCGTCGAGCACATCTTCCTCGGCGCCACGGCCGCCGCAGTCGCCGCACTGGTCGTCCTGCTCCTGCTGGCCCCGCGCCGATTCCCGGTCCTTCCCGAACTGCGCGACGACTGAGGTCCGCCGTGTCGCCTTGTCATGACCAGGGCAGTCGGCGACCCTCGTACGCAGCACCGACATCCGGGGGGACACCATGGCATCCGCACTGTGCGCACTGCTCTTACTGGCCGCGCTGGCCGGCCCGATCTGCCTGCGGCTGCGCCGCCACCCGGCCTTCGTCACCGGCCGCGACGGCCGGCTCTCCACCTCCACCACACTCGCCCTGGCCTGGACGGTGATCCTGGTCTGGCTCCTGCTCACCATCCTTGCCCACGGCCTCACCGCGGGCGGCGTGGCGTACTTCCGGGGCCCCGACGGCCCGCTGTCCCCGCTGACGACGGTCTACCTGCCCCTGCTCGGCGGCCCGTACGTGGCACTGATCGCCGCCAAGGCGGTCGTCGGCCTGCGCGTCGAACGCGGCACCCTGGCCAAACCGGCGGCCCCGCCGACCACGTCGGGCCGGCGGCCGCTGCGGGAGCTCATCGCGAACGACAGCGGACGCACCGACCTCGTCGACCTCCAGTACGTCGCGCTCAGCACGGTCACGATGCTCTACGTCGTCCTCTTCTTCCTCGCCGACGTGGGCGCGGGACTCCCCCGCCTGCCCGAGGAGATCTGGGCCCTGACCGGAGCCCCGGCCGGCGCCTACCTCGTCAACAAGATGGCCACCCGCGCCAACCCGGTGATCACCGGCGCATCGCTCTCCGGCGACCGGCTCACCGTCGAGGGCGGCGGCTTCACCGACACCCGCCTCACCGTCGACGACACCCCGCTCGAAGCACGGCCCGACCCCGTGACCGGCGCCCTGACAGCCACCCTGCCGCCGTCGGCGAAGCCGCCCTTCACCCTGGTGGCAACGTCCCGCGGCCTGCGCAGCGACCCGTACCGCTACGAGGCCCCCACCCTCCCGGCCCAGCACACCGCGGGCTGAGGATGTCCCCCCTGACCCCGTCCTGGCGCGCACCCCGGCGTACCTGGCAGGCCCCCGCGCACAGCCGCGCCCGGTACGCCGAGATCCCCACACCCCTGGGCACGTACACACTCTTCCGGGAGCCAGGCCGACGCCGAACGGCCACCGCCAAGGCCGAAGCCCGGGAACGCTGGCAGTTCCGCCTCGGCGAGGACACCGTCCTGGAGATCCACGACGCCGCGGCCCCCTGGTACGGGATGCGGGTGCGGATGCGCCGAGGCGTCCGCGGCCGGCTCGACGGCGTGCCGTTCACAGCACACGCCCGGGGCAGATCCCTGCTGGCGCACCGCAGGGGCATCCACTTCACCCTGGCCGACGGACGAACCCTGTCGTTCACGGTCCACCGCCTCCACCGCCACTTCGTCCGGCGGACGGCCGGCACGGACACGGTGATCTCCCGCACCCACTCCGGCACCTGGGAGGCCCACGCCCTCGACCGGGGCGAAACGGCCCTCCTCTGCCTCATCACCATCGCAGGCCTCGACCAGCTCCTGGACCCACCCCTCTGGAACCTCCTCTGACCAACGGGGCGACGCGGGGGGGGGACCTACGGGCCGCGCTGAGGCCGGGGACGGGGACGGGGTGGGTGCTGTCCGGGACGTAGAACGTGATGTGTTGGCGCGTTATCAACCCGCTCGTACAACTCAGCCCAGGGCGCCATAGATCATGCAGTCCCGGACGGCACCCACCCCGGCCCCGGCCCCGTCCCACCCCGACCCGCCCGCCCGGCCAGGGCAACGGCAGGCGCCTCAGCCCTCCGCAGGAGCCCGCCCCGTCAGCGCCGCCAGACTCGCCCGCACATGCGCCATATGCGCCCGCATCTCCTCCTGCGCCTCCACATGCTCGCGCAGTACCCGCTCCGTCTCACGCGAGACCCGCTCCTGCGCCACCCCCGCCTGCGCCAGCAGCTCCGCGGCCCGCGCCTCCGCATCCTCCTGGCCGTGCCGGGCCGCCTCCTCCGCCTCCGCGTACCCCCGCCGCGCCGCCGCCAGCCCGGCCTCCGCGGACCGCTCCGCCTCCGCGAGCCGCGCCTCCAGCTCCGCCTCCCGCGCCCCCAGCTCCCGCCCGGCCGCCTCCCAGCGCTCCCCCTGCTCCCGTTCCCGCTCCACCCGCGCCTCCTCCGCCCGCCTCCGCACCTGCGCCAGCGCCGCCGCCGCGTCCGCCCGCCATGCCGACGCGTCCTGCCGCGCCCCCGCCCGCAGGTCGTCCGCCTCCCGCTCGGCCCGCGCAAGCCCCTGCCGCGCCCGGACCTCGGTCTGCTCCCGAACCGCCTCCGCGTCCCCGCGCGCCAGCTCCGCCACCCGCTCGGCACGCGCCCCGGCCGCGTCCAGCGTCGCGGACGCGTCCGCCCGCGCCTCCGCCCGTACGGCCCCGGCCTCCTCCTCCGCCAGCAGCAGGATCCGCCGGGCCCGCTCCCCCAGCTCGTCGTACGTCTGCGGGGCGAGCCCGGCCACCACCTCACGCAGCCGCGCCGCCTCCGCCTCCATCTGCTTGGCCAGGACGGTCAGCCGCGCCACCCGCTCCCACGCCTCGTCACGGCTCCCGGACAGCCGGGCGAGATACCGGTCGACCTCTTCCATGCGGTAGCCGCGACCGCGCACGGTCGCAAAGGGTGCACTCATCCTGGATGCGCCTCTCTCGCGGGGATTCCCGTCAAGGATGCGCCATTTGATCCCTGAAGCCCGAATGGCCGGGCCGAGACCCCCTCCAAGGGTCCCGACCCGGCCACTCGACGGATCACGCGACCGCGGCGACGCGACCCGCAATCAGACGGACGTCACAACAGCCCGTCCCACATCTGCTCCAGCAGCACCGACCACCAGCTCTCCGGCGACGACAGCGCCGCACTGTCGAGGCCCGCCAGATTCGCCTGGAAATCGACGGTCCAGCGGCCCGCCTGCTCCGGCGTCAGATGCTGGCGCAGCCGCCACATGTGACCCAGCATCGCCATCGAGCGCACGAACTGCGGCAGGCTCGAGTTCACGAACTGCGGCGGTACCGGAGCACCTCCCGGACCACCCTCGACCGGCACCGCGACGATGTGCGCGGTGCCGTACTGCACGCACAGCGCCTTGCCGAAGTCGCTGCCGATCACGAGGTACGAGCCGGCGTCCGACGCCGCCTGCACCTGCCGCTGCGCCGCCAGCTCGGCCAGCGTCGGCACCGGCTGCCCCGGCACCGCCTGCGCCCAGAAGAACGGCCCGAAATCGACCGGCAGACCGGCCCACATCAGCGTCTGCGCCACGATCTCCGGCACACCCTGACGGGACACCGCCCGCTGGTCGAAGCGGAACACGCCCTGCGGACCGAACGCCGCCGCCAGCTCCTGCCCGATGGCCTCCAGCGGGATCGCCGGCTGCAGCGGAACCTGCGGCAGCGGGGCACGCACCGGCGCCGGGCGCGCCGGACCGTCGGCGACCTGATGCAGCTCGCCCTGGTGGGTGAGCAGGTGCCGCATGCCCTGCTGCCGGCCCGCGTGGTCCTTCCCGTACGGGGCAACGCTGGTGATCCGCACCTGCGGCCAGGTCTCCCGGATCATCCGGGCGCAGTAACCGCCGGGCAGCTCACAGGACTCCAGCTCGGTGTGCAGCTCCAGCACCTGCTGCGGCGGCACGTTCATGGCGCGCAGCTCGTAGAGGATCTGCCATTCCGGGTGCGGGGTGCCGGGCGCCGAGCGGCGGATCAGCTGCTGCTCGGAGCCGTCGGGAGCGCGGTAGCGCAGCACGGCCTGGTAGCCGGGGCCGACCGTGGGCGCACCCGTCGGAGCCTGCGGCTGCGCCACGGGCCCTCCCGGCGGCGGACCGGGCGGACCGGGCGGCTGCGGCACGCCGGGACCGGCGAGCATCGTCGCGGCATGGTCCAGCCCACCACCGGGCGCACCGGGAGCACCGGGCGGACCCGGAGGCTGCGGCACACCGGGACCCGCGAGCATCGTCGCGGCATGGTGGGCACCACCCCCGGGCGGACCGGGCGGACCGGGCGGCTGGGGCGCACCCGCGCCCGGAGCCCCGGGCGGACCCGGAGGCGCCGGCGGCTGCCCCGTCACGGCCGGACCGGCCAGCATCGTCGCCGCATGGTCCAGCCCACGCCCCATCGACCCCGGAGCCCCCGGCGGACCAGGAGGCGCGGGCGGCTGAGAAGCACCCGCACCCGGAGCCCCGGGCGGACCCGGAGGCGCCGGCGGCTGCCCCGTCACGGCCGGACCGGCCAACATCGTCGCCGCATGGTCCAGCCCACGCCCCATCGACCCCGGAGCCCCCGGCGGACCAGGAGGCGCGGGCGGCTGAGAAGCACCCGCACCCGGAGCCCCGGGCGGGCCCGGAGGCGCCGGCGGCTGCCCCGTCACGGCCGGACCGGCCAGCATCGTCGCGGCATGGTCCAGCCCACGCCCCATCGACCCCGGAGCCCCCGGCGCACCGGGAGGCGCGGGCGGCGTCGACGGCTGCCCCGGAGCCGGAGCCCCGGCCGCGCCCGGCCGCGAGACCTGGGCCTTGCTCGTCGGAGCGTCCGCGATGTCCTGCGGCGACGACCCCAGCGCGGGCACGACCGCGGTCCGCGGCAGCTGGCTGCCGCCCGGCATCAGCGTCGTCTTCGCCTCGGGAGCCACCCCGGACGACGGCGCGTCCTCCAGGTCCGACCCGGACAGCGGCGGCGCGAACACCGTCGCCGGCAGCGGCACGGACGCGTCGTCCGCGCCGGAGTTCACATCGGTACCCGTCCACGGCGTGGCGCCGGCCGGCACCGCGGCCGCGGGAGTCGCCGGAACCCCGTCGTTGGCCGTCGGCTCGTACGGGATCTCGCCCCCGCGCCGCAGCGGCACGGCGTCCGCGGCACCCGGAACCGGGGCCGGAGCCGGACCGGACTCCACGGAATCCGCATCCGAAGCCGCAGCGGACACCGCGTCCGAAGCCGGTGCCGCCGGCGCGGCAGCCGCGGCCGGCCGGGGAGCGATGCCCGCCCGGTCCGCCGCCTCCTGCAGCCACTCCGGCGGACTCAGCATGAACGACGTCTGTTCCGAGTCGATCCGCGGCGGCGGAACCGAGGCCTCCGAAGCCGCCGTCGCGGCCGCGGCCCCGTACTCCTCCTCGTACCGGCGGATCACCTCACCCACCGGCAGTCCGGGCCACAACGTCACCTCGCCGCTGTCCCGCGCGATGACCAGCCGCTGACGGCCGCCACCCGACACCGGACCCGCCGCGCGGTCCTCGGCCCACACCACGAACCCGAGTCCGAACTCCCGTACCCGCACCTCCCGGTGCTGGTACGCGGGCACGTCCCCGTTGATCCACTCCTCGGCGCGCTCCTGCGCCTGCGCAAACGTCACCACCGTGCCGTCACCCCTCATCCGTACCGGCACGCGTCACCGGAACCGAACGCGCGAATCCGCCGTCCACCATCAGACCGGCCACCGTCTCCAGTTCCGGCGGGTTGCCCGCCAACCGCTCGAGGAAGGCATCGAAATCACCGCCGCACGGCAGCAAAAGCCGCTCCACGCGCTCCTGCACCGACCATCCGTCCTGGTCACGTGCGTCGTCGTAGGGCGAGAACCACACCGAGCCGATGCCCTCGCCCTTCACCTTCAGCGCGATCAGGCCGCCCTGCGCGAAGGCCACGCACAGGTAGTCCTTCGTCAGGTGGTCGCGCAGACACTTGTTGACGTAGACGAGGTCGTTGACCGCCGCCTCCTCACGCACCGTGAAGAACGGCTGGTCCACCAGCAGACCGAGCTCCACGTCCAGGCCCGCGCCCACCGGGGCGCAGCCGCCCGAGGCCTTCAGGAACGAGCGGTACGCCTCCGGCAGCCGGTAGCCGAGGTCCTCCTCTACACCCTGCACCTGGCTCTCCGAGACCGACACCACGGACTTCGGCAGCCCCATGTGCACCGGACGCACCTCCTGCAACGGCCGCGTCCCGCGCTTCTCGTGGTCCACCGGAGCCGTCGCCAGACCCGCGTGGTGCCGCAGCAGCGCCTTCACCTCGACCGGGACCAGCTCCATGCGCCGCGAACCCGCCACGTGGTGCCAGGTCCAGCCGTGCGGGGTGGCCACCGGCCCGACCGTGTCCCACAACTCGTGCCCCGCGGCCTTCATCGCCGCGTTCGCGGACACGCAGTCCGTCAGCCGCAACTCGTCCACGCCGAAACCCTCGGGCGGTTCGGCGATCTCCACCGCCGCACGCGCGTAGGCGGAGAAGTCCGGATACCCGTCACCGTCCATCCGCACTCCGTGGGGATGCCGAGCGGCCCGGACCGGGTCCGGGAAATGCACGACCTGCCCCGAGTAAGCGGCGTTGGGTGGCGCGGCCTGCTGCCCGAGCCGACCTGTCGTCATGGCGGTAGCCCCCTGCTGGATCTGGCTGGTTCACCACAGCCTATGCGCTGGGGCAAGAGGCTCCCGCGCCCGCGACCCGCACATCAGCTCGACGGCCAGGAACATCCGAATTGATACGAAAATTCGACCCCGCTTCCGTATGACAGATGACATTTGGCAGGCTGTCCCCGCAGCACGGGGGCGTGCGCGCAAGCGGTCACCACCGCCGCCACGGGAGGGAAAGCGCGACCATGCAGAACACGGCAACACGTACGGAACCGGGCGACGGCACCGCCGGCGCGACAGGCACACCCGCCGAAGCGGGCGGCCCCACCGGTGACCCCCGCCTGCGCTGGAGCAGCAGCGACGGCCGACCCACCCCACCCGTCCTGCGGTTCCGCCGGGACGGCATCCTGCCCACCGTCGCCGCCGCCCTCTCCGTACGCGGCGAGACCCTCACCGGCACCGCCGGCAAGGCCGACCAGCCACCCACGCTCCACCCTCTCGTCCAGGACTTCCTGGACACCCTCACCAGCGGACAGCGCGAACGTTTCACCGGACGATGTCCCGAAGCGATACTGCTCTCCCGCCACCTGGCCGCCGTCGAGGGCGCCCGCTCCCGGCGCGCCTCCCGCAAACCGCTCTCGCCCAGCGAGGCCCGCCGCTCCCTCAAGCACGCGAAGATCACCGCCCGGCGCATCCGCGAGGACGGCGACCCCCTCCACGGCAGCTACGCACCCCCCTGCCGCTCCTGCGACGCCCTCCTCACCCACTTCGGCGTACGCCCCGTCGACCTCACCCCAGCCGAGTAGCCATGACGACCACCTCCGCCTCCTACGACCGCTCCTCGACCACCCGCTTCCCGGTCGCGGTGGACTCCGCGCTGCGGACCGCCGGCTGGGAGCCGGGCCGCTGGGACGCCAAGCAGGCCGAGTACTGGGCCGACGCCCTCCGGGACCACACCACCCCGGCGGGGCACCGCCACACGGTCTTCCCCGCCGCCGTCGAGGCCTGGGCCGAGTTCGGCGGCCTCACCGTCACCGCCCCCGGACCGGGCCGCCAGATCGCCCCGACCCCGGTGCGGATCGACCCCCTCACCGGGCTCCACCTCGCGCGCACCTTCGCCGACCTGGGCCGGGCCCTGTCCACCGAGCTCTGCCCGCTCGGGGTCGAGGCCGACGGCGGCTCGCACCTCGCGCTCGACCGCGAGGGGCGGGTCTACGGCATCGACCACACCGGCGACTGGTACCTCGGCTCCACGGTCGACGAGGCCCTCACCCTCCTCCTGACCGGCCTCCAACCCACCCGCCTCACGACGCAACCGCCGACCTGACCGCTGCGCTCGGCTCCGCCGGTGGTGCTGGGGCTCCGCCCCGGACCCCGCGCCTCAATCGCCGGCGGGGCTGGATGTGCCGGCCAGGAGTGCAAGGGTGTGGGGCGGTGCCCCGCCGGAGTGTCTCCTCGGCTCGGCGCGTGCGGCCTTGTCGTGCCGAGTCGGCCCAGGTCCCGCCTCGTCCTGCGGGGACACTCCGCCGTGTCCCCGCCCCACCGGCCCGTACCGCCGGAGGGGGGACGGGCAGGGGTGTCCCCGCAGGACGAGGCGCGACCGAAGCCGCCTGGCCGGGCCAAAGCAGCACGCGCCGAGCCGAGGAGACACCCCTGCCCGGCCCCCCGACCCACCCGCACCACGCCCGTACCCCGCCCCGCGGCACGGCTCCGCCCGGACAACACCCCGCCCCCTCCACCGGCTCGCGCTGCTGGAGGGGGGACGGGGAGGGGTGTCCCCGCAGGACGAGGCGCGACCAAAGCCGCCTGGCCGGGCCAAAGCAGCACGCGCCGAGCCGAGGAGACACCCCTGCCCGGCACCCCGACCCACCCGCACCGCGCCCGTACCCCGCCCGACAGCACGATCAGGCCGGAGCCACGCGAAGCAACCCCGCCGAGCAACCCCGCAGGGGCACGGCACGTCAGGGGAGCGGGAGGACCGCCGATACGCGGAAGCCGCCCGCGTCGGTCGGGCCGGACACGAAGACGCCGCCCAGCCCGACCACCCGCTCCCGCATCCCGACCAGCCCGTTCCCCCCGCTCGGCAGCCCGACCCCGTCCCCCGGCCCCTCGCACGGCCCGTTCTCCACCTGCATCGCCACCTCACCCTCCCGGTGCGCCAGCCGCACCACGACCCGCGCCCCCGGAGCGTGCTTGTGGCAGTTGGTCAGAGCCTCCTGCACCACGCGGTACGCCGTCTGTTCGACCTCAGCCGCATACGCCGCGCCCTCCCCCTGCACCACCATCTCGACGGCCATCCCCGCCGCCCGTGACTGGCCGACGAGCGCCTCCAGCTCCCTCAGCGACGGCCCGTCGTCCACCGCCGCCACCGCGGCCACCACCGCCGCGCCGCCCCCGAGCGCGACCGGCCCCGCCACCGCGACCGGCCCCGCCACCGCGGCAGCCGCCGCCACCGCCGGCTTCGACGGCGCCGCCCGCAGCACGCCGAGCATCTCCCGCAGCTCCGTCAGCGCCTGCCGCCCCATGTCCCCCACCAGCGCGGCGTTCTTCGCCGCCCGCGCCGGGTCCTTGGTGACCACCGCCTCCAGCGCGGCCGCGTGCACGACCATCAGCGACACCCGGTGGGCGACCACGTCGTGCATCTCGCGCGCGATCCGGGTCCGCTCCTCGGTGCGGGCCCACTCGGCCCGCTCCTCCGCCCGGTCCGCCAGCAGCGACAGTTCACGTTCCAGCGAGTCGGCCCGCTCCTGCAGGCTCTCCATCAGCCGCCGCCGGGCGCCGATGTACAGCCCGAGCAGCATCGGCGGCACGGTCAGCGCCACCGCGACGAACCCGGACAGCGCGACCACGAGCGCCGGATCGGCCTCCACGTCCCCGCGCGTCTTCAGGTACATCACGACGAAGGTCGCGACCAGCGATGTCGAGGCGAGCCCGGCGATGATCCGCCGGGGCACGTCGGACGAGGCGAGCGAGTACATCCCCGCCACCGAGAGCAGGAACCCCATCTCGGCCGGCGCCACGGCGATCCCCACGAGCACCACGGCGATCGGCCAGCGCCGCCGCAGCAGGAGCGTGGCCCCCACCACGGCCCCGAACAGCACCCCGGCGGCCACGGGGATGCCCGCCTCGTCCGCGAAGCGGACCCCTTCCCACGCGCACTCCGCGGTGGACACCGCGGCCAGCGTCCCGTCCACCACGACGTCCCGCCGCCGCACCCACCACAACGGCGGCCCTGCACGGCCTTGCTCTTCCCCCGTACTGGTCATGCCGTCCAGCGTACGCAGGCGTCCCGACAGATCACCGACAGAAATTCCGTAATCGCACATACGCGTGGATCAACCGGATACCGAGACCCGCATCCCACATCCCGGACCCCGCCTCACGAACCCCCGCAGGGCGCGATCTTTACCGTCGCGTCGAGGGGCGATGGTGCGGCATAGTAGGTGCCGTCGACTCGACCGCCATGACGCAATGTCCGGTTTAGTCGCAAATAGTCCCCTGTGGTGTAATTGGCAGCACTGAGGCTTTTGGTGCCTTATGTCCGGGTTCGAGTCCTGGCGGGGGAGCTCACGCACGTTCGGGTCCCGACCGCCAGGTCGGGACCCGGCCTCGTTTCACGGCGTTAACGCCCCGGTATCCTTCACGGGTCCACCCCCGAAGCCGAAGGGCACACCCGTGAGCGCCAACCGCCCGGCAGCCGTCGTCGTACTCGCAGCGGGTGAGGGCACCCGCATGAAGTCGGCCACACCCAAGGTCCTGCACGAGATCTGCGGGCGCTCGCTCGTCGGTCACGTCGTCGCCGCCTCCCGCGAGCTGGACCCCGAACACCTCGTCGTGGTCGTCGGGCACGCCCGGGAGCAGGTCACCGCGCACCTCGCCGGCATCGACGCCGACGTCCGCACCGCCGTCCAGTACGAGCAGAACGGCACCGGCCACGCCGTCCGCATGGCCCTGCAGGAGCTCGGCGGGCCCGTCGACGGCACCGTGATCGTCGTCTGCGGCGACACCCCGCTGCTGACCGGGGAGACCCTGGGCCGGCTCGCGCGGACGCACGCCGCCGACGGCAACGCCGTCACCGTGCTCACCGCCGAGGTGCCGGACTCCACCGGCTACGGCCGCATCGTGCGCGACGCCGGCGGCGCCGTGACCGCGATCGTCGAGCACAAGGACGCCACGGACTCCCAGCGCGCCATCCGCGAGATCAACTCGGGTGTCTTCGCCTTCGACGGCGCCCTGCTCGCCGACGCGCTCGGCAAGGTCCGTACCGACAACAGCCAGGGCGAGGAGTACCTCACCGACGTCCTCGGCATCCTGCGCGAGGCCGGGCACCGTGTCGGCGCGGCCGTGGGCAGCGACCACCGCCAGATCCTGGGGATCAACAACCGCGTGCAGCTCGCCGAGGCCCGTGCCCTGCTGAACGCGCGCCTGCTGGAGCAGGCCATGCTCGCGGGCGTCACGATCGTCGACCCGGCCGGCACCTTCGTGGACGTGACCGTCACGTTCGGCCAGGACGCGATCGTGCACCCCGGCACCCAGCTCCTGGGCGCGACGCACATCGCCGAGGGCGCCGAGGTCGGCCCCAACACCCGGCTGCGGGACACGCGGGTGGGCGCCGGCGCGCGCGTGGACAACACGGTGGCCGAGAGCGCGGTCGTGGGCCCGCAGGCGAGCGTGGGACCGTTCGCCTACCTGCGTCCGGGGACGACCCTCGGGGCGAAGGCCAAGGCCGGTACGTACGTCGAGATGAAGAACGCGACGATCGGCGAGGGCACGAAGGTGCCGCACCTGTCGTACGTGGGCGACGCGACGATCGGCGAGTACACGAACATCGGCGCGGCGAGCGTCTTCGTGAACTACGACGGCGAGCACAAGCACCACACCACCGTCGGCTCGCATTGCAAGACGGGGTCGGACAACATGTTTGTGGCACCCGTCACGATCGGGGACGGGGCCTACACGGCCGCCGGGTCCGTGATCACGAAGGATGTGCCGCCCGGTGCGCTGGCGGTGGCCCGTGGCCAGCAGCGGAATATCGAGGGCTGGGTGGCTCGCAAGCGTCCGGGAAGCGCCGCCGCCACGGCTGCGCAGTCGGCTGCCTCGGAGGACTCCGAGCGCCCTTGAGGTGAACCGACCGGAAACAGGTACGTCTCGAACGGCGTACCGTGATAGGTGCACGCAATTCGGCTGGCTCACCGTGTGCGGGACGGACGCACATGGGGGCGAGCAGCTTCAACACGTCTGAGGAGACAGTGCTGTGACCGGGATCAAGACGACCGGCGAGAAGAAGCTGATGCTCTTCTCCGGCCGCGCCCACCCCGAGCTGGCCGAGGAGGTCGCGCACCAGCTGGGAGTCGGCCTCGTGCCGACCAAGGCTTTCGACTTCGCGAACGGTGAGATCTACGTCCGCTTCCAGGAGTCGGCGCGTGGCGCGGACTGCTTCCTGATCCAGAGCCACACGGCTCCGATCAACAAGTGGATCATGGAGCAGCTGATCATGATCGACGCGCTGAAGCGCGCGTCGGCGCGTTCCATCACCGTGATCATCCCGTCCTACGGCTACGCCCGTCAGGACAAGAAGCACAAGGGCCGCGAGCCGATCTCGGCGCGCCTGGTGGCGGACCTGCTGAAGACCTCGGGTGCGGACCGCATCCTGACGGTCGACCTGCACACGGACCAGATCCAGGGCTTCTTCGACGGCCCGGTGGACCACCTGTCGGCGCTGAACGTCCTCGCGGACTACGTGGGCGCGAAGGTGGACCGCACGAAGCTGACGATCGTCTCCCCGGACGCCGGCCGTGTGCGGGTGGCGGACCGCTGGTGCGACCGGCTGGACGCGCCGCTGGCGATCGTGCACAAGCGCCGTGACAAGGACGTCGCCAACCAGGTGACGGTCCACGAGGTCGTCGGTGAGGTCAAGGGCCGCGTCTGCGTCCTGGTCGACGACATGATCGACACGGGTGGCACGATCTGCGCCGCGGCCGAGGCGCTGTTCGCGCACGGTGCGGAGGACGTGATCGTGACGGCGACGCACGGCATCCTGTCGGGTCCGGCGGCCGACCGTCTGAAGAACTCCAAGGTGAGCGAGTTCGTCTTCACGAACACCCTGCCGGACCCGTCGGACCTGGAGCTCGACAAGATCACGGTGCTGTCGATCGCCCCGATGATCGCGCGCGCGGTGCGCGAGGTCTTCGAGGACGGTTCGGTGACGAGCCTGTTCGAGGAGCAGCAGTAAGGGCTCCCGCTAGATCCTTTTGAAGTGCGGCCTTCCCGCCGGGTAGACTCATGAAGTTGCTCGGCGAGGGAGGCCGCATTTCTGTGCGGGCACTCCGTTATCGACGCGCTCTTCGTAGCAGGCCGTTCAGGCCGGGTGACTGTGTCCTTTTCCATCACCCCACGAGGAGTGAGCATGTCCGAGGTCAAGCTTTCCGCCACCCTGCGCGACACCTTCGGCAAGGGCTCTGCCCGCCAGGCCCGTCGTGACGCCCTGACCCCCGGTGTCATCTACGGTCACGGCACCGCCCCGAAGCACGTCAACGTCGAGGCCCACGGCCTGATGATGGCGCTGAAGACCCCGAACGTCCTGCTGTCCCTGGACATCGCGGGCGACGGCACCGAGCTGGTCATCCCGAAGGCCGTGCAGCGTCACCCCCTGAAGCGCACCATCTCGCACGTCGACTTCCTGATCGTCCAGAAGGGCGAGAAGGTCGTCGTCGAGGTTCCGGTCGTCACCGAGGGCGACCTGGCCGCCGGTGGCAACCTGCTGGAGACCCTCCTGACGGCCGTTTCCGTCGAGGCCGAGGCCACCCACATCCCCACCGAGATCACCGTCTCCATCGAGGGCCTGGAGGCCGGTGCGACCGTGCACGCCTCCGACCTGAAGCTGCCGGCCGGCACCACCCTGGCCGTCGACGGTGAGACCGCCGTCCTGCAGGTCGTCGCCCCGCAGGCCGAGGAGCCCGCCGCCGAGGCCGAGGCCGAGGGCACCGAGGCCTGAGCCTCGCCCCTTCCTCTCAGCAGTTGCTGACCGACCGCCGTCCGGCTCCACTGGAGCGGGACGGCGGTCGTCTTCGTTCCGGGCGGTACGGGTAAGGAGCTTTTTGATGTCGGACGACGCGGCACCCTGGTTGATCGTGGGGCTGGGCAATCCGGGTGCGGAGTATGCCGGGAACCGCCACAACATCGGGTTCATGGTGGTCGATCTGCTGGCGGAGCGGATCGGCGGGAAGTTCAAGGCGCACAAGGCGCGGGCGCAGGTGGTCGAGGGCCGGATGGGTCCGCCGGGGCCGGCGAACCGCCGGGTGGTGCTCGCCAAGCCGATGTCGTTCATGAACCTGTCGGGTGGTCCGGTGACGGCCCTGCGGGACTTCTACAAGGTGCCGTTGGAGCGGATCGTCGCGGTCCACGACGAGCTGGACATCGACTATCCGACGCTGCGTCTGAAGCTGGGCGGCGGGGACAACGGGCACAACGGCCTGAAGTCGATGACGAAGTCGATGGGTGCGGATTACCACCGGGTGCGGTGCGGCATCGGGCGGCCTCCGGGCCGGATGCAGGTCGCGGACTTCGTGCTGAAGGACTTCTCCTCCACGGAGCGCAAGGAGCTGGACTGGTTCGTGGACCGGGCGGCGGATGCGGTGGAGTGCCTGGTCGCGGAGGGACTGGAGCGCGCGCAGTCGGCGTACAACGGGTAGCGCGTCGGGCATCTTCACAAGGGACAAGTGGCCCGGAGCAGGTCAGTTCGTAGCAAATATGTGCGTCTGACCCTTGACCGGGGCGGCGTCGTATCAGCATGCTGGCGCCGCCGCCCCCCATGGCCCCATGTTTCCCTCTCGTCCCCAGAGGTGCCTCGATGCTCCGTTCCCGTAAGCGCTGGGCGGCTGTTGCCACTGCGCTGCTCCTCTCCGCGTCCGCCGGCCCGGCGTTCGCCGCCGACTCCTACGAGGTGCCGCTGCACCAGGCGAAGGACCTGCCGATCTACGCGGCCCAGTACAAGGGCAAGCCCGGCGAGACCTGCGCGTCCATACCCGCGACGAAGGACGGCTGGCACTTCATCGCGCCGGGCAGCCCGAACGAGGTCTCCTTCGTGAAGCTGACCGTGAAGTTCGAGCCGGGCGGCGAGCAGGTCATCACCGTCTTCGGTCCGCCGAACGAGAACCACGCGTACGCGGCTTCGGAGCCCGGCGCGAAGCTGGTCTCGGCGGTCGCCGAGGTCGAGGGCACCACGGGCGGCGGCAAGAAGCTGGAGTGGTTCAACCTCTCGCACACCTGCCCGTCGACGGCGACGACCGAGCCGACGCCGTCGCAGTCCTCCACCACGCCGGCGCCGTCGACCTCGACCTCGGCCTCGACGTCTCCGAGTTCCAGCACGTCGGCCTCGCCGTCGACCTCGGTGAGCACGAGCACGAGCCCGTCGTCGTCGACGAGCACGTCGCCCTCCTCCTCGGCGTCCTCCCCCGCTCCGTCCGCGTCGGCCTCGGCCTCGGGCGGTACGACCGGTGGTGACCTGGCCAAGACCGGTTCGGACGCTCCCATCGGGCTGCTCGCCGCGATGGCGGCGGCGCTGATCGCGGCCGGGGCGTTCCTGCTGGTCCGCCGTCGCCGGTCCGGCGCCGAGGGCTGAGTCCCCTCGTACGAAGCAGAAAAAAAAGGGGGGTCCCCGGCGCCGGTGCGGCGCGGGGGACCCCCCGTTTTCGTGGGTACGGCGGCCCGGTCAGCCGGTGTTGCGCAGGCCTGCGGCGACACCGTTGACGGTGAGGAGCAGGGCGCGGGAGAGGAGCGGGTCGGCTTCCTCGCCGCGGGCGGCGGCGGCGCGCTGGCGGGCCAGGAGGGAGACCTGGAGGTAGGAGATGGGGTCGAGGTAGGCGTCGCGGACGGCGAAGGTCTGCTGGAGCACCGGGTGGGAGTCGAGGAGCTGCTCGCCGCCGGTGATGCGCAGGACCTCGCGGACGGTGAGCTCGTGTTCGGCCTGGATGCGGGCGAAGACGTGCTTGAGCTCGTCGGGTACGAGGGTGTCGACGTAGTGGCGGGCGATCCGCAGGTCGGTCTTGGCCAGTGTCATCTCGACGTTGGACAGGAAGTTGCGGAAGAAGTGCCAGCGTTCGCCCATCTCGGTGAGGGCGTCCTCGTGGCCGGCTTCGCGCAGGGCCTTGAGGCCGGAGCCGACGCCGTACCAGCCGGGGACGATCTGGCGGGACTGGGTCCAGCCGAAGACCCACGGGATGGCGCGCAGGCCGTCGAGGCCGGCTCCGGAGTCGGGGCGGCGGGAGGGCCGGGAGCCGAGGTGGAGGTCGGCGAGCTGGTCGACGGGGGTGGCGGCGAAGAAGTAGGCGGGCAGGTCGGGGTCTTCGACCAGCTCGCGGTAGGCGGCGTGGGCGGCGTCGGAGACGGTGTCCATGGCCGCGTCCCAGCGGGCGAGGGATTCGTCGGACTGGCGGGGCGCGGTGTGCAGGGCGGAGGCCTGCAGGGTGGCCGCGACGGTCAGTTCGAGGTTCTCGCGGGCGAGGGAGGGGACGAGGTACTTGTCGGAGATGACCTCGCCCTGTTCGGTGACCTTGATCTCGCCTTCGAGGGTGCCCCAGGGCTGGGCGAGGATCGCGTCGTGGGAGGGGCCGCCGCCGCGGCCGACGGTGCCGCCGCGGCCGTGGAAGAGGCGCAGGCGGACGCCGTAGCGGTGGGCGACGTCGCGCAGCCGGCGCTGGGCTCGGTGGATCTCCCACTGGCTGGTGGTGATGCCGCCGAACTTGGAGGAGTCGGAGTAGCCGAGCATGACCTCCTGGACGTCGCCGCGGAGGGAGACCAGGCGGCGGTAGGAGGGGTCGGCGAGCATCTCGTCGAGGATGACGTCGGCGGCGCGGAGCTCGTCGGTGGTCTCCAGGAGCGGGACGATGCCGATCTTGGCCCAGCCGGCGTGGAGGTCGATGAGGCCGGCCTCGCGGGCGAGGACGGCGGCGGCGAAGACGTCGTCGGCGCCCTGGCACATCGAGATGATGTAGGACTCGATGACTTCGGGCCCGAACTTCTCGAAGGCGTCCTTGACGGCGGCGAAGACGCCGAGGGTCTTGGCGCCGGCGGCGTCGAGGGGGGCCGGGGTGGGTGCCAGCGGGCGGCGGGAGCGGAGTTCCTTGGCGAGGAGCTTCTGCCGGTAGTCGCGGGGCATGTCGGCGTAGCGCCAGGATTCCTCGCCGAGGCGGTCGAGGAGCTGGCCGAGGGCGTGGTGGTGGGCGTCGGCGTGTTCGCGTACGTCCATGGTGGCGAGCTGGAGGCCGAAGGCGGCGAGGGTGCGGATGGTGCGGTCCATGTGGCCGTCCGCGAAGAGGCCGCCTCGGTGCTCGCGCAGGGAGGTCTGGATGAGGGTGAGGTCGGTGAGCAGCTCGGCGGTGCCGAGGTAGTCGCGGCCTTCCTCGTGGGGGATGCCCTTGGCGAGGCGCTCACGGGTGTTGAGGAGCTTCTGGCGGATGCAGGTGGCCTTGAGCCGGTAGGGCTCTTCGGCGTTGAGGCGCTTGTAGCGGGGGCTGATCTCGGGCAGGCGTTCGAGGTCGGCCTGGAGGGAGGCGAGGAGTTCCTCGGTGGCTCCGGTGTAGCGGATGGAGTTGGACAGCAGGCTGCGCAGGAAGTCGACGAGTTCGAGGGCGTCGGTGATGCCGTGTTCGTGCTGGAGGATCAGCACGTCGCGGGTGACGTCGGGGGTGACGTTGGGGTTGCCGTCGCGGTCGCCGCCGATCCAGGTGCCGAAGGTGAGGGGGCGGGTGCCGGCGGGCAGTTCGATGCCGACGCGCCGCAGTTCGGCGGCGAGGTCCTCCAGGACGTCGCCGACGGCGCCGGCGTGGAGCTCGTCGAGGTAGTAGATGGCGTTGCGGGCCTCGTCGGCGGGCTCGGGACGGACGACGCGCAGTTCGTCGGTCTGCCAGACGAGGTCGATGTTCTCGGCGAGGCGGAGGTCGTGGCGGCGGCGGTCGCCGGCGCCGGTGACGGGTTCCTCCAGGAGGGCCGCGATGCGGCGCAGCTTGTTGAGGACGCTGCGGCGGGCCGCCTCGGTGGGGTGCGCGGTGAAGACGGGCCGGACGTTGAGGTTCTTGACCGTCTCGCGCAGGTGCTCGGGGTCGGCGTCCTTGAGCATGTCGGCGGTGCGGGCGAGGAGCCCGCCCTCGGCGGCGCGGTGGGCGCGCAGTTCCTTGCCGCGGTGGACCTGCTCGGTGATGTTGGCGAGGTGGAAGTAGGTGGAGAAGGCACGCACGAGCTTGGCGGCGGTCTCCAGGTCGGTGTCGCCGAGGAGGGCGGCGGCGGCTTCGCCGTCGGTGCGGGT
Organism: Streptomyces yangpuensis; assembly: GCF_024666385.1. NCBI lineage: Bacteria > Bacillati > Actinomycetota > Actinomycetes > Kitasatosporales > Streptomycetaceae > Streptomyces > Streptomyces yangpuensis. The sequence goes on from NZ_CP102514.1 coordinate 3,054,994, forward strand.
GAGGGCGCGGACGCGTTCGACGAGGTCGAGCAGGTCCTGGCCTTCCTGGCGTACGAGGGTCTCCCCGAGGAGGTCGCCGAGGCGGCGGATGTCCGCGCGCAGTTCCGCGTTGGCGGTGGCGGCCGGGGTGACGGGGGCCTGCTGGGTGGCCAGGGGGGCCTTGTCAGCACTGCTCACAGGTGCGGCTCCTTGCAGTGTTCGAGCGCTACTGGGCGGTGGGCTCCCGGCCGTGGGCGGCGTGGACCCCTCCGGACTCCGTCCGGGGGACCGCCGCTCCTGAGATGTGGCTCGGGCTGCCCGTGCGGACCGCGCTGTCCGACGGGGAACAGGATAGGTGTCCGATGCCCGTGCCTGGGCAAACGTCTCATAGGCCGAGTCGTACGGGGTCGGCCGACGGGTGGGGACGCGGGTCCGCACCGGTGGCCGCGCCCGCGCTCCTCTTGTCCCGGGCCCGGGCTTTGCCATACTTACGATGCCGTAGGTTACGGACCCGTAGGATTCGGGTTCCGGTGATCCGGCGCACCCTCCGACCTCCCTCACCCCCCAGGGGACACCCATGACCACCAGCCCCGATCTGATCGAGGGTGCCTCAGCGCCCTCCGAGACTCCTGTGCCGTCCGCGACGCTGGGCGGCGAGAACAAGCGGTCGATCGAGCAGGTCGCCCTGCTGCTGTTCATCACCGTCCCCTTCGTGGCGCTGCTGGCGGCGGTGCCGCTGGCCTGGGGCTGGGGGGTGAGCTGGCTGGACCTGGGCCTGATGGTGTTCATGTACTTCCTGGCCTGCCACGGGATCACGATCGGTTTCCACCGTTACTTCACGCATGGTTCCTTCAAGGCGAAGCGGCCGCTGCGGATCGTGCTCGCGGTGATGGGCTCGATGGCGGTCGAGGGTCCGCTGGTGCGGTGGGTGGCGGACCACCGCAAGCACCACAAGTTCTCCGACCACGAGGGTGACCCGCATTCGCCGTGGCGGTTCGGTGAGACGGTGCCGGCGCTGATGAAGGGCCTGTGGTGGGCGCACATCGGATGGCTGTTCGACGAGGAGCAGACCGATCAGCAGAAGTACGCCCCGGATCTGATCAAGGACCCGGCCATCCGGCGCATCTCGCGGGACTTCATCTGGTGGACGATCTTCTCGCTGGCGGTTCCGCCGCTGGTCGGCGGTCTGGTGACGATGTCGTGGTGGGGGGCGTTCACGGCGTTCTTCTGGGGTTCTCTGGTGCGGGTGGCGCTGCTGCACCACGTGACCTGGTCGATCAATTCGATCTGTCACGCGGTGGGCAAGCGGCCGTTCAAGTCCCGGGACCGGTCGGGCAACGTGTGGTGGCTGGCGGTGCTGTCGTGCGGTGAGTCGTGGCACAACCTGCACCACGCGGATCCGACGTCGGCCCGGCACGGTGTGCTGCGGGGGCAGGTGGATTCCAGTGCGCGGCTGATCCGCTGGTTCGAGCAGCTGGGGTGGGCGACGGACGTGCGGTGGCCGTCGGCGGCCCGGATCGACGCCCGGCGCAGGGAAAACGGGTCGAACGCGGCATGATGGGGGGCGTGGCGATCGACGGCGGTACCAGCAGCGACAAGCCCGGGCGTGGCCGCCGGGTTCGGATGACGGGCGCGGAGCGGCGCCAGCAATTGCTGGACATCGGCCGGACCCTGTTCGCGGAGAAGGGTTTCGAGGGCACGTCGGTGGAGGAGATCGCGGCGAAGGCCGGGGTGTCCAAGCCGGTGGTGTACGAGCACTTCGGCGGCAAGGAGGGCCTGTACGCGGTCGTCGTGGACCGGGAGATGCGCCAGTTGCTGGACGGGGTCACGGGTGCGCTGACGGCCGGGCATCCGCGGGAGCTGCTGGAGCAGGCGGCGTTCGCGCTGCTGGACTACATCGAGTCGTACACGGACGGTTTCCGGATCCTGGTGCGGGATTCCCCGGTCGCGCAGTCGACGGGTACGTTCGCCTCGCTGATCAGTGACATCGCCACGCAGGTGGAGGACATCCTGGGGCTGGAGTTCAAGGCCCGGGGCTTCGATCCGAAGCTGGCCCCGCTGTACGCGCAGGCGCTGGTCGGGATGGTGGCGCTGACGGGGCAGTGGTGGCTGGACGTGCGCAAGCCGAAGAAGGCCGAGGTGGCGGCGCATCTGGTGAACCTGGCGTGGCACGGGCTGGACGGGCTGGAGTCGAAGCCGCAGCTGGTGGGCCGCCGCAAGAGCTAGGTCCCGTTCGCGGGCGGTACGACGGCGCCCCGTCACCGGTGGTCCGGTGGCGGGGCGCCGTCGTGTCGTGCGGGCTAGCGGGCGGGTGCAGCCTCGTGCGGTTCCAGGAATTCGAGCCGGTTGCCGACGGGGTCCTCGGAGTAGAAGCGGTGGTGGCCGGGAAGGTTCGCGTCCCAGACCACCTCGGCGCCCCTCTCCTTCAGTCTTTGCGCGTACGCCGCGATGCCGGTGACCCGTAGTCCGGGGTGCGCCTTGCGGGCGGGCCGGAAGTCGTCCTCGACGCCGAGGTGCAGTTGTACGGATCCGGCGGCGAACCAGCATCCTCCTCGGGCGGCGAGGACGGGGGGTTTGGGGATCTCGGTCATGCCCAGGACGCCGGTGTAGTAGGCGCGGAGCCGGTCCTCGGAGCCGGGCGGGGCGGCCAGTTGGACGTGGTCGACTGCGGTGAGCACGGTCAGGCCTCCTTGCGGGCCACGGCGAAGATCCTTCGGAACGGGAAGACGGTTCCGCGCGGCCCGCTCGGGTAGGCCGCGCGCAGCAGGTCACGGTATTCGGTGAGAAAGGCGTCGACGGCTTCCCGGTCGTCGCCGAGGGCCGTGAGGACGGGCCGCAGCGCGGTGCCCTTGACCCAGTCGAGCACGGGGTCGGGGCCGTGGAGGAGCTGGTGGTAGGTGGTCTCCCAGACGTCGGCGGTGCAGCCGAGCTCGGTGAACCGGGCGAGATATTCGGCGGGTTCGAGAAGGTGGATGTAGCGGGCGCCGTGGCCGGCGAGGCGGGAGCGCCAGCGCGGGGCGTCGCAGAGCTGCGCGAGGAGGGCGTGGCTGGGGGCGGTGAAGTTGCCGGGGATCTGGAAGGCGAAGGTGCCGCCGGGGCGCAGGCCGTTGATCCAGGCGCCGAAGGAGCCGGGGTGGCTGGGGACCCACTGCAGGGCGGCGTTGGAGACGATCAGGTCGTAGGGCTCCTCGGGGAGCCAGCCGGCGATGTCGCCGTGGCGGAAGTCGAGGCTGCCTCCGCCGGCGGTGGGGCCGGCGTACTGCTCGGTGGCGCGCTGGAGCATCTCCGGCGAGAGATCGAAGCCGGTGATGACGGCCTCGGACCAGCGGGTGGTGAGGAGTTCGGTGACGTTGCCGGGGCCGCAGCCGAGGTCGGCGATGCGGGCGGGGCTGGTGGGGAGTTCGGGTATGCGGGCGAGCAGGTCGAGGAAGGGCCGTGTGCGGTGGCCCGCGTGCCGGAGGTACTGCTGGGGGTCCCAGGTGGGTGCGGAGGGCGCGGTGGACGTGGGGGTCCCTGCGTGCGCGGTATCGGAATACATGTTCGAGCCTCCCTGCTGGCGGGGCGGTCGGAAAGCGGAATCTGTTCCGGCCCCCTCCATGCCCCATGCTCGCTTCATTTATATCTCGATGTCAAGATACTTGTGATCGAGATACTCGGGATGAAGAGACTTCACATCGACAGACCCCTTACACTGATCGGCATGGAGGACGAGGTCGACCGACTGGTGGCGGCATGGCGGCGGGAGCGCCCTGACCTCGACGTGGAACCGCTCGAGGTACTGAGCCGCGTCAGCAGGCTCGCGCGCCATCTCGACCGCGCCCGCAGGCTGGCCTTCTCCGAGCACGGCCTGGAGCCCTGGGAGTTCGACGTCCTGACGTCGCTGCGCCGCGCCGGCGCCCCCTACCAGCTCTCCCCCGGCCAGCTGTTGACCCAGACCCTGGTCACCTCCGGCACCATGACCAACCGCATCGACCGGCTCGCGAAGAAGGGCCTGGTCGAGCGGCTCCCGGACCCCAGCGACCGCCGCGGGGTCCTGGTGCGGCTCACCCCCGAGGGCCGGGACCGCGCCGACCAGGCCCTCGCCGGGCTGCTCGCCCAGGAGCGGGCGATCCTGGCCCAGCTCTCGCAGAGCCAGCGCGGCGATCTCGCCGGGCTGCTACGCCAGTTGACCGCTCCGTTCGACAACATCCCCGGCTAGGTCGGCGGGTCGTACGCCGGCCCGCCGGGCCAGCGCCACCGCGGCCAGCGTGGAGTGCACGCCGAGCTTGCCCAGCACGTTCTGCATGTGGGTGCGGACCGTGTGCGGGGACAGGAACAGCCGCGCCGCCACGTCCTTGCGGCCCAGCCCCGCCACCATGCAGCGCAGCACCTCGTGCTCGCGCGGGGTGAGGGACTCCACGAGCCGTTCGCTGTCGGTGCGGTGCTTGCGCGCGGCGGTCAGCTCGCGGAGCACTCCGGTGAGCAGTGCGGGCGGGAGGTGGGTCTCCTCCCGCAGGACCCCGCGGATGACGGCGAGGAGCCGAGAGAGCGAGCAGTCCTTGGCCACCCAGCCCGAGGCACCCGCCTGCAGGGCGTGGGCGGCCCGGCGCGGGTCGTCGCGCTCGGCGAGGACGACGGTGCGGACCCCTGGGTGGGCCACCCGTACCGCGGCCACCAGCGCGATCCCGTCCGAGGCGGGCTGTGGCGGCCCGGCCCCCGGCTCCCGCTGGGCGGGCACGGCCCCGGCGACGGCGCCGAGGTCGGCGTCGACCAGCAGGACGTCGAAGCGGCGGCCCTCGGCCACCGCGCGTTCGAGGCAGCGCAGTGCGGCGGGGCCGCTGCCGGCCGCGGACACGTCCACGTCCGGCTCGGCCGCGAGCGCGGCTGCGAGCGATTCGGCGAAGATGCGGTGATCGTCGACGACGAGAACCCGGATACGAACCACAAAACCCCCAAGGGTAGGGGAACGGACGACGGCGGGTACGGCGCCAGGACCGGGTGATCCGCAGCCCCCGGCCGCCGCCGAGACATATCTGCACTACCCCGGACCGGACGCCGTACCCGACTTGTCTCGACCCCTGAATCAACACCGGCCCCCACCGGTGTCACGCATCAGCGTAGGGCCGGGGGCGGCTCGCAGTTGGCCGAATAGCAGAAGTTTTTCCCGGGGATTTGAGGAGTGTGCGTTCCCCAGGGGCTCGGCCGTGGCTGGAAATCATCGGAATCGGGGGCCTGTGGGACGTCTTGCGCACGGGCGCGTGCCATCGGCAGTTGCACGGGGGGCATTTCACCCGGCGTGCGCACGCCGGGCGCCCGCGCGCAGCGCCCGCCCGCGGCGCATGGCCCCAGAGCTCGCGCCCCCGCCACAGCCGTTGCACGGGGAGGTGAGCCGAAGGGGCGCGCCGGGGAGTGGGGCCGGGCGCGCGGAGGAAACCGCGAGGCACGAGCGGCTTTCGAGCACGTACGGCCCCACGAGCCGGCAACAAGCGCCCCGGAGGCGAACCGAGCCCCGGTCCGAACAGAACCGAGCCCTACGAAACAGCGCGGGCGAAGTTCCAGGCGTCCTGGATGATGCCGGTGAGGTCGGCGCGGTTCGGGGTCCAGCCGAGGCGTTCGTGGGCGGTGCGGGCGGAGGCGACGAGCATCGCCGGGTCGCCGGCCCGGCGCGGGGCGACGACCTCGGGGATGTCCCGGCCGGTGACCTTGCGGACGGTCTCGATGACCTCGCGCACGGAGAACCCGCTGCCGTTGCCCAGGTTGCAGATGAGGTGTTCTCCGGCGGTGGCGGCCTGCAGGGCGGCCAGGTGGGCCTCGGCGAGGTCGGCGACGTGGATGTAGTCGCGTACGCAGGTGCCGTCCGGGGTGGGGTAGTCCTCGCCGAACACGGAGATCGACTCGCGTTCGCCGAGGGCGACCTGGAGGACGAGCGGGATCAGGTGGGTCTCGGGGCTGTGGCGTTCGCCGTAGGCTCCGTAGGCGCCGGCCACGTTGAAGTAGCGCAGGGACACCGCGGCCAGGCCGTGGGCGACGCACTCCCCCGCGATCATGTGGTCGACGGCGAGCTTGGAGGCGCCGTACGGGTTGGTCGGCGCGGTCACCGAGGCTTCGGTGAGCAGGCCTTCGGTCGGCTCGCCGTAGGTGGCGGCGGTGGAGGAGAAGACGAGCCGGCGCACGCCGGCCTCGCGCATCGCGGCCAGCAGGGCGAGGGTGCCGCCGACGTTGTTCTCCCAGTACTTGCCGGGGTTCACCACGGACTCGCCGACCTGCGAGAAGGCGGCGAAGTGCAGCACGGCCTCGTAGGAGGGGTCGATGTGGCGGGCGGCGTCCTGGATGCGGCCCTCGATGAAGGTGGCGCCTTCGGGGACGCCGGCGCGGAAGCCGGTGCTGAGGTCGTCGAGGACGGTGACCTCGTGGCCGGCCTCCAGGAGGTGGGCCGCGACTACGCTGCCGACGTATCCGGCGCCACCGGTTACCAGGTACTTGCTCACTCGCCTACTGCCTCTCGCGGGGGACCACGCGCGCGTGGGTGCGCGTGCTTGGGCACTGGCTTACCCGATGCGGCGCCCGCGGGGGAAATCGGCGGCTCCGGAACCCTGCGGTCAGCCCCGCGGCTCGGGGGACGACGGTCCGGGCAGGGCCCGGTCCAGGAGGCCGGTGCGGGCGGCCAGCGCGGCCGCTTCCAGCCGTGATCCGACGCCCAGTTTCATCAGGACCCGCTGTACGTGGGTGCGGGCGGTGCTGGGCGCGATGGCCATGCCCGCGGCGATCAGGCGGGTGTCCTCGCCCTCGGCGACCCGTACGAGCACCTCCACTTCGCGCGGGGTCAGCAGGCGCAGCAGCCGGCTGCCTTCGTCGTCGGGCTGGACGGCGGGGTTGAGGAGTTCCGAGAAGGCCCCCTGGAGCAGTTGCGGGGCGATCGCCGCCTCTCCCGCCCGTGCCTTGGCCAGCGCCCGTTCCACTCCCTCGATGCGCTCGTCCTGGCGTACGTACCCGGAGGCGCCTGCGGCGAAGGCGGCGGCGATCCCGCGGGGGCTGGGGACGGGGCCGAGGACGACCACGGCGATCTGCGGTCTCTCCCGTTTGATGCGGACGACCGGTTCGAAGACTCCGGGCTCGGCGGGGTTGGCGGTGCCGAGGAGGCAGACCTCCGGGGCACGGCCGATGACGAGTTCGGCGGCGCCCGCCGCCGGGGCCGCGGCGGCCAGCACCCGGTGGCCGCGCAGTTTGAGGGCAGAGGCCAGTGCCTCGGCCAGCAGCCGGTGGTCGTCGACCACCACGACGCGTACGCCCATTGAGGAACCCACCCCCCACCCTTCTGCCCCGGCAAGCTACACGCTTGTTCGACGGCGCGAGGGTGATACCGCGCAGAAGCCCCCGATCGGTACGGACCGTTCGGGGGCTTCATGCGGTGCTGTGCGGGTCAGCTCGCGGTGAACGAGACGAAGAGGTACTCCGGCTCGGACGAGTACGGCTTGCTGATGTTCTGCTTGGCCATGAAGAGCTTGCCGTTGTGGTAGCGCAGCTCGGAGGAGAAGTCGGGCGAGAAGGAGGTCTCGGCGCGCCGGATGTCCTTGTCGGCCGGGTTCTCCATGAGGAGGGTCTCCTTCATCGTCTTGCCGTCGATGCTGACGATCTGGCCGCCCTTGTCGTAGGGGGGGACCTTGTAGGCGATGATGTTCGACCCGTCCATGCGCAGCGGGTACATGGTGTACCGCTCGCCCGCGTCGGCGCGGTCGGTGGTCTGCTTGCCGGTCTCCAGGTCGAAGGAGAGCAGTTCGTTGGTGCGGCCGGTGGGCGACTGGCCCTGGTGCTCGGCGGAGGGCACGTAGATCTTGCCGTTGCCGACGACCATGTTGGAGCACTTCTCGACGTCGGTGGAGCCGCACTTGGCGGCGAAGGAGCCGGCGGCGAGCGGGATGCGCGCCTTCAGCTCGCCCTTGGCGTCGACGACGAACAGGTCGCTGACGCCCTTGCCGCCCTTGGCGTTGTCGCCGACGTCGGCCGCGACGACGAACGGCTTGGTGGAGACGATGTGCGCGTACTCGATGCCTTGGGAGAGCTTGTAGGAGCCGGTGGGCGCGCCCGTGGCCGGGTCGAGGAGCTGCGCGTGCAGGGTGTAGTTGGGGTGCTGGCCGCACTTGCGGATGGCGGCGAGGGCCTCGCCGCCCGCGTAGCCGGTGTCGCGGCAGCTCTCGCCGTCGACCTTGGGCTGCCACAGGTTCTTGCCGTCGGCGAGGTTCCAGGCGGCGCCGCCGCCGGAGACGCCGGCCGCGGCGACGGTCTTGCCGCTGAGGGTGATCTCGGAGAAGTGGATGGGCTTGTCGCCGCCGTTGGCGCTCTTGATGTTGCCGGACCAGACGAGCTTGCCGGCTTCGAGGTCGATGACGCCGACCTCGGTGCACGGCGGGTACTTGTTCTCGGCGGTGGGCTGGGCGGGCCTGAAGAGGATCGCCGTCTTCTTCTCGCTGACGTGCGGGGTGGCTCCGCAGACCTCGCCCGCGAGGGGGATCTCCCACTTCTTGCCGCCGTCGACGACGTTGTAGCCGACGACCTTCGACACGTCGGACTTGACGTAGGTGTTGTCGGTCAGCCAGGAGCCGTTGACGGACACGATGTCGGTGACGGCCGGGACGGGCTGGTTGTAGAGGGTCTTCGACTTGGGGTTGCCGGGGACCTTCTCGGTGCCGGGCGCGGAGGCCGGGTTCTTGTCGCCGCCCGGGGAGGCGCTGGGGTCGCTCTGTGCGATGTCCTCCTTGCCGCCGTCGCCGGAGGTGTACCAGAGGCCGCCGCCGACGATCAGGACGATGGCCAGGAGGGCCGCGCCGACGATCATCAGCTGGGTGCGCTTGTCCCCGCCGCCACCGCCGGCCGGGGGCTGGGCGGGGGGTACGGGTGCGCCGTACTGCGCGGGCGCGGCGGGCTGCTGCGGGTATCCGTAGCCGGGGTCGGCCTGCGGGTAGCCGTACGCGGGCTGCCCGGCCGGCGGCTGCTGTGCGGCGGCGGGCGCCGCGGGCGGTCCTGCGGGCGGGGCGGGCGGGCCGGCGGGCGCCGCGGGCGGTCCTGCGGGCGGCTGGGGCGCTCCGAACCCGCCCGGCGGGGGATCCTGCGGCGCTCCGAAGCCGCCGGACGGCGGCTGGCTGGGGGGCGGCGGGGTACTCATCGGTTGCTGTTGCCTCTCGGTGGACGGCTCGTCGGACGGCGTGCCGGACGGGGGTTCACTTGCCGAAGACCATCAGGAGCTTCTCGTCCTTGTCCTGGGCGAGCAGGCGGGTCGTGGAGATGAAGAAGCGTCCGTCGGCGTAGTCGACGTCCGGGGAGTAGAAGGAGCTCTCGATCGGTGCGGAGGGGCCTGAGGGGTGGCGCAGGAGCGCGGTGGGGGTGCTGCCGTCGGCGGGGATCGAGACGACCTCGCCGCCCTGGCGGGATTCGGCCTTGCGGTAGGCGATCAGCTGCCCGTTCGCGGCCTTGAGCGGCTCCAGGGTGCGTCCCTCGCCCGCCGGGACGCGCCATTTGGCCTTGCCCGTGTTCAGGTCGAAGGCGACGACCTCGTTGGCCTTGCCGATGCCGGCCTTGGTGGGGAGGTAGAGGGTGCCGGCGTCGACGACGGCGGTGGCGCAGCCCTGCAGGGAGTCGTCGTGGCTGACGCTGCACTCGGTGGAGAACTTGCCCTCGCCGGAGAGCGTGGTGCGCTGCTTGCCGTCGGGTCCGAGGACCACGATGGAGCTCTCCTTGGTGGCGGCGTTGGTGAGGTGGAGGACGATGGGGTCGAGGCCGTAGACGCGGGAGACCTTCCAGCCCTTGGGGAGCCGGTAGGTCCACGTCTTCTTGCCGGTGACCGGGTCGGCGTCCTGGATCTCGACGGTCATGTCGGCGTCGTTGCAGGTGGCGACGCCGATCATCTTGCCGTTGCCGGCGGCGTAGGCGCCGGGTACGCAGCCTTCGGCGGGGCTGCCGAAGAGCTTCTCACCGGTGCTGATCCTGAAGGCGGTGGCGCGGGTGAGGCGGTTGACGGTGACGGTGTCCCCGGTCATGGCGAGGCTGGGGTCGAGGAACATGTCGAAGGCGCTCTCCTTGGCGACCTCCTTGGACCAGCCCTCCTTGCCCGCCTTGAGGTCGACCATGCGGATCTGGTTGCAGTTGGCGGTGGCCGAGGGGCCGTCCCCGTACATGACGACGGTCTTGCCGTCGTCGGTGGTCCGCTTGGTCATGCCGCAGATGTCCGCGGGGAAGGTGATCGTCCACTTTTCCTTGCCGTCGGCGATCGCGTAACCCTTGATCGTCTTGCCGACGGTCTTGGCCACGGTGTCGCCCACGACCCACTGGCCATGGGTGGCCACGCCGGCGCCCGGGCCGTCGATCTTGGTGGTCTTGAGCCAGAGGACCTTGTCCTCGCCCTGCTTGCGGCCGGCGTTGAGGTCGGTCTGCTGGTTGCCGCCCGGTCCGCTGCCGTCGCCGACGTCCACGGACGGGGAGGCGGCGGGCTTGGCGTCGCCGGGCTCCTGGGCGACGGGCTGCCCGGGGTCCTTGCCGCCGCTGCCGAGGACGGCGTAGCCGACTCCGCCGAGGACGAGGACGCCGGCGACGGAGGCGGCGACGATCAGGGGCAGCTTCTTCTTCGGAGGCATGCCGGGGGCGCCGGGCGGGGGCGGCTGCAGGCCGTGGGCCGGGTACGCCGGAACGGTGGGCGGCTGCGGCACGGGGCCGGGCTGCTGGGGGTGCGCGGGCTGCTGCGCGTACGGGTTCTCGCCCTGCTGCGGATATCCGTAGCCCTGCTGCGGCGGGCCGGGCAGGTGTCCGTAACCGGAAGGGGTCGGCGGCTGGTTCGGCGGCTGGGGCGGCTCGGTCATCAGCGCACTTTCGGCTTCGGGGGGTCGGGGAGAATGACCTTTCTATCACTGACACCGTGCATACAACGGACCGGTCCGCCCCCTGTTCCCAAGGGAGGACCGGCCCGTGACGCCGTCGTTATCCGGTCAGTTGGCCCCGCAGACCCGCGGAATCCAGGGGGTGTTTGCGCCGATCATGTCGGGCTCGCGGCCTGACCGGCATGCCCCTCCCTATGCCTCCTCGGCCAGCTCCAGCCAGCGCATCTCCAATTCCTCGCGGTCGGCGAGAAGTTCGCGCAGCTCCGCGTCGAGCTTGGCCACCTTGTCGTAGTCGGTGGAGTGCTCGGCGATCTGGGCGTGCAGGTTCCCCTCGCGGTCGGCGAGCTTGTTGAGCTGCCGCTCGATCTTCTGGAGCTCCTTCTTCGCGGCGCGCGAGTCCCCGGAGGAGGTGGACTTCGCGGCGGCGGCCGGCGCGGGCGCCGGGGCGGCCGCCTCGATCATCTTCTGGCGACGCTCCAGGTACTCGTCCAGGCCGCGCGGCAGCATCCGCAGGCTGGCGTCGCCGAGCAGGGCCATGACGGTGTCGGTGGTGCGCTCGATGAAGAACCGGTCGTGGGAGATCACGATCATCGAGCCGGGCCAGCCGTCGAGGAGGTCCTCGAGCTGGGTCAGGGTCTCGATGTCGAGGTCGTTGGTGGGCTCGTCGAGGAAGAGCACGTTGGGCTCGTCCATCAGCAGGCGCAGGATCTGCAGCCGGCGGCGCTCACCGCCGGAGAGGTCGCCGACGGGCGTCCACTGCTTCTCCTTGGTGAAGCCGAACTGCTCGCACAGCTGGCCCGCCGTCATCTCGCGGCCCTTGCCGAGGTCGACGCGGTCGCGGACGCGCTGGACCGCCTCCAGGACCCGCAGGGACGGGTCGAGTTCGCCGACCTCCTGGGAGAGGTAGGCCAGCTTGACGGTCTTGCCGACGATGACCCGGCCCGCGGCGGGCTGGGCCTCGCCCTGGGTGCGGGCGGCCTCGGCGAGGGCGCGCAGCAGGGAGGTCTTGCCGGCGCCGTTGACGCCGACGAGGCCGACGCGGTCGCCGGGGCCGAGGTGCCAGGTGAGGTGCTTGAGCAGGGTCTTGGGGCCGGCCTGGACGGTGACGTCCTCGAGGTCGAAGACGGTCTTGCCGAGGCGGGCGTTGGCGAAGCGCATCAGCTCGGACTTGTCGCGCGGCGGCGGCACGTCGGCGATGAGCTCGTTGGCGGCCTCGATGCGGTAGCGGGGCTTGGAGGTGCGGGCGGGGGCGCCGCGGCGCAGCCAGGCGAGCTCCTTGCGCATCAGGTTCTGCCGCTTGGCCTCTTCGGTGGCGGCGATGCGCTCGCGTTCGGCGCGGGCGAAGACGTAGTCGCTGTAGCCGCCCTCGTACTCGAAGACCTCGCCGCGCTGGACGTCCCACATGCGGGTGCAGACCTGGTCGAGGAACCAGCGGTCGTGGGTGACGCAGACGAGTGCGGAGCGGCGCACCTGGAGGTGGCCGGCCAGCCAGGAGATGCCCTCGACGTCGAGGTGGTTGGTGGGCTCGTCGAGGATCAGGAGGTCCTGGTCGGCGATGAGGAGCTTGGCGAGGGCGATGCGGCGGCGCTCGCCGCCGGAGAGCGGCCCGATGACGGTGTCGAGGCCCTGGTTGAAGCCGGGCAGGTCGAGGCCGCCGAAGAGTCCGGTGAGGACGTCGCGGATCTTGGCGTTGCCGGCCCACTCGTGGTCGGCCATGTCGCCGATGATCTCGTGGCGGATGGTCGCGGCGGGGTCGAGGGAGTCGTGCTGGGTGAGGACGCCCATGCGCAGGCCGCCGGACTGGGTGACGCGTCCGCCGTCGGGCTCCTCCAGCTTGGCGAGCATCCGGATGAGGGTGGTCTTGCCGTCGCCGTTGCGGCCGACGACGCCGATCCGGTCCCCCTCGGACACGCCGAGGGAGATACCGTCCAGCAGGGTACGTGTGCCGTACACCTTGCTGACTGCCTCGACATTGACCAGATTGACGGCCATCAGACGCGCTCCAGGGAAGGGGTGTGGATCAGCCCCTCAGCCTAACCCTCCGGACCGGGGCGGACCGTTCCACCAGCCAGGCGCCAGCCACGGCCATGCCGATGGCCGCCGGTGCGGTGACGGGGAAGGCGATCAGGGTGGCGGTGTGGCCGTCGAGCAGGCCGCCGAGTCCGGTCATGGAGACCCCCAGGACTCCGAGGAGGCACAGGGTGATCCCGAGGGCGGCGACGGGGCCGGCGGCGGATCCCTGGGGGCCGGCCGGACGGGCGGGCGCGGGGGCCTCGAAGCGGCGGAACAGGACGACGAACAGGCCGGTCAGCGCCGCCGCGGCCAGGATCCGTACGGGGACCTGCGCCCACCAGGCGGCGGTGGCCGGGGCCGGCAGCTCCATGCCGAGGGCGAGCTGGGCCCCGTACACGGCGAGCATCGCGGTGAGGTGCCAGAGGAAGGCGGTCATGGCGACGCCGTTGGCGGCGACGACCGTACGCCACACGCGGGGGCGCCGCAGCCAGGCCCCGGCGGGCCGGGCGACGAGCTGCACGGCGCCGACGAGCCACAGGCCGTGGCAGAGCAGGGCGAGGGTGGGCGGGGCCATGTTGGACACCTTCTCGCCGGGCATCCCGACCATGGACAGCGGGTACGGGCCGCAGGCGACCAGCAGCGCGGCCCCGGCGAGGCCGGCGGCGGCCAGGACGGCGGGCCGGCGGATGCGCCCGTCGGCGCGGAGGAAGCCGAGCTGGTGGACGGCGAGCCAGACGAGGGCGAAGTTGAGGAACTCCACGTAGGGGACACCGAACGCGAAGCGCAGTACGTCGACCAGTGCGGCGGCGCCGGCCAGCGCGGCGAAGGCGGCCCAGCCGTGCCGCTCGTGCAGCTTCAGCAGCGGCGGGGTGAAGGCGACCATGGCCAGGTAGATCCCGATGAACCACAGCGGCTGGGTGACCAGCCGCAGCGCGGCGCCGGCCAACGCCCCCTCGGCCTTTCCGGCGAGCTGCACGCCGAGCGCGACGGCGCCCCACACGAGCACGAACACCAGGGTGGGCCGCAGCAGCCGCCGCAGCCGGGCCCGCAGGAAGACGGCGTAGACGGGCCCGTCGTGGCGGCGGGCCAGGGAGCGGTAGGAGAGGGCGTGCGAGAACCCGCCGACGAAGAAGAAGACCGGCATGATCTGGAGCCCCCAGGTGAGCACCTGGAGTGCGGGCACGAGGGCGAGCAGGTTCCCTATGCCGTCGCCGCTGACCGCGGCCATCAGCCAGTGCCCGGCGACGACCGTGCCGAGCGAGGCGACGCGCAGCAGGTCGACGTACCGGTCGCGGTCGGCGGGTGTGGCGGCGGCCATGGCGCGCGCAGTGGCTGTCATGCCCCCACGCTCTCCCCCGCCGCCCACCCGGCGACAGTGCGCGGGTACTCAACTCCGGCCTGAGTACGTGTCAGCCGAGCCAGACCCCCCGGACGACCGAGATCTCCCTCAGCCGCTCCGGCGCGAGAAACATCAGGAAGCCGCGGCCTCGCGGCGGGCTGCGGCGAGGATGTCATGGATCTCGGCGACCGCGGCGTCGAGTGCCTCGCGGTCGTCTGCTTCCGCCGCCACGGCCTCCAGCTCCCGAAGCCGCGCCGCGCGGGCGGGGTGTCGCTGGACGGCCACGAACTCCCCCCACCACTGCAGGAACGCCCGCAGGGGGGCGATGGTGCTCTGTTGCGCGCTCTGCTCCGCCGCCCGGTCCAGGTGCTCGACGAAGGCGGGCAGGTGGGCCGGGGCGATCTGCGCCACCGCGACGCGCAGCGCCGCAGGGGTGAGCGCCGGCATCGGGATCAGCGGCGTTCCGCCCACCACGGGCTCGGACATCGGACGGCCTCCTGGGCAGCTCTCGGCGGTGCGTTCAAGCCTGTCCACCGGCGGGCGGCCGGGGCGCGGTTTCAGTGCGGCAGGACCGTGGCTCCCGGGGCGGGGGAGGAGGCGATGCGGGTGGCGCGGCAGGTGCCGGAGGCTTCGAGGGCGGCGGCGGTCTTGGCGGCGGCCTCCTCGTCGGCGGCCAGGAAGGCCGTCGTCGGGCCCGAGCCGGAGACCAGGGCGGCCAGGGCGCCGGCGCCGAGGCCGGCGTCCAGCGTGGCCGCCAGCGAGGGCCGCAGGGAGAGGGCCGCGGGCTGGAGGTCGTTGGCCAGGGTGGCGGCCAGCGCGTCCGGGTCGCCGGAGGCGAGGGCGGTGAGGAGGGCCGGGGAGGCCTGCGGCTCCGGGATCCCGGTGCCCTCGGCGAGGCGGTCGAACTCGCGGAAGACGGCCGGGGTGGACAGGCCTCCGTCGGCCACCGCGAACACCCAGTGGAAGGAACCGGCGGGCACCGGAGTGAGGACCTCGCCGCGGCCGGTGCCGAGGGCGGCGCCGCCGACCAGGCTGAAGGGGACGTCGCTGCCGAGCTCCGCGCAGATGTCGAGGAGTTCCTCGCGCGGGGTGTTCAGGCCCCACAGGGCGTCGCAGGCCAGCAGGGCCGCCGCGCCGTCGGCGCTGCCGCCCGCCATGCCGCCGGCGACGGGGATGTTCTTGGCGATGTGCAGGTGCACCAGGGGGGCGAGGCCGTTGCGCGCGGCGAGGATCTCGGCGGCGCGCGCCGCGAGGTTGGTGCGGTCCAGCGGGACCTTGTCGGCGTCCGGGCCCTCGCAGGTCACCGTCAGCGCGTCGGCCGGGGTCGCGGTCACCTCGTCGAAGAGGGAGACGGCGAGGAAGACGTTGGCGAGGTCGTGGAAGCCGTCGGGGCGGGCCGCGCCGACCGCCAGCTGGACGTTGACCTTCGCGGGGACCCGTACGGTGACGGGCGTCGTCCGCGGGCCGGTGCTCGTGTTCGTGCGCGTGGTCACAGTGCGGGCCTCTCCGGGGCGGGCTTGTGCTCGGCGATCGCGGCGAACTCCTCCACCGTCAGGGACTCCCCGCGAGCCTGCGGGGAGACGCCCGCGGCGACCAGCGCGGCCTCCGCGCCCGCCGCGGAGCCGGCCCAGCCGGCCAGTGCGGCGCGCAGGGTCTTGCGGCGCTGCGCGAACGCCGCGTCGACGACCGCGAAGACCTCTTCCTTCGAGGCGCTGGTCCGGATCGGCTCGGTGCGCCGCACGAGGGAGACGAGACCGGAGTCGACGTTGGGCGCGGGCCAGAAGACCTTGCGGCCGATGGCTCCGGCGCGCTTGACGTGCGCGTACCAGTTGGCCTTGACGGAGGGCACCCCGTACACCTTGTTGCCGGGCTCGGCGGCCAGCCGGTCGGCGACCTCCGCCTGGACCATGACGAGGGTCCGCTCGATGCTCGGGAACCGGTCGAGCATGGTGAGCAGGACGGGCACGGCCACGTTGTACGGCAGGTTCGCGACGAGCGCCGTCGGCGCCGGACCGGGCAGTTCGGTCACGAGCATCGCGTCGGAGTGGACCAGCGCGAAGCGGTCCTTCTTCGCGGGCATGCGGGCCTCGATGGTGGCGGGCAGCGCGGCCGCCAGGATGTCGTCGATCTCGACGGCGACGACCCGGTCGGCGGCCTCCAGCAGCGCGAGCGTCAGCGAGCCCAGGCCGGGGCCGACCTCGACGACCACGTCGTCCGGGCGGACCTCGGCGGTGCGCACGATCCGGCGCACCGTGTTGGCGTCGATGACGAAGTTCTGCCCCTTCTGCTTCGTCGGGCGTACGCCGAGGGCGGCGGCCAGCTCCCTGACGTCGGCGGGGCCGAGGAGGGCGTCGGGGGTGCTGGGCGCGGGGATATCGGGCTGCTGCTCTGCGGTGCTCACCGGTAAAGCGTCTCAGATCGGCGGACCGGTCCCGACGACGACGTGAACCTCCGGCGCCGGACGCGGGCCTCCGGCGCCGGACGCGGGCCTCCGGTGCCGGACGCGGGCCTCCGGTGCCGGACACGGGCCCGCGGCCTACGAGGTGAGCCTGCGGCCGCAGTGGGGCCACGGGCTCGCGCCCCGCTGCACGTAGAGCTTCTTCGCCCGGTACGTCTGTTCCGCGGCCGGGGCGTCCTGGGGGCGGCCGCTCCCGCCGAGGCCCTGCCAGGTGCGGACGTCGAACTGGTACAGGCCGCCGTACGTCCCCGAGGCGTCGGTGGCGGAGGGCCGGCCCCCGGACTCGCACTGGGCGAGGGCCGCCCAGTTGAGGCCGTCCGCACCGGCGACGGAGCTCGGCAGCGGCCTGGTACCGACCCTGACCAGCTGGGTGACGGGCTCGCGCACCACCTCGTCGGCGATCGCGCGGGGCTTCTGCCGGACCCCGTTGACGGTGCGCAGGCTGTAGGTGACCCTGCGCGCCCCGGGCCGGCCGGCGCGCTCGACGACCTCGATTCCGGCGAACAGTTCGGCGTCCCTGATCTTCTCGGTCCCGAAGGGGATGCGCTCCTCTCGGACCTCGCGGGTGCCGGTGATCCGGAGCACGGTGACGGTCTGCCCGTCGCGCGGGAAGTCGGTGGGCGGTACGGAGGTGGTGTCCTGGCCCTGGAGGGTGATGCCCGCCTGGTCGAGGGCCTCCTGGACGGTGGCGGCGTTGGTGCGGATGGTGCGCTCGCGGCCGTCGGCCATGAAGGTGACGCTGCGCTCGGTACGGACGCTGAGGGCCAGGCCGGCGCGCGGTACGGGGGCGGTGCGCGGGGCGGAGAGGTAGGCGCCCTCGGCGCGGATGCCGAACTGGCGCAGGGCGCCGTCGACGGTGCGGGCGGTGGTCCACACCTGGCGCTGCTGGCCGTCGAGGGTCAGCCGCAGGGGGCGGCCGTAGCGGAGGACGACCTCCTCGCCGTCGTCGAGGGGTTCGCCGGGGGCGGGGGCGACGAGGTCGTGGGGGCCGACGTCGAGGCCTTCCGCGGCGAGGAGTTCCTCGACGTCACCGGCGAAGGTGTGCAGTTCCCTGGGAACACCGTCGACGGTGAGGCGTACCGATTTGTCAGCGGCGACGAACGCGGTCGTACCGCCGGCGAGGAAGGCCACGACCAGGGCCTGCGGCACGATCCGCCGCCAGTTCCCGGCGGGGACGGCGGGGCCGATGAGCACGGGCACCGCGGCCCGGCGGCGGCCGTGGCCCGCCCCGGCGGGCGCGGGGACGGCCGGTTCGGCGGGGCCGCGGCGCCGGCCGGTGCCGGCGGGGGGCTCCTCGACGGCGGTACGGCCGCGGGCGCGGCGGCCCGGGGCGGGCGCCCCGGCGTCGGCGAGGGTCGGGGTCGGGGTCGGGGCGGGTGCGCGGCGGCGGCCCGTCCCCGGGGCGGCGGCCGGTCCGGGCCGTTCCCCGTCCCGGACCTCGGCGTCCGCGGCGCGCCGGCGGCGTCCGGCCCGCCGGTCCTCGGCTCGCGGGCCTGGCACGGGGACGGGGACGGCCAGGGCGGGTTCGGTGTCCCAGGACGACAGCCCGGGGTCGGTGGACCGGGCCGGGGGTTCGCCCCCGTACGCCTCGGGGACGGGAGCGCCCCGGCGGTGGCTGCCCTGCGTATCGCTCACGACGCTCGCTCCCCTGGTGGTCCGGCACCCGCTGGTTGGGGCACGGCACCCTAGCGGAGGACCGGTCACGGAACAAAGTCGTACGATTACTCTGTGTGCCGCCGGGGCGGGGGGCGGTCAGTAGTCGAAGGCGCGGGCGGTGTTGGCCGCCAGGGCGGTGGCCATCGCGTCCTCGTCGATCCCGCGGACCGCGGCCATCGCGCGGACCGTCAGCGGGATGAGGTACGGCGCGTTGGGCCGTCCGCGGTACGGCGCGGGGGTCAGGTAGGGCGCGTCGGTCTCCACGAGGACCAGTTCCAGCGGGGCCACCGCCAGCGCCTCGCGCAGCGGCGCGGCGTTCTTGAAGGTGACGGTGCCGGCGAAGGACATGTAGTAGCCGGCGGCGGCGCACTCGCGGGCCAGGTCGGCGTCTCCGGAGTAGCAGTGGAAGACGGTCCGCTCGGGGGCGCCCTCCTCGCGCAGCACGCGCAGCACGTCGGCGTGGGCGTCGCGGTCGTGGATGACGAGGGCCTTGCCCTGCCGCTTGGCGATCTCGATGTGGGCGCGGAAGGAGCGCTCCTGCGCGGCCATGCCCTCCGGGCCGGTGCGGAAGTAGTCCAGGCCGGTCTCGCCGACCGCCTTGACGTGGTCGAGGGCGGCGAGCGCCTCGATCTCCGCGAGGGCCTCGTCGAGGGCGGCGTCGCCGCCGCCGGGCCGGGCGCCCTGGCGGGACCAGCCGTCCGGGTCCCCGAGGACGATGCGCGGGGCTTCGTTGGGGTGCAGGGCGACGGCCGCGTGGACGTTGTCGTACCGGGCCGCGGTCTCGGCGGCCCACCGGGAGCCCTTCACGTCGCAGCCGACCTGGACGACGGTGGTCACGCCGACCGAGGCGGCCTTGGCGAGGCCCTCCTCGACGGTCCCCGACTGCATGTCCAGGTGGGTGTGCGAGTCCGCCACCGCCACCCGGAGGGGTTCGGGCAGCGGCGGCGGTGCGTCCTTGGAGGCGGAGGAAGGGCTCATGGGGCCGATCTTATGACCGGCGGAAGAACCCCATCAGCCGGGAGATCGGGCCCCCGCGCTTCTCGGCCTCGCTGATGGCGACGGGTCCGGGGCCTTCGTGGACTTCGGCGGCCCCGCGGGGCTTCGGGGTGCGCGGGACGTTCGCGCCGGCCGGCACCGGTCCGGCGATCCCGGGGGCGATGCGGTGGTGGTAGAGGTGGTCGATCATGCCGAGGACCGAGGAGACCTGGCCGGCCCGCATGATCCGCACGACGTGCCCGCCGCAGTTCAGGCAGGTCGGGTTGGACAGCGGGGAGGGCACCCGCTCGCCGTCGACCGTGTACATGATGAACGGCTCGCCGCGGCCGTCGACGTGGTGCTCGATCCGGTAGCCCTGCTCCCAGGCGTATCCGCAGCGCATGCACGCGAAGGAGTACGCCTCCTGCACGGTCTGCACGTCGGGGCTGGAGAAACGTGCGGATGCCGCGGGCTGGACCGGTACCGGGGTGTCTGCGATCTCACTCATGCCAGCTCCTCTTGTTCCACTGGTGCCATTGCCAGTGGACGCCTCTTCGGGCGGGAGCGCATCAGGTCCTGTCCAGTGTTGGACGGCCTTTGGCCGAGTCATGCCCAAAGCGCCCGGCGCACGGTCTGAGCTTTGCCTTTCAGGTTAGCTCTTTACCGGGTCATGGCGCCTTTCGTGCCGCATTCTTTGCCGCCACGACGGCGTCGAAGACGTCGCGCTTGGGTACGCCGGCCTCGGCCGCGACCGCCGCGATGGCCTCCTTGCGGCGCTCTCCCGCTTCCTCGCGCACCCGGACCCGGCGCACGAGTTCCTCGTCGTCCACGTCGCCGGGGCCGGCCGCCGGGGCGCCCTCCACCACGACGGTGATCTCGCCGCGTACGCCCTCCGCGGCCCAGGCGGCGAGTTCGCCGAGCCCTCCGCGCTTGACCTCCTCGTAGGTCTTCGTGAGCTCGCGGCAGACCGCGGCCCGCCGCTCGGCGCCGAAGACCTCGGCCATCGCGGCCAGGGTGTCGTCGAGCCGGTGCGGGGCCTCGAAGTAGACGAGCGTGCGGCGCTCGCCCTCGACCTCGCGGAGCCGGCCGAGGCGCTCGCCGGCCTTGCGCGGCAGGAAGCCCTCGAAGCAGAACCGGTCCACCGGCAGCCCGGACAGCGCGAGCGCGGTGAGCACGGCGGACGGCCCGGGGACCGCGGTGACCTTGATGTCCTTCTCCACGGCGGCGGCGACCAGCCGGTAGCCGGGGTCGGAGACGGACGGCATGCCCGCGTCGGTCACGAGCAGCACGCGGGCCCCGCCGGCCAGGGCCTCGACCAGTTCCGGGGTGCGGGCCGACTCGTTGCCCTCGAAGTACGACAGGACGCGCCCGGTGGTGTGCACGCCGAGCCCCTGGGTCAGCCGGCGCAGCCGCCGGGTGTCCTCGGCGGCGACGACATCGGCCCGCTCCAGTTCCGCCGCCAGTCGCGGCGGGGCGTCGGCGAGGTCGCCGATGGGGGTGCCGGCAAGGACGAGGACGCCTGCCGAGGAGGTGGGCTCGGTACCGCGGGGCTGGTCAGTTGTCACCCGCCCATCCTCTCAGTCCCGCGGCCCGTCACCCCACGCCACTGGGGCGCACACAGATCTCTTCCCTACGATGTGCCGGTGACCAGTACCGCGACGCCGCCGCCCAGCCCCGCGGGGGCCCTGCCCGCCGAGGCTGCGGGCGGCGAAGAAGAGCCGACCACCTGGCTGCGCCGCCTGCGCGGCTTCGGCTACGCGCCGGCCGCCGGCGCGTCGCCCCGCGTGGACGTCCGCACCCGCCTGGTGCCCCCGTACACGAAGCCGTCCCGGCAGCTGTGGATGACCTTCGGGCTGCCACCGGAGGTGTGGGGGACCTGGCAGCGCATCGTGTCGTGGCTCGGGCCGCTGCTGGTGGCGCTGGTCGCGGGCGTGCTGCGGTTCGTGCACCTGGGCAGCCCGAAGGCGGTGATATTCGACGAGACGTACTACGCCAAGGACGCCTGGGCCACGATCAAGCAGGGCTATGAGGCGAACTGGCCCAAGGACATCGACAAGTCGATCCTCGCCAACCCGGACGGGGTCGCCCTGCCGGTGGACCCGGGCTATGTGGTGCACCCGCCGGTCGGCAAGTGGGTGATCGGGCTCGGCGAGTGGATGTTCGGCCTCACCCCCTTCGGCTGGCGGTTCATGACCGCCGTGCTCGGCACCCTGTCGGTGCTGATGCTGTGCCGGATCGGGCGGCGCCTCTTCCGCTCGACGTTCCTGGGCTGCCTGGCGGGCGCGCTGCTGGCGGTGGACGGCCTGCACCTGGTGATGAGCCGCACGGCCCTGCTCGACCTGGTGCTGATGTTCTTCGTGCTCGCCGCGTTCGGGGCGCTGCTCATCGACCGGGACCGGGCCAGGGCCCGGCTCGCGGACGCGCTGCCGGTGGACGAGGAGGGCCGGACCCGGCCCGACGCGAAGATCGCGGAAACGCTACGGCTGGGCGGGCGCCCGTACCGGATCCTGGCCGGTGTGTGCCTGGGTCTGGCGGCCGGCACGAAGTGGAACGGCTTCGTGATCCTGGCCTTCTTCGGCATCCTCACCGTGCTGTGGGACGCGGCCGCCCGGCGCACCGCCGGCGCGGGCACCCCGTACGCGGCGATGCTGCGCCGTGACGCGCTGCCCGCCTTCGTCTCCACGGTGCCGGTGGCGATCGTGACGTACGTGGCCTCCTGGTCGGGGTGGATCTTCAGCCCGGACAACGGCAAGGGCGGCTACCTGCGCGACTGGGCCGCCAAGCACGACCGGGACAGCTCGCTGTCGTTCCTGCCGGAGTGGGTGCGCAGCCTGTGGCATTACGAGACCGAGGTGTACAGCTTCCACGTCGGCCTGACCTCGGGGCACACCTACGAGTCCAACCCGTGGAGCTGGCTGGTGCTGGGCCGGCCCGTCTCGTACTTCTACGAGTCCCCCGAGCCGGGCGCCGACGGCTGCCCGGCGACGGCGGCCGGCAAGTGCGCCCGGGAGGTCCTGGCGCTGGGGACGCCGCTGCTGTGGTGGGCGGGCTGCTTCGCGCTGCTGTACGTGCTGTGGCGGTGGTTCTTCCGCCGTGACTGGCGGGCGGGCGCGATCGCGTGCGCGCTGGGCGCGGGTCTGCTGCCCTGGTTCAACTACCAGGAGCGGACGATCTTCTACTTCTACGCGGTGGTCTTCGTCCCGTACCTGTGCCTGGCGGTGGCGATGATGATCGGCGCCCTGCTGGGGCCCGCGGGGTCGACGGAACGCCGCCGCGCCCTGGGCGCGATCGGCGCGGGCGTGCTGGTCCTGCTGATCGTGTGGAACTTCATCTACTTCTGGCCGATCTACACGGGCCAGACCTTGCCCATGGACTCCTGGCGCGGCCGCATGTGGCTGGACACCTGGGTCTAGCAGGTGAAACGACGGGCCCGGCACCGGATGGTGCCGGGCCCTCGTGCGTTCGGGGTGCGGGGTCAACGGGAGGCTTCGCAGGCCGAGTTCGCCGCGTCCTTGCTCGCGCCGACCGCGGTGAGGCTGGAGACGCAGCTGGTCCGGTTGCCGATCTGGCCCTCGTAGCACGCCTCCGCGGCGCCGTCCGTGGCCTTCGGGGCGTGCTGGGCGACGTACTGCTCGCAGGCCTTCGCGTCCGCCTGTGCGGACGGGGCGGCGACGACGGCGCCGCCGACGGCGAGGGCCAGGCCGGCGAGGATGCTGGGGATACGAGCCGTCGGACGCATGCGGATGCACCTGCTCTCTCGGTCGGTCACGCGATCCGCGGATGCGCCGGACCACGGGCGGGGGCGGCGGCGCGGAGCGGGGACTCCGGGGCGGGCGACCGGCTCGACGCATCGGTCGCCCTCGCCCTTCCGACGCTAGAACACGGCCCCGGCGCCTGCACGTCGGCCGGCCGGGCCGCTCAGGCGGGCTCGTCGTCCCAGGCGGGGAGCGTGGTCGTGCCGGTGAGCCAGTCCCGTCGCAGGATCGCGTAGCCGACGGCGTCGTGGACGGTGCCGCCGTCGGCGGCGGGCCATCCGTCCCGGTAGTGGGCCTCCTTGACGTAGCCGCACCGCCGGAAGGTGCGGCGCATCGCCGTGTTGTCCCGGCGCGTGGTGCCCTCGATGCGCCGGATCCCCGGGAACTCGGCGAACAGGTACCCCGTGAGCCAGGCCAGGGCGTGGCCGCCGATGCCGCGGCCCCGGTAACGGGCGCGAATCCGCAGGTCGAACACGGGTGTGCTGTCGCCGAGGTCCATGAGGCGGACGAGTCCGAGGGCCTCGTCGCCGGCGGTGATCCAGAAGGTCCTGGTGTCGTCGCCGTCGAAGCGGCCGTCCGCGAGCCAGCGGCGGACGAGGTCGGCGTCGACCACGGCCGCGCCGTGGAAGGGCCAGGTGTCCGCGGTGAGGAAGGCGGCCAGGGCGTCGCCCTCGGCGGGGTCGAACCGCCGGTACGTGAGGTCCACGGGCGCACCTTAGGGGGCGGACCGGCGTGCGGTCTCCCGGATTTTCGTCCGGTAACCACCGCACACCGGCCGACTCCGCAGAGTAAGGTCAAAGCCAAGGACTCTTTGAACGCGTTCAGAGAGTCGTGGCCATGGGGGAGGACGAAAAGTGAACGGGGCAGCGAAAGGCGCCGTCATCGGCGGGGTGTTCCTGGCGATGGTCGGCGCGACCGGGTACGGGGTGTACGCCCTGGTCGGCGACAGCGGCAACGGATCGGAATCGGACACCTCCGTCCAGTCCGCCAAGGGCAGCGGCCCGGTCTCCGAGAAGGAGGCGGCCCAGGCCGCCAAGGCGTTCCTGGCGGCATGGGCGTCCGGGGACGAGCGGGGGGCGGCCGACCTGACCAACAACGCCGGGGCCGCGCAGACCGCGGTCGGCGAGTTCCGGACCAAGGCGTACGTGTCCAAGGCCGTGATCACCCCCGGCGAGGCGAACGGCACCACCGTTCCCTTCAAGGTCGAGGCGGAGATCACCTACGAGGGCACGACCAAGCCCCTGGTCTACGACTCCCAGCTCACGGTGGTACGCGGCCTGACCAGCGGCAAGCCCCTCGTCGACTGGCAGCCCTCGGTGATCCACCCGCAGCTCCAGAAGGACGAGAAGCTGCGCGCGGGCGCCCCCGCGAACCCGCCGGTGAAGGCCGTGGACCGCAACGGCGAGGAGCTGACGGCGGAGAAGTACCCCTCGCTGCGGCAGATCCTCGACGAGCTGCGCCAGAACTACGGCAGCAAGGCGGGCGGGAAGGCCGGCGCCGAGGTGTGGATCGAGCCGGCCGTGAAGGAGGCGCCCAAGCGGACCCTGCTGACGCTCGTCGAGGGCGAGCCGAGCACCCTGAAGACCTACCTGGACGCGAAGGTGCAGGCGGCGGCCGAGCAGGCGGTCGTCAAGTTCCCCGAGGCGTCGGTGGTCGCCGTCAAGCCGAGCAGCGGGCACATCCTGGCCGTCGCCAACCACCGCAAGGACGGCTTCAACGCGGCCATGCAGGGCAACCGGGCGCCGGGCTCCACGATGAAGATCGTGACAGGCGCGATGCTGCTGGACCGTGGCCTGGTGGCGGCCGGCAAGCCGGCGGAGTGCCCGAAGGAGGTGTCCTGGGGCGGCCGCGCCTTCCACAACCTGAAGAACTTCGACCTGCCGGCCGGCACGGACTTCGCGACCTCCTTCGCCCGGTCCTGCAACACCGCCTTCATCAAGCAGATCAAGCCCGTCGACGACGACTCCGCGCTGCCGGAGGAGGCCACGGAGGTCTTCGGCATCGGCCTGGACTGGAAGACGGGCGTCAGGTCCACCGACGGCAAGGTCCCGCCGGCGACGGGCGCGTCCGCGGCCGCCGCGTACATCGGGCAGGGCCGGATCACCATGAACCCGCTGAACGTCGCGTCCATCACCGCGACCGCCCGCACCGGCGTGTTCCGCCAGCCGCTGCTGGTCTCGGCCGAGCTGGACGGCCGGACGATCGCCACGGCCCAGCGCCGGATGAAGCCCTCCGTACAGCAGCAGCTCGTCTCCATGATGAAGCTGACGGCGACCAACGGCACCGCACGCGAGGCCATGGCCCCGGTGCGCGGCTCGGACAAGGGCGCCAAGACCGGCTCGGCGGAGGTCGGCGGTGCCGGGGACAGCCCGGACAGCTGGTTCACCGGTTTCAGCGGCGACATCGCCGCGGCCGCGATGGTCGAGGGCGGCGGCCACGGCGGCGAAGCGGCCGGCCCGATCGTCGCCGAGGTCCTGAACGCGGGCTGACGCCCGCCCGCACGCTCCCGCGAGGCGACCCGCCCGCCCGGCCGCCCGGCCGCGGCGGCCGCCGGGACCGCCCTGGCCGGCGTACGCGAGCGGCCGGAGCCGCCGGAGCAGCCGCAGTGGTCGGCCCGGCTCTCAGAGGGCCGACTTCAGGGCCCGCACCAGGGCCTGGGCCCGGGGGTCGGCGGTGACCGACTTGGCCAGGGCGTTGGTGACGTAGCCGAAGCCGATGCCGGCCTCCGGGTCCGCGAAGGCCAGGGAGCCGCCGCGGCCGGGGTGGCCGAAGGAGGCGGGCGAGAGCAGCGGCGAGGCCGGACCGTGCAGCATGTAGCCGGCGCCGAAGCGGGTGTTGACGACCAGGACCCGGTCCGGGCCCGCGGAGTGCTCCCGGGCGGCCAGCGAGGTGGTGGCCGGGGTGAAGATCCGCGCACCGTCCTCGACCACCCCGATCGTGGCCGCGTAGAAGCGGGCCAGGGCGCGGGCCGTGCCGATGCCGTTCGAGGCGGGGAGTTCGGCGGCCCGGTACGCGGGGGCGTTCTCGTCGGGCAGCGGGTCGATGGCGGCGAAGGCGCGGCGGGTCAGGGACGCGGGGTCGGCGTAGGCCTCGGAAACGTTCCTGCGCGGCCTGGTCCTCAGCATCCCGGCGCTCTCCGGCGGCTCGACCGGGGCCACCCGGCCCACCCGGCCGGCCTCGGCCTCGGCGTCCGGCAGGCCGATCCAGAAGTCCACGCCGAGCGGCTCGGCGATCTCCTCCGCCAGGACGCAGCCCAGCGTGCGTCCGGTCACCCGGAGCACCAGCTCGGACAGCAGCCAGCTGTAGGTCTGGGCGTGGTAGCCGTGCCCGGTCCCCGGCTCCCAGAAGGGGCGCTGCGCGGCGACCGCGCGGGGCCCGGACACCCCGTCCGCGGCCTCGGCGGCGGTCAGTCCCCGGTCCAGGGCCGGGACGCCCGCGCGGTGCGCGAGCAGGTCCCGTACGAGGACCTTCTCCTTGCCGCCCGCCTTGAACTCCGGCCAGTACGCGCCGACCGGCGCGTCCAGGTCGAGCAGCCCGCGCTGGTGCAGGAGCAGCGGGACGGCGGCGGCCACGCCCTTGGTGGCGGAGCGGACGACCTGCGCGGTGTCCTCGGTCCACGGTGCGGTGCCGTCGGCGTCCCTGGTGCCGCCCCACAGGTCGACGACCTTGCGGCCGTCCCGGTAGACGGCTACGGCCGCGCCCCGGTCCCCGAGCACCTCGAAGTTGCGTACGAACGCGTCCCTGACGGGCTCGAAGCCCGCCGTCACCACACCCTGGATGTCCACGTGCGGTGCAACAAACGGGGACCGGTGCTTATGCCACCGATACCGAACGCGGGTCGAAGCCGAAGGGGAGCTCCAGCCGGTGGGCCCGCATCAGCTTCTCGTCGCACAGCAGTTCCTGTGTGCGGCCGTCCGCCGCGATGACGCCCTCGCTGAGGATCACCGAGCGCGGGCACAGCTCCAGGGCGTAGGGCAGGTCGTGCGTCACCATCAGCACGGTGACGTCGAGGGAGCGCAGGATGTCGGCGAGCTCGCGGCGCGAGGCCGGGTCCAGGTTGGAGGAGGGTTCGTCCAGGACCAGGATCTCCGGCCGCATGGCCAGGACGGTCGCCACGGCCACCCGGCGGCGCTGCCCGAAGGAGAGGTGGTGCGGCGGCCGGTCGGCGAAGCCTGCCATGCCGACCTGGTCCAGGGCGGCCGCGACCCGCTCCTCCAGCTCGGCGCCCCGCAGGCCGGCCGCCGCCGGTCCGAAGGCCACGTCCTCGCGCACGGTCGGCATGAACAGCTGGTCGTCGGGGTCCTGGAAGACGATCCCGACCCGGCGCCGGATCTCGGCCAGGTTCCGCTTCTCCACCGGGAGGCCGGCCACGGCCACCGTGCCGACCCCGCCGGTGAGGATCCCGTTGAGGTGCAGCACGAGGGTGGTCTTGCCGGCGCCGTTGGGGCCCAGCAGGGCGACGCGCTCGCCGCGCCCGACGGTCAGGTCGACGCCGAACAGGGCCTGGTGGCCGTCCGGGTAGGCATACGCGAGGCCGGCGACTTCGAGCGAGGGGGCGGGTGGGAGAGCGGGCGACGGGGCGGGCGAGGGGGTACTGGTCACAGGGTCCATCCCATCAGACAGACGGCGAGGGCCGTCACCGGGAGCACGGCCGCGCAGGCCCACTGGCCTCGGGTGGCGACGGCCTCGTCGATGACCGGCATGGACCCGGTGTAGCCGCGGCTGACCATCGCCAGGTAGACCCGCTCGCCGCGTTCGTAGGAGCGGATGAACAGCGCGCCCGCCGTCTTCGCCAGCACGCCCCAGTGCCGGATTCCGCTCGCCTCGAAGCCGCGTGAGCGGCGGGCGACGGACATCCGGCGCAGCTCGTCGCCGATCACGTCGCCGTAGCGGATCATGAAGGAGGCGATCTGTACGAGCAGGGGCGGCAGCCTGAGCCGCTGCAGGCCCAGCAGCAGGGCCCGCAGCTCGGTCGTCGCGGCGAGCAGGACGGACGCGGCCACGCCGAGGGTTCCCTTGGCGAGGACGTTCCAGGCGCCCCACAGGCCGGAGACGCTGAGCGACATGCCGAGGACCTCGACGCGCTCGCCCTGGGCCACGAAGGGCATCAGTACGGCGAAGGCGACGAACGGGACCTCGATCAGCAGCCTGCGCAGCACCAGGCCCGCCGGGATCCGGGCCACGGCCGCGACCCCGGCGAGGAGCAGGGCGTACAGGCCGAAGGCCCACACCGCCTCCCGCGGTGTGGACACGACGACCAGGACGAAGCCGAAGGTCGCGGCGAGCTTGCAGTGCGGCGGCAGGGCGTGGACCGGCGAGGTGCCCGGGCGGTAGAGCCTGTGGGCGTGGCCGGCACCCATGTCAGGCGACCGGGGTGGCGGTGGAGCTGGCGGCGGTGGCGGCCGGCGCGTCCGTCGTGCGGCGGCGCACGGCCCAGAAGATGCCGGTGCCGGCGACGACGGTGACACCGACGCCGATGACCCCGGCGAGGCCGCCGGAGAGGCGGGCGTCCTCGACGTCCTTGACGCCGTAGTCGGCGAGCGGCGAGCCGGCGGCGGCGTGCTCCTCGGCCATCTGGTCGATGCCCTGGTCGGCGGCGACCTTCTCCAGGCCGTCGGGGTCGGCGGAGGCGTAGAAGGAGACGAACCCGGCGAGAACGAGCGCGGTGACCAGGCCGGTCGCCCACACCTTCTTCGTCGGGCGGCCGACGGCGGCGGACGCCCGGGCCGGGGCCGCGGCGGGCGCGTCGACGAGTGCGCCGTCGACGCGCAGCTTCAGCGGGACGGCCAGTCCGCGGGCCCCGTGCACCAGGTCGGGCCGTACGGCGATCACGGCGCCCACGGTCGCGGTGGTGATGAGGGCCTCGCCGATGCCGATGAGGACGTGTACGCCGACCATGGCGGTCAGCACCTTGCCGAGGGGCACGTCGGTGGTGCCGCCGACCGCGTAGACGGCGGTGAAGGCGGCGGCCGCGGCGGGCACCGAGAGCAGGGCGGCGGCGAATCCTGCGACGGTCACGGAGCGGCGGGTGCGCGGCAGGACGCCGAGGAGCCCGCGGAAGACCAGGTGCGCGGTGACGACGGTGACGACGCCCATGACGGTGATGTTCACGCCGAGGGCGGTGAGGCCGCCGTCGGCGAAGAGGATGCCCTGCATGAGCAGGACGACGGATACGCAGAGCACGCCGGTGTAGGGGCCGACGAGTATCGCGGCGAGCGCGCCGCCCATGAGGTGGCCGCTGGTGCCGGCGGCCACGGGGAAGTTCAGCATCTGGACGGCGAAGATGAAGGCGGCGACGAGTCCGGCGAGCGGCGCGGTCCGCTCGTCGAGCTCGCGGCGGGCTCCGCGGAGGCTGACAGCCACCGCCGCGGCCGCCGCCACTCCGGCGGCCACCGAGACGGGTGCGTTGATGAATCCGTCGGGCACATGCATGGAGTGGACTCCGCTTCATATACGGTCTTTAGCCGTTCAAGAATAGTGCCCAGTTGCAAACCGTTGGCAAGAGCGAGCACACCACAAAAAGCCGCGCGCACTTTCGTCGGAATGTGCGAGGCTGGAGAACAAACGGACGGATACGTTCCGATTCGAGGAGTCTGGTCGATGTCAGCCACCGCCGAGAATCTCCCAGCGACCGCGACCGCGGCCCCCGTCGAAGAGCGGGTCCGCGCCCGTGTGATCACGGACGACCCCCTCTACCGGGCGATCCCCGTTGCCCTGCGTTTCACCCCGGCCGAGCCGCTGGCCGTGCGGATCGTCTTCCCCGGCGGCCTGTCCCCCGAGGGCACCGACAACGAGTGGGTCTTCCCCCGGGCCCTGCTGGAGGCCGGCCTCCAGGCGCCGACGGGGACCGGGGACGTACGCGTCTGGCCCTGCGGCCGCGTCCAGGCGGTCGTCGAGTTCCACTCCCCCGAGGGCGTCGCGGTGGTCCAGTTCGACATCGCCGCGCTGCGCCGCTTCCTCCGGCGCACCTTCACCGCCTCCGCCCCCTCCGCCCCCACCCGGTAGGCGCCACGCGAGGGGCGCCACCCGACCGGCGCCACCCGTTCGGCGCAGAACGCGGGACGCAACGGGCCCGGCCCCGTACCCCCGGATGATCGGGGGTACGGGGCCGGGCCGTGTGCGGCGCCTGCCGGTCAGGCGTTGACCAGCTCGCGGTCCTTGTCCGGACCCTCGCCCTCCGCGGACTCGGTGGCGAGGTGCTTGCGCAGGCTCTCGCCCTCCACGTCCACGTTCGGCAGCATCCGGTCCAGCCACTCGGGCAGCCACCAGGCCTTGTGGCCGAGCAGGGCGAGCACCGCCGGGACGATGGCCATGCGGACCACGAAGGCGTCGAAGAAGACCGCGACGGCCAGGCCGAAGCCGATCATCTTGACCATCTGGTCGCTGGCTCCCAGGAAGCCGGCGAAGACGGCGATCATGATGACGGCGGCGGCCACGACGACCCGCGCGCTGTACTGGAAGCCGGTCACGACCGCCTGGCCCGGGCGCTCGCCGTGGACGTACGCCTCCCGCATGCGGGTGACGAGGAAGACCTCGTAGTCCATGGCCAGGCCGAAGACCACACCGACCATGAAGATCGGCATCATCGACATGATCGGACCGGTCTGCTCCACCCCGAAGACCGAGCCGAGCCAGCCCCACTGGAAGACCGCGACGACCGCGCCGAGGGCCGCGACGACCGAGAGCAGGAAGCCGAGGGCCGCCTTGAGCGGGACCAGGATCGAGCGGAAGACGAGCATCAGCAGCAGGAAGGCGAGGCCGACGACGAGAGCCAGGTAGGGCAGCAGCGCGTCGTTCATCTTCTGCGAGAAGTCGATGTTCATCGCGGTGGCGCCGGTGACGAGGACGTCGTCGCCGCTGCCGTCACGGATCTCGTGGACCAGTTCCTCGGTGTGCGTGGAGGACGGACGGTCCTTCGGGATGACGGTGATCACCGAGGCGTCGCCGGCCTCGTTGGGGGACGGCGGCATGACCGCGGCCACACCCTCCAGGCCCTTGATCCGGTCGACGGTGGAGTCCGCGAGGGCCTTGTTCCCGTCGACGACCACCATCAGCGGGCCGTTGAAGCCCGGGCCGAAGCCCTCGGACAGCAGGTCGTACGCCTGACGCTGGGTGGTGGAGACCGGCTGGGCGCCGTCGTCCGGCAGGCCCATCTCCAGCTTGCTCGCCGGGACGGCGACGACGCCGAGGCCGATCACACCGGCCAGCAGCACCATGACGGGACGGCGCAGGACGAAGCGGGCCCAGCGGGTGCCGCCGTTGGCCTTCTTCTCGGCGCCGGCCGGCTTGCCCTTGCCGAACAGCCTGCTCTTCTCGCCCGCGGGCAGGACCTTCCTGCCCGCGAAGCCGAGGATGGCCGGGACCAGGGTGAGTGCGACGAGCACGGCGATGACCACGGTGCCCGCGGCCGCCACGCCCATCTTGGTCAGCATCGGGATGTTGACGACGGCCAGGCCCACGAGGGCGATGACGACGGTCAGACCGGCGAAGACGACGGCGGATCCGGCGGTTCCGGTGGCCCGGCCGGCGGCCTCGTCGCGGTCGCGGCCCTCGGCGAGCTCCGCGCGGTAGCGGGAGACGATGAAGAGGGCGTAGTCGATACCGACCGCGAGGCCGATCATCGTGGCGAGGGTGGCGGTGGTGTTGCCGAGGTCCAGCACGTTGGCGAGCGCGGTGATGGAGGAGACGCCGATGCCGACACCGATGATCGCCGTCAGCAGCGGCAGACCCGCCGCGACCAGCGAGCCGAAGGTGATCACGAGGACGATCGCGGCGACGAGGATGCCGATGATCTCGCCGGAACCGGTCTCGGGGGCCACCATCAGCGCGTCACCGCCGATCTGGACATTCAGGCCCGCCGCCTTGGCGCCGTCGCCGGACTCCTTCAGCGCGTCACGGGTGGCGTCCTTCAGCTCCATGCCGCTGACGGTGTACTTGGCGCTGATGTAGGTGGTGGAGCCGTCCTGGCTGACCGCCTGCACCTCGTACGGGTTGACCACGGAGGCGATCTGCTCCGCGCCCGGACCGGTCTTCAGGTCATTGACGATCTTCTCGACCTCGGCCTTGGGGCCGGGGTCGGTGACCTTCGCACCCTCGGGGGCCTTGACGACGATGCGCGCGGTGGCGCCGTCGGCGGCCATGCCCGGGAACTTCTTGTCCAGCAGGTCGAAGGCCCGCTGGGCCTCCGTACCGGGTATCGAGAACGATCCGGAGGTCGGGGCGGCCGCGGAGGCGGCGCCGAAACCGGCGGCGAACAGCAGCGCCACCCAGAGGAGGGCGACGAGCCCGCGGCGCCTGAAGGCGCCCCGGCCGAGTCGGTAGAGGAAGGTGGCCACGTCGGTGGTTCTCCCGTTCAGGTCGTGGGATGGATCCGCAGGGATCAGGGCGTGGGGAGCCGGCCCGACGACGAGAGCGGCGTGTCAGGAGCAGCAGGGCGGCACGGGGTGCCGGGGACGGGGAGGTTCAGACGCCGAGGGCGGGGAAGACCACGGCGTCGATGAAGTCACCGAGGAACGCCCGGTCCACCGGTCGGTCCTCGATCAGCGGGAGCGCGATGAACGCCCCGATGAGCATGTGCGGTACGAAGCCCAGGGCCGGGCACCCCGGGGCGATCTCGCCCCGGTCCACCGCGCGCTGCAGCATCACCTGCAGCCCGGTGATCTCCGGGTCGACCAACAGGTCCCGCAGCGCCTTGTGGAGCTCCGGGCTCTCGTGGACGGCATGGGCCAGACCCCGCATCAGCGCGGTGTCCTTGGCCATCTGCGCGTCGTCCGAGTGCTCCACCATGAGCGCGAAGTCCCCGCGCAGGCTGCCCGTGTCGATCTCGCGCAGCGAGACGGGCTGCGTGCATCGCAGGGCCTTGGCGACCAGCTCCGGCTTGCTCCCCCACTGGCGGTAGAGGGTGGCCTTGCTGGACTTCGTACGGGCGGCGACCGCGTCCATGGTCAGCGCCTCGTAGCCGACGTCACGCAGGAGGTCGAGGACCGCCTCGTGCAGTTCGGCCTGCCGTTCGGGGGTGATCCGGCTGCGCCGGGCCGCCATCGCCTCGGTCATCTCCGTGCCTCCATCCGAACGAAACTGCTCCGTACGCTGAAGACGATACCCCTCCCGCGAGCGAAACGAAACCGTTCCGTTTCGATCGATGGGGTGGCGTGGATCACCAGTACGAGTTGCCGCACCCCCTCCGCGCGGAAAGCATTGGGGGGTGAGTCACGACGTCGCGTACCTCCGGTTCCCGCACCTGCACGACGACCTCCTGTGCTTCGCCACCGAGGACGACCTCTGGGTCGCCCCGCTGGTCCCCGACGGCCACACCCCAGGACGCGCCTGGCGGGTCACCGTCGACCGGACCCGGGTCGGCCACCCCCGCTTCTCCCCCGACGGCCGGCACATCGCCTTCACCACCTGGCGCAGCCTCGACCCCGAGATCCACCTGGCGCCCGTCGACGGCGGGCCCGCCCGGCAGCTGACGCACTGGGGTGCCACCGACACCCGGGTCTGCGGCTGGGACCCCGACGGCAACGTCCTCGCCGTCTCCTCGCACGAACAGCCGTTCTCCTACTTCTCCTGGGCCTACAAACTGCCCACCGACGGCAGCCCCGGCGGGCGCCTGCCCTGGGGCCCCGTCTCCGACATCCAGGTCGCCGACATCGACGGCGAGCACCGCAGCCTGCTCCTCACCGGCAAACCGCCGCACGAGCCCGCCGCCTGGAAGCGCTACCGGGGCGGCGCCATGGGTCGGCTCTGGCTGCACGGGCGCCAGCTCCTGGAGGGCCTCGAAGGGCACCTGGACGCGGCGATGTTCGTGGGCGGCCGGATCGCCTTCCTCTCCGACCACGAGGGCATCGGCAACCTCTACTCCTGCCTGCCCGACGGCACCGACCTGCGCCGCCACACCGACCACGACGAGTTCTACGCCCGGCACGCCTCCAGCGACGGCTCCCGGGTCGTCTACCAGTGCGCCGGGGACCTCTGGCTCGTCGACTCCCTCGCCCCCGACGCCGCCCCGCGCAAGCTCCGGGTCCGCCTCGGCGGCCCGCGCGCGGGCCGGCGCACCTACCAGGTACCGGCCGCCAGCCACGTCGACTCCCTCTCGGTGGACGCCACCGGGCGGGCCAGCGCGGTCGTGGTGCGCGGCAGCCTGTACTGGCTGACCCACCGCGACGGACCGGCCCGGACCATCGCCGACACACCGGGCGTACGGGTGCGGCTGCCGGAGATGCTCGGCAGCGGCGGGCAGGTCGCCTACGTCACCGACGCCGAGGGCGAGGACGCGATCGAGATCGCCTACCTGCCCCGGGCCTCGGGGGACCGGGAGCCGCGCCGGCTGGCCTCGGGCGCACTGGGACGCGTGACCGAACTGCTCGCCGACCCCGACGGGGAGCGCCTCGCCGTCGCCTCGAACGACGGCCGGCTGCTGCTCGTCGACGCGGCGGAGGAGTCCGACGGCGAGGTCACCGAGCTGATCCGGTCCATCAACGGCCCCGTCACCGACCTGGCCTTCTCCCCCGACGGGGACTGGCTGACCTGGTCGCACCCGGGCATCGGGCGCTCGCTGCGGCAGATCAAGATGGCCCGCATCTCCGGCCCCGGCGCGCGTACCGTCGTCGACGTCACCAACGGCCGCTTCGCCGACGAGAATCCGGTCTTCACCCGGGACGGGCGCTACCTGGCCTTCCTGTCCTGGCGCGGTTTCGACCCGGTCTACGACGTGCACACCGGCGACCTGTCCTTCCCGCTCGGCTGCCGCCCGTACCTGGTGCCGCTGTCCTCCGCGACCCCCTCCCCCTTCGCGCTCTCGGCCGAGGGCAGGCCCGCGGCGGGCGGACTGGAC
This sequence comes from Streptomyces yangpuensis, assembly GCF_024666385.1. NCBI lineage: Bacteria > Bacillati > Actinomycetota > Actinomycetes > Kitasatosporales > Streptomycetaceae > Streptomyces > Streptomyces yangpuensis. Next base: position 3,089,846 of record NZ_CP102514.1, read on the forward strand.
CCGGGCGAGGGCGAATCGGAGAACTCGGGCGAGGGCGGCGCCGTGACCGTGGAGGTGGAGGGGCTGGAGAGCCGCGTCACCCCGTTCCCGGTGAGCGCGTCCAAGTACTCGGCCCTGTACCCGGTGCACGGCGGCGGGCTGGTCTGGCTGCGCTGGCCGATCTCGGGCGCGCTCGGCGAGACCTTCGCCAACCCCAACGACATCAGCGGCAAGCCCACGCTGGAGCACTTCGACCTGACCAAGGCCCGCAAGAGCGAACTGGCCTCGGGGCTGGACTGGTTCGCGGTCAGCGGCGACGGCACCCGCCTCGTGATCAACGACGACGGGGACCTGCGCGCGGTCCCCGCCACCGAGTCGGGCGACGGCGACTCGACGGTCTACCTGGACCTGCGGCGCATCCTGCACGAGGTGGACCCGGCGGCCGAGTGGCGCCAGGCCTTCGAGGAAGCCGGGCGGATCATCCGCGCGTACTTCTGGGAGCCGAACATGTGCGGCATCGACTGGGACGGCGTACTGCGCCAGTACCGCCCGCTGGTCGAACGGGTCGCCTCCCCCGACGAGTTCGCCGACCTGCTGCGCGAGGTCCTCGGCGAGCTCGGCACCTCGCACGCCTACGTCTCCCCCGCCCGCCGCAACGAGGGCCCCCCGCACTACCAGCGGGCCATCGGCCTGCTCGGCGCCAACCTGGTCCCCCGGGACGGGACATGGGTGGTGAGCAAGATCCTGCCCGGCGAGTCCTCCGACTCCAAGGCCCGCTCCCCGCTCGCCGGCACCGGCATCCGGGAGGGCGCGGTGCTCACCCACGTGGACGGCCGGCCCGTGGACCCGGTCGCCGGCCCCTACCCGCTGCTGGCGGGAGCGGGCGGCACCACCGTCGAGCTGACCTTCCGGCCGGAGGAGGGCTCGGCCCGCTCCCGCCGGGTCGCCGTCGTCCCGCTCATCGACGAACGGCCGCTGCGCTACCAGGACTGGGTGTCCAAGCGGCGCCAGGTGGTCCGCGAGCTCAGCGGCGGCCGGTGCGGCTACCTCCACATCCCCGACATGGGCGGCTCGGGCTGGGCGCAGTTCAACCGCGACCTGCGCATGGAGATGTCCCGGCCCGCGCTGATCGTGGACGTACGCGGCAACGCTGGCGGCCACATCAGCGAGCTGGTGGTGGAGAAGCTCACCCGCTCCATCCTCGGCTGGGACCTGACGCGCGACGCCCAGCCCGTCAGCTACGCCTCCAACGCGCCCCGCGGCCCGATCGTGGCGCTGGCCGACGAGGCGACCTCCTCGGACGGCGACATGATCACGGCGGCCTTCAAACTGCTGGGCCTGGGGCCGGTGGTGGGCCAGCGCACCTGGGGCGGGGTGGTCGGCATGACCGGCCGGCACACCCTCGGCGACGGCACGGTGATCACGGTGCCGATGAACGCGGCCTGGTTCCCGGAGTACGGCTGGTCGGTGGAGAACCACGGCGTGGAACCGGACTTCGAGATCCTGCGCACCCCGCTCGACTGGGCGGAGGGCCGGCACGCCCAGATGGACGACGCCGTGCACCTGGCGCTGGAGCTGCTCGAACAGGACCCAGCCGCGATGCCGCCCGGCTACACGGACGTACCGGACCGGCGCCGTCCGAAGCTGCCGCCCCGGCAGTGAGCGGATACCGGCCAGGGCGCGCCCGCCGGTGACGGCCGCGCCCTGGCCGGGCCTCATGGGTGACGGACGGAGCCCGCGCCCGGCGCCCCGGACGGCTGTCCCGGTCAGTGGCTCCGGCTGCGTTCCTGCTCGTCCGCGGCGCCGCCCGCCCCGACCAGGCCGCGGGAGACACCGGCCAGCCGGGGCTCGAAGCGCTTCACGTCGCGCTGCCCGACCGTCGCGATGATCCCGGGCAGGTAGCCGCGCACCCCCTGCATCCCGCGCAGCCACCACTGCGCGTACACGTGCGGCGAGCGCCGCTCGATGCCCGCGAGGATCCGGTCGACGGCGGGCCCCAGCGGGTAGGTGCGGTTCGCCGGCCACGGCAGCCGCTGCCGCAGCTCCCGCATGACGTTGTCCTGGTCCGCGCCGCGCACCATGTCGGTGTCGGTCCACGAGAGGTAGCCGACTCCGACGCCCACGCCCTTGTGGGCGACCTCGGCGCGCAGGCAGTGGGCGAAGGCCTCGACGCCGGACTTCGAGGCGCAGTAGGCGCTCATCATCGGCGCCGGGGTGATGGCGGCGAGCGAGGCGATCTGGAGGAAGTACCCGCGGCTCTCCGTCAGTACGGGCAGGAAGGCCCGGGCGGTGACGGCCCCGCCGATCAGGTTGACCTCGATCACCCGGCGCCAGGCGTCGGGGTCGGAGTGGGCGAACGGCCCTCCCGCGGCGACGCCCGCGTTGGCGACGACGATGTCGACCCTCCCGAAGCGCTCCTTCACCTCCTGGGCGACGCGCGCCATCGCCTCGTGGTCGGTGACGTCGGCGTACCAGTGCTCGCTGTCGGTGTGCAGGCGCTCGGAGACCTCCTTGAGGGCCTCCGGCTCCAGGCCGACGAGGGCGATCCGCGCGCCGCGGGCCGACAGCTTGCGGGCGAGCAGCTCGCCGACCCCGCGGGCGGCCCCGGTGACGACGGCGACCCGGCCTTCCGGACTCCTGCGAGCGCTCACGGTGTCTTCTCCTTCTCGGTGGTGTCGAGATCGTCGAGATCGTCGAGATAGCGCGCGGACAGCTCGCGCACGGCACGGGTGACGGCTTCGGGGGCCTCGACCGGGGTCATGTGACCCACGCCGGTGAGCTCGGTGAGGCCCACGCAGTGCGGCAGCGCCGCGGCGAGCCCGCGGGCGTGGACGAGCGGGGTGAGCCGGTCGGCGGTGCCGCCGAGCACTGCGGTGGGGACGGTCAGCCGGGCCACGTCGGCGTCCAGGTCCAGCCCGGCCAGCACCCGGGACCAGGCGTGCCGCACCCCGGTGGGACAGGCGTGCACGATACGGGCGCACGCCTCGACCCGGTCGGGCGCCGAACCGGGGCCCATGGTGGCGTACTTGAGGATCTTCCGGGCGACGGGCGTGACCGGCCCGAGCGGGGCGCGGGATCCGAGGACGGCGCCGGTGACCCGGGTCCGGGCGCGCCCGGCGCCCACCGGCAGCACGGTGGCCCGCTCGACCAGGGCGGAGCTGCCGGTGCTGCACAGCAGCGCGGCCGCGGCGTGTTCGGTGAACTCCGGCCGGGCCGCGGCCGCCATGATCGTCATGCCGCCCATGGAGTGCCCGGCGACGACCGCGCGTTCCCCCGGGGCGAGGGTGGCGCCGAGCACCGCCACGAGGTCGTCGGCGAGTGCGGTGGTGCTGTGCTCCCGGGCGGCGGGGCTGCGTCCGTGTCCGCGCTGGTCGTAGGCGACGACCCGGTGGGTGGCGGACAGGGCCCGTATCTGCGCGGCCCAGAACGCGGTGGAGCAGGTCCAGCCGTGGGCCAGCACCACGGGCGGCGCCCCCTCCTCCCCGTGCACCTCGACGTGCAGGCGGGACCCGTCGGCGGAGACGGCGACGAGTTCGCGCCGCGGGGCGGGTGGGGCGTAGGGGCCGGAGGTGACGTGCGCCGGGCGGCTCACGCGACGCCCTCGGCGGCGTCGGCCCCGGCGGCTTCGAGGCCGGCCCCGCCGGCGTCCGCGGTGCGGGCCTCCGGGGGCGGCGCCGCCGGCGACGGCGCCGCGGCAGGAGCAGCCGCGACGGCCACCGGCACCCGCTCCCTCACCCGTACGACCTCGTACTCCCCCAGGTCGACGCTGCGCGTCTCGCGGCGGAACTCACCGGTCGTGCCCGGCCAGACCGTCGTGTTGCGGCCGTTGGCGTCCAGGTACCAGCTGGTGCAGCCGCCGGTGTTCCAGACGGTCCGCTCCATCCGGGCCTGCACCTGCCGGTTCCACTGGTTGACGGCGGAGGGGCGCGCGGCGAGCGCGACCTTCCCGCCCAGCATGCCCAGCTGCCGCAGGTAGTCGGCCATGTAGTTCAGCTGCGACTCGATCATGAGGATCATCGAGCTGTTCCCGAGACCGGTGTTCGGGCCGATGATCGTCATCCAGTTGGGGAAGCCGGCCGCGGTCGCCCCGCGCAGCGACTGCATCCCGTCCTTCCACTGGTCGGCGAGGGTCCGGCCGTCCGCGCCCACCACCCGGTCGGCGATCGGCATGTCCGTGACATGGAAGCCCGTACCGAAGACGATCGCGTCGACCTCGGTCTCGGTCCCGTCGGCGGCGACGAGGACCGAGCCCCGGATCTCCTTCAGCCCCGAGGCGACGAGGTCCACATTCGGCCGCGCCAGCGCCGGGTAGTACTCGCTGGAGAGCAGGATCCGCTTGCAGCCGATCCGGTAGGAGGGGGTCAGCTTGGCGCGCAGCTCCGGGTCCTTGATCGACCGGGCCATGTTGGCCCTGGCGAGCGCCTCGACGAGTCCGAGCTGGTTGGGCCGCTTGGTGAAGGCGCTGACCTGGAGTTCCCGGATGCCCCACAGCAGGCCGCGGCGCGCGGCGCGGGTGAAGGGCAGCTGCCGGTGCACCCAGCGCTCCACCGCCGAGATCGCCCGGTCGGTGCGCGGCATCACCCACGGCGGGGTCCGCTGGAAGAGCGTCAGACGCTCCACGTCGGGGGCGATGGCCGGCACGATCTGGATCGCCGAGGCCCCCGTACCGATCATGGCGACGCGCTTGCCGGCGAGGTCGTAGTCGTGGTCCCAGCGCGCGGAGTGGAAGACCTTGCCGGGGAACCCGGCCAGTCCCGGCACCTCCGGCAGCTTCGGCTCGGACAGCGGCCCGGTCGCGGAGACCACGACGTCGGCGGTCAGCTCGCCCCGGGAGGTCTCGATCTCCCAGCGCAGTTCGTCGGCGTCCCAGCGCATCATCAGGACCTCGGAGTCGAGCCGGATGTGCCGGCGCAGCCCGAAGGTGTCCGCGACGTGCTCCAGGTACTCCCGGATGGCGGGCTGCCCGGAGAAGGTCCGGGGCCAGTCCGGATTCGGTGCGAAGGAGAAGGAGTACAGGTGCGACGGGACGTCGCACGCGCATCCGGGATAGCTGTTGTCCCGCCAGGTCCCGCCGACGGAGTCGGCCCGTTCCAGGACGACGAAGTCCGTGATCCCCTCGCGCCGCAGCCGCACGGCGGCCCCGAGCCCGCCGAATCCGGACCCGATCACCGCCACCCGTACGTGCTCGCGCCCCTCGCGCCCGCCCATGCCGCCCATGCCCGCCGCCTTCCGCTCATCCGCAGTTCCAGCCACGCAACGCCGCAACGCACCAACCATCGAAACACTGCCAGCAATCACTGGCACAATCGGGAGGGTAGAGCAGCCCCGTACTCATGGGTAGGGGGCGGACCCGGAAAGTTACTCCCGGTACGCCATAGGCTGCGTCTGTGGCGACGGAAGAAACGCAAGCGAAGCCGGTGCGCGAGTACCGCACCGAGGAGCTGGCCGAGGCGGCCGGCATACCCGTGCGCACCCTGCGCTTCTACCGGGAGCGCAAACTGCTCCCGCCGCCCCGCCGCGAGGGCCGCATCGCCTGGTACGACGACCACCACCTGGCTCGCCTGCGCACGATCGCCGGACTGCTCGAACGGGGTCACACCCTCGGCGGCATCGCCGAGCTGACCGCCGCCTTCGAGAAGGGCCGCGACGTCGGCCAGCTGGGTGAGCTGCTCGGCATCGGCTGGTCGGAGGAGACCCCCGTCCGGCTCACCCCGGAGGAACTGGCCGACTACTTCGAGGGCGAGGTCACCCCCGAGAACCTGGCGGCCTCCCTCGACCTGGGCTACCTCGCCGTCGACGGCGACGCGATCGTGCACGTCAGCCGCCGCCTGCTGGACGTCTCCTCGGCGCTGGTCCGCGAGGGGGTGCCGCTCGCCGACGTGCTGGAGACGGGCCGCCGCGTCCGCGAGCACGCGGACGCGATGGCGCTGCTGTTCACCGAGCTGATCTCGGAGCACATCTCCCCGGACGCGCTCACCCGGCTGCGCCCGCTCGCCAAGAGCGTGGTCGAGGCCGAGCTGACGATGGCGATGGACCGCCTGCTGGCGTCCGCGAAGGGTCAGACGCCGAGCTCGTAGACGACGGTCACGGGCGCGTGGTCGGACCAGCGCTCGGGGTGCGTCTCGGCCCGCTCGACGAAGGCCTTCACGGCCTTCGCGGCCAGCCCCGGGGTCGCCACCTGCAGGTCGATCCGCCAGCCGGCGTCGTTGTCGAAGGCACGGCCGCGGTAGGACCACCAGGAGTACGGCCCCTCCGTGTCGGGGTGCAGCTCGCGCACCACGTCGACGTAGCCGGCCTCGGCGTAGACCTTCCCCAGCCACTCCCGCTCCTCGGGGAGGAAACCGGCGCTCTTGCGGTTGGTCTTCCAGTTCTTGAGGTCGGCCTCCTGGTGACAGATGTTCCAGTCACCGCAGACCACGACCTCGCGCCCGTCGGCGGCGGCCCTCTCCTTGAGCCCGGTCAGGTAGGCCAGGAACTCCCGCATGAACCGGTACTTCTCGTCCTGCTTCTCCGTGCCCGCCTCGCCGGAGGGCAGGTAGAGGCTGGCCACGGTCACACCGGGCAGGTCGATCTCCAGGTACCGCCCGGCGGTGTCGAATTCCTCACTGCCGAAACCGACCCGTACCCGCTCGGGCGCGCGCCGCGTGTACAGCGCGACCCCGGCCCGGCCCTTCACGGCGGCCGGCGCGAAGACGGTGTGCCAGCCCTCGGGGGAGCGCACCTCCTCCGGGATCTGCCCCTCCTCGGCCCGTACCTCCTGCAGGCACACCACGTCGGCGTCGGATCCGGCGAGCCACGCCCCGAAGCCCTTCTTGGCGGCGGCCCGGATCCCATTCACATTCACGGAGGTCACAGTGAGCATCCCTGCACCATAGCGGGAGGGTTCCGTACGATGTCCGGATGTCTCATGGGATCGAGCTCCGCACCGTGCCGTACGACCACCCGGACGCGGTGAAACTCAACGACCAGGTCCAGCTCGAATACCAGGAGCGGTACCAGGGCGAGGGCGACGCGACCTTCCTGGACCCGGCGATGTTCGCTCCGCCGCAGGGGCTGTACATAGTGGCGTACGACACCTCCGGCGCCCCGGTGGCGACGGGCGGCTGGCGCAGCCAGGAGCAGAACGACGAGGGCTACTCGGACGGCGACGCCGAGCTCAAGCGGATGTACGTCGTCCCGGAGGCCCGCGGCCTGGGCCTGGCCCGCCGCATCCTGGCCACGCTGGAGACGGACGCCCGCGCGGCGGGCCGCCTGCGGATGGTCCTCGAAACGGGTGACCGGCAGCCGGAGGCGATCGCCCTCTACCTCTCCGAGGGCTACACCCCGTCCCCGAAGTTCGGCTTCTACCGCTTCTACGACTCCAGCCGCTGCATGTCCAAACCCCTCCACCCCGCAAGCCCTGCCACCGTCTGAGGCATTCCGGCCACGCCGGCGTTCGAGGCGCGGGAGTCCGGGGGCGGCGCCCCCGGCAACGGCGGGCGACCGCCCTACCGCGGGAGCCAGGCGGCCCGGTCCGTCCCCCACCGGGACGGCCCGGTGGCCCACTCCCCGAAGGGACTGGCGGCATGCCGCAGCGCCCCGTACCCCGACCCGGTCTCCCGCAGCCACGGCTCCGCCGAGTACGCGGCAGCCCCGCGGCCCCCACCCGTCGGCGACAGCCCGCGCACCAGCCAGGACCCCGTCCCGGCCAGGGAGAACCGCAGCCCCCGCCCGCCGCCCTCGGCCAGGGCCCGCATCACGCCGGCCGCCACCAGATAGCCCGTCCCGTGGTCCAGCGCCTGCGCCGGCAGCACCCCCGGCGTACCGTCCGGCGCCGCGCACGCGGCGGCGATCCCGTAGCCCGCCTGCACCAGCGAGTCGAACCCCCGCCTCCCGGCCCACGGCTCCGGCGCCCTCCGTCCCCACGCGCACAGCTCCGCCACCACCAGCCCCGGCCACCGCTCCAGCAGGTTCGGCACCCCGAGCCCGTGCCGCTCCAGCGCCCCCGGCCGGTACCCGGTGACCACCACGTCGGCCGCGTCCAGCAAGCCCTCGAAGACCGCCCGGTCCCCGACCCGGGCCAGGTCCAGCAGCGCCGACCGCTTCCCGAAGCCGGTGTCCGCGTACGTGTCGTCCGCCTCCGGCAGCCCCGGCGGGTCGATCCGCAGCACGTCCGCACCGAGCAGGCCGAGCGTGCGCGTGGCGACGGGCCCGGCGATGACCCGCGTCAGGTCCAGCACCCGCACCCCATCGACGGGCCGGCCCGACGGAGCCGCGCCGAGCGGCCGGCCCGCCGTTCCGGTGGTGTGGGCGGTCTCCACCAGCGGCTGCGGACCCCCGTACCGCCGCGCAACGGCGACGGCGAGACCGCCCGCGCCGTAGACGCGTTCCTGCACCTCGACGGCCGGCCGTCCGGCGACCGCGGCGCGCAGCGCCTCCGGCGTCGGGGACGGCAGCCCCAGCGCCCTTGCCAGCGCGGCTGCGTGGTGCGGATAGTTGGCGTGCGTGCGGACCCAGCCGTCCGCGGCCCGCCAGAAACCGGACAGCGGCGCGAACGCCACCGGGGCCCGGCCGTCCACCCGCAGATGGCGTTCGCTGAGGAAGGCCGTGGCCACCGCCGCCTCGTCCACCACGAGGGCCGGGACGTCTCCCGCCGTGCCACCGGCCCGCACCGCGCCGAGCTCCCCCGCCGCCAGCGCGCAGACCCCGACGGTGGCACGCGCCAACTCCCGCACCGGTAGCGGCCCTTCCCCGAGCCCGCCGCTCCCGACGTACCGGACCCGCCCCACGACCTCCGGTGCACCGCCGAGCGCCTCCCACGCCGACGCCGTACCGAAGTCACGTTCCTCACCGATCGTCATGAACGCATCCTCGCCCAACCGCCCCCCGGAAACGCCGAGATCCCGCCAGGTCCTTCGACCGGGCGGGATCTCGTGACGTCTGCCGACAGCTAGCCGAGGTGGCCGAAGAGGTCGACGACAACATGGGTGGAAGCCCAGCCGAGGTTGGCGATCTCGACCTTGCCGTCGGCTCCCACGGGTACCGTGACCAGGTTGGCCACGGTCTGTCCGGTCGTCCAGTTGAGGTTGGAGGAGTCGGGGCGGGTGGTGCCGGCGGGCCAGACGGTGAGGTGGCCGTCGGACTTGGGATCGGTGACGGTCACGTTCAGCACGACGGCCTTGGCCCGGCCGGCTTCGCCGGTTCCGGAGAGGTCGAGGACGGTGCTGCCGCGGGCGGGCACGGCGGTGGTGGTCCGGGTGTCGAGCAGGCGCTGGATGCCGGCGGTGCGGTAGGTGGCGCCGGCCTGGTCGTCGGAGTAGTAGCCGAAGACGTCGGCGATCAGATGTGCCGTGCCCCAGCCGGCGTTGAACAGCTTCACCGTGCCGTCGGCGCCGACCGGGACCACCACGTGGTTGGGCACGGTCTGTCCGGCCGTCCAGTTGAGGCTGGAGGAGTCGGGGCGGGTGGTGCCCGACGGCCACACCGTCAGGTGCCCGGCCTCCTTCGGGTCCGTCACCGTGATGTTGAGCACGACGGCCCTGACGCCGGACTGCGGGATCCCGCCGCGGCCCGCGACCTGCAGTGTCACCTCGCCGCGGGCAGGCACCGGGGTGGTGCCCGGGCGGCCGATACCCGCGCGGGAGTCCAGCAGACGGGCCGGGCCCGCCGCGGTGAAGGTGCTGCCCGAGGCGTCGGCGGAGTAGTAGCCGAAGACGTCGGCGATCAGGTGCGTCGTGCCCCAGCCGGCGTTGCGCAGGTTGACCTTGCCGTCCTCGCCGACCGGGACCACAACCTGGTTCGGCACGGTCCGCCCGAACGTCCAGTTGAGGTTGGAGGCGTCGGGGCGGGTGGTGCCGGAGGGCCAGACGGTCAGGTGCCCGTCGGACTTCGGGTCGGTGACGGTCACATTCAGCACGACCGCCTTGACACCCGACTGCGGCACCCCGGCCCGGCCTGCCACCTGCAGCGACACCTCGCCGCCCGCCCCCACCGGGGCCGTCCCGGCTCGGCCGAGTCCGGCCCGGGTGTCGAGGAGCCGCGCCGGGGACAGCGTGGTGAAGCGGTCACCGGCCCGCGCGGCCGCGATGCCGTTGCCGGCGACGTGGATGCGCTGCCCGGCGGCGTCGGTCCACACGATGTTCGAGCCGGTACGGTCCACCGCCCAGGACCGGTTCGCTTGGCGCTGGCCCTTCCACTCCTGGCCCTGGGCCAGGGTGCGGACCCGCACGGTGCTTTCGTTGCCCGACGTCTTGATGCCCTCGTGGAAGTCGAGCAGCAGCAGCCGGCCGGTGGCCAGGTCCTGACGCACCAGGTAACCGTCACCGAGCAGCGACTCCCGCCCCCAGAAGCTGTTGGTCCAGTTGGTGCTCAGCACCGGCACCGAAAGGGTGTGGCGCGTCACCGTGTCGTACACGCCACTGGTGCGCACCGTGCCCCAGCTGTCCTGGCAGGCCCAGGAGACGTAACGGCCGACGGCCTCCAGCAACGTGGAAAGGCAGGGCGTGGTGAAGGTGCCCCGCTCCGTCTCGCCCCGGATGTCCGTGGCGCGGACGGTGTTGCTGCCGTTCTTGGCGGTCCAGAGCGTGTCGCCCTGCACGGCGACGGCGGTCGCCTCTGTCCGGAGCACGTGAGTTCGGGTGTCGAGATCGCTGACGATGACCTGGTGGTCGGACGTCGAATTGCCGTACGCGGTCTGCGCGAGCACCATGTAGCGTCCCGCGGCGTCCGCGGTCTGCATGCCGCCCTCGCCGTTCATGGGGATGGTGCCCGCCCACTCGCGGTTCCCCGCCTCGCGGAAGACGACGAACCGGTTCCTCGCCACCGGCTCGTGCTCCAGGTAGCGGCCGTCCCCGGTGGACCGGAGGCCGGCGCAGGCGCGGCCGTGGCTGTAGCAATTGCTGATGGAGTGCGTTCCGTCGAGGTATTCCGCGGTCTTGACCGGGGTCGCGTCGTTCGAGATCCGGTAGCTGCGGAACGAACCGGTGGTTCCTCCCGGCTGGAAGTGCACGGTGTCCGTGGCGGTGGTGAGCACGCCGCCGCCGATCGACAGGCCGAAAACGGTCGCGGGCGCAGGAGGGACGCCAACCAGCTTACGGGCCTGCGGTGTGGCGCCGTCGCCGTCCGCGGTGATCCGGTGGACGGCGGTCTGCGGCTGGGTGCCGTACTCGGGAGCCTTGGCGCTGCCGACCGCGATGAGCGAGCCGTCCGGTGCGGGCAGCAGTTGGGTGTCGGCGAGCTCCAGCAGGTATGCGAAGGTCCCGTCGTTCGGGCCGATGCCGGTGAAGCTCAGCGGACGGCCCCGGTTGTCGCCGCTGCTTCCTGCAACCGACTGGGTGCCGATCGCCCAGTCGCCCAGCAGCCTCAGCTCGCCCTTCTCCTGGTCGAAGTGGGCCGAACCCGAACTCAGCACGGTCTGCGGCTGCGCCCGGTCCAGCACGTGCTCCGGACCGTCCTGGGAGATGCGGAGCACCTTGCCCTTGGCCAGCCGGAACGTGTTCACGCGGTCGTGGGCGCCTTCGTCCGGAAGCGCAGTGGTCTGCCCCGTCACCACGTCCACCAGGGTGGAGTGGGTGAGGTCGCCCGAACGATGACGGAGGATCAGCGCGCTGTGGTCGCCGTCGTGCACCGCGGGCACGAGGGAAGCACCTGCCGGCAACACCACCTTGGTACGGACCGTGGAGGAGCCGTCCAGCCGGTTCAGGAACCAGCCGGTCACGGCCGAGGCGGTGCCCGCGTACGTCAGCACGGTGCGCCCGTAGGTCCCGGAGTAGCTCTGTCCGGCGGGGATCGTGACGGTCCCCAGCGCGACCGGCTTCCCGGTGGCCAGGTCGAACAGGTCGACCTCGGCGGGTGCCTGCGCCGTGGCCGCCGTGGGGACGGCGACGGTGTCGGAGGAGGTTCCGTAGCGGTGGTCGGGGGCTCCCAGGTAGCCGCCCGGGGGGAGGCCTTCGAAGACGCCCCCGTCGACCGGGGCGGGCAGTCGCAGCCCGGTGTCGCTGGTGGCACCGGTGTCGTACCGGGTCCACAGCAGCTGGTCGCCGCCCTCACGGGCGTGCAGGAGGCCGGTGTCGCCGGCCACGAACAGCTGGTCCCTGGCCGGGAGACCGCGGGGAGCCGGGGGCAGCACGAGCTCGGTGGGCGCGCCGGGGGCCGGTGCCGCGACCGCCTCGGGCAGGGCCGGGGCCAGCAGCGCGGCGCCCGTGGCCAGAGCGACCGTTGCGGCCCCCAGCCCCCGGCGAAGTCGCGACGTTCGTCTTACGGTCGGGTCCACTGACACTCTCTCCTGGGCGAACACGGGAGGAAGGGAATGCCGGCTGCCGGCCCCGCGCCTCCGCTCTCGCGGGCCGGTCGACCTGGCTCTTCGAGCCGTTCCCCCTCCGATCGCGTCGGAGCATAACAACGCCGGTCAATCGTTCGCACAGGAGTTCACCGGGTGACTGACGGCCCGTGCTCGGCGGGCGGAAAGTGCTGAACTCCCGGAGCCCGAGCCCCTCGAGGGACACATGTGGGACGGCATCCCGAACGCCCCCGGAAACGCCGAGATCCCGCCCCGCCTTCCGGCGGAACGGGATCTCGTGACGTTCACGAGAGCTACTCGCGAACTGTCGTCTGTGGACCTGTGGGGATTTGAACCCCAGACCCCCTCGATGCGAACGAGGTGCGCTACCAGACTGCGCCACAGGCCCTTGCGACGTGTGAAACATTAGCACCCCCGCGCCGGTGCTCCAAAACGCGTATCCGCGACGGTCCGCGCAGGTCACCGATCACTCGTTCGCGGCGCGGGGGCGGTCCTCGTTCTCGTACTGGTCGAACAGTGGGGTGCGGCCGCGGCCCTGGGCGCGGGGGCGGGGGTCCTCCTCCGGGGCCGGTGCCGGGGCGGGGACGGCGGGCTGGGCGCGCAGGCGGGGTTCCGTCGGCTCGGCCGTGCTGGAGCGGGTCGCGCTCCAGGCGTCCGGGGTCACGGGGCCCGTGGCGCGGGGGGCGACCGGGGCCGTCACGTACGTCGGCAGCGGGACCGGGACCGGCTCCCAGCTGTCACCGCGGACGGGGCCGCGTTCGCGTTCGCGCTGCTGGTCCACCCACTCGGCGTGGTCGGTCTGCTCGACCAGCGCACGCCGTCCGGCCTCCTGCGGGGAGACCGGTGGAGCGGGGTCCGGTTCACCGGCCGCCGGCGCGCCCTCCTCGGGGTGGCGGCGCTGCGGGCGGTCCTCGCGCAGCCGGCGCGCGGCCGCCTCGGCCCGCCGCCGGTCCATGGTGAACTCGTAGCGCCGCCGCTCCTGGACCCGCAGGTGGGCGATGTACGTACTCAGCAGGACGGCGGGGACGGCGGGGGCCCACAGGTAGTGCAGGCCGCCCACGGCCGCGACGACGGCTCCGGCGGTGAAGACCAGGAAGAGGAGTGCGGTGGTGCGCCGGCGGCGCGCGAGGACCTGGAGGCGTTGTTCGCGCCGGGCCCGCTCCGCGCGCTGCTCCCGCTCGGCGGCCGCCGCACGCGGCTCCGCCCTGGTCGGGGACACGCCGAGGGCCCGGGCGTCGGCGTCGACGGAATTGACCGTCTCCGTCGCGGCGTCCGGGTCCGCGTGGGGCTGGGGCTCCGCCTCCTCGTCACCGCGCTCACGCAGCCCCTTGGCGTAACGGCGCTCCATTCCCGCCCGGCCGGAAAGCAGCCGAATGGCGGTGGAGAAGCGTTCCGTCGGACGGGCTTCGTTCAGCTCGTCCTGCCTCCGGAGCCACATGGGCACCAAGTAGGCGGCCCAGGCCCCGACAATGACTGCGTAGATGAGGCCGCTGCTGCTCACACCTCACACCGTAGAGGGGCGCGGGCGAGGGGATCGGCCAATTGGGCCGGTGTGTCGCGCGATCTCGCTGATATCACGGACTTTTTTTGTGATTCTTCGGATCAGGTTATGGGCGAATCGGTTACCCAGGGCCATTAATTCGAACAGATATTCGTTTATTTCGGCGGTGACGGCATGTGGCGCGAGCGGTGCCAGCGGCGCAGCAGCCCCTCCGGCACCTCCTCCGCCGTGATCGCGTAGACGAGGTGGTCGCGCCATGCGCCGTCGATGTGGAGGTAGCGCGGACGCAGTCCCTCCTCGCGCAGGCCGAGCTTCTCCACGACCCGCCGGCTCGGCCCGTTCTCGGGCCGGATGCACACCTCGATCCGGTGCAGCCCGACCTTCCGGAAGCAGTGGTCCACCGCCATCGCGACGGCCGTCGGCATGACGCCGCGGCCGGCCACGTCGCGGTCCACCCAGTAGCCGACGTGCCCCGCGCACATCGAGCCCCAGGTGATGCCGGCGACCGTCAGCTGGCCCACCAGCCGGCCCCGGTACTCGATGACGAAGGGCAGCATCCGGCCCGCGTTCGCCTCCGCCCGCAGGTGACGGACCATCTGGCGGTACGTGGGCCGCTGGATCACCGGCCCCCACGGCGCGGGCGGCGGGATCGTCGCCTCCCACGGCCGCAGCCAGTCGCGGTTGCGCCGGTTGACCTCGCGCCAGTCCTTCTGGTCGCGCAGTTTTATCGGCCGGAGCGTGACATCGCCGTCGGTCAGGACCACCGGCCAGGTGGGGCCGTTCAGCTCGCGCTCCCGGAGGGTCCCGCCGGTCTGGGATGGTCGCCGCCCCGGATCTGGTCCACCGCGTGCGGCAGGATGCGGGACAGGACCGCGAGGCCGTCGCGCACCCCGCCCGTGGAACCGGGCAGGTTGACGATCAGCGTGCGCCCGGCGACGCCCGCCAGGCCCCGGGACAGGGCCGCGGTCGGCACCTTGGCCAGGCCCTCGGCGCGGATGGCCTGCGGGATGCCCGGGATCTCGTAGTCCAGTACCCGCGCGGTGGCGTCCGGGGTGCGGTCGGTCGGCGAGATGCCCGTACCGCCGGTGGTCAGGATGACGTCGTAGGCGGCGGCCACGCCCTCGCGCAGCGCCTGCTCGACGGGGTCGCCGTCCGGGACGACCCGGGGGCCGTCCACCGTGAAGCCGAGCCTGTCCAGCGCTTCGGCCAGCAGCGGCCCGCCCTTGTCCGCGTACACGCCCTGCGACGCCCGGTTGGAGGCCGTGACGACGAGCGCCCTGCCGAGGGGTCCGGCCGGGGCCGCACCGGGCTCCGGGGCCGCACCGGGCTCCGGCGCCGGGGCCACCGCCGCCGAGTGGTGGCTGTGCACCTCCCCGCCGCGCGGGGCGTTCACGACCGCGCCCAGTCGCCGGACTTGCCGCCGGTCTTCTCCTCCACCCGGACGTCGGTGATGACGGCGCCCTTGTCGACCGCCTTCACCATGTCGATCACGGTGAGGCCGGCGACCGCGACGGCCGTCAGCGCCTCCATCTCGACGCCCGTGCGGTCGGTCGTCTTCACGGTGGCGAGGATCTCCACGGCGTCGTCGGCGACCGACAGGTCGACCTTCACGCCCGAGACGGCCAGCGGGTGGCACAGCGGGATCAGGTCCGGGGTCTTCTTCGCCCCCATGATCCCGGCGATGCGCGCGGTGGCGAGGGCGTCGCCCTTGGGCACTCCCTCGCCGCGCAGCAGCTCGATCACCCGGGGGGAGACGAGTACACGTCCACTGGCGCGCGCCGTCCGGGTGGTGACGTCCTTCGCGGAGACGTCGACCATCCGGGCCGCACCGGCCTCGTCGATGTGGGTGAGCCTGCTCTCGGTACTCATTGCTGTGCCGCTCCGCTCTGGGCCCCCGGGGGCCTGTGTGGTGCGACACACGCTACCCGCACCGGCCGCCGGAGGGGCGCGCCGGGGGAACGGGCCCCGGCGCGCGGAAACGGACGGCGTCGCGGCTCAGCCGAGCAGGACCACTTCCAGCTCGGTACCGGGCTCCACCGAGGTGACGTCCTCGGGGACGACCATCAGCGAGTCGGCGTGCGCCAGTGCGGCGATCAGGTGGGAGCCCGATCCGCCGACCGGACTGACCGTGCCGCTCTCGGCGTCGTAGGCGCCGCGCAGGAACTGGCGGCGGCCGGCCGGGGAGCCGAGGGCCTTGTCGGCCTTCAGCACGGCCCGCACGCTCGGCCGCCGGACCTCGGACTCCGGCAGCCCCATGAGGGTGCGGATCGCGGGGCGCACGAACAGCTCGAAGGAGACGTACGAGGAGACCGGGTTGCCGGGGAGTGCCAGCAACGGGGTGTGGTCGGGGCCGATGGTGCCGAAGCCCTGCGGCTTGCCGGGCTGCATGGCGAGCTTGCGGAAGTCGATCCGGGTCGCGTCCACCTCCACGTCCGCGTCGCCGTCGCCGTCGCCCGGGCCGGTCGAGCCGGCCGAGCCGATCGAGGAGAGCGCCTCCTTGACCACGTCGTAGGCGCCGACGCTGACCCCGCCGGTGGTGACCAGCAGGTCGGCCCGGATCAGCTGGTCCTCGATGGTGGAGCGCAGCGTGTCGGCGTCGTCCGCGACGGCCCCGACCCGGTAGGCGATGGCGCCGGCGTCCCGGGCGGCCGCGGCCAGCGCGAAGCTGTTGGAGTCGTAGATCGTGCCGGCGGCGAGCGGCTCGCCCGGCTGGACCAGCTCGCTGCCGGTGGACAGGACCACCACGCGCGGGCGCGGGCGCACCCGGACGGTGCCGCGCCCGATGGCGGCCAGCAGGGCGATCTGCGGCGGGCCGAGGACCGTGCCGGCCGCGAGGGCGAGGTCGCCCGCCTGGACGTCGCTGCCGCGGGCTCGGACGTGCGCCCGCGCCTCGGCCGCGCGGTGCACCCGTACCTCGCCGCCCGACTGCTCCGGGGCGGCGCTGGCCGGGGTCATCCCGGCGGCGGCGCCGCCCCCGGTTCCGCCGTCGGTCCACTCCACCGGTACGACGGCTTCCGCACCGGGCGGCAGCGGGGCCCCGGTCATGATCCGGGCGGCCTCGCCGGGGCCCACGGTGGGCAGCTCACCGCTGCCCGCCGCGACGTCCCCGACGACCGTCAGCACCGCGGGGAACTCCTCGCTCGCACCCTGGACGTCGGCCGTGCGGACGGCGTAGCCGTCCATGGAGCTGTTGTCGAAGGGCGGGAGGGCGACGGGCACGGTGACGTCCTCGACGAGGACACAGCCCTGGGCGTCCAGCAGCTGGAGCTCGATCGGCTCCAGCGGCCGGACGGCCCCGAGGACGTCCGCGAGGTGCTCGTCCACGGACCACAGACGGTGGCCGTCCGCCGGTCGTGGATGCTGCGGTGCGGAACTGCTCAAGGTCCTACATCTCCTCCGTGACGTAACGGTGAAGCCAGGTGCGGAACTCGGGGCCCAGGTCCTCGCGCTCGCACGCGAGGCGGACGATGGCCCGCAGGTAGTCGCCGCGGTCCCCGGTGTCGTAACGACGGCCCCGGAAGACCACGCCGTGCACCGGACCGCCCACGGTCTCGTCGGCGGCCAGCTTCTGCAGGGCGTCGGTGAGCTGGATCTCCCCACCGCGGCCCGGCTCGGTCTCCCGCAGTATGTCGAAGATCGCGGGGTTGAGGACGTAACGTCCGATGACCGCGTAGTTGCTGGGGGCGTCCTGGGGTTCCGGCTTCTCGACGAGGCCGGTGATGCGGACGACGTCCTTCTCCTCGGTGGCCTCGACGGCGGCGCAGCCGTAGAGGTGGACGTTGGCCGGGTCGACCTCCATGAGGGCGATGACGGTGCCGCCGGTGCGGGCGTGGATGTCGGCCATCTGACGCAGCAGCGGGTCGCGCGGGTCGATGAGGTCGTCGCCGAGGAGGACGGCGAAGGGCTCGCGGCCGACGTGCGGCTCGGCGCACAGCACGGCGTGGCCCAGGCCCCGCGGGTCGCCCTGGCGGACGTAGTGCATGGTCGCGAGGTCGCTGGACTCCTGGACCTTCTTCAGCCGGTCGTCGTCGCCCTTGGCGATGAGAGCGGACTCCAGCTCGTAGTTGCGGTCGAAGTGGTCTTCCAGGGCACGCTTGTTACGCCCAGTGATCATGAGGACGTCGTCGAGTCCGGCCGCGACGGCCTCCTCGACCACGTACTGGATGGCCGGCTTGTCCACAACCGGGAGCATTTCCTTCGGGGTCGCCTTGGTCGCCGGAAGGAAGCGGGTACCGAGGCCAGCGGCCGGAATGACGGCCTTCTTGATCACGGGGTGCAACATAGTCATGGCCAGAACGATAGTGGGTCCTGCCGAACACCCGACGAGATCGCGGTTGGTAGGTCCATATATGCCCTGATTCGAAGGAAATTTGATTCTCGTGGCAGAGAACCCGCCGACCGCGTCCGCCAAGTCCGAGCTGCGCCGGGAACTCCTCGCGGCCCGTCGCGCCTTGTCCCCCGACGCCCGTGCCGCGGCGGCCGCGGCGCTCGCCGTGACCGCCCTCGGCCTTCCCGAACTGGCCGGTGCGCGCACGGTGGCGGCGTACGTCTCGGTCGGCGGCGAGCCGGGCACCCGCGCGCTCCTCGACGCCCTGCGCGCGGCCGGCAAGCGGGTGCTGCTCCCGCTCCTGCTGCCCGACAACGACCTGGACTGGGCGGCCTACGAGGGTCCCGGCAGCCTCGCCGAGGCCGCCCACCCGGGAAGGATGCGGCTGCTGGAGCCGTCCGGCCCGGCGCTCGGACCGGACGCGGTGACGGAGGCCGACGCGGTGCTGCTGCCCGGACTCGCGGTGGACGGGCGCGGTATGCGGCTCGGCCGCGGCGGGGGCAGCTACGACCGGGTGCTGCAGCGGCTGGAGCGGGCCGGGGCGCATCCGGCGCTGGTCGTGCTCCTCTACGACGAAGAGGTGGTCGCGCGGGTCCCGGAGGAACCGCACGACCACCCCGTTCAGGCGGTGGCCACCCCGTCAGGGGTGCGCCGCTTCAGCTCATGAGCCGCCGGCCGGCCTGAGGGTCAGGGTGTCGACCGTGGCCTTCTCGACGGCTTCCTTGCCGAAGGGCCACTCCAGCAGCTCGCCCTTGGCCCACATCTGGGTCTGGTCCGTGTAGTGCGAGTTGTACGCGTGGCCCGAGGCGCCCGTCAGGTTGATCCAGCGGGACTTGTCGAGGTCGTTGAGGTTGACGACCATCCGCATGGACGGCACCCAGGTGACCCCGTAGCCGCTGGAGGCGTTCCAGCCGGTGGCGTTGACGGTCGCCTCGCCGCCGCCCACGTTCCACGGGCCGCGGTTGAGGAGCCACTGCATGAAGCCGGGGCCCTCGGTGCCGATCGTCTGGTTCTTCAGGTTCAGCTGGTGCAGGCGGCCCCAGCTCCAGGTGGACTGGTCCTTGCCGAGCTTGGCGGTCAGCTCCCAGCGGGCGTCCGCCATGGCCCGGGCGAACAGCTCGTCACGGGTGGTGGTGGCCGGCTTGTTCAGGCCCTTGGCGGGCGCGCTCCACCACGGCGACTTCTCGTCCTTGACCAGGCGGCGGACCACCTCGAACCAGCGGTCGCCGCCGTCGGGCTGCGCCGAGTCCGCGTCGCGCGTGCCGCATTCGCGGACGGTCTTGGACAGGTCGTCGGCCGGGCCGGTGCCGTTGCCGAGGACGTTCATGCAGCTGCCCTCGATCCGCAGCTCCTTGGGCATCTTGTCGCCGAAGGACAGCTTGAGGATGTTGCGCCAGACCGCGTTGAAGTAGGCCGCGGCCGCGGAGTCTGACTCCTGCGTGTAGTTCCAGCCGTCGAGCAGCTTCTGCGCGGCGCGCACGCCCGGGTCCGAGATCTGGATCTTCGACAGCATCGGGGTCAGCAGCGCGGCGATCTCGCTGCTGTTGTCCATCTGCATGGCGCGCATGTCGTCGGTCGAGATCTTGCCGCCGTCCTTGATCTTCGCCTCGATGAGGTCGTTGATCCGCTGGCTGCGGGCGCCGTAGCCCCAGTCGGTGGTCAGCAGGTGCGGGTACTTGCCCGCGCCGGTCCCGCCCTCGGCGACGGCCTGGTTGGCGGTGACGATGTAGCCGCGCGAGGGGTTCTGGTCCCAGGGCAGCTCGTTCTGCGGGATGTAGCCGGCGCCGCCGTCGCGGCTGCCCTTCCAGGCGAACTTGGAGTCCCAGCCCGGGGCGGGCATCCGGCCGTCGCCCTGGCCGCGGACCGGGATGCGGCCCGGGGTCTGGTAGCCGATGTTGCCGTTGGCGCCCTTGCTGTCGGCGTAGATCAGGTTCTGCGAGGGCACCTCGAAGTCGGCGGCCGCCTTGCGGAAGTCGTCGAAGGTCTTGGCCTGGTTGAGCTTGAAGACCGCGTCCATGCTCCTGCCCGGGTCGAGCGCCGTCCAGCGCAGGGCGATGGCGTAGCCGTCGCCGCGGTCCGGGGCGGAGCTGTCGACGGGGGCGCGGGTGCCGACGGTGCCGAGTTCCTCGCTGCGGTCCGAGACGAGCGGGCCGTTGTTGGTGGTGCGGACGGTGATCTTCTTGCTGGCGCCGCCCGCGACCTTGATGATCTCCTCGCGGAGGGTGAAGGGGAGCACCCGGTTGTCGTAGACGTAGCCCTCGGGCTTGATCTGCTCCAGGTAGAGGTCGGTGACGTCGGCGCCGAGGTTGGTCATGCCCCACGCGATGTCGGTGTTGTGGCCGATGACCACGCCGGGCATGCCGGAGAAGGTGAAGCCGGCCACGTCGTACTTGCACTGGGCCGAGACGGCGCGGCAGTGCAGGCCCATCTGGTACCAGACCGAGGGAAGTTGCGGCGACAGGTGCGGGTCGTTGGCCAGCAGCGGCTTGCCGGTGGTCGTGTACTTGCCGGAGATGACCCAGGAGTTCGAGCCGATGCCGCTGCCGTTGGGGCCGAGGATGGCCGGGACCTTCTCCAGGGTGTCGGCGAGGGCGCTCAGCTGCGTGCGCAGGCCCACGGTCGCGCCCTGGGCGGTGGCGTTGCCGGCGAGGCCGGTGGCGTCACCGGCGCCCGGGGCGGTGGAGGCCTGGTTGGCGACGGCGCCGCCGGAGCCCGCTCCGGTGCCGCCCGAACCGCTGCCGGAGCCGGAGCCGCTGCCCGACGCCGAGCCGGTGTTCCCGGTCTGGCCCTGGGGGGTGTACTTGCCGCCGTCGACCTTGCCGCCCTCGACGACCGGCTTGTTCCGGTCGAAGGGGTAGGGCGGGTAGAGCTCGGCGATCTGCGCCTGCGAGAGCTTGCTCGCCATCAGCGCGCGGTCGATCTCGTCCTGCATGTTGCCGCGCAGGTCCCAGGCCATCGCCTTGAGCCAGGCCACCGAGTCCACCGGCGACCACTGCTCGGGGGCGTAGCTGCCGGTGATCTTGAGGGCGGCGTGCTCGACGGAGAGGTCCTTGCCGGACTTCCCCTTCAGGTACGCGTTGACCCCGTCGGCGTAGGCCTGCAGATTCTTCTTGGTCTCGGCGGAGAGCTTGGTGTCGTACTCCTCCTGCGCGACCTGGCGCCAGCCCAGCGTCCGCAGGAACGCGTCGGTCTCGACCTGGCCGGCCCCGAACATCTCCGAGAGCCGCCCCGAGGTCATGTGGCGGCGTACGTCCATCTCCCAGAAGCGGTCCTGCGCGTGCACGAAGCCCTGGGCGCGGAAGAGGTCGTCGTCGTTGTCCGCGTAGAGCTGGGGAATGCCGTTGGCGTCGCGCTTCACCTCGACCGTCCCCTTCAGGCCGGGCACGTCGAGGGAGCCGGTCGTCTGGGGGAAGGAGGCGCGCACGCCGTCCACGCTCCAGTACGCCCCGTAGCCGAGGCCCGCGACGAGTCCCAGGACCAGTACGAGCACGATCAGACGGGCGCGTCGTCCCTTCTTCTTGGCGGGAGGAGCGGTTTCGTTGGCGGGCATCGCTGTCCTTAGAGGGGCAGGGTGGTCCTGGGAGTGCTGGGAGCAACCATAGGCGCAGGACCCACTCCACTGATCCGCCAGGGGTGGAGGCCGTGTGGAGGGGCTGTATCCGGCGGTGGCCCCGCAGGGGGCCTGAAATGGATCTCCGGCGGTTCCCGCGGTCCCGAGGACAGGGGGGAGCGGTCGTTTCACAATGTGGTTATCGCGTAAAGGGCGCGTCAAAGATTAGGTAAGGTAACGAACTACTTGCCGAACTTGCCGCCGGGCGGACCGATCCGCCGGGCGCATTGAGGAGGGCCGCCCGCTGACTGTCCACACACTCAATGAGCTGCTGCTGGTCTGCTCGCTCGTGCTGCTCGTCGCCGTGGCCGCGGTGCGGGTCTCGTCGCGCAGCGGGCTGCCCAGTCTGCTCATCTACCTCGGCATAGGCGTCGCCATAGGCCAGGACGGCATCGGGAACGTCGTTTTCGACAACGCCGAGCTGACCCAGGTCATCGGTTATGCGGCCCTCGTCGTGATCCTCGCCGAGGGCGGTCTGGGCACCAAGTGGAAAGAGATCAAGCCGGCCCTGCCGGCCGCGATCATGCTTTCCCTGGTGGGTGTGGCGATCAGTGTGGGCGTGACGGCGGCGGGGGCGCACTACCTCGTCGGACTCGAATGGCGCCAGGCGCTGCTGATCGGCGCGGTCGTCTCCTCGACCGACGCGGCGGCCGTCTTCTCCGTGCTGCGCAAGGTCCCGCTGCCGTCCCGGATCACGGGCGTCCTGGAGGCCGAGTCCGGCTTCAACGACGCACCCGTCGTCATCCTGGTGGTGGCCTTCTCCACGGTCGGCCCGGTGGACGACTGGTACGTCCTGATCGGGAAGATCGCCCTGGAGCTCGCGATCGGCGCCGCGATCGGCCTCACGGTGGGCTTCCTCGGCGCCTACGGCCTGCGGCACGTGGCGCTGCCCGCCTCCGGCCTCTACCCGATCGCCGTGATGGCCATCGCCATCGTGGCGTACGCGGCAGGCGCGATGGCGCACGGCTCGGGCTTCCTCGCGGTGTACCTGGCGGCGATGCTCCTGGGCAACGCCAAGCTCCCCCACTGGCCGGCCACCCGCGGCTTCGCCGACGGGCTCGGCTGGATCGCCCAGATCGGCATGTTCGTGCTGCTGGGCCTGCTGGTCACCCCGCACGAGCTGGTCCGCGACTTCTGGCCCGCGGTGGTCATCGGGCTGGTGCTGACGATGGTGGCGCGGCCCCTGGAGGTCTTCGTCAGCCTGCTGCCCTTCCGGCTCCCGTGGCAGGAGCAGGTCCTGATGTCGTGGGCGGGCCTGCGCGGAGCCGTGCCCATCATCCTGGCGACCATCCCCATGGTGTCCGGGATCGAGGGCAGCGACCGCGTCTTCAACATCGTCTTCGTGCTGGTCGTCGTCTACACCCTGGTGCAGGGGCCGACCCTGCCGTGGCTCGCGCGCAAGCTGGACCTCGGGCGGGGCATGGAGACCGCCTCCGACCTCGGCATCGAGTCGGCGCCGCTGGAGAAGCTGCGCGGGCACCTGCTGTCCTTCGCCATCCCGCCGGCCTCGCGGATGCACGGCGTCGAGGTGAGCGAGCTGCGCCTGCCGCCGGGGGCCTCGGTCACGCTGGTCGTCCGGGACGCGAAGAGCTTCGTACCGGCGCCGTCGACCGTCCTGCGACGCGGGGACGAGCTGCTCGTGGTGGCCACGGACCCGGTGCGGGACGCGGCGGAGGCGCGGCTGCGGGCGGTGGCCCGGGGCGGCAAGCTGGCGGGCTGGCTCGGGACCGGAAACGGATCCGGCGCCCATTAGAGCAACGCTCTAATTAGGCAGGGTTCGGTGAGATCTGACCACTCTTATCCGGATATATAGGACTCTTCGGGCATGTAGATTCCGTTAATCGCAGGTGAAGAGACGGGTTGTCGGCGCAATCACAGGGCGTGATATCGGCTTCCCCTGTACGATGAAGGCACAACAGATCGAACCAACTCTGCCTGACGCAGAGCTGGCGCGACCGCAAAGCGGCCGTGGCACCCTCCCGCAGTGGGCGCCCAGGTATCACTCGGTTCTGCGCAAGAGGACAGCTCTCGGGGCTCCCAACACGTACGGGTGCGGCCGCTCACAAAGCAAGGCACCGTCCGCAGACGGGGACGCTCTACCAGGCAGCGGAAAGGCAAGGCCGTGACATCCGCGGTCACGACCGACAACTCCGCCCGCCCCGGCTACGGACAGCTCCTGCGCACACCCGGCGCCCTCGGCTTCGTACTCCCCGGCTTCGCGGCGCGACTCCCCTTCGGGATGCTGACCATCAGCATCCTGCTGCTGGTCCAGCACACCACCGGCTCCTACGGCAGCGCCGGCATCGTCGCCGCCGTCACCGGCATCTCGATGGCCCTCTCCGCCCCGCTGATGGGCATCTTGACCGACCGCTTCGGCCAGAGCGCCGTGCTCGTGCCCGTGGTCCTCGCGCACGCCGCCGCCGTCGGCGGCCTCGCCGCCCTCGCGCTGGCCGACGCGAACGTCTGGTTCCTGGCCCTGGCCGCAGTCCCGACCGGCGCCTCGGTGCCGCAGGTCGGGCCCATGGTCCGGGCGCGCTGGGCCGCCCGGCTGGAGGGCTCCCCGCTGCTGCCGACGGCCGCCGCCTTCGAGTCCGTCACCGACGAGTTCACCTTCGTCGTCGGCCCGGTCCTGGCGACCGCGCTGTGCACCGGCGTCCACCCGGCGGCCGGCCTGGTCACCGAGGCGACCCTGACGCTGCTCGGCGGTCTGCTCTTCGCGGCCCGCCGCGCCTCCCAGCCCAGGACGCACGCCCCGTCGGCCACCGGCGAGAGCCGCTCCTTCGCACTGTCCCACCCGGGCCTGCAGGTCCTGATCCTCGCCTTCCTCGGGATCGGCGCCGTCTTCGGCGGGATGCAGGTCTCGCTCGCCGCCTTCTCCGCCGAGATCGGCAACCCCGGCGCCAACGGCCTGCTCTACGGCGTCTTCGCGGCCGGCAACATGATCGCGGGCATCGCCATGGGCGCCGTCGCGTGGAAGATCGGCCCGCGCCGCCGGCTGATCCTGGGCTACGTCGGCCTCACCGCAGCCGCGTCCGTCCTGTGGGCCGCGAACTCGGTGATCCTGCTGGGCGCTCTCGGCCTGGTCGTCGGCCTGTTCATCGCCCCGGCACTGATCACCGGCTACACCATGGTCGAGCAGCTGGTCCCGGCGAACGCCCGGACCGAGGCCTTCACCTGGCTGACCGGCTCCATCGCCTTCGGCCAGGCCGTCGCGGTCATCCTGGCCGGCCGCCTGACCGACGCGCACGGGTCGGCGTACGGCTTCCTGGTGCCGATGGCGGCCACCGCGCTGGCGCTGGCCGTCCTGCTGGCGCTGCGCGCCAAGCTGGCCCCGAAGGCGCCGAGCCGGATCGTGAACGCGTCCGTGTCCGCGCCTGTGTCCGCCGCCGCGCCCGTGTCCACGTCCGCCGGTGCGTCCGCGCCCGGCAGCGAGGCCGCGGCAGGCCCCCGCGACAGGGTGAACGAGCGTGGGATGGGTCACCGCGTGCCGGTGACGGTGGACTGATCCGCCGGAATACGTCACCATGGAGCCGTCGTTAGCACTCATTGAGTGAGAGTGCCAGGAGGAAATTCGTGCCGACCTACCAGTACCAGTGCACCGAGTGCGGTGAGGGCCTTGAGGCCGTGCAGAAGTTCACCGATGACGCACTGACCGTGTGCCCGAGCTGCGACGGACGCCTGAAGAAGGTGTTCTCCGCGGTCGGCATCGTCTTCAAGGGCTCCGGTTTCTACCGGAACGACAGCCGCGGCGCCTCGTCGAGCAGCACTCCTGCCTCGAAGCCCGCGTCGAGCTCGTCGTCCTCGACGTCGACCACCACCACCGCCGCTCCCGCCGCTTCGTCCTCCTCGACGTCGTCGAGCACGAGCAGCAGCTCCACGTCGGCCGCCTGACAGCTCCTTCCCGAGGCCCCGCACGCCCCCCACCGGGCAGCGGGGCCTCAGGCATGCCCGGTTAGGGTGAGTGACATGGCGAACGCAGAGATCGGTGTCATCGGCGGCTCGGGCTTCTACTCCTTCCTGGAGGACGTCTCCGAGATCCAGGTGGAGACCCCGTACGGGCCTCCCAGCGACTCCCTGTACATCGGCGAGCTCGCCGGCCGCTCGGTGGCCTTTCTGCCGCGGCACGGGCGCAGCCACACGGTCCCGCCGCACAGGATCAACTACCGGGCGAACCTCTGGGCCCTGCGCTCGGTCGGCGTGCGCCAGGTGCTCGGCCCGTGTGCGGTCGGCGGCCTGCGGCCCGAGTACGGACCGGGCACGCTGCTCGTCCCCGACCAGCTGGTCGACCGTACGCAGAGCCGCGCACAGACCTTCTTCGACGGGGTCGCCCTGCCGGACGGCAGCGTTCCCAACGTCGTGCACACCACCTTCGCCGACCCGTACTGCCCGGTGGGCCGGTCCGTGGCGGTGGCGGCGGCGCGCGGCCAGGACTGGGAGCCGGTCGACGGCGGCACCATGGTCGTCATCGAAGGGCCGCGCTTCTCGACGCGCGCCGAGTCCCGCTGGTACGCGTCGGCGGGCTGGTCCGTGATCGGCATGACAGGGCACCCGGAGGCGATCCTCGCCCGTGAGCTGGGGCTCTGCTACACCTCGATGGCGCTGGTCACGGACCTGGACGCGGGCGCCGAGACCGGTGAGGGCGTATCCCACACCGAGGTCCTGAAGGTGTTCGGCGAGAACGTCGGCCGTCTGCGCACGGTGCTCTTCGACGCGGTGGCGGGCCTGCCGGCGACGGACTCCCGCGACTGCCTCTGCACCCACGCGCACGACGGCTGGGACCTGGGCATCGAGCTCCCGTAGCCCTTTCCCGCCGCTGCCGCCGCGCTGCCGCTGTCACATCCGGGGCGGCTGTCCTGTCTTCCTCGGTGAAAGCCCAGTCGGGACAGGACAGACAGGACAGACCGCTCCGGGAGATGGCAGCCATGGCTCGTATCTCGCTCACCCCGCCCCGCACCCTGCTGACGCGCATGGGCGCCTGGTACTCGCGCCGCACCTACGGCAAGGTGCTCGACCCCGGTCAGGCGTACGGGCACAACGCGCGCGTGCTCTCCACGTACGTCCGCCTCGAACGGCGGGCGGCGAAGTGGAACGCGCTGGACGCCGGTCTGAAGCACCTCGCGGTGATGGCGGCGGCGGCCCGCGTCAACTGCTCGTGGTGCATGGATTTCGGCTACTGGGAGGGCCACGAGAAGGGCATGGCGGCGGAGAAGATCGAGCGGGTGCCCCGGTGGCGGGAGGCGCCCGAGGTGTTCACCGAGACGGAACTGCTGGTCATGGAGTACGCCGAGGCCATGACCGAGACCGAACCGGCGGTCACGGACGAACTGGCCGCGGCCCTGATCGCCCGGCTCGGTGAGGCGGCGTTCGTCGAACTCACGGCGGTGGTGGCGCTGGAGAACTGGCGCTCGCGCGTCAACAGCGCCTTCGGCCTGACCAGCCAGGGCTTCTCGGCGTCCTGCACGGTACCGGCGAGGCGGTGACGCCGACCGACAATGGCGGGGTGAACACCGACTCCCCCGGCTCCGCCCGCTCTTGCGCGTCCGCCGATTCCGGCACCGTGTCCGGATCCAACTCCGGCACCGTGTCCGACTCCGGATCCGGTGCGGACGGCCGGGTCATCGTCGCCCTGGACTTCGCCGACCGCCGTTCCGCCGAAGGGCTCGTGGAGCGCCTCGGCGACGCGTGCAGCTCCTACAAGATCGGCCTGGAGCTGCTGACGGCCGCGGGCCCCGGACTCGCGCGGGACCTGGTCGGGCGCGGCAACGACGTCTTCCTCGACCTGAAGCTCTTCGAGATCCCGAACTCCGTCGCGGGTGCCGTCCGGGCCGCCGGTGCCCTGGGCGCGTCGATGGTCACGGTGCACGGCATGGGCGGTACGGGGATCATGGCCGCGGCGGTGGACGCGGCGCGGGAGTTCCCGCGGCTGCGGGTGCTCGCGCTGACGGTGGTCACCAGCATGACCGGGAGCGACCTCGCCGACATCGGCGTCACGGCAGGCCCCGAGGAACAGGTGCTGCGGCTGGCCCGGCTGGCGATGCGCGCCGGATGCGACGGGGTCGTCGCCTCGCCACGGGAAGCCGGGCCGCTGCGCGCAGCGCTGGGACCGGAGCCGCTGATCGTGACGCCGGGGGTGACGCTGGGACCGGTGGGAGGGGGAGCCGGTGCTGCGGGCGGGGCAGGTGCGGCAGGCAGGGTGTGCGGGGCAGGCGGGATGGGTGGGGCGGGTGGGCACGCCCGGCCGGGGACACCTGGGGCGGCCTTCGCGGCAGGGGCCTCGCACGTGGTGGTGGGCCGGTCGGTCGCGCGGGCGGTCGACCCGGCGGCGGCGCTGCTGCAGGTCCGGGCGGCCGCTCGGGAGGCCGCCGGGACAGCACCCGGAGCGAGGGGCCCTCACTCCGGCGGGTGACAGGGTTTTCCACAGGCTGGGGACTGTCCACAGGCGTGAGCGGGATTCGGGGGGAGGCCGGATCGTGAGGTGTGTCCGGGCGGTGGGTCCGGGCGCAGGAACTCACTCCGTTTGGTGGTGCTCGTCATGTCCCGGACTTTCGCAGCCTCTTCGTCCCCGTCCTCGTCCCCGTCCTCGTCCCCGTCCTGGTCCTCTTCGCCGGCCTTCTCGGCATCGTCGGCGTCCTCGGTGCCCTCGGTGCCCTCGGTGCCCTCGGCCTCCGCCGTGGCGGCGGGGCCGCCCGTCCGGGCGCTCCCCGTGTGTGCGGCGTCGTCCACGTGTCCCCCGTCGCGGCCCGTCCCGTCGTTCCCGCCGCTTCGTGTGGGGCGGGGGCCGGGGCGGCTGCGCCGGGCCGTGCGGCGCCGGCGGCGAGCCGCCTCGGCCGCGCTGGCCGTCGTGGCGGCGGCCCTGGCCGTGGGAGGGGCCGAGGCCCAGGCCTCCCGGAGTGCGCCTGCGCCCGTGGTGAAACCGCCGCCGACGGCGGCGGTGCGGATGGTCTCGGCGCCCGTGCGCATCGCGGACGCCGCGACGGTGCGGCTGCTGCGGCCCGGGGACCGGGTCGACGTGGTGGCGGCGGAGCGCGCGCAGCCGCCGAAGGTGCTGGCCGCCGGGGCCCGGGTCGCCGAAGTCCCCGATCCGGAAAAGGGTGTTGCGGACGGTGGGGCGCTCGTCGTCCTGTCCGTGCCACGGGACACCGCGCGGGACCTGGTGGGCGCGGGCGCGACGGCCCGGCTGGCGGTGACATTGTGCTGACTCGCACGCACGATCAGCCGATTCACCGTAAAGGGACGCCCGATTGGACACACCTCTGCCGGACTGCCGTAGCTTTCGGAACCGTTGGCTCCGTGTTTGGCTTCCGTGTAGAAGGGCTCAGCGATGAGCGAGAAGAAGAAGGAAAGCGTGCTGGCGGGCTTCAAGGCCTTCCTGATGCGCGGCAACGTCGTCGACCTGGCGGTGGCCGTGGTGATCGGCGCCGCGTTCACCAACATCGTGAACTCGGTGGTCAAGGGGATCATCGGCCCGGTCGTGGGCGCGGTGGGCACGAAGAGCCTGGACGGCTACAAGTCCTGCCTGAAGGCCCCTTGCGCGATCGGCCCCGACGGCCAGCCGACGGGTGTCGAGATCCTCTGGGGATCGGTGCTGAACGCCACGCTGACCTTCGTGATCACCGCGGCGGTCGTGTACTTCTTGATGGTGCTGCCGATGGCGAAGTACCTGGCGCGGCAGGAGGAGCGCCGCAAGGCCCGCGAGGGGGTCCAGGAGATTGTCGAGATCACCGAGCTGGAGGTCCTCAAGGAGATCCGCGACACGCTGGTCGCACAGCGCGTGGGCGGCGGTGGCGGTGGCGGCGGCGTCGGCGGTCAGGCGGGTTCGCGCGACGGATCCTGACCGCACCGGCCGGCCCGGCCGGTCAGATGTGGTGCGGCGGCTTCTCGTCGAGGAAGCGGGCCAGGTCGGCCGCGCTTTCGCCGGCGGGCGGCCGTTCGCCCCAGCCGCGGTCCGTGTCGTCCGACGACTGCTGGTCCAGCGGGTCGTCGAAGACGATCCGCGGCTTCGGCCGGGGCTGCCGGTCCTCGGCGGCGGGTCGCTGGGGCTGCGGGCCAGAGGCGCGGGTGCTGCTCATAGCTCCAGGGTACGGCCGCCCCCGGCGGCGGCCCGGCTCAGCCGGGCGCCCCGGCCCCTGTGCGGGACCGTGCGGGCGTCGAAGACGCCTTCGTGACAGGGGCAGTGCAGCAAGCTCCCCCTGGGCGCCCCGGTCCTCGCGCCAGAGCACGGCGCAGGCCAGGTGGGTGCAGACGGCGGAGTAGCCGACGAGCGTGCCGTCGGAGAGCCGGACGGCGAGCGCCGGTGTTCCGCAGGCGCCGACAACCCCTCGCGCGCGTGGGAAGGCGTTCACGAAATCTCGGCCACACCAACCACAGCCACACCAGTCACACCCGTCACCCCTCGGCGTCGGTGCCGGGGCCGCCCGAGGACGTTTCCTCCTTCACATGGAGGACGTCGCGGGCCTGCTCCGCCGCGCGGGCGAGGCTTTCGGCGACGAAGTCGAGGAAGCGGGCGACGTTCTCCAGGCGTACGGCGGCCGGGGTGCCCGGGCCGAGGACGCCGGCACCCTGCCGTGCGATGTCGACCTGCTGGTTGAGGGCGCGGACGCTGGCGACCATCGACTGGTACCAGAGGTTCTCGTCGATGACGTAGCGCTCGCGGCGCCCCTCGTCGCGCTCCCGGCGGACGAGGGCCTGCCCCTCCAGGAAGGCGATCGACTTGGAGATGGACGCGGGGCTGACC
The DNA here is from genome assembly GCF_024666385.1 of Streptomyces yangpuensis. NCBI lineage: Bacteria > Bacillati > Actinomycetota > Actinomycetes > Kitasatosporales > Streptomycetaceae > Streptomyces > Streptomyces yangpuensis. Next base: position 3,120,274 of record NZ_CP102514.1, read on the forward strand.
TGGAGGCGCTCGACGAGTTCGGCGGCGGTCATGCTGCCGGAGTCGGCGGTGAGGAGACAGACCATCACCCGCGCGGTCATCTTGTTGGACAGGCCCGACTGCATCATCACGGCGGTGAACCGCTCCTCGTACTCGGCCACCGCCTCCGGGTCGCGGCCGTGCGGCAGGGCGGACGGACCAGCGCCCTTGGCCGCGGCGGGCCTGCGCCGGCGGGCGCGCCGCTCGGTGGCACGGTGGGCCGTTTCCGCCCGGTACCCGGCGGGGCCGCCGTTGCGCATGACCTCGCGGGTGACCGTCGAGGTCGGACGGTCCAGGCGCCTGGCGATCTCGGCGTAGGCGAGGCCGTCGGCCACCCCCAGGGCGATCTGCTGGCGTTCCTGCTGAGTGAGCCTGCCTCCCGGCATCGCGGTCTCCTTCTGTGCTCCGTGGAGACCCCAGCATAGCGTTCACCCCCAATTCATTGCAACGGAACGTCGCCTTCTATTGCTTTAACCGAGCAACCGTTGCAACGATTTCCAGCACCTGACCTGCAATAACAACATTTCTATGCAACGACTCAGTTGCTGGAACCTCGAACGCAACGTAGCTTTTCATTCATCGGAAACAGCGGGCCGCAAGGGCGCCGCCGCCGACGACGAAGGAGAAGCACCATGCAGCAGTTCGCCACCACCGCCCCGATCGCCGCCGTCCTGGACGTCCCCGCCGGCCGCATCCGCTTCATCGCCGCCGACCGCGCCGACACCACCGTCGAGATCCTCCCGGCCGACGCCTCCAAGGGCCGCGACGTGAAGGCCGCGGAGCAGATCACGGTCGAGTACGCCGACGGCGTTCTGCGGATCGCCGCCGCCGAGCCGAAGAACCGGATCCTCGGCACCCCCGGCTCGGTCGAGGTGACCGTCCAGCTCCCCGCCGGCTCCCGCGTCGAGGCCAGGACCGCGAGCGCCGAGATCCGGGGCGTCGGACGGCTCGGCGACGTCACCCTCGAGAGCGCGCACGGCGAGGTCAAGCTCGACGAGACCGCGAGCGCCCGCCTGGCCCTCCAGGCCGGTGACATCACCGTCGGCCGCCTCGGCGGACCTGCGGAGATCAGCACCCAGAAGGGCGACCTGCACATCAATGAGGCAGTGCACGGCTCGGTCGTCCTGCACACCCAGGCCGGCGACATCACCATCGGCGCCGCCCGCGGAGCCTCCGCCACCCTCGACGCCGGCACCTCCTACGGCCGCGTCCGCAACGCCCTGAAGAACGACGGCACCGGCGCCGGCCTCGCCATCCACGCCACCACCGCATACGGCGACATCACCGCCCGCAGCCTCTGAACCCCGGCCCGACACCCGACCCCTGACCCGCAGCCCCCGAAGGAGCTCCCCCCATGACCGAACCGGCCATCGCAGCACGCGGGCTGCGCAAGTCCTACGGCGACAAGAAGGTCCTCGACGGCATCGACCTGACCGTACCGGGCGGCACGGTCTTCTCCCTGCTCGGCCCGAACGGCGCCGGCAAGACCACCGCCGTCAAGATCCTCTCCACCCTCGTCACCGCCGACGCCGGCGAACTGCGGGTGGCCGGCCACGACCTGGCCGCCGACCCGCAGGCGGTCCGCGCCGCGATCGGCGTCACCGGCCAGTTCTCCGCAGTCGACGGCCTGATCACCGGTGAGGAGAACATGCTCCTCATGGCGGACCTGCACCACCTGTCCCGGAAGGAGGGACGCCGGGTCACCGGCGAACTCCTGGAACGTTTCGACCTGGTGGAGGCCGCGAAGAAGCCCGCCGCCACCTACTCCGGCGGCATGAAGCGCCGCCTCGACATCGCCATGACCCTGGTCGGCGGCCCGCGCGTCATCTTCCTCGACGAGCCCACCACCGGCCTCGACCCCCGCAGCCGCCACAACATGTGGCAGATCATCCGCGAGCTCGTCACCGGCGGCGTCACCGTCTTCCTCACCACCCAGTACCTGGAAGAGGCCGACCAGCTCGCCGACCGCATCGCCGTGCTCGACGGCGGGCGGATCGCCGCCGAGGGGACCGCCGAAGAACTCAAGCGGCTCGTCCCCGGCGGACACGTCAGGCTCCGCTTCACCGACCCGGTCGCCTACCGGGCCGCCGCCCCCGCCCTGCCCGGGGCCACCCGCGACGACGAATCCCTCTCCCTGCAGGTACCCAGCGACGGCAGCCAGCGCGACCTGCGCTCCGTACTGGACCGGCTGGACTCCGCCGGCATCGAGGCCGACGAGCTGACCGTCCACACCCCCGACCTCGACGACGTCTTCTTCGCCCTGACCGGCAGCGCCGCCGCCATCCCCGCCCAGCCCAAGGAGAACGTCCGATGAGCTCGCTCACCCTCGCCGTCCGCGACTGCTCGACGATGCTGCGCCGCAACCTCCTGCACGCCCGGCGCTACCCGTCCCTGACGCTGAACCTGCTGCTCACCCCGGTGATGCTGCTGCTCCTCTTCGTCTACATCTTCGGCGACGTGATGAGCGCGGGCATGGGCGGCGCCGACCGCTCCGACTACATCGCGTACGTCGTCCCGGGCATCCTGCTGATGACCATCGGCTCCACCGTGATCGGGGCGGCGGTGTCCGTCGCCACCGACATGTCCGAGGGGATCATCGCCCGCTTCCGGACGATGGCGATCCACCGGGGCTCGGTCCTCATCGGGCACGTGGTCGGCAGCGTCCTGCAGTCGGTCGCCAGCGTCGTCCTCGTCGGCGCCGTAGCCGTCGCCATCGGCTTCCGCTCCAAGGACGCCACCGCCCTGGAATGGCTCGCCGCCTTCGGCCTCCTCGCCCTGTTCGCCCTCGCCCTCACCTGGATCGCCGTCGGCATGGGCATGGCCAGCCCCAACGCCGAGGCCGCCAGCAACAGCGCGATGCCGCTGATCCTGCTGCCGCTCATCTCCAGCGCCTTCACCCCGATCGAGGCGATGCCGGGCTGGTTCCGGCCCATCGCCGAGTACCAGCCCTTCACCCCCGCCATCGAGACCCTCCGGGGCCTCCTCCTCGGCACCGAGATCGGCAACAACGGGTGGCTGGCCCTCGCCTGGTGCCTGGGCCTCGCGGTACTCGGCTACCGCTGGTCCGCCTCGAAGTTCCGCCAGGACCCGAAGTAGCCCGAAGCCGCCACGAAGCAGCCCCGAAGCAGCCCGTGAACCGCCGCACCAGGGGCGGCGTACTCCGACACCGTCGGCGTACGCCACCCCTTCCGCATGACCGAGAGGTCGGCGAACATCGCCGGGGGCCCGGCCGCCGGGAGACGCGAACGGACCGCGGTCCCGGGACAAGGGTCCGACGCCCCGGGCCCGTCGGCCGGCCGGGGCGCCCCGCACCGGCGTCCGCCCGGGGCACAGCGGCCGCCCGGACAGCGTGCCCGACCTGCCGGAAGGCGGTTCCTCTGTTCTTCTGGCCGGTATGGCCTACACCCCCATGACCGCCCGCAGCCGCGACGAGCACCACCGCACCTCGACGCCCCTGGAGCTGTTCTTCGACCTCTGTTTCGTCGTCGCGATCGCCCAGGCCGGCGCCCGGCTGGTGCACGCGCTCGCGGAGGGCCATCCCGCCACCGGGGTGATCGGCTACTTCTTCGTCTTCTTCGGCGTGTGGTGGGCCTGGATGAACTTCACCTGGTTCGCCTCCGCGTACGACTGCGACGACGTGCCGTACCGGATCGCGACGCTCGTCCAGATCGCCGGTGTGCTCGTCTACGCGGCCGGGGTGGGCGAGGCCTTCGACGAGAACGACTGGACCGTCGCCGTCGTCGGCTACATCATCATGCGCGTCGCGCTGACGGCGCAGTGGCTGCGCGCCGCCGCCGGGGAGAGCGGCCCCGCCCGCACGGCGGCCCTGACGTACGCGGCCGGGCTGGTGATCTGCCAGATCGGCTGGGTGGGACTGCTGTTCGCCCCGAGCGACACCAAACGCTGGCTGTTCCTGGTCCTCGTCGCGGCCGAGCTGCTGGTCCCGGTGATCGCCGAGCGCGGCCACCAGACGCCGTGGCACGCGCACCACATCGTGGAGCGCTACGGCCTGTTCACCATCATCGTGCTGGGCGAGACGATCGCCGCGAGCACGGTGGCGGTGAAGTCGGCGCTCGACGAGCACGAGGCCCTCGGCCTGCTGCTCCCCATCGCCGCGGGCGGGCTGCTGATCGTGTTCGCCGCGTGGTGGATCTACTTCGCCGTGCCGATGCACCAGCACCTGAACTCCAACCGGGAGGCCATGCCGTGGGGATACGGCCACCTGCTGGTCTTCGCGTCCGGTGCGGCGATCGGTGCGGGCATCGAAGTCGCGGTCGAGCACGCGGTCGGCAAGGCGCACATCTCCCAGGTCGCCGCGAACGCCTCCGTCATGGTCCCGGCCGCGGGCTTCCTGCTCATGGTGTGGCTGCTGCACTCGCGCCACTTCAAGCGCGGCCTCGCCCAGCAGCTGGTGCTGCCGGTCGCCGCCCTGGTCACCCTCGCCTGCACCTGGACGGGCGGCTACGCCGTCCTCTACGCCGGACTCGTCGCCGTGGTCACGGTCACCGTCGGCGTGATCATGGCCGGGCGGCCGGGCGCCCCGGCCCGGCCGGGCGTCCCGGCCCGGTAACGGCGGGGCCGGCCCGGTAACGGCGGGCCCGGCCGGACCGTCACCCCCGCACCCCCGCCGCCGTTCTCCAGCGCAGAACGAGCAGCACCCACCGCCCGACTGGAGGCACGGTCATGACACTCCCGGCGCAACGCCACGGCACCGGACCCGGCAGGGAGTTGGCCGAGCCGGGCTTCTGGCAGCAGCCGCCCGCACACCGGCTCGCCGCCTTCGCCCGCCTCCGCGCCGTCGGGGGCCCCGTGTTCGTACCCGAGGGGGCCGGGCACTGGGCCCTCGTCCGCCACGCCGATGTGCAGGAGGCCAGCCGGCTGCCCAAGGTGTTCGCGAGCGCCCCCGGGGTGACCACCCCCGAGCCGGCCCGCTGGGTCCGCGCCCTGTTCGGCGACTCGATGGTCAACCTCGACGGCCCGGACCACGCCCAGCTCCGCAAGATCGTCCAGCGGGCCTTCACCCCGCGTCTGCTGGCCGCGGCCGAGGCCGACATCCACGCCGTGGCCGCCCGCATCGTGGACGACGTCCTGGCCGACCGGCCCGACGAGTTCGTCTCGGCGGTGGCCTCGCGGCTGCCGCTGGAGGTCATCTGCAACATGATGGGCATCCCGGAGCGGTTCCGTGCCGAGATCGCCGACCGGGTCAACCACGCCTCCGAGAACATCGGCGTGGAACGCGGCCTGGCCTCCCGGCTGCGGATGCCCGGCCGTGGGCTGCGCGCGCTCGCCCGGATGCAGCGGATGGTGGCGGGCATCGGCCGGGAGCGGCGCAGGAACCCCACCGACGACCTGATCTCGGCGCTGGTCTGCGCGAACGTCGACGGGCAGGCCCTCGGCGCCCGCCAACTCGGCGCCTTCTTCTCGCTGTTGATGGTGGCCGGGGTGGAGACCACCCGCAACGCCATCACCCACGGGCTGACCCTGCTGACCGACCACCCCGACCAGCGGGACCTGCTGCTGTCGGACTTCGAGACGTACGCGGACGGCGCGGTGGACGAGATGATCCGGCACTCGACGCCGATCATCCAGTTCCGCCGGACGGTGGTCGCCGAGCACACCCTGGGCGGCCGCGCCCTCCAGCCGGGCGACAAGGTCGTCCTGTACTACGCGTCCGCCAACCGCGACGAGTCGGTCTTCCCCGACCCCGACGCCTTCGTCATCACGCGCTCGCCCAATCCGCACCTGGGCTTCGGCGGCGGCGGCCCGCACTTCTGTCTGGGCGCGCACCTGGCCAGGGTCGAGATGAAGGCGCTCTTCCGCGAGCTGCTGACCCGGCCGGTCGGGCTGCGCGCGGTGGGCCTGCCGGACCTGGCGGGCTCGAACTTCGACAACCGGGTCCGCTCGCTCAGGTTCGCCTTCGAACGGCCCTGATCCGCCGGCCGCCCCTGGGGGCGGGGACCGGCCACCGGGCAGGCTGGGAGCCCGGCGGCCGGAGCGGGTGGGGCGCGCGCGGCGGGCGCCCGGCGGGTGGCTACTTCTGCAGGCGCCGCACGGAGAGGACGCAGTGGGCGCTGCCCGTGAGGACCTCCTCGTCGCCCGCGAAGGCCTGGAGGGTCTTGGCGTCGACCGGGCGTCCCGGGACCGCCTCGGGCCAGGCGCGCGTGGCGAAGAGGAAGTAGGCCTGGCCGCTCTCGTCGGCCGCGGCGACCCACTCGTCGGGGGCGGTGCACTGCGCGTTCATCCCGGGCAGGGTGAGCGCGATCTGGTTGCCCTCCAGCAGGATCTGCACCGGGAAGCCGGCCGGGTTGCGGGTGCCGTCCATGACGACGTCGCCGATGGGCAGGCCGATCTCCTCCAGCAGCCCGCGTGCCGCCGCCTCGCCGGCCTCCCGGCCCCCCGGGCCGTCGCCCAGGGTGTAGGCGAGGAGGTACGGGATGTCGTGCGCCTCGGAGGGGTCGCCGATCCAGGCGAGCACCGAAAGGGTGCCGAGCTGGGACCGGTCGATTTCGGCTTGAGTAGAAGTCATGCGCCGCACCCTAGTGGTCCCGCGCCCGGGCCTTTCACGGCCTTTCACCCGGGCGGGCTAGACGGCCCAGAATCCCTCTCCGGTATTCGCCCTGATGTTCGTGTCCTGGTATTCGAGTCGCTCAATGCGAGCGTTTTCCGGGATTTCGAACACCACCCATCCCTCTGCCCGCTCACCGACCGCGAGGGAATCGAAGACGATCGGTTTGCCGGTCGTCAGCTCACCGGTGGGAACCACCGGGTGGCGCTGCCCCGCGCTGTCGTGCGCCCACATGCGTCCGAGCGCCCCGTACGAGGCACCGCCCACGTTGACGAACGACATCGAGGCGGCCACCCAGCGCTTGCCGGCCGCCGGCGCGTAGTTCTTGTCCGTGCTGACCGCGGGGTCCACATAGGCGCCGAGCAGGACCTCCAGGTGGCGCCCGACCTGCGAGCCGTGCACCCGTACGGCGTCACCCACATGGGCATCCTTCGCGCCCGGCCGCACGGGGCCGCCCTCGCCCCCCGGAGCCCCGTCGTCCACCGGGACGGCCGGCGCCGCGGCGGGGGCGAGGGCGGCTCCCCCGGGAGCGCTCTGGCAGGCGGTGGCGCCGAGCAGCAGGAGCGGGAGCAGGGCGAGGCCGGGGAGGACGGGGAGAGCGGGCTGGCGCATGCGGGATCCCTTCGGGGACGTGGTGCGGCCAGTTTCACGCGCCCGGGCAGGCAATTGCACACAACGACACGAGTGTGCGGAGCGAGTGCGTACGGCCACCTGCCAGCACAATGCGTTCCGGCGGAATCCCGCCGTCCGCACCCCTTGGAGGAAGAATGCGCATCTCCGCCCGCCGAATGGCCCTGGCGGCCTTCTCCGCACTGGCCGCCACCACGCTGTTCGGCGCTCCGGCCGGCGCCACCGTTTTCAATCAGGGTATTTCCGTCCATCACGAGGCGTACGTCGCGGGGGACGGCACCGTCACCCTTTCCGGGTCCTACCACTGCGAGCAGGCGTCACCCGCGGGGGCGATGCAGATCAGGGCGACCGTCGTCCAGGAGGACGGCCACCGGCTGAGCGTCGGCGCGGAGCAGCCCGTCTGCGACGGCACGGAGCGCCGGTGGGTGGCCACCGCCCCGGGCCGCTGGGTGAAGGTGCGCCCGGGCCGCGCGGTGGTCACCGCCGAGCTGCAGGAGGTCCGCCTCTCGGGCCTGATGCCGAAGTCGGTCGCCACCGTCGCCGAGGACACGAAGGACGTCGAGGTCCGCAGGCACTGAAGCCGTGCGCGGCCGTGGCGCCCTCCCGGTAGCCGCCGCTACCGGGACCGGCACTCGGGTGCGACGCCCGTCATCGACATGAAGGCCACCGTCTGGCACCCGGGATCGGCGTGCGGTCGTCCCGTCGTCCAGTCCACGACCGTGGGCACACCGGCGGCGGCCAGCAGGAGCGCGGCGAGGATGCCGGTCACGGCACCCCTGCTCAGCCTGCGCACAGCGCGTTCCGTTCCATGCTCGGCATCATCGCCCCGGCTCCCGCCGCCCACAACTCGACGTGTCCGGGCGGTCACCCCGCGCTCCGGGGGCTGCCGCCGACGTCGAACTCGCACCACACCGCCTTGCCGTCGCCCCGCGACTCCACACCCCAGTGCGTGGCCAGGGCGTCCACCAGCAGCAGTCCGCGCCCCGTGGTGGCCGCCTCGCCCGGGCTGCGTCGGCGCGGCCACACGCTGGAGCGGTCCTTGACCCACAGCCGGATCCTGCGGACCGGCTCCGGGAGCACCTCCATGGTCAGCACCGCCCCGCCGTCGGTGTGCAGCAGGGCGTTGACCAGCAGCTCCCCCGCCGCCACCTCCACGTCGTCGGCGAGCTCCGGCACACCCCAGTCGCGCAGGGCCTGGCGCAGCGCGTAGCGGGCGTCCGAGAGGCCCTCGGGGTCGGCCTGGTGGATGTACTGGTGGATGCGCGGCGCCCGGTGGGTGCCGGGGTCGGGGGCCCTGCGCAGCACCAGCAGCGCCACGTCGTCCCCGGAGCCCCAGCGCTCCCACAGCCGGTCCGAGAGGTGGTCGGCGAGCGCCCCGGCGTCCTGGGGGCCGCTGCGCACCGCGTGGGCGAGGGCGTCCATACCCGCGGTGATGGTCGTACCGGGCTCCTCCACGAGGCCGTCGGTGCACAGCACCAGCGTCTCGCCGGGAACCAGGTCGAGCTGGGTCTCGGGGAACTCCTCCTGCTCGAAGGCCGAGGCCAGCCCGAGCGGCAGGCCGCCGCGCACGTTGGGCCAGCCCGTTCGCCCGTCCGTGTGGCGGATCAGCGGGCCGAGGTGGCCCGCGCGGACCGCGCGTACGCCGCCCGTCTCCAGGTCCACCTGCGCGTACATGCAGGTGGCGAACCGCTCGGTGTCCAGCTCGGCGAGGAAGCGCGAGGCCCGCGCCAGCACGGTGGACGGCGGGTGGCCCTCCCCCGCGTACGCCCTCAGCGCGATCCGCAGCTGGCCCATGATGGCCGCCGCGTGCGTGTCGTGGCCCTGTACGTCGCCCACGACGATGCCGACCCGGTTGCGGGGCAGCGCGATCACGTCGTACCAGTCCCCGCCGACCTCCCGCCCGCTCCAGGCGGCGTGGTAGCGGACCGCGATCTCCCCGCCGGAGATCTCCGGGATCCGGCGCGGCAGCATGGCCGCCTGCAGTCCGGTCGCGAACTCCCGCTCCTGGTCGAAGAGGAGCGCCCGCTGGAGCGACTGGGCCACGATGCCCGCGAGGCCCAGGCACAGGTTGCGCTCCTCGGGGCTGAACTCCTCACGCCGGCGGTAGAAGAGGACGAGCCCGCCGATGGCCTTGGCCTGGGCGATGAGCGGCAGGTAGGCGGCGGCCTCGAAGCGGATGCGGCCCAGGTAGTCCGCGAGGAGCGGGAACTCGCCGCCGAGCTCGCCGAGCGAGGTGACGAAACGTGCCTGCCTGGTCAGCACCGCGTGCGAGAGCGGCAGCGACCCGTCCATCCGGGTGAACCGGCGCTCGCTGAGGATCTCCAGCGACTCCCCGCTGAGCGCGATGATCTTCATGGTGCCGCCCTCGACCAGCCCCAGGGCCAGGCCGTCGGCCCCGAGCCGCTCCAGCGCGCCCGCCCCGGTCAGCGCGGCCGTGACGTCGTCGACGGTCACCGCCCTCGACAGGGCCTCGGTGGTCCGCTGCACGATCGTCGTCTGCTGGGCACGGGCCGCCTCCAGCTTGCGCAGCAGCGTGGCGTGGGCGAGTTCCGCCGCCGCGTCCCGGACGATCCCCGCGATGTGCAGCGCCTGCCCCTCCGCGTCCCGCACCACCCGGCCCGTGGTGTGCGTCCACTGGTCACGGCCGTCGCGCCGGTGCACCGTGAAGTACGCGCCGAAGGTCTCGCCGCCCTCCTCCAGGACACCGGCGATGGTCTCGCGCAGCCGGGCCGCGTCCTCGGGCCGGACGCGCAGGGCGGCGCCCTCCGCGGTGCCGTCGTACTCCTCCGGCTCCACGTCGAAGACGGCCATGGCGGCCGCGTCCAGCGCCACCGTCCGTGAGTCCAGGTCCCACTCGAAGCTGCCCATGCCGTTCAGCGCGAGCCGCTCGCCGGCGTCGGTCACGGGGATCCGCCGGCCCGGCCCGGGTCCGTCGCGCTCCGCCGCTGCCACCTTCCGCACCCCCTACCGGCCGGGCCAGTACGGCTGGGAGATCAGGCGCTCCCACTCCTCGTCGGGCTGGCCCGGCAGGGTGCGCCCGGCCTCCCGCCAGCGCTGGACGACGGAGAGGTAGATGGTGGGCTGGTCGGCGGCGGAGGCCGTCGCGTACGGGCCCGCGTACGGCCCCGGGTACGGGCCCGGGTACGAGCCCGAGTGCGGGCCGGTGTGCCCGCCCGGGTACGGGCCCGGGTGCGGGCCCGGGTGCGGGGACCTGTCGTGCCCGGCGGTCATGGCCGTGGCGGACTGTTCGCCGCGGCTGGCGGGAATGCGTACCCAGCCCCGGCCCTGTGCTCGCTCCGCGCTCATCACGGACCCCTTCTCCCCGCGGATCTCACCGCAGGTACGTCTTCGGATGCCCCGGAGGCACCCCCGGACCCGGCCCGGAGGAAGCGGCCCGGCCGGGCCGGGCGCCCCCGGGGGAGCCCGGCCGCGGACCCCGGGCACCGAGGCGCTTGCGGACTCCTCTCACCAGTCTCCCCGCCGTGAAGCCCGCGCCGTGCACGAATCGCATGGAAGGGCCGAATGAGGGAGCCGCCAGCAGCCCCGCGAAGAACAGCCCGGGCCACGAGGACTCGAAGCCGGGGCCCAGCTCCGGGGCCCTGCCGTTGCCGACGGTCGTCAGCGCTGCGCGCAGCCGCGCGTCCAGCATCTCCAGCCGGGCCAGGTCCGGGGCGAAGCCGGTGGCGGCGATGACGTGGGAGACGTCCAGGACCACCGATTCGCCCGCGTGCGTGGTCAGCCCGAGCCGTGTCCGCTCGCCCACCGCCACCGCCCGGTGCAAGCGGTGCCCGAGCAGCGCGGGCACGCGCCGCTCGAAGCGGTCCCGCAGCCACCAGGCGCCTGCCGGGCCCAGCGCGGTCGCCACGATCCGCTCCCGGGTGTGCGCGGGCAGCCGGCGCACCGCCCAGGGCAGCTCCGACCACACCCAGCTGCGCCAGCCCGTGCCGAGCCCGCTGTGCGGTTCGCGCAGGGAGCGCAGCGGGGGCCGGCTCAACGGCTGCGGAACGGTGTTCCAGTTCAGCCGGGAGCGCCGGGCGACCAGGCACGGCCGGGCACCCTGCTCGGCCAGCAGGGCGGCGGTCTCCAGGGCCGCCTGCCCGGCCCCGACCACGGCGACCTCACGGCCCGCGAAGCCGGACAGGTCCCGGTGGCCGCTGCTGTGCGAGTAGTGGGTGGGCGGGAGCTCCCGCAGCGCCTCGGGGTGGTGGACGAAGGGCATCACCCCGGCCGCGACGGCGACCGTGCGGGCGAGCAGGGGCGGTCCCTCGGCGGTGCGGACGCGGAAGCCGTCGCCCTGCGGGGTCACCTCCGTGACGGTCACCTCCTCCACCTGCGGCCCGGCGTGCCGGGCGAACCACATCCCGTACGCGCTGAACGTGCCGATGGGCAGCGGAGTGCCGTGTTCCGCGACCGTTCCGAGAGAGGCGCAGTACTCGGCCAGGGTGTGCCGCCCGTCCGGCGCGGACAGGTTGGAGGACCAGGGCTCCGACTTCAGGTACATGCCCTCGGGCATGTGGTCGCGCCACGAGGCCATGGGCCTCCCCAGCAGCCGTACGCCGAGGCCCGCGCCGGCCGCGTGGGCGGCGATCGACAGCCCGTACGGGCCCGCGCCGATCACCACGAGATCGTCGATCCGCGTCACGGCCGCTCCTCCGGCTCGATGGCCACCTGCCCGGTCCCGCCCGCCTGCCCCGGCCCCGGCCCCGGCCCGGTCAACGCGCCACCAGTTCGTCCGGCTCGGCCGAGGCCTCCGGCGGAACGGGGCCGGAGACCGCCCCCGCGGAGGCCACGCCGGGCTGCTCCCGCCCGCGCTGGCGGGGCGCGCGGACGACCGCGCGCGCCGTGCGGCGGCCCTGCGCCGGGACACCGCGCAGGACCCGTACCCCCTTGGCCGCGCCGCGTCCCAGGAACGCGGCGAGCATGGCCAGGAACGGCCGGACGTCGTCCGCGGCGAACCAGGCCGCCTCGACCCGCGCCCGCTCCGCGGCCGGGCCCTGCTTCGGTGGCGCGGGGTCCGCCGCCGGCCGGCGGCTGCGCGGCAGGGACCGGCCCCCGACGGCGGCCAGCAGCGCGTAGTTCTCCGCGACGAACACCCGGCCCGCGCCGCCCGAGGGCTGCGGGACCCGCTGGCCCGTCAGATCCAGGTACATCGCCTGGACCACGTCCAGTCCGGCGGCGTCCGTGAACAGCCTGAACTGCGCGCCCGGACGGGGGTTGAAGTCCACCAGCCGGAAGACCCCGCGCTCGTCCCGGCGGAAGTCCAGGTCCAGGATGCCCTGGTAGCCGAGGTGTTCGGCGAGCCGCAGCGCGGCCTCCTCCACCGCCGGGTCCGGCAGCCAGCGGCCCACCGCCGTCAGCCCCGTGCGCACCGGCCAGGACAGCTCCTTGCGGCCCGATCCGGCGAGCAGCGGACGGCCGCCCCGGGTGAAGGCGCCGTGGAAGAACCAGTCGGTGTCCGGGCCGGCCGGCAGGAACCGCTGGAGCAGCAGCCGGCTCCCGGCCTCGGCGGAGCGCTCGTACAGCCGGCGCGCCTCGGCGGTGGTGTGCACGAGGGTGGTGCTGCGCAGTCCGTCCGCCCCGGCGGGCAGCAGCCAGGGCCGGCTCCACTTGGCGACCACCGGCAGGCCCAGCCGCCAGGCCGCCTCCGCCGCCTCGGCCCCGCTCGCCGGGACCACGGTCTCCGGGTGCGGGACGTCCCACCGTGAACAGAGCCTGGACAACTCGGCCTTGTCGGCCACCCGGGCGGGCAGGTTGTCGGGCTGATGGGGGATCCGGAAACGGTCGCGGAGCGCCGGGGCGACCCGGGCCACGGCGATGGCGCTCAGGTCGTCCATGGCGATGAGCACGGCGGCGCGGCCGATCCGCTCCGACACCGCGGTCAGGCACTCCAGCAGGGCCTCGGGCGTCTCCGGGTCCAGTCCGCCGACGGGCCCGGGGTGCGCGGCGCGCAGGTACCGCGAACGTCCCATGGGTCCTCCCCCGGCCTCGACGACGGCATGGACCTCCACGCCCCTGCGGCCGAGGGATCTGACGGCGCCGAGGGTTCCGTGGTGGAACGGATTGCGGTCGAGTCTGAGCACAACGGCGGGCACATGGTTGGCGAACGCGTGCATGGCAACGGTGTCTTTCACCTAGTCGGACCAAGCGGGGGTGGTGTGGAGCTGCGAATGGCCTATGCGGCAGTCACCGAACAGGCAGTTCGTCAGATCTGATGCCAACGTCTTCGACAAGCACACCGATTCGGGAAAGCTCGGGAGACGCCATGTCCAGACCACGCCGCCGACTGGCGAGCACCTGCGTCGGTACGGTCACGGCCGGACTGCTCGCCACCGGGGCCGCCCTCGCGGCGCCCGACGAGAACCGGACGGGGGACTCCGGCATCGCCATGGGCGCCTATCTCGACTACGGGCCCAACGGGGTGGCCCGCATCCCGTACCTCTCGCGCTGGCTGGGCGGCCGGGAGATCCGGGTCGGCCACACTTATCTTCCCGGCGACCAGTGGGCCGGCATCGAGGGCCGGGTCTCCTTCCTGGAGGACTGGGCGCGGTGGCGGCTGGCGGACGACGACCGGATGTTCGTCCTCAACGTGCCCATGCAGGAGCGCAACGAGGCGCGGGTGCCCGACCAGCAGGTGGCCCGGCTGATCCGGGCGGGCGCGCGCGGCGACCACGACGAGCACTTCCGCCGGCTCGCCGAGCGGCTGGTGTCGCTGGGGGTTCCCGACACCGTGATCGTGCTCGGCTGGGAGATGAACGGCGTCACCTACACCCACCGGTGCCGTCCCGACCCGGCGAACTGGAAGGTGTACTGGCGGCGCGTCGTCGACGTGATGCGCGCCGTGCCCGGCCAGAAGTTCAAGTTCGACTTCGCCCCGAGCAGGGGTACGGACGCGATCGGCTGGACGAAGTGCTACCCGGGCGACGACCACGTCGACATCATCGGGATGGACTCCTACGACCAGGCTCCCGGAGAGACCTTCGACGAGCAGATCTCCCAGCCGTACGGGCTCCAGAAGCACGTCGACTTCGCGCGGGCGCACCGCAAGGCGATCTCGTACCCGGAGTGGGGGCTGTTCCGGCGCGGGGACAACCCGGAGTACGTACGGCGCATGCTGCGGTGGATCGAGCAGCACAAGCCGCTCTACCACACCATCACCGACTACTGCCCGCACGGCGTGTGGCAGTGCAAGCAGAACCCCGAGTCCTCGAAGGCCTTCCGGGACGCGCTGATGCCCGAGGCGCCCGGCCCGGTGGTGCCCACGCCGGTCGTGCCGACGCCGGTCGTGCCCACACCCGTGGTGCCGACCCCCGTGGTGCCCACGCCGGTGGTGCCGACCCCGGCCGTGCCCACGCCCCAGGTCCCGACGCCCACTGTCCCGACCCCGCAGGTCCCGACGCCCACTGTCCCGACCCCGCAGATCCCGACCCCGCAGGTCCCGACGCCCACTGTCCCGACTCCCCAGGTCCCGACCCCGCAGGTCCCGACGCCCACTGTCCCGACTCCCCAGGTCCCGACCCCGCAGGTCCCGACGCCCACTGTCCCGACTCCCCAGGTCCCGACCCCGCAGGTCCCGACCCCGCAGGTCCCGACGCCCCAGGTCACCGAGCCCGCGCCCGAACCGAGCCCGGAAGTGCCGACCCCGGCCGCACCGAGCCCGGTCGTGCCCAGCCCGGTCGTGCCCAGCCCCGAGGTGCCGACCCCGGCCGGCCCGACTCCGGCCGCCCCGAGTCCCGAGGTGCCGAAGCCCTCCCCCGCGGCGCCCTCGCCGGTGGCACCGGCGCCCGTCACGCCGAGTCCGGTCGTACCGAAGCCCGAGCCCACGCCCGCCGCGCCCCTGCCGCAGCCGCAGCAGCCGCCGCTCAACAGCATGCAGTGGTGCGTACCGCTCAACTTCGGCGAGTGGCTGTCCAAGCTCGTCGGCAAGCAGTCGGTCTGCGTCACGATCGACCTGGGGGAGGGCTCCGGCTTCTGGCCCTTCTAGACGGGTCATCGCACCCGCAGTTCGTTGAGCCGCGCCCGCCAGTCCCTGGCGGCCGGCAGCGCCTCCCGCAGCGCGCCCACCGCCCGCTCGCGCCCCGTCACCTGCGACTCGTGCAGCCGCAGCAGGGGCGCGAGCGCGCTCGGTGCCAGCAGGAAACGCTGGTTGACGACCGTCTCGGGCCGCCAGTGGTTCTTGTACGGCTCGCTGCCCCGCAGGAAACTCACCACCGGCCGGCCCTCCGCCAGCGCCCGCCCGGCCTCGTAGCGCAGCAGCAGCGTCGCCACGTCCACCTTGCGCGCCCGCAGGTCCGGGTCCGCCCCGTAGAGGTAGCCGCCGCTCAGTCCCGCCGACAGCAGCGTGACGTTGGCCGCCACCACCTTCCCGTCGAGCCGGAACTCCGTCAGCCGGCCCTCCCCCGCCCGCACCATCCGGCGGGTGGCCCGGGTGAGATGCTCGGCGAAGCGGGGGCGCAGGTGCTCCGGGGTCACCCCGCGGCCGCGCCACTGCTTCTCGTGCAGCCGCAGCAGGTTCCGTACCGCGCGCGGCACTTCGTGCTCGGTGGCCTCGTGCTCCTCGATCCCGGCCGCGTCGGTCTTGCGCAGTTTGGCCCGCACCCGCTGGGCGCCGGAGGCCGGCATCCGCTTGACCAGTTCGTCGAACGGCAGGGTCGGCAGCTCCATGCACGTGGAGTCGGCGAGCCTGCGCCCGATCCCCGGCCAGTGCCGGAAGAGCTCCTCGGCGGCGGCCCCGGGGCGCACCTCCCGCAGGTCGACCACCGCGCCGCGGGCGGCCCGGTGCAGCCCCCGGGCCAGCGCCGGCACGACCTGCCCGGCGTGCTCCGCGGCCACGAGCACGTCGAAGTAGTCGGTGATCGGGCCGCCGAGCGGCACCAGCAGCGGGAGAGGCCGGTGGACGAGCATCAGGGCGGCCGCGCCGACCAGTTCCCCGCCGCGCCGGACCAGGACGATCCGGAGCCGTCCGTCCTTCCCGTACGAGAGCCACCAGGAGTGCAGCCAGGCGTGGCTCTGGAAGGGGGTGGCGGTGGGGCAGGCGCGGACGAGCCGGTTCCACTGCTCTTCCAGCGCGGCGAACTGCCGGGGGTCGCGGCACAGGGTCACCGACAGGGCCCCGGTGGAGCCCCGACTCATCGAACGGACTCCTTCTCCTTGGCCGAGACCGGCTCGCCCTGGGCGGGGAGGGTGGCGTACTCCTCGGCCGGAGCCCCGGCCGCGCGCTCCGCGACGGGCTCGGCCACCGGACCGGCGGCGGACGCGGCCACACCTTCCTCGGGGCGGCGCGCGCGGCCGGGCCGGGCGAGCAGCCACAGGCCGCCCAGCAGCCCGCCGGCGCACATCCCCACGGCGCCGCTGATGGCGGCGGACGGGGAGGCGGGCTCGGTGGGGGCCACGGCCTGGTTGAAGAGGAGCAGCTGGACGCCGGTGTTCTTGGCGGCCTGGTTGCTGCTCAGCGACAGGGCGTCGGCGACCGCGTTCGCGATGTCCGCGGCCTCGGCGGGGCTCTTGGAGGTCCCGGTGATGGCGATCATCGGGGACTCGGGGGAGGTCTCGGCCCGCACCTGGGTCCGCAGTTCCCGCGCGGTGATGCCCGCACGGGGCTGGGCGTAGGCGAGGGTGGAACTGCTGGTGGCGATACGGGCGTACGCCTGCGCGAAGCCGAGGGCGGTGGCGGGCTCGGTGGTGTCGTCGGGCACGGCCACGACGTAGCTGGTGGCGGCGTACTCGGGGGCCTTGAGCACCCCGTACGCCCCGCCGGCGGCCAGCCCCAGCACGGCGCAGGCCGGCAGCGGCCACCACACGGGGGGCCGGGTGAGGCGCCGCCTGGCCCTCTTCCCGGAGCGGCGGTCGGCCCTCTTCTCGGGCTTCTGCTCGGGCGTCTCGGACTTCTTCTCGGCGGTGTCGGCCATGGTCGTGCTCGCTTCCTGGAGGGGGTGGTTCCTTCGGGTCCCGGCGGGACCCCTTCGGGGGTGGGGGTCAGCCGCGGGCGCCCGGCGTCCGCCGGGGGGAGCCGGGCCCGGGCACCGTCGGCCCCGCCGGCGATCGCGGCTCCGGGCATGGGCCCGGGCCCGGATCCGCGGCGGGTTCCGGTGCCTGCCGGTGCTGCGCGGCGCCCCGGGCCGGGGCCGCCGTACCCGCCGTACCCGCCGTCCCGGCCGCGCCCGGCGACGCGGCCGAGAGGGCGAGGTCGTACACGTCCAGCAGCCGCCGCGCGCTGTGGGCGATGTCGTAGCGGCGGACGACCGGCGGCGGGGGCAGCCGTCGGGCGCCCGCCTCCATGTGGCCGCGCAGCGCCGCGACGAGTTCCTCGGTGCCGGTGCCGATCCGGCGGGCGCCGGGGGCCTCGGCGGCGGGCAGGTCGTCGATGGCCGGGCAGGTCACGTGCAGGACGGGGAGTCCGGCGGCCAGGGCCTCCACGACCGCGAGCCCGAAGGCCTCCTCCCGCGACGGCGAGACGAAGACGTCCATGGCGGCCAGCAGGGCCGGAATGCCGGGGGTGCGGCCGTCCGCGCTGTCGCCCAGCGGGTCCCGCTCCCCCAGCAGGTGGATCCGGCTCTGCGCGCCGAGGTCGGCGGCCAGCCGGCGCAGCCCCGCCCGCTCGGGACCGTCCCCGGCCAGCAGCAGGTGCGCGCCCGGCAGCGCGGCCACGGCCCGCACCAGGACGTCGAACCGCTTGCCCGGGACCAGCCGGCCGACCCCGCCGACCACGAAGGCCCGCTCGGGCAGCCCGGTGCGGGCCCGGGTGCCCCGGCGCACGCCCTCGTCGAAACGGAAGCGGGCGGCCTCGATCCCGTTGGGTACGACGTGGACCCGCGCGGCCGGCACCCCCCATCCCTCCAGCCGGGCGGCGACGGTGTCCGAGACGGCCACGGTCGCCGCGCCCAGGCGTTCACTGGCCAGGTACAGCGCGCGCACCCCGCCCGAGAGCGGCCGGCCCTCGATCTCGCCCTCGCCGAGGGAGTGCTCGGTGGCGACGGTCGCCCCGGTGCCCGCGAGCCGGGCCGCGAGGCGCCCGTACACGCAGGCCCGGTACAGGTGGGTGTGCACGAGGTCGTACCGGCCGCGGCGGATGAACTTCACGAGCCGGGGCAGGGCTCCCAGGTCCCGGTTGCCGCGCATCCCCAGGTTCACGACCCGGACCCCGTCGGCGCGCAGCCCCTCGGCCACCGGGCCGGGGTTGGTCAGGGTCAGCACGTCACACTGCATGGGCATGTGCCGCAGCAGCAGACGCAGTTGCTGCTCGGCGCCGCCGACGCCGAGGCCGGTGATGACGTGCAGCGCCTTGACCGACTCGATCGGCTTCACCGGTGCACCGCCCGCCGCAGTTCCCGGACCCGGTGGCGCAGGTGCTTGACCCGCAGCCGGGCGCCGCCGTCGGCCTGGCTGACGTGCGTGCGCGGCAGGGCGTGCGGGCCGGCGAGCCGCCCGGGGTCGATGGCGCAGGCGTAGTGGTATCCGGCGGCCCGTGTCGCGTCGACGACCCGGGCGTCGAGGTGCCCGTACGGGTAGCAGAATCCTTCGGGCAGGGCTCCGGTCAGTTCGCGCAACAGGTCGCGGCTGCCCCGCAGTTCCTGCAGGAGCACGTCGTCGGGGGCCGCGGTGAGGTCCTGGTGGAGCAGGCCGTGCGAGCCGATCTCCTGCCCGGCGGCGGCGACCTCGCGGATGCCCTCGGCGGTCAGCAGGGACTTGCGCGGCCCCAGCGGGTCCCAGACGTTGTCGACGCCGAGCCGTCCGGGCAGCACGAAGAGGGTGGCGGTGCAGCCGTGGCGCCGGAGCAGCGGCAGCGCGTGGGTCAGGAAGTCGGTGTAGCCGTCGTCGAAGGTCAGTCCGACCAGACCGGTTCCGGCTCCGGCCGCCCGGGCCCGCAGCAGTTCGCCGACCGACACCCCGCGCAGGCCCCGGGAGCGCAGCCACAGCAGCTGGGCCTCCAGGGCGAGGGGGGTGACGGTGATCCCGTACGGGTCCTCGGCGGGGTCGGTGAACTCGGCGACCGAGTGGTACATCAGGACCCACGGCGATGCGGTCCGGCGGGCGGGGCCCACCGCGGCGGGGGCCGTGTCGGTGTCAGCGGGCATTGCGGAACCTCTGCGTGAGCTGGGAGATCTGACCGGGCAGGGCGGTGACTTCGAGGGCGCGTATGGCCATGCCGGTGGCGCCGAACATGGCCGGGACCAGCAGGCAGCCGAGGCCGGCGCTGAGCAGCGGATCGGGGATCATCGGCCCGGCGATCCAACCGGTGGCGCAGGCGGCGAGGGCGGCTACCGCGAGCCGCCCGATGCTGACGGCGACCGTACGCACGTGGATGGCGATGATCCGCGGGCCGAGGCCGGTGAGCAGCAGCACGGCGGCGGTGGAGATACCGGCAGCGTTGGCGGCGGCGATCCCGTAGGTGCCCCACCAGCGGACGGCGAAGGCGCCCGCCACGACGTTGACGAGCAGTCCGGCACCCATCGCGAACGCCGGGAACCAGGTGGGCCGGGCGGTCGAGAAGAAGGGCCGGGACAGTGCCCCGACGAGGCAGTGGCCGAGCAGTCCGAGTCCGTAGACCCGCATGACGGCGGCGGTGGCGAGGGTGTCCTCGTGGGTGAAGGCGCCCCGTTCGAAGAGGACCTGGATGATCTGGGGGGCGTAGCCGATGACGAGCGCGGTGCCCATCAGGACGGCGAGCGAGGCCAGCGCCAGGTCCCGCTCCACCCGCCGGCGGGCCTTCTCGCGTTCGCCGCCCGCCATGGCCTGGGCGACGACGGGGAAGGTGACGGTGCAGATCATCAGCGACAGCACCATCGGCATCTGCGCGACCTTCTGCGCGTAGTTGAGGTGGGAGATCGCCCCGGAGGGCAGCGAGGCGGCCAGGAACCGCTCGACGAGGACCTGCGACTGGCGGAAGACGGCGAAGAGGATGACGGGGGCGATGACCCCGAAGGCGATGAGGGTGGGGCGGTCGCGGTCGCGCTGGCTGCGCGGGGCGGCGGACCGTCTGGCCCGGGGCGGGCCGAAGCCGACGTGGCGGACGAAGGAGGGGAGTTGGACGAGCGCCATCAGCAGCCCGCCGACGGCGACGCCCGCGGCGGCCGCCCGCACGCCCCACAGGGTGTGCAGGGTCACCATCGTGGCGATGATGCCGATGTTGTACGTGACGTAGATCGCGGCGGGCGGTACGAAGGAGCGGTGCGCGCGCAGCGCGGCGCTGAAGTAGCCGGCGATACCGAAGGAGAGCACGGTCAGCGCGGTCAGGCGGGTGCACTCCACGGCCAGGCGGGGGTCGGGCAGGCCCGGCGCGAGCACCGCGACGACGGCCGGCGCGGCGACGACGAGGACGGAGGCGACGAGGGCCAGGAACACCAGGAGCCGCGGCAGGGTCGCCCCGACCAGCAGTCGTACGGGGTCCTGGACGCGGGCCTCCCGCCGGGTCAGCCCGGCGCGGCCGGCGGCCCGCCGGGCCAGGGCGTGGCTGAAGGCGGGCACCATCAGCAGCGCCATGGCGTCCTCGATCAGCAGCGTCGAGGCCATCTCGGGGACGGTCCAGGCGATGAGGAAGGCGTCGCTGTCGTGCCCGGCGCCGAAGAGGTGCGCGATGGTCTGGTCGCGCACCAGCCCGAACAGGGACCCGGCGGCGGTCAGCCCGGCGGTGACGGCGGCGGCCTTGGCGAGGAACCGCCCGAGGGGGGCGCCTGCGGCGGGCTCGGCGGCGGACACCTCGGCCTCTACCCGGCGGCGGCCGCGCCCGAACCGGCTCCCGCCGCCTCCGGCGCCGCCGGCGGGAGCGGCCGGCGCGGCGGACCCGCCCGGAGCGGGGGACGCGTCCTCGCACCGCACACCGCCGGCGGCGGGCGCGGTGCCGGCGGGCGCGGCGGCGGGGCCGCTCGCGACGCGCGCGGCGACGCGCACACCGCAGCCCGCCGGGGCCCCGCCCGGATAGCCCGCGGATCCGAACGGCGGTCGCCGCACGGCGGAGTCGCCGCCCGGCAGGCCCCCGGCGACGAAGCCCGGGTCCGCGGGGAGCGGCGCCGGAACCGGCTCGCCGCCGGGTGCCCCGTCCGCGGCCGCGTGCGGCACATACCCGGAGGTGGGCGGGACACGGGTGTGGCCCGCTCCGGCCGGAGGGCCGGAGGCGGGCCGCCAGGGCGTGGTGTCCGTCACCGGCCGCTCGAACTCTCGGGGACCGGGCCCCGTACCCCGGTGCCGCCCCGGACGCCCGCCGGTGAGGGGAGGGCCCACCAAGCCGCCAGGCCGATGATCACGCCGGTCAGGACGGTGGACGGGCCGCCGATGTCCGCGTAGAGGAAGTCGGTCAGCTGCCACACGAGCAGCCCGGTCGCGATCAGCCCGCAGTCCCGCATCCGCGCGCCCGCGCCGGTGGCGAGCCGCCGCAGTCCCGCGACCAGCAGGGCCGCCCAGCCGCCCGCCAGCGCGATCAGCCCGATCAGACCCTGCTCGCTCAGGATCAGCAGGTACATGTTGTGCGGGGAGAGCAACGGCTGGCGGATGTACGCCTGGCCCGCGCCGGCGGTGTCGCTGCCGGAGGAGAGCCCGAGCGAGGCGTGGCCGTCACGGTGGGCGGGGAAGCCCTTGAGGCCGACGCCCGCGGCCGGCCGCTCGCGCCACATCGACTCGGCGGCGGCCCACATCGTGTAGCGGTCGGTGACCGACTGGTCGGGGGCGCTGGAGACCTGGGTGATGGAGGTCAGCCGTTCGGCGACCATCTCGGAGCCGACGCCGAGCCCGCCGACGAGGACCACCCCGGCTGCGGCCAGCGCGGCGAGCACGGTGAGCGCCCGCCGGATCCCGGCCAGCGCCATCACCAGCAGCGCCGCGCCGAGGGTGGCGATCCAGGCGCCGCGGCTGAAGGACAGCACCAGCGGCAGGACGAGCACCAGGGCGCAGCCCGCGGCGATCCGCCGCAGGCGGGAGGGCAGTGCGGGGGCGAGGGCGGCGGCGGTCGCGACGACCAGCCCGTAGGCGACGACGGTGGCCATGCCCATGACGTCGCCGGGGCCGAAGGTGCCGACGGCCCGGATGTCCTCGCCTTGGTAGGAGGCGCCGGTGTGGGTCGCGTACTGCACGACCCCCACCGCGCCCTGGACCAGTGCCAGCACCACGAAGCAGCCGGCGGCGAGCCGGAACTCCCGGGCGTCGCGCACCAGCAGCACCACGGCCGCCGGGACCAGCACGAAGACCTGGAGGTAGCGGACGAAGCCCGGCAGGGCGGCGTCCGGGTCCCCCGCGGTCACCGTCGCGACCGCGAGGCCGACGGCCGGCGCCCCGAGGACGAGGGCCCCGAGCGGGGTGAGTGCCCGCACCCGGCCGCGCAGCGCCTGGACGGCGCAGACGAGGACCAGCAGCAGCGAGGCGGCGTCGGCCGGGCCCACCTTGCCGGAGGCGGTCGCGTCACCGGCCGGGAGCGGGGCGAGCAGGAAGAGCACGGTCGCGGCGAGCGGCAGCAGCGGCCAGTGCCGGCGCAGCAGGCCCGGTACGTCCGGCCGGGCCCAGTGGCCGGGGGCGGCGAGGCTCATCAGCTGCCCCCCAGCCGGAAGCGGAAGAAGGAGGCGGCGGTGCGGGCGAGGATCCACAGGTCCTGCCACAGCGACCAGGTGTCGATGTAGTGGTTGTCGAAGCGGGCCCGGTCCTCGATGGAGGTGTCCCCGCGCAGGCCGTTGATCTGGGCGAGGCCGGTGATGCCGACGGGCATCCGGTGGCGGGCCTCGTAGCCGGGGTGGACGGTGGAGAACTTGGCGACGAAGAAGGGCCGTTCGGGACGGGGGCCGACCAGGCTCATGTCGCCGCGCACGACGTTCCACAGCTGCGGCAGCTCGTCGAGGGAGGACTTGCGCAGGAACGAGCC
The DNA here is from genome assembly GCF_024666385.1 of Streptomyces yangpuensis. Taxonomy (NCBI): domain Bacteria; kingdom Bacillati; phylum Actinomycetota; class Actinomycetes; order Kitasatosporales; family Streptomycetaceae; genus Streptomyces; species Streptomyces yangpuensis. The sequence continues at coordinate 3,143,325 of NZ_CP102514.1, forward strand.
CACCGGGCTCATCCGGCGGTCGCCCGCGACCGTCCAGCGGGTGGCGGACTCGTGCGCGTCGGCGCGCAGCGTCCGGAACTTCAGCAGGGTGAAGGGGCGCCCGTACAGGCCGACGCGCTCCTGCCGGAAGATCACCCCGGGCCCGTCCCAGAGGCGTACGGCGGCCGCGCAGAGCAGCATCACCGGGGCGGCGGCGACCAGGGCGACCAGGGCGAGGGCGGAGTCGATGATCCGCTTGGCCCAGCGCTCCAGGGGGCGGGCCGGGCGGGGCAGGAGCGGCTGCACGGCGTACCCCCACAGCTGGTCGGCGGGGTGGGCCAGCCGCATGCCGGTGACCTTGGCGGTGCCCGCCGGGTCCGCGAGCCACAGCCGGCAGCCGTGGTCGTGGAAGAGCCGGACCAGGGAGGCGGTGCGCTCGTCGGCCTCGGGCGGGCGGGTGAACACGGCGTGGCGGACGGTGTTCTGGATGACCGCGCGCCGGATGTCCTCGTGGGTGGCGAGGAGCGGGAGGGGGCCGGGGTCCCCGTCGGCGGGGGCCGCGGTGTCGGCGAGCCCGACCGGGCGCAGGCCGAACTCGGGGCGGCCGTGCAGGGCCGCGGCGACCGCGCTCGCCCCGGCGCCCGGTCCGACCACGAGGGCGGAGGCGGGCCGTCGCACGGCCGTGCGGCGGTGCAGCTGGTTGGCGACGCCGCGGCCCGCGCAGACCAGTACGGCCTGCAGGCACACGGCGGTCAGCAGTGTGCTCCAGCCCATGGCGCGCGCCGGGTCGAGGGCCGCGGCCACGGCGGCGGCCGCGCACCACAGGACGGCGGAACGCCCCAGCACCGCGGGCAGTTCGAGGAGGGCGGAGGGAGCGAGCCGCGGCCGGTAGAGGCCCGCCTGCGTGTGCAGGGCGAGGAGCAGGGCGGGCAGCACGGCGACGGCCGGCGCGGCGGGCAGCGCCTGGCCGGGCAGGGTGGCCGCGGTGAGTACGGCGGCCAGCGCGTCGGCGGTGAGCAGGGGGAGCAGCCGGCTGCTGCGGCGCAGGCGCTGCGGGCGTACGGCGGACCGGGCGAGGTCCGCCCTGGGCCCGCGCGGCGGGTGGATGGCGGTCGCGGAACGGCGGGTGGCGGCGTGGGGCGCGGGCGCGAAGGCGCTGCCGCCGGGCCCTGTGCCGCCCTGCCCGGTGTGCCGGGCGGGTGCGCTGTCCATCGTCATCGGCTGATGCGCTCCTGGTTCAAGGGCCGGGGCCTGCCCAGCAGTTCGTGGTACAGGCCGGTGACCGCGTCCGTGGTCCGCCGCACGTCGAAGTCGGTCCGGGCGTGCTGCCGGGCCTGCTCCCCGAGTTCGGCGAGGAGCCGCGGCTCGGCGAGCAGCCGTCCCAGGGCCTCGGCCAGTGCCGTCGGGTCCTCCGGCGGTACCAGGCACAGGCGTCCCTGGCCGGACGGCAGGCTTTCCCGGGCACCGCTGACGTCGGAGACCAGGACCGGTCGGCCACAGGCCATGGCTTCGAGCGGGGCGAGCGCCATGCCTTCCCACCGCGACGGCAGTACAACGAGATCGGCGGCCCGAAGCCACGGTCGGATGTCGGCGGCCGCGCCCGCGAAGTGCACCCGGGCCGGGGCGGTGCGGCGCAGCCGTTCGGCGTCGGGGCCGTCGCCGACGAGGGCGAGGCGGGCCGCGGGGACGGCCGCGAGCACCTCCGGCCAGGCCCGCAGCAGGATGTCCTGGCCCTTCTGGGCGCAGATCCGGCCGACGCAGACGGCGAGCGGGCCGTCGGCCGGGAAGGTGGGCGGCAGCGGCAGCGCCGCCCTGGATTCGGCCCGGTCCTGGGCGGGGTCCGGTGCGCCGGGCCGAAAGTGGTCGAGGTCCACCCCGTTGCGGATCACCGTCCAGCGGGCGGTGATGCCCTCGGACTCCCCCGCGCGGCGTTCGGCCTCGCTGACACAGAGCACCCGGTCGGCCCAGCGGGCCGCGTACCGCTCCCAGCGCAGGGCGAGTGCGGCGGTGGTGCCGCCGACGGCGTCGAAGGACCAGGCGTGGGGCTGGAAGACGGTGGGCGGTGTGCCGCGTGCGGCGAGCCGTCCGGCCAGTCCGGCCTTGGCGCTGTGGGCGTGCAGGAGGTCGGGCCGGATGCGGCGCAACAGCCCGCGGGCACCGGCCAGTTCGGCGGGGAGGCCGGGGCCGGGGGCCCGGCCGGCCCGCCAGGTGAACACCTCGGCGCCGGCCGAGCGGGCGGCGTCGCCGAGCGTGCCGCCGGGCGGGCAGCCGACGACGGCGCGGATGCCCTGTGCGGTCTGGGCGCGGACGAGGTCGGTGACGACCCTGGCCACACCGCCGTCGACGGGTTGTACGAGGTGGAGGACGGTCGTGGGCTGTGCCGCCCGGGAGTGCGTGGGCACGGGGAGTGGTCTCCTGCGTTCAGCGGCGCGCGTCTGTCTGAACGAAGAGCACACCGAGGAAATGACCCTGACTTTCGCCCGTGAACCTGAAGTCCAGGCTGCGGGCGCCACCGGACAGGGCGGGACTCAGGTCGAACACGTCCGCGTCATATCCGAGATTATTCATATGATCTGGCTGTCGTACGAAAGAGGGGCCGCCGAATTCCGTGATCGTGGAATTCATGACGTCGTTGAACGGGTTCTCCCCGTCGCTGAGGCTCACCCGGCGCCCGCTGTCGGCGGTCACGGTGAGTGAGTCACCGAGAGTGCCCCGGTCCCCGTCGTACGCGACCACCCCGACCCGGCCCGCCGAGCCCGCCGGGGCGTCCAGGCCCTTGAGCGCGACCCTTCCGTCACCGGCCCGGGCGGCGAGCGACTCGAAGCCGTCCCACAGCGAGATCCGGCGCAGCGGCTCCTGCGGGTGCTCGTAGGCGACGACGAGGGTCCAGCCGCCCCAGGCGCCGACCTGGGAGTGGCCCATGGCGATGTTCAGCTGCGAGACCGTCCACATCCCGGCGCCGCCCTTGCGCACCAGCGGGGTCACGTCCGCCGAGGCCTGGTAGGCGTCGCTGCCCCCGTCCGTGCGGTGGCCGATCACCGTGTCGGCGAGGACCTCCTTGTACGCCCCGCCCGGCTCGGCGACCAGCACCCGGCCGTTGTCCTCCGGCGGCTTCTGCTCGCCCACCCGCAGGTTCCCGCCCCAGTACAGCCGGGCGTACGAGACCTTCGCGCCCTGGGGGACCTTGAGCTCGGCCCGGGTGGAGTTGTAGGTGTCCGGGTCCTTGTCGACCTCGCTGTAGAACATCTCGAACTCGCTGTTGACCCCCGCCGCCCCCCGCTTGACCTCGGCGCACGGCTCCGCCTGCGGGGACTCCTCCCTGCGGCAGCTGATGCCGGAGTTGGAGGCGCGGACCAGGCCGCCGTGCTGCACGGCCTGGTAACGCTGGGTGAACGGGATCCGGGGCAGCTCCTTGGGCGCGGGCGGGGCGGCGGCCACCGCTGGAGCGTTCACGGAAAGTGCGAGGCAGGACAGCAGGCCGAGCGCGCCGAGGATTCTGCCGGAGGAACCCATGACCCTGTCTCCATTTTCGATCAAGGGGACAAAACAGGAGTGCACTTTGTCAGAAATCGGGCTGGAAATCACGCCGGACTCGCTTGTACGGCCTTTTGGGCGATAGCACGCACCCTCACAACGGGCGGGTCGTTATGAGGTGCACCATTGTTCGAACCGAAAGGAAATTCGCAGATGAAGAAGAGGCTGGTGCGCGGCACCACCGTCGCCGCCGCGGGCGTCGCCGTGCTGCTGGGCGGCGCGGGCCTCGCCTCCGCGCACGGTGGCGGCGCCACGGCCGAGGGCCTCGCCGCCGGCTCCCCCGGCGTGGCGAGCGGCAACCTGGGCCAGATCCCGGTCCACGTCCCCGTGAACGTCTGCGCCCTGACCGTGAACGTGGTCGGCGCACTGAACCCCGCGTTCGGCACCACCTGCGTGAACGCCTGAGCGTCAATCACACCGCGCGAAACGGCTGCATCCGAGTGAAGCCACGCAACCCGCACCGGGTCGCAGCCGTTGATCCGGGTGCTCCACTACCGGGCAATCCTGCAAAAAAGGGACGACAATGATCAAGAAGATGATGGCCTCGGCCGCGGTTGCCGCCTCGGTCGTGGGCATGGGTGCCGCGATGGCCCCGCAGGCGATGGCCGTCGGCAACGACAACGGCATCAACACCGTCAACGGCAACAACTCCGCCCAGATCTACGGCAACCAGGCCACCTACGGCAACATGAGCCCGCAGATGGCGCTCATCCAGGGCTCCTTCAACAAGCCCTGCATCGCGCTCCCCGCGAAGGCCAACGTCCAGTCCGTGCTGGCCCTGATCAACGTCGGCGTCCAGGACATCCCGGTCCTGTCCAGCCCGCAGAACCAGCAGTGCACCGAGAACTCCACCCAGGCCAAGGGCGACGAGGCTCTCTCGCACATCCTCAGCAACATCCCGGTCCTCTCCGGCAACGCCTCCGCCGGCAGCTGATCGCACCCCGCGCCCGCGAGGCCGTCGCACCTTCGGGTCGCGGCGGCCTCGCCGCATGTCGGGCGTATCTGCGGCACCCCGGAATTGTCGTCGCACATCACCGCACCGAACCGCCCTGCCGAATTCCGGCGGGGACATCGGAGTGAATTTCAGGGCGCTCACCGAAAAAGCCCGGTTTCTTTTCACCGGACCACTCGTTGTTAATTCTGCAGCGGATACGCCTCTGCGGGAAGGATCGAAAAAGAAATGACGTACAAGAAGGCAGTGGTGCTCGCCGCCGGCGCGCTGATGGCAGCCGGTGCCGCCTCCCCCGCCATGGCCGACTCGGTGGCCGGCGGCACGGCCGTGGGCTCCCCCGGTGTCCTCTCCGGCAACGTCGCCCAGGTCCCGGTCCACATCCCGGTCAACGTCTGCGGCAACAGCGTCAACATCGTCGGGCTGCTGAACCCCGCGTTCGGCAACACCTGCGTCAACGCCTGACGCTGCGCGTGCGCCCGCGAGGGCAGACCTCCTCGGGGCGGCCCCGGAGTGCACGGCGGTGCACTCCGGGGCCGCCTCCGACACAGCACCGGCGACCGTGCCGGTAGACAGGGAAGGACCCATGCGACAGGTACTGAGCCGACAGGTACTGGGCAAGGGGATGCTCACGGCGGCAGCCGCGTCGAGCCTGCTGTCGATCGCGACCGGTGCGGCCTACGCGCACAACGGCGCGACGGCCGAGGCCTCGCACTCACCCGGCGTGCTGGCCGGCAACAGCGTCTCGGTACCGATCACCTTCGCGCCGAACGTGTGCGGCAACAGCGTGGACGGCGGTGCGGCGCTCAACCCCGCGATGGGCAACACCTGCGCCACCGGCGCCGGCGCGCACACCGGCGAGGGCCACGACTACGGGCGCTACCTGAGCCCCGAGCACGCCGAGGCCTTCGAGCGCTACCTCGACGAGCGCCCGGGCCGCCACGCGGTGCCCGAGCAGCGCCAGGAGGCGCGGCGCCACGAGGTGCCGCGGCCGGAGGTGTCCCGGCCGGAGGCCCCCCGGAAGGAGGGACCCCGCCACGCGAAGCCGCGCCACGAGGAGCCCCGTCACGAGGGCGGCTACGGCGGGCCCGGCGAGGAGCGGGCACCGCAGGAGGAGTGCGACGACCACCCCGCGCCGCCCCCGCCCGCGCACCACGCCCCGCCGGCACCCGAGCACCCGCACCCCAAGCCGGAGCCGGTGCAGGAGCACCCCGCCCCGCTGCCCCTCCCGGAGCCGGTCCAGGAGCAGCCCGCGCCTCCCGCCCCGCCCGCGGAGCAGCCCGTACCGCTCCCGGCACCGGCGCCCGCCCCGCAGCCGCCGGCCGCGGAGGCACCCATGCCGCTGCCCGCGCCGCAGCCGCCGGCCGCGGAGCTTCCGCACACGCTCCCCGCCCCGGCGCCCGGCCCGGCCCCCGTGGTCGAGGAGGCGCCGCCCGCGCCGCCGCACGGCAGCCAGCCCGTGGAACGCCCGGCCCCCGCGCCGGCACCGGCGCCCGCCCCTGAGGCCGGACCGCCGGCGGACCAGCCGCCGGCCGCCCCCGCCGGCGACATCCCCGTCCACGTCCCGCCGGCGCCCGCGCCCGCTCCCGCCCCTGCGCCCGAGGCGGCGCCGGCACCGGTCCCCGCGCCGGCCCCGGCTCCGGCCCCCGCCGGGGCGGGCGGGCCCGTACTGGCCGAGACGGGTGCGGGTCAGCCCGCGGCCGCGGCTGCTCTCGCCTCCGCCCTGATCCTGGGCGGCGCGATTCTGTACCGGCGGTCGCGCATCTCCTGACCCGGCAATACCGGTAATCGCAAGAAATATCGGCCGGAGAATCCCTCTCGGATTCTCCGGCCGCTGTCATGTACCCGCGCGTCCGCGTTTCCACGACGCACGGGAATCGTTACGCATGGCGAAAGCGGCGCCGGTCGCCGCTGACGCCTCTGTCCACGAAAGAAGAGGATTTCGATAATGAAGCTCACGAAGGTCGCCGCTGTCGTCGTCGGCTCCGTCGCCGCCCTCGGCGCCTCCGGTACCGCGTTCGCCGCCGGGCCGGCGGCCGCGATGCCCCCCATGAGCCTGACCGGCGGGGTCACGGAGACCCTGGACTCGGTCGCCCCCGTCACCGAGTCCCTTCCGCAGACGGTGGGCAACGGACTGGCCGAGCAGGGGGACACCGTCAACAAGGTCGTGGGCACGGCCCAGAAGGTCAACAAGGTCCGCAACGACGTGCCCGGAACCGTCCTCGGCCTCGCGAACGGCGCCACCCAGGCGTCGCCGATGCTGGGCGGCGTACAGCTCAACGGCGGCAAGGGCTGATCCACGCCGGTCGGATCCGGGCCGGGTCGCGTCCGGCACCCGCCGACAAGACTGTGGGCGCCACCGGCAAGGCCGGGGCGCCCACAGTCGGTTGTGCGACGACGTCAGTCGTTGACGCAGACGTTGCCGAACGCCGGGTTCAGCAGGGCGATCACGTTCACGGTGTTGCCGCAGACGTTGACCGGGACGTGGACCGGGACCTGGAGCAGGTTGCCGGAGAGGACGCCGGGGGAACCCACGGCCGCACCCTCGGCCGACGAGTCGGCGACGGCGGAGCCGGCGGCACCGGCCGCGGCGAGACCAGCGGTGGCCAGGACCAGGGCGGCCTTCTTGGCAGAGTTCATGGGAAGTGCACCTTCTGTTCGACGTTCCGCCCCGCTCCGGGGCTCACACCGAGCGAAACGGTTCGACACTCCCCGACGACACGGTTTCGCGCACGATCAGACCTGTTCGGCTCAATCGCCTTCACCGTGTTGCCGTTTCGGGCGTCCCTAGGGGACGGCGGGGAGCTGGACCGCGGGGAGTTGGACGTCGGGGATCTGTACGTCGGGGACCTCCGGCACGAGGTCCGCGGGGGCCGCCGGAACGGGCAGCGCCGGCGGGGTGAGCGGCGGCAGCTCGGGGATCTCGACCTCGGGGATCTCCGGGAGCTGCACTCCCGGGATGCTCGGCAGGTTGATCTCGGGCAGCTCGATCTCGGGCAGCCCGATCTCCGGGATCTTGATGTCCGGCAGGGTGACGCCCGCCGGCAGCAGGGCCTTGATCTGGGCGAGGAGCCCGTTGACGAGGTCGTCGATCGGGCCGGCCGGGGCCGCCTTGGTGGACACCGCACCGGACCCGGAGTCGACTGCGCTCGCGGGTGCCGCCGCGCCGGTCAGTATGACGACGGCGAGCGCCGAGGGGACGAGAAGACGGGCGCGGGACGGCCTGGTGCGGTGCATGGGGGTTCCTTCGCGTGGGGACTCGCGGGCGGACCCGACCGGCCCGCTCCTTGACTCACCGTGGGAACACCTCGCACGGAGCGCAACAGGAGCGCGGGCGACTGGGGTCGCGTACGGGCTTCGCGCACGTGTCCGCAGGCGGCTCACCCGGGCTGGGGAAAAGGTGGGGACGCGCAGGCCGTTTGAGTGAAGGAGCGGAACCAACCCCCTGACCGGGCAGTTGACCAGGGCGCTCCATCAGCGGGCACTCGTGCGACAAAAGGATCAAGATGTTCAAGAAGTTCATGACCGCCGCCGCGGTCTCCGCCGTTGCCGTCGGCGCTGGCGCTGCTGCCGCGGCCCCGGCCATGGCCATCGGCAACGACAACGGGGTCAACACCGTCAACGGCAACGGTGCCCAGCAGATCTACGGCAACCAGAAGACCCACGGCGACCAGAGCCCGCAGCTCAGCCTGGTCCAGGGCTCCCTGAACAAGCCCTGCATCGGCCTGCCGGCGAAGGTCAACGCCCAGTCGCTGATCGCCGCGCTCAACATCGGCGTCCAGGACATCAACGTCCTGTCCAACCCGCAGAACCAGCAGTGCACCGAGAACTCCACCCAGGCCAAGGGCGACGAGCCGCTCTCGCACATCCTGGACAACATCCCGATCCTCTCGGGCAACGCCTCCGTCGGCAGCTGACGCCCGCCGCTCCGCCCGGTGGGCGGGGCCGGGCCCGCCGGCCCGCGCGGTGATGTGACAGGGCCCCGGCAGCGTCCAGCTGCCGGGGCCCTCGTACGTACCGCGCACGTGCCGCTCAGCCGGTCCAGAAGTCCCACCACCGGGTGAGGACCAGCATCCCGATCACCCCGATGTGCAGGGCGGGCGGGGCCCAGCCGAACTCGGTGAAGAAGACCCGCAGCGGGCCGGGAGCGGGGAGCACGCGGGTGCGGACGTTGTGCGCGGTGACCGCCCAGAACATCAGCAGCGTCGCCACCCAGGCCAGGCAGCACCACAGACAGAGCGCGTTGATCTCGTAGAGCGACTGGACCATGAGCCAGCTGCAGAAGCCGACGCCGAACAACGTGCCGGCGTTCAGTCCCAGCCAGAACCAGCCGCGGTAGTGGGCGCCCGCCAGCAGGCCCGCGCCGACACAGACCACGACGGCGTAGGCGACCAGCCCGAGCATGGGATTGGGGAAGCCGAAGGCCTGCGCCTGCTCGCTCTGCATCACGCTGCCGCAGGAGACGACCGGGTTGAGACTGCAGGCGGGCTTGAAGTCCGGGTCCTCCAGCAGGAGGAACTTGTCGAGGGTGATCACCCAGGAGGCCAGCACTCCGGCGGCGCCGGTGACGGCCAGCAGCCACGCCAACCCCCTCGGCGCGCGGCCGCGTTCGCCCTCGTGTCCGCTGCGGGGCCGTACCTGCTGGCGCGGGAGGCCCACTGTATTCATTGCCATGTGGCCCATAATCCCCCGTCTCCGCCCAGAGCGGGCCCAACCATGCGCATTCGTACGCAAGTTGCCCTGAAGGTGTGGCGGGAACCCCCGATGCTTCCCGGACGTTTTACCGAACCCCGGACGTGATGTCAGAGCCAGGGGTTACGTTGAGCTTCCGCGAAGTGACAAGCTGCGACGGCCTGGAGACCCCCCTTGAGCGATCCGTACGAGACAACCGAGGCGCACCTCGACCGACTCCTCGGCCGCGCCCTCAACTCCTTCGACCTGCCCGACCGGCTGGTGGAGCGCCTCGGCACGGCGCTCGCCCACAGCTCTTCGCTCTGCACCACCCACCACAATCCGGCGGCGGGTGTCTGGCGGGAGACCCGCCGGCACACCTATCTGCTGGCTGACGGAGGCTCGGTCTCGCTGTGGGAGCTGTCGTACCGGCCGGCGGGTGACGGGGCCGTGCGGCACGAGGTCTTCACGAGCAAGGCGGAGACCTGCCTCGCGGTGGCCCGGCTGTTCGGGGAGTCCGCCGCCGGGGCGGCCCCCGATCCGGTGCCGCTCGCGGGCGAGGAGGAACCGCACGGCGATCCGGCGGCGTTCGGTGCGCTGTTCGCCACCCCGGCGCCGGCGGCCCGGCACCGGGAGTACGTGGTGGAGGAGTCCGCCGACCACGCCCGGCGGGTGCTGCGCCGCGCGGAGAACGCGGACCGGCCCGGCGAGCGGGTGGCGGCGCTGCTGCGCGCGGCGTACGCGCACCACATCACGCAGGCGTTCGGGACGCGGCAGGCCCTGCCGAACGGGCGGGACGCCGGCTTCAACCTCTACGAGCACGCTTTCGTGCTGCTGGACGGGACCGAGCTGAGCCTGTGGGAGGTCGAGCACACGGCGACGCCCGACGGGCGGCACATGTGCGAGGTGTACGAGAGCGAGGCCGCCGCGCGCGGGGCGATGGAGTTCCGCGCCCGCGTCGGCTGAGCACTGCGGCCCGCCCCGTCCCGCGCCCCGGCCGCGTCAGGGTGTCCCGGGAACAGCGGCGATGAGGAAGCCGGACAGGGAAAACGGACAGGCCCACCCGTGACGGGTGGGCCTGTCCGCAAGGAAGCTCCGCTCCCCAGGGTCTAGAGGGCGGGCACCTTCTCCGGAGTGCCGCTCGCGGTGCTGTCCGCGTGCTCGGCGGCGCCCTCGCGCTCCTCCATCGGGATCGCCTTGCGCGGCAGCATGAACATCACCACGGAGATGACCACCAGCACGCCCACGACCCACCAGAGCGCGCCGCGGAAGGCCTCGACGTAGGGCGGGCCGAAGACCATGTCGTCCTCGATCAGCCCGAAGAAGACGACGGAGGTCAGGGCGAGGCCCAGCGCGTTGCCCATCTGGCCGGTGGTGTTGATCAGGCCGGAGGCCGAGCCGGCGTCCCGGCGCGGCACCTCGGACAGCGTGGTGTCGTTGAGCGGGGCGACGATCAGGCCCATGCCGATGCCCATGAGGATCAGCGGGGCGGCCATCTGCCAGGACGCTATCTCCATGCCGTAGTGCTCGGACTCCCAGATGTAGAGGATCAGGCCCGCGGCCATGACCAGGGCGCCCGCCTGGAGCACCTTGCGGCCGAAGCGCGGGACGAGCTTCTCGACGGAGAGGCCGGCGGCCACCGAGACGGCGATGGAGAAGGGGATGCCGGTGGTGCCGGCCCGCAGCGCGCTCCAGCCGAGGCCCATCTGCATGTAGAGCGTCCAGACCAGGAAGAAGATGCCGGTCGCGATGCCGAAGGTCAGCTGGACCGCGATGCCCCCGGCGAAGCTCTTGACCTTGAAGAGGGAGAGCTCGACGAGCGGGGAGCCGTCCTTCTTGATCTTGTACTTCTCGTACACGATGAACGCGGCGAAGACGAACGGCGACGCGATCATGCAGATGAAGCCCCACAGCGGCCAGCCGTTCTCGCGGCCCTGGGTGAGCGGGAAGATCAGCATGACGAGGGCGAGGGTCGCCAGGACCACACCCACCAGGTCCAGCCGCAGGGCCTGCGGGGCCTTGGACTCGGTGATGAACTTGCGGCCCAGGATCACGCCCGCGATACCGACGGGCAGGTTGATCAGGAAGATCGGGCGCCATTCGAGGCCGAAGAGGTTCCACTCGGTGAGCAGCGCGCCGAGCATGGGGCCGGAGACGGCGCCGAGGCCCACGATCGCGCCGAACATCCCGAAGACCTTGCCGCGCTCCTGGGGCGGGAAGGTGACGTGGATGATGGCCAGCACCTGCGGCACCATCATGGCTGCCATACCGCCCTGGAGGATGCGGGAGGCGACGAGCATGGCCGGGTCGGCCGCGATGCCGCAGAGCAGCGAGGCGGTGGTGAAGCCGGAGATGCCGATGAGGAAGAGGCGCTTGCGTCCGTAGATGTCACCGAGACGGCCGCCGGTGATGAGACCTGCGGCGAACGCGAGCGCGTAGCCGGCGGTGATCCACTGGATCGCGCTGGTGGACGCGCCGAAGTTCTGGCGCAGGGTGGGTATCGCGATGTTGACGATCGTGACGTCGACCAGGTCCATGAAGGCCGCGGTCATCACGATGGCGAGCGCCAGCCAGCGGCGGCGGTCGGGGGGTGAGCTGGGTGCGTCGTGGGCTACGTCGTTCCGCTCTTCTTGTACGGGCCCGTTCTCTCTTTCGGGCAGTGTCCTGGACGTCTCGGTGGTCATGAGGAGAAACCTAGACGGGATATAGGTCAGTGAGTGTCCTATTTCGCTGGCAACCTGGATCACATGACCGACACACCGGCACGGCTGCTCTCCCTGCTGTCCCTTCTCCAGACCCCGCGCGAATGGCCGGGGAGCGAGCTGGCGGAGCGGCTGAGAGTGAGCGCGCGGACCATCCGGCGCGACATCGAGCGGCTGCGGGAGCTCGGCTACCCGGTGGAGGCCACGCTCGGGGCCGAGGGCGGCTATCGGCTGGTGGCGGGAGCGGCGATGCCGCCGCTGCTGCTCGACGACGAGGAGGCCGTGGCGATCGCGGTGGGGCTGCGGGCGGGGGCCGGGCATGCGATCGAGGGGGTCGAGGAGGCCTCCGTACGCGCTCTGGCGAAGCTGGAGCAGGTCCTGCCGTCGCGGCTGCGACACCGGGTGGGCACGCTGCAGTCGGCCACCATCGCGCTGACGCGGGGGGACGGGGCCAGCGTGGACCCGCGGACGCTGACGACGATGGCGTCGGCCGTGGCGGGGCCGGAGCGGCTGCGGTTCGCCTACCGGGCGCGGGACGGGGCCGGGACGCGCCGGCTGGTGGAGCCGTACCGGCTGGTCAGCACGGGCAGCCGCTGGTATCTCGTCGCCTACGACCTGGAGCGGGAGGACTGGCGGACCTTCCGGGTGGACCGGGTGACCGAGCCCTTCGCGACGGGGGCCCGGTTCGCGCCGCGGGAGCTGCCGATGGACCCGGAGGAGTTCGTCCGGCGGGGGCTCGGCGCGCACGGCTCGCGGACGTACGCGGTGGAGGTCGCCTTCGAGGCGGGCGCGGCGGAGCTGCCGGAGTGGCTGCGGGCGGCCGCGGTGCCGGGCGGGGGCACGCCGGCCGTGGTCCGCTTCGAGAGCCGGGACGCGCCGGAGTGGCTGGCGGCCCGGCTGGCCCTGACGGGCCTGCCCTTCACGGTCCGCGCACCGGGTTCCCTGGCGGAGGCGGCCCGCACGCTGGGCGCACGCCTGACCGGAGCCGGCTCCCTGCGGGAGGCGGCGGACGGTTAGGGGTGCCCCGCGGGAGGCGGCGGACGGTTAGGGGTGCCCCGCGGGAGGCAGCGGACGGCTGGGGGTGTCCCGGGGGTGTCCTCCCCGCCTTCTGCCCGGGCAGGGGGGAGCCCCGGCGCCTGGGGGGGATAGGCACCGGGGCTCGTTCGGGGGCTCGACGCGGGCGGCTAGGCCACGGCGTCGAAGCCGGTGTCGCGCGCCATCCGCTTCAGCTCCAGCAGGGCGTGCTTCTCGATCTGGCGGATCCGCTCGCGGGTCAGGCCGTGCTGCTTGCCGACCTCCGTCAGGGTCCGCTCGCGGCCGTCGTCGATCCCGTACCGCATCTTGATGATCGACGCGGTGCGCTGGTCGAGCTTGCCGAGCAGGTCCTCCAGCTCCTCGCTGCGCAGCAGCGAGAGCACGGACTGCTCGGGGGAGATCGCCGAGGTGTCCTCCAAGAGGTCACCGAACTGGGTGTCGCCCTCGTCGTCCACCGACATGTTCAGGCTGACCGGGTCGCGCGCCCAGTCCAGTACGTCACCGACGCGCTTCTCCGTCGAGTCCAGCTCGGCGGCGATCTCGGCGTGCTCCGGATCGCGGCCGTTCTCCCGGTTGAACTCACGCTGGACCCGGCGGATCCGGCCGAGTTCCTCGACCAGGTGGACGGGGAGGCGGATGGTGCGGGACTGGTCGGCGATGGAGCGGGTGATCGCCTGGCGGATCCACCACGTGGCGTACGTGGAGAACTTGAAGCCCTTGGTGTAGTCGAACTTCTCCACGGCGCGGACCAGGCCGGCGTTGCCCTCCTGGATCAGGTCGAGGAGGGGCAGGCCGCTGCGCGGGTAGCGCCGGGCGACGGCGACGACGAGGCGGAGGTTGGAGCGGATGAACACTTCCTTGGCCCGCTCCCCCTCGGCGGCCAGCGCCTCCAGTTCCTCGCGGGTGGGCGCGTCCCCCTCGCGCTCCGTCGCGCCTTCGAGGATCTGCTGGGCGTAGACACCGGCCTCGATGATCTGGGAGAGCTCCACTTCCCTGGCGGCATCGAGGAGCGGGGTGCGCGCGATCTCGTCCAGGTACATCCCGACCAGGTCGCGGTCTGCGATCTCCCCGCCCACAGCGCGTGCGCTGCTCGTGGACTGACGGCGGGCGACGGCGCGGGTTGCCATGCGTGCTCCCTTGCGATGAGTTCGGTCGCGGTGCGGCTGCCGGACGGCCACCGTGGTGCGGTGGTGCGCCCTCGGACACTCTCCCGAGTGCCCGCTTCCGAAGGAAACAACGACTGGAAACGGGACAGAATTCCCACGCTGGTCCCTCTTTTCCGAGATCTTGCAGTATCCTGCCCCGCCACGAGAGGGGGCCGAATATCGCGCGGCCTCGAAGAGGTGCAGGTCAGCCCCGGAACGGGGGCCGGTCCGACACGGCCCGCGGGCTCGTGCCCGTGAGACGGCCGTCACGCTCGGCGCCACCTCGTTCACTCGGAACGGTGCCGCCCCGGCTGCACTCCCACCCCTGAGGACGGCCTCCGCGGGCTTGCGGTTGCCTGGACGCCCGTTCGACTGAGGCCCGGGCGCATCTCGGCGGAATCGACGGCTCGGTCACCGGCGCCCTGACGGACACCCGCTAGCCGAACTGCAGGCTGCGCTTCGACAGGCCCATCCAGAAGCCGTCCACCGGGTCGCGGCGGGCCGCGAGGTCGCCGGTGGCGTCGGCCGCGCCGAGGGTGACGAAGAGCGGGGCGAAGTGTTCCGTACGGGGGTGGGCCAGGCGGCCGGAGGGGGATTTGGCCTCGAAGTCGAGCAGGGCGTCGACGTCGCCGGCGGCCAGCGCCTCGTGGCCCCACGCGTCGAACTCCGCGGACCAGGCGGGAACGCCCGGGCCCGTGTGGCGCAGCGCGGCCAGGTTGTGGGTGAAGAAGCCGCTGCCGACGATGAGGACGCCCTCGTCGCGCAGGGGCGCGAGCGTGCGGCCGATGTCCATCAGGCGGCGCGGGTCCAGCGTCGGCAGGGACACCTGGAGGACCGGTATGTCGGCCTCCGGGTACATCTCCACCAGCGGGACGTACGCGCCGTGGTCCAGGCCGCGGTCCGGGATGTCCTGGACCGGGGTGCCGGGGGCCCGCAGCAGCGCCCGGACCGAGGCGGCCAGCTCCGGGGCGCCCGGGGCGTCGTAGCGGACCCGGTAGTAGTGCTCGGGGAAACCCCAGAAGTCGTACACCAGCGGGGCGGGCTCGGTCGCGCCGAGGGCGAGGGGGGCCTCCTCCCAGTGGGCGGAGACCATGAGTATCGCCCGGGGGCGGGGCAGCTCCGCCGACCAGGCGGCCAGTTCGCCCGGCCAGACCGGGTCGTCGGCGAGCGGCGGCGCCCCGTGGCTGAGGTAGAGCGCCGGCATGCGCGTCCCACCGGGGGTCGCGCCCGTGCGGGCGTGGGGTGCGGTGGCCGGGGTCATGGGGCGCTCCTCCGTCGTGGTTCAGGGCTGCCTCGAAAAGACTAACCCCGCTTGGTTCAAATTTGAACCAAGCGGGGTGTGCAGTCATTCCCGCGGGCCTGCGGCCCTGATCAGTGGGCGATCACCGGGACCTTGAACTCCGCGTCCTCGGCGGAGCCGGACCCGGCGGCCACCGGGTCGCCCGCGCCCGGACGGCCGGTGTTGATCAGGGTCAGGGCGATGGCCGCGCTGGCGGCCAGGATGCCCACCGCCCACCAGATGGCGGAGGCGTAGCCCTCGACCATGGCCTGCGCCTGCACCAGCTGGGCCGCGGCCCCGCCGGCGGCGGCCTCGGCCGCGTGGTCGGCCAGGTACGCCGTGGTGGCCGAGGCGGCGATGGTGTTCAGCAGCGCCGTACCGATGGCGCCGCCGACCTGCTGCGAGGTGTTGACCATGGCGGAGGCGACACCGGCGTCGGCCGGGTTGACCCCGTGCGTGGACAGGGACATGGCCGGCATGAAGGCCGTGCCCATACCGAGGCCGAGCAGCAGCTGCGCCGGCAGGATCAGCGCCGGGTAGGAGGAGCCGACCTCCAGCTGGGTCAGGAGCAGCATGCCGACCGCGGCGACCAGGAAGCCCGGGCCCATCAGCAGGCGCGGCGCGACACGGGTCATCAGGCGGGCGCCGATCTGGGTGGAGCCCAGGATCATGCCCGCGATCATCGGCAGGAAGGCGAAGCCGGTCTTGACGGGCGAGAAGCCCTTCACGACCTGCAGGTAGTAGGTGAGGAAGAGGAACAGGCCGAACATCGCGATCACGGCCAGGCCGAGCGAGAGGTAGACGCCGCCGCGGTTGCGCTCCAGCAGGACACGCAGGGGCAGCAGCGGGGACTTCACCTTGGACTCGACGAAGACGAACGCCGCGAGCAGGGCCGCCGAGGCGACGAACATGGCCACGGTGACCGTGTCCGACCAGCCGGCCGACTCCGCGCGGGTGAAGCCGTACACCAGGGCCACGAGACCGGTGGTGGACAGGAGCACGCCGGGGATGTCCAGCGGGGCGCGGTTGCGGGAGCCGGCGGGCTCGCGGATGACCATCCAGGCGCCCACGGCCGCGACGACCGCGAAGGGGATGTTGACGAAGAAGGTCCAGCGCCAGTCGAGGTACTCGGTGAGGAAGCCGCCGAGGAT
Source organism: Streptomyces yangpuensis (assembly GCF_024666385.1). NCBI lineage: Bacteria > Bacillati > Actinomycetota > Actinomycetes > Kitasatosporales > Streptomycetaceae > Streptomyces > Streptomyces yangpuensis. Next base: position 3,159,770 of record NZ_CP102514.1, read on the forward strand.
CAGGCCGACGGCACCGCCGCCGCCCGCGATCGCGCCGTAGATGCCGAAGGCCTTGGCGCGCTCCTTGGCGTCGGTGAACATCACCGCGAGCAGGGAGAGGGCCGCCGGTGCGAGCAGTGCGCCGAAGGCACCCTGGAGGGCGCGGGCGCCGAGCATCATGGCCTCGCCGTTCGCGGCGCCGCCGAGCGCGGAGGCCAGGGCGAAGCCGACGAGACCGACGACGAAGGCGTTCTTGCGGCCCCACTTGTCGGCGATGCGGCCGCCGAAGAGGAGCAGTCCGCCGAAGGCCAGCGCGTACGCGGTGATGACCCACTGGCGGTTGCCGTCGGAGATGCCCAGGTCGGTCTGGGCGGAGGGCAGGGCGATGTTCACGATGGTCGCGTCGAGGACGACCATCAGCTGGGCCAGCGCTATGAAGACGAGCGCCTTCCAGCGGCTGGGATCGGCAGCCGACACGGGTGTCGCGGCTGTTTTCGGCATGGGGGTACCCACTTCACTGTGCGGAATGACTGAAAAATGCTAGTTCGTAAGCTTTTGCGGTGTCACATGGTTTTCAGCGTCAGGTCTTCCAACGTGGCTGCGGAACCGGGGAGTTCGGAACGGGCCGGGGTCCGCAGCCCGTCGAGGAAGAGCTGCAGATGACGGTGGGCGAAGCGGTCGGTGTCGAAGCAGGCGGTGCCCGGGAGGGGGCGGCTGAGCTGGGAGAGGGCGACCATCAGGTCGCCGACGCCGATGTCCGCGCGGACCAGTCCGGACTCCTGCCCCGCGGCCAGCAGGGTCTCGACGGCCTCCGCCAACGCGGTGCGCGCCGCGAGGAGTTCGGGGTGGTCCTGGTCGAAGCCGTCGGCGAGCATGGGGCACAGGGCGCCGATCCGCTCGTCGGCGGCGGTGTGCGTGAACCGGCACAGCGCGGCGAAGGCGTCGGGCTCCTCGGCGAGTGAGGCCTCGGCCGAGGCCGTGACCCGCTCGGTCGTGAAGAGCACGACGTGGTGGACGAGGGTGTCGCGGTCGGGGAAGTGCCGGTAGAGGGTGGCGTTCCCGATGCCGGCCCGCCGGGCCACCTCGTCGAGGGGCGCTGCCGAGCCGAACTCGACGAAGGCCTCGCGGGCCGCCGCCAGGATCCGCTCGCGGTTGCGGACGGCGTCGGCGCGCGGGCGCGGCACGGCGCCCGCGCGGGCGGCGTGGGCGCCGCAGGCCGGGCCGGCCACCGGGGCCACCGGGGCGGCCGGGGCGGTCGGGGCGGCCTCTGGGGCCACCGGGGCGGCCGGGGCGGTCGGGGCGGTCGTACTGGGGCGCTTCATCTCCGGGGCCTCCCTGGGGCGGTGGTCGGATCGGGCGGTACGGGCCGGCCCTCAAACGGGGAGCCGTTCCCCGCTTGGCGGGGACTCACGTACAAACGGGGAACCGATCCCCGGTTATTTCACTCGCCCGTGTGAGCCGGGTCACGCCACCGAAGGCCGCCCGTCACCGTTTGGCCTCTCCCGGCGCGCGGGCGCGGCGCGCCCGGCGGAGGGTGAATCGCACAGGGCGCAGACCGGACACGGCCGGCTGCCGCGGACCCGAGGGCGAGCTCCATGACGCAGACCCGCCGCCGGATACGCAGACCACACCTCACCGGCGCGTACATCGGCCTGGCCGCGCTGGCGATCGGGGTCACGGCGACCGCGAGCACGGGGATATCCGGACGCGGCCAGTCCGCGGCCGGGCCGGTGGCCACGACCGTCGAATCGGCGCTCGCGCCGTGCCGGATCGCCGGGACGATGGGCGTGCAGATGTCCGAGGGCATGCCGACCCCGCCCGGGTACTCGCGCTCGACGGGAGAGGTCCGGGCTCTGAACCTGATGATCGACTTCCCCGACGCCAAGGGCGAGGGCACGGCGCTGGACCGGCTGGCGGAGTTCTTCCCGCAGACCTCCGACTGGTTCCGCACCAGTTCCTACGGCCGCCTGACCTACCGGGCCGAGGCGCCCATAGGGACCTGGCTGCGGATGCCGATGCCGTTCGCGGCGTACGGGATCGAGCGCGGGTCCTCGTACGAGCCGGGCTACCGGCAGCTCGTCGAGCACATCGCGAAGGCCGCCGACTCCGAGGTGGACTTCAGCCGGTACGACCTGGTCAACATCCTGGTCACGCCGAACGCCGGTCCGTCCGCCCTGGACACCGTGCTGTCGGTGACCTTCTCGGGCAACGGCGAGGCGCCGACGGCCGACGGGGTGCCGCTGTCCAACACGTCCTTCGTCTACAGCCGGCAGGACGACGGCTCCGGGACCTACCGGGAGACCGGCTACCGGGTGCTCCCGCACGAGAACGGGCACGTCTTCGGGCTGCCCGACCTCTACACCTCCGACGGCGGGAACACGGTCGGGCACTGGGACATCATGAGCGAGGACTGGGGTGCCAACAACGACCTGATGGGCTGGCACAAGTGGAAGCTGGGCTGGCTGGACAGCACCCAGATCTCCTGTGCGTCGAAGGCCGGTACGAGCGACCACGTCCTGACCCCGCTGGCGGCGGAGGGCGGTATGAAGCTGGCGTTCGTCCCGCTGTCGGAGAGCGCCGGATACGCCGTGGAGGTGCGGACCCGGGCCGGCAACGACGAGGCCGTCTGCCGGCCGGGCGTCCTCATCTACAAGGTGGACTCCGACGTGGACACCGGGCAGGGCCCCGTGACCGTGTCGGACAGCTCGGGCGCGAGCGGCGGCTGCACCCGCCGGCCCAACGTGCACGCCGAGCTGTCGGACGCCCCGTTCCGGCCGGGTGAGACCTTCACCGACGACAAGGCCGGCATCAGCATCTCGGTGGTGGGCGAACTGCGCGACGGCAGCTACCAGGTCCGGATCATCCGGCCCTGACGTCCTCCCGGGCCGCCGGAGGCGCCGGGGCCGCCGCCGTACGCCCTTGCGGGCCGTCCGGGGACGCGGCGGCGGCCGGTGCGGAACAGTGAGGATCAGTGCTGATCAGTGAGGGTCAGTGAGGGTCAGTGCGCGAGGGCCTCGCGCAGGATCTCCACGACGGCGCCGCGGTGCGCGTCGGCGAGGAGGAAGAAGTGGTCGCCGTCGAAGCGGCGGACCCGGCAGGGGCCGGTCGTGTGCTCGGCCCAGCCGTCGAGCGGCTCGTGCGGGACCAGCGGATCGGCCGTGCCGCCGATGACGTACAGGGGCACGTCGAGCCGCACGTCCTCGAACCCGACGGCGGCCTCCCGGCCGAGGTCGAGGTCGGCGCGCAGGACGCGCGTGACGTGGGCGAGCATGTCCGGGTCCTGCAGGACCCAGTCCGGGGTGCCCCCGCCGTCCCGCAGCAGCCGGACGGCGTCCTCCTCGGTACTGGTGGCGTGTGCCCGGCGCCGGGTCCGGCCGGGGACCTGGCCGCTGACGACGGCGGCGCGGCAGTGCGGGCCGAGGAGCTGCGCGGCGCGGGTCGCGAGGAGCGCCCCGAGGCTGTGGCCGAAGACCACGGTGGGCAGCGGGTCCCGGCCGAGCACCTCGTCGGTGACGGAGTCCAGCACCTCGTCGAGGCGGCAGCCGGGGGTTTCGCCGAAGCGGCGTTCCCGGCCGGGCAGCGACAGTCCGAGCACTTCGACGTCGTCGGGCAGCGGACCGACGAGGGGGAAGAGGGTGTTGGGGCCGGCGCCGGAGTGCGGGAACACCAGCAGGCGCAGCCTGGGCGCGGCCGCCTCCCGGAGCCGTAGCAGCGGCCACCAGGGGGCGGCGGAGGAGGACTTCACCGTGGTCATGTCGTCCGTCCCGGTCACGGGCAGTGGATGATCTGGCCGGCGTAGGACAGGCCGCCGCCGAACGCGAAGAGCAGCACGGGGGCTCCCTTCGCGATCTCGCCGCGCTCCACGAGCTTGGAGAGCGCGAGCGGGATGCTGGCGGCCGAGGTGTTGCCGGAGTCGACGACGTCCTTGGCGATGACGGCGTTGACCGCGCCGATCTTGCGGGCCAGGGGCTCGATGATCCGCAGGTTGGCCTGGTGCAGGACGACGCCGCCCAGGTCCTCGGGCTTGACGCCGGCCCGCTCGCACACCTGGAGCGCGACCTTCGGCAGGGCGGTGGTGGCCCAGCGGTACACCGACTGCCCTTCCTGGGAGAAGGTGTGGGACGGCGCCTCGATGCGGACGGCGTGCCCCATCTCGGGTACGGAGCCCCACACGACCGGGCTGATCAGGGACTCCTCGGAGGCGGCCACGACGGCCGCGCCGGCTCCGTCGCCGACGAGAACGCAGGTGGTGCGGTCGGTCCAGTCGGCGAAGTCCGTCAGCTTCTCCACGCCGATGACGAGGGCCTTGGTCGCGGAACCGGTCCGGATGCTCTGGTCCGCCAGTGCCATCGCGTGCGGAAACCCGGAACAAGCCGTGTTCACGTCGATCGCGGCAGGGGCCTTGGCGCCGACGGCCGCCGCGACCCGGGCCGCCATGTTGGGAGAGCGGTCCTGCGCGGTGCAGGTGGCCACGATGACGAAATCTATGTCCGCTCCGGTCAGCCCGGCATTGGCCAGAGCGTGTGCTGCGGCCTTTGCCGCCATGTCCGAAACCGACTCGTCCGCGGCGGCCACCCGGCGGGTCCTGATCCCGACCCGGCTCTGAATCCACTCGTCAGTGGTCTCGACCATTTGCTCCAGATCGGCGTTGGTCAACACCTTCGACGGCTGATAGTGGCCGAAGGAAAGGACGCGGGACCCGACCATCAGTGATTCTCCTCGTTCCATGGACCCTGACCCGGATCCGGATTGACCCATGGTCAGCCTATGCAGCGGGCCGGCCGGCCTCATGCGGCGCTCACGCCCACCGGCTGATCCGCGCCACAGTCGTCCAGGGACGGGGCGCGGGTCAAGATTGCGTGCTGAAGTCGCCGGGGGCGCGGGGCGGGCCCGCTCCGGTGGAGCGCCACCACGAGGCGGGGACGCGAACGCCGAAATGCTGCGCAGATCCTCGGGACAGGGCAGCGGAGGGCGGAGCTCGAACGGCCATTTCCCGCCAGCCCGCCTGGTCGTTCAAGCCACGCGCAAACGGCTCGAATCCGCCCCTGGAAGGCAGACGGAACCACCCCGAACCGGACACCGGGGCCCCGGGCGCGCCGGACGCCCCGGACGCCCTCGCTCGCCAGCGAGAACCCTGCGATCAAACTCGATCACTTTCGGTGCAACCGCCACGCACGCCCCGTCGTCCCCATCGGCAAGGCGTTCACGCGTATCGAAAATACGTTCGCATCGACCGGCGACTATGCGTACCGTGAACGCGCTTCACTTTCTGAACCAGTTCAATATCAAGGGGGGACCGGTGCACCAACACCGCGTCATGATCTCGGCTGCCGTCGTAGCGGCAGCCATCGGCTTCGTACCGACCGCGGCCCAGGCCGCCGAGCAGCCCGCGGAGCGCAAGGGGAGCGTCTCCGCGCAGGTGGAATCCGCGAAGGCGGCAGCGGCGAAGTCCGCCGTGTTCCACAGCCCGGCCGAGCGCACGGTCCGCACGACCGGCAAGGCGGCGGCCGCTCCGCAGGCCGCGGGGGCCGCGGGTGCCGCGGGAGCCGCAGGAGCCACGGGTGCCGCGGGAGCTGCGAAGGACAACGCCGGCCTCGCGGTCGGCCTGCGCGCCACCGCCTCCGGCGCGCGCGGCATCAGCCTCGCGTCCCAGGTCACCACCGGCGTCGACACCCCCGTCCGGGTCGACATCGACTGGGGCGACGGGAAGACCGACACCGAGCACGTCACCAGGACGAAGCTCCTGACCTCGAAGCACACCTTCGCCGAGGTCGGAAAGCACAAGGTCACGGTCACCCTGACCGACCAGAACAACAACGTGACCGCCACCAACAGCGTCGAGGTCCAGTCCCTCGGCTCGAAGTTCACCCCGCACACCCCGACCCGGCTGCTCGACACCCGGTCCGGAATCGGCGGCACCGATCGCCCGGTCACCCCGTACGGCGTGGCTCGCGTGAAGGTCGGCGGCAACAGCGGCATCCCGGCCGACGCGACCGCCGTGGCACTCAACATCACCGTCGTCAGCCCGCGTTCCGGCGGCCACATCACCGCCTACCCGTCGGGCACGGAGCAGCCGACCACCTCGAACGTCAACTTCGTCGCGGGTCAGACCGTGCCGAACATGACGATCGTGCCGGTCGGTGCGGACGGCTACGTCGAGCTCGTCAACCGCAGCTACGGCGACGTCGACCTGCTCGCGGACGTCACCGGCTACTTCAGCCCCTCCGCCAGCGCCGGCGGCTACACCTCGCTGGACCCGTTCCGTATCGCAGACAGCCGTACGGGCCAGGGCACTTGGGGCCAGGTCGCCGGGCAGAGCACGTTCGGACTCCAGGTCGCCGGCAACGGCGCGGTCCCGGCGAGCGGCGTCACCGCCGTGGCCCTCAACGTCACCGTCACGGCCCCCCGCGGCGCGGGGCACCTGACCGTCTTCCCGAGCGGGCAGACGGCGCCGGGCACGTCGAACGTGAACTTCAAGGCCGGTCAGACCATCGCGAACTCGGTGATCGTCCCGGTGGGCTCCGACGGCAGGATCAACATCCGCAACGGCGCCTGGGACCCGGCCGACGTCATCGTGGACGTCGTCGGCTACTACAGCCCCGGCAGCAAGGCCTCCTACATCCCGACGCAGCCGACGCGTCTGCACGACTCGCGCGAGTGGGACTTCCCGGTCGAGGGACAGGACTACCGCTGGCTGCCGCTGTCGGACGGCGACCCGACGGTCACGGCGTTCGTGCTGAACACCACGGTCACCGACACCCAGGGCAGCGGGCACCTCACGGTCGCCCCGGACCCGAACACCTGGGCGCAGTACCTGGACAAGACCGCGAAGAGGCCGACCCCGCCGAACTCCTCCAACCTGAACTGGACGAGGGGCGAGACCGTACCGAACCTGGTTCAGGCGAGCACCGGAACCACCGGCGTCATCGACTTCTGGAACCGCGGCTGGGACCGCACGCACCTCGTCGTCGACATGTTCGGCTTCTACGAGAAGGACTGACCCCCTTCCCCCACCGAGCGGCCCCGGGCCGCCCGTACGACCGCGCCCCGGAGCCGGCCGCACAGGCTGGTTCCGGGGCACGGCCCTCTCCGGGGAGCCGGGCTCAGAACCAAGACAAGGCCACGCCGATCGGTCCGACCACCGTCACCGATGCCGACATGGCCCGCATGCACACGACAGGACTGGCCAGGGAGTTCGACATGCGAGGAAGCAGCTCGGTGCAGCGGCACGATCTGTCGGCGGGCGGATCCTGGCCCCCTCCCGAGGACACCGGGCGGGACGGCACCCGTACGGACATCGGCCGCAACGAGGCGGCCCGATGATCCGCGCACGACGCCCGGGGCGCGCCCCGGCGCTCGCCATGGCGGCGGTGGTGCTCGGCGCGCTCGCCGCCGGATGCTCCGGGGCGTCCGGCGGTAGCGGCAGGGAAGGCGTCCGCTCGGCGGACCCGGGGACGTCCGACTGGGTCGAGGGAACCACCGCCGAGTCCGTCGCCCGGACCCTGCACGTAGAGGTCCCCCCGACAGCGACCCAGACCGCGGCGGCGCACCGCAGGGGATTCCAGGACGACGGGTTGATCCTTTCCTTCGTCCTCCCAGCGGAAGCCGTCGACCCCTTCCTCACCCAGCTGAAGCCGGAGCAACCGCTCAGACTGCGCGAGCAGCCCTTTGCCGCAGAGGCAACACCGGCTACGCCCTTCGCACGCCTGGGGCTGCCGGAACCTGATTCGCTTCCCAAGGTCCGGGAGGGGCAGGTGTGCGCTCCCTGCAAGGGCGACCTGAACTGGCTCAAGGTCGCGGTGGCGCAGATCGACGAACAGAGCAGCCGCGTCTACCTGAGAGGGGTCGACTGACGCCCACCCGTCAGCGGAGACAGTCCGAACAAACGAACCGACCTACGGCTACTGGTGGTTGCTCACCCGGAGGAGCCGAAGGCGGCATGTGCGTTGTCGCCGCCCCAGCCGGTCGGGCTGCGCCAGATGACATTGACACGGAAGACGTCGCGAATCGTGTCCACGGACCAGTCTTCGGCGGGCGGTTCGGAAAGGACAAGGTAGAGAGCGTCGGCCGGCGCGGGCAGCGTGTGGTTGATCTCGAGCAGGCGGGTCGCACCCGATCGCAGGTCCGCATAGGTGGAACAACCCGCGCCCAGGGCCTCGTAGAGAAAGAGACCGTGCTGGGTGGCGCAGCTGACGTCGACGACCGAGGAGTCGGCCGGCTGGAGGTCCGCCCAGAGCAGTGATGCCTTCAGCGCATGACGGACGGCCTCGTGCTTCTTGCACGTACGGTCGGCCCCGGCAGCTGCTTCCAGCGCGAGGAGGAAGCCGTCCTTCGTGGTCGCAGCCGGTGTTGCGGCGGCGGTGTCCGCGGTAGTCATCTGCACTTCTTCTTTCTGGTCTGGTTGCGTCGGGGCGACGGGGATCGCGCCGTTGGAGTTCGGCTTCGTCGCCGTGCCGAAGCGCTCCTGGAGCTCTCGCCGCGCGTCGGCGAGGGGCCCTGCCCAGCCGGATGCGTCCAGCGCCTCCGCGAGCCGACCTGCATCGAAGGTGCCCTCCTTGAGGGCACGGTTGGTTGTCGCGGCAAGGTCTCGAAGAGCTCCGAGGTGCTCTCTGTCCGGATCACCGAACAGATGAAGTACATCGACCCAGTCGGCCTGGTCCCGGCGAAGGATGCGGTTGGCCATGCCCTGGAGTTCGGAGAGGCGGCTGCGGGCGTCGGGAACGTCGCCGTCGCTGCCGGTCAGCTCTCCCAGCACGTCCAGCGCCGCGAGATAGCGCCCCGCCATCCGCTCCGAGACGGGCGATCGGCCACGCTGATCGGCGGTGAGCACCGTCTGGCTCGTGTCGTTCGCGAACACCCAGCAGTCCAGCTTGGCACCCCGGCGCGGGGGGACCGAGCCCTGGCGGACGGTGAGCACGAGGGGCCGGCCGATCACCGGAGACAGTGGCCTGACCTTGTACCGGCCGCCGGAGACGTGGCCCACGACCTCGACCCGGACATCGCTGCCGATCCGGGGAAGGCTTTCCGCCGCACCCGTCGGCCGGACCGCCGGTGCCGCGGGTTCGGCGTCGTCCGCGGATGTGGTGAGCGCCTCCGGCAACGCGGCGGTGTGCAGGACCGTCAGGCTCTGGGTGCTGCGGGTGAGTGCCACGTACAGCTGGCGCAGCCCGGCCGGACCGCGGTCGGCGATCGTCGCGGGCTCGACGACCAGGACGTGGTCGTACTCCATTCCCTTGGCCTGCGCGGCGGCCAGTACGGACACGGCATCGCGATCCCGCTCGGCGATGGCGCCACCCTCGTGGATTCGGTGGCTGATGGCGTCCAGCCAGTCGGAATCGTCGGGGACGATGACGGCAACAGAGCGGGGGGTGCTGCCGTCGCTGGTGCGCACCAGCCGTGCCACGTGGGCGACGGTGTCGTCGAGCAGCTTCCACGGTTCGGTCGCCACGGTCCGTACGGCGTCCACGCCCGCCTCACGGACAGCCTGGGGATAGGGCAGGGACGGGGCGACCACGCGGGCGAGAGGGGCGACGAACTCCATGATCTCGGCGGGGACGCGGTAGCTGGTGGTGAGCTGGGCGACGCTCCAGTCGCCGTGGTCGGAGAGGAGTGCGCCGAGCAGGTCCCAGCTCGTCGGGGTGTGGGCGCCCGTCGCCTGCGCGAGGTCGCCCAGGACGGTCATGGAGCCGCCCGCGGCGCAGCGCCGCCGCAGGGAGCGGGCCTGCATGGGTGTGAGGTCCTGGGCCTCGTCGACGACGATGTGGCCGTATCGCGGTGGGGTGTCGCCGCTGATCAGCACGCGAAGCTCTTCGAGGCAGACGTGGTCGTCGAGGGTCCACGGGTCGGCGTCGGCGCTGGCGGCGCGCGCCCGCAACAGGACTGCCTGCTCGCCCTCGTCGAGGATGCCGTCGGCGCATTCCCGCAGGAGGTCGGCCGAGTCGTAGAGGCTGCGCAGGGCCTCGCGGGGGCCGGGGGACGGCCAGACGCGTTCGACGAGGCGCTCAACGCGGCGGTTGCGTTCCAGGTCGCGGCGGATCGTGTCGGCCTGTCCGCGGCGCGGGGCGACATCGGCGAGCTCTTGGAGGAGCCGGTCGACGAACAGGCCGCGGAAGCGGTCCCGTCGCTCCCGGAAGGGCCCGTCGCCGGCGTGGGCCTGGTCGAGGAGGGCGAGGACCTCGGACTTCGGCACGCGGAGGGTCGTGCTGCCGGCGGTGACGACGACCGCGGGCTCGTCGCCTTCGTAGGAGGGGACGACGGTGAGGGCGTCGAGGGCGTCGGGACGGTAGTCGCTCTCGACCCGGCGCCGCAGCACGGCCGCCATGCCTTCGCCCGACTTCACCAGACGCGCCTTCGGGGAGTCCACACCGAGGGTCTCGCCCTCCCACAGCCGGTCCAGCTGGACGGCGTTGACGTCCCGGGTGCCGAGGGTGGGAAGGACCTGGCCGACGTAGTCGAGGAACCGCTGGTGGGGGCCGATGACGAGGATGTCCTGGGCCTTGAAGTGCTCGTTGTTGACGAGCCAGGTCACCCGGTGGAGACCGACCGCCGACTTGCCGGTACCGGGGCCGCCCTGCACGACGAGGATGTCCGCGGGCGAGCCGGTGACCAGCGCCATCTGGTCACGGCGGATGGTCTCGACGATGTCCCTCATCCGGCCGCCGCGCGACCGCTGGAGCTCCTGCAGCAGGAAGTCGTCCGGCTGGAGTGCCTTACGCCGCTGCCGTCGGACGACATCGTCGCCGGGCGTGGGGGCCGACGGCCCTTCCGGGGCGGGGGACGCGCCCGTCTCCTCCGCCGCGCTGTCGTCGGCGGCCTGACGGGGCACCGGTACGGCGGCGGGCTCGGGTACGCCGACGGGCTCGGGTACGGGTTCGGGAGTGGGTGCCGGCGGGGAGATCTCGTCGAAGTAGCCCTCGACGATCCGCTGTACGCAGCGGAGCTGACGGCGCAGGACCACCTCGCCCGGGCTCTCGGGCCGGGTCTCGATCCAGGCCTTCGCCAGGGGGCTGGTCCACAGCAGGACAACCGGATCGTTGTCGCTGTTCTTCACCCCACGGCGCCCGATGTACCACGGCCGGGGCTCTCCGCCCGGGTCCTCGGGGGCGTCGACGCGGGAGAAGACCAGCGCCTCGTCGCCCAGTCCCCCGTAGGCCTCGGCCCGCGCCTCCGCTGCGGCCCGGTTGGCGATCCCGTCCTTGCCGCTCGCCGAGGCGGTGGCCGCCGAGGTGCCGCTGAGTTCGGCCAGTTTCGTGGTGTAGCAGTCGTACGCGTGGTCCACTGCCTGCTGCTCGCCGGCGAGGATCTCGTCCCGAGTGGTGGTGCTCATGTGCGTCCTCCCTGCGGTGTCGGGGGACACCGCCACGGGCATGTGCCCGTACCCCGTGAAACAACTATCAGAAGCGGACGGTGATGAACGGTCAGTTACCGAGTTCCCGGACGAGACCGCCGGCCTCGGCCCGCCAGACCCTCACCTGGTCGTACGTGGGTCCGAGCTCGTACAGGTGGTAGTGGCATCCCAGACTCAGCTGAGACCAGAGGGCCTTCGCCCGCCGACCCGTTTCGGCCGGCGCGACGGAGCGCAGGAGGAGCAGCTTGGCGCGCCCGGTGGTGCGGGACAGGCCGGGCGTCGCCGCGTCCAGCACCTGCTCGACGCGGAGCTCCAGTGCGGTCCGCAGCGCGAGGCAGGCGCCGCGGTGCCGGCCGGCGGTGGTGGCGTCGGCGAGTTCGCCGTCGAGGAGGCGGTCGGCCGTCAGCAGCAGACCGCGGGTGGGCCGAGTGCCGGTCGACGATCAGGTGGACCTTGCGATCGAAGTACCCGACAAGCCGGTCCAGGAAGCGGCACATGCAGGCGCTCCACGTCGCCTGACACGCCTGCGGCCGTCGCCCCGTTTACGCCTCCACAGCAGGCAAGCAGACATAACGGACGCCGCAGCCGCCCCTCCGCCCCGTCGCCACACACCCGACTTCCGCGGCCACACCCCCAGCCCTCAGAACCCCCACGTCACAGCCGCGCCCTCGCCCCAGACCCGCACCTGCGGCAATCCATGCGACCACTCCCAGCCTGATCCGCTAGGCTGTCAGCGGTCAGACGGCTACCAGGCGTGTGCCGGGGAAAGTGTCCGCGAGGGCAACTCCACCTGGGTGGGCGCACGTGGTCTGACCAGCACGCTTGCCGAAGCGGCTCGGGTGATCCCTCTGGGGTTTCCGGCAACGTTTCCGACAAGCCCCCGCCTTCGTAGCTCAGGGGATAGAGCACGGCTCTCCTAAAGCCGGTGTCGCAGGTTCGAATCCTGCCGAGGGCACAGTCGAGGACCCCCCGCCGTAAACGGCTGGGGGTCCTCTTCGCGTTGTGGTTGGATGGCGCACGTGTCGCGTGACGCCGCCTACTGAGATGTGGGCCGGGCGGTGGTTGGGCAGGCACCTGCTTGTGAAGGACCGGGCCCATGGGCACATACGCCACCGGCTACGGGTGATCTCCCTCGGTTGTAGACGCTGCCAATCGCACGCACACACCGTGAGGAAATCCGCACTCCGTGTCATCTTGCAACGAGTTCAACGAGAACGTCATCGCAGAGTTCAGGGCCAACGCCGGCAAGGTCGGCGGGCCCTTCGAAGGGGCCGAGCTGCTCCTGCTCACCACCACCGGCGCCAGGTCCGGGACGCCGCACACCGTTCCGCTCGGGTTCCTGCGCGACGGCGGCGGCACGCCGCTCGTCGTCGCCTCCGCCGCCGGGGCCGACCGGCACCCCGCCTGGTACCACAACCTCCTCGCGCGCCCCCTCGTCCAGGTCGAGACCGGGACCGAGGAGTACGAGGCGGTCGCCGTGCCCGCCGCCGGGGCGCGGCGCGACGAGCTGTTCGCGCAGATCGTCCGGGCCGAGCCCGGGTACGGGGAGTACCAGGCGCGCACCGCGCGAGTGATCCCCGTCGTGGCGCTGCAGCGCACGCACGAGGTTCCCGAGGAGGAGGGCGGGATCGCCGGGAAGCTGCTGAGCGTGCACGGCTGGCTGCGGGCGCAGCTGGCGCACGTACGGGAGCTCGCGGCGGACGGCGCGGCGGAGGCGGGCGCCCCGGGGGCCGGGGCGGCCTCGCTCGGGCTCCAACTGCGCCAGCACTGCCTGGCGTTCTGCCACACCCTGGAGTTCCACCACCGCAGCGAGGACGCGGGGCTCTTCCCGCACCTGGAGCAACAGCATCCGCACATGCGGGAGTTCTTCCGCCGTGTCGACGCCGAGCACCGCGTCATCGCACGGCTTCAGGAGGAGCTGGTACGGGCCCTGGACGCGCCCGGCGTCGGCGAGGGGTTCAGCGAGCGGGTCGAGCGCCTGAGCCGGGAGCTGGAAGGCCATCTCGACCGGGAGGAGGCTCAGTTGCTGCCGGTGCTGCGGGCTCTGGGAGCGTGACGCGGGCCTCGGCGCCGCCCTCCGCCCGGTTGCGGAAGGCGAGGGTGGCGCCGAGGACCTGCGCCTGGCCGACGGCGATGGTCAGGCCCAGCCCGTGGCCCTTGTTCGTGCCCTCGGTTCGGAACCGCTGCGGCCCGGTCTCGATCAGGTACTCCGGATAGCCCGGCCCCGCGTCGGTCACCGTCAGGGTCGGGCCGTCCACCGTGACCGTGACCGGGGCGGCGCCGTGGCTGTGCGCGTTGGCCACGAGGTTGCCCAGGATCCGCTCCAGGCGGCGCCGGTCCGTCTCCACCCGCGGGGAGGCCAGCACCGTCAGGGCCGTGTCCGTCCCGGACGCGCGGATCGTGCGGGCCGCCAAGTCGGCCAGGTCGTGCCGGTCCAGCTCCACGCGTTCGCTGCGCGTGTCCAGGCGGGAGATCTCCAGCAGGTCCTCGGTCAGCGCGCGCATCGCCCGCACCCGGTCCCGTACGAGCTCGGCCGGGCGCCCCGGCGGCAGCAGCTCGGCGGCCGCGTTCAGGCCGGTCAGCGGGGTGCGGAGCTCGTGGGCGACGTCCGCCGTGAACCGCTGCTCCGCCTCCAGCTTGCGCTGCAGCGATGAGGCCATGGTGTCCAGGGCCCGGGAGACCGCCGCCACCTCGTCCTTGTTGCGGGGCGCGTCGCCGACCCGGGCGTCCAGGTCGCCAGCACTGATCCGGCGGGCCACCTGCGCGGTCACGTGCAGCCGCCGGGTGATCCGGGTGACGCCGACCGCGCCGATGAGGAGGGTGACGCCGATGGCGAGGCCCGAGGAGCCGAGGATGGCCCGGTCGAGGTTGAGGATGGTCCGCTCGGCGCCACGGAAGTCCACGAACACCGCGATCGCGGTGCCGTCCTCGGCGGGCGCGGCCGCCCACATCACGGGGCGCCCGCGGTGCGTGCCGACCTCCGTGCCGCGCTTCCCGCCGCGCGCCAGGGCGTGCAGTCCCGGGGGCAGGCCCGCGGGGTCGATGCCCTCGCCCCGGGGCAGGCGCGCGCCGATCTCGTACCCCTGGATGCTCCGCTCCAGCTTGGTGAGCGCCTTCTCGCGCGCCGTGCCGACGGTCTGGCGGGTCATGGCACCGTGCACGAGGCACCCGAGCAGCGCGGCGAGCCCACAGCACATCAGGGTGATGAAGACCGCGGCCTTCCAGGTGAGGGTAGAGGTCCAGGCCGGCAGCCGCAGGCGGGGCCGCAGCCGTGCTCCGCGCTGCATCTCGTTCATGGTCAGGTCACGGTAATCGGCCTGCCCGCGCGGGTGAGCGGCGGGATCCGGCCTGATCCCGCGAGATCCGGCCGTAATCGAGCCGTGCCGGTCCGGATCGGCCCGCCCGACGCGCCCGGATCGGCCCGCCCGACGCGCCCGGCCCGGATTGCCCGACGCGCCCGGCCCGGCCCGCCCCGCAGCCGGCCGGCCCGTCTCTCAGGGCGCTCGAAGCCCTCCCGGCCGGGGCCGGAAGGGCTGCGCCATCGCGGATGCGACCCCGGTGACTGTGACCACGGGGTCAGCTCAGGCCGCTGGTGCGTTCGCCGATGCGGTCACCCTGCGGAGTGCCGGCCCGCTTGAGATCGGCCTTCGTGTGCAGTCCGCCCTTGACCTTGCTCCGTACAGGACCGTCGAAGCCGTGGCCCGGGGGGCGGGGCGGCTGGGAGGTGGTCTCCTGCGCCTTCGCGATGGCCGCCCGGACGTCCCGCTTCTGCTCTTTGTTCATCCCGTCGTCAACTCCCTCAGGAAGCACCCAATCGGACTACTGGGATCGTATGCATATATACGGAGCAACGCACCCGGACCGGAACGTAAAGAAATCAAGGAGTCGAGCCGGTCGCCGGAGCCGGACGCTCCGGCGCTCCCAACGCCGCCCGGACGACCTCCTCCGGGCAGGGCGTACCTCGCGGCAGCTGGTACTTCCCCGCCACCCGGTACTCCCCCGGCGCCGGGACCAGCAGCTCGGTCCACACGTCGCCCTCGCCGTCCGGGAGCGCCTTGAACAGGCAGCCGGCCGTGTTCGCGAACTCCTTCGGCACGGCACCGCGCGCCTTGGAGTCCGCGGTCTCCTGCGGCGGCGGCACCGGTTTCCCGGCCCCGTCCACCAGCCCCAGCCACGGCGAGTGCGGGATCCGCACCAGCACCCGTCCGGCCTGCCTCGCGTCGATGACCAGCTGGTCGGCGCCCGCCCGCACCACGCTCGCCGGCCCCGTCACCAGGTTCGTCGGCGCGTCGACCTTGAAGAGCTGCCAGTTCGCGTCGCCCCACACCTGCTGGAGGTACGGGAGCCCGGCGCGCACCAGCTTCGCCTCGTCCTCGCCGCCCGAATCGGGTTTGTCGGCCGGCAGCACCACGTAGTGCACGGCCCAGCGCTCCAGCCAGGCCCGGTAGCTGTCGGCGGTGAGGGTGTCGTCGTAGAAGAGCGGGTTGCGCTCCAGGTCGGCCTGCCGGTTCCAGCCGCGCGCGAGGTTCACGTACGAGGGGAAGGCGGAGGACTCGCGGTGGCTGCTGACGGGCACCACCTCGACCCGGCCGCGGTCCGCGCCCGCCTTCTGGAGCTGGTCCACGAGCGGGGCCAGCTCCCGGTTCCAGGCGGCCACCGGGGTCGTACGGACGATGTCCGTGATGCTGTTGGTGGTGATCCATGCGTTCAGCCCGGCGAACGCGAGCAGCACCCCGTACCAGCGCCGCGAGCGCGGGACCTCGTACGGGAGGGCCGCGAGCAGCACGGCACCGCCGAACAGCATCACCATCCTGGTGACGTTCGAACCGACCTGGGAGTCGATCGCCCAGGTCAGGAAGACCCCGAGGGCGTAGACGGCGGAGGCGATCCGGACGGTCTTCCAGCGCCGCGGTACGAGGAAGAAGATCAGCAGCCCGAACAGGAACGGCAGCCCGGCCGAACCGATCTTCATCGGCTGGGTCCCGGAGAACGGGAAGAGCCAGGCCGACAGCCCGACCACGGCCACCGGCGCCAGCCCGAGGGCGTACGCACCGGGGCGCCGCCGGCTCAGGAACAGCGCGGCCGCGACCACCCCGAGGAACAGGCCCGCGACGGGACTGGCGGCGGTCGCGATCCCGGCCAGCGGGGCCGCGACCGCGGCCTTCGCCCAGCGCCGCCGCGCCCACTTGCGGGGCCAGCAGAAGACCGCCGCGACCGCGCCGAGGGCGAACATCGCACCGAGCCCGAAGGTGACCCGGCCCGAGAGCGCGTTGCAGAACAGCCCGTACGCCCCCGCCAGCGCGGGCCACAGCGGCTCCCGCACGGCCCCGCGGCAGCGGGTCAGGATCAGAGCGAGGAGCCCGGCCGAGACGGTGCCCGCGATCATCATCGTGGTCCGTACGCCGAGCATGTGCATGAGGTACGGCGAGACCACGCTGTACGAGACGGGGTGCATGCCGCCGTACCAGGCGAGGTTGTAGGCCGAGTCGGGATGCCGGCCCACGAACTCCGCCCAGGCGTCCTGCGCGGCGAGGTCACCGCCGCTGTTGGCGAAGGCGAAGAACCAGACGACGTGCAGCACGGCCGCGACCAGGGTGGCGACGGCCACCGGGTGGCGGCGCAGCGGATCGAGGACGCGGCTGCGGGTGCGCCGCGGGGGCCCTTCCTGCGGCTCCTGCTGCCTCTGCGGCCCCTGCTGCGGCGGCACGGCGTCATGGCCCGGGTCGCCGCCACCGTCTGCCGACGGGACGGCTGCTCCGCGCCTGCCCTGCTGCTCAGCGGTGGTCACTGCCGCACTCCCCCACACATGGATCCCCACCGGTACGCGTCCGCGCGTCCCGGGTTGCCGGGCCCTGGGCCCGAGGCCCTGGGCCCCGGGCTTTGTCGTCAACGTCCCGCCTGGCCCGGCGGACACTCGCTAGACGCACACCGGCGCCCCGGGGTTGCCCGGGGCGCCGGATGAGCGCTCTCGCTGCGGCGTCCATGGCCGCCCGAGGACGCCCACGGACGGCGGGCCCGCCGGTCAGCCGGTCGGTCGGCCGCTCAGCCGCTCAGCCGCTCAGCCGGTCGGCCGGTCAGCCGGTCGGTCGGCCGGCCGGCCGGTCAGCCGATGCGCGTCAGCTTGCTGCCGATGCCCGGCGAGGCCAGGTCGCTCTTGAGCGCCACCGGCACCTTGACCTGGCTGGCGCCCTCGCCGACGGTCAGCATGCCGACCTCGGTGCCGGCCGTCGCGGTCTGCGGCATCTTGCTCCCGCCGTCAGCCAGCTTCACGGTCACGGTCAGCGAGGCCCATCCGATCGCCTGCACGTCGGCGGTGGCGACGACCGGCGTCCGGCCGCCGAGTCCGTCGTCGACGTAGCCGACGACGTCACCCTTCTTGACGACGGTCGCGCCTTCGAGGGCCTTCTGCGTACCGGTCATCAGCTGCTTGCTCGCCGCGAGCACGGTGTCGATGATCGACGGCTTGTGCTGGCCGAGGACCGCTCCGACGATCAGCTGGTTGGTGTTGCCGATCTTCTTCTGCGCGGCGAAGAGCAGGTTTCCACCCGCCTTCGTCGTCGTACCGGTCTTGATGCCGAGCGCACCGCTGGGCCCGGTCAGCCCGTTCCAGTTGCGCCAGCTCTTGCCGGACGGGTCGACCCAGTTCGGCTTCTTGGTGATGTCGAGCAGCGTCTCGATCTCGACCAGCTTCAGACCCAGCTTCACCTGGTCCTCGGCGGTGCTGACCGTGGTCGCGTCCAGACCCGAGGGGTCCGTGTACGTGGTGTTGGTCATGCCGAGTTCCTTGGCGGTGTCGTTCATCTTCTTGACGAACGCCTCCTGGGAACCGGAGTCCCAGCGCGCGAGGAGCCGCGCGATGTTGTTGGCCGACGGAATCATGAGGGCGGCGATCGCGTCGTACTCGGAGATCTTGTCGCCCTCCTTGACCGTGTCGAGAGTGGACTCGTTGTTGACGGAGTCGTTCTTCTTGCCCTCGGTCTCGGCCGTCTTGTCGACGTCGATCATCGCGCCCTGCTCACCCTTCTTTATGGGGTGGTCGCGCAGGATGATGTAGGCCGTCATCGACTTGGTGACGCTCGCGATCGGCACCGGCTTCTGCTCGCCGGACTGGCCGAGCGTGCCGAGGCCGGCGGCCGCCATGTAGGCCTGTCCCTCGGTGGGCCAGGGCAGCTGCGGAGCGGCACCGTCGAAGGTGTACGAGGACTTCGCGGTCATCACGAGCTTCGGCTCGGGCAGCGGGCGTACGAGCTGCACGACGGCCAGGATGACCGCCAGGAGCACGACGAGCGGCGCGTAGATCTTGACCCGGCGGACGGCGGTGCGCAGCGGGCTCGGCGGCGGGGGCGGGTTGTTCGTGAGGTCCGCCAGCATGTCGAGCGGCGGCTTGGGCGGCAGCGGCTGCTGCGTGGTCCGCTCGCTCCGGTCGCTCCGGTCGAACCGCTCGGTGGCGGCCGCCGCGGAGGCCGACGGGGTCGGCGGGGGCGGCGGAACCGGGGTCTTCGGCTTCGGCTTCGCCTCGGCCGTGCCGCCACCGTCGGTGCGCAGCGGCACGAAGGTGCTGGGCTTGGGGGCGCGGAAAACGGCGGTGCGCTCGCTGTCGGCGTCCTCGTCGGCGGGAGCCGGAGCCGACGCCGGTGCGGAAGCGGAGGCCGGCTTCGCCAGGGTGGGCTTCGGCTTCTGCCCGCCCTCGGGCTTCACCGTGTCCACCTTCGGCACGCGGAACACCGCAGTGCGCTCGCTGTCCGCGGCCGCCTTCGGCTCCGCCGAAGCGGAGCCGCCCTTGGCGGCCTCGGCCGACGGCTTGTCCGCAGCGCCGGAAGCGGCCGTACGGGACGCAGTCCCCTCGGCCCCGGCCGACGGCTTCGGCGCCCCGCCGGAGCCCGGCTTCACGGCACGGAACACAGCCGTACGCTCACTGTCCGCAGCCGGAGCCGCAGCCTTCGGCTCCACCGAAGCGGAACCAGTCCCCTCGGCCTCGGCCGACGGCTTCGACGCCCCGCCGGAGCCCGGCTTCACGGCACGGAACACAGCCGTACGCTCACTGTCCGCAGCCGGAGCCGCAGCCTTCGGCTCCACCGAAGCGGAACCAGCCGCCTCGGCCCCGGCCGACGGCTTCGCCGCCGTACCGGACGCAGTCCCCTCGGCCTCGGCCGACGGCTTCGGCGCCCCGCCGGAGCCGGGCTTCATTGCGCGGAACACAGCCGTACGCTCGCTGTCCGCAGCCGGAGCCGCAGCCTTCGGCTCCGCCGAAGCGGAACCAGCCGCCTCAGCCCCGGCCGACGGCTTCGCTGCCGTACGGGACGCAGTCCCATCAGCTTCGGCCGACGGCTCGGCCGTACCCGCGGAAGCGGAACCGGAAGCGGCCGCACGGGGCGCAGTCCCGCCGGCTTCGGCCGACGGCTTCGGCTCGGGAGCGGCGGAGCCGGAAGCGGAAGGCTTGGCGTCGTCCGGCCCAGGGGCGTCCGTCGTGGCGACCCAGGCCGCCACCGCCTCGCGCAGCGCATCCCGGCCGCCGGCCTCGGCGCCGGCATCGGCCTCGGCGTCGACCTCCGCATCGACCTCCGCCTCGGCTTCGACCTCCGCATCGGCCTCCGCCTCGGCCTCGGCCGGAACCACAGGCTCCGCGCCACTTTCGCCCTTACGGGCGACCACGGCACCGTCCTCGGATTCCCTCGGCCGGAACACCGACACCCTCGGGTCGCGCTGCGCGGACGACTCCGCCGCCCCCGGCGTTCCTTCATCTACCGACTTGTCGGGGGACTCGCCCGCCACCGCTCCTCCTCATCGCCGCCGTGTTCGGCTGTCCGAATGTCTAACAGTGTCCCGTCTAGAGAGCATCGCCCCCGTGCCAGACGAGAACGACATAGCTGCGGGTTCCCCCACAAACCGGCCACGCGCTCTCGACAGATGAATGTGAGAGGCGTCACCCTGTCACTCATCCACGCGGGGAGGCATGGATGGGCAGGAGCCGCAGAACAATTCCGGAGGAGCTTCTGCTGCTCGCCTTGGACCCGGCCACGGGTACCACGGCGCAGCCGCAGTCGCTCGACCTCGGCCTGGCCGGGGCACAGCTAGTGGAGCTGGCTCTGGCAGGACGGATAGCCCCTGATGGGGATCGTATCGCCGTGGTGATGCCACGGCCGACAGGAGATCCGACTCTGGACTCCGCACTGGAACTGCTGCGCAGGCGCGGCAGCCCGGTACGGGCCGTCCACTGGATCGGCGGACCCCGGCTGGGGCTTCGTCAGATTTACCTCGCGCACCTGGAGCGCTGCGGCATGGTCCATGCCGTCGCGGGACAGATGTGCGGGGTGTTGCCGACGACTCGCTACCAGGCGACGGACACGGACATCAGCCGGGAGATCCGAGCCCGGCTCGACAGTGCGATCCGCACCGGCGTACCGCCGGACCCGCGGACCGCGGCGCTCGCCGCACTGGCCCACGCGGTCGGACTCGGCAAGCACCTGTACCCCGGCAACGAGGGGCGCTCGTCCAGATCCCGCCTGCGGGACCTGATCAGGCACGACCCGATGGGCGGACTCGTGGCGCACGCCGTGATGGACGTCCAGAACGGTGTGGCCGCACAGCCACGCCGGGACCGCGCACCGGCACCGCCGGCCCGGCCCGCGGCGGGCGGCGTCCCGCTGCAGCCGCGCCGCACGGGGGCGATGGCACGCGTGGCCGCGCACTGATCCACCGCCGGTGGGGCCCGGACGCGGTCCGGGGTCCCCACCCCTGTTCCACAGCTCCACCACCGCACAGCAGCGCCACCGCACAGAACCGCCAGCGCGCGGGGTGACGGAGCCGGTCCGCCGGCTCCGCCGCCCCGCGCGTCTGTGTTTTCCCTGCCGTTCCCCAGCGGCGCCGCCCGCTTCGGTGGCAGTCTGCTGAACATCAGACACGCAGAGAGACAGCTGCACGACAGAACACGACAGAAGAAGGCGGAGGTGCCGTTCACGTGGCGTCCAATGTCAATCCCACCGTCCGACGCCGCCGACTCGGAATGGAGCTGCGCAAGCTCCGCGAGGACAAGGGCATGACGGCCGAACAGGTCGCCGAGCGCCTCCTCGTCTCCCAGTCGAAGATCAGCCGACTCGAGAACGGCCGCCGTTCGATCAGCCAGCGCGACGTCCGCGATCTGTGCGACGTGTACGAGGTAGAGGACCGCCGGCTCATCGACTCCCTGATGCAGATGGCGAAGGACTCCCGCCAGCAGGGCTGGTGGCACGCCTTCGGCGACATCCCGTACAGCGTCTACATCGGGCTGGAGACCGACGCCGCCAGCCTGCGCACGTACGAACCTCTGGTGATCCCGGGCCTGCTCCAGACCACGGAGTACGCCCAGGCCCTCGTCCGCGGCGCGTGGCCGGAGACCGCCCCGGCCGACGTGGACAAACGCGTCCAGGTCAGGATGCACCGCCAGAAACGGCTCTCCGAGACCGAGAACAACAATCCGGACCTCGGCCCGCTGCGCCTGTGGGCGGTCATCGACGAGGCCGCGCTGCGCCGGCACGTGGGTGACGCCCAGCTGATGATCCGGCAGCTGGAGTACTTGATAGAGCAGTCGGAGCAGCCGCACGTCACGGTGCAGGTGATGCCGTTCGAGCTGGGCGCGCACCCCGGCGTGAACGGCCAGTACGCGATCCTGGAGTTCCCGGACGCGTCCGACTCGACCGTCGTCTACATCGAGGGTGTCACGAGCGACCTGTACCTGGAGAAGGCCAACGACGTCCAGAAGTACAGCGTGATGTACGAGCACCTGCGCGCCCAGGCCCTGGGGGTGGACCAGACACGCGAGTTCATCCTGCGGATCATCGCTCAATATGCGGACAAGGGCGAATAGTCCTGTGACGCATGGGGCTGGACGGTCGAAGGGGCGGCACCGTACACCGTCGATCCCCAGCCACAGAAGGCTTGAATGGAATATGCCACTCGGTCGGGTGAATGCTTCCTTCACCCGTCAGGAGCTGCGGGTAGCGTCGATCAGGTCAGCCGGAAATGGCCGACAAGACACCGGAACTACTCGCTCACCGGAGAGAAACATGGCTATTCGCCAGGGCGCCACCGACAACTGGGTCAAGTCCTCCTACTCCGCCAACGGCGCCTGCGTCGAGGTCAAGTCCCCTGTCGTGGAGTCGATCGCCGTACGTGACTCGAAGGTGCAGGACGGTCCGTCCCTCACCTTCGCGCCCGGCTCGTGGACCTCGTTCGTCGCCGATGTGACCGAAGGCCGGCTGGGGCGCATGGTCTGAAGACCTCGACGCACCCCTGCCGCACCATCACCCCAAGCACCACCTGCACCACCCGTACGACAGGCACCACTCGCACCACCTGCACCACCTGCACCACTGACTGGAGCCCTCTCGACCGGTCCGCCGTCCTGGCCGAGGGGGCTCGGCCATGCCCGCGTCAGCGCAGCTGATCGACGTACCGGTCGGTCCCCGGCACCGTCGGGATGAACGGAGCCACGAGCTCCACCCGCCCCAGCCCCGCCTCCGCGACCTCCGCGTCCAAACCCCGGAACCGGTCCCAGCAGGTCCGGGGGTCCTCCTCCAGGAACCACAGCAGCGTGAGGCGCGTGTCGACCCCCTCCACCTGCTTGACGTACGTCATCCGGTCACCGGGCAGCGGCGTCGGCCGGAAGACGGTCACCATCGCCGCCGGGGAGCCGTGCAGCCGCTTCGGCAGGGCCCGTGAGCTCAGCCACTCCACCAGCTCGGCCCGCTGCCCGGGGTTGTCGGCGTCGACCACCTGCACCACCAGCCCGGCGTACGGGTGGTCGAGCGCGTGGTAGTCCCGCGGACCGGCGGCGCCGTCGCGGTAGACGGTCGCCTCGTGGTCCTGGAAGGCCGTGAAGACGTGAGTCCGGCCCTGATGGACGCGGCCGTCGCGATTCAGCCGCTTGTTGATGCCGACGGTCCACTTCATGTGCTCGTCGTAGCGGCCCTCGGTGACCCAGTACGTCGATATGTAGCAGCCGGCGGTGACCGGCTGGGCGACGGCCGACTTCTCGGGGTAGCGCAGCTCCTGGAGTTCACGGGTGGCCACCCAGCGGCGGCCGGCGTACATCCAGGGCATGGCCATCGCGCCCGCGTAGTAGTGGTCGTCCTCGTACCAGCGGTTGTACGCGTACTCGTGGCCCGGGTGCGGCTCGACCATGGTGATCAGCGCATGGCCGGGGCGGACTCCGTAGGGGCCGACGGCCGCCAGCGCGGCGTAGTCGTCGACGCGGGTGCCGGTGTCCTGGCGCGGGTCCTGCTCTCCTGTCGTCATGGGAACGGTCTAGCTGATGTGACGTCAGATCGGGAGGGGCGGGCGGCGCCGCGTCCACCCTCCGATACATCCATGCCGTCTACACGTTTCTCTCGCTACGCTGCGCGCACCCGTCTCCCGGAGGAGCTCCCGTGCCCGCTGCCGTCACCGCAACGACCACGACCACCGGCGCCGCTGCCGCTGCCGCTGCCGCTGCCGCCGCCACCGCCGCTGCCGCTGCCTCGGCACCGCCGCCCGCGTTCGCCGCCCGCGCCGCCTCGGTCGAGGGCTCCCCCGTACGCGAGATCCTCGCGCTCACCCAGCGGCCCGGGATCATCTCCTTCGCCGGCGGCCTCCCCGCGCCCGAACTCTTCGACACCGAGGGCCTGCGCGCCGCGTACGACGCGGCCTTCGCGCTGTCGGCGCGCCGCGCGCTCCAGTACTCGACCACCGAGGGTGCGCCGGAGCTTCGCGCCGCCGTCGCGGCGCGGGCCACGGCGCGCGGGCTGCCGACGGGCGCGGACGACGTACTCGTCACCTCCGGCTCCCAGCAGGCCCTCACCCTCATCACCGCGGCCCTGATCGAGCCGGGTGACGTG
The DNA here is from genome assembly GCF_024666385.1 of Streptomyces yangpuensis. Lineage (NCBI taxonomy): Bacteria > Bacillati > Actinomycetota > Actinomycetes > Kitasatosporales > Streptomycetaceae > Streptomyces > Streptomyces yangpuensis. The sequence continues at coordinate 3,183,947 of NZ_CP102514.1, forward strand.
GTGCTGGTCGAGAACCCCACCTACCTCGCCGCCCTCCAGTGCTTCCGGCTGGCGGGGGCCCGCGTGGTGGCCGTGCCCTGCGACGGGGAGGGTCTGCTGCCGGACGCGCTCGCCGAGCTCGTCGCGCGGGAGCGGCCGAAGCTGCTCTACACGATCCCCACCTTCCAGAACCCGACGGGCCGCACCCTGCCGGCCGCCCGCCGGGCGGCGGTCGCGGGCATCGCGGCCCGGCTGGGCCTGTGGCTGGTGGAGGACGACCCGTACGGGGACCTGCGCTACGAGGGCCACGACGTCCCGTGGCTCGCCGCGCACCCGGGCGCGGAGGACCGTACGGCCCTGCTGGGCAGCTTCTCGAAGATCATGGCGCCGGGGCTGCGCCTGGGCTGGCTCCGTGCGCCGGCGGCGCTCCTGCGGGCCGCGGTGGTCGCGAAGCAGGCGGCGGACCTGCACACCTCGACGGTCGACCAGCTGGCCGCGGCGCACTACCTCGCGGCGGTGGACCTGGACGCGCACATAGGCACCGTGCGCACCGCGTACCGCGAGCGGCGCGACGCCCTGCAGAGCGCCCTGAGCCGGACCCTCCCGGCGGACCACGACTGGAACCTGCCCGAGGGCGGCATGTTCGTCTGGGCCCGGCTCCCGGAGGGGTACGACGCGACGGCCCTGCTGCGGACGGCCGTGGCGCACGGTGTCGCCTTCGTCCCGGGCGCCCCCTTCCACACGGGCACCCCGGACCCCCGCACGCTGCGCCTGTCCTTCACGACGCACACCCCGCACGAGATCGCGGAGGGCGTGGGCCGCCTCGGCGCGGCCCTGACGGAGTACGCCGCGACGCCGGGCGCCGGCAACGGCGGGCGCAGCGACCACGGCGAGCGCGGCGACCACGGCGAGCGCAGGGACCACGGCGAGCCGTCGGACCTCAGTGCTGGATCGCGACCTTGAGCAGCACGATGAGCAGCCCGAGGAAGAGGTTGATCACGCCGGCGACCGCCATCAGGCGGCGGGAGGCACCCGCCCGCTTGGCGGCCACGGTCGCCCAGCCGACCTGCCCGGCCAGGGCGACCAGGAGCGCCATCCACGCGATGCCGTGCGGTCCCAGGCCGAACAGCGGGCTGATGGCGGCGGCGAGGGCCGGCGGGACGGCCGCCTCGATGATCGGGCGCTCCTCGCGGGCCGTACGGCGGATGACGCGCCAGCTCAGCCGGCCCGCCATGCGGGCGCCGAAGAGGTGGGCGAAGACGTGCGCGGCCCAGAAGACGACGCCGGTGCCCAGCAGCAGCGCGATGAGCTGCAGCCGTGGGAACGAGCCGAGCGTCCCGGCGCCGACGACGACGGAGGCGGCGAGCAGCGAGCCGTAGACGGCGCCGGCGTAGTCGCCGCGGACCTTGTCCACGGCCTCGTACGGAGTCTCGTACGGCTGCTCGTACGGCTTCTCGTACGAGGCCTCCTCCAGGGCGTGCTCCGGAGCGGGCAGCGGGCCGCGCTCCGCACCGGTCCGCGGGCCGGGCTCCGGCCGGGACTGCGGGCCGGGCCCCGAACTCGTCTCGGGGCCGGCCTGCGGCGGGGGCTGCGGGCCGGGCTCCGCACCGGTCCCGGGGCCGGGCTCCGGACCGCGGTCCGAGGCCACTACGACGCGGCTCCCGCTCCGGACCGCGCGGTGGGCCACTTCAGCTCGATCTCCATCTCGATCTCCCCGTCGCCGACCTCGACCTCGATCTCGGTACGGAGTTCGTCGGGGACCCGCAGGGTCATCGTGCCGGGGCCGAGTCGCATTTCGACGTTGCCGCCGTGCCGTAGCGCCTCCGCGAGCGCGGACAGCTGATCGGCGGCCTCGAGGCGAGAAAGGGAACTCTTCTGCTCGAACTTGAGGTCCTTCACTGCCGTCTCCTATCCGCCACGACCAGCGGGAACTGCGGCAGCACCGCAACGGCGACACCGGGTAAGGCTCATTGTGCGGCCGCGCGGCGGGCCGGGCATCCCGGGCGCCCGCGACCCGGGTACCGTACGCCCCGTCACCGCCTCATCCCTCCCCGTCAACGCCCGTCACCGCCCCGTCGGCGCCCCGTCGGCGCGTCACCGCGGCGACAGCCGGCCGAGGAGCAGCGCGAGCACCTCGCGCCACCGCAGGGGCGGAGCGCCCGCCGGAGCGCCCGGCCGCCCCCGCGGCACCCGTACGCGCAGGGCGCCCGGACGGATGGAGCAGGTGACCGGCGTGGGCAGGGTCAGGGCCTCTCCGTCCACGGCGACGGGGATGCTCTCCGCGTCCGATCCGACGACGACCCGCCGGGAGGTCAGTACGTGCAGGCCCGCCGCCCGCGCCCCCCTCAGCGCGACATCGGCCGCCTGGGCGGCGTTGTTCACGCGGATCCCGACGACGCCCAGCACGCCCTCGTCGAGGCGGGCCCGACGGGCGCCGACGGCCATGGGTTCGGGTGAGGAGTACGGGTTGTTGCTGATCAGCAGCGCCTGCTGGGCTTCCAGGCGCGTGTCGTCGGTGGTCGCTTCGAGGGCGCGGCCGGCGTACCCGAGCAGCAGGTCGGGCAGGGCGCTCAGGGCCGAGTCCGCTTTGGCGTCCCGGTACTCCGGGCGCTGTACGACCTCCGCGTAGACACCGAAGGAGGCGGTGTTCACGAAGGCGCGCCCGCCGACGAAGCCCAGGTCGATCCTGAGCTCCTCGCCGTCCGTCAGGGCGTCAAGGCACCGGGACGGATCCTCGCGGTCCAGCCCGAGGTCCATGGCGAAGTGGTTGCGGGTCCCCGCGGAGATCACCAGGAACGGCAGGCCGTGCTCGGCCGCCACCTCGGCCACCCGGGCCTGGGTGCCGTCGCCGCCCGCCACACCGAGCAGGTCCGCCCCCTCGGCGACCGCCCGGCGGGCGAGGGCGGCGACGTCGGTGACGACCTCCGGGTCGAGCAGCACCACCCGGGCGCCGAGCGCCTCGGCCTTCTCGGCGAGCCCGAAGCGGCCGACCTTCCCGCCGCCGGACTTCGGGTTCATGATCAGCACCGGATGGCGGGGCGGGTCGGAGGCGACCGCCCGCATGCCGACGGGTGGCCGCGCCGCGCGCAGTGCGGTCCGCGCACACACCCCGGCGGCGGCCCACAGTACGAGGGCGGCCAGCGCCGTGGGCCACAGGTCGGCCCGGGCGTAGAGGACGAGGACGGCCACCGGCGCGGCGACGACCAGCACGGTCCCGGCGGCCCGGACCAGGCCGCGGTGGGCCACCAGCCACCAGGCGCCCATGGCGGCGAGGACGGTACCGGCCGCCCCGACCAGGACGACGATCAGCCCGCCGCCTGCGCCGGCCACCACCAGCACCACCAGTGCGCCCAGCGCGCAGACCAGCGCCAGCAGGGCGAACAGCCGGGCGCGCCCGGGCGCGCCGCCGACAGGGTGCGAGAGCGACATGGTCCTCACGTCCTCCGACCGGGGCCCCGGCGCGGCCTACCGCCCCCGCCGGGACGCGTTCCATCCGATCATCCCCCGAACACCCCCCACCGTCGACGCGGACCGATTGGGGGGGTCGGTCGCAGTCGTGTGCGTGGGGCCGTCGGCCCGTTGCCTGATCGTTCATGGACGCAAGCCCGCGGCGGGCCCGGAGGCCGGGCCCGGGCCCGCAGCTGGACCCGCAGCTGGGCCCGCAGCCGGGGCCCGGGTCGGTGCGCGCCCCTTCCCATGTCCACCGTGCACCCCTAGCCTGACGGACCGTCAAATATGGGCGCGTCCGCCTGGAGGTACGTCGTGCTGTTGCGAGGGAAGACCGTCATCGTCTCCGGCGTCGGGGCCGGGCTCGGGCATCAGGTGGCCGCCGCCGTCGTGCGGGACGGCGGGAACGCCGTGCTCGGGGCGCGGACCGAGGCGAACCTCGCCAAGTCCGCCGCCGAGATCGATCCCGCCGGCGTCCGCACCGCCCACCGGCCGACCGACATCGGCGACGAGGCACAGTGCGAGGCCCTCGCCGCGCTGGCCGTGGAGCGGTTCGGGGGCGTCGACGCCGTCGTGCACGTCGCCGCGTGGGACTCGTACTTCGGCGGGCTGGAGGACGCCGACTTCGGGACCTGGCAGCAGATCATCGACGTCAACCTGCTGGGCACCCTGCGCATGACCCGGGCCTGTCTGCCCGCCCTCAAGGAACGCGGCGGATCCGTCGTCATCATCGGGACGCAGTCCGCCGTCGCCGCGCCCAACGAGGTGCAGCAGGCCGCCTACGCCGCTTCCAAGGGGGCACTGACCTCCGCCATGTACTCCATGGCCCGCGAACTCGGCCCGCACCGGATCCGCGTCAACACCGTGCTGCCCGGCTGGATGTGGGGGCCGCCCGTACAGGCCTTCGTCACCTTCACCGCGCACACCGAGGGCGTCCCCGAGGCCGAGGTGCACGCCCGTCTCACCGAGCGCATGGCGCTGCCCGATCTCGCCACCGACGGGGATGTCGCCGACGCCGCCGTCTTCCTCGCCTCCGACCGCGCCCGGGCGATTACCGGCCAATCGCTGCTGGTCAACGCCGGTGAGCTGATGAGATGACCCTCTCCTGCGCCGGGACGTCGGATCGTATGCTCGCCCCATGACCACTCCGAGTGAGGCTCCGACCGAAAACGCGATGCGCCGGGCGCTGCGACGGGCCCGAGACGGCGTCGCGCTCGACGCGGCCGAGGCGGCCGTGCTCCTCCAGGCGCGCGGTGAGGCCCTGCGGGACCTCGCCGCCTCCGCCGCCCGCGTCCGCGACGCCGGGCTCGCCGCGGCCGGACGGCCCGGCGTCATCACGTACTCGCGCAAGGTCTTCATCCCCCTCACCCGCCTGTGCCGCGACAAGTGTCACTACTGCACCTTCGTCACCGTCCCCGGCAGGCTCCGCAGGGACGGCCACGGGATGTACCTCTCCCCCGACGAGGTCCTCGACATCGCCCGCAAGGGTGCGGCGATGGGCTGCAAGGAAGCCCTCTTCACCCTCGGCGACCGCCCCGAGGACCGCTGGCCCGAGGCCCGCGAGTGGCTCGACGCGCACGGCTACGACGACACCCTCGCCTATGTCCGCGCCATGGCCATCCGGGTCCTGGAGGAGACGGGGCTCCTCCCGCACCTCAACCCCGGCGTCCTGTCCTGGTCCGAGCTGCAGCGCCTCAAGCCCGTCGCCCCGTCCATGGGCATGATGCTGGAGACCACCGCGACCCGCCTGTGGTCCGAGCCCGGCGGCCCCCACCACGGCTCCCCCGACAAGGAACCGGCCGTACGGCTGCGCGTCCTGGAGGACGCGGGCCGCTCCAACGTCCCCTTCACCACCGGCGTCCTGATCGGCATCGGGGAGACGTACGCGGAGCGGGCCGAGGCCTTCTTCGAGCTGCGCCGCGTCCAGCGCAGCTACCACGGCATCCAGGAGGTCATCGTCCAGAACTTCCGCGCCAAGCCGGACACCGCCATGCGCGGCATGCCGGACGCGGAACTGGAGGAGCTGGCCGCCGCGATCGCCGTCGCCCGCCACATCCTGGGCCCGAGCGCCCGCATCCAGGCCCCCCCGAACCTGGTGGACGCCGAGTACGCCCTGCTCATCGGCGCGGGCATCGACGACTGGGGCGGCGTCTCGCCGCTGACCCCCGACCACGTCAACCCCGAACGCCCCTGGCCGCACATCGAGGAACTGGCCGCGCGGACCGCGGCCGCCGGCTTCGAGCTGCGCGAACGCCTCACCATCTACCCGGAGTTCCTCCAGCGCGGCGAGCCCTGGCTGGACCCGCGGCTGCTGCCGCACGTCCGGGCGCTGGCCGACGCGGACACGGGCCTGGCGGACGAGTCCGCGACCGTCGAGGGCCGGCCCTGGCAGGAGCCCGACGAGGGCTTCGCCGCGTACGGCGGCAGCGGCACCGGCCGTACGGACCTGCACGCCACCATCGACACCGAGGGCCGCACCGCCGACCGGCGCGAGGACTTCGACCACGTCTACGGCGACTGGGAGGCCCTGCGCGAGGCCGCGGCCCCCGGCATGGTCCCCGAGCGCATCGACACGGACGTACGGGCCGCCCTCGCGCAGGCCGCCGACGACCCGGAGGGGCTGACCGACGCCCAGGCCCTCGCCCTGCTGCACGCGGACGGGCCGGCCCTCGACGCCCTGTGCCGGATCGCCGACGACCTGCGCCGGTCCGTCGTCGGCGACGACGTCACCTACATCGTCACGCGGAACATCAACTTCACCAACGTCTGTTACACCGGCTGCCGTTTCTGCGCCTTCGCGCAGCGCCGCACGGACGCGGACGCCTACACCCTCTCCCTCGACCAGGTCGCCGACCGGGCCGCCCAGGCCTGGGACGTCGGCGCGGTCGAGGTGTGCATGCAGGGCGGCATCCACCCCGACCTGCCCGGGACGGCGTACTTCGACATCGCGCGGGCCGTGAAGCAGCGGGTGCCGGGCATGCACGTGCACGCCTTCTCGCCGATGGAGGTCGTCAACGGCGCGACCCGCACGGGCATGTCCGTACGGGACTGGCTGACGGCGGCCAAGGAGGCCGGCCTGGACTCGATCCCGGGGACGGCGGCCGAGATCCTGGACGACGAGGTGCGCTGGGTCCTGACCAAGGGCAAGCTGCCGACGGCGGACTGGATCGACGCCATCACCACCGCGCACGAACTCGGGATCCGCTCCTCGTCCACGATGATGTACGGGCACGTGGACCAGCCGCGGCACTGGCTCGGCCACTTCCGCACGCTGGCCCGCATCCAGCAGCGGACGGGCGGCTTCACGGAGTTCGTCACGCTGCCCTTCATCCACACCAACGCGCCCGTGTACCTGGCGGGCATCGCCCGGCCCGGCCCGACGGTCCGCGACAACCGGGCGGTGACGGCGATGGCGCGGATCCTGCTGCACCCGCACATCCCCAACATCCAGACGAGCTGGGTGAAGCTGGGCGCCGAAGGCGCGGCCGAGATGCTGCGCTCGGGTGCGAACGATCTCGGCGGGACACTGATGGAGGAGACCATCTCCCGTATGGCGGGGTCGAGTTACGGCTCGTACAAGTCGGTCCGGGACCTGGTGGCGGTGGCCGAGGCGGCGGGCCGTCCCGCGAAGCCCCGCACGACGCTGTACGGGGAGGTGCCGCAGGAACGGCAGCAGGCGGCCCGCGCCTCGGACGGCCATCTGCCGGAGCTGCTGCCCGTATTGGACTGAGCGGGGCGGAGGGCGTCGGAGGGTGCCCGGAGGGTGCCGGAGGGGGCGGCCGCGGCCGGAATCGTTCGTATTCCGGCCGCATGCCGTTCCGCTTCCGGTTCCGATCGTTCCTGTCCACTACAGTGCGGATTCGCATGCTCGGCGGGTACGGACAGGGTCACCGGGCATCGGACGGACTGGTCAGCGGGGGGCGCGGTGCCGGGGGTGGACGACGTGATCGCTACGAACGACAACACGGCCGGCGGTGTTCCCGCCCCGGCCGACGGCCCGACGGGCCACGGCCTCACGGCCGCACCGGCGACCGGTAGCCCGCGCCCGGCGGACAACCAGGGCCGGACGGGCTCCGCCCCGGCAGCCGCCCAGGGCCAGGCCGGCAGCCCGCCAGGCCCGGCAGCCACCCAGGGCCAGGCCAGCGGCCCGGCAGGCCCGGCAGGCCCGGCAGGCCCCAGCCTCGCGGCCACACCGGTGGCCGGGCACGCCCCCGACCCGGCAGACAGTACGAGCGGCCCCGCCCCGGTCGGCGGCCCGCCGGGCCCGGGCCCGGCGGGCGGCACCCACGCGGCGGCCACGCACAGCACCCCCAACCCGGCCGGAGGCCAAGGCCAGGCTGGCCGGACGACTGGGCCGACGGGCAGCGGCGCCTCGGGGGCCGCGCCCGCCACCCCCAACCCGGCCGGAGGCCAAGGCCAGGCGGGGCGGGCGGCGAGCCCGGCCGGAGGCCAGGGCCCGGCGGGCAACCCCGCCGACCCCGCCGACCCCGCCGGAGGCAGGACGCTGGGGCGGGGGATCGTCACCGGGCTCTGGGGGCGGGTCGAGCAGCAGGACTTCCGCAGCCGGATCCGCGGCACGCTGCTCGGCGCGGCCCTCGGCGACGCCCTCGGCGCGCCCCTCGCCGGCCTCTCCCTCGACGCCATCCGCGCCGCCCACGGCCCCGACGGCCTGACCGCACCCGCCGCCCACGGCCCCGACGGCCTGACGGGACCGGCCGTCGCGCACGGGCGCCGCGGCCGGGTCACCGCCGCCACTCAGCTCACCCTCTTCACCGTGGACGGGCTGATCCGGGCCCACGTACGCCGGGACACCGGCGCCTGGCACCCGCCGACCGACGTCCACCGCGCGTACCGCCGCTGGGCGGCGACCCAGCACGACTGGGGCCCCGACGAGCGCCGCAAGGACAACGGCTGGCTCGCGCAGCAGGAATGGCTCTACGCCCGCCGCGACCCCGCCCGCGCCTGCCTGACCGGCTTCGGCGACGACGTCCTCGCCACCCTCGACCAGCCCAAGAACCCGGCCGCCCGCGGCGCGGCCGCTGCCGCCCGCTCGGCCCCCTTCGGGCTGCTGGTCGGCTGGGAGCCCGCCCTCGTCCTCCAGCTCACCGTCGAGTGCGCCGCGCAGAGCCACGGCCATCCCACCGCCCACCTCTCGGCCGGCGCCTTCGCCGTCATCGTCCACGGCCTGATCCGCGGCGACTCCCTCGACGCCGCCGTCCAGCGCGCCCTGGGACTGCTGGGCGCCCGCCCGGGCCACCAGCCCGTCACCGACGCCCTCCAGCGCGCCACGGCGGCCGTCACCCAGGGCCCGCCCGGTCCCGACGCCGTCGAAGCGCTCTCCCCCGGCGACGCCGCACCCGAGGCCCGCGACGCCACGCACTCCCTCGCCGTCGCCGTCTACTGCGCCCTGGTCGCCGAGGACATCGCCCACGGCCTGCGCCTCGCCGTCAACCACGGCGGCGACTCCGTCTCCGCCGGCGCCCTGTGCGGGGCCCTGCTCGGCGCGCTCCACGGCGAGACGGCCCTCCCGCCCGCCTGGCTCGCGGAGCTCGAAGGCCGCGCCACGCTCCTGGAGCTGTGCGACGACTTCGCCCTGGAGATGACCCAGGGCCCGACCCTGCACGGCCCCTCGGCCTCCGGCTCCGCCTCCTCCCCCGGCTGGCTGGCCCGCTACCCCAGCGGCTGACCGACACCCCGCCGCGGCACCTGACGCCCCCTCAACAATCACGGGCTCAGCCCGTACCGTGGCGTTCCCACGTCTCGGAGGTGCCAGTGCCCATGCGGATCGCCACGACCGTCTTCCTCACCGACCGCACCGTCTCCCCCGTCCGTCTCGCCCGCGTCCTGGAGGAGCGCGGATTCTCGGGCCTCTACCTGCCGGAGCACACCCACATCCCGGTCTCCCGCGAGACCCCCGCCCCGATGGGCGGCGAACTCCCCGACATGTACGGGCGTACCCTCGACCCCTTCGTCGCCCTCGGCCAGGCCGCCGCGGTCACCGAACGCCTGCAGCTCGGCACCGGCATCACCCTGATCGCCCAGCACGACCCGATCGCCCTCGCGAAGCAGGTCGCGACCCTCGACCACCTCTCCGGCGGCCGTTTCACCCTGGGCATCGGCTACGGCTGGAACGTGGAGGAGGCCGCCGACCACGGCGTCGAGTGGCGCACCCGCCGCGACCTGGTCCGCGACCGGATGGCCCTGATGCGCGCCCTGTGGGCCCCCGAACCGACGGCGTACGTGGGCCAGTTCTGCTCCGTGCAGGCCAGCAGCGCCCACCCGAAGCCGGCCCAGGCCCCGCGCGAACTCGGCCCCGGCTCCCCCCTGCACGGTCCCCGTACCCTGATCGGCGGCGCGGCCGGCCCGAAGCTGTTCGCCGCGGTCGCCGACCATGCCGACGGCTGGCTCCCGATCGGCGGTGGCGGCCTCACCGAGTCCCTCCCGGTGCTGCGGCAGGTCTGGGAGACCGCCGGACGCGACCCGAAGACCCTCCAAGTGGTCCCGTACGCGGTCCACCCCAGCCCGGGCAAGCTCGCCCACTACGCCGACCTCGGCATCGAGGAGGTCGTCCTCCAGCTCCCCTCGGCCCCCGAACCGGAGATCCTCCGCACCCTGGACGGCTTCGCCCAGTACCTCTGACGACCGCGCGGCCGGCCGGCGTGGCCGCCTGCATAGGCTGGGGCCGAACTGCACGCAGCAGGGCTCGGAGGAGAGCGGTATGGACGCGGCCCGGATATCCGAACGTACGGGGAAGGCGGCTCCCACAGGCGCCCGGCGGGGTCGGAACTCCCTCTTCTGGGCCGTGCTCGTCGCGGGCACGGCGACAGTGGGCGGCTTCATCTCCCAGTTTCCGTACGGCTTGCTGTACGTCGGCGTGCTCGTCGTCCTCGCCGCGGCCGGCCTCGGCGCGGCCGTCGCCGGCTCGAACTGGAACCGGGCCGGCGCCGCGACCGTCGTCGGTTTCGGGACCATCGCGCTGGGCGTCTTCGCCGGGAACAACCTGAACGAGTCGTACCTCAAGCTGCTCGGCGAACGCGTGGACGCGGTGGTGATCACGTCCCGCGAGTACAGCAACGCGAAGGGCGACACGCGCTTCGCGTGCCGCGTGACCGACTCCTCGGGCGAGAGCCACGAGCTCGACGCCCTGCGGAACTGCTACGACCGGGTGCCGCCGGGCGGACACGTGTTCCTCTTCAAGGACCGGCTCGGCGGTCTCGGCCCGTGGATGGACACCGACGGCAGCCGCGCCCTGGACCCGCTCGGCCTGGGCATCACCGGCGGTCTCTTCCTGCTGGTCGGCGGCACGATGTTCGCCGCCGGTCAACGCCGCCGCTCGGACCGCGACCTCCACGAGGAGCACCTCCGCAGGCACGGACCGCCCTGGCGGTCACGCCGCTAGGGATGCGGGCCGAGCGGAACGCGGCGGGGCCCGTCCGGTCGTGCGACCGGACGGGCCCCTGTTCATCTCTCTCCGCGGATCCTCAGGACGTGAACCAGCCGTTCAGATCGGCGATCACGTCGGTCGAGCCGGAGTTGTTGTAGAAGGTCACCCGGCCGTCCACCACGGGGACGACGACCAGGTTGGCAACGGTCTGCCCGGCCGTGAAGTTGAGGTTCGACACGCCCGGCCGTCCGATCCCGTGCGGGTGGACGATCAGGTGGCTCGCCTCGGTGGGGTTGGTGACCGTGACGTTCAGGACCACCGCGGTCACCCCGGTCAGCGGCACGCCCTCGACGCCGGCCACCTGCAGACTGACGATGCTGCCCCCGCGGACGGCTCCGGCGCGGGCGCCGGTCCCGTCACGGGTGTCGAGGAGCCGAACGGGCGCGCCGGCCGAGAAGGCCGACCCCTCGGCCGCGTAGTAGCCGGTGACGTCGGCGATCAGGTCCACCGAACCGGAGTTGTTGCGCAGGTCGACCTTCCCGTTCACCACCGGCACCGTCACCAGATTGGGGACGATCTGTCCCGGCGTGAAGTTGAGGTTCGACACACCCGGTGCGGCCTGGCCGTTCGGATAGACCGTCACGTGTCCTGCCTCGGTCGGGTGGACCGCGGTCACGTTCATGACCACGGCCGTGACCCCCGTCGCGGGAACGCCCTTCACACCGGCCACCTGCAGGGTGACGACCCCACCCGGACCGACCCGTTCCTTCTTCGCACCCGTACCGTCACGGGTGTCCAGGAACCGTGCCGGGGTGACCGGATTCAGCGCGGAACCGGCGCCGACCTGGTCGGTGTAGTACCCCGTCACGTCGGCGATCAGGTCCACCGAACCGGCGTTGTTGCGCAGGTCGACCTTCCCGTTCACCACCGGCACCGTCACCAGGTTGGGGACGATCTGCCCGGGCGTGAAGTTGAGGTTCGACACCGAGGGCCTTGGCTGGCCGTTCGGGTAGACCATCACGTGCCCGGCCTCGGTCGGCTGCACCGCGGTCACGTTCATGACCACGGCGGTGACCCCCGTCGCCGGGATGCCCTTGACCCCGGCCACCTGCAGGGTGACGACCCCGCCCGGACCGACCCGCTCCTGCTTCGCACCCGTACCGTCACGCGTGTCCAGGAACCGCGCGGGGCCGTGCGGCACGAACCGGCTCTTGGTGGCGGTCGTAGGCGCCGTCACGGTGTACGCCTTGGTGATCCGGTGCCCGATGTAGAGGCCTACGTCGTACAGGCCCGGCTGCAGACCGGTCGTGTCGACCAGCACCTTCATCGAGGTCCCGTCCGGGCTGACGGAGAGCGGCTTGAGGGAGGGACCGTCCTCGTACGGCGAGCCGCTGGGCATCAGCATGAGATCGGAGGTGCGGATGAGATTCTGTCCGTGGACGACCGCCTGGTTCCACGTCCCGGCGGGCCCGGTCGCCGGGCTGATCCCGGACACCCACGGGCTCGGCTGCTGCGGCCCGCTGCACACCGTGATGCAGGATCCGCTCAGGGTGTACTCGACCGGCAGGACGGTCCTGGCCGCGCTCAGCATCAGAACGGCCTGGCCCGCCTTCGCGCCGCTCTCGGCGGAGCAGCGGGTGCTGAACCCGCCGTCGCACCGGTACCCGGACGAGTTGCCGGAGCCCTCCCAGCCCTGGGCGCCGAGCAGGCTCAGCTCAGGAGTGGCGGGGCTGGCGAGGTCGTTGGACGTGCTGTGTCCGCGCACGCCGAAACTCTGCGAGGGCTTCATGTCGAGGACCGCGCAGTAGGCGGTGGCGGCCTGCGTCAGCACTCCGCTGCGCTCCGGGAAGCCGTCCGCCGAGATCCGGTTCGCGGTGCACTCGGGCACCCAGCCCGCGGACGTGCCGACCTTCCAGGTGTCCACGTCGGCGTGGACCGGCTTATCCGCGGGACCGCCGGTGTAGACGATCGCGACGTACGACGTGGATCCGGTGACCCGGCAGGCCACGGCGTACTGCCGGCACAGGAATCTGCCGCCGGAGTCGACCACCTGTAGCGTCGCCGAGGGGTCGTTCCTGCCGTCGGCCGTCCGGGCGCTCAGCCAGAACTTGTCGGTGGCGGCGCCGGTCACCCGCACGCAGCGTGCGTCGAGCGGCGAGCTCAGGTCGAAGGGCACGGCCTGGCCGCCGACCTTCGTCGAGACCGGGGCGGTGCAGTTCGCCGCCGCCGAGACGTCACGCCGTGCGAGCTTGTACGTGTCGGCCCGGCCGACCAGCATCACGGTGTACGGGGTGCCGGCGGTCAGGGGGCACGGCAGGACCGCGCCGCCGAGGCACACGACGTTGCCCGCGGGGTCGGTGACGTAGAAGGTCGCCCACTCCCGGTTGAAGGGCTGGGCGTAGGCCAGCACCTCGGCGGTCGTGTGCTGGTCGGCGGGCAGGCTCAGGCAGGACTGCCGGCTGTCCGCGGTCAGCGAGACCTCCGCTCCGGCCGATCCGTCGAAGCCGGTCCGCGGCCAGGCCGCGCATCCCGCCGCCTCGCCGGTCCGGTGGACCGCCAGGCCGTAGGCCTCCGCCGGCGTGCCGGTCAGGACGGCCCGGAAGGGCGCGGTACCGGTGAGCTTGCAGGCGGGGTAGTAGCCGGTGTACTCGCACTGCTTGAGGCCGGCCGCGTCGTACACGACCACGCTGATGGCCTTCCCGCCCGCGGGCGTCCGGTCGAGCAGGTACACGCCCTTCCCGGAGGCGGTCGGCAGGGTCAGGCACAGCTTCTGCCCGGGTCCGCCGAAGCTGCCGGTCACCGGCCCGGCGACGAGACCGTTGTCGTGGGTGGCGGTGCAGCCGCGGCTCTCCTTGGCGGAGTGGAAGGCCATGCCGAAGGCGGTGGGGGCCTCGGGCCCGGGTGTGGCCGCCCACGTGTGGTCCCCGGCGGGCAGGTCGCACGCGCCGTACTGGCAGAGTCCCGGTATCGCGGCGCCGGCCGCGTCGTACAGCGTTCCGGCAGGGGCCGGGCCGGAGGCGACGGGGCCAAAGGAGTGCCAGGCGGGCTGGGCGACCCGCAGGATCCGGCAGCGTGAGGTGGCGGTCAGGTCCGGGGAGACCCCGAACGCCAGCGGCTCCACCAGCGCGCAGCCCTCGGGCCGGGAGAGACGGGCGAGGGTGAGGTCGTAGGCCGGCTGGCTCGCACCGTCCGAGCGGACCACCATCATCCGGAACGGCGCGGTTCCGGTGAGCTTGCAGTCGAGCGCGGCGGCACTGGCGCAGATCTGCTTGCCGGCCGCGTCGTAGACGCTGTGGTAGAGGTCCCGCGGGGAGGAGTAGCTGCGCAGTACGTCGTTCGCGGCCAGGTCCAGCGTGTAGCAGTCACCGGCCGAACCGGCCGACAGGGAGCCCTGGAACACCTTGGGCGCGCCGAGCCTGCGGTCGGCGGGAGCGATGGTGGTACAGGTCGTGGACGAGGTGAGCGGCAGGTACGAGGTCCAGATCTGGGTCTGCGAACCCGTGCCGTTCTCGACCTTCATCGTGTAGGTGCCCGCCTGGGCCGCGGGGCAGCGGACCGCCCCGTACGCGTAGTCGCCCGCGCCCCGCACGTGTTCGCAGGACACGGTGGCGCCCGTGGGCGACAGCAGCTTGGGCCGGATGATCCCGGGCGAAGTGACGAGCTGCAGGACGACCACGTCGGGCGCGGACAGTGCAATGGAGAAGGACGTCGCCGTGTTCGGCTCCACCGCACAGTTGACGATCGTGCTCGGCTGCAAGGCCGTCGGGCAGGCGACGGCCGCTTGGCCGCTCTGCTGGAGCGAGCTCAGTACGGTCTCGCGCTCGGCCGCCGGATCCTTCTTCGGCGCGATGGCCGTGGGGCCCGCCTCGGGAGCTGCGGAGACCGGCGCGCCGGACTGCGGTGAGGCGGTGGCGGCCGTGGCGGCGGGCGGCTGCGTCGCCGCTTCGGCGACCCCCGCCCGGCCGGTCAGCGTTGCCATTACGGAGAGCAGCAGAGCCCCGGAGGCGATCGCGGCTCTGCCCCTCCCCGGTCTCTCGCGCACTCTTCTGCCCATCGGCAGCAATCTCATGGAGCCCCCAGCTCAGCAGTCCTCGTCCTGTGTCCTTCACACGACGGGCAGGCGGAGCTTATCCACCCCCTAGAAGGGCTCCGCAGGGGGGCGTCGCCGGGCCAGCTCGGCCCAGACCGTCTTGCCGACGATGCGTTCCGTGACGCCCCAGTCGGCGGCGACGGCGTCCACGATGCGCAGGCCGTAGCCGGACTCCGCCCCGTACGCGTGCGGCTGCACCGCCGGGCGGCGGTCGCGGCGGGCGTCGGAGACCTCGATGCGCAGGAACCCCTCCAGGAGCGTCAGCTTCAGCTCGAAGTCCCGTCCCGGGACGCGGCCGTGGCGCACGGCGTTGGCGGCGAGCTCGGCCACGAGGAGCCCGGCGTCGGCGGACAGGCCGGTGGATTCGGGGAAGCCCCACGCGTCGAGCTCGACGAGGGCCAGCTGCCGGGCGAGCCGGGCGCCGCGGCGAGTGCTGGTGAAACGCTGAGTGAACACGCGTACGAGGGTCCGGGCGCGGCCGGAAGGTGCGGTCATGCCGCCAACATCCCGCCCGAGCAGGCGCGTTCAACACCACCCGGACTCGTACAAACCAACTGTACGAGTCCATTCCCTGGACAGGCGGAGTCACGGTGCGTGAACCTTCCTGTCGGGGAGGTGACCGCCATGGTGAGTGCCGACGACAGCGGTGACGGCGAGGTCGAGCCGGACGACAACCTGCGCAGCTTCGGCGAGACGGTCAAGGCCTCCCGCAAACGCGCCGGGCTGACCCAGGAGCAGCTGGCGCCGCTGATCGGGTACTCGGTCCAGTACGTCGGCTCGGTGGAGCAGGGCCGCCGCCACCCGTCGCAGAAGTTCGTGAACAAGACGGAAGCGGTCCTGGACACCTTCGGCGTCATCGACATCGCCGCGAAGCAGCTGACGCGCCGGCGCGGCCTGGCCTCCTGGTTCCGCCGGTGGGCGAAGCTGGAGGAGGTGGCCGTCACCCTCAATACGTACGAGTGCCGGTCCGTACCGGGGCTCCTCCAGCCGGAGTCGTACGCCCGCGCCCTGATCGACAACGTTCCGCCTCTGGCCACCCCCGAGGAGGCGGAGGCCCGCGTCACGATCCGCCTGGAGCGCCAGAAGCTGCTGCACCGCATCCCCTATACGCTCTTCAGCTTCGTCATCGAGCAGGCGCTGATCGAGCGGCGGACGGGCGGGCCGCAGGTCACGCGGGAGCTGATCGACCGCCTTCTGGAGTGCGGAGATCTCCCCAACGTGGACGTCCAGATCATGCCCCTGGTCCAGCCGGTGCACGCGGGCACCGACGGCCCCTTCCAGCTCCTGGAAACCGACGAACACGAATGGCTGGGCTACACCGAGGGTCAGCAGACGGGCCAGGTCATCTCCGACCCGAAAGACATCAGCCTCCTCCACCAGCGGTATGCCAAACTTCGCATCCAGGCCCTCAACCCTGCGGACAGCACGGGCCTGTTGATGCGAATGCGAGGATCCCTGTGAACAGCTCCGACTTGCGGTGGTTCAAGAGCAGCTACAGCGGAAGCCAGGGCGACAGCTGCGTCGAGGTCGCCCTCTCCTGGCACAAGTCCACGTACAGCGGTAGCCAGGGCGACGACTGCGTCGAGGTCGCCGCCTGCCCCGGCGCCGTGCACGTCCGGGACTCCAAGGTGACGGCCGGCCCCGAGCTGGCCGTCACCCCGGACGTCTGGACCGCGTTCCTGGGCGGCGTCACCGCCGCCCGCTGAACGGCGGCGCGGTTACCGCTCCCCGGTCTCCTCCTCGCCGGGGAACCGGGCGAGCGGGGCCTCGCGCTCGAAGAAGGTCTTGGCACGGGTGATCGCGCGCTCGTCGTTCCGGACCTGGCCGGGGCGGGAGCCGTTGCCGAGCAGGACCCCGCCGAAGCGCATGCCCAGGTAGGCCGCGGAGTGGTTGAGGGCGGTGATCAGCCCGTCGGCGCGGACCTCGTCCTCCTCGGACATCGCCGTGACGCCCCACAGGGTGCGGCCGGCCATCCGCTTCTTGAAGTCCAGGCCGGGCACGCCCAGCCAGCCGGACCAGTAGTCGAGGTAGCGCTTGGTGTTCGCGGAGACGGTGTACCAGTACAGGGGCGAGGCGATCACGATGTCGGTTGCTTCCAGCGTGAGCCGGCGCAGCTCCTCCTCGCGCTCGCCCACGGGCCAGGTCCCGTCCTCGTGGCGGCCGTCCTGGAAGTCGGGCAGCGGGTCCTTCGCCAGGTCCACCCAGCGCTGCGGGATGCCGGCGGGCAGCTGTTCGGCCGCCGCCCGGGCGAGGATCTCGGTGTTGCCGTCCGGGCGGGAGCTGCCGAGGACGAAGAGGAACGAACGGTCAGCATCGGTAAGTCTGTCGGTCGTCATATGACCTGCAACTTCCGCTGCTTGCGGAGCCATTCCGTCCGCGTGCGGGCGGCCGGAATCCCCTCGCCGGCGGGACCGGTGGCCGTGGAGGATGACAGCCGGACCGAACGCGAGGGGAACGGATCGGCATGACCGGCACGCAGACGCACGACGGGGACCACTGGGAGTCGCTCCCGGCGGGGATCCGCGCCCAGGTGGACGGGTATGTCCTCCAGGACTCCCTCCTGCCGGCCGTGAAGCTCGTGTGGGACGCCGGGCGCGCCCGCGGCATCGGACTGCACGAGGCCGAGAGCGTGGTCCACGAGCGGTACGTCTTCCACGGCGCGCGGGTCGCCCGTACGCCCGAGAGTCCGCTGGACCTGGAGTCGCTGACCGCTCTCACGAGCGGCCTGCCGGGGCGGGTGGCGGCGATCGAGGCGGTCTGGGACGGGGACACGGTCCACGGATGGTTCGTGAAGCTCCTGGCGATCACCGACGATCCCGCCGAGGAGCGCCACCTGGCCACGGTGTACGGCCGCCGCGACCGCGACCCGGCCGAGGCCGCCACCGAGGCCGGGCGCGCCCTGGCGGACCACCTCGGCGTGCCGTTCCACTTCCCCGGCCCGGACGACCCGGGCTACGACGCCCCGCGCCGGCGGCCCTGAGAAAGCACCGAGGACCGATCCCATGCCCGGACAACGCAGACGCAAGCAGAGGCAGCGGCGGCACCACGAGCGCCACCGGCCGGAGCCCGACACGTCTGCCTGATCGCGGGGCACCGGTGCCCCGTGCCCGTGCCGGTGCCGGTGCCGGTGCCGGAAAAGGCTGAACGGCTCGCGTGAAACCAGATACGAGGCCTGTCGCTCCCCCCGAGGCAGCGGCACGCGCGGCTGGTCCGGAGCCGTCAGCGGGTTCGATCCTAGGCCGTGACTTCGGCACCGGAAAGCGCATATTCCCAGCTCAACCCCTATGTGGCCGATACTGGCCCCTGGGCCTGAATGCGGTCGCCGTCGTCACCAGGCCCGGTACCGCAGGGGCTCGCGGGCGCCCCGGCCGTAAGCGGAATCCGCGCCCCGGGCCGCTGGGCCAATACCGGCCAAGTCTCCCGGTGCGGGCGGGCTACCCCCGCCGCGGGGCGGTCCGTACGCTGCCGGCCATGATCGGCCGGGGGCGTTCGGCGAAGAGCCCGACGAGGCCCTCGTGCGTCGGCTGGTCGAGCACGGTGGGACTCGGGTCGCCGCCCACAACCCGTACTGGGACCAGTGGGGGATCACCGTCGCCGATCCGGACGGCTACCGGCTGGTGCTCTGCTCCCGTACCTGGGGCCGCACCGCCGGGGCGTCGGCGTCGGCCGCCCAGAACTGCGCCAGCACCGCCTCCTTGTAGGGGTCCGGACGCACGCTCAGGTCGCCGGCGAAGGGCCGGTCCAGGGCTACCACCAGGAGCAGGCTGAAACCGATCAGCCCGGCGACCGCCGACACGAACAGCAGTTGCATCTTCAGGCTGCGCAGGCCGAAGAGGAAGGTCAGGGGGACGATCACGAGCGCGCCCCCGTACACGAGGACCTGCAGCAGGACCGGCAGGGAGGTCTCGGCCATCGTGATGCGTGCGCGGCGCTGCGAGTTGAGGTCGTTCAGGCGGGTGACCGCTTCCGCGTAGAAGGTCTCGGCGCGGGGGCCCTGCGGCTCGTAGGCCATGAGCGCCTCGTAGAGGGCGTGCGTCTGCGCGCCGGTCGCCTCGTAGCTCGGCCGCCCCTCACGCATCAGCGGCCACTGCACCTCGACGACGGCGTGCGCGTACGCGTCGACGGCCGCGTGCACCCGGGCGCGGTCGGCGGCGGGGAAGGCGTCGGCGCTGCGTACGACGGCGGCCAGGTCACTGGCCTCGTTCGCGACGATGCCCTGGGTGTTCTCTCGCTGCGTCCACAGGGTGACGACGACGAAGGCGAGGATGATGCCGTAGATCGCGCCGAACATGCCGAGCGCGACCCCGACCATCTCGTTGTGCTCGCCCTGCGCCAGGTGCGGGAAGCGGCGGCGGGCGGCGATGCTCCCGGCCACGGCGAGGCCGGTGAGGCCGCCCACGAGGAGGACGGCGATGACGAAGGTGCTGACGTGATTGAGCAGCCAGAGGATCATGCGCTGCTCAACGAACGCCTCCGGCCGCCGTACCGCTGCCCGTACCGCGGCCCGCAGGCCCGTCCGTACCGGCCGGGATCAGTCGACCTTCGGGGTCTTCGGCAGCCCGGCGTCCAGGGCCGACCCCGCACCCCCGAGTGAGCTGTCGGTCGCCTTCGCGGCGGAGCCGACCGCGCCCTGGGTCACCGCGACCGCCGTCTTCGTGTCCTGGACGGTCTGCGCGGGGTGGTCGGCGATCTCGACGACGCGTCCGACGAGCGGCGCCGCCCCGGTCGCCGCGGACGGCTCGTCGGCGGCGTGCGCGGCGGGAACGAGTGCGAGGGCGGCGCCCCCGGACAGGACCAGGGCGGCAAGGGTGCGCTTCATGACAGTCATGCCCGTCCCAACGACCTCCCGCACCCGAGGTCACCGCCGGGGACGCCGGCGGCCCCGGATCGGGGGGATCGATCCGGGGCCGCGGGGATGACTCGGCGGGTGGCGTCGCGGTGGGGGTGGTCAGTCCTCGACCACCAGGGACGGGGTGGATTTCGTCAGGACCTCGCCGCGGAAGAAGGCGGGGCTGCGACGCTCGGTCACGAACATGATCACCAGGCCGAGGGCCAGCAGGCCGACGCCGATGATGAAGACGCTGCCGACACCGAGGACGGTGGAACCGGATCCGTAGGCCGGGTCCCACATGTCGAAGAGGGTCTTGCAGAAGACCGCGGCCAGCAGCAGTCCGCCCAGGACCGGGAAGACGCCCTTGAAGAACAGGTCGCGGGAGGAGCGGCGCAGCTCGGCGCGGAAGTACCAGGCGCAGGCGAAGGCGGTCAGCGAGTAGTAGAAGCAGATCATCAGGCCGAGCGCGAAGATCGTGTCGGTCAGGACGTTCTCGCTGACCAGGGTCATCACCGTGTAGAAGAGCCCGGTGGCGGCGCCCGCCATGACGGTGGCGCGGCCCGGGGTCTTGAAGCGCGGGTGGACCTTGGCGTAGGAGGGCGGCAGCGCCTCGTACGTCGACATCGCGAGGACCGTGCGGGCCACCGGGATGAAGGTGGTCTGCAGGGAGGCCGCGGCGGAGGCCAGGACGGCGACGAAGAGCAGGATGCCGAGGACCGGGCCCATCACCGGGCCGGCGAGGGCCGCGAAGACGTTGTCGGAGGTCTCCTCGTTGGCGAGGCCGAGGCCTTCGCCGCCCGAGCCGACGGCCATCTGGGCGGCGACGCCGGTGGCGAGGTAGGAGCCGACCAGGACGACCATCGCGATGAGCGAGGCACGGCCGGGGGTCTTCGTGGAGCCGGTGGTCTCCTCGTTGGTGGCCAGGCAGGCGTCCCAGCCCCAGTACATGAAGATCGAGAGCGAGAGGCCGGCGGTGAAGGCCGCCATGGACTCGACCGCGAAGGGGTTCATCCAGGACCAGGAGAAGTCCAGGCCGGTGTCGAAGGTGCCGGCGGAGGCCTTCTGGAAGGCCATCGCGACGAAGACGGCGAGCACGACGAGCTGGAGGCCGACCAGGGCGTACTGGACGCCCTTGGTGGCGGTCATGCCGCGGTAGCTGATGGCGGTCGCGACGGCGATCAGGGTCAGGCAGGTGGCGATGTGGACGAGCTTGTTGTCGTCGAGGGCGGCGATCGACGGGTTGTTCGTGATCTCGCCGGCCAGCAGCCAGAAGTAGGAGGTGGCGACGCCCGCGAGGTTGGAGAGCACGATGATCGTGGCGATCACCAGGCCCCAGCCGCACATCCAGCCGATCCGCGGGCCGAAGGCCTTGACGGTCCAGGTGAACGAGGTGCCGCAGTCGGGCATGGCCTTGTTGAGCTCGCGGTAGGCGAAGGCGACCAGGAGCATCGGGAGGAAGCCGGCGAGGAAGATCGCGGGCATCTGCAGGCCGACCTCGCCGGCGGTGGAGCCGAGGGTCGAGGTCAGGCAGTAGACGGGGGCGACGGTCGAGATGCCGATGACGGCGCTGCCCACCAGCCCTACGGACCCCTTGCCGAGGCCCTTGCCGCGAACATCGCCGTCGGCCACGCCGCTTACCGTGTCTCCGGCCTGAGGCCGAACGTCCAGCTGAGTCATGGGTCAGGACGTTAGATGCTGCGCTTTCCACATCTGGAGGATCGGAGTCCGGAAGGGAAAGGGCTCCGACGCCTTGGAATCTTGAGGCCGAGACACTTCACAAGCACTTAATACAAGGTTCACTCAGACATCCAACGACGGTTCAATAGGGCCGACCAGCACGCTTCCAGCATGCGGAAACCGCAGGCATGTCCGATTTACACCTTTCCAAAGTTTCCCTCGTGACTTTGCGGTGACCATTGGTAACAGCGTTGCGCGGACCTGCTTGCCGCGCACATGACCACGCCCTAGGGTCGTCGCGGTCAAGATCATTCACGGGGGAGTCATCACGCTCATGCGTACGACATCACTACTGGCACCGGCCGCGGCCGTCACCGCCCTGCTCACCCTCACCGCCTGCGGAAGCGGTGAGAACCAGAGCCTCGGCGGCATCGGCTCCGGCACCGGCACGAGCGCCGGCTCCGGCACCGGCACCGGCACCGGCGGCACCACCGACGGCGGACCCGACGAGGGCACCCTCGAAAACCCCACGAAGAACGGCGGGGTCAACGGGAACGCCCCCAAGGACGGCACCGCCTTCCAGAAGCTGCCCAAGGCGGGCACCATCGCGGCCGCCGCCCGCTTCGTCAACGGCTTCACCAAGTGCGCCGAAATCACCACCACCCAGGCGGGCTACAAGTACTGGGACCAGGACGTCGCCCGGTACGGCGAGAACTTCTCCGTCGTCGAACGCGGCAGCTGCGACGAGGGCGACACCCGCATCTTCATGATCAAGGACATGAAGAAGTTCCAGACCGCGTACAAGGAGGACATCACCAAGAAGGCCTCGGAGAACCGGGGCAGCAGCACGACCGGCGTCGTCATCGGCCAGGACTTCACCGTCGGTTCCACCCGCTCCACCGCGATGGCCGCCCTCATCGAGCCCCGGGCCGGGCTGCTCACGCTCAACTGCCACCCGGAGTTCAAGCCGCCGAGCGGCTTCCGCAAGGAACCGGCCCTGGTGGACGGCTGCGTCCTCACGGACTACCGCAAGAGCTGACGGACCGACCGGGCGCGGCGGCGGCTTCCGGGCGCGGCGGACTCCTGCCGACGGACGCCGCCCGGCCGCCCGCCCGGCCGGCCACCCGTCCGCCCGCCCGGCCCCTCCGCCCCGAAGGCCCCGCCCGGGTACGCGATCCGCGAGACTGGCCCCATGCCCACGGCCGATGAGCTCCTCAGCGCGGACACCGTCACCACCCTCGCCGGGCTGCTGGCCCGGGCCGGCGGCCGCCGGTCCGCGCCCGCCCTGACCGCCCGCGCCGCCGCGCTCGACGGGCTGACGTACAGCGGGCGGGTCGCCGCGATCCGCGACGCCGTGCTCGCCGACCTCCCCGAGGACTGGCCCGGCTTCGAGGCCGTCGTCCGCACCGCCCTCGCCGAGCCCGCCTTCCAGGGATGGATGACCTTCCCCGTCAACGAGGCCGTCGCCGTCCGCGGGCTGGAGGTCTTCGAGCCCGGGCTGCGGCTGCTGCACGACCTGACCCCCCGGCTCACCGCCGAATCCGCGGTACGGCCCTTCCTGCGCGCCGACCCCGGCCGCGCCCTGGCCGTCGTACGGACGTGGACCGAGGACCCCGACCCGCACGTACGGCGCCTCGCCAGCGAGGGCACGCGGCCCCGGCTGCCGTGGGCCCCGCAGCTCCCCGCGTTCGTCGCCGACCCGCGCCCCGCCCTGCCCGTGCTGGACGCCCTCCACCGCGACCCGTCCGAGTACGTGCGCCGCTCCGTCTCCAACCACCTCAACGACATCAGCCGCGACCACCCCGACCTCGCCGTCGGGACGGCGGCCCGCTGGCTGGCCGAGCCCGCCGGCACGACGGACCGCGTCGTACGGCACGGGCTGCGCACCCTGATCAAGGCCGGCCGGCCCGAGGCGCTGACCCTCCTGGGGCACGCCCCGGACGTACCGGTCAGCGTGCACGGGCCGGTGGTCACCACGCCGCGCGTCGCCGTCGGGGAGTACCTCGTCTTCGACTACGCGGTCACCAACACCGGCGAGCTCCCCGCCGAGCTGGTGATCGACTACGTCGTGCACCACGCCAAGGCGAACGGCACCCGCACCCCGAAGGTCTTCAAGCTGGTCACCCGCGCCCTCGCCCCCGGCGAGACCCTCTCCGGCACCAGGCATCACTCCTTCAAGCCGATCACCACCCGCCGCTACCACTCCGGCGAGCACTTGGTGCAGCTCCAGGTCAACGGCCGTGTCCGCGGCGAGGCCGTTTTCTCGCTGGACGCCGGATGATCACTGCGGCATGCTGCGGGACATGACCTACGGAATCGAGTCCCACCCCGCCCGGTGAGCGCCCGCGAAGAGCGCCGGGCGCTCCCCTCCCGGACGACCTCCCTGTACGACTACGCCCTCTTCCGCCACGGCATCGAGCCGGACCGCCGGATCCCCTCCCGCGGCTTCCCCCTCCCCGGGGAGTCCCCCGAGATCGACGAGGACGACGAGCTCGAATGGGGTCCCGCCGAAGCGGCGGTCGGTGAAGTCCTCGCCCCGCTGCTGGCCGTCCCGGACACCGGCCGGGCCGCGGAAACCGCACACCTGCGACTGGCCGCGCTGCCCGTCGAGCCCGCCACCGTCCACCGCATCACCTACTGGATCGGCCGCCGCCTCGCGCCGGACGACCCGGTCACCGGCACCGCCCGGTGCCTGGCCCGCCGCCTTGCCCGCACGGGCACCCACCCGGCCGCGGTCCACGCCGGGATGGGCCTGCTGATCCGGCTCGGCGAGGCCGAGGACGTCCCCCTCCTGCGGACGCTCGGGATGCTCGAGGACTTCGCCGATCCGGCGGTCGAGGCCCTCGACCGGATCGACCGCCACGCGGCCGCCCTGGTGTGGCTGACCCGCCGCAGCGAAGAACCCCGCGTCCGGCAGCTGATCGACGCGGTGACCCGCGAGGACTCCGCAGCCGTACGGGACCTGCTGCTCCCCCGCTCGGGAGCGCCGGCGGACCCGCCGCCCGCACCGTGGCCCGTACCCGTCGCCCGGCTCGCCGAAGTCGTCCGGCTCGATGGCCTGCTGCGCACGTACCCGCAGGACACGGCGCTGGTCGGGCTTGCCGCACGCCTGCTCGCCACGATGGCCGACACCTACGTCCACGGACCGCGGTTCCCCGACTACTCACGTCCGATGCCCCTGTACGAGGCGGTGGTCGCCGGGGCGCACCGGCTCGTACCGGACCTGGACGCCCACGCCACGCTGGTGTCCCTGGCCGTCGACCTGTACTGCGGTGCCGGGGCGGTCCTCGACTGGCCGCCGGGCCGCCGCGAGGAACTGCTCGACGCCCTGGGCGGGCTGCTGGACCGCCCCGCCTGGGCGGCCGTGGCCGCCCGGGCTGCGGAGGGCGGGGGCGGCGAGGTCGGCGACGTGCTCCGGGCCCGCTGGATCCGCCGCACCGGGCGGCGGCCGTTCGCCCGCCGCGGCGGGCCGGACCCGTTCCGCCTGGAGGTCGTCGTGACCGACCCGGCCGTCCGCGGCCTGGTGGAGACGCGCATCCTGGCCGACGGCCTGCCCCTGGTGGCGTCGCTGTTCCCCATCGGCGTGGGCGAGCACCCCCGGGCCCTCCTCGACCGAGGCCTGTTGCGGGCGGGTGCCGAGCCCCGCGAGGTGAAACTGGCCTGGCCGCACTGCGGCGAGGGCTGCTGCGGCGCGCTCCACGTCACCATCCGCCGGGAGGGTGACCACGTGGTGTGGGACGGCTGGCAGGGCGTGCAGGGGCCCCAGCCCGGGGCCTTGCGGTTCGACGCCGCCGCGTACGACGCCGAGATCAGCCGGGCCGCACAGGACCGGGAGTGGGAATGGCAGGCCCACACCACCGCCCTGCTCATCGCCCAGGGGCTGCGGGACAGGCCCGAGGTGCTGGCCGCATGGGACTGCGGCGACGTCAGCACGCACCCCGCCTGGGACGATCCCGGAACGGTCGTGGTCTCGTTCCGCCACGGACCCGGCCTCGGTTCCGGGACGCAGGTCCCGGACGGACCGCAGCTGTACTTCGAGTGGCTCGTCCCGGACGACGGCTCCCCACCGCAGGCGCAGGCGGACTCCGCGATCCGGCGGCTCGCGGCCGGCGATCCCCGCTTCCTCGCGGACCTGCGCAATGCCCGGCGGGAGGACGCCGAGGCCCTCGGCTTCCCCTGGCCCGGGGAGGAAGAGGCGTAGCGGCGCGGGTGGGCCCCTTGCGGGGCCCGCCCCGGCCGGATCCGCCGCGCGGGCTACGTCGTCCAGACGATCGACTGGATCTCGCTGTACGCGTGCAGGGCGTACGAGCCGACGTCCCGGCCGACCCCGCTGCGCTTGAAGCCGCCGAAGGGGGCCTCCATGTTGCGGCCGATGGTGTTCACGCCGACGCCGCCCGCGCGCAGCCGCCGCGCCACGCGGAAGGCGCGTGCCGAGTCGCCGGACCACACATAGCTGAGCAGGCCGAAGTCGCTGTCGTCGGCCAGCGCGACCGCCTCGTCCTCGTCGCCGTCGAAGGGGACGACCACGACGACCGGGCCGAAGATCTCCTCGCGGACCACCCGCATGTCGTTCGTGCAGTCCACGAGCAGGGTCGGCGCGACGTAGAAGCCCCGCCCGTCCCCGACCACCGGGCGCTCGCCTCCGTACGCGATCCGCGCGCCCTCCTTCCTGCCCAGCTCGACGTACGACTCCACCCGGTCGCGGTGCGCCGCCGAGATGACCGGGCCGACCACGGTCCCGGGCGCCGCCGGGTCGCCGACCTTCATGAAAGCCAGGTAGCCGGTGAGCTTCTCGACGAGCCGCTCGTAGACCGACCGGTGGACGATCACCCGGGTCGGGGCGGTGCAGATCTGGCCGGAGTAGAAGGAGAAGGTGGTGCCGATCCCCATGACCGCGGCGTCCAGGTCGGCGTCCTCGAAGACGATCGCGGCGCCCTTGCCGCCGAGTTCCATCAGCTGCCGCTTCATCGTGCGGCCGCAGACCTCGGCGATGCGCTGTCCGACGCCGGTGGAGCCGGTGAAGGACACCATGTCCACGTACGGGGAGTCCACGGCGGCCTCGCCGACCTCCACCGACTGCCCGGACACGACGTTGACCACACCCGCCGGGACCCCGGCCTCGTGGAGCGCCTGCGCCATCTTGAACACCGACAGCGGGTCCTGCGGGGCCGGTTTGACGACGACCGTGTTGCCCATGGCGAGGGCGGGGGCCACTTTGCCGGCCGGGTTCGCCCACGGGTTGTTGTAGGAGGTGATGCAGGTGACCACGCCGACCGGCCGGCGGACCTCCAGCGCGCCCAGGATGCTCGCCCCGCCCATCGGGCCGGCCTCCGTGACCTGCGGCGGCAGCCCCTTCTCGACGGGCTCCAGGGCGCCCTTGGCGTACCGCCGGAAGCGGGCGACGCCGACACCGACCTGCATGCCGCGGGCGATACCGGTCGGCGCGCCCGTCTCCGCCTGCGCGAGCGCCGTCCACGGCTCGAACTCCCGCTGCATGATGTCCGCGGCCCGGTCGAGGATCTCCGCGCGGACCTGCGGCGTCGTGCGCGACCAGCTCTCGAGGGCCTCGGCCGCGGCGCGCGCGGCGTCGGCGACCTGGGCGCGGGAGGCCTCGGGGGCCAGCCCGACCACCGACTCGTCGGCCGGGTTGACCACGTCATAGTGGCCGCCGGCCGGCTCCACCCACTCGCCGCCGATGTACAGGGGCTGGGCGGTCATCGGGTGCTCACCGTCCTGGTGTCCCGGCCCGACCGGAGCACGATGCCGGGGACGGCCCCGGTCACCTCGTCGTCGCGGACGGTCTCGACGCCGTTGATCCGTACGGAGACGATGCCGATGGCCCGAGCGTCCAGCCGGGGGCTGTCGCCGGGCAGGTCGTGGACGAGGGTGGCCGGGCCCGCCTCGACGCGTTGGGGGTCGAAGAGAACGAGGTCCGCGTGGTAGCCCTCGGCGAGGCGGCCGCGCTCGCGCAGCCCGAACAGCCGGGCCGGGTCGTCCGTGAGCATCCGTACGGCCTGTTCCAGCGGCACCAGCTTGCGGCCGCGCAGGCAGTCGCCGAGGAAACGGGTCGTGTACGGGGCGCCGCACATCCGGTCCAGGTGCGCGCCGGCGTCGGAGCCGCCGAGCATGACGTCCTCGTGCTGCCAGGTCTCGGCGCGCAGGGCCCAGCTCGCCGGGTCGTTGTCGGTGGGCATCGGCCAGAGGACGGTGCGCAGGTCGTCGTTGGCGCAGATCTCCACCAGGCACTGGAAGGGGTCCTGGCCGCGTTCGGCGGCGATGTCGTTCACGACCCGCCCGGAGAGGCCCTCGTTCTCCTTGCTGTAGGTGTCGCCGATGACGTAGCGGCCGAAGTTGGCGAGGCGCCGGAAGACTCCGGCCTCCTTGCTGTCGGCGCGGCGCAGCATCGCGGCGCGTACGTCGGGGTCTCGGAGCTTTGTGATCCGCTCGGGGACGGGCAGGCCGAGGATCTCGCCCCAGCCGGGGATGAGGTTGAGCGCGCAGAAGGTGCGGAGCGACATGTTCATGGGCGTGAGGATCGGCATGGTCAGCGCGACGATGCGGCCGCCGGCCTTGCGGGCGCGTTCGCCGGCCACCAGCTGGCGCGGGACGCGTTCGGGGACGGCGGCGTCGATGGTGAGGACGTTCCAGTTCAGGGGCCTGCCGGCGGCGGCGCTCATGTCGACGAAGAGGTCGATCTCCTCGTCGGAGAACTGGTCGAGGCAGCCGGCGACGATCGCCTCCAGCTGGGTGCCCTCGTGGTCGCCGACCGCGCGGGAGAGCGCGAGCAGTTCGGCGGGCCGGGCGTGCCGGGAGGCGACGGGGGCGCCCGCGCCGTCGGAGTGGGTGGCGGACTGGGTGGTGGACAGGCCCCAGGCGCCGGCGTCCATGGCGTCGTGGAGGAGGTCGAGCATCTGCTGCATCTGCTCGGGGGTGGGCTGTCCGCCGACGGCGTCCTCGCCCATGACGTGGCGGCGCAGGGCGCAGTGCCCGACCATGAAGCCGGCGTTCACGGCGATCCGGCCCTCCAGGGCGTCGAGGTACTCGCCGAAGGTGGACCAGCTCCAGTCGACGCCCTCCTCCAGGGCCGCCAGGGCCATGCCCTCGACCTTGCTCATCATGCGGCGCGTGTAGTCGGCGTCCTCGGGGCGGGCCGGGTTGAGCGGGGCCAGGGTGAAGCCGCAGTTGCCGCCGACGACGGTGGTGACGCCGTGGTTCATGGAGGGGGTGGCGTACGGGTCCCAGAAGAGCTGGGCGTCGTAGTGCGTGTGCGGGTCGACGAAGCCGGGGGTGAGGACGAGGCCGGTGGCGTCCTCACTGGTGCGGGCCTCTTCGGTGACGGTGCCGGGTGCGGCGATGACGGCGATGCGGCCGGCGCGTATGCCGAGGTCCGCGACGCGGGCGGGGGCGCCGGTGCCGTCCACGACGGTCGCGCCCTTGATCAGGTGGTCGAGCATGACGTCCCTTCTCCTTTGCTTGGCTTTGGCCCCCTGCGCGGGCGTGGCTCCGCTGCTGGGGTGGTTCCCTGCGGCGGGGTCCGGTTGTTCGGGCTGGTCCGCGGTGTCCCCCCGGGGCGTCTCCTCGTCGTCGCGCACCGAGCCATGGCTGCGGAGATGGAGGTTCGTTGCGCGCTCCTCCTGCGGGGACGCCCCGGTGTGCCCCCGCTCCCCCGTCGGCCGCAGCCCTGCCCGGGTGGGCCGGGAGCGTAGGTGCGGGGTGGGGACACGGCGGAGTGCCCCCGCAGGAGGAGCGCGCAACAAACCTCACCCGGCGAAGCCACGGCTCGGTGCGCGACGACGAGGAGGTACTCCGGCGGGGCACCGCCCCACCAGCTACGCTCCCGTCCGGCAGGCACCATCCGGCCCCGCCGGCGTGTGAGGCGCGGGGTCCAGGGCGGAGTCCCAGCACCGGAGCCACACCCGCCCCGGCCGGTGGCCGCCCGGCCGGGGCAGGTTCGGGACGGCGGTCCGGGAAGACGCCGTCCCCGTACTGGGGCGGCCGAGCCCCCGCAGGGCTACGCGGCCTCGCGGAACCGCGTGGTGCGGTGCACCGGGTCCGTGTCTATCTCCGGGATCACGTGCTCGCCGATGAGCTTGATCGTGGTCATCGTGTCCTCGTACGAGACGCCGGTCGGCAGACCGAAGGAGAGCTGGTCCGCGCCCGCCTGCTCCCAGCGCTTGCACTGGGCCCGGACCTCCGACGGGTCGCCGCAGATGAGGAGTTCCTCGGCGATCAGCAGCTCGATGATCTCCGCGTTGTACTCGGGGAGGGTCTCCGGCCACTGCGGGATCGCCTCGGGCCGCGGGAAGGTGTCGTGGTAGCGGAAGACCAGCGACTGGAAGCGGTTCATGTTGGCGTTGACCGCGATCTCGACGGCCTTGTCGTGGGTCTCGGCGCAGATGGCGGTGGAGGTGACCATCACGTTGTCGTTGACGAAGGCGCCGATGGCCTTCGCCTCCCTGATGGCCGTCTTGTACTGGTCGAGGACCCACTCCATGTCGGAGACCTTCTGCACGCTGAAGCCCAGCACGCCGAGGCCCTTCTTCGCCGCCATCGCGTAGGAGGACGGCGACCCGGCGGCGTACCACATGGCCGGGTGGGCCTTGCCGTACGGCTTGGGGAAGACCTTCCGCGGCGGCAGCGACCAGTGCTTGCCCTGGAACCCCTCGTACTCCTCCTGGAGGAACATCTTGGGGAATTCCGCGATGGTCTCCTCCCAGATCTCCTTGGTGCCGTTCATGTCCTCGATGCCGGGCAGGAAGCCGAGGATCTCGTGGCTGCCCGCGCCGCGGCCGGTGCCGAACTCGAAGCGGCCCTTGGAGAGGTGGTCGAGCATGGTGACCTTCTCGGCCACCTTGACCGGGTGGTTCACCGGGGCGAGCGGGTTGAAGATGCCGGAGCCGAGGTGGATGCGTTCGGTGGCGTGGGCGAGGTAGCCGAGGAACACCTCGTTCGCCGACAGGTGCGAGTACTCCTCCAGGAAGTGGTGTTCGGAGGCCCAGGCGTACTTGAAGCCGGACTTGTCGGCCTGGATGACGTACTCGGTCTCCTCGACCAGCGCCTTGTGCTCTGCCTCGGGGTCGACCTTGGACCGCGCCTCTGGCACGTATCCCTGCACGAAGAGCCCGAATTCCAAGGGGGTCACCGTCCTCTGTTTTCTGACGTGTCGTCAGATTTGGTGTCTCGACTGTTCCACCGCGGGGCCGGGAGCGTCAATACCTGACGCTCCATCAGCCAATGGCCGCTGCCGTCGCCGCTACAGGACGCTGACGCCCGCCATCCAGCCGCCGTCGATGACGAACGGCTGGCCGGTGATGTACGAGGAGTCCTCGCCGGTCAGGAAGAGCGCCAGCCGGGCGATCTCCTCCGGCCGCCCCACCCGCCCCATCGGGACCACCCGCCGGTAGAGGTCCGCCATCGCCTCGCGGGCCTCGGCGGTCATGTTCCCGGGGTCCAGCAGCCCCGGATTGGCCATCGGGGTGTCCACCGCGCCCGGGCACATCGCGTTGACCCGGATCCCCCTGGCCGCCAGCTCCAGCGCGGCGACCCGGGTCAGGCCGAGGATCGCCGCCTTCGTCGCGGCGTAGGTGCCGACATACGCCATGCCCGTCAGGCCGGTGTAGGAGGAGGTGTTGACGATGGTGCCGCCGCCGGCCGCCTCGATCTCGGGCGCCACCGACTTGATGCCGAGGAAGGCCCCGACCTGGTTGACCTGGACCACCTGCTGGAACTCCTCCAGCGGGGTCGCCGTCAGCTCGTTGAAGCGCAGGATGCCCGCGTTGTTGACCAGGCCGTCGATCCGGCCGAAGGACTCCTTGGCGGCGGTGACGGCCGCCGCCCAGTCCTCCTCCCGGCTCACGTCCATCCGTACGTACCGGGCCCGGTCCTCGCCGATCTCCTTGGCCACGGCCGCGCCCTGCTCGTCCAGCACGTCACCGAGGAGCACCTTCGCACCCTCGGCCGCGAAGAGCCGGGCCTCCTGCTCGCCCTGGCCGCGCGCCGCACCGGTGATGATGACGACGCGCCCGTCCAGCTTGCCCATGCCCGTGCTCCTAGTCGTTGAGATGCGGAGCCACTTCGGCCCCGAAGGCGGTGATCTGGTCGACGAGCTCGGCGCGGTCGCGGCTGCGGAAGCGGACCTGGATCTGGTCCACGCCGAGCGCCCGGTACTCGCGCAGGGACTCGGCGAGCACCTCCGCCTTGCCGGTGAGGGTGCGGCGGCCGGTGTCCCAGCCGGGCTCGCCGACGTACAGCGCCTCCGTGATCGCGCCGACCTCGAAGGCTCCGGTGACGCCGGCCTCGGCGCGCAGCCGCGCGATACGGGCGATCTGCGCCGGGAGCTTCTCGCGCGGGTCGCCCTGCGGGAGCCAGCCGTCCCCGCGGACGGCGGCCCGGCGCACGGCCGCGGGCGAGGAGCCGCCCACCCAGACGGGGATCCGCTCCTGGGCGGGCCGCGGCAGCTGCCCGAGGTCCCTGAAGGAGAACAGCCCGCCCTCGAACTCCGGGTACTCCTCGGGACCCAGGGCCGCCCGCAGCGCGTCCAGGGTCTCGTCGAGGACGGCCCCGCGGCGCGCGAAGTCCACGCCGAGGACCTCGAACTCCTCCTGGACGTGCCCGGCGCCGACGCCGAGGATCAGCCGGCCGCCGCTGAGGTGGTCGAGGGTGGCGTACTGCTTGGCGCTGATCAGCGGGTGGCGCAGGCCGAGAATCGCCACGTGGCTCATCAGCCGCACGTGCTCGGTGATCCCGGCGAGGAAGGACAGGGTGGCGACCGGGTCGTACCAGACGGTGCTCATCGGCCCCGCGAGCCGCCGCGGGACGGCCACGTGGTCGCAGGTGGCCAGGTAGCCGAAGCCCGACCGGTCGGCGGCCCGCGCGATCTCTGCGAGATCGCGGGCCCCGGCCGCCGCCTCCCAGGGTTCGGCGTAGAGGGTGCTCTGCGACTGGATCGGGAGCTGCATCCCGTAGACCAGCCGACCTTCCGGAAACACGCGCGCCATGGCGGGCCCGCCTCGCCTTCCTCTGCCGATTCGTCCTGTCGGTGCCGGGCCATCGTGATACCTGACGGCCCGTCAGACAAGAGGCCGGTTCGGACGCGCACCTTTCCCGGGCGGGGTGCACCCCCTAGGGTGCGGGCCGTGGACCTGATGCTCACCCTCGTCAGCGGGGTCGCCTGGACCGTCGTGTACGTGGAGGCGATCCGCGTCGGACTGCGGGACCGGACGTACGCGATGCCGGTCGCCGCGCTCGCGCTGAACTTCGCCTGGGAGGCGACCTACGCGGTCCTGGAGTTCCGGGACGGACTCTCGCCGCAGGGCGTCGTGAACGTGGTGTGGGCGACGGCCGACGTGGTGATCATCTGGACCTACCTGCGCTTCGGGCGCGCCGAGCTGCCCGGGTTCGTGACCCGGCCGGTCTTCGCCGGCTGGTCACTGATGGTGTTCGGTACCGGGTTCGCCGTGCAGTGGATGTTCCTCGCGCACTTCGGGATGCACGACGCGACCCGCTACGCGGCCTTCCTGCAGAACCTCCTGATGTCGGGCCTGTTCATCTCGATGTACGCCGCCCGGCAGGGCCCGCTGGGCCAGTCCCTGACCATCGCCGTCGCCAAATGGCTCGGCACACTGGCCCCGACCCTGCTCTTCGGGGTGATCGAGGACGCTCCGTTCATCCTCGGGCTCGGCATCCTGTGCAGCGTCTTCGACCTGGCCTACATCGGGCTGCTGCTGCGCGGCCCGCGCACCCCCGTCAGAAGCCTTCCGGCCCCATCACGATGACCGGCTTCGCCGCCGGGTCCAGGGTCTCCAGGACCTTGCGCATGGCCTCCTTGGGGATGCCGACGCAGCCCTGGGAAGGGCCGTCGTGGTCCACGTGCAGCCAGATGTTGCCGCCCTTGTCCTCACCGTCCGGCTTGACCGGGTCCAGTGGGGAGTGGCCCGGACGGCGGTTGAAGTCGATGGCGACGACATAGTCGAAGGACCCCACCAGGGACTCGCCGTTCACCCCGCGGCCGGTGGCGACGAAGCCCCGGTTCTCGTCGTACGGGAGCCGCGTACCCGGCGGCGGGGACAGCAGCCCGCCCGCGTCGGTGAGCGCGAAGACACCCTGCGGCGAGGTCAGGTCGCCGTACGTGCGCTCCGTGGACCAGCCCCGGGCGCCGTTGCGCGCCGGCCAGCTCTCGGCCTTGACCCAGTCGGCCCCGGCCTCGGGACGGGTGTACAGGGTGGCGGTCGACTCCGAGGAGTCCACGGCCCGGCCGGTGACCAGGATCAGCTGGCGGGACTCGGCCGGGATCCGCGCCCGGGTCTGCTCGCTGATCCCGGTCAGGCCCTGCGTGGGCGACCGCGGGATGTCGCGCGCCACCCGGTCCACGGGCTGCGGGCGGGAGTCCGCGCGGGCCTGCGCCGCGCCCGCGGCCCGGTCCGGGTCGTGGGCGACGTACGCCCATCCCGCGGTGAAGGTCACCAGGCAGAGAGTGGCGGCGAGGGCGGCGCGGCGGGCCGCACAGCGGTTCGTACGGGCGGGGCGGGAGCGTGCTCGGGCGTGCTTGCTCATTCAACCGACCGTACATCAGCGCACCATCAGACCTGGTTTGTCCGCGTTGTGCGCGCCACGCCGGGCACGGCGAACCGGACACGGACCGTCAAGGCCGCCCCGGTCCCGGAGTGGCCGCGGCCGTCAGCTCCGCCTCGTGCGCCCGGGGATCGACGCGCCGATCGACAGGCCCGCCCGGCGCCCTCACCTGCGGTGTGCTGCCGGTTCGGCCCGCCGTGGACGGAGACTGCGGGCGCGCCCCACCGGGCGTGCCCGGTGGCGTGCCCCTGCGGAAGGGCTCCAGGAGCCCCGGCACGTCCACCGGATCGATCACCGGGCAGGTGTTCGACACCGTCAGTTCCCCGTCCAGGGAGGTGGAAACGGAGATCCGGCCCTCCGCGCGGGGGTGACACACCGCGTCATCAGCAGGTTCCGCAGCAGGTGGCCCAGCAGCACCCGGTCACCGGCCGGTCACCGTCAGCGGCGCGAGCGCCGGCTCGGGGTCCGGTTTCGGTGGACGCAAGCCCGTCCCCCGAAGCCGATCACCGACGTACCCTGAATCGATGAGGCGAACTCCACGTCACGCGGCACGCGTTGTCATCCTGTCCCCCACCGGGTCGGTGTTCCTCTTCCGCGAGGACAACGTGGAGGTGGGCATCCACTGGCTGCCGCCCGGCGGCGGGATCGACCCCGGCGAGAGCCCCGAGGACTGCGTGCGGCGCGAGCTGCGCGAGGAGACCGGGTGGACCGACCTGGAGCCGGAGCGCCTGCTGTGCACCTGGGAGCACGACTTCACGCACCAGGGCGTGCCGGTGCGCCAGCACGAGCACATCTACGTCACCACGGGCCCGCACCGGGAACCGGTCCTGGAGTCCCCCGGCATCCACTGGCAGTGGCTCCCGGCGGAACGCCTGGCCGCCCTCGGCGAACCGGTATGGCCACCCCGCCTCGCGGACCTCCTCAACAACCCCCCGCCCGAACCCGTCCACCTGGGCCTCCTCCCCTGACCCCGCCCCGGGGGCCCGCCCCGACGGGTGGATTTCCCTGACCCGACCGGGCCCCGTACCGGCGGCCGCCGGAGCTCTAGGGGGTCTTGGTGGTGGCCTTGGTGTAGAGGGATGCCGCGTAGTCGCCCAGGACCGTGCTGGTCGAGACGTCGTCGGTGTCGCCGCCCGTGAGGATGCCGACGATCTTGCCGTCGCGGGCGATCCAGGCGCTGCCGCTGGTGCCGCCGGGGAAGTCCGCGCAGTCGAAGCGCTGCTGGGTCGCGCTCTCGCGGACCGCGGTCGCCGTGCAGGTGCGGGGGACCTTGCGGTCGGCGGGGTAGCCGGTGACCGTGACCTCCTCGCCGGCCCGGCCCGTGGTGTCGAGTACGGCCGCGCCGGTCACGTCCTCGATCGAGCGGCCCTGGGCGTCGGGGGCGAGCGTGGCGAAGGCGAGGTCGTAGTCGTCGTCCGTGCCCTCGGCCCAGCGCTCGTCCTCGAAGACCTCGTCGATCTTCCATGTGCCGTACGGCGCCATGTCGTTGGCGTAGGCGGGCGCGAAGACGGCGGTGCCGTCGCCCTGCTTCCCGGCGAGCAGGCAGTGCCCGGCGGTGACGATGAGGTTGCGGCCGGGGCTCTGCACCACGGTGGCGGTGCAGAAGTGGTCGCTGCCCAGGCCGTTGGTGAACAGGGCGCCGGTGAAGGCGGCGGGCCCGCCCGGCGGGGGCGTGACGCCCGGCGGCAGGGTGATCCCGGGCTGCCCGGACAGCTGGGGCTTCGGCGCGTGCGAGCCCGAGGGAACCGTCGGCGAGAGGGAGGGCTGCGCGGCCTTCGCCCGTACGGGCGCGGTCGCCTCGGGCGGCGGCGCGAGCTTCGCGACCGCCGCGGAAGCCCCCAGTGCCGCCACCGCACACAGCACCGCCGTCACGACGCTCCGCTTGTCCACCGGCATGATGATCCTTCCGCTTTGCCCTGGCGAAGCATGCCTTGTCCGCAGGGCCGGGTGCAAGGCACGTGGCGACCCCTGTGTAGCCGGTCCGTCACCCCCGGCAGTCCGTCCGAACTCGTCAACTCGGGTCCCTGGCAGGCTCTTTGTCTGCCTGACCTATCATCACTTCGATTCTCGCCGCCCCCGCCGTCGCGCGGGCCCGCGGAAGGAGAATCTTGACGAGAGGGCAACGACACTTGCGATTCACAGGCAAGCACCGGATATCCATCGTTGCCGCGGCGGCAGTGGCCGCGATCGTGGGAACCCTTCAGCTCCCCTCCACCGCGTTCGGCACCGAGGACACCCCGAGCGCCGCGAGCGCCACGGAAAGCACCGGCACCCCGGACGGCATGGCCGAAATCGCCGCGGCCGGCCTGCCGCCGGCCGGCGAAGGGCCCGACGCCCACGCGGAGGACTCCACCACCCACGGCAGCGACGGCACGGTCTTCAGGAACGGCGTGATGTCGCTCGGCACGCAGGCGGCACCGATGGCCGCCCCCGCCCCGAGGTCGGCCGCGGCCGGCGCACCGGCGGCACCCGCGGCACCCACCCCGCCGCAGGGCGAGGGCTGGAAGCTGAGCGGCGCGACCAAGTGGCTGGCGAGCGGCTACACGATCAAGTTCTACGACCAGAAGTCCGCGGACTGGCTGGGCCCATACGTCCAGGCCTCCGCCGCGGACCTGCGCCGCATCACGAACCTCCCGGTCGCCGTCGACACGAAGCCGGTCGGGTGGGACTACGTACGCCCCAAGGGCGAGGTGATCGTGGGCGTGCTGCACCGCCCGTGCGTCCCGCCGGCCGGCGAGGGCAGCATGGGCAGCACGGGCTGGAAGATCGTCCGCGACGGTACCGGCACCGCCAACCTGAGCTGCGGTTTCACCAGCTCCTCCGTGGCCGAGACCGTCACCAGCGGACACGCCTACATCGACGACTCGTTCTTCACCGCGGCCGGCAGGCCGACGGCCGCCATGGGCGAGACGTACATGCGCAACCACATCAGCCACGAGCTCGGGCACACGCTGGGCCTCACGCACGCCAACCGCAGCCTGAACAAGAGCGACTGCGTCAAGGGGACCGACTCGGGTCAGTTCCCCGTCATGTGCTCCCCCGCCTACGCCTACCAGGACAAGCGGGCCGGGACCTACGTCCAGCAGTTCGACGTGCAGGGGCTGCGCCGCCTCGCGGCCGGCGCCGGGGCGCAGCTGCCGCCGCAGGGCAAGGTGGGCGGGATCGGCTCGAAGTGCCTGGACGTCAAGGGCGGCAAGGCCGCCAACGGCACGCAGATCCAGCTCTACACGTGCAACGGCAGCGCGGCGCAGTCCTGGATCCTGGGCAAGGACGGCACCTTCCGCGCGTTCGGCAAGTGCCTGGACAACGCGCGCAACGCGAGCGCCAACGGCAACAGGATCAGCCTCTACGACTGCAACGGCTCGGCGGCCCAGCGCTGGTCGGTCAACGCCAGGGGCCAGATCGTCCACGTGGCGTCGGGCAAGGTCCTCGACGTCACCGGCGGCGCGACCGCCAACGGCACGGTGGTCCAGCTCTATACGGCGAACACGAACAAGCGCCAGGTCTGGACGACCCCGAAGTAGTCCCCGTCCACCCGCTCCCCGACGGGCCGCCCGCACCGGGCGGCCCGTCCCAGGGAAGGTGACCGATCCGCGCGGGGGGTCCTCAGCAGCAGGCTGACCCCATGGGCGACTGGGGAAGCGGACGGGTCCTGCGGGACCGCAATGCGGGGATCTACCTGCTCGGGGTGGTGGTGTCCGGGTTCGGTACGACGGCGATGTGGCTGGTGGCCGGGATCTGGGTCAAGTCGCTCACCGGCTCGGACAGCCTCGCGGCACTGACGGTCTTCGCCATGTGGGCGCCGGTGCTCGCCGGGCCCGCCCTGGGGGTGCTCGCCGACCGGCTGCCGCGCCGGCCCCTGCTCGTGGCCACCTGCCTCGTGATGGCCGCGCTGCTGCCCGCCCTGTGCCTGCTCGACTCGGCCGACCGGGTGTGGCTGCTCTTCGCCGTCCTCCTCGTCTACGGGATCTGCGGCACGCTCCACGAGGCAGCGGAGGCCGCCCTGGTCGCGAAGGCGGTCGACATCCGCCTCCTCGGCGACTTCAACGGACTGCGGATGACGGCCGGGGAGAGCATGAAGCTCCTCGCGCCGCTGGCGGGCGCAGCCCTGTTCACCCGGTTCGGCGGGGCCTCGGTGGCGCTGCTCGACGCGGTGACGTTCGCGCTGGCGGCCGGGCTCTTCCTGCTGCTGCGGGTGGACCGGGACGCGCCGGAGCGGACGGCTCCGCGGGCGGGCGGTTTCGCCGAGGCCTTGGAGGGCGGCCGCCGGCTGTGGGCCTCGCCGGTGCTGCGGCCGCTGGTGGCGACGGCCGCCGCCGTGATGTTCCTGGCCGGGATCAACGGCGCGGTGGTCCACGCGGTCGCCGGCGACGTCCTGGGCCGCACACCCGCCTACGTGGGGGTGCTGTACGCGGTGCAGGGAGCCGGGTCCGTACTCAGCGGGCTCGTCGCCGGCCCGCTCCTGCGGCGGCTGCCGGTACGGGTGTTCGCGGCGGCCGGGACGGCGCTGTTCGCGCTGGGGTGCGGTGGGCGGGCACTGCCGTACGACGCGGCGGCCCTGGTGGGCAGCGCGCTGATCGGCGTCGGCCTGCCGTGCGTGCTGATCGCCGCGCTGACGACCGTGCAGCGCGAGGTTCCGGACTCCGTCGTGGGCCGCGCCGCCGCCACCGCCAACACCCTGGTCTTCGTACCGAACGCGCTGGCCCTGGCGCTGGGCGCCGGCCTCGTCGCCCTCGTGGACGTACGGGTGCTGCTGCCGCTCCTCACGGCGGCGGGCCTGACCGTGTCCCTCCTGCTCGCGACCGCACCGCCCGCCACCACGGTCACCAGCCGCCGAGCACGGACCTGACCCCGCCCGGCGGCCGGGCGGTCGGTCGGTCGGCCCGAGCCGGTCCCGCGGTCGAGCCGGTCGTCGGCCGAGCCGGCACCTCGGCCGGGGCCGGGGATCAGGCGGCCGGGCCCGGTCCCGGCCAGAGGCCGTCCGGGGTGAGGCCGAGCAGGTCGATCGCGTTGCCGCGCACGATGCGGTCCACCACGTCGGGGGCCAGGTGGCCCATCTGCGCCTCGCCGACCTCGCGGGACTTCGGCCAGGTCGAGTCGGAGTGGGGGTAGTCGGTCTCGTAGAGGACGTTGCCGACGCCGATCGAGTCGAGGTTCTTCAGACCGAAGGCGTCGTCGAAGAAGCATCCGAAGACGTGCCCGGCGAAAAGCTCGGACGGCGGCCGGAGCACCTTGTCCGCGACCCCGCCCCACCCGCGGTTCTCCTCCCAGACCACGTCGGCGCGCTCGAGGATGTACGGGATCCAGCCGATCTGGCCCTCCGCGTACATGATCTTCAGGTTGGGGAAGCGTTCGAATTTGCCACTCATCAGCCAGTCGACCATGGAGAAGCAGCAGTTGGCGAAGGTGATGGTGGAGCCGACCGCGGGCGGGGCGTCCGCGGAGGTGGACGGCATGCGGGACGAGGAGCCGATGTGCATGGCGATGACCGTGCCGGTCTCGTCGCACGCCTGGAGGAAGGGGTCCCACTCGTCGGTGTGGATCGAGGGCAGGCCCAGGTGCGGGGGTATCTCCGAGAAGGCGACCGCGCGCACGCCGCGCGCCGCGTTGCGGCGGACCTCGGCGGCGGCGAGCCGGGCGTCCCAGAGCGGGACGAGGGTGAGCGGGATGAGACGGCCGCGGGCGTCGGGGCCGCACCATTCCTCCACCATCCAGTCGTTGTAGGCGCGTACGCCGAGGAGCCCCAGCTCACGGTCCTTGGCCTCGGTGAAGGTCTGGCCGCAGAAACGGGGGAAGGTGGGGAAACAGAGCGCCGACTGGACGTGGTTGACGTCCATGTCGGCCAACCGGTCGGGAACCGAGAAGGAGCCGGGGCGCATCTGCTCGTAGGTGATGACTTCCAGTTTGATCTCGTCGCGGTCGTACCCGACGGCGGTGTCGAGGCGGGTGAGCGGCCGGTGCAGGTCCTCGTACACCCACCAGTCGCCGATCGGGCCGTCGTCGCCGCGGGCTCCCATGACGGGGGCGAACTTGCCGCCGAGGAAGGTCATTTCCTTGAGCGGGGCGCGGACGATGCGGGGGCCGATGTCCCGGTACTTGGACGGGAGCCGGTCCTGCCAGACGTGGGGAGGCTCAACCGTGTGGTCGTCCACCGAGATGATCTTCGGGAAGGTCTCCATGGCTCATACGGTAGCGCCGATCTGACGAACCGTCAGCTAGTTGGTCTGTGATCGGTCATGGACGGGCTGACGTGTTCGCGCGAGACAGGGCAGACTGACCCTTACACCGACGGAAGGCAGGGGGGACGACAGATGGACGGCGTACCGGCCATCCCGCACCCGCGGAAACACCCCGGGGCCCGCGCGGCCGAAGCCGGCCCCACCCGCCCCGCCGCTCCCGTACCCCCGGCGGCCCCCGCCGGTACCACCCCCGGCCGGATCCCCGCCGTCGGCCATGGCCCCGCCGCCCCGGCACCCACCGCCGCGAGCTCCACCGCCGAAGGCCGCCCCGCCCGGGACACCGCCGAGCCCGCCGGGCCCGCCGAGCCCGCCGCAGGCGACACCCACACCGACCGCGAGTCCCGGTTCGCCGTGCTCGGGCCCGTGCGGGCCTGGCGGGGGGCCGAGGCACTGCCCTCCGGCACCCCGCAGCAGCGCGCCCTGCTCGCCGTACTCCTGCTGCGCGACGGCCGCACCGCCACCGCACCCGAGCTGATCGACGCCATCTGGGGTGAGGACCCCCCGCAGCAGGCCCTCGCCACCATCCGCACCTACGCCTCCCGCCTGCGCAAGGTCGTCGACCCCGGCCTCCTCGTCACCGAGTCCGGCGGCTATGCCATCCGGCTGCGCTCCGCCGCCACCCTCGACCTCGGCGTCGCCCGCAGCCTCGCCGCCGACGCCGAGAGCGCCCGCGCCGCCGGGGACCGCTCGCTCGCCCGTACGCTCCTGGCCCGCGCCCTCGACCTGTGGGAGGGCGAACCCCTCGCCGGGGTGCCCGGCCCGCACGCCGAGACCGAGCGCACCCGGCTCACCGAATGGCGCCTGACGCTGCTGGAGACCCGGCTCGACCTCGACCTGGAGGTCGGCCACCACGCCGAGGCCGTCTCCGAGCTCACCGCCCTCACCGCCGCCCACCCGATGCGCGAACGGCTCCGCGAGCTGCTCATGCTCGCCCTCTACCGCAGCGGCCGGCAGGCCGAGGCCCTCGCCGTGTACGCCGACACCCGACGCCTCCTCGCCGACGAACTCGGCGTCGACCCGCGCCCCGAGCTGGCCGCCCTCCAGCAGCGCATCCTGAACGCCGACGCAGATCTGGCCCGCGCCGAAGACCCCGCCCCGGCCGCCGCCGCCACTCACGTGAGGCCCGCCCAATTGCCCGCGACCGTACCCGACTTCACCGGCCGCTCCAGCTTCGTCCATGAACTCGGCACGATCCTCTCCGGCGGCGCCCAGGACCAGGTCATGGCCGTCTCCGCACTCGCCGGCATCGGCGGCGTCGGCAAGACCACCCTCGCCGTCCACGTCGCCCACGCCGCCCGCCCGCACTTCCCCGACGGCCAGCTCTACGTCGACCTCCAGGGCACCGAGGCCCGCCCCGCCGAACCGGAGGCCGTCCTCGGCTCCTTCCTGCGCGCGCTCGGCACCCCCGACACCGCCATCCCCGACTCCCCGGCCGAACGGGCCGCGCTCTACCGCTCCACCCTCGACGGCCGCCGCGTCCTGGTCCTCCTCGACAACGCCCGCGACGCCGCCCAGGTCCGCCCGCTGCTGCCCGGCACCGCCGGCTGCGCCGCGCTCGTCACCAGCCGCGTCCGCATGGCGGGCCTCGCCGGGGCCCATCTCGTCGACCTCGACGTGATGAGCCCCGAGGAGGCCCTCCAGCTCTTCACCCGCATCGTCGGCGAGGAGCGCGTGGGCGCCGAACGCCAGGCCGCCCTCGACGTCGTCGGCGCCTGCGGCTTCCTGCCGCTGGCCATCCGGATCGCCGCCTCCCGGCTCGCCGCCCGCCGCACCTGGACCGTGTCCGTCCTCGCCGCCAAGCTCGGCGACGAACGCCGCCGCCTCGACGAGCTCCAGGCCGGCGACCTCGCCGTCAAGGCCACCTTCGAGCTCGGCTACGGCCAGCTGGAGCCGGCCCAGCAGCGCGCCTTCCGCCTCCTCGGCCTCGCCGACGGCCCCGACATCTCGCTGTCCGCGGCCGCCGCCGTACTGGACCTGCCCGAGTACGACACCGAGGACCTCCTGGAGGCTTTGGTCGACTGCTCCCTCCTGGAATCCGCCGCCCCGGGCCGCTACCGCTTCCACGACCTCGTACGGCTCTACGCGCGTGCCTGCGCCGAGCGCGACGAGCAGCCGCCGAGCGAGCGCGAGGCGGCCCTGGACCGCCTCCTGGACTTCTACCTGGCCACCGCCTCCGGGGTGTACGCCCTGGAACGCCCCGGCGACCGGCTGCCCGCGCACCTGTCCGACACCCACTACCCCGGGCTGGTCTTCGCCGCACCGCGGGCCGCCCTGGACTGGCTGTACGCGGAGGCCGGCCCGCTGCTGGCCTGTGTACGCCAGGCCTCCGTACGGGGCGGCGACTCACCCGTCCTGCGCCGGGCCGTGGACCTGCTGTGGGCGGCCAAGGACCTGGCCGAGTCCGGGGCCAACTCCAAGCAGTACGAGTCCGCCGCGACCGCCCTGCGCGACGCCGCCCAGGCCGCCAAGGACCCGTACGCCGAGGGCCGCGCCCGCACCACCCTCACCAACGTCCACCTGGTCGCCGGCCGCTTCGCCGAGGCCGACGACGAGGCCCGCCAGGCCATGGCCCTGGCCCGCGAGGCCGGCGACCCGCTGCCCAGCTGCTGGGCGCCCAACGACCGCGGGATCATCGCCCTCTACGAGGGACGCCACGCGGACGGCGAGCGGTACCTGCTGGAGGCCATCCAGAACTTCCGCGCCGACGCCAACAACGTCGGCGAGGCGAGCGCCCTGTGCAACCTGTCCCGCATCCACGTGGAACTGGGCCGCCTCACCAGCGCCATAGACCTCGCCCAGCAGGGCATCGCGATCTACGACCGGATGGGTCTGTCCCTGCGCCTGGCCAACGGCCGCTACGCGCTCGGCATCGCGCTCACCCAGGCGGGCCGGCTCGGCGAGGCCCTGGCGCAGCTCACCGAGGCGCTGGCGCTCTTCCACGACAACCGGCAGCCGCTGTGGGAGGGCGTGACCCACTTCCGGCTGGCCGTCGCCCATCTCGCGGCGCGCCGGCCCACGCTGGCCGCCGCGCACGCCGAGCAGGCCATCGCGCTGCGCGGCATCGGCGGGGAGTGGCGGCGCGCGACCGTGCTGACCGTGCTGGGCAAGGCGTTGCGGCGGCTGGGGCAGACGGACCGGGCGCGGGCGTGCTGGCGGGACGCGGAGACCGTTTTCCAGCAGCTCGGTTCGGCCGAACTGTCCGAGGTGCAGAACCTGCTGGCCACGGAGATCGCAGCCTGACCTGCAAGAACGCCTGCTGAACGAGGCGTTCATCGTTCGTTTATCGCCGAACGGCACGATAGGTGCATCGACCCGGTGCGTCGGGGGACATCCGGGCCGTTTGGAAGGAACACCCGTTCGGCGGTCATCGGGGGAATCGCCGAACGGGTCCCACCCATCCATCAGGAGAACCGATGACGACGAACGAGAACATCCTGCCGAACGACGGCACCATCAAGCCGCTCGACAACCACGCCTCGGGCGTCGAGATCGAGACCCTGGACAACCACGCGTCGGGCATCGAGATCAAGCC
This sequence comes from Streptomyces yangpuensis, assembly GCF_024666385.1. NCBI lineage: Bacteria > Bacillati > Actinomycetota > Actinomycetes > Kitasatosporales > Streptomycetaceae > Streptomyces > Streptomyces yangpuensis. The sequence continues at coordinate 3,227,696 of NZ_CP102514.1, forward strand.
GCCGACGGACGACCAGGCCACGGGCGAGGAGATCCAGACGCTGGACAACCACGCGTCCGGTCCGCGCCCGTAACAGCCGCACGAAGCACGGGGGAGCCCACGGGGGAAACGGGGGCTCGGGGGAATTCGGGGGAGCAACGGGGGAACGGCGGTCGCGGTGGCCCGGAGGGGGAGCCACCGCGACCGCCGCACACGTATGCCCGGGCCCGGCGCGGGCGGCGGCTTAGGCTGGGGGTGTGTTCTCCTCCCACGGGCCGAGCGTCCGCGAACTGGCCGTGCAGGGCCTCTCCTCCGTCGAGCGGGGTTACGACCTCCTCGCGCCGAAGTTCGACCACACCCCCTTCCGTACCCCGGACCGGATGCTCGACGCGGTCGAGGAGACCCTGGCCCAGTGGGAGGGCACCTTCGGATCCGGCCTGGACGTGTGCTGCGGCACCGGCGCCGGAACCGGGATGCTGCGGCGGCTGTGCCGGGACCGCGTCACCGGGGTGGACCTCAGCGCGGGCATGCTCGCCGAGGCCGGGCGGGTGCACGCGGACGACGACCGCGTGGACTTCGTACGGGCCGACGCACGGGCCCTGCCGTCCGCGCTGGCGGACTCCTACGACCTGGCGGTCAGCTTCGGGGCGTTCGGCCACTTCCTGCCCGCCGAGCGGCCCGCGCTCTTCTCCGGGGTGCACGCGGCGCTGCGCGAGGGCGGGGTCTTCGCCTTCCCCATCGGCGCCCCGATCCCACCGGGCTCACCGGTGTGGTGGGCGGTGGCGGGCTTCGACGCCGCGATGCGGGTGCGCAACGCGGTGTGGCGGCCGCCCTTCGTCATGTACTACCGGACCTTCCCGCTGAGCGGGGTGCGTGCCGACCTGCGGACGGCCGGCTTCACCGTGGAGACCGTCCCGCTGGAGCACTTCGGCCGCCGGGCCGACGGTGCTCCGCGCTGGCGGCTGGTGCTGGCCCGCCGTTCCTGAGACTCGGCGGAACGGCTGCGTCACCTTCGGGACACCGGGCACAATTCGTGAGGAACCGTCAGGCAGCCTGCGCACCACCCTCACTCCCTGGAGCAGCCGGTGTCGTCACAGGAAATGCTCATCACGATCACTCCCCAGCAGGCCGCCCACGGTGTGATCCTCCCCGTGGAGCTGCCGACCGGAACGGTCCGCCTGCGCATACCGCCCTGCCGGCACGGCGACCTCGTCCAGGTCCGTGTCGGCACCGAGGAGATGCGCTTACGCATCCACGTGTCCGGCGCGGGCGCGGCCTGGATCGCGGGGGCCGGCGGCATCACTCCCCCGCCGCCGGCGCACACGGTCGCGCAGCGGTCCGCCCCGGCCCCGCAGACGGGCGGCGGGCGCGGCTGCCTGGTGGGTCTCGCCGTCGCCGCGGTTCTGGTCATCGGCTTCTTCCTGCTGAGCGGCGGCGACGACGGCGACGACGCCGAACCGGCCGCCGAGTCCACACCCACCTGGTCCTCCTCGTGGAGCCCCTCCCCCACTCCCGAGGCCTCCGCCACCACCCCGTACAGCTCCGAACCGAGCGCCGCCCAGAGCGCCGAACCGAGCCCGGAGCCCAGCCCGGAGCCCAGCCCCTTCGACCGGGGCACCTGCCTGAACGGACAGCTCCCGGACTCGACGACGCCCCGCAGCGTCAGCGGCGTCGAGGAGGTCCCCTGCTCGGCCTCCGACGCCCACTACCGGGTGATCGAGAGCATCCCCGGCACCGCCGACCTGAACAGCTGCAACGACAACCCCAAGACCCAGTACGCCTTCTCCTACCGCTACATGCGCGGCTCCACCGTCCTCAACCAGTACGTCTACTGCCTGGTGGGCATCGGCTCCTACGCCCGCTGACCCGGGCCGCCCCGGGCACCCACCCCTCAGGGTGGTTCGTCGCGCCTGCGCTACCGGGGGCGGGCGGGGCGCGGGATAATCGGGTTCATGGTCATGCACTCCTCTAGCAGCCCGGAGCCGCCGGCGGCCGAAGTGTTCCGAGCCCGGTACGCGAACCGGCTGCCCGCCTCGCTGGAGAGGCTCGCCGGTCCGCAGCACGGGGTGGTCGAGCTGCCGCTGCACGTGGCCTGGTCCGGACTGCGTGCCTACGATCTGGACCGGCCCCGTCTGCGCATGGGCCTGTACCGCACCGTCCTCGGCGAGGGGCAGCACGAGGATCTCGTGAATTTCCTGAACCACGATCTGCTGCTGGCGCAGTGGCCCGTCCTGCGGAATCTGGTCAGCCGACACGTGCGACAGGTCTGGGAGGAAGCCTTTCCCGAGCTCGCGAGCCGGGGGTCTGCCGCCGCGTGAAGCTGAGCGACCTGCACCGACGGCTACTCACCGCGGTCATCGACATCGGAGCCCCGTACCCCCTCGTGATCACGGGTGGGTACGCCGTTCAAGCCCACGGCCTTGTCCAGCGGCTCAGCCAGGACCTCGACGTAGCCACCGAGAACCCGGCTCCGATGGCGGAGATCGTCGCAAGCCTGGAGCAGGGCCTGGCAGCACAGGGCTGGCAGGTGCGCGTCATGGACGTGGACGCGCTCTCGGCCCGATTGATGGCCGCCGACCCGGACACCGGTGAGGAGTGCGAGGTGGACGTCCTCAAGGAACACTTCTGGACGGCTCCCGTCCAGACCGAGTACGGGCCGGTCCTCGCCTTCGATTCCGTCATCGGGACCAAGGTCCGAGCCCTCGCCGACCGCGGTGCCGTCCGGGACCTCATCGACGTGCGTGCCGCCTCCCGCCATCGCACGATCCGAGAGCTCGAGCGCCTCGGCGAGCGCCACGGCCGGGACGAATTCCGACTCCACGATCTCCGCGACCGCCTCGCCGGTGCGGACTGGGCCGACGACGAGGAGTTCCACGCCTACGGCCTCACCGAAGGCGAGACGGCCGAGCTGCGTGCCTGGGCCCAGCGCTGGGTGAGCGACCTCGATCAGCGCCTGCACGATCACGACGGCGAGGCGTGACAGCCCCGGGGGATGCGCCGGGAGCCTCGAAGCCGCGGCCGTCAGCCTTCAGGTGCGGGTGCGGAGTTCGCGTTTGAGGACCTTGCCGCCGGCGTTGCGGGGGAGTTCGGTGACGAACTCCACCGTGCGCGGGACCTTGTAGTTGGCCATCTCGCGCCGGGACCAGGCGATCAGGTCGTCGGCGGTGAGGGTGGAACCGGGGCGGCGGACCGCGTAGGCCCGGCCGACCTCGCCCAGGCGCGGGTCGGGGACGCCGACGACCGCGACGTCGGCGATGTCCGGGTGCAGGCCGAGGAGTTGCTCTATCTCGGCCGGGTAGGCGTTGAAGCCGCCGACGATGAACATGTCCTTGATCCGGTCGGTGATGCGCAGGTTCCCGTGTCCGTCCAGCACCCCCACGTCACCGGTGTGCAGCCAGCCCTCCGGGGTGATCGCCGCGGCCGTCTCGTCGGGGGCCTCGAAGTACCCCTGCATGACGTTGTAGCCGCGGACCGCGATCTCACCGGGGGTCCCGGCCGGCAGCGGCCGGCCGTTCCCGTCCAGGACCGCCACCTCGGTGTCCGGGACGGCCCGGCCCGAGGTGGCGGAGATGACCTCGGCGGGGTCGCCCCGGCGGCACATGGTGACGATGCCGCCGGCCTCGGAGAGCCCGTAGGCGGTGAGGACGGTGGCGATGTGCAGCTCCTCGCGCAGGCGCTCGACGAGCCGCAGCGGGACCACGGCGGCGCCGGTGACGACCAGCCGCAGGGCCGAGAGGTCGTGGTGGTCGCGCTGGGGGTGGTCCAGGAGTGACTGGTGCAGGGTGGGCGGCCCGGGCAGTACGGAGATCCGTTCGGCGGCGACGTTGGCGAGGACGGTGTCCGCGTTGAAGACGGGCTGCGGGACCATCGTCGCCCCGCGCATCAGGCAGGCGAGGATCCCGGCCTTGTAGCCGAAGGTGTGGAAGAAGGGGTTCACGATCAGGTAGCGGTCGCCCTCGCGCAGCCCGGCGAGCTCGCTCCACACGTCGTAGCAGCGCAGGGACTGGGCATGGGTGATGACCGCACCCTTGGGGCTGCCGGTGGTCCCGGAGGTGAAGATGATGTCGGAGGGGGCGTCGGGGCTGATGGCTTCGGCACGCTCCCGGACCGCCTGCGCGGTGATCCGGTCCCCGCCCGCGAGGAAGTCCTTCCACGTGCGGAAGGAATCGGGGGCGTCCTCGGCGAGGACGACGACCTCGTCCAGGTGCGGCAGCCCGGGCAGGGGTCCCCGGCCGGGTCCCTCGGCCGCGGCCCGGCGCAGGGAGGCGACGTAGGAGGTACCGAGGAAGGTGCCGGTGACGAACAGCAGCCGGGCCCGGCTCTGCCGGAGGACGTACGCCGCTTCCGCGCCCTTGAAACGGGTGTTCAGGGGGACGAGGACGGCGCCCGCCGAGACGGCGCCGAGCGCGGAGACGATCCAGTCCAGGGTGTTGGGGGCCCAGACGGCGACCCGGTCACCGGGCGCCACCCCGGCGGCGATACAGGCGGCCGCGGCGCGCTCGACGCGCTCCCCGAGCTGCGCGTAGTCGATCCGGACGCGCCCGTCGACGACGGCCTCGCGGTCGGCGTACCGCGTTGCCGCCGACCGGACGAGCCCCGCGATGGTCCCCCAGCGCAGGTCACCGCGCCCGTCCTCCCGCACGTCTTCGCCCATGCGTGCCACCCTCCCGCGAACCCAGCAGCTGACTATCCGTCAGATTAGCTGTAGCCTTCGCGGCTGTCAGTACTGGCGCACTCCCCGGAGGTGGCGATGGCGGCAACGCTCAAGGACGCTTCGGCGATAGTCGGCATCGGCCAGACCGCCTTTGCCAGACATCTGCCGCAGTCCGAGAAGGAACTGGCCTGCCGGGCGATCCTGGCCGCCCTCGCCGACGCCGGCATCGATCCGTCCGAGGTCGACGCCTTCTCCTCGTACACCATGGAGGAGACCGACGAGGTCGAGGTCGCCAAGGCCATCGGCGCGGGCGACGTCACCTTCTTCTCCAAGATCGGCTACGGCGGCGGCGGTTCCTGCGCCACCGTCGGCCACCTCGCCGCCGCCGTGGCCACCGGCCAGGCCACCGTCGGCGTCGCCTGGCGCTCCCGTAAACGCGGATCCGGCCCGCGCCCCTGGAAGAACACCGCCGTCCAGCTGCCCACCCCCGGCCAGTGGACCCGCCCCTTCGGCCTGCTGCGCCCCGCCGACGAGATCGGCATGCTGGCCCGCCGCTACATGCACGAGTACGGAGCCACCCGCGACCACCTCCTCAACGTGGCGATGGCCTGCCGCAACCGGGCCAACGAGAACCCCGCCGCGATGATGTACGAACGCCCGCTGACCCGCGAGATGTACATGACCTCCCGCATGATCAGCGACCCGCTCTGCCTCTTCGACAACTGCCTCGAAACCGACGGCGCCCTGGCCTGCGTGATCGTCTCCGCCGAACGGGCCCGTGACTGCCGCCACCGGCCCGTCTACGTCCACTCCGCCGCCCAGGGCCTGCCCTCCCAGCACCACGGCATGGTCAACTACTGGAACGACGACCCCCTGTCCGGGCCCGCCTGGACCGCCGCCCGCCACCTGTGGAAGCAGGCCGACTTCGGCCCCCAGGACGTGGACGTCGCCCAGATCTACGACGCCTTCACCCCGCTCATCCCGCTCTCCCTGGAGGGCTACGGCTTCTGCGGACGCGGCGAGGGCGCCGCCTTCACCGAGGGCGGCGCCCTGGAGCTGGGCGGCCGGCTCCCCATCAACACCGGCGGCGGCGGCCTGTCCGAGGCGTACGTGCACGGCTTCAACCTGATCAACGAGGGCGTCAAGCAGCTGCGCGGCGTCTCCACCGCCCAGGTGCCGGACGCCGCGACCTGCCTGGTGACGGCGGGCGAAGGCGTCCCGACGTCCGCGATCCTGCTGAGGAGCTGACCGACCGATGACCACCGCACCCGAAGCGTCCGCCGCAGCCACCGCGTCCGCCGCACCCGACACGTCCGCCGCGACCGCCGACGCCCTGCTCCTGCCCGTCCCCGACGAGGACGGCGCGCCCTTCTGGGAGTACGCCGCCCGGGGCGAACTGCGGGTCCAGGCCTGCAGCGCCTGCGGCCGGCTCCGCTTCCCGCCCCGCCCCTGCTGCCCCCACTGCCGGTCCTTCGACAGCGACTGGCGCCGCATGAGCGGCCGCGGCCGCATCTGGTCCTACGTCCGGCCGCACCCGCCGCTGCTGCCCGCCTACGCCGCGCAGGCCCCGTACAACGTGATCCTCGTCGAGCTCGCCGACGCCCCGCACATCCGGCTCGCCGGGAACCTGGTGACCTCCGCCGACGCCCCGCTCGACTCCATGGACCCGGCCCGGCTGCGCATCGGCGCACGCGTGCACGTGACCTTCACCGAGACGGGCGGGATGGCCGTGCCGCGCTGGCTCCTGGAGAAGTCGTGACCGTGACCGTACGGGTGGAGCGGGACAAGGCGACCGGGGTCGCGGTCGTCACCCTGGACCGGCAGCACCGGCACAACGCCGTCGACCTGGCCACCGCCGCCGAACTGGCCGAGGCGTGGCGCGAGCTCCGGTTCGCCGAGGAGGTCCGGGCGGTCGTGCTGACCGGCGCCGGCCCGGCCGCCTTCTGCACCGGCATCGACCGCGGCGTCGAGGTACCGCAGCCCGCGTCGCCCTACTCCGCCGACGACCCGTTGATCGCGATCGGCCCCAAGTCCCGCGACCTGTGGAAGCCGGTGATCGCCGCCGTCAACGGCATGGCCTGCGGCGGGGCCTTCTACCTGCTGGGCGAGGCGGACTTCCTCATCGCCTCCGAAACGGCGACCTTCTTCGACCCGCACACCACGTACGGGATGGTCAGCGCCTACGAGGCCGTCTACATGGCCCAGCGCATGCCCTTCGGCGAGGCCGCCCGGATGTCCCTGATGGGCACGGCGGAACGGCTCTCCGCGCGACGGGCCCACACCATCGGCCTGGTCTCCGAACTGACCGCACCGGACGAACTGCTCCCGGCGGCCCTGCGGGCGGCACAGACCCTGGCCGGCTTCCCGACGGAGGCCGTGCAGGGCACCGTACGGGCCCTGTGGTCGGCGAAGCAGGCCGCGCTCCAGCAGGCCCTGGCCCAGGCCCCGGCCCTGATCGCGCTGGGCAACCTGCCCCCGGACCGCCAGGCGGACCTCTTCACGAACCGCCGCCCGGGAACGGAGTTCCGGCTGCGCTGACGCCTCCCGTCAGCGGGACTTGCGGGGCTTGCTCGCGCCGGGCTTCGGCGTGCCCGTGTCCGCACCCGTGCTCGGGCCCGTTCCGCTGTTCGTGGAACCGCCGGAGGTGGAACCGGGGGCGGGGGTGCGCGTGGCGGCCGGGCCCGAGCCGCGGGTGACGGGCTCGCCGAGCCGGCAGCGCGTGACGTCCGCGGCACGCGAGGGGTCGCCGAGGGGCACGTCGACCGTGCGGGTCTCGCGGGCCCCCAGATCCGCCTGGACGACCTTGGACTCGACGGCGGAGCCCGCGGCGCCCTCCCGGCGGAGCTCGACCTCGACGGTGGCCCTGCGGTCGAGCAGCGAGGTGAACCGGAGCGTGGTGACGGGTCTGCCGGGACCGGTGCAGGTGACCACGACGACGGTGGCCGGATCGCCGCCGGGGCTCGCGGAGGCGGTGGGCGAGACGGAGGCCGTGCTGCCGTTCCCGCCGCTGTGGCTCTTCTTCTTGCTCTTGGAGCTGGAGCAGCCGCCGCCGCTGCCCTTGCTGCCGCTCTTGCTCTTTCCGCCGCCCCCGCCGCCACCGCCCCCGCCGCCCCCGCCACCCGACGACGCGAAACCCGTCAGTGCGAACACCACGGCCACCAGCACCGCGGTGAACCTGATCCGACGTCCAGCCACCATGGCCCGAACCCCTCCCCCTCGGACAAACGGCGGGTCACGCTACCAGGCGGGCGGGCCCGGATACTGCGGCGGCCCCGGAAACGGCGGCGGCCCCGGCCCCCTTGAGGGGGCGGGGCCGACCGGCCGGGCAGGCGGGTGGGGATCAGGCCTCGACGACGCCGGAGGCCGCGATCTCGATCTTGCCCTTCGGGGCGCCGGACTGGGAGCCCAGGGCCTCGATCTGGTCGACGAGGGCCTGGCCCTCGACGACCTCGCCGAAGACGACGTGCTTGCCGTCGAGCCACGGGGTGACGACCGTGGTGATGAAGAACTGCGAGCCGTTGGTGTTGCGGCCGGCGTTCGCCATCGACAGCAGGTACGGGCGGTCGTGCTTCAGCTGGAAGTTCTCGTCCTCGAACTTCTCGCCGTAGATGGACTTGCCGCCGGTGCCGTTGTGGTTGGTGAAGTCACCACCCTGGAGCATGAACTGCGGGATGACGCGGTGGAAGCCCGAGCCGGCGTAACCGTAACCGTTCTGGCCGGTGGCCAGCTCGCGGAAGTTGCGCGCGGTCTTCGGGACGACGTCGTCGTACAGCTTGAAGACGATGCGGCCGGCGGAGGCGCCGTTGATGTTGATGTCGAAGTAGACGTTGCTCATGGGGTCCATCCTGTCACTCCCGGTGCGGTGCGCTACCCGGCGGGGCCGGACCCGGCCCCGGCCGGGTCACCCGCTCGTACGGGTGCCCGTGCCCTTCGCCGCGTCCAGGGCGTACACGCAGCGGTCCTTGCTGCACGCGTACACCACGCCCGCCTCCGCGACCGGGGCGCCCGTGATCTCGCCGCCCGTGGCCAGCTTCCAGCGGAGCTGCCCGCCCGCCGCGTCCAGCGTGTACAGGCAGTGGTCGGCCGACCCGAAGTGCACCCGGCCGTCCGCGACCGCCGGCAGGCCCGTGATCTCGCCGCCCGCCGCGAACCGCCACTTCGGGGTGCCGGTGACCGCGTCGAGCGTGTAGAGCGCGCTGCCCGCCCCCAGGTGGACGTTGCCGCCCACCACCAGCACCGGGTCGGAGGACTGCCGCGACTCCGTCGCGATGCGCCAGCGGTCCTGGCCGGTGGCCGCGTCGAGGGCGTAGACGGTGCCCAGGTAGTCGGCGAGGTAGACCCCGCCGCCCGTGACCGCCGCACCCGGCGCGAAGGCCGGCGGGGCCAGGAAGACCGCGGGGGCCTCGAAGTGCCAGCGGACCCGGCCCGACGCCCGGTCCACCGAGATCACCCGGGTGCCGGCCGCGACGTACACGTTGCCGTCCGCGGCGGGCGTGACCCGCACCGGCACGTTCCCGCAGGAGCCGGCGTCACCGATCGGGTACGACCAGGACTCGCGGCCGCTGCGGGCGTCCAGGGCGCGCAGCCGCGCGTCCTGCCACACGTACACCGTGCCCTCGTGGAGGACGGGGGCCGCCTCCGGGGTCTCGAAGTCGCTCTGCGCGCCCGTCAGCTCCCACAGCTTCTGGCCGCTGGACGCCTCCCAGGCCTGTACGCCGCCGCCGCGCGTGGCGGTGACGACGGTGCCCCGCTCGGCGCGCAGCGCGTACACCCAGGCGTCGGTGGACAGCCGCCACCGCTCGGAGCCGTCGGAGCCGTCGAGCGCGTACAGGGACGGCCCGTCCGAGGCGTGGATCCGGCCGTCGGCGACCGCCATGGACCAGGCGACGTCACGCGTCTTGAACTGGCGGCGGCCGCTGGCCACGTCCAGCGCGTGCACCTCGAAGGAGGTCACGTACAGCAGGTTGCCCGCGACGGTCGGGGTGCCCCAGACCTCGTTCGACATGCGGAAGCGCCACGGCCGCCAGCGGCCGCTGTCCGGGGCCGCGCCGGGACCCGGAACGGACGGGGCGGCCGGTCCGGTGGCATGGGCGGGCGCGGAGCCGTCGGGCGGACGGACCCAGCCGGTCGCCGAGTCCGCGGCGGAGGCGTGCGCGGCCGACGCCGCGGCCGTCGCGAACGGGCCGGGCCCGATCGGCACGGGCGAGCCGCCCAGGCGCACGGGCTCGCCCGACGGCACCGGGGACCGCGGCGGGTGGTGCGGGCGCTGCGGCACGGCCTGGCCGGTGCGCGGGTCCACCCAGCCCTCGGCGCCGCGCGGCCGGCGGTGCGTCGCCTGCTCCGACAGCGGCCCGCGGGCCGCGCCGCCGCCACCGCGGCCGTCACGGCCGGGCACGGGCACGGCCGCGGCGGGCGTACGGTTCCCCGCGCGCCGGGCCTCGATCATCGCGACGGCCCGGCCCGGCAGCCACGCCGAGGCGGTGCCGCTGTCGTCGCCGCCGTCGAACAGGTGCGGGGCCAGCTGCGCCTGCAGGTCGGCCGGGGTGGGGCGCAGCGAGGCGTCCATCTGCATGCAGGACTCGATCAGGGGCCGCAGCTCCTCGGGGAGCCCCTCCAGGTTCGGTCCCTCGCGCAGCAGCATGAAGACCGTCTCGACCGGGTTCGCCCCGTGGTACGGGGGGTGCCCGGTCGCCGCGAAGACCAGGGTGGAGCCGAGCGAGAAGACATCGCTGGCGCCCTTGACGCTGCGGGAGTCCTTCGCCTGCTCGGGCGACATGTAGGCGGGGGTGCCGACGGCGACGTTCGTCATGGTCAGGCGGGTGTTCGAGACACCGCTCGCGATACCGAAGTCGATCACGCGCGGGCCGTCCTCGACCACGAGCACGTTCGACGGCTTCAGGTCGCGGTGGACGAGACCGGCTCCGTGGATGGACTGCAGGGCCTCGGCGATGCCGGCGGCGAGCCACCGTACGGCCTGGGCGGGCATCGGCCCGCACTCGTTGACGATCTCCTCCAGGGAGGGCGCCGGCACGTACGCGGTGGCCAGCCACGGCACGGCGGCCCGCGGGTCGGCGTCGACCACGGCCGCCGTGTAGAAGCCGGACACCGCACGCGCCGCCTCCACCTCGCGGGTGAAGCGGACGCGGAAGAGCTGGTCCTCGGCGAGCTCGGTGCGCACCGTCTTGATCGCGACCCGCCGTCCGGACGCGGACCGCGCGAGATAGACCAGCCCCATGCCGCCGGCGCCGAGCCGTCCCAGCACCTCGAAGGGGCCGATCCGTCTCGGGTCGTGCTGCGTCAGCTGCTCCACCACTCGCCTCCACACCTCCCCGTACGGGCCACTCACCGGGCCCGCTCCCACCGGCACGGGGCCGAGCCCCGTGCAGCGTCTCATCCCGGGGCGCAGCCCGGGTCGCGCAACCCCGATTCTGTCAGGCCCGGGGCGGGTCCGGCCCCGGCACGGCGAGCAGCGCGGTGTGATCTGCCCGGCGATCGGTTCCCGGCGGCTACCCGGCCGCCTCGGTGCGGGGCTCCGAGAGCAGTCCGAAGACCGCCCCCTGATTGTCCGCGACGACCGCGATCCGGCCGTAGGGGGTGTCGAAGGGGTCCGCGGTGACCCGGCCGCCGAGCCGCTGGGCGGTCGCCACGGACTGGTCGCAGTCCGGGACGGCGAAGTAGACGAGGAAGTGCGCCGGCATGATCTCCGGGAAGGCGTCCGTGATCAGGCTGCGGCCCAGGACGGCGGTGTCGGTGCCGGGGGCCTTGCCGGGCGGCGACCAGATGCGGTACTCGACGCCGGCGTCGTCCTGGTCCTGCGGGACGTAGCCGAAGACCTTGGCGTAGAAGACGTCCACGGCGTCGCGGGCCCGGGTGTAGACCTCGCTCCAGCAGTACGTGTACGGCTCCTGCTGGGCCTCGAAGCCGTGGTGGGTGCCCGGCTGCCACAGCCCGAAGACGGCTCCGCCGGGGTCGGCGGCCATCGCCGCGGTGCCGTACGGGCCGACCGGCATCGGGTCCATCACCATCTGGCCGCCTGCGGCGCGGATGCGCTGGGCGCAGGCGTGGGCGTCGGTGGTGTAGAGGTAGACGCCCCATACCGTGGGCATCCGGCCGTCGGGCTTGGGGGCGAGGGCGGCGACGTTGCGGCCCCGACTGTAGGCCTGCGTGTAGTGGCCGTACTGGGCGCCCGCGCTGTCGGCGAAGGTCCAGCCGAAGAGCTCGCCGTAGAACCGCTTGCCCGCCTCGACGTCCGGAAGCGAGGCGTCCACCCAGCAGGGTGCGCCTTCCACGAATGCGGCCATGGGCCCGGTTCCTTCCGTTCTGCGGGGGTGTGTGACCTCCCACCTCTCTCAGCCATGGTCCGCCCGAAAACTTGTCCACAGCCTGTTGATAAGACTATTCGGGGGAAACCTCGCGGAACCGGGCGACACGCCCGGACCGTGACCACCCGGCGACTACGGGGCGACCACGGTGCGGCTACGCGGCGGCCACGGGGCGGCTACGGGGCGCATCCGGCCGGAAATCCCCCTCCGCTTTCGCCCGGAACGGCCTCCCGCCCAGGCCAGGGACCCCGTAACCCCATTTGCAGGCGGCCGAATAGCGCGCCGATCACCCCTCGGTAAGCTGACGGCATGACAGGACAAGTACGCACCGTCGACGGGCGTGTCGCCGGCCGGCGCGGCCAGGCGACGCGGCAGAAGCTGCTCGACTGCCTCAGCGAGATGCTCAGCTCCTCGCCGTACCGCGACGTCAAGGTGATCGACGTCGCCCGCAAGGCCGGCACCTCCCCCGCGACCTTCTACCAGTACTTCCCGGACGTCGAGGGCGCCGTCCTGGAGATCGCCGAGCAGATGGCCACCGAGGGCGCGCAGTTGACGTCGCTCGTCGAGGGCCGGACCTGGGTCGGCAAGTCCGGATGGTCCGCCGCCGAGGAACTCGTGGACGGCTTCCTGGAGTTCTGGCGTCGCAACGACGCGATCCTGCGCGTGGTCGACCTCGGCGCGGCCGAGGGCGACAAGCGGTTCTACAAGATCCGCATGAAGATCCTGAACTCGGTCACCAACTCCCTCACGGAGTCGGTGAAGGAGCTCCAGGCCAAGGGCAAGGTCGACAAGGACGTCAGCCCCGCCGCGATGGCCGGTTCGCTGGTCGCGATGCTGGCCGCGGTCGCCTCGCACCAGAAGGGCTTCCAGACCTGGGGCGTCAAGCAGGCCGAGCTCAAGCCGAACCTGGCCCTGCTCGTCCACCTCGGCATCACGGGCAAGAAGCCGACCAGGTAACGGCGGACCCACTCCGGGTCCGCCGCCCCCGGCCGGCTCCGCGCCGGCGCCACGACCCGCCCGGGATCAGCGACGCTCCAGGCGGAACAGCCGGATCTCACGCTCGATGCGCGCCTGGTACGTCGCGTACGGCGGCCAGAAACCCAGCACCGCCCGCCACGCCTCCGCGCGCTCCTCACCCGCCAGCAGCCGGGCCCGTACGGCTATGTCCTCGCCTTGCCAACTCACTTGCGCGTCCGGGTGCTTGAGCAGGTTCCCGGTCCATGCCGGATGCCCGGGGCGGCCGAAGTTGGACCCGATCAGGATCCAGCTCCTCCCGCCGTCCTCCGGCATGCACGCGAGCGGCGTGGTGCGCGGTTCGCCGGTCCGGGCTCCCTTCGCGGTGAGGATCACTCCCGGCAGCATCCGCGCGCTCAGCAGGACCTTGCCGCGGGTGAGCCGGTGCACCGCCTTGTCCATGGCGGGGATGAAGTGCGGTGCGATCTTGGCGAACAGCATGGTCGAGGAGACCTTCTGCATCAGCTTGACGCCGGGAGCCACGCGAGCCATCAGACGGCCACCTTCTCGGGTGCGGGCGGGGACGCGGCAGCAGCCGCGGCGGTGGATGCGGACGCGGGTGCGGCGGGCGCGCCGGGCGCGCCGGGTGTGGGCGTGGCCGTGGCGGAGGCCGACGCGGGTGCGGGTGCGGGTGCGGGCGCGGGCGTGAACAGGCCCGCACGGTCCGCGGCGTGCGCCCGCAGCCGGTGCACCGGGCCGAACAGCAGCTCGTCCGAGGCCGCCCGCTTGAAGTAGAGGTGCGCGTCGTGCTCCCAGGTGAAGCCGATGCCGCCGTGCAGCTGGATCGCCTCCCCCGCCGTCATCCGCAGCGCCTCCAGGGCCTGGGCGAGCGCGAGGCCGCCCTGGCCCGGGTCCCAGGCGGCGTAGTAGGCCGCGGAACGGGCCGCCTGCACCTGTACGTACAGGTCGGCGAGCCGGTGCTTGACCGCCTGGAAGGAGCCGATCGCCCGGCCGAACTGCTCCCGCTGACGGACGTACTCCACGGTGCGCGCGAGCGCCTGGTCCGCCGCCCCGACCGCCTCGGCGGCGAGTACGGCGGAGGCGGTACGTCCGGTGGCGGCGAGGGCCGCCGGCACGCCGGCCTCCCGCCCCCGCTCACCGGCCTCCGCACCCGGATCCTCACCGGGATCTCCGAGCAACTCGGCAGGCACGTCGCGCAGTTGGATGCGGGCCTGCGGGCGGGTCTCGTCGAGCACGGTCTGCCGCGACCGTACGAGACCGGGCGCGTCCTCCCGTACGAGGAACAGCAGCGTACGGCTGCGCGCGAACCCGCCGGTGTGCGCGGGAACCAGTAAGAGGGGGGCGCTGTGCCCGTCGAGCACCTGGGCGGCCTCCCCGTACAGGCGCCAGCCGTCTCCGGCCGGGTCGGGCCGGGCCTGGATCCCGCCGGCCCGGCCGCCACCGGACCACTGGCCCGTCGCGTCCTCGCCGGTCAGCGCGAGGGCGGTGGCGAGCGCCGGACCGGGGACGGCGAGGGCGGCGGTCAGCCCGCCCGACGCCAGCGGCGGGAGCAGCGCGGAGCGCTGGGCCTCGGTGCCGAGGGCCGCGATCAGGGGCGCGCACAGCACGGCGGTCGCCAGCAGCGGCGAGGGCAGCAGCGCGCGCCCGGTCTCCTCGCAGGCCAGGGCCAGGTCGGCGGGGGTGCAGCCGACCCCGCCGTACTCCTCGGCCACGGCGATGCCCGGCAGCCCGAGCTGCCGGGAGAGCTGCTGCCACAGCTCGCGGTCGTGTCCGGCAGCGGTGCGGACCGCGGCCTTGACCTCGTCGGGACCGCAGCGTTTGCCCAGGATCTCGCGCAGGGTGCGCCGTATCCCGTCCTGCTCCGCGGTGAAGGCGGCATCCATCGTCGGGCTCCTCCCCGTTTCTGACGGGCCGTCATGTTAGGGCGGCGGACGACAGAAGCACAGGGGGTGAGGAGACCGGATTGCGGGGGCGGTCGCGCATGGGGCCTGGCCTTGGCGGGCCTGGCCCGGCGGGGGCCCTAGCCTTGCCGGACCTGGCCGGGCCGGGCCTCGCCGGGCCGGGGCCGGATCTGGCCGGGCCGGGCCTCGCCGGGCCGGGGCCGGATCTGGGCGGGCCGGGCCCGGCGGGGGGCCCTAGCATCTGACGACACGTCAGATGTACCGTCCTTGCATGCCTGGACTCACACCTGGAACCACCTCCCGCCGACGGGTCGCGGTGGTCGGCGTCGCCCTCTCGGACTGCGGCCGGGTGGACGGCCCCACCCCCTACGCCCTGCACGCACAGGCCGCCCGGCGCGCCCTGGCCGACTCCGGCCTCGACCGCTCCGCCATCGACGGCTTCGCCTCGGCCGGCCTGGGCACACTCGCACCGGTCGAGGTGGCCGAGTACCTCGGGCTGCGCCCCACCTGGGTCGACTCCACCTCCGTGGGCGGCTCGACCTGGGAGGTCATGGCCGCGCACGCGGCGGACGCGATCGCCGCGGGGCACGCCAACGCCGTCCTGCTGGTCTACGGCTCCACGGCGCGCGCCGACATCAAGGCCCGGCGCCGCACCTCGAACCTCTCCTTCGGGGCACGGGGACCGCTGCAGTTCGAGGTCCCGTACGGCCACACGCTGATCTCCAAGTACGCCATGGCGGCCCGCCGCCACATGCACCAGTACGGGACGACCCTGGAGCAGCTCGCCTCGGTCGCCGTACAGGCCCGCGCGAACGCGGCGACCAACCCGGACGCGATGTTCCGCGACCCGATCACCGTCGCGGACGTCCTGTCCGGCGAGATGATCGCCGACCCCTTCACGAAGCTGCACTGCTGCATCCGCTCGGACGGCGGCTGCGCGGTGCTCCTGGCGGCCGAGGACTACGTACCGGACACCGCGAAGGCGCCGGTGTGGATCCTGGGATCGGGCACCGCCGTGTCCCACACCACCATGTCCGAGTGGGAGGACTTCACCGTCTCCCCCGCCGCCGTCTCGGGCCGCATAGCCTTCGAACGGGCGGGCCTGACCCCCGCGGACGTGGACCTCGCCGAGATCTACGACGCCTTCACGTACATGACCCTGGTGACCCTGGAGGACCTCGGCTTCTGCCCGAAGGGCGAAGGCGGAGCCTTCGTGGAGAAGGGCCGCCTGCTGCGCGACGGAGAACTCCCAGTCAACACCGACGGAGGCGGCCTATCGGCCTGCCATCCCGGCATGCGGGGCCTGTTCCTGCTGGTGGAGGCGGTCCGCCAGCTCCGCGGCGAGGCAGGCCCGGGCCAGGTCACCAAGCCCGGCGGCCAGCTCCCCCAGGTAGCCCTGACCTCAGCCACAGGCGGCTGGTTCTGCTCCTCGGCCACGATCCTGCTGGGCCGGGGGTAGAGGAGCGGCAGGGGTCACGGGCCGGGGTGGCGTAGAAGCGGCGGTACGGCCGGGCGGGGGCACGAAGCGGGGCGGTGGCGCGAAGGCAAGGACTACGCGGGGCGGAAGCGGAAGGGCGCGGGGGCGGTGTGGGGGCGGGATCCACGCGGGCGGCATCAGAGCCGCGTATGGGGGTTTTCCGTCAGTCCCATCGTCTCTCCGTGTCGTGCCGGTCCGTCAAGGGCGCTCCTTCGTCGCGTCGCTTCGCGAGGGCCTTCGGCCCCCCTTGACCGACCGTCCCGCCCCGGAAATCCGAAAGACTGCCGGGAAACCCCCAAAGGAACGGGCCGGGGGCAGAAAGACACTTAGGGGCGGTGCCCTGCGCGGGCGAAGCCCGGAGCGCCCCAAATCGCTACGCGCTCCTGCCCGACGGCGTCTGCGAGCCCCTTGGGCTGGACATAGGCCGCCCACATTCGCTACGCGCTCCTCGAAGACGGCGAGTGCGAGTCCCTGTGGCTGGTCATAGGCCGCCACAAATCGCTACGCGCTCCGCGAAGATGGCGTCTGCGAGTCCCTGTGGCTGGTCACAGGCCGCCACAAATCGCTACCTGCTCCTGCCGGGAGGCGTCTGCGAGTCCCTGTGGCTGGTCATAGGCCGCCCCAATTCCCTACGCGCTTCACGGAGACGGCGTCTGCGGGCCCTTGGGGCTGGTCCTAAGCCGCCCACATTCGCTACGCGCTTCTCGATCGCGCGACTGCGAGTCTCTGTGGTCGGTCATGGGCCGCCATCGAGCGCTACACGCTCCTCCGAGACGGCGTCCGCCCCCGTCGGGGGTTGATCGGGGCGAATGAGAGGTCCGAAAGGTCGATCCATCGGCTCAGCCGAACTCAATCCCCGTCAGGGACGCCGTGAGATCCCGTCCACGCGCCCAGAGGGGGTAATTGGGGCATACTGACGCCTCCTTGAGGCGCCCACCCTCCCAGGCCCGGATTGGCTTCGTCTCAGGCGTCATTTGCCGCTTTTCCAGTGCCCGACAGCCCGCAGGCGCCGTCCCTGGGAGGCCATTCCGGCCTCTGCGGCCTATGACCGGCCCCAGACGGTCTGCGGACGCGTGATCGAGAAGCGCGTAGCGATCGATGGCGGCCTATGACCAGCCACAGGGACTCGCACTCGCCGTCTTCGAGGAGCGCGTAGCGAATGTGGGCGGCCTATGTCCAGCCCAAGGGGCTCGCAGACGCCTTTCGAGAGGAGCGCGTAGCGATTGGTGGCGCTCCGGGCTTCGCCCGCGCAGCGCACCGCCTCGTCTGTCTCCTTCTGTCCCGGCCCGTTCCTTTGGGGGTTTCCCGGCAGTCTTTCGGATTTGCGGGGCGGGACGGTCGGTCAAGGGTGGAGCGCAGCGACATCGCGAAGCGACGCGACGAAGGAGCGCCCTTGACGGACCGGCACGACACGGAGAGACGATGGGACTGACGGAAAACCCCCATACCGTCACTGATGCCGCCCGCGTGGATCCCGCCCCCGTCCCGCCACCGCACCGCCCCGCCTGTTTCTACTTCCGTTCCGCCAGGGTGTCGGCCACCAGGGCGTTCGCGTGGCCGTGGCCCAGGCCGTGTTCCGTCTTGAGCCAGGCGACGAGTTCCATGTGCTTCGTCAGCGGCGAGGTCCTGATGAGGTCCTTCCACTCCGCGATCGGCCGCCCGTACTTCTTCTCGATCGAAGGGAAGTAGCTGGCGGGGCCCTTCACGGTGTCGGTCATGGTGAGTCTCCTTCGTTGCGATGCCGTCGTAAGGAAGACCGTCGAGGAAATGCAAACTGAGCGGATCGCCCGCGTGACCCGCATCACACCACCGTCCCGCTGCGCCCAGCCTCTCGGCCGTCAGGCCGCCCGGCCGCCCGCCCCTCAGGCCGCGCTTAGCCTGGGCGTCATGAGCAGCGAGGGCCGTGAAGGCACCGAAGGCACTGACGGCAGCGAGAGCAGCGGGATCGGCGACGAGGAGTTCCATGGCGTCCTGCACGCCCTGCGCGTGTGGGACTCCCCGCTCCCCGGGTTCGACACGGAGGCGGCTCCCGGCGATCCGGTGACGCTGTTCCGGGAGTGGTTCGTGCACGCCGCGCGGGCCGGGCAGCCGGAGCCGCACACGATGAGCCTGGCCACGGCGGACGGCGAGGGGCGGCCCGACGTACGGACGCTGATGCTGCACGACGTCGACGGGCGGGGCTGGCACTTCGCCTCGCACGCCACGAGCGCCAAGGGCGTACAGCTGGCCGCGCGGCCGGAGGCGGCGCTCGGCTTCTACTGGCCGTCGGTGGGCCGGCAGGTCCGGGTACGGGGCACGGTCACCGCCTGCGGGCCGGAGGAGAGCCGGGCGGACCTGGCGGTCCGGTCGCGCGGTGCGCTCGCGGCCGCGCTCACGGGGCGGCAGAGCGAGGTGCTGGATTCGGTGGAGGAACTGGCGCGGGCTTCGGCGGCCGCCTGGGAGCGGGCCGGGTCGGAGCCGGACGCGCCGGCTCCGACCTGGACGCGGTACGTACTGGCCCCCGCCGAGGTGGAGTTCTTCCAGGGGGACGCCGCCCGCAGGCACGGCCGCCTGCGCTACCGGCGCACCGACAGCGGCTCCTGGGTCCGCGAGCTGCTCTGGCCCTGATCCGACCCTGGCGCGGTCGCCGAGGCGCCGGCACCGACGAGCCGCCGGCCGGGCCCGCAGTTCGGGCCGACGCCAGCCCCCGGGCCGGCACGCCAAGCCCCGACCCCCCGGGCCGGCACGCAAAGCCCCGGCCCCCCGGGCCGGGGCGCCAAGCCCTGGGCTCAGCCCTGCGGCTCAGGTCGGAAGACCGCTACCCACACGCCTTCCGCGGCTTCGCGGAAGGTGACCTTCAGCGGCATGCCGATGCGCAGGGCGGCCGCCTCGCAGTCCACCACCTCGGTCATCATCCGCGGACCTTCGGCCAGGTCGACGACGGCCGCCGTGTAGGGGACGCGCGTACCGAACGGCGGGAGGTCGTTGCGGTGGATCACCGACCACGTGTACAGGGTGGCCCGGCCGCTCGCGGTCTCCCAGGTCACCCGGTCCTCGCCGGCCCAGCAGTGGGGGCAGAACTCGCGCGGGTAGTGGTGTGCCCGTCCGCAGGCGCCGCACCGGCGCAGCAGGAGCCGGCCCTGCGCCGCGGCGTCCCAGTAGGGGCGGGTGAAGTCGTCGGCCTCGGGGAGGTCGTGGCGCACGGTGCCGCTCAAAGGAACAGTCCGATCGCCGCGTCGAGGGACCAGGTCTGCCAGGACATGGCGAGGAGCGCGACGAGGGAGATGAGCGCCATCATCGCGTTCTGCCCCTGCTCGGCCCAGTCGTGGATCATCAGCACCAGGTAGAAGAGGTTCAGGAGGAGTCCGCCGATCAGGGCGACCGGGGTCAGGAAGCCGGAGACCAGGCCCAGCCCGAGGGCGAGTTCCGCGTAGACGACGACGTACGCCATCACCTTCGGCCGCGGGGCGACGACCTGCTGGAAGCCGCTCCTGACGAAGGTCCAGCGGTGCTTGTTCGCGACGTCGGCGGCCCAGGCGATGCCGGTGCCGCGTTCGAACCAGCCCTTCTTGTCCTTGTGCCGCCAGCTCTCCAGCCACCACAGGCCGAGGCCTATCCGGAGCACGGCGAGCCATTCGGCCCCACTGAGCCAGACGGTCTGCATCGGCAGCCCCCACTCCCCTCACCACTGATCTGACGGTACGTCAGTTCAGCGGATGCGGAGCGATCCCGCAAGGCCGCGGAGCGATCCCGCAGGACCCCGGCCGCCCCGGGTCCGCTCACGGTCCACCCACGGGTCCGCTCACGGTCCACCCACGGGTCCGCCTCCGGTCCGCCCCCGCTCCGCCTGCGGCCCGCCCCCGCGACCACCACCGTGACCGATCCGCAATCGATTCCCTCCTTGTCCGAGACCCATCAACCCAGCGTGGCGATACGATCACACCTCATGCCCGCAGTCCCCGCACCCGCAGTCGACATGACCACCCAGCCCCGCCCCGTGTACGTCATCGGGGCCGGCCCCGGCGGCCTCGCCGCGGCCGCCGCGCTGCGCGCCCGCGGGGTCCGCGCCGTGGTCGTCGAGAAGTCCGACGCCGTCGGCGCGTCCTGGCGGCGCCACTACGACCGGCTGCACCTGCACACCACGCGCCGGCTGTCCGCCCTCCCGGGCCTGGCGATGCCCCGCCGGTTCGGACGCTGGGTGTCCCGCGACAACGTCGTGCGCTACCTGGAGAAGTACGCCGAGTTCCACGAGCTGGAACTCGTCACCGGCGTCGAGGTGACCCGGATCGAGCCCGGGCCCGAGGACGAGGGCGGCTGGACCCTGCACGCCAGCGGCGGCCGGGTGCTGTCCGCCGCGGCCGTCGTCGTCGCGACCGGCTTCAACCACACGCCCAGGCTGCCCGACTGGCCGGGCCTGGAGTCGTACGCCGGCCGGCTGCTGCACGCCGCCGACTACCGCAACCCCCGTCCGTACGCCGGTCAGGACGTCCTTGTCGTCGGCGTCGGCAACACCGGCGCCGAGATAGCCGCCGACCTCGCCGAGGGCGGCGCGGCCCGGGTACGCCTCGCCGTGCGCACCGCCCCGCACATCATGCGCCGCTCCACGGCCGGCTGGCCCGCCCAGCGCAGCGGGATCCTCGTCCGCCGGCTGCCGGTGCGGCTCGTGGACCGGCTGGGCGCGCTCGTGGCCCGGGCCTCGGTCCCGGACCTGTCGGCGTACGGACTCCCGCGCCCCGCCACCGGCCTGTACAGCCGGGTCAAGGAGGGCGCGATCCCGGTCCAGGACGTGGGCCTGGTCGCCGCGGTGCGCGCCGGGAAGGTGGAGCCGGTGGCGGCCGTGGCCTCCTTCGACGGTGCGGAGGTGGTGCTCGCGGACGGCTCGCGCATCACCCCGGACGCGGTGATCGCGGCCACCGGCTACCACCGCCGGCTGGAGGGGCTGGTCGGGCACCTCGGGGTGCTGGACGAGCGCGGCCGCCCCCGCACGCACGGCGCCCGCACCCCGGCGGAGGCCCGCGGCCTGTACTTCACCGGCTTCACCAACCCCATCAGCGGCATGTTCCGCGAGATGGCCCTGGACGCGGAGAAGATCGCCAAGGCGGTTTCGCGCAGGCTCGGAACATCCCCCGTACCGGCTGACACGCACCCAGGCATGCCGCGGCAGTAGTACTGGTCACCCCTCGCCAGGGGCGGCCCGGCCGCGACGGCCGTCGCCCCTGGTGGTGGGGTTCCCTCACCGCCTGAGCAGCCGCTCGATCGCTCGCTGAGCGACGTTGATCGAGCTGCGGATGTCGGCAATTCGCGCGCCCTGCCGCCGGGAGCGTTCCAGCGCCTCGATCACCGACCTGCTGTCGGAGAGCTTCTTCGTGAGCTTCTTGGCGCACTCCGCACTCAGCGCGGTCTTCTCGTACGCCTCGATGGCTGCGGCAACCGGCCCGAACGGGACCTCAGGAAAACGCATTTCGGCCTGCCTGACCCCCACCATCAGGCTCTTCAGCCCACGAAGGTCGTCCTTGGTCGCCGTGATCTCCTCAAGCCCGCCGAGGACGACTGCGATTTCATCGAGGAGCCTGTAATCCTCCGCCAGTTGAGCGAACCGCCTGTCGCGGCGGCGATGGACGACCGTGAAGTAGACCGAGACAGCGAGGGTGACGGCCGCCAGGAGAGCTGCCCAGGTGAAGGAGCCGCTGAAGCCGGAGGTGGCCGAGAAGGTGGCCTGAATCCCATCCCAGCCATAGGGGCATCCGGCGTTTTGCCGCGCCGTCGAAGAGAGAGAAGGCATAATTAAGGCTGTCCTAACCGAGAACTAGGGAGGATCGCGCCGGCAGGTCCTGGACAGATCATCCGGCGTGGATCAAAGGTTCTCCGTGCACTGCTGACACGGTGCACGTCGCAACTGCGGCCTCGGGCTCCACCAAGCCTGGGGCCGTGGTTGCTTCAGGGCCGCCGGGTCCCGTCGGGTGGGGGCATCGAAAGCAAGCGGCGGCGTACGTACGCACGTACGGCCGATGCAGTCGCCTTTCGCTCCATGACGAAACACGAATGTGCGGGATTTGCAGAGAAATTGTCAGTCGGCCCGCACATCATGGACTGTGAGGAAAATCGGGACATCGGCTCTTCCTTGCTCTTGTGTCATACCGAACAGCATTTGGGGGACGGGCCGTAGCCGCTCAGCGTCTTCCATGGGCTCGCGATCCCGGAAGCGCTGGGCGGTCCCTCCGCTAGTCGGCGGGGTGCCTGGGAATCAGCCGCGCGAGGAAGCGGTGCCGACGCCGCCAGCCGGGGTTGTCGTGGACGATCGAGATCCGGACGTCGTTCGTGGCCGAATACAGCGTTGCCGACACCACCCCGACCTGGAGAGCCATAGCGGTGGACACTCCCCAGAGGACCAGCATCGCGCAGGTCACGGCGCCGAGAACCGTCATGGCGGACACCGACACCAGTTTCTCCGGCACCTTGGCCAGCGTGACGCGCGTGCGCGCCCTGGCAGCGCTGCGCCCTTCACAGCAGGCCCGTTCAACGGAGTCCGCGTAGGCCCTGATGTACGCCTCCGGGTCCGTCGAGTGTGTACGGCGCTTCTCCACAGCTTCCTCCTTGAAGTTGTTGGTCTCGCAGGTACTGGTCATCGCATCCTTCGTCTCTGACGTTGTTGCTCACGTACCGGATTGCTTCGGGATGTCGCCTCCCAGGAACCACTTCATGGCCTTCACGTCGATGCCGTCATCACGCATCTTCTTCCAGCTGTTGCTCACGTGTGCCTTGAGCCCGTCCGTGGTGATCCCCATGACGCCGGCGATCTCCGCCCGAGGCCCTCGGATCACGCACGCCATATGAAAGGACTCCTTCTCGCGCTGCGTCAGCCGCCCCGTATCGACGTACTCCAAGCCCGCGATGATCGCGCACTCTTTCTCGGTCCGGTTCCAGCCGACCGGGAGATCGATACCGAGCTGCTCCTGGAGCATCGGGGCGAGCAGGGGGTGCAGTGGCTCCAGGTGGAAGGTGAAGGGCTTCCTCCGGTCCGAGAGGATCTTCTTCCGGTGACCGCGCGCCGCCCGCATCGATTTGCCGCAGAACTTCCGCCAGTCCGATCCGTACCGGCGGGCGCCCGACGCGTAGTACGCGACGGTCTCGTCCGTCACCCACAGCGGGACGTCCCACACCGGGGCACCCTGGAGGTATACGTTGCGCACGAGTTCGAATACACACTTCCCGTCCGGCAGTTGAGAGTGATTACTGAAGCTCACGGAGCCTCCGGGACGTCCGGGGTGAGATGAAATCTGTCTTACGCCGAACGTACTCACAGGGGGCTCGCGGGGGTTTAGGAAGCGCCCCCGCCCCGGACCGGCATACGCACCCACCCCGAACCGACGCACACACGCCGCCCCCGACCGGCGCGCACACCCGTACCGGACTGGCGCGCGGGCCGGCTCACGCCCTCAGGGACCGCGGCCGGAAGTGCACTCTGGACCCGCTCCGCGGGCATCTGCCACCGTTCACCACATCACCTCCACCAGCTTTCCTGCGCAGCCCTGTTCCTGACGGCATGTCAGTTCAGTAATCTGACAGCACGTCAGTTATTGAGGTCCATCGAGGTTCATCGAGCAGGAGCGGGCGGAACGATGCTTGGATCTACTCACGGCACCCTCACCACCGACTTCCGCGCACGGGTCGAGGCCTGCGGGGAGACCCCCAGGACGGCCGTCCATTCCTCGGCGGCCCCCTCCGCCGACGACGCGATCCCCGTGGACGTCAGCGGACGGCCGCTGCACGCCGACGTACCCGACCTGGACCGGTTCTTCCGGCCCGAGTCCGTCGCCGTCATCGGCGCCTCCGACGCCGACGGCAGGCCCAACACCGGCATCACCCGCCAGCTCATCGCCTGGGCGGAACGCGTCGGCGCCCGGATCCACCCCGTGCACCCCACCCGTGCCACCGTCTTCGGGCTGGCCTGCCACGCCTCCGTCGCCGACCTGCCCGAGCAGGTGGACCTCGCCGTCCTGCTGGTCTCCGATCCGCTGCCCGTCATCGAGGAACTCGCCGACACCAAGGTGAAGTTCGCGGTCGCCTTCGCCTCCGGCTTCGCCGAGACCGGCGACGCCGGGGCCGCCGCCCAGGAACGCCTCGCCGCTGCGGTCGAGCGCTCCGGACTGCGCCTGCTGGGCCCGAACACCAACCTCAACGCCTTCGAGGAGTTCCGCGACGACCTCGACGGGCCGGCGATCGCCCTGATCACCCAGTCCGGCCACCAGGGCCGGCCCGTCTACACCCTCCAGGAACTGGGCATCCGGCTGTCCCACTGGGCGCCCACCGGCAACGAGGCCGACCTGGAGACCTCCGACTTCATCTCCTACTTCGCCGAGCAGCCCGAGGTCGGCGCCATCGCCTGCTACGTCGAGGGCCTCAAGGACGGCCGGTCCTTCCTGCTGGCCGCCGACCGGGCCGCCCGCAACGGTGTCCCCGTCGTCGCCGTCAAGGTCGGCCGCACCGAGACCGGCGCCCGCATGGCCGCCTCCCACACCGGGAAGCTGACCGGCGCCGACACCGTCGTGGACGCCGCCATGCGCCAGTTCGGCGTGATCCGCGTCGACGGCCTGGACGAGCTCCAGGACACGGCCGCCCTCCTCGCCCGGGCCCGCAGGCCCCGGGCCGACGGCGTCGTCGTGTACTCCATCTCCGGCGGCACCGGCGCCCACTTCTCCGACCTGGCCACCGAGGCCGGCCTGACCCTGCCCACCCTCTCGCAGGCCAAGCAGGACGAACTCCACCAGTGGATCCCGCCGTACCTGAACGTCGCCAACCCCGTCGACAACGGCGGCCACCCCGTCGGCGACTGGCGCGGCCGGAAGATCATCGACGCGATCCTCGCCGACCCTGAAGTGGGCGTCCTCATCTGCCCCATCACCGGCCCCTTCCCCCCGATGAGTGACCGGCTCGCCCAGGACCTGGCCGACGCCGCCGAGCGGACCGACAAGCTGATCTGCGTGATCTGGGGCTCCCCCGTCGGCACCGAGGACGCCTACCGCACCACCCTCCTCGGCTCCTCCCGCGTGGCCACCTTCCGTACCTTCGGCAACTGCATCACCGCCGTACGCGCCTACCTCGGCCACCACCGCTTCACCACCGGCTACCGCTCCCCCTTCGACGACGCGCCGCGCACGCCGTCGCCCTCGTACCGCAAGGCGCAGGCCCTCATGCGGCCGGGACAGCAACTCAGCGAGCACGCCGCGAAGCAGCTCCTGCGCGCCTACGGCATACGGGTGCCGCGCGAGCAGCTGGTGACGAGCGCGGCCGCGGCCGTGCGCGCGGCCGGGCTGGTCGGCTATCCGGTGGTGATGAAGGCGTCCGGCCCTCAGCTCGGCCACAAGACCGAACTCGGCCTGGTGAAGATCGGCCTGACCTCCGCGAGCCAGATCCGCGACGCCTACCGGGAGCTGACCGACATCGCACGCTACGAGAACGTCCCGCTCGACGGGATCCTGGTCTGCCAGATGGTGGAACGGGGCGTGGAGATGGTCGTCGGGGTCACCCAGGACGACCTCTTCGGCCCGACCGTCACCGTCGGGCTGGGCGGTGTCCTCGTCGAGGTCCTCCACGACGCGGCGGTCCGCGTCCCGCCGTTCGGCGAGGACCAGGCCCGCGCGATGCTCACGGAACTGCGCGGCCACGCCCTCCTGGAGGGCGTCCGGGGCGCACCCCCGGCCGACGTGGACGCGCTGGTGGAGGTCATCCTGCGGATCCAGCGCATGGCGCTGGAGTTCGGCGGCCAACTCTCCGAGCTGGACATCAACCCCCTGATGGTCCTTCCCCGGGGCCAGGGCGCGGTAGCCCTGGACGCCCTGGCCATCTGCCGCTGACGGCGCCCGCCGCCGCCTCCGTAGCGGGGCCGGAAAAGCCGGCCCCGCCGGCGCTTCGAGGCGCGGGGGCCCGGGGCTGCGCCCCCGCAACGGCGCCGCACCCACCCACCCTGACCGTCCCGAACGGGAGTCCACGCATGGCCACCGCCCCCGAGGACACCGTCCTCCACCGCCTTGAGAACAACGTCTCGTGGATCACCCTCAACCGCCCCGAGGCGATGAACGCCGTCACCTGGGCGCAGCGCGAACGCGTCATCGCCCTGCTCGACGACGCCTCCGCCGACCCCGCCGTCCGCGCGGTCGTCGTCACCGCCACGGGCAAGGGCTTCTGCGCGGGCGCCGATCTGCGCGGCGGCCCCGCCACCGGCGGGGACCGCGTCGCCGGGGACGTGGCGCGCATGATCCGCCTCGGCGCGCAGCGCCTGATCACGGCGGTCCTGGATTGCGAGAAGCCGGTGATCGCCGCCGTCAACGGCACGGCCGCCGGCATCGGTGCGCACCTCGCCCTCGCCTGCGACCTCGTGATCGCCGCCGAGGGGGCCCGCCTCATCGAGGTGTTCGTGCGCCGCGGCCTGGTCCCGGACGGGGGCGGCGCGTACCTCCTGCCCCGGCTGGTCGGCCCGCAGAAGGCGAAGGAGCTGATGTTCTTCGGCGACGCCGTCCCGGCGGCCGAGGCGGCCCGGCTCGGCCTGGTCAACAAGGTGGTGGCGGCCGAGGAGCTGCAGGCCGCCGCCCGGGAGTGGGCCGAGCGGCTCGCCCAGGGTCCCACCCGGGCCCTCGCCATGACGAAGCAGCTGGTCAACGCCTCCCTGGACGGGGGCCGGGCGGCGGCGCTGGCCGCCGAGGCCACCGCTCAGGAGATCAACATGACCACGGCCGACGCGCACGAGGGCGTGGCGAGTTTCGTGGAGCGCCGCACACCCAAGTACCTGGGCCGCTGACCGGCGCCGGTGCCCGGCACGGGCATGGCCGTCGGCGGGCTACATCTGCGGGTCGGGCTTCAGCAGCGCGAACACCGCGCCGAAGGGGTCCGCGAGCCAGCCGATGCGCCCGACGTCCGGTACGTCCGCGGCCGGCATGAGGACGGTCCCGCCGTTCTCGCGGGCTCTGGCGACGGTGGCGTCGACGTCCCCCACGTGGAAGTACGGCACCCAGCGCGCCTCCTCGCCCGCTCCCGCGCCCGCGCCGTCGCCGAGGGGTGCGACCCCGCCGAAGGAGGCGTCCTCCTGGTCGCCGTCGGCGGTGCTCAGGACCCGGTACGTCATGCCGGGCGTCTGCATCTCGGCGTGCCGCCATCCGAACAGCCCCGCGTAGAAGGCGATGTCGGCGACCGGGTCCGGTACGTGGAGTTCGGCCCACACCAGCGCGTTCTCCGCGGAGGCCACCTCGAATCCCTTGGTCTTGCCGGGCTGCCAGCAGGCGAACTCGGCGCCCTGCGGGTCGGTGAACTGGGCCAGCCATCCCTCGCCCATGACGTCCATGGGTTCCGTACGCACCTGACCGCCGCCGGCCCGGACGGCCTCGGCGGTGGCCCGGATGTCGGGGGTCATGAAGTGGTGCATCCAGGCCGACCGGGCGCCTTCCTCGGTGAGCGGTCCGAGGGCGGCGACGGTCTTGCCGTCCTGCCGGAAGAAGCCGTACCCGCCTGCCTCGGGTCCGGCGGAGGCGAACTCCCAGCCGAACACGGCGCCGTAGAACGCGGCGGCCGCGGCGGTGTCGGGACTGCCGAGGTCGAGCCAGTTGGGTGATCCGGTGCGGAAGTCGGTGCCGAGCATGGGCCCTCCTGGGGTACGGCGGCGGTACGGGGTCGCTGCCACGATGCCGAGCCTCCTCCCCCACCCCCTCCCACAGCCCCGCCCACCCAACCGGTTTCACCCGTGCGGGTGAACCTCGCACACCGGTCCGGCGCAGGGCAGCACCGCCGAAGCCCGTCCCCGAGGCCGTCCCCCACCCCTTCCAATCTGACGAACCGTCAGCTTCAATCGGAAGGGTGATGGGACATGCAGGGATGGCGGCCACCGTCGTCCGATACCTCAGGTCAGTCGGCTCCCCCACCTCCGCCGCGGCGCAGCGGGAGGCCGAGTCCGTCGACGCCCTGCCGCGTCCCGACCTGCGGGCCGTCGGCGACGACGAGCGGGCGCCGGTCAGTCCGGCCGAATTCCGCGCGGTGCTGGGGAACTTCGCCAGTGGGGTCACGGTCATCACCGCGCCCCCCGGCGAGGACGAGAACGGGCCGTCCGGCTTCGCCTGCCAGTCCTTCGCCTCGCTGTCCCTGGACCCTCCCCTGGTCACCTTCATGGTGGCCCGCACGTCGACCACCTGGCCGCGGATCGCCCGCGCCGGGGTGTTCTGCGTCAACATCCTGGGAGCCGATCAGGGCGGACTGTGCCGGTCCTTCGCCGTCAGCGGCGCCGACAAGTTCGCGGGGGTGACCCACACCCCGGCCCCCGTCACCGGGTCCCCGCAGCTCGACGCCGTACCCGCCTGGATCGACTGCCGGATCCACGCCGTCCACACCGGCGGGGACCACCTCATCGTCGTGGGCCGGGTCGTCGCCATGGGCGCGGCCGGGGAGGGCGACCCGCTCCTCTTCCACAAGGGCCGCTTCGGCCGCCTCGCCGACTGAAGGGGCCGCCGGACGACGACTGCCGGCCGGCCCGCAGGGGCCGGCCGGCAGTCGTCGTGCAGGGTGGCAGTCGTCCCGCGGCGGTCGTCGTGCGGGGCGGCAGTCGTCCCGCGGCAGTCGTCGTGCAGGGCGGATCAGAAGGTGAGCACCCCGCGCGCCACCCGCCCGTGGTGCGCGTCGTCGACGGCCTTCGCGAAGTCCTCGACCGGGTACACCTCCGTGACCAGCTCGTCCAGCAGCAGCCGGCCCTGCCGGTAGAGATCCGCGTACAGCGCGATGTCCCGCTGCGGGCGCGAGGATCCGTACCGGCAACCCATGATCGTCTTGTCGAGGTACATGGAGGAGACGAGGAAGGACGCCTCCTCCTTGAAGCCGGGCACGCCCAGCAGGACCGCCTGGCCGTGCCGGTCGAGCAGGTCGACGGCCTGACGGATCAGCCCGACGTTCCCCACGCACTCGAAGGCGTGGTCGGCGCCGGTCGGCAGGATCTCGCGCACCGCCGCCGGCACGTCGGCCACCTCGGACGCGTCGACGAAGTGCGTGGCCCCGAACTGGCGGGCCACCGCCTCCTTCGCCGGGTTCGCGTCCACCGCCACGATGGTCGCGGCCCCGGCGATCCGGGCACCCTGCAGGACGTTCAGCCCGATACCGCCGGTGCCGATGACGACGACCGTCTCGCCGTTGTCGACGCGGGCCCGGTTGAGCACCGCACCCACTCCGGTCAGGACGCCGCAGCCGATGAGCGCCGCCGACGTCAGCGGGATGCCGGCCGGGATCTTCACCGCCTGCACCGCCTTGACGATCGTCCGCTCCGCGAAGGCCGAGTTCGAGGCGAACTGGAAGAGCGGCTGCCCGCCCCGCGAGAACGGCTGCCCCGGCATCCCGATCGCCTTGCGGCACATCGTCGGCCGGCCCCGGTCGCAGTCCGCGCACGCCCCGCAGTTCGCCAGCGTCGACAGCGACACATGATCGCCGGGCACCACGTGCGTGACCCCCTCGCCGACGGCCTCCACCACCCCCGCGCCCTCGTGCCCCAGCACCACCGGCGGCGGGAACGGGATCGTCCCGTCCATCACCGACAGGTCGCTGTGGCACAGCCCGGCCGCACCGATCGCGACGAGCACCTCCCCCGGCCCCGGATCCCGGATCTCCAGGTCGTCGACCACCCGGGCCTGCTTGCCGTCGAACACGACGCCTCTCACCTGGACTCCTTAGGCAGGCCGAGCACCCGCTCGGCGATGATGTTGCGCTGGATCTCGTCCGAACCGCCGTAGATCGTGTCGGCGCGGGTGAACAGGAACAGGCGCTGCTCCTCGTCGAGTCCGTGCTCGTACGGGAGCCCGGGCGCCCAGGTGCCCGGCCCGGCCGCGGCCGCCGCACCCCGGACCTCCACCGCGAGCTCCCCGAGCCGCCGGTGCCAGCCGCCCCACAGCAGCTTGGCCACGCTCGGCGCGCCCGGATCGCCCTGCGCGCCCAGGGTCCGCAGCGCGTTCCACCGCATGGTCCGCAGCTCGGCCCACTGCCGTACGAGGCGGTCGCGGACCACCGGGTCGGCCGCGCCCGAAGCCGCGTACAGGCCCAGGACCCGCTCCAGCTCCGCCGCGAAACCGATCTGCTGGACCAGCGTGGAGACGCCCCGTTCCAGGGCGAGCAGGCCCATGGCCACCGTCCAGCCGTCGCCCTCCGCGCCGACGACCTCCGCCGCGACCGCCCCGTCGAAGAACACCTCGTTGAACTCCGAAGTCCCGGACATCTGCCGGATCGGCCGGACCTCCACGCGGCCGGGCTGGTCCATCCGCACGAGCAGGAAGGACAGCCCCCGGTGGCGTTTCGACCCCGGCTCGGTGCGGGCCAGGACGAAGCACCAGTCGGCCTCCCGGGCGAGGGAGGTCCAGATCTTCTGCCCGGTGACACGGAAGAGTCCGTCGGCGGGGTCGCGCACCGCGGCGGTGCGGATACCCGCGAGGTCGGAGCCGGCGCCCGGCTCGCTGTAGCCCTGGCACCACAGTTCCTCACCCCGTGCGACGGCCGGCAGGAAGCGGCGCTGCTGCTCCTGGCTGCCGTAGGCGATCAGGGTGGGCGCGAGGAGGTTCTCCCCGATGTGACCGACCCGGCCGGGGGCGCGCAGCGCCGCGTACTCCTCGGCCCACACCACCTGCCCGGTCAGCGACAGCCGCCGCTGCCCGTACACCCCGTCCGGTGCGTCCCAGCCCTGCCCGATCCAGCCGCCGCGGCCCAGCTCCCGCTCCCACTCGCGCCGGGCCTCGACCCCCTGGTGCTCGCTGCCCGGCCCGCCGAGGCCGACGGCGCGCGCGTACGGGCCCACGAGGTGCTCGGCCAGCCACGCCCGGGCGTGACCGCGCAGCTCCTCGTCCTCGGCCCCGAAACCGAAGTCCACGCCGCTCCCCCCGTCAGGCGTTGGGGCGGTCCTTGGCGGCCGCCGCCCTGGCCATGGCCTCCAGCTGCGCCAGCATCGGCATGGGGTCGGTGCCGACCGTCCCGGGGAGGAAGTCGGCGATCTTCTCCGGGGTCCAGGAGCCCTCGGCGTAGCCGGCGCGCAGCTCGCGCGGCTGCGCCCAGACGGCGATCTTCGGGCCGGCGATCGTGTAGACCTGCCCGGTGATCGGCTCGCCGCCGACGGCCACGGCCTTGTCGGAGAGCAGGTAGGTGACCAGTGCCGCGACGTCCTCGGGCTCGCCGATCTCCTTGAGCTCCATGGGGACGTTCGCGGACATGCGGGTACGGGCGACGGGTGCGACCGCGTTGGCGGTGACCCCGTACTTGGCCAGGCCCAGGGCGGCGGAGCGGACGAGGGAGATGATCCCGCCCTTGGCGGCGCTGTAGTTGGCCTGGGCGACCGAGCCCTGGTGGTTGCCGCTGGTGAAGCCGATGAGGGTGCCCGAGCCCTGGCGGCGCATGACGGCGGAGGCGGCGCGGAAGACGGTGAAGGTGCCCTTGAGGTGGGTGGCGATCACCGGGTCCCACTCCTCCTCGGACATGTTGAAGAGCATGCGTTCGCGCAGGATGCCGGCGACGCAGACGACGCCGTCGATGCGTCCGTACTGCGTGAGCGCGGTGTCGATGATGCGCTGGCCGCCCGCCATGGTGGAGATGTCGTCGGCGACGGCGACGGCCTCCCCGCCGGCGGCCTGGATCTCCTTCACGACGCCGTCGGCGACCTCGCTGGTGGGCTCCGTGCCCTCGATGCCGACGCCGTAGTCGTTGACGACGACCTTGGCGCCCTCGGCGGCCGCGGCCAGTGCCACGGCCCGTCCGATGCCCCGGCCGGCGCCGGTGACGGCGACGACCCTGCCTGCCAAGAAGTTCCCCACGCCCGGCCCCTTCCCGCGATTTCTGACGGACCGTTAGATTCTATGGGTAGTCAGATGCACGCGCACAAGCCCTCGTTGCCGCATTCACGCAAGGAGCCGTCGACGCCCATGACCCTGCCCGCCGAGTTCCACGACATCGCCAAGCGCGTCAACAACTGGGGACGCTGGGGCGCCGACGACGAGATCGGCACCCTGAACCTGATCACCGACGAGGTCGTACGGGGTGCGGCCGCGGAGATCCGCAGCGGCCGCCGCGTCCCCCTGGCGCTGCCCCTGAAGGAGGACGGGGTCCAGGTCGGCATGATCCCCGGCCGGATCAACCCCCTGCACACGATGGTGCAGATCAACCAGGAGCTCTTCGGCCCGGGCACGGTGGCCTGCAGCGACGACGCCGTCAGCATGGGCCTCCAGGCGGGCACCCACTGGGACGCCCTCACCCACGTCTCGCACTCGGGCCGGATCTACAACGGCCGCCCCGCCGGCACCATCACGGCACACGGCCGGGCCGAGTTCAGCGGCATCGACAAGGCCACCCCTGTCGTCTCGCGCGGGGTGCTCCTCGACGTGGCCCGCGCGAAGGGCCTGGACCGCCTGCCCGGCGGCCACGCGGTGACCCCCGCGGACCTGGCGGAGGCCGAGGAGTTCGGCCGGGTCACGGTCCGCCCCGGCGACATCGTCCTGGTCCGCACCGGGCAGATCCAGGTCTATCTGGCGGGCGACCGGCACGGCTACGGCTTCCCGTCCCCCGGGCTGTCCGTCCGTACGCCGGAGTGGTTCCACGCGCGGGACGTGGCCGCCGTCGCGAACGACACCCTGACCTTCGAGATCTTCCCGCCGGAGATCGAGAACCTGTGGCTGCCGGTCCACGCCCTCGACCTGGTGGAGATGGGCATGCACCAGGGCCAGAACTGGAACCTCGAAAAACTGTCCACAGCCTGTGCAGAAGAGGGCCGGTACGCCTTCCTCCTGTCCGCCATGCCCGAACCCTTCGTGGGCGGTACCGGCACCCCCGTGGCCCCGGTGGCCGTCCTCTGAGACGCGCCCCGGGACGCGCCGGGGCGCGTCCGCGCAGGTGGCGCGGGGCGGGGCGACCCCGGCGGTCCCCGTCCCGCACCGGGTGGAACCATGTTGTGTCCATGACGCGTCACCGTTCTCGCGTCACCCCCCGCTCCTCACCACCCTCACCCGCAGGAGAAGCCCGTGTCCAACCCCTACCAGGCGTCCCCGCCCCCGCCACCGCCGCCGTTCACCCCGGGAACCCCGCCGCGGCGCGGCGGCAACAAGTTCGTCGTCTTCCTGGTCCTGGCGCTGGTCGTCGGCGGCGCGTACGGCGCCTCCAAGGTGCTGGGCGCGGACAAGAACAAGTCCTCGACGTCCACGTCCACGACCGCCTCCGCGACGCCGTCCGCCAAGCCCACGGCCAAGGACCCCGGGTCCCCCGAGTCCTCCTCCGACACCTCCAGCGCCTGGAAGGTCGGCGACTGCGGCGGCCCCGACCCCTCCAAGGGCGCCGACGCGTACAAGCGGACGGGCTGCTCCGACGCCGGGGCCAGCTTCAAGGCCATCGACATCAAGGAGGCCAGCATCCTGCCGGGCTCCATCCAGTGCCCGGCGGGCACGGACGTGATGATCGAGGTGAGCATCTCCTACAACGGCGGCAAGTCGAGCGGCATCCCCACCAACACCGTCTGCGGCCGCAACCTGTCCAACGACCACCCCGGTGACGCGGGCGCCGGCGGCGGCCAGCTCGTCAAGGGCGACTGCGTGACCTCCCAGGCCAAGGAGGTCCCCTGCAGCGGCTCGGGCGCACAGAAGGTCCTCGGCCTCGTCAAGACGAAGGAAGAGTGCCCCTCCGGCACCACGAACCCGATCCGTCTGACCATCGCGGTGGGCCGCCCCTACGACGTGATCTGCACCGACGGCTGACCTCCGCCCGGCGCCCGCCGCGCGGCGGCGGGCGCCGCGGTGAGCTGCGGGTGGCGGCGGCGCGCATGCACGCCCCGAGCGCGGCACGGCAGCCGCCACCCCGCGACCCGCACTCGTCAAGGCGTGTCCTTGGCGTCCCCTCGCGTCGAATCGCTCCACACCAGGGTGATCAACAGGTGACGAACCGTCAACACCTCGTTAGAGGTACACGCGCGGTTCCCGCACCGAAGTGTGAACTTCGGACCGGCGGCACGAAGCCGTCCCGGCCGGGGCGACCTGCGTCACGGCGGCACTCGTCGCGGCGGCACTCGTCGCGGCACCGCTCGTCATGGAGGCACTCGTCACGGCGGCACTCGTCACGGCGCCGCTCGTCAGGGCGGCACTCGTCGCGGCGTCCGACTCCGCCTTCCGCCCGCGGTCGATCTCGCACCAGATCCGCTTGCCCGCGCCCTCGCGCTGCCATCCCCACCGGTCCGCCAGACCGTCCACCAGCTCCAGGCCGCGCCCGCCGGTGTCCTCCCCGCAGGCCTGGCGGCGGGCCGGCGCCCGGTCGCTGGCGTCGGCCACCTCGACCCGCACCCCCGGCCCCCCGAACAGCATGCGCAGCACGGCCGGACAGCCCGTGTGCACGACCGCGTTCGTGACCAGCTCGGAGATCAGCAGGATCAGCGTCTCGGCGAGCGGCTCGTCATCCCCTATGCCCGACCCCGCCAGCCGGGACCGCGCCCACCGGCGCGCCCTGCCGACCTCGGCGGGATCCGCGCCTACCTCCAGCTGAACCTGAAGCACCTGCACCGCTCACACCATCCGAACCGGCGGACACTTCGCCTCGCGACGGGGCGGGATCACCAACCGTGACCCCCTTGCGTAGCAGCATGGTTGACATACAGTCACCACAACAAGCGCTTCGGGCATATTCCCGCGCGAAGGAGTAGGCGTGGTGCATACTGTGCGACGCTCGCGACGCTCAACCACTCGCATTCGTCGGAGCGTACCGGAGCAGGCCCCCGACCCCGGGCCGTAATGCGGCGGGCGAAGGACACGAACCGATATCAACTCTCTGTAATCGGACATGCGTCCCGCGCCGTTGCTCCCGTACCCCATTTCCGTTACCCACCCGGCCCGGCCGTCACACGGAGCCACCACGACGAACCCGGCTACCCCGCCGGGTCCGGCAGCTCCGCCGAGTCCAGCAGCTCCGCCGCCAGCAGCTCCTCCGCCTCCGCAGCCGTCCGCCACTGCTCGGCCCGCACCCAGGCCCGCTTCAGGTGCAGGTGCACGTCCGCCTCCCACGTGAAGCCCATCCCGCCGTACACCTGCAGACAGTCCCGGGCACCCCGTACGGCCGCCTCGTCCGCCAGCAGCTTCGCCGCCGCCACCTCCCCCGGCTCACCCGTCACCGCTGCCGCGTACACCGCCGTACGGGCCACCTCCGCCCGCACCAGCATCTGCGCACAACTGTGCTTGACCGCCTGGAACGCCCCGATCGGCTGCCCGAACTGCTCGCGCTCACCCGCGTACCGCACCGCCAGCTCCACCGTCCGCAGCGCGCTCCCGACCTGGAGGGCGGCCGTCAGCAGCGCCCCCTCCGCCACGTACGCGGCCCCGTACACGGACCCGTACGCGGACCCGTACGCGGACCCGTACGCGGACCCGACCCCGGGCGCGACCCCGGACCCGACCCCGGGCGCGGCGGCGCCGCCCGGCCGCCGGACCCGGTGCAGCGGGGTCAGCGGGTCCGCCGCGCGCACCGGCTCACCGTCCGGGAGCCCGTCCGCGCCCAGGACCGCGTCGGCCTCCCCCAGGTACGCCACCAGGTCCCCGCCCAGGTCGAAGGCGGTCACCACCGCCGTCCCCGCCGCCGCCCCCGGCACCACCCCGGCGGCGAGGTGCGTCGCCACCAGCGGCCCCGGCACCAGGGCCCGCCCGGCCTCCTCGAAGACGACCGCCGCCTCCGGCAGGCCCAGCCCCACCCCGCCCTCGGACTCCGGGAGCCGCAGCGCGAAGAAGCCCGCCGCGCCCAGCTCCCGCCACAGCCCGCGGTCCACGGCCGTGCCCGAGTCCACCGAAGCGCGCAGCGCCTCCCGCCCGTACCGGCCCTCCAGCAGGTCCCGTACGCCCGCCCGCAGGTTCCGCTGGTCCTCCGTCGGCTGGAAGTCCATCCCGCTCACCGGCCCTTCGGGAGGCCGAGGATCCGCTCGGCGACGATGTTCCGCTGGATCTGCGAGGTGCCCGCCGCGATCGTGTACGAGAGGGACGAGAGGCGGTCCAGGGTCCACTCCTCGTCCAGCGACAGCGACGCCGCCCCCAGGACCTCTGCCGCCACGTCGTACAGCTCCTGGCGGGCGTGCGAGTAGGCAAGCTTGAAGACCGAGCCGCCGATGCCGGGCACCCCGCCGGAGCGCTCCGACTCGCTGACGTTCCACTGGGTCAGCCGCCACAGCGCGCCGAACTCCCCGTACAGCCGCCCCAGCCGGCGCCGCAGCACCGGGTCGTCCCAGCGGCCGTTCGCCTTCGCCGTACGGGCCAGCTCGCCCAGGGTCCGGCGGCACGCGACGACCTCGCCGACGAAGGCGGTGCCCCGCTCGAAGGACAGCGTGACCATGGTGACGCGCCAGCCGTCGTTCTCCGCGCCCACCCGGTTGGCGACCGGGACCCGCACCTCGTCGAGGAACACCTCGGCGAACTCCGTCGATCCGGCGAGCGTGCGCAGCGGCCGCACCGTCACCCCGGGCGCGTCCATCGGCATGGCCAGCCAGGAGATCCCGCGGTGCTTGGGGACCGCGGCGCTGACGGGCTGCGTGCGCACGAGCAGCTCGCACCAGTCGGCGACCTCCGCGTGCGAGGTCCAGATCTTCGATCCGGTGATCACGTAGTCGTCGCCGTCGCGGACCGCGCGCGTACGCAGGGAAGCCAGGTCGGAGCCCGCGTCCGGCTCGCTGAAGCCCTGGCACCACACCTCGTCGCCGCGCAGTACGGGCGGCAGCCAGCGCGCCCGCTGCCCGGCCGTGCCCTCGGCGGCGATCGTCGGGCCGGCGTGCAGCAGCCCGACGAAGTTCGCGCCGACGTAGGGGGCTCCGGCACGCTCCGTCTCCTCCAGGAAGATCAGGTGCTGGGTGGGGGTGGCGCCGCGGCCGCCCGCGTCCACCGGCCAGTGCAGGCCCGCGTACCCGGCCTCGTACAGGCGGCGCTGCCAGCCCAGGTCGTAGGCGCGCCGGCCCGGCCAGTCGTCCGGGGACGGCCGGGCGGGCAGCTCGGGGAGGGTCTTGGCGAGCCACTCGCGCAGCCGCGCCCGGAAGGCCCGCTCCTCCTCGGTGTACGTCAGGTCCATCAGCGGCCCTTGATCCGGTCCCAGTCCCGGTGCTTGTCCAGGTTCCGGTCCCGGTGCTTGTCCAGGTCGAGGCCGAGCATGCGGATGGCGTTGCCGCGCATCAGCTTGTAGACGGTCTCCTCGTCCAGTCCCCGCACGTGGTCGAGGGCGACCTCCTTGGTGTGCGGGAAGGTCGAGTCCACGTGCGGGTAGTCGGTCTCGAAGGTGGCGTTGTCGCGGCCGACGACGTCGAGCGAGGCGATCCCGTGCTTGTCGCGGAAGAAGCAGCAGAAGATCTGCCGGTAGTAGTACGTCGACGGCGGCTCGGGGATCAGGTCGCGCACCCCGCCCCACGCCCGGTGCTCCTCCCACACGTCGTCCGCGCGTTCCAGGGCGTACGGGATCCAGCCCATCTGGCCCTCGCTGTAGGCCAGCTTGAGCGTCGGGAACTTCACCAGCACGCCGCTGAAGAGGAAGTCCATCATCGAGGCCATCGCGTTGTTGAAGCTGAGCGACGCCTGCACGGCGGGCGGCGCGTCCGGGGAGGCCGCGGGCATCTGGGAACTGGACCCGATGTGCATGTTGACCACCGTGCCGGTCTCCTGGCAGACGGCGAAGAAGGGATCCCAGTAGCCGGAGTGGATGGAGGGGAGTCCGAGGTGGGTGGGGATCTCGGAGAAGGTCACGGCGCGCACCCCGCGGGCCGCGTTGCGCCGGATCTCGGCCACCGCCAGGTCGATGTCCCACAGCGGGATGATGCACAGCGGGATCAGCCGGCCGCCGCTGTCGCCGCACCATTCCTCGACCATCCAGTCGTTGTAGGCGCGTACACAGGCGAGGGCCACCTCCTTGTCGTGCGCCTCGGCGAAGGTCTGCCCGCAGAAGCGCGGGAAGGTCGGGAAGCACAGGGAGGCCTCGACGTGGTTGAGGTCCATGTCGGCGAGGCGCGCCTTGGGGTCCCAGCATCCCTGGCGCATCTCCTCGCGGGTGATCCCCTCCAGCGTCATGTCGTCGCGGTCGAAGCCGACGGCGGCGATGTTGCGCTTGTACGGGAACTTCAGGTCCTCGTAGATCCACCAGTCGGTCGGCGGGCCGTCCGGGTCCATGGTGATCACGTACTTGCCGCCCGTGTACTGCAGCTCGCCGATGCCGGCCGTGAGCGCCTTGGGGCCGCGGTCGCGGTACTTGGCAGGCAGCCAGACGTCGAACAGGTGGGCGGGCTCGATCACATGGTCGTCGACGCTGATGATCCGAGGTAGTTCCATGGGCTCCCCAATCCGGTGCCGATCCGGCGCCAATCCGGTGCCGACCCCGTAGCTATCTGATGGGTCGTCAGAAACAAGCTAGCCCCGCCACCCCTGGACCGACAAGCGTCGGCGCTCTACGCTCTCCGCTTGACCTGACTAACCGTCAGCTAATCGGCCAGGGGGAGTTCTGCGATGACGGACACCGCGACCGCGACAGAACTGAGCCGCTCCCGCACCCTGTGGGAACTCATCACCCGCCGGGCCGCACTCACCCCGGACACCACCGTCCTGATCGAAGCCGCCGAGGACCCCGCCGCCGACCGGCACCTCACCTTCGGCGAACTGCGCGACCGCGCCGAACGCGTCGCCGCAGGCCTCCACGACATGGGCGTACGCCCCGGCACCGTCGTCGCCTGGCAGCTCCCCACCCGCATCGAGACCGTGCTGCTCACCTTCGCCCTCGCCCGGATCGGAGCCGTCCAGACCCCCGTCATCCCCTTCTACCGCGACCGCGAGGTCGGCTTCGCGCTCCGCGAGGCCAAGGCCGAGTTCTTCGCCGTTCCCGGCGTGTGGCGGGGCCACGACCACCACGCTATGGCTCGCAGGCTCGGCGCCCGCGGCGTCTTCGAGGCCTACGACTCCCTCCCGGACGGCGACCCGGCCGTACTGCCCCCGCCGCCCGCCTCCGGAACCGACGTCCGCTGGATCTACTGGACCTCCGGCACCACCTCCGACCCCAAGGGCGTCCTGCACACCGACCGCTCCCTCATCGCCGGCGGCTCCTGCCTCGCGCACGCCCTGCGCCTGACCCCGTCCGACGTCGGCTCGATGGCCTTCCCCTACGCGCACATAGCCGGACCGGACTACACGGTGATGCTGCTGCTCTACGGCTTCCCCGCGGTCCTCTTCGAGAAGTTCGCGATGCCGGACGCCCTCGACGGCTACCGCCGCCACGGCGTCACCGTCGCCGGCGGGTCGACCGCCTTCTACTCCATGTTCCTCACGGAGCAGCGCAAGGCCCCGGACGTCCCCCTCATCCCCACCCTCCGCCTCCTCGCGGGCGGCGGAGCCCCCAAACCCCCCGAGATCTACCATGCGGTGGTCCGCGAACTCGGCTGCCAGCTCACCCACGGTTACGGAATGACCGAAGTACCCATGATCACCATGGGCGCCCCGGACGACACCCCGGAGAACCTCGCCACCACCGAGGGCCGCCCCCCTCAGGGCATGTCCATCCGCATCACCACCCCCGACGGCATCCCCCTCCCCCCGTACACGGACGGGGAGGTCCGCCTGCGCGGCGAGGCGGTCTGCCAGGGCTACCTGGGCGGCGACCCGTCCGCCGAGGTCTTCGACGCCGACGGCTACCTCGTCACCGGCGACCTGGGCCACCTCACTCCCGACGGCTACCTGGTCCTGACCGGCCGCAGCAAGGACGTCATCATCCGCAAGGGCGAGAACATCTCCGCCAAGGAGATCGAGGACCTTCTCCACCGCCTCCCGGGCGTCGCGGACGTCGCCGTCATCGGCCTCCCCGACCGGACCCGCGGCGAACGCGTCTGCGCCGTAGTAGAACAGCCCCCGGGGGCCGCCCCCCTCACCCTCCCCCAGCTCACGGCCTACCTCCGCGCGGAAGGCCTCGCCACCCACAAACTCCCCGAACAACTGGAACTCCTGGACGCCCTCCCCCGCAACGAAGCCCTGCGCAAGGTCCTCAAGTACAAACTCCGCGAGCGCTACGCGTAGGAGGCGGGGCCGCGGCGGTACGAGCACCCACGCCGAGGCGGGCGCGGGGGGCGGAGCACGGCGGCAGATGGCGGGGCGGCGGCTTCGACGGTGCGGGGTGGTGTGGGGGCGGGAGCTGCCCGGGCCTTGGTCAGTGACGCGTATGGGGGTTTCCCGTCAGTCCCATCGTCTCTCCGTGTCGTGCCGGTCCCTCAAGGGCGCTCCTTCGTCGCGTCGCTTCGCGAGGGCCTTCGGCCCCCCTTGACCGACCGTCCCGCCCCGGAAATCCGAAAGACTGCCGGGAAACCCCCAAAAGGACGGGCCGGGGGAGCAAGACGCTTAAGGGGCGGTGCCCTGCGCGGGCGAAGCCCGGAGCGCCCCCAATCGCTACGCGCTCCTGCCCGACGGCGTCTGCCAGCCCCTGTGGCTGGTCATAAGCCGCCCCCAATCGCTACGCGCTCCTGCCCGACGGCGTCTGCCAGCCCCTGTGGCTGGTCATAAGCCGCCACCAATCGCTACGCGCTCCTCGAGGA
Organism: Streptomyces yangpuensis; assembly: GCF_024666385.1. Lineage (NCBI taxonomy): Bacteria > Bacillati > Actinomycetota > Actinomycetes > Kitasatosporales > Streptomycetaceae > Streptomyces > Streptomyces yangpuensis. Next base: position 3,268,536 of record NZ_CP102514.1, read on the forward strand.
CGGCGGGTGCGAGCCTCTTGGGCTGGTCATAAGCCGCCCAAATTCGCTACGCGCTCCTGTCTGACGGCGTCTGCGAGTCCCTGTGGCTGGTCATAGGCCGCGACAGATCACTAGGTGCTTCTCGAAGACGGCGAGTGCGAGCTCCGGGGGTCGACAGGGGCCGCCATCGATCGCTACGCGCTCCTGCGAGACGGCGTCCGCCGCCAGTTGGGGGCTGATCGGGGCGAATGAGAGGTCCGAAAGGCCGATCCATCGGCCCAGCCGAACTCAATCCCCGTCAGGGTGACCGTGAGATCCCGTCCACGCGCACAGACAGGGGCAATTGGGGCATATTGCAGCCTCTTTGAGGTGCCCACCCTCCCAGACCCGGATGGGATTCGCCTCAGCCGTCATCCGCCGCTTTTCCAGTCCCCGACAGCCCGCAGGCGCCATCTGTGGGAGCCCATTCCGGCCTCTGCGGCCTGTGAGCCACCCCTGACGGTCTGCGGACGCGTGATCGAGAAGCGCGTAGCGATCGATGGCGGCCTATGACCAGCCACCGGGACTCGCAGACGCCTCCCGGCAGGAGCGCGTAGCGATTAGTGGCGGCTTATGACCGACCAAAGAGGCTCGCAGACGCCCTCCGACAGGAGCGCGTAGCGATTGGGGGCGCTCCGGGCTTCGCCCGGGCAGGGCGCCGCCCCTTAAGCGTCTTGCTCCCCCGGCCCGTCCTTTTGGGGGTTTCCCGGCAGTCTTTCGGATTTCCGGGGCGGGACGGTCGGTCAAGGGTGGAGCGCAGCGACATCGCGAAGCGACGCGACGAAGGAGCGCCCTTGAGGGACCGGCACGACACGGAGAGACGATGGGACTGACGGGAAACCCCCATACGCGTCACTGACCAAGGTCCGAGCAGCTCCCGCCCCCACCACACCATCCCCGCGCCTTCCGCCCCCCGCCCCGAACGGCTCCCGCTCCCCTACACCACCCCGCCTGCTCCCGCCGTGACCCGACCCCACCACCCACCGCCTAGAGGCGGCTCAGGGATGCCGCCGCGAAGAGGACGTCGCGGATCGCCTCGCGGTCGCCGTGTTGGCCCGCCGCCACGTCCTCCGGCGCGATGTGGCCGGCGGCCAGCTGGCAGAACTCGATGCCGTCCAGGGCGATCTCCGCGACCGTGCGGTCCGGCGACGGTTTCGCCCCCGGCGAGTCCAGCGCGATGTCCCAGCCACCGCCGCCCGCGCCCTCGATCTCCAGGTGCAGGGTCCGCCCGGGTGCTCCCGCCGCGACCAGGCTCCGCGGCGGGGCCGCCAGGCCCGCGCGGCGGCGCTCTGCCAGCGCGCCCGGCAGCAGGCGGGCCGCCAGGTCGATCATCCCGTGCAGGTGCGGTCCGGACGGCGGCTCGTACGGGTAGTCCACCGCGTCCGCGATGTCCCACGCGTGCACCCAGCACTCGAAGGCCCGCTCCAGGAAGGCGTCACCGAGTGGCAGCGCGAAACCGCCGTAGTCCACGGCGAGTTCGGCGACACCCCGGCCCGCGAAGGACACCGTACGGACCAGGGTGTGGCCCTGTTCCCGCCACGGTTCGCGCACCTGGCGCGTCGTCGGCTTCGCCGACGCGCCCCAGAAGTACTCCGTCCGTACGGTCGGACCGCCCGGCGGCGCGTCCGCCCCCAGCGGATCGTCCAGCCCGAGCGCGGTGGCGATCAGCCCGTCGACCGTCATCAAGTGCCCGATCACGCCCGCCACGGTGGTCCGCTGGGACCGGCGCCGTTCCTCCTCGAACCACTTCAGGCGTACGGGGGTGTGCCACTCGGAGTCGCCGAAGTCCTGCAGCAGGGCGTCGAGCCGCGCGGTCTCGGTGTCGTACGGACTCGCCCACACCGGCACCGGAATGCGAGCCGGGCGCTTGCCGAGGCAGTCCTCCAGGACCCGCGAGCGCAGCAGTGGCTTGAGGTCGAGGCTCTCCTCGGGGTGCAGCAGTCCGACCGCGTCGCGCAGCCGCAGCGCCTCCTCGGCGCAGGGCGCGCATTCGGTGAGGTGGTCCTCCACGGCCCGGGTCTCCTCCGCGGAGCACGCCGCCAGCGCCCACGCGCCGAGCAGGGACTTCAGCACGGCGTGCGAGGGCGGCGGCGGGGCCGGTTCCGGCGGCAACGGCAGGGGCCTCGGCGCGTGCCCCGGGTCGAGGTCGTCGGCGGCCCCGCGCGGGCCCGGTATCCGCGCCCGGCCGCCGGGACGCTCGTATCCGTCGTCGGGCGACTGGGCGGGGCCGTTCATCGGGGTGTTCCGTATTCGCGCGAGCCGTAACCGGGCTGGGCGGTGTCCTCCTGCGGGAGGGCGTTGGCGGTCGACAGCAGCTGGAGCCCGAGCCGCAGCCTGCGGCGCGCCTCGTCCTCGCTGATCTGGAGGTCGGCGGCGGCCTGCCGGTAGTCGCGCCGCTTGAAGTAGGCGAGTTCCAGCGCGGCCCGCAGCGGCGTGGGCATGGAGGTGACGATGTAGTCCGCGCGGGCGGCGGCGTTGGCGCTGCGCACCTTCTGCTCCAGCTCCTCGCGGGAGCCCCGGCCCAGTTCGGCCTGGCGCAGCCGGGCCACCGCCTGGCCCTGGGTGATCCGGGCGACCCAGGAACGCATGGAGCCCTGCTTGGGGTCGTAGGCGTCCGGGTTCTCCCAGATGTATCCGAAGACCTCGCGGGTGATCCGGTCCGCCGCCTTCTCGTCGCCCAGCACGCGGTGCGCCAGGCTGTGCACGAGCGAGGCGAAGCGGTCGTAGAGCTCACCGAGCGCGGCGGCCTCGCCGCGGGCGAGGCGCTGCTGCATGCGGCGGTCCCACCGCGGTGGTACGTCCTTCGGCATAAGTGCCCCCAGCCGTGTGTCGACGCATCGAATGTAGTGGGCACATGGCGGATCGCGCCTGTTTTGGCTGAAGCTCCCTTCGGATGTGGGCCCTGCGTGATAGGGGCGTCGCAGGGCGTGAACGGTGGTGCGGTCGAGGGCACATGGGTACACGCGTACGCGCCCCGCCGCGCTCCCCGTGCGCGGGTTCGATGCGGCCGCCTGCTTGACCGCTTCGCTTAACGTGCAGGCCACATAGGCCTTACGCTCCTGCCTTGTCTTGATCTGAACCCCACGCACACGTGAAGGTGGAACGCCGCATATGGACAGCGCAGAATACGAGCGCAAGATCGCCGCCCGATTCGCCACCTTCGACCAGGACGGGTCCGGCTTCATCGACCGGGAGGACTTCAGCGCGGCCGCGAAGGCCGTCCTGGTCGAATTCGGTACCACCGCACGGTCGGAGAAGGGCCAGGCCGTCTTCGGCGGAGCCGAGGCGTTCTGGCAGGGCATGGCCGGAATCGCGGACGTCGACGGGGACCAGCGGGTGTCCCGCGAGGAGTTCATCACCGGGGCGGCCAAGCGGCTGCGGGACAACCCGCAGCGGTTCGCGGAGATCGCGCGGCCGTTCCTGCGCGCCGTGATCGCGGTGGCGGACGAGGACGGCCACGGCGCGACGCCGCCGGCCGCGGCCCGGGTGCTGCGCGTCCTCGGCACGGCGCCGGAGCTCGCCGAGCAGGTGGCGCTCGGCCTCGACACGGACGGCGACGGCCGCATCTCGGAGGACGAGATCCTGGCGGCTTTCGCGGCGTACTGCGGCGTGGAGGCCCCGGACGCGTGACGCCTGCGGCGGGCTTGCACGCTTCCGGGGTGCCGTGCCGGAGCGCGGCACGGCGGTGACGGGCGCGCGCGCCTGTCCTGCCGGACGGGCGGGCGGCCGGCGGGCCGGCGGGCCGGCGGGCCGGCAGGCCGGCGGGCCGGCAGGCCGGCAGGCCGGCGGGCCGGCAGGCCGGCGCGACATCCTGGCGCCCCGCCGCGGGCACCGCAGGCCCGCAGCGCGGCCGGGCCGTACGGCCGGGGCACGCCCGGCCTGGGGGCCCGCAGGGCCGGGGCAGGGCCGAGCTGGGGCCCGTACGACCGGGGCCGTGGCCCTGCGGCCGTACGTCCGGCGCCGTACCCCACGGGGTCCGTGCGTCAGCGCGTCAGCGCGTCAGCGTCAGGCGAAGACCACCGTGCGGGAGCCGTTCAGCAGCACGCGGTGCTCGCTGTGCCACTTCACCGCGCGCGCGAGCGCCTGGCACTCGACGTCGCGCCCGACGGCCACCAGCTGGTCCGGGGTGACCTCGTGGCCCACCCGCTCGACCTCCTGCTCGATGATCGGCCCCTCGTCGAGGTCCGCCGTCACGTAGTGCGCGGTCGCACCGATCAGCTTCACACCGCGCGCGTGCGCCTGGTGGTACGGCTTCGCGCCCTTGAAGCTCGGCAGGAACGAGTGGTGGATGTTGATGATCCGCCCGCTGAGCTCCTTGCACAGGTTGTCCGACAGCACCTGCATGTACCGGGCCAGCACCACCAGCTCGACGTTCTCGGCCCGTACGAGTTCCAGCAGCTGCGCCTCGGCCTGGGCCTTGGTGTCCTTCGTCACCGGGATGTGCACGAACGGCACGTCGTACGAGGCGACCAGCTCGGCGAAGTCGGTGTGGTTGGACACCACGGCCGCGATCTCGACCGGCAGCGCCCCGATCCGCGACCGGAACAGCAGGTCGTTGAGGCAGTGCCCGAACTTGGACACCATCAGGACGATCCGCATGCGCTCCTCGGAGCGGTGGATCTCCCAGTCCATCTTGAAGGACTCGCCGATGGCGGCGAAGCTCGCCCGCAGCTTCTCCACCGTCACGGCAGGCTCGGCCTCGAAGTGCACCCGCATGAAGAAGAGCCCGGTCTCCCGGTCTCCGAACTGCTGGCTGTCCACGATGTTGCAGCCGGTCATGAAGAGGTAGCTCGACACGGCGTGCACGATGCCCTGCTTGTCGGGGCAGGACACGGTCAGGACGTACTGGGGCTGCTGCTGGGCCTGGGCCTCGTTGTGCGGGTCGCTCATGACCGCACAGCCTTTCACACCGCGCGGGTGAGGATCTTCAAAACTTCCAGCGAGGTGGGCCGTACGTCCGGGTCGTCCCCGTCGGCCTGCGCGAGCCGTACGTGCGCCTCGCGCGCGGCACGGACCGCCTCGGGCCACGCGTGGTGCTCCAGGTAGACGGAGACGGGGGCGTCGGGGCCGACCTGGTGGAGGATCCGGAGCACGCGCAGCACGGCGAGGTCGACGAGGGCCGCCTCCTGCGAGTCGCGGAAGATCGTGCCGACGTACTTCTCCGCCGACCAGCTGTCGAGCCAGGTGTCCTCGACGAGCCGGTACACGGCGTCGGTGACGTCGCCGTACCCTTCGTCGCCGGCCAGCCAGGTGTCCTCGTGGAAGGCCGGATCGGAAAGCATGTGCAGCGCCGAGCGCACGTTGCTGCGCCAGCGCCACCACGGCATGTCGTTCAGGGGCATGCCGCCCATGGTGGAGGAGCGGCCGCCGCGTTTGGAAGAGTTCTTCGAACCTTGGGCGAATGTCACGCTTTCGATCGTACGTTCCTGTTGAGTGCGATCTTGAAGCGCCCACAAAGGACTGCGCCCCCGTAATTCACCTCGACGTCACCCGATGTTGCGTCCATCTCACTCAACAGTTATTCGCGGGGCGGAATGGTGCATGGACATGACCATCTCGCGACGCGCAGCATCGCTCTCCCGCACCTTCGTGGCCACGGCGATGGGTGCGAGCCTCGTGGCCGGATGCGGGGCGCTCCCCGGGGGCTCCGCGGCCTCCGGCGGCCCTGGAGGGACCATCACCGTCATGACCTTCGCCCCCGAGGGGACCAAGGCCACGAACATGCCGGGAATGACCGGAATGGCCAAAGCGTACGAGCGCTGGGTGAACGCCAAGGGCGGCATCAACGGCCACAAACTCCGCGTCTTGACCTGCAACGAGAAGAACACCCCCAGCGGCGCCGCCGACTGCGCCCGCAAGGCCGTCGCGGAGAAGGCCGTCGCCGTCGTCGGCTCCTACAGCCAGCACGGACGCGCCTTCATGGCCCCGCTGGAGGCGGAGGGCATCCCCTTCATCGGCGGTTACGGGGTCTCCTCGGAGGAGTTCCAGTCCCCGATGTCCTACCCGGTCAACGGCGGCCAGTCCGTCCTCATCGCCGGCGCCGGCCACCAGCTGGGACGCGTCTGCGACCAGGTGGCCCTCGTACGCCCCGACACCATCCCGGGCGACGCGCTGCCGGTCCTGCTGAACGCGGGGCTGCGGGCGAACAAGATGGCCGACGCCGCCGACATCCGGGCCGCGGAGGACTCCGCGGACTTCAAGCCGCAGGCCACCGAGGCCCTCGCGCACACCACCGGCACCGGCAAGGAGAAGGAGAAGGAGAAGGGCTGCGTCACCGCGGTCCTCGGCGAGCGCACCGAGACGTTCTTCGACGCCTTCCGCCGCACCGAGCCGCAGCGCAGGAAGCCGCAGATCTCGTCCGTGCTGGGCAGTGTCAGCCAGTCCCTGGTGGACCGCACGGGCGGCCGGGAGAGCCCCTTCGAGGGCGCGTACATCACGAGCTGGTACCCGGTGTCCTCCGACCCCGTCTGGGAGCCGATGCGCAAGGTCGTCACCGAGTTCGCCTTCGGCGACGACACCGTCGACCCCGACGACACCGGGGCGCAGACCACCTGGATCGCGTACACGGTGCTCAGCGAGATCGTGAAGCGCTTCGGGAAGGGCGAGGGCGTCGACGCCCGCAAGGTCAAGCGGTCGCTGAACGAGGCCCAGCCGGTCAGGACCGGCGGCCTCACCCCGGACCTGAGCTGGCGCTACCAGGACATGCGGGCCGTCGCCGGCTTCCCCCGCATCGTCAACGGGCAGGTCACCTTCCAGATCGTGCAGGCCGGGCGGCTGGTGGCGCAGCCCGGCGAGCAGAGCCTGGACATGACCTCGACGCTGGAGCAGGCCCCGCGTACGGCCTGACGGGGGCTGGCCGGGGCCTGACGGGGGCTGGCCGGGCCTGGAGGGGGTCTGGCCGGGGCCTGACGGGAGCCTGGCCGGGGCCTGACGGGCCCGTAGTCCGTGCGACGGGGGCGGTCAGAGACTGCGTGCTCAGAGCTGGGACTTGTCGCGCTTGGTGAGTCCGTACTTGGCCGCGATCGTGTTCCACATGGTCGCGGCCGACTCCTTGGCCTTGGTCGCCTCGCCGCTCGACTTGTTGCCCTCGGCGGCGTTCTTGTTGGCCTTGGCCTTGCCGTCCTTGCACTTGTCGTCGTCGTCCACGTCGTCGGCCCAGGCCGCGTAGCTGTTATCGGCGTCCGCCGACGCCTGCCAGGCCTTGGTCAGGGTGGCGGACAGCTTGGCGTGGTCGGGGAGCTTGTCGAGCTTCAACTCCTGCAGCCGGGTGATGAGTTCCTCGCGCTGGCGGGCCGCGTCGCGCAGGTCGGAAGCCGCCTGGTCCAGATTGGCGCAGCTCTTGATGTCCTCCACGGCCTTGATCACCGCGGCCCGGCTGTCGTTGCTGTCCGCGAGGAGCTTGTCCAGCTGGACTGCCTGGGGGCGGGCCGGGTCGACCGGGGCCTCGGCGGGCGCGGCGGAGCCGCCGCTCGCGGTCGGCGCGACGGGCACGGCGCCGGGGTCGTTGTTCTGGGGCTTGCCGTCGGGAAGCAACGTGCCGACGCCGAGGCCGACCATGGCGAGGCCGATGACGACGGCGCCGATGATCGCGGGCGAGACCTTGCGGGAGGGCTCCGCCGGCGGGGGCGGTGCGTACTGCTGGTGCGGTGGCTGCGGGTGTGGGTGTTGCGGGTGCGGGTGCGGGTGCTGCTGGTGGGCCTGGGGCGGTACGGGGCCCTGGCCGCGCGGCGGGTAGGGGCGCTGCGGGGGGCGGCCCCGCAGCACGGGCTCCTGCACGGGCGGCAGGTGCTGGGTGTGCCCGGCGGAGTCGTCGCCGCGGAACAGGCCGTCGAAGCCTTCGACGGCGGAGGCGGCGGGGGCGGCGGGGGCCGCGGGTCCCGCCGGGACCGGCGGGATGTACTGGGTCGCAGCCTCCGCGTGCGCCGGCACGGGGGCTATGTACTGCGTGGCGGCCTCGTCGTGGCCGGGGCCGGGACCGGGGCCGGGGTGTGCCGGGACGGGCGGGATGAACTGGGTCGCCGCCTCGTCGTGTGCGGGGGCCGCGGGTGCTGCGGGGGCGGCGGGGGCTGCGGGGGCTGCCGGTACGGGCGGGATGTACTGGGTGGCGGCCTCGGGCAGCGGCGGATAGCCGTAGCCGTGCGGTGCGCCGGGTCCCTCGTAGCCGGGCCCGACCACGTGCCCGGGCGGGACCTCCGTGGCGGGGTAGGCCTGCGGGTAGCCGTAGGCGGCCCCGGGGTGCGCCTGCTGCGGCTGCTCCTGCTGTGGCTGCTCCGGGTACGCCGGATAGCCGGACGCCGCGTCCGGATCCCATGGGGTACCAGGCTGAGGGGTACCCCCTTGTCCGCTCTGCGTCACCGGGACTCCTTCTCCGACTCGCCCGACCGTACGGAACCGTCCGGCAACGCTACCTGCTCGTGGGGCGCGGCGGGGGCGCGAGCCGCGGGGCCGGGGCCGGGGGCGGGGTGGGGTGCCGTCCGGGACTGCATGATTTAGGGCGCCCTGGGGCGGTCCAGCCGTACTGGCACGCGCCGCGCCACAAATCACGTTTTACGTCCCGGCCGACACCCCACCCCACCCCCGTCCCCTCTCACCGCCCCCGTCCGCCCGTCCGTCGACCGTCCCCGTCTGTCACCCCTGTGTCCTGTCCGGCCCCCTCCATCCCCGTCCTGTCCACGGAGCACGGCCCAGTCCGTCCCCGTCCGTCCCCGCCGTCTCCTGTCCGTCCCCGTCCGTCCCCGCCGTCTCCTGTCCACGGAAACCGCGTTTGAGGCGTGGGGGCCGGGGTGGGGCCGCGGGGCTTGGGGGCCTGCCCTCAGGCGACTCGGGCGGCGAATTCTCGGACCGGCGCCTCCTCCCGGAACGGTTCCAGTCGGGACCGGAGGTCCTCCAGGTATTCCTTCCCCCGGTTCGAGCGGAGCCCCTCCAGCAGGTCCGCCGCCTGCGTGGCCGTCTGGCAGGCCTGTTCCACCTCACGCTGCTGCACCCGCGCCGCCGCCAGCAGCAGCAGCCCGATGGCGCGGCGGCGCGCCTTGCCCGGCGGCAGGCTCCGCAGGGCCTCCTCAGCCTGCCTGGCCGCCGCGTCCGCCTGGCCCAGGTCGCGGTGGCAGTGGGCCAGCTCGTCCGCGAGGTACGCCTCGTCGAAGTGGCGGATCCACACCGGGTCGTCGCCGGATTCCGGCTCCGCCCGCTCCAGCGCGCTCATGGCCCGGGCCGACAGCACCCCCGTCGCCCGGCCGTCGCCCAGCAGCGCGTGCCCGCGCGCCTCGGCGGCGTAGTACATGGCCTCGACCCTCGGGGTGACCTGCCCGCGGGTCCCCTCCTGCGCGGCCCGGGCCAGCTGCGCGATCTCCCGTGGGTTCCCGAGTTCCGCCGCGAGGTGGCTCATGGACGCCGCCAGTACGTAGCCCCCGTACGCGCGGTCCCCGGCCGCCTGGGCCAGGCGCAGCGCCTGGATGTAGTACCGCTGCGCCAGGCCCGGCTGGCCGGTGTCCACCGCCATGTAGCCCGCCAGCTCCGTCAGCCGGGCCACCGCCGCGAAGAGGGCCCGGCCGACCGGTTCCCGGTAGGAGCCGCCGATCAGCCCCGACACCACCGAGTTGAGGTAGTGCACGACCACCGGCCGTACATGGCCGCTGCCGAAGCGGTGGTCGAGGTCCTTGAGGGCCTCGGTGGTCGCCCGTACCGCCTCCACGTCCGACATGCCGACGCGTGAGCCGCCGCTGCGTGCCACCTGGTGGTCGGCGCCGGTGATCAGCCAGTCGCGGCTGGGTTCGACGAGGGCGGAGGCGGCCACGCTGGATCCGGAGAGGAAGTCGCGGCGGCCGACGTCGCTGCGCCACAGCTCGCAGACCTGCTCGATCGCGCCGATGACGGTCGGGGAGAACTGCAGGCCGACGCCGGAGGCGAGGTTCTTGCCGTTGGCCATGCCGATCTCGTCGATGGTGACGGTCCGGCCGAGTTTGCGCCCGAGGGCCTCGGCGATGATCCCGGGTGCCCGGCCGCGCGGCTGCTGGCCGCGCAGCCAGCGGGCCACGGACGTCTTGTCGTAGCGGAGATCGAGGCCGTGTTCGGCCCCGCACATGTTCACGCGCCGGGCTAGCCCGGCGTTGGAGCACCCGGCTTCCTGGATGAGCGCCTGCAGCCGTTCGTTCGGCTGGCGGGCGACGAGAGGCCTGGCTGCCATGAAAACCCCCTGCTGACCGCGGGTGATCCGTTGGAATGATCACTTCCCGCCTGATGTGCGGAGAATCTTCCGCTCTGCGTCGTGTCGCTACCCAGCAACAGCGCCCCGGCCTCCTACGCGCCCCCACGCGTGCATCAGTGCGCCCCGCATGCAGGATCGATGCTCCGCTCGCGGGCGGGTTTACCCCCGTAACCCCGGGTGACCCGGGCAGTTGTGATGGGCGTGGAAGAGACCATGGGAGTCACGGAGACCGCACCCATCCCCAAGCAGCGCGGCGAGCAGCTGTTGGACCATGCCGTGCGGTACGTGGAAGAACGGCACTGGGATGTCTTCGCCGGCACCTGGCTGGAGCCCGGGGACGGCCGGGAGCTGTGCTCCTGCGGGGCCGAGGACTGCCCGGCGCCCGGCGCGCACGCGGCGGTGAAGGACTGGGCGTCGCACGCCACCGGCAGCGCGGTCCAGGTGCGCCGCGTCTGGGGCAAGCACCCTCAGGCGTCGATCCTGCTGCCGACGGGCCGGACCTTCGACGCGCTGGACGTGCCGGAATCGGCCGGCTTCCTGGCGCTGGCCCGGCTGGAGCGGATGCAGCGCACCCTCGGACCGGTCACGCTGACGCCCGATCACCGCATGCTGTTCTTCGTGCTGCCGGGCGCCGGGGTCAAGGTCGCGGACCTCGTACGGAAGCTGGGCTGGGTGCCGTCCGCGATCGACCTCGCGGCCCGCGGCGAGGGCGAGTACGTGGCGGCCCCGCCCACCCGCTTCGGCGGCCGGGGCGCGGTCCAGTGGGCGCGCCGGCCCACGCCCGCGAACCGGTGGCTGCCGGACACGGAGGAGCTGATCGACGCGCTGGCGTACGCGTGCGGCAGCGAGGCGGCGGCGGAACGGAAGCGGCGCCAGGGGTGACACCGCGCCGGTGAGGCGGCCGCGGCCGCCGCTGTGAGGAAGCGCCCCGGGAACTCATGACATAAGTAACTGATGAGGCCTCTCCCCCTCCTCCTATCGTGAGGAAAGAACGACCAACGGGGACGTGTGACGAGAGGCGGGCGCATGCCGGACCAGGGCGATGCGACGGGTGGAACGCACGGGACGGACGGCGCGCGAACCGCTCCGTCCGCCGTGCGCGTGGAAGGTCTGTGGAAGCGGTTCGGCGAGCAGGTCGCCGTCGCCGGCATCGATCTGGAGCTGCCCGCGGGGAAGTTCATCGGCCTGGTGGGGCCGAACGGCGCGGGCAAGACGACCACGCTGTCGATGGTGACCGGACTGCTGCGCCCCGACATGGGGCGGGTCGTCGTCGCGGGCCACGACGTGTGGGCGGACCCGACCGAGGTGAAGGCGCGGATCGGCGTACTGCCCGAGGGGCTGCGGCTCTTCGAGCGGCTTTCGGGGCGTGAACTGCTGGGCTACATGGGCCGGTTGCGCGGGCTCGCGGGGGACGAGACCGACAAGCGGGCCACGCAGCTGCTGGAGATCCTCGACCTCGCCGGTTCGCAGCACAAGCTGGTCGTCGACTACTCGACCGGCATGCGGAAGAAGATCGGCCTGGCGGCGGCCCTGCTGCACAACCCCGAAGTGCTCTTCCTGGACGAGCCGTTCGAGGGTGTCGACCCGGTGTCGGCGCAGACCATCCGCGGTGTGCTGGAGCGCTACACCTCGTCCGGTGCCACGGTCGTCTTCTCCTCCCACGTGATGGAGCTCGTCGAGTCGCTGTGCGACTGGGTGGCCGTGATGGCCGCCGGCCGGATCCGCGCCGCGGGCCCGCTGGCCGACGTACGGGGCTCCGCGCCCTCCCTGCAGGCCGCCTTCCTCGAACTGGTCGGCGCGCACGGGCGGGACGCGGCCGGGGAATCCCTGGACTGGCTCGGCGGCACCTCCGGGACGGTCGCGCGATGAGCGCGCCCACCGCTCCCACCGGCGCCGCCGGGATCGCCCCCGGGGTGTCCGCGGGAGCGTCCGCGCCCGCCGCGCCGCCCGCGCTGACCCCGGTCTTCCTCCGCATCAAGCTGTCGCTGCTGCGCAACGGGCTCAAGGGCTCCTCGAAGCGCAAGGCCGCCTACTTCTCGACGCTGGCCTTCGCGCTGGTGGTCGGCTTCTTCATGACGCTCGGCCTGGCTCTGCTGCACGGCAACGCGCACGCGGGCACCGTCGTGGTCCTGCTGGCCGGGATCCTGGCGCTCGGCTGGGCGTTCATGCCGCTGTTCTTCCCCGCCGGGGACGAGACGATGGACCCGGGCCGGCTGGTGATGCTGCCGCTGCGTCCGCGTCCTCTCGTACGGGCCCTGCTCGCGACCTCGCTGGTCGGGATCGGGCCGCTGTTCACGCTGTGCCTGGCGGTCGGCTCGGTGACAGCCGTCGCGCGCGGCGCCGCGGGTGCGGTGGCCGCGGTGGTCGCCGTACCGCTCCTGCTGCTCGGGTGCGTGACCCTCGCGCGGGCCGTGGCGACGGCCAATGTGCGGCTGCTGACCAGCCGCAAGGGGCGCGACCTGGCGCTGCTGAGCGGTCTGGTGATCGCGGTGGGTGCGCAGCTGGCCAACTTCGCCAGCCAGAGCCTCTTCCAGGCGGGCGGCGTCACGGCGCTGGAGCCCGTCGAGGCGGTGGTGCGGTGGCTGCCGCCTGCGACCGCCGTCGGCATGGTGGACTCGGTGGGCGAGGGCGCGTACGGCAGGGCTGCGGCCCAGCTGGTGCTGAGCGTGGCGGCCGTGGCCGGTCTGCTGTGGTCCTGGGAGCGCAGCCTGACCAAGCTGATGGTCACACCGGACGGTTCGACGATCGCGGCGTCCGGGCCGGTGAAGAACCGCGGCGGCGCCGACGGCGGCTTCTGGTCGCTGATGCCCGGCGGCCGGACGGGCGCGTCCATGCAGCGCACCCTGCGCTATGCCGTGCGCGACCCGAAGACGAAGTCGGCGTGGGTGACCGCGCTGGCGATCGGTGTGATCGTGCCCGTCTTCAACGCGCTGCAGGGCACGGGGTCGGTGTATCTCGGCAGCTTCGGCGCGGGCATGCTCGGCGTCCAGATGTACAACCAGTTCGGGCAGGACACCTCGGCGTTCTGGATGGTCGCGCAGACCATCTCCAGCACCCGTGACGCGTACGTGGAGCTGCGCGCCCGTGCGGCCGCGCTGGCCCTGGTCGTCCTCCCGTACACGGTCCTCGTCACGGCGGTCACCGCCGCTCTGGTGGACGACTGGCAGGCCTTCCCCGCCGGGGTGGGTGTGGCTCTCGCCCTGGTGGGCTCGATGCTGTGCACGGGGGCCCTGGCCTCGGCCCGCTTCCCGTACTCCATCCCGACGGACGGCGCCTTCAAGAACGTCGCCCCGGGGCAGGGCGGGCTCGCCTGGGGCGGCATCGCCGCCGGGATGCTGATGTCGGCGCTGGTGAGCGCGCCGGTGATCGCCCTGACGATCTGGCTGAACATGGCCGAGAACCGGGACGTCTCGTGGATCGTGCTCCCGGTCGGCGTGGTCTGGGGCTGGCTGGCCGCCTGGGCGGGGCTGCGGCTCGCGGCGCCGACGGTGGCGCGGAAGCTGCCGGAGATCCTGTCGGCGGTGAGCAAGGGCTGACCGCCCGCCGCCGGAACGGGCCGGCCTCCGCTCCCACGGGGGGAGCGGAGGCAGGCCCGTCGGTCTGTTCGGGTGGTTCGGTCGGTTCGGGCGGGTCCGGAGCCAGGCGGATCCGTCGGCGTCGGCGTCAGCGGGTGGCGAGCAGGACGAGGGCGGCGGCGGAGCCGGCGAACACGATGCCGTGGCGGAGGTTCTGCAGGTACGGCATCACCCAGCGGGGGAAACCCCGCTCGGCGGCGCGGAGCATGGACGGGACGTCGATGCGCCGGAGTTCGGCGTCGTCGGACCTGGCGAAGGCGGCGGTGACGGACGGCACGGCGGTCAGGTTGGAGTAGAGGATCACGCAGTTCACGAGGACGACCAGCGGCTGGACGATCCAGGTGAGCGTGCCGGCCCAGGAGTTGCCGGTGAGTGCGAGGACGGCGGGCACGGCCAGGGCGGTGGCGATCCCGACGGGGGCCCACGTCTCGTGCCCTCCGGCGTCGAGGCGCATGCCGTTCTCGGCCATGACGGTGGTGCGCACCCCCTGCCGCCCCAGCTCGGCCTCGACGGCGGCCTGGGCGCGGCTGCCGTAGCGGCTGCGGACGAGCGGGATGCTCAGGAAGGCGAGGGCGATCAGGATCTGCAGGGCGGCGACGGCGTTCATCGGGTTTCCTCGTTTCTCAGGGTGCTTGCCTGGCGACGTGGAAACCATGGCGCTCCCCCCTGACACCCCCCGAACACCCCACTGACATCCCCCTGACAGCCCGGCCACCCCCGCCGACCCGGCCCGCCCGCGCCCCGGAGGACGGAGTCCGGGGCGGCGCGTGGCGAGGGGTTCAGGGGGTGGGGGCCGGGATGTCGTCCAGGAAGGGTTCCAGCGCGGCGCGCAAGGCCGCCGGCTGGTCGTAGTGGAGGTAGTGGCCGGCGTCGGGGATCTCCGCGTACCGGCCGGCCGGGAGGACGCGGACCATCTCCTGGGCCTCGGCGCGGCCCAGTTCGCCGTCCAGGCCGCGGACCACGAGGGTCGGGCAGCGGACCTGGGCCAGCTCCTCCCAGTGGGCGTCGTGGACCCAGGTCTCGCGGGCCTTCAGCATCTGGCGGCGGGAGAAGAGCGGGCGCCAGCCGTCCGCGGCCTCGTGCATGACCTCGGCGAAGAAGGCGCCACGGCCGGGGTCGGGGCGCTCCACGCGGGGGTCGTCCTCGCCGAACCAGCGGCGGGCGGCGTCCTGGCTGGGGAAGGGCAGCGGCCAGAGGTGGAACCAGTCCTCCCATTCGCGCTGGGAGGCCGCGCCGAGGGCCGAGGCGCGCATGTCGCAGATGACGAGAGCAGCGACCAGGTCGGGGCGGCGGGCGGCGAGCTGCCAGGCGGTGAGCGCTCCCATGGAGTGGCCGATCAGGGTCACGGGGGCGAGGCCGAGCTGTTCCACGACGGCCTCGGCGTCGGCCACGAAGGCCTCGCGGCCCAGGGCGGTGTGCGGGGCGGCGCCGGCGGGCGGGCGGTCGCTGTGGCCGTGGCCGCGCTGGTCCAGGGCGACGACGCGGCGCCGCTCGGCGAGCCAGTGGGCGGTGCCGGCCCAGTGGGAGGCGCGGCCCATCAGGCCGTGCAGTAACAGCACACCGGGGCGCGGGTCCGGTTCCGCTTCGGCGGCCGGTTCTCGGAACCGCCAGGCGGCCAGACGAACGCCTTCGGCCCCTGTCACATCGATGCGCTGTACCACCGCAGATGCACCCCCTTCGTTCCCCGCCAGACTATCGAACCCGCATTCGAAAACGGGGTTCTCGCCCACAACACCGCTCTTTCGAGTGACCTTGCTCAAGGATTGGCGGCCGCTGCCGATGGAGATCCTTTCAACAGGGAGGCGGGCCGCTCGGGGAAGACGGTCCGAGGGGAAGACCTTGAGAGCTCGGGGCTCCAGGTCGCACAGGGGAGGACCGGTCCCGGCGCCGCGAGGCGCCGGGACCACCCACATCCGGGCCGATACGCACGAGCCCATACGCACGAGCACCGATACGTACCGGCACCACCGATACGTACAGGCGAGGACGCTGCGAGCCGCACGGGCTACACGGGCTGCACGGGCCGCAGGATCAGCGCTTCGCCACGAACACGTGCGAGGCGATCTCCGCCTCCAGCTCGGCGGCCTCACCACCGCTTCCGACCAGGACACCGCCCGGGGACTCGGTCACGCTCACCACCGAACCGGGCTGCACGCCCGCACGACGCAGCGTGTACATCAGCTGCGCATCCGTCTGGATCGGCTCCCCGATACGCCGCACGACCACCGTCTTGCCCTCGGTGCCCGGGTCCAGCTCGGACAGGCTGATCATGCCGTCCTCCAGGAACGGCTCCGCCTCGGCCTTCTCCCCCAGCTCCTCCAGCCCGGGGATCGGATTCCCGTACGGCGACTCGGTCGGGTGGCGCAGCAGCTCCAGCACCCGCCGCTCCACCGCCTCGCTCATCACGTGCTCCCACCGGCAGGCCTCGGCGTGGACCTGCTCCCACTCCAGCCCGATGACGTCGACGAGCAGGCACTCGGCGAGCCGGTGCTTGCGCATGACGCGCGTCGCCAGCCGGCGGCCCTCGTCGGTCAGCTCCAGGTGCCGGTCGGTGGCGACGGCCACCAGGCCGTCCCGCTCCATGCGTGCCACCGTCTGGCTCACCGTCGGCCCGCTCTGGTCCAGCCTCTCGGCGATGCGGGCGCGCATGGGTACCACGCCTTCCTCTTCCAGCTCGAGGATGGTGCGGAGATACATCTCCGTGGTATCGATCAGTCCGGACATTCGTGCCCCTCGGATTGCGTGCGCTGGCCCTGTCCCCAATTCTGACGCATCGAACCGACAACCGTCCCGTGCCGAGGGCCAAGACCGTTCACGGACATCCTCCTTCCCTTGGGACGCGGGATTGACGCCCGTATTGACAGGCCCTTGGTCCAGACCGCACGGTGAGCGGCGGACACGGACGCACCCCACCTCTGGAAGGGCCTTCGGCGCATGAGCGAGAGCAAGCTGGCCGGTCAGTTCTTCGACGCCGCCATCGGCCTGCTGGAGCGGGTACGGGACGAGGAGGCCCCGCACATCGCCGAGGCCGGCACCCTCGTCGCCGACGCCGTCGCCGCCGGGAACCGCCTCTTCGCCTTCGGCGCCGGACACTCCTCGCTGCCCGCCCAGGACGTCGTCTACCGGGCCGGCGGTCTGGCTCTGATGAACTTCCTCGCCGTCCCCGGCACCGCCGGTGTCGACGTCATGCCCGCCACGCTGGGCAGCGCCCTGGAACGCGTCGACGGCCTCGCCGGCGCCGTCCTCGACAGCAGCCCCGCCTCCGAAGGCGACGTCCTCGTGATCATCTCGCTCTCCGGGCGCAACGCCCTGCCGGTCGAGATGGCCATGAACGCCCGCGCCATCGGCCTCAAGGTCATCGGCGTGACCTCGGTCGCCTACGCCACCGGCACCCGGTCCCGGCACGCCTCCGGCACCTTCCTCAAGGACCACTGCGACGTCGTCCTCGACAGCAAGATCGCGGTCGGCGACGCCGAGCTGAGCCTCGACGGCATCGACGCCCCCTTCGCCCCCGCCTCCACGGTCGTCACCAGCGCGATCATGCAGGCGGTCATGGCGACGGCCGCCGGCGAGCTCGCCGCCCGCGGCCTGGAGCCCCCACTGCTGCGCTCGGGCAACGTCGACGGCGGCCACGAGTGGAACGGCCGCGTGATGCAGGAGTACGGCGACCGGATCTTCTTCCGCCACTGACCCGCCGCACCTGATGGGGCGTCAACCCGCGGCCGGGGTGGTGGGGGACGCCGCCAGGTCCAGGTCCGCCGCGACGCGGGCCGCGACCTCCTCCGCGTACGCCGCGTCCGCGCGCTCGAACGCCACCCGCGAGGGCCCCCGCAGGAACGTCAACGCGCCCAGGGTCCGCCCCCGGCTGCGCAGCACCGTGCACAGCACGTGCGCCGCACCCTCGGGCCACTGCCGGGCCCGCGCCCACTCCGCGTCCGCCTCACCGCGCGGGGCACTGGTCCGCACCGAGCCGATCCGGTCCAGCGCCTGCAGCGCCGGATGCCCGGCCGGGTACCGCACGGGGATCGAACCGGGCCCCGGCAGCGCGGGCGGCGACACCGCGCACCGTACGAGCCGGCGCCGCTCGGAGTCGGCCGCGGGGGCCAGTACGTCCAGCAGCGCATGCTCGGCGAAGCCGGCGAGCGCGAAGTCCAGGCGTACGCCGGCCGCCTCCGCCGGGTCCTCGCACTCGGCGGCGGCCCGCCCGGCACGGTGGAGCTGATGGGACCGGAACCGCGCCTGCGCGGCGTCGAGCTGCTCCTGGCGGGCCTCGGTGACGTCCTGGATCAGCCAGCCGACCCCCAGCGGCACCGGTTCCTCCGCGAGCGGCGAGGCCAGCCGCAGGAACCCGCACCGCCAGCACCGCCGCCGCACGCCCTCCGCGGTGCGCACCGACACCCACATCTCGACGGGCGCGGGCGGCGCCCCCTCGGCGAGCACGTGCTGCAGCGCCCCCTCCAGCTCCTCGACCCCCTGGGTCAGCAGCTCCCCCAGCGGCCGTCCGAGCAGGGCGGTGCGGCCGGTGCCGAAGGCCCGCGCGGCGTGCGCGTTGACCACGGCGGGCCGCAGGTCGACGTCGACGAGGACGACTCCCCAGGAGGCGTCCTCCATCAGGGCCTCGCTGAGCGCGATGGACCGCTCCAGGTCGATCTGCGCGTGCACCTCGCTGAAGGCGCAGTACACCCCCGCGGGCGAGCCGTCCGCGCCCGGCACCCCGGCGGACTGCGTGCGGACGAGGAGCCGCCCGCCGTCCTTGGTGAGCAGCGCGAACTCATGGACCTGCCGCCCGGGCACGTGCTGGGCGGACATGAGTCTGTCCTGCACGTCCTGCGCGTCGGCGGCCCGCACCGCCCACCCCTCGAACCCCTTGCGCCCCACGGCCTCCCCGGCGGACCAGCCCAGGATCCGCTCCGCCTCCCGGTTCCAGTGGGTGATCACCCCGTCGGAATCGAAGGCGCACAGCGCGGCGTCCATCCCGTCCAGCAGCGCGGCGAGCAGATCGTCGGCGGTCTCGTCACGTCCGGAAGCACTCACCTGGAACCCCCAGCAGGTGTTCGCGTATGCGGCACGTCAGATCATTGAACTCGAACGTGACCCACGCCACACCGCATTCAGGGAAATCGATGGGTGCCCGCACATCCGGTGCACGTCCCGGCGGAGGGGGAGAGCCGATGGATACGCCTGTGGATTCGCCGCGGAAATTCGATTGAGCGCCGAGCACAGGCCTGCTTAGAGTGGACGCACACTGAAAGGAGGTGATCCCGGAAATGTACGAACTCCGGACGCGTGAGGTGGCTGCGGGCTAGGGCCCGTCGTCAGCAACGCACCCAGTGCGGTGCCCGGCGGATCGCCCGGCGCCAATCCCAAGCAGTCACCCGACCCGCGGGCTCGCCGGTAACGTCCGGCCGGCTCCTCTCACTGCAGGAGAGGAACCCGAGCCCGCGGGTCGTCTGCGTCTGTCTCCACGTCTGCGCGCCCGCTACGGGCACAGACGCTCCAGGCGCCACTTCTCGCCCTCCAGCACGTAGTGGAGCCGGTCGTGCAGCCGGTTCTCGTGCCCCTGCCAGAACTCGACCTCCTGCGGCACCACCCGCAGCCCGCCCCACTCCGGCGGCACCGGCACCTGCTCCCCCTCCGGATAGCGCTCCGCGAGCTCGGCGTAGCGGCGGTCCAGCTCCGCGCGGGAGCCGATCACGCTCGACTGCTCGCTCGCCCACGCACCCAGCTGCGAGCCGTGCGGCCGGGACCGGAAGTACGCCGCCGTCTCGTCGCGGCCGATACGGGCCGCCGTACCGGTGACGATCACCTGACGGGCGATGGGGTGCCACGGGAACAACAGCGCGACCTGCGGATTCTCGGCGAGTTCCCGGCCCTTGCGGGACGCGTAATTCGTGAAGAACACGAAGCCCCGGCTGTCGAACTGCTTCAGCAGCACCGTGCGCGAGCTGGGCCGGCCGTCGGGGGTGGCCGTCGAGACGACCATGGCGTTCGGTTCGAAGAGGTGCGAGTCGGCCGCCTGCTGGAACCACCGGGCGAACTGCTCCATCGGTTCCCCGGCGAGGCTTTCCTCGTGGACGATCTCCGAGCGGTACTGCTTGCGCATCATGGCGGGGTCAATGTCCTGATCGGTCACGCAAGCCATCCTGCCGCAGGTGGACCGGTGACGGTGTGCCGTATGTCACGCTTCCGCAGTCGGGGCGCAGCGGCCAAAATCTTGGGGCCGGTCCGAAGGTCCCCGCACGGGTGACCAACGGCCGTGCCGGGCATCAACGGGGATGACCGCGCCGGACCGCGAGTCACGCCGGGAGCCGCGCGTGTTCGCACTATCTGAGGAGCCGCCTGATGTCCGACTTCGTACCCGGGCTCGAAGGGGTCGTCGCGTTCGAGACGGAGATCGCCGAACCGGACAAGGAAGGCGGGTCGCTCCGCTACCGGGGCGTCGACATCGAAGACCTCGTCGGCCACGTCTCCTTCGGGAACGTCTGGGGCCTGCTGGTCGACGGTGCTTTCAACCCCGGCCTGCCGGCCGCCGAGCCCTTCCCCATCCCGGTCCACTCCGGTGACATCCGCGTCGACGTGCAGTCCGCACTCGCGATGCTCGCCCCCGTGTGGGGTCTGAAACCGCTGCTGGACATCGACGTGCAGACCGCCCGCGACGACCTGGCGCGCGCTGCCGTGATGGCGCTCTCGTACGTCGCCCAGTCCGCCCGCGGCCAGGGCCTGCCGATGGTGCCGCAGCGCGAGATCGACAAGGCCGAGTCCGTCGTCGAGCGGTTCATGATCCGCTGGCGCGGCGAGCCGGACCCCAAGCACGTCAAGGCCGTAGACGCGTACTGGACCTCCGCCGCCGAGCACGGGATGAACGCGTCCACGTTCACCGCGCGCGTCATCGCCTCCACCGGCGCCGACGTGGCCGCGGCCCTGTCGGGCGCCGTCGGCGCCATGTCGGGCCCGCTGCACGGCGGCGCGCCCTCCCGCGTGCTCGGCATGATCGAGGAGATCGAGCGCACCGGCGACGCCGTCGCGTACGTGAAGAAGGCCCTCGACAAGGGCGAGCGCCTGATGGGCTTCGGACACCGCGTCTACCGCGCCGAGGACCCGCGCGCCCGCGTCCTGCGGCGCACCGCCAAGGAGCTCGACGCGCCGCGCTACGAGGTGGCCGCCGCGCTGGAGAAGGCCGCCCTGGAGGAGCTGCACGCGCGGCGTCCCGACCGGGTGCTCGCCACCAACGTGGAGTTCTGGGCGGCGATCATGCTGGACTTCGCCGAGGTCCCGGCGCACATGTTCACCTCCATGTTCAGCTGCGCCCGTACCGCCGGCTGGTCGGCGCACATCCTGGAGCAGAAGCGCACCGGCCGCCTGGTGCGCCCGTCGGCCCGCTACACGGGACCGGGCCGGCGCGACCCGCAGGAGATCGAGGGCTACGCGGACATCGCCGAGACCGCCTGACCGGCCCGGCCGCCCGTCACCGCGGGGCGCCGCGACCCGGACTCCTCCGGGGCGCGGCGCCCCTGCCGCGTTCTGAGACCCTCCGCAGGAGCCCCTCCCGTGCACAAGATCCCCTACCTCGTCCTCGGCCTCGGCACGCTGCTGCTCGCCGTGGTCGCGCTGCGGCGCCGCCTGGCCCTGCGGCGGCGCGGGATCGCCGTACGGGCCCACTGCGCGGCCGTGCACCGGCCCGCGCAGGGCGGCCCGGCGCGGCTCACGCTGCGCTACCCGACACCCGACGGCCGTACCCGCACCCATCGCGCGGGCGAGGGCGACTGCCCTCCGGGGACGCGCGAGGGAGACGCTGTCGAGGTCCTGTACGACCCTCGGGACCCCGCCCGGGCCGAGACCGTGCACGCCGCCCGGCGGCCCCGGCGGCGCGACTACGACCTGTTCGGCCTGATGGGGCTGTCCCTGGCGATCGTGCTGGCCTCCGCGCTCGGCTGAACGGGCGGGCGGCGGTGCGCGGGCCGGGCGGCTCAGCCCAGGGCCGCGTCGAGGATGCGCGACCACTGGGCCACGACACGGGCCCGGCGGGCCGCGTCGTCGGTCAGGACGTTCGCCAGACCCAGGCCGCGGGCCATGTCGAGGAGGCCCTGCACGGTCTCCCGTACGCCCGGCACCGCCTCGTCGGCGCCCAGCAGCTCCACGGCGATGCGATGGGTTTCGCGGCCGACCCGGGCCTCCAGCTCGGTGACCCGCGGGCGCAGCTGCTCCTCGTTGGAGGCGGCCACCCACAGTTGGAGCGCGGCCCGGAAGAGGGTGCCCGTGTACAGGTCGACCAGTGCCTGCACCACGGCCGGCCGGGCGGCCGGTCCGGCGTGGAAGAGGTCACGCAGGGCGGTGGAGCGTTCCTCCGCGACGTACTCGACGGCGGCGGTGAAGAGGTCCTCGCGGGTCGGGAAGTGATGCTGGGCGGCTCCGCGGGACACGCCGGCGCGTTCGGCGACGACGGAGACGGTGGAACCGGCCCAGCCGTGCTCCGCCAGGCAGGACACGGCCGCCTCCAGGAGGTGGCGGCGGGTGACGCGGCTGCGGGCCTGCTTGGGGCCCGTCTCGGCCGTGGCGCCGCCGGTCACAGCGCCCATGACGGTTCCCGGCGCTCGAAGCGGGCGGTGATGCCCTCGCGGGCCTCGGCGGAGGCGAAGTGGTGCGCGGACAGCTCGGTGAGCGCGGCGCCGTCCTGCGCGAGGGCCGCGCGTACGGGTGCGGTGACCAGTCGCTTGGTCGCGGCGAGCGCCTGCGGGCCGGCCTTGCGCAGGCCCGCGAGGACGGGCGCGAGAGTCTCGTCGACGTCGTCCCCGTGGAGGGTGAGCAGGCCGATCCGTACGGCCTCGGCGGCGTCGAACGCCTCGGCGGTCAGGAAGTACCGGGCGGCGGCGCGCGGGTCGAGGCGGGGCAGGAGCGGTGCGGAGATGACGGCGGGGACCACGCCCAGGTGGGTCTCCGTGAAGGCGTACGAGGACCCGGGCCCGGCGGCGGCGATGTCGCACACGCCCAGCAGGCCGAGGCCGCCGGCCCGGACGTGGCCGGTGACGCGGGCGACGACGGGCCGGGGCAGCTCGGCGATCTCGCGGAGCAGGGCCACGAAGTCTGCGGGGGCGGAGGGGGACTTGAGGTCGGCGCCGGAACAGAAGGTACCGCCGGTGTGGGTGAGGACGACGGCGCGCACGGCCGGGTCCGCGCCGGCCGCGGCGAGGGCGGCGCGGAGCTCGGCGACGAGCTCCGCGGAGAGCGCGTTGCGGTTGGCCGGGGAGTCGAGGGTGAGGGTGGTGACGGCGGCCGCCGTGGTGGCGTGGACGGGTGTGGCCATGGCTCCTCCGGAGCGGTCGACGGGGTGCTCCTGGGGGGAGCGTATGCGGGGTGCCCTGCGGGCGGCTCGGCGGTCCGGCTCGGGCTCCGCCCGGGCGGGGTTCCGGTGCTCGGCGGTGTCCGGGTGCCTTGCCCTGCGGGGCGGCTCAGCGGTCCGACTCTGGCTCCGGCCGGGCTGTGTCCTACGGTGCGCGGCGGTTCGGCTCGGGTTCCTGGCCGGGCGGGGTTGGTCGGGGTCGGGGAGCGGTGTGCCCTGCGGGCGGCTCAGCGGTCCGGCTCGGGCTCCGGCCGGGCTGTGCCGTGTGGTGCTGGGCGGTTTGGCTTGGGTTCCTGGCCGGGCGGGGTTGGTCGGGGTCGGGGAGCGGTGTGCCCTGCGGGCGGCTCAGCGGTCCGGCTCGGGCTCCGGCCGGGCTGTGCCGTGTGGTGCTGGGCGGTTTGGCTTGGGTTCCTGGCCGGGCGGGGTTGGTCGGGGTCGGGGAGCGGGGCCGGTCCGGGGTGTCTCCTCGGCTCGGCGCGTGCGGGTACGTCCCGGCCAGACGGCCCGGGTCGCGCGCTCGTCCTGCGGGGACACCCCGCACCGTCCCCACTCCCCTCGGCCGTGGGTCGCCGGGGCGCTGCCGTGGGGTGGGGACACGCAGGAGGGTCCCCGCAGGACGAGCGCGCAACCAGGGCCGTCTCGGCGCGACAAGGCAGCACGCGCCGAGCCGAGGAGACCCTCGTGCGGGGCACCACCCCACCCTGCACACCACCGCCCCGCAACACCACCGCACACGACACCGCCGAGCAACCCCGCAGGGGCACCGCCGAGGAGACCCTCGTGCGGGGCACCACCCCACCCCCCACACCACCGCCCCGCAACACCACCGCACACGACACCGCCGAGCAACCCCGCAGGGGCACGGCCGAGGAGACCCTCGTGTAGGGGGCTGCCCCGCACCTGGACACCACCGCCCCGCGACACCACCCGTCAGGACACCGCCGAGCATCGTAGGGACCTGGGTCCGGGCGCAGCCCAGCCCGCACACCGCCGAGCAACCCCGTAGGGGCTAGTAGGACTTGGGGAGGCCCAGCGATTGGTGGGAGATGAAGTTGAGGATCATCTCGCGGCTTACCGGGGCGATGCGGGCCACGCGGGCCGCGGTGATGAGCGAGGCCAGGCCGTATTCGCGGGTGAGGCCGTTGCCGCCGAGGGTGTGGACCGACTGGTCCACGGCTCGGACGCACGCCTCGCCCGCCGCGTACTTCGCCATGTTCGCGGCCTCGCCCGCGCCCATGTCGTCGCCCGCGTCGTACAGGTGGGCCGCCTTCTGCGTCATCAGGCGGGCCAGTTCCAGTTCGATGTGGGCCTGGGCCAGGGGGTGGGCCACGGCCTGGTGGGCGCCGATCGGCTCCTTCCACACCTGCCGGGTCTTGGCGTACTCGACGGCGCGCGCCAGGGCGTAGCGGCCCATGCCGATGGCGAACGCGGCGGTCATGATGCGTTCGGGGTTGAGGCCGGCGAAGAGCTGGAGGAGGCCCGCGTCCTCGTCGCCGACCAGCGCGGCGGACGGCAGGCGTACCTCGTCCAGGGTGAGTTCGAACTGCTTCTCCGCCGCCTGGAGTTCCATGTCGATGACCGAGCGCCCGAAGCCGGGGGTGTCGCGCGGGACGATGAACAGGCAGGGCTTCAGGCGTCCGGTACGGGCGTCCTCCGTGCGGCCGACGATCAGCGTGGCGTCGGCGATGTCGACGCCGGAGATGAAGACCTTGCGGCCGGTGAGGATCCAGTCGTCGCCGTCGCGGCGGGCCGTGGTGGTGATGCGGTGGGAGTTGGATCCGGCGTCGGGTTCGGTGATGCCGAAGGCCATGGTGCGGCTGCCGTCGGCGAGGCCGGGGAGCCAGGTCCGCTTCTGCTCGTCGGTGCCGAAGCGGGCGATGACCGTGCCGCAGATGGCGGGCGAGACGACCATCATGAGGAGGGGACAGCCGGCGGCGCCCAGTTCTTCGAGGACGATGGCCAGTTCGGCGATGCCGCCACCTCCGCCGCCGTACTCCTCGGGGAGGTTGACCCCGAGGTAGCCGAGCTTGGCGGCGTCGGCCCACAGTTCGTCGGGGTGGCCGCCCTCGCGGGCCAGGCGGGCGAGGTACTCACGGCCGTAGCGCTGTCCGAGGGCGGCGACGGCGGCGCGCAGGGCCTGGTGTTCGGCGGTTTCGATGGTGGGGCTCATGACAGCGGTTCCTCCTGGACGACGGCGAGCAGGGCGCCGAACTCGACCTGTTGGCCGGTGACGGCGTGGAGCGCGGTGAGCGTGCCGGAGGCCGGAGCGAGGATGCGGTGCTCCATCTTCATGGCCTCCAGCCAGAGCAGGGGCTGACCTGCGGTGACGGTGGTGCCGGGGGTGAGGCCCTCGGCGACGCGGACGACGGTGCCGGGCATGGGGGCGAGCAGGGAGCCCGGTTCGGTGCGGTCCTGGGGGTCCGGGAACCGGGGGACGGGGGTGAGGGTGTGGGATCCGAGTGGGGAGTCCACGTAGACCTCGGTGTTGTTCGAATTTCGTTTCACGTGGAACATCCGGCGGATCCCGTCGACTTCGAGGGTGACGAGGTGCCGCTCGGCCGCCAGGACGCGAACGCCGGGGTGGTCTACGGGGTGGTACTGGACGTCGTACTCGGTGCCGGCGGTGGTGTAGCGGCGGGTCTGCGGCTGGGAGCGGAGGTTGCGCCAGCCGCCGAGCCGGGCGGCGAGGGGGGCGTCCGGGGCGGGGGCGGCCTCGGCGAGGGCGGCGGCGAGGGCGGCCGTGCCGGCGTCCGGGGCGGTTTCGGTGAGGGTGGTGAGGTGGCGGTCGTAGAAGCCGGTGTCGAGCTGAGCGGCGGTGAAGTCGGGGTGGCGCAGGGAGCCGACGAGGAGTTCGCGGTTGGTGGTGAGCCCGTGGATGCGGGCTCCGGCGAGGGCGTGGGCGAGGGTGCGTACGGCCTCGGCGCGGGTGGGGGCGTGGGCGACGACCTTGGCGAGCATGGGGTCGTAGTGGACGCCGACGGTGTCGCCGCCGGTGAAGCCGGTGTCGACGCGGACCCGGCTGGGGATGTCGAGGGTGTGCAGGACACCGGTCTGGGGTCGCCAGTCCTGGGCGGGGTCCTCGGCGTAGAGGCGGGCCTCGACGGCGTGCCCGGCGGGTTCCGGGGGCGAGGGGGGCAGAGCCGCGCCCTCGGCGACGCGCAGTTGGAGGGCGACGAGGTCGAGGCCGAAGACGGCTTCGGTCACAGGGTGTTCGACCTGGAGGCGGGTGTTCATCTCCAGGAAGTAGGGGCGGCCGTCGGCGGTGACGAGGAACTCGACGGTGCCCGCGCCCCGGTAGGAGACGGCCCGGGCGGCGGCGACGGCCGCGGTGTGGAGGCGCTCGCGCAGGGTGTCGGGCAGGCCGGGTGCCGGGGCCTCCTCGATGACCTTCTGGTGGCGGCGCTGGAGGGAGCAGTCGCGGGTGCCGAGGGCCCAGACGGTGCCGTGGGCGTCGGCGAGGATCTGCACCTCGACGTGGCGGCCGCGCTCCACGTAGGGCTCGGCGAAGACCTCGCCGTCGCCGAACGCGGACGCCGCCTCGGCGGAGGCGGCGTGGAGGGCCTCCTTGAGGGTGTCCAGGTCGCGGACCACACGCATGCCGCGGCCGCCTCCGCCGGCGGCCGCCTTGAGCAGGAGGGGCAGGTCGGCAGGGGTGGCGGTGGCCGGGTCGACGGGGTCGAGGAGCGGGACTCCGGCGGCGCGCATCAGGTCCTTGGCCCGGGTCTTGGAGGCCATGGCCTCGATGGCCTCGGGGGGCGGGCCGATCCAGGTCAGGCCGGAGTCCTGGACCTGGCGGGCGAAGTCGGCGTTCTCGGAGAGGAAGCCGTAGCCGGGGTGGACGGCGTCGGCGCCGGCGGCGAGGGCGGCCTTGATGATCAGGTCGCCGCGCAGGTAGGTGTCGGCGGGGGCCGCGCCGGGCAGCCGTACGGCGGCGTCGGCGGCCCGGACGTGCAGGGCGTCGGCGTCCGGGTCGGAGTGGACGGCGACGGTGGCCAGGCCCAGGTCGCGGGCCGTGCGGAAGATCCGTACGGCGATCTCGCCCCGGTTGGCGACGAGGAGGGAGGTCAGGTTCGTCATGTACGGGCTCACATCCGGAAGACGCCGAAGCCGCCACGGGCGCCCTCGACGGGGGCGTTGTGGACGGCCGACAGGCACAGGCCGAGGACGGTACGGGTGTCGCGCGGGTCGATGACCCCGTCGTCGTACAGCCGCCCGGACAGGAACATGGGGAGGGACTCGGACTCGATCTGCGCCTCGACGAAGGCGCGCATGCCGGCGTCCTGTTCCTCGTCGTACGGGAGTCCCTTGGCGGCGGCGGACTGCCGGGACACGATGGAGAGGACTCCGGCGAGCTGCTGGGGGCCCATGACGGCGGATTTGGCGCTGGGCCAGGCGAAGAGGAAGCGGGGTTCGTAGGCGCGGCCGCACATGCCGTAGTGGCCGGCGCCGTAGCTCGCGCCGATCAGGACGGAGAGGTGGGGGACGCGCGAGTTGGAGACCGCGTTGATCATCATGGAGCCGTGTTTGACGATGCCGCCCTGCTCGTACTCCTTGCCGACCATGTAGCCGGTCGTGTTGTGGAGGAAGAGGAGCGGGATGTCGCGCTGGTTGGCGAGCTGGATGAACTGTGCGGCCTTCTGGGACTCGGCGCTGAACAGCACGCCCTGGGCGTTGGCGAGGATGCCGACCGGGTAGCCGTGGAGGGTGGCCCAGCCGGTGACGAGGCTGGTGCCGTAGAGCGGCTTGAACTCGTCGAAGTCGGAGGCGTCGACGATGCGGGCGATGACCTCGCGCGGGTCGAAGGGGGTCTTCAGGTCGGGCGGGACGATCCCGAGGAGTTCCTCCGGGTCGTGGAGCGGCTCCTGGGCCCGCGGCGGATCCTGGTGGGGCTTGCGGTGGTTGAGGCGGGCCACGATCCGGCGGGCCTGGCGGATGGCGTCGTACTCGTCGAGGGCGTAGTGGTCGGCGAGTCCGGAGGTACGGGCGTGCATGTCGGCCCCACCGAGGGACTCGTCGTCGCTCTCCTCGCCGGTGGCCATCTTGACCAGGGGCGGACCGCCGAGGAACACCTTGGAACGGTCCTTGATCATGACGGTGTGGTCGGACATGCCGGGGATGTACGCGCCTCCGGCGGTGGAGTTCCCGAAGACGACCGCGACGGTCGGGATGCCCTCGGCGGAGAGCCGGGTGAGGTCGCGGAAGATCGCGCCGCCCGGGATGAAGATCTCCTTCTGGGAGGGCAGGTCGGCGCCGCCGGACTCCACGAGGCTGATGACGGGCAGGCGGTTCTGCCGGGCGATCTCGTTGGCCCGCAGCGCCTTCTTCAGCGTCCAGGGGTTGCTGGCGCCGCCGCGGACGGTGGGGTCGTTCGCGGTGACCAGGCACTCGACGCCCTCGACCGTGCCGATGCCGGTGACCATGGAGGCGCCGACGGGGTAGTCGCTGCCCCAGCCGGCGAGCGGCGACAGCTCCAGGAACGGGGTGTCGGGGTCGAGGAGCAGCTCGACGCGCTCGCGCGCCAGGAGCTTGCCGCGCTTCCTGTGCCGGGCCGTGTACTTCTCCCCGCCGCCCTGCAGGGCCTTGGCGTGTTCGGCGTCGAGGGCGTCGAGGCGCTCCAGTGCGGCCGTACGGGCCCTCGTGTGCTCGGGGGCGTGGGGGTCGACGGTGGTGCGCAGACGGGTCATGTGCCGGTCCCCTCCGGGGGCGGGAGCAGGTGGACGGGGATGTCGAGGTGGCGGGCGCGGAGCCATTCGCCGAGGGCCTTGGCCTGGGGGTCGAAGCGGTGGCCGGAGGCCACGCCGTCGCCGAGGATGCCGGTGACGGTGAAGTTGAGGGCGTGGAGGTTCGGCAGTTCGTGCCGGTGGACGGTGAGGCCGCGGGTCTCGGGGAGCAGGGCCTGGAACCGGTCGACGGTCAGGGTGGCGCGCAGCCAGTCCCAGGCGGGGCCGGGCCGGGTCCAGACGCCGACGTTGGCGTCGCCGCCCTTGTCTCCGCTGCGGGCCCCGGCCAGCGCCCCGAGGGGGGCGCGGACGGTCTCCCGGGGCTCCGCCCCGGACCCGGCGGGGGCTGCGCCCCCGACCCCTTCGGGGGCTCCGCCCCCGGACCCCCGCGCCTCAAACGCCGGCGAAGCTGGAGGTGCGGCGGGTGGGGCGGGGATCTGGACGCGGGTGCCGTCCGGGAGGACTGCGGTGTGCGGGACTTCGGCCGCCGGGACGTAGGACGAGGCGAAGACGCCGTAGGGCTGCGCCGGGCCGGGTGGGGCGGCGACGTGGAAGCCCGGGTAGCTGCCGAGGGCCAGTTCGATCGCCGTGGAGGTCAGGGCGCGGCCGACCCGGTCCGGGGACGGGTCGCGGACCACCAGGCGCAGCAGGGCGCTCGCCGTCTCCTGCGTGTCCGCGTCCGCGTGGTCGGTACGGGCCAGGGTCCAGGCGGCGTCGGCGACGCCCTCCAGGGTCTCGGCGAGCTGGGACCGGAGCAGCGCTGCCTTCGCCTCGATGTCCAGGCCGGTCAGGACGAAGACCACCTCGTTGCGCCAGCCGCCGAGCCGGGTCACGCCGACCTTGAGGGTGGCGGGCGGGTGTTCGCCGCGGACTCCTGTGATGCGGACCCGGTCGGCGCCGTCGTCGGTCAGCCGGACCGTGTCCAGGCGGGCGGTCACGTCGGGGCCGAGGTAGCGGACGCCCTGCGTCTCGTAGAGCAGCTGGGCGGTGACCGTGCCCGTGGTGACGGCCCCGCCGGTGCCGGGGTGTTTGGTGATGACCGCCGAGCCGTCCTCGGAGATCTCGGCGAGCGGGAAGCCGGGGCGGCGCACGTCGTGGGCGGTGAAGAAGGAGTAATTGCCGCCGGTGGCCTGGGTGCCGCATTCGAGGACGTGGCCCGCGACCACCGCGCCCGCCAGCCGGTCGTGGTCCTCCGGCGCCCATTCGAACCACCAGGCCGCCGGGCCGCTGACCAGGGCCGCGTCGGTGACCCGGCCGGTGACGACGATGTCCGCGCCGGCCCGCAGGCAGGCGGTGATGCCGGCGCCGCCGAGGTAGGCGTTGGCGGTCAGGGCGCCGTCCTCGCGGGAGGTGAGGTCGTCGCCCTCGACGTGGGCCACGGAGACGGGGACGCCCACTTTGGCCGACAACGCGCGGACCGCGTCGGCGAGTCCGGCCGGGTGGAGGCCGCCCGCGTTCGTGACGATCCGTACGCCCCGCTCGTGCGCGAGCCCGAGTCCTTCCTCCAGCTGGCGCAGGAAGGTCTTGGCGTAGCCGAGGTCCGGGTTCTTCAGGCGGTCCCGGCCCAGGATCAGCATGGTCAGCTCGGCCAGGTAGTCCCCGGTCAGCACGTCCAGCGGGCCGCCGGTCAGCATCTCGTGCAGGGCGCTGAAGCGGTCGCCGTAGAAGCCGGACGTGTTGCCGATGCGCAGCGGCCGGCGGCTCATCGCCCGGCCCCCGGCTCCCGCCCCGCGCCCGCCGGGCCGGCGAAGGCCTGGGCGATGTCCAGCCAGCGGTCCGCGTCGGGGCCGGTCGCGGTCAGGGCCAGGTCGGCGCGGTGGGCCCGCTGGGTGGCCAGCAGGCAGAAGTCCAGGGCCGGGCCGGTGATCCGCTGCGGGGCCTGCGGGGGCCCGTACGCCAACACCCCGGCGCCGTCGGGGGCGGTCAGCTCCACCCGGAACTCGCCCTCGGGCGCGGGCAGTCCGCGTACGGCGTAGGCGTAGTCGCGGGCCCGTACGCCGATCCGTGCCACGTGCCGCAGCCGCGCGGTCGGGGTGCGGCGCACACCGAGCGCGTCGGCGACGTCCTGACCGTGCGCCCACGTCTCCATCAGGCGGGCGCTGGCCATCGACGCGGCCTTCATCGGCGGCCCGTACCAGGGGAATCGGGTGTCGGGCGGGGCCGCGGCGAGAGCCTGTCCGAGTGCGTCGCGTGTGTCCCGCCAGCGGGTGAGCAGGGTGGCGGGCGGGAGCTGCGCACCCTCGCGCGCGCCGTCGTCGACGAAGGAGTCGGGGGCTTTCAGCGCCTCCTCGACCATGCGGCCGAAGCCCGTCGGATCGGTGAGGGAGACCAGTGAGGCCCGGTCGGTCCAGTGCAGGTGGGCGATCTGGTGGGCGACGGTCCAGCCGGGTGCGGGAGTGGGCCGGGCCCAGTCGGGGGCGGACAACCCCTCGACGAGGGTGTCGAGTTCACGTCCCTCCTCGCGCAGATCGGTGAAGACGGCGACGGCGTCGTCGACGGCGGACGGATCGGGCACGGTGCGCTCCCCTTCTCGGCGTGAGGGGAAGACTGGCAGCACCCGAGAAAACAATCAAGCACGCTTGCATGATTTTCTCGACCGGTGCCGAGCGGGGTGACGCCTTCCCGCCATCGGGCCAACATCGCTGAATCAAAGGGCAGTTGATCCATGTCGGTACCGGCCGCAGGTCTCGCGTGCCGCCCGCGCCGGGAACCACGGAGGGCGATTCAGGCCGTACGCCGGAAACCCGCGATACGTCACCGGATGTCCCGTCGATACTGAACGCTCCGCTCCGGGCCCGGGCGGCCGTCCACGTTCGTGTCACTCGACGAAGAGGATGAACTGACGTGACTCCAGCCGCCCGACCTCCCTTCTCCCTCTATCCCGAACTCGACGCGACCGCCCTCGCCGCCTTCGTCACCGCGCTGGAGAGCGGCGACGTCACCGGCCTGCCGCCCGCCCGCGCCGCCGAGGTCGTCGAGGCGCGCGCCCTCGCCGTCTTCACCCGCGGCAAGGTGACCGGGGCCGACGGCGACCTCCTCGACGCGGCGCTGTGGCGGCACACCGGGGCCCGGCCGCGCCCGATGATCGTCATGCCCTCGCCCTGGACCAGCCTGGGCTGGCTCACGTACGCCGTGCAGGCCACCCTGTTCGCGGCCCGCGGCTACAACGTCCTCGCCTACTCCGCCCGTGGCTTCGCCGGCTCCGAGGGCCAGGTCGACATGGCCGGGCCGCTCGACGTCGCCGACGGCAGCCGCGCCCTGGACCACCTGATCGAGCGCACCACCGGCCCGGTGACGAAGGTCGGCTTCCTCGGGGACTCGTACGGCTCGGGCATCAGCCAGCTGGTCGCCGCCCACGACACCCGCGTCGACGCCGTGGTCGCGCTCAGCACCTGGGGCGACCTCGGGGAGGCCTTCTACGAGAACTCCACCCGCCGCGTCGCCGCCGTGCGGGCCCTGATCGGGGCGGCCGCGAAGGCCCGGCTGAGCCCGCAGACGCAGAGTGTCTTCGACAACGTCCTGACCGGCAGCGACGTCCGGGGCACCCTGCGCTGGGCCGAGGTCCGCTCGCCCTTCACCCACATCAAGGAACTCAACCGCCGCCAGGTGCCGGTCTTCTACGCGCACGCCTGGCACGAGACGCTCTTCCCGCCCAACCAGACCCTCAGGATGTTCAACGAGCTGACCGGCCCCAAACGCCTCGCCGTCTCCATCGGCGACCACTCCGGCCCGGAGATGCCGGGCGTCCTCGGGCTGCCGAACCGGATCTGGACGGACGCCCACCGCTGGTTCGACCACCACCTCAAGGACATCGACAACGGCATCGGCGACGAGGGACAGTTCATCGGCGAGGTCATGTGGAGCAGGACCCTCGAACCCCGCCCCACCTGGCCCTCCGCCACCGAACAGCTGCAACGCCTCCACCTCGCCGACGACGGCGAACTCGTGCCGGAGGCGGAGCCCGGCGAGGCCGGCTGGACGGCGACCGTCCTGTGCGGGATGGACACCCCGGCGACCGTCGCCGACAAGGTCGTCGAGTCCGGGTACGCGGAGATGGCGGGCCGCCCGAAAACCTATCCGACGGAGGACATCGACCACACCGTCGCCGCCGTCTGGACGGCCGAACCGGCCGCGGAAACCGTCCGGCTACGCGGCACACCCCGGCTCCGCGTGACCTACCGGGCGGCGAACCCCGGCTCGACCTTCGTCGCGTACCTCCTGGACACGGCCCCGGACGGTACGGCCCACCTCGTCACGCACGCCCCGTACAGCGACCTGGCCTCGCCTCCGGACAGCCTGATCAGCGCGGACATCGAGCTCCAGGCCACGGCGTACGACGTGCAGCGCGGCCACCGCCTGATGCTGGTGATCGACGCCCGCGACCCCTTCTACGCCGACGCCAACCTGCCCCGCGCGACGCTGGCCTTCACCTCCCCGGAGGCCACCCCGTCGTACCTGGAGCTCCCCCTCGGCTGATGCCGTACGCCCGCCCAGCCGGTCCCCCGCGGCCGTCCGGGCGGGCGCACGCTCCACAGATGACGCATCGCCCGCCCCTTCGGTTGCAGCGGTTCCCGACGAACCGAGGACACCTCGGTGCACCGTGCTCCACCGTGCTCGGCGGTTCCCGACGAACCGAGGACACCTCGGTGCACCGTGCTCCACCGTGCTCGGCAACACTCAGCTCTCGGTGATGAGTTCGCCGTCGTGGTCGCCGCCCTTGCACGTCCACTGGCCGGTGCCGGAGTCGTACTCCACCGCCCCGCCGGCGTCCGTGCACGTCGGCCCGGGGATGGCCGGCACGGCGGCCTGTGCGACGGGAACCGCGGCACCGAGAGCGGTCAGTACGAGGGCGGCGGCGAACGCCAGGAATCGGGTACGCATGAGAGCTCCTTCGGATCGAGTGACACTGGTACGTCACCACCACCCTCCCTCCGTGGCACGGTGCTTGCACGCCGACCGGGGCGCACGAAGGGGCGCTTCAGGGGGCGCACGAGGAGCGCTCGCTGCGTTCACGGCGCAGGCTGGTGTTATGGCGAACACACGTGAGGTGACCGTGGGAGCGCCGGACGACCTCGGCTTGCGGGAAGTTCTGATCGACGGCAGGTCGGTGGGCGGGGTCTGGTCCGACAAGGAACTCTGGAGACTCCTGCGACGTGAAGGTGTGGCGGACGGAGACCCCGTCCAATGGGAATGGCTCGGCGGGGACGCCGCCGTCTGGCCGGACCGGGCGTGGATGCGACGAACCACCGGCTTCTTCGTGGTCGTAGGCCTTCTCACGACCTCATGTCTGCTCTTCCGTATCGGAATCGCGGACAGTGGTAGTGCCCTGACCTACGGCGGACGCATCGCGGGATTCACCATTGTTTTCGTGGCCGTGGTGGTGTTGGTCGCCGCCGCGGCTGCGGTCGACTTCTGGGAGACGCGAAGATGGCGCTACTCAGGGGTGGCCGTTCTGCTGGGAGTGGCGATCGCGCTCTTCTGCGGCATCTCCATCCTTCTGCTGCAGATCGGCGAGAATTTCACCGCCTCCACCGTCATCGGGGCAGCCCTCGTCGCCTGGGCTTCGATCGCCCTGTTCGAACTGATCAAGTCCCGGGCGGGGAAGGGGCTCACCATTCCCAAGAACATCGCGATCGGCGTGATCCTTTCCACCGTTCTGGCCGCCGCCAATCTGGCGTACTCGCAGATCTATGTTCCCTATGTGACGACGCCGCTGATCCAGACCGGGGCCGCGTTCAAGGAGTCGAACATCGACAAGAGGGCGGGGAAGCTGTACATGACGGTCCACATGTACGTGAGGAACGCCGGTCAGGTGCCGGTCTATGTCCTGGGCAGCACCTACTGGATCCGTGGCGAGCCCGCGAAGAGCAAGCCCGCCGACAAGAAGTCCAGATCAGAATTGATCTACGACGGGGAGTTCGTCTCGCCGGACGGCCGCGTGCTGAATCCAGGCGAAGAGGTCGCCCAGGACGCGGTCATCGAGGTGAAGGATCCCACGCCTGGCAAGTTCGAGGCGATCACTGCTCAGAGCGAGGTGTACGTGATCAGGAAAGACAGAATGAGATTGACCGGCGACTACGAGCACGCCAGGGTGTCGGGGAAGACCCTCAAGGAGGACTTGAAGGAGGGGGATCCGCCTGATCCGCAGTACAGATTCCGGACCGGGATCTCGAACAGCAGCGAAATCCTGAACGCGACCCGCGGTCCGCAGTACCTGACGGTGTGGAGGCTGGGCGGTAGATCTCCTCTCGTCATCGTGGACGTGTCCCCACCGGACGAACGGATACGGTTCGATCCCCGGAGGCCGCCGCTGGATCAGAGGGCCACCGAACGCTACGGTCTCACGCAGATCCGTGGCGCCATGGCGCAGACGCCCTACCCGGAGCTTCTGGAGAAGGCCGGCGCCACCGACAAGGGCGCGACCCCGCCGCCGACTCCGACTCCGACTCCGACCCCCCGGCCCCCGCTCCCGGCCCTGTGACCTGGGGCAGACGCCGTCGTCGAGCTACGCGCCACCGTCCCTTCAGCACACCCGCCCCGGGCCCGCCTGGGACGTCGCGCGCAGAAGGTCGCGGAGGAGGGTGAAGTCGACCGTGGCGGGGTTGCGGAAGCGGAGGCAGGCTTTGCCCATGTCGTGGGGCGCCAGGCGGTCCGCGAAGGCGTCCCGGACGTCCGTGCGCATCAGGTAGAAGGAGATGTACTGCTTCTGGTTCGCCCAGGCGATCTCCGCCTCGGTCCCGCCCGGCCGTACGTACACCGGCATCCCGTACGCGATGGACTCCTCGAAGCCCTGCAGTTCCGTCACGCACAGCTCGCGCAGGCGGGCCAGGGCCGGCCTGCGGGCTTCGGGGGCGGCGGCGAGGTAGGAGGCGACGTCCATCAGAGGGGCTTCTTTCCGATCTGGGAGCGGACCGCGCCCATGCTGGCCGCGATGACGAGGGCGATGGCGACGGCGTCGAGCGGCGACAGCGCCTGGCTCAGGACGAGGAAGCCCGCGGTGGCCGCGATGGCCGGCTCCAGGCTCATCAGGATCGCGAAGGTCGGGGCCGGCATCCGCCGCAGGGCGAGGAGTTCGAGGGTGTAGGGCAGCACGGAGGACAGCACGGCCACGCCGACGCCCAGGGCCAGGGTGCTCGGGACCAGCAGGTCCGAGCCCGCTTCGAGGACGCCGAGCGGCAGGGAGAGGACGGCGGCGGCCGCCATCGCCAGGGCCAGGCCGTCCGCCTGCGGGAAGCGACGGCCGGTGCGCGCGCTGAACACGATGTACGCCGCCCACATCGCGCCCGCGCCGAGCGCGTAGGCCGCGCCCAGCGGGTCGAGGGAGCCGAAGCCGAGGCCGCCCCCGCCGTGCCCGGACAGCAGGGCCACGCCGGCGAGGGCGAGGCCGGCCCAGAGGAAGTTCACCAGCCGCCGTGAGACGACGACGGAGAGCGCGAGCGGCCCGAGGACCTCCAGGGTGACCGCCGGACCGAGCGGGATCCGGTCGATGGCCTGGTAGAAGAGGCCGTTCATACCGGCCATCGCCACGCCGAACGCGGCGACCGTCCCCCAGTCGGAGCGCGTGTACCCGCGCACCTTCGGCCGGCACAGGAGCAGCAGCACGATCGCGGCGGCCGCGAGGCGCAGGGTGACGACGCCCGCCGCACCCGCCCTCGGCATGATCATGACCGCGAGGGCGGCACCGAACTGGACCGAGACGCCCGCCGAGATCACCAGTGCGACCGGGCCGAAGCGGGACCGGGCGCCCTCGGCGGAGGGGTCGGCGGGGAGTGCGGCGGCGGGAGCGGTCGTCGGGGACGCGGAAGGTGCGGGCATGGGTCCAGCCTAAGCCGCCGTAAGGAGTGTTGCCGCTTATGTTGCCTTACATCTTCGCTACGGCTGCGTGTCGGGAGCACCCTGGGCGGCACGGCCCGCCGGTCCGTCCGCCAGTCCCTCCGCCAGCAGTTCCACGAGGTGACGGGCCCGGACTCCGCCCAGCTGGGCGATCTGGGTCCGGCAGGAGAACCCGTCGGCCTGGACCAGTGCGCCCGCCCGGGCCGCGCGCAGGGACGGCAGCAGTTGTTCCTCGGCGCACGCCACCGACACCTCGTGGTGGCCGGGCTCGAAGCCGAAGTTCCCGGCGAGGCCGCAGCAGCCTCCGACGGGCTCGCCCACGAGTCCGGCGCGCTCGCGCAGCCGCCGGTCCGCCGCGTCACCGAGGACGGCGTGCTGATGGCAGTGGGTCTGGCCGACCACCGGGCGGTCGAGGCGGGGCGGCAGCCAGTCCGGGGCGTACTCCTCCAGGGTCTCCGCGACGGTACGTACGGCTGCCGCCAGGCGGGCCGCGCGCGGGTCGTCGGGGAGCAGGGCGGGCAGGTCGGCTCGCAGGGCGGCGGCGCAGCTCGGTTCGAGGACGGTGACGGGCCCGGGGACCTCACCGAGGGTGTCCAGGGTCCGGCGCAGGACCTTGCGGGCACGGTCGAGGCGGCCGGTGGAGAGGTAGGTCAGGCCGCAGCAGACGGGGCCGCCGCCGCGGGGGAGGGAGACGTCCAGGCCGGCCGCGCGGAGCACGCGGAGTGCGGCGTGCCCGACCTCGGGGGCGAGGTACTCCGTGAACGTGTCGGGCCAGAGGGTCACGGCGGCCGCGGCCTCGCGAGCGGCCCCGGACAGGCCACCGGCCGCACCCGGCGGGCCGTCACCCCCGCCCCGGGGGCGACGGCCCGCCGCCCGGCCCGTCACCGCCGACGCGTCGCGCGTGAACGGCCGTTTCGCGAGTTCCGGCAGGGCCCGTTCCCGGGCCAGGCCCGGCACCGGTACCGGCAGCAGGCGCGCGGCCGCGTTGACGGCGCCCGCCGCCCGCAGGCGGGCGATCAGGCGCAGCCACGCCGGCAGGCCGCCCAGGGTGTAGTGGGCGAGCGGCCGGATCCGGCCGGCCCAGTGGTGGTAGAGGAACTCCGACTTGTACGAGGCCATGTCCACCCCGACCGGGCAGTCGCTGAGGCAGCCCTTGCACGCCAGGCACAGGTCGAGCGCCTCGGCGACCTCCGGCGAGCGCCAGCCGCCGGTGACGACCTCCCCCGCGAGCATCTCGTGCAGCAGCCGGGCCCGGCCGCGCGTGGAGTGCTGCTCCTCACCGGTGACCCGGTAGGAGGGACACATCACGCCCGTCCCGTCCGGCGGCGCAGCCGTACGGCACTTCGCGACGCCCACGCACCGTGCCACCTCGCCCGCGAGCGGGGTGGCCGGGAGGACCGCGAAGCGGAGGTTCTCGTCCAGCCGGGCG
Organism: Streptomyces yangpuensis; assembly: GCF_024666385.1. Taxonomy (NCBI): domain Bacteria; kingdom Bacillati; phylum Actinomycetota; class Actinomycetes; order Kitasatosporales; family Streptomycetaceae; genus Streptomyces; species Streptomyces yangpuensis. The sequence goes on from NZ_CP102514.1 coordinate 3,306,652, forward strand.
GGCCGGACCAGCATGCCCGGGTTCATGCCGCCGGCCGGGTCCCACACGTCCTTGTACGCCGCGAAGAGCCGGACGACGTCCGCGCCGTACATCTTCGGCAGGAGTTCGGCCCGCGCCTGCCCGTCGCCGTGTTCGCCCGACAGGGATCCGCCGTGGGCGACGACCAGGCCGGCCAGTTCCTCCGAGAAGGTGCGGAAGCGGGCCACGCCGGCGGCCGAGGCCAGGTCGAAGTCGATGCGTACGTGCACGCAGCCCTCGCCGAAGTGCCCGTACGGGGTGCCGCGCAGGCCGTGGGCGGCCAGCAGGGCCCGGAACTCCCTCAGGTACGCGCCCAGCCGGGCCGGCGGGACCGCGCAGTCCTCCCAGCCCGGCCAGGCCATCCGCCCGTCGGGCATCCTGGTCGCGGTGCCCGCGGCGTCCTCGCGGATGCGCCACAGCGCGCGCTGTCCCGCCGGGTCCGTGACGACCAGCGCGTCCAGCGCGTCGGCGCCGCGTACGACGGCCCGTGCCGCGCCCTCGTCCGGCATCTCGACGAACAGCCAGGCCCGGCCCCGGGGCAGCGCCGCAACCCCGCCCGCCGCGCCGACCAGGTCCTCGGCCATGCCCTCGACCGTCAGCGGCCGGTACGGGAGCAGGCCGGCGGCCGCGTCCGCCGCCGCGCTCTCGTCGGCGTACCCGAGGACGGCCAGGGCGGGCGCGGGCGGCAGTTCCACGAGGCGCACCACGGCCTCGGTGACCACGCCGAGGGTGCCTTCGCTGCCGCAGAAGGCCTGCGCGAGCCGCACCCCGCGTTCGGGGAGCAGCGCGTCCAGCCCGCCGTAGCCGGAGATCCGGCGGGAGAAGCGGGGCGGCATGCCGGTGCGCAGCAGGCCGAGGTGGGCGCCGACCAGTTCCCGCAGGCCGTCGGGGGCGCCCGCCCAGCCCGTGCCGATGCGGTGGGCGGTGCCCGCGTACGTGGTCACGGCGAGTTCGGTGACGTTGTCGGCGGTGGTTCCCCAGGCCACGGAGTGGGCGCCGCACGCGTTGTTGCCGATCATGCCGCCGAGGGTGCAGCGGGAGTGGGTGGAGGGGTCGGGTCCGAAGGTGAGTCCGTACGGGCGTACCGCGTCCCGGAGCCGGCCGAGGACCAGGCCGGGCTGGACGACGGCGGTGCGGGCGGCGGGATCCACGGACAGCAGGCCGTTCATGTGTCGGGTGAGGTCGAGGACCACGCCGGTGCCCGTGGCCTGCCCGGCGATGGAGGTGCCGCCGCCGCGCGGGACGACGGGGACACCGGCCTCGGCGCACACGTGCAGGGCGGCCGCGACGTCGTCGGCGTCGCGCGGGGCGACGACGCCGACGGGGACGCGGCGGTAGTTGGAGGCGTCCATGGCCACGAGGGCGCGTGCCGCTGCGCCGAAATCCACCTCCCCGCGCAGCTCCGCCCGCAATGTCCGCTCAAGATCGCGCATCGTTTCCCCGGATGACGTCACGCCGCCCAGCCTGCCACCGCCGCACCGCGTCTCATCGGGTGGACGCGCTTCCGGAGCGCGGACCGGGACCCGATACGCTCCGCTCGTGGCTGAGATCCAGATTCCCGCTGACATCAAGCCCGCCGACGGACGCTTCGGCGCGGGCCCCTCCAAGGTGCGGACCGAGGCGCTGGACGCCCTCGCCGCCACCGGTACCTCCCTGCTCGGAACCTCACACCGCCAGGCCCCGGTCAAGAACCTGGTCGGATCGGTGCGCCAGGGCCTCCGGGACCTCTTCTCGCTCCCCGAGGGTTACGAGGTGATCCTGGGCAACGGCGGCTCCACCGCCTTCTGGGACGTCGCGACCGCCGGTCTGATCGAGCGGAAGTCCCAGCACCTGACCTTCGGCGAGTTCTCCTCGAAGTTCGCCAAGGCCGCGAAGCTCGCGCCGTGGCTGGACGAGCCGTCCGTGATCTCCTCCGAGCCGGGTACGCACCCCGAGCCGGTGGCCGAGGCGGGCGTGGACGTGTACGCGTACACGCACAACGAGACCTCGACGGGTGTCGCGGCGCCCATCAAGCGCGTCGCGGGCGCGGACGCCGGTTCGCTCGTTCTGGTGGACGCTACCTCGGGTGCCGGCGGTCTGCCGGTGGACATCACCGAGACGGACGTCTACTACTTCGCGCCGCAGAAGTCCTTCGCCTCCGACGGCGGCCTGTGGCTGGCGGCGTTCTCCCCGGCGGCCCTGGAGCGCGCGGCGCGTGTCCACGCGTCCGGCCGGCACATCCCGGAGTTCTTCTCGCTGCCGACGGCGATCGACAACTCCCTGAAGAACCAGACGTACAACACCCCCGCGCTGGCCACGCTCTTCCTGCTGGACCAGCAGCTGGAGTGGATGAACAGCCAGGGCGGCCTGGAGTTCACCACGGGCCGCACGGCGGCCAGTGCGCGCAACCTGTACGGCTGGGCGGAGGCGTCGAAGTACGCGACGCCGTTCGTCACCGACGCCGACAAGCGCTCCGCGGTCATCGGCACGATCGACTTCTCGGACGACATCGACGCGGCGGCGGTCGCGAAGGTGCTGCGCGCCAACGGGATCGTGGACACCGAACCGTACCGCAAGCTGGGCCGCAACCAGCTGCGCATCGCGATGTTCCCGGCGATCGACCCGGCGGACGTGCAGGCGCTGACGGCCTGCGTCGACTACGTGATCGAGAAGCTCTGACCGTCGCACGTCCGGTACTGCCGAAGCCCCCGGTGACCCGTCGTCACCGGGGGCTTCGCCCTTCTCACGCGGGTACGGGGACTTCGGTCCCGAAAATCGGGGGCGCGTCCGGCCGCCCGGGGCGTCATACGGGAACCCGGCTTCGCCGAGCCCGACGACGCGGCCCGGTACGACCGGGGCCCCACCCCCGGCGAGGCGGGCACGCGATACCTTCAGGAGTTCCGTTGGGCGAATCTTGGAGGCAGCGGCGTGAGCGTGCGAGTGACGGCGGCCCAGAGCGGCGTGGACCCCTTCGGCACGGCCCGGCTGCGGCGCGGCGTGCTCGACGCCTGGGGGGCCGGCCCGGCCCGGTTCCGCGAGGACGCCAACGCCGAGGAGGACCTCGCCCTCGGCGGCTACCGGGACCGGCTCGTCGTCGAGCTGGCCCAGAACGCGGCCGACGCCGCGGCCCGCGCCAAGGTGCCCGGCCGGCTGCGGCTGACCCTCCACCCGGGCGAGGGCGGCCCGGCACTGCTGGCCGTCGCCAACACCGGCGCACCGCTGGACGCGACGGGCGTGGAGTCCCTGAGCACCCTGCGGGCCTCCGCCAAGCGGGAGCCCGCCGCGGAGAGCGTCGGCCGCTTCGGCGTCGGCTTCGCGGCCGTCCTCGCGGTCTGCGACGAACCGGCGGTCCTCGGCCGCCACGGCGGTGTCCGCTGGTCCCTCGCCGAGGCCCGCGAACTGGCCCGCGAGGCCGCCGTCGGCAGCCCGGGCCTCGGCGACGAACTGCGCCGCCGCGACGGGCACGTACCGCTGCTGCGGCTCCCCCTGCCCGCGGAGGGCACCGCCCCCGAGGGCTACGACACCGTCGTGGTCCTGCCGCTGCGCGACGCCGCCGCGGAGGACCTCGTCGAGCGGCTGCTCACGGGCATCGACGACGCCCTGCTGCTGACCCTGCCCGGGCTGTGCCAGGTCGTCGTGGAGACCCCCGCCGGAACCCGTACCCTCGACCGCCGCGACGAGGGCGCATACACCGTCGTCGAGGACACCACCGGCTCCGGTACGCACACCAACCGCTGGCGCACCGTCCGCCACGGCGGCGCCATCGAGAAGGCGCTGCTCGCCGACCGGCCCGTCGAGGAACGCCTGCGGCCCGCCTGGGCCGTGTCGTGGGCCGTGCCCGTCGACACCGACGGCGCCCCGCTGCGGCCGACCACGGCGCCCGTGGTGCACGCCCCGACCCCGACCGACGAGCCGCTCGGCATCCCGGCGCTGCTCATCGCGACCCTGCCGCTGGACACCAGCCGCCGCCACCCGGCGCCGGGGCCGCTGACCGACTTCCTCGTGGAGCGCGCGGCCGACGCCTACGCCGAACTCCTCGGCTCCTGGGACCCGGTGGGCACCGGGCTCGTGGACCTGGTCCCCGGCCCGCTCGGCAAGGGCGAGCTGGACGGCGCCCTGCGCGCCGCCGTGCTGCAGCGGCTGCCCCGTACGGCCTTCCTCGCACCGGCCGCGCCGCCCGAGCACGCGGAGGAGCGGGTCGCCCTGCGCCCCTTCGAGGCCGAGGTGGTGGAGGGCGCGGGCGCGGACACCGTACGCGTCCTGGCCGAGGTCCTGCCGACCCTGCTGCCGGCGGGCCTGGAACGCCGTACCGAGCTGCGCATCCTGGGCGTGGGCCGGCTGCCGCTGGGCGACGCCATCGAGCGGATCGCGGGCATCGAGCGGACCCCCGAGTGGTGGTACCGGCTCTACGACAGCCTCGCCGGGGTGGATCCCGACCGGCTGTCGGGGCTGCCCGTACCGCTCGCCGACGGCCGTACGACGATCGGGCCGCGCCACGTCCTGCTCCCGTACGCGGACACCCCGGCGGACCTGGCCCGGCTGGGGCTGAAGGTGGCCCACCCGGAGGCGGCGCACCCGCTGCTGGAGAAGCTCGGCTCGCTCCCGGCGACGGCCCGCGCCGTCCTGACCACCCCGCAGGTGCGGGACGCCGTGGCCGCCTCCCTGGACGCCGGGGAGATCTGGGACGAGGACGCCGACACCCTGGACGCCGACGAGCTGGCCGAGGTGGTCCTCGGGCTGGTCCGTGATGCGGAGCTGGCGCCCGGGGACGAGCCGTGGCTGGGTGCGCTGGCCCTGCCGGACGAGGACGGGGAGCTGACGCCGGCGGGCGAACTGCTGCTGCCGGGCTCGCCGTTGGCTGCGGTGATCCGCGAGGACGAGGTCCCGTACGTGGACGCCGAGCTGGCGGAGCGGTGGGGCGAGGCCCCGCTGACGGCCTGCGGGGTGCTGGCCGCCTTCCAGCTGGTGCGCGCCACCGACGTGGTCCTGGACCCGGACGAACTGGAGCCCCGCGAGGGTGACTTCGCCGAGCCGGACGACGCGGGGCTGCTGGACGCGGTGGACGTGTGGTGCGAGGACGTACTGGACCAGCTGCCGGAGCTGCCCGTGCCGCCGGTGGCGACCGAGCTGGTCGCCGTGCGCGACCTGGACCTCGTCGACGACGACTGCTGGCCGCAGGCCCTGGCCATGCTGGCGCAGCCGCCGCTGCGGGACGCGCTGACCCAGCCGGTGCGGATCCTGCTGCCGGACGGCACCACGCAGTCGGTGCGTCCGTACACGGCGTGGTGGCTGCGCGATCACCCGGTGCTGGACGGCCGCCGTCCGGCGGGCCTGCGCGCGGCGGGCGGCGACCCGCTGCTGGAGGGCCTCTACACCTCAGCGGACGCCACCGGTTTCGAGGACGAGCAGGTGCTGCGGGCACTGGGCGTACGGACGTCCGTGCCGGCCCTGCTGGACGAGCCCGGGGGCGCGGCCGAGCTGCTGGGCCGGCTCGCCGATCCGGAGCGGGAGGTGACGGACCGGCAGCTGCACGGCCTGTACAACGCGCTGGCCGATCTCGACCCCGAGCAGGTGACCCTGCCGGACGAGCTGCGGGCGGTGGTGGACGGCGAGGTGGTCGTCGTGGACGCGGCGGACGCGGTGATCGCGGACGCCCCGGACCTGCTGCCGCTGGCGGCGGGGCTGCCCCTGCTGCCGGTGTCCCCGGTGCGTGCGGCGGACCTCGCGGAGCTGCTCCAGGTGCGCCGCCTGTCGGAGACGGTGCCGGCGGAGGTGACGACGCCGGGCGAGGAGCACGAGGTGCCGGAGTCGGTACGGATCCTGCTGGGCCCGGCGACACCGGCAACGTATCTGGAGCACGAGGAACTGGTCGCGGGCGGCACGGAACTGGACTGGCGGCGCACGCCCGACGGCACCCTGCACGCGTCCACCCTGGAGGGCGTGGCGGCGGGCCTCGCCTGGTCGGCGGGCCAGTGGCCGCGCCGCTTCGAGGTGGCGGCCCTGCTGGAGGACCCGTCCCGCACGACGGAACTGGCCCGGGACCGCTGGTTCGACTAGGGAGTGTCCGGGCCGGTGTTCCCGGCGGCCACGGGGAGCAGGGCGGGGCGTTTGGCGGTGCGGCCGTCGCCGGAGGAGCGGCCGCGCAGGCGGCGGCCGAGCCAGGGGCCGAGGAAGGCGGCCGCCCAGCGCAGTTCGGCCGCGACGGCCGCCCCCGGGGCGGGGGCCGGCCTCGGCGGCAGCGGGTGCGTCCAGGTGTCGTCGCTGCCGGGGAGGCCGACGGCGTGGGCGAGGGCGGCGGCGATGCGTTCGTGGCCGACGGCGCTGGCGTGCAGCCGGTCCGTGGTCCACATCCGCGGGTCGGCGACGGCTTCCGGCAGGGCGGTTTCGGCGACGGTGACGCCGTGCCGGGCGGCGGCGTCGCGGATGCGGTCGTTGAGGTCGGCCAGGCGCGGGGCGAGGGGCCGGGCGAGGGGCACGACCCGGCCCAGGTCGGGGAAGGTCACGGTGGCCACGTGCGTCCCGGCGGCCGTGAGCGCGGCGAACATCGCCTCGACGTGGCCCGCGACCTCCGCCGCGTCGAACCGGGGCCGCAGCACGTCGTTGACCCCGGCGACGACGGTGGCGATGTCGGGGCGCAGGGCCAGGGCGGCCTCCAGCTGTCCGGCACGGACCTGGCCGGCGAGCCGTCCCCGGACGGCGAGGTTGGCGTACTGCAGGCCGGGGCCGGCTGCCTCCAGGTGTCCGGCGAACCGGTCGGCGAAGCCGCGCAGGCCGACGGTGTCGTCGCCGTCGCCGAGGCCTTCGGTCTGGCTGTCGCCGAGGGCGACGTAGCGTCGGTACTCAGTCCTCGGCACGGGTGGTCCGCCTCTCTCGCAGGATCGCCGCGCTGCGGCGGCACCAGTCGCGGTGGCCCTGCTCGAAGGCGATGCCGCGCAGGCAGGTCAGGTACCCGCCGATGCGTTCGCCGTGGAGCAGGAACTCCTCCTCGGTGAGCTCGCCGCGCATCTTGCGCAGGACCTTGCCGAGGAGTTCGAGCTTGGCGTCGGCCGCGGACGCCCGTTCCTCGAGCTGTGCGATCACGGGTCCGGTGCCGATCCGGTCGGCGTTCTGGACCTTGACGAGGAGGTCGTCGCGGATGACCGAGGGCTTGGACGCGGCGGCCGCGAAGTCCTCCAGCTCGGTCCGGCCGGCGTCGGTGACCCGGAAGAGGCGTTTGTTGGGCCGGGTCTCCTGGACCACCTGCCGGCCCTCGACCAGTCCTTCCTTCTCCAGCCTGGTGAGCTCGGTGTAGAGCTGCTGGGGGGAGGCGTGCCAGAAGTTCGCAACGCCGATGTCGAAGGACTTCGCCAGCTCGTAGCCGCTGAACTCGCCGTCCAGCAGCGCCGCCAGTACGGCATGTCGCAGGGCCATCGCGGCTGCCCCCTTCCCATTTCCTCGTGCTCCCCCGCATGATACTCACGAAAGCGACTAGTCAATTCCTTGAGCATCAGCATCCGTATCCGTATCAGGAGGAACCGTGGAGTCCGTGACGGAGACCGCCGAACGCTTCCGTGCCGCCGTGGAGAAGCGCGACCTGTCCGCGCTGGAGGACCTGTTCACCGAGGACATCAGGCTGTACAGCCCGGTGAAGTTCCGCCCGTTCGAGGGCAGGCCGATGGTGCTGGGGCTCTTCGGGGTCCTGCTGCGCGTCTTCGAGGACCTGCGCTACGTCGGCCACTTCGACGGCGCGACCGAGACCAGCGCGGACGGCACCGAGGCGCAGGCGTCGGTCCTGCCCTTCCGGGCCACGGTGGACGGCAAGGAGATCCACGGCATCGACATGCTGCACTTCGACGGGGCGGGCCGGATCAAGGAGTTCACGGTGATGGTCCGCCCCCAGTCCGCGGTCCACACCCTGGGCCAGGCCGTCCTCACCGGCCTCCGGTCGGAGGGCCTGGCCTAGTCAGGGCGTATGCGGGGCGTTCCTGCCGGTCAGGCGGCCGGGCCGAGGCCCGTCACCGTCGGGTACGGGGTGGTCGTCCCCGTACCCGGGAAGACGGTGACCTTGCCGGCGGCGTCCGCGGACCAGAGGTCCGGCAGGCCGTCTCCCGTGAGGTCGCCGTCGGAGCCGACGCGCGGGTGCGCGGCGGGGGCCAGGGTGGTCAGGACCGGCCCGGCGGCCGGGTCGGCGAAGGCGGAGAACACCGGGGCGTCCGGGGTGCCGGTGACGGAGAAGGCGCGGACGGCGCCGTCCTGCGGGGAGCGGGCCCACAGGGTGGGGAAGTCGCTTCCCTGGGCGCGGCCCGGGGTGAGCAGCTCGTGGCCGGCCCAGCGGGTGTCGTTGCCCGAGAGGAGCGTCGCCCGGTCGTCCAGATCGTTCGTGGATCCCCGTTCCGCCAGCCACAGGCGGCCGTTCTCCACGAACAGCACCGAGGTGTCCGGCAGGATGCCCCGGACGGCGCTGTCGCCCCTGGGCGAGCCGTAGGCCGCGATCTGCGTGACCTTCGACCAGTCGGGACCGAGACCGTGCTGCCCGCAGTCGATGGTCCGGCCCGCCGTGTCGCGGCAGGCCGTCGGCTTGCCGACCGTCATGGGCGCCTGCTCGGTGAACCGGCCGTCGCCTGCGTTCCGGTACAGGGAGAGGTAGCGGTTTCCCGGGGCGTGCGCCAGCAGGTCGTCGACCTGCTGGTATCCGAGGGTGCCCCGGTGGGTGTACTGGACGGCCGCCCAGCTCCCGCTCTCACCGGGAGCGGCCCCGGCGCGCGCGTTCGGGGCGGCCGACGGGTTCGAACCGGGCTTGCGCAGGTTGCCCTCGGCGTCCGGGACGAGCACGTCCGGCCTGCCGTCGGCGTCGATGTCGCCGAAGGAGGCGGGGGCGGTGCTCGGCTGCGCGTAGTAGTCCAGCCGGGCCGGCCGGGAGACGTTGCCCGCGTTGTCCATCGTCTGGAGGTGGACGGACTGGCTGCCCCACGTGGCGGGCTTGACCCTGATGTCGGCGGAGCCGTCGGCCAGGCGCACGACACGGGAGTCGGTCGCCCCGTCCGAGCAGCTCCAGCCGACGCTGAAGACGGGTGTGTCCTGCCAGCGGGCGCAGGCGATCTCCGAGCCGGTGTCGGTGCCCTTCAGCGTGAACGTCGCTTCCTCGCCCACCTTCTTGGGAGAACCGTCCGTGGTCACCTCGGCCGTCGGCGGGGTGTGGTCCACGCGGAAGTGGCACCAGGCCGTGTACGGGCCGGTCAGTTTCCCGTCGGTGGCGCGGGCGCGCCACGCGTACCGGCCGCCGTCCTTCAGCAGGTCGCGGGAGAGGACCGTGCTCGCCTCCGGATACGTGGACCAGGAGGTCGACTGCTCCGTCCGGCTGCCCCCGTACGAGGTGTCCCAGAGCTGGAATGCCGTCCGGAGCTGCGCACCGGACGGGGAGGTGGCGGTGACGCGGGTGGTGACGTCGTTCAGCCCGACCCAGCCGGCGCCGGAGCCGGAGTACGGGTCGGTGTAGCACTCGGAGGACAGGCCCTCGCCGGCGAAGCCGGGGGCCGGGCTGGTCCGGGGCGCCGTGACCGTTGGGGCCGCCGGGTCCGTGGCGGCCGCCGGCTGCGCGGCGGCCAGGCCGATCGCCACGGCCAGAGCCGCTGCCGGTAATGCGACGCGAACAGGTGCAGGTGTCATGTGCTGGTTCCCCCCTGGGAATCACGGCTGTGGATCAACCGAATCTCTCAGAAGGAACACGGGTTCGCACTGACAAGCGAACAACGAGCCAATCAGGCCGGGAACTTGCGGTCCACCCAGCGGAAGGTGAACTCGATGAGGGTCGCGGCGGCCGCCGCGACCGCCACCGCGGTCCACGGCAGGGTGGTTCCGACCAGCTTGAGCTGGAAGAAGTCCTGGAGCCACGGCACGATCAGGACGATCAGGAAGGCGCCGCCCATCGTGCCCACCAGGGCCACGCGCCACCACGTGTACGGGCGGGCGATGATCGCGAGGACCCACATCGAGGTCAGGAACAGCGTGAGCGTCGCCGCGCTGGTCTCCGCGGGCAGGGCTTCCGCGCCCGTGTAGTGGTGCCGGGCGATCAGGTACGTGACGAAGGTGGCCGTCGCCGCGATCACGCCGCCGGGGATCGCGTACCGCATCACCCGTTTCACGAAGTGCGGCTTCGCGCGTTCCTTGTTCGGGGCCAGGGCCAGGAAGAAGGCCGGGATGCCGATGGTGAGGGTGGACAGCAGGGTCAGGTGGCGCGGCAGGAAGGGGTACTCGACCTGTGAGCAGACCACCAGGATGGCCAGCAGGACGGAGTAGACCGTCTTGGTCAGGAAGAGGGTCGCCACGCGCGTGATGTTGCCGATGACCCGGCGGCCCTCGGCGACCACCGACGGGAGGGTGGAGAAGCTGTTGTTGAGGAGGACGATCTGCGCGACCGCGCGGGTGGCCTCCGAGCCGGAGCCCATCGAGACGCCGATGTCCGCGTCCTTGAGGGCGAGCACGTCGTTGACGCCGTCGCCGGTCATGGCGACGGTGTGGCCCTTGGACTGCAGGGCACCGACCATGTCCCGCTTCTGCTGCGGGGTCACGCGTCCGAAGACGGAGTTGCCGTCGAGGACCTCGGCCATCCCGGCCTGCTCGGTGGGCAGCCCCCGGGCGTCGACGGTGTTCTGCGCGCCGGGCAGGCCCAGCTTGCCGGCGACCGCGCCGACGGAGATCGCGTTGTCGCCGGAGATGACCTTCGCCCTGACGTTCTGGTCCTCGAAGTAGCGCAGTGTGTCGGCGGCGTCCGGGCGCAGCCGCTGCTCCAGGACGACCAGGGCGGTGGGCCGGACGCCGGTGGCGACGGCCTCGTCGTCCAGTTCGCGGGCGGAACGGGCGAGCAGCAGGACGCGCAGGCCCTGTTCGTTGAGGTCGTCGATCTCGTCGAGGGCGGGGTCCCCGGCGGGCAGCAGGACGTCGGGGGCGCCGAGCAGCCAGGTGTTGTTCTCACCGTCGCCCTCGCTGAAGCTGGCGCCGCTGTACTTGCGGGCGGAGGAGAAGGGCAGGGACTCGGTGCACCGCCACTCGGCGCTGTCGGGGTAGGCGTCGATGATCGCCTGGAGGCTGGCGTTGGGGCGCGGGTCGGACTCACCGAGGGCGCCGAGCACCTTCTTGACGTACGCGGGGTCCGCGCCGCCGAGCGGCCGCAGCTCGGTGACGTCCATGCCGCCCTCGGTGAGGGTGCCCGTCTTGTCGAGGCAGACCACGTCGACGCGGGCGAGGCCCTCGATGGCGGGCAGCTCCTGCACGAGGCACTGCTTGCGGCCGAGGCGGATGACGCCGATCGCGAAGGCCACGGAGGTGAGGAGGACGAGCCCCTCGGGGATCATCGGCACGATGCCGCCGACGGTGCGGGCGATGGCGTCGTCGAGGTTGTTCTCCTTGACGACGAGCTGGCTGATGATCAGGCCGATGGAGGTCGGGATCATCATCCACGTGACGTACTTGAGGATGGTGGAGATGCCGGAGCGCAGCTCGGAGTGGACAAGCGTGAAGCGGGAGGCCTCTTCGGCCAGCTGGGCGGCATAGGCCTCGCGCCCGACCTTGGTGGCGGTGAACGCGCCGCCACCGGCGACCACGAAGGAACCGGACATGACCTGGTCGCCGGGCTTCTTCAGGACGGGGTCGGCCTCGCCGGTGAGCAGGGACTCGTCGATCTCCAGGCCGTCGGCCTCGCCGACGGACCCGTCGACGACGACCTTGTCACCCGGGCCGAGTTCGATGACGTCGCCGAGGACGATCTCGGAGGTGGAGATCTCCGCGGTCCGGCCGTCGCGGCGGACGCTGGGTTTGGCCTCGCCGATGACGGCGAGGCCGTCGAGGGTCTTCTTCGCGCGCAGTTCCTGGATGATGCCGATGCCGGTGTTCGCGATGATCACGAAGCCGAAGAGGCTGTCCTGGATCGGTGCGACGCAGAGCATGATCACCCAGAGGATGCCGATGATGGCGTTGAAGCGGGTGAAGACGTTGCCGCGGATGATGTCGGTGGTGGACCGCGAGGAGCGCACCGGGACGTCGTTGACGTCACCGCGGGCGACACGTTCGGCGACCTCGGCGGTGGTCAGACCGCCCGGCTTGAAGCGGGGCGCCGGTGGCCGCACGGGGTGTACGGGGTCCAGCTCCGCCCCGGCGTCGATGGCCGTGCCGGGTCCGCCGCTCGGCTCCCGCCCGTCATGGTCGATCCTCGCCCGCTCCGTCATGCCTTCGACGGTAAGCGGGGTCGGATGGGTTCACCCGCCGAGGAGCCGGAAGAAGCGACTTGGGGATGACGGGAATCGTCCGCTGGTAGGAGGCGGTGCCGGCCCGCGTGCTTCGGCCGGGGCCGGGGGGCGGCTTCGGCCTGGCTGGGCCCGGCGCAGAGGCGGGAGCGGCTTCGGCCGAGGCCGGGGGGCGGTTTCGGCCCGGCCGGGCCCGGCGCGGAGGCGGGGCTCCAGCCCGACTGGGCCCGCGGGGTGCGGCGGCTTCGGGTGGTCCGGCCGCGGTGCGGGGAGCGGGCTTCGGGGCGGGGCGGGGCCACTCCGGGACGTCTCCTCGGCTCGCGAACCCTTCGCGGGACCGGCCCGCCGGGCAGCGGTGGGTTCGCTCGGCCTGCGGGGACGTCCCGGAGTGCCCCCACCCCTCGGGCGAGCCCGGCAGGAGCACCCTCGGACCGGCCGGGCGCGGGGGGACTTCGGTCCAGCAGGGGAGTCTAGGCCTCGGTGGCTCCGGCCGGACCCTGTTGGGCCTGCGCAGCAGCGGCGGCGGCGTGGCGTTTCAGGGCGGCTTCGCGGCCGCGTACGTACCAGATGCCGATCAGGCCGAGGAAGCCGCCGGCCGCGCAGGTCCAGACCCACCACAGCTGGCCGCGGTCGGCGAACCACCCGTAGAAGGGGAGCTGGACCACGAAGAGGGCGAACCACAGGATCGTGCCACCCGTGACCGTCGCGACGACGGGGCCCTCCAGGGGCTCGGGCGCCTCGTGCTTCGCAATCCATTTCGCCATGTCGCAAGTTTAAGCGGGTGCCGGAAGGACCCCCCGCATGGTCTACGCGCGGAGATGGACGGCCCTTCCCTGGTGTGTTCATACTGAAACGGTTTGGGCGCGGCCCATTTTCTTCGTATGAACCACCAATGAGGACCGTATGAGCACCCCGGCCCCCGCCCCCGCACCCGCCTCTCCGGAACCCGCCCCCAGGGAACCCTCCGGCGGGCTGGACCGCTTCTTCAAGATCTCTGAGCGCGGCTCGAGCGTCGCCCGCGAGGTCCGCGGCGGTTTCGCGACCTTCTTCGCCATGGCGTACATCATCGTGCTGAACCCGATCATCCTGGGCAGCGCGAAGGACATGTACGGGAACCAGCTCGACAGCGGCCAGCTCGTGACGGCCACCGTCCTGACGGCCGCCTTCACCACGCTCCTCATGGGCGTCATCGGCAACGTCCCCATCGCGCTCGCCGCCGGCCTCGGCGTGAACACCGTCGTGGCCCTCCAGCTCGCCCCGCGCATGAGCTGGCCCGATGCGATGGGCATGGTGGTCCTGGCCGGCTTCGTGGTGATGCTGCTGGTCGCCACCGGGCTGCGCGAGCGCGTCATGAACGCCGTCCCCGTGGGACTGCGCAAGGGCATCGCCATCGGTATCGGCCTGTTCATCATGCTGATCGGCCTGGTCGACTCCGGCTTCGTCTCCCGCATCCCGGACGCCGCGCACACCACGGTCCCGCTCCAGCTCGGCAGCGACGGTCACCTGCACGGCTGGCCCGTACTGATCTTCGCGGTCGGTACGCTGCTCACCCTCGCCCTGCTGATCCGCAAGGTCCCGGGCGCGATCCTGATCTCCATCGTGGCCATGACCCTGGTCGCGGTCGTCGTCCAGCTCATCGCCGACCTGCCCGACTCCGGCTGGGGCCTGACCGTCCCGGCCTGGCCCGGCAACCCGGTCGCCTCGCCGGACTTCGGGCTCGTCGGCCAGGTCAGCCTGTTCGGCGGCTTCGGCAAGGTCGGACTGCTGACCGGCATCCTGTTCGTCTTCACCGTGCTGCTGTCCTGCTTCTTCGACGCCATGGGCACGATCCTGGGCGTCGGCGACGAGGCCAAGCTGATCGACAGGAAGACCGGCGAGTTCCCCGGCATCAACCGGGTCCTGTTCATCGACGGCCTCGCCGTCGCATCCGGCGGCGCGACCTCCTCCTCGGCGACCACCTGCTTCGTGGAGTCCACCGCCGGTGTCGGCGAGGGTGCCCGTACGGGTCTGGCGAACGTCGTGACGGGCGGCCTCTTCGCCGTGGCGCTGTTCCTCACCCCGCTGGCCACCATGGTCCCGTCGCAGGCCGCCACGCCCGCGCTGGTCGCGGTGGGCTTCCTGATCCTGGCGGGATCGGTCAGGGACATCGACTGGAGCGACTTCACCATCGCCGTCCCGGCCTTCCTGGCCATGGTGATGATGCCCTTCACCTACTCGATCACCAACGGCATCGGCATCGGCTTCATCGCCTTCAGCGTGCTGCGCCTGGCGACCGGCCGGGGCCGCGAGGTCCCGACCGCCATGTACGTGGTGTCGGCGGTGTTCGTCTTCTACTACGCGATGCCCGCGCTCGGCCTCGGCTAGCCGGCTCCGCGGGCGGGCTACGTCAGCCCGTAGAACTTCTCCGTCTCGTCGACGGCCGCCTTGAAGCGTTCGTCGAAGTCGTCGCGAATGAGCGTCCGGACCACATAGTCCTGGACGCTCATTCCGCGTTTGGCGGCATGGATCCGGAGCCTCTCGAGGAGCTCCCCGTCTATGCGCATGCTCAGCACATGTGTCCCCATGCCGAAAGAGTCGGGGCAGAGGGGGCGCACGCGGGTCACTTTCGGCCGCGGACTCACCCGTACGAGTGACCCCCGCACGGCCGGAGAAATCCGGTGTTCTTTAGCGAGAGTAATGAGTTATTCTAAGTACATGCCCGACCTCTCCCATGGCGACGACGCTGCCGCCGTGAACGACCTCCGCTCCGCCGTCATGCGGCTGGGGCGGCGCCTGAAGCACCAGCGTGTCGACGAGTCGCTGAGCCCGACCGAGATGTCGGTCCTCGGCACCCTCGCCCGCTGCGGTCAGGCCACCCCCGGTGAGCTGGCACGGCGGGAGCACGTCCAGCCGCCGTCCATGACGCGCATCGTCGCGTTGCTGGAAGCCAAGGGACTGGTCACGCTGGAACCGCACCCCGACGACCGCCGCCAGAAGGTGGTCCGCCAGACGGAGGAGGCCGAAGCGATGCTCGAAGAGAGCCGCCGCAAGCGCAACGCCTTCCTGGCCGGGCTCGCGGCAGAGCTGACCGAGGACGAATGGGCCAAGCTGCGCGCGGCCGCACCCGTCCTGGAGAAGCTCGCGCACCTGTAGGAACGACGCCAGGAGGCGAACGCTTTTGAGTACGGGAAACGGAGCAGACTCCGCACCCGGCCACATATCCACCCCCACTACCGCCGCGCGACCCGCGGCACACGCGGCACCTGCGGCACCCGCCGCACCCGCCGCACCCGCGAGCAGGAACCGCGGGATGTTCAGCTCGCTGCGGATCCGCAACTACCGGCTCTTCGCGACCGGGCAGGTCGTCTCGAACACCGGCACCTGGATGCAGCGCATCGCCCAGGACTGGCTGGTCCTCTCACTGACCGGCTCCGCCTCCGCCGTCGGCATCACCATCGCCCTGCAGTTCCTGCCGATGCTGGTGTTCGGCCTCTACGGAGGCGTACTCGCCGACCGGCTGCCCAAGCGGCCCCTGCTCCTCGCCACCCAGAGCGCGATGGGCCTGACCGGCATCGCGCTCGCCGCCCTCACCCTGGCCGGACACGTCCAGGTCTGGCACGTCTACCTCGCGGCCCTCCTCCTCGGCCTGATCACCGTCGTGGACAACCCGGCCCGGCAGACGTTCGTCCCCGAGATGGTCGGCAAGGACCAGGTCGCCAACGCCGTCAGCCTCAACTCGGCCAACTTCCAGTCCGCGCGGCTGGTCGGTCCGGCGATCGCAGGCGTGCTGATCACCGCCGTCGGCTCCGGCTGGGCCTTCCTGCTCAACGGCCTGTCCTTCGCCGCGCCCATCGCCGGCCTGCTGATGATGCGGACGAAGGAACTGCACCCCGCCCCGCCCCGGCCCCGCGCCAAGGGACAGCTGCGCGAAGGACTGCGCTACGTCGCCGGCCGGCCCGAGCTGGTCTGGCCGATCGTCCTCGTCGGCTTCATCGGCACCTTCGGCTTCAACTTCCCGATCTGGCTGTCGGCCTTCGTGAGCGACGTCTTCCACGGCGACGCGGGCACCTACGGACTCTTCAACACCCTGATCGCGGCCGGCTCCCTCGCGGGTGCCCTGCTCGCGGCCCGGCGCGGACACTCCCGCCTGCGGCTGCTGGTGGCCGCGGCCGTGCTGTTCTCCGTACTGCTGCTCGTGACGGCCTTCGCCCCCGGCTTCTGGCTGTTCGCCGCGCTGCTCGTGCCCCTCGGCGTCTTCGGCCTGACGGTCAACGTCACCGCCAACTCCAGCGTGCAGATGGCCACCGACCCCGAGATGCGCGGCCGGGTCATGGCGCTGTTCATGATGGTCTTCACCGGCGGCACCCCGCTGGGCGCCCCGCTGCTCGGCTGGATCACGGACACCTACGGGGCGCGCATCGGCATGGCCTCGGGCGCCCTGATCTCGCTCGCCGCGTCCGTGGCCATCGGCGTCGTCCTGGCCCGTGTCGGCAACCTCCGGCTGCGGGTCGGCCGCCACGGCGTGGCGTTCGTCCCGGCCGTGCCGCACCGCCGCGAACTGGTGACGGTCGCCTGAGGGCTGTGCCTCCGGCAGACGCCGACGGGGCCGGATCGCCCTCCGCGCCATCCGGCCCCGCCCGGCGGAGCCTCTTCGGCCGGCGGCGTGCAGGGCATACGCTCACCGCATGAGACTGTTCGCCGCCGTTCTGCCGCCCGAGGAGGCCGTAGCCGAGCTGCGGGAAGCCGTACGGCCGCTCCGCGACGACCGGCTCACCTGGACCGCAGAAGGCGGCTGGCACTTCACGCTCGCCTTCATGGGTGAGGTCCGCGACGACGCGCTCCCCGAGCTGCACGCCCGGCTGGAGCGGGCCGCCGACCGTACGGAGCCGTTCGGGCTGCGCCTGCACGGCTGCGGTCACTTCGGCGACCGCGCCCTGTGGGCCGGCGCCGCCGGGGACCTCGACACCATGCGGCTGCTCGCCGACCGGGCCGACGCCGCCGCGCGGCGGGCCGGGATCCCGATGGAGCAGCACCACCGGTACACCCCGCACCTCACCCTGGCCCGCAACCACGCGCAGGGGCACGGCCACGGCCACGGCCACCGGCAGGGGCACGGCCACGAGCGCGCCGCCACGCCCCTGCGCCCGTACCTGGACGCCCTCGCCGGCTTCGAGGGCACGCCCTGGCAGGTGGACACGCTCAGCCTGGTCCGCAGCCACCTGCCCGTGAGCGGGGTGCCGGGTGAACAGCCCCGCTACGAGACCGTGCGCGCCTGGCCGCTGAGAACGCCGTGAGGCGGCCCGTCCTGCAGGGACGGGCCGCCTCACGTGTCTTCGTCTCAGGTGTTCACCGCAGGCTGCTCAACCGCCGCTCGGCCGCCGCTTACCAGCCGCCGACACCGATCTCCTTGCGGGCGCCCAGGCCGCCCGAGCCGGTGCCCGGGTAGAGGTAGAGCTTGCCGGTGGAGTTCTGGACCGCGATCAGGTCGTCCGACAGCTGCGAGTTCAGCAGGTCGCCGCCGATCAGGTCGGACATGCCGTTCCAGCCGCCCGAGCCGATCAGGATGCGCGGGCTCAGGTAGCCCTTGTCACCGGGGTACATGAACAGCTTGCCCGTGGACTTCTCCACCGCGACCAGGTCCTGGCGGCCGCTGTTGTTGAGGTCCATGCCGGTCAGGTTCGACATGCCGTTCCAGCCGCCGGAGCCGATCTCCTTGCGGGCGTTCAGACCGGTGCCATTGCCCGGGTAGAGGTACAGCTTGCCGGTGGACTTCTCGACGGCCGCCAGGTCGGCGATCTTGTCGCCGTTGAGGTTGAGGGCGGTCAGGCTGGACATGCCGTTCCAGCCGCCCGAACCGATCAGGACGCGGCTGCCGCCGGAGGAGATCGTCGAGTTGTCGGCGCCCTTGTAGAGCCACAGCTTGCCGGTGGACTCCTCGACCGCGACGATGTCGTCCTTGCCGTCGCCGGTGAAGTCGCCGCCGGTCAGGTTGGACATGCCGTTCCAGCCGCCCGAGCCGATCAGGACGCGGTTGCCGCCGGAGGCGATGGTGCCGTTGGAGGCGCCCTTGTAGAGCCACAGCTTGCCGGTGGACGCCTCCACCGCGGCGACGTCGACCACGTTGTCGCCGTTGAGGTCGGCCGAGGCCAGGTCGACCATGCCGGAGGAGGCGGTACCTCCGTCACCGGGGCCCTCGGGCTTCGGCTCCGGAGCCTTGGTCTCGCAGTTCTTGCTGGTCAGCGACTTGGACCAGGAGCCGGAGCCGCCGAAGGCGGTGCCGTTGAAGACCGTGCGCTGGTCGACCAGGTCGTGGCGCTGCTCGTAGTGCAGGTGGGCGCCGGAGGAGTTGCCGGTGCTGCCGACGATGCCGATCTGCTGTCCGGCCTTGACCGTGGCACCGGTGGAGGTGTTGAAGCCGTTGAGGTGGGCGTAGACGGTGGACCAGCCGCCGCCGTGGTTGATGACCACGTACTTGCCGTAGCTGGAGCCGCCCAGGTCCCGCACCTTGGACACGACGCCGTCGGCGCTCGCCACGACCGGGGAGTTGAGGGTCGAGCCGCCCTGCGTCCAGTCGATCGCGTTGGCGGTGGGGCTGTGATAGGTGCGGGAGGCGCCCTGCCAGGTCTCGCCGCACTTGAACGGCATCTGGAAGTCCGGGCGGTCGTCGCCGGCGGTGGCCGCCATGGCCATCATCTGCGGGCCCTCGGGCAGGCCGAGGTCGGCCGCCGTCAGCTCGGTCATGTCGCCGTGCGGGTCCTCCGGACCGCCGTCGGCGTTCGCACCGCCGGCGGAGAGGGCGACCGCGGCGACGGTGGCGCAGACGAGGCCGGTGGCGATGCGGACCCGGCGGGACATCAGACGGGAGAAGGAGGAGGGGGTGGAGGCGGCGGAGGCGGTGGCGGAGGTGGTGGCGGAGGCGGTGGTCTCAACAGCCATGGGAATGCTTCCAAACCGGCACGAGGGTGCCAAAAAGAGTGTCAGGGAAGGGGAGTTGCGAAAGGAGAGCGGGGAGATGCGCCGTGGCTACCAGCCGCCGGAGCCGATCTCCTTGCGCGCCCCCAGACCCGTGCCGGTGCCCGGGTAGAGGTAGAGCTTTCCGGTGGCCTTCTCGACGCCGACGAGGTCGTCGTTCGCGTTCGAGGTGAAGTCGCCGCCGATGAGGTCGTTCATGCCGTTCCAGCCGCCCGAGCCGATCTCGGTGCGGGCGCCCAGGCCGGTGCCGTTGCTCTTGTAGAGGAAGAGCTTGCCCGTCGAGGTCTCCGCCCCGACGACGTCGGTCCTGCCGTCGTTGTCGACGTCCATGCCGACCAGGTCGTGCAGGCTCTTCCAGCCGCCGGACCCGATCAGTACGCGGCTGCTGCCGCCGCCGATCGACCCGGTGCCGTTGCCCTTGTAGAGCCACAGCTTGCCCGTCGTCTCCTCGACGGCGGCGACGTCGGCCTTGCCGTCGCCGTTGAAGTCGCCGCCCATGAGCTCGGTCATGCCGTTCCAGCCGCCGGAGCCGATCTCCTTGCGGGAGGAGAGACCGCTGCCGGTGCCCGGGTAGAGGTACAGCTTTCCGCTGGCCTCCTCGACCGCGACGATGTCGTCCTTGCGGTCGCCGTTGTAGTCGCCGGCGGCCAGGTCGGCCATGCCGTTCCAGCCGCCGCTGCCTATCTCCACGCGGTTGCCGCCGGAGGCGATGGTGCCGTTGGAGGCGCCCTTGTAGAGCCACAGCTTGCCGGTCGAGGCCTCGACGCCGACCACGTCGTCCACGGAGTCGCCGTTGATGTTGGCCGCGACGAGGTCGGTCATGCCGGGCTTGGGCGCCGGCGGGGTGGTCACGTCGTCGACGATGTTCTTGTAGCGGACGGGCGCATAGGGGCCGTAGCCCGGGTAGTACGGGTAGTCGTAGACACGGTGGTGGACACCGCTGGGCGTGAAGTCGAAGCCCCAGTACTGCGTGCGGTCGGAGTTGGCCCACTTCTCGAAGAGGACGACGTGTCCGGAGGCGCCCGGGTCGTCGTCCAGGAGGGCGTCGCCCGGCTTCAGTTCGGACTTGGTGATCGACTCGGTCACGCCGCGGGAGGCGAAGCTGTTGGTGGCCGGCTGGAAGTCCAGGTCCCAGGCCATCGACACGTAGCCGGAACAGTCCGTGCGGTATCCGTTGTGACGGCCGCCGCTGCTGTAGCCCAGGCCGATACCGACCCAGCTCTTGGCCCGGGCGATGACCGAACTGCGGGTGATCTGTGTGGAGGTCGCCGCGGCGAAGCTCGTCGCCCGGAACTCCCCGTCGACCGCTTCCTCCTCGCCCTGGCCGGGGCTGCCGTAGTCGGGGTTCGTGGGGGTTTCGGCGGTGACGGCGGCCGGTGCGGCGACCGCCGCGGAGTCGACGGCGACCACGGTGCCGGCGGCGACGGCTCCGGCTATCAGTGCGGCGACGGCCGCGTGGCGGGTTCTGGGCAGGTGTCGGGACATGGCTGTGCTCCGGTTCTGGCGGGTCAGGAGGTCTGGAGGCCGGGAGCGAGGGCTCGACCGGCGGTCGTACGAGGCGCGGTGTGCGCGGTGTGCGCGGGGTGCGCGGTGTGCGCGGGGTGCGCGGTGCGGCGGACGGACAGCTGTCCTGCAGGTACAGCGGTCCTGGGGGCCTGCGGGTCGTGCGGGGTGCTGCGAAGGGTGCGGGTGCGGCGCGGCGCGCCTAGCGGGAGCCAGTCACCGCGGTGAGCGGGGTGAGCGGGGTGCCCGCCGGGCCGGCCGTTCCGGTCGCCGGGGCCGGGTGGGCCGGGGCGTGGGCGGAGGCCATCGGTGCGACGGAGGTGATGCCGAGGGTGAGGGCGACGACCGCGGTGGCCCTGAGGAGTCCAGTACGCATGGGGAGCTTCGTCCTTCCGAAACGAAATGATCTGGTGGCTTGAACCCATCGCCCCAGGACGTCCCGCGGTGGCGTCCGTTGAAGGGTTTTCAGGGCCTTCGGTGCTCGTCCCCGGGGGGCTGCCCCGCTGACAAGCAATAGATTCGCCGCTGCCCGGGCCGGGCGGAAGAGAGATCGACTGGCCCGAACGGGCCATGGCCGGACCTGTCCACGATGGCCTGATCCGGCCCCTCCGTCCGCCTCCCCACCCGCACATGCGAAAGCCGCCCGGCGGGACCACTCTCGTGATCCCGCCGGGCGGCTTCGGTACCGGCAGAACCTAGGCGCGCGCGGGCAGCCAGCCCTCCTGAACGGCCCGGACCCCGGCCTCGAAGCGGCTGCGGGCGCCGAGCCGCTCCATCAGCTCGTTGGCGATGCGCCGGGCCGTACGCGAGGAGACACCCAGCCGCTTGGCTATCGCGTCGTCCGTATGCCCCTCGGCCAACAGCCTTACGGCGGCCGTCTGTTGCGCGGTCAGGCCGTCCGGCCCGAGGACCGCCACCTCCGCCAGCGGCTGCGCCGCCGCCCACGTCGACTCGAAGAGCGCGCAGAGGGCGACCAGCATGCCGTGCCCGGTCAGGACGACCGCGCCCGCCGCGGAGTCGTCGCTCACCGGGATCAGCGCCGTCCTGCGGTCCACGATGAGCATCCGCGTCGGGAGCGACGCCACCGTGCGGACCTGACCGCCGAGCTCCGTGAGCCAGTTGGCGTGCTCGACAGAAGGCCGGCTGTTGCGCACGCTGTCCAGGTAGAGGGTGCGCATACGGACGCCGCGTTCGAGCAGCGTCCTGTTCAGCGGGCGCGACGCGGCCAGGGCCGTCTCGCTCAGCGTGGCGTCCGGCGAGAACGCCAGAAGCTCTTCCTTCGTCTCCCGGGTCAGCGCCACCAGCCGGTCGCGGACCGCGTCGAGGCCGATGAGCTGCTCCACGCCCGGATGCCGGGCGGCCGGCCGCAGCTCCGAGTACTCCGAGATCAGCCGGGCCGCGGCGGCCCGGGACGCCTCCAGCCGCTGCTGCTGCGCGGCGAGTTCCGCCTGCCCCCGGGCCATCAGGATCTCCATCCCGATGTCCGGGGAGACGGCGCGCAGCCGCCCGCTGTCGTCTGCGGAGGGCTGGACCAGGGCCAGCTCGCTCAGCAGGTCCAGGGCCTCGCGTACGTCGCCCTCGCCGATCCCCACGGCGTCGGCGAGCGCGGCGACGCCCGACCCGGGTTCCATGAGCATGGCGCGGTAGACGGCTTCGGCTCTCGCATCGAGGCCCAGTTCGGTCAACATGTGCTTCCCCCCACCCCGTTGGCACTTCAACAAGAAGATCATCTCAAAGAAGCCCCGCCTGGCCCGATGTGTCCAGGGCCACAAACGGCCAGCCGGATCGGTGTCCCGGACCGGTCCGGCGGGGCGACCGTGGAGGCATGTATCTCGTCCATGCCCGTCTGCGGACGGTCCCTCCGGTGGAAGTGCCCGATGACCTGCGCGAGGCCGCCCGTGCCGGGCTGCGCCCCCGGGACCGGGTGGAGCACCTGGCCGTGCACCCCCAGTCCGCGGAGCACTTCACCCTCGGCTTCTACCTGCTCTCGCAATCCCTGGAGGAGGCGGAGCAGCACGCCGAGTCGGTCTGCCGCCGCCTGCTCGGCGCGCGGGTGCTGCCGACCGCGCGGCTGCTGGACGTCGGCGTCCCCCTGCTGCCGATGGCCCTGCTGGAGCAGCGGAGCGGCTGACTGCGCCGGGCGGCGACCGGGACGGTTCGGGCCAGGCCCCTGTCCTTGTCCGTGTCCTCATCCGTCCACGGACGGTTTGGGCCAGCCGATATCTCTTCACCCCCCGCTGAGCTGCGGCTTAGCTATGTCTCACCGGAAAGGGACAGCGCCACCGCGGGGTGCGGGACCGACCGGGAAGCCACCGACACGCCGCCTCGCGGCACCTCCGAAGGGACACCGGACACCATGAACACCACCCGCATCGTCAAGGCCGCCGCGGTCGTCGCCCTCGCCCTCGTCCTCGGCGCCCCGGCCGTCGCCTCCGCGGCCCCGGCCGTCGCCTCCGCGGCCCCGGTCTCCGCCGCGAAGCCCCCGGTCGCCGCCCAGAACGGTGACATGAGCTGGCAGTGACCGCCCGGCCACGGCCGGCAGCGCACCCACCACGGCACAGCCCCTGCGTCCATGATGCGGGGGCTGCCGCGTTACGCTCGACGGGTGGATCCCAAGACCAGAAACCGTGTGATGGCCGGCGTGCTCGTGCTGATGTTCCTCGTCGTCGCCGTGGCGGCCGCCACCGGCCAGTAGCCCCCTTCGGCGGCGCCGGGCGGCGCCCACCGGCCGAAAGCCTCCGCCGAGTCCTCGTACGCCCGCACCTGCGCACGCCCCGCGCCGTTCCGGGGGGCGAGCGGGGCACGGGCCGCTCTTGCCTGGAGTGGACTCGAAGCAGTTGGCTGGGGTCCATGAAGTACACGCAGCTCGGACGCACCGGACTCAAGGTCAGCCGACTCGTCCTCGGCACGATGAACTTCGGTCCTCAGACAGATGAACCGACCAGCCACGGCATCCTGGACTCGGCCCTCGACGCGGGCCTGAACTTCGTGGATACCGCCAATGTGTACGGATGGGGGGAGAACAAGGGCCGCACCGAGGAGATCATCGGCACCTGGTTCGCGCAGGGCGGCGGCCGGCGTGAGAAGACGGTGCTGGCCACCAAGGTCTACGCTTCGATGTCCCGCGAGGGGGACACCTGGCCCAACGAGGACCGGCTGTCGGCTCTGAACATCCGGCGGGCCGTCGACGCCAGCCTCAAGCGCCTGCAGACCGACCACATCGACCTCTACCAGTTCCACCACGTGGACCGCCGGACCCCCTTCGAGGAGATCTGGCAGGCCGTGGATGTACTCATCCAGCAGGGCAAGATCCTCTACGCGGGCTCTTCCAACTTCCCCGGCTACAAGATCGCCCAGGCCAACGAGACGGCCGCCCGGCGCGGGATGCTGGGCCTGGTCAGCGAGCAGTGCCTCTACAACCTCGCGGAGCGGCGCGCCGAGATGGAGGTCATCCCGGCGGCCCAGGACTACGGCCTCGGCGTCATCCCGTGGTCCCCGCTGCACGGCGGGCTGCTGGGCGGCGTCATCAGGAAGGAGGCCGTCGACGGACGGCGGGCCTCCGGGCGGTCGGCGGACGCCCTCGCGAACAGCACGGTGCGCGCGCAGGTGCAGGCGTACGAGGACCTGCTCGACAAGCACGGCCTGGAGCCGGGCGAGGCCGCCCTGGCCTGGCTGCTCACCCGGCCGGGAGTGACGGGCCCCATCGTCGGCCCGCGCACCGCCGAGCAGCTGGAGAGCGCCCTGCGGGCGCTGGAACTGGAGCTGAGCGAAGAGGTACTGGCCGGACTGGACGAAATCTTCCCCGGCCCGGGACCGTCCCCGGAGGCCTTCGCCTGGTGATCGGGTGGAGCCGCGTGCTGCCGAGGCTGGCCGTCGGCCCCGGCAGCACGCCCGGCTCGGACCGCCGGCCCCCGGGCGACGACCGGGCGTGTCACGGGTCCCGGGCCGGGCGGTAGGGGGCCCCGATGCCCCAGGCCTGGTGGAGGACCGCCGCGAACTCCCCCGCCAGCCGGTGCTCGCCGGAGGCGTTGGGGTGGGTGCCGTCGTAGGTGTCGTGGTGGATGTCGTACGAGGCCGGGCGGGCGGCCAGCAGGATCGGCGAGGCGTCCGTGGTGAGGTCGGCCACGGCCTTCGCGAGGAGCTCGTTGAAGCGGGTCACCTCGGCCGCGAAGGGGGCGTCCTCCTCGGCCCGGCTGTTCGCGATGACCGGCAGCAGCACCATCCGGACACCGGGACGGGCGGCACGGGCCCCCGCTATGAAGCGGCGGACGTTGTCGGCGGTCTGCTCGGCGTCGGTGTAGAAGCCGAGGTCGATCAGGCCCAGGGAGACCAGCAGGACGTCGGGGCGGTGCGCGGCCACGGTCTCGCCCATGACGGGGGCCATGTGCTGCCAGCCCTCGCCCCAGCCGGCCAGGTGGCGGCGGGCGTGCTCCGGGAAACCCGGGTCGGCGTAGTCGTGGCTGACGGGCGCGTCGGCGGTGGTGTCGTAGACCTCGCAGCGCGGCCCGACGATCCGGTAGGGGCCGCCGAAGGTCGAGTCGAGGTGCTGCCACATCCGGTAGCGCCAGGTGTAGTCGCCGGCGCGTCCGATGGTCATGGAGTCGCCGACGAACATGAAACGCATCCGGTCATCATCGCGGATCACGCGACAGAAACCCCTGTGACGCCGGACACGCGGCCGCTCCTGGCAGGCTGGGAGGATGCGCCTGTCCCCGCCGTCCGCCGCCGCCCTCGCGAGCGCCGCCGCCACCGCCCTCACCGCCGCCGCTGTCGTCGTCGCCGTACTGCCGGGTGCGGCGTCCGCCGCGCAGTCCCCCGGGGCGTCCTCGTTCACCATCTCCGATCCGAGGATCAAGGAGTCGAGCGGGCTGGCGGCCAGCCGCATCCATCCGGGGGTCTACTGGACGCACAACGACAGCGAGGACGGCCCGTACGTCTACGCGGTGGACTCGGCAACCGGCAACACGGTGGCCAGGGTGACGCTGACGGGCATCGGCAGGCCGCGCGACGTCGAGGCGGTCTCGCTGGGCCCGGACGGGCAGCTCTACGTGGGGGACATCGGCGACAACCGCGGCGGCACCTGGGACCACGTATGGATCTACCGCTTCCAGGAGCCGAAGCAACTGGGTGATGTCACCGTCAAGGCAACGCAGTTCACGGTGCGGTACGAGGACGGGCCGCGCGACGCCGAGTCCCTGATGGTGCATCCGGTGACGGGACGGGTCTACATCGCGAGCAAGCACGAGAGCAGGGGCGGCCTGTACGAGGGTCCCGCGGAGCTGTCGGCGGGCGGGGCCAACGTGTTCCGGCGGGTCGCCGACGTCCCGTGGGTGACGGACGGGGCGTTCTCCCCGGACGGGAACCGGCTGGCCCTGCGCGGCTACTTCACCGCCCGGACGTACCCGTGGAAGGACGGCCGGCCGCAGGGCGAGGGCGAGCGGGTCGACGCGCCGTGGCAGGGGCAGGCCGAGTCGGTGACGTACACGGCGGACGGCGGGACGCTCATGTTCGGCTCGGAGGGCGCGAACAGCCGGGTCGTCGCGGTCCCGGCGGCCGCGGCCGCCACGCCCGCCGGTCCGGCCTCGCCGCAGCCGGGGTCCCCGCCGGACGCGGCGACCGCGCCGGAGCCGACGGGCAGCTTCGGCAAGGGCGCCCTGGTCCTGGCGGCCGCCCTGGCCCTGACCTTCGGCGCAAAGCGCCTCTTCCGCCGCCGCGCACGGGACTGACGCCGCGCGCGGCGCGGAGCGGCCCGTACGGGTGCCCGGGTGTCGGCAGGGCCGGGCACCGACGGAGCCGGGCGCCAGGGCGCCGGGGCGCCCCGGGTATCGGGGGTTACGAGTGACCGAGGTCCAGGTCCGCGGGCTGGACCTCCGGGGTCGGGGCGGAGCCCGTGTCGGAGGTCGGACGCAGGACGAACTCGTCCGCGGCCATCGAGTCCAGGACCGGCGGGGCCGGCCGCAGCGGCGCCGGCATGACCGCGGCCTCGGAGTGGCCGCCGCAGCCGTAGGACAGCGACACCAGACGGCCGTCGGCCGGACTGAACTCGTTCGCGCAGACACCGAAGGCCTGGCCGAGCGAGCCGCCGATGGCGACGAGGAAGCCGCAGGACACACACGACGCGGGGGCGGCCTGCGCCATCGGGGTCTTCGCGCCGAAGGACTCGTCCCAGCGGTCGGCCGCCGTGTGCAGCCCGTACCGGGAGAGCACGCGCGCCCGGCGCATGCCGAGTTCCTCGGCGACCGACGTGATGGAGCCGCGCGCGGGCACCGTCACACGGTCGGTGACGTCGGCGTCCTCCGCCTCGACCAGTTCGGCCATCTCGGTGGAGACCACGGAGTTCGGCGGCGGGGCGTCCTCGCCCGACCAGCCCGGCTCCAGCCGCAGGTCGTCGGCCTCGGTGGGCAGCAGGTCGCCCGGGCCCATGTCGCCGGGGCGCAGCCGCTCGCTCCACGGCACCCACTCGGGGGCCAGCAGGGCGTCGTCGCCGGGGAGCAGCACCGTTTCGTCGAGGGTGACGTTCTTGGCGCGGGAGGCGCGGGCGACGGTGACGGCCCAGCGCCAGCCGCGGTATCCCGGTTCCTTGGACTCGAAGAAGTGGGTGACGACGCGGTCGCCCTCCGCCACGGCGGAGACGTGGGCGCCCACCACGCCGGGGAAAGCTGCCTCCTCGGCGGCCGCGCGGGCGAGTTCCACCGCCTCGACGCACAGGCGGTCGGGGGTACGCGGGGTACGGCTTCGCGTCGTCGCAGCACTCACTGGTCTCGTTCTCTCCTACGCCGTCTCACGTGTGCGCCGTCCGTACTGTCGTCCACAACGACCCGGTGGTGCTGTCCGTACGAGGAGCGGGCGGAGCGGACCAGAGGGCCGCGTCGACGTCCGCACCCGATCGGACTCCGGGCGCACCTCACTGCGATCCATTCTGCGGGATCACGAAGAGGCGCGCGGCCAGGAGCAACCGCCGGTGGCGCGCTACGCACGCTACCTCCTCTTAAGCCCTGGGCACACATGCAAGGTCCGATTCGCGGACAAGCCGCCGGTTCCGCGACGCGCCGGGAGGCGCCCCGCGGGGGCCGGGTGGGGCACTATGTCGAGTGTGGCACCCGTACGGTCGTCCGACGACGGCTCGGGACCGGCCAGGCGGGCCGGCCGGGCCGTCGGGCGTGCGTTGCACCGTCCGATCACCGGTCCGGCCAAGGGCATCCGGCGGGCCACGCACGCGCACGGGGCCGGCGAGTCGGGCCTGGGCAAGCTGATCGAGCTGCACGCGATCAACGGCGCGGGCGACATGATGATCACGGTGGCGCTGGCGTCGACGGTGTTCTTCTCCGTGCCGACGGACGAGGCGCGGGGCCGGGTGGCCCTGTACCTGGCGATCACGATGGCGCCGTTCACGGTGCTGGCCCCGGTGATCGGTCCGCTGCTGGACCGGCTGCCGCACGGGCGGCGGGCCTCGATGGCGGCGGCGATGCTGGCGCGGGCGGTCCTCGCGCTGCTGATGTCGGCCGTGGTGGCCACGGGGGGTCTGCAGCTGTATCCGGAGGCGCTGGGCGTACTGGTGGCGTCCAAGTCGTACGGGGTGGTGCGCAGTGCGGTGGTGCCCCGGCTGCTGCCGCCGAAATTCTCACTCGTCAAGGCGAACTCCCGGGTCACACTGGCCGGTCTGCTGGCGACGGGCGCGGCGGCGCCGGTGGCCGCCGGGCTGAACTCGATCGGGCCGCAGTGGCCGCTGTACGGGGCGTGCGTCATCTTCGTGGGCGGGACCTTCGCCGCGTTCACGCTGCCGCACAAGGTGGACGACGCGAAGGGTGAGCGGCGGGCGCGGCTGTCGACGCACGAGGCGCACTCGAAGCGGCCGGGGCTGCGGACGGTGAGCCGCAGCGTGCTGTGCGGGCTGCTGGCGAACGCGTCGATGCGCGCCCTGTCCGGGTTCCTGATCTTCTTCCTGGCGTTCCTGCTGCGGGAGCATCCCCTGGCGGGGCAGAGCGCGGCGGTGTCGCTGGGCATCGTGGGCGTGTCGGCGGGCGTGGGCAACGCGTGCGGTACGGCGGTGGGGGCGTGGCTGCGGGCGCGGGCGCCGGAGGCGATCGTCGCGGCGGTGCTGTGCGTGACGCTCGGGGTGGCCGTGCTGGCGGCCGTCCTCTACAGCGGGGTGTTCGTGGCCGTGCTGGCCGCGACGGCGGGGTTCTGCCAGGCGCTGGCGAAGCTGTCGCTGGACGCGATGATCCAGCGGGACGTGCCGGAGGCGGTACGGACGTCCGCGTTCGCCCGTTCGGAGACGCTGCTGCAGGTGGCGTGGGTGCTGGGCGGGGCGATCGGCATCGTGCTGCCGCTGAACGGCGTCCTGGGCATGTCGGTGGCGGCGGCGATCGTCGCGCTGGGCGCGGTGATGGCCGTCCGCGGCGCCCTGTCGGCCCCCCGCCACCACCCCCAGCAGCGCCCCTCCCGCCCCCGGGTCGCCTGACCCCGACTCCCGCCACCCACTCCAGCCCCGCCGGCACCACCTCAGCCCCGCCGGCACCATCTCAGCCCCGCCGGCGTTTGAGGCGCGGGGGCCCGGGGCGGAGCCCCGCTCTTTTCAGCCCCGCCGGCGTTTGAGGCGCGGGGGCCCGGGGGCAGCGCCCCCGCAACGGCGCCGCACCCGACAACGCACGGCCACCCCCGGCGGGAGCCGAACCGCGCCGCACCCGACAACGCACGGCCACCCCCGGCGGGAGCCGAACCGCGCCGCGCCCACACCCGTCCAGCCACCCCCGCGGGAGCCCCCGGCGGGAGCCAGTGGCGGGAGCCACGCCGGTCCGCGGTACCCCATGCAGCGGCGCAGCCCAGGGGCCCGATAGCCTTCGGCTCATGACCGCACCGCTTTTCTCGGGTAGGGCCCGCCGCAGCGTCGCGGCCCTCGGAGCCGTGTCCGCCGGCCTCCTCCTCCTCTCCGCCTGCGACAAGCCGACCCCGCTCGCGACCGTGACGGTCGGCAGCTCGTCGGTGTCCGCCGAGGCCTCTTGCCACAACGACGGCAAGGAGCTCTCCATGGACGAGGTCCAGGAGTGCCTCACGAACCTGAAGAACCCCAAGACCATCGAGTACGGCCGCGGCGACACGCTGCGCCTCGGCGTCGAGCCGGAGGTCGTCGAGGACGGCAAGCGCTGGTCGGCGGTACTCGACGGCCAGCCGATCACCGAGCCCTCGTCGAGCACCTACCGCAGCTTCCCGCACGCCGACGTCTTCGCGACGGGCGGCCAGGGCGAGGCGCCCACCTCGAAGAAGCTGGCCATCCTGCAGATCGGCGAGGACGGCAAGCCGATCGCCGTCTGGTCCTTCAACCTCAAGCTCAAGTAACCGGACGACACCGGTGCGCGCGCTCGTCGTGACGGCGGTGGGGGCGGAGTCGGACTCCGTCCTCGCCGGTCTGACCCCTCATCCGGACAGTCCCGGTCCTGAGCCGCGCACACTCCCCGGCGGATACCTCATCACCCGCCGGGACCTGCCGGGCATCGCCTTCGACGTGCTCGTCGGCGGCGTCGGCCCGGCGGCGGCCGCCGCCGGCACCGCCACGGCGCTGGCCCTCGCCGAAAACCCCTACGGGCTGGTCGTCGGCGCAGGCATCGGCGGCGGGTTCGTGCCCGCCGCCCCGGTCGGCTCCCTCGTGGTCGCGGACGCGATCGTCGCGGCCGACCTGGGGGCGCAGACCCCCGACGGGTTCGTCGACGTGGCCTCACTGGGCTTCGGACGCAGTGTGCACCTGCCGCCCGCCGAGCTGGCCGCCCGGGCCGCGGAGGCGACCGGGGCGCTGCTGGCGCCCGTACTGACCGTCTCCACCGTGACCGGTACCGCCGACGGGGCGGCCGCGCTCGCGGCCCGGCACCCGATGGCCGGGGCCGAGGCCATGGAGGGCTTCGGGGTCGCGGAGGCCGCCGCCGCGCACGGGCTGCCCGTACTGGAGATCCGTGCCGTGTCCAACGCCGTGGGCCCGCGCGACCGTGCCGCCTGGCGGATCGGGGACGCGCTGACGGCGCTCGCCGAGGGCTTCCGGGTGCTGGGGCCCGTACTCGCGAACTGGGGAGAACGCCATGAGCAACACCGTGGGCAACGGTGACCCGCTGAGGATCGCCTACTCGCCCTGCCCGAACGACACGTTCGTCTTCGACGCGTGGGCGCACGGCCGGGTGCCCGGCGCGCCCGCCCTGGACGTCACCTTCGCGGACATCGACATCACCAACGGCATGGCCGAGCGCGGCGAGCTGGACGTGCTGAAGGTGTCGTACGCGGTGCTGCCGTGGGTGCTGGAGGAGTACGCGCTGCTGCCGTGCGGCGGGGCCCTGGGGCGCGGCTGCGGCCCGCTGGTGCTGACGGCGGAGCCGGGCCTGGACCTGGCGGGGAAGACGGTCGCGGTGCCGAGCGAACGGTCCACCGCCTACCTGCTGTTCCGGCTGTGGGCGGCGGACGTGCTGCCGGACGGCGTCGGCAAGGTGGTCGTGCTGCCGTTCCACGAGATCATGCCGGCGGTCCGCGACGGCCGGGTGGACGCCGGACTGGTCATCCACGAGGCCCGGTTCACCTATCAGGACTACGGGCTGCACTGCCTGGCCGACATGGGCGAGCACTGGGAGTCCACGACGGGCCTGCCGATCCCGCTCGGCGCGATCATCGCCAAGCGCTCGCTGGGCGCGGAGCGGCTGCGCGAGCTGGCCGAGTCGGCGCGCACCTCGGTCCGGATGGCCTGGGACGACCCGCAGGCCTCCCGGCCGTACGTCCGCGCGCACGCGCAGGAGCTGGACCCGGCCGTCGCCGACCAGCACATCGGGCTGTACGTCAACGAGTTCACGGCGGACCTGGGCGACTCCGGCTACGCGGCGGTGCGCGGGCTGCTGACGCGGGCCGCGGCCGAGGGGCTGGTACCGGCCATCGCGCCGGGCGCGCTCGCCTTCCCGTAACGCCTCCCGCGGCGGCCGCGGGCCGTGCACGGCCGCGGGCCGTGCACGGCCGCGGGCCGTGCACGGCCGCGCCCCGTCCCTCGCGGGAGGGACGGGGCGCGGGTGTGCGTACGCGGGTCAGACGTCGAGCTGGTCGGCCACCGCGCGCAGCAGTCCGGCGATCTTCGTGCCGTGCGTCTTGTCGGGGTAGCGGCCGCGCTCCAGCATCGGGGTGATGTTCTCCAGCAGGGTGGTGAGGTCCTGCACGATCGAGGCGAGCTCGTCGGGCTTGCGGCGCTGGGCGGCCGCGACGGACGGCGCCGGGTCCAGGACGGTCACCGAAAGTGCCTGGTCACCGCGCTGTCCGGCGACGACGCCGAACTCGACTCGCTGACCGGGCTTGAGGGCATCGACCCCGGCAGGGAGTACCGACGAGTGGACGAAGACGTCGCCGCCGTCGTCGCGGGAGAGAAAGCCGAAGCCCTTCTCACTGTTGAACCACTTGACCTTGCCGGTAGGCACGTCCGTCCTCTGTCCTTGTGCTCGTCGGGGGTCCGAAGGGCCGCGAACGGCTCCGGACAACAGCGCAGCGGGCCATGTGTGACCCGCCACCTCAAGGCTAATGGTCGGGGGCCGGGTGACAAGACGTTCCCCGGTCCTTCACGGTCGGCTGCTTCGGCCAGGGAACTACCCTGGTGAGGTGACTGTTACTCCTCACTCCGACGAAGCGCGGCCCGGCGACGGACTGGTCAGGGCCGGCGGCATCGTGTTCATCGCCGGGGCCGTGGCCACGCTGGCCACGATGGCCCCGCTGTTCCTCGACATCGACCCGTTCCCGTCGTACGCGTGGGCCGTGTGCATGCTGATGGGCGTCGGCTTCGCGATCTCCGCCGCGGGCGTGCTGCGCTCGGCGGCGGCCCAGCGCAGGGCGGCCCGCGCCTCCCAGGGGGCCTAGGCGGACACTTCCTGGGCCTCCGAGGCGGCGGGCTGCTGTGCGGGGCCGGGCTGTGCGGGGCCGGGCTGTGCGGCGACGTACTGGGCGAGCCACTCGGGCAGCGCGGTGAGGTCCGGCAGGACCACGTCGGCGCCCGCCTCGCGCAGTTCCGGCTCGGGGCAGGGCCCGGTGGGGACCGCGACGGACAGCGCGCCGGCGGTGCGGGCGCCGCGTACGTCGCCGGTGTGGTCGCCGACGTAGACCTGTGCCCCGTGCTCGCGCAGCGCACCCGCCTTGGCCTCCGCCCACAGCCAGCCGATGACGGCGTCCGGCTCGATGCCGAGGTGCGCCAGGTGCAGGCGGGCGTTGGGCTCGTGCTTGGCGGTGACGACGATCGCGCGGCCGCCCATCGCCTGCACGGCGGCCACGGCCTCGCGGGCGCCGGGCATCGCGGGGGTCGGCTCGATGGCGTGGTCGGGGTAGATGGCCCGGTAGCGGTCCGCCATGGCCGCGATCTCGGCCTCCGGGAACCAGCGCGCGAGCTCCTCCTCCAGCGGGGGCCCCAGACGGGTGACCGCGGCGTCGGCGTCGATGTACGTACCCGTCTCGGCCGACAGTGCCCGGTAGGCGGCCCGGATGCCCGGGCGGGAGTCGATGAGGGTCATGTCGAGGTCGAAGCCGACGGTGAGGTTCATGGGGCCCATTGTGCCGAGGCGGGCGGACGGCGGTGAACGGTGTGACGAACCTCCCCGGAACTCGTGTTCAACCTTTTCGGCGCGGCGGCGCTCAGGACAGGGATGACGGACACGATGAAGGGGAGGGCGGATGCCACCAGGCGCCGAACACCACGCGGTACGGGATTTCGGGCCCGCGTACGGGAGCACGTACGGGCCCGGGAACGGCCACGCGGACGGGCAGGACGCGGCCGAGCGGGACGCGGCGACCGGCGTCCTCGACTTCGAGACGTTCGCCCGGGCCGCCCAGCGGGGGCTGTACCGGACGGCGTACCTGCTGTGCGGGAACGCCGAGGGCGCACGCGACCTGACCCAGACGACGCTCGCCAAGCTGTTCCAGCACTGGCGGCGCGTGGCCGCCGCCGACAACCCGCAGGCGTACGCCAGGACCGTGCTGACCCGCACCTTCCTCGCCGAGCGGCGCCGGCGGCTGCGGGACCTGCTGGCCCACCGGCGGGCCGACCCGCCGCCGGCCCCGCACCACGCCGACCTGCGCGTCACTCTGCTCGCCGCGCTCGCCGAGCTGCCACCGCGGGCCCGCGCCATGGTCGTGCTGCGCTACTGGGAGGACCTGAGCGTCGAGACGGTCGCGGAACTGCTGCGGTGCAGCGAGGGAACGGTCAAGAGCCAGTGCTCGCGCGCGCTGGCGAAGCTGCGCGTGCGACTGGGCGACGCCCACGTCTACGCCACCGACTACGCGGCCGACCACACCACCGAGAGCTGAGGAGACGTCATGGGTACCAACGAGGACACTGCCGACGCCCGTACCGCTCTGCTGGTGCGCGAGGCGATGGACCGGGCGACCGCGGAACTGCCCGCGCTGATGGACCTGTCGGGCCCGGCCCGTACCGAGGGCAGCCGCCGCAGGGCGCGCGTCCGGGTCGCGATCGGCGCCGGGGTGCTGGCCGTCGCCACGCTCGGCGCGGCCACCGCCTCGCTGCTGCCGGGTGACAGCGCCGGGCGGGGCCCCGTCGAGGCCGTGATCGCCGCACCGCCGTCGCCGACGGCTCCGCCGCAGCCGGTCCACATCGAACCGACGCCCGGCGAATCGTCGATGGCCGACCTGCCGCCCGCCGAGCGGGCCCGGCAGGAGAACTTCCAGGACCGGGCCGTCGGCGTGCTCCAGAGCCTGCTGCCGCCGACGGTCGGCACCGTGCAGCGCACCAACCTGAAGGTGAACTTCTACCGGGCCACCAAGGACGGCAAGGCGTTCCCGCTGATCTTCTCGGTGCGGCCGTCCGGCGAGAAGCCCTCGCCCTGCCAGGAGATCAGGGGCCGCGTCTGCGCGAAGGCCACACTGCCCGGCGGTATCGAGGCCCACGCCTCGACCATCCCGACCGGCACCGTCACCGAGACGGAGGTCTCCTTCCGCTACGGCACGTGCAACGTCCGGCTGTCGCTCTTCCCCGACGAGGCGGCGAACGCGTCCGCTCCCGTCACTCCCGCCCAACTGCTGGACGTGGCGAAGGCGCCCGCCTTCCTCGACCTGGTCAGGGCCGCCGAGGCACAGCCGCTGGAGAAGGAGCAGCGCAGCATCCCCGGCGGCTGAGCGGTGGCGGCCCGCGGGCGGTTCAGCGCCGGCGGGCCCGCCACACCAGGTACAGCACGGAGGCCAGGGCGGCGCCGCGCAGCAGCCAGGGCCACATCCCCTGGACCGCGCCGCCGACCTGGTCGTCGGCCAGGGTCTCGCCCCACTTGCCGTTGGTGCGGCCCCACAGCCACACCGCGGCGCCCGCGAGGACCACGCCGGGCGGCCCGAGGACGGCCCACTTGCGTTCGGCCGGGCGCAGCACCTGCGAGGCGTACGGCAGGAGCCACCCGATGACGAGCAGCAGCCAGTGGCCGCTGACGACACCGACGACGAGGACGGCCGCGGCCAGCAGCAGGAAGGCGTTGGGCCGCGGACGGGCCGGGGCGGCGGCCGCCTCCGGCTCCGCGCCGGCCGCCGCCTTCGCGGCCTCGGCCTTCGCCTCCGCCTTCGCGCGCCGCCGCTCGCGCAGGAACCGTACGAGGCTCCGGGCGCCCGAGTCCGGCGGCCCGGCCGGCGGGGCCGTCTTCTCCTCCTCGGCGTCCTCCTCCGGCCCGCCTCTGAACAGGTCCGGGATCTCGATGCCGCCCGCGAATCCCTCGACCTGCGGGCCGCCCCCGTGGCTGCCGGGGGTCATCCGCCACCAGTCGGGCTCGGCGCCGCCGGACGGGCCGAGCTCGTCCAGCCCGGCCAGGTGCGGCGGAACGTTCTCCCGCTCGGGCTCCCGCTCCGGCGCCGGCCGCGGCGTGGGCACCCCGGGCAGCCGCAGGCGGCCCGCGGGCCGCGGGATCCGCTGGGCGGGCACCGACGGAGCCGGCTCGGCGGGGCCGGCGGCGGGGGCCGCGCCCGGCCGCGAGCCGAGAGTGTCCAGGACCTCCTCGGGCGTGCCGATGCGCTCCAGGATGCGGCGTACGGCCGCCGGGGTCTCGGGGTCGTACTTGGCGCGCCGACGGTCGATCTCGTCCCGCAGGCCCGCCACGAGCCGCATCCGGTCGCCGGACGAGAGGTGCCGGCGTTGCGCCAAGTCCCCGACGGCGCTCAGATATTCGTAGACCAGGTGGTCGCTTTCGATCCCCACGCCCAGGCTCCTCCCGTACCGCCTCTCCCGAAGGTAGCGCGTGCGCCCGTGGAGCCGCCCCGGGCGCAGCGGATACCGTTGGCCGGATGGGGACCGGCCGATACGACCGGCCGACGCGACCGGGAGGCGACTGTGCCCGAGCCAAGCACTGCTGCGGGAGCTCCGGAGAGCGGGACCGGGGCGAGTTCTCCGCGCTCCCTCGCCGAGGCGCTGCGCGCCCGTGACGACGCCGCGCTCTCCGCGCTGCTGCACTCCCGTCCTGACCTGCTGAACCCGGTACCGGGCGATGTCACCCAGCTCGCCACGCGCGCCGGCACCCGGGCCTCGGTGGTGCGGGCGCTGGAACGCCTGGACCGGTTCACGCTGCAGACGGCCGAGGCCCTGGCCGTGGCCCCGGACCCGTGCCCGTACCCGGTGCTGGAGGGGCTGCTGACCGGCGGCGAGGACGAGCGGGCCCGTACCGCGCTGCCCCGGGCCCTGGGCGTGCTGCGCGACCAGGCCCTGGTGTGGGGGGACGAGGACCGGCTGCGGCTGGTGCGCACCGCCCGCGAGGTGCTCGCGCCGTCCGCGCAGCGGCCCTCGCCGACGGGGCTCGGGCCGACCGTCGCCGAGGCCACGGCGGGGATGTCGCCGACCCGGGTGCAGGAGATCGTGGCGGCGGCCGGACTGCCCGCCACGCACGACCCGGTCTCCGCGGTCACGGCGCTGACCGCGCTGTTCACCGATCCGGAGCGGATGTCGGCGCTGCTGGACGAGGCCCCGGCCGAGGCGCACCAGGTGCTGGGGCGGCTGGTGTGGGGGCCGCCCTACGGGGAGGTGACCCCGAATCCGGCGCCGCCGGTGCGCTGGCTGCGCGACCGGGGGCTGCTGCTGCCCGCGACGGCGCGGACCGTGGTCCTGCCGCGGGAGGTGGCGCTGCACCTGCGCGGCGGGCTCGCGCACAAGGACACGGCGCCGGTGGCCCCGCCGGTGACGGTGCACCGCGAGCACCGTCCACAGCTTGTGGACGCGAACGCCGCCGGGCAGGCGCTGGCCGCGCTGGCCACCGTCGAGGAACTGGTGAAGTCCTGGGAGCACACCGGTCCGCCGGTGCTGCGGGCCGGCGGGCTGTCCGTACGGGACCTGAAGCGGGTCGCGTCCGGCCTGGACACCACCGAGGCGTCGGCGGCGTTCTGGATCGAACTGGCCTACGCGGCCGGGCTGCTGGCCGGCGACGGGGAGGCGGACGAGCGGTACGCGCCCACTCCGGCCTTCGACGACTGGCGCGAACTGCCGCCCGCCGAGCGGTGGTCGGTGCTGGCGGCCGCGTGGCTGCCGGCGACCCGTACGGCCGGGCTGGTCGGCGAGCAGGACACCAAGGGGCGCACACTGTCGGCGCTCGGCCCCGAACTGGACCGGTCGGCCGCGCCCGAGGTGCGCCGGCGGGTCCTGGAACTCCTGGCGGACCTGCCGGAGGGCGGCTCGGCCGACACGGACGCGGTGCTGGAGCGGCTCGCGTGGGAACGTCCCGTGCGCACGGCGAGCGACCTGCGGGCCCGGCTGGCGCACTGGGCGCTGACCGAGGCGGAGGTCCTCGGCGTGACCGGCCGGGGCGCCCTGTCGGGGCCGGGCCGGGCCCTGCTGGAGCACCGGGACCCGGCGCCGCTGCTGGCGCCGCTGCTGCCCGAGCCGGTGGACCACGTGCTGCTCCAGGCCGACCTGACGGCGGTGGCGCCGGGACCGCTGCGCCGCCCGCTCGGGGACACCCTGGCGGTGCTCGCGGACGTGGAGTCCAAGGGCGGGGCGACGGTGTACCGGTTCACTCCGGGCTCGGTGCGGCGGGCGCTGGACGCGGGCCATGCGGCCGCCGATCTGCACGCCTTCCTCAAGGAGCACAGCCGTACGCCGGTGCCGCAGCCGCTGGCGTACCTGATCGACGACGTGGCGCGGCGGCACGGGCACCTGCGGGTCGGCGCGGCCTCCTCGTACGTGCGCTGCGACGACGACGCGATGCTCGGCGAGATCCTCGCGGACAAGCGGTCGGCGGGGCTGGGGCTGCGCAGGCTGGCGCCGACGGTGCTGGCGGCGCGGGCCGAACCGACCGCGCTGCTGGAGGGGCTGCGGGCGATGGGGTATGCGCCGGCCGCGGAGTCGGGGACCGGCGACGTGCTGGTGGCGCGGGCCGACGCGCACCGCACGCCGCCCCGTTCGGCGCCCGTACCGGTGCCGGACGGCCCGCCGGTGCCGGACGCGACGCTGCTGGGGGCGGCCGTACGGGCGATTCGTGCGGGCGACCTGGCGGCGACGGCGGTCCGCAAGGAGCCGGGGCCGGGGCCGGCGGCGGCCGTACCGGGTGAGCTCCCGCGCACGAGCGCGGCGGAGACGCTGGCGACGGTGCAGGCGGCGGCCCTGACCGGGTCGGCGGTATGGATCGGCTACGTGAACGCGGACGGCGCGGCGAGCCAGCGGGTCATCGCCCCGGTCCGGGTCGAGGGCGGCTTCGTCACGGGCTACGACCACACGGCGGACGAGGTCCGCACCTACGCCCTCCACCGCGTCACGGGCGTGGCAGAACTGGCCGACGACCACCTCTAGCCTCGCGGCGCCCGACACACCCTCCCGCCCGACCGCACCATCCAGCCCCGCCGCCCATCCAGCCCCGCCGGCGATTGAGGCGCCGGGGTCCGGGGGCGGAGCCCCCGCATTTCCAGCCCCGCCGGCGTTCGAGGCGCGGGGTCCGGGGGCGGAGCCCCCGCAACGGCGCGGCCCCGCAGGGAAAACGGCTGGCGGGCCGCCCCCGCCGCCGTACACCCTGGCCCCATGCACCACGCCCCGCACCGCCGGATCCGCGCCGCCCACACCGACACCACGATCACCGTCTACCAGGCCTACGCCCCGCACCTCGGGGTCCCGGCGGCCCGCGACAACCGTTTCCCGCCCGCCTGGAAGCGGGAGCGGATGACGTGGATCAAGCCGTCGTTCCTGTGGATGATGTACCGCTGCGGCTGGGCCACCAAGGCCGACCAGGAGACGGTGCTGGCGGTCGAGATCACCCGCGAGGGCTTCGACCGGGCGCTGCGCGACGCCTGCCTGTCGCACTACGAGGCGGGCGTGCACGCGGACCGGGCCGCCTGGCGGGAGTCGCTGCGCGGCGCGCCCGCCCGCGTGCAGTGGGACCCGGAGCGCGACCTGCACCTGAACCCGCTGCCCTACCGCTCGCTGCAGCTGGGCCTGTCGGGGCCCGCCTCGCGCGCGTACGCCGACGAGTGGACGGTCTCCATCCGCGATGTGACCCCGCTGGCCCATGAGGTCCACGGTCTGCTCCGGTCGGGCGCGCAGGGCGCCGAGGAGGCGGCGCGCGCCCTGCTGCCGGTGGAGACCCCGTACCCGGCGGGGCCGCTGGAGCACCTCGGCGCGTGAGCGTGCCCGGCCGTCAGTCCCGGATGAGCAGCACGACGAAACCGACGACTGCGCCCACGAGCAGGGCGATCACGGAGTAGCGGGGCCGTGATGCACGCAGCACCGGGAGGTAGTGGTCGACGGCGTAGCGGCCGGGGCCGGTGAGCGTGAGGGCGATGACCGAGGCGAAGAGCACCACTTCGAGCTCGATGCCCTTGGGCGGGAAGTAGGCGTCGAAGCCCCGGACGTCGAGGATGTTGATGAAGACGCCGGTCAGTGCGGCGCCGGCGAGCGGGGTGAGCAGGCCGAGGGCGAGACCGAGGCCGCCGAGGGTCTCGGAGAGGCCGGCGATGACGGCCATGGCGTCCCCGGCGGGGTAGCCGGCCATGGAGAAGCCCTTGCCGGTCGCGGTGAGGCCCGGGCCGCCGAACCAGCCGAAGAGCTTCATCGTGCCGTGGCCGGCCATCGAGAGGCCGACGACGAGCCGGAGCAGGAGCAGCCCGATGTCGTGGACGGTGGTGCCTGCGGGTACGGAGGAGTCGTGGAGGAGCGAGCGGTCGAAGCGTGAGTGCGTCATGAGCGTGAGCGTCCGTTCGTCAGGAGCGTACGGTCCCCCCTGCGTCGCCTGTGAGCGACGGCCACCCTATGACGCCGGTCCGCGATCACCCGGCCGCAACGTCGTCGGCTCCCGTCCTCGACCCGTTCGGCCCCCGGCCCCCGGCGGGGGTGCGGGACACGGTGAATCCCGCCGGGACGAAGGCCTTGCTGACCGCTGGTCAGGTCCGGACCGTACGCGCCTCCTCCGCGAGCGTCAGCAGCTTTTCCACCGGCCACTGGTCGTCGGCGTGCTCCCCGTACGACCGGGCCAGGACGGTCCCGTCGGGGGCGATGAGGAAGTCGGCGGGCAGGCCGAGGCGACCGTTGTCCTGGGTCCGGGCGGGTGCCTTCTGCCGTCCGCGCAGCAGTTCGACCGTGCCGACGGCGACCGCGCGCAGTACGGGCCACCAGGCGCGGGGGCTGAGCAGCGCGCGGGGGGAGGTCCCGACGCCGAACTCCGCGTACAGCCGCTTGCCCGGGTCGGCGACGACCGCGAAGGGCAGGTCGGCCACGTGCGGGCGCAGTTCGTCGGCGGCGGAGTGGAAGACGACGACCTCCCGGATGCCGGCGGCCTCGATCTCGGAGTGCCGGCGCACGACCGACCGCAGATGCAGGTGGCAGACGGGGCAGCCGGCGAACCGGCGGAACTGCAGATGGACCAGGCGTTCGGGGTCGGGGACGGCGACGGGTGCGCCGTCGGTGACGGCGGTCAGGGACCGGGGTCGGACGGTGGAGCCGGGATCGAGCCGCACGGGGACCTCCTCGGTAGGCGTATGCCGTACACCTAACAGCGTAAGCGTATGCCGTACGCTGTCAACCACCATGCCGCGCCCCCGTTCGCTCACCCAGCACCGACTGGCCGCCGCCGCCCTCGCCGTGATCGACCGTGAGGGACTGCCCGGGCTGTCGATGCGTGCCGTCGCCGTCGAACTCGGCATCAGCACCATGGCCCTGTACCGGTACGTGCAGGACCGCGGCGAGCTCGAAGCCCTCGTCGTCGAACTGGTTCTCGGCGCCGTGGACAGCACCCCGCCGCCACCGGACGCCGACACCTGGCAGGCGCGGGTCACCGTGCTGGTCGACCGGCTGCGCGCGACCGTCGGCGCGCATCCCGACGTACTGCCGCTCACCTTCACCCACCGGCACCGCTCCCCGGGCGTGCTGCGCTGGGGTGAGACCGTCCTGGGCGTGCTCGGCGAGGCCGGACTCGGCCCGGAGGAGCGGATCGTCGCCCTGCGCGCCCTGCTCGCCTACGTGATCGGCGCGATCCAGCAGGAGCACCTCGGTGCCCTCTCCGGTGCGGGGACCACCGCGATCGCCGGGCTCCCGGCGGAGGAGTACCCGTACCTGACCGAGGCGGCCCGCGGCGCCCGCTCCCTCACCCCGGACCGGGAGTTCCACGGCGGCCTCGCCCTGCTGCTGGCGGGTCTGGGCGGCTGACCCCGCACGGCGCCGTGTTCCCAGCCCCGGCCCCGTACGGCACACTGGAGGTTTGACCTGAGTGAAACGGGGCGCCGCGCGTGAATGGTCCACTAATCGTCCAGAGCGACAAGACCCTCCTGCTCGAGGTCGACCACGAGCTCGCCGGAGCCGCGCGTCGCGCCATCGCTCCGTTCGCCGAGCTGGAACGGGCACCCGAGCACATCCACACCTACCGGATCACCCCGCTCGGGCTGTGGAACGCCCGGGCCGCGGGGCACGACGCCGAACAGGTCGTCGACGCGCTCGTGGAGTACTCCCGCTACCCGGTGCCGCACGCGCTGCTCGTCGACGTCGCCGAGACCATGGCCCGCTACGGCCGCCTCACGCTCTCCAAGCACCCCGTGCACGGACTGGTGCTGACCAGCACCGACCGGCCGGTGCTGGAGGAGATCCTGCGGTCGAAGAAGATCACCCCGCTGGTCGGGGCCCGGCTCGACCCCGACACCGTGGCCGTGCACCCCTCCGAGCGCGGGCAGATCAAGCAGACGCTGCTCAAGCTGGGCTGGCCGGCCGAGGACCTCGCCGGCTACGTCGACGGCGAGGCGCACCCGATCGACCTGGCCGAGGACGGCTGGGCGCTGCGCCCGTACCAGCAGCAGGCCGTCGAGGGCTTCTGGCACGGCGGCTCCGGTGTGGTCGTGCTGCCCTGCGGTGCCGGAAAGACGCTGGTCGGCGCGGGCGCGATGGCGAAGGCGAAGGCGACCACGCTGATCCTGGTGACGAACACCGTCTCGGCCCGCCAGTGGAAGCACGAGCTGGTCAGGCGGACGTCGCTGACGGAGGACGAGATCGGCGAGTACTCCGGCACCCGCAAGGAGATCCGGCCGGTCACGATCGCCACGTACCAGGTCCTGACGACCAAGCGGAAGGGTGTCTACCCGCACCTGGAGCTCTTCGACTCCCGGGACTGGGGCCTGATCGTCTACGACGAGGTGCACCTGCTGCCCGCGCCGGTCTTCAAGTTCACCGCCGACCTGCAGGCGCGGCGCCGGCTGGGCCTGACGGCGACGCTGGTGCGCGAGGACGGGCGGGAGTCGGACGTCTTCTCGCTGATCGGACCGAAGCGGTTCGACGCGCCGTGGAAGGAGATCGAGGCGCAGGGCTACATCGCGCCGGCCGACTGTGTGGAGGTCCGGGTCAACCTGACCGAGTCCGAGCGGCTTGCGTACGCGACCGCCGAGACGGAGGAGAAGTACCGCTTCTGCGCGACGACGGCGACGAAGCGGAAGGTCACCGAGGCGCTGGTGCGCAAGCACCGGGGCGAGCAGACCCTCGTCATCGGGCAGTACATCGACCAACTCGACGAGCTCGGCGAGCACCTGGACGCACCCGTCATCAAGGGTGAGACCTCCAACGCGCAGCGCGAGAAGCTCTTCGACGCGTTCCGCGAGGGCGAGATCAACGTGCTGGTCGTGTCGAAGGTCGCGAACTTCTCCATCGACCTGCCGGAGGCGACGGTCGCCATCCAGGTGTCGGGCACCTTCGGCTCGCGCCAGGAGGAGGCGCAGCGTCTGGGCCGCGTCCTGCGCCCGAAGGCGGACGGTCACGAGGCGCGGTTCTACTCGGTCGTCGCGCGCGACACCATCGACCAGGACTTCGCGGCGCACCGCCAGCGGTTCCTCGCCGAGCAGGGGTACGCCTACCGGATCATGGACGCAGACGAGCTGCTGGCGAACGACTGACCGACCGTCCGTGGGCCGCCGCCCGGATCCGGGCGGCGGCCACGGCGAGCAGGGGGACGCCCCAGACCCACAGGCCCGGCGCGTCCAGCACGAGGGCGCGGCCGGTGGCCGCCAGGTGCCGGGACCAGAAGGCGGCGGATTCCTCGGGCAGGACCAGGCGGCCGAGCAGGGCGGTCCCGGCCAGGGCGGCCAGTGCCGTCAGCCCGGCCCGCACCCGGCGGGTGGCCAGCAGGCAGGGGACGAGGACCGCCGGGGTCAGGGTGATCCCGGCGGCGATGCCCAGGGCGAAGCCCTTGCCGAGCGCGGCGCCGGGGCGGGCCAGGTCCCACAGGACCAGGCAGGCGAGGGCGAGGTTGATCTGGCCGGGGAGCGGGGCCTGGAACAGCGGCTCCAGCCACAGCCCGGCGATGGTGGCGGCCAGGACGGGCCCGGTCCGGGCCGGCAGTCCCGCGAGCCGGCAGGACAGGGCGATGAGCAGGGCGAGCAGTCCGGCGTTGCCGAGGACGAGCGCGGCCTTCAGTAATCCGGCGGGCAGCCAGGCGGCCGGGGTGAACAGGATCGCCGCGAACGGCGGATATCCGGTGGGCGGGTGCCACTCGGCGGCGGAGAAGCCCTCGACGAGGTCATCGGCCACGGGGACGCGCAGGGCGATGCAGAGCACGCCCAGCACGAGGAGCGAGCCCGTCACCAGCGCACCGGCGGGGAAGGACGGCGAGCGGCTGGGGGCGGGGCTCAAGGTCACGCGCGTGACCCTAGTGGATCAGCCGACGCGGCTATGCGTTCACCCCCAGGTCATTGCAACGAAGGGGCGGGGCATGCATTGCATTCACCTTCAATTCCATTGCAAAGACCGGCAGAATCGGCTTCTCAACACCTGGATTGAGCCCCGAATTCTCGTTGACCGATTCGTAAACGCAATGTAGCTTCGGAGTCGTTCAGCAGTTCTCGAACACAAACACCACGGGGGATTCACCATGGGCAAGATCAACGGCGGCTTCTGCGAAACGGGGCTGCGCAAGGTGCGCGACGTGCTGACGCGGTACGTCGACTCCGGGAAGATCCCCGGAGTGGTCGCCCTCGTCGGCCGGGGCGGGGAGACGCACGTCGAGGCGGTCGGGACGATGCGCCACGACGGCGGCGCGCCGATGAGCCGGGACACGATCTTCCGGATGGCGTCCACCTCGAAGCCGGTGACCATGGCGGCATCGATGGCCCTGCTCGACGACTGCGTCCTGCGGCTGGACGACCCGGTGGACCACTGGCTGCCCGAGCTCGCCGGCCGCCAGGTGCTCAAGCGGATCGACGGCCCGATCGACGACACCGAGCCGGCCCGCCGCCCGATCACCGTGCGGGACCTGCTGACCTCCACCTTCGGCCTCGGCATCGACCTGACGGCGCTGGGCTCCCCGGT
The DNA here is from genome assembly GCF_024666385.1 of Streptomyces yangpuensis. Lineage (NCBI taxonomy): Bacteria > Bacillati > Actinomycetota > Actinomycetes > Kitasatosporales > Streptomycetaceae > Streptomyces > Streptomyces yangpuensis. The sequence goes on from NZ_CP102514.1 coordinate 3,351,055, forward strand.
CATGAACGCGATCTTCGAAGGCGGCGTCTTCAGCCAGGGCTCGGTACCGCTGCCCGAGCAGGACGAGTGGATGCGCCGACTCGGCGCGCTGCCGCTGATGCGCCAGCCCGGCGAGCACTGGCAGTACCACCTCAGCCACGACGTGCTCGGCGTACTCGTCTCCCGGGTCACCGGCCGGCCGTTCGAGACCTTCCTGCGCGAGCGCGTCCTCGACCCGCTCGGCATGAAGGACACCGCCTTCCACGTGCCCGCCGACAAGATCGACCGACTGCCGCCCAGCTACGCCCCGAACCCGCAGACCGGGGAGTTCACCGTCTGGGACGAGGCGAAGGGCGGACAGTACAGCGCGCCCGTGGCGTTCCAGGCGGGCGGCGGCGGCCTGGTCTCCACCGTGGACGACTACCACGCCTACTTCCGGATGCTGCTGAACCGGGGCACGCACGCGAGCGAGCGGATCCTGTCCCGGCCCGCCGTCGAGCTGATGACCACCAACCGGCTCACCCCCGAGCAGGAGGCCGCCCGGTCGGCCCTGGCGCGGGGCGCCGTCCACGTGTCCTTCGGCCAGGGGCAGCAGGGCGGCTGGGGCTTCGGAATGGCGGTGCGCACCTACCGTGGCGACTACGCGCCCGTCGGCCAGTTCGGCTGGGACGGCGGAACCGGCACCTCGGCGTACGCCGACCCGGAGAACGACCTCACGGGCGTCCTGCTCACCCAGGTCGGACTGACGAACCCGGCTCCGGCGCAGCTCATCCACGACTTCTGGACCACGGTCTACCAGGCGATCGACGCCTGACACCCGCCGCGGGGGGCGCGGGCCGGAGCCTCAGCGGCGTATGACGCCCGCGTCCTCCGCGTACTCGCCCAGCACGACGACGCTCACGGCGGCCGCCGCGAACACCTTCGCGGCGTGCAGCATGCTGCCGAGGCGGTGGCGGGGCGTGGAGTCGGAGATGGCGGTGGCGCCGCTCGGGCGGCCGCCCTGGATCGGGGTGAAGGTTGCGGTGCTCATGAATCCATGGTGCGCCGCCGCCACCGGATCCACATCGCTCTGCAGGCCTAATCGCCGGGCCCCCGGCCTCCTCCTTCCGTCGCATGCCACCCCTCGGGGTACCTGCCCAAGGTCTGACACTCCCCCGTACGACACCCGTACGGGGGTCCCGCCCGCGAGGGACTTCGGGCCCTGCGAATCCGTTCGCGCGGGCGCGCCCCGCTGGCTAGAATCTCCGCTCTTGCCGCCTCCCACCGCCTCACCGGGGAGAGCCGCCCGCCGGACGGAAACCGGGGGCATCTGTTCCGTTCCAGCAGCTGGAGGCAGTCCCGTGCCCGCGCACGCCCCCGAGACCACCCCCGACGACGCGACGCCCGCCGACGACGCGACGCCCGCCGACCCGCTGGGCCGCGAACGGGCCCACCTCACCGCCTCGCGCTCCGCCCTGCGCGCCATGCGCGAGGACGTCGAGGCCCTCGACATCCGCGACGTCACCGCGAACTGGGTCAACGCGATCGTCCTGCAGGCCCAGATCGACGACCGCATCAAGGCCCTGGCCGACCTCGCCCATACGCCCCTGTTCTTCGGGCGTCTCGACTACCTGCACTCCCCCGGCGCCGAGCTCGCCGAGGGCGCGGAGGGCGAGCAGTTCTACATCGGCCGCCGCCACGTCCACGACGCCGACGGCGACCCGATGGTCATCGACTGGCGCGCGCCCGTCTCCCAGCCCTTCTACCGGGCCTCGAAGAAGGACCCGCAGGACATCGCCCTGCGCCGCCGCTTCGGCTACACCGGCGGCGAACTGACCGCCTACGAGGACGAGCACCTGTCCGACCCGGCCGAGGCGGCCGCCGTCAGCAAGCTGCTCCAGCAGGAGATCGAGCGCCCGCGCGTCGGCCCCATGCGGGACATCGTGGCCACCATCCAGCCGGAGCAGGACGAAATCGTCCGTTCCGGCCTGTCCGGCTCCGTCTGCGTACAGGGAGGCCCCGGCACCGGGAAGACGGCCGTCGGCCTGCACCGCGTGGCGTACCTGCTGTACGCGCACCGCGAGCGCCTCGCCCGCACCGGCACCCTCGTCATCGGGCCGAACCGCTCCTTCCTGCACTACATCGAGCAGGTCCTCCCCGCACTGGGCGAGCTGGAGGTCAAGCAGGCCACCGTCGACGACCTGGTGGCCCGCGGGGGCCTGGAGGTACGCGGCACCGACCCCGCCGAGACCGCCGTCGTCAAGGGCGACGCCCGCATGGCGGAGGTGCTCCGCCGCGCGGTCCGCTCCCACGTCGGCCGCCCCACGGAACCGCTGATGGTGGTCCGCGGCTCGCGCCGCTGGCGCGTACCGGCGTACGAGCTGGAGGAGATGGTCGAGGAGCTGCAGAACCGCGACATCCGCTACGGCGCCGCCCGCGAAGCCCTGCCCCGGCGCATCGCGCACGCCGTCCTGGTCCGTATGGAACAGGCGGGCGAGGCACCGGACGACCGCGTCCAGGACGCGGTGGCCCGCAACGCGGCCGTGAAGGCCGCGGTCAAGGAGATCTGGCCGCCTGTGGAACCGGCGAAGCTGGTCCTGCGCCTCCTCTCCGACCCCGACTTCCTCGCCGAACACGCGCAGGACGTCCTGACGGCGGACGAACAGAAGCTCCTGTTGTGGCCGAAGCCGTTCCGGAGCGTGAAGTCGGCGAAGTGGTCCGCTGCCGACCTCGTCCTCATCGACGAGGCCTCCGACCTGGTGGAACGCACCCACTCGCTCGGTCACGTCGTCCTCGACGAGGCGCAGGACCTCTCCCCCATGCAGTACCGGGCGGTGGGCCGGCGCTGCACGACCGGCTCGGCGACGGTCCTGGGCGACCTCGCGCAGGGCACCACGCCGTGGGCCACGCGCAGCTGGGACGAGGCCCTGACCCACCTCGGCAAGCCGCAGGCGGTACTGGAGGAACTGACGGCCGGCTTCCGCGTACCGCGCGAGGTCATCGCCTACGCCTCCCGCCTGCTGCCGGCGATCTCCCCGGGCCTGGCACCGGTCTCCTCCGTCCGCGAAACCCCGGGATCGCTCCGGGTCACCGAGACCGACGACCTGACGGCAGCGGTGATCCGGTCCTGCCGCGAGTCCCTGGCCCACGAGGGCTCCATCGGCCTGATCGCCGCGGACGCCCGCGTCCCCGCCCTGGCCGAGGCCCTGCTGGCGGCGGGCCTGCCGTACCTGTCGCCCGGCGAGGAGACGACCGCGGAGTCCCGCCTGACCCTGGTCCCGGCCTCGCTGGCCAAGGGCCTGGAGTACGACTACGTGGTCCTCGACGAGCCCGCGGCGATCGTCGACGGCGAACCGGACGAGCGGACCGGCCTGCGCCGCCTGTACGTCTGCCTCACCCGCGCCGTCTCGGGCCTGACGGCCCTCCACTCCGCCCCCCTCCCCCAGGCCCTGGCCTGACCTTTCGTCCGCCACCGCCGGGTGGCGCCCCGGGCTGAACTGCGGGGCCCGGCCGGCCTGGGACGGGGACGGCGTGGGGTGTTGTCCGGGACGTAAAACGTGATTTGTGGCGCTTCGACAACCTCGACAGGCCTGTCCGCCCCAGGCGCCATAAATCATGAGTCCAGGACGACACCCCACCCCGGCCCCGGCCCCCACACCGGCCTCCGCCGGCCTCCTGGGGCTCCGCCCCAGACCCCGCGCCTCAAACGCCGGCGAGGCTGATCTGGCCCGGCGAGGCCAATTCGGCCGGCCTGCCTGGCTTGGCCCGGCCTGTCTGGCTCGGCCCCACCGGGCTGGCTCGGCTCCACCGGGCTGGCCTGGCCCGGCAGGGCCGGATCGGCCGGTCAGTCCAGCGCGGCCCGCCACTCGGCGACGGCGGCAGCCGAGACCGGCCGCTCCCACCCGCCGGGACGCGCCGCCCCGCCGATGTGGAACGCGTCCACCCCGCCCGCGCGCAGCACCGGCACGTGCGCCAGCCCCAGCCCCCCGCCCACCAGGATCCGCGCCCCGTACCCCGGCTCCCCACCCCGCGCCGCCTCCGCGAGCAGCACCGGCAGCCCCTCCTCGACCCCGGCCGCCGCCCCGGCCGTCAGGTAGGTGTCCAGGCCGGGCAGGTCGGCCAGCGCCTTGCGCAGCTGGTCCCGGTCCGCCGCGCGGTCGATCGCCCGGTGGAAGGTCCACGCACAGCCGGCCAGCTCCGCGAGGACCGCCTCGACCGCGGCCAGGTCGGGGCTGCCGTCCGCGTTCAGGAAGCCCAGGACGAACTCCCGCGCCCCCTCCGCCCGCAGCTCCCGGGCCGTCGCGGCCAGCAGGGAAACGTCCCCCGCGGCGAAGCCGTCCGCCTTGCGGATCATCACGCGCAGCGGGATGTCGACGGCCGCGCGGATCGCCGCGAACGTCTCGCGCGCCGGGGTGAGGCCATCGGCGGCCATGTCGGTGACCAGCTCCAGGCGGTCCGCCCCACCTGCCTGGGCCGCGACCGCGTCCTCCACGTCGAGGGCGATCACCTCCAGGAGCGCACGGTTGCTCATTCGATCCCATCCTTCGGAAGAACGCTCGGGAGAGCGAGGGGCCGGGGGAGCTCGCGCAAGGCCAGAGCCCCCACAACAGGTCTAGTCCAATATCCAGGGTACGGGCCTCCGGCCGGGCTCCACCAGCACAATCACGCCACCCCCACAATGTGCCCATGGACATAGGCACCCCGCGCACCGACACCACGGACCTCCGCCCGGATCTCCGCGCCCGCTGGCACGCGGCCGTCACCGCCGCCGGCGCCCCCGCCGACCTCGATCCCGCCCCCTACGCCGACCGCCTCCTCACCGCCTGGGCGGAGCCCCAGCGCCGCTACCACACCACCGCGCACCTCGCCGACGTACTCGCCCGGATCGACGTACTCGCACCGCACGCCGCCGACCCCGCCGCCGTCCGGCTGGCCGCCTGGTTCCACGACGCCGTCTACCGCCCCGACCGCTCCGAGAACGAGGAACGCAGCGCCGCCCTCGCCGAGCGCGCCCTCCCCGAGCTCGGCATCGACGCCGCACGCACCGCCGAGGTGGCCCGCCTGGTCCGGCTCACCGTCACCCACGACCCGGCCCCCGGCGACACCGACGGCGAGGTGCTGTGCGACGCCGACCTGGCGGTCCTGGCCGGCACCCCCCAGGAGTACGCCGCGTACGCCGCCGCCGTCCGCGACGAATACGGCTTCGTCCCCGACGACGCCTTCCGCACCGGCCGCGCCGCCGTCCTGCGCCAGCTCCTCGACCTGCCGCGCCTGTTCCGCACCCCCCACGGCACCGCGCACTGGGAGGCCCCCGCCCGCGCGAACCTCGCCGCCGAACTGGCCGCCCTGACCTCCGGAGATTCACCCGGCTGACACACAAGGGGGAATTCGATCGCGTTCACACGGGTTGGTGACAGTCATGCCCGAAGCTGCCGCACGCCCCCGCATGCCCGTCGCCGTCCACGTCCTCGGACTGTCCGTCTTCGCACTCGGCACCAGCGAGTTCATGCTCTCCGGGCTGCTGCCACCGATCGCCGACGACATGGGCGTCAGCATCCCGCAGGCCGGCCTGCTCATATCGGCCTTCGCGATCGGCATGGTCGTCGGCGCACCCCTGCTGGCCGTGGCCACCCTGCGCCTGCCCCGCCGCACCACCCTGATCGCCCTGATCAGCGTCTTCGGCCTCGGGCAGGTCGCGGGTGCGCTGGCCCCCTCCTACGCGTTCCTCTTCGCCTCCCGCGTGGTCGCGGCCCTCGCCTGCGCCGGCTTCTGGGCCGTCGGCGCGGCCGTCGCCATCGCCATGGTCGACAAGGACCAGCGGGCCCGCGCCATGGCCGTGATGATCGGCGGCCTGTCCATCGCCAACGTCCTCGGCGTACCGGCCGGTGCGTTCCTCGGCGAGCACCTGGGCTGGCGCTCCGCGTTCTGGTCGGTCGGCGCGGCCTCCGCGGTCGCCCTCGTCGGCATCCTGGCGCTCATCCCCAGGATCCCGCTGCCCGCCGAGAGGCCGACGCTCCGCCGCGAGCTGCGCATCTACGGCGACCGCCAGGTGTGGCTCGCGATCGGCATCACCGCACTCGGCGCCGGCGGTGTCTTCTGCGCCTTCAGCTACCTGTCACCGCTGCTCACGGACGTCGCCGGGCTGGACTCCGCGTGGGTCCCGTGGATCCTCGGCCTCTTCGGGGTCGGCGCGCTGGTCGGCACCACCATCGGCGGCCGGGTCGCCGACGCGCACCTGTTCGGCGTGATGATCTGGGGCATCACCGCCTCCACCGTCTTCCTGACGGCCCTCGCCCTGCTGGCCTCGGCCGCGGTCGCCGCGATCGCGCTGTCCTTCCTGCTCGGCGTCTCGGCCTTCTTCACCGCCCCGGCGCTCAACGCCCGCATGTTCAACGTGGCCGGCGCCGCCCCGACCCTGGCCGGGGCGACCACCACGGCCGCCTTCAACCTCGGCAACACCGGCGGCCCCTGGCTCGGCGGCACCGTCATCGACGCCGACCTGGGCTTCTCCGCCACCGCCTGGGCGGGCGCCGCCATGACCGTCACCGCGATCGGCCTCGCCGTGGCCGCCCTGCGCCTGGACCGCCGTACGCCGCCGCGCGCGACCCGCGTGGTCGCCGCAGGCGGCACCGCCCCCGCCGCCACTCCCGCGGAGGCCGCCGCCCGCACCTGACCAGGCCCGCTACCCGTCCCCGAAGATCGCGTCGGCCGAGGGCGCGGTGACGGCCCGCCGGAGCCACCGGCCCAGGACCTCGACGTCACCACAGCCGGTGACCCGCTCCCGTACCGCTTCGGGAACGTCGATACCTCGTTCCGCGAGAACGGTCAGGACGTCCTCGGCCCGGCCCTCGGCCCGGCCCTCGTCGCGGAGTTCTTCGGAGAGGGGCGACGTGTAGAAAGAGAGGTCCACGGCCACCAGCTTCCTCCAGAGTGCTGCGGATGGGTGCTTACCCATGCCTTGGGCGATGAATTCGATGATCGGGTTGGAGAGGGCTGCGGGTGTGTCCCGCAGGACGTTGGTCATCGCCTTGAGTATGGCTCCGATGTCGGGGTTCGTGGCGTGGGTGATCGCGGCCAGGGTGGCCAGCGCCAGGTCCTTGCGGACTTCGGCGGGGCTGGTGATCAGTGGCATGTTGTGCGGCCCCGCCACCAGCGGGCGCAGGGTGAGCAGGGGCCACTTGGGAGGCCCGAAGCGAACGGGACGCGCGGCCCATTCGGCGGTCGAGCGGTCCTGGCAGACGACCAGCAGTACCGGCTGCAGCCGGTACTTCGTGAGGAGGTAGGAGGCGTAGTACGCCCAGCTGGCGGGCTTGTCCGGGTCCTTCTTGCCCTGAGCCTCGACGGCGAGGAGGAAGGACCCGTCGCCCTCTGTGTCGAGCCGCAGCAGCGTGTCGACGCGGCGTTCCAAGGGCTTGGTCTCGGTGAGGTCGTTCGGCAGGACAGTGAACGACGTGGGCGGGGCGAAGTCGACGCCGAGCACCTCCGACACCCGGGAGAAGAGCTCCGGGTGTTCCTGGAAGATGCGGTGCATCGCCTCGTGGGGCGAGCTGACCATCGGAGTTCCTGTGGGAGTGGCCGGATCGGGAAATGCCTCTGGCATATGCATTGGGGAGCGTAGGGAGCGTGGGGAGCGGTGATGGGCGGGGCGGTCGGTTCGGCGGGGGTCATCCGGACGGGTGAAACCCGGGCGGTTCGGGCCGGCAGTCGTGGCAGCGGCCCGGTTCGGCGGCGCGGAAGGCGCGGTCGCAGGCGTCGCAGTTGCGGAGCGGGTGTCTGACGACATCGCGTGCTACCGGGGCACTGAACCGCGGAATGGGCGGGAGCTGCGCGGTGAGGCGGTGGGCCAGGAGGGCGGCCGGACGGTTCAGGGGCTCCGACGGCAGGCCGGACGTCAGGGCATGGTGCACGGCGCTCGGCGGCAGGTCGCGCTCCAGCCAGGCCGCGACACCGGGGGCGAGGTGCTCGACCTCCGCGGCGGACAGCAGCAGGCGGGGGTCCCAGTGGCGCAGGCTCGTGAGGACCTCGACGGCGGACCGGAGGAGATCGGGGGCCCGGTACACGGGCTGCGGCACGGCGGGCAGGGCGCGGCGCGGCGGCTCGCCCTCCCGGCGAGGAGGGCGCCGGACCTTCGGCTTCGGCTTCGGCCCGTCCGCGGCGCCGGACCGGCCCGGCTGGTTGCAGGAGACCGTGCGGGTGACGACCCGGCCGGTGCTGGTGCGTTCGCAGGTGCGGCGCAGATAGCCGTGGGTCTCCAGTTCGCGCAGGGCCGCGGCGATCCGCGTCTTCCCCTCGGGGAACCTGGCCGCGAGGGTCCTGATGTCGATGAGCGCACCACCGGGCAGGGACTGGATGTGGACGGACAGGCCGATGGCCAGCAGCGACAGCTCGGCATGCTGGGCGAGGTGGTTGCCGATCACCGTGAAGCGGCTGGTGTGGCGGGAGTTGTCATGGATGACGCCGCCGGAGCGGTTGTTCGCACGAGTGCCCCGGGAAGGGTGGTTTTCCTTGCCGTTACGGGGCTGGGCGGGCGGGCGCACGCTAGTGTTCTGGGTATCCATCAGGAAGGTGCTTCTTCCTCGGTGGTCAGGCCCCCGCACCGGGATTCGCACTCCCGGCGGGGGCCGACACATGTCAGCGGTGATGTGCTCTGTCGCGCTGAGCGTAGATCAGGCAACCCGCCTCGAAGCCAGTCAAGTTGGCCTTTTTCACTCAAGCGAGTGAGCGTGCGCCAGAGGCGGTGCCAGGCCGGTGCCAGGGCCGGTTCCAGGGCCGCGGCCAGGGTTGCGGCCAGGGGCGGAGGGGTGGGGCTTGGTGGGGTGCTTTCTCTCCCGTCCTGAGTATCGGGATCGTCCCTGCCACCGGCGTCCCACCGCACGGGCTCCGGTCCCGGTCGCCGCCCCGGGCCCGCCTTCCTACGATGGGAAGGTCGGCTCGGGGATCCGGATACCGCTCGGGGACGTGCGTCAGGGGTGATCCTGCATGGGCCGGTACCGCACGCCCACCGTCCTGGCCGCCGCCTCCCTGCTGCTGACCGCGCTGTGCGCGGGCCAGGCCCCCGCCGCCGCCCCGCCGGGCCGGGTCGGCATCGACGACGTGATCGCCGAGAAGCTCGACGACGCGATCACCGCGGCCATGCGCGAGGCCGGCATCCCCGGTGTGGGCATCGGCCTGTGGATCGACGGCGACGAGCCCTACGTACGCGCCTTCGGCACCTCCGACAAGGCCACCGGCACCCCCATCAAGACCGACATGCACACCCGCATCGGCAGCGTCACGAAGACCTTCACCATCACCGGCGTCCTCCAGCTCGTCGACGACGGGAAGGTACGGCTCGACGCGCCGGTCTCGACGTACCTCGACGGGGTGCCCGGCGGCGACCGCATCACCGTCCGGCAGCTCGCCGACATGCGCAGCGGTCTGTACGACTACACCCAGGACCCGCGCATGCTGGCGGCCTACAAGGCCGACCCGTACCGCTCCTGGAAGCCGCAGGAACTGCTGGACATCGCCTTCCGGCACCCGGCGAACTTCCCGCCGGGCGCGCGCTGGGAGTACTCCAACACCAACACCGTCCTGCTCGGCCTGCTCGTCGAGAAGATCAGCGGCCAGCCCCTGCACACCTACCTGGAACAGCACGTCACCGAACCGGCCGGCCTCGACGCGACCTCGCTGCCGACCGGAGCGGAGATCACCAGCCCGTTCGTGCACGGCTACACGAACTTCACCCCGGACGGCGCGACCGTCGACGCCTCGCAGTGGAACCCGTCCTGGGCCTGGTCCGCGGGCGCGATGATCTCCACCGTCGACGACCTGCACGCCTGGGTCCCGACCCTGGTCAGCGGGCGGCTGCCCGACGGCGGCCGGCTGCTGGAACCGGGCACGCAGGCCCAGCGGGTGCGCATGCTGCCCACCGGGCACCCCGACGTCGGCTACGGGCTCGGCATCGCCGCCATCGACGGCTGGATCGGCCACAACGGCGAGCTGCCCGGCTACGAGACCATCGCCGTCCGCCTCCCGCAGGAGCGGGCCACCCTGGTGATCGTCGTGAACTCCGACGTCGACGGGAAGTTCGGCAACCTGAGCTCACTCGTCGCCAACAAGGTCACCGAGATCGTGACCCCGGAGCACGTCTGGTCCCTCCCGAAGGCGGCCCAGCCCAACGCGGTCCCTGAACCGTCCGCGTCGCCCGCGTCGCCCGCGTCGCCCGCCTCGCCCGCGTCGCCCGCGTCGCCCGCGTCGCCGCAGCCGTAGGGCCGTTCGCCCGGCCGTTCGGCTGGGTCCCGGCCCTGACGTCCCGCTCGGTCAGGCGGCCGGGCGGCCCTTCGGGCGGCGCAGGCCCGCCGCCGTGAGCCGGCGCACCAGCTCCTTGCTGCCGATCTCCACCGCACCCGCGCCGACGGCGTCGGCGTACCGGTGCGAGGGCACGTCGTAGTGGTCCCGCTCGAAGGCCCGCGACGGACAGCCGATGGACGCCGCGAAGGCGTGCAGCTCCTCGTACGAGACGTCGCTGACCAGGTGGGACCACATACGGCCGTGGCCCGGCCAGGTCGGCGGGTCGATGTAGACGGTCACGGGCGGCTCACCCGAGGCCGAGGACGGGCCCGAGGCCGCCGACCGCGGCCACTCTCACGCCCGCCTCCGAGCACACCCAGTGCGGGTCGGGTCCCAGCTCCGGCTCCACGTCCAGCGCGTGCGGTTCGCCGTGGGCACAGACCGGGCAGAGCGGCCAGCGCCCGTACTTCTCCAGCAGCGAGTCCTGCACGTCCTGGGCGACGAGCCCCGGAAGGTAGTCGACCCCCTCCGGCCACTGCTCCACCCACCACCGGCGGTGCGTGACCGAATCCTCGACGAGGGAGACGACGTCAGCATCGGCGACCTTGCCTGCGGCGAGATCGGCGAGCACGAGTGCGCGGGCGACGTGCAGCGCCTGCTCCAGGGGGGTCGTACGGTCCATGGGGCCATTGTGGACCTCCCGGGCGCCCATGAAGAAGGCCCGCCCGTCGTGGGCCCAATGGCGGATTGACCACCACCCCGCCCGAAAATAGCTTTCAGAGGTGCGCAAGAAGCCGAAAGCGACCCCCGCGGCCCCGCCGCGCGGCGGTCGGCACCGCGGGCCCGCCGCCCGCCCGCCGGAACTCCGCCGGCCGACCCGCGCCACCGGCCCGCGGACTCACGCCGCCCGCGCCGACGCCGCCGACCCGGTGGACTGCGGGCGGCTCACCCCGCCGGCCCGCGCGAAGCGCACGGTATCCGGCGTACACCGCCGCACCCCGCGCCTCGCCGCCGCGCGCACGGCCACCACGTCCCCGTTCACCGCCGGAACCGCAACGCAGCAGCCACAGCCTCAGCCACAGCCGTCGTGCACGTCGCCGCAGCGGGTCCCTGGGCGGGGACCGGTACGACGTGGGTGCCTCCGGCACCGTCGGCCGCAGCCTCGCCCACCAGCTGCCGCGCACCGGCTCGCCACCCGCCCTCGCACCACGAACCCCGCCCGCCGGGCGTACGGCCACGGGCCGCGGTGCGGCAGCCAGACGGCAGTGGTACGGGCGCTGCCGGGCCGACCCGCGCCAGCCAGCCGGCAGGGGCACGGGGCGCGGCCGGGCCGGGCCGGGCCGGGGCCGCGGCGCCCCGCCGCGCTTCGTCGGCACAGCCCCCGGGCCGCCGCCCCGGTCCAGAGGCCGACCCCCGCGACGGCCCGCACCGGTACCCGGCGCAGCCCGCCGCGCCCGCGGGGCCCCGCCGTACCCCCGCCGCGCCGCCCGCCTGCCACCGCACGCCCTCACGCACCGCCGAACCGCCGGAGGCTCCCGCCATGACCGCGTACGCCGAACTCCGCGCCCAGCTGGAGACGCTGACCACCGAGGCCTTCCGCCCCGAACTCGCCGAGATCGACCGGCTGTCCACCCTCGACATCGCCCGCACCATGAACGCCGAGGACGCCACCGTCCCGGCCGCCGTCGCCGCACAGCTCCCGCGGATCGCCGCCGCCATCGACGCGATCGCGGAGCGAATGGCCCGCGGCGGCCGCCTCGTCTACGCCGGCGCCGGCACCGCCGGCCGGATGGGCGTCCTGGACGCCAGCGAGTGCCCGCCCACCTTCAACACCGACCCGGCCGACGTCGTCGGCCTGATCGCCGGCGGCCCCTCCGCCATGGTCAAGGCCGTCGAGGGCGCCGAGGACTCCCCGCAACTGGCCGCCGACGACCTGGCCGCGCTGCGGATCGGGCCGGACGACACCGTCATCGGCATCTCCGCCTCCGGCCGCACCCCGTACGCGATCGGCGCCGTCACCGCCGCCCGCGACCGCGGCGCGCTCACCGTCGGCCTGTCCTGCAACGCCGGCTCCGCACTCGCCGCCGCCGCCGACCACGGCATCGAGGTCGTCGTCGGCCCGGAACTCCTCACCGGCTCCACCCGTCTCAAGGCCGGCACCGCGCAGAAGCTCGTCCTCAACCTGATCTCGACCATCACCATGATCCGCCTGGGCAAGACCTACGGGAACCTCATGGTCGACATGCGCTCCTCCAACGAGAAGCTGCGCGCCCGCGCGCGCCGCATCGTGGCGCTGGCCACCGGCGCCCCCGACGAGGAGATCGAGGCCGCGCTCACCGCCACCGGCGGCGAGGTCAAGAACGCCATCCTCGTCGTCCTCGGCGAGGTCGACGGCCCGGCCGCCGCCGAGCTCCTCGCCGCCTCCCGCGGCCACCTCCGCGCGGCCCTCGTCCGGGCCCGGACCCGCTGACCCACCCCCTACGGCAAGGCGACCCCCACCATGTCCACTGAGCCCCCCGAGCCCACCGAGCCCACCGAGCCCGCCCATCCCGCCGAGCCGACCGACAAGAACCGCGCCGCGGCCGCCGCGATCCTCCCCCTGGTCGGCGGCCCGGACAACATCACCGCGGTTGCTCACTGCATGACCCGCCTGCGCATCTCGCTGCGCGACCGCGCCCTCGTCCAGGACGAAGCCCTCAAGTCCCTCCCGGCGGTCCTGGGCGTGGTGGAGGACGACACGTACCAGATCGTGCTCGGCCCGGGCGCGGTCGCCCGCATCACCCCGGAGTTCGAGGCCCTGGTCGAGGAGGGCCGCTCGGCCGCGCCCCGCGCCGTGCCCCCTGCCGCCGCCCACTCCGCCCCCACCCCACCCCCCGTCACCGCCGGCGAACTCGCCGCCCAGGGCGCGGCCCTGAAAGAGGCCCGGAAGGCACGCAACGCCACCCCCTTCAAACTGATGCTGCGCCGGATCGCGAACATCTTCGTACCGCTGATCCCGGCCCTCATCGGCTGCGGGATCATCGCGGGCCTGAACGGCCTGCTCATGAATCTGGGCCTGTTGCCGTCCGTGGTCCCGGCGCTCGCCGCGATCGCGTCCGGCTTCATGTCGCTGATCGCGGTGTTCGTCGGCCACAACACCGCCAAGGAGTTCGGCGGCACACCGATCCTGGGCGGCGCGGTCGCCGCGATCATCGTCTTCCCGGGCGTCGCGAAGATCACCGTCCTCGGTACGGAGCTGAGGCCCGGCCAGGGCGGTGTCCTGGGCGCGCTCGCCGCCGCCCTGCTCGCCGTGTACGTGGAGAAGCGCTGCCGGCGGCTGGTCCCCGAGGCCCTGGACGTCCTGGTCACCCCCACCCTCACGATCCTGATCTCCGGCCTGGTCACCCTCTTCGGCCTGATGTTCCTCGCCGGTGAGGCCTCCGCCGCCATCGGCACCTTCGCCGACGGACTGCTGTCCATCGGCGGCGCCTTCGCGGGCCTGGTCCTGGGCGGGCTCTTCCTCCCGCTGGTGATGCTCGGCCTGCACCAGGCCCTGATCCCGATCCACACCACCCTCATCGAGCAGTCCGGCCACACCGTGCTGCTGCCGATCCTCGCCATGGCGGGCGCGGGCCAGGTCGGCGCGGCCCTCGCCGTCCACTGCCGCCTCCCGCGCAACGGCTCGCTGCGCGCCACCATCAGGTCGGCCCTCCCCGCGGGCTTCCTGGGCATCGGCGAACCGCTGATCTACGGCGTCTCCCTGCCGCTCGGCCGCCCCTTCGTCACGGCCTGTGTCGGCGGCGCGGCCGGCGGCGCGTTCGTCGGCCTCTTCAACCAGCTGGGCATGGCCTTCGGCTCGACGGCCATCGGCCCCTCCGGCTGGGCCCTCTTCCCGTTGCTGTCCGGCGGTTCCGGCCTGGGCGTCACCGTCGCGATCTACGCGGGCGGCCTGCTGACCGGCTACCTCGTCGGCTTCGCCGCCACCTACTTCTTCGGCTTCACGGGCCGAATGCTGACCGACCTCAACACCGGCCCTGACCCGGCCGCCCCGGACCCCGTGACGGGCTCCTCGAAGGAAGCGGCCCTGACCTAGAACCAGAAGGCCGCCGGCCGGGCGGGGCCCGCCCGGCCGGCCCTGGGCGAGGGTGTGGTCATGAAGCTTCCCGCCGGCGCCGTCGGCGCCACCGCCCGGCTCGACGTCGTCCGTATCGCCGCCGGCCCCGAACGGTGGGGCGACCCGATGACCGGCGACGTCACGGCCCGGTGGGAGGGCGCCGAAGCAGCCGGGGCCCTGGCGCTGATCGGGAGATTCCCCACCGCCCGGCAGACGCTCTGCGGCTTCGCCCCCGGCTGGGGCGTCCGCGCGTACGGCCACGACCCGGCCGCCCCGCCCCTCTTCGAAGCCGCCTTCTGCTACGGCTGCGACCTGGCCCGGCTCTGGGGCCCGGCGGTCCCGGAAGGCCTGGGCCGCCAGCCCTTCGCCTCGGACTCCCCCAACGCCCAGTACCTCCTGCTGCGTTTCCGCGAAGCCGCGGGCATGATCGGACCATGATCGACTCCATACCCCCCGTGGTCCCGGCCGGCCGGATGCGCGCCCTCACCCAGCCGGAACTCCCCCTCCCCGGCGGGATGCTGCTGCGCCCCTGGACCCGCGACGACGCCCCGGCGCTCATCGCCGCCCACCCCGACCCGGACATCCGGCACTGGAACCGCCCCAGCCGGCTGGACCTGGCCGGCGCCGAGGCGCGGATCACCCGCTGGCACGAGCGCTGGACGGCGGAGAAGGCCGGGACCTGGGCGATCGCCCCGGACGGTGGCCGGGCCGTCGGCCTGATCGGCATCGCCGACATCGACCTGGCGGGCGGCAGCGGCGAGATCCTCTACTGGCTGCTCCCCGCCGGACGCGGCACCGGCGTCATGGTGAAGGCCACCGACCGCCTGGCCCGCTGGGCCTTCGACGACCTCGGCCTGCACCGCGTGCGCATCACCCACTCCGTGGCCAACCCGGCCTCCTGCGCCGTCGCGACGAAGGCCGGTTTCCCCCTGGAGGGCACCATGCGCGGCGCCCTCCTGCACGCGGACGGCTGGCACGACGAACACCTCCACGCCCGCCTCCGCACGGACACCGCCCCATAGCGCCCCGCACCCCGCATCACGTCCGGGTCGCGCAGGTCGTCGAAGACGCCCTCATCCACCGGTTACACGAAGCGCCGCCGCCGGGCAGCGGCAACGAATTCAGCCGACGCACCGTTGATGGTCGCTCGCTTCGTGGTCGTGCCCAGGCTCTCCGCCGCTTCAGCGAGGAGTGCTTCATCCAGGTCCACCCCGAGCGGGCGAGTCCGCTGCTCACGCTCCGGCATCGGCCCCTCCGCCGGCCGTCCGCGAAAGGCCGGCCGCATCGTCCACCGAGTACGGTGCGCCCCGGTCGCCGAGGCCGTCGGTGCCCAGCCCCGGCGTCAGCAGTGCGCGCTCCTCCCGGACCGCATCGCGGCCCGGATCATCCGGCGGTCCGCCCCTCCATCCGGCGTCGGCGAGGTCCTTCTCCAGCCAGCACAGCTTCCAGGCCAGCTCGAACTCCCAGCTCTGCGCCACCGCGAAGAAGCCCTCCAGGGCCGCCTCGCAGCGAGCCCGCTCCCGGTCGCACTCGCTCACGGATGCGCCCGCTCGTGGAGTACGGCGGCCAGCCGGAGCGCGGTGTCCAGGTTGCAGCGCCCCAGGTCGACCAACGGTAGACCGTACGTACCGGCCGCCGAGACCCGTTCCACGCCCAGGGAGGGGAAGACGACGCCCACCCCGCCGAGCGCTTCCTTCAGCTCCCGTACGGCCTCCTCGGCCGCCTGGATCCGTTCCGTGGGCGTGAGCACCATGACATGTCACCTTTCTACTCTGAGTGGTCGGGTTCTGTACACAGCGTGGCGACCGGGTGGCTAGCCTTTCAAGGACGCACCGTGAACAACCCCACCTGTTGGCCCTGGAGTTGCCGTGGCAGGCAAGAACCTCGACCCCTCTTCCTCACCCCGCGCCCTGCTCGGCGCCGAACTCCGCGTGGCGCGCGAGCGTGCGGGCATGAGCCAGGCCGAACTGGGCGAACCGCTCTTCGTGAGCGGCTCGTTCATCGGCCAGCTCGAAACGGGCACCCGTCGGATGCACCTCGAATTCGCCCGCCAGATAGACGAAATCCTCGACACGAACGGCTTCTTCGCCCGCAACTGCGCCGCGGCGGCCAAGTCCAAGTACCCGGACCACTTCGCCGAAGCCGCTGAAGCGGAGGCTCTGGCGAAGACCATCCGCGACTACGCGCCGCAGCTCATCCCGGGCCTGCTCCAGACCGAGGCCTACGCACGCGCGGTATGTCGCGCCTACCAGCCGACCGCACCGGAGCAGGTGATCGACGAGCTGGTCGAAAGCCGTCTGGCTCGCGCCTCGCTCCTCGTTGATCCAACTACCCCACTGTTGTGGTGCGTGTTTGACGAAGCGGTCATCCGCCGCGAAGTCGGCAGTCGGGAGGTGATGGCCGAAGCGCTGCGGCACATCCTTGCCCTGGTCCGGTCCCACCGGATCATCGTCCAGGTGATTCCGTTCAGCGCCGGCGCACATGCGGGGATGATGGGGCTCCTGAAGTTGATGTCGTTCGACGACGCCCCACCGCTTTCCTACGCCGAAGGCAACGGAACCGGGCAGCTGTTTGACGATCCGGCCACGGTCGCCCGCCACGTGCTGAACTACGATCTGCTCACGGCCAGTGCACTCTCACCTCGGGAATCGCTGACCGTGATCGAGTCCGCGGCGAAGGATTACGAGCATGCCTGAATACGACCTGTCGGCGGCCATATGGCACAAGTCGAGCTACAGCGGCGGTGACGGCGGCGAGTGCTTGGAGATGGCCACCTGGCCGAGGTCCGACCACAGCGGGGCCAGCGGCAGCATCACGGTTCCCGTCCGGGACTCGAAGGTGCCGGAGGGCCCTCACCTCACCTTCCGCGGGCCCGCCTGGAAGGCGTTCCTCACCAGTCTCTGACCCGTTTCAGGGCCACGTACGACGGCAGTTCACCCGACGGGTCCAGGTTCACGAACGTGTAGCCCTCGACCCCCGTCGGGTAGATCTCGAACCGCCGGCCCAGCGGGACGTCCCGCAGGATCGTGGGCTCCGCGTCCGCCCGGCCCGTGGTGCCGTCCAGGTGCCACAGGTGCGTCCGGGCGGCGGTCGACGTCACCACGTCGACCCCGCCCGGAGCGCGGCCCTGCGCCAGCCCGAGGACCGTGGCCCCGTCGAGCCCGGCATGCCATACGCGGCGGCCGTCCAGCAGGGAGTACGCCGAGACCCCCGGGGCCTTGGCCTTCACCGGGAGGACGAGCAGGTCACCGCTGACGATCGGGCCCGGTTCCGGGAGGAGGTCCTCCTTCGGGCCCACCACCGGCACCGCGCCCCGCTCGCGCCCCGCATCGTCGAACAGCCGCACGGTGTCCCCAGCACGCAGCGCGACCGGTTGCGCCGACAGCATCCGCAGCTCCGCCGACGGGCCCACCCGCAGCGGGGTCTGCCACGCCGGGGTGCCCGTCCGCGCGTCCAGTGACACCAGCCGCGCCGAACCGGCGCCGGGGCAGTCCTCCACGTACAGGACGCGGTCGGCGGCGCCGTCGAGGGCGCGGGCCCGGCAGCCGGCCGGGACCGGCGTCCGCCAGCTTTCCCCGCCGCCGCGCAGGTCCACTCCGAGGAGGGCACCCTCCGTCACGACGACGGCCGTGGTGTCCACCACCGCGACCGGCGGGGAGGTCCCGTCGGCGGGCGGGGCCGCCGGGAAGTCCTTGGCCCACAGCTCCTTGCCCTGCTCCAGGTCCACGGCCGAGACCCGGGTGCCGCAGCCGCCCGAGGGCCGCGCTGCCGCGAGGAGCCCGATGTCGTGCGCGATGGTCCGGCTCAGCGCGCAGAAGGCCGTGCCTTCCGGGGCCTTGCGGCCTCCCGCGCTGCGGCCCTCGCCGTTGTAGAGGAACAGGGCGTCCGTGCGGACCCGTACGAGGCCTTGCGCGGGGCGCTGCCATGCACCGATCGGCTGCGCCGACTCCGGCTTCTCCGCCTGCCACCAGGTCCACGCGTACGCCTGCGGGCCGCGCATCCACTGGTAGCCCTGCCAGGCCGGCCACAGCGCGGCCAGTGCGACGGCCGCCGCCAGCCAGCGGACCGGCGCGCCCCGGCTGCCGCCGCGCCCGCGCGCCAGCAGTATGTACGCGAGGACGCCGAAGGCGGGGGTGAGCAGGAGCAGCAGGTCCCGGCCGCGGGTCCACTCGACGGTGGTCATCCAGCCGAGCAGCAGCAGGTACAGCACGGTCACGGCGGCGACGGCCGTGCCGGAGACGAACAGGGCGCGCGGCAGCCACCGCGCGCCCCGGGATGTGCGGTCGTCCATGATCCCCCCTGGCGGCGAGCCTAACCGGCCGCGCCGACAGGGGTCGGGTCATCGGGTCCCGGATCAGAGGCCGTTGGTGAACAGCAGCTTGTCGGGGCCGTTGTCACTGAGGTTCTGGATGACGTCCTCGGTGGCCTCGTTCTTCAGGAAGTTCGCGACCTCGGCCGGGCGGGCGCTGGGGTGCGCGGCCTTGTAGAGGGCGGCCACACCGGTGACGTGCGGGGCGGCCATGGAGGTGCCGTTCAGCGACACCGTGCCGCCGCCGATCCGCGCGGAGACGATGTCCTGACCGGGGGCGTAGAGGTCGAGGAGCTCGCCCCAGTTGGAGAAGTCCGTCTCCTGGTCGAAGCGGTTGGTCGCGCCGACGGTCACCGCGTTGGGGGTGGAGGCGGGCGAGACGAAGCGGGCGTCCCGGTTGTCGTTGCCGGCCGCGACGATCGGCAGCACACCCCGGTCGAACAGCGCGGCGGTGGCGTTGTTGACCGGTTCGAAGCGGTCCCCGCCCAGCGAGCCGTTCAGGACGGCGGGCTCGCGGGCGTTGGCGGCCACCCAGTCCAGGCCGGCGATGATCCCCGACCAGGAACCCCTGTTGTCACAGCCGAGGACCCGGACGCTGACGAGGGTCACCTTGTGCGCCACGCCGACGTTGCTGCCGCCGACCGTGCCCGCGACGTGCGTGCCGTGGCCGTGGCAGTCCTGGCCGTTGCGGCCGTCCCCGATGGCGTCGAAGCCGAAGAGCGCCCGGCCGCCGAACTCGGGATGGCGGTAGTCGATCCCGCTGTCGAGGATGAACGCGGTCACGCCCTGGCCGTTGGTGTTGGGGCTGAACTCGTTGTCCAGCGGCAGGAATCTCTGGTCGATCCGGTCCAGCCCCCAGGAGTTCGAGGGCGCCTTGGTCGTGACCCCGCTCGGCGGCGCCGGAGGGCCGGTCACCTGCCCGTCCTGGGCCACGGACAACACGCCGCGGGTGTGCCGGACCATCTTCAGCTGCTTCTCGGTGAGGGGCGCGGCGAAGCCGTTCAGCGCCGTCTCGTAGGTGAACTTCGCCGTCACGCCCACGGACTCCGCGACCTTCGCGGGATCGACGGACTTGGCGAGCGTGACGATGTAGCTGCCGGCGATGGCGTTCGTGGAGGTGATCAGCGGCGCCGGGGTCGGCTCAGGGCCTGCGGCGGAGGCCGTACCTGCCGCCACCGGGGTGACGGTGAGGAGGGCTGCGGTGGCGAGGCGGGCGAGCATGCGCATGAAAGGGGGCTCCCTTGGGGGGTGCGGGGGTGCGGGGGTGCGGGGATGGAGGGGTGGCATGGGTGAAGCCGCGCCCGCGGCGTCGAACACCTCCGCGGGAGCGGCCCCTCCTTGCATCGGGCGGCTGCTCGGCGCGGCTTGAACCGCTGCCCCCGGCCGGCCGATCGGCCCGCGGTCCCGTCGGCTCGGCGCCCCTGAGCGCTGCAGAAAGGGTTAACCACCTCTGCCGCCGGGCCTGCCGCGCCCGGCCGTACCTCCGATGGCCGTCGCGGCAAGATCACCCGTACGGGCCGCCACCACTCCAGGGGGGCGCACGGCGGGAGCGCCGCCCGTGCACCCGCCACACCCCGGCACGTCTTTGACCCGCCGCGCGGCGCGTGATGCCCTCCCTGCATGCGCATCCTCCTGAGCCGGGCGGGCCGAGCCCTGCCCCTGGTCGCGGCCGCCGCCGCGCTGGCCACCGTCACCGCCCTCCCCGCGGCCTCGGCCGCCCTCGCCGCTCCCGTCGCCGCTCCCGTGACCGCCGCCGCGACCGCTCCCGTGCCCGTGGCGCGTGCGGCCGCCGGCGACGAAGCCCCGTACATCGTCACTGTGCACAAGGACTTCGATCCGAGGGCGGTCGCCAGGATGGTCGGGGCCTCCCCGGACTACGTCTTCCGCACCGCCCTGCACGGCTTCTCCGCCCGGCTGACCCCCGGCCAGGTCCTGGCCCTGCACGTCCTTCCCGGTGTGGAGTCCGTCCAGGAGGACGGCGGCGTGTCCTCCTTCGACACCGCCGGCTGACCGGAACACCGGCTTCGGCACGCAAGCCGCCCCCGGCGACCCGCTCCCCGCTCCCCGGCACGCCCCCGTCCCCGCCCGGCGCTTAGGGTTACGTGGATCAACCCATCGGTTGATCGGGGCGTGGGTCGGGGGGAGACCGATGAACAGCGCGACCGAAGTTTTCCAGCCGCTGCGGGCTGACGATCCGCGGACCGTGGGCGGCTACCGCCTCGCCGCCCGGCTCGGGTCGGGGGGCATGGGCCGGGTCTACCTGTCGCACACCCAGGGCGGCCGGCCCGTCGCGATCAAGGTGGTGCATCCCGATCTGGCCGACGACCCGACCTTCCGGCGGCGCTTCCGCCGGGAGGTGGAGGCCGCGCGGCGGGTCCGGGGGGCGTACACGGCCGAGCTGATCGACGCCGACGCGGAGGCGACACCGCCGTGGCTGGCCACCGTGTACGTGCCCGGTCCCTCGCTGTCGGAGGCCGTCGCCCGGCGCGGGCCGCTGCCGGAGGCCGCGGTGGTGTGGCTGATGGCGGGCGTGGCCGAGGCACTCGTGGCCGTACACGGTGCGGGCATCGTGCACCGGGACCTGAAGCCGTCGAACGTACTGCTCGCCGCCGACGGGCCCCGCGTCATCGACTTCGGCATCTCCCAGGCCTCCGGCCTGACGGCCACCGCCACGGGCCACACCATCGGCACGCCCCAGTACATGGCTCCCGAGCAGGGGCTGGCCGGTGAGACCACGCCGGCCACCGACGTCTTCGCGCTGGGCCAGACGGCGGCGTTCGCGGCACTGGGCAAGCCGCTGTACGGGGACGGCCCCTCCATGACCGTGCTGTTCCGGATCGTGCACTCCAAGCCCGACCTGATGCTGCTGCCGGAGCGGCTGCGCCCGCTGTTCGCGCTGTGCCTGGCCGCCGACCCGGAGGAACGGGCCACCCCGGCGGAGGTCCTGGCGTGGTGCCGCGCGTACCTGGGCGAGGAGGCGGCCACGGGCGCCGGACCGGCCGTCTGGCGGGAGGTCGCCGGCCTGGACGAGGAGATACCGGCGCCGGTCGCAGAGCCGCGGCCTCAGCCGCGGCCCGCCTCGCCGGACACCACGTCGGGGGACGCCGCGGGGGACGCGGGGGGCACCACCGGGGACGCCGCCGGGGACGCCGCCGCGCAGGGCGGGGCGCACCCGACGTCCGTCCCGGCCGGAGCCGCGGCGCCGGCCACGTCGACCGCAGCGGCTGTATCGACCGCGGCAGCCGCGTCCGCGGCAACGGCGGCGGGGAGCAGGCGGCGGCGGACCGCGCGGATCGCCGTCGTGGCGGCGGTCACGGGTGCGCTCACGCTGGGCGGCCTGGGCTGGAAGCTCATGGACGTCACGGACCGGGCGGCCGAACGCGAGGCGGCGGCGGCCAAGGCGTCCGGCCCGGCCCCGGCGGCGCTCCGCTCCGCCCCGGCCCCCGCTCCGACGCCGAGCGCGTCCCAGCCGCCCAAGCCCATGCCCTACCCCGGGCTGGAGCTGAACGAGGAGAACTCCATCAGCTTCAACGAGCCCGTCCAGCACGAGGACGGTGACCGGACGGGCGACATCCGCATGAAGTGCGGGATGGCCCGCGGCTGCATGATGGAGAGCGACGCGAGCGTGTTCTCCATGCCGCGGAAGGCGGGCACCGGGAACCTCGAAACGTGCCGCGAACAGCTGAGGTTCGCCCGTCAGAACGATCTGACACTGCACGTCCTGGCCGCCGGCAGCGAGGTCTGCGTGAAGCACCCGTCCGGGGACATCGCGCTGTTCGTCATCGGGATCAAGTCGGCCCCGGGCCTGTCGAAGGACCCCAGCTGGCTCAGGGCCGACATGACGATCTGGCGCGCGGCCTCCTGATGCACGGCCCGCTGATGCACGGCCTCCTGACGCACGGCCCGTTGATGCACGGCCTTCTGATGCACGGCCTCCTGACGCACTGCCTCCTGACGCACTGGCGTCACCCCGCCCTGCGCGGCGCGTCCGTGTCCAGGGGGGCCACGACGAGGAAGGCGTCGCTGTCGAGGTCCATCACGACGGTCGCCCGCTGCCCCCGCTCCCGGCACCTGGCCGCGTACTCCTCGGCCGGCCGACTGCCGTAGGGGTCACCGGCGGGAAAGGAGTCCAGCACCTTCGTACGGCGCACCGCTGCCACCTCCTGGACGACGGACCGTGGTCACCGTCCTGGTGCCCCGTGCGCCGGACCCCATGCGCGTCGGCCGCCCCGCCGGCGGGGACGCCGGTGGCAACACCGGCGGTGTTGCCACCGCCCGCGCGGTGTTGCGGGCCGGTCAGAGGCCGGAGCCACCCGTGGCGTCGACCACGCGGCCCGTCACCCACCGGCCGGCGTCGGAGGCGAGGAAGCCGACGACGTCGGCGATGTCCTCGGGGCGGCCGGTCCGGCCGAGCGCCGCGACGGACGCGGCGTGCGCCTCGGCCTCGGCGTTGCCGCGCAGCCAGCCGGCGTTCATGTCGGTGTCGACGATGCCGGGAGCCACCGAGTTCACGGTGATCCCGCGCGCGCCCAGGACCTTCGCCAGGTTCAGCGTCAGGGTGTCCAGCGCGCCCTTGGTCGCCCCGTAGGCGAGGATCTCGGGCATCGCGATGCGGGCGGCGCCGCTGGAGACGTTGATGACCCGGCCTCCGTCGCGCAGCCGCCCGAGGGCCTCCTGCACGACGAAGAAGGGCGCGCGTACGTTCACCGCGAAGACCCGGTCGAAGTCCTCCTCGGTGACCTGGCCCAGCGGGACGGGCAGTCCGATGCCCGCGTTGTTGACGATGATGTCGACCCCGTCGAGGCCGAGTTCGTCGTACGCCGCCCAGAGCGCGGCCGAAGCGCCCGGCAGACCGAGTTCCGCCCGGAGGGCGAAGGCGCGTCCGCCGTCCTCGGTGATCCGCTCGACGGTCTCGCGCGCCGCCGTCGCGTCGTTCGCGTAGGTCAGTACGACGGTGTCGCCGTCGGCGGCGAGCCGTTCGGCGATGGCCCGGCCGATGCCCCGGCTGCCGCCCGTGACCAGTGCTGTCTTCCCCATGACAGTTCCCCCTCGATTTCCGTAACGGTCACTACAGAATGAATCTAACACAAGATCGCCAAGGGTCGACAGGAGAAAATGACTAGGGGGTGTCCGGCGGATCAGGGTCGGACAGCCCGGGTCGTCCGGTGCCATGGGGTCTCCCCAGGCCCGCAGGGCCGAGGGGAAGGAATGCAAGGCGGAGGAGGGAGCCCACGCGGAGCGTCGGCGACCGACGACAACGCGGCAGGCCGCGGTGCCGGGCGGCCCGGGCCCGGCCCTGATCCGCCGGACACCCCCTAGCTGCGGGCCGCCTCGACGAAGGCGCGGATGAGGTCGGGCGACTTCACCCCGCGCTCCCGCTCCACACCGCTGGACACGTCCACACCCCACGCCGCGGTGGCCGCGAGCGCCTCGCGCACATTGCCCGGATTGAGCCCGCCGGCCAGCAGCCACCGCCCCTCGGGTGCGGTGAAGTCCGCCGCCCCCCAGTTCCACGGCTTGCCGGAGCCCGGGTCGGGGGCGTCGAGCAGCAGCAGGTCCTCGCCGTACTCACCGCAACGCTCCACGCGCCCGGCGGTGGCCCGCAGCAGGGTGCGGCCCTCGGCGCGCAGCGCCGCGAAGTCCTCGGGGCCCTCCTCGCCGTGCAGCTGCACGCCCCGCACACCGCTCTCCTCGGCGAACCGGCGCACCTCCTCGACGGACTGCCCGCGGAACACCCCGACGGTCAGCACCGTGTCCGGTACCCGCGCCGCCAGCTCGCGCGCGGTGGCCGCGTCGACCGTACGGGGGCTGCCGGGAGCGAACACGAACCCGACGGCATCGGCCCCGGCCGCCACCGCGGCGTCGACGTCCGGCGCGGTCCTGAGCCCGCAGATCTTGACGAAGAGGTCAGCCATGCACCCAGCCTATGCCGACCCCGGCGGCCGGCACCGGGCCCGCCCGCATACCGAACGGCACGGGCCGCACCGGCCGCACGGGCCGCACGCGCGGCGCGGGCGCGGCGCGGGCGTGCTGCGGTGTCAGCGGCCGATCTGCACGGGCCCCAGCACCGCTCCGCCGATGGCCGCGGCGAGATGCGCCGCACCGACCTCGTCGGCGGACCGGAAGTGCACGTACACCGTGTGCCGGCCGTCGGGATGCTCCCCGTTGACGTCCAGCTCCACGCGCTGGTTGGTCGGGTCGGCCGTGTGGGACGGTATCTCGGGGACCCAGGGCCAGGCCCCGTACCAGAGCAAGGTGGCCGCACCCTCGCCCAGCGCCCGCAGGAGCGCCCCCTCGACCGGGCCCGGAGCCGCGTACGAGTCCACGGTCAGCGGCAGCACGGCGGCCAGCTCCCGGTCACCGCCGGGCAGGGCGGCCCCCAGGTACCAGGTGTCCGCCGCCCAGTCGTAGGACGGCTCGAACATGCCGGTCGGCATGAGCGCCCCGAGCACCCGGGCCTCCGTGACGGTGGTCGCCTGCGCGCACAGCCACATCTCCGGTTCGAGCGGCCGCATCCGCGCGCACAGCAGCCGGGCCCGCCGATGGGCCTCCCCGAGATCATCGGTCCGGTACACGGGGTACGCCCGCGAACTTCCCACCTCAGCCCTGCTCCGGCTCGCCCAGGACGGCCCCGCCGATCGCGGCGGCGAGCCGCTCGGCCCGGCCGCGGTCACCGTGCTTGGTCACGTGGACGTAGACCCTGTGGATCCCGGCGACCTGCTCACACCATTCGCAGGCTTCGCTGTTGAGGACCAGTTGCACGCCGTCGTACGCCGGCGAGGGGGACGAGCCCAGCTCGGGCTCGTCGGGCCAGCACCCCTCCCACCGCACCGAGGCCGGCCCGGCGCCCATGGCACGCACGAAGTCCTCGTCACGGACCCCGTCCGGCAGCTCCTCCTGGGAGAACCACAGCGGCACCTCCCCCGCCAGTTCCGCGTCGGTGGCCGTCCGTACATCCAGATCGAAGTGGACGGGCTCACCCGTCACGGGGTCCGTGCGGATCTCCGCATGGTCGTAGATCGCGTCCGGCAACAGGGCTGCCATCCGCCGCACGTCCGCGACCGTCCGCAGCTCGGCCCCCACGTACACCTGTGCGTACCGCGTGGCCAGCAGCCCGCACAGATGTCGCGCCTTCGCGTACGCCTCGGCGGGATCAGTGGTGCGCAGCACGGGATAAGCGACGGAGGTGCCCATAGCCGTACGTTCACACGCCCCCGCCCACCCCGGCCAGCGGTTTTCACCACCCGATCGAAGGGGACCGCTCCGAGGACCGGGCGGGGGCCCCCGCCGCGACACTAGCCTTGAACGGCACGGGCTCAGCGCTCCACGCCATCCCGGAGGAATACGGTGACGATCATGATCGAGCGGGCCACACCCATAGATGCGTTGTCGGCGCCACCAGCCTTCGAGGACCTTCTGCGCACGGTCGCGGAAATGGACACACCAGACGGCTTCAAGGCCGAGCTCATCCGGGGGAAGATCGTCGTGTCACCGTTTTCCAGGCTGCGCTACTCGCGCCCCATGCGCCTGCTGCGGGAACAGCTCCAGTCCCATGTTCCCGAAGGTCACTTCGCCGATACCTCTCCCTTCCTCTTCCGGTTCCCGGATGCGAAGCGCGGCTACGGACCCGATCTGTATGTCGCGGACGAGGCGGCTTTCGAGGAGGACGGGCTTCACGCGGACGGTGCGGCACTCTCCCTGGTGGGAGAGTTCACGTCCGTCTCCACCAAAGACGCCGACTGGAAGGAGAAGCTCGACGTCTACGGACGCCTCGTCCCGATCTACCTGGTCGTCGACATGCAGGACGCGGAGATCACCTGCTTCCACGACCCGTCGCCCCACGGCTACCGCGCCCGTACGACGGTGTCCTTCGGTGAGGCCCTGCGCGTCCCCGCACCGTTCGACTTCGCGCTCGACACCGCGTTCTGAACGTTCCGGCTCCGGCTCCGGCTCTGGTTCCGGTTCCGGTTCCGGGAACGCCCGAGGGCGGCACCCCCGTCGGGGTGCCGCCCTCGTTCGAGAACAGCCGATCAACCGTCAGGTCGATCAGAAGTCCATGTCACCGCCCGGCATGCCGCCCGGAGCGGCCGCGGCCTTCTCCGGCTTGTCGGCGATGACGGCCTCGGTGGTCAGGAACAGCGCGGCGATCGACGCGGCGTTCTGCAGCGCGGAGCGCGTGACCTTCGCCGGGTCGATGATGCCCTCGGCGATCATGTCGACGTACTCACCGGACGCGGCGTTCAGGCCGTGACCGATCGGGAGGTTGCGCACCTTCTCGACGACGACGCCGCCCTCGAGACCACCGTTGACGGCGATCTGCTTCAGCGGGGCCTCCAGCGCGAGCTTCACGGCGTTGGCGCCGGTCGCCTCGTCACCGTCGAGCTCCAGCTTCTCGAAGACCGCGGAGGCCTGCAGCAGGGCCACGCCACCACCGGCGACGATGCCCTCCTCGACGGCCGCCTTCGCGTTGCGAACGGCGTCCTCGATGCGGTGCTTGCGCTCCTTGAGCTCGACCTCGGTCGCGGCACCGGCCTTGATGACGGCCACGCCGCCGGCCAGCTTCGCCAGGCGCTCCTGGAGCTTCTCGCGGTCGTAGTCCGAGTCGGAGTTCTCGATCTCGGCGCGGATCTGGTTCACGCGACCGGCGACCTGGTCGCTGTCACCGGCACCGTCGACGATGGTCGTCTCGTCCTTGGTGATGACGACCTTGCGGGCGCGGCCGAGCAGGTCGAGACCGGCGTTCTCCAGCTTGAGGCCGACCTCCTCGGAGATGACCGTACCGCCGGTGAGGATGGCGATGTCGCCGAGCATGGCCTTGCGGCGGTCGCCGAAGCCCGGGGCCTTGACGGCGACGGACTTGAAGGTGCCGCGGATCTTGTTGACAACCAGGGTCGACAGGGCCTCGCCCTCGACGTCCTCGGCGATGATCAGCAGCGGCTTGCCGGACTGCATGACCTTCTCCAGGAGCGGCAGCAGGTCCTTGACCGAGCCGATCTTGGAGTTGACGATCAGGATGTACGGGTCGTCGAGGGACGACTCCATGCGCTCCATGTCGGTGGCGAAGTACGCCGAGATGTAGCCCTTGTCGAAGCGCATACCCTCGGTGAGCTCCAGCTCCAGACCGAAGGTCTGGGACTCCTCGACGGTGATGACGCCTTCCTTGCCGACCTTGTCCATGGCCTCGGCGATGAGCTCGCCGATCTGGGTGTCGGCGGCGGAGATGGAGGCCGTGGAAGCGATCTGCTCCTTGGTCTCGACATCCTTGGCCTGGGCGAGCAGGGCGGCGGAGACGGCCTCGACGGCCTTCTCGATACCACGCTTGAGGGCCATCGGGTTGGCACCGGCGGCCACGTTGCGCAGGCCCTCGCGGACGAGCGCCTGGGCCAGGACGGTGGCGGTGGTCGTACCGTCGCCGGCGACGTCGTCCGTCTTCTTGGCGACTTCCTTGACCAGCTCGGCGCCGATCTTCTCGTACGGGTCCTCGAGCTCGATCTCCTTGGCGATGGAGACACCATCGTTGGTGATCGTGGGGGCGCCCCACTTCTTCTCAAGGACGACGTTGCGACCCTTGGGGCCAAGGGTGACCTTGACGGCGTCGGCGAGCTGGTTCATCCCACGCTCGAGGCCGCGACGGGCCTCCTCGTCGAACGCAATGATCTTGGCCATCTGAAGTGGTCCTCCCGGACAGCGGTGGATTGCTCCCAGGACCGCGCCCGCGCCCGCGACGGACGGCCTGCGTGCCCGGCGGTTCCTTCCCACCGGACCCTGCGGGCCTCACCGACCCGGTCCTCGTTTCAGTAGCACTCTCACTCGTAGAGTGCTAACGCCAATGATTAGCACTCGACCCCCTGGAGTGCAAGCGGCTTCGACGAAGGCCCTGGTGACACGCGAGGGGCCCACATCCCGGACACGGGATGTGGGCCCCTCGTAGGTCTTCCGGGTCTTCGACGGAAGACCGAGCGTCGGTGGTCGATGCTCCGGGACTAGCCGAGCGCGAGCTTGACCATGTCCGCCTGCGGACCCTTCTGGCCCTGCGAGATCTCGAACTCGACCCGCTGACCCTCTTCAAGGGTGCGGTACCCGTCCATCTGGATGGCGCTGTAGTGGACGAACACATCCGCACCACCGTCGACCGCGATGAAGCCGTAGCCCTTCTCCGCGTTGAACCACTTGACGGTGCCCTGAGCCATGCCTAACTCCCCTATTACTGGCCCTTGCGCGGGAACGCACTTCGCGTTACCGGGTCAGAACTTGCGTCGGAACGCTTCGACCGAGGCTGAATGTATCTGCGCGAGTGCTGTCTGCAACAGGTCAATCCGACGAGAAATCTGGACACCGAGAAAGTTTGAAATAGAGTGAAAATTTGGCATATTCCAGGGCAACTCGGGCCAGACATATCTCGCCAAAGCCCCATACGGCACCCGCACATTGACCCGATGTCGACCCTCACGCGACCCGTTCATATGCGGCGGGCAAGTCCAGCGGAGGGGACTTCCCCAACTGTACCGTGCCCAATCAAACAGAATTACCCCCTCCGCTTTTAGCGGAGGGGGTAATTTCGGTTTACCGGGTGGGTCAGCAGCCGCCCGCGACGGCCGGAATGATCGAGACGCCCGCGCCGTCCGGCGTGACCGCCTCCAGCCCACCCTCGAAGCGCACATCGTCGTCGTTGACGTAGACGTTCACGAAGCGGCGGAGCTTGCCCTGGTCGTCCAGGACGCGCGCGGCGATGCCCGGGTGGTTCTTCTCCAGGGACTCGATGACCTCGGCGAGGGTCGCGCCCTCGGCCGGGACCTCGGCCTGACCGCCGGTGTAGGTGCGCAGGATGGTGGGGATGCGGACGTTGACGCTCATGGCGCTACTGCCTTTCCGGTAGTACGTGGAGGGTGGTCAGGCCAGGCCGGCGGCGCGGAACGCGTCCAGGCTCGGGCGGATGGTGGCGGTCTGCCCGCTGTCCGCGGCCACCGCCTCCAGGGTCTTGAGGCCGTCACCGGTGTTGAGGACGACGGTGGTCAGCGCCGGGTCGAGCTGCCCGTTCTCGATGAGCTTCTTCGTCACGCCGACGGTCACGCCGCCCGCGGTCTCCGCGAAGATGCCCTCGGTCTGCGCGAGGATCTTGATGGCCTCGACCACCTGCTCGTCGGTCACGTCCTCGACGAAACCGCCGGTGCGGCGCGCGATGTCCAGGACGTACGGGCCGTCCGCCGGGTTGCCGATCGCGAGGGACTTCGCGATGGTGTTCGGCTTCTGCGGGCGGACCACGTCGTGACCGGCCTTGAAGGCGGTCGACACCGGGGAGCAGCCCTCGGCCTGGGCCCCGAAGATCTTGTACGGCTTGTCCTCGACGAGGCCGAGCCTGATCAGCTCCTGCAGACCCTTGTCGATCTTCGTGAGCTGCGAGCCGGACGCGATCGGGATGACGATCTGGTCGGGCAGCTGCCAGCCGAGCTGCTCGCAGATCTCGTAGGCGAGGGTCTTGGAACCCTCGCCGTAGTACGGGCGCAGGTTGACGTTGACGAAGCCCCAGCCCTCGCCCAGCGGGTCACCGATGAGCTCGGAGCAGAAGCGGTTGACGTCGTCGTAGTTGCCCTCGATGCCGACCAGGTCACCGCCGTACACACCGGCCATGACGACCTTGCCCTGCTCCAGGTCGTGCGGGATGAACACGCACGAGCGGAAGCCGGCCCGGGCGGCCGCGGCGCCGACGGCGCCGGCCAGGTTGCCGGTGGAGGAGCAGGACAGCGTGGTGAAGCCGAAGGCGCGGGCGGCCTCGACGGCGATGGCCACGACGCGGTCCTTGAAGGAGTGCGTCGGGTTGCCGGAGTCGTCCTTGAC
This sequence comes from Streptomyces yangpuensis, assembly GCF_024666385.1. Lineage (NCBI taxonomy): Bacteria > Bacillati > Actinomycetota > Actinomycetes > Kitasatosporales > Streptomycetaceae > Streptomyces > Streptomyces yangpuensis. Next base: position 3,381,522 of record NZ_CP102514.1, read on the forward strand.
GTACAGCTTGCCGGTGACGCCCAGCTCCTTGGCCAGGTTGGCCGCGTCGACGAGCTTGGTGAAGCCGGGGTTCAGGCTGGGCTTGGCGGCCACGTCGGCGGGGACGGGCAGCAGCGGCGCGTAGCGCCAGATGTTGTTCGGGCCGGCCTCGATCGCGGCGCGCAGGGCTTCGGGGTCACCGGTCGGCAGCTCGTAGGCGACTTCCAGAGGTCCGAAGCACTCGGCGCACGCGAAGATGGGACCGAGCTCGAAGCGGGTACCGCACTCGCGACAGGAAAGGCCCGTGGCAGGTCCGAGATCGACAGAGGTGGCGACAGTCTGTGCAGCCATGATGGCGAGGCCCTTTCTCCTCATCTTCCCCATGGCGCATTTCGCCATGAGACGGAATTGGCACCTTCCCTAGCCGGGGACCTCGCTGACGAGCGCTGCTGCGCGATCGCGAGAACCGACTGGAGGGTTGCCGGGGCTTCAACGGGCCGTGTCCCTCTGCCCCTCTGGATGAGCGGTATGGCACCGGCACACGCGCTCTGTGGCGCGCCGGTGCGTTTGTGCGCGGGGGACCCCGGCATGCGGTGGTCCTTCGCGTTGTTCAAGACTGTAACCGAAGGGACGGGCGGGTGAGACAGCCGTCCGAACCGCGAGATGGATCACAAAGACGGCCATATCGCCGACACGCAGGGAGTACTGAGGGTGCTGGAAGAGGTGGAGCGCTGGCTGGCCGACCGCTCCTGGTCCGCCGCCGACCGACCGCTCGACCAGCTGCTCGACCTCAAACGGGCGGCCGGGACCACGGTCAGCGTGGTGCTGCCCGCGCTGGACGAGGAGGCAACGGTCGGCGCGATCGTCGAGGTCATCCGGCGTGAGCTGATCGAGGGACTGCCCGTCCCGCTCGTGGACGAGCTGGTCGTGGTCGACTCGGGCTCGGCCGACCGGACCGCCGAGGTCGCGGCGAAGGCCGGCGCCCGGGTGGTGCACCGCGACGAGATCCTGCCGAGGATCCCGGCGCTGCCCGGCAAGGGCGAGGTGCTGTGGCGCTCGCTGCTGGCCACCACCGGCGACATCGTCTGCTTCGTCGACGCCGACCTGCGGGACTTCTCGGCCACCTTCGTCTCCGGGATCGTGGGCCCGCTGCTCACCGACCCCGGCGTGCAGTTCGTCAAGGCGATGTACGACCGCCCGCTGGGGGACGCTCCCGGCCAGGGCGGCCGGGTCACCGAGCTGGTCGCCCGCCCGCTGCTGAACCTGCACTGGCCGCAGCTGGCCGGCTTCGTCCAGCCGCTGGGCGGCGAGTACGCCGTACGGCGCACGCTGCTGGAGCGGCTGCCGTTCCCGGTGGGCTACGGGGTCGAGCTGGGCCTGCTGGTCGACGCGCTGCACACGGTCGGACTGGACGCGCTGGCCCAGGTGGACGTGGGCGTGCGGCTCCACCGCCATCAGGGCGGGCAGGCGCTGGGCCGGATGGCCGCGGCGATCTACCGCACGGCCCAGGTACGGCTCTCGCGCGGACACCTCGTACGGCCGGAGCTGACGCAGTTCGAGCGGGGCCCGGAGGGCTTCGTGCCGCACACGTACCCGGTGGACACCGAGGAGCGGCCGCCGATGCTGGGCGTGAAGGAGTACGGCCGGCGCCGGGTGGCGTGACGTGTCCATACGTTTGAGCGAGCGTGGGCCGGGCTAGGTTCGGCGCATGGCTTCTCAGGTACTCGTCGCGGCGAACCGCGGCCCGCTCTCCTACGCCCTCGCCGCCGACGGCACGCTCAGCGCCCGGCGCGGCGGGGGCGGTCTCGTCTCCGGCCTCTCGGCGGCCCTCTCGGAGCAGCCGGAGGCGCTCTGGGTCTGTGCGGCGCTGTCGGACGCGGACCGGGAGGCGGTCCGCCGGGACGTCTCCGAGCCGGGCGTCCGGATGCTGGACATCGATCCCACGATGTACGACGACGCGTACAACGGCATCGCGAACTCGGTGCTGTGGTTCACCCACCACCACCTGTACGACGTGCCGCGGGAGCCGGTCTTCGACGCGGAGTTCCGGCGCCGGTGGGGCGGCTACGTGGCGTACAACGAGGCCTTCGCCCGCGCCCTGGCCGAGGAGGCCGCCGAGGGCGCCCGCGTGCTGGTGCAGGACTACCACCTGGCGCTGGTCCCGGGGCAGTTGCGGGAACTGCGGCCGGACCTGCGGATCGGGCACTTCACGCACACGCCGTGGGCGTCGCGGGAGTTCCTGGACATGCTCCCGGCCGACGTGCGTGAGCAGTTGGTGCGGGGAATGCTCGGGGCGGACGTGGTGGGCTTCCACACCCGGGCCTGGGCGGACGCCTTCATGGGCGCCGCGCACCTGGACGACGAACGGCGCGTGGCCGTGTACCCGCTGGGCGTGGACGCGGACGAGCTGCGGGCCCTCGCGCGCCGGCCGGAGGTCGACGCGAAGCTGGCGGAACTGCGGGCGGAGATCGGCGACCGCAGGACGATCGCCCGGGTGGACCGGACGGAGCTGTCGAAGAACATCCTGCGGGGCCTGCTGGCCTACCGGGAGCTGCTGACGGTCCACCCCGAGTGGCGCGGCCGCGTGGTGCACCTGGCCTCGGCGTACCCGTCGCGGCAGGACCTGAAGGTGTACCGGGACTACACGGCGGCCGTCTCGGAGCTGGCCGCGCAGATCAACGCGGAGTTCGCCGCGGAGGACTGGCAGCCGGTGCTGGTGTCGGTGAAGGACGACTTCGCGCGGTCGCTGGCGGTCTACCGGATGGCGGACGTGGCGCTGGTGAACCCGGTGCGGGACGGGATGAACCTGGTGGCCAAGGAGATCCCGGTGGTGTCGGAGGCGGGCTGCGCGGTGGTGCTGTCGACGGGGGCGGGGGCGTACGAGGAGCTCCGCCGGGACGCGCTGACGGTGAACCCGTACGACGTGTCGGCTACGGCGGAGGCGTTGCACGCGGCGCTGTCCATGCCGGATGCCGAGCGGGCGGACCGCACCAAGCGCCTGGCGGCGGCCGCGACGGCCCTTCCCCCGGCCCAGTGGTTCAAGGCCCAGCTGTCGGCCCTGGCCTGACAGATTCAGCCTGGCTCTGCCCGGACCCGGTCCTCAAGCGCCTGACGGCTGGAAAGCCCAGCCCCTCCGGCGATTGAGGAGCGGGGGCTCGGGCCAGCGCCCCCGCAGCGGCGGCGCGCCCGGCGGCGGAGGGTCAGGCCCGCAGGGCATCGGCCAGGGCGGCCAGGAAGGCGGCGACCGCGCCCGGTCCGGGGAGGACCAGGTCGGCCCGGGCGGCGAGCTCGGGGACCTCCGCCGAGCCGCTGCACACCAGCAGCCCCGGCAGCCCGTCGGCCCTGCGCTTCTCGACGGCCGAGTACGCGGCGAGGTCGCCCAGGTCGTCCCCGGCGTACAGCACCGTCTCCGCGTCCCGCTCCGCCAGGAACTCCGTCAGGGCGACGCCCTTGTCCATGCCCGGGGGCCGCAGCTCCAGTACGGCCCGCCCCGGCTCGACCATCAGCCCGTGCCGGGCGGCCAGGTCCGTCAGGGGTTCCCGCAGCGCCGCGAAGGCCGCCGCCGGGTCCTCGGCCCGCCGGGTGTGGACGGCGAGCGCCCGGCCCTTCTCCTCGATCCAGGTGCCGCGCCAGGCCCCGATCGAGTCCAGGAACCCGGGCAGCTCGGCCCGTACGGCCGCCACCCCGGGGTGCTCGGCGGGGGCGTGGACTATGCCGGTCACGGCGTCCCAGCGTTCGGCGCCGTAGTGGCCGAGGACCACGAGGTGTTCCAGCCCCGGCACCCCGGCGAAGCCGCCGTAGCGGACGGCGACACCGGCGGGCCGGCCGGTGACGACGGCCACCGAGTCCACCTCGGGGGCGAGGGCCGAGAGCGCCGGAACGGCTTCGGGATGGGCCCTGGCCTGGTCCGGGTCCGGGACGATGTCGGCGAGGGTGCCGTCGAAGTCCAGGGCGACCACGGACCGGCGGGGTGCGCGAAGCAGGGCTTCGAGTCCCTCGCGTCCGGCTGCGGTGACGGGCATCGGCAGGTCGTGCGGATGGCTCCCCATACGCACGACCCTAACGGCCCGGCGGGGCGACGGCTACGGCTATCGCCGGGCTCGCTGGGCTTCGCGGATCCTTCGCAGCCGGTTGACGGTGCCGGGGGCGTGGGCCAGCGCGCGCGGATCGTCCATGAGGGCGTTGAGCAGCTGGTAGTAGCGGACGGGGGTCATCCCCAGTCCTTCGCGTATGGCCCGTTCCTTGGCTCCGGGCCCGGGCCAGGTGCGTCCCTCGTACGCGAGCACCGCGGCCTCGGTGGCCGTCAGCCGCCCCTCGTCCGTCATACCGCCAGATTAACGCCGCCCTCTGACAGAGGGCGGCGTCCCCCGGGTCAGCGCGGGTCCGCCGCGCGTGCCGCCGTGGCGATCTCCTCCAGCACCTTGGCGGGCTGCCCGCCGGGCTGGACGGCCTTGCCGATGTTCTGCTTGATGTCCTCGCTGACACCGGCCCAGGACTTCTTGCCGGCGGGGTAGAGCCGCGAGCTGGGCAGCGCCGTCAGGAAGGGCTTCAGCTGGACGGCCGAACCGCTGGTGGCGCCCTGCTTGGCCAGGTAGCCGCTGGTGGTGGCGGGCAGCAGGTCGTACTTCTCGGTGAAGGCCGTCACGTTCTTCGGCTGGTACAGGTAGTCCAGGAACTTGCCGGACTCGGCGCGGTGGCCGTTCTTGAAGGCCATGACCCAGTCCGCGACGCCCATCGCCGGCTGCGGGGAGCCGTCGGAGGTCGGCAGCGGCACCATGCCGAACTTCACGCCCTTGGCCTCGGCCTGCTTCATCAGCGTCGGGTGCCCGTTGAGCATGCCGACCTCGCCCTTGGTGAAGGCCTCGAACGCGGCCTGGCGGTCCAGCTTGCCCGGCTCGACCGGCCCGGTGAGGCCCTGGCCGACCATCTTGTCCCGCAGGAACTCCAGCGACTTGACGTTGTCGGCGGAGTCGATGGCGTAGCCCTCCTCGTTGTCGGTGTAGCCGCCACCGCCCGCGAGCATCCACATCATCGTCTCGGCCTGCGCCTCCTCGCGGCCCAGCGGCAGCGCGAAGGGGGTGGGCACGCCCGCGCCCTTGAGCTTCTTCGCCGCGGCCTCCAGCTCGGCCCAGCTCTTGGGCTGCCAGCCCTTGGCGTCCTTGCCGATCACGCCCGCGTCGGCCAGCAGCTTCTCGTTGTAGAAGAGCAGCCGGGTGCTGGAGACGAAGGGCATGCCGTACTGGGCCTGCTTGACCTTTCCGGCGTCCGCGAGGGGGGCGAGGAAGTCGGCCTCGGTCTTCACCGAGAGCAGTTCGGCCGTGGAGTACAGCTTGCCGGCGGCCGCGTAGTCGGCGTAGGCACCGATCTGGGCGATGTCGGGGGCCTTGCCGGCCTTGACCATGTCGGCGACCTTGGCGTCGACCTCGGACCACGAGTAGACGTCGACCTCGACCTTGATGCCGGGGTGGTCCTTCTCGAAGCCGTCGGCGAGGCCCTTCCAGTAGGCCGCCGAGGAGTTCTGCGGATTGTCCCCGTAATCGGCCGCCACGACCCGCAGGGTCACCTCGTTGTCTCCGGTGAGTCCACCGACGGCTCCGCAGCCCGTCAGCGTCACCGCGGTCAGGCACAGCGCGGCGCCGGACGCGGCCAGGCTCTGGTAACGGCCCTTCACAGGTATCGATCCACCCCTTGTTGTACGTACGATCCACGTAAGGTCTACACCACTTTGGCGGCTCGTCCACATCCGGCTCCCCACCAGGGCGCCCGATTTGTATGGTCACTCAACAATCCCCCTCATTGGACTAGACCTTTCGCCCCCGAGCACGCGAGACTGTCTCTGTGAAACCCGTGAAACACGTCATCGCCCTCGATGTGGGCGGCACCGGGATGAAGGCCGCCCTCATCGCCGAGGACGGCACCCTGCTGCACGAAGCGCGCCGCGCCACCGGCCGCGAGCGGGGCCCGGACGCCGTCGTCGAGACGATCCAGGACTTCGCCGCCGAGCTGCTCGACACCGGCCGGGAACGCTTCGGACGGGCCGCCTCGGCCGCCGGCGTCGCCGTCCCCGGCATCGTCGACGCCGAGAACGGCATCGCCGTCTACGCGGCGAACCTCGGCTGGCGCGACGTACCGCTGCGCACGCTCCTCACCGGGCGCCTCGGCGGCATCCCCGTGGCCCTCGGCCACGACGTGCGCACGGGCGGACTCGCCGAAGGACGCATCGGCGCCGGCCGGGGCGCCGACCGCTTCCTCTTCGTCCCCCTCGGCACCGGCATCGCCGGCGCCATCGGCATCGCCGGCCGCATCGAGGCCGGCGCGCACGGGTACGCGGGCGAGATCGGACACATCGTGGTGCGCCCCGGCGGCCCCGACTGCGGCTGCGGCCAGCGCGGCTGCCTGGAGACCCTCGCCTCCGCCGCCGCCGTCAGCCGCGCCTGGGCCGCCGCCTCCGGCGACCCGGAGGCCGACGCCGCCGACTGCGCCAAGGCCGTCCGGTCCGGTGACGCCCGCGCCAGCGAGGTCTGGCTGGCCGCCGTCGGAGCCCTCGCCGACGGGCTGGTCACCGCGATCACCCTGCTGGACCCGCGCACGCTGATCATCGGTGGCGGGCTCGCCGAGGCCGGGGAAACCTTGTTCACACCACTACGGAAGGCCGTGGAGGAGCGCGTGACGTTCCAGCGGCTCCCCCACATCGTGCCGGCGGCCCTCGGGGACACCGCCGGCTGCCTGGGCGCAGGGCTGCTCGCCTGGGACCTACTCGCCACGGAGGTACCGGCCTGATGTCCGGAAGCGCACACGGCACTGTTCTCTCCGGCGCCAGGGTGGTGCTGCCCACCGGGACCGTGGCGGGCGGCCGGGTCATCGTCGACGGCGACCGCATCGCCGGGAGCGCCCGCGAGGGCGCGGAGATCGTCGACCTGACGGGGCACTGGATCGTCCCCGGCTTCGTCGACATGCACAACCACGGCGGCGGCGGCGCCTCGTTCACCTCCGGCACCGCCGAGGACGTGCTCCAGGGCGTACGCACCCACCGCGCGCACGGCACCACCACCCTGGTCGCCTCCACCGTCACCGGGGACCTGGACGAACTGGCCCGGCGGGCCGGGCTGCTGGCCGAGCTGACACAGGCGGGCGAGATCGCCGGCATCCACTTCGAGGGGCCGTTCATCAACCCCTGCCGCAAGGGTGCCCACAAGGAGGACCTGCTCCGCGACCCCGACCCGGCCGAGGTCCGCAAGCTCGTCGACGCGGCCCACGGCGCCGCCCGCATGGTCACCCTGGCCACCGAACTCCCGGGCGGCCTGGACTCCGTACGGCTGCTGGCCGAGCACGGCGTGATCGCCGCGATCGGGCACACCGACGCCAGTTACGAGCAGACGCGCGCCGCGATCGACGCGGGCGCGACCGTGGCCACCCACCTCTTCAACGCGATGCCCGCGCTCGCGCACCGCGAACCCGGCCCGATCGCCGCCCTCCTGGAGGACGAGCGGATCACCGTCGAGCTCATCAACGACGGCACGCACCTGCACCCCGCGGCCCTCGAACTGGCCTTCCACCACGCGGGCGCACACCGCGTGGCGCTCATCACCGACGCCATGGACGCGGCCGGTTTCGGCGACGGGACCTACCACCTCGGCCCGCTGGAGGTCGAGGTCAAGGACGGTGTGGCGCGCCTCGTCGAGGGCGGCTCCATCGCCGGCTCGACGCTCACCCTGGACACCGCCTTCAAGCGCTCGGTGACCCTCGACAAACTGCCGGTGGAGTCCGTGGTCCAGGCGATCTCCGCCAACCCTGCCAAGCTGCTCGGCCTGTACGACCAGGTCGGCTCACTGGAGCCCGGCAAGTACGCGGACCTCGTCGTCCTGGACGCCGCCTTCGACGTCAAGGGCGTCATGCGGCGCGGCGAATGGATCGTCAGCCCCGCCGTCCGAGGGCAGCTCTGACGGCCAAGCGGCTGGCGCAGCCGAGGCGGTCGGCCCGTGGGACTGGGCCGACCGCCTCGTGTTTGGCATGATCCCGGCAGCAACAGACCCGGGGGTGCCCATGATCCTGACCGTGACGCTCAACACCGCACTCGACGTCACCTACCGCGTGCCGCGGCTGCTTCCGCACGCCTCGCACCGGGTCACCGCCGTCACCGAACGGCCCGGCGGCAAGGGGCTCAACGTCGCCCGCGTCCTCGGCGCGCTGGGCCACAAGGTGACGGCGACGGGCTTTGCCGGCGGCCCGGTCGGCTCCGTCGTGCGCCGGCAGCTGGCGACCTGCCCCGCGGTGGTGGACGCCCTGCTCCCCTGCGAGGGCCCCTCGCGCCGCACCCTGGCCGTCGTCGACGAAGCCTCCGGCGACACAACGCAGTTCAACGAGCCGGGGCCGCTCATCACACAAGCGGAGTGGTCGCGGTTCCTCGCGCACTACGAGGAGCTGGTCGCCGGGGTGCGGGCGGTGGCCCTGTGCGGCAGCCTCCCGCCGGGCGTGCCCGTGGGCGCGTACGCCGTACTCGTACGGGCCGCCCGCTCGGCCGGGGTCCCCGTCCTGCTGGACACCAGCGGCGAGGCCCTGCGCCGCGCAGTCGCCGCCCGCCCCGAGATCATCAAGCCGAACGCCGCCGAACTGGCCGAGCTGACCGGCTCCCGCGACCCCCTGCCCGCCAGCCGCGACGCCCGCCGCCGCGGCGCGCACGCGGTGGTCACCTCGCTCGGCCCGGCCGGCCTGCTGGCCGCCACCGCCGAGGGCACCTGGCAGGCGGCCCCACCGCGCCCGCTGTCCGGCAACCCCACCGGAGCCGGCGACTCCGTCGTCGCGGGCCTGCTGTCCGGCCTCGCCGAGGGCCTGGACTGGCCGGACCGCCTCAGCCGCGCGGTCGCCCTCTCGGCGGCCACGGTCCTGTCCCCGGTGGCGGGAGAGTTCGACCCCCGCACCTACGAGGAGGTACGGGGGTCGGTGAAGGTGACACCCGCCGCCTAGAGGGCGGCAGCTCCGGCCGGATCAGCCCTGTTCCAGCCAGAGCTGGTCGAGGACGACGTCGCACTGGTTGCCCGCCTCGCACGAGATCTTGATCGTGTTGGCGCCCTGCTTGAGGTCCACCAGCGAGTAGGTGTTGGTCCAGCCCTTGGCCCAGTCGCCGGGGGCGGCCTTGGAGAAGTTCGCCATGTTCACCGGCCGGGTCTGCGCCTCGCCGTTGACGGTCAGCGTGGTGTTGGCGTCCTTGCCCGGCACCCCGTAGGTCATCTTCAGCTTGTACTTGCCCGTCTTGGGGACCTCCACCGACCAGGTGGCCGCCGCACCCACCGCGTTCAGGCCCGTCACGTACTGGCCGTTCTCGCTCTTCGCACCCGGCAGCGTGTTCTGCAGGTTCGCACCGCCCGTGAGGGACATGCCGCTGCCGCCGAAGTCCGCCTTCGGCAGCTGGACCTGCGAGGGCTTCGCGCTCGGGGTGGGGCTCGCCGGGTCCTGCGGGGCCGACGACTGCTGGCCGCCGCCGGTCGCGGTGTCCTTGCCCTTGTCCTCCGGCTTGTCCTTGTCGCCGAAGGCGAGGGCCGCGCCGATGCCGATCACGACCGCGCCGACCACCGCGACGGCCGCGATCAGCAGACCGCGCCGGCTGGAGGCGCCGCCGCCGTGCCCGCCGTGCCCGCCGGGGTGCCCGATCGTCTGGGTCTGCTGCACGGACTGGGGCTGCTGCGGAACGCCGTAGCCGCCCGCCTGCAGCGCCTCCGGCGCCTGGTACTGGGCCTGGTAGCCGGGGTTCTGCTGCTGGGGGACGGGACCGCGCTGGCCGCCGTTCCTGCGGTCGCCGACGGTGCGCACCTGGTGGTGCGAGGTACGGGGGACGCCGGGCTGCGCACCGGGGTGACCGCCGACCGACGCCCCGGGGTAGCCGTATCCGCCGCCCGACGAGGGCGGGGTGGCGCCGGCCGCCTGGCCATCCTCGTAGAGATAGCCGAACGGATCATCGTCCTCGGGCTTGTTCGCCCCACCGTGCGAGCCGTTGTTCGCGGGCGTCGTCATCGCAGGTCACTCCTTTCGACCCCCGGGAGCCTACCCCGAACAGGTGCACACACGGGTGACGGACCGCCTCAGCCGGCCCTGCGGTGCGCCTTGGAGCGGGACCTCTTCTCGATGTACATCCGCTGATCGGCGGAGCGCAGCACCTCGTCGGCCGACATGCCGCAGCTGGCCCAGCCGATGCCGAAACTGGCGCCTACACGCACCGCACGGCCGTCCACACGGATCGGCGGGATGATCGCGTTGCGCAGCCGGACGGCTAGGTCCGCGGCGTCCGCGGCACCGAGCCCGTCCGCCAGAACGACGAATTCGTCACCACCCAGCCGAGCGACGGTGTCACCGTCCCTGACGCCCGTCGTCAGCCGCCGGGCGACCTCGATCAGGACCGCGTCACCCGTGTGGTGCCCGAACCGGTCGTTGATCGACTTGAAGCCGTCGAGGTCGCAGAAGAGCACCGCGAGCCCCTTCGTCCCGTCGTCGACGTCGGCCGCGGGCGCCACCGTGTGCACGTGGTGGTCGTACGGTCCGTCCGTCGGGGCGGTCGGCGCCCCGGGGAAGTCGAAGGGATCACCCCCCGGGTACCGGTCGGGGCCGTCGGGCTGGAAGCCGTGCTCTCCCCCGCCGCCCACCTCCGCCCGCACCTCGTGGCCGTCGTGCCCGCCGTGCGCCTCGCGCCCCTCGAAGGCCGCGTCCAGGGCCTCGATCGCGCTGGCCCGCGCGGACTGAGGCCTGCGGCACAGCCGCGCCCCGAGCCGGGCCCGCAGCTCGGCGCTGTTGGGCAGGCCGGTCAGCGAGTCGTGGCTGGCCCGGTGCGCGAGCTGGAGCTCGTGGCGCTTGCGCTCCTCGATGTCCTCGACGTGCGTGAGGAGGAAACGCGGCCCGTCGGCGGCGTCCGCGACGACGGAGTTGCGCAGCGAGACCCATACGTAGGTGCCGTCCCGGCGGCCCAGCCGCAGCTCGGCGCGGCCGCCTTCGGCGGAGGTCCGCAGCAGGGTGCCGATGTCCTCGGGGTGGACCAGGTCGGAGAAGGAGTAGCGGCGCAGCACGGAGGCGGGGCGGCCGAGGAGCCGGCACAGGGCGTCGTTGGTGCGCAGCAGCCGGCCGTGCTGGTCCCCGCCCATCTCGGCGATGGCCATGCCGCTGGGCGCGTACTCGAAGGCCTGGCGGAACGACTCTTCACTGGCGCGGAGCGCCTGCTGCTCGCGTTCCAGCCGGACCAGGGCGCGCTGCATGTTCGCGCGGAGCCTCGCATTGCTGATCGCAATCGCCGCCTGGAAGGCGTACATCTGGAGCGCTTCGCGGCCCCAGGCGCCGGGCCGGCGGCCGTTGCGCGGTCTGTCCACCGAAATGACACCCAGAAGTTCCCCGCCGGACGCATACATGGGGGCGTAGAGCCGGTCCTCGGGGTGCCACTCGTCCTCGAAGCGCGGATCGGGCCCGTCGGTGTGCCACTGGGGGACGTCGTCCTCCAGGAGGACCCAGCCCTCGGTGTGCGGGATGAAGCGGAGCCCGTCCCAGCACTCACCCATCGTCAGACGGCGTTCCCAGGAGGCGCGGGAGCCCACGCGACCGGTGATGAGCGCCTCGGCGGCGGGGTCGCCGGCGAAGGCGGCGACGACGAGATCCCCGTCGGGGCGAACGAGGTTGACACAGGCGAGCTCATAGCCGAGGCCCACGACGATGCCGTCCACGACGGTCTGCAGAGTGTCCGCCAGGCTGCGGGCCGTGTTGAGATCGGCCACCACCCGGTGCAGCTGCCGCAGGGTCGCAAGACGGACGTACGGCTCCGACTCGGTCTCCATTGCTCGCTCTCCCCGAGACCTCGACAGCAACTCCAGGTTTGTCATCGGCGTTTCGTTGCGGTGTCCCGTCCACTGAATCACAGTGAGCTGTGCGGCAGGTACACAGGGTCAACAAATCTTGCCCTCTGTGACTCAAGTCACATGAGATGAATAACGGTGCGCGCTGGGACGGTTCGGACTGGGAGCGCTCCCCCTCATTCTCGTGAGCAAACGATACGCCCGGGCCTAGGCCGAGGGGCGGGGGCGCGACTCGGACCAGGGCCCGATGTGCCGTACGGGAGGGCGAGATTAGCGTTTCCGTGTGCTGAAGACGACCCCCGTACCCGCCCCGCCCGCCGCGAACCCCCATGCTGAGGGGGTGAGCAATGACGAGTTCCGCGCCGCGATGTCCCGGCTGGCGGCGGGCGTGTGCCTGATCACCGCGCACGAGCCCCCGCTGACGGCCGACGGGCCGCGCGGCGAGGACGTCGGCATGACGGCGACCGCCTTCCTGTCCGTGTCCCTGGACCCGCCCCTGGTCCTGGTGAGCCTGCGCGAGGGCTCCCGCATGGACGACCTGCTGGCGGAGCAGCCGCTGTGGGCGGTGTCGGTCCTCGCCGACCACCAGCTCCAGACCGCCGGCCGCTTCGCCATGAAGGGCCGCATCAGCGACCGGCTGCTCTTCGCCGACCTCCCGTACGAACGCGGCGAGGCCTCCGGCGCGCCCCTGCTCAGCGGCGCCCTCGCCACCCTGGAATGCCGTACGGAGAAGCGCATCGAGGCGGGCGACCACACCCTGGTGATCGGCCGTGTCCTGACGGCCTCCCTGCCGTCCCCGGACTCCTCGCCGCTGACGTACTTCCGCGGACGCTACCGCCACCTGGGCTGACCCGGCGCGCGGCACCCGGCACCCGGCACCCGGCACCCGGCACCCGGCACCCGGCACCCGGCACCCGGAACCTGCCACCCGGGCCGATCCCGGCGGATCCCGACCGGCACGCGGCACCCGCGGCCGGCCCCCGGAGGCCCGAGTCCCGGAACCCGCCTCTCGGGGCCGGGCTACCAGTCCCGGCCGGTCCGGCCCCGCTTGGTCTCGGCCCGCGCCTTCTTCTCACGCAGCCGCCGCTCGTTGATCCCCCGCGGGATCTTCGTCGGCCGGCGCTGCCTGGGCGGCGGCGCCGTCGCCTCGGCCAGCAGCGAGGCCAGCCGGACCAGCGCCATCTCCCGGTTGCGCAGCTGCGAGCGGTGCTCGGAGGCCCGTACGGTCACCACCCCGCCCACCAGCCGGCCCGCGAGCCGCTCCAGCGCCCGCTCCTTCCAGACCTCGGGCAGCGCCTTGGTCGCCGCCAGGTCGAACAGCAGCTCCACGCGCGAGTCCGAGGTGTTCACGTGCTGCCCGCCAGGCCCGGAGGACCGCGAGAAGCGCCAGGACAGCTCCCCCTCGGGGAGCACGACCGAACCGCGGATGACATAGGGACCAGGCATGCCCCTATGATCCGTGCCCGCCCGGCCCGCGTCACCCGCATTTGCCGTCACCCGGAATTCACACCGGGAACCCGAGCGGCCTCTCGTCGCGTTATAGAGGTCAGCGGTACTTTGACCGCCTGTACGTGCATGTCGGATGAGGAAAGGGACAATCCCATGGCTGTCAGCCTGTCCAAGGGCGGCAACGTCTCGCTCACGAAGGAGGCCCCGGGCCTCGCCGCCGTCACGGTCGGTCTCGGCTGGGACGTCCGTACGACGACCGGTGTCGACTTCGACCTCGACGCCTCGGCCATCGCGGTCAACGCCACGGGCAAGGTCGTCTCCGACGGCCACTTCGTCTTCTTCAACAACAAGTCCACCCCGGACCAGACCATCGTCCACACCGGTGACAACCGCACCGGCGAGGGCGCGGGCGACGACGAGGCCATCAACGTCAACCTCGCCGGCCTGCCCGCCGACGTGGACAAGATCGTCTTCCCGGTCTCCATCTACGACGCCGAGAGCCGCAGCCAGAACTTCGGCCAGGTCCGCAACGCCTACATCCGCGTCGTGAACCAGGCCGGCGGCGCCGAGATCGCCCGCTACGACCTCTCCGAGGACGCGGCGACCGAGACCGCCATGGTCTTCGGCGAGCTCTACCGCAACGGGGCGGAGTGGAAGTTCCGCGCGGTCGGCCAGGGTTACGCCTCCGGCCTCACCGGCATCGCCCAGGACTTCGGCGTCAACGTCTGAGTCCCCGGGTCCGCCGGGTCCGTCACTGACGGACACCGACGCGGGCGAGGCGAAGCCCCCTCCCGGCCGTCCGGGGAGGGGGCTTCGCTACCGTTCCGCAGGTGATCCTCCAACCGCTGGCCCCCGTGGACGGCGCCCTTCCCGGGCCGGTCCTGACCGAGATCGCCGCCCTCTACTCGACCAACCACGCCTTCTTCGAACTGAGCGGCGACTTCCCCGACCCGAACCGCATCACGGTCGAACAGGTCGCGGCCGCCCTCGCCGGCGAACTCGCCCACGACAGCGCCGAGATCCTGCTCGCCCGCAGCGCCGGCCGCCTCGTCGGCCTCGTCGCCACCCTCGCCCACAACCCGGCCGCCGCCCCCGGGGACGACGACCCCTGGATCGGCCTGCTGCTCATCGACGCCACCGCGCACCGCGCGGGACACGGGCGCGCCGTGGCCACCCTGGTCGAGGACCGCTTCCGCGCCGCCGGACGCACCGGCGTGCAGATCGCCGTACTGGACAACAACCCCAAGGGCCTGGCCTTCTGGCAGTCCCAGGGGTACTCCCCCGTGCGCCGCGCCAAGGACCTCGACATGGGCCGCGACTGCACCGTGCTGCGCAAACCCCTCGGCCCCGCGTAGCCGGGTCCGGTGCCGGGGCTGTCGCGGGCCTCCTCCGGGCGGGCCTCCCCCGGACGGGCCTCCTCCGGACGGGCCTCCTCCGGACGGGCCTACTTCGGGCGGGCCTTCCCGTACAGCCAGACGTCCCAGACCTTCTTCAGGTCGTGGCCCGTCCGCTCCTCGGCGTAGGCGGTGAAGTCGGCCGTACTCGCGTTCCCGTGCCGGTGGTCGGCGGCCCAGCCGCGCACCAGGCCGAAGAACTTCTCGTCGCCGACCTCCTGCCGGATCCGCTGCAGCACCATCGCACCGCGCTGGTACACCGGGCTCGCGGAGATGTCCTCCGGCCCGGGCGGGTCGGCCGGCGGGAAGGCGTCCCAGCCGGCATCGGCGGCCTCGTCGACGTCCGTGTCACCGGCCAGCAGCGCGTCGAAGTGCTCCTGCGCCGTCGGCCCGCCGTGGTCCTCGTCCCACAGCCACTCGGCGTAGGTCGCGAAGCCCTCGTTGAGCCACATGTCCTTCCAGCTCTTCGGCGACACCGAGTTGCCGAACCACTGGTGGGCCAGCTCGTGCAGCACCAGCGACTCGTCCCCGGGCGCCCCCGGGTACACCGGCTTGGTCTGCGTCTCCAGCGCGTAGGCGAGCGTCCCGGCGGGCAGCACGACCGCACCCGCCGTACCGAACGGGTAGGGGCCGAACCGCCCGCTGCCCCACTCCACCATCTCCGGCAGCCGCGCCAGCGTCGGCTCGCTCGCGGCCGCCTCCTCCGGCGACACCGCGTTGTAGACGGCCACCCCCGAAGGCGTCCGGCCCGTCGTCACCTTGTACGGGCCGACCACGGCAGTCGCCAGATAGCTGGCCATCGGCTCCGGGCTGTGCCACGCGAACTGCGTCCGCCCGTCCGCACCTTCGGTACGGAAACGCAACTCCCCGTTGGACACCGCCTCGTAGCCGCGCGGGACCCTGATCGTGATGTCGTAGGCGGCCTTGTCGCTCGGATGGTGGTTGCCGGGGAACCAGGTCATCGAGCCGACCGGCTCGCCGACGCCGACCGCACCGGCCTCACCGGTGATCCAGCCCTCCCGGGAACCGTCCGCGTCCGTGAGGGCCTTCGGCCTGCCGCTGTAGACGACCTCCGTACGGAAGACCCGGCCCTTCTTCACGTCGTCGGCCGGGCGCACCGTCAGTTCGTTCCCGGTCCGGTTGAACCGGGCCCCCTCGCCGTCGACGTCCACGCCCTCGACGTGCAGGCCGCTCAGGTCGAGGTTGAAGGAACTGAGCCCCTGTTCGGCGCGCGCGGTGATGACCGCCCTGCCGTGCAGCACCCCGTCGGCGGGGTCGTAGTCCAGGTCCAGCGCGTAGTGCTCGACCTGGTAGCCGCCGTTGCCGGCCTTCGGGAAGTACGGGTCGCGCAGCCCCGACGCGCCCGGCCGCCCCTGCACCGTGCCCCCCGTGCACGCCGTGGTGACGGCGAGCAGGGCGGCTACGGCAGGGGCGGCGAGGCGGGGAAGTGCGCGGTGTTCCACACACCCGATCCTAAGCGGGCAAAGCGCCCGTCCTACTTGCTCAGCGCGTCCACGCCGGCCTTGGCGAACTTCTCGTCCAGGTCGCCGCTCGGGGCGCCCGCCACACCGATACCGGCGACGGGAGCGCCGTTCACCTGGACCGGGGTGCCGCCACCGAGGAAGAGGGTGCCGGGGATGTCCTTCAGGTTCGGGGCCTGGGCCAGCCGGCCCACGAGCACCGAGGTCGGGGCGTTCCAGGACACGGCGGTGAAGGCCTTGCGCTCGGCCGACTCGTAGGACTGCGGACCCGCGCCGTCGCCGCGCAGGGTCACGATGGTGTTGCCGTTGCGGTCCACCACCGCGACGGACACCTTCTGGTTCTCCGCCGCGGCGGCCTGGAGCGCGGCCTGGGCGGCACGAGTGGCGGCGTCGACGGTCAGGTGGGTCGTCGTGGTGAAGTTCTTGTCGCTCGGGCCGTCCTTCTTCGCCGCGACGGCGGCGGCCTGGGCGGTGGCGCCGGCGGGGCTCGCGCTGGCGCTCACGGCACCGAAGGTTCCGGCGCCCAGGGCGACGGCGAGGGCGGTACCGGTGAGAACGCGGGTGCGGGTCTTCATCTCTGCTCCTGAGAACGGTGCCGCGGTGACGGCTTCGGATCGGTCGGTCCGGGCCGGGCGAACCGGCTCCTTCACTGCTCCAAGCCTGGGCCCCGGGCCCCCTCCACCCCGTCCCCGTACCGGCTCGCCCCGCCCACCGCACCGGCTGACCCGGGGGTCATCCGATCGGCCGATGCGCAGCGCCTCCGGCGCGGTATTTGCTGGTCGGACGGGGCATCCGACCCCGCCGGCACCATCCCAGCCCCGCCGCCCATCCCCGTCGGCACCATCCCGGCCTCGCCGGCGATCGAGGTGCGGGGTCCGGGGCGGAGCCCCGCTCTTCCAGCCCCGCCGGCCTATCCCAGCCCCGCCGGCGTTTGAGGCGCGGGGGCCCGGGGGCAGCGCCCCCGCAACGGCGCCGCACCCGTCAATGGCACGCGCCGCAGGCAACGGCACTGCGCCGCAGCCCACAATGGACGCACGCCCGACCAAGGAGCACCCCGTGACCCCCGCACCGCCGCGCGACGACACCCGAACCCTCGCGACGGTCGCCCACACCGCCTTCTTCCTCCTCCTCGGCGCCTCCGTGGCCCGTTTCCTGCTCCGCCACCCCGGCGAACCCCGCACCCCGTGGGTCATCGCCCTCAGCGTCACCCTCGCCGTGCTCTACGTACTCGGCCCGGTGCTCGGCGCCGCCCCCACCCGCCGCCGCCTCCTCTGGCTCGGCCTGGTCGTCACCACCTGGGTGGTCCTCGTCGTCCTCGCGCCGAGTTTCGCCTGGTGCGCCGTACCGCTCTTCTTCACCTCCCTGCGCACCCTCCCGCCGCGCGCCGCCATCGTCCTGGTGGCCCTGCTCACCGCCTTCGTCGTGACCGCCCAGATGGAGCTGTCCAAGTCCTTCGACCCCAACCTGCTCCTGGCCCCGCCCGCCGTCGCCGCCCTCGCCACCGCCGTCTTCGTCCACATGGAACGCCAGGCCCAGGCCCAACGGGCCCTGATCGACGACCTGATCCGGACCCGCCGGGAACTGGCCGCCACCGAGCGCCGCGAAGGCACCCTCGCCGAACGCCAGCGGCTGTCCATGGAGATCCACGACACCCTCGCCCAGAACCTGTCCAGCCAGCAGATGCTCCTCCAGGCCGCCGACCGCACCTGGGACACCGACCCGGCCATCGCCCGCGCCCACGTCCGTACCGCCACCGGCATCGCCGCACACGGCCTCGCCGAGGCCCGACGGCTGGTGCACGACCTGGCCCCGTCCGAGCTCGCCGACGGCGCCGGCCTCGCCGACGCACTGCGCGCCCTCGACGCCGGACCCGGCATCGAGGTCCGCTTCCACCTCGAAGGCGCCCCCACCCCGCTCCCGGACCGCGTCCAGTCCGCCCTGCTGCGCATAGCCCAGGGCGCCCTCGCCAACGTCCGGGAGCACTCCGGCGCCCGTACGGCCGCCCTCACCCTGAGCTTCCTCGGGGATCAGGTGGTGCTCGACATCGCCGACGACGGCCACGGCTTCACCGAGCCCCGCACCGACGCCGACCGGCGCGGCCACGGCCTCCCGGCCATGCGGGCCCGCGTCCGCCAGCTGGGCGGCACCCTGACCATCGAATCCACGCCGGGCGAGGGCACCGTCCTCTCCGCGGCCATCCCCCTGGAGCCCGCTCCATGACGACGATCCTGCTCTGCGACGACCACGTGGTGGTCCGCGCCGGACTCCTCGCCCTCCTCGGCAGCGAACCCGACATCGAGGTCCTCGGCGAGGCGGGCAGCGGCGAGGAGGCCGTCGCCCTGGCCGCGAAACTGCACCCCGACGTGGTCCTCATGGACCTCCAGCTCGGCGAGGGCATCGACGGCGTCGAGGCCACCCGCCGCATCACCGCGCTCCCCCGGCCCCCGCACGTCCTCGTCCTCACCACCTACGACACGGACGCGGACATCACCCGGGCCATCGGCGCGGGCGCCACCGGCTACCTCCTGAAGGCGGAACGCCCCGAGGAGCTCTTCGCCGCGATCCACTCCGCCGCCCAGGGCCGCACCACCCTCTCGGCGCCGGTCGCGAGCCGCGTCATGGCCCACATGCGCGGCAGCCGCCCCACCCTCACCGACCGCGAACTGGACATCCTCGGCCAGCTGGCCCGCGGCCTCGGCAACCGTGACATCGCCCGCGCCCTGTTCATCAGCGAGGCCACCGTCAAGACCCACCTGGGGCGGATCTACGACAAGCTCGGCGTCGACACCCGCGCGGGCGCCGTCTCCGTCGCGAAGGAACAGCGCCTCCTGCCCTCCTGACGACCCGGGTGGGGACCGCTGCGCACCCGTGACACCATCGGGTACGTGCTCGACATCGGCTACTCCCTCTCCCGGCGCTTCCCCGACCCCCCGCAGACCGACTACCGCTCGGCGGACGTCCACACGCTGCGGCACGACCTGTTCTGCGGGGACGTCTACCTCGCCGACACGAATTCGGACCGGGAAGTATCCACAGCCTGGGGATGGGTGCCCGTGCTGGACTTCGCCTGGGCGCTGTGCGACATCGTCGAGCAGCTCGACCAGGACCCGCGCGGCAGCCGCTCCGCCAACCGCCAGTACGCCGAGATCGACTTCACCGAGTCCACGGACCGCATGCTCTTCGAGCGCCGCTTCGGCTGGGTCGACGTCGAGGCCGACTGGATGCCGGCCGAGGAGGCCCCGCTGACCTTCAGCCACCGGCTGCTGCGCCGCGAGGCCCGCGACTTCCTGCACGACCTGCTCGCCGACCTGATCGACATGCACGACGGGCTCGCCGACAACCCGGCCATCTGGACCCTCCAGGCCCGCTTCCCGCGCGTCCCGGCCTGACCGCGACCGGGGTCACGGCAGGTCAGCGCCGGTCACGGCAGGTCACGGCCGGTCAGGAACTCCCGGAACACCGCCGCGGAACGCGGGTTCTGCCCGCACTGCCACACGCCGTGCGGGCAGTAGTCGGTGATGCTGTGGTACAGCGGCCGGTGCTCGGCGAACCAGGACAGCATGCCCCGTACGTACTCCGGATTGTCCCCGTGCCGGAACAGCCCCCATTCGGGGTACGAGATCCGCTTGCCGTGCGCCTTCGCGAAATCCACCTGCTGCTGGAGCCCGTAGGGCTGGCGGACCTGCTCCTCGAAGGTACGGCCCGGCTCCTGGTCGTAGGAGTCCATACCGAGGACGTCGACCACGTCGTCGCCGGGATAGCAGCTCGTCCAGGCGATCGCGTCACCCCCGCGGTTCGGGGCGTAGTCGAACCGGAACCGCTGCCCCTCCACCGAACGCATGGCCGCCACGATGCGCCGCCAGTACGCCTTCCAGTTCTCCGGGTCGGGACGGCACCGGTGGGTGTAGTTGAAGCCGTTCATCTCCCACCCGAGCACGATCACCGTGTCCGGCACCCCGAGGCCGACCAGCCTCCTGGCCAGCCGCCGGAAGTGCTCGTCGTTCGCACCGCGGGCGCCGGCACGGATCAGCTCCGCGACCCGGCCGTCGGGAACACCGGCCTCGTTGCGCTCCTGCATGGGCACGTTGAGGACGAACAGCCGATCGGCCCGCTCCCGCCGCCAGCGCGCCCAGCTGCGCAGGGAATCCGGTGCCCCCTCGATGTTCGCCCACGTGTCGCCGGGCAGATAGGTGTGCCCGGCGCGCAGCTCGGTGCCGCCGAGCCAGCGCGAAAGCTCCGCCATCCGCTCGACGCCGGGCGAGCCGTAGTGCAGATACGCGCCGACGGCCGTCCCCGAGGCCTCGCTCCCCGCACCTCCCGCGGCCCCCTCCCGGGACGGCCGCGCGTCGAGGACGCCCCCCACGACGAGCAGGGCGACGACCACCGCACCGGCGCAGGCACCCGACAGCCAACGACCCCGATGGGACATGACACCTCCACAGGCCTCGCGCACCGCTGCGCCTGCCAGCACGTTAGGCACCACCCCACCGAACCGCCCGCCCAACCACCCCCACACTCGCCCATTCGCCCCACCCTCCAGCCCCGCCGGCACCTCTCACCCCCGCCGGCACCTCTCAGCCCCGCCGGCACCAACTCAGCCCCGCCGGCGATTGAGGCGCGGGGGCCCGGGGGCAAGAGCCCCCGCAACGGCGCCGCACCCGACAACACACCCGCACCCGACCACCCACCGGCACCACCCCCGACGGCCCCCTACGAAAGCACCCGCACCCCCAACTGAACCGCGAGCGCCGGAGCCAGATCGAACAGCTGCGCCGGACTGATCACCGCCCCGGCCAGCGCATCCACCCCCCGCGCGATCTCCAGCACGGCCGCCTCCCGCAGGTCCACGTCCGCCATCCGCACCCCCGAGAAGTCCGCCCCGCGCAGCGCGCAGTCCCGGAACTCCACCCGCTCCAGCACCGCACCCCCGAAGTCCGGCTCC
The DNA here is from genome assembly GCF_024666385.1 of Streptomyces yangpuensis. Taxonomy (NCBI): domain Bacteria; kingdom Bacillati; phylum Actinomycetota; class Actinomycetes; order Kitasatosporales; family Streptomycetaceae; genus Streptomyces; species Streptomyces yangpuensis. Next base: position 3,402,592 of record NZ_CP102514.1, read on the forward strand.
ACCAGCACACACCCCTCGAAGACCACGTCGCGCAGCCGCGCCTTCCGCAGGTTCAGGTAATCGATCTTGCCGCCCCGGACCACCACCCGCTCCAGCACCGCCCCGTGCAACTGCACCCCGCCCAGGCGGGCGTCCACCAGCTCCACGTCCCGCAGCGACGCCCCCGACAGGTCGGTCCCCACCCCGCGGACCCCCTCCAGCACCGAATCCAGGATCCGCGCCTTCGCCAGGCCCGCCTCGTCCAGCGCGCAGCGCCGCACCGCGCAGTCCATGAACCGGGCCCCGACCCCCTCCTGCCCCGCCAGGTCCAGGTCCGCGAACTCCACCCCGTCGTAGTCCCCGTCCGCCTCCAGCTCCCGCCCTTCCCAGGGCGCCAGATCCGGCAGCCTGAGCTCCGGCCTGCGCGCCGCCTTCACCGACTGCTGCCGCTCGTTTCGCACCATGCCCCCATCGTGGCCGACAGCACCGACAACGGCCCGGCCCCGGCCCCGGCCCGGCCCTTGACCTCAACCGAACTCGAGGTCGCAGGCTGGCCCCATGCCCACCGAACCGCACGCCACCGACACGCACGCCACCACCATGAACGCCGTCCGCCTCCACGCCTTCGGCCCCGCCGAGAACCTCACCTACGAGCGCACGGACCGCCCCGTACCCGCCCCCGGCCAGGTCCGCATCGCCGTCGCGGCCGCCGGCGTCCACCTCCTCGACACCTCGCTCCGCCAGGGCATCCAGGGCCCGCCCGCCCCGCTCCCCGACCTCCCCACCATCCCGGGCCGCGAGGTAGCCGGCACCGTCGACGCCCTCGGCCCCGGCACCGACCCCGCCTGGCTCGGCCGCCCCGTCGTCGTCCACCTCGGCTTCGCCCCCGGCGGATACGCCGAGTACGCCGTCGCCGACGCCGCCCGCCTGCACCCCGTACCCGACGGCCTCGACGCCGCCCAGGCCGTCGCCATGATCGGCACCGGCCGCACCACCCTAGGAATCCTCCAGTTCGCCGACCTCGGCCCGGACTCGGTCGCCCTGATCCCCGCCGCCGCGGGAGGCATCGGCACCCTGCTCGTCCAGTACGCGAAGAACGCCGGCGCCACCGTCGTCGCCCTCGCCGGCGGAGCCGCCAAAACCGCCCTGACCACCGCGAACGGCGCCGACCTCGCCCTCGACTACACCGACCCCGGCTGGCCCGACGCCGTACGCGCCCACCACCCCGCCGGCGCCACCGTCCTCTTCGACTCCGTGGGCGGCGACACCGCCCGCACCGCCCTCGGCCTGCTCGCCCCCGGCGCACAGCACCTCGTCTTCGGCTGGTCCGGCGGCCCCCTCGACCTGACCGACACCGAACGCGCCGACCTCACCGCCCGCGGCATCACCACCCAGGGCGTACTCGGCCCCGTCATGCTCCGGCGCGCCGGCGGCGACGACCCCCTGCGCCTCCTGGAGACCCGCGCCCTCGCCGAAGCCGCCGCCGGCCGACTGCGCCCGGCCCTGACCCGCTACCCCCTCGCCGAGGCCGCCGCCGCCCACCACGCCCTGGAAACCCGCGCCACCACCGGCAAAGTCGTACTCGAACCCGGCTCCTAGCCGGCCCCGAACTCCGCCAGCGCCCCGTCCGTCAGCCGGTACACCGACCACTCCTCCTGCGGCCGGGCACCCAGGGCCTCGTAGAAGGCGATCGTCGGCGCGTTCCAGTTCAGGACCGACCACTCCAGCCGCTCGTAGCCGCGCTCGACGCACGTACGCGCCAACTCCCGCAACAACGCCTTTCCATGACCACCACCGCGCACGCCCGGACGTACGTACAGGTCCTCCAGATAGATCCCGTGCACCCCGCGCCACGTCGAGAAGGAGAGGAACCACACCGCGAACCCGACGACCTCCCCGTCCTCCGCCTCCGCGACATGCGCGAACACCGCCGGCCGCTCCCCGAACAGCGCCTCCCGCAACTGCTCCTCGGTCGCCCGCGCCTCGTGCGGCACCCTCTCGTACTCCGCGAGCTCGCGGATCATCTCGCAGACGACAGGAACATCGGTGACTTCAGCCCTACGGATCATCCCCGCAGCCTAGGGGGCGCCAGCAGCACGTCCACCACCGCCAACTGCTCCTCGTCCAGCCGCTCTTCGCCGTCCTCCACGTCCCACAGGCAGTTCTGCAGCACCCGGCCCAGCGTCCAGGCCCGCGCCCGCTCCCGGTCCAGCCCGGCCGCCTCCGTCAGCAGATCGAACCGCCACCGCACGTCCTGCGGACGGAAGTTGTTGACGATCGCCGGCAGCAGGTCGAAACCCGGGTCGCCCGCCAGCGGCTTCGGATCGATCGCCAGCCACGGCTCCCGGCCGCCCGCCAGGACGTTCCCGTAGTGCAGGTCCCAGTGCAACAACCGGTCCCCGGGCTCCCCCGCCACCTCCGCGACCGCCGCCGCGCAGTCCCGCAGCAACCGCCGGTCCCGCTCGTCCACCAGCCGCCCGAGCGCCCCCGGTACGTCCGCCAGCATCCCCGCCGCCATCTCCCCGAGCCCCCGCAACCCGGCCGGTGCGGGCACCGCCGTCAGCCGCGCCAGCAACTCCCCGACCACCCGCACCGCCTGCCGCGCGTCCCGCCGCGCGAGCTCCGCCAGATCCCGCCCGGCGTCCAGCCGCTCCAGCAACAGCGTGCCCGTCTGCGGATCGTGCTCCAGCAGCCGCACGCAGCCGTCCCCGTCCCAGGCGCGCAGCGCGACCGGCTCCCCCACGCACTCCTCGTCCAGCGACACCAGCTTCAGCACGGCCCCACTGCCGTCGGCCCGCTCCACCGGCAGCACCAGAGCCGTCACCCCGTGCATCACCGGCCCGGCCCGCCGCAGCCGCCACCGCTCCAGGAACTCCGCGGCCCGCGCGGGCAACGCCGCGACGAACTCCCGCCCGGCATCCCCGTTGTACCGAACCTGCGCCTCGGCCAACTCCCGAGGAACCTCAAGCCTGTCCACCCCCCAAACCTAGCCCCTGCGGGGTTGCTCGGCGGTGCGCTGGTCGGGCTGCGCCCGGGGGCCCTGCGGTGCTCGGTGGTGTCGTGTGCGGTGGTGTTGCGGGGCGGTGGTGTGGGGGGGGGTGGGGTAGTGCCCCGCACGAGGGTCTCCTCGGCCGTGCCCCTGCGGGGTGGCTCGGCGGTGAGTCGGTCGGGCTGCGCCCGGGCCAGGGGCCCTGCGGTGCTCGGTGATGTCGTGTGCGGTGGTGTTGCGGGGCGGTGGTGTGGGGGGTGGGGTGGTGCCCCGCACGAGGGTCTCCTCGGCTCGGCGCGTGCTGCCTTGTCGCGGCATGGCGGCCTTGGTTGCGCGCTCGTCCTGCGGGGACCCTCCTGCGTGTCCCCACCCCACGGCAGCGCCCCGGCCGAGGGGAGTGGGGACGGGCCGGGGTGTCCCCGCAGGACGAGCGCGCAACCAAGGCCGCCTGGCCGGGACGTACCCGCACGCGCCGAGCCGAGGAGACACCCCGGACCGGCCCCGCTCCCCGACCCCGACCAACCCCCGCCCCGCCAGGAACCCAAGCCAAACCACCCAGCACCACGGGACACAGCCCGGGCGGAGCCCGAGCCGGACCGCGGAGCCGCACGCAGTGCAGACGGCAATCGGCGTAGGGCCACTCCTGCCGCCCCGGCACGCGACACCCCGTCCCTGGCACCCCGTGAGGGAAAGGGTGTAGCAACTCCCCCATGACGATCAACGGCGGTATTTCCTTCTGGTACGCGACCGACCCCGGCACCCCGGCCACCACCCCACCCCGGCCGCCCCTCACCGCCCATGCCGCCGCCGACGTCGTCATCGTCGGCGGCGGCTACACCGGCCTGTGGACCGCCTACTACCTCAAGCAGGCCGCCCCCGACCTCCGCGTCACCGTCCTGGAGCAGAAGTTCTGCGGCTACGGCGCCTCCGGCCGCAACGGCGGCTGGCTCTACAACGGGATCGCCGGCCGCGACCGCTACGCCGCCCTCCACGGCCGGCCCGCCGCCGCGCGCCTCCAGCAGGCCATGAACGAGACCGTCACCGAGGTCATCGCCGTCGCCGCCAAGGAGGGCATCGACGCCGACATCCACCGCGGCGGCGTCCTCGAGGTCGCCCGCACCCCCGCCCAGCTCGGCCGCCTCAAGGCCTTCCACGCCGCCGAGCTCGCCTTCGGCGAGAGCGACCGCGAGCTCCACGACGCCGCCGCCACCCGCGCCCGCATCGACATCGCCGACGCCGTCGGCTCCGGCTGGAGCCCGCACGGCGCCCGCATCCACCCCCTCAAGCTGGTCCGGGGCCTGGCCGCGGCCTGCGAACGCCTCGGCGTGGTCATCCACGAGTCCACCCCGGTCACGGAGATCGCCGCGGGGAAGGCCGTCACCCCCTACGGCACGGTCCGCGCCCCGTACGTCCTGCGCTGCACGGAAGGCTTCACCGCCGCCCTCAAGGGCCAGAAGCGGTCGTGGCTCCCGATGAACTCCTCGATGATCGCGACCGCCCCGCTGTCCCCCGAGACCTGGGCGCGGCTGGGCTGGTCGGGCCGGGAGGTCCTGGGCGACATGGCGCACGCGTACATGTACGCGCAGCGCACCGCCGACGACCGGATCGCGATCGGCGGACGCGGTGTCCCGTACCGCTTCGGCTCGCGCACCGACAACGACGGCCGCACCCAGCCGGCCACCGTCGGCTCCCTCCGCGACCTCCTCTTCTCCTTCTTCCCGGTCCTCACCGGTACGGAAATCACCCACGCCTGGTCGGGCGTCCTCGGCGTCCCGCGCGACTGGTGCGCCACCGTCACCCTGGACCGCACCACGGGCCTGGGCTGGGCGGGCGGCTACGTCGGTTCCGGCGTCGCCACCGCCAACCTCGCCGGCCGCACCCTGCGCGACCTGGTCCTCGGCGAGTCCACCGAGCTGACCGCCCTGCCGTGGGTGAACCACCGCGTCCGCCGCTGGGAGCCGGAGCCCTTCCGCTGGCTCGGTGTGCAGGCCCTGTACGCCGCCTACCGCGAGGCGGACCGCCGGGAGGCGGCCACCCACTCCCCGACGACGACCCCCCTGGCCCGCCTGGCCGACCGCATCTCGGGCCGCCACTGACGCCCCGCCCCCAGAACGCCGAAAAACCCCGGACGCTGACACGTCCGGGGCTTCTGACCTGCGATGGAGCCGCCTATCGGAATCGAACCGATGACCTGGAGCTTACAAGGCAACCGCTCTGCCAACTGAGCTAAGGCGGCACGAACCCACTCGCGGACACACTGCGAGTGGAGCCGCCATCACTCTACACAGCGCCCGTTTCCCCGAGCCATCGCATTGGACCGCACCCGTAACCAACCACACGTGCGTTCGTTGGACGGACAGGTGTGCCGTTCTGAAGATCAGACCGTGGGAGGGGTGATGGCGGAGCGCACAGTGGGCGAGGAAGCCCACCGCATCAAGCGCGACCTGCTCGGGGTGGGCGAGCGGACCAAGCACCGGTCCCGGACGGCCGCGCCGCTGAAGGGATTCACCGGAGCCCCCGGAGCTCAGCAGCGCGTCTACCGTTTCCGCTTCTATCCGACCGCGGATCAGGCAGCACAGCTCCATCGGACCTTCGGCGCCTGCCGCTGGGTCTACAACGAGGCCCTCGCCCTCCGGTCGAAAGCCTGGCAGGACCACCGCGTGTCCTTGGGGTTCGCGGACACGTGCCGGGCCCTGACGGGGTGGAAGGGAATCCCGGAGAGGGCGTGGCTGAAGGAGGCGTCGTCCACCGTCCTCCAGCAGTCGCTGCGGCACCTCGAATCCGCGTTCTCCCGGTTCTACAAGGGGGTGGCGAAGTACCCGCAGCGGAAGTCGAAGCACCGGTCCAACGACGCGGCGACGTACGTACGCACCGGATTCCGGTGGGTGGAGGACGCCCGGCGCCCGGGCACGGCCTCCGTCACCCTCGCCAAGCAGACGAAGCCGCTGGACGTGCGCTGGTCGCGTGCGCTTTCGCCCGGACTGCTACCGGTGAAGCTGACGGTGACCCGCGACCGGGCCGGCCGGTTCTTCCTCGCGGTGCTGGTGGAGGAAGTGATCGCGCCGCTGCCCGCGGTGTTCCTGCCCGGCGACCACGAGCCGAAGGCCGTCGGCCTGGACCTCGGACTCGTGTCGCTGGTGACCCTCGACGACGGGGAGAAGCTGCCGCACCCCCGCCTGCTCGCGAAGTACGGGAAGCAGCTCGCGACCCTTCAGCGGGAGCTGCACCGGAAGCTGAAGGGGTCGAAGAACCGGGACAAGGTGCGGGAGCGGGTCGCCCGCCTGTACGCCAGAATCGGTGATGTCCGTCGTGACCTGCTGAACCGGTTCACGACCCGCCTCGTGCGCGAGAACCAAGTGCTCGTGGTGGAGGACCTGCCGATCGCCAACCTCATGCGTGGAGCGACGGGCAGGGGCAGGCGCCGCAAGGCGGCGCTGAGCCGGTCGATCACCGATGCCGCCTGGGGCGAGCTGCTCAGGCAGCTCCGCTACAAGTGCGCCTGGTACGGGAGGACGCTGGTGGTGGTGGACCGGTTCTTCCCGTCGACCCGCCGATGCTCCGCATGCCACGCGAAAGGGGCGAAGCTGGACGTCTCGGTCCGCGAGTGGTGCTGTGCGGAGTGCGGAGCCGTCCACGACCGGGACACGAATGCCGCCGTGAACCTCCGGGCCGAGGGGATGCGGCTGTACTGGACGGTGGCCGCATCGCTTCCACCGCCGCACAGGCCCCCGAGTGTGATCAGGGCTTCGGAGCTGATCGCTCTCGTACCGGCCGCGTAGTCGGGTGCAGTACGGACCGACGGGCCGTCGGCCGCAATGCCTGTGGAGCCCGCGCAAGACCGGCCCGGTGTGCCCCTCGGGGTCACGCCGGGCGGGCGGCGGGCGTCGAAACAGGAACAGCAAGGTCAAAAGTGTGTTGCTCTGCCCATCCCGCCCGGAGGGGAGGCTCAGCCCTCCGCCGGGCATCCCGGCACCGCCCCCGCTGTCGCCGGAGGATCTCGTACACGCTCATGGGGGTATCGAAGCGGCTCGCACCGACAATCCCACAGGGCCGCGGTACTGACAGGAGGCGTTCCGGAAGGTAGCGTCGGGCGGAGTCCGATTTCTGGACTAGACCTTCCACTCGGATCGTCCGGCACGTTCCTGCCGGTAGAAGGGATTCACCACCATGGCTTCTGTCACTTTCGACAAGGCGACCCGTCTGTACCCTGGCGGCGACAAGCCCGCCGTCGACCAGCTGGAGCTGGAGATCGAGGACGGCGAGTTCCTCGTCCTCGTCGGCCCCTCCGGCTGCGGCAAGTCCACCTCGCTGCGCATGCTCGCCGGCCTGGAGGACGTCAACGGCGGCGCCATCCGCATCGGTGAGCGCGACGTCACGCACCTGCCGCCCAAGGACCGGGACATCGCGATGGTGTTCCAGAACTACGCGCTCTACCCGCACATGACCGTCGCCGACAACATGGGCTTCGCGCTCAAGATCGCCGGCGAGGACAAGGCCACCATCCGCAAGAAGGTGGAGGACGCGGCGAAGATGCTCGACCTCACCCAGTACCTGGACCGCAAGCCGAAGGCGCTCTCCGGCGGCCAGCGCCAGCGCGTCGCCATGGGCCGTGCGATCGTGCGCAAGCCGCAGGTGTTCCTGATGGACGAGCCGCTGTCGAACCTCGACGCCAAGCTCCGCGTGTCGACGCGTACGCAGATCGCGGCGCTGCAGCGCGACCTCGGCATCACCACCGTCTACGTCACGCACGACCAGGTCGAGGCCATGACCATGGGCGACCGGGTGGCGGTCCTCAAGGACGGTCTGCTCCAGCAGGTCGACACCCCGCGCAACATGTACGACCGCCCCGCGAACCTCTTCGTCGCCGGCTTCATCGGCTCCCCGGCCATGAACCTGGTCGAGGTCCCGATCACCGACGGCGGCGTGAAGTTCGGCGACAGCGTCGTCCCGGTGTCGCGCGCCGCGCTGTCCGCCGCGGCCGACGCGGGCGACCGCACCGTCACGGTCGGCGTCCGCCCGGAGCACTTCGACGTCGCCGGGAGCGGTGGTCTGACCATCACGGTGAACGTGGTCGAGGAGCTCGGCGCCGACGGCTACGTCTACGGTTCCACCTCGGCCGCCGAGGGCTCGCAGGACCTCGTGGTCCGCGTGGGCGGCCGTCAGGTCCCGGAGAAGGGCTCCAGCCTGCACGTCGTGCCGCGGGCCGACGAGATCCACGTCTTCTCGACCTCCTCCGGGCAGCGACTGTCCGACTAGTCGTACCGGCACGGAGGTTGGAGGGGCGTCCCGTCAAGGGGCGCCCCTCCGCCGTCCGTTGTCGCGGGGCACCCGCAGGAACCCCGGCAGACCGGGCCATTCGGGCGGGGCCGTCAACCCGGAATTCGAAAAACCACGTCGAACCATCCCCCGACAGAGTGACTAAATGTCGCCAAATCCTCACCGAGCGCTACTCTCGCCCTCGTGACCCACACTGCCCGCCGAATCGGCCGTTCCCTCGCCCTGGTCCTGCCCGTCGTCCTGGTCCTGTCCGGGACCCTCGCGGTCACCATGGTCCCCTGGGCGGACACTTCCTCCTCCCAGCTCGTGACCGCGTCCGCCGAGGGCGTCTCCACGCCCGCGAAGCCGCGCGCCGCCCACGAGGTGCTGCGCACGCAGCTCGTCGGCGAGCTGCAGCAGGGCCAGGAGCCGGACGACGTCCTGACCCACCTCCAGCAGGAGGTGAACCGCCGGCCGTCGCTCGCCGAGCACTGCGTGGGGATCGCCCGGGCGCTCGGCCGCGCCGCCGTCGAGGCGTACGGGCCCACGAAGGCCCAGTCGTTCGCCCGCCCCGTCTGCGACACCTCGTACGCCACGGGCGTCGCCTCCATGGGCTGACCCGCGCCTCGTCCCTACGCTGGCCGCCATGACCGACGACCACCGATCCGCCCCCTCCGCAGCCGCGTTCCCCGCCGCCCCCACCCAGGCCGTCGTCCTGGCGGGCGGCCAGGGGTCGCGGCTGCGTCCGTACACCGACGACCGCCCCAAGCCCATGGTCGAGATCCCGGGGACCGGGCTGCCGATCATCGGGCACCAGCTGGCCTGGCTGGCGGCCGAGGGGGTCACCGACGCGGTCGTCTCGTGCGGGCACCTCGCCGGGGTGCTCCAGGAGTGGCTGGCCGAGGCGCCGCTGCCGCTGCGCGTGACCACGGTGGTCGAGGAGGAGCCGCTGGGGCGCGGCGGCGGCCTGAAGTACGCGGCACGGCACCTCCCGGACCCCGGCGGGGCCTGGTACGCGACGAACGGCGACGTCTGGACCCGGTTCTCGCTGCGCGAGATGGCGGCCTTCCACGCCGAGCGCGGGGCGGTCGCGACGCTCGCGCTGGCCCGGCCGCGGATCCCGTGGGGGGTGGTGGAGACCAACGAGTTCGGGCACGTCCTGGACTTCATCGAGGCTCCGCCGTCGCCCTACCCGGTGAATGCCGGGGTGTACGTCTTCGGGCCCGAATTCGCGGCGCTGCTCCCGGACTTGGGGGACCACGAGCGCACCACTTTCCCGCGGCTGGCGAGGGAGCGGCGGCTGGCGGGCTACCCGCTGCCCCAGGGCGCCTACTGGCGGGCGATCGACACGGCCAAGGACCTCACCGAGGCCGCACGGGAGTTGGCGTCCCAGACGGCCCCCTGAGCCCCCGCACGGTCCCGCGCCGACCCGCACACCACCCCCGCGCTCCGGCACCGACCCGCACGCCGCCCCGCGCACCCCCAGCACCGACCCGCACGCCGCCCCGCGCACCCCCGGCACCGAGCCGCACGTCGCCCGGCGCAGCGCCGACACCGACCCTGACGCGGCCCGGCGCAGCCGACGCACCGACCCGCACGCCGCCCCGGCAGCCGCCCGCACGGCCCCGTACGAAGCCCGGCACAGCCGAACCGTACGAAGCCCGGCGCAGCCGTACGCACCGCAGGGGCCCGGCACGCTTGCGCGTGCCGGGCCCCTGCCGGCCTGCCCCTGGCGGAGGGCTCAGCCGATGAGCCCGCCGATCAGGCCGGGCTGATTGGTCGCGGTGCTGCCGCCCCCGCGCGTGCTGCTGCCCGACGAGGAGGACGACGACGACTTCGGCGCCGTGGACTGCCGGGGGGTGCTGCGCGGGGTCTGCTGCTTGCCGGTCGTCGTGCCGCGGGTCGCGGCGGGCGACTCGGAACCGGTCCCCGCCGTCCCCCGCGAGGGCGAGCCCGACGCGGTCCTGCCGGACTTGGCGGAGGGCTCGGACGCGGAGGGCGTCGGCGACGCCGGCCGGGTCGGCTGCTGCTGCGCCGGCGGCTGCTTCGCGGGAGCCTGCGGCAGCGGGCGGCCCGGCAGGTAGTTGCTGGGAGCCTGGCCGGGACCGGGGACGGTGACGACGGTGGTGGAGCGGACCGCGCCACCGAGGAGGGAGCCGACGAGCAGGGTGAGCCCGCACACGACGGTCGCCATGACGGCCCCGCGCCGCAGCACGCGCCGGCGCAGCCGCCAGATCTCCGAGCGCGGCCCGAGCGTGCGCCAGGCCTCGCCCGCGAGGCGTCCGTCGAGGGAGTAGACCGGCGCGCCCGCGATGATCAGCGGGCTCCAGGCGGCGAGGTAGATGATGTCGGGGGCGTCGTAGGCCGGTACGGTCTTCCAGCTCACCGTCATCAGCAGCGCGGCGGACAGCAGCGCCCCGAAGCAGGCGGCGAACCGCTGCCACAGGCCGAAGACGGTCAGCACGCCGACGATGACCTGGAGGAAGGCCACGCTGAGGCCCGCGCCCACCGGGTGGGCGAGCGCGAAGTCGCGCAGCGGCTCGGCCAGCGCCCACGGGGTGAGGGTGTGCAGCCAGGTGACCATGGAGCCGCGTTCGCCGCCGTCGAAGTAGACGGGGTCGCACAGCTTGCCCATGCCGGCGTAGATGGAGATGAAGCCGAGGAAGACGCGCAGCGGGAGCAGCACGACGCCGAGGTTCATCCGGCGGCCGGGGTAGTAGGAGGCCTGTCCGCGGTTGTCGGCCTGCGGGCGCCGGGAATCCGGCCCCGGGCCGGCCCCGGGTCCGTGCGGCTGCTCGTACGGCAGGTCCCGTACGGCGGCCAGGGGGCGCGTCTCGGCGGGGTCGCCGTAGCTGCGCTGACCGATGACGGTCGGCGTGGCCAGGGTGTCCTCGGCGAGGTCGTGGGCCAGGTCGACGCGCGGGATGACCTGGGTGGCCCCGCCGTCGTGCTCGTCGTGGCCGCGTACGGCCTGGAGCAGTCCGCCCATGGCCGCGGCGGCGCCCGCGGTGTCGGACTTTCCGCTCCAGACCACGGGGGCACGGCGGCGGGTGGCCCCGGCGGCCGCCACCACGGCGCCGCCCAGGACGGGCGCGCGGCCGGGGGCCTGCGCGGGCTTGGGACGCGCGCTCGGGCTCGGTGCGAGCCGCACGCGGAAGCTGGCGTGGTTGACGATGACCTGTGCGGGGTCGCACGGCACCTTGACCATGCTCAGCGCGGGCTGGTCGTCGAACCCTGACGTTCTGGTGTCCACACTCATCTAACCGAGTGATCAGTGTTTAGGACACTGCCTTGACATCAGGGATCTGTCCGAGACCCGTCAAGATCAAGCCACCCCGCCCGAAACGGGCGGGGTGACACGCTCACGTGTCACATTCCGTGAGCCAAGTGGATCAAGGCGATCAGGTGCGCGGCCGGGTGGCGCGGCGGCGGGCCGCCTCGTACAGCACGACGCCCGCGGCGACACCGGCGTTGAGGGACTCTGCGCCGCCCGGCATCGGGATGCGCACGAGGTAGTCGCAGTTCTCGCCGACGAGGCGGCCGAGGCCCTTGCCCTCGGAGCCCACGACGATGACGACCGGGCCGCCCAGCGCCTCCAGGTCCTGCACCTCGTGCGTGCCCTCGGCGGCGAGGCCGACGACGGCGATGCCCGCCTTCTTGTACTCCTGCAGGGCGCGGGTGAGGTTGGTGACGCGGGAGACCGGGGTGCGGGCGGCGGTGCCGGCGGAGGTCTTCCAGGCACCGGCGGTCATGCCGGCGGCACGGCGCTCGGGGATCACCACGCCGTGGCCGCCGAAGGCGGAGACGGAGCGGACGATCGCGCCGAGGTTGCGCGGGTCGGTGACCCCGTCGAGGGCGACGATCAGCGGGTCCTCGCCGTTGTCGTAGGCGGCGTCGGTGAGGTCCTCGGGGTGCGCGTACTCGTACGGCGGGACCTGGAGGACCAGGCCCTGGTGGTTGAGCCCGTTGGTCATGCGGTCGAGCTCGGGGCGCGGGGCCTCCATCAGGTTGATGTTGCCGCGCTCGCCGGCGATCTGGAGGGCCTCGCGGACGCGCTCGTCGTTGTCGATGAACTGCTGGACGTAGAGGGTGGTGGCGGGGACGCCGTCGCGCAGTGCCTCGAAGACCGGGTTGCGGCCGACGACCATCTCGCTGGTGCCCTTGGGGCCGCCGCGGCGGGGGGCGGGGCGGCGCTTGGCGGCCTGGCGGGCCATCGCGTTGGCGATGCGGTTCGCCTTGTGCTTCTTGCGGTCCTCGGCCTTGGGCGTGGGGCCCTTGCCCTCCAGGCCCTTGCGCCGCTGGCCACCGCTGCCGACCGTCGCGCCCTTCTTGTTGGACGTGCGGCGGTTCCTGCGCTGGCTGTTCCCGGCCATGACCTCTACCTGTTTTCGTTGGTGCTGCGATATGTACGTATGAAGAGTGTGCCGCCCGGAAGGCCGGGCGGCACAGTCGGACTGCTCCGGGTGCCGGGGGCTCAGCGGGCGCCGAGCGTCCAGCGCGGACCCGTCGGGCTGTCCTCGATGACCAGACCGGACTGCTGGAGCTGGTCGCGGATGGCGTCGGCGGTCGCCCAGTCCTTGCGGGCCCGGGCGGACTCGCGCTGGTCCAGGACGAGGCGTACGAGGGTGTCCACGGCGCCGTGGAGGTCCTCGCCGCGCTCGCTCTCGCCGGCCCAGTGCGGGTCGAGCGGGTCGAGACCGAGGACGCCCAGCATGGCCCGCACCTCCGCCAGGCGTGCGATGGCCGCGTCCTTGTCGTCGGCGGCGAGCGCGCTGTTGCCCTGGCGGACGGTGGTGTGGACGATCGCGAGGGCCTGCGGGACGCCGAGGTCGTCGTCCATGGCCTCGGCGAAGGCGGGCGGGACCTCCTTCGCGGGCTCGACGGGGCCGCCGGCCTTCTCCACGACGCGCTGGACGAAGCCCTCGATGCGGGCGAAGGCCGCGTCGGCCTCGCGCAGCGCCTCCTCGCTGTACTCGATCATCGACCGGTAGTGCGGGGTGCCGAGGTAGTAGCGCAGGACGATCGGGCGCCACTGCTTGACCATCTCGGAGACGAGGACCGAGTTCCCGAGGGACTTGGACATCTTCTCGCCGGCCATGGTGACCCAGGCGTTGTGGACCCACGTGTTCGCGAACTCGTCGCCGAAGGCCTTGGCCTGGGCGATCTCGTTCTCGTGGTGCGGGAAGATCAGGTCGAGCCCGCCGCCGTGGATGTCGAAGGCCTCGCCGAGGTACTTGTGCGCCATGGCGGAGCATTCGAGGTGCCAGCCCGGACGGCCCCGGCCCCACGGGGTCTCCCAGGAGGGCTCGCCCGGCTTCACGGACTTCCACATGGCGAAGTCACGGGGGTCCCGCTTGCCCGTCTCGCCCTCGCCGGAGGGCTGGAGGAGGTTGTCGAGCTCCTGGTTGGACAGGCTCAGGTAGCCGGGGAAGGAGCGCACGTCGAAGTAGACGTTGCCGTCGGCCTCGTAGGCGTGGCCGCGCTCGATCAGGCCGCGCATCATCTCGATCATCTCGGGGACGTGGCCCGTGGCGCGCGGCTCATAGGTGGGCCGCAGGCAGCCGAGGGCGTCGTACCCGTTGTTGAAGGCCTGCTCGTTGTCGTAGCCGATGGCCCACCAGGGGCGGCCCTGCTCGGCCGACTTCGCGATGATCTTGTCGTCGATGTCGGTGACGTTGCGGATGAAGGTGACGTCGTAGCCGCGGTATTGGAACCAGCGGCGCATCATGTCGAAGTTGAGACCCGACCGGATGTGCCCGATGTGCGGGGCCGCCTGCACGGTGGCGCCACAGAGGTAGATCGAGACACAGCCCGGAACGAGCGGGGTGAAGTCGCGGATCTGCCGGGCGCTGGTGTCGTACAGGCGAATAGTCACGGCATCCAGGGTAGTGCGCCTGTAGCAGTGCCCCGCGACCTTTGGGGGCGCGGGGCCGCTTTGTTGCCGAAGATGTGCCGTTTCCGGGGGCGTTCAGGCCCGGTTCGTCCGGTACACGAGGGCGGTGGCGATCGCGGCGAGCCCCTCGGCCCGGCCGGTCAGGCCCAGTCCGTCGGTGGTGGTGCCCGATACGGAGACGGGGGCGCCCGCGGCGGCGGCGAGCGCCTTCTGTGCCTCTTCGCGCCGCTTGCCGATCTTCGGGCGTACACCGATCACCTGGATGGCGATGTTGCCGATCTCGAAGCCCTCCGCGCGCACGATCCGGGCGGCCTCCGCCAGCAGAGTCACCCCGGCGGCGCCGGACCACTCGGGGCGGGAGGTGCCGAAGTGCGCGCCGAGGTCGCCGACTCCGGCGGCCGAGAAGAGGGCGTCGCAGGCGGCGTGCGCGGCGACGTCGCCGTCGGAGTGGCCGGCGAGGCCGTCCTCCCCCTCCCACAGCAGGCCGGCGCACCACAGTTCGCGGCCGGTCTCGAAGGCGTGCACGTCGGTGCCGATCCCGACGAGCGGGATCAGGGGCGTGGCGGCGGGGACAGCGGCCGCCTCGGGTGCGGCGGCTGCGCCGGGTGCGGCGGTGCTAGAACCCATCGGTGGCCCTCCTGCGGGCGAGTACGGCCTCTGCGAGGACCAGGTCGAGCGGTCGGGTGACCTTGAAGGCCTCTTCGTGTCCCGGGATCACCACGACGGGGACACCGAGGCGCTCCACCATGCCCGCGTCGTCGGTGGCGCCCTCGCCGGCGACGGCGATCGCGGCGTGTGCCTGAAGGAGCGTGGCGAGGTCGAAGCCCTGAGGGGTCTGCACGGCGCGCAGCCGGGCCCGCTCGGGCGTGGCGACGACCGGCTCGGGCTCGCCCGGCCTGCCGGGCTCGACCTCCTTGACGGTGTCGGCCAGCGGGAGCGCGGGCACCACGGCGCGGGCGCCGTCGCGTACCGCCTCGACGACGGCGTCGACGGTGTCCACCGGAACGAGCGGGCGGGCCGCGTCGTGGATCAGGACGGAGGTGACGTCCTGCGGGAGGGCGTCCAGACCGGCCCGTACGGACTCCTGGCGGGTGTCCCCGCCGGGGACGACCAGGACCTCGGTCCGCTCGGGCAGCGCGTGCTCGCCCAGCAGGAGGCGCACCTCGGCCGCTTCGGCGGCCGGGGCGACGACCACCACGACGGACACCGCGCGGGAGCGGGCCATCGCGCGGACGGCGTGGACGAGCATCGGGGTCCCGCCGAGGGCCCGCAGGGCCTTGGGGGCGCCGGGACCGAGGCGTACCCCGCGGCCGGCGGCCGGGATCACCGCGGCGGTGCGGCGGGGGCGCGTTACGTCAGACATCAGTAGCTCCGAGCCAGGTTTCCGAGCCAGGTTTGTGACTTCGGCCGACATGGGTATGGCCTGAAGGGTGCCGGGTGCGACGCCCTCGCCCCTTCCGTGACGACCGGTCGAGCAGGCAGTCCGGACCCGGCACGCCAGTGACACGTACGAGTACGGCTACGAGCACGGCGGGGCGCGCAGAAGTACGAGTACGGCACGAGGTGTGGGGCAAGAGGTCAAGAGGTACGGATACAGACATGCCGCAGCGCCCGGCAACAGGTCTCTCCGGGAGGAGAAACCTTGTCATCGGGCACCGCGGCAAGCTGTGCACACCGTGCACGGGGCCTCGCGTCAGGACGCGAGCACCTCGTCGAGGAGGGCCTCGGCCTTGTCCTCGTTCGTGTTCTCAGCGAGCGCGAGCTCGCTGACCAGAATCTGGCGCGCCTTCGCGAGCATGCGCTTCTCGCCCGCGGAGAGCCCGCGCTCGCGCTCACGACGCCACAGGTCACGCACCACTTCGGCGACCTTGATGACATCGCCAGAAGCGAGCTTCTCCAGATTTGCCTTGTAGCGCCGGGACCAGTTCGTCGGCTCTTCGGCATACGGTGCACGAAGCACCTCGAAGACCCGGTCCAGCCCGTCCTGGCCGACTACGTCGCGAACGCCGACGAACTCCGCATTGTCCGCAGGCACACGAACCGTCAGGTCGCCCTGAGCGACCTTGAGCACCAAGTAGGTCTTGTCCACGCCTTTGATCTGGCGAGTCTCAATGGCCTCGATCAGCGCGGCCCCGTGATGGGGATAGACCACGGTGTCGCCAACCTTGAACGTCATGTGACAGGTACCCCTTCCGTGGCTATCCAGGGTAACACGAGAACTGACTGTTATGAATGGCGTTTTCGCAGGTCAGGGCACATCTCGGGGCTTGACAACAGCGACAGGAACGTGCTGCGGAAGGGTTCCGGAAGGGGGTATTCGCAGGTCGGGGGTAGTGCGCGGACCGGGCGAAAGGGCCACGCTACACCTCCCTCACACCCCCACCAGTGTGACGTACGTCCCGTTTTGCCGGGTTGGGAGTCGCGAAACCGAACTGCTCCGTTCGGCTGGCGAGCGTGCGTACGGGAGCGGTTCCGGCCCAATCCTGAATTGATCACCGGCGGGGTTCGGGGGAATCCGGGAATTGATCAACGGAGGCCGCTCGCACGATATGCGGGCGGCGCATGATCGGCGAGGTGAACGAGAAGGTGAACCCCGGGCGGAATGCAAGATCGTGGACCGTCCCCAGGGCGGCGGCCGCCCTGCGGAGGGTCGGGTGCGGGGGCGGGGCGGCGGCTCGGTAACCTAAGCGCGCTGACACACCCTTAGAGCGGCTTTACCTCGGCCGCTCCGGGGGTACCTCCCAGCGGTTGCCGGGAGAGCCCACCCTCCGTTCCGTTCGTCCAAGGAGTTGCCGCCGCCGTGAGCCGCAGCCTTCGACGCGGCGCCCTCGCCGCCACCGCCGTCGTGTTCTCGATCGCCTCGCTGGCCGCATGCGGTGCGGGCAACGACGCGCAGACTCTCCAGATCAAGCCGGACAACGCCTCCGCCACCAAGGGCGACATCGAGATCCAGAACGCCATGGTGATCACCCAGGGCGAGAAGGACAAGAAGGGCCCGGCCGTCGTCTCGGCGACCGTCTTCAACAACGGCACCAAGGCGCAGACGCTTGACGGCATCACCCTTGCGGATGGCAAGGGCAAGGTCGCGCTGAAGCCGGCCGGCGGCGCCGCGAAGATCACCGTGCCGGCCGGCGGCTCCGTGGTGCTGGGCGGCACGGGCAACGCCTCCGCCGTGATCGAGAACGGCTCCGAGGCCGCCAAGAACGGCGACGTGCAGAAGGTCGTCTTCCAGCTGAGCAGCACCGGCGGCGTCGAGCTCCAGGCCTTCGTGGTCCCGGCCACCGGCATGTACGCGGGCTTCGGCCCGTCCGCGGCCCCGGCCGCCACCCCGTCCGGCAGCCCGGCCGGCTCTCCCTCAGGCACGCCGTCGGGCTCCCCGGCCGGCTCTCCCTCGGGCTCCCCGTCGGGCGCCGCCGGCGCCAACCCGTCCGGCTCCGCCTCGGGCTCGCCCGCCGGTTCGCCGTCGGGCTCGGCCTCGCGCCCCGCGGGCCACTGAGTCAGGTCGCGGCGTAGCGCCGTACACGTACGCATACGGGAAGGGCCCCCGTCCGCACCTGCGGACGGGGGCCCTCTCCATGACCGGCGGGCGGGAACGCCCGGCGCGGGGGCACGGCATTCCCGCGGGAACGCCCGGCCCGGGGCTACGGCACTCCCGCGGGAACGCCCGGCCCGGGGCACGGCACTCCCGCGGGACTTGTAGCCCAAGCCGCGGACCATGACCAGGTAGCGCGGCGCGCCCGGGTCCGGTTCGAACCCCTCCCGCGTGCGCCCCTCGCACGACACGGCCCCGGGGGGCCTCATCGGCTTCGGGACCCTGCGCCGGCCTCCGACCGGCCCGCGGGAACGCCCGGCCCGGGGCTACGGCTCGAACTTGTAGCCCAGGCCGCGGACCGTGACCAGGTAGCGCGGCGCGCCCGGGTCCGGTTCGATCTTGGCGCGGAGGCGCTTGACGTGGACGTCGAGGGTCTTGGTGTCGCCGACGTAGTCCGCGCCCCAGACCCGGTCGATCAGCTGCATGCGGGTCAGTACGCGGCCCGCGTTGCGCAGCAGCATCTCCAGCAGGTCGAACTCCTTCAGCGGGAGGTCCACCTTGCCGCCGGCGACGGTGACCACGTGGCGGTCGACGTCCATCCGTACGGGGCCCGCCTCCAGGGCCGCCGGGGTGACCTCCTCCGGCTCGCCGCGGCGGCGCAGGACCGCGCGGATGCGGGCGACCAGCTCCCGCGAGGAGAAGGGCTTGGTGACGTAGTCGTCGGCTCCTATCTCCAGCCCGACGACCTTGTCGATCTCGCTGTCCTTGGCGGTCACCATGATCACGGGGACGTTGGAACGGCCGCGCAGCTGCCGGCAGACCTCGGTGCCGGGCAGACCGGGGAGCATCAGGTCGAGGAGGACGAGGTCGGCGCCGTTGCGCTCGAACTCGTCGAGCCCGTCGGGGCCGGTCGCCGCGATGGCGACCTCGAAGCCCTCCTTGCGGAGCATGTAGGACAGGGCGTCGCTGAAGGATTCCTCATCCTCGACGACGAGCACTCGGGTCACGGAAGGACCTCCGGGGCAGGGATGGCTGGAGCGGTTCTGGTTCAGGCTGGGGTCGGGTGGGTGCGGGCGGCGGCCGGCGTGGCCGAGGCGGCCGCTTCGGGCAGTCGCAGGGTGAAGGTGGAGCCCTGGCCCTCCGAGCTCCACACCGACACCTCGCCGCCGTGCGAGGCGGCCACGTGCTTCACGATCGCGAGGCCGAGGCCGGTGCCTCCCGTGGCGCGGGAGCGGGCCGGGTCCACGCGGTAGAAGCGCTCGAAGATGCGCTCGCGGTCCTTCTCGGGGATGCCGATGCCCTGGTCGGTCACGGCGATCTCGATCAGGTCCCCTCCGGGTGCCGTGACCCGGCGGCCGGCTATGCCGACGCGGGTACGGGCGGGGCTGTAGTTGACGGCGTTCTCGACCAGATTTCCGAGGGCGGCGGCGAGCTGCCCGCGGTTGCCCCAGACGCGCAGGTCGGCGGTGCCGCCCGCGGCCATGGTGATCTGCTTCGAGGACGCCGTGTGACGGCAGCGGTCGATGGCCTCGGCGACCAGCGTGTCCACGCGGACGGGCTCGGCGTCCTCCAGCGGGTCGTCGTTCTGCACCCGGGAGAGGTCGATGAGCTCCTGCACGAGATTGATCAGCCGGGTCGACTCGATCTGCATGCGGCCGGCGAAGCGGCTGACCGCCTCGGGGTCGTCCGCGGCGTCCATGACGGCCTCTGACAGCAGGGAGATCGCCCCGACCGGGGTCTTCAGCTCGTGGGACACGTTGGCGACGAAGTCACGGCGCACTGCCTCGATGCGGCGGGCCTCGGTGAGGTCCTCGACCAGGAGCAGCACGAGGCGGGAGCCGAGCGGGGCGACGCGCGCCGATACCGCGAGGGCCTCGCCCCGGCCGGTTCCGCGGCGGGGCAGGTCCAGCTCGACCTGGCGTATCTCCCCGTCCCGGCGGGTGTCGCGGGCCATGTGGAGCATGGGCTCCACCGCCAGCTTGCCGCCGCGTACGAGGCCGAGGGCGTAGGCGGCGGACGAGGCCTTGACGACGGCGTCGCCCTCGTCGAGGACCACGGCGGAGGAACGGAGCACGGACAGGACGGTGTCCACGCCGGGCGGCAGCACCGCGTTGATGTCGGGGCGCATGGAGCTCCGGGTGGGGCGGGCGTGGTCGCGCTCGCTCCAGCGGAACGCCAGCATCGCGATGACGCCGGTGCACAGACCGGCGATCGCTGCAGCTGCGGCGACCGCCGCGTTCACGTCCATGCATCCAGGTTAAGCAGGCACGACGACACTTCCACAGCCGTTCGGGTGGCACCTCGAACAGTCGTCGCCCAGAGTTCACCCTGGCGATGGGGTTGATTCACTTGTGGTGCCGGAGTCGGACGCGTTTCCGGCTCACCGTGTCAACGTGGGGCAGAAGGCCGCCCCCCGGCCCGCCCCGGGCATCACCGCAGTAGTAGGTCGAGAGAGGGACACGAGACATGCGCGACGCGTACCACGAAGAACTGGACTCGATCGGAGACGGCCTGGTCGAGATGGCCCGGCTCGTCGGTTCCGCGATCGGGCGGGCCACGACCTCCATGCTCGATGCCGACCTGAAGCTCGCCGAGAGCGTCATCGCCGCCGACCAGAAGGTCGACGACCTCCAGCACGACCTGGAGGCCCGTGCCATCGCGCTGCTCGCCCGCCAGCAGCCCGTCGCCACCGACCTGCGGATCGTCGTGACCTCGCTGCGGATGAGCGCCGACCTGGAGCGCAGCGGCGACCTGGCCCAGCACGTGGCGAAGCTCGCCCGGCTGCGTTTCCCGGACCGCGCCGTTCCGCGGGACCTGCACGCCACGATCCTGGAGATGGGTCAGCTGGCGCAGCGCCTGATGGCGAAGGCAGCCGAGGTCATCATCACGAAGGACGTGGACCTGGCACTCCAGCTGGAGCAGGACGACGACGAAATGGACCAGCTGCACCGGACGCTGTTCCAGCATCTGATGGACGACCGCTGGAAGCACGGCATCGAGACGGCGGTGGACGTGACGCTGCTCGGCCGCTACTACGAGCGCTTCGCGGACCACGCGGTGTCGGTGGCCAAGCGCGTGGTCTACCTGGTGACGGGCGAGCACGCGGACGAGCTCCAGCAGCCGACGCAGATCGAAGGCGCCTGACGCGGCACCTCGGCGTACGACGGCGTACGACGGCGCGCGGCGGCGCACCTCGGCGGACGTCGGCGCCGGGGCCACTTCGAGCTCCCGTGCGCCGTTGACGCGCCGGTGGAGCTGGGCATGAATGAGGGCGAGGGCGGTCAGTCGTACGAGTCCCGTATGCCGCGGGGCACCGCCCCGCCGAGGAGGAACCATGCCCGATTCCCCCGTACCCATCACCCCGGAGCAGGAGCAGCCGCCGAAGCCCGAGCCGCTGCGGCTCCCGCTGCTCGCGGCCTGCGGCTGCGGCTCCGGCTGCGGCTGCGGCTGCCAGTCCGGTGCCCCCTGCCAGTGCGGGGGCTGACCGGGCCCACCCGGTCGGCCCCGCGAAGAGGCCCCCTGCCCGCGGACTTCCCGCCGGCGGGGGGCCTTTTGGCGTACGTCCGGCGCAACCGCGGGCCGGGGTTGCCGCGTCACCGATTCTGAACACGTTCGAATCGATCAAGTGGGGCGGGTGCGGTGAACAGGGTGGGCGCAGGGAGCAAGGCGGGCCCGGTGGCGGGCTGGGGCCCGGTGGGCGGGGCGGGCGTGACGGGCCCGGTGGGCGGACAGCCGCGGATGCGGCGGCGTACGAAGTGGCTGCTCGGCCTGGCGGTGACCCTGCTGGTCGTGCCACCCCTGGTCGTGGGCGGCCTGTTCCTGTACGCCGTGAAGCAGTCGGGCGGGACGGCCCCGCGCGCGGTCGCGTGCGAGAGGGCGATGAAGGCCATCGGCTGGCGGCTCCCGCCGGGCGCGGACGGCGGGAGCTGCACCGAGCACGCGGACACCCTCTTCCCCAGCCAGTGGACGGGTACCTTCCGGATGCCCCGGGCGGAGGTCGCGGCCTGGCTCGAAGCCCGCCCCGAGGAGCGCTACAGCTCCCACACGTACGAGACGGAGTCGCTCGACGGCCCGGAGGGCAGCCTCCACGCCCGCCTCACCTACCCGGACTCCCCCAACTTCGGCAACCGCGACATCGACGCGGTGACGGTCGACTTCACGGCGGACGGCCCGGACCACGCCCTGGTCGCCTTCCACACCTATCCCGGTTAGAAGGTCCGGCCTCCTACCTCAGCAGCCACTTCCGGGTCAGCTCCATCACCTCCGCGCGGCTGCGGCCGCCGTGGTCGGCGGCGATGAAGTGCGAGCCGATGCGCAGCGAGAAGGTGATCAGGGAGCGGACCTCGACGTCGTCCTCGTCGGCGCAGAAGGCGCGGAACAGCGAGCGCAGGTACTCCATACGCCGGCTGTCCGCACGGCGCAGCCGTTCGGCGACGGCCTCGTCGCGCCGGGCCCAGTCGCGGATCGCCAGGTCGGCGTCGACGCCGACCACCGGTCCCTCCTCGTAGGAGGCGACGATCGTGAACAGCCGGTCCAGCCGGGCCCTGGCGTCTCCCCCGCCGCTCTCGACCAGCTCGATCACCGCCTCGGTGACCTCGCGCTCCCAGGTGTCGAGCATCTCGGTGAGCAGCGCGCCGCGGCTGCCGAAGTACCCGTAGAAGCCGCCCTTGCTGACGCCGAGCGCCTGCGCCAGCACCTCGACCCGGACGGCCTCGGGGCCGCCGGCGGCCAGCGCCCGCAGCCCCTCCTCGATCCACCTGCCGCGCGGCGTGCGGGTCACACCCATGCCGTGTCCCTCCTCGTACACCCACCCTTCTATACGGTGCCGTATAGAAGGGTGCTAGCCTCGATCTATACGGCATCGTATAGATAGGGGCTTGCTCATGAGACTCCGCAGCACCGCGCACACCTCCCGGCCCTGGCGGATCCACGAGATCGCGGGCGACTTCCGGATCGAGGACGTGTGGGCGCTCCCGACACCGGGCGGACCCGACGACCTCGCCCGCCTGGTGCGCCAGTTCGCGGAGGGCACCGGGGACCCCGTCCCCTCCCCCGTCGGCCGGGCGCTCTTCGCGATCCGGTGGAAGCTCGGCGCCCTGCTCGGCTGGGACAAGCCCGAGGGCGGCCTCCGCTCCCGGGTGCCGACGCTCCGCGACCGGCTGCCGGCGGACCTGCGCGAGGGGGAGCGCGGGCCGGACCTCGCCGCAGTCCCCTTCACCTCCGTCTACCAGACGCATGACGAGTGGGCGGCGGAGATGGCGAACAGGACCATGCACGGGGTGATGCACATCGGCTGGGTCCCGGACGGGAACGGCGGCCACCGCGGCCAGATGACGGTCCTGGTGAAGCCCAACGGCTTCCTGGGCGCGGCCTACATGCTGGCCATCAAGCCCTTCCGCTACCTGGGCGTGTACCCGGCCCTCCTCCGCTCGATCGGCGCGGAATGGCGCAGGAACACGCCGACGGCGACCCCGAACTGACCCCCGGGCATCCCGGCGCGCCCCACCGTCGGATCCGACCGGACAGAGGACACCGGGGCCCACGGCGCAACCGGAGCAGACGAAAGCCCCTGACCCACGCCGTACGCGCAGGTCAGGGGCTCGCTCGTGGTGACTACTTCTTCTTGCCCTGGTTCTTGACGGCTTCGATGGCGGCCGCGGCGGCGGCCGGGTCGAGGTAGGTGCCGCCCGGGTTGAGGGGCTTGAAGTCAGCGTCCAGCTCGTAGACGAGCGGGATGCCGGTCGGGATGTTCAGGCCCGTGATGTCGGCGTCCGAGATGCCGTCGAGGTGCTTGACCAGACCGCGCAGGGAGTTGCCGTGCGCGGCCACCAGGACCGTGCGGCCCGCCAGCAGGTCCGGGACGATGCCGTCGTACCAGTACGGCAGCATGCGCTCGACGACGTCCTTGAGGCACTCGGTGCGCGGACGCAGCTCGTTCGGGATCGACGCGTAGCGCGGGTCCTCGGACTGCGAGAACTCCGTACCGTCCTCGAGCACCGGCGGCGGGGTGTCGTAGGAGCGGCGCCACAGCATGAACTGCTCCTCGCCGAACTCCGCGAGGGTCTGCGCCTTGTCCTTGCCCTGCAGCGCGCCGTAGTGGCGCTCGTTCAGGCGCCAGGAGCGGTGCACCGGGATCCAGTGGCGGTCCGCGGCCTCCAGCGCGAGCTGGGCGGTGCGGATGGCGCGCTTCTGGAGCGAGGTGTGCAGAACGTCGGGCAGCAGGCCGGCGTCCTTCAGCAGCTCACCGCCCCGGACCGCCTCCTTCTCGCCCTTCTCGGTGAGGTTGACGTCCACCCAGCCGGTGAACAGGTTCTTCGCGTTCCATTCGCTCTCGCCGTGGCGGAGGAGGATCAGCTTGTACGGTGCGTCGGCCATGCGTACGAGCCTAATGGACGCCCGAGCGCGCCCGCGCGCGGTGCCCGGTCCCGTCGATTGACGGCGGGCGTCAATCGACTGGCGCCCGGAGCCCAGCCGCTCGTAATGTGCACCTCGGCAGAGCGACACTTACAGCCTCGGGGGGATTCCGTATGTCCGCTGACAGTCTGAGACGGGCCGCGCGGGAGAGCGTCTCGGGTCTGCCCCGGGCGTTCTGGTGGCTGTGGACGAGCACCCTCGTGAACCGCCTCGGGGCCTTCGTCGCCACGTTCATGACCTTGTACCTGACCCTGGACCGGGGCTACTCGGCCTCCTTCGCGGGACTCGTCGTCGCCCTCCACGGCCTGGGCGGCGTGGTCTCCTCCCTCGTCGCGGGCGTGATGACCGACCGTCTGGGGCGGCGCCCCACCCTGCTGGCGGCCCAGGCCTCGACGGCCTTCTCGGTCGCGCTGCTGGGCTTCATGGAGCATCCGGCGGCGATCGCGACGGTGGCCCTCCTGGTCGGCATGACCTCGAACGCCTCCCGCCCGGCGGTCGCGGCGATGATGGCCGACATCGTCCGCCCCGAGGACCGCGTACGGGCCTTCGCGCTCAACTACTGGGCCATCAACCTGGGCTTCGCCATCAGCGCGACCGCGGCCGGCCTGATCGCCGAGTACAGCTACCTCGCCGGCTTCCTGGGCGAGGCGGCGCTCACGCTGGTCTGCGCGGTGCTCGTCTACGTCAAGCTGCCCGAGTCCCGGCCGGAGCGCGGCACGTCCGCCGCGGCCGGCGCCTCCCCGGACAAGAGCGGCGCGGGCGCGGAGACGGAGCCGGAGACCGGCCTCGGGACGGTGCTGCGCGACGGGCGGTTCATGGGCGTGGTCGGTCTGTCCTTCCTGATTTCGCTGATCTTCACGCAGGGGTCGGTCGGCCTGCCCGTCGCGATGGGCACCGCCGGCTTCTCCCCCGGGGACTACGGGCTCGTCATCGCGGTGAACGGCCTGCTGATCGTCGTCCTGCAGATCCCCGTCACCCGCCTCATCGAGCACCGCGACCCGCAGAAGCTGCTGGTGGTCTCGGCGCTGCTGGCCGGCTACGGCTTCGCGCTGACGGCCTTCGCCGGACCGGTGTGGGCGTACGCGCTGACGGTGTGCGTGTGGACGCTCGCCGAGATCGTCAACTCGCCGACCCAGATGGGCCTGGTCGTACGGCTCTCGCCGGTGCACGGGCGCGGGCGCTACCAGGGCGTCTACACGATGTCCTGGTCGGTGGCCGCGCTGGTGGCACCGCTGATGGCGGGCTTCATGATCGACCGGTGGGGGGCGAACTGGCTCTGGGCGGCCACGGGCGTCCTCGGCACCGGGGCGGCGGTCGGCTACTGGCTCCTGATGCGGAACCTCCCCCCGGACGCCCCGGACACCGCCCCGGCGGCAGCCGGCGGCCCGACGACCGCCGCCCCCGGGACGCCGGAACCCCTCCCCGCCGCACCGAACTGACCGCTCGGGGCGCGCCCGGTCGGGTCAGGCCAGGTGGCCGAAGAGGGCCGCCAGCAGGACGCCCGCCGCGAGGAAGAGGACCGTCAGCACCGCCATGGCGGCCTTCTGCTCCCCCGTGACCCCGGTCTCCGGCATGGCCGTCGTCATGGCCGGGGCAGGGGCTCGGGTCGGGGCGGGGGCCTGGGCAGGGGTCGGGGCGGGGGCCTGGGCCTGGGCAGGGGTCGGGGCGGGGCCCGCCGGGAAGGGCTCGCCGCCCGCGCCCAGCGCCCGTACCGTTCCCATCCCGTGCTTCAGGTGATGGGCGACCAGCCACGCGTTGACCGGGTACGCGCAGGCCAGGCCGGCCAGCACCGCCAGCGAGAAGGTCGCCCAGAAGCGCACGTCCCCGACGTCGCGCGCGCCCGGCACCTGACTGCGGACGATCACGTTCACCGCGACCATGGCACCCATCACGCAGTTCATCGACAGCCACTCCGCGTACACCGTCGAGCGGACGGCCCGCAGATAGCTGCCGCCGAGCATGTCGCGCATGAACAGGGCCTGGAAGACCAGCAGCCCGAAGCCGAAGCCGACCACGTACTCGAACAGGGCGTCGGCCCACGGCGGAAGTCCGAGCAGCGAGGCGACGACGGCCGCGACCATGATGCCGGTCGCGTCGCCGGCCACGCAGTGGATGGTCGAGCCGAGCGCCTGCTTCCACAGCGGTGCCACGAACCGCTCGTGGGTCCCCGGCCGCGGCTCCTTGCAGGACAGCACGTACAGCGCGGCGCCCACCGGGCCGATGTAGAGGGTCACCAGCACCCAGCCCCACTTCATCACCGTGAGCTCGGGGTTCGCGGTGAACGCGTCGTGGGCGACGTAGCCGGCGGACAGGAGGGCCAGGGCGAACCAGGCGTACATCAGTGCTTCGGCTGTGGTCCCGCTCATCCCGCCACGGTGCGGGTTCCCGGGGCCGGACGGGCGGGCCGACACGCCCGCCCCCGCCGTCCGGTGCGCCGCGTCAGCCGATCGCGTCAGCCGGGTCGTGCGCCGGCCGCCGGCGTCAGCCGGTCGGGCGTCAGCCGATCGCGCGTCAGCCGATCGCGCGTCAGCCGGTCGCGCGTCAGCCGGTCGGGCCGCCGGGGCCGGCCGGCTCGCCCTGCGGCCGCGTCAGGTGCTTGAAGGCGTCGAGGTTGAAGGTCGGCTCACCGCGCGAGACCCGCCACTCGTACTCGCGCCGGATCGCGCTCGCGAAGCCCAGCTCAAGCAACGTGTTGAACGAACCGTCCGCGGCCTCCAGCACCGTCCCGAGCAGCCGGTCCAGCTCCTCCGGGGTGACGACCGACAGCGGCAGGCGGGCCGTCAGGTAGATGTCGCCGAGCCGGTCCACCGCGTACGCCATCCCGTACAGCTTGAGGTTGCGCTCCAGCAGCCAGCGGTGGACGCCCGCCTCGTTCTCGTCGGGATGGCGGATCACGAAGGCGTTGACCGACAGCGAATGCCGGCCGACCCGGATCGAGCAGGTGGTGCTCAGCTTGCGCGTGCCGGGGAGCGTGACGACGTAGGAGCCCGGTGCGGGGCTCTCCCAGTCCAGCTCCGCGCCGGTGAGCGCACTCTCGATGATCTCGGCGGTGTCAGCCATGGTGGGAGCGTACGCGACGGCGATGATCGTGCATCGCCGCCGTGTACACGTCGGCCGTGCCGCTCGCCGCGGTGTCCCAGCCGAAGAACTGCGCGTGCCGTGCCGCCTCGGCCCCCATCCGGTCCGCGAGCGCGGGATCGTCGACGAAGCGGCGCAGCTGGCGCGCGTAGTCCGCCGGGTCGTGCCCGGGTACGAGGATCCCCGTGACGCCGTCGTCGACGGCGACGGGCAGCCCGCCGACCTCGGCGGCCAGCACCGGGGTGCCGGCGGCCTGGGCCTCTATCGCGACGAGCCCGAAGGACTCGCTGTAGGACGGCATGACCAGCACGGACGCGGCGCGGAACCAGTCCGCGAGCCCGTCCTGGGCGACCGGCGGGTGGAAGTGCACGAGGTCGGCGATGCCCAGCTTCGCGGCGAGCTTCTGCAGGCCCTCGGGCTTGGCGAGGCCGCTGCCGCTGGGGCCGCCGACGACGGGGACGAACAGGCGGCGGCGCAGCGAGGGGTCCCGGTCGACGAGGACGGCGACGGCGCGCAGCAGGATATCGGGGGCCTTCAGCGGCTGGATCCGTCCGGCGAAGAGCGGGATGACGGCGTCCTGCGGCAGGCCGAGGCGGGCGCGGGCGGCGGCCCGGCCGTCGCCGACGGTGAAGCGCTGGAGGTTCACGCCGGGGTGGACGACGGCCACCTTGGCGGGGTCGGCCTCGTAGTACCGCACGAGCTCGTCGGCCTCTTCGGCGGTGTTGGCGATGAGCCGGTCGGCGGCGGAGACGATCTGCGTCTCGCCTATGACACGGGCGGCGGGCTCGGGCGTGTCGCCCTCGGCCAGCGCCGCGTTCTTGACCTTGGCCATGGTGTGCATGGCGTGGACGAGCGGCACGCCCCAGCGCTGGGCGGCGAGCCATCCGACGTGCCCGGAGAGCCAGTAGTGGGAGTGGACGAGGTCGTAGTAGCCGGGGCGGTGGCCGGCCCAGGCCTGCATCACGCCGTGGGTGAAGGCGCACAGCTGGGCCGGGAGCTCCTCCTTGGCGAGGCCCTCGTAGGGGCCGGCGTCCACGTGCCGTACGAGTACGCCGGGTGCCAGCTCGACCACGGGCGGCAGCCCGCCGGTGGTGGCGCGGGTGAAGATCTCGACCTCGATGTTGATCGCGGCGAGCCGTCTGGCCAGCTCCACGATGTAGACGTTCATCCCGCCGGCGTCGCCGGTCCCGGGCTGGTGCAGCGGTGAGGTGTGCACGCTGAGCATGGCCACGCGGCGCGGCTTGCGGTGGTGGCCTACGGCCGGCAGGCGCAGCCGGGGCGGCTCGTGACGGGTGGCGGCACGGGCGGCGGCGAGGCGCCCGCTGAGGCTGCCGCCGAGGCGGGACACGTACTGGCTCAAGGAAGCTGTTCCTCTCGGCTCGGACGGTGCGCGCGCGACGCTCGGACGACATGACGGACGGCATGACTGCGGGGGCGCGTAGGGCGCCCTGCAAGGAGTGCAACCCGGATGGCCGTCCCCCGCATTCCGGGGTGCCCGGTTTTCCTGCGCGTTCCTCGTGCTTCTCGGTGCTTTCTGGGGGCACCGGGCGCTTTTCACGGTGTGCGGGCCCTCCGCTTACCCTCGGCTCATGGCCTCCCGCAGTACCCCGTCACCGTCACGCAGCCGCGCCTCCGGCCGTCCTGTGGGCTCGGTGACGCGCGGGACGACGAACCCGAACCGGTTGCGCCGGATGGACCGCTGGATCGCCTTCGCCCACGGGGCGGCGCTGCGGCGAGCGGGGGACCCGGTGGCCGTGGACCTCGGATACGGGGCGGCGCCCTGGACCGCGGTGGAGCTGCTGGCACGGCTGCGGGACGCGGCGCCGCGGGTGCGGGTGGTCGGCATCGAGATCGAGCCGGCGCGGGTGGCGGGGGCGAAGCCGTACGAGCGGGAGGGGCTGAGCTTCCGGCACGGCGGCTTCGAGGTCCCGCTGGAGGGCGGGGAGCGGCCGATGCTGATCCGCGCGGCGAACGTACTGCGCCAGTACGACGAGGAGCAGGTCGCGGAGGTCTGGGCCCGGCTGTGTGCGCGGCTGGCGCCGGGCGGGCTGCTGGTGGAGGGGACCTGCGACGAGATCGGGCGGCGGCACGTGTGGGTGGCGCTGGGGCCGGAGGGGCCGCGCACGGTGACGTTCGCGGCCCGGCTGGGCTCGCTGGAGCGTCCGTCCGACCTGGCGGAGCGGCTGCCGAAGGCGCTGATCCACCGGAACGTGCCGGGTGAGCCGGTGCACGCCTTCCTGCGGGACTTCGACCGGGCCTGGGCGGCGGCAGCCCCGTACGCCTCGTACGGGGCACGGCAGCGCTGGATCCGCACCGCGCGGGCGCTGTCGGCGGACTGGCCGCTGGCGGACGGGCCGGGGCGGTGGCGGCAGGGGGAACTGACGCTGCGCTGGGAGGCGTTGCGCCCGGTGGGGTGAATGCGGTGCGGCGGGGAACCGGGGGCGGGGGGTACCCCGTTGATCCGTGAGGGGCAGGGCGCGGGGTCCGTTGGGGCAGACAAGATCGAAACGGTATCCACAAGGGTGTCGGAATTCATCGACTCGTGGCACCATCCCGATGGCAGTGCGAAGTTACTGATGAATAGTCAGATCTGAGTCCGGGTCTGACGCGGGTGCCTGGGGGGACCATGGGGTCGGTAAGGCGACGACGAGGCGCAAGCTCTCTCGTGCTGCTGTGCGCGATGGCGGTGCTGACGGCACCGGGCCTCGCGACGGGCATGGCGTATGCGGCGCCGGCGGCTCCGGCCGCGCCCGGCGCTCCGGCGACTCCGGGCGCTCCGGCCGCTCCTCTGCCGGGGCCGGGCGGCAAGTCCCTGGAGCAGGTCCGCAAGGACATCGAGGAGCTCTACCGGCAGGCGGGCACCGCGACGGACGCCTACAACCTCGCCGAGGCCGAGACCAAGGCCCAGTCGGACAAGATCGTCGAGATCGCCAACCTGATCGTCGCGGGCAAGGAGCGGATCGCCACGCTGAAGAGCCGCGCGGGCGCCGCGGCCCGCGCGCAGTACCGCTCGGGCGGCCTGCCGCCGGGCGCGAAGCTGGCGTTGAGCGAGGACCCGAACCACTTCCTCGACGGGGCGGGCCGGTTGCGCCAGGGCGAGAAGGCCGCCTCCGACCTGCTGTCCGAACTGGACCGCACCCAGACGGACTTGCAGCGCTACGCGGAGGAGGCGAGCGAGCGCTGGCAGAAGCTGGAGGCCAACCGGGTCAAGCAGGAGGAGTCCAAGAAGCAGATCGAGGAGAAGATCAAGGCCGCGGAGGAACTGGAGAGCAAGCTCGAGGCCGAGGAGAAGGCCCGGCTGATCCAGCTGGAGCAGGAAGCCCAGTACCGGGCGCAGACGGCGTGGCTGTCCACGGGCGCGATGAAGGACGTCAACGGCAAGGCGACGGACGCCGGCAAGCAGGCCGTGCAGTTCGCCACGGCGCAGATAGGGAAGCCGTACAAATGGGGCGCCGTCGGCCCCGATTCCTTCGACTGCTCCGGGCTGACCTCCCAGGCCTGGCGGGCGGCGGGGCGCGGCATCCCACGCACCTCGCAGGAGCAGCTGCGGCTGCTCCCGAAGATCGCACTCAAGGACATGCGGCCGGGCGATCTGATCATCTACTTCGACGACGCGAGCCATGTCGGTATGTACGTGGGCGACGGCGCGATGGTCCACGCCCCGCGCCCCGGCCGCAACATCACGATGGCGGGCGCGGGCTCCATGCCGATCAAGGCGGTGGTCCGCCCCGACGCGTAACGCCTCCGGCGCCGGTCGGCCGCCTCTGCCCTGGCCGGGCGCTGCCGTTGCCCTCCGGGTGCGGCTCGGTGGCTGCCTCTGCCCTGGCCGGGCGGTGCGGGTGTTTTCCGGGTGCGGGCCGGTGGCCGCGCCTCAATCGCCGGCGGGGCTGGGTGGTGTCGCGGGGCGGAGTGGGAGAGGGGGTGGGGGTGCGGGGCCGCCGGGGGGTGTCTCCTCGGCTCGGCGCGTGCGGCCCTGTCCCGGCTGCCGGGCGGCGGTACCGCCTCGTCCTGCGGGGACACCCCCCACCGTCCCCACACCCCCACCCGGCAACTCCCGCCCACCCCGGACGAGGCGAGTCGGGGCCCTTCGGGCCGTCTCGGGCGGAGCCGGGGCTGTGGGGCGGGGACACTGCGGGGGCTCCCCGCAGGACGAGGCGCGACCAGGGCCGTACGTTCGAGCCATGGCCGCACGCGCCGAGCCGAGGAGAGCCCCCGGAGGGGCACCGCCCCACCCCACACCACCGCCCACCCGAAACCACCGCCGCACCACCCAGCCCCGCCGGCGATTGAGGCGCGGCCACCGGCCCGCAGACGGAAAACCCCGCACCGCCCGGCCAGGGCAGAGGCGGCCACCGGCCCGCAGACGGAAAACCCCGCCCCGCCCGGCCAGGGCAGAGGCGGCCACCGGCCCGCAGACGGAAAGCCCCGCCCCGCCCGGCCAGGGCACCGGCAAGGGTGGCGGACGTCTCGTTGGACGGGACGGAACACCACCCCGCCGTGACCTTTGTCATCCGGCGAGGCCGATTTTCCCCCGTGATGACGGCATATGACAGAGGCCCGCACCAAGAACGGCATTCCGTTCGCGGTGCCGGGACCGCTAGGGTCTGCCGGAGCGCACCCTCGGGGGGAGGGAAGGAACCGGAAACGATGCCCGTACCCGTACCGCGGCAGAGGGAGACCCCCGCCACGGAGAGCGGTCAGGCCGTACTGCACGCCGTCGCACCGCCCACTCCCATCGGCGCCGACGTCGCGCAGGCGACCCCGCAGACCACCGCCCTGACCCTCCTGGTCATCGAGGACGACCCGGCCGGCGGGCTCACCGTCCCCGAGATCCTCGACGCCGACGGCCACCGCATCCGGCTCCGCACCGCCCGCAACCTCACCGAGGCCGAGCGTCTGCTCACGCCCGACGTGCACTGCATCCTGCTCGACCTGTCCCTCCCCGGCACCCGCGGCTCCGGCGCGGCCACGGCGACGACCACCGCCACCCTGGACCAGCAGCTCGCCGTCCTGCACCAGGTGCTGCGTCTCGCCCCCCGCCACGCCGTCCTGGTCCTCACCGACGAGGACGACGCCGAGCGCGCCGCCGAGGCCGTCCGCGTCGGCGCCCAGGACTTCCTCTTCCGGGACGAGCTGGACGGGCGGCTGCTGAGCCGCGCCATCCGCTACGCCGTGGAGAGAAAGCGCGCCGACATAGCCCAGTACAAGCTCGCAGAATCGAAACTGCGCGCCCAGGAGAACGCCCGCCTGGAGCGCGGTCTGCTCCCCACTCCCCTCCTCGAGGGTTCCGATCTGCGCTTCGCCGCCCGCTACCGGCCCGGCCGCAGCCGGGCCCTCCTCGGCGGCGACTTCTACGACGCCGTCCGCACCCCCGACGGCACCGTCCACGCGATGATCGGCGACGTCTGCGGCCACGGACCCGACGAAGCCGCCCTCGGCGTCGAGCTCCGCATCGCCTGGCGCGCCCTGACCCTGGCCGGCCTGTGCGGCGACGACCTGCTGGCGACCCTCCAGGAGGTGCTGGAGGTCGAGCGCCCCTGCGAGGAGATCTTCGCGACGCTCTGCACCGTCGACATCGCCCCGGACGGCCGCCGCGCGGGCCTGTGCCTGGCCGGCCATCCGGCTCCGCTGATCTCCCGGCCGGGCCGCCGCGCGCGGCTCCTCCCGTACGAGAACAGCGGCCCGGCCCTGGGGCTGCTGCCCCGGGCCCGCTGGCCGCGCCGGCAGGTCGAGCTCGGCGGCACCTGGAGCCTGATGCTCTACACCGACGGCCTCATCGAGGGGCGGATCGGCGAGGGGAAGGAACGGCTGGGCCAGGACGGCATGGTCGAGATGATCAACCGCCACCTGGACCTCGGTCTGAGCGGCGAAGGGCTGCTGGAGGCCTCCGTCACCGAGGCCCGCCGCCTCAACGGCGGCGAGCTCACCGACGACGTGGCCGTGGTGCTGCTCTCCCGCTCAGAAGGCTGAGCGGGAGAGCAGAGCCGGCTATCGGCCGCCGTTGTAGGGGCCGTACGGGCCGTCGCTGCTGCTGCCACCGCTGCGGCGGCCGCCGCCCGAGACCTGCTTGAGGGCCGGCCGTACGTCCACGAAGAACACGATGGTCGCCACCAGGCCAGCGATCTGGAGGAAGAGCATCCCCAGGAAGGCGTCCACGAGCACGGTGATGCCGAGGATGACCAGCCAGAAGGTCTTGCTCTGCTTGTCGGCGGCCCGGTACGCGTCGTCGCGCGCCAGCAGCGCGAAGCCGAAGGCCACCACGGCGAGCACCAGCATGGCGAGCCCGAGCAGCGGGATCACGCCTCGATCGAACCCGTCCATCAACATCGCTTCGACCGCCTTCTCATGCTTCCGCTTCGCACTTCCGATCCCGCCTCACTCCACGCTACCGGCACATGCCCCTCCGGAGACCACAACGGGCCGGGCCCTTGAAGGGTGCCCGGCCCGTCGTCGCCCATGCGGGCGCGGCTCAGCTCGCGTCGTCCGCGGTGACGACGGCCTTCTTGGCCGTGCTCTTGCGCGCGGCCGGCTTCTTGGCCGCGGGCTGCTGCTCCTCGGCAGCGGTCTCGCCGGCCGGCTCGGGCCGCGGCTCGACGACGACGGCGATGTCGACGATCTCCTCGGAGACCTCGCCGCGCCAGGCCCGTACGGCCTGCTCACCGTGTTCGGCGACCTTGTCGTAGGTCTCCTTGGCGCGCACCGCGTACTCGGCGGCCACGCCGACACCGCGCAGCGCCAGGTCCTGGGCGGTCTCCCCGATCTTCTTCGGGTCGATCGCGCCGATCACCTCGGCGACCTTGGCGGAGACCGCTTCCTGCACGGCCTTCGGGTCCGTGTTCTTCACGGCCTCGATGCGCGCGGGGGCCTCGGCGCGCAGCTGCTCGATGAGCTCCGGCACCTTCTTCGCCTGCTGGACGGCGAGGTCGGCGGTGCCGGCGGCGAAGTAGAGGGGAGTGGGGTCGGTGAGGGTCTTCTTCAGGTCATCGGCGATGGCCATGCTGCTGGTCCTCCCGGATCAACTTCAGTCGGTCTTCGACGGCATCTCGTCGGCGGGCGTCTCGAGTGCGTTCTCCTTGCGGAACGACTCGTAGATCTGGAGCAGCACCTGCTTCTGCCGCTCGTTGATGGAGGGGTCGGCGAGTATGACGGCTCGCGTCTCCACCTCGTCGCGGTCGCGCTCGTCCAGGATCCCGGCCTGCACGTACAGCGTCTCCGCGGAGATCCGCAGCGCCTTGGCCAGCTGCTGGAGGATGTCCGCGCTCGGCTTGCGCAGCCCGCGCTCGATCTGGCTCAGGTACGGATTCGACACCCCCGCCGCATCGGCCAGCTGCCGCAGCGAGAGCTGCGCCTGCCGCCGTTGCTCACGGAGGTATTCGCCGAGATTTCCGACGTTGAGCGATGCCATGCTCCAGATCCTGCCCCACCCTGCTAACTTTTGCAAGCAGATGCTTGCAGCATCTCCCGCCTGCCGGGCGGAATCCCTCTGCGACTTCCAGCGTTAGCTGTCACCTTCAGCAGTTGTTGTCACCGGTAGCGCCTGAGCCGTCCCATACAACGGACTCGCCTCCGGCGAGAAGCGCCGCTCTGACAGGTTCGCCGGCCCTGGTCTGGCCTCCCAACATCCCGGCGAATTCCGCTGGGCCATCTGTCGCCCTGTCGCCCGCTGGGCCGCTGTCCCGCTGTCCGCTCAGTCGTCAAAGTGGAGCTCAGGTCGGGTCCAGAGGGTGAGGTCGCTGCTGGTGGCGACCGCCAGGGTCAGGCCGGAGGGAGAGAACCCGGCTGCGCGGAGTTCTGAGTACTCGGAGTGGAAGATGTGCCACCACGTCCCTCCCGCCGGGCCTTTGTGCGACCCGCCGTCGGCGGAGAGGATGACGCGGTCATGGGGCCACTCCGGGCTGACGATGTCCAGGGTCCAGCCGTCTGGTGTGGTGCTGTGCAGGCCGCCGCCGAAGAGCCCGGCAATGCGCACCGGGACGCCTGCGATCGGGCCGAGCCCGGGGCTGGCGAGGTCGGGGTGGGCGTCGGGGGTGCTCGTTTCGGGGTCTGGATCCTGGTCGCGGGCGATCTTCTCGCCGGTGACCGCGTCGAAGAGTCCATGGCCGTCGCTGGACACGACCATGACGAGGTCGTGACCGCTGTCGGGATGAACGGCGAAGCCAATGCCGAGCAGACCCCCGATGGGGGTCCTGTCGTCCAGCACCTTCTGCCACGGCTCCGGGGCCGGCATGACGGTAGCGGCGATGTAGCGCTCGCGCAGCTTCTGCTGGTACTCCGTGATCAACGCGTCTCCTCGGTGCGATCCGCGTCGAGGGTCTCTCGCGCAGCGGCCCACGTCGACTCGAATTCTTGGCGGGTGATCTCGGCAGCACCGTCCGCTTCTTGCCCGCCCTGCAGGGCGCCTTCCGTGAGGACGCCCTAATGCCGTTCGTAGGAGGCCATAGCCGCGAGCTCTCCATGGTCACGGATCTCAATGACCTCTGCCGGCGAGGCCGCAGGCGTCGTCGAGTTCGAAGTACGACCGGATAACGCTCTCGTCGTCGTAGGCGCGGATCCAAATCGTCACGCTCGCGTGATCCCTCAGCCTGAAGACGAGGCGTCCGGGAGGGCCGGCCAACGAGGTAAGGAGCCTTCTGGCCACCGACGCTACGGGTCGATATGCGCGTTCCCGTTGGCCGCCTGCTGTCGGCGACCGATGGGGAGGTGCGGGCCAAATGCTGGTGCCGAGTCCTGGGCGGGTCGGGCAAGATCCGGGCATGTCCACCGACATCAGCGGAATGATCGAATGCCGACCAGGGGCCCGCCTCTGGGGTCCCGACGACGAGGACTCCGTGTGGCAAGCCGCCATCGATCTCTTCATGCTCAATCGGGGTAACGCCTATGACGGCCTCGCCTGTCTCTTCGGAGTCCGCAACTCCTTCGGCTTCCGCCCTCTGGCCGAAGGCCGTGGCTTCCCGGACGATGCCTCGGTGGGGCTGAGGAGCGAGTACGAAGCCTACGGGGGACCCGGTGACGTATTCGGAACGACATGGGTCACCTGGGCTGAGGTCACCGCCGTCGATTGGCAAGAAACAGACAGCTCCGGCACCCGAAGCCGGGCCGCTGCCGCAGGTGACGGGAGCGACTGGGGCCGAGTATGGAGCGTCATGGGCACGCTCAGCGAAGTCCACGGGACGGAGAACGTGCGGCTCGTCGTGTGGTTCCACTGACACACAGCAACCAGCATCTCTACCTCTCCGTCCGGGATCGGCCCAGAATGCTGCCCATGGCCGATGGAGAGCGCAACGAGGCAGAAGCACCCACGTTCCTGTCGTCCGCAGCCGAGGTGGCTCGGCTGCTGGACCTCGACACCGTGGCCAACGTGCCGGAAGACCGACGTGCGCGGCACCTGGCGCATGCAGCGCGCAAGCCGCTACTCGAACGCGCGAGGCTGCCCGAGGAGTTCTTCGCTCCGCTGATGGCCGCGGCCGTCTACGACCCCGACCCGAGCTTCTGCCGCTGGTTCGTCGAGCCCACGGTCTACGTATTCGGACGCCGCCGCGTCATGGCGACACTGCTCGACTATCTACTGACGGGCACGGACGCCGAACAGGCGGGCGCCAAACGGGCCTGGTACTGCGCCCACGTGCCGCTGCACGCGGACAGGTCTCCGGCATACGCGCCCGGTGGACGCCGCGATCCCGCCCTGGACGAAGTCCGCGACCTGGTGGACAAGTGGCTGGAATTTACAGCCGTACCCGGCCGCAGCGACGCCTGATCCACGGCGCGGTGTCCACGACCTCGCCGAGCGTCCGCCCGTCGCGGGCCGCCGCCACAAGGGCTGGCCCCAGTGCGAGCGGGTCAGACAAGGGTCGGCGCTGGGAGGAGAAAGCGTCGGCCGCGGCGGTGACGTGCTCTTTCCAGCCCGCAGCGACGGTGTAATGCCAGCCGCAGGCCAGCGCAACCTCGGCGGACGCGGCGAACGCCTCCAGGTCCTCCGGGGCGATGAGCGTGCGTGGCCGTACGTCGATCAGCGAGATACCAGTCCGCGTCACCGCCAGGAAGTCCGGGATGTGTCCCCTGCGTCCGGTCACGGTGTCGAACCGCAGCCGCATGGGCTGCGACAGCACGTCGACAAGGCCGGCCACGAAGTCGACCAGGAGCAGGCGTGCCTCCTCCAGACTCTCGGCCCCGTGGTGACGGTGCTGACGAGGAATTGCAGGTTGGGGCGATGACGCTGGGCCCGGCGCCAGGAGAGCCAACGCCGGGCGGTCTGCGAAGGGCTCGAAAAGCCGTGGCGGGACGGCGAACCGGCCAAGGAGACTGGCGGCATGCCGCACCGCTCCGCCTATGTGTGCCTCGACTGCCGGGTGTCCTTCAAGCACACCGTCGACCATTCCGGACAGCACGGGTACCGCTGTCCCCGGTGCCGCCGGGCGCTCATCCTCGCCGGTGACGCCTTCGAGGCGCCGCCGAGGCGGGACCGGGACGCCTGGCGGGTGCTGTCCGTGCTCCTGCACGCCGGGCTCGACTTCCGGCAGGCCTGCTGCGGGTGCGGGCCCGGCTACCGGCCGCGCAGCCTGCGCGAGGTGCGCGAGCGGCTCGCGTACGCCCGGCGCACCGGAACATCGGCCGCCCGCGCACTCGCCACGCCGTAGCCGGAAGAACCGGCCGAGCCGGCCCCGGCTCAGGACGTGCCGATCACCACCGTCGCGTACAGCTCCTCCGACGTGACCGCCCGGACCGACAGGCCCGCCGAGGTCAGCGCCGACGCCGTCGACGGTGCCTGCCGGGCACTCGTCTCGATCAGCAGGTGACCTCCCGGGGCCAGCCAGGCCGGAGCCCCCGCCGCCACCCGGCGATGGACCTCCAGACCGTCGGCCCCGCCGTCCAGCGCGACCAGCGGCTCGTGGTCGCGCGCCTCCGACGGCATCAGCCCGACCTCCCCCGTGGGCACGTACGGGGCGTTGACCACCAGTACGTCCACCCGGCCGCGCAGCTCGGACGGGAGCGCGGCGTACAGGTCGCCCTGCCACACCCGGCCGCCGTACGGGGCCACGTTGCGCCGGGCGTACGCCAGCGCCGCCGGATCGATGTCGGCGGCGTGCAGCTCCACCCCGCCCGGCGCCTGCGCCGCCACCGCCGCGCCCAGCGCGCCGACCCCGCAGCACAGGTCCAGCACCACCGCACCCGGCCGGACCAGCGCCACCGCCTCCTCCACAAGGAACTCGGTGCGCCGGCGCGGCACGAACGCCCCCGCGCCCACTTCCACGCGCAGCCCGCAGAACTCCGCCCAGCCCACGACGTGTTCGAGGGGCTCGCCGCCCACCCGGCGGGCCAGCAGCTCCGCCAGGTGCGCCTCGTCCCGGGCGGCGCCGCTCAGCAACTCCGCCTCCTCCTCGGCGAAGACGCAGCCGGCCGCGCGCAGCGATTCCACAAGTGACGTCATCATGTCGGTCCTCGTCTCAGAAGACGTCGGGGCACCACGGGCGGCGCGCGGTGCGGAACACCGCGTCCGCCAGGGCCACCGCGCCAGGCCGCTCCTCGGCCAGCCGCCCGAGCGCGGCCAGCCGCACCGCCGACGCGTCACCGAGGTACAAGGAGCCCAGCACGGACACGTCCAGTCGCAGGTCGGCCGCCTCCTGCGTGCGCTCGCACACACCCGCGGCCGCGTCCAGCCGGTAGCGTCCGGCCGCCGGACCCACCGCGTCCGTGACGTCCAGCACCAGCACGCCCGGCACCTCGTACGTCCGCGCGCCCAGCGCCCGTACGACGTCCAGGACCCGCACCCACAGGAAGTCGGCGGAGGTGACGACGCGGGCCGCGCGCGGGTCGGGCAGCAGCTGCGGGAGGAGGTCGTCGGGGGCCCGGTAGCCGGTGCGGACCTTCAGCACCCAGTCGATCGAGCACAGGAACTGCCACAGCGCGCGCTCCGCCTGCGGGCCGAGCGCCAGCAGGTCGTGGACCTGCACGGTGTTCTGCGGGACCTTCGCGTCCGACCAGTGGTCGTCGGCGGTGTAGACGGCCACGCCGGCCACTTCGCCCCGCGCCGTCCGGTACACGGCGTGGAACTTCTCCTTGTAGGGCCGGTACGACATCTCCTCCAGCCCGGTCGCCACGTTCCACCAGCGCTCGCGGCGGTCCACCGCCCCCGGCGTGGCCGCCCGCAGCCGGTCGTGCAGCCCGGGCCCGATCCGCCGGAACTCGGCCGCGTCTACCAGGTCGATCCGTCCGCCGTCCACGGGCGCCGACAGCCGCCGGTCCAGCCCGGTGCGCGGTACGTCGATCTCCCATTCGGTGATCGTGGTCGCGGGCCCGAAGCCGTACCGTCCGTAGATCGGGTACTCGGCGGCGATCAGCGTCGCCAGGACGTCGCCGCGCCCGGCGGCCGCGGCGAACTCGGCCTGCATCATGCGGGTCAGCAGACCCTGCCGGCGGTGGGTGGGCAGCACGCCCACGTTGGAGACCGCGCCGGCCGGGACGGCCGCGCCGCCGGGCACGGTCAACTCCTGCGCGAAGGAACGCAGGGCGCCGACGCAGCGGCCGGTGTCGGTGTCGAACGCGCCCTGGGTACGGGCGAGGTCGTCGTACTTGGCACGCTGGGCGACATCGGAGTCGGTCACCCGGGTCGCGGTCAGGAAACCGGTGTGAACGGCGCGCAGCCAGTCATGGAGTTCGGATTCGGCGATCGGCCGGACGTCAGCACTCATAGCGGCCCACGCTAATCGCCCGACCGGCGTGGGTCGCCCGAATTTCCTACGCCAGCAGGTCGTCCACCTGCGCTTCTCCCTCCCGGTACCGCCGGGTGATCTCCGCGCTGCACTCGTCGGCGGTGCGCTGCAGCTGCTGCCGGCGCCGCGAGACCTGCTGCTCGTAGCGCACCAGCCGGCCCATCCCGTCGAGCAGTTCGCCGTCCGTGCGGGCCTGAAGGTCCGACAGCTCCACGTCGGCAAGCATCTCCGCCGCCAGCACCCGGTACTCCTCGCTGTGCGGGGTGCCGAGCGTGACGTGCCGGGCGGAGGCGCTGCGGCTGGAGGGTGCGTCGGCGAGGATCACCGAGAGCCGGTCCACCACCGGCGCCTCGGGATCGGTCCGCCGGGCGAGTTCGGCGCGCAGGATGTCGATGCGGCCCTGGAGCAGTCTGCGTACGTAG
This sequence comes from Streptomyces yangpuensis, assembly GCF_024666385.1. Lineage (NCBI taxonomy): Bacteria > Bacillati > Actinomycetota > Actinomycetes > Kitasatosporales > Streptomycetaceae > Streptomyces > Streptomyces yangpuensis. The sequence goes on from NZ_CP102514.1 coordinate 3,442,862, forward strand.
CTGAGATCGGCCTCGTCGCGCTGCGCGTCGCGGCGCAGCGCGCGCAGTTCGGGCAGTCCGAGCGCGGTGGCCGGGGCCCCCGGCCCCTGGTCCCGCGTCTCGGCCGTGCGCTGCGCGGGCGGTCGTACCGCGGCAGCTGCGACGGAAGCGGGTGATGCAGGTACGGAGGTACCAGGAGTGTTCATGTCGTTCGGGTCCGTCCCCTCGACCGGTGCGGCGCACCCGCACCGCCTGCGTGCATCGTGCCACTCTCCGTGGCCCCGATGCAGTCCCGGTCCACCCGATCGGCCCCGGACGGGTGCACGGCTGGTACACAGGTGGTATGCGAGCTGTGGTGCAGAGGGTGGACGGGGCGAGTGTCGTCGTGGGCGGCGAGACCGTGGGCGAGATCGTCGGCGAGGGGCTGTGCGTGCTGGTGGGGGTGACCCATGACGACACGCCGGAGAAGGCGGCGCTGCTGGCGCGCAAGCTGTGGTCCGTGCGGATCCTGGAGGGCGAGAAGTCCTGCAGCGACAACGGGGCGCCGCTGCTGGTGATCTCCCAGTTCACGCTCTACGGCGACGCCCGCAAGGGACGGCGGCCCACGTGGAACGCGGCGGCGCCCGGTCCGGTCGCCGAGCCGCTGGTCGACGAGGTCGTGGCGCAGTTGCGGGCGCTGGGTGCGACGGTGGCGACGGGCCGGTTCGGCGCGGACATGCGGGTGTCGCTGACCAACCACGGCCCGTTCACCATCGTCGTCGACGTCTGAGCGGCCCGGTCAGGGCGCTACGACGACCTCCTGGGCGGCGGCCGTGCCGCCGACCAGGAGTGGGGCGTCGACCGGGACGTTGCGCTTGACCAGGGCGAGGGCGATCGGGCCCAGCTCGTGGTGGCGGACGGCGGTGGTCACGAAGCCCAGCTGGCGGCCTTCCTCGCCGTCCGCGGCGAGCCGGACCGGCGCGCCGTGGGCCGGGAGGACGACCTCGGAGCCGTCGAGGTGGAGGAAGACCAGGCGGCGCGGGGGCTTGCCCAGGTTGTGGACGCGGGCGACGGTCTCCTGGCCGCGGTAGCAGCCCTTCTGCAGGTGCACGGCGGTGCCGATCCAGCCCAGCTCGTGCGGGATGGTGCGGTGGTCGGTCTCCAGACCGACCCGCGGCCGGTGCCCCTCGACGCGCAGCGCCTCGTAGGCCAGGAGGCCGGCGGCCGGTCCGTGGGCGGCGGCGAAGGCCTCCAGGTCGGCGCGGGGCAGGAAGACGTCGCGGCCGTACGCGGTCTCGCGGACGACGAGCTCCTTGGGGATCTCGGCGATGGAGCCGGCCGGCAGGTGCACGACGGCGAACTCCTCGGTGCGGTCGGCGACTTCGACGCGGTAGAAGAACTTCATCGACTCCAGGTAGGCGATCAGGGCCTCCTGGGTGCCGGGCTCGACGTGCGCCCAGGTGGTCTCCCCGTCGTCGACGAGGTAGAGCGCGTGCTCGATGTGGCCGTTCGCGGAGAGGATCAGCGCCTCGGTGGCCTGTCCGGCCGGGAGTTCGGTGACGTGCTGGGTGATCAGCAGGTGCAGCCAGCTCAGCCGCTCCGGGCCGGTGACGGCGACGACCCCGCGGTGCGAGAGGTCGACGAAGCCGCGGCCGTCCGCGAGGGCGCGCTGTTCGCCGTACAGCTCGCCGTAGTGGGCGGCGACGCCCTCGTCGCGGCCTTCGGCCTGGACGGCGCCGGGAAGATGGAGCAAGGGGCTGCTGGTCATACGGCCAAGCCTACGACCCTGCTACGCGTGGGCGGCACGCTGCTTCGCGGCGCACTTCTTGCACAGTCCGAAGATCGCGAAGTGCTTCATGTCGGTCTCGAACCCGAAGGTGGTGCGGAGCTTCGCGGTGAAGTCGGCGGCGATGTCGACGTCCGCCTCGATGACGTCGCCGCAGTCGCGGCACACCAGGTGGATGTGGTGGTGGCGGTCGGCGAGGTGGTAGGTGGGGGCCCCGTGGCCGAGGTGGGCGTGCGAGACCAGGCCGAGCTCCTCCAGGAGCTCCAGCGTCCGGTAGACGGTGGAGATGTTGACCCCGGAGGCCGTCTTGCGCACTTCCGCGAGGATCTCGTCCGGGGTGCCGTGCTCCAGTGCGTCCACGGCTTCCAGCACGAGCTGGCGCTGCGGCGTCAGACGGTAGCCGCGCCGGCGCAGATCGGTCTTCCAGTCGGTGCCCGGGGTTCCTTCGGTGCTCTCGGTGCTCACCACCCCGTCAGTGTATGTGTGCGAAGGGGACCGCGGTCGAGCCCGCGGTCCCCTTTCACGCACAGCCTGTGGAGGTTTCCGCTCAGCGGAAGAAGGCGATGCCGTCGTCGGGCATGTCCGGAAGGTTGCGCGCCATCTCGGCGACCTCCTCGGGCGTGACGACCTTCTTGAGCTGGGCCGACATGTAGGGGCGCAGCTCGACGTCCGGGGTGGCCTTCTCGCCGACCCACATGAGGTCGCTCTTCACGTAGCCGTAGAGCCGCTTGCCGCCGCTGTACGGGCCGGAGGCGGCGGTGCGGGCGACCGCGTCGGTGACCAGGTCGATCTGGGGCTTCTGGTCGGCGAGCTCGCCGTACCAGACCTCGACGACGCCCTGGTCGCGGACCATGACGATCTCGACCTTGCGGTCCGCGTCGATGCGCCAGTAACCCGACTCGGACTCCAGCGGCCGCACCTTGTTGCCCTCGGCGTCGAGGACCCAGGTGCGGGAGGTGTACTCCAGGAAGTCCCGGCCGTCGTGGCTGAAGACGACCTCCTGGCCGAAGTTGCACTTCTCCTCGCCGGGGAAGTCGAAGACTCCCGCACCCTCCCAGTTGCCGAGGAGGAAGGCGAGGGGGACGAGTCCCGGGTTCAGGTCGGACGGGATCTGGATCATGTGTGGCTGCTCAGGCGATCTGTGGGAGGGGTTCCGGGGCGGTCAGCCGAGCCGGGGCTCAGCGCTGACCCTGGTACAGCTTCTTGACGGCCAGGCCGGTGAAGGCCATGACGCCGACGCAGACCAGGACCAGCAGGGAGGTGAAGACTGCCTCAAGCACGGGGTGCTCCTCGGAATCGTTTCGGGGCTGTACGGGGCCGGTCCCCAAGCCTACTGGCCCGGGGACCGGCGCACGGTGTGAGGTGGGCCGTACGGTGCGAGGCGGGCCGTACGGTCCGCCCGCGGGGGCAGCCGCGGGGGTCAGCTCAGCAGCTGGCTCTGCAGGATCACCGTCTGGTGGAAGGGGACCGGGGCCACCTCGCCCTTGCGGGACTGGACGACCATGCCCAGGACGTCACCCGTCCGGAGGCAGCCGACCTTGGTCTGCTCCTCGCCGGTGACGGGCTTCATCTCCTGGTACACGCTGAGGTCGGTGCCGTCGAAGTGGGCGGCGCCGGGGAAGTCCAGGGCGGTGCTGTTCATCTGCGTGTTCTTGGCCTTGCTCCAGGCGTCGTCGAGGTCCAGGGCGGAGACGCCGTTCAGCTGGGCGTTGCTGTCGCAACCCTTGAAGGCGTCCACGAAGCCGGACGAGTGGAAGCGCAGCAGGTAGACGTGCGTGCGGGTGCCGTCCGGCGTGGTCCAGCCCCGGCCGGCGATCTGCCGCAGGCCGTCCCATTCGAGGGAGGTCTTGAGCTTCTCGCGGGCTTCGGGCGCGTACTCCTCCAGGAAGGAGTCGACCGGCACCGTGCCGTCCTTGCCGGCCTTGACCGCGTCGTCCGGCTTGGAGCCCGCGGGGGCGGGCAGGAGCAGGCCGGCGAGCTGCGCGTAGTGCGTCCCGTCCGTGTTGTCCGGGCCCTGGGCGAGGGGTGCGCCCGGGGGCAGCGCGGGCTGGGAGAGCTTCGGGAACGTCCAGCGGCCGTCGTCCTCGGTGGCCAGGCCGGGGATGTCGGTGCGCTCGGGCACGGTGATCCCGTACGCGACCCCCGTGCCGACGGCGGCGAAGACGGCGACGGCGGCGGTCCACCGCAGGGCGGCGAACAGCACCCGCCGGTCCTTGGCCGGCGCGGCCGGGGCTTCTGCCGGGGCGTCGGCGAGCGCGGTGCCCTGCGGGGCGGGCGCGGGCTGGGCAGCGGCCCCGGACGCGGGCTCGGCGACCGGCGCGGGCGCGGGCTCCGCAGCGGGCTCGGCGACCGGCGCGGGCGCGGCGGCGGCCTCGGCGACCGGCGCGGGCTCCTTCTCGGGGCCGGTGGTGGTCGGCTCGCTGCTCACGCGGACTCTCCGGGGGACTTGAGGTGGTCGAGTTGCTGCTTGAAGAGGCTCGCGGCGTCCTTCGCCGCGAATCCCTTGCTCCCGTACATGCGGAAGGTCACGAGGACGTCGCCTTCGGCGGCCACGCAGTCGACGGCGACGATCTTGTCCTTGCCGTCCTTCCCGCCCTTGAGCGAGTCGTCCAGTCCGCACTTGGCCTGCGGGTAGCCCTCCACCTGGGGTGCCTCGCCGCCGCCGGCGGTGAGCTCGATGAACTTCTTGGTGAACTCGGCGAACCTGGCCAGCTGCTGCGGGTCGGCCTGCGTGAGCCGGACCTCGGCGACGGCTGCGCCGTTGCCCTCGGCGCGGGCATAGCTGCGCCCGGCCAGGCCCTTGAGCTTCAGATCCGCCAGCGCCTTGTCCCGTTCGGCGCGCTCGCTGCTGGACAGGCCCGTCCGGGCGCCCTTGAAGGCCTCCAGCGCCCTGTCACTGGCGAGGAAGTAGTGGTTGCCCTCGGCGTCGAGGTCCGGGCCCGGCCAGTAGTCGGCGGGCAGCGGCATCAGCTTGCCCGTCAGGTCGTTGGGCGGTACGGACGGGACCGGGGCGGGCGTGCCGCCGGTGATGTGGTCCTCGGCCATCCAGTACCGCGTCGGCGCGGTCCGTTCGGCGTCGGCGAGCGCGACCGCGGCGGCGACACCGCCGCCCGCGAGCACGACGACACCGACGGCCGCCGAGATCAGCGCGAGCGTCCTGCGGTTCCCCTTGCGCACGGGCGCGGCCGCAACGGCGACCGCGGGTTCGGCAGAGGTCGCGGGCTCCGCAGCGGCCGCGGGCTCCGGAGCAGCCGCGGGCTCGTCGTGCTGTGCGGCTTCGACCTCGTTGTGCTGTGCGGCGTCCACCGCGTTCTGCTGCTCGCTCACAGCCGCTCCATCTGTCGCTTGGCGATCTCGACCAGGGCCTTCTCGTCGACCTCGCCGCGGTTGTTCGAGTACTCGACGATCATCACGATGTCGCCGCGGCGGATCAGGGCACGGGCCTGCCGGACCGGGTGGTAGCCGGGCTCCTCGTGCGCCTTGGAGTCGATCCACAGGTGCCCGAAGTCCGCCGGCACGCCCGGGAAGTCCTTGCCCGTGTTGCCCGCGTAGTCCTTCTCGGGCATGTAGCCGACCATTTCCGCCTGGAAGCCCTCGGCTCCGCTGCGGTCGCGGTACTGGAGCAGGTGGATGCCGACGAAGTTCCGGTCGCTCTCGGCCCAACTCGCGGTGGCGACGCTCTTGATGCCGTCCCTGATCAGCCCGCCGACGGCGTCGGAGGGCTGCAGGTACCAGGACGCGGCGAACGCGTCCGCGGAGACGGCACCCGAGAAGCTGTCCTGTGCGCCGGCGGGGACGTCCACCAGCTTCTTGGCCAGGTCCTCGTCCGCCTTGTGCCAGCGCTGGGCGTTGACCGAGCGCCGGCTCGTCGCGTCGTTCATGGCGGCCGGCTCGGGCCCGTCCATCTTCTGCTGGGCCAGTGGCGGCAGCGGGGTGGGCTCGCGGTGGTACTGGACCGCGTAGCCGGTGACCGTTCCGGCGAGGGCGCCGAGCACGGCCGCGCCCGCGATCAGGAGCGTCGTGCGCCGAGCGCGGCGACGCGGCACCGACGTGTCAGGCGTGCCCGACATGATCGATTCCGGTGCGTTCTCCCCCTCTTTCCGCTGCTCAGAGACGGTCTGTTCGTGTTCCAAAAGGATCCCCCACAAAGCGGAAGCGCGGGCTGGTTACCCGCGCGTACCCGATGACCCGCTACAGAGGGGAGCAGTTGTACGGAACTAGATCACGTTCTCGTCTCATGGAGGGTTCAGTCCTCGTGGCGCCGTTTTCCGTCCAGTTCGTCCCACCATTCGTCCGACTTCGGATCGCCCGAGGGGTCGTCCCACCAGCGGTCGTCCGGGCCGCGCCGGTTCGCGATCATCGCCGCGACCGGCGGGATCACCATGGCGACGACGCACATGGCGACGGCTGCCTCGACCGACCACAGGCGCACGAAGGTCCAGGCGGAGACGAAGAGGAACAGGCATCCGCCCATCAGGAGGAAGTAGGCGCGCCGGCGCCGGGCGTACATGCCTCCAGCGTAGAACCGCGCGCGGACGGCGCGAAGGGCCGCACCCCGTTCCAGTGGCGTCCAACCCCCGGGGGTGCGGCCCTTCGGCCGGTCGATCAGGCGATCACATGCGCGGTGCTCAGACCGCGATCGCCACGTCCGTCACGCCGCCGGCCTCGGCGACCACGACGGCACGGTCCGCCTGGGCACCCGGGACGAGCGCCCGCAGCGTCCAGGAGCCGGTGGCGGCGTAGAAACGGAACTGGCCGGTGGCCGAGGTCGGGACCTCCGCGGTGAACTCACCGGTCGAGTCCAGCAGCCGCACGTAACCGCTGACGGGCTCGCCGTTCTTGGTCACCTGGCCCTGGATCGCGGTCTCACCGGGCTTGAGGGTCGCGAGGTCGGGCCCGCCGATCTGTGCTCCACACATGTTCTCTGTCCTGTCCTAGAGGTCGTGCTACGAGGGCGTCGCGTGCCCGGGATTACTTGTTGGGGCCGAGCTCGATCGGCACGCCGACCAGCGAGCCGTACTCGGTCCACGAGCCGTCGTAGTTCTTGACGTTCTCCTGGCCGAGGAGCTCGTGCAGCACGAACCACGTGAGCGCGGAGCGCTCACCGATGCGGCAGTAGGCGATGGTGTCCTTCGCCAGATCGACCTGCTCGGCCTCGTAGAGGGCGGTCAGCTCTTCGTCCGACTTGAAGGTGCCGTCGTCGTTGGCGTTCTTCGACCACGGGATGTTGCGGGCGCTGGGCACGTGGCCGGGGCGCTGCGACTGCTCCTGCGGGAGGTGCGCCGGGGCGAGCAGCTTGCCGGAGAACTCGTCGGGGGACCGGACGTCGACCAGGTTCAGGGAGCCGATCGCGGCCACGACGTCGTCGCGGAAGGCGCGGATGGAGGTGTCCTGGGCCTTGGCCTTGTACTGGGTGGCCGGGCGGTTGGGGACGTCCTTGCCGTCGACCAGGTCGCGGGAGTCGAGCTCCCACTTCTTGCGGCCGCCGTCGAGGAGCTTGACGTCCTGGTGGCCGTAGAGCTTGAAGTACCAGTAGGCGTAGGAGGCGAACCAGTTGTTGTTGCCGCCGTAGAGGACGACGGTGTCGTCGTTGGAGATGCCCTTGGCGGAGAGGAGCTTCTCGAAGCCCTCCTGGTCCACGAAGTCGCGGCGGACCGGGTCCTGGAGGTCGCTCTTCCAGTCGATCCGGACGGCGTTGGTGATGTGGTTCTTGTCGTAGGCGGACGTGTCCTCGTCCACCTCGACGATGACGACGTTGGCGTCGTTCAGGTGGGCCTCGACCCAGTCGGCGTCTACGAGGACGTCGCTGCGGCTCATGGTGTTCTCCTCCGGGGCAGTGTGCGGCGGGGCGGTGCGGGTTGCGCTGTGCTGCGTGCCTGCGGGTGCGCTCGATTTCCTGCGCGGGGAGGCGTCAGGGATCAGGAGGCAGGTGCGGTCACGCGGGAAGGGCCTGTCGGGGCCGTCGTCCGGCTGATGGAGCGGATGCGCTCACACGTCACATGGATCGACAGAGCATGGCGGCGACGCGACACAGGTCTACTGCCCGTCGCTTCGTGAGGTCCGCCTGCTGATGCTTCATAGCCATGGATCGTAGGGACGAATCGGCCGCCCTGTCACCGGTGTGTCATATGCCGAGACAGGATCGTCCGAATACTGGGATCGGATCGGCTTTCCCGGGCGCCCCGGCGGCTCCCGGGCCCGCCGCGCGGCCCGTCCTTCTGCGGATCGGACCGCCTTGTCTCACGATCCGGCCAACTGCACGTTCGTGCCGCCCAGCGTGAGGTGCACACCGGCCTCGTCCGAGGTCAGGGCGGAGAGCTGGAGCCCGGCGGGGAGCCCGGTGCCGAGGTCGCGGTCAAAGTCGGTCCGCTTGCGCACCTGACGCTCCAGCCCCGGGATGCCCTCGCCCGGCACCTCCTCGGCGTGCACCCGGACGATCTTGCCGCCCTTGGAACCCGGCGCGTCCACGAGCGTGATCGTGGAGATGACACTGCGCGAGAGCGTCCTGCCGATGATGTCCACCGACGCCGTGACCTTCACCTTGCCGGGGGCTCCGCCGTAGGAGAGGGTCGCGCCGGTCTGCGAGGCCGCGGTCAGGTCGGCGTAGGTGATGAGCGCACTGCCCGTGGCCCGCTCGGCCGTGCCGCCGTTGTAGTCGTCGTCCAGCTTCACCCCGTGGAAGCTGGCGTCGAGCTCCGCGAGCCGCGTCTTGCGGCCGTCCGCCATGACCTCGACGCCCCGGAGCCCGAGGTCCACCCGGTCCAGATCGTGGCTGAGCGCCTGGGTGAGGAAGGGGAATCCGTGGATGTCCACCTCGGCGGTGCCGGCCAGCCCCTGGCGCGCCTGTATGCGCTCGGCCAGCCGGTTCTCGGCATAGCCGACCGCCCACCGGTCCACTCCGGCGAACAGGGCCGCCAGCACCACTCCGACGATCACAACGACACGCAGAACGCGCACGCGCCTCTCCCCCTAGATATCGGTACGTGCGTTCTAGTGGACCATGCTCCGCGTCGGACAGGGATCAGCCCACCACCCGGCCGATCAGGTACACGGCGGGGGCGGCGGCCGCCAGCGGCAGCGCGACACCGGCCGTCATGTGCACGAACTTCGACGGGTAGTCGTACGCCGCCACGCGCAGCCCGATCAGCGCGCACACCCCGGCGACCAGGCCGAGCAGTGCCCCGCCGACCCCGACGGAGGTGAGCCCCCCGGCCGCGACGCCCGCACCGGCGGCCGCGGCCAGCGAGACGCCGACCGAGGTGGCGGTGGGCAGCGGCAGCGCGCGGACGAAGACGGCGACCGCCACGGCGGCCGCGCCGACCGTGACGGCGGCGGTGTCGGCGGCCAGGTAGCCGGCGCAGATGATGGCGAGGGCTGCCGAGGCCACCGAGGCCATCAGCCCGTACATCCGCTCGTCGGGGTCGGCCTGGCTGCGCAGCTGCAGGACGAGGGTCAGCAGCACCCAGGCGCCGAGGGTGCCGACGATCGCGCCGGCGCCGTACGTGTCCTCGACCGCGAGCACGGCCGCGTCGGCGGCCAGGGCTCCGGCGAAGGCGAGGGCGATGCCCTGCCGGGCCGGCCACATGCCGTTGAGGCGGAACCAGCCGGCCGCGGTGAGGCCCTGGAGGGCGATCAGCGGCACGAGCAGCGCGAACTGCCCGAGGACGGCGGCGAGGGCGAGCAGCAGCCCGAGCGCGGCGGTCAGTATGGCCGGCTGCGGGCCGGGGTCGATGATCGGCGACCGGCCTTCGGCGCGGGCCTGGGCCGGGTCCACGGCGCGCACGGTGTTCCCGCCGAGGGTGGGCGGGGACCAGTCGGTGACCTCCTGAGCCGCGGCGGCGGCCCCGGCTCCGGCCGGGGCCGCGGCTCCGGCTGCGGCGGCCTGGGGCGGCAGGTACGCCGTCTGCTCGGCGGCGGACACCGGGGGCTCCTGCTGCTGCCCGGGGCCGGGGAACGGCGGCAGGTAGGCGGTCTGCTCCGCGGCGCCCTGGTCCTGCCCGGGGCCGGGGTACGGCGGGAGGTACGCCGTCTCGGCGGCGGCAGCGGCGGGCAGCCCCTGGCCGCCCTGGGACCAGTCCTGGGCCGGAGCGGGCGCCTGGACCGGGGCCTCGTCCCGGAACCAGCCCTCCGGAGCCACGGCCTGCTGTTCGGGGCCGGGGTACGGCGGGAGGTAGGCGGTCTGCTCCGCGGCGGCGCCCTGGTCCTGCCCGGGGCCGGGGTACGGAGGGAGGTACGCCGTCTCGGCGGCGGCAGCGGCGGGCAGCCCCTGGCCGCCCTGGGACCAGTCCTGGGCCGGAGCGGGCGCCTGGACCGGGGCCTCGTCCCGGAACCAGCCCTCCGGAGCCACGGCCCGCTGCTCGGGGCCGGTGCCCGGACCCTGCGCGAGCGGCGCACCCCAGGCCGGTCCCCCGGCCTGGCTCTGCCCCGGGCTCTGCCCCTGGCCCGGGTACGACGGGTAGGCCTCGGCCGGGCCGGGCACGGCCCCCGCGCCCGGCCCGGCGGCGGAGCCGTCCGGCCACGGCACTCCCGTACCGTCGGCCGGTGCCGAAGCCGGGGCCGCGGCCTCGTCGCGGAACCAGCCCTCGGGCGCGACCGGCTGCCCGGGCACCGCGCCGAGCGGCGGATGCACCGGCTGGTAGCCGGTGTCCCAGGTGTCGGCCTGCCAGGTCTGGGTCCCGTACGGGTCCTGCGGCTGCTGCTGCGGCTGCTGCTGCTGTTCGTCAGGCGTGCTCATCGGCTCCCGCTCACCCGCCCGCGAACGGCGGGAGCACCTCGACGGTGCCCCCCTCGGTCAGCGGAACGGAATCGTGCGGGCGCTTGCCCACAGGTTCTTCGTTCACGAGGAAGGAGCAGCGCAGCAGGACCCGGGTCAGCTCCCCGGGGTGGCGTTCCCGCACGCCGTCGAGCGCCTCGGCCAGTGTCCGCGCCGAGTACGGCTCCTCCGCAGTCCCGGCCGCGGCCTTGGCCGCCGCCCAGTAGCGGATGGTTCCGGTTGCCACTGCAGCTCCTATCGTCGGCTCTCTACCGTCGGCCTCCATGATGGCCCCTCCCACCGCCGCCCCCGGCGTGCCCCGACGCGCCGGGTGTGCGCCCCGTCGGTCGGGCCCTTCCGTACCGCTTGCCCCCGATCCGGTGAAAAACGGTGCATACGCAGGGCGGGGACATGGCAGGAGCGTGGCAGGAACCACAGCAGACGATGCAGGAGAGTCCCGGCCGGGAAAGAGCGAGTGGGCTATTCTGCTTGGCGAGAGGATCCGGGCAATGTGGCCCCCGGGTCCTTTTGTGCTTTCAGCACGTTGAACGAACCGAGAACAGTGGTGACCGAGCGGAACCCCGGGGCGCGGGGCCGCGAGGGCACCAGGCGACACGTACGAAGCAGTACCGCGCACGTCCTCGACGGGACCGAGGAGGAACCGACGTGATGGACCAGCGAACCGTGCACCACCGTCCGGCCCGGGCAGGTGGTCGGTCATGAGCTCGCTCCTGCTGCTCACCAACGCGCTGCAGCCGTCCACCGAAGTGCTGCCCGCACTCGGCCTGCTGCTGCACAACGTCCGGGTGGCGCCGGCCGAGGGCCCGGCCCTCGTGGACACCCCGGGCGCCGACGTCATCCTCGTCGACGGCCGCCGCGACCTGCCGCAGGTCCGGTCGCTGTGCCAGCTGCTGCGTTCCACCGGCCCCGGCTGTCCGCTGATCCTCGTCGTCACCGAGGGCGGCCTGGCGGCCGTCACCGCCGACTGGGGCATCGACGACGTGCTCCTGGACACCGCCGGTCCCGCCGAGGTCGAGGCGCGCCTGCGGCTGGCCACGGGCCGTCAGCAGCTCGGCTCGGACGACTCCCCCATGGAGATCCGCAACGGCGACCTGTCGGTGGACGAGGCCACGTACTCCGCCAAGCTCAAGGGGCGGGTGCTGGATCTCACCTTCAAGGAGTTCGAGCTCCTCAAGTACCTCGCGCAGCACCCGGGCCGCGTCTTCACCCGTGCCCAGCTGCTGCAGGAGGTCTGGGGCTACGACTACTTCGGCGGCACCCGGACGGTCGACGTGCACGTACGGCGGCTGCGCGCGAAACTCGGCCCCGAGCACGAGTCCCTGATCGGTACGGTCCGCAACGTCGGCTACCGCTTCGTCACGCCGGAGAAGGTCGAGCGGGCGGCCGCCGAGGCCGCGGCCCAGGCTGCGGCCCAGGTCGCCGCGGAGGCGGCCGCGGAGGGCTCCGTACGGGCTTCCGGGGCCACCACCCGGTCGGCCTAAGCGTCGGATGATCGTCCGGTCTTCAGGACGCCCTGCCCAGAGGTAGGTCACCCCGCGTAGACTTCCGCGCGTGGCCAAGGTGACGCGGGATGACGTAGCGCGACTTGCGGGTACTTCTACCGCCGTCGTGAGCTACGTCATCAACAACGGACCCCGGCCGGTCGCCCCGGCCACGCGCGAGCGTGTCCTCGCCGCGATCAAGGACCTGGGCTACCGCCCGGACCGGGTCGCCCAGGCGATGGCGTCGCGGCGCACCGACCTCATAGGCATGATCGTCCCCGATGCCCGTCAGCCGTTCTTCGCGGAGATGGCGCACGCGGTCGAGCAGGCCGCCGCCGAGCGCGGAAAGATGGTCCTGGTCGGGAACTCCGACTACCGCACCGAGCGCGAGGTCCACTACCTGCGGGCCTTCCTCGGGATGCGGGTGTCCGGGCTGATCCTGGTCAGCCAGGGCATGAGCGAGCAGGCCGCCAGCGAGATCGAGGCCTGGGACGCCCGCGTGGTGCTGCTGCACGAGCGCCCGGAGGCGATCGACGACGTCGCGGTCGTCACGGACGACATCGGCGGCGCCCAGCTCGCCACCCGGCACCTGCTGGAGCACGGACACGAGTACGTCGCCTGCATCGGCGGCATCGAGAACACCCCGTCGGTCGGCGACCCGGTCGCCGACCACGTCGAGGGCTGGCGGCGGGCCATGCTGGAGGCCGGCCGCTCGGTCGAGGGCCGGCTCATCGAGGCCCCGTACAACCGCTACGACGCGTACACGGTCGCCCTGGAGGTCCTGGCGCGGCCCGACCGGCCGACGGCCGTCTTCTGCGCCACGGACGACCAGGCGATCGGTGTGCTGCGCGCCGCGCGCGAGCTGCGCATCGACGTGCCCGGGGAGCTGGCGGTGGCGGGCTTCGACGACGTGAAGGAGGCGGCCCTCACGGACCCGCCGCTGACCACGATCGCCTCGGACCGCCCGGCGATGGCCCGCGCGGCGGTGGACCTGGTACTGGACGACGGCCTGCGTGTGGCCGGCTCCCGCCGCGAGCGCCTCAAGCAGTTCCCGTCGGCCCTGGTGATCCGGCGCTCCTGCGGCTGCAAGTAGGGAGCCGGGCCGCCTCAGTAGGCGAAGAGGAAGGCCAGCAGGAAGAACACCGGCGGCAGCGCCGCGGCCAGCGCCACCGAACAGCCGGTCGGCGGGTTGTCGCGATCGGCGACCGATGCGGCCAGCAGCAGGAGCGCCGCCGCGACGACGGGCCCGAGTCCGAACGCGGCCCCGATCAGCGACACCCACAGCAGGACCATCCCGGCGAGCAGGCAGACGCGGGTGAAGGCCGTCGGCGCGTGACGCGCGAGCAGCGGCAGTGCCACGACGGCAAGAACCGCCAGGTACACGCGGGGCAGCACGTCCCCCGTCCCCACGGTCGCCGACCACGCCGTCGCGGCGGCCGTCACCGCGGCCGCCGTCACCGCCAGCCGCCACGGCACGCGGGACACCTTCCGCCGTACGACCTCGTCCATCACGATCCCCCGATCAGCATGTGAACACGTTCATTTGAACGCGTTCAAGATAGCGGAAGGGGGAGGGAACGGGAAGCGTCCTTACATCGGGCATACGCGGTTCTGTCGGGCTTCTCAGGCCGGACTCAGGAAGCTCTCATCAACGGCGGGGAGAGTCGTCCCATGACCGAGAGCTTCCGCCGCGAAGGCGAGTACCCGCAGGAACACCGCCCCCAGCACGCGCCGTTCGGCGAGCACTGGCAGCGCGGACGCGACCGGCTGGCACACGAGGCCGGAGTCGGAGCCGGAGCCGGGACGGGGGCGTACCCGCCGCCGCCCGCCCACCCGCCGGCCGCACCCGGCTGGTACGAGGCGCACCAGCCGCCGGTCATCCGCGGCGAGACGGTCCCGGCGGGAGCCGGCGACGAGGGCGGCGAGGGCGGTGACGGCGGAGGCGGCGGCCTCCCGCAGGGGCCGGCCCATGCCGCCCCCGGCCGGCGCGCGAAGAGGCCCGTCGCCCTGCTGGCCGCCGTCGCGCTCGCCGCGGCCCTGGTCGGCGGCGGCACCGCGGCCGCCGTCCAGCAGCTGATGGAGCGGCAGACAGGCACCGCCGGCGGGGTCACCGGCACGAACGTCTCGCAGTCCAGCAGCGGCACCGTCTCAGCTCTCGCCGAGCAGGTCAGCCCCTCGGTCGTCCGCATCGACACCCGTACCGGATCCGGTCAGGGCACCGGCTCCGGCATCGTGCTCTCCGCCGACGGCGAGATCGCCACGAACAACCACGTCGTGGACGGCGCCACCGAGATCCAGGTGACGACGAGCGACGGCAGGAAGTACCCCGCCAAGATCGTCGGCACCGACCCCGACAAGGACCTGGCCCTGATCAAGCTCCAGGGCGCGTCCGGCCTCAAGCCCGCGAAGCTCGGCGACTCCGGCAGCGTCAAGGTCGGCGACCAGGTCGTCGCCATCGGCTCCCCCGACGGCCTCACCGGCACCGTGACCAGCGGCATCGTCTCGGCGCTGAACCGCGAGGTGAAGGTGCCCAAGTCGGAGCGGAGCGCCCCGCAGAACCGCCGGCAGGACGACAGCTGGCCCTTCTCCTTCGGCGGCCGGCAGTTCAACGGCGACACCGGCTCGAACACCACCTCGTACAAGGCCCTCCAGACCGACGCCTCCCTCAACCCCGGCAACTCCGGCGGCGCCCTGTTCAACATGAACGGCGAGATCGTGGGCATGCCCTCCGCGATCTACTCCCCCGCCTCGGCCGGTTCCGCCGCGGGCAGCGTCGGCCTCGGCTTCGCCATCCCCGTCGACACGATCAAGGCCGACCTGGACTCCCTGCGCAAGGGCGGCCCCGGCGGCAAGGGCTTCACCGGCACCCCCGACACCTCCGGCGGCGGCTCCTTCGCAGACGGCTTCGGCACGTCCTTCTAGGGGGTGATTGCAAGGCGGAGGAGGGAGTCGACGCGGAGCGTGACGACAACGCGGCAAGGCGCGGCACCGGGCGGCCCGGGCCCGGCCTGATCTGCCGGACACCCCCCAGCCGTCCGTGCGACGCTGGAGGCGCCGTCACCCGGCGGACCCCGCAGCCGGCCACCACACCTGGGAGACCCATCCATGAACCCCGCCGAGGGCGAAGCGCGGATCCTCGTCGTCGACGACGAACCGGCCGTACGCGAGGCCCTGCGCCGCAGCCTCGCCTTCGAGGGGTACGCCGTGCAGACCGCCGTCGACGGGCTCGATGCCCTCGACAAGGCGGCCTCGTACGCCCCCGGCCTGATCGTGCTGGACATCCAGATGCCGCGGATGGACGGGCTCACGGCGGCCCGCCGGCTGCGCGCCTCCGGCAGCACCACGCCGATCCTGATGCTCACCGCCCGCGACACCGTCGGCGACCGCGTCACCGGCCTCGACGCGGGCGCCGACGACTACCTCGTCAAACCGTTCGAGCTCGATGAGCTCTTCGCCCGCGTCCGCGCCCTGCTGCGGCGCAGCTCCTACGCCGCCCCTCAGGCCGGCGGCGCAGCCCCGGAGGACGTCCTGGCCTTCGGCGACCTGCGCATGGACCTCGCGACCCGCGAGGTCACCCGGTCCGGACGCCCGGTGGAGCTGACCCGTACCGAGTTCACGCTGCTGGAGATGTTCCTCGCGCACCCCCGCCAGGTCCTGACCCGTGAGCAGATCCTCAAGACCGTCTGGGGGTTCGACTTCGAGCCCAGCTCCAACTCCCTGGACGTGTACGTGATGTACCTGCGCCGCAAGACCGAGGCGGGCGGCGAGCCGCGCCTGGTCCACACCGTGCGCGGGGTGGGCTACGTACTGCGCGCCGGTGACGGCGGGCCCGAGTGAGCCCGCTCGCCCGCTTCCGCGCGCTGCCGCTGCGCTCCCGGCTGGCCCTGCTGGTCACGGTGGCGGTGGCGCTGGCCGTGGCGGGCGTGGCCGCGGTGTCCTGGGTGATGGTCCGCACCCAGCTGCGCGACCAGCTGGACAGCGCGCTGCGCGCCACCAACGCCGAGGCGCAGGCCAATCAGGTCTACCGCTCGATCGGCTGCGTGTCCGTCACCGGCGCGCTCCCGGAGCGGCCCGCCAACAACCTCAGCGCCCAGGTGCAGATCGTGCGGCCGGACGGCAGCCACTGCTGGATCGACGGCCGCAGCACCCTGCGGATCAGCTCCATCGACCTGGAGGTCGCCCAGCGGCGGCGCGGGGCCGCCCTCTACGACGCGACCACCTCCGACGGGGTGGCGGTCCGCGTCTACACCCAGCCCGCCCTGCTCGACGGGGGGCCGGCCGCGCTGACCGTGGCCAAGCCGCTCGCCGACATCGACAAGCCCCTGTCCACGCTGGCCTGGGTGCTGCTCCTGGTCTGCGGCGTCGGGGTGGTCGGCGCCGGCGCGGCCGGCCTGTGGGTGGCCCGTACGGGACTGCGGCCCGTGGACGAGCTGACCGACGCCGTCGAGCACATCGCCCGCACCGAGGACCTGACGGTACGGATCCCCGACGAGGGCGACGACGAGATCGCCCGCCTGTCGCGGTCCTTCAACTCGATGACCGCGGCCCTGGCGTCCTCCCAGGAGCGGCAGGCCCAGCTGATCGCGGACGCCGGGCACGAGCTGCGCACACCTCTGACCTCGCTGCGCACCAACATCGAACTCCTCGCGCGCAGCGAGGAGACCGGCCGGGCCATCCCGCCCGACGACCGGCGGGAGCTGCTGGCCTCGGTCAAGGCGCAGATGACGGAGCTGGCCTCGCTGATCGGTGACCTGCAGGAGCTGTCCCGGCCGGACGCGGCCCCGCCCGGCCCGCTCGGTGTGGTCGCCCTGCACGAGATCGCCGCGGCCGCGCTGTCCCGGGCCCGGCTGCGCGGCCCGGAGCTGGTGTTCGCCTCGGACCTGGAGCCCTGGTACGTACGGGGTGAGGCGGCGGCGCTGGAGCGGGCGGTGGTCAATGTCCTGGACAACGCGGTGAAGTTCAGCCCGCCGGGCGGTTCGGTGGAGGTGACGCTGCGGGCGGGCGAGCTGACCGTACGGGACCACGGGCCGGGCATCCCGGCGGACGACCTGCCGCACGTCTTCGAGCGGTTCTGGCGGTCCCCCTCGGCCCGCGCCCTGCCCGGCAGCGGGCTGGGCCTGTCGATCGTGGCCCGTACGGCGGCCCGCGCGGGCGGCAGCGCGGAGCTGCGGGCGGCGACGGACGGCGGTCCGGGCACGGAGGCGGTGCTCCGTATCCCGGGAGCGCCGACCCCGCCGCCGTCCGAGCCGTCGGTCGAGCCTCCGGTCGACCAGTAGGCCGAGCCGTGGGCCGCCCCCGTGGGCCGAGCCGTGAGCCGATGCGTCAGTTGTGCCGGATCAGTGCGGCGACCAGGCCGGAGCGGGTGTTCGGGAAGTCCATGGGGACGATGCCGAGCCCGGTCCGGCCGGCCATCTCCCCGCCGTCGACGAAGGCGTGCACCTGCGGGTTGAGGCGGTCGGAGTTCCATCGCGGCGGCATGTAGGCCGAGGTGCTGACGTAGTTGACGAAAAGCTTCCCGGGCTGCTGAACGGCCTTGCGGAAGTGGTTCTCGATCTTGCCGCGCTTGGCGAAGGGCTCGGCGTTCCAGTCGTCCTGGATGTCGAAGACGTTGCCGTCGCCGTAGCGCAGGCCCGGCAGGCCGCCGTTGTCGGCGAGCAGGACCACGCGGCCGCGGGCCTGGCCGAGGGTGGGCAGGGCGTCGGCGATCCGGAACAGCGGGCGCCAGCCGCGGTTGTCGAGGTAGTCGTCGAAGACGGCGCGGAAGGTGGCGTCGCTCTCGCCGGAGTACTCCTGCTTGACGCGCATCAGGACGGTCTCGCCGGGGTGCGCGGCGAGGAAGTTCCGGCAGGCGACGAGGACGTCACCGAACATCAGGTCCTGGAAGAAGGAGCCGTGGTGGATGGCGAAGGAGCCGCCCGTGACCCGGCAGCGGACGTCGAGGAAGCGGATGCCGGAGTCGAGCTGCTGGGCGATCGAGGTGTTCTGGCAGGCGACGTAGAGTCCGCCCCTGGTCGCGCCGGAGTCGTGGGTGCCGGGGATGGTCATGCGCTGGAGGGCGGTGGCGTCGCCGAGGCCGGCCATCCAGTCCTGGGTGCCGAGGGCGGCCGCGGAGGCCGGGACGGACGCGGCTCCCAGACCGGCGGCGGCTCCCACGGCGAGTGCGCCCGCGAGGAACGCCCGGCGGCCCATGCCCGGTGCGGCGGCCGGGCCGCTCGTGTCCGTGCTCGCTGCCCCGCCCCCGCTCGCGGCCCTGCCCGTGCTCGTGCCGATGCGCATGCCCGCCCCTTCGCCGACCGGTGATGGCCGGATTATGGCGTGCACACATCAGCTTTACTACCCATTGGTAGGGATCGGCCGGCGAGCGGCCCTCGCTCAGTCCTCGAGCAGTCCGGTCATCTCGCGCAGCCCCCGGAGCAGCTCCCGGCCGTCCGGCGCCCGCTCGGGATCGGTGAGGGTCTGCACCATCACCCCGCTCAGCAGCGCGATGTGCAGCGAGCCGAGGGAGCGTACGTCCTCCTCCGTGACCTCCGCCTCCGGCACCCCGCGCAGCACGGCGGCCACCATCCGGCGGTTGCGGCGCTGCCCCTCGGCCAGGATCGCGAGCAGTTCGGGCGAGGACTGCGCGTGCACGAAGGCCTCGACGGAGGCCAGCCAGAGCCAGCGCGTCTCGGCGAAGTCCCGGATCTTGCGGTCCCAGGTGTCGGCGTAGCGCTCCCCCGCGGTCGCACCCTCGCCGGCCAGCCGGCCGGAGCCCGCCGCCCACTCCTCCATCGCGGCGAACAGCGCCTGGTTGAGCAGCGCCTCGCGCGATCCGAAGTGGTAGCCGATCGCCGCCATGCTCACCTCCGCGGCCGTGGCGATGTCGCGCACGGTCGTCCGCAGATAGCCCTTCTCCTCCAGGCAGCGCCGGGCTCCGGCCAGCAGGTCCTCGCGATTTCCCATGCCCGGATCGTAGCCGCCGCACCTTTTTGGGCAACCGCCCTACACATGCGTATTGCGCGCTTGCCCAAATCCTGGCAGGGTTCAGTCACCGGCAGACCGGCAGACCGGCAGACCGGCAGACCGCCGAAACGGGGAGGACCGCCATGCAGCGCCACGAGATGAAGATCGACGACCGCACCCTGTCCTACGTGGACTCCGGCGGCTCCGGCCGCCCGCTGCTCGCCCTGCACGGCGGCCTGTCCGAAGGCCTCGCCTTCGCCGGGCTCGCCGCGCACCTCGGTGACGCCTGGCGGGTCGTCGCCCCCGACCAGCGCGGCCACGGCAGCTCCGACCGGGCCCCGCACCACCGCCGCGAGGGCTACGTCTCCGACGCCGTCGCCCTCCTCGACCACCTCGGCCTCGACGCCCCCGTGGCCCTCCTCGGCTACTCCCTCGGCGGCCTCAACGCCTACCACCTCGCCGCCGCCCACCCCGACCGGATCTCCGCACTCGTCGGCGTCGACGCCACCGTCGAGATCCGCCCCACCACCGAGGGGCCCCTCTTCGACTTCCTGCACACCATGCGGTACACCGCCCCCACCCGCGAGGAACTCCTCGAGGCCGCCGGGCCGGTGGGCGCCCGGTTCGTCGAGCAGGCCCTGCGCCCGCTCCCCTCCGGCGACGGCTGGCGCCTGCCGTTCCACCCGCAGGACATGCTCGACTCCATCGAGGCCTGCCGGGGCGACCACTGGGACGCCTGGCTCGCCAGTACCTGCCCCGCCGTCCTCATCCACGGCATCCACAGCCAGGCCCTGCGCCGGGACATCGCCGACGCGATGGTCGCGCGCCGCCCCAAGACCTCGTACACCCCCCTGAACGGCGACCACTTCGTGCCCTTCACGGACCCCCAGGGGGTCCACGAGGCCGTCGGGAGCTTCCTGGCGGCCCACTGATCCGCACCCGTCCCCGCGCCACGGGGGTGCACGGGGAACGCCGAAGGGGCGGCGGGCCGGTGGGCCCGCCGCCCCTTCGGGCGTGCTGTACGCGCGTACTACTTGATGACGGTGATCCGGTTCGCCGCCGGCGGGGCGATCGGCGAGGACGCCGAGGAGTTCTTCGTCAGGTAGGCGTTGAAGCAGTCCAGGTCGGACGCGCCCACCAGCTTGTTCTTGTGCTCCTTCAGGACGGTGAAGCCGTCACCGCCGCCCGCGAGGAACTCGTTCATCGCGACCCGGTAGGTCTTGGCGGGGTCGATCGCCTCACCGTTGAGCCGGACCGAGTCCACGACGATGCGGTCGGCGCCCGCCTTCGTCATGTCGAGCGTGTAGGTGAAGCCCTTCGACACCTGCAGGATCTTCGGGCTCACGCCGTTGACCGGGCCGCTGACCTGCTGCTGGAGCGCGGTGATCAGCTGCGCGCCGGTCAGGTCCACGATGTTCATCATGTTGGTGAACGGCTGGACCGTGAAGGACTCGCCGTACGTCACCACACCGTCGCCCTCGGACCCCGAGGCCTTGTAGGCGAGGTCCGAGCGGATACCGCCCGGGTTCATGATGGCCAGCTGCGCGCCGCCCTTGTCCGCCGGGGCGAGCGCCTCCAGCTGGGCGTCGGCGATCAGGTCACCGAGCGGCTTCTCGGGCTCCGCCGAGCCGCGGCCCGGGATGTCGGCCGAGATGAAGCCCTGCGGGCGGTTGGCGATCGGGGCCGCCAGGGCGTTCCAGCGCTGGATAAGCTCGGTCATGTCCGGGGCCTTGGGCTGGTCCCGGGTGACGACCTTGTTGACCGGCTTGGGGGAGCTGACCGGCGTACGGACGATGTCCTTGGTCTGCCGGTCGTAGGTGAGCGTGGTGTCCGTGAACAGACGGCCGATGGAGGCCGCCGAGGTCACCGCGCGCGGGTTGCCCGCCGGGTCGGGGATGTTGCAGGCGTAGGCCTGGTGCGTGTGGCCCGTGACCAGCGCGTCGACCTTGGCGTCGACGTTCTTGGCGATGTCCACGATCGCGCCCGAGATGCCGGCGCCGGCGCCCGGGACGTCACAGTCGTAGTTGTACGCGCCGCTCGCGGGCAGACCGCCCTCGTGGATCAGCGCGACGATCGACTTCACGCCCTGCTTGTTCAGCTCGGCGGCGTACTTGTTGATCGTCTCGATCTCGTCGCCGAACTTGAGGCCCTTGACGCCCTCGGCGGTCACGACGTCCGGAGTGCCCTCCAGGGTGACGCCGATGAAGCCGATCTTCACGTCGCCCTTCTTCCACACGTAGGTGGGCGACATCAGGGGGCGCTTGGTCTTCTCGTCGGTGACGTTCGCGGCGAGGTACTGGAAGGTCGAGCCCGTGAACTCCTTGCCGAACTCGTAGCAGCCCTCGACCGGGTGGCAGCCGCCGTACGCCATGCGGCGCAGCTCGGCCTTGCCCTCGTCGAACTCGTGGTTGCCGACGCTGGAGACGTTCAGCCCCAGCTTGTTCAGCGCCTCGATGCTCGGCTCGTCGTGGAACAGACCGGACAGCATCGGGCTGCCGCCGATCATGTCGCCGGCCGCCGCGGTGACGGAGTACTCGTGGCCCTTGCGGGCCTCGCGCAGGGCGGTCGCGAGGTACTCGACCCCGCCCGCGGGTATGGCCTTGGTGGTGCCGTCGGCCTGACGCTCGGTCACGTTGCCGGAGGAGCCCTGCGGGGGCTCCAGGGTGCCGTGGAAGTCGTTGAACGACAGCATCTGCACATCGACGGTCCGGCTCTTGGCCGCACCGCCACCACTCGCGGCTCCGGCCGGCAGTGCGGCGGCGACCATCGCGCCGGCCCCGGCCGTGACGGCGAGGGCGGTGAAGGTCAACCGGCGGTTTCGGCGGTGCCGTTGTGGCGTCGCTGACATTTAGTCCCCTTTGTGGACAGCGATACTGCTCGGGAGGTCCGCCGAAGCCTATGGTCAACGCGCGTAGCTCTACCAGGGGGTAACGGGTATCGCGTTGGTTACACACAGAAGAAGGAAACCGACCCCGCGGCCGCTCTCCGCTCGGCGGCCGGGACGGTCGTAGGCTCGTTCCATGACTGACGCAAGCGCGGCCCTGGAGCCGGGACGGCAGATTGAGACCCTCGACGAGCTGACGGGGGAACAGGCCGACGCCGTCCTCGATCTGGTCGAGGACGCGGCGCGTACCGACGGCACCACCGCCGTGTCCGAACAGGGAAGGCTCCAGCTGCGCGGCGGACCGCGCGCGGGCATCCGGCACTTCCTGCTCACCGACGGCGGCCGGCTCGCCGCGTACGGGCAACTGGAGGACACCGACCCGGTGGAGGCACCGGCCGCCGAACTCGTCGTACACCCGGCGCTGCGCGGCCGCGGCCACGGCCGGGCGATGGGGATGGCCCTGCTGGCCGCCTCCGGCAAGCGGCTGCGGGTATGGGCCCACGGCGGCAAGTCGGCCGCCCGGCACCTCGCCCAGGTGCTCGGCCTGACCCTCTTCCGCGAGCTCCGCCAGCTGCGCCGGCCCCTGGCCGAAGGGGCCCCGCTCCCCGAGCCGGTGCTCCCGCCCGGGGTGACGGTACGGACCTTCCTGCCCGGCACCGACGACGCGGCCTGGCTCGCGGCGAACGCGGCCGCCTTCGCCCACCACCCCGAGCAGGGCTCGCTCACCCAGCGTGACCTCGACGACCGCATCGCGCAGCCCTGGTTCGACGCCAAGGGCTTCTTCCTCGCCGAGCGCGACGGCGAGCTCGTCGGCTTCCACTGGACGAAGGTCCACGAGGCGGAACAGCTCGGCGAGGTCTACGTGGTCGGCGTCCTCCCGGGCGCGCAGGGCGGCGGGCTCGGCAAGGCCCTCACCGCGATCGGCCTCCAGCATCTGGCGGCCCAGGGCCTGCCGACGGCCATGCTCTACGTCGACGCCGACAACCCGGCGGCCCTCGCCGTGTACGGGGGCCTCGGCTTCACCACCCACGAGGTCGACCTGATGTACCGCACGGAAAGCTGACCCCGCACAAGCCCCAGGCCCGGCAGCCCCGCCCGACCCCGCCGCCTCAAGTCGGCCCCGCCGCCCCCATCGGCATCGCCGGCGTTTAAGGCGCGGGGTCCGGGGCAGCGCCCCGGCAACGGCGCCGCACCCGCGCACACCCCCCGACCACCACCACACCCCGCGCCCTCCGGGAACGACTCGTGCGGCAGCCGGAGCCGGGAAGCCATGCGCCATTAACCGGGCATTCAGACGCGCTTGCGACCCTCCCCCAATGCAGCCCCGACTCCGCCCCACGGCCGACGCCTCCGACGCGCCTGTCCTGCCGCTTGCGCGGAAGAATGGAGTCATGAGTCACAAGCCCAGCGCCGGCCCCACCGAGGTCCCCGCACAGCACCCGTCCCACACGTCCGCCTCCGCCACCGGCGAGCCCACGGACAAGGACACCGGCAAGGACACCGGCAAGGCCGGCGCCCAGGCCACCGGCGCCGCGGCCCACGCCCGCATAGGCTCCATCGCCGCGCACCGCCCGCACCTCGGCCTCGACCCCGACCTCGACGCCGACCTGGACGCCTACGACGACAAGGACGGCGGGGAACTGCCCCCGGACCGCTTCCTCGACCGGGAGCGCAGCTGGCTCGCCTTCAACGAGCGGGTGCTGGAGCTCGCCGAGGACCCGACGACCCCGCTGCTGGAGCGCGCCAACTTCCTGGCGATCTTCGCGAGCAACCTCGATGAGTTCTTCATGGTCCGCGTGGCCGGCCTCAAACGGCGCATCGCGACGGGTGTCGCTACCCGATCGGCCTCCGGCCTGCAGCCCCGCGAGGTGCTGGACCTCATCTGGACGCGCTCGCGCGAACTCATGGCCCGCCACGCCGCCTGCTTCCAGCAGGACATCTCCCCGGCGCTGGCCGAGGAGGGCATCCACCTCATCCGCTGGCCGGACCTCACCGAGAAGGAGCAGGCCCGCCTCTTCACGCTGTTCCGGAACCAGATCTTCCCGGTGCTGACCCCGCTGGCCGTGGACCCCGCGCACCCCTTCCCGTACATCTCCGGCCTCTCCCTCAACCTGGCCGTCGTCGTGCGCAACCCCGTCAGCGGCCACCGCCACTTCGCCCGGGTCAAGGTCCCGCCGATCCTCTCCCGCTTCCTGGAGGCCTCCCCGCAGCGCTACGTCCCGCTGGAGGACGTCATCGCCGCGCACCTGGAGGAGCTGTTCCCCGGCATGGAGGTGCTCGCGCACCACATGTTCCGCGTGACCCGAAACGAGGACCTGGAGGTGGAGGAGGACGACGCGGAGAACCTGCTCCAGGCCCTGGAGAAGGAGCTCATGCGGCGCCGCTTCGGCCCGCCCGTGCGCCTGGAGGTCGAGGAGTCCATCGACCCCGGCGTCCTGGACCTCCTCGTGCAGGAGCTGAACGTCAACGCCTCCGAGGTGTACCCGCTGCCCGGGCCGCTCGACCTGACCGCCCTCTTCGGGATCGCCTCGCTGGACATCCCGGAGCTGAAGTACCCGAAGTTCGTCGCCGGCACCCACCGCGACCTCGCCGAGGTCGAGTCCGCGCACGCGCCCGACATCTTCGCCGCGCTGCGCGAGCGGGACGTGCTGCTGCACCACCCGTACGACTCCTTCTCCACCTCGGTGCAGGCCTTCCTGGAGCAGGCCGCCGCCGACCCGGACGTCCTCGCCATCAAGCAGACGCTCTACCGCACCTCCGGCGACTCCCCGATCGTGGACGCCCTGATCGACGCCGCCGACTCCGGCAAGCAGGTCCTCGTACTCGTCGAGATCAAGGCCCGCTTCGACGAACAGGCCAACATCAAGTGGGCGCGCAAGCTGGAGGAGTCCGGCTGCCACGTCGTCTACGGGCTCGTCGGCCTCAAGACCCACTGCAAGCTGTCGCTCGTCGTCCGCCAGGAGGGCGACACCCTGCGCCGCTACTCCCACGTGGGCACCGGCAACTACCACCCCAAGACCGCCCGGCTCTACGAGGACCTCGGCCTGCTCACCGCCGACCCGCAGGTCGGCGCGGACCTCTCCGACCTCTTCAACCGGCTGTCCGGCTACTCCCGCCGCGAGACCTACCGCCGCCTGCTGGTGGCCCCCCGCTCGCTGCGCGACGGACTGATCGCGCGCATCGACAAGGAGGCCGCCCACCACAAGGCCGGCCGCCCCGCGTACGTGCGCCTGAAGATGAACTCGATCGTCGACGAGGCCCTGATCGACTCGCTCTACCGGGCCTCCCAGGCGGGCGTTCCCGTCGACATCTGGGTGCGCGGCATCTGCGCGGTGCGCCCGGGAGTCCCCGGGCTCTCGGACAACATCCGGGTCCGTTCGGTCCTCGGCCGTTTCCTGGAGCACTCCCGGGTCTTCGCCTTCGGCAACGGCGGCGAGCCCGAGGTGTGGATCGGCAGCGCCGACATGATGCACCGCAACCTCGACCGCCGTATCGAGGCACTGGTCAGGGTCGCCGACCCGGCCCACCGCGCGGCACTGGACCGGATGCTGGAGACCGGGATGTCCGATGCCACCTCCTCCTGGCACCTGGGCCCGGACGGTGAATGGACACGGCACAGCACGGACGCGGACGGCCAGCCGCTGCGGCACGTACAGGAGACGCTCATAGACGCCCGGAGGCGCCGGCGTGGCTCAGCAAAACCGTAACCCGCAGGCGGGAGAGCCGGACGCAGGTGACGTGCTGGGCACGTACCTGCGTTCGCAGGCCACGGCGTTCCTGCGCGCCCTGCGTCGGTACAGTCCGAGCGCCGTGAGCGGGGCCGACGCCGCCGAGAGCAGCGGCGCGGCGCACAGCCTGCGGGGGGCCGCGCGCCGCATCAGCGGATCACTGGCCACGTTCCGGGTGGTGACCGAGTCGTCCTGGGCGGACGGCCTGCGCACCGAGCTGGTGTGGCTGTCCTCGACGCTGGCGGACGAGGACGCGTACGCCGCCCGGCTGGCCCGGCTGACGGGCGCGCTGCACCGGCTGTCGGGGTCCCCGGAGCTCCCGGCGCCGCGCGGCTCGGCCGGTGCGCTGACGGTGGGCTCGGCGCGCGCGGGCGCACTGCTGGACCGCCAGCTGACCCTCGCCCGTACCCGCGCCCACTCGGCCACCCTCCAGGCGCTCGGCTCGTCCCGCTTCCACGCGGTGGCGGACGCGGTGGCGGTGCTGGCCTCCGAGGTCCCGCTCGACGCGGTCGCGGCCCGCGGGCGGGTCGGGGAGGTCCTCGTTCCCCTCGCGGCCGTGGCCGAATCCCGACTGTCGGCCGCGGTGGCGGCGCTGCCGCCGCCCGGTGCCCGCGAGGCGACGCCGAGCCCGTACGACGCGGACCACGACGGCCAGTGGCACGAGGTACGCCGGCTCCTGAGGGTCCACCGGTACGCGCAGGAGGTCCTCGGCGCGGACGTGAGCCGCCCGGCGGCCGCGGGCGAGGCCCTGGACCGCCACCGTGACGCCGCCGAGGCCGCCGCCGCCTCCGCCACCGCGGCCCGTACCCCGCGTATCGCCCCGGCCACGGCCTACGCCTTAGGCGTCCTGCACGCCGACCAGCGCCACGAGGTCGAGGCGGCCCGGGCGGACTTCCAGCACCTGTGGCTGAGGGAGCCCGCGGTCACACCGATATAACAGCGGGGTAACGGATGATGGCCACTGCGTGCGGACGCGCCGGAACGCACCGGGTCGTCCGCCATGGTTCACCGTCCGTTCACTCGGGCCGGTCGGCTGCTTCACCTGTTCTGCCTAATTTCGGTCGTGCACGGAGAAGGCCGGCCCACAGAGGGAGCGGCCCCGCCCGGCACCCGACGTAGTCCTCTTCGCACGCCGCCCGGTACGAACGGAAAGCGGCCGGCGGCTTCTGGAAGGAACACCCGAAAGTGAAGCTTCAGCGCAAGAACATGCTTCGTGCCTCCGCCCTCGGTGCGCTTGTCGTGTCCGGCGCCCTGGTCCTCACGGCGTGCGGCTCGGACGACAACACCAAGACCGGCGACGGCGCCACCAAGGCCGCCGCCCCGGCCGCCGGCGACATCAAGTGCGACGGCGCCAAGGGCAAGCTGCTCGCCTCCGGCTCCTCCGCGCAGAAGAACGCGGTCGACCTGTGGGTGAAGAACTACATGGCCGCCTGCTCCGGCGTCGAGGTCAACTACAAGTCCTCCTCCTCCGGTGAGGGCATCGTCGCCTTCAACCAGGGCACCGTCGGCTTCGCCGGCTCCGACTCGGCGCTGAAGCCGGAGCAGGTCGAGGAGTCGAAGAAGATCTGCACCGGCGGCCAGGGCATCGACCTGCCCATGGTCGGCGGCCCGATCGCCCTCGGCTTCAACATCGCGGGGGTCGACAAGCTGAACCTCGACGCCGCCACGATCGCCAACATCTTCAACGACAAGATCAAGAAGTGGGACGACGAGGCGATCAAGAAGCTGAACCCCGGCGTCACGCTCCCCTCCACCGCGATCCAGCACTTCCACCGCTCCGAGGACTCGGGCACCACCGAGAACCTCGGCAAGTACCTCAAGGCCACCGCCGGTGACGCCTGGCCGTACGAGGCCGCGAAGAAGTGGCCGGCCCCGGGCGGCCTCGGCGCCTCCGGCTCCTCCGGTGTCGCGACCCAGGTCAAGCAGGTCGACGGTGCCATCGGCTACTTCGAGCTCTCCTACGCCAGCGCCCAGGGCATCAAGACGGTCGACCTGAACACGGGCGCCGCCGCCCCGGTCAAGGCCACCGGTGAGAACGCCTCCAAGGCCATCGCCGCCGCCAAGATCGCCGGCACCGGCTCGGACCTGGCGCTCAAGCTCGACTACACCACCAAGGCCGAGGGCGCGTACCCGATCGTCCTGGTCACGTACGAGGTCGTCTGCGACAAGGGCAACAAGGCGGAGACCCTGCCGACCGTCAAGTCCTTCCTGAACTACACCGCGTCCGACGCGGGCCAGAAGATCCTCCTGGAGAACGGCTACGCGCCGATCCCGGCCGAGATCAACGCCAAGGTCCGCGAGGTCATCAACTCGCTGAGCTAGTCCTGAGCTCCGAGGCCCGGTCCGCCCCCTCCCCCCGTCCGGGGACGCGGCGGGCCGGCCCCGGAGCCCCTTCCCCT
This sequence comes from Streptomyces yangpuensis, assembly GCF_024666385.1. Classification (NCBI taxonomy): domain Bacteria; kingdom Bacillati; phylum Actinomycetota; class Actinomycetes; order Kitasatosporales; family Streptomycetaceae; genus Streptomyces; species Streptomyces yangpuensis. Next base: position 3,470,813 of record NZ_CP102514.1, read on the forward strand.
CCACCCGGGGGAGTCCGGTGCACCGCCGCCAGGGGGCCTGCCCCCCACACAGACCGGAAAGACCATGGCTTCCACCACACCCACCCAGATAGACACGGCTCCGCCCGTCTCCACGAGTACGAGGTCCACCGGCCGCGCCGGTGACAAGATCTTCGCCGGGCTCTCCAAGGGATCCGGCATCCTGCTCCTGGTGATCATGGCGTCGATCGCCGTCTTCCTCACCTACCGAGCCTCGATCGCCCTGTCGCAGAACGAGGGGAACTTCCTCACCACCTTCGACTGGAACGCGTCGGCCAACCCGCCCGTCTTCGGCATCGCCGTCCTCCTCTTCGGCACCATCGTCAGCTCGATCATCGCGATGGCCATCGCCGTCCCGATCGCCGTCGGCATCGCGCTGTTCATCTCGCACTACGCGCCGCGCAAGCTGGCAGCGCCCATCGCCTACGTGGTCGACCTGCTGGCCGCCGTGCCGTCGATCATCTACGGCATCTGGGGCGCCCTCTTCCTCGTCCCGCAGCTGGCCGGCCTGAACCTCTGGCTCGACGAGTACATGGGCTGGACCTACGTCTTCGACAAGACCCAGGTCGGCGTCGCCCGCTCGCTGTTCACCGTCGGCATCCTGCTCGCGATCATGATCCTGCCGATCGTGACCAGCGTCAGCCGCGAGGTCTTCCTCCAGGTCCCGCGCATGAACGAGGAGGCCGCCCTGGCCCTCGGCGCGACCCGCTGGGAGGTCATCCGGATGTCCGTGCTGCCCTTCGGCCGCTCCGGCGTCATCTCCGCCTCGATGCTCGGCCTCGGCCGTGCGCTCGGCGAGACCATGGCCGTCGCCACCGTCCTGTCGCCGAGCTTCCTGATCTCCGGCCACCTCCTCGACCCCGGCGGCGGCACGTTCGCGCAGAACATCGCCGCGAAGTTCGACGAGGCCAACGAGTTCGGCCGGGACGCGCTGATCGCCTCCGGTCTGGTCCTCTTCCTGCTCACCCTGCTGGTCAACGGTGCAGCTCGCCTGATCATCGCTCGCCGCAAGGACTTCTCGGGGGCGAACGCCTGATGAGCCACGCACTCCAGGACCAGCGCCCCTCCCGGGCCCCCCGGTCCGCCGCTCCCGCCGGCCTCACCCGGGGCGGCCTGCCCCGCTGGGCCCCGGCCGGCATCGCGGTCCTCTCGATCGCCCTCGGCAGCGGCATCGGCCTCGCCTTCGGCCTCCAGAGCAAGATCCAGTGGGGTCTGATCGCGGCCCTCCTGTTCCTCGTGATCACGTACACCGCCAGCGCGGTGATCGAGAACCGCCGCCAGGCCAAGGACCGCATCGCGACCTCCGTCGTGTGGGTCTCCTTCGTCCTCGCGGTGATCCCGCTGCTCTCGCTGATCTGGACCACCGTCAGCCGCGGCGTGAAGGTCCTCACCGGGGACTTCCTCACCCACTCGATGAACGGCGTGACCAGCTTCGAGGAGGGCGGCGGCGTCTACCACGCACTGCTCGGCACCATCGAGCAGATCGCCCTGGCCACCCTGATCGCGGCCCCGATCGGCCTGCTGACCGCCGTCTACCTGGTCGAGTACGGCAAGGGCCGGCTCGCCAAGGCCGTCACCTTCTTCGTCGACGTCATGACCGGCATCCCGTCCATCGTCGCGGGCCTGTTCATCCTGACGACGTGGAACCTGGCGCTCGGCTTCGGCCCCTCCGGCTTCGCCGGCGCGATGGCCCTGTCGATCCTGATGATGCCCGTCGTGGTCCGCTCCACCGAGGAGATGCTCAAGCTCGTCCCCAACGAGCTGCGCGAGGCCGCCCTGGCCCTCGGTGTACCGAAGTGGCGCGTGATCCTCAAGGTCGTCCTCCCCACCGCCATCGGCGGCATCGCCACCGGCCTGATGCTGGCCGTCGCCCGCATCGCCGGCGAGACCGCCCCGATCATGCTGCTGGTCTTCGGTACCCAGCTGATCAACGGCAACCCCTTCGAAGGCGCCCAGTCCTCGCTCCCGCTCTACATTTGGGAGCAGTACAAGGTCGGCAGTGACGCCTCCTACGACCGGGCATGGGCCGCAGCGCTCGTCCTGATCGCCTTCGTCATGATCCTCAATCTGGTGGCCCGCGGCATCGCCCGCTGGAAGGCCCCGAAGACCGGTCGCTGACGCGACTGTATGAAAGCGAAGTGACCCCCATGGCGAAGCGAATCGACGTCAGCGGACTGTCCGCCTTCTACGGCACCCACAAGGCCATCGACGACATCTCGATGACCGTCGAACCCCGCTCGGTGACGGCCTTCATCGGCCCCTCCGGCTGCGGCAAGTCCACCTTCCTGCGCACCCTGAACCGCATGCACGAGGTCACCCCCGGCGGCCGCGTCGAGGGCAAGGTGATGCTGGACGACGAGAACCTGTACGGCGCCGGCGTCGACCCGGTGGCGGTCCGCCGCACGGTCGGCATGGTCTTCCAGCGCCCGAACCCCTTCCCCACCATGTCGATCTTCGACAACGTGGCGGCGGGTCTGCGGCTGAACGGCAACTTCAAGAAGTCCGAGCTCGGCGACATCGTCGAGCGGTCCCTCCAGGGCGCCAACCTCTGGAACGAGGTCAAGGACCGCCTGAACAAGCCCGGCTCCGGCCTCTCCGGCGGTCAGCAGCAGCGTCTGTGCATCGCCCGCGCCATCGCGGTCGAGCCCCAGGTCCTGCTGATGGACGAGCCCTGCTCGGCCCTGGACCCGATCTCCACCCTCGCGATCGAGGACCTGATCGGCGAGCTCAAGGAGCGCTTCACGATCGTCATCGTGACGCACAACATGCAGCAGGCCGCCCGCGTCTCCGACCGGACCGCCTTCTTCAACCTCGCGGCGGTCGGCCAGCCCGGCAAGCTCATCGAGATCGACGACACGGACCGGATCTTCTCGAACCCGTCCGTGCAGGCGACCGAGGACTACATCTCCGGCCGCTTCGGCTAAAGAGATGTGCGAGACGTCCCGCGGTGCTGCATGGCGGTGCCACCGCGGGACGGAAGAAAGAAAAGAGGGCCGGCTCCCCCTGGGTGGGGGGAGCCGGCCCGCTTTCGTACCCGCGCACCGCGGGCATGTACCACTGGCCGAAGGCCAGGTTCACGATCCAGAAGCTGATCGCGGCGACCAGGGCCGCGGCCGGCATCGTGATGCTGCACCGCCCGGGGGATGACCCCCGGACCCCCAGCAGGGGGCGGCGGCACCGCTAGCCGAAGGCCAGGTTCACGATCCAGAAGCTGATCGCGGCGACCAGCGCCGCGGCCGGCATCGTGATGCTGCACCGCCCGGGGGATGACCCCCGGACCCCCAGCAGGGGGCGGCGGCACCGCTAGCCGAAGGCCAGGTTCACGATCCAGAAGCTGATCGCGGCGACCAGCGCCGCGGCCGGCATCGTGATGCTGCACCGCCCGGGGGATGACCCCCGGACCCCCAGCAGGGGGCGGCGGCACCGCTAGCCGAAGGCCAGGTTCACGATCCAGAAGCTGATCGCGGCGACCAGCGCCGCGGCCGGCATCGTGATGCTGCACCGCCCGGGGGATGACCCCCGGACCCCCAGCAGGGGGCGGCGGCACCGCTAGCCGAAGGCCAGGTTCACGATCCAGAAGCTGATCGCGGCGACCAGCGCCGCGGCCGGCATCGTGATGCTGCACCGCCCGGGGGATAACCCCCGGACCCCCAGCAGGGGGCGGCGGCACCGCTAGCCGAAGGCCAGGTTCACGATCCAGAAGCTGATCGCGGCGACCAGCGCCGCGGCCGGCATCGTGATGAACCAGCCCAGGATGATGTTCTTGGCGACGCCCCAGCGCACCGCGTTCACACGCTTCGTCGCACCCACGCCCATGATCGCCGAGGTGATCACGTGGGTGGTGGAGATCGGCGCGTGGAAGAGGTAGGCCGAGCCGAACATGATCGAGGCGCCGGTGGTCTCGGCCGCGAAGCCCTGCGGCGGGTCCAGCTCGATGATCTTGCGGCCGAGCGTACGCATGATGCGCCAGCCACCCGCGTACGTACCCAGCGACAGCATCACGGCGCACACGACCTTGACCCAGACCGGGATCGGGTCGTCGGCGGTCTGGACGTCGGCGATGACCAGGGCCATCACCACGATGCCCATCGTCTTCTGCGCGTCCTGGAGGCCGTGGCCGAGCGCCATGGCGGCCGCGGAGACGGTCTGAGCGATACGGAAGCCGTGCTTCGCCTTGTGCGGGTTGGCGCGGCGGAACATCCACAGGATGGCCACCATCACCAGGAAACCGGCGACGAGGCCGACGATCGGCGAGGCGAACATCGGGATGACGACCTTGTCGACCACGCCCGACCAGATGACCTCCGTGCCGCCGGCCAGGGCCGCGCCCACCATGCCGCCGAAGAGGGCGTGCGAGGAGGACGAGGGCAGGCCGAAGTACCAGGTGATCAGGTTCCAGACGATCGCGCCGACCAGCGCCGCGAACAGGATCCACATGCCCGTGGAGCCCGTGGGCGTCTCGATCAGGCCGCTGCTGACCGTCTTGGCCACCCCGCTGCCCAGGAAGGCGCCGGCGAGGTTCATCACGGCCGCCATCGCGAGCGCCGCCCGCGGGGTCAGTGCCCGCGTGGAGACGGAGGTCGCGATCGCGTTCGCCGAGTCGTGAAAACCGTTCGTATACGTGAAACCGAGCGCGACACCGATGGTCACGACCAGAGCGAAGGTGTCCACGAGGTTCAGGACTCCTTGACCGCGATGGTCTCCACCGTGTTCGCGACGTGCTCGAACGCGTCGGCCGCCTCTTCGAGCACGTCGACGATCTGCTTCAGCTTCAGCACCTCGATGGCGTCGTACTTGCCGTTGAACAGGTGCGCGAGCAGCTTGCGGTGGATCTGGTCGGCCTGGTTCTCGAGGCGGTTGACCTCGATCCAGTACTCGGTCAGGTTGTCCATCGTCCGCAGGTGCGGCATGGCCTCGGCGGTCAGCTCGGCCGCCCGCGCCAGCACCTCGATCTGCTGCTCGACACCCTTGGGCAGCTCTTCGATGTTGTAGAGGACGACGAGGTCGACGGCCTCCTCCATGAAGTCCATGATGTCGTCGAGCGACGACGCCAGGGAGTAGATGTCCTCGCGGTCGAACGGCGTGATGAAGGAGGAGTTCAGCTGGTGGAAGATCGCGTGTGTCGCGTCGTCCCCCGCGTGCTCCGCCGCCCGCATCCGTTCCGCGATCTCGGCCCGGGCGGACGAGTCCGCTCCGAGCAGTTCCATCAGGAGCTTGGAGCCCGTGACGATGTTGTCCGCGGATGCGGCGAACATGTCGTAGAAGCTCGTCTCCCTGGGGGTCAGACGAAATCGCACGTGAGGTCCTCGGGGTGCATTGGAGTCGGTCAGGCTGATGCTAGGCGCATCCCCCGGCCACGGCTAACCGGCAGTTCCCCAGTGTCCTCCATCAGGCAGAGTGAGGAACACGGGCCCCCGCACCTCGGGCACAAGCCCGGTATCTTATACCCATGAGGGGTATGCATCCATGCAATCCCCCCCTCGCTCCGGACCACGGGAGGACGTATGACGACCATCGAGGCGGAGGGCCCCGGAGCCGGCACGGCGGCCACGGCGGCGACGGCACTGACGGCGGCCGCACCCGGCACCTCCCCCGAGGGCGGGGCCGTCCACGGCTACCACCACCAGAAGGACGAGCACCTCAAGCGGCTGCGCCGGATCGAGGGGCAGATCCGCGGCCTCCAGCGGCTCGTCGACGAGGACGTCTACTGCATCGACATACTCACGCAGGTCTCGGCGAGCACGAAGGCGCTCCAGTCCTTCGCGCTCCAGCTGCTGGAGGAGCATCTGCGCCACTGCGTCGCCGACGCGGCGGTCAAGGGCGGCGCGGAGATCGACGCCAAGGTCGAGGAGGCCACCAAGGCCATCGCGCGGCTCCTGCGCACCTGAGCCCCCGGCCCCGCCGCCGGCCCGCACGACGCGGGCCCGGCGCGGCATCCGTACGACCGGCGGGGGGGCGGGCGGGACTTCGACGACAGGGCCTCGGGCCGGACACCCCCTAGCGGCCCAGCAGGACCTCGTCGATGCGGTCCAGGCTCAGCCGGTCCTCGGCGGCCGCGGACGCGGCGATGATCAGCTCACCGCACAGTTCGATCTCGGCGAGCGCCACGTGGTCCTGCACCGTCGTACCGCCTGCGGGAGTCACGCGTGTCACCTCAATCTGCCACCGGCCACCGGCCGTCATCGGTCATGCCGCACCACTTGCCGGCGCCCGGCTTCTCAGCGTAGGGAGGACGCTCCTCCCGCCGCATGACACGGATGGACCATTTCCGGATACCCGGCCATGGCCCGATCGCGCCGCTCCCGGACCGCCCGCCCCGCTAGTCGGCGATCTTTCCGGCGTAAATGTCCCCGCTCGCGGGCAATACGACGGTCACCGGCGTCCCGAATCCGTACAGCAGCGTGGTCGATGACACATCGATCACGCCATTGTTGACGTAGCTGAAGCGGTGTCTGACCTTCCGCAGCCGCCCCTCCTCGTCCAGGTAGGCGTCGAAGGGGACCGTGTCCTTGCTGAACCCTTTCGCCGCAGCCGCCAGTGCCCCGCGCATCTCGGCCGACGCGCTCACGGCGGCCCGCCCGATGTCGGTGGTCCCCCGGTAGTGCCGCACCCTGGTGCCCGCCACCTCGGTCTCCCCCACGTACGTCACCTCCTGCGCGGCCCGCAGCAGCTCGGCCGCGATCAGCGGATCGGTGGCCCCGCCGGTGACCAGGTTCCCGTCGGCGAGGGTCGTCGTGTCGATGCGCACCCACTTGTCGGCGGGGACGCCCGCGCCGCGGTTCTTCATATAGAGGGCGCCCGGCACGAGGAGCTCGGTGATGGGCCGGTGCTCGTCCTCGCCCTTCACGTCGGCCGGCAGCAGCACCAGGAGCTGCCCCATCCGCTTCTCGAAGTCGACGCCGCCCTCGCCGCGGATCGTGACCCGGGTCCCGCCCGTGGCCATCTCCATGGCCGTACGGGCGCGGGCGCTGCCCGTGCGCGCCAGGGCGTCCGCGGCCCCGCGGACCACCGAGGCCGCTGCCGCCGGGGACCGGTCGTCGCTCCCGCCGCCACCGCCGGCGCACCCGCCCGTCGCCGTGACCGCCAGGGTGACTCCGGCGGCGAGCACCACCTCAGCCGCGCGTCCGCGCAGCAGCCTGTGCCGGTGTTCCACCATCGCCTGCCAACCCCCAACGCATGACCGCTGCTTGCCCGAGGTCCCCACCCGCTCCGGATAACGAGGCCCCGGGTTTCCCGTCACGGGGCACTCCCTCCCCGCCCGTCTCCGGCCCCGGGTACCGTGGAGAAGTGGAACCGCACATCGACGCGACCCCGGTCCCTCCGCTCGACGCCGTACCGCTGCCTCGGCCGCAGTCGCAGTCGCAGCCCCAGCCGCCGACCGCCCACATCGCCTCCACCGCCGACCGCGGATCGTTCTGCCTGGCCGTCTGCTCCTGCGGCTGGAAGGGTCCGGCCCGCCGCTCCCGCGACCTGGCCCGCAAGGACGCCGCCGGTCACGAGACCCCGGAGACGCCCTAGGCATCCGGGTCGGGCATCCGGGTCGGGCATCCGGGTCGGGCATCCGGGTCGGGCATCCGGTCGCCGGCTGGGCCCCGCCGGTGCTCTCGCCCGTTCGGACGGCCCGGCTGGCCGGGGGGTGTCGCAGCGGATGCCCTTGACTCATGCCAGGTTCCGCAGCCCGCCTCGCGGCCCTTCTCTGGGCCCTGCTCTTCGCGTTCGCCCCGGCCGCCGCGGCCTGGGCCAGACCCGTGGGCTCGGCGGACAGCCCGGCCGACGTGGCCCTGGCCATCGGGCTCACCTCCGCCGCCGCCCTGGCCACCGGGATGTGGCTGCGCTCGCGCTACCGCCGCGAGGGCGACACCGACGCGGGTGACCAGTGACTCCCCGGCCCCGCCCGCGGGCGGTCCGGCTGTGCTTCGGGGTGGCCGCGCTGTGCCTGCTGACGGCCGTGCTGCTCGCCGTATGGGACTCGTACGGAACGGGCTGACCGAACAGGGGGAATCTCCGCGGCAGCGGTCCCGGCGCGACCGGCCCCGACGACATCGGTCCGGCCGTCAGGCGGCGAGGTCGTCAGGCGGCGAGGTCGTTGTCCTGCGTACGCCGGCCCGCGGGCGGGTTCTTGGGCTGCGCCGCGAGGCCGACCGGCTGGGGCCGGGCCCGGTCCCCGGCCCGTACGAGCCCCCCGAAGCGCGGTGAGTCGGCGACCGCCCGGACCAGCGGGTTCAGCACGGCCAGCGCGAGCGGCGCGAGCACGAGGACCACGGCGGTGCCGAGCGCGAGCGCGCCGATCACATCGGTCGGGTAGTGCAGGCCCATGTAGACACGGCAGAGGCCCTCCACGAGAGCCAGCCCGATCCCCAGGATCCCGAACTTCCGGTTCGCGACGAACAGGCCCACGCCCAGGGCCATCGCGACGGTGGTGTGACCGCTGACGAAGGAGTACTCGGTGTTCGCGAGCCCCACGCCCCAGCCGGGGTCGAGCACCTGCAGCCCCTCGTGCTGGCGGAACGGCCGCTGCCGGCCGACGAATTCACGCAGCGGTACGTTCACGAGCAGCGCCAGGCCCGCGGCGAGCGGGGCCCACACGAGCGCGGTGAAGGATTCGACGGCGGTGGTCTCGTCCTGGCGCCGGGCGCCACGCCAGCACCACAGCACGAGCAGCACCAGGGCCAGCAGGATCCCGTACTCACCGGCCAGGCTCACGGCCGTGTCCAGCCACGCGGGGGCCCGCCGGGCCGCTCCGTTGACCTGGTACAGCAGGCTGACATCCACGTTCGGCCCACCTGTTGTGAGTCCAGCCATGGTGACGCGGCCCCTTGCTCTTGCCGTGGTTCCCCTGCGGGCGCACCCGGGTGTGCGCCCCTTCGACACCCAATTGATCAACCCCCGCGTTGATGGAACGCCCGTTCTGGCAGCCGGGTTCCACTCTCCACCGAATGATCACGGCAACGTTATCGAAGAGTGACTGGTCGTCGCAGCTCAGGGCCTTTGCATCACGGAGAGTTGCAAGACACCCCCCCCTGGGACGCCCCTAGGACGGCCGACCGGCCGCGGCCCGCACCGGGAGGGAGGCCGCACCGTCCTTCGTCACACGGGTCGCCCCGAAGTAGTCGGGGGTGTCGATCTTGTCGAAGCGGATGACCGCTCCGGTGAACGGGGCGTTGATCATGTATCCGCCGCCCACGTAGAGCCCGACGTGCCGGATCTCCCGAGAGTTCGTCAGATCATCGGAGAAGAACACCAGGTCTCCGGGCAGGAGTTCGTCCCGCGAGGGGTGCGGTCCGGCGTTGTACTGGTCGTTGGCCACGCGCGGCAGCTCGATCCCGACCGTCTCGTACGCGGCCTTGGTCAGCCCCGAGCAGTCGAACCGCCCGCCGTGGTCGGGCGTACCGTTGCCGCCCCACAGGTACGGCGTGCCCAGCTGCTTCTGCGCGAAGTAGATCGCCCCGGCGGCCTGTTGCGAGGGCGCCACCCGCCCCACGGGCCGCTCGAAGCTCTTCGCCAGCGTCGTGATCGCCTTCACGTACCCCTGGGTCTCCTTGTACGGCGGTACACCCCCGTACTTGATGACCGCGTAGGCGCCGGCGTTGTAGGCGGCCAGCATGTTCGACGTCGCGTCACCGGGCACGCTCCGCACGTCCTTGGCCAGCGTGCAGTCGTACGAAGCGGCCGAGGGGATGGCGTCGTTCGGGTCCCAGATGTCCCGGTCGCCGTCCCCGTCCCCGTCGATTCCGTGGCCCGCCCAGGTGCCCGGGATGAACTGCGCGATGCCCCGCGCGTCCGCCGGGCTCACGGCACTCGGATTCCAGCCGCTCTCCGAGTACAGCTGCGCCGCGAGCAACGGCGGGCTGATGGACGGGCACAGGTTGCCCCACTTCTCCACCAGGGCCTGGTACTTCGCGGGCACGGCCCCCTTCGTCAGGCCCACGGCACGGCCGCCGGCACCCGCTCCCACGAGCCCCGCCGCCGCCGAGTACGTCCCCACGACGAGGAGCGTCACGAACGTCAGACACAGCCCGATCCCGATCCCGCCGGCCATCCAGAATCTGCGCACCCGTCAACCCTCCCCCATCGACGTCACTTCAACGTGCGAATCGCCCGTGTCGCATGTCCTACTACCCCACTTGGAAGCCGGAGCAGGCGATGCTCGCGTACTTCGTAGGATCATCCTCGACGTGGTAGAAGACCAGCGTCCAGTCCCCCGGGTCGTTGGCCAGGGGCACGCCGGGGTACGTCCGGCCGTTCACGTGCTCCGCGAAGTCGTCCGGGTACGTGAGCGTGAGGAACTCACCCGTCTTCCACTTGCTGTAGATGTCGACGGGCTTGCTGGTGAAGCCCACGGACCGGTTGTCCATCGGGAACGGCTGTCCGGTCTGCGGGTCGAGGTCGTGCGGGGCCCTGACCGCCACCGATACGTAGTACGGGTCGGGTTTGGCCGGGCTGTTCTCGGCGTACTTCACGCGCATGCTGATCTTGACGGACTTGCCCGAAACCTCGGCGCCCACCTGGAAGTCCGCACCTGGCGGCTTCTGCTCCGCCCCCAGATTGCATGCGCCGGTGCCGTGCGCCGCACGCTCCGGGTCGGTGGAGGGCAGCCAGAAGTAGCGCGAGATCCGGTTGCCCTCGATGTACTCGGCGGGCGGCTTGCCGGCGGCGCCCCCGGACGCCGCGGGCGCGGGGCCGACGCCTCCCGCGCCCGGGTTCCCGGCGGGCGTGCCCGCGGGACCGGCCGAGGCCTCCGCCCCGCGGCCCGACCCTTCGCCGCCGGCCGGCGGTACCAGCTTCCAGGCCGCCAGGGCGAGAGCCGCCGCCACGGCCACCCCCGCACCGGCCCATAGCCCGCGCCGCCCCACGGGCCGCGCCGGGAACTCCTCGGGCCGGGTGGCGACGTACGGATACCCGGGCCCCTCGGTCGGCAGCGCATGCACCGCGCCCGCCACCGGCACGGGACCGAATATGGGCGCGGGGGCGGAACGCGGTACGGGGGCAGAACCCGGTACGGGCACGCGCGCGGGGGCCGGCACCGGCACCGGCTCGCCCAGCGCCCCCAGCCCCGCGTACACCGGGTCGTCCACCAGCGCGTCCCGCACCCCGCAGCGGCGGACGATCTCCGCCGGGTCCGGGCGCTCGGCCGGGTCCTTCGCCACGCACGCCCCGATCAGCGCCGCCAGGCCCGGCGCGACCCCGGCCAGGTCGACGGGCTCGTGCACCGCCCGGTAGCTCACCGTCGCCGCGTCGCCGGTACCGTACGGCGGGCGCCCGGTCGCCGCGTACGCCATCGTCGCGCCCAGGGCGAAGACGTCCGCCGCGGCCCCGGCCTCCGCGCCCCGCAACACCTCCGGCGCCGTGTACCCCGGCGTCCCCGGAGCGTGCCCGTCCTGCGTGAGGGCCGTCTCGCCCACGCCCCGCGCGATACCGAAGTCGATGAGCTGCGGCCCCTGCGCGCCCAGGATGACGTTCTGCGGCTTCAGGTCCCGGTGCGTCACCCCGTACCCGTGCACGCTCGCCAGTCCCTCGGCCAGGGCCGCGAACAGCCGCAGGCAGGTGTCCGCCGGCAGGCCGCCGCGCTCGGCCACGGCGTGACCGAGCGTCGGTCCCGCCACGTACTCGGTCGCCAGCCAGTACGGCGCCGCCGCCAGCGACGCGTCGATCAGGTTCGCCGTGTACGCCGACCGCACCGCACGTACCGTCTCGGCCTCGCGCCGGAACCGGGCCAGCGCCTCCGGATGCCCGGTGATCTCGTCCCGGATCACCTTCACCGCGACCAGGCGCCCACCGGGCGACCGCCCGAGGTACACCTGCCCCATCCCTCCGGCACCGAGCCGGGCCAGCAGCGCATGCGCCCCGATCTGGGCGGGGTCGACGTCTCTCAGGGCCTCCACCCGCACGAGCCTGCCATACCGACTACCGTGCCACGACGCCGGGTTGAGGCGCGCCCGGCGACCCCGACGCGACCCCGACGCGACCCCGACGCGACCTCGGGAGCGACGCCCCCGTCCCCGGCCCCGACCCCGGCCCCCGGCTAGGAACGCGGCGCCACGAACAGGCTCTGCGCGCTCCGCCCGATCGGGCCCTTCTCGTCGTGCAGTTGCGCGTCCGCCAGACCGATGCCGGCCGCGTCCACACTCGTACGGGCCTGCACGCACGCCCACTCGCCCACCGGATGGCGGTGCAGGTGGACGGTCAGGTCGCTGTTGATGAAGACATAGGCGCCGAAGTCCATCACCGCGCTGATCCCGTTGCCGGAATCGGCCGCGATCAGCACCCGGTCCAGCGGCCGGGTCTCCTCCCCGGCGATGAGCGGCACCTTCATCCGCATCCAGCAGGTGCCGGGGCCCGGTTCGACGAAGGCGCCCTCGGTGAACCGGGTCTCCATGGCCGAGTGGTAGCCGGTCTCCCACGGCACCGGGAAGAACGGCGTCACCTCCACCTCTCCGGGCGTCGGCAGCTGCGGCCCGCTCACCACGGCCGGTACGGGCTCCTCGGCGACCCGGATCCGCAGGGCCCGCGCCAGCATCACGGGCGCGGCTCCCACCGGGCCGATCGCGGCCTCGACCACCTCGGTGCTGCGGCCGGAGCGCAGCACGGTGGTGGTGACCTCCAGCTCGCCGATCGGCACCGGGCGCAGGATCTCGTAGGTGATCCGGGCGATCCGCATGTCCGCGCGGGCACCCGGCCGCTCCTCGACGGCCCGCCCGAGCAGCGCCGCCGGCGGACCGGCGTGCTGCGAGCCCGGGTCCCACGGCCCGCGTGTGTACTCGGTGGCGGTGAACCGCCCGGCATCACGTCGTTCGAAGAACCCCTCGGCAGCGCCCATACAGGCCACGCTACCGACTGGTAACCACGCCCACCAGCCCCCGGCGCGGGCTCAGCGGGCGAACCCCAGCCCCACCCCCAGCCCCACCAGCACCGACCCGATGGCCCGGTTCAGCGTCTTCTGCGCCCTCAGCATCCGCTCGCGCAGACCGGAGACGGAGAAGAACACCGCCACGGCCCCGAACCAGCCCAGGTGCGCCGCCGACATGAACAGCCCGTAGCCGGCCTGCTGCCACAGCGGTGTACCCGGATCGACCACCTGCGTGAAGGTCGACACGACGAACAGCGTCGTCTTCGGGTTGAGCACATTGGTCAGGAACCCCGACCGCATCGCCCCCAGCCGCGTCAGCTGCGGCTTCGACTCCAGGTCCACGGTCACCTCGGCCCGCGCACGGAAGGTCCGTATCCCGATCCACACCAGGTACGCCGCACCCGCCAGCTTGATCACGGTGAACAGCGCGGTGGAGGAGGCGATCAGCAGGCCGACCCCCAGCATCGTGTAGGAGACGTGCACCAGCACACCGGCCGCGACCCCGGCGGCGGCGAACAGCCCGGTGGGCCGCCCGTAGAGGTAGCTGTTGCGGACCACCATGGCGAAATCGGCGCCGGGACTGATCACGGCGAGCAGGGTGATGACGGCGACTGCGATCACTTCTGTCATACGGCGATGCTCGCCGCCCCCTCCATCTCGATCAACCCCCTTCCCGCGGAGCACACTTGCCGTATGCCCCTTCCGCAGCCGCTCGCCCTGCGCCCCTTCCACCCACTCACCGATGCCCCCGTGCTCCGCAGCTGGATCCCGGACCCCACCGCCCTGATGACCTGGGCAGGCCCGAACTTCACCTGGCCCCTGACCGACGCCCAGCTCACCGCATACGCCGCCGAACCCGGCCGCCACACATGGACCGCCGTGTCCCGCACCTCCACCCCAGCCGACCCGCCGGCCGACCCGCCGGGCGGCACGGCGGGCGGCGCGGCGGCCGACCCGCCGGCTGGCACGCCGGGCATCACGCCGGGCGGCACGTCGGCCGACACGGCGGGCGGAACCGGGGTCGGCCGCCCGGGCGGCACTGCGGGTGGCACCGCAGACGGCCCCCCACTCGGCGCCCCGGCCGACCCGGCGGTGGGCGGCACCGCTGACGGCCTCCAGCCCGGCCTCCAGCCCGGCCTGCCGCTCGGCACCCCGCTGGGGCACATCTCCCTCGCCGACGGCCGCCTGGGCCGCGTCCTCATCGCCCCGGGAGCCCGCGGCCGGGGCCTGGGCGAGCAACTCGTCACGCTCGCCGTCTCCATCGCCTTCGACGAACTGGTCCTGCCCGAGATCCGCCTGGGCGTCTGGAGCCACAACACGGCGGCGCTGCGCGTCTACGAGAAGCTCGGCTTCCGCACGACGGCGACCCTCGAAGCGGTCGAGGTCGTCGACGGCGTGCCCTGGAGCGTCCACAGGATGCGCCTGACCGCCGCCGACCGGCGACAATGAAGGCGTGTCCGAGAGCCTGCCCCTTCTCCGAGCCGACTGCGCGAACTGCTTCGCGCTCTGCTGCGTCGCGCTGCCGTTCGCCAAGTCCAACGACTTCGCCGTGAACAAGCCCGCCGGAACCCCCTGCAAGAACCTCCAGCAGGACTTCCGCTGCGGCATCCACACCCGGCTGCGCGACCAGGGCTTCCGGGGCTGTACCGTCTTCGACTGCTTCGGCGCGGGCCAGCAGGTCTCCCAGGTCACCTTCGGCGGCCGCGACTGGCGCGCGCACCCCGAGACCCGTGGGCCGATGTTCGACGTCTTCCCGGTGATGCGACAGCTGCACGAGCTGCTCTTCTACATCGACCAGGCACTGGGCCTCCCCGACGCGGCTCCGGTCCACCCCGGCCTGCGCCGCCTGCTCTCCGAGACGCAGGAGTGGACGCGCGCCGACGCCGGCGCCCTCGCCGCCCTGGACGTCGCGGCCCTGCGCGGGCGGATCAACACACTGCTGCTGGAGACCAGCGAGCTGGTCCGCGCCAAGGTCCCGGGCCGCAAGAAGAACCACCGGGGCGCGGACCTCATGGGTGCCCGCCTCTCCGGGGCGAACCTGCGGGGGGCCAACCTCCGCGGCGCCTACCTGATCGCCGCCGACCTCTCGCGCGCCGACCTCCGTACGGCCGACCTGATCGGCGCGGACCTGCGCGACGCGAACCTGCGCGGGGCGGACCTCCGAGGAGCGGTCTTCCTCACCCAGCCCCAACTGAACGCCGCCCAAGGCGACCAGCACACCCAACTCCCCACCCCCCTG
This sequence comes from Streptomyces yangpuensis, assembly GCF_024666385.1. Lineage (NCBI taxonomy): Bacteria > Bacillati > Actinomycetota > Actinomycetes > Kitasatosporales > Streptomycetaceae > Streptomyces > Streptomyces yangpuensis. The sequence goes on from NZ_CP102514.1 coordinate 3,485,917, forward strand.
ACCCACCCCACCCACTGGCTCTGACCCCCAGCCCCCCCACCCACACGAACCCGGTCCCGAAGCCCCGCCGGCATTTGAAGCGCCGGGTCCCAAGCGGAGCCCCGACCTCCCAGCCCCGCCGCACCATCCCAGCCCCGCCGGCATTTGAGGCGCGGGGTCCGGGGCGGAGCCCCGTTCTTTTCAGCCCCGCCGCACCATCCCAGCCCCGCCGGCATTTGAGGCGCGGGGTCCGGGGCGGAGCCCCGCTCTTTTCAGCCCCGCTGGCGTTTGAGGCGCGGGGGCCCGGGGGCAGCGCCCCCGCAACGGCGCCGCACCCGACAACGCACCCGCACCCGCACCGGCCCCGCACACGCCCCCACCCTCACGCCATCCGCCAAGCAGCCCGCCGCAGGCGAAGCGTCAGCGCCCCGCCCCCGGCACCTCCTTCATCCGGTCCACGACCCCCCGTGTCATCACCGCGCTGGTGTACACCACCGTGCCCTCCTTGATCAGCCCGTCCTCGCCGGCGTCACCCCGCACCTGGACGACCCGCTCCCCGAGGAACTCCAGCGTCTGCCGGTCGAAGATCCACTCCTCCCGCTGGCCGTTCTCCTCATCCAGCCGCGCGACCGCGAGCCCATGACGGCCCTCGGCATCGACCGCGTCATCGACCGTCACCACACCGGGGATCTTCGCCGCGGTCTTGTAGAGCGCGGCCGCCAGCTCCGCCGGCGGATAGGACTCCCGCAGCAGGTCACCGATGGTCGTGAAGGCCTGCTGGTCCGGGTTGCGGCCCATCCCGCGGGTCTCCTCGTAGATCTTCTTCAGCAGCACGTCGGGGTCGGTGGGCAGCGTGGCGAGATAGTCGTGGCTCGGGCCATTGAGGCTCGGCGGCATGTCCTTGCCGTTCACCTTCGGCCGGTCCAGGGTCAGGCCCCCCGGGCCCGTGGCGCCGGGCTCGATCAGCCAGCCCCTGAGGCCGTCAGGGGAGTTCCACGTGTGGCGCATGTGCAGTTCCTGGCTGACCAGGCTGCTCTTGTTCTCGACGATCTTCACGTAGGTGTTGGCCGTCTTGCTCCCGATGTAGATGAACTGGTCCGGGCGCACCTTCACGCCCGGTCCCACGGAGGCGGCCGCCAGCGAGATCCGGTCCAGGAGCTCCGCCGTGCCCTTGGCCTCGGCGGTGCCGATCCGGGTGGTCATCGCCGGCCCCGTGGCGATCGTGGAGCCTGGTCCGTCCGCGGCGCCCTGGTCCACGTACGTGAGGAACCCGGCCGCGAGCGCGCCCGCCAGGGCGAACGCCGCCGCGGGCACCAGGAACGCACGGCGCAGGAAGGGATTGCGCGACCCCGTCCGACGGGCGGGGGTGACGGTGCCGGCGTCGGCGTCGGTACCGGCGGCTCGGAGGTCTTCGTGGATCTGGGCCATCAGTCGCTCCTTGTGGAACTGGTGGCGGCCCGCAGGGAGTTCCCGCTCGACGAACGTCAGGCGGAGGGAGGACTCGTCCTCCCGATCGGCCGGGCGGGGCCGGGAAAGGTCGGCGTTCATCAGATTCCCTCCTGTGCGGACCGGACCGCCTTCGCGCGGTCCTCATATGTCTGTCGGGCCCGGGCCGCGAGTTCCCGCCGGTTCTTCTTCAGTTCCGCGTCGGCGAGTTTGCGGAGCTTCGTACGGGCCCTGGACAGCCGCGAGCGCACGGTTCCAACCGGAATGCCGAGGACCCGGGCGGCCTCGGCGTACTCCAGGCCCTCGCACAGGCACAGCAGCAACACCTCGCGCTCGGGTCCGCGCAGCGCACTCAACCGGGCCAGGGTCGCCGCGATCTGCTGCCGGTCGTCCAGCCGGCCGGCCACCTCGTCGGCGTGATCGGGTACGGCCACGGCCCCCGCTGCCGCCGCGGCGGCGGCCGCGGCGGCCCGGAAGCGGCGGTTGCTGCGGCAGTGGTTGCGGGCGAGGTTGGTGGTGATCCCCAGGAGCCAGGGCCGGAGGGAACCGCCCTCGGGATCGACCGTGCCGCGCAGCCGCCACGCCTCCAGGAAGGCCGCCGACATGACGTCCTCCGCGACGGCCCAGTCCCCGGTCATCCGGAAGGCATGGTTGTAGAGGGTGCGGGAGTAACTGTCGAACAGCTCCGCATAGGCGTCCGGATCACCGGCCCGCACCCGAGTTCGCATCTCTGTGGTCACTCCTGTCGGCTGTCCGCCACCCCGCCCGAGTTCCCGTGACCCGCGTCACAGCACCCGAGGTGCCAGGTCCGCGCTACCGCCGGACCGCCCGGCCCACGGCAGCCCCAAGCCACCAACCCGTCGGACACCACCCAAGCACCACCTCAATCCCCGCAGCCCGACACCCCACCCACACGCAGCACCCTGGCACCACAACCGACGGCCCGATCCGGCCGCCCGGCGGCAGAGCCGACCTATGACCACACCGGACCGGCCAGCCCGGCTCCGGCAGCCCGACATCTCCACGCCAGCCAACTCAAAAGCCCAAGCAGCCAGCCGATCCGGCAGCCCGACGCCAGCCACCCCGCAGCCAGACGACCCAGCGCCACACCCGACAGCCCGGACCAACCCGGCACCGCCTCAGCCCGACACCAACCAAGCCCGCGGCACCGCCGGCCCAACCAGCGACCCAGACGAACCGGCCCCAGGCCCTGACGGCCCAGGCCCCACCGGCCCAGCCACCAGGCACCACCGGCCCGGCCGCCAGGCCCCACCGGCCCCCGCCCGCCCGGGCGCCAGGCTCCACCGGCCAACCCCGCAGCCAACCTGACAACTCGGCATCAGCCCAGCAGCCCCTCGGCCCGAGGCCAGCCAACCCCACAGCCCAGCAACGCCCTCAGCCCGGCACCAGCCAACCCGGCACACCCTCAGCCCGGCGCCAACCACACCCGCGGCACCGCCGGCCCAACCAGCAACCCAGGCGAACCGGCCACAGGCCCCACCGGCCAACCCCGCAGTCTGACGACCCAGCGCCACACCCGGCAGCCCGGACCAACCCCGGCACCGCCTCAGCCCGGCACCAACCAGCCCGCGGCACGCCGGCCCAACCAGCCCAGGCGGACCGGCCACAGGCCCTGACGGCCCAGGCCCCACCGGCCCAGCCACCAGGCACCACCGGCCCCCGCCCGCCCGGGCGCCGGGCACCACCGGCCAACCCGGCAGCCCAGCAACGCCCTCAGCCCGACACCAGCCAACCCGGCACACCCTCAGCCCGGCGCCAACCAAGCCCGCGGCACCGCCGGCCCAACCATCAACCCAGGCGGACCGGCCACAGGCCCTGACGGCCCAGGCCCCACCGGCCCGGCCGCCAGGCTCCACCGGCCCCGCCCGCCCGGGCGCCGGGCACCGCCGGCCAATCCCCCGCAGCCCAGGCCGACCCGGCCGGCAGCCCAGGCCCGCCCGGCCGGCAGGCCCGTCGGCCAGTCGTCAGGCCGGGGTGGCGGCTCGGCCGAGCCTTGCCAGGAAGCCCCGCACCGCGGCGAAGTACCCCTCCGGGTCTCCCACCCGCACCGCGTGCCCCGCCGGCAGTTCCACCAGCCGGACCCCCGCCCTGCGCACCGTCATCTCCCGCGCGTGCTCCGCCGACAGCACCCCGCTCCGGTCCCCCCGTACCAGCAGCGTCGGCGTCCGTACCCGCAGCCAGTCCGCCCAGTGGTCCCCGTTCAGCCCGCGCTGGGACTCCACCATGTCCTCCACCTCGAAGGCGGTCCCCCACCCGTCCGCGTACTCCCGTACCGCCCCCTCCAGATACGGCGCCGCACTCCCCACCCCCGCAAGGAGCCCGGCCCGGGTCGTGGCCCGCCGCGGCCACGCCCGCGCGAAGGACAGATCGCCGTCGACCACCGCCCCGATGTCCTCCACCACCACCGCCCGCACCAGATCCGGCCGCCGCGCGGCCAGCTGGTACGCATTGACCCCGCCCAGCGAATGCCCCAGTACCACCGCGGGCCCCAGCCCCACGTGCTCCAGCAGCGCGGCCGCGTCCGCGACGTACCCCTCCCGCGTGTACTCCGCCGCCCGGTCGGAACCCCCCTGCCCGCGCTGGTCCAGGGCGATCACCCGCCACGCCGGACCCACCTCCCGGGCCAGCCGCTCGAAGTCCGCCCCCGCCCCGAAGTGCCCGTGCAGCGCCAGCAGCGGCATCCCCGGACCGCCGAAGTCCGTGTAGGCGAGGCGCCGGCCGTCCCCCGTCACCATCAGGCCCGGCAGCGGCCCCAGCTTGTCGATGACCCGCTGCCGCAGCAGCTGGTACTCCTCCCAGCGCCGCTTCAGCCGCCCGCCCGGCCGCTTCACCACCCGCCCGGGCGTGACCACCTCGCCCCGCCGGAACTGCTCCCTCGTCAGGTCGACCCGGATGCCACCGGGCAGCAGGTTCCACCAGTGGTAGCCCTCCTGCCGGCCCTCGTGGAACACCTCGCCCAGCACCAGGTCCCCGCCCACGAGGTCCTGTACGAGCAGGGCGGTGATGTCGCACTGCCCCCACGCCGGATTCTCCGGAGTCCAGGGCACCCGGCTGATGTCGGCCGGCTCGCAGGTCTCGACGGACCATCCCGCCCGAATGGCCGCCTCGAGATCCGCAAGAGTCCAGGTAGTCGTCATCCCTCCAGCCTGCCGCACCCCACTGACAGCGCAGCGGCCTCACCGTTTCAGGGTTTGATGACGGCGGCCCAGCCCAGCGTGCAGGTCAGCGTCAGGGTCAGGGTGCACGAGGTCTAGAAGCGGCCCCGGTGGTGGTGAGCACCTTCACGTAGACCCGGTCGGCGACCTTGACCGACACCCCGCAGGCGTTCCTCGGGCAACCGGGCGTCGGCCGGGGCCACCGTAGGGGCCCGTAGGCACCCGTCGGCGCGCTCCGGTGGCCGACGTAAGTCCGGCCCCGGCTCAGCGCCGCGCTGTACTCGGTACCGGACATCGCCCCCGGAACCCCGACCGTGTCGATGTCCACGCACGGCCCGGGCGGCCCCGGCGGCCCCGGACTCCCCACCCACCCACCCACCCACCCACCCCCGACACCGCGGCCGCCCCCGGAGCCGAAACACCCCCGAGCACCAGAACCAAAGGCACGGCCAGACCCGCAGCCGGCCACCTGCGCCGTGCCGCCCCGATCACGGAACCCCCTTCGCGCCCTGCGTCGTCCTACCTGACGACGTGGAGCTTCACCCGCAACCCCACGTACGAATGGACTACTGACGGAATGTCGGACATATGTCAGCGAGTCGGCCCAGCGACACGCGACCCCGTTGCTCCGAACGGCGGCCCCTCGCCCCGCCCCCCGTACGCCGAGAGGGCAATCATTGCCCGGCGTCACCCCCCGTGATACACAGAGTGACCGCACGTTCTTGCGCATGGACACCGACCCGGCCCAGGTCAGAGCACGGAAGCCGGTCGCAGGCCGCGAGATCGGGTAAAGAGAGCCGACAAGTCGACGACGACGGCGGTTTCATCAGCGAAGATAGTGCGTGACCCCTGCCGCCGGGCAGCGGGCTTCCGGAACTACCCATACAGGGGCGGTGAGTTACATGATCCTGGCAGCTGAAAAGGGCGACATCACCACCATCATCGGCGGAATCGCCCCGAACTGGGGGCCGTTCGGCAGTCTCGGCAACGAAGCGAAGGTCATGATCGAGGTGGTCATGGCCGTGGCGATCCTCCTCTGCCTCGGCATCGCCATCTGGGGCGCGGCCAAACAGCGCATCGGCGCGACCGCCCTGCGCGACACGTTCAGCGCGGAACAGGGCAAGGGCCTGATCGTGGCCGGCCTCACGGGCGTCTTCATCATCGGCTCCCTCGGCACGCTCTTCACGATCGTCTACGGAATGGCCGTCTAGCCCGACCGACCACCGGTGGACCCGACCTGATGAGGGCTCACCACACCGCGTCCACGCGGGAACCAGCGCTACCGTCGAACGACGCGGAGGGGGCGGAAACGGAATGAGCAACGACGACCAGTACGGCGGCGCCGGCTACGGCGAGGTCGGCGGCACGGGCCAGACCCGCACCCGCCTCCCCGAAGCCCCCTCCGACCCGTACGGCCCCGCCCGGCGCACCTCCCGCGCCCCCCGCAGCCTGGTCACCGTGGTCGGCGTGGTGGTCCTCCTGATCGCCGCCATCGCCTTCGCCAACCAGGCCCCGGACACCCCCGACGACCGCCCCTCGGACGAGGCCCCGGCCGCCGCCTCCACGGCAGCCACGGGCACCGACCCGGTCACCGGCAAAACCGCCAGCATCCCGAAGGGCTTCGCCCACGACGAACAGGGCGCCCAGTCGGCCGCCGCCAACTACGCGGTAGCCCTCGGCTCCGACGGCATGTTCCGCAAGAACACCCGCCACGCCCTCGTCGACGGCATCTACGCACCCGACGTCGCGTCCAGAATGAAGGGCCCGCAGGACGAGGCATACTCGGCGGCCTTCCTCGCCAGACTCGGCCTCGACGCCAACGGCAACGCCCCCCAGGGCAGCACCTTCGTCACCCGCACCGTCCCGATCGGCACCCGCGTGGAGAGCTACACGCCGACCGCCGCCAAGGTCTCCGTCTGGTACACGGGCCTCATCGGCATGTCCGGCACCAAGTCCACCGACCCGGTCCGGACCCTCTGGAAGACCTGGACCTTCGAGCTGAGTTGGATCGGCGAGGACTGGAAAGTCGTCGACGACACCCAACAGGACGGGCCCGCCCCGGTTCCCGGCGATGTCCTCGTGTCGACGTCCGACGACATGAGCAAGGCCATCAAGGAATTCGGAGGATTCACCTATGCCCGATAGCCTCCGGCTTCCCGCCCGGCTGGGCGTGATCGCCTCCGCCCACGTGGCCCTCGCCGCCCTGGCGACCCGCGCTCACGCCGCGCCCGCCGCCCCGGATCCGACACCGGCCGCCCCCACACCGCAGGCCACCAACGACCCCTGCGCCCTGCTCGACGGCCCCTCCAAGCAGTACTGCCAGAACGGCACGGGCGCATCCGGCGGCACACCCGGGACCGGACTGGCCCCCAGTGACAGCGGAGACGCCCTCAACCCCCTCGCCTCCCTCGCCAAGGGCTGCGCCGACGCCGCCGCCTGGATCGTCACCAAGCTCAGCGAAGCGGTCAACGGCAGCGCCAACGTCGACTTCACCAACGCCGCCTTCCTCAAGCAGTACGCCGTCGTCTTCGCCGCCTCCACCATCCTCACGCTCGTCCTCTGGCTCTTCGCCGTCGCCAAGCGAGCCGTCCGCGGCGTCCCCCTCACCACCGCCCTCTCCGAAGCCATCGGCTTCCTCTGGCTCACCGTCCTGGCCTCCGCCTTCACCCCCCTGATCCTCTACACCGTCGTCTCCGCCACCGACGGCGTCACCGAGGTCATCGCCTCCGCCACCGGCGGCCAGACCGACGTCTTCTTCGGCTCCTTCTCCGAAGCCCTCAAGAAGGGCGACGACATCGGCGGCGGCCCGATCATGCTGATCGTCGTCTCCCTCGTCACCGTCCTCGCCGCCGGCATCCTCTTCCTCGAACTCTTCATCCGCGCCGCCCTCCTCTACGTCGGCGCCCTCCTCGGCGTCGTCGTCTACTCCGGGCTCGTCGACCGCAACCTCTGGGGCCACGTCCGCCGCTGGGCCGGCATCATGATCGCCGTCATCCTCGTGAAGCCGGTCATCGTCATCGTCCTCGGCCTCGCCGGCGCCCTCACCGGCGAACAAGGCCCGAACGCCTTCTCCGCCGTCGTCACCGGCCTCTCCATCATCCTCCTGGCGATCTTCGCCTCCGCGATGATCTACCGCTTCGTCCCCGGCTTCGGCGACGAGATCGCCTCCGCCCGCGCCGGCCGCAGCAAGGCCACCGACGGAGCCCAGGCAGCCGCCGTCATCAGCTCCCCGGCCTCCCTCGTCTCCCAGGGCATCAAAACCCACAGCAGCCGCGGCGCCCACCGCGGAAGCGACGGCGGCGGCGCCGCGCCCCGCCCCGCCAACCCCCTCTCCGGAGGCGTGGCCGCCCACAGCAGCCGTCCCGCCTCCGGCGGCGGGGCCGGCGGCGGATCTGTCCCCTCCGCCGCACCCCCGCCCCGCACGAGCTCGAGCACGAGGAACACAGGAGGTGACGGGCGTTGACGACCCAGTCCCACCAGCTGCACCCGGTCGCGCCCCGCCGTACGTATCTCATCGGCCGCGCCCGGCCGAACGCGATCGTCGGCAAGAACCGCGAGACCGGCGAGATCGCCCTCATCATCACCGGGGCGTTCTTCGGCATGATGAGCGGACTGCTCGTCCCCGACCTGACCCTGCGCATCGTCAGCCTCGTCGGCTTCCCCATGCTCGCGCTCGCCGCCGTGTACGTCCCCTACAAGGGCCGCACCTTCTACCGCTGGTTCGAGATCAACCGCAGCTACAAGCGCACCCTGCGCCGCGGCACCACCTACCGCTCCGGCGCGATCGAAGCCGGCGTCCGCGCCGCCGACGGCCGCGAGGTCGAGGTCGGCCCGCCCCCCGGCATCGGCCGCATCAACTGGCTCGCCGCCCCCTTCGGCCCCGACGAGATCGCCGTACTCCTCCACGCCGACCGCCGCACCGTCACCGCCGCCATCGAGATCGAAGGCCCCGGCGTCGGCCTGCGCGACAGCGAGGACCAGGAAGCCCTCGTCGACCGCTTCGGCACCCTCCTCAAGCACGTCGCCAACGGCGACGGCTTCGTCACCCGCCTCCAGATGCTCGCCCGTACCCTGCCCGCCGACCCCGACGCCCACGCCAAGGACGTCGCCCAGCGCGGCGACACCCAGGCACCCGGCTGGCTCCGCGACTCCTACGACCAGCTCCAGTCGATGGTGTCCACCTCCTCCGAGCAGCACCGCGCCTACCTCGTCGCCTGCATGCACTACACCCGCGACCTCGCCGCCGAAGCCGTCACCATCGCCCGCGCCTCCACCCCCCACAAGGGCCGCAAGCTCGACCGCGACGCCGGCCTCGCCATCGTCATGGCCCGCGAGCTCACCGACATCTGCGCCCGCCTCGCCGAAGCCGACATCCGCGTCCGCCAGCCCCTCGGCCAGGGCCGCCTCGCCTCCCTCGTGCACTCCATGTACGACCCGGACCACCCCATCGACCACATCCAGGCCATGACCAAGCGCAACGCCTGGCCCGCCGAGCTCGACGCCGTCGAACCCACCTTCCTCCAGGCCAAAACCCGCGAGTCCTCCACCCGCGCCCCCTGGTGCCACGCCACGGCCTGGGTCAAGGAATGGCCCATGACCCCCGTCGGCGTGAACTTCCTCGCCCCCCTCCTCGTCCACACCCCCGACGTCATCCGCACCGTCGCCGTCACCATGGACCTGGAGCCCACCGAGGTCGCCATCGAGCGCATGCTCACCGAGAAGACCAACGACGAGGCCGACGCCTCCCGCGCCGCCAAGATGAACCGCACCGTCGACCCCCGCGACATCGCCGCCCACGGCCGACTCGACCAGAGGGGTGAAGATCTCGCCAGCGGCGCTGCCGGAGTCAACCTTGTCGGGTACATCACGGTGTCCTCGCGTTCACCGGAGGCCCTCGCCCGCGACAAGCGGACCATCCGCGCCTCGGCCGGCAAGTCCTACCTGAAGCTGGAATGGTGCGACCGCGAGCACCACCGCGCCTTCGTCAACACCCTGCCGTTCGCCACCGGCATCCGACGCTAGCTGGAGGGAAGACCCGCCCATGCGAGATCCCATGACAGCGCTGACGGACGCCTTCACCAGCTTCCTCTTCGGCAAAGTCGAAACCACGCGCCTGCCCGTACGCACCTCCACCGGGCAGGCGCAAGCCGTCTACCTGCCCACCGCCGCCCCCGGCCTCGGCGACTCCGGCGTCATCATCGGCCGCGAGGTCTACAGCGGCAAGGGCTACATCTACGACCCCTTCCAGCTCTACGGCCAGCAGCTCCCGGCCCCCCACTGGCTCGTCCTCGGCGAATCCGGCAACGGCAAGTCCGCCCTGGAGAAGACCTACGTCCTGCGCCAGCTCCGCTTCAAGGACCGCCAGGTCGTCGTCCTCGACGCCCAGGGCGAGGACGGCGTCGGCGAATGGAACCTCATCGCCCAGCAGCTGGGAATAACCCCCATCCGCCTGGACCCCATCGCCGCCAACGACTCCGGGATCCGCCTCAACCCCCTCGACCCGGCCATCACCACGACCGGCCAGCTCGCGCTGCTCCGGACCATCATCGAAGTCGCCATGGGCCACGGCCTCGACGAGCGCGCCGGCTTCGCCCTCAAGGTCGCCCACGCCTACGTCGTCGACACCATCCGGGACCGCCAGCCCGTCCTGACCGACATCGTGGAACAACTGCGCCACCCCGAAGCCGAGTCCGCACTCGCCATGAACGTCGACATAGACGATGTCCGGGCCTGGGGCCTCGACGTGGCACTCGTCCTCGACCGCCTCGTCGACGGCGACCTGCGCGGCATGTTCGACGGCCCCACGACCGTCGGCATCGACCTCGACGCCCCCCTGATCGTCTTCGACCTCTCCCACATCGACCGCAACTCCATCGCCATGCCCATCCTCATGGCGATCGTCGGCGTGTGGCTGGAGCACACCTGGATCCGGCCCGACCGCAAGAAGCGCATCTTCCTCGTCGAAGAGGCCTGGCACATCATCAACAGCCCCTTCGTCGCGCAGCTGTTCCAGCGCCTCCTGAAGTTCGGCCGCCGCCTCGGCCTGTCCTTCGTCGCCGTCGTCCACCACCTCTCCGACGTCGTCGACGGCGCCGCCGCCCGCGAAGCCGCCGCCATCCTCAAGATGGCCTCGACCCGAACGATCTACGCCCAGAAGGCCGACGAGGCCAGAGCGACCGGCCGGGTCCTGGGCCTCCCCCGCTGGGCGGTGGAGATCATCCCGACCCTCACCCCCGGTATCGCCGTCTGGGACGTCAACGGCAACGTCCAGGTCGTCAAACACCTGATCACCGAAGCCGAACGCCCCCTCGTCTTCACCGACCGCGCCATGACCGAGTCCTCCACCCCCAACCGCCTCCCCGACGACCTCCTCGCCGCCGAACTGGAAGCGGAGGAACGCGCCCTGTCCATCGAACGCAGCCGCGGCAGCGGCAGCCCGGGATCCGCGACCACGGTGGCCTGACATGCACGAAGCACGACGTACGGAACCAGCCGCGCGCGGCGGCGGTATCCCGGACGGCCTGCTGGTCGCCCTGCTGGCCTTCCTCCTCGGCCTGGCCGTCCTCGTCTGGACGGCCACCGGCCTGGCCGCGCTCTTCGCCCGCGGCTCCTGGCCCGACACCGTCACCTTCACCCGGACCCCGACGGCCGTGCGCGCCCTGATAGCGCAGCCGCACGACATCGCGGCCGCCTGGCCCGACACAGCCCCCGCGGCCCTCTCCGGCTGGGGCCTGTTCTGGGGCCTCTTCGTCAGCCAACTGCTGATCCTCTTCGTGCTGACCGTCTTCGTGATCGGCGTAGTAGCCCGCACCAAGGCCCGCCGCGCCAACCCCAAACCCCCGCCACATCCAACCCCGCCGACGCATGAGCCGCAGAGGCCCGGGAGCAGCGCTCTCGCCGCCCCCCGCGCCGCGGACCTCGTTCCGCCAGCCCCGCCGACGCATGAGCGGCAGGGGCCCGGCGACAGCGCCCCCGCCCACCTCCGCACCGCAGACCTCGTACCGACCCCGCCACATCCAACCCCGCCGACGCTTGAGCCGCAGGGGCCCGGCGGCAGCGCCCCCGCCAACCACACCGGCCCGAACCACGACGCCTACCGCTACGGCTTCGGCTACGCGCCCCGGCCGACAGCCACCACCGTCACCCCCACCGTCACCCACAGTGCCCTCGCCAGTGCCACCCCGCAGGGGGTCACCTACGGCAGCCCGCACGAACGCCTGCGCGCCGCAGCCACCCGCATCGGCGAGACCGAGGGCGCCGCCCTCATCGTCACCTCCTCCCCCACTCTCTGGGCCGAGACCAAGGACGCCCGCGCCAAACTCGGCCCGGTGCTCCTCTACGACCCCTCCCACCTGTGCGACACCCCAGCCCGCATGCACTGGAACCCCGCCGAGGGCTGCGCCCACCGTGACACCGCCGCCGCCCGCGCGGTCGCCCTGCTGGCCCCCGTACGCCCCCAGGCCCGGATGGACGAGGCGGTGGCCGACACCGCCGAAACGCTCCTGCGCAGCTGGCTCCAGGCCGCCGCCCTCGACGACCGCCCGTTCAAACAGCTCCACCGCTGGGCCCAGGGCAACAGCGCCCAGGATCCCGTACGCATCCTGCGCACCCACCCCGACGCCGCCGCGGGCGCGGCCGGCGAACTGGAGAGCGCCCTCACCGCGCACCCCGAACGCCGCGAGCTCGCCCTGCACCTGACGGCCCGTGCCCTCTCCTGCCTCACCTCGATCCACATCCGCGAGGCCTGCAATCCGAACCGAACGGATTCGCTCACATTGGCTTCGTTCCTGTCCGAAGGGGGCAGCCTGTATGTGGTGGGTGAATCTCTGGAGGACCCTCGCACCCACCCGGGTGCGATGCCGTTGCTGACCGCACTCGCCTCTCACGTGGTCGAGCACGGCCGCCGCATGGCCGCACGGTCATCCCACGGTCGGCTCGACCCACCACTCTCCCTGGTGCTGGAAGACGTCGCGGCCGTGGCCCCGATCCCCCAGCTCCCGGAGCTGCTGGTCGGCGATACGCTGCCCCTCCTCGCCCTGTGCCGCAGCCGTGAACAGGCCCGCTCCCGCTGGCCCGGAGCCGACCTCTAAGCGGTGGCGGGCCGCCGGAGCGCGTATTCCAGCTCCTTGGCGGCCGGACTCCCGGGCATCGGCACGACGGTGCCGGTCGCCTCGAACCCATACTTCCGGTAGAAGGCGCCGGCCCGCGCGTTGTCCTCGTGCACGAAGAGCCGTACGCGTTCCAGGACCGGCTCCTCCAGCCCCCAGGCCCAGTCCAGCGCGGCCGAGAACAGGGCCTCGGTCAGCCCGGTCCCGCGCTGCTCGGCCCGCACGAACACCCCGACCAGGTGCCCCTGCGGCCGCTCGACGGCCTGATCGAAGAAATCGACGGTCCCGCCCTCCTCGACGAGCACGGACACCGTACCGACCCAGCGCCCGTCGGCGGCCTCCGCGACGAACTGCCGGGCGGCCCGTCCGTGCGACGCACCCTCGGCCCGCCCCTGCCAGAACTCGTCGGGGTGTCCCTCTGCCTGCTCCACCGTCTCGAGGAAGGCGACCGGAGCCGCAGGGTCTTTGAGCCCGGCGATCCGCAGTTCCTTGATCTTCGCCCACTCGTCGGCGCGCACCGGACGTATCACGTACCGCAGTTCGTTCATGAGCGGAGATCCTAACCATCCATCAGTCAGACTTCACCCATGAATCCGCACGTCAGAGCCATCGACCACGTCACCGCCCGGTCTCACGGCCAGCCGCTGGACCCGGCCATCGCGGTGACCCTCAACTTCCATCCCGACCGCTGGTCCGGCGACCGCCCGATCCTCGCCGCTCTGGCCGAGGACGGCGTGTACCGATCCCAGTTCGTCACGGGCACCGGCAACGGCGGTCTCACCGCCCATCCCGGGGGCGCCCGCTGGCTGTGGGAGAGCCGCATCTTCGGCGGAGCCTACGACGACGCGCCCCCGGAGGCCCGCCCGGTGTACGGCGCCCTGAACTTCCGCCGCAACCCGGCCGGCGCCGCCCCGCGCTTCGGCTCCGCGCACTTCCGCCTCACGCCCGCGGCCCTGTCGCTGACCACCTTCTGCTACCCGGACAGCTACCTGGAACCGGAGTCCTTCGGTGTCGCGGACCGCATGTCCCTGATCGCCCTGGCCGAGGCGGACGACCAGGACGCCCTCGACGACTACATCGAGGCCCAGGTCCACACCCCTGTCCTCCTCGAACGCGATGTCGCCGCTCTCGTCCTGGACCCCAGCTACCGCGGTACCCCGGTCGAGGCCGCGGCCGCCCGGCTTCCCTGCCCCACCGAATGGCACCCGGGCTATGTGCTCACGGTCGCCGAGCTCCGCCGCCACCCCGAATACCGGGGCCAGGAGTACGTCGACCTCGGCGCGGAAATAGCCGTCGCCGGCCGGCTGACCCCCCGCATCCTCGGCGAGGCGGCCCGCACGGGCCGGTACGACGACCAGGCACTCAAACGGGTGTGGCACTACCTGGCAAGATTCGGATTCGGAATGCGCTGAAAAACACTCCCCCGCAAACCCCGTAAACCCCGTGAACGCAGAAAAGCCCCGCACCATGACTGGTGCGGGGCTTTCCCACAATGATTGTTCGGCGGCGTCCTACTCTCCCACAGGGTCCCCCCTGCAGTACCATCGGCGCTGAAAGGCTTAGCTTCCGGGTTCGGAATGTAACCGGGCGTTTCCCTAACGCTATGACCACCGAAACACTATGAAATTCGAACGCTGGCTGACATCACAGCTGTTCGTTATTTCAGAACTAACACAGTGGACGCGAGCAACTGAGGACAAGCCCTCGGCCTATTAGTACCAGTCAGCTTCACCCGTTACCGGGCTTCCACATCTGGCCTATCAACCCAGTCGTCTACTGGGAGCCTTACCCTCTCAAGGAGGTGGGAATACTCATCTTGAAGCAGGCTTCCCGCTTAGATGCTTTCAGCGGTTATCCCTCCCGAACGTAGCCAACCAGCCATGCCCTTGGCAGGACAACTGGCACACCAGAGGTTCGTCCGTCCCGGTCCTCTCGTACTAGGGACAGCCCTTCTCAATATTCCTACGCGCACAGCGGATAGGGACCGAACTGTCTCACGACGTTCTAAACCCAGCTCGCGTACCGCTTTAATGGGCGAACAGCCCAACCCTTGGGACCGACTCCAGCCCCAGGATGCGACGAGCCGACATCGAGGTGCCAAACCATCCCGTCGATATGGACTCTTGGGGAAGATCAGCCTGTTATCCCCGGGGTACCTTTTATCCGTTGAGCGACGGCGCTTCCACAAGCCACCGCCGGATCACTAGTCCCGACTTTCGTCCCTGCTCGACCCGTCGGTCTCACAGTCAAGCTCCCTTGTGCACTTACACTCAACACCTGATTGCCAACCAGGCTGAGGGAACCTTTGGGCGCCTCCGTTACCCTTTGGGAGGCAACCGCCCCAGTTAAACTACCCATCAGACACTGTCCCTGATCCGGATCACGGACCGAGGTTAGACATCCAGCACGACCAGAGTGGTATTTCAACGGCGACTCCACACCAACTGGCGTTGATGCTTCAAAGTCTCCCACCTATCCTACACAAGCCGAACCGAACACCAATATCAAACTGTAGTAAAGGTCCCGGGGTCTTTCCGTCCTGCTGCGCGAAACGAGCATCTTTACTCGTAGTGCAATTTCACCGGGCCTATGGTTGAGACAGTCGAGAAGTCGTTACGCCATTCGTGCAGGTCGGAACTTACCCGACAAGGAATTTCGCTACCTTAGGATGGTTATAGTTACCACCGCCGTTTACTGGCGCTTAAGTTCTCAGCTTCGCAACCCCGAAAGGTCACTAACCGGTCCCCTTAACGTTCCAGCACCGGGCAGGCGTCAGTCCGTATACATCGCCTTACGGCTTCGCACGGACCTGTGTTTTTAGTAAACAGTCGCTTCTCGCTGGTCTCTGCGGCCACCCCCAGCTCACCAAGCAAGTTGGATCACCAGTGATGGCCCCCCTTCTCCCGAAGTTACGGGGGCATTTTGCCGAGTTCCTTAACCATAGTTCACCCGAACGCCTCGGTATTCTCTACCTGACCACCTGAGTCGGTTTAGGGTACGGGCCGCCATGAAACTCGCTAGAGGCTTTTCTCGACAGCATAGGATCATCCACTTCACCACAATCGGCTCGGCATCAGGTCTCAGCCTTGTATGAGGGACGGATTTGCCTACCCCTCGGCCTACACCCTTACCCCGGGACAACCACCGCCCGGGCTGGACTACCTTCCTGCGTCACCCCATCGCTTACCTACTACAAGTCTGGTTCGTCGGCTCCACCACTTTCCTTTCCCCGAAGGGTCCGGAACGGCTTCACGGACTTAGCATCGCCTGATTCGATATTGGGCGTTTCAAAGCGGGTACCGGAATATCAACCGGTTGTCCATCGACTACGCCTGTCGGCCTCGCCTTAGGTCCCGACTTACCCTGGGCAGATCAGCTTGACCCAGGAACCCTTAGTCAATCGGCGCACACGTTTCTCACGTGTGTATCGCTACTCATGCCTGCATTCTCACTCGTGAACCGTCCACAACTAGCTTCCGCTGCTGCTTCACCCGGCACACGACGCTCCCCTACCCATCACAGCGGGCGTTGGCCCTATAGCTGCAATGACACGACTTCGGCGGTACGCTTGAGCCCCGCTACATTGTCGGCGCGGAATCACTTGACCAGTGAGCTATTACGCACTCTTTCAAGGGTGGCTGCTTCTAAGCCAACCTCCTGGTTGTCTCTGCGACTCCACATCCTTTCCCACTTAGCGTACGCTTAGGGGCCTTAGTCGATGCTCTGGGCTGTTTCCCTCTCGACCATGGAGCTTATCCCCCACAGTCTCACTGCCGTGCTCTCACTTACCGGCATTCGGAGTTTGGCTAAGGTCAGTAACCCGGTAGGGCCCATCGCCTATCCAGTGCTCTACCTCCGGCAAGAAACACACGACG
>NZ_CP102514.1:3505000-3512500 GCF_024666385.1 Streptomyces yangpuensis
CAAGCTGATAGGCCGCGGGCTCATCCTTCACCGCCGGAGCTTTCCACCGCAGAAGATGCCTTCCGCAGTCGTATCCGGTATTAGACCCCGTTTCCAGGGCTTGTCCCAGAGTGAAGGGCAGATTGCCCACGTGTTACTCACCCGTTCGCCACTAATCCACCCCGAAGGGCTTCATCGTTCGACTTGCATGTGTTAAGCACGCCGCCAGCGTTCGTCCTGAGCCAGGATCAAACTCTCCATGAATGTTTACCCGTGATCGGGTGCACACGCACGAAAGAGCGGGCGCATCATGTCGGAATATGACCGACGCGCCACAACGTCCTCGCTGTGTTTGTCGCCTGCCAGTGCCCGAAGGCCCGACAGGTCTTTTCCAAAGGAACCTCATCCACCGAAGTGGACGGGGTATCAACTTCTGGCGTTGATTTTTGGCACGCTGTTGAGTTCTCAAGGAACGGACGCTTCCTTCGTACTCACCCTCGCGGGTTTTCCTCCGGGCTTTCGTTCTGCTGTCTTGCGTTTCCGACTCTACCAGACTTTTTCGTGTCCGATTTCCTCGACGCTTTCCAGGTATTCGCTTTCGCGTTTCCCTTTCCGGCGGTTCCGACTCTATCAGAAGTTTTCCACCGGATTTCTCCGGCTTCGATTCCCGAATGAAGAGTCGAGTGTCCCCACTTGAAAGCGAATCCTTGTGGGGGCCGCTGCCGAGCGCTTCAGCTCCAGGCAACTGTTCAACTCTACAACCGTGTCCTGGAGGAGTCAAAACGACCCTCCCCACCGAGGCCGCGGCCCAGTTCAAGCAGAGCCGGACCGGTGCCGGCTCACCGCCCACCACCTGGCCCCGCAAGGCTGGCGCTGCAACGTCATCGAACATCGCTCCTGGTCCGCTGGGCTCCACGTGACTGACGGTGGAACGCCTGGGACGGACCTGCCGGAGGCGAAGCCGACGGGAGCGGCCTTCGTGAGCCGACCCTCTGAATACGTACGGGCCTGAGAGCTCTGCCTGCAGGGGCCGACCGGGCCGGAGATCACCACGCCGTCGCACCTTGCAGGGCGATGCTGCCGGGGTTGGGCCACAACCTCCACCGAACCGACATGGCCTCTCCCGCTACCGGTGGACGCCGTGCCTGCCCCAATGACGACACGGAGGTATCCCCCGGTCTCGGCCGCGACCGAGACCGACACTCCGTCTAACCCACGACGTCGGACCAGGGCGACCCCCTCTGGTCTTCGCGTGCTGCGGACCGACGCCCCCAGCCCCCTTCTAGGGAGCGATCTCGCCCGAGTTCATCAGGACGCCGCCTGAAACCGCCAGCAGATCTCTCACCAGTCCGATCCCTGCTACGCGAGTACTACCCGTCCGCAGACTTGCGGCCCCACCAGGTCCTCAGGCTGGCCCGACGCCGACCAGGGGCCGCTCGTCTCACGCGCGCTGCTACAAACCGCGCTCAAGCGGGCCAGCCCTCAGGCGGGCCGTCACAGCCGATGCCGAACGGCTCCTCGAGGTCTTCCGAGCCCACTGAGCCACCAGCCGCAGCTGGTCGAAAGCGTGGGCAGTAGATGCTCGCCCTCCTGGTCCAGCTGGGGGCCGTCTGCCCCGAGGCAGTCGAGAAACCTGAGGGCCCTAACGCGTCAAGGCGCACACACATGGCGGCTGTGTAGCCTGTCGATCTGTTGTTCGAACGGGATGAGGGGGCCGCGGATGGATGTCGAAGGGGCGCATGCCGCGATCCAGCTCCCTGAAGGGTCCTGGTGGGACTGGGACGTCGTCGGCTGGGATGGCGGGGAGCTCAGGCTTGCCGCCGGCCATGACCTGTCCTACTGCCACAGCCTGGAGCTGGTCTTCGGTGATCCGTTCTTCGTCAGCTGCCCGTCCACCTTTTACGATCCGGTCTTCCGCGCACCGACGCTGGACGAGCTCCTGAAGGTCACTCGTCAGCTCGGCGAGGAGCCGGCCGTCGTGGTCGCCTTTCAGGCCGATGCAGGCGGGCAAGAGCCGGTCTCGTGCCTCATCGCCGCGGAGCGGCTCGACATCGTCCAGGGAACCGTTTTGCGGTACTGGCGCGAGGATGCAGGCCCCGATCAGCGCTTCGCTCCCTGGGTGCGGTCCCCCGGCCAGTGGACGGTCTCGGGCCACGCCCTCGAACAACGGTGAGCTCATAGCCTTGCCGGATGACTGACTCGGCCCCCGCCCAGCGCCCTTTGCCAACGTGGGACGAAGTGATCGCGTTGCGGGATTTCATCCACGGACGGGCATACGCGGCCGCGGTCCCCACCATCCGACTCAATGGGGACCGCCTCACGCCCCCGGATCCGCTCTGGCGCGAGTGGCGGAGGTCAACGGGGCACTCTACGAAGTCACCTCTCACCTATGCAGACGGCTGTATGCCGAGCTTGCGACAGGTCGTCCTGGATCCGGCGCCGATGCCTCGTGGGAGGCCCTCATCACGATCACTTCGGCTTGGCGCGATGACCCTGAGCTACCTTCCTGGGCACACGACGTGCTGCCAGTCACGCTGCGCTGACCGCAACGCCGGGCGGCCCGGGCAACGCGGACTCCTCATCGAAGAGCTCTCGGTTCTGGAGGCAGTGGCAGAGCTGGCCGATCATGCGGTTGAAAAGGTTGCGCTGGGCGGCGGTGTGCCGGTCTGCGTGATTGTCGCGGCGTCGCCGGTAGGGGGCTTTGGCGCCGGGGGAGGCGATGATCGCGGAGAACGCCCATAGGTAGCCGGCGGCATTCAGACGTTCGCTGCTGAGCGCGTCCTCGACCAGCTGCGGCTGGTGGGCCCACTCGGCCCGGAGGACCTCACGCAGCCCCTCGGCGTCGGCTGCGATGCCCCGCTGAAGCCGGCCCGCTTGAGCGCGCCTGTAACTGGGTGCGTGTGAGGCGAGCGGCCTTGGTCGGCGTCGGGGCCAGTGAGGAGCTGGTGGGCCTCGGGCCGACAGAGCCGTTCTTCCAGGATTCGACGGCCACGAGAGCGGCCGGGAAGTACTCGCGCAGCAGGGAGCGGAGCCGGTTGGCGATCTGCTGGCGGTTCCGGGTCGCGTCCTGCTGAGCGCGCGCGAGGACGGCGACGGCCCGGGCCAGGTCGCTGTCTTGGGGAAGCGGCCGGTGGGCGTGCATGTCGGTCCGCAGCACGTTGGCCAGGACCAGGGCGTCGCCCGGGTCGGACTTCTTGCGCGAAGCTGTGCCGGTCGCGATAGCGGGCGGCAGCCATCGGGTTGATCGCGAACACTTGCCGATTGTCGGTCCTCAGCACCGCGACGAGTAGGCCGCAGGATGTCTCGATCGCGACCGGGATCGGGGAT
This sequence comes from Streptomyces yangpuensis, assembly GCF_024666385.1. Classification (NCBI taxonomy): domain Bacteria; kingdom Bacillati; phylum Actinomycetota; class Actinomycetes; order Kitasatosporales; family Streptomycetaceae; genus Streptomyces; species Streptomyces yangpuensis. Next base: position 3,508,307 of record NZ_CP102514.1, read on the forward strand.
TCCTACGTGTCGCCGTACTCAGCGGGTACCTCCAGCAGGATCTTGTAGCCGACGGCGTCATCGGTGATGTGCCGCTTGACCAATAACTGGCCGCTGTCGTCGACCAGGGGGACGTCGTGTGTGCGTTCCGCCCAGTCGATGCCGCAGTCGATCAAGATCTTTCCCCTCCAGTGTTCGGCGTACCAGGACCGTCCACCATCTACGGGAAGGCCTCGGAAGCCCGGGGGAAGCCAGATGTGACGGCCCTGGCGCTCGAACAGCCCGCCCGGTTCTCCTCCGGCGGGACTGCTCTTACCCACGGATTAGGTGGCCCAGCACGGCTCGAAATCTCTCCCGCCCCGCCGTGACGCTCGCATCCCACAGGCCTGAGACATCACCGCTCAGCGAAAGCGACTGGAGCCGGTGTTCGTCGGCGAGGAAACTGGCACCCGCCACGTTCTCGTCCAGCATGCCCATAGCGGTGAGCGCCACATGGCCACAGGACACTGCGTCATCAGGGCTTCCCGAGCCGTGGGCCGACATGGCATACCGCAAGCAGAGCGCAGCGAAGAAGGCGTAGACGTCGGCGACAGCGGTGATCCCCTCTTCGTTCGGCTGAAGCTCCCAGAACCGCTCCAGCCGGCGCACGCCCGCGGTTGCGTCGGCGAGCGGCCGATCGGCCTGCCAGAGATCGCGAACGCACTCCACGTAGAAGTCCCGGTCGGCCTCGCGCCCCGGCTCGCCGGCTCTCAGGCCCACGAACAGCGGCGCCATGCGTTCGGCGCAGGTGGCGACATACAGGCGGATCGCTTCGCCGCCCCCATCACGAAGTGCCTCTGTGACGGCACTCCCCACCAGCTTCTGCACGTCCCACCCTCATCCCGTTCGAACAGATCGCGACCACAGCATGCCGACCCGATACGGAGACAGGATCACGCCACTGCCCGACCCACCGAAGCAGCATCCGAGCGGTGGGCCAGGCCGACGGCGCGCCGATCACCGCCGAACGTGCGTGAGCGGTCAGCGGCTCGCTCGGGCCCGCTGTCAGAACCGCTCCGTAGGCTGCCGAGCCCATGAGCATGAACGGCGAGTATCTGCGCGTCACACCCGGCGAACTGGCCCGGGCCCTGGAGGATCCCGAGTGGGTCTTGGACCTCGCCGAGGAGATCCGGGACGCCCAGGAGGAGGACGACGAGACTTCGCCGGCCGAAGCCCGTCACTTCAGCACGCACCAGACCTGGAACCTGCTGGACTTCCTGCTGAAGCGTTCGCTGTTCCCGGTCCACATCGTCTACGGCGAGGAACCCCTCCCCGAGGCCGACGACTGGGGCTACGGGCCACCGCGATACGTGACTGCCGACCGTGTGCGGCTGGCCGCCGACGCACTGACATGGATGACCTATGACCAACTGATCCAAGGCGTCGACCACACCGAGCTCGCGGCCGCCGAGATCTACCCACAGCTATGGCACTCGCCCGCGTCCCTGGACTGGGCCCGCGACGTCTTCACTTCTCTGACGGAGTTCTTCCGAGCCGCGGCCTCGGACGGCCATGCCCTGGTGATCTGGTTGGACTGAGGCGGAGCCTCCGGTCGGCGGAGGTCAGAGGTTGACGCGTTTGAGATAGACCCGGCTGCGGTGCGGGATGGTCTGGTACCAGACCATGAGGTGTTCGTCCTCGTACGTACGGAGCCGCATCGGGTGGGGATCCTCGTAGAGGCTGCCGTCCTTGGGGTCGATGGCCATCGCGGCGAGGTCGACCAGGCCGTCCATGACGGCGCCGACCAGCTCCTGCTGGGCCGCGGACATGTCGCCGAGCACCCAGAGCCGGCTGGGGTCGCACTCCCAGGCCCAGCCGCTGTCGTTCTCCACGCCCTCGCCGCGCCGGGTCACTGACCGATCTCGCGCTGGGCCTCGGCCAGGATGCGGCTGCTGGTCTCCATGGCCACGCGAAACTGTTCCTCCGTGGCGCCGGGATCGCCCGCGATCCGCTCGGCTTCGTGCAGCGCCGCCGAGCGGGCCGGCCAGCGGTGGATCGCCACGTGCGTGGCCCACTTGATCAGGAAGAACCGCAGCGGGTTGATGGCGCCCGTCTCCGCGGCACGGTCGAAGGCCTCGTTGCATTCCTTGTCGAGCACAGCCAGGTTCGCCATGTCGATCCGGCGCACGGCGTCCCGCAGGGCTTCCCGTGTCATCGCCGGCTGGGGGATGAGAGGCCCGCCGTCTTCCCACTGCTGTGCTGTCATCGTCTCCTCCAGGGGGAACGCTGGCCAGGATACCCAGCCGGGTCTCAGAACCTGGTGGTGAACGCAGAAAAGCCCCGCACCATGACTGGTGCGGGGCTTTCCCACAATGATTGTTCGGCGGCGTCCTACTCTCCCACAGGGTCCCCCCTGCAGTACCATCGGCGCTGAAAGGCTTAGCTTCCGGGTTCGGAATGTAACCGGGCGTTTCCCTAACGCTATGACCACCGAAACACTATGAAATTCGAACGCTGGCTGACATCACAGCTGTTCGTTATTTCAGAACTAACACAGTGGACGCGAGCAACTGAGGACAAGCCCTCGGCCTATTAGTACCAGTCAGCTTCACCCGTTACCGGGCTTCCACATCTGGCCTATCAACCCAGTCGTCTACTGGGAGCCTTACCCTCTCAAGGAGGTGGGAATACTCATCTTGAAGCAGGCTTCCCGCTTAGATGCTTTCAGCGGTTATCCCTCCCGAACGTAGCCAACCAGCCATGCCCTTGGCAGGACAACTGGCACACCAGAGGTTCGTCCGTCCCGGTCCTCTCGTACTAGGGACAGCCCTTCTCAATATTCCTACGCGCACAGCGGATAGGGACCGAACTGTCTCACGACGTTCTAAACCCAGCTCGCGTACCGCTTTAATGGGCGAACAGCCCAACCCTTGGGACCGACTCCAGCCCCAGGATGCGACGAGCCGACATCGAGGTGCCAAACCATCCCGTCGATATGGACTCTTGGGGAAGATCAGCCTGTTATCCCCGGGGTACCTTTTATCCGTTGAGCGACGGCGCTTCCACAAGCCACCGCCGGATCACTAGTCCCGACTTTCGTCCCTGCTCGACCCGTCGGTCTCACAGTCAAGCTCCCTTGTGCACTTACACTCAACACCTGATTGCCAACCAGGCTGAGGGAACCTTTGGGCGCCTCCGTTACCCTTTGGGAGGCAACCGCCCCAGTTAAACTACCCATCAGACACTGTCCCTGATCCGGATCACGGACCGAGGTTAGACATCCAGCACGACCAGAGTGGTATTTCAACGGCGACTCCACACCAACTGGCGTTGATGCTTCAAAGTCTCCCACCTATCCTACACAAGCCGAACCGAACACCAATATCAAACTGTAGTAAAGGTCCCGGGGTCTTTCCGTCCTGCTGCGCGAAACGAGCATCTTTACTCGTAGTGCAATTTCACCGGGCCTATGGTTGAGACAGTCGAGAAGTCGTTACGCCATTCGTGCAGGTCGGAACTTACCCGACAAGGAATTTCGCTACCTTAGGATGGTTATAGTTACCACCGCCGTTTACTGGCGCTTAAGTTCTCAGCTTCGCAACCCCGAAAGGTCACTAACCGGTCCCCTTAACGTTCCAGCACCGGGCAGGCGTCAGTCCGTATACATCGCCTTACGGCTTCGCACGGACCTGTGTTTTTAGTAAACAGTCGCTTCTCGCTGGTCTCTGCGGCCACCCCCAGCTCACCAAGCAAGTTGGATCACCAGTGATGGCCCCCCTTCTCCCGAAGTTACGGGGGCATTTTGCCGAGTTCCTTAACCATAGTTCACCCGAACGCCTCGGTATTCTCTACCTGACCACCTGAGTCGGTTTAGGGTACGGGCCGCCATGAAACTCGCTAGAGGCTTTTCTCGACAGCATAGGATCATCCACTTCACCACAATCGGCTCGGCATCAGGTCTCAGCCTTGTATGAGGGACGGATTTGCCTACCCCTCGGCCTACACCCTTACCCCGGGACAACCACCGCCCGGGCTGGACTACCTTCCTGCGTCACCCCATCGCTTACCTACTACAAGTCTGGTTCGTCGGCTCCACCACTTTCCTTTCCCCGAAGGGTCCGGAACGGCTTCACGGACTTAGCATCGCCTGATTCGATATTGGGCGTTTCAAAGCGGGTACCGGAATATCAACCGGTTGTCCATCGACTACGCCTGTCGGCCTCGCCTTAGGTCCCG
>NZ_CP102514.1:3517500-4165000 GCF_024666385.1 Streptomyces yangpuensis
GTGCTGGCGGGTGTCGTCGCGACCGTGCGGCTGCCGCACGTGCCGAGCATCAAGGACGCCGTGCCCAAGGACCCGGCGCAGGGCGGTGCCGGCGGCTGGAAGCGGCTGCTGCGGCACAAGGCCATGGTGCAGCTGTGCGTGCTGGGCTTCGTGGTGTTCTTCGCCTGCTACGGGCAGTTCGAGTCGGGTCTGGCCGCCTTCGGTACCGAGGCCGCCGGGATCTCCCCCTCCACGCTCGGTTTCGCGCTCGCCGCCAACACCGGTGCGATCGTCCTCGCGCAGTTCGTCGTGCTCAAGCTGGTCGAGAAGCGCCGCCGGTCGCGGGTGATCGCGCTCGTCGGGCTGATCTGGACCGGGGCGTGGCTGATCGCCGGGTTCTCGGGCCTGGGCCACGGCAGCGCGGTGATGGCCGCCGCCGCGTTCATCACCACGTACGCGCTCTTCGGCATCGGCGAGGCCATGCTGTCGCCGACCCTGGCCCCGCTGGTCGCCGATCTGGCGCCCGAGGGCTCGGTGGGCCAGTACAACTCGGCCTTCGCGCTGGTCAAGCAGATGGCGTTGGCGCTGGGGCCGCTCGGGGTGCCGCTCGGTGCGGGCGCGCCGATGCTGTACATCGCGGTCTTCGTGCTGGTGTCGCTCGGGATCGCCGGTCTGGCGCTGAGGCTCGGCAAGGGCCTCACGCCGATGCAGGACAACCCGGTGCTGGCGAGCAGGATCGTCGCGCAGGGCGGGCCGGCCGTCGTGGTGAAGGAGCCCGTGCACGCCTAGCCGCGTCGGCACGAAGGTACGTAGGTACGTAGATATGTACAGGTGGGCAAGGCCCCGGTCCTCGTGGACCGGGGCCTTGCGCGTGTCCGGCTGCTGCGGCTACTTGTCCGGCAGGGCGAACTCGCACCAGACGGCCTTGCCGCCGCCCGGGGTGCGGCGGGAGCCCCAGGCGGAGGCGATGGTGGCGACGATGGAGATGCCGCGGCCGGTCTCGTCGGCCGGTTCGGCGCGGCGACGGCGTGGCAGGTGGTCGTCGCCGTCGGTGACCTCGATGATCAGCCGGCGGTCGGTGCGGCGCAGTCGCAGGCGCATGGGCGGGGTGCCGTGCTGGAGGGAGTTCGCCACGAGCTCGCTCGCCGCGAGGACCCCGAGGTCGCAGAGCTCGACGGGGAAGCGCCAGGAGGCGAGGACGCCCTGGGCGAAGGCCCGGGCGCGCGGGGCCGCCTCGATGCCGCCGAGGAGTTCCAGGGCGGCGTTGTGGAAGAGCTCGGCGTCGGCGCCGGCGCGGGCGGGCTGCTGGAGCACCATCACGGCGACGTCGTCGTCGTGGTCGGCGTCCACCCCGAGGGCGCGCATGAGGCGGTCGCAGATGACGGACGGGGTGCCCTGGGCTCCGGCGAGGGCACGTTCCAGGGCGGCGACGCCCTCGTCGATGTCCTCGCCGCGGCGCTCGACGAGGCCGTCGGTGTAGAGGACGGCGGTGGAGCCGGGGCCGAGCGCGATGGTGCCGGAGGTGTGCAGCCAGCCGCCGGTACCGAGCGGCGGGCCGGTGGGGTCGGCGGCTCTGCGTACGGTGCCGTTCTCGTCGCGGACGAGGATCGGCAGGTGGCCGGCGGAGGCGTACGCGAGCAGGCCCTCGTTGGGGTCGTGGACGGCGTACACGCAGGTGGCGATCTGGCTGGCGTCGATCTCGGCGGCCAGCCCGTCGAGGAGCTGCAGCACCTCGTGCGGGGGCAGGTCGAGGCGGGCGTAGGCGCGGACCGCGGTGCGCAGCTGGCCCATGACGGCGGCGGCGCGGACGCCGCGCCCCATGACGTCGCCGATGACCAGGGCGGTGCGGCCGGCGCCGAGGGTGATGACGTCGTACCAGTCGCCGCCGACGGCGGCCTCGGTGCCGCCGGGCTGGTAGGTGGCGGCGATGCGCAGGTCGTCGGGCTGTTCCAGTTCCTGCGGGAGCAGGGAGCGCTGGAGGGTGACGGCGGCCTCGCGCTGGCGGCGTTCGCTGGCGCGGAGGCGCTCGACGGCCTCGGCGTGGTCGGTGACGTCGGCGAGGTGGATCAGGACGCCGGTGTGGTGGGCGTCCGCCTCGTGCGCGGTGGTGGGCCGGGGGAATTCGACGGGTGTGCAGGTGACGGTGTACGAGCTGCCGCCGCCCGGTGCGGTGCGGTTCTTGGCGGTACGGGACTTGCCGCTGCGCTGGACCTGGTCGAGGAGCGGGAGGAGGCCGAGCTCGCCGAGTTCGGGGAGGGCCTCGTGGGCGGGGGCGCCGGGGGTCCGGGCGCCGAAGCCCGCGGTGTAGGCGTCGTTGACGTAGGCGACGCGATGCTCGGGGCCGTGGACGAGGGCGACCAGGGAGGGGAGCCGGCCGAGGACCTCGCGCACGGGGAGTTCGTCGAGGGAGGGCACGGCGGTGAGGACGCCGGTGCGCGGGGCGGGGGCCGTGCCGGTGCCCGTCCCCGTCCCGGTCGCGGCTGCGGTCCCGGGGGCCGGTCCGCTGCCGGAGCCGGTGCCGGAGACCGTCGGGTCGGCGGGGTGGCCGTCGGCGGCGGGCGTGGACCGCTCCGCTCCGGGGTCGGGGCGGCCGCCGCGGGCTGCCGGGACCGCGCCTTCGCCCCGCTTGGCCTGGGCGGCGGCATGTTCGGTCCGGGCGGCGGCGCGGCGCTGCGTTCCGGGAAACCGGGCGCTCCAGCGCGTGAAGTTCACTGCGTTCAAGCCTCGTGGTGTCGCGAGTGGTCGCTGTGTCGCTCGTGGGCGGTCGCTGACGGGACGATGTCACTCTGTGCAGGTGTGAGCACACCTATGGTCACACGTCCAGTGTGGCCGACCGCACTGACAACGTCAGCCCTGGCCGTTCTGCGGGGGGTTGGGAGCGAGGGGCGGGGGAGGGGACTTGGGGCCGCCGCCGGCGGCCAGTTCGAATTCTGCTCTGGGGTGTTCGAGTGAGCCAAGGGAGACGATCTCACGCTTGAAGAGGCCGGAGAGGGTCCATTCGGCAAGTACGCGCATTTTCCGATTGAAACTGGGGACCCGGCTGAGGTGGTATGCGCGGTGCATGAACCAGGCCGGGTAGCGCTTGAGCTTGCGCCCGTAGACGTGGGCGACGCCCTTGTGGAGGCCGAGGGAGGCGACCGAACCGGCGTACTTGTGGGCGTACTCGGTCAGGACCTCGCCCCGCAGGGCGGCGAGGAGGTTGTCGGCGAGGACCTTCGCCTGGCGGACGGCGTGCTGGGCGTTGGGGGCGCACTCGCGGCGGGGGCCCTCGGCGTCCGGCGGGGCGGTGATGTCGGGGACGGCGGCGGCGTCGCCCGCGGCCCAGGCGTGCTCGACGCCCTCGACGGTGAGGAACGAGGTGCAGACGAGGCGGCCGCGCTCGTTCCTGGGGAGGTCGGTCGCGGCGAGGACGGGGTGAGGCTTGACGCCGGCGGTCCAGACGATGGTGCGGGTGGGGAAGCGGGCGCCGTCGCTGAGGACGACGACGCGGTCCTCGCACGATTCGAGCCGGGTCTCCAGCCGGACGTCGATGTTGCGGCTGCGCAGTTCGCGGACCGTGTAGACGCCCATCTCGAGGCCGACCTCGGGGAGGATGCGGTCGCTGGCCTCGACGAGGACCCACTTCATGTCCTCGGGCTTGATGTTGTGGTAGTACCGCGCAGCGTAGCGGGCCATGTCCTCCAGCTCGCCGAGGGCTTCGACGCCCGCGAAGCCGCCGCCCACGAAGACGAAGGTGAGGGCGGCGTCGCGGAGGGCGGGATCGCGGGTGGAGGAGGCGATGTCCATCTGCTCGATGACGTGGTTGCGCAGGCCGATGGCCTCTTCGACGGTCTTGAAGCCGATGCCGTAGTCGGCGAGGCCGGGCACGGGCAGGGTGCGGGAGACGGAGCCGGGGGCGAGGACGAGTTCGTCGTACTCCATCTCGACGGGGCCGGTGCCCTCGTCGGCGGTGGCGAGCGTGTTGACGGTCGCGGTCCGCTTGGCGTGGTCGATGCTCGTGGCCTGGCCGATGACGATGCGGCAGTTGCCGAGGACGCGGCGCAGGGGGACCACGACGTGGCGCGGTGAGATCGCGCCCGCGGCCGCTTCCGGAAGGAAGGGCTGGTACGTCATGTACGGCTCGGGCGTGACCACCGTGACCTCGGCTTCTCCCGCTCTCAGCTTTCGCTGGAGCCGGAGCGCCGTATACATGCCGACGTAGCCGCCGCCGACGATCAGGATGCGCGTGCGGGGCGGGGTACCGGGGGCCGTGCCCCGGGGGTTAGCAGCCTTCACCATCCCATGACGCAACGTGGCCGGGAGTTTGTCCACAGGCCCGGCACATTGTGTGACCGGTGGTGGCCCTGGGACGGGGCGGAAGAGGACCGTCGGGGGCGGCGGAAGTTCGCAGGTCAGGGCGGGCGGAGAGGGAGGTTCCGAGGGTGGGGGAGGGAAAAGTGGGAGTGAATGCTCCGATCGGGCGGTGGTCCGTCCGGGGCTGCCTCTTCTGAATTGACTCTGGCTCAACTATGTTCGTATCTCGTCGAGGACCGGGCCTGAGACCGTGGCCCCCCTCGGCGTGAAGGCGGGGAGTGTCTCCGGGGGGAGACAAATGATTACCGGGGGATACATATGAACATTTCCGATTTCCATGGTTCTGCGACCGCGCTCTCGGTCGAGAGCAACGGCCGCGCCATGACCGGCGCGACCACACACGGTGTGGGCAGGTCCACGCCGCTGCGCGTCGACGCCCAGCGCAACCTGGAGCACGTGCTGCGTGCTGCCCGCGAGGTCTTCGGCGAGCTGGGCTACGGGGCTCCGATGGAGGACGTGGCACGCCGTGCCCGGGTCGGTGTCGGCACCGTGTACCGGCGTTTCCCGAGCAAGGACGTCCTGGTCCGGCGGATAGCCGAGGAGGAGACCACTCGGCTGACCGAGCAGGCCAGGACCGCGCTGGGGCAGGAGGAGGAGCCGTGGCAGGCGCTGTCGCGCTTCCTGCGCACCTCCGTGGCGTCGGGCGCCGGGCGGCTGCTGCCGCCGCAGGTGCTGCGCGTCGGCGGGGCCGCTGAGGAGGCGGCCGAGGAGGCGGAGGAGGCACGGGTTCCGTACCAGCGCCAGGCGGCCGAGGCCGCCGGGGCTCCCGGCCTGCGGGTCGTGGGCGGGGCGCGGGGCGCGGCCGAGGACGAGCCTTCGGACGACGCGGGTGCGGGTGCGCTGCTGGAGGTCGTCGGCCGGCTGGTGCACCGGGCGCGGGAGGCGGGCGAGCTGCGTGCCGATGTCACGGTGGCCGATGTGCTGCTGGTGATAGCGACGGCGGCGCCCGCGCTGCCCGACCCGGCACAGCAGGCGGCGGCTTCGACCCGGCTGCTCGACATCCTGCTGGAGGGGCTGCGTTCGCGGACGGTGTGATCCGGGCGGTCCGGTGCGGGCCCGGTGACGGGCCGGCACCGGACCGGCGCGGGCGCCGGTAGCGGGCTGGTGCGGTAGCGGGCCGGCGCGGGTCCGGTGGCGGGCTGGTGCGGGTGCCGGTAGCCGGCTGGTGCGGTAGCGGGCCGGCGCGGGTCCGGTGGCGGGTCGGCAGGGGTTCGGCTTCGACACCGGGGCGGCGGAGCTCCGTTGGCGCGGTCGGAGCCTGCTCGGGCATGCGCGCAAACCTGCCCGGACGGGTGGATGGTGCGCGGAGGGGTCCGAGGCGTGTCCGCCATGTGACACGCTTGCTCGGTGTACCGGTGGAGCGTGTCGTGCGGGAGCTTCCGCTATGAGCATTGACGGGCGTGAAGAGTCACCCGGTGGCGCCGGGGGCGATACCGAGGTGGGCCTGCCTGCCGGGCAGGTGCCGGCGCAGCGCGAACCGGGCGGGCGCCGTGCACGTTCCTCGCGCTCCTCCGTCCCGGGCGGCGCCGGGGGCGAGCTGCCGCCGTCCGACGGGGACTTGATCGCCCGCATGCGGGGCGGCGACGACGGCGCGTACGCGGAGCTGTTCCGCCGTCACGCCGACGCCGTACGGCGCTACGCGCGGTCCTGCTGCCGGGACGGGCACACCGCCGACGACCTGACCGCCGAGGTGTTCGCGCGGACCCTGCAGGCGGTACGGGGCGGTGCCGGGCCGGACCAGTCGGTGCGGGCCTATCTGCTGACGACCGTGCGCAGGGTCGCGGCGGCCTGGGCCAGGACCGCGAAGCGGGAGCATCTCGTCGAGGACTTCGCGGTCTTCGCGGAGCAGGCGGCCACGCGCACCGAGAGCCGCGGCGGGATGTCGGGGCTGTCGGGGGACGACACCCTCGAACTCGGCGCGGACGTGCGGGCGATGCGGGTGGCGGAGCAGTCGCTGGCCATGCAGGCCTTCCGGAGCCTGCCCGAGCGGTGGCAGGCCGTGCTGTGGCACACCACCGTCGAGGACGAGTCGCCGAGTACGATCGCGCCGCTGTTCGGGCTGAGCGCCAACGCGACGGCTGTGCTGGCCAGTCGGGCCCGCGAGGGGCTCAAGCAGGCCTACCTGCAGGCCCATGTGAGTTCGGCGCTGAGTGAGGGCGGCGACTGCGCGCGGTACGCGGACCGGCTGGGCGCCTACGCGCGCGGCGGCCTGCGGATGCGGGCGGAGCGGGGCCTGCGGGGGCACCTGGAGCAGTGCGTCAAGTGCCGGCTGGCCGCCGGGGAGCTCAAAGATGTCAATGCGGGCATTCCCGCGCTGCTTCCGGTGGCGGTCATCGGCTGGTTCGCCGCCTCGTACGCGGCCAAGGCCGCCGGGGTGGTGGCCGGCGGGGCGCTCGCCGCGGGCGGGGCCGGTGCCGCGGCCGCCGCCGCGGGCGGGTCGACCGCCGGAGGCGGGGCCGGCGCCGGTGCCGGTGTCGCCGGTACGGCCGGGGTCGGGGCTGCGGGGAGTACCGCCGCGGCCGGGGGTGCCGCCGGCGGGGCCGGGGCCGGTGGTTCCGGGTCCGCGGCCGGGGGTGTTCTGGTCTCCGAGGGGATCGGGCTGCCGGTCAAGGCGGGCATCGCCGCCGGAATCGCGGTGGCCGCGGCCGCCGGGGTGGTGTTCGCGCTGTCCGGGGACGATCCCGAGCCGCAGGCCCGGGTGAAGCCCGCGCCGAGCGTGACCGCTCCGGCCGTGCCGAAGGCACCCGCCGCGCCCTCGCCGTCGGCGGAGCCGAGCCCGGCCGGGGAGGAGCCGCCGCCCGCGCGTGCCTCCGTACCGCCGTCGCCGAAGCCGACGCCGTCGCCCTCGGCCTCGGCCTCGGCCTCACCGTCCCCGGAGGCGCCGGCGCCCCCGGTGTCCCCGTCGCCGTCCCCCGGCCGGGAGAAGCCCGCGCCGGCGCCGTCCCCGAGTACGCCCTCGCCGGAGCCGACGACGCCGTCTCCCGCTCCGAAGCCGCCGCAGTCGTTCCGGCTGGCCGCTCTGCCGCGCTCGGCGCAGGGCGACCACAGCGGACCGGAGCTGCAGACGTCGCGCAGCGGCTGGGTGTGGCAGCGCTGGGGGCTGTCGGTGGGCGACCGGCGCTTCTCGCAGGGGATCACCGTGCACTCGCGTTCCTCGGTGGAGATCGCCCTCAACCGGCAGTGCACCACCTTCTCGGCGTGGGCCGGGGTGGACGACCTGTCGCTGTTCACCGACAGGTCGGTGCGGTTCTCCGTGTACGCCGACGGGCAGCGGCTGTGGCAGTCCGGCGTCCTCGGGCACGATGATCCGCCGGCCGCCGTCCAGGTCTCCGTCGCCGGGCGCTCGTCGTTGCGGCTGGTGGTGGAACGGGCCGGTCCGGGCAACCTGCCGACGCTGGCGAGCTGGGCCGACGCGGTGATCGGCTGCCGGTGACGGACGGCCGCTGATAGGCCGGTGGGGGGTCTCAGCCGCCGGTGAGGGCCGTGACGACCTCGGCCGGGGTGAGCAGGGCGCCCGCGGCCTCCTCGGGCGCCCAGCGGTCGGGGCCGAGCAGCGCGCGGGTGCGTTCCGGGAGGCCGTCCACGACGGTTGCCTCGGGGGCCGAGCGGGGCAGGCCCGCCCGCCAGGCGGTGGCCGCCGCGAGGACCCGTACGGCCTCGGCGGGGCGGTCGGCGTCGGCCAGGAACCGGGCCGCCGCCTCGGCGATGCCGGCCAGCACGCGCTCGGCGCACCGCCCCTCGACGGCGGCGCCCAGGGCGGGCCCGATCAGGGCCAGTGCGGCCTCCGGGCCCTGTTCGCGTGCGGTGAGGACGGCGTCGACCGTGTCCAGCCCGGCGGTGAGCTGGGCCGGCACGGTGATCCGTTCGGTCTGGACGCGGGCGAGCTCACACTCGGCCCGGGCCCGCTCGGCATCGCCCCGCTGGAGGGCGAGCAGGGCCGCGAGCAGCCGTGCGTAGGCGCTGACGTCGTACACGCCTCCGTGCTGGTCGGCCTCCTCGTCGGCCTCGGCCAGGAGCCGTTCGGCGTCGTCGAGGTCGCCCGCGCTGTAGGCGACCTCCGCGATCCGGGCGATGGCGAAGGGCGCCTCGACATGGGCCCCGACCTCGCGGGCGAGGCGCAGGCACTCCTCGAACTCGGTGCGGGCCTCGGCGTACCGGCCGCGTGAGAGGGCGATCTCCCCGGTGGCGCTCGCGACCTGGGCGCGCGTCCAGCGGTCGCCTACGCGCTGGGCGATCGCGTGGAGTTCGGCGAGGTCGGAGTCGACGGTGGGCAGGCCTCCGGTGATGTCGATGGCGACGTGGGTGCGCAGCATGAGGACGACGCCCAGTTCCCATGCGCCCGCGTGGCGGCGGCAGTTCTCGACGGACCGGTCGAGGTCGGTGTGGAATTCGAGGACGTCGCCGGTGAGGAAGGACACGGCGGGCCAGAGGATTCCGGGGAAGAGCGTGGTCTCGGGGGAGCCGTGCCGGAACGTCTCCTTGACGCGCACGGCGAGGTCGCGGTACTCGGGGGTGCGGAACCTCTCGGCGGAGTTGCTCTCGGCGAGCAGGAACATGTCGAAGACCTGCAGACGCATGTACCGCCAGTACGCGGGCGTGCCCTCGGGCGGCGGGACGGGGGTGAGGGCGAGGATCCGGGTGGTCCACTCGGCCCCCTCACCGCGGTAGTTGCGCAGCCACCAGAACCAGCCGAGGGCGAAGGCCAGGCGCTGCGCGGTTTCGGCGTCGCCCTCGTCGACGGTCGTGGTGTGGAGGGCGGCGCGGAGGTTGTCGAGCTCGGTCTCGACGAGCCGGATCCAGGGGAGCTGGGCGGCGGAGCGGATCAGGGGTTCGGCCCGCTCGGCGAAGGCGAGGAAGTGGGCGATGTGGCGGCGGGCGGTGGCGCGGGCGTCGTCGGGGTGGGCCGCGGCGCGTTCGGCGGCGTACTCGTGGATGGTTTCGAGCATGCGGTAGCGCATGCCGTGGTCCTCGTACGGTTCGGCCAGGACGAGGGACTTGTCGACGAGGGAGCCGAGGGTGTCGGCGACGTCGGGGCCGGTCCCGTCGCCGCAGACGGCTTCGGCGGCGGCGAGGTCGCAGCCGCCCGCGAAGACGGACAGGCGGCGCAGCACGGTCCGCTCGGCCTCGTCGAGGAGCTCCCAGGACCAGTCCACGACGGCCCGCAGGGTCTGCTGGCGCGGCAGCACGGTACGGGCGCCGCTGGTCAGCAGCCGGAACCGGTCGTCGAGCCGGTCCGCGATCTGCCGCGGGGTCAGCAGCCGCAGCCGCGCCGCGGCCAGCTCGATGGCCAGTGGCAGCCCGTCGAGGCGGGCGCAGATCTCGGCCGCGGCGGCCGGGTCCTCGTCCACGGTGAAACCGGCACGGGCCGCCGCCCCACGGTCGGCGAAGAGCCGGTGGGCGGGGTCGGGCGGCAGCGGTTCGACGGGGCGGACGGTCTCACCCGGGATCCCGAGGGGCTCGCGGCTGGTGGCGAGGACCCGTACGCCGGGGCAGTGGGTGAGGAGGTGTTCGGCGAGCTCGGCGGCGGCCTCGACGACGTGCTCGCAGTTGTCGAGCACGAGCAGCAGGCTGCGGTGCGCGCAGTGCTCGACGAGGCGGGTGGTGGTGTCGGCGGCGGCCGTCGGGGCCGGGGTCTCGCGGGCGACGAGGGTGTTCTCGCGCAGGCCGAGGGCACTGAGGACGGCGCCGGGGACGGCGGCGGGGTGGTCGAGGCGGGCGAGTTCGACGAGCCAGCCGGGCTCGGGGTGGGCCGCGGCGGCGTGTTCGGCGAGGCGGGTCTTGCCGGAACCGCCGGGGCCGGTGAGGGTGACGAGGCGGAGGTGGGCGAGGTCGTCGTGGAGGGCGGCCAGCTCGGGCTCGCGGCCGACGAAGGAGTTCAGCCGGGGCCGGAGGTTCCCGCGCAGCGCCTCCGGCCGGGCGGACGGATTCCCGGCGGCCTGTGGGGACGCCACCGACAGCGGGAGCTGCGGGTACGCCACGGTCGGCGCAATGGGCGCAGGCGCCGCGGTCGCTGCGGGCTGCGGATGCGCCGGGGGCGCCGAGGCCGGCACGGGCTGCGAGGCCTCGGGGTACGCCGAGGTCGGCGCGGGCGGCGGGTACGCCGGGGGCTGCGGGGCCGGCGCGGGCGGCGAGTACGCCGAGGGCTGCGGGGCCAGTGCGGGCTGCGAGTACGCCGAGGCCGGTGAGGGCTGCTGGGCCGGTGCGGGCTGCGGGTACGCCGGGGGCTGCGGGGCCTCGGGGTACGCCGAGGTCGGCACGGGCGGCGGGTACGCCGGGGGCTGCGGGGCCGGCGCGGGCGGCGGGGCCTCGGGGTACGCCGGGGGCTGCGAGGCCGGTGAGGGCTGCGGGGCCGGTGCGGTCTGAGGGTACGCCGAGGCCGGTGAGGGCTGCGGGGTCGGTGGGGGCTGGGGTGGGTGCGGGCGGAGCAGTTCCGTGTGGAGGGCGGTGAGTTCGGGGCCGGGGTCGGTGCCGAGGGCGTCGGCCAGGGTGCGGCGCGTGCGCTCGTACGCGGCGAGGGCGTCGGCGGGACGGCCGGCGGCGCGCAGGGCGCGCAGCTGCTGGGCCCGCAGCGGTTCGTCGTACGGGCTCTCGTGGACCAGTGCCTCGATCTCGGGCAGCAGCAGGGCCGGGGCGGTGGTGCCGCTGAGCAGGTCCGCCTCGATGCGTCGGCGCAGGGCGACGGCGCGGCGTGCCTCGGGCGCGGTGGCGTGCGCGGTGCGGCCCGGTTCCGCCAGGTCTGCCAGGGCGGGGCCGCGCCAGAGGGAGAGGGCCGTGCGCAGGGTGCGGGCGGCGGCAGCGGGGTCCTCGGCCAGTTCCCGGTCGCCCCGGGCGACCAGGCGGGTGAAGCGGTGGAGGTCGACGTCGTCGCGGTCGGCGGTGAGGCGGTAGCCGCCGGTGGGGGCCGAGTGGACGGTGTCCCGGCCGCCGAGGGCGCGGCGGAGGCGGGCGACGAGGGCCTGGAGGGCTGCGGGGGCGTCCAGGGGCGGGGCGTCGCCCCAGACGTCGTCGACGAGTTCGGCGACGGGGGCCGGACGGCCGGCGCGCAGGGCGAGGGCGGCAAGGAGCGCGCGCAGCCGGGCGCCGCCTATCGGGACGGGGGCGCCGGTCTCGTCGCGTGCCTCGGTGACGCCGAGGATGAGGTACCGCACCCGTCAATTCTGCCCGGACGCACGGTGGATGGCGTCGGCCCTCAGGTGATCGAGGTGTCGCCGCCGGCTTCCAGAAGGGTGCGCAGGGCTTCGGCGACGGTGGCGCAGGTGGCCGGGTCCAGCGGGGCGAGCAGTTCGGCGTACTGGCGCAGGTGGTCCTCGAACAGCGACTCGGTGAGCGCGATGCTCTGCTCGGTCAGCCGGATCCGGACGGTGCGGCGGTCCTGGCCGTCCCGCACCCGTTCGACCAGCCCCTTGGCCTCCATGCGGTCGATGCGGTTGGTGATCGCGCCGGAGGTCACCATGGCGGCCGGGATGAGGGCGCCGGCGGTGAGCGCGTACGGGGGGCCGCTGCGGCGGAGGGTGAAGAGGATGTCGACCTCGCCCACCTCCAGGTCGCGTTCGGCCGCGAAGGCCTTGAGGTGCTTGTCGAGGATCCGGTTCATCCGCTGGATGCGGGCCAGGAGTTCGACCGGCCACAGGCCCGGCACCAGGTCGGGGCGCTCCTGCGTCCACTGGTCGATGATCGCGTCCACCGCGTCGCTCATGCTGCCGCTCCCTCTTCCGCCGGCGTGCTCGCCCGCTCCGTTCATCCGCAGAATATCTCAACGTTGAGACACTTGACGTTGAGAGGACTGCTCTGATTTTATCTCAACGTTGAGATTCTGAACCTTGAGATGGATCGGAGCGGGCGCCACCATGACCACGACCGCCACCCCTGGCACCACGACCGCCACCCCTGACACCACGACCACCACGGCCGCCACGGCCGCCACGAAAACCACCACCGCCGCCACCCCGGCGGAGGCGCCCGGCCCGGCCCCCGGCCGCGCCCCCGTCCCCGTGCTGTGGCTGGCCCTGCTCGCCACCCCCGTGGCCGCCGCCGCCAACGCCCCCGTGCTGATCCTCCCGGACATGGCCGCCTCCCTCGGGGTGGGCACCTCGACCGCCGCCTGGCTCGTCGCCGCCTTCGCCTGGGCCATGGCCGTCTCGATCCCCCTGCTCGCCGGGCTGCTCCGCCGCCTCGGCCTCGCCCCCGTACTCCGGCTGTCCACCGCCCTCCTCCTCGGCGGCACGCTCCTCGTCGCCGCGTCCCCCTGGCTCCCCGCGACCCTCCTCGGCCGGGCCGCGCAGGCCGCGGGCGGCGCCGGCCTGGTGGCGGCCGCGATGAGCCTGGCCGGCTCGGCCCGCCGTATGGGCGTCATCAGCGCCGGCTTCGGCATGCTCGGCGCGTCCGGCCCCCTGCTCGGCGCGCAGCTCTCCCACACCGTGTCGTGGCGGCTCTCACTCTCGGTGTCGCTCGTCTCGCTGCTGGCCGTACCCGCGGTGAGCAGGTACGCAACGGCCCCGGCCGCCACCGCCGCCCCGCAGGGCCGGTTCGACGCACGCGGCGCCGCGCTGCTGACCGTGCTGGCCACCGCCCTGGTCCTGCTCCCGCACGCACCGGCCGTCGCCCTCGGCTCCGCGGTCGTCGCCGCCGCGCTCCTCGCGCTCCACGTACGGCGCCGGCCCGACGGCTTCGTCCCTGCCGCCCTGGTCCGCAGCCCGCTCTTCGTCGGCTCGGCGCTGCTGGCGCTCGCGCTGTCGACCTCGTACTTCACGCTGCTGTTCGCCGTACCGCGGCTGCTCGGCGACCGCGCGGGCTGGGACGTCACCGCGGCCGGGACCGGTCAGCTCGTGGCGCTGCTCACCGGATCCGCGCTGTCCTGGCTGCTGGCGGCCGGCTCGGCGCGCATGGGACGGACGGCCGTGCGCACGGTGCTGGTCGCGACCGGCACCCTGGCCGCCGTGCTCGCGGTGTTCGCGAGCTGGGGCCCGCTGCTCCTGATGGCCACCCTCGGCGGCGTGTTCGGCGCGACCGGCGCCAACGCGGTGCTGTCCATGCAGGCCGCGTCGAGCGTCCCCGACCCTCAGCGCCCCACGGCCATCGGCCTGTTCACCCTCTGCTACCAGCTGGGCGGCGCCTTCGGCCCCGCCATCGCGACCGCCCTGGTCCTCGGCGCCTGACCCCCGCCACCACCCGTACCTCGGCCCCCGCACGCACCGCCACGGTCAGGACAGCGCCGGGCGGTGCACGGGGACGCCCTCGGGCACCGCCCTGCGCCGGGCCGCGGACGTACCCGTCCAGCAGGTGCCGCGCCGCGCCAGCAGCCGGCGCAGCCACAGCTCCATCGAGACGAGTTCCGCGAGCCCGTCCAGCGGGACCGGGCGGCCGTCGGCCGCGTCGAGCAGCGCCTGCCGCACGACCCGGGCCTCGATCAGGCCGGCGTCCGCGAGCAGCGGGGCGGCGAAGAGGTCGAGCAGCTCACCCAGAGCGGCCCGCAGCCCCAGCCTGGTCGCCGTCTCGTTCGGCGTGTGCGCGGTGGCGCCCCAGCCGGGCGGGAGCTCACGCACCCCGGCCGAGTACAGGACGCTGCGCAGGATCTCCGCCCGGGCGCCCGGCTGCACGCGCAGGGACTCGGGCAGGGCCCGCGCGGCCCGTACGACCTGGTTGTCGAGGAAGGGGGCGTGCAGGCGCTGGCTGCGGACCTCCACCGCCTGCTCGAAGACCCGGTGGTCGGCGGCCTGGCGGGCCAGCACGGAACGCGCGCGGGCCTCTCCCGGCCGCAGCGACAGCGGGGGCCGCCCGGCCGCGGCCGTGAGCCGGACGGATACTTCCGCCAGCGCCTCCCCCGTGAGCCAGCCCGCGGCCGGACCCGGCCGGGACCAGGTCAGGGCGGCGAGGGAGGCGTCCACCGGACCGGAGGCACTCGCGGTGACCCCGCCCTCGCGGAGCCGGGCCGCGGCGGCCTCCATCCCCGCGCGGTACGTCGTACGGGCGAGCCGGCGGGCCGCCGAGTACACGGTGAGCGGCACCAGCAGGGACTCCCCGGCCGCTCCGGAGGCGGAGGCGGACCGGGCCAGCGCCGCCACCGGGCGCAGCAGGTGGCGTCGGCGCCGGTCCATCAGGAGGTCCGCCATACGGGCCGGGTGGGCGTCGAGGACCTGCCGGGCGCCGTGGCCGGTGAAGTGGTCGGCGGCTCCGGCGGCGAGTCTGCGGCGCTCGCGGGCGGCGAAGACCAGCGACGGGCCCGGTTCGTCGGTGAGCGGGCCGTCGAGGTCGGTGTACGGGAGGGCCTCGGCCGCGGCGGCGACCACGACGTGATGCAGGCGGGGGTCGGCGGCGACGGCCCGGGCGCGTTCCAGTTCGTCCTCGCGCCCCTGCGGGGTGGCCAGGTCGTTGAAGGTGACGGCGAGCAGCCGGGCCCCGGCGGGGCTGGTGAGGCTGCCGGGCGCTCCCGGCAGTCCGGCCGCCAGCAGGGCGAGCGTCGCGGAGGCGCTGCCGCCGGACAGATCGGCGCCCACCCCGGGGGCCGGGGCGCCGCGGGCCGCGCGCCGGTCGGCCGGGCCCATGCCGGGCACGGGGCCGGGATCGTACGGTGGCAGGGTGTCGGGAGCATGCCGCGGTGCCGTGAGCCGGGCGCGCACCGCGTCGACCAAAGCTTCGCGTACGCCCTCCACCGCGCGGTCGGCGTCGGCCTCGGGCGCCGCCACCGCGAGCGAGGCGACCTGCTCGTAGCCGGTGATCTCGCGGGAGCCCTCGCGCAGGATGAGGGCGTGCCCGGGCGGGATGCGGCGGACCCCCGCGTACGGGGTGCCGTCACCCAGCGCCTCGGGGCTGTCCGGACAGGCCAGCAGGGCGGCGAGATGGCCGATGTCGAGCTGCGCCTCGATGAGGTCGGCGAGCGGGAGGGCGGCGGTGGCGTACGCGGTGCCGCTCGCCCAGGGGGTGTAGAAGACGGGCCGGGCGCCCGCGAGGTCTCCGACGACGGTGATGCGGCGGCCGGCCTGCACGACGGCCGTGTAGCTGCCGGACCACTGGGTGAGGTGGCGCAGCGCGCCGCCGCGGGCCGCGTAGAGGGCCCGGCGCAGCTCGGCGTCGGTGGCGCCGCAGCAGCCGAGGACGGCGAGCCGGGTGAAGGGGTCGGCCGGGTCGGCGGTGACCGTGCGGATCTCGTCGGGGCGCCAGTCTCCGACGGCCCAGAGCGGGTCGGGATCGCCCCAGAGCAGCTGGGAGCCGACGGGGTGGACGGTGCGTTCCGCGTCCGCGCCGGGGTCGGCCGCGTGGGCGGCGTCCGCGATGCCGCCGTGCAGGGGCGCGCCGTCGCCGCCGTATCCGCCCGGTCCGTGGCCGACCGGTCCGTATGCGCCCGGTCCGTAGCCGGCCCCCTGGCCGGAGACGCGGCCCGCCGTGCCGAAGCTCGCGGCGATACTGCTCCACCCCACCAACCAGCGCACCGCCGCCTCCCCAGCCCGTGGGCACATGACCGGGGCACGGGCAGCACGGACAGCGCTGAGGGCGCGGTCGGCCGGTCCCCGGTGGCTCGGGTCCATGCTGCCACGGGACAGGCGTGCGAGAGGGGTTATAGGGGGCGCACACGCAAACGAACACGCCCCGGCCACGCGGTATTTGGCGTTCCGTTCCCACCGCCCCATAGGTCGCTTTCGGCCATTCTTCGGCCGTCTGAAGAACCGTCGCGCGGTGTCGGCGCCCGGCGCGCAGGCGCGGTCCGGGAGGCGGATTCCGCCCCCCGGACCGTTCCGCCACCCGCGGGGATTGAGGCAGCGGCATCCCCCGGCCCACCCGGTCCAGGCAGCGGGCCGACCCACGCACCGCACATCGAATCGCCGGGCTCCCGGACCGGCCAGAGCGCACGGGCGGGCGCACGGCCACACGGGCGGAGCACGCGACGGGACGTGCGCCCCCGCCACCGGCGCCGGACCGGACCGCGCAAACGGACAACAATCCCGCCATACGGAAGTAAGGGCCTTAACGCTTGGGAGGCGGGGAACTACGCTGGGTTTACGAAATGCCGGGCGCCTATGCCCCGGCGGCGTATGCGTTGTATGCGTTCCGCGTGTGACGAGGGGTGGCGCATGTCCAGGGAGCTCCGCGAGCCCAACGAGAAGCTCGGCGCCGTCCTCGCCCTCGCCGGCATCAGCAACGCCGGGCTGGCCCGGCGGGTCAACGACCTCGGCGCGCAGCGCGGCCTGACGCTTCGGTACGACAAGACGTCGGTGGCCCGGTGGGTGTCGAAGGGGATGGTGCCGCAGGGCGCCGCCCCGCACCTGATCGCCGCCGCCATCGGCGCGAAGCTGGGGCGGCCGGTGCCGCTCCACGAGATCGGCCTGGCGGACGCGGACCCCGCGCCCGAGGTGGGGCTGGCCTTCCCGCGCGACGTCGGCGCGGCCGTGCGCTCGGCCACCGACCTCTACCGGCTCGACCTCGCCGGCCGGCGGGGCGGTGGCGGGATCTGGCAGTCGCTCGCGGGCTCGTTCTCCGTGGCGGCGTACGCGACGCCCGCCTCGCGGTGGCTGATATCTCCCGCCGACAGTTCGGTGGCACGGGAACCGGCGGGTCCGGCGGGTACGGCGGGTCCCGCGAGTACGGCAGGACCGGCGCATCAGCGGTCCACGACTGCGGCCCCCTCCCCTCCCGGCACCGGGGCTCAGGCTCCGGACACACCGGCGCGCGACCTCCCGTCACAGCAGTCGACGCCGCCCGGGGCACCGGCGACGCACGGCACGCCTTCGCACGGCGCGCCCGCGCCGGCTCCCGGGGCCTCCCCGGAGGGCCGTACGACCGGGCCCGCGACGGGCCCGATGTCGGCACCGGCCGGCGCGCCGACAGGCCCGCCGACCACCGTTGTGCCCGCGCAGCACGGACCCGAAACGCCGCGCGAACACGTGCAGCGCGTGGGCCACAGCGATGTGACCAAGCTGCGCGAGGCCGCCGAGGACGCCCGCCGCTGGGACTCCAAGTACGGCGGCGGCGACTGGCGTTCGTCGATGGTCCCCGAGTGCCTGCGGGTGGACGCGGCGCCGCTGCTGCTCGGCTCGTACAGCGACGAGGTGGGCCGCGCCCTCTTCGGCGCGACGGCCGAACTGACCAGGCTGGCCGGATGGATGGCCTTCGACACCGGCCAGCAGGAGGCCGCCCAGCGCTACTACATCCAGGCACTGCGCCTGGCCCGCGCGGCCGCGGACGTCCCGCTCGGGGGCTACGTGCTGGCCTCGATGTCCCTGCAGGCGACCTACCGGGACTTCCCCGACGAGGGCGTGGACCTCGCGCAGGCGGCCGTCGAGCGCAACCGCGGCCTGGCCACGGCGCGCACGATGAGCTTCTTCCGGCTGGTCGAGGCCCGGGCGCACGCGAAGGCGGGCGATTCGGCCGCCGCGGGGGCGGCACTGCGGGCCGCGGAGGGCTGGCTGGAGCGGTCCCGTGAGGGTGATCCGGATCCGACCTGGCTCGGTTTCTACTCGTACGACCGGTTCGCGGCGGATGCGGCGGAATGCTACCGGGACCTCAAACTCCCGCGGCAGGTGCGGCGCTTCACCGAGCAGGCGCTGTCGCGGCCCACGGAGGAGTACGTGCGGTCCCACGGGCTGCGGCTGGTCGTCAGCGCGGTCGCGGAGCTGGAGTCGGGCAATCTGGACGCGGCGTGCGCGGCGGGCACCCGGGCGGTGGAGGTGGCGGGCCGGATCTCCTCGGCGCGCACGACCGAATACGTACGGGACCTGCTGCACCGCCTGGAACCCTACGGGGACGAACCGCGCGTCGCGGAGCTGCGCGAGCGGGCCCGGCCCCTCCTGGTGGCTCCGGCGTAGACCCGCGTGGCCTCGTTGTCGGTGCGGGGGTGCAGTATGCAGGGGTGGGAGGTATCGGCGTGGGCGGTGGCGTGGACTGCGATGTGCTGGTGATCGGCGGCGGAATCGTCGGCCTGTCGACGGCGCACGCCTTGTCGCGCCTGGCTCCGGGTACGAGGGTGATCGTCCTGGAGAAGGAGTCGGGCCCGGCCCGGCACCAGACGGGCCGCAACAGCGGGGTGATCCACAGCGGGATCTACTACCGCCCGGGCTCGCTGAAGGCACGCTTCGCGGTGGGCGGCGCCGCCGAGATGGTGAAGTTCTGCGCGGAGCACGGGATCCCGCACGAGGTGACGGGGAAGCTGATCGTCGCCACCGAGCGCGAGGAGCTGCCCCGGCTGCACGCCCTGGTCCAGCGCGGCCGGGAGAACGGCATCCCGGTGCGCGAGCTGGGCCCGGCCCAGATCACGGAGTACGAACCGCAGGTCCAGGGGCTGGCCGCGATCCACGTCGGCAGCACGGGCATCGTGGACTACGGCCGGGTGAGCGCCCAGCTCGCGGAGTCCTCCGGCGCGGAGATCGTCTACGGCGCCGAGGTGGACCTGATCTCGCGCCGCGCGTCGGCGGTGGCCGTACGCACCACGGCGGGGCTGGTGTTCCGGGCCCGGATGCTGGTGAACTGCGCGGGCCTGCACTGCGACCGGATCGCCCGCCTGGCCGGAGACGAGCCGGGCATGCGGATCATCCCCTTCCGCGGGGAGTACTACGACCTGGCCCGCCCGGACCTGGTCCGCGGGCTGGTCTACCCGGTGCCCGACCCGGCGTTCCCCTTCCTCGGGGTGCACCTCACCCGCGGCATCGGCGGCGGCGTCCACGTCGGCCCCAATGCCGTGCCCGCGCTGGCCCGCGAGGGGTACGACTGGTCGACGGTGCGCCCGCGGGACCTCGCGGACGAGCTCGCCTGGCCGGGCGCCTGGCGGATGGCCTCCCGGCACTGGCGGTACGGCACGGGCGAGATCCACCGCTCGCTGTCGAAGCAGGCCTTCACCCGGGCGGTACGCCGCCTCCTGCCGGCCGCCACCGCGGCGGACCTGCGGCCCGCCGCGGCCGGGGTCCGCGCGCAGGCCGTCCTGCGCGACGGCACCCTGGTGGACGACTTCCTGATCCGCGACGCCCCGCGCACGGTCCACGTCCTCAACGCCCCCTCCCCGGCGGCGACGGCCTCCCTCCCCATCGGCCGCGAAATCGCCACCCGAGTCCTGCGCGCCCTCGGCCCGGCCTGACCGGTGCGGGGCTCCGCCCCGCACCCCGCGCCTCGGACGCCGGCGGGCCTGGAAGCGACCGGCGCCGCCCTCACCCCGTGGGGGTCGGCGCCCGGCAGGGCCCATCGCCCCGTCGTAGAATCAGCGCATTGTGTCTGAGTCCCTGAACCCCACGCCGCCCGCCGTCCCGGACGCCCCCGTCGCCGACTACTCCGCCGACGCCGCGCCGGAGGCGAACTCGTACGTGCCCCCGAAGTGGCGCACCGAGCCCCGCTTCCCCGACGGCCCCGCGCCGGACCCGGCCGGCTCGCACCACGAGCGGCGGATCCGGAGCTTCCAGCCCCGGCGCAGCCGGGTCACCACCGGCCAGGGCGAGGCCCTCAAGCGGCTCTGGGGCACCTGGGGCCTGGACATCGACGGCCACTCGGTCATCGACCTCGAGGCCCTGTTCGGCGGCCTCCCGGTCGTCCTGGAGATCGGCTTCGGCATGGGTGAGGCCACCGCGCAGATGGCCGCCGCGGACCCGGCCACCGGCGTCCTCGCCGCCGACGTGCACACCCCCGGACAGGGCAATCTCCTCGCCCTCGCCGAGCGGGGCGGGCTCAGCAACGTGCGCGTCGCCAACGGCGACGCGATCATCCTGCTCCGCGAGATGCTGGCGCCCGGCTCGCTCGCCGGGATCCGCGTGTACTTCCCGGACCCGTGGCCCAAGGCCCGCCACCACAAGCGCCGGCTGATCCAGCCCGAGTTCCTCACCCTGGCCGCCACCCGGCTGGCGCCCGGGGCCGTACTGCACTGCGCGACCGACTGGGAGCCGTACGCCGAGCAGATGCTCGAAGTCCTCACGGCGCACCCCGACTTCGAGAACACGCAGGCGGACGGCGGCTACGCCCCGCGGCCCGACTTCCGGCCGCTCACCCGCTTCGAGGGACAGGGCCTCGACAAGGGGCACGTCGTACACGACTTGCTCTTCCGTCGCACCGAGAACTGACAACGTCACCGCCCGTGTCGGAGCGGATCGCTAGGGTCATCATGTGTTCCGAGCGCTTCGCCCTGTGTTCACCCGTCCGTCCGGCACGGTCCGCACGTGCGTGCTCCTCGTCCTGCTCGCCGCCACCGGCATCGCCATCCTGGAGCTCGTACGGGAGCAGACCGGCACCCCGGGCTTCTTCGTCGGCCTCGGCCTGGCCCTGCTGCCGGTGGCGCCCCTCATGGCGGCCTTCCGGTGGCTGGGCCGGGCCGCGCCCGCGCCATGGCCCCAGCTGCTGTTCTGCTTCGGCTGGGGCGCCTGCACCGCCGCGCTGATCGCCATACTGGCCAACAACTTCGCCACCGAGTGGATAGCCGCGGCCACCGCCGACCCCTCGGGTGCGGACCGGCTCGGCTCGGTCGCGATCGCCCCGGTGGTGGAGGAGAGCGCCAAGGCGGCCGCCCTGCTGCTGGTGTTCGCGTTCCAGAGACGGCATTTCACCGGCCCCGCCGACGGTTTCGTGGTGGCGGGCTTCACCGCGACCGGCTTCGCCTTCACCGAGAACATCCTCTACCTCGGCAACGCGTTCGTTCAGGACCTCGCCGACGGTACCGGCGTGCTGGACTCGGTGACCGCGGCGACCTTCTTCGTACGGGTCGTGCTGTCGCCGTTCGCGCACCCGCTGTTCACGGTGCTCACCGGGCTCGGAGCCGGCGCGGCCGCAGTCAGTGTCCGCCGCTCGTACCGGATCTGTCTGCCCCTGCTCGGCCTGGCGGCGGCCATGGGCATGCACGCCCTGTGGAACGGCTCCTCGCAGTTCGGGGACCACGGTTTCTACATCGTCTACGCCTGCGTGATGGTCCCGGCGTTCGGGCTGCTGGGGTGGCTGGCGGTGCGGCTGCGGCACCGCAGGCTGCGGGCCGTCGCCGATGAGCTGGCGCTCTACGCGGCCGCGGGCTGGCTGACTCCCGCCGAGGTGCCCGCCCTGGCCTCGGTGCCGGCCAGGTCGCTGGCCCGCGCCCTGGCGCGGCGCAGCGGGGGCCGGGCCGCCGGACGCACGGTCGCACGGTACGAGGCGGACGCGGCCGCCCTGGCACTGCTGCGGAACCGGGCCCGCCGCGGGGGACCGCCGCTGAAGGCGGACTTCGCGCGCCGGGAGAAGGAGTTGCTGCACCGGCTGTGGCAGCGGCGCGCGACGGCGGGACCCGCGCTGGCGCGGGCGGCTGTGCTGGAGGAGCTGCTGCCGCCCCGGACCCAGGCACCGGACCCGGCGGGCCGGGTCACGGTGGCGGTGGCGGTGGCGGACCCGGCGGCCGTGCCGGCGCCACGACGGGAGGAACCGCGACAGGACGAACCGCGGCAGGCGGAACCGCGACGGGAGGAACCGTTCCTCAGACGTTCAGGCCCTTGGACTCCAGCCACGCCAGCGGGTCCACCGTCGATCCGCCCTTGCGTACTTCCAGGTGGAGATGGGGTCCGGTGACGTTCCCGGTGGCGCCGACCCTGCCGATGGTGTCGCCGGCGCCGACCGCACCGGAGGTCACCGACATCGAGGAGAGGTGGCAGTACCAGACCTCCGTACCGTCCTCCAGCTCCAGGACGATCCGGTAGCCGTACGCCCCGGACCAGCCGGCCGAGGTGATCTTCCCCGCTCCGACCGCCTTGGCGGGGGTGCCGGTCGGGGCCGCGAAGTCGAGGCCGGTGTGGTGGCCGGAGGACCACATGGAGCCGGCGACCCCGTAGTGCGAGGTGAGGGTGTAGGCGGAGGTGGGCAGGGACCAGCTGCCCGCCGCTGCGGCGCGCTCCTGCGCCGCCTTGGCCTCGGCGGCCTTCCGGGCGGCCTCGGCCTCCTCCGCGGCCTTCGCCTCGGCCGCGGCCTTGGCGTCCTCGGCCGCCTGACGGGCCGCTTCCAGCTTGCCCTTGGCCTCCTGGGCGGCCGCCTCGTGCGCGGCGCGCTCGGCCTCCGCACGGGCCTTCGCCTCGGCGGCCTCCTGCTGCGATTCGGCCTGCTGCAGGATGCGGTTGCGCAGGATCTCGCCCGCGTCGGCGCCGCGGTCGGCCTGCTGGGCGATGATCCCGGTCGTGCCGGCGGCGGCTGCGGCCTGCCGGCCGGAATCCCCGTCGTCCTGACGCCCGTCGCCCCCGGGCATCAAGTCGGGAAGGGAGGGAATGGATATCGCGACCTGCGGGCGGTCCTGCGCGGTGGCGATGCCGCTCGCTCCGACCGCCGCGATGACGCCGACGCCGAGCACGGTGGAGCTGCGGGCAAGTCCCCCGCGCTGCTTGGCCACCCGGTGCTTGCCCCGGACCGGACGGACCGAGTCCTCGGTGGGGTTCCACTCGCCCCAGGCACCCGCGGTGGGCGGCTCCTGGATCTCGATGCCTTCGGGAGCAGGCGAGTTGGAGGCCACCGGGGCACACTCCTCATTGACACGCACGCGCACGGTGCCGTCTCTTGCGACGGCCGGGACGACCGCGCTGCGTTATCGAAAGGTAATAGACGTGAGGGAGTGATTCCAAGCTGTTGCGCTTGATCGTTCCCACCAATGAGCCACGCTGTGGCTTGCTTTGGCCGTTCCTTTTCGGTCGATAAGTGGTGCAACTCGGGCAAAGATCAAGCGATTCAGCCATCTCCTCAGCCACACAATCGACATGACTGACTCTCAATCAGCTTGCACTGAGCGCCTGTTCCCTCACGCACCGTCACAATGTCACAGCGTCTCGTCGCCCCGCCTCACCACCGGCACCGTCCGGCGCCGTTCCGGTCTCCGCCGCTCCGCCTGGCTCCGCTCGGGCCGGCGCCGCCCGGGCCGGCCCACCGCGAGCAGCGCCATGTCGTCCGTCGCCGCCCCGCCCGTGTGCCGCCGTACGTCGCTGCTCACCGCGCCGAGCAGGGCCTGGGGGCCGGGCAGGATCCGGCCGCGCAGCCGGTCCGCCGGATCGTAGAAGGCTCCCGACCCGTCGCGGGCCTCCGTCAGCCCGTCCGTGTAGAGCAGCAGGGTGGCTCCCGCCGGGAAGGCCCACTGCTGGACCCGTCCCGGCCGCCCGCCCAGTTCGCCCATGCCGAGCGGCAGGGCCGGCTCGGCCGGGGCGAGTACCGCGAGCTCCCCGTCCCCGTACAGCAGCAACGGCTCGGGGTGGCCCCGGTTGAGCAGCCGCAGCACCCCCTCCTCCGGCGGGATCTCGCCGAGGACGCACGTCGTGAACCCCTCCACCGCGTCCAGGCCCTCGCGCCGGGCGCCCTCCCGCACCAGGGCCCGCTCCAGCCGCTGCGCCACCGCCTCCAGCGTCGGCTCGGTCTCGGCCGCCTCCCGGAACGCCCCGAGCACCACCGCGACGGCCTCCACCGCCCCCAGCCCCTTGCCCCGTACGTCGCCCACCGCCAGGCGCACCCCGTACGGGGTCTCCTGTACCGCGTACAGGTCCCCGCCGATGAAGGCGTCGGCCTGCGCGGCCTCGTACCAGGCGGACACCTGCAACCCCCCGACGCGCTCGGCGGGCTTCGGCAGCACCGCCCGCTGCGCGGCCTCGGCGATTCCCCGCGCGGAGGCCAGCCGCTCACCGCTGCGCCGCACCACGCGGTTGATCAGGAGCGCCAGCCCGGCCACGGTCACCAGGGTGGCCAGCTCGGTCAGCCCCTGGGCGGTCCAGCCGGTGCCGTGGTGGAGGTGCAGCAGGAACACGGCGAGCACGGCCAGCACACCGGTCAGGGCCGTGGCCCACAGCGTGTACAGCGGGGCGGCGACCAGCGGGGCCGCGGAGAACGACGGGGACCCGGTGAAACTGGGCGGTGTCAGCAGGTCGAAGGCCAGACCGGCGGCGATCAGCACGCAGGGCATCACCCGGAGCACGCGTCGGGCCGTACCTCTCCCGCCGCCGTCCCTGCGCCGCCCACCGCTGCCCTTCCGGCCCAGCCCCACCACACACTCTCCTGCCGCCCGGTCCCGTGTCACGGGTGCGGGCCCGCCGCCGCGCCCCTCAAGGCTGGCCGCGGGTGCGGGCGCGGGCGACCCGGCGGCGGCCGTACGGGGGATGGGGGCGCGGGAAGGGTGCGCGGGGCGCGGCCGCGGGCCGGAAGGGCGGGGAACACGACGAAGGCCCGGTTCCCAAGGGAACCGGGCCTTCGTCTTCAGTAGCGGGGACAGGATTTGAACCTGCGACCTCTGGGTTATGAGCCCAGCGAGCTACCGAGCTGCTCCACCCCGCGTCGGTGAACCCAACTCTACGGCATCCGGGAGCGGCCCTCCGCCAATTAATCGCCGGCCCACCCAAGAAGCGGCATCACCGCAGGTCAAAGCCCGAAAACCGGGCTGAAACCAGCACCACCCAGACCAAGATCATCTCTGTTGCACGGCGGTGACACTGCAGGGATGGTTCCGCGATCGGTTCCGGGTGAAGATTCATCTGTCGCCAGGGCCAGGGGGAACACGAACCGGCCGGACGACACAGACCAGGTCAGACCAGACCACACCCACCGGCTCGGCGCTCTGCCGATGCCCTTGTGATTCCCGGGGGGAGTCCCACCATGTCCGTTCGCACCGCAGCCGCCATCGCAGTCGTCGCCGGCGTTGTCACCACTCTGCTGCCGCTCTCGGCCACCGCCGCGTCCGCCGCACCCGCCGCCGACGACCACGCCGTGCTGCGTACGGAGATGGGCGCTCCCGTCCCCGGCGGCCCGCTGACCCGCGGCGGCGCCACCGAGACCTTCGACCTGACGGTGAAGAACCCGACCGGCAAGGCCGTCGAGTACAAGCCGTGGATGCTGCTCGACCCGAAGGGCCCGAGCCGGCTCGACGAGAGCGACATCGTCTTCAAGGTCGAGGCGGTGGACGCCCCGGCGACCAAGTCCGGCATCGGTCAGCAGGACGGCGAGTGGCAGGGCGAGTTCTCTCCGTCCGCCGGCGAGCCGGGCGCGGGCTTCGACATCCCCGCGAACGGCAAGATGACCTGGAAGGTCACCCTCGGTCTCGGCGCGAACTACCCCACCAACAACGGCGACTTCACCTTCACCGCCGGCAGCTCCAACAGCTCCGTCGCCCCCGGCGGCGCCGACTCCCACCTCTTCAAGGTCGACCCGCAGATCAAGACGGGTGAGCTGAAGACCTGGTTCAAGCAGGTCAGTTCGGGCAAGGACGGCCAGGAGCAGCGCGCCTATCTGGACCTGAACCACCAGGCCACCGGTGACGGCACCTTCGCCACCGCCCTCGCCACCAGCCTGACCCTCTCCCACCCGGGCGAGCAGGACGCCGACTTCCGGCTCCAGGCCCTGATCGACGGCCGCTGGCAGGACCTGAAGGCCGAGGACAGCCGCTACGAGCTGCCGCGCATCGCCAAGGGCTTCGGCGCCGCCTCCGGCGTCCACACCCAGCCCCTGCGCCTCAGCCTGGGCAAGAACACCAAGCTGACGAAGCGCACCACGATCACCATGGAGGCCGAGGTCCGCCAGGCCGAGGGCAACACCTGGCCCGTCAGGACCGCCCAGGTGCAGTTCCCGCTGGTCCCGATCACGGAGCCGGCGCCGGCCGAGCCGACCACCACCCCGACCACCACCACCCCGACCGCCACCCCGTCCCCGACCGCCTCTCCCTCCTCCACCACGGCGGTCCGGCAGGCCGTCGCCACCACCACCGGCAACTCCGACGTGACGACCACGGGCTCCTCCACGGGCGCGCTGGCCAGCACCGGCGCCGGCTCGTCCACCGGCCTGTACGCCGGCCTCGCCGCGGCCCTGGTCGCGCTCGGCGCGGCCGCCGCCTGGCTCGGCCGCCGCCGCCGCACCCACGTCTGATCGCACCTCCCCACACCCCTAAAACACCCCGAAGCGCCCCGCCCGATCCCTCGGGCGGGGCGCTTCACATGTACGGGGGTGCGGTCAGGCGTCCGCGGGTGCGCGGTGGCGGGTCAGGACGCGGGTGGTGGAGCCGTCGTCCTCCCGCACGTCCCGGACGTGGGCGAAGCCGATGCGGGCCAGCAGGGCCAGGGAGGCCGTGTTGGCCGCGGCCACCGTGGCGTGCACCTCGGTCAGGCCGAGCGCGCCGAAGCCGTACGCGACGACCGCCTCCGCGATCTCGGTGCCGAGGCCGGACCCCCAGGCGCCGGGGGCGAGGGCGTAGATGATCTCGTGGCCGTCGACCTCGTCGGTCCGCTTGATCTCGGCGTGCCCGACCAGCCGTCCGTCCCTGCGCACGGCCCAGACGTCGAAGAGGTCCTCGGCGTAGACCTTGGTGAAGACCCGCCCGAACAGGGCGCGGTCCTCGGCCTCGGTGGCGGGGCCGTCCCCCATCCACCGGGAGACCCGGGTGTCCTGGAAGAGCGCCACGAAGGCTTCCTCGTCCTCGGGGGTGTACGGATCGAGCAGCAGGCGTTCGGTACGCAGAACCGGAGTCACGGCGCCGACGCTACCGCCCACCGTCCGCACGGCTCACCCGGTTTACCGCCCAAGTCGCCCCGGACCCGGTGGGATCCGGCGGACGAGCCCTCGCGCACCTCGTTCGAGGAGTCTCGGGTGACGTGCGGGCGGTGGCCGGGCCTCTGACCGTAGAACTCTGTCGAAACCGCCCGCACGGGATGCCGGGGAGAAGCACAATGACAAGGTGACAACTCCGCCACCACCGCCCGATGTCGGGGAAATCCGACTGGTCGGAACCCGTGTCGAGTACTGGGACGGCGCCGCCTGGGTCGAGAACCGGGAGCTCCCGGACGACCGGACGCCGCCGGACATGCGTGACTACGACGGCGGGGGCGGCCATCAGTGACCACTCCGTCGGAGCCGGACGCCACGAACGCGGATCCCGTCGTGCTCGATCTGCGGGCGTCCGTGGCCGACATGAGGTCCACCGCCCGGTGGATCGTCGGGGCTGCGGCCGCAGCGGGATCCCTTCTGCTGGCCGGCGGTCCGCTGACGGTCGTGGGCAAACTCCACCACGTCGGCGACGCCGTCGTCGCGGCAGCCGGCCTGCTGATGGCGCTCCTGGGAGTGGCCTGGGCCATCCACCGCACCAGTCAGGTGCTGACGCCCCGGGTGGCCACGTTCGACGACCTCGGCCGCCCGGCGTTGCGCGGTCTGCGCGAACTGATCGACCGCTCGCCCGGCGACTTCTACGGTCCCTTCAGCCCCGACCCCGTCGCACTCCAGGAGGAGCGCACTCTGCGCACCGCCGTCTGTACGCGGCTGACGGCCGCGCTGGTGCACGAAGACGACGCGACCCGGCGCCGCACCCTCGAACACGCGCTGGCCGTGGCCCGCGGCAACGCGAGCCTCGCCGAACGCACCCAGCGGCGGCTGCTCACCTGGATCCACGCCTGGCAGGTACGTGAAGCACTGCGCACGGCACGCCGGGACACCTTCGTGGCATCGCTCGCCGTCGTACTCGGGGCCGCGCTCTTCTTCACCGCACCGGGCACGACGTCCAAAGCCCCGGCGCCGGTCCGTATCTGCATCTCCACGGCATCCCCGCCGCCGCCACCCCTGCTCGGAGACCCCTGTGCACGCTGAGCCCGCAACCATGCATCGTCGGCTCGTCATGGGTGCCGATCACGTGACCCTCCTGGACGGGCCCTCCGTCGTCGCACGGGCGGCGGGCCCGACCGCGTCCGCCTTCTCCTTGCGAGAGACCCATCGGGCCGTCGAACGCGCCTTCGCCCGGGCTCTTCTGCGGGGACTGGAGCCGGAGGCGCTCGCCGAGATCGACAACGCGCTGCTGCTGCTCGGCCGGCACCTCGCCGAAGCCGTCCCCGGACCGGTGGCGAGCCGGCTCGTCTCCGCCGTCGATGCCGCGCGCGCCACAGGACGGACCCTGCACCTCGGCTTCGCGACGAGCAGCCCCCAACAGGCCGCGCTGCCCTGGGAAACCATGATCCTGCCGGGCGCCACGACTCCACTGGCCCTGCACCCGGTCGTACGGCCGTACCGATTGCCCGACGCCGCGGCGGCGTATCCCGGAAGGGGCCCGGACTTCTCCGAAAGCCGTCTCGACGTCCTGGCCCTGCTGTCCAATCCGCTTCCCGAGGACCCCGACGCCGTGCCGGCGGCTCTGCTGGACCTGGAGGCGGAGACCCGCCGGCTGGCCGACGTCGTCGACCGGCTGCCGGGCCGCGCACGTCTTCGGACCCTCGGCCTGGGCAGCCTGGACGGCCTCGCGCGGGCGCTGGCGGACTCGCCGGCCGATGTCGTCCACATCGCCTGCCATGCCCGGCCCGGTCTGCTCCTCCTGGAGGACGCCACCGGCCGGCCGGCACCGGAGGGCGCCGAGCGCCTGACCGCGGCACTGGTGACCCCGACGCGCCCGGGCATCGTCGTTCTGGCCGGATGCGCCACCGCGGCGGGCCCGGTGCCACGGGCCGGCGACGTAGGAGCGGGAGAACTCCCCGGCCTGGCCCAGCACCTCGCCGCATCCGGCATCCCCCGCGTACTGGCCATGTCCACCCAGGTCAGCGACAGCTACGCCGGCACGCTGATCGCCGCCTTCTACTCGGAACTGGCGCAGGGCGCCGAGGTACTCGACGCCCTCCAGAACGCGCGGATCTCGCTGGAGCGGGCCAGGCGGCAGGACGGCGCACGCCGGCTCCCGGAGTGGGGCGCCGCGGTCCTGTTCGCCGGATCCGTGGCGGAGCCCGCCCGCCCGGGTGCGCGGGGCCCGCACCAGGCGGACCGTACGCGGCCCGCCCCGCCGGAAGACCCCCACGGGCGGCGCCCCGTGGCCCCCGGGCTGCTGCCGGCCGAGGCCGTCGCCGCTCCCGACGTATCCGCGCGGCCGGTCACCGCCCTCGCGATGCCGATCGGTGAATTCGTCGGCCGCCGATCCCTGCTGCGGACCACCGTCCGCGCGCTGAGCGGCGAAGGACACCCCGCTCTCGTCGTCCACGCCATGGGCGGCGCCGGGAAGTCCTCGTTCCTGGGCGAGGTGCTGCGCCTCCTCCCGGCTGCACGTACGGGCCTCGCCCTGCTGTCCGGTCCTCTGGACACCGACCAGATCCTCGCCGCCCTCGGCGCGACCCTCGGAGCCGAAGGCTACGCGCGGCTCGCCGACACCCGGGTGCCCTGGCGCACGCGCCTCGCAGCGCTCACCGGGCCGCCACCGCTGCTGGTCCTGGACGGGTTCGAGGACAACCTCGTCAGGGCCGAGGAAGGCGGCGGCCTGGTGTATCGCGACGGAGAGGTTGCGGACTTCCTCCGCCTCTGGCTCACCGAAGTCCCGGGGGCACGAACGCTGATCACCTCCCGCCACCCGCTGCCGCTGCCTCCCACGGCGGCCGACCGTGTGGTCCACCTGCCGCTGCCCGCGCTCAGCGAAGCGGAGACCGCCCTGCTGCGTGCCCGCCTGCCCGCGCTCCGCAGCCTGCCGCACCGCGCCTGGGCAGACGTACAGCGGGCCATCGGCGGCCACCCCCGCACGTACAACTACCTCGACGCGCTCCTCAGCGGTGGCCGCACGGACTCCGCCGACCTGGCAGCCCGGCTGGACCGGCTCACCGACGGCGCCCTGCCGGATGCCGTGGCCCTGGTCGACGGACGGCCCCGGCTCGCTCTGGCGGAGGCGTCCCGGCTCGCCGCCGCCGATGTGCTGCTGGCCGATCTCGTCGCCGCTCTGGACGGGCCTTCCCGCGCGATGCTTCACCGCACCGCGGTCTTCCGCAAGCCCGTCCCGGCCACGGCATTCACCGACGACGACGGCCGTCGTCCGTTGCGCCGCCTCGTCGAATCCGGCCTGGTCTCGTCCGACGACGGAGGCGACCGCTGGCTCGTCCACCGCTGGACGGCGACGGAGCTGGCACGCCTCGACCCGCAGGCGGAGGCAGCCGGACACGCCCCGGCGGCCCAGTACTGGCAAGGGCGCTTCGAGGAGGACGGGGCCCCGCTCGAACTGAGGCTCGTCGCCGCGCAGGAGGCGATGCACCATCTGGTCGAATCGGGCGAGAAGGAGCGAGCCGTACGCGTGGCCAGCAGGTTGTGCGGCCGCCTGCACGTCTCCGGCATGTGGGGAACGGAGGAACGCATCTGCTCGGACCTGCTGAAGTGGATGGAACCCGGCACGCCGGACGAGACGATGACGCACCGGCAGCTCGGGCTCATCGCCCGCGACCGCGGAGACATGCCCGGCGCCCGTGGGCACCTGGAACGGGCCCTGGCCATCAGCGAGAAGGCCGGCGACCTGCGCGGCATCGCATACGCCCAGCACCAGCTCGGCAGTGTGGAGCATGAGCAAGGACTCTTCGACGCGGCCATGGTCCGCTACCGGGCCGCGGCGGACGTGTTCGCCGACATGGGGCTCGAACGGGACGCCGCCGCCACCCTCGCCCAGATTTCCATGATCGACGAGGACCTCGGGAGACTGGTGGAAGCCCGCAAGGGGCTGCTCGCAGCGATGACGGTCTTCCACCGGGTCGAGGACGGCCAGGCGCTGATCGCTTGTCATCAGCGGCTCGCCTCCCTGGCCGAGCGGACCGGCGACCTGGCGTCCGCCAGGACCCACCTCGACGCCGCCGCCACGATCTGCGAGGCCGACGGCAACCGGTTCGCGGCGGCCGAGGTCCGGCAGCGGATCGGCATCCTCCTCACCATGTCCGGTGATCACGACGGCGCGTACGAGGCGTTCGACGCGGTGCTGGAAGAGGCCGAACGCCGGAAGGCCTCGATCGACATCGCCCGCGCCCACCACCATCTGGGCATCTCCGCCCAGCACCGGGCCGAGCACGCCATCGCCGAACGGCACTTCCGCGCGGCCCTGCAGCTCAATCAGCGGCTCGGCAGGATCGCCGCCGAGGCGTCCAACCGCACCCACCTCGGCGTACTCGCCCGTCTCTCCGGCGCGCCCCTCACCGGTCTCGCGGAGGGGCGCCGGGCACTCTCCCTCTTCGAGCTCACCGACGACACACGGGGATCGGGCGACGCACACCTGACCGTCGCCGACTGCTTGCGGGACATCGGGCACCTCGACGAGGCCCGCCGCGCCTATCGGGAGGCTCTCGGAGTCCACGAGGCCTTCGGCGACGCCCTCGCCGCCGAGAAGGTCCGGGCCGCGCTCGACGCCCTCCCCGTGACACCACCGGCCGGCTCCTCCGCCGCCGTTGAGGAGGACGACCCCGCCAGGTGGAACGACAGCCCGGCAACCGGCTGAGAAGGCCGGCCTCCCGCACCATCCGTCACGCCGTTCCCAACCCGACCGGAGGATCCCTTGTACGACCTTGTGCTCAGCCCGCACGCCCGCGGTACAGCGGTGGAAACCCTCCACAGGCTGGTGGAGGCCGCCGGGCTCGTCACCACGGTGCAGACGTCGATCGGCCTGAACGAGACCATCGGAGCGATTGTCGAGGTAGCCCCGCGCCTGTCCGAGGACCACGAGGTCAGGGCCGACGGACTCATCGTGAGCCGCGTCGGGATGTACCGCATCGTGTGGGGTGTCGTCAGGCACCCCGCCGGAAGCCTGGCGATCCTCACGCCCATGCCGGGCTACGAGGGTCAGCCTTCCGATTGGACCGGCCACTACATGCGGGAGGTGCTCGACCCGGTCCTCGCCCTTTCCGGCCGTGGCCACCGCACCGGAGGGGGTGGCAACGGTTCGGTGACCGACCCGGAGTTCGCGCGGGCCTTCCAGAACGCCTACCTCTGAGACGAGGGGGCGCGCGGGCCGGAAAAGCCTGAGCGCCCCACCCGGCCGGAACGGGGTGGGGCGCTCAGTACCAGGTCAGAGGGGGATTCCCCCGCCTGGGAGCGGTAGGCCATGTCGGACTCGAACCGACAACCAACGGATTAAAAGTCCGCTGCTCTGCCAATTGAGCTAATGGCCCTCCAGGTGCTCACCCCAGAGCATAGCCGGACAGCGCCGGTCAGCCGATCGGGTATCGACCGACCGGCCTGTCGGCGTCGGGTTGGGGGGCGGGCCGGCGGCCGGGACGCGGGGGACGGAAACCCTTCCACGCCGGGGCGATCGGAGTACCTGACGCCTTGTCACCGACAGGTCGCACGTGATGCGACAGGACCCCCACGACCGGAGTCGTGGGGGCCCTGTCAGGAGTTCGTGCTCAGCCGCTGTCAGCCGTTGCGCTTCCAGCGCGGCTTGTCGTCACGGCGGCCGAAGCCACCGGAGGGACGGTCGTCGCGGCGGAAACCGCCACGGTCGCCACCACGGTCACCGCGGTCGTCACGGTTGAAGCCACCCGACGGACGGTCATCGCGACGGAAACCACCCGACGGACGGTCGTCGCGGCGGAAGCCACCACGGTCGCCACCACGGTCACCGCGGTCGTCACGGTTGAAGCCACCCGACGGACGGTCATCGCGACGGAAACCACCCGACGGACGGTCGTCGCGGCGGAAGCCACCACGGTCGCCACCACGGTCACCGCGGTCGTCACGGTTGAAGCCACCCGACGGACGGTCGTCACGACGGAAACCACCCGACGGACGGTCGTCGCGGCGGAAGCCACCGGAGGGACGGTCGTCACGGCGGAAACCGCCACGGTCGCCACCACGGTCACCGCGGTCGTCACGGTTGAAGCCACCCGACGGACGGTCGTCACGACGGAAACCACCCGACGGACGGTCGTCGCGGCGGAAGCCACCGGAGGGACGGTCGTCACGGCGGAAGCCACCACGGTCGCCACCACGGTCACCGCGGTCGTCACGGCGGAAGCCGCCACGGTCACCGCGGTCGCCACCGCGGTTGTCCCGGCGCTCGTAGTTGCCGCGGTCGTCGCGCTGGGCGCGGTTCTCCTCGCGGCGCTCCTGCGCGGCGATCTCGGCGGCGGCAGCCGCGGCGGCGGCCGCGACCTCGGCCTCGGCGGCCTCGGCCACCTCGGCGACGGCGGCCTCCGGGTCCTCGCCCCGCTCGCGCGCGGAACGGGCGACCAGGCGGTCGGCCTCCTCGCGCAGTTCGGCGGCGCGGCGCGTCATGCGCTCCAGCTGCTTGGTGAGCTCGGCGACCTCGCGCTCGGCCTGCTTGGCGGCGTTGTTCGCGGAGTCGGCCTGGACCTCGGTCAGCGAACGGGCACCGGTGATCTCGGCGACCTCCGGCTCGAAGGCGCCGGCGCCCTGGACGATGTGGCGCGAGGCGTCGACGCCCGCGTCCTCCATCAGGCGGAAGATCTGGCGGCGCTGGTGCGGCAGCGCGAGGGAGACGACGACACCGGACTTGCCGGCACGGGCGGTACGGCCCGAGCGGTGCAGGTAGTCCTTGTGGTCTCCGGCCGGGTCCACGTTCAGGACCAGGTCGATGCCGTCGACGTGGATGCCTCGGGCGGCGACGTCGGTGGCGACGAGCGCGTTGACGTAGCCGTCCTTGAAGTCGGCGAGGACGCGGGTACGGGCGCCCTGCGTCATACCGCCGTGCAGCGCGTCGGCCTTCACGCCGGCCTCGACGAGCTGCTCGGCGATGCGGTCGGCGCCCAGCTGGGTGCGGACGAAGATGATGGTGCGGCCCTTGCGGGCGGCGATGGCGGCCGTGACCGGCGCCTTGTCCTTCGGCTTCACGACGAGCACGTGGTGCGTCATGGTCGTGACGTTGCCCTGGGCGCTGTCGACCTCGTGCGTGACGGGGCTGGACAGGTAGCGCTTGACCAGGGTGCCGATCTCGTTCTCCATGGTGGCGGAGAAGAGCATGCGCTGGCCGCCCTCGGGGATCTGGTCGAGCAGCTCGGTGACCTCGGGCAGGAAGCCCAGGTCGGCCATCTGGTCGGCCTCGTCGAGGACCGCGACCTGGACGTTCTCCAGGGAGCAGGCACCGCGGTTGATGATGTCGCGCAGTCGGCCCGGGGTGGCGACGAGGATGTCGACACCGCGCTCCAGAGCGTAGATCTGGTTGCTCATGGAGGTACCGCCGCAGACGACCTTCATCTTCAGGCCGAGGACGTCGCCGTACGGCTGCAGGGCGTCCGCGACCTGCATCGCGAGCTCACGGGTCGGCGTGAGGATGATCGCGCGGGGCTTCTTCTTCTCGGTGTGGCCGCCGGCCAGCGTGGCCAGGGTCGGCAGACCGAAGGAGAGCGTCTTGCCGGAGCCGGTGCGGCCGCGGCCGAGGATGTCCTTGCCGGCCAGGGCGTCCGGGATGGTCGCGGCCTGGATCGGGAAGGGGGTGGTGACGCCGTTCTGGGCAAGCTTGCGCACGATGCCCTCGGGCAGACCCAGGTCACCGAAGGTGATCGTGGGCTCGGCGTCGGCATCGGCGTCGAAGTCGTCGGAGGAGTCCTCGAAGGACCCACCGCTCACGTCCGCCTCGAGAGCCTCGATGATGCCCTCGGCCTCTGCGGCCTCGATGGCCTCGGTGACCACAAGGGCTTCGGTGTCGATGATCTCGTTGGAGTCGTTCTCGGGCATGACGGAACGGTCAGAACTGGAAATGGACATGCGAAATGCGAAACCTTCCGGAGTCTCGGCACGCGCCCAAACTCCGTGAATCGCAAATCGACCGCCTCAATGCGGTCAGCCACGGCTAGGGAGAGTACGCGCCACACGGCGCTCTTCGGATTCGGCGCCGGGCAATGGGATCAAACGATCTATAACCATACGCACCCTCCCGGGGGTCTGGCAAGTCGCTCCGGTGGAATCACCCCTGACCTGCACAAACACCTCGGATCGGGAGGGTGCCGCCACGCCTCCGGAAGCCGTCACCCGCCGCAGGCGCCCCTAGGCCTGGGGTGCGGGCTGGGTGCTGGGCTCCGGCTGCGGGCTCGACGGACTCGGCGTGGGTTCCGTCACAGGGGGCGTCGGAAGCGGCGGCTCCAGGGTCGGGCTCGCCGACTGGTGGCCGCCACCCGTCCCGCCCGGTCCACCGGAACCCGGACCGCCGGAACCACCCGCCGGCGGCTGCTGCGGGCCCTGCCCGCCGGCGCCGCCGCCCGGCCCCGCCGACGGCACGGCCGCGCCCGGCGCCCCGCTCGGCGCACCCGGGCCGGGAGTGGCCCCGGTCGCGCCGGAGGCCTTGCCGTCCTCCTTGTGCTTGCCGCCCTGGCCCTCCGTACCGTCCTTCGCGCCGTGCCCGTTGCCGCGGATCCCGGAGCCCCGCCCGGAGGCGGCCCCGGCACCCGCCTCGGAGCCGGCGCGCCGCTCCGCAGCGGCGGAGGGCCCCGGCTTCGCGGCGTCCTCGCCGACGCTCATACAGCCGGCCGTCGCCGCGACCGCGAGCGCGGTGACGGCCAGTCTGAGGGAAGCGGACAACTGGCGCACGGGGGCACCTCCGGAGCCTGGGGAGCCTGGGGACGAGAGGCCCGCAGGAGCGGGTCGTCGTGCCCAACTCCCTTTGCCCCGTGAGGGACACGCCCTCAGGCGAACAGTTGTCGCGCCACCTGTGCGCCGAGGTGCACCGCGCCCAGCCCGACCAGTACCGACATCACGACGTTCGCCGCCGCCAGGAAACCCCGGCCGCGCTCGGCCAGCCGCAGCGTCTCGTACGAGAAGGTCGAGTACGTGCTCAGCGCACCGCACAGCCCGGGCCCCAGCAGCAGCACCACCCACGAGGAGGCGGCCCCGGCCACCGCCGCGCCGGTCAGCACCCCCAGCACCAGACAGCCGGCCGTGTTCACGACGAAGGTCCCCCACGGGAAGACGGAGTCGTGCCGCTGCTGCACCGCACGGTCCGTCAGGTAGCGCAGCGGGGCGCCCACGACCGCGCCCGCCACCACGAGCAGCCAGTTCACCGGGCCACCGGGTACCGCACGGCGAACCGGGTCACCGAGGCCGCCGCCCACACCGCGCCCAGCGCGGCCACCACCGTGAGCCCCGCGTAGGCCAGCGCGGACCGCGCCTCCCCCTCGTCCAGCAGCCGCGAGAAGTCCATCGCGTAGGTGGAGAAGGTGGTGAAGCCGCCGAGTACGCCGACCCCGGCGAAGGGCCGCAGCAGCGGGTGCGGCGCCGTCCGTCCGCCCTCGCTGATCAGCACCATCAGGACGCCGATCAGCGCGCACCCGGAGGCGTTGATCCACAGGGTCGCCCACGGGAAGGCGCCGGGCGCGGCCGGCCAGAGCAGGGAGATCCCGTACCGGGCCGAGGCCCCCAGGGCACCGCCGACGGCCACCGCCGCGAGCACTTGGCCCTGCGGCTCGGCCCGCTGCGCGGGCACGTGCAGGTCGACGTCCGGGTCGATCGCCTCGGCGGCGCCGGGGGCGGGCCGGGAGCCTCTCCGGCTCACCCGTACCCCAGCGCGTGCAGCCGCTCGTCGTCGATCCCGAAGTGGTGGGCGATCTCGTGCACCACGGTGACCTCCGTCTCCGCGACCACGCTCTCCCGGTCCTCGCACATCCGCAACGTGGGATTGCGGTAGATGGTGATCCGGTCCGGCAGCACCCCGGCGTACCACTCGCCGCGGTCCGTCAGCGGGGTCCCCTCGTAGAGCCCCAGCAGCTCCGGGTCGTCGGCGGGCGGCTCGTCCTCGACGAACACCGCCACGTTGTCCATCAGCCGCGTCAGCTCCGGCGGGATCCGGTCCAGGGCCTCTGCGACGAGCTCCTCGAACTCCTCGCGCGTCATCTCCAGCACCGGGCCATTGTCCCTCCGGGGGAAACCGTTTTGGCGATAGCTCCCCGGATCCCATATGCTTCTCACGTCCCCGACGCGCTGAACAAGTGCCCGGTGGGTCTTTAGCCCTCATCGTCTAGTGGCCCAGGACGCCGCCCTTTCAAGGCGGTAGCACGGGTTCGAATCCCGTTGGGGGTACGCATTACCGTGTGCAAGACTTTGTCTCGCACACCGCAAGGTCCTGTGGAGCAGTTGGTTAGCTCGCCACCCTGTCAAGGTGGAGGTCGCGGGTTCAAGTCCCGTCAGGATCGCTGAGGCCGGAAACGGTCTCGTGGCTGGGTAGCTCAGTTGGTACGAGCGATCGCCTGAAAAGCGATAGGTCGCCGGTTCGACCCCGGCCCCAGCCACCATCGGAAGGCCCCGTCCATCGGACGGGGCCTTCCTTCGTCACTCGGTCTCGCGCGTGGCGCCGGAGCGACGGCGCCACTGCACCAGGCCGAAGGCCGCCGCGCCCACGGCGACCAGGCCGAGCAGCGCCCCGTCCGGGACGGCCCCGGCCAGCGACCTCACCCACTGCTCCACCGCGAACGAGTCGTCCACGTCCAGCAGCCCCGGCAGTGCGCTCGCCCCGTCGTAGACGAGGAACAGCACGCCCAGGGTGATGAAGAACAGCCCGGACAGCAGCGACGTGCTGTGCACCTCGAAGCGGCCCGCGCGCAGGGCCCGGCCGCGCAGCCAGCGCCGCCGGCCCAGTTCGAACCGCTCCCACAGCAAGGCCATCACGAAGAGCGGCACGGCCATCCCCAGCGCGTAGACGGCGAGCAGCAGGCCGCCGTAAACCGGGCTGCCGCTGACCGCCGCGACCGTCAGGACGCTGCCCAGGATCGGGCCGGCGCAGAAGCCGGCCAGCCCGTAGACCGCGCCGAGCGCGTACACGGACAGCGCGGTGGTCGGCCGGATCCTCCCGGACAGCTCCGAGATCCGCTTCGAGGCGAAGCCCAGGCCGAGGATCTGCGCGGCGCCGAGCGCGATGATCAGCCAGCCGCCGGCCAGGACCAGCTGGTCGCGGTTGCCGTGGAAGAACCGGCCGGCGTAGGAGCCGGCCGCCCCCAGCGGTACGAGGGTGCTCGCGAGGCCCGCGTAGAAGATGCCGGTACGTGCCAGCAGGCGCGAGGTGGAGTCGATCGAGTACGCGAAGAAGGCCGGCAGGAGCAGGGCGCTGCAAGGGCTGAGCAGCGCGAGGAGGCCGCCCAGCAGGGCGGCCAGGTATCCGATGTCGGTCACTGCTTCGCCGCCGCCCGGGCCTGCTCGATGGCGGCGGTGAAGGCGCCGAGCGGCTGGGCGCCGGCGATCGGCCTGCCGTCCACCAGGAAGGACGGGGTGGAGGTGACGCCGATGCGGTAGCCCTCCTCCTGGTCCTTCTTCAGGGCCGCGGTGGCCTCCTCGCCGGCCATGTCGGCCTTGAAGCGCTCGATGTCGGGGACCCCGGCCTCGCGGGCCAGCTCCAGCAGCCTCGGCTCGGCGAAGCCCTTCTCCTTGGAGCCTTCGGCGTACGCGGCCGCGTGGAAGGCGGCGAACCGGTCCTGCCGGCCCGCGGCCCAGGCGGCCCTGGCGGCGGCCTCGGATTCGGCTCCGAAGATCGGGAAGTTGCGCCACTCGATGCGCAGGGTGCCGTTGTCGACGTACTTCTTCACCAGCTCGGGCTCGGTGTCCCGGGCGAACTTGCCGCAGTAGCCGCACTTGAAGTCGGAGTACTCGATGAGCACGACGGGCGCGTCCGGGCGGCCGAGGGCCAGCTTGTCGCCGGGCTCCCGGCGGGCCAGGGCCTTGAGCGCGGCGGAGGTGTCGGAACGGGGCGCGGCCGCGGGCGCGGAGCCGGCGGAGGCCTTCTCGGCGGGGGCGGTGGCCTGCCAGGAGACGAGGCCGAGGGTGACGGCGGCGAGGGCGACCCCCGCGGAGATCAGCATGGGCTTGGCCGAGGACGTGCCGGCTTTGGTCTTGGAGGAGGACATACGGATGCTCCGGTTCTGCGGGAGAGGTCGGTACGGGCCGGGCCGGGCGGTCTCTGGGGCGGCGGGCGGGGACACGAGGTCCCCGCGGGCCGGGGAAGGACCGCGCGGGCGGACCCCTTCTAAACCCGCATCACCGACAGTTCCACCGGGCCGGGGGCGGGCCGGTCGGGGCCGCGGCCGGGCACCGGTAGGGGCAGGCCCGTGTGCGGCCGGGCGGCCGGCGGCACCGGGCGGCCCGGCGGGACCTGGGCGTGGTCACCCCCGGCCCGGGCGGGAGCGGCGGGCGTCCCGCCGTGGTCGGGGGCCGCGGGGGCGCAGGAGGGCCCGCCGCCCCGGACGGCGGCGGCAGCGCGGGGTGCGCCGGGTGCCTCGGACCGGCCCGGCACGGCCCGCAGCGGGGCCCGGCCGGTGCCGGCGCCCGCCCCGGCACGGACGCCCGGGGCGGCATCGGGAGCCCGGGCGGGGTCGGGGGCCGGGGCGGCCTGCG
Organism: Streptomyces yangpuensis; assembly: GCF_024666385.1. Lineage (NCBI taxonomy): Bacteria > Bacillati > Actinomycetota > Actinomycetes > Kitasatosporales > Streptomycetaceae > Streptomyces > Streptomyces yangpuensis. The sequence continues at coordinate 3,556,786 of NZ_CP102514.1, forward strand.
GACCGGCAGCATCGGTCGCGGGATGCCCGGCCGCGGCCTTGAGCGCTCCAGGCGTACCCGAGTCGGCCGGGGCGGCGGCCCGGCCGGCATCCGGCAGGACCGTTCCGGCAGCGGCGGGGGCCGGCCCGCCCAGCAGCATCGCCAGGACCGCCACCAGCACCGCGAGCACGGCGCGGCCGAAGGGGCGGGGGCGGGACAAGGTGGGCTGCCTCTCACTCGTACGGCTGAGGGACTCGTCCCGAAATGGTACGGGTCCGCCCGACAAATGCGTTCGCCACCCGGAGGGCCCAGGTGAGATCCTCGATCAGGTATGTCTACTTCCTTCGCCGCCCTGCAGACGCTTCTCGGTGAGATCTCCCTCCGTGACGCGCACCGCCTCGGCCGCCGCCTCGAAGGCGCCCGCCGCATCCGCAAGCCCGAGGCCAAGCAGGCCGTGCTCGACGAGATCGCCACGGAGGCCGCGAAGGCCGCCGAGCGACTGGCCGGCCGTGCCTCGCGGATGCCGGAGGTCACGTATCCCGAGAACCTGCCCGTCAGCCAGAAGAAGGACGAGATCGCCGAGGCGATACGCGACCACCAGGTCGTGATCGTCGCGGGCGAGACCGGCTCCGGCAAGACCACGCAGATCCCCAAGATCTGCATGGAGCTGGGCCGGGGCGTCCGGGGCATGATCGGGCACACCCAGCCCCGCCGGATCGCCGCCCGCACGGTCGCGGAACGCATCGCCGAGGAGCTGAGGTCCGAGATCGGCCGGACCGTCGGCTGGAAGGTCCGGTTCACCGACCAGGTGGACCAGGACGCGACCTTCGTGAAGCTGATGACGGACGGCATCCTGCTCGCCGAGATCCAGACGGACCGCGAGCTGCGCGCCTACGACACGATCATCATCGACGAGGCCCACGAGCGCTCGCTGAACATCGACTTCCTGCTCGGCTACCTGGCGACGCTGCTGCCCAAGCGGCCCGACCTGAAGGTCGTCATCACCTCGGCGACGATCGACCCGGAGCGCTTCTCCCGCCACTTCGGTGACGCCCCGATCGTCGAGGTCAGCGGGCGGACGTACCCGGTGGAGGTGCGCTACCGGCCGCTCCTCGAAGAGGACTCCGAGGACTCCGACCGCGACCAGATCACCGCGATCTGTGACGCCGTGGACGAGCTCCAGGCCGAGGGCCCGGGCGACATCCTGGTCTTCCTCTCCGGCGAGCGCGAGATCCGCGACACCGCGGACGCGCTGATCAAGAAGAAGCTCCGGTTCACCGAGGTCCTGCCGCTCTACGCCCGGCTCTCGCACGCCGAGCAGCACCGGGTCTTCCAGCCGCACACCGGGCGCCGGATCGTGCTCGCGACCAACGTCGCCGAGACCTCCCTGACGGTGCCGGGCATCAAGTACGTGATCGACCCGGGCAACGCCCGGATCTCCCGCTACAGCCACCGCACCAAGGTGCAGCGCCTGCCGATCGAGCGGATCTCCCAGGCCAGCGCCAACCAGCGCAAGGGCCGCTGCGGCCGTACCAGCGACGGCATCTGCATCCGGCTGTACTCCGAGGCCGACTTCGACGCCCGGCCCGAGTTCACCGACGCCGAGATCCTGCGCACGAACCTGGCCTCCGTCATCCTCCAGATGACCGCCGCCGGCCTCGGCGAGATCGAGAAGTTCCCCTTCATCGACCCGCCGGACCACCGCAACATCCGCGACGGCGTCCAGCTCCTGCAGGAACTCGGGGCGCTGGAGACGGACGAGAAGTCCTCCCCGGAGGGGAGGAAGGGGCAGCGCCTGACGCAGATGGGCCGCAAGCTGTCCCAGCTGCCCGTCGACCCGCGGCTGGCCCGCATGGTCATCGAGGCCGACAAGAACAACTGCGTCCGCGAGGTCATGGTCATCGCGGCGGCCCTGTCCATCCAGGACCCGCGCGAGCGGCCCTCGGACAAGCAGACCCAGGCCGACCAGCACCATGCCCGCTTCAAGGACGAGACCAGCGACTTCCTGTCGTTCCTGAACATGTGGCGCTACGTCCGGGAGCAGCAGAAGGAGCGCGGCTCCTCCTCCTTCCGCCGGATGTGCAAGCAGGAGTACCTGAACTTCCTGCGGATCCGCGAGTGGCAGGACATCTACTCGCAGCTGCGCACGGTCGCCAAGAGCATGGGCATCCACGTCAACGAGGCGGACGCCCCCGAGCAGGTCGTGCATGTCTCGCTGCTGGCCGGACTGCTCTCGCACATCGGCCTCAAGGACACCGACAAGAACGAGTACCTGGGCGCCCGGTCGGCCAAGTTCGCGATCTTCCCGGGCTCCTCGCTGTTCAAGAAGCAGCCGAAGTTCGTGATGTCGGCCGAGCTGGTGGAGACCTCGCGGCTGTGGGCCCGGGTCAACGCCAAGGTCGAGCCCGAGTGGGTGGAGCCGCTGGCGCAGCACCTGATCAAGCGGACCTACAGCGAGCCGCACTGGGAGAAGGACCAGGCCGCGGTGATGGCGTACGAGAAGGTGACGCTGTACGGCGTGCCGATCGTCGCCCAGCGGAAGATCAACTACGGCCGGATCGATCCCGAGGTATCGCGCGAGCTGTTCATCCGCAACGCGCTGGTCGAGGGCGACTGGCGCACCCACCACAAGTTCTACGCCGACAACCGCAAGCTCCTCACCGAGGTGGAGGAGCTGGAGAACCGGGCCCGGCGCCGCGACATCGTGGTCGACGACGAGACCCTCTTCGACTTCTACGACCAGCGGATCCCCGAGCACGTCGTCTCCGGGGCGCACTTCGACTCCTGGTGGAAGCACAAGAAGCGGGACGAGCCCGAACTGCTCGACTTCGAGCGGGAGATGCTGCTCACGGAGAAGGCGGCCGGGGTCACCAAGGCCGACTATCCGGACTCCTGGCGGCAGGGGCAGCTGAAGTTCCGGGTGACCTACCAGTTCGAGCCGGGCGCGGACGCGGACGGCGTGACCGTCCACATCCCGCTCCAGGTGCTCAACCAGGTCACCGAGGAGGGCTTCGACTGGCAGATCCCGGGCCTGCGCGAGGAGGTCGTCACCGAGCTGATCCGCTCGCTGCCCAAGCCGATCCGCCGCCACTACGTGCCCGCGCCGAACTACGCGGGCCGGTTCCTGGCCACGGCCGTGCCGTTGCAGGAGCCGCTGCCGGTGACGCTGGCGCGCGAGCTCCAGCGCATGGTCGGGGTGCCGGTGTCGGCCGAGGACTTCGACCTCACCCGCATCCCGGACCACTTGAAGATCACTTTCCGGATCGTCGACGAGCGGCGCCGCAAGATCGCCGAGGACAAGGACCTGGAGGCCCTGCGGCTCAGGCTGAAGCCCAAGGCCCGCCAGGCCCTCTCCAAGGCCGCCGCGGCCACCGCCGAACGGGCGGGCGGGGAGTCGGTGGAGCGGACCGGGCTGACCGACTGGACGATCGGCACGCTGACCAAGGTGTTCGAGACCCGCCGCGCCGGCCAGCCGGTGAAGGCGTACCCGGCGCTGGTGGACGAGGGCACGAGTGTCTCCGTACGGCTCTTCGACACCGAGGCGGAGCAGCAGCGGGCGATGTGGCTGGGCACCCGCCGGCTCATCCTGCTGAACATCCCGGTGAACCCGGCGAAGTTCGCCTCGGACCACCTCACCAACCAGCAGAAGCTCGCGCTCTCCAGGAACCCGCACGGCTCCATCCAGGCGCTGTTCGACGACTGCGCGACCGCGGCGGCCGACAAGCTCATCGCCGACCACGGCGGCCCCGCGTGGGACGAGGCGGGCTTCCGGAAGCTCTACGAGGCCGTCCGCGCCGACCTGGTGGACACCACCGTGCGGGCCGTGAACCAGACCCAGCAGGTGCTGGCCGCCTGGCAGGCCTGTGAGCGGCGTCTGAAGAGCACCTCCAGCCTCGCCCTGGTCGCGAACATCCAGGACGTCAGGACGCAGCTGGCGGCCCTGATGCCGGCCGGTTTCGTGACGCTCACCGGGCTGCGCAGGCTGCCGGACCTGATGCGCTACCTGGTGGCGGCGGACCGGCGGCTCCAGCAGATGCCCACGGGCGTCCAGCGCGACACCACGCGCATGGAGAAGGTCCACGAGATGCAGGACGAGTACGCCTGGCTGCTGGAGCAGTTGCCGAAGGGACGGCCGGTCCCGGAGACCGTGACCGACATCCGCTGGATGATCGAGGAGCTGCGCGTCAGCTACTTCGCGCACGCCCTCGGCACGGCCTACCCGATCTCCGACAAGCGGATCGTGAAGGCGGTGGACGCGGCGGCCCCCTGATCGGTTCGACCGCACCCCCTGAGCTGCTGTACAGTCTGTTTCGCAGCCGCCTCCGAGCGGCCGCGAAATCAAGGTCCTGTGGAGCAGTTGGTTAGCTCGCCACCCTGTCAAGGTGGAGGTCGCGGGTTCAAGTCCCGTCAGGATCGCAACAACATCAGGGCCCGCATCCCCCCAGGGGATGCGGGCCCTGACGCGTTGGCGGGTGCCGTCGCCCGGGCCGGGTTGGGAAGGGCGGCCGCGGGCCCCGCGTCCGGCCCCGCATCCGCCCCCGCATCCGCCCCCGCGTCCGGCCCTACGGCAGGCTCCGCGCGTCCGCTCCTGCGGCAGCCCGTGCTCTTCCCCGGCCGCACAAGCCCGTGAATCGTCCTCCCGACGGAGAATCCCCCGTTCGCATGATGCTCATCGCGACGGACTTCCCCATTACGGGGTGCATTGGCGGGTATACAAGAGTGATCATCTGTGACGGGTGTCACCGCATGAGTTTTTCGGACTCACACTTTTATCGCATCCATACGCCCGCTCGATTTAATATGTGCAATGGTACCTACTCTGTCAGGCGTCCCGGCTGGCCTCCGACACCCCCCTGACCTGGGCATAAAAAAGATCGCGCTGGACCCGGCGGAGTCCAGCGCGATCGAACGACCCGAGAACCTGTTGGGGCAGGCCGGGCCGTCTGAAGCAATATGGGTCTCATCGGATTGGGGGACCCGACAGCGACCCGTTTAAAGCGGGGTGTTTACGCGACCTCAGGCCTCGCTGCGCTGCTGCGGAATTCCCGCCAGCAGTGCGCGGACCTCGGCCTCGCGGTACCGGCGGTGTCCACCCAGGGTGCGGATGGACGTGAGCTTGCCAGCCTTGGCCCAGCGGGTGACCGTCTTCGGGTCCACGCGGAACATCGTGGCAACCTCAGCCGGGGTCAGCAGCGGCTCGGCATCAGGGGTGCGAGCGGTCATGAGCGGCCTCCTCGGGAGAACCGAACCATCTCGGTTCTTTCCTCTAAATTCTGCACCTTGGCCCGCGTTGCCCGAAATGGACATACGCGGGCCGAGTCGGTTATAGGACGAACGGCTTGTCCTCGGCACTACAACTACACCATCCGTCCAGCCGCGACGGCCAAACCGACGGAATTGCCCTCCGAGGTGTTCATCAGCGGCGGAAGCCCGATGGACCGTCCCATAACGGACAGTCACCCCACTGTGACGATCAGTCACAGAGCGATCAGGAGTCGTCAGACCCCCCGTAGAGTGCAATGCCGAGCATTCCGCCCTTACTTGGGCGGAAGGAACCCTCCCCGGACTCCTTGTCCTATTTTGGCACGAGGGTAGGGGAAGGGCGCAAGGGTGTGGTTAGTGCGGTCCGTCACGCTTGGGCCAATGGCCCGTATCGGGACGTAGGTCCTGGCACTACGTCCTAAATGCCACAGTCAGGCCTCTGATCAGCCAGTTTTAACCGAACGACCGATACGCGGCGGTACGTACGGACCTCTGAAAGGTGAAACCGGCCACACCGGCGATTTTCGGCCTAATTCGCAAAAAGCCGCTCGCGGACCGCCCGCCACCGCTCCGCGAGCCCCCCGTACACCGCCGCCGCACCCTCGGCGTCCCCCGCCCGCAGGGCCTCGATTCCCGCCGCGAGATCCCCCGCCGAGCGGTCGGCCGCCAGCCGGTCCGCCGGCAGGGCGTGCACCAGCCCGCCGTAGTCCAGCTCGACCATCGACCGCGGATGGAACTCCTCCAGCCAGCTCCCCACTTCGACCAGCCCCTCGGCGAGCATCCCGTACCCCTCCGCGGCCCGCAGCGTCCGCAGGGCCCGGGCGAGGCGCCGGCGCGCCTGCACCATCGGAGTCCGGTACCGCAGCCGCTCCCCCTGCACGTACTCCCGCTCCTCGTCGGCCACCAGCACGAACCAGCGCAGCGGGATCTGCCACACCCCCGTACGGATCCAGGGGCGCGCGTCCGGGTTCCGCTCGCGCCAGCGCTCGTACTCCTCGGCCGCCCGCCGGCGCGCCACCGGCGGCAGCGCCGCGTCCAGCACCGGGAGCGGGAACTGGTCCACCAGCTCCTCCAGTGCCAGCCAGCCGCGCAGCCGGGTGCGCCAGGGGCAGACCAGCAGCACCCCGTCGACCTCCGCGGTGAACGCGTCGGCGCTCTCGTGGGCCGGCACCCCCACCAGGGGGACCCGCACCAGTTCCGCCAGCGACCGACGCAGTTCGTCCTGGGCGGTCGGGGCCGTCCCGCGCCGGGCGTACGCGGCCCAGTGGGTGCGCTCCGGCTCCGCGAAAGCGGCCAGGGGCTCGTAGACGCGCAGGTAGGAGGCGTACGGGACGGCAGGCGCCGAGCGCGCGGAGGGCAGCAGCGGTTCGGGGGATTCGGTCACCCTCTCGTACTCCCCTCTTCCGGGGTCCGGTTCACCTCCGGCCCGCGGGCGGAAGGGCCCGGACCGCCTCCCGTACTCCGGGAGTGTTTCGATCCCCGGACAGGTGGCCCCCATCCGGCCCACAGGTCTTACTCTGCTCCCAGCACGTCCTCCCCCACCCGCAGGGGGGGCGTCTTCCCGCCGCATCTCTTCCATGGGAGTCACCACCGTGACCGAAATGACCGACGGCGTCCTGCACACCCTGTTCCGCACGGAGCAGGGCGGCCACGAGCAAGTCGTGCTGTGCCAGGACCGAGCCACCGGCCTGAAAGCCGTCATCGCGATCCACTCCACCGCCCTGGGCCCCGCCCTCGGTGGTACGCGTTTCCACGCCTACGCCTCGGACGAGGAGGCCGTGCGCGACGCGCTCAACCTCTCGCGCGGCATGTCCTACAAGAACGCCATGGCCGGTCTCGGCCTCGGCGGCGGCAAGGCCGTGATCATCGGTGACCCCGACGTCATCAAGACCGAGGAACTCCTGGAGGCCTACGGCCGTTTCGTGGAGTCCCTCGGCGGCCGCTACGTGACCGCCTGCGACGTCGGCACCTTCGTCGCCGACATGGACGTCGTCGCCCGTGAGACCCGCTGGGCCACCGGCCGCTCCCCCGAGAACGGCGGCGCCGGCGACTCCTCGGTGCTCACCGCCTACGGCGTCTTCCAGGGCATGCGCGCCAGCGCGCAGCACCTGTGGGGCGACCCGACCCTGCGCGGCCGCAAGGTCGGCGTCGCGGGCGTCGGCAAGGTCGGCCACTACCTGGTGGAGCACCTGCTGGAGGACGGTGCCGAGGTCGTGATCACCGACGTCCGCCAGGAGTCGGTGCAGCGCATCCTCGACAAGCACCCGGGCAAGGTCACCGCGGTCGCCGACACGGACGCGCTGATCCGTGTCGAGGGCCTCGACATCTACGCCCCGTGCGCACTCGGCGGCGCCCTGAACGACGAGACGGTCCCGGCCCTCACCGCCACGATCGTGTGCGGCGCGGCCAACAACCAGCTCGCCCACCCCGGCATCGAGAAGGACCTCGCGGACCGCGGCATCCTCTACGCCCCGGACTACGTGGTCAACGCGGGCGGTGTCATCCAGGTCGCCGACGAGCTGCACGGCTTCGACTTCGACCGGTGCAAGGTGCAGGCCACGAAGATCTTCGACACCACGCTGGAAATCTTCGCTCGTGCGAAGGCGGACGGCATCCCGCCAGCCGCCGCCGCCGACCGGATCGCCGAGCAGCGGATGGCCGACGGCCGCCGGACCCTCCCGGTGACGGCCTCCTAGAGGGCCCTTGGGGAGGCCCGCCGGGGTGTGGCGAGACGGAACTCACTGCACTTCGGCGGGTCGCCCGCCAGGAAAGGGTTAAAATCGCAGCTGACCAGCGAGGACGGGGCGCCTTGTTGGTTCTGCACCGGGGCGCGTCATGCGGGCGGCGTACCGTATGGCCGCGGAAGCAGGTACCGTTAAACCCCTACGGACGGTCTCTCCACGGAGAGCCCGCTCCGAACCATGAACGCGTGTCAGACTCTGGGGCCGTCGAGCCCCGTCACCGAGGGGGTCGAGCCATGGGGCGCGGCCGGGCAAAGGCCAAGCAGACAAAGGTCGCCCGCCAGCTGAAGTACAGCAGCGGCGGGACTGACTTGTCGCGTCTGGCCAACGAGCTGGGCGCATCGACCGCGGAACCGCTGTCTGTCAGCGAGCCGGTCGAGGTGGACGACGACGAGCTGGACGAGGACGACCCGTACGCTCGGTACGCGGACCTCTACAACAGCGATGACGACGACGAGGACGACGAGTCCGGTCCGTCGGCACAGCGTCGCGGCGCTTGACGCCCTGAGGCGTCTGCACGACACACCAAAGACTGAAACCCGGTCCAGGGCTTAGCCCCGGGCCGGGTTTCAGTGCTGCTCAGCTCGCGTAGGAACCGGTGAGGGTCGCGCCCTCGGTGCGGTCGCCGCGGTCCAGGATCTCGCCCGCCACCCAGGCGTCCACGCCCCGGTCGGCCAGCGCGGTCAGGGCCACGTCCACCGACTCCTGCGGGACCACGGCCATCATGCCGACGCCCATGTTCAGGGTCTTCTCCAGCTCCAGCTGCTCCACCTGCCCGGCCTTGCCGACCAGGTCGAAGATCGCGCCGGGCGTCCAGGTCGCACGGTCGACGGTGGCGTGCAGGTGGTCCGGGATCACCCGGGCCAGGTTGGCCGCCAGGCCGCCGCCGGTGATGTGCGAGTACGCGTGCACCTCGGCCGTCCGGGTGAGGGCCATGCAGTCCAGCGAGTAGATCTTGGTCGGCTCCAGCAGCTCCTCGCCGAGGGTCCGGCCGAGCTCCTCCACATGAGCGTCGAGGGACATCCCGGCGCGGTCGAAGAGGACGTGACGGACCAGCGAGTACCCGTTGGAGTGAAGGCCGGACGATGCCATCGCGATGACGGCGTCCCCCGTACGGATGCGATCCGCGCCGAGCAGGCGGTCGTACTCGACGACGCCCGTGCCCGCACCGGCGACGTCGAAGTCGTCCGGGCCCAGCAGACCGGGGTGCTCGGCGGTCTCGCCGCCCACCAGGGCGCAGCCGGCGAGGACACAGCCCTCGGCGATGCCCTTGACGATCGCGGCGACACGCTCGGGGTGCACCTTGCCGACGCAGATGTAGTCGGTCATGAAGAGCGGCTCGGCGCCGCAGACGACGATGTCGTCCATGACCATCGCGACCAGGTCGTGGCCGATGGTGTCGTACACGCCCAGCTGGCGGGCGATGTCCACCTTGGTGCCGACCCCGTCGGTGGCCGAGGCCAGCAGCGGGCGCTCGTACCGCTTGAGGGCGGAGGCGTCGAAGAGGCCGGCGAAACCGCCGAGGCCGCCGAGGACCTCGGGGCGCTGCGTCTTCTTCACCCACTCCTTCATCAGCTCGACGGCGCGGTCTCCCGCTTCGATGTCGACGCCCGCGGCTGCGTAGCTGGCACCGGTGGTCTTCTCTGTCATGACAGGAGAGAGCTTTCGTGTCGTTACTGCGGTTGGTGCGGGGCCCTGGGAAAAGCCTGAAAGACAGGGCCCCGCGCAGGTCGAGCCGGGGGCTCTACGGGCGACGGAGGGCGTCGGCGGCGTCCGCGCCGCCGGCCAGCTCGGTCTCCAGGAGCTGCTTGCCGAGGAGCTGCGGGTCGGGGAGCTCCATCGGGTACTCGCCGTCGAAGCAGGCACGGCAGAGGTTCGGCTTCTGGATCGTCGTCGCCTCGATCATCGAGTCGAGCGAGATGTAGGAGAGGGAGTCCGCACCCAGCGACGTGGCGATCTCGTCGACCGTCATGCCGTTGGCGATCAGCTCGGCCCGGGTGGCGAAGTCGATGCCGAAGAAGCACGGCCACTTCACCGGCGGCGAGGAGATCCGGATGTGGACCTCGGCCGCGCCGGCCTCGCGGAGCATCTTGACCAGGGCGCGCTGGGTGTTGCCGCGGACGATCGAGTCGTCCACGACCACCAGGCGCTTGCCCCGGATGACTTCCTTGAGGGGGTTGAGCTTCAGGCGGATGCCGAGCTGGCGGATCGTCTGCGAGGGCTGGATGAAGGTCCGGCCGACGTAGGCGTTCTTGACCAGGCCCGATCCGTACGGAATCCCGCTGGCCTCGGCGTATCCGACCGCGGCGGGCGTGCCGGATTCCGGCGTCGCTATCACCAGGTCGGCCTCGACCGGGGCTTCCTTGGCCAGGCGCCGGCCCATCTCGACACGCGAGAGGTAGACGTTCCGGCCGGCGATGTCGGTGTCCGGGCGCGCCAGGTAGACGTACTCGAAGACACAGCCCTTGGGCTTCGCTTCCGCGAATCGGGAGGTGCGCAGACCGTTCTCGTCGATGGCGACGAGTTCACCCGGCTCGACCTCGCGGACGAAGCTGGCGCCGCAGATGTCGAGGGCGGCGGTCTCGCTCGCCACCACCCAGCCGCGCTCCAGGCGGCCGAGGACCAGCGGGCGGATGCCCTGCGGGTCACGGGCGGTGTAGAGGGTCCCCTCGTCCATGAACACCAGCGAGAAGGCGCCCTTGACCTTCGGGAGCACCACGCGGGCGGACTCCTCGATGGTCAGCGGCTTGCCGTCCGCGTCCACCTGGCCGGCCAGCAGGGCCGTGACCAGGTCGGTGTCATTGGTGGCGGCCACCTGGGTGGCACGGCCGTCCTGACGGGGGAGGTCGGCGACCATCTCGGCGAGCTCGGCGGTGTTCACCAGGTTGCCGTTGTGTCCCAGGGCCAGGGAGCCGTGGGCGGTCGCGCGGAAAGTGGGCTGCGCGTTCTCCCAGACGGACGCGCCGGTGGTCGAATAGCGGGCGTGACCGACCGCGATATGACCTTGGAGCGAACCGAGGGAGGTTTCGTCGAAGACCTGGGAAACGAGGCCCATGTCCTTGAAGACGAGGATCTGGGAACCGTTGCTCACAGCGATTCCCGCGGACTCTTGTCCACGGTGCTGCAGCGCATACAGTCCGAAGTAGGTGAGCTTGGCGACCTCTTCACCCGGAGCCCAGACACCGAAGACGCCGCAAGCGTCCTGGGGGCCCTTTTCGCCGGGGAGCAGGTCGTGGTTGAGTCGTCCATCACCACGAGGCACGCTCCCGAGTGTAGGCGAGATCGACCACTGGTCCGAATTGGGGACGGCCGGGAAATGTCACAGCACAGAGGGTGACCGGACGCTCGCGTCTCGGTATTCGGATCACCTTGTTGACATGCACGAAGGCATTCGTACAGGCTCTCGGTCCATGCAGCCTCTCGGTGACCGCGCCGTCACCCTCTTCGAGCGCCGGCACGTGGACCTGGTCCGTGTCGCGAGCGCCATCTGTCGCTGCTCCGCGTAGCCACAACTCTTCCTGCGCCTTTCCCCTTTCCGCCCCGCCCCGCCCTGCTCCGCCGTGCCGCGCGCCGTCCCGCGCCCCGCCCGGAGCCGGCCGGCGGGCCGTGCTTTGGAGTACCTGTGTCTTCGTACGAGAACAAGCTGTCCCGGCGTGCCTTCACAGGCGCCGTCGGGGTGACCGCCGCCGCCGCCGCAGGGCTGGGCGCCGCCCCCGCCCAGGCCGCCGGGACCCCGCAGGCGGGTCCGCCGGAGCGGGAGTTCCGGGCCTCCCGGCGCCGCCCGTCGCGCCGCCCGAACATCCTGTTCATCCTGGGTGACGACCTGGGCTGGGCCGACCTCTCGGCGTACGGCTCCCCCCACATCAGCACGCCGAACCTGGACCGGCTGGCCCGCCAGGGCGTCCGTTTCACCGACGCCTACTCCGGATCCGCGACCTGCTCGCCGACCCGGTTCAGCCTCTACACCGGCCGCTACCCGGCCCGGACCAAGGGCGGGCTGGCCGAACCGATCGCGGACAAGTCCGCCGGCCTGGAGCCCACCCACCCCACGCTGGCCTCGCTGCTGAAGGCCTCCGGGTACGCGACCGCGCTGATCGGCAAGTGGCACGCCGGCTATCTGCCCGACTACAGCCCCACCAGGTCCGGCTGGGACGAGTTCTTCGGGAACTTCGGCGGGGCCCTGGAGTACTACTCCAAGCTGGGCCTGGGCGGCGAGTACGACCTCTACGAGGGCGACGCCGAGTACAAGGACCTGCGCTACTACACACGGATCATCACCGAGCGGGCGAGCGAGTACGTCTCCCGCGACCACCACGGCAGGCCCTGGCTGCTGAACCTGAACTTCACCACGCCGCACTGGCCGTGGATCGCCGACGGTGACACCGAGCAGAGCGCCGAGATCGTCCGCCGCATCAAGGCGGGAGACGGGCGCGCCCTGTGGCACCAGGACGGCGGCTCGGTCGAGAAGTACAAGGAGATGGTCGAGGACCTCGACCGGTCGGTCGGCGAGGTGCTGACGGCCCTGAAGCGCTCCGGCCAGGAGGAGCACACCGTCGTGGTGTTCTCCAGCGACAACGGCGGCGAGCGGTTCTCCTACAACTGGCCGCTGTCGGGCAGCAAGGCCTCCCTCCAGGAGGGCGGCATCCGGGTGCCGAACATCCTGCGCTGGCCCGCCCGGCTGGACGGCGGCCAGGTCAGCCGCGTGCCGGTGTTCAGCCCCGACTGGACCGCGACCCTGCTGGAGCTGGCCGGCGCCCGCCCGCACCCGGCCTACCCGCTGGACGGCGTGAGCCTGGCCGGATACCTGCTGCGCGGCGAGAAGGTCGCCGAACGGGACCTGTTCTGGCGGGTCCGCGGGGAGCGGGCCCTGCGCCGCGGGGACTGGAAGTACTACCGCGGCAAGACGGGCCGCGACCAGCTGTTCCACCTGGCGGGGGACATCCGCGAACAGGCCGACAAGGCCGGCGTGGAGCCCGCCCGGCTGGCGGAGCTGCGCACGGCCTGGGAGGCCGTGAACGCGGGCCTGCTGCCCTACCCGGCGTGAACCGGGCGGCCGGGGCGGGTGCCCGGGGCGGGGCGGGCGGCCGGGGCGGGGCGGGCGGCCGGGGCGGGGCGGGCGGCCGGGGCGGGCGGCGCGTCACTGCGGCCACCCGCCCCGGCCCGCCGCCGCTCGGCTATTCGACGTCGGACGGCGCCTCGGCGATCAGGCCCTTGCCGTCCGCGGAGGTGAGGGTCAGCAGGCGGCCCTCGATCCGGGGGAGGAGCGGGCCGCTCGCGAACAGATCGGTCAGCTTCGCCTCGACCTCGCCCGCCGGGCCGTCGCACGCCATCCGCGTGGTGGTGAGCGGCCCGAAGGTGAGCCGGTCGCCGTCGCGGGTGACCTGGGCGCTGAACCGGTTGCAGCCGAGGGTCCCGCTCACGGACAGGTCGGCGGCGATGGTGAACCGCGCGGTGCCGGCCGCCCCTGCGGGCAGCGAGGACACCGACGAGCCGCTGATCAGGGACTGGACGGTCCACTCGACCGCGGTCAGCGGTGCGTCCGGGGTCGCGGGCGCCGAGGTCATGGCGATGGTGCTCCCGTCGGCGGTCTTCAGGGTGAGCCGGTCGGGCCCCCGGTCGATGGTCAGGCGCCCGGTGAACAGCTTGGCGAAGGCCGTCTCGAACTCCATGTCCGCGCAGGCCATGGTGGTCGAGGCGCCGGGGGTCACGGTCACCGCGGAGGTGCCCGCGAAGGAGGCGGTCGCGGTGAAGCCGTTGCAGCCGTAGTTGCCCTTGACCTGGTTCTCGCCGAAGTCGAGCCGGGCCGCCTCGGGGGCGTGCAGGGTGCGGCCGTCCGTGGTCAGGGACTCGACGGCCCAGCGGCCCACGGGGTCGGGGAGCACCGCGCCCGCGCCCTGCTCCTCGGCCAGGCCGCAGCCGGCCGCGGCGAGCGCGAGGACGAGGACGAGGGCCGGCCCCGCGGGGACGGTGACGTGCCGGAGGGTACGCATGCCCCTGGGACGAACGCGGGCTCCGGTCGGTTCCCCCACGGCCGCGCCCCCGCTCAGCTCATCAGCGGGAGCAGCGCCGACAGGTCGGCCCGCTCTCCGCCGGCCCGCACCCGCGCCGCGTCGAGCTCCTCGGCCCATGTCGTACGGCCGGTCGCGAGCCGGATCCAGGTCAGCGGGTCGGTCTCCACGACGTTCGGCGGGGTGCCGCGGGTGTGGCGCGGGCCCTCGATGCACTGGACCACCGCGAAGGGCGGGATCCGTACCTCGACCGAGCCGCCCGGGGCCTTCAGGGCGAGGGAGTCGGCGAGCAGGCGCGTACAGGCGGCCAGGGCCTGCCGCTCGATCGGGACGTCCAGTCCGGCGGCCCGGTTCAGGTCGTCGGTGTGGACCACCAGCTCCACGGTCCGGGTGACCAGGAAGTCGGCCAGGGTCATGTCCCCGACCCACAGCTGGAGGACGCGCCCGCCGGGGTTCTCCGCGAGCGCCCGGGCCATGGCGTCGGCGGCCCGTTCGTACAGCTCGGGCAGCGGGGCTCCGGCCAGGGTCTCCCGGGCCGCCTCGGAGATCTTCCCGGCGAGGGAGGCGGTGGCGAAGGGCCATTCGACGGCCGTCAGCTCGGCGACGGCGGCGGGCGGCCGGGCCAGGCCGGCGGCCAGCGAGTCCGCGATCCACGCGATGTGCGCGGCGAGGCCGGCGACGCTCCAGTCCCCGAGCCCGCTGGGACGCTCCAGCTGCTCGGGGCCCAACTCCCGTACGACCCCTGCGACATGACCGAACTGTGCGATCACGGCCGCTCTGATTTTGGCGTCGTCGTACCTGCGGGTCCTGGGTGCCATGCACGGAGTCTGCCCGATCAGTCGCCGCCACCGCAGCCGCCGCCGCAGCTGCTGCCGCAACTGCTGGAGCAACTGCTGGATCCGCAGCCGCCGGAGGAGCCGCAGGAACCGCCCGAGCCGCGGGGCCGCTGCGCCGCGCGCTGCTTGCGCTCCTCCTCCTCGGCCCGCCGCCTGAGGGTGTACGAGGTGCCGGCGGCCCGCCAGGGCGACCGGAGGCCGTGCCGGCGGAAGGGCATCAGCGGCACCGCGCGGACGGCGTCGGTGATCGTGCTGTCGCCCCGGTAGTCGGCGTACCGGAGGATCACCTCGGACCCCTCGCAGGGCACCCCGTACAGGAGCGCCTCGTAGGGCTCGGCGTGCCGGTCGATGTCATGGTGGTCGGCCCGCAGCCGGCTCTCCGCGCCCCCGAGGAGGGTCTCGGCGGGGTGGCTGCGGTAGCGGTCCTCGAAGCGGTCGCGGAACGCGATCAGCGGCGGGGCGGTCGTGGTGTCGGCGTCGGCGACCAGCCAGACCGGTCCGAGCCACTGCTCGCGGACGCCCACGCGGATCACCGGCTGGGGCCCGTCGTGCAGCCGCCGGGCGGCGCGCCGTGCCGTGAGGCCGCGGCCGAGCAGCGGGACGCCGGGGGCGAGCAGCAGCATGGCCAGGACCTGCTGGCCGATCGCGTCGTACGGGTGCTCCGGGCCGGCCCCGAGGTCCTGCGCGAGGCCCCACACCAGCAGCGCGGCGGCGGCCAGGCACAGCCCCGCGCCGGTGGCGGCGAGCACCCGTCCGCGTCGGCGGTGGCCGTCCGGCAGGTGCTCGGGGATCGCCGCACGGGCGTGCCCGGCGGCGGCGAGGAACAGCTCGCGCCGGCGGCTGCGCGAGCGGATCCGCAGCGCGGACCCGGCGAACGCCCAGGCGCACAGGACCAGCATCAGCGCCCCACCGGCCCGGCCGGCGGCGTCTGCGGGATCCAGGGCGTACAGGTTCCGCACCGCGTCAGCGGCGATCACGGGCGCGGACAGAAGCGTGGCGGCCGGGAGGAACCGGTACCAGGCGGGGAGGGACAGCAGGAGGACGGCCGGGGCGTATCCGGCCCACGTGGTGCCGTGTGCCGGTGCGCCCGGGTCGTTCCAGGCGACGAGGACGATCGCGAGGACCACCAGCGGCGCGAGGACCCAGCCGAGGGTGACCGGGGCGAAGCCGGCCGGGACGCGCGCGTCGAGCCAGCGCTGGGCGTCCTTGACGTGCCAGTGAGGGGCGCCGCCGTCGGGTATCGCGGCGTCCGGCAGGTGCTTGACGATGCTCACGCGGTCAGTATGCGGAGCCCTCACAGGCGCGGATACGGCCGTCGTGCCACGGAATCGCAACGGCCGCTTGGCGGTGAAGAGGCCGGGCCCCGCACGGAAGTTCTGTGCGGGGCCCGGCAGTACTCTCGCCGTCGATCAGGCCAGCAGGGCCGGGATCGTCGCCTCGTGGGCCTCGCGGAGCTCGGCCAGGGGCAGGCTGAACTCGCCCTGGATCTCGATCTCGTCGCCGTCCACCACGCCGATGCGGGCGACCGGAAGGCCGCGCGCGCCGCACATGTCGGTGAAGCGGAGCTCCTCGCTGCGCGGGACGGCCACGATGGCGCGGCCCGCTGACTCGGAGAAGAGGAACGTGAAGGCGTCCAGGCCCTCGGGGACCACGACGCGCGCGCCGTTGCCGCCCTTGAGGCAGGACTCGGTCAGCGCCTGGATGACACCGCCGTCGGACAGGTCGTGCGCGGCGTCGATCATGCCGTCGCGCGAGGCGGAGATCAGGATCTCGGCCAGCAGCTTCTCGCGGCCCAGGTCCACCTTGGGCGGCAGGCCGCCGAGGTGGTCGTGGACGACCTGCGACCAGGCGGAGCCGCCGAACTCCTCGGCGGTGTCGCCGAGCAGGTACAGCAGCTGTCCGGCCTCCGCGAACGCCATCGGCGTACGGCGGTTGACGTCGTCGATCACGCCGAGGACGGCCACGACCGGGGTCGGGTGGATCGCGACGTCGCCGGTCTGGTTGTAGAGCGAGACGTTGCCGCCGGTGACGGGTGTGCCGAGCTGGAGGCAGCCGTCCGCGAGACCGCGGGTGGCCTCGGCGAACTGCCACATGACGCCCGGGTCCTCGGGGGAGCCGAAGTTGAGGCAGTCGGAGATCGCGAGGGGCTTGGCGCCGGTCGCGGCGACGTTGCGGTACGCCTCGGCCAGGGCCAGCTGCGCGCCCGTGTACGGGTCGAGCTTGGCATAGCGGCCGTTGCCGTCGGTCGCCATGGCGACGCCGAGGTTGGACTCCTCGTCGATGCGGACCATGCCCGCGTCCTCGGGCTGGGCCAGAACGGTGTTGCCCTGCACGAACCGGTCGTACTGGTCGGTGACCCAGGACTTCGACGCCTGGTTCGGCGAGGCGACCAGGGCCAGGACCTGCGCGCGCAGCTCCTCGGAGGTCTGCGGTCGGGGCAGTTTGCCGGCGTCGTCGGCCTGGAGGGCGTCCTGCCAGTCGGGGCGGGCGTAGGGACGGTGGTAGACCGGGCCCTCGTGGGCGACGGTGCCCGGGGGCACGTCCACGATCTGCTCGCCGTGCCAGAAGATCTCCAGGCGCTCGCCGTCGGTCACCTCACCGATGACGGTGGCGATGACGTCCCACTTCTCGCAGATCTCCATGAAGCGGTCGACGTGCTGCGGCTCGACGATCGCGCACATCCGCTCCTGCGACTCGCTCATGAGGATCTCCTCGGGCGAGAGCGTCGCGTCGCGCAGCGGGACGGTGTCGAGCTCGACGCGCATGCCGCCGGAGCCGGCCGAGGCCAGCTCGGAGGTGGCGCAGGACAGGCCGGCGCCGCCGAGGTCCTGGATGCCCGCGACCAGCTTCTCCTTGAAGATCTCCAGGGTGCACTCGATGAGGAGCTTCTCCTGGAAGGGGTCACCGACCTGGACGGCGGGGCGCTTGGTGGGCTTGGTGTCGTCGAAGGTCTCGGACGCGAGGACCGAGACGCCGCCGATGCCGTCGCCGCCCGTGCGGGCGCCGTAGAGGATGACCTTGTTGCCGGGGCCGGAGGCCTGGGCGAGGTGGATGTCCTCGTGCTTCATCACGCCGATGCAGCCGGCGTTGACCAGCGGGTTGCCCTGGTAGCAGGCGTCGAAGACGACCTCACCGCCGATGTTCGGCAGGCCCAGGCAGTTGCCGTAACCACCGATGCCCGCCACCACACCCGGCAGGACGCGCTTGGTGTCGGGGTGGTCGGCCGCGCCGAAGCGCAGCGGGTCCACCACCGCGACCGGGCGGGCACCCATCGCCAGGATGTCGCGGACGATGCCGCCGATGCCGGTGGCCGCGCCCTGGTAGGGCTCGATGTAGGAGGGGTGGTTGTGCGACTCCACCTTGAAGGTGACCGCGTAGCCCTGGCCGACGTCGACGACGCCGGCGTTCTCGCCGATGCCGACGAGCATGGCGTCGTTCTGGGGGGCCTTCTCGCCGAACTGCTTCAGGTGGACCTTGCTGCTCTTGTACGAGCAGTGCTCGGACCACATGACCGAGTACATGGCGAGCTCGGCGCCGGTCGGGCGGCGGCCGAGGATCTCCCGGATCCGGGCGTACTCGTCCTCCTTGAGGCCGAGCTCCTTCCAGGGCTGGGAGGCGTCCGGGGTTTCGGTGGCGTTCTTGACGGTGTCGAGGCTCATGCGCTGACCAGCTTCTTCAGGACCGACGTGAAGAACGGGAGGCCGTCGGTGCGGCCGGTCCCGACCAGCGGCTCGACCGCGTGCTCGGGGTGCGGCATCAGGCCGACGACATTGCCCTCGGCGTTGGTGATGCCCGCGATGTCGCGGAGCGAGCCGTTGGGGTTGACGTCCAGGTACCGGAAGGCCACGCGGCCCTCGGCCTCCAGTTCGTCGAGCGTGCGCTCGTCGGCGACGTACCGGCCGTCCATGTTCTTGAGCGGTACGGAGATCTCCTGGCCGGCGGTGTAGTCGCCGGTCCACGCGCTCTCCGCGTTCTCCACCCGCAGCTTCTGGTCGCGGCAGATGAAGTGCAGGTGGTTGTTGCGGAGCATCGCCCCCGGCAGCAGGTGGGCCTCGGTGAGGACCTGGAAGCCGTTGCAGATGCCGAGGACCGGCATGCCGGCCCTGGCCTGCTCGATGATGGTCTCCATCACCGGCGAGAAGCGGGAGATGGCCCCGGCGCGCAGGTAGTCCCCGTAGGAGAAGCCGCCCGCGAGGACGACCGCGTCGACCTGGTGCAGGTCCTTGTCGCGGTGCCACAGCGAGACGGGCTCGGCCCCCGCGAGGCGGACGGCGCGCAGCGAGTCACGGTCGTCGAGCGTTCCGGGGAACGTGACGACACCGATGCGAGTGGTCACCGTCAGGCCTCGACCTTCACGGTGAAGTCTTCGATGACGGTGTTGGCGAGGAACGTTTCGGCCATCTTGTGGATGCGGTCGAGGGCGGCCTGGTCGACCGGTCCCTCCACTTCCAGTTCGAAGCGCTTCCCCTGACGGACGTCGGCGATGCCCTCGAAGCCCAGGCGCGGCAGTGCACGCTGCACCGCCTGGCCCTGGGGGTCGAGGATCTCCGGCTTGAGCATGACGTCGACTACGACGCGTGCCACTGGCACTCCCGATGAGGTGGTTGGTGCAAGGCGGTTCCTTCAGCGTACCCGCCCGAAATTTCTACGCGGGTAGATATCCGAGGGGCCTGATCACCGGGCCGTTTCGGCTTCACCAACGCTTCGCAAAATCCCCAGGAAAACCACGTACCCGGCATTGCGGCGGGACACGCGGAGAGAATTAACTGAGCTTCGCAATGCAATGGGAATCGGGGTACAAAGGAATCAACCGGGATTCCGGCCGAAAGTTTCATTGCCCCAAAACATCCGAACAGGCGACATCGCCGCACGTCAGCAGGTGGCGGCGTCGCACGAAGGGACCGATATCCGTGGCGCAGCGCGTAGTGGTCACGCTCTCCGACGACATCGATGGCGGAGAAGCGGCGGAAACGGTCATGTTCGCCCTGGACGGTAAGTCGTACGAGATCGACCTCAATGTGGCCAACGCAAAGAAACTGCGGAAGAGCCTCGCGCCCTTCGTGGCCGCCGGCCGCCGCCAGTCGCGCTCGGGGAAGACCTTCAAGCACACCTCGGTCGCACCCGACCCGGCGGTCGTCCGCGCCTGGGCCCGGTCCAACCAGCACGACGTGCCGCCCCGGGGCCGCATCCCGAAGAAGATCTACGAGGCCTACAACGCGGCTCACTGAGGGCCGATTTGCCATCCACCCCCTCCCTTCGGCTAATGTGTGGATCACGCCGAGGGGCGAGGCCGCAGGTCAGAGCCTCCGAGGTCGTGCGGGTGTAGTTCAGTAGCAGAACATCCCTCTTCCAGAGGGAAGGCGCAGTGTGCGATTCCTGTCACCCGCTCTGCATGACTTTCCGACCACTCCGGTGGATCGGGTAGAGTGATGCACGTACTGCTCCGGCAGTGCACTGCTTGCGGACGTAGCTCAGTTGGTAGAGCACCACCTTGCCAAGGTGGATGTCGCGCGTTCGAGTCGCGTCGTCCGCTCTGTAAGTCGAAGGCCCCGATCATCTCGATCGGGGCCTTCTTCGTATTCCGCCTCGGCCGCATCCGGCACCGGGCCTCCTGACAAATGTCATCTCCGGCCATGACAGCGCGCACTGCCGGCCCGGTCCGGGCGCCGGGACGCTTGGATCATGACTGACACCGTGATCGAAGCCCGGGACCTGCGCCGCGGCTACACCGGAGGATTCGAGGCCGTACGGGGCGTCTCCTTCTCCGTGGCGCGAGGTGAGATCTTCGCCCTGCTCGGCACGAACGGCGCGGGCAAGACCTCCACCGTCGAACTGCTGGAGGGGCTGGCCGCGCCGAGCGGCGGGCAGGTCCGCGTCTTCGGCCTCGACCCGCTCACCCGGCGGGCCGAGGTCCGCCCGCGCACCGGAGTCATGCTCCAGGAGGGCGGCTTCCCCTCCGACCTGTCGGTCGCCGAGACCGTACGGATGTGGGGCGGGGTCACCACCGGCGCCCGCCCGGCGGCCGAGGTTCTCGACCTGGTCGGCCTGGCCGCACGGTCCTCCGTACGCGTCAAGCAGCTGTCCGGCGGCGAACGGCGGCGCCTCGACCTGGCGCTGGCCCTGCTCGGCCGGCCGGAGGTGCTCTTCCTGGACGAGCCCACCACCGGAATGGACCCCGAAGGGCGCCGGGACACCTGGGCCCTGGTGCGCGAACTGCGGAAGCAGGGCACCACGGTGCTGCTGACCACCCACTACCTGGAAGAGGCCGAGGAACTCGCGGACCGCCTCGCCATCCTCCACGAGGGCGAGCTCGTCCTGTCGGGCACTCCGGCCGAGGTGACCGCCACCCGGCCCGCCCGGATCCGCTTCACCCTGCCCGACGGGGTGCCCGCGGCCCGGCTCCCGCTGACCCTGCGGGCGGCGGCCTTCGGGCAGCGCGTGGAGATCCGTACCGAACGGCTCCAGGAGGACCTGACCGAGCTGCTCGGCTGGGCCCGGGAGGACGGCGTACGGCTGACCGGGCTCGACGCCCGGTCGGCCTCCCTGGAGGAGGCCTTCCTGGAGATCGCCCAGAACCGCCGTGGCGCCGGCGACCGTACCGAGGACACCATGGCAGGGATCCGATGAACACACCCACCCTGAACGCCGGCCGGATCACGGCACTCGGCCGCTCCGAGCTCACCCTGCTGGTGCGCAACCGGGCCACGCTGACCCTGGCCCTGCTGATGCCGCTGCTGATGGTGTTCGTCCTGCGCTCCTCCCTCAGCGGCGCCGAGGGCGCCCGGGCCGTCGGCGAGGCCACCCTGACCGGCGGGATCGGCATGGTGCTGCTCCTCGTCGTCCACATGAACCTGGTCTCCTCCTACGTCGCCCGCCGCGAGGAACTCGTCCTCAAGCGGCTGCGGACCGGCGAGGCGAGCGACCTGGAGATCCTGGCCGGGACCGCGCTGCCCGCCGCCGCTCTCGCCCTCGCGCAGATCGCCGTCCTCGCGGTCGCCGGGGCGGCCGCCCTGGACGTGCGCATGCCGCAGAATCCGCTGCTGCTGGTGGCAGCCGTCCTCGCCGGTGTCCTGGTGCTCGCCGCGCTGTCCGCGGTGACCAGCTCCTTCACCCGCACCGTGGAGACCGCCGGCCTCACCACACTGCCGCTGTTCCTGGCGACCGTGCTCGGCTCGGGGCTGTTCGCCCCGACGGACGCACTGCCCGACCTCGCGGCCTCGCTGTGCGAACTGCTGCCGCTCAGCGGGGTGATGACGCTCGTACGGGCCGGCTGGAGCGGCGGCGCCGAGGGCGGGGACCTGCTGGGGGCCGCGCTCACCGCACTGGCCTGGATCATGATCAGCGTGTTTGCTGTCCAGCGGTGGTTCCGCTGGGAACCGCGCCGCTAGGACGAGTCGGGGGACGGGGCCGTGTCGAAACTGACCGGGTGGTGGAAGAACCGCAGCACGGCGGGGAAGGTGGAGTTGTACACCCGCGGGTCGTTCTACCTCTTCGTGATCCTGGAGGTCGTGTCCTTCGGGCTGACCCCGCTGGTCGCCGCGGCCGCCGAACGGACCTCCCACGTGGTGCCCCTCGCGCTCTTCCTCATGATGTGCGCGCACGCGGCCCTGTGCGGGGTGCTCAGCTCCCGGGCGCTGCACTGGGTGGTGGGGCGGCGCGAACGCCCCACCCGGCTCGCGGTGACCACCGCCCTGGTGACGGCGGGCTGCATCCTGGCCGTCCTCGCGCTGCGGACCACCGGGGAGTCCCAGGCGACCGTGGCCCCGACCATGGTGGCCGGGCTGGCCTGGTTCACCTCCGGAGCGCTCGTGCTGTGCCTGAAGTCGGTACGGCGCATGTGGTACGTCTCGGCGGCGGCGGCCGTCGCCACCGGACTGGCCGCCCTGGGCCTCGGGATGCCTGCGGCGAAGGCCCTCGGGTACGCCGTCGGCGTGCTGCTGGGAGGCCTGTTCTTCGGCGCCACGTGCGGGTTCTCGGGCTGGCTGCTGAGGACCGTCTACGAACTGGACCGCTCCCGCGAGGTCCAGGCGCGGCTGGCGGTGGCCGAGGAGCGGCTGCGCTTCGGCCGCGACCTGCACGACGTGATGGGCCGCAACCTGGCCGTCATCGCCCTCAAGAGCGAGCTGGCGGTCCAACTGGCCCGGCGCGAACGCCCGGAGGCGGTGGATCAGATGATCGAGGTCCAGCGGATCGCCCGGGAGTCCCAGCGGGAGGTACGGGACGTGGTGCGCGGCTACCGGGAGGCGGACCTGGCGGTGGAGCTGGAGGGCGCGCGCGGCGTGCTGAGCGCGGCCGGGATGGACTGCCGGGTCGACTTCCGGTCCGACCGGGAGCTGCCCTCCGAAGTCCAGTCCGCGCTCGGCTGGGTGGTCCGCGAGGCCACGACGAACGTGCTGCGGCACGGGGACGCGCAGCGCTGCCGGATCCGGCTGACGGCCCCGGAGAGCGGCCCCGTGACGCTGCTGGTGGAGAACGACGGCGCGCCGGAGGCCCCTGCCGGGCCGCCCGGCTCGGGACTGGCCGGGCTGCGGGAACGGCTCGCCGTACTGGAGGGCACGCTGGAGGCGGGGCTGGTCGGCGACGGCCGGTTCCGGCTGCGTGCCGAGATACCGGGCCCACGGCTCGATGGACTGGAGGTGCGGGCGTGAGCCCCGTACGCGTACTGCTCGCCGACGACGAGCACCTGATCCGCGGGGCGCTGGCCGCGCTCCTCGCCCTGGAGGACGACCTGCTGGTCGTCGCGGAGGCGGCGTCCGGCCCCGAGGCGCTGGCGATGGCGCGGGCGCACCGCCCGGACGTGGCGGTGCTGGACCTGCAGATGCCGGGGGCGGACGGTGTGAGTGTCGCCACATCCCTGCGGGCCGAACTCCCCGACTGCAGGACGATGATCGTGACCAGTCACGGCCGTCCCGGACACCTGAAGAGGGCCCTGGCCGCCGGGGTGCGGGCCTTCGCCCCGAAGACGGTCTCGGCGCAGCGGCTGGCCGAACTGATCCGGACCGTGCACGCCGGAGGCCGTTATGTGGACCCGGAGTTGGCGGCCGACGCGATCAGCGCCGGGGACTCCCCGCTGACCGCCAGGGAGGCCGAAGTGCTGGAGCTGGCGGGGGACGGGGCGCCGATCGCGGAGATCGCGGAGCGGGCCTCGCTCTCGCAGGGAACCGTCCGCAACTACCTGTCCTCGGCGGCCACGAAGCTGGGTGCCGAGAACCGGCACACCGCAGTGCGTCTCGCGAGGGAGCGAGGTTGGGTATAGTAGGTCTCGCCTTACGGCGCTTGCGGACATAGCTCAGTTGGTAGAGCACCACCTTGCCAAGGTGGATGTCGCGCGTTCGAGTCGCGTTGTCCGCTCTGTAAGGAAGAAGCCCCGGTCCTCGGACCGGGGCTTCTTCGTTTCCCTACGCCCAGTCCAGACCGGTCAGGCGCTCGTACGCCTCGATGTACTTCGCGCGGGTCTGCGCGACGACCTGCGTCGGGAGGGCCGGCGGCGGGAGTTCGCCCTTCGGGTCCCAGCCGGAGGCCGCGGAGGCCAGCCAGTCGCGGACGTACTGCTTGTCGAAGGAGGGCTGCGCGCGGCCCGGCTCCCACTCGTCGGCGGGCCAGAAGCGGGAGGAGTCCGGGGTCAGCACCTCGTCCGCGGCGACCAGGGTGCGGTCCTCCGGGTCGAAGCCGAACTCGAACTTGGTGTCGGCCAGGATGATCCCGCGCTCGCGGGCGATGTCCCGGGCCCGGCTGTAGACGGCGAGGGTGGTCTGGCGCAGCAGTGCGGCCGTCTCGGCGCCGGTGGTGCGCGCGACCTCCTCGTAGGAGACGTTCTCGTCGTGCTCGCCGACCTCGGCCTTGGCGGCCGGAGTGAAGATCGGGCCGGGCAGCTCGGAGCCGTTGACGAGGCCCTCGGGGAGGCCGAGTCCGCAGACCGTGCGGGTCTGGTTGTACTCGACGAGGCCCGAGCCGGTGAGGTAGCCGCGGGCCACGCACTCGACCGGGACCATGTCGAGGTTCTTGCAGACCAGGGTGCGGCGGGCCCAGTCGGCGGGGGCGCCGGCGGGCAGCTCGGTGGAGAGCACGTGGTTCGGGACGAGGTCCGCGAGCTGGTCGAACCACCACAGGGAGAGCTGGGTCAGGACCCGGCCCTTGTCCGGGATCTCGGTGGGCAGCACCCAGTCGAAGGCGGAGATGCGGTCGCTGGCGACCATGACGAGGCGGCCGTCCTCGTCCCGGTAGAGGTCGCGCACCTTTCCGGTGTGGAGGTGGACGAGGCCCGGAACCTGAACCGGCTCGGGCTTTTCTACGAATCCGGACACGGGGTCTCCCTGTGGTTCTGTATGACGCGCACCCCGATTCTCGCGCACCCGGGTCCCCTCCCGGGGACAGGGGTGCGCGGCCGCCCGCCGCCGTGTCAGTCGTGCTTGCAGATCCGGTCGAGGAGATTGGCCGTGGCCCGCTGCACGCGCTCGTCGACGTGGCCGGGGCGGTCGAGGGCCGGGGACCAGGCGAACGTGCCGGAGGCGAAGACCAGGGCCCCGCTGGGAGCCCGGTAGAGGGAGGTCTCCTGGTGGCGGCGCTGGCCCTCGCTGTCGAGGTACGGGGAGTGCGCGAGCAGGATCCGGACCTGGTGCTCGGGGAGCTGGGTGCGCGGGAAGTACCGGTCGGCCTCGCCCGCGACCAGGCCGGGCAGTTCGTCGTTCTCGCCGGCGCCGGTGGAGTCCCACAGCCAGTGCGTGGCGTTGCGCACGATCATCGGCGCGGGCTCGGGGACGCGGCCCGCGTACTGGATGCCGAGCAGCTGCTGCTCGGGGCGGTCGACCTCGCGCCAGAGGCTGGGGCGGCCCGGTCCGCGGCGTTTGCGGCAGGTGAGCAGCCGGTCGGCGACGCCGGAGGGCGACGGAGCCAGCTCGACCTGCCAGTACATGGTGTTCGCGGAGAGGAAGACGAGCGACGTCCCGTGGTTGCGGGCCCGCTCGACGGTGCGGCGCATCGGGGCCGACCAGTACTCGTCGTGGCCGGGGAAGACCAGGCCCCGGTAACGGGTGGGGTCGACGCGGCCGGCGTGCAGGTCGCGGGTGTCGGCGTAGGCGATGTCGTAGCCGTAGCGCTCGGCCCAGCGGATGAAGTCGTAGGCGTGGCCGACGTGGAGGGGCAGGCCCGCGCCCGCGTAGGGCCGGTCGAAGGAGACGGTGACGGCCGCGTCCTGCTCGCCGAGGAGCCGGCCCGCCTCGTCCCAGGCGTGGTAGAGACTGGCGCCGGTCCGGCCGTCCTCCGGGTAGAGGTTGTACGCCTGCCAGGTGATGTCGGGGAGCAGGAGCAGGAGGTCGGCGGGGTGGTCGTCGCGGACCGTGAAGGGGATGTGGGAGCGGTAGCCGTCGGCGGTGGTGAGGACGGCCACGTACGCGCCGACGCTCCAGTACGACGGGACCTGCAGGCGCCAGGAGAGCCACCAGTGGTGGCAGGAGACGGTGCGGTCCGCGGCGAGGGGGGCGGGCTGGACGATGCCGGACAGGCGGGGGCTGGTGGTGATCTTCGAGGCGCCGTCGCCGCCGTAGTGGCCGATCCGGTAGACGTCGACGGAGAACTGCTGGGGCGGGTCGACGGTGATATGGAAGTCGATGGCCTCGCCCGGGGCGACGGCTCCGGTGGAGGCGAAGCCCTTGATCTGGCGGTGCACGTCGTCGGCCGTGCGGGGGCCGCCGGCACCGCGGGCCCGGGGGATCTGGCCGGTTCCGGCGGCCGCGGCGGCCGGGTCCACGTACCAGGGGACCACCTGGCCGGTGTCGTCGAAGTAGAGCTCGCTGCCCCGGAACCAGGGCAGGGGGCCCTGTCCGAAGGGGTCGTTCACCGCGTGCGCGAGCGCACCCGACTCCCAACGCCGGATCTGGTCCGTACCCATGACCGCTCCCCTCCCTCGCTCCCCCGGCCGGCGTGGATCGCCTCGGTGCGTGGCGCCGGTCGGCGCCGGTACGGCACTGTCCGGACCTCCGCTTCGGGAGCGTCCAGCCGCTACCGGTCCCAGCACATCACATAACGCACGCAGTCCGTCACCGTTCGTCGCGAATTGACGAGACCGGAACATTGACGTCCGCTTGTGTGTGCGGTCCGTCGCCCCGCCGGGGGAGGGGGTGGCTCTCTCAGACCAGGCGGACCGGCTTCTCCGTGCGGACGCCCAGGGCCGACAGCCACTCCCGCAGGGGCTCCGGGTCGCCGTCCTCGACCAGGCAGAGCACGCGGGGCGGCAGATCGGCCCGGCGGTCGCCGTCGACCAGCAGGACCGGCCCGTCGAGCCAGTCCATGCCGGGGGCGGCCCCGGCGGAGTCCACGGCCGCGCAGCACACCATCGCCGTCACGTGGTCGGCCAGCAGGTCCCGGCCGCTGCGCGGCGGCTGCAGCGGGAACAGCGGTACGGCGTCCGCGCCGCGCGCCTTCCCGGCCCCGCCGGCGGCGCCCGCGGCCCGCTCCTCACGGGCCAGGTCGGCGCTGAGCCGGCCGGCCAGGGCCTCGCCGAGCGCCCCTTCTCCCGAGGCGCCGGTGAGGCAGCCGAGCACCCGCTCCAGCGTGGGCCCGGCGAAGCCGTCCACGGCGGGGGGCGCCGCGTCGGCGGCCTCGATCGTGACGGGTCCCGCCGCACCGGACGGACCGGACGGGGCCGGTGAGCCGGCGGCCGCGCCGGCAGCAGAGACGGGGCCGGTTGCAGAGACGGGGCCGGCGGCGGTTGCGGGGGCCACCGGCGCGGCGGGGGCGGCCGTCCCGGCACCCTCCGGGCTCGCGGAGCCGGCGGCCCCGGGGGATCCGGCCGCCCCGGTCGGACCGGCCAGGCCCGCCGGGCCGGCCAGCGCGTCCAGTGCCGTGTGCAGGCGGGCAGCCTCCGTACGCCACTTGCGGTCCACGACCTCTTCCGGATAGGCCGCCCACTCCACCGGGGACCAGTCGGGCCCGGCCTCGGCGGGTCCGCCGTGGAAGAGCCGCGCCGCCAGCAGCGAGGCCGCCTCGTCGATCACGCCGGGCTGCTCCAGCAGGTCGCAGGCGGGCCGCTCGCCGAGCCGCGAGGTGAAGCCCTCCGCCAGCCGGTCGCGCCGCGACAGCTCGGTCAGCGCCGAGACCACCCCGGCGTCCAGATGCGCGGGCCAGCGGCCCATCCGCCAGGCGGGCAGGGCCACCCGGGTCAGCAGCCGGTCCCAGCCCGCGTAGGCCAGGCCCACCTGCTCCTGGGCGACGATGCGCAGCCCGTAGTCCACACCCTGTGCACGGTCCGACGCGGCGGCGGCCACCCCGCGCTCCATCTCGGCGGCGTCCGTCCGGCACAGCCTCAGCAGGAGCCGGGCCGGTGCGGCGATCCAGCCGAGCCCGCGACGGCTGCCCACGTCCACGGCCGCGTCCAGACCCCGCACGAAGGCCCGCGCGTCGGCTATGTCCGGCTGCGCGGAAGGACCTGTACCGGCGACGACCGGCGCGAGGACCGCCCGCAGCTCCGCGACCCGCATCCACCACAGGAACGGCGAGCCGATCACCAGCACCGGAGCCGCACCGGGCGCGGACTGGGGGCCGCCGGCTATGCCGCCCCGGCGGTGGGCCGCATGGGCGCGGTCCTCCAGCCAGCTGTCGCAGTCCGGCGTCAGGGCTATCGCGGAGGGCGGCGGCACGTCCATCCGGTCGGCCAGGTCCCGCACCAGGCGGTAGAGATCGGGGGCGGCGGCCTCGGACAGCGGCACCGTCGGCGTCACCGCCGGGCTCGCCCGCAGCACCACCGCGGCGAACACCCCGCCGACGAGCAGCACCAGCGCGGCCACCGCGCACACCACGAGCGTCACGGTGCCCCAGGCCTCGCCCGCCAGCCGTCCCGTCGTCCGGGCCGCCACCAACACCACCGCGAGGGCGGCCGGCAGCAGCACGACGGCCAGGGCCCGGCTGCGCACGCGCAGCACGGCCAGGGCGCGGGACCGCGCGGACGGAACGCCCGCTTCCATGATCGAACCGATTCCGGACACGGCCGGTCTCACCCCCTCTGCCCTGCGGCTGCGTTGCTCACTCCCCCACTGTGACACCCGCCACTGACATCGCAAGGTCGGTGGGCCAAGTGCCGGAATGCTTGCGCCGCACCCTAGTTGGGGCGCGCCCGGCCGTCAGGCAGACAAGCTGACGATCACCCGATGGAATGGCTTTGGGTAAAGGTGGATGCGTTCGAACGAGGCCGGATGCAGTCGCACGCGGACACGCCCGCGGGCCCGGGCGCGGAACGTGCGCACCGGGCCCGCGGGTCTGCGGAGCCGCTGCTCAGCGCAGCCCGGCCGCCTTCGCGGCGATGTCCGTACGGTGCTGCGAGCCGTCCAGGCGGATGCGACCGACCGCCGTATACGCCTTCTCGCGTGCCTGCGCCAGATCGGAACCGGTCGCCGTCACCGACAGCACGCGACCACCCGCGCTGACGACGGCGTCGCCCTCGCGCCGGGTGCCGGCGTGCAGCACGTAGGCGTCGGGCGCGTCCTTGGCGGCCACCTCGGCCAGGCCCTCGATCGGGTCCCCGGTGCGGGGGGTGTCGGGGTAGTTGTGGGAGGCGATGACGACCGTGACGGCCGCGTCCTCGTGCCACACCAGCGGCGGTTCGTCGGCCAGGGTGCCCTTGGCGGCGTTCAGCAGCACGCCCGCGAGCGGGGTACGCAGCCGGGCCAGGACCACCTGGGTCTCGGGGTCGCCGAAGCGGGCGTTGAACTCGATGACCCGGGTGCCGCGACCGGTGATCGCGAGGCCGGCGTAGAGCAGCCCCGAGAAGGGGGTGCCGCGGCGGCGCAGCTCGTCGACGGTCGGCTGGAGCACCAGCTCCATGACCTCGTCGACCAGCTTCGGGTCGGCCCAGGGCAGCGGGGAGTAGGCGCCCATGCCGCCCGTGTTGGGGCCCTGGTCGTCGTCCAGGGCGCGCTTGAAGTCCTGCGCCGGCTGGAGCGGGACCACGGTGACGCCGTCGGTGATGGCGAAGAGGGAGACCTCGGGGCCGTCGAGGTACTCCTCGATGACGACGCGGTCGCAGGCGAGCGCGTGCGCGCGGGCCGCCTCCAGGTCCTCGGTGACCACGACGCCCTTGCCGGCCGCCAGACCGTCGTCCTTGACGACGTAGGGGGCGCCGAAGGCGTCGAGGGCCGCGTCCACCTCCTCCGGGGTGGTGCAGACGTAGCTGCGCGCGGTCGGGACCCCGGCCGCCGCCATCACGTCCTTGGCGAAGGCCTTGGAGCCTTCGAGCTGCGCCGCCTCGGCGGACGGGCCGAAGACGGGGATGCCGGCGGCGCGCACGGCGTCGGCGACGCCGGCGACCAGCGGGGCCTCCGGGCCGACGACGACCAGGCCGGCGCCGAGTTCCGTCGCGAGAGCGGCGACGGCTTCGCCGTCGAGGGCGTCGACCGGGCGGAGTTCGGCCACCTCGGCGATGCCGGCGTTGCCGGGAGCACAGTAGAGCGCGGAGACGTCGGGGTCGAGGGACAGAGAGCGGCACAGGGCGTGTTCGCGGGCGCCGCCGCCAATGACGAGGACCTTCACGCCGCTCAGCCTAGCCCGGACGGCGGCGACGGCTTCGTGCGGCCACCCGAATCAGAACGGGCTACTCATTCGTGTACTCCTCCACAACGGTCGCTCCGAGCTCGCGCACGATCAGGTCGTGCCCGGTCAGCGCGCTCTCGACGAGGTCGGGGTCGTCGTCCTCCGCGAAGTCGTCCTCGGGGGCGACGGGCGGGGGTGCCTGCTGTACGGGCGGGGGCGGCGCGGAGGCCGACTGCTGGGGCTGCTGCGGCTGCTGCGACTGGTGGGACGGCTGCTGCGGCTGCTGCTGGGGCGCGGCCGGGCCCTGCGGCGCGGGGGTCTGCGGCGGCGGGGGCGGCGGGCTGTAGGCCGGAGCGGGCGCGGACGGAGCGCCGTAGGACGAGCCGTAGGACGAGCCGGGCGCCGAAGCCGGGACCGGGGAGCCGCCGACGACGGCGTCGATCTTCCAGTTGACCTGGAAGTGCTCGGCCAGGACCGCCTTGAGCACGTCCTCGCTGCCGCTGCTGGCGAAGTTGTCGCGGGCTCCCGCGTTGGGGAAGCCGAGCTGCAGGGTGGTCCCGTCGAAGCCGGTGACCTGGGCGTTCTGGCTGAGCAGGATCCAGGTGAACCGGCGGCGGTTCTTGACGGCCTCCAGGACGCCGGGCCACATCGCCTGCACCTGTCCGGCGCCGGCGGCCATGCCGGGGGAGGGCGCGGGGGCGGCAGCCGGGGCGGCGGGGGCCGGCGCCGGGGTGGCCGGAACCTGCACGGGTGCGGGCGCGCCCTGGCCGGGAGCGGCCGCACTGGGCCAGGCGCCGGGCGCGGGGGCCGCGGCGGCGGGCCGGGCGGCCGGGGCACCGCTGCCCGGCTGCGCGGCACCGGGCCACGCGCCGGGGGCGGGCGCCGCCGGGACGGGCCCGGCGACGGGAGCGGCGGGCACGGCCTGCGGCTGCGCCGGGGGAGCCGCGGCGGGCGCGGGAGCCTGTACGGGGGCCGGTACGGGAGCGGCGGCCGGCGCGGCCGGAGCGGGAGCGGGAGCGGGAGCCTGAGCCGACATCGCGGCGGCAGCGGCGGCCCGCGCGGCGGCGGGCCCCCCGCCCGGACCGGCGGGTGCCATGGCGTGCGCCTCGGGCCCGGGCACGTAGCCCATGGCGGGCGGCCCGGCGGCGAAGGCGGCGGCCCCGCTGCGCTCCAGGCGGTCCAGACGGGCCTGGAAGGACCGCTCGTCGTCGAAGGCGGCGGGGAGCAGCACGCGGGCGCAGATCAGCTCCAGCTGGAGCCGCGGCGAGGTCGCGCCGCGCATCTCGGTGAGCCCGGCGTTGACCAGGTCGGCGGCGCGCGAGAGCTCGGCGGCGCCGAACACCGACGCCTGGGCCTGCATCCGCTCCACGACATCGGCGGGGGCGTCGATCAGCCCCTTCTCCCCGGCGTCGGGCACGGCGGCGAGGATGACCAGGTCGCGCAGCCGCTCCAGCAGGTCGGCGACGAACCGGCGCGGGTCGTTCCCGCCCTCGACGACCCGGTCGACGACCTCGAAGGCGGCCGCGCCGTCGCCTGAGGCGAAGGCGTCGACGACGGAGTCGAGCAGCGAGCCCTCGGTGTAGCCGAGGAGCGAGGTGGCCATGGCATACGTCACACCCTCCTCGCCGGCTCCGGCGAGGAGCTGGTCCATGACGGACATCGAGTCACGCACGGAGCCCGCGCCGGCGCGCACGACGAGCGGCAGCACGCCGTCCTCGACCCGGGCGCCCTCCCGGCCGCAGACCTCGCCCAGGTACTCGCGCAGGGTGCCGGGCGGGACCAGCCGGAAGGGGTAGTGGTGCGTCCGGGACCGGATGGTCCCGATCACTTTCTCCGGCTCGGTGGTGGCGAAGATGAACTTGAGGTGCTCCGGCGGCTCCTCGACCACCTTCAGCAGGGCGTTGAAGCCCGCCGAGGTGACCATGTGGGCCTCGTCGATGATGTAGATCTTGTAGCGGCTGGACGCGGGGCCGAAGAAGGCCTTCTCGCGCAGGTCGCGGGCGTCGTCCACACCACCGTGCGAGGCGGCGTCGATCTCGATGACGTCGATGGACCCCGGCCCGTTCCGGGCGAGGTCGCGGCAGGACTGGCACTCCCCGCAGGGGGTCGGAGTGGGACCCTGCTCACAGTTCAGGCACCGGGCGAGGATGCGCGCGCTGGTGGTCTTTCCACACCCGCGCGGCCCGCTGAACAGGTACGCGTGATTGACCCGGTTGTTCCGCAGGGCCTGCATCAGGGGTGCAGTGACATGCTCCTGACCGATGACCTCGGCGAACGACTCGGGGCGGTAGCGGCGGTACAGCGCAAGGGACGACACGTCTACGAGGTTATCCGGGCCCACCGACAACAGCGGCCCACGAACGCCACCGGCTCCGGAACACGGGGGCCGGGAACACGAGGGCCGGCCCGGCCCTGGAACGCAAAGGGCCCCCCACGCACCCGCCAGAGCCCACTTACCCTTGCTGCCTTCCGGCCCTGGGGGAGTTGGGTGAGATAGCGCCACGTGAGGGGCTGGGCCCCACCCTAGCGGATCCGCAGCCCCGGAATCGACCCCGCCCCCCGCTCCGACCCCCGCCGGATCCCCGGCGAACGATCACGTTCGCGAGCACCCCTCCACGTCTTGTATTGTTTGCGGCGGAGGATTCGCCTAGAGGCCTAGGGCGCACGCTTGGAAAGCGTGTTGGGGGCAACCCCTCACGAGTTCGAATCTCGTATCCTCCGCAGCCGCCTGAACAGGCGAACCGAAGGCCCCGACCGCTCCAGCGGCCGGGGCCTTCGGCATGTTGCGTTTCCATGCGTCGAATTGCCGGCCTCACCGCCGTCGTCGCCGGTACACCGGCCGCGCGTCCCGCCCCGCGCGCAGCCACGGCCGTGTGCGCATCGCACCGGCCGGCTGCGTCGTCCACGGCCAGGAGCCGGGCCCTCGGAGGACCGGCGCCAGCGCGGCACCCGAAGCATGGCCGTCCGCACCTCGTAGGGCCCGGCCGCCGCCGACATGGAGGCCTTGACTGCCCGGCTGCTGACCGCCCCACCCACCTCTCTGGCACCCGGGCCGGAGCAGCCTTGCGGCAGGAAGTGCAGCTTGCGCGATATATTTGAGCCCACAGTTGATATCCCGGAGGTGCACATGAGTCGGACCGTCATCGATCTGGACGACGAGCTGGTCGCCGACGTGGCGAAAGCCCTCGGAACGAGCACCAAGAAGGAGACTGTCAACACCGCCCTGCGCGAGGTGCTGGAGAACCGGCGCCGCGCCCTGGCGCTCACCCGGCTCCGTGCCGCGGCCGACGAAGGCGCTTTCGACCTGGAGCTCTTCGAGAACAAGAGGAACTACCGGCGGTGAACGCGGCGCAGTTCCTGATCGACACCAGCGCGCTCGCGCGCTTCATGCGCAGGGATGCGGAGCAGTACGGCTGGGACCAGGCGGCAGCCGCCGGTCTCATCGCCACCTGTCCCATCACCGAGCTGGAGTTCTTCTACAGCGCCCGGTCCACAGCCGACCGGGCGCGCGGCATCGAGGACATGCGGCTGATCTTCGGCTGGGTTTCCGTCGACGACCGCGCCTACGACCGCGCCTGGCAGGTCCAGGACGCCCTCACCAGGCAGGGGAAGCACCGAAGTGCCGGCGCCGTCGACCTCGTCGTCGCCGCGACAGCCGAACTCCAGGGGCTCACCCTCCTTCATCGCGACCACGACTTCGAGTGCATCGCGGCCGTGACTGGCCAGCCCCTCCAGTGGTACGGCCCGGAACACGGCAAGTAACCCGCCAGTGGTTGACCGGGATCGAGGAGCTCGGAAGCCCGCTCGGCCCGCTCTCGGCCCGCTGAGCCCGAACTCCCGGCTAGCCGGCGTAGGCGTCGAGGGCCGGGAAGCAGATCGCGTTGTCCGCGCTGCAGATGTCGTGGTCACCGGGCGTGAGGACCCCGACGGTGCGCTCGTACGTCAGGAGGCTCAGCGTCCGGCCGGAGGCGAAGACGGCCGTGGCGTCGTGGACCGGGCCCATGTCCGGGCCGGGGGCGGCGCCTGCCCTTCCCTGGTAGCCGTACGGGCCGTGGCCGCCGTCCACGACGGCGAAGAAAACCGTACGGGCGGCCGTCGTACCGCCGGTGGTCACCAGCCGGACCCCGATCCGCGCCCAGGACGCGGGCAGGGCCTTGCAGCTCGTCCGCGCCCGGGCCTCGCGGACCACGGCCAGGCAGTAGCTCCGCTCGTCCGGCATCCAGGCGAGCTGTCCCGTGCCCGAGGGACCGCGGTTGATCACGATCACGGCGTCGTCGCCGGGCACGGCCGCACCGGCTTCCTGCCGGGCGGCCGCCAGGAGCGGCTGGTCGGCGGCCGTGACCACGCCGTCCCCGACCGGCACGGCGGGCCCGGAGCCGGACGGCGGCGCGGGCGACGACGGCGACGCCGAGGCAGAGGGGGAGGACGGCGACGCCGAGGGAGAGGGCGGGGACGGCGAGAGCGGCGGCTTCAGCGAAGGGGCGGACGTGGGCACGGGCGCGGCCTTCGGCAGCGCCCCAGGTGACATCGGCGGCGCCGGGGGCATCGCGCACGAGGCCGTCGCCAGCACCGCCAGCCCGCATCCCGCCATCGCCATCGCCATCACGACCGCCGTACGTCCCATCGGACCCGCCCCCCGCACGCTCGAACTCACGTATCAGGGGCGAAGTCTGCCCGGTCGTACGCCGCCACGGCCCCGGCGGGCCCCGGTGGAGGCCGCGCGGACCGCGCGGCCCTCGGGCGGGATCAGCCGAAGGACGGCATCTCACCGACCGTCGTCGTCAGGTCGATCACCGCGAACGCGGCGCCCTGCGGGTCCGAAACCGCCGCGAACCGGCCGAACGGGCTGTCCATCGGGCCGAAGTACAGCTTCCCTCCGTGCTTCTGCGTCTTCGACACCGCCTCGTCGCAGTCCGGGACCGCGAAGTAGACCTGGACGTATGGCGGCACCTCCGGCGGGAAGTCGTCGCCCATCTTCATCCGCCCCAGCACCGGCTGCCCCG
Source organism: Streptomyces yangpuensis (assembly GCF_024666385.1). Classification (NCBI taxonomy): domain Bacteria; kingdom Bacillati; phylum Actinomycetota; class Actinomycetes; order Kitasatosporales; family Streptomycetaceae; genus Streptomyces; species Streptomyces yangpuensis. The sequence continues at coordinate 3,592,134 of NZ_CP102514.1, forward strand.
GGTCGCCGACGCTGAAGACCATGAAGTCCATGTCGGCCGCCTCCGGGTCGTCGCCCGGGTCCATCCGCTCGGCGCCGTACGGGAAGACCTTCGTCAGGAAGGCGTCCGGCTTGGCCGGCTCCCGGGTGAAGACCTCCGCCCAGGCGTAGGAGCCGGCCTCGCCCATCTTCTCGAAGCCCTTGTGCTCGCCCGGCTGCCAGACGCCGAAGACGGCACCGCTCGGCTCCTTCGCGATGAGCATCGTGCCGAAGGCGCCGACCTGCATCGGGCCCATCAGGACCTCGCCGCCGTTCGCGGTCACCTTCCCGGCCGTGGCCGCCGCGTCGGGCGAGGCGAAGTACAGACACCACTGCGAGGGAGCGTCGACCCCGGGCATCGGCGGCACGACGGCCGCGACGGCCTTGCCGTCGGAGTAGGCCTGCGTGTAGTTGCCGTACTCGCTGCTGGACTCACCGAAGGTCCAGCCCAGCACGTCGCCGTAGAAGGTCTTGGCGGCCTCCACGTCCCGGAACATCGCGTCCACCCAGCACGGCGCGCCTTCGGGGAACTCAAGCATGATCGATCGACTCCTCGGCTCGTTCGTCGCTGCCGTCGTACTCACGCTAGGCGCGCGGTGTGCCGACCGCGCGGGGAGCGCGCCCGCGCGGGAGGCTGGAGCCATGGACAAGGACATCACCATCCGGCTGGCGCAGCAGCCCGAGGCCGACGCGCTGCTCGGCCGGAGCCCGCTCGCCGCGCTCGTCGGAATGCTGCTGGACCAGCAGGTGCCGATGGAGTGGGCGTTCTCGGGGCCCTGGACGATCGCGCAGCGGCTGGGCTCCGACGATCTGGACGCGCACGTCATCGCCGCGTACGACCCGGAGGCCTTCGCCGCGCTGCTCTCCGAGAAGCCCGCCGTGCACCGGTACCCGGGGTCGATGGCGACGCGGATCCAGCAGCTGTGCGCGTACCTGGTGGAGCACTACGACGGGAACGCCGAGGCCGTCTGGTCCGGTGCGCCGACCGGGCGGGACCTGCTGGGGCGGCTCAAGGCGCTGCCGGGCTTCGGGGAACAGAAGGCGCAGATCTTCCTCGCCCTGCTCGGCAAGCGGTTCGGGGTGCGGCCGCCGGGCTGGCGGGAGGCCGCGGGCGGCTACGGCCAGGCGAACGTCTACCGCTCGGCGGCCGACATCACCGGTCCCGAGTCGCTGGCCAAGGTGCGGGCGCACAAGCAGGAGATGAAGGCCGCCGCCAAGGCCGCCCAAGCCACCAAGTCCACCAAGACCGCCAAGACCGCGAAGGGATGAAGGTGTGAGGGGGTGAGGGGGTGAATTGACCGGCGGTACTGGGCCCCGATTGACCCCTGATCCCGGTCGATCGGGTTCGTAGGCTGAGGGACATGACAGAGATCGCGACCCGCGCCGCCACCGCCGAAGCCATCCAGGACGCCCCCGGCAGCCTCATCACCCTGCTGACCGACACCGCCGAGCTCACCTGCAACACGGCCGCCTTCGAGGTGGGCGCGGCGGGCGCCCCGGTGCACTTCCACACCCGGGCCACGGAGTTCTTCCACGTCACCGAGGGCCGGCTCGACGTCCTTGTCGGCGACGAGATCCAGACCCTGGACGCCGGCGACTTCATCGCGGTCCCGCCGGGCGTCAAGCACGCCTTCGCCCCCGCCGCCGGCCACACGGCGAGCGTCTTCGTCGGCTTCACCCCCGGCATGGGCCGCTTCGACTACTACCGCCTCCTCGGCCGGGTCCACGCGGGCGAGGCCACCGTGCAGGACATCAAGGACAGCTCGGCGACCTACGACAACCACTACGCCGAGAGCCCCGCCTGGAGCGGCCGCCGCCGCAGCGCGGAGCCGTAGACCACGTCCGCGTCGAGGCGGCGCAGTTCCTCCGCGATCAGTTCGGCGCCGCTGCGGATCTTCAGGGCCACCCTGCGGTCGGGGCTCCCCGGCAGGGTCAGGGTGGCCAGCGCGCCCGCGGGCCGGTCCACCCGGACCTCCCCGCCGGTGGTGCGCAGTACCACCGCGGTGATGACCGGGCCGTCGGTCGCGACGCGGTCCACCGGGACCCCGAGCCGGTCCTCCAGCCAGCGCGCCAGCAGCTCGGCGCTCGCGTTGTCGGGCTCGCTCTCCACCGCCGCGCCGGTCACCGCGAGCGGCGTCTGGTCCAGGGCCGCGGCCAGCAGGGCCCGCCAGGGCGTGAGCCGGGTCCAGGCCAGGTCGGTGTCGCCGGGCTGGTAGCCGGCGGCCCGCTCCTCCAGCACGCCCACCGGGTCGAAGGCGGCGGCCGCGTCGGTGATCCGCCGCTGCGCGAGCGCGCCCAGCGGGTCCCGCGCCAGGTCGGCGGGGGCGGCGGCCGGCCACCAGGCCACCACCGGCGCGTCCGGCACCAGCAGGGGCAGGACGACCGACCCGGCCTGTTCGGTCAGCGCCCCGTGCAGGCGCAGCAGTACGAGCTCCCCGGCTCCGGCGTCGGACCCGACCCGCAGCTCGGCGTCCACCCGGCTCGCGCGGAGCTTGTGCGGGCCGCGCGACACCCGCTTGATGACGACGATGATGCGGCAGGGATGCTCGCGCGAGGCCTCGGTGGCCGCGCGTACGGCGTCGTAGGCGTTCTCCTCGTCGGTGACGACGACGAGCGTCAGCACCAGCCCCATGGTGGGGCTGCCTATCGCCCGGCGTGCTGCGAGCAGGGCCCGGTTGACCTTGCTGGACGTGGTGTCGGTGAGTTCGGTCCGCATGCCCCGAGTCTGTCACCGCGTCACCTGCGCCTGCGCGCCGTCCCGAAGACGGAGCGCGAGATCTCCCGGCCCAGCTGCGTACCGATGGACCGGGCCAGCGAGCGGAACAGTCCGCTGCCCACCACCTGCTCGACCAGCGAGGGGTCCTCCTTCGGGGCGCCGCGTCCCGTGCCCCTGGCGGCTGCCTTCGAGGCCTGCTTCCCGGCCTCCGCCTCCGCCGCGGCCGCCTCCGCCCGGGCCTCCGCGGCGGCCTGCTCGGCGCTGATCCTCTCGTACGCCGACTCACGGTCGACCGGCTCCGCGTAGCGCGACCAGAGCGGCGAGGACTTCACCGCCCGGTCCAGGTCCGCCGCCGGTAGGGGCCCCATCAGCGACTGCGGGGCCCGCAGCCGGGTCGCGGCGACCGGGGTGGGGGCGCCGTTCTCGCTGAGCACGGTGACGACGGCCTCGCCGGTCCCCAGTGCGGTGAGCAGCTCCTCCAGGTCGTAGGCGGAGTGCGGGAAGGTCTTCACGGTCGCCTTCAGCGCCTTGGCGTCGTCGGGGGTGAAGGCGCGCAGGGCGTGCTGCACGCGGTTGCCGAGCTGGGCGAGCACGTCGGCGGGCACGTCCTTGGGGGTCTGCGTCACGAAGAAGACGCCGACGCCCTTGGAGCGGATCAGCCGGACGGTCTGGGTGACCGACTCCAGGAAGGCCTTCGAGGCCCCGCTGAAGAGCAGGTGGGCCTCGTCGAAGAAGAAGACGAGCTTGGGCCGGTCCAGGTCGCCGACCTCCGGCAGGTCGGTGTAGAGGTCGGCCAGCAGCCACATCAGGAAGGTGGAGAAGAGCTGCGGCTTGTCCTGGACCGCCGGGAGTTCGAGTACGGAGACCACTCCGCGGCCGTCGGCGGTCGTGCGCAGCAGCTCGCTCGTGTCGAACTCGGGCTCGCCGAAGAACTCCGTGGCCCCCTGCGCCTCGAACGCGGTCAGCGCCCGCAGGATCACCCCTGCGGTCACCGTGGACAGTCCGCCGATGCCCTTGAGCTCGGCCTTCCCCTCGTCGGAGACGAGGAAGGCGACGACCGCGCGCAGGTCCTTGAGGTCGATCAGCTCCAGGCCCTTGGTGTCGGCGTAGTGGAAGATCAGGCCGAGGGACTGCTCCTGCGTCCGGTTGAGCTGGAGCACCTTCGACAGCAGCACCGGGCCGAAGGCGGTGACGGTGGACCGGACCGGGATGCCGGGGCCGATCCCGCCCAGCGAGTAGAACTCGCCCGGGCATCCGGTGGGCTGCCAGCTCTGGGCCACGTCCCGGGCCCGCTGGTCGGTCCGCTCACCGGGCACCCCGGGCGCGGTGATCCCCGAGACGTCGCCCTTGATGTCCGCGAGGAAGACGGGGACGCCGCCCGCCGACAGCTGCTCGGCGATGAGCTGGAGCGTCTTGGTCTTGCCGGTGCCGGTGGCGCCGGCGACCAGCCCGTGCCGGTTGAGCATGGCCAGGGGGATGCGGATCTGACGGTCGGGCAGGCACGCCCCGTCCCAGAGGAGGGCTCCCAGGTCGAGCGCGGGTCCGGTGAAGGCGTACCCGGCGGCGATCCGCCCGGCCGGGCCCGCCGCGTCCACCGGGCCCGCCGCGTCCACCGCGTCCACCGCGTCCGCCCTGTCAGTCACGCCCGCCTTGTCCGCCTTGCCCGTCCCGGCGGCGGTGGCATCGGTGCTCTCGCTCATGGATCACTCCCCAAATAGCACTGTCCGTCACTTTTGCACCACCCTTGCGAGGCTGCGCCCGCAGGCACGGGCCCGGTAGGCTTTCCGTGTGATCTTCAAGCGCATCGGAAGCGGGCGGCCGTACCCCGACCACGGCAGGGAAACCACCCGGCAGTGGGCGGACGTCGCGCCGCGCCCGGTCCGGCTCGACCAGCTCGTGACGACCAAGGGCCAGCTGGACCTCGAAACGCTGCTCGCCGAGGACTCGACGTTCTACGGCGACCTGTTCGCCCACGTCGTGAAGTGGCAGGGCGACCTCTACCTGGAGGACGGGCTGCACCGCGCCGTGCGCGCGGCCCTGCAGCAGCGTCAGGTGCTGCACGCCCGCGTCCTCGAGATGGACTGACGCTTCGCGTAGATTGCGCCTTTCGGGTCACCATTGACCTATCAGCAGATCATTTAGTAGGCATCGCCACCGGGTCGCACTACGCTGCGCCCATGAGCATGCTCACTCCCCCCGGCATGGGCGGAAAGTACCGCGTCACGGGGACCGCCTACCCCCGCATGAGCCGTAAGCGGAGCCGACGACGGATCGTCCTCGGCGTGCTCGGCTCGGTCCTCGCGCTTGCCCTGGTCGGCTACGGGGCACTGCAGCTCATCGACGTGTTCCAGGGCGATGGCCCGAAACGGAACACGGCTGCCGGCGCCAAGGACTGCCCGACGAAATCTCCCGAGGCCGCTGCCAAGAAGGGCGCCCCCGCGGCCGCCTCGGCGGCGTCCGCACCCGCCCGACCCGCGGTCGTGCTCCCCCAGCCCGGCACGATCACGGTCAACGTCTACAACGCGACCCCGCGCGCGGGCCTGGCCAAGGCCGTCGGCGACGAACTCGCCAAACGCGGATTCGTCATCGGCAGCGTCGGCAACGCCCCGGCCGACTTCGACAAGAAGGTCCCCGGGACCGGGATACTGCTGGGCTCCCCCGCGACCGACAAGGCCGTCTACGCGGTGCTCGGCACTCAGCTCCCCGGCACCACCCAGCAGACCGACGCCCGTGAGACCGCGGACGTCGACCTGATCCTGGGCGACGCCTTCAAGGAGCTCAGCACGAAGGAGGACGCGGACAAGGCCCTGGCCCTCCTGGCCAACCCCGTGCCCGCGCCCGCCAAGAACTGCTGAGCCCCCGTACGGCGCCTGCGGCGGCCCCGTCGGGCCGCCGCGGCGGCCCGACGGCTGCTCCGCGGCGCCCGGGGACTACTCCGCCGAGCCGTACATCCGGTCGCCGGCGTCGCCCAGGCCCGGCACGATGTAGCCGTGCTCGTTGAGCCGCTCGTCCACCGCGGCCGTCACGACCGTCACCGGCGTGCCCGCAAGGTCGCGCTCCATGACCTCGACGCCCTCGGGCGCCGCCAGCAGCACCACGGCCGTGACGTCGTCGGCGCCGCGCTTGATCAGCTCCTGGATCGCCGCGACGAGCGTGCCGCCGGTGGCGAGCATCGGGTCCACGACGTAGACCTGGCGTCCGGAGAGGTCCTCCGGCATACGGGTCGCGTACGTGGAGGCCTCCAGGGTCTCCTCGTTGCGGACCATGCCCATGAAGCCCACCTCGGCGGTCGGCAGCAGCCGCACCATGCCGTCGAGCATGCCGAGGCCGGCCCGCAGGATCGGGACGATCAGCGGCCGGGGGGCCGAGAGCTTCACACCGGTGGTCGGGGCCACCGGGGTCTCGATGTCGGCCTGCTCGGTGCGCACGTCGCGGGTGGCCTCGTACGCGAGCAGGGTCACCAGCTCGTCCGCGAGACGCCGGAACGTCGCGGAGTCGGTGCGCTTGTCGCGCAGGGTGGTGAGTTTGTGCGCCACCAAGGGGTGATCGACGACCTGCAAACGCACAACATCCTCCAAAACTCAGCGTGCGACCAGCAAAAACGGCCGCTCGACGCGACCTGCACCCAAAAGGCTACGCGCTGACGCGCCCCCCTCGCGTCCCCAGCGCCGGCCACGCCCGCGGCGGCCTGCGGATGCGGCCCGCGCGGACGCCCAGCACGCTGGACTGATGAGCAGCAACGCACCGGTGATCGCAGCCGTCGACGGGTCCGAGCACAGCCTGGTGGCCCTCCAGTGGGCGCGGGGTGCCGCCCTGCGGCACGGTGCGGAACTCCTCATCGCCCATGTACTGCCCGACCACGCCCAGTTGTACGCGGGCCGCCGGGCGTCACTGCACGACGCCCGGCAGCCCGACGAGTTCGCCGACCCCGTGGGCGACTGGGTCCGCGGCGTGCTGGGCGCCGGCTCCGCGCTGCCCGAAGGGGTCCGGTACGAGTCGCTGGAGGGCTCCGTCCCCGAGGCACTGCGCGTGATCGGATCCGGCGCCCTGATGCTGGTGATGGGCTCTCGGGGGCGCGGCGGCTTCGCCAGCCTGCTGCTCGGATCGAGCAGCAGGGCGGTGGCGTCGACCGCCCCGTGCCCGGTGGTGGTGGTCCCGCACGCCGAGCGCCACGCCGCCGCGGCCAACGCCACGACCGCCCCCGAGCCGTCCGCCGGACGCGTGGTGCTCGGTCTGCACGCCGCCGAGACCCCCGACGACGTGCTGTCCTTCGCCTTCGCGGAAGCGGCCGTGCGGGGGACCACCGTCCAGGTGGTCTCCGCGTACACCGTCCCGCCCGCGCCGGCCCTCGTGATCGACCGGCCCTTCGAGGTGATCCCGCCCGAGGGGCTCGCCGACGAGGGCGACGCCGTACCGGCCGAGCGGGAGATGCTCCGGTCCCAGACCGAGCGGCTGGCGCCGCTGCGCACCCGCTACCCGGACGTCCCCGTGGAGCAGGCCGCGGTCCCCGGCGACGCGGCGGGACGGCTCGTCGACGCCTCCCGTTCGGCGGCCCTGGTGGTGGTCGGCCGCCACCACCCGCGGCGCACCGCCATGTCCCTGCAGATCGGCTCCGTGGCCCACGCCGTACTGCACCACGCGCACGGCCCGGTGGCCATCGTCCCGACCCTCAAGGACGACGTCTGACCTGCACAGGGGTGGCATCAAACGCCCTGTCCGGGGGAAGGTGGATGCAGGGGGAAACGACCGACCAGCCCAGGGTGGTGGCCGATGCCCGACACGCAGCCGAGCGACGACACTCCGGAGACGGCGGCGCAGCGCCGAGCACGCCGCGCACAGTTCCTGCGTGACCTGATGGAGGCCCGCGCGCTGCGCGATCGCGTACAGCCCCGCCGCGCGCGTGCGGCCCGTATGCGCCAGCAGATGCGCATGCGCACGTTCCGCTGGTGATACGGGAGCCGCGCGGCGCGACACGAGCGGCCCGTCGGGCAACCGGCGCGGCCCCCGGCACCCCGGAACGCCCCGGCGCCGCAACACCGCACCGGCCCCGGCGGGGGACGGCGCGGCACGACGCAAGCGCGGAAGACCTCTCGCAACGCCGCCGTTTCTGCCACGATGCCGATTGGGCGGGGCAGGGCGGCGAGTAGCACGGCCGCTTTCGTCCCATCCTCCGGCCGGGGGGACCTCCAACCGGCACGCCTAAGACCAGTGGGAGAGTCACGGTGTATTTCGCCGCACTGCTCGCGCGCACCGAAGACGGGTGGGAAGCGAGCGACATGGAACTCGACGACGTCGAGTCCCTCAGTGATCTGATCGATCTCGCCCGTTCCGCCGCTGTCGACGACGACACGGTGGTCGCCCTCATCGAGCAGGAGGACGCCTGGTTCGGCGTCGTCCGCGTGGACGGCGAGGAGGACCCGCGGTACTTCGTCTCGAACGCCGCCGCGGCCGCCCGCAGCTCCTACGGCTCGATGCTGACCAAAGAGCTGCTGGGCAGCGACGAGGAGGACGACGAACTCGACGAGCTGGACCTGGACGGCACCGAGGACGGCGAGGAGGAATCCATCGCCGCGTTCACGGACGAGGACGCCGACGAGGACGGGGAGCGCGGGGCCGGCTCGGAGCCGGTACCGGCCGGCCCGCTCGGCGACCCCCGGCTGCTGGACGACCTCGGCGTGACCAACAAGCAACTGATGACCCTGGACGGGGACGCCCTCACGGAGATCGCCGAGTCCCTCGGCGCCACCGAGGTCCTGGAGGCCGTCCGCTAGTGCTCACCGCGAACACCACCGATCCCGTGGATCCCGTGCGGGACCCGTGGCTGGGCTCCATGCGCCTGGCGCTCCAGGAGGCCGCCCGGGCGGTGCCGGCCGGCGATGTGCCGGTCGGCGCCGTCGTGCTGGGCCCGGACGGCGAAATCCTCGCCACCGGTTACAACGAACGCGAGGCGAGCGGCGACCCCACGGCGCACGCCGAGGTCCTGGCGCTGCGCAGGGCCGCCGCCGCACTCGGGGAATGGCGGCTCCCGGGATGCACCCTCGTGGTCACCCTGGAGCCGTGTGTCATGTGCGCGGGCGCGCTCGTGCAGGCACGGATCGCCCGGGTCGTCTACGGCGCGGACGACGAGAAGGCCGGCGCCGCCGGGTCGCTGTGGGACCTCGTACGGGACCGCAGGCTCAACCACCGGCCGGAAGTGGTGCGCGGGGTGCTCGGCGAGGAGTGCGCACGGCAGCTGACGGACTTCTTCCGCGACCTGTGAGCCGGGGTCGGCGCACCGATTTCAGCGGATGGGGTTCCTTAGGCTAGGATCCATCTCGGTAGTGTGTCCGAGTGGCCGAAGGAGCTCGCCTCGAAAGCGAGTATGGGGCAACCCATCGGGGGTTCAAATCCCTCCACTACCGCTTCGATCGAGAGCCCCGCCCCGCAAGGGTCGGGGCTCTCGGCGTTTCCGACTGACATGCGGGGGCGCTGCGGACCGGATTTCGGGTGGGCTTCCGACCGGCTTTCGGGGCCGCTCCCGATCGGCCCTCCGGAGGACAGCGGCGTGACCGCCCGCCCCCTCGGCCGTTGTCACGGCATGACCAAGACCCAGCGCATCCTCGCCGCCTTCGCCCTCGCGGGGGCCGCCGCGGGCCTCGCCGCACCCGCCGCCTCCGCGGACACGGCCCCGATCTCCCCGCTGACCCTCCCGGACGTGCCGATCCCGTCGCCCGGGACGCCCGCGGGGGTCCAGCCCGCCTCCGTCCAGGAGGTCGTGGGGAAGGTCGGCGACGGCGCGAACGGGCTCAACGCGCTGACGGACCTGCCCAACCAGCTGGCCCCCGTGATCGCCCCCGTACAGCCCCTCACCGACCTGGCCGGCGCCATCCAGTAGCCGCCGCTCCGCGGGCGCACACGAAGCGCGCGCCGAGGAGCGCACCGAAGGCGGGCACGAAGGGCGCGCACGAAGGGCGCGCACGAAGAAGGCCCCGACCGGGGCCGGGGCCTTCGACGCGTTTGCGGGGGAAGCGGCATCGGGGGACAAGCCACTTCCCCCGACGAGGACGGACCTGCCGGCCCGGCCGCAGTTCAGGGGGAAGCTCGCGGCCGGACCCCGCAGTGAGGCCCTGTCCCCCACCCACCGGTTTCCTGCCAGAACCGGTGGGCTCACATCCATCCTGCGTCCGCCCCGGCCGGCGACCGACCGGCAAAGGACCCGGAGCACCGGGTCATTGGTCCTTAAAGGACAGGTGAGTGCCCAAACCCGACCGGTTAGACTCACCCGACTTGCAAGGACCGGTTGGGGAGGCCGCCCGCACGTGGACACCAAGAAGCTCATCACCGGTGCCCTCACCGTATTCGCCCTCTTCGTGATCATCACCCAGCCGAAGCGAGCCGCCGAGATCGTGGAAATAGGCTTCCAGGGGATATCGGATGCCGCCTCCGGCATCGGCGAGTTCATAACCGAACTGGTGCGCTGACCCGTACGCCGAAGCGGTTCCCGGACTTCCGGCCCCCCACTCGACGGGTGGGGGGCTTTTGCGTACCCACTGCCGGGCATAATGCCCGGATATGCCCAACTTGCCGTCAACACGGCGATATACGGTGCTTGCACACAGTGCACATCTCTTGTGATGCTATGACCGCTTTTAACGGATGAGTTGACTGAAGGGGTGGCGTGACCGTGCCGGCCAGTACTGCGCCTCAAGTGCCACCCCAGCAGGACCCCCAGGTACCGCCCCAGCAGGAGCCCCGCACCGGTAGCCGCCAGGGGCAGCCGCCGGAGGAGCCTCCGGCGGCTGCCCCTCCGGCGATCTCCCCGGCCGTCCCACCGGCCCCGCCGGCGGCCGTCCCCCCGGCAGCTTCACCGGCAACCCCTTCGACAGCCTCCCCGACGGCCTCTCCGGCAGCCCCCCGGCCCGCGGGCCGCGGCGCGGACACCCGGGCCCTCACCCAGGTCCTGTTCGGCCAGCTGAAGGGCCTCCAGCCGGGCAGCAGCGAGCACGCCCGGGTGCGCGGGGCCCTGATCGAGGCGAACCTCCCGCTGGTCCGCTACGCGGCCGCCCGCTTCCGCAGCCGCAACGAGCCGATGGAGGACGTGGTCCAGGTCGGCACGATCGGCCTGATCAACGCCATCGACCGGTTCGACCCGGACCGCGGCGTGCAGTTCCCGACCTTCGCGATGCCGACGGTCGTGGGCGAGATCAAGCGGTACTTCCGCGACAACGTCCGCACCGTCCACGTGCCGCGCCGGCTCCACGAGTTGTGGGTGCAGGTCAACGCCGCCACCGAGGACCTCACCACCCTGCACGGCCGCACCCCGACCACCGCCGAGATCGCCGAGCGACTGCGCATCACCGAGGACGAGGTGCTGTCCTGCATCGAGGCCGGGCGCAGCTATCACGCGACCTCGCTGGAGGCCGCGCAGGAGGGCGACGGCATGCCCGGGCTGCTGGACCGGCTCGGCTACGAGGATCCCGAACTGGCCGGGGTCGAGCACCGCGACCTCGTGCGGCATCTCCTCGTGCAGCTGCCCGAGCGTGAACAAAGGATCCTGCTGCTGCGGTACTACAACAATCTGACGCAGTCACAGATCAGTGCCGAGCTCGGGGTCTCCCAGATGCACGTCTCGCGACTGCTGGCGCGCAGCTTCGCCCGACTGAGATCCGCAAACAGGATCGAGGCGTAACCGTAACGGGCGTAGATCATTCGCCTTTTTCCCGACAGAACGGGCTGATCACGCTCTGCCCCCTTCTGTCGTCGGAACTATATGTCGACATGGCGCTACAGCGTGTTGCCGACATGTGACATTCTGCGTGAACCGCGTTTGCCGCGGCCCCGCCTCCGGTATTCAGGTGGAAGCTGCGTTCCTCTGACGGGCGCGCCGTACGCGACCGTCCGCGACCTCAAGGGGGTGGCATGTCCGTAGACCAGGGCAGCTCCAAGGTGCTCACGCTCGTAAAGCCCGTGACGCCGCCGGCTGTTTCCGAACGCTCGGAAGCCATCGACACCCGAACCCTCTCCCGCTCGCTCTTCCAGCGACTCTCCACCCTGGACGCGGACAGCCCCGAACGGGTGTACGTGCGCGACACCCTGATCGAGCTGAACCTGCCCCTCGTGCGGTACGCCGCAGCCCGCTTCCGCAGCCGCAACGAGCCGATGGAGGACATCGTCCAGGTCGGCACCATCGGTCTGATCAAGGCGATCGACCGGTTCGACTGCGAACGCGGCGTGGAGTTCCCGACGTTCGCGATGCCGACCGTCGTGGGCGAGATCAAACGATTCTTTAGGGACACCTCCTGGTCCGTGCGCGTCCCGCGCCGGCTCCAGGAGCTGCGCCTGGCGCTCACCAAGGCCAGCGACGAGCTCGCCCAGAAGCTGGACCGCTCGCCGACCGTCCCGGAACTCGCCGCCGTGCTGGGCGTGTCGGAGGAGGACGTCGTCGACGGCCTCGCCGTCGGGAACGCCTACACGGCCTCCTCGCTCGACTCGCCCTCCCCCGAGGACGAGGGCGGCGAGGGCTCGCTCGCGGACCGCCTCGGCTACGAGGACACCGCGCTCGAAGGCGTCGAGTACCGCGAGTCCCTGAAGCCGCTGCTCGCCAAACTCCCGCCCCGGGAGCGGCAGATCATCATGCTGCGGTTCTTCGCGAACATGACGCAGTCGCAGATCGGCGAGGAGGTCGGCATCTCCCAGATGCACGTATCCCGGCTGCTGACGCGCACGCTCGCGCAGCTGCGCGTGGGCCTCATCGGGGACTGACACGAGGGGCGGGCGGTCCGGTATCCGGGCCGCCCGGCCGATGCCGAGCGCTTCCCAATTGACGATCCGTCAGGAACACTGGCGCGATGCGAAAGGGATCGCGCGCGGCCACCGCCCTGCTCGCCCTGTGCTGCACGGCCACTGTGGGCCTCACCGGCTGCGGCGGTCCGGGGCGCGAGGGCTTCTCCGCCGTGGGCGCCGCCGCCCCGGGCCCCGAACGGGGCGCGGGGGAGAACGTCGCACCGCAGGGTGGGGTGGAGTTCCAGCAGCTCGGCGGCCCGTCCGTGGCGGGCGGATCCCCCGCGTCACCCGGTACGTCGGCCCCGCCCCCGGGACCGGACGGCGCGGGCGGCCCCACCTCGGGCGGAGCCACGAGTACCGCCCCCGGCGGCCCGGCAAGCGCCCCAGGATCCACCGGCGGCCCAGGACGTACTCCCATACCGCCCGGCACTCCCGGCGCGCCCGCCCCCGCGAACCCCACCGGCCCCACGGGTCCGACGAGCCCCGGCGGGCCGCCCAGCAGGCCGGGCACCACGCCCCCGGCGCCGCCGCCCCCGGCCACCCCGGCGCAGCTGACGCTGTCGGCGCCGGTCCGGTCGGCCGCGGCCGACCGCTGGTGCGAGCGGGTCGCCTTGACCTTCACCAACACCGGCACGACCGCGGCCCGTTCGGGCACGGTCAGCTTCGCGACGCACGTCATCGGCGCTCTCGGCATCGACTGGGCCACGATCACCTCGACCCAGCCGCTCCCCGCACCGATCGCGGGCGGGGCCTCGAAGACGCAGACCTACACGGTGTGCCTGGAGGCCTGGCGGGTGCCGCTGGGCATGCACGTGGACACCCGGAAGGTCACCGCCACCTGGAACTGAACGGCCCGGAGCCGGTCGGCTGCGGCCTTCCGCGGTCTCAGCCCAGGACCAGCCAGGCGACCGCACCGATCACGAGCACCAGCGCAAGGGCCAGCGCCACCTTCACGGCCGGGCCCGACCCCTTGGCGGCGTCCTGCTCTGCGCGACGCTGCTGGCGCGCCCCCGGGCCCGGCTGCCGCGCCGGTGCGGCCTCCTCCACGAAGGCCCGGAACATCTGAGTGCTGCCCGCCGGGTCGTAGTTGCCCTCGGGGACCTGTGAGTTGTGGTTGTCAGCCATGGAGCAGGACCCTAGCCGGTTTTCCGATTCCTTTACCGCCCCACCCCCAGATTCATTTGCCTGTAGCAACCACCGACTCTTATGGTTGCCTCAAGCAACAAGATGGGGGTCGCCCGGTGCCGACACAGACCATGCCGACGACACAGACCGTGCCGACGACGCGGACCGCGCAGATCACGCGGACCACACAGACCGCGCCGACCACACTGACCACTCCGCACGAGGAACTGGCCCGTCGGCTCACCGGCATCGGTGCGGTCAAGCGTGAGCTCGCCCGCAACCTGCCCCCGGACTGCCCGCCCGGCACCGCCGCCGTGCTCACCGTTCTCGACCGGCACGGGGAGATGCGGCTGAGCCGTCTGGCCGACCTCATGGCCGTCGACATCTCGGTCACCAGCCGGCACGTCAGCCACATCACCGCCCGCGGCTGGATCGAGCGCGAGCCGGACCCGGGCGACGGGCGCTGCCGCATCCTGCGGCTCACCCCGGCCGGCCGGGCGCTGCTCGCCGAGATCGGCGCCCGGTACACGGCCGCCCTGGAGAGAGCCCTCCACGACTGGTCCGTCCAGGACATCGACGTACTCAACACCCTGCTGGCCCGACTCCGATCGAGCTTCTAGAGAAAGGAAGGACATGGCCCCGTCGGAGAAGACCACCGGCCCCGCGTCCACGTCCGCGTCCACTTCCGCGTCCATTTCCACATCTCCTTCCACGTCCACCGGCGTGGACATGACCCATCCCCAGATCATGAAGGCGCTGTCCGGGCTCATGCTCGGCATGTTCGTGGCGATCCTGTCCTCCACGATCGTTTCCAACGCCCTGCCCCAGATCATCAGCGACCTCGGCGGCACCCAGTCCTCCTACACCTGGGTCGTCACCGCCGCCCTGCTGTCCATGACGGCCGCCACCCCGCTGTGGGGCAAGCTGTCCGACCTCTTCAGCAAGAAGCTGCTGGTCCAGATATCCCTGGTGATCTACGTGCTCGGCTCCGTGGTCGCGGGGATGTCCCAGAACACCGGCACGCTCATCGCCTGCCGCGTGGTGCAGGGCATCGGCGTCGGCGGCCTCTCGGCGCTCGCCCAGATCGTGATGGCCGCGATGATCTCCCCGCGCGAGCGCGGCCGGTACAGCGGCTACCTCGGCGCGGTCTTCGCCGTCGCCACCGTCGGCGGCCCGTTGCTGGGCGGCGTCATCACCGACACCGAGTGGCTGGGCTGGCGCTGGTGCTTCTACGTCGGCGTGCCCTTCGCGATCATCGCGCTGATCGTCCTCCAGAAGACGCTCCGGCTGCCGGTCGTACGGCGCGACGTCAAGGTCGACTGGCTGGGCGCCTTCCTGATCAGCGCCGCCGTCTCGCTGCTGCTCATCTGGGTCACCCAGGCCGGGGACTCCTACGAGTGGATCTCCTGGCAGACCTGGGCCATGACGGGCGGCTCGGTGCTCCTCGGACTGCTCTTCGTCCTCGTCGAGTCCCGTGCGAGCGACCCGATCATTCCGCTGCGGCTCTTCCGCAACAAGACCATCACCCTCGCCTCCACGGCCTCGCTGTTCGTGGGCATCGCGATGTTCTCGGGGACCGTGTTTTTCAGCCAGTTCTTCCAGTTGGCCCGCGGCGAGTCCCCCACGATGTCCGGAATTCTCACGATTCCGATGATCGCCGGGCTCTTCGTCTCCTCCACCGTTTCCGGTCAGGTGATCACCAAGACCGGCAAGTGGAAGGTCTGGCTCGTCTCCGGCGGTGTGCTGCTGACGGCCGGACTGGGGCTGCTCGGCACCCTGCGGTACGACACCCCGTACTGGCACATCGCGGTCTACATGGCGCTGACCGGCCTCGGTCTCGGCATGATGATGCAGAACCTGGTCCTCGCCACCCAGAACCAGGTGGCCCCGGAGGACCTGGGTGCGGCCAGCTCGGTCGTCACCTTCTTCCGCTCGCTCGGCGGCGCGATGGGCGTCTCGGCACTGGGTGCGGTCATGGCCCACCGGGTCACGGACTACGTCCAGGACGGGCTCGCCGCCCTCGGCCCGAAGGCCGCGGCGGCCATGGGCCAGAGCGGTACGGCCGGGGGCGGGATCCCCGACCTCGACAAGCTGCCCGCGCCCCTCCGTGAGGTCATCGAGTCCGCGTACGGGCACGGCGTCGGCGATGTCTTCCTCTACGCCGCCCCGTTCGCGCTCCTCGGCCTGGTGCTGGTGGTGTTCATCAAGGAGGTCGCCCTGAAGTCGAAGCCGGCGGTCCACAGCCCGGCGGCGGCGTCGGCCGGTGCCTCGCCCGCCGGGACGGCCGGGACCGCCGGGACGGCCGGGACGGCTGGCGCCGGCGAGGTTGCGGACGCCACCGTCAAGGCCTGACCCCTGCCTGAGCCCGCCCGGCAGTCCGGGCGGCGCTCAGGCGTCTGCCGTGGCCGTGGCCGTGGCCGTGGTCTTTGTCCCGGCTTCGGCCCTGGCCTCGATGCCCGTGATCAGAACGTCGAGTGCCAGACAGAAGTCGCCCTCGGGCGCCCGCCGGACCGCGCCCCCGCAGCCGTGCAGGAACTGCCGGACCGCCAGATGGGCACCGGTCCGGACGGCGCCCACCAGGCCGGTGGCGTCCATCAGCCGCTGGAGGGCCGCGTCGAAGGCCCGGGCGTGGGGGCCGATGTCCGGGTACGCGGCGCTGAGCGGAGCCACCCACGGGTGCGCCGCCAGCACCCGCCGGTAGCCCCGGGCCAGATCCCTGAGCCCGTCCTGCCAGCCCGCCCCGCCGGAGCCGTACGGTCCGGCCGGCAGGGACTGCTCCCCCAGGACCCGGTCCAGGGCCAGTTCGAGCAGATCGTGCTTGGTGTCCACGTACCAGTAGAGGGACATCGCGGTGACGCCGAGCCCGGCGGCCAGCCGCCGCATCGAGAACCGGGTGAGCCCGTCGGCGTCGAGCAGCCGGACGGTGGCGGCGGTGATCCGCTCCCGGTCGAGCCCCGAGGGAGCCTCGGTACGGCGTCTGACGGGTGTGGCGGGCTTGGCCACCAGCCACACGCTGGTCCGGTTCTCGCCTGGATCGGCCGCGGACACCATGAGGGCACCCTCCTCGCGACGGCCGGACCAGCCCGGAATGCCCGGTCCGCCCTCTTGATGCTAGGGGTCGGGCCGGGCATTGCGGGCTGATCGGCCGGAGACCCCCTGGGGGTGTCCGCCGCCGGGCCGAACGACGGGGGATCAGGGGCTCAGGGGATCAGGGGCTCAGGGGATCAGGACGTCGGGGCCGTCAGGTCGTAGAAGGTGGCTCCGCCGACCGTGGACTCCTTGAACGTGGCCTTGACCCAGTTCTCAATCTCCGTGCTGGTGCCACCACCGGGGCCCGCGGGACCGCCGCCGCCACGACGTCCGCCGTCCGCCTCGGCGCCGGCGGCGGTGGTGCCTCCCTGGCCGATGAACCAGTGGATCCTCCCGTCCCGCACGTACTCCTTGAACTGCTCCAGGGTCGGCGAGGGGTCACTGCCGTTGAAGCCGCCGACCGGCATGACGGGAACGCCGGAGGCCAGCTGGTAACTGGCCGCGTTCTGCGAGCCGATGGCCGCCGCCCAGGTGTAGGAGTCGGCTCCGGCCGTGAGCGCCGCCTCGGCCTCACTGCTGACACGGGCGCCGTTGAGCAGGCCGCCGGCGCCGCCGCCTCCGCCCGGGCCGCCGCCGGTCATGCCGCCGGGAAAGCCTCCCGGGCGCTCGGCCCCGCGGCCGTCCGCTCCGGGCATACCGCCCTGGCCCGGCGGTACGGCACCCTGGCCGGGCGGTACGGCGCCCTGCGGCAGCGTGCCACCGGGCTGCTGCCCGCCGTCCCGGCCGCCCTGCCGCATTTCACCGAACCCGCCCGGGCCGCCCAGCATCCCGCCGGGGCCGCCCCGGCTGCCCGCCACCGCCGGTCCGGCGGTCACGATGGAGCCGGTGTGTCCCGTGCTCACGGTGGTCATGCAGTACGCGAACGGCCCGGCCAGGGCCGCCACCACCCCGAGACCCGCGATGGCCCGCACCATCCGCCGGCCGGCCCGCCCCGCGAACGGCAGCGCGACCGCGGCGAGCAGCCCGCCCACCAGCACCGCCCAGCGCAGCCACGGCAGGTAGCCGGTGGCGCGGCCGAGCAGGACGTACGACCAGACGGCCGTCAGCGCGAGCGTGCCGGAGAGGGTGGCCGCGGCCACCGCGCTGCCCCGCTCCTCCCACAGCACGGCGACGCCCATGCCGATCAGCGCGGCCACGAAGGGCGCCAGGGCCACGGTGTAGTACTCGTGGAAGATGCCCTGCATGTAGCTGAAGACCACCGCGGTGATCAGCAGGGAGCCGCCCCAGGCCAGGAAGGCCGCGCGCGCCATGCCGTCCACCGAGTCCGTGGCGCGGCGGGCCCGCCAGGTGATCACCAGCCCGGCCACGAGCAGGACCAGGGCCGCCGGCAGCAGCCAGGAGATCTGCCCGCCGATGTTGCCCGAGAACAGCCGGTCGATGCCGCTCTCGCCCCAGCGTCCGCCACCGCCGGCGCCACCGGGGCCACCGGCTCCGCCGCCGCCGACGCTGCCGGTCTCATTGCCGTTGATCCGGCCGAGGCCGTTGTAGCCGAGGGTCAGCTCCAGGAAGGAGTTGTTCTGCGAGCCGCCGATGTACGGGCGGGAGGAGGCGGGCCACAGTTCGACCACGGCGACCCACCAGCCGCCCGCCACCACCATCGCCCCGCCCGCGAGCAGCAGCTGGCCGAGCCTCCGGCGCAGCCCGGTGGGCGCGCAGACGGCGTAGAGCACGGCGAGCGGCGGCAGGATGACAAAGGCCTGGAGAGTCTTGGTCAGGAAGGCGAACCCGACCGCGACACCCGCCCACACCAGCCAGCGGGTGTGGGCCCCTTCGAGGGCCCTCAGCAGGCAGTACACGGTGACGGTGAGCAGCAGGGTCAGCAGGGCGTCGGGGTTGTTGAAGCGGAACATCAGCGCGGCGACGGGCGTCAGCGCGAAGGCGGCCCCGCTCAGCAGCGCGGCTCCCGGCCCGAACTGGCGGCGGACGGCGGCGTACAGCACACCGGTGGTCGCCACCCCCATCAGAGCCTGCGGGACCAGGATCTGCCAGGAGCCCAGTCCGAAGAGCCGGACCGAGAGCATCATCGGCCACAGGGCGGCCGGGGGTTTGTCGACGGTGATGGAGTTGCCCGCGTCGGAGGAGCCGAAGAAGAAGGCCTTCCAGCTCTCGCTGCCGGCCTGGACCGCGGCCGAGTAGAAGGAGTTCGCGTAGCCGGAGGAGCCCAGGTCCCACAGGAGCAGGGCCGCGGTGGCGATCAGCAGCCCGGCGAGGGCGGGCCGCTCCCAGCCGGGCCGGGCGGTACGGGCGCCGGCCGCGGCGGCCGGGAGGATCGGGAGTGCTGCCGTGGTCATCGGCCCTCCTTGGACGGGGAAGTGGACGTGGACATGGGGGTCGCCGTGGCCGTGGCCGTGGCCGTGGCCGTGGGCGTGGCCGTGGCGGTGGCTGTGCGGGGGCTGCGGGGATCGGCGCCGCGCCGTTCGGGGAAGACCCAGGCGCGCAGGAGCAGGAAGCGCAGGACGGTGGCCGCGAGGTTCGCGGTGATCAGCACGGCCAGCTCGGTGCCGTGCGCGGGATGGGACGTGGCCGCCGCGAGGGCGGCGAGGGAGCCGCTGGTGAGTGCCAGGCCGATACCGAAGACCACCAGACCCTGGGCCTGGTGGCGTACGGCCCGCTCCCTGCCGCGGACGCCGAAGGTGAGCCTGCGGTTGGCCGCGGTGTTGGCCACGGCGGAGAGCAGCAGGGCTGCGCCGTTGGCGAGCTGGGGCCCGGCCCCGGCCCGGAAGGCGGAGTACAGCACCAGGTAGAGCAGGGTGGAGAGGACGCCGACGGTGCAGAAGCCGATGAGCTGGCGGGCCAGTCCGCCGTCAACTCCGGGCACCGCGATGCGGTCGCGGGGGTCGTCACCGAAGGGGCGGGCGAGCCGGTCGAGGGGAAGCGCCCCCACGGCCAGCGCCCGGCCCACGCGCCAGACGCCCTTGAGGTCCTCGGTGGCGGTCCTGACGAGGTGCACGGTGGAGTCGGGGTCGTCGACCCAGTCGACGGGCACTTCGTGGATCCGCAGCCCGGCCCGCTCGGCAAGCACGAGCAGCTCGGTGTCGAAGAACCAGCCGGTGTCCTCCACCAGCGGCAGCAGCCGCTCGGCGACCTCGCGCCGGATGGCTTTGAAGCCGCACTGCGCATCGCTGAACCGGGCGGCGAGCGAGGACCGCAGCAGCAGGTTGTAGGCGCGGGAGACGAACTCCCGCTTGGCTCCCCGCACGACCCGTGAGGAGCGGGCCAGGCGGGTGCCGATGGCGAGGTCGGAGTGGCCGGAGATCAGGGGGGCGACCAGCGGAAGCAGTGCGTTCAGATCGGTGGAGAGGTCCACGTCCATATAGGCGAGGACGGGTGCGTCGGAACCGGACCACACCGTACGCAGGGCCCTGCCCCGGCCCTTCTCCTCCAGCCGGGTGCTGCGTACGCAGTCCAGTGCCGCGGCGAGCCCGGCCGCGACCTCGGGGGTGCGGTCGGTGCTCGCGTTGTCGGCGACCGTGATCCGGAAGGGGTAGGGGAAGGTCCGTGTCAGGTGGTCGTGCAGTCTGCGCACGCACGGCCCGAGGTCCTTCTCCTCGTTGAAGACCGGGATCACCACGTCGAGGACGGGCTCGCCGGGCACGGGCGCGAGGGGCGTCCGTGCCGGAAGGGCCCCGGGAGAGGTGTCGGTTGGCATGCTCCGACCCTCGTGGGGCCGCCTGTCACCTCAGTGTGCTGAGCCTGTGGCCCGTCTGTGAGTCCGCCGCGAGCGGCAGCACGACCTCGAAGCAGGTCCGCCCCGGCCGGCTCCGCACGGCGACGGTCCCGCCGTGGGCCGTGACCACGGCCTGGACGATGGCCAGCCCGAGGCCGGTCGAACCGGCGGCCCGGGAGCGGGAGGCGTCACCACGGACGAAGCGCTCGAAGACCCGGGGGAGCAGCTCGGGCGCGATGCCCGGGCCGTCGTCCTCGATGCGCAGCCGGACGGCGGATGTTTCACGTGAAACATGGGCGGTGACGGTGGTGCCGGGCGGTGTGTGCGTACGGGCGTTGGCGAGCAGGTTGACCAGTACCTGCTGGATGCGGGCCGCGTCGGCGCGCACGGGCACAGGCTCCTCGGGCAGGTTCAGGCGCCAGTGGTGCTCGGGCCCGGCAGCCCGGGCGTCGCTGACGGTGTCGATGACGAGGGGGGCGAGATCGGTGCCGGCACCCGTGCCCGTGCCCGTACTGCCGCCGCCGTCGCCGCCGTCACCGCCGTCGCCGTCGCCGATGGACAGCGGGTGGCCGGCGTCGAGCCGGGCCAGCAGGAGCAGGTCCTCGACCAGCCCGGTCATCCGGGTGGCCTCGGACTCGATCCGCCCCAGGGCGTGCCGGGTGTCGGGGCCGGGCTCCTCGCGGCCCCGGCGGGTGAGTTCGGCGTAGCCGCGGATGGAGGCCAGCGGCGTACGCAGTTCATGGCTGGCGTCGGCGACGAACTGCCGCACCCGCATCTCGCTCTGCTGGCGCGCGGTGAGGGCGGAGGAGACATGGCCGAGCATCCGGTTGAGGGCGGCGCCGACCTGGCCCACCTCGGTGCGGGGGTCGGCCTCGGCGTCCGGGACCCGTTCGTGGAGGGCGGGCTCGCCCTGGTGCAGGGGGAGTTCGGAGACGCGCGTGGCGGTGGCGGCGACCCGGCGCAGCGGGCGCAGGGCGACGCCGACCAGGGCCTGCCCGGCGAGCGAAGCGGCGATCAGTCCGGCCAGGGTGACGCAGAGCTCGACCCCGACGAGGGTGCGGACCGTGGAGTCGACCTCCTGGAGCGGGAAGGCGAGCACGAGGGTCCGGTCGGGGGAGACGTGCACCCGGTAGGCGCCGAGGCCGGGAAGCTCCGCGCCCGCCGCCCGCTCGGGCGAGCCCTGCGCGGCCTTCTCTGCGGCCCGGGCGAGAGTCGCACTCTGGGCTTCGGTGAGGGACGGCGGAATCTGGTCGGGCGACCACCCCTCGTGGCGGGTGTTGCGGGCGCTCCCGAGGACCGCTCCGGTGTGGTCCAGCCGGATCCCGGCGGCGTCCACGGGGCTGCCGGGGGCTACGACGAAGCCCGCGCCGCTCTCCCGGACCGCCTTCCCGCCCGGCATCCGGGCCGCCATCTTCATGGAGGTGGCCAGCTGCTCGTCGAGCTGGGTGACCAGGTACGAGCGCAGCGCGAGGGTGGTGACGGTGCCGATGGCCGCTCCCACCACGGCGATCAGGGCCACCGCCGAGACGACGAGCCGGGTCCGCAGCGACCAGGGCCGGCGGCCGCCCGGTCGCCGGCGCCCGCGCCGTGCCACTACTCGGCCGGCTTGATCAGATAGCCGGCGCCGCGCCGGGTGTGGATCATCGACGGCAGCCCGAGGCCGCTCTCCAGCTTGCGGCGCAGGTAGGAGATGTAGAGCTCGACCACATTGGCCTGGCCGCCGAAGTCGTAGGACCAGACCCGGTCCAGGATCTGCGCCTTGCTCAGCACGCGCCGCGGGTTGCGCATGAGGTAGCGCAGCAGCTCGAACTCGGTGGCGGTCAGGTGGACGTCCTGGCCGGCGCGCACCACCTCGTGGCTGTCCTCGTCGAGGCACAGATCGCCGACGGTCAGGACCGAGCCGCCGCGGGCGGCCTGTGCCGCGCCCGAACGCCGCACCAGGCCGCGCAGCCGGGCCACGACCTCCTCCAGGCTGAAGGGCTTGGTGACGTAGTCGTCGCCGCCCGCGGTGAGGCCGGCGATCCGGTCCTCCACGGAGTCCTTGGCGGTCAGGAACAGGACGGGGACCTGGGGGATCTCCCGGCGCAGCTGCCCGAGGACGGTGAGGCCGTCCATGTCGGGGAGCATGACGTCGAGGACCACCACGTCCGGGCGGAAGCCGCGGGCGGCCCGCAGCGCCCCGGCCCCGTCGCCGGCGCTGCGGACCTCGCAGCCTTCGTAGCGCAGGGCCATGGACAGCAGCTCGGAGAGCGAGGCCTCGTCGTCGACGACGAGCACCCGGCAGGGCCCGCCGTCGGGCCGTACCAGGGCCGTGTGATTGCCGGTGGACGTGGACGCATGGGAGGTGGTCGTCGCAGTCATACGCACACGTTCCCCGGTGCCTCTGAGAGCGTTCTTGCCCCAACCTGTGAATTTCCTGAGAAAGGGCGGGTCAGCGGTCGAGGCGGAACAGCCGGGCGCCGTTGTCGTGGCAGACCGCCCGCAGCCAGTCGTCGCCCAGGCCCAGCCGATCGAGGGCGGCGAGCTGGTGCTCGTACGGGTAGGGGATGTTCGGGAAGTCGGTGCCGAACAGGATCCGGTCGCCGAGGTCCGCGAGCCGTCCGAGGTCTGCGGCCGGGAAGCCGCTGAACCGCTCGGAGAAGTCGGTGAAGGCCATGGTCGTGTCGAGGCGCACCGTCGGGTGTCGGTCGGCGAGGTCGAGGAAGTCCGCGTACTCGGGCATCCCCATGTGGGCGATGATCAGCGGCAGCCGCGGATGGCGGGCCAGCAGGCGGGCGACCGGCTCGGGCCCGGTGTGCTTGCCGGGGACGGGGCCGGAACCGCAGTGGATCACCGTGGGGATGCGGGCCTCGGCCAGCAGCCCCCAGACGGGGTCGAGTCGGTCGTCGTTCGGGTCGTAGCCGCCGACCTGCAGGTGGGCCTTGAAGATCCGGGCGCCCGAGGCGACGGCCCGGCCGACGTAGCCGGCCACGCCCTCCTCCGGGAAGAAGGTCGCGGTGTGCAGGCAGTCGGGGGTGCGGGCCGCGAAATCGGCGGACCAGGCGTTGAGCCAGGCGGCCATCTCCGGTTTGTGCGGGTAGAGCATGGAGGTGAACGCCCGGACCCCGAACTCCCGCAGGAGCGCGACCCGCTGCTCCTCCTCGTGGCGGTAGGTGATGGGCCACTCGACGCCGGTCAGCGGGCCGATCGCGTCGAAGTAGTCCCACACCTTGTCCAGGACCCGCCGGGGCATGAAGTGCGTGTGGACGTCGACCAGTCCGGGCAGTCCGAGCCGCTCGGTGAAGGCGCGGACCGCATCAGCCGTTGCGGACAAAGCCGTGGCTCCGCTCGACGGTGGCGACGTGCAGGGTGTAGCTCTCGTACCAGTCGGCGCGGCCCCGCTTCATGGCCGCCTGGTGCTGCAGGTTCTCGCGCCACACCGTGAGGGCCTCGTGGTCCCGGAAGTAGGCGACGGTGATGCCCAGGCCGCCGGGGGTGCGCGCGGACTCGTAGCCGAGGTAGCCGGGGATGGCCTCGACGATCTCTTCCATCCGGTCGTTGAGTTCGTCGAATCCGGTGTCGTCCGCGGTGCGGACGTTGCTGAAGACGGCCATGACATAGGGCGGTTCGAAGGCCGCCACCGGCTGAGTGGTCATGCCCACCACCCTCGGCGGAGCGCCCCCGGCATGTCCACCCGAATCAGCCCCGGGAGCCCAAAGGGATCCAATTCTTGACCATGGCATCCATGGAGCCCGTAGGTACCGGCCGCTCTCACGGACCGTCATCATCCTTCGGGGTCCTCCGCGTCCGCAACGTCAGAACAGCCCGTCCTGCCCGGCCTGAGGAGCGGCCGCGGACGGGATCCGCGCCACCGGCACCGAGGTCACGGCCCCCTCAGCCGGCACGGCGAGCTCCCATCCGGCCAGCAGCCGGGTGTCGACCACGAGTCCGTCCTCGAAGTGCAGGTCGGGCCCGGCGGCGCCGACCAGCCGCCCCACGACGGCCCGTTCCGCCGCCATCTCCGCGATCACCCGGTCCGGTTCCGGGATCCCCTTCCAACCGTCCGTGCCGAACACCGCCGCGTGGTCGCTGACTTCGCACTCCAGCCGCTCCAGGGTCTCCGGCCACCCGGACAGCGCCGCCGCCCGGCCGTGCAGCTCGGTGACCTCCCGCGCCCGCTCCGGCGCGCCGGGCAGGTGCGCCCGTACGGCGCGCTTGTGGGCGTACCCGATCCGGTCGGGCACCCCGAGCGCCGCCCGCAGCAGCTCCTCGGTGCGCCGGGCGGCCATCAGCGGCCCGCGCCCCAGCCAGGTCCACGACATCGCCCCCTGCTCCAGCAGCCGGGCGGAGCCGCGCTCCTCGGCGGTGATGCCCACCTTGACCATGCCGGGCCCGAACCAGGCCAGATAGACCCGGTAGGTCCGCGGATCGGCGGCGTTGGTGTCGGCGGCCACGGAGAACGACCGGTCGAGGCGCGCACACTCCGGGCACTGCGCGCTCCCGCCACGGCCGGGCACGGTGGCGGAGGCCGGACAGGGCGTCCGCTTCCCGGCCCGCCGCACGCCCAGGCAGCACCGCTCCCCGCGTGCGACGAAGGCCAGTCGCTGCCCGTACACCAGGGCGCTCGCCCGCTCGCCGCGCTCCTTGCCGTACCACCCGATGGCGGGTGCGGAGTCCTTCCACCGGATCCCGGTGCACCACCAGGTCACAGCGGGAGCGGCCGCTCGAAGAAGGTCTCGAGGACGACGGTCGCGTGCGTACCGCTGACCCCGTCGATGGCGTAGAGGCGGCGCAGGACGTCCTGCAGCTGCTCGGTCGAGGCCGTGCGGACCTTCACCAGTACGGACGCGCTGCCCGCGATGATGTGCGCCTCCTGGATCTCGGGGATCGCGGCGAAGTCGTCTCCGGACTCGCCCATCCACGCGTTGGAGTCGACCATCACGTAGGCGAGGACCCCGCTGCCCACCGCGGCCGGATCGACGTCGACGGTGGTCCGCCGGATCACCCCGCGCTCGCGCAGTTTGCGCACGCGCTCGTGGGTGGCCCCGGCCGAAAGGCCGACAGCCGTACCGAGAGCCGCGTAGGACTGCCCGGCGTCCTGCTGCAGGCGCAGGACGAGCGCCCGGTCGATGTCGTCCACGCAATCTTCCTCTCATGGGCCTGACAACCCTTGCGAAGACGGTACATGATCCTGCAATCTCACCCTCAGACCGAACAGAATTCGGTAGTACTTCCTCAGGGGGAATCATGTCTGCCATAGCCGACCTCACTTTGTACGAGATTCTGGACGAGCGCTTCAAGACGGGCCGCTGCGCCAACGGCGACGCCCGGCTGGAGCGGCTCTACGACGACTGCCGCTGGGCCGAAGGCCCGCTGTACCTGCCGGCCTGGCGGCAACTGCTGTGGAGCGACATCCCCAATGACCGGATGCTGCGCTGGGACGAGGCGACCGGCACGGTCTCCGTCTTCCGGTCACCCGCCGGCCACTCCAACGGCAACACCCTCGACCGCGAGGGCCGCCTGATCTCCTGCGAACAGGGCAACCGGCGCGTGACCCGCACCGAGCCCGACGGCAGCATCACCGTGATCGCCGACCGCTTCGACGGCAAGCGGCTCAACAGCCCGAACGACGCGGTGGTCCGCTCGGACGGCTCCATCTGGTTCTCCGACCCGGACTTCGGCATCACCAGCGACTACGAGGGCCACCGCGCGCCCGGCGAGATCGGCGCCTGCAACCTCTACCGGGCCGATCCCTCGACCGGCGAAGTGCGCCTGGCCGCCGACGGCTTCCTCGGCCCCAACGGCCTCGTCTTCTCCCCCGACGAGAGCGAGCTGTACGCGGCGGACACCAGGGCGGGCCACATCCGCGCCTTCAAGGTCACCGACGACGGCACCCTCACCGGCGACCGTGTCTTCACCACCTGCCCCGGCGTCGACAACATCCGCTTCGACGACGAGGGCCGACTGTGGACGGCCGCCATGGAGAACGGCGTCCACTGCTACGCCACCGACGGCACCCTGATCGGCCGCCTGCGCGTCCCCGAGCCCGTCTCGAACATCGCCTTCGGCGGCCCCAAGAACAACCGCCTCTTCATCACCGCCACCACCTCCCTCTACTCGCTGGTGATGTCGGTGACCGGCCTCCCACGGGTCCTCCGAGGCGGCCGGACAGCCGACTACCGGGCGACGAACTGCGTCAGGATCGCCTGCACCTCGTAGATGTCGACGCCCTTGGTGAAGGTCTTCTCGATCGGCGTCGGGCTGCCGGATATCCAGATCTTCAGCTCGGCGTCGAGATCGAAGTGGCCGGCGGTCTCCACGGAGAAGTGCGTGATGCTGCGGTACGGGACGGAGTGGTACTCCACCTTCTTACCCGTGAGCCCCTGCTTGTCGACGAGCACCAGGCGCCGGTCGGTGAACAGGATCGTGTCCCGGATCAGCAGGAAGGCGGCGTGCACCTGCTCCCCCTGCCCCAGCAGCCGCGCGTAGTCCCGCTGCGCCGACACGGGGTCGACGGTGTGCGCATTCCCGAACAGTCCCATGATTGCCCCCGTTCTCCAGCTTCGGACGATCTCCAAGAACCGTACCGACGCCGCCGGGTGGTCGACGTCCCCCGCCGGAGCCATCCCGCCCCTGACATCTTCCGGGGGACCCCTCCCCATCAAGGAGGACAGGCATACCGAAGACGGGTATACGACAGAGGCCCCGGACTTTCGTCCGGGGCCTCTGCCCTGCTGTGCACTCGGCAGGATTCGAACCTGCAACCTTCTGATCCGTAGTCAGATGCTCTATCCGTTAAGCTACGAGTGCTTGAGCTTCCCGGGGTTTTTCGCCCCGTTGGCCTTGCGAGAACAACAATACATGGACCTCGCCGGGACGCGAAATCCATTAGCCAAACCCCAGCTGACCTGCGGAAACGCCCCGGATGAAGATCGTCCGTATGAGGTGGCGCAAGGGACGGACAGCGGTCGGGCAACGCTCGCAACCGGCCGGAACACCCCCGGCGGGCGCAGAGACTCCGGAACGCATCGAAGCCCCGGTCCT
Organism: Streptomyces yangpuensis; assembly: GCF_024666385.1. Classification (NCBI taxonomy): domain Bacteria; kingdom Bacillati; phylum Actinomycetota; class Actinomycetes; order Kitasatosporales; family Streptomycetaceae; genus Streptomyces; species Streptomyces yangpuensis. The sequence goes on from NZ_CP102514.1 coordinate 3,619,534, forward strand.
GATGGACCGGGGCTTCGATGAACTGCGGAGGCGGAGGGATTTGAACCCTCGATGGGTGGTAAGACCCAAACCGCATTAGCAGTGCGGCGCCATAGACCGGACTAGGCGACGCCTCCAGCACACCCCCGCGTACGAAGGTGCGTGCAGATGATGACACAGGCGCAGGGCCCCTCACCAATCCGCTCCCACGGTACTAGGCGGGACGGGCCGAGGGCAAAGCCTTAAAGGCCCCGCCGCACGCAACATCGGCGGGCCCCCGTCGTTGGTCAGGCGTATGACCCACGGACGACCTGGAGTGCCCCATGCTGCGTCTCGCCGCCTTCGCCGTCACCTCGGCCCTGGCCACCGCTGCCGCCGGGCCGCTGCCCCCACTGCCCCTGGGACAGCTGCTGGCGACGCCCGACCGGCTGACCATGACCATGGCCGACACCGGCAACCGGCAGCTGGACCGGGAGTACACGCTCGAATGCGGCCCCGTCGGCGGTGACCACCCCGAGGCCGAGGGTGCCTGCGCCCGGCTGGACCAGCTGGCCGCGGAGGGCCGCAACCCCTTCGCGCCGGTCCCCCCGGACCGGATCTGCACCAAGCAGTACGGCGGACCCGCCACCGCGCGCATCACCGGAACGTGGAACGGACACAAGGTGAACGCCACCTTCCGCCGGACGGACGGATGCGAAATCAAGCGCTGGGACGACTTGGAACCTCTGCTTCCGAGTGGGCGTTCCTGACCTGGGAGGATGCCCGGAAGGGGCGTCGTCGGCCGCACATCGGCCACCTCGCCGCGGGCCCGTGGCCTTAGACTCCTCCCGTGACTTGCCGGTAGTCGTTGGTCAGGGAGGAAGCTCGTCGTGAGCAGCAGGCCATCCCGAGGCGCTGCTCGCCTCGCAGCAATACTCGACGCCCTTCCGGACGCGCTGTTGCTCGTCAACGCCAACGGCACGGTCGTCAACGCCAATTCGATCGCGCTCGAGGTCATGGAGAGCCCCGGCACCGGACTGGTCGGCCGGGGCGTGCTCGACCTCCTGCCCGATTTCGACTCCAAGCTGATCCCCGGCTCCATGCGCCGGCCCGGCGAGGACGACGGCGGTCGCACCAAACCCAAGCGGATGGTCGCCCGCCGCACCGACGGCTCCGAGTTCCCCGTCGAGGTCACCAGCGCCCACCTCGACGGCCGCGACGCCTACCGCGAGCCGCAACCCGCCTACACCGGTGACGAGCTGCTGATGCTCGTGGTCCGCGACCTCTCGCAGACCGTTGACACCGAGGCCGAGCTGGCCCGCTCCCAGCGGCAGACGGAGATGATCCTGCGCGCCGCGGCCGAGGGCGTGGTGGGCACCGACACCGACGGCCGCGTGGTGCTCGTCAATCCGGCGGCCGCCCAGATCCTCGGCTACCGCGCCACCGACCTCGGCAACCGCGAACTGCACGGCCTGGTCCAGCACTCCCGCGCCGACGGCTCGCCGTTCCCCTTCGAGGAGTCCCCGCTCGCCGACACCCTGCGCAGCGGTCGCAAGCACCGCGTGCGCGGGCAGGTGCTGTGGAACAAGGCCGGACAGCCGGTCGCCGTCGACCTGACCACCTCTCCCGTACGGGACGGGGAGCAGCTCGTGGGCGCCGTCATGACCTTCACGGACCGGCGGCCCTATGACGCCCTGGCCAGGCGGCACGCGCAGCTGATCGCCGTCCTCGGTGACTCCCTGCGCGGGCCGCTGGACGAGCTGCGCGGCGAGCTGGCGACGCTGGCGGCCGACGACGCCGGTCAGCTGTGGCCGGAGGCCAACCAGCTGCTGCACCACCTGGCCGCCGGGTACTCGCGGATGACCACCCTGGTGGACAACGTGCTCGGCTTCCAGCGCCTGGACGCCGGCCGCGACAAGCTCGCGAAGAAGAAGGTCCTGATCAACGGCGTGGTCACGGCCGGCGTCGACGGCGCGGTCGAGCTGATCGGGCCCGGTCGTGCGCAGTTCGCCGTCCACGCGCCGACCATCGAGGCCGAGGTGGACGCCGAGCGGATCTCGACCGCGCTCGCGCACCTGGTCGCGGACGTCGCCGGGGTGGACGCCACCGGCAAGACCCGTCAGGGCAGCGGCTACAGCGACTCGACGATCGTGGTGGCCGCCGCGCAGCGCGGCGATGTCGTACGGATCGAGGTGCGCGGCCCCTACGAGGGCGGCAACCCGGTCCACGAGCCGATCGTCCGGGGCATCGTGGCCGCGCACGGGGGCGTACTGCAGACGGTGGAGGTCCCGGGCGCGCCCGGCGGGGCCTATGTGCTGGAACTCCCGCTCGGCGCGGGTGCCGGGACGGTGACGCTGCCCGATCCGCCGGAGGAGCCCCCGGCGGGCAACGGGCCGGACGGCGCCGGGACGGCCGAGGGTGCCGCCCCCGGCCGGGTCTCCGGCGGCCGGCGGGGCCGGCGCGGGGTGGACGCCTTCCTGGAGGACGAGACCTCGGGTCCGCAGGCCGGTCAGGCCGGTCAGGGCGGGGGCGCGCTGGCGCTGCCGTCGGGCCGTCGGCGGGCGGGCGAGGCCGCCCCGCCCTCGGGTCCCGAGCTCGCGCAGTCCCCGGTGAACCCCGCGGGTCTCGGAACCGGCCGCCGGCGCGGCCGGGCCGGTGACGACAGCGGTGAAGGCGGCCCCGAAGGCCAGGGCGGCCCCGGCCGGCCCGTGCAGCCGCAGGGCACCGCCATGCCCGCGCTCCCGCCCGTACCCGCGGTGCCCCCCGTTCCGGTGTCCGAGCACCCCGCCGGCCGACGGCGGGCGCTGGGTACGGCCGGGCCGGCGCAGCCCGGCGGGCCGGTACCGGCGACGGGGCTCGGCCCGACGCCCGCTCCGGCACGGCCCATCGCTCCGGAGGGCGGCTTCGCGCTGCCCGCCGGCCCGTCTCCGGTTCCCTCCACCCCCCAGACCCCCGCGGTGGCCGGCACGTCCGTGGCGGTCCCCGAGGGCGAGGGCGGACCCGACGCCGAGGCACCGTCCGGGCGGCGTGGCCGCCGGGCGCTGGGCGCCCCGGGAGCCGAGCCCGAGACGCCGGCCGCACCGTCCGACGCGCCCGCCGAGAACCCGACCGGGCGGCGGCGCGCGCTGGCCGGCGCCCCGGCGGCGTGGCCGGCTCCGGCCGCCCGTACCGGTTCCGAGGACGACGGGGCCTCCGGCCAGGTCGCGCTCCCCGGAGCCCGCCAGCCGCAGGACGCACCGGCGCAGGGGCAGGCCGCGCAGCCGATCAGCGTGCGCGCTCTGGGCACCCTCGGCCAGGGCATCGCCGTCGACCCCGCCGCGGCGGGGCCCGCCACGGGTTCCGGCTCCGGCCGCCGTCGCCGGCTCGCCGAGCCCGGGGCGCAGGGCCGGGCCTTCGCGATAGGGGCCCCCGAGGCCGGTTCCGACGAGGGCCCCGAGCCGCTGGACGGCCCGGGTGGTGCGGTCGAGGTCGTCAACCGGCCCGTGCCGCAGCCCGTGGACGACGAACTCCCGCCGGAGCCGCTGGACAACCCGCGCCGGCTCCTGGTGTGGCCGGCACCCGACGTGCAGACCCAGCAGGCGCTCAGCGACCGCGGCTACCGCCCGGTGGTCGTGCACTCGCGTGAGGAGGTGGACGCGCAGATCGCCGCCTTCCCGGCCGCTCTGTTCGTCGACCCGCTGACCGGGCCGATCACCCGGACCGCGCTGCAGTCGCTGCGGCAGGCCGCCGTGGCCGCCGAGGTGCCCGTACTGGTCACGGCCGGGCTGGGGCACGCCACGCGCGAGGCGGCGTACGGTGCCGATCCGGCCGTGCTGCTGAAGGCGCTGGCACCGCGGGACAGCGAGCAGCATCCCTCGCGGGTCCTGCTGATCGAGGAGCACGACGAGATCGCGACCGCGCTGACCGCGGCCCTGGAGCGGCGCGGGATGCAGGTCGCCCGGGCGGGCGCGGACACCGACGCCGTGGAGCTGGCGACGCGGATGCGGCCCAACCTGGTGGTCATGGACCTGATGCAGGTCCGCCGTCGGCGGGCCGGGATCGTGGACTGGCTGCGGGCGAACGGACAGCTGAACCGCACCCCGCTGGTGGTCTACACGGCGACCGGCATCGATCCGGCCGAACTGCCGCGGCTGGCCTCGGGCGAGAGCGTGCTCTTCCTCGCCGAGCGGGCCACCACGACGGACGTCCAGGGTCGCATCGTGGACCTGCTCGCCAAGATCGGCACCAACTAGCGATCCTGGCCCGATGGCCATCATCAACACGACCGAGCACACCGTCCCCGCCGACAACGGGGAGGTGAACCTGCTCATCGCGCGACAGGTGGAACCGGGACACGAGGAGACGTTCGAGGCCTGGGCCCACGGGATCCTGGAGACGGCCGCCGGTTTTCCGGACCATCTGGGCTACGGGCTGTTCCGCCCTGCGACGGAGGGCGGGCCGTGGTTCCTGGTCCACCGCTTCCGCAACCAGGCCGCCTTCCAGCGCTGGCAGGACTCTCCGGAGCGGGCCCAGTGGTTCTCCAACTGCCTGGGCCACCACCACAGGGAGATAGCCCGGCGGGAACTGCAGGGCATGGAGACCTGGTTCGCCATGCCGGGTACGACCCGGCCCGCGCCGCCGCGGTGGAAGATGGCGATCAGCTCGGGGCTGGCCATCTTCCCGATCTCGCTCGCCGGCAACGCGGTGCTCGGGCCGTACCTGGTGGATCTGCACTTCGTGCTGCGGACGGCCGCCTTCGCCGTCGTCTTCAGCACGCTGATGACCTACGTGGCCATGCCCGCCGTCAGCAGGCTGCTGCGGCCATGGCTCACGCGGGACTAGCCCCCGGCCGGGCGGGCGGCATCAGGCGATCTTGGTGACTTCCAGTGCGCCGTCCGCGTACTGCTGCCGGATCACCTTCTTGTCGAACTTGCCGACGCTGGTCTTCGGGACGGCGTCGATGATCGTCCAGCGCTCCGGCAGCTGCCACTTGGCGATCGACTGCGAGAGGAACTCGCGCAGCCCCGTGTAGTCCACGGTCGCACCGGGCTTGAGGACGACGGTCGCCAGCGGCCGCTCGCCCCACTTCTCGTCGGGAACGGCGACCACTGCGGCCTCGGCGACCTCGGGGTGCGCCATGAGGGCGTTCTCCAGATCGACGCTGGAGATCCACTCTCCGCCGGACTTGATGACGTCCTTGGCACGGTCGGTGAGAGTGAGGTAGCCGTCGGGGCTGATGACGCCGACGTCACCGGTCTTGAGCCAGCCGTCGGCGCTGAACTTGTCCTCGGGCCGGAAGGGTTCGCCGGAGGCACCGCCGTAGTAGGCGTCCGCGATCCAGTTGCCGCGCACTTCGAGCTCGCCGGCCGACGCCCCGTCCCAGGGCAGCAGGTCGCCACCGGGGCCGACGAGACGTGCCTCCACACCGGCGGGGAAGCGGCCCTGCGTGATCCGGTAGGGCCACTCCTCCTCGGCGCTCAGACCGGCCGGCGGGTGCGCCATCGTGCCCAGCGGGGAGGTCTCCGTCATGCCCCAGGCGTGGCAGACGCGCACACCGAGCTTGTCGTAGGCCTCCATCAGGGAGGGCGGACACGCGGCACCGCCGATGGTGACCTGCTTCATCGAGGTCAGGTCGCGCGGGTTGGCGGTGACCTCGGCCAGCAGACCCTGCCAGATGGTGGGGACGGCCGCGGCGTGCGAGGGCTTCTCCCGCTCGATCATCTCGGCGAGCGGGGCGGGCTGCAGGAAGCGGTCCGGCATCAGCATGTTGATGCCGGTCATGAAGGTGGCGTGCGGCAGGCCCCAGGCGTTCACGTGGAACTGCGGAACCACCACGAGGGTGGTGTCCTTGTCGGTCAGACCCATCGACTCGGCCATGTTGACCTGCATGGAGTGCAGGTAGAGCGAGCGGTGGGAGTAGACGACGCCCTTCGGGTCCCCGGTGGTGCCGGAGGTGTAGCACATCGCGGCCGCCTGGCGCTCGTCCAGCTCCGGCCACTCGTAGCTGTCGGAGCGGCCTTCCAGGAGCTCCTCGTACTCGTGCACGCGCACGTTCAGGCCGTCCAGCACGGAGCGGTCGCCGATGCCGGCCACGACGACGTGCTCGATGGTCGGCAGGTGCGGCAGCAGCGGCGCGAGCAGGGGCAGCAGCGTGCCGTTGACCAGGACCACCCGGTCGGCGGCGTGGTTGACGATGAAGACCAGCTGCTCCGGGGGAAGCCGCAGGTTCAGGGTGTGCAGGACCGCGCCCATGGAGGGGATCGCGAAGTACGCCTCGACGTGTTCGGCGTTGTTCCACATCAGGGTGGCGACCCGGTCGTCCTGCTGCACCCCGAGCTCGTCGCGCAGGGCGCCGGCGAGGCGGGTGGCGCGGAGGCCGATCTCGGCGAAGCTGCGGCGGTGTGGCTCTGCCTCCCCGGTCCAGGTCGTGACCTGGGACTTTCCGTGGATCGTCATCCCGTGACGGAGTATGCGGGTGACGAGGAGCGGTACGTCCTGCATGGTGCTGAGCAAAGCGTCCTCCCGGTGAGCGCTGCGGCGCTGCGGCGGCTACGGATGCAGCAGATTCTGCGCACGTACCGGTCGGTCTGTCACTACCCGAGGGTAGAAACCGCTTCGTGTTTCACGTGAAACATCCTCTCGTTTCACGTGAAACATCGCCCGCCTCAGCGGACCGGGGTGAGCTCCGGGTCCTCGCGGAGCTTGCCGAGCGCGCGGGAGACGGCGCTCTTGACCGTACCCACCGAGACCCCCAGCAGCTCGGCGGTCTGTACCTCGCTCATGTCCTCGTAGTAGCGCAGGACGACCATGGCCCGCTGCCGGTCGGGCAGCCGGGTCACCGCACGCCACATCGCGTCGCGCAGCGCCTGGGCCTCGGCGGGGTCGGAGGAGGGTGCCTCCTCGGTCTCCGGGAGCTCGTCGCACACGAACTCGTCGACCTTGCGCTTGCGCCACTGGGAGGTGCGGGTGTTGACCAGGGTCCGCCGGACATAGCCGTCCAGGGCACGGTGGTCCTCGATGCGGTCCCAGGCCACGTACGTCTTGGCGAGGGCTGTCTGGAGCAGGTCCTCGGCATCGCACGGGTTGGCGGTGAGGGAGCGCGCGGTGCGCAACAGGACCGTGCCGCGGGTCCGGACGTACGCCGAGAACGACGGGTACGGCGTCGGGTTCGAGGCGAGCGTGCACACAGGCGGGGTCATGTCTCCACGCTAGGAGCGCCCGTCGGCCCTGGAATCGCCCGCAGGTGCCGATGGGGGATCCACCTCAGGTTGTAGGAGTAGGGCCACCCCCACCGCCTGAAGGTGGAGGGGCGGGGCCCGGGCAAGGACCGGGGTCTCAGCCGTCGGCGCCGAGGATCAGCCCGGACGTCGGCACCCCGGTTCCGGCCGTGACGAGTGCGTGTGAGGCCCCGGCCACCTGGTTGACGGAGGTGCCGCGCAGCTGGCGGACGGCTTCGGCGATGCCGTTCATGCCGTGCAGGTACGCCTCTCCGAGCTGCCCGCCGTGGGTGTTGAGCGAGAGCGCGTCCGCGGCCACGAAGTCGGCGGCCTCGCCCGGCTTGCAGAAGCCGAACTCCTCCAACTGCATCAGCACGAAGGGCGTGAAGTGGTCGTAGAGGATGCCGACGTCGATGTCGGAGGGCCGCAGCCCGCTGGTGCGCCACAGCTGGCGCGCGACCACGTCCATCTCCGGCAGGCCGGTCAGGTCGTCGCGGTAGAAGGAGGTCATGCCCTCCTGGCGGCGTCCCGCGCCTTGCGCCGCCGCGGTGATCACGGCGGGGGCGTGTCGCAGGGCGCGGGCCCGTTCGGTCGTGGTGACGACGAGGGCCTGGCCGCCGTCGGTCTCCTGGCAGCAGTCCAGCAGCCGCAGCGGTTCGACGATCCAGCGCGAGGCGGCGTGGTCGGCGAGGGTGATCGGCTTGCCGTGGAAATAGGCGGCCGGGTTGTTCGCGGCGTGCCGGCGGTCGGTGACCGCCACGTGCCCGAAGGCTTCGGGGGTGAGGTGGTAGGCGTGCAGGTAGCGCTGGGCTGCCATGGCCACCCAGGAGGCGGGGGTCAGCAGCCCCCAGGGCAGGGACCAGCCCAGCGCCGCGCCCTCCGCCGAGGGCTCACGCTGCTGGACGCCGGAACCGAAGCGGCGTCCGGAGCGCTCGTTGAACGCGCGGTAGCAGACGACGACCTCCGCGACACCGGTGGCAACGGCGAGGGCGGCCTGCTGGACGGTGGCGCAGGCAGCGCCCCCGCCGTAGTGGATGCGGGAGAAGAAGGACAGCTCCCCGATGCCCGCCGCCTGCGCGACGGTGATCTCGGGGCTGGTGTCCATCGTGAAGGTGACCATGCCGTCGACGTCGGCGGGGGTGAGCCCGGCGTCGTCGAGCGCCGCGTGCACGGCTTCGACGGCGAGCTTGAGCTCGCTGCGGCCGGAGTCCTTGGAGAACTCGGTCGCGCCGATGCCGGCGATCGCGGCCCGGCCGCCGAGCTCGTCCCGGGTGCGGACGCTCATGCCGACACCTCCGCGACAACCGTTCCCGACACGTGGTGGCCGATGCCGTTGGCTCCGACGACCCGGATCTCGACGGTGCTGCCGAGCACGGCGGTGACGGTGCCGGTGAGGGTCATCGTGTCCCCCGGATAGTTGGGGGCGCCGAGGCGGATGGCCACCTTGCGCAGCACGGCCCGGGGCCCGAGGTGGTCGGTGATGTAGCGGCCGACCAGACCGTTGGTGGTCAGGATGTTCATGAAGATGTCCGGGGAGCCCTTCTCCCGTGCCAGCGCCGTGTCGTGGTGCACGTCCTGGAAGTCGCGGGAGGCGATCGCGCCCGCGACGATCAGCGTGCGGGTGACCGCGATCTCCAGCGGCGGCAGCGTGTCGCCGACGTTCATGCCTGTTCTCCCTCGGCTATCGAAGCTCCCAGCTCGGCCAGCAGCTCGCTGCCGCAGCCCAGGTAGGCGTCCAGCTGCCGCCCCCACAGGAAGTGCCTGTGGACGGGGTGGTCCAGGTCGGCGCCCATGCCGCCGTGCAGGTGCTGGCCCGCGTGCACGACCCGCTTGCCCGCCTCCGAGGCCCACCAGGCCGCCGTGAGCGCGTGCTCGTGGGCCGGGAGCCCCTGGTCGATGCGCCAGGCCGCCTCGTAGGTGGTCACGCGGATCGCCTCGGTGTCCATGTGGGCGTCGGCCGCGCGCAGCATGACCCCCTGGTTGGTGGAGAGCGGCCGGCCGAACTGCTCGCGGGTGGAGGTGTATTCCACCGCGCGGGCGAGCGAGCCCGCGCAGACGCCCGCCTGGAGCCCGGCGAAGGCGGTGCGCGCCGCGGCGAGGGTGTGCTCGTAGGCGCCGTCGGAGCCGATGCGTTCGCCGTCGGCCCCGCTCAGGGCCAGTCGGCCCGCGGACCAGGGGGCGGTGGTCTCGACGGGGGACGTCCGCACGCCGGGCGCGTCGGTCCGTACGAGCCACAGGGCCCGGCCGGTGTCCGGTACCAGGACGTGCGTGGCGTCGCGCAGCCAGGGGACGGCGGGGACGGTGCCGGTGAGCCGGCCGCGCTCGGCGGTGATCCGGCCGCGCGCCGGGAAGGCTCCGGTGGCCACCGCCTCCCCGCTGCCGAGCGCGGGCAGCAGACGGGCGCGCTGCTCCGGGCTGCCGTGGGCGGCCACCGGGAGGATCCCGTACACGCAGGTGGCGGCGTAGGGGACCTGGGCGGTGGTGCGGCCCTGCTCCTCCAGCAGCAGGACCAGCCCGACCAGGCCGATCTCCTCGACGGCTGCGGTCAGCCCGGCGACGGTGAGTGCTTTCCACAGTTCGGTGTCGCTGCCGGTGCCGGTGGCGGCGAGGCGTTCGTGGGTCGCGAGATCGGAGAAGATCCGGGCGGCGAGGCCGGCCGCGGCGGCCTGTTCCTCGGTGGGGTGGAAGTCCATCAGCCCTCGCTCCCGCGGAAGACGGGGAGTTCGAGGTCGTCATCGACGCGCTGGAACTCCAGTCGGACGGGCATGCCGATGCGCACCTTGTCGTACGGGACACCGGTGATGTTGCTGATCATGCGGACCCCTTCGGCGAGCTCCACCAGCGCGACGGCGTAGGGCGGATCGAAGGCCGGGAACGGCGGGTGGTGCATGACGACGTAGCTGAACACGGTGCCGTCGCCGCAGGCTTCGACCGTGTCCCAGTCCGGGCTCGCGCAGGTGTTGCAGCCGGGGAGCCAGGGGAAGCGGAGTGTGGTGCAGGAGGTGCAGCGCTGGATCAGCAGCCGGTGGTCCCGCACCCCGGCCCAGAAGCCCTGGTTGTCGCGGTTGACCACGGGGCGGGGGCGTTGCACCCCGGTCTTCTTCCCACGGGGTTCGGGTTGCTTCGCCGGCCGTTGTGCGGGGGCGTACTTGAGGATCCGGAAGCGGTGCGTGCCGACGGGCTCCCCGCCCGCCCGGACGTCCATGCGGGTCGTCACGAAGTGGCCGGTGCCGAGCTTGGTCGTCTTGCGCGGTGACACGGACTCGATGACGGCGTCGAAGGTGATCGTGTCGCCGGGGCGCAGCGGGCGGAGATACTCCTGTTCGCAGTCGGTGGCGACCACGGAGGTGAAGCCGGCGCCGTCGAGGAGGGCGAAGAGCTCGTCCTGGGCGGAGGAGCGCTCGGAGTGGCCGGAGAGCCCGCCCATGGTCCAGGCCTGCAGCATGGTGGGGGGAGCGATGGCGTCCGGTCCGGTGTAGGCGGGGTTGGTGTCGCCCATCGCCTCGCACCAGTGGCGGATCATCGGCTCGTTGACCGCGTCCTTGCCGCGGCCGGCGACGGCGGCCGGCTGTCCCTCGAAGGCCGCCAGCAGTGCGTGGAACCGGGCTGCCTCCTCGGCGGTACCGGTCGCGTCCGCCGTCATCGCTTCCTCCCCTTCATGCCGAGCCGCATCATGGCGACGATCTCCCGCTGGACCTCGCTCACTCCGCCGCCGAAGGTGTTGATCTGGGCGGCCCGGTTCATCCGTTCGAGTTCGCCGCCCGCGAAGGCCGCTGGACCGCGTACGAGCGCCTCCTCGCCCACCACCTCCTGGCACATCCGGTACACCTCGACGGTGGACTCGGTGCCGAGGAACTTCACGCCGCTGGCGTCGCCGGGAGCCAGGCTGCCGCTGCCCACGTCCTGGACGAGACGCCAGTTGAGGAGGCGTACGGCGGCCAGCCGGGCGTGGGCCTCCGCGAGCCGGGACCGTACCCAGGGCAGGTCGGCGGGCCGCTCCCCGGTGGCCGGGTCGGGGGTGCGGGCGTGCCGGAGGGCGCGCTCGTAGAAATCCTCGGCCTGCATGCCGATCGCGGCGAGGGCCACGCGCTCGTGGTTGAGCTGGTTGGTGATCAGCCCCCAGCCTCCGTGTTCGGGGCCGACGAGGTTCCCGGCCGGCACGCGGACGGAGTCGTAGTACGTCGCCGTGGTCGTGAGCCCGCCGACGGTGTCGATGGGGGTCCACGAGAAGCCGGGGCCGGCGGTGGGCACGAGGATGATCGAGATGCCCTTGTGCTTCGGGGCCCGGGGGTCGGTGCGGCAGGCGAGCCAGATCCAGTCAGCGTTCTGGGCATTGGAGGTGAAGATCTTCTGTCCGTCGATCAGCCAGTCGGCGCCGTCGCGGACCGCCCGGGTGCGCAGTGCGGCAAGGTCGGTGCCGGCTTCGGGCTCGGAGTAGCCGATGGCGAAGACGGTCTCACCCGCGAGGATCCGGGGGAGGAAGTAGTCCTTCTGTTCCTCGGTCCCGTACTTCATCAGGGTCGGGCCGACGGTGTTGAGCGTGACCATGGAGACGGGAGCGCCCGCCCGGTAGGCCTCGTCGAAGAAGACGAACTGCTCGTCCGCGCCGCGACCCTGTCCGCCGTACTCGACGGGCCAGCCGAGGCCGAGCAGCCCGTCGGCGCCGATGCGGCGGAGCAGTTCCCGCTGGCGGGCGGGGTCGTCGGGGGCCCCGTCGGGCAGGAGTTCCTTGAAGTACGCGCGCAGTTCGGCACGGAGCCGCAACTGGCCTTCGGTCGGGGCGAGGTGCACGGCGCAGGCCTCCCGGCATCCACATCGTCGAGGTACCTGACTGTCCGTCAGATCTGCCCGCGGTGTCAAGGTCGGAAGGGCCGGGCATGCGCGAGGGCGCCCGCGCTACCGGACCCCAGCCGGTCCGGTCGCAGAAGCGTTCCGCCAGACCGCCGCTTGCGGACATGCCGAAAAGGGCCGCGCCGTCCGGGAACCCCACCGTCTCCCGGGCCTGCGGCCCTGCCATGCCAGGCTTCACGCCCCCTGCACGCTCCCCGGCGCAACGCCGGGGTGATCCATCCGTGCCCCGCTGCCGGGGCACCACGCGGCGCGATCCGCGGTCACGACCGACCGGGCTCCAGCGCCTGCGTACGTCGCTGCTTCTGCGTTCCTGCTTCGTCCGGACCGCCCGTACGGGGCTACGCGGCGAGGGCCAGCGTCTCGCGGGCGGCACCTGCTGCACCCATGGCACGTGCGGCGCGGAGTGCGCGGGGGGCGGGTACCGCGGGAGGCGTCAGGGCCCGAGCAGCGGTTCCCGGGGCGGCGCCCATGGCCGCGGCGGTGGTCGAGCGACGGACACCGGGGGTCTTGCCGTGGGCCTCGGCCCGGATGCGCTGCTTCAGGGTCGGCGGCAGCGAACCGCCCCGCATCATCTGCCGCCAGCTCCGCGGGGCCGAGACGGCCGGCCGGCGGACCGGGGTGGCGACGGTGGCCGCCGTGGCCGCGGAACCGCCGGCGGTGGAGGCGGCGGCCGGGGCCGCCTTGCCGCCGAGGCCGAGGGCGGAGAGGACCGCCACGAGGGCGGCGAGGACGGAGGTCCAGATCGACGTGAGGGCGGTGCGGTGAGCCATGACGGAGTGCCTCGATTCGCGATGTTCGGACGGGCGGATCTGAATACATTCGTCATGATGTGGGGGCAACCGCACTGCGCTCATCACACGCGCCGATCTTCTGACAAACACCACTCGGAAGGCCCAATCCGGTCTTTCGTCCCGTCTCCCTCCCCCTGTCGGCCGGGCTTCCGGGGCCGCCCGGCACCGGGCCCGGCCCGGGGTCACGGCCCCCGCACACCGCCGGCCGACCGGCAACCCGAGAATCCCCCGCACGCCCTGCTCCGACATGGGGGGATACGTGGCGCGGTGTCCCCGGCGTGCTTGCTGTGCACGGCTCCGACCAGGTACGCGCGGCCGAGCAGGATGAGTAGGCGTACTCAGGTGGCGGCCCTCGGCAGCTTCGAGACTGGGCGCAGGTCGAACGGAGCGGGACGGGAACGGAACGGAGCGGGGAACGTCATGGTGCGGCGCTGGTCAAAGCCTCAGATGTGGGTGCCCGGTGGATACCTGGCCCTGGTGGTCGCGATGCTGGTCTACATCGCGATCGGCAGCCGGACGGGCGACATCGGGTTCTTCGGAGTCTGGCCGATCCTCGCCACCGCGCCGGTCAGCCTCCTTCTGCTGAGCACCTTCGGACCCGGCTCGGACGCCCTGGACGAGCCGGCCCCGGACAGGGGGCCCACCTACGAAGGCTCGCAGCCGCCGCCGGAGCCGCTGCCCACGGAGTTCCCGCCGGAGTCCGCCCCGCACCCCTCGGACTGGGCACCGGACACATCCGTCGACACCAAGCTCGACATGGGGGCCGAATTCGGCTTCTACGGTGCGGTCCTGTTCAGCGCCCTGGTCAACGCCGCGGCAATCTGGGCCCTGCTCCGCTACATCGCGCGCCGGCGCGACGCCAGGAGTATGCAGCTCTAGCGTCGTGATCCTGGCCCCACAGATGGCCTCCACGCTGGTGAACAGCGGGATACGGGTGCATCGAGGCGAGCCAGGGTGAGCAGGGAGGGCGGGCACCCGATTCGGGTACCCGCCCTCTGACCTGCTACTTCACTGACCTGCAAGCGGTGGGTGTGGGATTTGAACCCACGGTGACTCGCGCCACGACGGTTTTCAAGACCGTTCCCTTAGGCCGCTCGGGCAACCCACCTGGCCGGTACAGAGTACCGGCCGGGCGGGGGTGGCGGGACGACTGTCGGATCAGGAGGCCTGCGCCTTGTCGTAGGCGGCCTTGGCCTCATTGCCGAGGTACGGGCCGTACATCCGGTTCGGCAGGAAGGTGTAGCCGAAGCTGTTCACCGAGACCTGGGTACCGAGGCCCGTGGCCTCGTTGAAGTCCTGGAACCAGGGGCCGCCGCTGGAGCCGCCCGTCATGTTGCAGCCCAGGCTGTGGTCCTTGGTGAGCAGGAAGTCCTTGCCGCTGTTGCCGCTGCAGTAGACCAGCTTCGTCCCGTCGTACGGGGCGGCCGCGGGGAAGCCGAAGGAGTACATCTTCTTGTTGTAGCCGCCGTTGAAGAGGACCCCCTGGGCGCCGACGGCCTGGCTGAGGGTCTGGCCGTTCAGCGGGGCGACGACGGCGAGGCCGACGTCCATGTTCATGTCCTCGCTGGCCGCCCACTGGTCGGTGGCGAAGGTCTTGGTGGCCGGCCACTGGCCGTAGGGCGCCGACCCGTTGTTGTAGGCGGGCACGAAGACCCAGTTCGTGTGCCACGCGCCCTGGTACTTCACGCAGTGGCCGGCCGTCATGACCGTGCTGCCGTTGGCGCTGGTGATCGAGTTGCCGGAGCAGGAGGCGGTGCGGCCGCCCATCGTGAAGAAGACCCGGCCCGAGGTCTTCACGACCGCACCGCCGCCCGTCCAGGCCCCGCCCGCCTGCGGGAACGCCGTGGGCGATACGGCGGAGGAGGCGGCCGTCGGGGCGATGGCGGTGGGAGCGGCCGAGGCGGCCACCGCGGTGCGGGCGGCGCCGGGGACCGCCGTCACGTCGAGCGGGGTGGCGGCCCGCATCCGCTCGGCGGTCCAGAAGCCCTGGGTCTGCTGCGGCCGGAAGGACGTCGGGGTGTCCGCCGCGATCGAGGGGGTGGCCGCCGTCAGGACGCCCGCGACCAGGGCGCCCGCCGAGAGCAGGACGGACAAGGCCGTGCGATGACGATTCACGCATGACTCCTTCTGCCGTGCCCGGACCGGTCGGAGCCGGGCAGGGTGGGGGTGAAGAGCGGTCGGTGCGGATCGGCTGTGCGTGGTGCGTCGTACGTGGTGCGGCTTGCCGGGGCAGAGTGGCACGGCCCCGCGTCAATGTCATGGGGCAGTCGGAACGTTCGGTCGGTTCCGGCCACGAAATGGCCAACTCCCGGCCGTTGTGGGGTCATACAGTGAGGACCACTCCCGCGTACGAGACCCCGGCGACGACCACCCACGCCCCGAGCCCCAGCGCCGCCGCGCGGCCCCCGGTTCGCGCCAGCGTCGGCAGATGGACGGCGCTTCCCAGACCGAACAGAGCTGCCGCCAGCAGGGCCTCCTGCGCGGTGTGCGCCCACTGCAGGGCCACGTCGGGCAGCACACCGGTGGCGCGCAGCCCGGCCGCGGCCAGAAATCCGGCCACGAACAGCGGCACAGGTGCCGGCCGGCGCCCCGAGGAGGTGCGCACCCCGCGCCGCCGGGCCCGTACCGAGAAGGCGACCGCCGCCACCAGCGGAGCGAGCAGGGCCACCCGCATCAGCTTGACCAGCACCGCCTCGCCCAGGGCGTCCGGACCCGCGGTCTGCGCGGTCGCCACCACCTGTCCGACGTCGTGGACACCGGCGCCGACCCACCGCCCGAAGGCCAGGTCGGAGAGTGCCAACGGGTCCTGGAGGAGGGGGAGTACGGCTATGGCGAGCGTCCCGCAGAGGGTGACCAGTGCCACCGATGCCGCCACGTCCTCCTCGTCGCTGCCCGATACCTCGCTCACGGCGCCGATCGCCGAGGCGCCGCAGATCGAGTACCCCGTGGCGATCAGAAGCGGCTGATCGCCCGGAAGCCCGAGTCGGCGGCCCAGCCAGAGGGTGCCGAAGAACGTGGCCGCGACCACGGCGACCACCATGGCCACCGTGGCCCAGCCCAGCCGCAGCACCTGGTCCAGCCCCAGGCCGAGGCCCAGCAGGACGATGCCGATCCGCATGAGCCGCCGGCCGGCCAGGGACAGACCCGGGCGCCCGGGTCCCCGTACGAAGATCCGCGTGCCGGGGAGGTGCGCCACCGCGATGCCCAGCACCACCGAGGCGGTCAGCATGGGTATGCCTGGAATGAGCCGGTGGATGCACCAGGCGACCAGGGCTCCGCCCGCGGCGAGCGCCAACCCCGGCCAGGGCGTGGATGTTTCACGTGAAACATGCCCAACCGCCGTGCTCTGCGGGCGGTGAAGGAGGGCCATCAGTCGACGGGGAGCTTGTAGACGCGACGGATGCTGGTACCCAGGCGGGACACGTCGGCGCCGTATACGTGCACCGATATCGCCTTTGTGGCACAGGAGTTGCGCACCTTGTGGATGTCTCCGGGCGGCGCGAACCCGCAGACCTCTCCCTGGGCGTTGACCACGTCCTCGGTCGCCACCAGACGGGCGGGACCGGCACCGGGGGCGAGCCGGAAGCGGCGCTCGCTCTCCTCACCCTGGTGCACCCCGGCCACGCACCACGACACGTGGTCGTGGATGCAGGTCTCCTGCCCGGGGAGCCACACCAGCGCCACCACGGAGAAGCTGCCGTCCGACTCCGCGTGCAGGATGTGCTGCCGGTAGCGCTCGGGGTTGCCCTCCTGCTGCATCGGCGTCAGCAGGTCGGGCGCCCCCAGGTGCGGGGCGAGCCGTTCGCCCACGAGGTAGGCGGTGAGGTCGGGAGCCAGTCCCCGCTCCACGACCGTGCGGATCTCACTGACGAGGGCGGCCATCCTCGTGGTGGTACGGGCCGGTGTGGTGGTGGTCATACGGGCAGCGTGCGGGCGTCGTTCCCTCGCGTCCAACGACAGTTGTGACGGGAAATCCCAAGCAGCGCTTATGGATCGGTCAGCAGCCGACCCGGTTGGCGGCCACTTGCTTCAGCGCGTCCAGCACCACGGCCGTCGCCGGGATCCGCAGATGGTCCCGGTAGACGTACGCGGCGATGTGCCGACGCGCAGCGGGCTGGAGCGCACGGCCGCACACCCGGTTCAGCGAGAGCGAGGGCAGGACCAGCGCGGGCATCATCGCCACGCCCAGGCCTTGCGCCACGAGGCTCTGCACCACCAGGTTGTCGTCGGTGGCGAAGCGGATGTCGGGCACGAAGCCCAGCTCCGCACACTCGTGCAGCAGGTTCGCCCGGCAGCGCGGGCAGCCCGCGATCCACCGCTCCTCGGCGAGGTCGGCCAGGTGCACGGCACGCCGACGGGCCAGCGGATGCCCGTTCGGGAGCAGCACCGTCAGCTGGTCCTCCAGCAGTCTGACCTCGGCGACCTCCTCCGGCACCTCCTCGTGCAGGCCCGGATAGGTGAAGGCCAGGGTGATGTCGCACTCGCCGCGCTCCAGCCGTCGCAGCGAGTCCGGTGGCTCTCCCTCCAGCAGTTCCACCTGTATGCCCGGGTGGTCCTTGGCCAGGCCGCTCAGGGCTTCCGGGACCAGGGTGACGTTGGCGCTGGGGAAGCCGCACAGTCTGACCCGGCCGGTGCGCAGACGGGCGTACGCGCGCAGCTGCGCCTCGGCGGCGGAGAGGTCGCCGAGGATGGTCTCGGCGTGCCGGGACAGGGACTCCCCGGCCTCGGTGAGCTGCATCCTGCGGCCCACGCGGGTGAACAGCGGGGTTCCGACGGCGCGTTCGAGCGCCTTCATCTGCTGGGTGATGGCGGGCTGGGTGTAGCCCAGCACGCGGGCGGCCGCCGAGTAGGAGCCGGAGGCGACCACCGTATGGAAGGTCCGTATGTGCCGAGAATCGAACACCAGGGAAGCATAAGCGGACGTTGGAGGGGCCGTGGGCGGAATCCCGCCCACGGCCCCTCGTCACCGGGCCACCGCCGTGGCCGGTGCTGCTCCTACTTGTCGCCGATCCTGGATCCGAGCGTGATGTCGACGGTGGTCGGCTTGCCGTCGCGCAGGTAGGTCAGCTTCACCGTGTCGCCGGGCTTGTACGTCCAGATCATGCTGATCAGGGTCGGGCCGCTGTCGACCGGCTTGCCGCCGAAGTCCGTGATGACGTCGCCCGGCTTGAGGCCCGCCTTACCGGCCGGACCGTTGGGGTCGACGAGCTCGTTGGCGGCCGCGCCCTGTTCGGAGATCTTCGCGCCCTCGGTCTTGGCCTGGAGGTCCACGGAGACCGAGATCACCGGGTAGACCGGCTTGCCCGTCTTGATCAGCGATTCGGCCACGTTCTTGGCCTGGTTGATCGGGATGGCGAAGCCGAGGCCGATGGAGCCGGCCTGGCCGCCACCGAAGCCGCCGTTGCCCGCCGACTGGATCGCGGAGTTGATGCCGATCACCGCGCCGCGTCCGTCGAGCAGCGGGCCGCCGGAGTTGCCCGGGTTGATCGAGGCATCCGTCTGGAGCGCGCTCATGTACGAGTTCTTGCTGCCGGTGCCGTCGCCGGAGGCGACCGGGCGGTTCTTGGCGCTGACGATGCCGGTGGTGACGGTGTTGGACAGGCCGAACGGGGCGCCGATCGCGATCGTGGCGTCGCCGACTGCGACCTTGTCGGAGTCCCCGAGCGCCAGCGGCTTCAGGCCGGCCGGCGGATTCTTCAGCTTGAGCACGGCGACGTCGTAGCCCTGGGCCCGGCCGACGACCTCGGCGTCGTACCGCTTGCCGTCGGAGAAGGTCGCGAAGAGCTTGCCGCCGTTCGCCGCGGAGGCCACCACGTGGTTGTTCGTGAGGATGTGGCCCTGCTGGTCGTAGACGAACCCGGTGCCGGTGCCGCCCTCGCCGTCGCCGGCCGATGCCTCGATGGTGACCACGCTGGGCAGCGCGCCGGCGGCGAGCCCGGCGATGGAGCCGGCGTCGCGCTTGAGGTCCTTCGGGGTGTTGGCCGCGCTGATGGTGGTCGAGCCGGTGCCGTTGTCGCTGCGCTCGGCGGCCCAGTAGCCGACGCTGCCGCCGATGCCGCCGGCGACGAGGGCGGCCACGAGCACGGCCGCGATCATGCCGCCCTTGCCCTTCTGCCTGGGCGCGGGATAGCCGTCGGCGGCCGGGGGAGCGCCCCAGACGGGGCCGCCGCCGGCCCCGCCGGCGCCGTACGCCGGCACGGTGGGCGGCGGGGGCGGCCAGCCCTCGGCTCCGTGCGCGGCAGGGGCGGGGGCCTGGCCGTAGGCGGGGTCCTGCGCCGCGGTCGCGGGCGGGATCTGCTGGGTCGGCTCGGTGCCCGGCGCGGGCGTCGGCGGAAGCTGCTGGGTCACCTGCTCACCGGCGGCGGGCGCCGCGGGCGCGGGCGCGGCCGGTGCCGCGGGCGCGACGGGCGCCGAAGGCGGGACCGGCGGTGCGGCCGGAACGGCCGGAACGGCCTCCTGCGGGGCATGGTCCGGCCGCGGAGCGGGCGCGGAAGCCGCCGGCGCCGTCTCGGAGCCCTGAGCAGGGGTTACGGACGGGGCCGCGGGGGGTGTGGGGGCCGCGGTGCCCTCGTTCTCGGTGCTCACAGCTCTCTCTCCTCGTCACACACAGCTTCGGAAATCTGGCGATATCGATCCGGCTGAACGTTCGACGTACCGTACAAGTTCCTGGGCAGAAGCCTTTCCCATGACCCGTCAGAGCACTGTAAGCCGGACCTGTGCATCTCCCCCCATTCTTTATGTCCGACATTTCGGACGCACTCGCAGGGCCGGAGCTCGACGCCCAAGGGGCTGACGGTGGCACCATGACCCGGTGACCCACGCAATGCCGCGCACCATCCAGGTCGTCGCCCACCGCGGCGCCTCGGAGGACGCCCCCGAGCACACGCTCGCCGCCTACCGCAAGGCCATCGAGGACGGCGCCGACGCCCTCGAGTGCGATGTCCGGCTCACCGCGGACGGCCATCTGGTCCTCGTCCACGACCGCCGGGTGAACCGCACCTCGAACGGCCGCGGCGCCGTGTCCGCCCTGGAGCTGGCCGATCTCGCCGCCCTCGACTTCGGCTCCTGGAAGGACCGCGAGGAGTCCCCCGACTGGGACGCCGACCCGGAGCGCACCTCGGTCCTCACCCTGGAGCGCCTGCTGGAGCTGGTCGCGGACACCGGACGGCCGGTCCAGCTCGCCATCGAGACGAAGCACCCGACGCGCTGGGCCGGACAGGTGGAGGAGCGCCTCCTCTTCCTCCTCAAGCGCTTCGGCCTGGACGCCCCGCCGGCCGAGGGCCCGCACCCGGTCCGGATCATGAGCTTCTCCGCGCGCTCCCTGCACCGGGTACGGGCCGCCGCACCGACGATCCCGACCGTGTACCTGATGCAGTTCATCTCGCCCCGGATGCGCGACGGGCGACTGCCGGCCGGTGTGACGATCGCCGGCCCCGGAATGCGAATCGTCCGCAGCTACCCCGGCTACATCCGCAAGCTTCAGGGCGCGGGCCATTCCGTGCACGTCTGGACAGTGAACGAGCCAGAAGACGTTCAGCTCTGCGCTGATCTGGATGTGGAAGCGATCATCACGAACAGACCCCGTCAGGTTCTGTCCCAACTGGGGCGCTGACGTCCCTGTTTGCGCACCCGCCACCCCCAGCCCCTTCGTCACAGGGCGTGCCCCGGCGCATCCGCTCCGCATTCGATCGGCGCGAATGCGTCAGAGCGGCCTGCTCCGGCGGTTTCCGGTCCAGGCCAAAGGGGCATCCAGACCATGCGTGGGGCTAAGGAGGTTCCGGGGGTGGCGTTGGTGGTGGCACAAGAAGTGCCCACGTCGTCGTGCATGGACGTACGCCATGGTCCTGCGGGCGTGGGCGAGGCCAGACACCGGATGCGCGAGCAATTGCGTATCAGCGGGGTGGCCGAATCGGTCGTGGACGATGCCGTACTGATCCTTTCCGAACTGCTCAGCAACGCCTGCCGACACGGCAGGCCCCTGGGTGCACGGGAGGTCGGGGACGGGGAGATACGTGCCGCGTGGCGCGTCGACAGAGCGGGGCGGCTGACGGTCGAGGTCACGGACGGGGGTGGGCCCACCCGGCCTGTTCCTTCCACGCCCTCGGTCACCGCACGCGGCGGCCGGGGGCTGAACATCATCAGTGCCCTCGCCCAGGACTGGGGTGTCCGGGACGGAGCGGCGGGTGAGGTCACTGTCTGGGTGGTCGTCGCCTGTGGGCCCCGGCACGAGGATTTCGCTACGCGCGTTGCGCCCCCGGCGATCGACTTCAGCACGGCGTTCGACGATCTCGATGTCTGAACGCGGGGATCCGCACGCCATGACCCTTCGGCAGCGGGATCCCTGACCGCACAACAGCTCATCGTCAGCACAGCAGTACCGGTCATCCGTACAGGCGGCCGTCCGGGAGCGCACGCCGACCGTGCTCCCGGCCGCACCCCACCGGTTCCGGCGGTACGAACGGCTAGGCTCGCGCCCAGACACGACGCCGTACCGCCGCAACCGGGAGACACGCACGATGGCCAAGAAGCGCCCCGCAGCCAAGTCTGCAAAGCCGCAGCTCAACAACGGTGAGATCCCCGTTGTCGGCGCGCGCGAGCCCTGCCCCTGCGGATCCGGGCGCCGCTACAAGGCCTGTCACGGCGCAGCCGCCGCGCACGCCGCCACCGACCAGGTCCGGCGCCCCTTCGAGGGCCTGCCGGGCGAGTGCGACTGGGTCGCGCTGCGTGAGCTCGTGCCCGCGGCCACCATCCCGCTGTCGCTGAAGGGCGGCCTGCCCGAGGGCGTCCCCTCCGTCACGCTGGTGACCGTTCTGCCCATGGCCTGGCCGGCGCTGCGCCGCGAGGACGGCTCCGTACTGCTCGGCCTGCAGAACGAGACCTCCACCGGGGACCTGAGCCGCGACATGGCCGACACCCTGGAGCGCGCACTCGTGGCGGAGCCGGGAACTCCGGTCGCTGCCCGCCGGGTCCCGGCCGAGGGTCCCCGACTTCAGGATCTCCTGGACACCGACGGCGGTTTCGAGCCGGTTGTGCACACCGGCTTCGAATTCTGGATTCCGGAATCCGAGGGCGGCCAGAACGCGTCCCCGGAGATCGCCGCCTCGCTGGAGCGCGCCAACGCCGCCGCCATCCCGACCGTGAAGCTGACCGGCGTCGACGCCGCCTACTGGTGCGAGACCCCGGACAAGAACCACCTGCGCTGGGTCATGCCGCACCCCGAGGAGAAGCTGCTCGACGCGCTCGCGCGGCTGCACGCGGCCGGCACGTCGTCGCTCGGCGAGGGCACGAAGCTCGTCGGCTCCTTCCGCGCCCACGGGCTGATGGTCCCGGTCTGGGACCTGCCGACCGGAGTGACCGCCGACGACGTCGAGAAGCCGGCGGCGGAGTTCGCGGAGCGGCTGGCCAAGGCCCTGGCCACGGATGCTCCGCTGTCCACGGAGGAGCGCCGGGCGCGCGGCGGTCTCACCAACCGCCAGGTGACCCTCAGCTGACCTCGCGCGCACGCACGGGACCGGTGACCGGAGTCACAACTCCCGCTAATCGTCTGCAAATCGGTGTCTGAATATCAGAGATCGAATTTGCGTACAGGCGATCTCTTGTTACCGTTCTTGTAGCCCGGTCGCTGGTGCATCCCCCGTCGCCAGCGACCGGGCCCTTCCATTTAAGGCGGTACTCAACCGTCACCCGGCGCCGGTGAGTTGCTCCCGGACCGCAAGAGCAGCTGCCCTTCATCATCCGGAACTGCAAACTCCGCAACAGCGGAGTAACTCTCCGGCTCTCCGGCCGAGTCCTCCTTCGGCGTCTCGCAGAGACCGGGTTCGTCACCGGCGCCGACCGAACATCGGATCTGCACCGTGCGCCCGGCCGGGCCCATCATCGCCAGCACTACGTCCAGCGCCCGACCACTCGTGTTCCGGTAGTAACTCCTGCCCCACGTCCGGCCTTCGGCCACCAGCACGCACGTCTGCGCCTCCACTCCGTGGGGCGAGGACAGTTCGGGGCCGCAGCGCGAATCCGTACGGGGCTGCTCCGCCGGGCCGGTCCGCTCGGTCCCGGCCGGTGCCGCCGGGCGCCCGGCCGGCGCGGGAGGGGTACGGGCAGGATCCGAAAGACCGAGGGTCCGGAACAGGCCACCGCCCTTTCCGTCGTCCTGACCGGCGAAATCAGGCCCGGCGATCGCCCCGGCGAGCGGGAGCGACAAGATGATCAGCACACCGGCGCCGATACCGATGAGGCGGAGATTCATTCGCCGAAGATAGCGATGCGGGAAAGGGGCGCGGAGATCCCCGCGCCCAATTCCCTTGGAAACTCGTCCCGCTGACACCCGTACGAGTGATCCTGCGGGTACCGCGCAGGTCAGTACGCGAGCCGGCTGCCGCCACCCGGCGCGCCACTGCTCGCCTCGACCAGCGCGTCCACGACCGCCTCGACATCGGGCAGCCAGAGCTTCGTCCCCGAGCCCTGCGAGGGCCGCACACCGGGAGACTTCGGATCCGGAGACCGCGACGGCGGCAGCGCACGCGGTTCGCGCTCCCAACGCACCCGGCCGCCGCTGGACGCGGCGGACGGCGGCAGCAGCAGGTAGCCGCCCTCTCCGTGGAACCGCAGCGAAGAAGGCACGTGGTCCTTCGCGTAGAGCAGTTCCCCGAGCCGCTCCAGTGAGTACGGCGCCACGAGCAGCGCCCACCGGGTGGGGGTGGCGACGACCGGCCCGAGCCGCATGCCCTGCGCGTCCAGTCGTACGAGGGCCCGCGCGGCCGCGCCGGCCGGGAGGCTCACCGCGCAGGGGGCGGTTCCGCCGGTCGCCAGCAGGACGGGCGCAGTGGGCCGGTTGGTCCACCACCAGGCGACCATCCGGGGGTCGGTGGAGGCGGCGAGCAGACCCGGATCGAAGGGATGGGCGCCGGGAACGACGCAGTCGGGGTCGGGGCAGGCACAGCGCGTGCCGTCCGTACCGGACCGGCCGACGCCGGGCAGGACGGGCCACTGCCAGGTGGTGGCGCAGGTGAGCGCCGCTTCGAGGAGAGCGGACGTGTCGCCGCTCCGTCCCCGGTCGGGGCGTAGGGATTGAAAGCGATCGCGGAGCCGCTGGAGACGCCTTCCGAGGATCTCGCGCATGAGCGCTCGTTCCTTTCCGTTGAACGCCGAGGGCCACATCACACCATGTAACCGGTGACTCACCACACGTGCAGGTTTCGCGTCACTGTTCGCCAGAGGCAGGTTCACACGGTTCGTGCAGTTTTCTTACGGGTCCATCAAACGTCCGGCGGGGAGGGAGCGCGACCCGCGCCGACTGCCGAGACCGGCTGCCGTCGCTAACGACGACCGCGCGCGACCGAGCGGTTCCCGGTACGCCAACTGACCTCGGCCACCACCGAGTACGTACCCGACCCCCCTGCGGAGCTCGTCCAGTCGACCTCAAAAACCGACCGCTTCCAGCTTTTTCCGGCCAAGTTCTAGCCTTGACCCGACAGCGAGTTGCCGCCTCACGGACACCAGGATTCCCACCTGGGCAATGCTGGACATGCATCCATGTGTGCGTGTAGATGTGGATTCCTTGATGGCGGCGCAGCACGGTCTGGGGGTTTGCGATGCTATTCGGCGAATCGCACCAGGTGGAAAGGCGGACGCCATGAGCGCCCCGCATCTGCCGAAAGTGGCTGGAATCGATCCAGCAGTTACCGCGTCGCCGCACACTGCTGCGCCCGCGCCCGTCCGGACCACCCCCGCACCGGCCCCGCCGCCCGCACCGGGCAGCCTCATCCAGGACCGGCTGGCGGGCATGGTCTCGGACCTCACCACCCTGCACGAGCTGACCGAGCGCCTGGCCCGCGCCGAGGACCTGGACACCTCCCTCCACGAGTTCCTGCGGGCCGGAGCCGCACTCGTGGGTGCCCGTCGCGGCCTGATCGTCCTGGAGCCCTCCGACGGACTCGGCCCCACCGCCACCATCGGCCTCGGCCTCGGCCACGCCGAACTGGGCCACATCGAGACCGTGCCGCGCAGTGCGACCTGCTACGGACGGATCCTCGACGGGCTGCCCGACGCCCAGGGCGGCTCGGAAGTCCTCCCCGAGCCGGACGCACCTCCCGGCACCGGCGGGTTCGCCGCCCCCGTGGACCCCCGCCAGCGCGAGGTCGCCGCCCGGCTCGGATACGCCGCCAGCTACGCGCTCCCGCTGACCGCCGAGGCCACCGGCCGGCTCGGCGCGGCCGTATGGCTCTACGACGAGCAGGCCGAGCCGAACGAGCGCCAGCGCGACCTGGCCGGGCTGTACGTGCGGCACGCCGCCGAGCACCTGGCCCGGATGCTCGAGGTGGAACGATCCCGCACGCGCCTGGCCACCGTCGCGGAGGAACTGCTGCCCAGCCGGCTCCCCCGGATTCCCGGCGTGCAGCTCGCGGCCCGCCACCACACGGGGCCGCGCGGCGGAGGCGACTGGTACGACGCTCTGCCGCTGCCCGAGGGCGCCCTCGGACTGGCCGTGGGCTCCGTCACCGGATCCGGCCCGAGCGCCGTCGCCGCCATGGGACGGCTGCGCGCGTCACTGCGCGCCTACGCCGTCATGGAGGGCGAGGACCCCGTGGCCGTCCTGTCCGACCTGGAACTGCTGCTGCGGCTGACCGAACCCGCCCGCTGCGCCACCGCGCTCTTCGCATACTGCGAGCCCGCCGGCGGCCCTCAGGACGACGGCCGGCGCAGCAAGATCATCCTGGCCGGGGCCGGACACACCCCGCCGCTCCTCATCGGCGAGCACCGCACCGAGTACGTGGAGACCTCCCTCTCCGCTCCCCTGGGCATGCTGTCCTGCTGGGAAGCGCCCAGCATGGAGATCGAACCCGCACCCGGAGAAACGGTGCTGCTCTACACCGACGGGCTGCTGCGCCACACCGGCGACCTGATGGACCGGGCGTACGCGCGGCTGCACGCGGCCGCCGCGGGGGTCCCCCGTGGCGTCCGGGAGGACCCGGCGGCCCTGTGCGACCACATCCTGCGGACCGTGCTGCCCGACGGGCGGCCCGCCGACGCCCCCGAGGACATCGTGCTGCTCGCCGCCCGCTTCGAGTGATCCGCCGTGGGCTCCGGACCGTGACAACCCGCACGATCCGGACCACGCCTTCCCCGTACACGCATACGATGGATGGGGTCCACACCCAGGTCCGTACCGTCGTAGCTGAGGAGAAGACGTGGCTGACGAGCTCACCCCGGAGACCCCGGAAGAAGAGCAGCCCAAGAAGACGCACAAGCAGCGCAAGAACGGTCTGTACCCGGGCGTCAGCGACGAACTCGCCGAGAACATGCGCACGGGCTGGGCGGACACCGAGCTGCACGGTCTGGAGCCGATCGCGCAGGCCGCGCACACCGCCGCCCGGCGTGCAGCGCTGTCCGAGCGCTTCCCCGGTGAGCGCCTGGTGGTCCCCGCGGGCCGGCTGAAGACCCGCTCGAACGACACCGAGTACCCCTTCCGCGCCTCGACCGAGTACGCGTACCTCACCGGCGACCAGACCGAGAACGGCGTCCTGGTCCTGGAGCCGACCGGCGAGACCGGGCACACCGCGACCATCTACCTGCTGCCGCGCTCCGACCGCGAGAACGGCGAGTTCTGGCTGTCCGGCCAGGGCGAGCTGTGGGTCGGCCGCCGCCACTCCCTCGCCGAGGCCGAGCAGCTCCTGGGCATCCCCGCCCAGGACGTGCGCGAGCTCGCCGAGGCCCTCACCGAGGCCGAGGGCCCGGTCCGCGCCGTGCGCGGCCACGACGCGGTGATCGAGTCCGCCCTCACCGACAAGGTGACCAAGGAGCGCGACGAGGAGCTGCGCGTCTACCTCTCCGAGGCGCGCGCGGTGAAGGACGAGTTCGAGATCGGCGAGCTGCAGAAGGCCGTCGACTCCACCGTCCGCGGTTTCGAGGACGTCGTGAAGGTCCTCGACAAGGCCGAGGCCACGTCCGAGCGCTACATCGAGGGCACCTTCTTCCTGCGCGCCCGCGTCGAGGGCAACGACGTCGGCTACGGCTCGATCTGCGCCGCCGGCTCCCACGCGTGCACGCTGCACTGGGTGCGCAACGACGGGGACGTCCGCTCCGGTGACCTGCTGCTGCTCGACGCCGGTGTGGAGACCCACTCCCTCTACACCGCCGACGTCACGCGCACGCTGCCGATCAACGGCACGTACACCGACATCCAGCGCAAGATCTACGACGCGGTCTACGAGTCCCAGGAAGCCGGCATCGCCGCGGTGAAGCCGGGTGCGAAGTTCCGCGACTTCCACGACGCCTCCCAGCACGTGCTGGCCGAGAAGCTCGTCGAGTGGGGCCTGCTGGAGGGCCCGGTCGAGCGTGTCCTGGAGCTCGGCCTGCAGCGCCGCTGGACCCTGCACGGCACCGGCCACATGCTCGGCATGGACGTCCACGACTGCGCCGCCGCGCGCACCGAGGCGTACGTGGACGGGACGCTGGAGCCGGGCATGTGCCTGACCGTCGAGCCCGGTCTCTACTTCCAGGCCGACGACCTGACCGTGCCCGAGGAGTACCGCGGCATCGGCGTCCGGATCGAGGACGACATCCTCGTCACCGAGGACGGCAACCGGAACCTGTCGGCCGGGCTGCCCCGCACCTCGGCCGACGTCGAGGCCTGGATGGCGCGCCTGAAGGGCTGACGTCCCAGAACCGGCGTCCGCGCCGCAGGGTGCTGATGGGCGGGATCCCGAACGGGGTCCCGCCCGTCGCCGTACTACGACACCTTCAGCAGCGCGTCGTCGCGCCACTTCAGCATCTTGTCGAAGCTCACCACGGCGCCCCGGCCCGGCCCGTTGCGGAAGCGGACGTGGTCGGAGAGCTCGGCGATCAGGTGCAGGCCCCGGCCGTCCTCGGCCAGGGCGGGTCTGCAGCGGGCCACCGTGGCGGGTGGGAACCCCGGACCGGAGTCGGTCACTTCGATACGGCAGCAGTCCCCGTCCAGATAGGCCGTGACGTGGTACGCCTCGGTCTCGTCCGGGGCGTCCGCGCCCCCGCCGTGCTCCACCGCGTTCGCGCAGGCCTCGCTCAGCGCCACCGAGAGATCGAAGGAGATGTCCGGGTCCACCCCCGCGGTCTCCATCGTCCCCAGCAGCAGTCGCCTGGCGAGCGACACGCTCGCGGCTTCGCGCCTCAAGTGGAGAGACCACCAGATGCTCATACGGATACCTATTGCCGTCCGCGAGGGGCCGTAAGCGCCCTGCGGCCGTCCGGGAGGGCAATGCGCCCGTCCGGCGGATGCGGCTCTCCCGGAGAGCCGTGTATGCGGTGGCGTGCCGCCCGCAGTGCCCGCACCGTCCGACGGCGGAGCACACCGGCCGGCACCTGTCTCCGCCCTTCGCAGAGGGGACTCATGCGGACCTTCCGGACCTGCCGTATGGAGGACATCAGCGCAGTGCGATGATGACCCGGCCATGTCTGACCCCCACGCGACGCACGCCGGAGCCGGCCTCCGGCTGATCCGGGCCGCGGTGTTCACCGCGGTCTGTGTCGTGCTGTCCGCGGCCGGGCACGCTCTGGCGTCCTGCGCCACCGTGCCCTGGTGGTCCCTGTGCATCGGTTTCCTCGCCGTCTTCGCGATCGCGGCGCCTCTCGCGGGACGCCGCCGGACGCTGCCCGGCCTGGCCGCCGGGCTCGCCACCGGACAGCTCTCGCTGCACGCGCTGTTCGGCATCGGCCAGCACAGCACCGCGGCCGCCCAGGCACCCGTCGGCGCCTCCGACAGCTCGCTCGCGGAACTCGCCGCCCGGCTGGTGTGCGGGGGCAACTCCGTACCGCTGAGCACGGCCGACGCCCGCAGGATCCTGGAGGCCGCCGGCCTGGACCCGGCCTCCCTGGCCCAGCAGGCCGCGGAACAGGGGCACGGCACGCACGTGGCCCAGGCCGTCACCACCGCGCCCGAGACCGGCCTGTTCAGCCCGGCCATGCTGCTGGGGCACCTGCTGGCCGCGCTCGTCGCCGGCTGGCTGCTCGGCCGCGGCGACGCCGCGCTCTTCCGGCTCGTCGAACTGTCCCGGCTCACCGCCGAGGCCGTCCCGATGCGCCCGTTGCGCGCCGCACTGGCCTTCGTACGCGCCCTCGGCGCCGGACTCGGCGGGCCCGCCCGCACCCCGCGGACCGGGCGCAGGACCGGAACCGACCCCGCCGCCTGCACGGGCCGGGAAGCACTCCAGCACACGGTGATCCGCCGCGGGCCGCCCGCGGTGTTCGCCCTCGCAGCCTGACGCGGCGCCCTCCTCCCCGGGACACAGCGGGAGCACCGGTGCCGCGTGCTCCGCGCGCGCCCGCGCGCGGAGCCACCACCACTGCTTCCGTGGAGTGTTTCTGCCATGAAGACCTCACGCGTCTCCTTCGCCGCCGCCCTCGCCGCCGGATCCGTCCTGGTCCTGTCCGGCACCGCCTTCGCACACGTCGGCGTGCAGCCGATCGGCGAAGCCGCCAAGGGCGGGTACGCGACGCTCAACTTCAAGGTCCCCAACGAGCGCGACAACGCCTCGACCACGCAGCTCGAGGTCAACTTCCCGGTCGACCAGCCGCTCACGTCCGTCATGCCGCAGGACGTTCCCGGCTGGACCGTGAACGTCGAGAAGACGAAGCTCGACAAGCCGCTGAACGTGCACGGCAAGCAGGTCAACGAGGTCGTCACCAAGGTGACCTGGTCCGGCGGAAAGATCGGACCGGGCATGTTCCAGCAGTTCCCGGTCTCCGTCGGCAAGCTCCCCGAGAACGCCGACCAGATGGTGTTCAAGGCGATCCAGACCTACGACAACAACGAGGTCGTGCGCTGGATCGAGGAGGCCAGGGAAGGCGCCGCGGAACCGCAGACGCCGGCCCCCGTGCTGAAGCTGACCGCCGCGAAGAGCGCCGACCACCACGCCGACGGCAAGACCGACGAAGCGAAGAACACCGGGAAGGACAGCGGCAAGGACGCCGGGCACGGCCCCGACGAGGCCTCCGCCGACCACGGCTCCGACACCACCGCGCGCGCCCTCGGCATCGCCGGCATCGTCATCGGACTCGGCGGTGTCGCCTTCGGCGTCGCCTCGCGCCGCCGCTCCGCCTGACGTACCGCGCCCCCGGGCGCGTGCTCTCCGTACATCCCCGACCATCCTGCATCCCCGATCCCAGGGACATCTCTCCATGCGCACCACACGTGTGACGGTCGCCGCGCTTCTCGCCGCGGCCGCGATCACCCTCACCGCCTGCGGTGGCGGTGAACCCGCCAAGAACAGCGGGATCACCCAGATCTCCGGCGGCCAGAACGGCAACAAGGCCGCCACGGTCCTGGACCGCCCCTTCACCAAGCCGGAGCTCGTCCTGACGGACACCACCGGCAAGCCGTGGAACCTCCGCGAGCAGACCAAGGGCAGGCCGACGCTCATCTACTTCGGCTACACCAACTGCCCCGACGTGTGCCCGCTGACGATGAGCAACATCGCTGTCGCCAGGAAGAACCTCCCCAAGGAGGACCAGGAGAACCTGCGGGTGGTCTTTGTGACCACCGACCCCGAACGGGACACCTCCGAATCCCTCGGCGCGTGGCTCAAGGCACAGGACCCGTCCTTCATCGGGCTCACCGGGGACTTCGCGACCATCCAGGCCGCCGCCCGCACGCTCGGCATCGGTATCGATCCCGCGAAGAAGGAGACGGACGGCAGCGTCGTCTCCATGCACGGCGCGCAGGTCATCGCGTTCTCGCCCAAGACCGACGAGGGCTACGTCCTCTACGGCGAAGGCACGACCGTCGACGACTACGCCAAGGATCTGCCGAAGCTCATCAAGGGGGAGAACCCGTGAACACCCGCACCACCCGCATCCTCGCCGCCGCCCTCTCCCTGACGGCAGTGCTCGCCATATCCGGCTGCTCCGGCGACAGCAAGGCCGCGATGAGCGTCAGCGGCGCCTTCATGCCGCAGCCGGTCAACGACAAGATGGCTGGCGGGTTCATGGTCATCAAGAACGACTCCGGCACCGCCGACAAGCTCACCGGCGCCACCTCCCCGCTCTCCGACGATCTCCAGATCCACGAGACCAAGGACCAGAAGATGCAGCAGGTCCAGTCGATGGACGTGCCGGCGAACGGCGAGCTCAAGCTGGAGCGCGGCGGCAACCACATCATGTTCATGGGGCTGAAGAACACCCCGAAGGTCGGCGACAAGGTCACTGTCGAGCTCCGCTTCGAGAAGGCCGGCTCCGTCAAGGTCGAGCTGGACGTGAAGGACCGGACGTACAACGCGCAGGCTCCGACATCCACGGGCCACAACGGCCACTGACGGACCGAGGACTGACACGCCATGACGGCCACCGCCCCCGCCCCCTCCACGGCCCGCGCCCTCGCCACGGCATTCCTGCCGCGGCTCGCGCTGGTCCTCGCAGCCCTGCTGGCGACCCTGTTCACCGTGGCCTCACCGGCCACGGCGCACGCCGCACTCACCGCGAGCGACCCCACGGACGGGGCGGTGGTCGCCATGGCACCCGCCCAGGTCTCGCTCTCCTTCTCGGAGCAGGTCGCCATGGGTGACGACTCGATCCGTGTCCTCGACCCCCAGGGCCGGCGGGTGGACACCGGTGAGCTGCGCGACATGTGCAGCGGGAACACCGTCCGCTACGGCACGGCCCTGCATTCCGGTCTGCCCAACGGCACCTACACCGTCGCCTGGCAGGCCGTCTCCGCGGACAGCCACCCGATCTCCGGCGCGTTCACCTTCTCCATCGGCGCGCCCTCGGCCACCGAGGTCTCCCTCCCCACCACCCGGGCGGGCGGCGGACCCGTCGGGATCGCCTACGGCATCGCCCGCTACGCCGCCTACGCCGGCTTCACCGTCCTGGTGGGCGGTGCGGCCTTCGTATTGCTGTGCTGGCGCAGGGGCGCCGCCGAGCGGCCGCTCCAGAAGCTCGTCGTGCGGGCCTGGGTCACCCTGACCGCGGCCACCCTCGCGATGCTGGTGCTGCGGGCCCCGTACACGGGCTCCGGCCGGTTCGCGGACGCCTTCGATCTGGACGGGCTCAGGGCGGTACTGGAGACCAGGACGGGCGCGTCGCTGGTCTCCCGGCTGTTGCTGCTGGGGGCCGCCGCCCTCTTCGTCGCGGTCCTCTTCGGTGTGTACGCGCGCCGCCTGCAGGACGCCGGGACCGAGGAGGACAGGGCCAAGGACACCGACGACCTCACCTTCGGGCTGGCCATCGGCGGGGCCGTCGTCTCCGGCGGCATCGCGGCCACCTGGGCCCTCTCCGAGCACGCCTCCACCGGTATCCAGCCCGGCCTCGCCATGCCGGCCGACATCCTGCACATGCTGGCCGTCGCCACGTGGCTCGGCGGTATCTGCGCCCTGCTCGTCGCCCTGCACAAGGTGCCGGGGATCGAGCGCTCGGCGGTGCGGCGGTTCTCCCGGGTCGCCTTCGTCAGTGTGGTGGTCCTGGCCGTCACGGGCGTCTACCAGGCCTGGCGGCAGACCGGCAGCTGGTCCGCGCTCACCGGCACCGAGTACGGGCGGCTGCTGCTCCTCAAGGTCGCCCTGGTCGCTGTTCTCCTCGGCGTCGCCTCTATGTCGCGGAAGTGGACCGCCCGGCTCGCCGAGGCTCCTGCGGCCGCCGAGGAGCCCGGCGCGAAGGTGGGCGCCCAGGTGCTCGCGGGCGACGATGTTTCACGTGAAACACGTCCGGACGCCTCCGGCCCTTCGGGCGCCTCGGATGCCGAGGGCGCCGATGCCTCAGATGTTTCACGTGAAACAGAGCCCGCCGGCGTTCCGGCGGACCCGGAGCGTGCCGCCCAGCTCGCCCGGCAGCGGGCCGCCCTCGAAAACGCACGCGAGAAGCGGGTGCGGGACGCGGACCCGGACCGCGCGGGACTGCGCCGCTCGGTCCTGGTCGAGGCGGCGATCGCCGTGGTCCTGCTCGTCGTGACCACGGTCCTCACGAGCACCGAGCCGGGGCGCACCGTCGAGCAGGAGGCAGCCCGCGGCTCCACCGCCACCGCGGTCCCCGACCGCGCCGTGAAGATCACCCTGCCGTTCGACACCGGCGGTCAGAACGGCAAGGGATCCGTCAGGCTGGAGCTCGATCCGGGCCGGGTCGGCGCGAACACCCTGCACCTGTGGGCGGACTCCGGCGACGGGCAGCCCTTCGACCTCCCCGAGATCAAGGTGTCCTTCACCCTCCCGGCCAAGGACATCGGCCCCCTGCCGGTCGTCCCCGACCAGGCCTCCCCCGGGCACTGGACCGCATCGGGCGTCCAACTGCCGCTCGCCGGCGAATGGCGCATCGATGTGACCGTCCGTACATCCGACATCGACCAGACCACCGTCCAGAAGACCGTGAAGATCGGCTGACCAGCGTGACCGAGAGCAACCCCGACATCGAGATCTCCCGGCGCAGGCTGCTGGGCACCGTCGGCGCCGCAGGCGCCGCCGGCCTGGCCCTGGGCGGTGCGAGCGGCGCCCTGGCGCACTCCGCGCTCGCCGGCTCCGGGGGCGGCTCCGCCACCGGAGCGGCAGGGAGCCTGTCCTCCCTCGGAGCCACCCGGGTGGCGTTCGACGGGGACCACCAGGCCGGCATCACCACGCCCCTCCAGGCCAAGGGGCACGTCCTCGCCTTCGATCTGGCTCCGGGGGCGGGCCGCACCGAGGCCGCCGCGCTGCTGCGACGCTGGTCCGAGACCGCACGCCGGCTCATGGCGGGCGAGACCGCCCCGACGGCAGACAGCGGCATCGCCCTCGATGCCGGGCCGTCCTCCCTCACGGTCACCTTCGGCTTCGGACATTCCTTCTTCGAGCGCACGGGCCTGACCGCCCGCCGCCCCACCGCCCTCGACCCGCTGCCCGACTTCTCCTCGGACCGGCTCGACGCCCAGCGCAGCAACGGCGACCTGTGGGTCCAGATCGGCGCGAACGACGCACTGGTCGCCTTCCACGCCCTGCGCGCACTCCAGAAGGACGCCGGGGAGGCGGCGCGCGTCCGCTGGCAGATGAACGGCTTCAACCGGTCCCCCGGGGCGACCGGCACCCCTATGACCGCCCGCAATCTCATGGGGCAGGTCGACGGCACCGGCAACCCGAAGCCCTCCGAGCCCGACTTCGACAAGCGGATCTTCGTGCCCGCCCAGGGCCCCGGGCCCGCGGACCACGCCTGGATGGGCGGCGGCTCATACGCCGTCGTGCGGCGCATCCGTATGCTCCTCGACGACTGGGACAAGCAGTCCCTGGCGCAGCAGGAGCAGGTCATCGGCCGGACCAAGGCCACCGGGGCCCCGCTGACGGGCGGCGGCGAGACCACCGAGATGCAGCTCGACAAGATCGGCACCGACGGCAAGCCCGTCATCCCGTCCAACGCCCACGCCCGGATCTCGGCCCCCGAGCAGAACGGCGGGGCGGCCATGCTGCGGCGCCCCTTCTCCTTCCACGACGGGATCGGCCCCGACGGCGCTCCGGATGCCGGGCTTCTGTTCATCTGCTGGCAGGCCGACCCGCTGCGCGGGTTCGTGCCCGTGCAGCGCAAGCTCGACCGCGGCGACGCTCTGTCGGCGT
This sequence comes from Streptomyces yangpuensis, assembly GCF_024666385.1. NCBI lineage: Bacteria > Bacillati > Actinomycetota > Actinomycetes > Kitasatosporales > Streptomycetaceae > Streptomyces > Streptomyces yangpuensis. Next base: position 3,653,863 of record NZ_CP102514.1, read on the forward strand.
TCATCCGGCACGAGTCCAGCGGCCTGTACGCGGTTCCGCCCGGGCCGCGCAGCGGCGAGTACGTCGGGCAGCGGCTGCTCGAAGGGTGAACAGCACCGCGGCGGCCGGCGCCCCGGCATTAGGCTGATCGCATGTCAGCCACCCGCTTCACGTATCTCGGTCCCGAGGGCACCTTCACCGAGGCCGCCCTGCGCACCCTGCCGGAAGCCGCGACCCGGGAGCTCGTCCCGATGGTGTCGGTCCCGGCCGCCCTGGACGCCGTACGGGGCGGGGAGGCGGCCGCCGCCCTCGTCCCGATCGAGAACTCGGTGGAGGGCGGGGTCACCGCCACCCTCGACGAGCTGGCCTCGGGCGAACCTCTGATGATCTACCGCGAGGTGCTCCTGCCCATCGCGTTCGCCCTGCTTGTCCGCCCCGGTACCGCCCTGTCGGACGTGAAGACCGTCACCGGGCACCCGGTCGCCCAGCCGCAGGTACGGAACTGGCTGCGGGCGAACCTGCCCGACGCGGTGTGGGAGTCGGCGGCCTCGAACGCCGACGGCGCCCGGCTGGTCCAGGAGGGGCGCTTCGACGCCGCCTTCGCGGGTGAGTTCGCCGCCGCCACCTACGGCCTCGTCCCGCTGGTCACCGAGATCCATGACGCGGAGAACGCCGAGACCCGCTTCGTGCTGGTGGGCCGCCCTGCGCGGCCGGCCGCGCCGACGGGGGCGGACAAGACGTCGGTCGTGCTGTGGCTCGGCGACGACCACCCCGGTGCGCTGCTGGAACTCCTCCAGGAGTTCGCGGTCCGCGGGGTGAACCTGATGCTCATCCAGTCCCGTCCGACCGGACAGGGCATCGGCAACTACTGCTTCGCCGTCGACGCGGAGGGGCACATCTCGGACCGGCGCGTCAGCGAGGCCCTCATGGGCCTCAAGCGGACCTGTCCCCAGGTCCGCTTCCTCGGGTCCTATCCGCGGGCCGGGGTCGCTCAGAGTGACGTGCGCTCTCCGCGGGCCGGAACCTCCGATGGCGACTTCACGGCTGCCTCCGACTGGCTGGCCCGCTGCCTCGACGGCCGGGCGTAGGGTCGCCCACTGTCCACAGGGTTATCCACAGGTGGAGGCGGAGGCCTGGGGACAAGTCGACAGAGTGACCCGACAAGGTCGACATATCGGCTGGGGATCCCAGGTTTCGCGCCGGGAAGCGGTAGGTGAACGGTGTCACCCCCGCATCGCGGATCAACTCTTTGGAGCTAGTCATTCCCACCCGAATGAGTGTGTGAGGGTGGTTTGACCCCCGATTCACCTCGGCCACCCGCCGATCAGGAATGATCTATTCCTGTGTCCACAGATGCAACACACAGCCTGTGGATAAACTCCGGACGGTCACTATTCCTGTGGACAAGAACCCTCTCCAGGCCTGCTCAGGGCCCGCTCAGGAGCCGGCGCCGTGCCCCTTTTCGGGGAATGGGCCCGGCTTTATTGACCAGCGGAGAGGGGTCACTTCCGGTCAGCGATCAAGACTTATGCATTCGTTGCAATTAGGACATAGCGACACGCAGCGTGATATCGGTGTGATCCCCGGAAGCCCAGCCCGGTAGCCTGGAGGGGTGATTGACCTCCGGCTGCTCCGTGAAGACCCTGACCGTGTCCGCGCCTCGCAGCGCGCTCGTGGAGAGGACGTCGAACTCGTCGACGCCCTGCTCTCCGCGGACGAGCGCCGCAGGTCCTCTGGCATGCGCTTCGACGAACTGCGCAACGAGCAGAAGTCGCTCGGCAAGCTCATCCCGAAGGCCTCCCCGGAGGAGCGGACGGAGCTGCTGAAGAAGGCCGAACAGCTCAAGCAGGACGTCAAGGCCGCCGAGGCCGAGCAGAACGAGGCCGACGAAGCCGCCAAGCGCCTTCTCCTCCAGCTCGGCAACATCGTCCACGAGGACGTTCCGGTCGGCGGCGAAGAGGACTTCACCGTGCTGGAGACGCACGGCACCATCCGCGATTTCGCCGCCGAGGGATTCGAGCCCAAGGACCACCTGGAACTCGGCGAACTGCTGGGTGCCATCGACGTCGAGCGCGGCGCCAAGGTCTCGGGCTCGCGCTTCTACTACCTGACCGGTGTGGGCGCCCTGCTGGAGCTGGCGCTGGTCAACGCCGCCATCGCCCAGGCCACCGAGGCCGGCTTCATCCCGATGCTGACACCGGCGCTGGTCCGCCCGCGCGCCATGGAGGGCACCGGCTTCCTCGGCCAGGCCGCGGAGAACGTCTACCACCTGGAGAAGGACGACTACTACCTGGTCGGCACCTCCGAGGTCCCGCTCGCCGCGTACCACATGGACGAGATCATCGAGGGCGACAAGCTGCCGCTGCGGTACGCCGGCTTCTCCCCCTGCTTCCGCCGTGAGGCCGGTACGTACGGCAAGGACACCCGCGGCATCTTCCGCGTCCACCAGTTCGACAAGGTCGAGATGTTCTCGTACGTCGCGCCGGAGGAGGCCGAGGCCGAGCACCAGCGGCTCCTGGAGTGGGAGAAGCAGTGGCTGACCAGCCTGGAACTGCCGTTCCAGGTGATCGACGTCGCCACCGGTGACCTGGGCGCCTCCGCCTCGCGCAAGTTCGACTGCGAGGCCTGGATCCCGACCCAGGGCAAGTACCGCGAGCTGACCTCCGCCTCGAACTGCGACAGCTTCCAGGCCCGCCGCCTGTCGATCCGCTACCGCGACGGCAAGAAGACCCAGCCGCTGTCCACGCTGAACGGCACCCTGTGCGCCGTTCCGCGCACGATCGTGGCGATCCTCGAGAACCACCAGCTGGCCGACGGTTCCGTACGGGTGCCCGAGGCACTCCGTCCGTACCTCGGCGGCCGCGAGGTCCTGGAGCCGATCACCAAGTGAGCCCGGCACCGTTCCCGTACAAGCTCGTCGCGACCGACCTCGACGGCACGCTGCTGCGCGGTGACGACACCGTTTCGGAACGCACCCGCGCAGCGCTCGTCGCGGCCACCGCGGCGGGGGCGGCCCACATCATCGTCACCGGCCGCGCCGTGCCCTGGACCCGGCACGTACTGGACGATCTCGGCTACAAGGGGATCGCCGTCTGCGGACAGGGCGCACAGGTCTACGACGCGGGAGCGCACCGGCTGCTGACCTCGGTGACGCTGGACCGGCAGCTCGCCGGGCTGGCGCTGTCGAAGCTGGAGGCGGAGGTCGGTCCGCTGGCCCTGGCCGCCAGCCGGGACGGGGTGGACGGCGAGGTCCTGTTCGGGCCCGGCTACCAGGTGCAGGAAGGCCTCCCGGCCCTCCGCCTGGAGGACACGGCCGCGGTGTGGACGGCTCCGCTCAACAAGCTCTACATCCAGCACCCGGAGCTCGATGACGACCAGCTCGTCAAGGTGGCCCGGGAGACCGTGGGCAGCCTGGTCGACGTCGTCATGGCGGGTCCGGGGATAGTCGAGATCCTGCCGCTGGGCCTGACGAAGGCCACCGGCCTGTCCCTGGCCGCGCGCCGGCTCGGGGTGAAGGCGGCCGAGACGATCGCCTTCGGCGACATGCCGAACGACATCCCGATGTTCGGCTGGGCCGCTCACGGGGTGGCCATGGCCAACTCCCACGCCGAACTCAAGGCGGTGGCCGACGAGGTGACGACCTCCAACGAGGAGGACGGGATCGCGGTGGTGCTGGAGCGTCTGCTGGGCGCCGCTTAACGCGCCGGACGCACGAGAGGTCCGGGGCAGCCCGCGCCAGAAGGCGCGCTCGAAGTGGCTGCCCCGGACCTTTTGTTGCTCCCCGCACGCCTCACTCTGCCCCGCCCCGAAGCCCCGTACCAGCGAATTTCCGCCCGTCAGCCGTGCAAGCGGCGCCGCTGCCAGTAGGCGACGGTGAGGACGCCGAGCAACGGCCCCCACAGCAGCAGGGGCACGTAGGACAGGGTGAAGATCCACAGGGCGGGTCCGGTGGGCGCGTCGGGGTTCGCGGCGTTGACCTCGCTCCATGTCGCGGCGCCCAGAGAGGTGATGCCGGTGAGCGCGAGCGCGCCGAGCGCCGCGGGGACCGCCGCCACCAGCGGGTGCAACCGGCGTCCGCCCAGCCGCGGAACCCAGCCGGGCAGTTGCTCGCCCCAGCGCCGGACCAGACCGAGGCTCAACAGGCCCAGGCACTCCTGCAGGACGGTGACGAACACGAGGACCAGGGATTCCCGGCCCGGGTAGTACGAGTGGTGCAGATCGCTGCCCGGACCCCAGCCCATGGGGACGCCGGCCGCGATCGCCAGCCGCCACAGGCAGCTGGGGAGCACGGTCAGCGAGGCGAGCACGGCGATCCGGTTCAGCCACGGTGACACTCCCGGTACGGCGTCCGGGGCCTGCGCGCGGGCGGTGGAGACGGGGGCGGAGGTCATCGTCCAAGTCCTTCGGGAGAGGGGCGGTGCGATGCATCGAGCCTCGTCGCCCTCGGCTCCCCGGACCATCCGCCGATCGGCAGGCCTGCGGGCGTCCGCCGGGGCGGGAGGTCTGCCGGATGGGGGATGGGCGGGCGTCGGGTGCGCTCGTAGGGTCGGGTCATGACCGTCAACCTTCGTGCTGTGTGGGCCCCGTTACTGGCTTCGGCCTCCCTCGCCGGAATCGTCGCCACCGCCCTGGGGGTGCCCGCGGCGCGGCTGATGCTCTGGTCGGGCTTCCTGCTCCTGCTGCTCGTCCTCGTGGCCCGCTGGTCACCGGCGCGTTCGGGGACCGTCGCGGGTGTTCTCGGCGTGGTCGCGGTCTCGGTGTGGCCGGTGCCGCTGGTGTGGGAGACCGGTTCGTGGCTGGAGATCAGCGGTGTGGCGGGCTTCTGGGCGGTCCCGGCCCTCGGGGCCGCGGCGGCCGGCGGCTACCTGCGCCGCCAGGCGGCCCGGATGGAGCAGGCCGTACGGGATGCGCGGCGCGACCAGCAGCTGGAACTGGCCCGCGATCTGCATGACTTCGTGGCTCACGACGTGAGCGCCATCGTGGTGCAGGCGCAGGCCGCGCGGTTCGTGGCCGAGCAGGATCCCGGGCAGGCGGTCCGGGCGCTGGAGCGGATCGAGACGGCGGGACTGAGCGCGCTGGCGTCGATGGACCGCACGGTGCACGCGCTGCAGGAGGCCGCGGGCGGGCCGACGGCTCCCGTCCCGGGCCTGGACCGACTGCCCGAGCTGGTGGGGCGGTTCGAGGGGGGAGCCCTGGACGCCGACGCCGAGGCGATGCGGGAGCTGTCGAGGGAGGCGGACACCACTGCGTACCGGGTGGCTGTCGAAGCGCTGACGAACGTACGACGGCACGCGCCTGGGGCGGCCGTGGTCCGGGTCTCCGTACGCCGGGCCGGCGCGGGCACCGAGGTCAGCGTGACCAACTCCGCCGCCCCGCGCGGCGGGGGCGGGCTGCTGGCCCGCCGCCGGCGGAGCGGTACCGGGCTGGCCGGCCTGCGGGCGCGGGTGGAGGCCGCGGGCGGAACCCTGCGGGCGGGGGCGGCCGAGGACGGCGGATGGCGGGTTTGCGCCGTCTTCCCGGCGGAGGAGAAGGCCCTCAGGTGATCATGACGGGTGACCACACGCATCCTGATAGCCGATGACCAAGAGGACATCCGCAGCGGATTCCGGCTGATCCTCGATTCACAGCCGGACATGACCGTCGTGGGGGAGGCGGCGGACGGGGAGAGCGCGGTGGCGCTGGCCCGGCAGCTGCGGCCCGACGTGGTGCTCGCGGACATCCGGATGCCACGGCTCGACGGGCTGGAGGTGACCCGGCTGCTGGCGCCCGAGACACGGGTGGTGGTCGTGACCACCTTCGACCTCGACGAATATGTGCACACCGCGCTGCGCAACGGCGCCTGCGGCTTCCTGCTGAAGCGGTCCGGACCGGCGCTGCTGATCGAGGGCGTTCGGGCCGCGATGGCGGGGGACACCCTGATCAGCCCGCAGATCACGGTGCGGCTGCTGCGCCGGCTGACGCAGCCGGGTCCGGTCGCCCGGCCCTCGGCCCACCCGCTGACGGAGCGGGAGCTGGAGATCGTGCGGCTGGTGGCGCGGGGGTTCACCAACGCCGAGATCGGCGGGGAGCTGTTCATCACGGCGGGCACGGCCAAGACCCATATCGCGAACATCCAGGCCAAGATCGGGGCACGGAACCGGGTGGGGATCGCCGCATGGGCGTGGGAGCACGGCGTCGCGACAGCGGACGCGGACTAGTCACGTTTCACGTGAAACAGGCGGTGGGGGCGGTGTTTCACGTGAAACAACGTGGCGCGTGAGCGGCCAGGACAGCAGCCCGACGGCCAGCGCGATGGCGTGGCCGAGGTCGGTGAAGGTGCCGCCGGTGGCGAGGGGGATCCCGAAGAAGGCGACCGCTCCGGCCAGGTAGAACCATCGCCAGGGGCTGGGGAGCCGGTAGGTGAGGACACCGATGGAGGCCGCGAGTCCGTAGCTGACGCCGATGTCGACGACATGGGTCATGCTGCGCGGGGCACGGTGGTCCTGGATGGCCGTCAGGAGGACCTTCTGGCTGATCAGGGTGGCGACGACATGTGCGGTGGCCACGATCACGAGCCAGCGCAGGGTCCCGAGCCATCGCTCGACGGGTGCGTGGAAGACCTCGAAGAGCACGGCATAGAGGGCGAGCGAGGCCGGGTTCGCGATCCAGAAGGCGCTGCTGATGAGCGCCCGGACGGGGTGCTGGACGAGCTGGTGGATGTTGCTGCTGTTGCGGTGCAGCAGGACACGGTCCAGCTGGTCGGGCGCGATCGCGACGATGATGCTGGTCACGGCGATGATCAGCAGCCAGATGTGCGTTCCGGGTGAGGAACGTATCCAGGACCGCAGGGGCCTGGACGGCTCCGGGGCGGTGTGCTCGATCATGCCCCGATGATGACCCGCAAAGCGGTGCCCCGCCTGGCCGGTGGGCCGGGCGGGGCACTGTCGCGGGGGTGGGTGCGGCCGGGGTCTACTCCTCGCCCGCCAGCGTGAGGCGGCGCAGCTTCTGGCCCGCGTAGGCGGTGGCTCCGACGGTGACCACGACGAGCAGGACCGACGCGGTGGGCAGGCCCACCGTGGCGTCGACGTACCCCTCGCCGGCGACCTTCTCTGCCAGGGCCAGGGCCCACTGCTGGACGCTGAGGGTCTTGGCCCCCGAGACCAGGCTGCCGAAGAGCGACTCCCAGATCAGGGCGTAGACCAGGCCGAAGACGACCGCGTGCCGGCTGACCGTGCCCAGCAGCAGGAAGAGGGCGCTGTAGGCGATCGAGGCCACGAGGGCGGCGATCGTGTAGGCGACGGCGATCTGCTGGCCGTTGCCGTTGAGGATGAATCCGGCGATCAGAGTGGGGATCGCGGAGAAGGCCATGGTGACGGCGATCGCCACGATCAGCTTGGTCATGATGATCTTCGGGCGCTTCACCGGCTTGGCCAGCAGATAGACGATGGAGCCGTCGTCGATCTCGGGCCCGATGGCGCCGGTGCCGGCGATGACACCGATCAGCGGGACCATGGTGGCGAGCGCGAAGCCCCCGAGGAGATCGGCCGCGACCTTGTCGTCCACGCCGACGAAGGCGCGGACCACGAGGGCGATGACGATCAGCAGGGCGGGAAGTGCGAAGAGGATGAGCGCGCGGCGCCGGCCGAGCAGGGCCCGGTAGGTGAGCCGGGCAACGGTGGGGTCGTACACGTACATGGGTGCCAGCTCCTTTCAGGCCGTGACGAGGTAGGAGAAGACCGACTCGAGGGACTCGTCGGAGGGCGAGACCGTCAGCAGCCGGATGCCGTGCTGTCGGGCCACCAGGGGCAGCAGCTCGGTGAAGCGGCCGAAGTCCACGGCCTGGATGCGCAGCGCGCCCTCCTTCAGGTCGACCTCGATGCCGGCCGTGGAGGGGTCGGCGATCAGGGCCGCGGCGAGCGACCGGTCGTCGGAGGAGCGGACGAGGTAGCGGTGCGGGCGGTCCGTCATCAGGCGGCGGATCTTGCGGAAGTCACCGGAGGCGGCGTGCCGGCCGGCCACGACCACCTCGATGTGCGAGGCGAGCTGTTCGACCTCCTCCAGGATGTGGGAGGAGAACAGGACGGTGCGTCCTTCGTCGCCCATGCGCCGCAGGAGGTCCATCAGCTGCATGCGCTGACGGGGGTCCATGCCGTTGAACGGCTCGTCCAGGAGCAGCACGGACGGGTCGTGGACGAGGGCGGACGCCATCTTCACGCGCTGGCGCATGCCCTTGGAGTACGTGGAGATCTTGCGGTCCTGCGCGTACTCCATCTCGACGGTGGCCAGGGCGCGCTGTGCGGCCGCGTCGTCGAGGCCGTGGAGCTCGGCGTTGGCGACGACGAACTCACGGCCGGTGAGGAAGTCGTACATCGCCTCGCGCTCGGGCACGACGCCCACGTGCTTGTAGATCTGCTCGTTCTGCCAGATCGGTGCGCCGTCGAGGGTGACGGTGCCCGTGGAGGGGGCGAGGAAGCCGCCCATCATGTTGATGAGGGTGGACTTGCCCGCGCCGTTCGGGCCCAGCAGTCCCGTGACGCCGGGGCCGATGCGCATGGTCACGTCGTTGACGGCGACGACGTTCCCGAACCAGCGGGAGGTGTGGTCGATGTCGATGGTGGTCACAGCCCGGCCTTCCGGTAGCGGGCCATCAGGGCGGCGTAGGAGCCGGCGATGAGGCCGAGGGCGACGAGCAGGTAGACGAAGCCGATGCCGGCCGAGGGGCCTTCACCGCCGGGGAAGGCGGAGGTGGCGCCGAGGAACGCCGTCTGTACGCCGTCGATCAGGGTGATCGGGGAGAACAGGCCCAGCCAGTCGATGGATCCGGCGTTCCCGGTGCTGTAGGCGATGCCCTGAACCGCGGTGACCGCGCCGTAGGGGATCAGGAGCACTGCGATGATCGCCGCGACGCCGAACCCGCGGCGCGGGGTCAGCGCGGCCATCACCAGGCCGATCCCGGAGAAGAGCAGCGACAGCAGCAGAACCGACACGAGTCCTTGCCCGAATCCCTTGGTCTGGTCGACGAAGTCGAACTTCGCCAGGAGCGCGCCGATCCACATGATCAGCAGCGGGGTCGCGGTGAGGATGAACATGGCCGAGGCCATGGCCGCGTACTTGGCCACGACGTAGTCGACGCGTTCGATGGGCCGCGAGAAGTAGAGCGGGACCGTCTTGAAGCGCAGGTCCCGCGAGACCGACTGCGGCGCCTGGGAGGCGAGGTAGAGGCCGATGACCACCTGGGTGGTCAGAGCGTACGTCGTGTACTTGATCGGCAGGTCCGTGGAACCGGGCACGGCGATGGCCACCGCGACGATGATGAGCGCCGGGACGCACATCACCGCGAAGAGCAGCATCGGGAGGACCTTCGACTTGGCGGACCGGCCGAGCCCGTAGGCGCCGCGCAGGGACTGCGAGAACAGCGACTTGCGGGCGTAGGCGCGGCCGAGCCGGGGTCCGTCGTAGGACCGGTAGCCGATGTTGTGGATCTGTGTCGACGTCTCAGGCGCCATCGGAACCGGCTCCCTTCTGCTGAGCGGTGTACGCGGGCTGGTCGTTGTCGCGGAAGACCTCCGCGATGTGGTGGCGGCGCTGTTCCATGCGGACCAGGCCGACGCCCAGCTCGGCGACGGTGTCGCGAATGGTGTCGTAGGTGCTCTCGCCGGTGGCCTCGACAAGGAGGATGTGCCCGGCTCCGGGCAGGCCCTGCTCCTCGCCCGCGTGCAGGGTGAGGCCGGCCTCGGTGAGCGCCTTGCGCAGGGCGGCGGTGCCGTCCGGGTGGGCGTCGGAGTCGGTGACCTCGACCGCGAGAGTCGCGGTGGTCTGCGTGAAGTCGCTGGTGGAGCTGGAACGCAGCAGCTTGCCGCCGTCGACGACCACGACGTGGTCGCAGGTCCTCTCCAGCTCGCCGAGGAGGTGGGAGGTGACCAGGACGGAGATGCCGAAGTCGGTGTAGACGCGGCGGATCAGGCCGAGCATCTCGTCGCGCCCGACCGGGTCCAGACCGTTGGTCGGCTCGTCGAGGAGGACCAGCTGGGGGTCGTGGACGAGTGCCTGGGCGAGCTTGACGCGCTGCTTCATGCCGGTGGAATAGCCGCCGATGGGGCGGTAGCGCTCCTCGTACAGCCCGACGTGGCGCAGGGTGTCGGCGGTGCGCTCGCGGGCCGCGGTCGGCGGCAGCCCGGACATGCGCGCCATGTGGACGACGAACTCGGTGGCCGAGACGTCGGGTGGCAGGCAGTCGTGCTCAGGCATGTACCCGACGCGTTCACGGATGGCGCTGCCATGCGTATGGACGTCGAGGCCGAGCACGGCGGCGCTGCCCTCGGTGGCGGGGGACAGTCCCAGCAGAATCTTGATCAGCGTGGACTTGCCGGCTCCGTTGGCGCCCACGAGCCCGGTCACGCCGGGGCCGATGTCCAGGGAGAGCCGGTCGAGGGCGGTCACTCGGGGGTACCGCTTGCTCAGGCTTTCAGTCGCGATGACAGTCACGGAACCGACGTTAGTGGCGCGGCTCTCGCCAGGCGTCAGACCTGGAGCTGGATCCGGTCTCAGCCTTCAGGCGTACATGCCCGTACTGGAGGCTGATGTGGACCGGACAACTTTGTCCACAGGTCCGTGCACGACCCTTGACGTGATCTCCGGTCATTGTCACATTCATCAGTGTCAACTTACGGGCGCGTACGGCTACACGGATGGACGGGCTGACATGGCTGGGGACACCAGGCAACGCACCGCGCTGCACTCCGGACGGCTCTCCGCCGACCTGAGCGGGTTCAGAGAGGTGCAGCGCCTCTCGTACGAGTGCGCCGAGGCGGTCGCTGCCCAGCTGCGGCCCGGCGTGACCGAGCGCGAGGCCGCGCGCATGCAGCGCGAGTGGCTGCGCGACCGCGGGGTGCGGGACTGGTTCCACCTGCCGTTCGCCTGGTTCGGGGACCGCACCGCCTTCGCGAACTTCCGGATCCCGCTGCAGTTCTTCCCGACCAACCGGCGGCTGGAGCCGGGCATGCCCTTCATCCTCGACATGGCGCCGGTCTACAAGGGCTTCTCGGCGGACATCGGCTACTCGGGCAGCCTCGGACTCAATCCGGTGCAGGACCGGCTCATGGCGGACCTGCGGGAGCACCGGGAGCTGATCCTGGAGCAGGTGCGCGAGCGCCGCTCCCTGCGAGAGATCTACGAGGACGTCGAGCGCCTGATGAACCGGCAGGGGTACGCCAACCGGCACCGCGCCTACCCCTTCGGCGTCATAGCCCACAAGATCGACCGGGTGAAGGAGCGGCGCTGGTCGCCGACGGCGTTCGGTTTCGGCACCCAGTCCCTCAAGGGGCTGGCCGCTGACGCCCTGCACGGGCACCGTGAGGGCTGGTCCCCGCTGTGGAGCCCGTACCGCTTCTCCGACCACCCGCCACAGCCCGGACTGTGGGCGGTGGAACCACACCTGGGCTTCCGGGGCACCGGAGCGAAGTTCGAGGAGATCCTCGTGGTCACCGACTCGCGGGACCCCGAGGAGAGCGCGTTCTGGCTCGACGACGACCTGCCGCACGTGCGGCGCTGGGCCGAGGAGGAGAAGGCAGCATGAGCGGCATGAGCGGAGCGGGAGCGATGGAGCCGGCGGGCGCGCGGGAGCGCTGGGTGCGCACCGGCGGGGTCGAGTTGTGCGTGGTCGAGCTCGGCGAGCGGGGCCGTCCGACGGTGCTGCTGGTGCACGGCTACCCGGACAGCAAGGAGGTCTGGACGGAGGTCGCCGAGCGGCTGGCGACCCGCTTCCACGTGGTGCTCTACGACGTGCGCGGCCACGGGCGCTCCACCGCGCCGCAGCCGCTGCGCGGCGGCTTCACCCTGGAGAAGCTGACCGACGACTTCCTGGCGGTGGCGGACGCGGTCAGTCCGGACCGGCCGGTGCACCTGGTCGGCCACGACTGGGGTTCGGTACAGGGCTGGGAGTTCGCGACGGTCGGCCGCACGGAGGGGCGGATCGCGTCCTTCACGTCGATGTCGGGGCCCTCCCTGGACCACTTCGGGCACTGGATCAAGAAGCGCATGGCGCGGCCGACCCCGCGGGCGGCGGCGCAGCTCCTCGGCCAGGGCGCCAAGTCCTGGTACGTCTACATGCTGCACACCCCCGTGCTGCCGGAGCTCGCCTGGCGCGGGCCGCTCGGCAAGCGGTGGCCCAAGATGCTGCAGCGCGTCGAGAAGGTGCCGGCCGGGTCCTACCCGACGGCCTCGCTGCCCTCGGACGCGGCGCACGGGGCCTGGCTCTACCGCGACAACGTACGCCCGAGGCTGCGCCGGCCGCGCTCCGACGCGTACGCCCACGTACCGGTGCAGCTGATCACTCCGACCGGGGACGCGTTCCTGTCCGAGCGGCTCTACGACGGCCTGGAGCGGTGGGCCCCGGACCTGCTGCGGCGGACGCTGCCCGCCAAGCACTGGATACCGCGTACCCGGCCCGACCAGCTGGCCTCCTGGATCACCGAGTTCGTCACGGCCCGGGAGGAGCCGGCGGCGCGGGCACCGGAACAGAAGGCCCCGGCCAGGTACGCCGACCGCTTCGGCGGCCAGCTGGTCCTGGTCACCGGCGCGGCCAGCGGGATCGGCCGGGCCACCGCCTTCGCCTTCGCCGAGGCGGGAGCACGGGTGGTGGCCGTGGACCGGGACGCGGAGGGCGCGGCGCGCACGGCCGACATGGCCCGCCTGGTCGGTGCCCCCGAGGCGTGGGCGGAGTGCGTGGACGTCAGCGACGAGCAGGCGATGGAGAAGCTGGCGGCGAAGGTCGCCGCCGAGTACGGGATCGTCGACGTCCTGGTCAACAACGCCGGGATCGGCCTGTCCGGGGCCTTCCTCGACACCACGGCCGAGGACTGGAAGAAGGTTCTGGACGTCAATCTGTGGGGCGTCATCCACGGCTGCCGGATCTTCGGGAAGCAGATGGCCGAGCGCGGCCAGGGCGGGCACATCGTCAACACCGCCTCGGCCGCGGCCTATCTGCCCTCCCGCACCCTGCCCGCCTACAGCACCTCGAAGGCGGCGGTGCTGATGCTGTCGGAGTGCCTGCGCGCGGAACTCGCCTCGAAGTCCATCGGCGTCTCCGCGATCTGCCCCGGCATCGTCAACACCAACATCACCGCGACCTCGCGCTTCGCCGGGGTGGACGAGGCCGAGGAGAAGCGCCGCCAGGAACGCTCCTCGCGGCTGTACGGCCTGCGCAACTTCCCGCCGGAGAAGGTCGCCGACGCGATCCTGCGCGCCGTCGTCCGCAACGAGGCGGTCGTGCCGGTCACGCCCGAGTCCAAGGGCGCCCTGTGGATGTCCCGCTTCGCCCCGCGCACCCTGCGGCGCATCGCCCGACTGGAGCCCCGGCTGTGACCGGGGTCCCGGATCCGTCGGGCGTGCACGGCCGCGCGGGGGCCGCGGGACCGGTGCCCCCGCGCAGAGAGCCCGGCACGGCCATACCCGGCTTCTGCCGGCGGTCGTACCATCCCTCGCAGGAGGGCTCGCTGCGCAGGGCGGTCGAGTACCTTGCGGCTTCGCCTGCCGCCCGGGCCGCAGCCGGCGCGGGCGGCCGAGCCGCCATGTCGTAGGGAGCCGGGATTGTCCGATCAGGCCGTAGCCGAGTACCGGATCGAGGATCTGGCGCACCACAGCGGAGCGACGGTGCGCACGATCCGCGCGTACCAGGACCGCGGTCTGCTGCCCAAGCCGGAACGGCGGGGCCGCTCCAACGTCTACCGGGACACGCACCTGGCGCGGCTGCGCCAGATCGCCGACCTGCTGGACCGCGGCTACACCCTGGCCTCCATCAAGGAGCTGCTGGAGGCCTGGGACGCGGGACGCGGACTGGGAGGCGTACTGGGGCTGGTCGCGGAGGTGCACGGGCCGTGGACCGATGAGGAGGCGGCCCGGATCAGCCGGGACGAGCTGAACGCACGGTTCGGCGGGCTGCCCGACGACGAAGCGGTGGGCGAGGCCTGCGACCTGGGTGTGCTGGAGCGGATCCCGGGGCGGCCGGACCAGTTCCTGGTGCCGTCCCCGCAGGAACTGGCGGTGGCGGCCGAGCTGTACGCGGCTGGGGTGCCGCTCGCGGCGATCACCGGTCACCTCCGGGAACTGCGGGGTCAGGTGGAGCACATCGCCTCGCGGTTCCTGGAGTTCACCACCGAGCACGTCTTCGCGCGGTATCTCGGGCAGGTGCCGCCCACCGACGCGGACGCCGCGGAGGCGGCGACGATGGTGCGGCGGCTGCGGCCACTGGCACAGCAGACCGTGGACGCGGAACTGGCGCGGGCGATGCGGCTCTTCGCGACCCGGCACCTCCAGCGACATTTGGGAACGGCGGGGACACCGCAGCCGACGGGCCCCTCCCCGGTGGCCCTGCCCGCCGGAACGGTACGGGCGGTACAGGAGCTGGTCGGCGCCGAGCACGTGGCGGAGTTCGTGCGGGCCGCGACGGAGCGGGAGATCCAGGCCCGGACGATGAATGATCTGGCACGTCGGGGAGACCGGTAGCGCCTGAGCGGATCGGTCCACAGGTTCCACAGGGCGGATCACGCGTTTGTCGTCAAAACCCGCCCAAACGGCTGTGGACAAGTGCCCTTTCCCTGTGGGTAACCGGGACGGCGTCTCACCCTACGGTCCGGTAGGCGTCCCGGTCGGGGCTCGCTCCGTCTGCCGGCCCGGGCGCGGGGAGCGCGGCCGGTACGGCCGTTGCGCCCGGCCCCGGCTCGGCCCCGCGGGTCCCCCGGCCGGCACGGCTCGTGCCGCTCTTCGCGCCGGATCCGTAGAGGAAGGCGGCCAGGGCCAGCCCGACGATCCCGCCGAACAGCTGGGCGGCGACGAAGCCCGGCAGCGAACCGGGCGCGATGCCGGTGAAGGAATCGCTGAAGCTGCGCCCGATGGTGCCGGCCGGGTTGGCGAAGGAGCCGGAGGAGGTGAACCAGATCGCGGCCGCGATGTAAGCCGCCACCGCTGCCGGGATGAGACGGGCGCGCCCGATGTGCCCCAGCCCCTGGATCACGAGGACGAGACCGGCGGTGGCGATCACCTCTCCGACGAGCAGGTGGCCCCCGTCGAGGGCCTGCGTGGCGAAGGCGCCCGGGGTCCGGCCGAACATGGCCTCCGCGAGGAAGGCACCGCCGATGGCGCCGGCGGTCTGGGCGGCGACGTAGACGGGCACCTCGCGCCCGCCGACCCCCTCGCCACCGGTGCGGCGGGTCCACCAGGAGGTGAGGGTCACCACCGGGTTGAGGTGGGCGCCGGACAGCGGCCCGAAGAGGGTGATGATCAGCCCGAGGCCGATGGCCGACGCGAACGAGTTGGCGATGAGGGCGACACCGGTGTCGGTGCTGAGCTCCGCGGCCTTGAGCCCGGAGCCGATCACGACCACGAGCAGGCCAGCCGTTCCGATCAGCTCGGCAGCCGCGCGGCGTGGCAGAGAGGTATGGACTGTCATGGTTCTCCCCCAGAGCGGAAGTAATAATGGAAAGCATATTCCGCATACTGGAATGAGGATAGAGGGCGTCCGCCGTCGTCCGGCACCGCGAGCCCCACGAAAATCCCTGCCGGAAGGTCTCCCGAGCGGGCACGCTGGGGTTCATGGATGAAAGACGCACCGTGAAGGTGTCCAAATACGTCTCGAAACATCTGCGGCACCAGCCGGAACGGATCGGACTGGTGCTCGACGCCAACGGCTGGGTGGAGATCGACGACCTGCTGCGCGCCGCCGCCGCGCACGGCTTCCACTTCAGCCGCGCCGAGCTCGATCACGTCGTGGCAGCCAACGACAAGCAGCGGTTCGCCGTCGACGGAACCCGCATCCGGGCCAGCCAGGGACACACCGTGGCCGTGGACCTGGACCTTCCGGAGGCCGAACCGCCCGCTTACCTCTACCACGGCACCGTGGCCGCCGCCCTCGACCCGATCCGTGCCGAAGGCCTGCGCCCGATGGCCCGCCACCATGTGCACCTGTCCCCCGACCGGGAGACCGCGACCCGGGTGGGCGCGCGCCGCGGCCGGCCCGTCGTGCTCAGCGTGGACGCCGCGGCGATGCGTGCGGCCGGGCACGTCTTCCGGATCAGCGCCAACGGGGTGTGGCTGGTGGACGCCGTACCCCCGCAGTTCCTGCGCTTCCCGTAGCCGAACCCTGCACGCTCACGGGCGAGGTGACGCTCCGTCCACCCTCTGCCGCCGCTCCACGCGGAGCGGCGACGGCCGTCGGTCAGCTGTCGAGCTGCGCCAGGGCCTCGGTGGCGATCTTCTCGAAAACGGCCTCGTCGGCGGCGAAGTCGGAGTCCGGGATCGGCGCGTGGATCACCAGCTCCGTGAAGCCCAGCTCGCGGTGCCGGCCCGCGAAGTCGACGAACGCGTCCACGGACGCCAGCACGGTATTGGCCTCGGGCGTGAAGCCGGTCAACAGGATCTTCTCCATGGGCTGGGAATCCCGGCCGATCTCCGCGCAGGCTTTGTCGAGCCGTGCGAGCTGTCCGCGCACAGCCTCCAGCGACTGCTCGGGCGTGCCGTCCTCGAAGAGCTTCGGGTCACCCGTGGTCACCCACGCCTGCCCGTACCGGGCGGCGAGCCGAAGACCGCGCGGTCCGGTCGCGGCAACCGCGAACGGCAGCCGCGGCTTCTGCACACAGCCGGGGATGTTGCGGGCCTCCTCGGCGGAGTAGAAGGTGCCCTCGTGGCTCACGGAGCCCTCGGTCAGCAGCCGGTCCAGCAGCGCCACGAACTCGGCGAAGCGATCGGCGCGCTCACGCGGGGACCAGGCCTCCTGGCCCAGGGCCGTCGCGTCGAAGCCGTTGCCGCCGGCGCCGATGCCGAGGGTGACACGGCCGCCCGAGACATCGTCCAGGGTGATGAGGTCCTTGGCGAGGGTCACCGGGTGACGAAAGTTCGGCGAGGTCACGAGCGTGCCCAGACGCAGCCGTTCGGTGGCGGCGGCCGCGGCGGTCAGGGTGGGCACCGCACCGAACCAGGGGCCGTCGCGGAAGGTCCGCCATGACAGGTGGTCGTAGGTGTAGGCGGCGTGGAACCCGAGCTGCTCGGCCCGCAGCCACTGGTCCCGACCCCCCTCATGCCATCGACGTACCGGAAGGATCACCGTGCTCAGACGCAGACTCATGCATCGAGCCTACGGCGGGCCGATGTTTCACGTGAAACACATCGAGCCACGCGCTGTTTCACGTGAAACAGCGCCCTCCGCGGCAGCCTGGCTTGATCATGGTCCGGTCCTCCCGTCCCATGGGCGAAGATGGAGCCGTGACCTCGGCTCCTCAGTGCCCGGACGGGCCCACCCCCACTCCCCGGCTCATCGCCACCGACCTCGACGGCACCCTGCTGCGCGACGACCAGTCCGTCTCGCCGCGTACCGTCGCCGCACTCGCCGCAGCCGAGGAGGCGGGGATCGAGGTCTTCTTCGTCACGGGCCGCCCCGCACGGTGGATGGACGTGGTCGCCGACCACGTCCACGGTCACGGCCTGGCGATCTGCGCCAATGGCGCGGCGGTGGTCGACTTGCATGCCGGACGGGAGTTCGTCCAGGTCCGAGCCCTCCCGAGGACGGCCGCACTCTCCGTCGTCGAAGCTCTGCGTGCGGCGGCACCCGGCACGTCCTTCGCGGTCGAGCTGACCACCGGCATCAACTACGAGCCCGCCTACCCGCCCTTCTTCAAGGATCCGGGCGCCGGACTCGCGGCCGCCGAGCAACTGCTCCAGGAGAACACCGGCGAAGGCGAAGGCCCAGCGCCCGTACTCAAGCTGCTCGCACACCACTCCGAAATCGCCCCGGACGAGTTCCTCGCACTGGCCCGCTCCGCCGCCGGCGCGTACGCGTCGATCACCCGGTCCAGCCCCACCTCCCTGCTGGAGATCAGTGGGCACGGCGTGTCCAAGGCGAGCACGCTGGCACTGTGCTGTGCCGAACGGGGCATCTCCCCGGACCAGGTGGTCGCTTTCGGAGACATGCCGAACGACGTGGAGATGCTCAGCTGGGCCGGCACCTCCTACGCGATGGGCAATGCCCACCCCGATGTGATCGCTGCCGCGTCCGGCCGTACGGTCGCCAACAACGAGGACGGGGTCGCCCTCGTCATCGAACGCATCCTGGCCGAACGGCTCGCACGACACGAGGCGTAGGCCGAACAGGTGCGGGCCGGGCGGGCTCGGACCGGGCAAGCGCAGGCCAGGCAGGACCGGACGCCCGCCGGCCGGCCGCCCCTACTGGAGCGGGGCCTCCCACACCAGGGTGGTCCCGCCGCCGTCCTCCCCGAGGCCCGCCCCGTAGGAGCTCGTGCCGCCCAGGGACTCCGCCCGCCGCCGCAGGTTGCGCAGGCCGCTGCGCCGACCGCTCTCGGGGATGCCCACCCCGTCGTCGGCGACTTCCAGCCGGACTCCGGGCCGGCCGTCGGGCAACGCGACGGTGCAGTCCAGGACCACCTCGATCCGGGACGCGTCGGCGTGCCGGAAGGCATTGGACAGCGCCTCGCGCAGCGCGGCGATCAGGTTCTTGCCCACGAGCTCGCCGACGACCGTGTCGACCGGGCCGAGGAAGCGGTGTGCCGGTTTGAAGCCCAGCGGGACGGCCGCCATGTTGATCTCCCGCAGGACGCGGGTGCGCAGCCCGGACGGTGCCTCCGCGGGACCCTGCTGGAGGGCGAAGATCGCCGTACGGATCTCCTGGATCGTCACGTCCAGTTCGTCCACGGCCTTGCCCACGCCGTCGCGGACCTCGGGGACGATCGACCTGCGCTGGGCGCCCTCCAGCATCATCCCGGTGGCGAACAGCCGCTGGATGACCAGGTCGTGCAGGTCACGTGCGATCCGGTCGCGGTCCTCGAAGACCGCCAGCCGCTCCCGGTCGCGTTGCGCCTCGGCCATCATCAGCGCGAGTGCCGCCTGCGAGGCGAACTGGGTGGCCAGGGTCCGCTCGGACTCGCTGAAGGGCCGGCCGCCGCGGGCCCGCGGGGTGACCAGAGCGCCCAGGACCCGCCCGCCGCTGTGCAGGGGGAGCATCATGCAGGGGCCGAACGCGCTGGTGAGCGGACTGATCATGTGGGGGTCCGACGAGGCGTCGTCCGTGAAGACCGGCTCGCCGCACAGCAGATGGTCCACCACCGGACTCTCGGCCGGGATCACCACGCCGAGCGAGGTGGCCGCGTTCTCCGCGGATACGGCGACGATCTCCATCCCGCCCTCCTCGGCCGGCAGCAGGACGATCCCGGCGGCGGAGTCGGCCAGGCGGCGGGCCTGTTCGGCCACAACCGAGAGTGCGTCGTCGGCGTCCCCGCCGGACAGCAGGGCGGTGGTGACCGCGACCGAGCCGTCGATCCAGCGCTCGCGCTGGGTGGCCGCCTCGTACAGCCGGGCGTTACCGATGGCGATGCCCGCCTCGGTGGCCAGCACCCGGACCATGTGGACGTCGTAGTCGCTGAACTCGACGCCGCCGTGCTTCTCGGCGAGGTACAGGTTGCCGAAGATCTCCCCCTGCACGCGGATGGGGACACCGAGGAAGGTCTTCATGGGCGGGTGGTGCGCCGGGAAACCGGCCGAGCGCGGGTCCTTCGTCAGGTCGGCGAGCCGGACGGTGTCCGAGTGCGAGATCAACGCTCCGAGCAGGCCCCTTTTCCCGTCCGGACGGTGGCCGATCTGCCGGGCCACCTCCGGGCTGATCCCGTACGTGACGAAGTCGGAGAGCCCGCGGCCCTCCGTGTCGACGACACCGAGCGCCGCGTAGCGGGCGTCCGCCAGCTCGGCCGCGGTCTCGCAGATACGGTCGAGCGTGGAGTGCAGCTCCAGCCCGGTACCGACCGACCGCATGGCCTCCAGCAGCTGCGGCACCCGGGCCGTGAGCTCGGTCGACAGTCCGTGCAGACTCTTGGTGGCCTCGGTGGCGGCAGCCAGGGGATCCGGTGTCCCCTGCGAGGGATCCGGCAGCGGATCCGATGAGTGCTGCGACGACTGCGCTGACATGTCCTTGAGCCTAGTTAGTCCCCATTAGACGGGAAAGCTGGCCAAAGTCCGGTCGGTTTCCCGTTCCCGCTCCAGCATCCGGCGCAGCGGCCCCTCGACGGCGGCCAGCTCCGCGTACTCACCGCGCTGCACGACCTCGCCGCGGTCCAGCACAAGCACCTCGTCGACCGCCTCCAGGCCGGCCAGCCGGTGCGTGATCAGCACGGTGGTCCTGCCCTCCGTGGCGGTCAGCAGGTCCGCGGTCAGGGCGTCCGCCGTGACCAGGTCCAGGTGCTCGGCCGGCTCGTCCAGGACCAGTACGGGGAAGTCCGCCAGCAGCGCCCGGGCCAGGGCGAGGCGCTGGCGCTGGCCGCCCGAGATCCGCTCGCCGTGCTCGCCGACCAGTGTGTCCAGCCCGTCCGGAAGCCCGTCCGCCCACTCCAGCAGCCGGGCCGCGGCCAGCGCGTCCCGCAGCTGCTCCTCGCTCGCCCCGGTCCGGGCCAGCCGGAGGTTCTCCCGGACCGAGCTGTCGAAGAGGTGCGCGTCCTGGGCGCACAGGCCGACGAGCGCCCGTACGTCATCGCTGTCGAGGGTGCGCGCGTCCACACCGGCCAGGCTGTAGGAGCCCTCGGCCGGGTCCAGGAACCGGAGTACGACCTGGGCCAGCGTGGTCTTGCCCGAGCCCGAGGGGCCGACGACCGCGATGCGGCGGCCGGCCTCCAGGGTGAGATCCAGCCCGCGCAGCGCGTCACGTTCCTGGCCCGGGTGGCGGGCGGTGAGTCCGGTCAGCCGGAGCGGGAAGGGCGAGGCGGGAGCAGCGGCGGGCTGCTCGGGCTCGGCGACGGGAGCGGGCGCGTCGATGACCTCGTAGACCCGTTCGGCGCTACGGCGCACCCGCTGGCGGTACTGGACGGCGAGAGGGAGTCCGCTGACCGCCTCGAAGGCGGCGAGGGGCGTCAGGACCGCGACCGCCATCGCAACCCCGGACAGCCGTCCGTCGTGGACCGCGTTCGCGGCAACAGCAGCGGCGGCCACGACCGTGAGCCCGCAGACCAGGGCGGACAGTCCGCCGCCCAGCCCGCCCGCGGCGGCGCCCCGTGCGGCGATGCGCGTCAGCACGCCGTCGCTCTCCCGCGCCCGGTCCTTGCGGTCCGCCAGCGCCCCGGCAACCGTCAGCTCCGCGGTGCCGGTCAGCAGGTCGGCCACCCGGGTGGCGAGTTCGCCCCGGGCGGGCGCGAGCCTGCGCTCCGCCCGGCGGGCGCAGGCGCCGCTGACCAGCGGCACCCCGATGCCCGCGGCGAGCAGGCCGACGGCGAGCACGGCCCCGGCCTCGGGCAGCAGCCACGTGGTGAAGGCGACGGAGCCCGTTCCGACGAGCACCGCGGTGCCGACGGGCAGCAGCCAGCGCAGCCAGTAGTCCTGCAGCGCGTCGGCGTCGGCGACCAGCCGGGCCAGCAGGTCCCCGCGCCGGTGTTCGCGCAGTCCGGCGGGCGCGATGCGTTCCAGCCGCCGGTACACCGACACCCTGAGGTCGGCGAGCATCCGCAGAACGGCGTCGTGCGAGACGAGCCGCTCGGCGTACCGAAAGACGGCGCGGCCCAATCCGAAGGCCCGCGTCGCGGTGACCGCCACCATCAGATAGAGGACGGGGGGCTGTTCGGAGGCCCTGGAGATCAGCCAGCCCGACACGGCCATCAGGCCGACGCTGCAGCCGACGGCCAGCGCCCCGAGCAGCAGACCCAGCCTGAAACGTCCCTGCCATGCCTTCGCCACCGCCCGCACCCGGCGCAGCGGATCCGCGCCGCCGGTGTCGGACGCACCGCCGCCGGTCCGCAGCCGCTCCGGGGCGGAGCCGAGGATCCACTCCCCGGCGTCCGGGCCGAAACCGTCGGGGGAGGGCTCCTCGGCTTCCGTCCCGGCCCCTCCGGGGCGGGGGAGCGGTCCTGCGGACAGCGCGAGCCCGGAAAGCGGCTCGGCGGGAACGGGACCGGCCGTCATACGGATCACCCGGTCCGCGACAGCAAGCAGGGCCGGCCGGTGCACGACCAGCAGCACCGTCCGTCCCGCGGAGAGCCGCCGCACCGCGTCCACGATCCCCGCCTCGGTCTCGCCGTCCAGCGCCGCCGTCGGCTCGTCCAGCAGCAGGACCGGACGGTCCGCCAGGAAGGCCCGGGCCAGTGCCAGCCGCTGCCGCTGCCCGGCCGACAGGCCGACGCCGCCCTCGCCCAGCAGGGTCTCGGCGCCGCGCGGGAGCGCGGACACGAACTCCCAGGCTCCGGCGTCCTTCAGGGCGGCGGTCACCGCACCCTCACCGGCCCCGGGCCGGGCCAGCCGTACGTTCTCGGCGACGGTCCCTGCGAACAGGTGCGGCCGCTGCGGCACCCACGCGATCCGCTCCCGCCAGTGCTCCGGTGACAGCTCGGCCAGGTCCACGCCCGCGATGCGGACCCGCCCGGCGGTCGGCCGGACGAATCCCAGCAGCACCTGGAGCAGCGTGGACTTGCCGGCCCCGCTCGGGCCGGTGAGGGCCACGCACTCCCCCGGTGCGACGGTCAGCGAGACGGGCCGGGGTGAGTCCTCGTCCCGGCCCTCGTACCGGACGGCGACCCCGTCGATCTCGATCCGCAGGGGAGCGCCGGCCGGCAGTTCCGCCGTACCGGCCGGACCGGCGGCGGCGGCGGGGGTCTCCAGGATCTCGAAGATCTCCTCGGCGGCCGCGAGTCCCTCCGCGGCCGCGTGGTACTGCGCCCCCACCTGCCGCAGCGGCAGATAGGCCTCGGGCGCCAGGATCAGGATGACCAGCCCGGTGTAGAGGTCCAGTTCGCCGTGGACCAGCCGCATGCCGATGGTCACGGCGACCAGCGCGACCGACAGGGTCGCCAGCAGTTCCAGGGCGAAGGACGACAGGAAGGCGATGCGCAGTGTCCGCATCGTCGCACGCCGGTAGTCGTCGGTGATCTTGCGGATCGACTCGGCCTGCGCCTTGGCCCGGCCGAAGACCTTCAGTGTGGGGAGCCCGGCCACCACGTCGAGGAAGTGCCCGGACAGCCGTGACAGCAGGCGCCACTGGCGGTCCATCCGGGACTGGGTGGCCATACCGATGAGGACCATGAACACCGGGATCAGGGGGAGGGTGACCACGATGATGGCCGCCGACACCCAGTCCTCGGTGACGATACGGGCGAGCACCGCCACCGGCACCACGACCGCGAGCCCCAGCTGGGGCAGGTAGCGGGAGAAGTAGTCGTCGAGCGCGTCCACGCCCCGGGTGGCCAGCGAGACCAGCGACCCGGTCCGCTGTCCGCCCGGACGCCCGGGCCCTGTCTCCGCGGCCCGGTCCAGCAGCCGGCCCCGCAGTTCCGACTTGACCGCCGCGCTGGCGCGGTGCGCGGCCAGCTCCGTCAGCCATGCGATCAGAGCGCGGCCGAGCGCCACCGCCGCGAGCAGCAGCAGCGGCGTGCGGAGCGCCGCGCCGCCGAGGCCCTGCTCGAAGGCGCCCACCACGATCTCGGCGATGAGCATCGCCTGGCCGACGACCAGCCCCGCCCCGGCCAGCCCGAGGGCCACCACCGCCCCCAGGAAGAGGCGGGTGGAACGGGCGTACCGGAGCAGGCGCGGGTCGATCGGTTTCACGTGAAACATCCTCCGAGGGAGGGCCGGCCGGGCCGGCGGGCCGGGCGGCGCGAGGGGAAGGGCGCGTTCACTGGCACGGAATCAGTGCGCGTCGACGATGTGCTGCGTACCGATCCGCTTGCGGAACACCCAGTAGGTCCAGCCCTGGTAGAGCAGCACGAGCGGGGTGGCGACGGCGGCGCACCAGGTCATGATCTTCAGCGTGTAGGGGCTGGACGAGGCGTTGGTGACCGTGAGGCTCCAGGCCGCGTCGAGCGAGGAGGGCATCACGTTCGGGAAGAGCGTCAGGAAGAGCATCGCGACGGCCGCCGCGATGGTGATCCCGGACAGAGCGAACGACCAGCCCTCGCGCCCCGCCAGGTTGAAGCCGAGCGCCCCGAGCAGGGCCAGCACCGCGACGGCCATCGCGACCAGGCTCTTGCCGTCGCCGCGCGAGACCTGGGTCCAGATGAGGAAGACCAGGGCGAGTACGGCGGTGACAAGGCCCAGTGCGGTCGCCATCCTGCGCGACCGCTCCCGGATGTCACCGACGGTCTTGAGCGAGGCGAAGACCGCGCCGTGGAAGGTGAACAGGGTGAGCGTGACCAGCCCGCCGAGGACCGAGTAGACGTTGAGCAGGTCGAGGAAGCTGCCGACGTACTCCTTGTTCTGGTCGATCTTCACTCCGCGCACGATGTTGGCGAAGGCCACGCCCCAGAGGAAGGCCGGGATCAGCGAGGTCCAGAAGATCGCGTGTTCCCAGTTGGTCTGCCAGCGGTCCTCGGGGCGCTTGTGCCGGTACTCGAAGGCCACCCCGCGGATGATCAGGCAGATCAGGATGAGCAGCAGCGGCAGGTAGAAGCCGGAGAAGAGGGTGGCGTACCAGTCGGGGAAGGCGGCGAAGGTCGCACCGCCCGCCGTGAGCAGCCAGACCTCGTTGCCGTCCCACACGGGCCCGATCGTGTTGATCAGAACCCGCTTCTCCGTACGGTCGCGGGCGAGCAGCTTGGTCAGCACGCCGATGCCGAAGTCGAAGCCCTCCAGGAAGAAGTAGCCGGTCCACAGGACGGCGATCAGCACGAACCAGACGTCGTGGAGCTCCATGGTGCGTTCTCCTCAGCCTCAGTACGAGAAGGCCATCGGCCGGTCGGGGTTCTTGTCGTCCCCGCCGATCTTGGTGGGCGGGTTGAGGTCGGCCTCGGTGAGCTCCGGCGGGCCGAGCTTGACGTACTTGATGAGGAGCCGGACCTCGATCACGGCGAGCACGGCGTAGAGCAGGGTGAAGCCGATCATCGAGGTGAGGACCTCGGCCTGGGAGACGTTCGGCGAGACCGCGTCCCGGGTGCGCAGGACCCCGTAGACCACCCACGGCTGGCGGCCCATCTCGGTGAAGATCCAGCCCCAGGAGTTGGCGATGAGCGGGAAGCCCATGGTCCAGAGGGCGACGATCCAGTAGAGGTTGCCGAGCCTGGGGCTCAGCGCCTTCTTGAAGAGCACCAGGTGGGGGACCTCGTCCTCCCCGGTGCGCAGCCCCGGCGGGAGCAGGAACTTCCTGCGGGTCAGCCAGAGGCCCAGCATGCCGATACCGAGCGAGGCCATGCCGAAGCCGATCATCCAGCGGAAGCCCCAGTAGGCGACCGGGATGTTGGGCCGGTAGTCGCCCGGTCCGAACTTCTCCTGCTCGGCCTTGTTGACGTCGTTGATGCCCGGGACGAAGGAGGTGAAGTCGTCGTTGGCCAGGAAGGACAGCAGACCCGGGATCTCGATGGCCACCTTGTTGTGACCCTTTTCGACGTCGCCGTAGGCGAAGACGGAGAAGGGCGCGGGGGCCTCGCCGTCCCAGAGGGCCTCGGCGGCGGCCATCTTCATGGGCTGCTGCTTGAACATGACCTTGCCGAGCAGGTCACCGCTGATCGCCGTGCCGAGGCCGGCGATGATCAGGACGACCAGGCCCAGGCGCAGCGAGCTGCGCATCACCGGGACGTGCTTCTTGCGCGCCAGGTGGTAGGCGGAGATGCCGGCCATGAACGCACCGCCGACGAGGAAGGCGGCCGTGATGGTGTGGAAGAACTGGGTGAGCGCGGTGTTCTGGGTGAGCACCAGCCAGAAGTCGGTGAGCTCGGCCCGGCCCCGCTCCTCGTTGATCCGGTAGCCGACCGGGTGCTGCATCCAGGAATTGGCCGCCAGGATGAAGTAGGCGGACAGGACGGTGCCGATGGACACCATCCAGATGCAGGCCAGGTGGATCTTCTTGGGCAGCTTGTCCCAGCCGAAGATCCACAGTCCGATGAAGGTGGACTCGAAGAAGAAGGCGATCAGCGCTTCGAAGGCGAGGGGGGCGCCGAAGATGTCACCGACGAAGCGCGAGTAGTCGGACCAGTTCATGCCGAACTGGAACTCCTGGACGATGCCGGTGACGACACCCATCGCGATATTGATCAAGAAGAGCTTTCCCCAGAACTTCGTGGCTCTGAGGTACTTCTCCTTTTCGGTGCGCACCCAGGCGGTCTGCAGGCCGGCCGTGAGGGCGGCGAGCGAGATCGTCAGGGGCACGAAGAGGAAGTGATAGACGGTGGTGATGCCGAACTGCCATCGCGCCAGGGTTTCTGGCGCCAGAGCCAGGTCCACGTCGTCGTCTCCTTCGTGTCGCCGTGATCACAGCGGCAGCCTGCTTTCCGAACCCGCCTATTCCGGGAGGAAGCAGACACGCTTGTGAACGCGTTCACATTCACAAGCATTATGGCGCATCGCGTTCGGACGCCTTCCGGCGGGGTACCCCTAGCCAATCGATTCAACAGATTGTTGAATCTGGCTCATGCAGATTCGAATCTCCTGGCCCTCGGGCCAGCTCACCGCAACCCTCGACGAGACCCCGACCAGCAAGGCGCTGGCCGAGGCTCTTCCGATCTCCGCCTCCGCGAACACATGGGGTGAGGAGGTCTACTTCGACACCGGCGTCTCCGTGGCCCTGGAGGACGACGCCCGGCAGGTCGTCGAGCCCGGCACGGTCGCTTTCTGGACCGAGGGCGACGCCCTCGCGCTGCCCTACGGCCCGACGCCCATCTCGCGCGGGGGCGAGAGCCGCCTGGCGAGCCCGTGCAACGTGCTCGGCTCGTTCGACGGCGACCCCCGCCTGCTGTCCACCGTTCGCGACGGCGATCCCGTCCGCGTGGAACTGGCCTGAGACTCCCGCCCCACCCGTCCGCGCGGCGCTCCCGCCGACCGGCCGGACGGCCGCGGACCGCGCCGCTGCCGGAACCCGCGCCGCCGCCGGACCCGCGCCGCGGAGCCTAGAGCTCCTTGAAGAAGGCCTCCGCCGTGTGCAGGAAGAGGTCGTTCGCCTCGGGCTCACCGATCGTGACCCGAAGGCCCTCGCCCGCGAAGGGCCGGACCACCACACCGGCCTTCTCGCAGGCCGACGCGAAATCGAGGGTCCGGTCGCCCAGGCGCAGCCACACGAAGTTCGCCTGCGTGTCCGGCACGGTCCAGCCCTGCGCCAGCAGCGTCGCGTGGACCCGCGCACGCTCGCCCACCAGCGCACCGACCCGGCCCATCAGCTCGTCCTCGGCGCGCAGCGAGGCCACCGCCGCGTCCTGCGCGAGCTGGCTGACGCCGAAGGGCACCGCCGTCTTGCGCAGCGCCGCCGCCACCCGCTCGTGCGCGACCGCGAATCCGACCCGCAGACCTGCGAGCCCGTACGCCTTGGAGAACGTCCGCAGCACGGCGACGTTGGGGCGGTCGCGGTACAGCTCGATGCCGTCCGGGACGTCCGTGTCGCGCACGAATTCGCGGTACGCCTCGTCCAGGACCACCAGGACGTCCGAGGGCACCTGGTCCAGGAAGCGCTCCAGCTCGGCCCGGCGCACGGCGGTGCCGGTGGGGTTGTTCGGGTTGCAGACGAAGATCAGCCGGGTCCGCTCGGTGATCGCCGCGGCCATGGCGTCCAGGTCGTGCACGTCGCCCTCGGTCAGCGGGACCTGCACCGAGGTCGCACCTGAGATCTGCGTGATGATCGGGTACGCCTCGAAGGACCGCCAGGCGTACATGACCTCGTCGCCCGGGCCCGCCGTGGACTGGATCAGCGACTGGGCCACGCCCACCGAGCCGGTGCCCGTGGCCACGTGCTCGACCGGCACGCCGAACCGCTCGGCGATCTCGTTCACCAGGCCGGTGCAGGCCATGTCCGGGTACCGGTTGAAGGCACCCGCCGCCGTGACCGCGCTCTCCAGCACCCCCGGCAGCGGCGGGTACGGGTTCTCGTTCGAGGACAGCTTGTACGCGACGGGCCCGCCCGCGGCAGCCGGCTTTCCGGGCTTGTACGTCGGAATGCCGTCCAGCTCGGCGCGCAGCTTCGGGCTCTTCTCGCTCACCGCAGGTCCTCCTCGACCGTCCCGTCCGACGTCGCCGTCGACTCAATACTGCTCACCTTATGAGGATTCCGCTCTCCCGAGAATGGGGGCGCCTGGATTGCGGGGGAGCGCGCGCATATATGCGCGCGCCGGTGGCCTGCGCCGTGGCGCGCATCCCTCGTGCAGGTGAGTTGCGACCGACACGAAAGCGCGCCGTTTTGGCATGCCCGGTCCCGTCGACAAGCTCCACCGCCAGCCTGTACGACCAAATGCCTTCATTTCCAAGGTCATTGGGGGTGGCGAACCATGCAGAAACGTGCCTGTCAACGCGTGCATATGCACCCGGACCGCCCACCCCACCGAGCCCTACTATCGGCTCGCCATGACAGCAGCAGGGAAGCATCAGGTGAGCCGGACCGAGACCACCCGGCGGGCCGCCGGCCGACAGGGCCGGGCCGGCATCAGGGACGTGGCCGCCGCGGCCGGCGTCTCCATCACGACCGTCTCCGACGCGCTCAATGGCAAGGGACGGCTGCCCGACGCCACCCGCCGCCACGTTCGCGAAGTAGCCGACCGGCTGGGCTACCGCCCGTCGGCCGCCGCCCGCACCCTCCGTACCGGAAAGTCGGGCCTCATCGGCCTGACCGTGACGACGTACGGGGATGAACCTTTCACCTTCACCGAATTCGCCTACTTCGCCGAGATGGCCCGGGCCGCCACCTCGGCGGCGCTGGCCCGCGGATACGCCCTCGTCATCCTCCCCGCCACCTCCCGCCACGACGTGTGGTCCAACGTCGCCCTCGACGGCACCGTCGTCATCGACCCCTCCGACCACGATCCCGTCGTCACCGAGCTCGTCCGCCAGGGCCTGCCCGTGGTCTCCGACGGCCGGCCCGCCGGCTCCCTCCCCGTCACCGCCTGGGTCGACAACGACCACGAGGCCGCCGTGCTCGGCCTCCTCGACCACCTCGCCGCCGCCGGCGCCCGCCGGATCGGGCTGCTGACCGGCACCACCACCGACACGTACACCCGCCTGTCCACCACGGCCTACCTGAACTGGTGCGAGCGCGTCGGCCAGGACCCCGTGTACGAGTCCTACCCGGCCCACGATCCGTGCGCGGGCGCCGTCGCCGCCGACCGGCTCCTGGCCCGACCCGACCGTCCCGACGCCGTCTACGGTCTCTTCGACCCGAACGGCACCGACCTGCTCGCCGCCGCCCGCCGCTACGGCCTGCGCGTCCCCGAGGACCTGCTGCTCGTCTGCTGCAGCGAGTCCACCGTGTACGCCAACACCGAGCCGCCCATCACCACGCTGTCCCTCAAACCGCGTCGCATCGGCACCGCCGTCGTGCAGCTGCTCATCGACGCGATCGAGGGCGTGGACACCGGACGGCCGGTCGAACAGGTCGTCCCGACCGAGCTGATCATCCGCACCTCGTCGCAGCGCAGGCAGCCCCGAACGACCGTCAGCCCACCCCGATCTCCGGCCCAGGACTGACCGCCGGACCGTCCGGTCGGCCTGTTCGGCGGGTCGTCCGGAATTTCAACAACCGGCAATATCGGGCAAAAACGGTAGGAACGATACGCTCCGCAAAGGATTCACCACCCCTGGTGCGTCACACAGCGCGAGCCGCATTCCTATGATGGGCGCACGACATCACGGACCCTCCTCCCAGGAGGTCAGGAGGGTCCGCAGGTGTACGGCAGCGCGACGGTGGTGGAGGGGTCGATGACTCAGGGGGCCGGTCAGGGACCCGCGATGCGGACGGAGACGCTGCGGGACTTCCGGGTGCCAGTCACCGAACCCGCCGCCCCGTACGCCGTATCCACCGGTCTGCCCGACGAGGCTCCCGTGTACGGCGAGTACCCCGCGTACTACGAGGACGGCGCACGGGCCGCCGTGCCGCCCCAGCCCGGGTACCTGCCGCAGCCGCCCGCGGCGCCGGGCCCGCAGCCCGATCCGCACCGCGAGCAGGCTCACGAGCAGCACCGCGAGCAGCACCGCGATCCGCGTCACGACTCCCGGCAGGACCCCCGGCAGGACCCGCGCCACGAGGGGCCCCCGCACGGGCGTCCCCAGGGTCCCCCGCAGCCCGCCGCGCACACCGAGGCCGAACCGGTGCACTCGATGACCAAGGGCCCCGAGGAGGACGAGCCCGAGGGCTACACCCCGACCTACCGGGACCTCCCCGTCATCGGCCGCACCCCGCTCGGCGGCCCCGGCGACACCGTCCAGGTCCAGTACGTCCCGCAGGACGCCGCCGGACCCGGTCCGCTGTACGTCGTCGGCGACGTCCACGGCTACCTCGACGAGCTCGTCACCGAGCTGCGCGCCCAGGGCCTGATCGACGCCGAGGGCCGCTGGTCCGCGGGCAACGCCCGGCTCTGGTTCCTCGGCGACTTCACCGACCGCGGCCCCGACGGCATCGGCGTCATCGACCTCGTCATGCGGCTGTCCGCCGAGGCGGCCGCGGCCGGCGGCTACTGCAAGGCGCTGATGGGCAACCACGAACTGCTGCTCATCGGCGCCAAGCGATTCGGCGACACCCCCGTCGTCTCCGGCGCCGGCACCGCCACCTTCCAGGCCGCCTGGCTGCTCAACGGCGGCCAGCGCACCGACATGGAGCGCCTGCAGGACGTGCACATCCAGTGGATGTCGAGACTGGACGCGGCCGTGCTGGAGGAGGACCACCTGCTGCTGCACTCCGACACCACGGCCTACCTGGACTACGGCGACTCCATCGAGGACGTCAACGACACCATCCACGAGCTCCTCAACCGGGGCGACGTCGACATCACCTGGGACCTCTTCCGGAAGTTCACCAAGCGCTTCGCCTTCCGCGACGAGGAGACCGGCCCGCAGGCCGTCCGTGAACTGCTCGACACCTACGGCGGCAGCCGCGTCGTGCACGGCCACAGCCCGATCCCGTACCTGCTGGGCGAAGTGGGCACCGAGGACGGCGACGAGTCACGCGGACCGGAGGCCGTGGACGGCCCGCACGTCTACGCGGACGGCCTCGCCATCGCGATGGACGGCGGCGTGACGATGGCGGGCAAGCTGCTTGTCGTACGGCTTCCGCTGAGCGACTGAGAGTTTACGCAGAGGGGTATTTCCGGAAAGCCCCTGTCACGGCGCGGTGTGGTCGCTCTACCATCGCACTATCCGTAGCAGGCTCTCCTCCGTTTCAGCCGGCACCCGGGTCTACGCGCGGCAAACCGGCTTCTACGGAGCATCGGGGGATGCACATGACCAGCGCTCCGCACCTGCTGACCGAGGACCGGCCCGAATTCGACCGGCTCATCGACGAAGCACTGCGCGCCGCGAGCGAACGGCCCGAACTCGCCACGCTCGGCGAACGGCTGAACGCCGAACAGCTGCGCACCATGGCCCAGGGCGCCAGCGCCCTGCTGGCGGCCGCCGCGGCCGCCGAGTACGGCCACTACGTGAAGGTCCGCGAGGAACGACGCGACGAGACGCTCTACGCCCCCGGTACGACGGGGGACGAGGACGGTGACGGGAGCAGCGGCGCCGGCGCGGGCGTCAGCGCCGTGGTGGCGGTCCTCGCACCGGTCCTGGCGGGCACCGCCATGCTGATCTTCCTGCTCGTCGGCTACATCCTGAAGATGATCGAGCCCGAACCGGCCTTCGCGCAGACCATGGTGACGGCGGGTTGGCTCTTCGGGGCGCTCACCGCGGCCGCCCTCCTCTTCGCCGTGATCGGGCTGCTGGTCACGGCCGTGCGCAACAGCGCGACCGAGGTGGCGGCGGACGAGACCGAGGCGATACCCGACGAGGTGGCACGGGCCCGCGAGGCCTGGCGGCACGCCCTGCTGGAGCGCGGCATCATCCCGTTCCTGCGGGACGCACTGGCCGATCCGAGCGCCGGCCCGGGTTTCCCGACCCCCCGCACGCCAGGGGCCGGGCGCATCCCCAGTCTGGGGTACACCCGGCCCGATTTCACCAGCCCGGGAACCCCTTCGCAGGGGTCCCCGCCCGGCTACACGTCACCGGACTTCACCAGCCCGGACTTCGGCGGTGCGGAGCAGAGGCCGGAGTAACGGCTCCGGCCGGCTCCGTGGCTACTTCAGCTCCTTCGGCAGGTGGTTGGGGTCCATGGGACGAACCGGCTGCGCGTCGGCCCGCAGCGGCGGCGGCGGGTCGCCCGGGTTGGGCTGCGGTACTCCGAGGTTCCACACCCCGTCGCACGTGAGGGTGTCCGGGGTGCCCGGGACCACGTTGCAGAACGTCTCGTAGATCTCGCCCGCCTGGGTGATCACTTCGATCTCGAGCCGGTTGGCCTGGTGGGAGAGGGAGACCGCACAGGCGCCCTCCGGGTACTCGCCCTCCTCGTTGGTGGTGAGGTCGTACCAGATCCAGGGGCCCAGCGTGGTGTTCTGGACCTCCCGGACGCCGGCGTACGTGATGCCGTCAGGGGTGAGCGCCGCCTTGAACTCGCGGTCGTTGTTGTCCCGGACGGCGTCGATGTCCACGCACGTGCCCGGACCGGTCGCGCCCGTGGCACCCGTCGCACCCGTCGCACCGGTGGCGCCCGTCGCGCCCGTGGCGCCCGTCGCGCCGTCGGCGCCCGGCTCGCCACGCGGACCGGTGGGGCCGGTCGGACCCGTCGGACCGCGCTCGCCCTCGCACTTGTCGCCGCCGCCGCGGGGGCCGGCCTCGACGTCCACCGCCCTCGGATCCTGGCTCGCGCTCTTCTTGGTCGTGCAGTCACCGCCGCCGGCGGGGCTCGCCGACCGGACCGTGGCGGCCGACTGGACGGTCTGCGCGGTGGCGAACGCCGGGCTGGCGATGCCCGCCATCACCAGGGCCAGTGACGCCAGTGTGCCTCCCTTCACCACAGCACTCCGCCTGGCCACCGGGCCAAGGGGTGACCTGGTCCTGTTCACGGGGCTCATATACGCCGCTCCTTCTCGTATCCGAATCGAACGATGGGCGATCGGCCCGGACGGGCCGCCTCGCTCATAGTCGGTAAATCGGATTGAAGGAATGAGGCGCCTCGCACCGCCGTCATCTCATCGGACCAGCAAGAGACCCCCAATGGCGGCTCTCATCGTGCCTTCCTTGCACCCCATTGACCCGATCCCTACGGTCGCCTCACGGTCGTCTTCACCACCACCGTGGACGGGATCCTTGAAAGCCAAAATCTGCCTGAACATGATCGTAAAGAACGAGGCCGCGGTGATCAGGCGCTGTCTCGAATCCGTACGTCCTTTGATCGACACCTGGGTGATCGTCGACACCGGGTCGACCGACGGCACCCAGGAGATCATCCGGGAATTCTTCGGTGATCTCCCCGGTGTCCTGCACGAACGCCCCTGGAAGGGATTCGACGGCAGCCGCAGCGAGGCGATCGACCTGGCCCGCTCCAGCGCGGACTACCTGCTGTTCATCGACGCGGACGACGTGATCGAGGTGGATCCCGGATTCCGGATGCCGGAGCTCACTTTCGACGCGTACGGCGTCGCGGTGCACCACCAGCCCGTCATCCACTGGCGGCCGGCTCTGGTCTCCACCCGATTGCCCTGGAAATACGTGGGTGTGCTGCACGAGTACCTCGATTGCGAGGAATCCTTCACCCGGGGGGATCTCGAAGGCTTCCATATCCGCGTCGTCGGCGGCGGAGCCCGCCAGGGCGAAGGCGGCGACCGGGAGAAGTACCTCCGCGACGCCGCGATCCTCGAAAAGGGCCTGCTCGACGAACCCGGGAACGCCCGCTACGCCTTCTACCTGGCCCAGAGCTGGCGCGACGCGGGCGAGCCGGAGAAGTCCCTGGCCGCCTACGACCACCGCGCCGGCATGGGCGGCTTCGCCGAGGAGGCCTACTGCTCCCGGCTTTACGCGGCACGCCTCGCGGCGAGCCTCCAGCGCCCGCCGGCCGAGGTGATGGACCGCTACCTCCGCGCCCACGAGAGCCGTCCCGGGCGGGCCGAGGCGCTCGGCGACCTGGCGCGCCTGTGCCGTCTCGACGGCCGCTTCCCGTTGGCGTACCTGTTCGCCCGTCAGGCGGCGCGGATCCCACGGCCGGACGACATCCTGTTCGTCGAGTTCGACTGGTACGAGTGGCGCGCGCTCGACGAGCTCGCCGTGTCCGCCTACTGGGTCGGCGCGTACGAGGAGTCGCTGCGGTGCTGCGAGCGGCTGCTGCGGGAGGGCCGGCTTCCGGAGAGCCAGCGTGAACGGGTCGTGGAGAACCGCGCGTTCGCCCTCGGCAAGCTGGGACCGGAGTACCAGGTGGTGGCCTGACGGCCACCGACGCTCCCGCACGGCCGAGGGGCCGGACGCGTCCACGGCGTGGGATGCGTCCGGCCCCTCGGCCCCCTCTGCCCCCTACCGTGCGGCGCGGTTCGGGAAGGCCTTGCCCCGGAGGGCTGCCACCGGACCGGGGGTCAGTTCGGTCCACCCCTCGTCCCAGACGAAGGTGGTGCCATTGGTGTCACCGTGCGTCTGGAAGATCCGGTTGTCCGAGGTCAGGACCCTGATGTAGGAATTCGTTCCCTGACTGACGATGGCGATGCCGCAGGCGGTGGCGGCGGGGAATCCGGGGTTGTCCCCGTCCGAGACGTTCTGCCAGACGGGCACTCCTCCGGCCGTGGCCGCCCGGCCGACGTAGGCGACGCCGTTCGCGAGGACGACGCCGAACGACTCGCTGTTCGAGGGTGCGACGGTATCGATGTCCCGGCAGCGAAGAGTGGCGCCGGTGGCCCCGGTCGCACCCGTGGCCCCAGTGGCACCAGTGGCCCCAGTGGCGCCGGTCGCGCCATCGGCGCCGCTCGGTCCGGTGGAGCCCGTAGCTCCGGCAGCACCCGTAGCTCCGGCCGCACCATCCGCACCAGTGGCGCCCGTAGCTCCGACCGCCCCGTCGGCACCGGTAGCCCCTGTGGCACCGTCGGCGCCGGTCGCACCGGTCGCACCAGTCGCGCCATCAGCACCTGCCGCACCGTCGGCGCCTGTAGCCCCGGTGGCACCATCGGCACCCGTAGCCCCGGTGGCACCGTCAGCACCGGTAGCCCCGGTCGCACCGGGAGCGCCATCCGCACCCGTTGCGCCGGTCGCACCGTCAGCACCAGCCAAACCTGTCGCGCCGGTCGCACCGTCAGCACCCGCAGCCCCAGTGGCACCGTCAGCACCCGTAGCCCCGGTCGCACCTGTAGCGCCCGTCGGACCGGTCGGGCCCGTCGCGCCGTCCGCGCCATCGGCACCGTCCGCTCCGGTGGCTCCCGTCGGACCGGTGGGGCCGGTCGGGCCGGGTCGGCCCGGCCCGCACTGGTCGCCTCCTCCGCGGGGGCCGGCCAGGAGGAGGTCCCACGCCGTCCGGCCGTCGTTCGGGTCGGCGTCCGGGCCCTGGTCCGGGTCGAGGTCCGCCCACGGGTCCGGCTCCTGATAGTGATCGCAGCCGTCCCCGCCCACGCGGCTCGCCGCGTCGACCCGCTCGGCCGCCCTGACGCCCTGCGCCACGGCGATGGAGGGGCTCGCCACTCCCATCATCACCAGGGCGAGCGACGCCAGCGTGCCGGCCTTGCGCCAAGTACTCCTCGGCAGGGGGCCAAAGGGCGACCTGGTCCTGTTCTCGGGACGCATACCACTCCTTCTCGAAACCGGTCGAACGATGGTGGTGGCCTCTCCGGCCACATCGGTAGCGTGTGAACCGCCGCCACGAACACGCCGGACACCTCGCAGAAAAGTCCACTTATCGGACTATTGATGCGACACCAATGGGCTCCCGCCGGGCCACGGAGCCCGGCCCCCTCCGTCCGACGGCACGAAAAACGGGCGGGCCCGCGACTCCCCCCATGGGTCGCGGGTCCGCCCGTCCGCAGTCGGGTCCTGCCGGCCGGCCTCAGTCGGCCAGCGGCAGATAGACCCGGTTGCCCGCGGCCGCGAACTCGGCGGACTTCTCCGCCATGCCGGCCTCGATCTCGTCGGCCTTCAGGTCCCCGCCGTGCTCACGGCGGATGTCCTGCGAGATCTTCATCGAGCAGAACTTCGGACCGCACATGGAGCAGAAGTGCGCGGTCTTGGCCGGCTCGGCGGGCAGCGTCTCGTCGTGGAACTCACGGGCCGTGTCCGGGTCCAGCGCCAGGTTGAACTGGTCCTCCCAGCGGAACTCGAACCGCGCGTCGGACAGGGCGTCGTCCCACTCCTGGGCGCCCGGGTGCCCCTTGGCGAGGTCCGCGGCGTGCGCCGAGATCTTGTACGTGATGACGCCGGTCTTGACGTCGTCGCGGTTGGGCAGGCCCAGGTGCTCCTTGGGCGTGACGTAGCAGAGCATCGCCGTGCCCCACCAGGCGATCATCGCGGCGCCGATGCCCGACGTGATGTGGTCGTAGGCGGGCGCGACGTCGGTGGTCAGCGGGCCGAGCGTGTAGAACGGCGCCTCCTCGCAGATCTCCTGCTGGAGGTCGATGTTCTCCTTGATCTTGTGCATCGGGACGTGGCCCGGTCCCTCGATCATCGTCTGCACGTTGTGGCGCTTGGCGATGGTGTTGAGTTCGCCCAGCGTCTTCAGCTCGGCGAACTGCGCCGCGTCGTTGGCGTCCGCGATGGAGCCGGGGCGCAGGCCGTCGCCCAGCGAGTACGTGACGTCGTACGTCGCCAGGATCTCGCAGAGCTCCTCGAAGTTCGTGTAGAGGAAGTTCTCCTTGTGGTGCGCGAGGCACCACGCCGCCATGATCGAGCCGCCGCGCGAGACGATGCCGGTCTTGCGGCGGGCGGTCAGCGGGACGTACGGCAGCAGCACGCCGGCGTGGACCGTCATGTAGTCGACGCCCTGCTCGGCCTGTTCGATGACCGTGTCCTTGTAGATCTCCCAGGTCAGGTCCTCGGCGCGGCCGTCGACCTTCTCCAGCGCCTGGTACAGCGGCACGGTGCCGATCGGGACGGGGGAGTTGCGCAGCACCCACTCGCGGGTGGTGTGGATGTTGCGGCCCGTCGAGAGGTCCATGACCGTGTCCGCGCCCCATCGGGTCGCCCAGGTCATCTTCTCCACCTCCTCCTCGATGGAGGAGGTGACGGCGGAGTTGCCGATGTTGGCGTTGACCTTCACCAGGAACTTCTTGCCGATGATCATCGGCTCGATCTCGGGGTGGTTCACGTTCGCCGGGAGCACCGCGCGACCTGCGGCGATCTCCTCGCGGACGACCTCGGGGGAGACGTTCTCGCGGATCGCGACGTACTCCATCTCCGGGGTGATCTCACCGCGGCGGGCGTACGCGAGCTGTGTGACGGCGGCGCCGTCACGGCCCCGGCGGGGCTGGCGCGGACGGCCCGGGAAGACCGCGTCGAGGTTCTTGAGGCCACCACGCGGCGAGGTGTGCTTGATGCCGTCGTCCTCGGGGCGGACCGGGCGCCCGGCGTACTCCTCGGTGTCGCCGCGGCCGATGATCCAGTTCTCGCGCAGCGGCGCGAGGCCCCGTCGCACATCGGTCTCGATCTGCGGGTCGGTGTACGGACCGGACGTGTCGTAGAGCGTCACGTCCTTGCCGTTGGTGAGGTGGACCTGGCGGACCGGCACCCGGATGTCGGGGCGGGAGCCCGCCACGTAGCCCTTGTGCCAGCCCGGCTTGCGCTCGGTCGAGCCGTCGGCGTCCTGGCTGACGGCAGGCGTGCGTGCGTCCTGAATGGTCATGAGACCTATCTCCCTACGCCGGCATTACCCGGTAACAGGTTCGGCGGTCGACGCAGCCTCCTCCCGTACGCATCTGTGATGCGCGTACGGTGATCAGCGTCCTCTCAGCCCGGTGCTCCGAGCTCCCGCGTTGTGCAAAGTAGCCCCCACGCTAGCGTCATCCATGGCGTGCTGAACAGTGGGCCCCCTCATCTCTTGCGATGATCTGCTGGTGACGTCATCGCCGCAGCCCCCCAACGAGCCCACTGAGCCCGGTGCCCACTCCGGCCACGCGCACGACGGCCATGGTCATTCCTCCGGGCACTCCTCCGGCCCTTCACACGGTCATGCCCACAGCCATGGCCACGGGCCGGCAGCCCCTGTCTCGAAGCACCTGCGCAAGGTCATCGCGGCCGTACTGATCCCCTTCGCCGCCGCCGTCCTCGTCGGCCTGGTGGTGCTCTGGCCCGGCGGCACGCCCGGCCACGAACGGACCGGGGTGGGCTTCGACCGGCAGACCCAGCAGGCCAAGGTCGTCTCGCTGGAAGAGGTCGACTGCAAGTCCGTGAACGCCTCGCAGGCCGCGCCGCCCGGCGGGGCCCCGTCGGGCGGCGCGGCACGGGCCGCGCAGACCGGGGACTGCAAGAAGGCCACCGTCGAGATCGGCAGCGGACCGGACAAGGGACGCACCTTCATCGAGATCGTCCAGCCGGGCGCGCCACGGCAGTTGGCGGACGGCCAGGAGGTGGTGGTGGCGTACGCCCCGGACGCGCCCCGCGACCTGCAGTACTCGGTGATCGACGTGAACCGCAAGCTCCCGCTGGCGGTGCTGGCCGGCATCTTCGCGCTCGCGGTCGTCCTCGTCGGGCGGATGCGCGGGCTGTTCGCGCTGATCGCACTGGTCGTCAGCTTCGGCGTGCTGACGCTGTTCATCCTGCCCGCCATCCTCCAGGGGTCGAATCCCCTGGTGGTCGCGGTGGTCGGGGCGAGCGCGATCATGCTGATCGCGCTCTACATGTGCCACGGTCTGACCGCCCGCACCTCGGTGGCGGTCCTCGGCACGCTCGTGTCGCTGCTGCTGATCGGTCTGCTGGGATCGGTGTTCATCGACTGGGCGTTCCTCACCGGCAACACCGACGACAACACCGGTCTGATCCATGGGCTGTACCCGGACATCGATATGAGCGGTCTGCTGCTCGCCGGCATCATCATCGGATCGCTGGGCGTGCTCGACGACGTGACGGTCACCCAGACCTCGGCGGTCTGGGAACTCCACCAGGCCGACCCGTCGATGGGGCCGCGGGCCCTCTACCGCGCAGCCATCAGGATCGGCCGCGACCACATCGCGTCGGTGGTCAACACCCTGGTACTGGCCTACGCGGGCGCCGCGCTCCCCCTGCTCCTGCTGTTCTCCATCGCCAACAGCAGCATGGGATCGGTCGCGAACAGCGAGCTGGTCGCGGTGGAGATCGTGCGCACCCTCGTCGGCTCGATCGGGCTGGTCGCCTCGGTGCCGGTGACGACGGCGCTGGCCGCGCTGGTGGTTTCGGCCGACCGGCCGGAATCCCCGGCCGTCGCACCGGGCTCGGGACCGGTGCGCGGCGGCCGGGGCCGGCGGCGCAAGCGCTGAACGGCGGTTCAGCCGGCGTTCTGCTCGTTGTGCTTGGACTCGGCCAGGATTCTGCCGAGCGCCTCGTCCAGGTGCTCCTCGAAGTCCCCGGTGTTCCGCTCCTGTCCGAGCGGAACGATCCGGTCGGTACGGTCGAGGAACGCGACGAGCGGTGCCGCGCCGGCCCGGAACAGGGCCCGGTCGCCGCCGACCTGGAGCCGGATGTGGACGTCGGACAGCTCCTCGGGGCTGGTGGGAGCGATGTGCACATCGCCGTCACCGCACGGCTTGTTGATGCCGTCGAGAAGCAGCTCCCGGCCGAACGCCCAGGTCACGGGCGCGTCTCCGGGAAGGTGGAAGGTCAGGCGGACTGCGTAGGGATCACGGGCGTCGTACCGGAGTTCCACCGGGATCCGGAACGAGAGCTCCTCGGAAACGAGGAAGCTCATCATGACCTCTGCCTGTACCGACTCGCGCATTGCCTACCCCGCTGTAGTGGAAGTGGCCAGGAATGATCCCCCAGGGCCCTCTTGACAAGAGTGGTGGAAGCGCTTGCAGATCACAAGGAGTGAGTTTTCAGATACTGATAGAGAAGGAGAGGGTGCTCAGCAGCGCGCCTACTTCACTCCGTAGCCGATTGACTACATACAGCAATCGATCTTGCTGGTGCAGGGGCAAAGAAATGGCCATGGTCGCCGCCGCATCCCCGGCTGTGATCGGGATGGCAGCGCAGACCGTGCCGAGGGCATATTCCTGCCTCTCGATTACAGGCTGCATTCGCCCGAGGGCCCCGATCCGGGTCTCCAGGGAGCGCAGATCGCGCACGGTATAAGGGGTGATGGCCTCTACCGGATGGCGGTCGTAATAGTCCTTGCGCGCGCTCTCGTCGAGCTGGCCGAGCAGGCACTGCCCGATGGCGTGGGCGTGGCCGGTCTCCCGGAAGTCGGCCCACTCCTCGCACGCGGGACTGCCCGGAGTGTCCGAGACCCCCACGACCTCGATTTCACCCTCGCGGTAGACCGCGAAGTAGACGGGCGCCCCGACCGCGTCGCGGAAGTGCGCGAGCGAATCGAGGATCATGCTGCGACGTTTCTGCTGGAGTCCTCCGACGGCCAGCCTGCCGGCTGCGTCACCGAGCACGAAGACTCCGCGTTGTCTGCGCAGGTAGCCCTCGTGGGTCAGGGTGCGCAACAGGTGGTAGGCGGTGGGGAGCGGGAGCCCGGCCTCACGCGCCAGCTGCTTCGCCGGGGCTCCCCCGCTGTGGGATCCCGCGGCTTCGAGCAGCCTCAGCGCCCTCTGCACCGAACCGATCAGTGTCGGCACACCGGCATTGTGGACCGGAGACAAAGCTCACCCCCAGGCGTGGCTGCGGGCCTTCAGGGGTGGCCCGCCCTGCGGGGGCCGCCCCCGCGCATGCCGGGTCCTGGGGGTCGCGCTCGGCGGTTCGTCGCCATCACCACAGGTCAGGCGGTGACGGCGGCTCCCGGTGCCCAGGGATCGGCACAGTTCGCGACTCTATCCACCGATTCCGGGGCCATGAGCCGCTCAGGGCATCACGTTCCCTCAGCTGGGTTAACGGGGGAACCGCCCCCGAGGCCGGGAACCACCCCCGAGGCCACCTACCACTCGCCGGAGGAGGACTTCGAACGCCCGCCGCCGAGCTTCTTCACGACGAAGATCAGACCGCCGACGAGGCCGACGAAGAGGAGCAGCTTGAAGGCGAACGAGATCAGTGCGCCCAGGATGCTCGTGATGACACCGCCGAAGACGAACAGGGCCAGCAGCGGAACGGCGACCCACTTAACCCACCAGGGCATGCCTGCGAATATCTCTCGGATGCCGTTCATGTCCTCGACCTCTTCCTGGTCTTCCCGTCCGTGACTTCCTGCTCTCGATGCTAGGAGTCCGCGCGCTCCGATCGGGGCCCGGGAGCCCCCGGAGTCCCCTGATCCGCCCCTTAGGGGGATCAGGGGCCACGACCCTCATCCGCGGTCGGCTCAGCCCTCCGGCGGGGAGAACACCACCATCACCTTCAGGTCCTCGGTGATGTGGTGGAACTTGTGCGCGACACCCGCCGGGACGTAGACGACGCTGCCGCGCGCCACGGTGGTGGTCTCCTCCCCGACCGTGATCGAGGCCCTCCCGCTGACGACGAAGTACACCTCGTCCTGACCGTGCGGCCGCTGCGGATCGGTCTGGCCGGCGTCGAGCGCGTACAGCCCGACGGACATGTTCCGCTCACGCAGGAACTGCAGATAGGCGCCGTCGTTGGCGGCCCGTTCCGCTTCGAGCTCGTCAAGCCGGAAGGCTTTCATCCTCGTTGTGCCCCTTGCCTCGATCGTTCCCTCACATCCGCTGATCTGCGGATGTCCCACCGGGATCTTCTCTGCCACGATCAGACACATGACGAATTTCGTAGTCAAGACGCTCGCCAATGCGGCCGCCCTGGCCGTCGCCATCTGGCTGGTCGCCGGCATCACCCTGGACGACGGCAGCACGATGGGCCGCCGGACGCTGACCCTGATCCTGGTCGCCCTGCTCTTCGGCCTGGTCAACTTCATCGTCAAGCCCGTGGTGAAGCTGTTCTCGCTGCCGCTGTTCATCCTCACGCTCGGCCTGTTCACGCTCGTCGTGAACGCGCTGATGCTGATGCTGACCTCGTGGCTGGCCGACCAGTTCGACCTGAGTTTCCATGTGGACAATTTCTGGTCGGCACTGATCGGCGGCCTGATCATTTCCATCGTCTCCTGGGCCGTGAACATGGTCCTGGACAACGACTGAGCGCGGCCGGACATGTACCGCGTCTGCTTCGTCTGCACGGGCACCATATGCCGCTCCCCCATGGCCGAGTCCGTCTTCCGCGCCCAGGTGGAACGGGCCGGGCACGACGACGTACCGGGCCCCTACTACGGGTCGCTGGAGGGGTTCGAGGAATGCCTGGAGCTGGTCGAGGCGGCCGGCCCCGGACTGCTGGACGCCGTACGCGAGGCGATGAAGGAGCACACCGCGTGAACGAGTACGCCCCCGAAGGACCCGGTGAGTCGATCGGCGACGGCACCCGAGCCGTGCGCGCCGGCCTGCCCGAGGTCGTCAAGAACGAACCGCCCCTGCCCGGGCCGGTCTTCGCCGCCCACTTCCACCTCCCGGGAGACGTCGAG
This sequence comes from Streptomyces yangpuensis, assembly GCF_024666385.1. Taxonomy (NCBI): domain Bacteria; kingdom Bacillati; phylum Actinomycetota; class Actinomycetes; order Kitasatosporales; family Streptomycetaceae; genus Streptomyces; species Streptomyces yangpuensis. The sequence continues at coordinate 3,696,113 of NZ_CP102514.1, forward strand.
GGCCCGTACGCCTACGGCCGCGACACCAATCCGACGTGGACCCTGCTGGAACGGGCGATCGGAGAGCTGGAGGCCCCCGGCCAGGACGTGCACACCATCGTCTTCGGCTCCGGCATGGCGGCCATCTCCGCCGTCCTGCTCTCCCAGGCGCGCACCGGGGACACCGTCGTCCTGCCCGACGACGGCTACCAGGCGCTGCCCCTGCTGCGGGAGCAGCTGGAGGCGTACGGGATCCACGTGCGCACCGCGCCCACCGGAGGGGACGCCCAGCTCGACGTCCTCGACGGGGCCCGGATGCTGTGGATCGAGACGCCGTCCAATCCCGGGCTCGACGTGTGCGACGTACGACGCCTCGCGGAGGCCGCGCACGCCGGCGGGACCCTGGTCGCCGTCGACAACACCCTCGCCACCCCCCTCGGACAGCGGCCCCTGGAGCTCGGGGCGGACTTCTCCGTGGCCAGCGGCACCAAGGGCCTCACCGGCCACGGGGACCTGCTGCTCGGATACGTCGTGTGCCGCGACCCGCAACTCGCGGCCCGGGTCCGGGGCTGGCGCAAGATCGTCGGCGCGATTCCGGGTCCCATGGAGGCCTGGCTGGCCCACCGTTCACTGGCCACCATCCAGCTGCGCGCACAGCGCCAGTGGGCCAACGCCCTGGCCGTCGCGGAGGCTCTGGGCGACCGCCGTGAGGTGAGCGGGGTCCGCTACCCGGGGCTGACGACCGACCCCTCCCACAAGACGGCCGCGCGTCAGATGCGGGGCTTCGGCTCGGTGGTCTCCTTCACCCTGCCCGACCGGGCCCACGCGCAGCGCTTCATGGCCGCCCTGCACCTGGTCGAGGACGCCACGAGTTTCGGCGGCGTGCGGTCCACCGCCGAGCGGCGCGGGCGGTGGGGCGGAGACGCCGTGCCCGAGGGCTTCATCCGCTTCTCCGCCGGGGCCGAGGACACCGAAGACCTGGTCGCGGACGTCCTGCGGGCCCTCGACCGAGCCCTCGACCCGGCCGGTCAGGACTGCTGACACCTCTGGCACACGTCCGGCACAGATCCGGCACAGATCCGGCCCACATCCGGCACACGTCCGGCACACGTCGTGAAAGGGCAGTCCGAGCCTCCCCCCTAGTGGCTCGGACCGCCCCGGGTTCCGCGCGCGAAGAACCACGCGACAAGGCTAGTTGACTCTGCGTCAGAGTCCAATCACGGTAGCGACAGGGGCCTATCTGCATATTTATAGTTGTAGGCCCCCACCGAGAGGTGTCGCGATGGATCTGGCCCTGCTGCGCACCTTCGTCACCGTCCACCGGGCGGGCTCGTTCACGCGCGCCGCCGCCCTCCTCGGACTGTCCCAGCCCGCGGTGACCTCGCAGATCCGCACCCTGGAACGCCAGTTGGGCAGGCCGCTCTTCCACCGCCGGGCCCGCGGTGTCACACCCACCGCCGTCGGCGACGAACTCGCTCACAAGGCCGCCCCGCACCTCGACGCCCTGCTCCGGATCACCGAGGCGGAGCGGGAGGACGCGGGCGGGCTGCGGTCCCTCCACGTCGCCGGGCCGCCGGAGTTCCTGTCCCTGCGGGTGCTCCCCGCCCTCGCCCCCCTGGTCGGCCAGGGCCACACCCTCCGGGCCACCCTGCAGGGCGACGCCGGGACCGTTCTCGACGGGCTCGCCGCCGGCCACCACGACCTCGTCGTCACCACCGCCCGCCCCCGCGGCGGCCCCTTCACCGCCACCGCCCTGTGCGACGAGGAGCACGTCCTGGTCGCCGCGCCCTACTGGGCCGCCCTCGTCGACACCGACCGGCTGCGGGACGACGGTCCGGGGGCGCTGGAGGGCATCCCGCTCGTCGAGGTCCACGAGACCCTGCCGCTCGTCACCCGGTACTGGAGCGCCGTCTTCGACACCGCGCCGGACGCGAGGTCCCTGGCCGCCACCGTGGTCGTACCCGATCTGCGGGCCGTACTGGAATGCGTCCTCGCGGGCGCGGGGCTCGCCGTGCTGCCCCGCTACCTGTGCCAGGACGCCCTCGACAGCGGCCGGATCGCGGCCGTGGCGGAGCCTGCCGTACCACCGCTGCGCACCTGGTTCCTGGTCCTGCGGACGGGAAGCCTCTCCCTCGCCCACCTCGCCCGGGCCCGCGAGCGGCTCCTGGACGCCGCTGTGCACTGGTGAGCCCCCTGTTTCCGGCCCCTGGCGCGTTTCAGAAGCGGAGCGGCGGGCCACTCTTCTCCCATGACCGAACGTCCCGTGGTCAAACGCACCGCCCGCGCGATCCTGCTCGACGGTGACGACCTGATCCTCATCAAACGCACAAAGCCCGGCGTCGACCCCTACTGGCTCACCCCCGGCGGGGGAGTGGAGCCCTCGGACGCCACCGTCGTCGACGCCCTCCACCGAGAGGTCCACGAAGAACTCGGCGCGAAGATCACCGATGTCGTGCCCTGCTTCGTCGACACCGTCGAGCACATCGCCGGCGGCGGGGTGACCGGCGTGAAGGTGCAGCACTTCTTCGTCTGCCGCCTCGAATCGATGGACCCGAGCCTGCGGCACGGCCCCGAGGTCGACGAGCCCGAGGGCGAGTACGAGATCGTCCGGGTGCCCTTCAGCCGGGTGGGCATCGCCGCGGTCCACCTCGTCCCGCTGTCCCTACGGCACTACCTGGACGGGAACATCGAGGGCGTGCGCGCCATGCACGCGCCCGACCTGGGCTGAGCCGCGCCGGGGCCGGTGGACCGCCGCCGGTCCCGGACCGGCGTGCCCGCCGGTCTCATCCGGCGATGCCCACCAGTTCCTCGACCGCGTCGTGCCGGATCCGCTCGCCGGGGATACCGATGCGCAGGAGCTCGTCGACCCCGCTGCGGATCATCGCGGGCGGTCCCGAGATGAACGCGTCGTAGGAGCTCCACGGCCCGTGCTCGCCCACGGCCTGCGGCAGCTGTCCCGCCAGCCCGTCGCCCACCACCGGCCGCACCGACAGCCACGGGTGCGAGCGCTGCAGCCCCAGCAGGGTGTCCTTGTCGTACAGGTCGTTGTCGCTGCGCGCTCCGAAGAACACCTCGACGGGACGGCGCTCGCCGTGTTCGGCCACATCCTCGATCAGAGCCTTGATCGGGGCGATGCCGGTGCCCCCGCCCAAGCAGAGCATCCCGTTGTCGGTGGTGTGGTCCACCACCATCGACCCGGCCGGCGGTCCCAGACGCAGCACGTCCCCGGGGCGGGCGTGGCGCACCAGGGCGTTGGAGACCCAGCCCGCCGGGACGGCCTTGACGTGGAAGGAGAGCAGCCCGTCGGCACGGGGGGCCGAGGCGAAGGAGTAATGCCTCCAGACCCGCGGCCACCACGGGGTCTCCAGGCTCGCGTACTGGCCGGCCAGGAAGGCGTACGGCTGATCGGGGCGGACGGTCAGCACCGCGATGTCCGGGGTGCGCAGGTCGTGGGAGACCACCTCCGCGTGCCACCAGGCCGGGGCCTTCACCTCGTCCGCCGCCGCCGCGTCGATCATGATCTGGGAGATCGCGGTGTACGCACGCACCCACGCGGCCTCGGTCTCGGGCCCCCAGCTCTGCGTCGCGAACCGGGCCAGTGCCCCCACGAGGGCCTCGCCGACCGCGGGATAGTGGTAGGCCATGGTGCCGTACTTGCGGTGTCCGGTGCCCAGTCGGCAGAGGTACGGGGCGAGCACGTCGGGATGGTCGATGTGCTCGGCGGCGGTCAGGAGCGCCTTCAGCAGGCGGTCGCGCTGGGTGTCCATGGCCGCCGGGAACATGCCCCGCACTTCCGGGTGCCCGGTGAAGACCAGAGCGTAGAAGTACGAGGTCACCTTGTCGGCGACCGGGGCGATCTCCGCGAGGGTCCGGCGGATGAGTACGGCATCCGGTGAGGGCTCGGCCGCTTCGCCCTCGGAGGGTATCCGGGCCGCTTCGCGTCTGGCCGATCTGGTGGGCGGAGCGTCCATGCGGTGCCTCGCTTCGAGCATCTCGGTCGGTCTGCACACGCCACGGTCATGAATCCGTGGTTCCCGGTTTCACAGCGTGCCAGCCGCCCCAGAGGCCTGCGGGGAAACACGGAAAATCCGCGATTCGAACCCACTTTCCTCCTAAGATGCGTCAACTCCCGGGCGCGCCATGGCCACGAGCTGGTATACCTCCCGCAGGTCCCGCCCCTCGTAGACATGGGTCGCGCGTGCGGCCAGATGCGGTCGCGCGTTGACCGCCACCGAAACGGACACCGCCTCGAAGAGGTGGATGTCCGTCCCCGAATCCCCGTACGCCACGCAGTCGCCGCGGGTCACACCGAACTGCTCGCACAGCCGGTCGGCCACCATGACCTTGCCCTCGGGGGTCAGGATCCCGGCCTCCTCCACGGGCCGGGTGAACGGCACCTCGGGGAATACCGAGCCGTGGGCGGCATGAGCGCCCCACTCCAGCAGCAGTTCCACGAAGAAGGACGGGGACAGGGAGACCACCGCGCAGTACTCCCCGCGCCCGCGGATCTCCTGCCAGACGTCCCGGATGCCCGCGAGCCAGGGAGCCCCCTCGAACGCCGCCCGGACATGCTGCGGCGTCAGCTCGGCCCACAGCGCGTGCACCGCCACCGAGAACTGGTGCGGCCCGATCTCCCGCGCGGCGAAAGACCGCTCCAGCGCGGCGATCTCGGCACTCACCCCTAGCTGGCGGGAGATCTCCACCGGAGCCGCCGAGCCGTACATCAGTGTGCCGTCGAGGTCGAAGAGGTGCAGGCGCGTCATAGCTGTCGAGGCTAGTGGCTCGGTTTCACGTGAAACACCGCGTTTCACGTGAAACACCGCCCGGCGTGGCCGCCCGCGCAGCTCATGTTTCACGTGAAACATCGGCAGTGTCACGTGAAACATCGGCCCAAATCCTCTGGACGACTCCCGGCTCATGATCCAGTCTGAGCCGGTGACACCACCACACATCACCGATCTGCCGATCCGCGCGCTGTCCGTGGACGATCTCCACCGCTGCGCCGACCTGTCCGAAGATCGTGGCTGGCTCCGCGAGGACCACAAGTGGGGGCTGCTGCTCGCCGCCGGAAACGGCTACGGCATCGATGCCCCGGACGGCCAGGGCCTCGCCGCCGCCTGCGTCGTCACCCGCTACGGCTCCGCCTCCACCGGCCCCGGACTCGCCGCCATCGGCATGGTCCTCGTGGCCGACCGCTACGCACGCCAGGGGCTCGGACGGGCCCTGATGACCCACATCTGCAACGACGTACTCAAGGGCGTCCCACTCACCCTGCACGCCACTCCTTATGGGCGCCCGCTCTACGAGGAGCTCGGTTTCAACACCACGGGGCGCGCCGAAATGCTGGTAGGGGCCTTCCAGGAGGACACCTCCGGCGCGCACGGCACCGCTCGGGTACGACGGGCGGTCGCGGAGGACCTCCCGCGCATCCTGCGCCTGGACGCCGAGGTCTTCGGCGCCGACCGTACGCACATGATCACGCGGCTGCCGGCCTTCGCCGACCAGCTGCTCGTCGCCGAGGACCAGGCCGGAGACGGCACGCTCGCGGGATACGCGGCGGCCTGGCCCAATATGCACACCCATGTCATCGGCCCCCTGATCGCCCGGGACACCGACACCGCCATGTCCTTGGTCACCGCTCTCGCCAGGGGCACGGACCGGGTGCTGCGCACCGATGTCGATGTACGGCACGAGGAACTGCTCGCGTGGCTCAAGGAACGCGGCCTGGAGACCGTCGCCTTCAACGCGGTGATGACACGGGACATCCCCGGCCTGCCCGGTGACTGGACCCGCCGCTGGGCGCCGCTCACCGTGGCCGCGGGCTGAGAGGGGATTCCCGTCGTGACAGACTCTCCCACGTTGGTGATCCGGCCGGCCACCGAGGCCGATCTGCCCGCCATCGTCGCCATGCTGGCCGATGACCCGCTGGGCGCGACCCGCGAATCCCTGGGGGACCTCACCCCGTACCGCACAGCCCTGGAACGTCTCATCGGCGACCCGAACCAGCATGTGGTCGTCGCCGTACGGGCCGGCCGTGTCGTGGGCACCCTCCAGCTGACGATCGTCCCCGGCCTCTCCCGCAAGGGAGCCACCCGCGCCATCGTCGAAGGCGTCCGTGTCCACGCGGACGAGCGCGGCAGTGGACTGGGCACCCGGTTCATCGAGTGGGCGATCGAGAAGTCCCGGGCCGAGAACTGCGCACTCGTCCAGCTCACGTCGGACGTGAGCCGGACCGACGCCCACCGCTTCTACGAACGGCTCGGGTTCACCGCCTCGCATGTCGGGTTCAAGCTCCAGCTGTGACCGGCAGGATCGTGGGCCGGGCCGCACCGCGGTGTCGGTGGCCCGGCCTACGATCGGGAGGATGAGCGCCCGTCTCCCCCTCCTCAGCACCACCGAGCGCCGCAACCGCCTCGGCCGACGCCACCGTCTGGCCCCGTCGGCCCACGCCGCGACGGTCGCGGAAGCTGCGGACTCCGTCGTCGCCCTGCACGCCACCGACGCCGCGACCGTCTTCCTCTCCGCCCGGGCCCGGCTGGCCGAGGGCGGCCCCGGAGCGGTCGAGCACGCGCTCTACGAGGATGTCCGCCTCGTGCGGCTGCTCAGCATGCGCAACACCCTCTTCGCCGTGTCGACGCATCTTGCCCCGTACGTCGACGCATCGACCGCCCGCGCCATCGCGGTCAAGGAGCGCCGCACCCTCCTCAAGCACCTCGCCGAGGACGGCCAGGGTCTCGACGCCGCATGGCTGGCCGGGGCGGAGGCCGCCGCTCTGGACACCCTGGACACCAGCGGTCCCCTCACCGGCAGTCAGCTTTCCTCAGCCGTGCCCGCGCTGCGCCGGAAGATCACCATCAGCCGGGGCAAGAAGTACGAGACGGAGCAGGGCGTCGCCACCCGCGTCATCCGCCTGCTGGCCGCCGACGGCAGGATCCGCCGCGACCGGCCGCGCGGATCGTGGACCTCCAGCCAGTTCCGGTGGGTCCACACCGCGCCCTGGCCCGCCGTACCGGCCGCGGAGGCCCGTGCCGAGATCGCCCGCCGCTGGCTGGACGCGTACGGCCCGGCCACCGAGGCCGACCTCAAGTGGTGGACGGGCTGGACCCTCACCGAGGTACGCAAGGCCCTCGCCGCCGTCGGTCCCGACCAGGTGCGACTCGAAGACGGCAGTACCGCCCTGGTCAGCCCCGGGGACACCGCACCCGAACCGGCTCCCGAGCCCTGGGCGGCGCTGCTGCCCGCGCTCGATCCGGCAGGCATGGGCTGGGCCGACCGGAGGTTCCACCTCGATGCCGCCCACAGGCCCGCCCTCTTCGACTACGCCGGCAACATCGGTCCCACCGTGTGGTGGAACGGCGAGATCGTCGGCGGCTGGGCCCAGCGCCCGGACGGCGAGATCGTCTGGCGGCTGCTCGGCGACCCCGGCCGGACCGCCGAGGAGGCGATCGCCGCCGAGGCCGCGCGCCTCGCCGCCTGGGTGGGCGACGCCCGGGTCACCCCGCGCTTCCGTACTCCGCTGGAGCGTGAACTCGTCGCCTGAGACGGGCTTCCGGCCTCAGCCGATCCCGCGCCAGCCCTGCGGGTCGACGCCGCCGGGCACCGGGGCAGCGGCGTCGTACGGCTCCCTCGTGAACACGAACGACGCCAGATCGAGGTGGCTCACCGAGCCGTCCTCCCGGCGGACCGCCCGCAGCGTCTCACCGGCGTAGTACCCGGACAGCCCGGTCCAGCTGCCGTCGGGCTCGGACCGGAACCGGGCGTTGCGCCCACTCCCAGCGACCGGCCCCAGTTCCAGGGATCCGTCCGCGAGCAGCCGCACCACGTGGGCCGAAGTCCCCCAGTACCAGGGGCCGCACACGTCCAGGGGCACCTGGTCCGCAGCCGTGAACGGCCGCCACGGAGAGGGGAACGGGGGCTCCGCGTCCGCCACGATCCCGACGAGATCGACCGCGACGGCCGAGGCCGGCACCCCCGAGGTGCAGTTGGCCAGCACCACCGCGGCCACGTCGTCCACCTCGCTCATCCACAGCCCCGCGACGAACCCGGGCAGCGAACCGCTGTGGCCCGCCAGCCTGCGCGCGCCCTGGGCCGTCAGCTGCATCCCCAGCCCGTAGCCGAGGTCGGCGAGGCCGGGCTCCGGGGGCGCCGCCGGGCGGCGCATCTCCCGTACGGACTCCGCGCTCAGGACCCGCTCGTCACCGCGCAGCAGGAAGGCGGCGAACCGTGCGAGGTCCCGGGTCGTGGACCACAGCTGACCGGCCGCGGCCATCAGCCCCAGGTCCTCCAGCGGTTCGGGCATCATCACATCGGCCCACGGGTGCACCGCCCATCCGCCGGCGTGCGGCGCCTGCGGCAGTCCGCTCGTACGGTCCAGGCCGAGGGGTTCCAGCACCTCGGCCCGCAAGGCCTCTTCCCACGGCCGGCCGCGCAGCGCCTCCACCAGCGAACCCAGCAGGGTGTAACCGGGGTTGGAGTAGTGGTGCCTGCTGCCCGGGGCGAGCTTGAAGGGCTCCTCGCCCAGCACGTCGGCGAGCTCGGGCCGCTGCGAGCCGGGGGTCCGCTCCCACCACTCGCCGGGGGTCTCCGCCGCCAGTCCGCCGGTGTGGGCCAGCAGTTGGGCGATGGTCACGTGGCCGGCGGCGGTCCCCGGGAGGTGCTTGTCCAGCGGGTCGTCGAGCCTCAGCAGTCCCTCGTCACGCAGGCGCATGACGAGGACGGCGGTGAAGGTCTTGCTGATCGACCCGATCCGGTACTGCACGTTCCCGTCCGGGCCGTGCCCTTCGACGGAGGTCCGGGAACCCTCCCAGACCACCTCCCCGCCGCGCAGCACGGCCGCGACGACCGACGGGGCCCGTCCAGTGCTCTGGGCGACGGCGATCCGGTGCCTCAGCGCACGACGGGTGGCAGGCAGCAGTTCACGGTCCTCGGCAAGCTCATCCATGATCGGATGCTACGTGTTGGCCATGTCCACGAAGCGCGAGTAGTGGCCCTGGAAGGCGACCGTGATCGTCGCGGTGGGGCCGTTACGGTGCTTGGCCACGATCAGGTCGGCCTCACCGGCACGAGGCGACTCCTTCTCGTAGGCGTCCTCGCGGTGCAGCAGGATCACCATGTCGGCGTCCTGCTCGATGGAGCCCGACTCACGCAGGTCGGAGACCATCGGCTTCTTGTCGGTCCGCTGCTCCGGGCCACGGTTCAGCTGGGAGAGCGCGATCACCGGGACCTCCAGCTCCTTCGCCAGCAGCTTCAGATTTCGGGACATGTCCGAGACCTCCTGCTGGCGGCTCTCGGGCCGGCGCGAGCCACCCGACTGCATCAGCTGGAGGTAGTCGATGACCACGAGCGAGAGGTCGTTGCGCTGCTTGAGCCGACGGCACTTGGCCCGGATCTCCATCATCGACAGGTTGGGGGAATCGTCGATGTAGAGCGGGGCGGCCGAGACGTCGGGCATCCGGCGGGCCAGCCGGGTCCAGTCGTCGTCCGTCATCGTGCCCGAACGCATGTGGTGCAGCGCCACCCTGGCCTCGGCCGACAGCAGGCGCATGGCGATCTCGTTGCGCCCCATTTCGAGGGAGAAGATCACGCTGGGCAGATTGCTCTTGATGGAGCAGGCGCGGGCGAAGTCCAGCGCGAGTGTGGACTTACCCATGGCCGGACGTGCGGCGATGACGATCATCTGGCCCGGGTGCAGGCCGTTGGTCAGCGAGTCCAGGTCGGTGAAGCCGGTGGGCACGCCCGACATCTGCCCGCTGCGCGAACCGATGGCCTCGATCTCGTCGAGGGCGCCTTCCATGATGTCGCCGAGCGGCAGGTAGTCCTCGGAGGTCCGCTGCTCGGTGACGGCGTAGATCTCGGCCTGGGCGCTGTTGACGATCTCGTCGACGTCGCCGTCGGCGGCGTACCCCATCTGCGTGATCTTCGTACCGGCGGCGACGAGGCGGCGCAGGACGGCCCGCTCGTGGACGATCTCCGCGTAGTACTCGGCGTTCGCCGCTGTGGGCACCGACTGGACCAGCGTGTGCAGGTACGAGGCCCCGCCGACCTTGCTGATCTCGCCGCGACGGGTCAGTTCGGCGCCGACGGTGATCGGGTCGGCCGGCTCGCCCTTGGCGTACAGGTCGAGGATGGCCTGGTAGATCGTCTCGTGCGAGGGCCGGTAGAAGTCGTGGCCCTTGATGACCTCGACCACGTCGGCGATGGCGTCCTTGGAGAGGAGCATGCCGCCCAGCACGGACTGCTCGGCGTCGAGGTCCTGCGGGGGGACGCGCTCGAAGCCGCCACCGCCGCCGTCCCAGGAGCCGCCCTCGCGGCCCCGGTCGTGCTGCTCGTCGCCGCGGCCCCGGCCGTCGCTGTTACGGCGCGGACGGGCGGGCAGACGGTCGCTCGGACCGCTGTCGGCCCAGGGGTCGTCCATGGGCTCGGGCATACTCACCGGGCCGCCTCCTCCCGTCCGCAAAGCGGACCTTGCCGTGCGGCTCTTTCTACGACACGGCTCTGACATCTGGGGCACCCGAATCGGCTGTCGGCGAGTCGGGCAACGCACCACGGTAGGGCCGCGAGCGGCGTCAGCCAATCTTGTTATCCACAGGCTCTGTGGATGAGATGTGGACGACGGCGCCAATGCTGTGGGTAACTCCCCCGAAGCTGTGCACGGACCGGGGGACGACGCTGTGGACAAAATCACCCAGGGCACCCCGTTACCCCACCTGACCTGCGGTTTCGTCTTCCATCGAGCGCGTGGGGGAAATTTCTTCGCCGCGCTCCCGAGAACGCCTCCAACGGGGCGGGAAGAACGCCCGAGCCGGCGCAACCAGTAAGGATCCATTCGGGGTTGCGTCCATTACCTGTGGAAGATTAGATTGGAGCGCATGACCCAGGCCCTCGCAGCACCCACGGCGGGGCCGAGACGGCATGACCGAGAGATCTTCGCGCTCGCTGTCCCCGCCTTCGGCGCCCTCGTCGCCGAGCCCCTCTTCGTGATGTTCGACAGCGCCATCGTGGGACACCTCGGCACCCCCCAGCTGGCCGGCCTCGGCATCGCCGCCGCCCTGCTCACCACTGCCGTGAGCGTGTTCGTCTTCCTCGCCTACGCCACCACGGCCGCCGTTTCCCGCCGGGTCGGTGCCGGAGACCTGCAGGCAGCCATCCGGCAGGGCATGGACGGCATCTGGCTGGCCCTCCTGCTCGGCGTGGCCGTCATCGCCGTGGTCCTGCCCGCCGCTCCCTCCCTGATCTCCCTCTTCGGCGCCTCGGACAGCGTCGCCCCGCACGCGATCACCTATCTGCGCATCTCCGCCCTAGGAATCCCGGCGATGCTCGTGGTCCTGGCCGCGACCGGTGTCATCCGCGGCCTCCAGGACACCCGCACACCCCTCTATGTCGCCATCGGCGGCTTCGCCCTCAACGCGGCACTGAACGTCGCGCTCGTCTACGGTGCGGGCCTCGGCATCGCCGGCTCCGCCTGGGGCACCGTTCTCGCCCAGTGCGCCATGGCGGCCGCCTACCTCTTCGTGGTCGTACGCGGAGCCCGTCGGCACGGCGCCTCCCTGCGTCCCGACAGCGCCGGCATCCGCGCGTGTGCCCAGGCCGGGGCTCCGCTCCTGGTCCGCACCCTGTCGCTGCGCGCCATCCTGATGATCGCGACCGCGGTGGCCGCCCGGCTCGGCGACGCCGACATCGCGGCCCACCAGATCCTTCTCTCCCTGTGGAGCCTGCTCGCCTTCGCGCTCGACGCCATCGCGATCGCCGGGCAGGCGATCATCGGCCGCTATCTGGGAGCGGGGGACACGGAGGGCGCGAAGGCCGTCTGCCGCCGGATGGTGCAGTGGGGCATCGCCACGGGCATCGTGCTCGGCCTGCTGGTGGTCCTGGCCCGCCCCGTCTTCATTCCGCTGTTCACCAGCGACCCGGCGGTCGAGAACGCCCTGCTGCCGGCCCTGCTGGTCGTGGCCCTCTCGCAGCCCGTGTCCGGCATCGTCTTCGTCTTGGACGGGGTCCTGATGGGTGCTGGGGACGGCCCCTACCTGGCCCGGGCCATGCTCGTGACGCTTGCCGCCTTCGCTCCGGTCGCGCTGCTCGTCCCGGCCCTCGGTGGCGGCCTGACGACGCTCTGGTGGGCAATGACCCTGATGATGCTCGTCCGGATGGTCACCCTGCAGCTGCGGGCCCGCTCCGGCCGATGGGCGATCGCGGGCGCCACCCGGTAGGTGTTTCACGTGAAACAACGCCGGGCCGTGGTCATGTTTCACGTGAAACATGACCACGGCCCGGGCCCGGCGCGGAGGAACTCATGAAACGGCGAAGGGCCGCACCCCAGCGGGGTGCGGCCCTTCGCGTGCAGCCCTTAGGCGGCGACGACCTCGATGCCCACGTTCGCGGCCACGTCGCTGTGCAGACGCACGGAGACCTGGTACGAACCGAGGGTCTTGATCGGGGAGCCCAGCTCAACGCGGCGCTTGTCGACCTTCGGGCCACCGGAAGCCTCGATCGCCGTGGCGATGTCGGCCGGGGTCACGGAGCCGAAGAGACGACCGGCGTCACCCGCGCGGGTGGCCAGACGGACCTTCACGCCCTCGAGCTTGGCCTTGACCTCGTTGGCCTGCTCGATGGTCGCGATCTCGTGGATCTTGCGGGCGCGGCGGATCTGCGCCACGTCCTTCTCGCCACCCTTGGTCCAGCGGATCGCGAAACCACGCGGGACCAGGTAGTTGCGAGCGTAACCGTCCTTGACGTCGACGACATCGCCGGCGGCACCGAGGCCAGAGACCTCGTGGGTCAGGATGATCTTCATTGGTCGGTCACCCTTTCCTTATCGCGCGGTGGACGTGTAGGGCAGCAGCGCCATCTCACGGCTGTTCTTCACGGCCGTGGCGACGTCACGCTGGTGCTGCGTGCAGTTGCCGGTGACGCGGCGGGCACGGATCTTGCCGCGGTCGGAAATGAACTTCCGCAGCATGTTCGTGTCCTTGTAGTCCACGTACGCGGTCTTGTCCTTGCAGAACGCGCAGACCTTCTTCTTAGGCTTGCGCACAGGCGGCTTCGCCATTGTGTCTCTCCTGTGTGATCAAGAAGTTTGGATGGAGCTGCCCTAGAAGGGCGGCTCGTCCGAGTAGCCACCGCCGGAGCCGCCGGAGCTTCCGCCCCAGCCGCCCCCGCCGCCGCCCTGCTGCTGGCCACCGGCCGGCGCGCTGGACGCCCACGGGTCGTCGGAGGGAGCTCCGCCGCCCTGCTGGCCGCCGCCGGGGGCTCCGCCCCAGCCGCCGCCACCCTGCTGCTGACCGCCGCCGCCGTATCCACCCTGGCCACCGCGACCGGTGGTCTTGGCGACCTTGGCCGTGGCGTTCTTCAGGCTGGGGCCGACTTCCTCGACGTCCAGCTCGTAGACCGTGCGCTTGACACCCTCACGGTCCTCGTACGACCGCTGCCTCAGCCGGCCCTGCACGATGACGCGCATGCCTCGCTGGAGGGACTCGGCGACGTTCTCCGCCGCCTGCCGCCACACCGAGCAGGTCAGGAACAGGCTCTCGCCGTCCTTCCACTCATTGGTCTGACGGTCGAAGGTGCGGGGGGTGGACGCGACACGGAACTTCGCGACCGCCGCACCCGAGGGGGTGAAGCGCAGCTCGGGGTCGTCGACGAGATTGCCGACGACCGTGATGACGGTCTCGCCTGCCATGGATGAACCTCTCGGCGGGGATTGCTGCTGGGCTGCTGTGCTACTCGATCCCGATTACCGCTGAACCGAAGTTCAGTGGGTCTCGGGGCGAAGGACCTTGGTCCGGAGAACCGACTCGTTCAGGTTCATCTGTCGGTCAAGCTCCTTGACGACCGCAGGCTCGGCCTGAAGGTCGATGACCGAGTAGATGCCCTCGGGCTTCTTCTTGATCTCGTAAGCGAGACGACGACGGCCCCAGGTGTCGACCTTCTCAACCTTTCCGTTGCCCTCACGGACGACGGAGAGGAAGTTCTCGATCAGCGGGGAGACAGCGCGCTCCTCGAGATCGGGGTCGAGGATGACCATCACTTCGTAGTGACGCATGTGGAACCCACCTCCTTTGGACTCAGCGGCCACGGTCGTTCCGTGGCAGGAGGGTCGTGATGCGTGAGCACGGCGTCCACAGAGCAGACACCGCGCAGCTGTACAGACTACCTGCTCGCGTCCTTCCGGTTGAAATCCGGCAGGAGAGGTCCACAATCTGTATCCATCGGGTGTGCTCGGTGCTATGCCCCCGGCCCCCTGCCGGAGGCAGCCCGCAGCACCGCCAGCTTCAGCCAGGAGGTGCCCTCCGATGGCACAGGCAATGCGGTCCCCTCAGATCTCCCTGCTCTCGACCGACGGAAAGCCCCATCCGCTGCAGGACACCCTGATGGCGGTCACTCTGACCCTCGGCGTCGTGGCGTTCGTCACGGCCTTCTTCCACAACCTGCACCTGATCAGCTCGTGGGCAGGGCTGATCGGAATCCTGACCGGCGCGTACGGACAGTTCGTCTCCGTCACGACACGCGAGCGCTTCGCCCTGATCATCGGCCTTGGCGCATCTGCCATCGGCTTCTACCTCGGCATGTTCCACGGCGGCCTCTTCGGGGGCTGACCCCGCTGCCCGCGGCACCTCCTCGGCAGGGCGCCGGCCGGACTCCGGCCCAGGCCCACGGCCCGTCCCCCAGAAGGGTGGCGCCCCTGTCGCAGTAGGCTTCGCGCCATAGCCAGCGAAGCCGCCGAGGAGACGCCCCGCATGAGCCTGTCCCTGAGGACCATCAGCCGAGAGCAGCATCTGGGTTACCTCCAGAGCCTGCCCTCGGCGAGCCACTGCCAGGTCCCGGCGTGGGCCGACGTCAAGAACGAGTGGCGTTCCGAGAACCTCGGTTGGTTCGACGAGTCCGATGAACTCGTCGGAGCCGCACTCGTGCTGTACCGGCAGCTGCCCAAGGTGAAGCGCTACCTCGCTTACCTGCCCGAGGGCCCGGTCATCAACTGGTACGCCCCGAACCTGGAGGAGTGGCTCCAGCCGATGCTGGCGCACCTCAAGCAGCAGGGCGCCTTCACGGTGAAGATGGGCCCGCCCGTCGTCATCCGCCGCTGGAACTCGGCGGCCATCAAGGCCGGCATCCAGGACCCGAACGTCAAGCGCCTGCGCGACGTGGAGGCCTCGGTCATCGAGCCGCGCGCCTTCGAGGTGTCCGACAAGCTGCGCCGCATGGGCTGGCAGCAGGCCGAGGACGGCGGCGCCGGCTTCGGCGACGTACAGCCGCGCTACGTCTTCCAGGTGCCGCTCGCCAACCGCTCGCTGGACGACGTCCTCAAGGGCTTCAACCAGCTGTGGCGCCGCAACATCAAGAAGGCGGAGAAGGCCGGCGTCGAGGTCGTCCAGGGCGGCTACGACGACCTGCCGACCTGGCAGCACCTCTACGAGATCACGGCCGAGCGCGACAAGTTCCGCCCGCGCCCCCTCAGCTACTTCCAGCGCCAGTGGACGGCCCTCAACTCCGAGGACCCCAACCGGATGCGCCTGTACATCGCCACGCACGAGGGGGAGCCGCTGGCCGCCGCCACGATGCTCACCGTCGGCCAGCACGTCTGGTACTCCTACGGCGCCTCCGCCAACCACAAGCGCGAGGTCCGGCCCTCGAACGCGATGCAGTGGCGGATGCTGCGCGACGCGTACGCGCTCGGCGCGAGCGTCTACGACCTGCGCGGAATCTCTGACACGCTGGACGAGAACGACCACCTGTTCGGTTTGATCCAGTTCAAGGTCGGTACCGGCGGCGAAGCCGTGGAGTACGTCGGCGAGTGGGACTTCCCGCTGAACAAGGTGCTGCACAAGGCGCTCGACATCTACATGTCGCGTCGCTGACCCCGATCCACCCGTTTTCCCCACACAGTCCCCGCTGCACCGCGCAGCTTCATCGGAGAGGTTCCGGACGGGCATGGCGCTCACGCTCTACGTCGACACCGCGCGCTGGCGTGCGCACCAGAAGCAGGTCCAGGACCAGTTCCCCGGGATGATCCCGGTCTGCAAGGGCAACGGCTACGGCTTCGGCCACGAGCGGCTGTGCGAGGAGGCGACCCGGATGGGCGCCGACGTGCTCGCGGTCGGCACGACGTACGAGGCCGCCAGCATCAAGGACTGGTTCGGCGGCGACCTGCTCGTCCTCACCCCGTTCCGCCGGGGTGAGGAGCCGGTGCCGCTGCCGGACCGGGTCATCCGCTCGGTGTCCTCGCTGGAAGGCGTCCGCAGCCTGGTCGGCGCCCGCATGGTCATCGAGTGCATGAGCTCCATGCGTCGCCACGGCATCTCCGAGCAGGACCTGGGCCAGCTGCACGGCGCGATCGAGGACGTACGGCTGGAGGGCTTCGCCCTGCACCTGCCGCTGGACCGACCGGACGGCTCGGACGCCGTGGAGGAGGTCATCGGCTGGATGGACCGGCTGCGTGCGGCCCGGCTGCCGCTGCACACCATGTTCGTCAGCCATCTGCGGGCCGAGGAGCTGGCGCGGCTCCAGCAGCAGTTCCCCCAGACCCGCTTCCGGGCCCGGATCGGCACCCGGCTGTGGCTGGGCGACCACGAGGCGACCGAGTACCGCGGCTCGGTGCTCGACGTCACCCGCGTGGCCAAGGGGGACCGGTTCGGCTACCGCCAGCAGAAGGCCGCCTCGGACGGCTGGCTGGTCGTGGTCGCCGGCGGTACCTCGCACGGTGTCGGTCTGGAGGCCCCGAAGGCGCTGCACGGTGTGATGCCGCGCGCCAAGGGGGTCGCCCGGGCCGGCCTGGCCACGGTCAACAGGAACCTGTCGCCGTTCGTGTGGGCGGGCAAGCAGCGCTGGTTCGCCGAGCCGCCGCACATGCAGGTGTCGATCCTGTTCGTGCCGGCCGACGCGGCCGAGCCGAAGGTCGGCGACGAGCTGGTCGCGCACCTGCGGCACACGACCACGCAGTTCGACCGGCTGCTCGACTCCTGAGCCGTCCCGGTCAGTTCCCGGGGCCGGTGCCCCAGTCGACCCGCTGTCCCTCCGAGGGCGTCGCGTACCGCGGCGCCCTCGCTGCGTCCGACAACACGAACACGTCCGCGGCACCGTCCAGGACGCCGCCGGAGGGGTCGTCCGAGCCGTCCCGGCGGACGACGTCGTGCTCCGGGTGCAGGATGTCGCGGACGACGACGGCGCACAGGTACAGCGTGGCCAGCAGGTGGGCGGCGATCGCCAGCTGGTAGCCCTCCACGGGCAGCCCCTGGTGCTTGTCACCGCTGTTGATGTAGGCGAGGTAGAACCAGATGCCGAGGTAGTAGACGACCTCGCCGGCCTGCCAGATCAGGAAGTCCCGCCAGCGCGGCCGGGCCAGCGCGGCGAGCGGGATCAGCCACAGCACGTACTGCGGTGAGTAGACCTTGTTGCAGAGGATGAAGGCCGCGACGACCAGGAAGGCCAGCTGGGCGAAGCGGGGGCGGCGGGGGGCGGTCAGGGTGAGCAGTCCGATGGCCCCGCACAGCAGGAGCGTCAGCCCGGTCGCGTAGGTGTTGGCGTCGTGCAGGGGGTTGCCCGAGCGCTGGGAGATCAGCAGCCATACGGAGCCGAAGTCGATGGGCCGCTCCTGGCTGAAGGTGTAGAACTTCGTCCAGCCCTCCCAGGCGAACAGCATGACGGGCAGGTTCGCCACGAGCCAGGCACCGGCCGCGCCCAGGGCCGCCCCGCCGAAGGCACGCCACCTGCCGGCCCGCCAGCACAGGACGAACAGGACCCCGAGGAGCAGGACGGGGTAGAGCTTCGCCGCGGTCGCCAGACCGATGAGGACCCCGAAGAGGACCGTCCGCCCCCGGGACCACATGAGCATCCCGGCCGCGGTCAGGGCGATGGCCAGCAGGTCCCAGTTGATCGTCGCCGTGAGGGCGAAGGCGGGCGCGAGGGCGAAGAGCAGGGCGTCCCAGGGCCGGCGGCGGTGGGTGCGGGCGACGCACACGGCGATGACCGCGGCGCAGGCCATCAGCATGCCCGCGTTGACCATCCAGTACATCTGCTCGCGGTGCTGCATGGAGCCGCTGCCGGGGGTCAGCCAGGAGGCGATCTCCATGAAGAGACCGGTGAGCACCGGGTACTCCAGGTACTCCATGTCGCCGGGGATCCGGTCGAAGTAGGGCGTCAGGTTGTCGGCGAAGCCGCGGACCGCGTACAGGTGCGGGATGTCGGAGTAGCACGCGTGGGTGTACTGCGAGGTCGCGCCCTGGAACCACGCCCAGTTGTAGCAGGGCAGCTTCTGCACCATGCCGAGCGCGAACATGCCGATGGCGAGGAGGGCCACGACGCGCACCGGTCCCAGCCAGTGTCCGCCGAGGCGGGCGTAGCGGCCGATCGGGCCGCCGATGAGCTCGCTGCCGGCTGCGGCGACCTCGTCCTGCTGCGTGGGCCGTACGGGACGGTCCTCGTGCACCTTCGTCATGGGGGTCATCCTGCCGTACGGGGCCCGGCACGGGGGAAGGCCGCCGCACGACGGGTGCGACGGCCTTCCTCGGTCCTCGGGGCGGTGAGGTGGGTCAGTCCTGTGCCGTGCCGGTGGTGGTGGATCCGGTCAGGCCGCCGGGGCGGCCCGGCCGGGCGGTGGGCGACGGGGACGGTGATCCGCTGGGTCCGCCGATGATCCCCGTCGTGGTGCCGCTGTTCGTACCTCCGTCGGTGGTCCCGCGCGTGGTGTCCGGGTCGCAGTACAGCTCCCACGGCTTGCACGGCCGGCCGCCCTTGGACGGCGTCGGGGACGGCGGCGGGCTGCTCGGCGGGAGCGAGGAGGGGGTCTGGGACGGCGTCACGGGTGCCGTGGGCGTGGGGGAGGGGGCACCGGCGGAGTCGGCCGTGACCCCGAGGTCCTCGGCCTCCGGGAAGTCCTTCACCGGGGTGCCCTTGAGGGCCGCACCCATGTACTCGGTCCAGATCTCGGCCGGGATGTCACCACCGTGGAGGGAGGGGATGTCGCCCACGCCCTTCATGGAGATCAGCTTCTTCTCGGCCGAGTTGGGGTCGGTGCGGAAGAGGACCACGGAGGTCGACAGTTCCGGGGTGTAGCCGACGAACCACGCCGACTTGTTCTCGTCCGTGGTGCCGGTCTTGCCCGCGGCGGGCCGGCCCAGCTTCTTGGCCTTCTTGCCGGTGCCGTTCTCGATGACGTTCTCCAGCACCTTGGTGACGTTGTCCGCGACCGCGTTGTCCATGGCCCGCTGGTCCTTCGGGGTCTCGAAGCCGGACAGCTTCTCGCCGTTCTTCTCGACCGCGGTGACGGAGTACGGCTCGCGGTGCATGCCGGAGGCTGCGAAGGTGGCGTACGAGTCGGCCATGCGGATGGCGCTGGGGGTGGAGGTGCCCAGGGCGAAGGAGGCGTCGTTGTTCGGGTTGATCGACTCCTCGAGGATGCCCGTGGCCTTCGCCACGTTCTTGACCTTGTCGTGGCCGACGTCGAAGACGAGCTGGGCGAACGGGACGTTGATGGACTTCTCCATCGCCTCGTTGAGGGTCACGTACCCGAACGGGGTCGGGCTCTCGTTCTTCTGCCGGAACGGGTTGCCCGAGGAGTCGCGCAGCGGCTTGCCCTCACGGTTGTTGATCACCGTGAGGTCGTTCGCCTGGTACTTGCTGTTGACCGAGATGCCCTTGCCGTTGGAGTTCTGGGTGCCGTATTCCATGGCCGCCGCCAGCACGTACGGCTTCCAGGTCGAGCCGACCGGGACGCCGCTGGTGTTGGCGTTGTTGCTGAAGTACTTCTTGTCCCAGCCCGGGCCGCCGTACAGGGCCACGAGCGCGCCGGTCTTCACGTCCACGGAGGCGGCGCCGAACTGTACGAAGGTGTCGGTGTCGGGGCGCTTCTTCTCGTCGATCAGCCCGGCGCGGATGTCCTCGACGGCCTTCGTCATGGCGTCCACCTTGGGCTTCTCGAAGGTGGTCTTGATCCGGTAGCCGCCCATGGCCATCTGTTCGGCGGTGATGCCCTTGGTCTTCATCACGTACGCCTTGGCCGTGTCGACCAGGTAACCGATCTGGCCGGTCATGCCGCGGGCCTGCTCCGACTCGACGCGCGCCGGGAACTCCGTGTGCTTCGCCCGCTCCGCCGGGTCCATGCGGCCGACCTCGACCTCGCGGTCCAGGACCCAGGCCCAGCGCTCCCTGGCGCGCTTCTCGTTGAGGACGGGAGTGGCGGCGGCGCCGATGCCGCCGTCCGGGTTGTAGAGGTTGGGGCCCTTGAGCACGGCGGCGAGGAACGCGCACTCGGAGGGGTTCAGGTCCTGGCTGTCCTTGCCGAAGTAGGCGCGGGCCGCGGCCTGGATGCCGTAGGCGTCCCGCCCGTAGTAGGCGGTGTTGAGGTAGCCCGCAAGGACCGTGTCCTTCTCCTCCGTGACGCCCAGCCTTATCGCGATGAAGAGCTCGGTGACCTTGCGCTTGAGCGTCTGGTCGGAGTCCAGGTAGGTGTTCTTCACGTACTGCTGGGTGATGGTCGAGCCGCCCTGGGTGGAGCCGCCCGTGCCCATGTTCCACACGGCCCGGGCGATGCCCATCGGGTCCACGCCCTTGTCGGTCTCGAAGGATTCGTTCTCCGCCGCGATCACGGCGTCCCTCATCGACCGGGGGATGCTCGAGATGGGGACGATCTGCCGGTTCATCGAGCCGCCCGTCGCCACCATCTGGCTGCCGTCGGCCCAGTAGAAGACGTTGTTCTGCGCCTGGGCCGCCTTGTTGGGGTCGGGCGTGCTCACCATGGCGATACCGATGCCGGTACCGGCGACGATGACCGAGAAGAAGCCCAGGGCGGTGCCGGAAACCAGCTTCCAGGAGGGGACGAAGCGCTTCCAGCCGTCCCGGTCGGACCGCGGGTAGTTGATCAGCCGCTTGTCCGGGCTGCCGGCGCCGCGAGCGCCGCCGGCGCCTCCTCTGCCACGTCCCGAGGATCCTCTCTGCGCGGCCCGGCGGGCATCGGCGCGACCGCCCTGGGAGGGCTGCTGTGCGTAGGGGCCGCTGTGTGACGCGGTGGGGACGTCACGTCCGGCCGGGGCACCCCTGCCGGGGCGCGGCGGGGCGGCGCGGCGGGCGGAGGCCCGCCCTCCGCCCTGGGGCTGCGGCGGTTTGCGGCGGTGCTCGCTCATCGAACGACTACTCCTCGGGCAGGCGAGTGGCCTGGAAGCGGCAGATGAATTCCGGTTCCCCCCGGTGTCATGGCGCACAGACTACGCACGCTCAAAACCCGACCAGTGCCGAAGTTCACCCCAAATCAGGCAACCTGCCTGGTGCGAATCGGTGATGTGATGCCGGTCACCATGTCTCCCCTTGTCGATGAAGGCGGCCCGTTCTATCGTCTGGATGTATCGAGCCGATACATCAGCTCGGCATAAAGACTCAGGGGTGGAGGAGAGGCAGGCGGATGAGCAGACGCTCCGGCATCCTCGAGTTCGCCGTGCTCGGACTGCTCCGCGAATCCCCCATGCACGGTTACGAGCTGCGCAAGCGGCTCAACACCTCGCTGGGGGTGTTCAGGGCCTTCAGCTACGGGACGCTCTACCCCTGCCTCAAGACGCTCGTCGCCAACGGCTGGTTGATCGAAGAACCGGGCAACGCCCCGGAGGACGCTCTCGCCGCTTCACTCGCAGGGCGCCGCGCCAAGATCGTCTACCGGTTGACGGCCGCGGGTAAGGAGCGCTTCGAGGAGCTCCTCTCCCACACGGGCCCCGAGACCTGGGAGGACGAGTCCTTCGCCGCCCGCTTCGCCTTCTTCGGCCAGACCGAACGAGACGTGCGCATGCGGGTACTGGAGGGTCGCCGCAGCCGGCTGGAGGAGCGCCTGGAGAAGATGCGCGCCTCCCTCGCCCGAACGCGGGAGCGCCTCGACGACTACACGCTTGAGCTGCAGCGGCACGGCATGGAGTCCGTGGAGCGCGAAGTGCGCTGGCTGAACGAGCTCATCGAGAGTGAGCGGGCGGGACGGGATCGGCGACGATCAGGTCCGTCCGACGAAACCGAAAAATGAGGTCTGCATCTTGCAGACCTCGTCCGAGAACAAACAGGGAGCAACCGGAATGGGTTCGGTTCGCGTAGCCATCGTCGGCGTGGGCAACTGCGCCGCCTCGCTGGTGCAGGGCGTCGAGTACTACAAGGACGCCGACCCGGCGTCCAAGGTCCCCGGGCTGATGCACGTCCAGTTCGGCGACTACCACGTGCGTGACATCGAGTTCGTCGCCGCGTTCGACGTCGACGCGAAGAAGGTCGGCCTCGACCTTTCGGACGCCATCGGCGCCAGCGAGAACAACACCATCAAGATCTGCGACGTCCCGAACGCCGGTGTGACCGTTCAGCGCGGCCACACCTACGACGGTCTGGGCAAGTACTACCGCCAGACGATCGAGGAGTCCGCCGAGGCCCCGGTCGACGTCGTCCAGGTCCTCAAGGACCGTGAGGTCGACGTCCTGATCTGCTACCTGCCGGTCGGTTCCGAGGACGCGGCGAAGTTCTACGCGCAGTGCGCCATCGACGCCAAGGTCGCCTTCGTCAACGCCCTCCCGGTCTTCATCGCCGGCACCAAGGAGTGGGCCGACAAGTTCACCGAGGCCGGTGTCCCGATCGTCGGCGACGACATCAAGTCCCAGGTCGGCGCCACCATCACGCACCGCGTGATGGCGAAGCTGTTCGAGGACCGCGGTGTCCGTCTCGAGCGCACCATGCAGCTCAACGTCGGCGGCAACATGGACTTCAAGAACATGCTCGAGCGCGACCGCCTCGAGTCGAAGAAGATCTCCAAGACGCAGGCCGTCACCTCGCAGATCCCCGACCGCGAGCTGGGCGAGAAGAACGTCCACATCGGCCCGTCCGACTACGTCGCGTGGCTCGACGACCGCAAGTGGGCCTACGTCCGCCTCGAGGGCCGCGCCTTCGGCGACGTCCCGCTGAACCTCGAGTACAAGCTCGAGGTGTGGGACTCCCCGAACTCCGCCGGTGTCATCATCGACGCCCTGCGCGCCGCGAAGATCGCCAAGGACCGCGGCATCGGCGGCCCGATCCTGTCGGCGTCCAGCTACTTCATGAAGTCCCCGCCGGTCCAGTACTTCGACGACGAGGCCCTGGCCAACGTCGAGAAGTTCATCAAGGGCGAGGTCGAGCGCTAGTCGAAGCCCCGCGAGTCCTGTCGACACCTGGACTTCGGTTGTTCTTCCGCGGAGGGTCCCCGGGCAATGTGCCCGGGGACCCTCCGCGTATGTGACCCTTTCCCTCATGCCTGTCGTACGTGATCTGCGCGTACTCCTGCGCCTGAGGGACTTCCGCAACCTGCTCGCCGTACGGCTGCTCTCCCAGGCGGCGGACGGCGTGTACCAGGTCGCGCTCGCCACCTATGTCGTCTTCTCCCCCGAGAAGCAGACCTCGCCGGCGGCCATCGCCTCGGCCATGGCGGTCCTGCTGCTCCCCTACTCGGTGATCGGCCCCTTCGCCGGCGTGCTCCTCGACCGCTGGCGCCGCCGCCAGGTCTTCCTCTACGGCAATCTGCTGCGTGCCTTCCTCGCCTGCATCACCGCGGTGCTGATCGTCGCCCACGTTCCCGACTGGCTGTTCTACGCCTCGGCGCTGTCCGTGACCGCGGTGAACCGCTTCGTGCTGGCCGGGCTGGCCGCCTCGCTGCCTCGCGTGGTCGGAGCCGATCAGCTGGTCACCGCGAACGCTCTCTCCCCCACCGCGGGGACCCTCGCGGCCGTGGCCGGCGGAGGACTGGCCTTCCTCGTCCGGCTGCTCGCGTCCGGCTCCAACGCCCTCGTCGTCCTGCTCGGGGCCTGTCTCTATCTGTGTGCGGCCCTCGTCTCCCTGCGGCTGGCCATCGGGCTGCTCGGTCCCGACCACTCCGCGGGGCAGGCCCACCCCTCGGTGGCCCAAGGCATCGCCCTCACCGTGCGGGGCATGACCGAGGGCCTCCGCCACCTCGCCTCCCGGCGCCGGGCGGCCCGGGCGCTCACCGCGATGACCATGATGAGGTTCTGCTACGGGGCCCTGTTCGTCATGCTGCTGATGCTCTGCCGCTACGCCTGGTCGGACAGCGAGGCCGAGGGGCTCGCCCTCCTGGGCATCGCGGTCGGCACCTCCGGAGCGGGATTCTTCGCGGCCGCCGTCGTGACCCCGTGGCTGGTGGGGCGGCTGGGCACCCTCGGCTGGATCACCGCCTGCGCCGCGGGCTCCGCCGTCCTGGTGCCGGCCCTCGGCCTGTTCTTCGCCCCGGGGCCGATGCTCGTCGCGGCTTTCGTCCTGGGTCTCGCCACCCAGGGCGCCAAGATCTCCACCGACACCGAACTGCAGTCCCGGGTGGACGACGACTACCGCGGCCGGGTGTTCTCCGTCTACGACGTGCTGTTCAACGTCGCCTTCGTCGGGGCGGCGGCGGTGGCCGCCCTCATGCTCCCCGCGGACGGGCGGTCCGTGGTCCTGCTCGCCTGTGTGTCCGTCCTCTACGCCCTGACCGCGGCGCTCCTCGGCCGACGCAGCCGATGTTTCACGTGAAACATCGCCGATGCCCGGACCGCCGGTGCCGATGTTTCACGTGAAACATCGGCACGGCGCCCACGGGTCAGGC
Source organism: Streptomyces yangpuensis (assembly GCF_024666385.1). Lineage (NCBI taxonomy): Bacteria > Bacillati > Actinomycetota > Actinomycetes > Kitasatosporales > Streptomycetaceae > Streptomyces > Streptomyces yangpuensis. The sequence continues at coordinate 3,720,660 of NZ_CP102514.1, forward strand.
CTGGGCCGCCCACCACTCCTTGAGGGCGGCGACGGCGGCGTCATGCTCCATCGGACCGTTCTCCAGCCGCATCTCCAGCAGGAAGGCGTAGGCCTTGCCGATCACCGGCCCTGGGCCCACGTCCAGGACGCGCATGATCTCGTTGCCGTCCAGGTCGGGCCGGATCGCGTCCAGCTCCTCCTGCTCCTGAAGCTGTGCGATCCGCTCCTCCAGCCCGTCATAGGTGCGGGAGAGCGCGTTGGCCTTGCGCTTGTTGCGCGTGGTGCAGTCGGACCGGGTCAGCTTGTGCAGGCGGTCCAGCAGCGGGCCGGCGTCGCGGACGTAGCGCCGCACCGCGGAGTCCGTCCACTCCCCGTCTCCGTAGCCGTGGAAGCGCAGGTGCAGCTCGACCAGCCGGGACACGTCCTTGACCATGTCGTTGGAGTACTTCAGCGCGGTCAGCCGCTTCTTGGTCATCTTCGCGCCCACCACCTCGTGGTGGTGGAACGAGACCCGGCCGTCGCTCTCGAAGCGCCGCGTGCGGGGCTTGCCGATGTCGTGCAGCAGAGCAGCGAGCCGCAGCACGAGGTCCGGGCCGTCCTGCTCCAGCGCGATCGCCTGCTCCAGCACGATGAGCGAGTGCTCGTAGACGTCCTTGTGCCGGTGGTGCTCGTCACTCTCCAGCCGCAGAGCCGGCAGTTCGGGCAGCACCCGGTCGGCCAGCCCGGTGTCCACCAGCAGTCCCAGACCCCGGCGCGGGTTGGCGGAGAGGATCAGCTTGTTCAGCTCGCCCTGGACCCGCTCGGCCGAGACGATCTCGATCCGGTCGGACATCGCCTTCATCGCCGCCACGACCTCCGGGGCGACCTCGAAGTCCAGCTGCGCCGAGAAGCGCGCCGCCCGCAGCATCCGCAGGGGATCGTCGGAGAAGGAGTCCTCCGGGGTTCCCGGAGTGCGCAGCACGCCCGCGGCCAGGTCGTCCAGGCCACCGTGCGGGTCGATGAACTCCTGCTCGGGCAGGGCCAGGGCCATCGCGTTGACCGTGAAGTCACGGCGCACGAGGTCCTCGTCGATCGAGTCGCCGTAGGAGACCTCCGGCTTGCGCGACGTGCGGTCGTAGGCCTCCGAGCGGTACGTCGTCACCTCGATCTGGAAGTTCCGCACGACGTCCCCGACGCGCGCGTTCTTCTGGGCCCCGACGGTGCCGAAGGCGATGCCGACGTCCCAGACGGAGTCGGCCCACGGCCGGACGATCTTCAGTACGTCCTCGGGGCGGGCGTCGGTCGTGAAGTCGAGATCGTTGCCGAGACGCCCGAGCAGCGCATCGCGGACGGACCCGCCGACCAGGGCGAGGCGGAAGCCCGCCTCCTGGAACCGGCGGCCGAGCTCGTCGGCGACAGGAGCGACCCGCAGCAGTTCACTGACCGCGCGGCGCTGCACCTGACTCAGGGCACTGGGGTTGTCTTCGTTGGCGTTCGGCACAACAGAAAAGGGTACGTGCCCGGCCCACCGGGGACCGCCCCGTTTATCGGCGACCCCGGTACCCGGCCGCCGCGCGGCCGGCCGATCATGTGGAGCAAGGGGCGGCACTCGCACACAGCGCACCTCGTTACCATTCGTGGACGCACAAAAGACGACCACTGACACTTCTAGGGACGGGCTAGCGCGTGGCCGAGGCGGCAGACATCCAAGGGGCCTCCCCCGCCCCTGTCCGGCGCCGATGGCTGCGGCGCGCGATCGTCCTGCTCGCCGGGACCCCCGTGCTGGCCGCTCTCGTCTACGCCCCCGCCCCGCAGGCCGAGGCCGTGCAGGCCTCCTCCGTCGACGTCCAGCTGGTCTCCATGGCCCCGACCGCCCCGGTGAAGGGCGACACCCTCACCATCCAGGGCACCGTGGTCAACACCGGCTCCGAGACGATCACCGACGCCCATGTCGGGCTGCGGGTGGGACCCGCGCTCACGGACCGGTCGTCCATCGACGAGACAGCGGACCGCAACGGCTTCCGGGCCGGCACCGACCCCGGCGAGATCGACTCGGCCTACGCCGTGAAGATCGCCTCCCTGCCGTCGAAGGTCACCCAGAACTTCACCCTCACCGTCCCGGTGAACAAGCTCGAGCTCGACAAGGACGGCGTCTACCAGCTCGGAGTCTCCCTGTCCGGGGTGACCGACAGCAGGCCGTCCGAGCAGGTGCTGGGCATCAAGCGGACCTTCCTGCCCTGGCAGCCCGAGGCCGCCGCCAAGCGCTCGCAGCTCACCTACGTATGGCCACTGATCTCCACCACCCGCGTCACGGCCGAGACCGGGTCGGACGAACTCCAGACGCCGGTCTTCCTGAACGACTCCCTCTCCGAGGAGATCAAGCCCGGCGGCCGCCTGGAACAGATGGTCACGCTCGGCAAGGACCTGCCGGTCACCTGGGTCATCGATCCCGACCTGCTCTACACGGTCGACGCGATGACCAAGGGCTACCGGGTCCGCACCCCCAACGGGAAGTCCGTTCAGGGCAAGAACAAGGCCGTCGCCGAACAGTGGCTGAGCTCACTGGAGGCGGCCGTCCAGGGCAAGAAGGTCGTCGCCCTGCCCTTCGCCGACCCCGACCTCGCCTCCTTGGCACACCACGGCAAGGACGTCTCGGGCACCCTGGGGCAGCTCCGCCCGGCCACCGACAAGGCCAAGGCCGCCGTCCAGACCGTCCTGCACGTCCCCGCGTCCACCGACTTCTCCTGGCCCGTGAACGGCGCCATCGACCCGGCCATCGTCAACGTGGCCACCTCGGCCGGCGCCCACAACGTCCTGACCCGCAGCGACAGCCTCGTGGAGAGCGGCGCCCTCGGCTACACGCCGTCGGCCGCCCGCCCCATCGGGGCCGGCACCACCGCCGTCGTGGCGGACGCCGAGCTGTCCACCGCGTTCGAGGGCGACATGCTGAACGCCGGCAGCTCCACGCTCGCCGTACAGCGGTTCCTCGCCCACAGCCTCGCCCTGAACCTGCAGAGGACCGACGAGCAGCGCAGCTTCGTCGTGACCCCGCAGCGGATGCCGACCGTCAGCCAGGCGCAGACGATGGCCGCCGCCGTACGCGGCCTCCAGGGGGGCCGCTGGACGCAGCCCGCGGACCTCGAAGCGGCTGCCACCGCCAAGCCCGACCCCGGCGCCGCCACCCAGGTGCCGGGCGCCGGCCAGTACCCGGAGGACCTGCGCAAGCAGGAGCTGCCGGTGTCGGCCTTCGAGAAGATCCGCACCACCCAGAACACGCTCGACCATTTCAAGGTGATCCTCGCCGCACCCGACCGCGTGGAGATCCCCTTCGGCAACACGATCAACCGGGAGATGTCGACCTCCTGGCGAGGACGTGCCGACGAGGCCCGCCTCTACCGGGATCAGGTGCAGGAATACCTGATCGGGCTCACCGAGAAGGTCAAGGTGATCCCCAAGTCCGACGCCACCCTGTCCGGACACAGCGCCACCATCCCGGTCAGCGTCCAGAACAGCCTCGTGCAGGACGTGCACGACCTGGTCCTGCGGGTGAAGTCCGCCAACCCGTCCCGCCTGATGTTCGGCGACAGCGGCCAGGCGGAGCAGCAGGTCACCGTGCAGGGCGACCACACCCAGACGGTGAAGTTCCCGGCCAACGCCACCGCGAGCGGACCCGTCGAGGTCACCGCGCAGCTCTTCACCAAGGACGGCATCCCCTACGGCAAGGAACGCCGGTTCACCGTGGAGGCCACCGAGATCACTCCCACCGTGATGCTCGTGATCGCCGGCGGTGTGCTCCTCCTGGTCCTGGCAGGCATCAAGATGTACGCCAGTCGCAAGCGTGTCGCAGCCCGCGCCGCCGCCGAGGAGAGCGAGCAGCCGAGTGACGAGTCCCCGGACACCGAACCGCAAAGCACCGAGGGGTCCGGCACGAGTGAGACAGTGGACCGTTGAGCGATGCCGTGGCCGGTCGGCCTGGGGACGATGAGGTGGGGTTTCGATGAACGCGCCGTACGACGGTGACCGCGCGCAGGGCACTGGCGGGCCTGCGCCCTCCCAGGGCACTGCCCCGGGCACCCCGGTGCCCGGGCAGGTTCCCGTGCCTGCGCCCGCGCCGGACCGCGACCCGTATGTCCAGGGTGCCTACGACTACGACCCGTACCGGTCCCAGGACCTCTCCGCCCAGGATCCCGTCGGCGAGGTCCTCTACGACCGGGCCGCGCACCCGCCGCCGCCCCCCGGCACCTTCCAGGAGCCCGGTCCCCTCTACGCGGCTCCGGCCGCCCCCCTGTACTCCCCCGACCCGCGCGTCTGGGCCCAGACCCCGCCGCCGGAGCCGGACGGCCCCTCCCGGCACCTGCCGTACGGCGACCGTGCCGCCACCACCGAGTTCGTGGGCGTGGACTCCCTCGTCACCCGGGCCTCGGAGGAGCAGCCCGAACCGGATGCCTTCGCCCACCTCTACCGGGACCAGGAGGCGGCGCCCCGTACCCCCACCGAGGACGCCCCCGTCGCGGCACCGGCGCCGAGCAAGCCGGCCGGCCGCGCCGCGAGCCTGCTGAAGTCCAGCGCGCTCATGGCCGCGGGCACGATCGTCTCCCGCATCACCGGCTTCCTGAGAACCCTGGTCATCGCCGGGGCGATCGGCGTCGGCACCTTCAACGACACGTACCAGATCGCCAACACGCTGCCCACGATGATCTACGTGCTGGTCGGCGGCGGCGCCCTCAACGCGGTCTTCATCCCGCAGCTGGTCCGCGCGATGAAGAACGACGACGACGGGGGAGAGGCGTACGCCAACCGGCTGCTGACCCTCGTCGTGGTCCTGCTGGCCGGCATCACCACCATCTGCGTCCTGGCCGCACCCGTGTTCATCACGATGATGTCGCCGAAGATCGCCTCCGACCCGCAGCAGATGGACGTGGCCGTCGCCTTCGCACGCTACTGCCTGCCCACCATGTTCTTCATGGGCGTCCACGTGGTGCTCGGTCAGATCCTGAACGCCCGCGGCCGGTTCGGCGCGATGATGTGGACCCCGGTCCTCAACAACATCGTGGTCATCGCCACCTTCGGCGCCTTCATCTGGGCCTTCGGCGGCTTCACCACCTCCGGCGTCAACGCCACCACGGTCACCGCGGAAGGTGTCCGCCTGCTGGGTCTGGGCACCCTGCTCGGCCTGACCGTGCAGGCCCTCGCGATGCTCCCGTACCTGCGCGACGCCGGCTTCAAGCCTCGCCTGCGCTTCGACTGGAAGGGCCACGGCCTCGGCAAGGCCGCCCGCCTGGCCAAGTGGACGTTCTTCTTCGTCCTCGCCAACCAGGTCGGCCTCGTCATCGTCACCCAGCTCGCCACGTGGGCCGGTTCGGTCGCCGAGAAGCAGGGCCACCCCGGCACCGGTATCACCGCCTACAACTACGCACTGCTGCTGTGGCAGATGCCGCAGGCGATCATCACCGTCTCCGTCATGACGGCCGTCCTGCCCCGCATCTCCCGCTCCGCGCACGACGGAGACGCCGCCGCGGTCCGCGACGACATCTCGTACGGACTGCGCACGTCGGCCGTCGCGATCGTGCCCTGCGCCTTCGCGTTCCTGGCGCTCGGCGTCCCGATGGCGACCCTGCTCTATGCGGGCTCCGGCGCCGGCGCCCAGAACATCGGCTACGTCCTGATGGCCTTCGGCCTCGGACTGATCCCGTACTCCGTCCAGTACGTCGTCCTGCGCGGCTTCTACGCCTACGAGGACACCCGGACGCCCTTCTACAACACCGTCATCGTCGCCGCCGTCAACGCGGCGGGCTCGGCGGTCTCCTTCTTCGTCCTCCCCGCCCGCTGGGCCGTCGTCGGCATGGCCGCCTCCTACGGTCTCGGCTACGCCGTGGGTGTCGGCGTGGCCTGGCGCCGCCTGCGCACCCGGCTCGGCGGCGACCTCGACGGAGCGCACGTGCTGCGGACCTACGCCCGCCTCACCGGGGCCTGCGTCCCGGCGGCCGTCGTGGCCGGCGCGGCCGCCTACGGGGTCACCCAGTGGCTCGGCAGCGGAGTTCTCGGTTCCGCCACGGCCCTGCTCGCCGGCGGAATCGCCCTGGCCGCCGTCTTCCTCATCGCCGCCAAGCGGATGCGGATCGAAGAGCTCAACGCGATGGTCGGAATGGTCCGCGGACGTTTGGGGCGCTGATGCGCACAACCGTCGCCCCCTTTCGTGTGTCGTGCATAGCGTCGGACTGTGGGCACAATTGGCATGGCTTCGCAGACTGGCCTACAGCGCGCAACGGATGGGGAGGCAGGAACGACGGTGGCGGAACGTAGCACGGCTGCCGTCGACGTGGCCGACAACGACGGCGACGAGCCGTCTGCCGCTCAGGCGGCGAAGGCCACGTCCGACGGGGTGGACACCCAGAACGGACGAGCCGCGGACGGACCCATGCCCGACAAGGACGGCGAACGCACGAACGCGGCCTCCACGGCCGCACCCGAACTCCACAGCGGCCACAAGCTCGCCAGACGGTACCGGCTGGAAGAGTGCGTCACCCGTGTGGACGGATTCAGCAGTTGGCGCGCGATGGACGAGAAGCTGCGCCGGGCCGTGGGCGTGCACCTCATGCCCGCCGACCACGCGCGGGCGCGCTCGGTCCTGGCCGCCGCCCGCTCGTCCGCGCTCCTCGGCGACCCGCGCTTCGTGCAGGTGCTCGATGCCGTGGAGGAGAACGACCTCGTCTACGTCGTCCACGAGTGGCTGCCCGACGCCACCGAACTCACCGCCCTGCTCGCCGCGGGCCCGCTGGAGCCCCACGAGGCCTACCAGCTCGTCAGCCAGGTCTCCCAGGCGATGGCCGCCGCACACCGCGAGGGCCTCGCCCACCTGCGGCTGACGCCGAGCGCCATACTGCGCACCTCCACGGGCCAGTGGCGCATCCGCGGCCTCGCCGTGAACGCGGCGCTGCGCGGCATCACCAGTGAGACCCCGCAGCGCGCCGACACCGAGGCCATCGGTGCCCTGCTGTACGCCGCCCTCACCCAGCGCTGGCCGTACGAGAGCGACGCGTACGGGCTGGCCGGGCTGCCCAAGGGGGTCGGCCTGATCGCCCCGGATCAGGTCCGCGCCGGCGTCCACCGGGGGCTGGGCGAGCTCGCCATGCGTGCGCTGGCCAACGACGGGGCCACCGCCTCCCGTCAGGAGCCCGCCTGCACCACCCCGGAAGAGCTGTCCAAGGCCGTGGCCGCGATGCCCCGCATCCGGCCGCCTGAGCCCGCCTTCACGGCCCCGCCGGAATACCAGCACACCACCTACCAGCAGGGCAGCTACGGCCGCACCACGCCCATCGGCGTGACCGCCGTCCAGAGCCTGCCCGTGGCGCCTCCGCCGCCGCCCCTGCAGAGCCGTACCGGCCGCGCGCTGAAGTGGGGCGTCGCCGCCCTGCTCATCGCCGCCCTCGGCCTGGGCAGCTGGCAGCTGGCCGACACCCTCCTGGAACGCGGCACCCAGAAGGGCAACAGCGGCACGAGCAACAACACCAAGCCCGGCACCACCGGAGACGACCCGAAGGAGACCGGGCCCGGGGAACCCCTGAAGATCCAGGGCGTCTCCGTCATAGGGGGTTCGGTGAAGCCGGCGCTGGCCCCGAAGACGATCGACGGTGATCACGAGACCGCCTGGATCACCCCCGAGTACTACAACTACGCCAACTTCGGCCGCCTGGAGCAGGAGAACAACGGCAGCGGGATCATCGTCGACCTGGGCGAAGTCAAGGACGTGTCCGGGCTTGAGGTCGACATGTACGTGGCGGGGCAGACGGTGGAGGTACTCGCCGCAGCCCCGGATGCCACGAACCCGGGAACCGTTGGGGCCTTCGGCCAGCAGATCACCAAACTGGAACGCACGGACAAGAAGCTTCAGACCACGCTTGAGAAACCGGTCCGCACTCGATACGTGCTGATCCACGTCACCGAGCTGCCGGCGTCCGGCGGGGGCTACCGCGGCGGCATCAACGAGATCAAGGTGCTTGGCTCCGCGTCGTGACCACACCCGTCCCGGCTGCGCGGCCCGGCCTGTGGCCGGGCCGCTTGATTGTTTACGCGCCCGGCCGACGCACCTAGTCTCCATCCGGGGAGGAAGCAGGGTGTGATGCGAGAAGGAAGCACGGAAGGGCGCAGCGACCAAGATCTTCTGGCGCTGCACGCGGCCGGGGATCCTGATGCCTTCGGGGAACTGGTGCGGCGGCATCGGGATCGGTTGTGGGCCGTGGCGCTGCGGACGCTCGGGGACCGGGAGGAGGCCGCGGACGCGGTGCAGGACGCCCTGGTCTCCGCCTATCGGGCCGCGCACACCTTCCGCGGGGACTCCGCCGTCACCACCTGGCTGCACCGGATCACCGTCAACGCCTGCCTCGACCGCGCCCGTAAGGCCGCCTCGCGCAGGACCGCTCCCCTGGACGACACCGAGCGCCTGGAGCGCCTCCTGGAGCCCCATGAGTCCGCAGAGGCACCCGCTGAGCGCCAGGACCTCCACCGCCAGCTCCTGGCGGCCCTCAGGACGCTCCCGGACGAGCAGCGGGCCGCGCTGGTCCTCGTCGACATGCAGGGATACCCCGTCGCCGAGGCCGCCCACCTCCTCGACGTGCCCACCGGCACGGTGAAGAGCAGGTGTGCGCGCGGCCGGGCGAAACTCCTGCCGCTCCTCACTCATCTGCGCACGAATGCCGGGGATAACACCACCGCCGAGCGGGGAAGGAACCGGACGTCGGGCCCGCCCGTCCCACCAGCGGCAGCAGAACCCCGGCAATCAGACCCAGACGCTGTGAAGGGCGGAGGTGGACGACCGTGAGCCCTGCGACTGGCACGCCCGGCACGACCGGCACGATCCGGCACCCGGACGTCTCGGAGATCTCCGACCTGACCGAAGGGCTGCTCTCTCCGTCCCGGACCGCGGAGATCCGCCGCCATCTCGACGGCTGCGCCCTGTGCGCCGACGTCCGCTCCTCCCTGGAGGAGATCCGCGGTCTCCTGGGCACCCTGCCCGGGCCCGCCCGCATGCCCGGCGACATCGCCGGACGGATCGACGCCGCCCTCGCCGCCGAGGCCCTGCTCGACGCGACGCAGCCGCAGGCCCAGGCCGAGCCGGCCGCCCGCCCCCGTACAACGGACCGCGATGTTTCACGTGAAACATCGCCCGCGGGTCACCCCAACGGCCCAACCGGTCCCGGGCGACGTCGCGCCCGCCGTCGGATGGCCGTCCTCGGCGGCCTGGCCGGGGCCGCCGCATGCGCCCTCGGCGTCTTCCTCTTCGTCGACTTCTCCGGCACCCCTCGCCCCCACAGCACGGCTTCGGACTCCGCAGCCCACCCGCCCGCCAGCGCGGCTGCCGGTGGTACCTACACCGCACAAGGTCTGCAGAACAGCGTGCAGCGGCTCATCGCCTCCGGAGCGGCTGCCAAGACCGACCCCGGCGAGCAGAACAACACCTACGGGATGGACGAGACCACCGGCGCCCCCGGTGTCGCTCCCGGCGGCAAGCGGGCCGTGTCCGCGGTTCCCTCCTGCGTCCAGGACGCCACCAGCCGCGCCGAAGCCCCGCTCGCCGCCGAACGCGGCAGCTACCAGGGCGCCTCCGTCTACCTCCTCGTCCTTCCGCACCCGGACGACGCCTCACGCGTGGACGCCTACCTCGTCGACACCACGTGCGAGAGCACCGGCTCGGGCACTCCCGGAAAGGTCCTCCTGAAGAACACCTATCCCCGGTAGCTGACACGTTCAGGTCCGCTGCGACGGGTGGGGAATGCAGGCGCCGTAGGATCCGTTGGGTGGGGTGAGAGTCCGCACCGGCCCCCGGTAGGCAGCACGCAGTCCGCAGAGACGAGGAAGAAACCCGTGAGCGACGTTCGAAACGTGATCATCATCGGCTCCGGGCCGGCCGGTTACACCGCCGCCCTGTACACCGCACGCGCTTCGCTCAAGCCCCTGGTCTTCGAAGGCGCCGTCACCGCGGGTGGCGCCCTGATGAACACCACCGAGGTGGAGAACTTCCCCGGGTTCCAGGACGGCATCATGGGCCCGGACCTCATGGACAACATGCGCGGCCAGGCCGAGCGCTTCGGTGCCGAGCTGGTTCCGGACGACATCGTGTCCGTGGACCTCACCGGTGAGATCAAGACCGTGACCGACACCGCCGGCACCGTGCACCGCGCGAAGGCCGTCATCGTCACCACCGGTTCGCAGCACCGCAAGCTGGGCCTGCCCAACGAGGACGCCCTCTCCGGCCGCGGTGTCTCCTGGTGCGCCACCTGCGACGGCTTCTTCTTCAAGGACCACGACATCGCCGTCGTCGGCGGCGGTGACACCGCGATCGAGGAAGCCACCTTCCTCTCGCGGTTCGCCAAGTCCGTCACGATCGTCCACCGCCGTGACAGCCTGCGCGCCTCCAAGGCCATGCAGGACCGCGCGTTCGCCGACCCGAAGATCAAGTTCGCCTGGGACAGCGAGGTCGCCGAGATCCACGGCGACCAGAAGCTCTCCGGCCTCACCCTCCGCAACACCAAGACCGGTGAGACCTCCGAACTGCCCGTGACCGGCCTCTTCATCGCCGTCGGCCACGACCCGCGCACCGAGCTCTTCAAGGACCAGCTGGACCTCGACGACGAGGGCTACCTCAAGGTCGACGCACCCTCCACCCGCACCAGCGTCACCGGCGTGTTCGGCGCCGGCGACGTCGTGGACCACACGTACCGTCAGGCCATCACCGCCGCGGGCACCGGTTGCTCCGCCGCCCTCGACGCCGAGCGCTTCCTCGCCGCCCTCGCGGACGCCGAGAAGGCGCACGCAGCGGTCTGACCGGTCCCACCCACCAGTCCCACACCCCACCCCGTAGGAAGAACAAGGAGGCCGCTGTGGCCGGCACCCTCAAGAACGTGACCGACGCCGACTTCGACGCCGAGGTCCTCAGGAGCGACAAGCCCGTACTGGTCGACTTCTGGGCCGCCTGGTGCGGACCGTGCCGCCAGATCGCGCCGTCCCTCGAGGCCATCGCCGCTGAGTACGGCGACCAGATCGAGATCGTCAAGCTCAACATCGACGAGAACCCGGCCACCGCCGCCAAGTACGGCGTCATGTCCATCCCGACGCTGAACGTCTACCAGGGCGGCGAGGTCGCCAAGACCATCGTCGGTGCCAAGCCGAAGGCCGCCATCCTGCGCGACCTCGCTGACTTCGTCGAGGTCAAGACCGCCTGACCGCGGCCGTGTTTCACGTCAGTCAGAGAGGCCGTAGTGCCGGCTCCTTGCGCGCGGCCCCCAGCAACCGGTCCAGGGCGAGCTCGACGTCTTCCTTCCAGGACAGGGTCGACCTCAGCTCCAGCCGCAGCCGCGGATGGGCCGGATGCGGGCGTACGGTCTTGAAGCCCACCGCCAGGAGATGGTCCGCCGGCAGCAGGCAGGCCGGGCCCTCCCACCGGGCGTCCCCGAACGCCTCGATCGCCCGGAACCCCCTGCGCAGCAGGTCCTTGGCCACCGTCTGCACCATGACGCGGCCCAACCCCTGCCCCTGGTATCCAGGCATGATCCACGCGGTGATCAGCTGTACGGCGTCCGGTGAGACCGGACTCGTCGGGAAGGCCGTGGCCCGGGGCACGTACGCCGGCGGCGCGTACAGCACGAAGCCCACCGGGACCTCGTCCACATAGACCACACGGCCGCAGGACCCCCACTCCAGCAGGACAGCGGAGATCCACGCCTCCTTCTCGGTCGCCGAGGTGCCCGCCTTCACGGCGGCCTCACCGCTGACCGGGTCCAGTTCCCAGAAGACGCAGGACCGGCAACGTCGCGGCAGATCCTGGAGGTTGTCCAGCGTGAGCGGTACCAGCCGACGACCCATGACGGCATCGTATCCACTGGTCCATCGTTCTTCGACAGCACGCGAAGGGGCAGATCGCGCCGGTTCACACCGGCAGGATCCGCCCCTCGGCCGACCGGGGGATCACTCTCCGGAGAGACCCTGATCCAGCACCCGGCCCTCGCCCGGTGCCAACGTCCCCAGAATCCGCTCCAGATCCTCCATCGAAGCGAACTCGACGGTGATCTTGCCCTTCTTCTGGCCGAGATCCACCTTCACCCGCGTCTCGAACCGGTCCGACAGCCGCGTCGCCAGCTCGCTGAGCGCCGGCGAGACCCGGGCTCCCGCACGCGGCCCCTTGGGCTTCACCCCGCTCGAAGGCTCCGAGGCCATCAGCGTCACGATCTCCTCGACCGCGCGCACCGAGAGTCCCTCGGCGACGATCCGGTGCGCGAGCCGGTCCTGCTCCGCGGAGTCCTCCACCGAGAGCAGCGCACGCGCGTGCCCCGCCGACAGCACTCCGGCAGCCACCCGGCGCTGCACCGGCGGCGACAGCTTCAGCAGCCGCAGGGTGTTCGACACCTGGGGACGCGAACGACCGATCCGGTCGGCCAGCTGGTCGTGCGTGCAGTTGAAGTCCTGGAGCAGCTGGTCGTAGGCCGCGGCCTCTTCCAGCGGGTTGAGCTGAGCCCGGTGCAGGTTCTCCAGCAGGGCGTCCAGCAGGAGCTTCTCGTCGTCGGTCGCACGGATGATCGCCGGAATGGCCTCGAGTCCGGCCTCCCGGCAGGCGCGCCAGCGCCGCTCACCCATGATCAGCTCATAGCGACCGGGGGACACCTGGCGCACCACCACCGGCTGGAGCAGGCCCACCTCCTGAATGGAGGTGACCAGCTCGGCGAGGGCGTCCTCGTCGAACACCTCGCGCGGCTGCCGCGGGTTGGGCGTGATCGTATCCATGGGAAGCTCCGCGAACGTCGCTCCCGCCACCAGGTTCGCCTCCGGCTCCGGCTCCGGACCCGGCTCCTCCACCGGAAGGACCGCGAGCGATGTTTCACGTGAAACATCGGCCTGCGCCAGAGCCGCGAGCTTCGCCGCCGCGATCCCGCGCTCGGACGTCAGCTCCGGTACCGCCGTCGGGGAGGTCGCACCGGCACTGCTCGCCGGCAGCGTCCTCTCCTGCGGAGCCTGCGGGATCAGTGCAGCGAGCCCCCGTCCCAGCCCTCTACGTCGCTCACTCACTGGATCCCCTCCGCCACACTCTGCGTGCTGTTCATGCCCGCGCCCAGATGGGCGTGCTGGGACTCGTACTGCATTCCGACTCCCCGATACGCGATCTCTCGCGCCGCCTCCAGATAGGAGAGGGAACCGCTGGAACCCGGGTCATACGTGAGCACCGTCTGCCCATAGCTCGGCGCCTCGGAGATGCGCACCGAGCGGGGGATGCTCGTCCGCAGCACCTCCTTGCCGAAGTGGCTGCGCACCTCCTCCGCCACTTGTGATGCCAGCCGGGTCCTGCCGTCGTACATCGTCAGCAGGATGGTCGACACGTGGAGAGAGGGGTTGAGGTGGGCCCGCACCAGATCGACGTTGCGCAGCAGCTGGCCCAGGCCCTCCAGCGCGTAGTACTCGCACTGGATCGGAATCAGCACCTCGGCGCCGGCCACCAGGGCGTTCACCGTCAGCAGTCCGAGGGAGGGCGGGCAGTCGATCAGGATGTAGTCGAGCGGCTGGTCGTACGCCTGGATCGCCCGCTGGAGGCGGCTCTCCCTCGCCACCAACGACACCAGCTCGATCTCGGCACCCGCCAGATCGATCGTGGCCGGAGCGCAGAACAGGCCCTCGACGTCCACGACCGGCTGGACGACCTCCATGAGCGGCCGGCTGTCCACCAGCACGTGGTAGATGGACGGCACATCGGCGTGGTGGTCGATACCCAGGGCGGTGGACGCGTTCCCCTGCGGGTCGAGGTCGACCACGAGGACCCGAGCCCCGTTCAGAGCCAGCGAGGCCGCCAGGTTCACGGTCGTCGTGGTCTTGCCCACGCCGCCCTTCTGGTTGGCGACCACCATGACACGGGTCTGCTCAGGGCGCGGCATGACCGCACCTGAGCGCCCCATGGCCTCCACCGCCAGCTGGGCGGCTCTGCCGATGGGGGTCTCGTTGTCTACAAGGGGTGGGGGCGATGTTTCACGTGAAACATCCTCACCCACCTGTTCAGAGCGGGGACCGGGGACCGGGTCGGCCATCGGCCCCGCGAGGTTGGCGTCGGACCGCACGGTGTCACTCTCCTCGACATCAGGCTCGCGATGAACAGAGCCTGCCATGTCACCGGGGTCGCGAACCAGCGGGGCCCGTACTCCTGTGGATGAATCCACCGATGTGGACAACTCCGTCCCCCTTGCGTCCTTGCGCTGGAGGGGGGACGCAGCCGCACGACCGCGGCTGATGATTCCGTGCAGCAGAGAGCGACGTTTCACGTGAAACACGATGCCCGGACGGAGTCTTCAGGCCTCTACGACACTCCGAAATGCATACCTATAGGGCCCAACACAGACGAAATCTCCGCATGGGCCCCACACAGCCAGCGAATCAACGACGGCGACGAGACCGGCCGACCCTGGCGGCCTTAGCCCGCTTGGCCGCGAACCTCACTCCACCGGGGCTTTCTCCGACCTCGACCCGGACCACCGTCGACAGCGGGTCCACCAGACCCTCGCCGACCTGCAGCACCGAGGTCTTCACCACACCGAGCTTCGTCAGCGCCGTCTTCGCCGACACCAGCTCCTCCTCGGCGGTGTCGCCCTTGAGCGCCAGCATCTCTCCGTACGGACGCAGCAGGGGAACGCCCCAGCCGGCCAGCCGGTCCAGCGGAGCCACCGCACGTGCCGTCACCACGTGCACCGGCTGCAGCTTGCCCAGCACCTCCTCGGCCCGCCCGCGCACCACCGTGACGTGGTCGAGGCCGAGCAGTTCCACGGCCTCCTGGAGGAAGGTCGTCCGCCGGAGCAGCGGCTCAAGCAGTGTGATCTTGAGATCCCGTCGCACCAGGGCGAGCGGGATGCCGGGCAGGCCCGCGCCCGAGCCCACATCGCACACGGTGACGCCCTGGGGCACCACCTCCGACAGCACTGCGCAGTTCAGCAGGTGCCGCTCCCACAGCCGCGGCACCTCGCGCGGCCCGATCAGGCCGCGCTTGACTCCCGCGTCTGCGAGCAGCTCCGCGTACCGCACAGCTTCCGGGAAAAACTCACCGAACACCGCGCGCGCCTCTTCGGGCGCCTCGGGAAGCTCAGCTGCCTCCGTCACGGGACCGTCCTTCCGTACCTCGTGGCCTCGCGGACCACGTATTCAAGATGCCGCGTCGTTCACATGCCAGGCTGACAAACTTCGGCCCCGCCTGCGACACAGACGGGGCCGAACACTCATGCCGGGCGATCAGGCCGGGAGCACAACGACGAAGCGCTGCGGCTCCTCGCCCTCGGACTCGCTCCGCAGACCGGCGGCCGCCACGGCGTCGTGGACGACCTTCCGCTCGAACGGGGTCATCGGAGCCAGCTTCAGCGGTTCGCCGGACGCCTTCACGTCCGCCGCCGCCTTCGCGCCCAGGGCCGCCAGCTCCTCGCGCTTCTTCGCACGGAACCCGGCGATGTCGAGCATCAGCCGGCTGCGGTCCCCGGTCTCCCGGTGGACGGCCAAGCGGGTCAGCTCCTGCAGGGCCTCCAGGACCTCACCGTCGCGGCCCACGAGCTTCTGCAGGTCGCGGCTCGCGGAGTCACTGACGATCGACACCGCGGCACGGTCGGCCTCGACGTCCATGTCGATGTCGCCGTCCAGGTCTGCGATGTCCAGCAGACCCTCGAGGTAGTCGGCCGCGATCTCACCCTCCTGCTCGAGGCGGGTCAGGGTGTCGCCACTCTCAGCGGCGGCGGTGGTGGTGCCTTCCGTCACGGGAGGGACTCCTTCTTACTTCTTGGGAGAGGGCTTGCTGGGCGTCTGGCGCTTCGACTTCGTCTGCCGCTTCGGCTGCTGCCGCTTCGCGGCACCGCCGCTCGCGGCATCCGCGTCCGCCGTGGCCTCGGAACTCTTGATCACGGAACCGTCCGCCTGAGCGGCCAGGCCCTGCTTGGACAGGGCCGTGATGAACTTCCGCTCGATGTCGTTGCGGTCCGGACCCTTGGCCACGATGGCAGCGACGGTCTTCTTCTTGCCCCGGCCCTTGACCTCACCGTGCGAGGTGGCGTGCTTGAGCAGCCGCGTCAGGTACTGGTCCTGCGCCTTGCTGCCCGGCGTCGGGTTCTGGTTGATCACGTACATCTGCTGACCCATGGTCCAGACGTTGGTGGTCAGCCAGTAGACGAGGACACCGACGGGGAAGTTGATACCCATGACCGCGAAGATCACCGGGAAGATGTACATCAGCATCTTCTGCTGCTGCATGAAGGGCGTCTTGACCGACAGGTCGACGTTCTTCTGCATCAGCTGACGCTGGGTGTAGAACTGCGAGAGCGACATCAGGACGATCATGACCGCGGTCACGATCCGGACGTCCGTCAGCGAGGCGCCGAGAGCGGCGACCTTCTCGGAGCTGTCCATGAACTTGGCGGCGATCGGCGCGCCGAAGATCTTGGCCTCACGGGCGCTGTCGACGAGCTGCTGGTTCAGGACACCGATGGTCTTGCCGTCGGCGATGTTCGCCAGCACGTGGTAGAGCGCGAAGAAGAACGGCGACTGCGCCAGGATGGGAAGGCACGAGGAGAGCGGGTTGGTACCCGTCTCCTTGTACAGCTTCATCATCTCTTCGGACTGACGCTGCTTGTCGTTCTTGTAGCGCTCCTGGATCGCCTTCATCTTCGGCTGGAGCGCCTGCATGCCACGCGTCGCCTTGATCTGCTTCACGAAGAGCGGGATCAGGCAGATACGGATCAAGATCACCAGGGACACGATGGACAGGCCCCAGGCCCAGCCGCTGTCCGGCCCGAAGACCGCCCCGTACAGCGAATGGAACTGGACGATGATCCAGGAAACGGGTGTGGTGATAAAGCTGAACAGACCGGCGATCGTGTCCACTAATCAGGCTCCTTGAGCATTGCGAGATCTACGCAACGCACTGCGCAGCTGCTCGTGCCAACGCGGGCGTTTACGGGGTGGGACATGGTCCACGCCACCCGGCGACCACGGATTGCACCGCAGGATCCGCCAGGCGGTCAGCGCTGTCCCCTTCACCGCACCATGCCGGTCGATGGCCGTGTACCCGTAGTGCGAACACGACGGGTAGTAGCGGCACACCGGCCCGAGCAGCGGACTGATCGTCCACTGGTACAGCTTGATCAAAGCGAGCAGCGGGTACTTCATCGAGCCACGCCTCCCAGGAGCCGCACCAGAGCGGCATCCAGGTCCCGGGCCAGTTCGTCGGGGCCGGCTTCGCCCGCTCCGGGCAACGCTCGTACCACCACCAGGCTACCGGCGGGCAGCTGCGACAGCCGCTCCCGGACCAGATGGCGAAGACGGCGCTTCACCCGGTTCCGTACGACGGCATTGCCGACGGCCTTGCTGACGACGAAACCCGCACGCGACGAGGGATCGATCTCCCCCGACTCGTGCGGGTCCGTTGCACCGCTTGTACGTAGGTGGACGACGAGGAGTGGGCGACCGGCCCGGCGTCCTCGGCGTACCGCGCTCGCGAAGTCCTCGCGCCGCCTCAGCCGATTTTCGGGAGACAGCACGACGTCACGACCTGCGCGCTGTTACGCGGAAAGGGCGGCGCGGCCCTTGGAACGACGGTTCGCGAGGATCGCGCGACCGGCACGGGTACGCATCCGCAGGCGGAAGCCGTGGGTCTTGGCGCGACGGCGGTTGTTCGGCTGGAAGGTGCGCTTGCTCACTCGGGGGCTCCAGAGAATGAATCGTTGTGGCGGGACATCGCCTGGCTGTCACCGTGCGCCCACGAGGAAACTCGCGTGTTCGCCCGAGTGGCACCGCTAATTGATCACTATCAGTGACCTTCGCCCATCGGTAGGCAGGCGGCAGCAGCCATCGACAACTCGACCTCGTTACGGTACGCGCGGCTACGCCATCCGGTCAAACCGAGCCTGCCCGACCCCGCACTGTGCACAGGCTGTGGACAACGACTTGAACCACGGCCTCTGGCCTGACTACCGTTGCCTGACCCCGGATTTTTTGTCCCGACCGTCCCAAAGAACCACACATTCGTGGGACCCCTGTGAGAGAGCGTGCTCTGTGGCTGACGTACCTGCCGATCTTGCCGCAGTGTGGCCAAGGGTGCTCGAGAAGCTCCTCGGGGAGGGACAGCCGGGCATCGAGCCCAAGGACAAGCAGTGGGTCGAGCGGTGCCAGCCCCTGGCACTCGTCGCCGACACCGCCCTGCTCGCCGTCCCCAACGAGTGGGGCAAGCGCGTCCTCGAAGGCCGCCTCGCCCCGCTGATCAGCGACGCTCTCAGCCGGGAGTGCGGCCGCCCCATCCGGATCGCCATCACGGTGGACGACTCCGCCGGCGAGCCCGCCCCCGCCACGCCGCCCGCCCCGCAGCCCGGCGGCTACGAACCGTACGGCGGCCAGCGCCCGGGCGGCGGCGGCCCCGCGGACGACCAGCTCCCCACGGCCCGCCCCGCGTACCCCGACTACCAGCAGCCGCGCTCCGAGCCCGGCGCGTGGCCCCGCGGCGGACAGCAGGACGACTACGGCTGGCAGCAGCCGCGCCTGGGCGGCTTCCCCGAGCGCGACCCGTACGCCTCCCCGCAGCCGGGCTACCTCCAGCAGGCCGAGCCCTCGGGCTACGACCAGCAGCAGTACGACCAGTCCTCCTACGACCAGGGCTCCTACGACCAGAAGCAGTACGAGCAGACCCCGTACGAACAGCAGCAGTCGCACCAGCCCCATCAGGCCCATCAATACGAGCAGCAGTCGTACGAGCAGCAGGCCTACGAGCAGCCCGCACCGCGCCAGGCCCCCGGCCGGCCCGCCGCGCCCCCGGCCCCCTCCGGCGGCTCCACCTCGGGCCCGCTGGAGCCGACCGCCCGGCTGAACCCCAAGTACCTGTTCGACACCTTCGTCATCGGTGCGTCCAACCGCTTCGCGCACGCCGCCGCGGTGGCCGTCGCCGAGGCGCCGGCGAAGGCCTACAACCCCCTCTTCATCTATGGGGAGTCGGGCCTCGGCAAAACGCATCTGCTGCACGCCATCGGGCACTACGCGCGGAGCCTCTACCCCGGCACCCGCGTGCGGTACGTGAGCTCCGAGGAGTTCACGAACGAGTTCATCAACTCGATCCGCGACGGCAAGGGCGACGCGTTCCGCAAGCGCTACCGCGAGATGGACATCCTGCTCGTCGACGACATCCAGTTCCTCGCGAGCAAGGAGTCGACGCAGGAGGAGTTCTTCCACACCTTCAACACGCTCCACAACGCCAACAAGCAGATCGTCCTCTCCTCCGACCGGCCGCCCAAGCAGCTCGTCACCCTCGAGGACCGGCTCCGCAACCGCTTCGAGTGGGGCCTGATCACGGACGTCCAGCCGCCCGAGCTGGAGACCCGCATCGCGATCCTGCGCAAGAAGGCGGTCCAGGAGCAGCTCAACGCCCCGCCGGAGGTACTGGAGTTCATCGCCTCCCGCATCTCGCGCAACATCCGCGAGCTGGAGGGGGCGCTGATCCGCGTCACGGCCTTCGCGAGCCTCAACCGGCAGCCGGTCGACCTGGGGCTCACCGAGGACGTCCTCAAGAACCTGATCCCGGGCGGCGAGGACAGCGCGCCGGAGATCACGGCCGGCGACATCATGGCGGCCACCGCGGACTACTTCGGCCTGACCGTGGACGACCTGTGCGGCTCCTCCCGCAGCCGGGTCCTGGTCACCGCCCGCCAGATCGCCATGTACCTGTGCCGGGAGCTCACGGACCTGTCGCTGCCGAAGATCGGGGCGCAGTTCGGCGGCCGGGACCACACCACGGTCATGCACGCGGACCGCAAGATCCGGGCTCTGATGGCCGAGCGGCGCTCCATCTACAACCAGGTCACGGAGCTCACCAACCGCATCAAGAACGGCTGAGCGCGGGCGCCGGCCGACCGGCCCGGCGCCGCGGCAGACCCCATTTCAAACACCTTCAGAGGGCGCTCCCGGTCCACAACGGGGGCGCCCTTCTTCGTGCGTGCGCCCCTGACCTGTTCGAATACGCCCCCTGGCGGCCAACTTATCCACAGATTCGGGGACTTTCTTCCGTCCACACCCTGGGGACCGCCCGCGTCGCCCACAATCTGTCCACAGGGGTGGCTGTTGAGGGACCATCAGACCTGGTCAGAACCCTGTGGATTTGTGCGCAAGCGTCATCCACAGCCTGTGGACAAAAATCTCGTCCACAGCCCCGTCCACGCCGTTGTCCACCGCCACCCCACAGGTTCCCTCATGCTGTGCACAGGTTCTGCGGACTTCTCCACACCCTTGTCCACTGTTCGGCAACCCGCCACCCCCTCTCACCGCCCGGAGTGAAAGGCGTCACACGGATGTAGACGTTTGGGCTGTGGAGTACCGGGGGAAAGCTGGGGACACACCTGTGGAGTAATCAGGGTCACCTGGGGACAGCCTGTGCAGAACTTTTCGTTCTCCACAGGGAGACCGGGTTGTCCACCGGTGCCACCCACAGGGCCGGTGGATAAAAAACGCACTCTGACCTGCGCCGTCGGGGTTATCCACCGTTTCCACAGGCCCTACTACTACCCCCATAGAGAGTTAGCCCGGTTTCGGTTTTCAAGCGGGGCCTGTGCACAACTCGTCGCCCGGCCGTCCCGCCGCCTCGCTCCCGACTTGACCGCCGGCCGCACCGAGTGTCGGCGCCGTACGTCAGACTGGTCCCCGGCATCGGTCGAGGCATCGACGAGCCGACGACGAAGGCCGGCAGACGAGCGAGCAACAGCAGGAGGCGGTTCCGGTGAAGATCCGGGTGGAGCGCGACGTACTCGCGGAGGCGGTGGCCTGGGCGGCCCGCAGCCTCCCGGCCCGGCCGCCGGTGCCCGTCCTCGCGGGCCTGCTGCTCAAGGCCGAGGAAGGCACCCTGAGCCTCTCCGGCTTCGACTACGAGGTCTCGGCCCGCGTCTCGGTCGAGGCGGACGTCGAGGAGGACGGCACGGTCCTGGTCTCCGGCCGACTGCTCGCCGACATCTGCCGCGCCCTCCCCAACCGCCCGGTGGAGATTTCCACAGACGGTGTACGGGCGACCGTGGTCTGCGGCTCCTCGCGGTTCACACTCCACACCCTTCCTGTGGAGGAGTACCCGGCACTGCCGCAGATGCCCACCGCCACCGGCACCGTGGCCGGCGAGGTCTTCGCCTCCGCCGCCAAGCAGGTCGCCACCGCCGCCGGCCGTGACGACACGCTGCCGGTGCTGACGGGTGTCCGCATCGAGATCGAGGGCGACCGCGTCACCCTGGCCTCCACCGACCGCTACCGCTTCGCGGTCCGCGAGTTCCTGTGGAAGCCGGAGAACCCGGACGCCTCCGCCGTGGCACTGGTGCCCGCCAAGACGCTCCAGGAGATCGCCAACTCTCTGACCAGCGGTGACACCGTGACCCTGGCGCTGTCCGGCTCCGGTGCGGGCGAAGGCCTGATCGGTTTCGAGGGCGCCGGCCGCCGCACCACCACCCGGCTGCTCGAGGGCGACCTGCCCAAGTACCGCACGCTGTTCCCGACGGAGTTCAACTCGATCGCCGTGATCGAGACCGCGCCGTTCGTCGAGGCCGTCAAGCGCGTGGCCCTGGTGGCCGAGCGCAACACCCCGGTCCGCCTCAGCTTCGAGAAGGGCGTGCTCATCCTGGAGGCCGGTTCCTCCGACGACGCACAGGCTGTGGAAAGGGTCGACGCCCAGCTCGACGGCGACGACATCTCGATCGCCTTCAACCCGACCTTCCTGCTGGACGGCCTGAGCGCGATCGCCTCCCCGGTGGCCCAGCTCAGCTTCACCACGTCGACCAAGCCCGCGCTGCTCAGCGGCCGCCCGGCGATCGACGCGGAGGCCGACGAGGCCTACAAGTACCTGATCATGCCGGTGCGTCTGTCCGGCTGACGTCGCGCCTGTCGACGCCGGGCCCGGTCCCGCACCCTGCTGCGGACCGGGCCCGGCGTCGTCCACAGGCTGGGGAGGACGCCGGGATAACCCGGAAAGCCGGACCGCTCGCCATGGAGCGCCCGCAGGGCCCGTCGCCACGGCCCGGCGTAGGCTCGGATCCGGTGGGCGGCCCCCCGCGCGTCCCGCGAGGACACGGCCGGGGCAGCCCCGGCAAAGACGGCCACAACGCTTAAGGAACCACCTGATGGAGCTTGGTCTCGTCGGTCTCGGCAAGATGGGCGGCAACATGCGCGAGCGCATCCGCCGCGCAGGCCACACCGTCATCGGATACGACCGCAACCCGGACCTCGCGGATGTCCACAGCCTGCGGGAACTTGTGGACAGCCTGCAGGCCCCCCGCGTCGTGTGGGTGATGGTCCCCGCCGGTGCGGCGACGCAGTCCACCGTCGACGAGCTGGCCGAGCTGCTCTCGATCGGCGACATCGTCGTCGACGGCGGCAACTCCCGCTGGACGGACGACGAGAAGCACGCCGAGGAGCTGGCGGCCAAAGGCATCGGCTTCGTCGACTGCGGTGTCTCCGGCGGCGTGTGGGGCCTGGAGAACGGCTACGCGCTCATGTACGGCGGGGCCAAGGACCACGTCGCCCGTGTCCAGCCGGTCTTCGACGCCCTCAAGCCCGAGGGCGAGTTCGGCGCCGTGCACGCCGGCAAGGTCGGCGCGGGCCACTTCGCGAAGATGGTCCACAACGGCATCGAGTACGCCATGATGCAGGCCTACGCCGAGGGCTGGGAGCTCCTGGAGAAGGTGGACTCGGTCACCGACGTCCGTGAGGTCTTCCGCTCCTGGCAGGAAGGCACCGTCATCCGCTCCTGGCTGCTGGACCTGGCCGTGAACGCCCTCGACGAGGACGAGCACCTGGAGAAGCTGCGCGGCTTCGCGCAGGACTCGGGCGAGGGCCGCTGGACGGTGGAGGCGGCGATCGACAACGCCGTACCGCTGCCCGCGATCACGGCGTCGCTGTTCGCGCGGTTCGCCTCGCGGCAGGACGACTCCCCGCAGATGAAGATGATCGCCGCCCTCCGTAACCAGTTCGGCGGCCACGCGGTCGAGAAGAAGTAGCAGCTCAGCAGCACAGCAGCACGAAAGAGCAGTGGAAAGCCGGGGGAGGTCGGCGCCGTATGCATGTTTCGCATCTCTCACTGGCCGACTTCCGCTCGTACGCCCGGGCCGAGGTTCCCCTCGACCCGGGCGTCACCGCGTTCGTGGGCCCCAACGGCCAGGGCAAGACCAACCTCGTCGAGGCGGTCGGCTACCTCGCGACCCTGGGCAGCCACCGGGTCTCCTCGGACGCCCCACTCGTACGTATGGGGGCGGACCGGGCGGTGATCCGCGCGGCCGTCACCCAGGGCGAGCGCCGGCAGCTGGTCGAGCTGGAGCTGAACCCGGGCCGCGCCAACCGGGCCCGGATCAACCGGTCCTCGCAGGTCAGGCCACGGGACGTACTGGGGATCGTACGGACGGTGCTGTTCGCCCCTGAGGACCTGGCCCTGGTCAAGGGCGACCCGGGCGAGCGCCGCAAGTTCCTCGACGAGCTGGTCACCGCGCGCTCCCCGCGGATGGCCGGGGTCCGCTCCGACTACGAGCGCGTCCTCAAGCAGCGCAACACCCTGCTGAAGTCCGCGGCGATGGCCCGCCGGCACGGCGGCCGCTCGATGGACCTGTCCACCCTCGACGTGTGGGACCAGCACCTCGCCCGCGCGGGCGCGGAGCTGCTGGCGCAGCGCCTCGACCTGATCGCGACGCTGCTGCCGCTCGCCGACAAGGCGTACGAGCAGCTCGCGCCCGGCGGCGGCCCGCTGGGGCTGGCGTACAGGTGCTCGGCGGGCGAGCCGGTGGACAGCGGCGCGGCACGCACCCGCGAGGCCCTGTACGAGGTGCTCCTGGCCGCTCTCGGCGAGGTGCGCAAGCAGGAGATCGAGCGCGGGGTGACCCTGGTCGGCCCGCACCGCGACGACGTACTGCTCCGGCTGGGAGACCTGCCGGCCAAGGGGTACGCCAGCCACGGCGAGTCCTGGTCGTACGCGCTGGCGCTGCGGCTGGCCTCCTACGAGCTGCTGCGCTCCGAGGGCAGCGAGCCGGTGCTGATCCTGGACGACGTGTTCGCGGAACTGGACGCGCGGCGCCGGGAGCGGCTGGCGGAGCTGGTGGCGCCGGGCGAGCAGGTGCTCGTGACGGCGGCCGTGGACGACGACGTCCCCGGCGTGCTGGTGGGAGCCCGGTACGGGGTGTCCGGCGGTGAGGTGACCCGGTTGTGAACGAGCACGGCAAGGATCCGAGGCACGGCAAGGATCCCCAGCAGGCGCGCAAGGTCCCGGAGGCCTCCGGGGTGGACCTGGCCCGCCAGGCCCTCGCGGCGGCCCGGGAGCAGGCGCGGGCCCGGGGCAACGCGGCGGGCGGCAGGAAGCGCCAGCAGCAGCCGGGGCTGCGGTCGGGCGCCCGCGCGGACGGCCGCGACCCGATGCCGCTGATGGCGGCGCTGGACCGGCTGCGCACCGAGCGCGGCTGGGAGATGCCGATGGCGGTGGCGGGCGTGATGGAGCGCTGGCCGGAGATCGTCGGCCCCGAGATCGCGGCCCACTGTGAACCGCAGCGCTACGAGAACCGTGAGCTGGTCGTGAGATGCGACTCCTCGGCGTGGGCGGCGCAGCTGAAGCTGCTGGCCCCGCAGCTGGTGGCGCGGCTGAACACGGATCTGGGGCAGGGCACGGTCCGCCTGATCAAGGTGCAGGGACCGGGGGGACGCCCGAAGGGGTACGGGCCCTGGCGGGCTCCCGGGAGCACCGGACCCGGCGACACCTACGGGTGAGTAGCACCCGTGGGCCGCTGTCGTGCCCGCGTCGGCGGGTGGCGTCCCTCACGGTAGCCGGAGGTTGACAGGCCGAAGCGCTGGGTGCCCGTGTGAGCCTCTTTGAGCCCCTTCCCGGATATGGGGAGTCGGAGAGTGGCGGTTCAGGGCGGCACATGCGGACTCAGGTACCGGCAAACCCCCATTCATGTCCGTGGTACCGGTAGACTGGAGGAAATCCCGCCCGTTCGCGGGATCACGCAGACAACGCAGATCGACGCGGCCGCTCCCGCCGGCGCACTTGCTGGTCCGGAGTACGGGCTGCGCTGTGCCAGAAAGGGCGCTTCGTGGCCGATTCCGGCGACTCCAACGAGAAGAATTACGACGCCAGTGCGATCCAGGTCCTCGAGGGCCTGGACGCGGTCCGCAAGCGGCCGGGTATGTACATCGGCTCGACGGGTGAGCGTGGTCTGCACCACCTCGTCTACGAGGTCGTCGACAACTCGGTCGACGAGGCGCTGGCCGGGCACGCGGACACCATCGACGTGACGATCCTCGCCGACGGCGGGGTGCGCGTGGTCGACAACGGCCGCGGCATCCCGGTCGGCATCGTTCCGTCCGAGGGGAAGCCGGCCGTCGAGGTCGTCCTGACGGTCCTGCACGCGGGCGGCAAGTTCGGCGGTGGCGGCTACGCCGTCTCCGGCGGTCTCCACGGCGTCGGTGTGTCCGTCGTGAACGCCCTGTCGACCAAGGTCGCGGTCGAGGTGAAGACCGACGGCCACCGCTGGACCCAGGACTACAAGCTCGGCGTGCCGACGGCTCCGCTGGCCAAGAACGAGGAGACGGCGGAGACCGGCACCTCGGTCACCTTCTGGGCCGACGGCGACATCTTCGAGACGACCGAGTACTCCTTCGAGACGCTGTCGCGTCGTTTCCAGGAGATGGCCTTCCTCAACAAGGGCCTGACCCTGTCGCTGACCGACGAGCGCGAGTCCGCGAAGGCGACCGTGGGCGCGGACGACCCGGACGCGGACACGGCGGAGCCCACGGCCCGCACGGTGAAGTACTACTACGAGGGCGGCATCGTCGACTTCGTGAAGTACCTCAACTCGCGCAAGGGCGAGCTGATCCACCCGACCGTCATCGACGTCGAGGCCGAGGACAAGGAGCGCATGCTCTCGGTCGAGATCGCGATGCAGTGGAACTCGCAGTACACGGAGGGTGTCTACTCCTTCGCGAACACGATCCACACGCACGAGGGCGGTACGCACGAGGAGGGCTTCCGGGCCGCGCTGACGGGTCTGGTGAACCGTTACGCGCGCGACAAGAAGCTGCTGCGCGAGAAGGACGACAACCTCGCCGGCGAGGACATCCGCGAGGGTCTGACGGCGATCATCTCGGTCAAGCTGGGCGAGCCGCAGTTCGAGGGCCAGACGAAGACGAAGCTGGGCAACACGGAGGCCAAGACCTTCGTGCAGAAGGTCGTCCACGAGCACCTCAACGACTGGTTCGACCGCAACCCGGTCGAGGCCGCGGACATCGTCCGCAAGGCGATCCAGGCGGCCACGGCGCGCGTCGCGGCCCGCAAGGCCCGTGACCTGACGCGCCGCAAGGGTCTGCTGGAGAGCGCCTCGCTGCCGGGCAAGCTGTCCGACTGCCAGTCCAACGACCCGACCAAGTGCGAGATCTTCATCGTCGAGGGTGACTCCGCCGGCGGTTCGGCGAAGTCCGGCCGCAACCCGATGTACCAGGCCATCCTGCCGATCCGCGGCAAGATCCTGAACGTCGAGAAGGCGCGCATCGACAAGATCCTCCAGAACACCGAGGTCCAGGCGCTGATCAGCGCCTTCGGCACGGGTGTGCACGAGGACTTCGACATCGAGAAGCTCCGCTATCACAAGATCATCCTGATGGCCGACGCCGATGTCGACGGCCAGCACATCAACACCCTGCTGCTGACCTTCCTCTTCCGTTTCATGCGCCCGCTGGTCGAGGCCGGTCACGTGTACCTGTCGCGTCCGCCGCTCTACAAGATCAAGTGGGGCCGCGACGACTTCGAGTACGCCTACTCGGACCGCGAGCGCGACGCCCTGGTCGAGCTCGGCAAGCAGAACGGCAAGCGCATCAAGGAAGACTCGATCCAGCGCTTCAAGGGTCTGGGCGAGATGAACGCCGAGGAGCTGCGCGTCACCACGATGGACGTGGACCACCGCGTGCTCGGCCAGGTCACCCTCGACGACGCGGCGCAGGCCGACGACCTGTTCTCGGTGCTGATGGGTGAGGACGTCGAGGCCCGGCGCTCCTTCATCCAGCGCAACGCCAAGGACGTCCGCTTCCTCGACATCTGAGTCGGCCCGACGCTGACCGCCGCCTGAAAGGATTTCTGACCAGCAATGGCCGACGAAACCACCCCCACCGCCGAGAATTCCGCGGAGGAGCAGCCCGTGCTGCGCATCGAGCCCGTCGGGCTCGAGACGGAGATGCAGCGCTCCTACCTCGACTACGCGATGTCCGTCATCGTCTCGCGTGCGCTGCCCGACGTGCGGGACGGCCTCAAGCCCGTCCACCGGCGCGTGCTGTACGCGATGTACGACGGCGGCTACCGGCCCGAGAAGGGCTTCTACAAGTGCGCCCGCGTCGTCGGCGACGTCATGGGCACCTACCACCCGCACGGTGACAGCTCCATCTACGACGCCCTGGTCCGCCTGGCCCAGCCGTGGTCGATGCGCATGCCGCTGGTGGACTCCAACGGCAACTTCGGCTCCCCGGGCAACGACCCCGCGGCCGCCATGCGCTACACCGAGTGCAAGCTGATGCCGCTGGCCATGGAGATGCTCCGGGACATCGACGAGGAGACCGTCGACTTCCAGGACAACTACGACGGCCGCAACCAGGAGCCGACGGTCCTCCCGGCGCGCTTCCCGAACCTGCTGGTCAACGGCAGCGCCGGCATCGCGGTCGGTATGGCGACCAACATCCCGCCGCACAACCTGCGCGAGGTCGCCGCCGGTGCCCAGTGGGCGCTGGAGCACCCGAACGCCACGCACGAGGAGCTCCAGGACGCGCTCCTGGAGCGCATCAAGGGCCCGGACTTCCCGACGGGCGCCCTCGTCGTGGGCCGCAAGGGCATCGAGGAGGCGTACCGGACCGGGCGCGGCTCCATCACGATGCGCGCGGTGGTCGAGGTCGAGGAGATCCAGAACCGCCAGTGCCTGGTGGTCACGGAGCTGCCGTACCAGACCAACCCGGACAACCTCGCGCAGAAGATCGCCGACCTGGTCAAGGACGGCAAGATCGGCGGCATCGCCGACGTCCGCGACGAGACCTCCTCGCGGACCGGCCAGCGCCTGGTGATCGTGCTCAAGCGCGACGCCGTCGCCAAGGTCGTGCTGAACAACCTCTACAAGCACACCGATCTGCAGACGAACTTCGGCGCGAACATGCTGGCGCTGGTGGACGGGGTGCCGCGCACCCTCTCGATCGACGCCTTCATCCGCCACTGGGTGACGCACCAGATCGAGGTCATCGTCCGGCGCACGCGCTTCCGCCTGCGCAAGGCCGAGGAGCGCGCCCACATCCTGCGCGGTCTGCTCAAGGCCCTGGACGCGATCGACGAGGTCATCGCGCTGATCCGGCGCAGCAACACGGTCGAGATCGCGCGCGAGGGCCTGATGGGCCTGCTGGAGATCGACGAGATCCAGGCGAACGCGATCCTGGAGATGCAGCTGCGCCGCCTCGCCGCCCTGGAGCGGCAGAAGATCGTCGCCGAGCACGACGAGCTCCAGGCCCGGATCAACGAGTACAACGCGATCCTGGCCTCCGAGGACCGCCAGCGCTCCATCGTCAGCGAGGAACTGGCCGCGCTCGTCGAGAAGTTCGGTGACGACCGGCGTTCCAAGCTGGTGCCCTTCGACGGTGACATGTCCATCGAGGACCTGATCGCCGAAGAGGACATCGTCGTCACCATCACGCACGGCGGTTACGTCAAGCGCACCAAGACCGAGGACTACCGCTCGCAGAAGCGCGGCGGCAAGGGCGTGCGCGGGACGAAGCTGAAGCAGGACGACCTGGTCGACCACTTCTTCGTCTCCACCACGCACCACTGGCTGCTGTTCTTCACGAACAAGGGCCGGGTCTACCGGTCCAAGGCGTACGAGCTGCCGGACGCCGGCCGGGACGCGCGCGGGCAGCATGTGGCGAACCTGCTGGCCTTCCAGCCGGACGAGAAGATCGCGCAGATCCTCGCCATCCGCGACTACGAGGCGGCGCCCTACCTGATCCTCGCCACCAAGGGCGGCCTGGTGAAGAAGACGGCGCTCAAGGACTACGACTCGCCGCGCTCCGGCGGTGTCATCGCCATCAACCTCCGGGAGACCGAGGACGGCAGCGATGACGAGCTGATCGGTGCCGAGCTGGTGTCCGCCGAGGACGACCTGCTGCTGATCAGCAAGAAGGCGCAGTCGATCCGCTTCACCGCGACCGACGACGCGCTGCGCCCGATGGGCCGCGCGACCTCAGGCGTGAAGGGCATGAGTTTCCGGGAAGGAGACGAACTGCTCTCCATGAGCGTGGTCCGGCCCGGTACGTTCGTCTTCACCGCGACCGACGGCGGCTACGCCAAGCGGACGGCGGTCGACGAGTACCGCGTCCAGGGTCGTGGCGGTCTGGGCATCAAGGCCGCGAAGATCGTGGAGGACCGCGGGTCCCTCGTCGGGGCGCTCGTGGTGGACGAAACGGACGAGATTCTCGCCATCACGCTCAGCGGTGGTGTGATTCGTACGCGCGTCAATGAAGTCAGGGAGACCGGCCGTGACACCATGGGCGTCCAGCTGATCAACCTGGGCAAGCGTGATGCCGTGGTCGGCATCGCCCGCAACGCCGAGGCCGGTCAGGAAGCTGACGAGGTCGAGGCCGACGAGAACGAGACCGAGGCGGCCGACGCACAGGCCGTCGAGGCAGCCGAGGGCACGCAGCCTTCGGCCGGGGAGCACGAGGAGTAAGTCGTGAGTGGAGCCACGGGCGCCGGACCGGCCAAGAATGGAGCGAACGGTGCCCGTGGCCCCGCCGCGGACTCCCAGGGGGGAACCGTGACGGACACCCGAGGACCGCAGGCCCCGGACGGCGCGGAGGCCGAGCCCGCTGCCGGCACGGACAAGCCCGCGCAGCCGTACCAGCCGCCGCAGGCCTACGCGGCCCCCGCGGGCCCGGGTGCGCCGCGCGGCGGCGGCGCGGGAGCCACCACCCAGCGCAAGCCCCGTACGCCGGTGCGTACGGCTCCCAGGACGCGCAAGGCGCGGCTGCGGGTGGCCAAGGCCGACCCGTGGTCGGTGATGAAGGTCAGCTTCCTGCTGTCGATCGCGCTGGGCATCTGCACGATCGTGGCGGCGGCGGTGCTGTGGATGGTCATGGACGCGATGGGCGTCTTCTCGACCGTGGGCGGCACGATCAGCGAGGCGACCGGCTCGAACGAGGGCAACGGCTTCGACCTCCAGGCGTTCATGTCGCTGCCGCGCGTGCTGATCTTCACGTCGGTGATCGCGGTGATCGACGTGGTGCTGGCGACGGCGCTGGCGACGCTGGGCGCGTTCATCTACAACCTGTCGGCGGGATTCGTCGGCGGCGTCGAGCTCACCCTCGCCGAGGACGAGTAGGCCTCCCGGCGGAGCGCCTGTGAGGGGTCGGATGACCTGCGCAGACGCCCTCCGGGAACGGATTTTGGCCTGACCGGGTCTGTGCGCTAATCTTCAGGAGTCAGCGCGCAGCGCGGATGGGGCTATAGCTCAGTTGGTTAGAGCGCATCCCTGATAAGGATGAGGCCACAGGTTCAAATCCTGTTAGCCCCACAGTGTTGAAGACCCCCAGGCCCATGGCCTGGGGGTCTTCTTCGTTGGGCCAGTTGGCGGACCGGCAGGTCACCGATCGGTATCGGTCGGTGTGTATTGTTGGGCGCCAGAAGTCCCCTACGTCAACGAAAGACGAGGTCGCGCGGTGAAGAAGCTGCTCCTGGTCGCACTGGCCGCCATCGGCGGGCTCCTCGTGTACCGCCAGATCCAGGCGGACCGCGCCGAGCAGGACCTGTGGACGGAGGCAACCGACTCCGTGCCCTCTGGTTCCGGTGTGTGAGACCGAAGGCTGAGTCATGAAGCCCCGGCTGCCGCTGCGGCCGGGGCTTTGTGCTGTTCTGTGACGAAAACTTACGTTTTGCAAAGATTTGGCTTGCGGTAGCAAACTCGGGGTGGGCGTGATGGGTCGGGTACGGACGACGGTGTGGGCGGTGGCCCTCGGCACGGTGGTGGCCGGCGTGCCCGTGGCCGCGTACGCCGGGGAGAGCGCACCCCGGCCGCTGCCCGCCTACCGCCCCGCCGACGGCGCCGTGCCGGTCGAGGGCAAGCCCTCCTCGGCCGACGCCCCGCTCGTCGAGGCCGGGAAGACCTACGAGGACACCATCGGGCCCGGGCCGCGCTTCTACCGCCTCGTCCTGGCCGGCGACGGCTCCGACGCCTACGTCAGCGCCGTGGTCCGGCCCCCGGCGGGGGCCAAGGTCTCCGGCAGCGACGGCATCGAGGTCGAGCTGATCACCACCGCGGGGAAGTCCTGCGACAACAGCACCGGCCGCGCGACCTTCGGCTACGACGCCGTGCCCCTCGCCGCCGCCGGCGTCCGCCGGGGTACCGAGGACGAGGCATGCGCGGCCTCGGGTGTCTACTACGCGAAGGTCACCCGGACTTCGGCCAAGGACTCCGACCAGAGCCCGTGGCCGCTCGAACTGAAGGTGCAGCGCGAACCGGGCCGCGGCGCCGGCGCCCCGACCGCCGCGCCCAGCGGCCGGCCCACGGAGGCGCCGTCCCTGCCCGGCACCGAGGCGGTCGGCCGCGCCGGCGGCACCGGCTTCAACGACGCACGGGCCCTGGGCGCCGGAGTGTGGCGCGACGAGCTGCGGCCCGGGCAGACCCGCTGGTACCGCGTCCCGCTGGACTGGGGGCAGCGGCTCGGCCTGGGAGCGGAGCTCTCCGCCGCCAGCGTGACCAAGAAGTACAGCTCCGCCTCGGGCGGACTGGCCGTCACCCTCTACAACCCCTACCGGGCCGCGGTTTCGGGCAAGGAGGTGTCCTACGACGGCGTGCAGGCGGGGGTCACCCTGGAGAAGACGCCGCCCGTGGACTACGTGAACCGATTCTCCAGCGACCGTGAGACCCAGCCCGTCGGCGTCGCGGGCTGGTACTACATCGCCGTGACGATGGGCGGGAAGGTCGCCGACTTCACCGAGGACGCGGTCCCCGTCCCGCTGACGCTGCGGCTGGAGGTGGCCGGCACCCCGGCCAAGGGGCCCGCGTACAAGGAGGATCCGGCCGCGGGCGGCTTCGGGGTCGGGGCCGACGACCGGGCGGCGGCGAAGGAGGGCCTCACGGCCCCGGAGGCCGCCGAGGCGGCCGGGACCCGCTCGGTGATGCGCGTCGTCGCGAGCGCCGGCTTCGGCGGCGGGACACTGCTGCTGGCGGTGCTGGGCGGCTGGGTCCTGCTCGGCCGGCGGGGGCGCGGCGCTACATCTGCGTGAGGGCCCAGACGCCGACCGCGAAGCACACCAGCGCCGCGGCGAGCAGCGAGGCCACCGCCTTCGCCGGGGGCGGGGCGATGCCGCCGCGCGCCGGGACCGCCGCGGCGGGTGCCCCGGGCGCGGCCGGTACGGCCGGCGGGGGCAGGTGGAAGCTGCCCGTCTCCGAAGAGCCGTACGCGGGCCCGTACGAGGCCCCGTACGCGGGTACGTGCGCGGGCGCTTCGGCCGTGGCGGCGGCCTGCTGCGGGACGACGGGCACCGTGGCGGCGGCACTGCGGGGATCGGCGACGGCGGGCGCCTGCGGGGTCGCCGCGACAGCCGTGGCCGACGCGGAGGGGGCCGCGGACGGGAGTGTGGACGGGAGTGTGGACGGGGCCCCGCCCTTCGGCCCCTCGGGCCCCTCGGGGCCGAAACCGGGCGGCAGCGGGCCGAGTTGGTCGAAGACCTCCACCGGATCCTCGTCCGGGGCGGGTGCGGGCAGCAGCTCCACGGCCGCGGCAAGGGCCTTGCGCGCCCCGGTGGCCGTCCGGAACCGGTTCTGGGGGTCGGGCTGCAGGAGGTTCGCGATGACGTCCCAGAGCGGGGCGGGAACGCCCTGCGGGGCGTCCGGGGTCCCGTGTGCGAGGAAGTGGTCCACCAGGGCCCGGGAGTCGGGCTTGCTGCCCTGGAGGAGGTACAGGGAGACCAGGCCCACGGCGAAGAGGTCCGCGGCGAAGTCGGGTTCCGCCCCCATCAGTTGCTCGGGCGCGAAATAGCCCGGCGTGCCGACCACGTAGTCGGTCTCGGTCAGGCGGGGCTCGCCCTTGCGCATGGAGATGCCGAAGTCGGACAGCCGCAGGTGCGGCCGCCCGCTTCCGGTGGCCTCCATGAGGATGTTGGCCGGTTTGATGTCGCGGTGCACGACGCCTTCCGCGTGCACCGCCGCCAGGCCCGACAGCAGCTGGTCGAGCAGGGTGCACACGAAGCGGGGCGGGAGGGGGCCGTAGTCCCCGATCACATGGCCGAGGGAGCCGCCGCCGACCAGGTCCATGGTGAAGAGGACCTTGTCGTCGTCGGCCGCCCAGCTCGCCGGCGCCAGTACGTGCGGGTGGTCGATCCGCAGCGCCTGCTCCCGTACGAACCGCAGGAGCGTGTGGGCGTCGCTCTGCAGCAGCACCTTCGCGGCGACGTAGCGGCGACGGCGGTGGTCCCAGGCCCGCCACACGGCGCCCGCGCCACCGCGCCCGATCGGATCGATCAGCTCGTACCGGCCGGCGAAGACCTCACCCATGGCTGCGCCCGTCCCCCGTCACCCTGTTGTCCGTCGTCGTGCTCGTCAGTTCTGGTGCGCCTCGTAGTGGGCGACCGCGTCCGCGGTGCGGCCCGCCCCGTACACCCGGAGGAACTCTGCCAGTTCAGGGTGGCTGGGGGCGAGGCTGTTCGCCGCGTCGATGATGTCGCCGGCCGCGGAGACCGAGCGCAGCAGCGACTGGATCTCGCGGACCACGCGCTTGACGGTGGGTGCGCCGGAACCGGTGGTGGTCTGGCCGCTGCTGCTGAGGACGGATCCCCCCTGGGTCTTCTTGATCTCGTCCATCCGGTCGGTCGCCTCCGCCGCGCTGACGCTGCCGTCGGCCACCTGTCCGGCGAGGTCCTGGAGGGCCTGGACGCGCTGGACCACGGCAGGATTTCCGATCTTGGCGCGCTGGCCGCTCATCAGCTGGGACAGCATGGGCGCCGACAGTCCGAGTACTGCAGCGAGACGGGCCTGGTTCAGGCCGAGGTCGTCTATGAGCCTGCGGAAGAGCGCCCCCAGCGGCTCTCCGTACCAGCTTCGCTGGAGCTCTCTGGCTCTGGCCGTGGCCTCTTGCTGCACTGCGTCCACTCTTACTACTCCCCTTCGCTGGTGCGAACCTCGCGAGCATCTTACGGAGAGTGGTCGCAGGGCGGGAGTCCCTATCATTTTGCGAGATGAGGGGGTAGACCCGGTACTCTGTTCTGCGGAACGACCACATCCCTCACGCGGGACCGGTGTGTCCAGTTCCATGGGGCCTTAGCTCAGTTGGTAGAGCGCTGCCTTTGCAAGGCAGATGTCAGGAGTTCGAATCTCCTAGGCTCCACATCCCAGTGCCCTCTGATCTGCGAAAACGCGGCTCAGGGGGCATTTTTCATGCCCTCGGACGCCGAAGGTCTGCCCGGCCGTTCCTCCCCGGGATGCCCCCGGCGGCCCCGGGCGCGGGACCTGCGGTGCAGCTCCCCCCCGGTGCGGCCCCCGGTGCAGCTCCCCCCGCGCCGCCGTCCGTTCGCGGCGGACCCCGCCGCCGGGCGGCCTTCCGGCCCCGCCCTGAACGGAGTTGACTGTCCGGGTCCGGCACCTCTTCCGGGCCTTCGGGCGGAGCCGGTGGAATGAGCCGGCGCCGTGTCGTCCCTGTCCCTTACCGGTCCCGTCCCGGTCCCTTGCTGGACCGTTCGCGCGGGCCGCGCGTCCCCCGGACGGCTCCGTCGCTGGGCCGCCCGCCGCCCGGTGGCGGACAGTGGGGAGAAGGGCATCGACACCAGGGGGGAACCCACACGCCGGAGGCGTACAGACATGGGACTCTTCGATTTCCTGAAGTCCGACAAGAAGAAGGCGCACGAGAGCGCCGACAGGGCGAAGGAGCAGGCGCAGCAGCAGGCGGACGAGGGGGCGGGCCGCTCCAGGAGCGCCGCGGCCGACGCCGCCTCGGCGACGAGGGCCGCCGCCGAGCGCATGGCGGCCGCCGCGCCGCCCAGGCCGGGGCCCGCCCCCGCGACCCCGACTCCCGGCTCGGCGGCGCACAAGGCGGTGCCCGCACCGCCCAGGCCCGCCGCGATGCCGAAGCCCGCGCCGCCCTCCACCGCGCCCGGGGCGGCGCACACGCCCACGCCCCACTCGGCCGCGCACAAGGCGGTGCCCGCGGCCCCGGTGGCCAAGCCGGGGCCCGCCGCCACGAAGCGCACCTACACCGTCCAGCAGGGCGACACGCTCGCCGCGATCGCCGCCCGTGAGCTCGGCAACGAGGCACGCTGGCGCGAGCTCTACGCCATGAACAGAGGTGTCATCGGCGCCAACCCCGACCTGGTGCCGCCGGGCGCGGTCCTGACGCTCCCCGCCTGACCGCCCGGCTCCGGCCGCAGACCGACGTGGACGGGCCCGGACCCCTCGGGGGTCCGGGCCCGTCCACGATGCCGGAACGTCCCAGTGCCCAGTGCCCAGTGGCCGGAGCCCAGTGCCTAGTGGCCCGGGCCCGGCTCCGGTCCTGAGCCCGCCTCGCGCTCCTTCTCCGCCAGTTCGTCGTCGAAGCTGGCCGGCGCGGCGTCGCTGTCGGACAGCTCGGTCGCCGCCGGCGGCTCGACCAGCCAGTCCGGGTTCGACTGCTGGTCCCACCACCGCCAGGCCAGATACGCGCCGGCCGCGAGCAGACCGACCACCGCGGCACCGCGCAGCACCTTGCCGCGGCGGCGCGCCCGCTCGTGCTTGCGTACGAGCTTCTGTACTTCCTTGGCGGTCACCTGGCCACGCAGCGCCGCCAGGGCCGCCGTCGACCGCGACGCGGCCTCCTCGGCGACGGGCGTGGCGGCCGCGAGGGCGCTCTCGATCTTCGGCTGGGTGTAGTCGGCGGCCTGACGGGCCGCCAGGCGGGTCTGGTGCACCGCGCGCGTCGCCGCCCGGTCCACGGGGGGCGGTACGTGCGCCCGCGCCGCCTTCAGCCGCGGCTGCAGATGGCAGTCGTAGGTCATTCGGGCCTGGCGCGCGGCGCCGGTGGCCGCCTGGGACACCATCGGCGTCAGCCGTTCGTTGGCCTCGTGCGCGTAGTGCACCGCAGCGTCCCTGGCGGATTCCGCGTACGGCGCCACCATTTCAGCCGCGTACCGCACGCTGTCCCTGGCGCTCTCGGCTGCCAGGCGCGCGCTGTCCTTGCCGGTCACGGGTTCCTCCTCCTCGGTGGCGGACACAGTTCACCTTTCCACCCTTTGTCGGATCATGCCTGTCATAACGCCGACAGACATGCGTGACAGGGCATACGAGTGGAGGATTTCAGTGCCGCGGAGCGCTCCGTGCGACCATCTGGACCGACAGTGATGACTATGGAAGGCAGATCCGTGGCCGAGAAGCTCTACGCCACCCTGAAGACCACGCACGGCGACATCGAGATCGAGCTCCTGGAGAACTTCGCTCCGAAGACCGTCCGGAACTTCGTCGAGCTCGCCACGGGCGCCCGCGAGTGGACGCGCCCCACCGACGGCCAGAAGACCACGGACCCGCTGTACGACGGCACCGTCTTCCACCGTGTCATCAGCGGCTTCATGATCCAGGGCGGTGACCCGCTCGGCAACGGCACCGGCGGTCCCGGCTACGCGTTCGCGGACGAGTTCCACCCCGACCTGGCCTTCACCAAGCCGTACCTGCTCGCCATGGCCAACGCCGGGCCGGGCACCAACGGCTCGCAGTTCTTCATCACCGTCGCCCCGACCGCGTGGCTGACGCGCAAGCACACCATCTTCGGCGAGGTC
Source organism: Streptomyces yangpuensis (assembly GCF_024666385.1). Classification (NCBI taxonomy): domain Bacteria; kingdom Bacillati; phylum Actinomycetota; class Actinomycetes; order Kitasatosporales; family Streptomycetaceae; genus Streptomyces; species Streptomyces yangpuensis. Next base: position 3,757,422 of record NZ_CP102514.1, read on the forward strand.
ACCGACCCGGCGAGCCGGAAGGTCGTGGACGCGATCGCCTCCGGCGCCACCAACCCGCGCACCGAGCGGCCGCTGGACGACGTGATCATCAAGTCCGTCGTCGTCGAGAAGCGCTGACGGCCCGGTCCGCGCCACCGCGCCACCGCTCCACGGCGTCACCGTCTCACCGCGCCCCGCGCCCCGCGCCCCCGCGCCTCCGTCCCACCGCGTCACCCGCTTCCGGGAACCTTTCCGCCCCGCCCGTCCGTACTGCTTACGTACCGGACCGGCGGGGTGCGCACCGCTCGCCCCGCCGCCGACCGAGGGGACCGATGGACACCGACCGTCTGCCGGGCTGCTACCGCCACCCGGACCGCGACACGGGGATCAGCTGCACCCGCTGCGAACGCCCGATCTGCCCCGATTGCATGATCAGCGCGGCGGTGGGGTTCCAGTGCCCCGAGTGCGTCCGCGCCGGTCCCGGGACCGGGCGCCGGCCCGCCGCCAACGCGCCGCGCACCATCGCGGGCGGTGTGGTCGCCGAGGACCCCCAGCTGGTCACCAAGATCCTCATCGGGATCAATGTGGCCGTGTTCTTCCTCTGCCTGCTCGCCCCGGCGCTGGTGGTGCAGCTGCAGCTGGTCGGCGGCTACCTCGAATACCTCGGCGGCCCCGTCCACGGCGTCGCGGGCGGCGAGTACCACCGGCTGCTGACCTCGGTGTTCCTGCACACCGAGTGGTGGCACATCATCAGCAACATGATCGCGCTGTGGGTCATCGGCGGTCCGCTGGAGGCGGCCCTCGGCCGGACCCGGTACCTCGCCGTCTACCTGTTGTCGGGCCTCGGCGCGAGCGTTTTCGTCTATCTCCTGGCCGATCCGGGCGTCCGGACCGTCGGCGCGTCCGGGGCGATCTTCGGCCTGCTCGGCGCGACCGTGGTGCTGGCCCGGCGGCTGAGGTACGAGATGCGGCCGGTGATCATCATGGTCGTGCTGATGCTGGTGCTGACCTTCGTCCCGCTCGGGGGCGTCATGCGGGTGTCCTGGCAGGCCCACGTGGGCGGTCTGATCACGGGTGCGCTGGTGGGACTGGGCATGCTCGCGCCGACCGGCGCCCGCAGTCGCGCGCTCGTCCAGTGGGGCACCTGTGCGGTGGTGTTCCTGCTGGCAGCGGCACTGATCGTGCTCCGCACGGCGGAACTCACCTGATCACACCGGCGTCAACTCTCCACAGAGTTATCCACAGATCTTCTGTCTTTTCCTCAGGTGTGGATGACGCTGTGGATAACTCATGGGGAGAGCTTCCGTCAGGGACTGCCGGGTGCTACTTCCACTGCGTGGAAACGCCGAATCCCGCCGCGATGAAGCCGAAACCGACCACGATGTTCCAGTTGCCGAGGGCCTCGACCGGCAGCTGGGTCTCGGTCACGTAGAAGACGACGATCCACGCGAGACCGATCAGGAAGAACGCCAGCATGACCGGGGCGACCCAGCTGCGGTTCGTCAGCCGGATGTTCTGCGGCTGCCGCGAGGGCGGCGGGGTGTAGTCGTCCTTCTTGCGGATACGTGACTTCGGCACGAGGGGCTCTCCTGTCGATGCGCTGGGGACCTTGCCTGCCCCGGGCGTCCGTTAGCGTAGTGGACCTGTGGCGTTGAAGGAGAAGGGTACGTTGAGCAATTCAGACGACTCCTCCACGGGTCCCCGTCGCCGGGCCAGGCCGGTCCGGTTGCTGACGGCGGCCGTCTTCGCCCTGGCCGGGCTGCTCTTCGTCACCAGTTTCAACACCTCCAAGGGTACGAACATCCGCACGGACGCCTCGCTCCTGAAGCTGTCGGACCTGATCAAGGAACGCAGCCAGGACAACGCGGAGCTGGAGGAGAGCACCGGAGCGGCGCGCGCCCGCGTGGACGCCCTCGCCGACCGCGACGACGGCAGCACCGGGGCCGAGGACGCGAAGCTGGCCGCCCTGCGCGCCGCCTCGGGCACCGAGGAACTCTCCGGCAAGGGCCTGACGGTCACCCTCAACGACGCCCCGCCGAACGCGACCGCCCGCATCCCCAATGTGCCCGAGCCGCAGCCCAACGACCTGGTGATCCACCAGCAGGACCTCCAAGCCGTGGTGAACGCCCTGTGGCAGGGCGGCGCCGAGGGCATCCAGGTCATGGACCAGCGCCTCATCTCCACCAGCGCGGTGCGCTGTGTGGGCAACACCCTGATCCTCCAGGGCCGCGTCTACTCGCCCCCGTACAAGATCTCGGCGGTCGGCGACCCGGCGGCGCTCAAGAAGGCCCTCGCCGCCTCCCCGGCCCTGCAGAACTACCAGGCGTACGTCAACGCCTACGGCCTGGGCTGGAAAGTGGACGAGCACAAGGCGCTGACACTTCCGCCCTACTCCGGCACAGTGGACCTCCACTATGCGAAGCCGGTGGGCACCACCCCGTGACCGGGTCCGTCCCGACGTCCTGCTGCGCCTGGCGGTACGGACGTTCAGCGAGGTGTGCCTGACGGCGGGCACCCTGATCGTGCTCTTCGTCGTCTACGTCCTGGTGTGGACCGGGGTCAAGGCGGACCGCGCCGCGGACGGCGAGATGGCCCGGCTGCGCGACAGCTGGGCCGCCGCGGCGCCGCCGACGGCCCCGGCCGCCCCGGCCGCGGCCCCCGCACCCGCCCCCGCATCCGCATCCGCATCCGCATCCGCAGAACCGCGCTACCCGGCCGGCCGGGCCTTCGCCGAGATGTACATCCCGCGTTTCGGACCCGACTGGGTCCGGCCCGTTCTGGAGGGCACGGATCCGGAGCTGCTCAAGAAGGGCCTGGGCCACTACACCGCCACCGCCCGCCTCGGCGCCGTCGGGAACTTCTCCGTGGCCGGCCACCGCCGCACCTACGGAGACCCCTTCAAGGACTTCCCCCGGCTGCGTCCGGGGGACGAGGTGATCCTCAAGGACGCGGGCACCCGGTACACGTACACGATCCGGGGCGGGCCCCTGCGCACCCTGCCCACCGACGTGGCCGTGGTCGATCCGGTCCCGCCGAAGTCCCCGTTCACGGCACCGGGCCGGTACCTGACGCTGACCACCTGCGACCCCGAATGGGGGCACAGCCACCGGCTCGTGGTCTGGGCGGAACTGACCGGGACGCGCGCCGCCGCGGAGGGCGGACCGGAGGGTTCGTCCAGGTGACCCTCCCCGCCGGGCCGCTGCCTTTAGTCTGTTCGCGTACCGCCCCCGCGGTGCGTTGAACGAATGTGGACGAAAAGGAATCAGGCGGCATGTACGGCTGGATCTGGCGGCATCTGCCGGGCAACGCGTGGGTACGCGCGCTGATCTCCCTCGTACTGGTCCTCGCCGTGGTCTTCGTGCTGTTCCAGTACGTCTTCCCGTGGGCCGAGCCGCTCCTTCCGTTCAACGATGTGACGGTGGACGAGGGATCGGGAGCCACGCCGTGAGCGCACGCATTCTGGTGGTCGACAACTACGACAGCTTCGTCTTCAACCTGGTCCAGTACCTCTACCAGCTCGGAGCCGAGTGTGAGGTGCTGCGCAACGACGAGGTCGCCCTCGCGCACGCGCAGGACGGTTTCGACGGCGTACTGCTCTCCCCCGGGCCGGGCACGCCCGAGGAGGCCGGCGTCTGCGTGGACATGGTCCGGCACTGTGCCGGCACCGGCGTCCCCGTCTTCGGCGTGTGCCTCGGCATGCAGTCCATGGCGGTCGCCTACGGGGGCGTCGTGGGCCGGGCCCCCGAGCTGCTCCACGGCAAGACCTCGCCCGTGGTGCACGAGGGCCTGGGTGTGTTCCAGGGGCTGCCCTCGCCGTTCACCGCGACCCGGTACCACTCCCTCGCGGCCGAGCCCGGGACCCTGCCCGACGCCCTGGAGGTCACGGCCCGGACCGAGGACGGGATCATCATGGGCCTGCGCCACCGGGAGCACGACGTCGAGGGCGTGCAGTTCCACCCCGAGTCGGTGCTGACCGAATGGGGTCACCGGATGCTCGCGAACTGGCTGGTGCGCTGCGGTGACGCCGGCGCGGTGGAACGCTCGGTGGGACTGGCCCCGGTGGTGGGCAAGGCCGTCGCGTGACGACGGTCGCGCCGTCCGCGCCCACGGAGGGCCGGGCCGCGCGACGCAGGGCAGCTCAGGAGGCCGCGAAACGGGCCGCCAGGAACTCCCGGAGGAGGGGCGGGCGGCGGCGCAGGCCGCCGGCGTCGGGCGGCCCGGTGATCATCGCGAGCCGGCTGGGCGGGGAGCTCTTCATCACGGTGGGCCTCGTGATGCTGCTGTTCGTCGCCTACCAGCTCTGGTACACGAACCTGGTGGCCGAGCGGACGGCGAACGGCGCCGCCGGCTCGCTGCGGCAGACCTGGGAGCGGCAGCCGGACGGCGCGGCGGCCGCACCGCCCGTAACGGCCTTCGAACCGGGCCAGGGCTTCGCGATCCTCCACATCCCCAAGCTGGACGTGAAGGTCCCGGTCGCCGAGGGCATCAGCAAGCCCAAGGTGCTGGACAAGGGCATGGTCGGGCACTACGGCGAGGGCGCGCTGAAGACCGCGATGCCCGCCGACAAGCAGGGCAACTTCGCGGTGGCCGGACACCGCAACACCCACGGGGAGCCGTTCCGCTACATCAACCGGCTGGTGCCCGGGGATCCCGTCGTGGTCGAGACCCGGGACGCGTACTACACGTACGAGATGACCTCGTCGCTGGCGCAGACACCGCCGACGAACATCGGGGTGATCAAACCCGTGCCGGAGGGCTCGGGGTTCACTTCCGCGGGCCGGTACATCACGCTGACCACCTGCACCCCGGAGTTCACCAGCACCTACCGGATGATCGTATGGGGCAGGATGACCGAGGAACGCCCCCGCAGCCAGGGCCCGCCGCCCGCGCTGACCAGCTAAGGACGAATCAAGCGTGTCTCGTGCCAGCCGCCGCGCCGCGGCCCCGCCCGCCGGCAGCCGCAGTGTGCTCGCCGGGTTCCTGAGCCTGCTGGGAGAGGTCCTGATCACCGTGGGCCTGGTGCTGGGCCTGTTCGTGGCGTACTCGCTGTGGTGGACCAACGTCCTCGCCGACCGGCACGCCGCCGCGCGGGGCGACGAGATCCGCCGGCAGTGGCAGGCCCCGGCCCCCGAGCAGGCCGGGCCGGGAGCACTCGACACCAGGGGCGGGGTCGGCTTCCTGCACGTACCGGCGATGAAGAACGGCGAGGTGCTCGTCAAGGCGGGCACTGCGCCGGACATCCTCGACGACGGTGTGGCCGGCTACTACACGGAGCCGGTGAAGTCGGCGCTGCCCTGGGAGGAGAAGGGCAACTTCTCGCTCGCCGCGCACCGGGACGGGCACGGGGCGAAGTTCCACAACATCGACAAGGTGAAGAACGGCGACGCGATCGTCTTCGAGACCCGGGACACCTGGTACGTCTACAAGGTCTTCGCGGAGCTGCGCCAGACCTCGAAGTACAACACCGACGTGATCAACCCGGTCCCCAAGGAGTCCGGCAGGACCGCTCCGGGCCGGTACATCACGCTCACCACCTGCACGCCGGTCTACACGTCGAAGTACCGCTACATCGTGTGGGGCGAGCTGGTCCGCACCGAGAAGGTGGACGCGAAGCGCACCCTGCCGGCGGAACTGCGCTGACACGGCCGCTGCGCCGGCACCGGCGCGGGCGCTGATACGGGCACCCCCGGGGTCCTGAGTGGCCCTGGGGGCCCTGGGAGCCGCTGCGGGTCCCAGGCGGCCCTCCGGCCCCGGCCGTACCGCCAAAGGGCCGCAGAGGACCGCAGAGGACCGCCTGTGGGTGCCCGCATGCGGCCGCGTACGGAAAGGGTCCGGCCTTCCTCTTCAGCGGAGAGGAAGGCCGGACCCTTTCGCGTTCGCACCGTGCCGGTGTCAGCGGCGGCCTCCGCCGCCGGTCAGGCCGTCGAAGATGCCGCCGCCGTTGTTCCCGCCCTGCTGACCGGCCATCGTGAACACGTTCACGGCCTGCCCCGAGGTGCCCGGCGTGCCGGGCTGCGGGTCGGTGCCCACCACGATCGCGTTGTCGTCCGAGGGACCGGTGACGATGCCGACCCGAAGGTTGGCCCGCTGGAGCTCGTTCTTGTACTGGCCCAGGGTCCGGCCGGCGAAGTTCGGGACCACCGTCGCCTGCGCGGCCTTGGCGATGGTGATGCCCACCGACTTGCCCTGCTCGATCTGCTGGCCCGCCGCGATCTGCTGGCCGATGACCGTGCCCGGAGGGGCGCCGGCCTGCTGGTCGGACTCCGTGACGCTGCCGAGCCGGAGGTTGACGGCCTTGAGGGCCTTCTCCGCCTCGTCCTTGGTCTTGCCCTTGAGGTCGGGGACCTCGGACTTGGACTGCTCCTTGGCGACCGTCAGCGTGATCACGCTGTTCTTCTCGGCCTCGGAACCGGCCTTCGGGTTCTGGTCCAGGACCGTCCCCGGGGTGCGGTCGGACTCCTGCGTCTTGCGGTCGACCTGGAAGCCCTTGTCCTTCAGCGCCTTCTCGGCCTCTTCGTACTTCATGTTGAGCACGTCGACCACGGACACCTTCGGGGCGCCCGAGGAGACGGTGATCGTGACCGTCGAGCCCTCGTCGACCTTGGTGCCCGCCTCCGGCTCCTGCTTGCAGACATTGCCCTTGGGCTGGTCGTCGCAGGGCGCGTCGGCGCCCTTGACCACCTTGAGCTTGGAGTTCTCCGCGCTCTTCGTCGCCTGTTCCAGGGTCTGCCCCACCAGCTTGGGCACACTGGGCCGGTTGTCGGCCGTGTTCGAGGACAGGGCCCGGCCGATCAGGATCGCGCCGACCAGCACGAGGATGCCGGCCGCCACGAGCAGCACGGTGGACGCCTTGCTCTTCTTCTGGCTCTGGCGGCGGTTCGAGCCCTGGTCGTAGCCGCCGTGGCCCTGGTCGCCGTAGCCGTAGCCGCCGTCGCCCGGGGGCATGGGCGGCATCATCGACGTCTGGGCGCCGGAGTCGGCGGTGCGCAGGGCGGTGGTGGGCTGGTCGTAGCCCTGCGGGCCGTAGCCGTGGCCCTGGTCGTGCGGGTAGCCGTAGCCGGCCGCGCCCATGGCGGCCGTGGCGGCGACGGGCTGGCCGTCGAGGCAGGCCTCGATGTCGGCACGCATCTCGTCCGCCGACTGGTAGCGGTAGTCGGGGTCCTTGACCAGTGCCTTGAGGACGATGGCGTCCATCTCGGGCGTGATCTCGGGGTCGAAGTTCGACGGGGGCTGCGGCTCCTCCCGCACGTGCTGGTAGGCCACGGCCACCGGCGAGTCGCCGACGAACGGGGGCCGCACGGTGAGGAGTTCGTAGAGCAGGCAGCCCGCGGAGTAGAGGTCGGAGCGCGCGTCTACCTGCTCGCCCTTGGCCTGCTCCGGGGAGAGGTACTGGGCCGTGCCGATGACTGCGGCCGTCTGCGTCATGGTCATGCCCGAGTCGCCCATGGCGCGGGCGATGCCGAAGTCCATGACCTTGACCTGGCCGGTGCGGGTCAGCATCACGTTGGCGGGCTTGATGTCACGGTGCACGATGCCGGCGCGGTGCGAGTACTCCAGGGCCTGGAGGATGCCGATGCACATCTCCAGCGTGCGCTCGGGCAGCAGCTTGCGGCCCGAGTGCAGCAGCTCGCGCAGGGTCGAACCGTCGACGTACTCCATCACGATGTACGGGATGGAAATGTTGTCGACGTAGTCCTCGCCGGTGTCGTAGACGGCGACGATCGCCGGATGGTTCAGCGACGCGGCCGACTGGGCCTCGCGCCGGAACCGGGCCTGGAAGGACGGGTCGCGGGCGAGGTCGGCACGCAGGGTCTTGACGGCGACGGTACGGCCGAGCCGGGTGTCGTGGGCGAGGTAGACCTCGGCCATGCCACCGCGGCCGAGCACGTGGCTCAGCTCGTACCGGCCGCCGAGGCGACGCGGCTCTTCCATAACGTTGCAGCCCTCTCCGTCAGTCCCGACCGCACCTGTGTGTGGTCCGGCGGTGTGCTGTTCGCGCAAAGGCTACCGGCCGATCGTCCGTGATCGGATCGTGGCCACAGCCTGATACAGGACCGGTACCGTACGCTCGGATCCGGGGCGGATTCAGTGACCTGCGTCACGTCGGCCGCCCCGTGATCCCTCGGTCACCCCTGGCTCTTCAGCACCGCTTCCATGACCGCCTTGGCGACCGGGGCGGCGAGACCGCCACCGCTGATGTCGTCACGGGCGGTTCCCTCGCTGTCCTCGATCACGACGGCGACGGCGACGGGCGAGGTGCCGTCCGGGTTCTCGGCGTAGGAGATGAACCAGGCGTACGGGCGCTTCTTGTTGCCCTCGCCGTGCTGGGCGGTACCCGTCTTGCCGCCGACCGTCACGTTCTTGATCTGGGCCTTCTCGCCGGTGCCCTTCGCGACGACGTTGACCATCATCTGCTGGACCTTCTGCGCGTTGCCCGCGGACAGCGGCCGGCTCATCTCCTGCGGCTCGTGCTTCTCGATGATGTCCAGGTTCGGCGCGGTGAGGTGGTCGACCATGTACGGCTTCATCAGCTTGCCGTCGTTGGCGATCGCCGCGGTGACCATGGCCATCTGCAGCGGGGTGGCGGCGGTGTTGAACTGCCCGATCGAGCTCTGGGCGTTGCCGTCCCGGCCCATCCTCTTGTCGTAGACGCTGGCGAAGGCGCGGACCGGGGTGTCGATCTTGTCGTTGTTGAAGCCGAACTTCTCGGCCGTCTCCACCATCTTGTCGCGGGTGACCTTGTCACCGAGGTTCGCGAAGACGGAGTTGCAGGAGATCCGCAGCGCCTCGTTCAGGCTGGCCTTCTCGCACCCGGTGTGGGAGTTGGGCAGCTGGGTCTTGGTGCCGGGGAGGATGTACGGCTCGGGGGTGTCCGTCGGGTCGTCGATCCCGTTGACCACGCCGTGCTCCAGCGCGGCCGCGGCGGTGACCACCTTGAAGGTGGAGCCGGGCGGATAGGTCTCGCGCAGGGCGCGGTTGACGAGCTTCTTGTCCTCGCTGTCCTTCAGCTCGACCCAGGCCTTCTCGTCGGCCTTGGAGTTGCCGGCGAAGCTGGACGGGTCGTAGGAGGGGGTGGAGACCAGCGCGAGGATGGCACCGGTGCGCGGGTCGATGGCGGCGACCGCGCCCTTCTTGGTGCCGAGCTTCTCGAATGCGGCCTTCTGCGCGTCCCGGTTGAGCGTGGTGACGACGTTGCCGCCCTGCTTCTTCTCACCGGTGAACATGCCGATGGTGCGGTCGAAGAACAGCCGGTCGTCGTTGCCGGTGAGGATGCCGTCCTCGAGCGATTCGAGCTGCGTGGCACCGAAGGCCTGCGAGGCGTACCCGGTGACCGGGGACCACAGCTCCCCTTCGGTGTAGGTGCGCTTGTACTTGTAGTCGCTGCCGTCGGTGACCGCGGAGCCGGTGATCGGCTGGCCCTGGACGATGATGTTGCCGCGCTCGGTGGCGTACTGGGCGATCTGGACCCGTCGGTTCTCCTTGCGCGTGCTGAGTTCCTCGGCCTGGACGTACTGCAGCCAGTTGGTCCGGATCAGCAGCGCGAGGACGAGCAGCCCGCAGAACAGCGAGATGCGGCGCAGGGGCTTGTTCATGACGGGCGGACCACCTGGGTCATCTCGGAGTCGGGGGACGGGGCCGGGGCCGGTGCCGGTCGGCGGGCGGTGTCGCTGATCCGGATGAGGACGGCGATGAGGATCCAGTTCGCGAGGACGGAGGAACCGCCGGACGCGAGGAAGGGCATCGTCATGCCGGTGAGGGGGATGAGTCCCATGACTCCGCCGGCGACGACGAAGATCTGGAGCGCGAAGGCGCCGGAGAGGCCGATGGCGAAGAGCTTGCCGAAGGGGTCGCGGGCGGCGAGGGCGGTGCGGACGCCCCGCTCGATGATGAGCCCGTAGATCAGCAGGAACGCCATCACGCCGGAGAGACCGAGCTCTTCGCCGACGGTGGAGAAGATGAAGTCGGAGTTGGCGGCGAAGCCGATGAGGTCGGAGTTGCCCTGGCCCCATCCGGCGCCGAGGACCCCGCCGGAACCGAAGCTCATGATCGACTGGCCGACCTGCTCGCAGGCGCCCGAGGTGGTGTAGCAGCCGAAGGGGTCGAGCCAGGCGTTGACGCGGGCCTGGACGTGACTGGCGAAGGAGGCCACCACGACCGCGCCGCCGACCGACATCAGCAGACCGATGACGATCCAGCTGGTGCGCTCGGTGGCCACGTACAGCATGATCACGAACATGCCGAAGAAGAGCAGCGAGGTACCGAGGTCGTTCTCGAAGACCAGGACCAGCAGGCTCATCGCCCAGATCATGAGGATCGGGCCGAGGTCGCGGCCGCGCGGCAGGTAGAGGCCCATGAAGCGGCGGCTGGCCAGCGCGAGCGCGTCGCGCTTCACCATCAGGTAGCCGGCGAAGAAGATCGCGATGACGATCTTCGCGAACTCACCGGGCTGGATGGAGAAGCCACCGACGCTGATCCAGATCTTGGCGCCGAAGACGTCGGCGCCCAGGCCCGGGACGACGGGCAGGATCAGCAGCACCAGCGCGCCGGCCATGGAGATGTAGGTGAACCGCTGCAGGACGCGGTGGTCCTTGAGGATCAGCAGCACGGCCGCGAACAGGGCGATCGCCAGGGCCGTGTACATCATCTGGCGGGGCGCGGAGGGCGAGAAGGCCCCGAAGCTGCGCTTGGCGAGGTTCTGCAGCCGCTCGGACTGGTCCAGGCGCCAGATCAGGACGACGCCGAGGCCGTTGAGCAGGGTGGCGAGCGGCAGCAGCAGCGGATCGGCGTACTTCGCGTACCGGCGTACGACGAAGTGCGCTATGCCGGCGAGCACGGCGAAGCCGGCCCCGTACGCGAACATGCCGGGGGGCAGCTCGCCGTGGATCGCCAGACCCACATTGGCGTAGGCGAAGATCGGGATGACCACGGCGAAGGCGAGCAGCAGGAGCTCGGTGTTCCGCCGGCTCGGCAGCTCGATGGCGCCGATGGTGGTCGTGTTGGTGACAACGCTCATGGTGTGGCAGGCCCCCTGTGCCCGCGGGCTACTTTCCGCACAGGCCGACCAGCTGCTGCTCCTCGGGAGTCAGGCTGGGGCCGGGTGTCTGGCTGTTCTGCGCCTCGGCGCCTCTGCGCTCTTCGTCCTTCTTGCAGGCGGAGACCTGGACGCCGAGGTCGTCCAGCTTCTTGCGGGCACCGTCGAGGCTGCCCTCGCTGATGGTGGCCTCGACCAGCTTCCGCTTGAAGGGCGGCAGGTACTTCAGTTCGATGTCGGGGCGGTCGGTCTCCACCTTGGAGAGCTCCAGCGGTCCGAGCTTCGGGCTGATGCCGCGGAAGAGCGCGACGTGCTCGCCCTTCACGCCGACGTAGAACTGGGTCTGGGTCCAGCGCCAGCCGGCGTAGAGGCCGCCGCCGATGACACCGGCGACGACGAGCAGGGTCAGGGTGCGGGTGGTCCACTTGCGCCCTTTGCTGCGGCGCCTGCGGGGGTGGTCGTACGTGTCGTCGTAGCCGGAGTCGGAGTCGTACCCGTCGGCCTCGCCGAAGGAGCCGTAGCCGCCGCCCTGGCCGTGGTCGCCGTACCCGTAGCCGGGGGCGTCGCCGCTGCCGGGGGGACCGAAGGAGCCCGCGGGCGGCGGGGCCTGGCGGCCGAGCCCGGAGGCGCGGCCGGCCGGCGTCTGCATGGCGTTGTTGTTGTCGAAGAGCTGGTGCTGGGTCTCGGCGACCGCGCCGACGACCACCGGGGTGTCGCTGACCTGGGCGGCGAGGGTGTCGCCGCTGTCGGTGTCGAGGACGTCGGCGACGATGCAGGTGATGTTGTCGGGTCCGCCGCCGCGCAGCGCGAGCTGGATCAGGGACTGCACGGTCTCGCGGGGGCCGTGGTAGTCGGCGAGGGTCTCCTCCAGGGTCTGGTGGGAGACGACGCCGGAGAGCCCGTCGGAGCAGATCAGGTAGCGGTCGCCGGCGCGGACCTCACGGATGGAGAGGTCGGGCTCGACGATGTCGCCGCTGCCCAGCGCGCGCATCAGCAGGGAGCGCTGCGGATGGGTCGTCGCCTCCTCCTCCGTGATGCGGCCCTCGTCGACCAGGCGCTGCACCCAGGTGTGGTCCTGGGTGATCTGCGTGAGGACGCCGTCGCGCAGCAGGTAGGCGCGGGAGTCGCCGACATGGACGAGGCCGAGGCGCTGGCCGGTCCACAGCAGGGCGGTGAGGGTGGTGCCCATGCCCTCGAGCTGGGGGTCCTCCTCGACCATGACGCGCAGCTGGTCGTTGGCGCGCTGCACGGCGGTGGCCAGCGAGGTGAGGATGTCGGAGCCCGGTACGTCGTCGTCGAGCTGCACGAGGGTGGAGATCACCTCGGAGCTCGCGACCTCGCCGGCGGCCTGGCCTCCCATGCCGTCGGCGATCGCCAGGAGACGGGGGCCGGCGTAGCCGGAGTCCTCGTTCCCCTCGCGGATCATGCCTTTGTGGGATCCGGCTGCGAACCGCAGGGACAGACTCATGCGCACCTGCCCTGTCGACGAAGCTTGCTCCGGGTACAACCGGTCTCGAGCCACACTGCCCACCCTCCGGTCGGGAGCGCGCTCGTGTCCGTGTCCTCGCTGGCACGGATCACCGCCGCGCGCTCGCTCCGCTCGCTCATTCTCGTACTACTTCCGCAGCTCGATGACGGTCTTGCCGATGCGGATCGGTGCGCCCGGCGGAATGGGCGTCGGGGTGGTCAGCCGGGTCCGGTCGAGATACGTGCCGTTGGTGGACCCGAGATCCTCGACGATCCACTGGCCGTCACGGTCGGGGTAGATCCTGGCATGGCGGCTGGACGCGTAGTCGTCGTCCAGCACGATCGTGGAGTCGTGGGCGCGGCCCAGGGTGATCGTCTGTCCGGCGAGGGCCACGGTGGTGCCCGTGAGGATGCCCTCGGAGACGACGAGCTTGGTCGGCGCACCGCGACGCTGGCGCTGCTGCGGAGGCGCGGCCTGGCGGCCGCCCTGCTGCGGGGCGCCGCCGGCGCCGCCGCGGCGGGAGGACCCGCGCTGGGTCACCCTCGTGCCGAAGAGATCGCTGCGGATGACCTGGACGGCCACGATGACGAACAGCCACAGAACGGCCAGGAAACCCAACCGCATGACCGTCAGGGTCAGCTCTGACATTGCCCCCGCTTCACCCTTCGGCTTGCCGGTAAATGATGGTGGTGCTGCCCACGACGATCCGCGAGCCGTCGCGGAGCGTAGCGCGGGTGGTGTGCTGCCCGTCCACCACGATGCCGTTGGTGGACCCGAGATCCTGGATCGTCGAGGGCGTTCCGGTCCGGATCTCACAGTGCCGGCGCGATACGCCGGGGTCGTCGATCCGCACGTCGGCTTCGGTGCTTCGGCCGAGTACGAGCGTGGGGCGCGAGATCTGGTGGCGGGTGCCGTTGATCTCGATCCAGTGCCGCCGCGGGCCGCCGGGCCCAGCCCCCGGAGCCGCCGCGCCGGGACCACCCGGGGCGGGCCGGCGGGCGCCGGGTCCGCCCGGGGGCGGGCCGGCGGGCATGGGAGGTGCGGCGACCGGCGGATAGCCGTAGCCGCTCGCAGGGGACGGCGGCGCCCCCTGTGGCTGGGAGGTGCTGGAGGCGAGGGTGCGACTGCGGACCCGGTAGAGCCCGGTGTCGAGGTCCTCGGCCTTCTCCAGGTGGACCTTGATGGGGCCCATGAAGCTGTACCGCTGCTGCTTGGCGTAGTCGCGGACGAGGCCCGCGAGCTCGTCGCCGAGCTGCCCGGAGTAGGGGCTCAGGCGGTCGTAGTCGCCGGCGCTGAGCTCCACGATGAAGTCGTTGGGGACGACGGTCCGCTCGCGGTTCCAGATGGTGGCGTTGTTGTCGCACTCCCGCTGGAGGGCTCCGGCGATCTCCACCGGCTGGACCTCGGACTTGAACACCTTGGCGAAGGTGCCGTTCACCAGACCTTCGAGTCGCTGCTCGAACCGCTTCAGAACTCCCATGGGGCACCTCCTCCGTCGTTGTCGCCCTGTACTGCTTACTGATCGTATCCACGCGTGGCGGATTCGGGTGGTTCCCCTTCGTACCTGTGGGGACGAGTGTTGGTCCTCACAAGGGATCGTAGGGGCGCCCGAGGAACAGTGTCCCGCACCCGGAGCGGAGTGCGGGAGGGGCTGTCCGCACAGGGGCGTATGCCCCCGGGGAAAGCGATGTGAATCCACCCCGTTCTACGTGCTAATGTTTCGACGTCGCCAGGGGAACGGCCCGAAAGGGAAGACCACTGGGACGCTGCTCGGGCGAGTGGCGGAACGGCAGACGCGCTGGCTTCAGGTGCCAGTGTCCTTCGGGACGTGGGGGTTCAAATCCCCCCTCGCCCACATCGACGAGACGGTCGTCACTGCGAAAGCGGTGGCGGCCGTTTCGTTTTGTGTCCGTGACGGGGTGTGCGCGGGATTCGTGAAGTGCCGGTGGATCGGTGTCCGGTGTCCGGTGTTTCCTGTGTGGTGTCGGTCACGGCGGAGCCGGCCGCGGATGCGCGCGGGGCCAACTGCACCTGCGGGATCAGACTTTCGTCGCGGCCGGTGAGACGAAAGAGGGCAGCCGGGGCGGTGGCCGGATGTCTAGGGTCGGGCGCGTGGATGTGATGGCGAAGACACGTGCGGGCTGGGACTGGCTGCGGGGGCCCGAGCCGTGGACGCGGCGGATGCTGGCGGGGGACCTCGCGCTCGCCGCCGTGCTGGCCATACTCGGGCTGGGCATCGAGGAACTCGACCGGGGGTCGGGGCAGCGGATGCTGCTGGGCGCCGTGGCCGTGGTGGCGCTGACCCTGCTGCGCAGGCGGCTGCCGGCGGCGACGCTCGTGGCCGGTTCGGCGCTGAGTTCGGCCCTGCCGGGGCTGTTCTTCGTCCTGCCGCTGCTGGGCTGGTCGGCCGGGCGGCGGATCGTCGGCGTGGGCCGGGCGCTGGGCGCCTTCACCCTGGCCTTCGTCGCGGCGCTCGCCTTCAGCGTCCTGGACCAGTGGTCGCAGATGCGACCGCTGCTGATCATCGTGTTCTCCACGCTGATGTTCCTGGCCGTCACCGTGATGCCGGGCCTGGCCAGCCGGTACTGGTCCCAGCGCCGCACCCTGCTGGCGGCCCTGCACGAACGCAACGGGCAGCTGCTGCGCGAGCGGGCCATGGTCGCGGGGCAGGCGCGGCTGCGCGAGCGGCAGCGCATCGCCCAGGACATGCACGACAGCCTGGGCCACCAGCTGGCGTTGATCGCCGTGCACACGGGTGCGCTGGAGGTGGATCCCGAACTCACCGACCGTCAGCGGGAGGCCGTGGGCGTGCTGCGGCAGGCCTCGGTGTCCGCGATGCACGAACTGCGCGAGGTCGTCGGCATCCTGCGCGACGGCGTGGAGTCGCCCCCGATGGTGGAGGAGGCACAGCCCGCGGCGCGCGGCGTGGCCGGCATCGCCGGGGTCGTGGAGGCGGCGCGGGCCGCCGGGACCGAGGTGCGGATGACCACCTCGGGACGGCCGAGGCAGCTGGTGGCGGCCTGCGACCACGCCGCCTACCGGATCGTGCAGGAGGCCCTCACCAACGCCTACAAGCACGCTCCGGGGGCGCCGATCACGGTGGAGCTGCGGTACGAGGACGACTCGCTGGTGGTGGAGATCGCCAACGGGCCGTCGGCCGGACCGGACGAGGACGTGGTGTCGGGCGGGCAGGGGCTGACGGGGCTGCGGGAGCGGGCCCGGCTGGTCGGCGGCATGGTGCACGCGGGCCCCGCCGAGGGCGGCGGGTTCCGGGTGGCCGGCGTGCTGCCGTACGGCGCGGAGCCGGCCGGCGCCCAGGACGTGGCCGACGACTTCGGGCAGCAGGCCCAGGCACAGAAGGGCACCCTGCCCCAGGCGCCGGGGCGGCGGGGCGAGCAGCAGCCGATGGACTGGGCGGCGGTGGACCGGGAGCTGGCCGTACGGGTGCCCAGCCGTGCCGGTGGCATCGCCGTGGGCTGCGGGATCGCCTTCGCGGCGGTGGTCGTGCTGGTGATCGTGATGATCGCTGCGGCGGTGATGCTGATGGACACGGCGGTCGACTCGATGATCGGCAGGGACGAGTACGACGCCGTGCACGTCGGCGAGGCCGAGGCGACGGTCCGCGACCGGCTGCCGGGCGGCGAGAGCTTCCTGACCGCGGGAGCCGACCGGAAGGGGCCGCCGCGGCCGGAGGGTTCGGAGTGCCTGGTGCTGCTGGCCGACGACCAGACCGGCCAGAGCCTGACCACGGACCTGGTTTTCCGGTTCTGCTTCAAGGACGGCAAGCTCGTGGACAAGCAGGCGTACGAGGTCAAGCAGTAGGAGCACGGGGTGACAGCCGAAGTGATCAGAGTGGTGATCGCCGACGACGAGCCGCTGATCCGGGCCGGGATCAGGATGATCCTGACCTCGGCGCCGGACATCGAGGTCGTCGCGGAGGCGGCGAACGGCCGGGAGGCGGTCGAGCTGGCCCGCTCGCACGCCCCCGAGGTGATGCTGCTCGACATCCAGATGCCGGTGATGGACGGTCTGACCGCACTGGGTGAGCTGCGACGGGCCGCTCCGGAGGTGCGGGCCCTGATCCTGACCACCTTCGGCGAGAAGGAGAACGTGCTGCGCGCGCTGGGCCAGGGCGGGGCGGGATTCCTGCTCAAGGACTCGGCGCCGGGCGAGCTGATCGGCGCGGTCCGGGCTGCCGCGGCCGGGGACGCCTACCTCTCGCCCGGGGCCACCCGGCACGTGGTGGACCAGCTGGCGTCCGGGAAGGCGGCGGCGCGCGGTGAGGAGGCCCGCCGTCAGGTCGCCGAGCTGAGCGAGCGGGAGCGGGGGGTGCTGGCGCTGCTCGGGGAGGGCCTGTCCAACGCGGACGCGGGCCGGCGCCTGCACATGAGCGAGGCGACCGTGAAGACGTACGTGAGCCGGATCCTGGCGAAGCTGGGCTGTGAGAACCGCGTCCAGGCGGCGCTGCTGGCCCGGGACGCCGGTCTGTAGACCCCGGCCGGGGGCGCCGGGCCGCGGCACCGGCCGGGAGGCCGGGGCGTGGGTGCTGGCCAGGGGCACCGGGCTGTCGGTACGGTCAGCCCGTTCTCGAAGCGATCACATGAACGAACGGGTGGGGGCGGCGCCGATGGCGGCGACAGCGGGACAGCGGATTCCGGACGTGGCGGGGTTCGCGCCGCGCGTGGTGGCGGACTCGCCGAAAGAGGCGGGCAAGGCGCTGCGCGCCCGTGTGCCGAGGGCGGCGCACGCTGGCTTCACGGTGCCGGCCGGGCGGCCGGACGCGGTGCGGGCGGTGGAGGAGTCCAACGCCGGTCGGGTGGCCGAGCTGACGCCCATACGGGTCGGCCGGATGGCAGCCAATCCCTTCGCGTTCCTGCGCGGTGCGGCCGGGCTGATGGCGCACGACCTGTCCGGCGGCCCGGTGACCGGTGTCGGCGCGCAGATCTGCGGTGACGCGCACGCGGCGAACTTCGGTCTGTACGGGGACGCGCGCGGTCGGCTCGTCATCGACCTGAACGACTTCGACGAGACCGTGTTCGGCCCGTGGGAGTGGGACGTGAAGCGGCTGGCGGCCTCCCTGGTGCTCGCCGGGCGGGTGGCCGGGGCGGACGAGGACACCTGCCGGGCGGCCGCACTGGACTCCGTGGGCGCCTACCGGCGGACCGTGCGGCTGCTGGCCAAGCTGCCCGCGCTGGACGCGTGGAACGCCATCGCCGACGAGGAACTGGTCTCGCACGCCGACGCCCGCGATCTGCTGGGCACCCTGGAGCGGGTCTCCGAGAAGGCCCGCAACAACACCTCCGCCCGGTTCGCCACCAAGTCGACGGAGATCGGGCCGGACGGCGGCCGCCGTTTCGTCGACGCGCTGCCCGTACTGCGCCGCGTCACGGATGGGGAGGCGGCGGCCGTGGCGGCCTCGCTCGGCCCGTACCTGCAGACCCTCCAGGGCGACCGGCTGCCGCTGCTGGCCCGGTATGCGATCCACGACGTGGCCTTCCGCGTGGTGGGCACCGGGAGCGTCGGCACCCGCTCGTACGTGGTTCTGCTGCTGGACCACCGGGGCGAACCGCTGGTCCTCCAGGTGAAGGAGGCCCGGCCCTCGGTGCTGCTCCCGTACCTGCCCGGGCTGGGCTTCGTCTCGCCGCCGGAGGAGCACGAGGGTCGCCGGGTGGTGGCCGGGCAGAAGCGGATGCAGGTGGTCTCCGACATCATGCTCGGCTGGACCACGGTGGAGGGGCGCCCCTACCAGGTCCGCCAGTTCCGCAACCGCAAGGGCAGCGTGGACCCGGCGGCGCTGGCTCCCGACCAGATCGACGACTACGGGCGGATGACCGGTGCCCTGCTGGCCCGGGCGCACGCGCACAGCGTCGACCCGCGGCTGCTGGCCGGGTACTGCGGCAAGAACGAGGAGCTGGACGAGGCGATGGCGGCCTTCGCGGTGGCCTACGCCGACCGGACCGAAGCCGATCACGCCGACCTGGTCGCCGCGGTGCGGGCCGGGCGGATCGCCGCGGAGGTCGGGGTCTAGAACGAGCTGGTCGCGCCGGTCCCTGCGCGACGGGCGATGTTTCACGTGAAACATCGCCCGTCCGCGCGGGCCGTACCCTGGCCGGGTGAGCGAGCAGACCGAGCAGCCCGAGCAGACCGTCCCCGGTGGATCCGGCGACTCCTCCGTCACCGGTGAGGAGCGCCCCGAGGAGCGCCCCGAGGCGCGCCTGGAGCGGGCCGTACGGGCCGCGGAGCAGGCGCTGATCGAGTTCGAGATCGCGGTGGAGACCTTCCGCGTGGAGGTGGAGAACTTCTCCCGCCTGCACCATCAGAAGCTCGGCCCCATGTACACGCGGCTCGACGAGCTGGACGCGCTGATCGCCGAGGCGAAGGCCGCGCGCACCGGCGATGCCGAGGACCTGCGGAGGGCGCGGGACGCGCGCTCGCTGGTGATGCCGATGCCCGGGGTGGAGGAGCTCTTCCACGACTGGCTGGGCTCGGACGGCATCTCCGACGACGCCGCCGCGATGCTCACCGACCGGCCGGTGCGGCCGCCGGAGCGGGTACGCCCCTCCGAGGAGGTGCGCCGCCTGTACCGCGAGCTGGTCCGCCAGGCCCACCCCGACCTGGCCCAGGAGGAGGACGAGCGGGAGCGCCGCGACGCCTTCATCGCGCGGGTCAACGCCGCGTACGGCCGGGGCGACGAGGGGCTGCTGCGCGAGCTGGCCGAGGAGTGGGCGGCCGGGCCGGTGCCCGAGACGGCCGGGCCGGGCGAGAGCGAGGAGCTGTACGCCCGGCTGGAGTGGCTGGCGCAGCGCAAGGAGCTGCTGTCGCTCGTGGCGAAGGAGCTGGAGGAGAGCGCGATCGGGTCGATGCTGCGGATGGCTCCCGACGACCCGGACCGGCTGCTGGAGGAGATCGCGGAGCAGCTGCTCGCGCAGGTCTCCGAGCGCGAGGCGGAGCTGGCGGCCGAGCTCGCCGCCCAGTGAGGACGGGGCCGTTCGCGCACGCACGGGCTGGGCTGCGGGTCGGATAGGTTGGCAGCAGACCTGTGAAGAGAGAAGGCGACAGTTATGAACTTCGGACCGCTTCCCTCGGTGGACGCCGCCGCGGTGCCCTCCGAAGGCTTTGTCCTCGACGTCCGTGAGGACGACGAATGGGCGGCCGGCCACGTCGAGGGCGCTCTGCACATCCCGATGAGCGACTTCGTGGTCCGCTTCGGCGAGCTGACGGAGGCCGTCGAGGACGGCCGCCGCGTGTACGTGATGTGCCGGGTCGGCGGGCGTTCCGCGCAGGTCACCCAGTACCTGGTGCGCCAGGACATCGACGCCGTGAACGTCGACGGCGGTATGCAGGCCTGGGACGGGGCCGGGCGCCCGATGGTGACGGACAACGGAAGCCCGGCCTTCGTGCTCTGACCCCGTGAGGGGCGGCTTCAGGCGAGGGGGTGGGCGGCCAGCAGGTCGCCCAGGGCCTCCTCGTGGGCGGCCGCAGGGCCCAGTTGGAGCTCCAGCTGCTTGGCCCAGGCGTGGTAGCGGTGCAGTGGGTATTCGGTGTCGGCGCCGAAACCGCCGTGCAGGTGCTGCGCGGTCTGGACGACCCTGCGCACGCCTTCCGCGGCCCAGATCTTGGCGACCGCCACGTCACCGGCGCTCGGCAGCGGCCCGCCGGCGCCGCCGGTTGCGGCATCGAGCCGCCAGGCGGCCTGCCACAGGGTGACCTCCATGGCGCGCAGGTCGATGTAGCGGTCGGCGGCCTGGACGGCGACCGCCTGGAAGGTGGCCACCGGGAAGCCGAACTGCTCGCGCTTGCTGGTGTACCTGCTCGTCATGCCGAGGACGCCCTCACCCAGCCCGAGGGCCAGGGCGCAGGTGCCGGTGGTGAGGACCTCGCGGAGCCGCTCCCAGGCTCCCGGGGTCTCGATCAGGTGGGTCCGGTCCACCCGCACGCCGTCCAGGGCGAGTTCGGCGAACCGCTCCCCGCTGGTGGAGACCTGCTCGGCGAGGGCGAGGCCGTCGGCCGTGCGCGGGACCAGAGCGAGGACGCCCTCGCCCTCACCGGTGTGGGCCGGTACGGCGATCCAGTCGGCGGTGTGTGCCCAGGGGACGGCGGTCTGGGTGCCTTCCAGGACCCACGTCTCGCCGTCGAGCCGTGCGGTGACGGCGAGTTCGGCCGGGTCATGGCCGGAGCGGCCGTGCGCGGCGGCGGTCAGCACGAGCGTGCCGCGCCCGGCGCCGGGCAGCAGGGCGGCGGCCAGTTCGGGGCTGCCGTGGGCCTGGACGGTCATGGCGGTGGCGCAGTGTTCCAGCAGCGGGACCCGGGCCAGTACCCGGGCGGCCTCGCGCAGGACGAGGCACAGGGCGATGGTGTCCAGGCCGGCGCCGTCGTGTTCCTCGGCGAGGACCAGGCTCAGCAGGTCGGACGCGGCGAGCCGGGCCCACAGCGGACGGTCGAAGTCGTCGGCGACGGCGCCCGGGGTGAGCGCGGGGCTGGGCACGCCGTCGGGTGCGACGTCCGCGAACACGGCCCTGGCCGCCTCGACGGCGGCCCGCTGCTCCTCGGTGAAGGTGAAGTCCACTGCCTGTCCTCCCGTTCTGACCTGACGGGGCGTCAAGATAGAACACGTTCCTGAAAATGGACAGGGGAGGAGGACGGCAGCGACGAGGGCAGGGGGCAGCGACAGGGACCGCGGCTGCGCCCTAACGGTCGAAGTCGATCTCCACTTCCTCGGTGACCGGGTGCGACTGGCAGGCGAGGACGAAACCGGCGTCCGTCTCCTCGGCCTCCAGGGCGAAGTTGCGGTCCATCCGGACCTCGCCCGACACCACGAACGCCCGGCAGGTACCGCAGACGCCGCCCTTGCAGGCGTACGGGGCGTCCGCGCGGTTGCGGAGCACCGCGTCCAGCAGGGACTCGCCGTCCTGGACGGGCCAGGTGCCGGAGCGCCCGTCGAGCCGTGCGGTGACCCGGCCCTGCGCGGCCGCGGCCGACGACGCCGTGCGGACCGGCGCGGGGGTGGTGTCCTCGACGTGGAAGATCTCTTCGTGCACCCGGGTCCGGGCGACGCCGAGGGTGCTCAGGGCCCGCTCCGCGCCCTGCACCAGACCGTACGGCCCGCACAGGAACCAGCCCGTGACCTCCGCCACCGGAAGCAGGGCGGGCAGCAGGGACGCCAGCCGCTCCTCGTCGAGCCGGCCGGACGGCAGCCCCGACTCCTGCTCCTCCCGGGAGAGGACCGTGACCAGCTGGAACCGCGAGGGGTAGCGGTCCTTGAGGTCGGCGACCTCCTCCAGGAACATCGTCGAAGCGGCCGTACGGTCGCTGCGCACGAGGCAGAAGCGGGCATCGGGCCGCGCGGCCAGCAGGCTCGCGGCGATCGACAGCACGGGCGTGATCCCGCTGCCGCCGACGATCGCGGCGTAGTGCCCGGCGGCGGGGGCCGTTGCGGGGTCCAGCACGAAGCGCCCGGCCGGGACCATGACGTCCAGCACGTCGCCGGCCGCGATCTCCTTGTGCGCGAAGGTGGAGAACTCCCCGCCCTCCACCAGCCGCACGCCGACCCGCAGCAGCGCGGGGCCCGGACCGTCCGCCGTGGGGGCGGGCGAGCAGATCGAGTAGGTGCGGCGGACCTCGGTGCCGCCCTCGGGGGCGGTGCGGCGCAGCGTCAGGTGCTGGCCGGGGGCGTGCCGGTAGTCCTCGCGCAGCTCCTCGGGGACCCGGAGGGTCAGCGCCACCGAGTCGTCGGTGAGCCGGTCGACTTCCGCCACCGTCAGCGGGTGGAACGCGCCGTGGCGGGGGGCGGCCATCTACAGCTCCTTGAAGTGGTCGAACGGTTCGCGGCAGGCGGTGCAGCGGCGCAGCGCCTTGCACGCGGTGGAGGAGAAACGGCTGAGCAGCTCGGTGTCGGTCGATCCGCAGTTGGGGCAGCGGACGGACAGGGTCACCGGGACGGGCCCGCCGGCCGCGTGCGGCCTGGGCGGGGCGATGCCGAACTCGGCCAGCTTGCGGCGGCCATCGGCGCTGATGTCGTCCGTGGACCAGGCCGGGGCCAGCACGGTGGTCACCCGCACCTCGGGGATGCCGTGGCCGGTCAGGACCCGCTCGATGTCGGCGGACATGGCCTCGATGGCCGGGCAGCCGGTGTAGGTGGGGGTGAGGGTGACCTCGGCGTGGCCGTCCTCGTGCATCCGCACCCCGCGCACCACGCCCAGCTCGCCGAGGGTGAGCACCGGCAGTTCGGGGTCCGGGACGGAGCCGGCCAGCTCGGCCAGCTCGGCCTCCAGGCGGGTCGTCGCGACGTCGGCGGTGGTCACCATGACGCCCCCGGGTGGCTGCGGTGCAGGTGCTGCATCTCGGCCAGCATCCGGCCGAAGGACTCGGTGTGCAGTCCCTGGCGGCCGGCGCCGGCCGCCCAGGCACCGGTGCGCGGTCCGTCGGGCAGGGTGAGTCCGGCACGCTCCACGACATCGGTCAGTGCGGCCAGCCAGCGCTCTTCGAGGGCGGACAGGTCCACACCGTCGAGACCCTCCACCGGCTGGAACAGCTCCCCGGTGAACTTCCACAGCGCCTTCAGTGCCGCCTGCATGCGGGCGCGGCTCTCCTCGGTGCCGTCGCCGAGCCGCAGGGTCCACTGCTCGGCGTGGTCGCGGTGGTACGCGGTCTCCTTGACGGCCTTGGCCGCGAGCGGCGCGAACGGGCCGTCCCCGCGGGCCAGTTCCGCGTAGAGCTCGTGCTGGTGGACGGAGAAGTACAGCTGGCGGGCGATGGTGTGGGCGAAGTCGCCGTTCGGCTGCTCGACCAGCTGGAGGTTGCGGAAGGACCGCTCCTCGCGCAGGAAGGCCAGCTCGTCCTCGTCGCCGACCATGGACAGCAGGACGCGGGCCTGGCCGAGCAGGTCGAGGGCGATGTTGGCGAGGGCGACCTCCTCCTCCAGGACGGGGGCGTGGCCGGCCCACTCGCCGAGGCGGTGGGAGAGGATCAGCGCGTCGTCGCCGAGGGCGAGGGCCGCCGCCGCGGTGGCGGTGGTGGTGTCGGTGCCGGTCACAGGTGGCTCACTCCCTCCGGGATGTCGTAGAAGGTGGGGTGCCGGTAGGGCTTGTCGGCGGACGGGGCGAAGAAGGGGTCCCGCTCGTCCGGCGAGGAGGCGGTGATCGCGGTGGAGGGGACCACCCAGATCGAAATGCCTTCGTTGCGCCGGGTGTAGAGGTCGCGGGCGTTGCGCAGGGCCATTTCCGCGTCGGGGGCGTGCAGGCTTCCCGCGTGCGTGTGCGAGAGGCCGCGGCGCGAGCGCACGAACACCTCCCACAGGGGCCAGTTCTGCGTCATACCCGTGCCTCCTCGTTCTGTCCGGCGGGCTTCGCCGTCTGCTGCTGTGCCGCCTGCTTCTGCGCGTACGCGGCGGCCGCGTCGCGCACCCAGGCGCCTTCCTCGTGGGCCCGGCGCCGCTGGCCGATCCGCTGCTCGTTGCAGGGGCCGTTGCCCTTGAGCACGTCCCAGAACTCGGCCCAGTCGATGGCGCCGAAGTCGTGGTGGCCGCGCTCCTCGTTCCACTTCAGGTCCGGGTCGGGCAGGGTCAGGCCGAGGGACTCGGCCTGGGGGACGGCGATGTCCACGAACCGCTGGCGCAGCTCGTCGTTCGAGTGGCGCTTGATGCGCCAGGCCATCGACTGCGCCGAGTGCGCCGACTCGTCGTCCGGCGGGCCGAACATCATCAGGGAGGGCCACCACCAGCGGTTCACCGCGTCCTGCGCCATGGCGTGCTGCTCCTCGGTGCCCTGGGAGAGGGCCATGAGGAGCTCGAAGCCCTGGCGCTGGTGGAAGGACTCCTCCTTGCAGATCCGGACCATGGCGCGGGCGTAGGGTCCGTAGGAGCAGCGGCAGATCGGCACCTGGTTGGTGATCGCCGCGCCGTCCACGAGCCAGCCGATGGCGCCGACGTCGGCCCAGGTCAGGGTGGGGTAGTTGAAGATCGAGGAGTACTTCTGCCTGCCCGAGTGGAGCTTGTCGAGAAGCTCGTCGCGGCTGGTGCCGAGGGTCTCGGCCGCGCTGTAGAGGTAGAGGCCGTGGCCGGCCTCGTCCTGGACCTTGGCCATCAGGATCGCCTTGCGGCGCAGCGAGGGCGCCCGGGTGATCCAGTTGGCCTCGGGCTGCATGCCGATGATCTCGGAGTGGGCGTGCTGGGCCATCTGCCGGACGAGGGATGCGCGGTACTCCTCCGGCATCCAGTCGCGCGGTTCCACACGCTCGTCCGCCGCCACGGCGGCGTCGAACGCCGCCGCGAGCTGTGCGCCCAGATCAGCCGTCATGCCCGTCCCGTCCGTCCCGTCCGTCCCCAGGGCCGTGTCCGGGCCCGTTTCCGGGGTGACTGCCACCATGTACGGCCCCTTGTCGGTGTATGTCGGCCGTCCGTCCACCCGACCGACCGATCGTTCGGTTCATTCGCTTCAATGGTGAGACGGCGGCCCGTAGGGTGTCAACCTCTGTGGTCAACCCTGTGGACGCCGGACGATCGGGGCGGGATGGATTCGAACGAGCACGAGCTCGCCGAAGGGGCCGCTCCACCACCCCCGAGGGCGCCCGGAATCGCCGGTCTGTCCACCCCGTACCGGGTCGTGACCGCCCTGGCCCTGGGCGCCGTCGGGCTCGCCGCGTGCACCCACCTCGCGCTGGTCTTCCTGCACGTGGCCCCGTCCAACACGCTGAGCAAGCAGCACGCGGGAACGGTCGACGCCTGGATCTATCCCGAGTTCGAACAGAACTGGAAACTCTTCGCGCCCAACCCGCTCCAGCAGAACATCGCCGTGGAGGTCCGCGCGGAGGTGCGGACCGCCGCCGGTGAGCTGCTCACCACCGGCTGGCGGGACCTGAGCGCCGAGGACGCCGCCGCGATCCGGCACAGCCTGCTGCCGAGCCACACCGAGCAGAACGAGCTGCGCCGGGCCTGGGACTTCTACACCGGCTCCCACGACGAGGACGACAAGCCCGTCGGCGAGCGCGGCGAGCTGTCCGAGGAGTACCTGCGGCGGATCGCGGTGAACCGGCTCGCGCCGGACCACCGCGGCGGGCACATCCTGCGGATCCAGATGCGTTCGGCGAGCAGGGCCGTGCCCGCGCCGAAGTGGAGCACCGAGACCACCGACACCCAGACCTACTACCGGGAGCTGCCGTGGTGGAAGGTGTGAGACGGGCGCGCGCCGCGCTGGCGCGGGCCGTCGCCGAGGTCAGCGGGCAGGCGCTGGGCCCGTACCAGAGCGCCGTCGTCCGCATCGGCTTCGCCGGCACCTGGCTCTTCTTCCTGCTGCGGGAGTTCCCCCACCGGGCCGAGCTGTACGGCCCGGACGGGCCGTGGAGCCAGGAGCTGGCGCAGCGGCTGCTCGACTCCAACGGCGCCTTCACGGTCCTGACGTGGTCCGGCTCGGCCCTGTGGTTCGAGACCGTCTACGCCGTGGCCGTGCTGGCGAGCGCCGGCCTGCTGCTGGGCTGGCGGACCCGGGCGACATCCGTGGTGTTCATGATCGGCGTGCTGTCCCTGCAGAACCGCAGCGTGTTCATGGGCGACGGCGGGGACAACGTCATCCACCTGGTCGCGATCTACCTGGTGCTGACCCGGTGCGCGCAGGTGTGGTCGCTGGACGCGCGCAGGGCGCGCAAGCGCGGCTCCGTGACGGCCGGGGCGGCGGGGCCGGTGCTGTGGGGCATGCTGGGGGCGGTCTTCGCCTACGGGGCCGCCACCGGGCGGTTCGGTCCCGGCTGGCTGGCGGCGTTCGCGGCGGTGTGGGTGGCCTGCGGACTGTGGTGGCTGGTCGACCGCCACGAGCCGGAGGGCGAGGGGCGGGCGGCCCTGGACGTCCTGGCGAACCTGCTGCACAACGCGGGCATGCTGGTGATCATGGCCGAGGTCTGCCTGATCTACGCGACGGCCGGCTGGTACAAGATCCAGGGCTCGCGGTGGCAGGACGGGACGGCGCTGTACTACCCCCTGGGGCTGGACTACTTCACGCCGTGGCCGGGCCTGTCGGCGCTGCTGGCGGGCAGCGGGACGCTGGTGATGCTGCTGTCGTACGGGACGGTGGCGGTGCAGGTGGCCTTCCCGTTCACGCTCTTCAACCGGCGGATCAAGAACGTGCTGCTGGTGCTGATGATGGCGGAGCACGCGGGGATCGCGGTGCTGCTGGGGCTGCCGTTCTTCTCGCTGGCGATGATCGCCGCCGATGCGGTGTTCCTGCCGACGGCCTTCCTGGTGTGGCTCGGGGCGCGGGCCGCGGCGCTGCGGGTGGCCGCGCCGCGGGCGCTCCGCCGCCCGGAGCGGAGCCCTGCGGAGCCTTCCCCCGCCCCGCCGCCCCCCGAAACCGGGCTCCGCCCGGACCCGGCCCTCGAACGCGGGACGGGCTGAGGCGGGTGCCCGGGCTGCGGGGCGGGGGCCGTAGGGTCGGGGCATGAGTGAGGATCAGGGGCCCGGGGAGATCGCGCGGGACTGGCAGGAGGCGTCCGGCCGCGGGGACCTCGTGCTCCTCGACGGGTTCCACGCCCTCAAGCACGCCCTGCGCTTCGGGGCCGAGGTGCGCCTGGCGGTCGCGGACGATCCCGGCGCCGTACGGGCCCTGGCCCGCGCGCTGGCTCCCGACGTCGAGGCCGACGTGGCCCGCCTGGTGCGGCCGGCGGTGCTCAAGGAGCTGCTGCCCCGCGTCCACCCCACCGGGGTCGCCGCCCTCGCCGTACGGCCCGACCGGGCCACGGGCATCGCGGGCCTGGGGCGGATGCCGAGGCCCGCGCCCGTCGTCGTCCTCGACAACCCCCGCAACCTCGGCAACGTCGGAGCCGTCGTCCGCCTCGCCGCCGGCTTCGGCGCCACCGGTGTGGTCACCCGCGGCGACCTCGACCCCTGGCACCCCAACGTGGTCCGGGCCGGGGCCGGACTGCACTACGCCACCACCGTCGAGCGCCTCGCCCTGGAGGAGCTGCCGCCCGGGCCGCTCTACGCGCTCGACCCGGAGGGCGCGGACATCCGCGGCCTCACCCTCCCGGACGACGCGCTGCTGGCCTTCGGCTCGGAGCGGCACGGGATCTCCCCCGAGCTGCGCGCGCGGGCCGACCACCTGGTGTCACTGCCGATGCGCCCCCAGGTCTCCAGCTACAACCTCGCCACCAGCGTGGCCATGACCCTCTTCCACTGGGGCGGCCCCCCGCCCGGGCAGGAACAGGGCGGCGAGAACCCCTAGGACTCCCCCGGCCAGGACCGCCGCGGCCGCGGTGAGGGTCGCGCCGTCCGGGTGGGCCGGTGACCGGCCGCGCAGTGCCTGCCAGGTCAGCAGGGCGAGCACCGCCGCGTACACCGCACCGGCCACGAGGACCAGCCGCACCCGGACCCGTTCGTCGCGCAGCCGGGCGGAGCGCGGGGCGAGCGCGGCCAGGACGAGCACCAGCAGCGGGAGCAGCTGGAGGGCGTGCATCCCGAAGAAGTGCGGGACGCGCAGGTCCCCTCCGGTGGTGGACCAGCCGGTGAGGAACATCCCGGGGCCGCCGTCGGGCACCCCCACGCTGTGCGCGCCGCTCTCGGCGACCGCCCGACCGGCGGCCTCGCGGCGCTGCTGTTCGGGGGTGGGCAGGACCATCAGGAACGCGAGCGCGGCACCGGTCAGCGCGAGGACCGTGGAGATCCGGATCGACCATGTCGTGGCCCGGTCGGCGGTCCGCGCGCGCCAGAGCAGGGCGGCGAGGACGAGGGTGCCGAGCCACAGCACGACCACGGTGTTGCCCATGAGCGCGTAGACCCCGGCGTCGAAGGGCGTGGCGTTGTTGAAGTGGCTGCGGACCCCGCGGACGACCTGCAGGGTGATCAGCGCCATTTCCACGGCGCTCGCGACGGCCACCGTCGTGCCTGCCCACCAGGCGGTCCGGCGCAGTCGCGGCCGGTCCTCGCCCAGCACCGAGATCATCCAGGCCAGGCTGAGGGAGTAGGCGACGAACGAGACCGAGAACTTGAACGGCTTGGCCCAGACCGGTGCCCCCGTCAGCACGCGGTCGTCGACCGCGAGTCCGACGGCGCAGACGACCGCCCACAAGGCCATCACCAGGGCGAACAGCACCAGCGGGCGGTGCCAGGTACGCCAGGAGGACATCGTCATGCATACCTCCGTGATGAATGGATAGCGGTACTGCCCGCTATCTGATAGCGCCACTATCTAAGATGAGGGTGGATCCGGGCAAGAGAAATCAGGGTGAACGCACGTGCGCATCGGAGAGCTGAGCCGCCGGACCGGGGTGCCGGTACCGACGATCAAGTACTACCTGCGGGAGGGGCTGCTGCCCGCCGGCGAGCTGACGAGTCCCAATCAGGCCAGCTACGGGGACGGCCACGAGCGGCGGCTGCGGCTGGTCCGCGCACTGCTGGAGGTCGGCGGGCTCTCGGTGGCCGCCATCGGTGAGGTCCTCGCGGCCGTCGACGACAAGGACGGGCCGGTGCACGAGCTGCTGGGGGCGGCGGCGACGCGGCTGGTCCCGGAATTCGGCGACGGCGGCAGCGGGGGCGGCAGAAAGGCCGGCAGCGGGGCCGGCAGCGACGGCGGCGGTGCGCCGGACGCGGAGACCGTACTGGCGCGGGACCGGGTGGCGCGGCTGATCGAGGCGCGCGGCTGGCGGATCGAGAGCGGCAACAAGGCCGCCGAGGCGCTGGTGGCCGCACTCGCCTCGCTCGCGCGGGTGGGGCACGGCGGCTTCGTGGACCTGCTCGACGACTACGCCGAGGCCGCCGAGCGGGTGGGCCGTACCGACCTGGACTACGTCGCCCGGCGGGTGGCCCGCGAGGACCTAGTCGAGGCCGTGGTCGTGGGCACGGTGCTGGGCGACGCGGTCTTCGCCGCCCTGCGCAGGATGGCCCAGGTGGACGCCTCCGCCCGGATGTTCGGGGAGGAGGCGCCCACGGGCTGAACGGGCGCCGGACGGGGCCGCTTCCGGCGGTCGCGTCCGGCGGTGCGTCCGGCCGTCGCGTCCGGCGGCTACGCCTGGCGGCGGACCTCCACCACACGGAAGCGGTTCGAGACGAAGGCGCCGTCGCACAGTGCGGCATTGGCCGCCGGGTTGCCGCCGGAGCCGTGGAAGTCCGAGAACGCCGCGGTCTGGTTGACGTAGACCCCGCCGGTCAGGTTCAGCGAGAGCTGCGCGGACTCCTCCAGGCAGACCTCTTCGAGAGCCCGCTCGGTGTCGGGGGAGGTGGTGTAGGCGCCGACCGTCATGGCGCCCTTCTCCCGCACGGTGCGGCGCAGCAGGTCCAGCGCGTCCTGCGTGGAGTCCACGGCCACCGCGAAGGAGACCGGGCCGAAGCACTCGGAGAGGAAGGGCGCCTCCGGGTCAGGCTTGGCGGCGTCCAGCTTGACCATCACCGGCGTACGGACCACCGCGTCCGGGAACTCGGGGTTGGTGACCTCGCGCGACTCCAGCGCGACCTCGCCGAGGGCGGAGGCCGCCTCCAGACGGGCCTTGACGTCCGGGTTGACCAGCGCGCCGAGCAGCGCGTTGGCCCGGGCGTCGTCACCGAGCAGGCCGCCGACCGACGCCGCGAGGTCGGCGACGACCTCGTCGTACGACTTGTGGCCGGCGTCCGTCGCGATGCCGTCGCGCGGGATCAGCAGGTTCTGCGGGGTGGTGCACATCTGGCCGCTGTAGAGCGACAGGGAGAAGGCCAGGTTGGCCAGCATCCCCTTGTAGTTGTCGGTGGAGTCCAGGACGACGGTGTTGACGCCCGCCTTCTCCGTGTAGACCTGGGCCTGGCGGGCGTTGGTCTCCAGCCAGTCGCCGAACTCCGTGGACCCGGTGTAGTCGATCAGCTTGATCTCGGGGCGGACGGCGAGGTCCTTGGCGATGCCCTCGCCCGGGCGCTCGACCGCGAGCGCCACCAGGTTCGGGTCGAAGTCCGCCTCCGCGAGGACCTCGCGCGCCACCTGCACGGTCAGGGCGAGCGGCAGCACGGCCCGCGGGTGCGGCTTGACCAGCACCGGGTTGCCGGTGGCCAGCGAGGCGAACAGGCCCGGGTAGCCGTTCCAGGTCGGGAAGGTGTTGCAGCCGATCATGAGGGCGATGCCGCGGGGGACCGCGGTGAAGGTCTTGCCGAGCTCCAGCGGGTCCTTCTTGCCCTGCGGCTTCGACCAGTCGGCCTGTCCCGGGACGCGGGTCTGCTCCTCGTAGGCGTAGGCCACGGCTTCCAGCCCGCGGTCCTGCGCGTGGGGACCGCCGGCCTGGAACGCCATCATGAAGGCCTGGCCGCTGGTGTGCATGACCGCGTGCGCGAACTCGTGCGTGCGGGCCGAGATGCGGGCCAGGATCTCGATGCAGACCAGGGCGCGCGCCTCCGGGCCGGCGTCGCGCCAGGCGCCCATGCCGGCCTTCATCGCGGGCAGCAGGACGTCCGGGTCCACGTGCGGGTACTCGACGCCCAGCTCCGGGCCGTACGGGGACACCTCGGCGCCCGCCCAGCCGTCGGTGCCGGGCTGGCCGAGGTCGAACCGCGTGCCGCGGAGCGCCTCGAAGGCGGCGAGCCCGTCGGCCGGCGCGGTCTCGCCGTACGCCTTCGGGTGTTCGGGATGCGGGGACCAGTAGGCGCGGCTGCGGATCGCCGACAGGGCCTGGTCCAGGGTGGGCCGGTGCTTGGCGGACAGCTGGGGGACGGTGAGCTCGGCGGCCATCAGGGACCAACTCCTCGTTGAGCCGGGCGAAGAAGAGCAGACTGGAGTTAGAGTAACCGAACGATCGGTCGGGACAAGAGGGCCCGGCGGACCTGTGGATAAGTCGGTGCGGGAGGATCAGGACATGACAGCAATCGAGCGGTCCCGCACTGTGGCGGTCGTCGGCGCGGGCACCATGGGCCAGGGCATCGCCCAGGTCGCCCTTCTCGCAGGTCACCGCGTGCTGATCTACGACATCGACGCCGCCCTCGCCGCAGACGGCGTCGGCATCGTGCAGGACCGTGTCGAGCGGATGGCCGCGAAGGGCCGTCTGGACCGGGCCGAGGCCGAGGAGGCGATCGGCCGGATCGCGCCCGCCCGGGCCCTCGCGGACCTCGCCGGGGCCGCCCTCGTCATCGAGGCGGTCGTCGAGAACGCCGGTGTCAAGCAGACGCTCTTCGCCGCCCTGGAAGAGGTGGTGGGGCCGGACGCGCTGCTCGCCACGAACACCTCCTCCCTCTCCGTCACCGAGCTCGCCGCCGGCCTCGCGCACCCCGGCCGCTTCCTCGGGCTGCACTTCTTCAACCCGGCCCCGCTGCTTCCGCTCGTCGAGGTGGTCAGCGGTTCCGCGAGCGACCCGGCCGCCGTCGAGCGCGCGTACCGCACGGTCCTCGGCTGGGGGAAGACGCCGGTCCGCTGCGCCGACACCCCCGGCTTCATCGTCAACCGGATCGCCCGCCCCTTCTACGCCGAGGCCTTCGCGGTGTACGAGGAGCAGGGCGCCGACCCGGCCACCATCGACGCCGTGCTCCGCGAGAGCGGTGGCTTCAAGATGGGCCCCTTCGCGCTGACCGACCTGATCGGCCAGGACGTCAACGAGGCCGTGACCCGCTCCGTGTGGGAGTCCTTCTTCCGCAGCCCCAAGTTCCTCCCGTCCCTGGCGCAGCGCCGGCTGGTCCAGTCGGGCCGCCTGGGCCGCAAGTCGGGGCACGGCTGGTTCCCGTACGGCCCGGACGCGGCCGCCGCGCAGCCGCACACCGCGGGACCCGAGGAGGCCCCGGACAAGGTGACCGTCGTCGGTGACCTCGGCCCGGCCGCCGCTCTGGCAGAGCTGCTGGAGGAGGCCGGGATCGCGGTCACGGCCACCGAGCACGGGGGCCCGTACATCCAGCTGCCCGGCGAGGGCCAGCTGGTCCTCGCGGACGGGAAGACCTCCGTCGAGTTCGCGGACGTCGTCTACTTCGACCTCGCGCTCGACTACCGGGGTGCCACTCGCATCGCGCTCTCCGCCAGCGAGGACACCAGCGAGCGGACCCTGTCCGAGGCGATCGGCCTCTTCCAGAAGCTCGGCAAGCAGGTCTCCGTCATCGGGGACGTCCCCGGCATGATCGTCGCCCGGACCGTCGCGATGCTGATCGACCTCACCGCCGACGCCGTCGCCCGCGGCGTGGCCTCCGCCGAGGACATCGACACCGCGATGCGGCTCGGCGTCAACTACCCGCTGGGCCCCTCCGAATGGCACGACCGGCTCGGCCGGGACTGGGCCTACGACCTGCTGCACCACCTCGACGAGCGCTGCCCCGGTGGCCGTTACGCGCCCTCGCTGGCGCTGTTCAAGCTGGGTTACGCGGCGGGCGACGAGGAGGACGCCCGGTGACGACGGCCAAGCGCGACACCTACACCCCCGAGACGCTGCTGTCGGTGGCCGTCCAGGTCTTCAACGAGCGCGGCTACGACGGCACCTCGATGGAGCACCTCTCCAAGGCCGCCGGCATTTCGAAGTCCTCCATCTACCACCACGTCACGGGCAAGGAGGAGCTGCTGCGGCGGGCCGTCAGCCGCGCCCTCGACGGGCTCTTCTCCGTGCTGGAGGAGCCGGGCGCGGTCCGCGGCCGGGCCGTCGAGCGCGTCGAGTACGTCACCCGCCGCACCGTCGAGGTGCTGGTCGGCGAGCTGCCGTACGTGACGCTGCTGCTGCGGGTACGGGGCAACACCCGCACCGAGCGGTGGGCGCTGGAGCGCCGCCGCGAGTTCGACCACCAGGTCGCGGACCTGCTCAAGGCCGCCGCCGCCGACGGCGACCTGCGGGCGGACGTGGACATCCGCCTCGCCACCCGCCTCCTCTTCGGCATGGTGAACTCGCTGGTCGAGTGGTACCGCCCGCACCCCGGCACGGGCCCCGAGCAGCTCGCGGACGCCGTCGTCCACATGGCCTTCGACGGCCTGCGCACGGCCCGCTGACCGCCGCGCACCGCGCCCCGGAAGGGTCCTCAGGGACGCTCCGGGGCGTTTGCGTGCCCCGACCGGGGCGTTCGTGCCCCGACCGGGGCGTTTTCGTGCCCCGACCCCCGTCACCCGTTCGGCCTAGTCCTCGGTGATCGCGGGGCCGGGGCCCGGGCCCGGGCCGGGGTCCAGGAGGTCCGTCTCCTCGAAGACCAGCAGGGTGCGCGTCGAGAGGACCTCCGGGATGGCCTGGAGGCGGGTCAGGACCAGCTCGCGCAGGGTCCGGTTGTCCGGGGTGTGCACCAGGAGCAGGACGTCGAAGTCGCCGCTGACCAGGGCGATGTGCGCGGCGCCCGGGAGTTCGCGCAGCTGCTCGCGGACCGTGCGCCAGGAGTTCTGGACGATCTTCAGCGTGATGTAGGCGGAGGCCCCCTGGCCCGCGCGCTCGTGGTTGACGCGCGCCGTGAACCCGCGGATCACCCCGTCGTCGATGAGCCGGTTGATCCGCGCGTAGGCGTTCGCGCGCGAGACGTGCACCTGCTCGGCCACCGAGCGTATGGACGCCCGGCCGTCCGCCTGGAGCAGCCGCATGATCGACCGGTCGATCGGGTCCAGGGGACGGGGTGCGACGGGCGGGACCGCAGGGGCTCCCGGTGCGGTCCCCGGCGGAACCGGTGCGGAACCGGCCGCGGCCATTTGTTCATCCGGCATTGCCCGATGCCTCCCTCTCCTGGACGTCCTGCGTCCATCCCAGGGCCACGGCGCCCGTTTGTCCACAGCCTGGAGCCGCCTGTAGCCAAATTGCGCGGACAACCGAACAATCGGTAGGTGAGGGGCCTCACATCCGGGGCACCCCCTGCCCGCTTCCCACGAGGAGGTGTACGCCGCCATGACGGTCCAAGAGCTGCCCGGTGCCGGTGCGTCCCACCGTTCCACCCCGCCGCCCGCCTGGAGGCCCCGCACGGACGCCGCTCCGCTGCTTCCCGACGCCGAGCCCTACCGGGTGCTGGGCACCGAGGCGGCCGACCGCCTCGACCCCGCGCTGATGCGCCGCTGCTACGCCGAACTGGTGCGCGGCCGTCGCTACAACGCGCAGGCCACGGCGCTCACCAAGCAGGGCCGGCTCGCCGTGTACCCCTCGACCGTCGGCCAGGAGGCCTGCGAGATCGCCGCCGCGATGGTGCTGGAGGAGCAGGACTGGCTCTTCCCGAGCTACCGCGACACCCTGGCGGCCGTGGCGCGCGGACTGGACCCCGTACAGGCTCTGACCCTGCTGCGCGGCGACTGGCACACCGGATACGACCCGCGTGAGCACCGCATAGCCCCGCTCTCCACCCCGCTCGCCACCCAGCTGCCGCACGCGGTGGGCCTGGCGCACGCGGCGCGGCTGCGCGGCGACGACGTCGTCGCCCTCGCCATGGTCGGCGACGGCGGCACCAGCGAGGGCGACTTCCACGAGGCGCTCAACTTCGCCGCCGTCTGGCAGGCCCCGGTGGTCTTCCTCGTGCAGAACAACGGCTTCGCGATCTCCGTCCCGCTCGCCAAGCAGACCGCCGCCCCGACGCTGGCCCACAAGGCCGTCGGCTACGGCATGCCGGGCCGGCTGGTCGACGGCAACGACATCGCGGCGATGCACGAGGTGCTGGCCGAGGCGGTCCGGCGGGCCCGGGCCGGCGGCGGACCGACCCTGATCGAGGCCGTCACGTACCGCATGGAGGCGCACACGAACGCCGACGACGCGACGCGCTACCGCGGTGACGCCGAGGTCGAGGCGTGGAAGGCGCACGACCCGATCGACCTGCTGGAGCGGGAGCTGACCGCGCGCGGGATCCTCGACGAGGTGGGCATCACGGCCGCGCGCGACGAGGCCGAGGTGATGGCGGCATCCCTGCGCGACGGGATGAACGCGGATCCGGCGGTGGACCCGATGGACCTGTTCGCGCATGTCTACGCGGAGCAGACCGAGCGCCTGCGCGAGCAGGCGGCCATGCTCCGTGCCGAGCTGGAAGCCGAGGACCAGGCGTGACGACGGTGGCGGCGAAGTCCGCGAAGACGGGGGCCAGGCCCGCGACGATGGCGCAGGCCCTGACGCGGGCGATGCGGGACGCGATGGCCGAGGACCCGACGGTCCACGTGATGGGCGAGGACGTCGGCACGCTCGGCGGCGTCTTCCGGATCACGGACGGCCTCGCGAAGGAGTTCGGCGAGGACCGCTGCACGGACACCCCCCTCGCGGAGGCCGGGATCCTGGGTACGGCGGTCGGCATGGCCATGTACGGTCTGCGGCCCGTGGTGGAGATGCAGTTCGACGCCTTCGCCTACCCGGCCTTCGAGCAGCTGATCTCGCACGTGGCGAAGATGCGCAACCGCACCCGCGGCGCGATGCCGCTGCCGATCACCATCCGCGTGCCCTACGGCGGCGGGATCGGCGGTGTGGAGCACCACTGCGACTCCTCCGAGGCGTACTACGTGGCGACGCCGGGCCTGACCGTGGTCACCCCGGCGACCGTCGAGGACGCCTACGGGCTGCTGCGCGCGTCGATCGCGAGCGACGACCCGGTGGTCTTCCTGGAGCCGAAGCGGCTGTACTGGTCGAAGGCCGACTGGTCGCCGCAGGCGCCGACGGCCGTCCCGGGCATCGGGAAGGCGCTGGTCCGGCGGACGGGCACGAGCGCGACCCTGATCACCTACGGGCCCTCGCTGCCGGTGTGCCTGGAGGCGGCCGAGGCGGCCCGCGAGGAGGGCTGGGACCTGGAGGTCGTGGACCTGCGCTCCCTGGTCCCCTTCGACGAGGAAACGGTCGTGGAGTCGGTACGCCGCACCGGGCGCGCGGTGGTGGTCCACGAGGCCGGCGGCTTCGGCGGACCGGGCGCGGAGATCGCCGCCCGCGTCACGGAGCGGTGCTTCCACCACCTGCAGGCCCCGGTGCTGCGGGTGACGGGCTTCGACATCCCGTATCCGCCGCCGATGCTGGAGAAGTACCACCTGCCCGGTGTCGAGCGGATCCTGGACGCCGTGGCCCGCCTGCAGTGGGAGAACTGATGCCGCAGGTCATGGAATTCAAGCTGCCGGACCTCGGTGAGGGCCTGACCGAGGCCGAGATCGTGCGGTGGCTGGTGGCGGTGGGCGACGTCGTCGCCATCGACCAGCCGGTCGTCGAGGTCGAGACGGCCAAGGCGATGGTGGAGGTGCCCTGTCCGTACGGCGGTGTGGTCACCGCCCGGTTCGGGGAGGAGGGCGAGGAGCTGCCGGTCGGCGCCCCGCTGATCACCGTCGCGGTGGGCGTGCAGTCCGCTCCGGAGGCCGGGACGGCTGCGGAGGACGAGGCCGAG
Source organism: Streptomyces yangpuensis (assembly GCF_024666385.1). Classification (NCBI taxonomy): domain Bacteria; kingdom Bacillati; phylum Actinomycetota; class Actinomycetes; order Kitasatosporales; family Streptomycetaceae; genus Streptomyces; species Streptomyces yangpuensis. The sequence continues at coordinate 3,794,100 of NZ_CP102514.1, forward strand.
GGCTCCGGCAACGCGCCCCGGCCCCTGATCGGTTACGGCTCGGACCACTCGCGCCCGGCGCGTCGGCGACGGGTGCGACCCGTCACCGCCGCGGTGTCGGCGCCCGTCGCGGCTCCGGCTCCGGCCCCGGCTCCGGCCCCGGCTCCGGTCGCGGTGGCCCCGGTGGCCCCGGCCGCTCCCGCGGCTCCGGCCGGTCCGGTGCCCGTCATCTCGCCGCTGGTGCGCAAGCTGGCCAAGGACGGTGGCGTGGACCTGCGCGCCCTGCGCGGTTCCGGCCCGGAGGGCCTGATCCTGCGGGCCGACGTCGAGGCGGCCCTGGCCGCGCTGACGGCGCCCGCCCCGGCTCCGGCCGCAGCCCCGGCGGCGGTGGCGGCGCAGGGCGAGCGGATCCCGCTCAAGGGGCTGCGCGGGGCGGTCGCCGAGAAGCTGTCGCGCAGCCGCCGGGAGATCCCGGACGCGACCTGCTGGGTCGACGCCGACGCCACCGAGCTGATGGCGGCCCGGGCCGCCATGAACGCGGTGGGCGGGCCCAAGATCTCGGTGCTCGCGCTGCTGGCGCGGATCTGCACGGCCGCGCTGGCCAAGTACCCCGAGCTGAACTCCACCGTGGACCTCGCGGCCAAGGAGATCGTCCGGCTCCCGTCGGTGCACCTGGGCTTCGCCGCGCAGACCGAGCGGGGCCTGGTGGTCCCGGTGGTCCGGGACGCGCAGAGCCGCAACCCGGAGTCCCTGTCGGCGGAGTTCGCGCGGCTGACCGAGCTCGCCCGCGCGGGCAAGCTGGCCCCGGCCGACCTGACGGGCGGGACCTTCACCCTGAACAACTACGGGGTGTTCGGCGTCGACGGCTCCACGCCGATCATCAACCACCCGGAGGCGGCGATGCTGGGTGTGGGCCGGATCATCGACAAGCCGTGGGTGCACCAGGGGCAGCTGGCGGTGCGGAAGGTGGTCCAGCTGTCGCTGACCTTCGACCACCGGGTCTGCGACGGCGGTACGGCGGGCGGCTTCCTCCGCCACGTCGCGGACTGCGTGGAATCCCCGGCGGTCCTGCTGCGCAGCCTGTAACGGCGCCGGGCACCGCCTTGGACCCGCCCCGGACCCGGCGCAGGTCCGGCGCGGGTCCGGGGCGGACCTGCGCCGGGTCCGGGCTCACACCGTGAGCAGCAGTTTGCCCACGTGGGTGCTGGATTCCATGACCCGGTGGGCCTCGGCGGCCTGCGCCATCGGGAACGCCGCGTGCACCACCGGCCGGACCCGGCCCGCGGCCACCAGCGGCCACACGTGCTCCCGCACGGCGGCGACGATCGCGGCCTTCTCCTCCAGCGGACGGGCCCGCAGCGAGGTGGCGGTGATCGCCGCCCGCTTCGCCAGCAGCGCACCGAGGTTCAGCTCGGCCTTCACCCCGCCCTGGAGGCCGATCACCGCGAGCCGGCCGTTCACGGCCAGTGCGTCCACGTTCCGGGCGAGGTACTTGGCGCCCATGATGTCCAGGATCACGTCGGCCCCGGCCCCGCCCGTCGCCGCCCGCAGCTCGGCCACGAAGTCCTGCTCGCGGTAGTCGATGAGGATGTCCGCGCCCAGCTCCTTGCAGCGGGCCAGCTTCTCCGGGCCGCCGGCCGTCACGGCGACCGTCGCGCCCACCGCCTTGCCGAGCTGGATCGCCATCGTCCCGATGCCGCTGGACCCGCCGTGCACCAGCAGGGTCTCGCCGGGGCGCAGCCCGGCCACCATGAACACGTTGGACCACACCGTCGTGACGACCTCGGGCAGTGCGGCCGCCGTCACCAGGTCCACCCCTGCCGGGACGGGCAGCAGCTGGCCGGCCGGCACGGCCACCCGCTCCGCGTACCCGCCGCCGGCCAGCAGGGCGCACACCTCGTCGCCCACCGACCAGCCGGACACCCCCGCCCCGAGGGCGGCGATCCGCCCGGAGCACTCCAGGCCCGGATAGCGCGAGGCGCCGGGCGGCGGATCGTAGAAACCCTGCCGCTGGAGCACGTCGGCGCGGTTCACGGCGCTCGCCGCGACCTCGACGAGGACCTCGCCCTCGCCGGGCACCGGATCGGGAACCTCGGCCCGGACGAGGGCCTCGGGGCCGCCGGGCTGCTCGATGGTGATCGCATGCATGGCCCGGAGGCTACGCCACGGCGCGGCTACTCGGCAGGACCCAGCGTCGTCCTCGGGGAGGTCGGCGGTACCGCCCGCACGATGGAGATGAGACGGTCCGTCAGCTGCAGGGGGCTCGCGTGCGGGTCGTCGTACGGGAGCAGCCGGTGCCCTCGCAGCACGTTGACCACCAGGTCGTCGGCCTCGCGCACCGACTTGCCCACCTCGGCCTTGCGGACGGGCCGTTCGATGAGGTCCAGGCCGCTGCCCTGCTGGATCAGGTCCTCCATCACCGTGCCCGCGCTCGGGCTGAGCACCGAGAGGCCCAGCAGGCGGCCGGCCGCGCTCGCGCTCGTGATGACCGCGTCCGCGCCGGACTGGCGCAGCAGGGGGGCGTTCTCCTCCTCGCGCACCGCGGCGACGATCTTCGCCCCGCGGTTGAGCTGCCGGGCCGTCAGGGTGACCAGTACCGCCGTGTCGTCGCGCTGTGTGGCGATGACGACCTGCCGGGCCTTCTGGAGCTCGGCACGGAGCAGCACGTCGGAGCGGGTGGCGTCGCCGACCACGCCGGTGAACCCCTCGGCGTTGGCCATGTCGATGACCTTGGCGCTGGGGTCGACGACCACGACCTGTTCCTTGGAGAGGCCGGTGGCCAGCAGCGTCTGGAGGGCCGAGCGGCCCTTCGTGCCGAAGCCGACGACGACCGTGTGCTCGCGCAAGTTCTTCCTCCAGCGCTTCAGCCGCCACTCTTCCCTCGTCCGTTCTGTCAGGACTTCGAGGGTGGTACCGACGAGGATGATCAGGAACAGCACGCGCAGCGGCGTGATCAGCATGATGTTGATCAGCCGTGCGCTGTCGCTGTACGGGACGATGTCGCCGTAGCCGGTGGTCGACAGCGTCACCGTGGCGTAGTAGAAGCAGTCGAGGAGATCGACCGTCTCGTTGGCGTTGTCGTGGTAGCCGTCGCGGTCCAGCCACACGATGAAGACCGTGAGGAAGAGCACGAACAAGGCCATCAGGAGACGCTTGGCGACCTGGCGCAGCGGGTGCTCGACGATCCGCTTGGGCAGCTTGATGCGCCGCGAGACGAGCTTCTCGTCCGCCCCGCGGGCCATGGCGTCCTGTCCGGGCAGTTTCACGTGAAACATCCTCCCGAGGCCCACGGCAGATCGAGGACCTCAAGTTCCTGTCCGGACCGGGCGCCCTTGGGCGGCACGACGGCCAGCGCGTCCGCCGCCGCCACCCCGCGCAGCATCGCGGGGCCGTGGTAGCGCAGCGGCACGGCGTGCTCGTCGTCGAGGCGGACCGGGACCAGCCGGGTGTCGTACGGGTGGCCCGGCACGTCGCCCTGCACGGGCGCGGTGTAGCGCGGACGCGGGCGGCGGCCCGCGAGGGCGCGCAGCAGCGGCTCGGCGAGGGTCAGCAACCCCGAGACGGCGGCGAGGGGGTTGCCGGGGAGTCCGACCACGTGCCGTCCGTCCGCCGCGTCGCCGATCCGCGCCAGCAGCATCGGGTGTCCGGGCCGGACCGCCACCCCGTCGACGAGGAGCCGGGCGCCGGCCTTCTCCAGTACGGGGTGGACGTGGTCGACGGGTCCGGAGGCGGTGCCGCCGGTGGTGACCAGGACATCGGCGGTGGAGGTGGTGACGGCTTCCAGCAGGGCGGCCGCGCCGGCCGGGTCGTCGCCCAGCGTCCGGGTGGCGGTGACCTCGGCGCCCAGGCGTGCGAGCCAGGGCGCCAGCATGGGGCTGAGGGCGTCGCGGATCAGTCCGTCGTGCGGGCGGCCCTCGGTGAGCAGCTCGTCGCCGAGCACCAGGATCTCCACGCGCGGGCGGGGCCGGGTGGTCAGCCCGTCGTAGCCGGCGGCCGCGGCGAGCCCGAGCACGGCGGGGGTGACCAGGGAACCGGCGGGCAGCAGCAGGTCGCCCGAGCGGCATTCCTGGCCGCGCGGGCGGATGTCCTGGCCGGTGGCGACGGGCCGGTCGGCGAAGAGCTGCCCGCCCGTCTCCCGGCAGTGCTCGCTGCGGATGACGGCGGTGGTGTCGGCGGGGATCCGGGCGCCGGTGGCGATCCGGACGGCCTCGCCGTCGGCGATCGGCTCCGGGCGGCCGGAGCCGGCCAGGACGTCGCCCTCGCGGACGTGCCACGGCCCGGGGCCGGCCACGGCCCAGCCGTCCATGGCGGAGGTGTCGAAGGACGGCAGGTCGGTCAGCGCCTCCAGGGAGGCCTCCAGGACCTCGCCGAGCGCGCCCGCCAGGGGCACGTCATGGGTACGGGCCCGCACGCCGGCGCCCGCCCGGGCGGCGACGTCGCGGGCGCGCGGCCAGGCGACGGCCCGGTGGCCGCCGGTGTCGTCGCCGCCGCTCCCGGGGGTACGGCTGACCAGGGCAAGGGCCTCTTCGAGGGCCTGCTCGGCGGAGTTCGTGGGGGTCATCCCGAGCCGTTCTCTTCGGCGGCCGCATCGGCCTCGGCCTCGGCGGCCCAGCGCAGCGCCAGGTCGGCGGCCTTGCGGGAGGCCTCCGCCACGGCCCGGGCCGGGTCGGCGCCGGTGGCGGCGGCGTGGGCGGCCGCGTAGCCGACCAGGAAGGTGGTCAGCGGTGCGGCGGGCCGGGCTACGCCGTGGGCGGCGTCCCGGGCGAGGTCGAGCAGGGTCTTGGTGTCGACGGCGAGGTCGATGCCGAGCTCGTTCTTGACGGCGGTGATCCATTGGTCCAGCACGGTTCCATGCTCTCTGATGCGGGCGCGGGCGGCGGCGAGATCATCCCAGGTGTCGCAGTCGAAGGAGGCGAGTGGCCCGGTCGCGACGGTGGTCAGCTCCAGTTCGGTGGTGAGTGCGCGCAGCGGCAGCCCGGTGAGGCTGCCGTGTTCGGTGGCGAGCAGCGCGATCTCCCGGCGCAGGGGCTCGGCCCGGTAGGCGGCGACCAGTGGCTGGTCCCGGCCGTCGGGGTCCCGCAGCATCGCCCCGTCGGTGCGGTGCGCGTCGGGCGCGGCCAGCAGGGTCCGTACGGTGCCCCGGTCCAGGAACGGCAGGTCCGCGGAGAGTACGAGGACCAGCCCCGCGGTGGTCGCGCGCAGTCCGGCGTCCAGAGCGGCCACGGGGCCGCCCCCGGGCGGGTTTTCGCGCGTCCATCGGACGGGGCGCGCGGTGGGCCGTCGGCCGCCGACCACGACGGTGCGCTGGGCGTCCGGGCAGGCGTCGAGGACGCGGTCGAGGAGGGCCCGCCCGCCGACGCTCAGCGCGGGCTTGTCCACGCCGCCGAGGCGGCGCGCGGCGCCGCCGGCCAGCACGATCGCGTCGTAGCTCATGCCCATGAGTATGCGCGGACCATGTTCCCGGCGGGGAGGCGCACTTACCCGTTGCTTATCCGCCGGGCCCGGCGGCGCTGCCGGGGCTCCGCCGCGGCGCTGCCCGGGCTCCGCCCCGTAACCCCGCGCCTCGATCGCCGGCGAGGCCGGGTTCGTACAGGTTGCGGGTCCGGCCGCGCCTCGGGGGCGCGGGCCGGACCCGGATTTCTGCGGGCCGCCGGAGGCTAGAGGTAGGGGCCGGAGCGGACCGCGCCGTGCCCGCCGTCCTCGTCGTCGTCGTGCGGACCGCCGGGCGGGAGAGCGCGGCGCATCTGCTCCAACTGGGCCCGCGCGGCCATCTGCTGCGCGAACAGAGCGGTCTGGATGCCGTGGAAGAGGCCCTCCAGCCAGCCGACCAACTGTGCCTGTGCGATGCGCAGTTCGGCCTCGGAGGGGATGGCCTCCTCGGTGAACGGGAGGGACAGGCGCTCCAGTTCCTCCACGAGCTCCGGGGCCAGGCCGTCCTCCAGCTCCTTCACGGAAGCAGCGTGGATGTCCTTGAGCCTGACGCGGCTCGCCTCGTCGAGGGGCGCGGCGCGTACCTCTTCCAGGAGTTGCTTGATCATGCTGCCGATCCGCATGACCTTGGCGGGCTGTTCGACCATTTCCGTCACCGGGACCTCGCGCGACTCGTCATCGGCGTCGCCGACCGCCGTCCCGTCCTGTCCCACGATCAGGACGTGCGGGGGACTGTCCTGCGACCGTTCACTCCTCGGCATCTCCATGCCGTCATTCTCTCGCACACCTTCGTTCTCACTCGGTGTGCCCCCGTACAGCCGTGATCCACCCTGTACGGGGGCGTCATCCCCGCTCTCTAGCCCGCGGCCCGGCGGGCCAGGGCGCCGCTGGAGCGGGTGACGAGCGCCGCCAGCAGGGCCGCGCCCAGCGGGACCACGACGAGCAGTTGGGCGAGGGTCTCCCACGGCACGGCTATCGGGACGAACGGCACGGACTCGCCCGTCAGGGAGTAGCCGTCGTCGGCGGCCCGCCGGGCGAGCGCCTCCAGTTCCCGTCGCTGCGTCAGGCGCAGACCGATCGCGGGCAGGATTCCGGCCGCCGAGCCCAGGACGACGCCCATCAGGGCCACCACCCCGCACTGGAAGCCGCTCAGCGTCCGCCGCACCCGCGGCGGGGCGCCCACCGCTGCCAGCGTCTTCAGATCGGCCTCGGCGTCGGCCTGGGACAGCCCGGTGGCGATACCGGCCGCGCCGATGGTGACCAGTCCGGCGAAGACGGTCAGGGCGAGCAGGACCAGGCTGTCGTCGCCCTGGTAGCCCGCTTCGATCCGCAGGGAGGCCTCCACGCCCATCCGGTCGATGTCCCCGGCGATCCGCTGCCGCTGCTCGGAGGTGGCCGTCCCGTCGAGAGCGAAGTAGGAGCCGATCGGTGCCGTGGTCAGACCCGTGGCCTGGACGGCCGCGGGCGGCAGCACCAGTTCGAGGCCCCAGCTCTCGGTGCCCTCCGGGGCCAGATGGACGGGGAGGACCTTGTCCACGCCGACCGGTTCCTCGGACGTGCCGGCGAACATCTCGTCCCGGTCCGAGCCGGCGATGATCCGCAGGGTGACCTTGCCGTCCTTGACCTGTCGCCGGTCGAAGGCGAGGGCCCGGCCCTGCTTCAGCGCGGACACGGAGCCGGGGTCGGTGACCGCGAGGATGCTCAGCAGCTTCTCGTCGGCGATGACCGTGGAGTACTGCGTGCCCCGCACGGCGCCCTTGCAGCGCCAGTCCTGGCGCAGCTTGCGGGCATCCTCGGCGCTGAGGGTGTCGGGGCCCTCGCGCCTCTCGTGGAGCGGGCACCGCTGGTCCTTGGGCGTGATGATCTCGACGCGACCGCAGGTGGGGTCCTCGGAGAACGACTCGCAGCCCGGCCTGCCGACGACCAGCCGGTCCACGTCCGCGCGCCGGGCCACCGGGAGCTGCTTGGTGAGGGACTCGCGCAGGGCGGGGACCTCCTGGTAGGCGCCGTTCTCGGAGGTCAGCAGCCAGCCGGTGCCGTGCGGCAGGTCGGCGATGTACTCGTGCCGGCTCTGGATCTCACTGCTGTGCTGGTACGTGGCCACCGCCACGGTGCCGGCGACGGCGGCCAGGACCGCGGCCACGGCGGGCGCCGTACGGCCCCGGTTGCGCACGGCGTCGCGCAGCGCGAGCCGCGGGGACAGCGGCAGCCAGCGGCCGATCCGCCCGAAGAGGCCGACCAGGACCGGGGTGAGGGCGACGATGCCGAGTTCGGCGAGTGCGCTGCCGCCCGCGACGACGGTGGCGCCCATGTCCGCCACACTTCCGTACAGGGCGGTCCCGGCGCCGACGGCGACGGCGACCAGGCCGGCGACCGGCAGCACCCGGTTGGCGCGGCGCACGCCGCGGCGGCCGGTCAGCGAGGCCAGGACCGTCTGCCGGGAGGCGGTCACCGCGGGGACGATCGCGGACAGCAGTCCGGTCACCACGGCGAGCAGGGCGATGCCGGCCAGTTCCAGCGGGCGGAAGTCGAGGCTGCCGAAGCGCTCGCCGAGCTGCTCCTCCAGCAGCGGCTGGAGAGCGACGGTCAGGGTGAGGCCGATCGCGGTGCCGGAGACGGCGGCCGCGGCGCCGATGACCAGTCCGCCGGCGAGCACGATGGAACGGATGTGGCTGCGGTCACCGCCGTTGGCGCCGACCAGGCCGAGCTGGCGGCGTGAGCGGCGGGCGCCGACCGCGAAGGCCGGCCCGGCGAGCAGGCAGATCTCCAGCATGGCGAGGCCCACGATCGTGGCCAGGATGGCCATGTGGGTGGCGCCGCCGGCGCTGCGCTCGAACTGTTCCTTGGGTTCCTGCCGGTAGAGCGGGACGTCGGCGTCGGCGGGCGGACGGTTGGCGACGGCACGTGAGACGACGACCAGCGACTTGGCGTTGGCCGCCTGGACCATGTTCCACGTGAAACCTTCACCGCCCACCGTGACCAGGTAGGAGTCGTTCGGGAGCACCCCGATGCCCCCGGCGGCCCGGAGCGCCTTGTCGAGCGGGGCGATCAGGCTCCCGGGCGGGGCGATGATCTGCTCCCTCTTGAGGTCGTTCGGCAGCTCGTACGCGCCGACGACCTTGTACGAGGAGGTGGCGCCGCGCGGGGTGACGGACGAGCCGACGAACAGGCCGGAGTTCTCCAGGAAGGCGTTGGTCGCGACGACCTCGCCCGCCCGCTCGGGCAGCCGGCCCCGGTCGAGGGTGAACAGGCCCTTGGCCAGCGGGTCGCGCAGGTCGATCTCGCGCAGATCGGTGTCGAGCAGGCCGTGCTGGGTGCGGACCTTGCCGTACCCGTCGGAGTCCTTCAGGAGCCGGGTCCCGGGCGGGAGCGCGGCGGCCACCTGGTCCGGCGTCTCCTCCTTCGGTTTCGACGGGGTGCCGGCGTCGTCGAAGCCGCCGACGGGTACGTAGTGGGACCCGTCGGGCACCTGGTGGATCGGCCTGCCCGCGTGCGAGGTGCTGATCCGGGCGTCGGCGGCGCCGACCACCCGGCTGACGGCCTGGTCGGGGGAGAGTTCGGCGCTGCGCAGGGTGAGGTCGGCGGCGCTCACCCCGACGATCGGCAGGGCGATCATCGCGAGGACCAGGGAGCTGCGGCCCTTGGCGCGCCAGGCGTCCCGGCGTGCGATGCGTACGGCGGCGACCCAGGAGTGGTACCAGCCCCGGAGTGAGGAGGTCACTGGACGCCCGCCTGCCCGGAGAGGAGGGAGTCGGCCTGGCTGCGCATGGTTTCGTCGACCACGCTGCCGTCGCGCAGGAACACCACGCGGTCGGCCCACGCGGCGAACCGCGGCTCGTGGGTGACGAGGACCCCGGCCGCGCCCGCGTCGCAGCGGGAGCGCAGCAGACCGAGGACGGATTCGCCGGTCTCGGAGTCGAGGGCGCCCGTCGGTTCGTCGGCCAGGACCAGGCGCCGGTCGCCGACCAGGGCGCGGGCGATGGCGACGCGCTGCTGCTGGCCGCCGGACATCTCGTCGGGGAAGCGGTCGGCGAGGACGCCCAGGTTCATCTCCGCCAGCGCCGCGAGGGCCGCGACGCGGGCCTTGCGGGCCGAGGTGCCGTCCAGTTCGAGCGGCAGGGCCACATTCTCGGCGGCGGTGAGGGCCGGGATCAGGTTGTAGTCCTGGAAGACGTAGCCGATGCTGCGGCGGCGCAGCGAGGCGAGCTGCTTGCGGCTCGCGGTGGTGATGTCGGTGCCCTCGACCAGCACCCGGCCGCTGCTGGGGGTGTCGAGGCCGCCGGCGAGGGTCAGCAGCGTGGACTTGCCGGAGCCGGAAGGGCCCATGACGGCGACGAGTTCGCCGGGGTGGACGGCGAGGTCGATGCCGCGCAGGGCGTGCACTTCGGTGGCACCGCTGCCATGGGTGCGGACGAGCCGCTCCAACTGCAGGACGGGTTGCCGGGTCTGGTGCTGGTCGGACATGAGGTTCCCCCCTGGAACGTGGTTCAGGCGCGCCGCGTACGGGCGGTGCGGGGCCGGTCGGTGGTGGTCGGGGCCGGGGCGTCGGCGGCGGCCTGGGGCGGTTCGGGCGCGGCGGCTCTCCGGTCGGCCGTCAGGGAGAGCCGGACGAGCCGGGCCTCGCAGTGGTCGAGCCAGCGCGCCTCGGCCTCGGTCTGGAAGATCAGCTGTTCCAGGACGAGCAGCCAGGCGATGTCGTCGCGTTCGCCGGCCTGCCCGCTCTCCAGCGCCGCGAGCGCGGTGGCCTTGAGCCGGGTGTAGTCCTGCATCGCGCGGATCGTGGCGTGCCGCTGGGACTGGATGACGGCGCGGATGTCCACGCCCGTGGAGCCCACGGCCATGGCGAGCTTGATGGCCAGCTCGTCCCGGGGCGGATTCGCCCGGTCGACGGGGCGCTCGTACCACTCGCGCAGTTCGGCGCGCCCGGTGTCGGTGATGGCGTAGAGCGTGTGTCCCGCGGCGTCCTCGCCGTCGGGTGCGACGAGGCCGTCGCGTTCGAGCCGGGCGAGGGTCGTGTAGACCTGCCCGACGTTGAGGGGCCAGGTGGAGCCGGTCCGGGTTTCGAACTCGGTGCGCAGCTGGGAGCCGTACCGAGGACCCCGTTCCAGGAGGGCGAGCAGCCCGTGACGGATCGACATACTCGGTATGTATACCGAGTATGTTCACGCTCGGCAACCATCGTCGGGCCGCTTCCGGGAAGCGGGACGGGCCTACGCGCCCCGGCGCAGCCGTACGCCCAGATAGCCCAGACCCAGCCCCATCAGGGCGAATCCGGTGCCCAGCGGCAGTATGTGCGCGGCCAGGTCCGCGGCGCGGTCGTTCGGCTCGGTACCGAGCGCGCTGACGGCGTCACGCTCTGTCGGGTCGGCGGCCGAGGGCTGCGACACCGGCGGCGGGGGTGCGGAGGGCGGCGCGGGCGGCGGCACGGGCTCGGTGCGCGGGCGCACCGGCAGCGGCCGGGAGGCGATGAGCAGCTCGGGGTTGGCCGGCTCGCCGGCCGGCCGGCCGGGCCGCTCGCGGCCCACCCCGGCGGCGCTCCCCGCCAGCTCCTCGCGGGGGCCGTCGCCCTCGTCGGCCTCGTCGGCTGTGGTGCGCCCCGCGGCCGACGAGGCCGCCGGGACGTACCCCGGCCGGGCGGCGTGCGCCGCGCCCCCTCCGCTCCGGTGGGCGGGGGTGAGCGGTCCGGCGTACGCGGAGGCGGCGGGCGCGAGGGCGGCCGCGGTCAGCGCGGCGCAGGCCAGCCAGCGCGACGGGCGGAAGCCTTGGATCACGGGGAGCCCCTCCCGTCCCGAGCGGCCGGCGTGCTCGCCGGAGCCGGCGAGATGCGCTCAGATTTACATAGTGGGGCAAAACAGGCATCCCGGACGCCCTATCGGGTGCCCGGGATGCCGGTGTGTCGTGCGGGCCGCGCCGTGCGGCTCCTTCGGCCGCTCCGGCTACTCCGGATTGCCGGTGGACACGGTGAGCGTGTACTCCGTGCCCTCCTTGTCGATCTTCTCGCCGGCGGCCGGGGACTGGACCAGCACCGTGTCCTTGCCGTACACGGCCTCGTCCTTGGGGATGATCGTGTACTTGCCGCCCGAGGCCTGGATGCAGGCCTTCACCGACAGCAGGTTCTTGTACTTGAGGTCCGGCGCCGAGTACTTGCCGGCCTCGCTGTAGTGCTTCACCGGCTCCGAGCACTTCTTCGGGTCGATCGTGCGCGAGACGTCGGGCCCCTTGAACCCGGCCTTCGCGGACGCCGACGCCGAGGTGCCCGGATCGGCCGTGGTGCCGGTGCCGCCCTTCTCCTTGTCGTCGCCGTTCATCGAGATCGCCGCGATCAGGCCGCCGACGGCCAGCAGCGCCACCACGACCGCGCCCACGACCACCGGCGTGTTCCGCTTGCCGCCGCCGGAGCCGGACGGGCTCGCCGTGCCCGACGGGGAGATCACGTACGGGGGCGGGGTCTGCGGGGCGTACTGCTGCGGCGGCGGGGGCGTGTGCGGGTAGGCGTAGCCACCGCCCTGCGCCGCGTGCGGCTGCGGGGCGGGCGCGTACGGGGCCGGCGTGGGGGTGTGCGGCGCCTGGTAGGGCTGCTGCACCGACGGCGGCGGGGCCTGGAGACCGGAGTCCACCGGCGGGAACACGGCCGAGGACACCCCCGCCCCGCTGCTCAGCGGCCCCTGGCCCTGCACGATGACCGGCGCGCCCGTCTGCCCGGAACCCAGCACCCGCGCGACCTCGTCGCCCATCGCCGCGGCCGTGGGGAAACGCTCGTTCGGGTTCTTCTTCAGCGCGCGCGCCACCAGCGCGTCCATCGCCGGGGTCACCGACCGGTTGATGGAGGACGGCGCGACCGGCTCCTCCTGCACATGCGCGTAGGCGATGGCCAGCGGCGAGTCCGCGTCGAACGGGAGCCGCCCCGTCAGCAGCTGGAACAGCATGATGCCGACCGAGTACAGGTCGGACCGGGCGTCGACGCCGCGGCCCAGGGCCTGTTCGGGCGAGAGGTACTGCGGGGTGCCGACGACCATGCCGGTCTGCGTCATCGAGGTGACCCCCGACTGCATGGCGCGGGCGATGCCGAAGTCCATCACCTTCACCACGCCGCGCTTGTTCACCATCACGTTGCCGGGCTTGATGTCGCGGTGGACGAGCCCCATCTCGTGGCTGGTCTCCAGGGCGGCCAGCACGTCGGCCGTCACCTTCAGCGCCTTGTCCGCCGGCATGGCGCCGTACTGCCGGATGTCCGCGTCGAGCACCGAGCCGAGCGGCTTGCCCTCCACGTACTCCATGACGATGTACGGCATCACGGCGCCGTCGTCCGGGCGGCCGCCGCCGAACGTCACTTCGCCCTCGCCGGTGTCGAAGACCGAGACGATGTTCGTGTGCGACAGTTTCGCTACAGCCTGGGCCTCGCGGCGGAAGCGCTCGCGGAAGGACTGCTCCCGGCCGAGGTCGCTGTGCAGGGTCTTGATGGCGACCTGCCGGTCGAGCGCCGAGTCGTACGCCAGGTACACGGAGGCCATGCCGCCCGCCCCCAGCAAGTCCCTTAGCTGGTAACGGCCACCGGCCAGAGAGCCGCCCGCGTACTGGCCCTGAGTGCCGTCCTGGCTCATGACTGTTGCTTCCCCTCGGGACGTGTCCCCGCGCCTCCGGCCGGGCACGGCTGGCGCCCAGTCTGCCCCAGGGCAAGCACACGTCAAGCCAGGTGCCCGTTCCGTGACCACACGTGCACACCGTGGCCTTGTCCGAACGGTGACCGGTTCGGAGGCTGTAGCGTTCACCGGAGAACCACAGAAGAGGACTACCGCGCAGCGGCGGCCGAGAGAGACGACGGCGAGGACTGATGGCACCCGAACCCGAGGGAAACGGCGCCGGGATGACCGACGGTCCTGAGCACTGGGGCGACGGCGGCCTGGTGGGCGACGGCCGTTACCGGATGACGCACCGGCTGGGCCGCGGCGGTATGGCGGAGGTGTTCGCCGCCGAGGACGTGCGCCTGGGCCGCACCGTCGCCGTGAAGCTGCTGCGCGCCGACCTGGCCGAGGACCCGGTGTCCAAGGCCCGCTTCACGCGCGAGGCGCAGTCCGTCGCCGGACTCAACCACCACGCCGTCGTCGCCGTGTACGACTCGGGCGAGGACCGCGTCGGTCCGAACACCGTCCCGTACATCGTCATGGAGCTGGTCGAGGGCCGCACCATCCGCGATCTGCTGATCAGCGCCGAGGCCCCGGGGCCGGAGCAGGCGCTCATCATCGTCTCGGGCGTGCTCGAGGCCCTCGCCTACTCGCACCAGCACGGCATCGTCCACCGTGACATCAAGCCCGCGAACGTGATCATCACCGATGCCGGCGCCGTGAAGGTGATGGACTTCGGCATCGCCCGCGCCCTGCACGGCGGTCAGGCGACGATGACCCAGACCGGCATGGTCATGGGCACCCCGCAGTACCTCTCGCCCGAACAGGCCCTCGGCAAGGCCGTGGACCACCGCAGCGACCTGTACGCGACCGGCTGCCTGCTCTACGAACTCCTCGCCCTGCGCCCCCCGTTCACCGGCGAGACCCCGCTCTCCGTGGTCTACCAGCACGTCCAGGACGCGCCGGTGCCGCCCTCGCAGCTGCCGGAGGGCCACCACATCCCGCAGGAGCTCGACGGCCTCGTCATGCGCGCCCTCGCCAAGGACCCGGACGACCGGTTCCAGAGCGCCGAGGAGATGCGCGGGCTGGTCCAGTACGCGCTCCAGATGCTGCACGACCAGGGGGCGAACACCGGTACCTGGAACACCGGCCCGGTCACCATGTCGCTGCCGCACGGGCGCGGCGGTGTCGCCGCCACCACGGCCATGCCGCCCGTGGGCGGGGGCGGCGGCGGGCAGCGGTACGCCTCGAACGCCTCGACCTCGCAGTTCCAGCAGCCGATGGTGCCGCCGCTGAACCCGGACGACGGCACGGCCTTCCCCGGCGCCCCCGGCGGCCAGGGCGGGCACAGCGGCGGGTACGAGGTCTACGACAACCGGGGCGGCAGCGGCGGCGGCTGGAAGGTATGGCTGTTCGCGGTGCTCGCGATCGTCGCGATCGCGGGCGGCGTGGCCTACGCCGTCAGCGGTGGGGGCGGCGGCGGTGGCAAGGGCGGCGAGAAGCAGGACCCGGGGACGAGTCAGACCGCCCCCAGCGCCAAGCCGAGTGCGTCGGACTCGCCGAACAACCCCACGCCCTCGCGCCAGCCCACGGACAACACGCCGACGAACAACGACAACCTGCCGGCGCCGACCCGCACCCGGACACAGACCGCCAGCCAGTCGCCGACGGCGACCGCGACGCAGTCACCGACCGCGACGGCGACCAGGACCGCCACGGCGACGGCGACCGCCACGCCGACCAAGAGCGCTCCCGTCACCACGCAGCCGACCAAGACCCAGCCGCCGCCGGGACCCGACAGCGCGGAGTGAGTACGGGGACGGGCCCGGCGGAATCGAATTCCGCCGGGCCCGTTCGCATGGGCGCCCCGTCAGAAGACGCTCCCGCACAGCCGTTCGGGATTCCCGTTCCGGTGAACCGCGCCGACCGGAGCGGAGCGTCCGGTAATTGGAATTGCCGGCCGCGTGCCTAGCGCTTCTCGGCCTGAAGGCGGGCCACATAGGCGGCGGCCTGGGAGCGGCGCTCCATGCCCAGCTTGGAGAGCAGGCTGGAGACGTAGTTCTTGATCGTCTTCTCCGCCAGGTGCAGGCGCTCGCCGATCACGCGGTTGGTCAGGCCCTCCCCGATCAGGTCGAGGATCTTCCGCTCCTGCTCGGTGAGGTTGGCGAGCCGGTCGTCGCCCCTGCCGCTCTTGCCGTCCCGCAGCCGCTCCAGTACGCGGGCGGTGGCGACCGGGTCCAGCAGCGACTTGCCGGCGGCGACGTCACGCACGGCGCCGAGCAGCTCGTTCCCGCGGATCGCCTTGAGCACGTAGCCCGAGGCGCCGGCCATGATCGCGTCGAAGAGGGCCTCGTCGTCGGCGAACGAGGTCAGCATCAGGCACTTGACGTCCTCGTCCTGGGAGCGCACCTCGCGGCACACCTCCACGCCGCTGCCGTCCGGCAGCCTGACGTCGAGAACGGCCACGTCGGGGCGGGTGGCGGGAATGCGGATCAGGGCATCGGCGGCCGTCCCGGCCTCTCCGACGATCTCGATGTCCTCCTCGACCGAGAGCAGCTCGTGGACGCCCCGACGGACCACTTCGTGGTCGTCCAGGAGGAATACCTTGATTTTTCCGTCTTCGCGCACCAAGTCAGTTTCACACACTCACCCCTTCCCTGCCGGAGTTACCCGGGATAACGTGCCGTTGTTCCCGGCCCCTGCAAGGCTGTGACCAGTGGTTGTTCCCGCCGCTGCGGATTTACTTGGAAATCCAAGCAAAAACGCAGGTCAAACGGGGTTTCGCAGTTATGCGGCGCACTGGGTAACGTGCATTGCGCAGGGCACTCGCCGGGACGCCTGTCACGCCTGAATCCCGTACGCGACGCGCACCCACCCCGTGCGCTCGTTACGGATGCAGGTGAGCCGCACTGGACCCCGGAGAACCCGGGTGCCGGACCGACGGAGGAGCACAAGTGACCGTGGAGAGCACTGCCGCGCGCAAGCCGCGACGCAGCAGCGGCACCAAGCGGGCGGCAGGTGCGGCGAGCGCCGCCAAGCCCGCCGCTGCCACCGCGCAGACGCAGGACGCTGAACCTCAGCTCGTACAGCTGCTGACGCCCGAAGGGGACCGCGTCGACAACGCGGAGAACGCCGAGTTCGCCCCCTTCGTCGCAGACATCACCACCGAGGACCTGCGCGGCCTGTACCGCGACATGGTCATGACCCGCCGCTTCGACGGTGAGGCGACCGCCCTGCAGCGTCAGGGCGAGCTGGGCCTGTGGGCCTCGCTCCTCGGCCAGGAGGCCGCGCAGATCGGCTCCGGACGGGCGCTGAACGACGCGGACTACGTGTTCCCGACCTACCGTGAGCACGGTGTGGCCTGGTGCCGCGGGGTCGACCCGACCAACCTGCTCGGCATGTTCCGCGGTGTGAACCACGGCGGCTGGGACCCGAACCTGAACAACTTCCACCTCTACACGATCGTCATCGGCTCGCAGACGCTCCACGCGACCGGTTACGCGATGGGCGTGGCCAAGGACGGCGCCGACGCGGCCGTGATCGCCTACTTCGGCGACGGCGCGTCCAGCCAGGGCGACGTGATGGAGGCCTTCAACTTCTCCGCCGTCTACAACTCCCCCGTGGTGTTCTTCTGCCAGAACAACCAGTGGGCGATCTCCGAGCCGACCGAGCGCCAGATGCGCGTGCCGCTCTACCAGCGCGCGCAGGGCTTCGGCTTCCCCGGCGTCCGCGTCGACGGCAACGACGTGCTGGCCTGCCTGGCCGTGACCCGCTGGGCCCTGGACCGGGCGCGCCGCGGCGAGGGCCCGACCCTGGTCGAGGCGTTCACGTACCGCATGGGTGCGCACACCACCTCCGACGACCCGACGAAGTACCGGCGGGACGAGGAGCGGGCGGCCTGGGAGTCCAAGGACCCCATCCAGCGACTGAAGGCCCACCTGCTGGCCACCGGGGGCGCCGACGAGGCGTTCTTCGAGGAGCTGGAGGCCGAGAGCGAGGCCATGGGCAAGCGCGTGCGCGAGGCCGTGCGCGCCATGCCCGACCCGGACACCATGGCGATCTTCGAGAACGTCTACGCGGACGGGCACGCGCTCGTCGACGAGGAGCGCGCCCAGTTCGCCGCCTACCTCGCGTCCTTCGAGGGTGGGGAGTGACCACCATGGCCATCGAGAAGATGTCGATCGCGAAGGCGCTCAACGAGTCGCTGCGCAAGGCCCTGGAGCAGGACCCGAAGGTCCTGATCATGGGTGAGGACGTCGGCAAGCTGGGCGGTGTCTTCCGGATCACCGACGGTCTGCAGAAGGACTTCGGCGAGGAGCGGGTCATCGACACCCCGCTCGCCGAGTCGGGCATCGTCGGTACCGCGATCGGCCTGGCCCTGCGCGGCTACCGGCCGGTCGTGGAGATCCAGTTCGACGGTTTCGTCTTCCCCGCGTACGACCAGATCGTCACGCAGCTCGCGAAGATGCACGCGCGCGCCCTGGGCAAGATCAAGCTGCCGGTCGTCGTGCGCATCCCCTACGGCGGCGCCATCGGCGCGGTCGAGCACCACTCGGAGTCCCCGGAGGCGCTCTTCGCGCACGTCGCGGGCCTGAAGGTGGTCTCCCCGTCGAACGCCTCCGACGCCTACTGGATGCTCCAGCAGGCGATCCTCAGCGACGACCCGGTGATCTTCTTCGAGCCGAAGCGCCGCTACTGGGACAAGGGCGAGGTCGACACCGAGGCCATCCCCGGCGAGCTGCACAAGTCGCGCGTGGTGCGCGAGGGCGCCGACCTCACCCTGGCCGCCTACGGCCCGATGGTGAAGGTCTGCCTGGAGGCGGCGGCCGCGGCCGCCGAGGAGGGCAAGTCGGTCGAGGTCCTGGACCTGCGCTCGATGTCCCCGGTCGACTTCGACGGGATCCAGGCGTCGGTGGAGAGGACCCGCCGGCTCGTGGTCGTCCACGAGGCGCCGGTCTTCCTCGGCGTGGGCTCGGAGATCGCCGCCCGCATCACGGAGCGGTGCTTCTACCACCTGGAGGCGCCGGTACTGCGCGTGGGCGGTTTCCACGCCCCGTACCCGCCGGCCCGCCTGGAGGACGAGTACCTGCCGGGCCTGGACCGGGTGCTCGACGCCGTCGACCGTTCGCTGGCGTACTGAGGAGCCACGTTCCATGACCATCCGCGAATTCAAGATGCCCGACGTGGGCGAGGGCCTCACCGAGGCCGAGATCCTCAAGTGGTACGTCCAGCCCGGTGACACGGTCACCGACGGCCAGGTCGTCTGCGAGGTCGAGACGGCCAAGGCCGCCGTCGAGCTGCCGATCCCGTTCGACGGCACCGTGCACGCGCTCCTCTTCGAGGAGGGCACCACGGTCGACGTCGGCCAGGTGATCATCTCGGTGCAGACCGCCGGCGCCGCCGCCGACGCCCCGGTCCAGGAGGCCTCCGCGCCCGTCGCCGAGGCCGCCCCGGCTCCGGCTCCGGCCGCCGAGGAGCCCGTCGCCGAGGCCCGCCAGCCCGTGCTGGTCGGCTACGGCGTCTCCACCGCCTCCACCAAGCGCCGCCCGCGCAAGGCCCCGGCGGGCACGGCCGCGCAGAACGGCACGGCGGCTCCCGCCGCCGCTCCGGCCGCCGCGCCGGTGCTCCCCGCGGTCCCGGCGCAGCCGGGCGGTGAGCGCCCGCTGGCCAAGCCGCCGGTGCGCAAGCTCGCCAAGGACCTCGGCATCGACCTGGCCTCGGTGGTGCCCACCGGTGACGGCGGGGTCGTGACCCGGGAGGACGTCCACGCGGCGGCCGCCGCGGCGATCGCCCCGCAGGCCGCGCCCGCGGCGGCGGCGCCCGTCGCGCCGCAGGCCCAGACCCCGGCCCCGGTGGCCGAGGCCGCCGCCCCGGCGGTCGAGCCGTCGGCGCGGGAGACCCGTATCCCGGTCAAGGGCGTCCGCAAGGTCACCGCCCAGGCCATGGTCGGCTCGGCCTTCACCGCGCCGCACGTGACCGAGTTCATCACCCTCGACGTGACCCGCACGATGAAGCTGGTCCAGGAGCTCAAGGACGACCCGGACCTCGCGGGCTTGCGGATCAATCCGCTGCTCCTGATCGCGAAGGCCGTCCTGGTCGCCATCCGCCGCAACCCGGACGTCAACGCGTCCTGGGACGAGGCGGCCCAGGAGATCGTCCTCAAGCACTACGTCAACCTGGGTATCGCGGCGGCCACCCCGCGCGGGCTGATCGTCCCGAACATCAAGGACGCGCACGCCAAGACCCTGGGCGAGCTGTCGGAGTCCCTGTCCTCGCTGGTCGCCACGGCCCGCGACGGCAAGACCTCCCCGGCCGACATGCAGAACGGCACGATCACCATCACCAACGTCGGCGTCTTCGGCGTCGACACCGGTACGCCCATCCTGAACCCGGGCGAGTCCGCGATCCTCGCGGTCGGCGCGATCAAGCTCCAGCCGTGGGTCCACAAGGGCAAGGTCAAGCCCCGCCAGGTCACCACGCTGGCGCTGTCGTTCGACCACCGTCTCATCGACGGCGAGCTCGGCTCCAAGTTCCTCGCCGACATCGCGGCGGTCCTGGAACACCCGCGCCGGCTGATCACCTGGTCGTAGCGGACACGCGTACGCGGCACGACACCGATGGCCGGTCTCCCCCGAAGAGACCGGCCATCGGCCGTTCCCGCGGGGGAAAACCCTGGCCGGCGCCCTCGAGCCGTGTGATCATCTGCGGATGATCTTCCGTGCCGCCACCGCAGGCCCCGCAGACCTGGACCGCGCCGTCGCCCATCCGGCCGACGGCCCCGTCCCCGCCCTGACCGCCGAGAGGATCCGCGAGGAGCTCGCCGCGAACCGGATCCGCCCGGAGTGGATCCGGACCGCCGAGGACGAGGACGGGCGGATCCTGGCCCGCGCCGTCTGGTGGGGCCGGGCCGACAGCGAGCAGCCGATCGCGCTCGACTGCCTCCAGGTCGCGGCCGGGGTGGCCGACCCGGCCGGGGTCGCCGCCGGGCTGCTGGACGCCGGCCACACCGCCTTCGGCGGGATACCCGGCTACAACATCTCCCTGCCCCGCGGCTGGCGGGACGACCCGGAGTTGGCCGCGGCGGTCGCCTGGCGCCGGGAGGCCGCCCACCGGACCGGGCTGACCCGCGAGATCGAGCGGCTGCGCTACGAGTGGACGCCGGCCGCCGGGACGGCGGAGCCCACCGGCCGGCTGGTCTTCCGCGAGGGCACCGACGAGGAGATGCTGGACGCGTTCGCCCGGCTCTCCCACGGCAGCCTCGACCTGGCCACGCAGCACGAGCTGGAGCTGATGGACGCCGAGCAGCTGGCCCGCGAGGACTTCGACTTCTACCTCGGATGCCCCGGCGAGCGCTCCTGGTGGCGCCTGGCCCACCTGCCCGACGGCCGCCTCGCCGGTCTGGCCGTGCCCTCGGCGACCCCGTACCACCGCAACGTCGGCTACCTGGGCGTCGTACCGGAGCAGCGCGGCCGGGGCCTGATCGACGAGGTCCTCGCCGAGATCACCCGATTCCACGCGGCGGCGGGCGCCGAGCGCATCACCGCGACCACGGACACCGTGAACCTGCCGATGGCCGCCGCCTTCGACCGCGCCGGCTACCAGGTCACCGAGATCCGCCTGGTGCTGGAAGCGCCCGAGCGGTGAACTGGGCCGACCTCGTCCCCGGCCCCCCGGCCCTCGCGCCGTACTACGACGAGGTGCCCGCGCTGACGGGCGTCCGGCTGAGGTCGGTGCACGCGGACGGCTGGGGCTCGGGGGTCGTCCTGCGGCTGGACCTGCCGAGGTTCCCCGACCGCTGGGACGGCGGCCCCGGGGACACGCTCCAGTGCCGGATCGGCTTCGGCCACGTCGAGGACTTCGTGATGGAGGGCTGGCGGCCGCCGGTGACGGCGGACGTCCGGCTCACCGCGCTGCCCCGCAACCGGCTGGCCGTCCGCGTCACCGGGCCCGGCACCGAGGTGTCCTTCACCACGGTCGCCTCGCTGTCGCTGGGCGGCATCGGCGTCTTCACGCGCGACGCCGACGGCGGGGACGGCGGGCCGCGCAGCCACCTCCGGCCGGTCCTCGACCGGCTGTACCCGGTGCTGCCGCCGACCCACGTCAACGCCTTCTACGAAAGGGCCTGATGAGCCGCGCACCCTGGCCCGAACTGGCGGCGCTCTACGACACTCCGCCCGAGCTGTCCGGCTGCCCCCTGTACTACGTGCACGTCGACGAGCGGGACACCTCCGTCACCCTCGGCTTCGAGACCGGGCGGCTGCCCGACCGCCCCGAGCCGCAATGGTCGCGCGGTGCCTACAACACCCTGCGCTTCTTCGTCGTGTTCACGGGCGTGGAGGACCTGCGCATGACGGGTCTCGCCGCCGGCCACCCCGACGGCGGCGACCTCGTACGCCTCGACGCGGGCGGCGGCGGGCGCCTGCGGGTCTCGGTGACCGGCCCGAGCCGCAGCCTGAGCTTCTCGGCCGCCGCCTCCGCCGTCACCCGCACCCGCGTCTGCCTCCAGGGCTCCTTGTGAGCACGGCCCGCACCCCCGGGAGGTAACCTGCCGCCCGGGGAAGGGGGCCGGGGTGTCCATCGCCGAACTGCAGGTCTACTCGGTCGAGGAGGCCGACGTCACGGGTGGCGTGTGCGTGGTGCGCTGCATCGGCGGCACGGCCCGCACCGGGCAGGTCTACGCCGTCGGCGAGTCGCGGATGGGACTGCGCCGCATCGAGCGGTACGGACGGGCCGTCGGCTCCTTCGACGCCGGACACACCGCGCAGGTCCACTTCACGGGCGCCATGGTCGCGCTGCTCTCCCGCGGGCAGGTGCTGACCTCGGTGCCGCCCGACGGGCACTCGCTGGAGGACCTGGAGGCCTGGCTGGCCACCACCCCGCCGCTGAACGACGAACCCCACCCGCGGACCCTGCGGGTCCTGGCCGGCGTGCGGATGCGCGACGAGCGGCTGCCGGACGAGGTCCGGCTGCGCTGGGGCCGGGTCGCCCTGACGGCCACCCACCGCTGCGCGGCGGCCGAAGCCATGCCGGAACTGGTCAGGGCGCCCGAACTTGCCTGCGTACAGGGCTATTTGATCCAGCAGTTCGGCCCGGACCGCGGCGGCGACCCGGCGGCCCTGTGCCGGGAGCTGCTCGCGCTGATCGACCTGGCCCCGGCGCAGGCGGCGGCGCAGGGCAGCGTCTGGCGCGACCTCCCGCACCACCGCATCCGGCACCTGCGCCGCATCAAGTCCCTGATCCCCTGGCTGACGGCCGTCCGCCCCCACCTCGCGGACGACGACCCGCTGTCGGCCTCGGTCGACGCCTGGACACAGGTCAGGGCCCTCCTGCCCTAGGGGATGTCCGGCGCATCAGGGCCGGGCCCGGGGGGCTCAGTCCTGGCGGGCGGCGTTGCCGAGGACCTTGGTCGGGGTGATACGGACGACCACGCGGACGTCCTCGGCCGGGGCGTCCTGGTATTCCTTGCCGGCGCCCGGGCCCATGTACTCCTCGGCGATCCGGACGGCCACCGCCCGGCCGACGTCCTCGGTGACCGTGGCCGTGCCGCGGATCTCGGCGTAGAGGAAGGGGTTGGCCAGGTCGAAGACGGTCAGGCCGACCCGGCCGTCGCGGACGATGTTGCGCTCCTTGCGGCGGCCCTGCTCGGTGGAGATCAGCAGGTCGCCGCCGTCGCGGGTCACCCAGATCACCGAACTCTGCGGGCTCCCGTCGGGGTTGATGGTCGACAGGACGGCGGGGTGCGGCGCGTCGAGCAGGCCTCGCACGGTTTCGTTCAGCTCAACAGTCATGAAACAGAGCGTAGTTGCGGGGTGGTGCGGGCCGCGGTCGGATTCCGGCCCGGCCGCCGACTACCCGAGGTCGGTTCCGGAGCCGGTCCCCGAGGCCGGTCCCGAGGCCGGGCACTTCCAAGGGATGTTGCGCCACGGGCTGGCGGGGTCGGTGGTCAGCGTGACGTGGGCGGCGAGGGCGCCCGTGTACCAGGTGCCGAACTCCTCCTCGTCGAAGTGCAGGCACCGGCCGAGCACGTACCCGGCGGAGAACTCCTCCCACGAGCGGTACGTGCCGCGGGCCGACTCCCCGGCACGCAGCACGGCCTTCTCCGCCTCGTGCAGGGTGCCGTAGCGGCAGCCGATGCCCCAGCGGGCCATCTGGGAGGCGCGGCCGAGGTCCCAGGCCTCGACGGAGCGGACCCAGCCGTCCTCGGGGAGCAGTCCGTCGGCCCGGAAACGCTGTTCGTAGCGGGCTATCCGGCCGATGAGGCGTTTGACGCCGGCTATCTCCCCCTCGACCTCGGCGGCCGGGCGCGGCCGGGCGACGGTGACCCCGTCGGGGGTGAGCTGCGGCTCGGCGGCGCGTTCGGCGTTGCGGCGCATGCTCGCCTCGGCGGCGTGCCGCCAGTGCTCCACGTCCACCGGTCCCGCGAAGTCCGAGGCGAGGACGCGGCGGACGCGCAGCGCGAACTCCCAGACGGGGCTGACCACCGTGGTGTTCAGGAGCTCTTCGAGCGTGGCGAGCCAGTCGGCCCGGTCGGTGATGCCCCAGCTCTTCGCGACCCGGCGGCGCTCGTGCTGGTAGCCGCTGCCGTGGTAGGCGAGGGCGTTCCAGAACTCGCCGTTGGTGACGGCGAGATGCGCGCCGACGGCGAGGCCGTGGGCGATGTCCCCGTGCAGGGGCCCGCCGGTGAAGAGGGCGTGGACCTTGCCGCCGGGCAGGCCGTAGCAGGGCGCGGCGTCCGCGTGCGCGCGCCAGCGGGCCAGGTCGGCGGGGGTGGTGGTCAGGTAGGCCTCGGCGGGGGAGCCCGGGTTCACGGCGAGGAAGGCGGGATCGCCGGCGGCCCACACCGTGGAGAACCAGCCCAGGCTGCGGGACTCGAAGACCGTCTCGGGAGTGGGCGCGGGCAGCATGCCGGCGGTGCGGACGACGATCATGCGGTCCGGGGTGGGGTGGAAGAAGACCGAGCCGGGGTGGGCGTCGGACTGCACCCGGGGCTGCACCAGGTAGAGCTGGGCGCGGGCGAGCACATCGAAGTACGCGGCCCAGTCGCCGGCGTTCTTGGCCTCGTACAGCTCTCTCTCGATGACGCTCGGCGCGATCCAGGTGCCCATACGGGGACCTTATACGGACCCCTCCCCGGCCGGACCGGGCCCGTTCCGGCTCCCTTGGAGGCGGGTCCGGGTGGGGGTGGGGGCACGCTCCCCTTGTGCCACCGCGCGACCGTGCGGACCCCCTTGACGGCCTCCGGCGGCGGAGGGACGCTCCCCGGATCTCTGATCCGAACGGTTGCAGCCGGGGGGCCGTCATGCCGCAGGAGTCTGTTCAATCGGTGGGGGAGTTGCGTGCGCAGCTGATCGCGCGGGGGGCGCGCTGGTCGGTGCTGGAGCACCTGGCTGACGACGAGCCGGTACCGCGGCCCTCGCTCGGTCTGGAGCCCGGGGCGAACCTGACGCCCGCCGGGGCCGTGGGCCCGGTCGACCTGCCGGGGCTCATCGGGCACCCCAGCGGCAACCCGCACCTCACCCGGCGGCGGGCCGCCCACGGCCTGCTGGCCGCCACGCCGCGGACGCCGTCGGCGGGGGCCCGGCCGGCCGCCGTGGACTGGCGCAACCGCTGGGGCTGGCCGTGGATCACCAAGGTGAAGGACCAGAACCCGTGCGGTTCCTGCTGGGCCTTCGGAGCCGCCGGCCTGGTGGAGTCCATGGCCCGCATCGAGCACGACGTGTGGGCGGAGCGCTCCGAGGGGGACGTCCACGACGGTCTGCGCTTCAGCTGCGGCCAGGGCAGCAACCCGGAGACCGCCCTCGACTGGATCACGGCGAACGGCGGTCTCGCCGACCCGGACTGCTGGCCGTACAGCATCCCGCCGGCCGGGCTGCCGGCCGCCCGCCGCGACGCCTGGCGCGCCGAGTACACGCCCAGCTGGGACCGTTCCGGCCGGACCGTCAGGGTCACCGACTACGTCCGGCTCGGCGATGTCGAGCAGCAGAAGGTGTGGCTGGACACGGTCGGCCCGCTGACGGCCTGTTTCGACGTCTACGACGACTTCTTCGGCCTCGGCTCCGGCGTCTACCACCGTACGAGCGACCGTCTCGCGGGCGGCCACTGCGTCCTGGTCGTCGGCTACGACGACGCGGCGGGCTGCTGGCTGTTCAAGAACTCCTGGGGCACCGGCTACCACGTCGGCGGCTACGGCCGGATCGCCTACGGCGAGGTCAACATCGACTACTGGGCCAAGTGCGGACTGCGCGGCACCAACCCCGACCCGTGGACCAAGCGCCGCCTGCACACCGGCAACGTCTACGAGAGCGGCAACGGCCGTGCCCACCGCAACTTCGAGCTCCTCGCCACCACCACGGGCGCCCGCCTCCAGCACTGGTGGCGCGAGGGCGACGCGCCCTTCGCGTGGGCCCGCGCGCGCACCTTCGCCCACGACGCCTCCGGCCAGCCGGCCTTCACCGGGACCACCTACAACCGCAACATGGAGTCCCTGCACGTGACCACGGGCGGCCGGCTGCGCCACTGGTACTACGAGCAGTCCGCCGGAGTGTGGCGCGACGGCGGTGCCTTCGGCCCGGGGGACGCCGCGATCGGGTCCACCCCGGCGTTCATCCAGAGCGACTACGGCAAGCCCGGCAACTTCGAGGTGGTGGTCCGCACCGCCGACGGGCGCCTGAACCACTGGTGGCGGATCAACGGCGCCCCCTGGACCTGGAACGACGGCGGCCGGTTCGCCTCCGGCATCGCCCACTACGGCCCCGCGCTCGTCCAGACCCGCGCGCGCCACCTCGACCTCGTCGCCGCCCGGACCGACGGCCGCATGCAGCTGTGGTGGCGCGACGACCCGAACGGCTTCGTCTGGCGCGCCGGGGAGGTCTTCGGCAGCGGTACGCCCGCCATCTGCGCGCCCTGCCTGATCGAGGGGCAGTACGGGGCCGCCGACGAGGACACCGCCGGGAACTACGAGCTGTGCGTGGCGGTGGCCGGAGGGCAGGTGGAGCACTGGTGGCGCGGCAACGCGGGCGGCTCCCCGTGGCGGCGCAGCGCGGTCTTCGGCCACGACGTCGCCGCGGTCACCGGGATGCTCCAGGGCAGCTTCGGGTTCAACCTGGAAGTCGTCGTCCTGCGCACCGACCGCCGCCTCCAGCACTACTGGCGCGACGGCGCGGGCTGGCACGAAGGGCCGGTGATCGGCCCCGTCTGAGAGGACCGGGGGCGGCCGTGGAGGTACGCAGGGTCGTGCTGAGTCCCGGTGAGACGTACGCGGTGCGGCTCACCGGACGGGGCGCGCGCGGGTACGTGTGGACCTGGCGGGTCACGGGGGACGCGGACCTGGTGTCGGTGGCGCCGGGGCCGTGGCCGGCCGCCCCCGGCGCCGCTCCGGGCGCCGCGGTGGAGCTGCGCTACGTCGTCAGGGCCCGGCCCCCGGGCGGGGGCCGGGCCAGGATCCGCTTCGCGCAGGTACGGCCGCCCTACCCGGACGAGGCGCCGTACGACGAGTACGTGCTGGACGTCGAGGTCACGCCGGGCGGCGGGGTCACGCCGGGGAGCGGCGGCGCGGGCTGAGGACCTTGTGCTGCACGGCCTCCAGGGGGCCGCGGTCGAAGCGGCGCAGCCACAGCCGGGACCCGGCGGCCAGCACCAGGCCGACGCCCGCCCACAGGCCCATCACCCACCAGGGGCCGCTGCCGCCGAGCCGGTCGGCGAGGCCCAGCCCGATGCCGTAGCAGAGCAGCATGCACAGCAGGTTCTGGGCGACGTAACAGGACAGCGCGGTGCGGCCGACGGAGCCGAGGGCGCGGGTCACGGTCGCCGGGATCCACAGCCGGTCCAGGGCCATGCCGATCAGGCCCAGGTAGCCGAGGGCGAGCAGCGGCGCGGCGCCGTAGCGGCCCAGGAGGAAGAAGTCGTCCCCGCCGAGGGTGGCCGCGGCGTTCAGCGGGAGCCCGAGGCCCAGGCCCCAGGCGGCCAGCCGGGTGCGGATGCGGCGGCCTTCGGCGGTGTCGGTGAAGGCGCCGGCGCGGTGCAGCCGTACGCCGAGGAGGAAGAGGAAGACCAGCAGTGCGAAGGAGAAGACGGGCTCGATGCGCAGGGCGACGGCGTTCTCCAGGCGGAAGGCGACCTGGGCCGGGTAACCGCCGCGGGCGTACAGCTCGACGGCGGCCGCCTCGGGCCCGTCCGGCGCGGAGTCGGCCGTGCCCGTCGCGGCCAGGGTCGCCAGGGCGACCAGCGACAGGTGCACGCCGGCGGCCGTCCACATGGCCGCGCGGCGCACCTTCTCCGAGCGGGCCAGCAGCCAGGCCACGAGCAGGGCGGTCACGGCGTACCCCATCAGCACGTCCCAGGCGAAGACGAGGACGAAGTGGACGGTGCCCTCGACGAAGAGGAAGGCGGCGCGCTTCGGGTAGCGGCCGGGCCACCGTTCGCCGCGGCGGGCGGCGGAGTCGTACTGGATGGCCAGGCCGACCCCGAAGAGCACCGTGAGCAGGGCGAGGAACTTGCCGTCGGCGAGGAAGCGGAAGACGGCTTCGGCGACGTTCGCCGCGGAGGGGTCCGCGATCGGGTCGGGTGCCCCCAGACCGCCCTGGAGCACGCTCCACTCCGAGCCGGGGGAGGCGAAGATCCAGACGTTGGTCATGAGGGTGCCGAGGATGGCGGCGCCGCGCAGGACGTCCAGCAGGGGGAGCCGGGTGGTCGTACGGACCACCGGGGCGAGTGTGTCGGCCATGACTTCAGGCTCCCGGCGCGCCGGGCCGGGTACGTCGTGCGGGCGGACGAAGGCGCGGTACATCCTTCGGTGCAGGCGGGCGCGGGCGAGGTCGGAGAAGCCCCGGGGGCGCCTCCTGCCACGGGACGACGACGCGGTGCGGCGGAGGTCCTGCCACGCGGGGCCGCCGGTCCGCGTCGTCCGCCCCGTCCGCCCCGTCCGCGTCGTCCACATCCCGGACCGGACCCCAGGTTGCACCTCTGTTGTATCTATGCTGTGCGCATGCCCGCCGCCACCAGCACCGCGACCGCCGCCGACCGCGTCTACAGCCACGTCAAGCACGGCGTGCTCGACCGGCGCTACGAGGGCGGCACCCTCCTCACCGAGGGCGAACTCGCCGCAGCGGTGGGGGTGTCGCGGACACCGGTCCGCGAGGCGCTGCTGCGCCTGGAGACCGAGGGGCTGCTGAAGCTGTACCCGAAGAAGGGCGCTTTGGTCCTGCCGGTCTCCGCGCAGGAGATCAACGACGTCCTGGAAACCAGGCTGCTGGTCGAGGAGTTCACCGTAGGCAGGGCCGTGCCGGCGCCGCCCGGTCTGCTGGACCGGCTCGAGGCGCTGCTCGGCGAACAGCGCCGGCACGCCGCCGCCGGCGACCTCGCCGCGATGATGGCCGCGGACCGCGGCTTCCACGCCGAGATCGTGCGCAGCGCCGGGAACCAGATCCTGTGCCGCCTCTACGACCAACTCCGGGACCGGCAGCTGCGGATGGGCGTGGCCCTGCTGCACGCCCACCCCGACCGGCTGGAGCGGACACTGGCCGAGCACGCCGAGATCCTGGACGCGCTGCGGGCCGGGGACGCCGTCGCGGCCGCCGCCGCGGTCCGCGGGCACATCGGCCGGGTCGAGTCGCTGGTGCGGGGGCCGGGCCTGTGAGCGCCGGGCCGAAGGGCCTCGCGCCGAAGGGCCCCGGGCCGACGGGCGCCGGGCCGACGGGCGCCACCGCGGCGGCCCGGGGCGCCGGGCCGGAGGATCCGCCGGGCGGCGGCAAGGCCGTCGCCGTCTGGTGCATCGGCGTCTCCGTCTACTTCGTGGCGGTGATCTTCCGCACCAGCCTGGGGGTCGCCGGTCTCGAAGCGGCGGACCGCTTCCACGTGGGTGCCTCCGCCCTCGCCACCTTCTCCCTGCTCCAGCTCCTGGTCTACGCGGGCATGCAGATCCCCGTCGGCCTGATGGTGGACCGGCTCGGCACCAAGAAGGTGCTGACGCTGGGCGCGGTGCTCTTCACCACCGGTCAGCTCGGCTTCGCGCTCTCCCCCTCCTACGAGATGGCGCTCGCCGCCCGCGCGCTGCTGGGCTGCGGCGACGCGATGACCTTCATATCCGTGCTGCGGCTCGGCACCCGCTGGTTCCCGGCCCGGCGCGGGCCGCTGATGGCCCAGCTGGCCGGGCTGGTCGGCATGGCGGGCAATCTCGTCTCCACGCTCGTCCTCGCGCCCGTGCTGCACGGGATCGGCTGGACCGCGGCCTTCGCCGGCAGCGCGGCGGCCGGGCTGGTGGTGCTGGTGCCGCTGGTGCTGTTCCTGCGCGACCACCCGGAGGGACAGGAGCCGGCGCCGCGGGCGCGGACCGGCGGTGCGGGCTTCGTGCGCCGCCAGATCAAGGAGTCCTGGAGCGAACCGGGCACCCGGCTCGGGCTGTGGGTGCACTTCACCACGCAGTTCCCCGCGATGGTGTTCCTGCTGCTGTGGGGCATGCCCTTCCTGATCGAGGCGCAGGGACTGACCCGGAGCACCGCGGGCGGGCTGCTGACGCTGGTCGTCGCCTCGAACATGGCGCTCGGGCTGGTCTACGGCCAGATCATCGGCCGCCGCCAGGCCGCGCGGATACCCCTCGCCCTGGGGACGGTCGGCCTCACGGCCCTGCTGTGGGGCGCGGTCCTCGCGTACCCGGGCGGACACGCCCCGATGTGGCTGCTGATCACCCTGTGCCTGGTGCTGGGCGGCTGCGGCCCCGCGTCGATGATCGGCTTCGACTTCGCCCGCCCGGCCAACCCTCCCGAACGTCAGGGGACCGCCTCCGGGATCACCAACATGGGCGGTTTCATCGCCTCCATGACCACCCTGCTGACGGTGGGCCTCCTGCTGGACGCCACCGGCGACGACTACCGCATCGCCTTCTCGGCGGTCTTCGTGCTCGAAGCGCTCGGCGTCAGCCGGATCCTCGGCCTGCGGCGGCGTGCACTGGCCCGCGAGGCCGACCGCGGCCGCGCCACGGCCCCGGGCGGGCCGGCCGCACCGGTGACCGGTGCGGCGGCCTCGCGGGTGCCCGGCCCGGGGACGCAGCCGCAGCCGCGCCCCACCGCGTGTCCCCTGCCGGGAACAGCGGGGCGCGAGACGCCGTAGCCGCCTCCGTCCGGAGCGGCGCCGGACCGGGCCCGCGCACGGCGTCACGGCGTGAAAGGGTCACGGGGTCACGGGGTGGGGCACAGGGTCACGGGGTGACGGAGAACTGCGTCAGGATCGCCTCCGCCAGCTGTGCGTCACCCTCCACCTTCACCCGGTCGGCGACCGTGTGCGCCCGTACCCGGCCCGCCGCGAGCCGGACGTACGTCTCCCAGTCCAGGGTCAGCGTCACCGCCGGGCCCAGCGACGGGGACTTGTCCACCGTGCCGCGGCCGTCCGCGTCCACCCGTACCGTCCGCATGAACTCCAGCTGACCGTGCACGTCGATCACCACCGCCGAGTTCGCCGGGGCCCCCGCGCGCTTCGCCACCACCTTCGGCAGCCCGGCCAGCAGGATGTCCTGCGCCACGTACGCGCCCGGTGAGTCCCAGTTCCCCGGCGTCCCCAGCGCCCACCGCAGGTCCTGCTCGTGGATCCACACGTCGAACGCCCTCAGCCGCAGCGCGTGTTCCAGGGTCACCTGGTCGCCCAGCGGCCCCCGCACCATGGTGTCCGGATCCCGCTTCTCGTTGCGCAGCTGCCGCGCGCGGCGGATGACGGTGTACTCCAGCTCCGAGGTCATCTCCGGTGCGGTGTGGTGGCGCCGCACGTCGACCTGCACCTCCATGTACCGGCTGAACTCGTCCACCACGTGTCGCAGGTCCCGGGCCACGGTGTGGATCGGCCGGGGGTCCCCGAGCTGCTCGCACTCGATGCCGATGATGTGGGAGACGACGTCACGGACCGACCAGCCCGGGCACGGCGTCGCCCGGTTCCACTCGCCCTCCGTCAGGGGGAGGACCAGCTCGGATATCGCCTCGATCGAGTGCGTCCACGCGTCGGCATAGGGCTGAAGACTGGGATGCGGATGGACGGTCAACGGGACCCCTCGCGGTGCTGTTCAGTGGCGTCGTTCAGTGGCGCGTTTCGGAAGCGGTGGACTCAGTTTCCAAAACTACGCTGCCTGTGAGCACCCCGGCAGTGCTTTCGTGTGACGATTCATAGGCCCGAGTTGACGGCTTGAACGCCAGGACGGTGGTAATGTGCGCGCCTCGCTGATCCAAATCGCAGTGAACGAGGGCGAGTCGGTATCTTCCCGACGCACCCGCGTGGCCGATCTCGTACGGGAACAGGACGATTGCGATCTCGTCGTGCTGCCCGAGCTGTGGACGGTCGGCGCCTTCGCCTACGAGCAGTTCGAGACCGAGGCCGAGCCGCTGGACGGGCCGACCTACGAGGTCATGTCGAAGGCGGCGGCCGACGCCGGGGTCTGGCTGCACGCGGGCTCGGTCGTGGAGCGCGCGGGCGACGGCTCCCTCTACAACACCGCCCTGGTCCTCTCCCCGGCCGGCGAGCTGGCCGCCACCTACCGCAAGATCCACCGCTTCGGCTTCGACCAGGGCGAGGCGGTCCTCATGTCCGCCGGTGATTCGCTGACCACGGTGGAGCTGCCGGAGCAGACCCTCGGCATCGCCACCTGCTACGACCTGCGCTTCCCGGAGCTGTTCCGCGGCCTGGTCGACGCCGGGGCCACCACGATGATCGTCGCCGCCGGCTGGCCCGCGCGCCGCCGCGCGCACTGGACGCTGCTGAACCGGGCGCGCGCCGTGGAGGACCAGTCGTACGTCCTGGCGTGCGGGCTGGCCGGCACCCACGCGGGCGTCGAACAGGCCGGGCACAGTCTGGTCGTGGACCCGTGGGGCGAGGTCCTGGCGGAGGCGGGTCCCGGCGAGGAGGTCCTCACGGTGGACCTGGACCCGGCCAGGGTCGCCGACACCCGCGCGCAGTTCCCGGCCCTCAAGGACCGCCGCCTGGGCCGCTGACGCCCGGCCGGTCCGGCAGCCGGTCAGCCGGACAGGGTCCAGAACCAGACCGCGAGAGCGGTCGGAACCGGGCACGCCACCGCGCCCAGGAGCAGCATCCGCGTGGACGCGGCCAGGTCACGGACCCGGGGCGCACGGGCCAGGGCGGTGATCCCGGCGGCGCCCGCCGGGATCAGCAGGACCGGCAGCACCAGGCCGGCGACGGGCTCCCCGGCCGCGGCGGTCCAGAGCAGCGCGATGCAGGCGAGGCCGCCGACCAGGGAGACCGAGAGGGCGGTGACCACCCACAGCAGGGCGGCGAGCACGACGACGGCGGGCCGTTCCCTGCGGACGGGCCGCGCGGGCTGCCGCGGACCGTACAGGGCCGCGTGGGTGCTGGGGTTCACCGTGGGTTCCTTCCTCGGGCCGTGGTCTCGTGCTGCTGTGCTGCTGTGCTGCTGTGCTGCCGTGCTCTCGTGGTCTCGTCGACGTCGACGTCGACGTCCACGATCCTCGCCGCCGGCCGCCGCCGCGGCATGAGCGCGGATGCTCACTTCCCCCGGGCCGCGTACTCAGTCGCCCTCGATCCAGCCGCCGTCCCCGATGGTCAGTCGTCCCCGATGGTCGGCGTTTTGTCCCGAACGAGGTATTTCATCCGCTCATCGGTGCCCGCGATAGGTTGCCCTCATGCCCCTGCTCTACGTGACCGACCTGGCGTACCCCGCACGCGGCCGCCGCTACTGCGACGAGGACATATTCCTCACCTCGCGCCTGCGCGAGCACTTCGCTCTGGCCCTGTGCCACCCCGCCGACGCACGCGCCCTGATGCCCGGCTTCGACGCCGTGATCGTCCGCAACAGCGGCCCGGTCCTGCACTACCAGGAGGAGTACGACGCCTTCCGTGCCGCCGCCCTGGCCGCGGGCACGGCCGTCTACAACCCCCTCACCGGCCGCGCCGACATGGCCGGCAAGCAGTACCTGCTCGACCTCACGGCCGCCGGCTACCCGGTCATCCCGACCGTCGACGACCCGGCCCGGCTCGGCGAGCTGCCGCAGGTGCCCGAGTACGTGGTCAAGCCGAAGCAGGGCGCCGACTCCATCGGCCTCACCTTCACCGCCACGCCCGACGGCCCGGCCGGGGAGGTGCTGATCCAGCCGCGCATCGACTTCGCGTACGAGGTGTCCTTCTACTTCGTCGACGACACCTTCCAGTACGCGCTCCACGCCCCGGACCCGGCCCGCCGCTGGGAGCTGCGCCCGTACGAGCCGACCGGCGAGGACCTGGCCTTCGCCCGCTCCTTCGTCGAGTGGAACACCCTCTCCCACGGCATCCAGCGGGTGGACGCCTGCCGGGCCCCCTCCGGCGAACTGCTCCTCGTCGAGCTGGAGGACCTCAACCCCTACCTGTCCCTCGACCTCGTCCCCGCGGGGGTCCGGGACGCCTTCGTCACCTCGCTCGCCGGATCCCTCCGCTCCTTCCTCGGCTGATGTCAGTGCCGGGTGCCAGGCTCTGGGCATGGACAAGCAGACGTTCTGGCAGTTGATCGAGACGGCGCGCGCGGACACGGCGGCGGAGGGGGAAGCGGGCCGGGACGCGGACGGGGACGCGGACCGGGACGCGGTGGCGCGGCGGGCCGCGGAGCTGCTCGCGGCCCGCCCCGAGGCGGAGATGCTCGCGGCTCAGCAGGTGCTGTGGGACCTGCTCGCCGAGTCCTACCGCAGCCCGCTCTGGGCCGCCGCCTACATGATCAACGGCGGCTGCTCGGACGACGGCTTCGACTACTTCCGCGGCTGGCTCCTCACCCAGGGCCGGGAGGTCTTCGACGCCGCCCTGGCCGACCCGGACTCCCTCGCGGAGCACCCCGCGGTCCGCGAGGCGGCGGCGGAGGGCCTGGAGCTGGAGGACGAGGAGGCGCTCTCGATCGCGTGGACCGCGTACGAGAACGCCACCGGCCGTGAACTCCCCTCCGACTCCTTCACGATCGGCTACCCGCCCCTGGACCCGGCCTGGGACTTCGACTTCGACGACGAGGCCGAGCTGGCCGCCCGGCTGCCGCGCCTGAGCGCCCTGTTCGGCGACGCGTAGTCCGGCTGCCCGGCTGCCCGGCTGCCCCGGCTGCCCCGGCCGCCGGGGTGTCGGCCGCGGGTCGCCCGGCTACTCGTAGCGGTACAGCAGCGACTCGCGTTCCTGCCGGCGGACGTCCTCGATCGTCAGCCCGGGCATGTCCAGGTGGGAGAGCGTGACCTCGGCGGAGCTCGGGGCGGCGTCCTCGGCGAGCCACTGCCCGGGCTGCCACGCGCCGCTGCGCAGGAACGCCTTCGGGCAGTGCTGGTACGCCTCCTCGACGCCGACGACGATCGCGCTGCGCGGCGGTTTGCCGACGGCGGTCAGCTGCTCCAGCAGCCGCGGATCGGCGCTGATACAGGCCCGGCCGTTCACGCGCAGCGTGGTGGCCCGGCCCGGGATGACGAAGATCAGCCCGGCCCGGCCCGTCTCCACGATGTTGTGGGCGGTGTCGAGCCGCTTGTTGCCGGTGGCGTCGGGGATCGCCAGGGTGAACTCGTCGAGGACGGCGACGAATCCGGGCGGCCCGCCCCGGGGCGTCACGTCGCACGTCCCCCCGGCCCCGGCGCTCGCGACGAACACCAGCGACGACCGTCCGATGACCGCGCGGGCGGCGTCGTGGATCCGGTCGACGGTCTTGCGGCGGGCCATCTCCCCCGGATCCTCGTACAGTTCGCGCAACTGCCCGGTGCTGCGTATGGCGTCGGCGTTCAGGGCCTCGAATGTCCGCCCGCTCGGCGGAGTGCTGTCCGTCACGCTCCCGCACGCTACCGGCCTGGGCCCGTCACGGCCCGGTGAAGGCGCCGGCCCGGGCCGCCAGGGCGGCGGTGCGGGCGGCGGTGGCCGGGAGGTGCGGGTCCGGCGGCGTGCCCAGCAGGACCAGCTCGTGGTACATCGGCGCGGTCGCCGTGACCAGCAGCTCCCGGGACCGGGTGCCCGGCGGGAGTTCGCCCCGCTGCTCGGCGCGTACCACGACCACCGCGCAGCGGGCGTACCGGTCCTCCCAGAAGGCCCGCAGCGCCCGGGCGGCCTGGGCCGAGCGGAACGACGCGGCGATCAGCGCCGTGGTCAGCGGGGGATCGGCGGCGACCCCGGCCAGGATCTCCTCGTTCAGCGCCGTCAGATCGCCCTCCAGCGTTCCGGTGTCCGCCGGCTCCCAGCCGTCGTCGCCCGCCGCGTCCAGGAGGTCGGCCAGCAGCCCGCCGATGTCCCGCCAGCGGCGGTAGACGGTGGTGCGGTGCACTCCGGCCCGTTCGGCCACGGCGTCGACGGTCAGCCCGTCGTACCCGTGCTCGACCAGCTGCGCCCCGGTGGCTTCGAGGACCTGGGCGCGGACCCGGGCGCTGCGGCCTCCCGGACGAGAACCGCTTGCGGAGGTGGTGGTGGGCATGTCAGCATTCTAACGCAACAGTCGTCGCTTTAGGGAGTTGTCTCGCACCCCACCACCGGAACCACCCGGCCCGCCCGCCTCGCCCAACTCACCCAGCTCAGCCTCCGCACCGTCACCAAGTCCTACGACGGCCGCCTCGTCCTCGACTCCGTCACCTGCTCCCTCACCCCCGGCGAGCGCACCGGGATCATCGGCGAGAACGGCTCGGGCAAGTCCACCCTGCTCCGCCTCCTGGCCGGCCTCGAAACCCCCGACCAGGGCACCGTCACCGTCCTGGCCCCCGGCGGACTCGGCCACCTGGCCCAGGAGGAACACCTCCCCGGCCACCTCACCGTCCAGGACGTCATCGACCGCGGCCTCACGGACCTGCGCACCGTCGAGGCCCGCATGCGCGTACTGGAACGGGCCATGACCGAGGGCGACGAGAGCGGCCTGCCGGAGTACGGCGACCTCCTGACCGCCTTCGAACTGCGCGGCGGCTACGACGCCGACGCCCGGCTGGAGCGCGCCCTGCACGGCCTCGGCCTGGTCACGCTGGACCGCGACCGCCGCGTCGGCGGCCTCTCCGGCGGCGAACGGGTCCGGCTCCGCCTCGCCGCCCTGCTGACGGCCTCCCCCGAGGTCCTGCTGCTCGACGAGCCCACCAACCACCTCGACGACACGGCCCTGACCTGGCTGGAGGAGCACCTGCGCGGCCGGGCCGGCACCACCGTCGCCGTTTCCCACGACCGGACCTTCCTCGACCGCGTGACCACCACCCTCGTCGAGGCCGACGCCGACACCCGCACCCTCACCCGCTACGGCGGCGGCTACACCGGCTACCTCGCGGAGAAGGCCGCCGAACGCGCCCGCCGCACCCAGGCCCACGACGACTGGCGCGCCGAGACCGAGCGGCTGCGCGAGACCGCCGCCACCACCGCACGGCGCGTGGCCCCCGGCCGGGCCATGAAGGACGGCAACAAGATGGCCTACGACCGGGCCGCCGGACGCGTCCAGCAGTCCCTGGCCGGCCGGGTCCGCAACGCCGAGGAACGGCTGCGCCGTCTGCTGGCCGCGCCGGTCCCCGCCCCCGCGGCCCCGCTGCGCTTCACCACGGTGCCGCGCACCACCGCGACGGTGCCCGCAGCCGCCGGCCCGCTGCTCGACGCCCGGGGCATCGGCGTACACGGCCGCCTGCACCCGCTCGACATCGCACTCTCCGCGGGCGACCGGCTCCTGGTCACCGGACCGAACGGGGCCGGAAAGAGCACCCTGTTACGCGTCCTCGCCGGTGACCTCGCGCCCGACAGCGGCCGGATCACCCGCCGCGGCCGCACCGGCCACCTGCCCCAGCAGCCCGACCCCGGCCCGGCCGGCCGCACCGTCCGCGAGGCCTTCGGCCCCGAGGGCACCGAACGGCTGCTCTCCCTGGGCCTGTTCGCCGCCGACCGGCTCGACACCCCCGTCGGGAAGCTCTCCACCGGCCAGCGCCAACGCCTCGCGCTGGCCCGCCTCGTGGCCCGGCCTGCCGACGTACTGCTGCTCGACGAGCCCACGAACCACCTGTCCCTCGCGCTGGCGGAGGAGATGGAAGCCGCCCTCGACCACTACCCGGGAGCCCTGGTCGTCGTCAGCCACGACCGGCGCCTGCTCGACCGCTGGCGCGGCGCCCGCCTCGACCTCACCACCCCCGCACCCCTGCGAGGAGCCCTGTGACGAACACCCCCACCGCCACCGCCCTCCCCGTGGCCGCTGCCGGCGAAGGCCCCTACTCGCTCGCCGCCGGACCCGACGGCGCCCTGTGGACCACCCTCGTGCACGCGGGCGCGCTCGCCCGCGTCACCACGGCCGGCGAGGTCACCCGGTACGACACGGGAGCCGCCGACTGCGGGCCCTCCGTCATCACCGCGGGCCCCGACGGCGCGCTGTGGTTCACCCGCGCCCGGGACCACCGCATCGGCCGCGTCACGGTGTCGGGGGAGCTCGGCGCGTACGACCTGCCCACCCCCGGCAGCGGCCCGTTCGGCATCGCCGCGGGCCCCGACGGCGCGCTCTGGTACACCGCCCTGCACGCCGACCTCATCGGCCGCATCACCCCGGCCGGCGAGGTCACCGAATACCCGCTGCCGGTGCGGGCCGCCTTCGCCTCCTTCATCACACCCGGCCCGGACGGGGCGCTGTGGTTCACCCTCAACCGGGCGAACGCCGTCGGCCGCATCACCACCGACGGCCGGATCACCGTCCACCCGCTGCCCACCCCGGACGCCGGCCCCGTCGGCATCACGGCGGGCGGCGACGGTGCGCTGTGGTGCGCGGAGATCGGCGTCGGGCGGATCGCCCGGATCACCACCGCGGGCGAGGTCACCGAGTACCCGCTGCCCGACCCCGCCTGCCGGCCGCACGCCATCACGGCGGGCCCGGACGGCCGGTGCTGGTTCACCGAGTGGGGCACGAACCGGGTGGGCGCGATCACCCCCGACGGCCGCATCGAGGAACACCTGCTCCCCGCCCCCGGCACGGAACCCCACGGCCTCGCCTTCGGCCCGGACGGAGCCCTGTACGTAGCCCTGGAATCGGGCCGGCTGGCCCGCCTGCCCCTGCGGTCCTAGAGCCCACCGGTTTCGAGGTCGACCCCGAACGGCTCCGGCAACCGCACGACCGTCCCGAACGGATGCGGCCCGTCCACCTTCGTGTACCCCAGGCTCCCGGGCTCGGCGAACAGGGTGACGGACCGCTCCAGCCGGTCGACGAGCAGGTAGAGCGGCGCGCCGTACTCGGCGTACCGCTTGCGCTTCACGAAGCGGTCGGTCTCGGCGTTGGACGCGGAGGTGATCTCGACGACGAGCAGCACCTGGTCCGGCAGCAGCGCGCCCCCGCCCTTGGCCATCGCCCTCGGAACGACAGCGAGATCGGGGATGTACCAGTTCGGTGAGCCCGGCAGGTCCAGGTTCCCCGAGCCGGTGACGCAGTCCAGTTCCTTGACCCGAGGGCGGATCTGATCGCGGATCTCTTCCACCGCGTTCTCGTGGTCCCAGCTCGGCGTCCGGTCGGTGATGACCCCTTCGACGATCTCGGTGCGGTCTCCGCTGTGGTGCCGGACGGCGTACTTCAGCGCGCGTTCGGGATCGATGCCCTCGCTGTCGTCGTGCGCGGTGGTCATGCCGGACGCCTCCCTTCCTTCCCGTGCCCACGCTCCCACGGGCTCCCGCCCCCCGTCGTCACCCCTGCGGGTGCTCGCCCTTGTCCTCGTCCACGTACGGAGGAATGGTCCATCGCAGCACCGACCGTCCCGAGGCGTCGCCGGTCAGCGTGACCGGGTAGACCTGCCCGTACTCCCGTTCGCCGCCATGGCGCATCGCGTGGTCGCCCGGGTCCCAGTCGATGCCGAGCACCGCGCACCCGGCGACCTCGACCTGTCCCGCGAGCAGGGGATGGGCCCGCCCGGCGCGCCGGGCGAGGTGGAGGTCGGTGTGCGGCTCCACCGAAACCATCAGTCCCCGGCCCTGCGCGTGCTGCTCGACCCAGGCCTCCAGCCGGCCCGCGAGCTCCCGGGCGTCCGACAGCGGGAGGTCCTGCCAGCCATGGGGGCCGCCGTCGTGGGCCGGCCCGATCGGCCTGCCGCCGAACACCCCGTGCGCGGCCTCTGCGTGCAGTCCCCAGTACGAGAGATCGGCCAGCCCGTTGCCCACGGCGTCCCCCAGCCCGGTGAAGGAGTCCAGGGCGCGCGCGTCGCCCAGGACCATGCCGCAGCGGTCCACCGGGAGGTCCCCGACCACGACCTCGGCGGCCCCGGTCCACGGCAGCCCCAGACCGACCTCCAGGACCGCGATCGTCGGCTCCCCGTCGAAGGGTGACCGCTGGGCGGTCGCCCGGACCGGCAGCGACCGGTCGGCGGCCGCCGCCACGGCGACGGCCTCGGCCTCGTCGTCCCGCAGATGCCCGCCCCCCGCCCGCACGGCCTCCGCCGCCCGTTCGGACAGCGGCCGCCCGGTCTCCTGCCAGACGTCGATCCACCCGCCCATGCCGAGCACGAGCACCCCGGACGGCGCGGTGACGAACCCCAGATCGATCACTGATTGCCCCATGGGCGCATTGTCGTACGGGCGTGACGGGACGTTCAGGGGCGGATACCAAGCTTGAAGGATGAACGACGCCGCCCCGGCGCCCACCCCCGCGCCCCGCCGTGCCCGTGTCCGTGCCCCCGAGCTGATCAGCCAGGGGGGCTGGATCAATACCGGTGGCAAGGATCTGAAGTCGCCGATCTGCGAGGTAAGTGCATTGTCGTCGTTTTTGGGATTTCCTGAACCAATATGAGCACCCCTCGCTAGCGTTGGGAAGGTGCACCAACACACCACTGCTGACTTGTACTTGCGCCTGTCCCTGGACCGGGAGGGCAAGACGGCGATCGACCGCCAGGAAGCCGACTGCCGCGCATGGGCGGAGCGCAACGGACTGACCGTCCGCAAGGTCCACATCGACCGTGGACGTTCCGGTTACAAGAACGTCAGCCGCAAGGGGTTCGATGCAGCGATCACAGCAGCCACGGCCGGCGTCGTGGGCGTTCTGATCGTCTGGAAGCTCGACCGCCTGTCCCGCAAGGGCATCGGCGAGGTCGGCAAGGCGCTGGACGACATAGGCCGGGCCGGCGGACGGCTGGTCTCCGTCATGGACGGCCTGGACACGAAGAACGACAGTGCCCGCGTCACCATCGCGATACTGGCGGAACTGGCGCGCAACGAGTCCCGCAACCTTGGGATGCGCGTCGGCAACGCCAAGCGGTACCTACGGCAGCGGGGCCAGTGGATCGGCGGACAGCCGCCTTACGGGCTGCTGGTGGATCCGGAGGCGAAGAAGCTCGTCCACGACCCCGAGACCGCCGTCTATGCCCGCCTGATCGCCGACGAAGCGCTGTCCGGGAAGGCGCTCGTCCACATCGCCCGGCTGCTGAACGAGCACGGGGTGGAGTCCGCCCGTGGAGGCGAGTGGAACTCGTCCAGCGTCATGCAACTCCTTCGATCACCGGCCTTCGCCGGTCTCATGCCGCAGACCGAGTACGAGGAGCAGCCGGATGGGACACGCAAGTACATGAACCGGGTCTCTGCCTACCGAGACCCGGAGACGCTGGAGACCGTGAGCATCGGTGAGGGGATCATCACGGTCGGGGAGCGCGAACTCATCCTCCGCCAGCTTGAAGCGCGCACGTTCCCTCTGGCGGGGAAGCGGCACGGCCACAAGCAGGGCAAGTCACTGCTCACTGGCATAGCGCGTTGTGGGCTCTGTGGGGCCCGGATGAGCAAGGCCGGCACGTCGTACCAGTGCTCCAGCCACCGGATGGGGCGGGGATGCTCGGGCGTATCAGCTCGGGTGGAGAGCATCGACGACTACGTGACCCGGGCATTCCTCTCACGCCTGCCGTCCCTGGAGCCCCAGGACCCGCTGCTCGCCGTGATCACCGATCGCTGGGTGCGGAGGGAGGACCCGGAGGTTTTCGCGAAGCGGGACGCGATCGAGGCGGAGATCGCCGACGAGGTGGCCCGTCTGGCGGACCTGGAGGAGGCCAGGTACGTCCGTGGCGAGTTCACCGGCGCAGACGCGATCGACCGGTACAACCGGCTCGCCGGACGACTTCGTGCCCGGATCGAGGGGTTGCGCGCGGACCTGATGCGGACGCCGATCCCTTCCGCGGACATCGCTCCCCTCCTGGACGCGGACCTGCTGCGTGAGGCTTGGGACGCCGACGATGCGGCCGGAAGGCGTGACCGTCTCGGCCTCGCAATCGATCGAGTGGAGGTCCGGCGAGGCCGGGTGGGCGTGAGGTTCGATGGCGACGAGCGCTGCCGGATCGTCTGGGCGACGAGAGACGGTGCTGGGGAGGAGTCAGGGGGTGACGAAGTGACGGAATGACGGTCGAACGGGTGCCCTGAGTCGCTTCGTACGGGCGTGATCCCGCCTTCACAAGCGGATGGCAAGCTTGAAACATGAACGATGCTGCCCCGGCGCCCACCCCCGCGCCCGCGCCCCGCCGTGCCCGTGTCCGTGCTCCCGAGCTGATCGGCAAGGGCGGATGGATCAACACCGGCGGGAAGGACCTGAAGCTCGCCGACTTCCGAGGTCGCACATTGATCTTGGATTTTTGGACCTTCTGCTGCATCAACTGCCTGCACGTCCTCGACGAGCTGCGCGAGCTGGAGGAGAAGCACCGCGACACCGTCGTGATCGTCGGTGTGCACTCGCCCAAGTTCGTGCACGAGGCGGAGCATGCGGCCGTCGTGGACGCCGTCGAGCGCTACGAGGTGCACCACCCCGTACTCGACGACCCCGAGCTCGCCACCTGGAAGCAGTACGCCGTGCGCGCGTGGCCCACGCTCGTCGTGATCGACCCCGAGGGGTACATCGTCGCCCAGCACGCCGGCGAGGGGCACGCGCATGCCATCGCGAAGCTCGTCGAGGAGCTGGAGGCCGAGCACGAGGCCAAGGGCACCCTGCGGCGCGGCGACGGCCCGTACGTGGCGCCCGAGCCCGTCGCGAGCGACCTGCGCTTCCCCGGCAAGGCGCTGCTCCTGCCCAGCGGGAACTTCCTCGTCTCGGACTCGACGCGGCACCAGCTGGTGGAGCTGGCCGCCGACGGGGAGAGCGTCGTACGCCGCATCGGCAGCGGCGAGCGCGGTTTCGGCGGCGACAGCTTCAGCGAGCCGCAGGGGCTGGCGCTGCTGCCCGACGGCCGGGTGGTCGTCGCCGACACCGTCAACCACGCGCTGCGCGTCCTCGACCTGGGGAGCGGGGCCGTCGAGACGGTCGCCGGGACCGGGCGGCAGTGGTGGCAGGGCTCGCCGACCTCCGGCCCGGCCCTGGAGGTGGACCTGTCCTCGCCGTGGGACGTGGCCTGGTGGCAGGGCAAGGTGTGGATCGCCATGGCCGGCGTCCACCAGCTGTGGACCTGGGACCCGGAGGCGGGGACCGTCGAGGTCGCCGCCGGCACCACCAACGAGGGGCTGCACGACGGGCCGGCCGCCGAGGCCTGGTTCGCGCAGCCGTCCGGGCTGGCCGCCGCCGGGGACCGGCTGTGGGTCGCCGACTCCGAGACCAGCGCCCTGCGGTACGTCCACCCCACCGACACCGGGTACGCGGTCACCTCCGCCGTCGGCACCGGCCTGTTCGACTTCGGGCACCGGGACGGGGACGCGGCCCAGGCCCTGCTCCAGCACCCGCTCGGGGTGACCGCCCTGCCCGACGGCTCGGTCGCGGTGTGCGACACGTACAACCACGCGCTGCGCCGCTACGACCCCGTCACCGGGCAGGTCTCGACCCTGGCGACCGACCTGCGCGAGCCCAGCGACGCCGTGCTGGCCGGCGAGGACATCGTGGTCGTCGAGTCCGCCCGGCACCGCCTGACGCGGCTGCGGCTTCCGGAGGAGGCGGTACGGGTGGACGCGGTCGCCCACCGCACCCAGCGGGCCGCCACCGAGGTGGCGCCCGGCACGCTGCGCCTGGACGTGGTCTTCCGGGCCCCGAGCGGGCAGAAGCTCGACACCCGCTACGGTCCCTCCACCCGCCTGCTGGTCTCCTCGACCCCGCCGGAGCTGCTGACGGGCGGCGAGGGTGCCGGGACGGACCTGTTCCGGGAGCTGGAGCTGAACCCGGCCGTCACCGAGGGCGTGCTGCACGTCTCGGCGATGGCCGCGTCCTGCGACGACGACCCGGCCAACGAGTACCCGGCCTGCCACGTCCACCAGCAGGACTGGGGCGTACCGGTCCGGGTCACCGCCGACGGCGCCGCCCGGCTGCCCCTCGTCCTGGCCGGGATGGACGACGACCAGGACTGACGCCGGCACCGGCGACCGGGACCGAGGCGGTCCGCCTTCCTGGGGGGTCAGCCCTCCAGGAAGGCCACCAGGGAGTTGGCGAGGAGGTACGGGTCGTCCGCGCCGCACAGTTCGCGCGCGCTGTGCATGGAGAGGATCGCGACGCCGATGTCCACGGTCTGGATGCCGTGGCGGGCGGCCGTGATCGGGCCGATCGTCGTGCCGCACGGCATCGAGTTGTTGGAGACGAACGTCTGCCACGGGACGCCGGCCCGCTCGCACGCGGCGGCGAACACCGCGCGGCCGCTGCCGTCGGTGGCGTACCGCTGGTTGACGTTGACCTTCAGGATCGGGCCGGCGTTGACCCGCGGGTGGTGCGTGGGGTCGTGGCGCTCGCCGTAGTTGGGGTGCACGGCGTGCCCGGTGTCGGAGGACAGGCAGATGGTGCCGGCGAAGGCCCGCGCCCGGTCCTCGTAGGAACCGCCGCGCGCGAAGACTGAACGTTCCAGCACGTTCCCCAGCAGCGGGCCGTCGGCGCCGGTGTCCGACTGGGAGCCGTTCTCCTCGTGGTCGAAGGCGGCCAGCACCGGGATGTGGTCGAGCTTCGCGGCGCCGGACACGGCGGCCAGCGCCGCGACCCCGGCGTGCACGGACAGCAGGTTGTCCATCCGGGGGCCCGCCACGAGCTCGCGGTCGCGGCCCAGGTAGGAGGGCGGCTCGATCGAGTGGACCATCAGGTCCCAGCCGGCCACCGAGCCGTGTTCCAGGCCCTCTTCCTCCTCCAGGAACGCGATGAGGTCGCCCTCGTGCGCCTCGCCCAGGCCCCAGATCGGCTGCATGTGCCGCTGCTTGTCGAGCTTGAGGCCGTCGGTGTTCACCGACCGGTCCAGGTGCACGGCCAGTTGGGGTACGCGCAGCAGCGCCCGGTCGATGTTGACGAGGCGTTCGGTGCCGTCGCGCAGGGTCAGCCGCCCGGCCAGGCCCAGGTCCCGGTCCAGCCAGGTGTTGAGCAGGGTGCCGCCGTAGATCTCGACCGCGATCTGCCGCCAGCCCTGGGAGCCGGTGTCGGGGAGCGGCTTGACCCGCAGGTTCGGCGAGTCGGTGTGGGCGCCGATGATGCGGAACGGGGTGTGTGCCGAGGCGCCTTCGGGGACGTACCAGGCGATGAGCGCGCCGCCGCGGAGCACGAACCTGCCCCCGGTGCCCGCGTCCCAGGCGTCCGTCTCCGACAACTGCCGGAAGCCTGCCTTCTCCAGCCGCTCGGCCGCGTTGGCCACGGCGTGGTACGGCGACGGACTGGCCGTCAGGAAGGTCATCAGATCGTCGGTGTGGCCGCGATCGAAGCGGGCGGGAGAGCTCATCGTATTTCCCTTGTGTGGAAGCCCCCGGCTTCAGCCGGGTGAGGAAACGCATTTCCGGCTCGGAGCCTCGCTGCGGCGGTGTGCCGCGGCGTGAGGCTGTGACCTGTGCTGGTGTGCGGATCGT
The DNA here is from genome assembly GCF_024666385.1 of Streptomyces yangpuensis. Classification (NCBI taxonomy): domain Bacteria; kingdom Bacillati; phylum Actinomycetota; class Actinomycetes; order Kitasatosporales; family Streptomycetaceae; genus Streptomyces; species Streptomyces yangpuensis. The sequence continues at coordinate 3,838,796 of NZ_CP102514.1, forward strand.
GAGCGATCGCGGCGGCGGTGTGGGTGTTCCTGCCGCGCAGCGGTCGTTCACATACCGTTTCTATCCGACGGACGCGCGGGCCGTGGAACGGTCGCGGGCCTTCGGACAGCCGCGGTCGGTGCGCTCGGCCCGGAGGGCCGCCGACGGCCGGGACGGGAACGCCGCGGTCGGTCCGCCGGCCGCCGGGCCGGATGCTGCTCGGGGTGGGGCGGGTGCGGGACCTCATCGGGAGTCCTCCTCTCGGTCGGGGCGGTCCGTGGCGGGACGGGACCCCTCACGCGTGAGTGTGGGAATCCCTCCCGCTCGGGAGGGGTGGAAGCCGAGTGGTTCACCTTAACGAGCGTCGGGTTCGTGTTGGGCATGGCCGGACCGGGCGCGTTGCGGGCAGCCCGGCCCGGATCGGTTCATCTCGGATCGGTTCACCTCGGATCGGCGCATCGCGGATCGGCGCATCGCGGATCGGTCGGGACCGGCGGGGCTCGGATCGGCTCGGGCCCGGCTCAGCCCGGCGGGCGCTCGAACCTGCGCTGCAGTTGCCTGCGCTCGCCCCGGCGGATCCGCGGGAGCATCTCGGGGGTCTGGGGGGAGCGCTGCGCGCGCCGTCGGCGTCCGGCGCAGAAGATGCAGGCCTCGCCGGGGGGTGCGTCGGGGTCGATGGGGGCGCCGGGGTGCTCGGAGCAGCCCGAGGCGTTGCGCGGGCGGGACAGCTCGCGGGCCACGATGAAGGCGCGGTGCAGGTCGTCGGCGATGCGCACGAAGTCCTCGGCGGGGGAGGACAGGCCCAGGTGGAACCGCTGGTCCTCGACGGTGCGCAGATGGGTGCGCAGGGCGTGGAGGGTGTACGGGCCGTCCGGGACCGGGTAGCCCAGGCGCCGCTGCTCGCCGGCGGGTGCGGGGGCGGCGGGGCGGCCGTGCCGGCGCTGTCCGAGGCGTCGGCGGTCGTTGCAGATGAGGCAGCGTCCCCAGCCGTCGGGCGCCTCGGGGTCGAGGGCGCCGTTGGGGTGTTCGGGGCAGCCGGTGTAGCTCCTGGCGGGGGCCAGTCCGGCGGCCGTCTGGAAGGCCACGTACAGCGCGTCGGCGATGGTGTCGTACTCGGCGGGGTGGGCGCCGTCGTAGAGCTCGCGCAGGTGGTCGCCGAGGCTGCCCAGGCTCGCCTGCAGCTCCTTGAGGGCGTACGGCCGCCCGGTGGGGACGGAGTACCCCCTGCTGCCGTGCTGATCCTGTGGACTCATGCGTACGAGCGTCCCATGAACGACTGACATCGGGGGAAAGCCGCAGTACAGGGCCTTGGTGGGGGTCCGGGTACGCGGCAGCGGCCGGGTCCCTGTGCGGGGGACCCGGCCGCTGTGCGGGTGCGGGCGCAGCGCTTGCTGCGGGTGGGGCGGGGTGCCTTAGAAGGCGGCCTCGTCGAGCTCCATGAGGGAGTTGTCGACGGCCTCGGCCAGCTGGCGCTGGACCGAGACGCCCGGGAGGACCTCCGCGGCGAAGAACTTCGCGGCGGCGATCTTGCCGGTGTAGAAGGGGACGTCCTTGGCGGAGGCCGTCGCCAGCTTCTCGGCGGCCACGGCGGCGCCCTTGAGCAGCAGGTATCCGACGACCACGTCGCCGGAGGCCATCAGCAGGCGGGTGGTGTTCTGCCCGACCTTGTAGATGTTCTTGACGTCCTCGCCGGTGGCGGTGAGGTCGACGATCATCTGGCCGACGATGGCCTCCAGGTCCACGGCGGCCTTGGCGAGCGCGTCGCGGGCGCCGGCCAGCTCCTCGCCGCCGACGGCCTCGGCCAGGAACTTCTTGATCGTCTCGGAGACGATGTTCAGCGAGGCGCCCTGGTCGCGGACGATCTTCCGGAAGAAGAAGTCCTGGCCCTGGATGGCCGTGGTGCCCTCGTAGAGGGTGTCGATCTTGGCGTCGCGGATGTACTGCTCGATCGGGTACTCCTGCAGGTAGCCGGAGCCGCCGAAGGTCTGCAGGGACTGCGCGAGCTGCTCGTAGGACTTCTCCGAGCCGTAGCCCTTCACGATCGGCAGGAGCAGGTCGTTCAGGCCGATGAGGGAGGAGGCGTCCTCGCCGGCGGCCTGCTTGACCTGGATCTCGTCCTGGACGGTCGCGGTGTAGAGGACGAGGGCGCGCATGCCCTCGGCGTACGCCTTCTGCGTCATGAGCGAGCGGCGCACGTCGGGGTGGTGCGTGATGGTGACCTTGGGCGCGGTCTTGTCCATGAAGTTCGCCAGGTCCGGGCCCTGCACGCGCTCCTTGGCGTACTCCAGCGCGTTGAGGTAGCCGGTGGAGAGGGTGGCGATGGCCTTCGTGCCGACCATCATGCGGGCGAACTCGATGATCATGAACATCTGGCGGATGCCGTCGTGCTTGTCACCGATGAGCCAGCCCTTGGCGGGGTGCTGGTCGCCGAAGGTCATCTCGCACGTGTTGGAGGCCTTGAGGCCCATCTTGTGCTCGACGTTCGTGGCGTACACGCCGTTGCGCTCGCCCAGCTCGCCGGTCTCCCAGTCGAAGTGGAACTTCGGGACGAGGAAGAGGGACAGGCCCTTGGTGCCGGGGCCGTGGCCCTCGGGGCGGGCGAGGACGTAGTGGAGGATGTTCTCCTCCATGTCGTGCTCACCGGAGGTGATGAAGCGCTTCACGCCCTCGATGTGCCAGGAGCCGTCCTCCTGCTGGATGGCCTTGGTGCGGCCGGCGCCCACGTCGGAGCCGGCGTCCGGCTCGGTGAGGACCATGGTGGAGCCCCAGCGCTTCTCGACGGCGATCTGGGCGATCTTCTTCTGCGCCTCGTTGCCCTCCTCGTGGAGGACGCCGGCGAAGGCCGGGCCGGAGGAGTACATCCACACGGCCGGGTTCGAGCCGAGCAGGAGCTCCGCGTAGGCCCAGACGAGGGAGCGCGGGGAGACGGTGCCGCCGATCTCCTCCGGGATGCCCAGACGCCAGTACTCGGAGTCCATGAAGGCCTTGTAGCTCTTCTTGAAGGAGGCCGGGACCGGCGCCGTGTTGGTCTCCGGGTCGAAGACGGGCGGGTTGCGGTCGGCGTCCGCGAAGGACTCGGCCAGCTCGTTCTCGGCGAGGCGGGCTATCTCGGACAGGACGCTCTTGGCGGTCTCGGTGTCCATCTCCTCGAACGGACCGGTGCCGTAGTGCTGGTCGCGGCCGAGCACCTCGAAGAGGTTGAACTCGATGTCGCGGAGATTCGACTTGTAGTGCCCCATGGCGACGGCTCCGTTAAGGCTCGGGGAGACAGGTTCCTCGTACATACCAATCGGTAACAACATGATGCTACCCGCCGGTAATAACGGCAACCCTTCCGCGCCGACTGTGACCAGGGTCAAGCTCGCACCACACCGTCTTGGTGCCGTGCCCCTGGGTGACCCCCCAGCGCAGCGCCAGCGCCTCGAGCAGGGCGAGCCCGCGCCCGGACTCGTCGGCTGCGTCCGCCTCCCGCCGTACGGGCCGGGCCGCCGGTGCGGGGTCGGTGAGCTCGACCCGCGTACGGGCTGCCCTTCCGCTGATCCGCAGGGTGACGGGCGTGCCCTCGCCGAGATGGCGGACGACGTTGGCCAGCAGCTCGGTGACGCACAGCTCGGCGTCGCCGGACTCCGGGCCGAGGTGCTCCCGCACGGCGTGCCGCAGTGTCCGGGCCGCCCGGGCGGTGGCGTTCAGCCGGATCACGAGTTCGTTCACGGCTTCGCCAGCGCGGAGGCGATCCGCTGCGCGGTGGCGGCGCTGCAGTTGCCGAGGGTGATCAGCGGCGGCGTGCCGTAGCGCCCGGCGTAGGAGGGCAGGTGCAGGTCCAGCGAGGGCAGGGTGATCCCGTGCGCGGCGAGCGCGCCGCGCAGCGCGTCGAGGGCCGCGGCGGCCTCGCGGTCGTGGGGGTGGTCGCTCATGGCAAACCCTTCCGTGGCGGAGTGTGACGAAGCCCTCACAGGCTGGCGCCCGGCCCCCTACCGTGGGAAGGGTTTCCGGTCCACAGCACGGAGTGTGGAAGGCAGGCCCTGCGATGGCCGCACGCAAGGAGATCGACGGCTCGGCGAGCGTGCCGGCCTTCTACGGCAAGGAGCTGCGCTGGAGGCGGGAGCAACTCGGGCTCACGCTCGAGGAGACGGTCGCCGGGAGCTTCTACGGTGTGAGCTACCTCAGCGAGATCGAACGAGCCCGGCGCCGCATGCCGTTGGACCTGGCGCGGCACGTGGACCAGGTGCTCGGCACGGACGGCTTCTTCGCAAGGTGCTGTGAGGACGTCCGGAACGCGCGACGCGGAGGGCTGGCCGAGTACTTCGCGCCCGTCGCCGAAATGGAGAAGCGGGCCCGGTCCATCGAGGAGTGGGGCCCCGCGCTCATCCCCGGACTGCTGCACACGGCTCCGTACACCCGGGCGATCACACACGTTACGCACCCGCTGGACCTCCCGGAGGAGGTGGACGAGAAGGTGCGGAACCGCCTTCGGCGGGGCCGGCTCTTCGAAGACCCGAAACGGCCGGAGTACTGGGTGGTGCTGCATGAGCCTTTGCTGCGGAGCCCGTTGTTGCCGCCCGGGGAGATGGCGGAGCAGTTGGACCACGTGGCGACCCTCGCGCGCAGTCGCCGGATCGTTCCACAGATTCTTCCGTGGAACGCACCCCTCAGCCCCTTCATGGCGCACTCGGTGAAGCTCATGGAGTTCGACGACGAGCCGCCCGTGATGTACACGGAGGGCCCGTACCACGGGCAACTCATCGACGATCCGGCCATCGTGAAGCGGTATGCCAAGGCATACGATCGGCTCAGGGCCGCCGCACTGTCGTCCGAGGCGTCCCTCGCCATGATCGAAACGACAGTCGAGGATCTCCGAAATGGCAACCAGCGGGACTGATCTGAGCAAGGCCGTCTGGCGGACGAGCACCTACACCAACGGTGACAACGGCGACTGCGTCGAGGTGGCCGATGGGCTCACCGGGGTGGTCCCCGTTCGGGATTCCAAGAGGCCGGACGGCGGGGTGGTCATGATCGGCGCCGCGGCCTGGGGGCCCTTCGTGGCCGCGCTCAAGGGCTGCTGACCGCACCCCGCAGGGGAGCCGCAGGGGAGCCGCAGGGGAGCCGTAGGGGATCGGTGGCCGGTACCGGCCGGTATGACCGCAGGCGCTCGGTAGGCTTCGGCCCATGTACGGCTATGACCAGAACCCGGGTGCCCAGCAGCAGTACGCCGCCCAGCAGCCCCCGCAGGGGTACGGGCAGGCGCCGCTGTACCCGGAGCCGTCCCCGCCCTCCCTCGCGGACGCCGTGCGGGCCTTCACCACGGGGTCCCTCTCCGCCGAGGACTTCCAGCAGGTGTTCGCCACGTCGAAGGTGTACTGCCCGCGCGGCGACACCCCCGGATTCCTGGCGCTGCACAACACGCAGCAGCCGGTCATCCCCATGTTCACCACGCTCAAGGAACTGCGCCGGTACGCCGGCAAGGAGTCCAAGTACTTCGTGATCACCGGCGCCGAGGTGATCGACCTGCTGCCGACCGGGTACGGCTTCGTCCTCGACATGGAGGGCGACCACCGCATGGTCTTCGACGCGAAGGCGGTCGAGCAGATGGTCGACTTCGCGATGCGCCGCATGTATGGCTAGACGCCGTTGCTTCGCAGACGGCTGACCGGCGCCGGACCTGACGGGGGCGGCATTGCTGAGGGTGCACTTCACCGCCGAGGACCTGTTCAACGTCACCTTCGCGAGCGAGCCGCTGCCGATGGTGGAGCTGGCCATGGCGCTGGTCGCCTGGCAGCGCACCGACGAGGCGGCGGTTTTCGGCCGCTGGCGGTCCCGTGCCACGCAGGGCCTGCCGGGCAGGGTGCGCCCCGTGCTGGATCTGCTGCGCCCGGACGGCGACAACCCGCAGTTCGTCGAGCCGTACGCGCGCACCCTGGAGGAAGGCCTGGCGGCCGTACGGGAGGCGGGCGCGCGGCTCGCCCCCGAGGAGCTGGGCCGCGTCGCCGCCCGGGCCCCCGGCGGCGGGTCCTGGCTGCGTGCGCTGTGGGGGCAGGACCGCGAGGCGTGGGACCAGCTCGACGGCGCGCTGCGGTCGGCGTACGAGGTGCTCGTCGCCCCGCACTGGCCGCGCATCCGGCAGTCCTTCCAGGCGGACGTGGCCTGGCGCACCCGGCTGCTGGCCGGTCACGGCATCAGGGCGGCGCTGGCGAGCACGCACCCGGCGGCGGGCTGGACGGGCACGGCCTTCGAGGTCGACCAGGACCCGGCGTACGAGGTCCGGCTGGCGGGCCGGGGCCTGATGCTGATGCCGTCGCCGTTCTGGACGGGGCGCCCGCTGCTCGCCGGGCACCCCTCGGGGCGCCCTGTGCTGCTGTACCCCGCGATGACCCCGCTGCCGCTGGTCGGCCCTGGCCCGGCAGAGGGCGCGCTGGACGCGCTGCTGGGGCGTACCCGGGCGGCCGTGCTGCAGCTGCTGGTCCAGCAGCGCACCACCAGTGAGCTGGCCCGGGACCTCGACATCAGCCTGCCGTCGGTGTCGGAGCACACCCGGACCCTGCGCGCCGCCGGCCTGATCACCACCCGGCGGGACGGCAAGGCGGTCCTGCACTCGGCGACGGGCCTGGGCGTGGACCTGCTGCACAGCGGCGGCTGAACGTTTCGGCGACGCCCGAAAGCATCGCGCCGGTGCCGGCGGCTGCCGAGTATCGGTGCCGCGGGGGGAATCCCGCTCCTACGGAAAGGGAGACTGCGATGTCACGTACGTCGATACGCACGAAGCTGGCGACGGTCGCGGCCGCGGGGGTGATGGCGCTGGGCACGGGGGTCCTGGCGGCGTCCCCGGCCGGCGCGGCTGCCGCGGGCGGCACCTTCGCCAACTGCTCCTACGGTGCCGCGTGCATCTACGGGGGTGCGAACTGGAACGGCTGGCCCAAGGAGTACTTCACCCGCGGCAACCACCCCTTCTACAACCAGTACGGCGTGAAGCGCGTGTTCAACAACCAGTCGCCCGGCTGGTACGCACAGCTCTGCCGGAACGGCAACGGCACCAACTGCGACATCACCATCGCCCCGTGGACGTACGTCGACGTGGACCTCACGCCCTACAACTCACTGCGCATCGTCGGCCCGTAACCGCAGGTCGGACGGCTAGGAGCCCCGGAGGGAATTCCCTCCGGGGCTCCTCTGTTCTGTGGGGTGTGGCAGAAAGTTCGAGTTTCAACTAAACTCGGATCAGAAGGAGGTCCTGACCATGCCCGCAGTGACTGTTGAGAACCCGTTGACGCTTCCGCGAGTGGCCGAGCCGCAGGCCGCCGTCCCGCGCAAGGTGCTGGCTGTCGTCTCCGCTCCCAGTGGGTTCGAGGGTGAGGGATTCCCGGTGCGGCGCGCGTTCGCCGGGATCAACTACCAGTACCTCGACCCGTTCATCATGATGGACCAGATGGGCGAGGTGGAGTACGCGCCGGGCGAGCCGAAGGGCACCCCGTGGCACCCGCACCGCGGCTTCGAGACCGTCACGTACCTGATCGACGGAACCTTCGTCCACCAGGACACCAACGGCGGTGGCGGAGTCATCAACGGCGGCGACACCCAGTGGATGACCGCCGGTTCGGGCCTCCTGCACATCGAGGCCCCGCCGGAGTCCCTCGTCGTCAGCGGCGGTCTCTTCCACGGCCTCCAGCTGTGGGTGAACCTCCCGGCCGCCGACAAGATGATGCCCCCGCGCTACCAGGACATCGGCGGCGGCAAGGTCACCCTGCTGACCACCCCGGACGGCGGTGCGCTGCTCCGTGTGATCGCCGGTGAGGTCGACGGCCACGAGGGCCCCGGCATCACCCACACGCCCATCACCATGATCCACGCGACCGTCGCACCGGGAGCGCAGATCACCCTGCCGTGGCGCGAGGACTTCAACGCCCTGGCGTACGTGATGGCCGGGCGCGGGTCGGTCGGCGAGGACCGCAGGCCCCTCCACACCGGGCAGACGGCCGTCTTCGGCGAGGGCGGATCGCTCACGGTGCGGGCGGACGAGTCCCAGGACTCGAGCGCCCCCGACCTGGAGATCGTCCTCCTCGGCGGGCGCCCGATCCGTGAGCCGATGGCGCACTACGGGCCGTTCGTCATGAACAGCAAGCACGAGCTCCAGCAGGCCTTCGACGACTTCCAGGCGGGCCGGCTCGGCCGCATCCCCACCACCGCCCGCACCGGCCTCGGCCACCGCGGCGCGGGCCAGGCGGACGAGGACTGACGCCGACGGGCCACGAAGCGGGCACGGCCACGACGCAGACCTGGTGGGCGAGTGACCTCGCCCACCAGCGCGCGATTGAGCCCCTGAGGCAGGGCGTCTGGCGCCGGCGACACGCCCGTTGAGATCGCCGGCCTGCCCTCTTGCATCGCCTGCTTCCGATGACTCAGAGCAGGCGTCGGCTTCGGCTCCTGTCGGCGGTTGGGGGTTCGGGGCCGAGCGGAGGCGGTACGGGGATGCCGAATTCGCGGCGCAGTGCGGCGCAAGCAGCGTAGTAGCCGGACATTCCGTGAACGCCCGGTCCGGGTGGTGTCGCGGCGGAACTCAGATACACGCCGGGGATGGGGACGCGGTAGGGGTTGAGGCGTGGAGCGGGGCGCAGAAGGGACTGGCGGATGGTCATGGCGCCCGTGCCGATGTCTCCGCCCACGTAGTTCGGGTTGTAGGTCTCGTACGCTGCGGCCGGTATCCCTCGGCTTGCGATGACGGTGTCACGGAACCCGGGGGCGTATTGCTCGATGCGTGCGCTGATCAGCTCGACCGGATCGGTGGTGTCGCCGTTGGGGACGTGGGCGTATGCCCAGATCGGGCGCTTGTCGGGGCGCGCCCTTCCCGGGTCGGCGATGGCGGGGTCGACGACGAGGACGAACGGTTCGTCGGTGAGGATGCCGGCCGCCGTGGCGGTCTCGGTCCGGATCATGTGGGCCTGAGTGCCGCCGAGATGGACGGTGGTGGCCTGGCCGACGGTGCTGTCAGCCCAGGGGATGGGTTCGGTGACGAGGAAGTCCGCCTTGGCAGCGCCGGGACCGTAACGGTAGCGGGTGAGCGCGCGCTCATAGGCGGTTGGCAGGCGGCCCGCTGTGATGCGGGCCAATATCTTGGGGCTGACGTCCAGGAGGACGGCCGTGGTCCGGGGAAGCTCGGCCAGGTCGGAGACCAGGTGGCCGGTGTGGAACGTTCCCCCACGCGCCGTGATTTCCGCAGCCAGGGCGTCAGCGATGCGAGCGCTGCCGCCGCCGACGACCGGCCATCCGCTGCCGTGCGCCAGGTGGCCAAGCAGCATCGCGACCGCGGCGGAGGCGAGCGAGGGGAGCCGGCCGACGGCATGCGCTGCGACGCCGGTCAGCAAGGCGCGTGCCTGTTGCGTCGCGAACCGGGCTGCGGACAGGCGCGTGCCGTGGCCGAGAACGTCCCGGGCCAGAAGCAGCGGTGCGATCGGGTCACGGAGAAGGGCACGGTGACCGGACAGAAGGAGGCTGACGATGCCGTCGGAGTGGTCGAGGAGGGGCTGCATGAGGCTGCGCCAGCGCGGGCCGTCGATTCCCAGACCGGCGCAGGTGGCGTCGAGGTCGCGGTAGGCGATGCCTGCGGCTCCGTGGGGCAAGGGGTGGGCATAGCTGGCGGGGGAGTGCAGCATCTGCACCCCCCGTTGGGTGAGCTCGAACTCGCGGAAGAAGGGGGAGGCCAGGGCCATCGGGTGGACAGCGGCGCAGATGTCGTGCGGGATGTCGCTGTCGAAGAGGGCCTCGGTGCGTAGGCCTCCTCCGATGGTGTCGCGTGCTTCGTAGAGTGCGACGGAAAGCCCTGCGCGCGCCAAGGTGACGCCGGCGGCCAGCCCGTTTGGGCCCGTGCCGACGATTACCGCGTCCGGAGACATGTCGTTCGCTCCTCGGTACGTGGTTGGGTGTCCGTCCGGATCGGCACGCTTGAGGGGCGGACGGTACTGGTGTCAGCCAGTACCGTCCGCGCCGTCGGCCGGTGCGAGCCAGCTGGTTCTACGACGGCTGCTGCCTTGCGGCGCTCGCAGTTGCGGGCTGAGGATCTGTCTGCGGCCCACCCTGTGCTCGGCTGCTCGGCTGCTCGGCTACTCGGAGGCGGCGGGCTGCGAGGTCGGCTTCCGGATGGGCCAGGTGGTGACGGAGATCTGCTGGCCGCAGTCTTGGGCTCCCTCGCCCTTGCAGACGTAGACACTGCCTGTGGTGGTAGGAGCGTAGTAGGCCTTGAAGCTGACAGGCTTGGTACCAGGGCCGCACTGCGTGGCGATGTTGCGGGCGGGCATGGGGGCGAAGTCGTGGATCGTCATGGACCACAGGGAGTAGCACCCGGGGCCGGTGTTCTTGAGCTCGCCCTCGACGGCGAGCGTCGAGGTGAGGATGCCGCTGCCCTTTTCGAGCCATCGGGTGCCGCTGGCGGTGGCGGTGCCGTGGCCGGCTGACCACGGCAGTCCGGCTGCGGAGGACGGGGAGGCGGCCAGCAGGATCGCGGCGGCCGAGCCGAGGGCGACAGTGAGGGTCTTTCGCGTGCTGGAGCGCACGGGCACGGTCCTTACGTGGAGTGATCGGCAGGTTCTTCTACGTGGGCCGTCGGTTAGGCCTGGACGGGCTCGCTGACAGGTGTCTCGACGGCCGGGCGTTCGGGTTTGGCGGGTTGGGTCCGCTTGCGCCACAACCGTGTGAGACGAGGGTCGTGTCCGTAGGGGGCGAGGAGCAGCAGCAGGCCGGCCCACATGGCGAAGGCGAAGCTCCACAGGCCCATGACGATGGCGATGCCGAGGTGGAAGAGGACGCCCGCGGGCAGAAGGGCCCACCGCACCTTCTGCGGCAGCAGGAGCGCGGCGGCGAGAACGATCTCCAGTACGAGGGGGCCCCAGGTAAGCGCGGCGACGCCCAGGGGGTTGTCCACCACGGTGTTCAGGGCAGGGCGGAGCCAGTCGGGGGCTCCGAAGGCGTAGTTGTTGATCCAGTAGTACAGGGCGCTGCCGTCTGCCCATTCGGCGTGGGGCAGTTTGGCAACGCAGGACTGGAAGTAGACGACGGCCATCTGGATCCGGGCCACGGTGATCGCGCTGACCCCGATCAGGGCCAGGGCTGGGCGGGTGCTCTCCGTGGGCTCGGACGGCTGTGGCTGCCAGTGCCAGCGTCGTGGGTCGCCGATGGCCACCAGGACGAGGATCAAGGTGAGGATCCAGGTGATCTGGTCTCCGCCGTCGGGGATGGAGATGCCGGTGAACACGCTGAACGCGACGTAGGCGTGGGGGATGGCGGTGAACCGGGGGCGCCAGCCGCTGGCTGCGATGACGAGGACGACGCAACAGATCCAGCGCATCACCTCGAAATGATCGGGGGGCACCAGGCAGAAGGCTCCTGCTCCGGTGACGCCCCGGCACAGCGGGTAGTGGCCGACGGTGGCGACTTCCCGGAAGAGGGTCGCGCTGTCGCTGAATGCGAGCGTGCCCAAGGTGCCGAGCGCCAGAAGGGTGCGGGCCAGGCCGTAGCCGGCGGCCCATGGGAGGGTGATGGTGCGCTTGCGCATCAGCAGGTCACCTCAAGCACCATGACGCGTTCGGTGGAGTGGGGCTCGGGCACGAGGTCACGCCACGCGTACGGCGTGGGGCGTTCCTGCAGTAGGCCGACGGTTCCGCACAGTGTGGGGTCGGGGGAACTGTTCTCCAGCTGGCGGGCGGTATCACCGGAGCTGGACAGGCAGGTCTGCCCGCTGTCGGTGCAGTCGCGCCAGTCCGACTTCTGGGCGGCCGCGAGCAGCATGGCGATTTCGACGCCCTGGGCGCGTGATTCGCGGTCGAGCCCGAAGGCATTGTGTGGAGAGGCGTGCGGGGTGAGGGAGAGTGTCTGCCAACCCTCTGGGGTCTTCTTGTAGGGGACGACCTCGGGATCACGCGGGGACTTGGTGAAGAAGGCCCAGCCCTGTGGTGCGATATTCACCACCGTGTGCTTCACCTTATTTTGCGCTGGCAATGTGATGACGTTTTTCGGGACCTGTTCCTGCACTGCATAGAGCACGATCACCGACCAAGTGGCACACACGATGACGACCGATTTAAGGGATACGGAGACGGCGCCGTTACCGCTGCGGGTGAATGCGGCACAGGCCGCCCGGATTTTGCTGTTCATGAGGGAAGGGAGGATCCTCTGCCGCTGGGACGGGAACGCAGCATCGGGGGCGGAGAGTCTGCAGCCTCTCCGCCCCCTTTCGCTCAGGCGGCCTTGAGTGCCTTCGTCACCTGGGCGACGGCCTCGTCCTTCGACAGCGGGGTGCCGTCACCGGTGGTGGGCTGCGGGCTCCAGAACCAGTTCTTGCCCTTGACGAAGTTCGCTCCCACCGCGACGGTGACCGTCACCACGGCGCCGGCCGCGGTCACGACGGCGGCGACGTGGACGACCGCCGCGCCGACCGCGACAGTGACGCCGCACAGCTGGCCGTTCTCGATGGGAGTGGCCTTGTCGTCCTTCTGCGCCACTGCCATCAGCATGTTCTGGGCGTCCGTGACGGCCTTCTCGACCTGGCGGGGGTCGCCACTGCGAGTCTTCGCACTGAGCTCCGCGAAGAAGGCGGGGGACCGCTTGTTGATCAGGTCGATGACGGCGTTCGAGGCGCGAACCTCGTCAAGGTCGTCGTTGTCGACGTGCTGGCGGGCCTCCGCGAACAGTTCGAGCTTCGACAGGTCGCTGCCGACCTCGCCCTGGCCGAAGAACAGGCCCCGGAAAACCTTCTCGCCATCGGCCTTGGCCGAGGCCGGTGACGCGACCGAGGCGGTCGCGACGGACTTGGTACCCGCGTCGGCCATCGCCGACGGGGCTGCGGCCACGCACAGGGCTGCTGCCGTAACGCCCGCGACCGCCAGGATGCCGCGCTGCTTGATGTTCAACGTCATTCCCCTCGTTAGAAAAACATCAGGGAGCAGCAAGATGGCTGTTCACTCGCCCCCCGATGTGTGAACTTCCTCCGTGATATTCGCATAGGAAATGATCATGAGTCGAGCAAATATGACTGCGCTCACAGCAGGTTTAAGTGGAAAGGCGTCTTCCGGCGATCTTCCGTTTCTTTCCGGCCAGCGTCGGCGAGGGTGCTTGACTTCGGGTATCCGAGGGGTGTCAATCGGGGTCATTCGGGCGAATCGTTTTCGCCAGAATGGCTTAATTGATTAGCTGGCATGTCGGGTCGACAGGGCGTTGAGCAGTGCGGCGCCGCGTTCGGCGTCATCGACGCTCACGGCAAATTCCGTGCCCTTGGCCGGACGGATGACCAGGCACTCGCCGGCCCGGAGCATCACCGTGGTGCCCAGGCCGCTGAGCCGGTAGCCCCAGCCGCCGACCTGCGCCGGGGTCCGCATCTCGGCACGCGCCGAAACGATGTCCTGCGCCGACCAGCGACGCACCGGCCAGCCGAGTGGACCGAAGGCGACCTCCAGTCCGGACTTCGTCACCCGTGCCTGCACCGAGGCGCAGAACAGCACGAGGACCGAAGCGATCGCGAACGGGGCGACAAGTGCCCACTGCAGACCGATGAGACCGCCTGCGGCCGCGAGTACGGCGGCCGCCGCCACGAGGCCGGTGAGGGCTGCGGTCAGGTGCAGCCAGGGGTTCGCGGTACGGGAGAGCCAGACGCGGCGCTCACCCTCAGGGATCTCCATGACCTCGCCGCGTGCGTCCTGTTCGGCGTGGACCGGGAGCGAGGCACGCCGTCCGGCCAGCCATCCGAGAGTGCCGGCGGCGACGGCGACCGCCGCCGTGACGGCCATCCCCGTGCCCACCGAACCGGCATCCCGCCAGTCGGCCCGGTCCAGATTGGCACGGACGATCGAAGCCTGGGCGCCTGCCAGGAACACGCCGCCGGACAGCAGGGACACCCCGATCCACGCCCCTGCGGGCGCGCCTCCGCGCCGGCCGGCCATGGCGATGGAGAGCGCCAGAACCGCCCAGATCAGTGCGGGGAACACGGCAGCCGCCCACAAGGGCATCGAACCGTCAGGAGCCCCACCGCCCCAATGCGTGGCAAGGTGCTGCGGCAGCCGGCTGCTCGCGGCCGGCGGAAGCCCCGCCAGCACAGCCAGTACGCCCACCGCCCAAGCCGCCGCTCCCCAGCGCGTGCCGCTCGTCCGCTTCGTACGGTCAGTCACGAAAGCCCCCTGATCATTTCAATGAGATCGTTCTTGCTGTATCCGAGGCGTGCGGCATCGGCCACCAACTGCCGAGTCCTGCTCAGCAGTTCGGACCGCTGGTCCGCGCCTTCGGCGACGGTGACCCCGCGACCCCGCCGGAACTCCAGCACCCCCTCGTCTCGCAGAGCCCGCAGCCCGCGCAGGACCGTGTTGGCGTTCACTCCGAGCGCCTGGGAGAGGTCCCGGGCCGGAGGCAGTCGATCCCCCGGCGCACACTCGCCCTCGGCGATGGCGCGCCGGATCGCCCCCGCTACCTGTTCGTGGAGTGGACGGCTGTCCGTGGTGTCCAGTCTCAGCAACATGATGCTAGTGAGCGTAGCACTATTATCGTCATGACGTCTGGGAAGCGATGAACTCGAACCGGTTCCCCTCGGGGCCAATGCCTTGGACGGTGGTCCCGAGGGGCTAGGAGGTCAGGACTGGGCCGTCAGCTGTGTGCCGAGGGCTCGGGCTCGGGTGTGAGGCCGCCGAGGATCTCCTGGGCGCAGGTGGTGTCGGGCGGGGAGGTGAGGTCGAACGGGCCACGGCCCAGGAACGGGCCACGAAGCGGGCACGGGCCGCGCCCCCTTCCGGGGACGCGGCCCGTGCCGTCGTGGTGGAGTCCGTCAGGCGGAGTCCGCCGGCTGCGGCGGCGCCTCCGCCTCGGCATAGCGGGCGCGGAGTTCCGAGATCACGCCGAAGACCGCCGCGGTCAGCGGGACCGCGAGGAGCATGCCGAGGATCCCGGCGACGCTCGCTCCGGCGGTGATGGCCAGCATCACCACGGCCGGGTGCATCTGCACGGTGCGGCTCTGCACGACCGGCTGCAGTACGTACCCCTCGATCATCTGGACCAGCAGCACCAGGCCCAGTGCCCACAGGCCGATCACCCAGCCGCGGTCGGCGAAGGCGACGAGGACCGCGACGGCGCCCGAGAGGATCGCCCCGAGGTAGGGGATGTAGGCCGTCACGAACACCAGGGCGGCCAGGCCCAGCGCGCCGGGCACGTCGAGGATCAGCAGACCCACGCCGATCAGCACGCCGTCGATCAGGGCCACGAAGGTGGTGCCGCGCATGAAGCCCTCGACGGCTTCGAAGGCGCGCCGCCCCATCGCCTCCATCAGGTCCCCGGAACGGCTCGGCACGACCGAGCGCAGAGTGACCACGGCCCGGTCGGAGTCGCGCAGGAAGAAGAAGATCAGCACCATCGCGAGCAGGACCATCGCCAGCACCGAGCCCACCACGCTGAGCCCGGCGACCACACCGGACGCCGCCGTGCTGCCGAACTTCGCCAGCAGGTCCTTGGAGTTCGCGGTGATGTCCTCCAGCGAGGTGCCCACCGCCCCGAAGTGCTCGGCGAGCATCTGCCCGGCCCGCCGCAGGGCGTCGATGATCTGGTCGCCGGTCTCGATGAGCGCGAGTACGACGATGTACGAGGCCCCGCCGACGACGGCCACCACGGCCAGGCAGGTCAGGGCCGCGGCCAGCGAGCGGTTCACCCCCATCCCCACCAGACGGCGGTGCATCGGCCCGAGCAGGGCCGTGCCCAGCACCGCCAGCAGCACCGGCGTGACCACGGTCTGCAGGACCGTGCACAGCCATACGCCGACGGCGAGGACGGCGGTGGCCAGCAGGACGACGGCGCACCAGGCGGCGAGCCGCCGCACCGGTTCGGGGAGAAGGGAGTTCGGCACGGCGTCATCCAACCACGCGGCCTCGCAACGGCCCCCGGGCCCGACCGCAATACGCGCGTCCGTCCGCTCCACGCGTACGCCCGCTCCTGCGCGGCCGGCCGACCACGGCTGCGCCCGCTCCTGCGCGGCCGGCCGACCACGGCTGCGCCCGCTCCTACGCGTCCGGCCGCTTCGACTCCTCGTACAGCTCGAACCAGATCGACTTGCCCTCGCCGCGCGGGTCCACGCCCCACGCGTCGGCCAGCATCTCCATCAGCAGCACCCCGCGGCCGCTGGAGGCCATCTCCCCCGGGTGCCGCTTGTGCGGGAGCTCGTCGCTGGAGTCCGCGACCTCCACCCGCAGCCGGCGCTCCCCCAGCTCGCCGACCGCCTCCGCCACCAGCAGGGCGTCGCCGTCGGTGTGCACCAGGACGTTGGTGACCATCTCGGAGACCATCAGCACCACCGAGTCCAGCTGCTCCTCGTCGGCCCAGTCGTGCAGCAGCTCCCTCACCTGCCGGCGGGCGCCCGCGATGCGTTCCGGTTCCGCCTGGGCCACGGTCAGCATGGTGCGGCGGGCCGGCCGGGCCGGGTGCGCCGCCGGGGTGCCGCAGCCGCAGGCAGCGCCCTCGCGGCACAGCAGGACCACGGCTATGTCGTCCTCGCGGCGATCGGCCAGCGGGCCGGTGGTGTGGTGCGAGG
Source organism: Streptomyces yangpuensis (assembly GCF_024666385.1). Lineage (NCBI taxonomy): Bacteria > Bacillati > Actinomycetota > Actinomycetes > Kitasatosporales > Streptomycetaceae > Streptomyces > Streptomyces yangpuensis. Next base: position 3,855,312 of record NZ_CP102514.1, read on the forward strand.
ACGGTCCGTGCACGGCCTGGACCAGCAGGTCGGCCAGAGCTTCGAGGTGCCCGTCCTCGTGGCCGGCGGCCTCGTGGGTGCCGGCCTCCAGGACCGCGCGCAGCCGGGCCCAGCCCGTGTCGAGGTCGTGCCCGCCGGTCTCGATGAGCCCGTCGGTGCACAGCATCATCGTCTCGCCCGGCTCCAGGGTGAACCGGGTGGTCGGGTAGTCGGTGTCGGGGACGATCCCGAGGGGGAGCCCGCCCGCGGTGGGGCGCATCAGGACGGTGCCGTCGGTCATCCGCACGGCGGGGTCGGGATGGCCGGCGCGGGCCACCTCCAGCGTTCCGGTCCGCGGGTCGCACTCCACGTACAGGCAGGTCGCGAACCGCGGGCTCTGCGCGTCCGGGTCCTCCTGCGCGCCGGACTCCTGGGAGGCGCACAGCCCGGCGAGGAAGCGGGAGGTGCGCGAGAGCACCGCGTCCGGCCGGTGCCCCTCGGACGCGTAGGCCCGTACGGCGATCCGCAGCTGGCCCATCAGCCCGGCCGCCCGGACGTCGTGGCCCTGGACGTCGCCGATGACCAGGGCGAACCGGCCCGACGGCAGCGGGATCATGTCGTACCAGTCGCCGCCGACCTGGAGCCCGCCGCCGGTGGGGACGTAGCGCGCGGCGATCCGCATGCCGGGGATCTCCGGGCCGAGCTGCGGCATCATCGACCGCTGCAGGCCGGTGGTCAGTTCCCGCTCGGACTCGGCCACCCCGGCCCGCTGGAGGGCCTGGGCCAGCATCCGGGCCACGGTCGTCAGGACGGACCGCTCGTCGGGGGAGAAGGACGCGGGCTGCTTGAAGGCGGCCATCCAGGCGCCCATGGTCCGCCCGGCCACGATCAGCGGCAGGAAGGCCCAGGAGACCCGGTCGAAGCGCTGCGCGAGCGGCCAGGTGGCCGGGAAGCGCCGTTTGTAGTCCTCGGGGGAGGCCAGGTAGATCGCCCGGCCGGTACGGACGACCTCCGCGGCCGGGTAGTCCGTCTCCAGCGGCATGTCCGTGAAGGGGCCCTCGTCGCCGGCGTCGTGCCCGTGGTGCCCGATGACGGACAGCCGGTCCCCTGCCACGCCGAAGACGGCCAGCCCGTCGGGGCTGAAGCCCGGCATCGACAGCGAGGCCGCGACCCGCAGCACCTCCGCCGTGGACCGGGCCTCCGCCAGCGCCCGGCCCGCGTCCAGCAGGAAGGCCTCGCGGGAGCGCCGCCAGTCGCCCGTGATGGGCGTGTGGACGGCCGTGGTGCCCGGCTGCGGCTCGGCGATCTCCTGGATGGTGCCGATCAGCTCGTAGTCCGGGCTCCCGTCGGCCGCCCACCGCTCCAGCGGTCTGGAACGGCTGCGCACGGTCCGCAGCACCCGCCCGTCCACGTCCATGATCCGCAGCCGGGCCTCGGCGAGGGTGCCCTCGGCGACGGCCAGGTTGACGATCCCGTTGATCTCGTTCCAGTCCACCGGGTGGAAGCGGGACCGTACGGCGGCCTCCGGCAGGACCACCGGTTCGGCGGGCAGCCCGAGGAGCCGGGCGGCCTCCCCGTCGAGGGAGACCGTCCCGGAGGCGTTGTCCCATCGCCACAGACCCGTGGCGACGGCGGCCAGGACATCCTCGGTACGCACCCGGTCATCTTTACAGGTCGCATCCGATACGTGCCTGTTCGCTCCCTGCCGGGTGTATTTGCGCAGGCGGGCCCCAGTGCCCGACCCGTCACCGTCCCGGACGGTAACCTTGGGACGGTTGAATCCACCCTGGTATCGCGTAGAACTGGATGACTGATGCATCGGTACAGGTCCCACACCTGCGGCGAGCTCCGCGCCTCTGACGTCGCCGCCGACGTCCGACTGAGCGGCTGGCTGCACAACCGTCGAGACCTGGGCGGCATCCTCTTCATCGATCTGCGCGACCACTACGGCATCACGCAGCTGGTCGCCCGCCCCGGCACCGCCGCGAACGAGGCCCTCAGCAGCGTCTCCAAGGAGACCGTCGTCCGCATCGACGGCAAGGTCGTCTCCCGCGGCGCGGACAACATCAACCCGGAGCTGCCGACCGGCGAGATCGAGATCGAGGTCTCCGAGGTCGAGGTGCTCGGCGCGGCCGCCCCGCTGCCCTTCACCATCAACACCGACGACGGTGTGAACGAGGAGCGCCGCCTGGAGTACCGCTTCCTCGACCTGCGCCGTGAGCGCATGCACCGCAACATCATGCTGCGCTCGGCGGTCATCGCCTCGATCCGCTCGAAGATGGTGGCGCTCGGCTTCAACGAGATGGCGACCCCGATCCTCACCGCGACCTCCCCCGAGGGCGCCCGTGACTTCGTGGTGCCGTCCCGCCTGAACCCGGGCAAGTTCTACGCCCTGCCGCAGGCCCCGCAGCAGTTCAAGCAGCTGCTGATGATCTCCGGCTTCGACCGGTACTTCCAGATCGCGCCCTGCTTCCGCGACGAGGACGCCCGCGCCGACCGCTCGCCGGGTGAGTTCTACCAGCTCGACGTCGAGATGTCCTTCGTCGAGCAGGAGGACGTCTTCCAGCCGATCGAGCGCCTGATGACCGAGCTCTTCACCGAGTTCGGCGGCGGCCGCGAGGTCACCTCGCCGTTCCCGCGGATCCCGTTCCGCGAGTCGATGCTGAAGTACGGCAACGACAAGCCCGACCTGCGCGCCAAGCTGGAGCTCGTCGACATCACCGACGTGTTCGAGGCCTCGGAGTTCAAGGCGTTCGCCGGCAAGCACGTGCGCGCCCTGGCCGTCCCGGACACCGCCGCCCAGCCGCGCAAGTTCTTCGACGGCCTCGGCGACTTCGCCGTCTCGCTGGGCGCGAAGGGCCTGGCCTGGGTGCGCGTGGGCGAGGACGGTTCGCTGACCGGCCCGATCGCCAAGTTCCTCACCGAGGAGAACGTCAAGGTCCTCACCGAGCGCCTGGGCCTGGTCCCCGGCCACGCCGTGTTCTTCGGCGCGGGCGAGTTCGACGAGGTCTCCAAGATCATGGGCCCGGTCCGGGTCGAGGCCGCCAAGCGCGCCGGCCACTTCGAGGACAACGTCTTCCGCTTCTGCTGGATCGTCGACTTCCCGATGTACGAGAAGGACGAGGAGACCGGCAAGATCGACTTCTCCCACAACCCGTTCTCCATGCCGCAGGGCGGCATGAAGGACCTGGAGGAGAAGGACCCGCTCGACATCCTGGCGTGGCAGTACGACATCGTCTGCAACGGCATCGAGCTGTCCTCCGGCGCCATCCGCAACCACGAGCCCGAGGTCATGCTGAAGGCCTTCGCGATCGCGGGCTACGAGGCCGAGACCGTCGAGCGCGAGTTCGCGGGCATGCTGCGCGCGTTCCGCCTCGGCGCCCCGCCGCACGGTGGCATCGCCCCGGGCGTGGACCGCATCGTGATGCTGCTGGCCGACGAGCCGAACATCCGCGAGACCATCGCCTTCCCGCTCAACGGCAACGCGCAGGACCTGATGATGGGCGCGCCGACGGTCCTGGAGGAGGCCCGTCTGCGTGAGCTGAACATCGCGCTGCGCAAGCCGGTCGAGACGAAGCCGGCCGACTCCAAGCCGGTCGCCGAGTCCGTCCACCCGGACGCGGCGCGCTGAGCGGTAGCCGGTAGCCGGTAGGCGGTGGCCGTACGAAAGGGCCCGGGGTCGACCCCGGGCCCTTTCGCGTGCGGGAACTTCTAGAACTTCTCCAGGACGCCCTTGAGGAGGGCCGCGGAGGTCAGTTCGGTGGGTGCCGGCCCGGCGTGGAAGAAGCCGGCGTTCTCGGCGTCCAGCTTGCGCAGGAAGTCGAAGGCCTTGGAATCGTGGTCTCCGAAGGCGACGAACTGCCAGTGGATGCCGGGGGCCGCGGCGGCGGCGTCGGTCAGCGCCTGCCGGGCGGGCTGGCGGTTGTCGGGGGCGCCGTCCGTCTGGAAGACGACCAGGGCCGGGCCCTCGCCGCCGTCCTCACGGTAGCGGGCGACGACGGCCTCGACGGCCACGTGGTAGCTGGTGCGGCCCATCCGGCCGAGCTCGGCGTGGCGGCCCTCGACCCAGGAGCCGTAGTGGGTGTCGAGGGACAGGTCGGCGGTGCCGTCCACCTCCGTGGAGAAGAACACGGTGTGCACGGTCGCCTCGTCGTCGAGGTGCGCGGCGAGGGCGAGGGCGTGGTCGGCGAGGTACTGGGCGCTGCCGTCCTTGTAGAACCCGCGCATCGACCCGGAGCGGTCGAGGACGAGGTAGACCTTGGCGCGGGCGCCGGCCTTGCCCTTGCCGCGGAGCACCTGGCCGGCGGCCTTGTACGCGGCGGCCACCTCGGGCGCCCGCCGCCGCACGGCTGCCGCCGCATGAGCCGGCCCCACCTGCACCTCGGCCTCGCCCTCTGCCTGCGGCTCCGCCGGGGTCTCGGCCTCTGCCTGCGGCTCCGCCGCGGGTGCGTCCTCCGGCTCCGCCGGGGTCTCGGCCTGCGGCGCGGGCGCCTCGGGCTGCTCCGCAGCGGGGGTTTCCGGCTGCGCCGGGGTCTCGGCTGCCGCCTGGGGCTGCTGCTCGGCGGCCTCTGTCTGAGCCTCCGCCGCGGGTGCGGCCTCGGCCTCCGCCGCGGGGGCGGGCTCCGGCTGGGCCGGGGTCTCGGTCTGCGCCTGCGGCGCGTCAGCGCCGGCTGCCGCCTGCTCGTCCCGAGCCTCCGGCTCGACGGCTTCTGTCTGAGCCTCCGCCGCCGGGGTGGTGTCCGGCTCGGCCGGGGTGTCGGCCTGGGCCTGTGCCGGCTCGGGCTGCTCCGCAGCGGGGGTTTCCGGCTCCGCCGCGGCTTCGGCCCGGTCCGGCTCGGCGGCCTCGGCCTGCGGCTCCGTCGCAACCTCGGCCTCCGCCGCGGGGGCGGGCTCCGGCTGGGCCGGGGTCTCGGTCTGCGCCTGCGGCGCGTCAGCGCCGGCTGCCGCCTGCTCGTCCCGAGCCTCCGGCTCGACGGCTTCTGTCTGAGCCTCCGCCGCCGGGGTGGTGTCCGGCTCGGCCGGGGTGTCGGCCTGGGCCTGTGCCGGCTCGGGCTGCTCCGCAGCGGGGGTTTCCGGCTCCGCCGCGGCTTCGGCCCGGTCCGGCTCGGCGGCCTCGGCCTGCGGCTCCGGCACAACCTCGGCCTCCGCCGCGGGAGCGGCCTGCGGCTCCGCCGCGGGGGCGGGCTCCGGCTGCGCCGGGGCCTCGGCCTCGGCCTGCAGCGCGTCAGCGCCGGCTGCCGACTGCTCGTCCCGAGCCTCCGGCTCGACGGCCTCTGCCTGAGCCTCCGCCGCGGGAGCGGCCTGCGGCTCCGCCGCCGGGGTGGTGTCCGGCTCCGCCGGGGCGGCCTGGGCCTGTGCCGGCTCGGGCTGCTCCGCAGCGGGGGTTTCCGGCTCAGCCGGGGGCTCGGCGGGGGCGGCCTCGGCGGCCGCCGGGGTTTCTCCGTCGGGCTTCGCCGCAGGCGACACCGCAGGCGTGGGGCGGCGGGCTTCCGGGACCGTGGGGTCGGCGGCCGGGGCGGGGGCCGTGAGGACCGTGCCCGCCTCGCGGTCCCGCGTGGACTGCGGGGGCACCGTCGGGTTGTCGAAGGATGCCGCCACGAGGTCGGCGGCCGCATCCAAGGGGTTGCGTTCCGCCTGGTTGGGGACAGCCGCCGACGCGGCGTCCGTAGTTTCCGGAACCGGTTCCGCAGACCGTCCGAACACCTTGCGCAACAAGCTCCGAATACCCATGGGCCAGGCCTTTCGCATGAGTGCGTGCGTCATTTGTCCGTGCTGCGCGGTTGATCCCTGCCCAGAGTGGACACGTAAGGTTATCGGCCGCCCGGCTGGATCTTCGGCAGGGGCACCTTTCGTGGCGCCCGCCTCCCAGGGGCTCTCGGACCGTTCCCGAACTGCCGCTCCGACGTGCCGGGTTCACCCATCGTTCATCCCAGCGCCGCCGCTTCGGCGCAACCCGGGCCTACCGTCGCGGCTGGATCGTCCCGACACGTTGTCGGCGCCCACGCAGCTACTCGGAGGACACTCGTGCGCAAGCTCCTGCCGTTCATCGGCAACCCGCATGGCAGCGGCCGGTCCGCTCTCACCTGTCGTTACCGCTGTGGTGACGCCTGCTTCCACGAGGTGCCCAACACCAGCGACAACGAGTACGCGGGCGACGTCATAGCCCGCGCCTACTCCCGCCGCTCGATGCTGCGCTCCGCCGCCGTCGTGACCGTCGCCACCGCCGCCGGCTCCGCGGTCGCGCTCGGCACCCCGGGGCAGACCGCCAACGCCGCCCCCGGCGCCGACGCCGCGGCCGCCGGTGCGGGCAAGGGCGGCGAGGCCGCCCGGGGCCTGCGCTTCAAGGCCGTCGCGCCGAACACCGACGACAAGGTCACCGTCCCCGAGGGCCACGAGCAGAACGTGGTCATCCGCTGGGGCGACCCGATCATCAAGGGTGCCCCGGGCTTCAACCCCGACAAGCAGACCGCCGCCGCGCAGGCCGGTCAGTTCGGCTACAACAACGACTTCCTGAGCCTTCTCCCGCTCGGCGGGGACTACGAGCGCCAGCAGCTCCTCGTGGCCAACCACGAGTACACGGACGAAGTCCTGATGTTCAAGGGCTACGACCCGGCCAACCCGACCCGTGAGCAGGTCGAGATCGCCTGGGCCGCGCACGGCCTGTCCGTGGTCGTCGTCCAGGAGGACCACCGCAGCGGCAAGCTGACCGCCGTCACCCGCCACCAGCTCAACCGCCGTCTGACGGCCACCAGCGAGTTCCGGATGGCCGGCCCGGCCGCGGGCGGCGCCCTGCTGAAGACCTCCGTCGACCCCTCCGGCACCAAGGTGCTCGGCACCCTCAACAACTGCGCCGGCGGCACCACCCCGTGGGGCACCACCCTCCACGGCGAGGAGAACTTCAACCAGTACTTCGGCAACGCCGGCCAGGTCACCGACCCCACCGCCGCCGCCCGCCTGAAGCGCTACGGCGTGACCTCCGGCGCCACCGAGCGCAAGTGGGAGCGCTTCGACAAGCGCTTCGACGTGGCCCAGGAGCCCAACGAGTCGCACCGCTTCGGCTGGGTCGTCGAGCTCGACCCGTACGACCCGAACTCCGTCCCGCGCAAGCGCACCGCGCTGGGCCGCTTCAAGCACGAGGCCGCGCAGCCCCGTCTGACCGAGGACGGCCGTCCGGTCGTCTACATGGGCGACGACGAGCGCTTCGACTACTTCTACAAGTTCGTCTCGTCGAAGCGGATGAAGAAGGGCAATTCGCGCGCGGCGAAGGAGCACAACCTCACGCTGCTCGACGAGGGCACCCTCTACGTCGCCAAGCTCACCGGTGACACCCCGGCCGCCGAGCTCGACGGCACCGGCAAGCTCCCCTCCGACGGCGAGTTCGACGGCTCCGGCGTCTGGATCAAGCTGGCCACCGGCAACGTCTCGCACGTCGAGGGCATGACCGCCGAGGAGGTGTACGTCTTCACGCGCCAGGCCGCCGACAAGGTGGGCGCCACCAAGATGGACCGCCCCGAGGACGTCGAGCCGTCCCCGCGCACCGGCCGCGTCTACGTCGCGCTGACCAACAACACCGACCGCGGCAAGCCCGGCAAGGAAGGCGCCACCGAGGCCAACCCGCGCAACCTGAACAAGCACGGCCAGATCCTGGAGCTCGCCGAGAACTTCGACGACCCGGCCGGTGACGGTTTCGCCTGGCGGCTCTTCCTCGTCGCCGGCGACCCGAACGACCCGGCGACCTACTTCGCCGGCTTCCCGAAGGACAAGGTCAGTCCGATCTCCTGCCCGGACAACGTGGCCTTCGACCCGCACGGCAACCTGTGGATCTCCACCGACGGCAACCAGCTCGGCTCCCACGACGGCCTGTTCGGCGTCGCGACGTCGGGCGAGCGCCGGGGCGAGCTGAAGCAGTTCCTCACCGTGCCGCGCGGCGCCGAGACCTGCGGCCCGCTGATCCAGGACAAGCGTGTCCTGGTGGCCGTCCAGCACCCGGGCGAGATCGACGGCGCCTCCGTCGAGAAGCCGCAGTCGGTGTGGCCCGACGGCCCCGGCAAGCTCGTCCGTCCGGCCGTCGTCTCGGTCTGGCGCAAGGACGGAAAGAACATCGGCGTCTGATCCATGGCCTGTTGGGCCGTGTTTCACGTGAAACATCCCTCATGTGAAACACGGCCCGCATCGCCCCGGATCGGTCAACTTCCGTCCGGCAGACGTCCGACGGGAAGCCTGAGCGTCGTCAACGCGCCTCCGTCCGGGGCGTTGGCGAAGCTCAGCGCGATCTCCAGGACCGCCGCCTGGCCCGCCACGATCGTCAGCCCCAGTCCGTGGCCGCGCCCCCGTCCGGGGTCTCCGGTGCGGAAGCGCTGCGGGCCCTGCTCGATCAGCTCCGGCGGGTAGCCGGGCCCGTGGTCGCGGACCGTCACCACCGGCCCGTCCACGGTCACCTCGATCGGTGGCCGGCCGTGCTTGTGGGCGTTGACCAGCAGGTTGGTCAGGATGCGGTCCAGGCGCCGCCGGTCGGTGAGCACCGCGGCGTCGCGGATCACCCGTACCGAGACGGCGGGCCCGGCTCCCGCCACGGCCCGTTCCACCGCCCGGCCGAGCTCCACCCGGGCGAGATCGGCCCGCTCCACGCCCGATTCCAGCCGGGAGATCTCCAGCAGGTCCTCGGTGAGCAGGTGCAGGGCCTTCAGCCGGTCGTTGATCATCTCCTTGGGGCGGCCCTCGGGCAGCAGGGCCGCCGCGGCCAGGGAGCCGGTGAGCGGGGTCCGCAGCTCGTGCGCCACGTCCGCGGTGAAGCGCTTCTCGGCCTCCAGCCGTTCCTGGAGCGATCCGGCCATCAGGTCCAGGGCCTGCGCCACGTCCCGTACCTCGTCCCGGTCCCGGGAGCGGCGGCCCGCCCGCCGCTCGTCGGCCCGGGAGGGGAATCCCACGCGGGCGTCCAGGTCCCCGGCGCTGATCCGGCGGGCCACGGCGGCGGTGGTCGCCAGCCGCCGGCTGATCCGGTCGGCGAGGAAGAGGCCGGCCAGCGCCACCACACCGGCGGCCAGCGCGGCGGAGGCGAGGATCGCGGTGTCGATGTCCCGCAACCGGTTGCGGGTGCCCTCGAACGGGATCCAGACGGCGAGGGCCTGCCGGTCCGCGGGGGCCGCGGCCCACATGACGGGTTTGCCGTTCAGCGAGCCGACCATGCTGCCGGTGTCGCCGCGGGCGACCAGGTCGCGCAGCGGGCGGGGCAGCTGGGGCGGGTCGAGGACGATGTTCACGTCGCCGTGGGTGGTGCCGTACTCGTAGTGGCTGAGGGCGTGCTCCAGGGCGGTGTCCGCGTCCTTGCGGACCTCGCCGACGATCTGCCGGGCGACCACGTTGTGCACCAGGACCCCGAGGGCGGCGGCCACCATGCAGCACACCGCCGTGGTGGTCAGGGCGATCTTCCAGCGCAGGCTGCTCAGCGCGTGCATCGCTGCGCGTCCGGGCTGGGCGGGACGCCGGTGAGGGAGGCGCAGTCGTCGAGGGTGAGCTGGCTGAGGTTCATGATCCCGGCCTTCGGGTCCCACACGTAGTCGGAGACGGCGACGTAGGCGGGATTCGATGTCGGTTCGCGGACCGCCAGATGCTCGGCGGCCACTTCCACTCCCTCCAGCACCGCCCGCTGGGTGAGGATCCGGGCGATCCTGCCGTCGTCCTGGACGGTGTAGACGCGCAGTTCGCTGAGCCGGCCGTCGAGGTCCAGGGCGGTGATCAGCTCCTCCCGGCCGTTGCCCGTCAGGTCGTGGTAGACCGCGGGGCGCACCGGGCAGTCGGGGCCGCCGTCCACAGCCTGTGTACAGAGCGCGATGCGCCGGACGGCCCGGGGGTCGACGAGCCGGCCCGTGCCGCCGTCCTGTTCGGTGGCGGAGGTGACGTCGGCGCGTACGACGCTCACCGGGTTCACCCCGCGCATGCTCAGGTCCGCGACCTCGGGCAGGCCCGGGACGACGGTGGCCGTGCCCGGTTTCTGGGCGGGGTCGGGCGGAGCGGGGCGGAAGTCCTTCCACAGGCTCTGCGGGGCGTGCACCGTGCCCAGGTCACCCTCGCTCTGCAGCCCCTCCACGTCGGCGCACCCCGCCAGGGTGAGGACGAGGGCCAGGACGGCCGGGGCGCGGTACATGCTCCGATGCTCCCCCGTCCGGTCCCGCCCGGCCCGGTCAGCGCTCCGGCTGGGTGATGGCCCGGGCCGCCGCGAGCTCCTGGTGGACGGGGGCCAGGACGCCCGATCCGTCGCCCGTCGGCTCGCCCTCGACGCGTACCGGGGTGGTGCTGCTGCGGACGCGGCCGGCCAGTTCGCGCAACTGCCGGGCGAGCCCGGCCACCTCCTCGGCGGGCGGGGGCGGGGCGCCGTGGTTGACGCGGACCCGGGCGGCGGTGGAGGCGTCCACGATCCGTTCCACGGCGACGACCAGCGGCCACCACGCGGCGGCCCGGGTGCCGGTCGGCGGCGGCTCGGTCAGTGCCCGCTGGAACTCGCTGCGTACGCCGGACAGGTCGCGGTAGAGCCGCCGCCGGGCCTGGAGCCGGGCGGTCCGCGCCGCCGCGAGGGCGGCGTCGTCGGCGGCCGGTGCGAAGGCCCGCTCCAGATAGCGGGCGGCGTCGTCGACGGTGTCGGCGAGCCGGTCCCCGATCCGGGTGTGCCAGCTCTCGGGCCACAGCAGGTATCCGGCGGTCAGGGTGATTGCGCAGCCGATCAGGCTGTCCAGCAGCCGGGGGCGGATCAGGTCGAAGCCCTGGTGGTTGAGCAGGTCCGAGAGCAGCAGGATCACCGGGGTGATCGCGGCTGTCTGGAAGGCGTACCCCTTGGCGGAGAAGACCGGGATCAGGGCGCCGAGCACCATGATCACCGGTACGTCCCACCAGCCGCGCGGTACCTCGGCGAGCACGGCGGCGGCGACGACCAGCCCGAGCGCGGTGCCGAGCGCGCGCAGCAGGGCCCGGGAGAACACCGAGCCGAAGTCGGGCTTGAGCACGAAGGTGACGGTCAGCGCGATCCAGTAGGACCGCTCGACCTCGACGACCGACACCAGCGACTGCGCGAGGCCGATGCAGAGGGCGAGCCGCAGTCCGTAGCGCCAGGAGGCCTCGGACAGCATCATGTCGCGCACCGCCCGCTTCGCACGCACCCTGAGAGCGGCGGGCCGGCCGAGGCGGTCGTCCACGTTGGACGGGTCCGGTTCGGCGAGGTGCACGACGGTCGCGGCGTGGCGCAGCGCCGTGTCGAGGGCCCGCTCCGCGGGGGTGCCGGCGGCGGGCAGGTCCAGGACGGGTGTCCCGGTGCGGCCCTCCTCGACGGCCGCGGCGAGCTCCCGTACGGCGGCGGGGATCGCGGGGGGCAGCGGCCGGCCGCGCAGGTGTGCGGCGGGCGCGGCCTCCACCAGCGGGATCACCACGTTGAGCTGGGCGAGCATGCGGACGAGCGACTGACTGCGCCCGTGCACCCGGGCCCGGCGGCCCAGGAGCAGGTCGTAGGCCTGGTTGAGTTCCCGCGTGACCCGGCGGCGCCGCTCGTCGTAGAGGTCGGCGGGGCCTCCGGCGGCCTCCAGCGTGTCCGCCAGGGCCCGGTAGGTGGCGGCGACCGCCTCCCGTTCGGGCCGGCGGCCGCGCAGGGGCCAGCCCAGCAGGGTCAGTGCGAGGACGAACAGCCCGCCCGCGCCCAGCAGCAGCGGGGCCGTCCACCAGGGCTGCGGCATCGGGAGTCCGGCGCCGACCACGGCGTTGAGCAGGAGCAGCAGCCCGGACACGGAGGCGACCGTGCCGATGGAGGAGATCATCCCGGAGATCAGGGCGATGAGGGTGAGCACGCCGACGGCCACCCAGCCGTGGCCGTAGACGAGGGTGCCCAGGGCCACGCCGACAGCGCCGAAGAGCTGCGGCACGGCGATGTTCAGGACGCGCATCCGGTAGGCGTCGGCGGTGTCGCCGATGACCCCGGACAGGGCGCCCATGGAGGCGAGCGCGCCGTACTCGGGCTCGTCCAGGGCGAAGCCGACGGCGAGCGGGACGGACAGCGCGACCGCCGCCCGTGCCGCGGCGGCCCAGGGGACGGGCGCGGTGGTCGGCCGCAGCCCTTCGAGCAGCCAGGCGGGCGGAGCCAGCGGATGGTGCCGGGCTCGCCGCGACGATATGTGTTCGGTGCGTTCGGTGCTCATTCCGCTTCCGTGCCGCCGCTCGCGAATCGGTTCTTCTGCGCTCTTCTGCGTCGTTCTGCGCGTGTTGTACCTTCCGAGCTTATGGGGTGCGGCGTAGTCGTCCCGTCACCCATGCCGCCAGGGCCGCCGCGAGCCCGATCAGCAGCACGGCCCAGGCGGTGGTCCGCAGGAACGCGGTGAGGGCGTCGTACACCGCTCCGGCCGCGGCCCGGTCGATGTCGGCGGGCAGGTCGTCCAGGGTGAGGCGGCGGCACACCTCCACCGTGAGCCACAGCAGTCCGGCCCCCGCCGCCAGGCCCAGTCCGGTGGCGATGACGGCACGCCGCCGGTGGACGGCCACCGCGATGGCCGACACGGCCAGGACCAGGGTCAGGACGGGGAGCCAGACGCCGGCGATCTGGAGCATGCGGAACCCCTTCCGGAGGGCGCCGAGGTTGTCGTACTCCATGACCTCCACCGACAGCCGCGTCACGGGGATGCGGTCCGCGAAGGGCACCTGGTCGGAGACGAGTTCGCTCTTGATCCGGTCGATGACGGGCGCGAGGTCGATGGTGACGGCGTTGCCGTGTCCGGTGGTGAGCGCGTCGAGGAAGGCGGCGTGGGCGGCGCGGTTGGCCGCGTCCCAGGCCGTCCGGTAGGCGGGGGTGTCGGCGAAGGAGTGCAGGGCCTCGCCGAGCAGGGCGTCCACGCCCGCCTGGAAGGGGCCCGCGTCGATCTGCCCGGTGAGGGCGCGGGCGGTCCGGGTGACGACGACCTCCCGCACGGCCGGGTCCTCGGCGAGCGGGGACATGGCCGCGGTGTAGCGGTCGGCGTCGCCCAGCTCGCGGTCGGCCCAGTACGCGACGGCGCTCGCGGGCACGAGAAGGGTCACGAGCACGATGAGAACCGCCGACAGGATGCTGCGCACGTCACCAGGGAAAGCGGGGACGGGCCGCGGCGCGAGCGGTGTTGCTGCGGTCGGGTGGTGGGCCCCCGGACGGCGTGGGATCCTTGCCTTCCCTATCCTGGATATCTAATATCCAGAATATGAGGATGAGCGAGGGCGTCGAGTGGGCGCTGCACAGCTGCGTCAACCTGGCCTGGAGCGGACCGGACCGCGCGGTGTCGGCGGCGCGGCTCGCCGCCTGGCACGACCTGCCCGCGGCCTATCTCAACAAGCAGCTGCAGGCGCTGGCCCGGGCGGGCATCCTCACCTCCAGCCCCGGACCGCGCGGCGGCTTCCGGCTGGCCCGGCCGCTCGCCGCCGTCTCGCTCATGGACGTGGTCGCCGCCGTCGAGGGGCCCGAAGAGGCCTTCCGGTGCGCGGAGATCCGCCGGCGGGGGCCCGGCGCGGACGGGCCGACGGCCGAGGGCGCCGCCGCCGACTGCGCCATCGCGCACGCCATGAGCCGGGCCGAACTGGCCTGGCGCAAGGCGCTCGCGGCCCAGAACCTCGACGAGATCCGGCAGCAGGCCGAACGGCAGGCCCCCGAGGCCCCGCAGCGGCTGCGCGCCTGGCTCGCCGCGCAGTAGCAGCGAGTACCGCCCGTACGGACGCGGGCACGGGCACGGACGCCGGCACAGGCACGGACGCCGGCACAGGCACGGACATGGACACGGAAGCAGGGAGCTCGGCATGACGCGCAGCATCATCAACCCCGCAGGACTCCACACCCCCACCGGCTACGGCTACAGCCACATCGTCTCCGCCCCCGGCGAACAGGTCTTCATAGCCGGCCAGTACGGCTCCGACGAGAGCGGCCACGTCGTCTCCGACGACTTCGCCGACCAGGTGGAACGGGCCTTCGCCAACCTCCGCACCGCGCTCGCCGCAGCCGGCCTCGGCCCCGCCGACGTGGTCCGCGTCGGCACCTACATCGTCGATCACGACCAGCGGAAGCTGGAGGTGCTCCTGAAGCACCTGCACGCCACCTGGGGCACCGGACTTCCCGCGCAGACCCTCATCGGGGTCGCCGCCCTGGCCCTGCCCGGCATGCTCTTCGAGATCGACGCCGTGGCGGTGCGCACGCCCTGAGAGCCGGTCCGCTGATCCACTTGCCGGGCGGAGGCGGCGGGTGTGCCCTGGAGGATGGGAGAGAGGAGCCCGTCATGGCACATGCGGCACACGCTGCCCCTCGGCGGCACCGGCAGATGGCGGACATGACCCACTTGAGCAAGGGCGCCTATGTGAGGCCACTGCTCCTCGGACTGGTCTACGGCGTCTGGTGCGCGTTCATCGAGCGCCAGGAGGGCCCGGTCACCGCGGCCAACGTCTTCTACGGGATCCTGTGCGGCGTGATCTTCGCGGCGATCATGTTCGGTCTCGCCAGGGTCGGCCCGCGGATGATGCGCGAAGTCCACGCCACCGCCTACGGGGCCTTCGGCGGTATCGCCGTGGGCTACCTGCACAGCCTCACCGACCAGTCGATCCTGACATCCGTCGTGATCGGTCTTGCGGTCGCCGTGGGCGTCGGCGCCGTCGCCTTCTACCGCTACTACACGCACGAGGACTGAGCGGGGCCGCACGGCCGGGCTCGCAGCGGCGCCGGTGCCCCCGCCCCCCGATCCGGGGCGGGGGCACCGGCGCCGTTCCCTGTCCGCGCGGCTGCTACGCGGCCGAGCCGCCGGCCGCGGTCCGCTGCGGATCACCTTCGTCCTCCACGGACGGGGCCGGGGTCTTCGGCGGGGCGGTCGGCTCTGCCTTGCGTACGGGCGGCGCGAAGCGGGTGACCTCGGCGCGGAGCATGGCGTTCAGTGCGGCGTACGGGTCGATGGGCATGGCGGAACCTCACGGTGCTCAGGGGGGTGTGGGGGATGCGCTGGGGACCTGGTCCGCTCAGCAGCGCAGCACCACACTCCGCACCGTCCGCAGGGACAAGGCCGGTTCGGCCGCCTCCGCGCGGGGCCCGCGGCCCGGGGCGCCGCTCTGTTTCACGTGAAACAGAGCGAGCGGGGTCCGCTGCACACAGGCCGGCCCGCGCGCGGTCGCACGGACGGCCGTGCGTGCCTCGGGATCGGCCGCCGGATCGGACTGGCCCTCCGCGGGCTCGGCGGGCTCCACGGGAGCGGTGGGCTCCGCGGGGGCCGAGGAGGCCGGGCGGTGCTCCGCGGCGGCCGCTCCGGCCGGACCGGCACCGAACACGCACAGCAGCACGACGCAGGCCGCGGTGAGCGCCCTCGTCAGTGCCGTGCGTGCGTGTCGCCTCCAGGTCATGCGAGGGGTGTGCCCCGCCACGCCGGAAGACTCCCGTACGGACCCCCAGAAGCCGCCGACCGGGGGACGAAGACACCCCCCACGGCTGACAGCCCGCCAGGTGTCAACTGCTGCTGCGGTGTCCCGTCAGCCGGGCCAGTACGGCGGTCTCCCCGCCGATCACCCGCAGTTGGGCGCGGCCGGGGGGCTCATCGAGCTCCGTCACCCTGCCGGGCGAGATCCCTACGACCGTGAACACGGCCGTACGGCGGTCCGCGCGCGGGATCTCGATGGTCCGGCCCCGGCGCAACTCCCCCAGCCGCAGGCCCGTTCCGGTGACCACCGCCGTTCCGGCGGCGCCCGGCGCCGGTCCTCCGGAGTCCCAGGCGGCCTCCTCGCGGTCCCCGCCGAACGGCACGTCGACGCCCAGACTCGGGATGCGCAACCGCAGCGGCCGGGCGGCCCGCAGGGGCCCGGAGACCGTTCTCAGCGGCTCGGCGGCGGCCACCCTGCGCGGCCGGGTCACCTCACCGGGGCCGTGCGCACCGGACTGTTCCAGCTCCCGTACCAGACGGCGGTGGCCGGAGAGTCCCAGAGCCCGCGAGGGCAGTGCGTCGTCGGTGCCGGCGGCAGCGGGCGTGCCGCCCTCGGTCCGCTGCAACACCACGACGGTGGTGGACAGCAGCGCCACCGTCAGAGAGGCGACGACCCACTTGGCGCGGGGCATGGGATTCCCTCCTGTCCGGCTCGTGCGGCCGGGTCATGTGAGCAGTGGACACTTCCTCTGCCCATCGGCACACCGTGAAACACGAGAGACTGACATGGGGTCACGGGCGTGTCGTCGCACGTTCGGGGAGTTTTCGCAGTTCGCGCCGGTCGGGCGCACCGGACGCCGGGGGCGGCGCGGATACGCCCGAACGGGTGAGGGCCCGGCGGCACCGGGTGGGAGCCCGACGGAGCGGGGGGAGGGCCCGGAGGCACCGGGGGAGCGCCGGCGGAGCCCGGCGGCCTGGCCCGCAGCGGTCACATGACGACAGCCGCCGTGCCCGCCCCCATGAGCGCGGCGGCCAGGTGCATGGCCGGATGGCCGTAGTCGCCGTACCAGAGGTGGCGGGCCAGGCCGCCGAGCGCGGCCAGCGCGGCGATGATGCCGATCTGGCCGAACAGCGTGATGGCGCAGCAGGGGGCCAGGAGCAGCAGGAAGGAATTCAGCCAGAAGGGTGCGGCACCCGTCCAGCCCCGCCATTCCCTGATCGCCGTTGCCATGGACCATCGGCCTTTCATCGTCAACTTGTGGGCTGCAAAGCCTCCTTGGGTGCGGGAGCGCACACAAGGGCCCGGTCGGCTAGAAAACGGAAGGCCAGGCCGAAAGTCGTCCCCACGGTGGTCCGGACGCCCGGGACACCGGAGGGCGGTGGTGCGGGAAGCGGATCAGTGGCAGGGGAACCCGAGCAGGTGGCGGCCGTCGTGCACCCACTCGTGGATGGTCTCGCCCTCGAAGAGGGCGGTGGCGCCCTGCTCGGCGCCGACGAAGTAGAGCAGGACGAGCATCAGGACGCCGGCGAACACCGCCCAGGGGGCGAGCACGGAGAGCGAGATGGGGGTGAGGGTGGGGGCGTTCGTCGTGGGCACGGCGGAGTCGGCCATTGCAGAACCTCCAGAGGGAACACGCGTCCCGGTCAGTGGTGCGCTCGACGACGGTGGCGGGTCTGACTCGCCTCCCCCACGGGAGGATTCACAGTGGCGCGACCGTGCCGGATTCTCACCGGTGCTTCCGCCGTACCGTCGTCATGGACTTGTCTCGTTCGTGACGGTACCGCGCTTAGGCTCCCCTTATGAAGAGTCAGTCGGTGCGCGTCCACCTCGTGCGCCCCCCACTGGACCCGGCCGCCCGCCAGGGCCGCTTCGGCCACCCGCGGCCGTGTCCCGGCCACGAGGGCCTGCGCGGGCCGGACACCGGGGAGTGGGCCGGCCGCACCCTGGACGAGGTGGCCGCGCAGGCACCGCAGGCCCTGCACGCGTGGCTGACGGACCCCGGGTACGCGCCACCGGGCGGAGAGTCCGTGGACGCGCTGATCGGCCGCGTCGGGGCGGAGCTGGCCGGCCTGGCGCCGGGCACGTACCGCTTCGAGGTCGACCAGGCCGTCGTACGGGCGGCCGTGGTGCACGCCCTGGAGCTGCCGGCGGCGGCCTTCTGGCGCCTCGACGTCCGGCCGGAGTGGGTGACCACCCTGACCGGACGGGCCGGGCGCTGGAACCTGCTCGTGGGCCGGCCGCAGGAGGAGCTGCCCGACGCGTAGCGCGAGGCCGGGCCCGGACCCCGCGACGCGGTCCGGGCCCGGCTCACGACCGGCGCGGGAGCGGGTCCGCTACGCCACGATCCAGTCGGACGTCGCGATGACCGGCTGCACGCCGTCACGGTGGACGGTGCCCTCGATCAGGCCGTACATGCGGTCCGCCGCGAAGTAGACCTCGTTGTCGTTCTTGAGGCCGAAGGGCTCCAGGTCGACGAGGAAGTGGTGCTTGTTGGGGAGGTTGAGCCGCACCTCGTTGACCCTGGGGCAGTTGTCGAGCACCCGCTCGGCCATCTGGTTCAGGGTCTGCTGGAGCGAGTACGAGTACGTCTCCGCGAAGGCCTCCAGCATGTTCTTGCGGACCTTCTTGTACGCCTGGTCCCAGTCGTACCCGGGGTCGTCGGCAGCCAGCGCCGAATGCGCCCAGCGCGCGGTGACCTTGGTCGCCAGGATGCGGTCGTACGCCTCCTTGAGCGTCGTGTACTTGTCCTTGATGTACCCGTGGAACTCGGAGTTCGTCGAGTTCATCACCGTGAGGTCCTTCAGGCCCGAGATGACCTGGAGGCCGGTCGTCTCGCTGTAGGTGATCTGCGCGGTGCGCACCTCCTGGCCCTTGAGGACGAAGGAGTGCTGCTCCTTGCGCGTCGGGACCGGGATGCGCTCCCAGGCGAATTCCTCGATGCGGATCTGGGCTTCGCGGATGGGTGCCTGCGAGGAGACGAAGTGCTTGGCGAGCAGGATGCCGAAGGCCTCCGGGGACTCGATGCCGTGCTCCTTGCCGAAGGCGTACACCGTGTTCTTCGTGGTGTCGGTCGGCAGGCAGTTGGCGTTGTCGCCGGTGAGGTGGACGTCGCGGAACTCACCGCGGAGCGCGACCGAGACGTTGAGGTCGCGGATCTCGTGCCAGGAACCGTCGTTGCCCTTGCGGGTGACCTTGACGATGCGGTTCTCGGCCTTGCCGTACTGGTTCTGGGCCAGGACGTGCTTGCTCATGCTGTCTTCCTTCGGGTACTCGGGAACACGGAGTCCGTCTTTCTGGATCCCGTACGCCCGGCGTCCAGCGGTCGTCCCGCTCCCCGCCGTTCGGCCCCGAGGGGGCCGCCCCGGGACTGACGTGCATCCCGGTCCGTAGGTGGTGCTCGGCCTGTTCAGGCATTGGTGGCCTGCACGGATTGCAGCATGCGCGTGGCGGGTTGACCACCGCACGGATCCTCCGAACACCGGTACCGACGGATTGGGCGACCCCACAGAAGCGCAGGTCAGACGGTGTGCGCGTCGGCCACCGTCAGAGCCTCGTCCAGGATCCGCAGCCCCTTCGCCACGTCCTCGGGCGAGATGTTGCAGGCCGGCGCGATGTGGATCCGGTTGCCCGCGACGAGCGGCCAGAGCCCGCCCTTCTTGCATGCCGCGCCGAATTCCGCCATCGGCGCGTTGTCCGCCCCGGCGGCGTTGTACGGGACCAGCGGCTCGCGCGTCTCCTTGCTGCGGACGAGTTCCAGGGCCCAGAACGTGCCGAGGCCGCGGACCTCCCCGACCGACGGGTGGCGCTCGGCGAGCGCGCGCAGGCCGGGCCCGAGGAGCTCGGAGCCGGTGCGGGCGGACTGCTCGACGACGCCCTCCTCCTCCATGACGCCGATGGTGGCGACGGCCGCCGCGCAGGCCAGCACGTGCCCGGAGTACGTCAACCCGCCCGGGTAGGGCCGGCGGGCGAAGGTCCCGGCGATGGCCGCCGAGACGGCGACCCCGCCGAGCGGTACGTAGCCGCTGGTCACGCCCTTGGCGAAGCAGATCAGGTCGGGCGTGACGTCCCAGTGCTCGGAGGCGAACCACTTCCCCGTGCGCCCGAAGCCGACCATGATCTCGTCGAGGACGAAGACGATGCCGTAGCGGTCGCAGAGCGCGCGCACCCCGGCCAGGTAGCCGTCGGGGTGCACGAGCACGCCGGGGGCGCCGCCGACGGTCTCCAGGATGATCGCGGCGATGGACTGCGGCCCCTCGAAGACGATGGTGTCCTCCAGGTGGCGCAGGGCCCGCTCGCACTCCTCGGCCTCCGTCGCCGCGTAGAAGGGCGACCGGTAGGCGAAGGGCCCCCAGAAGTGCACGACGCCGGCGGTCGCGGAGTCGTTGCCGAAGCGGCGGGCGTCGCCGGTCAGGTTGATCGCGGTGGAGGTGGCGCCGTGGTACGAGCGGTACGCGGACAGCACCTTCGGACGCCCGGTGTGCAGCCGGGCCATGCGGACGGCGTTCTCCACCGCCTCGGCCCCGGCGTTCGTGAAGAAGATCTTGTCGAGGTCGCCCGGGGTGCGCTCGGCGATCAGCCGGGCCGCCTCGGACCGCACGTCGACGGCGAAGCCGGGCGCGACGGTGCAGAGCCTGGCCGCCTGCTCCTGGATGGCCGCGGTGACCTTGGGGTGCTGGTAGCCGATGTTCGTGTAGACCAGGGCGCTGGAGAAGTCGAGGTAGCGGTTGCCCTGGTAGTCCCAGAAGTACGACCCCTCGGCGCCGGCGACGGCGAGCGGGTCGATGAGCTCCTGCGCCGACCAGGAGTGGAAGACGTGCTTCCGGTCAGCGTCTTTCACGGTCGCGAGGGCGTCGGCTTCTGCGTTCATGAAATGAGCGTAGTCGTCCAGGATGTGGACACGGCGGGGGCCGGGCCCGCGCCGCCCGGAGCGGCCCCGGCCCCTGGCCGGCCGCCGGCTCCCGAGCTCGCCGCCGGGGGTGATCAGGCGCCCAGGACCTCCCGCGCGAGCTCCGTCGCGGCCTCCGCCGCCTCCGTGGCGGCCGCGGAGCCCGGGGGCTCCCCGTACGCCGGGTACTCCCCGGCGAGCGCCGCACGGGCCGCGTCCTCGACCCGGGCCGCGTCCGCCCGCGAATGGTCGGGCCCGCCGCGCACGGCCAGGGCCGCCGCCAGCAGCCGGGCCGCCTCCTGCGGCCGGTCCAGCCGCAGGGCCTGGTCCGCGACCCCGACCAGCACCTGGGCGAGGGTCGGCGCGTGGCCCGCGTCCAGCGCCAGGCCGAGGGCCTCGGCCCGGTGCGCGCGGGCGGCCGCCGGCCCGCCCGCGGCCGCGTCGAGGTACCCGAGCGAGTCGAGGAGCACCGCCCGGAACACCGGGTGCACGGCGACCTCACGGACCGCCTCCCGGGCCCGCACCAGCTCCGCCCGGGCCACCTCCGGCTCGCCGTTCCAGCGGGCCAGGTCGGCCTTGCCGTGCGCCACCATGGCCAGCGCCTCCGGCCAGCCGGCCGCCACCGCGGCCCGTTCCGCCCGCGCCATCGCCGCGGCGCCGCCCGCCGGATCCCCGGCCAGCAGGCGCAGCTGGGCCTGCCGCACCCAGGCGTAGAGCCGGTCCTCGACGGCGCCGAGCTCGCCGAGGACGGCCACGGCCTCCTCGTAGTGGCCGATTGCCGCGGCGAGGTCGCCGCGCCGGGCCACCAGGTCGGCCAGCAGCGTCAGCGCGAAGGAGATCCCCCAGCGCTCCCCCAGACCGCGGAAACCGGCCAGGGCCGCCTCGATCGCGGCTTCCGCCCGCTCGGGCCGGCCGCCGGTCCCGAGCAAAGTCTTGGCGCCCTCCAGCAGCGCCTGCGCCCGGACCCAGGGGTCCTCGTCGGACCGGGCCCCCTCCCACGCGTCCGCCGGCGGGCCCTCGCCCGCGGCCGCGCCGCGCAGGATCCGGTCGAGGGGGTCCAGGAAGCGGACCACCGGGTGCCGGCTCCCCGTCCGTCCGGCGAGCAGCACGCCTTCACGGAGCAGCTCCGCGTTCTGCCGGTCGTCGCCGAGTCCGGCAGTCGCGAAGAGCACGGCCAGCGCACACGCGACGGCACGGGACTCCTCGTCCCGGCCGTCCGTGCCGTCCGTGCCGTCGGAGCCGTCCCTCCCGTCGGAGCCGTCCGTCCCGCCGCGTCCGTCCGTCCCGTCCCGGCACCCGGCGGCCGGGTCGGAGGCCTCGGCCCGGTCCCCGGCGGCCGGGTCGGAGGCCTCGGCCCGGTCCGGCAACGCCAGCGCCTGGAGCGCCAGTTGGGCGCCCTCCGCCTTGCGGCCGCTCAGCCACCAGTACCACCCGGCCGCCGCCACCAGCCGTACGGCGGCCCGCGCGTCGCCCGCGGCGATCGCACCGCGCAGCGCCGCGGACAGGTTGTCGTGCTCCGCGGTGAGCCGCGCGAGCCAGTCCAACTGCTCGGCCCGCCGCAGGTACGGGTCCGCGGTCCGGGCGAGCCCGGTGAAGTACGCGGCGTGCGCGCGGCGGATCCGCTCCTCCTCGCCGGCCTCCGCGAGCCTGTCCAGGCCGTACGCCCGGATCGTCTCCAGCATCCGGTGGCGCCCGTCGCCGTCGGTCACCAGCAGGGACTTGTCGGCCAGCGACGCGAGGAGGCCGAGTACGTCGTCCTCCTCGACCGGGCCGCCCGCGCACACACCCTCGGCCGCCTCCACGGTGGCGCCGCCGGGGAAGGCGGCGAGCCGCCGCAGCAGCGCCCGTTCCGGCTCCGACAGCAGCTCCCAGCTCCAGTCGACCACGGCTCGCAGCGTGCGGTGCTGACGCGGGGCCGACCGGGCACCGCTCGTCAGCAGCCGGAACCGGTCGTCGAGCCGGGCGGCGAGCTGCTCGGCGCTCATCGTGCGCAGCCGGGCCGCGGCCAGTTCGATCGCCAGCGGCATCCCGTCCAGGGCCCGGCAGATCCGGGTGACCGCCGCGGCCGTCCGGTCGGTGACGGCGAAGCCGGGACGCGCCGCGACCGCCCGGTCGTGCAGCAGCCGGACGGCGGCGTAGGACAGGGCCCGGTCCGCGTCGCCATCGGCTTCGCGGGGCGGCAGGGCGAGCGGGGGGACCGGCCACAGCGCCTCGCCGGTGAGGCCGAGCGGCTCCCGGCTGGTCGCCAGGACGCGCAGCCCGGGGCACTCGCCGAGCAGCCGGCCGGCCGTCGCCGCCGCCGCCTCGATCAGGTGCTCGCAGTTGTCGAGCACCAGCAGGGCCGTACGGGTGCGCAGCGCCGCGGTGAGCCGGTCCAGCGGGTCGCCTGCCGCCGGCCCGTGTTCCCGCAGGGCCAGCGCGTTCAGGACGGCGGGCACCAGGTCGGCGTCCGTGCTCAGCGGGGCGAGCTCCACCAGCCAGACGCCGTCGGGGAACCGGTCGAGCAGCGGGCGCGCGCTCTGGACGGCCAGCCTCGTCTTGCCGGCCCCGCCCGGGCCGGTGAGCGTGGTCAGCCGGAACTCGGATACGAGGGCGGCGATATGGGCGAGATCGTCGTCACGGCCGACGAAACTCGCCAGTCCGGCCCGCAGGTTGGTGAGCGGCGTCGGCGCCGGTGCCGGTACCGGTGTCGTCACAGGTGCCGACGGTTGCGGTTGCGGCTGCTGCGGCGGAGGTGCCGGCGGCGCCGGTGCGGCGCCCGCAGGGACCTCGCCGCGCAGTACGGCGGTGTGCAGGGCCGACAGTTCCGGCGAGGGGTCGGCGCCGAGTTCCTCGGCCAGAGCCTCGCGCGCGGCCGCGTACGCGGTGAGCGCCTCGGCGGGGCGGCCGGCCGCGACGAGCGCCCGCATCAGCGCGCCGACGAGCCGTTCGCGCAAGGGGTGTTCGGCGACGAGGGAGGTCAGCTCGGCGGTCAGCTCCCGGCCGCGCCCTCCGCGCAGGTCCGCCTCGATACGGTCCTCCAGGACCGCCATCCGCAGTTCCGAGAGCCGGGCCACCGGCGGCCGGAAGAAGTCCGAGCCCGCGACGTCGAGCAGGGCGGGTCCGCGCCACAGCTCCAGTGCCTCGCGGAGCAGACGCGCGGCGGCCCCGGGGTCGCGGGCCAGCGCCGCGCGGCCCTCGGACGCGAGCCGTTCGAAGCGGACGACGTCCACCGCGTCGGGCTCGACGGCCAGCCGGTAGCCGGCCGGATGCGAGGCGACGGCCCCCGCGGGCAGGGCCCGGCGCAGCCGGGACACCAGCGCCTGCAGGGCGTTCGCGGCGCACGCGGGCGGATCCTGCGCCCAGATCCCGTCGATCAGCAGCTCGGAGGCGACCACGCGGCCCGGTTCGAGCGCCAGCAGAATCAGCAGGGCCCGCAGCCGTGTCCCCCCGACTCCGACGCCGCTCCCGTCCTCGCCCCGTACGTCCAGGGCCCCCAGCATCGAGATGCGCATGCGGACATTGTGCGGTGCGGCGCCGTGCGGAAATCGCGGCGGGGCGCGGCTACTTGTCGAAGTAGCTGAAGTCCCCGACGGTCCAGGCGCTGACGTCGCTCAGGGCGATCCGGTACATCCCGCCGGTCTCGGGGATGCCCACCGGGCCCTGGAGGATGCGTGCCACGTGGAAGTGCAGGTGCGAGGGCGGGCCCGCGGGCCGTCTGGCCGTGGCCGCGGTGGTGGATCTGAAGACCTCGGCGAACGGGCCCAGCTGCTCGGAGTCCCGCAGGACCTCCGCGACCCGTTCGCGCCACACGTGTTCGGGGGCGAGGCGGCCGGTGATGACGGCGCCGTTCACGACGACCGTCAGGGACATCTGATTGGTCTGCTCCGACTCGACCATGGCGGCGATGTCGTGGAGCAGGTCGTCAGGGATCGACATGGGCAGGGACTCTAGCAAGCGGGCCCGGTTCCGGGCGGTGCTTCCGCCGCGACGGCGGCCGATTCGCGGCGGGGGCGCGGAAACGGGCGCGCGGCCCGCACCCAGGGGTGCGGGCCGCGCCTGAACGTTTCGCGTCGTCGTCGCCGCTGTCGGTGCCGGCGAGGGCGTCAGGCGGGAACGATGTTCTCGGCCTGCGGGCCCTTCTGGCCCTGCGTGACGTCGAAGGTGACCTTCTGGCCCTCCTGGAGCTCACGGAAGCCGGACGTGGCGATGTTGGAGTAGTGGGCGAAGACGTCCGCGCCGCCGCCCTCCTGCTCGATGAAACCGAAACCCTTTTCCGCGTTGAACCACTTCACGGTGCCGGATGCCATGAGATGTCTCCTTTGGGGCAGTGCCCGGGCCGCACTGTGCGGACCCGGCGTCGCCGAGATGATTGCCCCGACCGGAAATCTGAACCGGAAATGAAAAGTGCGCCCACCGGACGATCAGGTGAGAGCACTTGTAAGCTTTTTGGGGACCTCAACCGCAACTGGCGTCACCGTAGCACAGGGAAAAGCGCTGGGCCGGGAACGTCTTTCCCTCAGGTAATTTCGGCGTCGCCCCACCGGGCTGCCGGTCCGGAAATGATATGAGCAGCCCGGAAATTCGAGGGGTAATACCGGAATTCCCCGTCAGGAGCCGATCCGCACCAGCGCCAGGGTGATGTTGTCGGGCCCGCCCGCGTCGATCGCGGCCTTCCACAGCTCGAAGGCCGCCCTGCCGTCGTCGTGCAGCCGCAGCAGTTCCTCGATCGCCTCGTCCGGCACCGGGTCGGTCAGCCCGTCGCTGCACACCAGGTAGCGGTCGCCCTCGGCCGGCGTGAAGGTCCCGATGTGCGGGGTGATCGCCGTGCGCCCGCGGCTGCCGCCGAGCACCTGGGTGACGGCGGAGGTCGTGCGGTGCCCGGGCGCCGGCGGCGGGCTGTCGTCCACGCTCACCTGGCGCAGCCCGTCGCGCCCCGCGTGGAACACCTTGCTGTCGCCGACGTTGAACGCCAGCAGTGACTCGGCCAGGACGAGGGTGCCCGCGACCGTGGTCCCCATGGCCGTCAGGTCCGGCCGGCCGTCGGTGGCCGCGTACACCGCGTCGTTGCAGAGGTCCAGCGCGTCACCGACCGCCTCCGCGCAGTCCAGCGAGGGGCCGAGCGAGGAGAGCTGGCGCACCACGAGCTCGCTGGCCACCTCCCCGGCCGGCTGCCCGCCGAGCCCGTCGGCGACCGCGACGACGAGCGGTCTGCCGAAGGGGAACACCAGCGTCTGGGGGTTCTGGGTCACCGTCCCGCACAGGGTCCACGGACCGATGACGAGACTGTCCTCGTTGTGCTCGCGGACCAGACCGACATGGCTCAGGGCGGTCACAGCTATGTACGTCACCTCGACGTCCCGCCTCTCCGCAACGGCACCGGCAGACGCGTCCCCCCGCCACCATTGTCCGCCGCTCCGGCATGCGCGGCGCGGTCTGCCGGAGCACGCTGGTCCTGGAGCTGCCTGTCCCCCGACGGCGGCCGGGCCAGGAAGGACTGCCGCAGATGTTCGCGAGGCTGAGCACCTACCAGGGATCACCCGTCCCCGCGGAGGGGGACCTGGGCGCGCATTCGGAGCAGATCGTCCGGCAGGTGGCGGACGCCCCCGGCTTCCTGGGCGTCTACTACCTGGTCGACCGGGCCACCGGGGAGGCGAAGTCGCTCACCCTGTGGGAGGACGAGCAGAGCATGCGGGACAGCGAGGAGCTGGCCCACCGGATCCGCGAGGAGACCGCGCGCCGGGAGGGCCAGCAGGTTCTCGGGGTCGAGCACTTCGAGGTGGGCTTCAGCCATCTGAGGCCTTAGCGGCAGCCTCCGGCGCACGCGTCCCGGCGCGGCGTAAGAGAGAGGTACGAAGGACGAGGAGCGATGGTCATGGGCAAGCTCTCGATCGACCAGCTGCGGGAACGCGTACGCGGGGCGGTGGTCACCCCCGGTGACGACGCCTACGACGAAGCCCGCGCGGTCAACAACGCCATGATCGACCGGAGGCCGGCCGTCGTCGTGCGGTGCGCCAACGCCGGCGACGTCATGGCGACGGTCGACTTCGCGCGGGAGAACGGGCTGGACCTCGCGGTCCGCGGCGGTGGTCACAGCGTGCCCGGCTTCGGCACCTGCGACGACGGCGTGGTCGCGGACCTGTCCGGGATGCGCGGGGTACGCGTCGACGCCGCGCGCCGCACGGCACGCGCCGAGGGCGGCGCCACCTGGGGCGACTTCAACGCGGCGACCCACGCCTTCGGGCTGGCCACCACGGGCGGGATCATCTCCACCACCGGCATCGGCGGGCTCACCCTCGGCGGCGGCATCGGCTACCTGTGCCGCGGGCTGGGGCTGAGCTGCGACAACCTGGTCTCGGCCGATGTGGTGACGGCGGACGGCCGGCTGGTCGTGGCCAGCGAGGAGGAGAACCCGGACCTCTTCTGGGCGCTGCGCGGCGGCAGCGGCAACTTCGGCGCGGTGACCTCGTTCGAGTACCGGCTCAGCCCGGTCAAGGACATCTACGGCGGGCCGATGCTCTTCGAGGTGGACGACGCCGCCACCGTGCTGCGCTCCTTCGCCGAGTACATCGCCGACGCCCCGGAGCAGCTCGGCGGCTTCCCCGCCTTCCAGCTCGCCCCGCCGCTCCCGTTCATCCCGGAGGACCGGCACGGTGATCCCTTCGCGCTGATCGTGGGGTGCTGGGCCGGGCCGCTCGACGAGGGCGAGAAGGCTCTGCAGGTCTTCCGGGACTTCGCCCCGGTGGTCGCGGAGCACGTCGGCCCCATGCCGTACCCGGCGCTCAACAGCGCCTTCGACGCGCTCGTGCCGCCCGGCCTGCAGCACTACTGGAAGGCCAACTTCGTCACCGAGCTGACCGACGCCGCCATCGAGGCGCACCTGGTCCACGGTCCGAAGCTGCCCGCCGTGAACTCGACGATGCACATCTACCCGATCAACGGAGCCTGCCACCGCGTGGGGCCGGACGAGACGGCCTTCGCCTACCGCGACGCCTCCTTCGCCACCGTCATCGCCGGGATGTGGCCGGACCCCGCGGACAACGAGGCGAACATCGCCTGGGTCCGGGACTACTACGAGGCCACCGCCCCGCACTCGGAGGAGGGCGGCTACATCAACTTCATGGCCGAGGACGACCAGAGCCGGATCAGGGCCAACTACAAGGGGAACTACGACCGTCTGGCCGCGGTCAAGCGGACGTACGACCCGGGCAACCTCTTCCACCTCAACCAGAACATCCAGCCCGCCGCCTAGCCGGGCCGGCGCCGGGGCGGGCCGGTGGCGGGGCGGAGCGGTGCGGATGCGGACCGTGTCCGGCTATGCGTATTTTGTCGTAGTACCGGAAGGTCCCGTACGCCTGGTTTGCCTGATCGAGGAAGGCCCCCTCCATGAAGCGTTTCCCGGTGATCGGCGTGCTCTGCCTGAGCGCGGTGTTCGGCCTCAGTGCGTGTTCCGACGACAGCTCCCCCGCCGAGGAGGCCACCGAGGCCGCGGCCGACCTGTGCACCGACCTGAACGCGCTCAAGGCCGACAACGCCAAGCTGAAGGCCCTGAACCCCGCCGTCGCGACCAAGGACGAGCTCAAGGACGCCTACGACGCCGTCCAGCAGGACTGGGAGGACGTCAAGGAGAACGCGAGCAAGATGAAGGACGCGGAGCGCGAGGCGGTCCGGTCCGCCGCCGAGAACCTCAAGAAGGGCTACGAGGACCTGCCGGGCGACACCACCGGCAAGGACGCGCTCACCCAGCTGCAGCCCCAGATCCAGTCGCTGGACCAAGCCGCGACGGCCGCGGCCTCCGGTCTCAAGTGCCCCGGCTGACAGCCGCTCCTGCTGCGCGGAAGGCCCCGTCCGGTACCTCGGGCGGGGCCTTCTCCGCGGGGCCGGGTCACCCGCTCAGGCATCCTCGTCGTCCACGAACGGGGGTCCCCCGTGTCGCTCACCGCCCCGCCTGCGCATCCCGATCTTCATCGCGCCGAAGAGGGCCTTGGCGATCACGCCCACCACGACCAGGTCGGCGATCATCTGCACGGTGGTCAGCACCCGCCCGGTCCCGGTCACGGGGACGATGTCCCCGAAGCCCACGGTGGCGAACACCGTCACCGTGAAGTAGAGGGCGTCCGTGCGGGTCAGGGCCTCCGAGAAGGTGGCCGGAATGCTCTCCGAGAGCATGAAGTACGTGGCGGAGAAGACGAACAGGAACAGCGGGACGGCGGTGGCCATGGCTTCGAGCGCGCTCAGCCGCGGATACTCCGCCCGGGTGATGGCGGTGACCTGCCAGGCCGTCAGCAGGCCGAACGCGACCAGCCCCAGCACGAGCGTGAGGACCGTCAGGACGCCGAACCCGCCCTCCAGGGGCGCCAGAAAGTACAGCGCCGTGAGCAGCACCACCGAGCCGGTCCCGCGCACACAGTGGCCCAGCAGGACGCGTCGGCGGCGGTGGGCGGCATTGCGTTCCATGCCTTCAGGAGAACGGCACCCGCCGCATCCGGCGACCGGAGCGGCGGGCGTACCGCGCTCCGGCCGTCAGCGGGTGAGGTCGTAGAGGCTCCTGGCGGCCAGCCACACGCCGAGGACGAGGCAGCCGAGGACGATCGCCGGGTCCTTGTGGTCCGACAGCCACGCCCGCATGCCCGTCAGCGCCCGTGCGGCCCGCTCCGGGGCGAACACCATGTACAGCTCCATCGCCAGCAGGGTGGAGGTGGCCAGGAGGCAGAAGCCGATCAGGGCCAGATAGGTGGCGCTGTGGGAGAGGTCCGCCTGGAGGACCGTGGTGCCGGCCGCGGCGACCATGCCCCACGGCTGGAGGAGCACCCCGAGCCCGGCCGCGGACCACACGGACGTCCGGTCCATCCGGGAAAGCGCGCTCGGCTCCTCCGCGGAGCGGGACCGGGACCCTCCGGACTTCCGGGCGGCACCCGCCACGGGGCGCCGCCGGCGCCGGTGCTCGGCGTACGCCACCAGCCCGATGCCGATGGCCAGTCGGACCGCAAGCCCGGCGGTGGACGGCGGGGAACGCGGCGGCGGGGGCTGGCCCCCGGTGACGAGCAGGACGATGGCGATCACGGCGACGAGGCAGCCCAGCCAGGCGAGGATGAAGGCGAGCCCCTTCCACACGCCCCCGGGCGCGGACACCACCAGCACGAAGGCCATGATGGGCAGCGGATTGAGCGCGATCATCAACCCGATGACGATCAGGTCAAGCACCATCGGCTGTTCCCCGTCGGTGGAACGCGCCTTCCTCATGAACGGCGGAAGGCGATTTCATGCCTTCATCATCGCGCTGTCCCGCGTAAGGGTGCAAAAGATGCCGCATTCGCTCCGCATGCGGAGCAACCGACCCGCCTGTATCAATGAAGTAACACGTGCATGATCGGAGTCGGGTATGGACGACTATCCACTTCTCAACCTCTTCTGGACGATGCTGTGGTTCTTCCTGTGGGTCATGTGGTTCTTCCTGCTCTTCAAAATCATCACGGATATCTTCCGTGACCACAGCCTGCACGGCTGGGGGAAGGCCGGATGGCTCATTCTTGTGCTGCTGGTGCCCTTCCTCGGCGTGTTCGTCTACGTGATCGCGCGCGGCCGCAGCATGCACGAGCGGGACGCGAAGCAGATGAAGGAGAACGAGGCGGCCTTCCGCTCGTACGTCCAGCAGGCGGCCGTCGGCGGTGGCGGCGGTGGAGCGGACGAGCTGAGCAAACTCTCCGCGCTCAAGGACAAGGGCGACCTCAGCCAGGAGGAGTTCGACCGGGCCAAAGCCAGGATCCTGGCCTGAGCCGCACCGGCCCGGCAGGCCCCGCCCCGCCCGGGGCGGGGCCCGCCGGGCTCATTCGCGCTGCTCCGGCCGGTCGCCGGGCCCGTCGGCGACGCGGCCGCCCGCGGCCAGCAGGGCCAGTACGGCGAGCACCACGAGCAGGATCAGCACCAGCAGCAGCACCGTCAGCACGGTCGGGTGGTTCCACAGCGCGAACACGAGCGCGACAACGACCAGCGCGCCCACGGTGAGCGCCCGACGGTGTGCCTGGACCCACCGGCCGGTACCGCCGGTGCGCACCCCGTGCCCGGCACCCCAGAGCGCCGCGGAGTCGGCCGTACGGTCGGCCCTGCCGCGCACGCCGCGCGGCAGACGGCCGGCTCCCGACAGGTAGGCGCCGAGCGCCACGACGATGCCGAGGACGATCGCGGTCCGCAGGCTGACCCGCAGGAAGCGCACCAGCGTGTCGAAGACGGCCGCCGCCGCAGCCGGCGACTGGACCTCCGGGGGGAGGTGGTCGAGGTAGTAACGGCGGCCCACGGCCAGGGCGATGGCGACGAGCAGGCAGGCGAAGGCGGCGCACAGCGCGGTGGTCACCAGGGCCCGGCGCCGGCGCCGGGCGAGCAGCACCCCGGCCGCGCCGAGAACGACCGTGAGGACCGGCAGCCAGTTGCCGAGGACGTCGAGGAGGTGGACGGCGCCCCTGATCTGCCCCAGCTTGTCGCTCTGGAAGAGCACCATCTGCTTCTTGACCTCGGGGATCTTCTCCGCCGGGGAGACCCCGGCGGCCACCAGCTCCTCCTTGACCTTCTCGACGGCCTCACCGACGTCGAGGGTGACGGTGCCGCCGTCGACCCCGACCGCACCGCGGCCCTCGCCGGTGAGCGCGTGCACCACGGCGTTGTGGGCGGCGCGGTTGGCGACGGTCCACACGTTCTCGAAGCGGTCGCTCTCGACGAACCGGGTCGCCACCTTGGTGACGACCTGGTCGGCGGCCGAGTCCAGCTGCGGGCCCAGCGCCTTGACCGCCGCGCCCACGCGCGGCGGCAGCCCCTGTGCCTCCAGCCACTTCGCCAGGTCGGCCGTGACCTGGGAGCCGTCCACCCGTACGTCGGCCGCCTCCGCGATGCGGTGGACGGCGGCCTCCTCGATCGCCGGGTTCGAGGCGAGCGGCTCGACCGTGGAGACGTACCGGTCGGTGTCCAGCACGATGTCGTGCACCCAGACGGTGAGCAGCGAGACCGGTACGAGGATGCACGTCAGCGTGATCAGTACCGCCGAGACGGCGCTTTTCGCGATGCGCCCCCCACGGGATCCGCCGCCCGGTCCCACGGTCGCAGGCGCGGTCGGCGCCGCGCCGGGCGGGTCGCCTGGGGACGGGGTCGGCTCACTCATGGCACTCCCGGGGACGACGGGGCAGGGGGAGGGGCGGGGGCGCGGCGGGTCGGCCACGCCCTGCCATTGGATCCAGACCCGAACCGGAACCGCCTGTTCAGCTGGGCCCTCCAGGTGACGCCGCGGAGGCGGTGTCACCTGCCCGGTCGCCGGCCCCGGCAGGGTGCCCACGGGGACCGGGGGACGAGGGGACGGGGCTGGGGATCAGAAGGGCACGGAGTCGTCCGGCCCGACGATGCCGAAGAGCGCGCCTTCGGGGTCCCGCAGGGTGATCTCGTGCGGGCCGGGCCCGGAGTCCGCCACGGACACGGTGCTGCCGCCCAGCCCGGTCGCGGCCTTCACCGCGGTCTCCAGGTCGGGCACCCGGAAGTGGACATGCCAGCGCGGCCGCAGTGACGGGTCGGGGGCCTGCGCGAGCGTGCCGCCGTGCAGGCGGGCCACCGTACGGCCCCCGTGGCGGAGCAGGATGCGGTTGTCCTCCTCCACATAGGCGACCTCGCAGCACCCGGCCTGGGCACAGGCCCATTCCAGGACCTCGCCGTAGAAGATGGCGGCGTCGAAGGCGTTCCGGGTGCGCAGTTCGAGCCAGGCCGGCGCGGCCTCGCCGCCCATACCCCAGTCGGGGATGGCGTCGCCCTGCCAGATCCCGAAGACCGCGCCGTCGAGGTCGGAGGCGAGCGCCGCCCGTCCGGTACCGAAGGCGAGGGGGCCGACGGCGACGGTCCCGCTGCGCTCCAGGATGCGCGAGGCGGTGGCGTCGGCGTCGTCGACGGCGAAGTACGGGGTCCAGGCGACGGGGACGGTGACACCGGCGGGCACGGCACCGAGGCCGGCCACCGGGATCCCGTCGCTGAAGCCGACGACGAAACCCCCGCCGAGCCGGTCGCCGCCGAAGCGCCAGCCGAGGACCGCGCTGTAGAAGGCCTGCGCGGCACCGACGTCGCGGGCCATGAGACTCACCCAGCAGGGTGCGCCGAATGTTTCGTGACTCGATGTCGACACGCCTGTCATCCCCATCCGCCGGTGCGGCCCGGATGCCCCTCCCACGGTACTCGCGGCAGCTCCCGGGCAACGTCCGCCACATCCTCCTGGCGCCACCGCCCACCCCCGCGCCGACACGCTGAGGCGGACGCGCGCCGGGCCGGTCCGGCCGGGTCAGGGACGGCGGGGAGCGGGGGCGTACAGGTCCTCGTCCAGGATGCCGCTGCGCGCGATGAGGTACGCGAGCTGGGCGCGGCTGCGGCTGCCCAGCTGCTCCGAGGCCTTGCGGACGTGGGTGGCCACGGTACGGGCGCTCATGCCGAGACGGCCGGCGATGGTCTCGTCGGTGTAGCCGTTCACCATCAGGTGCAGGACCGCCCGGCGGGTCTCGTCGGTGAGCAGGGGCGGGCGGTGTTCGGTCGGGGTGTGCCGCAGGGGCGCGGCGCGCTCCCACGACTTGTCGAAGATGCCGACGAGGTAGCGGATCATCCCGGGGTGCTCGATGACCAGCGCGAGCTGCTGGCGTTCCTCGCCCGGGTCGGGGACGAAGGCGATCTTCCGGTCGCACACGATCAGCCGGTCGAACACCTCGTCCAGGGTGCGGACTTCGGCGCCGGCGACCGAGATCTGCTCGACGTAGGCGAGCGTCGGCGCGTGCGAGCGGACGGTGTGCTGGTAGATGGTGCGCTGGCGGATGCCGCGTTCCAGGGCGGCCACGTCGCTGGCGAGGGCCTTCTCCAGCAGCTCCGCCGGCCGGCCGCCGCCCGGCTGGGCGGTCAGCAGTTCCTCCTCGCAGGACTGCACCACCGAGGACAGCGTGGCGCTGATGGCGTCCGCACCGCTGATCGCGCGGATGCCGGTGCCGGTGCCGGTGCCGGTGTGCGCGCGGTAGACCTCCTCCGCCTGGTGCATGGCGACCCGGGCAGCCGCCAGCGCGCGCTGCTTCTCCTCGATGTCGGTCTCCAGCGGCCGCATGACGGCGTTGGCCGCGAGGCCCGGGGGCAGGGGTATCAGCCGGCCGTCGGGCAAGGCCCGCAGCAGGCCCAGGTCCAGCAGGCACTGCGGGCAGTCGCGGTCCGGGAGGTCGCCGCGGACGGCCGCCTCGTAGGAGGCCAGTCCCTCACTGCAGAGCTCGACGGGTGGAACACGTACCCCTCTGTCCGGTTTCACGCACATTTAGCCATCCTTCAAGTCTCTGCATTGCGTGATCATGCTCCCGGAAATCCCTGTGTTCGGCGAGAAGCCCGGCACATGATTCCTGTCACGGGCCGGAGAAACCCGGCCGTGCAGCACTCATCAGGGGGAACCAATGTTCAAGACGACTTTCCAGCAGCTCATCGGTGCACTCGCAGTCACGGTTCTCGCGACTCTCGGCGTGGTCGCGAGCGGTGAATCCGCACCGCAGGAAGACGTCGTCACCGCCGCCCTGGAGAGCGACTCGCAGTGGGGCTGACCGGGCCGGCAGACACCCTGCCTCGTCCCTGGATCATTAAATTCTAGTTACAGGAGAGACATGTCCGCCCTTCCCGTATCTGCACGGCCCATGTCGGTCTTCGACGGGCTGGAGGAGCGCCTGGCAGACCTGAGGAGCTCGGGTCTGTACCGAGAATTCACCCCCTGTTCGTACCTGGCCGAGCAGCCCGGTCACGCGATGCACCGGGGGGCGCGCGTCCAGGTCTGGTGCACCAACGACTACCTGGGCATGAGCCAGAACACGCAGGTCATGCACGCTCAGGTCGCCTCGACCCTGCAGCACGGCACGGGCAACGGCGGTTCCCGCAACATCGCGGGGACCAGCGAGGCGCACGTCGAGCTGGAGACGCGGCTGGCGGCCTGGCACGGAAAAGCCCGCGCCCTGATATTCACCAGCGGATACGTCGCCAACTTCGAAACTCTGACCACGCTGCTCGCCGCCGTACCGGACATGGTGGTCTTCTCGGACTCGCTCAACCACCGGTCACTGATCGAGGGAATCCGTGCGTCCAAGAACCGCCGGCACATATTCCCGCACAACGATATCGCCGCGCTGGACGACATGCTGGGTCAATACCCGGTGGAACAGCCGAAGTTGATCGTCTTCGAATCGGTCTATTCAATGGACGGTGACATCGCGCCGATCACCGAGATCTGTGATCTGGCCGAGCGTCACAATGCCATGACCTATCTTGACGAGACGCACGCGATCGGTGTGAACGGCCCTTCGGGGGCCGGAATATGCGAGGAGATCGGAGAACACCGGGCGACCTTCGTCCAAGGTGTCTTCGGAAAGGCCGTCGGCACGACCGGCGGCTACGTCGCCGGCCCCGACACCGCCCTCGACTACGTCCGGTCGCACGCGCCCGGCTTCATCTTCACGACCACGATTCCCCGTTCGAGCCTGGACGCCACCCTGCGGAGCCTCGACGTCATCCAGGGGGCGGCGGGAGCCGAACTCCGCCTGAAACTCCGGGAGAACGCCGCGCTGATGCGCAGCCTCCTGCGCGAGGCCCGTATCGACTTCATCGACGCCCCCACCCACCTGGTCCCGGTGCTGGTCCCGGGAGGCGAGCGGGTCAAGAGAATCTCCCGCCGCCTGCTGGACGAGTACGGCATCTACGTCCAGCCCATCAACTTCCCGTCCGTGGCGAAGGGGGGCGAGCGCTTCCGGGTGACGGTCGCGCCGTTCCGTACCCGCGCGGACATCGAGGGATTCGTCCGTGCGCTGCGCGCGTGCCTCGACGACCTCCGATAGCGCAACAGTCAATTCCGCCATTCCATTCTCGTCGCACTTCGTGCATCAAGGAGATCCGCTCGTGCAGATCAAGGAAATCACCCCGTTCATCGGCTCGGAGCTGACCGGTGTCGGCTACGAGGACCTCCAGGACCCGGAAATCTTCGCCCGGCTCGTCGACGCCGTGCACCGCCGCGAGCTTGTGGTCGTCCGCGGTCTGGACATCACCCCCGAGCAGCAGATCGAGCTGGCCTCCCGCATCGGCCGGCCCGTGCCCTTCCTCATGGCGAAGTACCGCCACCCCGACCACCCGGAGATCATGATCTCCTCCAACGCCATGAAGGCGAACCGCCCGGTGGGCGTCGCCCGCGTCGGCAACTTCTGGCACCAGGACTCCTCGTACATGAAGGACCCGGCGCCCTACACGATGCTGCACGGCGTGGACGTGCCCGCCACCAGCGGCCACACCCTGTACGCCAGCGCCCTCGACGTCTACGACCGCCTTCCCCAGGAGTGGAAGGAGAAGATCGCCGGCCGCACCGCCCTGCACACCGTGAGCAAGCGGCAGCGGATCTCGCCCGAGCACGCCGGGCTCTCCATCGCCGAGCTCAAGGCACTGGTCGAGATGGAGTACCCGCCGACCGAGCACCCGCTGGTCAAGCAGGACCCGGTCACCGGCCGCCCCTACCTCTACGGCGCCCCCGAGTACATGGACTCCGTCGTCGGCTTCGACGCCAACGAGAACGCCGAGTTCTTCGCCCTCATCGACCGGCTCATCCAGGACCCCGAGCACGTCTACACCCACCGCTGGACGACCAACGACCTGGTGGTGTGGAAGACGGCGACGACCTACCACGCGGCCACCGCCGTCGAGCCCGGTGCCACGCGGACCGTGCACCGCGTGAGCATCGAAGAGGGCGAGACGTGGGCGGCATAGCCGACTTCGACGTCTCCTTCCCGTCCGCGAGGGCCGACATCCGCGACATGTCCGCCGCCTCCGGCGTCCCCGTCGCGGACCTCGCCCGGATCACGCACTGCGAGACCTTCCCGGTGCTCGCGGACGGGGAGCAGGCCTGGGAGCTCGCCCTGGCGGCCGCCCGGACGGTGCTGGAGCGGACCGGCGTGCCGCCGGAGCGGATCCGGCAGGTCGTCTACGCCGGGTCCGGCGCGTGGGACCGCCCCTTCTGGTCGCCCGCGGCCAAGGTGGCCCACGCCCTCGGCATCGACGGCGCCCACTGCTTCGAAGTGGCGAACTTCTGCAACGCCGGAATGACCGCCATCAGGCTCCTGACCACCGCGGGGGCCCTGGACGAGAACACGTACGCACTGGTCCTCGTCGGGGACCGGCTCAGCCGGATGGTCGACTACCGTGACCCGGATTCCAAGGCTCTGTTCAACTTCGGTGATGCGGCTGCGGCGGTGCTGCTGGGCGGCGGTCCGAGTCGTTTCCGTGTCGTCCACTCCACCATGCGCACCGACGGCGGCTGGTCCGACTACTACGCCGGGGAACCTGCCGGCTCCCGCGTCCTGATCCGGCGGGGCCCGCACCGCAAGGGCCTCGCGGACGCCTACGTACGGCACTTCACCGCCCTGGTGGACGAGACGCTGAGCGCGCTCGGCATCACGACGGACGACGTCTCCCACTTCCTCGTCAACCACGGCGACCAGGACATGCACCGGCGGCTGCTGGACACCCTGGGCATCCCGGCCGCACGGAGCGTCTTCAACTACGACCGGCTGGCCCACATGGGCGGTGCGGACACCCTCATCGCCCTGAAGGACCTCGAACGCGGGGACCGGCTGCGCCACGGCGACCTGATCATGCTCGCCACCAGCGCCATGGGCTTCAGCTGGGGCATCACGACCTTGGAGTATCTCGGATGAAGATCCTCGTCATTCACCAGGTGCCGTACCGGAAGATCGGCTACGAGCGCGGCATCGACCACGACCGCCACGAGGTGACGTACATCGGGCACCCGCACCGGATGGCCGACCTCCCCGAGGGCCTGCCGGCCCGGCGCATCGTCCTCGACGCCGACGAGGACCTGGTCGCCGGCATCCGTGCCCGCACCTCGCCCGACGACGGCTACGAGAAGGTGCTCGCGCTCTCCGAGTTCGGCATCATCGAGGCCTGCCACGTCCGCGAGCACCTCGGTATCGACGGCCCTGACCTCGCCGCCGTCGAGCGGGTCCGGGACAAGGTCCGGATGAAGGAGGCGCTGGCCGGCTCGGACCTGCGCCACCCGCGCTTCGTCGCGGGGCCCGCGCCGGACGGCACGCTGCCGTGGGCCGGGCGTACGGTCCTCAAGCCGCGCCAGGGCGCCTCCAGCGAGGACGTCTCCATCCACGCGACGGCCCGTGAGGCGCTCGACGCGTACGCACGCCTCACCGACGCCGGGGAGTTCCAGCTGGAGGAGCACATCGACGGCGACATCCTGCACGCCGACGGGCTGGTCGAGGGCGGCCGGCTGGTCGATCTGGCGGTCAGCCGCTACGTCAACAAGCCGGTCGAGTACGCGCAGGGCGCCCCGCTCGGCTCGCACCAGGAGCCGTGCACGCCCGCCCAGCGGGCCCTGGCCGAGCAGGTGGTGGCGGTCCTCGGGATCGAGGAGGGCTGCGTCCACCTGGAGTTCTTCGAGACACCCGGCGGCGAGCTGGTCTTCCTGGAGGTGGCCAACCGGGTCGGCGGCGCCGCCGTGGTCTCCACGCACGAGCTGCACACCGGGGTGCACCTGCCCTCGCACGAGATCGCCGTCCGGCTCGGCCTGGAGCGCCCGCCGGCCGGTCCGCCCAGCGGCCGCCACCACGGCTGGATCGCCTTCCCCGGCCATCACCTGGCGGCCGGCGGCGTACGGACGATCGACGTACCGGACTGGATCAGGACCCATCCGTGCCTGGACGGACTGCACGTCCTCGCGCCGGAGCAGGAGACGCCGCGTCACATCACGTACCAGGAGTGGGAGGTGCCGGTGTTCATCGAGGCCTCCCACACCGACGCGGCCGAACTGCGCCGCTTCCTGCGGGAGTGCGCCCGCGCCGTCTCCGTGCGCACCGCCCCGGCCACGCGGGTGGCGGCATGAACGCCCCGGTCCGCACCACGCGGGTGATCACGCAACGCCGCCGGCCCCGCGGCATGCCCGTACCCGAGGACTTCGCCGAGGCCGAACTGCCCCTGGCGGCGCCGGCCGAGGACGAGGTCCTGGTGGAGAACCTCTGGCTCTCCGTGGACCCGTACATGCGCGAGTGCATGGACGCCGAGTGGGAGCTGGGCGCTCCGCTGGAAGGCCGTTCGATCGGGCGGGTCGTGGAGTCCGGCAGCGCCGGACTCCCCGTGGGGACGCTGGTGTTCCACCGGGAGGGCTGGCGGACCCACGCCGTCCTGGCCGCGGCCGAGGCGCGTGTCCTGCCCCGGTACGAGGGGGTCGCCACCGAGTCCTTCCTCGGCCTGCTCGGCGGCACGGGCCTCACGGCGTACGTCGCCCTGACCCGCATCGCCCGGCTGCGGGCCGGCGAGACGGTCTACGTCTCCGCCGCCGCGGGCGGTGTCGGCACGGCGGCCGGCCGGCTGGCGCGGCTCCTCGGCGCGGGCCGGATCGTCGGCAGCGCCGGATCCCCGGCGAAGGTCCGCCTGCTGACGGAGGAACTCGGCTACGACGCGGCCTTCGACCACCGCGCCGGCCCCTCGCTGCCCGACCAGCTGGCCCGGACGGCCCCCGACGGCATCGACGTCTACGTCGACAACGTGGGCGGCGCACACCTGGAGGCGGCGATCGGGGCGATGCGCGAGGACGGGCGGATCGCCTGGTGCGGAGCCGTCGCGCAGTACAACGCGGGCTCCGCCCCGGCGGCCCCCCGCAACCTCTTCGACCTCGTGGAGAAGAGCATCCGGCTGGAGGGCTTCCTCGTCTCCCGCCACCGCGACGCACAGGCGGAGCTGGAGCGGTTCCTGGTCCCGCACCTGCGCTCCGGCCGCGTCACCGACCGGCTGCACGTCACCGAGGGCTTCGAGAGGACCGTCGACGCCTTCCTCGGGATGCTGCGCGGCGAGAACACCGGCAAGGCGGTCGTCCGGCTGGGCCGCGACGCCCCGGAGCGGTCCGCCGGACCCACTCCCTGAGCACCCCCTGAGCACCCCCTGAGCGATCGAGGGCCCCATGGCACACGTCCGAACCGGACTGCACATCAGCGTCGTGACGCTCGGCTCCACCCACCGGATCTGCGCCATCTGGAGCGTACGGGGGACCCCGGCGGACCTGTGTGAGTTCCCCGGAGCCCTCCTCCTGCCCCGCCGGGGGGCGGAGCAGGACTGGGCCGTCGAGACCGCCCTGGCGGCGCTGGCGGAGCACGGGTCCGCGGACGGTCCCCTCTGCGTGGACCTCACCACGACGGCCGGCGGGATCGAACCGGCCGGGATCCGCCCCGGACCGTGCGCCTCCGACCTGCTGGGCCTGGCCCGTACGGCACTGGGCGAGGGCCAGCGGGAGTGGGCCGAACTGGCCCGCGCGGACCCCGCCGCCTTCCACGCCACGGCAGCCCGCCCGTACACCCTGCGCCGCCAGGCCGCGTGCCTGGTCACCCGGGACCCGGACGGTCCGCGCAGGGACGTGACGCTGCTGCACGCACGGCAGGACCGGGTCCTGCGCGACTACACGGTGGGGCTCCTGACGTCGGCCGGGACCACCGACGCCACCGCGGGCGAAGAAACCCGCCCTTCCCACCCCAGGAGACAGTGATGCGCCTGACCACGGAACCGAAACCGGAACCGACCGTACGCATGGTGCCGCCGCCCGCGCGGCACGGCGGGCCGGTGCCCTGGGAGCGGTACTTCTCCCGCGGCGCCCACGCCATGGTCCCCTCCGAGGTCCGCTCCCTCTTCAGCGTGGCGGCCCTGCCCGGCATCGTCTCGCTCGCCGGCGGCATGCCCGACGTCCGCGCCCTCCCGCAGCAGGTCATGGCCGAGACGGTCGCCGACGTGGTGCGCGAGCACGGCCCGACGGCGCTCCAGTACGGGGCGGCGCAGGGCGATCCGGGCCTGCGGGAACGCATCTGCTCCGTCATGGCGCTCGAGGGGATCTCCGCCCGGCCGGACGACGTCATGGTCACCGTGGGGTCCCAGCAGGCCCTGGACCTGCTGGCCCGGGTCCTGCTCGACCCCGGGGACACCGTCGTCGCGGAAGGCCCCACCTACGTCACCGCACTCGGAACGTTCAAGGCCGCCGGCGCCCGCGTGGTGCAGGTCGCCATGGACCGCGCCGGTGTGGTCCCGGACGAACTGGCCGCGACACTGGGCCGGCTGGCGGCCGAGGGCCGCCCCGCGAAGTTCTTCTACACCGTCCCCACCTTCCAGAACCCCACCGGCGCCACCCTCCCCGCGGGCCGCCGCGCCCGGATCCTTGAGGTCTGCCGCAGGGCCGGGGTCGTGGTCGTGGAGGACAACCCGTACGGACTGCTGCACTACGACGGCGAGCCGTCGCGGGCCCTGTGCGCCGACGACCCCGAGCGGGTGGTCTACCTCGGGTCGTTCTCCAAGACGCTCGCGCCGGGCCTGCGGGTGGGCTGGGTGCACGCGCCCGCCGCCCTCACCCGCAAGCTGGTGCTCGCCGCCGAGAGCGCCATGCTCTCCCACTCGGCGCTCGCCCAGCTGACGGTCGACCGCTACCTGCGCACCCAGCCGTGGCAGGACCGGCTCGCCGGCTTCCGCGCCGGTTACCGCGCCCGGCGCGACGCCATGCTGCGCGCCCTGACCGCCTCGATGCCCGCCGGGGTGTCGTGGACCGTGCCCGACGGCGGCTTCTTCATCTGGATAACGCTCCCCGAAGGCCTGGACTCCCGGGACCTGCTGCCCCACGCGCTGGCGGCGGGCGTCGCATTCGTCCCCGGCACCGGCTTCTACGCGGACGGCCGCGGCGCCCGGCACCTGCGGCTGTCCTTCTCGTACCCGTCGGCGGAGCAGATCGACGAGGGCGTCCGCCGGCTCGCCACGGTGATCACCGAGCGGCTCGAGGCACGGGGACGGCAGTGAGACGCACAGCAGCCACCCACACCTACGACGAGGACATGACCATGAGGCACTACCCCACCGACCTGCTGCTGGCCGTCGAACACGTCGAGCGCGCCCTCGCGTCCGGCGCCCTCGCCCCGCTCGACGCCCGGCTGCGGCACGCCGGCGTCACCGACCCGCTGCGCCGGTTCGACAGCGGCCGCCTCTTCGAGGGGCTGGACCGGCTGCTCGGGGGGGTCTGCCAGTACCCGTGGCAGCCGCTGACCGACCGCGACGACGTCCTGGAGCTGGGCCCGGCGGGCACCGTCGTCCTCGACGACGGGCGGGCCGAGGCGACCCTGCGCGGTCTGCTGCTCGCCTGGGCCCTGGGCAACCGGGTGACGCTGCGTTCGGCGCGGCCGCAGCTGTGGGAGCAGGTGATGACGGCGCTGCGGGAGGCCGGCGTTCCGCTGCCGCCGGGCCAGGTGACCGGACCCGGCGCCGAGGCGCCCGGGGAACCGCTGGACGTCCCGGCACTGCCCGACGGCGCAGACCTCGCCGTGGACTGCCGGGCCGGATGGACGCAGGGGCTGTTCCGGCTCCGGCACCTGCCCGGTGTCTCCCTGGACCAGGCCCGCAGCGAGGACCACGACGAGCGCGCGGGCCGGCTCGCGGCCCGCCTGCGCTACCTCGTCGCGCGCGCCCGGCGCACCCCGTACTACCGGGAGCTGCCCGACATCACCGGGGACGGCGACCTCACCGCGCTGCCCGTCCTGGAGAAGGCCGCGCTGGAGGCGCACTCGCTGCCCGCGAGCCGGGACCTGAGCAGTGGGGACCCCGCCTCCGGGGAGGTGCTGCGCTCGGGCGCGACCAGCGGCGAGCCGCGCTACATCGTCTACTCGCGCACCGACTGGGACAACATGGTCCGCGAGGCCGTCCCCATGCTGTACGCGCTCGGGCTCGAACCGGGCGACCGCGTCATCAACACCCTGTTCGGCGGCGGCATGTACGGCGGACTGACCACCACGTTCAGCGAGTTGTCCCGGATGCCCGTGGAGTCGTACGCCACCGCGCAGTTCGTGACCGTCGACGATCTGCTGATGCTCACCGGGCGCTTCGACGCCAACGTGATCCTCGGGATGCCCGCCCTCATCCTGCCGCTGCTGCGCGACGCCAAGAAGCGCCGTCCCGAACTGCGCGTCGAGAAGGTGATCTACGGCGGCACCCCGATGACCGAGACCGACAAGACCTGGCTGCGCCAGGAGCTGGGCGCCCGTGTCGTCTCCAGCATCCTCGCCGCGAACGACGGCGCGCAGCTCGGCTACCAGTGCGGGTTCCTCGGCGGGACCGTGCACCACGTCAACGACGACTACAACCTCATCGAGGTCGTGGACGAGGCCGGCCGGCCCGTCCCGGACGGCACCACGGGCGAACTGCTGGTCACGGGCCTGCAGAAGTTCGAGGGCCCGCTGATCCGCTACCGCATCGGCGACATGGGCCGCACGTACGAGCACCGCTGCGCCTGCGGGGTGTCGGGGCGCGTACTGGAGTACCTGGGCCGCTCCGACGGCCTGGTCCGCTTCAAGGGCGAAACGGTGCTGTACGGCGAGGTCTTCGACGCCCTCGCCCCCTTCGGGGTCTCGCAGCTCCAGATCGAGGTGGCCACCGAGGGCAGCCGGGAGATCCTGACGCTGCGCACCGAGGCCCCCTCCCCGCCGGACACCGGGGCCGTGCGCGAGCTGCTGGTCGAGGCGTTCCCGGTGCTGGGCGGCTACCAGGACTTCGACGCCGCGCTGGACGCGTACGAGCTGAGGATCGACAGCCTCGCCGAGGGCGGCCTGCCGCGCAACACGGTCAGCGGCAAGGTCAAGAACGTCATCGACCGCCGGCTGGAAGGGGTGCGCTGATGCTCCGCAACGACCGGGTCGCGCGCACCATGCTGGGCGCGATCACCCTCTCCAGTGTCGGCGTGGGCATCCACACGCTCGCCATGGGGCAACTGCTGTACGGCCGTACCGGCAGCCCGGCCGCCTTCGCTTTCGTGCTGACCCTCCAGGGCGTGGCGGCCCTGTGCGTCCTGCCGGTGTGCGGTCCGCTGGTCGACGCCCTCGACTCCAAGCGGGTGTACGCACTGTGCGGGCTGGGCCGGGCAGGCACCGTCGCGCTGATCGTGGGCGCCGCGGCCCTGATACCCGGGACCGGGGCGGTGCCCTGGATCGTGGCGGCGTCGGCGCTGCTGGCCGTCTTCGACAACGTCGAGCGGTCGGCGCTGTTCAAGCTGACCGCGCACCACGTGGACCCGGAGCTCTCCACCCGCTTCAACAGCCTGATCGGCGTGGCCTTCCAGGCCGGTGCGCTGAGCGGAATGGCCCTCCTCGGCCTGATCCTGACCTGGGGCACCGCCGAGCAGGCCCTGATGATCGACGTCCTGATGTCGCTGTGCTGCGCCCTCGTGGTGAGCCGGATCCGTCTGACCGCGGACGAGGGCAATCCGCCCGTCTCCGCACGC
Organism: Streptomyces yangpuensis; assembly: GCF_024666385.1. Lineage (NCBI taxonomy): Bacteria > Bacillati > Actinomycetota > Actinomycetes > Kitasatosporales > Streptomycetaceae > Streptomyces > Streptomyces yangpuensis. Next base: position 3,898,868 of record NZ_CP102514.1, read on the forward strand.
CTGCTGACCCGGGCCGTGGCGGGCACGGTGGGCGAGTGGCGGCGGATGCTGGTCCGTCACCGGGACGACCGGACCGTCTTCCTCATGATCGTGCTGTGCGGAGGGGACTTCGTCTTCGCCCAGGGCCTGAGCACCCTGGTCATCCCCCTGACCGCCGAGTTCCACGAGGGCCGGGGATGGTACGTGGCGGCCCTGGAGGCCACCTTCGCGGCCGGAATGATCAGCGCCTCGTTCCTGACCCGCTACCTGGTCTCGCAGCGTCTGCTGCCGGTGTGGCTGCTCGGCCAGGCCGCGGCGGCGGCCCTGCTGGCGCTGAGCGGATCGGGCGCGGTGCACTTCGCCGCCTTCTTCCTGGCGGGCTTCGCCAACCTCAACAGCCTCACCTGGCTGCTGACCTCGCTCCAGCAGTACGCGGCCGAGGGCGACAAGGCCAAGATGGCGTCCCTGCGGCTGCTCGCCATCGGCCTGGGCACGGCGGCCCTCATGCCGGTCGTGGGCCACTTCGCCGGGGCCTCGCTCGGCGCCGGGTTCTGGAGCGTGGCGGCGACCATGGCGCTGTTCGCGCTGGGCGGCCTCGTGGTGGCGCGTCACCACCGCCCGCGTACGGCTCCCGGGCCGGGGGCGGGACCCGTACAGGGGGAGGCCGCCCGGCCCCCGGCGGTGGCGGCGGCCTGACCGAGCCACGACCGCCGGGCAGGCCGGCGGTCGTGGCTCCCCGGTGGTTCGGCGCGGCGACAGGAGCGTGATAGGTGTTGACCGCTCACCGGGATGAGCCGCTGAGGACCTGCCCGGCCGGCCGTCCGTCCGCCGCGCGAGAACAGGCAGGTGCCATCAACTGCGCCGAGTTCGTCGAGGTGGTGACCGAGTTCCTCGACGCAGCCATGGGAGAGCCGACCGAGCTGCGGTGTCTCGTGCACCTGGCGCGCTGCGAGGGCTGCGAGACGTACCTCGACCAGTTCCGGCAGACCGTGGCGGCCGTGGGCGCGCAGCCCGGCCCGGACCTGCCCGCCTCGGCACGCGATCAACTCCTCGGGGCGTTCCGCAGTTTGCGGCGCGACTGACTTCAGCGGCCGCCGGCGGTGAAGGTTCTTGCCGGGAGGTGAACGTACGCACCCCGTGGAGGTCCGCACGTGTCCCGCTGCCCTAGGCTGGCGCTTGAAGTTGACGTCCGGCGAGGAGAGAAGAATGGCGGGCCCACGCGAACTTCCCCCGGACGAGGTCCTGGTGCAGCGCCTCCGCGCCGGTGACGAGGAGACGTTCGCCCTGGTCCTGGACTCCTGGTCGGGCTCCATGCTCCGGCTCGCCATGTCGTTCGTGTCGACCAAGGCCTCCGCCGAGGAGGCCGTCCAGGACACCTGGCTCGCGGTCATCAGGGGCATCGACGGCTTCGAGGGCCGCGCGTCCCTGAAGACGTGGGTGTACCGGATCCTCGTCAACACCGCCAAGGCGCGCGGCACGAAGGAGAGCAGGACCGTCCCCTTCGCCAGCCTGCTGCCGGAGGAAGAGGAAGGGCCGACGGTCGACGCCGAGCGCTTCCGCGCCCCGGGCGAGCAGTACGCCGGGCACTGGGTCGCCGGCCAGGAGCCGCGACCCTGGCACATCCCCGAGGACCACGTGCTGCGCGGTGAGGTCCGCGAGGTGATCGCGGAGGCGATCGACGAACTCCCGCCCCGCCTCCGTACCGTGGTCACCCTGCGCGACGTCGCCGGGTACGGATCCGACGAGGTGTGCTCGCTCCTTGAGATCTCACCGGGGAACCAGCGTGTCCTCCTCCATCGGGGCAGGGCGCTGCTGCGCCATAAGCTGGAGTCGTACTTGTCCGGTGCCCATGACGTCGCGAGCGGGAGGGGACACGCGTGAACTGCAACGACTTCGTGGAGCTGGTGACCGAGTTCCTCGACGGCGCGTTGTCCGAAGGGGACGAGCGGCGCTTCATCGAGCACCTGGCGAAGTGCTCCGGGTGCGAGACCTACCTCGACCAGTTCCGTCGGACGATCGCCACCACGGGCGAACTGACCCCGGACGGCATCACGTCGGACGCCAGGCAGCACCTCCTCTCCGCCTTCCGGGACTGGCACGGGACGTGTGACGCTCGTGCGGCGCGGCCGCACTGAACGTGCGCGACTCTGCTCAGAACACCCTTGTTCGGTGTCGTCGCCGGACTGGGCGGGTGGCGACATGCCACCCGCCCCTCGGCTCTTCCGTGCGAGCCGACTCCGTCAGGCACGCTGCTTGAGCTCGGCGGCGCCGAAGGAGACGCTGAAGCGCTCGCACCAGATGGTCACCGTGGAGAACTTGTCCAGGTCGGTGCCGGCCGGGATCGCGTAGTTCTGGTTGCCCTCGTTGCCCTTGAGGCTGCCGAGGTCGATGTGCTTGCCGTCGTCGAGGTTGCCGCCGCCGTCCTTCTTGACGGGCTGGTCGCTGAGCCACACGCGCAGGGCCGGACCGTCGGAGGTGCGCAGGCTCGTCAGGCGCAGGTTCGCCTTCCCGTCGGCGAGCTGCTGGATCTCCACCGAGCCGCTGGTCTCGTGCTCGTGCGAGATGAACGCCCCGTCCGCCACCTGCTTGACCGTGCCCGCCTGCCGGCCGGCGGCCGCGGGGGGCGCCTCGTCCACGCGGTCGGTGGTGAACAGCTTCCAGGGCTGGAAGAGGTACAGCCCGATGGCTGCCACGACGGCAACGGCGGCGGTGGTGATCCAGAGGGCATTGCGGCGCTTGCTGCGGCACATGAGGGTTTTCCGTTTCTTCTCGGTGTTCGTGCCAGGTACCGGGCACTGGGTATGCAGAGACGGAAAGAGCGGCGAACGTTACAGATGTCGTCCGCCGCTCCGGTCCGGCTACTGCTTTCAGCAGTTGTCGGCGGGGTGCGCCTGCTCACTCGCGCCCCACGGGAGCGGCCACGCGGGCGCCATCGCGATGGAGGCCGCGGCCTCCATCGACTCCAGCGCCTCCTCCGTCGCGCCCGTCTCACCATGCACGGGGGGAACGTGACTGCGCCGCCTCAACCGGATAGCTCATCCGCATGTGTGCTAACGTCCGAGGCTAACCGGATGATCTATCCGATTGGGTGTCGGGGTGGAGGAGCACATGAAGAAGACAGCAGTGGTCACGGCCGGAACAGGGGGCATCGGCCTGGAGACGGCGCTGGGGCTGGCCGTCGCCGGGTTCGCGGTCACGGTGATCGGGCGCGACGCCGAACGGGGGGCCAAGGCCGTCGAGCGGATCAACGCGACGGGCCCGGTGCACCCGGCCCGCTTCCTGTCCGCGGACCTCGCCTCGCTCGACCAGGTGCGTGCGCTCGCCCGTAGGATCACGGCCGACCACGCCACCTCGGGGGAACCGCTGACGGCGCTGGTCAACAACGTCGGGGCGATGTTCGCCGAGCGCCAGACCCGGGGAGGCGTCGAGGCGTCGTTCGTCGTCAACCACCTCTCGCCCTACCTGCTGACCGAACTGCTGCTGCCCACACTCACGGCCGGTGCGCCGAGCAGGATCGTGAACGTGACGTCGGGCGCAGTCGTCCTGGCCAAGCGGGTGTTCGACGCCGTCGAGCCGCCGGGCGGCTACTACGGCTTCCACTGGTACGGCCGCGCCAAGCTCGCCAACCTGGCCTACACCTTGGACCTGGCAGCCCGGCTGGACGGCACGGGCGTCTCGGTCTTCGCCGCGGACCCCGGAGGGGCCGCGACCGACATGACCAACGGAACCATGAGCGACTCGAAGATCGTCTCGCCCGCCCTGCGGCTGCTGTGGCCCCTGGTGCGCCGCACATTCGAACGCTCGACCTCCGGTCCGGCGTCCGCGGCAGCCAGGCCCTCCATCATGGCCGCCACCGACGACACGCTGACGGGCCGAACCGGCATCGTCATCGGCGCCCAGGCGCACCCGGTCGCCCCGCACCGCGCGGCGGCCGACCCCCGCGTCGCCGAAGCCGTACGCCGGCTCAGCGAACGGCATGCACCGCTCGCCCCCGCCTGAGCGTCATACACGCGGCCGGGCGGCCACCGGGCGGGCGACGGAACCATCCGGATGAACCATCCGATTAGCATGGGCCCCATGACGACGCCTCTACGCAAGGACGCGGCCCGCAACTGGCAACGGATCGTCTCCGTCGCCCGCGACCTGGTCCACGAGGGGACACCGCTGCAACTCAACGACGTCGCACGCCGGGCAGGACTCGGGGTAGGCACCGTCTACCGTCACTTCGCCACGCCCGAGGCTCTGCTGGAGACCGTCGCCGCGCCCTGCCTGGAAGCCCTGGCCGCCCACGGCCGGCAGGCGCTGGCCGATGCCGACCCCTGGCGCGGCCTGACGGGCTTCCTCTTCCACACCGTCGAGGCGCAGGTCACCGACGCCGCTCTGCCCCCCGTCGCCGCCGCGGCCACGGACGCCCTGGCGCGCACCACGGAACTCAAGAAGTCAGTGGCGTCGGCCGGCGCCACCCTCCTCGCCCGGGCCCGCGATGCGGAAGCGGTCCGCCCCGACCTGGCCGCCGCCGACCTCGTCCCGCTCATGTGCGGCATCGCCCACGCCGTGAGCGTCCACGGCGGCACCCCCGCCGACCGGGTCGACACCGCACACCGCTACCTCGCCGCCCTCCTCGAAGGCTTGCGCACGGCGCCACCGAGCGCGTGAGCGACCCGCCCCACGGTGTACCGGCGGCCTCTGGGCGCACCTGCTCAGCGAGAAGACCGACCAGGACCGGAGGGGTGTCGAAGTACGTCCACGACCGCCGACTTCGACGGGCACGCTCGGTTCAGGCCGAGGGCGGCGGCGTGGACGAGCCGGCGGCGCGGCGGTACTCGGCGTTGATGCGCTGGGCTTCCTCGAGTTGGTCCTCGAGAATGATGATGCGGCAGGCGGCCTCGATGGGGGTGCCCTGGTCGACGAGTTCCCGGGCGCGGGCCGCGAGGCGCAACTGGTAGCGGGAGTAGCGGCGGTGGCCGCCCTCCGAGCGGAGCGGGGTGATCAGGCGGGCCTCTCCGAGGGCGCGGAGGAAGCCCTGGGTGGTGCCGATCATTTCTGCGGCCCGGCCCATGGTGTAGGCGGGGTAGTCGTCGTCGTCGAGACGGCCGAACGAGGCGTCTGCTGTCATTGAACCTCTCTTATGGAACGCACGGAGGGGCCCTGGTGCCGTACGGCACCAGGGCCCCGAAGGAACTACTACACCATCTGTCGGCCCTGATACTGCGCCGACCCTATGTTTCCGCCGACCCGGCCGACACGCTGCCGGGAGTGCGGGGATCGCGGTTGCTTGACCGGAGACCACCTCGCTATCGATGTCCTGCGGTACCCGGACTCAAGACTTCTGTCCGGGCGATCCTGATGGTGATCGGCTCCTCCGTTCTTCCTCGGTGATCAACTGCTTACCGCTGGTACTGCGGACTGCACGTGCGGGTACTGCCATGCGTTGACTGCGGTACTGCTCTCGGCGCCCCTGTGACTGCGGGCCACCCGGTCCGGTCGTCAGCCCCGTCGCCGTCCTGCAACAACCCTGGCTTCGGAACTCCACCACCGCACCGTCCTGCGTACTGCAACTGCGGTGACCGCTGCCCGGCAGTTCGTCTCTGCCGGGCCCTGCTGTCTCTCTGGGCTACGAGAGAAACCATAACCACGTCACCGCGCAATGTCTACTCTGGCCGTCATAGATTTTCGACTCCGTCGAGGAGAGCTAGACCTACACGGTGGGTTCAGGATCCGCAGAGCGGTTTGCACAGCAGGTCAGGGGCTCGGGCGGTCCGCAGGCACGGCGGCCGGAGGTGGTTCAGTGGGCCACGGCGAGGACGCCCAGAGCGCTGCCCTGGGCGTCGACGACCGGCAGGGCATCGAGCCGGCGGTAGCGCATCGCATGTTGGGCTTCGGCCATCGTGGTCATGGGAGAGGCGACCGGTCCGCGCTCTCCCGGGAGGTCGCGGAGACGGACCTGGTCCGTGTACGCCGCGCTGTCGCGGACGGTGGCGAGCCCGGCCCGGGTGACCAGCCCGGTGCACAGGCCGTCTTCGTCGCAGACGAGCAGGTGCTCCGTGCGGGCACTGGCCATGACGGCAAGGGCCACCTCGACCGTCATGTCGTCACACACCTGTGGACAGGCCGCCTCCATCGCGTCCTCCACCGTCCGGTGCACAGGGTGGGCGTTCGCCGGGCGGGGCTGCATCTGGATCAGCGTCAAAAGGTGCCTCCTGCAGAGATGGGTCAGTTCCCTGATCACGTGCTTCTCAGGCCGCCGCGTCGAGGGCGGACTGCCGCACGCTCACGCGCCGGGCCGTCGCAGCGGGCCGTCGCCTGCCACGCGAGGCCGAGCCGCGCTTGGCGCGTTCGACGGCCGGTGCGGTGATGACGACGGGGATCCCGGAGGGTGCCTGGGCGCCCGTGATCCGTTTCAGGGCCTCTTCACCGGAGCGGACCTGGGTGGTCCGCGGGGTGATGCCCGCGGCCTGCATGAGGCGGGTCATATCGCGGCGCTGGTCGGGGGTGACGAGGGTCACGACGCTGCCGGACTCGCCTGCGCGGGCGGTGCGGCCGCCGCGGTGGAGGTAGTCCTTGGGGTCGGTGGGCGGGTCGACGTTGACGACGAGGTCGAGGTCGTCGACGTGGATGCCGCGCGCCGCCACGTTCGTCGCGACCAGCACGGTCACGTGGCCGGTCTTGAACTGGGCCAGGGTGCGGGTGCGCTGCGGCTGCGATTTCCCGCCGTGCAGGGCCGCGGCCCGGACACCACTGTTCAGCAGGTCCTGGGTCAGCCGGTCCACGGCGCGCTTGGTGTCGAGGAACATCATCACCCGGCCCTCGCGCGCCGCGATCTCCGTGGTGGTGCGGTTCTTGTCGGCGCCGTGGACGTGGAGCACGTGGTGCTCCATCGTGGTCACCGCACCGGCCGAGGGGTCCACCGAGTGCACGACGGGATCGGTCAGGTAGCGGCGGACCAAGAGGTCGACGTTGCGGTCCAGGGTGGCGGAGAACAGCATCCGCTGCCCCTCACGACGCACCTGGTCCAAGAGGGCGGTGACCTGCGGCATGAAGCCCATGTCGGCCATCTGGTCGGCCTCGTCCAGCACGGTGGTCCCGACCTGGTCCAGCCGGCAGTCACCGCGGTCGATGAGGTCCTTCAACCGTCCGGGCGTGCCCACGACGACCTCCGCGCCTCCGCGCAGCGCCGCGGCCTGCCTGCCGATCGGCATGCCGCCCACGACCGTGGTCAGGCGCAGCTTCACGGCGCGGGCGTACGGCGTGAGGGCGTCGGTCACCTGCTGGGCCAGCTCGCGGGTGGGGACGAGGACGAGGGCGAGCGGCCGGCGGGGCTCGGCGCGCTGCCCGGCGGTGCGGGCCAGCAGGGCGAGGCCGAAGGCGAGTGTCTTGCCGGAGCCGGTGCGTCCGCGGCCGAGCGCGTCACGGCCCGCAAGGGTATTGGGCAGGGTCGCGCCCTGGATCGGGAAGGGTACGGTCACGCCCTGCGCGGTGAGGGCGGCCAACAGCTCGGCCGGCATGGCCAGGTCGGCGAAGGCCTCGACGGCGGGCAGCGCGGGAGTGATCGTCTTCGGCAGGGCGAACTCGCCCTGGACCGCAGCGGGCCGGCGGCCGTAGCCGCCCGAGCGGCTCGGAACTCCGGTACGGCTCGGGGCTGACGAGCCGAAACGGCTGCCTCGTTCCGGACCGGAGACAGTCCCGAAGACGGGAACGCGGGCGCGGTTGAGGGTGCGAGAGGAACGGCCGTTCGTACGTGTGCGGTTCATTGAGAACCTTCCTTGATGCGGCTCATATCAAGGAATTTCCGCAGCGGAAACGCGGCGCGGGAAATCACAAGAACGGGCCGAATGGAATGCGAAAGCGACTCCGGTCCACCGGGATTCGGTGCGGGTGCCTGCGCTCAGGTGGGATGGCGTCATGCCGACGCGAAGCCAGGAAAACTTGAGGGGGTGAAGCGCCGAGCGGGTCGTAACCCTGAATGCTTCGCCGCGCAGTTGATGCCACTGCGGGAAATAAGTGCAGCTGGGGCCCGCACCCCGAGGGATGCGGGCCCCAGCTACGAAATGCGCGTCAGAGTCAGGCGGGAACGATGTTCTCGGCCGTCGGGCCCTTCTGGCCCTGCGCGATGTCGAAGGTCACCTTCTGGCCTTCCAACAGCTCGCGGAAGCCCTGGGTGGCGATGTTCGAGAAGTGGGCGAAGACGTCGTCGCCGCCACCGTCCTGCTCGATGAAACCGAAACCCTTGGCCGCGTTGAACCACTTCACGGTGCCAGATGCCATGTCATATCTCCCTTGGGGCAGTACACCGGCATCCGCACCATACGGACACCGTGTCGCCGCGATGATGCCCCGCCGGAAAAAGACCGGAAATATGAAGCGCTCGAATGTGGTGAAGGCCGACTGGAGCGCTTGAAGTTTTTGGGTACCAAAACTGCAACCGAGACCGACAGTAGCACGCCGCAGCGCTTCGTGTGCGGTGAATATCTCCATCGTGCGCGGTGCGGAAAAACTCTCCCTGCGGGGTCCACTGAACCCTCTGACCGCGGGAATAGATATTGGTTCCCACCGAGTACAGCGTTTCGCGAGCACGGGCGTCCGCCAGCTGCGACGTGCAGTCCAGGAGACGTGAGCCTGCGGGGTGGGTCCGCAGCGCCTGACCGTCACTGCGGTCGCTCGCGAAGCTGCTCCCGCAGGTGGAGGAGAACCTCGGTGTCTGCGATGTCGCCAGGGCTGCCACCAGGATCCGGATACGAACGCCATCGTCATGGTGCACAGCCCGCACGATGGCCTCGATGGTGGCGGCCGCCTCAGCGGGAAGGCATGGTGGGCCGACCGTGGCCCACACGTGACCGCCGGACCGAGCCGCCCCCGAGTCCCGGTGCGCCGCCCTCTGACCTGCATCAGTGGGGACCGGTGTGTGAAGCCTGTCCCGCTGAGAGGCGTGGCACTCTCGTCGCGAGCACCATCGGCCGGGAAGGTGGTGTGGGTGATGGCTGAGCTGAAGTTCCAAACCGTCGTGTGCCCGCACTGCGCGGCCTGCCCGGCCACTCGGCAGGCCCGTACCATCGCCGCCGACCGGCGCCGGGTGACGGTGACGTGGCACCTCCCTTCCTGCCCGCATTAAGCCGCCGATCGCGTGTTGGCGGGGAGAGAGGACCAGATGGTCCCGCGGCGGGACTGCGCCGGCTCCTCCGGCCAACCGCCCTTTTTGGAAAGCGAATTCGCGCGGCAGCGGCTGGGGTGTGACGCAGGTCATCGAGAGCGCGTCTCGCGATGCGGGACGGCGTGGGCCCGCGCGGTGCAAGTGGTGCGCGAAGAGCCCTCCGGCCAGGGGCTTTCCGCGAGCTCAGGCACGCGGAGGGCACGGCAAGGACAGAGAGGTCTAGACAACGACGAAGCGCCAGGTCGCTGACCTGGGGCTTCGTGGAAGAGCGGAGGACGGAATCGAGGCCACTGCGCCGCATGTGCGCGGCGCTCCAGGGCGCCGTCCCGGCCTAAGCGCCGGCGGGCGCGGTTCTGTTGCGGAGGTGGCCGGGGGTGGTGCCGAGGCGCTGGCGCAGCAGGGTGGTGAGCGTGGAGGCGTTCTCGTAGCCGACGCGGCGGGCGACGGTCTCCGTGGGCAGGTCCGTGGTGCGCAGCAGGTGGGCGGCCTGTTCGAGCCGGATGGTCTGTGCAAACCGCAGGGGTGAGACGCCCAGGACCTTGTCCACGGCGCGCTGGAGGGTCCGCTCGCTCGCGCCGACCGCCCGGGCCGCTTCGGCCATCCGCAGGGGCTGGTCGAGGTGTGCGCGGACCCAGCTCTCGAAGGCGCTGACGGTGGGATCGGTGCGGGCGAGGTGGCTGGGAATGGCGTAGCCGGCTTGGGTGGGGCGGTCGTCGACCACGAGGTAGCGGGCTGTGAGGTCGGCGAGGGCCGGGCTTGCCTGCCGCACCAGGGCGAGGGCGAGGTCGAGGTGCGCCATGGCGGCTCCGGCAGTGGTCACCCCCGGGGCGTGGACCAGCATGTGGCTCTCGTCCAGGGTCACGTGGGGGTACGCCTGCCGGAAGGCCGGGGCCAGCCACCAGCTGGTGGTGGCGGCGAGCCCGTCCAGCACCCCTGCCTCGGCGAGGAGGAACGTACTCGTGCACGCCGCCGCCAGGGGGACGCCCTCGCCCCGGGCCCGCCGGAGCGCCTCGCGTTCGGGTTCGCGTTCCGGCGCGGCCACCCACTCCAGCAGGGGTGCGGGCTGTTTGGGGCCGGCCCCGGGCACGATGAGGAGGTCGGGCCGGGGTCCGTCGCCGGCGGCCTGGGCTTCGATCACGTGCCCGGAGGCCGTACGGACGGCACCCCGCCCGCTGACGCGGGTCAGTTCCCAGCGCGGTGGGGGGTGGGGTAGTTCCTCACGCAATTCGTTGGCCATCTGCAGGACGTCGAGGACCGTGGCCAGCCCGGAGTCGAAGAGGCCATCCATGACCAGTACCGAAATCCTCATGTCGGAAACGGTAAAACATCCGGCGGATCCGCCACTGACCGGAGCCCCTCGGCCGCTCATACGGTGATCACATCGCACGACGGCGCGACACCCCACCGAGTCGCCCCGAACCCACCATGCACCGAGGAGCACTCCATGACCAACGCCCTTGTCCCCGAGACCACTCGCATCGGTCTGCTCGCCCGCATCGAGGCCAAGCCGGAGTACGTCCGCGAGGTCGAGGAACTCCTCACCGGTGCCCTCGCCCTGGCCCGGGAAGAGGCCGGCACCACCGTCTGGTTCGCCCTGCGCCTGAGCCCCACCACCTTCGGCATCTTCGATGCCTTCGCCACCGAGGAGGGCCGCCAAGCACACCTTCAGGGCAAGATCGCGGCGGCGCTCATGGAGCACGCCCCCGAGCTGCTCGCCGAGGCCCCCGAGATCCTGACCGTCGACGTCCTGGCCGCGAAGCTCTCCTGACCCGCCCGCACCCCCACGACGACGCCTGTCAGAACTCCCAACGCCCCGTCAACACCCCGGGAACCGCATGAGAATCCGCACCCTGGCCAGCCTCGCCGCCATCGGCACCGCCGTTGCCCTCACCACCCCCACGCCGACCCTGGCTGCCGAGGCGCCCCGGCACTGCGTGGTGGACCTGTCCCAGGGCCCGGCGGCGCAGCCCGTCTGTGTCACCTCCTTCACGGCAGCCATTGCGAGGGCCACGGGCGGCCGCGTCATCGACGCTCCGGCCGACCCCGCCAAGGCCCTGAAGGACAGGAAGCTGGCCGACCGCATCTACAACAGCCCTGGCGGCGCGCCCCCGCTCGCCAAGGCCGACGGCCCGCGTCCCGCAGCGATGGCCGTCGCGGACTCGGGCGGGGTCATCGTTGCCACGTTCTTCGAGCACTGGAACTACCAGGGCTCCAGCTTGACCTTCACCGCTCCCGCCAAGTGCAAGGACGACGGAGGCTGGGACTGGGGCTATTCCACGCTCAAGTACAACGACGCGGTCTCCTCCTTCTTCACCGCCGGCAACTGTCATGTCGAACTGTTCGAAGACACCTACTTCAAGGGCGCACACGCCTACTACGAGAACGCGGTCCCGCGCCTGACCGTGATGAACGATGCGGCCAGCTCGATCCGGCTCCACTGATCCCTGAAAGACACGCGCCCGCCGAGAGGTCTAGACAACGACGAAGGCCCAGGTCGCTGACCTGGGCCTTCGTTCAAGAGCGGATGACGGGAATCGAACCCGCGCTATAAGCTTGGGAAGCTCATGTTCTACCATTAAACTACATCCGCGTAGCGGGCCAGTTGCCTGGAGCCCTACCGTTGTACACTCTACCCCATGATCGACCCCCGGTGCGTTCGCCGCGGGGTCGTTGTTGTCTGCCGTGTGCACCGAGGCGTGTGGGGGCGGGAGTTGGGGCGTACCGTGGGGTGGCGGAGCGGCGGCTGGAGCCGGGTGCCGATCATCCCCTAATGTGGCGATTCGTCGCAGTACGGCTCGTTGGGAAAGGGACTCGATGGAGCACACCGTCGTCCGTTGTGCCGAAGGGCACGTTTTCAGTACCGCCTCCTTCCCGCTGCAGCACCTCGGTGCCGGCCGGATCGGGCCCGGGCGGCTGCTGCGGTGTCCGCGGTGCGCGCGCTTGCGCCAGGCGGTGCCCGTCGGTGGTGCGGTCAAGCGCTAGACACCTCTCAGACGTACGGCCGGGCGCGCGGGCGGCTCCCTCTCGATTGGGGGAGGCCCGCGCGCTCTGCGTATCCTCGGGACGTGCTTCTCTCTGACAAAGACATCCGGGCCGAGATCGACAGCGGACGGGTTCGCATCGACCCGTTCGACGAGGCGATGGTGCAGCCCTCCAGCATCGATGTGCGTCTCGACCGGTTCTTCCGGGTGTTCGAGAATCACCGCTACGCCCACATCGATCCCGCGGTCGAGCAGCCGGACCTGACCCGGATGGTCGAGCCCGAGGGGGACGAGGCGTTCATCCTGCACCCCGGCGAGTTCGTCCTGGCGTCGACCTACGAGGTCATCACGCTGCCCGACGACATCGCCTCCCGGCTGGAGGGGAAGTCCAGCCTGGGCCGCCTCGGCCTCGTGACGCACTCGACCGCCGGGTTCATCGACCCCGGGTTCTCGGGTCACGTGACCCTTGAGCTGTCGAACCTGGCCACGCTGCCGATCAAGCTCTGGCCCGGCATGAAGATCGGGCAGCTGTGCATGTTCCGGCTCAGCTCGCCCGCGGAGTTCCCGTACGGCAGCGAACGGTACGGCTCCAGGTACCAGGGGCAGCGCGGGCCGACCGCCTCGCGCTCCTTCCAGAACTTCCACCGCACCCAGGTGAGGCACGAGGCATGAGCGACGCAGTACGCGAGAACCTGACCTACGAGGGTTTCGGCGCGGCCGTGCGCGAGCTGGCGCAGACCATCGCCGACGACGGCTACGAGCCCGACATCATCCTGAGCATCGCCCGCGGCGGCGTGTTCGTCGCCGGCGGTCTGGCCTACGCCCTGGACTGCAAGAACATCCACCTGGTGAACGTGGAGTTCTACACCGGCGTCGGCACCACGCTGGAGATGCCGGTCATGCTCGCGCCCGTCCCCGAGGCGATCGACTTCACTGACAAGAAGGTCCTCATCGCCGACGACGTCGCCGACACCGGCAAGACGCTGAAGCTGGTGCACGACTTCTGCCTGGGCCACGTCGCCGAGGTGCGCTCCGCGGTCATCTACGAGAAGTCCCACTCCCTCGTGAAGTGCGAGTACGTGTGGAAGAAGACCGACGAGTGGATCAACTTCCCCTGGTCGGTCGAGCCGCCGGTCGTCAAGCGCGAGGGTCAGGTCCTCGACGCCTGATCGTCCGTGACCAGGACGTGCGAGAGGGGCCCCCGGCCACGGCCGGGGGCCCCTCTCGTATGCGCGTGCCTGCGCGTGAGCTTCCGCGCTAGATGGTGCCGAGCTTGATGATCGACAGCAGGGCGATCAGCTGGATCGCGGAGGCGCCCAGCGCCTTCGGCCACGGCAGGTCGTGCGACTTGCTGATCAGCGAGGTGAAGAGCGCGCCCGCGGCGACCCAGGTGGCCCAGCCCAGTACCTGCACGATCATGTTGTCGCCGCCGAGGAACACGGCGAAGATCAGACGCGGGGCGTCCGTGATGGACATGACCAGCATCGACAGGCCCACGGTGGGCTGCCAGCTGCCGTCACCGCCCATCTGACGGGCCAGGGTGTGCGTGACCGCGCCCAGGAGCAGACCGCAGACGACGAAGGCCACACCGGCGGACAGCACGATCGGGACGGCCTTCGACAGGGTCGCGTTGATCGCGTCCTCGCGGGCTTCGTCGAGGCCGAAGACCGCGAGCAGGCCGTAGAGGAAGGTCACGGTCAGCGCCGGACCCCAGACGGGGTAGTCGCGCATCTGGAGGAAGGTCTGGCCGGGCCGCGTCACGATGCCGCGGAGCAGGTCCTTCCACGGCAGTCGCGGACCGGACGGCGCCGCGGCGACGGCGCCCGCCTGGTACGTGCCGCCCTGGCTGTACGGGTCCTCGCCGACGGCGAAGACCTGCGTGTGCCCGGGGTTGTCGTTCGAGTAGTGCCCGCCGCCTCCGTGGCCGTACGGGTGCTGCTGCGCGGGCGGGTGCTGCTGCCCGTACGGGTCGAAGTACTCCGGCTCGCCGTGGTCCCCGGCGTTCGGCTGCGGCCACTGCTGCTGCGGTGGCGGGCCGCCGACGGGAGGGTACGACGGGCGGCCGTACGGCGGCGGTTGCTGCTGACCGTACGACTGCTGCTGCTGCGGGGGTTGTTGCGGACCGCGGTTGTCGTCCCGGCCGCGTCCGATCCTGAATCCAGCCACGTGATCGAACGTACCTGGTCCGGAGCGCCCCGGTGGCCGGGCGGGGGTAACAAGCACCCTTTGCGGCTGACCTGTGACATCCCCTAGGGGTTCCCCGGGGGGTTGTCCCCACCTCCCGGCCATCCTTGTCGCCTGTCTGGTTTACGTGCTTGCGTCGCTTTCTGCGGCTCTTCGTTACGTTCTCTACGGAACACCCACATATCCGGCCCGTAGCTTCGTGTCCGTCGCCTCCACTCAGCACGAACGAGTACGAACGAGCACGAGGAAGAGTCCCGTCATGCGCAGCATCCGCCGCACCACCCTCCGTACCGCCGCCGCCGCCGCCGCCGTCGTCGCCGGCGCCGCCACCGTCCTGGCGCTGCCGGCCGGATCCGCCTTCGCGGACTCCCCGGCCGTGCCGGAGCCGGGGGTGCTGCCCGGTATCGAGCGGCCTTCGGTGGAACCGCCCGTGGTGCCTCCCGTCCAGCCGCCCGCCAGGCCCTCGGCAGACCCGAAGGGCGTCGTCCGTACCTTCGTCACGGCCGTGAGGCTGGCGGACGGGTCCGTCGCCGAGGTCCACAAGGTCCACAAGGTCGGCGGGAGCCACTTCGAGGCCGACATCCTCGCGGGCTCGACCAGGCTGGACACCCTGGTCAGCCGGGGCGGAGCGGCGTCGTACGGGCAGAACACCGGCCTGCACGTGGTGCTCCGGCCGAACGGCACCGTGACGTCGTGGATGGACGGGGCGCCACAGCCCGAGCCGCAGCCCGAGCCGGTGCCGCAGGCCGAGAAGCGCGTCGGGGTGGAGAGCTCGGTGCGGGTCGGGATGCCGGACGGGCGGATCGCCAAGCTGGTGGACGGTCCGCGCGGCACGTACGCGGTGATCTCCATGCCGAACGGACACGTCCTCGGCACCATCGACCTGAAGCGTCCCAGCACGCAGAACGACGGCTGGACGTACAGGCTCCTCCGCGACGGCAAGCGCGTGAAGTTCGTCGTCATCGACGGCAAGGGCGGCGGGAACAGCTGGGTGTACGACTTCGACGGCCGGCTGATCGAGAAGTACACGGTCGACGCGCCGAAGCCGGCGAAGCGTCCCGCCCGGGCCTCGGCCGGCGCGGCGGGGCTCGGCTTCGCCGTCGTGCCGGCCCGGGGCTGACCGGGGCCGGCCGGAAACGCCGGAACGGCCGGCCCCCGAGTGGGGACCGGCCGTTCCGGCGCGTCGTGCAGGGCCTTGCCTACTTGGCGTCCTCGGCCTTCGCCTCGGCCGCCTCGTCCTTGGCCTCGGCGTCCGCCGCCCCGTCCGTCTTGGTCTCGGCGTCCGCCGCTGCCGCCGGCTCGGCGTCGGCGTCGGCATCGGCCTTGGGCTCGGTCTCCGGCTCGGCTTCCGCCTCCGCCGCGGGCTCAGCCTCGGTCTCGGCGTCCGGCGCGGCCTCGGCTGCAGCCTTCGCCTCAGCCTCTACCTTCGCCTTGGCTTCAGCCTCTGCCTTCGCCTTGGCTTCCGCCTCGGCCTCCGCCTTGGCCTTGGCCTCGGCCGCCTCAGCCTCCGCCTTGGCCTTCGCCTCCTCGGCAGCCTTCGCCTCGGCCGCGGCTTCCGCCTCCGCCGCGGCGGCTGCCGCAGCGGCTTCCGCCTCGGCCTCGGCTGCCAGGGCGGCCAGTTCCTCCTCCGTCGGGCCCGGGGCCTTGACGGACTCCAGCAGCAGCTGGGCCACGTCCACGACCTGCACGGACTCCTTGGCCTGGCCCTCGTTCTTCTTGCCGTTGACCGAGTCGGTCAGCATGACCAGGCAGAACGGGCAGGCGGTGGAGACGATGTCGGGGTTCAGGGACAGGGCCTCGTCGACGCGCTCGTTGTTGATGCGCTTGCCGATCCGCTCCTCCATCCACATCCGCGCGCCACCGGCGCCACAGCAGAAGCCCCGCTCCTTGTGGCGGTGCATCTCCTGCTGGCGCAGGCCCGGCACGGCCGACATGATCTCGCGCGGCGGCGTGTAGACCTTGTTGTGGCGGCCCAGGTAGCACGGGTCGTGGTACGTGATCAGCCCGTCGACCGGCGTCACCGGCGTCAGCCGGCCCTCGTCGATCAGGTGCTGGAGCAGCTGCGTGTGGTGGATGACCTCGTACTCGCCGCCCAGCTGCGGGTACTCGTTCGCGATGGTGTTGAAGCAGTGCGGGCAGGTCGAGACGATCCGCTTCGCCGACTTCGGCTTCTTCGTCGACGGGTCCTCGTCGTCCTCACCGAACGCCATGTTCAGCATGGCCACGTTCTCCTGGCCCAGCTGCTGGAACAGCGGCTCGTTGCCCAGGCGGCGCGGCGAGTCACCGGTGCACTTCTCGTCGCCGCCCATGATCGCGAACTTGACGCCCGCGATGTTCAGGAGCTCCGCGAAGGCCTTCGTGGTCTTCTTGGCCCGGTCCTCCAGGGCGCCGGCGCAGCCGACCCAGTAGAGGTAGTCGAACTCCGAGAGGTCCTCCGCGTCCTTGCCGATGATCGGGACCTCGAAGTCGACCTCCTTCGTCCACTCGACGCGCTGCTTCTTCGCCAGGCCCCAGGGGTTGCCCTTCTTCTCCAGGTTCTTGAGCATCGTGCCCGCCTCGGACGGGAAGGCGCTCTCGATCATCACCTGGTAGCGGCGCATGTCGACGATGTGGTCGATGTGCTCGATGTCGACCGGGCACTGCTCCACGCACGCACCGCAGGTCGTGCAGGACCACAGCACGTCCGGGTCGATGACGCCGTTCTCCTCGACGGTGCCGATCAGCGGGCGCTCGGCCTCCGCGAGAGCGGCGGCCGGCACACCGGCCAGCTGCTCCTGGGACGCCTTCTCCTCGCCCTCCATCGTCTTGCCGCCGCCGGCCAGCAGGTACGGGGCCTTGGCGTGCGCGTGGTCGCGCAGCGACATGATGAGGAGCTTCGGGGACAGCGGCTTGCCGGTGTTCCAGGCGGGGCACTGCGACTGGCAGCGGCCGCACTCGGTGCACGTGGAGAAGTCGAGGATGCCCTTCCAGGAGAACTGCTCGACCTGCGAGACGCCGAAGACGTCGTCCTCGCCCGGGTCCTCGAAGTCGATCTCCTTGCCGCCGCTGGTCATCGGCTGGAGCGCGCCCAGCGCGCTCGCGCCGTCGGCGTTGCGCTTGAACCAGATGTTCGGGAAGCCGAGGAAGCGGTGCCAGGCGACACCCATGTTGGTGTTCAGGGAGACCACGATCATCCAGATCAGCGAGGTGCCGATCTTGATCATCGCGGTGAAGTAGATGGCGTTCTGCAGTGCGCTCGCCGAGAGCCCGTCGAAGGCCATGACCAGCGGGTACGAGATGAAGTACGCCGGTTCCCAGCTGTCCACGTGGTGGATCGCGCCCTCGAGGCCGCGCAGGCACAGGATCGCGAGGCCGATGGTGAGGATGATGTACTCGACGAAGTACGCCTGCCAGGCCTTCGAGCCCGCGAAGCGCGACTTGCGGCCGGCCCGCGAGGGCAGGCTGAGCAGGCGGATCGCGATCAGGACCAGGATGCCGAGCACCGTCATCAGGCCGATGAACTCGATGTACAGCTCGAACGGCAGGAAGCCGCCGAGGACCGGCAGCGTCCAGTCGGCCTGGAAGAGCTGGCCGTAGGCCTGCGCCAGGGTCGGCGGGAGCGTCAGGAAGCCGATCGCGACGAACCAGTGCGCGAAGCCGACGATGCCCCAGCGGTTCATGCGGCTGTGGCCGAGGAACTCCCGGACGAGGGTGAACGTTCGGGCCTTCGGGTCGTCCGTGCGGCTGCCGGCCGGCACGGGCTGGCCGATCTTCACGAAGCGGTAGATCTGCGCCACGGCTCGTGCGAGCAGCGCGACGCCGACCACGGTCAGGACCAGCGACACGATGATCGCGGCGAGTTGCATGGGAGGGCTCCTCGGGCGGCACTTACTAAGCGGTAACTTATGAAGTCAAGGCTTGAGGTTACCCATTCCCGACGCCGCAATGTAGCTGAGCGTGCGGTGATCTGTGTCGCTCAGGCGAGCCTTTGTCGGTAGGCCGCCCGCGGGGTCTGAGCAAGGATCGCGAGGTCCATCCCGAGCCAGTGGTTCTCCACATAATGCCGGTCCAGCAGTGGCATCTCCTCCCAGGGGAGGTCGGAGCGCGCGCTCACCTGCCACAACCCGGTCATTCCGGGACGTACGAGGAGCCGGTCGGGGCGGTCCGTACGGGCCTCGGGGCGCGGGCCGACCAGCGACATCTCCCCGCGGATCACATTGAGCAGCTGGGGGAGCCCGTCGACGGCGCAGCGCTCCAGGAGCGCGCCCGTCCGCCCCGCCCCGGCCGTGTCGAAGCGCCAGGTCCGGAAGGGCCGTCCGGCGAGGCCGGCGGCGGGCTCCCGTACGAAGGGGCGGCCGCCCCGGACCGCGCACAGCAGTGCGGTGACGGCCGCGAGCGGGAGGGCGAGTGCGGCGAGCAGGGCCACCGCCCCGACGAGGTCGAGCACCCGCTTCGCCGGCGGGGCCGCGGGCAGCCGTACCCGGAGCCGGGGGGCGGTGAGTGTGAGCGGCATGCCAGCACGCTGCCGCACGGGCGGCCGGACCCCGGCGTGCCGCGCGGCGTGGGTCCCTCGTCCGGCCGTCCCGCCGCCGGAAGAACCCAAGGTTGCGCGTAAGCGGCAGCTAAAGGTTGAGTCGACCCGACTCAGTTCTGTTGACGCAGGCGCGGCGATGCGGCATGGTTGAGTCCGTTCCACTCAAGTCAGCTGGAGGAATCGAAATGGCACGTGCGGTCGGCATCGACCTGGGCACCACTAACTCCGTCGTCAGCGTTCTGGAAGGCGGCGAGCCCACCGTCATCACCAACGCCGAGGGCGCCAGGACCACGCCGTCCGTCGTCGCCTTCGCCAAGAACGGCGAGGTCCTCGTCGGCGAGGTGGCCAAGCGCCAGGCGGTCACGAACGTGGACCGGACCATCCGCTCCGTCAAGCGCCACATGGGCACTGACTGGAAGATCAACCTGGATGGCAAGGACTTCAACCCGCAGCAGATGAGCGCCTTCATCCTGCAGAAGCTGAAGCGCGACGCCGAGGCCTACCTGGGTGAGAAGGTCACGGACGCGGTCATCACCGTCCCGGCCTACTTCAACGACTCCGAGCGTCAGGCGACCAAGGAGGCCGGCGAGATCGCGGGCCTGAACGTCCTGCGCATCGTCAACGAGCCGACGGCCGCCGCCCTGGCCTACGGTCTCGACAAGGACGACCAGACCATCCTCGTCTTCGACCTCGGTGGCGGCACCTTCGACGTGTCGCTCCTGGAGATCGGCGACGGTGTCGTCGAGGTCAAGGCCACCAACGGTGACAACCACCTCGGTGGTGACGACTGGGACCAGCGCGTCGTCGACTACCTGGTGAAGCAGTTCGCCAACGGCCACGGCGTCGACCTGTCCAAGGACAAGATGGCGCTCCAGCGTCTGCGCGAGGCCGCCGAGAAGGCGAAGATCGAGCTGTCCTCCTCCACGGAGACCTCGATCAACCTGCCGTACATCACGGCGTCCGCCGAGGGCCCGCTGCACCTGGACGAGAAGCTCACGCGCGCCCAGTTCCAGCAGCTGACCGCCGACCTGCTCGACCGCTGCAAGACCCCGTTCCACAACGTCATCAAGGACGCCGGCATCCAGCTGTCCGAGATCGACCACGTGGTCCTGGTCGGCGGCTCCACCCGCATGCCGGCCGTCGCCGAGCTCGTCAAGGAGCTGACCGGCGGTCAGGACGCCAACAAGGGCGTCAACCCGGACGAGGTCGTCGCCATCGGCGCCACCCTCCAGGCCGGTGTCCTCAAGGGTGAGGTCAAGGACGTCCTGCTCCTCGACGTGACCCCGCTGTCCCTCGGCATCGAGACCAAGGGCGGCATCATGACCAAGCTCATCGAGCGCAACACCACGATCCCGACCAAGCGGTCCGAGATCTTCACGACGGCCGAGGACAACCAGCCGTCCGTGCAGATCCAGGTCTACCAGGGCGAGCGCGAGATCGCGGCGTACAACAAGAAGCTCGGCATGTTCGAGCTGACCGGCCTGCCGCCGGCCCCGCGTGGCGTCCCGCAGATCGAGGTCTCCTTCGACATCGACGCGAACGGCATCATGCACGTGACCGCGAAGGACCTCGGCACGGGCAAGGAGCAGAAGATGACCGTCACCGGCGGCTCTTCGCTCGGCAAGGACGAGGTCGACCGCATGCGCCAGGAGGCGGAGCAGTACGCGGACGAGGACCTGCGCCGCAAGGAGGCCGCCGAGTCCCGCAACCAGGGCGAGCAGCTCGTCTACCAGACGGAGAAGTTCGTCAAGGACAACGAGGACAAGGTCCCGGCCGAGGTCAAGACCGAGGTCGAGTCCGCCGTCGCCGAGCTGAAGGAGAAGCTCAAGGGCGAGGACACCGGCGAGATCCGCACCGCGACCGAGAAGCTCGCCGCGGTGAGCCAGAAGCTCGGCCAGGCGATCTACGCCGACGCGCAGGCCGCCCAGGGCGCCGCCGGCGGCGCCGGTGACGCGGGCCAGGCCAAGGCCGACGACGACGTCGTCGACGCCGAGATCGTCGACGACGAGAAGCCGAAGGGTGGCGCTGCCTGATGTCGGAGGAGACCCCGGGCTTCGACGAGAAGCCCGAAGTCCCCGCCGACGCCGCTCAGGACGACGCCGAGCCGAAGGCCGCCGACTCCGCCGACACGGCGGAGGGGGCGGCCCCGGCCGGGGACAGCGCACAGGATGTGGCCCTGCTGGCGCAGCTGGACCAGGCCCGTACCGCGCTCGGTGAGCGCACCGCGGACCTCCAGCGGCTCCAGGCGGAGTACCAGAACTACCGCCGCCGGGTGGAGCGGGACCGGATCACCGTCAAGGAGATCGCGGTCGCGTCCCTCCTGACGGAGCTCCTGCCGACGCTCGACGACATCGGCCGGGCGCGCGAGCACGGCGAACTGGTCGGCGGCTTCAAGTCGGTGGCCGAATCCCTGGAGACGGTCGCCGCCAAGATGGGCCTGCAGCAGTTCGGCAAGGAGGGCGAGCCCTTCGACCCGACGGTCCACGAGGCACTGATGCACTCGTACGCGCCGGACGTCACCGAGACGACCTGCGTGGCGATCCTGCAGCCCGGGTACCGGATCGGCGAGCGTACGATCCGTCCCGCACGGGTCGCGGTGGCCGAGCCCCAGCCGGGCGCGGCCCCCAAGTCCGAGTCCGCGGAGGGCGACAAGCCGTCCGGCGAGGACGCGGATGCAGCCGACCAGGGCTGACGCAGGACACGTAGCGGCACGGGAGGAGGGACACCGGGGATGAGCACGAAGGACTTCGTCGAGAAGGACTACTACAAGGTCCTCGGTGTCCCGAAGGACGCCACCGAGGCCGAGATCAAGAAGGCGTACAGGAAGCTCGCGCGCGAGTTCCACCCGGACGCCAACAAGGGCGACGCCTCCGCCGAGGCGCGCTTCAAGGAGATCTCCGAGGCGAACGACGTCCTCGGGGACGCCAAGAAGCGCAAGGAGTACGACGAGGCGCGCGCGCTGTTCGGCAACGGCGGCTTCCGCCCCGGGCCGGGCGGCGGCGGCTCGTTCAACTTCGACCTGGGCGACCTCTTCGGGGGCACCCAGCAGGGCGGTCAGGCCGGCGGCTTCGGCGGCGGCCTGGGCGACGTCTTCGGCGGCCTCTTCAACCGCGGCGCCGGCCCGGGTGCGGGCACCCGCACCCAGCCGCGCCGCGGCCAGGACATCGAGTCGGAGGTCACCCTCTCCTTCACGGAGGCGGTGGACGGGGCCACGGTCCCGCTCCGGATGTCCTCGCAGGCGCCCTGCAAGGCCTGCTCGGGCACCGGCGACAAGAACGGCACGCCCAGGGTGTGCCCGACCTGTGTCGGCACCGGTCAGGTCTCGCGCGGCAGCGGCGGCGGCTTCTCGCTGACCGACCCGTGCGCGGACTGCAAGGGCCGCGGCCTGATCGCGGAGACCCCCTGTGAGGTCTGCAAGGGCAGTGGTCGGGCCCGCAGCTCCCGCACCATGCAGGTCAGGATCCCGGCGGGCGTCTCCGACGGCCAGCGGATCCGGCTGCGCGGCAAGGGCGCCCCGGGCGAGCGCGGCGGTCCCGCCGGTGACCTCTACGTGGTGGTGCACGTCGGGACGCACCCGGTGTTCGGCCGCAAGGACGACAACCTGACGGTGACCGTTCCGGTGACGTTCGCGGAGGCGGCACTGGGCGCCGACATCAAGGTCCCGACCCTGAACGGACCGTCCGTGACGCTGAAACTTCCCCCGGGCACCCCGAACGGGCGTACGATGCGGGCCCGCGGCAAGGGTGCGGTCCGCAAGGACGGTACCCGCGGGGACCTGCTGGTTACCGTGGAAGTGGCGGTTCCGACCGAGCTGTCCGACAAGGCACGCGAGGCATTGGAGATGTACCGCGAGGCGACGGAGTCGCAGGACCCGCGCTCCGCGCTGTTCGAGTCCGCGAAGGGAGCATGACATGGACGGCCGCCGACGACAGTCTTCCCGTCTGGGGAGCGGTGCCTACCCACTCACCGACGAGACCCCGGTCTACGTGATCTCGGTGGCCGCCCAGCTCTCGGGCCTGCACCCGCAGACCCTCCGCCAGTACGACCGTCTCGGCCTGGTCTCCCCGGACCGCACGGCCGGCCGCGGCCGGCGCTATTCGGCCCGGGACATCGAGCTGCTCCGCACGGTGCAGACGCTGTCCCAGGACGAGGGCATCAACCTGGCGGGGATCAAACGGATCATCGAACTGGAGAACCAGGTGGCCGCGCTCCAGCAGCGCGTCGCCGAGCTCTCGGCCGCGGTGGACGGCGCCGCCGCCACGCTGCGGGCCCGCGAGGCCCAGGTGCACGCCTCGTACCGGCGCGACCTGGTCCCGTACCAGCCGCCGCAGCCGGGCAGCGCCCTGGTCGTCTGGCGGCCGAGCCCCAAGCGCCCGATGGACTGACCGGCAGGGTCGTCCCGGCCCCCGGACCCCCGGAGCACACCTTCCGGCCCCGCCCCTCCCGGGGCGGGGCCGGAAGGCTTTTGCGAGGGCTTTCTAGAGGCCTTCCGGGCCGTGCTCCGGCTCCCGGCCGGCGGCGGGGTCCTCGCACTCCTGGGCGGCGGAGGGGCGGCCCAGGATGCCGGACCGGGCGATGAGATAGCCGAGCTGGGCCCGGCTGCCGCTGCCGAGGGTCGTGGCGAGCTTGGCGATGTGGGCGCGGCAGGTCCGTACGTTCATCCCCAGGCGCCGGGCGATGGCCTCGTCCACGTGCCCCTCGATGAGGAGCTGGGCGATGGTGCGCTGCACGCCGGTGACGCCGCCGGGGGTGCTGCGGTACGTCACCTCCTCGGTCAGGGGCACGGCGCGGTGCCACAGCTGCTCGAACACCTTGATGAGGTAGTCGACGAGGCCGGGGTGGCGCAGTTCCAGCGCGACCCGGCGGTCGTCGCTGACCGGGATGAAGGCGACCGTGCGGTCGAAGATGATGAGGCGCTCTATCAGCTCTTCGAGGGTGCGGATCTCGACCTTGCCGGTGGAGATGCGGTCCACGTAGGCGAGGGTGCCCTGGCTGTGCCGTGCGGTGTGCTGGTAGAGGGTCCGTATGCTGACCCCGCGGTCGATCAGCGGCTGGTCGCGCTCCAGGGCCTGTGTGAGAGCCTCGGAGGGCCGTGCTCCGCCCGGCTGGACCGTCAGCACCTCGGTGTGACATTCGGCCGTCGCGAGGTTCAGCGCGGCGTTGATCCTTTCGAAACCCTCCAGCACCGTGATGGCATGGGTGTCGGCCGGACTCTGTGCGCTGATGGCCAGGAAAGGCTCGAAAGTGTCGGTGAGATCTACAGCGCTGCGTCGGCGGTCCTGGATCTCGCGTTCAATCGGATGGAGCCGTTGAGCCAAAGCCACGGACGGGGGAACCGGGCGGAGTTGGTTCGCGTCATCCGGGTCGGGCTGCAGAAGAGCGAGTTCCAGCAGGCAGGGGGCGTTCTGGATCTCTCCCCGGGCGATCCGGCCGGTGCTCAGGGCAGCCGCGTAGAGGCGGGTCCCCTCGGCGCACATGGACGTGACGGGGTGGGGATGTGTCGCCATTGTCGGTTTTTGCGTCAAATCTCCACCCCCCAGGGTCCTGAACATGCAAGAACATGATGCATCGTCCCTGTGGCATTGACGTGCCTGAATGAGCCATCGTCTGACACGCGGGGGAGA
The DNA here is from genome assembly GCF_024666385.1 of Streptomyces yangpuensis. Lineage (NCBI taxonomy): Bacteria > Bacillati > Actinomycetota > Actinomycetes > Kitasatosporales > Streptomycetaceae > Streptomyces > Streptomyces yangpuensis. Next base: position 3,923,297 of record NZ_CP102514.1, read on the forward strand.
GGATTCCATCAAGTGAGGACGAAGCCGACCATGTACAAGAGAATGCTTCGCTCGGTGCTTGCCATAGGTTTCTCCGCCGTTGCGGTTTTTGGGGCAGTCAGCGCCGTCGAAAGTGACGCGGGGAGCGCTAGGGACGGTCAGGGTACGAGCCTGACGAGCACGGAGTTCGACACCGGCTGGACCACGGCGCCCGTGGGCAAGTACGCGGACACCGGCTGGACCGCCGCGGAGCTGGGCGGTAAGGACGACACGGGCTGGACCGAGGCTCCTGCGACGGTGTCCGCATGACCCCCGACGACCGCGGCTTCCGCCGCGAGATGGCGTCGGCGTACCGCTCGGGCTGGCAGTTCATCGACCTCGCCACGGCCATCCCCCACCCCGGCGACTCGTTGATGGTCACCCTGTTCGGCCAGCCGATCGTCATCGTGCGCGAGGAGGACGAGGACGTACGTGCCTACCGGTGCCTGCGCCGCCCGCGCGGCGCGCCGCAGCCCGTCCGCTGCGAGGTGCGCTACGGAATGGTCTTCGTCAATCTCGATCAGCGGGACCACCAGCTCTTCGAGCCCGACATCACCACCGCCACCCCCCGCAGTGCCTGACGCGATTCCCCCGTCGTTTCAGATCGCTCAGGCGCTACCCCCACACAACGGCGCCATCGTGGACCTGACCACGATGGCGCCGTTGTGATGCCTGCGTCCAGTGCGTGATCCGGACAAGATGAAGGATCAACGAGGGCCGAAGGATCAACGAGGGCCAGGGGCCGGCGAGGACCGGCGGCTCACGCCCGCCCCATCGCCCGGTCCAGGGTGATCTCCACGACCACGCGGTCCGGATTGGGCGACGGGGTCCGCCCGTACCGCTGCGCGTAGCGCGCCACCGCGTCGGCGACCGACGCCTCGTCCGTGCGGATCACCGCACGGCCCTCCAGCGTGGCCCAGCGGCGCCCCTCCATCTGGCAGACCGCCACCCGCGCCCCGCCGTCCTGCGCGGCCTGCGCCGCCAGGACGTTGCGGACCTTCTTGCTGTGCTTGTTGCTGATCACCCGGGCCAGGCCGGCCTCCGGGTCGTACGTCACGCCCACCGGCACCACGTGCGGGGTCCCGTCGGGGCGCGGGGTGGTCAGCGTGCAGACGTGCCGCTCCCGCCAGAAGGCGAGGTATTCGGGCGTCGGGTTGAGTACGTCATGGGACATGGCCCGAAGGGTACGGGCAAGGCGTCCCCTCACCTGCCTTGAGTGGAATAGACTCAACTTTGCATACGCTGACTCTGTCAGACCCAGTTGTGCATCCTTCGGAGAGGAGAAGACGCAGTGGACGCCGAGCTGACCAACAAGAGCCGGGACGCGCTGAACGCGGCGACCAGCAGGGCCGTCAAGGAAGGCCATGCGGATCTGACCCCCGCGCACCTGCTGCTGGCCCTGCTCGCCGGCGAGGACAACGAGAACGTGATCGACCTGCTGATCGCGACGGACGCCGACCAGGCCGCCGTGCGCAGCGGCGCCGAACGCCTCCTCGCCGCACTGCCCAGCGTCACCGGCTCCACGGTGGCGCCCCCGCAGCCCACCCGCGAGCTGCTCGCCGTACTGGCCGAGGCCGACAGCGAGGCGGGCAAGCTCGGTGACGAGTACCTCTCCACCGAACACCTGCTCATCGCCGTCGCCGCCAAGGGCGGCGCGGCCGGTGAGGTTCTTTCCGCCCAGGGCGCGACGGCGAAGAAGCTGCTGGACGCCTTCCAGAACGCACGAGGAGCACGGCGGGTGACCACCCCCGACCCGGAGGGCCAGTACAAGGCCCTGGAGAAGTTCGGCACCGACTTCACGGCCGCCGCCCGCGACGGCAAGCTCGACCCGGTCATCGGCCGCGACCACGAGATCCGGCGCGTCGTCCAGGTGCTCTCGCGCCGCACCAAGAACAACCCGGTGCTCATCGGCGAGCCCGGCGTCGGCAAGACGGCCGTCGTCGAGGGCCTGGCCCAGCGCATCGTCAAGGGCGACGTGCCCGAGTCCCTGAAGAACAAGCGGCTCGTCTCCCTCGACCTCGGCGCCATGGTCGCCGGCGCCAAGTACCGCGGTGAGTTCGAGGAGCGGCTCAAGACCGTCCTCGCGGAGATCAAGTCCAGCGAGGGCCAGATCATCACCTTCATCGACGAGCTGCACACGGTCGTCGGAGCGGGCGCCGGTGGTGACTCCGCCATGGACGCGGGCAACATGCTCAAGCCCATGCTGGCCCGCGGTGAGCTCCGCATGGTCGGCGCGACCACCCTCGACGAGTACCGCGAGCGCATCGAGAAGGACCCGGCGCTGGAGCGGCGCTTCCAGCAGGTGCTGGTCGCCGAGCCGTCCGTCGAGGACACCATCGCGATCCTGCGCGGGCTCAAGGGCCGCTACGAGGCCCACCACAAGGTGGCCATCAACGACAGCGCGCTGGTCGCCGCCGCGACCCTCTCCGACCGGTACATCACCTCCCGCTTCCTGCCCGACAAGGCCATCGACCTCGTCGACGAGGCCGCGTCCCGGCTGCGCATGGAGATCGACTCCTCGCCCGTCGAGATCGATGAGCTCCAGCGCTCGGTGGACCGCCTGCGGATGGAGGAGCTGGCGCTGAACAACGAGTCCGACCCGGCCTCGCGCGAGCGCCTCGACAAGATCCGCAAGGACCTCGCCGACCGGGAGGAGGAGCTGCGGGGCCTGACCGCCCGCTGGGAGAAGGAGAAGCAGTCCCTCAACCGGGTCGGCGAGCTCAAGGAGCGCCTGGACGACCTGCGCGGCCAGGCCGAGCGGGCCCAGCGCGACGGCGACTTCGACGCCGCCTCCAAGCTGCTCTACGGGGAGATCCCGGCCCTGGAGCGCGAGCTGGCCGAGGCCACCGAGGAGGAGGCCGAGGCATCCAAGGCCGGCGCCTCGAAGAACACGATGGTCAAGGACGAGGTCGGCCCGGACGACATCGCCGACGTGGTGGGTGCCTGGACCGGCATCCCCGCGGGCCGCCTGCTGGAGGGCGAGACCCAGAAGCTGCTCCGCATGGAGGACGAGCTGGGCCGCCGCCTGATCGGCCAGACGGAGGCCGTACGGGCCGTCTCCGACGCCGTGCGCCGCACCCGCGCCGGCATCGCCGACCCGGACCGGCCGACCGGCTCCTTCCTCTTCCTCGGGCCGACGGGCGTGGGCAAGACGGAGCTGGCCAAGGCGCTCGCCGACTTCCTCTTCGACGACGAGCGGGCCATGGTCCGCATCGACATGTCGGAGTACTCCGAGAAGCACAGCGTGGCCCGGCTCGTCGGCGCCCCGCCCGGCTACGTCGGCTACGAGGAGGGCGGCCAGCTCACCGAGGCCGTCCGCCGCCGCCCGTACAGCGTGGTGCTCCTCGACGAGGTGGAGAAGGCCCACCCGGAGGTCTTCGACATCCTGCTCCAGGTGCTGGACGACGGCCGGCTCACGGACGGCCAGGGCCGCACCGTCGACTTCCGCAACACCATCCTGATCCTGACCTCGAACCTGGGCAGCCAGTTCCTGATGGACCCGGCCACCCCCGCCGACCGGAAGAAGCAGCAGGTCCTGGACGTGGTCCGGGCGAGCTTCAAGCCGGAGTTCCTCAACCGCCTGGACGACCTGGTGGTCTTCTCCGCGCTGAGCCGGGACGAGCTGGCGCACATCGCCGAACTCCAGATCCGCCGCCTGGCCAAGCGCCTGGCCGACCGGCGGCTCACCCTGGACGTCACCCCCGAAGCCCTGGCCTGGGTGGCGGACAAGGGCAACGACCCGGCGTACGGCGCCCGGCCGCTGCGCCGCCTGATCCAGACGGCGATCGGCGACCGCCTGGCGAAGGAGATCCTCTCCGGCGCGGTGCGCGACGGCGACACCGTACGGGTCGACGTGGCCGGCGAGGACCTGCTGGTCGGCAAGGCACTCTGACCACTCCGAGCGCCGTTGCACCCCGCGTACAGGAACGTGCGCGGGGTGCACTCCTGTCCGCCCGCAGCGGATCCGTGACCGTCGGGCTGGACATGGGGTGGGCGGGATGGGGGAGGATGCAAGTATCCGCACGAAGGGAAGTACACGGTGAGCATCGACCCGGCCTCGATTCCGAACTTCGGAGGGCAGCAGCCCGATCCGCAGGCCACAGGACCGGCGGGCCCCGTCGTCCCCGACCAGGATCTGGTCAAGCAGCTGCTGGAGCAGATGGAGCTCAAGTACGTCGTCGACGACGAGGGTGACCTCGCGGCGCCGTGGGAGGAGTTCCGTACGTACTTCATGTTCCGCGGCGAAGCGGAGCAGCAGGTCTTCTCGGTGCGGACCTTCTACGACCGTCCGCACAAGATCGACGAGAAGCCGCAGCTCCTCGAGTCGATCGACGACTGGAACCGTCGCACCCTGTGGCCGAAGGTCTACAGCCACACGCACGACGACGGCTCCGTCCGCCTGATCGGCGAGGCGCAGATGCTGATCGGCACCGGCGTCAACCTGGAGCACTTCGTGTCCTCCACGGTCAGCTGGGTCCGCGCGTCCATCGAGTTCGACAAGTGGCTCACGGAGCAGCTCGGACTGGAGAAGGACATCGACTCCGCCGACGGCGAGGACGAGGACGGCGGGGACAACTGATCCCGCGGTCCCGGTCTCACAGGGGCATCTTGGCGAACACCAGGAGGTAGACCCCGTAGCCGTAACCGAGCCCGGCCAGCCCCGCGGTCACCACGACCGCGGAGCGCGGCCGGGCTCGTGCCAGCACGGCGGCCAGCGGGAGCAGCAGCGGGAACGCCGGCAGCAGGAAGCGCGGCTTCGACTCGAAGTACCCCGCCCCGCCCACGGCGATCACCAGCAGCACCGCGGTGTAGACGAGCAGCGGCAGTGGCGGCCGGTCGACCAGCAGCAGGACCGCCAGCAGCAGGGCGGTGCCCAGCAGCACCGCGGTGACGGCGGTGGCGAGCGCCACGGGCTCGCCGCTCAGCACCCGCCAGGTCATGGACAGCGCGTACCCGCCCCCGTCGAAGCGGGATCCCCACTGCCGCTGCACGGTGAAGTACCCGGCCGGGTCCCCCCTGTGCACGCCGACGGCCACCACGTACGCCAGCCAGCCCGCCGGGGCCAGCAGCCCGGCCGCCCACACCTCGGGCTCGCGGGATCCGCCGGATCTGCCGGATCTGCCGGATCTGGCGGATCTTCGGACGAGCAGCGCGTGCAGGGCCGTGACGGACACGGCCGCCGCCACGGCGATCCCGGTCGGCCGGGTCAGCCCCGCGACCAGCGCCAGCGAGGCGGCGAGCAGCCAGCGCCCGCGCAGCAGCGCGTACAGCGACCAGGCGGCGAGCGCGACCAGCAGCGGCTCGGTGTAGGCGAGGGTGAGCACCACCGCGTGCGGCACCGCCGCCCACAGCGCGACCAGGAGCAGCGCGACGCGCCGCCCGGCCACCAGCTCCCCGACCCGGTACACGCCGACCGCGGCCACGGCGGCCGCGGTCCAGGAGACCAGCAGCCCGCCCCACTCGCCGCCGCCGGCCAGGCGCACCAGCGCCGGGTAGAGCGGGAAGAAGGCGTGGTCGCTCTGCACCAGCCCGGTGACCGGCCAGATCTGGGTGCGGCCGTAGCCGTGCCGGGCGATGGCGAGATACCAGACGGAGTCCCAGGAGTGCCCCAGCACCCGTACGGGGCTGCGCCCGGCCCACCACGCGGCGAGGGCCAGCACGGCGGCCCCGGCCACGCGGACGGCGGCGAACACGCCGAGCGCGAGCGCGGCCGTGGGCACACCGGCGGTCCTGACGTCCCGCGGCCGCACGAAAACAGACGTACTGCCCGTCGCCGTCATCTACCCCGACTTCCTGCGCGCGTGCGTGAGGACGCCTCTCCGGACCAGGAGGAGCCTCGGGCACCTTAAGCGTCCCCGCCTCCCGCCGTGGCCGAATGGCCCGGAAGCCCGCGTGACATCGGGCACCCCGGCCCGCGGCCCCGCCGGCCCCCGCCCCGGGCGCCCGGCTCAGAGCCCCCGCAGCCGCTCCACGGCCTCTTCGAGGATTTCGGTCCTCTTGCAGAAGGCCCAGCGGACCTGGGTGGCGCCGGCGGACTTGTCGTCGTAGAAGACGGAGTTGGGGATGGCGACGACCCCGCAGCGCTCGGGCAGGGCGCGGCAGAAGGCGAGGCCGTCCTTCTCGCCGAGGGGGGTGATGTCGGTGGTGATGAAGTAGGTGCCCTGCGGGCGGAAGACCTGGAAGCCGGCCGACGCGAGGCCGTCGGCGAGGATGTCGCGCTTGGCGGCGAGGTCGGCGCGGAAGGCGTCGTAGTAGGCGTCCGGCAGCTGCAGGGCCTCCGCGACGGCGTACTGGAAGGGGCCCGAGGAGACGTAGGTGAGGAACTGCTTCGCCGAGCGGACCGCGGAGACGAGCGCCGGCTGGGCGGTGACCCAGCCGACCTTCCATCCGGTGAACGAGAACGTCTTGCCCGCGCTGCCGATGGTGACCGTGCGCTCGCGCATACCGGGGAAGCCCGCCAGGGGGAGGTGGGAGCCCTCGAAGACCAGGTGCTCGTACACCTCGTCGGTGACGACCAGCAGATCGCGCTCGACGGCCAGCGCGGCGATCGCCGTGAGCTCGTCCGCGGTCAGGACGGTGCCCGTCGGGTTGTGCGGGGTGTTCAGCAGGAGCAGCCGGGTGCGCGGGGTGACGGCCGCGCGCAGCTCGTCCAGGTCGAGGGCGAAGCCGCCGTCGTGGGGGCGCAGGGTGACGGGGACGCGGGTGGCGCCGGCCATCGCGATGCACGCCGCGTAGGAGTCGTAGTACGGCTCCAGGGCGATGACCTCGTCACCGGGCTCCAGGAGCGCCAGGAGGGAGGCGGCGATGGCCTCCGTGGCGCCCGCGGTGACGAGGACCTCGGTGTCGGGGTCGTGGCCGAGGCCGTAGAAGCGCTGCTGGTGCGCGGCGATCGCGGTGCGCAGCTCCGGGACGCCGGGCCCGGGCGGGTACTGGTTGCCGAGGCCCGTGAGGACCGCGCGGGAGGCCGCCTCGGCGATCTGCGCCGGGCCGTCGGTGTCGGGGAAGCCCTGGCCGAGGTTGATCGACCCCGTGCGTGCGGCCAGTGCCGACATCTCGGCGAAGATCGTGGTTCCGAAGGCTGCCAGCCGGCGGTTCAGGAAGGGGCGGTCGCTGCTCACGGGTGCGCTCATGGGCGCCATCCTGCGGGCAACCTCTGGACTTGCTCAAGTGTGCTTTGGGCCGTGCGGGCCGGGGGCATTCCCCCTTCACGCGGGACGCGGGGATCCCGCTCCCCGGGAGGACCGGGGCGTGAGAGAGGGGCGGACATGGAGTTCGTCTTGGTAGTGCTCGTGCTGTGTCTGGGGATCGCCTTCCTCTGGAGCCGGCTGGTCCGGCCCCGGTCCGTGCACGCTTCGCGTGCGAGCCGGCCGCGCCGCAGCAGGCGCAGCAGCAGGCGCAGCTGGTGGGCGGGTGACAGCGGCTCGGCGGGCTGCGGGTCGTCGTCCTCCTCCTGCAGCTCGTCCTCCTGCGGGGGCGGGGGGTGCGGCGGTGGCAGCTGACGCGGTGCGTGGCACGGGGCGGCCGGCGCCGTCCTGACGTGGGCGTCCGACGGTTCGTTTCCCGTCGGGCGTCCCGTGCGTTGTCCATGCATCCCGACGCGCGGGACGCAACCTGTTGAACACGTGAACTGCCGAGCCCCCGGGGGGATGTAAACCCCTTCAACTTGGGTAAAAACGCTGTGAGTGCCGTGCCTTTCATGATTCCCTCGGTTGAGTAGACCAGTCCTCGGACCTCCCGGGACTTCCTGTGGACCCGTGCCGGTTTCCCCCCACCCGTGCTTGCTACCGCTGGCGGGCCCCGGCCCATCTCCCTCGCGCGTTTGCGGAGCCGACTCATGCTCACGACCCTCCAGACCTCATACACCGACACGCGTGCCGCCGATCTCGCCTGGGCCCTGGGTCGGGACCGGCTGCCCGCCCTGGCCGTACTGAACCTCGAACTTTCGGGTGCGAAGGTGGAGTTGCGCCTGCTCGGGGCCTCCCATCAGGTTCTGCTGGAGGAGCGGGAGGTGCTCTGTTCGGAGACGGTCGCCTGCATGCCCGGGAGCAGTACGCCGCTGCCGCTGGGCGTCGCGAAGCGGGTGGGCGACTGGGAGTACGAGTTCGCGGCGCGGGTCGAGACCCTGTCCCGGGGCTCCTTCGCGGGGCGGGCACAGGAACTGCTCGCACTGGTCGCGGATCACCCGAACGGACTGGCGGGGACGTTCCCGGGAAGCCCGCACGCCTTCACCGCCATGCTCGCCCAGCGGTACGAGGGCCAGGTGCGGTGGCGCACCTGGCACGCGTACCCGCAGGAGGGGCAGTTGGTGGCCACCCGGACCCGGGTCGGGCTCCCGATGGGCGCCGCGACGCCGCCTCTGGAATCGCCCGCACTGCTTTAGGCCATGCGAGGGACGGGCCGACGGGCGGGCGTGGCCGATCGGCGTTCTGTGGTGCGGGGTGCGCGATGTGGTTACGCCAACTGGCCGGATCAGTGCCCCACTTACACCCATGTGGGTGACCGGATGTGCGTGTGCGGTGACGTACGGTTCGCTTCATGATCGACCGTTCCGTCCCGCGCCGGGTCCTCCCGGCTCCGGAGCCGGGAGGCGCCGCGGCCGTCCCGGCCGCCCTGCCCGTACGGCCCCGGACCGGCCGACTCCTCGTCCTGGCCACCGTGTTCGTCTGCGCCGCCTGCGGGCTCGTGTACGAGCTGGAGCTCCTCGCCCTGGGCACCTACCTCATCGGCGACTCCGTCACCCAGGCGTCGATCGTGCTGTCCGTCATGGTCTTCGCCATGGGCGTCGGCTCCCTGCTCGCCAAACGCCTGCGGCACCGGCCCGCCCTCGGCTTCGCCGCCATCGAGGCCGGGCTCGCCCTCCTCGGAGGCCTCTCCGCCATGGCGCTGTACGCGAGTTTCGCCTGGCTGGGCGAGTCCCGTCCCGCGCTCGTCGCGTTCTCCTTCGCCATCGGCATGCTCATCGGCGCGGAGATCCCGCTGCTGATGGTCCTCATCCAGCGCATCCGCAGACAGGACGCGGGCGGCGCGGTCGCCGACCTGTTCGCCGCCGACTACGTGGGCGCCCTCGTCGGCGGCCTCGCCTTCCCCTTCCTGCTGCTGCCGATGCTCGGCCAGCTCACCGGCGCCATGCTCACCGGCACCGTCAACGTCGTCGTCGGCGGCGGGCTGGTCCTGTGGCTGTTCCGCCACGACCTGAGCAGACGCTGCCGCTGGCTGCTCGTCGCCGTGAACCTCGCCGTCCTCGTCGTGCTGGCCTCCGCGACCGTCCTCGCCGACGACTTCGAGCGGGTCGCCCGGCGCGCCGTCTACGGCTCCGAGGTGCGCGTCGCCGTCCAGACCGGGGTGCAGGAACTGGTGCTCACCGGCCCCGCGACCGGCTCCCCGCGCTCCCTCGACCTGTACCTCGACGGCCGCCTGCGGGTCAGCGGCTACGACGAGCACCGCTACCACGAGGCCCTGGTCCACCCCGCGATGACCGGCCCGCACGCCCGGGTCCTGGTCCTCGGCGGCGGAGACGGGCTCGCCGCCCGCGAGGTGCTCCGCTACCGGGACGTCTCCTCCGTCACCGTCGTCGAGGTCGACCCCGGCGTGGTCCGCCTCGCCCGCACCGATCCCATGCTTTCCGCGCTCAACGCCGGCGTGTACGCCGACCCGCGCCTGGCCGTCGTCCACCAGGACGCCTTCCGCTGGCTGCGCGGGCCCGCCGCGAACGACCGCTTCGACGTGATCGTCTCCGACCTCCCCGACCCCGGCATCACCCCCAGCACGAAGCTGTACTCGCAGGAGTTCTACGGGCTGGCCGCGCGGGCCCTGGCCCCCGGCGGCCGGATGGCCGTGCACGCCGGGCCGCTGGCCACGCGCCCCCGTACGTACTGGACCGTCGACTCCACGCTGCGCGCCGCCGGGCTGCGCACCGCCCCCTACAGTGCGGGCGGCCGCCTCACGGGCTTCGCCGCCGGACCCGACCGCACCCCCCTCGGCGGGACCGGCGAGCCGCCCCGGGACTGGGGCTTCGTCCTGGCCGCCCGCGACCAGGAGCCCCGGCTGCGCGTGGACCACGGGATGTCCGCGCTGAGCTCGCTGACGACCGGCTCCCTCCAGGACGCGGCGCGCGACGCCGAACGCTTCCGGATGAACGGACTTCCGCCGTCGACGCTGCCGCATCCGCGGTATTCGTGACCCGGTGGGGTCCAGGCCGTAGGCTCGACCGCATGGAGCATCAGGTGTTCGTCCCGGTACCGGCAGACGACCTCCGCGCCGTGCTGCGCGACCCCGCACGGGTGGCCCGGTGCGTGCCGGGACTCCAGCAGGACGCCGACACGGGCGTCGGCCCGCTCTCCGGGCGGCTCAAGGTGCGGGCCGGCGGGAGCACGGTGACCTACCGGGGGTCCGCGGCCGTCATCGAGCAGGACCCCGGCCACTTCACCATTGAGGGTGAGGGCACGGAGGTACGCGGCAGCGGCACCGTGAAGTTCTCGCTCGACCTGCGTCTGACCCCGGCCCCGGACGGGACCCGGCTGGACGTCACCGCCCACGCCACCGCCGACGGGCGGGCCGCCGCCTTCGCCCCCGAGGCCGCCGCCACCGCCCTGCGCAGGCTGCTCGACCGGGCCGCGGGCCGGCTGGCCGCCGGGTCCGTGATCGGCGACCCCGTCGCCGAGGCCGAGGAAGCGGCGGGGAACGAGGAGTCCGAGGCCGAGGACGTCGCCGGTCCGGCGGGGCCGGACGACGACGTCACCGAGGTCAGTGCCACGGTCTTCGAGACCGAGGTGCCGCCCCCGTCCCTGGACCCCTCCCTGGACCCGTTCCTGGCCGGCGGCTTCGAGGACCTCGACGCGGCCGGAGCCGCACGGCCGCCGGCCGAGGCCGCCCATGCCCGCCGCACCATGATCGGCCGCAGCGCCGAGGAGGTGGACCACGCGCCCCCGCGCGGCCGGTACGCCCCGGTGCCCGCGCCCGCCGCGACCGTCACCGGCGACAGCATGCGCTGGATCGCCCCGGCCGCGGCGCTCGCGGTCGCCTCGGCCGTCGTCATCGGCCGGGCCCTGCGCCGCCGCCGCTGACCTGCGCCCTCGACCCCTCGATCGACAAGACACCCCCTAATGTCGACCGCATGAGTACGCAACTGAGCGCCGGCGGCACCGAGGTGACTGTCGACCAGGAGAACGGCTGCCGGATCGGCAGTCTGCGCATCGACGGGACCGAGCTGCTGCGCCAGGGGCCGCGGTACGGATCGTTCCCGATGGTGCCGTGGTGCGGCCGTATGAAGGACGGCCGCTTCCACAACGGTGCGACCGTGCACCAGATGCCCCTCGACCACCCGCCGCACGCCCTCCACGGCCTCGGCCGTGACGCGCGGTGGCGGCCGGCCGGCGCCACCGCCACCGAGGCCGCCTTCACCTACGACCTCGTCGACCCGTGGCCGACCCCCGGCCGGGTCACGCAGGTCGTCACGCTCACCGAGGACTCGCTGACCCTCACCATGGGCGTCGAGACGTACGGGGACTCCTTCCCGGCCCAGGCCGGCTGGCACCCCTGGTTCCTGCGCAACCTCGGCGGCCAGGACGTGGAGATCTCCTTCGACCCCGCCTGGCAGGAGGAGCGCGGCGCCGACCACCTCCCCACCGGCCACCGCATCGACCGGAAGCCCGGCCCCTGGGACGACTGCTTCGGCATGCCCGACGGGGTCGACGTCACCCTCACCTGGCCCGGCGCCCTGGAACTGCGCATCACCAGCCGGTCCGAATGGGTGGTCGTCTACGACCAGGAGGACGAGGCCGTCTGCGTCGAGCCGCAGTCGGGCCCGCCGAACGGGATCAACACCGCTCCGCGCCTGGTCACCCCCGTCGACCCGCTGGAGGTCTCCACGACCTGGACGTGGCGGCGGCTCGGCTAGCCCGCAACTAAGCTCGTCGGCATGAGTGACGTACGGGATGCGCTTCTGCAGCAGATCAAGGACAAGGCCGTCGTGCACGGCAAGGTGATCCTCTCCTCCGGCCGGGAGGCCGACTACTACATCGACCTCCGCCGGATCACCCTCGACGGCGAGGCGGCCCCGCTGGTCGGCCAGGTCATGCTCGACCTCACCGCCGAGCTCGACTTCGACTGCGTCGGCGGCCTGACCCTCGGCGCCGACCCGGTCGCCACCTCGATGCTGCACGCCTCCGCCGCGCGCGGTCAGCGCCTGGACGCCTTCGTCGTCCGCAAGGCGCAGAAGGCGCACGGTATGCAGCGCCGCATCGAGGGCACCGACGTGAAGGGCAAGCGCTGCCTGGTGGTCGAGGACACCTCGACCACCGGAGGGTCCCCGCTGACCGCCGTGGAGGCCGTCCGCGAGGCCGGCGGCGAGGTCGTCGCCGTCGCCACGATCGTCGACCGCGGTGCGGCCGACGCGATCGCCGAGGCGGGCCTGCAGTACCTCACCGGCTACCGCCTCGAGGACCTCGGCCTGTCCTGACCGGCCACTGCGACATCTGGCGACACAGGTCCCCGGCCGCCGGTGAGACGGCGCTGACCTGGCCTTTCCCTGCGGCCCGGGATGTTTCACGTGAAACATCCCGGGCCGTTCGCCCACCACGTGAGACCGGCGGGCTGGACCCTTGCGCGGAGTCTGGAAAGATAAGCGCGACGATGACGTCGCCCCCAGGTCAGGGCCCGTAATAAGCACACTCCCCGCACATCCAAGGAGCGGACAGATGCCCATCGCAACCCCCGAGGTCTACAACGAGATGCTCGACCGGGCGAAGGCAGGCAAGTTCGCCTACCCGGCCATCAACGTGACCTCGTCCCAGACCCTGCACGCCGCGCTGCGGGGCTTCGCGGAGGCCGAGAGCGACGGCATCATCCAGATCTCCACCGGTGGTGCGGAGTTCCTGGGTGGCCAGTACAACAAGGACATGGTCACCGGCGCGGTCGCCCTGGCGGAGTTCGCGCACATCGTCGCCGCCAAGTACGACATCACCGTCGCCCTGCACACGGACCACTGCCCCAAGGACAAGCTGGACGGCTACGTACGTCCGCTCCTGGACATCTCCGCCGAGCGCGTCGCCCGCGGTCTGAACCCGCTCTTCCAGTCGCACATGTGGGACGGCTCCGCCGAGACCCTGGCCGACAACCTGGCCATCGGCCAGGAGCTGCTCGCCAAGGCCGTCGCGGCGAAGATCATCCTCGAGGTCGAGATCACCCCGACCGGCGGCGAGGAGGACGGCGTCAGCCACGAGATCAATGACGAGCTCTACACCACGGTCGAGGACGCGATCCGTACCGCCGAGGCCCTGGGCCTGGGCGAGAAGGGCCGCTACCTGCTGGCCGCCTCCTTCGGCAACGTCCACGGCGTGTACAAGCCGGGCAACGTCGTCCTGCGCCCCGAGCTGCTCAAGGACCTCCAGGCCGGTGTGGCGGAGAAGTTCGGCAAGGCCTCGCCGTTCGACTTCGTCTTCCACGGTGGTTCGGGCTCCACGGCAGAGGAGATCGCCACCGCGCTGGAGAACGGCGTCGTGAAGATGAACCTCGACACCGACACCCAGTACGCCTTCACCCGGCCGGTCGTGGACCACATGTTCACCAACTACGCCGGTGTCCTGAAGGTCGACGGCGAGGTCGGCACCAAGTCGAAGTACGACCCGCGCACCTGGGGCAAGGCCGCCGAGGCCGGCATGGCCGCGCGTGTCGTCGAGGCGTGCGCGAACCTGCGCTCCGCCGGCACCCGGATCAAGTAGTCGGCCGCCGCAGTCGCGGCAGCAGACGCACAGGAGGGCCCGGCCCCCGTCCCACGACGGAGGCCGGGCCCTCCGGCATTCACCGAAGCCGCTGGACGCCGGCCGCCCGTTCCCGCGGGACCACCGCGTCCGGCGGTGCCGGGCCCGACCGGACCGGGGGCCGACCGGACCGGGGCCCGTCCGGACCGGGGCCCGACCCGACCGCGGCCGACCCGACCCTGGCCGACCCGACCTGGCCCACCCGGACCGCGGCCGGGTGCCGACCGGGCCGGGGTATCCCCCGGACCGGGGCCGACCCGGCCGGGGGCCGACCGGGGCAGGGTTGTCACCGGACCCGGCCGGAGCTGCCAGGGGGAGACGGCGGGTTTTGCGGATCACCGCACCCGGCAGACTGGGGGCATGTCCATTCACCAGAACCTCCTCGGGGGCCCCGCCCCCACCCACCTCCCCGACGAGCCCGGCCGCGAGGCCATCGCCGCCGGCACCCCGGCCGTCGAGGTGGCCGCCGCGCACCCCACCTCCTCCCTCGCCTGGGCGGTCCTCGCCGACGAGGCCTTCGCCGCCGGCAGCACGGTGGAGTCGTACGCCTACGCCCGTACGGGCTACCACCGCGGTCTCGACGCGCTGCGCCGCGCCGGGTGGAAGGGCCACGGCCCGGTCCCGTGGGAGCACGAGCCGAACCGCGGTTTCCTGCGCGCCCTGCACGCCCTGGCCCGCGCGGCCGGGGCCATCGGCGAGAAGGAGGAGTACGAGCGCTGCACGACCTTCCTGCGCGACTCGTCCCCGACGGCCGCGGACACGCTGAGCGCCTGAGGCCGTACAGCGGGGAGTGACGCGCCGACATGTCGTGTGGTCTGCGTCACTCCCCGCTGGAGCGCCGGCGCGACGGGGTCCTATGATGCGGGCAGGGGACCGGGGCTCCACTCACCTCACGGAAGGAGCGGACCGCTACCCGGAAGCACGTGTCGAGGAGACAGCGATGTCGAACACCCTTGATGCCTCCGGAGTCGGCGGGGACACCCCGAACCTCGACTTCGACGGCACGACCCCGTACGAGGACTACGTCCAGGCGGACGTCCTCACCCACCTCCAGCACCTCCGCTCGGACGACCCCGGCGAGATGGTCTTCCTGGTCACGACCCAGGTCATGGAGCTGTGGTTCACGGTCATCGTCCACGAGTGGGAAACCGCCGCGAACGCGCTGCGCGAGGACCGCATCCCGGTCGCGATGGACGCGCTGAAACGTTCCCTTCGTGAGCTGGAGGCACTCAACGCCTCCTGGCGCCCGCTCGCCCAGCTCACCCCGGCGCAGTTCAACGCCTACCGCGGCGCCCTCGGTGAAGGTTCCGGTTTCCAGTCGGCCATGTACCGCCGGATGGAGTTCCTGCTCGGTGAGAAGTCCGCCTCCATGCTGGTGCCGCACCGCGGCGCGCCGCGCGTCCACGCGGAGCTGGAGAAGGCCCTCCAGGAGCCGAGCCTCTACGACGAGGTGCTGCGCCTGCTGGCCCGCCGCGGCCTGCCGGTCCCGGAGTCCGTCCTGGACCGCGACCTCTCGCAGCGCTACGAGGCCTCGGCCGAGGTCGAGGCCGTCTGGACCGGCCTGTACGCGGCCCCCGACGAGCACCTGGACCTCCACCGGCTCGGCGAGGTCCTCACCGACGTCGCCGAACTCGTCTGGCGCTGGCGCAACGACCACCTGGTGGCCACCCGCCGCGCGATGGGTGCGAAGACCGGCACGGGCGGTTCGGCCGGCGTGACCTGGCTGGAGAAGCGCGCGACGAAGAACGTCTTCCCGGAGCTCTGGACGGCGCGCAGCCATGTCTGAGACCTCCACGGACCCCGGGACCGACCTGCGCGACCGCGCGGCGGCCCTGGACGCCGCCGACGAGCTCGCGAAGCTGCGCGAGCGCTTCACGCTCCCCGACGGTGTCGTCTACCTGGACGGCAACTCGCTCGGCGCGCTCCCGGCCGGCGTGGCCGCGACCACCGCCGACGTCGTCGCCCGGCAGTGGGGCGAGCTCCTCATCCGCTCCTGGGAGGAGAGCGGCTGGTGGACCGCGCCGGAGCGAATAGGCGACAAGATCGCCCCGCTGGTCGGCGCGGCCCCCGGTCAGGTGGTCGTCGGCGACTCCACCAGCGTCAACCTCTTCAAGGCCCTGGTCGGAGGCGCCCGCCTCGCAGCTCCCGGCCGGACGAAGCTGCTCGTCGACTCCGCCACCTTCCCCACCGACGGCTACATCGCCCGGTCGGCGGCCCGGCTGGCGGGCCTGACCGTCGTCCCGGTCGACCCCTCGCGGGCGGCGGAGGCGATGGACGCGGACACCGCCGTGGTGCTCCTGAACCACGTCGACTACCGCAGCGGCCGGCTCCACGACCTGCCGGCCCTCACGGCGGCGGCCCGCGCAGCCGGCGCGGTCGTCGTCTGGGACCTGTGTCACTCCGCGGGCGCCCTGCCCGTGGGGCTCGACGAGCACGGCGTCGACCTCGCGGTGGGCTGCACGTACAAGTACCTCAACGGAGGCCCCGGCGCGCCCGCGTACCTGTACATCGCCGCCCGTCACCAGGACGCCTTCGACTCCCCCCTCCCCGGCTGGAACGGTCACGCGGATCCCTTCGCGATGACCCCGGACTACGAGGCGGCGCGGGGCGCGACCCGCGGCCGCGTCGGCACCCCGGACATCCTGTCCATGCTGGCGCTGGAGTCGGCGCTCGACGCCTGGGACGGCGTCGCCGTCGAGGCGGTGCGCGCCAAGTCCCTCGCCCTGACCGATTTCTTCCTCGCATGCGTGGCGGCGTACGTCCCGCAGGGCCTGGTGGAGTCGGTCACCCCGGCCGAGCACGAGCACCGCGGCAGCCAGGTCTCGCTGCGGTGCGAGAACGCCCGCGAGGTCATGGGCGAGCTCATCGCCCGGGGTGTCATCGGGGACTTCCGCGCACCCGACGTCCTGCGCTTCGGCTTCACCCCGCTCTACGTTGGTTTCGCCGACGCGGAGCGCGCAGCGCGCACCCTGGGTCACATTTTCGGGTGACGGGGTAGCGAAACGTCACATCGCTGGGCGGGCGGGGCTACGGCTCCGTCCGCCCGGTCATATTCCGGGCCCCGCACGGAACCTGCTGTTCCAGACTGATACGGTCCCGCTCTGCCGGAACACCGGAACATCTGTCCCCGCTGTCCCACGCGTTACCGAGAGGTTGAGCCGATGACGGACCCCGCCGCCGTGGAACGGGACGCCGCCGAGGCCGCCTCGGCCTTCGCCCATCCGGCGGTCGCACCGGACGTGACGGCCGCGTACGGGGAACACCCCGACCACGTCGTCGACTTCTACGCCCCGCGCGGCGAGAGCGGGGGACCGGTCCCGCTGGTGGTCGTCCTGCACGGCGGGGCGTGGCGGGCGCCCTACGACAGGCAACACGTCACCCCCTTCGCGGACTTCCTGGCCCGGCGCGGTTTCGCCGTCGCCAACGTCGAGTACCGCCGCGGCAGTTCCCTGCCGCGCCAGAACGCCGAAGGGCCGGTCGCCGGGCGCTGGCCGGAGACCTTCGACGACGTCGCCGCCGCGATGGACGCCCTCCCGGGCCTCGTCGGGACCGCCCTGCCGCAGGCCGATCTCCGCCGCGTGGTCGTCACCGGGCACTCGGCGGGCGGCCACCTCGCGCTGTGGGCCGCCGCCCGGCACGTGCTCCCGTACGGCTCCCCGTGGCGGCTGCCGGACCCGCCGATGCTGCGCGGAGTGGTGGCGCTGGCGCCGATCGCGGACTTCGCGGTGGCGGAGGAGCTGGGCGTGTGCGGCGGGGCGAGCGCGCAACTCCTGGGCGGCGCCGACCACTGGGACGAGCGGCTGCCGTCGGCCGACCCGGCGTCGCTGCTGCCGACCGGCATCGCCACGACGGTGGTCCACGGCCGGGACGACATCGTGGTCCCGCAGCAGGTGGCCGAGGCGTACGTGGCGGCGGCGGCGAAGGCGGGGGAGATGGTGGGGCTGACCCTCCTCGACGGGGTCGGGCACTTCCCGCTGATCGATCCGGCGGCGGACGCCTGCGCGGTGGTCGCGGAGGAGATCTCCCAGCTGGCCTGGTAGCGGACTCCGGCCTTCCGCGCACACCCCTTGTGACCAGGGCGAAAACCCGTGACGGAGATCGTCTGCCCGCTCGGTACGCTGATCAGGCTTTGACCGGAGAACGCTGAAGAGCACACAAAAATGGGGGGCCGGTGCGCAATCGCCGACTCGTAATGACCGCTGCCCTCGTGGCGGCGGGTCTCGGGCTCGTCCCGAGCATGGCCTCGGCCACCGAAGGGCCGTCGAAGCCCGTCGCGCCGGGCGCGCCGGGCGCGGCCAAGGCGGGGAAGGGAACGAAGTCCGCGGGCAAGAAGTTCCACAGCCCTGCCGACCGCACGGTCCGCACGGCATCGCCGGGCGCCGCCACCAAGGCCGCCGCCGACCACCCGGGAATCTCGGTGGAGATCGATGGCCGAAGTGACAGCGCGTACGGGCTTGTGATCGACACCAAGATCACCGCACCGGACTCCTCGCTCGACGTCGTCATCGACTGGGGCGACGGCCGGACGGAGAAGGCGAGCATCAAGGGGTCCGGCGCGCTGTCCCACGGGCACTCGTACGCCGAGCTCGGCAATTACACGGTGAAGGTCACTGCGACCGACGCCGCCAACGGAGTCCAGGCTGCCAATGAGGTCGCGTTCGTGACCCCGGGCGCCAAGTTCGTACCGCTCGAACCGACCCGGATGCTGGATACCCGCAACGGTACGGGCGCCGACGCCGGCAAGGTTCCCGGGCGGGGTTCGACCCGCGTGAAGGTGGCGTCCGGTCGCGACGTCCAGGACGGACTCACTGCGGTCGCCCTCAACGTCACCGTCACCAACACCACCGACAGCGGCCACGTCACGGTGTGGTCGGGGGACAAGAACGCCGGCCGGCCCGACACGTCGAACCTCAACTACACGGCCGGTGGGTCCGTCCCGAACATGGTCATCGTGCCGGTGGGCGCCGACGGCTACGTGGAGCTCTTCAACGGCGGCTGGAGCTCGGTCGACCTGATCGCCGACATCACGGGCCGCTTCGTCCGTGCCGGCGGCAGTGGCTACACCTCGATGACCCCGGCGCGGTTCGTCGACACCCGGGAGGGCCTGGGCACGCCCCAGGGCCGGCTCGCCGGGCGGGGTACCTTCAGCACGCAGATCGCCGGCCTGAAGGGGGTGCCCCAGGGCATCACGGCCGTGGCGCTGAACGTGACGGTGACCGACCCGAAGGAGGCCGGACACCTGTCCGTCTTCCCCGGTGGCCCGGCCCCGACCGCGTCGAGCCTGAACTTCACCGCCGGCCAGACGGTCGCCAACTCCGTGATCGTGCCGGTGAGCGCGGACGGCACGATCAGTGTCTTCAACGGCGCCTGGGCCGGTGCGGACGTGATCGTCGACGTCGTGGGCCACTACAACAAGGACAGCAGGGCGGCGTACCGGCCGATCGGTCCGTGGCGGACCCTGGACACCCGCGACCCGGAAAGCAGCTGGTGGGGCGGCCGCCTGCCGGCTCGGGGGTACGTTCCCCAGTGGTACGCGCCCGATGACGACCCCGCGGCCGACGAGGCCTTCGTGCTCAACACCACCGTCACCAACACGGTGGACTCCGGATTCCTCTCCGTGGCCCCGAGCCCCTTCCCGTGGCTGGTGAACGACCAGCCAGGGGCGCCCGTGCCGCCCCGGCCCGGTTCCTCCAGCCTGAACTGGACGAAGGGCGCCACCGTCGCGAACCTGGTGCAGGCCGGCAGCGGCGAGCACGGCATCGTCCACTTCTGGAACCAGGGCTGGAAGGACGCCGACCTGATCGTCGACTACTACGGCATCTACGAGACCGACTGATCCGCCGGTCCGCGCACGACGGCGAGGGCCCCGTCCGATCCCACGATCGGCCGGGGCCCTCGCCCGTTCTTCCCGGACATTGGGATCAGTTCGGGGCAGAAACGAGCCAACTCCCCCTGAGCGCACACGTCTTCGCGATCTCGCGGCTGAAGATCTGTGTACCCTGAAGCCCAGACCTGAGCACGTTCAAAAATGGGGGATCCGTGCGCAGCAGCCGTCTCGTAATTTCCGTCGCCGTCATTGCGGCCACCATCGGTCTCGCGCCGGGCATCGCCCAGGCCGCGGAGCCGGTCGCGCAGGAGCCGGTCGCACAAGGGGTGGGCGCGCCCGCCGTGGACCTGGCCAAGGCCGCGGCGCCGAACCTGAGCACCTTCAAGAGCCTGGCGGAACGTTCCGTCCGCAAGGCCCTGCCCGGCGCCAAGGGCGGGGTCTCCGCCCAGCAGGCGGCCGGCAACCCGGACCTGGCCCTCGTCCTGAACGCCGCGGCCACCACCGCCCACGCGTTCGACCTGGAAACCACCGTCATCAGTGCCGACTCCACCCTGAAGGTCACCGTCGACTGGGGCGACGGCAGCACCCCGGACGGCATGGACGCGTACGGCTCGACCGTGCTGAAGAGCAGTCACACCTACGCGAGGCTCGGCCGGTACACCGTCCGGGTCACCGTGACCGACCCCGCCAACCAGGCCGAGGTCGTCAACGACTTCCAGGTCATGACCGCCGGTTCGGACTTCGTCGCGCACACCCCGACCCGCCTGCTGGACACCCGCGACGGGACCGGCGCGGTCCGGGGCAAGGTCCCGGCGTACGGTTCGACCCGCGTGAAGGTCGGCGGCAACGGGGCGATTCCGGAGGGGGTCACCGCCGTCGCCCTCAACGTGACCGTCACGAACACCACCAGCGGCGGCCACATCACGGCCTTCGCGGAGGACACCGAGCGGCCGACGACCTCGAACGTGAACTTCGAGGCGGGCCAGTCCGTCCCGAACCTGGTCATCGTGCCCGTCGGCAAGAACGGCTACGTCGAGCTCGCCAACCGCGGCTCGGAGTCCGTCGACCTGATCGCCGATGTGACCGGCTACTTCACGCGCACCGATGCCGCCGGCTACACGCCGATGACGCCGGTCCGGTTCGTCGACACCCGTGAGGGCCTCGGCACCGCCCCCGGCCAGGTGGCCGGGCAGAAGACCTTCGGTACGAGGATCAGCGGCCTGCGCGGAGTGCCGGAGGGCATCACGGCCGTGGCGCTGAACGTGACGGTGACCAACCCGAGGGAGGCCGGGCACCTGTCCGTCTTCCCGGGCGGCGGGAACGTCCCGAGCACCTCCAACCTGAACTTCACCGCCGGCCAGACGATCGCCAACTCGGTGATCGTGCCGGTCGGTCCCGACGGCACCATCGACGTCCGCAACGGCGCCTGGGCCGGTACGGACGTGATCGTCGACGTCGTCGGCTACTACAGCACCGACAGCAAGGCCGCCTACATGGGCCTCAAGCCCGTCCGGGTGCTCGACACCCGCGACCCGCGCTGGACCCACGGTCCGCTGATGGGCCGCGGCTACATCTGGCAGGCGCTGTCCCCGGGCGAGCCCGGTATCGCCGGCTACGTCCTCAACGCGACGGTCACCAACACCGCCGGTGCGGGCTTCCTGTCGGTCGCCCAGGACCCCAACACGCTGGAGCAGTACCGGGAGGGCCGCCGGGTCCTCCCGGAGCGCCCCACCGCCTCGACCCTGAACTGGACCGCCGGCAAGACCGTTCCGAACCTGGTCCAGGCGGGCTCCGGGAAGAACGGCATCGTCGACTTCTGGAACCAGGGCTGGGACAGGACCGATCTCGTCGTCGACATCTTCGGCTACTACGAGAGCAACTGATCCACCGCCGGGTGCCCCCGGGGACGGCCTCGGCCGCCCCGGGGCGTTCAGCGTTCGGGCGGTCTGCCGCCCGGGGCCAGGTGCTCCACCAGCTCGGCCAGGTCCTCGCAGACCTGCTCGATCCGCAGCCGTACGTTGTTCTGCTCGGTGACCAGTGCGGACAGCAGCAGCCCCGTCAGCGCGGCCGCTCCGTTGAGGGCCTGGAGGTTGACCATCAGCTCCAGCAGGCTGTACTCGGTGAACGGTCCGACGTGATCGTGCGCCGCCGAGATCGCCAGGACCGAGATCAACAGGGTGCACGGCGCGCTCCCGGCGAACTGGAAGCGTACGGCCGCCCAGATCAGCAGCGGGAAGACGAGGAAGAGCACGGACAGGTGGCTCCGGGTGGCCACGAGGGTGACGATCACGGACGCGACCGCCAGGGCCGACACCTCGGCCAGCCGGTAGTCGTCCCGGGGCAGCCGGGCCCGGCGCAGGACCAGCAGCAGCGGGGTCACGACGAGCACCCCCATGGCGTCCCCGACCCACCAGGCCGCCCACACCGGCCAGAATTCGCCCCGGGGCAGATCGCCGGTGAGGACGAGGGTCCAGGTCCCGGCCGTCGCGCTGAGCAGCATCGGCAGCAGGCCGCCCAGGAAGACCAGCGCCAGCGCGTCCCGCAGCCGGTCCATCTGCGGACGGAAGCCCGCCCGGCGCAGCATCAGGTACGCGCACACCGGCGCGAGGGTGTTCCCCGCGAGGATGCCGAGGTCGCTGAAATCGAACTCGCTGATGCGTTCGATGGCGAAGTAGGTGCCGAGGGAGATCCCCGGCCAGACCCGCAGGCCCAGCCAGAGCAGCGCGGCGAGCGCGATCCCGGTGGGCAGCCACAGCGGGGTGACCTCGGCGCCGTCGACGGTCACGCTCTGGCGCAGGCCGATCCGCCCGCCGATGTAGTAGGCGACGGCGACAGCGAGGATCAGCAGGAGCAGTTCGGCCGGACGTCGCCATCCCTCGGTGCGCACCGCATCATCAGACAACAGCCCACGCACCGCGCGGGGCGTGACACGCGCTAGGGAAGGTCGGCGTCATCCGCTGCCGGGGCGGGTGCCGCCGCGTCGTGGCTGAGGACGAGCACCGCGGCGTCGTCGGCGTGGCCCGTCGAATCGGCCACCTTCATCACCTCGGCGGCGAGCTCGGCCGGGTCGGTGCCGGCCGCCTCCCGGACGACCCTGACCACGCGCTCCAGGCCCGCTTCGAGCGGGAACCGCGGGCCCTCGACCACGCCGTCGGTGAGCAGCACGATCGATCCCGCCTGTGTCAGCCGTCGCCGGGTCACGGTGTACGGCGATCCGGGTACCAGGTTCAGCGGCAGCCCTCCGCGGTCCTCGGCTATGCCGTACCGGCCGTCGACCGTGGCCCAGACGGCCGGGACGTGACCGGCCCGGGCGCTCTCCAGCTCCCAGGTGTCAGGGTCGAAACGGAGCAGGCTGCAGGTCGCGAAGAGGTCGCGGTTCATCGAGAGCAGCACCTCATTGGCCCGGCTCAGTACCTCGCCGGGGTCGACGACCACGGCCGCCACGGCGCGCAGGCAGATCCTGACCTGCCCCATGAAGGCGGCGGCGTCGACGTCGTGCCCCTGGACGTCGCCGATGCAGAAGGCGAGGGCGCCCTCCGGCAGCCGGAAGCCGTCGTACCAGTCGCCGCCGATGTCCAGGCCGTGCCGGGCGGGCGAGTACCGGGCCGCCGTGCGCAGCCCCGGCAGACACGGCAGCGCGGTGGGCAGCATCTCGCGCTGCAGGGCCTCGGCCAGTTCCACGCGGGCCTGCTGGAGTTCCACGCCCTGCCGCGCCTGCGCGGTCAGCTTGCCGAGCATGCTCAGCAGGTCTGCGCTGGCCACCCGCGGGGGACGGCGCCGGCTCATGGATGGCTCCGACGATGGTGCATCCGTCCCTGCTTCCGCCGTGGAAAGGACCAGCCCATCATATTTCCGCCCACCCCGACCGCGCCCCCCGAGACGGCGTCGGCCGGGCGGCCGATACGCCGGAGGGGCGGGACGCCGTGTGCGCGTCCCGCCCCTGCCGGTGGTGCGTGTCCTGCTTACAGGAAGGAGTTGATCTCGATCGTCTCGGTGCGGCCGGGGCCGACGCCGATCGCGGAGATCGGGGCGCCCGACATCTCCTCCAGGGCCTTGACGTAGGCCTGGGCGTTCGCCGGCAGGTCCGCGAAGGTCTTGGCCTTGGTGATGTCCTCGGACCAGCCGGGGAGGTATTCGTAGATCGGCTTCGCGTGGTGGAAGTCGGTCTGCGAGTAGGGGAGCTCCTCGACACGCTTGCCGTCGATCTCGTACGCGACGCAGACCGGGATCTGCTCCCAGCCGGTCAGCACGTCCAGCTTGGTGAGGAAGAAGTCCGTGAGACCGTTCACCCGGGTGGCGTAACGTGCGATCGGCGCGTCGAACCAGCCGCAGCGACGGTCACGTCCGGTGGTCACGCCGCGCTCGCCGCCGATGCGGCGCAGGTCCTCGCCGTCCTGGTCGAACAGCTCGGTCGGGAACGGGCCCGCGCCGACACGGGTGGTGTAGGCCTTGAGGATGCCGATGACACGGCTGATCTTCGTCGGGCCGACGCCGGTGCCGGTGCAGGCGCCGCCGGCGGTCGGGTTCGACGAGGTGACGAAGGGGTAGGTGCCGTGGTCGACGTCGAGCAGGGTGCCCTGGCCGCCCTCGAAGAGCACGACCTTGTCCTCGTCCAGCGCGTTGTTGAGGATCAGGGTGGTGTCGGCGACGTACGGCTTGATCTGCTCCGCGTACTGGAGCATCTCCTCGACGATCTGGCCCGCCTCGATCGCGCGGCGGTTGTAGAGCTTCGCGAGGAGCTGGTTCTTGCCCTCCAGCGCCGCTTCGACCTTCTGCGTGAGGATCGACTCGTCGTAGAGGTCCTGGACCCGGATGCCGACGCGGTTGATCTTGTCCGCGTAGGTCGGGCCGATGCCGCGACCGGTGGTGCCGATCTTGCGCTTGCCGAGGAAGCGCTCGCCGACCTTGTCGAGGGTGACGTTGTACGGCGTGATCAGGTGCGCGTTGCCGCTGATGAGCAGCTTGGAGGTGTCGATGCCGCGCTCGTTGAGACCGCGCAGCTCGGAGAGCAGGACGGCCGGGTCGACCACGACGCCGTTACCGATGACCGGGGTGCATCCGGGGGAGAGGATGCCGGAAGGGAGAAGGTGCAGCGCGTACTTCTGGTCGCCGACGACGACCGTGTGGCCGGCGTTGTTGCCACCCTGGTAGCGCACTACATAGTCAACGGATCCACCGAGCAGGTCGGTGGCCTTTCCCTTGCCCTCGTCACCCCACTGAGCTCCGAGCAGCACAAGAGCGGGCACAGGCGTACACCTCTTCCGGATGGGGCATGTCCAAGGTCAGGGGGGCGTACGACGATGTACGCGGGCTGAACCGTCGGACGGGTTGCCCCGGAATAGACGAAGGCCCTGGCGCAATAGCGCAAGGGCCTCTTGCACAAAGATGCTACCCGAGGAAGGACCGAGGTGTCGGCTCCAGAGCCCACCATGAGCGAAGCGGGCGCGCCGGTAGGCGGTCTGCTGGTGCTCGTCGACCCGGTCGCCCGCCGTCTTGACGGCGAGTCCGTGCGGATCGCGAAAGATGTGTTGTCAGCGGGCGCGGCGGCGAAGATCTGCCTCCCGGATTCGCAGGAGGAGTTTGCGCGGGCGCTCGCCCGCCGGGGTCATCGGCAGCCGGTGGTCGTGGGCGACGACCGGGCGCTGGTGCGCACCGTGGCGCTGCTGCACCGGCAGCGGGGGCTGGGTGAGAGCGCTCTGGCGCTGGTTCCGGTGGGGCCGGTGGGGTCCCTGGCGCTGGCGAGGTCTTTGGGCGTGCCCGAGTCCGCCGTGGCGGCGGCCCGGGCGGTGCTCGACGGGTCGGTGCGGGTGTGCGACCTGCTGGTCGACGACAGTGACGGGGTGGTGCTGGGCGAGTTGCGGATCCCGCCGCTGCGGGGGCCGGAGCGGGGGGTCCCGCGGCCGGCCGGGCCGTCGGTGTGGAGCGCGTACCGCTCGCTGGTGCGCACGCTGGTCCGCCCGGTGGCGGCGGCGGGCGGGGTGGGCGGCGGGCACCACCGGCTGCGGGTGGAGGCCGACGGGGTCGTGCTGGCCGATGTGGACCAGCCCGTGGCGGACGTCTCGGTGCGCACGCGGGGCGACGGGGAACCGGCGGAGGTGTCGGTGCGCACGGGCGGCGGATTCGGCGGCTCTACGGTGACGGCCCGGGCGAAGACGGTGACGGTGTCCGGGGCGGACTTCCGCTACCGCGCCGACGGCGCGATGACCGGCCCGGTCCGCCGCCGTACGTGGACGCTGCGCCCCGGGGCATGGACGCTGACCCTGCCCCGCTGACCCAGGCCGCGGCCGAGGCGGGGCCGTGACCGGGGCCGTGACGGGGCCGGCGCCGCAGCCGTGACCGGCGCCGCAGCCGTGACCGGGGCCGGTGACGGTGACGGTGACGGGGCGGTGGCCGGTGCCGTGACCCGAGCCGGTGACGGGGCGGTGGCCGGTGCCGTGACCCGAGCCGGTGACGGGGCGGTGGCCGGTGCCGTGACCGGGGAATCGTGTCGTGGTCCCCGCTCCTGGTCCTGACCGCCCCGGCGGCGGCCCTGACGGCGGCCGGCCTCGCCGCCCTGCGCCGCCGCGACATCACCGGCTGAGTCCCGAACGCTCAGAACTCCACGAGCAGGCGTTCCAGCCCGCGGATGACGTACCCGTCCCGCCACCGCGGCTCCTCGACGAGCCGCATCGGCGGGACGCCGTCCGCCAGCAGCGCCCCGAACGAGGCCTCCAGTTCCCGCCGCGCCAGCGGCGCCCCCAGGCAGTAGTGGATCCCGGCCCCGAAGGTCAGGTGGGGATTGTCGGCCCGTTCCAGGTCCAGGGTGTCGGGGTCCTCGAAGCGCGCGGGATCCCGGTTGGCGGATCCGAAGAGCAGCGCGACCTCGGCCCCGCGAGGGATGTCGGTGTCGCCGACCCGGATGTCGTCGAGCACCCAGCGTTCGAACATCTGGAGCGGAGTGTCGTACCGCATGAGTTCATCCACAGCTGTGGACAACTTTTCGGGATCGTGACCGGCACGCAGCGCGGCGAGCCGGTCGGGGTTGCGGAACAGTGCCCACCACCCGTTGACCGTGGTGTTGACGGTGGCCTCGTGCCCGGCGTTCAGCAGCAGGACACAGGTGGAGATCATCTCCTGTTCGCTGAGCCGCCCCTCGTCATCATGGGCGGCGATCAGTCCGGAGATCAGATCCTCGCCGGGGTGCGCCCGCCGCTCCGCGATCAGCTCCCGCAGGTACGCGCTGAACTCGACGCTCGCCCGCACGGCGCGCCGCGCCGTCTCCTCGTCCGGCCGGAGCTCGAACATCCCGCAGATGTCCGCCGACCAGGGCCGCAGCAGCCCCCGGTCCGCCTCCGGCACCCCCAGCAACTCCGCGATCACCGCCACCGGCAGCGGCTCGGCGACGACCGTGAGCAGGTCCCCGCCCCCGTCCGCGAGCAGCCGCCCCACCAGTTCCCCGGCCATCCGTTGCACGGCCGGCACCAGCCGCTCCACCGTCCGCGGGGTGAAGGCCTTCGCCACCAGCCTGCGCACCCGCGCGTGCGCGGGATCCTCCAGGTCCAGCAGGCCGTTGCCGTTGAGCACGTGGAAGGGCTCGTGCTCCGGCGGCGGCGCCTGCCGCCCGAACTCCTCGTGCGTGAACCGGTGGAGGTAGGTCCGCCCCAGCCGCCGGTCCCGCAGCAGTGCGCTCACATCGGCGTAGTGCGGCACGAGCCACTGCCCGGTGGCCTCCCACCAGATGGCTCGCCCCCGCTCCCTCAACTCCCGGTAGGCCGGGTACGGATCGGCGACGAACGCGGCATCCCACGGATCAAAGCCCATCCCCGCAGCCTAGGGGGTGCCCGCCGGATCAGGGCCGGGCCGGGCCGCCGGACACCCGCTGAGGGCTGTGCCTGCCGGATCAGGCCGGTGTCACCAGGCGGGTCTCATAGGCGAACACCGCCGCCTGCGTCCGGTCGCGCAGGCCCAGCTTCACCAGGATCCGGCTCACATGAGTCTTGATCGTGGACTCCGCGACGATCAGCCGGTCGGCTATCTCCGCGTTGGACAGCCCCTGTGCGATCAGGATCAGCACCTCGGTCTCCCGTTCCGTCAGCTCGCCCACCCCCTCCGGATCCGCGAGCTTGCGCGCCTCGGAGATCTTCGAGAACTCCGCGATCAGCCGCTTGGTCACCGAGGGCGCCAGCAGCGCCTCGCCGGCCGCCACCACCCTTACCCCGTCGGCCAGCTGACGGGCCGACGCGTCCTTCAGCAGGAATCCGGACGCTCCCGCCCGCAGTGCCTGGTACACGTACTCGTCGAGGTCGAAGGTCGTCAGGACCAGCACCTTCGCGTCCGTGTCCGCGGCGACGATCTCCCGTGTCGCCTCCAGGCCGTTCATCTGCGGCATCCGGATGTCCATCAGCACCACGTCCGGCCGCAGCGCGGCCACCTGCGCGATGGCCTCCCGGCCGTCGACCGCCTCGCCGACCACCTCGATACCGTCCATGGCGTTCAGCAGAACGGAGAACCCCTCGCGGACCATCATCTGGTCGTCGACGATCAGCACTCTGATCGTCATACCGTCCCCTCCCGAGGCTCGGGCGCCGGCTCGGGACGGTGGGGGACCGGAATGAACACCGCGACCTCGTACCCGCCCGACTCCGTCCGCGCGGCCGTCATCTCCCCCTCCAGCATGGCCACCCGCTCCCGCATCCCGGTGATCCCGTGGCCGGCCCCGGCGGAGGGCGGCACGTCCCCGGTCGGCGCCTCGTTGACGACGCGTATCCCCAGACCGCCCAGCACGTACGACACCTCCACCCCGGCCGCCGCGCCCGGCGCGTGCCGCAGGGTGTTGCTCAGGGCCTCCTGGATGATCCGGAACGCCGACAGCTCCACGCCCTGCGGCAGCTCCCGCACCGCACCCGTGACCGTTTTCTCCACGCTCAGTCCGGCCTCGCGCACATTGGCCAGCAGCCCGTCCAGCGAGGCCAGCGTCGGCTGCGGGGCCTCCGGCGCCTCGTAGTCCGCGGACCGCACCACACCCAGCACCCGCCGCAGCTCCGTCAGGGCCGCCACCGCGTTCTCCCGGATGGTGGCGAACGCCGCCTCCAGCTCCGGTGGCGGGTTCTTCACCCGGTACGGAGCGGCCTCCGCCTGGATCGCCACCACCGACATGTGGTGCGCCACCACATCGTGCAGCTCCCGCGCGATCGTGGTCCGCTCCTCCAGCAGCGTCCGCTTGTCCCGCTCGACGGCCGTGACCTCCTGCTGCGCGCTCACCTCCGCCTTCGCGTGCCGGCGTATCTGGAAACTGCCGGCGACCACCAGGGCGAAGGCCGAGGTCACCGCCATCGCCGGCGCGTTCGACCCCCACTCGCCGCTGAAGACCACGGAGAGCGCGGTGCCCAGCGCGAGGGTCAGGGCCCACATCCAGGCCGCCACCCGGGGGCCGGTCCGCAGCGTGACGAGGACCATGACCACGATGTAGGAGAAGAAGGCGCCGGGGGTCCAGGGCCAGTTGCCGCTACCACCGAGGGCGGCCAGGACCACCGTCATCGCGACGGCCGCCCACCACGCCCCGATCGGCCGCACCAGCGTCATCAGGACGGGAACCGCGGCTGTCAGACCCATGACGAACTGCCCCAGATCACCGAGATAGCTCGACTGCCCCTCCACCGTGAAGAGCACGGCGACGAAGGCCAGCAGTCCCACCGCCATGTGCCGCCGCCACGGCGCGTACTGGCGTATCGCCCGGGGGAGCAGCCGCGAGAAGCGCCCCGGGGGGCCCGCCAGGGGCAGCGGCCGGTAGGCGAAGGCATCGGTGAGGAGGTCCTGGCGCAGGGTCGCGATCGCCTCCGATGCCAGTCGGAATTCAGGCGTCCGGGCTGTCCCCCCGGTGGTCGTCTCGGTCATACGCACAACCGTAGGTCTGTACCGCCTTCGTCCGCGTCGCCGCTGATGGGGATTTCCCCGGGTCCCTCTCAAGTACTACGCGGGCCCGTCAGTAGCCCGCCGGACGGATCAGACCGGTCTCGTACGCGAAGACCGCCGCCTGCGTCCGGTCCCGCAGGCCGAGCTTCACCAGGATCCGGCTCACATGCGTCTTCACCGTCTGCTCGGCCAGGACCAGGTGCTCGGAGATTTCCGCGTTCGACAGGCCCTGCGCGATCAGCGACAGCACCTCGGTCTCCCGCTCGGTCAGCGCGTCGATCCGGGCCCGCGACGGCGCGCGCGGCGCCCCCAGCCGGGAGAACTCCGTGATCAGCCGTTTGGTGATGTTCGGGGAGAGCAGCGCCTCGCCCGCGGCCACCACCCGCACCGCCTCGGCGAGCTGATCGGCGGAAGCGTCCTTCAGCAGGAACCCGGAAGCCCCGGCCCGCAGCGCCTCGTACACGTACTCGTCGAGGTCGAAGGTGGTCAGCACCAGCACCTTCACCGCGGAGTCGGGGACGCGGGTGATCACGGACGTGGCTTCGATGCCACCCATGCCCGGCATGCGGATGTCCATCAGCACCACGTCCGGAGCCAGCTCGGCGACCTTCGCGACGGCGTCCGCCCCGTCCACCGCCTGCCCCACGACCTCTATGTCGGGCTGGGCGTCGAGCAGCACGGTGAAGCCCTGCCGCACCATCATCTGGTCGTCGGCGATCATCACCTTGATCGGGGTGCTCATGGGGCCTTCTTCGTCTCGTGGCCGGTACCGGCGGCCGGGTTCTGCGGATCCATCGGAAGCACGGCGCTGACCTCGTACCCGCCGTCGGGACGTGGGCCCGCGGCCAGTTCGCCACCCAGCATGCCCGCCCGCTCCCGCATCCCCAGCAGCCCGTGCCCCGCTCCCTGCGACGGCGGGGCCGGCCGGGTCGGCGCACTGTTGGCGATGCACAGGTGCAGCTCGCGCGGGCCGTAGGCGACACCCACCTCCACCCGCGAACCGGGCGCATGGCGAAGACAGTTGCTCAGCGCCTCCTGCACGATCCGGTACGCGGTGAGCTCGACGCCGGGGGCCAGCGACCGGCGGATGCCCGCGACCTCGGTGGTGACGTCCAGCCCCGCCCCCCGCACGTTGTCCACGAGGCCGGCCAGCTCGGCGAGGGTCGGCTGCGGATGCTGCGGGGCGGCGGGATCACCGGGCTGCTCCGAGCGCAGCACCCCCAGCACCCGGCGCAGCTCCGTGAGGGCCTCCAGCGCGTTCTCCCGGATGCCCGCCAGGTTCTCCCTGAGTTCCTCCGACGGGTTCTCCACGAGGTGCGGGGCGACCTGTGCCTGGATGGAGATCACCGACATGTGGTGCGCGACGACGTCGTGCAGCTCGCGGGCGATACGGCTGCGCTCCTCCAGCAGGGTGCGCCGGGCCCGTTCCTCCGCGGTGAGGGTCTCCTGCTCGACCAGCTCGCCACGGGCCAGCCGCAGGGCGCGCAGCGCGTACCCGAGGAGCCCGACGAAGCCGAAGAGGACGGATGCCGGCAGGGAGGAGATCTGGCTTCCGTCCGGATGGAAGGTCAGCTCGGCCGCGCCGGTGAGGGCGACGGAGACGCCGACGACCCATATGGTCACCCGCGGCGGCACCCGGAGGGCGACCAGCAGCAGTACGGGGGCGAACGCGAACATCCCGCCCGGTGTCCAGGGCCAGGTCTGGCCCTGTCCGACGTTGTCGTGGATCATCCAGGCGATCCAGCCCGCGGCGAGCAGTCCCAGCCACCAGGCCGCGATCGGGCGGAACATCGCCAGCCAGATGGACAGCGCCGTCAGCAGCGCGACCGCCAGCGGCGGCCCGCCCTTGACGTGGTAGTGGTCCATGAGCTGCTCGGTGGTGAGGAACCCGAAGAACACCGCCGCATACGCGACGAACACGTGCGGCAGCCGGGCCAGCCATTTCGGCCGCCCCAGTCCGGGAAGGGGATCGCGCCGCATGGTGAACAGTTCCAGGGCCAACGCCATGCGCGGTCCCACGCCCTGGGCGGGCACGGCGGGCTTCGGCTCGGCCGGGGACAGGCGCTGCTCGTTCACGTCGGTCAGCCTAGGCATGGGTGATCTCCTTGGCGGAAGGCCCCGGGGCACGGCGGGCGGCGGTGACCGCGCCCGCCCGGGAACGCCGGTCCTGTTCGTGTATGCGGAACGCCGCCCAGCAGAGCCCCAGCGCGGCCGCGAACACCGGCAGCCACAGCACCCGGACCGCTATCCAGCCCACCGAGTCGGGCGCGGTGTGCAGCCCGGGCAGCCGGGCCGGGAGCAGCAGCCCGAGGGCGGTGACGGCCATCATGGCGGTCTGGTGCCACAGGAAGACCGTCATGGCGGAGCGGTTCACCCACGCCACCCTCGCCCAGGCGGCGGGCCTGCGCATGAGCCGGGCCAGTCGGTCGCGGGCCAGCAGGGCCAGCCCGCACTGGGCCAGTCCGAACGCGACCACGGCAAGGGTCGGCGGGTCCAGGTTCGAGACGTCCGCCCCCGGCACGCCCACCATGGACGCCGGATACCCGCCCCACAGCACCAGCGCGCAGGCGGCCGCCGCGGCCGCCGCGACGAGGAGCAGGAGCCGGCCGCGCCGGGCGAAGGCCCCGCGCGACCACGCGGCGCCCAGCGTGAAGGGGACCAGCCAGCCGGCGGCCACGTTGACCCAGCCGATCCACTCGGGCCCGCCGGGCCCGAAGCGCCACAGGTCGACGCCCGCCACCACGGCGGCCGGCCACAGCGGGTGGAGCCGGGCCACGAGCGGAGTCGCGGCGGTGAGCGCGGCGAACACCAGCAGGAACCACAGCGGCGACAGGACCAGCCGGACCAGCGTCCGTACGGTGTCGAACTCCACCCCGCCGAGGAGCATCCCGCCCGCCACGACCGTCCAGAGGACGAGCACCGCGGCGACCGGCCGGAACAGCCGGCCCAGCCGCTGCCCGACCCAGGCCCCGTACGAGATGCCCCGCTCGCGCGCCGAGGCGTACCCGCGGGCGGCGACGCGGCCGCCGACGAGGAAGAAGACGGCCAGCGTCTGGAACACCCACGACACCGGGGCCAGCCAGGGCATGTGCAGCAGCGGGCTGGTGCCGCGCAGACCGCCGTCGGCGACGGTCAGGGAGGTGACCAGCCAGTGGCCGAGGACGACCCCGAGGATCGCCAGGGCCCGGAGGGCGTCCACGGCCCGGTCCCGGCCGGCCGGCGTGGCCGCCTCGATGTCCGCCGCCAGAGCGGACCAGCGCGCGCGAAGCTCACGCATGGCCGGCCTCCTCGACGGGAGCGGTGCCGAGGACGATGGCTGCCAGGGTGTCGAGGGACCGGGTGCCCGGCTTGAGATAGTCGCTGTGCCCGCCGGATCCGGCGTTGAACGCCCGCGCACCGAAGGCGGGGTCGACCGGGTCGGTGCCGAAGCCCAGCCCGCCGAGCCGGACGTGCGGCACGCCGGCTATCCAGTCGGCACCGCCGCGGCCGCTCCAGACCCGGGCCGTGGTGGGCAGCTCCCGGGCCGACGCGGCCCCCGTGCCTGGGCTGCCGAACAGGACCATGTCTCCGACCGCCGGTCCCGTCGCGGTCCGCGCGCAGACGACGGAACCGTAGGAGTGGCAGAGCAGCGAGAGCCGGGCGCCGGGCGCCGCCATGCCCGCCAACCGGTCGAGGAACGGCGCCAGTTCGGCCGCGGCATCGTCGGCCCGGCCGGCGGTCAGCACGGTCGTGCTGACCGTCCCCGGGGTGTCGTACCCGAGCCAGGCGACCACGGCGGAGCGCGGTCGCTCCGCCTGGAGGCGCTGCTGGAGGGCGACCGCACCGGACCGGAACCTCTCGTACGTGTCGAGGGTGGTGTCGGAGCCGGGCACCAGGACGGCGACCCGCTCGGCGGTCTCCAGGTCACCGAACACCTCCACGGCCCGGCCCCTGCCGCGGCCGTCGAAGGTCAGGAACTGCGCCGTGCCGGCCGCCGCCATGGCCCGCAGCCGGTCGGCCCGTCCGACGCGGTCGGCGTCCTCGGCCATACGGACCGCCTCGGCGAGGTTGGCCCGGTGAGCGGCATACCGGCTCCGGAGCGAGGCGTCCTCGGTGAACACGGCGGGCGCCGGGGCCGGCGCCTGCGCGGAGGCGGCGGCGGATACCGGGACGACCACGGCGGCCGCGATCAGCGACGCCAGCAGCGTACGACGCAGCCGCCCCCCACGGGCCCCCGCCCGCCGGGAGCCGAACGCGGCTGCACCCGAGCCGACTTCCCCCGCCCCCGCAGCCCCCGCCCCCGCCCCCTCCGACCCAGCCCCCGCCGCCGTCCGTGCCGTGCCCGCGGTCCCGGCGGTGCCCGCCGTCCGTGCCGCCGTCCCCGTCGCCATGAGGTGTTCCTTCGGTCTCCCGGAAGAGCCGTCAGCGCCCTTCTCCACTGCCGAAGTTAGAAATCGCCGCCCCTCGTCGGCGTCCCGCCACGGAGCCGTGTCCGTACGTAGCTCTTAGGTATGACGGCAGATACTCCAGAGCCACGACGCGTCCGGCGGCCCGCCTCGACGAGAAGCCAACATCGAGCCGCACAAGACCACTTGGAGGAAGGCGATGACCGAGGAAGACTGGCGTCACGATCGCATCGGCAGCGCACACCGCGGGACGAACCCGACCGTCCTGCGCCGCCTCGACGCCGCCTTCGCGGTCATCGGGGACCGGCAGTTCCTCCCCGGCTACTCGGTCCTGCTGACCGACGACCCGGCCGCGACCCGGCTCTCGGACCTGCCCCGGCCCCGCAGGGCCGCGTACCTAGCGGACACGGAACGCCTGGCCGAGGCCGTCGAGCGATCCTGTGCGCGGCTCGATCCGGCCTTCCGCCGGGTGAACATCGAGATCCTCGGCAACACCGACCCGTACCTCCACGCCCACGTCTGGCCCCGCTACGACTGGGAGCCGGCCGACCGCGTCCGGCGGCCCGTGTGGCTGTACGACGAGGAGGAGTGCTGGCGTGGCGAGCGGCACGCGCTGGCTCCGCGCCACGACGCGCTGCGGGCGGCGATCGGCGAGGAACTGGACCGGCTCGGAGCAGTCGGCCCGTGGGCCTGACCGGCGGGCGGCTCCCGGTCGCGTCGTCGCCACTCGCACACCGAAGCCGATCAGGACGACCCCGTCACCCGTGGCAGCGGGATACGGCGCGCCGGGTGACGATCGCCCACGTCGGGACCAAGTTTGGACCGGTCGGGACCAAGTTTGGACCGGGCGGGACCGGGTCGGGACCCGGGTCGGGACCGGGGACGAGAGTGAGGAGCGCCAGCACCCCGGTCGCGCCGAGGAGCGCGGTGAGCACGCGGCTCAGTCTGCCGCCATGGGTTCGACGTATCCCGCCCGCCAGCGCGGGGCCGGGTCCTGGCCGGGGCTCGTCCAGTACTCCCTCGCCCCCACGATCTCCCCGTCGCGCACCGTCCACAGGGAGACGGCCCGGTAGACGACGTGATCCTGGGGCATCTCGACCTCGGTGACGACGTCGTCCCCGTCGGCCAGGATCCGCAGCACTCTCACGGGCTTCTCGTCCGAGTAGCCGTCGTCGCTGTTCACCGCGATGAAGTTGGCGCGCCCGACGATGCGCTCACCGCTCACGGGCCACTCGATGACGGCGTCCTCGGCGATGAGCCCGGCCACGCCGTCCCAGTCACGTGCCTCGATCCGCTCCCACAGTCGTGCCACAACCCTCAACGGCTCCATGTGCCGCAGTGTCCGACAGCACCTTCGTGCGCAACAAGCTTTGTTTGCAGGCTTATTGACCTCGACACAAACGGGTCCCGGTCACTGCCTGCGGTAGTCGAGCGGGGGGCTGTCGCTGCCCGCGAGCTCTCTGCGCAGGGCGCCACCGGGCAGCAGCAGGAGGCGGCTCCGGCCGCCCGCCGTGCAGGTCGGCGGGGCGCCGGAGGTGACGGTGGATGCTTCCAGCTCCACAGGGTCGTGGGCGCTGCGCAGGGGCGCGGTCCAGGCACAGCCGAATCCGGGGTCCAGGACGGACAGCGCCATCACCGGCTCGCCGACTCCGCCGCGCGTGAGGGTGAGCCGCCAGGTCTGGCTGCCGCGTACGGCCTGCCAGGTGCCGACGTAGGCCTCGGGCAGGCTGCCGGACACCGGGGCAACCGAAGCCACCGGGGCCGGCGCGGCACCCAGGGGCGAGGCGGAAGCCGAAGCGGAGCCAGCACCCGACGTCGTGCCCGATCCGGCCGCCGATCCGGACGCCGACCCGGAGGCCGATCCGGACCCCGTCTCCGACCCCGCACCCACGATCGAGCCCGCGCCGGTCGACACCGGTGTACGGGGGCCCGTGACAGGCGGTCGCGGATCCTCGGCCCCGCTCATCACCGCGTACACCGTGCCGGCCGAGAGGCCCGCGACGACCGCGGCGACCACGAGGAGCACGGCGGTGGACGCCGTCCAGGGCCTGGCCGGAGGTTCCGGTTCCAGCGGCGGGCACGCGGAGTAGGAGGGCGGCAGCGGAGGCGTCGTCGGCACCGCGCGGTCCGGCCCGGCGTCCTCGCGGTCCAGCAGCTGTACGGCGTGCCTCCCGAGCAGGGCCACCAGCGGAGCCGGTAACCAGGGCTCCAGGGCCCTCCCGTCGGCCACGGTGTCGTCGGCGCCGACCCGGGCCAGTACCTCGGCGGGTCCGGGCCGCGCGCCCGGATCCCGGTGCAGACAGTCCCGTACGAGGTCCAGCAGCTCGCCCGGTACGCCGGCCAGGTCGGGTTCCGCTTCGGTGCTGCGCAGCAGGAGCGCCGCCAGACCGCCGGGCTGCTCCGCGTCACCGAAGGGAAGTCGCCCGGTGGCCGCGTACGCCAGGACGGCGCCGAGGCAGAAGACGTCGCACGCGGCGGTCACGGGCTCGCCGCGGATCTGCTCGGGGGCCATGTATCCGGGGGAGCCGATGACCTCGCCGGCCCGGGTCAGGCCCGCGTCGTACCCGGTGGGCGCGCGGGCGATGCCGAAGTCGATGACGCGCGGGCCGTCGAGGGTGATCAGGACGTTCGAGGGCTTCAGATCGCGGTGGACGATCCCGGCGCGGTGGATGTCCAGGAGGGCGTGCGCCAGGCCCGCGGCCAGGATCCGTAACGAACGGGCCGGCAGCGGGCCCATGTCGTGGGCGACGACGCGGCGCAGGCTCGGTCCGGCGACGTAGCCGGTGGCGAACCAGGGGGTCGCGGCCTCGGTGTCGGCGTCGAGGACCGGGGCGGTCCATTCGCCGCCGACCCGACGGGCCGCCGCGACCTCCTGGCGGAAGCGGATGCGGAACTCCTCCCGCGCGGCGAGTTCGTGGTGGACCAGCTTGACCGCGACGGTGCGGCCGCGGTCGGAGCGGGCGAGGTAGACCTGGCCCATGCCGCCGGCGCCGAGCCGGGACAGCAGGCGGTAGGGGCCGATGCGGTGCGGGTCGTGCGGCTGCAGTTGTTCCATGGCCGGGTGGTCCTCCCCCTGCTGGCCGAACAGCTCCGCCGGGAAAGACGGCCGGGGGCGCCCGCCGGTTGCCTCCGGTCACCCCCTCGGGGGGCCCGAATCCTTGCGCGAACCGGAGCGCCGGCCGGAAAGGGGGCTGCCCGCAGACCCCTGCCCGGCCGGCCCCTCGGAGCGGCGGCTCAGGCAGGACCGCCCGGACCAGCCGCATCGGCCGGATCGTGCGCCGCGGGCAGGGTGTCCAGTGCCGCGGCGAGGCGCTCCAGGACGCCCACCGTCTCCGCGAAGGCCGCGTCGCCCAGCTCCGCCGCGAGGCGGGCGGCCATGGCCGAGTGGCCCGGGCCGATCCGGTCCACGGCCGCGCGGCCCTCCTCCGTCGGCCGCAGCAGCTTCGCCCGCCGGTGGGCGGGGTTCGGCGCGTACTCCGCGAGGCCCTTGGCGACGAGCAGGTCCGCGATGCGCTGGACGCTCTGCCGGGTGATCCCCATGTTCCGGGCGATTCCCGCGACGGGCAGGGGCTCCCGCAGCACCGCTCCCAGCACCTGCCACCACGCGGCGGTCAGCCCGGCCGGCCGCGCCAGCTCCTCGGAGAGGGAGAGGAACTGGCCGTTCAGCCGGAACACCCCGAGTGCGGTGCGGCTCAGCAGGTCCTGCCGGGTCCGGGCGGACCCGGTGGGCGACGGCTCAGACGGCTCAAGCGTCGGCGACGGCTCACGTCTCGGCGACGGTGACGGCTCGCGTATCGGCGACGGTGACGGTGACGGCTCAAGCATCGCCGGCCTCCGACGCCGCCATCAGGACCGGGTAGGCGTTCTCGTCCGAGTGGTGGAAGAGCCCGTACCAGGCGTCCAGGACGTCCGGCTTGTAGACGTCCAGGCGGGCGAAGACCTCGCGGGCGAAGGCGACCGGCTCCGTCGGGCCCGCCGTGATCAGGTTCCCGTCGGTCACGGCATCGGCCTCGACGTAGTGCTCGGCGCCCTCGTATCCGGGCTGTTCGGCCAGGTAGAGGGACATCGCGCTGGTGTGGGTGCGCTCGTCCAGCAGGCCTTCGCGGGCGAGGCCCGCGGTGGCTCCGCAGATCGCCGCGACCGGCACACCGGCGTCCAGGAACTCCCGCGCCTTCGCCGCGAAGGGCGCCAGCTCGTCACCCGCGTCCCACAGTGCGGCCCCGGTGAGGATCAGCAGCGAGGAGTCCTCCGGTCGCAGTTCCGCCAGGGCCAGGTCAGGCTGGATCCGGACGCCGCCCATGGTGGTGACCGGCGCTTCGGCTGCGAAGCCGACCGTCCGCACGGCGTGGCCGCGTTGGGTGAGGTGTGCGGTGGTGTGGCCGGTCTCCCAGTCCGCGTACGTGTCGTAGACCGCGAGGTGGACGGGCTTGTGTGCGGTCTCGCTCATGGTGGTTCGCCTCCAGCGTCGGGTGGTGCCAGGTGCTTGCGGTGCTCGTAGTGCCTCGTGGCGCTTGCGGTGCTCGTGGTACGTGCGTTGCCTGCGGTGCCTGCGGCGGGTGTCGCGGGCCGTCCCTGTGCCGGCCTTCCACGAAAGGCGCCTATGACAAGAGACTGTCATAACGACAGGATGCTGTCAATACTTCCTCCGGGTGCTCGGGTGGCGCAGACAGACTGCCGAGACCCGCCCGCCACCCCCATACAGTCCGCCGATATCCCTCCCCACCTGCGCACTTCTAGCGTGACCCCATGACCCCTCATGCCACCCCGCACACCCTTGCCGCCGTGAAGGACGCAGATCGGAAGCACGTCTTCCATTCCTGGTCGGCCCAGGCCCTGATCGACCCGCTCGCCGTCGCGGGGGCCGAGGGCTCCTACTTCTGGGACTACGAGGGCAAGCGCTACCTCGACTTCTCCTCCCAGCTGGTCAACACCAACATCGGCCACCAGCACCCCAAGGTCGTCGCCGCGATCCAGGAGCAGGCCGCCCGGCTCTGCACCCTCGCGCCGGGCTTCGCCGTCGACGTGCGCTCCGAGGCCGCACGCCTCATCGCCGAGCGCACCCCCGGCGACCTCGACAAGATCTTCTTCACCAACGGCGGCGCCGAGGCCGTCGAGAACGCCGTCCGCATGGCCCGTCTGCACACGGGCCGCGCCAAGGTGCTCTCCACCTACCGCTCGTACCACGGGGCCACCGCCGCCGCGATCAACCTGACCGGCGACCCGCGCCGCTGGCCGTCCGACACGGCCGCCGCCGGCGTCGTGCACTTCTGGGGCCCGTACCTCTACCGTTCCGCCTTCCACGCGACCACCGAGGCCGAGGAGTGCGAGCGCGCCCTCGCCCACCTCGCCGACACCATCGCCTTCGAGGGCCCGCAGTCGATCGCGGCGATCATCCTCGAGACGGTGCCCGGGACCGCGGGCATCATGGTCCCGCCGGCCGGCTACCTCGCGGGCGTCCGCGAGCTCTGCGACCGCTACGGCATCGTCTTCATCCTCGACGAGGTCATGGCCGGCTTCGGCCGGACCGGCACGTGGTTCGCCGCCGAACACTGGGGCGTCACCCCCGATCTGATCACCTTCGCCAAGGGCGTCAACAGCGGCTACGTGCCGCTCGGCGGCGTGGCCATCTCGGGCGCCATCGCCGAGACCTTCGCGACCCGCCCCTACCCGGGCGGACTGACGTACTCCGGCCACCCGCTGGCCTGCGCCGCCGCCGTCGCGACGATCAACGCGATGGAGGAGGAGGGTGTCGTCGAGCACGCCGCCCACCTCGGCGAGAACGTGCTCGGCCCGGCGCTCGCGGAGCTCGCCGAGCGCCACCCCTCGGTCGGCGAGGTCCGCGGCCTCGGCGCCTTCTGGGCCCTGGAGCTCGTACGGGACAAGGAGACGCGCGAGCCGCTCGTCCCGTACAACGCGGCCGGTGCGGACAACGCCCCGATGGCCGAGTTCGCGGCGGCCTGCAAGGCCTCCGGCCTGTGGCCCTTCGTCAATATGAACCGGACCCACGTCGTCCCCGCGTGCACCATCACGGAGGCGGAGGCGAAGGAGGGTCTGGCCCTGCTGGACGAGGCGCTGACGGTCGCCGACCGCCACACCACGACCTAGATACGGCTCTCGTCCGCATAACGGTCCTGACCTCCACATAACGATCACAAACCGCTCGGTTTCAGCCTCGCTGTCTGGCCTATGGTGTCCGAAGCTCGACGACAGGACGGACCCCTATGCCAGGCAGCGCGGCTGTCACCCGCAACACACTTCGCCAGCAGATCGCGGACGCGCTGCGTGACGAGGTGCTCGCGGGACGTCTGCCTCCGGGGACCGAGTTCACCGTGAAGCAGATCGCCGAGCAGTACGAGGTCTCCGCGACCCCGGTGCGCGAGGCGCTCGTGGACCTGTCGGCCCAGGGGCTGCTCGAACTGGTCCAGCACCGGGGATTCCGCGTGCGGATCCTCACGGTCGACGACTTCCGCGGAATGATCGAGGCCCGTTCGCTGGTCGTGGACGGGATATTCCGCCGGCTCGCCGAGCAGGGCGCCGCCCCGGGCTCCGGCGAGATGCTGGTGTCGGTGCGCCGCCGGGGCGAGGAGGCGCGCAGGGCCGCCCAGAGCGGCTCCCTGGAGGTGCTGATCGGCTACGACCTGCGCTTCTGGCGGGAGCTGAGCGGGCTGGTGGCCAACACCTACATCACCGAGTTCCTGCACCGGATCCGTGTGCAGTGCTGGGTCTTCGCCGTTCCCCACCTCCAGCGCGAGCCGCGGCTGCGGGAGGCCCTCTGGGACGGGCACGGCGATCTGGTGGACGCCGTGACGCTGGCGGACGCGGACGAGGTACGCCGCATCGTGCAGGGCTACAACGAGCACGCGCTGGCCTGGGCCGACCGGCTCTGAGCCGCGTCGTTCCCGGTGGGGCGTCCCGGTCGGTCCCGGTCCGTTGCGGTCGGTCCCGTGAGCCCTGAGCGGGCTGCGGGGGCGCGCAGTTCTGCGCACCCCTTCGCGGAGGGTGTTCGGCGCACTACGCTGGCCGGATCGGCGACAACGACTGATCGGAGGCCGTGTTGGCCTGTGACCTGTGGCTCGTCCCCCTTGTCGACGTGCTGTGCCACAGCCCCGACAACCCCTTCGCGGAAGAGATCGCCTCGTACGACAAGGCGCTGGGTGAGGCCGGACTCCCGTCCGTGCCCGTGTTCGCGTACATGCCGGGTCTGAGCGGGGACGTCGCTCCGGTCGCCGGTTTCGACTACGACGCCCTGCATTTCCTGAGACGGGCCTACCTGCTCCAGCTCTGCGGCCTGCCGGTGACCCCGGTGGACGAACTGGGCGGGGACTACGAACAGCTGCTGGAGATGTTCGAGCCCACCGCGCAGCAGTCGCACCTGGTGTGGCACTACGACCACGCGGGCGCCTACGTGCCCGTCGACTTCGCGGCACCGCTGGCGAACGAGGAACTGCTGGCCGGAGGCGGCCCGCTGGGGTCCGCACAGGGCCTCCTGCGGGAGCTGATGTTCGTCGCACCCGCCATCGGGATCGACCCCGGGAACCCGCCCGCGGCTCCGGCGCCTCCCGGGCGGCCGACGTCGCTGGAGGAGCCGGCGGGACCGATCCCGTACGACGGCAGCCCCTTCGCCCGCGAGCGGCACGTCTGGCTGGGACTGCACGCGGCGGCCACCCGCAGTCTCGGCCAGGGCTCAATGATCATCTTCAGCTGACCAAGCTGACCAAGCTGAACCGGCTGAACCGGCTCAACGAACGCCCGGTACCGAGCCGGCGGGCGGGGCGCCACCGCCCCGCCCCTCCCCCTCTCAGCGGGGCTGCTCCGGGGGCCGCTGCCGCGGCATGTTCGGGCGGGTGCCCGGCGGCAGCGGGAAGCGGGCCGGCGGGATGTACGCGTCCGCGCCGCGCGCCCCGGAGGCGCCCAGCGACTGCATCACCAGCGGCGCGGGCCCGGCCCGGAACTCCACCATCCAGTCCGCCGTCTCCGAGCGCACCAGCTCCGTGATGTCCTCGGAGAAGCGGCGCAGCACGGTCAGGCACCGCTCGGCGGCCTCGCTGGCGGTGCCCTCGGTGGGCCCGAGCACCTCGCGGACGTTCTCCGACGCCCAGTCGAACTGGAGGGTCTGCAGCCTGCGCTGCACCGCCTGGGCCGTGGCCACGTCCCGCATCCAGCCCGACGTCAGCCCGAAGAACCGGTCGCAGGCCAGTGCCGCCGCGCCCAGCAGCAGCGCCAGGTACCCGTACGTCGATCCGCCCGGCGCCGAGCCCGTCAGCTCCAGCACCGGCATCGCGGCGCCGGTGACGGCCCCCAGGGCCGCGCCGACGCGCAGGACGCGCGCCCCGCGGCGCTTCCAGGCCCGGTCGGACAGGTACCACTCGGCCGTGCGCAGCGCGTCCGCCTCGACCCGCCGGTAGAGCTCGTCGAGCCGCTCGGCGGGCTCCCCCCAGTCGCCGAGCGGGAAGGGCCGGCCGGTCAGATCGCCCGCCGCCTTCGGCCCGCCGCCTTCCTCCCGGGGATCCCGGGGTGGCCCCTCGGGCTGCATCTCCGGCTGGCTCACCCGGCACTCCCTCTGCCTGCGCTGACGTGTGGTGGTGCGCGTGTGCGCAATGATGCGCATGCTCTTCCTACCTTCGAATGACGGGCGATGGACAACGAATCCCGGGATTTCCGCTCGCAAGGAGGGCTCCATCAGGTACGCGCATGCCCCGTCTCTCACTCGAAAGAGTTGGTCCTCACGGCGTAGGGCGCTGCGCCCGGGGAGCACGTAGGCTCGGATTGACCAAGCGTTCCGAAGGTCTCGGGGCGCGAGGGTCCTGACGGTACCGACGTACGGAAGTGAGTGCCCTGTGATTCCCGGTGGTGGCCAGCCCAACATGCAGCAGCTGCTCCAGCAGGCCCAGAAGATGCAGCAGGACCTCGCTGCCGCCCAGGAGGAGCTGGCGCGGACCGAGGTCGAGGGCCAGGCCGGCGGCGGCCTGGTCAAGGCGACCGTGACCGGCTCCGGTGAGCTGCGCGCGCTGGTGATCGACCCGAAGGCCGTGGACCCGCAGGACACGGAGACGCTCGCCGACCTCGTGGTCGCGGCGGTCCAGGCCGCGGGCGAGAACGCGCAGGCGCTCCAGCAGCAGAAGCTGGGCCCGCTCGCGCAGGGCCTGGGCGGCGGCAGCGGGATTCCCGGGCTGCCGTTCTAGCAGTACCCTCCCTCGTCCCTCCCACCCGACGCATCCCATCCGAAAGAAGGCAGTCCGTTGTACGAAGGCGTGGTCCAGGACCTGATCGACGAACTGGGCAGGCTGCCCGGCGTCGGGCCCAAGAGCGCGCAGCGGATCGCCTTCCACATCCTGCAGGCCGAGCCCACCGACGTCCGCCGCCTCGCGCACGCGCTGCTGGAGGTCAAGGACAAGGTCCGGTTCTGCGCGGTGTGCGGGAACGTGGCGCAGGAGGAGCGGTGCGGCATCTGCCGCGACCCGCGCCGGGACGCGACGGTCATCTGTGTCGTCGAGGAGCCGAAGGACGTGGTCGCGATCGAGCGGACCCGCGAGTTCCGGGGCAAGTACCACGTCCTCGGCGGCGCGATCAGCCCGATCGAGGGCGTCGGCCCCGACGACCTGCGCATCCGCGAGCTGCTGGCGCGCCTGGCGGACGGCGAGGTGACCGAGCTGATCCTCGCCACCGACCCGAACCTGGAGGGCGAGGCGACCGCCACCTACCTCGCCCGCATGATCAAGCCCATGGGCCTGAAGGTCACCCGCCTGGCCAGCGGGCTCCCCGTCGGGGGAGATCTCGAGTACGCGGACGAGGTCACGCTGGGGCGGGCCTTTGAAGGAAGGCGACTTCTCGATGTCTGACGCAACGCTGCACGCTCTCGGCCAGGATCCGGACGACTTCGCCGCCTCGATCGCGGACCAGATCGAGTCGTTCATCGTCGCGGTCACCGAGGTCGCCAAGGGCGAGGACCCGGACAGTGCGGTGCCCTTCCTTCTCCTGGAGGTGTCCCAGCTGCTGCTGGCGGGCGGCCGGCTGGGTGCGTACCAGGACGTGCTGCCCGACGAGCGCTACGAGCCCGATCTCGGCCCGGAGCCGGACGTCGACGACCTGCGCGAGCGGTTCGCGATCATGCTGGAGCCGGTGGACGTCTACTCCGAGGTCTTCGACCCGTACGAGCCGCGCAAGGCCCCGGTGGCGCACCGGATCTCCGACGACCTGGCCGACGTGGTCGCCGACCTGCGGCACGGGCTGATCCACCACCAGGCGGGCCGCATCACGGAGGCCCTGTGGTGGTGGCAGTTCTCGTACTTCACCAACTGGGGCCCGACCGCCTCGGCGACCCTGCGGGCCCTGCAGTCCCTGATCTCGCACGTGCGCCTGAACCAGCCACTGGCGGCGCTGGACGGCCTGGACACGGACGAGGACCTGACCGAGGACGACCTCGCCGAACAGGCCGGACAGGTCATGGCGCAGGAGCTGGGCCG
This sequence comes from Streptomyces yangpuensis, assembly GCF_024666385.1. NCBI lineage: Bacteria > Bacillati > Actinomycetota > Actinomycetes > Kitasatosporales > Streptomycetaceae > Streptomyces > Streptomyces yangpuensis. The sequence continues at coordinate 3,967,638 of NZ_CP102514.1, forward strand.
CCTGGGCCGCAGGTGACCCGCGCGCATGACCTGCCGCGGGTGACCCGCCCCGGATGACCCGGCGAAAGTGATCGTCCGGCACGGGAACCCGGATTTTGATCTGTTCGTCTCATGATGCGGTACGAGGCGGTCGGATCCCGGTCGCTCGTTAGACTGCACCAGCAATGAGACGGACTGAGCGAGGAGCGCACGTGGGCCTTGTCGTGCAGAAGTACGGAGGCTCCTCCGTAGCCGATGCCGAGGGCATCAAGCGCGTCGCCAAGCGGATCGTGGACGCCAAGAAGAACGGCCACCAAGTGGTCGTCGTGGTGTCTGCGATGGGCGACACGACGGACGAGCTGATCGATCTCGCCGAGCAGGTTTCCCCGATGCCTGCCGGGCGTGAATTCGACATGCTGCTGACCGCCGGAGAGCGGATCTCCATGGCCCTGCTGGCCATGGCGATCAAAAACCTGGGCCACGAGGCCCAGTCGTTCACCGGTAGCCAGGCAGGCGTCATCACCGACTCGGTCCACAACAAAGCGCGCATCATCGATGTCACGCCGGGCCGTATCCGCACCGCGCTGGACGAGGGCAACATCGCCATCGTCGCCGGCTTCCAGGGCGTGTCCGCGGACTCCAAGGACATCACCACCCTGGGCCGGGGCGGCTCGGACACCACCGCCGTGGCGCTCGCCGCGGCGCTGGACGCCGAGGTCTGCGAGATCTACACCGACGTCGACGGCGTCTTCACCGCGGACCCCCGCGTCGTGAAGAAGGCCCGGAAGATCGACTGGATCTCCTCCGAGGACATGCTGGAGCTGGCCGCCTCCGGCTCCAAGGTGCTGCTGCACCGCTGTGTCGAGTACGCACGCCGCTACAACATCCCGATCCACGTCCGTTCGTCCTTCTCGGGACTGCCGGGCACCTGGGTCAGCAACGAGAATCCGCAAGGGGACGCGCAGGTGGAGCACGCCATCATCTCCGGAGTCGCGCACGACGTCTCCGAAGCCAAGATCACGGTCGTCGGCGTCCCGGACAAGCCGGGCGAGGCCGCGGCGATCTTCCGCGCCATCGCGGACGCCGAGATCAACATCGACATGATCGTGCAGAACGTCTCCGCGGCCTCGACAGGCCTCACCGACATCTCCTTCACCCTCCCCAAGGCCGAGGGCCACAAGGCCATCGACGCCCTGGAGAAGGCGAAGAGCGCGATCGGCTTCGACTCCCTGCGCTACGACGACCAGATCGGCAAGATCTCCCTGGTCGGCGCCGGCATGAAGACGAACCCGGGCGTCACCGCCTCGTTCTTCCAGGCGCTGTCCGACGCGGGAGTCAACATCGAGCTGATCTCCACCTCGGAGATCCGGATCTCGGTCGTGACCCGCCAGGACGACGTCAACGAGGCCGTCCGCGCCGTGCACACCGCCTTCGGGCTCGACTCCGACAGCGACGAGGCCGTCGTCTACGGGGGCACCGGACGATGACGGCAGCCCGGTCGACCCCGGCTCCGGCACTCGCCGTCGTCGGGGCGACCGGAGCGGTCGGTTCGGTCCTGCTCCGGATGGTGTCCGAGCGGGCCGACGTCTGGGGCGACATACGCCTGATCGCCTCCGGCCGCTCGGCGGGCCGGATGCTGTCCGTCCGCGGGCAGGAGTGCGAGGTGCTCGCCCTCACCGAGGACGCCTTCGACGGCCTCGGCCCGGGCGACGTCGCCCTCTTCCTCACTCCCGCCGAGATCTCGGCCAGGTGGGCCCCCGTCGTCACCGCGCGCGGTGCGGTCGTCGTCGACCAGTCCGCCGCCTTCCGGGACGATCCCGAGGTGCCGCTCGTGGTCCCCGAGATCAACGCCCACGCGGCGCGGATCCGGCCGCGCGGGATCGTCGCCGCGCCGGACACCGTCACCGCCGCGATGGTCGCCTCCCTGGGCGCGCTGCACGCCGAGTACGGCCTGACCGAGCTGGCCGTTTCCACGTACCAGGCGGCGAGCGCGGCCGGCCGGGCCGGCTCCGAGGCGCTGCGCCGCCAGCTGTCGCTGGTCGCCGGGACCTCCCTGGGCGAGCAGCCCGGCGACGTACGCCGCGCCGTGGGCGAGGACACCGGGCCCTTCGCGGCCCCGCTGGCCCTCAATGTCGTGCCCTGGTGCGGTGAGCTCGACGAGGACGGCTGGTCCTCGCACGAGCTCGCCGTACGGGCGCAGACCCGCCGGATCCTTCAGCTGGAGACGCTCCCGGTGTCGGTGACCTGTGTCCGGGTGCCGGTGCTGACCGGTGACTCGCTGACGGTGCGGGCCGGCTTCGAGAACGAGGTGAAGGCCGCGCACGCCCGGGAGATCCTGGAGGCCGCGCCCGGTGTGGTGCTCGTGGACGACCCCGCGGCGGGGGAGTTCCCCACCCCTGTGGACGCCGCCGGGACGGATCCGGCCTGGGTGGGCCGGGTGCGGGCCTCGCTCGACGACCCGTACGCGCTGGAGTTCTTCGTGTGCGCCGACAATCTCCGCAAGGGGGCGGCACTGAATGCCACGCAGATCGCGGAACTGATCGCAGGTGAATTTGCGTAATTCGCTTTGTAGGATCGGTGCCGATCCCTTGATCAAGGTGATGGCCCGACTGCCGTTTCGCTGGACGGGGCAATCGGGAAGAGCGGGTACGCATGAGCGCAATACGGATTTCTCCGGTGAGGCTTCCACGCGCGTACAACCCTGACGGGGGGACGCGTGTCCTACAGGCGTGGCAGAGGCACTGCTCGAAGTGGCCGTCCTACCGGCACGTGCGGGGATCGTCCCGCCGCGCCGGGATCTCCGCACGTCCGGCGGCGGTCTCCCCGTGATCGTTCCCGTCCCGCGGCCGGGGACCCCGGAGGTGCCCGCACGGGCCGCCGTACCGGTCCCGGGCGGCCTCGTGCCCGCTCAGCGTGACAACGCAGGGACGGACGGGAACGGCAAGGACGAGACGGCGCAGCCGACGGCCGACGTGGCGGCCGACGTGGCGGCGCAGGTGGTGGCCGGCACCACGGTCGACCACCTCACGGCGACCTACCAGGCGCACTACCGCTCCCTCCTCGGCCTGGCCGCGCTGCTCCTCGACGACACCGCCTCGTGCGAGGACGTGGTCCAGGAGGCGTTCATCCGGGTGCACTCCGCCCGCAACCGGGTCCGCGACCGCGAGAAGACCCTGGCGTACCTGCGCCAGACCGTCGTGAACCTCTCCCGTTCCGCCCTGCGCCGGCGCATCCTCGGCCTCAAGCTGCTGTCGAAGCCCATGCCGGACATGGCGAGCGCCGAAGAGGGCGCGTACGACCAACTGGAACGCGACGACCTGATCAAGGCGATGCGGGGGCTCCAGCGCCGCCAGCGCGAAGTGCTGGTGCTGCGTTACTTCGCGGACATGACGGAGTCCCAGGTCGCCGAGACGCTCGGGATATCGCTCGGCTCGGTCAAGGCGTACGGATCGCGGGGGATTGCCGCGCTGCGGGTGGCGATGGAGGCTGCGCAGTCATGATGGACGACCACACAGCGCCGGACGGCGCGAGCGGCGAGGACGAGCTGCGCATCCTCCTGCGCGGGGCCGTCGAGGGCCTGCAGCCCTCCGAGGACGCGCTGGAGCGGATCCTGCACGGCGTCCCCGCGCGACGCCGGGCCCGCAGGCGCCGGGCCGTCGTCGGCGCGGCCGCGGCCGCGCTGCTGGCGGGTACCGCGATCCCGGCCGCCCTGCACCTGGCGGGCGGCGAGGGCACGGCCCCGGACCGCCATGCCATCGCCGGCCACGAGGCGCAGTCGGGCGGCAAGCGGGGCGGCGCGTCCGACCCGCACCAGAACGGATACGGCGCCTACCCGAAGGCGGGGAGCTCCGTCAGCGGCGCCCCGGACGCGGGCGGCGCCACCGGACAGCCGGACCCCGCGCAGGGCGGCTCCCCGACCGGGGGGCTGACCTCCGGCCCGGCGGGCACCGGAGCCTCGGGCGGACCGGCCGGTACCGCGGCCGGTCCGGCGGCCGGCACGGGCCCGCTGCCGCCGGTGGCCGCGCCGGGCGTGCCCGGGTGCGGCGCCGAGCAGCTCGGTGTCGTCGGCTTCGTCCGCAACCCGGAGACCGACGGCCGCGTGGCCGGCGGCTTCCGGGTCACCAACGTCTCGTCCCAGGGCTGCGCCGTCGCCGGCCGGGACGCCGTGACCGCGGCCTCCGCGCCCGTCGCGACGCTGACCCCGGGCTCCGGGGTCGCCGTGGTCGGCCACACGGCGGGCGGCCCGGGCAGCGGGCTGCTGCCCGACCCGTCGGCGGAGGCGCCGGTGGTGGTGCTCCCGCCGAACAAGTCCTACGAGGTCCGCTTCGCGTGGGTGCCGCCGGGCGAGCCCTGCACGACGACCGGCTCGACCAGTGGCGGTACGCCGCCGCAGACCGGGTCGGCGGGCACCTCGGGCAGCCTGCGCAGCGGCGCTGCGTCGGAGCCGCAGACCGGCACTCCTCAGGCGCCGAGCGTCGTCGAGGTGTCCCACACCCCCCAGACCAGCGGCGCACCGACGACGCGGACATCGATCCCCGACGCCTGCGGCGGCACGGTCTACCGGACGGGCGCGATCCCGGTCGACGACTGATCCTGCGGGTCCTGGCCGGCCGGGGCGGTGGCGTCCGCCGGGCCGGTGAGGTCGGCCGGGGCGGCGAGGTCGGCCGGGGCGGTGGGGTCGAGCAGGCCGGCCTCCGCGTCGCGCAGCGTCTCCACCTCGCGGCGGTAGAGCCGGAACCACATGAAGAGCACGAAGGCGACGAAGACGAACCACTCGCCGGTGTAGCCGAGGTTCTGGAACGCCTTCAGGTCGAGCCCGGTGTTGGTCGGCGCCTGCGCAGGCACCGGAAGCATGCCATCCGCCGGGGTCTGCACGGTCAGCCAGGCGTCGTACAGCGGGTGCGGGACGATGTTGACCAGCGTGGCCGCCGCGATCACCCCGACCTGCCCGGCGGGCAGACCACCCTGGGCGTGGACCCCCTTCGTGCCCGAGTTCTCCGGGGCCTGGAGGGCTCCGGTCACCTCGACCCGGCCCGTCGGCGCGGCCGGCGCCTTCGCGGGGTCCGCCGCGCCCGGCAGCCAGCCCCGTACCACCGGGACGGCCTTGCCGGAGTCGGTCCTCAGCAGCGTCAGGACGTAGAAACCGGTCGCGCCGTCGAGCCGCCGCCCGGGCACCAGCATCTGCTCGGCGTACTCCCCGGACGCGGAAGCCAGCCGTCCGGAGGTCTCCGTGTCGACCGGGAGCAGCGAGTCCAGCGGGGCCGCCACCTGGTCGGCGGGCCGCTCGGCGGTCGCTTCCCGGTGGCTGTCGACACGGGCCTCGAACCGGCCGAGCTGCCACGACCCCATGAACAGGCAGAAGGGGACCGCGAGCGCGACGAAGACGTTGATCCCCCACCAGCGCGGGGTCAGGAGAAACCGGTGCACCCCACCACGGTACGGGGGGTGCACCGGCCACCGGTGCTCAGGGTCGGGCGGGCAGGTGCTTCAGCGCGAACTCCAACTCCATCCGGACCTGCTTGATCCGCTCCTCCACGACGAGCGAGCCGTGCCCCGCGTCGTACCGGTACACCTCGTGCACCGCTCCGCGCGCCGCGAGCCGGTCCACGTAGTTGTCGATCTGCCGGATCGGGCAGCGCGGGTCGTTGACGCCCGCCGCGATGTGCACGGGGGCCTTCACCGCGTCCACGTACGTCAGCGGCGAGGACGCCTCGAAGCGGTCCGGGACCTCCTCCGGCGTTCCGCCGAAGAGGGTGCGGTCCAGGGCCTTCAGCGCCTCCATCTCGTCGTGGTAGGCCGTCACGTAGTCCGCGACCGGTACGGCGGCCAGGCCCACCGCCCACGCGTCGGGCCGGGTGCCCAGGCCCAGCAGCGTCAGGTACCCGCCCCAGGAGCCGCCCGACAGGACCAGGCGCGCCGGGTCCGCGAGGCCGGACGAGACCGCCCACTCCCGGACCGCCTCGATGTCCTCCAGTTCGATCAGGCCGACCCGGTGCTTGAGGGCGTCCGTCCACTCCCGGCCGTAGCCCGTCGAACCCCGGTAGTTGACCCGGACCACCGCGAAGCCGTGGTCCAGCCAGGCCGCCGGGGCCGCGGCGAACGCGTCGCTGTCGTGCCAGGTGGGCCCGCCGTGGACCTCGAATACCGTCGGGAAGGGGCCGTCGCCGTGGCCCGCCGGGCGCTGCACGAGCGCGTGGATGCGGCCGCCCGGACCCTCCACCCAGGCGTCCTCCACCGGCAGCGAGCCCGGCGGCCGGAAGCCCGGCGGGTCCAGGACGACACCGCCCGCGGTGGACCGCACCGACGAGGGCTCGGCGGCCGACGACCACAGGTACTCCACCGTCCCGTCGGGCCGCGCGGTGGCCCCGGACACCGACCCCGGCGGCGTGTCCACGCGTACGAGCTCCCCCGCGGCCAGGTCGTAGCGCCACAGCTCGCTGCGCGCCTCGAAGCTGTGCGCGACCAGCAGCGCGGAACCGTCCGGATACCACTCGGCGCTGACGTCGCCCGGCAGGTCGATCGCGAGGTCCTGCTCGGCGCCGGTGGCCACGTCCCACACCAGCGGCTCCCAGCGGCCGCGCCGCTGGTGGCCGATGAGCAGCCGGGTGTCGCCCGCGACCGGGGCGAAGCCGAGCACCTCGAGGCCGAGCTCCTCCGTTCCGCCGCGGGAGTCGTCCAGCTCGGCGACGGTGGCCCCGTCGAGGGTGAGGACGCGCAGCGCCGAGTGCATCGCGTCGCCGTGCTCGGTGTGCTCGACGGCCAGCAGGGTCCCGTCGTACGACAGGTCGCCGACGCCCGCGGACTCCCGGTGCCGGTAGATCACCGCGGGCTCGGAGCCGTCCGGGCGGACCACGTGGATGGTCGAGCCGTCCTCGTCCGTGGAGCGCCCGACGACCGTGGTGCCGTCCCGCCCGATGGCCAGGCCCGCGGGGTACGAGGGCTCCAGGCCGGGGGTGGCCGGCTCGTCGGGGCCGCCCGCGAAGGGCTGGCGCACCCATGTGCCGAACTCGTCGCCGTCGGTGTCTGAGAACCACCAGATCCACTCGCCGTCGGGAGAGAGGGTGCCGTCGGTGGTGCCGTTGGGGCGGTCGGTGGCCTGCCGCTGCCGGCCCGTGGCGCGGTCCCAGGCGTAGATCTCGAAGGTGCCGGTCGCGTTGGAGACGAAGAGCGAACGGTCCGGGGCGTCCTCGGCCCACTCGGGCAGCCCGACGCGCGGCGCACGGAACCGCTTCTCCCAGTCGGGCATCTCGGGGGTGATCTCGCTGTCGCTGGTCATGCGCCCATTGTGGCCGCAGTGGCTCCGGGGATGCTGACTGCTCCGAATGGGCGCACAGTGGACCCGTACGCCAAGGAGGAACGATCATGGCCAAGAAGGCCCGCACCGGTCACCACCTGCACCAGGACTCCGAACGCGCGCTGGCGAAGAACACCGCTGCCGAGGCCCGTGCGAAAGCCGCGTTCAAGGACGCCCACTCCAACGCCGCGAAGACGCGCGGCATGCAGCAGAAGGCCCAGGCCAAGCGCGGCTGAGGGCCGTCGTCCGTACGCTGGCGCCATGCGGATGATCGTCCGGGGTGCCCGGCTGCTCCACACATCAGGCCTGTCCGACGTCGAGGTGGGGGAGGACGGCCACATCGCGCGGGTGATTCCGTACGACGACCAGAAGGAACCGCCGGCCACCGGCATCCTCATCGAGGCGCACGGCGGCCTGCTCACCGCGCCCTTCGTCGAACCGCACATCCACCTCGACACGGCGCTGACCGCCGGCGAGCCGCGCCCCAACACCTCCGGCACCCTGTGGGAGGGCATCGCCTGCTGGAGCGAGCGCAAACGGACCCTGACCCGCGAGGACGTGATCGCGCGGGCCACCGAGGTGCTGCGCTGGCAGGCCGCCCACGGCGTGCTGCACGTCCGTACGCACTGCGACGTCACCGACCCGTCCCTCACCGCCCTCGACGCACTGCTGGAGGTGCGCGACCGGGTGCGGGACGTCATGAACCTGCAGATCGTCGCCTTCCCGCAGGAGGGCATCGTCTCCTTCCCGGACGGCGAGGCGCTGCTGCGCGAGGCCATCGCCCGCGGGGCGGACGTCGTCGGCGCGATCCCGCACTTCGAGGACACCCGCGAGGACGGCGTCGCCTCACTGCGGACCGCTTTCGCGCTCGCCGAGGAACACGGGCTGCGCGTGGACGCCCACTGCGACGAGATCGACGACGAACAGTCCCGCTTCGTCGAGGTGCTGGCCACCCTCGCCCTGCGCTTCGGCCTGCGCGAACGCGCCACCGCCTCGCACACCACGGCCATGGGCTCCTACAACGGCGCCTACAGCTTCAAACTCCAGCGGCTCCTGTCGCGTTCGGGCATCAACCTGGTCGCCAACCCCTTCGCCAACCTCAACCTCCAGGGCCGCTTCGACGCCTACCCCAAGCGGCGCGGCCTCACCCAGGTCCGGGAGATGCTGGCGGCCGGGGTCAATGTGGCCTTCGGCCACGACGACGTGATGGACCCGTGGAACGCCCTCGGCACCGCCAACCCGCTGCAGACCGCCCTCGTCGGCCTGTACGCCGCCCAGCTCACCGGTGCCGACGACATCCCGGTGGCCTTCTCGATGGTGACGGACCGTGCGGCGCGCGTCCTCGGTCTCGGCGCCGACGAGTACGGCATCACCGCGGGCGCCCCGGCCTCCTTCGTCCTCCTGCCCGCGCCCTCGCCCGAGGAGGCGATCCGCCGCCAGGTGCGCCCCCGTCACGTGGTCTCGCGCGGCTCCGTCCTCGCCGAGACCCCGCCCACCCCGACCCGGCTCAGCTGGCCCGGTGAGCCCCCGTCGGACGTCGACTTCACGCGCCGCCTACGCTGACGTGCCATGACGTGGACGCTCGACACCAACTCAGCCCGGGCCGCCCTGGAGATCGCGTCGGAGTACGCCGACACGGCGCTCCTGAACCACTCCGTGCGCTCCTACGCCTTCGGCGCGCGGTACGCGGCCGACCACGGCCTGGAGTACGACCGGGAACTCTTCTACGTGGCGGCCCTCCTGCACGACCTGGGCCTGACCGCGCCGTTCGACAGCCACACCCTGCCCTTCGAGGAGGCCGGCGGCCATGTGGCGCGCGTCCTGACGGCGGGCCTGGGCTGGCCGGCGGACCGGCGGGCCCGCGCCGAGGAGATCATCGTCCTGCACATGCGGGACGACGTGAGCGCGGCCGAGGACGTGGAGAGCCACCTCCTCCAGGTGGGCACGAGCGCCGACGTCTCCGGCCTGCGCCTCGCCGAGTTCGACCCGGCCTTCACGGCCGGCCTCCTCACCGCCCACCCGCGGGCCGGCTTCGGCCCGGTCTTCACCGCCCTGGTCGAGGACCAGGCGCGGCGCAAGCCCGCCTGCGCGGCCGCCGCCTACGTCGCCTCCGGCGCGGCCAGCCGTATCGCGGCCAACCCCCTGGACGCCTGACGGGGACGCCCACGGCGCAGGTCACGTAGATCCGGCACCCGGTCGGATAGCGTGCCCGCATGTCGTGGGACGAGGACGGAACACCGCACCCGCTCGCACAGCGCCGCACCGGCCGCAGCGAACTGGAGGCGGACCGGCTGCCCGAGATGCGGGAGCTGGAGGCGCTCGGCTGGGAGCCGGCCCCCGAGGACCTGCGCTGGGTATTCCTCCCGTACGTCTGGCCCCCGGCGGCCCGCACCTGGATCCCCGACCGCTCCACCCACTGGGCCGTCGACACCGCCCTCGACGGCCACGGCCACATCACCGGCGTGGAATGCGCCCCGCTCCCCGAGCCGGACCTCCGCGGCCTCGACCGCGAGGCGGACGAGGCCCTCGCCGCCCTCGGCCTCCCGCCCCGCCCCCGTGGCCGCCTCTGGCTGCTCCGCCCGGTGGGCCCCTTCCCCACCGTCGCCGCGGTCCTCGCCCACCTCGACGCCCTGACGGCGACAACCCCGACCACCGACCTCCCGACCCTGGCGCGCACCGAACTGGCCGCGCTCCACGCGAGCTCCTAGCCGCTGTTGGCTACGCTGGACGTGGGGGCAGCGGCGGGAGGCGGTCTCATGCGACGGCGGCATCACTTCCACATCGACCACGCGGGCCACTCGGTCAGTGCCACGGTCCAGACCGGCCGCACCGCGGTCGTCGAGGTCCTGGTCGACGGCAAGGAGACGGGCCACGCGACGACCCACCACGACCACCCGGTGACGGTCCGCGTCGAGCTGCCGACGGACCCCCCGACGAAGGTCTCCGTCCGCGCCACCCCCGGCCCCGGCATCCCCCGCTGCGTCTTCGAGGCCCCGGCCATAGAGCCCCACATCATGTCGCCCCGCCCCTACTGACGGGCCCCGGAAAAGCACGAAGGGCCTGATCCACCGAGGAACGCGCCCCGGACGGGCTGAGCCCCGTGGTGCCGGCGTGGGCCGTGCACCGCGTGAACCGTTTGCCCGTGGAGTCGCTGGATCTCGTCCTGCCCCACACCTCGGACTCCCTGCGGCGGGAGCCGGCGTACGAGGAGCACCTCGCCGAGCGGGCCGGCCTGCTCACCGATGCCCTGCACGCCGCCGTCCCCGCGCTCGACGACGCCCCGAGCCCCCGTCGTGCGGTCCTCAAGCTGCGCCGACCGCGCGCCTGCGAGACGTCCTGTCCGAGCCGGTCTTCGCCCAGGGACTCGCGGCAGGCAAGCCCCCATCTGCTTGATCACGTGACGGCCAAGCCGCTCGAACCGCAGGGCAAGGCGGCCCGTTCGGTGCTGGGTCACGTTTCCAGGGCTGCCGTGAAGACCAGTCCGTTCTCCTGGCTGACCGCCCTGGCGGTGGACGGCGGGCAGGCGGACGGAGCAAGCCACAGCTACGTCGATCAGCAACACGTCCACGCCTGGCTGGACGCCCTGGCACGCGACGAGCGCTTCGCCACCGCTTTCGAGGTGGAGCCCAACCGGTCCCTGCGTCGGCTGGGGGCCCATGCGTACCTGCTGACCCCCGCCTATCCCGGCGCGGGTGAATCGGCCTGGCGCACGGACGCACTGTCGATGCCTCCCGCTACGTCGAACTGACCCCGTCCGTGCCCTGGCACAGAGCATGCTGTTGGAGGAAATGGGGGACGTGGCAGCGGGGCTCCACATGCTGTCCGGGAGGGAGGGAACGTGCCCGGTCGGTCAACCGGCTCGTCTCGCGCGTCGGTTCCATCTGGACGCAAGCCCTGTCCTCATACCTCGCGGAGGGCGGAGGCCGCGCGCATTTCCTACAGCGCCGGTCACCTGGTATTCCACCAGGCCCACATGATGTGCAACCGGTTGGGGATGCTCCCTCGAGAGGAGGCGTTCCTTGGAATTCTGGTGTCCGGCCAACCTGCCTTGGTGTGCAGGTTTTTGGCGCTCCATCAGGTGGATCGGGCAGTCGTGACATAATGAATGTATGACGCACGTTGATAATTCCGGAACTCGTTCCATAGGCATCGGGCTGGCCGTGGGCATGTCGCTCGGCGTCGCCGTCGGGCTCCTGCTCGGGCTCTTCGTCTTCGACAACGTCGGCATGGGCTTGGGCCTCGGCATCGGAATCGGCAGCGCTGCCGGCATCGGCCCCGCAGTACGGCGCCGCGCCCACCGTGCACCCTCGCAGGACCAGGGCTGATGCTCTCCGTCGTTCACCCTCCCGGTCGCGCCGGAGGGAGGCTGCTTGGCTGATCTTGGCTGCCTGGTAGCGCGACCTGGGCCAGCTCGCCCCCTGTGGAGACACGATCCCGATGGAGCGCCATCGCCCCGGTTACCCGTGTGCCGTACTGCTCAGGACAGGTCTGCATGAAAAGCAGCGCCGGTTTCAGACATCGAAGGACACACAATGCGTTCACCTGCCTCCAGGGCTGTCATAGTGGCCATAGCGGTGGCTGCGTCTTCCTTCTCCATGGGCCCTGCATCCGCTGCCGAGAGCGGCTGGTTCAAGCCGAGCGCGAACTGCCCTTCTCTCTGCTTTCCACACTCGTCATAAGAGGTGGGCTGAAGAACACCGGCAGCGACTGCTACTCCCTCTGGGCCAGGCTCGACACCGGCAGTGCGCCGGCCGTGGGGGCCGCCACGCAGTGCGGACCGGGTGTGACGTCCGTCAACCTGGCCCGCCCCGGCCCAGGGCTGCGTGAAGCCACCCCGTTCTCCGGTGCGTGTCGTCCGCTGGACGGGTGCGCGCTGCTTGCATCGGGTCCGGCAGCCGACGTGGCCCAGGACATCGATCCCGAGCCCCGTTCCGCAGCGGACCACGAGGCGAAGCGGGCGCCGGTGATCTCGGTGCACGTGATCGCTCGCTCGGTGAGGCCCTGGCGGCGCTGCCCGCGCGTCGCTCCTGAAAACGCAGGAAGGGCCTGATCCGCTTTCGCGAATCAGGCCCTGACCTGGTCTTACTCTGTCGGGGTGGCGGGATTTGAACCCACGACCTCTTCGTCCCGAACGAAGCGCGCTGCCAAGCTGCGCTACACCCCGATCGTCGCCCTGAAGTGTTGCTGTCCTGGCGACATCGATTACTTTAGCGGACCTCTCGCCGGAGACGAAATCCGGTTTTCACGGAGCGGGCGCGGGGGCCCTACGGCTTCGGGGTGAGGGTCAGGAGGGTGGCCTCCGGCGGGCAGGCGAAGCGGACCGGGGTGAAGCGGTTCGTGCCGCAGCCGGCCGAGACGTGCAGGTAGGAGCGGTGGCCCGCCGCCTCGTGCGTCGACAGGCCCTTCACCCGCTTGGTGTCCAGGTCGCAGTTGGTGACCAGGGCGCCGTAGAAGGGGATGCACAGCTGTCCGCCGTGGGTGTGGCCCGCGAGGATCAGCGGGTACCGGTCGGCGGTGAAGGATTCGAGGACGCGCAGGTACGGGGCGTGCACCACGGCCAGCGAGAAGTCGGCGTCCGCCTCCGGGCCGCCGGCGACGCTCTCGTAGCGGTCCCGCTTGATGTGCGGGTCGTCGAGGCCGGTGAAGGCCAGCTCCAGCCCCTCCAGCTTCATCCGGGCCCGGGTGTTGGTGAGGTTCAGCCAGCCCGCCGCGTCGAAGGCGTCCCGCATCCCCTCCCACGGGTTGTGCACGGCGCCGACGACCGGCTTGTTGCCGTTCAGCCCGTGCCGGCCCTGGACCTTCTCGACCAGGTAGCGCCCGGGGTTTCGCAGCCGCGGCCCGTAGTAGTCGTTCGACCCGAAGACGTACACGCCGGGGAAGGACATCAGCGGGCCCAGGGCGTCGAGGACCTCGGGAACGCCCTCGGTGTCGGAGAGGTTGTCGCCGGTGTTCACGACGAAGTCGGGGCGCAGCCCGGCCAGCGACTGCAGCCAGGCGCGCTTCTTGCGCTGCCCGCCGACCATGTGGATGTCCGAGACCTGGAGTACGCGCAGCGGGCGCATCCCCCGGGGGAGCACCGGCACCGTGACCCGGCGCAGCCGGAAGGACCGTGCCTCGAAACCGGCGGCGTAAGCCACACCCGCGGCCCCCACCGCAGCGATTCCGGCAGCCGCTTTCAGTGGTACTCCGTAACGCGCACGCATGGACCCATCGTCGCAGACCGGAAAACGGGTGGGCGCCACCGTCCCCGTACCTGGCACACTCACCTGCATGACCACGCTCAAGGCCAAGCTCCAGGAAGACCTCACCACCGCGATCAGGGCGCGCGACGAGCTGCACTCGTCCACGCTGCGTCTGACCCTTGCCGCCATCACCAAGGAGGAGGTCGCGGGCAAGGAGGCCCGTGTGCTCTCCGACGAGGAAGTCCTCAAGGTGATCGCCAAGGAGGCGAAGAAGCGCCGTGAGGCCGCGGACGCCTTCGCGCAGGGCGGTCGTCCCGAGCAGGCCGCGCGCGAGAGCGCCGAGGGCGAGTTCCTGGACACCTACCTGCCCAAGCAGCTCTCCGACGAGGAGCTCGCCGGGATCGTGGCGGAGGCCGTCGAGGAGGCCCGGTCGGCGGGTGCCGAGGGGCCGCGGGCCATGGGCGCCGTCATGAAGATCGTGACCCCGAAGGTCGCCGGGCTGGCGGAGGGCGGGCGTGTCGCCGCCGCCGTGAAGAAGGCGCTCTCGTAGGAGTCGCACCACGCATTCGCACGACATAAAGGGGAGGGCCCCGGCCGAACGGCCGGGGCCCTCCCCTTTATGTCGTCGTGGTCGCGTACCGCCCGCTACTGGGGGCCGGGGCCGCCGATCACGTTGCCCGGGTCGATCGTGATCCCGGGGAAGGGGATGTCCGGTTCCCCGCCGCCGCCCGTGGCGCCACCGGTGGAGCCGCCCGTCTGGCCGCCGGGCCGCCCGCCGGGCTTGCCGTCGCCGCCGGGCTTGCCGGGACGGTTCGGGCTGGTGGACGGCTTGTTGCCGCGGGGGCCGCCGGCGGGGACGTTCGGTTCGGCGATGTGGACCGTGGTGAAGCGCAGGGCCTCGCGGCCGGACAGCGCGCCCGTGATCGCGTCCTTCCAGATCGGGCCGGGCAGGCCACCGCCGAAGACCTTGGCGTAGGACCTGCCGCCGATCACGATGTTCTCCATCGTGATCTTCTTCGCGCCGCCCGAGCCGACCCACACCGCGCCCGAGACGTTCGGGGTGTAGCCCACGAACCAGGCGTTGTAGCGGGAGTCGGTCGTACCGGTCTTGCCCGCGCTGTCGCGGTCGGTCAGGCCGGCCCGCTCACCGGTGCCGGAGTCGACCACACCGCTCAGCAGGGTGTTGATGGTGTCGGCGGTGTTCTGCGACATTGCCCGCTCGCACTTGCTCTTGGGCACCGCGAGCGCCTTGCCGTGCGCGTCGGTGATCGACTCGATGGCGACCGGGGTGCAGTAGACGCCGCGGTTGGCGAAGGCCGCGTACGCGTTGGCCATCGTCAGCGGGGACATCTCCTCCGAGCCGAGCGCGATGGCGGGGCCGTCGGCCAGCTTCGCGCCGCTCGCCGGCACCACGCCGAGCTTGGCCGCCATCTCCGACACCGGGCACAGGCCGATCTCGCCGATCATCTCGACGAAGTAGGTGTTGATCGACTTCTCCATCGCCGTGCGCAGCGCGTACGGGCCGATCTCGTCCTCGGTCTCGTTCTCCGCGGATTCCTTCTGGGTGTTGATGTACTGCGAGCCGTCGCAGCGGGAGATCGGGCTCGGGTAGTCGAGCTTGTTCGGGGCCCCGTAGACCTTCGTCGGCGGCATGCCCCGCTCCAGGGCGGCGGCGGCGATGAAGGGCTTGAAGGTCGAACCGACCTGGAAGCCGAAGTTCGAGCCGCCCATCCGCTTGTCCACGGAGTAGTTGATCTGCGTCTCGTTCTTGCCGAAGCCGTACGGCTTGGACTGGCCCATCGCCAGCACCCGTCCGGTGCCCGGCTGGACCATGGTCACAGCCGTCGCGATGGAGTCCTCCTGGTAGACGTGGTCCTTGATCGACTCGTTGGCCGCGTCCTGCGACTGCGGGTCCAGGGTCGTGCGTACGGTCAGGCCGCCCTTGTTCCAGAGCTTCGCCCGCTCCTCGCGCGTCTTGCCGAAGACCGGGTCGGTCAGGAAGGAGTTGCGCACGTAGTCGCAGAAGAAGCCCGCGCCCTTGACCGCCGTGATGCAGCCGTTCTTGGGCTTGGTGACCTTCAGCGTGACGGGCTTGGCCTTGGCCGCGTCGGCCTCCGCCTGCGAGACGTCCCTGGTGTCGGCCATCCGCTGGAGGACGATGTTGCGGCGCTTCGTCGCCTCCTGGGCGTCGTTCACCGGGTCGTAGCGGCTCGGCGACTGCACGACGCCCGCCAGCAGCGCGGACTCCTCCAGGGTCAGGTCCTTGGCCGGCTTGCTGAAGTAGCGCTGGGCGGCGGATTCGATCCCGTAGGCCTGCTGGCCGAAGTAGGTGATGTTGAGGTAGTTCTCGAGGATCTTCTTCTTCCCGAGCTCCTCCTCGACCTGGATCGAGTACTTCAGCTCGCGGATCTTGCGGCCGAGGCTCTTCTCCTGGGCCTCGCGCACCTTGGTCTCGTCGTCGCCGGCCTCCTCGACGAAGACGTTCTTCACGTACTGCTGGGTGAGCGTGGACGCGCCCTGGGCCGCGCCGCCCTCCTGCGCGTTGCGGTTGACCGCGCGCAGGATGCCCTTGAGGTCGACCGCGCCGTGCTCGTAGAAACGCGAGTCCTCGATGGCGACGATGGCCTTCTGCATGTACGGGGAGATCGAGGTGAGCGGGACCACCTGGCGGTCGCGCGAATAGACGGTGGCGATCAAGCCGCCCTCGGCGTCCAGGATCGTGGTCCGCTGGCTCAGCGGCGGGGTCTTGAGATTGGCCGGGATCTCGTCGAATCCCTCGACCGTGCCCTTGGCGGCCAGTCCCAGGGCGCCTGCAGCCGGAATCGCCATGCCCGCCAGCACGACTCCGGAGAGAACGGACACCCCGAGGAACTTGGCGGCCTGCTGGCTCCCGGTGAGCCCGCCGCCCGAGCGCTTCTTTCCCATGGAGGGCAGCCTACGTTCTGATTCGCCGGACACACGCGAATGCCTTGGCCTAAGCTGACCCCAACTGTCACAGCAGTCCGGTGCGACATCAACCCCTCGGCTTGATTTTCACCCTTCCCGAATGGGGTGGACTGATGTCCGAATCTCGCCGCCCCGGTGAACACGATCCGCCGATTGCACCCGAATTGCCGGAATGGTCGGGCATGTCGCCGGATCACTCCGTCGGGTGATCTGCCGCTTACCCATAGTCCGTTCGGACCATTCAAGATTGGGCCCGTCGGGGGTGTTGCACTGTGCCCGCCTTCCGTAACGTCCTCAACTGGCAGCGGTGAATATGCCGCTACCGCCGTGGGGGAGCCTCGATTCGGGAGAGGACGGCGCCGGGATGGGCTGGGTTACCGACTGGAGTGCGCAGGCAGCCTGCCGCACTACCGATCCGGATGAACTGTTCGTTCAAGGAGCGGCACAGAACAGGGCCAAGGCGGTGTGCACCGGATGTCCGGTGCGGACCGAATGCCTGGCCGACGCGCTCGACAATCGCGTCGAGTTCGGCGTGTGGGGCGGAATGACCGAGCGGGAACGACGCGCGCTGCTGCGCCGTCGTCCCACCGTCACCTCGTGGCGACGGCTGCTCGAAACCGCACGCACGGAGTACGAGCGCAGCACGGGCATCCTGACCATGGATGCAGACGCGGAGATCGACGTTCCGTACGAGACGTACGCGGCAGCCGGGTAGATCGCACGGCCGCCACCTTCGTACGAACGCCTTACGCTCCGGCCGGCACCCCGGCCGCGAGTCGTTCTCCGATGGCCCGCAGCCCGGCGAGGTCGTGCACATCGCCGGGCAGGGCGGCCACTTCGGCCACCGCCACCTCGGGGTGAAGCGAGGTGAAGCGATCACGCGTGCGCTGCTCACGCGCGATCACCTGCATCCGTTCGGCGTGCAGGCGCAGCAGTCCTGCCGTGATCCGGTCGACGGCCGTGGTGTCGTCATCGGCGCCGGGGGGTTCGGCGGCCGTGTCACGAAGTCCAGCTTTCCCGGACTCCTGATCGACAATGCCGCCTTCTTCAAGATTCTCTGCGGCGGCCAACGCCCGTTCGGCGGACAGCTGGTCGGCCCCGCTGCCGTGTACCCGGTTGAGCACCAGACCGGCCAGCGGCATGCGCTCCGCGGCCAGCCGCTCCACGAAGTACGCCGCCTCGCGCAGCGCGTCCGGCTCGGGCGCCGCGACCACGAGGAAAGCCGTACCGGGCGCCTGGAGCAGCCGGAAGGTCGCGTCGGCGCGCGTGCGGAAGCCGCCGAACATCGTGTCCATCGCCGCCACGAAGGTCTGGACGTCCTTCAGCAGCGAAGCCCCCATCAGCTTGCTGAGGGTGCCGGTCATCATCGACATGCCGACGTTCAGGAACTTCATCCCGGCCCGGCCGCCCACCTTCGCCGGCGCCATCAGCACCCGGATGAACTTCCCGTCCAGGAAGGACCCGAGGCGCTTCGGCGCGTCGAGGAAGTCCAGCGCGGACCGGCTCGGCGGGGTGTCCACGATGATCAGGTCCCAGTCGTCCCGGGCCCGCAGCTGCCCGAGCTTCTCCATCGCCATGTACTCCTGCGTGCCCGCGAAGCCCGCCGACAGCGACTGGTAGAAGGGGTTGGCGAGGATGGCCCGGGCGCGCTCGGCGTCCGCGTGCGCTTCGACGATCTCGTCGAAGGTGCGCTTCATGTCCAGCATCATGGCGTGCAGTTCGCCGCCGTCCGCACCGGCGTCCGCGACCCTGCGGGGCGTGTTGTCCAGCGAGTCGATCCCCATCGACTGCGCGAGCCGCCGCGCCGGATCGATGGTCAGCACGACCGCCTTCCGCCCGCGCGCCGCCGCCCGTACGCCCAATGCCGCGGCCGTGGTGGTCTTCCCGACGCCGCCCGCCCCACAGCACACGATGATGCGGGTCTGCCGGTCGTCCAGCAGCCGGTCGACCGCCAGCCGCGGCGGAGAGTCCAGGCCCACCGTGTCCACCCCCTCGCTCATTCGGCCACCGACTGCTTCCGGAGTTCCTTGGCCAGCTCGTAGAGCCCCGCCAGGTCCATCCCCGCCCCGAGGAGGGGCAGTTCGTACGTCGGCAGGTCCAGCCCTGTCAGTACGGCGCGCTGCTCGCGCTCCAGCTCCACCCGGCCCGCGTGCTCGGCGGCCTGCGCGAGCAGCGGTTCGACCAGCCGCTCGGCCAGTCCGCCGCGGCGCGCGCCGCCCAGCCCGGCCCGGGACAGGGCGCGCGCCACCCCGGCGCGGTGGTCGCCGGCCGCGGTGCGCAGGGTGTCCTCGTCCAGATGGTGCGGGCGGACCATGTTGACGACGACGCGGCCGACGGGCAGCCCCGCCTCGCGCAGTTCCTCGATGCCGTCCGCGGTCTCCTGGACGGGCATCTCCTCCAGGAGGGTGACCAGGTGCACCGCCGTCTCGGGGGACTTGAGCACCTTCATGACGGCCTGCGCCTGGTTGTGGATCGGCCCGAACCGGGCCAGGCCCGCGACCTCGTCGTTGACGTTGAGGAAGCGGGTGATCCGGCCGGTCGGCGGCGCGTCCATGATCACGTGGTCGTAGACGTACTGCCCGGCCTTGTCCTTGCGGCGCACCGCCTCGCACGCCTTGCCGGTCAGCAGCACGTCGCGCAGTCCGGGGGCGATCGTCGTCGCGAAGTCGATGGCACCGAGCTTCTTGAGGGCGCGCCCGGCCGAGCCGAGCTTGTAGAACATCTGGAGGTAGTCCAGCAGCGCCCGTTCGGCGTCGATGGCGAGCGCGAAGACCTCGCCCCCGCCGGGCGCCACCGCGATCTTCCGCTCCTCGTAGGGGAGCGCCTCGGCGCCGAAGAGCTGCGCGAGCCCCTGCCTGCCCTCGACCTCCACCAGTAGAGTCCGTCCGCCCTCGCGCGCGAGGGCAAGCGCGAGTGCCGCGGCGACCGTGGTCTTGCCGGTGCCGCCCTTGCCGCTGACCACCTGGAGCCTGCTCACATCGCCCGAGCCTAACCACTCGGCTCCCGGGGCGCGCAGGAGCCCCGCATCACAGGCACTACCCTCGCTCCCATGACCAAGAAGTTCGAATACGCGACGGTCCCCCTGCTGGTCCACGCCACCAAGCAGATCCTGGACACCTGGGGCGAGGACGGCTGGGAGCTCGTCCAGGTCGTACCCGGCCCGAACAACCCCGAGCAGCTCGTGGCCTACCTCAAGCGGGAGAAGGCATGAGTGGCGTCGTCGACGCGAAGCTGGCCGAGCTCGGCCTGACCCTGCCCGAGGTCGTTCCGCCGCTGGCCACCTACCAGCCGGCCGTGCGGTCGGGCGCCTGTGTCTACACCGCGGGCCAGCTCCCGATGGTCAAGGGCAGCATGCCGGTCACCGGCAAGGTCGGCGCCGAGGTGTCGCCGGAGCAGGCCAGGGAACTGGCCGCCACCTGCGCGCTGAACGCCCTGGCCGCCGTCAAGTCGGTCGTCGGTGACCTCGACAGGATCGCGCGTGTCGTGAAGGTCGTCGGCTTCGTCGCCTCGGCCCCCGACTTCACCGGGCAGCCGGGCGTGCTGAACGGCGCGAGCGAGCTCCTGGGCGCCGTCCTCGGCGAGAAGGGCGTCCACGCCCGCAGTGCCGTCGGTGTGGCGGTCCTGCCGCTCGACGCGCCCGTCGAGGTCGAGATCCAGGTCGAGCTGGTTCCCGGAGCCTGACCCCGCGAGAGGCCGTACGGACGGGGGCGCGGGCGCCGTTTCACGGTGCCCGCGCCCCCGCGCCATGCCCGCTCCCGGCCGCGCGCCGGGGCGGGGCCGGCGGGCGCCGCCTTCGGGGCGCCGCGCGGCGGCCGTCGGAAGGACGACCCTCGAACATCGGCCCGGATGGCCGTAGCATCCGGCCATGCCGAATGGTCAGCAGCAGCCCCCCGCGGGGGGCCAGTGGTACCCGCCCGAATGGCCCGACCGCATCCGCGCGCTCGCGGACGGCTCGCTCACCCCGGTTCGGCCGCGGCTCGCCGCCACCGTGATGCTCCTGCGCGACACCCCGGACGGGCCGGTCGTCCACATGCTGCGCAGGCGGGCCTCCATGGCCTTCGCGGGCGGCGCGTACGCCTATCCGGGCGGCGGGGTCGACCCCCGCGACGAGGAGCACCACGTCGGCTGGGCGGGGCCCTCCCAGGCGGACTGGGCGGCCCGGCTCGGGACCGACGCCCGTACCGCGCAGGCCATCGTGTGCGGCGCCGTACGGGAGACCTTCGAGGAGGCGGGCGTGCTGCTCGCCGGCCCGACCGCGGACACGGTCGTCGGGGACACCACCGGCGACGACTGGGAGGCGGACCGGCAGGCCCTCGTGGCGCGGGAGCTGTCCTTCGCGGACTTCCTCGAACGCCGCGGCCTGTGGCTGCGCTCGGACCTGCTCGGTGCGTGGGCGCGCTGGATCACGCCCGAGTTCGAGCCGCGCCGCTACGACACCTGGTTCTTCGTGGCCGCCCTGCCCGAGGGCCAGCGCACCCGCAACGCCTCCACCGAGGCCGACCGGACCGTCTGGATCCGCCCGGCCGACGCGGCCGACGGGTACGACAAGGGCGAGCTGCTGATGATGCCGCCGACCATCTCCACCCTGCGGTCCCTGGAGGCGTACGGGAGCGCCGCGGACGCGCTCGCCGCTGCCGGGGCCCAGGAGCTCGCCCCGGTGCTGGCGCAGGCCGCGCTGGAGGGCGGCGAGGTGGTGCTCAGCTGGCCGGGCCACGACGAGTTCACCAAGCGCGTCCGCCTCGGGCGCCCCGCCGACCCCGCAGACCCCGCCGACCCCGCAGACCCCGCAGACCCCGGAGGTCCCGCATGAGCGACGCCGCCGCACTGCCCGGACAGCCCCGCGGGCTCGTCACCTCGGGGCCGGCCACCGCCCGCGCGGTGAACGTACTGGCCCCCAACGCCTCCGCGATGACCCTGGACGGCACCAACACCTGGCTGGTGTCCGAGCCCGGCTCGGACCTCGCCGTCGTCATCGATCCCGGCCCGCTGGACGAGGCCCACCTGCGGGCGGTCGTCGCCACCGCCGAGCGGGCGGGCAAGCGGGTCGCCCTCACCCTGCTCACCCATGGCCACCCCGACCACGCGGAGGGCGCGGGCCGCTTCGCAGAGCTCACCGGTACCAAGGTCCGCGCGCTGGACCCGGCCCTGCGCCTGGGCGACGAGGGGCTGGCCGCCGGGGACGTGATACGGACCGGCGGGCTGGAGCTGCGGGTGGTTCCGACGCCGGGCCACACCAGCGACTCGCTCTGCTTCCACCTGCCCGCCGACCGGGCGGTGCTGACCGGCGACACCATTCTCGGCCGCGGCACCACGGTGGTCGCGCATCCCGACGGCCGCCTCGGCGACTATCTGGACTCCCTGCGCCGCCTGCGCTCGCTCACCGTGGACGACGGGGTGCACACCGTCCTGCCGGGACACGGGCCGGTCCTGGACGACGCACAGGGCGCCGTCGAGTACTACCTGGCCCACCGGGCGCACCGGCTGGCGCAGGTCGAGACGGCCGTCGAGAACGGCTTCACCACCCCCGAGGCGGTCGTGGCCCAGGTGTACGCGGACGTGGACCGCTCCCTGTGGCCGGCGGCTCAGTGGTCCGTCGAGGCGCAGCTCGAGTACCTTCAAGATCACGGACTGATCCCCGGAGGACCCGAATGAACACCATGTTCCTGCTCGTCGTGCTCATAGGCACCGCCGGATGGATCACCTCCACGGTGTCGCTGCGCGTGAAGAGCCTCCAGGTGCAGGCGGACCGGACGGAGCGCCGCCTGGCGCTGCTGCTGGACCACCTGGGCATCGAGGAGCCGGAGCCGGCGGGTCTGGACGAGGTGCGCGCCCTGATCCGGGACGACCGGCAGATCTCGGCGATCAAGGCCTACCGCCGCATCACCGGCGCGGGCCTGGCGGAGGCCAAGCTGGCCGTCGAGGCCCTCGCCGTCACCGAGCGGAGGAAGTAGCTCCCGGGCCCGGCGGGCGGCGGCGCGTCTTCGTGCCGTGGCGTGCCGTGTACTCGTCCGCGAGCCACGGCCCCAGGTCCTCGACGTAGCCGCGCGGTACGGCCGGGTCCTCGACCGGATCCAGGGCCACCGCCGCCGCGGCCCGCATCTGGGCGGCGCGCTCGGGGTAGTAGATGCCGAAGATTTCCGCGGACTCCGTCAGATCGCTGGTCCAGCCGCCCCACCGGGGCATGACCAGGGTGAATCCCGTGCGCACGAGGTGGCGTGCGAGGAGGCGGCTCAGCCGCCGGTGCTCCGCCGGGGTCGACGCCTCCCGCAGGCTCGTCCGCCACGTGGGCAGCAGCGCGGCGAGGTCGCCGTTGGTCTCGCGGGCGAGCAGGCTGTCCGGCCGGTAGCGCGGCAGGTGCTCGGCCAGGTCCGCGCCGAGCAGCGGGGTGCACCGGCAGGCGAGGAACCAGCCGAGGTCGAATCGTTCCTCCTCGCTCAGCACGGTGTCCTTGTCGTGCAGCCGCACAACGACGCCGTCGATCTGCTCGAAGTCCGCGTCGATGCTGCGCGCGAGGACCTCGGCGGTGTCGCGGTCGTCGGGCGAGGGCGGGTGGTGCAGGACGAGCAACAGGTCGAGGCCCGAGCGCCCGGGCAGGGCCGTCCCGCGCGGCACGGACCCGTACAGGTACGCGCTGTGCAGCCGGCGCCCGTACGCCTCGCCCGTCCGCTCGCGCGCGGCGGCCACGACCGCCCGGAACTCGCCCTGCACCTGTCCGAGCGAGCCCTCCCGCTCGAAGTAGCCGTACGCGTCCAGACCTCGGTGCTCCATGTTTCCACTGTGCACGGAGCGGCTGCCCGGGCGTTCGAGGCGCGGGGGCAGGGGAGGCCGCCCTGCGAGCGGAGGGCTCCGCCGGGCGGAGGGCTCCGCCGGGCACGCAGAAGGGCCCTGCCCGGCCGGACAGGACCCTTCTGAACGCGACCGGCGGTGCCGTCAGCGGGAGCGCTTCGCGAGGCGCTCCACGTCCAGCAGGATCACCGCGCGGGCCTCCAGACGGAGCCAGCCGCGGCCCGCGAAGTCGGCCAGGGCCTTGTTCACGGTCTCGCGCGAGGCGCCGACGAGCTGTGCGAGCTCTTCCTGGGTGAGGTCGTGCACCACGTGGATGCCCTCCTCCGACTGCACGCCGAAGCGGCGCGACAGGTCGAGGAGCGCCCGGGCCACGCGGCCGGGAACGTCGGAGAAGACCAGGTCGGACATCTGGTCGTTGGTCTTGCGCAGGCGCCGTGCGACGGCGCGCAGCAGCGCGGTCGCGACCTCGGGCCGGGCGTTGAGCCAGGGCTGGAGGTCGCCGTGGCCGAGGCCGAGCAGCTTGACCTCGGTCAGCGCGGTGGCGGTGGCGGTGCGCGGGCCCGGGTCGAAGAGCGACAGCTCACCGATCAGCTCGCCGGGGCCGAGGACGGCCAGCATGTTCTCGCGGCCGTCAGGGGAGGTGCGGTGCAGCTTCACCTTGCCCTCGGTCACGACATACAGCCGGTCGCCGGGGTCGCCCTCGTGGAACAGGGCGTCGCCGCGTGCGAGGGTCACCTCGCCCATGGAGGCGCGGAGCTCCGCGGCCTGCTCGTCATCGAGCGCCGCGAAGAGCGGGGCGCGCCGCAGAACGTCGTCCACGAGTCTCTCTCCTATGTCGACCAGCTCAGGGGACCGTGCTCCCCATTTTGCCGGACGGCTCAAACAGTGCGATCAATCACAAGGATGCCGGACGGACGGGCGTGCTGTGCGGCGAGAGCCCAATCGGGGTGGTGTTACCTGAGGTCCGGACGGGTGTCGGCGCCCGGCCTTAGGCTGGCCGGGTGTCCAATAAGCCGGTGAGAGCACAGGCCAAGGGGTCCGCAGGAGTGACGGACGCCCAAAATTCAGCTGTGGGCGAACAAGGTCCCTCGAAGGTGCCCCCGAAGGCCGTGACCGCCCCTCAGGGCAAAGTTTCGGCCAAGAAACCGAAGGCGGCGAAGCCGGAATCCCGCCTGGCCATGGTGCGCCGGGCGCGTCGCATCAACCGTGAGCTGGCCGAGACCTACCCGTACGCCCATCCGGAGCTCGACTTCCGCAATCCCTTCGAACTGCTCGTCGCGACGGTGCTGTCCGCGCAGACCACCGACCTGCGGGTGAACCAGACGACCCCGGCCCTCTTCGCGGCCTATCCGACCCCCGAGGACATGGCCGCGGCCGTCCCCGAGGAGCTGGAAGAGCTCATCCGCCCGACCGGGTTCTTCCGGATGAAGGCCAAGTCCCTGCTGGGCCTGTCGCAGGCCCTGCGGGACGACCACGGCGGGGAGGTGCCGGGCCGGCTGGAGGACCTGGTGAAGCTGCCGGGCGTCGGCCGCAAGACCGCCAACGTGGTCCTCGGCAATGCGTTCGGTGTCCCCGGGATCACCGTGGACACCCACTTCGGACGCCTGGTGCGCCGCTGGAAGTGGACCGAGCAGGAGGACCCGGAGAAGGTCGAGGCGGAGATCTGCGCGATCTTCCCCAAGAGCGAGTGGACGATGCTCTCGCACCGGGTCGTCTTCCACGGCCGCCGCATCTGCCACGCCCGCAGGCCCGCCTGCGGGGCCTGCCCGATCGCCCCGCTGTGCCCGGCGTACGGGGAGGGCGAGACGGACCCGGAGAAGGCGAAGAAGCTGCTCAAGTACGAGAAGGGCGGACGGCCGGGCCAGCGGCTGAGCCCGCCCCCGGACTACCCGGGCCTGCCGGCGCCGCCGCTCGGCGAGGTCGACGCGCCGGAGGCGTAGGAGTCGTAGGAACGAATCGGTACCCGGACCGCGTTTGCGGTGTGGGAGACGCTGTTGACAGAGGAACGCGGACAGGAGCGCCTATGACGCGCGGTACACGGGACGAGGCCGGGGTCACTGCGGGAGTGCGCGAGGGGGGCGGCCCGGCCGTCACCACCGCGGGGCTGCCCGACTGGCTCGATCCCGTCGTCAGGGCCGCCCGGACCGTGGAACCGCGGCAGCTGAGCCGGTTCCTGCCGCCCGAGGACGGCCGGGGGCGGCAGTCGGCCGTCCTCATCCTGTTCGGCGAGGGCCCCCGCGGGCCGGAGCTGCTCCTGATGGAGCGCGCCGGCACGCTGCGCTCGCATGCGGGCCAGCCGTCCTTCCCGGGCGGCGCGCTGGACCCGGAGGACGGGGATCCGCACACCATCGGCCCGCTGTCGGCGGCACTGCGCGAGGCCGAGGAGGAGACCGGCCTCGATCCTTCCGGTGTCCAGCTCTTCGGGGTGCTGCCCCGGCTCTACATCCCGGTCAGCGAGTTCGTCGTGACCCCGGTCCTGGGCTGGTGGCACACCCCGAGTCCGGTGGGCGTCGTGGACCCGGCCGAGACGGCCCGGGTGTTCACGGTCCCCGTGGCCGACCTCACGGATCCCGGGCACCGGGTCACGACGGTCCACCCGCGGGGCCATCTGGGCCCCGGTTTCACCGTCGAGTCGGCCCTCGTGTGGGGTTTCACCGCCGGGGTGATCGACCGGATCCTGCACTTCGCCGGCTGGGAACGCCCGTGGGACCGATCACGTCAGGTCCCGCTCGACTGGCACGCATGAGACGGTGGCCCACGTGAACGTGCTGGACATCCTGTTGTTGCTCGCCGCCGTGTGGTTCGCGATCGTCGGCTACCGCCAGGGGTTCGTCGTCGGCATCCTGTCGGTGATCGGCTTCCTGGGCGGTGGCCTGGTCGCCGTCGCCCTGCTCCCGCTGATCTGGGACCGGGTGACCGACAACGGCACCCAGGTGTCCACCACGGTCGTGGTCATCGCCGTCGTCGCGATCATCATCTGTGCCTCGGTCGGCCAGGCGCTGACCACCCATCTCGGCGGCAAGCTACGCCGCCAGATCACCGGTACGCCCGCGCGCGTGCTCGACGCCACCGGCGGCGCCCTGGTCAACGTGGTCGCGATGCTGCTGGTGGCCTGGCTGATCGGCTCGGCCCTCGCCGGTACCTCGCTGCCCACCCTGGGCAAGGAGGTCCGCAACTCCAAGGTGCTCCTGGGGGTTTCGCGGGTGCTGCCCGACCAGGCGAACAGCTGGTTCTCGGACTTCAGCTCCACCCTCGCGCGCAACGGCTTCCCACAGGTGTTCAGCCCGTTCTCCAACGAGCCCATCACCGAGGTGAAGGCGCCCGACCCGGCGCTCGCCACCAGTCCCGTCGCGGACCTGGCCAAGCGCTCGATCGTGAAGGTCGTGGGTACGGCGCCCAGCTGCAGCAAGGTGCTGGAGGGCACGGGCTTCGTCTTCGCGCCAGGGAAGGTCATGACCAACGCGCACGTCGTCGGCGGGGTCGGTGAGCCGACCGTGCAGATCGGCGGCGAGGGCAAGCTGTACGACGGCAAGGTCGTGCTCTACGACTGGGAGCGCGACATCGCCGTCCTGGACGTGCCCAAGCTGAAGGCGCCGCCGCTGGAGTTCACCGACAAGGACGCGACGAGCGGCAACGACGCGATCGTCGCCGGCTTCCCGGAGAACGGCGCGTACGACGTCCGCGCGGCCCGGGTCCGCGGCCGGATCAATGCCAACGGACCGGACATCTACCACCGCGGCACCGTCCGACGGGACGTCTACTCGCTGTTCGCGACGGTCCGCCAGGGCAACTCCGGCGGCCCGCTGCTGACGCCCGACGGCAAGGTCTACGGGGTCGTGTTCGCGAAGTCCCTCGACGACCCGAACACCGGCTACGCGCTCACCGTGGACGAGATCCGCGACGACATCGAGAAGGGCCGGACCGCCGAGCGCCGCGTCGAGAGCCAGGGCTGCGCCCTCTGACGCGGCGCCCCCGCCGGGTCCCTACGTCCGTGGATGCCGCAGGCGTGCGGAGACCCAGCGGGCCCGGCGGCGCAGGATGCGGGGAATTCCGAGGCGTGGGTCGTGGCCGTGCCGGCCGGCCCTCTCGTGCGTGCCCGGCGTGGCTGCCGAGCGGCGTTCGTGCGCGGTGTCACCGTAGTCGTGCGTCCAGCTCATACTCGGCTCTGTGCCCGGGCCCCAAGGTCCGTAACCCCGTACGGGGCGGCCAATTGGCCTATGCGCCGGGCAATTGAATGCCCGTAGGACAATCCGACCGCTGAACTGCCGTACGTACGGCGGGCGGTCAGCGGTCCGGCTCGGGGTCCTTCAGCCAGTTCACCAGCTCGGTCGAGAAGGCGACGGGGTCCTCCTCGTGCGGGAAGTGCCCGAGCCCGTCGAACAGCCGCCACCGGTACGGGGCTTCGACGTACTCGCCGGATCCGGCGGCGCTGCGCGTGCGCATCACCGGGTCGAGCGAACCGTGCAGGTGCAGCGTGGGCACCCGGACGGGCCGCTTCATCCGCCGGTTGAACTGCAGCCCGTCGGGCCGGGCCATCGACCGCATCATCCAGCGGTACGGCTCGATCGAGCAGTGCGCGGTGGACGGGATGCACATGGCCCGCCGGTACACCGCGAGGTCCTCCTCCTGCGGAGGCCGCGGCCCCGACCAGTCGCGGATCAGGTCCCCCACGAGGGCCCCGCCGTCGGCGACGAGCTGCCGCTCGGGCACGAACGGCCGCTGGAAGCCCCAGATGTGTGAACTCGCCCGGGTCTGACCGAAGTCCGACAGCATCGCCGAGCGCCAGCGGCGGGGATGGGGCATGGACGACACGACGAGCCGGCGCACCAGTTTGGGCCGCATCACGGCCGCCGTCCAGGCGAGGTACCCGCCCAGGTCGTGCCCGACCAGCGCGGCGTCCGGCTCGCCGAGGGACCGTACGACCCCGGTGATGTCGAGCGCCAGGTTGGCGGGGTCGTAGCCGCGCGGGGTGCGGTCGCTGCCGCCGACCCCGCGCAGGTCCATCGCGACCGCGCGGTACCCGGCGTCGGCGAGCGCGGTCAGCTGGTGCCGCCAGGTCCACCAGAACTGCGGGAAGCCGTGCAGCAGCAGCACCAGCGGCCCGTCACCGAGCTCGGCGACGTGGAACCGGGCACCGTTGGCGGCCACGTCCCGGTGCGTCACCGCTTCCCCGCCGGGGAGGCCGAGCCGTACGGCTGTGGCGGCCGTGGGCGGAATGCTGGGGTCCGGCGTGGGCGCTGTCATGAGGACGAGCGTGCCACACCCACAGCCTTGTCACTCACCGGCCGCGGGTGCGGCTTGACGGTCCCGACCACCGCGGCGGTCTGCTTGACCGAGGCGATGGACTTCTCCGGCGGCTTGATCTTCTTGAACTTCCGTACGGCGATCAGTGCGAGCACGCCCGCGATCAGCAGGAACGCGCCGCCGACGATCAGGAAGGACCAGGCGAGGCCGAGCCCCAGGTTGTGAATCCCGTACGCCGCGGCGAAGGTCAGCACCGGGAGGGAGAAGACGGCGAAGACGCCCGCGGCGACGAGGGAGACGCTGCCGCTGCCCACGCGCTTGGCGTCCTCGCGCAGTTCCGCCTTGGCCAGGGCGATCTCGTCGTGAACCAGGGCGGACATCTCGGCGGTGGCCGAGGCGACCAGCTGGCCGAGTGTGCGCTCGGCTCCCTGCGCCCCTTGGTCCACTGCGCTCATCGCTCTCTCCTTCTGTCGTCGGCCGCCGCCTGGCGGCTGTCGTGCGTCTGTCCCTGCGTCGTCACTCAGATCATGCCGGACGGTCGGCCTCGGTGGTGGACCCGGCTGCGCTTTGGACCGCGGCGGCGGACGCCTTCTCCGCCTTGCGGCGGTGTTCCGCCGCCCGGTCCTCGTAGATCTTCGCCATCCGCAGGTGGTACTCGGGCTTGTCCTGCTCGTAGATGTCGGGGATGCCGTCCTGGTCCTCGTCACGCTCCTCGGCCTCGGTGAGCATCCGGTAGCGGCGGTTGCGGAGCTTGAGCAGAACGCAGGCGATCACGGCGGCGATGAGGGAGCCGATCAGCACGGCGGCCTTGATCTCGTCGGTGAGGGTCGCGTCACCCGCGAAGGCGAGTTCGCCGATGAGGAGGGAGACGGTGAAGCCGATTCCGGCGAGCGTGGCGACGGCGAGCACGTCCGGCCAGGCGAGGTCCTCGTTCAGCTCGGCCCTGGTGAAGCGGGCGGCCAGCCAGGTTCCGCCGAAGATGCCAACGGTCTTGCCGACGACGAGTCCGAGGACCACGCCGAGGGTCTCGGGACGGGTGAAGACCTGCGCGATGGCTTCGTCGGAGAGCGAGACCCCGGCGGAGAGGAGCGCGAAGAGCGGTACGGCGAGACCGGCCGAAACGGGTCGGACCAGGTGCTCGATGTGCTCGCCGGGGGAGGTCGGCTCGCCCTCCCTGCGGGTGCAGCGGAGCATCAGGCCCATGGCGACGCCGGCGATGGTGGCGTGCACGCCGCTGTTGTACATCAGGCCCCAGACGACCAGGGCGAGCGGGACGTAGACGTACCAGCCCCGGACGCCGCGGCGGAGCAGGAACCAGAAGAGGGCCAGCCCCGCCAGCGCCCCGCCGAGCGCCAGGAAGTCGATCTCGCTGGTGAAGAACACCGCGATGATCAGGATGGCGAAGAGGTCGTCGACGACGGCGAGGGTCAGCAGGAAGGCGCGCAGGGCCGAGGGGAGGGAGGTGCCGATGACGGCGAGCACGGCGAGCGCGAAGGCGATGTCGGTGGCCGTCGGGACCGCCCAGCCGTCCAGGGAGCCGTTGCCGGTGACGTTGACCAGTGCGTAGACGAGTGCGGGCACGGCCATGCCGCAGAGGGCGGCGATCACCGGGAGTGCGGCGGCCCTGGGGTCGCGCAGGTCGCCCGCGACGAGTTCGCGCTTGAGCTCGATGCCGGCGACGAAGAAGAAGATGGCGAGGAGCCCGTCGGCCGCCCAGTGCTGGAGGGAGAGGTCCAGGCCGAGGGCGGCGGGGCCGATGTGGAAGGACCGTACGCTCGCGTAGCTGTCCGAGACGGCGGGGATGTTGGCCCACAGCAGGGCGGTGATCGCGGCCACGAGGAGCAGGACGCCGCCCATCGTCTCGGCGCGCAGGGCATCGGCGATGTAGCGGCTCTCGGGCAGCGAGAGGCGGCCGAGCAGCTTGCGGCTCTTGTGGTCGGTGGGGGTGGGCGCGGCCACGGGGGGCACCTCCGGGGGCTGTTGGACGGCATGGCGGAACTCGTTGCCGACCAGACTTCCCGGCGCACCCTGTGGTCTTTCTTTACGCTTTCATGATTTTACAGGGTGTACGCGAGGGCGCATCCGGCGATCATCACTTTAGGCGCGAAAGGGGCATCCGGCGCGCCGCGCCGAGTGCCCCTTCCCGTGTCCGTCGCCGGTGACGCCGGTGACGCCGGAGCCGCAGGTGTTGCAGGTGTCGCCGGGTCAGTCCTCGCTGCCGGCGGCGGCCGGGAGCTTGCTCTGGATGAGGTCCATGACCGAGGAGTCGGCGAGCGTGGTGACGTCGCCGACCGCGCGGTTCTCCGCCACGTCGCGCAGCAGACGGCGCATGATCTTGCCCGAGCGGGTCTTCGGCAGTTCCTGCACCGGCAGGATCCGCTTGGGCTTGGCGATCGGGCCGAGCGTGCTGCCCACGTGGTTGCGCAGGTCCGCGACCAGGTTCTCGGTCTCGGACGCGCTGCCGCGCAGGATGACGAAGGCCACGATGGCCTGGCCGGTGGTCTCGTCGGCGGCGCCGACGACGGCGGCCTCGGCGACCGACGGGTGCGAGACGAGCGCCGACTCGACCTCGGTGGTCGAGATGTTGTGGCCGGAGACCAGCATCACGTCGTCCACCCGGCCCAGCAGCCAGATGTCGCCGTCGTCGTCCTTCTTCGCGCCGTCGCCCGCGAAGTACTTGCCCTCGAAG
Source organism: Streptomyces yangpuensis (assembly GCF_024666385.1). Lineage (NCBI taxonomy): Bacteria > Bacillati > Actinomycetota > Actinomycetes > Kitasatosporales > Streptomycetaceae > Streptomyces > Streptomyces yangpuensis. The sequence continues at coordinate 3,998,758 of NZ_CP102514.1, forward strand.
CGCGACCAGTAGGTGTCGATGAAGCGCTGGTCGTCGCCCCAGATGGTGCGCAGCATCGACGGCCACGGCTCGGTGAGGACCAGGTAGCCGCCTCCGCCGTCCGGGACCTCGCGCGCCTCGTCGTCCACGACGGTGGCGGAGATACCGGGCAAGGCGCGCTGGGCGGAGCCGGGCTTGGTGTGCGTGACGCCGGGCAGCGGGGAGATCATCATCGCGCCGGTCTCGGTCTGCCACCAGGTGTCCACGATCGGGCAGCGGTCGCCGCCGATGTGCTTGCGGTACCAGACCCAGGCCTCGGGGTTGATCGGCTCGCCGACGGAGCCCAGGACGCGCAGGCTCGACAGGTCGAACTTCGCGGGGATGTCGTCGCCCCACTTCATGAACGTGCGGATGGCCGTGGGCGCCGTGTAGAGGATCGTGACGCCGTACTTCTGCACGATCTCCCAGAAGCGGCCCTGGTGCGGGGTGTCCGGCGTGCCCTCGTACATGACCTGCGTGGCGCCGTTCGCGAGCGGCCCGTAGACGATGTAGGAGTGCCCGGTCACCCAGCCGATGTCGGCCGTGCACCAGTAGACGTCGCTCTCCGGCTTCAGGTCGAAGACCGCGTGGTGGGTGTAGGCCGCCTGCGTGAGGTAGCCGCCGGAGGTGTGCAGGATGCCCTTCGGCTTACCCGTGGTCCCCGAGGTGTAGAGGATGAAGAGCGGGTGCTCGGCGTCGAAGGCCTGCGGGGTGTGCTCCGCGGACTGGCGGGCGACCACGTCGTGCCACCAGACGTCGCGGCCCTCGGTGAAGGCGGTGTCCTGGCCGGTGCGGCGTACGACGAGTACGTGCTCGACCTGGGGGCACTTGGCGACGGCCTCGTCGATGGCGGGCTTCAGGGCGCTGGGCTTGCCGCGGCGGTAGCCGCCGTCGGCGGTGATGACCAGCTTGGCGTCGGCGTCCTGGATGCGGGAGGCGACGGCGTCGGCGGAGAAGCCGCCGAAGACCACGGAGTGCGCGGCGCCGATACGGGCGCACGCGAGCATCGCGACGACCGCCTCGGGGATCATCGGGAGGTAGACGGCGACGCGGTCGCCGGCCTCGACGCCCAGCTCGGTGAGGGCGTTGGCGGCCCTGGAGACCTCGTCCTTGAGCTCGGCGTAGGTGATCGCGCGGCTGTCGCCGGGCTCGCCCTCGAAGTGGATGGCGATGCGGTCGCCGTTGCCGGCCTCGACGTGGCGGTCCACGCAGTTGTACGCGACGTTCAGCTTGCCGTCGGCGAACCACTTCGCGAAGGGCGGGTTCGTCCAGTCGAGCGTCTCGGTCGGCTCGGTGGCCCAGGTCAGCCGCCGGGCCTGCTCGGCCCAGAAGCCCAGCCGGTCCGCGTCGGCCTGTGCATACGCAGCCTCTTTCACATTGGCGGCGGCGGCCAGATCGGCAGGCGGTGCGAACCGCCGCTCCTCCTTGAGCAGATTGGCCAGGCTCTCATTGCTCACGACATCTCCCTTTCCCAGGGTGTCCGTTGTGTCCCCGGACATAGCTCATCAGTCTGCGGCCCAGGTGACAAGGGGTAGCCTGAAATTGGTTTAGACCTATATCACGCAGACGGCCCGCACGAGAACGGCGTGCGAACGGCCCCTCCCCGCTGCAGGGTGCGGGAAGGGGCCAATCGATGGCACGGATACCGGAGGGTATCGGTTCAGGCGTGCTGGCCGACCGTGTCGAAGACCCTGCAGTCGAAGAAGTCCTCGCCCTCGGACAGCAGGTACGCCTGGGCCTCGCCCACGTGGAAGTACATCCCGTGCAGCTCCAGGGTGCCCTCGGCGAGCCGCCGGGCCACCGACTCGTGGGCCCGCAGGTGCTCCAGCTGCTGGACCACATTGGTCAGGCACAGCTGCTCCACGGCGTCCGCGGGCAGCCTGCCCGCGATCCGGGCCCACGCGTGGTGGCGGCTCGCCATCCGCTCCAGACTGGGCAGTCCGTGCCGCAGCCAGCGGCGCAGCGGGGTGACCGCGACCCCGGGCGCGGAGCTGAGGAGGGCCTGCATGGCCCCGCAGCCCGAGTGCCCGCAGACCGTGATGCTGTCCACCTTCAGCACGTCCACCGCGTACTCGATGGCCGCGGCGACGGAGTCGTCCGTCGACTCCGCGCCGGGCAGCGGCACCAGATTCCCGACGTTGCGGACGGTGAACAGGTCTCCGGGACCGCTCGCCGTGATCATGCTGGTCACCAGCCGGGAGTCCGCGCAGGTGATGAAGAGCTGGGAGGGCCGCTGCCCCTCGCGGGCCAGCCGCGCCAGCTCGTCCCGCACATGGGGTGCGGTGTCCCGCTGGAAGGCGCTGATCCCGTTGGCCAGTTGGCCCGCGCCGCGCCGCCGGGGCGCTGGTGAGGGGTCCTGCGCGCCGCCGTCCTCCGGGTCCGTGGCCGCCGCTGCCGCCATGGTCGCGGCCGTGGCCGTACGGGTGGCCGTGGCGCGGTGGTCGCAGTGGTTCTGCCAGGGGGTCCAGGGGCGGCAGCACTGATGCGTCCCGCGCTGCCGGTCGCGCCGGGACCGCTCGCTCTGGTGGCCGCCCTCGGCGTGGCGGCCGTCGTGGCCGCGACCGGACCCGTGGGCCCCGCCTGCGGCCTCGGTCTCGTCCGCTCCGTCGGGGGAACCGGCCTCTCCGGCCGCGGCCGGATCGGCCCCGGTGATCCGGGCCGCCTGCCCCGAGCGGCCGGTGACCTCCAGGGCCCCGCCGTGTGCCAGGTGGGACTGCTGCCAGTCCTGGATCGTCTCGTAGGCCGCGTGGTCCATGAAGGAGCCGTCGAGCTCGACCACGGCGTGCGCGCCGTGCGGGATCTGGTTGAGCACCCGGCTCAGCCGCGGCACCGCGAGGAAGGTCAACTGCCCGCGGGCGCGGACCCGGTGGACGCCGCTGTCCAGCCGCTCCAGAGTGATGCGCGTCCGGGCGAGCCGGTGCAGGGCGAGGGCGACGGCCACCGCGATGCCCACGGCCACGCCCTCCAGCACCCCGCCGAGCACCACGGCCACGATGGTCGTCCCGTAGACGAGGGCCTCCCGGTGCCGGGTGACGCTGCGCAGGTGAGTGATGCTGACCATCTGCACGCCCACCGCCATCACCAGGGCGGCCAGCGTGGCCAGCGGGATCAGGTCGAGGAGCGGGACCAGCAGGAAGGCCGCGAGCAGCACCCACAGGCCGTGCATCATGGACGACTTCCGGCTGGCCGCACCGGACTTGACGTTCGCCACGCTGCGCACGGCCACGCCCGTGATGGGCAGCCCGCCCAGGGCCCCGGAGACGATGTTCGCCGCGCCCTGTCCGCGCAGCTCCCGGTCGAGGTCGGCGCGCGGCGGGCGGTTGTCCGTCCCGCGCTCGGAGGCGATCAGCTTGTCGGTCGCGACCGCGGAGAGCAGCGACTCCACGCTTCCGACCAGGGTGATGGTCAGTACGGCGGCGATGAGACCGAGGACCGGCCCTTCGGGCATCTCGGGGAGGGCATGGCTGCGCCAGGACGGCAGGTCCACCCGGGGAAGGCTGAGCCCGGCCAGTGCGGCGAAGGCCGTGGCCGTGGCGACGGCGGCGAGCGGGGCCGGCACCTTGCGCAGGCCCCGGCCCACCCGCCCGGGCAGCCGCGGCCAGCCGAGCAGGACGACCAGCGTCAGCACGCTGATGCCGAGCGCCACCGGGTGCAGATCGGCCAACTGGGCCGGCAGTCCCAGGACGTTGGCCACGGCCGAGCTCTGCGGGGTGCCGCCGAGCACGATGTGCAGCTGGGCCAGCGCGATGGTCACGCCGATGCCCGCGAGCATGCCGTGCACGATGGCCGGACTGACCATGAGCGCGGACCGGGCGGTGCGCAGGGCGGCGAGGCCGAGCTGGCAGACGCCGGCGAGCACGGTGATGGCGCACGTGGTGCGCCATCCGTACCGCTGGATCAACTCCGCGGTGACCACGGTGAGTCCGGCCGCGGGCCCGCTCACCTGGAGGGGTGCGCCGCCCAGGCGTCCGGCGACGATCCCGCCCACCGCGGCCGCGACCAGGCCCGCCTGGAGCGGTGCTCCGGTGGCCAGGGCGATGCCGAGGGAGAGCGGCATGGCGATCAGGAAGACGGTGATGGAGGCGGAGAGGTCCGCGGGGAGGTCTTTGCGGACCCCTTGGGGTGTGCGTGTGGGGAAGGTGGCTGTCATCGGGTCCCGTCTCCTCTGGGATGAGGGGTGAAGCGGCGGGAGTCTCAACACTCAGTAAACGGATGGTAATGGAGAGTAAAGATGGGTGGTGGATAATTCGGGCAAATGGCTTATGAATTAGCACCCAGGGGTGATTAAGCATTTTGTCCGGCTTGTCATACCTTCCTCGCGGTGGACCGCATGGGACGTTGCGGCGCGGAAGTCCTGCGATGGAACTGCGAGGGAGAGGTGGGGCGGATGATCGCCGCCACGAAGAAGATCGCCGGCGGCCTGGTCGCCACGGCGCTGGTCCTGGGCGTCGCGGGGTGCACCACCTCGGAACCCGCGAAGTCCCCGGCGGCCGGAGGCCCGAACGCGCGCAAGGCCCCGGACGCCCCCGGCAGCGTCAACCGCCCCATCGGTGACGGTTCGACGGCGTACACCGGGCCGCAGCCGAACGTGCAGAAGCCGCAGAAGCTGAAGCCGGGGGAGAAGCCCCCGCAGTTCGTGGTGTTCTCGTGGGACGGGGCCGGTGAGGACAGCCAGAAGCTCTTCTCGCACTTCCGCGAGGTCGGCAAGAAGTACAACGCCCGCATGACGTACTTCCTCAGCGGCGTGTACATGCTCCCGGAGGAGAAGCGTTTCCTCTACACCGCTCCGCAGCACTCGCCCGGCCGCTCCGACATCGGCTTCGGCGACCTCCAGGGCATCAAGGACACCGCCACCCAGGTCCGTGCGGCCTGGCTTGAGGGCAACGAGATCGGCACCCACTTCAACGGGCACTTCTGCGGGCCCGACGGCGGCGTGGGCACCTGGTCCGTGGAGGAGTGGAAGAGCGAGATCGACCAGGCCAAGTCCTTCGTCAAGAACTGGAAGACGAACGCGGGCCTGAAGCAGGAGGAGGCGCTCCCCTTCGACTACGACAAGGAGCTCATCGGCGCCCGCACCCCCTGCCTCGAAGGACAGAAGAACTTCATGCTGGCGGCGAAGGGCATGGGCTTCCGCTACGACTCCAGCGGGATCAGCAAGCAGATCTGGCCCAAGAAGACGGACGGCCTCTGGGACATCCCGCTCCAGCTCGTGCCGATGCCGGGCCGCGCCTTCGACACGTTGAGCATGGACTACAACTACATGGTCAACCAGTCCGGGACGACCTCGCAGGGCGACCCCTCGCAGCACACCTACTGGGGCGACCAGATGCGCGACGGCCTGCGGCAGGCCTTCGACCGCGTCTACCAGGGCAACCGCGCGCCGCTGATCATCGGAAACCACTTCGAGTCCTGGAACGGTGGCACCTACATGCGTGCCGTCGAGGAGTCGATCAAGGGCATGTGCACGCAGAAGGAGGTCCGCTGCGTGCCGTTCCGCGAGCTGGTGGACTGGCTGGACGCCCAGGACCCGAAGGTCCTGGAGTGGATGCGCACCCTCGACGTCGGCGAGGCGCCGAAGGAGGGCTGGACGAAGTTCCTGACCGCGGGGCCGCCGGCGGCACCGGCCGCCCCCGCCGGCATCAAGCCGGCTGCGGAGCCGGCCGAAGGGACTGAGGACGAGGGCTGACGACGTCCTCGGCGCCCGCGCCGCCGTCGAACGCGTCGGGAGCCTCCAGGCCCTCGCGCAGGACGAACCCGGGGTCGACCTGCTCCGCCAGGTCGGCCCCGGTCTTGGCGTTGCCCCAGCTCTCCGCGTTCTTGAGGTGGAAGCTCACCATCTGCTCGGTGTACCGGACCCAGTCGCGGTGCGCGTACGAGTCGTCGGCGGCGTCCTGGAGCGCCTGGAGGGCGAACCGGTTGGTCGCCTCCAGCAGTTCGAACGATGCCGGGCGGCCCTTCTCCATCGCCCGCACCCAGTCGGAATGCCCGACGGTGACCAGCAGGTCCTCGCCGACCTCGTCCTGGAGGAACTCGATGTCCTCGGGGCCCTGCACCTTGTTGCCGACGACCTTGAGCGCCACCCCGAAGTCCCGCGCGTACTCCTTGTACTGCCGGTAGACGGACACGCCCTTGCGGGTCGGTTCGGCGACCAGGAAGGTCACGTCGAAGCGGGTGAACATGCCCGAGGCGAAGGAGTCGGAGCCCGCCGTCATGTCGACGACCACGTACTCGTCCGGTCCGTCGACGAGGTGGTTCAGGCACAGCTCGACCGCTCCGACCTTGGAGTGGTAGCAGGCCACTCCCAGGTCGGCCTCGGTGAACGGCCCGGTGGCCATGAGGCGTACGGGCTCCCCGTCGAGCAGCACCGTGCGCGCGCAGGCCTCGTACACCGGGTTGTCCCCGGTGACGCGCAGCAGCCGCGAGCCGCGGCCCGGCGGAGTGGTCTTGATCATCGCGTCGGCGGAGGCGATGCGCGGGTTGGAGCCCCGCAGATAGTCCTTGATCAGGGGCAGGTGCGCGCCCAGGGCCGGCAGGGCGGCGGCCTCGTCCTCGGCGAGTCCGAGCGCGGCGCCCAGGTGCTGGTTGATGTCGGCGTCCACCGCGACGACGGGGGCTTCATTGGCGGCGAGGTGGCGGATGAAGAGGGAGGACAGCGTCGTTTTGCCGCTGCCGCCCTTTCCCACGAAAGCGATCTTCATGTTCACCAAGGGTAGTGGGTAAGTAGCGCTGAGTTGTCAAGGTGAGTGAAGAAGACCACTCCAAGGAGGGGTCGGTGCCAGGCCCGCGCAGTGCGTAGGCTCCCTACTTATGAGTAGCGCTTCTGACCCGTTGGCCGCCCTGGCCGGGCTGCCGGGTGTCGCCGATTCCGTGGATTCCGTACGCAAGGCCGTGGACCGGGTCTACGGGCACCGGGTGATGCGCCGCCGCAGCGGTGAGATCACCTCGGAGGCCGCCCTGCGCGGCGCCCGCGGCAGCGCGGCGCTGTCCGGCGCGGACTGGGCGCTGGAGGAGGTGCGGCGGCGCACCGACTTCGGTGCGGAGCCGGAAGCGCTGACCGTGGGCGCCGCGCTGCGGCTCACCGCGGAGGCCGGGCAGCTGCTGAGCATCTGGCGCCAGTCGCCGCTGCGGGTCCTGGCGCGCCTGCACCTGGTGGCGGTCGGGTCGACGGCCGAGGGGGACGTGGTGGGCCGTCCGCGCCTCGCGGGCGAGCCGGTGGCCGAGCCCCTGGTGGAGGCACCGCTGCCGGGGGCCGACGAGGTCGCCGGCCGGCTGGACGGCCTGTCCCGGATCATCATCGCGGGCGGTTCGGCCCCGGCCCTGGTCACGGCGGCGGTGGTGCACGGCGAGCTCCTGGCCCTGCGGCCGTTCGCCTCGTACAACGGCCTGGTCGCGCGGGCGGCCGAGCGCATCGTCCTGATCAACAGCGGGCTGGACCCCAAGGCGATCTGCCCGGCCGAGGTCGGTCACGCGGAACAGGGCACGGAGGCCTATCTGGCGGCCTTCGAGGGCTACCTCTCCGGAACCCCGGAGGGCCTGGCCGCGTGGATCGGCCACTGCGGCCGGGCGATCGAGCTCGGCGTGCGCGAGTCGACGGCGGTCTGCGAGGCCCTGCAGCGCGGCGCGGCCTGAGCCCTTCGCCGGTTTCGGGCCCGGACATGGGTTGCGGCGACACCGTACTGCTCTGGTGTCGCCGCTGGCATTCACGCCCAGGTACCAAGCGTCCTCGAAAGTTGCCCATCAGGTCGGGTACTTTGCCCGTCACCTGGTGCGGCTGGCCCGTAATCGACGGGTCGACGTCGCGTGGGTGCTCGGCGTTCATGCATCGGTCCGTGGGCCTTACTGCGTTTTAAAGATGATCCTCTCGGATGTTCTTTGGTCTCGCGGGCCGTTGCTTTATTTGTACTCCGCTTCGCTGCTGTGCGAAACCCCTGGCTCCACTTTTTACTTTTCGGGACGAACGAGTGTGAACCGGACAGCCCGAATCGGTGCAGGTGGGGCGATGGGGAATCAGGCGGAGGTGACGGCGGAGAGGGCATGGGCCCGGCGCCGGCTCGCGTACCAGACCAGCCCGGCGGTGGCGGCTGCCGCGCCCACCGCGGCCGCGGCGATGAGCGCCGGGCGTGCGGGCATCGACAGTCCTGGGAGCCGCTGCTTCAGCCGGACCGGCCGGTTGAAGACCAGGACCGGCCACTCGCGGGCCGTCGCCTCGCGGCGCAGCGCGCGGTCCGGGTTGACGGCGTGCGGGTGCCCGACCGCCTCCAGCATCGGGATGTCGGTCGCCGAGTCGCTGTAGGCGTAGCACCGGGAGAGGTCGTAGCCCTCGGACTCGGCGAGCTCCCGTACGGCCTCCGCCTTGGTGGGGCCGTAGGCGTAGTAGTCGATTTCGCCGGTGAAGCAGCCGTCCTCGCCCACGACCATGCGCGTGGCGACGACCCGGTCCGCGCCGAGCATCTCTCCGATCGGCTCGACGACTTCCGCTCCGGAGGTGGACACGATCACCACGTCACGGCCCGCCGTGTGGTGGGCCTCGATCAGGGAAGCGGCCTCGTCGTAGATGATCGGGTCGATGAGGTCGTGCAGGGTCTCCGCGACGATCTCCCGCACCTGCTGCACGTTCCACCCCTTGCACAGGGCGGACAGGTACTCCCGCATCCGCTCCATCTGATCGTGGTCGGCACCGCCGGCCAGGAAGATGAACTGGATGTAGGCGGTGCGCAACACGGCCCGCCGGTTGATCAGGCCGCCTTGGTAGAAGGACTTGCTGAACGTCAAGGTGCTCGACTTCGCAATGACCGTCTTGTCCAGATCGAAGAAGGCTGCGGTGCGAGGCGAGGAGTGCGGCAAGGGCTGATTTTCCACGCCCCGAGCATATGCGCCCACCATTCGGCGTAAGGTGTGGCGCGTGGGTTTGCCTGAGAGGGCTCTCGGGTACACCATGGAAGTCACGGATCGTTCGCGACCGTGCTAACCCGGTCTGGCTCCTCCCCCCCCGAGTCGGACCGTGGGGACGACCCCCGCTCTCCCCCCCGGCGGGGGTCGTCGCATGTCCGGACGCGGTTCGCGTCCCCGGCTCCGGCCTCGATCGGCCATCTCCTCGGCCCTCCTCTTCTGCGGGGCCCGCCTTGCACAGGCCCTCACCACGTCAGACGTGTGACGCTACGTAGTCGTTCCCCTGCGCTCCGGAACTCACCTGTGAGAGTGACCGGGTTATTCACAATCGAGGGGTTGTCCACAGTTATTGGGCAAGATCCACTTCTTTTCCCGGATCGCTGCACGGTGATTCCAGCCGCGAAGTCCGCGGTGCTGGGATTTGCAGTGAGAAGGGGGCGGAGATCGTGGCTCGATCGAAGTCGTGCGAAACACCGAAGTCCGTGACGACCGGAAGGGCGGCGGGAGTTGGGGCCGCCGCGGATGCCCCGCCCGCAGGCGCGTCCGCCGGGGGCCGGCCGCTGATCATCACCGAGGACCCCCTGCTGCTCGACGACTTGCTGAGGCTGTGCGCGGCCGCGGGGGCCGAGCCGCACGTGCTCCACGGGGCGCCCGGGCCCGGCGGTGCGGCCGTGGAAGCGGAGGCCGGACCGGCCGAAGGCGGGGCTGATTCGGCTGCTTCGCCAACTGGCTTCAATGGAACGGCAGTTGGCTGGGAGTCGGCCCCTCTGGTGCTGGTAGGGGACGACGCCGCACGGCGGGTGCGGGGTGCACCGCGCAGGACCGGGGTCTTCCTGGTCGGACGGGACCTCGACGACCCCCTCGTGTGGCAGCGGGCGGTGGAGATCGGCGCTGAGGAGGTGTTGCGCCTGCCCGACGCCGAGGGCCGGCTCGTGGACCGGATCGCCGATGTCGTCGAAGGGGCCGGCCGTCCCGCCCTCGCCGTCGGCGTCATCGGAGGCAGCGGCGGGGCGGGCGCCTCCACCCTGGCCTGCGCCCTCGCGGTCCGGGCCGCCCGCGCGGGGGAGCGAACCATGCTCATCGACGGCGACCCCCTGGGCGGCGGTATGGACGTACTGCTCGGCGGGGAGGGCGCCGAAGGCCTGCGCTGGCCGGACTTCGCGGCCTCCCGGGGGCGGGTGGGCGCCGGAGCGCTGGAGGAGTCCCTGCCCGAGCTGCACGATCTGCGCGTGCTCAGCTGGGACCGCGGGGACCGGGTGGTCGTGCCGCCCGCAGCCGTCCGCTCGGTGGTGGCCGCGGCGCGCCGCCGGGGCGGGGTCGTCGTGGTCGACCTCCCGCGGCGGGTGGACGAGGCCGTGGCCGAGGTGCTGGCCCAGCTCGACCTGGTGCTGATGGTGGTGCCGGGCGAGCTGCGGTCGGTGGCCGCGGCGGGCCGGGTGGCCGCCGGTGTGCGGATGGTGGCCCGGGACGTCCGCGTCGTCGTACGGGGACGCTGCCCGGGCGGTCTCGATCCGGAGGCCGTGGCGGGCCTGCTGGGGGCGCCGCTGGCCGGTGAGGTGCCCGTCGAGGTGGGTCTCCCGGGCCGGGTGGCCGAGGGGGAGCCGCCGGGCGCGCAGGCGCGCGGCTCCCTGGCCCGCTTCTGCGACGGCTTCTGGCAGCGGGCACTCGGTGCCGCTCAGGGGGTGCCGGCATGAGCGCGGTGCTGCTGGACGCGGTGCGCCGACGGCTCGCCGAGAGCGGGGCGGAGCCGACCCCGGCGCGGGTGGCGGCGGCCCTGCGCGCCCAGGGCAGGCTGCTGGGTGACGAGGAAGTGCTCGGCGCGGCCGCCGAGTTGCGTTCCGAACTGGTTGGCGCGGGCCCGCTGGAGCCGCTGCTCGCCGATCCGGAGGTGACCGACGTGCTGGTGGCGGCCCCGGACCGGGTGTGGGTGGACCGCGGTGGCGGGCTGGAGCTGACCGGGGTGACCTTCGCCGACGCGGGGGCCGTGCGCAGGCTCGCCCAGCGGCTGGCCGCCGTCGCCGGCCGGCGTCTCGACGACGCCCGGCCCTGGGTGGACGCCCGGATGCCCGACGGAACCAGGCTGCATGCCGTGCTGCCACCGGTCTCGGTGGGCTCCGCCTGTCTCTCGCTGCGCGTCGTGCGGCCACGGGCGTTCACCCTGGACGAGCTCGTCGCGGCGGGCACGCTGCCGCCCGGCGGGCAGGGGCTGCTGCGGGACATGGTCGAGGCACGGTTGTCGTTCCTCGTCTCCGGCGGGACCGGGACCGGCAAGACCACCCTCCTGAGCGCCCTGTTGGGGCTGGTGGGCCCCGGCGAGCGGATCGTCCTGGCCGAGGACTCCGCCGAGCTGCGTCCGGACCACCCGCACGTGGTGCGGCTGGAGACCCGGCCGGCCAATCAGGAGGGCGCGGGGCTGGTCACGCTGGCGGACCTGGTCCGGCAGGCGCTGCGGATGCGGCCCGACCGGCTGGTGGTCGGGGAGGTGCGTGGCGCCGAGGTGGCGGACCTGCTCGCCGCCCTGAACACCGGTCACGAAGGCGGTTGCGGCACGGTGCACGCCAACGCCGCCGCCCATGTCCCGGCCCGGCTGGAGGCGCTCGGGACGGCCGCGGGGCTCGACCGTGGCGCCCTGCACAGCCAGTTGGCCGCCGCGCTGACCCTCGTACTGCACCTGGTGCGGGACCGGGCGGGGCGGCGCCGGGTGGCCGAGGTGCACGTCCTGGAACGGGACCCCGCGGGACTGGTGGTGACCGTGCCCGCGCTGCGGTGGGCCGCCCGCGGTTTCGTACGGGAGCAGGGCTGGGAGCGTCTGCGTCCGCTGCTGCGGGGTGCGCGGTGAGCGCCGGGGCGGGGCCTGCGCTGCCGCTGTTCGCGGGGGTGCTGTGCGCGGGCGCGGCCGCCTGGGGAATCACCGGATGCGACCGGGTGTCCCGGCGGGCCCGGGCGGTGCTGGCCGGAGGAGGCGGGCCGCTCGCCTGCGGGCCGCCGCGCCGGGAGCTGCTGCTCGGCGCCGTACGGGTGCGGGCCGTGCGGTGGCGGGAGTGGGCCTGCCTCGGGGCCGGGCTGCTGATTGCGGTCCTGGGCGGGTCCGTGCTGCCGGTGCTGGCCGGAGCGGCCGCGGTGCCACTGGTACGGCGGTGGCTGCGGGTGCGGGCGCGTGAACGGGCCCGCAGCGAGCGGGCGGCCGAGGTGGTGGCCCTGTGCGGGGCGGCGGTGGGTGAGCTGCGGGCAGGGGCCCAGCCCGGGCAGGCGTTGATGGCGGCGCTGCGGCGGACGGCCGCGGGCCCCGGCGGACCGGGCGCGGCGGAGACGGGCGTGCTGGCCGCCGCGGCGTTCGGCGGGGACGTGCCCGGGGCGCTGCGCCAGGCGGCGCGCGAGCCCGGTGCCGAGGGGCTGGCCGGGATGGCCGCCTGCTGGCGGGTGTCGGTGGACGGCGGGGCCGGGCTGGCCGCCGGGCTGGACCGGCTGGAGGGAGCCCTGCGGGCCGAGAGGGACCGGCAGGAGTCGCTGCGGGCCCAGCTGGCCGGGGCCCGGTCGACCGTGCTGGTGCTCGCCCTGCTGCCCCTGGTGGGCCTGTTGATCGGCACCGGGCTGGGCGCGGATCCGCTGCGGATCCTGCTGCACACCCCCATGGGGTGGGGCTGCCTGCTGGCGGGCGGGGTGCTGGAGGGGCTCGGGCTGCTGTGGTGCCGTCGGATCGTCGGGGCGGTGGAGCGGTGATGGCCGGCTTCTCCGTCCACAGGCTGGGGATCGTTCTGGGCGCGGCGGCCGTCCTGTGGATGGTGTCGGCGGTGGCGGCGCGGGTCAGGGCGCGCGCCGTCCGGCGCAGGACCGCGGCGGTGCTGGGGGCGCGGCCGGGGGCGCGGCCCGGGGCGAGGGGGCCGGCGCTCGGCTCCGCGCTGCGGGGTGCGGCGGCGGCGTGGGTCTTCCCGGCCGGGGCGCTGCTGGCGGCCTGGCTGCTCGTCGGCGGGGTGGCCGGTGTGGCCGTCGGCTGCCTGGCGGCGGCCGGGGTACGGCGTCTGCCGGTCCGGCGGCGGCCACCGGCCGGGGTGGATCCGCGGGAGGCGGAGCGTCAACTGCCGTTCGCCGCCGATCTGCTGGCCGCCTGCCTGGCGGCCGGCGCCGGGCCGGTCGAGGCGGCGGAAGTGGTGGGCGAGTCTCTGGGCGGCCCGGTGGGCGAGCGGCTCGCGAGCGCGGGTGCGGAGCTGCGGCTCGGCGGCGAACCGGGCTCCGGGTGGGGGAGGCTGGCGCAGATACCGGGTGCCCGGGCGCTCGCCGAATGCCTGGAGCGGGCCGCCCGGACCGGGGCGCCTGCGGCGGAGCCGATGTCCCGGCTCGCCTCCGGTCTCCGGGAGGACCGGGCCCGCCGGGCCGGGGCCCGGGCACAGCGGGCGGCGGTTCTCGTCACCGCACCGGTGGGGCTGTGTTTCCTTCCCGCATTTCTTTCGATCGGGGTCGCGCCGGTGGTGATCGGTATGGCCTCGGGACTTCTCTCCAACCCCTGAAGTCGCATTGACCACACATCAACAACGGAAATCCGCTGGAGGTTGCCATGAGGATCATCTGGTTTCGTGTACGGACGGCGCTCGCCGGTCGCGGGAGCGATGCGGGGATGTCCACTTCGGAATACGCCATGGGCACGATCGCGGCGTGCGCATTCGCGGCCGTTCTCTACAAGGTGGTGACGAGTGACGTCGTCGCCACGGCGCTGCAGTCGACCATCGGGAAGGCGCTCGATGTGCCCTTCTGAGAAGAGGCCCGGGCGGGGGCGGGGAATGCGGGACCGGGGATATGTGACGGCGGAGGCCGCTCTGGTGATTCCTGCGCTGGTGCTCTTCGCGGCGTCGCTGGTGTGGACCCTGATGGCGGCGGCCGGGCAGATCCGGTGTGTGGACGCGGCCCGGGCCGGTGCCCGGGCGGCGTCCCGGTCGGAGCCGGCGGAGGTGGCGGTGGCGGCCGCCCGCGAGGCCGCGCCGCCGGGAGCGCGGGTTGAGCTGGAGCGGGTGGGCGACCTCTGGCGGGTCCGGGTGGCGGCGCCCGCGCCCGGGCCGGCCGGGATCCCGTTGCGGCTGGGCGCGCAGGCGGTGGCCCTCGCCGAGGACAGCGTGGGGCCGCCGCCGTGAGCCGGGACCGGGGTTCGGCCACGGTCTGGGCGGCGCTGGTGGCGACGGTGCTGGGCGCGGTGTTCGCGGGGGTGCTGCTGCTCGGGCAGGCGGTCGTTGCCCGCCACCGGGCGGCGGCGGCCGCGGACCTGGCGGCGCTCGCGGCGGCGGCCACCTGGGCGCACGGACCGGACACCGCCTGCGCCACGGCCCTCCGGGTGGCCCGGGCACAGGGGGCGGAGCTCGCCGGGTGCCACGTCGGCGGCGAGGTCGCCGACGTGGCCGCACGGGTCCCGGCGGGCCCCTTCGCGCCGGAGATCCGGGCCCGCGCCGGCCCACCCCGCGACCCGCCCGGCTGAACACAGCCCCGGCCCCGGCCGCCCGGGAGCCGGCGGCCGCAGGCGGCCGCGCCGGGCAGAGCCGCCTGCGGGACCCCTTCCGGGCCCGGCCGCGCGGGACCCCTCCCGGGCCTGGGCACCCCTTCCGGGCCTGGGCGCGCGGGAGCCCCTTCCGGAGACGGCCGCACGGGCCCTGCCGGAGACGGCTGCACGGGAGCCCCGGCGGGGCCCGTGCGTCCAGGAGTGCCGGCCGCGGGCCCCTCCGGGGCAGGCCGCCCGCGGCCGGGCTCCTCCGGGCGGCCCCCGCAGGTCCTTCCCGGGGCCGGCCAGGGGGCGGTAGGGCGGGTCAGGGGGTGGACGGCGGGGGGTGTGGCGATTCGGAGAGGAGGCGGGTGAGCAGACGGACGGCGCCGCGCTTGTGGAGGGGGTCGTTGCCGTTGCCGCACTTGGGGGACTGGATGCAGGAGGGGCAGCCGGCCTCGCACTCGCAGGCGGCGATGGCGTCGCGGGTGGCCGTCAGCCAGGCGCGGGCCGTGTGGAAGGCCCGCTCGGCGAAGCCGGCGCCGCCGGGGTGGCCGTCGTAGACGAAGACCGTGGGGAGGAGGGTGTCGGGATGCAGCGGCACGGACACGCCGCCGATGTCCCAGCGGTCGCAGGTGGCGAACAGCGGCAGCATGCCGATGGAGGCGTGTTCCGCGGCGTGCAGGGCGCCGCCGAGGATCTCCGGGTCGATCCGGGCCTCGTCGAGCTGGTCCTCGGTCACCGTCCACCAGACGGCCCTGGTGCGCAGGGTGCGGGGCGGCAGGTCCAGCTTGGCCTCGCCGAGGACCTCGCCTGTGATCAGTTTGCGGCGCAGGTAGGAGACGACCTGGTTGGTCACCTCCACCGAGCCGAAGCAGAGCCGGGCCGAGCCCCACGGGATCTCGGTCTCGGTCTCCAGGACGGAGATGGAGGTGGTGTCGCGGGCCGTGGTCGAGAAGGGCGGGTCCGCCGCCTCCACGAGGGCCGCCGAGCCCTCCAGGTCCAGGTGCCGCACCAGATACGTGCGGCCCTGGTGGAGGTGTACGGCGCCCTCGTGGACGGCGGTGTGGGCCGCCGACTCGTCGACCGTGCCCAGCAGCCGGCCGGTGGAGGCCTCGACGATCTGCACCGGGCGGCCGCCGCCGCCCCGGATGTCGGTGAGGTCCGAGGCCCGCTCGCGGCGGGTCCAGTGCCAGCCGGACGCCCGGCGGCGCAGCAGCTTGGCCGCTTCGAGCTGGGGGAGGAGTTCCTCGGTGGCCGGGCCGAAGAGGTCCAGGTCGGACTCGGTCAGCGGGAGCTCCTCCGCCGCCGCGCACAGGTGGGGGGCGAGGACGTACGGGTTGTCGGGGTCCAGGACGGTGGCTTCCACCGGTTGGCGGAACAGCGCCTCCGGATGGTGGACCAGATAGGTGTCGAGCGGATCGTCCCGGGCGATCAGCACGGCCAGGGCGCCCTGGCCGGAGCGCCCGGCCCGGCCCGCCTGCTGCCACAGGGAGGCCCGCGTGCCCGGGTAGCCGGTGATCAGTACGGCGTCCAGGCCGGAGACGTCCACGCCCAGCTCCAGGGCGGTCGTGGCGGCCAGCCCCAGCAGCTCGCCGGAGTGCAGGGCCCGCTCCAGGGCCCGGCGCTCCTCGGGCAGGTAGCCGCCCCGGTAGGCCGCGACCCGCCGGGGCAGGGAGCGGTCCACCTCCGCGAGCCGCTCCTGCGTGATCACGGAGATCAGCTCGGCGCCCCGCCGGGAGCGCACGAAGGCGACCGTACGGACGCCCTGGACCACCAGGTCGGTCAGCAGGTCGGCGGTCTCCGCGGTGGCCGTACGGCGTACGGGAGCGCCCCTCTCGCCCCGCAGCTCGGTGAGGAGCGGGGGCTCCCAGAGGGCGAAGACCACCTCGCCGCGCGGTGAGGCGTCGTCGGTGATCTCGATCACGGGTACGCCGGTCAGCCGGGAGGCGGCGGCCGCCGGCTCGCCGGCGGTGGCGGAGGCCAGCAGGAACACCGGATGCGAGCCGTAGCGGGCGCACAGCCGCCGCAGCCGGCGCAGGACCTGCGCCACGTGGGAGCCGAACACCCCGCGGTAGGTGTGGCACTCGTCGATCACCACGTAGCGCAGGGCGCGCAGGAAGGAGGACCAGCGCGGGTGGGCCGGGAGGATCCCGCGGTGCAGCATGTCGGGGTTGGTGAGGACGTGGTTGGCGTACTGGCGCACCCATTCGCGCTCCTCGACGGGGGTGTCCCCGTCGTAGACCGCGGGGCGGACGGCGTTGCCGAGCGGGGCGGCCAGGTCCCGTACGGCGCGCCGCTGGTCGGCGGCCAGGGCCTTGGTGGGGGCCAGGTACAGGGTGGTCGCACCCCGCCCGTTCGGGGCCCGCGCGCCGTCCGCGAGCGCCGAGAGCACGGGGGCGAGGTAGGCCAGGGACTTGCCCGAGGCGGTCCCCGTGGCGACGACCACGGACTCGCCGTCCAGGGCGTGCTCGGCGACCGAGGCCTGGTGTTCCCACGGATGGTCGATCCCGGCTGCCCGGATCGCGGCTACTACATCCGTTCGGATGCGGTCGGGCCAGACTGCATGACGGCCCTCCCGAGGGGGCAAGTGCTCCGTATGGGTGATGCGCGCAGAGCGGAAAGGCCCCCGTGACAGGCGGTCCAGAACCGTGCCGGGGGTGGGTCGGGAGTCCGCGTCTGCCGTGGGCCGTCCGGGACCATGAGTGTTGGCCATCGGAACCGAGTGTGTCACCGGCGTGCGGGACAATGGTCGGAAGGCGTCGTGCGCGCCTGCCGGTAAGTGATTGAATGCCATTGCGGCAGCCAATCCCTCACCTACCTTCGGGTGGGGAGGCCCCTGGGGGGCGCCGCTCGATAGCAAGGTGCTGGAGGATCCGTGGACCTGTCCCTGTCGACTCGCACTGTCGGCGACCGTACGGTCGTGGAGGTCGGTGGCGAGATTGATGTGTATACCGCGCCCAAGCTGCGCGAGCAGTTGGTCGAGTTGGTGAACGACGGCAGCTACCACCTGGTCGTCGACATGGAGCGAGTGGACTTCCTCGACTCCACCGGTCTTGGTGTGCTCGTGGGCGGCCTCAAGCGCGTCCGTGCGCACGAGGGTTCGCTCCGCCTGGTGTGCAATCAGGAGCGCATCCTGAAGATCTTCCGCATCACCGGTCTGACCAAGGTGTTCCCGATCCACACCACGGTGGACGACGCCGTCAACGCCACCGACTGACGGCTCCAGGCGGCCCCCGGAAGTCTCCGGGCAGCTGGGGGCCGGCAAGGAGAGCGGGGGTACCGGGCCATGGATGGTCCGGGCCCCTGTCAAGGCACGCCCGTAGTCCGAGGGGGACGCGCATGGCCACCGTTGAACTGCGCTTCAGCGCCCAGCCCGAACACGTCCGCACGGCCCGCCTGGTGGCGGCCGCCGTGGCGCGCCGGGCCGGTGTGGAGGAAGCCGTCCTCGACGAGGTCCGCCTCGCCGTCGGTGAGGCCTGTTCGCGTGCCGTCGGACTCCACCGGAGCAACGGGCTGACCGCGCCCGTCCGGGTGGTGCTGACCGAAGAGGACAAGACGTTCTCCATCGAGGTCGGCGACGAGGTCCCCGGCCCGGACGGGATCCCGGCCGAGACCGTGTCAGGCATCGCCGCCGTCCAGGAATCCGACGGGGACACCGAGGACGAGATGGGACTCGCGGTGATCAGCGGGCTCGTCGACGACGTCGAGGTGACCAGTGGGGAATCGGGCGGGACCATCCGGATGAGCTGGCCCGTCTCGGGAGCCTCCGACCTTCCCTGAGATCCACCGCGCGCACCATCGCTACTATCTTCCGATCTTTATCAAGGCCCTGCTGAGCAGGGCCTTTTTCATTTCCCTAGATCAATGAACATCCGTCAATGCCTTTGCCCCATTACTACTTTCGAGGGTAATGGAGTGACGCGATCTATTGCTGGGGAGCAGGAGCACGCCAATTGCGTTTCCTGCGCACTGTTTTGATCGGGGCGCGCTCCCTACAATCCGTCCACATCTTGAGCTCATCACGTCAAGGAGGACGAATGACGGGGCTCTTCACCCCTCTCGCGCCGGATAGCACCGCTGATCTGGCATCCGCAGTACTCACCGATGACAATCGGCTCATCGTGATGGTCATTGCGGCCGTGGCACTCGCCGCACTCGTCGTCGCGCAGTTCCTGGTCCGCCAGGTCCTCGCCGCCGACGAGGGAACCGACAGCATGAAGAAGATCGCCGCGGCCGTCCAGGAAGGCGCCAACGCCTACCTCGGCCGCCAGCTGCGCACCCTCGGCATCTTCGCCGTCGTGGTCTTCTTCCTGCTCTTCCTGCTCCCCGCCGACGACTGGAACCAGCGGGCGGGACGCTCCGCCTTCTTCCTCGTCGGCGCCATCTTCTCCGCGGCCACCGGCTACATCGGCATGCGCCTCGCGGTCCGCGCCAACGTCCGCGTCGCCGCCGCCGCGCGCCGGGCCACCCCCGCCGAGGGGGAGCCCGCCAAGGACCTGACCGAGGTCTCCCACCAGGCGATGAAGATCGCCTTCCGTACGGGCGGCGTGGTCGGCATGTTCACCGTCGGCCTCGGCCTCCTCGGCGCCTCCTGCGTCGTCCTGGTCTACGCCGCGGACGCCCCCAAGGTCCTGGAGGGCTTCGGGCTCGGCGCCGCCCTGATCGCGATGTTCATGCGCGTGGGCGGCGGGATCTTCACCAAGGCCGCCGACGTCGGCGCCGACCTGGTCGGCAAGGTCGAGCAGGGCATTCCGGAGGACGACCCGCGCAATGCCGCGACCATCGCCGACAACGTGGGCGACAACGTCGGAGACTGCGCCGGAATGGCGGCCGACCTCTTCGAGTCCTACGCCGTCACCCTTGTGGCCGCGCTCATCCTCGGCAAGGCGGCCTTCGGCGACCTGGGCCTCGCCTTCCCGCTGATCGTCCCCGCCATCGGCGTCGTCACCGCGATGATCGGCATCTTCGCCGTCTCCCCGCGCCGCAGCGACCGCAGCGGCATGACCGCCATCAACCGCGGCTTCTTCATCTCGGCCGTGATCTCCCTGGTGCTGGTCGGCATCGCCGTCTACGCCTACCTGCCCTCCAGCTACGCGGACCTCGTCGGCGTCGAGAACACGGCGATCGCCAACCACTCCGGTGACCCGCGCGTCCTGGCCGTCGTCGCCGTCGCCATCGGCATCGTGCTCGCGGCCCTGATCCAGCAGCTGACCGGCTACTTCACCGAGACCAACCGCCGTCCCGTCCGGGACATCGGCAAGTCCTCCCTGACCGGCGCGGCCACCGTGGTCCTCGCCGGCATCTCCGTCGGCCTGGAGTCCGCCGTCTACACGGCGCTGCTCATCGGCCTCGGCGTCTACGGGGCGTTCCTGCTCGGCGGCACGTCCATCCTGCTCGCGCTCTTCGCGGTCGCCCTGGCCGGCACCGGTCTGCTGACCACCGTCGGCGTCATCGTCGCCATGGACACCTTCGGGCCCGTCTCCGACAACGCCCAGGGCATCGCCGAGATGTCCGGCGACGTCGAGGGCGCCGGCGCGCAGGTCCTGACCGACCTGGACGCCGTCGGCAACACCACCAAGGCCATCACCAAGGGCATCGCCATCGCCACGGCCGTGCTCGCCGCCGCCGCGCTCTTCGGCTCGTACAACGACGCGATCGCCACCGCGGTCAAGGAAGTCGGGGCCAAGGCCGGGGAGATGAACCTCAGCCTGGACATCGCGCAGCCCAACAACCTCGTCGGGCTGATCCTGGGCGCGGCCGTGGTCTTCCTGTTCTCCGGCCTCGCCATCAACGCCGTCTCGCGCTCCGCGGGCTCGGTGGTCTACGAGGTGCGCCGCCAGTTCCGCGAGCACCCCGGGATCATGGACTACAGCGAGAAGCCCGAGTACGGGCGCGTCGTCGACATCTGCACCAAGGACGCGCTGCGCGAGCTCGCCACGCCCGGCCTGCTCGCCGTCCTGACGCCCATCGCCGTGGGCTTCTGCCTCGGCGTCGGCGCGCTCGGGTCGTTCCTCGCCGGTGCCATCGGCACGGGCACGCTGATGGCGGTCTTCCTCGCCAACTCCGGCGGCGCGTGGGACAACGCGAAGAAGCTGGTCGAGGACGGCCACCACGGCGGCAAGGGCAGCGAGGCCCACGAGGCGGTCGTCATCGGCGACACGGTCGGCGACCCGTTCAAGGACACCGCCGGTCCCGCGATCAACCCGCTGCTCAAGGTCATGAACCTGGTGGCGCTGCTGATCGCCCCCGCCGTCGTGCAGTTCAGCTACGGCCCGGACACCAGCCCGACCGTACGGGCGATCGTCGCGGTCGTCGCGATCGGCGTCATCATCGGCGCCGTGTACGTCTCCAAGCGCCGCGGCATCGCCGTGGGCGACGAGAGCGACGGGACGGCCGAGCGGGTGGCCCAGTCGGCCGATCCGGCGACGGTCTCCTGACCGAGGCCCCGGCAGCGGGAAGGGCCGGGCCGGGCAGGGCCGGCCGTGCGCCCGAAAGGCGGACAGGCGGCGCGGACCTACGCGCCGTCTGTCCGCCTTTGTGCGTCCCTGGAGGGCAGGCGTGTATCTTCCGGGCCGAGAGCCTTCGAAGGGACCAATCCGGTGAACAAGAAGCTTGCGGCCGCGCTGTCGGGCAGTGCGGTGCTGATGCTCGTCCTGTCCGGCTGCGGCGGGGACGACGGAGACGAGAAGGCCAACGCCTGGGCCAAGAAGGTCTGCGACCAGTGGCAGCCCGAACTCAAGAAGATCGAGACCGCCAACGCCGACATCAAGCGCGTGGCGACCGAGAGCAGCAAGCCCGACGAGGTCAAGCAGACCGACGCGGCGGCGTTCGCGACCATGTCCGAGTCGTACAAGACCATGGGCAACGCCCTGCAGCAGGCCGGGACGCCACCGGTCAAGAACGGCGCCACGACCCAGGAGTCGGCCGTCAAGGGCTTCGAGGCGACCTCCAAGGGCTACGCAGACCTGAAGGCCAAGATGGACGCCCTCGACCCCGCGGACCAGACGAAGTTCGCCGACGGCCTCAAGGAGGTCGCCGGCGGCCTGCAGGCGGCGACGAAGGGCGGTCAGGACGCGCTCGCCACGCTCAACGCGGGCGGCCTGGACAAGGCCATCAACAAGCAGAAGGGCTGCCAGGTCGCGACGACCTCGGCATCGCCCAAGTAGTCCGGCGCCGGGGTCGTCCGGCGCCGAAGTACCCGGCGTCCGAACAACCAGGCGCCCACGTGATCCGGCGCCGGACGACCCCGCCCGTGCGGGGCCCGGTGCCCCGCGCGTCGGCGGTGCGCCGTACGAAATCCCGGGCGGCCGGGCCTCCGAGAGGGGGCCGCGGCCGCCCTTTCGTACATCCGGGCCCGCGGTGACCGGCTGGAGCGCCCCCAGCGGACACAATGGACGGGTGAGTACCACCAGCCTCCCCACCCCCGACCACGCCGCCGAGCTCCGCGGCGCGATGCTGGCCGCCGGCTTCACCGCCGACGGGCTGCTCGACCTGCTCGGCGCCCCCGCATATGCCGCACTGGCCCGCAGCGAGACGGTCCCCGCCCTGCGCGCCACCCGGGACGGCGGCGACGGCCCGCTCGCGACCCTCGTCCGGCTGTTCCTGCTCCAGCGGCCCGTGCCGTACGTGCACGCCGCGGCGGCGATGCCCGTCGAGGCCGCCCTGGCCGACGGCTGGCTGCGGCGCGGGGATGCCGCCGACGGCGAGGACACCGTGCACGCCACCGTCGACGTGCGCCCGTACGGCGGCCCGGACGGCGAGGACTGGTTCATCGTCTCGGACCTCGGCTGCGCCGTGGGCGGGGCCGGCGGGATCGGCAGCCGGGAGGAGGGCGTCGTCCTCGGCGTCGGCGGCGCCTCCACCACCCTGGCCGGGATCACCGTGCGCACCCCGGTCGGCTCCGCGCTCGACGTCGGCACCGGATCGGGCATCCAGGCGCTGCACGCCACCCGGCACGCGACGAGGGTCACCGCGACCGACGTCAACCCCAGGGCCCTCGGATTCACCCGTTTGACGCTGGCGCTCTCCGGGGCGCCGGAGGCCGAGCTGCTCACCGGCTCGCTCTTCGAGCCGGTCGGGGAGGCGACGTACGACCTGATCGTGTCGAACCCGCCGTTCGTGATTTCCCCCGGCGCCCGGCTGACGTACCGCGACGGCGGGATGGGCGGTGACGACCTGTGCAGGACCCTGGTCCAGGAGGCGGGGGCGCGCCTCAACCCCGGCGGGTACGCGCAGTTCCTCGGCAACTGGCAGCACGTCGAGGGCGAGGACTGGCACGACCGGCTCCGCTCCTGGGTGCCGCGCGGCTGCGACGCCTGGATCGTGCAGCGTGACGTGCAGGACATCACGCAGTACGCGGAGCTGTGGCTGCGCGACGCGGGCGACCACCGCACCGACCCCGCCGAGTACGCCCGGCGCTACGAGGACTGGCTGGACGAGTTCGAGGCCCGGAAGACCAAGAGCGTCGGCTTCGGATGGATCACCTTGCGCCGGTCGGACGCGGCCGAGCCCTCGATCGTGATCGAGGAGTGGCCGCACACGGTGGAGCAGCCGCTCGGCGAGGCCGTGCTCGCCCACTTCGCCCGTCAGGACTACCTGCGCGAGCACGACGACGCGGCCCTGCTGGAGGCCCGCTTCACGCTGGTGGAGGAAGTGGTCCAGGAGCAGGTCGGCTCGCCCGGCGCCGAGGACCCGGAACACGTCGTGCTCCGGCAGAACCGGGGCATGCGGCGCGCCACGAAGGTCGACACGGTCGGCGCGGGCTTCGCCGGAGTGTGTGACGGCTCACTGAGCGCCGGACGGATCCTGGACGCCATCGCGCAGCTGATGCAGGAGGACCCCGTCGTGCTGCGGGACCGGACTCCGGAGGCCATCCGGCTGCTGGTCGAGCAGGGTTTCCTGGAGCCCGTGGCGCGTCCCGGACAGTAGGCGGCACCGTGATGTAACCCGGGGTTCGCCCGCTGTATCCCCGGGGGCGGCAGGGTGTCGTACAGCGGGGTCCGGGGGGAGTCCGGGAGCGGCCCGGGGGTGAGGGGGAGCGGCGCGGAGCGCGGTCCGGTGATGTTCGCCGGGGCCGTGTTCGCGCTGTTCGGGGCCGCTCCGCAGGCCTGGACGGGAGCGCGCGCCGGCCGCCGTGCGCCGGTGGCTTCGGGTGCGCGCCCCGTCACGGCCGAACCATTGCCTCCGCTTTTTCCGGCGCCGCCGTGAGGGGCCTGCCGGGGGCGGTGGCGCCCGTGCCGGAAGCCGGTGCGGGACGGGGGCGGGACGGGGTACGGGGTGGCCTGCGGGCGCGGGGCCAGACGGCCCCCGGGACACTCGGCCCGGTGATCGCGAAGGGCCGGGCGCGGCATCCGGGCGGCAGAAACGGCACTTGTCGGGTTACCGTTCGAGTGGCCGTTGCGGGCTTGTGCCGTTTGACACGGGGGCGGGTTGTACCGTCACACTCCGCAGCGTCGCCGTACTGCGACCGAGTGCCGACCGGAGAGAAGAGCCAAGTTGTCCCCGACTAGCGAGACCGCAAAGGGCGGCCGCCGACTCGTCATTGTCGAGTCCCCTGCCAAGGCGAAGACGATCAAGGGCTACCTCGGCCCGGGATACGTCGTCGAGGCGAGCGTCGGGCACATCCGCGACCTCCCGAACGGCGCGGCCGAGGTTCCCGACAAGTACACCGGCGAGGTCCGCCGCCTCGGTGTGGACGTCGAGCACGACTTCCAGCCGATCTACGTGGTCAACGCCGACAAGAAGGCCCAGGTCCGCAAGCTCAAGGAGCTGCTGGCCGAGTCCGACGAACTCTTCCTCGCCACCGATGAGGACCGCGAGGGCGAAGCCATCGCGTGGCACCTGCAGGAAGTCCTCAAGCCCAAGGTCCCGGTCCACCGGATGGTCTTCCACGAGATCACCAAGGACGCGATCCGCGATGCCGTCGCCAACCCGCGCGAGCTGAACCAGCGCATGGTCGACGCCCAGGAGACCCGCCGCATCCTCGACCGCCTCTACGGCTACGAGGTCTCGCCGGTCCTGTGGAAGAAGGTCATGCCGCGCCTGTCGGCCGGCCGCGTCCAGTCGGTGGCCACCCGCCTCGTCGTGGAGCGGGAGCGCGAGCGCATCGCCTTCCGCTCCGCCGAGTACTGGGACCTGACCGGCACCTTCTCCACCGGCCGCGCCGGGGACCCGTCCGACCCGTCCTCCCTGGTCGCCCGCCTGAACACGGTGGACGGCAAGCGCGTCGCGCAGGGCCGCGACTTCGGTGCGAACGGGCAGCTCAAGAGCGAGGTGCTGCACCTCGACGAGGCGAACGCCAGGGCCCTGGCCGCCGCGCTCGCCGACACCGCCTTCGCCGTCCGGTCGGTCGAGTCCAAGCCGTACCGCCGGTCCCCGTACGCCCCCTTCCGCACGACGACGCTGCAGCAGGAGGCCTCGCGCAAGCTCGGCTTCGGTGCGAAGGCGACCATGCAGGTGGCGCAGAAGCTGTACGAGAACGGCTTCATCACCTACATGCGTACGGACTCCACCACGCTGTCCGACACCGCGGTGGCGGCCGCCCGGGCGCAGGTCACGCAGCTCTACGGGGCCGACTACCTGCCGGAGAAGCCGCGCGTCTACGCGGGCAAGGTCAAGAACGCGCAGGAGGCGCACGAGGCGATCCGTCCCTCGGGTGATCGTTTCCGCACCCCGGCCGAGACGGGTCTGACCGGCGACCAGTTCCGCCTGTACGAGCTCATCTGGAAGCGCACCGTCGCCTCCCAGATGAAGGACGCGACCGGCAACAGCGTCACCGTGAAGATCGGCGGCCGCGCCTCGGACGGCCGCGACGCCGAGTTCAGCGCGTCCGGCAAGACAATCACCTTCCACGGCTTCATGAAGGCGTACGTGGAAGGCGCGGACGACCCGAACGCCGAGCTCGACGACCGTGAGCGGCGTCTGCCGCAGGTCGCGGAGGGCGACGCGCTGGCCGCCGAGGAGATCACGGCGGACGGCCACGCGACCAAGCCGCCGGCCCGCTACACCGAGGCCTCGCTGGTCAAGGAGCTGGAAGAGCGCGAGATCGGCCGGCCGTCGACGTACGCGTCGATCATCGGCACGATCCTCGACCGCGGCTACGTCTTCAAGAAGGGCACGGCCCTGGTGCCGTCCTTCCTGTCCTTCGCCGTGGTCAACCTGCTGGAGAAGCACTTCGGCCGGCTCGTCGACTACGACTTCACCGCGAAGATGGAGGACGACCTCGACCGCATCGCGCGGGGCGAGGCCCAGTCCGTGCCGTGGCTGAAGCGCTTCTACTTCGGCTCCGAGGACGCCACCGAGGTCGTGCCCTCGGGCGGCGACCACCTCGGTGGCCTGAAGGAGCTGGTCACGGACCTGGGCGCGATCGACGCCCGCGAGATCTCCTCCTTCCCGGTCGGCGAGGGCATCGTGCTGCGCGTCGGCCGCTACGGGCCGTACGTGGAGCGGGGCGAGAAGGACGCCGAGGGCCACCAGCGCGCCGACATCCCCGACGACATGGCTCCGGACGAGCTGACGGTCGCCTACGCGGAGGAGCTCTTCGCGAAGCCGAGCGGCGAGTTCCAGCTCGGCAAGGACCCCGTCAGCGGCAACGAGATCGTCGCCAAGGACGGCCGCTACGGCCCGTACGTGACGGAGATCCTGCCCGAGGGCACGCCGAAGACCGGCAAGAACGCGGTCAAGGCGCGCACGGCCTCGCTCTTCAAGACGATGAGCCTGGACACGATCACCCTCGACGACGCCCTGAAGCTGATGTCGCTGCCGCGCGTCGTCGGCACGGACGCCGAGGGCGTGGAGATCACCGCGCAGAACGGCCGCTACGGCCCGTACCTGAAGAAGGGCACGGACTCGCGGTCGCTGGAGACCGAGGACCAGCTCTTCACGATCACCCTCGACGAGGCCCTCGCCATCTACGCGCAGCCCAAGCAGCGCGGGCGGGCCGCGGCCAAGCCGCCGCTGAAGGAGCTGGGCACGGACCCGGTCAGCGAGAAGCCGGTGGTGGTCAAGGACGGCCGCTTCGGTCCGTACGTGACGGACGGCGAGACGAACGCGACGCTGCGGCGGGACGACGACGTCGAGACGATCACGCCGGAGCGGGGCTACGAGCTGCTCGCGGAGAAGCGGGCGAAGGGCCCGGCCAAGAAGACGGCGAAGAAGACCGCCGCCAAGAAGGCCCCGGCGAAGAAGGCGCCCGCCAAGAAGGCGGCGGCGACGAAGACCGCTGCCGCGAAGACGACGACGGCCAAGAAGACGACGACCGCGAAGAAGACGACGACCGCGAAGAAGACCGCGGCGAAGAAGCCGGCGGCGTCCTCGTCCGACGAGTGACGGCCGGATCCAGCCCCGCCGGCGTTTGAGGCGTGGGGTCCGGGGGCAGCGCCCCCGCACCCGCGCACTCCCGGCGGGGCGGGCCGTGGGGCAGGCCGCGGGACGGCCCTGGAAGGTGGGTGCGGGGTCACACCCCGCCTCGTCCACAGGCCTCCGCAGCCGCCAGGCGCAGCGGATAGGCTGGGCGGATGACGCGAGCCGAGCAGCCGGCGGTCGTGACCGCTCCGGCGAACCCCACCTACGACGAAGCCCTAGCCGCGGATTCCCGCGAGCGTGCGGTGCGCGCACTGCTGCGCACTCCCCGGCTGCGCCGCCTGTGGAGCGCCCAGCTGGTGAGCGGCATCGGTGATGCCCTCGCCCTGCTGGTGCTGGTTCTGCTGGCCCTTCAGGCGGCCGCCTCCGAGGGGGCCTTCGGCGGCGGATACCGCGGTGCGGCCCTCGCCGTCGCCGTCGTCTTCGGCGTCCGGATCCTCGCCACCCTGCTCTTCGGCGCGGTCCTGCTCGGCCCGCTGGCCGGGCTCGTCGGCGCGAAGGGCAAGCTGGACCGCCGCTGGACGATGATCGGAGCCGACGGGGTCCGCATCGCCCTGTTCGTCGTCGCCCCGCTGTGGCTCGACTGGATCCCGGCCCACGCGCTCACCGCGCTGCTGGCCACCGTCTTCGTCTCCGGCGCCGCCGAGCGGCTGTGGACGCTGGCCAAGGAGAGCGCGGCCCCCGCCCTGCTGCCCGAGCCGCCGCCGGAGGGCGCCACCGTACGGCCGCTGCCGGACCACATGGACGCCTTGCGGCGCCTGACCCTGCGTACGGCTTTCGCGGCGCTTCCCGTCGCGGCGGCCGCGCTGCTCGCCGCCACCCTCGTCGGCAAGGCCCTCGGCCTCGGCGTGGACTGGTTCGCCGCGAACCAGGCCGCCCTCGGCTCGTACGTGGCCGCCGGCCTCTTCGCCGCCTCGGTCTCGCTGCTGCTCCCGCTGGTGCTGCCCGACACGGCGACCCCCCGGCCCCGTTCCCCGCTGGAGGGGCTGCGCGCGCCCAAGGCGGGAGACCGGCCGGACAAGGGACGTACGGGTGCCATCCCCCTGCTGGTCCTGAGCTGCGCCGCGGTCGCCGGAGCGGTCTCCGGCGCCGTCGCCGTGTCCGTCCTGCACGCCTTCGACCTGGGCGGGGGCCCGGCCGCCTTCGCGCTGCTCGTCCTCGCGCTGGTCGGCGGCACCGCCGCCGGCATCCGCGCGGCCCAGGCCGGCAAGGTGCTGCCCGGGCTGTCCCGGCGCCGTCTGCTGGCCCTCGCCATAGCGGTGGCGGGCCTCGCGCTGCTGCTGAGCGGCCTCGTCCCCGACATGGCGACCGTGCTGTTCCTGTCGCTGCTCGCCGGCACCGCCGCGGGCGTCGCGGCCAACACCGGCCACACCCTGCTGGACCAGGAGACCGAGGAGTTCCGCCGGGCCCGGGTCACCGAGCACCTCCGGGCGGTCGTCCGGGTGGCCGTGGCCGTCGGCGCCCTCGCCGCGCCGGTCCTGGCCGCGGTGATCGGCCCGCACCGGCTGACCGGTGCCGAGGCCGTCCTCTCGCACGGCGGGGCCGCCTTCACCCTGATGCTCGTCGGCGCACTGCTGCTGCCGGTCGCCGTCGTCGTGCTCACCAAGGCCGACGACCGCAGCGGCGTGCCGCTGCGGCGCGACCTGCGCGACGCGCTGCGCGGCGGGGAGCCCGTTCAGGCCCCCTCCACGACCGGATTCTTCATCGCGCTGGAAGGCGGCGACGGAGCCGGCAAGTCCACCCAGGTGAAGGCGCTCGCCGAGTGGATACGGGGCAAGGGGCACGAGGTCGTCGTGACCCGCGAGCCGGGGGCCACCCCCGTCGGCAAGCGGCTCCGCTCGATCCTGCTCGACATCTCCTCGGCCGGGCTGTCGAACCGCGCCGAGGCCCTGCTGTACGCGGCGGACCGCGCGGAACACGTGGACACGGTGGTGCGTCCGGCCCTGGAGCGCGGCGCGATCGTCATCTCCGACCGCTACATCGACTCCTCGGTGGCCTACCAGGGCGCCGGCCGCGACCTCTCCCCGACGGAGATCGCCCGGATCTCGCGCTGGGCGACCGACGGGCTCGTACCGAACCTGACCGTGCTGCTCGACGTGTCGCCGGAAGCGGCGCGGGAGCGGTTCACGGAGGCGCCGGACCGGCTGGAGTCGGAGCCGGCGGAGTTCCACCAGCGGGTGCGGTCCGGCTTCCTCACCCTCGCCGCCGCCGACCCCGGCCGGTACCTGGTGGTCGACGCCGGGCAGGACCCGGACTCGGTGACCACGGTCGTACGGCACCGGCTGGACCGGATG
Organism: Streptomyces yangpuensis; assembly: GCF_024666385.1. NCBI lineage: Bacteria > Bacillati > Actinomycetota > Actinomycetes > Kitasatosporales > Streptomycetaceae > Streptomyces > Streptomyces yangpuensis. Next base: position 4,027,783 of record NZ_CP102514.1, read on the forward strand.
CTGCCGCTCTCCGAGGCCGAGGTGGCCGCGCAGGCGGAGGCCCGGCGCCTCGCCGAGGAGGAGGCCCGGCGCAAGGCCGAGGAGGAGGCGGCGCGCAAGGCCGAGGAAGCCCGGCTGCGGGCCGAGGAGGAAGCGCGCAAGGCCCGTGAGGCCGAGGAGGCGCGGATCAGGGCCGAGGCCGAGGCCGCCCGCAAGGCGGAGGAGGAGCGGCTGCGGGCCGAGGAGGAGGCCCGGGCGCGGGCCGAGGCCGAGCGGCTGCGCGTGGAGGCCGAGGCGAAGGCGCGCGCGGCGGAAACGGAGCGGCTGCGCAAGCAGGCCGAGGAGGAGGCCCGGCTGCGGGCCGAGGCCGAGGAGCGGCGGCTGGAGAAGCAGCGGCGGGCCGAGGAGGCCCTGCTGAAGGCCGAGGAGGCGCGCCGGCTGGTCGAGGCGCAGGCGGCCGAGGCCGCGGCGAAGGCGGCGGCAGCCGCTGCCGCCGCGGAGGCCCGGGCCGCTGCCGAGGCGGCGGCCGAGGCCCCGGCGGCTCCGGCCGCACCGGCGAAGGGCTCCGGCGCGGCGCCCGCACGCAGGATCGACATGACGAAGGACGATCCGCATCCGGACGACGCGGTGACGATCGAGACCCCGGTGGTCAAGCGGGTCGTCCGCCCGGACGACGTCACCCAGACCGTTCCGGTGCCGAAGATCGACCCGCGGTCGGCGTCGGCGTCATCGTCGGCGTCATCGTCGGCGCCGTCGTCCGCCGTGGACGAGACGGCCGTGCTGCCGCCCGTACGCCCGTCCGGCACGGGCGCGGGGAGCGGCAGCGGCGGCCCGGCCCGGTCGGCCACGCGGCCGACGGCCCGCCGCCCCGAGGAGGACCCGGCCGACCGGGTTCCGTCGGGCATCTTCCGGGACTCCAGCAACGACCGGACGCGGGAGCTGCCCGTCCTGGACGACGACGGCCGGCCGAGCCGTCCCCGGCCGGACTGGGCGGAGGAGACCCCGCTGGACGACCTGCCGACGCTGGCGGACGAGCTGCTGGGCCGCCACCGGGACGACGCGTACGACGAGTACGACGGCGAGGGCAACGAGGGCGACGACGGCGCACGCGGAAAGCGCCGCCGCCGCTGACGCAGGCGGCGGTACGGGACTGCGGCGGTAGGGATTGTCGGTGGCGCCCGACACAATGGGTGCACGGAGAGTGAGAGGTGGTGGGCGGGATGCCCGTATGGGACGACCTGGTGGGTCAGGAGCGGATCCAGACGCAGCTGGCCGCCGCCGCCCGCGACGCCGACGCGCTGGTCACGGCCGCCACGGACGGGACCGCGCCGCCGGCGGCTTCGAAGATGACCCACGCCTGGCTCTTCACGGGACCGCCGGGATCGGGGCGGGTCACCGCCGCCCGGGCCTTCGCGGCGGCCCTGCAGTGCACCAGCCCGGACCGCGCCCTCGGCGGTGAGCCGGGCTGCGGGTTCTGCGACGGCTGCCACACCACGATGGTCGGCACCCACGCGGACGTCTCCACCGTCGCCGCGGTCGGCAGCCAGATCCTCGTCGACGACATGCGGGACACCGTCCGCAAGTCCTACACGTCCCCCGCCACGGGACGCTGGCAGATCATCCTGGTCGAGGACGCCGAGCGGCTGAACGAGAAGTCCGCCAACGCGGTCCTCAAGGCCGTGGAGGAGCCCGCGCCCCGTACGGTCTGGCTGCTGTGCTCGCCCTCGCTGGAGGACGTGCTGCCCACCATCCGCTCCCGCTGCCGCCACCTGAGCCTCAGCACCCCCTCGGTCGCGGCCGTCGCCGACATGCTGGTGCGGCGCGACGGCGTCGAGCCGGCGGCGGCGCTGGCCGCCGCGCGGGCCACGCAGGGGCACGTCGACCGCGCCCGCCGGCTGGCCACGGACGAGGGAGCCCGGGAGCGCAGGGCGACGGTCCTGAGGCTCCCGCTCCGGGTGGACGACATCGGAGCCTGTCTGAAGGCCGCCCAGGAGCTGGTGGACGCCGCCGGCGAGGACGCCAAGCAGATGGCAGAGGAGGTCGACACCAAGGAGACCGAGGAGCTCCGGGCCGCCCTGGGCGCCGCCGCCGGGACGGGCGGGCGGATGCCGCGCGGTACGGCGGGTGTCATGAAGGAGCTGGAGGACAAGCAGAAGCGGCGCCGGACCCGCACCCAGCGCGACAGCCTCGACCTCGCCCTCACCGACCTGACCGGCTTCTACCGCGACGTCCTGGCCCTCCAGCTCGGCACGGCCGTCGCCATCGCCAACGAGGACATACGGCAGGACCTGGAGCGCGTCGCCAAGGCCTCCGGGCCGGAGCGGACCCTGCGCAGGATCGAGGCGATCATCGCCTGCCGGGACGCCCTCGACCACAACGTGGCCCCGCTCCTGGCGGTGGAGGCGATGACGATGTCCCTCCGCGCGGGCTGACCGGCCCACCCGGGCTGACCGGCCGCGCCCCCGGGCCGGCCCGGGTGCCCCGGCCCGGCTCCCGGGCCTCGCGGTGCCGGTCGGCTCACCCGTACGGGGGAACCGGGCGCCGGGGCCGGAGCGGGGCCGGTCCGTGCCTCGCCCGGTGAGCGCCACGGAAGGCCCGGGTCCGTCCGGCGGACAGGGCCCGCCCGCGCCCGTCGGCAGGACGTAGGCTCCGGGGATGGACACCAGTCGCGTGCTGCGTACCACCGGGACCGTGATCGCAGCAGCCGGGCTCCTGCTCTCCGGCTGCACCTCGGGCGGGCCGGAGACGCTCCCGACCGCCGCGTCCGCGAGAGGGGAGGCCGGCGGCACGCCATCGGTGCCCCCGTCCCCCGACGCCGCGGCGATGCGCCCGTACTACGAGCAGAAGCTGACCTGGCGCGACTGCGGTGTCCCCGGATTCCAGTGCTCCACCATGAAGGCCCCGCTGGACTACGCGAACCCCGGGGCCGGCGAGGACGTGGACATCGCGGTGGCCCGCCGGGTGGCGACCGGCCCCGGCAAACGGCTCGGTTCGCTGGTGGTCAACCCGGGCGGCCCCGGCGGCTCCGGCATCGGCTACCTCCAGGCGTACGCGGGCATCGGCTACCCCGCTCCGGTCCGCGCCCGGTACGACATGGTGTCCTTTGACCCGCGCGGCGTGGCACGCAGCAGCCCCGTCGAGTGCCTGACCGGCCCGGAGATGGACAAGTACACCCAGGTGGACCAGACGCCGGACGACGCGGCCGAGCGGGCCCGCCTGGTGGCGGCCTTCAAGGAGTTCGCGGCGGGCTGCGAGACCCGCTCGAAGCGGGTCCTGCCGCACGTCTCCACCGTCGACGCCGCCCGCGACATGGACCTGCTGCGTGCGGTGCTCGGCGACGCGAAGCTCAACTACGTCGGCGCCTCGTACGGCACGCTCCTGGGGGCGACGTACGCGAACCTCTTCCCGGACCGGGTCGGCCGGCTGGTCCTGGACGGTGCGATGGACCCCACGCGCCCGGCGCTCGATCTCAACCGGGACCAGACCGAGGGCTTCGAGACGGCCTTCACCTCCTTCGCCAAGGACTGTGCGAAGCAGCCCGACTGCCCGCTGGGCAAGGGCAGCCCGGAGGAGGTGGCCGCCCGCCTGAAGGACTTCTTCCGCAAGCTGGACGCGCAGCCCGTGCCCAGCGGCGACGACAAGCGTCCGCTCGGCGAGGCCCTCGCGACGACCGGGGTGATCGCGGCGCTCTACGACGAGAACGCCTGGCCCCAGCTGCGCGAGGCGCTGGCCTCGGCCATGAACGGCGACGGAGCGGGCCTGCTGGGCCTGGCCGACAGCTACTACGAGCGCGGCGCGGACGGCAAGTACGCCAACCTGATGTTCGCGAACGCCGCCGTCAACTGCCTGGACCAGCCCGCGGCCTTCAACGGGCCGGACGCGGTCGACACCGCCCTCCCTTCCTTCCAGAAGGCCTCCCCGGTCTTCGGCGCGGGCCTGGCCTGGGCCGCCCTGAACTGCGGGTACTGGCCGGTGAAGCCCACGGGCCAGGCGGGGCCGCTGACCGCGAAGGGCGCCGCGCCGATCGTGGTGGTGGGCACCACCCGCGATCCGGCGACCCCGTACAAGTGGGCGCAGGCACTGGCCGGCCAGCTCGAATCGGGCACCCTCCTCACCTACGACGGCGACGGCCACACGGCGTACGGACGCGGCAGCGACTGCATCGACACCGCGATCAACCGCTACCTCCTGGAGGGCAGGCCCCCGGCGGACGGCAAGAAGTGCTGACCCGCCGGGCGGCCACCTGACCCGTTGCCCGTCCGACATGTGACCTGGGACTCGTCCCCGCAGAACCTGGTTCGGGGCACCCGCCGGGACCCTGTAGACTTGGCGCCGCTGCTGATGAGCGATCCCTTCCGAGGGAATCCTTGTCTCCCCAGCGGTGCCGCCTTAGCTCAGTTGGCCAGAGCAACGCACTCGTAATGCGTAGGTCTCGGGTTCGAATCCCGAAGGCGGCTCAGAGAAGGCCCAAGTCACGTAACCTGTGACTTGGGCCTTTTGCTTTCACATTACGTGCCGGGGCATGTGGCGGTCGGAGTCTGGAACCTCGTGCTGAGCATGCGTGAAGTCCGGATCGGGAACTGGCTCTGAGTTACCGGCCGGCGCGAAGGGCGGCGGCCGACTCCAGGAGGCCGTCTCGCTCCAGGCGATCAAGCACATCACCTGCGACCCCGGGCGGATTTCGCCATGAGTCGGCGATCTGTTGGACGGAGGCAAAGACTCTCTGGCGATCGAGGTCGATCTGGGCCAGAACGAAGTCGTCCGCGGAGACGGCTTCGACGTTCCATGTCCTCAGCGTCTCGCCGGGGAAGTCCCTGAGGTTGTTGGTGACGATGAGCTGAGCTCGTGACTTGACGGCGGCAGCGAGCACGTGACGGTCGTCGACGTCCGGCAGGTCCAGCGCCGACTCCAGGGCCTCGTAATCCTTGATGAGGCAGTCCCGGACAGCGCGCATCATCAACTCGCGCGTACGGGTCAACCTCGCAGGATCGAGCTCGGGCCTGTTGGCCTGCAGATTCGTGAAAACCTCATCGAGGATTCGTTCGGTCCATTTGGCCTGCACGAGCCCAGCTTGGGCTATGCGGATCAGAAGGTCGCGCAGCGTGCTCGGGTACAGGACGCAGGCGTCGTAGACGACGATGAACGCCGCGGGGTCAGATCAGCCCCATCTCCTGGTTCAGGGCCGTCATTTCGTCTGCTGCAGCCCGTCGTTTCTGGTCGTCCTGGCGTTGGTACTCAAGCAGGGACTGCGCCTTGATCCGGCGGTGGGTTCCGACCTTCCGGTAGTCGATTTCGCCAGCGTCAAGCAGTCCGATCAAGAACGGCCGGGAGACGTTCAGCATGTCAGCGGCTTGCTGTGTAGTCAGCTCCGCGTGTTCGGGGACGATGGAGACGGCGCGGCCTGCCGCCATGTGGCTCAGTACCGTCGCCAGCAGCTCCACGGCCTCGCGGGGCAGCTCAAGATCGGCATTTGCGTCCTCGATCCGGAACCGGATCCGCTCGGCGTGAGGGGAGCGGGCTAGGGACCTCTTCACTGGCATCAGGGCCCGGGCCGCGAAGTCGGCATTCGCCCCGGAGGGAGGCGTGGCCCGAGCGGTCGACGCGCTCATAGTGTGACCATCCCTTCGTGTCGTGACCGGGAGGCCGACCCGTACGGCTCCTAGGTGAAGTATCCGAAATAATCGAAGCAAACGCAACGCACTGGGCCGGGTGGTCCATCTCCTGGCCTCACTGTGAGGCTGCGCGCTTCGAGGTGAAGCGCGATGGGGAAACCCCAGGGCGGCGGGGCCGGCCTGGGGTTTCCGGGGTGGGTGGGGCGCGGTGGGGCCGCGGCCCCGGGGTGGGTCAGGCTTCGTCGGCGGTCAGGAGGGCCTTGGCGGCCAGTTGGACGCCGGGGGCGCGCAGGAAGGTGTAGTGGTCGCCCGGGACGCGGACGGTGCGGGTGTCCGTGCCGAGGAGCTGGGTCCAGAGGGCCGACAGGTCCGGGGACTGTTCGGCCGAGACCACCACGACGGGGGCCGCCACGGGCTCCGGGCGGTGGCCGCCGATCAGGGTGATGTGGGCCTTGAACACCTGGAACCTGCGGTTGATGTCCTCCTGGACCTCCTCCGCGTCGCCCGCGCCGCCGGTCAGCTTCTCGCCGAACCAGCGCAGCTGCTCGGCCACCGGCGTGGTCTCCGGGTCGGGCAGTTCGCCCGCGTCGGGGCCGAGGGCCCGGGCGCCGTCCAGGACGAACTGGGCGGCGAAGGCCTGCTCTCCCACTCCGGAGACGTCGTCCGCGGAGAAGGGGGTGTCCAGCAGGCCGACCAGGGCCACCTGCTCGCCCGCGGCCTCCAGGCGGCGGGCGACCTGCAGGGCGAGCAGACCGCCCATGGACCAGCCGGCCAGGCGGTACGGTCCGGCGGGCTGGGCCTTGCGGACGGCCTCGGTGTACGCGTCGGCCATCTCCCGCAGGTCCTGGAGCGGCTCGCTGCCGGCCCGCAGGCCCGCGGCCTGCACACCGAGCACGCGGTAGCGGCTCTGCAGTTCCTGCATCAGCCCGAAGTACGGGTAGACGGTGCCGCCGACGGCGTGGATGAGGAACAGCGGGTCGCCGTCGGTGTTCTGCGACAGGGGCACGATGGTGTCCGAACCGGCGACGACGGCCGTGCTGCCCGGGGCGGCCGGGCCGGCCACCTCCTCCAGGGCGTCGAGGTCGTCCAGTTCGTCCAGCGGGGCGTCCTCCAGGCCGTGCTTCTGGACCAGGGCCACGGCGAGCCGGGCGGGCGTGGGGGCGAGGAAGATCGCCGTCACGTCCGTGTCGACCCCGAGGTCCTTGCGCAGGCGGGTGATCACCTGCATCGCCTGCAGGGAGTTGCCGCCCATCTCGAAGAAGTTGTCCTCGATGCCCACCCGCGGCAGCTTGAGGATGTCGGAGACGATGTCGGCGAGGACGGTCTCCAGGATGGTGCGCGGGGCGACGTAGTCGCCCGCGTCCGCGGCGCCGTCCGGCGCGGGCAGGGCGGCGCGGTCGACCTTGCCGTTCGCGTTGAGCGGGAAGGTGTCGAGGATGACCAGGTGGGCGGGGACCATGAAGGCGGGCAGCGCTTCGCCCAGGTGGGCGCGGAGGTCGCCGACGGTGACGGCCGGCGCGTCGGGATTGGTCCGGGCGTAGCCGATGAGGTTCTTCTGGCCGGCCTGGTCCTCGCCGACGATGATGATGGCCTGGGCGACGGAGGGGTGGGCGGCGAGCACGGCCTCGATCTCGCCGAGCTCCACCCGCAGGCCGCGGATCTTGACCTGGTGGTCGAGCCGGCCGAGGTACTGCAGGTTGCCGTCCGGCAGACGGCGGGCCAGGTCGCCGGTCTTGTACATGCGGGCGTCCGGGACCTCGCTGAACGGGTCCGTGACGAAGCGCTCGGCGGTCAGCTCGGGGCGGCCGAGGTAGCCGCGGGTGACGCTGGCGCCGCCGATGTGGAGTTCGCCCGCGACGCCCACCGGCACCGGGTTGAGGTGCTTGTCCAGCACGTACGCCGTGTAGTTCGTCAGGGGCAGGCCGATCGGCGGCGGGTCGATGCCGTCGTCCTGGCACCGGGCCATGGTCGAGCCGACCGTGGTCTCGGTGGGGCCGTAGCCGTTGATGAAGCGCATACCGGGGCGCGCCCAGTTGCGGACCAGCTCGGAGGAGAAGGCCTCGCCGCCGGCGATGACCACGCGCAGGCTCGGGAACTGCTCCTCGGCCAGCAGGTTCAGCACGGCCGGCGGCAGGCACATGAAGGTGATGCCCTCACCGCGGATCAGGTCGGCCAGCCGCGGCGGGGAGAGCAGGGTCTGGGTGCTGCCGAGGACCAGGGTGGAGCCGGAGAGCAGCGCGCCGAAGATGTCCAGGACGGACACGTCGAAGTTGAGCGAGGCGAACTGCAGGATCCGGTCTCCCGGGCCGAGCGGCCAGAACTCGATCTCGGCGTAGCAGAAGTTGACGGCGTTGCGGTGCTCGACGACCACGCCCTTGGGGCGGCCGGTGGAGCCCGAGGTGTAGATGACGTACGCGACGTTCGACGGGTCGGCGGTGGCTTCGACGGCGCTGTCGTCCAGCGCGGTGAGGTCGGTCCAGGACCGGTCCAGGTCCAGCACGGTGACGTCGTCGGTCGGTACCGCGGACGCGCTGGCCTCGTCGGTGAGGACGACGGTCATCTTCGCGTCCTCGACCATGAAGGCGAGGCGGTCGGCGGGGTACTCCGGGTCCAGCGGCACGTAGCCGCCGCCGGCCTTGAGGATGCCCATGATGCCGACGATGCGGCGCACGGTGCGCTGCATGCTGACACCGACGAGCGCCTCCGGGCCGACGCCGAGCTCGCGCAGCCGCCGCGCGACCTGGTTGGCGTGGGCGTCGAGCTGGGCGTAGGTCAGGCCCTCGCCGTCGAGTTCGACGGCCATGACGTCGGGGTGCGCCGCGACCTTGGCCTCGAAGGCCTGGTGCAGGTTCCAGTCGGGGAACTCGGCCGTGTCGCTGTTCCAGGCGACGAGCTCCTGGTGGAGCTCCGCCTCGGTCATGATCGGCAGCTGGGAGATGCGGGCGTCGGGCTCGTTCAGGATGCCGTCGAGCAGCGTCTCGAAGTGGCCGAGCAGCCGCTGCGCGGTGGCCGCGTCGTACAGGGCGGTGGCGTAGCTGAGGTTCAGCCCGAGCCGGCCGCCGCTCTCGACGGCGGAGACCAGCAGGTCGAACTTGGCCGCCTCGGCGGGGAGTTCCTCGGAGGCCCAGGTCATGCCGCCGGGCCGGAGGTCGCGCTTCTGGTCGTCGGAGAGCATGAAGCCGACCTGGAAGACCGGGGAGCGCGAGGGGTCGCGGGGGGCCTTGGCGGCCTCGACGATCTTCGCGAAGGGCAGGTCCTGGTGTCCGAAGGCGCCCAGCGTGGCGGCCTTGGTGCGCTCCAGGACCTCGCGGAAGGTCGGGTCGCCGGACAGGTCGACCCGGACCGGCAGGGTGTTGATCAGGTAGCCGATCACGGGCTGGAGTTCGGGGCGGCTGCGGTTGGCGCTGACGGTGCCGACCACGATGTCGTCCTGGCCGCTGTAGCGGTGGAGCAGGATGTGGTAGGCGGCCATCAGGGTCATGAACAGGGTCGCGCCCTCGTCGCGGCCCAGCGTCGTGAGCCGGGAGAGGACCTTGTCGCCGAGGTCCCGGGACTCGGTGGTGCCCTGGTAGGTCTGGACGAGGGGGCGGGGCCGGTCGGTCGGCAGCTGGAGGACGGGCGCGCCCTGGAGGTTCTCGCTCCAGTACTCGGTGAGCTCCTTCAGCGTCTCGCCCCGCAGACGGTCGCGCTCCCAGACGGCGAAGTCGGCGAACTGGACGGGCAGCTCGGGCAGCTGCGCGGCCGTCCCGGCGACGGCTGCGGAGTACGACTCGGCCAGTTCCGCCAGCAGCACGGGGAAGGAGGAGCCGTCGAAGACGGTGTGGTGGACGGTGATCAGCAGGACGTGGTCCTCGTCGCCGAGCTGTTGCAGGTGCGCCCGGAACAGGGGGCCGCGCTCCAGCTCGAACGGGCGGGACGTCTCCTCCTGGGCGGCGGCGCGCCAGTGCTGCTCGATCTCGTCCGCGGCGACGGCCCGCTGGTCCACGAAGGCCAGCTCGACGGGCCCGGCCGGGTCGATCACCTGGACCGGTGCGCCCTCGACGGTGATCAGGCGGGTGCGCAGTGCCTCGTGGCGGGCGACCAGGGAGTCGAGCGCCGCGCCGAGGGCGGGGCGGTCGAGGGCGCCGGTCATCCGGACCGCGCCGGCGATGGTGTAGGTGGATTCCCCGGGGGCCAGCTGGTCGATGAACCAGAGCTGCTCCTGCCCGTAGGAGAGCGGCAGGTCCTGCAGCGCGGGCGAGCGGCGGGGGATGGAGGAGATCGGGGGGGCCGTGCGACGCAGCCTGGCGGTCAGGGCGGCCCGCTGGGAATCGGTCAACATGACTGGTCAGTCCTTCTTTCGAGCAGTGGATGGAGCAGCGTCAAGGGCACGGTCACGACGGCCGCGCGTGACTCAGGCGACGGGTTCGGGCTGGTCGGCTTCGACGGGACCCTCGGGCATCTCGCGGAGCCGGTAGACGGGCGAGAAGGCGATCCACACCACCGGCAGCGCGATACCCGCGACACCGACGGCCAGGGCGGCGCGCAGCCCGAACAGGGAGGCCAGCGAGCCGGCCAGCAGGGCGCCGAGCGGGATGGTGCCGTAGAGGATGAGCCGGTAGCTGGCGTTCATCCGGCCCAGCAGGCGGGCCGGTGTGACGGTCTGGCGCAGGGTCAGCGAGTTGACGTTGAAGACGGCCAGGTGGAAGCCGTGCACGGCGAGTGTCCCGCCCAGGATCAGCAGGGAGAGCAGGCCGGTGTCCCCGGGCACGAGCAGCAGTACGGGCGACAGGCAGGCCAGCAGTGTGACCAGGCGCAGCGCCGGGCCGAAGCCCAGGCGCTTGCTGATCCGGCCGGAGAACGTGGCGCCCAGCAGCGCGCCGACCGAGCCGGCCCCGACGACCAGGCCGAGCTGGAACGGGCTCAGTCCCAGGGACCTCACCGCGTAGACCAGGAAGACCGTCGTCATGACGTTCTCGAACAGGTTGAACACGGCGGACTGCGCCGCCAGGTGCCGCAGGATCCGGCTGCCGACGACGGTGCGCAGGCCTTCGACGATGTCGGCGCGGACCGACTTCGGCTCGGCGGGCCGCTCGGGTTCGGCCTCCGGCCTGCGGATCCACCACAGGGCGACGGCCGAGGCCAGGTAGGTGGTGGCGCCCACGGTCAGCGCGACGGGCGCGGTCAGCGCGCCGACCAGGAAGCCGGCCAGGCCCGGGCCGGCGATGCCGGCGACCGAGTAGCTGGCCGTCATCTTGCTGTTCGCGTCCGCCAGGTCGTTCTTGTCGACGAGTCCCGGGATGTAGGAGAGGATCCCCACGTCGAAGAGGACCGTCGCCACGCCGGCCATGAACCCGACGACGTAGAGCCACGGGAGCGAGAGCACGCCGAGCAGGTGGGCCACCGGCAGGGCGCCGATCAGCACCACCCGGACCGCGTCGGAGGCGATCAGGGTCGGCCTTCTGCGCCGCCGGTCGAACCAGACTCCGGCCAGCAGGGTCACCAGTACGTACGGGGCGAACCTGGCGACGTTGAGCAGGCCGATCTGGAACGCGCTGGCATTCAGGGTGAGGACGGCCGCCAGCGGCAGCGCGATGTCGGTCACCTGAGAGCCGACGAGGGAGACCGTCTGCCCGCTCCAGAGTTTGACGAAGTCCCGGTTGGCCAGGACGCCGCGGCGGCTCGCGGTGTCCTGGTTCGCCTGCGTGGTGGTCATGCTCTCGCCCCCTCTCAGTGGGCCAGTCCCGCGCCGACGGGCTGCGGGGCGGCAGCGTCGGTGTGCAGGTTGAAGGCGCGGTGCAGGACGCGGGCGGCCTCGTCGACCGCACCGGAGGCGACGTGGCAGGAGACGCGGCTGGGGGTGCTGGTGACCAGCACCGGTCTGATGCCGGTGCGCTCCAGGGACTCCAGGATCCGCAGGGTGACCTCGGCCCGGTTGCCGCAGGCGTCCCCGGCCACGCTCACACTGCCGAGCTCCTCGTCGTGGACCTTGGCCACGGCGCCGACGTCACCGAGGGCGGCGACGACCGCCTGCGGTTCGGCGCCGGGCGAGGTGAAGCGGAGCTCGCCGGGGCTGCCGATGATGGATCCGACGGGCAGCCCGTGTCCGGCGAGCGCCGCCGAGACCTGGGCCGGCGTCAGGCCGTCGACCTGGTAGAGCGGGTCGTGCCGGCGGTGGGCGACACCGATGATCCTGGCCGTCTCGAACATGTCGTTCTCCTCCCTGGATTCAGTGATCCACGTGCCGGGCTCGCCGGTGAACGAGGACCGGACGTGGATGGCGACACCGTGGGCCGCCGCGAGTTCGACCGCCCGCGGCTGCATGACCTGGGCTCCCGCCTCGGCGAGCTGGAGCATCGACTCGTGGCTGAGCCGGTCCAGTCGCCGCGCGTCGGGGACGACGCGGGGGTCGGCGGTGAAGACACCCGGGACGTCGGTCCAGATGTCGCACTCGGGCAGCCCCAGCGCCGCCGCCACGGCGATCGCCGAGGCGTCGGAGCCGCCGCGGCCCAGCGTCGTGACGTCACCGTCGTCGGTGACGCCCTGGTAGCCGGTGACCAGCACGATCAGCCCCTGCTCCAGGGCGGCCACGATCCGGCCCGGGTCGATCGACTGCATACGGGCGTTGCCGTGCGCGGTGTCGGTCAGCACCCCGGCCTGGCCGCCGTTGAGGGAGACGGCGCGTTCACCGAGCTCGTGCACGGCGATCGCCGCGAGCGCGCACGACATGGACTCGCCGACCGCCAGGAGCGCGTCCAGCTCCCGCGCGTCGGGCTGCGTCGTGAGGCCGTTCGCCATCTGAAGCAGGTCGTCGGTGGTGTCCGACATCGCGGACAGGACCGCGACGACGTCCGCCCCGGCGCGCCTGGCCTCCACCAGCCGCTGGGCAACCCGGCGCAGCCGGTCCATGTCGCCCACCGAGGAGCCGCCGAACTTCCATACGACCGGCCGCAGTACGCGCCCGGACGGTTCTGCCGCGGACAGGGATGACACAGCTGACACAGGTCCTCCCCGTCCCTAGCGCGCGGCCGACTGGTCGGCGACCAGTCGGACCCAGCTCGCGAAGAACGCCAGGCTGTGGCTGCGCCACAGCCGCAGCGGCTGGTCCAGGTCCACGCCGACCGGTGCCCTGACGCCGGCCACCTGCTGGTCGACGTCCCGGTGGTACTCCTCCGCCAGGCGCGAGCCGTAGTACTCGGGGTGGCCGGTGTGCATGAGGACGGAGTGGTCGTAGGACTCGGCGATCACCGTGCCCGCGCCATCGGCCCGGGCCAGGGCGCGGACCGTGGTGCTGGCGTCCAGCGCCTTGTCGTCGAACCCGGCGAAGCGGCTGTGCGTCGACCAGAAGCGGTCGTCGAGGGCCGAGGCGACGGGGCCGTCCTGCGCGAGCAGCTCGGTCTCGTACATGCCGGAGATCTTGGCGCTGTAGATGTCCTTGGGCAGCCCGTAGAGCAGGTGGCCCACGCCCATCGCGCCCCAGCACAGGCCGAGGATCGGCGAGCCCTGCGCGTGGACGTCCTGCACCATGTCGTTCAGCTCGTCCATGAACCGCACCTCCTCGAAGGGGAGGTGCTCCACCGCCGCGCCGCTGACGATCAGACCGTCCAGCGGTGCGTCCGCCGTGGCCTCCTCGTAGGTGCGGTAGGTCGCGGCGATGCGGTCCGGGTCGTCCAGGTGGTAGCGGCGGGAGGAGATCCGGATCCACTGCAGTTCGAACGGCTGGGCCAGCGACAGCTGCGGCATCAGCCAGTTCTCGTACTGCTCCGCGTGCGGCATCAGGTTGACGATGCCGATGCGCGGCGGGCGGCCGGGGAGTCCGGATATGAGGGTGCTCATCGGCCGGCCTCCGCGGCGAGGTCCGACTCCAGCGTGGCCAGCGCGTCGCGCAGGATGGCCACGGCGTCGTCGGCGACCTCACGGGTGATGTTCAGCGGCGGCAGCAGACGGACGACGCAGTCGCCCCGGCCGCCGAGCTCGACGATCAGCCCGCGGCGCAGTGCCTCCTGCTGGAACCTGGCGGCGACCGCGGTCGCGTCGAGGGGTCCGCTTCCGGCCATCTCCATGCCGAGCATCAGGCCCAGGCCGCGCACGTCGGAGACGAGCTCGCTGTCGCCGAGCCGCTTCAGCTCGCCGAGCAGGTGCTCGCCGATGACGCGGACGTGCGGCAGCACCTGGTCGCGCTCGACGACGTCGAGGAAGGCGTTGGCGCTGGCGAAGGCGAGGTTGTTGCCGCGGAACGTGCCGATGTGGCTGCCCGGCGTCCAGGTGTCCAGGTGCTTGCGGTAGAGGATCGCGGCGACGGGCAGGCCCATGCCGGACAGGCCCTTGGAGGCCACGACGACGTCCGGGGTGATGCCGTACTGCTCGAAGGCGAACCAGGTGCCGGTGCGTCCGCAGCCGGTCTGGACCTCGTCCACGATCAGCGGGATGCCGAGCTCACGGGCGGTGTCCGCGACCCGGCGGACGAACTCGGGGCGGGCCGGGATGGCCCCGCCCTCGCCCTGGACCAGCTCCATGATGATCGCGGCCGGCAGCTGCACCCCGCCGTGGGTGTCGGTCAGCGTGTTGACCAGGACGTCGGCGCAGTTGGTGGTGCAGGTCTCCGGTGCCAGACCGATCGGGCAGCGGTGGCAGTAGGAGTACGGGGTGAAGTGGATGCCCGGCAGCAGGTTGTGCAGGCCGGTCTTGGGCGCGTGCTCCGAGGTGAGGGACATGGCCCCCTGGGTGGAGCCGTGGTAGGCGCCCTGGAAGACGACGACCTGGCCGCGGCCGGTCGCCTTCTTGCACAGCTTGATCGCGGCCTCGACGGCGTCGGAGCCGGTGGGGCCGCAGAAGTGCATCTTGACGTCGTCGCGCATGTGCTCGGGCAGCATCGCGATCTGACGGCGCTTGAACTCGTCGCGCACCGGCGTCGGGAAGTCGAGGCCGTGGGTCAGCTTCGGCAGCTGCTCGGTGACGGCGGCGACGAGCTCGGGGTGGTTGTGGCCCAGGGCGAGGACGCCCGCGCCCGAGAGGAAGTCGATGTAGCGGCGGCCGTCGAGGTCGGTGATGTAGGAGCCGGAGGCCTCGGCGATCGCGACCGGGATCCGGCGCGGGTACGTACGGGCGTTGGACTCGGTGGCGGCCTGGCTGTCGAGCAGCACGCGTCCGTTGGGGCCGGGCTGGGTGAGGTCGACCGCCGGTTTCGGTGAGGTCGCTTCAAGAGTCTGCATGATCGTCTCTCTCAGAGGTCGGAGCCGGCCGCCTGGGCGGCGACGAGGTCGGCAGCTCCCTGCTCGGCGACCAGGCGCCGCTCAAGGCTTTCGACGATGGCTTGGGAGCGCAGCGCCAGCAGGCTGAAGGAGCCCGCGTCGCCGAGACCGTGCGTGGACTCGCACAGGCCGTTGACGAAGATCGGCGGGACCTCGCCCTCGAAGGCGGGGTGCGGGACGACGCCGTAGTCGTAGCCGACGGACAGCGGGCGGCCGTCCGTCACGCCGAGCACGTCCGTCAGGTCCTTGAGCAGCGGCGGAAGCTGCTCGGTGCGGCCGGTGATACCCAGGTCCAGGTAGCCGGTGGCCAGAACCACCCGGTCGGCGTGGATCCGCTCGCGCTCACCGGTGATGTGCTCGGTGACGTCCAGCGCGACGCCCTCGGCGGTGCGCTCCACGGCCTCGACGCGGCGGTTGGTGTACAGCCGGACCCGGTCGCGTCCGTCGAGCTCGTCCTCGTACATGCGCATGTAGAGGGCGCTGACCACGTCCGCGTCGGCGGCCGAGTAGTTGGTCGGGCGCAGCTGGTCGCGCAGCCGCTTCTTGCCCTCTTCCGTGGCGTTGAAGTAGTAGTCCACGAACTCCGGGAAGTAGACCTCCTCGGAGAACGGGCTGGTGTCCTTCAGGCGGTAGCCGAAGCCGGTCATCACGTTGACGATGCGGGCGGCGGGGAAGCGCGCGATGAGGTCGAGCACGACCTCGACGGCGCTCTGGCTGGCCCCGACCACGGCGAGCGTGCCGTCGAAGTCCCGCTCCAGACCGGCGATGTTGGGCAGGAACTGGGAGGTGTGGAACAGGTGCGGGGCCGGCACGCCGGTGAAGACCGCGGGGACGTTCGGGGTACGGCCGGGGGCCACGACGACGGAGCGGCCGTGGTAGGTCTTGCCGTCGGCGGCGGTGACCTCGACCAGCTGGCCCTCGGCGGTCGGCGTCACGCCTATGCCGGTGACCTCGCAGCCGTAGTCCACGTCGGCGCTCACGTTCTCGGCCACCCACTGGACGTAGCGGGCGTACTCCTTGCGGAGCGGGTAGTGCGAGGGCAGGTTGAGGTGTTTGAAGAGCCGGCCCTGCTCGTGCAGGAAGTTGGTGAAGGTGTACCGGCTGCGCGGGTTGCGCGGAGTCACCAGGTCGCGCAGCGGATTGTTCTGGATGTCCGAGCCGTCCAGGAGCATGGCGCGCTGCCAGTAGGGGCCGGGCTCGCGTTCCAGGAACTTCACCCGGGCCTGCGGCCACAGTTCCTCGAACGCGACGGCGACGGCGACGTTCGCGGGTCCGTATCCCACGCAGAGAACGTCATAGACATCGTGCACGTTGAACCTCCAGGGTTGATGTGCGCGGCATGCCGTCGGCATGCCGGCTGGTTCACGGACGGGAGACCGCCTGCACGTCCGCGCAAGCGCCGTCGGTGTACGGCCCGGCCGCGTGACGGCCGGCGAAGAACGCACCGTCGCTGAGGGTCCCCGCTGCGTGCGGGACCGCCCACTGAGCGGCGTCCGGGCCGGTGAGGTCGCTTGCCGGCGAGAGGCCGGCGGTGTCCCCGGCCGCTGTATCGGTGTCCGCATTTCTGGTCATTTGAACTGCAGCTTCCGTCGCCGTCCGAGATGTAATGAGCTTTTCACTGACCGCTACCGGTTGCCTTCCGCCGGGCTTCCGACCGTGCGGTATCGTCCACAAGCGCAGGTCATCAGGTGGGGGTGGGAGTCCCGTATCCGTATACGGCGGACGGGATCAGGAGGGGGCTGCGTGACATTCGAGTTCCGTGTTCTCGGGCCGATCACGGCATGGCGCGACGGACTCGCAGTCAGACTCAACGGGCGCAAGACGAGGTCGGTACTGGCCGCGCTGCTGCTGCGTTCCGAACACGTCGTCCCGGTGGAACGACTCGTCGCGATCCTGTGGGGGGAAGCGCCGCCGCCGACCGCCGTGGCCCAGATCCAGAAGTGCGTGTCCCAGCTGCGCGGAGAGCTGGGGCCGGAGCTGATCATCCGGTCGGGCAACGGCTACCGCCTCCAGCTCGGCGAGCACCGGTTCGACCTGCAGGCCTTCGACCGGGCCGTCGCGGACGCCAGGGCGGCGCTCGCGCAGGACAGGCAGCTCGACGCGGTGGAGGCGTACTGCGCCGGCCTCGCCCAGTGGCGGGGGGAGCCACTGGCCGACGGCACCGAGGAGCTGATCCGGACCGAGTCGCCGGCGCTGGAGGAACGCCGGATCGGCGTCGTCATGGAACGCATCGAGGCGGAGCTGTCCCTGGGCCGCCACGGCGAACTCGTCAGCGAACTCAAGGCGCTCGTCGGGGAACAGCCGCTGCGGGAGCGGCTGCGCGGTCAGCTGATGCTGGCGCTCTACCGCTGCGGGCGGGTGGCCGACGCCCTCGCCGTCTACCAGGCCGGGCGCACCCTGATCGCCGAGGAGCTCGGCCTGGAGCCGGGGAGCGAGCTCCAGCGGCTCCACGAGGCGATCCTGGTCGGCGGTCCCGCGCTCGACCTGCCCCGCAAGGCGCCCGACGAGGTGCCCGAGCGCGTCTGGTCCCCCATCGCCGCCGTCGTACCGGCCCAGCTCCCGCCGTCCATAGCCGACTTCACCGGACGCGCCGACCAGGTCGGCCGCATCCGCGAGACGCTGACGACGGGAGACAAGGAGTCACTGGCGCTCGTCGCCCTCTCGGGGAAGGGCGGGGTCGGCAAGTCCACCCTCGCGGTGCAGGCCGCCCGCCGGGTGGCCGACCAGTTCCCCGACGGACAGCTGTACATACGTCTGCGCACGGCCGACACGCGGCCGCTCGACCCGCTGGTGGCGCTCAAACGCTTCCTGCGCGCGCTCGGCGTCGGGGAGGAAGGCATACCGGACGACCTGGAGGAGTGCAGCGAGCTCTTCCGCAGCCGGACCGCCTCCTCCCGCATGCTGATCCTCCTCGACGACGCCGTCAGCGAGGCGCAGGTGAGACCGCTGCTCCCGGGCTCACCCGGCTGCGTCGTGCTGATCACCAGCCGGCCGCGGCTCAGTGGTCTGGAGTCCGCCACCCACGTCGACCTCGACGTGTTCAACGCGGAGGAGTCCGGCGCCCTGATCGAACGGATCGCCGGCCGCGACCGCGTCATCGGCGACGAGGCCACCACGGCGGAGATCGCCCGGCTGTGCGGCTACCTGCCCCTGGCCGTCCGGATCGCGGCCGCGCGGCTCGCCCAGCACTCCCGGGGCGGCATCACCCGGTTCGCCCGCCGCCTCGCCGACGAGCGGCGGCGCCTGGACGTGCTGGTCTCCGGCGACCTGGAGGTACGGGCCACCCTGGAGACCGGCTACGAGGAGCTGGAGCCGCGCGAGCGCGAGGCGTTCTGCCTGCTGGGCCTGATCGACACACCGGACTTCGCGTCGTGGTTACTGGCGCCGCTGCTGGGCATCACCATCGACGAGGCCGAGGACCTGATCGAGGAACTCGTCAGCACCCAGCTCCTCGACGTCATCGGATGCGACGCCGCCGGCCAGACCCGCTACCGGTACCACAACCTGGTCCGCCTCTACGCCAGGGAGCGGGCCCAGGCCGAGTACTCGCAGGCGCAGTGCCGCGAGGCCCTGGCCAGGGTGCTGGAGGGATGGCTCACGCTGTCCACCACGGCGGCGCAGCGCATCACCGGTGCGCGGGCCCGGGAATGGCCGGCGGCGGCAGGGGGTGCGACGAAGCGCTACGACGGATTCGACCGCTCCGACGTCGACTACATCGTCGAGGACCCGTACCTCTGGTTCGAGGCGGAGCGTCCGGCCCTGGCCTCCGCGATCGCGATGGCCTGCTCGAACGGATTCGGCCGGATCGCCTGGGAACTGGCCGACAGCACGACCGACTTCCTGGAGATGCGCCACCACTACGACGACTGGGAGGCCGGCCACCGGCTCGCCCTGGCGGCGGCCGAGGCCGACGGCGATGCCGCCGGTGTCGGCGTCATGTCCCTGCGGCTGGCACGGCTGCGGTGCATCCGCCGGGATCCCGAGGCCGGCCTGGAGCTCGTGGACCGGGCGGACGCCGCCTTCGAGGAGCTGGGCTTCGACGCACTGCGCAGCGAGTGCCTGGTGATCCGGGCGGGAGCGCTGCGGGCACTGGGCCGGCTGGGAGCCGCCCTCACCGAGGTGAGCCGGGCCGCCGAGGCGGCGCTGGCTTCTGAGAGCCCTCTCGAACAGGCGGTGGCCGCCCGTGAACTGGGCACGATCCGTTACGAGCAGGGGCGCTGGGAGCTGTCCTCGGACGCCTTCCAGGAGGCGGTCCGGCTCAGCGGTCTGGCCGGTCACCGGCGCGAGGAGGCCCTCGCGCTGCGCCACTGGGCCGTCGTACTGCGCCACCGCGGGGAGCTCCAGGAGGCGAGGGAGAAGGCGGAGACGGCCCTCGCGGCCTTCCACGAGCTGGGGGACCGCCCGTACGAGGCGTTCAGCGGCCTCACGCTGGGGCTGAGCCTGCTGGAGCTGCGCGACCCCTCGGCCCGGCGGTTCATCGAGGAGGGGCACGCCGTGCTGCGGGACATGAACCTGGAGTTCGGCATGGGCGAACTCTTCTACGTGCTGGCCTCCCTGGAGCTCGCCGACGGCCACATCGACCGGGCTGTCGAGCGGCTGACCCAGTCCATCCGGCTGCTGGGGGCGGAGCCGGTCCACCACGTGCTGCTCTCCGCCGTCGAGTTGCTCTGCCAGGCGCTGGAGGCCGAGGACCCGGCCGCCGGCCGGGTCCTGCGCATGGAACTCGCCGAGCTGGCCGCGTGTGTCGGCACTCCCGCTCCGGCCCACTGCCTCGACTCGATCCTCGCCCAGGTTGCACGCAGAGTCACCGGAAGGAATCCGGTAGTGACTCTGCCTAGAGTTCCCGTTCTGCAACCGATCCACTGACCACGGAAACGGACGGGAACCATCGTGAAGAAGACCACCATCCACGTCGACCCACGCGCGATGGCGGAGAGCAAGAGATCAGGCACGGACGTCATCGGCGTGCGCAGGCCTCTTGCGGTGGAAGGACTCTGAGACAGACCGGGGGGCTGCTCCGCACATGCGTGTGACTCTGGTGAACATGCCGTGGGCGTCGTTGGACACGCCGTCCCTCGCGCTGGGGATCCTGCATTCCATCGGCCGCTCCCACCGGGCGGAGGTGGAGACGGTGAACGCCAACCTGGACTACTTCGACTGGGCGGCGGAAGCGATCGGACTGCAGGTCGAGGACTACGAGTTCTTCGCCAGTCACGCGTACTTCGAGGGCTACGGGGACTGGGTGTTCTCCGGCGCCCTCCACGGCGTACCGCAGTGGCGGGTGCGTGAGTTCGAGGAGCAGATGGCACCCGGTCTCGGCCCGCACCTGCGGGACGTGTGCCTGGCCCTGCACGAGGCGTCCGCACGGTTCGTCGGGGAACTGGCCGAGAGGATCGCCGGCACCGGCCCGGACCTGGTGGGATTCACCACCACGTTCCAGCAGAACACGGCCGCCCTGGCCACGGCCGCGGCGGTCAAGAGGCTGTCGCCGGGCACCGCCACGGTGCTCGGCGGCGCCAACTGCGACGGACCGCAGGGAGCGGCCCTGCACCGCAACTTCCCCGCCGTCGACTACGTGGTGCGCGGCGAGGCGGAGCGGGCGTTCCCCGCGCTGCTCGGCGTGGTCCGCGGCGAGGTGGAGCCGGGGACGGTCCCCGGGCTGTGCTGGCGCGGCGACGACGGTGCGCACCGGGCGAACGACATGCCCCGGTTCCCGCTCCCGCCCGGCGAGTTGAAGCAGCCGGACTACCGGCCGTACTTCACCCGGGTGCAGAGGTCCGCGGCCCGCTCCCGGATCGAGCCGAAACTGGTCCTGGAAGGGTCCCGCGGCTGTTGGTGGGGCGAGAAGCACCACTGCACGTTCTGCGGGCTCAACGGATCGTCCATGGCCTTCCGCAGCAAGGCCCCCGAGACGTTTGTCAACGAGATCGTGGAGCAGGCCCGGCAGCACCAGGTGCTCGACATCATGGTCGTCGACAACATCCTCGACATGGGATACCTGCGCAGCGTGCTGCCCGCCCTGATCGACCTCGACCACGATCTGCGCTTCCACTACGAGATCAAGTCCAACCTCCGCCACCGCCATCTGAAGACGCTCGCCGACGCCGGTCTGGTGCAGGTGCAGCCCGGCATCGAGAGCCTCAGCAGCAGGGTGCTGCGCCTGATGGACAAGGGCGTCACCGGCTGCCAGAACGTGCGCCACCTGCGGGACGCCCAGTCCGCGGGCCTGTGGGCCACATGGAACTACCTCTACGGGTTCCCCGGCGAGAAGGATCGCGACTACACCGAGGTGATCCGGCAGTTCCCCGCCCTCGCCCACCTCACCCCGCCGGACGGCGTCACCCGCATCGAGATCGAGAGGTTCAGCCCCTACTTCGACCGGCCGGAGCTGGGCTTCGCGCCGCTGCGGCCGGCCTCCCACTACGGCGTCGTGTACGACCTGCCGGAGGCGGAGCTGTACGACCTGGCCTACCTCTTCGACGCCCCGCACGCCGGCATCGGCGAAACCGTCGCGAAGGAGCTCGGCGCCGCCGTCGAGCGGTGGCGCGACCAGTACCCCCACAGCAGCCTGACCCGCTACGACATCGGATCGAGAATCGTGCTGACCAACCGGCGGGAAGACTTCGACTGGACGACGAGGACCATCACGGACCCCGTCGAGGTGGCCGCGTTCCGGCTCCTGGAGGACCCGCGCAGCGTCCAGTCGCTGACCCACCGGCTCAGCGCCCGGTGCACCGCCAGCGTCTCCCCGGCCCGGGTCGCGGAACTGCTCGCGGAGTGGGGCGAGGCCGGGCTCCTCTTCGAGGACGCCGGCCGGTACGTCCACGTCGTGCCCCTGGGCACCAACGCGGAGCTGACCCGCCTGGGCGGCTCGGCCCCCGACCTGACCCGGGACTTCACCCGGGCGCCCGGCCCCGCGCAGGGCCCCGGGGCCGCCTCGTGAGCCTCGCCCGCAAAGCGGTGATCGACCTCTGGCGGGACTACCGCGACCACGCGCGGACGCTCCCGGGCATGCACCTCGGCAGCATCACCGTCGCCGAAGCCTCCGTGGACGCCGCGCACACCGCCCGCGAGCTGTACCGCACGGGCGTGCGCAGGGCCGAGTTCAGCGCCCTCGTCGATCTGTCCGCCGCGGCCGAACCGGCCTGCGCCGTACGGGTCCTGGACCTGCTCCGGGAGCTGACCGCCTGGGGCGTCGTCGTCGACTGGCGGGTGCGGCTGCCCGACGCGGGGGCCTGCCGGACCGGCCCGTCGGCGTACACGCTCAGCCATCTCTACCCGCCGGCCCGGGTCGAGGGCCCGGCCGACGCGGCCGAACTCCGGTCGGCCTGGGCCGAGGGCTTCTTCCTGGGCAAGTGCCTCGTCCGGAAGGGGCCGGGCTTCCTGGAGATCCGCGACCACCGGCCCGGCGTGCTGAACCGGATCGTCATCGACGAACCGGACTACCTCGCCGCCGTGCGGGCGGTGCGGGCGGACCCGTCGGCCGACGGTGTCTCCCCCGCCGTCCGGACCGACCTCGCGGCGGAGTCGCTCCTGCTCGCCGTCGGTGACCTCTGGTGGTGGGCTCCCCACCGGCCGCACCGCTGGCCGCAGCCGCCCTTCCGGGTCTGACCGGGGGCCGGGGCCGCCGCGTCCCGGCGGCTCAGAAGACGGGGAGGGCGGTGAGCGTCGTGCCGTCCAGGAGGAACACCCGGTTGGCGTCGGCCGTGATCCAGTACCGGTCGGGGTTCTTGACGATGCGGAAGACCCACGACGTCCGGTTGCCTTCCGAGAGGTCGACGACGTTGATGCCGCCCTCCGTCCTGTTGACGGCGACGGACCACAGGCCGTTGCCCTGCACGACGAGCGGGCTGGGCGGGTCGCATTCGAACAGGCCCTGGAAGACCCAGTCCGTTCCGCGGCCGGTGCGCAGGTCGTAGCGCAGGGGAACGTTCAGGGCGCTCGCGTACAGGTGATCGCCGTGGATGGTCGGCGGCCCCCAGAAGAACGGTGTGCCGTTCGGCGGCTCGGGGTTTTCGGCCCTCCAGAGCTCCTTGCCGTCGACGATGTCGAGGACGGTGAGGTTCTTGCCGGTCACGCACAGGCTGCGGCCCGAGACGGCGGCCCTGGCCCGGCCGTCGTCGGACTGCTTGCGGCGGTCCCACACCGTGCGGCCGCCGGCCGTGTCCAGGGCGACGACGGACCCGTCCGCCGCCGTGACGACGAGCCGGCCCTGGCCCACCAGGCCGCGGGAGGCGGCGTCCTTGCCGAGGTCCGCGTCGATACCGACGGTCCAGCGGATCCGGGCGTCGGAGCGGCCGATGCTGCGCACCCGACCGTCCTTGGTGATCACGTAGACGGCCTCGTCGTCCGCGGCGAGGAGGGAAGCGGCCTCCGCGGGCGAGGTCCACTTCGGCTCGCCGGTCGAGGCGACGAAGGTCATGAGGGTGCCGTCGCGGTCGGCGGCGGCCACCAGACGGTCGGAGAGGGACAGGTAGCGGCCGGCGGCCGCCACCTTCTCGGCCGACCAGCGGAGCGTGCCGTCGACGACGCCGCGTGCGGCGATGCCGCCCTTCGGTGCCCCGACGATGACGACGTCCCGTACGGGCAGGGGCGCGGGTGTGGCGTCCGAGACAGCCGAGGGGACGCTCCACAGCGGTGCGGGAGTCTCCCCCAGGACGTAGTCGCCCTTCTTCATGTCGAAGAGCTTGCCCTCCGGAGTCTTCACGGCTGCGGGGATGTCGAAGGGGCCGGACCGGCGGCTCCACCACGCAGCCGTGCCGCCGCCGACCGCCAGTACGGATCCGCCGGCGACGAGACCCGTCAGCAGGCGGCGACGTGACACGGGGCGCGGTGCGAGCCCGCCCGGCACGGTGGTCAGCCGGTTGAGGCCGTGCTCGCGCGTCGTGATGTCCTGCGCGATCGCTCCCTTCCGCCAGAGCCGGTCGGCGCCCCGGGGCGGGGCGGACGACCGGACGATCCGGTCCGGGAGCGGCCGCGCCGCCGCGTCCTTGGCGAGACACGGGCCGATCAGCGGCCGGAGTGCGGGCGGTACGCGGTCCAGGCGCGGCTCGCCGTGGACGACCTCGTACTGCACGGCCGCGACGTGCGAACCCTCATAGGCGTGGTGCCCGCTCGCCGCGAACACCAGGACCGCGCCGAGGGAGAAGACGTCCGCCGCCGGGCCGACGCGCTGTCCGAGGACCTGCTCGGGCGCGCCGTAGCCGGGGGTGACCGGGACCTGGCCGGTGGCGGTGAGGGTGAGGCCGTGTTCGGGGCGGGCGATGCCGAAGTCGATGACGCGCGGGCCCGCCACGGTGAGCACGATGTTGGCGGGCTTCAGGTCCCGGTGGACGAGGCCGGCGGCGTGGATGTCGCGCAGCGCCCCGGCGAGGGCCGCCGCCAGGGCCCGTACGGTCGGCTCGTCGAAGGGGCCGTGGGCGCGTACGGCGTCGGCGAGCGTCGGCCCGGTCAGGAACTCGGTCGCCATCCACGGCCGCCCGCCGTCCGTCCGGGCGTCCAGGACCCGGGCCACGGATTCGCTCTCGACGGCCCGGGCCACCTGGGCCTCGCGGACGAAGCGCCGCCCGAGGTCCGGATCGTGCGCCAGGTGGGGGTGCAGCACCTTCACCGCGGCCGCCCGGCCCTCGCCGTCCTGGCCGACGTAGACCTTGCCCATGCCGCCTTCGCCGAGGACGGCGAGGATGCGGTACGGGCCCAGGCGGATCGGGTCTCCGGATTCGAGGGGCTTCATGGTGTGTGCGGCTTTCTGTGGGGTGCTCAGGCGAGGGGGTACGCGGCGACGTACTCGCCGCCGATCGCGATGAGCCGCCCGGCGGACGCGTCGGCGAAGTACCGGGCCCGGGCGGCCTTGAACGGGTGGCTGACGGCGCCGGTCCGGATGTCGGTGGCCACCAGCCCCGACGAGGCGCCGGCGTAGGTGTACACGTACGAAAGCCCGACGGCGGGCGGGGCGGCCAGGTCCTCGGGGGCCACCGCGCGGCTCTTCTCCGCCCAGCGTGGGGCGCCGGTCACGGCGTCGAGGGCGACGAGGCCGCGGTTCTCCTCGACCGCGTACACCACGCCGTCCTTGACGGCCGGGGGCCCGAACCGGGCCTTCGGGGTCAGGCCCTCGAAGCGCCAGACCGGCTTGCCGTCGGCGAGGCCGAGGGCGACGAGTTCGCCGGCTCCCGGGTACACGTGCCGGTCGTCCACCGCCAGGTGGGCCCGGTTCAGGACCGGCTGCGCGCCCTGGAGCGGCTTGTCCCACAGCGCCCTGCCCGTCAGGGCGTCGTGGACGACGAGGCGCGGTTCGGCGTCCGCGGACTGCTGGACGAGGACGAGGTGCCTGCCCACGGCCCGGGCGGACAGGAAGTGCAGGTGCGGGGAGGCGGCGGGGCGGGCGGGCAGCGGCACTTCCCAGAGCCTGCCGCCGGAGCGGGTGTCGACCTTCAGCAGGAACCAGGTCTGGTCCTTGCCGAAGCCGTCGCGGGTGTGCGTGCCGCGGCCCCCGGCCAGGTAGACGGCGTCGGCCGTCGCGCAGAGCAGCTGGGTGCCGTAGAGGATGGCCCGCAGGTCCTTGAGTTCGCTGAAGGGGGCGTTGAGCTTGCCGGTGGCCGTGTCGACGGTGGAGACGCGGAGCGGGTCGGCCTCGTCGAGGGTGTAGTCGGCGGCGTAGACCTTCGTGCCGTCGGTGGTGGTGCGGCGCATGAAGTAGACGGCGGGGTCGGCCCACTTGGCCGCGCCCGTCGCGGGATCGAGGCCTTTGAGGCCGTACTCGCCGACGAGGAGGAGCCCGTTCAGGAGCAGCGGCGCGGGCGGGATGCGGGGGTCGGCGTAGCTGACGGGCTCCTGCCAGAGGAGGTCCCACGCGGGGTCCTTGGCGGGGGCCGGGGGTTTCGCGGTGGTGGAGTCCTCGCGGTCGAGCCAGGCCCAGGCGCCGGCTCCGGCGGCGGCCGCCCCGAGGAGGGACCCGCCGCCGAGGGTGAGGAGCCTGCGGCGGGAGAGGCCGGACGGGGGCGGGGGCGTGCTGCTCGGGAGCGGTGGGGTGAGGGTGTGCTCCGGTGGGGCCGGCAGCCGCGGGGGCGGGGCGTTCCAGACGCCGCCGACGCGGCGGGCGATCTCCATGCGCAGCGGCTGGGGCAGGTGCCCGGCGAAGGAGCCGCCGTCCTGCCCGGGGTGGAGGAGGGCGGCGAGGCCGGAGGTGGTGGGGCGGCCGGCGGGGTCCTTGTCGAGGCAGCGCGTCAGGACGGGGACGAGGGCGGCCGGGACTCCGGTCAGGTCGGGGTCGGCGTGGCGGACGCGGTACATGAGGTCGGCGTGGCGCCCGCTGCCGAAGGGACCGTGGCCGGAGGCGGCGTAGGTGAGGACGCCGGCGAGGGCGAACACGTCGCCCGCGGAGGTGTGTTCCAGGCCGGTCGCCTGCTCGGGTGACATGAAGGCGGGCGTGCCCGCGGCGGTGCCGGTGCGGGTGAGGTGGTCGTCGCCGAGGGCGCGGGCGATGCCGAAGTCGATGACCTTGGGGCCGTCGGCCGTGATCATCACGTTGGAGGGCTTGAGGTCGCGGTGGACGACGTCCGAGGCGTGGAGCTGGGCCAGGGCCGCGCACAGCAGGGCGCCGAGGGCGCGTACGGCCGGCTCGGGGAGCGGTCCGGCGAGGGAGACGGCCTCGTCGAGGGGCGGGCCGAGCACGTACTCGGTGGCCAGCCAGGGGGTTTCGGCGAGCGGATCGGCGTCGAAGACGCGGGCGCCGTGGACGGGACCCATGACGCGGGCCGCGTCCACCTCCAGGCGGAAGCGGGTGCGGGCGGCGGGGTCGGCGGCGATGCGGGCGTGCATCGTCTTCAGCGCCACGGTCCGGCCGGTGGCGGAGCGGGCGAGGTAGACGGTGCCCATGCCGCCGCTGCCGAGACGGGCCACGAGGCGGTGGCCGCCGAGGGTGTGCGGGTCGTCGTGGCTGAGGGGGAGGAGCGCGCTGAGCGGGGTGAGTGGCGTCAGCGGCGTCAGCGGGGTCAGCGGGGTCAGCATCAGCGGTCGGTCCAGGGAGCGGGAACGGGGAGCTCGGCCGCGAGGATCCGCGCCGACTGGTGCGCGAGGGCGACGACGAGGGGCGCCGGCAGGGGCATCGGGCCGGCCGGTTCCGGGTGCGGGAAGAGCTGGTGCGCCTGAGGGCGCCGCCCGGGATCGCGGGAGAGGCACGCCGTGACGGGTTCGCGGAGGAAGGAGGGCAGCTCGTCGCGTTCGGGGACGGTGTGGCCGGTCGCGGCGTAGGCGAGCACCGCCCCCAGCGCGTACACGTCGCCCGGCGGGCGGGGCCGCCCGCCGGCCGCCTGCTCCGGGGCGAGACAGCCGGAGTCGAGGCCCGGCAGGCCGCTGCGCGGCTCGCCGTCGGGAGCCGCGGCCCGTACCGCGCCGAAGCCGCTCAGGAGGGGCCCGTCGGCGGTGAGCAGGACGGCGGCGGGGGACAGGCCGGCGTGCGGGACGCCCTGCGCGTGCGCGGTGGCCAGCGTCCGGGCGAGGGCCGCGCCCAGGGCCCGTACGACGGGGTCGGGCAGCGGCCCGCCGTGCGCGCGCAGGGCGCCGGGGAGCGGGACGGCGGGAACGTACGGGCCCGCGCACCAGGGCGGCTCCGCCCCACCGCCGCCGACCTCGCCGACCGGCAGGAACCCGGGTACGGAGAGCCGCCGGGCCCCCTCGGCCTCGATGGCCCAGCGGGTCGGGTCGACGCCGGGGCGGGGAAGCCGGGCGAGAAGGGTACGACCGTCGCCGCTTCCGCTGCGGACGACGAACCGCCGCTCGGGGGCGGTGCTGTCCGGCTCGGCGTCGAGCCGGGCCAGCGCGACGTACGCCCCGACCCGCACGGGGTCGTCATGACGCAGCGCTTCCATACGTGATCTCCCCCGCCCGAATTGATCTCCGCCCACCCTACTGAAGCCCCTGCCCGCGGCTACGCGTCGACCTCACCGCGCCAGGCGAAGTCGAGGAGGGCCTCGGGGAGGTAGCCGGATTCGACCTCGACCGGCAGTCCGTTGGCCTTGGCCAGGCAGGCGATCGCCAGCGGTCCGATGGCGACAACGCCGTGGATGATCAGCTTCCGGTCCTCGTCGGCGGTCCAGTACTCCTTGTGCTGCCGCAGGGCGTCGGCCAGGGACTCGTTGAAGCCGGTGACATCACCGCGCAGGTAGCGGTAGAGCATCATGATCGGCGGACGGCAGAGCTTGGCCACTTCGTCCCCGTCGAGGGTCCGGGCCTGCTCGGGCACGCACAGGTTAACGGCCCGCACCAGGTGCGTGCGCAGGTCGTCACGTCGGAGCCAGAAGCTCTGGAGGGTCTCCACCCAGGCGTACGCGTACTCGTCCAGCCGACCGCCGAAGGCGCGCAGCAAGGACAGCGGGATGCGCGCCAGCATGTCGAGGCCGGCTGCGTCACGGCAGATGACCGCGAGGTAGAAGGCGTCGATCCAGGTGTGGGCGCTGAGGTAGGTCTGCGGCCCGGTGGTGGCCAGGTGGCGCTCTTCGTGGCGGATCCTGCAGGTGACCGTCTCCCGGTCGGGAGCGGTGGTGGCGGCGAAGACGGCCGAGTGCACTTGCATGGCCAGCCGCCAGGACTCCCAGGTCTCCCGCAGGGCGGCGCGGGGGTCCACGGCGGACCGCACGAGGGCGACGTTCAGCGCAGTCATGACCGCGCCCGACCTGGAGTTGTGCGAGGTCTCGAACTTCTCCAGCGAATAGGACACGGAACCCTCCATGACGGGGATGACCGCCGCCATGTCGTCCTTGGGATAGTCCTGGCGGGGGACGATCGCGGTCATGTGCGCCTTACGTGGGGAACTCGCCCAGCCAGCCGTGTTCGACGAGGTACTTCGGGATGAAAGGCGACTCCACACCGATCGGCAGCTTCCCGTCGTAAGCCAGGCATGCCATGGCGAGCGGCCCCAAGGCGACCGCGCCGTCGATGTCCTCCGCGCGTTCCTCGGTCAGCGTCCAGTAACCCTTGTGGAGGTGCAGCGCCTCCGCGAGGGCCGGGCCGAAGCCGTCCACGTTCTTGCGCACAAAGGTGTAGAAGAGGTTGATCGGCGGATACAGGAGGCCTTGAAGGAGATCCTGGGGAAGGCTGCGTGCCACCTCGGGGTTCGACATCTCGATGGCGGAGATGAGCCGTTCCGCCACCTCCGGACGCCGGAGCCAGTAGGACTGCTGTACATCCACCCAGTGGTAGTAGAACTCCTCGTAGGAGTCGTCTGCGGAACGAAGTCGCTCCAGCGGAATCTCGGACAACTCGGTCATCCGGCGCTGTTCACGGCAGATGACAGCCAGCCAGAAGGCAAGGAGCCAGTTGCCTGCGTCGGCGAACGGCTGAGGGCCGATGGCCTTGAGGGTCCGCGTCCTTCCGCTGATGAAGCACTCCACGGTCCCCTCGCTCGCGCCGGTCACGGCGAACAACGCCGAACCGAGCTGCATCGCGGTGACCGTGGCCTGCCACGTCTCCAGCGTGTCCGCTTCCGGGTCGGCCACGCAATGCGCCTGAAGGGCGAGGACGGCGGTGCTGAACGCGAAGTCGATGGCGTCCGCCGACTCCTCGAGGTTGTCGACGCGGCGCGCCACTGACGTGCTCAGTCGCGCGGCGAATCCAGCTGCGTCGGGCCCGGCCGCCAGGTGGGTGGCAACGGTCACAGCCATGGAAGGGTCCCCTAGCTTGAACGAATCGAACGGGACCTTGCTCTGCCCCTGCTCAGTACGGGTGCATGCCCCGCGAGGCCGTCAGGGAGGGAGTAACGTCGCGAAGGGCGGCCCACCGCCGTTCCTCTCCCGGATGGGGACTACGCGTCGAACTCGCCGCGCCAGGCGAAGTCGAGGAGGGCTTCGGGGAGGTACTCGGTCTCGACGTCGAACGGGAGGCCGTTGGCCTTCGCCAGGCAGGCGATCGCCAGAGGACCGAGAGCGACGATGCCCAGGATGTTCTGCCGGCGGTCTTCGTCGGCGGTCCAGTATTCCTTGTGCCAGCGGACGGCATCGGCAAGGGACTCGTTGAAGCCGGCGGCGTCGTTGCGCAGGTAGCGGTACAGCATCATGATCGGCGGATAGCGGAGCTTGCTCATCGTCTCGGCGTCTATGACGCGGGCCTGCTCGGGAGCGCTCAGGTCCACGGCGCGCACCAGGTGCGTGCCCACATCGTCGCGGCGGAGCCAGAAGCTCTGGAGGGTCTCCACCCACGCATAGGTGTACTCGTCCAGGGCGCCGCCGAAGTCGCGCAGCAGGGAGACCGGAATCCGCGACAGCATGTCGAGGCGGGCTGCTTCGCGGCAGATGATCGCGAGGTAGAAGGCGTTGAGCCAGGTGTTCGCGTTGAGATAGGTCTGCGGCCCGGTGGTCGCGAGGTGGCGCTCTTCCTGCCGGATCTTGCAGGTGACCGTCTCCCGGTCGGGGTCGACGGCGGCGAAGACGGCGGAGTGCACCTGCATCGCCAGCAGCCAGGACTCCCACGTCTCCAGCATGACGGCACCCGGATCCCCGACACAGCGCACGAAGGCGACGTTCAGCGACCTCATGACCGCGCCCGACCTGGAGTTGTGCGAGGTCTCGATCCCCTCCAGCGAATAGGACAGCGCCCCCTCCATGGAGGGAACCACCGCCGCCATCTCGTCCTTCGGATAGTCCTGGCGCGGCACGATCACGGACTCTGTCTCCTTTGTCAGATCTTGAAGAATTCGAGGACGGCCCCAGCGTACTGAGTGCCGCCATCCTTGGCCTTCACCATGGCGTACTCCAGGTTCCCGCTGTCCAGAGCCTTTGTGAGTTCATCCGCCAGATCCGAGTTCTTCCAGACCTTGCCCGAGGGGTCGGTCACCTTCAGGTTCGGCCGGAGTTCCATTTCGGCGATGATGGTGCGCAGGTACGGCTCGGTGCCCTGCTTCACCATGAAGCCCTCGGCCGGGCCGACTCCCTTGCGCCAGAGCAGGCTGGAGGACGGCGCTTTCGCCTCGATGATCATCAGCTTGCCGTCCGGGCGACGGTACAGCTGGTCGAACATGTTGGCACCGTTGGGCGTCTTCGGCAGTGGCTGCTCCACCGACCCGGGGAACCTCTCCGGGACCACATGCAGCCGTGCCGCGTCCTCGCCCAGTCGTTCCGAGAACGACGTGTTGTTGGAGGTGTTCTCGCCCCACCTCGGGGTCATGCGCGTGTCGAAACGCGCCTGTGCCCTGGCCAGTTCGTCCAGCGTATCGGCGGTGGGGCCGTTCTTGTGGGCGCGCTCGGCGTTGGCGAGGTCAACCGAGACCTTGCGGTCCCGTGCTACGTCGTCGAGGTGGTCGATCTGGGGGTGGGCCTCGTCGCGGAGGAACGGATCCTTGCCGAACTTGGTCTCGGAGCCGGCGGACGGGAGGCTGTTCTTGGAGATCCAGGAGCCGTCGCTGTCCTTCGCCAGGATCGGCAGCTCGACGCCGTCGATCTTGGTCTGAACGCTGTGACGGTGTCCGTCCACCCGGTAGTACTGGCTGAACCAGGCCTTGTCGTCGTTCGCCTTCTGGACGAACTCGTCCTGCTTGGCCTTGACCTGCTCCGGCGTCAGCTGCTGTCCGGCGGCAGGGGGGGTCGGCTGGCCGTCGTGACTGCCTGCCGGGGTCGTCCCGTCGTCCGCGCCCCGGGCCGCGTCGTCGCCCAGGGCAGGGATGCCGTCGTAGCCGGGGCCATGGCCGCCCAGCGGGTTGTGGGTGCCGCCCGGGCCGCCCGGGCCGTCGCCGTGGGTGGCTCCGGTGCTCGGGCCGTCGCCGTGGGTGGCGGCCGTGGACGGGGTGTCCGCGTGCGTGGCGGGCGTGCTCGGGGTGTCCGGGCGGCCGCCGCCCGGGTTGTTGAGG
Source organism: Streptomyces yangpuensis (assembly GCF_024666385.1). Classification (NCBI taxonomy): domain Bacteria; kingdom Bacillati; phylum Actinomycetota; class Actinomycetes; order Kitasatosporales; family Streptomycetaceae; genus Streptomyces; species Streptomyces yangpuensis. Next base: position 4,059,438 of record NZ_CP102514.1, read on the forward strand.
TCGCCCCGCGGCATGTTGTCCGGGGCGAGGCCGCCCGGGGTGTTGTCGACGCCGCGAGGGCCGTTGTCCAGGGTGTGGAGCGGGCCGTCGATGTGGGAGCCGAGGTTGATGCCGTTGTCGCCGCCGCGGCCGCCGACGCCGGCGAGTTCGAGTTCCGGGACCCTGGCGGTGGCGGGGGTGTCGACCTTGGGGGCCTCGGTGCGCGGTACGCCCGCGCCCGTCTCCGCTGCGGGCTCCTTCGGGGAGTCCTTGCCGGCCTGGGAGAGCGAGCCGTCCGCCTCGTAGATGTTGCCCTTGGGGTCCATGAACTGCGCCGGGCCGTCGACCGGGAGTTTGACCGTGCCCGGGGGGAACGTGGTGGTGCCCTCGGGGAGTCTGATGTTGCCGTCCGGGAGCTTGGCCGCCCCTTCGGGGATCACCGCGCCGGAGGGGAGGTGGATCGCGCCGTCGGGCAGCATCACGGCGCCGTCGGGGAGGGCGACCGCGCCGTCCAGGTTGATGCTCGGGACCTCGAACTTGCCCGCGCCCTTCAGACCGGCCATCACGTCGCCGATCTTGGAGAAGCCCGCCCCCGCGCCCTTGAAGATGTACGTCATCGGGTCGATGGCGTGACCGGCCTTGCCCGCGAAGGAGAGGGTCTTGGCGACCGCGCCCGCCTTGCCCGCGCCCGCCGCTGCGCCGCCCGCGCCGCCGGTGAAGATCGTGGTCACGACGTTGAAGGTGACCGCGCCCGCCGCCCGCGAAGGGTTCGAGCCCCACTGGTCCCAGGCCAGCAGCGCCTTGCCCGTCTCCTTCATCGCCGTACGGGAGTCCCGCAGCCAGGACGGCAGCTTGTCGTCCGGCGCGGACAGGAACAGCGGGCCGGCACCGGGGATCGACAGGATGGCCAGGCCGGTACCCAGCTTGGCCAGGCCCGTCCAGGACTGCTTGAAGACGTCCCAGCCCTGCAGCCCGACGAGGCCGCCCAGGCCCTTCAGGGTCCCCCAGACGCCGTCGACGACGACGCCCTTGCCGAACTCCCAGGCGTGCTCCCACACCTGCCAGGCGGGGATGGACTCCTCCACCGCGTCGCCCCAGGGCAGGGACTTGGACTGCTTCATCGCCTCGGCGTCGTAGCCGTACATGTCCTTGGCATTGGAGCCGTCGTTGACCCGCAGCGGCTTGCCGCCGACCAGCGCGACGATCTTCGCGTGGGCAGCGCGTTCCACTTCCTGGAACTCGGCCCACACCTCGGCGATCTTGTTGCGGCGCTCGAGGTTCTCGTCGATCAGATCGCCGTCCTCACGCCACTTGTCCTCCTTGGAGACCTTCGTGCGGAACGCTTCCGCCTCCGCCTTCAGATTCTCCAGCTTCTTGACGACGGGTGCGGCGTCACGGGAGTACGTGCCCAGGGCGCCGGCGATGGTGCACATGTCGGAGCTGAGCTTCAGTCCCAGGTCGGAGACCGGCTTCGTCGTCGCGAACAGCTGGTCCGCCTCGGGCGCCTGGTAGAACGCCTGCAGGCCACCGAAGCTGCTGTGGACGTCGGACGCCTTCGTCGAGACGGCCGCCCCGCCCGACGAGATCTCCTTCACCTTCGCGTCGAGAGTCGCCAGATTCCCCGTGAAGACCGGTACCTCTGCCGGATCGACCGGCGCGTCCCCGCTCACTTCTTCCCCCCGGTCTTCTCACGCAGGATGTCGAGGTTGACGGACTTCGCCGCGTCCTGGGCGGCCTTCGCCTGGTCCAGGTCGCCCTCCAGGTACTCGTTCGTCGCCGCGACCGCGCCGAGGACGCACGCCTCGATCCGCTCCGCCATCGACTTGAACTCCGGCTTGCGGGCAGTGAGGTACTCGCCCAGCGCGGCCGCGACCGGCCCCATCGCCTTCTGCGACAGGGGCGGCGCCCCCACCGGCACCGGGCCCTGCAGTTTCGTCTCAGCCTGCGAGCCCGGCACCGCCGTCCCCGCCGCCTGAGCCGCCTCCGACATGGCTGTGAGCAGCGCGTTCAAGGCCTTCTCCAGCTCGCCGGCGTTCCCGCCGACGGTCTTCAACTGGCCCTGCACACCCTGCGGCTTGATGTCCCATGACGTCATGGACGATCCACCCCCGTGAATCCGGCTGCCCTACTGTCCCGCTGTCCCACCGATCGGCTGAAACGATCCTGCTCAGCCGATGTTGTCGACCGCGGCCTTCGCGCGCTGCAGCGTCTGCCGCGCGGTCGCGTCGTTCTTCTCCAGCGTCGTGTTCAGCAGCTGGATGATGTTCTTGACCTCCTGCGAGGCGTTCTTCCACCGCAGTTCCTTGGCGTGGTAGTCGTCCGCCACACCGTCCGCCGCGAAGTCCGACATCGCCGCCGCCACCTGCGCCTCACGCGCGGCGATCACCTGCTCCAGCTGCCCGATGACCGCTTTGATACCGCCCTGCACCTCGGTCGAGGCACCCACGTCGTACGCACGACGGTCCGTCCCACCCGTACCCATGACAACCACACTCCCCGTGAGATGTAAGAAGAGAGACCCGGAACCCTGCGCGCTCAGCGGCCGCGGAAGCGGGCCGCGTCGAAGTTCGCCGAACCCTGCGTCTGACGCGCGTTCTCGCCCTGCTCCTGGTCACCCGACCCGAACGCCTGCTCCATGCCCGACTGGCCGCCCAGGATCGCCGCCAGCGAGGCGTTCAGCTCCTTCGCGATCCCGTCCGCACGCAGCTTGAACGAGTCGAACGCGACCTTGCCCTGCCCCTGGAACTTGCCCTCCAGCGGCTGCGCCGCCACCACCAGCTGCTTCACCAGCGAACCCAGATCGGTATTCGAGGTCCGCGAACCCGACATCAGGTTCGTCAGAACCTGCGTCCCCATGTCGAACTTCATCTCACACTCCCCCGTGCTCTCGAACGGCCGTCAATCAGCCATCAGTATGACCAGTTCTATCAACATACATCGCAGCTGCAACGTGCAACGGTCCAGTTGTGGCGTACTTATGACAATCCGCCAGGCATCTTCACGATCCCTTCAGATGCCGCGTCAGCCGCTCGAAGTCCGCCCACCCGGCCAGGTCCGAAGGATCCCCGGGCAGCGGGTAGTAGTAGCCGGGGCGGGACTTGGGGCCCAGTTGCACCGGAGCCTCGGCCAGCGGTGTGCGCCGGGCCCGGTCGTCCGGCATGCCGCGGACCTCCTCCGCGCCCAGGACGAAGGCCAGCGGCACCCCCGGCCCCTCGAAGCGCGGCGGTACCAGCAGGTCACGGCGGGCTTTGCGGAGCTGTACGAGCATCGACTGGAGACGGTGGCGGGTGACGAGCGCCTCCGCGACCCGGGGGAGGGCGGCCAGGGGCGGCTCCTCGCCGTCGCCGTAGCCCAGAGCCATCGTCACGGTCTCCTCGACGCCCGCCTTCGTACGGCTCACCCGCACCGTGGCCAGTCCGGGCCGGTCCGGTCCGCCCACCACCACGAACCAGGTCGGCTCGGGGGCCCGCGCGAACGCCACGTCGGTCAGCCGGCCCGGCGACCAGGGCAGGTTGGCGGGCTCGGCGGTGCTCCAGCCCGCCGGCGGGGCGCCCGTCAGCTCGCGCCACACCGTCTCCAGGGCCCCGCCGAGGACCAGCCGGTCGTCCGCGGGGTGGATGGTGCGGAAGGTGAGGGCCAGCTGCCGCTGCGCCGTCTCCGCTACCTCCTGGTACGAGGCGGCGACCGGCGTCCGCGGGTCGTCCTCGGTGGCGTCCGGGGCGACGACCGTGGCGAACATGCCCTCCTGCCAGCGCAGCACCGCGCCCGAGAGGCCGTCGTAGTAGCCCGCCCGCTGGTCCTGCACGACCCACCGCGAGGGCCACTCCGGCATGTTCGCCAGCACCGCCGGGGACAGCACCGTCCCCGGCGGGGTGACGATCTGCAGGCCCCGCTCGGCCGCCGCGGCGGCCCGGAAGGCGTCGGAGAGCCAGGCCGTCATCGCGACGACCGGCCGGTCCATGATGACCACGGCGACGTTGGGGGTCAGCACGTCGACGGCGGGCTGCGCCGCGGCCGGCGTCGGCGCCACGCCGATGCCGTCGCTCTCCACCACCGCCACCGACCGCGCTGCCTCCGGCGGCCAGGCGCTCCCGCCGGCGAGCGAGGCCAGGCGGGCCGCGAAGGTGCCCGCGAGGCGCTCGGCCTCGGGCACGCCGGTGGTGGCGCGGGCCTCGGTCCACCAGTAGGGGACGCGCGGCGGGGTGGCGCCGAGCAGCCGCTCCGCCTCCCCCTCGACCTGCACCAGCAGGGGCGCCTCGACCGAGACGAGCGGCCGCCCCTGCTCGTCGCAGAGCTGGATCACCGCCCCGTCACCGGCCGTGTCCACCAGCTTGTCGGGGCCGCCGGACAGCAGTCCCGCGAGCACCGTCCAGGGGGCGGGCATCCGCTGGGTCAGAGCTACGACGTCCTTGGTCATACGGTTCTGCGGCCCTTCACTCCGAGGTGTACACGGTCTGGACGAGGCGGTTGGACTGGCCCCTGCGGACGAGGACGCCGCGGCCGGGGGGCTGCAGGGAGGCGTACACCCCCGGGAACAGCTGGCCCTCGCCCCGGTCGCCCGCCATGACGATCGCCGAGGCGCCCGATTCGCGCAGGCCCTGCACCAGCGGCTCGTACATCCCGCGCGAGGCGCCCGCGACGCGGCGGGTCAGCACGAAGTGCAGGCCGATGTCGGCCGCCGACGGGATGTACGGGACGAACGGGGCCAGCGGTGACTGTCCCGCGGTGGTCAGCACGTCGTAGTCGTCGACGAGGACCACGATCCGCGGGCCGCCGCCCCAGCTGCCCGGTTCCAGGTCCTCCAGCGGGGCGCTGTCGTCGGGCATCCGCCGTTCCAGCTCGCCGGCGATGCCCGCGGCCAGGCCGGCGCACATCTTGGCGTTGTAGGCGTAGCCGCCGTTGAACTCCTCCGGGACCACACCGCGCAGGCTGCGCCGCGGGTCCATGATCGCGAAGACCAGTTCGTCCTCGCCGTAGCGCTCGATGAGACCGGCGGCGACCGTCTTGAGCAGGTTCGTCTTGCCGCACTCGCTGTCGCCCATGACCAGCAGGTGCTGGTCGTGGTGGAACAGGTCGAGCAGTACGGGAGCCAGCGCCGTCTGGTCCAGTCCGATCGGCACCCGCTTCGGCTCGGCGACCGGGCCCGGCAGCAGGTGCGGCTCCAGTACGTGCGGCAGCACCCGGACCGGCTGGGCTGCGTCGCCGCTCCAGGTGGCGCGGATCGTGCGGGCCGTGCGTTCCAGGACGGAGCCCAGTTCCGAGGTGTCGGTGAGCCCGTCCGTGCGGGGCAGCGCCACCTGCGCGAAGAGCTTGCCGTCGGTGAGGACCCGGCCGGGCTCGTCGGGCGCCAGGGTCTCGGCGAGCTTGCGCTCGATGCTGGACTCGCTGGGGTCGTTCAGGCGCAGCTCGACGCGCGTGCCGAAGTTCGACTGGACGGCGATGCGGACGTCGTTCCAGCGGAGCATGCCCGCGACGACGTGGACGCCATAGCCTCCGCCGCGCTTGAGGATGTCGACGACGGCGTCGTCGAGCTCCTCGAAGTCGTCGCGCAGCGCGCCGAACCCGTCGATGACCAGGACGATCTCGGCGGAGGCCAGCTGCGGCAGCCGGCCGGCCGCGTGCAGGGTGCGCAGCTGCTCGACGGAGTCGATGCCGTGCTCGCGGAAGAGGTCCTCGCGCAGGGCGAGCATGGTGCGTACCTCTTCGACGGTGCGGGCCGCCCGCTCACGGTCGGCGCGTCCCGCGATCCCGCCCACGTGCGGCAGCCCGGACAGGGCCTGCAGGCCGCCGCCGACCAGGTCGAGGCCGTAGACGCCGACCTCCTGCGGGGTGTGGGTCAGGGCGAGCGAGAGGACCAGGGTCCGCAGCAGGGTGGTCTTGCCGGACTGCGGGCCGCCGATGACGGCGACGTGGCCGCCCGCGACGGTGAGGTCGAGGTACCACTGCCCCTGCCACTGCTTCGTCGGGTCGTCGAGCAGGCCGAGCGGCACCACGAGCCGGTCGCGGCGTGCGGTGAGCTGCATGCCCCGCACGCCCACGTCGAGGGGGCCGGCGACGGAGTCCAGGGCGATCGCGCCGGGCAGCGGCGGCAGCCAGATGCGGCGCACCGGGCCCGCGGCGTGCTCCAGCTGCTCGACGATGACGCCCATCTCGGTGGGGCCGGTCTCGCGGCGGCGCGCCGAGGGCTCCGGGCCGCCCGTGTTCTCCGGCTCGGACAGGGAGTTGAACGCCCCGTACTCCAGGGCGAGCGGTCCGCTGTCCGCGTCCTCGGCGCGCTGTACGGGGCCGCGGTAGGCGCCGGAGACGTAGCTCGCCTTGAAACGTTCGTAGTGGCTGGTGTCGACCTTGAGGTAGCCGAAGCCGGGCAGCGGCGGGAGGTGGAAGGCGTCGGTGGTGTCGAGGACGGTGCGGGACTCGTCGGCGGAGAAGGTGCGCAGGCCCAGGCGGTACGAGAGGTAGGTGTCCAGGCCCTTGAGCTTGCCGCCCTCGATGCGCTGGCTGGACAGCAGCAGGTGCACGCCGATGGACCGGCCGATGCGGCCGATGGACAGGAACAGGTCGATGAAGTCGGGTTTGGCGGTGAGCAGTTCGCCGAACTCGTCGATGACGACGAACAGGTGCGGGAGCGGGTCAAGGTCGGGCCGGCGGTCGGCGCGCAGCGCGGCGTAGTCGCCGATGTCGGCGACGTTGCCGGCGTCCTTGAGGACCTGCTGGCGGCGCTTGACCTCGCCGGCGAGGGAGGCGTGGACGCGCTCGACGAGACCGGCCTGGTTCTCCAGGTTGGTGATGACGCCGGCGACGTGCGGGAGGTCGGCGAACGGCGCGAAGGTCGCACCGCCCTTGTAGTCGACGAGGACCAGGGCGAGGTCCTCGGGCGGGTGGGTGGCCACCAGGGCGAGGACCAGGGTGCGCAGCAGCTCGGACTTTCCGGAGCCGGTCGCGCCGACGCACAGGCCGTGCGGGCCCATGCCCAGCTCGGAGGATTCCTTCAGGTCGAGCAGGACGGGCTCGCGGGCGTCGCTGATGCCGATGGGGACGCGCAGGAAGGCGCGTTCGCCGCGCGGGGCCCACAGGCTCGCGAGGTCGAGGCGGGCCACGTCGTCGATGCCGAGCAGGTCGGCGAAGTCGACGGGGCCGGACAGCGGGGCGTCGATGAGGGACTCGGCGGACAGGCGCAGCGGGGCGAGCATCCGGGCCAGGCCCTCGGCGAAGGGGATGCCGACCTCGTCCACGGTGCCGTGGGCGCTGATGGGCTCGTCCTGGCGCAGGTCCTCGATGAGCACCCGGTCGCCGTCGACGGTGATCCGTACGCCGACGTGGCCGGGCTCCTGGATGCGCTGTTCGAGCAGGTGCAGGACGGTGACGCCCATCTCGCGCAGGCCGACCGCCTCGTCGGGGCGCGGCAGTTCGACGGCGTCCTCCCCGTGCCCGTCGGTCACGACCAGCAGCCGCGACGTCATGGCCAGGGCGTCCTTGCCGGACAGTCCGCGCCGCACCTCGGCGGCGTAGGAGGCGCGGCGGCGCAGCTCAGGGCCGATCTGCCGGGCGAGCTGGTCCGGGGAGGGGGCGATACGGCGGGCGGCGACGGGGCCGTCGAGCTGTTCGGTGTCCAGGAGGTGCGGCATCCACTTGGCCCACTCCCAGTCGGGGAGCCGGTCGCCGGGCACGGCGAGCGCGATCGCCACGTCGTCGGGGGCGTGCATGGCGGCGGCCTGGACCAGCAGGGCGCGGGCGACGCGCAGGCAGTCCTCGCGGGGGCCGATGACGCTGATGTTGCCGATGCGGTCCAGCGGCACGGTGAGGGGCAGCTCGGTGCCGTTGCGGAAGCGGGCGGTGAGCGCCGAGGCCTCGTTCAGCATGAACTGGTCGGGCGGGGTGAGGACGGTGGAGCCCTGCTGGCCGATCTGCAGGTCGCGGACCGGCATCTCACCGGTGCCGACGCGCACGCGCAGGAAGTCCCCGTCGGTGCGGCGGCGCTCCCACAGCCGGGCCGGGTCGCGGACGATGTCGTACAGGGCGTGCGGCGGCGGGTTGAGCACGTCGGCGTGCTCGCCGCGTTCGCGTTCCTCGGCGGAGAGCTCCTCGCGCAGGTCCTCCAGGTAGGCGAGGTAGGCCTCGCGCTGGGTGCGGCGGGTGCGCTGGGCCTTGCCGCGCTGGGAGAAGACGAGCGCGACCGAGCCGACGATGGTGACGACGAGGATCAGCGCGCCGAGCGCCGCGAACTGGCTGTTGCGGACGACTGTCATCATCACGACGGACGACATGACGCCGGCCACGGGCAGCAGCGACATCGCGATGCTGCCCGCCTTCCCCTCGGGGAGGTTGGGCGGGGCCTCGATGGTGCGCGCCTCGGGGGGCGCCGGCGGCCTGACGGTCCGCGCCGGGCGGTGGATCAGTCGGGTACTCATCGTCAGTGGCGCTTCTGGGAGAGCTGGAAGACGTCCGCGGCGAGCCGGGCGGCGGTCTGCCGGGTGGAGTGGGCGAGCAGTTCGGTGCGGATGTGGCCGCCGTCGGCGAGGTGGCGGTCGTACGGCAGGACGTGGACGCTCGGCCCGGCCGCCTCCAGGGTGCGTACGGCGTCGGCGAGGTCGACCCCGGAGTGCGGCGCCTGCTCGGTGATGACGACGCAGGTGCTGGCCAGCATGTGCGGCGGCAGGCCCTTCATCCACTGCAGGACGGCGAAGGTGCTGCTGACGCCGTCCAGGGTGGCGGGGGTGGTCAGTACGCGGGCCTGGGAGGCGGAGAGCGCGACGCGGGCGACCTCGGCGGGGAGCGTCTCGCAGTCGACGACGGTGACGCCGAAGTAGCGGCGCAGCGCGACCATGGCCCGTTCGTAGGCGCGGGTGTCGAGCATCGCGCCGATCTGGCCCTGGCTGCCGGGCAGCAGCCAGGCGTTGTCGCGGAGCTGGACGAGGTAGCCGGTGATGTCGAGCAGCGACATCTGGGGCTCGACGATGTCCGCGACGTCGCCGGTGGTCCAGCGCAGGCTCTCGGCGCCGAGCCGGATGGGCAGGGAGCCGAGGGCCGGGTCGGCCTCGACGAAGAGGACGGGGTCCTGCCGGTAGTGCGCGTAGGTGGTGCCGAGCAGGGCGGCGACCGTGGACTTGCCGGCGCCGCCGCGGATGGAGGTGACGGCGATCTGGCGCCCGGTGGTCACCGGCTGCTGGAGCAGTTCGGCGGCGCGGGTGGCTTCGGCGACCTCGCGGGCGGCCGAGGAGGAAACGGTTCTCCGTACGGCGCGCAGGGCGCGGGCGCCGAACGGTTCGCCGTGCCGGGGCTTGCGGCCGGTTCCGGAGAGCTGCCGGTCCACCGCGGGCTTGGAGTCGGGGGTGGTACGGCTCCGCTGCCCGGGGCCGGCGGCGGCGTACGCGGTCTGGGGCTGCGCCTGTGCCTGCGGCTGCTGGGGCGGCTGGGCCTGGGCCTGCGGGTACGGCCGGGCCTGCGGCGGGACGCCGCCCTGGGGGCCGGCGGGAGCGTGCCCACCGGGGCCGGCCGCCGGACGCTGGGCCGCGCCGGGGCCCTGCGCTCCGGTGGCCTGCGGTCCGGCCCCCGGGGCGGGGGCCTGCGCGGCGGGACCCGCGGCCGGCCGCTGGTGCGGCCCGGCCTGCCCCTGGGCCGGAGGCTGTGCCTGGGCCGGAGGCTGCCCCTGCGCCGGAGGCTGTGCCTGGGCCGGAGGCTGTGCTCCGCCCTTGAGGTCGCGCAGGACGTCGCCCTGCCAGTTCTCTGCGTTCGGCATGTCTGCCCCTGCCCCTCTTCCTCAGAACTTGTTGAGCAGCTGCCCGTACACGCCGAACACCCCGACGGCGAGCGGGAAGAGCCCCACCATGCCCACCGATTCGATGAGGTCGGCCGTGCGCCGCAGCCGGACCCGCACGTGGTCCGGCGGCTGCACCGCGAGGACCAGCAGCGGCAGCAGCGCGGCCAGGACCAGGACGGCGAGCGGGCCGGCGCCCCCGTCGTGCCCGGTCCACAGGATCACCAGGCGTACGACGAGCAGGGCCGCGGCGGCGAACAGCGCGACGACCTCGGCCACCAGCGGGAAGGCGCGCGCCCGCGACAGCAGCACCACCGCGACGAGCGACGGCAGCGAGACCGTCCACACGGAGGGCTTCTCGGCCAGCGTCAGCAGCCAGCCGGCGCCCGCCGCCGAGGCGGCGGTGACGATGGTGGCGAGGGCGAGCCCGCGGTGCGTGGCGGCGAGCGCGTTGCCCACCTCGTGGCGGCTGACGGAGGCGCCGCCCGAGCGGCGGTCGTCGAGGGCGGTGAGTCCGGAGGCCATCAGGGCCAGCCTCGGCAGCAGGCCGAGCAGCACCACGGAGACGAGGGCCATGACGGCGCCGAGCTTGGCCGGGTCGCCCTGGACCGCGGCGGCGGCCTCCCACAGGGCGGTGATCACGGCGGTGGCCATGGCGCCGAAGAGCCCGCCGCGGCCGAGCGGGGAGAAGTAGCCGAGCAGGGCCAGCGTCAGGACGAGCGCGCCCGCGACGGCGGCGAGCCGCGCGGTGCCCGGCCAGTCGTGGGCGTCCGCGGCGGTCCAGGCGGTGAGGACGCCGAGCCCGCCGGAGGCGAGCAGGAGCGCCGTCGCCAGGCCCCGGTTGCCCTGGCCGACCCGTGAGACGAGGGCGCCGGACGCCATCAGGACGAGTGTGACGACGGCCAGGGCCGCGGCCAGCGACTCCAGGGCGAACTCGCGGCGGGCGAGCAGCGCTGCGGTCACGGTGAAGGCGACGGTCGCCACGCCCGCGCTGCCCCGCCGGGCGGCGGGACGCCAGCGCCACGCCTGGAGGTCGAGGTCGTCCGAGACCAGGTCGGTGACGTCGTGGACCACCGGGGCGGGCGGTGCGGAATGGCTCCTGACCAGGCGCAGCACCGCACCGTCGGCTATCCCGGCCGTCGCCAGTGTGCTGTCGTGCGGCAGCGCCGAACCGTCCGGCGCGATCAGCTGACGGGTCAGCGGGCGCGAGGCGGCCCGGTCGTCGAGCAGCTGCAGTATGTCCGGCAGCAGTTGACCGATCGGCGTGTCGGACGGCAGGACCATGTCCGCCCGGCGCCGCTCGCCGATCAGGGTCACCCGGCTCAGTTGCGCCCGGGAAGTCGTTGCTGTGCTCACCACTTGCGGGAACCTATCATCGCGGGTTTGCGACCTTTCGGGGCCAAGGGGACATGACGCTGCTGCCGGACCGTGAACTCTCCCGGATCTGCACGCCTGATGCTTCTTCCGCTACGAACGCACCGGCTACGGCGACTTGGCCGAGTGCGAGGGGGAGGGCTGTGACGTCTTCGACGGTTTGGGGGACTTCGACGGCTTCGCCGCCGACGGGCTCGCCGGGGCGGAGGGCTGGGGGGACGTGCCGGGCTGGTCGAGCGGCTGCAGTCGGCCTTGCTGCTGTTGTTGCTGCTTCTGCTGCTCGGCCTTCTGCTTGGCGAGCGTGTGCTGGACGAAGGACCAGCCGACGCAACCCGCGCACAGGACGGCCGCGATGGCGATGCCCGCGAACAGCTTCCCCAGCCGTTCGTCCGCCGTGCGCCGCGCCCGCTGGGCGCCGAAGAGCAGGGCGTCCCTCATCCTGCGGCGGCGTACCGCCACCGACTCCAGAAGCTGGCTGTCGTAGTCCCTTGCCATCTGTCGTCCGTCGCCCCCGGTCCCGGCTCGTCGAGCGCCTGTCACCGCTCCGGGGCGCGGCTCCTGACTGTGTGCCAATGCCGGGCCCCGTGTTTTGCCTCTGCAACATAGAGCATGTGTGCGGATCCGGCACATCCGGACCGGGGACCGGACCGGGGCCGGACCGGGGGCCGGAACGGGGGCCGGACCGGGTGGCTCAGCGTGGAGCGGCCCGGGCGCCCGCGGCCCGCCGCCGCGATCCGGAAGGGGGCGGCCACCGGCCGCAACTCCCGTCGTAGCGTGGGTCCTTCGGGACCGCTTCCGCCGTCCCGCGCGCCCCGTACACCCCAGGGAGAGGCACATGACCGGTCAGGCAGTGCAGCAGCAGGGCAACCAGTCCACCCCGCAGGCCGATCCGGGCGTGGTGGTCCGCGTGGCCGGCGCGGCGGACGTCGAAGCGGCGGCCGCGCTGTTCCGCGGCTACCTCGACTTCTACGAGGTGGAGGTCGGGGACCCGGACGCCCCGCGGGCCTTCCTGGCCGAGCGCATCGCGAAGGACGAGTCCCTGGTCCTGCTCGCCGACGCCCCCGGATCCGGGACGGTCGGCTTCGCGCAGGTCTACCGCGCCTTCTCCTCCCTGTCGCTGACGACCGCCTGGATCCTCAACGACCTCTACGTCGCCCCCTCCGGCCGCCGCACCGGCGCCGGCCGGGCGCTGCTGCGCGAGGTGCTGCGCCGGGCCCGCGAGGCCGGGGTGTCGTGCGTCCAGCTGGAGACCGCGTACGACAACACGGTCGCGCAGGGGCTGTACGAGGCGGAGGGCTTTGTCCGCGAGCAGTTCCACGTGTACGTCCACGACCTCGGCGGCGCCGGGACTTCCGCCGGGGCGTGAAACGTTTCCGGTCCGCCGTCGCGTCAAGGGAGTGAGACGGACGCGAGGGGGAGTGGATGCGACAGGGCCGCAGGGACGGGTTCCGTGAATTCGCGGCAGGCCGGTCGGGGCACCTGTACCGATCGGCATGTCTGCTGGCGAGCGGGGACACGCACCTCGCGGAGGACCTGGTGCAGGAGACCCTGGGCCGGATGTACCTGCACTGGGGCCGGATATCCCGGGTGGACAATCCGGCGGCGTACGCGCAGACGGTGCTGGTACGGGCCTATCTCACGCACCGGCGCCGCCGGTCGGCGGGGGAGCGCCCGGTCGGCGAGCTGCCGGACACCTCGGCGGTGGCGGCCGGCGGCGGTGATCCGGCGCTGCGGATGACCCTGCTGCAGGCGCTGGGGCGGCTGGCTCCCAAGGACCGGGCGGTGCTGGTGCTGCGCTACTGGGAGGACCGCAGCGTCGAGGAGACCGCGGACGCGATGAACGTCAGCTCGGCGGCGGTCCGTACCCGCTGCTCGCGGGCGCTGGCCCGGCTGCGGGAGCAGCTGGGCGGCAGCCTCTCCGCCTTCGCGGAATTCTGAGGGCGCCGGACCTCCCGCGCCCCCGCACGGCCCCTCCCCACCCCTGAAACGGAAGGTGTAGTTCCTCATGCCCTTTGAAGATGATCTCGGCGCGGCCCTCCGGCGGACGGGGGAGGACTTCACGATCGACCGGCACGCCCTGGTGGACGCGGGCGAGGAGCGCGGCCGGCGGCTGGTGGCCCGCCGCCGGGCCGCGGTGATCGGGGGATCCGTACTGGCCCTGGCCCTGACCGCGACCGCGGGCGCCTACACCGGCGGCCTCCTCGACGGCCCGGGCGGCGCGGACGGGGTCCAGGTCGCGGCGCAGCCGACCCCGACCGGCGGCTCCGGCGGCGGGCCGGACGCCGGGGCCGGGAAGGGGCCTCGGACCGGCAGCGGCGCGGTCAGCGCGGAGCGGATGATGGCCAATCTGGAGAAGGCCCTGGCCGTCGAGGGCGGGAAGCTGGAGGCCAGGGCGGGGCGCGGCACGGAGAGCGAGGGCGGCGCGGCCGTCTCCGGCGTGTACGACGACGGGAAGGGCAAGGCGGCCGTCAGCGTCAGTCTCTCCCGCGTGGACCCCCTGGGCAGCCAGGCCGGCCAGCTCACGCAGTGCGGGGACAAGACCGTCCAGGGCTACGACGACTGCCGGACCGAGCGGCTGCCGGACGGCTCGAAGCTGCTGATCTTCAAGGGGTACGAGTACCCCGACCGCCGGGTGGACACCAAGTGCTGGCGGGCCGTGCTCGTCACCCCGGCGGGCTTCCTCGTCGAGGCCTCCGAGTGGAACGCCCCGGCGGAGAAGGACGCGGCTGTCACGCGGCCCGACCCGCCGCTGGGCAGTGCGCAGTTGAAGACCCTGGTCACCTCGCAGGTCTGGCGCCCGGCGCTGAACGACCTGCCGCCCGCCGAGCCCGATCCGGTGCAGCCGGGCGCCGGATCGGCCACGCCGCTGAAGGACCGCAGCGCCGCCGACGCCCTGGAGTCGCTGCTGGTCCCGGTCGGGATCCCGATCAGCTCCCGGGGCGGGGAGGGCTCGTACGGATACGCCGTGCTCGACGACGGCAAGGGCTACTCCCTGGTCCAGCTCAACGTCAGCAAGGGCGAGAGCACCACGGGCTTCGCCGGCGCCGACGTCACCACCGAGTCCGACGGCACGAAGGTCAAGATCACGCAGGGTTCCGCCGGGAAGGGCGAGGGGGTGATCCAGTGGACCGTGGACACCCTGCGCAAGGACGGCCTGCGGGTGACGGTCTCCGCCTTCAACACCGGCAACCAGAACGGCGCCCCGACCCGCAGGACACCCGCTCCCGCACTGGAGCAGCTGAAGGGGATCGCACTCGCGCCGGGCTGGAACCGCGACCGCAACTAGAGACATGGAGCGATCATTTGGCGTCGGCGTAGCACTCCACGACCGCGATCGTGAACGGGAACCGGACCGGGGTGTCGCCGAAGGCGATCCGGCCGGCCCGGTCGCCGGCGGCGCGGATCGCCTCCACCACCGCCTCGGCCTCCTCGGCCGGGCAGTGCACCATCACCTCGTCGTGCTGGAAGAACACCAGCTCCGCGCGCATCCCGGCGGTCGCCTGCCGCAGGGCCGCGAGCAGCAGCAGGGCCCAGTCGGCGGCGCTGCCCTGGACGACGAAGTTGCGGGTGAACCGGCCGCGGGCCCGGGCGTTGGTGGAGGCGTAGCTCGGCGTCCAGCTCTCGTCCCGGTCCTGCCGGGTCCCGGCCTCGCCCTCCGATTCCCCCTCGCTCGGGTCGACGCCGCCGTCGCCGGCCTCGTACCCCTCGCCGGAGCCGGCGGGCGGCGGGCACGTGCGGCCGAGCCAGGTGCGGACGAGCCGGCCCTCCTCCCCGGCCTTCGCCGCGTCGTCCACGTACGCCACGGCCCGGGGGAACCGGCGGCGGAGCGCGGCCAGGTTCTTCAGGCCGTCCCCGGAGGTCTGCCCGTACACGGCGCCGAGAACGGCGATCTTGGCCTGCTCCCGGTCGCCGGAGAAGCCCTGGCGGGAGACGGAGGTGTAGAGGTCCTCGGGCCGGCCGGCCACCTCCATGAAGGCGGGGTCGCGGGAGATCGCGGCGAGCACGCGCGGTTCCATCTGGTCGGCGTCGGCGACGACGAGCCGCCAGCCCGGATCGGCGACCACGGCCCGGCGGATCACCTTGGGGATCTGCAGGGCCCCGCCGCCGTTGGTGACCCAGCGGCCGGTGAGCGTGCCGCCGGGGATGAACTCCGGGCGGAACCGGCCTTCGTGGACCCAGTCGCCCAGCCAGGACCAGCCGTGGGCGGTGTAGATCCGGTACAGCTTCTTGTACTCGATCAACGGCTCCACGGCGGGATGGTCCAGCTCCTGGATCTCCCAGCGGCGGGTGGACTTCAGCCTGATCCCGTCCTTGGCGAAGGCCCGGACGACCTCGGCGGGCAGGTCGGGGCGTACGCGCCGGCCGAAGGCCGCCGAGACGCGGTCGGCCAGCTCGGCGAGGCGCCTCGGCTCCCCACCGCCCGCGTACCGCTCGCCGAGCAGCTCGGTCAGCAGGGCGCGGTGCACGTCGGCCCGCCAGGGCAGACCGGCGCGGTTCATCTCGGCGGCGACGAGGAAGGCGGCCGACTCGGCGGCGACGAGCAGCCGCATCCGGTCGGGACGGTCGGTGGCGTCGAGCCGTCTCGCCTGGTCGGCGTGGACGGCGAGCAGGGCGTCCAGGGAGACCGGGGCGGGCTGCGGATCGAAGAGCGAGTCCTGGGCGCGGGGGTCGACGGCGCGCTGCGGCGGATCGGGCGGTACCGGGGCGTCGCTCAGCCGCGCCCAGGCGGCGGCGGCCGAGCGGGGCTCGCCGGAGCGGCCCTCGTGGCCGAGGAGCAGCAGCTCGGCGTCCTCGATGTCGTGACACCGCTCGACGCGGACGCCGGCCGCGAGCAGGCGCGGATACACGGCGGCGGTGGAACGCCAGACCCAGCGGGTGCCGGGCGGCGCGGAGCGGATCGCGTCGGCGGGGTCCCGGATGCGGAGCGGTGCCGCGGCCGCGGGGTGCGCGGATACGGGGGGCACGGGTGCGGCGTGCCACCACCCGTCGCCGTCCTCGGCGAGGGCCCACCGGGGAGTGCGGTCGCTCATGGGTGCGAGTGTCCCACCGGGGTCCGACAGCGCCGGCGCGGCGGCCCGCGCCACCCGGCCGCGCGACGGCCCGATCACCCGAACCAGGGACACCACGACGCCCCTCGGGCCGGGTACGGGCCGTCCGGCACCGGCACGGGACCGGCACCGGCACCGGTACGCGACCGGCACCGGCACCGGCCCGTCCCGGGCGGGCGGGGGCGCGGGTGGCGGACATGCCAAGCTGAGAGGTGTGACAGACCTTGCCGAGACCGTCGACCGAGCCTTCGCCGCAGCCCTCCACGCCCAGGACGACGCCGGGCTGGACACCGGCGCATCGTTGCTCGCCGCCGATCAGGGACGCTGGTCCGGGGTGGGCCGGGAGCTGCTGGCGCGCGGGGAGGCGTACGTACGGCAGGGCTGGGAGCGGGGCTGGCAGCCGGCCGACGTGCTGCGGCTGGTCCGCCGGGACCTCGACGAGCGGCACCTGCGGATCACCGGGGACCTGATCGCCGCCGAGGCGCGCCGCTACGCCCGGCTGCCGGAGCGCTGGACCACCGCCGAGGTGTGGTGGAAGGGCGACGAGGAGTACGCCGACGCCCTCGCGCGGCGGGAGCGGGCCGACCGGTTCACCCTGGCCACCGCCTTCCTGGAGGTGCTGCGGCTGCTGATCCGGCTGCCCTCCGTCGAGCCGGTGGGGCCGCTGCCGGGCGACCCGGTCGACGCCCTCGCCGAGTACGGCCACATCGAGCCGCGCATGCTCGGCCGGATCCGGGCCCTGCTCGCCAAGGCCGAGGCGACCACCTACCCGGACGAGGCCGAGGCGCTGAGCGCCAAGGCCCAGGAGCTGATGGCCCGGCACACCGTCGACGAGGCCCTGCTCGCGGCGAGCGGCAAGCGCCCCGCCCAGCTGCCGGCGGCCTGCCGGATCGGTGTCGAGCCGCCGTACGAGGAGGCGAAGGCGGTCCTGCTCGACGCGGTGGCCACCGCCAACCGCTGCCGGGCGGTGTGGAACAGCGGCTTCGAGTTCTCCACGGTGGTCGGCTTCGAGAGCGACCTGGAGGCGGTGGAGCTGCTGTACACCTCGCTCCTCGTGCAGGGAACGGCCGCGATGACCCGCGCGGAGGCCGCGCAGCGCTCCGGCGGACGCAAGCGGACGAAGACCTTCCGGCAGTCCTTCCTGCTCGCCTACGCCAGCCGGCTCGGCCACCGGCTCGCCGAGACGGCCGAGCACACGGCGACGGAGGCCCCGGACAACCTGCCGGCCCTGGTGGCGCGCGACGTGGCGGTCACCTCCCGGGCCGAGGAGATGTTCCCGCGGACCACCACCACCCGGCTGCGCGGGGCCACCGACCACGCGGGCTGGGAGGACGGCACGGCGGCCGCCGACCGGGCCCACATGGCCGGCCGCCGCCGGCCGCTCCCCAACACCTAGCAACACCTAGGTGTGCTGTCAGAGCCGGCGGACCTGTCTGTGATCATGGGAACACCCCGCGTGCACGTGCATCTGCGCATGCAGCAGCTGGTGAACACGGCTATGATCCGGTGGAGTTGACATCTGCACTATCGGGGGCTTCCTGTGGACCACGCGTACAACGGGATGGCAGCTGCAGAACTCGCTTCCTTGTTTGAGCTGACGTGGCAGAAGAGCAGACACAGCAACTCGCAGGGTTCCTGCGTGGAGTTCGCGAAGCTGCCCGGAGGCGACGTCGCCATGCGCAATTCGCGCTTCCCCGACGGTCCGGCGCTCGTCTACACGCCGGCCGAGATAGAAGCCCTGCTCCTGGGCGTCAAGGACGGCGAGTTCGACCACCTGATCGGCTGACGGAACGGCGCACTCATCAAGCCATGCACGTGCACTGGCCGGGACCGATCGCAGTGATCGGTCCCGGCCAGTCGTCGTCCCGAGGGGTCGCGCGCGGCTCGGTCGTGGAGTCAGTCGTGGAGCAGGAACAGCGCCCAGACCACCTTGCCGGTGAGCCGCCCCGCGAGCGGGTGCCAGCCCCAGCTGTCGCTGTACGAGTCCACGAGGAACAGCCCCCGCCCGGACTCCAGGTCGAAGTTCTCCTCGGTCCGCTCCGGCGAGAAGGCCCCGCCGGGCCGGTCCTCGCTGGGGTCGCGCACCGCGCACACCAGCCGGGTGCTCCACCGCATCAGGTGCAGCCGTACCGGCGGCTCCGGCTCCCCCGCCGGACCGCGTGACTCCTCCGGCAGGGCATGGCGCAGCGCGTTGGTGACGAGCTCGGAGACGACCAGGGCCACATCGTCGAAGCGTTCGTCGAGGCCCCACTGGGACAGCGTCGAGCGGGTGAAAGTGCGGGCGCCCCGCACCGCGTCGAACCGCGCGGGCAGAGCGCATGAGGCGGACCCGGAGACAGCCGTGGGGTCGACCGGGGGAAGCCCCTGCCGTAACGGCTCGAGCATGGTCGATCCATTCGTCCCCATGCGAGGCACTCCCGGGATTCGCGGACGAAGCGGTGGCTTGTGTCCAAAGAGAACTGCGGGGTGGGTCCCGCGCCGGCGCGAAGAGCACGCAGGTGCGCGGGGACCATCGTTCCGAATGCTCGGGCCGGATGCAAGGGCAGATGCACGTGCACGCGCCGGACCTGTCCGCTCACGTGACGGTTCTTGCTCATTTCTTCCTACGCATACTTACGGACTTCTTTCCCCGTACCCGAGATTCCGTTACGGAACGAGTACGGCCCGATGCGTTTTGGTGGCAGACTGCGGCCTCTGGGGTGCGGGGGCCCCGCGACGCACGCGCACACCACGCGCACGCCAATGCGATGGGGAGGGCAGTACTAGTGACCGCAGAGACAAGCGGTTCTGTGGTGCGCCGCATCCTCCTGGGCTCCCAGCTCAGGCGACTCCGAGAATCCCGCGGCATCACCCGTGAGGCGGCCGGCTACTCGATCCGCGCATCCGAATCGAAGATCAGCCGCTTGGAGTTGGGAAGGGTGAGCTTCAAGGCACGGGACGTGGAGGACCTCCTCACGCTCTACGGAGTCACGGACAGCACCGAGCGCGAGTCCCTGCTGGGACTGGTCCGCGAGGCCAACGCGACCGGCTGGTGGCACAGTTACGGCGACGTGCTGCCGGGCTGGTTCCAGACGTACATCGGGCTGGAGGGCGCCGCGTCGCTCATCCGTATCTACGAGGTGCAGTTCGTCCACGGCCTGCTGCAGACCGAGGCCTACGCCCACGCCGTCGTCAGCCGCGGCATGCCCGACGCCACCGCCGCCGAGATCGACCGCCGCGTCGCGCTGCGCCTGGAGCGGCAGAAGGTGCTCGTCTCCGAGAGCGCCCCCGTCTTCCACGCGGTCCTCGACGAGGCCGCGCTGCGCCGCCCGTACGGCGACCGCGGCGTCATGCGCGGCCAGCTGGAGCACCTCATCGAGATCTCCGAGCGGCCCAACGTCCAGCTCCAGGTGATGCCCTTCTCCTTCGGCGGGCACGCGGGCGAGAGCGGGGCCTTCACCCTGCTGCGCTTCCCCGAGTCCGACCTGCAGGACATCGTCTATCTGGAACAGCTCACCAGTGCCCTCTACCTGGACAAGGACGAGGAAGTGGGGCAGTACGAGCGGGCGATGGAACGCCTGCAGGCCGACTGCCCCGATCCCGACCGGACCAGGGATCTTCTCCGCGGCCTACTCCAACTGTCTTGATCCGCACGTAGTATGACGTCTGATCAGTGCATGATGACCGATCGGTCTCCGGTGCAGCGCACGGGTGCGCGCTCGCAGTAAGGGATGGCATGTCCATATTCAGCGACCTCGCTCACCAGTACATCGACGGCGAATGGCTGGCCGGCAACGGTTCCTGGGACATCATCGACGTCAACCCGTACAACGGGGAGAAGCTCGCGGCCATCACCGTCGCCACCGTCGAACAGGTCGACCGGGCGTACCGCGGCGCCGAGCGCGCCCAGCGGGAGTGGGCCGCGACCAGCCCCTACATCAGACGCGCGGTCCTGGAGCGTGCCCTGCGGATCACCGAGGAGCGCGAGAAGGAGATCGTCGAGGCGATGATCGACGAGCTCGGCGGGACCCGTCCCAAGGCCGAGTACGAGGTCCACCTCGCGATGGAGTTCATCCGCGAGTCGCTCCAGCTGGCCGTCCGCCCCGAGGGCCGGATCCTGCCCTCGCCGGTCGAGGGCAAGGAGAACCGGGTCCAGCGGCTGCCCGTCGGCGTCGTCACCGTGATCAGCCCGTTCAACTTCCCCTTCCTGGTCACCCTGAAGTCGGTCGCCCCGGCCCTGGCGCTGGGCAACGCGGTCGTCATCAAGCCGAACCAGAACGCCCCGGTCGTGGGCGGCGGCGTGATCGCCAAGATCTTCGAGGACGCGGGGCTCCCGGCCGGCCTGCTGAACGTGCTGGTCACCGACATCGCCGAGATAGGCGACGCGCTCCTGACGCACCCCGTCCCCAAGGTGATCTCCTTCGCCGGGTCGGACCGGGTCGGCCGGCACGTCGGCGCGATCGCCGCCCGCCACTTCAAGCGCACGGTCCTGGAGCTCAGCGGCAACAGCGCGCTCGTCGTCCTCGACGACGCCGATCTCGACTACGCGGTGGACGCGGCCGTCTTCAGCCGCTTCGTCTACCAGGGCCAGGTCTGCATGGCCGCCAACCGGATCCTGGTCGACGCGTCCGTCGCCGAGGAGTTCACCGAGAAGTTCACCGCCCGCGTGCGGGGCCTGCGGACCGGCGACCCGCGCGAGGCCGACACCCACATCGGCCCGCTGATCAACTCCTTCCAGGCCGACGCGCTGACCGCGCTCGTGGACCAGGCAGTGGAATCCGGCGCGCAGGCACTCGTACGGGGGTCTACGCGCGGCAACCTGGTCGAGCCCACGGTGCTCGCCGGGATCCCCGAGGACTCCCCGCTGCTGGGCCAGGAGATCTTCGGCCCGGTCGCGCTGCTGGTGGTCTTCGACGGCGAGGACGAGGCCGTACGGCTGGCCAACGCGACCCCGTACGGGCTCAGCGGCGCCGTGCACACCCGGGACGTGGAGCGGGGCGTCCGCTTCGCCCAGCGGATCGAGACGGGGATGATGCACGTCAACGATTCGACGATCGGGGACGAGCCGCTGGCCGCCTTCGGCGGGGAGAAGGCCTCCGGCCTGGGCAGGCTGAACGGCGAGGCCACGGTCGAGGCGTTCACCACCCAGAAGTGGATCTCCGTGCAGCACGGGCGGACGGCGTTCCCGTTCTGATCAAGGGTCCGCGCACCCCTAGACTCGACCGGGCGTAGGCAGCCGCCCGGGGGAGATCGAGTTGAGCAACATACCGGAGACCGGCCGGACCCCTCGGGTCCAGAACCGGCTCGTCGTCATCCAGGTCGTGGTCTTCTCCCTGCTGCTCACGCTGGGCGGACGGCTCTGGTACCTCCAGATCCGCAACGGCCAGGACTACACGGACGAGGCGAAGAACAACCACGTCCAGCAGGTGGTCCAGCCGGCCGTGCGCGGCTCGATCCTCGACTCGCGCGGGGTCCCGCTCGCCGACAACGCGACCCACCTGGTGGTGTCCGCCAGCCGTACCGAGCTGCTGACGATGAAGGACAAGGGCAGGTCCGTCCTGATCCGGCTCGCCGGGGTCCTGGGCATGGACCCCCAGGAGGTCGTCGACAAGGTCCGCCTCTGCGACTCCAAGACCAAGCAGCCCTGCTGGAACGGCTCCCCCTACCAGCCGATCCCGGTCAGCGACGAGGCCACCACCGAGCAGGCGCTGCAGATCCGTGAGCACCCCGAGGACTTCCCCGGCATCACGGCCGAGGCCACCGCGCTGCGCCGCTACGCGGCCCCGGACCAGGCCAACACCTCCCAGGTGCTGGGCTACCTCTCCCCGGTCACCGACGAGGAGATCGCGAAGGCGAAGAAGACCGACTCCCCCTACCTGCGCTCCGACCAGGTGGGCCGCTCCGGCCTGGAGCGCACCTACGACAAGGAGCTGCGCGGCAAGGCCGGCATCACCCGCTACGAGGTGGACAACCTCGGCCGTGTCATCGGGCAGGGGCAGACCGACCCGGCGCAGCCCGGCTCGAACATCGTGACCTCGATCGACTCGCGCGTGCAGGCGGTGGCCGAGCGCGAGCTGAACAACGCGATGATCGAAGCGCGCAAGGTCAGGGACAGGAACACCAACCGCAACTACGAGGCCGACTCGGGCGCGGTCGTGGTGATGGAGACCAAGACGGGCCGGATCGTCGCGATGGCCTCGAACCCCACCTACGATCCCAACACCTGGGTGGGCGGCATCTCCGCGAAGGACTACGCCTCCCTCACCGACAAGGAGTCCAACTACCCCCTGCTGAATCGGGCGATCCAGGGGCAGGCGGCGCCGGGCTCCATCTTCAAGGTGGTCACCTCGACCGCCGCGGTCAACGCCGGCTACCCCTTCAACAACCGCTACCCCTGCCCCAGCTCGTACTCGGTGGGCAGTCAGACCTTCACGAACTTCGAGTCGCAGGGCTACGGCGACATCACCATCGGCCGGGCCCTGGAGGTCTCCTGCGACACCGTCTACTACCTGATCGCGGACCAGGAGTGGAAGAAGGACGGGGGCATCAAGCCCAAGAAGGACCCCAACGACTGGTTCCTCAAGACGGCCCACGAGTTCGGTCTGGGCAAGCGCACCGGCATCGACCTGCCCAACGAGGTGCCCGGCCGGGTCCCCGACCGCAAGTGGAAGCAGGACTTCTTCGACGCCAACAAGGACGCCTGGTGCCGGGACGGCAAGAAGAACGGCAGCTTCGCCGAGAAGATCGCCTACGAGAACTGCCGCCAGGGCAACCAGCTGCGCGAGGGTGACGCGATCAACTACTCGATCGGGCAGGGCGACACCCTCGTCACCCCGGTCCAGATGGCGTCCGTCTACGCGGCCATCGCCAACGGCGGCACCCTGCACCAGCCGAGCGTCGGCAAGGCGGTCGTCAGCGCCGACGGGACGTCGGTGAAGGAGATCGCCCCCAAGGAGCGGGGGAAGCTCCCGATGGACAAGAAGACCCGCGACAACATCGACGCGGCCCTCGCGGGCGTGGCCACCGACGGCAGCGCCGCCTGGCGCTTCGGCGGCTGGCCGCAGAAGCAGATCCCCATGCACGCCAAGACCGGCACGGCCGAGGTCCAGGGCAAGCAGACCACCTCGTGGTTCGCCTCGTACACCGAGGACTACGCGATCGTCATGACGATCTCCCAGGGCGGTACCGGCTCCGGGGCCTCCGGACCGGCCGTCCGCAAGATCTACGAGGCGATGTACGGGCTCGACCCGACGGGCAAGCAGGACCTCACCAAGGCCCTGCTGCCCACGCCCGCCACGGCGCTGCCCGCGATCCGGCCGGACGGGGAGGTCTCCCCCAACTGACCGGAGGATCTAGGACACACCCTGACCTAGATCCTCCGTAGCGTAGGAGGTGCCGGGGGAGAGACTCCCGGCGACACCACGCAGAGGCGGTCCGGTCATGGCTCAGCTTCCCACCGACGTCCCCGGCGACGAGCGCGGCACGCTCCTCGCCTTCGTCGAGTCCCAGCGCGCGGCGATCCGCGCATCCCTCGCCGGGCTCGACGAGGAGCAGGCCGCGAGCCGGCCGAGCGCGAGCGAGCTCTCCCTGTCCGGGTTGCTCAAGCACGTGGCGGAGGTCGAGCTGAACTGGCTGCGGCTGGCCCAGCAGCAGCCGAACGAGCGGATGCGCGACGAGGCGAGCTACGCCGACAGCTTCCGCCTCGTCGAGGGCGAGTCCATCCCGTCCGTGCTGGCCTTCTGGGACGGCGTCCGGCAGGAGACGGAGGCCTACGTCACCGCCGTCGCGAGCCTGGACGCGGCCTTTCCGCTGCCGCCGGCGCCGTGGTTCCCCAAGGACACCAAGGTCTCGCTCCGCTGGATGCTGCTGCACCTGGTGGAGGAGTTCGCCCGGCACGCCGGTCATGCGGACGTCATCCGCGAGTCCATCGACGGCACCAAGGCGATGGGCTGAGGGCTGTCCCGATTACGGGACAGCCCTTGGGAGAGGGGGTGGCGGCGGGGGCATAGCCTGGCTCCATGTCAGCGATCCGGCTTCTTGTCCTCGGCGCCGTCCGCCAGCACGGGCGGGCCCACGGGTACCAGGTGCGCAACGACCTGGAGTACTGGGGCGCCCACGAGTGGTCGAACACCAAGCCGGGATCGATCTACCACGCGCTGAAACAGATGGCGAAGCAGGGCGTCCTGCACGCGCACGAGGTGGCGCCGAGCGCGGCGGGCGGACCGCCGCGCACCGAGTACGAGGTGACGGACGCCGGCCGCGAGGAGTACTTCAGGCTGCTGCGTGAGGCGCTCGCGGCCTTCGACCAGAAGACGGACGTGCTGTCGGCGGCGATCGGCTTCATGGTCGACCTGCCGCGCGGGGACGTGCTCGCGCTGCTCCGGGAGCGGCTGGCGAAGCTGGCGGTCTGGCGGTCGTCGGTGACCGAGTACTACACCCCCGAGGGCGGCCCGGAGTCGCTGGGCCACATCGGCGAGATCATGCACAGGTGGGTCCACTCCGCGGACGCGGAGGCGGAGTGGACGCGAGGCCTGATCGCCCGGATCGAGGGGGGCGCGTACTCCTTCGCGGGCGAGGGCGGCGATCCGTTCGTGGGGGTCCTCGCGGACGGCCAGGAGAATCCCTTCATCTAATCAAGTTTGACTAGCTTGCGAGCGGGCACTACTTTGTGCGGCTCGTAGTAATCAAGTTTGACTAGTGAGGGAGTGGCTTTGGCGATCTCCGTCGAAGGTGTCCACAAACGCTACGGCGACAAGCAGGCCCTGGCCGGACTCGACCTGGAGGTGGCGCCCGGCACCGTGCACGCCGTGCTCGGCCCCAACGGCGCCGGGAAGACCACGGCGGTGCGGATCATGAGCACCCTGCTCCGCCACGACGAAGGGGTGGTCCGGGTGGCGGGCCACGACGTCGCCGCCGACCCGGCGGCCGTCCGCTCGCGCATCGGGCTGCTCGGCCAGCACGCCGCGCTCGACGAGGAACTGGCCGGACGGCAGAACCTGGAGATGTTCGGCCGCCTGCACCACCTGGGCGCGCGCGGGGCCGGGCGGCGCGCCGACGAACTGCTGGCCCGCTTCGGCCTCGCGGACACCGGCCGCAAGGCCGTGAAGCAGTACAGCGGCGGCATGCGGCGCCGGCTCGACCTCGCCGCCTCCCTGATCACCGCACCGGAGGTGCTGTTCCTCGACGAGCCGACCACCGGCCTCGACCCGCGCGGCCGCGCCGAGGTGTGGAGCGCGGTCCGCTCCCTCGTCGGCGGCGGCACCACCGTGCTGCTCACCACGCAGTACCTGGAGGAGGCCGACCAGCTCGCCGACCGGATCGCCCTGATCGACGGCGGCCGGGTGGCGGCCGAGGGCACGGCCGACGAACTGAAGGCCCTCCTCGGCGCGGACCGGATCGTCGTGGTCCTGCGCGACGCGGCGCAACTGGCGCAGGCGGCCCGGCTGCTGCCCGACCCAGCCGTCGACCCCGACACCCTGACCCTGAGCTTCCCCGTCCAGGACCGGATGGCGGGCCTGGCCCGGACCCTGCGGACGCTTGAGGAGGCGGGCATCGAGGCGGCCGACCTCGCCGTCCGGCGCCCCACGCTCGACGAGGTCTTCCTGCACCTGACCGACCGCGAGGAGGCGGCCGTATGAGCGCGGCATGGGTGGTCTCGGACTCCTGGACGATGACCCGGCGCGAGCTGGCGCACTGGGCGCGCCGGCCGGTGCAGATGCTCGTGGGCCTGGTCTTCCCCGTGATGATGCTGCTGATGTTCGGCTTCCTGGTGGGCGGCGGGCGCGGGATCGACGGCGAGTACATCGAGTTCCTGGTGCCGGGGATGCTCGCCCTCACCATGGCCTTCGGGCTGGAGGCCACCATGACGGCCGTCACCCAGGACCTGAACAAGGGGGTGATCGACCGCTTCCGCGCCATGCCGATGTCCTCCTCCGCGGTCCTGGTGGGCCGCAGCGCCGCCGACATGCTCCAGTCGGCCGTGGGGCTGCTGGTCCTGGCCGCCGTCGGGCTGCTGCTCGGCTGGCGCTGGCACGGCGGCGCGGCGGCCGCCCTGCTCGCCTTCGGGCTGCTCCTGCTGCTGCGCCTCGCGATGCTGTGGATCGGGATCTGGCTCGGTATGGTCGCGGGCCGGCCGGAGCTGGTCCAGGCGGTGCAGATCCTGGTGTGGCCGGTGGGCTTCCTGTCCAACGCCTTCGCCACCCCGGAGTCGATGCCGGGCTGGCTGGGCGCGGTGGTGGAATGGAATCCGCTCTCGGCGACGGCCACCGCCGTCCGCGACCTGTTCGGCAACCCGGCCGCGGCCCCGCCCTCGTGGGCCGCCGACCACGCGGCCCTGCTGGCGGTCGCCTGGCCGCTGCTGCTGCTCGCGGTCTTCTTCCCGCTGGCGGTGGGCCGCTACCGGGGGCTCAGCAAGTAGCCGCCGGAGCGGACTTGCACCTCACGCGGCGTGAGGAACCACAGTGGGGGGCGTACCCGAACGGAGGAGGGAAGGAATGGGCTACTCAGTGGGCCAGGTGGCCGGGTTCGCCGGGGTCACGGTGCGCACCCTGCACCACTACGACGAGATCGGGCTGCTCTCCCCGGGCGGCCGCAGCCACGCGGGACACCGGCGGTACGACGACGCCGACCTGGACCGGCTGCAGCGGATCCTGTTCTACCGGGAGCTCGGCTTCCCCCTCGACAAGGTCGCGGTCCTGCTGGACGACCCGGCATCGGATCCACAGGAGCATCTGCGCCGGCAGCATGCCCTGCTGACCGACCGGATCGCCCGGCTCCAGCAGATGGCCAAGGCCGTTGAGCACGCCATGGAGGCGAAGAAGATGGGCATCAACCTCACGCCCGAGGAGAAGTTCGAGGTCTTCGGGGAGCAGGACCCCGAGAGTTACGCGCAGGAGGTCGAGGAGCGCTGGGGCGGCACCGAGGCGTACGCCGAGTCGCAGCGCCGCGCGGCCTCGTACACCAAGGAGGACTGGCAGCGGATGCAGGACGAGTCCGCCGAGTGGGGCCGCCGGTACGTGGCGGCCATGGAGGCGGGCGAACCCGCCGACGGCGAGCGGGCGATGGACCTGGCCGAGGAGCACCGGCTGCACATCCACCGCTGGTTCTACGACTGCCCGTACGAGATGCACACCTGCCTCGGTGAGATGTACGTGGCGGACGAGCGGTTCACGGCGTTCTACGACGCCATGAAGCCGGGCTTCGCGGCGCACCTGAGGGACGCGATCCTCGCCAACGGTGTGCGCGAGGCGTAAGCGGAATGTCACGCGCACGACCCCCGCCGGTACCTGGAACCGGGCGGGGGTCGTGTGCGTTGATAATTGAAACCGCCCCCATCGCTGTTCTTCCCCCGATCCAGGAGAGCCCGGAACCCGTGTATACGCTTGCGCTCGGCCCTGAGTGGCTGTCCCCGGACTACCTGATCTCGCACTTCGGCCTGATCGGCATCCTGGTCATCGTCTTCGCCGAGTCGGGTCTCTTCGCCTTCCTGCCCGGCGACTCCCTGCTCTTCACCGCGGGCCTGCTGGTCGCGGACGGGCAGTACATCAAGCAGCCGCTGTGGCTGGTCTGCACCCTGATCGTCGCCGCCGCGATCATCGGCGACCAGGTCGGCTACATGATCGGAAAGTACTTCGGGCCGAAGCTCTTCAACCGGCCGAACTCCAAGCTCTTCAAGCGGGAGAATCTGGACAAGGCGCACGAGTTCATGGACAAGCACGGCCCCAAGGCCATCGTGCTCGCCCGCTTCGTGCCGATCATCCGCACCTTCGCCCCGATGGTCGCCGGCGCCGGCACGATGAAGTACCGCACCTTCCTGACCTACAACATCATCGGTGGCATCGGCTGGGGCGCGGGCGTCACCATCGCCGGCTACTGGCTCGGCCAGATCGAGTTCATCAAGACGAACGTCGAGCCGATCCTCGTCGGCATCGTCCTCATCTCCGTCATCCCGGTCGTCTTCGAGGTCCTGAAGGCCCGCAAGGAGAACAAGGCGAACGCCGGCCAGGCGCCGGACGCGGTCGCCGCCGACGGCACCGGCCCGCAGTCCCCGGGCCAGCGCGGGCGCCACGCCAAGCGCTGACACCGCGCGCAGGACCACACGCCGCACGGGCCGCACGCCCGCCCCGCCGGGGCAGGAGGTGCGGCCCGTCGGCGTGTGACGGTCCTCAGTAGCCGCGGGTCCGCTTGGCCGCGGCGCGGCCCTTGACGGCGCTCGCCGCCCCGGGGATGCGCATGAACAGCCGGGAGGTCTCCGAGCCCAGGTTGACCCCGATCGCGATGGCCAGGGCGATGGCCGCGGCGTTCACCAGGGAGCCCAGCCCCTCGTTCAGCCGGTCCTCGGCGATCAGCAGCAGCCCGTAATACGTCGCGGAGCCCGGCAGCAGCGGCCCGATGGCGGCCGTGACGTACGGCAGGGCGGACGCGAAGCGGTAGCGGGAGAAGAGCTGCCCGAAGAGGCCCACCAGCCCGGCAGCGACGCACGTGGACGGCACGGGCGGGATCCCGCCCGCGTAGTGCAGGGCCCCGAAGACCACCCACGCCACCCCGCCGTTGAGGGTCACGATCCACACGGTGGAGCGTTCCTGCTGGAGCAGGATCGCGAAGGTGAAGACGAGCACCATCGAGGCCGCGATCTGGACCAGCGGCCGCTGGGTGATCTGCAGGACCTCCTCGGGCTTGGGCGAGGCGCCCAGCTGCAGCCCGAGGTAGAGCACGACCAGCACGCCCATGATGATGCCGATGAAGAGGTACATGACCTCCAGGAGCCGCGCGGCGGCGGTGATGTAGAAGCCGGTCAGGCCGTCCTGCACGGCCGCGACCAGGGCCCGCCCCGGCAGCAGCGCGAACAGCCCGCCGGTGATCACGGCGGAGGCCTTGATGTTCTCGATCTCCGCGAGCTTGAGCGCCACCCCGAAGGCGGCCGGCGGCATCGCGGCGACCACGAACTGGTAGAACTCGGGCAGCCCGCGCCCGGCGCACAGCCAGGCGAGCCGGTCCCCGAGGACCGCGCCGAGTGCGGCCGCGAAGAAGACCAGCACTCCGCCGCCGACCAGGATCGAGGCGGCCCCGGCGAGCAGCCCGGCGGCCGCCGTGAGCACCCACGTGGGGTACGGGTGGCGGTTGCGCCGGATCTCGGCGAGGCGCCGGTAGGCCTCCTCCAGGGAGATGTCGGTCTCCGCCGAGCTGATGTCGGCCACCAGCCGGAACACGGCCGCCAGGCGCGTGTAGTCGGTGCCCCGGCGGCGCACGGTCCGGCTCGCCGAGACCGGGTGGTCGACCAGCGACGGCTGGTGCGTGATCGACAGCATGGTGAAGGTGACGGTCGGCTCGCAGCGGTCGAGCCCGTAGGAGCGGGCCACGGCGAACATCGCGGCCTCCACGTCCTCGGAGCCCTCGCCGCCCGACAGCAGCAGCTCGCCGATGCGCAGCGTCAGGTCGAGCACGCGGCCCACGGCGGGCCCGGTGTCGCTCGGCCGCTGCACCAGGTCCGGTACGGGGCGCACGTCGACCGGCATGCGCAGCATCGTGCGCATGCGGTCCTGCCAGGGGGACTCCTTCAGCTGGACGACGGGGAAGCCCTGGCCGGGGGTGTAGGCGGGCGGGGACTGCGCGGCGCTGTAGGTGGCCGGCGCGGCGAAGGCCGAGCCCTCGGGCTCCGGCGGGACCGGCCCGGTGTTCGGCGGGCGGACGAACTCCGAGGTGGGCTGATCGTCGGCGGACACCTCCGGCTCGATGCCGGGAGGCGGCGTGAAGGCGCTGTGCGCTTCGTCGGACTGAGGCTTCCTGTCCTCCGCCCCGTCGGCCTCCGCCACGCGTCCTCCCCTTCGTGATCACCCGGAGTATCAGTATGCGGAACCGTTTCCTCCCCGTCGAAACCTGGCTCCCCGGGAACGCGAAAGCGGGCGGCATCCCGAGGGATGCCGCCCGCCGTGTCACAGGGGGCGCGGGGCGCCGCCCCGGCCCGTCACCGCCGAGCGCGAGCTCAGTGGTGGCCGCCCTGCGCCTCCAGGCGCTTGTAGGAGGCCTCGATCTCGGCCTCGGCCTCGGCGCGGCCGACCCAGTTGGCGCCCTCGACCGACTTGCCCGGCTCCAGGTCCTTGTAGACCTCGAAGAAGTGCTGGATCTCCAGGCGGTCGAACTCGGACACGTGGTGGATGTCGCGCAGGTGCTCGACACGCGGGTCGGAGGCCGGCACGCAGAGCAGCTTGTCGTCGCCGCCCGCCTCGTCCGTCATACGGAACATGCCGATGGCGCGGCACTTGATCAGGCAGCCCGGGAAGGTCGGCTCGTCAAGGATGACCAGCGCGTCCAGCGGGTCGCCGTCCTCGCCGAGGGTGTTCTCGACGAAGCCGTAGTCGGCCGGGTAGCTGGTCGAGGTGAAGAGGCGACGGTCCAGACGGATCCGGCCGGTCTCGTGGTCCACCTCGTACTTGTTCCGCGAACCCTTGGGGATCTCGATGGTGACGTCGAACTCCACGTCCTGCTCCTCCATGATCAGCTTCATTGCTTCGAGACGGCATTGATTCAACTGCGTGCGCGTCCGGCCCATCCCTGTCGGGTGGGGTGCCATGCTCGCGGCAAGACGCAGTGGTTAAGTGTCCCTCACGCATATGTGTGATCGCGAAAGGGGCTGGTCCGAGGTGCCATTGGTCAAGACCTGGCAGCTCACCGCGGGTGCGGCCGTCGCCGGCCTCGCCCTGTCGGTGGCAGCGGTGACCGCCGCCGGTCCGTGGGACTCCGGCCAGCGTAAGGCCGAGCGGGACAAGGCCGCCTCCTGGGGCCGTACGGGTGGCGCAGATCACGATGGCGGCGCCGCCGCCGGGCCCCTTCCGCAGGCCGCGCCCAGCGCCCCCGGAGTGCTGGGCGCCGTCGGTCCCGGCGTCCCGCGGGGCCAGGCGGCCGCCGCCGCGCCCGCCGACGCGCTGGCCGCCAGGCTGCGGCCGCTGCTGGCCGATCCGGCGCTCGGCACCCTCCGTACCGCCTCCGTCGTGGACACCGCCACCGGGCAGGTCCTGTACGAGTCCGGGGCGCGCGACGCGATGACCCCCGCCTCCACCGTCAAGATCGCCACCGCGGCGGCCGTCCTGGCCGCGCTCGGGCCCGAGCACCGGATCAGGACCACCGTCGTGCCCGGCGCCACCCCCGGACAGGTCGTCCTGGTCGGCGGCGGCGACCCCTCCCTCACCGCGAAGAAGAAGAGCCCCGCCGGATCCGGCGGCAGCCTCGTCGCCCTGGCCGCCGACGCCGCCCAGGCCCTCAAGGCCGCCGGCACCGACACCGTGACCCTCGCCTACGACGACAGCCTCTACAGCGGCCCCGTACGGCACCCGATCGGTGTCAACCCCAACATCGCCCCCGTGACCGCCCTGGCGGCCGACGAAGGCCGCCCCGACGACTCCACCTCCGGGCCCGTGGACCGCGCCGACGACCCGGCCGGGGCCGCCGCCCGCGCCTTCCGCACCCTGCTGGCGGAACGCGGCGTCAAGGTCACCGGGGAGCCCGTCCGGGCCAAGGCCGCCGCCGGCGCCCAGCCGCTGGCCGTCACCCGGTCCACCCCGGTGGCCGGGCTCGTCGAACGGATGCTGACCAACAGCGACAACGACATCGCCGAGGCCCTCGCCCGCCAGACCGCCCTCGCCTCCGGACAGCCCGCCAGCTTCGAAGGCGCCGAGAAGGCCGTCACCGCCCGGCTCGCCGGCCTCGGCGTCGACACGGCCGGCTCCCGCTTCGCCGACGGCAGCGGCCTCAGCCGCGCGGACAAGGTCAGCGCCGGCCTGCTGACCGGCCTGCTCGCCAAGGCCGCCGGCCCGGACCACCCCGAGCTGCGGCCCGTCCTCACCGGGCTGCCCGTCGCCGGGTTCACCGGGACCCTGCGCGCCCGCAACGCCGGCACCTCCCCGGCCGCCGGCCTGGTCCGCGCCAAGACCGGCACGCTCACCGGGGTGAACTCCCTGTCCGGCACCGTCGTCGACGCCACCGGCAGGCTCCTCGCCTTCGCCTTCCTGACCGCGAACAGCCCCGGCCCCGAGGGCGCCGAGAAGGGCCTCGACAAGCTGGCCGCGGCCGTCGCGGGCGCTCCGTAGGGGGTCCGCCGGACGGCTCGCCCACGTACGGTTGACGCATGACGAGCATCAGTGGTGCGGAGATGGTCGACTGGAACCTCGCGGTGGCGACCGCGACCCGGCTGGTACGGCCCGGCCCGGAGGTCACCCGGGACGAGGCGCGGGCCGTCGTCGCCGAACTGCGCGGGCACGCCAGGACCTCGGAACGGCACGTGCGCGAGTTCACCCGGATGATCCCCGAAGGGGCCGCCGTCCCCGACACCCCCGTCCTGGTCGTCGACCGGGCCGGCTGGGTCAAGGCCAACGTCGCCGGATTCCGGGAGCTGCTGATGCCGCTCCTCGGCAAGATGCAGGACCGCCGGGCGAACGCCCCCGGCGGAGCCGTCCTCGGAGCCTTCGGCGGCAAGGTCACCGGCGTCGAGCTGGGCATGCTGCTCAGCTTCCTGGCCTCCAGGGTGCTGGGGCAGTACGAGACCTTCGCACCGGCCTCCCGCGACCTGCCGTCCTCCGCGGCGGGCGGCCGGCTGCTGCTCGTCGCCCCGAACATCGTGCACGTCGAGCGGGAGCTGGAGGTGGCCCCGCACGACTTCCGGCTGTGGGTCTGCCTCCACGAGGAGACGCACCGTACCCAGTTCACGGCCGTCCCGTGGCTGCGCGCCCACCTCGAAGGCGAAATCCAGACGTTCCTCGGCGCCACCGAAGTCGACCCCATGACGGTCCTGGAACGCATCCGGGAGGCCGCCCAGTCCTTCGCGGGGGCCCGCCCCGACGCCGAGCGCGGCGACGACGAGGGCCGCTCCCTCGTCGAACTCGTGCAGACCCCCGAGCAGCGCGAGATCCTCGGCCGCCTCACGGCCGTCATGTCCCTGCTGGAGGGACACGCCGACTTCGTCATGGACGGCGTCGGCCCCCAGGTGGTGCCCTCGGTGGCCGAGATCCGCGAGAAGTTCCAGCAGCGCCGCGCCAGCGGAGCGGGCCGCCTCGACGCCGTCCTGCGCAAGCTGCTCGGCCTCGACGCCAAGCTGCGGCAGTACCGCGACGGCGAGCGCTTCGTACGGGCCGTCGTCGGCCAGGTCGGCATGGACGGCTTCAACCGGGTCTGGACCTCCCCGAACACACTGCCCACCAAGGCGGAGATCGACCGGCCCGCCGACTGGGTCGCCCGCGTCCACGGCAAGGGGAGCGAGGGGGGCGGAGAGCACCGGCAGGGGTGACGCCGGGAGCACGGGCCCGCCGGGAAGCGGCGGGCCCGCCCCGCGCGGCCACGGGGCTTCCCTCCCGTTCACCCGTGCCACACGTGACGGAGAGGCCTAAACATGTCTCACTGGGGGAAGCAGCATCACCCGTCCGAGGGACCGTGAGTCGTAGAAGGGCGTGCGATGCTCGGGGAACGGCTCGGTTCTGTCACCATCGACGCACTCTGAGTGACATCCTCCCGTTCCGCGGGGGCAGCCGGGCAAGCACCTCCCAGCACACCACCCCGAAGCCTCCGAGGCATCCGAACTCCATCGAAGGGCACCGGACATGGGTCCCCATCCTGCGGTCGCGGCGATACGCCTGGCGGTCCGCCGCGTACTCCACGACGTCCTCACCGAGCTCACCGACCTCCCCCGGACCCCGTCCGGAGGGATCCCCCGTGCCGACCGTCGCACCGGCGCGGGCACCCCGCCACTCGTGCTCGTCGCCTGCTCCGGCGGCGCCGACTCCATGGCACTCGCCTCGGCGCTCGCCTTCGAGGCCCCCAAACTCGGCATCCGGGCCGGCGGGATCACCGTCGACCACGGACTGCAGGACGGCTCCGACCAGCGCGCCGCCGAGGTCGTCTCCCGCATGACCGCCCTCGGCCTCGACCCGGTGGAGTCCGTCGCCGTGCGCGTCGGCCGTGACGGAGGTCCCGAGGCCGCCGCCCGCGACGCCCGCTACGGCGCCCTGGACGACGCCGCCGACCGCCTCGGCGCCGCCGCCGTACTGCTCGGCCACACCCGGGACGATCAAGCGGAAACCGTCCTGCTGGGACTGGCCCGCGGATCCGGCATCCGCTCGCTCTCCGGCATGCCCGAGGTCTCGGGCGGGCCCGGTGGCCCCGGCCGCCCCGGCCGCAGCCACCGCTACCGCCGCCCCTTCCTCCAGGTCGACCGGCAGACCGCCCGCAAGGCGTGCATGGTCCAGTCCCTGGCCGTCTGGGACGACCCGCACAACATGGACCCCGCCTACACCCGCTCCCGCCTGCGCCACGAGGGACTGCCCGCCCTGGAGAAGGCGCTCGGCAAGGGCGTCGTGGAGGCCCTCGCCCGCACCGCCCAGCTCTCCCGCGACGACGCCGACGCCCTGGACGCCTGGGCCGCCGAGGCGGAGGGCGGCGTACGCGACGAGGACGGCCGCCTGGAGTGCGCCAAGCTGTACGCCCTGCCCCCGGCCGTCCGCCGCCGTGTGCTGCGCAGGGCCGTCGTCGCGGCGGGCTCACCCGCGGGCTCCCTCTTCGCCCGCCACATCGAGGAAGTCGACCGCCTCATCACGGGATGGCGCGGTCAGGGCGCCATCAACCTGCCCGGCCGGGTGGAGGCCCAGCGGCAGGGTGGCAGACTTGTCATCCGGCAGGGCTGATTGGTGCTGAAACACGGTTGAGTCCTCCGGGGGACACCTCGGAGCCCCGGCCGACAACGAAAGTGATGCGGGTGGACGAGAAGGACATGGGCAACGACCTCCAGTCGGTGCTCATCACCAAGGAAGAGATCGACGCGAAGCTGGCCGAGCTGGCCGCGAAGATCGACGCGGAGTACGCGGGCAAGGACCTGCTCATCGTCGGCGTCCTCAAGGGCGCCGTCATGGTGATGGCGGACCTGGCGCGCGCCTTGTCCACCCCGCTCACCATGGACTGGATGGCGGTGTCCTCGTACGGCGCCGGGACCCAGTCCTCCGGTGTGGTGCGGATCCTCAAGGACCTGGACACCGACATCAAGGACAAGCACGTCCTGATCGTCGAGGACATCATCGACTCCGGTCTGACGCTGTCCTGGCTGCTGTCGAACCTGGGCTCCCGCCAGCCGGCCTCCCTGGAGGTCGTCACGCTGCTGCGCAAGCCCGAGGCCGCGAAGGTCGCGATCGACGTGAAGTGGGTCGGCTTCGACATCCCCAACGAGTTCGTCGTGGGGTACGGCCTCGACTACGCGGAGAAGTACCGCAACCTGCCGTTCGTCGGCACGCTCGCCCCGCACGTCTACGGCGGCTGACCCCGCCCCGCCCCCGGGAATCCCCGGCGCCGCCGGGGAACCTGGGGGCGATCCCCGCCGTTGGAGCAGGGGAAGGCGGGTCTGTCAGCCGTCCCACGGGCCGCGGGTGACAATTCAGGGGTACATTCCGAAGAACAGTCTTTACTCACACAGCAGCATTTACCTACGGGCAGGAGGGACGGGGTGCCCGGCACCCCGTATGGATGGACGTGAAGCGATACTTCCGTGGGCCGGTCATGTGGATCGTGCTGGCCGTCCTCGCCGTGGTCGTGTTGATGAATGTCGTCGGCTCCGGCGGCGGCTACAAGTCGGTGGACACCAGCGAGGTCATCAAGGCGATCAACACTGGCCAGGTGGAGACAGCCAAGCTGACCACCGGCGACAGCCAGATGATCAAGATTGAGCTCAAGCAAGGCGAGAAGCTCGGCAAGCACGACGGCACCAAGTTCCAGGCCAACTACATCGGGGATCAGGGCGTCCAGCTCGCCCAGAGCCTCCAGACCAAGTACGACGCCGGTCAGATCCCGGACGGGTACTCCGTCACCCCGGACAAGACCAGCCCGTTCCTCAGCGTGCTGCTCTCGCTCCTGCCCTTCGTCCTCATCGTCGTCGTCTTCCTGTTCCTGATGAACCAGATGCAGGGCGGCGGCTCCCGGGTCATGAACTTCGGGAAGTCCAAGGCCAAGCTCATCACCAAGGACACCCCGAAGACGACGTTCGCCGATGTCGCGGGCTCGGACGAGGCCGTCGAGGAGCTCCACGAGATCAAGGAGTTCCTCCAGGAGCCGGCGAAGTTCCAGGCGGTCGGCGCCAAGATCCCCAAGGGTGTGCTGCTCTACGGCCCGCCCGGCACCGGAAAGACCCTGCTCGCGCGCGCCGTCGCGGGCGAGGCCGGTGTTCCCTTCTACTCGATCTCCGGTTCCGACTTCGTCGAGATGTTCGTCGGTGTCGGTGCCTCGCGTGTCCGCGACCTGTTCGAGCAGGCCAAGGCCAACGCCCCGGCGATCGTCTTCGTCGACGAGATCGACGCCGTCGGCCGGCACCGCGGTGCGGGCCTCGGCGGCGGCCACGACGAGCGCGAGCAGACCCTGAACCAGCTGCTCGTCGAGATGGACGGCTTCGACGTGAAGGGCGGCGTCATCCTGATCGCCGCCACGAACCGCCCCGACATCCTCGACCCGGCGCTGCTGCGTCCGGGCCGCTTCGACCGGCAGATCGCGGTCGACCGTCCCGACATGCAGGGCCGTCTGGAGATCCTCAAGGTCCACCAGAAGGGCAAGCCGGTCGCCCCGGACGTCGACCTGGGCGCCGTCGCCCGCCGGACCCCGGGCTTCACGGGTGCCGATCTCTCCAACGTCCTCAACGAGGCCGCGCTGCTCACGGCCCGCTCGGACAAGAAGCTGATCGACAACCACGTCCTGGACGAGGCCATCGACCGTGTCGTGGCGGGCCCGCAGAAGCGGACCCGGATCATGTCGGACCGCGAGAAGAAGATCACCGCGTACCACGAGGGCGGTCACGCCCTGGTCGCGGCGGCCTCGCCGAACTCCGACCCGGTCCACAAGATCACGATCCTGTCCCGCGGCCGGGCCCTGGGCTACACCATGGTCCTGCCCGACGAGGACAAGTACTCGACCACGCGCAACGAGATGCTCGACCAGCTGGCGTACATGCTGGGCGGGCGCGCGGCCGAGGAGCTGGTCTTCCACGACCCGACCACGGGCGCGGCGAACGACATCGAGAAGGCCACCGCCACGGCGCGGGCCATGGTCACGCAGTACGGCATGACCGAGCGTCTCGGTGCGATCAAGTTCGGCGGCGACAACACCGAGCCGTTCCTGGGCCGCGAGATGTCGCACCCGCGGGACTACTCGGAAGAGGTCGCGGCGCTGGTCGACGAAGAGGTCAAGAAGCTCATCGAGACCGCGCACAACGAGGCCTGGGAGATCCTCGTCGAGAACCGTGACGTCCTCGACAACCTGGTTCTCGCGCTGCTGGAGAAGGAGACGCTGGGCAAGGAGGAGATCGCCGAGATCTTCTCGACCATCGTCAAGCGCCCGGCCCGCCCCGCGTGGACCGGCTCCTCCCGCCGCACCCCCTCCACCCGTCCGCCGGTGCTCTCCCCCAAGGAGCTGCAGCTGACGAACGCGGCGAACGGCACGTCCGCCGTCGCGCCGGTCTCCACGGAGAAGGGCATCGAGG
Source organism: Streptomyces yangpuensis (assembly GCF_024666385.1). NCBI lineage: Bacteria > Bacillati > Actinomycetota > Actinomycetes > Kitasatosporales > Streptomycetaceae > Streptomyces > Streptomyces yangpuensis. Next base: position 4,097,065 of record NZ_CP102514.1, read on the forward strand.
TGGCTCCGGAGGACCGCCCCGAGTAACGGTCGGGCTCGACCCACCCGGAATGGAAGCCGCGCCCCCCAGGTTCTAGCCTGGGGGGCGCGGCACATTTGTACGACCGCGTGTGCGGACAGGAACGAGGATGAGATGACCGACCCAGTGACCCTGACAGGTGACGAGGGCAGGATCGGCGAGTTCGACGAGAAGCGCGCGGAGGCGGCGATCCGTGAACTCCTGATCGCGGTCGGCGAGGACCCGGACCGCGAGGGCCTCCTGGAGACACCGGCCCGCGTGGCGCGTGCGTACCGCGAAATATTCGCCGGTCTGTACCAGAAGCCCGAAGAGGTGCTGACGACGACGTTCGACCTGGGCCACGACGAGATGGTCCTCGTGAAGGACATCGAAGTCATGAGTTCCTGTGAACATCATCTTGTCCCCTTCCACGGGGTCGCCCACGTCGGCTACATCCCGTCCACCGACGGCAAGATCACCGGCCTGTCGAAGCTGGCCCGCCTCGTGGATGTGTTCGCCCGCCGCCCGCAGGTGCAGGAGCGCCTGACGACGCAGATCGCGGACTCCCTGATGGAGATCCTGGACCCGCGCGGGGTCATCGTGGTCATCGAATGCGAGCACATGTGCATGACCATGCGCGGGGTCCGCAAGCCCGGCGCGAAGACCATCACCTCGGCGGTCCGCGGTCAGCTCCGCGACCCCGCGACCCGCAACGAGGCGATGAGCCTGATCATGGCCCGCTGACGCGATGCCCGCCGACCCGGTGACCCCCTGACCCGGTGACCCGGTGCCCCGCCCCGGCCGCCGCCCGGCCGGGGCTGTGCCGCCGGCCGGCCCGGCCCCGTGGCCGGGTCAGGCGCGGGCCGGCGATTCCGGGGTGGGGTCCTCGTCCTCGGGGAGCTTCAGGACGCGCTCCAGGAAGAGGGCGGCCGCGATGACCGCGATGCCCGCGAGGACCGAGAAGGCGGCGTACCAGGCCTGGTCGCGGCGGGCGGGGACGTCCAGGGAGTCGGTCAGCAGGAAGACGCCCACACCGCCGTACATGCCCGCCACCAGCGCGGCCACCAGGGCGCTGGCCTGCCCGAAGACCACCGCGCGGGCCGCCATCAGCGGCTCCACGCCCTTCGCGCCCGGGCGGCGCTCCCGCTGGGCCTTGAGCCGGGCCTTCAGTGACAGCGCCGTGGCCAGCAGCACCACGGCGATCACCCCCAGGACGATCGGAGCGGCCAGCGGAACGCCCGGCAGGGTGCCATAGGCGTTCCACAGCCGGGCGCCCGCCCAGGACAGGATCCCGGCGACCACGAAGATGCCCGCCAGGATCCCCGGCCTCAGTTGCTTCACTTGCCCGTCCCCACTTTCAGCGAGTAGCCGTGAACAGGCTACTAACGACTACTCGGGGAGGCGGAGTTCCAGGTCGGGGCGCGGCGTGACACCGCTCAGGCCGATTCCGGCCAGGAGGCCGGCGACCGGGCCGTGGCCGGGGATCCGGGCTTCCGGGTCGATGTCGTGCCAGGGGGCCAGCACGAAGGCGCGCTGGTGGGCGCGCGGGTGCGGGAGGGTGAGGACCGGGTCGTCCGAGACGCGGTCGGCGTACGCGACGATGTCGACGTCGATCGTGCGCGGGCCCCAGCGCTCCTCGCGGACGCGGTCGAACGCCTCCTCGATGGCGTGTCCGCGCTCCAGCAGCGAGGACGGCGGCAGGGTGGTCTTCACCGCGATGACCGCGTTGAGGTACGAGGGCTGCGAGCCGGGCTCGACGCCCCACGGCTCGGTCTCGTAGACGGGGGAGACGGCCTTGACCCGCAGGCCGGGGGTGTCGCCGAGGGCGTCGATGGCCCCCTGGAGGGTCTCCAGGCGGTTGCCGAGGTTCGCGCCGAGCGCGATGACGGCCCATTTCGGGTTGGACAGGGTCACGTCCGCCGCGTCGACCGTCTCGACGACGGCGGCGGGTACCGGCTGGACGGTGGGGTCGCTCTGAGCGTTCAGTCCGTTGTTCATGCGCGGCTCCGGGTGATCGTGATGGTCACGTCGTCGAAGGGGACGGTGATGGGCGCGTCCGGCTTGTGGACGACGACCTCCACCTGCGCCACCGCTTCGTGCTTCAGGCACTGCTGGGCGATCCGCTCGGCCAGGGTCTCGATCAGGTCGACGGGCTCGCCCTGGACCACGTCGACGACTTCCTCGGCGACCACCCCGTAGTGCACGGTTTTCGCCAGGTCGTCACCGGCCGCGGCGGGGCGGGTGTCGAGGTGCAGCACGAGGTCGACGATGAAGGTCTGGCCCTCCTCGCGTTCCCGGGGGAAGACGCCGTGGTGCCCGCGAGCCTTGAGGCCGCGCAGCGCGACACGATCCACGCGAATCACTCCTGCTTTCGTAGGTGCTTGCGGCCTCGGGGCTGCCCCGCGGCCATGGGCCCGCGCCGAGTGCGGTCGGCGTCGTCCGACTTCGAATTTACCTGCGAAACAGTCCGGCCCCCGCCGTAGGGGTCAGGAGGCGGGCTCCTCGTCGTCCTCGTCGGACTCCGTGAGGACGGGAGAACCGTGGTGGGACCAGAGGCGCCAGCCTTCGGATGTGCGTCGGAACACATTCGTGGCGACGACCAGCTGGCCGACGAGCGGGCCGAGCTCCCCGCCGTCCTCGGCGGGGCCGCCGCTGAGGATGTTCTCGGTGCACGTCACCAGGGCCGTGTCACCTATGACGGCCACCTTGGTGTCGGTCAGGAAGAACTGGATGTACTCGGTGTGGGACATGATCAGCGCGTACGAGCGCAGTACCTCGCCGCGGCCCGAGAGGACCGGCCAGCCGGGGTGCACGCAGGAGATCTCATCCTCCAGCCAGAGCGCCGACAGAGCGTCGAAGTCCCCCCGCTCCATTGCCTCGTAGAAGGCCGTGTTGACCTCTTCGACCGCTTCGATGTCGGTTCTGCTCACTGTTCTCCTAGTCCTTCGATGAGGGTCAGAGTGCCCCTTCCACGGCGCGGGCCACCCGAACCGCGTCGGCGGTCGCCCGTACCTCGTGGACCCGTACGGCCCAGGCGCCCTGGTGGGCGGCGATCGCCGAGACGGCGGCCGTGGCGGCGTCGCGTTCGCGGGCGGGCGGCGGGGTGGCGTTGCTCCCGCCGGCCAGGACCCGGCCGAGGAAGCGCTTGCGCGAGGCGGCGACCAGCAGCGGGAAGCCGAGGGCGCACAGGTCGGCCATGTGCGCGAGCAGGGCCAGGTCGTGCTCGGCGTTCTTGGCGAAGCCCAGGCCGGGGTCGACGAGGAGCCGCTCGGGGGCGATGCCGCCGGCGACGACCGCGTCGATCCGGGCCCTCAGCTCGGCGGTGACCTCGGCGATCACGTCGTCGTAGACGGCGAGGCTGTTCATGTCGGCGCTGAAACCGCGCCAGTGCATCACCACGAAAGGCACCTCGGCCGCCGCGACGGCCGGGATCATGCCGGGGTCGGCGAGGCCGCCGCTGACGTCGTTGACCAGTGCGGCGCCGGCGGCGACGGCCCGGGCGGCGACGGCCGCGCGCATGGTGTCGACGGAGACGGTGACGCCCTCGGAGGCCAGGCCGCGCACCACGGGGACGACGCGGCGCAGCTCCTCCTCCTCGTCGACGCGGGAGGCGCCGGGGCGGGTGGACTCGCCGCCGACGTCGACGAGGTCGGCGCCCTGGGCGACGAGGTCGAGGCCGCGCTTGACGGCGGCGGTGGTGTCGAACCAGCGGCCGCCGTCGGAGAAGGAGTCGGGGGTCACGTTGACGACGCCCATGACCGCGCAGCGGTCCCATTCCGGCAGACCTGCGACCCGGCCCCTGCCGGTGGCTCCGCGCTTCGTGTTCATGGGTCCAGGGTAGGGCTGACCTGGATATGACAGCCCCTGTCACCGTTTCCGCCTCCTGTCCCCGCGGTGGCCGTGAGGTCCGCGGGGCCGGGCCGGACAGGCCGAAGGCCCGGTCAGGGGCTGACCGGGCCTTCGGGGGGTGTCGCGGATTCGGCGGGGATCAGGCGGGCTGGACCTCGCGCTCGGCCTGCTTCGGGACGGACGCCATCAGGTTGTGCGTGCAGGTGCGGACCGGCTTGGGACGGCGGCGGCTGGCGAAGAGCCGCGGCAGGGCCAGCGTCACGAAGCCTTCGGCCTGCATTGCGGCGAAGCCGATGCGGGGCAGGTCGCGGGTGGCGCGGAAGACCACGAAGCGCGGCTCCCAGCGGGGGCGGAACTTCGCGTTGAACTTGTACAGCGACTCGATCTGGAACCAGCGGGAGAGGAAGACCAGCAGGCTGCGCCACATCCGCAGGACGGGGCCGGCGCCGATCTTCTCGCCGCGGGCCAGCGCCGAGCGGAACATCGCGAAGTTCAGCGAGACCCGCTCGATGCCCAGGGAGGGGGCGGCCTCCAGGGAGGCCACGATCAGCAGCTCGTTCATGCCGGGGTCGGCGCCGCGGTCACGGCGCATCAGCTCCAGCGACATGCCGTCCTTGCCCCACGGCACGAAGTGCTGGATGGCCTTCAGGTCGCCGAAGGGGCTGGTGTCACCCTCCTCGACGCGGTGCGCGGTGGCGATGAAGCAGTCGCCGTCGCCCGGGTCGCCGACCCGGCCCAGGGCCATCGAGAAGCCGCGCTCGGTGTCGGTACCGCGCCACGCCTCGGCGGCGCCGCGGACCTGCTCCAGCTCCTCCTCGGTCAGCTCGCTGACCCGGCGGACCTTGGTGGTGTAGCCGTTGCGCTCGATGCGCTTCACCATCTGGCGGACATTGCGCATGGCACGGCCCGAAAGGGAGAAGTCTTTGACATCGACAATCGCCTCGTCACCCAGCTCCAGGGCGTCCAGGCCGGTCTCGCGGGTCCAGACCTCGCCACCGGTCTCGCTGCAGCCCATGACCGCCGGGGTCCAGGAGTGGGCCTTGGCCTCCTCCATGAACCGCTCGATCGCGCCGGGCCACGCCTCGACATCGCCGATCGGGTCGCCGGAGGCGAGCATCACGCCGGAGACGACGCGGTAGGTGACGGCGGCCTTGCCGCTGGGGGAGAAGACGACGGCCTTGTCGCGGCGGAGCGCGAAGTGGCCGAGGGAGTCGCGGCCGCCGTGCTTGGCGAGGAGCCCGCGCAGCTGGGCCTCGTCGTCGGCGGTGAGCCGGGCGGCCGGGTGCTCGGGGCGGAAGGCCAGGTAGATGGTGGTCAGCGCGGTCAGCATGCCGAGCGCGCCGAGGGAGTAGCCGACGGTCCAGGAGACCCGGCCGGCGTAGTCGACGGGGCCCTCGAAGCCGAACAGGCCGTAGACGACGTGGGTGATCTGCTCGTACAGGCTCGGGTTGCCGACGACCTTGCCCGGGTGGACGTTGACGATGACCAGTCCGAGGCCTATGGAGCCCGCGCTCATGAGGACGAAGTTCGCGAGCGCCTTCCAGCGGCTGCGCGGGTCGGGCAGCGCCTTGAATTCACCCTGGTGCCGCAGGAGCAGCGCGAGGAGCACCGCCGCGATGACCACGCTGATGATCGAGTGGCGGTAGACGAACTGCGCGGCCGCGCCCGCGGGCAGCAGGACGACGGCGGCCCGCCAGGCGCGCCGCTTGTGCCGCTTGAGGCCGTGGGCGAGCAGCAGGAGCAGGACGCCCGCGCTGATGGACATGGCGGCCGCGAACGGGCCGAGGGAACCCGGGAGTACCTCGGTGACCGCGTGGATCCGGCTGTGCCGGAAGCGGGGGAAGACACCCGCCGCGATGTCCAGAAGGCCGACGATCGTGACGGCCGTACCTACCAGGCCGGGCACCGACTCAGGCTGTGGGCCTCTGAGGATTCGGCGGACCCGGCTCGGAACCTGTCCCGACTTATCGCCATCTATCCTGCTAGACATCGCTTCCCGTTGCTCCGCGAGAGATCAAGTGGCCGAAGGCCGCGACAGCCTCCGGTGTGTGGTGCGTCCCTTAGGACGACAGCGGCGGGGAACGGGTTCACTCTTCCGCCGGAAATTTCCAGTCCTGCCATCAGAAAGTCGACTGACTGCTCATGGGTCTCACCAGTAATACGGTCCTGGCGCTGGCCGTCCTCGCCGGTGTGCTGCTGTTCGCGGCCACCATCTGGTTCTGGCCGAAGCTCTCCGGCCGCACCTGGCGTGCGTTCACCGGCCGGATCGGGCTCCTGCTGGCGACCCAGCTGGCGCTGTTCTCGGCTGTGGGGCTCGCGGCCAACAAGTCCTTCCTGTTCTACGGTTCCTGGGCCGACCTGTTCGGCCAGGAGACGTCGATGGGCAAGGTCGTCGACCACTCGATGAGCAGCAAGGACATCAAGGTCGTCGACAAGCAGAAGCTGGACGTGCCCGGCGGCGCCAAGCCCCAGGTGGGCGGCCAGATCCTGAAGGTCGCCATATCCGGGCAGAAGTCGAAGATCACCAGCCCGGGCTACGTGTGGCTCCCGCCGGAGTACTTCCAGCCGCAGCACAAGGACGAGAACTTCCCGGCGTCCATCGTCCTGACCGGCTACCCGGGCACCGCCGAGAACCTGATCAAAGGGCTCGACTACCCGATGAAGGCCTTCAGCCTGTCCAAGTCGGGCAAGATGAAGCCGATGATCCTGGTCATGCTGCGCCCGACGGTGGCGCCGCCGCGCGACACCGAGTGCGTCGACATCCCCGACGGGCCGCAGACCGAGACCTTCTTCGGGGTGGACCTCCCGCAGGCCATCCAGGACACCTTCCGGGTCGGCAAGAAGCCCGAGAACATGGGCTTCATCGGTAACTCCACGGGCGGTTACTGCGCCCTGAAGATCGCCGCGCACTACCCGCAGACCTTCGGTGCCGCCGCGGGGCTGTCCGCGTACTACGACGCTCCGGACGACCCGACGACCGGTGACCTGTTCCACGGGGACGCGAAGCTGAAGAAGCGCGCGGACATCCTGCACGTCATGGAGAACAAGAAGCCGGCCGGTACGTCCTTCCTCGTCACCAGCAGCGAGAAGGGCGAGCCGAACCTCGCGGACACCAGGAAGTTCATCAAGAAGGTGCAGGGCCCGGACCGGGTCTCGTCCATCATCCTCGACAGCGGCGGCCACAACTTCAACACGTGGCGCCGTGAGATCCCGCCGATGCTGATGTGGATGAGCGGCCGCATCCAGGCCTGACAGCCGTGCGCTGCGACATGGGGAGCAGGGGTCCGACCGGGGTCGGGCCCCTTTCTCATGCCCGCCGTCTCATGCCTCCTGCCTCATGCCTCCTGCAGCTCGGCCCGGCGCAGTGCCCGGTGGACGCCCTCCGGGGTCAGTACGCCGGCCAGCTCGCCGGTGTCCGGGTCGGTGACGCCGATGCGGCCGGAGTCCTCCTGGAGCAGCGCGGCGAGCGCCTCGCGCAGCGTCGCGCCGAGCGGCACCGACGCCTGCGGTTCCGTCCCCTCCGCCGGTGCCAGGTCGCCGGCCCCGAGCGGGGTGACGGCGAGCCGCTTGAGCCCGCGGTCGGCGCCGACGAAGGAGGCCACGTACGGGGTGGCCGGGGCTCCCAGCACCGCCGCCGGGCGGTCGAACTGCTCGATGGTGCCCGTCCCGTAGACGGCGATGCGGTCGCCGAGCCGGATGGCCTCCTCCAGGTCGTGGGTGACCAGGAGGATCGTCTTGCGCACGGTCCTCTGCAGGGCCAGGAACTCGTTCTGGAGCCGCTCGCGCACCACCGGGTCGACCGCGCCGAAGGGTTCGTCCATCAGCAGGACCGGCGGGTCGGCGGCGAGCGCGCGGGCCACGCCGACGCGCTGGCGCTGCCCGCCGGACAGCTGCTCCGGGTACCGGTTCCCGTACACCGACGGGTCCAGCCCGACCAGTTCGAGGAGTTCGGCCGCCCGGGCGCGGGCCGCGGCCCTGGGGGTGCCGGTCAGCTGCGGCACGGTCGCGGTGTTCTCCAGCACGGTCTTGTGCGGGAACAGCCCGACCTGCTGGATGACGTACCCGATCCGGCGGCGCAGCTCGACCGGGTCGGCGGCGGCGATGTCCTCGCCGCCCAGCAGGATCCGGCCGGAGGTCGGGTCGATGAGCCGGTTGACCATCTTCATCGTGGTCGTCTTGCCGCAGCCGGACGGTCCGACCAGCGTGACCAGCTCTCCCTCCGCCACCTCGAAGGACAGATCCTCGACAGCCGTCGTCCCGTCGGGGTAGCGCTTGGTCACATGCTCGAATCGGATCACATACCCATCCTTCCTCACAGGCGTCGTCCGTATGTGAAGGGAGTGTTGCCCCCTGCGAAAGATTCCGGCCACCGGGAGTGAGGGGGGTTAGGGTCGTTCACGGCCGTACGGTCGAGCATCTGTACGTTTGGTGACGGGGGGTGAGATGGGTGTCGGGGCTGAACTGCCTGGTGGCGAACGACTGGATCTGCTGGGACTACGTCACCTCCCGTTCCCGGGAACTCACCGACGCCACCGTCGAGCACGTGTGGATCACCGGCGTGTCCGTCCTGATCGGCCTGCTCGTGGCCGTGCCGCTGGCCCTGCTGGCCCGCCGCGGCCGGCACTGGGCGGCGCCCGTGCTCACCTTCACCACCCTGCTCTACACGGTCCCGTCGCTGGCCATGTTCTCCCTGCTGCTGCCCGTCTTCGGGCTCTCGGCGGCGCTGGTCGTGACCGGTCTGGTGCTGTATTCGCTGACCATCCTGGTCCGCAACGCGCTGGCCGGCCTGGAGGCCGTCCCCGAGGAGGTACGGGAGGCCGCGCGCGGCATGGGGTACGGCCCCGGGCGGCTGCTGTGGCAGGTCGAACTGCCGTTGGCGCTGCCCGCGCTGCTCGCCGGCGTCCGGATCGCCACGGTCTCGACGGTCGCGCTGACCACGGTCGGCTCCATCGTCGGCAAGGGCGGCCTGGGCAACCTCATCGCGCCCGCGGTGAGCAGCTCCTTCAAGGCGCAGGTGCTCACCGCCTCGGTGCTGTGCGTTCTGCTCGCGCTCGCCGCGGACCTGCTGCTGCTCGGCCTGCAGCGGCTGCTCACGCCGTGGACCCGGGCAGGCGTCCGGGACGGCGCCCGGGACGGCGCCCGGGACGGCGCCCGCGCGAGGCCGTCGGTACCGGCGAAGGGGGCCTGACGGCATGGGTGCGGTGGCAGGGGCCTGGGAGTGGCTCGCGGACGGCGCCAACTGGGCCGGGGAGAACGGTGTCTGGCACCGGCTCGCCGAACACGCCTGGGTCAGCGGGCTCGCCCTGGCGATCGCCTGCGCGATCGCGCTGCCGGTCGGCCTGTACCTCGGGCACCTCGGCCGGGGCGGCACCCTCGCCGTCAACGTCTCCAACGTCGGCCGGGCCGTTCCGGTCTTCGCCGTGCTGGCGCTCTTCATGGTCTCCCCGCTGCGCAACGAGGGCTACCTGCCGACCGTGTCCGCCCTGGTGCTGTTCGCCGTACCGCCGCTGCTGACGAACGCGTACGTGGGCATGCGCGAGGTGGACCGCTCGGTGGTGGAGGCCGCCCGCGGGATGGGCATGTCCGGCGGGCAGCTCTTCTGGCGGGTGGAACTCCCGCTCGCGCGCGGCCTGGTGATGACCGGCCTGCGCTCGGGCGCCGTGCAGGTCGTCGCGACCGCCACGATCGCGGCGATGGTCGGCCAGGGCGGTCTCGGCCGGATCATCACCGCCGGCTTCAACACGTACAACACCCCGCAGGTCGTCGCCGGGGCCCTGCTCGTGGCGGCGCTGGCGCTGCTGGTGGAGGGCGTGCTGGTGGCGGCGGACCGGCTGCTGCCCCGGGCCGGCGCCCACCGCTGATCCCCGTCCCCGTCCCGTCCCCCTTCTTCCCCTCCTTCCCCTTCTCCTCTCTTCGAACGGAGCAAGTCCATGACCAAGACCACGCGCGTCCTCGGCGCGTCCCTGGGCGTCCTGGCCCTGACGGTGTCGCTGGCCGCGTGCGGCGGTGACAGCCTGGAGAAGAGCAAGGACGGCGGCGGCGCGGCCCCGGCCGCGGACGGCAAGGGCGGCCTGGTGATCGGCGCGGCCGGATTCACCGAGTCGAACGTGCTGGCGGAGCTGTACGCGCAGGTTCTGAAGGACGCCGGCTACAGCACGTCCGTCAAGACGGTCAACAACCGTGAGCTGTACGAGCCGTCGCTGGAGAAGGGCGAGATCGACGTCGTCCCGGAGTACGCGGCCACGCTCGCGGAGTTCCTCAATGCCAAGGTCAACGGGCCGAAGGCACCCGAGGAGAAGCCCGTCGCGTCGAGCGACGTCGCGGCGACGGTGGCGGGCCTGGAGAAGCTCGCGGCCCCGCTCGGGCTGAAGGTGCTGCCCGCGGGCGCGGCGGTCGACCAGAACGCATTCGCGGTGACCAAGGAATTCGCCGCGAAGAACAACCTCAAGTCGCTTTCCGATCTTGGTAAGTCGGGACTGCAGGTGAAGATCGCGGCGGGCGACGAATGCGCGGTCCGTCCCTTCTGCGGCCCCGGACTGACGAAGACATACGGAATTCAAGTTTCCGGTATCGACCCGAAGGGCGTCGGCACCCCGCAGGCCAAGCAGGCCGTCAAGGACGGCGTCGACCAGCTCGTGCTCACCACGACCACGGACGCCACCCTCGACAGCTTCGGCCTGGTCCTGCTGGAGGACGACAAGAAGCTCCAGAACGCCGACAACGTGCTGCCTGTGGTCAACGCCAAGGACGCCGGCGCCCCCGAGGTCGCGGCCGCGCTGGACAAGCTGACCAAGGTGCTCACCACCGCCGACCTGGTCGACCTCAACCGGAAGGTGGACGCCGAGCGCGCCAAGCCGGCCGATGTCGCGAAGGCCTACCTGGAGGCGAAGGGCCTTCTGAAGAAGTAGCGGCCACCGGTCGAAGGGGAATGCGGGGTAACTGCCCGGGAACATATTGCCGGGTGGTATCCCGCACGACCCCCACGCCCTGTAAATTTCAGGCCATGCCCCGTGGACGCCACCGCAATCCCGAACCCCTGCACCGGCTGCTCACGCCGACGGCCGTCGCAGGTGTCTCCGTCACCAGCGTCGGCGCCGCCTGGCTGCTGGCCGGTCCCGACGACGGCACCGCGCTGAGGCTCCTCGTGGCCGTCGCCGCGGCCGCCGGGATCGCCGGCGCCGTCGTGATGCGGGCCTGGGACCGCGCCGCGGGCCGCCGGGTGGCCGAACTCGCCCGCGAGCGGGTCAAGGACGAGTGGCGCACCGACGAGCGCATAGCCGAACTGGAGTCCGACCTCGAGGAGGCCCGGGCGCTGCGGGCCAGGCTCGACGCCAAGCTGCGCGCCAAGCGCGTCGAACTGGCGGGCCTGCGCGGCGAGCACGCGGCGCTGCTGCGCCGCTACGCGACCGCCGAGACCGAGCGCGCCAGCGCGCTGGAGAAGCGCCGGCTGCTGGCCATCGAGGCCTCGGCGGCCACGGCCCCGGCCGACCCGAAGCAGCTTCCGGCCGTCTCCGAGGAGCGCACCTCGGCGGGCGCGCCCACCTCCGTCGGCTACGCCCGCGCCCACGCGGCCATGGCGGCGCTGGCCCGCAAGGCCCAGGAGCGGGCGCTGCCCAAGGCGCGGGCCGTGGGGGAGCTGCCCGCGTCGGCGGCGGCCGCCTCCGTCCCGGCCCGCCGTCCGGCGGCGGCCGTGGCACCGTACGCGGCCCAGCGGCGTACGGCCTCCCGTGTCGAGGGCGGCTTCGACTTCTTCGGCACGAAGAACTCGGCGCAGGCCCGCGCGGCGATCGAGGCGGTCCAGAACGAGGACCTGGCCGACGTCGTGGGCGCCGAGGCCCTCGCCGTGCACAAGGCGGAGTCCGCGCAGGAGACGGCCGAGCCGGAGTTCAAGCCGCCGACCGACGAGACCCGTGCGGTGGGCCAGGTCATCGACCTGACGGCCCACGACGAGACCGAGCCCGTCGACGTGGTCCGGCTGCGCACCGCGATCTCGTAGTCCGCGCCCCGTCCGGCCCCGGTGGGCCCGCGGTCAGGGCCGGTACGAGGCCACCAGGCGGGCCAGGTGCCGGCCCGCCACCAGCAGCGGGGTCCGGCTCCGGGTGACCTGTGAGGTCATTTCCGCGCCCTCCAGGGTGTTCACCACGGTGATCGCCAGGTCCCGCGCCTCCTCCTCCGGGTAGCCGGAGGCCAGGAGCTTCGCGGCCACCAGCTCCCGCCAGTTGGCGAAGGCGCGGGCGCAGGCCGCCTGCAGGTCGGGGAGGCGGCCGACCGTCTCCAGGGCGGTGGCCGTCACCGGGCAGCCGTCGAGCCAGTCGGACGCCTCCAGGGCCTCCGCGAGCAGGCCCGTGACCGCCTCCACGGCCTCCGCCGGGTCGGGGTGCGCGGTGAGGCCGGCGCGCAGCAGCGCGGCGAACTCCTCGTCGCCGAAGTGGATCGCGGCCACCGCCAGTTCCTGTTTGCCGCCCGGGAAGAAGTGGTACAGCGAGCCCAGCGTGGCTCCGGCCTCCCGGACGAGCTGTTTGACCGGGGTGTTCTCGTAGCCGCCGTGCTGCATGAGGCGGGAGGCGGTGCGGACCAGCCGCTCGCGCGTTCCCAGCTCTGTCGTCGTCCCTGTTGCCGCCATGGCCGGATCCTACCCGGAAAATTGGATAGAGCGCTCGTTCTAGTCCCGTGCTACGGTCGGACCGAGCGCTGGATAGAGCGCTCGTTCTAGCCATTCACTCCTGGGGGAGAGCTCCGTGAACAGCTCCGTGAACAGCACCAAGAACACCGAGAACACCAAGGTCACCGTGGTCGGGCTGGGCCCGATGGGCCGGGCCATGGCCGCCGCCTACCTCGACGCCGGCTACGAGGTCACCGTGTGGAACCGCAGCGCCGGCAAGGACGCCGAGCTCGTCGCCCGCGGCGCGCGCAGCGTGGCGGACATCGCCGCGGCCGTCGCGGCGAGCCCGCTGGTCGTCCTCAGCCTCATCGACGTGGAGGCCATGTACGGCACCCTCGGCGACACCGACCTCACCGGCCGCGTGCTCGCCAACCTCTCCTCCGACCTCCCGGACAAGGCCCGCGCGGCCGCACGGTGGGCCGAGGAGCGTGGGGCGTCGTACCTGACCGGCGGGGTCAACGTACCGCCCACCGGCATCGGCCAGGAGGGCTCCTCGATCTTCATCAGCGGCCCGAGGGCGGTCTACGACGAGCACCGCACGGCGCTCGACCTGCTCGCCGCCACCGACTACCGGGGCGCCGACCCCGGCTATGCGCAGCTCTACTACCAGCTCAACATGATCCTCTTCTGGACCGCCTACACGGGCTGGTACCAGGCGGTCGCCGTGGCCCGCGCCAACGGCCTGACGGCGTCCGACATCCTGCCCTACGCCGGCTACACCGCCGACACCATGCGCGGCTTCTACACCGGGAGCGCCGCGCTCGTCGACGCCGACGACCACCGCGGCGAGGAGGAGCGCCTGACGATGTGCGCCGCCAGCGTCGAGCACATCCTGCACACCGCGGCCGACTCCGGCGTGGACACCACGATCCTGGCCGCGCACGCCGAGCTGTACCGCCGCGGGGTCGACGCCGGCTTCGGCGCCGAGAGCAGCTCGCGGCTGATCGGACTGCTGGCCGCCGAGGCGGCCTGAGCGCGGGCGGGCCGGCGCCTCAGAACAGCGGCAGCTGCCCGGGGAACTCGGGCAGGACGAAGCCGTCCAGCGTCGGCGCGGAGGCGCCGATCACCACCCGCGCGCGGGATCCCGGGCAGGACACCAGATCCGCGCGGTCCCGCGGGGCGGGCGGGTCGTGGCGGGCGATGCGGCCGGCGGTGACGGCGCAGTCGCGGCCGCAGGCGGGGCAGGCCCGGCGGGGGGAGTGGGACATGCGCCAAGTCTGCCCTGCCGCACCGACATCAGGCCCGTGCCGGCTCCGCACCCGCCCGCCGCCGGCTCAGCCACACCTCGTGGACCCGTTCCACCCGGGCCCACAGGGCGGCCCGGTCGGCCGGGGTCAGGTCGCCGAGGTCCAGCTCGAAGAGCCCGCCCAGGACCGCGAGGAGTTCCTCCGGCCCGGACAGCACCCGCTCGTGCGCCTGCTTCCCGTGCTCCAGCCGGGTCAGGACCTTGCCGCGCAGGCTGTCCGCGCCGCCCGCGTCGCGGCGGAACACCGCGAAGACCCGCACGAAGGGCGACTCCTCGTTCGTGGACAGCCACGCGTGCATGGCCTCGAAATCGGCGGTCGTGGCCGGGGCGTCGCGGAAGTTCATCCGTGACGCGCCTCCCGCGGAGGCGAAGAAGGACCAGCCGGGGCCCTCGCCCTCCAGCGGGTCCAGCCGTTCCAGGGAGTAGGTGAAACCATTCTGCTCGTAGGTGCCGGCCCGCAGCGGCAGCGGCTCGTAGGGGCCCATGTCCCCGAGCCCGGCGTCCACCCAGTACTCGGCGCCCCCGACGCGTACGGTCAGCGCGAGGTGGTCGCCCCGGACCGCCCGCGACGCGGCGTCGGAGTTCACCGCGCCGAGGTGCCGGGTCACCTCATAGCCCAGGGACTCCAGGAGCAGGGCGAAGGCACCGTTCAGATGGAAGCAGTAGCCGCCCCGCCCCGCGGCGAACCGCCGCACCGACAGCTCGGGGTCGATGCCCGGCGGCCGGCCGAGCTGGATGTCGATGTTCTCGTAGGCGATGCGCTCCAGGTGCGCGCGCTGGAGCGCGAACAGGCCCTCCGCGCTGGGGGCGCCGAGGGCGGGTTCGGCGACGCCGAGGCGGCGCAGGTAGCCGTCGAAGAAGTCCGGTGTCATCCGGCCAGGCTAGGCGCGGAAGCCTCTACTCCCTTTGAATTACGGCTACTTGTCGATGTCGCCGACCACGAAGAACAGCGAGCCCAGGATCGACACCATGTCCGCGACCAGCTGCCCCGGCAGCAGCACGGCCAGCGCCTGGATGTTGTTGTAGGAGGCGCTGCGCAGCTTCAGCCGGTACGGGGTTTTCTCGCCCTTCGAGACCAGGTAGTAGCCGTTGATGCCCAGCGGGTTCTCGGTCCAGGCGTAGGTGTGTCCCTCCGGCGCCTTCAGGACCTTGGGCAGACGCTGGTTGACCGGCCCCGGCGGGAGCTCCTCCATCCGGTCCAGGCAGGCCACGGCGAGGTCGAGGGAGTTGTGGGTCTGGTCCAGCAGGCACTCGAAGCGGGCCAGGCAGTCGCCCTCGGTGCGGGTGACCACCTTCAGGACGTCCTGGAGCTCTCCGTAGGCCAGGTACGGCTCGTCGCGGCGCAGGTCGAAGTCGACGCCGGAGGCGCGGGCGATCGGGCCGGAGACCCCGTACGCGTGCACCGCCTCGGCGGACAGGACGCCCACGCCGCGGGTCCGGCCGCGGAAGATCTCGTTCCCGTGGACCAGCTTGTCGTAGACGTCCATCCGGGTGCGTACGTCGGCGATCGCGGCGCGGGCCCGGCCGAGCCAGCCGGCCGGGAGGTCCTCCTTGAGGCCGCCCACGCGATTGAACATGTAGTGCATCCGGCCGCCGGAGATCTCCTCCATGACGGCCTGGAGCTCCTCGCGCTCGCGGAACGCGTGGAAGATCGGGGTGATCCCGCCCAGTTCGAGCGGGTACGAGCCGAGGAACATCAGGTGGTTCAGCACCCGGTTCAGCTCGGCCAGCAGGGTCCGCATCCACACGGCCCGCTCGGGGACCTCCATGCCGAGCATCCGCTCGACCGCCATGACCACACCGAGCTCGTTGGAGAACGCCGACAGCCAGTCGTGCCGGTTCGCGAGCATGACGATCTGGCGGTAGTCGCGGGCCTCGAAGAGCTTCTCGGCGCCGCGGTGCATGTAGCCGACCACCGGTTCGGCGGCGGCGATCCGCTCGCCGTCCAGGACGAGGCGCAGGCGCAGCACGCCGTGCGTGGAAGGGTGCTGGGGGCCGATGTTGAGCACCATGTCGGTGCTCTCCGCCGCTCCGCCGATGCCGACCGTGGTCTCCGTCATGCGGGCATTGTCTCAGTCCTACGCTGGGGGGATGGATACGGGGACGAAGGGTGAGACGGGCGACCTGCGGTGGGTGGGCCTGCCCGGCGGGCTGCTCACCATGCGGCGGACGCTGCTCGCGTTCTGGTGCGGTCTGCTCGCGGTGGCGACGGCGGTGCTGCTCGGCCTGCTCGTGGGCCCGGTATGGGGGGCGGCCGGGGGGTTCTGGCTCGCCGCGGGGGCCTGGGGCTGGGTGCTGCTGGGCCGGAACTGGCGGTCCTGGCGGTACGCGGAGCGCGCCGACGACCTGCTGATCAGCCGCGGGGTGCTGTGGCGGGAGCAGACGGTGGTCCCGTACGGGAGGATGCAGCTGGTCGAGGTCACCTCGGGCCCGGTGGAGCGCCGCTTCGGCCTGGCGTCCCTGCAGCTGCACACGGCGGCGGCCGCGACCGACGCCCGGATCCCGGGGCTGGTGCCGGCCGAGGCGGAGCGGCTGCGCGACCGCCTCGCCGCGCTCGGCGAGGCAAGGTCGGCGGGCCTGTGACCGCCGGTCCGGTGGGCGACGGGGCTGCGGACGGCGGGGCGAGCGGCCCGGGTCCGGCGGGCGACGGGGCTGCGGACGGCGGGGCGAGCGGCCCGGGTCCGGCGGGCGGCGGGGCTGCGGGCGGCGGGGCGAGCGGTCCGGGTCCGGGGGACGGCGGCCCGGGTGCCCCGGTGGCGGGAGGCGGCGGGCCGGTGGCCGAGCGACGGCTGCATCCCTTCACACCGTTGCGCCGCGCCTGGGTGCCGATCGCCGCGACCGTCGGCGTCCTGGCCCAGCAGGGCGACCGCGCGGCGCGCTGGGTGGCGGACCTGTCCACGCTCCTGCGGCTGGTCACGCTGGCCGCAGTGCTGCTGGTGTTCGGCGTGTACGGGTTCCTGAGCTGGTGGTTCACCCACTACGCGGTGACCGACACCGAGCTGCGCATCCGCACCGGGCTGCTCTTCCGCCGCACCGCGCACATCCGGCTGGACCGGCTCCAGGCCGTGGACGTCACCCGGCCGCTGCTGGCCCGGCTGACCGGTGTCGCCAGCCTGCGGCTCGACGTGATCGGCGCCGAGGAGAAGGACCAGCTGTCCTTCCTCGGCGAGAAGGAGGCCGTCGCCCTGCGCGCCGAGCTGCTGGCCCGCGCCGCGGGCTTCGCCCCCGAGGAGGCGGTGCGCCTGGGCGAGGCACCGCAGCGCGAACTGCTGCGGGTGCCCCCGCGCGAGCTCGCGGTGTCGCTGATGCTCAGCCTCGGCGTCTGGGCGGCCCTGGCCGGCGGAATCGTCGCGCCGTTCGCCGTGTGGTGGTTCAGCTCCAGCCCGTGGGTGGCCGTCGCCACCCTGCTCCCGATGCTGGGCGCGGTGTGGGCGGGTACCGTCGGCCGCTTCCTCACCGAGTACGACTGGCGGGTCGCCGAGTCCCCGGACGGGCTGCGCCTGGACCACGGGATGCTGGACCGGGCCCACGAGACCGTGCCGCCGGGGCGCGTGCAGACCGTACGGATCGTGGAGCCGCTGCTGTGGCGGCGCAGCGACCGGGTCCGCGTGGAGCTGGCCGTGGCCGGATCGAAGAACGAGGTCCTGGTGCCGGTGGCCTCCCGGGCCGACGCGTACGCCGTGATCGCCCGGGTCCTGCCCGGGGTGGATCTGGCGGGCCTGTCCTACTCGGGCTCCCCGGACACCGGATCGCGCTGGGTGGTCCCGGTCTGGTGGAAGGGCTACGCCCTGGCGCTCTCCCCGGAGGTGTTCGCCGCCCGGCACGGCCGCCTGTGCCGCCGTACGGAGATCGTCCCGCACGCCAAGGTGCAGAGCGTCCGGTTCACCCAGGGCCCGTGGGCCCGCGCCCGTGGTGTCGCCGACGTCCACGTGGACACCGGCGCGAACGGCACGGTGACCGCCCGGCTGCGGCCGGCCGCCGAGGCCGCGCAGCTCCTGCACGACCAGGCCGCCCGCTCCCACACCTCCCGCGCGACGGCCCGCCCGGACCGCTGGATGACCTCCCCGGACCCCGACGCCTGACCCTGCCCGGCCTGGCACCCGCCGGCCCGGCACCCGTCGGCCCGGGCCCCTCGGCCCGGGCCTCCGGGGGCGGGGCAGGTGCCTGGGGGCGCCCGGCGGATCGGGGCCGGGTCCGGACAACCCGGCACGTCGGCCCTTATCAGGCCGTACCGGCTAGCCGGCGCCGCCGCCCGCGCGGACCAGGCCCGTCTCGTAGGCCAGGACCACGACCTGGACCCGGTCGCGCAGGCCCAGCTTGGTCAGGATGCGGCCCACGTGGGTCTTCACCGTCGCCTCCGACAGGACCAGCCGCGCCGCGATCTCGCCGTTCGACAGGCCCTGCGCCACCAGCAGCATGACCTCGCGCTCGCGCTCCGTCAGCCGCTCGATCTCCTTGTTCTCCGGTTCCTGCGTCGTCGTCGGCAGCATCGGGGCGAAACGGTCCAGCAGGCGCCGCGTCGTCGACGGGGCGACCACCGCGTCCCCGCTGTGCACCGAGCGGATGGCGCCCAGCAGCTCGGCCGGCGGCACGTCCTTCAGCATGAAGCCGCTCGCGCCCGCCTTCAGGCCCGAGAACGCGTACTCGTCCAGGTCGAAGGTGGTCAGGATGATCACCTTCGGGTGCTCCTCGGGCTCGCAGATCCGCCGCGTCGCCTCGACACCGTCGAGCCTCGGCATGCGGACGTCCATCAGCACCACGTCCACCTTCGTGGCCCGCAGCACCTCCAGAGCCTCCAGCCCGTCACCCGCCTCGGCGACGACCTCCATGTCCGGCTGGGCGGCGAGCACCATGCGGAAGCCGGTGCGCAGCAGGACCTGGTCGTCGACCAGCATCACTCGGATGGACATCAGTTACCTCGTCCTCGTCATCTCTTCTTCAGGGGCAGCAGTGCGCTGATCCGGAAGCCGCCACCGGGCCGCGGCCCCGCGTCCAGGGTTCCGCCGACCATACCGATCCGCTCGCGCATGCCGATCAGCCCGTGCCCGGCACCGTCCGCGCCGCCGTCCTCGTACAGCTCGTGGGCCGCGCCCCGGCCGTCGTCCTCGACCAGCAGGCCGAGCCCGTCGTCGAAGTAGACCAGCCGGACGCTGGCCTTCGCTTCGGGGCCGCCGTGCTTGCGGGTGTTGGTGAGCGCCTCCTGCACGATCCGGTACGCGGTCAGCTCGACCCCGCTGGGCAGCGGCCGCGGGGCGCCCTCGACCTCGAAGTCCACCGTCAGCCCGGCCGCCCGTACCTGCTCGACCAGGACCTCGATCTGCTCGACGTCGGGCTGCGGCACGTAGTCCTCGGACTCCTGCGGCTCGCCCGTGCGCAGGACGCCGAGCAGCCGGCGCATCTCGGCGAGGGCCTGGCGGCCGGTCCCCGAGATGGTCTGGAGGGCCTCCTTGGCCTGCTCGGGGGCCACGTCCATGACGTAGGCGGCGCCGTCCGCCTGGACCACCATCACCGAGACGTTGTGCGCGACGACGTCGTGCAGCTCGCGGGCGATCCGGGCGCGCTCGGCGGCCACGGCCACCTTGGACTGGGCCTCGCGCTCCTTCTCCAGCCGCTGGTTGCGCTCGACCAGCTGGGCGTAATAGGCCCGCCGGGTGCGCAGGGAGTCGCCCAGCACCCAGGCCAGGACGAAGGGGACGATCATGAAGACGGCGAAGAGGATGTTGTCGACGTCGTTGGTGCCCTTGTCCACGCCGTACCGCAGGAAGTAGAGCGGCGCGGCCACCAGCCCCCAGCCCAGCGCGGCGCGCGAGACCCAGCGCGGGACCTCGCTCGCGGCGACCGTGTAGAGGATCACGAACATGGCGATGTCGTAGAACCCGGCGACGATCCCCGCGGCCAGCTGAAGCAGGCCCGCCCCGAGGGTGAGCCAGAACATCGCCTGCGTCCACCTGCGGCGCAGCGCCAGGGCCGTGCTCAGCGCGATCACCACCGGGACGGCGACGATCTTCAGGGGCCGGCTGATGTCGGGCTCGCCCGTGACGTTCAGCATCGAGACCCCGAAGAAGAGCACAGCCCAGAAGCTGTCGACGCCCGTCGGGTGTCTGCGGAGGAAGTCGTAGAGGCGCTGCACGTAACCCAGAGTAGGGAACGGGGATAGGTGCTGGAGTCAACCAGAGGTCCGAACCTGACACCGGGGACATACTCCCCAAGGTGGAGGGTGAGCATAGCCTTCGGTGATGAGTACTCCTGGTGGACCCGGCGCGCCGGTCCGGTGGCGCAGCGCGATGGAAGCCGCGCTGTACGGGCCCGGCGGCTTCTACGTGCGTCCCGCGGGGCCCGGTCCCGCCGGCCACTTCCGTACCTCCGTGCACGCCTCCGCCCTCTACGCGGCGGCCGTGGCCCGGCTGCTGCGGTGGGTGGACGCGGAGCTCGGGCACCCGCGGGAGCTCGACCTCGTCGACATGGGCGCCGGGCGGGCCGAACTGCTGTCCGGGGTGCTCGCCGCGCTCGACCCGGAGACGGCGGCGCGGGTGCGCCCGTACGCCGTGGAGCGGGCGCCCCGGCCCGAGGGGCTCGACCCGCGGATCCACTGGACCGGGGAGCCGCCCGAGGGCGTGACCGGGCTGCTCTTCGCCAACGAATGGCTGGACAACGTCCCCCTCGACATCGCCGAGGACGGGTACTACGTACTGGTCGCGCCGGACGGTACGGAGAGCCGGGGCGGCCCGCTGGAGGACGCCGACCGGGCCTGGCTGGAGCGGTGGTGGCCGGGCGGCGGCCGCGCGGAGATCGGCCGCCCGCGCGACGAGGCCTGGGCGGCCGCCGCCCGGACCCTGGAGCGGGGCCTGGCGGTGGCGGTGGACTACGCCCACACCCGCCGGGCCCGGCCCCCGTTCGGCACCCTGACCGGATTCCGGGGCGGCCGGGAGGTCGCGCCGGTCCCGGACGGCGGCTGCGACGTCACCGCCCATGTGGCGCTCGACGCCTGCGCCGGGCCGGGAGCGGTCCTGCTGACGCAGGCCGAGGCCCTCACCGCCCTCGGCGTCTCGGGCGCCCGCCCCCCGCTCGCCCTGGCCTCCTCGGACCCGGTGGCCTACGTACGGGCCCTGGCCTCGGCCGGTGAGGCGGCGGAGCTGACCTCCCGCTCCGGCCTCGGCGCCTTCGGCTGGCTGGTGCAGCCGGTGGGTGTGCGGGCCTGGCCGCCCGCGGACTGACCGGGGGGAACGGAGGAAGAAGGGGCACGGACGGCGAAGGGGGCGCGACCCCCTGGGATCGCGCCCCCTCACCGTTGACCGTCCTTACTGCGTGACCTCGTCGTGGCCCGGGTGCAGACCGCCGCCACCGCCGCTGCCGCCGGGGGTCGGCGTCGAGACGACCGGCTTCGACAGCGGGGCGAGGTCGTGGGCGTAGTGCCCGACCGCGTCCGCGATGATGTCGACGTTGATGTCGAGCGCCTTCTGGTCGATGTTGGTGATGTCGTCACCCTTGCCGTGGTAGTTCACGTCGTAGGCGACACCTGCCTGGCCACCGAACTTCGCGGCCTCCTCGGGCGTCTTGATGCCCTCGGCGCCGGTGAAGGTGCCGCCGGACGGGATGCCCACCTCGATGAACGGGCCGTAGTCCGAGCGGCCGGAGAAGTCGGTGCCCGCGTGCGGGATGTTCTTCGAGTCGAGGAAGTCGGTGATCCCCTTCTCCAGCTGGGCGGAGCCCTCCGGGCCGGGGCCCGCGCCGACGCCGTCCGAGTCGTCGCCGTCGTACACGAAGTACGCGGCGTTCGGCGAGCCGATCATGTCGAAGTTCAGGTAGAGCTTGATCTGCTTCTTCTGCGCGTCCGTCAGGCCCCCGACATACGCCTCGGAGCCGAGCAGGCCGAACTCCTCCGCCGACCACCAGGCGAACTTGACCTTGTTCTTGACCTTCTTCTGCTCGCTCGCGAGGCGCTGGGCGACCTGGAGGATGCCGGCCGAGCCGGAACCGTTGTCGTTGATGCCCGGGCCGGCCGCGACCGAGTCGAGGTGCGCGCCGAGGAAGACGGTGTTGTTCTCGTCGCCGCCCTTGGTCTCGGCGATGACGTTGAAGGTCTTGCGGGTCTCGCGCAGCTCGCGGATGTCGAGGGTCAGCTCGACCGGACCGGCGGCGGCCTCGGCGGCCAGCTTCTCGCCGTCCGCCTGGGTGATGCCACCGGTGGGGACCTTGCCCGCGGTCGGGTCGCCTATCGTGCCGTTCAGGGCGCCCGCGGTGTTGTTGTAGATGACCGCGCCGACCGCGCCGGCCGCTGCGGCGTTCTGCTGCTTGGCGGCGAAGGTGCAGCCGCCGCGCTTGATCAGGGCGATCTTGCCGGTGAAGGCGCCGGCGGCGAAGTCGCCGGGCTCGCAGCCGTTGGTCCCGTCCGCGTCGACCGGGGCGACGGCGACCGGGGCGGTGACACCGCCCTCCGGGGAGTTCGCCGTGTAGGTCATCAGGTGGATCGGGACGTCGCGCCCGTTCGCGCCGTTGACCGTGAGCTTCTCCTCGAGCGTCTCGACGTAGACGAAGTCGAACTCGTTGCGGGTGACCGTGTAACCGGCCGCCTTCATCACGGCCTCGACGTACTTGGCCGACTGCTCGTGGCCCTTGGAACCGGCGGCGCGGTTGCCGTTGTTGTAGTCGGCGATCGACTGCAGGACCTTGAGGTGGTTGAAGGCTCCCTTGCCGGTCGCGTCCTTGACCAGCTTCCGGGCCAGCGCGTCGGCCCTGGCGGCGTCGCTCTGCGGGCTTCCGGTGGCACCGGCCGGTCCGGCGATCAGCAGGGGCGAGACGAGGGCCGCGGCTGCCAGGGCGGCGGTTGCTGCGGCTATACGGCGTGAGGGCATGAAGGTCCTTCCACGACTGGGCGAGCAGAGCAGAGCAGAGCGGAGCAGGGCAGAGCTGGACAGGGCGGAGCTGGGCACGACGGGCGGAACGAGGTGGATCCGGGCACGACGGGCGGAGCAGGGCACAGCACGGCGGAACGCGACGGACCGGACGTGCGGACGCGGTGCGCGTTACGTGGGCGAACAGTGAGCGCACGTTAGACAGCAAGTGGCCATCATGGCCAGAGTTTTCGCTGATTTCGGTTTATGAATTCCGTATATCGGTGACTCTGGGCCGGTCGAATCCAGCCAACCACCTGCTGGTTGGCGCTATCGGAGGATGCCCTCGATGAAGTCGGCGCCGATACGGGCGACCGTACCCAGATCCAACTGGTGCTGGGCATAACGGCCTTGCCTTCGCGTATGCATCAGACCGGCCTTTTTCAGGACGGCCAGGTGCCGTGACACCTCCGGCGCGGTGATCCCGTGCACGTTCGCCAGCTCGCTCGTCGTGTAGGGGGCCCGGGCCAGACTCCGGCACAGCATCATCCGCATCGGGTGCGCCAGGGCCTCCATCCGCAGCTGGAGCAGCTCCACCGAGCCCGGCCCGGAGGCCGGCTCGGGGGTGCCGAGCGGATAGTGGACCACCGGCCGCCAGTCCGGTGCGTGCAGCACCAGCAGATGCGGCCAGCCGAAGTTGGTCGGTACGAAGACGAGGCCGCTGCCTATTCGGGGATCGGTCGCCGTCGCCGTCCCGTGGACCATCTTGTCGGCCGTGATGGTGGTGAGGCCCTCGTCGACGCTCAGGGCCGTCGAGACGTCCTTCAGCGCGGCCGCCAGGCCCCTGCGGCGCAGCAGCTCGGCCTTGTGCCGGGCGTCGGCGCTCTGCCCGGGCTCCAGGCGCTCCCACGTCTGCGCGAAGAACGCCTCGTCGCAGTCCTCCAGGAGCCGCCTGAGCCACACCCGCACGGCAGCGGTGTCGTCCAGCAGCCGCACGGAGAAGGCCAGCTGGCGCGGCCCGCGGGCGGCGGCCAGCTCCAGCGCCCTGGCCCGGGCCGACGGGTCCTTCAGCGGCGAGGGCCCGCCGCCCTCGTTGTAGAGCGCCAGCCGGCAGTGCTCCAGCGCGGCCCCCACGAACCGCTCGTCGTCCAGCCGGTCGAGTACGTCGAGCTCCTCGGCCAGCGTCGCCGCCGGCAGCCCGGCCTCCCCGGGGATCCCGGCGAAGGGCATGAAGATGTCGGAGAAGGAGCTGCGCCACAGGAAGTCGGCCTCCAGCAGACGGTCCGCGAGACACGGATCGAGCGAGGCTGAGGTGGCGGTGGTCCAGGAGCTGAGCCGCGGGTGGTGGGCCGGCTGCGAGAGCGCGTGCAGGGCCATGCAGAGCTCCGCGAGCGGGGAGGGCGCGAAGACGATCCGTTCGGCGGGGAGCCCGGCGATGTCGATGGTGACGCTCATCGGGCCATTCTGTCCGTTCCCGCACGTCGGGGACGTCCGGCCCGGCCACTCCGCGCCGCCGTACGGGTGGCCGTACGGGCCCTCGTCACGGCCGCCGGACGAGTGATCGTCACCGCCCGGGGCGGCCGCCGGACGGGACGGTTGACGCGGAACGTCAACCGTCGTGCGCGACGGGGCCGACGGGGTGAGGGTGGAGGGATGACAGCGATCGAGCAGTACCTCATGGACACCTACCGCGCGTCCCAGCACGGGGACCCCATGCCCCCGCCGCCCGGCCGCGACGACGTGGCCGTCGTCCGCGCGGCCCGCTCCTACCAGCAGTTCCGCGCCGTCCTGGACGGCGGCGAGGCCCGCCACCCCTGGAGAGCCGCCCTGCGCCGCATACTGACCCGCCCCCGCCCGTGCTGAGCCGTACCCGGGAGTGACCCGTGGCCGCCGGACGGTGGCTGCCGCCAGGGGCAGACGTCCGCCCTTGCCCGGCCCCGGCTCAGCCCTGTCGCCCCTGCGGGGCAGCCTGGACCGCCTGGAGGAAGGCCGTCCACGCGGCCGCGGAGACGGTGAGGTGGTCCTTGGCGGGGTCGGCGCTGCCGGCCACCTTCACGGCCGCGTCCGGGGCGGTCGTCGCTACGTGCACACAGGCCTCTCCCTCCTGGCAGAACGACGACTTTCGCCAGCTGGGCCGAGTCATGGGGCTTCTCCGTTCACAGGGCGCGCAGGATGCTGTGGATGAAGTCCCGGCTCTTGCCGCATGTGAGGGCCGCGCCCTCCATGCGGTCCAGAAGCAGCCGGTACTTGGCGAGCTGGGCCTCGGCGTCGACCAGTGCCGGGCCGTGGGACTGGTCCAGGTGGACGGTGTCGAGCTGCGGCACCGGCCCGTGGACGTAGTAGATCGACTGGCCCGACCCGGGAAAGGAACCCGCGTCGAAGGGGATCACCAGAATCCGGACATGGCTCAGCTCCCCCATCTCCAGCAGGTGGGCCAGCTGGGCCCGCACGACGGCGTGCCCGCCGAACTTCATCCGCAGGGCCGCCTCGTGGATGATCGCGGTGTACGGGACCGGGTCGTCGCGGTGGAGTACCTCCTGCCGCTTGATGCGGTGAGCCACGCGCTGCTCCACGTCGCCCTGGGGAAGCGGCGGCAGCACGTGCCCGAAGATCTCCCGGGCGTGTTCCGCTGTCTGTAGCAGGCCGGGCACGTGGACGGTGTAAGCGGCGCGCAGCGCCAGGCCGTGGTGCTCCAGCTCGGCGAGGTCGAGGAGGCCGGGCGGCAGGATCCCCCTGTACTGCTCCCACCAGCCCTTCGTGCGGTCGCCCGCCATGGCGGCCAGTGCGTCGACGAGCAGGGGGTCACAGACGGAGTACACCTGCGCCATGGCGTGGACGCGTTCGGGGCTGACTCCGAACCTGCCGGTCTCCACATTGCTCAGCTGGCCCTGGCTGGTGCCGAGTTGACGGGCAGCCTCGGTCGACGTGAGCCCGGAGCGTTCTCGCAACTTGCGCAGCTCAACGGCGACGCGGATGCGTCGGGCCGTCAGTGCTACCCGCCCCGCCATCGCACTCCCTTCCGGCGACTGTCTCACTCACACGAGCGAAGGAACGCCTGGATCTCCCAGCATTCGCGCAAATAACACTTGCTCGCCCCTAATCTGGGACGCAGGCCACCCCGCCCGGAAGTACCCCGCTCGACGGAGCGGCACGGTCACCGGGCAGCACGAACGACGAGACCAACACCCCTCCGTGATCGGAGACTTCCATGCCTGCCACCGTATCTCCGTCGTGGGCCTACAGCCTGCAACTCCCGCAAGATCCCCGTGCTCCCGGCCTCGCCCGCCAGACCCTGCGGTCCGTGCTGCGGACACACGCGATGAGCGCACTCCTGGATACCGCCGAACTGCTGGCCGGTGAGCTGCTGGCCAACGCCTACCTCTATTCCGACGGTCCGTACACCCTCCGGCTCCGGGCCATGGGGTCCACCCGGCTGGGTGTCAGCGTCTGGGACAGCAATCCGCACATCCCTCCGCCCTTCGGAGCGGATCCTCGCGCCGAGGCACCGCCGTCGGGTGCCGAGCGGGGCCGCGGGCTGTTCCTCGTACGGGCGTACGCCGCGAACTGGGGCGGCTACCCGCTCGGTGGGACGGGGCTGTACGGGGAGGCCGGGGGGAAGCTGCTGTGGGTCGAGGTCCGCGCCTGACGGGGCCGGGACCGCACCCACGGGGTACGGCCCCGGTCCCGGCGGCGTCACTCGAAGTTCGGCGCGTTGCGCTGGTACACCAGCCGCAGCCCGATCAGCGTCAGCCACGGCTCGTGGTCGTCGATCACCGACGACTCGCCCAGCACCATCGGGGCCAGCCCGCCGGTCGCGATGACCCGGACGTCGTCCGGATCGCCGTTCGGCCCGGCCAGCTCCTTGGCCATCCGGGCCACGACCCCGTCGACCTGACCCGCGAAACCGTAGATCACGCCCGACTGCATCGCCTCGACCGTGGACTTGCCGATCACGTGGCGCGGCCGGGCCAGCTCGATCTTGCGCAGCTGCGCGCCCCGCACGCCGAGCGCCTCCATCGAGATCTCTATCCCCGGGGAGATCACCCCGCCCACGTACTCGCCCTTCGCGGACACCGCGTCGAAGGTGGTCGCCGTACCGAAGTCGACCACGATCGCCGGACCGCCGTAGAGCTCGACCGCCGCGACCGCGTTGATGATGCGGTCCGCGCCGACCTCCTTCGGGTTGTCCATCAGGATCGGCACGCCCGTCTTGATGCCCGGCTCCACCAGCACCGCCGGCACGTCGCCGTAGTAGCGCCGGGTGACCTCGCGCAGCTCGTGCAGGACCGACGGCACCGTCGAGCAGATCGCGATGCCGTGGATCCCGTCGCCGAGCTCGCTGCCGAGCATCGGGTGCATGCCCATCAGGCCCTGCATCAGCACGGCCATCTCGTCGGCCGTGCGCCGCGGGTCGGTCGAGATGCGCCAGTGCTCGACGATCTCGTCACCGTCGAACAGGCCCAGGACCGTGTGGGTGTTGCCTACGTCGATGGTGAGGAGCACCGGTTACACCGCCTCGCGCAGGTCGAGACCGATGTCCAGGATCGGCGAGGAGTGGGTCAGCCCGCCGACCGCCAGGTAGTCCACGCCGGTCTCCGCGTACGCCCGGGCGGTGTCCAGCGTGAGGCGGCCGGAGGACTCCAGCACCGCCCGGCCGGCCACCAGCGTGACGGCCTCCTCGGTCTCCGGGACCGTGAAGTTGTCCAGCAGGATCAGGTCGGCGCCCGCGTCCAGGACCTCGCGGACCTGGTGCATCGTGTCGACCTCGACCTCGATCGGGACCTCCGGGAAGGCCTCGCGCACCGCGGTGAAGGCCTGCGCGACACCGCCCGCGGCGACCACGTGGTTGTCCTTCACCAGCGCCGCGTCCGACAGCGACATGCGGTGGTTGACACCGCCGCCGCAGCGGACCGCGTACTTCTCCAGCGAACGCAGGCCCGGCGTCGTCTTGCGGGTGTCGCGGACCTTGGCCTTCGTGCCCTCCAGCACGTCCGCCCAGCGGCGGGTGGCCGTCGCGATGCCCGAGAGGCGGCACAGGATGTTCAGCGCGCTGCGCTCGGCCGTCAGCAGGTCGCGGGTGCGGGCGCGGACCGACAGCAGCACCTCACCGGCCTTGACGGTGTCGCCGTCCTCCGCGTGCCGCTCCACCTCGAAGGCCTCCGTGCACACCACGGAGAACACCGCCTCCGCGATCCGCAGGCCCGCGACGACACCGTCCTCACGGGCGACGAAGTCGGCGATGGCCTCGGCGTCCTCGGGGACCGTGGCCACGGTGGTGACGTCCACGCCGCCGTCGAGGTCCTCGGAAAGCGCCATGTGGGCGATGTCCTCGACCTCGATGGGGTCCAGGCCCGCGTCCGCGAGCAGCTCGGCGAGCGCCGGGTCGAGGCCGCTCTCCTCGCCGTCGCCGCAGGCGCAGTCGTCGCCGCAGCCGCCGTCGTTCTGGTCGATGAGGGGAAGTTCGGGGGTGCTCACGGTCACTGCTCCAGGCTCGGGGTGCTCAGGGGGTGCACGGACGGGAAGTCCGCGGAGTCGGTGGGTACGACGACCAGGGCCCGCTTCTCGGTGGCCGAGAGCCGGACCACCAGGTGGCGGCGCCACCGCGCATCGTCCCGGTCCGGGTGGTCCTCGCGCCAGTGGCAGCCGCGGGTCTCCGCGCGCCGCTGCGCGGCGGCGACCAGGACCCGCGCCACGCACAGCAGGTTCGTCGCCTCCCAGGTGTCCACACCCGGGACGGCGGTCTTGCCGTGCGTCTCCAGCGCGGTCAGGGCGGTGGCGTACAGCCCTTCCAGGGCCTCGGCCGCCGCGGCCAGCGACGCGGCGGAGCGCAGGACGCCCGCGCCCTCCGTCATGATCCGCTGGATCTCGTGGCGGGCCTCGGCGGGCTGCAGCGGCCCGGTCGAGGGCACCGGCACGCCGGGGCCGCCCCCGCCGTACTCCTGCGCGGTGATGTCCTCGGCGATCCGCTCGGCGAAGACCAGCCCCTCCAGCAGGGAGTTGGAGGCGAGCCGGTTCGCGCCGTGCACGCCCGTGCAGGCGACCTCGCCGCAGGCGTACAGGCCGGGGACGGTGGTGCGGCCGTGCAGGTCGGTCCGTACGCCGCCGGACGCGTAGTGCGCGGCGGGCGCCACCGGGATCGGCTCGGTCACCGGGTCGATGCCGTGCGAGCGGCAGGCGGCCAGGATCGTGGGGAAGCGCTGCTCCCACATCTCGGCGCCGAAGTGCCGGGCGTCCAGGTACATGTGCTGCGCGCCCTGCTCCTGCATGCGGCGCATGATGCCCTTGGCGACGATGTCGCGCGGGGCCAGCTCGGCGAGCTCGTGCTGCCCGACCATGAAGCGCACGCCGTCCGCGTCGACGAGGTACGCGCCCTCGCCCCGCACGGCCTCCGACACCAGCGGCTGCTGCCCCTCGGCGTCCGGGCCGAGGAACAGCACCGTCGGGTGGAACTGCACGAACTCCAGGTCGGAGACCTCGGCCCCGGCGCGCAGCGCGAGCGCCACGCCGTCGCCGGTGGACACCGACGGGTTGGTCGTCGCGGAGAAGACCTGGCCCATGCCGCCGGTCGCCAGGATCACGGCGGGCGCGTGGACGGCGCCGACGCCGTCGTGCTGGCCCTCGCCCATGACGTGCAGGGTGACACCGGCCGTACGGCCCTGCGCGTCCTGGAGGAGGTCGAGGACGAGCGCGTTCTCCACGGTCTCTATGCCCGCGGCGTGCACGGCCTCGACCAGCGCCCGGGAGATCTCGGCGCCGGTGGCGTCACCGCCCGCGTGCGCGATCCGCCGGCGGTGGTGGCCGCCCTCGCGGGTCAGCTCTATCTCCCCGGTCTCGGCGGAGGTGTCGAAGACCGCACCGGTGTCGATCAGCCGCCGCACCGCGTCGGGGCCCTCGGTGACGAGCAGCCGTACGGCCTCCTCGTCGCACAGGCCGGCGCCCGCGACCAGGGTGTCGTCGAGGTGCTGCTCGGGGGTGTCGCCGTCGCCGAGAGCCGCGGCGATGCCGCCCTGGGCCCAGCGGGTGGAGCCGTCGTCGAGCCGGGCCTTGGTGACCACGACGGTACGGCGGCCCGCGGCCGCGCAGCGCAGCGCGGCGGTCAGCCCCGCCACGCCGGATCCGACGACCACGACGTCGGCGTCCAGGGACCAGCCGGGCGCCGGCGCGTGCAGCCGTATGCCGGTGCTGCCTGCGGGGCCTCTGCCAGGGGTGCTCACGAGTGTGCTCCGAATTCCAATGGGATGTTGTCGATCAGCCGGGTCGTGCCCACCTTCGCGGCGACGGCCAGCACGGCCTGCCCGGTGAAGTCGGGACCGGCCTCGGTGAAGTCCTGCGGATCCACCAGAGCCAGGTAGTCCAGCACGAGCGGCGGCTCCGAGCGGGCCGCGTCGGCCAGTACGTGGGCCGCCGCGGCCCGGACCGCGTCCGGCAGGCCTGCGCAGGCCGCCGAGACGGCGTGCGCGTCGGCCGAGGCGCGGATCTCGCCCAGCCGGGCCAGGGCGGTGGCCCGCTCGTCGGTGGCCGGGGCGGCCTCGGCGCGGGCCCGCAGCGCGGCCTGCGCCGCGAGCCGGTCGCGGCCCGCGAACAGGGCCCGGGACAGCGCCAGGGCGGTCCGCCGGTCCGCGGGGGAGAGGTAGCGGTTGCGGGACGACAGCGCCAGCCCGTCCTCCTCGCGGACGGTCGGTACGCCGACCACCTCGACGGGGAAGTTCAGGTCCGTCACCATCCGCCGGATCAGGGCCAGTTGCTGCGCGTCCTTCTGGCCGAAGAGGGCCAGGTCGGGCCGGGTCAGGTGGAGCAGCTTGGCGACGACGGTCAGCATCCCGTCGAAGTGGCCGGGCCGGGTGGCCCCTTCCAGGCGCTCGCCCATCGGGCCGGCACTGATCCGCACCTGCGGGTCCCCGCCCGGGTAGACCTCGTCGACGGCGGGGGCGAACACCGCGTCGGCGCCCGCCTCTTCGGCGATCGCCAGGTCCGCGTCGAGGGTGCGGGGATAGCGGTCGAGGTCCTCGCCCGCCCCGAACTGCAGCGGGTTGACGAAGACGGTGACGACGACCTGCCCCTCGGGCCCGGCCGCCGCACGGGCGGAACGGATCAGCGTGGCGTGACCCTCGTGGAGGGCGCCCATGGTCATCACCACGGCCCGCCGCCCGGTGCGCGGCAGCTTGTGCAGCTCGTCGGCGGTGTGCAGCAGCAGCTCGGTCACTGGTCGCCCCCGTCAGGGTCCGTGTCGGCGAGTACACCGAGCAGGTCCTCGGCGAGTTCGGGCTTGAGCAGCCCGTGGGCGAGGGCCCGGTCGGCGGTGGTGCGGGCCATGGCCAGGTATCCGGCGACCGTGCCCGGCGCGTGCCGGCGCAGCTGGGAGATGTGCGCGGCGACCGTACCGGCGTCCCCGCGGGCCACCGGCCCGGTCAGGGCCGCGTCCCCGGAGCGCAGGGCGTTGTCGAGGGCCGCGCCGAGCAGCGGGCCCAGCATCCGGTCGGGGTGCGCGACCCCGGCCGTGCGCAGCAGCTCCAGGGACTGGGCGACCAGGGTGACGAGGTGGTTCGCGCCGAGGGCCAGCGCCGCGTGGTAGAGCGCGCGGTTCTCCTCCGCGATCCACTCGGGCTCCCCGCCCATCTCGATGACCAGGGCCTCGGCGGCCAGCCGCAGCTCGTCGGGGGCGGTGACGCCGAAGGAGCAGCCGGCCAGCCGCTGCACGTCGACCTCGGTGCCGGTGAAGGTCATCGCGGGGTGCAGGGCCAGCGGCAGGGCGCCGGCGCGGCGCGCCGGGTCGAGCACGGCGGTCCCGTACCGGCCCGAGGTGTGCACGAGCAGCTGGCCGGGCCGGACCGCGCCGGTCTCCGCGAGCCCCTCCACGAGCGACGGCAGCGCGTCGTCGGGGACGGTCAGCAGGACCAGGTCGGCCAGCTCCAGCACCTGCGCGGGCGGCACGAGCGGTACATCGGGCAGCATGCGGGCGGCGCGGCGCACGGAGGCGTCGGACACTCCCGACACGGCGACGGGCCGGTGGCCCGCCTGCTGGAGCGCTACGGCCAGTGCCGGGCCGACGCGGCCCGCCCCGACGACGCCGACGGCGAGCCGGGCAGGGCGTGGCTGCTGTGATGGATTCACGCGGGGAATGCCTTCCGTTCCAGTCCGCAGGGGTACCGGACGATACGCCGCCATGCTAGCCCGTGAGGCTCTTGGCCGGTCGGGGACGAGCGGCGAGGATCAGGGGCCATGAGCGACAGCAACGAGGAAACGCGGCGCGACGAGCGGCTCGCGGCGGCCTGGCGGGCGGCGGCCACGACCCTGACCCGCGGTCCGCGCGAGGCCACGGTGGGTGAGTGTCTGGCGCGGCTCGCCGAGGGTCCGTACGCCTACGACATGGACGCGCCGGCCGACATCTACGGCGACGGGATCGTCGAGGAGCTGGAGCGGCGGGTCGCGGAGCTGCTCGGGACGCAGGATGCCGCGTTCTTCCCCAGCGGCACGATGGCGCAGCAGGTCGCCCTGCGCTGCTGGGCCGGCCGGACCGGGAACCCGGTCGTCGCGCTGCACCCCATGAGCCACCCCGAGATGTGGGAGGGCGACGCCCTCTCGACGGTCTCCGGGCTGCGGGTCGTCCACCCCACGACCGAGCCGCGCCAGCCGACCCCGGAGGAGGTCGCGGCCGTCCGGGAGCCCTTCGGGACGCTGATGCTGGAGCTGCCGCTGCGCGAGGCCGGGTTCCTGCTGCCCACCTGGGAGGAGCTGGTGGCGCTGGTGGAGGCGGGCCGGGAGCGGGAGGCGGTGATCCACTTCGACGGGGCCCGGCTGTGGGAGTCGACGGTCCGCTTCGGCCGCCCGCTGCCGGAGATCGCCGGGCTCGCCGACTCCGTGTACGTCTCGTTCTACAAGTCGCTGGGCGGGCTGAGCGGGGCGGCCCTGGCCGGCCCGCGGGATTTCGTGGAGGAGACCAGGGTCTGGCGCCACCGCTACGGCGGCCAGATCTTCCGGCAGTTCCCGCAGGCCCTGTCCGCGCTGGCCGGACTGGACCGGGAGCTGCCGCGGCTGCCGTCGTACGTGGCGCAGGCGCGCATGGTGGCCGGGGCGCTGCGCGAGGCCTTCGCGGCGTCCGGCGTCCCGTGGTCGCGCGTCCACCCCGAGGAGCCGCACACGCACCAGTTCCAGGTGTGGCTGCCCCACGACCCGGACCGGCTGACGGACGCGGGGCTGCGGCAGGCGGAGGAGACCGGCACGGTCCTCTTCCGCCGCTGGTCGGCCGGGGGACCGCCGGGCCTCGCGGTGACCGAGGTGGACGTCACCGGGCCGGGCCTGTCCTGGACGGAGTCCGACGTCCACGAGGCGGTCTCGGCCTTCGTGTCCCGCATCTGACCCCGGCCCGGGGGCGGGTACCGGCCTCGGTGGCCCGGGTCCGACGACGCCCGCGGGGCCGGAACCAGCCCCGCCGCGGCCCGTCGGCGCGGGTCCGGCCGGCACCCGCCGAACGGCCGCCGGCCTGTGACGGGCCGGCACCGCCGTGTATCACCCGGACCCCCGCAGGGCCGCGGCGACACGCCGAATTGCGTGAAAGTCGCCGGTGAGGGCCGGCTGCGGAGTTACCGTCCCTTGACCGCATTTACCGGCCACCGTGCCCGGAGGAGACACCATGACCGCTCAGCCCGCGTGGCGGAAGTCCTCGTTCTGCGGTGACGGAGACGCCTGCGTCTACGTCGCCGTCACCCCCGGAGCCCTCGTCAAGGTCGCCGACCGCGTCGACCCCGCCCACCTGGTCCTGGCCACGACCCAGGCCGCCTGGGCGGACTTCCTGCGCGCCGTCAAGGAGACCGGCTGAGGTCCGGCGCCGGGGCCGGCCGCGCCGCGCCGCAGCCGGCCCCCTTAAGGGGATTTTGTCCGATTAGCGCGTATCTTCGGCCCCATGCCCACGCCCTACGGATCCCGCGGCGGCATGGCGTTCAGCGCCGCTGAGCTGCACGTGCTCAGGCGTTCGCTCGCCCACGCCCTTCAGTCCTCCTCGGCCCCCCTGGCGGCCGAGGAGGTCCAGGACTGCCTGCACCTCGCGCAGTCGGTGGACGAAGCGGTCCGGGAGGCGGGCCGGCTCAGAGCCTTCGTCCTGGACGATCTGGCCCGCTACCGCGGCGCCCTGCCCGGCAGCCTCCCCGGCTACCTGGCACTGCTCCGGGAAGCCCTCGCCACCGGCTACGAGCCGGTCCCCGACGACCTCGCCGCCCTGCGCGCGCTCCGGGCCGATCCGGCCGCCGCCGCGCTGCTGGAGCGGGCCCGGGCGGTCGCGGAGCGATCCGTACGGCGCCGCCTGGCCACGACCCCCGCGCCCCGCACCCGCCTGCTGACCCTGGCGGGCGGCCAGGCGGAGCCGCCGCGGCCGGCGCCCGCGCCCAAGGAGCGCCCGCGCCCCGAGCGGCCGGTCCCCACCCCCGGCGAGGTCTTCCCGCCGCGCCGCAAGCCCACCGCGCCCCCGGCGTCCGGGCTCGCCGCCGTCTGAGCCCGCCCGGGCGGTCCGGGTGACGGCTGCGGGACCCACCCCTCACCCACCCGGACCGGACCGGGCGCGGGTGGCTACGCTGGGGGCATGGACTACGTCTCCGCGCTCGTGCCCCCCTTCGTGATGGCCGCGTTCTTCATCGCCCTCGTCGTGACGATCGTGAAGAGCCAGGGCGGCTCCAACAAGGCCAAGGAGGACGTGGCGGTCGACGCCGTGATCGCCCGGGCCGAAGCCACCCGCCAGCAGCAGAACTAGAGCGCGGCCCCTCCGCGCGGGCGCACGGGTACGGACCGTGCGCCCGATTTTGTTGCGCGTTGCCGGGTGAATAGTCGGGCAATTCCGTACAAGCCGCACTATCGTGCTGTTGTGCCTCGCCCCTTGGGAGAACTCGAAGACGCCGTCATGACGCGGGTGTGGCAGTGGAACCGCCCGGTCACCGTTCGGGAAGTCCTGGAAGACCTCCAGCAGGAACGGTCCATCGCGTACACCACGGTCATGACCGTTATGGACAATCTCCATCAGAAGGGCTGGGTCCGCCGGGAAGCCGAAGGCCGCGCCTATCGATATACGGCGGTCTCCACCCGCGCCGCCTACTCGGCCGCACTGATGAACGAAGCCTGGTCGACGAGCGACAACCCCGCCGCCGCTCTCGTCGCCTTCTTCGGCATGATGTCCGCGGAACAGCGCGAGGCCCTCCGGGACGCCGTCCGGGTCGTCCAGTACGACGACGAGTCCGCCACGGAGGCCCCCGCGCCACCCGAGGCCGAAGGGGAGTCCGCCGGGCCCCCGACGCCGCCGGAGCGATAGCGTCCGCAGCCATGGGAGAGTTTTCCTCTGCACACGCAGAAACAGTGACGATCCGCCGTGCCCGCACACGCGATGTTCCCGCGCTGCGCCGCCTCCTCGACCAGTACGTGCAGCAGCGGATCCTGCTCGACAAAGCACCGGTCGTCCTTTACGAGGACATCCAGGAGTTCTGGGTCGCGGAACGCGACTCCGATGCACAGGTGGTGGGCTGCGGTGCACTCCACGTGATGTGGGAAGACCTGGCCGAAGTGCGTACTCTCGCCGTCGACCGCGACTTGAAGGGCGCCGGCGTCGGCCATCAGGTGCTCCAGCAGTTGTTGAGCACCGCCCGCACGCTCGGGGTGAGCCGGGTTTTCTGCCTGACCTTCGAAGTCGAGTTCTTCGCGAAGCACGGCTTCGTCGAGATCGGCGAGACCCCGGTCGACACCGATGTCTACATGGAGCTCTTGCGTTCCTATGACGAGGGCGTCGCCGAGTTCCTCGGTCTCGAACGAGTGAAGCCGAACACCTTGGGCAACAGCCGGATGCTTCTGCACCTCTGATCGATGGCCCCAGCTTTTCCGGCGCTCCGCGCACCTGTGGCCTATGTCCGAATCGCGCACGTTTCCCGCCTCGTTGTGGTCCTGAACCTCTCCCGGGGGGTTTGTGTTTTCCCGGCAAAAGCGGTTTCCTTTCCGCGTACTGCTTTTCGATGAAAGGAAATCCCGGTGGCACAGAAGGTTCAGGTCCTTCTTGTCGACGACCTCGACGGTGGCGAGGCGGACGAGACGGTGACGTTCGCTCTGGATGGCAAGACCTACGAGATCGACCTCACCACCGCCAACGCTGAAAAGCTCCGCGGTCTGCTCGACCCGTACACCAAGGGCGGCCGCCGTACCGGTGGCCGTGCCACCGCCGCCCGCGCCAAGGGCCGCGCCGCGGCGACCGGCAACCCGGACACGGCCGAGATCCGCGCCTGGGCCAAGGAGAACGGCTACAACGTCAACGACCGCGGCCGCGTCCCGGCCGAGATCCGCGAGGCCTACGAGAAGGCCAAGGGCTGACGGACCCCGTTCGTACGCCGGCCCAGGCGCGCCCGGTGGCATTCCGTCGCCGCCGCCGCGACCAGGCGTACGAGATCGGGCCCGTGAGCGGGCCCTGCGGCCCGCCCGGGACCGGGCAGGGCCGGCAGCAGTGCCTCACACCCCTGCTCGGGGGGTCGCAGCCACACGGCGGCCCCCCGAAGGCTTTCTCCCAGAGGCCGCCCCGGTGGAGCCGGGGCGGTGATCCGCCCGCCCGCACCCAGGGCGGTCAGATCCAGGGCGACCCCGCCCCACTCCAGCCAGTCGAGCAGCCCGTCGAGCTCCTCTGCGCTCCCCGAGGCCACCAGGAACCGCATCCGGCGCCCCATCACGGCCACCGGACCCGTGGCGACCGGCCGGCGCAACAGCGCCGTCCCCGCGTCCGACGGCAGCTCCAGCACATCGAAGCCGACACCGGTCACGAGCTGGACCGGCGGCCCGCCCGTGACGGTCCAGCCGAGCACCTTCCCGTACCAGGCGGCGTACGCGTCCTCCTCGGACGCGACACGGGGCGGCGGGACGGTCGGCAGGGTTGCGGCCATACCCGGAGCAACTGCAGAAACGCTTCGGGGGTTACGGTGGATGTGACGTTCGGCACTCGAAGATGTGCGGAACGTAAACGTCCGCGGCCGTGGAGCCCCACATTCGAGACGGAACTCTGTTCGCCCTCAGCGGAGGGAACCGGCGTCACCGGCATGGAGTGTCAGCCCTTACGGGTAAGACATTCCTAGTGGATCGGGGCGACACGCTGATTTGACCGGCTTCCGTTCGCCGTCGGCGTACACGCATGACGGGTATCTGCCTGGCCTGCGGGAACATCGTCTCGCACCATCGAGTTGGAGCAGTTGTCGGCTCTTCAAGCCGGTTTTCCCGCTGATGCAGGGGTGAGCCGTGGACGGATGTCGGCAGTTGGAATGAGCTGTCCCGCCCCACGGGACTAGCATGCGGAAGGACAGGGCGGGGACCGACCCCGAACTGCCCGACCGCTCTGAGGAGCGATAAACGATGTTCGAGAGGTTCACCGACCGCGCGCGGCGGGTTGTCGTCCTGGCTCAGGAAGAAGCCCGGATGCTCAACCACAACTACATCGGCACCGAGCACATCCTCCTGGGCTTGATCCACGAGGGTGAGGGTGTCGCCGCTAAGGCCCTGGAGAGCCTCGGGATTTCGCTCGAGGCTGTTCGCCAGCAGGTTGAGGAGATCATCGGTCAGGGTCAGCAGGCCCCGTCCGGCCACATCCCCTTCACCCCGCGGGCGAAGAAGGTCCTGGAGCTTTCGCTCCGAGAGGCCCTCCAGCTCGGCCACAACTACATCGGCACCGAGCACATCCTGCTCGGCCTGATCCGCGAGGGCGAGGGCGTCGCGGCCCAGGTCCTCGTGAAGCTGGGCGCCGATCTCAACCGAGTCCGGCAGCAGGTCATCCAGCTGCTCTCCGGCTACACCGGCGGGGGCAAGGAGTCGGCCACGGCCGGCGGCCCGGCCGAGGGCACGCCCTCGACCTCCCTCGTCCTGGACCAGTTCGGCCGCAACCTCACCCAGGCTGCCCGCGAATCCAAGCTCGACCCGGTCATCGGGCGCGAGAAGGAGATCGAGCGGGTCATGCAGGTGCTGTCCCGCCGTACGAAGAACAACCCGGTCCTCATCGGCGAGCCCGGCGTCGGCAAGACCGCCGTCGTCGAGGGCCTGGCGCAGGCCATCGTCAAGGGCGAGGTCCCCGAGACCCTCAAGGACAAGCACCTCTACACGCTTGACCTCGGCGCCCTGGTCGCCGGTTCCCGCTACCGCGGTGACTTCGAGGAGCGCCTGAAGAAGGTGCTCAAGGAGATCCGCACCCGCGGCGACATCATCCTGTTCATCGACGAGCTCCACACCCTCGTGGGTGCGGGTGCCGCCGAGGGCGCGATCGACGCCGCGAGCATCCTCAAGCCCATGCTGGCCCGTGGTGAGCTCCAGACCATCGGTGCCACGACGCTCGACGAGTACCGCAAGCACCTCGAGAAGGACGCGGCCCTCGAGCGCCGCTTCCAGCCGATCCAGGTGGCGGAGCCTTCCCTCCCCCACACGATCGAGATCCTCAAGGGCCTGCGCGACCGCTACGAGGCCCACCACCGCGTCTCCATCACGGACGAGGCCCTCGTCCAGGCGGCGACGCTGGCCGACCGGTACATCTCGGACCGCTTCCTCCCGGACAAGGCGATCGACCTGATCGACGAGGCCGGCTCCCGGATGCGCATCCGCCGGATGACCGCGCCGCCGGACCTCCGCGAGTTCGACGAGAAGATCGCGGCCGTGCGCCGGGACAAGGAGTCGGCCATCGACTCCCAGGACTTCGAGAAGGCGGCTTCCCTCCGCGACAAGGAGAAGCAGCTGCTCGCGGCGAAGACCAAGCGCGAGAAGGAATGGAAGGCCGGCGACATGGACGTCGTCGCCGAGGTCGACGGCGAGCTCATCGCCGAGGTCCTCGCGACCGCGACCGGCATTCCCGTCTTCAAGCTCACCGAGGAGGAGTCCTCGCGACTGCTCCGCATGGAGGACGAGCTCCACCGCCGGGTCATCGGCCAGAAGGACGCCATCAAGGCGCTCTCCCAGGCGATCCGTCGTACCCGTGCGGGTCTGAAGGACCCGAAGCGCCCGGGTGGCTCGTTCATCTTCGCCGGCCCGTCCGGTGTCGGTAAGACCGAGCTCTCCAAGACGCTCGCCGAATTCCTCTTCGGCGACGAGGACGCGCTGATCTCCCTCGACATGTCGGAGTTCAGCGAGAAGCACACGGTTTCCCGCCTCTTCGGTTCGCCCCCCGGTTACGTGGGCTACGAAGAGGGCGGCCAGCTCACCGAGAAGGTGCGCCGCAAGCCGTTCTCCGTCGTCCTCTTCGACGAGGTCGAGAAGGCCCACCCGGATATCTTCAATTCCCTTCTCCAGATCCTGGAGGACGGTCG
This sequence comes from Streptomyces yangpuensis, assembly GCF_024666385.1. Classification (NCBI taxonomy): domain Bacteria; kingdom Bacillati; phylum Actinomycetota; class Actinomycetes; order Kitasatosporales; family Streptomycetaceae; genus Streptomyces; species Streptomyces yangpuensis. Next base: position 4,135,939 of record NZ_CP102514.1, read on the forward strand.
CCTGACCGACTCCCAGGGCCGGGTCGTGGACTTCAAGAACACGGTCATCATCATGACGACCAACCTGGGCACGCGGGACATCTCGAAGGGCTTCAACCTGGGCTTCGCGGCCCAGGGCGACACGAAGACCGGCTACGAGCGGATGAAGGCGAAGGTCAACGAAGAGCTCAAGCAGCACTTCCGGCCCGAGTTCCTGAACCGCGTCGACGACACGGTCGTCTTCCACCAGCTCACCGAGGAAGACATCATCCAGATCGTCGACCTGATGATCGCCAAGGTCGACGAGCGCCTGAAGGACCGCGACATGGGCATCGAGCTGAGCGGCGACGCGAAGCTCCTGCTCGCCAAGCGCGGCTACGACCCGATCCTGGGTGCCCGGCCGCTGCGCCGGACCATCCAGCGCGAGATCGAGGACGTGCTGTCGGAGAAGATCCTCTTCGGCGAGCTGCGTCCCGGCCACATCGTGGTCGTCGGCAAGGAGGGTGAGGGCGAGGAAGCCAAGTTCACCTTCCGCGGCGAGGAGAAGTCGGCGCTGCCCGACCTCCCCCCGATCGAGGCCACGGGCTCCGGCCCGGACCTGTCGAAGGGCGCGTAAGCGCGACTGAGCGGTAACAGGGGCGGCCCCGGGACTTCCGAGTCCCGGGGCCGCCCCTTTTGCCGTCCGTCGGCCGGTCACCGCTCGTGCGCGCAGGCGCCCTCGGTCCGTAAGAGCTTCTTGATCGGGGGCGTCACGGCGGCCGAAGCCGGCCGGATCCCCCGTGATGCGCCCGCGCGCCAGGAGGGTAGCGCCGGTCACATTCACGGGGGCCCGAAGCGGTCGGTTCTGGGACAGGCCGGTGACAAGCCGCACAGAACAAAACGGACATACGAGGGGGTTTCGTAGATCGAAAGGGCCTCGGGGGCCCGTCGAGGGTCGCTCGGCCGCGGAGAATCCTGTCAACGGACCACGTCACTCCGGCGCGCCTACGAGCCCCGGTAGTAAACGGGGACGTTTGGGGATGTCCGGACATACGGGTTACCAAAGATGAGCCAACCCGGCACATGGCTGAACGTGCCGGGTCACTTCATGCCCGAGACGGGCGTGATCGCCCACGTCCCCGGCCCCGGAGGTCTGCTCTATGTCCGCGAAGCGCGTCATCACCCGTTCTACCCGTATCACCGTCGGCGCAACCCTCGGTGCTGTGCTGGCTCTCGGGGCCGGGACGACCGCAGCCTTCGCCGACGCCCCGCAGACGGTTCCCGCCGCCGCCGACGCCGCCGCCGCGGCGAAGAAGAAGGCCGGTCTCTGGGACAAGCCGCTGGAGAAGTACACGCTGTCCGCGACCTTCGGCAAGGGCGGCAGCATGTGGGCCCGTAAGCACTCCGGCCAGGACTTCGCCGTCCCGGTCGGCACCCCGGTCAACGCCGCCGGCGGCGGCGTCGTCGTCAAGGCCGGCCCGAACGGCGGCGGCGACGGTCCCGCGTACGGCAACGCCATCGTGATCAAGCACGCGAACAACACGTACTCGCAGTACGCGCACCTGTCGAAGATCCAGGTCAAGATCGGCCAGAAGGTCTCCGTCAAGCAGCGCATCGGCCTGTCGGGCAACACCGGCAACTCCAGCGGCCCGCACCTGCACTTCGAGATCCGCACCACCCCGAACTACGGCTCCGCCCTCAACCCGATGGCCTTCCTGCGCACCAACGGCGTCAGCATCTGACCTGAGAGCCGACGCGCGACCGACTCGCGCGAGACCTTTTCACGACGACGCCGACCGGCCCCTGTGGGCCGGTCGGCGTCGTCGTACCCGTTCGCCGCCGGTCAGGCCCGGGTCGGGTCAGGGCCAGGTGAGCAGCCAGGCATGCGCCGGCTTCGGCGCCGGCGAGAGCTTGCCCTCCTTGTACCCGGCGGCCTGCTCCTGCGTGAAGGCCGCGTCGTACACCTTGATGTTGTGCAGGCCGCCCTGCCACGGTCCCGTCCAGATGTTGTGGTGCCGGGAGCGGCCGAGCTGCATCGGGCCGGGGCCCTGCCAGATCTCCGGGACCGGCGTCTCGCCGGCCTTCTTGCCGTCCACGTAGAGGGCGATGGCCTTCTTCTCCGCGTCGTACGTGGCCATCAGCAGCGTCGGCGTCTTGAGGACGGTGAGCCCCTCGGCTGCGACGGTCCGCGTGGTCGCCTCGGCGCCCTTGTCGCCCGTCTGCACCCGGAAGATCCAGGCCTGCTTGCCGTTGATCTCGTTCACGCCGAGCTCGAAGGAGTAGGACTCCCCGTCGCCCTGGCTGATCGCGATCCGTGAGCCCTTGGCGGCGGAGCTGTAGACGCGCGCCGTGACCGTGAAGCTCTTGGTGACGTCGACGACGGCCTCGGCGGACTGTCCCCACGAGTTCCCGTTGCCCTTGCCGAGGACCTGGAACCGCTGGCCCACGGGGGCGACCTTGAGGTCGGGGCCCAGCCGGATGCCGGTCTGCCCGTAGCTGTCGCGCAGCAGCGTGTCGTCACCCGCGACCGTTGCCGTGTAGGCCTGGGACGACTGCGACGCCTCCGGTTCGGGCGTGGCCGACGTCGACGTCGAGGGCTGGGCGTTCGCCCCGTCCTCGGTGCCGCCCAGGCCGCTCATCAGGAAAAACGTTCCACCGCCGGCCAGCAGCACCAGTGCGGCCGCCCCGCCGACCAGCATCCGCCGCTTCTTCGTGCGCCGTGCCGCCTCGGACCGGGCGGCCATGGCCTCCCAGTCGGGCTGCTCCGCAGCGCCGGGCATGTCCGGACCGGCCAGCCTCGTGAAGCCCGGCTGGGCCGGGGCCGCATCGGCGGCCGGCGGCCACTGACCACCGCCCGCGTCCTGCTGGTACGGGTTCGGCTGCTGCCCGGGCTGCGGATAGCCGTAGCCCTCGTTCGCCGCCGGGTAGCCGTAGCCGTAGCCGCTCTGGGCGGGCGGTCCCGGCGGGAACCCGTATCCGCCGCTGCCGGGTGCGGGCTCGGGCTGCGGGCCGCTCGGGGGATTCGTGCCGTCGGTCATGGCAGGGAGCCTAGGACACGCACCCACCGACGGGCACGGCCCGGTACCCGTCGGCCCCGTACCGGTCCTACGGCAGCGTGCCCCTCCGTCAGCCCGGCGGCAGCTTCAGGGCCGGGAAGCTGCCCGTCGCCGTCGGCGCGTGCTCCGGCAGCCACAGCACCGCGACCGCTCCGGCCGCGCTTCCGGCGGGCGTGCCCGCCGCCGTCACCGAGCGGTCCAGTACACCGGGGGCCGCCACGTTGCGGAAGGTCAACCGGGCTCCCAGCACCCGTGCCTGACCCTCCGCGATGGTCAGCCCCAGCCCGTGCCCCACACCGGCCCGGTCCGTCGACCCGGTACGGAACCGGCTCGGCCCCTCGCGCAACAGTGCCTCGGGGAAGCCCGGCCCGTGGTCGCGGACCCGCACCACCCGTCCCTCGACGTCGACCTGGACCGGCGGCCGCCCGTACCGGGCGGCGTTGGCGAGCAGGTTGCCCAGGATCCGCTCCAGCCGGCGCGGGTCCGTGCTGACGATCTCGTCCGCGACGATCCGGACCGACGCCTCCGGCATCAGCACCTTCACGCGCCGGCTCACGAACTCGCCCAGCGCCACCTCCTGGAGCTCCGCCCGCTCCGAGGCGCTGTCCAGCCGGGCCACCTCCAGCACGTCCTCGACCAGGGCGCGCAGCGCCTGCGCGCGGTCCCGCACCAGCTCCGTGGGCCGCCCCGGAGGCAGCAGTTCCGCGGCGGTGAGCAGACCCGTCACCGGGGTCCGCAGCTCGTGCGCGATGTCCGCGGTCACCCGCTGCTCGGCCTCCAGCCGCTGCTGCAGGGCGTCGGCCATGGCGTCCACGGCCCGTGCCAGGTCGTCGGTCTCGTCGCGGACGACGCCGCCGACCGCGTCCCGCACCCGTACGTCGGGATCACCGTGCGCCACCCGCTGCGCGGCGGCGGCCGCCTTGCGCAGCCGGCGCGAGATCTGGCCGCCGATGAGGACGCCGAGGGCCGATCCGCCGATGACGGCGGCGAGTCCGCCGATGACCAGCGCCCGGTCCAGGTCGGGGAGCAGGTCGGCGCTCTCCCGGAACGGCGTGTGCAGCGACAGCACCTGGCCGTTGCCGAGCGGTACGGCGGCCCACACCTCGGGCACCCCGTGCGGGCGCTCCTGGATGTACGTCCCGCGCCGCCCCGACTGCGCCTTCTGCCGCAGTTCGGCGGGCAGTTCGGGATCGTTGAGCTTGGCCCCCATGGGCGGCTTGCGCCCGGCCTCGGCGTTGCGGGAGATGAACTGCACGCGTTCCAGCTGGACTTCGCGCGCGCTCCCCAGCATCGACACGCGGGCAGCGCTGTGCACCACCAGACTCAGCGCGATCGTCACGAGGGCGCCCACGGCCGCGATGGCGAGTGTGATCTTCCAGCGGATCCCCGTGCGGAGGGTGAACCGTCTCATGCTTTCAGCTTGTATCCGAAGCCCCGGACCGTTTCGATCCGGTCCTGCCCGATCTTGGTGCGCAGCCGCTGGACGTGGACGTCCACGACGCGGGTGTCGCCGCCCCAGTCGTAGTCCCACACCCGCTCCAGGAGCCGGTCGCGCGACAGGACGGTGCCGGGTGCGGAGGAGAACTCCAGCAGCAGCCGCATCTCCGTCGGCGTCAGCGCCACGTTGGCACCCGACCTGCGGACCTCCATGCCCTCGGTGTCCACTTCCAGGTCGCCGAAGGAGAGCACCCCGCGCTCGCCGTCCGGGCCGTGGTCGGGGCCGCCCGCGCCGCCGTTCTGCGCGCCGCCCGAGTGGTCGAAGCGGCGCAGCACGGCGCGGATCCGGGCGACGAGCACGGATCCGTCGAAGGGCTTGGTGACGTAGTCGTCGGCGCCCGCCTCCAGGCCCAGCACCACATCGATGGAGTCGGCGCGCGCCGACAGCATGATGACGGGGACGGTGGACTCGTCACGGATGCGGCGGCACAGGCTCACACCGTCCATGCCCGGCACCATCACGTCCAGCAGGGCGATGTCGGGCCGGCGCGCGCGGAAGGACTCCAGACCGGACAGGCCGTCGGGCATGGCCGTGACCACGAACCCGTCGCGCTCCAGCGCCAGGGTCGTGGCCTCACGGATGACGTCGTCGTCCTCCACGAACAGGACATGGGTCTCGGCCATGCGCAAGCCTCGCCTCGTTCTTCTTGCTCAGTGCTCAGTTCTTCTGACTTGTCGCCGGGGCAGGCTGGACGCCGCCGTCGACCACGTTGCTGTACTCCGAGTGCACCCGGTCCTGCTCGGTGAACTTCTCACCGTTCCAGCGGTACGTGATCACGTCCTCGCCCGACGGATAGGCGAGCGCGTCGCTCTTTCCGTAGACCTGCTTCGTGACCACCAGGTCGCCCCGGTCGATCTCCGCGTAGACGGGTGGCTGTTCGTCCGAGAACACATTCTCGTACGAGCCGCCGTCCGACCGGTACACGTAGGAGCCGCGGCCCAGCGCATCGGCGCAGGACAGGACGTTCACTACGATGTCCGCCACCGGGCCGCCGGTGACCCTGCCGTAACTCACGTCCACGGGATACTCCTTGCCCGTGCAGGGCTTGAGGTCCCGCTTGACCTCGGAGCTGACCTTCGGGTCCGCCATGACCAGCGCGACCGGGTCCACCTTCTTCAGGGCCGTGCCGGACGCGGACGACGAGGCCGAGGAGGACCCGGAGGACGAGCCCGACGGCATGGTCCTGGCGACGGTGTCGCTGCGGGCGGGGCCGCCGTCGCGCAGGCCGGTGCCGCCGGTGGCGCAACCGACCGCGAACACGGCTGTGCCGACGAGGACGATCGTCCCCGCCGACACCAGCACCAGACTGCCTCTTCCCCCGAAGGAGGGGGGAGAGCTCCTGCCGTTCAGATCTTGGCCGTTCAGGCCGCGCACCGCTCACGCCCCTCGTACCGCATGGTGTGGTCACCGCGCTCCAGCGCACGCATGTCCAGGTCCCGGCTCTCCAGCTCCTGCCGGAGGCGGGCCAGGGCGCGGTGCAGAGTGCTCTTCACGGTTCCCGCCGACATTCCGAGCGCCGCGGCCGTCTCCTCGGTGCTCATCTGCTCCCAGTGTCGCAGGACGACCACACTGCGCTGTTTGGGCGCGAGCACCTTGAGGATGTCCATCAGCAGGGCGCGGTCGGCGCGCTGGTCGGAGCCGTCCTCGACGGACGCGTCGGGGAGCTGCTCGGTGGGGACCTCTTCGAGCTTGCGGGCGCGCCACCACTCGGTACGAGTGTTGATCATGACGCGGCGGAGGTAGGCGTCGGCCAGCGACTTGTCCGCGATCCCGTCCCAGCGGCCGTAGGTGCGCACGAGGGCCGTCTGGAGGAGGTCCTGGGCGTCGGTGGGGTCCGGGACCAGGCGCCGCGCACTGCGCAGCAGGGCGTCCTGCCGGGTGCGTACGTACTCTTCGAACCCGAGCACCTCGCCATGCGCCTGCGCCATTTCAGACCGCCTCCGTTCCCGTCCGACCGCTCCACCGCTGTCTTACGGGGAAGACGGTACGGAGGGGTTGTCACGGGCCTGTGCGAGCCAGCCTTCGGTGGGAGCACGGACACCCATAGGTTGTGTAACAGTGCCCGTGAGCTGCGGTTTCACGGCAACAAGCGGAATTGCCGGCTCAGCTTCAGGGGTCGCTACGGGCGGTGGCGGACCGGTGCACGGTCCGTTCCCGAACCGTCCCCGGCCCGGTCGCGAACCCTCCCCGGCCCGCCGCCGGTCACGCCTGCGGCCGGGTGTCGGGCCGGCTCTGGGGGAGCCGGTAGAGGCCGCCGTCGAGGGGTTCCACCAGCCCGTCGGAGACCAGCCCGTCGAGAGCGCGGGCCCGCTGCACCGGCTCGTTCCACACCGTGTCGAGCACGGCCTGCGGAACGGGGCCCACCGCCTCGCGCAGCACGGCCAGGAGCTTGCCGCGCACCTGCCGGTCGGTCCCGGCGTACGTCTGGCCGCGCCGCGGCGGCCCGTCGTGCGCCGGCTTCCCGGCCAGCCGCCACGCGCACAGCCCGGCCACCGGGCAGCGCGCGCAGTCCGGGTTCTTCGCGGTGCACACGAGCGCGCCGAGTTCCATCGACGCCGCCGCCCAGCGGGCCGCGGTGCTCTCGTCCCCGGGCAGCAGCTCGCGGGCCAGGCGCCGCTCGGCGGCCGTGGTCGCGTTCGGCGGGTACTCGACCCCGGTGGCGGCGCGCGCGAAGACCCGCCGGACGTTGGTGTCGAGGACGGCGTGCCGCTGCCCGTACGCGAAGGAGGCCACCGCGGCGGCCGTGTACTCGCCCACCCCGGGCAGCGCGAGGAGCTGCGCGTGCTCCTGCGGTACGTCGCCCCCGTGCCGCTCCGTTATCGCGGCGGCCGCGCCGTGCAGCCGCAGGGCCCGGCGCGGGTAGCCGAGCCGCCCCCAGGCCCGTACGGCCTCACCGGGGGCCTCGGCGGCCAGGTCGGCGGGGCGGGGCCACCGGGCGAGCCACTGCTCGTAGACCGGCAGGACCCGGCTGACCGGGGTCTGCTGGAGCATGAACTCACTGACCATGACGCCCCAGGGGCCGGCCTCGGGGCGGCGCCAGGGCAGGTCGCGGGCGTGCTCCTCGAACCACGCGATGACGGGTGAGTGCAGCGCGTGGGAGGAGTCGGCGGACGTGTCGCGGCGTGCGTCGCGGGAGGCGTCGTCGGTCACGGCGTCGGTCACGGCGTCGGTCATGTCGGGGGAGGGAGAGGGGGATGCAGTCATGGCATACGGCATCCTGGCACGTTTCGGACCTCGGGGGAGGCCGTGTCGGCCGGACCCGGCCCGGTCAGCAGCACGCCCGCCCGGATCCGGCCCGCCCGCACCGCGCGGACGGCCAAGGCGGCCGGACCGGTGAGCGCGAGGACGAGCAGCGCGGCGACCGCCCCGCCCAGCAGCAGGCCCAGCGCCACGTCGTGCGGGTAGTGGACACCGACGAAGACACGGGAGAAGGCCATCAGCGGCGCGAGCGGCACCACCAGCGGCGCGAGCCGGCGCGCGGCCATGACCAGGGCCACGGCGGCGGCGCCCGCGATGGCCGCCTGGTTGCCCGGGAACGAGTGGTCTCCGGACGGCGGGCGGCGGGCGGTGACGGCGCGGTAGAGGCCGGAGGTGTCCATGGTCACCGAACGTACTGAAACAGGATTAATCTCCATGTCAGCCCTTTGGCCGGTTCTCACCGCCTCCGCCTGGGCCCGCAGGATGATCATCGGCAAATCGAGTCCGTTGCGCGGCATGTGGGGCACTGATCGCGTCGCGAACTCTCGTAAAGTTCCCTCCGTGGGATCTCTGCGCAATCCGGTCGGGCCGCTCCCCTCCTCCATCTACTGGCGACGGAGGGCTGTGCTGGCGTCCGTCGTCGCGCTCCTCGCGCTCCTCGCCGTATGGACCGTCAGTTCCGGTGGGGGGAGGACGAGTACGAACGGCAAGGGCGAAGGCGGCCCCGATCCCGTCACCTCGATCACCCCGGGCCCGTCCGGTACGGGCCCCGCCATCAGCGCCGCCCCCGGCGGGCGCCCCGAGTCCGGCGGCAGCGGGTCCGCGGGCTCGGGCGGCGGCTCCGGCGGCGGTGCGGGCAAGAACGGCGAACCGGGCAACGGTGGCGGCGCGGGCGGCGGTTCGGGCTCCGCGAGCGGCGGCGGCGCGGGCGGCCCGGCGGCGGTCCCGGCGGACTCCCCGCTCCCCACGTGCGCGACGAGCGCGCTCCAGTGGGAGGTCAAGAGTGCGAAGAACGAGTACGAGGCGAACGAGAAGCCCCGCCTCGAACTGGTCGCCCGCAACATCTCCGGAACCACCTGCAAGGTCGATCTCGGCCCGAAGCAGGCCGTCATGACCATCTTTCAGGCGAGCGGCAACAAGGCGGTGTGGTCCTCGGCGGACTGTCCGACGGGCGCGGGCAACGCCTTCTTCCGCCTCCCGGCCCAGGGCGAGACCAAGCACGCACTGGACTGGGACCGCAGGTTCAGCGCGGCCGACCAGTGCCAGACGCCTCCCGCGGGAACCGCCGCCCCGGACACCTACGTGGTCGAGGTCAAGTCCCCCGGCATGCCGGTGGCCCGCACGTCCTTCGTCCTCAAGCAGAACTGAACCCCAGCCCCGCCGGCGTTGGAGGCGCGGGGCCGGGGGGCGGAGCCCCGAATGGCGCGGCGAGGCGGGTAGGCCGAGCAGAGCCGCATGCTAGACGTACCGCTCCAGGATCGACGACTCCGCCAGCCGCGACAGCCCCTCCCGCACGCTCCGCGCCCGGGCCTCGCCCACACCGTCCACCGTCTGCAGGTCGTCGACGCTCGCGGCGAGCAGCTTCTGCAGACCGCCGAAGTGCTCCACCAGCCGCTCGATGATCGCGCCCGGCAGCCTCGGCACCTTCGCCAGCAGCCGGTAGCCGCGCGGCGACACCGCCGAGTCCAGCGTCTCGGGCGAGCCCGTGTACCCCAGCGCCCGCGCCACGATGGGCAGTTCCAGCAGCTCCGGGTGGGTCAGCGCGTCCAGCTCCGCCAGCGCCTCGTCCACCGTGCGGGAACGCTTCGCCGTCGGCTCGGGCACGTAGTCCCGGATGACCAGCTCCCGCTCCTGCTCGATCCCCACGGTCAGCTCGTCCAGCTGGAGGGACAGCAGTCGCCCGTCCGTGCCCAGTTCGACCACGTACTCGGCGATCTCGGTCGCGATCCGGCGGACCATTTCCAGCCGCTGCGCGACCGCCGTCACGTCGCGCACCGTGACCAGGTCCTCGATCTCCAGCGCGGACAGCGTGCCCGCGACCTCGTCGAGACGCAGCTTGTACCGCTCCAGCGTGGCCAGTGCCTGGTTCGCCCGCGACAGGATCGCCCCGGACTCCTCCAGGACCCGCCGCTCCCCGTCCACGTACAGCGCGATCAGCCGCATCGACTGCGACACCGACACCACCGGGAAGCCGCACTGCTTCGACACGCGGTCGGCCGTGCGGTGGCGGGTACCGGTCTCCTCCGTGGGGATCGAGGCGTCCGGCACGAGCTGTACGCCGGCCCGCAGGATCTTGGTGAGGTCCTTGTCGAGGATGAGCGCGCCGTCGAGCTTGCACAGCTCCCGCAGCCGGGTCGCGGTGAACTCCACGTCCAGGACGAAGCCGCCCGTGCACATCGCCTCGACGGCCTTGTCCATGCCGAGGACGATCAGGCCGCCGGTGTTGCCGCGGACGATCCGCTCAAGGCCGTCGCGCAGCGGCTGACCAGGTGCGACCGCGCTCAGCGAGGCGCGCATGAGCGCGTCGTGCTTGGAGCTCGCGCCGGACTTCCCGGGTGCTGATGCCCCGTCCTTGGCTGCCACTGCACTCCTCCGGTCGCGGGTTGCGCCGCCCAGCGCGGGGGCACGAGGACGTGCGTACGGCCGGGCGGACCAGCACAAAGTCTACCGGCGCGCGCTGCGGACCCGCCGTGGCTTGGCGTGCTACGGCCCGGTGGGGGGCCGCGCGGACCCCCTGACCAGGGCGGCGACCGGTCGGTCGGCCGGTTCGATCATGACGGGCCACCCGGTTCGATCATGGTCGTGGGTACGGGGTACGGGGTACGCGGTACGGGCCGGGGCCGACGGCCCCGGCCGGGCCCGGCCGGGACGGGTGCCGGACCTACTCCGCCGCCGCGGCCCGCTCCTTGGCCTCCCGGCCCTCCCTGGCCGGCGTACGGGAACGGCCGCGCGGCAGCACCCGCAGGGCGTCGCCCATGTCGGCGACCTCCGTGACCTTCATGCCGGGCGGCACCTTGCCCGGATCCGCCGGTACCAGCGCGTGCGTGAAGCCCAGCCGGTGAGCCTCCGCCAGCCGCCGCTGTACGCCCGTCACCCGCCGCACCTCTCCGGCGAGGCCGACCTCCCCGATGGCCACCAGGTTCTTCGGGAGCGGGACGTCACTGGCGGCGGACGCCAGCGCGAGCGCGATCGCCAGGTCCGCGGCCGGCTCGGTGAGCTTCACCCCGCCCACGGTGGCGCTGTAGATGTCGCGCTTGCCGAGCGCCGTGATCCGGCCGCGCTGCTCCAGCACCGCCAGCATCATCGAGACGCGCGAGGTCTCCAGGCCCGAGGTGGTCCGCCGGGGGGAGGGGATCTGCGAGTCCACGGTCAGCGCCTGCACCTCGGCGACCAGCGGCCGCTTCCCCTCCAGGGTCACGGTCAGGCAGGTCCCCGGAACGGCTTCGGCGCGCCGGGTCAGGAACAGCCCGCTCGGGTCGGCGAGCCCGGTGATCCCCTCGTCGTGCAGCTCGAAGCAGCCGACCTCGTCGGTGGCGCCGTACCGGTTCTTCACGCCGCGCACGAGCCGCAGCCGGGCGTGCCGGTCGCCCTCGAAGCTCAGCACCACGTCGACGAGGTGCTCCAGCAGGCGGGGACCGGCGATGGCCCCGTCCTTGGTGACGTGGCCGACGAGGAGGGTGGCCATGCCCCGCTCCTTGGACGCCCGGATCAGCGCGCCCGCCACCTCGCGCACCTGGGCCATGCCGCCGGGCGCGCCGTCGATCTCGGGGGAGGCGATGGTCTGTACGGAGTCGAGGATGAGGAGGGACGGCTTCACGGCGTCGAGATGCCCGAGCACCGCCGACAGGTCGGTCTCGGCGGCGAGGTACAGGTGGTCGCTCAGTGCCTTGATGCGGTCGGCCCGCAGCCGGACCTGGCTCGCCGACTCCTCACCCGTGACGTACAGGGTGCGGTGGGTGTCGCTGGAGGCCTTCGCCGCGACATCCAGCAGCAGCGTCGACTTGCCCACGCCGGGCTCACCGGCCAGCAGTACGACGGCGCCGGGCACCAGCCCGCCGCCCAGGACACGGTCCAGCTCGTCCACCCCGGTGCTGCGCGCGGTCGCCGTCCGCCCGTCGACCTGGGCGATCGGCAGCGCGGCGGTCGACACCCGGCCGGCCGCGGTGGTCCGTACGGCGGGCGCACCCATCTCCTCGACGGTCCCCCAGGCCTGGCACTCGGGACACCGGCCGAGCCACTTGGCCGTGGTCCAGCCGCATTCGGTGCAGCGGTAGGACGGTCGGTCCTTGGCGGATGAACGAGCAGTGCGGGCAGCCATGCCGTTCACGGTAGCCGCCGCCACCGACAGCGCGGGCCGCGGTGCCCCTCGGGGCGGGCGGCTCCGGGGGCGGGCGGCTCCCCCGCCCCCGCCCGCGTTCGGGCCGTCGTCAGTGCCGTCGTCAGTGCACCACCGATCTGTTCACCCGTAAGGGCTAAAACCGGGGAAGGCTTCCAGGGCGCCCCCGACGCGCCGCCTACGGTCGCCAGGTGAACAGCAGCCACCAGGCCCAACCCTCGCCGCGCACCGGCGCACACCGGGCGCACGGGCGCACGCCTCGCGAAGAGGAGCCGCCGCGCCCCTTCCGGCACGAGCCGTACCTCGACGGCCTGTTCACGTACTGCCTGTCGGTCCTGTGCGACCACGACAGCGCGACCGACGTGCTAGGAGACGTCCTCGCCGTGGCGGAGCGGCATCCCGGCCGCTGTCCCGACGAGGGCGACCGACGCGCCTGGCTCTACGCGCTCGCCCGCTGGGGCTGCCTGCGCCGGCTGGCGGAGCAGCGGCGCGTTCGGCAGGGAGCGCATTCCGCCCGGCGTGCGCCGGAGCATGCAGGGCGTGATCGTGCGCCGGGGGGCGCGACGGACGACGGCCCGGTCCAGGACGCCCACCGACAGCTTGACGTCAGCGCCTACCGCCGTACCGAGCTGGCCCGGCTCGCCTGGCCGGAGGCCGCGGGGACCACACCCGCGCAGCGCGAGGCGCTCGAACTCGCCGTCCGCCACCGCCTCGCCCTCCCCGAACTCGCCGCGGTCCTCGGTACGCCGCCCGCCGCCGCCCGGGAGCTGCTGACCGGCGCCGCCTGCGAGGTGGAGCGCACCCGCGCCGCCCTCGCCGTCGTCGAGACCGGCGGCTGCCCCAGCGTCTCCCAGCTCACCGGCGGGGACGCGGACGGCAACGGCGGCAGTGGCGACGTCCTGCTGTCCAGCACCCTGCGCGCCGAACTCGTCCGGCACGTCGACGACTGTCCCCGGTGCCGGCGCGTCGCCGAACGCGTCGGCGCCGCCGCCCCCTGGCCCGGCTCCGCCGGCGTCGGCAACGCCGCACTGCCGCTCGTACCGGCCCCCCGTACCGCGGTCCACGCCGCGATGCTCCGCTCCGGCCGGGGCCGCGGTCGCAGTCCCGGCCCGCGCTTCGACCGCACCGGCTTCCCGATGGACCCCAAGGACCGCGCGGCCCGACGCGACCGGCTGCGGGCCCGGGCGGTCACCACCACCGTCGTGGCCACCGTCGTCGCGGCCCCGGTCCTGGCCCTGTGGGCCTCGTACCGCGCCGAGCAGGGCACCGGCGAGCCCGCCGGGAACGGCTCCACCCGGATCTCCGCGAGCGAGACCGAACTCCCGACCGCCCGGGTCGACGGCCGCCCGCTGACCGCCTACGAGAACACGGGGAACGCCGCCGCCACCACCGACGGCCCCGGCTTCGCCGAGAGCAGCGAGTCCTCCGACGTCTCCGTCGAGGTGATCAGCAGCGGCCCGCCCGCACCCCCCGACCAGGCCGGTGCCCCCGGCCGGCTCTCCGTGGCCGCCTCCTCGCGGGGCGCCCTCACCCTGCTCACCCTCACCGCCTCGGGCGGCGCCCCGGTGGACTGGCGACTCTGGTCGGACGCGCCCTGGCTGCGCGCGAGCCGCACCGCGGGCACGCTCGCGCCCGGAGAGTCGGTCACGCTGCACATCGCCGTCGACCCCGAGGCGCAGCCCGTCGGAGCCTGGACCGCCCGGGTCGGGGTCGACCCGACCGGCGCGGTGGTCTCCATCCGGGGCCGCGGCCGGCCCGCGTCGACGCCGACCCCGCAGCCGGAACCGACCCAGCCCGCGAGCCCGCCGGCGTCACCGGACCAGAGCCAGGGGCCCACGCCGACACCGGCCCCGACGGAACCGACGACCCCGCCGCCGTCCCCGACGCCCGCGCCGACCCCGACGGACGGCGCAGGCGGAACGGTTTCCCCCGCGCCGGACCCGGCCCCGTCGGGCCCGGCGGGAGGCTGACGGGCTTCGCCGCAGGCTTGGCCTGCGGCTTCGGCGCGGCCTTCGCCTACGGGGCCGGGTCCGCGGGGTGCGGAGCCATCGGCAGCAGCGAGGCCAGCCGGGCCTCGCACAGCCGCACGAGCGCCTCGTACCCCTCCTTGCCCATCAGCTCCGTCAGCTCGGCCCGGTACGACACGTACACCGGGTCCCCGGCACCGTGCGCGGACGTCGCCGACGTGCACCACCAGTGCAGGTCGTGGCCACCGGGGCCCCAGCCCCGGCGGTCGTACTCGCCGATCGACACCTGGAGCACCCGGGTGTCGTCGGGCCGGTCGATCCAGTCGTACGTCCGGCGGATCGGCAGCTGCCAGCAGACGTCCGGCTTGGTCTCCAGCGGCTCCCGGCCCTCCTTCAGCGCGAGGATGTGCAGCGAGCAGCCGGCCCCGGCGGGGAACCCGGGCCGGTTCAGGAAGATGCACGCGCCGTCCCAGCGTCGGGTCTGCTTCTCCCCGTCGTCGTCGTTCTGCGTCCACCCGCTCTCGCTGCCGACGTCGTGGAACTGCCACAGCTCGGGTGTCAGCCGGGCCACGTGCTCCGCGACGCGCTTCTCGTCGTCCTCGTCGGAGAAGTGCGCGCCGAGCGTGCAGCATCCGTCCGAGGCCCGGCCCGCCTGGATGCCCTGGCAGCCGCTGCCGAAGATGCAGGTCCAACGCGAGGTCAGCCACGTCAGGTCGCAGCGGAAGACCTGCTCGTCGTCGGCGGGGTCGGGGAATTCCACCCAGGCGCGGGGGAAGTCGAGCCCCTTCTCGTCTGCCACGGCGGTCCTGCCCTTCGCGGGCTTGCCCGGCTTGCCCGCCTTGTCGGGCCGGCCGGGCTTGCTGTTCTTGGCGCGCCGGGTGCTCGCGCCCTGGTCGTCCTTGCCCGTGTCCTTCTCCGGCCGGGTCTTGTTGGCCTTCTTCGTATTTGGCACAAACCCAAGCCTAAGCGCCCCTTACGCAACCCCTGAGCGTTCCTCGCAGTAGCGTTTCCCCCTATGAGACTCGGTGTCCTTGATGTGGGTTCGAATACCGTCCATCTGCTGGTGGTGGACGCGCACCCCGGTGCGCGCCCGCAGCCGGCGCACTCGCACAAGGTGGAAATAAGGCTGGCGGAGCTCCTCGACGACGCCGGCGCCGTCACCCCCGCGGGCGTCGAGCGTCTCCTCTCGGTCGTCAACGAGGCGGTACAGGCCGCGGAGGACAAGGGCTGTGAGGACGTCCTCCCCTTCGCGACCAGCGCGGTGCGCGAGGCCACCAACGCCGACGAGGTACTGGCCCGCGTCAAGGCCGAGACGGGCGTCGACCTGCCGGTGCTGAGCGGGGAGGACGAGGCGCGGCTCACCTTCCTCGCCGCGCGCCGCTGGTTCGGCTGGTCGGCCGGGAAGCTGCTGGTCCTGGACATCGGCGGCGGCTCCCTGGAGATCGCGTACGGCATCGACGAGGACCCGGACGCAGCCGTCTCCCTCCCGCTCGGCGCGGGCCGCCTCACCTCGGGGTGGCTCCCGGGGGACCCGCCGGACCCCCTGGACATCCGGGCGCTGCGGCGGCACGTGCGGACGGAGATCGCGCGGACGGTCCGCGAGTTCAGCCGGTTCGGTGCCCCGGACCACGTGGTGGCGACGTCCAAGACCTTCAAGCAGCTGGCCCGCATCGCGGGCGCCGCCCGCTCGGCGGACGGCCTGTACGTGCAGCGGGACCTCAGCCGCAAGGCCCTGGAGGAATGGGTCCCGCGCCTGGCCGAGATGACGACGGCCCAGCGCTCCACCCTGCCGGGCGTCTCGGAGGGCCGTGCCAACCAGCTGCTGGCGGGTGCGCTCGTCGCCGAGGCCACGATGGACCTCTTCGGCGTCGAGGAGCTGGAGATCTGCCCGTGGGCCCTGCGCGAGGGCGTGATCCTGCGCAGGCTGGACCACCTCCCCACCCCGGGCACCGCACCGGCGTAGCGAGTACGGGGGTCGGGGGACGTGGGGTACGGGGGCACGGGGGCACGGGGGCACGCGCGGGCGGAGGCCCACCCCCGCGGCCCCGCCCTCAGGGCGCAGTGTGGTCGGGGCACGGCGGCAGCCGACGGGGCGGTGCGGGGGAGCGGGAGCCGTGAGGGGCGGCGGCTTCGACGGTGCGGGGTGGTGTGGGGGCGGGAGCTGCCCGGGCCTTGGTCAGTGACGCGTATGGGGGTTTCCCGGCAGTCCCATCGTCTCTCCGTGTCGTGCCGGTCCCTCAAGGGCGCTCCTTCGTCGCGTCGCTTCGCGATGGCCTGCGGCCACCCTTGACCGACCGTCCCGCCCCGGAAATCCGAAAGACTGCCGGGAAACCCCCAAAAGGACGGGCCGGGGGGAGAAAGAGACAGACGGGGCGGTGCCCTGCCCGGGCGAAGCCCGGAGCGCCCCCAATCGCTACGCGCTCCTGCCCGACGGCGTCTGCCAGCCCCTGTGGCTGGTCATAAGCCGCCACTAATCGCTACGCGCTCCTCCAAGACGGCGTCTGCGAGCCCCGTGGGCTGGGTCATAGGCCGCCATCGATCGCTACGCGCTTCTCGAAGACTGCGTCTGCGAGCCCCTTGGGTCGGGCAGGGGCCGCCCACATCTGCCACGCGCTTTTCAATCACGCGTCTGCGGGCACCTGTGATCGGCCACAGGCCGCCATCGATCGCTACGCGCTTCTCCGAGACGGCGTCCGCCCCCAGTTGGGGGCTGATCGGGGCGAATGGGAGGTCCGAAAGGCCGATCCATCGGCCCAGCCGAACTCAATCCCCGTCAGGGCCACTGCGAGATCCCATCTGCCCGCCCAGAAGAGGGCAATTGGGGCATATTGCAGGCTCTTTGGGGCTCGCACCCTCCCAGACCCGGATTGACTTCGTCTCAGCCGTCATCTGCCGGATTTCCGGCCCACGACCGCCTTCGGACGCCGTCCGTGGTGGGTGAAGGAAGGTATCTGCGGCTTCTGGCCAGCCCCGGGCGGTCTCCGGGCGCGTGATCGAGAAGCGCGTAGCGATCGATGGCGGCCTATGGCCAGCCCACGGGGCTTGCAGACGCCGTCCTCGAGGAGCGCGTAGCGATTGATGGCGGCCTATGTCCGGCCCATGAGGCTCGCAGACGCCGTCTTGGAGGAGCGCGTAGCGATTAGTGGCGGCTTATGACCAGCCACAGGGGCTGGCAGACGCCGTCGGGCAGGAGCGCGTAGCGATTGGGGGCGCTCCGGGCTTCGCCCGGGCAGGGCACCGCCCCGTCTGTCTCTTTCTCCCCCCGGCCCGTCCTTTTGGGGGTTTCCCGGCAGTCTTTCGGATTTCCGGGGCGGGACGGTCGGTCAAGGGGGGCCGCAGGCCATCGCGAAGCGACGCGACGAAGGAGCGCCCTTGAGGGACCGGCACGACACGGAGAGACGATGGGACTGCCGGGAAACCCCCATACGCGTCACTGATGCCGCCCAAGAGGATCCCGCCCCCACCACCACCCCGCACCGTCGAAGCCGCCGCCCCTAACGGCTCCCGATCCCCCGCACCGCCCCGCCTGCTCCTGCCGTGCTCCGACCACACCGCGCCCTGAGGTGGGTGGGCAGCCACCGGCCCGGAGGGCGGGGCCGCGGGGGTGGGGCCCCCGCCCGCGCCCCGGCACGGGCTGTCGGTGCTGAGGGGGAGGATGGTGACCATGAGTCACAACATCTCGTACTCCACGGCGGACAAGGCCGACGTGCTGGCCTTCCTCGGCAGCCAGGGCGATCTCACGGCGGATCAGCTGCGCCGGCTGGAGAGCATGCGCAGGTACGCCCGGGCCTACCAGGACAACCTGGACCGCCAGGGCGTGGAGTGGGGGCTGTCCGTTCCCGATGCCCTGGAGCACCTGATCGCGGGCCGCACCGACTCGGACGCGGACTGCGCGGGCAACGCCTACACCACCGCCCTGCAGTTCGTCATCGACTTCAACGCCTCCGACTCGATGCACCTCGGCACGTACTCCAGGCCCAGCACCTTCTTCGGCCTCGTGGACGACGAGATGCGCCGTCTCGGTGTGCCGGCCGAACTGCTGCCGCACGGGTTCCTCTACGGCGGGACGCCCGTCGAGTTCCCGGACATCCCCTGGTCGACGGACGGGTACCCGGCCATCGGCCACCTGCCCCTCGCGAGGGCCAAGGACGCCGCCGGGGCGTACCGGGCCGTCCTGGACCGGATGGACCCCGACTTCCGCTACGACGTGCAGGAACTCATCGACAAGCTCGAGGAGGAGCACCGGGAGTGGGAGCGCGCGACGGAGAAGCTCGACTGGTACACCCAGGACACGCTCTTCTTCCGGCTCGTCTGACGGCCGGAACGGGGCCCGCGTGGCGGCCGTCACGTACCGGGCGGGCGCGGGCCCCGTACCCTGTCCCCGTGGCAGAACCCGTCCGCATCCCGACCGCGAAAGTCGCCCTGTCCACCGCCTCCGTCTATCCGGAGTCCACGGCGACCGCCTTCGAGATCGCCGCACGCCTCGGATACGACGGCGTCGAGGTCATGGTGTGGACGGATCCGGTCAGCCAGGACATCGACGCGCTGCGCCGCCTCTCGGACCACCACCAGGTGCCGATCCTCGCCGTCCACGCCCCCTGCCTGCTGATCACCCAGCGGGTGTGGTCCACCGATCCGTGGGTCAAGCTGCAGCGTGCCCGGTCGGCGGCTGAGCGGCTCGGCGCGTCCACCGTGGTCGTGCATCCGCCCTTCCGGTGGCAGCGCCAGTACGCGCGGGAGTTCGTCTCCGGCATCTGGCGGATGGCGGAGGAGACCGACGTCCGGTTCGCCGTGGAGAACATGTACCCGTGGCGGTACCGGGACCGCGAGATGCTCGCCTACGCCCCGGAGTGGGACGTGACGAAGGACGACTACCGGCACTTCACCGTCGACCTGTCGCACACCGCGACCGCCCGTACGGACGCGACCGCGATGATCGACCGGATGGGGGACCGGCTGGCCCACGTGCACCTCGCCGACGGCAACGGGTCGGCGAAGGACGAGCACCTGGTCCCCGGCCGGGGTACGCAGCCCTGCGCCGAGCTGCTGGAACGCCTGGCCCGCAGCTCCTTCGACGGCCACGTGGTGATCGAGGTCAACACGCGGCGCGCGATGTCCTCCGCCGAGCGCGAGGCCGATCTCGCCGAGGCGCTGGCCTTCACGCGCCTGCACCTGGCCGCCGCCGGGCGCGACGGGGCCCGGCGGCCGTGACCGGGGAGAGCGGCCCGCGCCGCCGGGGGCCGGGCCGGCCCCGCCAGGACGAGGCCGAGGAGGGTCCGGGCACCCAGGAACGCATCCGGCTCGCCGCCCGTGAGGTGTTCGCCGAGCGCGGCTACGACAAGACGTCCGTGCGCGGCGTCGCGAAGGTCGCCGGCGTGGACCCGGCCCTGGTGCACCACTACTTCGGCAGCAAGGACGACCTGTTCGCCGCGGCCATCGAGATGAGCATGGAGCCCGCCCTGGTGGATCCGGCCGTCATCGGCGAGGGGCCCGACGGCATCGGCGAGCGCCTCGCCCGCTACTTCCTCGGCGTCTGGGAGAACCCGGTCACCCGGGCCCCGCTGCTCGCCGTGATCCGGTCTGCGCTCACCCACGAGGCCGCCGCGAAGGTGCTGCGCGGGCTGGTGCTGCGCCGGGTCCTGGAGCGGGTCGCCGCCGACCTGGACGTTCCCGATCCGACCTTCCGCGCCGAGCTCGCGGCCTCCCACATGGTCGGGATCGCGATCCTGCGCTACGTCCTGCAGGTCGAGCCCCTCGCGTCCGCCGACCCCGAGGACATCGTGGCGCTCGTGGCCCCTACGCTCCAGCGGTACCTGACCGAGGACTGAGCCGCTCGTCCCGCCATGCGGACATGCCGTCCGGATCCCGGGCGGTGGGCGTAGCCTCGTATCTGAGCCATATCCACAGTCGCGGCTGACCGTACAGCCGCACTCATGGGGAGTGAACCGCATGCCCGAGCTGAGGTCCCGCACCGTCACCCACGGCCGCAACATGGCGGGCGCCCGCGCCCTTATGCGCGCGTCGGGCGTAGCGAGCGAGGACATCGGCAAGCCGATCATCGCGGTCGCCAACTCCTTCACCGAGTTCGTGCCCGGTCACACGCACCTGGCGCCCGTCGGCCGGATCGTCTCCGACGCCATCCGCGCGGCCGGTGCCATCCCCCGCGAGTTCAACACGATCGCCGTCGACGACGGCATCGCCATGGGTCACGGCGGCATGCTGTACTCCCTGCCGTCCCGCGACCTGATCGCGGACAGCGTGGAGTACATGGTCGAGGCGCACTGCGCCGACGCCCTGATCTGCATCTCCAACTGCGACAAGATCACCCCCGGCATGCTGATGGCCGCCATGCGCCTCAACATCCCGGCCGTGTTCGTCTCGGGCGGCCCGATGGAGGCCGGCCAGGCCATCCTCGTCGACGGCACCGTCCGCAAGCTGGACCTGATCGACGCCATGGTGGACGCCTCCAACGAGAACGTCTCCGACGAGGACGTGCTCCGCATCGAGGAGAACGCCTGTCCCACCTGCGGTTCGTGTTCCGGCATGTTCACCGCCAACTCGATGAACTGCCTCGCCGAGGCCATCGGCCTGGCCCTCCCGGGCAACGGGTCGGTCCTCGCCACGCACACCGCCCGCCGCGCCCTGTACGAGGACGCCGGCCGCACGGTCGTGGAGATCACCAAGCGGTACTACGAGGGCGGCGACGAGTCCGTCCTGCCCCGCAACATCGCCACCCGCGAGGCCTTCGAGAACGCCATGGCCCTCGACATCGCCATGGGCGGCTCCACCAACACGATCCTGCACCTGCTGGCCGCCGCGCAGGAGGCGGGCCTGGACTACGACCTCAAGGACATCGACGCCGTCTCGCGCCGCGTCCCGTGCCTGGCCAAGGTCGCCCCGAACGTGGCGCCCGGCGGCACGTACTACATGGAGGACGTGCACCGCGCCGGCGGCATCCCCGCCATCCTCGGCGAGCTGCACCGCGGCGGGCTCCTCAACAAGGACGTGACGACCGTCCACTCCGAGGGCCTGGACGACTGGCTCGGCACGTGGGACGCCCGCTCCGGCACGGCCAGCGAAACGGCCATGGAGCTGTGGCACGCGGCCCCCGGCTGCGTCCGCTCCGCCACCGCCTTCTCCCAGTCCGAGCGCTGGGACACCCTCGACCTCGACGCCGAGGGCGGCTGCATCCGCTCCGTGCAGCACGCGTACTCCAAGGACGGCGGCCTCGCCGTCCTGCGCGGCAACATCGCCGCCGACGGCTGCGTCGTGAAGACGGCCGGCGTCGACGAGTCGATCTGGACCTTCGAGGGCCCCGCGGTCGTCTGCGAGTCGCAGGACGAGGCCGTCGACAAGATCCTGCGCAAGGAGGTCAAGGCGGGCGACGTCGTCGTCATCCGCTACGAGGGCCCGCGCGGCGGCCCCGGCATGCAGGAGATGCTCTACCCGACGTCGTTCCTCAAGGGCCGCGGCCTCGGCAAGGTCTGCGCGCTGGTGACCGACGGCCGCTTCTCCGGCGGCACCTCCGGCCTGTCCATCGGCCACGCCTCCCCGGAGGCGGCGTCCGGCGGCGACATCGCCGTCGTCGAGAACGGCGACCGGATCCGCATCGACATCCCGAACCGGTCCATCGAGATCCTCGTCGACGAGGCCACGCTCGCGGCCCGCCACGAGGCCCTCGGCGGCGTGTACGCGCCGAAGAACCGCGAGCGCAAGGTCTCCGCGGCCCTGCGCGCCTACGCCGCGATGGCCACCAGCGCCGACAAGGGCGCGGTCCGCGACGTCACCCGCCTGGGCTGACCGGCCCGCCGACCCCGGCAGCGGCGCCCCCGCACCACCCCGGTGCGGGGGCGCCCGCGTTTGCGCCCCGGCCGGTCCCGGACCGGGGCCGCACCAGGACCGTGCCGGGGCCCTACCGGGGAAGGCGCCCACCGGTCCGGGCCGGGCCCGGGGTCACCAGTGGGCGGGGTCGCCCGCGGCCACCGCGAACACCGATCCGTCGGGCGCGCCCGCGAACAGCCGCCCGCCACCGGCCACCGGAGCCGGCAGCGTCGACGCGTAGGTGTCCTTGCCGTCGGCCATCCGCGGCCTGGTCTGGCCCGCCGGCCTGCCATCGGCGGCGTCGACGGCGAGCAGCCGCCCGTCCGGCGCCGTCAGGTGGACCCGCCCGTCGGCGACCACCGGACGGGAGGCCACCGTCACGCCGGTCTCCAGCCGCCACCGCTCCTTGTCCGGCCCGACCGCGACGAGCGCGCCGGAGGTCCCGAACAGGTACGTGACCCCGGCCCGGTCCACCGTCGCTTCCGCGTCGAACAGCGGCGCCGTGAGCTTCACCCGCTGCACGGTGCGCGCCCCCAGGTCGGCGCGTACGACGGCGGTGGCCCTGGAGGACGCGTCGAAGTCCGTCAGGTACAGCCCGCCGCCCGTCGCCCCGACCGGCCGCAGCCGTCCCGCCGTACGGAACTGCCGCACGACGCTTCCGTTCGCCGGATCGACCGCGGCGAGCTGGGTGGAACCGCTGCCGTCGGGCGTCGCGACGTACAGTTCGGGCGCCGCGCCGCCCTCCTGCCCGCCGCCGCTCCACCACACGGAGCCGACCCCGCCGATCTGCTGGGTCCAGCGCGTGGTGCCGGCCGCCGCGTCCAGCGCGGTGACGGCGCCGTTCGTACCGACCAGCAGCACCTGCCCGCCCGCGGGCACCATCTGCGAGCCGGCGGGGAGCCGGTGCTTCCAGCGCTCGGCCCCCGTCGCCGGGTCCAGGGCCCGGAGGGTCTCGCTGCCCGGCGCCACGACGAGGACCCGCCCGCCGGCGTGCAGGGGCGCGCCGACGGGCGTCGCCCCCTTCGCCGACGCGGACGCGGGCGCCTCCACGGTCCACACCGTCGAGCCGTCCGCGGGATCGAGCCGGGCCGCGGCGAGGCCCGGTCCGGCGCAGTACAGGGCCTCCGCCTGCCAGGAGCAGGCCCCGATCCGGTTGCCCGTCCCGGGCTTGCCCAGGGGGACCGACCAGGGGGTGAAGGCCTTCGCCGGAGCCGGGTCCGCCTGCGCGGCGATCTGGGCGGGCGACGACCCGGCGGCCGTCCCGTAGCGCAGGTACCCGCCGACGGCGCCGCTCACGATCAGCAGCCCGACCCCGGCCCCGACCGCGATCCGGGCCCGCCGCCGGTTCGGTGCCCGCGGCTCCGGCACGGCGGGGAGCCGCTCCCTGCGGTGGGTGAGCAGCTCGGCCCCGTCGGGCTGCCGCGGCCGGGGGATGAAGGCCTGGGTGTCCTCGGCGGTCGGGTAGGCGACCGCCCGCATCTCGGCGATCAGCTCCTCGGCGGTGGGCCGCTCCTGCGGGTCCTTGGCCAGGCACCGTTCGACGAGCGGTACGAGCTGCCGCGGGAGCCCGGTCAGGTCGGGTTCGCTGTGCACCACCTGGTACGCCACCAGGTAGTGGCTGTCGGAGTCGAAGGGCCCGCGGCCCGTCGCCGCGTGCACGAGCACCGCACCGAGGGCGAAGACGTCCGCGGCCGTTCCGACTTCGCGAGGTCGCTGGAACTGCTCGGGCGCCATGAACGGCGGGGTGCCGATCAGTTTCCCGGTCTCGGTGCGCAGGTCGCTGTCGGCCGGACGCGAGATGCCGAAGTCGATGACCCGCACGCCGTCGGGCGCCATCAGCACGTTGCTGGGCTTGAGGTCCCGGTGGACCACGCCCGCCCGGTGGATGTCGCGCAGCGCCTCCGCCAGGCCGGCGGCGAGCCGGGCCAGCTCGGTGCGGTCCAGCACCTGTTCCCGTACGCGTGCGGCGAGCGTCGGGGCGTCGATGAACAGGGTGGCCATCCAGGGCCGTTCGGCATCGGGGTCGGCGTCCACGACGGGCGCGGTGAACGCCCCGCTCACCCGGCGCGCGGCGGTGACCTCCTGCCGGAAGCGGGCCCGGAACTCCGGGTCGACCGCGTGCTCGGCATGCACGATCTTTACGGCGAGTTTCAGCCCCGAGCCGGACGTGGCGAGGTGGACGACGCCCATCCCTCCGGAGCCGAGCACCGATTCGAGCCGGTACTGCCCGGCGTACTCCGGAAAGCCCGCGTAGTCCGCGCGCAGCGAATGCACCGCTCACCACCCCCGCCGGAGCCTAGTCGATGCCCGGTACGCATCTCCAAGGTCCTGCTACCCTGCGCGAGTTGCGCACGGCAACGCCCATGGGGGGAGATTTCGCATGTCGGTCGAGAACGATTCGAGCCAAGTCCAGAGCCTGACTTCGGGCTCGGGTTACCCGTCCTATCCGGTCGCTCCCGGCTACCGCCTGAACGTCCGCAGCGGCCCCGGCACCAACTACTCGGTGATCGACGTCCTGCCGCTCGGCGCGACGGTCACGCTGCGCTGCCAGACCGAGGGCACCACGGTCTCGGGCCCGTACGGCACGACCGACATCTGGGACTGCGTCGGCAACGGCCGCTTCGTCTCCGACGCCTACGTGAAGACGGGCAGCGACGGCTTCGTGGTCACCCGCTGCGGCTGATCCTCGCCGGCCGAGGCGGCGTGCGGGGTCCCGGCCGTCGCCTCGTCCGTCGCGTCCGCCCCGTCCGGCGCGTCCGACCCGTCTGACACGTGAGACACAACCGGCTCGACCGGTCCGGCGGGGGATAATCGCTGCTGTGAGCGACGACCAGCGAGACCAGACCCCCGCCGAGCCGGCCGGCGCGGCCGCCCCCGCCTCGACCGCGCCCGCCGCCGCGGTCCCCGCCGGCCCGCAGCCCGAGCCGATCCGGTACTTCGGTACCACCTGGGTGAACCACGAGAGCGGCTACGGCCTGCGCCGCGCCGCCCTCGCCGTCGGCTCCCTGGTCACGGCCACCGCCGCCGCCCTGCTGCTCCGCCTCTCCTACGAGGGCCTGGAGATCGGCAACGTCGGCCCCTTCCTCAGCATCTCCGTCGTCGTCCTCTTCGCGATCTCCAGCGCCATCGCCTTCGTCAAGACCTGGGACTCCTACAAGCGGCGCCCCGCCCCGTCCTCCGACGAGGCCGCCCTCAAGGGCCTCAAGACGATCGGTTTCATCGGCTCCCTCATCGCGTACTCCCTGCGCTGTCTCACCGAGGCCCCCGGCGAGCAGCTCCGCCGCGCCGAGTACGAGCGCGCCCTCGCCGACTACGAGCGCCGCCGCAGCACCCGTACCGGCAACCCGGCCGCCCGCCGCCCCAAGCGCAAGAAGTGAAGTAGCGGGCGAGCCCCCAGCGGCCCGCACCGCCCCGGCGGCCTGCCTCGCCCCCGCAGCCTGCTCCCCACGGCCTGCCCCCGGTCATTGACGCCCGGGCACCGCCAGGAGCATTATTCATCACATGATGAATAAGCAGGCCGAGGGAGACCAGGCCGCCGTGCACGCCCACGGCCTGACCGTCCGCCGCGGCACCGGCCGCACCCCCCGCACCGTCATCGCCGACATCGCCTTCGACGTCCCCCGCGGCCGCATCACCGGCCTCCTCGGCCCCTCCGGCTGCGGCAAATCCACCCTCCTGCGCGCCATCGTCGGCACCCAGGCCCACGTCACCGGCACCCTCGACGTCCTCGGCCGCCCCGCCGGCCACCCCGACCTCCGCTCCCGCATCGGCTACGTCACCCAGGCCCCCTCCGTCTACGACGACCTCACCGTCCGCCAGAACCTCGACTACTTCGCTGCGATCCTCGACCCCGGCCGGGCCGCCGCCGCCCGCCGCGCCGACGCCGTGCACCGCGCCATCACCGACGTCGACCTCACCACCCGCGCCGACGCCCTCGCCGGCAACCTCTCCGGCGGCCAGCGCAGCCGCGTCTCCCTCGCCGTCGCCCTGCTCGGCACCCCCGAGCTCCTGGTCCTCGACGAACCCACCGTCGGACTCGACCCCGTCCTGCGCCGCGACCTGTGGAACCTCTTCCACGACATCGCCGCCACCCGCGGCGCCACGATCCTCGTCTCCTCCCACGTCATGGACGAGGCCGAGCGCTGCCACGACCTGCTCCTCATGCGCGAGGGCAGCATCCTCGCCCAGGACACCCCCGACGCCCTGCGCACCCGCACCCACTCCGCCACCGTCGAAGAGGCCTTCCTCCGCCTCGTCGACCAGGCGAACGCCCTCCCCGTCCAGGAGCAGCCCCGATGAACGCCGCCCGCACCGCCGCCACCGCCGCCCGCGTCCTGCGCCAGCTCCGCCACGACCCGCGGTCCATCGCCCTGATGATCCTGGTGCCGGTCCTGATGCTCACCCTGCTGCGCTTCGTCTTCGACGGCAGCCCCCGCACCTTCGACAGCATCGGCGCCTCACTCCTCGGGATCTTCCCCCTCATCACGATGTTCCTGGTGACCTCCATCGCCACCCTGCGCGAACGCACCTCCGGAACCCTCGAACGCCTCCTCGCCATGCCGCTCGGCAAGGGCGACCTCATCGCCGGCTACGCCCTCGCCTTCGGCGCCGTCGCCGTCGTCCAGTCCCTCCTCGCCACCGGCCTCGCCCTCTGGGCCCTCGGTCTCGACGTCGTCGGCTCCCCCTGGCTCCTCCTGCTCGTCGCCCTCCTCGACGCCCTCCTCGGCACCGCCCTCGGCCTCTTCGTCTCCGCCTTCGCGGCCTCCGAATTCCAGGCCGTCCAGTTCATGCCGGCGGTGATCTTCCCCCAGCTGCTCCTCTGCGGCCTCTTCGCGGCCCGCAGCACCATGCACCCCGTACTCGAAGGCATCTCCGACGCCCTGCCCATGTCCTACGCCGTCGACGGCATGACCCAGGTCCTCACCCACACCGACATGACGGCGGACTTCGTCCGCGACGTGGTGATCGTCGCCGCCTGCGCCGTCCTCGTACTCGCCCTTGGCGCAGCCACCCTCCGCCGCCGCACCCCCTGACCCGGCCCGACCTGACCGCACTCCGGACGGCCCCCCCCGCCCCGCCGCCCGAGTGCAAGGATGAGCAGGCGTGGGCGTACGCGTACGCCACGCCTACGCAGCCCAGGTGGAAGAACGTTCGGCGAGGTGAATCGGGCATGACCCAGACAGTCGCAGTCCTCGGTACCGGCAAGATCGGCGAGGCCCTGCTCAGCGGAATGATCCGCGGCGGCTGGCCCGCCTCCAAGCTCCTCGTCACCGCGCGCCGCAGCGACCGCGCCGAGGAACTCCGCACCCGCTACGGCGTCGAGGCCGTCTCCAACGCCGAGGCCGCCAAGCGCGCCGACACCCTGATCCTCACCGTCAAACCCCAGGACATGGCCAAGCTCCTCGAAGAGCTCGCCCCGCACGTCCCCGCCGACCGCCTCGTCATCAGCGGCGCCGCCGGCATCCCCACCTCCTTCTTCGAGGAGCGGCTCGCCCCCGGTACCCCGGTCGTGCGCGTCATGACGAACACCCCCGCCCTCGTCGACGAGGCCATGTCCGTCATCTCCGCCGGCAGCCACGCCACCGCCGGTCACCTCGCCCACACCGAGGAGATCTTCGGCGGCGTCGGCAAGACCCTGCGCGTCCCCGAATCCCAGCAGGACGCGGCCACTGCCCTGTCCGGCTCCGGACCCGCCTACTTCTACTTCCTCGTCGAAGCCATGACCGACGCCGGCATCCTCCTCGGACTGCCCCGCGCCCAGGCCCACGACCTCATCGTCCAGGCCGCCATCGGCGCCGCCGTGATGCTCCGCGACAGCGGCGAACACCCGGTCAAGCTCCGTGAGGCCGTCACCTCCCCGGCCGGCACGACCATCAACGCCATCGTCGAGCTGGAGAGGCACGGCGTACGCGCCGCCCTGATCGCCGCCCTCGAAGCGGCCCGCGACCGCAGCCGCGAGCTCGCCTCCGGCAACAGCTGAACCACGCGTACGCGCGCGGGTACGGGCCCCCGCCCCGCCGGGGCCCGTACCCCCGGCTACGGCCTGAGCAGCCCGATCGCCTCGTACGCCCGGTCCACCACGGGCCGCGCCAGCCCCCTGGCCCGCTCCGCCCCCTCCCGCAGCACCTCGTCCACCTGCGCGGGATCGGCCGCCAGCTCCGCATGCCGCTGCCGCAACGGACGCAGCAGCTCCACCACCGCGTCGGCGACGTCCCGCTTCAGCGCCCCGTAGCCGCTGTACCCCTCGGCGAGCGCGGCCGGATCACCGCCGGTGCACGCCGCCAGGATGTCCAGCAGGTTCGCCACCCCGGGCCGCGTCTCCCGGTCGTGGACCACCGCACCGTCGCCGCTGTCGGTCACGGCCCGCATCACCTTCCTGCGGACCACCTCGGGCTCGTCGAGCAGGTAGACGATCCCCGCCCCGTTCTCGTGGGACTTCCCCATCTTCGACGTCGGATCCTGCAGGTCCATGACGCGGGCGGCCACCGCCGGATGGGTGGCCTGCGGAACGGTGAAGGTGTGGCCGTAGCGCTGGTTGAACCGCACCGCCAGATCCCGGGTCAGCTCGACGTGCTGGCGCTGGTCGTCCCCGACCGGCACTTCCCCGGCCCCGTACGCCAGGATGTCGGCGGCCATCAGCACCGGATAGGTGAGCAGGGACAGCCGTACGCCGTCGCCGGCGGCCTGCGCCTTCGCCGCCTTCTCCCTGTACTGGATCATCCGCCGCAGCTCGCCGTCGGTCGCCGTGCACTCCAGCAGGTACGCCAGCCGCGTGTGCTCGTCGACATGGCTCTGGACGAAGAGGGTGCACCGCCGGGGATCCAGCCCGGCGGCGATGAGCAGCGTCGCGGCCTGCCGGCTCAGCCTCCGTACGCGCGCAGGCTCGTGCTCGACGGTCAGCGCGTGCAGGTCGACGACGCAGAACAGCGCGTCGTCGGGCTCCTGGTCGGCCGCGACCCACTGGCGTACGGCGCCCAGGTAGTTGCCCAGGGTCATGTGACCGGTCGGCTTGATCCCGCTGAAGATCCTCGTCATGTCCTGCTCTCCCGGTGAGTGCGTGAGTGGTGTCGGGCCACCGCGTCGGGCGGCGGCCGGGCCACTCCCGGAAGGGGGAGAAAACAGAACGGCCGCCGAGGCGGCGGCCGTGAGCGCATGCGTGCTCGCGTGGAAGGTCGGCCGCCGTCAGGCGGCCCACCAGCGAAGGCTGAGCGTGAGCGCATGCGTAGTC